>NZ_CP109273.1:0-4800000 GCF_045209745.1 Micromonospora sp. NBC_01638
CCCGTTTTCATGGAGCTTCGTAATCATGGTCTGATGGCCATGGGGAGGAAGTTTCTGTGGCGGCACCGAAGAAGTACCCCGATGAGCTGCGTCAGCGCGCTGTGCGTTTGTACCGCGAGTCGGACCCGAAGCCGGTGATCCGGCGCCTGGCTGAGCAGCTGGGTGTGCATCATGAGGCGTTGCGGAACTGGATCCGGCAGGCCGAGGCCGACGCGGGTGAGCGGGAGGATCGGCCCAGCAGCGACATGGTGGCCGAGAACCGCCGGCTGCTGAAGGAGAACGCGGAGCTACGCCGGGCGAATGAGATCTTGAAGGCCGCGAGCGCGTATTTCGCGGCGGAGCTCGACCCGACCCGGCGACGGTCATGAGGTTCGTCCATGAACATCGTGACCAGTTCGCGGTCGCGCTCCTGCTACGGGTCCTGAACATCGGCGCGTCGACCTACTACGCGTGGGTCAAGCAGGCCGAACAGCTCTGCGACCGCGACGTGGTCGACCTGGGCCTGCTCTCCAACATCCACGAGATCTGGACTACTTCCGGGCACACCTACGGCGCGGACCGGGTGCACCGGCAGTTACGCCGTGACGGCATCCACGTCGGCCGCAAGCGGGTGGAGCGGCTGATGGCCGCCCAGGGTTGGCAGGGAGCGTTCCTGCGTCGAGGCTGGCGCGGCGGCTCCACCCGTCAGGACCCACGGCACACGCCGGCACCGGATCTGGTCAACCGGCAGTTCACCGCGACCGGCCCGAACCGGCTGTGGGTCGCCGACGCCACCCGCATCCCCTGCGGTCAGGGCGTGTTCTGGCTGGCCGCGGTCCGCGATGTGTTCTCCCGCCGGATCGTCGGCTGGAAGACCTCCGACCGCTGCGACACCGACCTGATCCTCGCCGCCCTCGAATACGGCATCTGGTCGCGCGACGTCCGCGACGGTCAGCTGATCCACCACAGCGACCGCGGGTCGAACTACACGTCCTTCCGGTTCGCGCAACGCTTACAGGACAACGGAATCCTGCCCTCGATGGGCTCCGTCGGCGACTCCTACGACAACGCGCTGATGGAGAACTTCTGGTCAACGCTGAAGATCGAACTCGTCTACCGCACAAGCTGGCGGACCCGCGACGAGGCCGAGAACGCGATCTTCGCCTACATCGACGGGTGGTACAACACCCGCCGCATCCAGAAAGAACTGGGCGACCTCAGCCCCGACGAGTATGAGACCGCCTGGCACCACCAACAGACCAACCTGACCGAGCCAGATAGCGTCATCCCTGCACCGACCGGCAGCAGGTAACCACCGCTCCATCAAAGCGGGGGAAGCTCAGGTTCCACTTCAGTCCCTCCGGTCCGCAGCCAAACCATGCTACTGCCGAAGCGGAGTCGCAGGTCCAGCACCACCCGACATTGCAAGCACTTTGGGTGAGTACCCCCGTGCACAGCGCCGTCACGCTGAACCGCGCAGACTGATCACCCGAACGCCCCAGCCGCACCCGGCTCCGGTCGCCCGCGCATTGCTCAAGTGCACGCCAATCGACAGTTGCAGGTGGTCTCGTGGTAGCAGCCTCATCGCCTGGCGGCCGGCTGAACGATGTCCGGGCCGCCGGTGTGCGGCGTCGGGAGGTAGCCAGGGTAGGGCTGCGGCAGTGCCGCCACGCAGGCCGCGGAGCATGCGTTTACCAGCAACGGCAACACGTCGGTGGCGACCAAGCCGGAGATCCAGACTTGGCGAAGCTCACCGTCAACCGGCCCATCGCAGACGCTGCAGGTTCGCACCGCATCGCAGCCCCACACGCCTGGGTCCAGCGCGGCGAACTCCGCCTCTACCGCACGGGTCGCTGCCCGCAGCCGCGGAAAAGGCGGACGGAACTTGAAGTTGCCATAAAGGACGCGCGTGCTCACCGTGCTGTCGGCTAATTTCGTGCACTTGGTCAGCTCATACGGATACCAATGCAGCCGGTGGGAGGTGTACGGCTCGAAGACCTCAAGGCTGGTCATTGACCCAATCTCGGGCGGGATGCGAACCAGATTCGTGCCGTAGAGCACCAGACGTTTGACGGCGGTCAGCTTCGCGATCGTCGCCGGTAGCGTGACGATCTGCCGCCGCTCAGGCGCAGTCAGCTCCACGAACGGCTTGAACACCGTCCGCCCATCCGCTGCGGCCTCGTCGATCAGCGCCAGCAGATGCCGCCAACCTGCCGCCTCGGTGTCCTGACGGTCCGCATGGAAGACGACGTTGTTTGGCCGGGTCGCGACCGAGTGGCCGACGCAGCGGCAGTGGTCGCGGGCCGGACCGCCTGCATTGGGTCCGACCGCATCCGCAAAGCGATTGGGAACCAGATGCGGCGTGATCTCGTTCGCGTCCACGCCGAGGACCCTATCGGCACCCATCGGCGACGTGCGCGCTGTCATCGGCTACTCCAGAAAGCGCGACGTGCTCGTGGCTGGGAAGCTCATGCTGTCGGATGCGAACCACCAGGTCGACGGCCCGGCCAGTACCGAGCCGGCGTCCCCGGTGGCACGGTCATGATCTGCGCAGCCTGATCCGCTGGGAGATGAAGAAGTAGGCGCTACCGGGAGCCGCCGTGCACGAAGGGCTGCACAGTCCAGGAGTGAGCGGCGGCCGCCGGCACCGGGCCGACGGCGAGAACCCACTCGTCGCCGAGCGTGCCGATAACGAGGTCGCCGTTCTCGAACCGCAGCACAAGACCAGCGCAAACCTCGTCAACGTCCTGACCGACGATCACAGCGCCATCGGTGAGCCGGGCGCCGACGAACCCGGACAGCACGTCCGGACGCCGCGCCGGGCCGACCCTCGTCTCTCCGGACTCGTCCATCTCGTAGGAACGATAGGGATTCTCCTTCGCGAGCAGTAGTTGGTCACCGCGACCGTGCAAACCGACCGGCATCGCGTATTCGAAGAACAGCCAAGCGTGCAGCAAACTCTCGGCGTCCGGTTCACGCCGTCCCTCACACCAGTACCGGGCCTCCGTCACGGCCTCGAGCCGTCGGCCCACCATGCTCTTCAGCCACGACGCGACCATCACGGGATCGCTGAAACCCACGTACGGCACCGGATACCCCACGCGCAGCGCCAGCCACACGGCGAGGGCAGTGGCCTCGTAGACATCGCCCACCCCGGTATCTACCTCGGTGACGACCACGTCGGTCACGTTCACCTTCGCCGCCGCGGCGAGTCCACGCAGAGCCCACCGAGCGCCCAGCTCAGCCTCCCGCCGGTGCTCGTCGACCACGACGGCGCTCACCTCAACGTCGGACCGGCTCGACGCTGCGACCTCGACGGTGACCTGAGCGAATCGCGAGGAGCGATTCGTCTGCCGCAGCAGGCGGAAGGTCGTCACGGCTCTGATGGTTCCAGGCAAGCTACGCCCTCGGCAGGTCGGGGCCGAGCACACCGACCGGACTGACGATCGGTGGACGCAGCCCCCAGCGGACGCCAGCCATCCCCGGGGCAGACAGTCGGGCGCGCCACGAAGAACAACGTTCCGACAGCGAAGCTCGGGTTGCTCCTGCAACCGACGTTAAGCGACTACCGTCAGCGCGTGCTCGACCCCACGATCATCTTCGACACCTCCGATCCGCTGGAAAGCCCGCTCACCGACGAGGTTCTACGGGAGGTGGAAGCGCAACTCGGGCGCAAACTACCCGCCGCGTACGTCGACCTAGCCCGGCAACACAACGGCGGACTGTTGGCTCGTAACGCCCACCCCTCGCCCAGCCGAACCTCCTGGTCCGCAAACTACGTGGCGGTGTACACACTGGCGGCGATCGGCCGGACCGCTCCCTTCAGCCTGTGCGGCGAGCTCGGGAACGCGTTCTGGATAACGGAGTGGGGCTACCCCGACATCGGCATCTACATCGCCGACTGCCCCTCAGCGGGCCACGACATGATCGCCCTCGACTACCGATCCCCAGGCGCACCGACGGTCGTGCACGTCGACCAGGAATGGAACTACCAGATCACCGTCCTCGCCCCCGACTTCGAGACGTTCCTGGACGGCCTCGTCGACGAAACCAACTTTGACGGGGACGATTGATCGACCGCTCGGCACCTACCCAGCGATCCAGAGTGCAAAGTCTGAGCCCGTCACTGACGCCTTCGGATCCGCCGAAGAGTTCACCAGCTTGAAGCGCCTGTTCAGGGCGTTGCCCGTGGGATCGGTGTCTCAGATGACGGACCCGCAGCGGACCTCAGCCCGCCCACCCGCAACACTCGACGTCGATATACAGCACCTGCAGGCGCGGCGTTAGGCAACCCGAGACGCGGGCCGGTACCAGCCACCCTGGGAGCAGCGCCGCCTGACCACTTCGCCCTTCACTGGGAGGTCACGCCGCACCGCTCGATCTCCATCACCGCAGGTCAAAGCCCTCGTCTCTGTCCGGCGTCGGTGAGCACTTCGGGCGCGGAGACCTCTTCGCCAACCTGCACCCAATCTGCTCCCACATGCAAGGCCGAGCTAGCCAACGGCTCCTTACCGTCTTGACGTGCGTACACTCCCCGCCAGGCGACATAGAGCGTCGTCGACTGCATCGCAAAACCGCGGAGCACTCCGCGGTGAAACAGGACGCCGCACCCGCTCTGACCTGGGCAAACGTGGAGCCGCAGGCAGGGGTGGGTGCAATTGAGGGCCATTCGACGCCGTTGGGCTCAGTTCAAGGCCGTTCAGGGCACCCGGCTGCTCCCAACCTGCTCCCCCAAACGGGCTCGTACCGGACCGGTGACCGTCGACTGATCGTGAGCTGGCACCCCTGCGCCTTGCTGTTAACAGCGGCGGCTTCCGCGGCCACATTGGTCGCTTGGAAGCACCGTCACGGACGCGGTGCCCTATCTGCGGCAGATCCCTGCGCGGCCGGTCGATCGGCGTCGTCTCAGTGGTCGAGCCATTGACGTACTGCCGCGAGGTCGATGTCGGTCTGTCCGCGGCCGAGCCAGGTGGCGACGCACGCTTCGTTGCCTTCGGCATCGGCCAGGACCCACCACTTCGGCGCGTGTTCATCAGAGATGAGGCGGCCGCCGGCAGCCAGGGCTGCCGCGATGCGGGCTTCGGCTTGGTCGTGCGGAACCGCGACATCGAGGTGTATGCGGTTGCGTTGTGGGCGCACCGCGTCCATCTGCTGCAACCCGAGGCCCGGGCCTCGGCGCGACGGGTCAGCCAGGTAGTCGTCTTCGATTTGGCAATAACCAAGCACCGCCTGCCAGAACGGCAGCACGTCCGCGCAGACGAATGCGTCGAGGGTGACGTTGATAAGTTGAAGGGCGGTCGGATCGCCAGCGATGTCCAATTCCTTGGCGGCGGCCGAGATCCGCCGGGCCAGCGCGATGTCGCGCCGGGACAGGGACACTGTGACGCCGGCGTGGCGCAGGTCGACGTTGAGGTACTGCTGCTCGTCGCTGTCGGCGAGCCGGCCAATCTCATCGACGAGTGCAATGCCCTTGTTTAGCGAGCCGGTCCGAAAGTAGGCCGAGACCACGTGGTAGAGGGAGCGCCAGTCCTCGACACCGTCGGCCGCGTGGAACTGCCCCGCGGTGATCTGCACGGTCATGCTGGCGAACCTAACATCGGCAGCGCGACGGACGCTAACACCGTGGCTCTCACACTCGCTGGCACGGACGTCTGCATCTCCGAACCAGATCGGGAAGCGCAAGGATCAGGTGCACCCTCGTCGTCATGAACGGACGTCACCCGTCCAACAAGCGGAGCCACCCGTGTTGACACCTTCGGGGACGCCGAAGAGGTCGCCACAGAGGATGCGCTGGTCGCGGCACCGCGAGTGGGATCGGCGTCTCGGCTAACGGGACCAGCTACTGGTCCGGCACGGCGGAACTGCGCGACCGGACATCGATGTACAACAGAACGGCCACTACTCTCCTGCCAGGAAACATGGAGGACCATCCACCGCAGCCCAAAACTGCGGAACACTCCGTGGGAACCAGGACGCCGCGCCCACTGCGACCTGGGCGAACGTGGAGCCGCAGGCGAGGGTGGGTGCAGTTGAGCGACGTTCGATGCCGTACCCGCTACACCAGGTCGCGAGCGACTTGCGCGCCGAGCCACAGCGCCGCGGCGGCATGAGGGACGGTGTTGAGCGGAGTGAGCCGCTGCCTGCCGGTGAGCGCGAACTGATCGTCGAGTTCAACGCGGATCGAGTTCAGCCTTTTGCCGTGGACATCGTCGCGGTCGTCCTCAAACTCCCAGTTCAGGTTGAACCCGTGCCGGCGGCACTTGCGCTCCGCTCCGCTCACCAGCTCATCGAACCAGCCGGGCTGCCGAACCAGCACGAGTACGTACACCTCGGGGCGGAGGGTCAGCAGTGGCACCGAGATGCCGGTATACCTGATCTCGACCGCCGGTCGTTCCCCGAGGGGCCCGGGCTGAGTCGCGTTGAGCAGGTGCTGGATCGGCCAGATGCTGCCGAGTGCATCGCGAAGGTTCCGGCTGTCGAAGGTCAAGTCGTCGTACCCGAACAGCTCCTCGGCGAACTCGCGAAGGAAAGCTCGTTTCACTGAATACTCCGACCGCTCGCTGCCGTACCGGGAGCTGGTCGGCGCAAGGATTCCGGAGGGAAAGACATGCTGGAAGCCCGGATGCGTCTTGACATCCCCGGACCTCCGGCTCAACAGCGCGCTGTACCCGTGCTGTTCTTTCACGATGACTACTGCCGCCACCGACAAGGCAGCCGCTCGGTGGGCACCGTTGAAGAGCTCGTTTCCGCCAGCCTGTTCTCGCAGCCAGGCACGTCGCGGGAAGTCGCTCAACGACCACACGGCATCCGGTCGGCGACTCACGACGTTGATGAACTCGCGTTCGAGCATTTCCGAGGTGGCCACCGATTGGAAGTAGGTGCCGTAGCGAGCATGAATACGGACTCTGCCGGGCCTGTGGCGCTCGATCTTGTCGAGCGCGAACGTCTCCGCGTTGAACCGCCGGACTTCATCGCGCCGCCAGTAGGTGCGGCGGAACTCCGCCCTGCCGCGGTGGTCGAGACCACGACCTTCCGCGTCGTACCGGCGCCTGTCAGGCCGGGAGTGATCGGTTATGTCGCCAATCGCCGAGTCGAGGTCGCCTCTGAGCTCGGGTGCCGCGATCTCGGCCCAGATCGGGAAGGTGACGCCGCCCAGCGACACCAACGGGGTTTCGGGGTACAGCCTCCGCAGTGTTCCTTCCCAGCCGGCTGCGTGGAAGACCTTCCTGATGCGGCTGTCTGATATGGAGTGCCGCTTGCTTTCCAACTCGGCGAGCGTCCGCAGCGGCCACGGCCCAGGCTGGTGAGGCGCTGTACGCACATGGAGCCCTTGATGTGGCACCTCACAAGTACAACCATCGGACCGGCGCCCTGCGGAGTCTTCAGCGATCGTCATTGGAACTGCGGCCGACCCGTCGCGGCGAGAACGCGCCTCCACCGCCGCCACCACCACAAGCAGTAACAGGAAGACGCCCAGCACCACGAGCAGCCACCGCTCACCGGGCACGTCGACGCGGTTGGTGACCAGATTGCCAGCCAGCCCGAGCATCGCGGTCGCAACTGCGGCAACCACTGCCTGAGCCGCTCCGCGCGTGCGTCTGTCTCGCCGATCCATCCCAGCCCCTGCAATCGCGGCCCCGGAGGTGATGGCAAGTGTCAGGGCCATCCGCACCGTCGAAAGCGCCGGTTGGCCATCTGCCGCAGCGCCCTGCCAAAGACTCTAGGGATTCGAGGTCCAAGTAACCTCCACCGGCCGGATGGCGTCACGTCGGCCAGAAAACCCGGTTACCTGACCCTTCGGGCTCGCCGAAGAGGTCACCGTTCAGGAAGCCCTGCTCAGAGTTTCGCCAGTGGGATTTGGGTCTCAGCTCGCGGGATCCGTACCGACGCCACCGCGACGACAGCCAGAGCCGTGCATCGATGCGGGCTGGCCTCGTGATCGGCACCGGCAGGCCTCAGTTCAACAGCCGGCACCAGCCAGTCGGGAGGCCGGAGGCTTGACCTCTTCGGTATCCACTGGGAGGTCACGCCGCACCGCTCGATCTCCATCACCGCAAGTCAAAGCGCCTCGTCTCTGTCCGGCATCGGTGAGCACTTCGGGCGCGGAGACCTCTTCGCCAACCTGCACCCAATCTGCCCCCAGATGCAAGGCCAGGCCAACCAACGGCTCCTTACCGCCTTGGCCTGCGCACACTCCCCTGCCAGGCGACATAGAGCCTTGTCGACCGCTACGCAGAACCGAGGAGCACTCCGCTGTGAAACAGGACGCCGCACTGACTCTGACCTGCGGGAACGTGGAGCCGCAGGCAGGGGTGGGTGCAGTTGAGCGCCGTTCGATGCCGTTGGACGCAGTTCAAGGCCGTTCAGGGCACCCCGCTGCTCCCAAACTGCTCCCCCCGAAGCGGGCTGTCACCGGTACTGCTGCGCAGAACCGCGGAGCACTCCGCGTGAAACAGGACACCGCACCGGCTCTGACTTGCGGCGACAGAACCTTGCAGGTCGTGATGGGTGCAGTTGTATGCCGCTCGGTGCGGTTAGGCGCTGTTCAATGCGGTTCAGTGCATCCGTCTGCTCCCCAGCCTGCTCCCCTAATATTGGCACGACACCGCCGGCAGCCGTCAGCGAGCACGGTCAACTGATCAGCGCCTGACGCCCTTGGGCCGGGCCGGCCTCCTGCTTCGAGGTGCCGTCGCGACGCCGCGCAGGCTGAGGTGAGCGCGTCGGCCTCGTCTCGGGCGGCGTCCTGGTTCGGCAAAGCAGCTTGGAGGACCTCCTCCTTGATCTCACCGGCCGCGCCCCCCTATCGACTGACGCGCGGGACGCGACCCGTTTGTCCGGCACGGCAATGGGTACCCGCCGGTCCAGCCGACAGGACGATTGGCAGAGGTAGGGCGTGACCATGGCGGGAGACGAGCAGTACGAGCGGGGTCTTGAGGCGCTGCGACAGGCCGACGGCGGCGCCGCGCAGAGACTCCTGGAAGCCCTCGCCGACGTCTCGCCCGAGCTCAGCCGTCGCTCCGTCGCCTGGTCCTACGGGGATCTCTACGTCCGGCCCCAGCTCGCGCGCCGGGACCGGGAGCTGCTCACCCTCGGCATTCTGACCGGCCTCGGTGATGCCGGGGCCCAGCTAGAGGTGCACGTCAACGGGGCACTCAACGCGGGCCTGACGCCGTCGGAGATAGTCGAGGCGCTGCTGCAGGCGGTGGTCTACTGCGGCGTGCCGCGGGCCGTCAACGCCACGCTCGTCGCCAAGAAGGTCTTCGCAGAGCGCAACCTGCTACCTGTCCCGGCAAGCCCCACCCCGGCCGGCTGACCTCGCCATCGTCGCTCACGCGTCGCCGACACAGCTGATAGCGCCCGCTCACGCGCCCGGTCTGCTGCCGGCCAGAGGCGACGGTGCCGCGCCCGAACGGCGGCAGCAGTGGCTGCCTTAATCTCGCTTAGCACCATCGTGAACTGCTTCGGCTTTTCGAGGACCTGACCGGGGCACGACGAAGGCAGCGGCGTCGCCGCTCCGAGCGGTAGGAGCGGAGCGTCGGCCGCTCACGCCGATCGGTAGGCCGTCAGCGAGCAAACAGCGGCTGCGCCGTCGACGATGAGACGTGGTAGCAGTACCTGAACATCGAGAACCGCAACCCGTACATCTTTCGAAGAAAGATCTACTGCGCCGCCTGTCAGCGACGCATGCAAGGCCAGTACAACCACGGCGCCGCCTACTACCGCTGCCGCTTCCCGCAGGAACACGCCCTCGCCAACGAGGTCGAACACCCCCGCAACGTCTACCTGCGCGAGGACGCCCTCACCGACCCGCTCGACGAGTGGCTGGCATCCGCATTCGCCCCGGACCACCTCGACCAAACGATCACCGCAATGGCCGACGCCCAGCCAGTCGACCAACTACGGCCACATACGGCCGCAGCCCAGGCCACGATCACGGCCTGTGACGCAAAGTTCGCCCAGTACCGGGCCGCCCTCGACGCTGGCGCAGATCCCGCACTAGTCACCGGTTGGATCGCCCAAACCCAGGCCGAACGGGCACGAGCCGAAGCTGATCTTCAAACGACCCAGCAGACGGAGCCACACCGGATGAGCCGCTCCCAGATCGCCGACCTGGTCCAAGCGCTCGGCGACATCGCCACCGTGCTGCGCGACGCCGACCCCGACGACAAAGCCGAGGTCTACCGGCAACTCGGACTCCGACTCACCTACCAGACCGAAACGCAAACGGTGCGCGCTGCAGTCGATCTCAGCGCGCACCGTGGGGTTATGGTTCGTGTCCGAGGGGGGACTTGAACCCCCACGTCCAGCATCCATGCACCGAATGGGTGCTCATGCACTCATATTAGCAGCATCCATGGTCAAGCGATTGCCTCTGAGGACGCAGCCACGCCTCGGCATTGGCTCTTTTTCAATCGCGTCCGAGCTGTTCTAACCCAGCGCTTTGGATGTCGCTTGCAGTGCCGGGTCGATTCGCGCGCCTGCGCTGCCCGCCAAGCATGCCACGTCGTGGACTGCGTCCAAGGTTCGGCTCCCCCGTGTGCAGCCAGCGGCCGCCGATCGCAAACCTCGCCCCGCCTCCGCGACCCTCTCCCCGAACCCTTCTCGCGGTTGCACCAGGACCTGCCACCCGATTGACCACGGAAAGTCTTTTCCCCATCGCAGTCCCGCTCCGAGTACACAGACGTCAGCCAGGTGGAGTATCCTCATGATCTTTCTGCTGTCGACGGCCGCGGCCAAGGGGAGAGTCAGCAGTGACCGAGGGCTCGAAGCCGACGCAAACCCTTTGGCAGTTGATCGATGCGGTTAGAGGCATCGGCATCGAGCGTGGTGCCGACCTGATTCTGCGAGTCCTATTTACCCGATGGATGACCCTAGCGGTTCAGCAGGATAGCGCTAAATGGAACGAACTTGCGGCGGCGAGCCCGTACGGCAAATTGGAGCTTCTGCACCAGTTCACGATAGGCGATCCCGATGACGAGATGGCGAGCCAGTCCGAGACCTATCGCGATGTTATATCGGTAGTGGTCGACATCGTTGACCGGATGGACGTCGGAGAAGGTCGGCAAGGGCTGTGGCCACGCGTGACCGAAACCTTCGACGCGGTACTCGACCTCTTAGAGCAAGCTGGCCCCGAAGTCGGAGAGTTTCAGACCCCAAGATCGATCGCCGATCTAATGGCGAACTTGACCGTCCGCCGCGGCGACACTGTCCACGACCCTGCGTGCGGTGTTGGCAACGCTTTGGTGGCGGCTCATGCCGCCGCACCTAACGTTCGGGTCACTGGTAATGAGATCAACTTCCGGACAGCGCAGCGAGCGCAGATGCGGTTGCGCGTGCGCAATATTTCTGACGTAATCGGTGTGCACGACGCGTTCATGGTCAACGATCCGGAGAGCGCAGACGTTGTACTCGTTCAGCCGCCATGGGGAGTTCGGAGCGATTCGAAACGTCGCTGGATGCTGTCAGAAGCACCGATCGTCGAGACCACTTCGCGAGCGGGTGACATGCCCTGGCTGTTTCTGGCCCTGCGCACACTAAAGCCGATGGGCCGGGCCGCCGTCATCATGACTCCCAACAGCTTATTCCCCTCACACCGAAACGCCCATGACGAGCTGTTGGACCGCGATGCCGTGGAGGCAATCATCGCGCTTCCTGGTGGTCTATTTCGGCATACCGGCATCCCTACAGCCCTCTGGCTCTTGCGAAATACCACAAGGCCCCCATGCCGAGGCAAGGTCTTGTTCATCGATGCCGAAAGCCTGGTCGAAGCAGCCGGCAGGAAGCGTCTCGAACTGTCCAAGGCAGCCATCGAGCGTCTAACGGGCCTCGTCGAACAATACCGGGACAGCGGCAGAGTCGACGCACCAAGCTTCCTTGCACGCGTGGTCGAGACCGAACGCATCGATCTGACCCGTGGGCTGTCTCCTCAGCTACATCTCGCCGAGTCGCCACCCGAGGCCGCCACCCACCCTGTCCCCGCGCGGACACTCCTGACCTCAGTCCTACTGCACAACTTCAAGGCTTTCGGACCTGATACACGAGTGGACTTGGCGCCGCTGACACTCGTCTACGGCGCGAACTCCGCAGGCAAGTCCAGCATCATTCAGGCACTGCTTCTGCTGAAGCAGTCTCTCGCCCACGAAAAAATGATCACCCAGGGACCACTCGCTGACGTGGGCGGATTCGCCGGAGTGGTACACCGGCACAACGCTGCGGGCATCGGCCTAGGATTCGTCTACGGTGCTCTGTCGTCGTGGCTACCGCCCGGAGGGACGGCAGATCCGTCTCTGATGCGTGACGTACGTTGGTTTTTCGACTCCCAAAAACCAACGCCAGGGGCGCTACGCGCGTTCAGTTTCAATTTTGGGCACAACCAGCTCAACTTCGTGGCAGAAGGCGATCTACTACTTGCCGATCTGTCGAAGACAATCGACATCTTTCGTGGCCTAGCGGCGGGCAAATTGCTGTATCCGTTCGAGCCAGCGCCCCGAGATGTCGGCCGCCTCCAACAAGACACGAGCCGGCACCGCAACCAGCAGAACAATGCCCGGCGGGCATTGCGGGCGCTTCAGTCGGGCGATTCGATGCACCTTCCACTGCGCCGCTTAGGACTCATGCCGAGTGCCGAGGCCGTGCTGCCACGGTCTCTGACCGTCGGCCCCGGTTCCCGAGATCATAGTTTTGCACTGACGTACGCCGGGAGGCTCGGCAAGCTTGCCTCCGGCATCTCGGCCGAGGTCCGGCAGCTGTTAGACAGCCTGGTCTGGCTGGGTCCGCTTCGATCCGCGCCACGGCGCGTTTACGACCGCTCCTCCACCGACCCGAATCCCGGGGACGGGAGGCACACCGCGATGTACCTCTTCGACCACCTCAGCGTGGTGGACCAAGTGAACGAGTGGATGGAACAGCTGGAGGTGCCTTACTCACTCGAGGTGCTGCCGCTAAACGCTGGCGGCACCTCCGGCCTGGTTGGGGACCTCGTTGCGCTCGTGCTCACCGACCGGCGTTCGGGGGTGCAGCTAACTCCAGCTGATGTCGGGTTCGGTATCAGTCAAGTGCTGCCGATCATCGTCGAGCTATTGTCCCGCCGCGAGTCGGTCATCATGATCGAACAACCAGAGACCCACCTGCATCCACGCTTGCAGTCACGGCTCGCTGATCTGTTCATCGATACGGTGCGCCCAGGTGGCCGCGGCAACCAGGTGATCATAGAGACCCATAGCGAGCACGTCATGCTGCGGATCCAGCGACGAATTCGCGAGGGGACACTGGACGCTAGTGACGTGGCAGTGGTCTACATCGATCAGGACAGTGAGGGGTCCGCAGTCGTCCACCGCCTCGGGCTCGATTCGGACGGCAACTTCATGGACGAGTGGCCGCACGGCTTCTTCGAGGAGCGGCTCAGCGAACTGTTCGGAGAGTTCTGATGCACGCTCAGGTCGCCATCGCCTCCAACGCCCTCGACACGTCCTCGCTTCCGCTCGATGCCGCCCTAACCATCCACCGCTTTTTCATGGACCGGCTACAGGCTCACGGTCGCCTAGTCTTCGCCGACGAGTCGGATACGCACGACCTGCTTCGCGCCGTCACCAGCGGACCAGGACTGCCGCCGCAAGCGCGGATATTGTGGCGCGAAGTGTTGGCTACCTTCGTAAAGAGCAGGCGCGTCTCCGTTAGGGAGCCGAACACCAAACCCCTGGCGCAGGTCGCAGATCTCATAGAGCTTCGTCGAAACTGGAGCGGCTCAATCGACGTCGCTGTCGTCAACACCGCCGCCTGCCCGGTGCTCGGCATTCCTTTGGCCACAGGTCTGCTAGCGAGCCCGGGACAAGGCCCCGATGTGGTCACCACCCACGCCGCCGCCACCAGTCCCGCCATCGAGAGGCTCAAGGATCTCTCCAACCAGGGGACGCTGACGCACAACAGTCCGCGGGAGATCTTCCGACGAGACGTGTTCGGGCCGCTCGCTGCCGGTGCACAAACCGCAGCCATCCTCGATCGCTATTACTTCAGCAAGCTGTGGCGACCGGATGCCGACAAAGACGCTGCTGGCCACGTGGAGTGGCTTCTTTGCGCTCTTGATGCCGTAATGGCACCGGGAGCTAAGGTCCACATCATTGCGGAGAGCGGCAGGAACGGGAGTGTCAGCGCCACCGACACGGCCAAAAGCGTTTACGCCGCCTGGAATCCGCCGATCACCGGGCACCTAAGCGAGGTCAGCCTCAGCCTTATAAAGCAGACGCCCCAAGGGCGCGTCCCCCACGATCGGCACATGAGGTTCAGCACCGGATCCGCAGTGCTGATGCCCTCGGGATTCGACCGGCTCGAAAAGCCAACCATCAGCGACCCTAACGGAATGAATTGGAACTACTGCTGGGAGCCAACCAAGCTCGATGAGCTGCGAGCGGCTGAGCAGCGGACGATTGCTCTGCCCCATGACCGGGCCACTGTCATGCGTCGCGAAAGTTGAACCGGGCTCCGTCGCCGGATATTTCGATGTTGCAGTCGGTCGAGATGGACTGGGTTCAACGATGACCCTTACGGCACCTCCGAACCGGGAGCCGTAAGGATCATCGAGCGGGTGCCGAGGCCGCCAGTAGCAGCGGGTGCGACTCACCTGTAAGCGCTGCCAGAGCTCGGGCGACCTCGTATACATCCGCTCGCACGTAGGTGCTGGTTGTGCCCGCATCGAACCTGCCGTTGTGACCGGCGAACGCTCGGGCTACGGCGTAGCCGAAGCTCCGCTCCACCCAGGTCAAAGTCGTATGGCGTAGCCAGTGCGTGCTGATCTGCTGGGTAGCCACCCAGGGCAGGTGCCTACCAACGCGCTGCCACAGATGGTCATGGCGCCGGCTCGTGATCGGCCGACCGCTGCGATACCTGAGCAGCCGCTCGGTCAGATCGCCACCACCCCGGTCATCGGAATGCTGCGCAAGCTGACTGGCCAACGTCGGTGAGACGGGCTGCCACCGTACGGTCTCGCCCTTCTCGTGCAGCCGAACCATGCACTGCTCCGTATCGAGGTCCAGACGCCGGAGGGCGAGGCCGCCGCCTCTCCTACACGCGGTCTCGATGTGCAGGCGCAGTACGAGGGTGTCGAGCTCAGGATCGTTTCCGGTGGTAGCCGCGACCTCGTTGATCGACGCAAGCTGGGTCTCCGACAGGGCCCGCCTCGTACTTGCCAAGCGTCGTGGCTTCGGTACCCGCTTTGCCGGGTTGGCGGACTCGGTGATGAGCCCGTCGGCTTCCGCGTAGCTGTAGAGGCACCTGAGTGAGGAGATGAGGTGCTCGGCGGCTGTCCGCCCACCGCGCGAGTTCCGTCGTACTACCAGTTGTTCCTTCATCCGCTCGGCAAGCTGCCTGATTTCCAGAGGGCTCGGCTCGTCCAGGCGCCTGCTGCCCCAGGTCTCTCGCACCCGGTTCCAGTAGGTGCCATAGACGCGCCCGGTACCCGCCGTCACGGCTTCAGCAACGCGGTCGATGTACTCGTCGAAGGTGGGAACGACTCGAGGCGCGCTTGGCGCCGTCAGGAGCTGCTCCGGCGTTACTCCTAATCGAGCCAGGAGGAGGCGGGCCGCCGCCAGGTCGTCGCCGCCGCTGAAGGCAGTTCCCATCACGATGCCTCGTGCTCGTCGACGTAACGCGAGAGCATCAGCTCCACTGCGCTCATCGTGTAGGCCGCCAACATGCCACGGTTGGGATATGCCAGTACCAGGAGACGGTGACCCGTTCCGAGGCCGCAGCTCCGCCGCACCGACGGCGGGAGGACCAGGTGCCCCTGGCGGCTGATCGCCCACCGCCCGCCACGGCGCGCGGTCACCGTAATCGCGGTGTCCCTACCAGTGACGTCGACAGCATGCCCGGCGAACCATCCGAGGGCCTGGAGTGGCCTGCGGTCAGCCAGGCGACCGTTGGCATCGACTGATGTGACCGTACAGATTGTCGCCTGAGGTTTGACGCTCCGCACAAGATGCGGGAGCGGCAACCCGCGGGCGAGAAGGCGGCCGGGGTAATCTGCGCGATCGGCGCGCAGCTGACCGCCTTCAGGTGCATCCCCTGCCGATCCGGCTACCTCACGCTCTCCATGCAGCACGCGACCACCTCCCCGTGAGCAGCACCAGCAGACGTCAGGTTTGGGCATCCCCTGCGTGATCAGCATCGGTACTCCCCCGACGTCAGCTCAGACCATGCCGCCGCACGGTTACCGTGCCGCTGCCTGTGAGAGCCGCTCAAGACCGGAAGCGGCAACGCCTCACCACCGGGGCTCGAAGTGACCGGGGATCGCCGCCACCGCGACGAGGCCGTCCGAGCCGTGGCAGGACTTGGACACCGGCGGGTGTAGGTGCGCGCAGGAAAGAGTCGTTTCCAGCGCGCTTCCGTGGCCTATTGATGCGGGCGCATACCCGCTACCGTGATCCTGTCGGGGATCATCGTTGGGGGGACCGGTGCGGCCGAGTCGACGTCCACCCATCGCTCTTCAGCTGTCGCTGCTCATCATCGCCGTCCTGCTGGAGATCGCGGCCAACTTCTTCGCCAATGCAGACACTTCACCACTGACCGCCGGGATCCGTCAGGTCGCCGGTCCGGCGCTGATCGTCCTGCTGGTGGTGCTGATCGTCGGGAACGGCCTGGTGCTGTGGTGGCAGGCACCCCGCAGTCCGCGGCCGATGTGGCGGTCGGATCGCAGCCCCTATCCCGGCCTCTCTGCCTTCACGGAACAGGACGCGTCGGTGTTCTTCGGCAGGGAGGAGCAGGTCACTGAGCTGGTGCGACGCCTACACGAGCTGGGCCTGGACGCGTCCGCCCGGTTCGTCTGCGTTACCGGCGCCTCCGGCAGCGGCAAATCCTCCCTGGTCCACGCCGGCATCGTTCCCCGGCTGCGAGAGGGACGGTGGCAGGTGTTGCCAGCGGTCACGCCGGCGGGTGAACCGCTCGGTGTGCTCGCGGACCTGACGGTCACACTGGGCGCAGCCGACCGAGCCTCCGCGCTGAGGGAGGTGCGGTCCCGCCCGGACAGCCTCACCCGCCACCTGACGGCCTGGCGGGCTCGCAAGGGACATCGGCACGGGCGGGTCCTGCTGATTCTCGACCAGCTCGAGGAACTGGTAACACTATCCAGTGCCGCCGAACAGGCCACGTTCCTGGCGCAGATCGCGACGGCGCTCGATGCCGACCGGCGGCTCTGGGTTGTCGCGACGCTCCGCGTCGAGTTCCTCGCCGATCTCCTCGCGGGTCCGCGCCCGGACCTGTTCGCCAGCCCGATCGCGCTGGGGACCATGCGGCCGGCGGACCTCGTCGCGGTCGTGGAGCAGCCCGCCCAGCTCGCCGGATTGCGCTTCGAAGACGGGCTCGTCGACCAAATCGTTGCCGACACCGCTACACCGGACGCGTTGCCGCTGCTGGCGTACCTGCTTCAGGAGCTGCACCGGGCGGCAGGGCCGGGCCAGACGGCCACCCGCCAGGCGTACCAGGCACTCGGCGGCGTCGCCGGGGCGCTGGGCCGCCAAGCCGACAGCGTCATGGCGGACGTACGCCACGAGAGCAGCACCGAGGACGTCCTGGACACCCTGCTCCGTCTGGTAGCGATGGAGGGCACCGAGCCGACCCGGCGCCGGGTGCCCCTGCGGGATCTGTCCGACAGTCAGCGTCGGGTGATCGCCGTCTTCACCGACGCTCGGCTGCTCACCACCGACGTGATCGACGGTGAGCCGTACGCGCAGGTCGCCCACGAGGCGTTGTTCCGCCAGTGGGCGCCGCTGCGACAGCAGGTGGAAGCACGGGCGGAGCAACTGCGCCGGCGTACCGAGCTGGAACGGTGGGCGGCAGACTGGGTGCACGCCGGGCGCAGCGCCGACTACCTGCTCACCGGGGAACGGCTTGCGCTGGCCGGGCAGTGGCTGGAAGTCATGGAGTCGGCCGGCCAGGACAGCCCTTCTGCACGTGCCCTGGTGAACGCATCCCGCAGCCGGGACACCGCGTTCCTGCACCGGGTGTCGGAGGCGATCGGTCAGTTCGCGCTCGGCAACGTCGACCGGTACCCGGAGCTTGCGGTGCTGCTGACCTCGGCCGCGCTGCAGGAGTGTCCGCCGACGCCGGTCGCCCGCCGGGCCCTGATGGCCGCGCTGGCGTTCAGCCACACCGAGGCAGTACTCGCCGGACACACCGACGCCGTCCGCGGAGTCGCCTGGTCACCCGACGGCAAGCATCTGGCAACTGCGTCCAGAGACGGCACCGCGCGGATCTGGCACGCCGACACTGGCACGGTCGTCCGGGTGCTACGCGGGCACACCGGCATGGTGGACGCCGTCGACTGGTCCCCCGACGCTACCCGACTCGCGACCGCCTCCCGAGACGGCACGGTCCGGGTGTGGGACGCCGCAACGGCAGCAACGGTCGCGGTGCTGCCCTGCGCAGACGTGGCACGCGGCGTTACCTGGTCACCCGACGGGTCCCGCCTCGCCGGATCGAGCCGAGAGCGGACGGTCCAGGTCTGGGACACCGCCACCTGGCAACTCACCGCCCACCTGGTCGGCCACGAAGGGGACGTGTGGGGCCTGCGGTTCGCCCCCGACTCCCGCCGGCTGGCCTCTGCCTCCCACGACCGGTCCGTCATCGTCTGGGACCTCACCACTGCTGAAGCGGAGCAGAGGCTGACGGGGCACGGGGACTTCGTCGAGGCCGTCGCCTGGTCACCCGACGGCAGCCAGCTCGTCACCGGGTCCGGCGACCAGACCGTACGGATCTGGGATCTGGCGACCGGCGTGGCCCGACATGTCATCGGGGGTCAGGGATCACCCGTCTGGTCGGTCACCTGGTCCCCCGATGCTCGGACGGTGGTATTCGCCAGTGGTGACGGCGGTATCCGCGCCTGGGACGTCCGCCGGTTGCGGGAGGTAGCCGAGCTACGCGGGCACTATCAGGTCGCCTGGTGCGTCGCGCTGTCCCCAGAAGGGCGTCGGGTGCTCAGCGGTTCCGGTGACGGCACTGCCCGGGTGTGGACGATCCAGCCGCGTGGAGCTGAACAACGGCTCCTCGCTGGGCACGACGGACCGGTCACCGCGCTCGCGTTGGATTGGACGGCGAGGATCGTCACCGGTGGCGCCGACGGCACCGTACAAACCTGGCAGCCGGACGGCAGGGCCGCCCTCACGACGTGGCCGGAACCAGTCGTGGCCCTTGCCTGCTCACCGACAGCCGACGTGCTCGCCGTGGCCCTGCGCGACGGCTCCGTCCACTTGATCGGTGTCGACGGCGACGTGCGCTTCGGGGCCGAGGTCGAATCGCTGGCCTGGTCACCAGACGGGTCCCGGTTGGCAGCAGGCTGCAAGGACAACTCAGTACGAGTGTGGGACGTCCGCACCGGCAGTTCCGCCGGCGTTCTGCGCGGGCACGCCGATTGGGTGGGGGCGCTCGCCTGGTCGCCGAGCGGCCGCTACCTTGCCTCCGGCTCCGACGACCGAACCGTCCGCGTCTGGGACATCGAACACCCCGGCGACAGCACCGTCCACTCCGGGCACCAAAACTACGTCGACGGGATCAGCTGGGCGCCGGACGAGCGTCGGCTCGCCACCTGCTCCGCCGACTGGACCGTCCGCGTCTGGGACCTCGGCACGGACCAGCCGCGGGTATTGACCGGCCACGACAAGCGCGTCCGCGCGGTGGCATGGGCACCGGACGGCCAGCGCCTCGCGTCCTGCTCCGACGATCGCACCGTACGGGTCTGGGGCAGCGCGAACGACAACCAGGGCGAGGTTATCGGCGTACATCGCGACGGCGTGACCAGCCTGGCGTGGCTGCCGGACGGGCGGCAGGTCGTGACTGGTTCGGCGGACGGCACTGCCCGCGTCTGGGCGGACTCCGTCGACCTGGCGGAGCTGACCGCAGTGGCGCGCTCACGGGTGTTCCGCGCGCTGACCGACGACGAGCGGCAGGCGCACCTACTACCCGGCGACGCAGACTCATAGCGTCTGCTCGACCTCGCGGGTCTCCTCGCCCACCAGGTAATCGTCCGGGTCCAGGCCGAGCGTCTCGCGACGCTCGGAGGCCCAGTAAGCCGCGTTGGCCTCCTCGAACGACTCAGGCCCATCGTGGGAGATCACCCAGACGTGCTGATTCCGCGCCCGGTCCTTCCACGACCCGTGGATCTCGAAACCGAGATCACGCCGCAGCGGGACGACTAAACGCTGCCACCTGTCCACCCACTCATCGAGCAGCCCCGCCCGAATCGTGTAGGTACGGATCTGCACAGTCCTGGCCATGCCTGCCACCTCATCCGTACCGCGACCCAGGGCGTGACGCCATCGACCCTAACCGAAGCGGTGGAACCAAGCCGGGCACACGGTCCAGCACCGAACGACCTCGGGCAGCGTGACGAGGTGATCCTCTCCTGACGCCACCCGCCATCCTGTCTGCCATCGACCCGCCCGCCGGGGAGCCGGCCGCCGCCCGGCCCGCCACGGCCTACGGACCTCGACGGCTCGTACGGACGCTGGTGGGTCGGGCGGCGGTCTGCTCGGCTTGCCCGGGTCGATGGCAGACAGGATGGCCTACCGCCACCACGCTCGGAGCCGGCGGCCGCAGACGGCCTCCGACCATCCGGGAGCCGGAGCGCCCCCGCCGGAGGCGCAATGACCGCGACCCGCGGGTCGCGCGACTCGTCGACGCGGCCGAAGCCCTCCCCCATATCGAGCATGGTCACGCCAACGCGCCCAGCGCCAAGCAAGCGACAATCCAGGCTGGCGCCGGCGCCGGCCAGGGGTTTGGTCAGGAACTGCAGGTGTTGAACATGTTCTGCAGCGCGGACTTCTCCGACGACTGCAGCCGCAGGCTCCAGTTGTACTTCACAGTGATCCACATCTTGCTGTAGGTGCACCGGTACGACGACAAGGACGGCTGCCACGTGGAAGGGTCCTGGTCACCCTTGGACTGGTCGACGTTGTCCGTCACCGCGATCAACTGCGGGCGGCTGAGGTCGTTGGCGAAGCTCTGCCGACGGCTGGTCGTCCAGGAGTTGGCGCCGGAGCGCCAAGCCTCGGCCAACGGCACGACGTGGTCGATGTCGACGTCCGAAGCCGCCGACCAGGTCGCGCCGTCGTACGGGCTGTACCAACGGCCCGAGGTGGCCGCGCAGGAACTGTCGACGACGACGGAGGTGCCGTCGCGCTTGAGGACCTGCTCACGGGTGTTGCAGCTGCCGCTGATGGTGATCCAATGCGGGAACAGGTCGCGCGAATACCGGCTCGTCGAGCCTTCGGTGGCCACGGTCAGGGAGTTGAGCTGTGACTGCGCGGTCGCCTTCGACGGGATTGCCGGCGGTGTCGCCGAGGCGGGCGCAGCGCCCGTGATCGACAGCACCGCACCGGCGAGGGCAGCGATCGCGATAGCGGCGGAGGATGAGCGGCGGCGTGCGAGTAGCGGGGTGACGGTTGCCAGTTGCGGCATGCGGGCCTCCATCGGCTGAACGGCAAGATAGTTACAATCATCAATGAAGATGCCGGCAGCGCGACGGTGGTGCGAAGTGTCGAAGGTGTTTGCGCGACGCTCACGCAACGCTCGATGTAATAGCCTGGCCCGGTTCGAGGAGGACCCGGACGAGCAAATTTCGTGCACGTGGCGGAGTCCTGGTTGTGTTATCGCGATCCTCACCCAGTGCAAAGACCAGGCTCGGCGCTCTCAATGGTGCTGTCGTTGTCGGTCTTGCCCAAGTTGCGATCCTCGCCCCGTCCGGAAACCGGGCGCAGCGCGGTGACCACGGACCGCGCAGCGGCGGGTCGCGGTGTTGCCATCCTGGCCCAGTCCGGAGACCGCGCGCAGCAAGTCCGGCTTCGCCCTGTACAGAGTCGCTCAAATGTCGCGATCCTCGCCCGGTCCGGAGACCGGGCGCAGCGACCCGGCCGTCCGCGCCCAGTTGGAGGCGTACGCGTTGCGATCCTCGCCCGTCCGGAGACCGGGCGCAGCGGGCGGCCTGCGGTGCCACCGCCGCCATCGCGGACAGGTTGCGATCCTCGCCCGGTCCGGAGACCGGGCGCAGCTCCTCGAACGGGATACCGTGGTGCATCACCTCGACGAAGTTGCGATCCTCGCCCGGTCCGGAGACCGGGCGCAGCCCCCGCCGCCGGCCGAGGTTGATGCCCCCGAGGCTGTGTTGCGATCCTCGCCCGGTCCGGAGACCGGGCGCAGCGTTGGATATGGAGTTGCTGTGAAGCAGCTTGAACTCTGGTTGCGATCCTCGCCCGGTCCGGAGACCGGGCGCAGCGTGCGTCGTCCTTGTAACCGGGGTGAGGGGTTCCCCGTTGCGATCCTCGCCCGGTCCGGAGACCGGGCGCAGCACGCCAAGGTCGCCGACCACGCCCGGCAGATGGCGGAGTTGCGATCCTCGCCCGGTCCGGAGACCGGGCGCAGCCCGCCAGATTGGACAGCACGGCCACGCGCTCGCCCCAGTTGCGATCCTCGCCCGGTCCGGAGACCGGGCGCAGCGCGCGGGCCAGGTCCGCAACCTGCTGTCAGGTGCGACGTTGCGATCCTCGCCCGGTCCGGAGACCGGGCGCAGCGGGTTCCTCGCCGACCTGCGGCTGACCAACGTCGGGTTGCGATCCTCGCCCGGTCCGGAGACCGGGCGCAGCCGGCCCGGGGTGGTCAACATCAACCCCGCTGATGTGTTGCGATCCTCGCCCGGTCCGGAGACCGGGCGCAGCACGCGGACCGGCTGGAGGCCGATCTGCTCCATCACGCTGTTGCGATCCTCGCCCGGTCCGGAGACCGGGCGCAGCTCGCGTTGAGCTGGGTCAACCCGGGCACCGTGTTCGAGTTGCGATCCTCGCCCGGTCCGGAGACCGGGCGCAGCACCCTCAGGCGGGTCAACGGACCGACGGGCGGCGGCGTGTTGCGATCCTCGCCCGGTCCGGAGACCGGGCGCAGCTCAGGGACGCCTCGGTGGGCAGGTGGGTGACGGTGTAGTTGCGATCCTCGCCCGGTCCGGAGACCGGGCGCAGCACCCCGAGGAGATCCGAGATGGCCGCGGTAGCGACCAAGTTGCGATCCTCGCCCGGTCCGGAGACCGGGCGCAGCGCTACCTGATTGAGCTAGGCGGCCTACTCATTTCCCTGGTTGCGATCCTCGCCCGGTCCGGAGACCGGGCGCAGCAACGTCCGGGCTGCGCATTTGCGCTGCAACCTGGTGAAGTTGCGATCCTCGCCCGGTCCGGAGACCGGGCGCAGCGTCCGTCTGGCTCACCGACGCCGCCCGCACCCAGCAGTTGCGATCCTCGCCCGGTCCGGAGACCGGGCGCAGCCGGCCGCTGGCTTTTGCTCTCGATCCTCCTGCTCGTGTTGCGATCCTCGCCCGGTCCGGAGACCGGGCGCAGCGGCCAGGCGCTGCGGGAGATGGCTCGCCTCGCCGAGGTTGCGATCCTCGCCCGGTCCGGAGACCGGGCGCAGCAAGACCGACGCGACCCTCGCCGCCGTGCTCGCCGCAGCGTTGCGATCCTCGCCCGGTCCGGAGACCGGGCGCAGCCGCCGACGGTGCTGGAGGCGCACATCGAGATCGGCGGCGTTGCGATCCTCGCCCGGTCCGGAGACCGGGCGCAGCGACGGTGATCCCCCTATGACCGCGACCTACTTGAGGCGGTTGCGATCCTCGCCCGGTCCGGAGACCGGGCGCAGCAAACAAGCAAGCCGACCGGAGGAGATCGACATGGCGTTGCGATCCTCGCCCGGTCCGGAGACCGGGCGCAGCTTGTGCCTGCACCGACGCCGTCACCCCGTCCGGGGTGTTGCGATCCTCGCCCGGTCCGGAGACCGGGCGCAGCTCGTAGGTAGCCTTGTCGACCCGCCGGCTACCGGCCACGTTGCGATCCTCGCCCGGTCCGGAGACCGGGCGCAGCCTCAATCTCGGCTGGCTGGCCGGGGGTCCGCTTCCAGTTGCGATCCTCGCCCGGTCCGGAGACCGGGCGCAGCATGCCGGCTACGGCGCAGATGAGGGCAGCAACCAACGCGTTGCGATCCTCGCCCGGTCCGGAGACCGGGCGCAGCGATCACAGTCACCACAGGAGTAATCCTCCTGGCCAAGTTGCGATCCTCGCCCGGTCCGGAGACCGGGCGCAGCCGTCCGAGATCAGGGCCGTGTCACCCTTCATGACACCGTTGCGATCCTCGCCCGGTCCGGAGACCGGGCGCAGCCTTCCACCTGCGGGCGGTGCGGCAGCGGGCGTGTGGACGTTGCGATCCTCGCCCGGTCCGGAGACCGGGCGCAGCTTCAAGACGAGCAGGTGTTGTACGAGGCCCAGGGCTGGTTGCGATCCTCGCCCGGTCCGGAGACCGGGCGCAGCAGTACAGCTCGGCCGAGACAGAACCGGCCCGCAAACGTTGCGATCCTCGCCCGGTCCGGAGACCGGGCGCAGCGCCGCCTGGACCCGGGCACCACCGCGGCGCATCGGCACGTTGCGATCCTCGCCCGGTCCGGAGACCGGGCGCAGCGGGTACCGCAAACTTGCCCTGACCTGGGACGTAGATGTTGCGATCCTCGCCCGGTCCGGAGACCGGGCGCAGCCCTACCGGGGATCCACATCGACACGGGATGCACTGAGTTGCGATCCTCGCCCGGTCCGGAGACCGGGCGCAGCCAAGAGGTAATCCGGACGGCCAAGGCGGTCATGGGGTTGCGATCCTCGCCCGGTCCGGAGACCGGGCGCAGCGGACCCGTACGTGGTGCTCATCACCGCCGACGGGAAGTTGCGATCCTCGCCCGGTCCGGAGACCGGGCGCAGCTGTGCCGGTCTGCCACGTCGTGCAGATCTTGGCCCGGTTGCGATCCTCGCCCGGTCCGGAGACCGGGCGCAGCGCCGACCGGTTCTGCTGACCCTTCGCCGTCGCCACCGAGTTGCGATCCTCGCCCGGTCCGGAGACCGGGCGCAGCCTGGTAGGCCCGGCACCGACCAGAACACGACGTACGGGTTGCGATCCTCGCCCGGTCCGGAGACCGGGCGCAGCCCAGGTAACCCGGTTGGCCATGCCCGGCGTGGTCGCGTTGCGATCCTCGCCCGGTCCGGAGACCGGGCGCAGCTAGTCGGCGGTGTCGATGTTGCCCAGCGCCCGGGAGTTGCGATCCTCGCCCGGTCCGGAGACCGGGCGCAGCGCGGAACTCGGCGGTGACCCGTCGGGTGTCCCGCCAGTTGCGATCCTCGCCCGGTCCGGAGACCGGGCGCAGCGCAGATAACGGACATTATCCGCTAGATGTCGATCATGTTGCGATCCTCGCCCGGTCCGGAGACCGGGCGCAGCGCTCATCACCCGCATCACGGCACCCATCGACTACCCAGTTGCGATCCTCGCCCGGTCCGGAGACCGGGCGCAGCTACCTCACCGGTGACGGTCTGACCACCGAGACCAGCGAGTTGCGATCCTCGCCCGGTCCGGAGACCGGGCGCAGCGACCTTCTCATCGTCGAGACGTGCCGTCACCTCGACGTTGCGATCCTCGCCCGGTCCGGAGACCGGGCGCAGCATGCTGCACCCTCACGGGAAGCGCTAGCCCGTTGGTATGTTGCGATCCTCGCCCGGTCCGGAGACCGGGCGCAGCCCCTCAACCCGAGGTGGGGTTAGCAACTCCCCAGGGATGTTGCGATCCTCGCCCGGTCCGGAGACCGGGCGCAGCTACAAGGGTTTGACGCCACGGCAGACGCGTCGGAAAGTGTTGCGATCCTCGCCCGGTCCGGAGACCGGGCGCAGCCTTTGGTCGTCACCTTCGGTGACATTCGGCCTGACGGTTGCGATCCTCGCCCGGTCCGGAGACCGGGCGCAGCCTGGAACGCTGCTGGAACAACCCGACCGAGTCGTGGTGTTGCGATCCTCGCCCGGTCCGGAGACCGGGCGCAGCCTGATCAAGTCCGCCATGCAGATGGGACTTAGTCGGGTTGCGATCCTCGCCCGGTCCGGAGACCGGGCGCAGCGGCTCTTGAACAGCCAATATTCAAGTACGTGGTTCGTTGAGTGTTAACGACAAGGGCTGATACAGCCTGTTTGTATGGATTTAGAGGTTCGGAACATAAGGGCGTTCGGTGGCCACTGGGGGTTCCTAGATCACGAACGGGCCGCGGGGGTCGACGTGTCGTGGCAGTCCCAGGTGTTCGACGTTGTCGAGTGCGTTGGTTGGGAGGCGATAGATGCGGATGCTGTCGCGGGCAGGATCGATGGCATCTTGCAGGGCTGCGACGAGTTTCACCTTGTCGGCGTCGCGGCAGACGACCTCGAAGACGGATTTCTGGACGCGGTGTCCGTACGCTTCGCAGATTTTGGCGACTTTCCTCAACCGCCTCTGGCCCGCTGGGGTGATGGTTTCCACGTCGTAGGTGATGAGGATGTCCACGTCAGTTGACTGTCCAGGGGCGGTAGGTGGCGAGGTCTCCTCGGAGGTGCCGGGCGAGCAGGCGTGCTTGCACGAGCGGAAGGACGGCGCCTTCTATTTCGCGGTTGAGTTGGGAGTGTGGCCAGGCTCGTCGTCGGGCGGTCTGCCATGCGTTGAGGGTGTTTTTTCGGCCGGTTTCGGTGAGCCGGTATGCGCCGTTGGGGAGTAGTTCGAAGTCGTCGGTGGAGAGTTCTCGTCGGTTGAGCAGGGTGAAGGCGAGTCGGTCGGCGAGGAGGGGGCGGAACTCTTCCATCAGGTCGAGTGCGAGTGCCGGCTTGGCGGGGCGGGTGGCGTGGAGGAATCCGATGTAGGGGTCGAGGCCGACTTGTTCGAGTGCGCCGTGCACGGCGACTCGGAGCATGCCGTAGAGGAAGGACAGGAGGCAGTTGACGGGGTCGGTGGGTGGTCTTTTGGTTCGGCCGGTGCCGCGCCATTGCTTGTCGGTGACGAGGTATGGCAGGGCGGCGAAGTAGTCGCGTGCGGCGATGCCTTCGGTGCCGAGCACGCTGTCGATGTTCTCGGCGCTCTTGAGCAGTTCCAGTCGTTGGGCGATGAGTTCTGCGGATGCTCGCAGCGCGGTCTGCCGGTGACCGGATGTGTCGCGGCCGGCGCGGAGTAGAACTTGGCGGGAGTTGTGTATCTTGCCGGCGATCATGGCGGTGGCGATCTTGATTCGGTGCTCGTGGTTGTCGACGGCGCGGTGCTGGGCTTGTCGCAGGAGTGGGTTGCCGCTGGTGGGGCCGGCGACGCGGGCTCTGAATCGGCCCATGCCGGTGAGCCAGCTGACGGATCGGCCGTCGTCGGCGCAGCGCAGCAGCAGGTCGTCGGTGATGGTCACGCCGGCGAAGAGCACCAGGTGGTCGACTCGGGTAAGGGGCAGCAGGCGTCGTCCGGTCTGTTCCGGGTGGTAGACGCGGACGGTGTCGCCGTCGAGGTGCAGGCTGGTCCCGGGGGTTTGCACGTAGAGGGTGTTGAGTAGTTCAGTCACGCCACTGTCCCAACGGCCTTGGGGTGAACAGGTCGGCTGCCGGTCGGGTCTGTCGACCGTCGGTCACGTCCGGTAGGCAGTCGTCGCGCAGTGAGCACTTGCGGCATCGGGTGTCGTTACGCGCCGCTGGTAGGTGTTGGGACGCGAGGAGGCCCCGGATGGCCTCGGCCGCTTGCACTACCCGGTGCAGGAGGTCGGGGCTGATGGTGACCGGGTGGCGGCGGCGTTCGGCGACGGAGTAGATGTATCCGAGGGGCACGTCGAATCCGGCTTCGAGGAGGCAGAGTGCCTGACCGGCGAGTTGGAGGTCAGCGGGCCCGTCTGGCTGGTAGCGGCCGACTTTGTATTCCACTGGGGTGGCGGTGGTGCCCGCGAATTCCACGACGTCGCAGATGCCTCTGAGGCCGTACACGGCGCTGCCCACGGGCAGGGAGCGGATAGTGGTGAGACCTGCCCGCCGGGTAAGGCCGGGCAGGTCCACCTGTCGATGGCTCAGATCGCCGCGTACGGTCTGCGCGCTGTCACCCCAGATACCCTCGACATGGATGAGCGCGGTCTGCCGGTGGCAGTAGGCGTAGTGCTCGAGTGCGGAGAGCGGGATCTCGGCAAGGGTGCCGTCGCCATCGGTCGTCGGGGTCACGGCCAGAGATTCACCAGTGGGGTGAACTCGATACCCTCGGGTAGGTTGTCGGTGGCCAGGGCCAACTGGTAGTCCAGGTGGTGCCGGGCAGGCTTTTCCGTGTTCGCGCGGCTGAGGGATACGCGTTCGGTGAGGCTGGCCGCTGGCGCGACACCGAGGGCGTCAGGGTGGCTGAAGACGTACAGGCCGCAGAGTTTCATCTCGCCCCGGGCGGCGGAGCGGTCGTGGTCGAACATCAAGGTGAGCGCCCGCCAGAAGACCGCGAGGTCATCAGAGGTGACACCGGTCTTCGCGGCGCGGGGGGCTGAGTAGAAGATGCGGGCTTGGTAGAGGCCGTAGGGCACGGTCCATTTCGAGCCCATCTCGGTCCGCTCGCCCTTGTCGATGTCATCCTGGCGGGTTTGGGTGACCCGGGTGATGGCGTGATCGGTGGGGAGGACCGGATCGACGCTGCGGGCGAAGGTGAGCTGCACCGGCCCGCGCACTTGTCCGGCGCCGCCCTTGGTGGTGCCGGTGCTGAGTACGGCGCCGAACATGCGGATGTCGAAGTAGTGCTCGCAGAGCCATCGCTGTGCCTCGTCGGCGCGGCCGGGGTTGGCCTTGAGGCCTTCCTCGATGCGGGTGTTCAGCGCGTGGCCGGCCTCGACGAAGATCCCAAACTTTGGGTCGTCGCCGCGCATCAGGGCGACGGTGTCGCGGATCTTGCGTTTGATGGCGACGTCGGTGACCAGTCCCTGGCCGGTCTCGTCGTCGGTGCGCGGCTGGTTACCACCGTCGGGGTCGCCGTTGGGGTTGCCGTCGGTGACGTCGAACAGGAGCACAGCGTCGTGGCGGCGGGCCGGGTCGAGGTGGGTGTCGCTCATTCGGCGTCTCCTTCGGTGGTGGGCTGGTCGTCCGAGGCGGGTGGCAGGTCGGTGTTTTTCTTCTTGGCGGCGGCCTCGATGCGCTCGGCGCGCATGGCGGCGCGTTGCTGGTGGAAGCCGAGAACGAATTGGGCCTTCTGCGCCAGGACGGCGGTGCTCGGGATCGAGTCCCGGCTCGTGTCGATCTGGGCGAAGATGTCGTCGAGTCGGGTGGCGTAAGCCTTGGCCCAGCCCGGTTTGCGGAGCGGTCCGCGTAGGCGGCGTAGCCAGGCGGTCGAGGTTCGCTGCCCGTTGACCAGGACGACTCTCGGGTTGGTGATGGCGCGGCCCATGTACCGCTCGGCGAAGGTGGTGTTCAGCGGCTGGTTCGCCGCGCGGAAAACCGTCTGCTGGAGGTCATCGAGAACGGCGAAGGCCCTGCCGGACAAGTAGGCGGGGTCGTTGTTGTCCAGGTTCAATGTGGGGGTCAGCCTTTCAGACTCGTCGGGTCGGTCTGGCCGGCGGCGCAGGCCGAGCCGGATCAGGGCCGCGCGTGCCGGGTCGACCCGGCCGTCGGTGCGGATTCGGTTGAGCACGTGCGTGAGCAGTCGCGGCGGCAGCGGGTTGTGTAGTAGCGCGGCCCGTAGCAGTGCGTGTTGCAGGCCGGTCGGGCGGTCCTCGCCCCTGGCGCCAAGCTTGACCCAACTGCCGGGGGCGCCGCCCCGCCCGACCTGCCACCGGCCCGCCGCGCGGACCAGTTGGGTCAGCCGGACCTGGGTGACCTCACCGGACCAGTCGGCGATCTCGTGGTCGTCGATCCACGAGTGGATGTGGTCCTTGACCCGGGGCAGCGGCATCTCCACCCAGTCGCGGATCACGACCCGGGCGACGTTGCCGCCGACGGTCACCGAGCAGAAGGTGGACTGATCATCATCGCCGGGTTCGATGCCGTCGCGGGGGGTGGCGAGCAGGGCGCGGGCGTCGTCGAGGTCCGGGGCGTCCAGCGGGGCCATGGGGTCGAAGCGGGAGCCGCCGACCAGCCACCAGGCCAGACGGGCGTTCTGCCCGGGTAGCGCGGTGCTGTGCCGTTCATCGGACAGCACCGCCGTCAACGACGACATGAACGTCAGACCGCACGTGACACAGATCGGGGTGTGGGCGAGAAGTTTCGTCAGCTCGTACCCGTGGGATGCCTCGTTGACGCTCACGAGTGAGGCGTTCTGGGTGGCGCCGGGCAGCCACCGCCGCGGAATCTGCTGCGGGATCGTCTTGAGGAGGTCGCGGACCTGGCCGCAGACCAGGCAGTAGCCTGCCCGGCCGAGGCCCTTACGCCCGGCGGCGACGCCCGCCCAGTACCGCTTCGCTGATTCGTGTTCGGTGGCGATCTGCCCGTCGACGACGAAGGCCACCACGTCGGCGCGGCTCCACGTCCGATCGGTGACGACCTTCGGTGCGTGACCGCCAGCGTAGAAGGCGGCGATGGCGGGAGCTGGGCCATCCGGCTCCGCGGCAGCCCAGTCCCGGATCAGCTCCTGGAACGCGGTGTGTTGCTTGGCCACCCGGTCGGCTCTCCCGCCGTCCTCGGCGACCCAGCCCAGCACATATTCGACGGTGTCGGCGGCCAGCGTCGGCGCGACCCCTACGGTACGGGTGACATTCGGCATCCACCGCTCGATCCCGAATCGCTGCCCGGGTGTCCCGGGATCCGCGAAATCGACCAGCTCGGCGTTGTTGGGCGTGCCGTCAGCGGCGATGTAGAGCAGGAACCGCACCGGCTTCCTGGCGTAGAACGGTGGAGTCACCTCGCCACTGGACTCGGCGTACTCGACGAGCCGCTGCAGCAACATCAGACGCCCCCGCCCGGAAGGGCGAGTTCCATCCCCCGCTGCGGCACGTACAAGATCCCGGCCTGCACCCGGGCGGAGAACCACTCCATGCGAGGACTACCGCCACCGTCGCGGTGAATCGAGTGCAGCATGATGCCGATGTCCTCATGCAGATCGTGCTGACGCTCGACCGTGTCGTCCGGCCAACTGAACTCCGCGCTGAACTCCCGCGTACCCAGGTAGGGGCGCTGGAAGCAGGCGCCCCGGCGGACCCGGCGGCGCAACTGATCCCGGTACGCCGAAGCCGGCTTGTCCGCATGCGCAGCCGGCACCATGTGCGCGTGGATGCGGTACGCCACATCCCGCAGGCACACGGCATTGCGTTGATCGCGATGCGCCACCGTGTCCACCCGACGGCTGCCCTTGATCGCCTCCGCCAACGGCGCCACGTCCGTGGTCTCGTTACGGCGAATCGTGAACTGCCGGATCGGGCGGAGCACCTCGATCGCGACGATCTCGTACTGAAACTCCGGCTTCCAGTAGATCGACTCCAGCACGCCCACCGCCGCGGGAGGCGTCATGACCGGGTAGCTCACCCGCTCTACCTTCAGCTCCGGGCGGGAGAACAGGGCTGCCTCGCCGGCGACCTGAACCACCACGGGCAGGTCGCCCTCGCGGCTCCGCCGCAGGGTCACCCCGTCGATCACATCCGTCGTCACAGCACGAACTCCTCGAAACTCGGGTCGAAGGTGATGCCAGTTGCCTGGTCGTATCCACCGATCCACTCCACCAATGCACCCACCTGCACCTCATCACCGATGATCGGCCGCATCCGTTCCTTCACCTCCGGATTGCCGCGAACACCGCCGTGCACGGTGGTGGTGTAGGGCTGAAGCTGACGCAGATCGTGCAGGTCCGGCACCGGCGCGTGGCGGATTTTCTCAATCAGGTCAATGAGCGTGGCGCACTCCGCGTCCGTTGACGCGCCTTGCGGGGTCACGACGGAGATGCCCTCGTCGCGGATGAGCCGGAACGCGCGTTTGTGATCACGACGGCCGCTACGGACGTCGGTGAGCGGGCCGTCAGAAACGGTCTGGAACGCCCACTGCTCACGGGCCTGCTGGATGCGTTGGCCAACGTGATCCGGGTCCGTCAGATTGAGCGCGTCATAGACCCGACGGTAGTAGTCCGACAACGCCGACGCCTTGTCCGGATCGGCCACGTCGGGCCCGAAGCAGGTCTTCGCCACACCGACCAGCTTCTTGTACGCCTCAGGCTGCCCCCCGTCCGACGGAGCGAAGATGACGACCCGTCCACACTCCAAGCGCCCTTCCCGATTGGCCCGACCGGCGGCCTGCAGCAACGAATCAGCCGGCGCCATCGCCCGATACACAAGCGGAAAGTCCAGGTCCACGCCCGCCTCCACCAGTTGCGTCGCCGCCAGGAGCACTCGCTCACCGGCACGTAACCGCCGGATCACCACCTCCAGCACCCGCCGCCGATGCGCCGGGCACATCCGCGTCGACAGGTGCCAGGCAACATCACCGAAGCCTTCCTCCTGCCACCGCTCATACACCGTCCGCGCATCCGCGGTCGTGTTCACCACCACCATCGCCGACGCGCCACCGTCACCGCTGGCAGCCAGCCTGACGCTGGCGTCATCAGCGATGTCAGCCAAAGTCAGACCTGCGTCCAGCCGCCACTCGTACGACACACGCCGCATCTTCTCGTTCAGCACCGACACTTCCGAGACCAACTCGAACCGATCCAGGTCCGCGAAGGTCTGCAACGCCCAGAATTCAGGCTGGGTAGCCGACGACAGCAGGACCGTCGTCCCGAAGTGCTCCACCAGCAGACGCAGGCCGTTCAGGATCGGTACGAGCATGTCGTGCGGCAGCGCCTGAATCTCGTCCAGCACGATCACCGACCCCGCCAGCCGATGCACCCGGCGCATCGCCGACGGCTTGCGGGCGTAGAGGGACTCGAACAGACGCACAAACGTCGTCACCACGAACGGCGCATCCCAGTTCTCCGCAGCCTGACGCGCCCAACGCCCAGCCGTAGGAGCATCGAAATCCACCTGGCTGTGATGCTCCAACACCACAGGCTCCGTACCATCCTCATTGAGCATCTGCCGATAGACGGCAGCGTTCTGCTCCGTGATGGTCAAAAACGGCACCGCGACGATCACCCGACGCAGAGCGTGCCGCTGCGCGTGACGCAGCGCGAAGCCAGCCGCGGCGAGGGTCTTCCCGACCCCAGTCGGCGCGTGCAACCGGAACATCCCGGTGGGCCGCTCCGCAGCGACGAGAGACTCCGCGTAGACCTGCTCCCGTACCCCATCGATCGGCGACGGCGGACGCTGCGCGAGTGACTCTGTTCGCCGGCGTTCGAACAGGGCGAACAGGTGACCAAAATCGGCGTCCGGGCGCACCCTCGGAGCGGCGAGCTGATGGTGGTGCGCGTGAGTGTCCAACCCATCGGCGTCAACCAGCGCGCTGTAGCACAGCCGCAACGCCATCTCCCCCACCAGCGGATCCTGCTGCCAACGCTCAGGCAGCGCGGCTCTCAGGTCATCGGGCAGTTCCGGCAGCAGACGGGACAGGGCAGCCTCCGCCGACGCCACATTCCGCGGGTTATCCCTCAACGCGGCCGTCAACTTTTTCTTGAAGTCGCCCTGGTCCAGGAGCCCACCATGGTGCCCGAAAATGCCGACAGCGAACCGACCCAGACCCCGGTCCCACGCGACTCGAGTGCCGAACGCCTTGTGGTCGATGCCGACTCGCCCGCCGCCAGCGGCAACCTTCGACAACCGCTCCTGCCAGGCATCACTGGCCTTGCCGCAGTCATGCAGCAAACCCAGCCAGTACGCCAGATCGCCGCCGCCAAAGGGTGCCGCGAAACGCCGAGCAAGGATGGCCGTGCCACGCAGATGATCCTCAAGAGAGTGCCACACCTCGGTGCCGGAAGCGGGACTATGCGCCCTTAGCGGAACGTCAACTCTCACACGTAGCCCTGGAGCTCATACCAAGTGACTCCATCACCGACCCATCGAGTCATGCGCGCTAGGAGGAGTCAACGCCGAGTTCACAATCTGTCAGATAGTTGTCTGGGAGTCCGGGGGCCGGGACTGGCCCAGCCCCCAGATCTGACCATGTCAGCCCCTACATCCGACACCATCACGGTGTTGCGACCCTCGGCACCGACCTAGACGGCAGACACCGCAGTCCCTCGAAGGGAGGGATCAGTGGTCGACTCGACCCACCGCCGACAACTATAGCGAGCCCATCGGGTCGCTACTTCACCGTAATGGTCAGACGGACGTAGGTGCAGCCGGGAGGTTCAGGGTTGTGTCCCTTGAGGACGCCATGTAACCATTGCCGCGCATGTGTCGATGGCACGTGCGCTGGCCTTGGCCGCCCCTGCTCGATGAGTGGGGGCGGCCCGCTGTTCGCGCAGCGGGCCGCCGCGCCTCCCGTCCTGAGAATTGAGAACTGAGGAGACTAGATGAGCCTAGGCCAACCACCTCGGACCACCGTTTCTGACCCGCATGATCGGAGGCCGGATCCCCGGCTCCCCCTCCGGTGGGCGCTGATTCTCAGTATCAGTGGGGCCTGCGGCGTGATGGTCGGCACCTTGGAAGGACCTCCGGCTGGGCTCCTTACATTCCTGACCGCCCTCGGGCTTCTATACAGGGTTGTCAGAGACCGGTGAACGAGGGGTGGGCGGGTCAAGCGCATGGCCCGTCCAAACCTTCCGTAGCTCCTACCACTCGCCCCGAGGCCGTGAAGAGCACGGCGCATCATGAACGAGGCAGGGCCTACAGCTGCGCGGGAGCCGCCCACAACGAACTGCGGGCTGTCCAGCAACGCGAGCAGGTCTTCTAAGAGGACGTCTGATTCACGTATTTTGCGTGTGTTGTGGTTTTAGTCGTCTCGCCAGGTTGGGGTGGTTTCGGTGGTGAGGCGTTTGGCGAGGTTGTCGATCATGGCGAGGGTGATCATGCTGGCGGAGTTGTCGGGTCGGGTTTCGTAGTCGCGGACGAGTCGGCGGTGGTGCATGAGCCAGCCGATGGTGCGTTCGACGACCCATCGGCGTTTGACCACGCTGAAGCCTTTGACCTGCGGGTCTTTGGTGACGATTTCGACGTCGACGCCGAGTGCGGCGCCGTGTTCGACGACGCGGTTCTTGAATCCGGCGTCGACCCAGGTCTTGGTCAGGGTGGGGTGGGCGGCGGTGGCCCGGTCGAGTAGGTCCATGCCGATGGTGTTGTCGCTGGCGCTGGCGGCGGTGACGATGACGGCGAGGAGCAGGCCGAGGGTGTCGGTGATGATGCCGCGTTTGCGGCCGACGATCTTCTTGCCGGCATCGGTGCCCTGTGTGGACAGTGGGACGTTGGTGGAGGTCTTCACGCTTTGGCTGTCCATGATGGAGGCCGTGGGTTGGATGGTGCGGCCGTGGTGGTCGCGGACGAGGCCGGTGAGCTGGTAGTTGAGTTCGGTGAAGATGCCTTCCTTGCTCCAGGCGGCGAAGTAGCCGTAGACCGTCGCGTGGGGTGGGAAGTCGTGGGGCAGGTAGCGCCAGGCGATGCCGGTGCGGTTGACGTACAGGATCGCGTTGAAGAGCTCGCGCAGGTCGTGGGTGGGGGTGCGGCCGCTGACGCCGGCGTCGGTGCGGGCCTGTCGCCAGGCGGTCAGGCGGGGTGCGATCAGGGCCCATCGGGCGTCGGACAGGTCGGACGGATAGGGTCGCCGTGCGGTCATGACTCAGGCGTACGGCGCGAGGACGCGGGCGTGACGGACTTCATGTCCGTCGATGTCGGGGTAAAAGTGAATCAGACACGATCGCGGGGCGGAACGCTCTGATTCCGGTCAGGGCCCAATCGGCCGAGATGCGTCCTTTCCCGGTCAGGTCGGGCGCCTCGCGCCATCGAGGCCCGAGACGCAAATCGCCCGTTACAGGCGCGAAGGCGAAGCAAACGTCCAGTAAGAGCTCGCCTGCTTCCCATGACCACTAGCGCCGCCTCCCTGGGCGTGAACCGCGGTTGTATCCGCTGCTCCCGGCTAGGGCCGGGAACGTCCAGATGCGGTCCTCGCCGGCTCCGAGGACCGGGCGTAGCGCGCACCGGCCCGAACTCGCTGAAATCGGCCACGCCGTTGCGATTCTCACCCGGTTCGAAGACCGGGCGCAGCGGCCAGGTCGGCCAGCCAACTTTGCGCGGTCGACTTGTTGCGATCCTCGCCCGGTCCGAAGACCGGGCGCAGCCGGACGGCGAACGGTGGCAACTCTTCGTCCAGTCCGGGGTTGCGATCCTCGCCCGGTCCGAAGACTGGGCGCAGCGGCGGTGCCGAGGGCGATGCGCTCACCCCAGACGGCGTTGCGATCCTCGCCCGGTCCGAAGACCGGGCGCAGCTCCCTCCATGTGGAGGATCCGGTCGGCGGCGTTGCGGAAGTTGCGATCCTCGCCCGGTCCGAAGACCGGGCGCAGCCCCTCCGTCCACTCGCTGGAGGCGATCACATGTTCGGGTTGCGATCCTCGCCCGGTCCGAAGACCGGGCGCAGCCACAGTCGGATTCGCCGCCGAGCTGGACCAGGGCTAAGTTGCGATCCTCGCCCGGTCCGAAGACCGGGCGCAGCGTCGACCCGACGGCTACCGGCCACGAATGGCCGTACCAGTTGCGATCCTCGCCCGGTCCGAAGACCGGGCGCAGCGATTACCCCCTCGAACAGCTGCTGACCCCAGCGGACGTTGCGATCCTCGCCCGGTCCGAAGACCGGGCGCAGCGATTACCCCCTCGAACAGCTGCTGACCCCAGCGGACGTTGCGATCCTCGCCCGGTCCGAAGACCGGGCGCAGCTCGGGTCCGGCGTGGCTGCGCACCGGCGCCGATCCGGCGTTGCGATCCTCGCCCGGTCCGAAGACCGGGCGCAGCCTGACCGGGATGAGGTTGTTGCCGGGCAGCACGATCGTTGCGATCCTCGCCCGGTCCGAAGACCGGGCGCAGCTGGCGGCAGCGGCGAGCAACTGCACTTCCACTTCCGCGTTGCGATCCTCGCCGGGTCCGAAGACCGGGCGCAGCGAGAGCAGACTCCCGACCCTCCGGGAGCTGGTCCACGTTGCGATCCTCGCCCGGTCCGAAGACCGGGCGCAGCACTCTCGGCGGCTGGTTCGACGCCCTGATGGGTTGGGTGTTGCGATCCTCGCCCGGTCCGAAAACCGGGCGCAGCGAACCATGAGCCCGTTGGCCATGCATGCCCGAGAACAGTTGCGATCCTCGCCCGGTCCGAAGACCGGGCGCAGCAGGGTCGCCGCGGGCGCACCACCACCAAGGCCGCCGAGTTGCGATCCTCGCCCGGTCCGAAGACCGGGCGCAGCATGGTCTTGGCGAACGCGCCGCGCTTGGTGCGCTCGAGGTTGCGATCCTCGCCCGGTCCGAAGACCGGGCGCAGCGATGACGGTCAACATCAGTTCGGCGTGGACCAAGGAGTTGCGATCCTCGCCCGGTCCGAAGACCGGGCGCAGCAAGGCGGCGCAGATCGAGACGCGCCTCGGCCGGGCGTTGCGATCCTCGCCCGGTCCGAAGACCGGGCGCAGCGCGTCAGCCGTATGGCCCTTTTCCCGTCCATGGGACGGTTGCGATCCTCGCCCGGTCCGAAGACCGGGCGCAGCATGCACATGCCGACCCAGCAGGCCGCGCAACCTTGAGCGTTGCGATCCTCGCCCGGTCCGAAGACCGGGCGCAGCGGCCCGTTCCGGCTCGCGTCGGTGGCCTGACCCAGGTTGCGATCCTCGCCCGGTCCGAAGACCGGGCGCAGCACCACGCACCACGACGTCAACCCTAGGAGAGACCGTGTTGCGATCCTCGCCCGGTCCGAAGACCGGGCGCAGCTCGCGGCGTGACAGCCGCTCTTTGCCGACCAGCCGCACGTTGCGATCCTCGCCCGGTCCGAAGACCGGGCGCAGCGTACGAAGTCGCGTAAGGGGAGAGTCAATGACCGTGGTTGCGATCCTCGCCCGGTCCGAAGACCGGGCGCAGCTCGCCATGGCGGTCAGCAGCAACGGCGGCGACCTGGTGTTGCGATCCTCGCCCGGTCCGAAGACCGGGCGCAGCAGTTGGCCCACTTGCTGGCCGCGCCGCCGATCTTCTGGTTGCGATCCTCGCCCGGTCCGAAGACCGGGCGCAGCCTTCACCGCCCCGCCGGATTCGATGTCCAGGCGCACGTTGCGATCCTCGCCCGGTCCGAAGACCGGGCGCAGCAAGCGCTCATGCCGCGAACGGTCGCCTGGGAGCGGGTTGCGATCCTCGCCCGGTCCGAAGACCGGGCGCAGCGACGGCCTGGCGCTCGCCGCGGTGCACGCCAACGCGTTGCGATCCTCGCCCGGTCCGAAGACCGGGCGCAGCACGGAGATGATCCCTCCGCCTGCGGCTGGCTTCGTCACGTTGCGATCCTCGCCCGGTCCGAAGACCGGGCGCAGCATGTCTTGGGCTAGCTGAAGGTGCAGGGGTGGCCCGGGTTGCGATCCTCGCCCGGTCCGAAGACCGGGCGCAGCTCGCCGCGCTCCGGCACCGCGCCGCCCAGGTCGATCGGTTGCGATCCTCGCCCGGTCCGAAGACCGGGCGCAGCGCTTCCTTGACGTCGATGCCCAGGGCCGGCGCCGCGAGGTTGCGATCCTCGCCCGGTCCGAAGACCGGGCGCAGCCCGTTGCTCAACAGCATAGATTCACCAACTTCGACCACTACCAGGCACTCCGCTTGGGCGAAAGTTGCCGTATCGCCCGATTATTGAGTTCGGAACCCCGAGCTCAACCCACCGCCGCCAGAGGTTCCTAGATCAACTGATCCAGCGCCGTGATCGCGACGCCGTGCACCGCCGACTGAACGTGCCCAGTACCTCCTGATCAGTGAAACATCCGCGAAAGATCGACCATAGATGCTTGGCCAGCCAGACCTCCTCGGCAGCGGCCTGTGCCTAGGCGCGGAGAGCTGACTTGCGTCCCAGAAGGATCACCCGCGTCGATCGGAATTGGCGGCCAGCTCGATCGATGCGTCGAAAAGCGTTAGCTCGACGGGCGATCAGGTCGAGCACGGGCATCGGGTCGAGTAGGTCAGCGACACCATCCTCCGCCCGAGGCAGGCGAGGACCCGTCGCAGAAAGTAGGCCATCACCTGAGCCGATCGAGGGTTTAAGACGGTGAGCGGGACACTCGGCACGACTCCCATCAACTGCTGAGCATCACGTCTCTGTATCGTCGAAGATGGCCTCTTTAGCGGTGCGGGCGAGGGTGGCTTGGGTGCTCGCGCTGATTCCGAGGCGGTTCGAGTGGAAGATGACGTGCAACGCGATGATTCGGCGGATTCCGCGTGTGAGCTTGCCCGAATCACGGAGGGTGCGCAGTGCCTCCCCGGTGTCTTCGAAGGAGCTCAGCCAGTCGCCGGGGATGCCGCCGGCACGAGGTGAGCCGAGCAGGAGACGGCGGACATCGGCGGTGAGATCAGTCCATGCTCGAAGGTCCTGGGTGGGTGCTGGGCTCGCCAACGCGCGGCGCTGATCAGCGATCTTGGCCCAGACATCACCTTGCTCGTTGATGTCGAGGCCAGCGGCGCGCATGAGCGCGGTGCACAGGATGAGTGCGTGTTCCCGCCGGTCGTCGGGGTTGTCGCTGAGGTAGTCCAGGAGGTGGTGACTGTCGTGGTGGAACAGGACGTGGGCGGCGCTCATGCTGGCGGATCCACCGAAGGCATGGGTTTCTGGTTCGTAGATGTCGGTGGTCCAGTGGACGGTATCGGTGAGGAGTAGGTGCACTAGATCGTTGGTGGGCGTGGCGGGGAGGTAGCGGATCCGCCACGGGCCTTTGCGGATGAACCACCACGAGGTGATGAGGCCTTCGGCTTCGGCAACGGGTAGCACGCGGGTGAGGTGTTCGACGGCTTGCCTCTCCCGTTGCCTGGGGTCTGGGCCGGGGTAGGCGAGGTTCACCTGCTTCCAGGAGTTCTGTTCCATGAGTGCCGTCCCATCATGTTGGCGGGTTAGCAAAGGAGCAGGCAGGCGTCCCACGAGGTCTTCGTGGTTCCGGTCGCGGCCAGGGCGGCGCCGGATGTCCCGTCGAGGAAGCCTGCGGGTTCGCTGGCGGCACCTGGCCCCTGCTGGTGGAGACGCTGCAGTCGTGCGAGGGGTATGGGTGTGAGGGAGTCGGCGGCGATGCGGCGTGCGGTCGTCAGGAGTCCGGCGGTCCCGTGGCACAGGCTGCGGTCGGTGAGTTGCCCGATCTGGGTCGGGTCGTTCAGGCAAGCGATGAGCACACTCTCGGCGACCCGTTGACGTGTGGTGTCGCCGAGGGCAAGCGCGGTGAGCTGCTGGGCGCGGGCGATGCCGGGGGTGCCGTAGCACCAGGACGGCCGGAGTGGTCCGCGTTCGCTTGGATAGCCCCGGTCGAGGTCGTCGAGCGTGATGGTCTGGGGCCACCATGGGCCGGTGTTGGTGTGGCGTTGCCAGGTGTCGAGCCATTGGCAGATGCGGTTGATTGCCTGGGTTTGTTCGTCGACGGCGATGCCATCGCGGAGGGTGAGCGCCAGGAGTGCCAGTGGCCCGGTGATGCCGTGGGCGATGCCGTGGTTGCTGTGGCCTCCGGCTGGTCCTGGCCCGGTGCGGTTGGGGCCGTGTCGGCACCACCAGCCGGGGAGTTCGCCGATGGGTTCGGTGAGTCGTACGAGGTAGGTCAGTACCTCGCGGAGGAGATCGAGGTCCCCGATGCGACGCAGGACGACGCCGAGGCCGGTGAGGCCGCGGATGAGGTCAAATTCGGCGTACGCGGGCTGTTGGCGTTGGTCGATGCGGCGGTGTGCGGTCTGCAGCCGTCGGCGGGTCGCCGTGGCAGTCCCGGCTGCGGCAACGGCTTGGGCCCGGGTAAGCGCGGGATGGTCGGACGCGGCGAGGACGAATGCGAGCGCGGGTACGCCGTAGTAGAGGCTCGCGTTGTCGGTGGCGCTAACGCCGTCGGCGGTCGCCTGCTGGAGCGCGTCGTATGCCGCGTTCCACCTGCCGGTTTCGAGGTGCCAGAGGGCGAGGCCGACTGCCCCGTCGGCGAGTGACTGTCCTGTGGTCATGACGCGCTGCGGATGAGGGTGGTGTGGGCGGCGGCGCGGGCGAGGCGAAGACAGTGCCGTTCGGAGGCGAGGTCGACGCCGATCATGCGGGCGTGGTGCAGGTGGAGCAGGTCGGCCAGCACTTGGTCCGGGTCGAGGCCGTCTCGGTCGACGAGTGCCCGGTAAGCCGTCAGCGCCGTGGTGAGCGCCGCTGTCAGTTCGTCGTCTCGGTGGGTTCGGCGGGCCTGGTTGAGCTGGGTGGGGTCCAGGCGGGGGCCGCTGCGGTGCGGGACATGCTCGGACATCCAACGTGGGCCGTCGCCCGTGAAACCGTGGGCCATGGTAATCATGCTGGCGGCGGTGGTGACGTGCCGGTCGCCGGTCAGGTTCGCGAGGACGGCGCGGGAGTCGGCGGCGAACACGGCTTCGGCTGCGGCCAGGGTGGGCCCGCTGCCGTGGCGTGTCTCGGGTCGGTAGGTGGCCAGGCTGTAGTCAGCCAGGAGGCTCTGCTCGTCGAGCCGCTCGGTCCATCGGGCAACGTCGCGGACAACGGTGGCGAACTGGTTGGGGGCGCGTAGTGGGATACGCAGCCGCAGGTGGGGGTCTGGATCGGGGTAGCGCAGGAACCACCAGCCAGCCGGCAACACCTTGAGGCGTTTCGACAGGTCGGCGAGGATGTGCTCGGTTCGGCCGGTGAGGCGGGCATCCAGCCAGAGCGATTGGCCGGGGCGGTGCTGGACGGTGCTGGCGGGCCGCGCCGGTCGAGGAGGCAGGTCGTCGTGCGGCGGGGTGCGGGTCAGGGTGAGTAGGAGTTCGGCGGGTCTGCCGTCAATCCAGCCGGCCCGTCCCGGCGCCTCGGTGAGTGTGGCGTGTCTGTGCCGGTCGAGGTGGCTACGTAGCAGCGCCAGGTGGGCGGTGTCGTCCAGGTCGAGGCGTAGCCGTGTGTCACCGCTGCCAAGGAGTACGTCTGCGGGTAGCCGGTGCTGTTCGCGGTGCCGCTGCCAGGCCGCCCACCACTGGCGCCACGTCGCACTACGCCCGGGTAGTGCCGCTGCGGTGGTGATCCAGCGGGCCGGGTGCAGGATCGACCGGCCTCGCCGTACACGTGGCAGGAACGGCAGGCCGTGGCAGCGGCCCCAATCGAACGGGACGCACGGTGCCGTCCACGCGATGGGGATCTCCGTCAGGAACCGGATGAGCGGCTGCTGGAGCGTCGGTAACAGCAGGCAGTTGAGCAGCATGGGCTCGACCGGCCGGCCTGTCGTACGCGACACGAGCCAAAGCCGCTGACCGTCACCTGCGACGGCCAGGTCCGCGAGCGTCCACCGCGGGCCGGGGTGGAAGTCGCCGACCGGCAGGACGGGCAGCAGCTCCGGGGCACGGGCGAGAGCGGCCAGCCGGCTGCCCAGTGGAGGACCGGATAGCTGTACGGCGTCCGCGCCCGGCAGCGCCGTCGGCAGGTGGGTGTAGACGTCCGAGAACACCGCGAGTTCGGACGGGGTGAAAAGGTGTAGAAACCGGCCCGCTGCGGCGCCTGCGTGGCGAGCGCCGCTGACAATCGTGAGCGTGAAGTCGCCTCGGTCGAGGTCCCGGAGCGTAGCTGCGGCGAGTGTGAACTGAAGTTCGGTGTGCGGGACCGGAGGCCGGTCGTCGTCACCGCGCAACTGGTCGATCAGTTCGGCGTCGAGCACCACCTCAACGCAGTCCTGCAGGGCCGCGCGCTGGGCGAGTTCCGCCAGGAGGACATCGCGCGCAGTCAGCCCCGCCGGGTCGCGGCGGGGTGAGCCGCGGTAGCCGGCGGGGAAGCCCAGGACGCGTAGGACGTCGCGCAGCGGTACGGCCGCGCCTGGTCCCCAGCGTTCGATGAACGCGGAGTGGTAGGCAGCCCAGCCCTGTAGGCGCGGTGCCACGCTGACAAGTACTGCGGCGGCCTCGCACGCCTCGCGGACCACGGCCGGTGGCAGCGTTACAGAGCAATCGACGCGCAGGTCAACCTGGACACGCTCGCCAGGGTCAGGCAGGTCGATGCGCTGACTGAGGTAGGCGACTGGATCGGTCACCGTAATTGGTGGGCGGACCTCGGACACGAGGACGCCTGCGGCCACGAGTGCGGCAAGGAGCCGCTCGGCGCCGTCCGGCAGGTTCGCGGTGGTCCGCTCAACCATCCGGGCCGTCAAGTCGACGAACGCGATTGGTGAGCTGGCGAGCTGCACCGCCAGTCGTACCGGGTTGGTGAGGTCGATTTCCACGTCGCTGATCCGGTCACCGTCGCTGTGGCCGCAGGGCACCACCCACGTACCGCCGCGCGGATACCCGATCGGATTCGTGACGACCCTGACCGAGCGGAGCACGTGCAGGTTCCGTTCCACCTGGGCTGTGTGCTCGGCGATGAACCGGCCATCGGGGCACCTCACCTCCCGGTGCTCGGCACCCCAGCGGACTGCCGCGCGCGGGCCAAGCTGCACGGGAGCGACTCCGGCGAATCGACCGAACGGCGTCGCGCGCGTCGTCCACCTCAGGAGGTACCGGAGCGTCGCCTCCACCACGCGGCGCAGTCTCGGCCCGGTCACGGCATGGTCGGCGAGTACGCGGGCGACCTGGTTGGCCAGCGGTGGCGCCGCGTGGGTAACGGCAGCGGCGAACCCTGGCAGCGCCCAGGCCTGCAGTAGCCATTCCCGCCATTGCTCTGGCTGCCCGACGGCCAGGTCGGGCCACGTCGGCAGCGTCAGATCGGAAGGGTAGGACGCCGCCCTGATCAGGGCTGCACCCGTCGCTTGGAACATCGCGCGCTCCTGGAAACCGGCGGGGCAAAGGGGGGGATGTGAGGGTGGGGCCCAACCTCGTGAGGTCGGACCCCACCGCGCGGCGCCGCTGTTACTTGCCGCCGCCGGAGCAGGCGCTCGAGCCGGTGTTGCCCGACCCGCAGCCGTCGTCCGTGGCAGTCGCGTACGCGCTCAACGCCGGGCCAGCGTCGACCAACCGGAGGTTGAGCTCACCATCATCGCGCTCCGGGCCGACCTCATACTCGTCGAACTCCATCAGGACTTCCTTCCCTCAGTGATGAAGGCCAGGACGATGCGACTGTGCCGCTTGTCCACGGCCGTCCCGGCCGGCAAGTCGCCGTCGGGGGTCTGCGCGGGCAGAACGCGCAGCGCCGGCGCGGGACAGCCAGCGCTCACCCAAGCCCGCATGTGCGCAACCATTCGCCCCGCTGCAGCGGCCGCCGCGGAGGTGTCAGGGCCGTGGGCGTACGCGCCCAAATCGAACGCGTCGCCGGTCCACCGCAGCTCCGACCGGTAGGCGAACGTGCCGTCGTCGTGCAGGACAGCAGGGGTCCCGAACCGCCACGACGGCGCGACGACACCGGACGAGATGGCCGCGTCCTGTGCGGTCAGCACCACGAACTCCTGTCCCGCGGCGGCGAGGCGAGTCGCAAGCCACAGGTCCAAGTCCGCCAGCACGGTGGGAGGCGGCAGGCTTACTCCGGCCCATGCCTCCTGCCGGGGCGTCTCGAGCAGGCCGTCGAGGCCCTGAGAGGGAATCTGCTGGCCCTCATCGAGCCGCAGGTGGACCCCGTCGGCCACGTCCACGTACTGCACGTCGTACGCCCCGTCGCCCTGCACCGGCACGAACCCGCACTGCCGCTCACTCACGCTGACCAGGCCGACACCGGCACGACGCAGCGCCCACGATCGAGTCATCCCGAACGTGCGCAGCGGCACCACCAGGACACCGTCGTCGGTGAGCTGCTCGCGCCATGCCGGCGGGATGTCCCACGCTCCAGCGGTGACGATGATCAGGTCGTACCGGCGGCCAGGCTCTACAGGATGTTCGGCGTCGGCGCACACGACCTTGACGTCGTCGTAACCTGCCGCCTTGAGGCAGTCGACTGCCCGGTCGGTAACCTCAGGATCGATGTCCACCGTGGTCACGGAACCGGCCGCGCCGACGAGTTCCCACAGCAGCGAGGCGTTGTAGCCGCCGCTACCGATCTCCAGCACGTGACGGCCGCGGAGGCCGCCGAGCGCGTCGGCCGCTTGGCCGAGCATCTCCGCGATGAGGAACGGCGCCGAGACCGAGCTGATGTTCTCCTCACCGCGCCGCTTCGTGATGACCGCCCTGTTCTCGTACGCCTCCTCCAGGGGAAGGCCCAGCGTGAACAGCTCGCGAGGTACCGTCCGCATCGCCGCCTCCACCTCCGGCCGCAGCGTCAAGCCCTTGTCGGCATGATCGGCTGCCAGCTGATTGACCATCGCTTGGCGCAGATTTTCGCTGTTGATCGTTCCGACGCTCATGAACGTCCCCTCCGACTATTCGAGCCGCTACGGCTCGCGGCAGCTCGGTGCTTGCAACGATCAATCCGTGCGGGAGCACCCGATCCAGTCGCGTTCTCAACCGACGGCCGGGAGGTGAGCCTCCACGGAACCCGCAAGGCTCACGAATCCGATATCATCACTCCGTGCGCTCAGACTCCCCCAGCGTGCAGCGGCTGGGAATGCCGACCTGCGGTCCGACCTCGTGTGCCGACCTAAGGTCCGACGGGGGGCTGAGCTGTGCAAACCTTCGGGCGCGAGAGCTCTTCTACCGCTCGTCGCGATGCCGAGGCGGGCGCAGGCGCGTACGCATCGGGGGCAGATTGGCCGCTACCGTGATCATGCTGATCACCCCCATGCGATGTAACGCTGCATCAATTTAGGTCGCCACTCGCTAACAGCTCTATCCCCCGGCACAGCGCTGCTTCGCCGCGAATCCGGACGCCTCCCGCGATCGTTTACGCCCCACGGTCGTATGGTTCCGCCACGGACCTAATTTGGGCCACCCATTACTTCAATAGACGCCGCATATTCGGCGCGACGACGGCCCGGGTCGCCACTACTCGTAACGGCATCGAGGTTGCGGCGCCTATGTCGACATCAAGTTCTCGCTGGCACAGCGCGGGTCGCGGCAGATGTGCACGTTGGAGATGCCCCGCGAAGTTGCGGATGAGCGGGATATTTGCTCGGTGCGGACGGATGCGAGGCTGAACGCGTAACTTCCCGATCGACGTACACGTGGACCACCCCGGGCTGCCCGGCAGTCTAGTATCACCCTGGACGCGTCGGTGTATCTGAAGACGAGCAAAGCGCGGTGAAGTGTCACGGAACCGGGCTCACCGTGCGCAGGTCGACGACATTTTCGCCCAGGTGGAGATTCTCGCCGGGCTTCTCGACTCGTACGCCCCGGACGCCCGCCAGTCCCTGAGCCGGCGCGACGCCCGCCCGCCGGTGACGCCCGCATGAGCTTGGTGTCGGCGTTCATGCCGATCTGGATCCTTCGGCGGCGATCGGGTCCTCTGATCAGGCCGTGCAGTACAGCAAAGCCCGCAGGACCCGTTGGAGAAGTGGCCGGTGCCGGCGAAGCGCGGGTTGAGCGCTGCGTTGAGGTTCAGACCAGCCGGTCGAACGGCATGCCTGCCACCGCAGCAGCAAGCTCGGGTCCGGCATCGGTCCCGGTCGCAGAACGCATTGCGTCCAGTGAGCGACTTGCCATCGGGGCGCTCCTCGAGAACTCGCCGGGGCGGATCATGCTACCCACCGCTCGCCAGCGGCTACCGCGGCCGTTCCGGCCGCTTCCGACGCAGGTCAAACCGTCAGGAAACGTGCGTGATCAACGACAGAGCCGGATTTCCAATCGTGAGGGACGCTCATCCAGCGAGCCGGCGGCATGCACTCCTGCCGCGCGGTGACCGGTAAGGTGCTCAGGTCAGATATTCCCCACGGAAGGACTGGGATCTAGCGCAATGAGCGGGCTTTCTATCGCAGACAAGACCTTCCTCGAAGCTGTGCTCAGCATGAACGGCGGGTACGTCCTAGACTTTACTGAGGGCTCTTTCGCCAACCTCCTTGCCGATGTCAACATCGATATCTATGACAACGAGAAATACAGCGGCTTTGGAAGTTCCAAGGCCAATAGGCTCAGAGCGCTTTGGAAGAGCGGATCAGATGCAGAGGTCTCTGCGGCGCTCAGTGCGCTCGCCGACTACGTCGAGGCGAAGAAATCCGTAGGCGGCCTGCTCGAGGACATCACCGAGGAGCAGATCGCCAAGATCCGTAGGATCGCTCGCGAGCTCGGCCGCACTTCGCCCACCCGGGCAGTGGGCGCACCGGTTGCCATCACGACCGAGGCGACCGTTACCAACAATAGGATCTCCATAGAGATCCACGAGGATATTTACAGCCACATCGGGCAGTATCTTGCGATTGGTGACTACTTCCACGCGATTGATGAGTCCTACAAGATCGTGCGCGAGAAGCTCCGAGAGTTGACCGGCAAGGAGAAGGCATCGGACGTTTTCAGTAACAGCGCTCAGAGCGACGCGCACTACCAAGCGCTGTTCGGCAAATCGAAGGCTGCCAACGCAGCGCAAGCTGACTTCTTCCGAGGCGTCGGTTACCTGCACTTGGGCGTTCAGCACTTGCGCAACGAGAAGGCTCACACTTTGGCGACATCGATGGAGCCCAACCTAGCCGTCCACTACATCGCACTTGCGAGTCTCGCCTACGACCTGATCACGAGGTATGTGGGCGATGAGTCCATCAAAGAGCTCGAAGAACTTGTCCACGCCAAGCGGCGCAGTTACCGCACAGCCTCTGCGTTCTATCGAGACTTTGAGAATGGTAGGTGGATTGAGAGCTTCGAAATACCGTCAATTTTCACCTCAGCATCGGTACGCAAAGCGCTCAAAGATAAGTGGCTACGTGAGGCTGACTTCACGTTGAACTGGGACCACAGTAATGTTGTGCTCATGCGGCTTGAACTCGTAGCAGACGAACTCACGCAGGCGGACGTAGATGAGCTTCTAGATCGACCTACGCACGACAGTTACGGGCATGACCAACTCGCCGGGATGAAGCAGTTCCTTGAGTACGTGGGGCAGAAGGACTTAGAGAAGCTCTCGACGAAGGCGCGGGCGTGGCTCGCAGAGTAGAAACCCAATCAGTCCTGCATAGGTTGCTGGGTCACGCCCACCCGAAGATCACTTTCGGGAATTCCCCGAAGCGCTGCCCTAACTGTAGAACAGAGAGTAAGCGGCGGTCTGCCGCTGATCAATACGCTCGCCCTTGGTCCGGCACGCCTCCGAAACGGCCCACCCTGCGCGACCGCCACTGGCGAAACAGTTCGGTGAGCACCCACCGATGTGGCATTGTCACGGCGCAACGACTCACTCAACTCGGCAAATGAGGATGGTTCGCGCCGGCCGCAGTGCTGGCCGGCGCAGTTTAGGCCCATTCGCTGTGGTGACTCGCAATTTTGAAGACATTCCAATCGTCTTCGCGGTGGGTCCAGTTGCAGCCATCGCGGTCACAGCAACTCAGGCCGTCCTAGCCGGTCAGGCGACATACGCCTGCGTGTCTTTGCCGACAACCACTTGGACACGAACCCGCACGCCGACACGCCAGCTCTCCGCTTGACCTGTCTGGTTCGCGCCTACTGGCTCACAGCGCCCGATGATCAGCAGATGACCAGATGAACCCTGTCCTGCGCTACACACGGAAGCATCGCATGCGGGCCGTCAATCCATACTCGTGAGCCGCGACTTCGACCACTCGGAAGCCGATCGGCATGAGGCCGGAATGGACCACTTCCAACGCCTGAGACGGGTCAGTTCGCGGCACAGCGACGACGAGCTCGTCGACGGCATGCAGGTGCGGTCGCAGCGCGACGGCGTGCTGTTGCCCCACTACGAACACGCTGCGTACGCCGCCTTCGTAGGCGGTTGACAGCCATTGCGAGAGGCCGGCGCTGATATCGACATCGCCAGGTGGCGCAAAGTGCGCGCTAGCGTGCCCGCCTGGAACGCCCTCGTCGAGGATCTTGTCGGCTATGACGAGATCAGCGTTAGCACGAAGGTCCAACAGGAGCCGTTCTTCCGCCGCCGATTGATGGTCGCGATTCACGGCGAACGCCCAGGTCAGGTAAGGCCTACGGCGCACGGTCGCTGTCAGCCACGGCCCAAGGACGGTCAGGGCTTCGTCGCGCAACACATCACTCTCGACCTCGACGCCTAGAGAGGTGAGCATCGAGGCTCCACCTTCACCGCGGGACGTTGGGTCCATGACGGCGATGACCACCCGGGAGACGCCTGCGTTGATCAACTCTTGACGACAAGCCGGCGTAACGCCGACATGGTTGCAGGGTTCAAGCGTCACGACAGCCGTACCGCCACGAGCCGCACCTCCCGCCGCGTTGAGCGCGTGTGCCTCAGCGTGCGGCTCCCCTTTGCGGCGGTGGAATCCCGCGCCCACCACCGTTCCGTGCCGGTCCAGGATCACGCACCCAACGGGCGGGTTCGGGCTCGTGGTGCCCAGCCCAAGAGCGGAGAGGGTGATGGCCTGCCGCATCGCGGACAGCTCGAGGTCTGAGGCCATCAGGCAGTCTCCATAAGGTCGTCGAGGAACGCGCGGACGTCGGCCAGGTGACGGTGCCCGTCAACAGCAGAGCCGATCTGGCCGAGCTGGTGCAGGATCCGGCGCGATCCTGCTTGGCGGGCGATCGGTAGCGCGATGTGAGCCGTGGCAGCCGCTTGCTCAGGTTGGTCAGCCGCCACATGGGCTGCGGCTTTGGTCAGAAGGGCTGCAGTGAAGTCTTGCCGGTGAATCGACGGGATCGACGGCAGTGCTGCATCGAGAACCGCGAGGGCTTCATCCGGCCGGCGCCCGATCCTCAGACAGGTACCTCGATGAACCTCGATGTAGCCACTCGTGCAGTAGGAGGCGTGCTCGCCTTCGGGCTTACCTGGACGGCGGTCCGCCGCCCACTCGTGCGCCCTGTCCAGAAGCTGCATGGCCTTGCGGTGCTCGCCAACGGTCGCGAGTGCATCGGCATGCTGGACGCGAAGTGCGGCCCGCACCGGGCTGGGCACCTTCTTGTCCAGGAGCATTGCGGCTTCAGCCTCTTCCACAGCGCGGTGCGGCTTCCCGGCGATAAGCCAGTGCTGACTGCTGCGGTACGTTGCCCAGGCTGTCATGGTCGGATCAGCAATCTGGTCCGCCCAGGTGAGCGCCTTCCTGGTCCAATGCTGGGCGGCCGGAGCGTCGTTGAGCGAGTGGTTCAACCAGGCTGCCGATTCGGCGTACTGCGCCGCGAGGCGTACAAGGTTGGGGCGAAACGACGATGGCACGTCGTTGAGCAGCCGGTCGAGCAGATTTAACTGAGCCGTGACCCCGACCAAGGCGTACTGCGGTCCGAACAGCTTGTCGTTCTGCACCAGCAGGTGCCACTGGGCCCGCAGCTGATAGACCGTCTCATCCCAGCTTCCTGGCATCGGCTGCTCAGTGCCGTGGTTGGCGGCAGTGGTGAGGTCGGTACGCCGCGGGCTGTAGAGGTCGAGTTGGCCGTCGCTGGTGGCCCCGAGAACGTGGCGGAGGGCAGCGCGACGCTCCTCGCTTGGCCAACGGTGCTCGCCGCGTTCCAGCTTGCCGATCCAGCGAGAGTCGACGTAGTGCGCGGTGAGGACCCTGCCGGGGTAGAGCCGATCAAGAGCGGCGTTGACGGCGTCGGCCAGCTCGCTGCGTGAGAGTAACTGGCCCGGTCGCCGAGGCGAGGCTTGCCGGCGGCGGGCGTCGCTAAGCAGGGTGTTCGGGCTGATTACCGTATCCGGGTGGCGAGGCACTACCGGTCCCGTCGCCTTCGCAGGTGAAGGCCGAGACCTTCGCCGCCATCACCTCTTTGCTGCCGACCGAGTTCGACATCAGTATCGGGATGACGTGACACTGCTCCCCCTCTCACGTCCACCCGTGACGGGCGCATCGCTCCTGTTGGTCGCCTACTCGAAGCAATCTGGATTCGATGTCCAGGATGCCAACAACGGGTCCAGAGGGCCACCAATCCATTGGGAATAATCCCTCGCGCCGAAGGTTGAGCCACACCGTATGGCCCTGTAGCGCACTCTGGCCAAGGTCAACGGCCGAACTTGCCGGCCCGGATGCCGCCAGTGAAGGCGCTCCAAGTAGCGGGGCGGAATTCCAGCATCGGGCCGATGACGTCCTTCGAGTCACGTACGCCGACGGTGCCATCGCCGGCGCTGGCGACCTCGACGCAATTGCCATCGTCGCTGCGGGTGGACTTGCGCCATGCCGAATATCGCGAGGTCATGCGGAAACTCCTTCGACGGGTGACAGGTCCTGCGCCGCGACACGGAGCAGATGAATGCTGATGTCAGGTGCAAGTGCGGCGGCCTTGAGCCGGCTGTGCAGGCTCAGATAGGGCTGGATCTCATCCGGCTCGGTGTAAATCAGATCACTCGTGAGCGTGTCGGCGGCAACAGCCACGCAGTCCGGCGTGTCGCGATAGCGGTAGATCGAGTACGCGGACCTGGGCGCGCTGTGGCCCTTGATGGAGGCGTCGATCGGCAGTACCCGGACGGTCACGGTTGGGTGTGCGGCGCAGACGGCGACGATGTGCCGGAGCTGGTCGGCGACGATGTGGGGATCGGCGCCGCAGCGTTGGATCGCGATTTCATCGAGCACGACGTCATAGCGGGGCCCATCGGCCGCGAGCAGCAGTTGCTGCCGGTAGGCGCGGGCGGCCACCGCTGCGGCGGGGTCGAAGGTATCGGTGTGACGGGCAGGGTCGCTGCGCAGCCGAGCATCAGCAAACGCCGTCGTCTGGAGCAGACCGGGTACCAGCGCCAGGGCGTACTCCGTGATGGTTTTGGTGCCGCTCTCCAGGTCTGCGTAAGTGGCTTGCCGGGCACCCATTCGTTCCGCGTCGGCCATCCACCATCCCCGCGCCCAGCCGTCGGTCGCCGCGTCCATGATGGCTGTCCGCCGGTTGGTGCCGACGGCCAGGTAGTCACAGATCGCGCTGACCAGATCGATGTCGGGGCCGAGGTGCCCATTCTCGACGGCACTGAGCTGTTGCCGCGGAAACCCGACGGCGCGCGCGAGTGGTTCAGCCGCCAGGCCGTGCTCGTTCCGCAGGCGCCTGATCTCGCGTCCAAGCCATCGTCGCCGGACGTACGGACTGGGTCTGGTCACCGGCGGCCTCCACGGCTTCGTCTCAAGCCGGTCGACCAGACGGCCGGCTCGGTGATCTCAATGTAACCCCGACAAACGGCTAATCGATCTTGGGGGTGGTTCCTGCACGACCATGAATGCCCAGCTCAGAGGGCGGTCGGACCGGAGGTCGGTAGACGAGGTCGGACCAGAGGTCGGCATTCCCAGCTGTGAAGCATTCCGTGATCGTTGACTCGCAATCAGTTGTTCACTTGTGGGCCAGACCCACCAGGCGGTTGCTCAATCGCCCGAGATTCAGCTGGGCAGGTGCCTGCTACGGCACTACCCAGTCGAGCAGGGTGCAGGGGCCGTCCGTCGCGTCCCCCGCGCGAGTCGGTCCCTGCACCCGCCGGACGGGTGCGCGGCCAGGGTCGGTGGGCCCCGGCCGCGCACCCACCCAGTGAGGGGAGATGACGGTGGCGAAACGAATCAAGTGGTTCGTCCCGGCACATGACGGTCGGCAGTACCGACCATTCGGCATCGACTGCGAAGGCGCGGCGACGCTGTTCGGTCACCACAGCGGATGGAACCGCACCGGCGCTGCCGGCCCGAACCAACCCTCCCCTCGAGAGCTCGCTGCGGAGAACCGTGCCTTCTGGGCCGGTCTTGATCGGGCGCCTGCCGATCGGCAGATCCGTCTCAACCCTCACGGCGACGAGAAGCCGAGACCATGAACGGACCCAGCGATCTGCCCACCGTTGAGCCCGGGACGCTGCTGAGGCTCGGTCCCGACGATTGGTCTTTCGGGCGGGACCTGACCCCTGGCACTCACGTCGACGTCGTCGTCGCCTGGCTCCGCACCGACCTCGCGCACCTCAGCGACAAGTGGCTTTGGGTACGCGGCCACCGACCCCAGTGCGACTACCCCAAGGTTGATCTACACCCGCCCTGCATGGAGCTACGCGTCAGCGTCGCCGCGCTACGCCGGATTGCGCAGACGCCGTGACCGGCACCGACGAAAGCGCCCGCCCCGTCGACCGTTTCGAGTCGGCCCGCCTGACGGTGCTCCAACACGTCGGTAGCCGCACCTGCTTCCACTGCAGGGATGACCAATGCCAGCAGCACGCCTGGGCGGTGCAGGAGCTCATTCACCACGCCGGGGGCCGACGCCTCCTATCCCGGCTCGGGCTGCTCCCCGCCGCCAACCACTCACTCCCGGAAGGCCAGCTGCGGTGAACAGACCACCTTACGCGGCCGATGAGCACGCCATGACCGACCACAGCGAGCCTGTACCGCCCCATCGGCCTGTGAAAGCCGTCGGTACCGCTTCCGCAGTCTCCCCTCGCATCGCCGACGAATTCTTCTACATGGCCCACGACGACCAGACCGGCCGGCCCCGGCTCTACGACACCGGGCTGGCCTCGGGCCTCGCCGCCGCGCTGCTCATCGAGCTGTACTACGAACGCCGAATCACATTCGAGCGAGGGAAGGTCCGCGTCCTCCAGACCTTCCCGCCGAAGGATTGGCTGCAACACCTCGTCCTCGACCGGTTGATCGCGCAGCCGCAGCACACCGACACCCGGACCTGGCTGGCGTTTCTGGCCACCACCGCATACGAGCAGGTCGCCACACGCATGTGGCAGGTCGGGCTCCTCCAACAGACGCAGGTTAGCCGGCTCTGGCGGCAGCGCACCGTCTACTTACCGACCGACATCAACACTGCCGCTTGGTCGTGGGCACGACTGTCGCAGCAGGTACGCAACTACCGGCAGCTCGACCACTTCGACATCGCGTTAGCCGGCCTGACGGTGCATACCCAGCTGGACGCGGCCCTGCTCGACGGCGCGCCATACAGCGCTCAAGCGCACCTGCGCCAACTGGTCAACCAATCGTGGCTCCCGCTACGCGACCTCCTCGCCGACCTCAGCAGCGTCATCGGCGCAGGCGTTCTCAGCCACCGCACCTCCTGACGTGCGGTTCACAAACCACCCCAGGCGAAAGAGAAACCATGCCCCACTCGAAACCCGACACGGTCACAGCTGTCCTGGCACGCGGCCGACTCGGAATCCCCTCCGTCGTGTTCTTCGTGATCGCCGCCGCCGCGCCACTCACCGTCATCGCCGGCGGAGCAACCACCGGGTACGCCGTTACCGGAGTGTCAGGCATCCCCGTGTCGTACCTGGTCGTCGCCGCCGTGCTCGCCTTGTTCGCGGTCGGCTACGTCGCCATGTCCCGGCGGATCGTCAACGCCGGCGCCTTCTACACCTACGTCACCCGGGGACTCGGCCGTCCGGCCGGCGTCGCCGCAGCCATGGTTGCGCTACTGGCCTACAACGCCATGCAGATCGGCCTTTACGGCGGGTTCGGTGCGGTCCTCGCCCAGTTCCTGCAGAGCCGGTACGGCTGGGACACCACCTGGTGGATGTGCGCGCTGGTCGCCTGGGCCGTCGTCGCCGTGCTCGGTCTCCTGCGCATCGACCTGAACGGCAAGGTCCTGGCGGTCATGCTCGTCGCCGAGTGCGCCGTCGCCCTCGTCTTCGACGTGGTAATGCTCGGCCACCCCGCCAGCGGGACGGTCGCTTTCGACACCCTCGCCCCGTCGCACATATTCGCCGCCGGAATCGGTGCGGCACTGGTCACCGCGATCACGGGTTTCGTCGGCTTCGAGGGCACCGTCGTCTTCAGCGAGGAGACCAAGGACCCCCGCCGGACCGTACCGCGTGCCACGTACATCGCCGTGGTGCTCACCGGTCTGCTCTACGGCCTGTCGGCGTGGGCCATGTCCGTGGCCACCGGTCCCGACAGGATCGTGGACGCTGCCCGCGCGGACGGGACCGATCTGATCTTCAACCTCGTCTCACCGCACCTCGGCACGAGCGTTGTCACGATCGGCCGGATCCTCTTCATCACCAGTCTGTTCGCCGCGCTGCTGTCGTTTCACCACACCGTGGCTCGGTACTTGTTCGCCCTCGGGCGTGAGCGGGTGCTCCCCGCCGCACTAGGCCGGACCAGCCGCCGCACCGGCGCGCCGAAGGTCGGCTCGATCCTCCAGAGCGTCGTCGCGGTGGCCGTACTCGTCGGCTACGCGGTGGCCAACGCCGACCCGATCGTGCACCTCTTCTTCTGGGTCACCGTGACCGGCGGTCTTGGCGTCCTGGTGCTGATGACCGCCACCTCTGCCGCGGTGGTCGGCTTCTTTGCCCGGATCAGGCACACGGAGGGGCCGTGGAGGGCCGTCATCGCGCCGCTGATCGCCACGGTCGCGCTGGCAGCGATCCTCGCCGTCACCGTGCAGGAGTTCGACACCCTTCTCGGCGTCCACCCGCACTCGCCGCTGCGCTGGCTCTTCCCGGCCACGTACGCCATCGTCGCCCTTATCGGCGCGACTTGGGCGCTGATCCTTCGCGCGGCCAAGTCGGACGTCTACGACGCCATCGGCCTCGGCGCGGAAAGCGCCACCGCGTCCCTTCGCAGCTCTGCCGCCGTCCGCCAGCCGGCCTGACTAAAGCCAGGAGTGATCATGACCGACGTCAGCACCAGCGTGGTGGTGCGCCAGGCAGGCCGCGGCGACGCGGAGGACTTGATTTCCGTCCTCGCCGAGGCGTTCTTCGACGGACCCGTAGCCGACTGGTTGGTTCCCGACCACAACGACCGCCGCGCCGTCTACCGCCGTTACTTCGAGCTGGTCCTGAACCACGGCCTCGACCACGGCCACGTGGACACCACCGCAGACCTGTCCGCCGTTGCGATCTGGTATCCGCGCCCCGAACCTCCGCCCAGTGGTTCACTGGAGCATCCGGCAGCGCTGGAAGCGGCCACTGGGGTGTACGCGCCGAAGTTCGCCCTCCTCGACGCGGTGTTCGAAGCGTTTCACCCAAGCGAGCCACACCACTACCTCGCCTACGTCGCCGTCAACCCCAAGCAGCAGAACCGCGGGGTTGGCGCCGCGTTGCTGAGCCACCACCACCGCCAACTCGACACGCTCGGCATGCCCGCGTACCTGGAGGCCAGCAACCTCCGCAACCGCGAGCTGTACGTCAGACTCGGGTACCGGGCAGGGCCGCCGCTGATTCTTCCCACCACCGGGCCGACGATCTGGCGGATGTGGCGCGGACAGCCAGAGGTCGCCCGCCCCCCGGGCTTTCCCGAGAGCGGACCGCTGCCACGCCGGAGGCCCCTGTGACCCCCGCGTCGACGGCCCTGCTCGTACGCCCTGGGCAACCCAGCGATGTAGCGGCGATCGCCGCGCTCCTGGCCCAAGGCCTCGCCGAAAATCCGGTGGCCGAGTGGCTCGTACCCGACCCGGCGGAGCGGCAAGCCGTCTTCCATGGACTGCTGGCAATGGAAGTCGACTACGCCGTTGAGTGGGGCGACGTCGACCTGCTGCCGGACATGGGCGGTGTCGCGGTCTGGCGACGGCATCCGGCCGACGACGCACCCGTCTTGTCCGATCATCACCTGGGTACCTTCACGAGGGGAGCGATGCCCCGGTTTCAGCAGCTCAACGCCCTGCTAAACAGCTATCGGTCCGACGCTCCGCATCACTGGTTGGCATGGCTTTACGTGACACGAGACCGCCGGGGGCAGGGCATTGGCACCGCACTGCTCGCCCGTCACCACCAGGCCGTCGATCAGCGCGGGCTGCCAGTCGACGTAGTAGTGACCAGCGAACACGCCCGGGATTTCCTGATCTTCCGCGGCTATATCGCTGGGCTGCCGCTGCATCTGCCGAGCGGGCCGCGACTCTGGCCACTGCGCCGCCCCGGCCACCCCGCGGCACGATCCGGCCACGCCGGTCGGAATCGGGGCGGTGGCTGAAGTCGTGTCCACCTCAGAATCCAGCTTCACGACCACTAGCGTCGACCGAGTGACCATGCTTCGTAAGGCCTCCGACCTGCGAACTGATCTCATCGACCAGCTACGCGCCGAGCAGATTATCCGCACATCCGCCGTCGAGGTTGCGATGCGCCGAACCCCGCGCCACCTGTTCCTCCCCGGGGTACCACCACAGCAGGCGTACGTCGACGAGTCCATCTACACCAAGACCGACGCCCATGGCACTTCGATCAGCGCAGCCTCGCAGCCGCGGATCGTGGCCATGATGCTCGAACAACTCGACGTACGCCCCGGCCAGCGGATCATGGAAGCCGGGGCCGGCACCGGCTACAACGCTGCCCTCCTGGCAGCCGTCGTCGGTGACAGCGGACGTGCCGTCACGATCGACGTCGACGGCGATGGTGGACGAAGTGGCCCGACGCGAACATCGGCCTCGCCACCGGCACCCTGCTCGCTTTCTGCGACATCGACACCGCAGACGGACTCCGAACGGTCACGACCATCCTCGACAACGCCCGCCCGAAGGGGCCCGTCGTGCGAACCGGATCCGGGTGGCATCTCTGGTTCGCTGCGACCGGGCATGCCAACCGCGTCGGCGTGGTGCCCGGGGTGGACTGGCGTGGACGCGGTGGTCTCGTCGTCGCACCGCCGTCGCTGCACCCCACCGGCCGCCGGTACACCTTCACCCAACAGTTCGACCGCGTCCTGCCAGACTGCCCACCAGCCCTACGGCGATTGCTGTCACCACCGCCGGCGCCGGTGCCCGAACCGGCTACTGCATCACCGGCTGCGGCTGTCTCGACGCGGATCGAAGACCCCGACCGGTACGGGCTCGCCGCCCTCAACGGCGAGATCGGCAGAATTCTCGCCGCACCCCGACCGGTCATCCGCGGCGGACAACGGATTACCGCTGGCGGCCGGAACACGGCCCTGCACCTCGCGGCATTCCGTTTCGGACAACTCGCCGCCCGCAGTGGACTCGACGCCGCAGTGGTGTGGCCCCGGCTCTCCGAGACGGCGCAGATAGCCGGCCTATCGGCGGTGGAGGCCCGAACAACAATCGCCTCCGGCTGGCGAGCCGGGCTTCGCCGGCCCCGCGCGGTCTTGCGGTATCGGCGTCGCGCCGGCTCGTCGATTAGTTCGTAGGCCGTAGCCCGGCGCGGCAGGGTCACAATCGGCCGCCAACGGCGGACAGGCCGGTTCCAGCCAGCTCGGGCAGCGGAGCCTTCTCCAAAGTCACCGTGCCTCACGCGTGGATACAGCGAGTGTGCACAGGCCAGAGCTTCGGTCCCCGCGCCACCAACGAGCCGTAGTCCGGCTCCGGTACCGCAGGACCGCTGTACTACGTTCAGCGATGTGGCGAACGCGGCATGCAAACGATGCTCCGGGCCGATGCCGTTGATCAAGCGAAGCCATGCCCAGTTCTGCTCCCAGGGCTGCCGCAAGGCCTCGTCCCGAGCAACTAAGCGCTCCCGGCCTTCTACACAATCGCAGGACGTCTTCCTGGCCTCATGCGGGATGTGCGGTGAGAGTTGGAACTTCGACGACTGCCCACCCACCAAGGAGTACTGCTCGACCCGCTGTCGAACGCGAGCGTGGCGACGTCGGCTTGCTGAACACCTGACCAAGCTGCACCGGCACCTGCCGAAGGACCCCAGCGGTGACGTCTGAAGAGGACGCTTTCTCCCCTGCTGAGCTGCGCAAACAGGCGAGTGCATACGGCAGGATCGGGAATACCTGACGCCCGATCAACAGTCTGAGTAGTCGGCCCCAACGCAGACCGTCTGCACGAGGGGCAGGCAGGACGTTGGGGCTCGATCACGTCGCAGTTGTCGACCCTAGCTGCTAGCGCTGGATGACGCGACCGTTTGAGGTTGTGAAGTTGGATTCAGCACCGCAGTGAACCGCGTCGGGCCTGCGCCTGGATCGGGGCCGGAAGAGGAAACACCAGGTTGACTAACCCGACGTCCAAGTACGACCTCAGCATGACCCGGTTCGTCAAGTACGTCCTTAGCCCGGGGACTCGACGGGTCGGGCTTGTCCAGAGCCTTGACGACAAGTACGAGCCGGTCAAGGACCCCTACCGCCAGATGCGCCTGGCTGTCCAGGCCGGGCGGCGGACCGGCCGTGACGAGGAGGCCATGACCAGCGCCATCCAGAATTGCCGGCAGCAGTTGCGCGGCCACTACACGGAGATCGCGAACGGCTGGTTGGCGTTCGTCGAGCAGCGCAAGAGCGCGACGCTCATCTCGCCGGGCACCGCTCGGTGGCACACTGCCGATCTGACCGTCAAGGTCACGCCGGATCTGGTTCTCGCGCACCCGGACGGCATCACCGAGGCTCTGAAGCTGCACATGTACACCGATCCGCTCTCGACCCAGGGCGCCGATGTCATGCTGTGGCTGATGCAGCAGACCCTCGACCAGACTCACCCGGAGGCGCGGCCGATGGTGCTCGATGTGCGCCGCCGGAAGGTTCACTCGCGGACGCAAAGCCGGCCGGGGTTCTCGAGTTGGCTGGAGTCCGAGGCTGCGAGTCTGGCGTTCCTGTACCGCCGCCACCACGCGGCCTAACCGCCGATCATCGGCCGTCCGTGTGCTGACCCAGGCTGCCTGGCGTACCGGACCGAAAGTCGCGTAGCCGAACGCTAACGGCCGAGGCGGCTTGCCTGACCACCACGTTCACAACGGAGCGTGGTGGTCAGGCGGACCGCAGTCAGAAAGGCATCATCAGCGCGACGGCGTTGCGGGCAGCTTCCTTGGCGCCCTCGCTCACCCCGACGCCGGCGCCGGCCATACCCGCCTCGGCGATCGGAGTGAACCAGGTACGAAGGACCGTCAGAGCCCGGCGGATCGGCCCGGGCCGCGGTTCGTCCCGAACGATTTCGGCGAGGATCTCCTTGCTGGCCGCGTCCACGTCTTCCTGGGCTTCAAAAGACAGGTCCATCGCCGGCACCAGGCGCAGCACATCGGCCATCGCCCAGGCGAGTTCCTCGTACCCAGGGGCTACCTGCTGGCCCGGGTTGTGGTTTTGGGTCACCGACTGGTTGTTCCAGGCCAGCTGCACCCCTTCGACGTCGCCATGGAACACGGGGCCGTTGTACGTCAAGGCCGAACTGGCGGCCTCCTGACGGCGTAGGTAGGCCGACACGTTCGCGCTCCAATCGACCACGCAGTCCATTCCGTCCGGGGTGATGTCAGCCCGCACCGGGCCGGTGTGGCCAAACGCTCCCGGGCCCTTGATCAGTGCCCGCTTGACGAGGTACTCGGCGGCGAGCCCAATCTCTACCTCGGTAAACGGGCTGCCCTCGAAGTTCGCTTCGGGGGCGGAAGCGAACTGGTCGGGAAGCGGCATGTGCACCCCGGCGATGTGCTGGCGGTACATCCACCGCAGCAGCCCGCTGCGGGCCGCGACGGCGCGCAGCGCGGGGTCGTCCCGCCGCCGCCGACGTTCCTGAACATGTGTCAACCCGGCCGGGGTCAGCCGCATGCCCGGGTTCCCGAATGTGGAGTCGTCCCGGGCCATGCCGGCATCCCGGCAGATGTGTACCAGCGTGAAGGCCGCGTTGAGGTCGAGCTGATACTCCTCGGCAAACGGCATAATCTCGACAATGTTCATAGTGTCGCTGCCGGCCTGGTCGTAGACCCAGTCCAGCAGCACATCCCGCATACCCGCAGTGTCGTTCATGGTGGTCCCTGATGGTGAGGCGGCGGCCGAGGATACCTCCGCGGCCGGAGCGGTCTGCTCAGCCGCGACGTGGCGCGAGGCGACCGAGTACGGCTCGCCGGTCGTCTCCATCCGGGCACGAATCGCACGGGTGCGAGCACGACGGTTACTGGAATTGCCCATCGTGATTCCTCCAGCGGAGCCCCACGTCCTCCGCGAGATCACGGCGGTTACACGCGCGTCGATGACGGCTTGTCCTCGGTCGCGATCCAGAGGCAACGTGGGTGCCAGGCGATCGCTCGGAGACGGGCTAGCGTGGTAGCCGACTCGAACGCTAGTTGCAATTCGCCGATGGGTCAACGTGACACGTCGAAGGTTGGCCCCATCAACGCGACCACTTGACGGTCCTCGCGCTGGCCGTATCGCCCTTCTGCCGCCCTCACCGCCAAGCCTGGTTTCGTGCCGGTGGCTCTCCCGCATCGGGCAACGCACCGGAGCGGCGGTACCTCGGGAGTTGAACGCGATGTCGGGTCCGGCTGTCGCGGATGACGCGCACGGGCGGTGCTGGTGTCCCGGGTGGCGGCCGGGTGTCCGCTGCTGAGGGACCCGAAGGTCAGCCCACCCGGGCCGGGGCCGCTAAGCCCCCTTCGAAAACATCTTGGCCCCTTGTCTCGCTCCGCTCGGCGCCAAGATCTTTTGGCCGGTTGCTTGCAGCCCCGGCCCCTGGGCGGGCTCTGACCGGCCCGTCAGCGCGGCACCCGGCGCCCCGGTCACCCGACCGGCCCGCCCGCCGCACACCAAGCGACAGGGAGCACGGTCATGCTGTTCAACCTCACCTTCGAAGGCAACCTCGCCGACGAGCCCGAGCTGGGCCTCACCCCCTCTGGCAAGGCTGTCTGCAAGCTGCGGGTCGGCCACAACACTCGCCGTCGCAGCAACGGCGGTGAGTGGACCAACGGGCCGACGATGTGGGTCACCGTCACCTGCTGGGGGAGCCTCGCCGAACGGTGCGCCGAGCACCTACGCAAGGGCGACACGGTCATCGTCGAGGCCCGCGACGACCTCTCCGTCTGGGCCTACCAGTCACCCAACAGCGACAAGCCGGCCGGGCAGTTGCAGGTCACCGCCGGCAACATCGCGGTCTCGATGAGGTTCGCCGGCGCTCAGTCCGCCCGCACCGCCAAGGCCGAGCAGGTCGAGGACCCTTGGGCCGCCGACGACCGCGAGCTTGAGCCGGCCTTCTAGCCCTGACCGCTGGCGGGGCCTGCCGCGCCGGCCGGCCCCGCCCATCACCCCCTCACCCAACCTGACTGTCTGGAGCGTCATGTCCCTGTTCACCTGCATCGTCGAGGGCCGGCTCACCGCCTCCCCGCAGACCGGCCACACCCGCGACGGCCGCGAGTACGTCCAGTTCCCGATCGTGCATCGCGACCGCTACCGCGACCACAGCGGCAAGTGGGTCGACACCCGCGCCATGTTCTTTGAGGTCATGTGCTGGGGTGACCTTGCCGCCCGGGCCCGCAACCTCACCCGCGGCGACCAGGTCCTCGTCGAAGCCGGCCAACTCCTGCCCTACCTCAACGACTCCGACATGCCCAGTCTCAAAGTCCAGGTCCGCAACCTGTCGGTCTCCATGCGGTTCACCGACGCCCACGCTGGCCCTGCGGTCAAGGCCCGCTGCGGCGACATCGTCACCACCCCCGACGGCGAGCAGTACGTCGCGCACCTCTATCCCGAGGTCACCACCGACCCACAGCTCCTGCACCGCTGACCACCACATCGGGCGGGCCGCTGCCCACGGCCCGCCCGGGGATCAGTCCATCCGCCCGTTCGAACACCGAGCACCCGCCCGACGCCCCGGAGAACCCGTCATGAGCCCCTCAGCCGGCCACCACCTTGCCGACGCATACCGAGACCTGGTCCGCGGCTGCGCAACGATCACCCAAGTCGTCCACGCCGCCCACCCCCAGCCAGGAGCCTGCCTGCCCCTGCCCGCGATCAGCCTCCCGCAGGACGCCGACGAGGTGCGCCGCCAACTCGACATGCTCGCTGGCAACCTCTTCGACGGGCACGCCCAAGCTGTGAACCAGCAGTGGCTCACCGCCACCCAAACCTGCACCCACGGCAGACAACGTCATCGCCATCAAGGAGCTCTACTACGGCTGGTACCAACTCCTCGGCGCACTCAACGCCCGCATGCAGGGTCAGCCCGGTCTCGGCGATGTCGAAAAGCGCACTGCCAACCTCGCCTACACGCTGGTGACATACCTCCGCGCCTACCCCACCCCACCGGTCAGGCATCTGCGCCTCCGGCTCACCGGACGACGCGCCCTCCCGTAGGAGAGGTCGCGCATCGCCACTCCGCCCTGACCCCGGCCGGAGAGCAGCAAGAGACGGACGGATAGCTCGCGCACGATCACCGTGACCGACGGACAGTCTGTCCGGACGACGGATCGAACCCCGGGCGGGACGACCCAGGCACCGACGTCCTGGGCCGTGGCGGGCTCGGGAACGCGCGGGCCGACGGGCCCACGTGTTCGCTTTTACTGTCGGCGTCCTGCCCCTGCACCAGCGCACGGGTGAGATCCTGCACAACGTCGTCGCCTCTCCTCGCGGGACGCCAGCGCTCGGCGGCGCGGAAGACGAGTGACCCGGCAGGACGTTGCAGGACTCCTTCGTCCTTGACGAACAGTTCACGGCGTTGCAGGGCGGCGGAGAGCCCTTTGTGAAGCGTGGCCGCCATGATCGGAAGCTCCGAGTTAAGGCGCGAGATCTGTTGAAGGTGCCGCTCACCCGGCTGGCCATGGTCGCCCTTGCCGAACTGTCGCAGCCAGCGTAGGACCTCTGTCAGTTCGGCAGCGGTATCGCGGGCTGGGCCAACCGGAGGGGTGGCACGCAGGTCAGCAGCCGCAATGGCTGCCTGACGCCAGCCGCCTATCATCGTCGGGTCGCCGGTGCTGGATAGGACATGCACCGCCAGGCCGAGTTGAGTCCCGAGCTGCAGGTGCACGCTCGTCAATTCGCTTGGGTTCTGCCACATCCAGGTTCGCGCTGCGCTGACGGCTGCGACCGCGTCACCTGCGTTGCTGACGGCCGGTGCGGGATTCAACGGAGGCCGGGCAACATCGAGGCCGTGTAGCCGGGGTTGCCCACGGCCCAAGGCAATCAACTCACGGGCGACAGCGCTCAATCGGCTGCTGGCGGTCCACCTAGCGGCTTCCGCCGCCGGCCGGTAGATCTCGGTGAGATGGCCCCGCCTTTGGTCGAGCCAGCCCGGTAGCGCAATATCGATCATTATCGCGGCCGAGGTGAGCCGGGCGATGTCGGCGAGGCCAGATTGGACGCCACCGCCAGCTCGAACCGCGAGCCCTTCCGGAGTGCGAGGTGTCTGCCCCGGCGGAACGTGACTGGCGAGGATGTCACCGATCACGCCAATGGCGTCGACAGCCCGACGCAGCGAACGCGCCGGTCCGGCGACCACGGTGGCGGAAGAGGCCGGGAACTGCCGATCCACGACCGCAGCGGTTTGAAGCCCAACGTAGAGCTGGGTCAGGCTCTGCCCGTGTCTAGCCAGAATGGCCGTGGCACGGGCTCGGTCTGGCACCTCCGCTGCCGGGCGGCCGCCAACCAGCAGCGCCGTCACTCGAGCCAACTGCGTGTAGATGGCAGACCTGGCAATCACGGCGGCATTGATATCGGCCGCAGCCATGGCACGGCTTCGACCCATCGTGGTAGACGCGGTACGTAGGGCTCGGTGCGCCTCGTTGTACCACTGACCGACGGTCATACCAGGGCCGCGACCGCGCGTCGTAGCTGTTGGGCCCCGGCGTCATGGCTGAGCCGTCGAGCCAGGTCATCGCGATCGTCGGCGGCCAGCCGATCGTGGTAAAGCGCGAGTTGCTCCAGCAGCGTCGTCACGGCAAGGCGGGTCTCAGCGTCATCTCGGACCGGCGCCCCAGCATCAACAACCACGTCGTCGTGATCCGAGTAAAGCCTCGCTCGGACGTCAAGCAGCTCCAGGCCGTAACGGTCCCAAGCAAGGTCGGTGCCGGCCAGGCACTTCCACGCCTCGATCGCCAGCTGAATGGCTCCCGCCGCGGCGGTGTCATCGACACCCTGTGCAAGTCGAGCTGTGATCTCTCGGGCTGCCTCGGCATAGGTCATGCCGTGAGCTTGGTTCGATGTCAGCATCAGGTTCGTTCCCCTCGTGATTTGACGTATCGCGGTCAGACGGAATCCGCCCGCTTCGCACTGGTCGGTCTATCCGGTCCCGCTGCTCGCTGACAGCAAATCTGGCAGGAGTTCGCGCAGCAGGGCATAGGTGACCGGTGCCAGGTCTTCGGGCACCTCGGCTTCTCGGGTGCGCATCAGCTCACCCAAAAGGTTGCGCAGCTCGGCGGTATGTCCCTCCACATGCGCGGCTCGCATGATGTCGTGCCAGGGCCCGTCGTCACCGCGCTCCGGATCGGCCAGCCAGGCCCGCTGCACGGCCCAGCGCGCACCCGTGGGATCGCCCGCGTCGAGGTAGAGCTCAGCAAGTTCGTGGGCGGTGTCGACGACAGCGGAGGTGATGTGCCCCGGATAGATGTCGGACTCAGGAAGCCAGGTGAAGGGGTTGCGGGTGCCGGTGGCATAGGCACGGTCAGCTCCGTCGAGAGGGACACCCTGAACGAGCTCCAACGCGGCTCGTAGGTCCTTTACGCCGGCAGGACCACGGCTCTCGCCGCGGCTGCGCAGCCGGCGGAAAAGGTGCCAGTCCAGCAAGTAGCCGGGCGCCAACCGATACAGCCGGTCGGAACCCATCTCTGGCAGCCAGGAGGTGCCGTCGGTAGTTTCTCCCAGCCACCGGCGGGCGCGGGTGATGGCCACCCGACGGCTGGCGTCCTTGACCTGCTGATCGGGCCACAGCGCGTCAGTGAGCTGCTCGGCCGATGCTCCGCGGGCGCCGCGTTGAGCGAGGTAGACAATGAGTTCCGCGTGGAAGCGACGGCGCTGATCGGGCACCGGGCCGGGCGCTTCGACCGCGACCGCGCCGAGGACGCTGATCCGGGGACGGTCCCTGTCGTGCTCGCGCCAGGCTCGCAAGTCCGCATCGAGCTGCGGGTCGGCTTGGCGGCGGCGCTGGCGAATTGCGGCGGTGACCTCGCGTGGAGGGGCCGTGGCGACGGTGCGAGCGTGTTCAATGCGGGGCACCGCGACGATCGGGTTCGGCGGAGTCGACAAGTCACCGGCGGCGATCGTTGCATCGTCGGATGTTGGTGCCGTCGATGCGGCCGGCTCGCTCGTACTGAAGAGGTCGAGCACTGAGCCGGCTGCGTCGCTGTTCTCCGCCCACGACTCCAGCTCCACAGCCGGCGGGGTCGGCTCGTCCGTGGCAGCCCGCGCCTGCGTCATGATCTCGACGAGCGGTTCCAGCTCTTGGACAGGTAGTCCGGCTGCGGCTCCCTCGACAACGAGGAACGGCAGGGCGAGGCGCAGCAGGCCGTCCTCATCGATCGTGGCGGTGTTCGGGCCAGCGGCGGCGGGGACCCTGGTGGTGCTCGCCACTGCGACAGCGGAGCGTCCGGCCCTCCGCAACTCCTTCCCCAGCTCATCGAGCACGCCGATGTCGTTCGCGTCCGGATCGGCGACGAGCAGCACCTGAGGCGCCCAGGCTTCGCCGACGTCGAATATGCGACCGGCGAACGTATCGGCTGCTCCGCTTACACTGAGGGCGGCTACCACGGCGGCGGCACGGCGCCGAATTCGCGTGGCAGCCTCGCCTACCGAGGAGACCGCGCGCACCCGGTCCGGGTTGAGGGCGATGAGCAATTCCGTCTCCAGCACCGGGAAGCCGGTGACGATGACCTCGACCTCGTCGGACCAGGCGTTGCAGGCCAACTCGCAAGCGAGGTAGCGCAGCAGGGCGAGGGCGCGTTCACTGTTGCCGGCGATGGTGAGGCTGCCGAGACGTTCGAGGTCGATCAGTAGGTGTCGACCGGGCTGCGATCCGATGGCGACGAGAGTGGGCAACGGGGCGAGCTGCTCGTTGACGGGCGGGATGATTGCGTCGCCAGGCAGGGTCCAGTCCCTGCGATCGACGATCCACGGTGCGGGCGGTTGTGGGCCGGACTCGCTGAGCACCACCGTGACGTCGCGGTCGACAATCCAGGCGGCGGTGATATCCGGCAACGGCTGTTCCCGCTCCGCCAGCGCTGCGGCGAGGCTGCGTAGGGCGAGGTCGAGCCGGTCGACGTCTGCAGGTTGCTCGGCCACCCGCAGGGCTCGCTCCGTGGCGCCACCTTGAGGGTGCGGCAGCCGACGGCCGGGCCGACGGTGCTGGCGTTGGCGGCGTCGGCGACGTAACACGGTGGTTAGCAGCAGTGCGGAAAGCAACCCTGCGCCGGCCAACGAACCCAGGACGACCGCGACGTCGACGTCGCCGTCGTCGGCCGAGTCTGTGGGCTCGTTCAGTGCGGAAGGGTCTGCAGTCACTCCCGCTGTGGTCGACGGTGCGGGCGTCATGGACGGGCTAACCGAGGCGCTTGGCGCATCGGCAGGGGATGGGGAGGACTCCGGCGACGGCGAAGCTGTTGCGCCGGGCTGATTCCCGCCGGTGCCCGGCGGGTGGGGCGCGATTGGTTGATCGTCGACTTCCGGTGCGCTCGGCGCCGGTTGGGTTCGGTCGGCCACGAGCTGGCCCTGGGCGTGGTCGGCAGGGCCACGATCGCGGGCGTCGCCCGGCAGGGTGACGCGCCAGCCGCGCTCGATGTGGTTCGGAAAGCGGTGGTCGCGTCGTTCGAGATCCGGGTTTATGGCTGCGATCTCGGCGTAACGGTCGGCGTCACCGAGAAAGCGTTGAGCGACACCGGCTAGCCAGTCGCCGCGCGCCACCTCATAGACCAGTGGCCCGGCCGTCGCAGCTGATGTCGTCTGCGTCGTGCTAGTTGCTGAAAGGGAGACGTCTACCGGGATCCGCAGTTTCCAGCCGGCGTACACCCGAGTGTTGCCTGGCTGGAGGATCCGCCCGTCGGGTTGCACAAGGCCGTGGTTGGTCTCGGCTAGGCGCTGCCAGGGGACGTTGTACCGCTCCGCGATGTCGAGCAGGCTCTCGCCGCGCTCCACCGGATGCTCGAGGTAACCGGTGGCGTCTGGACCATTTGCCGGTACGGCTCTGCTCGGTGCGACCTGCGCAGGGCTCGCATGCTCGGATGTGACCGAGGGCGGGCTGGCGATGGCGGCAGGCACTGATGCCGATGCCAAAGCCGGAGCGGCGAGCGCACCGAGAATCGCGGCAACCAGCGCGGCCGCGGCACGCTGCTGCAGTCGCATGCCGGGGATGCGAGCCGTGTTGCGCGGGACCCGACCGCGCCGACGCCCTTGCAGTTGGGCGATGGTCTCCACGACCAGGGCGACCAGAAAGGTGACCCAGGTCCACGCGGCCAGCACGACGGCGACCCAACCGATCAGCGCCAACGTCTGCAGGAAGAGGTCTCCATCGTCCCGGCTACTCATGGCGCGCCAGACCTGGGAGGCGGCTGCGCTCGGATCCTCGACCAGGTCGGTGAACCATGCTCCCAAGCCGGGCAGCGGGTTGCCTGCGGCCCAGACGAGAAGAACCGGCAGGCTGACGATCAGCGCGACCACGGCGAGGGCGCCGAGGCCGTCGAGGGCCTGCCTACCCCGACCGATCGTCGGTACGGTCCGCGCCACGGTTGCTCCTTCCCAGTCTGTTATTGAGCGACGAGATTCGCGGTGGCCCGGCCGGTTACCGTCGTGCCTGCTCCCCCACCGAACAGGTCGAGCAGGATCGGGTTGTAGGTGACCGTGACGGTGACGGTGAGCTGTTGGGTGCCGTCCACGGTGACGGCGCCCGTAACGCCGTCGAGATCATCGAGGTACGCCTGGACGGCGGTTGAGGCCATCGGGGCGTCGATGTCCTTGGCACCGCCGTCGATGGCCTGCCCCGCCTTGATCGCCTGTCCGCCAGCCCGGGCCGCCTCGGCGGCGATGTTGTCCGCCCGTTGGTATGCGCGCACCTTGGCACCGCCGTCGACGACAAGGCCGATCAAGGCGAGGAAGGCCGGCGCGAGGACGGCGAACCAGATCGTGATCCGACCGTCGTCGTCGCCCAACCGGCGCCTGAACGTGGTCACTGCCGGCTCCGGTAGGTGTCCAGCGGGCTGGTGAAGGAAGCGGCCAGCGGCACGGTGCCGGGCATCCCGGGCAGTGCGACGTCGGAGAAGGTAGCGGTGCAGCTAACTGTGGCGGTAACGGTGGCGGGTTGGCCGACAGGAACTCCGAAGCCTGCGGTGGAAACGGTGACGTCCAGGTCGGTGCAGCTCAGCCCTTGGGCGTCGAGGGTGGAGTTGGCGGCGGCCAACGCCTGCGCGTTCGCCTCACTGCCGGTACGGGCCAGGGACGCCGTGCGGGCGGCGTCGTAGGCCGCCGCTTCGAGCGCCTGGCGGGCGAGGTTTACCCGACCACCGATGACGGCGCCGGCGAACAACGCCAGGATGGCCGGCGCCACCACCGCCATCTCGATGCTCGCCGAGCCGCGCTGATAGCGGATCCACCGGGTGCTCATGACGTGGTAGGCCGCTCGACAGGCCCATGGGCGGACTTGCTGATGGTCCAGGTCAGCCCTGGTAACACCGTGATCGCCCGGCCGGTAACGGTGACTCGCACCTCGGTAGCGGTGCGGGTAACGGTGACCTGCTGGTTCTCCAGGCCCGCTCCCGCCGCCGACAGGAAGTTGGTGGCACGTGCCTCTCCCGCTGCGGCTGAGGACTGGTAGCCCCGGGCGGCGTTGACCCCCTGTGTCGCCGCACCCAGCGCAATGGACTGGGCAAAGAAGATCAGCCCGGTCTGAATGACAGCGAAGGTCAGCAGGATCATCGGCAGCGCGATGATGGCGAACTCCACCGGCGAGCTGCCACGATCGCTGAGCCAGGTACCCGTCTGTCCGCATTCTGTCGGGCACGGGCAGACGGTGGGCTGCCTCCGGGTCACGGCTGGGTCGGGATGAGGGCGACCCAGCCGTTGGCGACGGCGACGATCGCACCGGCGACGACCACGGCGCCGGCGACGAGGATCGCGGTAATGACGGCGGTGCCGACTGGGCTGTCGCCGCGGTCGGCTTGGGTCGGATCGGTCATGTCCTGCCAGCGAGTCGTCAGGTAGGCGACGACGCCGTGGATGGTGAGCATGGCGGGTTCCTTCCGTTGGAGGTTGTGCCGGGATCAGCGGACGAACAGGCGGGCCATGAACGGGTAGCCGATGAGGACGAGGAGGACGAGGATCAGCGCCGCAGCGGGGATGTCGAGCTTGTTGGTACGCAGCTCGGCCTGGGCGAGAGCCTCGGTGCGGATCCGGTCTCGCATCGAGTCGGCGCGGGCGCGGAGCGTCTGGTGGACGTTGGCACCTTCGCTGCCAGCGGTGCGCATGATGTCCGCCAGGTCACCCAGCTCGACGACCTCAATGTCGAGGGCGAGGACCTTCAGTTCGTCCCACGGCGGTCGCAGTTGCAGCTGGGCGCTGAGCAGAGCTTCTCGGATGCGGGCGAAGACCCAGCCGTGGCAGACGCTGGCCGCACGGTCCAGCGACTCCACCGGGCCATGCCCACCAAGAACCTGATGGGCGGCCAGGTCGAGGTAGGTGCACATGGCCCGGGTGAACTCGGCCCGAGCGACAGCGGCCTTCGACACGACTTCCCGGTGGGCAAGTACCGCTCCGGCCAGGGCGGCAGCGATGGTCACGCCCACGGGGATGAACACCGGGATTGGCAGCGACAGCACCGCAACGGCGACGGTGATCAGGGCGGGCAGGACCAGGCAGAACAGCGCCGACAGCCCCAGGGTGAGGAAGTACTGGTCGGTGCTGCGGTCCAGCAGCCGCAGGTCGGCGTGAGGCACCGTGAACCGGCGCCGGAGCCAACTGATGCCGGCCGGGGTGTTGCTCGCAGCGCTCAGCGGGTGAAGCCGCCGGAGCGCAGGACCAAGCGCCGGCGGGGCCGGAATCAGCTGTACGACCAGCAGGAACACTCCGAACCCAGCCATCGCGCCGGCGAGGACCATCGCGGTGAGGTAGCCGTTGTTCATGCTGTCGCCGCCAAGGTCTGCACCTCGACCGGTGGTAGAAGCCGTTCCCGCTTGGGCGGCATGCTGAGCTTGCGTACCGAGGTCATGAGCACGACGTACAGGCCAGCGAGGAACAGCAGCACGAGCTGCCCGAGCACGCTGCCGTACGGCTGCAGATAGTGCGGGTTGATCACCCCGTACGCCAGCAACAGGATGGTCATGCCGGTCAGGAATCGAACGGCGAAGCGCGGACCCTCGCGTTTCGCATCCACCGTCGAGCGCATCTCAATCTCCGCGGCGATGGACCGGCTGATTCCAGTCAGCACCTCGTGCAGACCCTCGCCACGATCGGTGACGTGAAGCATGAGCGGGGCGATGACCTGGTCGGCGGTGTAGTCGTTGAGGTCGTCGGCCATCTGCTGCAGGGCGGCGATCGGGTCAGCGCTGCCCTGCAGACGCGCCGCCAGGTCGCGGACCTCCTGCTCGATGAGTTGCGGTGCCGTCGCGGCGGTGGCGACTACGGCCTGCTGCAGGCCGATTCCCCGAGCGACGATGTCGGCCAAGCGGCGAGTCCAGGCTTCCACGGCCTCGAGCCGAGCGATGGCCAGTTTCTCCGCGCGACCGGCGGCGAAGAGCCACGGTATGCCGGGAACGGCAATGCCGATGATCACCCCGGCGGCCGGCCAGCCGGTCAGCAGCCAGGTCAGAGCGGCCGCGCCGGTCGCCGTACCCACCATGATCTGGTGGGCGCGGTGCTCCCGGCGCGTGCGTCCGGGCCCGGTCCACCAGCGGCGGGCCTGCCGTTGCAGTGCCGACGGAGGCCTGGGCGGACGGGTGGTCCCCACGACGCCGAGAACACCGACGCCCGCACCGGAGACAGCGAGCATGCCCGCCAGCACAGCGGCGAGGTCGAGCAGGCTCATGGCCGCCTCTTCAGGGTGTCGAGCCCGGCCGTCCATGCGCCGTGGTTGTGCTCCCCCTGCTGGATGTGGGCGGTCAGTTGGCGCGGGTCGTAGCCGACACGCAGCAGGGGTTCGAGCAGACGCTCCGGCAGGTGCCGGGGTACGGCTCGCCCGTCCGTTCCCGGCCCGAAGATCTGGGTGGTGACGAGCTGATCACCGGTCATCCCGCCCACCTCGAGGACTTCTGAGACGTAGCGGTGTTTCCGACCACCGAGCTTGGTCTCGTCCTCGACGTTGACGTACACAATGAGGTCGATGGCTCCACCGGCCATCCGCCGTGCCAGTTCGGCGGTCATCTCAGGTCCGTGCTGCAGCGCCAGCTCGATGACACGGTCCATCACGGCTCGGGGGTGCCGGGCGTGGATGGTGCAGAGCGAGCCCTTGCTGGTAGCCATGGCCTGCAGCATCGGCACGATCTCCCGGGATCGGACCTCACCGACGATGATTCGCTGCACGGACATCCGGAGGGTCAGCGGGATCATGTCCATGATCGTGACCTCGCCTGCAGGTCGCCCGTCGGCGCCGCGTGAGCCGTGGCCCTCGCGCGACTCGAGACTCATCGCCCATCGGTGTCGTCCGGTGGTGTGCAGACCGAGTTCGCGGGACTCCTCCAGAGTGACGAACTGCTCCCGGTCCGGGATCTCGCGAGCCAGTCCGCGTAGCAGGGTCGTCTTGCCGGCATCGGCCAGTCCGGCCACCATGATGTTGAGACCGGCAGCCATGGACGCCTTGAGGAACTGGCAGATCAGGTCATCGATGGCGGCGTACTTGTCGCGGAGGTCCTCCAGGCTGACGTCCATCAGGGTGTGCCGGCGGATGGCCGCGTAGGGGCGCACCGATACCTGCATGAGTACGGTGAGGCGGCTACCGTCGGGTAGCTGCATGTCCAGCCATGGCTTGGTCGACGACAGTGAGCGCTCGGTGGCGCCGGCGCGCATCGCGAGGACCTGGAACATGTCGATGAGCTCTTTATCGGTCTCGGCGACCGGATCGCCGACAGTGATTCGGCCGTCGGTGTGCTCGATCCGCACGTTGTCGCAGCCAAGGATGTGGACGTTGACGATGTCCGGACGATCGAGCAGCTGCTGTAGGCGGCCGAGACCGAACATGTCGGCCGCGACCGCGTCGAGCAGGGCGTCTTCTTCCGCCTGTGCGATCGGCTGCCCAGCCTGGTGCAGAGCGTCGACGTGATCGCGGACCAGCCGAGCGGCGATGCGCTCCGCTTCGGCGTGGCGATGGGCAGTCGAGACGTTCGGCGTCTCTCGAAGCGCCACGGTCAGTTCCGCGCTGACCCGGGCGCGCAGCAGTCGTACCGCGGCGTAGTCGATGCTCATCGGCGCAGACTGTTGCCCAGCCGCGGCGGGCGACTCGGGCTTTGACCTGAAGGCGGCCGCAGTGCCGTTCGTGGGCCAGCGGTGGCCGTTCGTGGCGGCGCGGTCGGCCGCTGCCGGCCACGTCGGGCCGCTGGGTGGGCGCTCATCAGGCACGGCTACTCCCCCTCGTTGACGTGGGCGCCAGGTGGGCGCGCCGCCGTGCGATCGCATCGCGTACTGCCGGCTCCGCACTGGCGGCGGCCCGGAGCAATCGCTCGCTGCCTCGCAGTCGACCACCGCCGTCGCTCAACACCTCGGCGGTACGCCGGTCGTCGGGTAGTTCAATCGCGGTGGGTAGCTGCAGCCGCTGTTCGATGTCCCGTCGGCTGTAGGGGCCATCGCCGATCAAGGCCAGGGCGAGCGCTCCGGACCCTTGGCCGTACTGGGTCAATTCCCGCCGGAGCATCTCTGCCGTGCCCGCAGCCGGCGCGATGGTCCGCAGTGTCGTCGCACGGACCACGAGCAGCAGCAGGTCGGCACGGATCAGCAGCGGCCAGGGCGGCGCGCTGGTGGCGATTCGACCGCAGTCGGCGATGACGTTGTAGCCGGGGTCGCGGCGCTCCAACTGGCCGAAGAATGCGGTCAGTGGCTCCCAGGTCGGTCGGATGGTGCCCGCCTGGACTGTGTCGTTGATGCCCGGCAGGACGAGACGCTGACCCGGGTTCTTGGCGTCGAGGTCGACGAGCTGGTGGGCGAAGGTGTCGGCGAGCTGGTCGCGGAGGGCCGCCGCGGCCAGCGGCAGGAGGCCGATGGGTGGGATCTCAAGTCTGGACAGGTAGCCGCTCAGGACGCTGCCGCCAGCAGGGTCGCACTCGGCCAACACGGTGCGCCCCTGCCAGGACAAGGCGCACGCCAACGCGGTCGTGGTGACGCCGGGCGAGCCCTTGGCCGAAACCATCGCGATGATGGCCACGTCAGCTCCCCGTGGTCAATGCGACGACGATACGGCCGGCGGCCGCCCGGGAGGCGACGAGCGGTCCATCGCGGTCGGCGACAGCGACGTTGAGGAGCGTTATGCCCTCCTTCGCTCCGGCACGCACGTCCACCGCAGTGGCCTTGATGCTGATCGGCGCGGCCGTGGCCTGCTGCTGGTCCCCGCCCGGCCCACCGTCGGTGGTCACGATGAGCAGCACCTGTGCGCCGGGCTTGACCCTCTCGGCGGGCAGGCGTTCCTGCGGCAGGCTGAGCCCCACCAGCTGCTCGCCCTGGCCTGGAACGGCGGTGTCGGTGAGCTGTGCCCTGGTGAGCAGAGTGCCGGGTACCAGCCCGACCGCCGCGAATTTGCCGATGACCTCGTCAGCGGCGCCGGCCCTGATCGGCTTGAGCGCCGGGTCGACGGTGATGCGTACCGTGCTGAGATCCGACTCATCGATGGTGGAGCCAACCTCGATCGTGCTGCTCACTGCCAGGTACTCGGCGGTGGTGCCGACGTTGCGCAGTACCGCAGCGGCGATCAGCCCACCAGCAGCGACAAGCGCTACCGCCAACCAGACGAGTGCCGGCCGCCAGCGACGTTGCGGTGCGATCCGGGGAACGGCGTACGGAGCAGCAACCGGCGAGGCAGCACGGGAGGACTTGATCGGCGCGCTGGTCATGAGGTGATCACCTGCAGTTCGTCGATGTCGATCGTGGTCGTGGAAGACAGGTCGATGGACTGGGAGCCGGTGTTCCCGTCCCCGCCGCTCCACGCGACCAGCCACGACGTGGTGGCCGTGACGGTGTACCGGCCTCCCGGCTGCGTGCTGCTCGGGCGGGCGTAGCCGCTGTAGCCGCAGTCCGGCGACATCTTGTTGCCGTATGAGGGCTGGTAGGCGGTGCCGGGCTCGGTGCAGGTCAGGGAGTTGCCGTCGCCCATGCTCCAGACGATCTTTTGCGCCCTGGCGGTGGCAGTGACCGACCGGCCCGGCACAGCGGCGGTCCGCGTGATGGGTCCCCACGTGCTGGGGTTCACCCTGTTCCAGAGCCAGATCGGCAGACCGACCAGACCAGCGCCGTTGGTCTGCGGAGCGATTCCGATGCTCGGCCCGTCGAGGTTCATCTCAGCAATGGCTCGCTGAGCGAGCTCCTGGTACGACGGCAGAATTCCAGCGGGTGGATCCGCCGACCAGGTCGCCGGCGTCTGCGAGGCGACGCCCCCGTAGACGCCGCACGTACGGATGCTCCAGTAGCCATCGGTCCGGCCGCCCGGCGGCGGGGGGACTCGGCTGACGTAGCACGAGCCGTCCCACACGCCGAGTCCATCGACGACGCACGGCACGGTCTGGCCCTCGTAGCTGCAGCCCTGGCCGGCACCACCACCGCCGCCGTTGTTGCCCCCGCCGCCATTTCCGCCACCCCCGGTGCCGGGGTTCTCGACAACCCAGTAGCAGTTGCCCAACGCGTCGCAGTGCTCGTAGTCGGCGTACGCCGCCCCCGGCGCGATGAGGCTGCCGCCGCCGGCTGCCAGGATCAGGACGGCAGCCACGAGCGCCCGTCGAATCAACATGGCCTCTCCCGTTGGGCGCTGACCTCTCGGATACGCCACTGGCCGTCGTCGAACAGCTCCACCTTCGCCATCACCACATACCTCGTTGCCTGGCCCGTGGTCCGCACCGACTTGCCCGTCTTCTTGGAGATCACGTCCCACTTGCCGGTGTCGAAGCAGTCCTCGACCTCAGCGGTGAAGGGACGCTGACTGGTTTCGACCTTGCTCACGGCCGGCGCGGAGACCGGCTGCCCTTTGGTGACGAGTCCCTGCTGAAACTTGATCAGCAGGTCCTGGCGCACCGTCAGCAACGCCGGGTCTGCCACAAACTTGTCGAGCTTGGCGTTGTAGTCACCCTTGTTCGAGGCGGCGACATAGCTCCGTACATAGTTCTGGTAGGCCGCGAGTGCAGCCGCGTTGGCTTCGGCATCCTCGCCGTTCTCCAGCGAGGACGTTTCCGCCGATGACGGCGTCGACGTGGGGCTGGGCACGACGGCAGGCTTGTCGTTCCCGCAGGCCGTCAGCCCGGCGATGAGGGCCGCGGTAAGCGCGACGCGGCGACTCACTCCTACCCTTCGGGCCTTGCTAGCCATTGCGATCAAGGTGATGTCTCCTCTGGCTGACGGGACGGTTGCAGCCAGGTGCCACTGTCGCTGGGCCGCTGGCAGATAGCCGTTCCCTGCCTGAGCGGCCCAGCGACCCCCTCCGATCAGCGGCGGCCGGGCAGAGGTGTTTTCCTCCGCCAGCGACCCAGCGCGCCAGCCAGTGCTGTGGAGGAATCCCCCCGTTGTGCTCCTTCCGGAGCTGATCTCTCCCACTGACGGCTCCCCCCGGTTCGGGTGGTCGGACCTCAATCTCGTCCGCCACGCAACGGGTGTTGAGCAGATTAGAGTCTCGCTCAACGCACGTTGCTCCAAACAGGAGCGAGCATACGCTCACGTTCCGTGCATGTGTCAACATCTGTTTTGTTGCGGCATACATCTGCGACACTGTCGTTTAGGTCGCTGGAGGATGAAGAATCATGGCTGACGATCGGCACGCAGAGCAGGAGTTGCCGCCCCTCGACACGCTGGCAGCAAGGGTGGAGTACTTGTTCGACAAGATTCGCCCCACACCCGACGAGCTCAGCGACTCCGACGAGCCTGGGCGCAAGTACACCAACAAGGAGATCGCCGACAAGATCAACGAAGCGGCAACCGAGACGGGCGTCACGATCAGCGCCGCCTACATCGGAGAGTTGCGCCGCGGCGTGGCCAGCGATCCCCGCACCTCACACGTGCGTGCCCTGGCCGCCGCCTTCGGTGTGAACTCGGGCTACTTCGTGGACGACGCGGCGGCACGACGGATACAGGACCAGATCACGCTGCTCAGCGAGCTGCGCCGGATGGACGTCAAGCAGGTGGCACTACGGCAGGTGCTCGCCGACAACGGACTCTCCGCGATAGATACGCAGCTCATTGAGCAGATGGTGGCCCGATTGCGGGCCGTGGCCGAGGGCGCTGGCACTGGCAGCTCCGCGCCCGACGATCGCAGATAGCCGTGCAAGTCCTTCGGTGGCAGTACGCCGACGAGCGGGGGAACGCTGACGTGAAGTTGCACCGATTACGCAAGCGCTGCGAGCAGATTGTTGCCGAGCTTGAGGTGCCTGAGCCATTCGACATCCAGAAGCTGTGCGACATCCTCGGCGAACGGCGTGGCCGGCCCATCCACCTGGTGCCGATCAAGCTGCCGGCGCACACAGTGTGCGGGATGTGCGTGCCAACCGGCGACTTCGACGCCATCTTCTTCGAGCAGGACACCTCACCGCTGCACCAACAGCTGATCATCGGTCACGAGCTGGGTCACCTGCTCGCCGGCCATCGGGCGACCGAAGTGCTGGACGCGGACGCCTCCCGGCTGTTGCTGCCGGACCTCGACCCTCAGTTGGTCCAGCGCAGCCTCGGCCGCAGCAACTACGCCGCAGCAGAGGAACGCGAAGCCGAAATGATCGGCTCGCTGCTCCTCCGGCGGGTCCGTGGCGGGCACAGCGACGTAGACGACGAACCGCTGAACGGCCAGGACGCTGAGCTCTATGGCCGTCTGCGGCACTCACTCGAACACCCCCACAGGTAATCGCGGCGATGGATACAGCCCTCTACACCCTGTGCGCGGTGGCCGGCTGGATCGCGTGCGGCTATATGGTGCGACTCCAGCGCCGGCATCCCAGCCAGGCCCGACGCGCGATCTGTGTGGGCCTCGGGGCGTTCGCCGCGGGGATCTCGGTCGCCATCCCGGCAGTCGCGACTGCGATCGACCAGGTGTCGGGCCTGCCCAACCTGGCCAAGGTCATGTCCCACGCCGGCGCGTTGACCATCTCGGCGAATGCCGAGATCATGCTCCTCAACTTTGCACTTCCACCGGCAAGGGCGGCCGCCCGTGCCCGTCGTTGGATCTGGGTCACTGCATGCGCGTTTCTCGTCATGGTCGGCCTGTTCGCCTACACCCTCACGTACGACGACCCAGTGCTCCTGACGGTCGAATACGCGACCGACCCCGTCGTGACCGCCTACCTGCTGATCTTCCTATTGCTCGGCTTTTTCGCCTACTGCTTCGACATCACACGGCTGTGCTGGAGCTTTGCAAAGATCTGCGGGCGCCCCTGGCTCCGCCGCGGCCTCCGAATCACGGCAGTGGGCGCCGCGTTCGCACTGCTCTACAGCACCAACAAGATCGCGTATCTCATCGCCTACTGGGCCGGGTACCAACCGACTGGCGAGCGACAGATCGCGGCGGTTCTGGTGACCATCGGCGCGTTGCTCATCACGATCGGCCTCACCATGCCGGCGTGGGGACCCACCCTCAAGATCACCCGGCGGTGGGACGACTTCCACTCCTACCGACGACTCGAACCCCTCTGGCGGGACCTCATCGCGGCCCTGCCCGAGCTCGAACTCGACCCCACCCTGCGCCGATCCTCTACGGCCGCCCGCGACATCGACTACGCGCTAACCCGCCGGGTAGCCGAGATCCGCGACGGCCGGCTGGCGCTACGCCCGTACACGGATGCCAGTGTGACGGCGTTGGCCGAGCAATTCGCCGAGCAGGCCGCGCTGACCACCGAGGAGCGGCAGGCATCCGTCGAGGCCGCACACCTGGCCTGCGCTCTGCGTCGACATGGCGCCGGCCTTGTGGCCGCGGTGCCGCAGCCCGCGGACGAGCTGCACCGCCCGGACGGTGGCTATGCCGGCGAGGTCGCGTGGCTGACGCTCGTCACCGACGCCTACGCCCGATCGCCGGTGGTGGCTCAGACGCTCGCCGCGACCCAAGAGATCACCGCTGAGGGTGCCCCGCATCCCACGGCAGGAGACGCCCGCCGATGAGAGGCCGCTATGCGAACCTGATCCGCGCCCGTGCTCTGGACCCGGAGCGCGACTACCTGGACATCTACCAGACCATGCTGCGCTACGAGTTCCCGTGGGACATGAAGCTCGGGCTCAACCTCGCCTTCAACCGGTCCTTCTCGATCCCCGGCATCGCCAAGGTGCACACCGCCACCGGTGAGCTGACCGATCGCACCCAGAAGCGGATCGACGACACCGGCCTGCTGATGTACGAGATGGTGCTCAACGGCTTCGAGCAGCCTCGCGGCCGGGACGCGCTGCGGCGCGTCAACCAGATTCACCGCCCGTACGACATCAGCAACGACGACTTCCTCTACGTCCTCGGCTGCCTGGTCGTGATCCCCACAAGGTGGTTGCAGGAGTACGGCTGGCGCCCGCCCTGCTGCCACGAGCGGCAAGCGACGTACCTATTCTACCGAGAGCTCGGCCGGCGGATGGGCATCACGAACATCCCCGGGTCGTACGAAGAGTTCGAGACCTGGTTCAACGCCCACGACGCCGCTCACCTGCAGCCCAACGACGACGCGGCTGCCATCGAGCGGGCCACCCGAATGCTGATGCTCACACGGATCCCCAAGGCCCTTGCCCCGCTGGGCAACGCGCTGGTCAGCGCCATGTACGACGCGCCGCTCCGGCGCGCCATGCGGGTCGACGCGCCGGCGTGGCCGGTTCGGGCTGGCTTGCACGTCGCGTTGAAGACTCGTTCGCGGCTTCAACGGTGGTTCGGGACGCCACGGACGACTGCGCTGTTCGCCGACGGGATCAAGGCCAAGAGCTACCCCGACGGATACGAGGTCAGCCAGCTCGGTCCGCAGCACGACCGCGTGCATGAATAGCACGCCGGGGCTGCTGGCGCCGTCGGCTCAGCCTCGCTCGCCAGCGAGGCTTCGTGCGGCGCTACTCGCCCTCGCGGTGACGCCGCTGCTGCGTTGGGTGGTCGTTCGCCTGGCCGTTCCGACAGGTCGGAACAGGCGGAGATCCTGCGAGCAATGCGAGATGGAGGTGAGTCCGACCGGGCCTGGTTGGGCCGCGCTGCTGCCTAGCGGCCGATGTGGCGAGTGCCGGCATCGAGCCGGTCCCCGCCCGTACCTGCTGGAGTTCTTTACTGCGGCCGCGGTGGCCGTCGTGGTTCTCGCCGCTCCCAGTATTCCGGTGTTGCTGGCCGGCCTGTGGTGGGCCGGGTGCGCGGTCCCGCTTGTGTTCATCGACGCTCAGGTGCACCGCCTACCCGACGTACTCACCATGCTTGCGGCGGCCGGTGTCTTCGCCCTGCTCACCGTCGACGCAGTCGTCACCGATCGATGGGATCGCCTGTTCGGCGCGGCGGTCTGCGCGGCCGCCACCACCACGGTGTTCGTGAGCATGGGGCTGGTCTTGGGCAGTCGCGGCATGGGCCTGGGCGACGCCAAGCTGATTCTGTCGGTGACTGCGCTGTTGGGATGGTGGGGCTGGGGCGCCGCGTTCGGCGCGGTGTTCTTGGGCTTCCTGGGTGCGGGGCTAGTGGGCGTCGTGCTTTTAGCCAGCGGGCGGGTGCGTCGTGGAGCCCATGTGGCGATGGGGCCGTTCTTCGTTGCTGGCGCACTCGTGATGCTTGCGCTTATGGCTTGAGTGCCAAACAAGTAGACCGACCCAGTCAGTCGAAGATCTGGGTGACCTGGACCTTGATCGTACGGTTATTGCTGTCGACGACGAGGTACCAATGGTCGTCGTAGGGCACCTCCAGAACGACGGGACTGACATCGCAGAAGTCGCCGTGATACTCGTACTCGTCGCCGTCAAGATAAGCCTGATAGTTGTCGATGCCCATGAGACAGACCCTGGCGGTCGAACCGCGTAACTCCACCTCGAAGCGCGCGCCGCCTGCGTAAGAGCCGAGATTCCAGTAGAGGTGCTCCACAAGCCATCATTGTAGTAGCGGATCGCTTAGTAGGCAGGAAGGCTGTGGGGTCGTGTCTCGCTGGACACGGACCCGTTTCACAGGGCTGAGCCAAGAATACCCAATCTCAACTCGTGCCAAGCTCCCGGCTTCACTGCCGCCGCGCCGACGTCACCACCACCGATCTTACTCTCCGTCGATGCGAGGAGGAGATCCGCAGAGCCGAGGGCGCACCTTCCACAGCAGACTCGACTGCCGTACTTCGCTTTGCATTGGATTGAGCCCGTCGGTTTATGGCGCCTGTCGACGCGGATTGGCGGTAGCAGCGCGGCTCTAGCGGCGACCGAGGAGGCGCGCGAGCTGGCGCAGAAGGGCTTGGACCAGAGCACCGCGGCCATCGGGATGTGACGACCGCGCCGCCGCGCCGGGCGGTCACTTCCATCAGCGGCGGTCGGCCGAGAACCGGTGACCGACGGGCTCCGGAGTTCGTCCTCGCGCACACCTTGTGGCACCGTCGCGCCTGATCATCCCGTATCGGCGTTGGATTCCTACGGACCTGGCACAGCGACGATTGCGCTGCCCCCGTGGGCGGCGCCGCACCAGCGGCGGCTTGTTGGTGCCTGGTGGGCCAGACGAGTGGCTCGCCCCCGGTCCAGCCGGCGAGGTCATCGACCGGCAAGGCCACACCTGGTGCGCACTTGTTCGTCCGTCACGATCCTCAGTTAGTCAATCACCGACGCATTTTCGTCGGCATCGGCACCCGCAGCGCCCGACTCATTATTGGAAATTGCTTCGCGGATCGATTTTATTCTCTGCTTTCTCATAAGGAGAGCAAAAAGTTCTTCATTATCGCCCTTCAATCTTGCCGCAATCTCCTCCGGCGAGTCCGGATAGTTCCGCAGGAATTCGAGTTGAACATCGAAGTAGCTATCCGGTTCGAAAATGGCGTAAACCTCCTCCGGCACGCCGTATCTCAACGGCATTCCCGTAGTGCGAATTCTAACTCTACACTCAAATTCATCGAAGTCCGCTGGGAAGAATGTCAAATAGGCCTCGCAAAATTCTTTTTGGTTCTCTTTGTTCCGAATTATTTGAACCCAGTCATCCACCTGCTTCCTTGCGGTGACCTGAAAAAGTGCGAAGTCACCTGAGTAGATAATCCTCTCGCCGTGGATAGTAGTAGGCGGCTCTTTGATTTCTTCTCCCGTGAAGGGGTGCGTGCCAGCATAAAACCGCACGCCGTCTGAAATCACCCGAGCCGGCTCGCTTCCAAAATTGAACAGCAACCCGTGCGAGATGAAGAAGGCGTCCCAAGCCCAATGCGGGATTGAGCTATCCGATCCCTCGGTCGACCAATGGTCGAGCTTCACTGGCCCAGTCTTCGGCATGGAAAGCAAGGGGGTCGGTAATGCATAACTGTCGTCTGCCAATCCAGCGGCATCGTTCTTCTTAAAAATTGCCACTGAGATGCGGGGCGAGGACGCGTCGATCCTCACTCTTGCGCCCTCCAACGCCGATATTTGTGATGCTTCCATGGCTATGGAAGCCTCTGAGCTCGCCGAGTATGCCTGCTCTGAGGCCGCGGCAGCTTGGCGTTCGGCAGCGTCGGCCTGACTCGCCGCATGACGTGCTTGGATCTCCGCAGCCATGGCACTTCTTTCGCTAGCTCTCATACTTCGGCGAGATATTAGCGCCGCCCAAACGGAGATGAAAACGGCAAGGCAAGCAAGGGTAATCGGTAGAGTTTCTTCATCGAGGAGGCTTCGAATTGTTCGCAAGACGTCTTGCGCCTCACCGGGAAGGGTTATGTCCAGGACGGATGCGGACTGCATCTTTCAACTCTAGGATCGATGCCGGCTTGACGTCCAGGGCCGGTCATGAGACAAGGCAGTGAGACGTTCTCGCATTCCTGCCTCACTACCAACGGCTATTTGTTGAGGACGGGTCTGCACCAGCGGCGCTTCGTCAAGTAGAAGGCTGCCTTCGTCGGAGAAGCGGCCTACGAATGCCGGCCACCTGGTGGCTCCAGTTGCTGACAGCAACGACCTTGACGACATCGCCGGTCTTCGGTGCCTGGACGAGGTACTGGCGGCCGCCGTGGTCGGTACCGATATAGAGGCCGACGTGGCCTGGCCGGGACATCGTGCCGTCAGAGCCGGGGATGAAGATCAGATCACCAGGTGTCATCGCCGCCAGGGAGGGGATGGCGATGCCGGTGTGCACCTGGTCGGCGGTGACCCGGGGAATCTGAACGCCGCCTTTGGCCCAGGCGGTCATCATCAGGCCGGAGCAGTCGTAGCTGTCCGGCCCTTTGGCGCCCCAGACGTAGGGTTTGCCCCGCTGGGCAAGGGCGAAGGAGACGACTGCTCGCAGCTGCGGGTCAGCCGGCAGGAGGAAGCCATCGGGCAGGCCAGCGTCGTCCAGGGGTGGCAGCCCATCCCCGCCGTCGCTAGTACAGACGATGTTCATGCCATCGCTGATCAGACCGACCAACTGCTGCGCCTCGGGCTGCCACTTCGCGTACGCCTCGGGGAACGCCGATCGCTGCACGGCCTGGGCGGCCTGGGTGAGGGGCATGGTCTGCCAGCCGTCGACTTTGACCAGACGCTCATAGAACTTCCGAGCGGCGTAGCGGGGGTCGAGAATCTGCTCGGGAGTGCCCCAGCCCTGACTGGGTCGCTGCTGGAACAGCCCGAGCGAGTCATGGTCGTTGTTCGTCCCGAGGTGGGCGAGGTTGCGGAGGGTGGACTCCTGCATCGCGGTGGCCACGGCAATCTCCCAGCCGAAGCGCGGTACTTGCAGCTCGGCCCCGACGGAGACGATGACGGCCGCGTTGCTGACCTGCTCGGAGGTCCAGGAGCCCTGACCGGGCCAGTCCTTGGGTGCGGCAGTAGCGCCGGGCGAGACACTGGGCGGGCTGATGGTGCAGCCCATCGCCGGGCTCGCTCCAATCACCGCGAGGGCAACGAACACGATCAGCGCAAGCGGTGCCAGGACTACGGCGGCGAGTCCGCCGGCGAGGATCGGCCACCGCCGGGTCATCGCAGACCTGCCTGGCGGATCTCGTACCCGGCGACCCGCCAGCCGGATCCGTCTGGGCCGCCGCGACGCAGCGTGCAGTCGACCAGGCTGCGCTCGGTCCAGCCACGCCAGCCGTCTTCGCCGAGGGGAGTCACGGTCACCCGGACAGCGCGCCGTGCGGTGATCGCGGTGTCTGGCAATTGTTGTGCGTCGACGAAGGGCTCTACGGCGGCGTCGATGTGGGCCCGATGTTCGGCCCAGGTCGCCCAACGGCCGTCTCGACTCGCGGCCGGACTCTGTCCGGCCAGCGTGCCGCTGGCGTAGCGAATGGCGCGCTGGTAGGCGTCGCCCGGTCCGGCGTCCCGCCGGGTGTCCGCGCTGTAGAGGGCCGCAGTGAACCGTGTGCACACCTCGCCCGGCTCGGCGTACTCGAAGCCCGGCTGTGTAGGCGGTGGTACTGGAGCGGCGCCGTCAGCCGAACTGGAGGCGGCCGAGGTCCTGGTTGTGCTCGACGGCGGCTTTCCGCAGGCGGTGCAACCGGTAACGGCCAACGTCAGGGTGAGTGCCGCTGCTGCTCGAGTTCGCGCGTTCATAACCACGACGGTGCCGAGTTGTGAAGGCCGTTACCGCTGCCAGACTCCCCGGGTAACGGCGGTAACGGTGGCAGCAATACCAGCGTCAACGCTGCCGTCAGCCCTACCCGGCGAAGGTCCAGGGCAGATGCCCAACCGAGGGCATCGTGACCTTCGGGAGACTGCTGTGTTTGCTCACTACCTCGCTGGGGCTGCGCTCGACGCCCTGGCAGCCCCTACTCCCCCGCCCGCCGCCCCACCCGGCCTCGAGGCCACCGGGAACCTGTTCATCGGCTGGATGAAGTGGATCCTCATCGTCGCCGGCGTCGGCGGCCTGCTCGTCTGCGGGATCATGATGGCCGTCGGGCGCCGGAACCGGTCGGCGTTCGCAGCCGACGGCGCGGCTGGCATCCCATGGGTGCTGGCCGGACTAACGTGCGGCGCGGTCGCAGCCGTGGTCGTCGGCGCAGTCCTGCCGGGCTGAGTCATGACCTACGACGTCATCACTCGCGCCCGCCGCACCACGCGCCGCCGGGTCACCGCAATCTTGTTCGCCGCTGCGGCGGTGGTCGGCGCCGTAGCCGCGGCGGTGATGATCGGGGCAGGTTCGGATCGTTCTGCGACCTCACCCTTGGGTCCGGTACTGGTCCGTCCCGAGACCACCTCCGGTGGACGGGCGGCCCTGCCTGATGACTTGGACTGGGTTGACGTCGCGGGAGTCTCGGTGCCCGTGTCGAAACAGTCCGGTCCTCGCATCACCAGCGAGGGGCAGGCTCGCGGGTTCAAACACGACCGTGGCGGCGCGGTGCTGGCCGCCGTACACATTGTCGTGCGCGTCAACCCGCAGGTTGGTCCGGCTGTTTTCGACCCCGCGCTGCTTACTCAGGTCGTTGGAGCCGACGCGGCCGCGATGCGGGTCCAGGTCGCGCAGGCGTACGACGAGCTGCGCGGCCAGGCGGGTGTGGCGGACGGGCAGCCCGTCGGACGCCTGGACGCCACCCTGCTCGGTTACCGGATCGTCAGCTACACCGACGACGAGGTCGCTTTGCGTCTGCTGACCGAGGCTCCGGACGGCTCGGGTAGCTCGCTGATGGTCAGCACCGAGGTACGGGTGCGCTGGACGGGTTCGGACTGGGCGCTGCTGGCGCCCGCTGGCGGGACGTTCGACCCGGCCTTGTCCGTCGTCTTGGATCCCTACGTCGCCATGTTCCTTCCCTTCAGCGCAGGCGGGTGACCTCATGGCTTTCTGTAATCCCTTCATGCCCGCGACCTGCAGCGGCGTCATCGTCGGTGGAATCAACACCGGCATCGAAGCCCGCGACTCGATGGTCAGCACACTTCTCGACGGGCTGGCCAGCGCGGTGAAAGACGCCATTCAGTGGGTCGCCGGTTTGCTGACCAGCTGGACGCTCATCCCGTCGAACAGCTTGTGCCCGACCAGCGGATCCGACCCGGGTCAGTGGGCCACCGACTGGGTGGCCCAATGCAATGGGGCCGTCGGGCCAGCGCAGCAGCTGCGCGGGTTCATGCTGCCGATCACGATCCTCGTCCTGGTCGGTGGATTGGTGTGGCAGGGCATCACCATCGTCATCAGCCGCAAGGGAGCGCCGCTTCTGCAGGCGATCCGGGGAGTCTGGAACACCGCCCTCTGGGGCAGCGTCGGCGTCGCCGGCACCCACCTGGTCCTCAAGGCCGGGGACAGCTACTCGATGTGGCTGCTCAACGAGGCGATCTTCAAGGAATCCAACAAGCCACCCAACGAGGCGATGAGCGCCGCGCTCGGCGCGCTACTGCTTCCCGGCGCCGAGGTGGCCCCGTTCGTGATGATCCTGGTCGGTGTCGTCGTCATCCTCGCCGCCGTAGTGCAGACGATTCTGATGGTCTTCCGCGAAGGCGCCGTGGTCATCCTGGCCGGACTGCTGCAGCTGGCAGCGGCCGGCTCCATCACCCGAGGCACCAGCCAGTGGCTGCACAAGACCCTCGGCTGGTCGCTCGCGCTCGCGCTGTACAAGCCTGCGGCGGTGTCGGTGTACGCCACCTCGTTCGTGATGATGCGCGGCAACGGACGGGACTGGCTGATGGGCCTCGGCATGCTGGCCCTGTCCGTGATCGCCCTACCCGCGCTGATGAAGTTCTTCACGATCTTCACCGGCGGCGTCGCCTCCGGCGGCGGAGGCCTCGGCATGGCCGGCGCCAGCGCGGCCGCGGGCCTGCACGCCGCATCGTCCATACGCGGAGCGGTCGGCGGTCACAGTGCCGGCGACCACGCCCGCTACATGGAGTCGCGGGGACCTGGTAACGGCGGCGGTAACGGCCCGACCGGCGCCATGCCGACCCCCTCAGCACCGTCGCCGACGGGCGGGCCCGGTGGGGGTACGACCGGTAACGCACCGACAGTGATCAGCGGTAACGCCACCTCTGGCGGCACCCCGGGTCCGGTAACACCCACGACCACCGTGCCCGCCGGGTCTGGCGCTACCGCGTCCGCCGCTGGTAGCGCGGCGGCCTCGGGTGGCGCGGCGGCCTCGGGTGGCGCGGCGGCCTCGGGTGGCGCGGCGGCCTCGGGTGGCGCGGCGGCCTCGGGTGGCGCGGCGGCCTCGGGTGGCGCGGCGGCCTCGGGTGGCGCGGCGGCCTCGGGTGGCGCGGCGGCCTCGGGTGGCACGGCAGCGGCCGGGGCGGCGGGAGCCGCAACCGGGCCGGCAGCACCCGTTGTCATAGGCGCCGTCATGGCCGCGCAGGCCGGGTCCGCGGCAGCGAAGGCGGGCGCGAACACGGCCAGCTCCGCGATGCGGGACGGGATTACGCCGTCGTGAGCAGCGACCAGGCGCAGATCCGTACGTACGGGGGTTGGCGGCGGGCTCGGGGCATGGGGCTGTTCGGCCTCGGACCGATGCAGACGTTCGTCGTCCTCGCGGCGATCACCGTGCTGATCGTCTCCGGATCGATGGGGCTGCGGGCGCTGGCCGTTGCCGCCGGTCCCTGTGCGCTGCTCGTGGTGCTGTTGGTCCTGCGGTGGGACGGGGTGCCGCTGTCAGTCGGAATCGCACAGCGAGTGCGATGGCTGATCGGTACCAGCCGCGGCTACACCTCGTACCGATCCGGGGTAATGGTGGCCGGCGAGCACGCCTGGCAACTGCCGGGCGTGCTCGCACCGACCACCCTGCTGACCGTCGAGGACGAGGGCGGCGGCGGGTACGGGGTGGTCTACAACCGTCGGCTGGGCACTATGACGGTGACGCTGCGCTGCGCGGCCACATCAACCTGGCTGGCCGACCCCGACGCCAGCGCGGCGTGGGTGGCCAACTGGGGTGGCTGGTTAGCGAACCTGGGCTACCTGCCGATCGTCGACCACGTCACCGTCACCGTGGACACCGCCCCGGACCCCGGATCCCGGCTGGCCGACCACGTCACCCGACGGATCGTCCCGCACGGACCGGCATCAGCCCGACGGGTGCTGCAACGACTGGTAGAGGTGTCCCCGGCGGCCGCTGCGGACGTGGAGACCCGGGTGTCAGTGACCTTCAAGCCCGGTGCCTCTCCCAGCAAACCGAAGAACGACGACGAGGCTCTGGAGGAGATCAGCCGGACCTTGCCGGGTCTGCAGGACTCCCTGGGCAGCTGCGGGCTCACCGTTCTCGGCCGGGCCAGCGCGCAGACCATCTCGGCCATCGTGCGGACAGCGTTCGACCCGGCCAGCCGAGGTGACGTGGCCCGGCTGGCAGCGACTCCGGGCCTGGATCTGACCCGGTGGCTGGACTGGGACACCGCCGGCCCGGTGATGGCTGAGGAGCACCTCGACCGGTACGTGCACGACTCCGGCACATCGGTGTCGTGGGCGTGGCATGAGGCGCCGCGCCAGCACGTGCATGCCGACGTCCTCGCCCGGCTGTTGGCTCCTGGCCCGTACCCGAAGCGGGTTTCGCTGCTGTACCGGCCCTTCCCTGCTGGGGAGGCCGCGCGGATCGTGGAGAGCGAGGTCAACGCCGCGGCGTTCCGGGCGGCCTACAACCGGGCGCAGAAACGCGACGAGTCCGCCCGCGACCACGCCGACCGGGAACAGGCCCTACAGACCGCACGGGAAGAAGCGACCGGCTCCGGGGTGGGCCTGATGTCGCTGTTCGTCACCACCACCGTCGTCTCCGCCGACGACCTCGGCCGGGCCATCGCCGACGTCGAGTCCCGCGCCAACGTAGCCAAGATCCGACTACGCCAGCTGCGCGCCAGCCAGGCCGCCGGCTTCGCCACCACCCTGCCCTGCGGCGTATGCCCGCCGCAGCTGGCCCGCCACTGGCCCCGCTGAAACCAGAGTTCAGGAGGATCCGATGAAGAGCACCGCCGTAGACGCGGCCACGCCGGCGCCAGCATGGGGTGTACGGACACCCGGCGCCGGCCGAGCCAGCCACATCTCCCCCGGCATGGAATACCAGGGCACCACCGTCCAGCTCTGCGGACTGTTCCCCTTCGTCGCCGGATCCGGCGCACCCACCATCGGCGTACCGATCGGGCGGCACATGCTGTGGGGCGAGGTCGTCTGTCTTGACCCTCTCGAGTGGCTCCGCGAAGGCCTCATCACCAACCCCGGCGTGTTCGTCCTCGGCCAACCCGGCGTCGGCAAATCCACCGTCGTCAAACGCCTCATCACCGGCATGACCGGATTCGGCACCAGCGCCCTGATCCTCGGCGACACCAAACCCGACTACACCCGACTCGTCGAACACCTCGACGGGCAGGTCATCCGCGTCGGCCGCGGCCTCGACCGACTCAACCCACTCGACTCCGGCCCCCTCGGCAGCGCACTCGCCCGAATGGGCACCGCCGACGCCAGACAACTGCGCCTCGAAATCCGGGGCCGGCGCATGTCGCTGCTGCTGGCACTCTGCGCCCTGGTACGCGGCCAGGCACTCAACAACACCGAGGAGATCATCCTCGGGCGGGCGATCGACGTACTCGCCGAACGCCTCGACCACGACCCCACGGTGCCCGACGTGCTGAGCCTGGTCGAAGCCGGCGCCGACGAGCTACTCACCGCCGCCCGGGCCCGCACCGACGGCGAGTACCGCCGCCGCGTCGACCAGCTCGTACCCACCCTGGCGCTGCTGTGCGAGGGCAGCCTGCGCGGGGTGTTCGACGGCCCGACGACCAAGCCCCTGGACCTGGACGCGCCGGCCGTCAGCGTCGACATCTCCCAGGTCGCCGCCGCCGGTGACCAGCTGGTGGCCGCCGCGATGCTGTGCACCTGGGCGTACGGCTTCGGCATGGTCGACGCCGCGTCCGTGCTGGCCGACCAGGGTCTCGCACCGCGGCGGCAGTACCTCGGCGTGATGGACGAGCTGTGGCGGGCCCTGCGCGGCGCATCCGGCCTGGTCGAGCACGCCGACGCGCTCACCCGGCTTAACCGGCAGCGGGGCATGGCCAGCGTGATGGTCACCCACTCCCTCGCCGACCTCGACGCCCTACCCACCCCCGAAGACCGGGCCAAGGCGCAGGGCTTCATCGAACGCTCAGCCATCAAAATCCTCGCCGGGCTGCCACCACGCGAGCTCAACCGGGTCAACGAGGTCATCAAGCTGTCGGGACCAGAACGGGAACTGGTCGCGTCCTGGGCCGCACCGGAAGCATGGTTCGCCGGCTCGGTACATCCCGGCCGGGGCAAGTACCTGATCAAGACCGGTGAACGCAACGGGCTGCCGGTCTCGCTGACCCTGGTCGGCGACGAGTGGGAGCTCTACAACACCGACGCCGCGATCCGGCAGGTACAGCCATGAACACCCGGCCGGTCGAGCCGCGCGGCACGACCGGCGGCCCGCTCACCCCGTTTCTGATGCTCGGGCTGGTGTGGGCAGCAATCGCCCTGACGTGGTTGTCCTGGCTCGCGGGGCGAATCGCCGCCGCCGTGACCGGGCAGCGCGGCACGGGACCTGCCTTTGGATCGACGTACCTCGAACACCTGCTGCGTACCGAATGGGCCGTACTGTGGCCCGGGGTGTCCCCCACCGTCGTCGGTCTGGTCTACGCGGTGCTGCTGCTGGTGCTGGTCGGCCTGGTCACTCTCGCGGCGGCGTGGTGGCAGGGGCGCAAGCCCGACGCCGAGGACCCGCTGCCGTCGCTGGCCGGCCCGGCTGAGGTGCGGGCGATGACGCTGCCCGCGGTGGCCGCCAAGGCTCGACGCCTGCGGCGCGGCCTGGCGGATGCGGCGGTGAAGGAGATCTCGGCAGAGTCCGCTGGGGTCGTGCTCGGCGCGCATCGCCGGCGGAGCGGCTCAGGTCCTCGGCTCTACTCGTCCTGGGAGGACGTCATCCTTGCGGTGATGGCGCCCCGCGCCGGCAAGACAACCGCAATGGCTGTGCAGTCCGTCCTCGGCGCGCCGGGGGCGGCCCTCGCCACCAGCAACAAGCCCGATCTGTGGGCCACGACGGCAGCCGTTCGCGCCGAGCACGGCACCGTCTGGGTGTTCGACCCGCAGGCCATCGCCCACGTGCCGCAGGCCTGGTGGTGGAACCCGCTCGCCGCCGTGGAGGACGTCGAGGACGCACACCGCCTGGCCAACCACTTCGTCCAACAGGTCCGAAACTCCCAAGGCAGCGACGACTTCTGGATCCAAGGCGCACTGGACCTGCTCACCTCGCTCATCCTGGCCGCCGCACTGGAGGGCCGCACGCTGACCTCGGTCCAGGCGTGGCTGTCCGACTCCACGTCCCGCGAGCCGGCGACGATCCTCAAGAGCCACGGGTTCGGCGCTTCCGCCCGGGCCATGTCCGGCCGCCAGGCCGGCGCACCGGAGACCCGCGAAGGGCTCTACGAGACCGCTCGGACGGCTGCGGCGTGCCTGGCCAACCCGACCATCATGGCCTGGGTTACCCCACCGGACCTACCGCTGACGACGTTGAATGTCGAGGCGTTCGTCGAAAGCGCCGACACGCTGTACCTGCTGTCCAAAGACGGCGCCGGAGCGGCCGCACCGCTCGTCGCCGGACTCACCGACCAGGTGCTGCGTGCCGCAGTGACGCTCGCCGAGGCGCACGGCGGCCGACTCGATCCGCCGCTGATCGCCTGCCTGGACGAGGCCGCGAACATCTGCAAGATCGGAGACCTACCCGAGCTGTACAGCCACTTCGGCAGCCGAGGCATCATCCCGCTCACCATCCTGCAGTCCTACCGGCAAGGGACACGAGTCTGGGGCGAGCAGGGCATGGACGCACTCTGGTCGGCCGCGACGGTCAAGTTGGTCGGTGCTGGCATCGACGACGCCCGGTTCGCCGAGGACCTGTCCCGGCTTGTCGGCGAGCACGACGTCACCGTCGCCTCCCGCACCCGAGACGGGAAGGGGCATACCTCGTACCAGACGTCGGTGCGCCGGCAGCGCATCCTCGACCCGGCGCACATGCGGGCACTGCCGAAGGGCTCGGCGCTGCTGTTCGCCACCGGCGTCAAGGTGGCCATGCTCAACCTGCTGCCCTGGTACGACGAGCCGAACGCCGACCGGCTCACCGCAGCCGTCGCCACCTCCACCGCCGAAATGACCCTCCAGGCGCAACGTACCCGGGCCGCGCGGCGGGACCGGATGGCGCAGCGCTTCTGGCGGGAACGAGCCGGCTGAAGCTAGCTTGGATATCGGAGGTAGGCCATGGGCGCACCTCGACTCAACCGACCGACGTCCCCGGTACGCGGCACCGGGCTTAAGCCCACGCGGCTACTGGCGGCCGTCGAGGCCGCGGTGACGTACTACCGTGCCCAGCTCGAACACGCCGACGGCCCTCGCGCCTATCTCGCCGAACGCGGTCTTGGTGTCCTCGTGAAGCGGGAGTGGCCGTGGCGACTCGGATACGCCCCACCTAGATGGAGCTCCTTGACGCGCCACCTGATTGCCGCCGGCTTCACGGCGGAGGAGTTGGTCGGCGCGGGCTTGTCGACCCACAGTCGACGCAACCAGGACCGACTCATCGACATCTTTCGGGACCGGATCATGTTCCCGGTGCGCGACCCGGCCGGGCATGCCGTGGCGTTCCTCGGCCGCGCCGACCCCGGTGCCGCGGATGGTGTGCCGAAATACATCAACAGCCCCGAGACTGCGATCTACAACAAGGGGCGGCTGCTGTTCGGCGTTGCGGAGCAGCAGGATCGCCTCAACGAACGGTGGACGCCGGTACTGGTCGAGGGGCCGGCTGATGTCCTCGCGGTCTGGCTGTCCTACTCCCGGTCGCGCCGGGCAGGAGCGGTGGCCCTCGCGCCGTGCGGCACCATGCTGACCCACGACCAGGCCGCAATCCTGCGGGAGCTGCCTGGCGCCGCACGGGGCATCGTGGCGGCATTCGATGCGGACCCGGCCGGCCGCGACGCAGTGGACCGGGCCTGGCAACTGCTCCGGCAGCAACGCTCGCCCGGCCCGCTGCTGGTAGCTGAGTTCAGTGCCGGCGCTGACCCGGCCGACCTGCTGCGCCGGACGAACGGCAGGGCGGAGCTGCGGGCCGCCCTGCAGCGGCGGGCACGGCCCATGCTCGACGCGGTGGTCGACCACCGCGTCGCCCAACTCGTCGAGCGGCATCCCCGGCTGTTGGAGGACATCGATGGCAGATGCGCCGCAGTACGCGCTCTGGTACCGCTGCTGTTTCAGGCCGCCAGCCCGGACGACGCGATCCGGGTCGCCCGACGCATCGTCACCCACACCCGGACCGGGGTCGACACCGTCGCGTTCGCCGCGATCGCGCACCTGGAAGACGGGCTACACGAATTCCGCCTTACTGTCGAGGCTGCTGCAAAGCCAAAGACGCTGCGAGCACCGAACGCACGATGATTCGGTCCCCTTGATCGCGTGCGAGCACGGCCGCGTGCGAGTGATCCGTGCCGGCCGAGCGGCGGGACGTTCCTCGCCCGAGCTGGCGAAAGGTCGATAGCGTTCTACCGACGACGGAGAAGTCGCAGATCAAAAGCGGATGGTCTGCAACTTTTCGCCTTTTCCGCCGTCGGCCCGTTCCCAGGTGATCCGGATCAAATGCTGAGACGTTGATCCAAGGCTGGCCCAAACTGGCATTTCAATCGGAGCGCCGGGAGCGAGGTACTCGATCGACTTTTGGTCGGGCATCGACACCGGCTGCCAACCTTCCGGCTTCGGGTCTGGCGCCACCCACTCGAACTCTACGTTTTCGGCCACTGCGGTGCCGATGTTATCAAAGACGAGATACTCGTAATTCTGAATTTTTAAGCGGCCCTTGCTATCAACCTTTTGCCGCTGCTCTTTCCTGGTCTTGGCAATCACATCGGCGACTGGAACTGCCGTTTTCTGCGGACTTTCGGGCGTAGGAAGGTGAAGTCGTTCACGAACCGTACGCAGTAAATCTCTTTTGATCAGGTCGGTGAGCTGCTCAACCGAGTTGTACTCGCGATAGATTCCCCATGTTCGTGCCTTGGATTTGAATTCTTGTACGGCCGAGTACTGTGCTGGGTCGATGGAAGAGGGAACAACTGGCTGGTTTGAAAAACATAGAACCCCGGGCTTTCCATCGCTAACTATGCGTTCGAGTTCGTGAACCGTTGCCGCAGTTCCGTCGGGCAGCAGCGAGCCGATCCGAGTCCAGAAGATGCCAATGACCATATCGGCGCTATCTACGATCTGGGCATCGAGCAGCTCCTGCGGATGCGAACCCAAATCTGCGCGGCTATGCGTCTCCCAAAGCACAGGCAGGAGAATCACCTGCAGGGCGGCGGCGTGCTCGTCGTTGAACTCCCATAGAGCCCGACGTAGTGCTTCACGCTCGGCAACGACGTCGCTCGGGGACGCTATGAGGACGGAGACGATGTTTGCGGCAAAGACCATGCCTAACTTTTACACCACGCGAACCAAGGTTCCTAGCGGATCACCCCCGCATCGATCCTTCGCTGAAAATGCCCGGTCGGCCCATTGTCTGCTCGCTTCGTGGGCACTCATCTTCCGCCGGTCGGCGTCATGGAAAGAGTTGAGGTGCGGCTACGGCCAGCGTGGGTCGTGCGGCTGAGCGCGGACTGGAGACGACTGTCGTAGCCGGCATAGAACCCGAGCAGCAGGACCCGCCGGACCGCAGCACGCGGGGGAACTCAGCGAGGACCGTGGCCGGGGACGTGGATGAGGGAGAACCAGGCGAGCAGTCCGGTCAGGCAGTATCGGCCAGTGCGCGTCATGGAGCCAACCTCGAAGCGAAGACCCGGATGGTCCCGTCGGGCAACGTGGATCATCGCGGGGAACAGATCGACGCCAAACGCGTCCAAGCCGAGGCCGTGCAGGTGGGCGGGTGATCCGGCCGGGACCGGCGTCCGACGTCGGAGGCCAGCCCATTTCGCGGGGCGTGGACCAGTTCGGCGAGGAGCGCAAGGATGCCCGGCTGGAACGGCTCACTCGCGAGCGCGTCTCGCAGCAGGTCGGCCTGACTGACCGCCACCGTTTCGTAGGATGTCCAGGTGTCGTCGAGCCACCCACGAACGCACAGGCACTGCAGAATAGCCCTCGCTCGGCCAGCGGCGTCGGTCTGGCCACCACCATGATCGATCTACGTGACCGCTCATGCTTCCGACAGGTGCCCGCTCCACTCCCGCATGCCAAACCCACATCCGCTCATAGCCGCGATCCGCGCGCGTCCATCCGATCTGCCGGAACAAGATGGCCTGCATGATCGCGGTCGCTCGGCGTGGGCAGCAGCGCAGCTTGACCAGGATCTTCCAGGTCTTGAGTGTGGCGATCGCGCGCTCGCCGCGGGCGCGGATCTTCGCGTGGGCCCGGTTGACGGCCTTCTGCCGGCGTGACAGCTTCGGCCGGAAGCGGTGCCGCTTGAACGGGGTGCGCACGCTGCCGGGGGCACCTTGATAGCCCTTGTCCGCGAAGGTCATCACGTCGGCGCTGGTCAGGGCGTCGATGATGCCGTGGGTGCGGGCGGCGGTCAGGTCGTGCGTCGAGCCGGGCAGCGCGGCCGAGGCCCAGACGAGACGCCCGGCCGCGTCGGCGATGACCTGCACGTTCACTCCGTGACGCTTGTGCTTTCCGGAGTAGTACGGCTTCTGGTTGGCGACCCGGTCGATCGGGATCAGAGTGCCGTCGAGGATTGCGTAGGCGAGCAGCCGGATCCTGGTCATGGCCGTGGCTAGGTCGTCGGCGGTCGCGGCGAGCAGGTCGATGGCCTCGCGGACATAACGCCAGGCCGTCGTGACGCCGATCTCGAATCCGGCGGCCAGGCAGGTCAGGGTGTCGCCGTTGCGCAGGTGGGCCAGGGCGAGCAGGGCTTGCCGGCCGGGGTCGAGGCGTCGCCACCGGGACCGTCGCTGCTGGCGGCGGGTTCGGATGAGGGCGGCGAGGTGGTTCAGGCTGCGGGTGGACAACGGAATCGCGGCAGGGTAAGACAGCACAGCGAGGCTCCCGGTTGGGGCATCTGATCTTGGTCGATTGCTGTCTTACCGGGAGCCTCGTCCTACATGGACACCGGCCTCCCGCACCGCCCGTGACCCGCACCGTCACGATGAAAATGGCTCAATGTCAGTCCCACCAGCTCCACCAGCTTTCTGGCGCGGGCTGCGTCGGCATCTCAGGCAACGAACGGTGCCGGTGCTCGCCGAGATCGCCGCCGACCGCACAGTCGCGGAATGGTCCGTCGTCGCCGTACAGGATGGGTAGTTGGTGGTCGAGTTCTCTTAGCCAGGGCAGCATGCCGGTCATCTGTAGGCGGGCTTGTTCCCAGCCGTACCACAGGGCCGTCAGCCGGGTGACCGCTTCGTCGTGGCGCCACCATTGCTCGCACCAGTGCCAGCGGGTCATGCCTACCTCGCCGACCGGGCGCGGGAAGGTCGGCAGCAGGTAGGTGGTCACCCACTGCTCGACCGTCGAGTACAGCGGCGCCTGATCGTCCCCGTCGCCACCGTGGGCGCGTTCCGCTCGGGCCTGCTGCAGGTCCGCAACCTGCGCCGCCAGACTCGCCAGCTCAGCAGCGAGCTCGTCGAGTTGAATAGCGTCAGTGCGGGTTCGTTGCGACGTGGTGGCTGTCATCGTGTCCTGCCCCGCATCGGCACCGCGGTGACCGTTGCCGCGGGTTGCTTCCCGGCGACCGCGGGGTTGACCTGGGCTACGCGAAGCTTCGGGAAGGCCTGCACCCAAGCCGGCGTCGCGAGCGCGTCAGCGCGGTAGACGGCACCAGCGGTGCTGGCGGTGTGATCGGCATTGTCGTCGTGGAGCACGCTCGCCGGCTGCCCGGCTGCGTGCTCGTCGGCCGGGGTACGGGGATTGTCAACGGTCCCGCCGGCGCGGACTCCTTCGCCGCGCTCGGTAGCCGCTTTGCTCTGCAGGTCGCGGGCCAGGGCCTCCTCCACGTGGCTCCGCGCGAGGCGGATCGCCTCGACCGGCTGTCGGTCGGCGTGGTCGGCCCTGATGGCCTGGTTCATCTCTGCGGCGAGGTCGCGGAGCAGCTGCACCGGTTCGCCGGCGGGGAGTTTCCCAGTGGCGCGCCACTGGCGCTGCAACTCGTCGAGAGCCTCCGGCCGGACGTACTCAGCCAGCTTCATCGCCTCCTGCCTAACCACGGCGTCGAAGTCGTCGACCACCGCACGACCACCGGGTGGCAGCGCAGCTGGACCGTCAGGGGCGATCCCCCGCCGGTCTGGTGTGCCGCCGTGCGCGCGAGCTCCGCCGTGCTGGCGGTCCGCTGCGCGGGCGTCGCGCTCCCACACCTCCCGAGCGGCGGTACGCATGGCCTCAGGGATCGGTGCTCCCGCCTGCCGGTGGCGTTCGTAGGCGGCCATCAGGTCCGGGCGGATCTGCCGCAGCCGTTGCTCGGCGAACTCGGCCGCCCGCTGGGCTACCGGGTCGCTGCTGGCGTGGATCGTCGCAGTACGCCAGACAGCGGCGGCCTCAGCGAAAGTGGCCTTGTTGACCAGCCAACCACCGTCCAGCGACGCCGCCATCCGCTCCCGGTCCGCCCGTACCTTCGCTGCCAGCCGGTCGGCTTCGCGCCGGGCTGTCGCGGCGGCCTGTTCGCGGTGGGCCTCACGTTCCCGTTCGGCGGCCTTGTTCTGGATGCCGACGGCGGCCCACCGGGCGCCGGCCTCGCCGACGGTCGCCGTCGTCGCCAGCCCTTGCAGGAACTGTTGGCGGGTCTCGGCCATCGGGTCCTCGTGTTGCTGCGGGTGCGCCACGTGCACCTCCCTTGCCTGTTCAGCGGCCGCGCGCGGTACGCCGGCCGACTCCCACTGTCAGTGCGGGTGTTGACGTCGGAGTTAGCGGCAGCGTTACCGCCCGTTGCCGGCCACCCGCTACCAACCGCAGTGCGTCGGCTGCGACCCGGGCCGCCTCGGCCTGATGCAGGCGTTGCTGTGCGTTCCGCAACTGCTCGAGGGTGTCGGCGAGCCGGGCCAGGTCCATGACCAGCGCGAGGGCTGCGATCGTGTCGTCGTCGCCGGAGATGCGACCCATGAGCGCTACCAGGCGCGACATGGCGCGCATCTCCTGGGAGCGGCTGGTGGATTTCTGGACCCGGCCGTATAGGTCCCGTGCGGCCCGGTCGAACACCTCGGCTGCCCGGTGCAGCGGCCCGCGCCGGTCACCTTCCACCGTTTGGGCCAGGCTGGTGAGCAGGTCCGCTGCGGCGACCGCGGTGGCCTGAGCCCGTCCGGGTGCGGCGTGAGCGTCGCGGCGGATGTCGTCGGCGGCCACGGTGACCGCCTTGGCGGCCTGACGCATCGCGTCGACCCGTTCGGCCTGGCCAGCCGTCATTGACACCAGCGGCGTGGGGGTGCCCCACCGCTGCCGCAGCTTCGGCAGGGTCATGTCGGGCGCCAATCGGCCCCCGCTGAAGTACACCGGTTGCCCGCCGGCGGTGCGTGCGCCGGGGAGCGCCACCGCGTACCCGGTGATCTGCCGGGGATCGGTGCTGCTGCGCCGCAGCCGGACCAGGATCCCTGCTTCGCGTAGCCGGGCGAAGAACTCATCCTGCGACCCGGCCGCAGCCACGGCCGTGCGTACCAGCCGGCGCAGCTCGTCCCGGGGCGTCTGGGCGCGGCCGGTGCGGCGGGCTTTGCTGAGCTCGGCGGGGTGGGGGCGGCGGTGGGCGGTGCGGTCAGTTGGTGGGACCCGGCGGTGCAGGTTGTAGCGGCGGGCGACGTTGTAGGTGGCCTTGACGCAGCGCGGGTAGTCGTTGCGCAGCCAGTTGGTACGGCCGTCCTCGCGCACCAGCGTGGCGACGATGTGTACGTGGTCGTCGGCGTGGCGCATGGCGATCCACCGCAGGCCCGGGTCGGTGGCGGTGGTGGCGACGCCGACCTCGGTGAGCATCTGCACCGCCATGTTCGCCCAGGTCGTGTCACTGATACTGCGATGCCGATCCTCGGGGGCAAGCCGCATGCTGGCGTGCCAGACGAACTTGGTCGGCGGGCGGTAGCCGGCGCGGACTGGCTGCTCCAGCATCGCCGTCAGCGCCCGGAGGTCCCGCTTACCGCTGGCGGTGACCTTCGGTTCCAGATGAGTAAGGGGGCCTGCGCCGTCCCAGGCAGCCACCAAGCGCGGGTTGACGTGCTCCTCGGCCTTGCCGGGGCCCCACAGGTAACGCAGCAGCCCGCCAACCCGCGAGCCCCGCCGGTGCACCCGCGTGATCACCGCAGCTTCCTGTCGATCCGGGAAATCACCTCATCAAGCCGGGCCACCGCCGCCACGCATAGCCGGACGGCCTCGGCGGCCCAGTCGGGCAATTGGCCGGTGGCGTTAAACGCCGCAGCAGCCTGATTGACGTTGTTACCGAACATCACCACGGCACGGCGAGCAGCGAACAACTCGTGCTGCAGATCGCGTAAATCCCCGGTCGCGGCACCGGGTGCCTGCGCCGCAGACGCGGCGGCGACTGCGGCCTTCGCCGCGTAACCGGTCGCGGTCAGCTGCGCGATCGCCGCCGCTGCGTCGATGGCGGCCTTCTCCTCGTCGGACAACCTCAGCAACACCGCATGCGGCCGGCCCGGCCGATTGTGCGCACGGTGCCGGGCGGGGCGGGGCGGGGCGGGCTGCTCACTGTCCATTGACGCCACTGTGCGCCCCCGGCGTTGCCGCCGACGTCAGCGCCAGCAGCTACCAGCGTCGGCCAGGCCGACGCCGCGGGGCATAGCCGGTCCCACCATTGCCGATTTGCGACCGCGCCCGGTCGCAGATCGATAAGCAATGGCCATATCTTGCTGCCGCCGCGTTGGGCATCTGATGTCAGCGCCGAGCGGCGCCAGCCTGCGTGGGCGCTTGATAGAGGTTCCGAGCTGCGGGTGTCCGCGGGGGTCGCCGCGAAGTCCGCATCCCGCATGCTGCTCGCCACCACAGCCGGCATGGCCTGGCAGCGCAATAGCCGATCGGGTGACCTGCCGCCGAGAGCTACGGACGCGCCTGTACCGCGCTCGGCAGCGGCAGCTTAGAACTGTTGATCTCCCTGGTCAAAGCGCGCGGATCAACACCCGGCTTGCCCGGGGCTTAGCACAGGAACGTGCCGATCTGGCAGCTCTCCGTCCTCCCGGCCGTGCCCGGGGTACTGCCGCTGCACTCCGGCCGACGGACGCCCTTCTTCAAGAGGCTGGTCTCGTCGGCGATCAGGACACCGTCCGCCGTCCCGAGACGGGCCGCCACGTATTCCCGTTAGCCTCGGTCTTTCACTTGAACGTCAGCCCATAGCTGCTATTCGATGAATACGATTCGCGTGGTTGATGGTGTTTTGTTGGCATGTTGAGGGCCCGGCGCGGGGCCGGGTTCCTCCGTGCTGCTGGTCGAGGTGTGAGTTGTCAGGGTCAGCCGGTGGGGCGGGGTAGTGCCGTGAGGTTGCTGAATGCGCTGGTCAGGGCATCGGTCCAGGGCCAGTCGGCGGCGATGGCGAGGCGGGTCCGTCGGGCGGTGCGGGTGATCCGGGCCGGGACGTGCAGCAGCCGGTAACGCAGCTTCTTCGGTTCGGCTTTGGCGAGGTCGCCGTCCAGGAGCAGGGCCTGGGTCTAGACGAGTAGGTCGATGCCGGTCAGCGCGAGTTGGAGCCAGGCCTGGTTGATCGCGAAGACCCGGGACGGGAATCGGCCGAAGCCGGTGGTCTTGCCGGTGCGGATGCGGTCTTCGACGCGGGGCGTGTGCCCGGTGCCGGGCCTCCAGGTGTTGGATGCTGCCGTTGCCGGCCGGGGTGTCGGTGGCCACGACTTGGTGCCGCCAGCCTTCGATGGTGTCGAACAAGCTCAGTTGGGCGCCGGGGTGCGGGCGTTCCCTGCGGACCAGGAACCGGGTGCCCTCCGGCCAGCCGGCGGCGTCGAACAGGCCGGTGATCTCGCAAACCTCGGCGTGTTCCCGGAGTTCACCGTCGGTGTCGAGGGCGGGGACCCAGCCGGTCGCGGCCCGGATCGCTTCCCGTACTGGTTCGGTGATCGCGGCGCCGACACTGAATCGGATGTCGAGGTGCCGGTCGCACAAGGACCGGATGTGGGCGAGGAAGCCGTGGCTGGATCCGGCCGAATCGGCGCGGAGCAGGATCGGGGTCCCGTGCCGGTGGGCTTCGGGAATCTGGGCGAGGGCTTGGTCGAGGACGGTGATGTGGTCGGTGGTGGTGTTGTTGGATCCGGCCCGGCCTTCGCGCAGCAGGCCGGCGAGGGCTTCGCCGGTGTTGTCCAGGAAGCACAGCAGCGGGTGGAACCCGAACGTCTTCTTCCAGGTACGGGTCGCTGACTCCTTCTCGGAGTGGCAGATCACGATGGTCGCGTCGATGTCCAGGACCAGGCCGTCGACCGGCTGGCCGGCCACCATCGGTTGCGGCAGGTCGCCGCGGACCTCGGCATGCTGGGCCCAGGCGACCTCACGGGCGTGTGCCCGTGCACCACGCAGCTCGGCCAGCACCGCTTCGTCGAGCTGCGATAACAGCCGCCACGCGGTCGGGTCAGACGCGACCGCCCCGAACAGGGCCTGCTGGTTTCGCAGTACCGCCAGGTCAGCGATGGCGTCACCGCCGTCGGCGATCATCACGGCAAGGTCGACCGCGATCCGGCCCGGGTCGTGCCCGCTCTGCCGCTGCCGCAGCCCTGCGAGAGCTCGGCTGAATGCGCTGGTCAGACCAGTCACATCGGCGAGATCGGCGAGTAGTCGGGCACCGGCGTGACCGACCACGCCCCGCCCGTCCCCGGTCACCATGATCTTCGGACGTGTTCGGGTAATCTTCACCCAGCAAGTGCCTCCCGTGACGGGTTGCATAGGACTCTCGACAAGCCCTATTTTCCCTGATCAGAAGGCACTTCTTCGTTTCAGCCCACTCCTTGGACAGCCCTTAACGAAGGGCCGAGGTGAGTCGTCGCGGACCAGGTTCGGATCCCGGGCCGAGCTCTGCAGGAAGTCCTGCAACCAATGCAGCGAGCGGAGCCCGGACGCCTCGGTTCACGTCCAGCCGTTTCTCCGCTCCAACGGCGTCAACAACCCCCGGACTGACGCTTGGGCGTACCGACACGGCTCCACACGAGAGAACCGACCCGCGAAACACGCAAGCAGATCCTCCAGCCCGGACCGCCACTCTCTGGGCGGTGACCCGTGCTGTCGGTGCGGCCTCCGGTGGTGCCACCGACCGGTTGCACCGGCTCGGCCGCGCGTGGTCCACTTAAAGGGTGTGCGCAACTCGCGTGGAACCTCTTCAAGAGACCGACCGGCCGGCTCTGTGCCGGATGCTGGAGGAGTCAGACGACTTTCCTCAGCGCCTGTTGTATCTCTACCGACGCAGGAGGAGCAATCACTACTGGACCTTCATTGCCTGGCGTGGCGACAAGGTCGACGGCGTGCTGACCGGATCATTTGACTCAGACTTCGCCGAAGGCGGGGCTTTCGATTCATTCGAGCTTCCGCCGGCGCCTCACGCATTCCTTGAAAGAGTTCACGTGCGCGAATCTGCAAGGGCTATGGGTGTTGGACGAGCCTTGATCGAGATGTACGCGAACGAGGCTTCAGCGCGTGGATGCTCGTTCATTGGCGGATCGATTGACCTTTCGTCGGAGCCGACAGCAAGGAAGGCCTTCTTCGAAGGGCTCGGGTTCGCTGTCAGCGGATTGGAAAACTTCGGCGCTCACCCAACCGACGTTCTTGTGACCATCGCGAACCGCTGAGAACAGTCACTTGCCCCAGGTCCACTCCAGGTACTGCGGCCGCACCACGACTCCCTACTATTGGATAGGTCTCGGCGAGCCGCTCGGCCGCGCGGACGCCCCTCGTCATTCCAGCTGGCGGCATCCTCACATCCGTGATCACCGCCATGTCGGGCCGGTACTCATCGGCAGCCGCTGCCCACGACTTTGTGGCTGGCCAACTCCAGAAGACGTGGACCGCGGCCTTCACCGATGCGTCTCCCCGAAAATCGGTGCTGAGTGAACGCTCATCGGCAGGACCGCTCGCGGAGTACCGCCACGACGCGTCACGTAACATTGGCGGAGTCTCGTCAGCGCTCGGTCACCACAGGATGCGGCGGCGACGCAGACGGAACGCGGCATGAGCGCGGCGATCAATCAGATCCGTCATGCTGCCTGAGCCATTGGGACACCGCCGCGAGGTCGGTGCCAGTGAGTCCCAGGTACGGATCGACGCGGTGCAGCAGCGCCGGGCGCGGGTGGTGGGCGTCGACCCATTCCTGGTCGGCGTCGGTGGTCTCGTCGTCGAGCCACACGAACGGATTCTATCGATGAATCGGGGCAGGCCCACCCGGACTATGCCTCGCCTGGCTCTTGAGTCTGAATCTGCCGGGGTAGCTGGCCCGTGTGCTCGGCATCCCACTCGGCGAGGACTTTCGTGACGAGATGGTCGAGGACAGGCCGGATCGCATCGTCCGGGAGGTCATCGATGTCGAGCCGGGCGATCAAGGCCTTGTACATCGCCCGTAAATGTTCTTCCCGGTCATCCGGCGCATCGTCGGGTCCGACACGAGACAGGTATGCGCGCGTCTCCTCGGCCTGCTTCAAGGTGGTCACGAGGTCAGCAAGGCGCAGTCTTCGTGCCATCCCCTTGCTGATGGTGACCAACAGCGGCGGAAGTACCCGCTGGGCGTGTTCTCCGCTGTACCGGACGAACAACTCCGCCGGCTCCGCGATCTGGTTCGCGAGAGCCCCAGCCAGCAGGCCGACGCAGGCGTCGGTCAGCCGGACCGGCGCCCGGCGAGCCCACGAGTTCGCGGGCTTGGCCGAGTAGCGGTACTTGGCAGTGACATGCCGCAGCAGTGCCGAACCGCTCGCGTGGGTGAAGTACTGCGACGCCGGCCGATACGCCGTGTCGTACAGGTGGATCGCGAGCGTGGCGCCGGTCCGGGAGTCGATCTGCTCGGTCATCGACCGTACGTCGGGAAGTTTGCGCGGTTCGCCGAGAGCACGCACCGCCTCTCGGATCACCGAGTCGGGGATGATCCCAGTGCTCGACATGAAGGTCAGCAACGTCGGCGCGACCTTGATCTCGGATTCGCGGAGCTTGCGGGCGGCGTTGGGGTCGTGCAGGCACCACAGCCCGACGATGCAGGTCTCCATCGCGGTGCGCGCCAGCAGCGGCGCCGACTCCCGCTGATGTGTCTGCACCGCCCGGCGCGTCGCGCGCTGCAACGCCAGCAGCCTCAGCAACGCCAACCGGGCGTAGCCTTCGCCGGTGACTGCCGCTTCGTCACGCGGCCACGGCTCGCGGGTGGCGAGGGCGCGGGCGCGGCGTCGGACCTGTACGCGCCGGGGCAGGTCGGGGTAGGGCAGCACACCACGAAGGACGATTCGGGCGAGCGTGAACAAGGCGGCTCTCACGGTCCGGAATCATCGCAGGTCTTCTCGCCCTGAACTTCGGGTTTTCTGAGGGCAACTGGTGGCATGACGTGGGACAGGCTTTGCTGCTCGACTGCTGGAACTTCGCCTAAACGCACCAACATCGTTCGGGATGACCGCGATGTCTCAACTTGCCGCCAACGCGCACTTCGCGGCAGAAGAGTTCGCTTACGGCATCATCCGCGTTTCGGGGTTGCCTCGTGGCCAGCCCAGACCAGCCGCGTCGACCATAATGGCTGGTGCCCGGTGACTGTCCTTTCTGGGTCAAACCGACGGGTGGGTCGACCGGTTGCACAGGGAGGCTGTTTTCGTCCGGGGTCAACACCGTCATCCGTCCGTGTGACGCTCCGGAGCCGATGTCGTGCGATCCTTCGAGCGTGCTTCAAGTCATCACGGGGATGTACTTCGGCGACGTTGCGCTGAACGAGACGGAGCATCGGCGGACCATCTACACTAACGTGGATTTCTCCGAGGTCGGGCCGGTTGACATGCCGGTGTCCTACGAGTGTGACCGCGACCTACTCGTCCGCTCCCACTCGCGGCGGACCGACACGGATGTCGCGAAGTACCGCCGAGTGAAGAGCGCGGCCAGCAGCGACGGCTGGCGCTCTTCGCGGAGACCGACTGACCTTGATCAGCACCTATGATGATTCCCGTGAATCAGGGCACCGGCGAGACCGTCCTCCTGCGACTGCTGCGGCTGGCATTCGAAGAGATCGCCGGCGGTGAGCCGGTCGTCGTGGCCGCGGACTCGGGTCCTCAGCTATCGCACGGATGGCAATCGCGTTCGGGAACCTCTCCTGCAGATCTGGCGAGCCTCGTAACAAGTCTGCTTCCGGATGGCCCGGTGCTGCTGATCCCGTCATGGGCGCGCCACATCACGCCAGAAAGATCGCAGAATGCGTACGAAGCCACGGTGCTCGACATTCAGCCCACAAGCTCCGAATCCATCGTGGCCGTGGTCCTGCCCGGCGGTGCGCTGGCAACCGATCGGGGCGAAGCGTTCCGGGAACAGATCGGCCGGTTCTGGCAACCGGTGCTCGTGCTCTATGCGGATGTCGTTCCTGACGGCTCGCGCGCAGGACTTTCGCTGGCGACGGTCTTCCTGGCGGTGCGCTCCTCAGGCCCGAAGCCGCTGAGGTTCTTCCGGATCCCACCGCAGGAGGACGAGCAAGCGGTGTCCAAAGACTTCACCGCCCTACTCAGGCGCAGAGGCGGCACCGGCGCCTTCGGCTATGTGCTGGCCGAGCAACCCGGTGCGGGCAGAAGGCTCTCCTTCGACCTCAACCACCCCGACACCACCAAGCGGTGGAAAGAGCTGGGTGTGTGGGGAACACCAGTGCCGCTGGGCGACCTCTTCAAGACTCCGCTTCCCGGGGTGATACCGGGCCGAGACAGCCCTCCGACCTATAACGAGCCACAGCCGCAAACCGTGCGTGTCCTATCAGGCCGTGACGTGAGACGTGACGGCACGCTGGCAGTGCCGGATGACTCGTCGCGTTATGCCGAGGTGCCGCCGGAGAAACAGTTGAAGGCCGGGGACATCGTTTTGCCCCGGATATTCTCGGAGATGGTTGGCCGCAACATCGCAGTAGCCGAGGTGACCGAGGATGATCTGCCCCTAGCGGCGAGCGCCAGCGTCGTGATCCTCCGGGAAGCGACGCCTTTGAGCGGACCCCAGCGACTGATGGCCCTGCTCTTCCTGCGAGCCTCGCCGTTGGTGCGCACATACCTCGATCGCTTGGGGGGCAATGTTCAAATCCGCACGCCGACCTTCCGTCGCGTTCCTGTCCCACAGCCGGATGAGACGCTGACAGCCACCCTCGAAGGCCTCGAAGCCGCGCGAGACCGATTGCAGCAATGGCACAACGAGTCTGAAGGGCTGCTGAGCTCGGTCTTCCACGACGAGAACGCTGCCGACGCCAGACGGCGTATCATGCAGTCCGGCCGGCTGCTGCGAATGCGCGCCGACGCCGCCGGCCTCCTGGACGACTTCAGCCACCAGGTACGAACCCGCTACCCGCACCCCGTTGCCTACCGCTGGAGCAGGGCACAGGTCCTGCTCTCAAACGGCGCCGACGGGTCGGCGTACGACGCCATCCTGGAAGCGGCTGAGGTCCTGCTCTGCTATTGCGCGCTCGTCGCCCTGGCACTCGCTCAGGAAGCCGGCCTGCGGATCGGCGCCCTCGCCGACCTCCGCAAGCGCCTGTCCCGCGGAGGCACGAACGGTCCCGGTTTCGGGGACTGGACGGCGATCCTCCAGGAAGTCGCGACAGGGAAGGCGTTCAGAAATCTGGACGGCGGCGATCACCTGACGGAGTTCCGTGACGCCTTCACGGGCACCGAGGTGATCGCGGCACGCCAAGCCCTGGCGCTTCGCCGTAACGATGAGGCGCACCTGCGCGGGGTCGAGGTCGAGGATCTGCCCGACGCCATCGCCGAAGCCCAGGCCGACCTGACCACCCTTTTGCAACGGGCGTCGTTCCTTGCCGATCTTCCCCTCGTCCATGTCAATCGCGTTCGCTGGGACTCTCTCCGCAAGGTCGCACGGGTGGAGTTCGAGGAACTGACCGGAGACAACGTGCTGGTCCCGGTGCGGGAGCGGACCTACGGGTCTAGTGACCTGGAGGCCGGAAGCCTCTACCTGGCGACCGAAGACGGCCGTCTGCATCTGCTTCGCCCGTTCCTTATCCGCCAGCGATGCGCGAAGTGCCGCGGCTGGGAGACACTCCACATCGATAGCGTGCCGCACGTTGCCACCGTCCAGATCAAGAGTCTGGAACGCGGCCACACCATTCAGGATCCGCAACTGTGGGACGCCTTCGAGCATGTCGGGCTCGTCGAGCGGCCGGGCAGCTGAGCCCCGGCCGCCCGCCGGCGATCCCTGAGACATAATCGATCCTTGATCGACGACAGCGCGAGCGGCAAGCACAGGCCACTGGGCGAAGGGCAGGCCGGCCGGACAGTTGTGGGTCGCGCCGTAGGCGTCGTCACCGGCGACCCATTAGCATGGCGTTCATGGCTGCCGCGGGGCGATAGACACCGGCTCTCCCGTGCCGGAACCGGCAGATCAACCGGGTGCTGCACATCATGGCCACGGTCCAGCTGCGTGACCCCACCGAAGGACGCGCCTACTCGACAGGAAGAAGGCCTCCGGCAAGACATCGGTGGAAGCGATGCGTGCGCTGAAACGACGCCTGTCCGACATCGTGTACCGGTGCATGATCGACGACGCCACAGCCGCTGCGGCAGCGGGCCCGGTAGGACAACGGGAAGACGGCAACTGAGTCCAGCGTGACCGACTCTCATCCCCCAGCTGACTCTTCGGGGAAGTCACTTCCCGGACCCGCCGAGACCCAGAATAGAACTCTCCTCCCGGCGGTGTCTTGACACAAAGGGGAGCCAGACCCGGATGCCGACGCTAGCCCTCTTTGGTACTGTGCGTGACGCGCCCCGACAGCGGGTGGCCGAGGAGGAAGAACTCGCGTTCAACGAATGCCCGCTCACACCAGTCCCTACCGCGGGTTTCATCGGATGAAGCATCCTCTGCCGTGCGCACCCTCGCTCGGCCCGAGAAAGGGCAACCGGGGCGGCGCCGGCGCGCCCGCCCGGGCAGGTTGCCAATACCGCGGCCGCCTGGAGCAGCTGCGCCGCCGACAGCCGGCAGGAAGCGCCGGCCCCCCCTGCAAGACATCGGCGCTGTTACGAAGTAGCTCCCGCGGGTGGACCTGGACGTGACCGCCAGGCCCACCCGCGATCGGTTCCAGCTCAAGCGAGGGGATGAGGCTCGTTGGTCAGCGCCGCCAGAGCCGCGGCCACCTCCTGAAGACTCGCCCGGACGTACGTACTGGTGGTGCCGACCTCGCTGCCGCTGTCGGAGTGCCCGGCGTACGCGCGGGCAACGGCGTAGCCGAAGTTCCGCTCGACCCACGTCAACGTCGTGTGCCGCAGCCAGTGCGTGCTGATCTGCTGCACGTACACCCACGGCAGGTGCTCACCGATGCGCACCCACAGGTGGTCGTACCGCCGGTAGGTGATCGGCTGCCCGTTGCGGTAACGCAACAGCTGCCCCGTCCCCGTCGCCTGACGCTCCTCGGCATGCTGCTGCAGATGCCTCATCAGCGTCGGTGACACCGGCTGCCACCGCACCGTGTCACCCTTCTCCCGCAGCAGGATGAGGCACTGGTCCGGGTCCAGATCGACCGGCCGCAGAGCTAGCGCACCGCCCCGGCGGCACGCCGTCTCGGTGTGCAGCCGCAGCAGCAGGCTGTCCAGCGCAGGATCGTCACCCGTGCTGGCGGCGACGGCGTTGATCTCCGCAAGTCTGGCATCGGCCACTGCGCGTCTGGTACTCGGCAGCCGCCTCGGCTTGGCCACCTTCAGTGCGGGGTTGTCCCCCGCAGCAATGATCCCGTCGGCGACAGCCCGCTTGTACAGGCACCGCAACGCGGCGATCAGATGCTCCGCCGCACTTCGCCCACCTCGGGCATTGCGCCGCGCCACCACGTGCGTCTTGGCGTACTCCGCGAGCTGCTCGATCTCCGAAGGCGTCGGCTCGTCGAGCCGCCGCTGTCCCCAGTGCTCCAGGACCCGTTTCCAGTACGAGCCGTACGCCCGCCGGGTACCGTCACTGACCGCCGCCGCTACCACCGGCACGTACTCGGCGAACGTTGGCGCGGGCGCACGGTCCGACACCGCCTCGACAAGATCAGCCGGCGAGATCCCCATCCGGGCCAGCAGCAACCGGGCAGCGTCCAGCTCTGCCCGGCCCACGGTGGTGTCACTCATTCCTGACCACCACCCAGCACACCTGCGTGAACCGCCACGACCATCGCATCCAGCGCGGCCGGAGGATGCACCACGAGTAGACCCTCGGGAGGATTGGCGGCCAGCAGCACCCGATCCCCGGCGGTGAGACCGCACCAATGCCGCACCGCCGACGGCAGATGGAGATGACCTTGGCCGGTGACGGTGAAGACGCCCTGCCGATCCAGCCGGACGACGATGACTCCGGAGCCCTCGCGGATGTGCAGGCGGGTGCCCGGTGCCCATCCGAGAGCACGGATGATCGTGCGGTCCGCGATTCGGCCACTGACGTCGATGGCCGCTAGGCCGTACAGCATCGTGCCTGTGCGCGGTGTCGGCAGGACCGGCAGCGGCAACGGTGGGCGGCGAGGAGCTCCACCGCGCGGCTGACGCTGCCCCGGCTGTCGGTCCGACAGCAGCACGGGCGGAATGACGGGAGCCACAGAACGCTCAGCCACGACAACCGCCCCCGATCGAGACAGGCTCGGTCGAAGGCGTCGTTGAGATGAGATCTGCGTGGTCAAGCGCGCTTGACCACGAGTACGCGAAACACAGCATGGATGCTGCAATTTGGTGTCCGAGGGGGGACTTGAACCCCCACGCCCTATACGGGCACTAGCACCTCAAGCTAGCGCGTCTGCCATTCCGCCACCCGGACCTACACATTCAGCCTACCTCGCCGACCCAGATGATCTTTCCATCCGATGTCGGCACGGCGGGCCGCACGGGGAGTTACTGTACACGCCGCTCGTGGATCATGCACATCGCCTTCCGGCGCCGGTCTCCTGGCGCTCCCGCCGCTACTCAAGCCGCCTCGAACGACCACAGCGACACACCACCAACGCGTGTCCGGGTAGCGTCCGGCCACCCTCTGACGGCAGCATTGCCACGTGTCCCATCCCTCCCCCTTGGCAGCCGCCCAACACCGGGCTCTCGCCCTGCGCGTCGCGGGCGACCTCAGCGCCGCCCGGCAGCTGCTTGCGGAGGCCGTCGGATCCGCTCCCCCGCCGTACGGCGTCGACCACCCCGAGGTGCTGCACACCGCGCACCTGCTGGCCCGGCTGCACCGGGAGGCGGACGACCCACTTGCCGCCCGCCGCGTGCTGGAGGAGGCTTTCGCGGCGGGCGAGCGGCGTTGGGAGCACTCTGACCCGATGATGCTGGCGCTCGCCTTCGAGCTCGCCGAGGTGGCGGAGGAGCTGGGCAACCGGCACGAGGCCCGCCGCAACTACACGCGCGTCGCCACTGCCGGGCCCGCCGCGCTCGGGGAGGGCCACCCGGTCGTCCGCGCCGCCCGCGCCTACCTCGCCCTGTCCACGTCGACGCCGAGCGAGCAGCACGGCTCACCGTCGACGTCCAGCCCGGCCCCGGTCGCTGCGGCGACCGAGTCGGGCGCCCGGTCGGCACTGTCTGGCCCGACTCTGTCCCTGGCGACCCTGGCCGCGATGCGACCCTCTGCTGGCGGCCCGTCGGCCGCCACCTCACCCTGGGCTCCGCCGCAACCGGCGGCCACGCCCCAGCAAGCCTCTCCGGGGGTACGCGCACCCGGCGCATCCACCCCGCCCAGCGACGCCACCGTGGCGCCAGCGCCGGTCCCTCGGGTGGCGTCCGTCCCGCCGGCGTCCTCCTCGATCGCACCGGTGCCGCCCGGCCCGCCAACGGCTGCATCCACGTTTGCAACGCCGCCGCGTCAACGCGCCGACCAGCAACCGCCCGGGCCTGCGGCGCCAACGCGTCGACGCGCTGAGCAACCGACCGGGCCCACGGCGCCGCCGCGTCAACGTGCCGATCAGCAGCCGCCCGGGCCTTCCCAGCCAGCGGTCGGCCCGCTGCCTCGGCCGAGGGCTGAAGGCCGGCCGGCGTCGTCGTCCGATCAGCGGGCACCGCACCGACCGCCGTCCGGGCCAGGTGTAGCACCGCGTCAGCGGGTGAGCGACCAGGCGGCCCACCCGACGGTCGACGTGCCACCCCGACCCTCGGCCCCCGCCCCGGCGTCGGCCGCCAGCCCGGCAGCACCGGCGCTGCCGGCACCCCGCTGGGACGACCCCACGATCCAGGTACGGCAGATCGAACCACTGCTCGCTGAGGAGGCTGCCCGCGCCGCAGCCAGGTCAACCGGGCCGAGCGAATCGCACAACGTGTCCGGCACCGAGGTGACATCGCCGGGCAGTCCATCCCCGACCCGTGACCATCCAGGGCCGGCGCACCCGGTGAGCGGACCACCAGCCCACCCCGTCAGCGCGCCGCCCGCTCCCCCGCAACCAATCTCCGCGCCACCTGGCCACCCGTACCCGGTCTCGGGACCACCAGCGCACCCGTACCCGGTCTCCGGACCACCTGGCCACCCGTACCCAGTCTCGGGACCACCAGCGCACCCGTACCCGGTCTCCGGACCACCCGGCTACGGGCAACCCGTGTCCGCACCACCTGGGCACACCTACCCGGTGTCCGCTCCGCCCGGTGTCCAGCAACCCGTCTCCGGGCCACCCTACGGACAACCCGTCTCCGGGCCACCGGTGAGCGGGCCACCCGTGCCGCCGTGGGGCTTGACCGCACCCCCGTGGAGCAGCAGCGCGCCACCGCAACCACTGCCGACGTCCGCCGTCGGCTCTGCCGACCCGTCCCCGGTGGCCGCGGACAGTGAGCTCTGGTCGGCCACCGTCGATGCCCTGATGGTGCCGACGCAGCCGGCCCGGGTCGCGCCGTCCGATCAGACCGAGGTGTTCCCGTCCGTTCCGGCGAGCAGTGGCCCGACCGGGGGTGACGCCAGATCGAGCCAGCCCGTGGCCTCCCCACCAGGCCCGATCGTCGCGCAGTCGAGCCCCGTCGCGACATCGGTCGAGCCGCCGCCGGCAGTCTGGTCACCGGCCGCCGGCACCGACCCGACGATGCCGCCACCAACCGCGCCACGACCGGCCCAGCAGTACCACCAGGGCCACTACCCGACACAGGACCAGTACCCGACACCGGAGCACCACCCGATCCAGGCGCCGTACCCGGACCAGCAGTCCCGCCCGTTGCAGGACGCCTTCCGGTCGGCGTACGCCGATGACACCGGGTCGACGGGCCGAGGCCGTGCGACGCTGATCGGCGCGGTGGTGGCGGCCGGGGTGGCCGTCGTGGCGGTGGCCGGTCTGGGTGCGGTGGTGCTCACCCGCGACGACCCGCCGCCGTCGACCGGGACCGCGCCGACGGTTGCGGCACCGACGTCGGCGGCGCCGACGGCGGCCGGTCCGCCGCCCGGGGATGTGAAGCTGCGGGACGACTCGGCCACGATCACGCTGACCTGGACGGATCCGTCCGGCGGTGCGGTGCCGTTCATGGTCGCTGCCGGTCGGGCCGGGCAGGCTCTGGGGGTGATGGCCACCGTGGACCCGGGCAGGACCAGCTACACGGTCAACGGGTTGAACTCACGAGTGGATCACTGCTTCACCGTGTTGGCGGTCTACTCCACCGACAGCTTCGCGACCTCGGGACAGGTCTGCACCGCGCGGGAGCGCACCACCCCGTCGACCCGAGAGCCCTCGGGTCGGCCGTCGCCACGCTGAACCGAGCTGAGCCGGGCGTCCACAACGCACACGCTGGGTATCCACAGGGGTGACCGTGCGGGTTCCCCCCGTCATCAGCAGCGCCATATGATGGCACCCGGCTCAGGGGAGGGTCGCCGCGAGGCGTGCCACCTGCCACGACTCAGGGGAGGCAGCCGGCTGTGGCCATCATCGAGGACGCCTTACCGACCGATGCCCCCCGCTCCCGGTCCCGGCTTCGCGGCGGGCTGGTGACCGTCGGCACGGTGACCGCGCTGCTGGCCGCCATGGGGCTGACCGTCCTCGGGCTGGGCGCAGCCGACAACGCGGTGGCCAACTACGACGCGAGTTCCTGGCTGTGGAGCGCGGCGCGCAGCGAGCTGGCCCGGGTCAACGGGGTCACCGCCCGGGTGGACACCCGGACCGAGATCCCCGGCGCCAGTCGGCACCCGATGCAGGTCACCCAGACCGACCGACTGCTGATCCTGCGTGACCTGCAGACCGGGCAGGTCAGCTCACTGGACCTGGCGACCCTGCAGCTCACCGCGACCACCCGGACCACTCCTGGCCTGGGCGTGAGCGTCGCCCTGCACGAGGACGCGGCGTTCGTCGTCGACGCCGTGCAGGGCATCGTGCGGCAACTCGACCCGCGGTCGCTGTCTCCGGTCGGCGAGCCGGTGCGCTACCCCCCGGGCATCACCGGCGGCACCTTCGACGGTGCGGGCCGGCTCTGGATCGCGGTGCCCAGCGAGGGCACCGTCTCGGCGATCACCGCCGCGAAGCTGCCGTCCGCGCCGGCCTCGGCAGCGAACGCCGGTGCCGGGCTGAGCCCGGAGCGCGTCGAGTCGTACGACGTCGCCGAGGCCAGCCACGAGCTGGTGGTTTCCACCCTGGATGATGGTGTGGCGGTGCTCGACCGGACGGCCGGGAAGCTGGTGCGCGTGCAGCGCGGCGAGGTGCATCCGACGCCGTTGACGCTGTCCGGTCCGGCGGCACTGCCCGCGCGCACCAGCGGGTCGCGGGTCCCGGTCACCGTGACGGCCGATCGGCGGGTGCTGGTGGTGGGTGACGGTGGTGAGGAGAGAGCGTTCACCGTGCCGGGCGAGGGCGACCGGCTCAGCCCGGCGGTGGCCTGGGCCGACCGCTTCTACTGCGCTGACGAGGCCACCGGCACCATTTACTCCTTCGACGCGGGCGGTCAGCTGGTCGAGACCATCGGTGGACGGGCGAACGGCCCGCTGGAACTGGAGGTCCGGGAGAACCACCTCTTCATCAACTCGCCCGACTCGGCGACGGCCCGGGTGGTCGACGACAAACACCAGGTGCGCGAGGTCAACAAGTACGCCAACGACGTGCTCGGCGGCGACCCGCCACCGGTTCCCCCGCCGCCGCCCCCGCCGAAGAAGCCTCGGGTGGGCAAGCCCAGCGCGCCGCGAAGCGTCACCGCCGCCGCCGGCAACGCGCAGGCGCGGGTGAGCTGGCGGCCAGCCGCCGCCAACGGCGCCGAGATCATCAAGTACGTGGTGGAGGGCGCCGACCAACGCCTGGAGGTGGGCGCCAACCAGCGTGCGGTCGAGGTCAAGGGTCTGACCAACGGCGAGACGTACCGGTTCGCAGTGCACGCGGTCAACGCCAAGGGCGACGGTCCGTCGCGCACCAGCAACCCGGTGACCCCGACCGCCGCGGTGCCCGACCCGCCGGCGAGCGTCACCGCCCAGGAGCGGCCGGACGGCACGGTGGTGGTGAAGTGGCCGGCCGCGAACGGGCAGGGCAACACCATCGCGAGGTACGCGGTGACGGCCAGTTCGGCGGGGACGAACGCGCCGGCCGGCGAGTCGACGAAGACGGAACTGGTGGTGCCGGCCGGTGAGTTGGAGTTCGGCACCCAGTACGCGTTCACCGTCGTGGCGGTCAACGACAAGGGCGCCGGGTCGGCGGCGTCGCCGGTGAGCAACACGGTGGTGCCGTTCGCGGCGCCCGGCCGGCCGCTCGACCTGCAGGCCGGGACGGTCGCCGACCAGCCGGGCGCGGTCACGGTGCAGTGGTCGCCGGCGGAGACGAACGGCCGGCCGGTGACGAAGTACCTGGTGGACGTCGGTGGCAAGACGAGCGAGGTGACCGAGACCCGCACGACCGTCACCGGGCTGGGCAACGGCCAGAACGTCACCGTGAAGGTGAAGGCGGTCAACGAGGCCGGGCCCGGCCCGGAGGCCACCGCCACGGCGCGTACGGTCGCCGCGCCCCGGGTCACGGTCACCGGCTCGTCGGCGACCGCCACGTCGGCGACTGTCACGTTCACCGTGGACGCGGGCGGCGGCAAGGCCACCTGCTCGCTGAGCACGTCGGGTGAGCCGGCGAAGGCCGGGGCGTGTTCCAGCATCACGATGACGGGGCTGACGCCGGGGACGGCGTACACGTTCACGGTGACGGCGAGCAACGCCGCCGGTAAGGGCACCGCGACGAGAGCACAGGACACGCAGCCGCTGCACGGGATCGCGACCTGCCGTAACGGGGCGTCCGGGCCCGAGTCGACCTACTGCGACCGCGACCGTGATGGCCGAAACGGCAACGAGATTTTCTCGGTTCCGCGACAGGACAACGACAAGCAGGTGGGTTGGGCGAAGCCGGGCACCCGGCTGCAGGCGTACTGCAAGAAGTCGGGCGAAGAGGTCTACGCCTACATCTATAACAACGACAAGCGCAGCACCTGGTGGGTGCAGGTCGAGTACAGCGGGAAGAACTACATCCCGTGGGCCTGGCTCAACCTGGAGGGCGGCGACAACATCAACGTCCTGCCCACCTGCTGAGCCACCAGGCAAGGAGCACCACCGATCGTGAACACCCACGAGCCGCTCACCCAGCCGGAGGTCCAGGGCTTCGCCGCTCTGGCCGCCCGGCTGGCCGAGAACGTCAACGCGGTGGTGCTCGGCAAGCCGCAGGTGGTGCGGCTGGCGCTGACCGCGCTCTTCGCGCAGGGTCATGTGCTTTTGGAGGACGTGCCCGGGGTCGGTAAGACGACCCTGGCGCGGGCCATCGCCGCCACGGTGAAGGGTGAGTGGCGGCGCATCCAGTTCACACCGGACCTGCTCCCCTCGGACGTGTCCGGTGTGACGATCTTCAACCAGGCGACCCGGGACTTCGAGTTCCATCCGGGGCCGGTCTTCGCCAACATCGTCATCGCCGACGAGATCAACCGTGCGTCGCCGAAGACCCAGTCGGCGCTGCTGGAGGTGATGGAGGAACGCACGGTCACCGTGGATGGGGTCCGGCACCCGGTGCCGTCGCCGTTCCTGGTGGTGGCCACCCAGAACCCGGTGGAGATGGACGGCACCTACCGGCTGCCCGAGGCGCAGTTGGACCGCTTCCTGGTGAAGCTGTCCGTCGGCTACCCGGACGAGGCGGTCGAGGTGGAGGTGCTGCGCGGCGCGACAGTACGCTCCCCGGAGGCGCTCGCCCCGGTCACCGACACCGCCACCGTCGGGGAGATGGTCCGGATGGCCCGCCGGGTGCACATCGCCGAGCCGCTCTACGCGTACGCGGTCCGGCTCGCCGCCGCCACCCGCACCCACCCGCAGGTGCGCGTCGGGGTCAGCCCCCGAGGTGTGATCGCGTTGACCCGTGCGGCGTGCGCGTACGCGCTGATCGACGGTCGAGGTTGGATCATGCCGGAGGATCTGAAGGCTCTCGCCGAGGCGGTGTTCGCGCATCGGTTACTGCTCACCCCGGACGCCCAGGTCCGCGGGATGACCGCCGGAGAGGTGCTGCGTCAGGCCATCTCCTCGGTGCCGGTGCCCCTGCCGTCGGGGCAGCCCGCTCCGGTGCAGGGCTGACCGGCAGCAGCGGTGTGGGGATCACCGCCCGTGGGGTCGGGCTGCTCGTCGCCGCCGTCGTCCTGCTGGGGACGGGTTTCCGGTTCGCGTACCCCGAGTTGACGCTGCTCGGCGCTGCGGCCGGAGCGGCCGTCGGCTACGCCGCACTTGTCGCGGCCTGGCGGCCCCGGCTGACGGTGACCCGCCGCGCCGACCCGGACCGGGTGGCGCGCGGCGAGCCGGCGAGCATGACGTTGACGGTGCGCAATACCGGCCGGCTGCGGTCGGCGAACCTGCTGGCCGAGGACCGGTGCGGGCAGCGCAGCGTGCCGGTGCCGGTGCTGCGCCTGCGGCCCGGCCGGGACACTGAGGTCCGCTACGACGTGCCGACCCATCGTCGCGGGGTGGTGCCGGTCGGGCCGCTGCGGGTGACCCGTCGCGACCCGCTGGGGTTGGTGGCGGTGGCCCGCCCGTACGGTGCGGCGGTGCCGGTCTGGGTGTACCCCCGGGTCCACCCGCTGACAGCGGTGCCCACCGGCGCGGGGCGCAGCCTCGACGGTCGGGTGGACGGGGTGCCGCACGGGTCGATCACGTTCAACTCGCTGCGGGAGTACGTGGTCGGCGACGAGCTGCGCCGGGTGCACTGGCGGACCAGCGCCCGGGTGGGTGAGCTGATGGTGCGGGAGAACGTGGACACCAGCCTGCCGCGCCTCGTCGTCCTGCTGGACAACCGCGCCGCCGCGCATTCGCAGCGGGTGGGTGGGGTGGCCGAGTCGTTCGAGTCGGCCTGCGAGGCGGCAGCGTCGATCGTCACCGCCGCGCACCGCGCGGACCTGCCGATGGTGTTGCTGTTCGCCGCCGCGGAGGCGGACGCGCCGGCCGAGACGGGGACGCCCGACGGGAAGGCGGACCTTGGGCCCGCGCTCGGGCCGCTGGACCGGCTCGCCGCCGCCGAACTCTCCGGCGACGCTGACGCGGTCCGCGCGGCGACCACCCGGCTGCGGCAGGACCGGCTCGGCGACACGCTGATCTTCCTGACCGGGCCGGGCGGCCGGGACGAGCTGGGCCACCTAGGGGGGCTGCGCGGGGCGTACCCGTCGGTGCTGGTCGGGGTGTTTGGCGCGGCCGAGCCGACGCCGCCGGGCGCGGCCGGCCTGGTGGTCGTCGACGCGGCGGACGGCGCGCAGTTCGCCGCCGAGTGGGACGGGGTACGCCGGTGGTGACGCGCGCCGTGTGGGTGCTGCGGGCGACCGTCGTCCCGCTGGCGCTGATCGGGCTGACCGCGCTCGCCGGGGTGGTGCTCGGCCGGGTGTACGCGGGTGACCTGCTGACCTGGCTGGTCATCGGCGCCGCGGCGGGTTCGGTGCTGGTCAGCGTGGCCATCCGGCGGCTGCCGTCCTGGCTGGTGGCGCCGGTGTCGGTCGCCGCGATGGCCGGTTGGACGCTCTGGTCGCTGCGGCTGGCCGCCACTCACGCCGAGTTACCGGGCGGCCTGCTGGAGGTCACCGCGGACGCCGCCCGCAACGGCATCCCCCGGCTGCTCACCGCGATGATCCCGGTGGAGCCCACACCGGACACGGTGCTGGTGCCCGTCGTCGCCGCCTGGCTGGCCGGGCTGGCGGGTGCGGAGGTGGCGCTGCGCGCCGGCCGGGTGTTGCTGGGCTACCTGCCGGCGGCGGGGCTCTACGCCGCCGCCCTCTACGTGGTCGGCCCGAACGCCGAACCGGCGGTCGGGGCGACGCTGGCGTTCGTCGCGGTCGCGGCGGTCGGCCTGGCGACCCCGACCAGCGCGGCGCCGGCCAGCGGCGATCCGACGGCCAATCTCGCCCCGGGGGTACGCGCGGCGGTGCGGCTCCGGCTGGCCGGCACGGCGGCGCTCGGCGTGGTTCTGGTGGTCGGGCTGGTCGCGCTGCTCGGCCCGGTCGTCGCCGATCAGGTCGACGGCCGGCCGGTGGACCCGCGCCGGTACGTGGAGCCGCCGCAGGTGCAGACCCTCGACGAGAACCCGTTGATCCGGATCTCCGGCTGGGCGCTGCACCCGGAGCAGAAACTCCTCGACGTGAGCACGGAGCGCTCCGATGCGCCGACCGGCGGCAGTTCGCCGAACGCGGGCGGCACCGAGCCGGACGGCGGTTCCGATGACGGGACCGACGGTCCGGGCCAGGCGAACGACGCCGGTGGCAGTGTGCGGATCCGGTTGGCGGTGCTCAGTGACTACGACGGCGTGACCTGGCGGGTCGGCGCGACGTACCGCAACGCCGGTCGGATCCTGCCGGCCACGGCACCGGCCCGGGACAGCACGGTAGAGACCGTCCAGCAGGAGATCACCGTGGCCGAGCTGACCGGTCGGCTGCTGCCCGCCGTGGCAACGCCTCGGGAGGTCAGCGGCGCGCGGGTGGCGTACGACCCGGCGACGGGGACACTGATCCGGCCGGAGGGGCTGACGCCGGGGCTGCGGTACACGGTGACGTCGGCCCGGGAGCGCCCGGACAACAATCTGCTGGCCAGCGCGAACGTGCCCGCCGGCGATGAGGTGGCCCGGGTGCTGCGGGTCGCCGACGGGGTGCCCGACCCGATGCGCCGGCTGGCCGCGCAGCTCGCGGAGGAGAACGGCGCCCCGTTCGCGCGGGCTTCGGCGATCGAGCAGTTCCTGGCCGAGCACTACCGGGTGGTGACGGACGCGCCGAGCGGGCACGCGTACCCGAATCTGGGTTTCTTTCTCTTCGGGCCGCGCAGCGGCGGCGGGCAGGAGGGCACCTCGGAGCAGTTCGCGGCGGCGTTCGCGGTGCTGGGCCGGCTCTCCGGGCTGCCGACCCGGGTGGTGGTGGGTTTCCGAGCCGGGCAGGGGCCGGTGCTGGCCGGCGACGCGTACGCCTGGCCGGAGGTGCTCTTCGACGGGCTGGGTTGGGTGTCGTTCGACCCGCTGCCCCGCCCGAACGACGAGCCGAGGCCGGTTGAGGAGGACTTCCGCCCGACGCCGGAGGACCCGCCGCCCTCGGAGGCGCCGCAGCCCACCGCGGAGCCGACCGCGTCGCCCGAGCCGGTCGCCGCCGCCGACGGGCCGCCCGGCGGTGGCGGGGTTTCCACGCCGGTGCTGGTCGCTGGCGGCAGTGGCGGCCTGTTGCTGCTGGTGGGGGCGCTGCTGCTCACGCTGGTGGCGATGCGCCGCTCGCTCACCCGCGCCCGACTCGTCCGGGGCGACCCCGGTCAGCGCATCATCGGCGCCTGGCGGGAGGTCACCGACGCGCTGCGCCTGGCGGGAAGGCTGGTTGGCGACGACCTGGCGGCCACCGAGGTGGCCGGCCAGGCTCGGCAGGCTCTGCTCGACGCTCGCATCAAACGGTCCGGCGGCAGGCCGGGCGACCCGGACGCCGCCGCCAGCGGCGACCACCGCGAGGTGCCGGGCGGAGTGGCCCTCGTGCCCGGCGGCACGGGCCAGGCGCCGGGCGGGGTCGGGGTCGACGACCTGGCCGCTCTGCTCAACCAGGTGGCCTTTGCGCCCGGCACCGCCACCGCGGCCCAGGCCGACCGCGCCGGTGCGGTGGCCACCACCTACGTGGAGGGGCTGCGCGCCGCCCGCCCGTGGTGGCGACGGCTGCTCTGGTCGATCCACCCCGGCCCGCTACGCCGCCGCTGAACAACGCCGCGCGCCACCGACCTTTTCAACGGCTGGCGATTCATCCTCCACGACAGCACCCTCCGACGGCTGTTCCTCAATTCCGTGACAGCTTGACCTTGACGCTGCGTCAACCCTCCATGCTGGCTGCCATGAGCATCCCGGCAACAACCAATCAGGTCCAGGGGCCTGCGATCCACGTGCAGGGACTGGAGAAGTCGTACAAGGAGCTGCGTGTGCTGCGCGGCGTGGACCTCGATGTGGCGCGGGGCAGCATCTTCGCCCTGCTCGGCTCGAACGGGGCGGGCAAGACCACGGTGGTGAAGATCCTGTCCACGCTGCTCAAGGCCGACGCAGGGACTGCCCGGGTCAGCGGCTTCGATGTCGTTACACAGGCCGCCGAGGTACGCGAGTCCATCAGCCTCACCGGGCAGTTCGCGGCGGTCGACGCGATCCTCAGCGGGCGGGAGAACCTCGTCCTGGTTGCCAGGCTGAGGCACCTCAAGGACCCGGGCGCGATCGCGGATGACCTACTGGGGCGCTTCTCACTGACCGAGGCGGGCCGCCGGAGGGTGGCGACGTACTCCGGTGGCATGCGCCGCCGGCTGGACATCGCGATGAGTCTCATCGGGAACCCGCCGGTCATCTTCCTCGACGAGCCGACGACCGGGCTGGACCCGGAGGCGCGCATCGAGGTGTGGCAGGCCGTCAAGGAGCTCGCGGCGGGCGGCACGACCGTGCTGCTCACCACTCAGTATCTGGAGGAGGCCGAACAACTCGCCGACCGGATCGCGATCCTCCACCAGGGTCGGATCATCGTCGACGGCACCCTGGCCGAGCTCAAGCAGCTGCTGCCGCCCGCCAAGGTCGAATACGTCGAGAAGCAGCCCTCCCTCGAAGACGTCTTCTTCGCGGTCGTCGGCGACGCCAGCGAGGACGTCGACGGCGACGCCGCTGAGGGCAGCCAAGGCCGCATGACCGAGTCGAACAAGAAGTAAGGAACAACAACAATGGCCACGCACTTCTTCGCCGACACCGCCGTCCTCACGGGACGGACCATGCGCCACGTCACCCGCAGCCTGGACACCATCATCACGACCGCGATCACGCCGATCGCCATCATGCTGCTGTTCGTCTACGTGTTCGGCGGTGCGATCGACACCGGAGCCGTCTCGTATGTGAACTACATGCTGCCCGGCATCCTGCTCATCACTATCGCGTCGGGAATCTCCTACACCGCGTTCCGGCTCTTCAACGACATGCAGGGCGGAATCTTCGAGCGATTCCAGTCCATGCCGATCGCCCGATCAGGCGTGCTGTGGGCGCACGTCCTGACCTCGCTGGTCGCCAATGTGATCTCGCTCGTGGTCGTCGTCCTCGTCGCCCTCGTCATGGGCTTCCGCTCGGGAGCTGGAGTGCTGGCCTGGCTCGCGGTCGCCGGCATCCTCATCCTGTTGACTCTGGCGCTGACCTGGATCGCCGTGATCCCTGGCCTCACCGCACAGTCGGTGGAAGGCGCGAGCGCATTCTCCTACCCGCTCATCTTCCTGCCGTTCATCAGCTCGGCCTTCGTGCCCACCGACACCATGCCCGGCCCGGTGCGCGCCTTCGCCGAACACCAACCGGTGACCTCCATCGTCAACACGATCCGCGACCTGCTCACACAGCAAGCGGTCGGCACCGGCATCTGGATCGCCCTCGGCTGGTGCGTCGGCATCCTCATCGTCGCCTACTTCTTCGCCACCATGTCCTACCGTCGCAAGATCTCCTGAGCCGTGTCGACCGGGTCTGGGCGAGGTGGGGGCAGGATCAGAGCATGCTGACGATCGGTCAACTGGCGGCGTACGCCGGCGTCACCGTGCGGGCGGTGCGGCACTATCACCAGATCGGGCTACTGCCCGAGCCGGAACGGGATGCTTCGCGTTACCGGCGGTATGGCGCAACGGCAGTCGTGTCCCTCATCAAGATCCGCACCCTCGCCAACGCAGGCGTGCCGCTGTCCCAGATCGGTCAGATGCTCGAAGCCGACGCGTCGACCTTCGCCGAAGCGGTCCAGAGGATCGACAGCCACCTGCGGGACGAGATCGAACGGCTTGAGTCCAGCCGCAAGCAGATCGCGCAGCTCACTGCCGGGGACAGTCTGACGCTCTCCCCGCAGGTGGTCTCCTACCTCGATCGACTTCGGGCCATCGGGGCGTCGAAGCGGATGGTGGAGGCTGAACGGGACGGGTGGATCCTGGTCGCGGCTCGCTGGCCCGATCGCATCATCGAGTGGATGCCGGCGAAACTCGCGCAGCTCGACGACCCGCAGGTCGTTCGGCTCTATCGGGTCCTGTCGGAGATCTTCGACAGCGACGCGGGCGAGGACGCGCTGCTGGAGGAGGCCGCCGACATCATGGCCGCCCTGGTCGAGCAGGCCTACAGTTCCGGTGACGTCCTCGTCGACGAGGCGCAGGACGATCTGCCTGACCTTCTGGACGCGCTCGCCGTCGAAACCGACCCGCGAGCGGAGCGACTCCGGAACCTGATGCGCGAGCGTGGCTGGTCCGGTTGGACCCGGGTGGAGCGGCTGGCGAAGCCGCCCGGCTAGGGCGCCATCGGCGACCTTCGGGTGCCTGGTCCGACTCGACCGGTCCTGACCGAGCCAGGCCGCGCCAGGCCGGGCCGGACCAGGCCAGGCCGGGCCAGGCCGAGCCAGGCCGAGCCGGACCAGGCCAGGTCGAGCCTGGTCAGGCGGTCAGGCGGCGGACGAGCTTGCGCATGCCGGCCTGCCAGCCGTCCGGGTCCTCGGCACGGCGGCGCGCGTAGTCGGCGACCTCCGGGTGCGGCAGGATCAGGAAGCGTTCCTCGGCCAGGCCGGCGATGGCCGCGTCGGCGACCTGGTCCGGGGTGAGCACCGCACCGGACGCGGCGATCACCCGGGCGCCGAGGTGGCCCTCGCGGATCCCGCCGGCGAGCATCGGGGTGTCCACGCCCTGCGGGCAGAGCGCGCTGACCCGGATGCCCCGGTCCCGGTAGGTGATGGACAGCCACTCCGCGAACCCCACCGAGGCGTGCTTCGTCGCGGTGTACGCGGCGTCGCCCACCGCGGTCAGCACACCCGCCGCCGAGCAGGTGTGCAGCAGGTGGCCGCCGCCCCGGGCGAGCATTCCGGGCAGCACCGCCCGGGCCGAGTAGACGTGGGCGAGCACGTTGACCCGCCACGCCCGGTCCCAGCCGGCGTCGTCGACCTCCACTCCCCCGCCGGTGGTCACGCCCGCGTTGGCGCAGAACAGGTCGATGCGGCCGTACCGCTGCTCGGTGTCGGCGACCAGTGCGCGGACCTGCTCCTCGTCGGTGACGTCGAGGGCGGTGGCGTACGCGATCGGGCCGATGTCCTCGGCCACCGCGCGAGCCGCGTCGGCGTCCAGGTCGGCGACCACCACGGCGGCGGCCCCCTCGGTGGCGAACCTGCGCGACAGCGCGGCACCGATGCCGCCGCCACCACCGGTGACCACCACGATCCGGTCGGTGAGGTTCACGCGGACGCTCCTACGGGGTTGGCGCCCAACTGGGCGATGAGGGTGAGCAGCGCGGCAGCGCCGCCGGCGGTCACCTCCGGGGTCGGCAGCAGCGCGAAGATCGGCACATCCACGCCAGCGTCGGCGTAGCGGCGCACCTGGGCGCGGCACCGCTCCGGCGTGCCGTGCAACACCAGGGCGTCGACCACCTCGTCCGGCACCGCCGCGCTGGCGCCGCGCCGGTCACCGGCGGCCCAGGCCTGCCACATGGGCCCGAGCGTCTCGTCGCGGCCGAGCCAGCGGTGAAACTCGGCGTACGCGGGGACGGTGAGGTAGCTGGTGATGAGCCGGCGGCCCAACGCGCGGGCGTAGGCGGCGTCCTCGGTGGGGCAGACGAAGATCCGGGCGGCGACCTCGAAGCCAGCGCGCCGTTCGCCCAACTCGCCGAGGGCGCGCGGCACGTCGTCAGCGCTGAGCCAGTTGAGGATGACCCCGTCGGCCTCCGCGCCGGCCAGCCGGAGCATCCCCGGGCGCAGCGCGGCGAGCAGGATCGGTGGCGGCACCTGCGGCGGTCGCTCCAGCGTGAACCGGCGCACCGTGAACGTGTCGTAGACCTCGTCGACCGTCTCGCCACGCAACGCGGCGCGCAGGAAACGCAGGACGTCGCGGGTGCGCCGGAACGGCTCGTCGAACCGTACGGCGTTCCAGTCCCGTACGAGCACCGGCGAGGACGCGCCGATGCCGAGCGAGAACCGGCCCGGCGCGGCCTCGGCCAGCGCTGCCGCGCTCATCGCCAGCAGCCCGGGGCCCCTGGTGAAGACCGGCGTGATCGCGGTGCCCAACCTCAGCCGGGGCTGCCAGGCCGCGGCGAGCGCCAGCGGGGTGAACGCGTCGGTCCCGGCGACCTCGGACGACCAGACGTCGGTGAACCCGGCCCGGTCGAGGGCCGCGTAGGCCGCATCATGGTGGGCCAGTGCGATCCCGCCCAACGGCACAGTCATGCCCCATCGATTCGTCACCGATCGATCGTGCCGGTTGACAGGGCGCGCGAGCAAGATCCCCGCACCAGGCAGAATCGCCGGTTTCCGGGCGTGCGTGCCAGCGGAGGGTGCCTGCGTCTTCGCGCTCACCCGGATCTCGGCACGCGCGTTCGAGGCCCTAGTCTCGGTGGGTGACCTTCTCGCTCGTCGCCCGCTCCGCCGACGGCCGCCTGCACGGCGTCGCGGTGGCCAGCAAGTTCCTCGCCGCCGGTGCGCTGGTGCCAGCCGCCGCCGCCGAGGTCGGCGCACTGGCCACCCAGGCGCACGTCAATCTCGCCTACCGTCCGCAGGGCCTCACCCTGCTGCGCACCGGGGTTACCGCCGCCAACGTGGTGGCGGGGCTGATCGCCGCCGACCCTGAGCGGGAGCACCGCCAGCTCGGCGTTGTGGGAGCCGACGGTCCGGGCGCCAGTTGGACCGGGCCGGCCTGCCACCCGTGGGCCGGCGGACGGATCGGCGACGGCTGGGCCGCGCAGGGCAACGTGCTCACCGGCCCGGAGGTCGTCGACGCACTCGGTGATGCCTGGCTGGCGGGGTCGGCGCTGCCGTTCGCCGAGCGGCTGGTCGCCGCGCTGCGGGCCGGCGACGAGGCCGGCGGCGACCGACGGGGCCGGCAGAGCGCCGGCCTGCTGGTGGTCGAGCGCGGCGGCGGGTACGGCGGCACCAGCGACGTGGTGGTCGACCTGCGGGTCGACGACCACCCCGACCCGGTGGCCGAACTGGGTCGCTTGCTCGCCGTGCACACCATGCTGTTCAGCCGGCCCGACCCGGCGACTCTGCTCGACCTGAGCGGCGCGGTCGCCGAGGAGGTGACGGCGTTGCTCAGGGCGCTGGGCCATCCGGTGGCCGAAGACGGGACGGAGGCCGCGTTGGTCTCCTGGGCCGGGCTGGAGAACCTGGAGGAGCGGCTGGTGCCGGGGCGGATCGACCCGGTGGTGCTGACGCACCTGCGCGGCGTCGCCCCGCACGTCCCCGTACCCCGCTCCGCGAGCTGACCCGGGTCAGCTGCCGAAGGCGAGCCAGCGGAACCCGGCGGAGTCGATCGCGGCCCGTTCCGGGCCGGTCAGCGCCATCCGGCCGGTGGTCTTGCGGATCAGCGTGAGCCGGTCCCAGCCCAGTCCGGCCGGTGCCGGTCGCCCGCCGGTGAGCAGGTCGGCGATCACCGTGGCCGCCGGTGGGGTGAGCCACGGCGGCCGGCCCAGCGCGGCGGCCAGGTCCAGACCGTGCACACCCACCTCGACGACCCGGGTCCGCAGGAAATCGGTGAGGCGCATCGCGTCGCCGTGCCGGGTCCGCACCACCCGATCGGGCGGTGCGGCGGCGACCGCCGCGTCGGTGGCCCGCCAGGCCCGGTCCAACTCGGTCGCCAGCGCCGCCCGGTTGACCTTCAGCGCGTCGCGCTGGCCGTTGGCGATCCGGTCGGCGTCGACCTGCGGGGTGAACTTCGCCCTGCCGAAATAGCCGGCGGCGTCCACCTCCGCTTGTGGCGGGGCCGACGCGGCGAGCATGTCGGTCAGCCGCCCAACTCCGGTGCGTACGTGCGCGATCAACTCCCGGACGGTCCACGGCGGGCAGTCGGTGGGCCGGTCGAGGTCGGCGTCGACCAGTTCGGCCAGGACCTCGGTGAGCTGCGCGCACTCGGCGGAGAACGCCGCGCGGACCGGATCCACGGCCGGTTCAGCCCTTGACCCGGGGCACCAGCCGGTGCACGACGCTGAGCACCAGCGCCATCACCACCGCCATCGTGCCGGCGATCCCGGCGGCGCTGCCCGCGTACCCGACGAACAGTGGCCGGCGGGCCAACTCGTCCGGCCCGGTGTCGCGCAGCTCGATCAGCCAGGCCAGGGACAGCCCGCAGGCGACCAGGGCGAGCACACCGCCCACCCCCAGCACCAACGCGGCGATCCGGTGCGCGTCGCCGGGGGCGACCTCGGCCTGCTCCCGTTGGGTGATCAGCAGGACCAGCCCGGCCAACGCCGCCCAGACGCCCACCACCAGGTACGCGGCGACCGCGTCGCTGGGCCGGTGCCAGCCGGCGGAGAGGGTGGCGACTCCGGCGACGGCGGCGTAGCCGGCACCGATGAAGGCACCGACCGCTCGTACCTTCCGGGGCAGCACGAGCATCAGCGCGACGGCCACCGACGCGGCCACCGTGGCGTGCCCGCTGGGCAGGCTGTTGCCCACCCCGTCGCGCTCCGGGTCGAGACCGAAGTCGGGCCGATTCAGCCCGTACTTCAGCAGCTGGGTCGTGACGTTCGCTCCGGCGATCAGCAGCGTCGCGGTGATGGCCAGGGCGATCCGTCCCCGGATCAGCGCGATGAACCCGATCGTCGCGGTGGCGGCCAGCAGGGAGACCACCGACATCGCGTTGAGGATCCGGTCGACCGGGCCGTCGATGGTGTCCTGCCCGATCCGGTTGCCGGTCAGGGCGACTGTGTCCACCCACTGGCCGATCTCGGAGTGCACGGCCACCTGCCACACGGCGAGGAAGGCGGCCGCCTGGACGAGGGCCAGTACGACCAACCAGACCGCGGTCCAACCCCGTGCCGTCGCGCGCATCCGCACACCGTAGCGGGCGTTGTCGGCCAGCCGGCCGGTGGCCCGCCGCCGATCGCCGGTTAGGTTGTGCCGGAGGCGAGGAGGCGGTGATGGGCGGAACGCCGGAGCGCGACAGCGGCCAGGCCGAACCCGGCCCGGCCCAGCGGACGGGCGCCGACCCGGGCCTCGGAGGGCCGGCGCGGGTCGAATCGCTGGCGGATCTTCTGGGCGGGCGACGCGGTGCCGTCGACGCCACCCTGCCGCCGTTGGCGTTCGCGGCAGGCTGGTTGCTGGGCGGCGAGTCGTTGTGGGGTGGGGTCGGCGCGGCGCTGGCCGTGGGCGCGGTGGTGGCCGGCGTACGGCTGCGTCGGGGTGACCGGCCGCGCTCGGTGCTGATCGGGTTGCTGGCCGTCTGCGTCGCGGCGATCATCGCGGTGCGCACCGGCCGGGCTGAGAACTTCTTTCTGATCCAGGTGCTCTCCAATGCCGCCAGCGCCCTCGCGTGGACGGTCAGCATCGTGGTGCGTTGGCCGCTGCTCGGTGTGTTGGTCGGCGCGGTCCTGGGCCAACGCGCCCGGTGGCGGCGCGACCCGGCGCTGCTGCGCGGGTACGGCCGGGCCAGTTGGGTGTGGACGGCGACCTACCTGGTGCGGCTCGCGGTGTTCGTGCCGCTGTACGCCGGTGGGCAGGTGCTCGCGCTGGTGGTGGCCCGAGTGGCCCTGACCTGGCCGCTGGTCGCTGCGGCGCTGGCACTGAGCTGGGTGGTGCTGCGGCGGTCGTTGCCGGCCGGGCACCCGGGTCTGCGTCATCCGGTCACCGGGGATCCGGCCGCACCGCCGCGCTGACCCAGGCGAATCCGGGGACGGTTTGCGGGCAAATAAGTGGAGAGGCCGCCACGGGGGGAGCGGCCTCTCCGGTGACGTACGTTACTCCGTCATGGACTTCGGCGTGATCCCGTGACGGCCAGAATTTCTGGGCTTTTTCGCGGCTAGCTCCAGTCCGGGCGGTGGGGTGGGCCAGCCGATCCGCTGCGTTGGCCAGATGGCTGACCCACCCCGGCCTGACCGTGGGAGTCAGGCCGTCAGCCGGCCAGGGTCCGGCGTTCCCCGGACCCTGACCGGACCCCGGGGGTGGGCGGTCCAGGCCACCCACCCCCGGGTCGCCTCAGCCGTTCGGGAACAGGCTGCCGTAGTCGGCGTACGCCATGGCGACGTCCGCCTGCGCCCAGAACCGGTGGTAGTTGAAGCTGGGCTCCGCACCACCGTTCAGGTACGCCTGCACCTTGGGCCAGTCCGGGTCCTTCTTGTAGAAGGACCGGATGTCGAGGAAGCTCTTGCCGGCGACGATGCTGTCGCCGTTCGGCATCTTCCCGGTCCAGCCCGGCGGGATGTAGGTGCCCTGCCCGGTGGACGCGTCGTAGATGTCGTCGAAGCGCCGGTAGTCGCCACGCTTCTCGGTGGTGGAGACGCCCTTGGTGTCGCTGACGGAGTACAGCGCGTCAAGCAGCCCCTTGGCGGTGTTCTTGGCCGCCACGTTGCCCGACTTGGCCGCGTACGCGGTCAGGGTCCGGGCGTAGGCGGCGGCGACGCCGACGTCCTGGCCCTTGACGGTGACCTCGACGTGCAGGTTGGTGTTGGGCTGCGGGCTGCTCGGGTTCCAGGTGGTCGGCTGGCCGGTCCACGCCATGTCCGACGGGATCGACCAGTTGGTGCCGACGGTGGTGTTGGCGATCGCCCACGGCACCCACTTGTCCAGCAGTGCCTTGGCCTTGGCGTTGCCGGTCTGCAGGTACAGCTCGGCGATCCGCTGCATCGACCAGGCCTGCATCCCGAACCACTGGTTGGACGGCGGGTCGTTGTAGACCGGGTCGACGTCGTAGAACATGCCGTAGAAGGTGCTGGTGCCCGCTGGCGGTTGGGCGTAGCTGCCGTCCCAGCTGTTGGTGGCGCCGCCGGCGATGCCGCCCTCGGCGGACTGCAGCCAGGTGTAGAACTCCAGCTGCCGTTCAAAGCTCTTGGTCCAGTCGGCGACCGCGGTCGCCGACTGCGGCTTCAGCTCCGGCGTGTTGGTCAGCGCCCAGGCCGCGAACGGGTTCTGGTAGCCGAAGTGGTTGTGGCTGGAGCCGATCCGCCAGGACCAGTTCTGGCTGGTGTCGTACGCGCCACCCCAGGCGTAGTACCAGGACAGGAGGTAGTGCGCCGAGTCCTTGCCGCTGCCGGCGGGGCAGGTGCTGGCCCCGACGCAGTTGCCGATCTTCTTGAAGTACTTGTCGAACATCGCGTACCGCAGGTAGTCACCCATCTTGGCGGCCTTGGCCACGGTGGCTGCGACGTCGGCCTGCTTGTTCTGCGCCTTGGCCCAGGTCAGCGCCCAGTACGCGGCCTGCACGGCGCGGGCGTCGGCGTCCGGCGCGTTGGTGTACTTCCACTGCTTGGCGGGGGCGCCGGTGTCCTTGACGAACAGGTCGAGGTAGCCGTACTGACCGCCGTGCTTGAAGGTGTCGCAGGACGGCTGCGGGACGGTCTCCCACACCGACTCCTGGGTGCCCCGCTGGAAGGTGTTGATGTACGCCGGCTTGGTGGTGCCGTCACCGCAGCGGCCGAAGCCGTAGGTGTTGTCGACGTCGAGCAGCCAGTGCATGCCGTAGATGTCACCGGTGCCGTAGGTGGACTGCAGCTCCGAGCGGAGCGGGTCCTGCCCGACCGGGATGTTCGGGTTCAGCGCCGAGGGGTACTGGCTGGGCAGGTTGTACTCCGCGGCGTACTGCGGGGTGCCGGCGGAGCCCGCCGTGGGCTGGTCGGCGTGCGACGGGATTATGTATTTTTCCATCACCGTCCAGGCGTTGTTGAACGGGGACCAGTTCTGGGTGACCCGCCCGTAGTTCGCCTCCAGCCAGAGCCAGAAGCTGAACGCTTCCGAGGTGGTCTCGTGCCCGTGGTCGGGTGCCTCGACGATCAGCGTCTCCACCGAGTGGTACGGCACACCCTCGGGGCTGAAGTAGCCCGAGTTCTTGATCTTGCCGTACTGCTCGAGGAACTTCGCGATGTAGGCGTTGTCGCCGCCGGGGGTGTCGTTGTCGATCTCGGTGGCGGTGACCGCCAGCGGGGCGAGACCAGTGGCGGAGGCGGTGATGGTGGCGGTGCCGCCGACGGTGTCGGCGTCCTCCGCCGCGGCGACCGTGACGGTGACCCCGGTGTTCCAGTTGGCCGGAGTCAGCGTGACGGTGGCCGGCGAGACCGTGACATCGGTGTCGCCGGTGCGGGTGAGGGTGACCAGCACGTTGGCCGTCGGCGCAGCGCTGAGCTTCAGGTTGAAGGTGGTGGTGCCACCCTCGTTGACGCTCACCGCGGACGGGGTGGCGACCAGCCTCGGACCGGTGGGGGCGGTGACCGTGAACGCCTTTTCGGCGACCCCGACGCCGTTGGCGTTGTCGTACGCCTTGGCCTGGACGGTGTAGCTGCCGGCCGGGAGGCCCACCTGGGTGTAGGTGTACGGAGCGGTGGTGTCGGTGTTGATCAGCAGGCCGTTGCGGTAGAACTCGACTTTGCTGATCGTCCCGTCCGGGTCGCTGGCGGTGGCGGTCAGCGGCACGTCGGCCGGCGCGGTGAACGGCCCGGCCGGCAGGTCGAGGGAGACCGTCGGCGGCTGGTTGGCCGGGGTGCCGTTGCAGGGGGTGCCGTTGAGGGTGAACGAGGTGGGCTTCGGGTTGCTCCCCGAGTAGGAGCCGTTGAAGCCGATGGTGGTGGAGGCCCCGGTGCCGAGGTTGCCGTTGTACGACTCGTTGGTCGCGGTGACCTCGCTGCCGGACTGGCTGTATCTGGCCGACCAGCCCTGGGTGACCCGCTGGCTGCTGTTCGGGAAGGTCCACTTGAGCGTCCAGCTGCTGACCGGGTCGCCCAGGTTCTTGATGGTGACGTTGGCGGTGAAGCCGTTGTTCCAGTCGTTGGTCGCATAGACCACATCGCAGGCGGGTGCGGCCTGTGCGGCGCCGGCGGGCAGGGTCACCCCGCCGACGGCGAGCGCGATGGCGGCGATGATCGCCACGCGACGGCGTCGTGCCAGTTGTCTCATGTGCGCGGTGTCTCCTCGGACCAGGCCGGGATGGTGCCCGGCGAGGCGCCTTGCCCGCGAGGGTGGTGGTGCGCGGGGGATTCGAGGCGCCGGGAAGGTGGTCTCCCCGGGCCCGGCCGGGGTGGGGCAGTTCGGGTAACCGTGACCGGAAGTGCTGCTGCCGGCTGCCCTCGGTGGACCCGCGCTCACGCGAGGTGGCTCCTGTCGCGTTGAATCGACAGTCTGCCATGGAAGCGCTCCCACAACAAGCGCGCGCGACGCTGAATCAGGTCCTTGTTTCGATCTCGTTTTGGGGCTTTCACAAAGGCGTGACGGGCGTTACAGTCGCAACATCGGTCGATGGGAGCGCTTCCATCGACAAGGTTCCAACAAGAAGATCGCCGGGGCCGTCTCTGACGGACCCGGGGAACCAGCCCGAGGGCTGACGACGGGCCAGCCCGGACGCCGTCATCAGCCATCGTCCCGCCACATGGAGGGAGGTGGAACCAGAGCCACTCGCGTGGCCCGGCTCCCGCGCGACACGCACGGCAGGACCCAAATTCCGCCCGTGTGTGTGCAGTTACGGTGGGGACGGGGGTTGCCCTCCCCCGTCCCCACACTAAACCCCCGTACACGATAGGAAAAGAGGCCGACGGGACAGGCGCGCTGCGCCCGCCCGGCGGCCTCGTTCGCTGCTCGGGGCCCCAACCCGCCTCCACCCGCCAACGCCGACCGCCATGACGGCCGGCTCACCGGGTCGGCTGCGTTTGCCCTATCATGGGAGCGCTCCCGAATTTCGGCGGTGGCCCCGTATCCATGAGGAGAATCCATGTCGATACCTACCGGGCCCGCCGGCCCGCTGCGCTTCCCCGACAACTTCGGCTGGGGCGCGGCCACCTCCGCGTACCAGATCGAGGGCGCCGCCAAGGAGGACGGGCGCGGCGAGTCGGTCTGGGACACCTTCAGCCGCGTCCCAGGGCGCACCCGCAACGGCGACACCGGCGACGTGGCCGCCGATCACTACCACCGGTACGCCGAGGACCTCGACCTCATGCGCGACCTCGGGTTGCGCAGCTACCGCTTCTCCATCTCCTGGCCACGGATCCAGCCCGACGGCACCGGCGCGCCCAACCAGCGCGGGCTCGACTTCTACCGCCGGCTCGTCGACGGCCTGCTCGAACGCGGGATCACCCCGATGGCCACCCTGTTCCACTGGGACCTCCCGCAGGCGCTGCAGGACGCCGACGGCTGGGAGTCGCGCGACACCGCCCACCGCTTCGCCGACTACGCCGACGCGGTCTTCCACGCCCTCGGCGACCGGGTGCCGGCCTGGCTCACCATCAACGAGCCCAAGACCGTGGTGCAGAACGGCTACCTCATCGGCCACCACGCCCCCGGCCGGCAGGACCCGAACGCCGCCTACCTGGTCGCCCACCACCTGCAACTCGCGCACGGGCTCGCGGTCGGCGCGCTGCGGGCCACCGGCAGCGACAGCCGGATCGGCCCGGCGCTCAACCTGCACCCCTGCTACCCCGCCGACGACTCCCCACAGGCTGCCGCGGCCACCCGCCTCTTCGACGGCTACGAGAACCGCCTCTACCTCGACTCCCTGCTCAAGGGCAGCTACCCGGAGGACGTGCTGGTCGACCTGGGCCCGCAGAGCCGGATGGTCCAGGGCATCCGCGACGGCGACCTGGCGATCATCTCCGAGCCGGTCGACCTGCTGGCCGTTCAGTACTACACGCCGATCTACGTCACCGCCGACGGCGACACCGAGCACCGCTGGGCGACCTCCGAGGCCGAGTGGCAGCAGATCTACCCCGATGGGATGTACGACATCCTGACCCGGGTCACCCGCGACTACGGCCCGATCCCACTCACCATTACCGAGAACGGGCTGCCCACACCGGACACCCTCGCCTCGGACGGCACCGTCCACGACGCGGGTCGGATCAGCTTCCTGCGCGACCACCTCGCCGCCGCGCACCGGGCCATCGCCGCCGGGGTGCCGCTGGAGAGCTTCCACGTCTGGTCGCTGCTGGACAACTTCGAGTGGGCCGAGGGGTACGACCAGCGGTGGGGACTGGTCTACGTGGACTACCCGACCCAGCGGCGGGTGCTCAAGAGCAGCGCCACCTGGTACCGCTCAGTCATCGCCGACGGCGGCTTCTGAACACGCCGCCACCCGGACGACCGGGCCCGGACGGTTCGGCTCCGGTGAGCCGGTGACCGTCCGGGACTCGGCCGGGTTGATCAGCGGGGCAGGGCCTGCTGCAACTCCGCCCGCAATGCCGGGGTGAGCATCTCCCCCGCCTGCTTGGCCAGCCGGGCCATCTCGTAGCCCACCACACCGATGTCCGCGTCACCCGCGGCCAGCGTGGCCAGAATCGAACCGTCGCGTATCTGCATCACCAGGAAATAGCCGCGGCCCATCTCGACCACCGTCTGCTTGACGACATCGCCGTCGAACAGTTGGGCCGCGCCCGCGGTGATGCTCATCAGCCCGGAGGTCACCGCGGCCAGCTTGTCCGCGTTGTCGCGGGGGAGGTGATCGGAGATCGCCACCAGCAGCCCGTCGGAGGAGACCACCACCGCGTGTGCCACGCCCGGCACCCGGTCCGCGAACGCGCTCACCAGCCAGCTCAGGTCACGCGCCTCCTGGCTCAACGTCGTCACTGTCGTCGTCCCCCTTCATCGTGCCCCCCGTAGGGTGGCACGGGTATCTCGGTGGTGTCCTCGGCCTCGGCGCGCCGCACCCCGCTGTAAAGCCGGGAGAGCATGCCGCCGACCGCATCCGGGTCCGGGTCAGCGCGGGTCGCCGCCGACACCGGCTGTGCCGACCGGGTGACCGCGCTCAACTGCGCCATTGGCACCCGCACCGGCAACCCCCGCTCATTCGTGCCGGCGGTCACCGGGATGGCCGGTGGTGCCGCCGCCGCGGGCGCTGCCGGCGCGAACGGGCCCTGCCGCGACCACCAACCCCCGCCGTCTTCGCGGGCGGCGGCCGGCTTCAGCACGTCCTCGGCGCGCACCGGCACCGGACGGGCCTGACGCGGCACGGCGACGCCCGGCGGACGGCCGGCCACTGGTAGGTCCCGCACTCCAAGGCCCGGCCCGGTGGCACCGCGCTGCGGGGCCACTCCCCGAGCCGCGCTCGTCGCCAGCATCCGGGCCGGCGCGGGCAGATCCAGCTCCGCCGGACCTGCCGGGGCCAGCAACACCGCGGGCATCGCGAGCCCGGCGACCAAGCCAGCCTGGCCGCCATCCAGCCGCACCTTCAGGCCCAGTCGGGCGGCCAGGTGACTGACCACGAAGAGGCCCATCCGTTCCACCGCCGCGACGTCCGCGGCCGGAGGGCTGGCCAGCACCGCGTTCGCCTCAGCCAGCGCGGCCGGGCTCATACCCAGGCCACGGTCGGCGATCTCGATCAGCGGGGTCGTGCCCTCGACCCGGGCGGTCACCACAACGGTGGTGTCCGGGCGGGAGAAAGCCGTGGCGTTCTCCAACAGCTCGGCCAGCAGGTGCACCAGTTCGCCGACGGCGTGCCCGACCACGTACACGTCGGCCACCGACTCGATGCGGACCCGCTGGTACTGCTCGATCTCCGCGGCGGCGGCCAGCAGCACCGCGCCGAGGCCGACCGGCCGGTTCCACCGGCGGGTGGAGTCGGTGCCGGCGAGCACCAGCAGACTCTCGTCGTTACGGCGCATACGGGCGGCCAGGTGATCGAGCTTGAACAGGTTCTCCAGTTGGTCCGGGTCGCTTTCCTCGCGCTCCAGGTCGTCCAGCAGCTCCAGTTGTCGCTCCACCAGCACCTGGCTACGGCGGGCCAGGTTGACGAACATCGCGTTGACGTTGCGGCGCATGAGCGCCTGCTCGACGGCGACCGTGACCGCGCTGCGGTGCACCGCCACGAACGCCTCGGCCAGCTCGCCGATCTCGTCGAGCGAACGGACCACCGCGGGCGCGACCTCGATAGTGGGCACCCTGCCGGTGACGGCCTTCAGGCGGTCCAGTGCGTCCGGCAGCTCAACCTGCGCGATCCGGAGCGCCTGGCTCCGCAGCAGGCGCATCGACCGGGCGACCGACCGACCGACGAGCAACGAGATCAGCAGGGCGACCAGCAGGACCGCGACGATCCCGCCGACGACCAACAGGGTGTCCCGGAGCTGACCGTCGCTGGCATCGTCGGCCTGCCGCACGGCGTCGTCCAACACGCCCGCCTCAAGCTGCCGCAGCAGTTCGTGGCGCTGCTCGCTGGCCGACCACCACTGCTCTGACGGCAGCACGGCGGGCGGCACGCCGCCGGCCGGCAGGCTGCGTTCCTCCAGCCGGGTGGCGGCCAGGAAGATCGGGACCGACGAGGTCTCGTCGTACCGGCGAATCTGGTCGTTGGTCGCGGCAACCCGGAACGCGCCGAGCGCGGTCAGTTGCTGGGCGCGCAGATCGGTGAGGAGCACCCGGTCGTCGGTGCTGTACCCACCGGCGCGGGCGGCGGCATAGAGCTCGGCCCGCACCCGGGAGGAAAGCTCCTTGACCCGGGCCAGCTGGACGTAGCGCAGCACCGCGTCGTTCAAGGCCGGCTGGTCCTGACCAGGATTCGGCTCGGCGAGCAGGTCGAGCATCGCGCCGATGGCCCGGTGGTAGTTGCTCAGAATGGTGTCGCTGCTCAGCACCGCCGGCAGGATCGCCGGCCGGATGTCGACCACCTGCTCGTACGCCTCCAACGCCTCGGAGAAGGCGACCCGCCAGGACGCGTCGGCGTCCGCCAGCGGCTCGGCGGCCCGACGCAGGTCCACGATGGCCCGGTCGGAGGCCGCCTGCAACGGCTTCAGGTCGGTCGCCGCGGTGTCCCGGTCGCCGCCCTTGCGCAGCTCACCCAGCTCTCCCGCCGAGCGGGCGCGCTCCTGCTGGAGCTCGTGCACCACGGTGGTGATCTGCCGGCCGATGCCGACCTGGCGGGAAAAGTCGTTCAACGCCGTCGTCCGCCCCACCAGCGCGCTGGTCTGCACACCGGCGAGCAGCAGGAAGGCCATCGACGGCACCATCAGCACGGTCGCGAGCTTCGTGCTCATCCGCCAGTCCCGCAGCCGGAACGGCGACCGACGCCGGTGTGGAACAACTCGGACGTCGAAGCGGCGCCGGCGATGGTTCGACACCGCGCCGTTCGCCGGGTCGGGGCCTACCGCCACCCTGCCTCCTCCGTCCAACCGCGTCCACCGCGGTCCGGGGAGCGGAGTCCATCCAACCAGGCTCGGGGGCGCTGTCAACGGCCCGGGCAATGCGGAGGTTCAGGAAGGATACTGCGGGTGGGATCGTCCTGCCGTGGTCGGCAGAACCGGCTCGTCCGTCCGGCCGATGTCGGCGAGCTCGATCGCGGCGCCAAACCGACCCAGCGCGACCAGTGCCGCACCGGTGGCGCCGATCTCCGGATTGCGTTGGTGCGACACCGGTCGCGGTGCGAGCACGGTGGCGAAGGTCTGCCGCCACCACACCGAAGCTGCTACCGCACCCCCGCCCAGCACCACACCGACCGGTTCGTCGATCGTGGACTCCAGCACCACGAGATCCTCGGCGACCAGCTCACACAGCCCCCGCATCAGCCCGGCCAGGATGTCCACCGATGTGGTGCTGAAGCTGAGGCCGCGCAGCTCGCCGGAGCCCGCCGGCACCAGACCGGGCGGCCGGTCGCCACCGAAGCGGGGGTTGGCCGGTCGGCCACCGCCCTCCGGCACCAGCGCCAGCGCCGCGTCCAGTTCCGCGCCCTGCGGCAACCGCAGCTCCCGGTTCGCCCAGGCGAACAGGTTGCCACCGCTGGAGTACGCCGCCCCGGTCACCACGTGGTCGTGGTCGACCCGGTAACGCCACAGCCGTTCGGGGAGCCGGGGCATCGGTTCGCCGGCCGGGATCCGCTGCATCAGCCGTACGGCCGCGGAGGTGCCCACGGTGACGGCGGCCCGGCTCGGGTCGACGCAACCCGAACCGACGTTCGACGCTCCACCGTCGCCCACCGGCGGTGACCACCGGACCTGCGCCAGCTGCGGCCAGCGGCGGGCCTTGTCGGCCCGGAGCCGGCCGTACCAGTCCCGCTCCCCGATGGGCGGCAGATCCTGCGGACGCGCCCCGGCCAACGTCAGCGCCTCCTCGTCCCAGCGCAGGGCACGCAGGTCCAGCAGACCGGTCCCGGAGGCCTGGGAGACCGACATGGGCGCCGAGTCGAGCAGCTCGCCCAGCACGTACTCGGGCAGGCCGACGAACCGGGCGATCGGGCTGCCGGACTGCTCGCGCAACCAGGGCAGCCGCATCGACCAGTACGAGCGGTGCCACCAGCAGCCGGTGCGCTGGTGGAAGCCGTCCGGGTCGGACGGGCCCGCCGAACCGTCGACCGGCACGGGCCGGGTGTCCAGCCAGGTGATCACCGGGCCGATCGGGGCGCCGTCGCGGTCCAGCGGAAGCACCGAGTGCCACTGGGCGGAGACCGCCACCAGGTTGACGTCGTGCAGGTGCCCCGCGTCGGCCAACTCATCCAGACAGCCGACCAGGGAGGCGAGATAGTCGGGGCCGGACAGGGTGCCGGTGCCGTCGTCGCCGATGACGAGGTCGACCTTGCGCCGGGCCAGGGCGCCGGGCAGCGGTCGGGTGTCCTCGTCCAGCACCAGCCCACGTACCGAGGAGGTGCCCAGGTCGAGCGCGAGAATGTTCATCGACGGTCAAGTTACCCGGTGCCAGGCGGGCGACGGGCGCGTAGGGTGGATCGCATGCTCGCGCATCTGTCCTGCTGGTGGCCCGCCAACCCGGCGGCCATCTCCCGCGCGTAGCTCCATCCACGCGGCCGCCCTGAAGGCGGTCGCCGGATCTCCCGGCCGAATGGCCGCCCCAATGGCGGCGCCCGGCCCGACGGAGACTCCGATGACCCACCTGACCGACCTGCTCGCCGCCGTGGCCCACGGTGTCGACCCTGGTCCGTTCGCGCTGCTGCGCCGCGACGGCGCGGACGAACTGGAGCTGTTCACCGGCCCGGTCGACACCGTCGAACGGCTCGCGGACATCCCGCTGACGCCGGGCACACCCGGGGCGCGGACGCTGGCCCTGGTGCCGTTCCGGCAGATCATCGAGCGCGGCTTCGCCTGCGTCGACGACGGCGCTCCGCTGGAGTGCCTCCAGGTCCGCGAGCATCGGCGGATCGCCCTGGCCGATGCCCTGGCCGCGCTGCCCGACGAACCGGTCCGCACCGTCGACGCCGCCTTCGACGTCACCGACGAGGAGTACGCGCGGACGGTGCAGCGGGTGCTCGCCGAGGAGATCGGCAGCGGTGAGGGCGCGAACTTCGTCATCCACCGCACGCTGAACGCCACCGTGCAGGGCGCACCGCTGACGGCCGCGCTGGCCGCGCTGCGTCGGCTGCTGGTCGCCGAGCGCGGCGCGTACTGGACCTTCGTGGTGCACACCGGCACGCGGACGCTTGTCGGCGCCAGCCCGGAGCGGCACGTCAGCGTCGACGACGGGTTGGTGATGATGAACCCGATCAGCGGCACCTTCCGGAGCGCCGGTGGCACCCCGGACCGGGCGGCGCTGCTGCGCTTCCTCGCCGACCAGAAGGAGGTCGAGGAGCTGTACATGGTGCTCGACGAGGAGCTGAAGATGATGGCCGCCGTCGCCGAGCACGGCGGCCAGGTGATCGGTCCGTACCTGAAAGAGATGTCGCACCTGGCGCACACCGAGTACCTGCTCGCCGGGCAGGGCACCCGTGACGTGCGGGAGGTGCTGCGCGAGACCATGTTCGTTCCCACCGTGACGGGCAGCCCGATGGAGAACGCCTGCCGGGTGATCGCCCGGCACGAGCGCCGAGGCCGGGGCTACTACGCGGGCGTGCTGGCGCTGCTCGGCCATGACGAGGCCGGCCGGCAGACGCTCGACGCCCCGATCCTGATCCGTACCGCCGAGATCTCCCCCACCGGCCGGCTGCGGGTGCCGGTGGGCGCCACCCTGGTCCGGCACTCGACGGCGGCCGGCGAGGTGGCCGAGACACACGCCAAGGCGGCCGGTGTGCTGGCCGCGCTCGGCCTCGGGCCGGCGGCGCCCGCCGGCGGCGGCCCGGTCGCGCGACTGGCCGACGACCCGGCGGTACGCGACGCGCTGGCCGCGCGCAACGCTCCGCTGGCGCGGTTCTGGCTGGACCAGCGGGCACCGGACGCACCCGGGCTGCCCGGACTGGTCGGCCGCCGAGTGTTGATCGTGGACGCCGAGGACACCTTCACCGGGATGTTGGCTCACCAACTGGGCGCGCTGGGTCTCGCGGTGACCATCCGGCCGTGGCACGCGAGCGGCCCTGTCGACGCCTACGACCTGGTGGTGGTCGGTCCCGGGCCGGGCGACCCCGGCAGCCCGCACGAGCCGAAGATGGTGGCGCTGCGGAGCCTGCTGGCCAGGCTGCTGGCGACCGGCCGACCCACCCTCGCGGTCTGCCTCGGCCATCAGGTGCTGGCCGGGCTGCTGGGGCTGCCACTGCACCGCCGGGAGGCGCCCTACCAGGGGTTGCAGCGTGAGGTGCCGCTGTTCGGCCGGACCCGCCGGGTCGGGTTCTACTCGACGTTCACCGCCCGCGCCGAGGCGGACCACCTGATCACGGCGTACGGGCCGGTGGAGCTGGCCCGGGACGCGGGCGACGGCGCCGTGCACGCCCTACGGGGGCAGGGCTTCGCCGGGGTGCAGTTCCACCCGGAGTCGGTGCTCAGCCCCGACGGGCTCGCTGTGCTGACCGAACTGGTGACCGACCTGCTGCCGGCATCGCACCCGGACAGGTTGTCCGCAACGGGCGGACGCGCATAGTCGCCCTGCCCCGGGGGTAGGGCTGGATCGACCGGTGGCGCGGACGGGCCGAGAGCCCCCCGCCCGCGCCACCGGTCACCGTCGCCCGTCAGCCGGCCATGCCCGCCTTCACCGCAGCCCCCAGCAGCACCGCGCGCCGAGCGGTGAGCGCGCAGGCGCCGAGCGCCACGGCGTCCGGGGCGATCTCCCCGTTGTTGCTCGTGTGCGAGGCGCCGTACGGGTTGCCGGCGATGAACTGGCTGGTGTCGGTGTAACCGGGGGTGACCACGACACCGCCCCAGTGGTAGAAGACGCTGAAGAGCGAGGTCAGCGTGGTCTCCTGCCCCCCGTGCGAGGTCGCCGTCGAGGTGAAGGCGGAGTAGACCTTGTTGGCCAACGCGCCCTGGGCCCAGAGCGGGCCAGTGGTGTCGATGAACTGCTTCAGCTGGGCCGCGACCATGCCGTACCGGGTCGGCGCGCCGAGGATCACCACGTCGGCCCAGGCCAGGTCGTCGACCATCGCCTCGGGCACATCCTGGGTCTCCAGGCGGTGCGCCTCCCAGCCGGAGTTGGAGCGGATGGCCTCGTCCGGCGCCAACTCGCGCACCTTGCGCAGACGCACGTCGGCGCCCGCGTCTCCGGCGGCCTCGCACACGGCCTGCGCCATCTGGTACGTGATGCCGGTAGCGCTGTAGTAGATCACCGCTACCTTGGTCTGGGCAGCCATCAGATGTTCCCCTTTTCGTCTCGGGTCAGCGCCCGCGACTACCCGTTGAGCGCGATCCCTAACGACGGGACGCCCGCACGGTCCCAGGTACCGGTCCGCCGGGCTCAAGTTTTCCGCAACTTTCCGGTCGTTCCCGCCCCGTGCCCCGCGCGGACGGCGATCCTGATGCCATCGGTGCCGGCGGGACTGAGCCACCGCCGGGCGCCGGACACCTGAACGGGGGATCGCGCTCCGCCAGCAACGGCGCCGGCGTAGCGCGATCAGGGGAACGCCCTGCGCGCTCAGCTGCCGCCGCTCAGTGGACCAGGGCCGCCATCAGCCGGTCCAGCTCGGCCGCCGGATCGGCGGTGAGCCCGGTGTGCACCGGCCCCGTCTGGATCATCGTGCTGCGTGGCGCGGCCAGCCAGTGGAACCGCTCACCGAGCCTCATCCGGGTCGCTGGCCCGTCACCGGAGCAGGTCCGGTCCCAGGAGTCGAGCACCGCGGCCACCGCCGGCAGATCGACGTCGGGTGCGAGTGCGCGGACCCGGTCGGCGTCCAGGTGGGTCCGCGCGGCCAGGAAATCGCGCTGCTGGCAGTAGAGCAACACCCCTACGTTGATCTGCTCGCCGCGCTCGATGCGGGGCACCAGCCGGATCAGCGCATACTCGAAGGGCTGCCTCACGCGGCGCTCCCCTGTGGCAGCCAGTCGGCCGTGCGGGCGACCCGGCGGGACAGGTGCGCCAGGTACGCGGCACGCGCGGCGTCGGCCGTCTCGAAGTCGGCAGCCGTCAGCCACTCCGCCGGCACCAGGGCCAGCACCTCGGTGAGCAGCTCCGGGGTGACCCGAGGGGCCAACTCGGCATCGGCCGCGGCCAGCCGCGTCGCGTACGGCGCCAGCACGTGGTCCTCAGCTCGGTAGGCCCGGTGCACCGCAGCCTCGGCGCGCGGCCAGTTGTGGTGGAAGTACAGCGAGGCGCCGTGGTCGATCAGCCACAGCTCCCGGTGCCACACCAGCAGGTTCGGGTTGCGCCAGCTCCGGTCGACGTTCTCCACGTACGCGTCGAACCAGAGCACGCGGGAGGCCAGCGTCGGGTCGACGGGGTGCGCCACCGGGTCGAAGCCCAGCGCCCCGGGCAGGAAGTCCATCCCCAGGTTGGCGCCGCCGCTGTTGCGCAGCAGCTCCTGCACCTCCTGGTCGGGCTCGGCCCGCCCGATCACCGGGTCGATGTCGAGCACCACCAGCGGGGGCACCGGCAGCTCCAGACGGCGGGCCAGCTCGCCGCAGATCACCTCGGCGATCAGCGCCTTGGGCCCTTGGCCGGCACTCCGGAACTTCGCCACGTACGTGCCCAGGTCGTCGGCCTCCACGACGCCAGGCAGCGACCCACCCTCGCGCAGCGGGGTGACGTAGCGGATCGCGGTGACCTGGCGGAGCACGTCGCCCACCCTACTGTGATCTCCGCCCGCGCCCGCCGTGGGTCAGGAAAGCTTGCCACGCAGCTTGTCGACCTGGGTCTGGAGGCGGTTCACCGCGCTCTCGTTGTTGACGAACGTGGTGATGCCCGCGGCCAGACCGAGACCGATCAGTACGGCCAGGATGCTGAGCACCAAGCCGCCGATCGACACGCCACGGCCAGTGACCCCCGGTCGGCGGGCCATCTTGAGGCCGACGATGCCGAGGATGATCCCGATAATGCCGAGCACCAGCCCCAGCCAGGCGAGGATCGCCGTCAACACGCTGAACAGAGCAGCCACCCCGAACACGAGGGCAAAGGTCGCGGCGGCGCTGGTCTTCGCGGGGGCGTCCCCCCGATGGGTCCGGGACCCGGCCGGTGCGCCGGCACCCCGGGCCGGCTCGCTTGCGGCAGTCATGAAATTCCCTTCCGCACGCGCGGCGCGCGCACTTTCAGCGAGCCGCATTCCCACGACGACCGCCGTTACGCCTCCCATCAGCAGGAGTGTCGGTGACCGGCCCTAGGCTGGCGGCCCGGCCACCGGAAAGGGGTTGGCTGCCGATGCCTGTCGACCTCACCGCGACCGACGCGTTGGCGCTGCGGATGACCAGCCTGCTGCTGCGCGCGCATCCGAGCATCCGACCCGGCACCGTCGCCGAGGTGGTCGAGTGGTTCGGCGCGATGCAGGCACAGGACCTCGCGAGCGGCCTGTGGTCGCTGGGCGCCCGGCTGCCGGGGCGGACCGTCGCTGACGTTCAGGCGGCCTTGGAGCGGCGCGAGGCGCTGCGCACCTGGCCGATGCGGGGCACTGTGCACCTCGTCCCGCCCGCCGACGCCCGCTGGATGCTGGAGTTGACCGGCGTACGATCGCTGGCCAGCGCGGCGACCCGGCGGGCGCAACTCGGGCTCACCGAGGCCGACGCCGAGCGTGCGCTGGACGTCCTCGGCGCCGCGTTGGCCGACGGCGGCCGGTTCACCCGGGCGCAGTGCCTGGCCACCCTGCGCGCGGCCGGCCTGGGCACCGACGGCCAACGCGGCTACCACCTGCTCTGGTATGCGAGTGTGCGCGGGGTGACCTGCGTGGCGCCGCACGTCGGCACCGAGCAGACCTTCGCCCTGCTGGACGAGTGGGCGCCCAGTCCACGCCGACCGGGCCGGGAGGAGGCGTTGGCCCTGCTCGCACACCGCTACGTACGCGGGCACGGGCCGGTCACCGACCGCGAGTTCGCCGGGTGGAGCGGCCTCACGCTGACGGACGCCCGGCGAGGGCTGGCCGCCGCCGGCGACGCGCTCACCACGGTGCGGGTCGACGGCGAACCGATGCACGTCGACGCGGCACTGGCCGACGCGGCACGCATCCCGGTGCACGAGGTGTTGGTGTTGCCGGGCTTCGACGAGTTTCTGCTCGGCTACCGGGACCGGACGTTGATGCTCGACCCCGCGCACCAGGCGGCCGTGGTGCCGGGAAACAACGGCATCTTCCAGGCCACCGTGGTCCGCGCCGGCCGGGTGGTGGGTGTGTGGAGGCGCAAGGTCGGCCGGACCGGGGTCACCATGACCGTGCGCCCGCTGGTGCCGATGGCCGCCGACGAGCGAACCCGCGTCGAGCAGGCACTGCAGCGGTACGCCGACTTCCTCGGGCTGCCGCCGCGAATCGACTGGCTGACCTGACTGAGCGGCGTCACTCCTCGGCCTGGTCGGCTTGGACGGGGTCGACCCGGCGTGGGCGGCGTGCATCGCCACCACCACCTCGCCGTCGTCGGCTGTCGGGGTCGGTGCAGGCAGCGCCGGCTCGGGCCCGCTCCACCGCCACGACGGGGCCGGTGGGCGAACCCGCCGGCCCCACCACGGTGGACGCTGTCAGTCGGCGAGCGCGCCGGCCGACCGGCCCTCGTGCAGGGTCAGGTTGCGGCCGGTGGTCGGGTCGAACAGGTGGATCTTCTCCAGGTTGAACCAGATCCGCCGCGACTGCCCCTCGGCGACCGGGGACTCCGCCGACAGCCGGGTCACCAGGTTGCCTCCGGCGCCGGCGAAGTCGGCGGAACCGGCGTCGGCGGCCAACTCCTCCAGCTCGGCGGCGCTGGCCCGCTCCCCCGCAACGGTGAAGTAGACGTACTTGTCCGAACCCATCGACTCGACGATGTCCACGGGCGCCTCGAACTCGATGCCCCGACGGCGGGTGTCCTCGTCGACCAGCTCGGCGTCCTCGAAGTGCTCGGGGCGAATGCCCAGGATCAGCTCGCGGGGCGCGTCGGCCGCCTCCAACTCGCGGCGTACCCGGTCGCCGAGCGGCACGTCACCCAGCGCGGTGTGCAGCCCGCCGTCCTGTACGGCGGCGTGCAGGAAGTTCATCGACGGCGAACCGATGAAGCCGGCCACGAAGAGGTTGCGCGGGTGGTCGTAGAGCTCCTGTGGAGGGCCGACCTGCTGCACCGCTCCCCCGCGCATGATCACAACACGATCGCCGAGGGTCATCGCCTCGGTCTGGTCGTGGGTGACGTAGACGGTGGTGGTGCCGAGCTGCTTCTGCAACCGGGACACCACCGTCCGCATCTGCACCCGCAGCTTGGCGTCGAGGTTGGACAACGGCTCGTCCATCAGGAACGCCTTCGGCTGGCGGACGATCGCCCGACCCATCGCCACCCGCTGGCGCTGCCCGCCGGAGAGGTTGGCCGGCTTACGGTCGAGCAGCGGGGTCAGCTCCAGCACCTTCGCGGCCTCGTCGACCTTTCGGTTGATGGTCTCCTTGTCCAGTTTCGCCAGCCGCAGCGGGAACGCCATGTTCTCCCGCACGGTCATGTTCGGGTAGAGCGCGTAGGACTGGAACACCATGGCGATGTCCCGGTCCCGGGGAGCCTTGTCGTTGACCCGCTGGCCGGCGATGCGCAGCTCACCGGAGCTGATGTCCTCCAGGCCCGCGATCATGTTGAGGGTGGTGGACTTGCCGCAGCCCGAGGGCCCGACCAGGATCACGAACTCGCCGTCGGCGATCTCCAGGTCGACGTCCTGCACGGCGACGGTCCCGTCCGGGAAACTCTTGCTCACCTTGTCGAGCACGATGTCAGCCATGACCACTCACCTATCCCTTGACTGCGCCGGAGGTCAGACCGGACACGATGCGGCGCTGGAAGAAGAGGACGAACAGGATGATCGGAACGGTGATCACCACGGCGGCCGCGCAGATCGCCCCGGTGGGATCCTCGAACTGCGACTCGCCGGTGAAGAACGACAGGGCGACCGGCACCGTACGGGCGCGTTCGGTGGAGGTCAGCGTGATGGCGAACAGGAAGTCGTTCCAGCAGAAGATGAAGACCAGGATCGCCGTGGTGAACAACCCGGGCGCGGCCAGCGGGGCGATCACCCGCCGGAACGCCTGGCCCTGGGTGGCGCCGTCCATCTTCGCCGCCTTCTCCAGGTCCCACGGGATCTGCTTGAAGAACGCCGACAGCGTGTAGATCGCCAGCGGCAACGCGAAGGTGATGTACGGCAGGACCAGCCCGGGCCAGGTGTCGAAGAGGCCGAGCTGACGCTCGATCTCAAACAGTGGCGACACCAGTGACACCTGCGGGAACATGGCGATCAGCAGGGAGACACCGACCAGCAGTCGCTTTCCGGGGAAGTCCAGCCGACTGATCGCGTACGCGGCCATCGCGCCGAGCACCACCGCGACCAGTGTGGCGATCAGCGCGATGCCGATCGAGTTGATCAGCGCCCGGACGAACTGGTCGGTGTCGAAGATCGTCTTGTAGTTGTCCAGCGTCCACTCCCGGGGGATGAAGTTCCCGTCGGTGAGGGTGGCCGGCGTCTTGAACGACAGCGACGCGATCCACAGCACCGGGACCAGCGCGAAGACGACCACGAGGACGTCCAGGAGGCCCCAGCGCAGCTTTGCCCGCGTGGTGGTTTCGACAGCCATGTCAGCGCCTCTCGGAGTCGTCGCTACCGGGGGCAGCGGTGCCGAACAGCTTCACGAAGACGAAGGCGATGATCGCCACGGTGATGAAGATCAGCACCGACATCGTCGAGCCGATGCCGAGGTTGAGGCCCCGGATGAGGTTGTTGTAGGCGAGCATCGACACCGAGGACGTCTCGTTGCCTCCTGCGGTCAGCACGAAGATGTTGTCGAAGACCCGGAACGCGTCCAGGGTGCGGAACAGCAACGCGACGAGGATCGCCGGCTTCATCACCGGCAGCATCACCTTCGTGAACCGTTGCCAGGCGGTGGCACCATCGGTGGAGGCGGCCTTGAGCAGGTCCTCCGGCACCAGCGCCAGCCCGGCCATCAGCAGCAACGCCATGAACGGGGTGGTCTTCCAGATCTCCGCTAGCATGATGATCGCCAGGGAGCTGGCCCGCTCGGTGAGCGGTGCGCCGTCGCTGAACAGGTTGGCCAGGTAGCCGGTGCCCGGCGTCCAGGCGTACCGCCAGGAGAACGCGGCGACCACCGTGACGATCCCGTACGGGATGAGCGCCGACGTCCGCACCAGACCGCGGCCGATCAGGGTGCAGTGCATGATGATCGCCAGGCCCATGCCGAGCACCAGCTCGACGGCCACGGTGACCACCGTGATCAGCATGGTCACCCCGAAGGCGGTCCACCAGAAGTCGTTGGTGAGCACGGTGACGTAGTTCTCCAGCCCGATGAACTTGCGCTCGTCGGGGAAGCGCAGGTCGAAGCGCTGCAACGACAGCCAGACCGAATAGATGATCGGGTACGCGGTCACCGCGACCATGACCAGCGCGGCGGGCGCGCAGAGCAGCAGGCCGAGCTTGCGTTCGGCCTTCTTGTTCTCGCTCAGCGGCGGCTTACGGCGGCCGCCCCGTTGGGTGGGCACGGTGGCGTGCTGGCCGTCGGTCTTCTCCGGGGTCGCAGTGGCGGCGGGCCGGGTCACGGCAGGACCCCCTTCGACTCGAGGGCGTCGGCGATGGCGCCGCGCAGCTCGTCCGCGGTCTGCTGCGCACGGATCGCCGACGGCGGTGACAGGATCGCCGACATCACGGTGGAGATGCTCTGGTAGGCGGGGGTCAGCGGACGGGTCGCCGGATCCTTCAGCTCCTCCAGGATGGTGTCCTTCATCGGGTACGCCTCGGTCATCTCCGGCTCGTCGTAGACGGCCTCGATGGTGGGCGGCACGCCGTCGTTGATGGCGGAGAACTTCTGGTGTTCGGCGCTGCGGAGGCACCGGCCCGCCTCGAAGGACAGCTCCGGGTGCTTGGAGTAGGAGCTGACGGCCAGGTTGACCCCGCCGATCGTGACCTTGCTGGGGGTGTTCTCGTCGACGCCGGGAATCCGGGCCCAGCCGACCTGCTTGGCGAGGTCCGGGTTGGCCTCCTGCAACGCCGGGTAGACGAACGGCCAGTTCACCTGGAACGCACCCGAGCCGGATTGGAACTCCAGCCGGACCGGGTCCTCGGTGGCGTTGCTGAACGACGGCGAGGTCACGCCCGACGTGGCGAAGCGCTTCAACTGCTCCAATGCGCGAACCGTGCCGCCGTCCATCACGGCCTGCTTGCCGTCGTCGGAGAGGATCTTTCCACCGGCGCTCTCGGCCAGGGTGTTGTAGAGGACGACCAGACCCTCGTACTGGGCGCCCATGGTGAGCACCTGGTACGGCTTGCCCTGCTCCTTGAGCTGCTGGGCCGCACTGATCATCTGGTCCCAGGTCGTCGGCGGCTGGGGCACCAGGTCCTTGCGATACCAGAGCAGCTGGACGTTTGTGTTCTTCGGCGCCGCGTACAGCTTGTCCTCGTAGCGGGCGGTGTCCAGCGGCCCGGCGAGGGTGCCCTGCTCGACCTCGGCCTTGTCCTGGCCGGTCCACTCGCGGATCCAGTCGGCGCTGGCGAACTCCTGGGTCCAGGTCACGTCCAGGCCGAGCAGGTCCATCCCGCTGTCCTCGGCGGCCAGCCGGCGCACCATCTGCACCCGCTGGTCGTCGGCCTGCCGGGGCAGCACCCGGTAGGCGATCCTGTACCGCCCCTGTGCCTGCGCGTTGCAGTCGTCGACGACCTTCTGCAGGTTCTGCTCGGGCGGGTAGTACAGGTTGATCGTCGGTGGGCCACCATCGTCACCCGCGCCGCACGCGGCCAGCGGCGCAACCAGCGCCAACGCGGCAGCCGCCGCCCCAACCCGGATGGCCGACCGACGCCGGTGTGGAGCCGTTGCGGGGTCCGTCATCACCTTCCCCCTCTCTACGGCGAAACCGGGGAGGGCATCCGTGCCCCGGTGCACGACGAGACGTTTCCGAGCCGGCAAGCTGCGGAAACACTCCGGCCCAGATGCTCTGTGCGGCTAAACTGCCCCACCCGCAAAGCCGCGAAACCTGGCTGTCACCGCGAGAGTCCGCGCAGCGACCGGCCGTCTTTGCCCTGCGCCGACGCCACGTGCGTGATCGACTCGGTTTCCTGGAAGTCGCGCCTTCACCACGCCAGGAAAGCCCCGCCTTTCAGGAAGGCGAGTCGATCACGCGCTGGGACGGCGGGCCCAGAAGACGGCGGGCCTGCCGCCTGGATCGGGTCGGAGGAGTTGACCATGGACACCATCGACAGTCTTCTGGGCGAAGCCGAGGCCGGCATCATCATCACGCCAATCGCCATCGCATTCGCATGGTCCACCGACTACAGCACGGCACCGGCAGTGGTGGCCGCCGAGATCGCCATGGTCCTGGCCGCACTCGCTGGTGCCACGGTTCTGGCCCGTCGCCTGTCGCTCCGCGAGGGCCCGGTCGCTTCCGACACCCCCACCCAGATGCCACGAATTTCAAACCTGCCTGACGGTCGAAGGCGCAACAGTATGACAGGCGTAAGCTATGCGTATGACAGAGCCTCAGCGCCGCTTCACGATCTCCGTGCCCCCAGACGTGAGTCAGATCCTGGAGAGCCAGGGCAACCGCATGGCCAGTGCCTACGTGACCGAGTCGGTGCGTCGGCGCAGGCGGGTGGAGCAGCACAAGGAGTTGTTGCTCGCCGCCGGCATTCACGTCACTGAGCAGGGTGTCGCCGAGGCTCGGGCCCGCCGACTGGGCGTGGAGGCCGAGTGGCCCTCGGAGCGGTTCGAGGCGGAGCGCGCCAAGATCCGCGCCGCCATGGAGGCCGAGATGAACGGCGACGACGACGCTCCCCGCGCCGACGCCGCATGACCTCGGAGACGACACCACCAGTCCGGCTGATCCTGGACCGGTCGGCCCTGCTGGGATACGCCGTCCTTCGAACGGTGCACGTGGGCGAGCCCGTCCACGAGGTCATCGAGGACGGGGTGCGATTTGGGGTGCCGGTGGTGGCAGCCGCCGAAGCCCTGAACATGGCGACCGGCAAGGACCTGGCCCTGCTGCACAAGCTGCTGGCCCTGCCCGCCTGCGCACTGCTACCGGAGCGGGCGCAGGACCTGCCGGAGTTGACCTTCTGGCAGCGCAGGACCCGCCGCTTCGACCTGGCCGCGGCCGCCGTGGCGGGTCTGACCCACGACGCTGCGGTGCTCACCGGCGAGGGACCCGGGTACTCCGACGGGGTGCCGCTGATCCACTTCCCGGGATGAACTACGGCGGGCCGAGCATCAGCTCCGGGCCCTCGCCCAGGAAAGGAAGCGTTCCGTCATCCTGGCCGGCGGATGATCCGGGTGGAGTTGGGTGAGCTGATTCGTCGCCTCGTGCATCAGGGTGCCGAGGTAGATGAGCAGGGCGGTCCGGCTGCCCCGGTACTCGGTCAGCAGGGCGAGCTTGGCCGGCTGGCAGGGCCACTCCCTGCCGCAACTGCGGCACCGCCACAGCGGGCGCATGGCGACGTGCGGGACGGGCGGCCGGACCACCATCACCGGCACCGCACCGCGGGCTGCTGGTCTGTCGGGCTCAACACATCGACCTCCTCGGCGACCGGAAAGGGGCCGCTCCCGCAAGGGGGAAACGGGAGCGACCCCGGGGCAGGGCCCGCTGCCGCCACTGCGGCCACCAGCGGACCCGCCACTGGTGACAGTCTGGGTCCAGACGACTACCGTCGATACGTGCTCGCGGCATCCGTGCAGCTCAACGGCCCAGGTGAGCAGCCCTGAAGGACACGCCGATCCACAGTGAGTGAAGGTTGGGGAATCAATGGGGACCGCTACCGACTACGTGTTGGAGGAGCTGCGCCTGTTCCGGGCGGGGTTCGGGCTCAGTCAGGACGACTTCGGCAGGGGCATCGGCTATTCCGGCTCGCACGTCAGCTCGGTGGAGACGGGCTGCCGACCGCCCACGAAGGAGTACATGCGGGCGGTCGATGCCCACCACGAGACCAACGGGCGCTTCCAGCGGATGCTGGAAAGGTTGGCCCAACTCGACGCCGAGCCGGCCTGGCTGCGCGAGTGGATCGAGTTCGAACGGGAGGCGACCACGCTGCGCTGGTTCGAGCTGGCGTACGTGCCGGGCCTCCTACAGACCGACCGGTACGCCCGCGCCACGCTTGCCGGCGGCCGATTCGATGTCGAAGACATCGATCGCATCGTCGCCTCCCGGCTGGAGAGGCAGTCGATCCTGCAGCGTCCCCGCCCGCCTCAGCTCATCGCCGTCCTGGACGAGGCCGTGCTCCGCCGGCCGGTGCTCGATCAGCCGGGGCTCATGGCGGAGCAGTGCGAGCACCTTGCCCAGCTGGCGACGGCGGAGCATATCCAGGTGCACATCGTGCCGGCGGATGCTGGTATGTACCTGGGGATGGGCGGCCAGTTCATCATCGCCGAGATGCCGGACGGCGAGCGCGTAGCCTATGCGGACAACCAACTCACCGCGCAGATCGTCGATGCGTCGGCGGACATCGCTAAGCTGGCGAAGACGTGGGAGGTCGTGCGAAACGAAGCGCTTCCCCGCCGGCAGTCAATCGAGTTGATCAAGGAAGTGGCGAAGTCATGGACATGCTGACCCCGCAATGGCGGAAGTCGACCAGGTCCGGCGGCAACGGCGGAGCCTGCGTCGAGGTCGCCGACAACCTGCCGACCATGGTGCTGGTGCGTGACAGCAAGGACCGGGAAGGCGGCACCCTGCACGTCGACCCGGCGGCCTGGAAGGCGTTCGTCGGTTACGCCAAGCAGCGCTGAGCCCCACAGTCCGCCCCCGACCAGGCATGCTGGGACCATGATCGCGCGCTTCAAGGACCTCTGCCTGGACGCCGCCGACCCGCTCGCACTGGGCGCCTTCTGGGCCCGGGTGCTCGACGGTGACGTGGCCGACGCCGGCGGCGACGACACCCGGGTGGACCCCCGCTCGGCCCGCTCCAACGCCGAGTCGATCTGGGTGAACCAGGTGCCCGAGCCGCGGGTCGGCAAGACCCGCGTACACCTGGATCTGCGGTTGGCCGACGCGGACCCGGCGGCGCTGCTCGCGGCCGGCGCCCGGCTGGTCCGCGAACCAGCCGGCGAGGCGACCTGGTGGGTGCTCGACGACCCGGAGGGCAACCCGTTCTGCGCGTTCCCGGCCCGCGAGGGCACCCGGCCCGGCCCGTTCGAGCTGGTCGTGGACTCGGCCGACCCGACCGCCCAGGCAACCTGGTGGGCTGGCGTGCTCGGCGGCACCGTCGAGCACGGGTCGACCACCGCGTCGGTGATCGGCGCGTCCGGGTTCCCCTGGGACTACTGGGTCTTCGACGGGGTGCCCGAGCCCAAGACGGTCAAGAACCGCATGCACTGGGACGTCGAGCTGGTCGACCCGGAGCCGATGGCGCTGATCGCGGCGGGCGCGACGCTGCTGCGGGAGCCGCTCGACAATGCGCACTGGTGGTGGGTGCTGGCCGACCCCGAGGGCAACGAGTTCTGCGCCTTCGCACCGCGTCCCACCGGGTGAACGACCGACTACCCAGCGCGGGCGGCGTCGGCTAGCGTTTTCCTAGCGCCGCAGCCGGCGCGTTCGCCGCCGCCGTCGACACGCCTCCGGCCGACCCCAGCCTGCCCGATCGGTTGGTAATCGCGGGAACGTCCCACCGCCGCTCCCCCGGTTGGGCAGGATCGTCCCAACGAGGAGGTGCCCCGTGCAGGACACCCGCGCTCTCGCCCTGACATTCGAGGTGAGCGGCCTGCCACCGGTCAAGACCGAAGCGTTGTCCATCTTCGCCGCCGGGCATCGGCAGGCGACGAGGGTCCGCGCCCTGCTCCAGGCCGCCCTCACGGCGGCCCAGCGCACCGGCTGGACGCCCTTGCCCGGGCCGATCGAGGTCGACCTGGTGCTGCGCTGCCCGCCCGGGCACCGTACGTCCGACGCCAGCACCCTGCTCGGCGGCGTCTGCGCGGTGCTGCAGGACAAGAAGCGGGTGTCGACCATCGGCCTGGCCCACCTCGGCGTCCTGGTGGACGTCGCCCTCTACGACGACGACCGGCAAATCCGCCGCTTGTCGTACCACGAGGAGCCGGCGGAGGACTTCTCATACCAGGTGCGGGTCGCCGCCGTACCGACCAGGGTTTGACCGACGTCCGCGGTGGGGTATCGCGGACGCCGACGAAGGGAGCACCGATGTCGGAGCCACATGTCACGCTCGACCCACGCGGGCTGGACCCGGTGCAGCAGAAGCTGCAGGGCCCGCTGGAGGAGCAGCTGACCTCGGCGCTTCAGGCGGCCACCGACCGGGTCCGCGCCGGTTACGCGGGCGAGCCGGTCGAGCAGGTCTGCCAGCGGCTGTTGGAGGAGACCCGCTCCGGGCTGCACCCCGACATCGCAGCCGGGTTCAACCCGGACATGGACGAGTTCTGCCGGGTGGCGGTGGCGATCGTCCGACGCGAGGTCGGCTGACGTCCGTCGGCGGCGTTCAATATCGGCTGAGCTGGGCGTACGGGCTGAGCACGATGCGCGGCGAGAGCGCCGGGTCCAGCCAGTTGAGCACGTCGACCAGATGGTTGCGGGCGAGGGAGACACAGCCGGCGGTGGCGTTGCCGCCGCTGGTGCTGAACTGGTGCAGGAAGATGCCGCTGCCCGCCTTCGGCACCGGCGTCGGCACGTTCGGCGGCATGTTGTAGGTGATCACCGCGAAGTGCGTGTACGCGGGAGTCTCCTGCCACAGTGCCTCGCTGGCCCCGCCCGGGTTGGTCGAGCTGTGCTGGAAGGTGTTGTACCGCGAGGACGACGGGTTCTCGTTCCACCAGTCACCGCTGACCAGCCGGTGGTAGGGGTATCGCACGCCCGGGTTGGCGGCGATGCCGTAGATGGTGGGGCCGATCGAGTAGACACCGGTCGGTGTCGTCGGCACCCCCTCCACGTGGTTGTCGCTGAATCCCTTCGAGCCGATCCGGGCGGGCAACGACGCCCAGGCCGGCTGCCAGTGGCGATCCCCGACCCGCACGTACGCCTCAAGGGTGGCGTACGTGGTGGTGTAGCTGCTGGCGCCGACGATGATCACCTGCTTCGTCTGCGCCGGCAGGGTGGTCAACTCACTGGCCCGGTTGTGGCGCGGCATGGCCAGCCAGGACCTGGGAACCGGGGCCGTGCCCCAGGCCGGCGCAGGCGGTCCGCTCGCGCCGAGCGCGGGCACCGCAGGGGTGAGCACCGCCGGAGCGGCCAAGCCTGCCGCCGCGCCGAGCAGGAGGGATCTGCGCTTCATGCCGCCATCCTGACAGTCGAGCCGGGCGATCAAAAGTGCCGCAGCAGGTCGGGGAAAGCGGCGAGCCGCAACACACCCCGGTCGGTCGGGTCCAGCTCGGCTTCCTCCAGCACCCAGGTGTTCTCGTTCGGAATGAACACCGCGTTCAGCCCGGCCGCCCGCGCCGGCAGGATGTCGGACTTCGGGGAGTTTCCGATCATCCACGCGCGGGCCGGCTCGAAGCCCTGCTCCCGCACCAGCCACCGGTACGTGTCGACGTTCTTCTCCGCGACGATGTGCGCGGCCTGGAAGTGGTGCAGCACGCCGCAGGCGTCCAGCTTGCGCTGCTGATCCTCCCGCTCGCCCTTGGTCAGCAGCAGCAGCTCGTGCCGGCTGGCCAGTTCGTCGAGCGCCTCGGCCACCCCGGGCATCAGCTCCACCTGGTGTTCCACCAGTGCCACGGCCAGCCGATCGATGTCCTGACGCTCGACGTCGGTGGCCGGCCGCTCGCGCAGCCGCTCCAGGCACTCCCGCAGGCTGCGCAGGAAAACCTTGCTACCGTAGCCGTGCGCCACCGTGTTGGCCCGCTCGATGTCGTCGAGGATGGCCCGCAGCGCGCCCCGGTCCAGGGTGGGGTGGTCCAGCCAGGCCAGGAAGTCATCGATCACCCGCTCGAAGACGACATTGTTCTCCCACAGGGTGTCGTCCGCGTCGAAGATCAGCACCTGCGCGGTCCCACTGGCTGTCATCGGCGTCCTCCTCAACGTCCAGAATCACCCGTCGATCCGAGAACCGTTTCGCGGTGGCGATCGTCTCGCAACAGGTAGCAGCGATCTTCGCAGACACGGCGTCCGTGCTGGTTCCCCGGCCGGCAGGTCCCAGGAAGGCTCTTGAGGAGTACGGGGCCGGGCCGCCCCTTTCTCGCGATCTTGCACTTTCTGCCTCGACTTAGGGGGCATTCCACGCATCTCGGCGACCGAAACTGCAAGACGCTTCTATGTCTGTGGTGATCGGTTCGGTCGGTTGCCGATAGGGTTCGGCGTTAATGATCATTTGGGTGGCTCTTTGCCGATCCGGCCGCTCGGAGTGCGGGTGTGCCTTGTGCAAGACCTGTCCCCAGGTGGTCGTCGGCGCCGGCCCGGCCCACCTTGCTGGCCTGATCAGAAGCCTGCCCGTGCGAGCACACGTGGCCCATCACAGATTTGCCGCTGAGGTGACTGCATCCCGAGCCGACGCCGACTGTCCCGGTCGTCACTGGCAAAGGAGCAACAACCCGAGATGGCACAGATCGTAGAGCGGGTTACGGATCGCTATGACGTGGTGGTGGGGGTGGATACCCACACGGACACGCACACCGCTGCGGTGCTCGACCGGCTCGGGGCGGTGTTGGCGCAGGTCACCGTGTCCACCGACCCGGACGGGTTGAGTCAGCTGCTGGCGTTCGCCGCCGCGCACACCCCGCCGCACGGGCGCCGGTTGTGGGCGGTGGAAGGCACCCGGGCGCACGGTCAGGGACTGTGCCGGCTGTTGGGCGCTGCCGGTGAACCGGTCTGCGAGGCACCCAAACCCGCCGCGGCGGCCCGCCGTCGGGGCGGCAAGTCCGATCAGCTGGACGCGGTCGCCGCCGCCCACGCGGTGCTGGCACTGCCCGTCGACCGCGTCGCCGTGCCCCGCAGTGACGGACCACGCGAGGCGCTGCGGATGCTGCTGGTCTGCCGCCGCCACAGCGACGCGCGCACCGCCACGGTCAACCTGGTCAAGGCGTTGATCCTGACCGCCGACGACACCCTGCGCCACGCCCTACGCGGGCTAAGTACCGCCAGCCAGATCACCCGCCTGGCCGCCCTCGACCTACCCGAGAGCACCCACCTGCCCATCGAGGAACACACCCGCCGCCGCGAACTGGGGCACCCTCGCCCGTCACATCCACACCCTCGACGCCACACTGGCCGACAACCACCGGCACCTACGCGCCCTCGTCGCTGACCTGTGCCCACCCCTGCTCGACCAACCCGGAGTCGGACCCGTCACCGCCGCGATCGCCCTCACCGCCTGGTCCCACCCCGGCCGCGTCCGATCAGAAGCCGCCTACGCCACCCTCGCCGGCGCCGCCCCCATACCCGTGGCCAGCGGCCGCACCGACCGACACCGCCTCAACCGCGGCGGCGACAGAACCCTCAACAGCGCCCTACACACCATCGCCCTGACCCGCCGCCGCATCGACCCCAACACCCGCGACTACATCAACCGACGCCGCGCCGAAGGCCGCACCACCAAAGAAATCACCCGCTGCCTCAAGCGCTACATCGCCCGACAGCTCTACCGCACCATCACCACCCACCACCGCACCCCTTGACAACCTCACTCACAGATCGGCGGGGCGCGGGGCGGCGCGCGGCGCGGCGCGGCGCGCGGGGCGCTCTCGTTCCGCTTTGTTGGCAAGGGCCCGGCCAACCGCGGGCCCCTCAACTGACGGCGCTCGGTCGCGCCCCGCAGGCTCTGGCCGTCACGGCCACCGCAGCAACCGATCCGCGATCAGGGCTTCCCGCTCCTCCTGCGCCTCGGGGCGTAAGCGGCCACCCCGGGTGAGCATCACCACGCCGTGCAGCAGGCTCCACCCCACCTCGGCCAGGGAGTCCGGGTCCCGCCCCTCGGCCAGCGGAGTCAGGGCGGCCCGCAGCTCGGCGAAGACGGCACGCGGCGCGGCCGGCACGCCATCGACGCCGAGGGCCAGGTCGGGGGTCAGCGCGAGCATCGCGTCATAAACCTCCGGATTCGCGTACGCGAAGTCGAGGTACGCGGTCGCGACCGCCGGCCAGGCGTCCGCGGGGCCGTCGGTGGCGTCTGCCTGCGCCTCCGCCAGGTCAGCGGCCAGGTCGGCGAAGGCGCACACCGCGACGGCGGCGAGCAGCGCCTCCAGATCCGCGAAGTGCCGGTAGATGTCGCCGATGTCGATCTCGGCACGCTCGGCCAGCCGTCGGGTGCTCACCCCCGCCCAGCCCTCCACCTCGGCCAACTCTCGCGCGACCGCGACGACGAGGTCGCGCCGGTCCTGTTCTCTGGCCTTCTCAGCAGGTCCGGACACGCACACGAGCGTAAAGGCGAGCACCGACCGTAACTGTCAGGTGACGGATTCGTGACTGTCTGCTCGACAGAGTTTCGAGGCCAGCGACCCTGGCTGACATTACGGGTCGTCTAGGGCATACACCCGGACACGGCACTCATGGCCGAGATGTCGATCGTGCTGAGATGCCCCTTCCCGATGGCATGCACCAGGGACCGACCGTCGCTCACGAGCCGGTCGACACGTCCCGGCAGTCGCAGGCGGGCAACGATCTCGCCAGCTTGGTCGACCGCGATCAGGTAGGCATCAACGCGGACGAGCAGGGCACCGCCGGAGACGGGGACACCACCGCGGGTGTTACCGAGCGGGAGGTGCTGCACGTCCGAGCGCCCACCTCGGTCGAGATCAATCATCGTGACGCCGACGCCTGTGACCAGCCACAGCCTGCGGCCTGCAAGGATCGGCGGCCCCGATGGCAGGTCTCCGTCGTGCTGCCACAGGACCTCCACACCGTCCCTGGGGTGCAGGGCCATGACGGTGCGCGTACCGCTGAGGAAGACGATGCGGCCGTCTTCGGCCACGCTGTAGGCGCTGCCGTGGTCGGGGAATCGCACCGGCGCCGGCAGCGACCACTCACCCCTGGGGAAGCCGGTGCGAGCATCCACGAGAGACAGCTTCGCCTGCGTGTCGTTCGCGATGAGGACCGCGTCGGCCCCGAAGCCCTGCTCCGGGGACATCCGCACCGGCAGGGGCCACGCCAGTCCGCTGCCCGGGGGAAGGCCCGAAGTCGGGGCCGGGAGACGTTCGCCGTTCATCAGGTCCAACCGCAACAGCGGACGATAGCCTCGCCATCCACCAAGGAGTACGACGGAGCCACTGACGCTGACGTAGCCGCGCAGGCGCAGATCCGGCACTGACCACGTTTGCTGCCCGCTGTACATGTCGAAGCAGTGCAGGACACCGGCCTGGCTCAGATAGAGACACCGCTCCCCCGTGATGACGGTCGTTCCCCAGCAGTCCTCGACGCGCTGCTCCCACAACAGCGTCCCGGTCTGCGGGTCCAGTCGAGCCAGACGCGAGTGTCGCTCCGCCACGACCAGGGCACCGGCTGCCGCCGCCAACGTCATATCGCTCGATCGCAGGTGCAGAGGGCGTGACCACAGCACTGGCAGCGATTGATCCGTCATGCCCTGGCGCCGGGCACGAGGACGATCACCGTCTCGGGGAACGTCGTCACGACGCGCCGGGTGTTGCGGTGCGCGTCGACGACGATCAACTCCGTGCTCTTCGCGGTCCACCGCTGCAGGACGACTCCGTCGGCGACCACGCCCAGACAGAGCTGCCGCCCCTCATCGACCGCCGTGTTGGGCAACTCGATCCTGGTGGTGGGGGCACCCGAGGTCACGTCCACGCCCAGCAGCGCCACTGACGGCAGGACCAGTGGCCCTTCAGGAAGGTCGGTGGGGACCAGATCAGGTCGGCCGACCTCGGTCCAGATGGTCGGCGGGTTTCCGCCCACGTGCCACAGCGCGATGAGCGGGCCCACCGTCTCGCCCGGCCCCATCTGACCAGGTCCGATCACTGGCACCGTCCGGGAGGTGCCCGTCAGCACGTCCTTCAGGGTGACTTTCAGCTCCTGCGTCGTGAACGGCCGCACCAGCGGAATCGCGTCGAACACCGCCAACTCCCGGCCGCCGATGAACGCCACCTCGGTGGCGATGCCAGACGAACGCACGCCGAGCAGGCGTACGCCGCCGCCGGGCAGCGCCATGGTCGCGAACGCCCGGCCGTTGACCCCCGGCTCGGCGAGCAGCAGCGAGCGGGCGTCCGTGGACCAGTGCCACAACTCGTATCCGTCCGCGACCTCGTACTCTGCCGTGCCCGACAGGTCGCGCACCCGCCATCGACCGTCGCGCTTGGCGCCCAGCCAGCGCCCATCCGGCGACAGCGACAGGTTCAGAGGCTCGACCTTGGCGGGGGTACGCCCGATCCGGAAGTGCTCACCTGACCGGGTCACCAGGTAGACGTCGTTCTGGTCGAACGATCGGCTGTCGGGGTCAAAGCTGTCGATGCCGTCCCGCAGGTGGTAGATCAGCACGCCCTGACCCGCCGCACGGTCGGTCGGCAGGTCCGGCACCTGGGCCGGCGGCCGCAGTTGAGCCGGCAGCTCGGTGAACAAATCCCCAACCCCGGCAGCCACCGGCCGCAGTGGTTCTCGCCGCTGCGCGACCGTGACTCGCCACGCGACCGTGCCCGCCACCAACACGACGATCGCCGCACCCAGCGCGACGACCGTTCGCGACCGCCGCTTCGGAGGCGGCGGAGCCGCTTCTGTTGGTGCCGTCGGAGAATGCATCGCGGAGCCCCCGTTTCCGGGCGCTGACGCCCCCGCAGGGGGAAGCGTAGGGAGCCGGCCAGGTCAACGTTTCCGCTCGATCTGTGGCCCGACATAGACCGGATCGAGATCACGGCACGGGTGTGCCGAGCACCGCCGCGGACAGGTCGACGACGACGCCGCGCTCGCTCGCGTCACCCGGTGCTGCCCGCGCCGGCGTCCCCAGTCCCAGGGTCGCCAGGCCAACGAGCAGCATCGCCGTCGACGCCGTCGTGATTCTTCGATCGTCGAAAACATGCGAAGCGAGCACCCTGCCGACGAAACAGCGAGCCAGTGCTGGGACGGGCCGGTCAGCGGCGCAGCGTGAGGATCAGGTCGGCGACCAGGGCTGTCCAGCCGGTCTGGTGCCAGGCGCCCAGGCCGGCCCCGTTGTCGCCGTGGAAATACTCGGGGAACGCGATCAGGTCCCGCCAGTCCGGGTGGGTCTGGAACAACTGCGCGGCGCCGTAGATCGGCCGTCGGCCCCAGTCGTCCTGGGTGAAGAGCGAGATCAGCCGGGCGGAGAGGTCGTCGGCGATCTCGTCCAGGGTGCGCTTCACCCCGGAGCGGGTCGGGTACTCCACCTGGAGGTCGTCGCCGAAGAACGCCGCGTAGTCACGCAAGGCGCTGATCAGCAGGAAGTTCGTGGGCATCCAGATCGGACCCCGCCAGTTGGAGTTGCCGCCGAACAGCCCGCTGGTCGACTCGGCCGGCTCGTAGCCGACGCAGAACTCCTGCCCGCCGAGGGTGACGGAGAACGGCTTGTCCAGGTGCGCGCGGGACAGCGTACGCAGGCCGTACTCGGAGAGGAACTCGTCGGGGTCGAGCATCCGGGCGAGCAGTCGGACCACCTGCTCCGGGCCGACCATGGACAGCAGTCGCTGCTGCCGGCCGTCCGGGCCCAGCCGGCGGGTGCCGATCACCTCGGCGTACTCCGGGCGGTTGGTGAGGAACCAGCGCAGCCGGGCACCCAACTCCGGTAGGTGGTGCAGGGTTTTCGCGGTGAGCCGGGTGGTGGCGGCCAACGGCAGCAGCCCGACGACGGAGCGGACCTTCAGCGGCACCTTCGTGCCGTCGGCGAGGCGCAGCACGTCGTAGAAGAAGGCGTCCTCGTCGTCCCACAACCCCTGCTCGTACGCGGCTGCGGCGATGTAGGCGAAGTGCTCGAAGAACTTGGTGGCGGTGTCCACCCAGGTCCGGTCGTGTTCGGCCAGCACGATCGCCATGTCCAGCATGTTCAGCGCGTACATGCCCATCCAGCCGGTGCCGTCGGACTGCTCCAGCACACCGGCCACCGGCAGCGCCGCGGAGCGGTCGAACGGCCCGACGTTGTCCAGCCCGAGGAAGCCGCCCTCGAAGACGTTGTTGCCGCCGGTGTCCTTGCGGTTGACCCACCAGGTGAAGTTGAGCAGCAGCTTGTGCATCACCCGGGCCAGGAACTCGTAGTCCCGGCCGCCGTCGATCTCGAACACCTTCAGCGCCGCCCACGCGTGCACCGGCGGGTTCACGTCACCGAACGCCCACTCGTACGCCGGGATCTGGCCGTTGGGGTGCAGGTACCACTCGCGGAGCAGGAGCAGTAGCTGCTCCTTGGCGAAGCCCGGGTCGACCCGGGCGATGCTCACGCAGTGGAAGGCCAGGTCCCAGGCCGCGTACCAGGGGTATTCCCACGGGTCGGGCATGGAGATGACGTCGAAGCTGGTCATGTGCCACCAGGCGCTGTTGCGCCCGTGGCGGCGCCCGGCCGGCGGCGGTGTGGAGCCAGGGTCGCCTTCGAGCCAGCGTTTGACGTCGAAGTGGTAGAACTGCTTGCCCCACATCAGCCCGGCGATGGCCTGCCGTGCCACCAGCGCTTCGTCTGGAGTGGCGGCCGGTGGGATCACCCCGGCGAAGAACCGGTTCGCCTCGGCCCGCCGCGCCCACACCACGGCCTCGAAGCCGTCGCCGAGGTCGGCCGGGGGCGGCGGCGCGGCGGCCGGGGGCGACGCGGTGCGGGTCAGTCGCAGTCGGATCTGGCGCTGCCCGCCGGCCGGCACGTCGAGCACGTAGTGCAGCGCGCCCTTGGTGCCCTCCCGCGCGGGGTTGACCGTGGCGGCACCGTCGACCACATGGTCGTTGATGCCGTCCTTCGGGTACGGCGAACGGCCGTGCAGGCCCCAGAGCCGTTCGGCGTTGGTGTCGTTGTCACAGAGCAGCGGCACTGGGCCACCGTCGCCCTCCAGCAGCAGTTGGCCGAGCACCCGGTGCTCGCCGACGAGCCGGGTGCCCTGGCCGGTCAGCCGGGGGATCCGGTCGCCGCCGGGCAGGCCCCACGCCCAGGTGTTGCGGAACCACAGGGTGGGCAGGACGTGCAGGGTCGCGGCCCGGTCGCCCCGGTTGGCGACGGTCACCACCATGCAGAGGTCGGTCGGGGACGCCTTGGCGTAGTCGACGGTCACCGCCCAGTACCGGTCGTCGTCGAAGATCCCGGTGTCCACCAACTCGTACTCGGTGTCGTCACGGCCGCGCAACGCGTTCACCGCGACGAGTTCGTCGTACGGGAAGGCGGCCTGCGGGTAGTGGTAGCGCCAGCGCATCCAGGAGTGGGTGGGCGTGGAGTCCTCGTACCACCAGTACTCCTTGACATCCTCGCCGTGGTTGCCGCTGTCGCCGCCGAGGCCGAACATCCGCTCCTTGAGGATCGGGTCCCTGCCGTTCCACAGCGCGAGAGCGAAGGCGAAGGTCTGTCGTTCGTCGCAGACGCCGGCCATCCCGTCTTCATTCCACCGGTAGGCTCTGGACCGCGCATGGTCGTGCGGGAAGTAGTCCCAGGCCGTACCGTGCTCGCTGTAGTCCTCCCGTACCGTCCCCCACGCCCGTTCGGACAGATAGGGACCCCATGCGCGCCAGTCCTGCTCCCCCGAGTCGGCCTGGGCGAGCCGGAGCCGCTCAGCGTCGGGTGGCGAGGCGTCGGAGGACGATCGGTCAGTGATCACGTGCACATCTTTGACGTCGCCGCAGTACTTGACCACAGCGGCCATTCTCGTCGTGGCGTGTTACACCCGCCGCCGGTGGAGGAAAGTTGATCGACATTCATTTCGGCCCGCAGGTCTGCACCGATCTGACCAGCGCGGCAAGCCGGGAGTGGCTGGTTCCTGACGGCCTCGGCGGATATGCCATGGGCACCGTCGGCGGGTTACGGACGCGCCGCTACCACGGTCTGTTGGTGGTCCCCGGCGAAACCCCGGCCTCCCGTCAAGTGGGCCTGGTCAGTCTCGACCCGGCGGTCACCCTGCCGTCCGGCGCGCGGGTGCGGCTCGGCGCGCACGAGTGGTCCTCCGGTGACGTGGACCCGCGCGGGTTCGAGCTGTTGGAGCGCTTCGACCTGGTCGACGGGCTACCCCGGTGGCGGTGGCGGATCGGCGCGGTGGTGATCGAACGGGAGCTGGCCATGCTGCCCGGCCGTTCCTGCGTGGCGGTGGTGCACCGGCTGGTCGCCGGCGGGCCCGTCCGGCTGGAGCTTTCCGCCGCCTGCACCTGGCGCGACGCGCACGGCGAACGGCGGGCCGACGGCCCGATCCCGCAGGTCGAGCCGGTGGCCGACGGCGCGGTGGTCGAGGGCGCGTACCGGCTGGCCGGCCCGGGGTGGACGCCCGAGGGGCAGTGGTGGCTGGGCGTGTACCACCGCGAGGAGGCCAACCGGGGTCTGCACCCGGACGAGGATCTCTGGTACGCGGGACGCTTCGTCGGCGAGCTGGAACGCCCCGGCGACACGGTGTCGGTGCGGGCCTGGGCCGGCCGACTCGACGAGGAGCCGCCACCGGCCGCGGAGATCGTGGCGACGGCCCGGCGGCGCAACCGGCGGGTGGTGGCGGCGGCGAAACCGGCGGACCCGGTCGAGGCGACGCTCACGCTGGCCGCGGACGCGTTCGTGGTGCGTACCGGCGGCGGAGCGGTCGACGTGGTGGCCGGATACCCATGGTTCGGGGCCTGGTCGCGGGACACGATGATCTCGTACGAGGGGTTGTTCCTCTGCACGGGCCGCGTTGACGAGGGGCGGGAGCTGCTGCGGGCGTACGCGGCGACGCTGTCCGAGGGGATGCTGGCCAACACGGCCGACACCGGTCGGGTGGAGTACAACACCGTCGATGGCACGCTGTGGTTCCTGCACGCGGTGAGCCGGCACGTCGCCGTCACCGGTGACACCGACCTCGGCGACGAGTTGCTGCCCGCGCTGCGTGGGGTGATCGACGCCCACGTGGCCGGCACCCGGTACGGGATCTTGATCGACCCGGCCGACGGGTTGCTCACCCAGGGCGCCCCGGGCACCGCGCTGACCTGGATGGACGCCCGGGTGTACGGCGTACCGGTCACCCCGCGCACCGGCAAACCGGTCGAGGTCAACGCGTTGTGGATCAACGGGCTGGCCGGGCTCGCGGAGCTGACCGAGCTTGCCGGGCAGAACGCGGACGAGCTGTGGCGACGGCACGGGCAGGCCACCGCCTCGTTCCGGGAGCGGTTCCCGGCGCCAACCGGCTGGCTGCACGACGTGCTGGACGCGCCCGCGCCGGCGTACCCGCTGGGTGGGGCCGCCCTGCACGACGACGACGCGCTGCGCCCCAACCAACTGCTGGCCTGGTCGCTGCCGTACGCGCCGCTGGAGCCGGACGAGGCGACGCTGCGCCGCATCGCGGGCGGGCTGCTCACGCCGCTCGGGCCGCGCAGCCTCGCCCCGGATTCGGCGGAGTTCGTGGGCCGGCACCGGGGTGGCCCGGCCGAGCGGGACGGGGGCTATCACCAGGGCACGGTCTGGCCGTGGCTGCTCGGCCCGTACGCGGACGCCTGCCGCCGGGGGAAGATGTCCGTAGATAACGTTTTCGTCGGTATTGAGGCTCATCTGACCGAATATGGGTTAGGCTCGGTAAGCGAAACGGCCGACGGCCTCGCACCGCACAACGCGACCGGCTGCCCGTTCCAGGCGTGGTCGGTGGCCGAGTTGCTGCGGGTGCGTCGAAAGGGCCAGTAGCGCTTTACACGACCGCAACGGTGGTGTCGCCGCTGGTTATCTCGACCCCGGCAGGATTGGCCCCGATCCAGACGCGACGGCGACATCGACTCCGGTGCCGGTCGGCGCGCGCCCGGGGACAATTCAAAGGGGGCCGCATGTCACCCGATGCCCACGTGATCGACATCTACCCCGCCCGGCAACTGCGGGTGCTGATGCTCTCCTGGGAGTACCCGCCGGTGCTCGTCGGCGGCCTCGGCCGACACGTCCACGCCCTCTCCGTCGCCCTCGCCGCCGCCGGCCACGAGGTCACCGTCGTCACCCGCCACAGCGACGGCGCACCCCTCGAGGAATACGCCGACGGCGTCCGCATCCTGCGCGCCCCCGAAGACCCCGTCACCTTCCCCCTCGCCACCAGCTCCCTACTGGCCTGGACCATGGCCTTCAACCACACCCTCACCCGCACCGCACTACGCGCCACCGAAGCCAGCTCATACGACGTCATCCACGCCCACGACTGGCTCGTCGCCCACACCGCCGTCACCCTGGCCGAGCACCTGGACCTGCCCCTGGTCACCACCATGCACGCCACCGAGGCGGGGCGGCACCAGGGCTGGCTGCCAGAGGAGATGAACCGCACCATCCACGGCGTCGAGCAGTGGCTCAGCAGCGAGTCCGGCCGGGTGATCGTCTGCTCCGGTTACATGCGCGAGCAGGTGACCACGCTGTTCGACGTACCGGCCGCCCAGGTCGACGTGGTGCCCAACGGGGTTGACGACCGGGCCTGGCGGGCCCGGCCGCGAGCGGTCGCGTCGGCCCGCGCACGGTTCGCCGGGGACGGCCCGTTGGTCGGGTACGCCGGGCGGCTGGTCTACGAGAAGGGCGTCCAGCACCTGGTGCACGCGGTGCCCCGGTTGTGCGAGCGGCACCCGGGCCTGCGCGTGGTGATCGCCGGCGACGGCCCGTACCGGGCCGAGTTGGAGGCGCAGGCCCGACGGCTGGCGCTCTGCTCGACCGTCCGGTTCACCGGCTTCCTCGACTCCACCCAGCTGCCGGCGATGCTCGGCGCCACCGACGCGACCGTGGTGCCGAGCCTCTACGAGCCGTTCGGCATGGTGGCGTTGGAGGCGGCGGCCGCCGGGGCACCGCTGGCGGTGGCCCGCACCGGCGGCCTCGCCGAGATCGTCGAGGCCGGCGTGACCGGGGTGACGTTCCCGCACAGCGACCCGGACGCGCTCGCCGGCGCGGTCGGTCAACTGCTCGGCGACGAGGTCTCCGCACGGCGGATGGCCCGCCGGGCCCGCACGATGGTCGGCAAGCGGTACGGGTGGGCCGCCATCGCGGCGCGCACCGCCGCCAGCTACGCCGCATCCCGGCGGGAACACGGCCCGCTACAGGCCCGGCGGGCCGCCGCCCGACTGGCCGGCGGGCGTACCCGGATCGCCATCCCGGAGGGCAACCTGCTGGCTCGCGCCGACCACGCCGCCTGCTGAGCTGATTCGGACGACCGATAGGTGACTTCCGATCCGCTGGTTAGGGTGTAGCCCGGACAGCGGCTGAGGAGGAGCGTGCACAGGTGCTGATCGCCGGTCGGTACCGGCTGCTCGACCTGGTGGGTCGCGGGGGCATGGGTCGGGTCTGGCGGGCCCACGACGAGATGCTGCACCGTGAGGTCGCCGTCAAGGAGATCGTGCCGCCGAGCTGGCTGGCCGACCACGAGCGGGCTGAGCTGCGCTCGCGCACCCTGCGGGAGGCGCGCGCCGCCGCCCGGCTCAACCATCCCGCCGTGGTCCGGCTCTACGACGTCATTCCGGTCGAGGGCAGCCCATGGATCGTGATGGAGTACGTCCCGTCGCGCACCCTCCAGGACCTGGTGGACGCCGAGGCGTCACTGGAGCCGGCCCGGGCGGCCCGGATCGGCCTGGCCGTGCTCGACGCGCTGCAAGCCGCGCACACCGCCGGGGTGCTGCACCGCGACATCAAGCCGCAGAACGTGCTCATGGCCCACGACGGTCGGGTGATGCTCACCGACTTCGGGTTGGCCACCTTCGACGGCGGCGACGGCGCGATGACCCGCCCCGGCATGGTCCTCGGCTCCCCGCAGTACGTCGCCCCCGAGCGCGCCGCCGAGGGGGCGTCCACGGTGGCCGCCGACCTGTGGTCGCTCGGGGCAACCCTGTACGCCGCCGTGGAGGGCCGCTCCCCGTACGCCCGCAGCACCGCGATGGCCACCCTGAGCGCACTGGCCGCCGGGCCACCCGACCCGGCCCCGCACGCCGGGTCGCTCGCGCCGGTGCTCGCCGGGCTGCTGCGCCGCGACCCGCGCGACCGCCTCGACCACGATTCGGCCCGCCGGTTGCTCACGGCGGCCGCGACCGGCCGCACCGACCCGCCCCCGGTGTCCGAGCCCAGCCCACCCACCGCCTCGGGCGATGTGGGTTCGGCCGCCGGGGTGGGTGACTCGACCTCGACCTCTCCGGCTTCGGCGCTCACCCGACCCGAGGGGCGGCGTAGGGCACGTCGGGTGGCGCTGGTCGTCGTGGCGCTCCTGGTTGCCGCCGCCGCCGGGGTGGGCACGGCCTTGGCCGTCACCGATGACGAACCCTCCGGCACCGTCGGCGGACCCACCGCACCGCCGCCGTACGGCCCGCCGCCCGAGGGTCCCGGTCCGGACCGGCCCGGACGACCGCCGGGTGGGCGAGATGTTCCCCCGCCCCCGTTCGCGTGTGTCCGCCCGGACGTCGCCGGTGCGCCGGTGCTGGCCAGTGTGCCGACCCCGGGCGAACGGCTCAGGCCGCCGCCCGGCTGGGTCTGGCACGCCGACAGTTCCGGCTTCCGGGTCTCCCTACCGGCGACGTGGTATTACTCCCGCGACGGCGCGGTGGCGTGTTTCCAGGACCCGGCGACCGGCCGGGCCTTCAGCGTCGCCGAGGGCGGCGCCGCCGATCCCCTGGTCCGGCTGCGGACGGCCCGCGACGCGGCGGCCACCGCCGGGGCCCTGCCGGAGTACGACGAGATCCGACTCGCCGCCAACGACGGCGGAGCGGAGTGGGAGTGCCGCTGGAAGGCACCGTACGGGGCCTGGCTGCACGCCCGGCAACAGGTCGTTGGAGCCAACCGCTGGACGCTGGGCTGGATCACCGACGACGAGGACTGGACCCGGGCCGACGCGGACTGGTTGGCGGTGCGAAACAGTTTCCGGCCACCCCGCTGACCTGCACCGTATTGTCATGATCCGGCCCCTCGTCCGAGGTGGATCGAGGCCGCTCAGCGGATGAGAAGACCAGCCACGGTGGCTATCGTGTAACCCAGGGTGACCAAGGGGGAGCGACCGTGCGACAGTTGCTGATCGCGGGTCGGTACCGGCTGCTCGACCTGGTCGGCACCGGCGGGATGGGCCGGGTGTGGCTTGCTCGCGACGAGATGCTGCATCGTGACGTAGCGGTGAAGGAGGTCGTGCCGCCGTCCTGGCTGGCCGAGGCCGAGCGCGCGGAGTTGCGGCTACGGACACTGCGCGAGGCACGCACCGCTGCCCGGCTCAATCACCCCAACGTGGTCCGCATCTACGACGTGGTGCACGACCGGGAGAGCCCCTGGATCGTGATGGAGTACGTGCCGTCCCGGTCCGTGCAGCAGATCATCAGCGCCGAGGGGCCGCTGAGCCCGCAACGCACCGCCCGGATCGGGCTTGCGGTGCTCGCCGCGTTGCGGGCCGCGCACGCCGCCGGGGTGCTGCACCGCGACGTGAAGCCGCACAACGTGCTGGTGGCCGACGACGGGCGGGTGGTGCTCACGGACTTCGGCCTGGCCACCTTCGACGGTGGCGAAGGTGCGATGACCGGGCCAGGCACGGTGCTCGGCTCACCGCAGTTCGTCGCCCCTGAGCGGGCCCGCGAAGGGGTGTCGGACCCGCGCACCGACCTGTGGTCGCTGGGCGCGACGCTCTACGCGACGGTCGAGGGGCAGTCGCCGTACGCGCGGTCGAGTGCGATGGCGACGCTCAGTGCGCTGGCCACCGAACCACCCGATCCGATGCGTCGGGCCGGTCCGTTGGGTCCCGTCCTCACCGGCCTGTTGCAGCGCGACCCCTGGCGGCGGTTGACCGCCGTCGAGGCGGAGCCGCTGTTGAGAAGCGCCGCGTCCGACGATGACCAGCCCGTCAGGCCGGCCCGGTCCTCGGCGGTCGCGGCGGTCCGCAGTGCGGGCCGTGCCACCGGGGCCGATCCGGTCGGCCCGGGGATCCCGCTCGGTGACCAGGCGACGCCGACCAGGCGCCCGACCAGGCGGCCCGGCAGGCGGCGGCGACTGATCGCCCTGGGTGGTGCGGCCGCCGCCCTGCTCGTCGCGGGAGGCGTCACGCTGGCGCTGGTCAACCGGGACAACGAGCGGACACCACCGTCCGGCTCCGGCGGCGGCGCGCCGACCTCCCGGCCGGCCGCGTTCGCCTGCGCGACATCCCCGCCACCGGCGGCGACCCCGGTAGCGTCGGTGTCGCCGCCAGCTGACGTGCGGTACCGGCTGCGTGACGGTTGGACCTGGCACGACGACCCGGCGGGGTTTCGGATCGCCGCCCCGGTGGCCTGGTCGCGCTGGACCGAGGGCGCGGTGACCTGCTTCCGCAAGCCCGGCGGGGCCCGGGTGCTCAGCGTCGAGGCGGGGCCGGCACGCGCTGACCCGGTGGCGTACTGGAAGGCCGAGGAGGCTCGGCTGACCGCGAGCGAGGCGCTACCGGGCTACCGCAGGGTGGACATCTCCGCGATGGACATCTTCGAGGGTGGCGCGGTGTGGGAGTGCAGCTGGCAGAACGCCCGCGGCGAGCTGCTGCACAGCTTCCGGCTGCTGGCCAACACCTCGGCCGGGCGTGCCTACACCGTCTCGTGGTTGACAGAAGAGTTCGACTGGCAGGTCAACGCGGCATACTTGCCGATGATCCGGCAGAGCTTCACCTCCGCCCCGTGACTTTGTCCAATGTAGACCTTCCGGGTGATGCCCCTGCGGCGTCGGCGCTGACTACAGTGGCGTAGCTTTGGGCGCTCAAGATCCCTGGGGAGGGTGAGTCGACATGATGGGACCGCAGCACGCGCTGTCCGGCGCGGCGGTGTGGCTGACGGGGTCCTGGGCACTGGACCAGTTCGCCGACTACCACCAGTCGCCACTCGCCTTGGCGGTGGGCACCGCGGTGTGCGCCGGTGGCGCGCTCTTTCCCGACCTCGACATGTCGGGCAAGGTGACCAAGAACCAGGGTGGGGCCACCGTGGCCCGCACCTTCGGGGTCTTCTCGCTCTTCGCCGCCGAGGTGATGGAAAAGATCTCCCTGGGGGTCTACTACGCCACGAAGCTCAGCAAGGACCCGCGCCGCAACAACGGGCACCGGACGCTGACACACACGCTCCCGTTCACCGTGCTGATCGGCTGGGGCACCACCGCGCTCTGTGCCGCGTACGGCAAGTGGGCGGTCATCACCATCCTGTTCTTCATGTTCGGCCTGGCCCTGCGCGGGCTGTTCGACAAGTGGGCGGAGCGGGCCGGCTGGGTCATCGTGACCCTCGCGTCGGCCGGGGCGGCCTGGTTCACCTTCGTCAACCTCCCGGGCGGGCGCGGCTATCCGCTGATCGGCACCGCCCTGGGGGTGGGCTGCTTCGTGCACATCCTCGGCGACATGGTCACCCGAGCCGGCGTGCCGATCCTCTGGCCGATCCCGATCAAACGGCGGATGTGGATGATGGTCGGTCTGCCGAACAGCATCGCCCTGCGCGTCGGCAGCAAGGCCGAGGTGGTCGGGGTGCGCATCGCGCTGACCGTCGTCTCGGCGCTCGCCACCGTCGGCCTGATCGCGCCCTCGGTGCTGAGCCGGTTCGACATCGACGTATGAGCGATCCGGCGCTTGGGTCACCTCCGGTGGCGGACGCTCAGGTGCCGGCGTTCTGGCACGCGCTGGGGCTGCCCGGGTTGGCCGACGTGCACGTGCATTTCCTACCGCCGCGACTGCTGCGTCGGGTGTGGGCGTACTTCGACGCGGCGGGGCCGTTGGTCGGCACCGAGTGGCCGATCCGGTACCGGTGCAGCGATGCCGACCGGGTCGCGCACCTGCGCCGGCTCGGGGTGCGGGCGTTCAGCGCGTTGGCGTACGCCCACCGGCCCGGCATGGCGGCCGAGCTCAACCGCTGGACGCTGGACTTCGCCCGGACCACGCCGGGCTGCCTGGCCTCGGCCACCTTCTTCCCCGAGCCCGAGGCCCCCGGGTACGTCGAGGCGGCGCTCGCGGGTGGCGCCCGACTGTTCAAGGTGCACGTGCAGGTCGGCGGCTTCGCGCCGACCGACCCGGCGTTGGACCCCGTCTGGGGGATGCTGTCCGACGCGGGTGTGCCGGTGGTGGTGCACGCCGGGCACGCCCCGGTGGGGACCACGCACACCGGGCCCGACCCGTTCGCCGCTCTCCTCGCCCGCCACCCTCGGCTGACCGCGGTGGTGGCCCACCTCGGCGCCCCGGACTACCGGGCGTTCCTGGACCTCGCCGAGGCGTACGAGCGGGTTCGGTTGGACACCACCATGGCGTTCACGCCGTTCTTCGACCAGTTCGTTCCCTTCCCCGCTGACGAGTTGCCCCGGCTGCGCGAGTTGGGGCTGGCCGGCAAGGTGCTGCTGGGCAGCGACTTCCCGAACATCCCCTACCCGTACGCCGACCAACTGACCGGGTTGGCCCGGCTGGACCTGGGCGACGACTGGCTGCGCGCGGTCTGCTGGGGCAGCGCCGCCGCCCTGTTCGACCTGTCCTGACGCGCCAGACCCTGCGCAGCCACGCCGCACCCCCTCCCCCGCTCCCGCCCTCAAGATCGCGCTTGATCCTGAATGTCAACACCGTTGCGTTAGCGTTCGGTTGCTGGGCCAGGGGGCACGGTGAACTCCCAAACCCAGGTTCGCCACTCCAGAGCGCGCCCCGCCCCGCCCCGCCGCGCCCCGCCCCGCCGATCTTCTTGCAGTTTCGGTCGCCGAGATGCGTGGAATGCCCCCTAAGTCGAGGCAGAAAGTGCAAGATCGCGAGAAAGGGGCGGCCCGGCCCCGTCGAGGCGGTACGGGTTGACGGGGCCGGGCCGCCTCACGCAATGGCTTGTCCTCGATGTTGTGGTCTCCGCGCGACCACGAGGGGACTCTTTCCGGGATCGAGCGCGATCATGCTGTCGTCCCGCCCGAGGGCACGCGGGACGCGACGCGAGGCGGGCGCGGTCACCCCGCGCAGAGCATCGACTCCTTTTTCGACATCGGCTATTGACGTCGCCGTAACAGGCGGCCTAGCGTCTGTCGAACCGCTTCGTCGAAGCGTTTCGACGATCATGCGGGAGCGATCCCATGCCAGACCGGAGGAGGTGCGCGGTGGCCACCATGCACGACGTCGCCCGCCTCGCGCAGGTCTCGGTCAGCACCGTCTCGTACGTGCTCACCGGCACCCGGCCGATCTCGCAGGCCACTCGGAACAAGGTGCTCGCCGCGATGGCCGAGCTCGACTACCAGCCCAACGCGATGGCCCGTGGCCTGGCCAGCCGGCGCAGCCGCATCCTCGGCCTGCTGATGCCGATGGACGAGCGCGGCCTCGGCGCCACCGAAACCGCCTTCGTCACCGGTGCCGCCGCCGCGGCCAGCGCCGCCGGCTACCACCTGGTGCTCTCGCCGGTCGGCGGCGGCGACCTCGACGACCTGCGCCGGCTGGCCAGCCAGCGAATGCTCGACGGCGTCGTGCTGATGGAGGTGCAGCTGGCCGACGAACGGGTCACCGTGCTCCAGGAGGCCGGCGTGCCGCTGGTGCTGATCGGCCGCACCGGCGACGCCAGCACGCTCTCCTACGTCGACATCGACTTCGACCAGACCGTCCGGGAGGCCGTCGCGCACCTGGTCGGCCTCGGGCACCGGCAGATCGTCTACGTCAACCACTCGGCCGCCACGCTGGCCAGTGGTTACGGGCCAGCGCTGCGTACCCGTGATGCCTTTGCCGCGGCGATGACCGGGCACGGCCTGGACCCGGTGATGATCGCGGCCGAGGACAGCGCCGCTGGCGGGCGCGCCGCTCTGGCCAGCGCGTTCGTGCAGGCCCCGGAGCTGACCGCCGTGCTGGCCATGAACGAGTCCGCGATCTTCGGCATCCTCGGCGAGCTGACCGGCCGTGGTTTGTCGGTGCCCGACGACGTCTCCGTCGTCTCGATGGTCACCTCGCCGCAGGTCGCCGAACTGGCCACCCCGGCGCTGACCGCGATGACGTCACCCGGCTCGGCGCTCGGTCGGATCGCGATCGAGGCGCTGGTGCGCCACCTCGATGGCCCCGGCGACCACCGCCACCAGCAACTGCTGCCGTGCGCGCTGGAGATCCGGGGATCAACCGCCGCGCCCCGGCGGCCGGCAGGGGCCACCTCCGGTCCACCGTCGGCCGACGGGGGCTGACCAGCGAAAACAGCCCGCCGCCGCGCGGCAACGCGACGACGGGCCAGTGAAGTACCGGCTAGATACTCAACGAGGAGGATTCTAATGCAGCGATTCCGCCGGCTCGTCGCCGCGATCGCCCTGGCGGCGACCGCGACGACCACCATGGCCGCCTGCGGCGGTGGTGACAGTGGGGACGACAGCGGGGCCAAGACCCTCAAGCTCTGGCACTACGAGAGCGAAAACAGTGCCATGGGGGTCGGCTGGAACCGGGCGATCGAGATCTTCAAGGCCGAGCACCCGGGCGTCGAGGTGCGCTTCGAGCGCAAGGCGTTCGAGCAGATCCAGCAGAACGCCGGCATGATCATCAACTCGTCCGAGGGCCCGGACATCATGGAGTACAACAAGGGCAACGCGACCGCCGGTCTGCTCTCCTCCCAGGGCCTGCTCGCCGACCTGAGCACCGAGGCCGACAAGCGCGGCTGGGCCGGCAAGCTCAGCCCCAGCCTGCAGACCACCGCCCGTTACAGTGACAAGGGCGTGATGGGCTCGGGCAAGTGGTTCGGCGTGCCAAACTACGGCGAATACGTGACGGTCTACTACAACAAGGACCTCTTTCAGCAGAACGGCGTCAAGGTTCCGACCACGCTGGCCGAGATGACCGCCGCGATGGACACCTTCGTCGGCAAGGGCGTCACCCCGTTGGGCATGGCCGGTGCCGAATACCCGGCTGGCCAGCTCTTCTACCAGCTGGCACTGGCCAAGGCAGACCGGCAGTTCGTGGACAACTACCAGCTCTACAAGAGCCCGGTGGACTTCAAGGCCGACCCGCTGAAGTACGGCGCGGACACCTTCGCCGAGTGGGTGAGGAAGGGCTACGTCGCCAAGGACTCGGCAAGCCTCAAGGCCGAGGACATGGGCACCGCGTTCATCGGCGGCAAGGTTCCGATGATCGTCTCGGGCAGCTGGTGGTACGGCCGGTTCAAGACCGAGATGAAGGCCAACTGGGACACCTTCCTCTTCCCCGGCAACACCATGCAGCTCGGCTCCTCCGGCAACCTCTGGGTGGTCCCGGAGAACAGCAAGGCCAAGAGCCTGGCGTACGACTTCATCGACATCACCCTGCGTCCGGAGATCCAGGACCTGATCGGCAACAGCGGCGGGATCCCGGTCGCCGGTGACCCGGCGAAGATCAGCGACCCGAAGGACCGCAAGCTGATCGAGGACTTCAACACGGTCAGCAAGCAGGACGGGCTGGCCTTCTACCCGGACTGGCCGGTGCCCGGCTACTACGACGTGCTGGTCGGCGGCTTCCAGGGCCTGATCAATGGGTCCAAGTCGCCCGACCAGGTCCTCGACTCGATCGCCAAACCGTACGCCGAAGGCGTCAAGGAGATCACCGGCAAGTGACACGGCGAGCGGCGGGCGCGACCGGCGCGCCCGTCCGCCCCGCCGGGAAGGATCTTCCATGGCAGTCTCCGAGACCCTCGCCACCGCACAGCCGGCGGCGACCCCGACCCTGCCGACGCCCAGCCGCAGAGGTCGCGGCCGCAACGCGGCGTACTGGCTCTACCTGCTTCCCGGAGCAGTGCTCTTCGTCCTGGTCATCGGCGCACCGCTGGTCGGCACCCTCTACCTGTCGCTGACCAAGTGGTCCGGCATCGGCGACCCCACCTGGGTCGGCCTGGACAACTACCAGCACCTGCTGCACGACGACGTGTTCTGGGCGTCGTTCCGCAACACCGTCGCGATGCTCGTCGCGATGGTGGTGGCGCCCACCCTGCTCGGGCTGTTGCTCGCCGCGGTGCTCTTCGACGTCATCGGTCGCCGGTTCAAGCCCCGCACCGCCGCCGCGCTGCGGGCCGCGTTCTACCTCCCGCAGGTGCTGCCGGTCGTGGTGGCCGGCATCGTCTGGGGCTGGATCCTGCGCCCCGACGGGGCGTTCAACAGCCTGCTCGACGCGGTCGGTCTCGGCGCGCTGCGCCACGACTGGCTCGGCGACCCGGACACTGCCCTGCCGGCCGTGATGGCGGTGATGATCTGGGTACAGATCGGCTACCCCGTGGTCGTCTTCATGGCGGCGCTACAGCGGGTCGACCCCGAGTTGTACGAGGCGGCCGAGGTCGACGGCGCGAACTGGGTCCACCGGTTCCGGGCGATCACCCTTGCGCAGATCCGGCCGGAAACCTTCGTGGTGGCCCTGACCTGCACCATCGCCGCGCTGAAGGTGTTCGGGCCGATCTTCGCCCTGACCCGGGGCGGCCCGGAGAACGCCACCAACGTGCCGTCCTACTTCGCGTACTACACGTTCTTCAAGAAGCTCCAGGTCGGCTACGGCTCCGCGATCTCCACCGTGCTGACACTGATCATCGTTGTGGTGGCCGTGGTCTTCATCTGGATGCAGGCCCGCAGCGAGCGCCGGGACCAGGGGTTCTGACATGGTGGTCACGATGACTCCGGCCCCCGCGCCGGCCCGCCGACACGTACGCGATCGGCACCACCGGGGCGTCAGCCGCTGGGTCGTGCTCACCCTGGTCGTCCTCGGCGCGCTGGTCATGCTGGTGCCGTTCGCGTTCATGCTGCTCAACGCGTTCAAGTCGCCCGGTGACTACTCGTCAGCTGGCCCGCTGAGCTGGCCGACGGAGTTCTATGCCAAGGGTCTGCGGACGTACTGGACCGAGGTGAACTTCCCGCTCAAGCTCTGGAACTCGACTCTCATCGCCGGCTCCGTGGCGGTGCTCGGCGTCGCCGTGTCACTGCTCAACGCGTACGCCCTGGGCATCGGCCGGGTCCGTGGCCGGCTCTGGATCGTCGGTCTCTTCCTGCTGGCCAACATGCTGCCGCAGGAGGCGCTGATCTACCCGCTGTACTACGTCGCGAAGCAGGTCGGTCTCTACAACACCCAGCTCTCGGTGATCATCATCTTCACCGTGATCCAGAGCGCGTTCGGCACCTACCTGCTCGCCTCGGTGCTGGGCACGTTCCCGCGCTCGCTGCTCGAGGCCGCGGCGCTGGACGGCGCCGGCAAGTGGACGGTGCTGTGGCGGGTGGTCTTCCCCAACCTGCGGCCCACCCTCGCGGTGCTGCTCATCTTCTTCTTCATCTGGACGTGGAACGAGTTCCTCATCCCGCTGGTCATGCTGATCGACAACCAGACGCAGACCATCCCGGTGGCGCTCGCATCGCTGCAGGGCGACCGGCTGATGGACGCTCCGACCACCAACGCCGGGTCTCTGATCAGCCTGGTGCCGGCCATCCTCTTCTTCCTCATCTTCCAGCGCACTCTGGCGCGCGGCATCACGGCAGGAGCCGAGAAGTGAAGTTCACCGACGGGTACTGGCAGATGCGCCCCGGTGTCAGTGTCCTACGCCCCGCCACCGTCGAGTCGGTCGAGCCGGACGAGCGCGGCTTCACCGTCTTCGCCCCGACCGGTCCGATCAGCGGACGCGGCGACACCCTCAACCGGCCCCTGGTCACCGCCCGGTACTTCTCCCCCGCCCCCGGCATCATCGGGGTGACCATCGCCCACCACACCGGCGGGCTGCCCCGCGAGCCGCACTTCGGGCTGAGCACCGACGAGACGCGCCCGGTCACCGTCGACATCACCGGGATCAGCGCGACGCTGACCAGCGGTGAGCTGACCGCGCGGGTCGCGCTCGTCGACGGGTGGCGGGTCGAATTCATGCACGGCGACCGGCTGGTCACCGCGTCCACCGCTCGCAGCGTCGGCGTCGTCACCGACGCCGAGGGTCGCCGGCACGTGCACGAGCGGCTCGCTCTCGGCGTCGGTGAGACGGTGTACGGGTTGGGCGAGCGCTTCGGCCCGTTCGTCAAGAACGGACAGACCGTCGACATCTGGAACGCCGACGGCGGCACCGCCAGCGAGCAGGCGTACAAGAACGTGCCGTTCTACCTGAGCAGCGCGGGCTACGGGGTGTTCGTGGACCACCCGGAGCACGTGTCGTTCGAGGTCGGCTCCGAGGTCGTCACGCAGACCCAGTTCAGCGTCGAGGGGCAGTCGCTCACCTACTACGTCATCGACGGGCCTACCCCGAAGGACGTGCTGCGCCGCTACACCGCGCTCACCGGCCGGCCGGCCCGGATCCCCGCCTGGTCGTACGGGCTGTGGCTGTCCACCTCGTTCACCACCTCGTACGACGAGAAGACCGTGACCGAGTTCGTCGACGGGATGGCCGAGCGCGGGCTGCCGCTGTCGGTCTTCCACTTCGACTGCTTCTGGATGCGCCAATTCCACTGGGTCGACTTCGTCTGGGACCCGGAGACCTTCCCCGATCCCGAGGGGATGCTGCGCCGGCTGCACGAGCGGGACCTGAAGGTGTGCGTCTGGATCAACCCGTACATCGCGCAGCGCTCGTACCTCTTCGAGGAGGGCCGCCAGGCCGGTTACCTGGTGCGCAACCCCGACGGGTCGGTCTGGCAGTGGGACAAGTGGCAGGCCGGCATGGCGCTGGTCGACTTCACCAACCCGGACGCGGCCCGCTGGTTCACCAGCAAGCTCAAGGCGCTGCTGGACATGGGCGTCGACTGCTTCAAGACCGACTTCGGTGAGCGCATTCCGACCGACGTGGTGTGGCACGACGGTTCGGACCCGCAGCGGATGCACAACTACTACTCCTACCTCTACAACAAGGCGGTCTTCGAGCTGCTCGAGACCGAGCGCGGGCAGGGCGAGGCGGTGCTGTTCGCCCGCTCGGCCACCACCGGCGGGCAGCAGTTCCCGGTGCACTGGGGTGGCGACTGCGAGTCGACGTTCGTCGCGATGGCCGAGTCACTGCGCGGCGGGTTGTCCCTGGCCGCATCCGGCTTCGGCTACTGGAGCCACGACATCGGCGGCTTCGAGGGCACCCCCGACCCGGCGGTGTTCAAGCGGTGGATCGCCTTCGGGCTGCTCTCGTCGCACTCCCGGCTGCACGGTTCCGGCTCGTACCGGGTGCCGTGGGCGTACGACGAGGAGTCCGTCGACGTGCTGCGGCAGTTCACCCAGCTCAAACTCGGACTGATGCCGTACCTGGCGGCCGCCGCGCAGGAGGCGCACCGCGACGGGACGCCGATGATGCGGCCGATGATCGTGGAGTTCCCGGACGACCCGGCCGCGGCGCACCTGGACCGGCAGTACATGCTCGGCCCCGACGTGCTGGTCGCTCCGGTGTTCAGCGCCGACGGCGACGTCACCTACTACGTACCCGCCGGCACCTGGACGCACCTGATCACCGGCGCGCACGTCACCGGCCCGGCGTGGATCACCGAGAAGCACGGATTCGACAGCCTGCCGGTGCTGGCACGGCCCGGCGCGGTCATCCCGTTCGGCTCCCGCAACGACCGACCGGACTACGAGTGGGCCGACGATGTGCGGCTGCGGCTGTACGCACCGGCCGAGGGGCAGCGGACCCGGGTACGGGTACCGTCACCCGGGGACGGGCCGGGCGCCGAGTTCGACGTGCGCTACGAGGGTGGGACGGCCAGTGCCAAGCTGGTCGCCGGCACCTCGACGGGCTACATCTGCGAGATCCAGGGGACTGAACGATGACGCAACACCACTTCCCGGAGACCTTCGTCTGGGGATCGGCGACGGCCTCGTACCAGATCGAGGGGGCGGTCACCGAAGACGGGCGCGGCCCGTCCATCTGGGACACCTACAGCCACACGCCCGGTCGGACGCTGAACGGCGACACCGGTGACGTGGCCGCCGACCACTACCACCGGTGGGCCGACGACCTCGGGCACATCGCTGACCTCGGGCTCAGCGCGTACCGATTCTCCATCTCGTGGCCGCGGGTGCAGCCCGGCGGCTCGGGCCGGTTCAACCAGGCTGGCATCGACTTCTACTCCCGGCTGGTGGACGGGCTGTTGGAGCGGGGCGTTCGCCCGGTGGCCACCATGTACCACTGGGACCTGCCGCAGGAGTTGGAGAACGCCGGCGGCTGGGCGGCGCGGGAGACCGCGCTGCGCTTCCAGGAGTACGCGGCGGGCATCGTCGGTGCGCTGGGCGACCGGGTGCACACCTGGACGACGCTCAACGAGCCGTGGTGCTCGGCGTACCTGGGCTATGCCTCCGGTGTGCACGCGCCGGGTCGGACCGAGCCGGCGGCGGCGCTGGCCGCGGTGCACCACCTCAACCTCGCGCACGGCCTGGCCGGCCGGGTGGTCCGGGAGCTGGCCCCGGCCGCCGAGCTGTCGGTGACGCTGAACCTGCACGTCATCCGGGGGGCGTCCGACTCGGACGCGGACCAGGACGCGGTACGGCGGATCGACGCGTTGGCCAACCGGGCGTTCCTGGGCCCGATGTTGGACGGGGCGTACCCGGCCGACCTGCTGGCCGACACCGCATCCGTCACCGACTGGTCGTTCGTCCGCGAGGGCGACGAGAAGCAGATCGCGGTGCCGCTGGACGTGCTCGGGGTCAACTACTACTCAAGCACCCTGGTCCAGGCGTGGGACGGGGTGTCGGCCCGCTCCGACGCCGACGGGCACGGTGCCTCGACCTCGACGCCGTGGGTCGCCGCCGACAACGTCGACTTCCTGCCGCAGCCCGGCCCGTACACGGCGATGGGTTGGAACATCGACCCGCCGGCCCTGACCGAGCTGCTGCTGCGCCTGCACCACGCGTACCCGAGCCAGCCGATGATGATCACCGAGAACGGTGCGGCGTTCGACGACGTGGTGTCGGCCGACGGCGGGATCCACGACGACCGGCGGATCGACTACCTGCGCCGGCATATCGGCGCGACGGCCGACGCCCGCGCCCAGGGTGCGGACGTGCGCGGCTACTTCGTCTGGTCGCTCCTGGACAACTTCGAGTGGGGCTACGGCTACGACCGCCGCTTCGGGATCATCCGGGTCGACTACGACACCCAGGTCCGCACCTGGAAGGACAGCGCCCACTGGTACCAGCGCCTGGCCGCCACCGGAAAGCTGGACTCGGCGCAGGACTGAAGTACCCCGCCACGCCCGCACCGAGCTTGCGGCCATGTCCTGACGAGCGTGATGCCTGTGAGTCATCTTGATGACTCACAGGCATCACGCATTCCGGGAAGCGCGACGCAACGCCTCCTGGACCGTCGGCTCGACCCGGAACCGTCGGGAAGGCGCTTTCGCCGATCACGGCCTGGGCAGGTGGGCGCAGAGCCTGCTCGGGAAGGCCGGCTCGATGGCGCGGACACGTCCGCAGCCGGCCTCCGTCGAGTTGGCGATCGTTTCCCAGCCGCCCTGGCCGGCCCACCGCAGAAAGTAGCGGCGCACGTTGACCGACGCGTCGCAGCCGGGCCGCGGCTCGGCGCCGCAGGGCACCGGATCGAACGGCACCGTCATGACCAGCCAGGTGCCGTCGCAGCCCTCGACCGATCCGGTCGAGGGCCGGGACACGTCCATGCCGCGGACCACGACGCCGACCCACGCCTGGTCACAGTGGTCCTTCGGCATCGGACCACAACCGAACGTCGGGTCGCAGCGCTGGTACTTCGCACCGTCGGGCTTCCACGGCTGCTCGTTGAGCACGACGGTCCGGCCGGCAATCGGCCCTGGCGCTGTCAACGTCACCTCGCCCGGCGTGTGGGTGGGGCAGGCCCCGACCACCCCGGACAGACGCGAATCCTGCACCACGTTGGCGTAGATGCGGTTGTTCTCCTCGGTGAAGTAGGTGATTCGGGGATTCCGGGAGCAACCATCCGCGTCACCCAGCAGCGCCACGGTCAGCACGAGCGAGCGCGGGTCCGCGCCGGCCCGGACGGCCGTGACATCAGTCTGGTAGGTGGTCCAACCGGTGTCTGCGGCCGGGCCGACCTGCACGGGCGCGTCGCCCGGCCTGGCGCAGCCGACGAGCACGGCCAGGCACAGCAGGGCGGTGCTGAGTCGACGCATGCAACGAGTATCGCCAGTGGACGACCCGGCGCATCCGTACGGATATTCAGTCCGCCTCAGACCCCGACCCGCTGCGGCGGGACGGTCAGGCCGTACAGCTCCATCAGCTCCGGGGTGTCGACCCTGCTGCCGTCGGCCACCGAGTCGCAGGCGATGTCGACGATCTGGTCCTTGTGCGCCAACAGGTACGGCCGGGCGCCCACGTCGGCGCTGGCCAGGGTGGCGATGCCGGGCCAGTGCCGGCGGCCGAAGAGCATCGGGTAGCCGCGCAGCCCGTCGTAGGTGGCGCAGACCAGCACATCCGGGTACGGCAGCGCGGCCACCCGGCGTACCGCTGCGGCGGTCAGGCCCGGCATGTCGACCGGGACCACCACCACCGCCTCGATCCCCTCGTCGTCCATGGCGGCCAGGCCGGCCCGGATGGACGAGCCGACCCCGGTGCCCCACGCCTTGTTGATCACAACGGTGGCCTTTTCGAGGTCGGCGGTCTCCCGAACCTGATCGGCGGCGGCACCCAGCACGACCACGATCTGCTCGCAGCCCGCCTCGGTCATCGTGTCGATCATCTGATTGACCAGGGGCTTCTCCCCCCGGTGCAGCATGGCCTCGGGACCGCCGATGCGTCGTCCCCCGCCCGCGGCGATGATCATTCCTGCGATCCGGTTCAGCTGCGCCCCCTCCAGCACGGGACCGACCGTGACCGATCCGTCCCTTCCTACGGACACTGCAACGAGGACGGCCGGCCGAGGGTGGCGGGGCGAAAAGGAGAAATAGCCCAACCGTTACACGCCCGGCATCTCCCCGGTATGGACGGACCGCCGGTCAGGCTGCGTCGGCATAGCAGTCGACGATGGACAGATCCAGCGGAAACCGGACCGGCGTCGCACCGAAGAGCAGCGTGGAGGCCCGCTCGCCGCAACGGGTGACAGCCTCCGCGACCACGGCCGCCTGAGCAGCGGGCGCATGCACGATCACCTCGTCGTGCTGGAAGAAGACCAGCTCGGCGTCAGTGCCGGACAGCTCCGTACGCAGCGTGGCCAGCAACGTGGAGGCCCACTCCGCTGCGGTGGCCTGGATGACGAAGTTACGGGTGAAGCGCCCCCGGGACCGAGCGGCACGAGCCCGGGGACTGCGCGGGTCGGCCGCCCCATCCGGATCGGAAGGCGCGTCGTCGGGATCACCGAACCCGGCCGAACCGGGCGGACACGTCCGCCCCAGCCACGACCGCACCAGCCCACCCGCCTCGCCGGTGCGCGCCGCCGCCTCGACGAAGTTGAACGCCGTCGGGTAGCTGCGCTTCAGCACCGCCAACGCGGGCACCGCAGCCCCGCCGGTCTGCCCGTACATCGCGCCGAGCAGGGCCACCTTGGCCCGGTCCCGGTCGCCGCCGAACGAGTCACGGGCCAGGGCGGCGTAGAGGTCGCCGGCACCACCCGCAGCCGCCAGCCGCGCGTCGCCGGAGACCGCGGCGAGCACCCGAGGCTCCAACTGGCCGGCGTCGGCGACCACCAACCGCCAGCCCGGATCGGCCACCACCGCACGCCGGATCACCTTCGGGATCTGCAGGGCGCCGCCACCCCGGGTGGCCCACCGGCCGGAGACGACCCCACCCGGCACGTACTCCGGCTGAAACCGGCCGTCGCGCACCCACTGCTCGCGCCAGGACCAGGCGTGCGCCGTCCAGATCCGGTAGAGCTCCTTGTATTCCAGGACCAGCGGCACCGCCGGATGGTCCACCCCGCGCAACACCCAGGCCCGGGTGTTGGGTAGCTCCACCCCGACCCGGGCGAACGCCTTCAACAGCTCCGCCGGGGAGTCGGCGTGCAGCCGGCGTACGCCGAACGCGTCGGCGATCCGGGCGGCCAGCTCGGCGAGTCGGCGCGGCGGGCCGCCGACCGGGGACGCCTCGCCCAGCAGCTCGTTGAGGATCGCGTCGTGCACGTCGCCACGCCAGGGCAGCCCGGCGACACCCATCTCCACCGCGATCAGCGCGCCGGCCGACTCGGCGGCCACCAGCAACCGGAACCGGCCCGGGTGCTCGGTCGCGGCGATGCGGGCGAGCTGGTCGGCGTACACCTGGGTCAGTGCCTCGATGCCCGGGCCCGGCGGGCCGGGCAGCGTGTCGAAGAGCGCACCCTGGCCGTGCCCGGGCGGTGCGGCGGCGCGCGGCGGTGGGTCGGGCGGCACCGCGGTGCCGGTCATCCGGGCCCAGGCGGCGGCCAGCGAGCGGGGCTCGCCCCAGCGGCCGACGTGCCCGAGCAGCAACGCCTCGGTCAGCTCCACGTCGTGGCACCGGTCGACCCGGACGCCGGCGCGCAGCAGCGCCGGGTAGACGGACGCGGCGGTCGACCAGACCCAGCGCGGGTGCTCGGCGGCCTCGCGCGCGGCGACCGCGGCGACCAGGTCGACGACGGCCTCCGCCGGGCCGGCTGAGCGGCCGGCGGCGTCCAGCGGGCACAGCACACCCCCACCCCGCTCGTCGGACACCACCGCCACCAGCACGAACGCGATTCTGCCTCTCCCCTCCGACAGGAAAGGAGGCGCACCTTACCTCTGTCGGGTCGGTGGGTGTCGGAGTCGGCCGGTAGCGTGATCGGGTGCCTCCGCAGATCCCGCATTCCGATCCTGGCACTCCGGACACTCGCGGTCCGATGCGATACCTGTGGTGGCTGGTCCGTTGCCAACCCTGGCGGGTGCTGCGCGGCAGCCTGCTCGGGACGGCCTGGATGGTCGGGCTGTCGGCGCGGCCCTACCTGATCGCCCGCGCCGTCGACGACGGGCTGCGCGCCCACGACACCCGGGCCCTGGCGCTCTGGGTCGCGGCGATCATCGTCGCGGGAGTGGCATTGTCATACCTGGGCATCATGCGGCACCGCACGATGACCTTCCTCCGGGAAGACGCCAAGGCCCGCTCGGCGGAGGTCCTGCTGCGCCACCTGTCCCGGATCGGCGCGGTGCTGCCGCGCCGGGTCGCCACCGGCGAGGTGTCCACCATCGGCGGCTCCGACATCGACTGGTCGGCGCAGGTGCTGACGCTGACCGGGCCGGGCGTCGGCGCGGTCGTCGCGTACGGGGTCATCGCCGTGGTGCTCTGGTCGATCTCCCCGATGCTCGCGCTCTGCGTGCTGGTGGGCGTGCCGGTGGTCGGGCTGGTCGTCGGGCCGCTGCTGCGCCGCCTCGAACGGGCGGAGTCGGTCTACCGCAAGCAGCAGGGCGCGCTCACCGCCCGATCCGGCGACATCGTGGCCGGGCTGCGGGTGCTTGCCGGGGTGGGCGGCCGGGACCTGTTCGCGCGGCGGTACGCGGCCAGGTCCCAGGACCTGCGCGCCGAGGGCTACCGGGTCGGCGCGGTCAACAGTTGGATCGACGCGGCCACCGTCGCCATCCCCGGGTTGTTCCTGGCTGCGGTGGTGTGGCTGACGGCTCGGATGGCGGTGAGCGGTGACGTCACGGTCGGTGAGCTGGTCGCCGTCTACGGCTACGTGGCGACCCTGATCGTGCCGGTCTGGTTTCTGATGGAGAGCAGTTACGAGCTGATCCCGGGTCGGGTTGCCGCCCGACGGATCGCCGACCTGCTCAACGTGGCCCCCGACGATGTCGGCGGCCCGGGTCGTCGGTGGCCCGGCTCCGTGCCCGACGCACGCCGGCCGGGCGCCCTGGCCGCGCCGGCTGGCCCCGCCGACCTGCACGACCCGGCGACCGGGCTGACCGTGCGCGCCGGCCGGCTGACCGGGGTGGCAGCGGACGACCCGGCAGCGGCCGTGGCCCTGGCCGACCGGCTCGGCCGGTACGTCGCCAGCGAGACCACCTGGGGCGGTGTGCCGCTGAGCGGGATCGCCCTGGACGAGGTCCGCTCCCGGATCCTGGTGGCCGACCACGACTCGTATCTCTTCGCCGGAACTCTGCGGGACATCCTGCACGCGTCCGAAGCCGCCGAGACCGACGACGACCGGCTCGACGCGGCCCTGCGGGTCGCCTCGGCCGAGGACGTCGTCGACGCCCTGCCGGCCGGGCTGGACACCCCGATCGACGCCCGAGCCCGAACACTCTCCGGCGGTCAACGCCAACGGCTACGCCTCGCCCGGGCGCTCCGCACCGAGCCGGAGGTGCTGATCCTCGTCGACCCGACGTCGGCGGTCGACGCGCACACCGAGGCGCGGATCGCCGAACGGCTGCGTGCCGCGCGGGCCGGACGGACCACGGTGGTGATCGCCACGTCGCCGCTGCTGCTCGGCCGGGCCGACCTGGTCGCGCACCTCGGTGCCGGCCGGATCACCGCCACCGGCAGCCACGCCGACCTGCTCGACCAGGACGCCGACTACCGGCACCTGGTGGCCCGTGGCAGCGAGGATCCCGACATCGAGCAGCCCACCGACACCGAGGGGGCATACCGGTGAGCCGGCTACCGGTGGCCGACCGCGGCACCGTACGCCGGGCGTTGCGGGACATGATCAGCCGACACCGCCGCGCGGTCGGGATGGTCCTGGCGCTGCACGCCGCCGCCGCGGTCGCCGGGCTCGCCCCGCCGTGGCTGCTGGGCACCATCGTCGACCGGGTCACCGCGGGCGCGGGCGTGGCCACGGTGGACCGGCTGGCACTGGCCATCGCCGGCTGCGTCCTGGTGAGCGCGGTGCTCTCCCGATACGCCCAGTACGCTGGCCACCGCTTCGGTGAGCGGGCCGTCGCCGAGCTGCGCGAGGAGTTCGTCTCCCGGACTCTCGGCCTGCCGGTCTCGGTCGTCGAGCGCGCCGGCTCCGGCGACCTCGCCACCCGCAGTTCGGTCGACGTGGCGACGGTCGGGACCACCGTCCGGGACGTGGTGCCCACCATCGTCATCGCCTCGGTGCAGTTGACGTTACTGTTCGGGGCGGTCTTCCTGTTACATCCGCTGCTCGGGCTGGTAGCGCTGGCCGGGCTGCCGTCGATCATTGCGGTGACGCGCTGGTACCTGCGGCGGGCCAGCTCGGCGTACCTCACCGAGGGCGCGGCGGCGGCCGAGCTGACCGAGACGCTGACCACCACCGCCGAGGGCTCCCGCACGGTGGAGGCGCTGCGGCTGGCCGACGACCGGATCCGGCACGGCACCACCCGCATCACCCGGGTCTGGCGGGCCCGACGGGCGACCCTGGCGCTGCGTACGGTGTTCTTCTCGGTCGTCGAGGCCAGCTATCCGCTGCCGGTCGCCCTGGTCCTGCTCATCGGCGGATACCTGCTCTCCAGGGACATGGTCTCGCTCGGCTCGGTGGTCGCCGCCGCGCTCTACCTGCAACAGGCGATCGCCCCGATGGACCGGTTGCTGCAGTGGACGGAGCAGGCGCAGCGCGGCTTCGCGTCGTACGCCCGGGTGCTCGGCGTCGGCATGGTTCCACCGGAGCCGCCCGGCACGACGGCCGAGTCGCGGGGAGAGCGGCTCGTGGTGCGTGGGGCGCGGTTCTCCTACACCGGCGGGCCGGACGTGCTGCACGGCATCGACCTGGAGGTGCAGCCCGGTGAACGGCTGGCCGTCGTCGGTCCGTCGGGTGCCGGCAAGTCGACCCTGGCCCGACTGCTGGCCGGGATCGACGCGCCACGGCAGGGCGTCGTCAGCATCGGCGGTTGCCCGGTCACCGACCTCGACCCCACCGAGCGGCGCCGCCGGATCGCCCTGGTCACGCAGGAGCACCACGTCTTCATCGGCTCGGTCCGCGACAACCTGTCCTTCGCCGCGCCCGACGCCTCCGACGAGCAGATGCGCGCCGCGCTGGTCACCGTGGGCGCCGACTGGCACGCCGAGTTGCCCGACGATCTGGACACCCAGCTCGGCGACGGGGCCCGGCAACTCGGCGCGGCCGAGGCCCAGCAGCTCGCACTGGCCCGGCTGGTGCTCGCCGACCCGCACACGCTGATCCTCGACGAGGCGACCGCCGCGCTCGATCCGACGACCGCCCGTCGTACCGAGCGGGCGCTGGCCGCCGTGCTGATCGGGCGGACCGTCATCGCGATCGCGCACCGGCTCAACACCGCCCACGACGCCGACCGGGTCGCCGTACTGGCGGACGGCCGGATCACCGAGATCGGCAGCCACCACGAGCTGGTCGCCTCCGGCGGGGCGTACGCCGCTCTGTGGCGCTCCTGGCACACCCGCGCCGACGACCACCTGAGCTGAAGAAGGGGCACCTCGTGACCGAGGTGCCCCTTCTTTCGACTGTTTACTTGCCGACTCCCGCGGTGAGGCCAGACTGCACCTGCCGCTGGAAGATGATGTAGACCACGAGCACCGGGAGCATCGCCATGGTGACCCCGGCGAAGAGGCCGGACCAGTCGGACTTGTAGCCCTGGTTGACCGAGAGTTCGATCAGGCCCTGGGCGATCACCTGGTTCTTCGGCTCCCCCGACACCGACTGCATGAGCAGGGTCGGCAGATACCACTGGTTCCACTGGCCCAGCACGTTGAAGATGCCGATGCTGATCAGACCGGGCTTGGACATCGGCAGCATGACGCTGAAGAAGAGCCGGCTGTGCGATGCCCCGTCGACCATCGCCGCCTCGGCGATCGTGGTGGGCAGCGTCCGGAAGAACGAGTGCATGAAGAAAACCGTGAACGACAGCGACCAGGCGACGTACACCAGGATCAGCATGAGGTGCTTGTTCGGGCCGAGCAACGGAAGGTGGACGCTCGTGTTGTAGACGCCCTTGAACAGCGGCACCGCAGCGAGGTAGATCGGCAGGGTCAGCCCGGAGAGGAACACGTAGTAGATCAGCCGGTTGCCCCGGAACTCGTAGCGGGCCAACGCGTACGCGGCCATCGAGCCCAGCAGCATGGTGAGGGTGACGCTGCCGGCCAGCACCAGCACGGTGTTGAGGAAGAACGACCCGAGGTGGCCCGCGCCCCAGGCTCGGGCGAAGTTGTCCCAGTTCAGCTTGGCGGGGATCAGGGACAGCGGCTGGCGGATGACTTCCGAGTCGGTCTTCAGTGCCGACATCACCACCCACAGCAGCGGGTAGATCACCATCACGGCCCAGACCAGCAGGAAGATGTGGGAGAAGCCGTTGAAGAACCGGCCGCCGATCCCGCCCGAGGTGGGCCCGCCGCCCTTGCCGTGTGGGGTCTCCGGGCTCTGCTCGGGCCGGGTCAGACCATCGTGCGTTGCGGTGCTCATCGTCCAGCCTCCTCAGTACTCGATACGCTCACGACGGGTGATCCTGAGCTGCGCCGCCGCGAGCAGGATCGTGAAGATCGCCAGGGCGACACCCATCGCGCAGGCGTAACCGAACTGGCCCTTCTGGAACGCGGTGAAGTTGAGCACCGACGCGAAGATCTCACTGGCGTGGTTCGGACCGCCCTGGCTGGGCGTCATGACGAAGACCAGGGCGTACATGTCCAGTGCGATGAAGCCCAGGTACACCCAGGCAACCGAGACGGTGTCCCGCAGCAGGGGCAGCGTGATCCGGAAGAAGGTGTGGAAGCGGCTGGCCCCGTCCAGGAGCGCCGCCTCGTAGATGTCCTTCGGGATGGACTGCATCGCCGCGGAGAAGAGCACCATGTAGAAGCCGGCGCCACTCCAGACCGCGATCAGCAACAGCCACCACAGCACCGCCGGCACGCCGAGGAAGGGCTCCGGGTCGGAGGTGAAGGCGACCGGATTATCCGCGTCGATCAGACCCATCTTGATCATCAGACCGTTGATCAGGCCCTGACCGTCGCTGCGGTAGATCTGCTGCCACATCACGGCGATGACCACCAGCGACAGCACCTGCGGGAAGAAGAAAATAATCTTGTAGAGCCCGGAGCCGAACACTCCCCGGATGCCGGCCCTGTCCTCGCGTCCGCCCACATTGAGCAAAAACGCGAGGAACAGGGCCAGCGCGATGGTGAACAGCGGCACGGTGATCAGGAAGAAGACGTTGTGCCAGAACGCCTTCCTGATCAACTCGTCCGACAACAGCCGGACGTAGTTGTCCAGACCGACGAAGTTCTGGGTGTCCGAATAACCACCCCAGTCGGTCAGCGAGTATCCCGCCGCCTGCACGAAGGGCCACACCACGTAGAAGAGGTACAGCGCAAGCGGCAAAGCCAGGAAACCCGTGACGAAACGCGCAACACCGTGCCGCATGGTCACTCACTTCTCTAACTGATCAGGGCCTGTCAGGCGGTACGGGTCTGCTTCTTGACCGAGGAGTCCTTGGCGACCTTGTCCGCGGCCGCCTGCATCTTGTCGACAAACTGCTGCGCGGTGAGTCGCCCCGCCATCAGTTCCTCGGACAGGTTCTGGCTCTCCTTGTCCAGGTCGGCGTAGAAGTCCCAGATCTTGACCGAGATGAGGTCCGACGACGCGTTCTTCATCAACGTGTTCGCCGAGGCCAGCGCGGAGTCCTGCACGTTGTCGCCGGAGCCCTTGGTCGAAGCGAGCGACTTGGTCAGCTCCGCGAACTTCGCCGAGCCCGCCTTCGAGAGGATGGCCCGCAGGAACTCCTTCGCGGCCTCCTTGTTCGGCGCCTTGCTCGGCACCACGAAGCCCTCACCGGCGCCGGCGAAAACGTCCTTGGCCGCCTTGTCACCCGGCTTGGTCCAGTAGTCCGAGAGGGTCATCTCGAAGCCCGGCGGGATGGTCGCCGCCATCTCGTTCTTGAGCCAGGTGCCGACCTGGATGAAGGCGGCCTTGCCGTCGAGCCAGGCCTGCTGCGACTGGGTGTGGTCGAGCTTGCCCGGCAGGAGCAGCTTGTCCTTGACCAACTTCTCCCACGGCTCCAGCGCCGCGACGATGCCGTCGGCCTTCCAGGCGTTGTCCTTCAGGTTGTCGATGTCGATGATCGGCTGCTTGCCCACGGCCTTCCAGATGCTGGCCATCAGCGCCCAGCGCGGGTAGTAGCCGTGCGCGGCGTCGTGCACGTACGGCGCGATGCCCTTGGCCTTGATCTTCGGTGCGAGGGCGAAGAAGTCGTCCCACGTGGACGGCGCCTGCCAGCCCTCCCGCTTGAACAGAGCGTTGTTGTACCAGTTGCCCCAGACCGTGAAGGCCACGTTCACGACGTAGAACTTGCCGTTCTGGGTGCCGTCGGTGACCGTGCCCGGCAGCAGCGTGTCGGCCACCGTGCCCTCGCCGTCCCAGGCCGGAGCGGTGAGCAGGTCGTCGAGCGGCTCGATCGCACCCTCGTTGATCAGCGTGCTGCGGTCCATGATGTCGGCGCCCGAGTTCATCACCAGGTCGCTCGGCTGGGTCGCCATCTTCGGCTGTTCTTCGGTCTTGATTTTCTGGGTGGAGCTCATGTTGACCGTGATGTTGGCGTGCTTGGCGTTGAAGATGACCTTGTCTTCCTTGGCCCACTGGTCACCGAGGCCGCCGTTGAAGATCACCACCTTGACGGCGCTGCCGTCCTTGACGCCGAACGGGTTGTCCTTGCTCTTCGCGGCGCCATTGTCCGCGGACTTGGTCGGCTCGCTGCCGGCACAGGCACTGAGCATGCCTGCGGCCGGAACGGCGAGCAGGCCGGCCGCCGCGGCGCGTTGCAACAAGATCCGGCGGCTCAGGTCACCGATGTTCTCGGGGGAATCCGACATCTCTGACTCTCCTTGTGGTATCGGGTCAGGCGGTACGCCGGAGGCGCCCGGCGTACCGCGACTCGAGGGCGAGGTTGTGCTCGTCCCCACCGGGGACGTTGGCGGAAAGGTAGATAGGGGGCACCTCTCCGGCCTGGTGGAACCGTCGTACGACCTCCGCGGTCAGGAGCTGCGCGAGCAGCGCCGTGGTGACCGAGGAGACCGCACAGACCGCGCCGCCGCCCTCGAGCGGCAGCAGTGCATCGCCGTACGGCGCGCCGTTGTCCAGCACGACGTCGGCGAGGTCGGCGAGCCGATACCCGGACGGGTGCCGAGGGGCCACCCGTGCGGTGTGCTCGACCGAGGTGACCGCGATCAACGGGTGACCGCGCTCGGTGACCAGCGCCGCCAGCTCGACCACCGAGCCGTTGATGCCGGATTGGGACGCCACCACGAACACGTCGCGCGGCTGGGGCGCCGCGAGCGCGTAGATCTGGTGGGCGATGGAGGGGTCGCGTTCCAGTTTGGGGTCGGCGAGCACGTCACGCGGGGCGTCACCGTGCATCACCAGGTCCCGCACCGAGAGCCGGTTGGTGGGGACGAGCCCACCGGCCCGGGCGACCAGCTCGGCGGCGAACGCCTCGGAGTGCCCGGCGCCGAACGCCTGGAGCACGCCGCCGGCGCGCAGGCTGTCGGCGATCAGGTCGGCGGCCCGGGTGATCCCGTCGGCCTCCGAGTCGAGCAGCCGGTCCAGCACCGGGCGGACCGCGTCCGCGTACCCCTGGGCACTGATCATGAGAGGGCTCCCTTCGCGGCCTTGTGCCCGTCGACGGCCTGCGCGGTACGCCGGAAGGCCGCGTGCGCGCGGTCGTGCGTGCGTTGGGCGACGGCGATGTAGAGCAGATCGAGCACCACCAGCTGGGGGTGCCGGGCGGAGAGCGCGTCCGGCCGGAAGGTGGTCGCCTGGCTTGCCGTGAGCAGCACGATGTCGGCCAGTTCGGCCAACGGTGAGCGGGGGAAGCCGGTGAGCGCGAGCGTGGTGGCGCCCCGGCTGCCCGCCTCGGCGAGCATCTCGATCGTCTCCCGGGTCTGTCCGGTGTGCGAAATGCCGAGCGCCACGTCGCCGGCGCGCAGCAACGCGGCGCTGGCCAGCCCCTCGTGTACGTCGTTCCACGCCCACGCGGCCACGCCGATGCGGTGCAGGCTGAACTGCATCTCCTCACCGACCAGCGCGCTGCCGCTGGCACCGAAGATGTTCACCCTGCTGGCGCCCGCGATCGCCACGGCGGCCCGCTCCACCTCAGCGAGATCGAGCAGGGTGGCGGTGTCGTGCATGGCCCGGGTGTCGGCGGCCATGATCTGGTTGAGCACCCGGGCGAGCGGGTCGCTCGGCTGAATCTCGCGTCCGATGTCGACGGTCCAGCCGGCTGAGCGCGCCCGACCGGTCTCGGAGGCGATGCCCAGCCGCAGGTCCGCGTACCCCTCGAAGCCCATCGCCCGGCAGAAGCGGGTGATGGTCGCCGGTGAGGTGCCGCTTCGCTCGGCCAACTCGACGATGGTGGATCGGGCGGCGGCCTCCGGGTCGCTCAGCACGTGCTCGGCGACCCGGCGCAGGGCGCCGGTCAACTCACCCAGCCCATTGCGGACGCGGGCCAGCACCCCGTCGGAGGCTGATCCGAGGGCGTTTCGCCGGTCGATCGCGTCGGCGTCGACCACCGCGGTCCCCGCGGCGGTGTCCACCTCGTGATCAACCATGGGTCGCCTCGCCTTTCCGAAAAGACTGTTAACTGTTAGTGGTAAAATTTCTTACTGAACGACCGTCTATGTCAAGACCGTGGGCGAAGTTTTCAAACTGTTACCTGGCGCACAGCCTGCCGCGCCGGCCAGAACTTGCCCCGCGCGACGTCTCCGACCAGCATGAACAGGCCCGTTCGTCGCGCAGCCCAAGGAGGTTCGTGCCGATGCCCGACACCGTCGTGATTGGCCTCGACGTCGGCGGCACGTCCACCCGGGCAACCGCACTGACCCTCACCGGGCAACGCGTCGGCACCGGCCGCGCCGGCGGTGGCAACCCCACCAGTCACGGCGCGGAGCGCGCCGCCGTGGAACTGTTGACGGCGCTCCGCGAGGCGCTCGCTGACCTCGACCCGACGCGGGTGGTCGCCGGCACCATCGGATTGGCCGGGGCGGGCCGACTGCTCGCCGACCCCGCCGGGCGGACCGCCTTCGACCGGGCCTGGCACGACGCCGGCCTGCGCTGCCCGTACGCGGTGCACGGCGACGCCCTGGTCGCCTACGCCTCCGGCACCGCCACACCGGATGGAACCGTGCTCATCGCCGGCACCGGGGCGATCACCGCGCAGGTCCACAATCTGCGGCTCGACCGGATCGCCGACGGCCACGGCTGGCTCCTCGGCGACGCCGGCTCGGGCTTCTGGCTCGGCCGCGAATCCGTGCGCCGGCTGCTCGCCGACCTGGACGCCGGCCGCACCCCCGGCGCGCTGGCCACGGCCGTGCTCACCGAACTGCTGGGCAGCGCCGAGATCGCCGACAACCCTCGGACCACCGTGGACGCCACGATCCAGGCCGTGACCCGACGATCCCCAGTCGAGCTGGCCCGGCTGGCGCCACTTGTCGTGACCGCCGCCCACGACGGCGAGCCCGTCGCCGTCGCACTGATCGCCGAGGCAGCCGCCCACCTGGCCGAGAGCGTGAGCCGAATCCGCCCCGCCCGGGCGGCGACACCCGTCGTGCTCGGCGGCGGGCTACTCACCGCAGACACCCCGCTGGCCACCGCGGTCCGCACCGAGATCGCCCGACACTGGCCGGACGCGCCGCTGCGGACCGCCGGTGACGGGGCCGCCGCCGCAGCCTGGCTCGCCGCCCGCGACCTACCCGAGGTCACCGACCCGGCCGCCCTGCACGCCCGCCTCTTCCCGACCCCCTGACCGCCCACCCCACCCCGCGCCCGCCCGCGCCCGCGCCACCCCGCGCCCGCGCCGGGCCAGGCCATGATCGTGTTCGATCCCGGAAATAGTCCCCACCTCGCGCCACGAGGCCACTACATCCTGGATCGAGCACGATCACGCCGCGCACGCCGCCCACGCACGCCGCCCACGGCCAAGATCCGCGCACTTTCGGTGAAGTTGCTGCCTCGCGGCGCGCTGAGGCAGCAGTTTCACGGAAGTTGCGCGGATCTTGGCCGTGGGATGGGGACGCGGGATGGGAACGCGGGAGGGGGACGTGGAGGCTCGGCAGCATCGGCGATCAGGATCGGTCAGCGTCACGACTGGACCAGCGGGTCGTGCTACTTGAGCTGGCCCGCGGTGAGGCCGGCCTGCACCTGTCGCTGGAAGCCCACGTAGACGGCAAGCACCGGCAGCACCGCGATGCTCAGCCCGGCGAAGAGCCGCGCATAGTCGCCTGCGTAGCCCTGGCTCACCGAGAGCGCGAACAACCCCTGCGCCAGCATCCACTTGGAGTCGTCGCCCTGCATCAACACCTGCGGTAGCAGGAACTGGTTCCAGTGGCTGAGGAAGTTGAAGATCGCGACACTGATCAGTCCCGGACGCGCCATCGGCAGCATCACCCGGAAGAACAGTCGGAAGTGACCGCAGCCGTCGACCATGGCGGCCTCCGCCACCGAGGTCGGCAGGGTCCGGAAGAACGCGGTCAGGAAGAACACCGTGAACGGCAGCGAGTAGGCCGCGTACACCAGGATCAGCCCGCGCCAGGTGCCGAAGAGGCCGGCGTTGCGGACCACGAAGAAGAGCGGCACCAGGGCGAGGAACACCGGGAACATCAAGCCGCCGACGAACAGGTAGTAGACGACCTGACGGCCGCGGAACTCGTACCGGGCGAAGACGTACGCGGCCGTGGCACCCATCAGCATGGTGAGGCTGACCGAGCCGGCGACCACTACCAGGCTGTTGAGGAAGTACCGGCCGATGTGCGCGCCGGTCCAGGCCCGCGCCCAGTTGTCCAGGTGCAGCGCCCCCGGGAGCCCCCAGGGGTCGGCCAGGATCTCGCTGTTGGTCTTGAACGAGCTGATGAACATCCACAGCAGCGGCAGCACGGTGAGCAGGCCCCAGAGCAGCAGGAAGCCGTGCGAGAGGGTGTTGGCAACGCCGAGTTCCCGGCGCACCGGGCGGTCCCGACCGGCGGGCGACGCCGGCGCCGCGACGGGTCGGGTTGGCTGATCCAAAGTGGTCACGAGTATTCGATCCGTTCGCGCCGGCCGACCCGCAGCGACAGCACCGCCACCGAGAGGGTCAGGAAGAACATCACCACGCCGATCGCCGAGGCGTAGCCGAACTTGGTCTCGCTACCGAAGGCGGTGTCGTACATTCGTACGCCGATCACGTCGGTGGAGAAGTTCGGGCCGCCGTTGGTCATGAGCTGCACGAGGATGAACCCGTCCAGGGCGAAGATGGCCAGGTAGACCCAGGCGACCTGGACGGTGTCCCAGAGCAGCGGCAGGGTGACCCGCCGTAGCGTGGTGAACCGGGACGCGCCGTCGAGCAGCACCGCCTCGTAGATTTCCTTCGGCACGGCCGACATCGCGGCGCCGAACAGCACCACGTAGAAGCCGACGTTGCTCCAGACCATCACCGCCAGCACGCACCAGAAGGCCGTGGCCGGGTCGCCGAGCCAGGTCGGCGCGGACAGGCCGATCCCGTGCAGAGCGGCGGTGAGCAGCCCCTGGTTCGGGTGGTAGACCTCTTTCCAGAGCAGCGCGATGATCACCACGGAGAGCACCTGCGGGAAGAAGTACACCGTGCGGTAGAGCGCGCCGCCGCGTACCCCGGTCACACCGGCGCGGCCCTTGCGCCCACCCATGGCGAGCATGGTGGCGAAGAAGAGCCCGAGCACGATGGTCAGCACCGGCACCAGGCCCAGCAGGATCGCGTTGTTCTTCAGCGCGTTCCACACGTAGTCGTCGTGCCAGAGGGTCTTGAAGTTCGCCAGGCCGACCTGGTTGGCGTCGGCGGAGTAGCCGAGCCAGTCGGTGGTGGAGATCTGGAACGCCTGCAGGTACGGCGAGACGACGAAGACGACGTAGAGCAGCACCGGCGGCACCAGGAAGGTGACGATCAGTGGCCACTTGCCATGTCTCACAGAGAGGACCTTTCCCCGGGATGCGGCCGGTGGGGGTGGACCCACCCCCACCGGCCGGGCTGTCAGGCCGCTCGCTTGTATTTCTTGATCGAGCTGTCCTGGGCGATCGAGTCGGCGCCCTTCTGACACTGGTCGAGGAACTCCGCGGGGCCGATCCGGCCACTGAAGAACTCGCCGCACGCGGCGTCGACGAGGTTGCGCTCCAACTTGCGGTAGTAGTTGTTGTAGACCCAGTTGAAGCCGTTGGCGCCGGACGCGTCGAGCGCCTTGACCACGGTGGTCAGCCCGTACGGCAGCTCGACGCCCTCGGTGGCGCCGGCGACCACGGTGAGGCTGGCAACCTTCCTGGTGAAGTCTTGCGCACCCTTGCGCGAGAGCATCGTCCGGAAGTACTCCAGGCCACCGGCGACGTTGCGGGCCTTGGCCGGCACCATGAACGGCTCACCGGCGGTGCCCCGGATCGCCTCGAACGGCAGCTTGTCGCCGCTGCCCAGGCTCGGCGTGGGCGCGATGGTCATGTTGAACCCGGCCGGGGTGACGTCCTTCTGCTCGCTCTCCAGCCAGGAGCCGCAGGAGATGAAGGCAGCCTTGCCCTGGCACCAGGCGGTCTGCGACTGCTTGTGGTCCAGGCCGGGCGAACCCTCCAGGATGAACTTGTCCTTGACGATCTGGTGCCACGCGTCGGCGGCGGTCCTCATCGACTCGGACTTCCAGGCGTTCGGCTCCAGGTTGTCGATCGCGGTCGCCACCGACGGGCCACCGAGCTTGATCGCGGTGGCGATCAGCGGCCAGCTCATGTAGCGCGGGTGCAGGCCCGCGTACGTCCAGGGGGCGACGCCCGCGGCCTTGATCTTCTTGCAGAGCGCGATGTGGTCGTCCCAGGTCTTGGCGTACTCCCACTTGCGCTCGGTGAACAGCTTGTTGGAGTACCAGATGCCGTACGCGGTGTAGGTGTAGTTCAGCACCAGGAACGTGCCGTCGTACGACCCGACTTCGACCGCGCCGGGCAGCAGGGTGTCCTTGACCGTCTTGCCGGGCACGTCGAGGCTCGGGGCGGCGAGCAGCTCGCCCAGGTCGGCGATGGCGTTCTGGCTGACCAGGCCGTTGAAGTCGATTTGGCCGGCGCCGGAGTTGTTGACCACGTCCGGTGGGGTGCCGTCGACGAAGCGCGGCTGGAGGGTCTTGCTGATCTCCTGGGTGGCGGAGTGCTTGATCTTCGCCTTTGGGTACTTCTCGGTGTACATGGCCTCATGGGCCTTGGCGTACTCCTCGCCGAACCCGCCGCCGAAGATCACCACCTCGAGCGGGGCGTCCTCCTTGACGCCGAGCGGGTTCTGCGCGCTCTTGGTGCCCTTGTAGGTCTCGGCATCGTCCTTCTCACCACCGCCGCCGGTGGCGCATCCGGCCAGCAGGCCGGCGGCGGGGGTGACCAGTAGACCGGCGGTGGCACTGCGCCGCAGGATGTCACGTCTGTTCATCGGTTCTCCTCGGGTCGGGTCGGGCGGATCGCCGGTGTGCGGGGAAGGCGTCCGCCGCGCGAGGCGCGTTGATTCTCTTCAGTTCATGCTCTGTTGCTGAAGAATTTCTACGATAGCGGGGCCCGGACTTCAAGTCCTGACGTTCGAACCGTTATCACCACCGGCCATCTTCGGGTCGCCTAGCCTGAGGCGATGCGCCGTCTGCGCGACCTCGCCGAGCACACGCCGGCCGGACGGGAGCGGTACGTCGACCTACTCCGCGCGCTCGCCATCACCATGGTCGTTATCGGACACTGGGGTGTCACGGTGATCGGGCGGGACGCCGCCGGCCGGCCCACCGGGCACTCCGCGCTCGGTGACCTGCGCTGGGCGTACCCGCTGACCTGGGTGGCCCAGGTGATGCCCGTCTTCTTCCTGGTCGGCGGCTACGCCAACGCGGCCTCGCTGACCCGGCTGCGGGCCCGGGGCGGCGACGCGGCCGGTTGGCTGCTCGACCGCAGTGCCCGACTGGTCCGCCCCACCAGCACGCTGCTGCTCGTGCTCACCGCCGCGGCGGCGGTGGCCCGGCTGCGCGGCGTCGACCCGACCCAGGTCCGCGAGGTGGTCTGGTTCGCCACCATCCCCCTGTGGTTCCTGGTCGCCTACCTGGCGGTCGTCGCGCTCACCCCCGGCATGTACGCGCTGCACCGCCGTTTCGGCCTGGCCGTCCCGCTGGTGCTGGTCGCCCTGGTGGGCCTCGGCGACCTGGCCCGGCTGAACGGATCGGAGGAGCTGAGCTACGGCAGCTACCTGTTCGGCTGGCTGGCCGTACATCAGCTCGGCTTCGCCTGGCACGACAGCCGCACTACCTGGACGACCGCCACCGAGACCGCGCCGGCAGCCTCGCCGCCACCCGAAACCGCGCCGCCGCCGGCCGCCGTCGACACGGGCGGGCCGTCTGCTCCCGACCACCACCCGGGGGTACGCCGGCGGCTGCCCACCTCACGACGGGCCGGGCTGGTGTTCCTGGCCGGCGGGCTGGCCGCTCTGCTGCTGCTCACCGGGCCCGGCCCCTGGCCGGTGTCCATGCTGCACGTGCCCGGCGAGCGCTTGGACAACACCAGCCCGCCCAGCCTCGCGCTGCTGGCCGTCGCCTCCGGCCAACTCGGCCTGATCCTGCTGCTGCGCGGCCCGGCGGAACGCCTGCTGCGCCGCACCGGCCCGTGGCAGCTGGTGATCGGGGTCAACCTGGTGGTGCTGACCATCTTCCTCTGGCACCTGACCGCCGCGATCCTGCTCATCGGGCTGCTCGACGCGACCGGGACGCTGCCCACCCCGGCGGTCGGTTCGGGCGCCTGGTGGGCGTGGCGAGTCCCCTGGCTGCTGCTGCTCGCGGCCGTCCTGGCGGTGCTCGTCGCGATCTTCGGGCCGGTCGAGGCGCGCAGCGCCCGGCACCGCACCGGGCACCGGACGGGCCGGGGCACCACGGCGGGCGCGGCGCTGACCGCGGCCGGGTACATCGCCGTGGTGGTCGCGCTGCTGATCAACAGCGTGACCCCGGAGCGGGCGCCGGAGCCGCTCGGCACGCCCGTCCCGGCGCTGTTGGCCTACCTGGCCGGGGCGGGCGTGCTGCGGCTGCTCAGGTCTGGGTGGGGAACCCGAGGTTGACCCCACCGTGGCGCGGGTCCAGCCACCGACTGGTGACCACCTTGCCCCGGGTGAAGAAACGCACCCCGTCCTCGCCGTGCGCGTGCAGGTCGCCGAAGAGCGACGATTTCCAACCGCCGAACGAGTGGTACGCCATCGGCACCGGGATCGGCACGTTGATCCCGACCATGCCGACCTCAACCTCGTGCTGGTAGCGCCGGGCCGCGCCGCCGTCGTTGGTGAAGATCGCCGTGCCGTTGCCGTACGGGCTGGCGTTGACCAGGTCCACCGCCTCGTCGTACGAGCCGACCCGGACGACGCTGAGCACCGGCCCGAAGATCTCGTCGGTGTAGATCGACATGTGCGGGGTCACCCGATCGAACAACGTCGGACCGAGCCAGAAGCCCTCCGCGTCGCCGTCCGGCGTCACGTCCCGGCCGTCCACGACCGGCACCGCGCCGGCGGCCACCCCGGCGGCCACGTAGGACCGCACCTTCGCCGCGTGCGCGGCGGTGACCAACGGACCCATGTCGCAGCCCCGCCGGCCGTCGCCGGTACGCAGCCCGGCCATCCGCTCGGCGATCCGCTCGACCAACGCGTCCGCGACCGGCTCCACCGCCACGAGCACCGAGATCGCCATGCACCGCTCCCCCGCCGAGCCGAAGCCGGCGTTGACCGCCGCGTCGGCGGCCAGGTCCAGGTCGGCGTCCGGGAGCACCACCATGTGGTTCTTCGCGCCGCCGAGCGCCTGCACCCGTTTGCCGGCGCCGGTTCCACGCTGGTAGACGTACCGGGCGATCGGGGTGGAGCCGACGAACGACACGGCCCGCACCTCCGGGTGCTCCAGCAGCGCGTCGACCGCCTCCTTGTCGCCGTTGACCACGTTGAGCACCCCGTCGGGCAGGCCCGCCTCGGCGAACCATTCGGCCAGCAGCAGCGCCGCGCTCGGGTCCTTCTCGCTCGGCTTGAGCACCACCGCGTTGCCGCAGGCCACCGCCACCGGCACGAACCACAGCGGCACCATCACCGGGAAGTTGAACGGGGAGATCACCGCGACCACCCCGAGCGGCTGCCGGATGGTGTATGAATCGACCTCGGTGGACACGTTCTCGCTGAAGGCGCCGCGCAGCGCCGACGGCAGGCCGCACGCGTACTCGATGACCTCCAGGCCGCGCTGCACCTCACCGGCGGCGTCGGCGAGGACCTTGCCGTGCTCGGCGGTGATCACCTCGGCGAGCCGGTCCCGGCGGGTGTGCACCAACTCCCGAAAGGCGAACAGCACCGCGGACCGCTTCGCGAGCGAAGCGTCCCGCCAGGACCGCGCCGCGCGGGCGGCGGCCTGCACCGCGACGTCGACGTCCGTGGTCGAGGCCAGCTCCACCTCGGCGGTACGCCGACCCGTCGCCGGATCGAACACGTCACCGCGACGTTCGGACGTGCCCCCGACGCGCTTACCGTCGATGAAGTGGCCGATGCTCATGCCGCCACCCCCGTCGCCGAACGGATCGCGTCGACGAGGATCGCCAGGCCCTCGCGGGCCTCGTCCTCGGTCAGTGTCAACGGTGGACCCATCCGCAGCACGTTGCCGTACAACCCGCCCTTGCCGGCGAGCAGGCCGCCTTCCCGAGCGGCTTCGAAGACCCGGTTGGTCAGGCCCGGGTCCGGCTCACTGGTGCCGGGCCGGACGAACTCGACGCCGAGCATCAGCCCCTTCCCGCGTACCTCAGCGACGCAGTCGAGCCCGCCCACCGCGGACCGCAGGCCGTCGGCGAGGATCGCGCCGACGCGGGCCGCGTTCGCCTGGAGGTCGTGCTCGATCAGGTAGTCGAGCACCGCGTTGCCGGCCGCCGTGGAGATGGGGTTGCCGCCAAAGGTGGAGAAGCTGATCGTCCGCACCGACTCCAGCACCTCGGCCCGGCCGACCACCCCGGCCAGCGCGAACCCGTTGCCGACGCCCTTGGCGAAGGTGAGCAGGTCCGGGGTGACGCCGTGCGCCTGGTAACCCCAGAAGTGCTCCCCGGTGCGCCCCCAACCGGTCTGCACCTCGTCGGCGATGAACAGGATGCCGTGCTCGTCGAGGACCTTCTTCCAGCCTGCGAAGAGCCCGTCCGGCGGGTGCACGAAGCCACCGACACCCTGGATCGGCTCGGCGATCAGCGCGGCCACGTCACCGGCGGTCTGGGTGGCCAGCACCTCGCGCAGGTCCTCCACCGCCGCGTCGACCTGCTCCTCGGCGCTCAGCCGCGCCAGCAGACCACGCACCCGGTCGCCCGAGTGCAGCCAGGCCACCTGGAGCGGGTTGAGCCCGCTGGCCGACCAGTTGCGGTTACCGGTGACGCCCATCGCCGCGTACGACCGGCCGTGATAGCTGTTACGCACGGCCAGGATCTGGTGCGAGCGGCGGTAGTTCGTGGCGACCAGCAGCGCCGCCTCGTTCGCCTCGGTGCCGGAGTTGGTGAAGAACACCCGGGCGTCCGGGATGCCGGAGCGCTGCGCGATCTTCTCGGCCAACTCCACCTGCTGGCGGATCAGGTAGAGCGTCGAGGTGTGCACGATGCCGGTGGCGAGCTGCCGCTCGACGGCCTCCCGGATCTCCGGGATGTCGTACCCGATCATGTTGGTCAGCACGCCGCCGAAGAAGTCGAGGTAGCTGCGCCCCTGCGCGTCGGTGACTCGGCGGCCCGAGCCCGACACCAGCTCAATCGGCTCGGCGTAGTACAACGGCATCCAGGACGGAAGCACGGCCCGGTGCCGGGCCAGCAGGTCGTCGGTCATCGGGGCAACCCTTCAGCGGCGTTCGTGGATACCGCACGCTCCCACCGTCGGCCGACAGGGACAACTGCCACTGTGTAGCGCGGGGCGCGCTTGCTCCTGACAGTGCGTAAGCCGGCGGAACCGAGCGCGCCGAGCAGGACCGGGACGGTTTTGGCCAGGCTGACCCGGAATAGACCGGGTCACACCGGCTCGGGCCGTGCGCTCCGATCGGTACGATCCGGCGGTGCCCGAACTCCCCGACCCGCCACGGTCAAGGCCGGTACGCGCCGGGCCGGCGCTCGTCGGACCGGGCGTGCCGCTGCCCGCCGGGACCCCGGATGCGTCGGCGATGATCGACGGGATCGCCGGGTGGATCGGTGCCGACCCGGTGCGCCGGCTCGTCGACCGCTTCGGCGGCAGGTGGCCGGCCGGCGACCTCGCCGACACGCTCCGGTTCCTCGACGACTTCTCCGCCGCGCACTGGGACTTCCGGGGTGGCCGGGAGAGGCCCGACGCCCGGGAGCCGGATCTCGATTCGGGCACCATCGAGCTGGTACGCGCCACAGCCGCCGCGCTCGGGCTCGTCCGACCCGTGCCACCAGCCCGGCCCGCGTACGCCCACCTGGTGGTGCTGGGCGGTTTGGCGCACGCCTGCCTGCGCCGCGTCGCGTACGCCGCGCACCTGCTGCACGGTGGGCTGCGGGTGACCGGCGAGGTGGCCGTGCTGGGCAGCTTCCGCCCGCTCTCCGACCTGGAACACCGGACGTTGGCCGAGGCGGGGGTGCCCGGCTGCGCGACCGAGGTGGCCGCCCTGGACGCGGCGGTCCGGCTGGCGTTCGCGGTGAGCGCACCGGCCCAGGAGGACGGGCTCGACGCGGGTCACCCGCACCATTGCTGGTCGTCGCGCACCTATCTGCCGGCCGGTCTACCGCCGGTGCGGGTGTTGGCGGCACCGTCGAGCGAGCCGCAGCGGCGGCGGGCCCACACCGCGGACACCCAGCGGTTCTGGGCCGGGCACGTCCGGCTCGCCCCCGACGACGCGGTGCTGCTGGTGACCGCGCCGATCTACGTGCCGTTCCAGCACTGCGACGCACTGCGCACCCTGGCCGTGCCGTACGGCTGCGGGATCGACACCGTCGGGGTGGACCCCGGTCTGGTCGACCTGGACCGACTGCCGGAGCCGACGCTCAGCCCCGGCCGCTACCTGCAGGAGATCCGCTCGGCCATCCGGTCGATGCGCGCCCTGCACGCGGCGCTGGCCGCCGGCTGACCGGCGCACCGTCGAAGGCCGGCGCACGGCGGACCCGGCCCCGGCCCCGGCCCCGGTCGACCGGGGCTGATTCAGCGGGCGGTGTCGACGACCGCCTGCGCGAACACCTCGGAGCGGTGCTCGAAGTTGCGGAACCGCCCGTAGCTCGGGGCGGCCGGCGAGAGCAGCACCACCCCGCCCGCCGGAGTGAGCTTGCGAGCCAACCCCACCGCGGCGACCAGGTCCTCGGCGAGCTCGGTGCGCACCGCCGGCAGCCCAGCGAGCGCCTCGACGATCCGGGGGCCGCTGTCCGGGATGCCGATAACCGTGATCTCCCGCTCCGCCAGGTGCTCGGCCAGCGGCGTGTAGTCCAGACCCCGGTCGTTGCCCCCGACGATCACGGTCAACGGCCGCCCGTCGTACGCGTCGATGGCGTGCATGGCCGCGTACGGGCTGGTGGCCAGGGTGTCGTCGACGAAGGTCAACCCGGACGGGTCGGTGATCTCGGTGAGCCGGTGGGCCAGCCCCTTGAACTCGGCGACCACGATGGCAAGGTGGTCCTTGCCGGCCACCACGTCGATGCCGAGCGCGTCGAGCACGGCGAGCGCCACGCACAGGTTGCCCTCGTTGTGCCGGCCCACCAGCGGCAACACGGCCCGCGGGAAGAGCGGCCGGTCACCGAGGTGGAACCAGGGCGTGCCGTCCGCGCCCTCGGCGACGTGGGTGGTGTCGGGGCGGCCGGTCCGCACCGCCGGCAGCTCCCCCAGCTCGGCGGCGAGCCGGGGGTCTCCGCCGTTCACCACGATCGTCTGCGGGTCGTGGGCGAGCAGGTTGAGTTTGTCCCGGTAGTACTCCCGCTCCCCGCCGTGGGCGTCCAGGTGCTCGGGGAAGAGCGCGGTGACCACCGCCACCCGGGGCGAGTCGGTGAGGTCGCTGCACTGGTAGCTGGACAGCTCCAGCACGTACAGCTCCGCGTCCGGCAGGTCCAGCGTCGGCACCCCGATGTTGCCGCCGAAGACGTTCGGCCGACCCATCGCGGTGAGCAGGTGACTGATCAGGCTGGAGGTGGTGCTCTTTCCCTTACTGCCGGTGACCCCGACGGTGCGCGCGGCGTGGTCGGCCATCCACAGCGCGGTGCCCTGGGTCACCATGACCCCGCGTCGGCGCAGCTCGACCAGCCACGGGTGGGTCTGCGGCACGCCCGGGGAGCGGACCACCAGGTCGGCGGCGGCCAACCGATCGAAGCCCGCCTCACCGGTGACCAGCGGCGCCGCCTCGGCCAGCGGGCCGTCCCAGGGCAGCGAGAGGAAGTTCGCGCTGTCGTCGACGGCGACCAGCTCGGCCGGGCCGTGCGCGGCGATCGCGGTCACAGCAGCCCGGCCCTCCCGGCCGGTGCCCCAGACGGCGACGGAACGTCCGCGCAGGTCAGACAGGCGCACTGGGCTCTCCTCGTGGGTCGCGGCGGCGGCAGGGCGGTCCCGGTCCGGACACGGCCGGACGAACCAGGGCCTAGTATGGCGTGTGCCCAACGAGCAGCTCCGGCGGATGGACGCCTTCACCTTCCCGTCCTACTCGATCGACTTCGCCACCGGCGAGGTGTTGTTCGACTACGCGCTGACCGGCCCGGCCGGCGAGCAGCGGTTCACCGAGGTGATCACTCTCCCGCTGCCGGCGGAGCCGCCCTCGGACGAGACGGTGGCGACCCTCAACCGGGTGCTGGAGCTGCTGCACCTCGTCGCCGGCGTCAGTTACTACAAGGCTGCCGCACCGCCCCGGCTCGTGCTGCCGGCGCCGCTGGGCGCGGCCACCGTCGACTACGTCACGGCCGTCTACACCAAGGGCCTCGCGGAGTACGCGTACCGCAACCAGCTGCCGCACGTGCTCCAACTGCGCCCGGAGGTGCCGGCGGGCTCGCCGGAGTCGCCACGGGTGTACGACGACTCCGACCGTCGTCCCCTCTCCGCAGTGGGTGGCGGCAAGGACTCCATCGTCAGCCTGGAGGCACTGCGCCGCGCCGAGCTTGACCCGGTGCCGTTCTCGGTCAACCCGAACCACGTGATCGTCTCGGTCAACGAGGCGTCCGGGCTGACCCCGCTGGCTGCCCGTCGGCGCATCGATCCGGTGCTGTTCGACCTGAACGCGGCCGGCGCGCTGAACGGACACATCCCGGTCACCGCCATCAACTCGCTGATCGCGGTGGCCACCGCGGTGCTGCACGGGCTGGGTCCGGTGGTGATGTCCAACGAGCGCTCGGCGTCCGACCCGAACCTGGTCTGGGACGGCCACGAGATCAACCACCAGTGGTCCAAGGGTGTCGAGGCGGAAGGGCTGCTGCGGGCGGCGTTGGCCGAGCACGCCGGCCTGACCGAACCGTACTTCTCCCTGCTGCGCTCGCTGTCCGAGCTGCACATCGCCCGGCTGTTCGCCGAGTTCACCCGCTACGACGACGTGGTGACCAGTTGCAACGCCGCGTTCAAGCTGCGCGACGCGAGCGAGCGCTGGTGCCGTAACTGCCCGAAGTGCCGGTTCGTCTTCCTGGCCATGGCGCCGTTCATGCCGCGTGAGAGGGTCACCCACATCTTCGGCGGCGACCTGCTCGCCGACCCCGAGCAGATCCCCGGCTACCGGGAGCTGCTGGGCGTGGACGGGCACAAGCCGTTCGAGTGCGTGGGCGAGGTCGAGGAGTCGGTGGTGGCCCTCGGCCTGCTCGCCGAGCAGGACCAGTGGCGCGACGCCCCGGTGATCCAAGCCCTGGTGGACGCCGTCCCGCCCACCGCCTGGTCCGCGGTGGCCCAGTCGGACGTCTTCACCCCCGGCGGCCCCAACCACATCCCCCCGACCTACGCCAAAGCCCTAACCACCCTCACCTAACTCGGAAGTAGACCTACTTCCTCCCGATTAGGGCCGCTTCGCGAAGCGAAGCAGCAAGGACTAACCCCCACCCGCCCCACCCCACCCCGGCCCGGCCTACCCCGGCCCGCCCCACCCCGGCCCACCCCCACCCCGGCCCCGTTGATCATGAAGTTATTGCCACCCCGGCCGGCGTGTCGGGACAATAACTTCATGATCAACCGGGTTGGTGGGGGTGGGCCGGGGTGGGGGTGGGGGTGGGTTAGGGGTTAGCAACAGCTCCGGATTTTATGGGCAATCATAATCGAACATTTACATGTATTGTAGAGGTGTGAAGCTCTCAGACTGGGCACGCGAGCAGGGCGTGACCTATCAGACCGCCTGGCGGTGGGTGAAGGACGGCAAGATGCCCGTCCCTGTCCGTCAGGCGCCGTCGGGTACGTGGATCGTGGAAGAGGCGCGGTGCGCAGCCGGTCGCGTGGTCGCTTACTGCCGCGTGTCCTCCAGTGATCAGAAGGGTGACCTGGACCGCCAGACCGTGCGGGTTGTGGAGGGGGCAAACGCGCAGGGCCTCGCCGTGGCGGAGATCGTGACTGAGATCGGCTCTGGCCTGAACGGCAAGCGCCGCGAGCTGCATCGCCTCCTCGCCGACCCGACTGCGGCGGTGATCGTGGTCGAGCACAAGGACCGGCTGGCCCGGTTCGGTGTGGAGTACCTGCAAGCCGCGCTCGCTGCGACCGGGCGTCGCCTGGTGGTTCTGGACGCGGAGGAATCCACGAACGACCTGGTCAAGGATATGGCCGACGTGTTGACGTTGATGTGTGCCCGGCTGTATGGGCAGCGGGCGGCGAAGAACCGTGCCGCTCGCGCTCTGGTCGCCGCGACCGGCGAGGAATCGTTGGTGTGAAGAAGTTCGAGCCGCGGCCCGGTTTCGTGGTCCAGGCGTTCCGTTTCGCGTTGGATCCGAACGTCACGCAGGAGCAGCGGCTGCGGTCGCACTGTGGTGCGGCTCGCGCCGCGTACAACTGGGCTGTCTGGTGGGTGATGGCGTCGTGGTGGCAGCGGAAGGCGGAAGGGTCGTACGGCATCGCCGAGGAGGAGTTGACGCCGTGGCGGCCGTGGTCGTTGCTGGCGTTGCGGAAGGTGTTCAACGAGGTCAAGAAGACCGACCCGCGTTTCGCCGGCTGGTGGCAGGAGAACTCCAAGGAGGCGTACAGCACGGGCCTGGCGAACGCGGCGGCGGCGTTCGACAACTACGTCACGTCCAAGCGCGGGCAGCGTGAGGGCAAGCGGGTGGGCATGCCCCGGCCCAAGTCCAAGCACACCGCCCGGCTGGCTTGCCGGTTCACTACCGGCGCCATCCGTGTGGAGCCGGACCGGCGGCATGTCACGTTGCCGCGGCTGGGGACGATCCGCACCCACGAGTCCACCCGCAAGCTGCACCGCCGCATCGGCAACGGCACCGCCCGCATCTTGTCCGCCACGGTCAGGTTCGAGCGGGGCCGGTGGTTCGTCTCCTTCCAGGTCGAGATCCAGCGTGCCACCGGCCGCGCTGCGGCGCGCCCGGATGTGGTCGCGGGTGTGGACCTGGGCGTGACGTGCCTTGCGGTGATCGCCGAGAGCCAGGGCGAGGTGCGGTTCGTGCCGAACCCGGCGCACTACGACGGCGCGCTCAAGCAACTCAAACGGCTGTCCCGGCGGGTCTCCCGCCGTCAGGGGCCGGACCGGCGCACCGGGCAGCGGCCGTCCAGGCGGTGGCTCGCCGCGAACACCGAACGCAACCGCGTGCACCATCGGGTGGCGAATCTACGCGCCGACGCCCTACACAAGCTCACCACCGACATCACCGCCGAGTACGGCACCGTCGTGGTCGAAGACCTCAACGTGGCCGGCATGCTCCGCAACCGACGCCTCGCCCGCAAGATCGCCGACGCTGGCTTCGCGGAGATCCGCCGGCAGGTGGAGTACAAAACCGCATGGAACGGCGGTCGGCGGTTAGTAGCCGACCGCTGGTATCCCTCCAGCAAGACCTGCTCGGCTTGCGGCGCCGTGAAAGCCAAGCTGCCGCTGCACGTCCGAGTGTTCACCTGCGATGCCTGCGACCTGGTTATCGACCGGGACGCCAACGCAGCCCGCAACCTCGCCGCCCTCGCCGCGGCAGAGACAACGGGTACCGGAGTGGCCGGAGACCCGGGCGTGCAAGCGCCGAAACCGCGTGGAGCCGACCAGAAGACCCGCACCACCACCCGCAGCCGCAAGGCCGCGGGTGGGCGGGCAGGTGGCGAAACCCTGCCACACCAACGGCAGCAGGAAACGCGAGACCGTCATCAGGACACCGAAACGCAACCCGCGCTCCGGTGACACCGTTACGGACCTTTCCAGCCGAAAGGCTGGGATTGCTGACATCCGACTACGGAATCAGCAACGGGTTCGGACTGCTTCTAGGGCCAGGAGGGCCACGTGTAGGGAGAGGGAGGCCTCTACCGATTCAAGGTCGACGTCGAGGATGCGGGCGATGCGGGCCAGGCGCTCGTAGAACGCGGGCCGGGACAGGTGGGCGGCGGCAGCGCCGGCGGTCTTGTTGCGCCCCTGCTCCAGGTACACACGCAGGGTGTCGAGCAATTGCTCCCGGGGGTGTCGGGCGTCGTAGTCCAGCAGGGCGCCGAGCTCGCGTTCCACGAAGGTCTGCAACCGGGGTTCGTCGCGCAGCAGGTGCAGCAGCCCGGCAAGGCCGACGTGCGGCAGCCGGAAGATCGGCAGGTCCCGTCGGTCCCGTCGGGCCGCCTCGGCGATCTGCCGCGCCTCGACGAGCGACCGTCGCGCCTCCCGCAGGCTGCCCACGCCGGAGCCGGCGGCCACGATGACCCCTCCCGGAGCACTGCCGACACCCCGGGAGGGATCAGCACCGCCCGTCACCCGACCGGCCTCCGCACCGAACGCCGCACGGGACGCCTCCGCACCGAACGCCGCACGGCTTACGTCCGTGCCCGAAGCAGCCCGCGACGCCTCGGCGCCGGACGTTGCTCGACCGGTGCCGGCGTCGAGGCGTACCCGACGTAGTGCGCTGGCGAACGCGGACAGCGCGCGGTCCTCGGCGGCCGGGTCGGTCAGGGCCAGCAGCGCGCCCACCGAGTTGTCGTCGACCGCGCTGGTCAGCGCGGTCAGCTTCGCCTCCCGCAGCGCCTGCCCGACCGCCTCGGACAGGTCCCGCAGCCGGGCCTGACCCGCCTCCGGGCCGCTCTCCCCGACCAGGTCCTCAGCCCGGTGTCGGACCATCACGCCGACCAGGTGCCGGCGGTCGAGCACCACGCCGAGCGCCTTGGCCCGCAGCGCGACTTCGTCCACCGGCCGGGAGTGGTCCAGGAGCGCGGTGAGCAGGGTGCGGTGGATCTGTCGCTCCAGCCCTTCGGCGTCGCGGCGGATCAACCGGCCCAGCGCGAGGGTGGACGCGGCCCGCTCGATCAGGATGGTGAGCCGGGTGGGTGGTCCGGCGTTCGGCGGGGTCGACTCACCGGCCCGGCGGTTGGCCACCGCCCCGCTGGCTGGCCAGCGCATCAGCAGCCGCCCCCAGTCCTGCCCCCGGGCGCCGACGACCGTCACCAGCCAACCGCTGTCCAGGTCGTACGCGGTCCGCCCGGCCGGTCGGATCCGCCGGGAGTGCTGCTCCCAGCCGTCGAGCAACAGTTCGGCGCTCTCCCCCGCCGGGTCGTACCCCAGCACCTGCCGGGACAGGTTCTCCAGCACCACCGGGCAACCGGACAGCTCGGCGGCCTGCCGGATCACCTCGGCGGCGTCGGCGCCCTCGACGGACAGGTCGTTGAAGCGCTGGTGGATCTCCTCGGTGGCGCGCAACTCGGTGAGCTGCGCGTCGACGATCAGCGCGTGCACCGCCTCGGTGATCCGCACGAACGGGGTGGCCCGGCGCAGCTCCACCAGGGGCAGCCCGCGCCGCTCGGCGGTGGCGACCATCACCCGGGGCACCCCGCTGACGTAGCGGCGGCCCAGCTCGACGACGAGCCCGGAGACGCCGACGTCGGCCAGGTCCCCGATGAACGCGCGCAGCCCAGCGTCGTCCCCGGGCAGGCCGATGCCGGTGGTGAGGACCAGTTCGCCGCCGCCGAGCAGGGTGGCGATGTCCGGCACCTCGGCGACGTGCACCCAACGGACCGGCCGGTCCAGCCCGGCGTCCCCGGCGACCACGCGCGGCGCGCCGTGGCGGACCGGGTCGAGGGCGAGGACTTCACGGACGGTAGGAAACACGGCCGATACGCTACCGTCCGTGACGCCGGATCTCGACATTTGCGGTACGACCATGACCAGAGGTCGCCGGGTTGTCGCTCAGTCGACGCCGAACTCCATCGCGGCACGGTCGAGTGCCTCGTCGGCGGCGGAGGCGACGCCCCGGGAGGCGATGGCTTCCGCGCCGCCCTGTGGCATCGCGCCGATCAGCCCGGTCGAGGCTGCCTGCGCGGCGCCGATCATCCGCTGGGGATTGCCGCCGCCGACCATGCCGATGGAGGCGTACTGCTCCAGCTTCGCCCGCGAGTCGGCGATGTCCAGGTTGCGCATGGTGAGCTGGCCGATCCGGTCCGACGGGCCGAACGCCGAGTCCTCGGTACGCTCCATCGACAGTTTGTCGGGGTGATAGCTGAACGCCGGGCCGGTGGTGTCCAGGATCGAGTAGTCCTCGCCCCGGCGCAGCCGCAACGTCACCTCACCGGTGACCGCCGTGCCCACCCAGCGCTGCAACGACTCGCGCAGCATCAGCGCCTGCGGGTCCAGCCAGCGGCCCTCGTACATCAGCCGACCGAGGCGGCGGCCCTCGCTGTGGTAGTTCGCCAGGGTGTCCTCGTTGTGGATGGCGTTGACCAGCCGCTCGTACGCGGCGTGCAGCAGCGCCATGCCGGGCGCCTCGTAGATGCCCCGGCTCTTGGCCTCGATGATCCGGTTTTCGATCTGGTCCGACATGCCCAGGCCGTGCCGGCCGCCGATGGCGTTGGCCTCCAGCACCAGGTCGACGGCGCTGCCGAACTCCTTGCCGTTGATCGTCACCGGGCGCCCCTGGTCGAAGCCGATCGTGACGTCCTCGGTCGGGATCTCCACCGACTGGTCCCAGAACCGGACTCCCATGATCGGGTTGACCGTCTCGATGCCGGTGTCGAGGTGCTCCAGAGTCTTCGCCTCGTGCGTGGCACCCCAGATGTTGGCGTCGGTGGAGTATGCCTTCTCGGTGCTGTCCCGGTACGGCAGGCCACGTTCAAGCAACCACTCCGACATTTCCTTACGCCCACCCAGTTCGGTGACGAAGGCGGTGTCGAGCCACGGCTTGTAGATGCGCAGCAGCGGGTTGGCCAGCAGCCCGTACCGGTAGAACCGCTCGATGTCGTTGCCCTTGAAGGTCGAGCCGTCGCCCCAGATCTGGACGTCGTCGGAGATCATCGCCCGCACCAGCAGGGTCCCGGTCACCGCCCGGCCCAGCGGGGTGGTGTTGAAGTATGCCCGCCCGCCCGAGCGGATGTGGAAGGCACCGCAGGTCAACGCCGCCAGGCCCTCCTCGACCAGGGCGGCGCGGCAGTCGACGAGGCGGGCGACCTCCGCGCCGTAGCTGAGCGCGCGACCGGGCACCGAGGCGATGTCGGGCTCGTCGTACTGGCCGATGTCGGCGGTGTAGGCGCAGGGCACCGCGCCCTTGTCGCGCATCCACGCGACGGCGACAGAGGTGTCGAGGCCGCCGGAGAAGGCGATGCCGACACGTTCGCCGATGGGCAGGGAGGTGAGAACCTTAGACACAGGGAAGATTATGCAATAGAACGCATGGCCATGCAAGCCAAGCCGACGGCGAGATGGAGCGGCGTCCGCGTCAGACCGGGTCCTCCCGGCCCAGTTCCCAGAAGGCGACCGCCGCCGCCGCGGCGACATTGAGTGAATCGACGCCTCGGCGCATCGGAATCACCACCCGTACGTCACTCGCCTCCTGAGCGGCCGAGGTGAGCCCCGCCCCTTCGGCGCCGAGAAGCAGCGCGGCACGCTCGCGCTGCTCTTCGGTCAGTCGCTGGATCGGTACGGCGTCCGGAGCCGGCGTCATGGCGAGCACGGTGAAACCCGCCGCCTGGATCTCGGCCAGCCCGTCCGGCCACGGCTCGATTTTGGCGTACGGCACGGCGAAGACCTCGCCCATGCTGACCCGCACGCTCCGGCGATAGAGGGGATCGGCGCAGGAGGGCGACAGCAGGACGGCGTCCACTCCGAGTGCGGCCGCACCCCGGAACACCGCACCCAGATTGGTGTGGTTGTTGACGTCCTCCAGGATCACCACCCGCCGCGCGGCGGCGAGCACCTCGGCCGCCGTCGGCAGGGGTCGGCGGTGGAACGACGCCAGCACCCCCCGGTGTACGTGGAAACCGGTGGCCCGTTGCAGCACGTCCTGCGTGGCCGCATAGACCGGCGCGTCGCCGGTGTCCAGGTCGGCGAGTTGGTCGATCCGCTTGGCGTCGACCAGGTACGACCGGGCCGGGTAGCCCGCGCGCAGCGCCCGGCGCAGCACCAGCTCCCCCTCGGCGATGAACAGGCCGTGTGGCGGCTCCCAGCGGGTGCGCAGCTCGACGTCGGTGAGCGCTCGGTAGTCGGCGATCCGGTCGTCGTCGGGGTCGGTGATCTCGTGGACGGGCACCCGACGATTCTGCCGGACGACGGTCCGGTCCTTCCGGGGCCGGTCCGGCGATCTCCCGGCACAGGCGTTTTGTCCGCAGACCACATCGTGTCGCGACTGTTCAGCTGGGGCGTGCACCACTACTTCGGCTATCCCGGCGACGGCATCAACGGCCTCACCTCAGCGCTGCAACGCACCAACGAGCGGGCCCTGTTCATCCAGGTACGGCACGAGGAGACCGCCGGTTTCGCGGCCTCCGCGCACGTCAAGTACGGCGGCGGGCCGCTGGGCTGCGCCCTGGTGACCAGCGGGACCGGCGCCATCCACCTGCTCAACGGCCTGTACGACGCCAAGCTCGACCACCAGCCGGTGGTCGCCCTGGTCGGGCACACCGCGGTCACCGCCGAGGGCTGCGGCTACTACCAGGAGATCGATCTGCTCGCCCTCTCCTACGCGGCGATACCGGCTGGGCCGGAATAGTCCGCCGCGGACTACTCACCCCCGCGATCTTGCGCTTCCTGCCCCGGCGAAGGGGGCAAATCGGGCGAGTTGCCGACCGAAAGTGCAAGATCGCGGGGGTGGGAGGGGTCAGCCGCGGCGGTCCAGCCAGCGTTGCGGGAGGGAACGCGGGTCCTCGGTGCGCTGTTCGGCGGGGCGCTCGACCGGGCGGCGGGGGTCGCCGGCCAGTTCACGGGTGGGTGCGACGAACGCCTTCTCCGGCTGCCCCTTCACGGCCGTGGCGATGACCCGGGCGACCGCGTCGATCACCTTCGCCTGCACCGCAGAACCCACCGAGTCGGTCGGGTCGTCCGGGTTGGCGGCGATGCCGGCCACCGCGACCTGCGGGGTGAAGCCGACGAACGTCTCGGTGGAGTTCTGCTCCGAGCTACCCGTCTTACCGGCCACCGGACGGCCGTCGAGCATGCTGTTCACACGGGTGGCGGTGCCGCCGTTGCACTGCCCGTACGCCGACTGCTGGCCCACCGGGCAGCGCGCGGCATCGGTCGCGGCGCGGGCGACGTCGGCGTCGAGGACCCGCTTGCAGGACGGCTGCCCGACCGGCACCTTCTCGCCGTTCGCGGCGGTCACCGAGACCACCGGCACCGGCGTGCAGTAGGTGCCGTCGGCGGCCACCGTGGCGTACGCGTTGGCCAGGTCCAGCGGGGTGGTGGCGGCCACGCCGAGGGTGAACGAACCCCAGTTCGCGGCGTCGTCCCTGGCGAAGGCGGCGTCCGAGTCGGCGCGGAAGGTGATGCCGAGCCGCTGCGCCATCTCCACCACCTTGTCCTGGCCGACCTGCTCGGCCAGCCAGACGAAGTAGGTGTTCACCGAGCGGCCGAAGCCGTCCCACATCATCCGGTACCCGTCCATCCAGTCCGGGTTGGCGTTCACCGGGCACCAGTGGCCGGCACAACTGCCCGGGCCCTCGGCGGCGTACCGGGTGGGTAGCTTGGCGGGCGCGTCGAAGCCGGTGGAGAGGGTACGGCCCGCCTCCAGTGCGGCGAGCATGGTGAACAGCTTGAAGGTCGAACCCGCCTGGTACCCGTCGACGCTGGCCCCGCCGGAGATCAGCGGGTTGACGGTGTTCGGGTAGTTGGCCTGCCCGGCCGGGTTGTCCGCCAGGCTGTAGTGCCGGTTGACCGCCATCGCCAGCACCTGCCCGGTGCCCGGCTGGACCGCCGCGATCGGCAAAGCGCGCTTGTTGTCGTACCCGTAGACCTTGGTGGCCTGCTGCTGCGCGGTGGCCTGGATCTTCGGGTCCAGCGAGGTGACCACGGTGTAGCCACCCGAGCGCAGGGCCTGCTCGCGCTCCGCGACCGTGGCCCCGAACGCCGGCTGGGTCAGCCACCAGCGGCGCAGGTAGTCACAGAAGTAGCCCCAGTCGTCGTGGCCCTGGGAGACGGCGGTGCAGCCGTTGGGCTGGGCGGTGGGGCGCAGGGTCAGCGGCTCCGCCTTGGCCTGGACCGCCTGCGCGGCGGTGATCGCGCCGGTGGCGACCATCGAGTCCAGCACGTACGAGCGGCGGCCCAGTGCGCCGTCCTTGTCTCCGTCGATCGGGCTGTACGCGTCCGGGGACTGCACCAGGCCGGCGAGCAGGGCCGACTCGGCGAGGGTCAGCTGCGCCGGAGGCTTGCCGAAATACCGCTGGCTGGCCGCCGCGATCCCGTACGCGCCGGAGCCGAAGTAGGCGATGTTCAAATACCGTTCGAGGATCTCGTCCTTACCGAGGCTCTTGTCCAGCGCACTCGCGTACCGGATTTCCTGGATCTTGCGCCCGACGGTGGGGTCGGTGGCGGCGGTGCGCTCCTCGGCGGTGCGGGTGGGGTCGGTCTTGAGGACGTTACGGACGTACTGCATGGTCAGCGTCGAGCCGCCCTGCTCATTGCCGCCGCCCTTGACATTCGCCACCACCGCCCGGACCAGACCGCGCAGGTCCGCGCCCCCGTGGTCGTAGAAGCGCCGGTCCTCGGCTGCCACGATCGCCTGCCGCATCGTCGGTGCGATGTCCGCCAACGGAACGTCTGTGCGGTTCACCTCGTAGAACGTCGTGATCAGGGTCTTGCCGTCGTTGGCGTAGAGGTACGAGCGCTGCGGAGTGAGCGGGGTGCGCAGCGCCGCGGGCAACGCGGCATACGACTTGAGCGCGGAGCGGGCGGTGAACCCGAGCAGCAGGTTGCCCGGCAGTGCGGCGACTGCCAGGACAAGCCCGGCCAACAGGCCGGCGAGCAGCACGATGAACAGCCGCGACAGCGGCGAGCGAGGAGCGGCCATGCTTCCCAGGATTGCCACAAAAGCCGCCAACCAACCACCCCCGCAGGCCAGTTGTCAGCAACTTCACGCCCCCCCACCCCCCACTCCCACCCCCACCCCTCTGCGGCGTTGAGCATGAAGTTATTGCCGCGACACGCCGAGGCCGAGGGCAATAACTTCATGATCAACGGGCCGAGCGCGGGCCGAGCACGGGCCGAACGCTGGCGGGGCGGCCGGCGCGGGGCCGGGTGGTGGGGTGGGGTGGGTTAAGGGGTTGGGGTGGAGAGGCTGGCGCTGGCTGCGTCGCGGGCGGTTTCGCGGGGCATCAGGCGGCCGGATCGGTAGCCGATGCCGATGCCGGCGATCAGTACGAAGATCGCCCCGAACGTCTGCAGCGAGCCGATCAGGGCACCCCCGAGACCGAGAAGCGGCGCGGCGATGATCAGCATGATGCCGTCGCCGAGGCTGAAGGTGCCCGAGCGGGCCACCGCCCACCCGGTCAGGAACCAGCCCACGCTGTAGAACGTCGCCCCGAGCAGGACCAGTGAGCGCGCGGTGGTGCCGAAGACCGGCGTCTGCTCGGCGAGCCCGGCGAAGGGCAGCATCAGCACGGTGCCGGCGATGCTGACCAGCAGCCCGGCGGCGGCCACCCGACGGCTACGAGTCGCGGCCAGCAGCCCGGTGAGGGCCAGCAGCGCGAGCAGCCCGAGCCAGACCGCGGCCACCCAACCAATCAGATACACCGCCTGGCCGTCAGCCGGATAGGGGTCGTTGCCCACCCCTCCGTCACTGGCCATCGCCACCGCACCATAGAGAATGGCGTACGCCGGCAGCAGCCACACCGCCGCCCGCGCGAACCGACGTACCGACCAGGCCCAACTGGCGTTCGTTGCCGGCCCGGCCGGGGTCGGCTCGCCGACGAAGGGCAGTACGCCGAACCCGCCGCCGCTAGCGCGGGAGCCCAGCGGGCCGGCCGGGTCGTGCGCGCCGGGCACCGGGGCCGAGGACCATATCCGATTCGCTGGATCCTTCATGCGTCACCTCGCTCGTCCACGAGCGGTGCGGGACGCGCCGGGGCGCCCCGATTGCCTGGTCACCACCCGTCCTAGGACCGATCGTGGCAGGCGTCGGAGCGCCCCATGAGTCTTTCTCGCATTTACCCGGCCGGGCGGCCGGTGTACTGGATCAGCCGCGCTCGCGCTGGTCGCTCGGGTCGTTGACCAGGTTTTCCGGGGAGACCGGCTCCGGCGCGGGGAGCCCCTGCGGGCCCTTGCCACCGGTGGCCTGCGCCTCGGCGACGCGTACCTCGTCGTGGACCTGCCGGGCCGCGGCGGCCGCGGCCTCAGCGGCCTCAGCGGCCTCGCGCTCGACCTGGCTCGCGTAGTCGGCCGCCTCCGGTGTGGGAAGGTCCCCCACCATCTGGCTCAAACCACCCAACGCGCCACCCATCCCCTCCAGCGCCTTGGTCAGCTCGGCCGGGATGATCCAGACCTTGTTGGCGCTGCCCTGGGCGATCTGCGGCAGGGCTTGCAGGTACTGGTAGGCGAGGACCTTCTGGCTCGGGTTCGCCTGGTGGATCGCGTCGAACACCGTCCGGATCGCCTTCGCCTGACCCTCGGCCTGCAGGATCCGGGCCTGCCGGTCACCGTCGGCCCGCAGCACCACGGACTGCTTGTCACCCTCGGCGGTGAGGATCTGCGACTGCTTGTGGCCCTCGGCGGTGAGGATCGCCGCGCGGCGGTCCCGCTCGGCGCGCATCTGCTTCTCCATCGAGTCGCGGATGCTGGCCGGCGGCTCGATCGCCTTGATCTCCACCCGGGTCACCTTGATGCCCCAGCGGCCCGTCGTCTCGTCCAGCACGCCGGAGAGGTGCCGGTTGATCTCGTCCCGGCTGGTCAGCGCCCGCTCCAGGTCCAGCGAACCGATCACGTTACGCAGCGTGGTGACGGTGAGCTGCTCGATGGCCTGGAGGAAGCTGGAGATCTCGTAGGTCGCCCGGACCGAGTCGACCACCTTGAAGTAGAGCACCGTGTCGATCGAGACCACCAGGTTGTCCGAGGTGATCACCGGCTGCGGCGGGAAGCTGACCACCTGCTCCCGCATGTCGACCTTGGTACGAACTGCGTCGACGAACGGCACCAGCAGGTTGAGACCGGGGCTGAGGGTGCGCTTGTACTTGCCGAGCCGTTCCACCACGTCCTGGCGTTGCTGCGGCACGATCCGCACCGCCTTGGCCAGTGTCACCACGGCGATAAACGCCACGGCGAGCACCAGCACTCCAAAAGTCGTCATCCCGTTCACCCTCTCGCTTCCGGCAGCTCGCCGGCGGAAGAAACATCGTCCTGCCAGACCAGGGCGGTCGCGCCCCGGACCTTTATCACTCGAACCCGTTGACCAGGGTCGAACGTCTGCGTCGTGTCGTACGACCGGGCGCTCCACAGCTCACCGTCGATCTTGACGAGGCCACGGTCAGCGTCCACCCGCTCCAACACCAGCGCCGTGGAGCCCTCGATCGCCTCCACGCCGAACGGCTGTTCGCCGCTTTCCAGCGCCGAGCGCTGGTGCCGCCGGAGGGCCGGCCGGGCCACCACCAGACTCAGTGCCGACACCAAAGCGAAGACCAGCGCCTGCACCGCCACCGGCGCGCCCAGGGCGGCCGCACCGGCAGCGGCGAACGCACCGACCCCGAACATGATCAGAAATAACGTCGTCGTGAAGATCTCGGCGACCGTCAGCACCACACCCAATACGATCCAAACCACGGCGTCCACCCCCCGATCGTGACACGCAAAAGCACGAGCGACCTCCCCGCGAAGATCAGTAGGCTCGGCGAGGCTCTTTCCGGCCCGCCAAAACGCCACAAATCGGGCCATACCTAAGGAGATCCCGTTGACCCTGCTGCCCGAGACCGTCCGACAGATCGACACCCGGGTCGCCCAGGCACAGGCCGACGGTCACGCCCCGTCGCTGGTGCTGGGCGTGGTCCGCGACGGCGCACTGGTCCACCTGGCCGCCGCCGGCGAGCACCCCCACCCGGACGTCGACCTGCAGTACCGGCTGGGCTCGATCAGCAAGACGATGACCGCCACCCTGATCATGCAGATGCGCGACTCCGGCCGGCTCGCCGTGGACGACCCGCTGGAACGACACCTCCCGGGCACCGGCGTGGGCGCGCTCACCCTGCGCCAACTGCTCGCGCACGCCAGCGGCATGCAGCGCGAACCCGACGGCGACTGGTGGGAGCGGACCGCGGGCGTCGACCTGCCCACCCTGCTCGCCGGGCTCACCGTCGACAAGATCGCCTACCCGCCGCACCGCACCTACCACTACTCCAATCTGGCGTACGGGCTGCTCGGCGGGTTGCTCGAACGGCTCAGCGGAAAGCCCTGGGCCGACCTCCTCACCGAGCGGCTCCTCACCCCGCTGGGAATGCGCCGCACCACGTACGCGGCCACCGAGCCGTTCGCCCGCGGCTACGTCGTACACCCCTGGCACGACACGCTGCGCGAGGAACCCCGCACCGACACCGGGGCGATGGCCCCCGCCGGGCAACTCTGGGCGACGATCGAGGACCTGGGCCGGTGGGCGGCATTCCTCGCCGACCCCGACCCGTCGGTGCTGGCCGCCTCGACGCTGACCGAGATGTGCTCCCCGGTGGTGATCAGTGACCTGGAAGCCTGGACCCACGGGCACGGTCTCGGGCTGGAGCTCTTCCGGGAAGGCAACCGGGTGTACGTCGGGCACGGCGGCTCGATGCCCGGCTACGTCGCCTCGCTGGCCGTGCACCGACCCACCCGCACCGCCGTGGTCGGCTTCGCCAACTCGTACGGCCTGCGCTCCGGACACATCGGCGCGCTCGGCCGGCAGCTACTCACCCTCGTGCTGGACACCGAACCCACGCCGGTCACCCCATGGCGGCCAGCCGCCGCCGCGCCGCCCGCCGAGCTGGCTGAGCTGACCGGCCGCTGGTGGTGGATGGGCACCGACATCGAGGTGTACGCGGACGCAGCCGGCGAGCTGCGCGCCGGCCCGGTCGGCATGCCGGACCTCCACTTCGTCGCCGAAGGCCCGGACCGCTGGCGAGGTCGGGCCGGCGGGCAGGACGGCGAGATCCTCACGGTGCGCCGCGACGAGCAGGGCCAGGCGGTCGCTCTTGACATCGCCACCTTCGTCTACACCCGCACCCCCGACCAGCAGCCCTGAGTCACGCGCTGCCCCCATCCGGTGCCGGACCCGTCCCGCCCCGGCCCGCCCCTGCCCCGGCCCGGCTAGTGCGAGGGGCGTTCGGGCGGCGCAGCTGCCGGGGCGGGCGGCGCATCTGGCGTGGGGCGTGCCGCTGCTGCGGGCGCTCAGGCTGGCTCGGTGACGAAGTCGATCAGGCGTTCCATGGCGTTGATCAGGGGAGTCTCCACGTCGGCAAAGCTGTGCACCCGGGACAGGATGTGCCGCCACATGTCGGCCGGCTGCGCTACCCCGAGTGCCGCGCAGACGCCCTCCTTCCATGGCCGTCCCGGCGGCACCACCGGCCACGCCGCGATGCCCAGCGCCGCTGGCTTGACCGCCTGCCAGACATCCACGTACGGGTGTCCGGTCACCAGCACGTACGGCGAATTCACGCGGGCCACGATCCGGCTCTCCTTGCTGCCCGGCACCAGGTGGTCGACGAGCACGCCGAGTCGTCGGGTCGGGCCGGGGCCGAAGTCGCGTACCTCGGTGTCGAGGGCGTCGATTCCGTCCAACGGCTCCACGACCACGCCCTCGATCCGCAGGTCGTCACCCCAGATCCGCTCGACCAGCGCGGCGTCGTGGATGCCCTCGACCCAGATCCGGCTGGCCTTGGCCACCTGCGCCCGAACGTTCTCCACCGCCACTGAACCGGACGCGGTCCGCCGACGCGCCGCCGGCACCGATGCGCGGGTCGGGCGGCGCAGCGTCACCGGTCGACCGTCGAGCAGGAACGCCGCCGGTAGCAGCGGGAAGTTGCGCCGTCGGCCATGTCGGTCCTCCAGCACCACCGCGCCGGCCTCGAAGCCCACCACCGCTCCGCAGAATCCGGAGTCGGCATCCTCCACTACGAGATCCGCTTCGGCGTCCACCTCGGGGGTGACCTTCCGCCGCCGCCAGTCCCCCGCCAACACGTCCTCGCCGTATCGCCCCGCCATGTCGATCACGCTAACTCCCGCGCCACCGGCCCCGCCTCCCGACACACCGCCCCACACCGCCCCCCACTCCGTCGATCATGGAGTTGTGGTGCCTCACGGAACGCTCGTAACCGGCAGCTGTCGCCCACCACGAGGGCATGATCGACGAAGTGGGGGGTGGGGACGCGAACGGCGGGGCGGGCGAGGGGGTGGGCGGGGATGCGCGAGGGGCGGGGATCGGGGCGAAGGGGGCAGTTCGGGGCGGGCCGGGCGGCGGGAGCGGCAGTCGAGACAGGGCCGGTCATGACCACGTACCCTTTCGGCATGTCCACCCCCGCAACGGGCGCGGCCACACTCGCGCCGCGCCGGTCGAGCCGGTTCGTTGCCTGGGTGCGCGCGTGGCGCGCCGGGTTGGTGCCGTACGACGAGGTCGCCGACGCCATCGCTGGCGACGAGGAGCATCTCGTCGCGGACGCCCCCGGCACCTGGACCGACGTCCCGCTGGGCGCCGCGCTGCCCACCCTGGCCAAGCTCTCCCCGGACGACATCCGCCTGGTGCTGCCCGCGCCGGGCGATCCCCGAGGGCTGCCCGGCCCTGGCGACTTCGCCGGTGCGGCACTGGTGACGGGCGAGGCGGTGGTCGCCGGTGGGCTCGGGTTGATTCCTCAGGTGCGGATGCACACCTCCGGCTCGGGGGACTGTTTCGAGACGGTGCTCTGGCGGGTGTACCCGTTGCCGGCCAACGCGCCGGCCGCCTCACTCGCACTGCCTGGTGCCGCCGAGGCGGAGGCCGAACTGGCCGCCGCACTGGCCGAGACGACCGCCGCGCTGACCCGTCTCGACGTTGCCCAGTGGCGGCCCGAGTTGGCCGGTGCGCTGGCGGCGCTACGCCGCTCGGACGGCGCCACCGACCTGCCACCGGGCTTCGACCCGCGTGCCCGCCGACTCTTCGCCCGGGCCGCGGTGCTCGACCGGGTGCTCGCGTTGGCCGGGCACGCCGCGCCGGGTGGCGCGATCAACAACTACGAGGCGCAGCAACGGGACGCGGCTCTTCGTCCGCTCACCACGGCCTGCCGCCAGGCCCTGGTGGCCGCCTGCAACGCCCCACTGCGCCCCTGACGCGCCAGCCGCACCACCGCACCACCGCACCCCCACCGCACCCCCACCGCACCCCCACCGCGGCAAAGCCGGCCCGGCCTAGGCATGATCGTGCTCGATCCGGGATGTAGTGGCCTCCGGGGGGAGGGTGAGCACTACTTCCTGGTTGCAGCGCGATCATCACCGAACCAGCAACCGGCACGAAAGCCGACAGCGCGATGATCAGATCTCGTCGAGCAGGTCCGCGACCGAGTTGATGATCCGGGACGGGCGGTACGGGTAACGCTCCGCCTCGGTGCGGCTGCTGATTCCGGTGAGCACCAGGATGGTCTCCAGCCCAGCCTCCAGGCCGCACAGGATGTCGGTGTCCATGCGGTCACCGATCATCGCGGTGCTCTCCGAGTGCGCGTTGATCGTGTTGAGCGCCGAGCGCATCATCATCGGATTCGGCTTGCCGACGAAGTACGGCTCCACCCCGGTCGCCTTGGAGATCATCGCGGCGACCGACCCGGCGGCGGGCAGAGCGCCTTCCACGGACGGGCCGGTCACGTCGGGGTTGGTGCAGATGAACCGGGCTCCATCGTTGATCAGACGGACGGCCTTGGTGATCGCCTCGAAGCTGTAGGTGCGCGTCTCGCCGAGCACCACGTAGTCCGGGGCGAAGTCGGTGAGCACGTAGCCGACCGCGTGCAGCGCCGTGGTCAGCCCGGCCTCACCGATCACGTACGCGGTGCCGCCCGGCCGTTGATCGGCAAGGAACTGGCCGGTGGCCAGCGCGGACGACCAGATCGCCTCCTCCGGCACGTCCAGCCCCATCCGGGTGAGCCGGGCCGTCAGGTCACGCGGGGTGTAGATCGAGTTGTTGGTCAGCACCAGGAACGGCTTGCCGGAGGCACGCATCCGTTTGATGAACTCGGGTGCGCCGGGCACCGGCTGGCCCTCGTGCACCAGCACGCCGTCCATGTCGGTCAGCCAACTCTGCACGGGCTTGCGGTCATGCATGATGATCCTCAGGGGTCAGGGGCGACGGGTCGGCACGCAACAGACGGTCGCGCAGGTGTCCCACATCGGCAGCTCGCCCAGGCGGCGGCGCAGCTGCACACCGTCCGGGTCGGTCCGCTCGGTGACCAGCTCACGCACCATTGCCACGAAACGCGGGTCGGTGCCCGGGGTGGCGGCCCGGACGAAGTCCAGGCCGCGCTGCTTGGCCGTGTCCAGCGCCTCGGTGTCCAGGTCCCACACGACCTCCAGGTGGTCGGAGACGAATCCGATCGGGCTGACCACCACCCCGGTGGTACCGCCCTGCGCGAGGGCGGTCAGGTGATCGTTGATGTCCGGTTCCAGCCACGGCATCTGCGGCGGGCCGGAGCGGCTCTGCCAGACCAGGTCGTACGCCAGGTCGGGTGCGGCGGCCGCGGCCACCAGCCGGGCGCTCTCGTGCAGTTGCGCCTCGTACCGGCCGCCGTGCGGGCCGGCGTTGGCCGCCATGGAGGTGGGGATGGAGTGGGCGGTGAAGACCAGCCGGGTGGTGTCCCGCTTCGCCGGGTCGAGCTGGCCCAGGGCCGCCCGGACCGCGTCGGCGTGCGGCTCGACGAAGCCGGGATGGTCCCAGAACTGACGCAGCTTCTCGATCACCGGGGCGTCCGGGCCGACGGCGGCCCGCGCGGCGGCGATGTCCTCCTGGTACTGCCGGCAGGACGAGTAGCCGCCGTACGCGCTGGTGACGAAGGCCAGCGCCCGGGTGACCCCGTCGTCGCGCATCTGCGTCACGGTGTCCGCAAGCATCGGGTCCCAGTTGCGGTTGCCCCAGTAGACGGGCAGGTCGACACCGTGTGCGGCGAAGTCGGCGCGGACGGCGGCCAGCAGGTCTCGGCACTGCTGGTTGATCGGGGACACCCCACCGAAGTGCTGGTAGTGCTCGGCGACCTCGGCCAGCCGCTCGGGCGGCACACCCCGGCCCCGGGTCACGTTCTGCAGGAACGGCATCACGTCCTCGGGCCGCTCCGGCCCGCCGAAGGACACCAGCACCACCGCGTCGTACGACATGGGGTCATTCTTGCCGGTCGGCCGGGACCACCGGGCGACGCCCCCTGGACCGGACCCGTGGGTCACGCGTCCGGCGGTCGGGGGCGTCGTCGGAGGAGCGTCAGGAGCCGATGGCGTGGTAGCCGCCGTCGACGTGGACGATCTCGCCGGTGGTGGCCGGGAACCAGTCGGAGAGCAGCGCCAGGCAGGCCCGCGCGGCGGGCTCCTGGTCGGTGAGGCTCCAGCCCAGCGGGGCCCGCTCGGCCCAGGCGTCCTCGAACTGGTCGAAGCCGGGGATCGACTTCGCGGCGATGGTGCGCAGCGGCCCGGCGGCGACCAGGTTGCTGCGGATGCCCTGCTTGCCCAGGTGCAGCGCCAGGTAGCGGGACGCCGACTCCAGGCCGGCCTTGGCCACGCCCATCCAGTCGTAGACCGGCCACGCCTTCGTCGCGTCGAAGGTCAGGCCGACCACCGCGCCGCCGGGCGACATCAGCGGCAGTGCCGCCATGGCCAGCGACTTGTACGAGAAGGTGGAGACGTGCAGGGCGGTCGCCACGTCCTCCCAGGGGGCGTCGAGGAAGCCGCCGCCGAGGCAGCTCTGCGGGGCGAAGCCGATCGAGTGCACGACGCCGTCGAGCCCGTCGACGTGCTCGCGCACCCGGTCGGCGAGGCTGGCCAGGTGGTCGGTGTTGGTCACGTCCACCTCGATCACCGGCGCCGGCTCGGGCAGCCGCCTGGCGATCCGCTCGACCAGGGAGAGCCGGCCGTAGCCGGTGAGCACGACCTGCGCGCCGTTCTCCTGAGCGAGCTTCGCCACCGAGAAGGCGATCGAGGCGTCGGTGATGACACCGGTGACGAGCAGCCGCTTACCGGCGAGCAGTCCGGACATCCGGGGGTTCCTCCGTACGTTGTCGAGAAGCGCTGATCAGTGGCCCATGCCGAGGCCGCCGTCGACCGGGATAACGGCGCCGGAGACGTACCCGGCGCTGTCGGAGGCCAGCCAGGTGACCACTCCGGCGACCTCGTCCGGGCTGGCCATCCGGCCGGCCGGGATCGACTTGCGGATCTCCGCCTTGCGGTCCTCGGGCAGGCCGGCGGTCATGTCCGTGTCGATGAAGCCGGGCGCGACCACGTTCGCGGTGATGTTGCGGCTGCCCAGCTCGCGGGTGATCGAGCGGGCCACGCCGACCAGACCGGCCTTGCTGGCGGCGTAGTTGACCTGCCCGGCGCCGCCGGCGAGGCCGACCACCGAGGAAATGAAGATCATGCGGCCCCACTTGGCGCGGAGCATTTTGCCGGAGGCCCGCTTGGCGACCCGGAACGCACCGGTGAGGTTGGTGTCCAGCACACCGGTGAACTGCTCCTCGGTCATCCGCAGCAGTAGCGTGTCGGCGGTCATGCCGGCGTTCGCGACCAGCACCTCGACCGGCCCCAGCTCGGCCTCGACGGCGGTGAACGCGGCGTCGATCGAGGCCGCGTCGGTGACGTCGGCGCGTACGCCGAACAGCCCTTCCGGAGCCTCGCCGCTGCGGTGGGTGACCGCCACCCGGTCGCCCTGCTTGGCGAAGGCCTGCGCGATGGCCAGGCCGATCCCCCGGTTGCCCCCGGTCACCAGCACGGTACGGGCCACTGTTCCCCCTTGCGAATGGTCAGCACGGACGCGTCGGAGCCTAGGCGTTACCGGCAGGTAAGCGCTAACGGGCATCGCGTCACACTGGGGTACGACACCGGAATCAACCCCTGGTGGCACGCCTCGCGGCGGGGTCGGCCCGTAGCCTCCCGGTGGTGAATTGGCAACCGATCGTCGTGGCCCTGCGGGCGCTACAGCAGACCCTGCTGGGCCCGGACGCCCCGCCCGGTCGACCGCTGGCGGCCCGCTGGCCCCGGCTGGCCCGATACGCCACCCCGGTCGGGCTGCTCGCCGCGCTCGGCCTCTTCTGGATCACGCTCAGCGTGGAGAGCGACTGGGGCCTGCCGACGCCGATCGCGGTGCTGTTCGCGGCGATGACCGTGGCGCCGCTGCTGGCGCTGCCCCGACGTCCGCTGCTGGCCTGGCGGCTGACCGTGCTGGCCCTGCTGGTGTGCACGTTCAACGCGCCGACCGACTTGCCCGGCCCGTGGACCCCGCCGCTGGCGCTCGGGTCGATCGCGGTGGTCGCGGTGGTCGTCGCGCGGGTCGACCGGCCGGTGCTGGCCTGGCTGGTAACGATCACCATGGTGCCGGTGCTCACCCTGGTTCACGCCGAGAACCGGGCCGCCGTCCTGGCGCTACTCGGCGCGCTGGCGATCGTCGGCGACCTGATCCGGCGTAACCGGCTGTCCCGGCACGCGCTGGCCGCGCAGACCGAGCTGAGCGAACGGGAGCAGGAGCGCCGCGCGGTGCTGGAGGAACGCACCCGGATCGCCCGGGAGATGCACGACGTGGTGGCCCACCACATGTCGCTGATCGCGGTGCAGGCGGAGACCGCCCCGTACCGGCTGACCAACGTGCCGGCGCCGGCAGCCGCGGAATTCGTCGCCATCGCCGCCTCGGCCCGCGACGCGCTGAACGACATGCGGCGGCTGTTGGGAGTGCTGCGCAGCGAGTCGGCCGGGCCGCAGACCGCCCCGCAGCCGGACCTGGCCGACCTGGGCGCGATGGTGGACGCGGCGTGCCGCGCCGGCATGCCGGTGACCCTGGACGCCGGGCCGGTGCACGACGGACAGGTGCCCGCGCCGGTCGGGCTGGCCGCGTACCGCATCGTGCAGGAGGGCCTGGCCAACGCGGCCCGGCACGCGGCCGGGGCCACGGTGCGGGTCACCGTCCGCGCCGATCGGTCCACCCTGGGGGTACGCGTGCAGAACGCGCCGCCCGACGACGGGCACGCCCGGCCGGAGACCGAGGTGGGCGCCGGGCACGGGGTGACCGGCATGCGGGAGCGGGCCACCTCGTTGGGCGGTACGTTCACCGCCGGGCCGCTGCCCGACGGGGGTTACGCGGTGGCGGCCGAGCTGCCGTACGACGCGGAGGGCGGAAACCGATGATCCGGGTGCTGATCGCCGACGACCAGGCGATGGTCCGGCAGGGCTTCGGTGCGCTGCTCGCCGCCCAACCGGATCTGCTGGTGGTGGGTGACGCCGCCGACGGCGCGCAGGCCGTCGCCGCCGCCCGCCGGCTCGACCCGGACGTGGTGCTGATGGACGTGCGGATGCCGGTGCTGGACGGGCTGGCCGCGACCCGCAAGCTGCTCGGTGACCGGTCGGCGCAGCGACCCCGGGTGCTCATCCTCACCACCTTCGATCTGGACGACTACGTGTACGAGGCGCTGCGCGCCGGGGCGAGCGGCTTTCTGCTCAAGGACGCCCCGGCGGCCGATCTGGTGCAGGCGGTGCGGGTGGTGGCGGCCGGGGACGCGCTGCTCGCTCCGGCGGTCACCCGCCGGCTGATCGCTGAGTTCGCGGCCCGTCCGGACCGCCGCCGGCCGCGCCCCACCGACCTGGCCGGGCTCACCCCACGAGAGACCGAGGTGCTGCGGTTGATCGCCCGGGGCCGCAACAACGCGGAGATCGCGGGTGACCTGGTGGTGGCCGAGCAGACCGTGAAGACGCATGTCGGGCGGATCCTGACGAAGCTGGGGCTGCGCGACCGGGCCCAGGCCGTGGTGCTGGCGTACGAGACGGGTCTGGTGGCCGCCGGCGAGTAGCTCCGTGGAGCCAGCCCGCAGATGGCTCCCCGGAACGACGACCGGGCACCGCCCTCCCGCGCACTCTCCCTCCGGACGACATTCCGGAGGGAGAACGTGATGCGACGACGAGGTGCCAGCCGGGTGGCTCTGGCCGCGCTGCTCGGCGTGAACCTGGTCCTACCGACCCGACCCGAGCCGGTCGCGGCGGCGGGGTTCGTCGAGGCGTACCCGGTCATGGCGGCGGCGATGCGCGCGGCCGGCCCCCCGTACGCGGACTGGGTCGCCGACGGGCGTCGGTTTCTGCTGTTCGACCCGCGCGGCGACGGCCGCGCCGTCGAGGTGCTCGGCGACCTGGCCGGCGCGGACCGGATCGCGGTGCTGGTGCCCGGCGTGGGCAGCACCCTCGCGGACTTCGACCGGGGGTTGGGCGGGGTGGCCCACCGGGCACCGGCCGTGCAGGCCGGGCAGCTCTACCAGGAGCTGCGGGCGGGCGACCCGGCGGCGCGGGTCGCGGTGCTGGCCTGGCTCGGCTACGACCCGCCCGACGGGGTGTTGACCGCCGCCGGCGGTGTCGGCGCCCAGCGGGGCGCGGCCGGGCTGGCCATGCTGCTGCGGGAACTCGCGACACGCAACCCGGCGGCGACGATCACGCTGGTCGGGCACAGCTACGGGGCGCTGGTGGTGTCGCTGGCGGCCACGGACGCCCCGGCCCAGGTCACCGATGTGGTCAGTCTGGGCGGTGTCGGTGCCGGGGTGCAGCGCGCCGACGATCTGCACGGGCGGCGGTTCTGGGCGGCCGAGGCGCCCACCGACTGGATCCGTCGGGTGCCGCCGGTGCGACTGCCCGGCCTCGGCTTCGGCCGTCGCCCCGGCGACCCGGCGTTCGGTGCCCGGCCCCTGCCGGTGGGTGGCGTGGCCGGGCACGACAGCTACCTCGCGTCGGGCAGCGCCACGCTGGTCGCGGTGGCGGCAGTCGTCCTGGGCGCCGCCGACGCCGACCGGGTCGGGGACGCCCGATGAGCCGCGACCGCACCGTCGACGCGCTGCGGGCGTACGCCATCGGCGGGGTGGTGCTGGGACACTGGCTGGTCACCGGGCTGGTGCTGACCGGTGACGGTGGGCTGCACCAGGCCAGCCCGCTGACCGCGGTGCCCGGTCTGGCCCCGGTGACCTGGGTGTTGCAGACGCTCGGGTTGTTCTTCTTCACCGCCGGGTTCGGCTCGACCCGGTCGCTGGCCCGCCACGGGGGCGGCCCCGGCGGTTGGCTGGCCCGTCGACTGCGCCGGCTGCTGCTGCCCACGGTGGCGCTGCTGGGGATGGGCGCCGCCGTGCTGCTCGCCGCCACCGTCGTCGGCACCCCGGATGACACGCTCACCGTCGCGCTGCGGCTTGCGGTCAGTCCGTTGTGGTTCCTGGTTCCGCTGCTGTTCCTGGTCGCGGTGAGCGGCCCGCTGCGCGCCGCCGTACGCCGATGGGGGGTCGCGCGATGCGTCGCACCGGTGGTGGCGGTGGTCGCGGCGGCCGACCTGGCCGTCCGCCTGCTGCCGGCCGGCACCGACCTGCCACCGGTCACCGTGGTGGTGGCCTGGTCGGTGCCGTACCTGCTGGGCGTCGCGCACGCCGATGGGCGGTTGGACGGCCGGCGGGCGGCGGGCACGCTCGCGGGCTGCGGGGCCGCCGCGCTGGCGGCGCTGCTGGCGCTGGGCTACCCGGTGAGCGCCGTCGGAGTGCCCGGGGACGGGGTGTCCAACCTGAATCCGCCGTCGCTGCTGGCAGTGGCGCTGGCGGTCACCCAGGTCGGGTTGGGGCTGCTCGCTCGGCCGGCGCTGGAACGGCTGGTGGCCCGGCCGCTGCCGGGCCGAGCGGTGACCGAGGTGAACCGTTCCGCAGTCCGGATCTATCTGTGGCACCAGCCGATACTGGTGGCGGTGACCGCACTCACCGCCCGCAGCGGGCTGACCCTGCCCGGGTTGCACACCGTGCCGGACGACCCGGACTGGGTGCTGGCGCGCTGCTGCTGGCTGCCACTGCTCGCCGCGGTGCTGGTCACCGTGGTGCGAACGGCCCAGCCGGCCGGTCATCTGAGGAGTCGGCGCCAACCGGGCGGTGGAGGGGTCGCCGGCCGCTCGGCCGAGTGCGTCCCGTCGGCACCGCAGGTGTACGATCATCAACGTTCCGGCCCGCCCGACTTGCAGGAGGTGATCGCTGTGCGAGATAGCGATCCTCCCAGTCGTGGCCGGGCCGATGGTCAGCCCCGCTGAGTCACGACTCAGTCTGGTGAGCTGACCCCGCTCCGCTCCCCACCGCTTCGGTCCAGGCCGAGGTGCGTGTGCCGCGCCGCCCGATCCCGGGCGGTCGTCGGGAGCCGCCCGGTCACGACTTCGTGTGCGCGTCCCCACCCCCTGCGGTCCGCCCCCGCAAACGGACCGTCCAGCCGCCACCCGGAGCCGTCCATGAGCCGCTACGTCGCCCCGCTGGGCTTCACCCTCGCCGCCGTCTGGGTGGCCATCGTCTTCGTGCTGGCCGGCGGCGGTCACTGAGTCAGGCCAGCCGACGGCGGTCACTGAGTCCTGCTGGCCGGCGGCGGTTGACCACCGCCGGCCCCCCGCTCAGAGCATCCGCGACGACCAGAGCAGGCTGAGCGCACCGGCACAGAGCGCCAGCAGCAGCGCCACCCCCGCGTACCACTGGGTCACCTCACGCGGCTCGGTGCGGAATCCGATCGAGCTGCCCATGTCCTGATAGACCTGCTTCAACTCGCTCACCGAGGCCGCCTCGTAGAAGTAGCCCTCGGTGGTCTCGGCAAGCTCGGCCAGCGCCAGCCGGTCCACCGGCACCCGCTGCAACTGCCCGCCGATGTCGACCTGGCCGGTGTCGGTGCCGAAGGCGATGGTGGAGACCGGGACGTTGGCCGCCTGCGCTGCCGCCGCCGCCTCCTCCACCGACCGGCCGGACGTGCGGAACCCGTCGGAGAGCAGCACGATCCGCGCCGGCGGGATGCCCGCCGCGCCGTCGGCCGGCACCGACCGGATCGCCTCCAGGCAGGTGAACACCGCCTCGCCGGTCGCGGTCGCCTCGGCCAGCACCAGCCCGTCGATGGCACTGGTCACCGCGCCCCGGTCCTTGCCCGGCGGCACCAGCACGTTGGCCGCCTTGGCGAACGACACGAGCCCCAGGTTGTAGCTCGCCGGCAGCTCACTGACGAACTGCTTGGCCGCCTCCTGCGCCGCTTCCAGTCGGTTCGGTGCCACGTCGTCGGCCTGCATCGACAACGACACGTCGATGGCGAGCATCACGGTGGCCCGCTCCAGCGGCTCCTTGGTGTCCACTGCGGGCCGGGCCAGTGCGGTGGCCAGCACCAGCAGGCAGAGCAGGAACGCGGTCGCTGGGACGTGCCGACGCCAGCCGAGCCCCTTCGGCGCCACCGTACGCAGCAGGTCCACATTGGTGAACCGGATCGCGTACGCCCGGCGGTGCAACTGCCGCCAGACGTAGAACGCGGCGAGGGCGAGCACCGGCAGCACAGCCAGCAGCCACCACGGTTGCATGAAACGGATCATCGTGTCGTCCCCCGGGTGCGCGCGTGCCGCTGCGCGGCAACGAATCGCACCATGTCCAGCAGCCAGTCTCGGTCGGTACGCAGACGCAGGTGGGCCGCGCCGGCGCCACGCAGGGCGGCGGCGATCGCGGCCCGTTGGGCGGTGGCGGCATCGGCGTAGCGCTGCCGCAGCCGCGGGTCGGCGGTCTGCACCTCGTGCAGCTCACCGCTTTCCGGGTCGACCACCGGCAACACGCCAACGTCGGGCAGCTCCAGCTCTCGCGGGTCGATCACCTCGATCGCCAGCACGTCGTGGCGGACCCGCAGCTTGCGCATCGGCCGGGCCCACTGCTCGATTGGTGCGAGGAAGTCTGAGACCACCACGGCCACCCCGCGCCGGCGGGGCGGACGGTTGAGCATCTCGATCAGGGCACCGAGGTCACCACGGCCAGGCTGGATGGTGGTGCCGGCGACGGCACGCAGCAGGCCCTGCGCCTCCTTGCGGCCGGCACGGGCCGGCAGCCGGGTGAGCACCCCGGGCCCGGTCGGCGGCGGTCCACCTCGCCAGCGCCGGGCCGGCGCGGACGCACCGCCGCCGGTGCCGATCACGGCACCGATCCGGTTGCCACCGCGCACGGTCAGATGGGTGATGGCGGCCGTGGCGGCCACCACCACCTCCCGCTTCAGCCATTGCCCGGTGCCGAAGTCCAGGCTGGCGGAGAGATCCAGCGCGAGCCAGGTCTCCAGCTCCCGGTCGGCGACCGTACGCCGCACGTGCGGTGTCGTGGTCCGCGCGGTGACCGGCCAGTCCATCCGGCGCACGTCGTCGCCCGCGCGGTACTCCCGCGACTCACCCGCCTCGCTGCCCGGTCCGGGCAGCAGACCGGCGTAGTCGCCCTGGAGCAGACCGTCGAGCTTGCGGGTGACGAGAAGCTGCAACCGGGACAGCACGGCCTCGCTGCGGTCGGGGGCGGGGCGAGGGGTGGGTGAGGTCACGGGCGCTGCCCGGGCCAGCCAGCGCCCGGCGGGGGCACGGTCGACGACGGGGTGGCCTGCTGCCGGGGAGAGACCGCCGGAAGCGGGATGGTCGACATCACCCGGTGCACGATGTGGTCGGCCGGCACGTCGTCGGCGAGCGCGTCGTAGCTGAGCACCAACCGGTGCCGCAGGATGTCCGGGGCGATGTCCTGCACGTCCTGCGGCAGGGCGTAGTCACGCCCACGCAGCAGCGCCAGCGCGCGGGTCGCCCGGACCAGACCGAGCGAGGCGCGCGGGCTGGCCCCGTACTGGATCAGTTGCGCGACGTCGGGCATGCCGTGCTCGGCCGGGGCGCGGGTGGCCAGCACCAGCCGGACCGCGTAGTCGACCAGGGCATTGTGTACGAAGACCTGGTCGGCCTTGCGTTGCAGGGCGATCAGCTCGGGTGTGTCGAACACCGCGGTCGGCTCGGGCGCGGCCACGCCCATCCGGTAGACGATCTCCCGTTCCTCGACATCGGTCGGGTAGCCCACCACGATCTTCATGAGGAACCGGTCCCGCTGCGCCTCCGGCAGCGGATAGACGCCCTCCTGCTCGATCGGGTTCTGGGTGGCCATCACCAGGAACGGCTCGGGCACCCGGTGGCTCTCCCCGCCGATGGACACCTGCCGCTCGCTCATCACCTCCAGCAGCGCGGACTGCACCTTCGCCGGAGCCCGGTTGATCTCGTCCGCGAGCAGGAAGTTGACGAAGACGGGGCCCAACTCGACATCGAACTTTTCGCTCGACTGCCGGTAGATCCGGGTGCCCATGATGTCGGACGGCACCAGGTCCGGGGTGAACTGCACCCGGGCGAAGGATCCGCCGACGACCTTCGCGAGAGTCTCCACCGCCAGGGTCTTGGCGACCCCGGGCACCCCTTCGAGCAGGCAGTGACCGCGGGCGAGCAGCGCGACGAACATCCGCTCCACCATCCGGTCCTGCCCGACGATCACACGTTTGATCTCGAACAGCGCCCGCTCCAGCAGGGTGGCGTCCTGCGCGGGCGTGGTCACCGGCGCAGGTGTCTGCGGTGCCGCCCCGTTCGGCGTCGGGGCGTCGGGCATGGTCGGCTGGGCCACCGGTCCTCCACAGCGTTGGTCGGTCGTCGCGGCTCGTGCGGTATCAAGACTCGCACGCCTTGCTGAGTGCCGAGGTGGGGAGAAGCCGATTTTCGCCGCGCCGTCCGGAGCAGCCGAATTGCGCATCGCGGGTGTGCACGGACCGGCCCGTCGCGTGTACGATTCACCCCGTCGCCGGGCGACTCCCCCCGTGGTCGCCCGGCGCTCAACCTCTCCGTCCCGCCGCCCTACACTGGCCGGGATGAGCATCCCCTCCCCCGCCGACGAGGCCCTGGTCTGTTCGGCCCGGAGTTGCCGGGCCGCCGCCGTCTGGGCGCTGGAGTGGAACAATCCGCGTCTGCACGACGCCGATCGGCGCAAGACCTGGCTGGCCTGCGCCGAGCACCGGAGCAGCCTCGGTGACTTCCTGAGCGCTCGCGGCTTCCTGCGTGCCGTCACTCCGGTGCCCGGATCGCCTACGCTCGACACGTGAGCACCCCCGGCGTCCCACCGCCTCCCGGACCCGATGCCATCTCGGCGGCTGCACCGATGGGCCGGGGGCCGCTGGAGCCCTGGCCGGACAGCGTCCACTGGCAGCCGATCTCCTCCGACCTGATCTGGGTGGAGCTGATCCGGCTGGCGGTCGTGGTCGCCATCGGGCTGGCGGTGACGGCGGTCGTCTGGGCGTTGAGCGGCCACTGGCTGTTCGGGCTCGCCCTCGCCTTCGTTCTGGTGCTCGGCGTGTGGCGGGCCGCCGCGATCGTCCGCGCGGTCCGGGCCTGGGGTTACGCCGAGAGGGAGAACGACCTGCTGGTCCGGCACGGGCTGCTGGTCCGCCGGCTCTCCATCGTTCCGTATTCGCGGATGCAGTTCGTCGACGTCAGCGCCGGGCCGTTGGAGCGTGCCTTCGACCTGGCCACCGTGCAGTTGCACACGGCGGCTGCCGCGAGCGACGCCCGGGTGCCCGGGCTGCGCCCGGCGGAGGCGTCCCGGCTCCGCGACCGCCTCACCGCGCTCGGCGAGGACCGGGCGGAGGGGCTGTGACCACCCGGGCGGGCGACCGCCGACCGTGCCAGGGGCCGGCCCGATGAGCGACAGCCCCGCCGAGCCGGGCACCGTGCCACTCGGCCCGACGCCCGACGAGCCGGTGCCAGCCGCCGGCCCGGTGCCCCACGCTCCGGTGCCCCACGCTTCGGGGCCCCACGCTCCGGGGCCGCCGGGGGCGCCCGCTCCGTGGCCGGCACCGTCGAACGGTGGCGAGGGCGAGCCCCGGCAGCGACTGCATCCGCTCAGCCCGGTGCTGCACGGCGCCAAGTCACTGGTCGTGGTGATCGCCGGGTTGTCCTGGTCCACGTTGTCCCGGGTGGGCTTCGGCTGGTTCGCGGCCATGGTTGCGGTGCTGGCGCTCGGCGCGACCGTGCTGTCGGTGATCAGTTGGTACAACACCGGCTACCACGTGGTCGGCCGCGAACTGCGGGTCTACGAGGGGCTGCTCTGGCGGCGTACCCGGGCCATTCCGTTGGAGCGATTGCAGGCCGTGGAGGTGGTCCGGCCGCTGCTCGCCCAGCTCACCGGCCTGGCCGAGCTGCGCCTGGAGGTCGTCGGCGGGGGCAAGACCGAGGCGCCACTGGCGTACCTCGGGGTGGCCGACGCGGCCCTGCTGCGCGGGCGTCTGCTGGCGCTGGCCGGGCGGGTGGCGCAGGCGCCCACACCGGGCGGCGCGGCGCCGGCGGCAGTCCCGGGGGCGGCGGCGCCAACGGCTGGGGCCGGTCGACCACTGCACGCGGTACGCAATCAGAGCCTGCTGATCAGCCAACTGCTCACACCGCAGGCGTTCCTGCTCCCGTTCGGTCTGGCCTTCGTCGTGGTGCAGTTCCTCACCGCGGAGTCGTGGTCGTTCGTCGCGGTGGCGAGCACGGTGACCGCGATGGCCGGTGTGCTGCTGCAACCGATCCGCCGGGTCCTCGACGACTGGAACTTCCGGCTGGCCCGCGACGGCGGCACGCTGCGGGTGCACAACGGCCTGCTGGAGACGCGGGCGCAGACCGTGCCGCTGGAGCGGGTGCAGACCGTGCGGGCCACCTGGCCGCTGCTCTGGCGGGTGAACGGCTGGCTGCGGCTGCGCCTGGAGGTGGCCGGGTACTCCGTCGCGGAGGCCGACGACCGCAACCGCCCCGACCGCCTACTGCCGGTCGGTGACCTGCCGACAGCGACGATGATCGTCGCCGAGGTGCTTTCGGGGGTACGCCTCGACGCGCTCGCGCTGAGCCCACCGCCGCACCGGACCCGTTGGCTGCATCCGCTGGGCCGTGGCGCGTTCGGTGCGGGGCTGTTCGAGCGGGTGTTCGCCACCCGGTCCGGGCGGCTCACCCGGCAGTTGGTGATCGTGCCGTACGCCCGCATTCAGAGTGTGCGGGTGGTTCAGGGGCCGGTCCAGCGCCGCCTCGGGCTGGCCTCCGTGCACGCGGACACCGCGGGCGGGTCCGGTGCCACGGCCCAGGACCGGGACCTGGCCGAGGCGTGGGCGTTGGCGGCCGAGCTGAACACCCGAGCGCACGCCGCCCGCCGCACCCCCTAACCCACCCCCACCCGGCCCCGCGCACCCCCGCACCCCCGCGCCCCCGCGCACCCCCGCGTTGATCATGAAGTTATTGCCCTCCCGACCGGCGTGTCGGGGCAATAACTTCATGATCAACGCGCGGGGGGTGGGGTGGGGGGGTTAGCGGTCGGCGGGCATTGCTGGCTGGTCGATGGAGCTTGGTCCGCGTGGTGCCGGCCGCTCAGCGGCCGATGGTTCGGCGGTGCTGACGGCGGCGGTGATCTGCCCCGGTGGTTTTCCGGCGGACGCCGCACGGCGGGCCTTCACCGCGGCCCAGCCGCGCTCGGCCAGGCCGACCGCCAGGAAGGTCAGCCCCACGTACGCCCAGCCGACCAGCACGTCGATCACGTAGTGCTCACCCGAGTAGACCAAAGTGAAGGTCATCGCCAGCGGGTACGCGAGCAGCAGCGGCCACCAGCGGCGGCGGGTGCTGGTCAGGAAGAACAGAACCACGAACAGCGCCCACGCGGTGTGCAGCGACGGCATCGCGGCGACCGGGTTGGAGGCGATCTGGCCGGCGTTGAGCACGTTGCCGGCGCCGTGCATGCCGAACGCCTTCCAGCCCCGAGTGGAGATCCGGGCGACCTCGGTGAGCAGCCCGTTCTGCGCTGCCCACCAGGGCGGGGCGGCCGGGTAGATGAAGTAGGTGACCAGGCCGGCGGCGCAGAGGAAACCCCAGCGCCGCATGTACGCGGCCCAACGGTGCCGGTCGCGTATCCAGAGCACTGCGGCGGCGGCCAGTGCCACCACGAAATGCGAGAAGTACACCCAGCTCGCCGCGACGTCCCACCAGTGCACCTGCGGGTGGTAGAGGTGCTGCTGCAACCAGACGGTGGGCACCTCACCACCGGTGGCCCAGCCGAACATGAACCGGTCGGCGACGATCAACTCCATCGCGTGCGGGGTGGCCCCGTTGTCGGCGAACCCGCGTGACAGGTTGTAGAGGACGAACAGCAGCACCACCGGTACCCAGTCCCGGACGAAGCGCAGGTGACTGCGCCAGGGCCGGTCGCTGTTCCAGGCGATGGTCGCGGCCCAGATCCAGACGAAGGCGTACATGGGGTCGGTCGGCAGCCCGATGGCCAGCCACGCGGCGACGAACGCGACCGCCCAGAGGGTCATGGCGACGACGCGCCGACGACCCCCGTCCGGGGACGCGGGCGGGTCGGTGCGGGCGGGGGGCTGGGGGTCAGTCACGACGGCCATCGGGTCAAGGTTAACGACGGGTACGGCATCGACCGACGGGGACCACCCGGCGACGCCGTGCACAGGTCGGAGGGGGCCGGTGCCGGGATCCTCGGGCGCGTGCTCGGCGGGCTCGGCAAGCACCTAGGCTGACGACCATGCAGGAGCAGCCCGAGCCGGCCTTCGCGCCGGGTCTGACCGCCCAGGTCGAGTTGACCGTCACCGACGAGGACACCGCCCAGGCGGTCGGTTCCGGGGACGTACCGGTGCTGGGCACTCCTCGGGTGCTCGCGCTGGCCGAGGCGGCCACCGTCGCGGCGACGGCGACCGGGATGCCGTCCGGGTCGACGACCGTCGGGACCCGGGTCGAGCTGGAGCACCTGGCGCCGACCGTGGTCGGCCGGACGGTCCGGGCGCAGGCCCTGCTGGCGACCGTCGACGGTCGCCGGCTGTCGTTCGAGGTCACGGTCAGCGACGGCGACCAGACGGTGGCCCGGGGCCGGGTGGACCGGATCCTGGTGAACCGGCAACGCTTCGTCGAGCGTGCCGGGCGGGCGTCGTGAACGCCGGTTTTGTCGAGGTCGCCGACCGGGTGCACGTGAGGCGCGAGCCGCTGCTGCGGGTCAACGTCACCCTGGTCGTCGGCGACGACGAGGCGCTCCTGGTGGACACGCTCTCGTCGGCCGCTCAGGCCACCGAACTGGCCGCGGCCGTCCGGACGGTCACCGACCGTCCGTTGACGCTGGTCAACACCCACCACCACTACGACCACTGCTTCGGCAACGCCGTTCTGGCGGGCGACCCACCCCGCCCGGTGTACGCGCACGAGCTGGCCGCCGCGGCCCTGCGCGACGAGCCGGAGCGGCTGCGCCGGGAGGCGTACGAGGAGGTGCGCACGGAGCACCCGGCGCTCGCCGCCGAGCTGGCCGACACCCCGCTGCTCGCCCCGACGCACACCGTGCACACCGAGACGGCGCTCGACCTGGGCGGCCGGCGGGTGCTGCTGCGCCATCCGGGGCGGGGGCACACCGAGGCTGACCTGGTGGTGCACGTGCCGGACGCCGACGTGTTGGTCGCCGGGGATCTGGTGGAGCAGAGTGGTCCGCCCGCCTTCGAGGACTCGTACCCCCTGCAGTGGCCGGACGCCGTCGCGGACCTGCTCCGGTTGACGACCGCGCGCACGGTGGTGGTGCCGGGCCACGGTGACCCGGTGGACGTCGATTTCGTCCGCGCCCAGCACGCCGAGCTGGCGCAGCTGGCCTGGCTGATTCGGGCCGCGCACACCGGCAGCGCGCCGCCCGAGAGGGTGGCCGCCGAGGCCCCCTTCGGTGCTCGCGCCGCCCTGATCGCTGCCCGCCGCGGCTACAAAGAGCTAAACGGCAACCCCTAACCTCGCCCTCGCCGCGCCGATCTGCACTTACTGTCGCGGCAAAGGCGGCAAAGGCGGGCGAAATGCCGACCGAAAGTGCAAGATCAACGCGGGAGGCGCGGCACCAGTCAAGCCCCGAAACGGCGTTGGACGTCGGCGCGGGCGGGCATGGCGGTGGCGCCGCCTCGGGACTCGCAGACCAGGCCCGCCACCCGCAGCGCGAACGCCACCCGCTCGACCCAGCCGTCCGGAGAGCCCGGCTCGCCGCCCTGCAGCAGGTCGGCGATCAACGCGGCCAGCACCGCGTCGCCGGCACCGGTGGCGTCGATGGCGTTGACCTTGGGGGCCGGCACCCGGACCGGGTCGGCGTCGGCGGCGGCCAGCACCGCACCGGCGGCGCCGAGCGTCACCACCACCGTGGCGGCCCCCAACTCACGCAGGTACGCCGCCACCCCCTCGACCGGTTCACCCGGGTAGAGCAGCCCGGCGTCGACGGCGCTCAGCTTGACCACGTGCGCGCCGGCGGCGAACTCGGCCACCACCCCACGCAGCCCGTCCAGCGCGGCCGGCCCGTTCAGCAGCCGGGGACGCACGTTGGGATCGAAGACCCGCAGGCCGGTGGCGAGCGACCAGGCACGTCGGGCGGCGGCCAGCGTGCCGGGTTGGAGCAGCACGATCGAGCCGCAGTAGACCACGTCGGCGCCCTCCAGCAGCGCGAGATCCAGGTCGTCGGGGCCGAGCAGGCCGTAGGAGGCCGGCTCGCCGTAGAAGCGGAAGTCGGGTTCCGGCCCGGCGTACGTGACCACCGCGAGCGTGGTCGGCGCCGGCACCGTGACCGCACCGGCCACCCCGACGTCGGCCGCGGTCAGGAAGGCACGAATCCGGCCGCCCAGCACGTCGTCGCCGAGCGACCCGACGAACTGTGCCGCACCGCCGAGGCGGGCCACCCCGACGGCGACGTTGAGCGGCCCGCCGCCGATCGTCTGCCGGTAGACCCGCTCGCCGTCGCACTCGCTGTCGAGCAGGTCGACCAGCGCCTCGCCGAGCACCACCGCGTATCCCATGCCGATCCTCCCGTCGTCGCCAACCGCCACCGGCCGCCGCACGCCGAGCCGATCGCCGTGGCATCAGGCTGGCACAGTGCGCGGCCCGGTGGGCGCCGAAGGCGGTGCAACGGTGCGCGCTACCCCGGCTGGTGGATCGGCCCGTCGAGCGCCGCCAGCGGGCGGCCGGTGCCGCCCCAGCGGGCCGCGACGATCTGCGCGGCCACACTCACCGCGGTCTCCTCCGGGGTACGCCCGCCGAGGTCCAACCCGATCGGGGAGGCGAGCCGGGCAAGCTGCGCCGGGCTCAGCCCCGCCTCGCGCAACAGCTTGTGCCGCTCGTCGTGGGTGCGCCGCGAGCCCATCGCACCGATATACGCCAGCGGGTGGCGCAGCGCCAGCTCCAGCAACGGCACGTCGAACTTCGGGTCGTGGGTGAGCACGCACACCACCGTCCGTCCGTCGACCCGATCGGCGTCCAGCTCCGTACGCAGGTAGCGGTGCGGCCACCGCACCACCACCTCGTCCGCCTCGGGAAAGCGACGCGCGGTGGCGAAGACCGGCCGGGCGTCGCAGACCGTGACCCGGTAGCCGAGGAACGCGCCGATGCGGGCCACCGCGGCGGCGAAATCGATCGCGCCGAACACGATCATCCGGGGTGGCGTGGCGTACGCGGTCACGAAGAGGCTGATGCCGCCGCCTCGGCGCTGCCCGTGGTAGCCGTACCGCAGCACGCCGCTGTGCCCGGCGGCGAGCAGCCCGAGGGCGTCGGCGCAGGCGGCGTCGTCGAGTCGGTCGTCGCCGAGCGAGCCGATCGGCCGGTCGCCGGTCAGCACCAGCCGCCGACCCAGCCGCCGGGCCGGGTCGCTCGGCGCCGCGCCCGGTGGGTCGTCGGCATCGGCCGCCACGCAGGTGACCACTGCCGCCGGTTGGCCGCCCCGGCGCGCGGCGGCGACCGCGTCCAGCTCCGGCAGGGCGCTGGCGTCGACGCGCTCCACGAACACGTCGAGGATCCCGCCGCAGGTCAGGCCCACGGTGTACGCCTCGTCGTCGCTGATCCCGTAGCGGGTCAGCTCGGGTGCGCCGGTGTCGAGCACGCGGCGGGCCCGTTCGTAGAGATCCGCCTCGACGCAGCCGCCGGAGACGCTGCCGGTGACGGTGCCGTCGGCCGCGACCACCATGGTGGCGCCGGGCGGCTGCGGCGCGGAGTGCCAGGTGGCCACGACGGTGGCCAGAGCGACCGGCTCGCCGGCGCGGCAACGGCGGTGCAGCTCGTCGAACACGTCCGGCACCGGGTGCAGCCTCTCCGTCACGTCGTCCCCGTACGCAGGATATGGCGTCTCACGGCGATCGGCGGGTCATCTCATTCATCGAAAAACGACTATTGCGGTATGACCGCGCGGCGTGGTGGGATGACGCGTACCAGGTGGTGCGAGGGCTGCCGCGCCGCTGGTTGCCGGGTTCGTTGGGCGCGAGGGCACCGGTCCAGGACAGGACCGTCGATGGCGCACGTCCACCGGCCGGTTTTCCTCCGGGGGCACGTCGCCGTGATCGTCGCACCGCTCACGACAGCGGGGCGATCAGGCCACATCCCATCCGCTTGCGGCGGGGCGGCTCGGGCAGCGCGCCTCGCACACGTCAGGAGAACCCGTGAACCGTTCCCGTACGGCGGCGTTGCTCATCGCCGCCGTGACCCTCGCGCTGGGCGCTGTCGCCCTGACGCCCAATCCGCAGCCAGCCGCCGCGCACGGCGCGGCGATGACCCCGGGCAGCCGTACCTACCTGTGCTGGCAGGACGGTCTCAGCCAGACCGGTGAGATCAGGCCGAACAACCCGGCGTGCTCCGCCGCCGTGGCGCAGAGTGGGGCGAACTCGCTCTACAACTGGTTCAGCGTGCTGCGCTCCGACGCCGGCGGCCGGACCACTGGCTTCATCCCGGACGGGCAGTTGTGCAGTGGCGGCAACCCCGGTTACCGCGGCTACGACCTGCCCCGCACCGACTGGCCGTTGACCCACCTGACGGCCGGGGCGCGGTTGGACTTCCGGTACAGCAACTGGGCGCACCACCCAGGCACCTTCTACTTCTATGTGACGAAGAACAGCTGGAGCCCGAACCGGGCGCTGGCCTGGGGTGACCTGGAGGAGCAGCCGTTCCTCACGGTGACCAACCCGCCGCAGCGCGGTAGCGTCGGCACCAACGATGGGCACTACTACTTCAGCGGCAACCTGCCGTCGGGCAAGAGCGGCCAGCACATCATCTACTCCCGCTGGGTGCGCTCGGATTCGCAGGAGAACTTCTTCGGCTGTTCCGACGTGACCTTCGACGGCGGCAACGGCCAGGTGACCGGAGTGGGTCCGGGTGGCACGCCGCCGCCGACCACCCCGCCCCCCACCACTCCGCCCCCCACCACTCCGCCGCCGACCACTCCGCCGCCGACCACCCCGCCCCCCACCACCCCGCCGGCGACCACGCCGCCGCCGGCCAACGGCGACTGCATGGCGGTCTACAAGGTGACCAACGCCTGGCAGGGTGGCTTCCAGGGCGAGATCACGATCATGAACCACGGCAGTACGCCCTTCTCCGGCTGGACCGCGAGCTGGACGTGGCCCAGCGGGCAGTCGATCAGTCAGATCTGGAGCGCCACACAGACGTCGTCCGGCTCGTCGGTGACGGCGACCAACGTCTCCTACAACGGCACGGTCGCACCAGAAGGCACCACGACCTTCGGCTTCCTGGCAAGCACCACAGGAACCAACGGCATCCCCACGGTGACCTGCGCCCGCCGCTAGGCCCCTGAAATGATCAAGAGGTTTGCGTCACCGGAACCGCTCCGGATGACGCAAACCTCTTGATCAACAGGGTGGGGCCGCGGTCAGCGGACCATGGAGCCGACAACCGGCTTCGTGAGCAGAGCGGACTGGTTGCGCTGGATGCCCGGGTCGAGGGTCTTGGCCACGAAGATGGCGTGCCAGATGCAGAAGATCAGCACCGTCCACACCTTGCGGGAGTGGTCGGCCTCCTCCCGCTTGTGCTCGTCGAGCAGCCGCAGCGCGTACGACAGGTCGAGCAGGTCACCCGCACCCGAGGTGCTCAGCACGTGCCGGGCCCACTCGTACATCTCGCCGCGCAGCCAGACCCGGGTGGGGGTCGGGAAGCCCAGCTTCTTGCGGTTGACGATGGCCGGCGGCACGACGCCCTGCAACGCCTGGCGCATCGCGTACTTGGTGGCGTCGGAGCGCGGCGGCAGCTTCAGGTCGACCGGGATCTTCGCCGCGACGTCGAAGACCTCACGGTCGAGGAACGGCACCCGCACCTCCAACGAGTGCGACATCGAGATCCGGTCGGCCTTGACCAGGATGTCGCCGCGCAGCCAGGTGTAGAGGTCGACGTACTGCATCTTGGTGACGTCGTCCAGCTCCGTGCACTCGGCGTAGATCGGGGCGGTGACGTCCGTGTAGCGCACCGAGGGGTCGTAGCGGCGCATCAGCTGCTGCTTCTCCTCCTCGGTGAACATCCGGGCGTTGCCGTAGTAACGCTCCTCGATCGGGGTGGTGCCGCGCTCCAGGAAGCTCTTGCCCTTGACCCCCTGCGGGATCGCCTTGGAAACCGCGCGCAGCCCCTTCTGCACCCCGCCGGGCAGGCCGTTGACGGTGCCCAGCGACAGCGGCTCCCGGTAGATGGTGTAGCCGCCGAAGAACTCGTCGGCGCCCTCACCGGACAGCACCACCGTGACGTGCTCGGCGGCCTTCTTGGCCACGAAGTAGAGCGGCACCAGCGCCGGGTCGGCCACCGGGTCGTCCAGGTGCCAGACGATCTTGGGCAGCGCGTCGATCATGTCCTGCGGACCGATCTTGGTCGGGATGGTGGTGACGTCCAGGTGCCGGGCCGACTCCTGGGCGACGTCGATCTCCGAGTACCCCGGTACGTCATAGCCGACGGTGAAGGTGAGGATGTTCGGGTTGAACTCCCGGGCCAGCGCGACCACGGCCGTGGAGTCGATGCCGCTGGACAGGAACGAACCGACCGGCACGTCGGAGCGCATGTGCATGCGCACGCTCTCCCGCAGCGTCTCCCGGATCTCGTGGTAGAGCTTCTGCTCGTCGTCGACCGGCGCCGGCCGGAACACCGGCCGGTACCACCGACGCACGTCGATCCGCCCGCCCGGGGTCCAGTTCAGGTACTCCCCGGAGCCGATCCGGCTGATGCCCTTGTGCAGGGTGCCGGGCTCGGGGACGTACTGCAGGGTCAGGTAGTGGCTGAGGTTGGCCGTGTCGACGCCCGCGTCGCCCTGGTAGTTGCTGTGCGCGAACGGCAGCAGCGCCTTCTTCTCCGACGCCAGGTAGAGCCCGTCGGCGGTCTCCAGGTAGTGCAACGGCTTGATGCCGAAGTAGTCGCGGGCACCGAACGCGCGCCGCTCCTGCCGGTCCCAGATGACAAAGGCGAACATGCCCCGCAGCCGGGTGAGCACCTGCTCGCCCCAGAAGTGGTAGCCCGCGACGATCACCTCACCGTCACCGGCGGTGGCGAACTGGGCGCCGAAGTTTCTGATCAACTCCTCGCGCAGCTCGATGTAGTTGTAGATCTCACCGTTGAAGGTGAGCAGGTAACGGCCGTTCGCGTAGGGCAGCGGCTCGTGGCTCGACGCGACGTCGATGATGGCCAGCCGCTTGTGGGCGAACACGCCGTCCGCGTACCGGCCGGAGGCGTCGCCGACCACCTCGACCCCGGTCTCGTCGGGGCCGCGATGGTGCAGGCATTCCAACGCTCCGGCGATGTGGTCGCGGTGCGCGGCGGCGTTACCGTTCGCGCTGAAGAAGGCCAGAAGTCCGCACATGGTGGTCATCTTTCCACGCGCGCAGGGCGGCCGTCGCGGCACCGCAGGCTCTCCCGCCGACGACCCGGCGGGTAGCGTCTGGACCAGCAACGAGGCGGAGGGAGCGGACCATGACCGAGGACCGGACGAACGGAATGCCGGGGGACGGCACCGAATCGCACGACCCGGACTTCCCACCGGCGTTCCTGGAGTTCATGCGCCAGGGCTGGCGGAACACCGCCCTGCCGGTCGGCCCGCGCCCGGAGGTGCCCAACCACGCCAAGCGCCGGGCCGCGCTCTCGGCGGCCTTCCCGGGCGAGACGCTGGTCGTCCCGACCGGCACCGAGAAGGTACGCGCCAACGACACCGACCACCCGTTCCGCCCGGGCAGCGACTTCGCGTACCTGACCGGCGACCACGACCCGGACAGCGTGCTCGTGCTGCGCCCGAACGGCTCCGGGCACGACGCCACGCTGTACATGCGGCCCCGGTCGTCCCGCGAGACGGACGAGTTCTTCCGCAGCCGGAACGGGGAGCTGTGGGTGGGCCGGCGGCACACCCTGGCCGAGAAGTCGACCGAGCTGGGCCTGCCGACCGCGGACCTCACCGAACTGGACGCGGCCCTCGCTGGGCTGGCGCCGGGGCGTACCCGGGTGTTGCGCGGTTTCGACGCCCAGGTGGACGCGGCCGTGCGGCCCTGGGACGGTCCCCGCGCCGACGGCCAGCCAGCCCGCGACCGTGAGCTGGCCATCGCGATCTCCGAGCTGAAGCTGGTCAAGGACGAGTGGGAGATCGCCCAGCTCCAGGATGCCGTGGACGCGACCGTGCGCGGTTTCGAGGACGTGGCCCGCGCGCTGCCGGCCGACCGCGGGGTCTCCGAGCGGCTGCTGGAGGGGATCTTCGCGCTGCGCGCCCGGCACGATGGCAACGACGTCGGGTACGGCTCGATCGTCGGCGGCGGCGAGCACGCCACGATCCTGCACTGGGTGCACAACCACGGCGCAACCCGCCCGGGTGAGCTGCTGCTGATGGACATGGGCGTGGAGAACCGCAACCTCTACACCGCCGACGTCACCCGGGTGCTGCCGGTCGACGGCCGGTTCACCCCATTGCAGCGCCAGGTCTACGACGCCGTGTACGCCGCGCAGCAGGCCGGCATCGACATCATCAAGCCCGGCGTGGCGTTCAAGGACGTCCACCTGACCGCCATGCGGGTCCTCGCCGAGGCGCTCAAGGACCTCGGGCTGCTTCCGGTGAGCGTGGACGAGGCGATGGACCCGGCCTCGACGGTCTACCGCCGGTGGACGCTGCACGGCACCAGCCACATGCTCGGCATCGACGTGCACGACTGCGCCAACGCCCGCAAGGAGCACTACCGCGACGGCGCGCTCGGCGAGGGCTATGTGCTGACCGTCGAGCCGGGGCTGTACTTCCAGCCGGAGGACGAGCTGGTCCCCGAGGAGCTGCGCGGCACCGGCGTGCGGATCGAGGACGACATCCTGGTCACCGCGGCCGGCGCGGTGAACCTCTCGGCCGGCCTGCCGCGCCGCTCCGACGAGGTGGAGACCTGGCTGGCCGAGCAGCGCGAGGCGGGTCCGCGCCTGCCCGGCTAACCCGGTACGACCCCGGCGGGCCCCGCCCCCGGTGCCGGCGACGTTTTCCGTCGTCCTGACACCGGTGGCGGGGCCCGCCGCTGTTTGCGCTGCCCAGGGCCTTTCTTCACGCCTGCGCCCCGGTGCACCCACCCGACCAACGTGAGGTGAATGCGGGCTTTTTTCGGATACGTCCGCCTCGCGAGGATCCTTCTCATACGGTGTGGATAACAGGCTGCAACCCATTTGTAGCTGCTCGTGCCGCTCAGGTGGTACGAGCCCGTCTGGTAGCAGGAAAGGGCGGAAGGCTCTGATGTCCAACGACGTAACGACTCCCGACGGCGGGGCCCCAGCGGCCGCGCCGTCGACTAGGCGACGCAAGCTGTGGGTCGCCACCGGCGTGGCCGGCCTGACCGGCGTCGTCGGTCTGGCGGCACTGGGCGGGCTGGCTGCCCGTGACAACAAGTCCGACGACGCACAGCGGGCCAGCGACTCGCAGGCGGCGCCGAAGCAGAACGTCAGCGATGCCGGCCCGGCCGAAGGCCAGGACGACGGTAAGGACCGGGATGAGCGTGGCAGGGACCGGGACGAGCGTGGCAAGGACCGGGACGAGCGTGGCAAGGATCGGGATGAGCGTGGCGAGGACCGGGATGAGCACGGGCGGGTGCGGGAGGTGCCTTGTGACGATGAGAAGCTGATCGAGGCGATCGATCTGGCCAACCGGGATCAGGGCGGCACGTTGAAGCTGGCCCCGCACTGCACCTACGAGTTGAGCTTCGCCGACAAGAAGTCCGGCACGGGTCTGCCGACGATCCGGCAGGAGATCACGATCAAGGGCAACGACGCGACGATCAGGCGGGACTCCGAGGACGCGTTCCGGATCTTCCGGGTCGCCGACGGCGGCGACCTGACCCTGAAGGACCTCACCGTCAAGGACGGCAACGCCGCCGAGTTCAAGTACGGCGCGCCGCAGGGCCCCGGTGGTCCACAGGGCCCCGGCGGTCCGCAGGTTCCTGGCGGTCCGCAGGTTCCCGGCGGTCCGCAGGTTCCCGGCGGTCCGCAGGTTCCCGTTCCCGGCGGTCCGCAGGCTGCCGACGCTCCTCAGGCGGCCCCGGAGAAGCCCACGCCGCCGAAGAAGAAGGACGGCGACGCGGACGGCGGTGCGCTGCTGGTCGAGCGCGGCGGCAGCGCCCACCTGCAGAAGGTCGAACTGACCCGCAACAACGCCGAAGGCAACGGCGGCGCCATCGCCAACTTCGGCCGGGTCGACCTCGACGACAGCGAGGTCGAGAACAACCACGCCCGGGAGAACGGCGGCGGCATCTTCAACGTCGGCGTACTCAAGGTCAAGGGGTCCTCCGACGGCAAGGACTGGTCCTCCCACGGCCAGGGCGGGTACTCCGACGGCAAGAACGAGTCCTCCCACGAGCGGGATCGCGAGTCCCGTATCACCAACAACACCGCCGGCGACAACGGCGGCGGCATCGCCAACGGCCGTGGCAAGAACACCGAACACGGCAAGGACATGGAAAAGAACAAGGACTACTGGCCAGGCGTGGAGGGCCGCGACGAGGCCGGCAGCGTGGAGATCCTCAAGACCTCCATCGAGGGCAACACCGCCAACGGCAACGGCGGCGGCGTGTTCAGCTCCAGCGGCTTCGTCAAGATCGTCCTGTCGACCATCAAGGAGAACACCGCCTGCGAAAGCGGCGGCGGCATCTACTCCCGCAACACCAACCTCGACCTCGAGAAGGTCACCGTCGCCAAGAACCACGCCAGCAAGGACGGCGGCGGCATCGTCAACACCGGCGGTGAAGAAAAGAAGAAGGAAGCCCCGTCCTACAGCGGCGACAAGAACGAACAGAAGGAGCAGGAGGCCACCGCCACCATCGCCGACAGCGAGATCGTCGAGAACACCGCCGGACGCTTCGGCGGCGGCATCTTCAACGGCGACCCCGACGTCAAGCTCAAGGAAGGCTTCGAGGAGCACGACGACAAGGACAACAAGGACGACAACGCCCGCCTCACCCTGCGAGACACCGAGATCAAGGCCAACACCGCCCTCAACGGCGGCGGCATCTTCAACAACAAGGGCACAGTCACCCTGACCAAGACCCGAGTCACCAAGAACACCGCCACCGACTCCTCCAAGACCCACCGAGTCGCCGGCGGCATCCTCAACAACGACGGCAAAGTCCGCCTCGACGAAAAGTCGACCATCACCAACAACGACCCCACCAACTGCGCCGGCACCGTCAAGGACTACTGCTTCAACTGAACCAGCGCATGACCGTGGGAGTCCCTTTCCGCCGCCGCGCGGCGGAAAGGGACTCCCCTCCCCCCGTCGCCCACCGGGTTGTGGTGCGTCGCGAGTCAGGAATGCGTGCCGCCGGAGGGGCCGGGCGGCCGTAGGAAGTGACCGGGCACTTTCCGCCCTCCGCGACGCTCTTCGCCACACCTGACGCCTCTGTTGCACGGCCGTCCGCCGTGTTGTCGGCTGCACCGCCCACATACCTAATGTGGGCTTTTTTCGTATACGCCCACGAGGCGAAGAAGGTTCTCATATGGTGTTCTTCAGCAGCTACAACCGATTTGTAGCGAAGGCCGCCTCGCCGTGGCGAAGCGACCTTGTCGGGTACAAGGAGAGGGCAGAGAGCTCCGATGTCCAACTACCTTCGCAATAACGATGACGCCAACCGTAAGACGACCTCCCCGATCCGTCGTCGCCGGCTCTGGCTCGCCACCGGGGTTGTGGGCCTCACAGGAGCGGTCAGCCTCGCAGGGGTCGCCTATGCGACCACCGGGGCCACCGGTGCCCACCGGTTGACCGACCTGAAGTGGTCCACGGCTCAGCAGCTCACAAAGGACGACGGTAAGGACCGGGACGAGCGTGGCAAGGACCGGGACGAGCGTGGCAAGGATCGGGATGAGCGTGGCGAGGACCGGGATGAGCACGGGCGGGTGCGGGAGGTGCCTTGTGACGATGAGAAGCTGATCGAGGCGATCGATCTGGCCAACCGGGATCAGGGCGGCACGTTGAAGCTGGCCCCGCACTGCACCTACGAGTTGAGCTTCGCCGACAAGAAGTCCGGCACGGGTCTGCCGACGATCCGGCAGGAGATCACGATCAAGGGCAACGACGCGACGATCAGGCGGGACTCCGAGGACGCGTTCCGGATCTTCCGGGTCGCCGACGGCGGCGACCTGACCCTGAAGGACCTCACCGTCAAGGACGGCAACGCCGCCGAGTTCAAGTACGGCGCGCCGCAGGGCCCCGGTGGTCCACAGGGCCCCGGCGGTCCGCAGGTTCCTGGCGGTCCGCAGGTTCCCGGCGGTCCGCAGGTTCCCGGCGGTCCGCAGGTTCCCGTTCCCGGCGGTCCGCAGGCTGCCGACGCTCCTCAGGCGGCCCCGGAGAAGCCCACGCCGCCGAAGAAGAAGGACGGCGACGCGGACGGCGGTGCGCTGCTGGTCGAGCGCGGCGGCAGCGCCCACCTGCAGAAGGTCGAACTGACCCGCAACAACGCCGAAGGCAACGGCGGCGCCATCGCCAACTTCGGCCGGGTCGACCTCGACGACAGCGAGGTCGAGAACAACCACGCCCGGGAGAACGGCGGCGGCATCTTCAACGTCGGCGTACTCAAGGTCAAGGGGTCCTCCGACGGCAAGGACTGGTCCTCCCACGGCCAGGGCGGGTACTCCGACGGCAAGAACGAGTCCTCCCACGAGCGGGATCGCGAGTCCCGTATCACCAACAACACCGCCGGCGACAACGGCGGCGGCATCGCCAACGGCCGTGGCAAGAACACCGAACACGGCAAGGACATGGAAAAGAACAAGGACTACTGGCCAGGCGTGGAGGGCCGCGACGAGGCCGGCAGCGTGGAGATCCTCAAGACCTCCATCGAGGGCAACACCGCCAACGGCAACGGCGGCGGCGTGTTCAGCTCCAGCGGCTTCGTCAAGATCGTCCTGTCGACCATCAAGGAGAACACCGCCTGCGAAAGCGGCGGCGGCATCTACTCCCGCAACACCAACCTCGACCTCGAGAAGGTCACCGTCGCCAAGAACCACGCCAGCAAGGACGGCGGCGGCATCGTCAACACCGGCGGTGAAGAAAAGAAGAAGGAAGCCCCGTCCTACAGCGGCGACAAGAACGAACAGAAGGAGCAGGAGGCCACCGCCACCATCGCCGACAGCGAGATCGTCGAGAACACCGCCGGACGCTTCGGCGGCGGCATCTTCAACGGCGACCCCGACGTCAAGCTCAAGGAAGGCTTCGAGGAGCACGACGACAAGGACAACAAGGACGACAACGCCCGCCTCACCCTGCGAGACACCGAGATCAAGGCCAACACCGCCCTCAACGGCGGCGGCATCTTCAACAACAAGGGCACAGTCACCCTGACCAAGACCCGAGTCACCAAGAACACCGCCACCGACTCCTCCAAGACCCACCGAGTCGCCGGCGGCATCCTCAACAACGACGGCAAAGTCCGCCTCGACGAAAAGTCGACCATCACCAACAACGACCCCACCAACTGCGCCGGCACCGTCAAGGACTGCTTCAACTGACCGACGGTCAGCGAACGGATCCGCGCAGCGTCCGGCCCTCTGCCACCGAGGTGGCAGAGGGCCGGATTGTCGTGGGATCAGCTCTGGACGAAGACCGCCACGCTGCGCGCCGGCACGGTGAACGTGCCGCTCGCCTGGTCGAACGAGGCCGTCCGCAGCACCGGGTCGGCGGACTCCCGCAGCACCGGGTGCAGCGCCACGTTCGCCCCGCGCAGGCCGGTCACCGTCTGCTTCGCGGCCTCAGGGGTGGCGTTGAAGACGACGGTCACCGACTTCCACTTCCCGTCCAGCCCCCGGCCGTCCAGGGTCATGGTGAGCACGCCCGGCGTCTCGTTCTCGCCGGAGAGCGGGAAGGCGACCCGCTGCTGCACCTGGCCGGCGGTGGCCAGCCCGAACACCGGCGAGGACTCCCGGATCCGCAGCAGCTCCGCGTACCGGGCGTCGGCCAGGTTGATCGCGGCGCAGTCCGGCACCAACTTCGGATCGGCCAGCAGCGGCTTCGCGTACGACCACTTGTCCTCGTTGTCCTGCGCCGGCGGCAGCCCGGCGCCGAACCCGTTGCCCTGCGCGCAGTCCCAGCGGATCTGGTTGAACCAGTCACCGGAGTTGTACGAGTTGCGGTCCAGCGACTTCGACCGCAGCCGTTCGGTGCCGGCGGTGACGAACCCGGTGCCCTGTCCCAGCACCACCGTGCCCAGCGCCAGCACCTGCATCCGGGAACGGTCCGCCGTTGTGGTGGCCTGCGGCAGTTTGTACGCCAGCGCGTCGTACAGGATCTCGTTGTCGTGCGCGTCGGCGTAGGTGACGGCCTCCCCCGGCGCGGCGGTGTAGCCGGCCGGGGAGCCGTTGTAGTCCACCTGCGCCCCGGTGACCTGCCGTCCGGCGGTGTCGGTGAACCGGTATCCGCGCAGGTTGCCGGTCAGACCCACCTTGATCAGGTCGTGGGCGTGCAACAGCCGAGCCTTCTGCTCGGCCGGTGACCCGTTGACGGCGTCGCCGTTGGGGTCGGTGTAGAGCCCGGAGGCGAAACCCTGCATCCGCGGGTTCGTGTCGAACGGTCCACCGCCGCGTACCGCGTCACGGAGCCGGTCGTTGAACGTGCCGATGCCGGTGCCCGCCATGTTGGCCTGGGTGGCCTGCACGAACCGGGCGTCGTTGGCGACCTCGCCGAAGTTCCAGCCCTCGCCGTAGAGCATGATCGCCTTGCCGTCCACGCCGTCGCGGGCGACGGTCAGCCGGTCCAGTGCCTTCCGCACGGCCAGGATGTTCGCCTTCGGGTGGTGACCCATCAGGTCGAACCGGAAGCCGTCCACCTTGTACTGCTTGGCCCAGGTGACCAGCGAGTCCACGACAAGTTTGCCCATCATGGCGTGCTCCGGCGCGGTGTTGGCGCAGCAGGTGGAGTTAGCGACCGTGCCATCCTCCAGCAGCCGTTGGTAGTAGCCGGGCACCACCTGGTCGAGCACCGACTTAGCGTCGGTGCCGGCCGCCGACGTGTGGTTGTAGACCACGTCCATGACCACCCGCAGGCCGGCGTCGTTCACCCCGGCGACCATCCGCCGGAATTCGGTGGTCCGCGCCGCGCCCACCGGGTCGACGGCGTAGCCGCCCTCCGGCACGGTGTAGTGCAACGGGTCGTACCCCCAGTTGTAGCCGTCGTTCTCGGCGACGGCGGCCACGCACTTCTGCTGCTCCGGCGAGTCCGGCGGGAGCGCCGCCAGGTCGCAGGCCGGCTGACGCTGGTCGGCGCGCTTCTCCGGGATCGTCGCGAAGTCGAACGCCGGCAGTAGGTGCAGGTGGGTGACACCGGCGTCGCCGAGCGCCGCGAGGTGGGTCATGCCGGCGGACTTCGGGTCGCTGAAGGCGAGGAACGTGCCCCGCCGCTCGGCCGGCACGGTGTCGTCGGCGATGGAGAAGTCCCGCACCGACAGTTCGGAGATCTGCGCCTTCGCCGCCGGCACCGGCGCCGGTTTGCGCAGCGTCCGCCAACCCGCCGGGGCCAGCGCCGCGTCGTCCAGGTCGACCAACTGGCTGTGCGTGGAGTCCGCGGCGAGGGCCACCGAGTACGGGTCGGTCACCGACGCGGTGACCATCTTCTGCGCCGCCGGCTGCCATGCCTGCACCTCGTACCGGTAGTACTTCCCGGTCCAGGTGTGGTTGCCGCGCGCCGACCAGATGCCGGTGTGCTCGTCGCGACGCATCGGCACCGCCCTCGGCGGGGCGGTGGGCGAGTCGAACAGTTGCAGCGTCACCGTCCGGGCGGTCGGCGCCCACAGCGCGACGCTCGGCGTCCGGCCCGCGAACGTCGGCCCGAGGGTGGCGTCGGCGGCCCGCGCGTACACGTCGTCGAGCACGCCGGGGATCTGCACGCCGGTCGCCGCGAGCAGGGCGCCCGCCGCGTCGCGCTCGGTGACCAGCACCTGCCCCCGCAGCGCCGCCGGGACCTTGGCGAGATCCGCCCGGTCCAGGGCGAAGCTACGGTACGACCACAGGTGCGGGAACGCGATGCGCTGGGCCTCGGTGAGCCCGTTGCGCTGCGCCCGCAGCGGCAACGTGGTGTACGTGCCGGTCAGCTCCCCGTCGACCACGCTGACGCCGCCGGTGGGTGCGGCGACCAGCGCGTACGTCCTGCCGTCGGTCGGTGGGGTCTGCCACGCCACGGTGGACCGGTCGATCCAGTGCGCCTTCTGCTTGCTGATGTCGGTGTCCCCGCTGGCGCTGGTGGCTGTCGACGGCAGTAACCGGCCCGGTGTGGCGGCGAGCAGCCACACCTCGCGGCCCGCGCTGGCAAAGTCGAGCCGCTGGTCGTCGGGCAGGTCCTTGGTGTCGCCCTGGTGAATGATGTAGTTCAGCCCGGTCGCGCCGGCCGCCAGCGGCACCCGGAACACCGCCCCGAACGCGTCGACGGACGTCGGCCGCAACGGCGCGGACCACTCGGTCGGGTTGGCTGCGCCGTCCCACAGGTGCAGGCCCCAGCGGTCGTAGTTGCCGTCGGCCCGCCGGTAGTGGATCACGGCGGTGCCCTCCTCGACCGGCGGGGCCGGCTCACCGGTGGCCGCCTGCCTGCTCGGGTGGATCGCCGGGTCGCCCTGCTTGAGCCAGATCTCGCCGGTGGACGTGATGTCGATGCTGCGGTCCTGGGCGACGTCCTTGTTGCCGTCGGAGTCGACCACGAGGAAGCTCACCGACGTCGCGCCGGGCTTGAGTCTCACCCAGGCGAACCGGCCGTAGGAGTCCTCTCCGGCGAACGGCTGCCCCTTGGGCCACTCGGTGACGTACGCCGGGTCGATGTCACCCCAGGCGTACAACCCCCAGTCGTCGTACCCACCGGCGGGGCGCTGGTAGTGCACGACCGCCCACTCCCGCGACGTGCCCTGCGCCGGCGTGCCCACGATGGCGGTGGACCGGGCGGTGGCGGTACGCCCCCGGCCGTCGCGGACCACCGCCTTGTACTCGACCCGGGTGCCGCCGGCCAGGCCGGTCAGGTCGTGCTGCACGGTGTACGGCGCGTGGTCGGCGCTGCCCAGCAACGTCCACCGGCCACCCGCGACCCGGGCGGCGACGGTGACGGTGGCCAGCGGGTCACCGGTCACCTGGGCGGTGACCGCCGCCCTGGTGGCGACCGGCACGTCCGGCGCTGGGGCGGTGATGGTGATGCGCGGCGCGGCGGTCGGGCGTGCGACGGGAGTGCCGGCCCGGTGCACCACCGCCGACAGCGGCGGCACGGTCAGGGTCAGCGTGCCGTCGGCACCGGCCTGTCCGGTGCTCGCACCCCCGTAGATGCCGGTGAAGGTGGCGCCGGCAGACCAGGTGTCCACGGTGACAGTCTGCGCCGTGTCGGCGTTGTTCACCGCCACCACGTATTCGGTCCGGTCGCCGGGGGCGATCCGGGAGGCGGCGAAGACGCCCGGACCGTCGGCGGCGTACCGGGTGACCTGCACGCCGTCGCGCAGCGCCGGGTGCGCCTGGCGCAGCCGGCCCAGCTCGGCGATGGTCCGGTACAGCGGGTGGCCGGTGTCGAACTGGTCGCTGGCGTGGGTGCGGTCGGTGCCGAGCAGGTCGTCGTCGAGGTAGTCGGCGACCGACGAGGCGAACATGTCCTGCCGGGCGTCCTTGTCCCCGCCGGGGCCGGTGAAGCCCTGCTCGTCGCCGGAGTAGATCACCGGCTGGCCGCGAGTCAGGAACATCAGCTGGTGCGCGAGCTGGTCGCGGCGCAGATGGCTGGCCGGGTCGGTGCCACCCCCGGCGACGAACGAACCGATCCGGCCCATGTCGTGGTTGCCGAGGAAGGTGGTCAGCCGGCCGGCGTCGGTGTCCCGGGCGGCGTAGAGGTCGTCGCGGGCGTACACGTCGGCGAGCGCCTTCGCCGAGCCGGCGCCGGCGGTGTACCCGCGCGCGGCCTCCTGGAAGGCGAAGTCGAGGGTCGCCGGCAGGCCACCCTGCCGGACATAGCTGGAGCTGATTTCCGGGTCGGCGCTGTACACCTCGCCGAACATGAAGAAGTCCTTCTTGCCGGCCTTCTCGGCGGCCCGCTCGATCCCCTGGCTGAACTGCGGCCAGAAGTCCATGTTGACGTGCTTCACGGTGTCCAACCGGAAACCGTCGACGCCGATCGCGCCGATCCAGTCCCCGTACGCTTTGGTCAGCCCCTGGACCACCTCGGGGCGCTCGGTCCACAGGTCGTCGAGGCCGAAGAAGTCGCCGTACTCGCTGTTTTCGCCAGCGAAGGTGGAGTCGCCCCGGTTGTGGTACATGGTGGCGTCGTTCAGCCAGGCCGGGACCTTGACAGTGGCATCACCCTGGTCGGGAAAGACCGGAGTGTACGGCGCCGACGCCTGATTCACCGCCGGGAAGGCGCGGCTGCCGTCGGCGTAGTTGCGGTCCTCGAAGGCCCGTCCCTGCGCGTCGGTGTACGGCGAGGTCGCCTTGTCCACGTACGCATATGTGTTCTCGGCGTACTTGATGACGTCAGCGGTGTGGTTGACGATCACATCGAGGTAGATCTTGATGCCGCGCTGGTGGGCGAGCTTGACCAGCCTCTTCATCTCTTCGTTCGTGCCGAAGTGCGGGTCCACCTGCGTGAAGTCGGTGATCCAGTAGCCGTGGTAGCCCGCCGAGATGTCGTTGCCGGCACCCTGCACCGGCCGATTCTTGAAGATCGGGGCGAGCCAGATGGCCGTGGTCCCCATCCCCTGGATGTAGTCCAACTTGTCGATGACGCCCTTGAGGTCGCCGCCGTGGTAGAAGCCCTTGTCGGTCGGGTCGAGCCCGGTGGCCAGCCGGTCACCGGCGAGGCCACCACGGTCGTTGCGGGGGTCACCGTTGGCGAACCGGTCCGGGAGGACGAAGTAGAACTGCTCGGCCCGCGCCGAGTTGCCGCCCGCCTTCAGCAGCGCCTCGGCCGTGGGCTCAGCGCGCCACTGGGCCGCACCGCCAACGGCGAGGAAGGCACTGCCGGACGGCTGGGCGGCCGCGGCGGCGGCGGGCGGCACGGCGACCGGGGTGCCGACGAGCGTGAGAGTGAGCAGGGAGACGAGGGCCAGCAGGGCGGTGCGCGGTATCGGCGGGGGTTTCATCGACGCCTTCCTCTGGTCGCTGATTGGCCGCACGCTAACCGTTGCCGAAAAATTCTGCAATACCTTGCAAACCTGGTCGCAACAAAGCAGCTTCCTTGCGGAAGCGCCGTGGTCGTCCCGCTCAGAACCCGCTGCAGCGCACCCCGTCGACAGTGCACTCCCGTGGCGTACCGCTGGTCTGTTCCAGGTGGAACCGCAACGACACGGAACCACCGGGCTGCACGTCCACCCCACTGACGTACGAGAAGCCACCGTCGGTCTGCCGGAGCGTCCCCTGTGGCACGCCCTCCACCCAGGCGGTCACCAACCGCCCACCGGAAAACTCCAACCACACCGTCCAACCACGGCTCTGGGCAGACGAGTTGATTATCAACACCTCGCCGATGAAACCCCCGTCGAAGCTCTGCACCACCCGGTACCGCCCACTCACCGGCGGCTGCCCCTGCGGAGCCCGGCTCGGCGACCGCGTCACCGTCGGCGCGCCCGTCCGGCCGGCCGGCGGCGACACCGAACCGGCCGTCGCACTCGGCGGCAGCCCGCTCGCCTGCACGGACAACCCCGGCCGCACCGGCGCCGACGACGACGCCAGGCCCGGAGCGCTCGACGCGGCCACCACCGACGGCAGCGGCAACGCCGGCGGCAACGACGCACCACCCGGCACAGGACTACGCCCCCGGTACGCGCCCAACGCCACGAAGAGCAGGACCACCATCACGACGACACCAGCGCCCACCACGATCCAGGGCGACGACACGATCGCGACCGGACCGTTCGACAGTCGCGGGGCGCGACGCATGCCGGACATGTACCTCCCTCAGCGAACCGTCCGGGCAGCGTATCGACCGGCGGACGGGCCGGGAAGCGCCGACGGCGCATCCGCGCCGCGCCACCAACCCGCCTCCGACTCAGCCGAGCCGACAGTCGACCCCGTTGATCGTGCACCGGAGCGGCTTCGCCGCCGACTCACCCCAGCCGAGGCGCAGCCGCAACGTCCGAGAGTCACCCGGATCCAGCGAACGGGTGCCGCGCAACACGAACTCGCCGTTCCCGCGCCCCCGCACCGAAACTCCCGAGTTGTCAGCGACGCGCAGAGCCCACATGTCGTCGTCGAACGCCAACTCCACCAGCCAGTCCACCGACCGACTCGAATCGTTGGCGATCGACAGCACCGCCGCGTCCCCGTCCCAACCGTTCGTACCGACCTGGTACCGGGCGCTGACCGTGTCGTCCGCCGGCACCGCCGACACCGGCGGGGCGCTCGTCCGCCCCGGAGTCGCCGAACCGGCCACGGTGGCCCTCGGCGACGGCGCCCGACTGCTGCGCGACGGCCCCGGCGCCACCGAGCGCCGCTCCACACCGGCCGGAGCCGGCCCACCCGTGACCGACGCGGCGGCCGCCACGGTCGGCAGAAACACCGGAGGCGCGGCCTGCGGCGCGGCATCCCGCTCCCTGGTCCGGAACGACAGCAGCGCGACCACCAGAAGCACCACCAGCGCGCACACACCGAGCAGCACCACGATCCACGGCATCGATGCCAACACCCGGGCCGCCCGCGCCCCTGCCGCACCATCCGGCCGCACCGCCATCAGGTCTCCCCTCGTCCCCACCGACGCGACAGCGTAGCCAGCACCGAACAGACCGGAAACCACGCGGGTACGGATCCGACCGACCGGCCGACCCGCTCCGGAAAACGGCTCGGCCTGCGGGCGATCCCGGTCGGTCAGGCCGTCCGGACGACCGTGCAGATCGCCGGCCCATCATCCGAGGTGCGGCCTAACAGCCAGCGAAGGCCGGCAGGTCGCCGGAGGTCAACGCCCCGCCGTACCGATCGAAGAAGTCGGCAATTGCCGGTCGCCGCCCAGGTCAAACCTCAGCGCGGCGGCACCCGCACCTCGATCTCCGAACCCAGGCGGGCGTCCGCCGCCAGACCCAGGTCGTCCCCGCTCCAGAACCGCCCCGGGTCATACCAGTTCGGACGCCGGCCCGCCGGCAGCAATCCCATCGCCTCATAGGTCACCGCCACCACCTCAGCGCAGTACGCCGTCTCCAACGCCCGATCCCGCTCCCCCGCAGAGGTGGCCGGGGTCGACCGAGGCACCGCCCGGCCGGGACGTGGCAGCACCGCCCGGCCAGGGCGTGGCAGCGCCGGCACCCGACCACGCACCCACCGCCACGCCAACTGGGCCGTCGACGGGAACGGCGTGCCATCCAACCGCGCGATCGTACGCAGCACCGCCCGCTCCATCTCCCCGTCGGCCGGCGGATCGAGCTGCCGCAGCCAGGCCCGTTGGCCGTACCGGTTGGCCCAGACACCAACCGCGTCCCGCAGGTCGTGCAGCTGGACGCCGCGCTGGTGCGTGCCCGACCACAGATCCGGCAACGACCGGCCCAGCTCCGCGTGCCACATCAACGGTGGCATGTCGTCCAGCACCACCGCCATCCCGACGTGGTTGACCGGACTGTTGGTGGTGAACTGGATCGCCCGGTCCGGCACGCTGCGACCCCGGAACACCCACACGTCACCGGTGCGGGTCAACTCGACGGCCTCATCCAGGCTGATGCTCATGAGGGTCTAGCCTAGGCCGATGCGGCAACGAATGCGGTGGTGGAAGGTCCTCGGGCTGGCCGGCCTCGCTGGCGTCGCGGCCTCCGGCGTGGTCATCGCGCGGGCCGAACGACGTCGACGCGCGTACAGCCCGGAGGAAATCCGGCAGCGGCTACTGGAGCGGCACGCCCAGGCCGGCGACGCCGCGAAGCCCGCCGACCAGGCCTGACCACTCGCCCCGACACTTCCCGCTGCGACACTCTCCCTGCTGCGGCACTCTCGCTGCTGGACGATTAACGGGGCGACTGGGCAGGCTGACGATCGAGGCATGACGACGCCCGTCGCGCAACGGCCCTTCGTCCTGTCCGCCCCCGCCGCGCCGATCGACGGCACGGCAGTGTCGACCTGCACCTTCCCACCCGTACCGATCCGGCACCCGCCGTCGTGGTGGTGCACGGCGCCCCACTGCCACCCGCTGTGCCCGACCCCCGGGACTGGCTGCTCCACCACGGCTACGCGCGCTGCTCGCCGACAGCGGCGTGGTCACCGCGCTGGTCAGCTACCAGGTAGCCGACCCTGTCGGCGCTGCCCGCCGCAGCCGACGACATCGCCGCAATGGTCGAGCAGGTCCGCGCCGACCCCCGAGTCGACGCCGAGCGGGTGGTGCTGTGGTTCTTCTCCGGCGGGGGCCTCTTCGCGGCCGACTGGCTCCGCAGCGCGCCGCCATGGCTACGCGGGATCGCGCTGGCCTACCCGCTGCTCCTCCCATTTCCCGGATGGGAGGTCGACACGCGCTTCCTGCCCGTCGAAGCGCTCGCCTCCGGTGGGGACGTTCCACTGGTGCTGGCCCGGGCTGGACAGGACCCCCGGTCCTGGCCGGCATCGACGCGTTCCTCCCGGCGGCGTCCGCGCAGGGCCGGCCGGTGCGGGTGATCGAGGTGCCGGACAGGCAGCACTCCATCGAGACCGTCAACCACACTCCCCAGTCGGAAACGGCCGTCCTGACCGCCCGCGACACGGTCCTCGACCTGCTCGACCCAACCTGACCGGTCCCGCGTCCGCCCTCCCGCGTCCGCCGTTCCCGTCCCACGTTTGCGTCCCCCGTCCGCCGTTCGCCGTTCGCGTCCCCCGTCCGCCATTCCGTTGACGTTGGCGGCCGGCTGTCGTCCGGTTCTGCCGGGCGGGCGGTGCGCCTGTCGCATGATCGTGCTCGATCCTGGTTGTAGTTGTCTCGTTCTCGGTGGAGGGCCCTGTTTCCTGGATCGAGCACGATCTTGACGCGGACAGCGCGGGCAGCGCGGGCAGCACGAACAGCGCGAACAGCGCGAACAGCGCGAACAGCGCGGGCAACGGGGGCAACGGGGGCAGCGCTGGCAGCGGGGCAGCGCTGGCAGCGGGGCAGCGCGGGCAGCGCGTCATGCGCCGGTGGGCTGGCGCGTTGGGCCGCGCGTCCGCCCGCGCGTCCGCCCGGGCGTTATGAAGTGGTTAGTCACGTTGTGGCATGAGGATGGCCGCCACGTTGGCTGTTCTGTTCGGGCGACCTGTCCAGTTTCTGTTCGGGCGGTCTGTCTGGTTTCGGCTCGGGCGACCTGTCTGGTTTCGCCGGTCAGTGACCTTCGGCCTTGATGGGTGCCCTCGGGGCTCCAGGGCCTTCCGTCTCTTGGGGTGGTCATGATCCGCGCAGTTACAGGGATGTTGCTGCCTCAGCGGGTCGCGAGGCGGCAGTTTCGGGGAAAGTGTGTGGATTTTGCGTCGGGTGGGGTTTGTTCGGGCCTGGGGTTGGTGTCCGGATCGCGGTGTGCCCGCAGTTGGGTGGTTGCCCCGATTCGGGGTTGGTGTGCTGTGGTCGGGTCCACTCCGGTGGTGGAATCGGGGGTGGGCTCAGGTCGTTATACCTGGCATGCCGCCGTAGCCCGACGGGCTGTGGTGTGCGGCAGTCGCCGGGAACATCCGGCCGGCCGCCCCGGTTACATCCCCGGAACCCCGAGCAGATCCCCCGATCGCCGGGCCGTTCCCGTGAACTTTTCTTCGCACGGTCGCACCCCCGTCGAGTGCCGTGCGGACACCCCCCGATGCAGAGGAGCACGCCACCATGCGTACCGATCTGATCCGTAAGACCGCTCTGACCGCTGCTGGGCTCGCCTTCACCGGCGGCGCCATCATCGGCCCCGTCACCGCCGCCTACGCCGCGTCCGACGCCAAGCCCGCCACGCAGACCCAGTCGGACCGCAAGCCCGCCGGTGAGCGTCAGCTGGGTGTGCGCTACGAGGCGCAGCCGAACTTCTACTACTGCGGCCCCGCCGCCGCCCGTAACGCCCTGAGCGTGCAGGGCAAGGACATCAGCGTCGACGCCATGGCCAAGGAAATGGGCACCACCGAGGCCGGCACCGACTCCATCAACGACATCACCCCGGTCCTGAACAAGGAAACCGGTAAGAACGACGCCTACCGCAGCGTCGAGATCAGCACCCCCGCCGCTGACGCCAAGCAGACCGACACCCTGCGCGCCGACATCGTCAAGACAGTCGACGACGGCCGCGCCATGGTCGCCAACATCGCCGGCACCAGCGTCGACACCAACGGCGACGTGCACTCCTTCGAAGGCGGGCACTACATCAGCGTCGTCGGCTACCGCGACAACGGCAACGTAGTGAAGATCGCCGACTCCGCCGACCCCAACACCGCCTCCTACGAAATCACCACCGAGCGCCTCGCCGACTGGATCGCCACCCGCGGCTACGCCACCAGCTGACCCACCGCGCACCACAAAACACCACAAGCACCACACCACGAAGGGCCGGACCCCACCAGGGGCCCGGCCCTTCGTCGTCGTCCCTCGACCAATGTCAGGTTTCGCTGCTCGCCCGGACCGGCTCGGCATCCGGGGTCGTCGCCTCGAACCGGTGGGCCCGTCGGCGCAGCCACCAGGTGCTGGCCAGACCGGCGAGCACCGCGAGGACGAGACCGGCCCAGGAGATGTCCTTGAGCCAGTGCTCGGCCGCCCGGCCGACGAAAAACAGCAGGTAGGTGGTGCCGAACGCCCAGACCAGCCCGCCTGCCGCGTTCGCCAGCAGGAACCGCCGGTACGGCACGCGCAGCGCCCCGGCGAGCGGACCGGCCAGGATCCGCAGCAGTGCCACGAACCGACCGAAGAAGACTGCCCAGACGCCGTACCGGGCGAAGCTCTGCTCTGCCCGGGCGAGCTGGGCGGGGCCGAGGTGGCGGGGGAAGCGCCGACCCAGTCGGGCCAGCAGTGGGCGCCCGCCGCGGCGGCCGACCGCGTAACCGATGGAGTCGCCGACGATCGCGCCGGTGGCGGCGGCCGTGGCCACCCACTCCGGTTCCACTACTCCCGTGGCGGCGAGCAGGGCGGAGCTGACCAGGACGATCTCGCCGGGGAGCGGGATGCCCATGCTCTCCACGCCGATCACCCCGCCGACGAGCAGGTAAACCGCGATCGGCGGCAGCGACACGAGCCAGTGCTGGACGTCGAACAAGAATTGACTCCTTTGCTGGCCGGCTCAACCCTACCTGCGGCGGGCCGAACGCAGGTGCCGCTGTAGCACGCGTGGGCACCCGCACGCCCCGCAGGCCATCGTAGGAGCCTAGGGGTGGAGATGGATCCGGGAGCTGATACTCGGGTTGCGCAACTAGCAAGACGGACGTACGGTTTTGTTGAGAACGGAATCGGCGGTAAGTGTCGCCTAACCTCGGCGGCACCCCGGCTGGTGCGACAGACTGCTCAGGACTACTCACGGTCGCTGGTGTGAAGGAGTACGACGTGGCGAGCCTCGACACCTTCGGTGCGAAGACCCAGCTACGCGTCGGAGACGCGAGCTACGAGATTTTCAAGATCGACAAGGTGGACGGTCAGGCCCGGCTGCCGTACAGCCTGAAGATCCTGCTGGAGAACCTGCTGCGGACCGAGGACGGCGCGAACATCACCGCCGACCACATCCGCCAGCTCGGCGGGTGGGACCCCACCGCCGCCCCGAGCGTCGAGATCCAGTTCACCCCGGCGCGGGTGCTCATGCAGGACTTCACCGGCGTGCCCTGCGTGGTCGACCTGGCCACCATGCGCGAGGCCGTGCGTGACCTGGGCGGCGACGCCAGCAAGGTCAACCCCCTCGCACCGGCCGAGCTGGTCATCGACCACTCGGTGATCGCCGACCTGTTCGGCCGCGAGGACGCGTTCGCCCGCAACGTCGAGCTGGAGTACGAGCGCAACAAGGAGCGCTACCAGTTCCTGCGCTGGGGTCAGACCGCGTTCAACGAGTTCAAGGTCGTCCCGCCGGGCACCGGCATCGTGCACCAGGTCAACATCGAGTACCTGGCTCGCACCATCATGGAGCGCAACGGCCAGGCCTACCCGGACACCGTGGTCGGCACCGACTCGCACACCACCATGGTCAACGGCCTGGGCGTGCTGGGCTGGGGCGTCGGCGGCATCGAGGCCGAGGCCGCGATGCTCGGCCAGCCGGTCAGCATGCTGATCCCCCGGGTCGTCGGCTTCAAGCTCTCCGGCGAGATGCCCGCCGGCACCACCGCCACCGACCTGGTCCTGACCATCACCGAGATGCTGCGCAAGCACGGTGTGGTCGGCAAGTTCGTCGAGTTCTACGGCCCCGGCGTGAGCGCCGTGCCGCTGGCCAACCGGGCCACCATCGGCAACATGTCCCCGGAGTACGGCTCCACCGTGGCGATCTTCCCGATCGACGCGGAGACGATCCGCTACCTGGAGCTGACCGGCCGCGACGCCGCGCAGGTCGCGCTCGTCGAGGCGTACGCCAAGGAGCAGGGCCTCTGGCACGACCCGGCGGCCGAGCCGGCCTACTCGGAGCGCCTGGAGCTGGATCTGGGCACCATCGAGCCGTCGCTCGCCGGCCCGAAGCGCCCGCAGGACCGGGTGCCGCTGGGCGCCGCCAAGACGCTGTTCCGGTCCGCGCTGACCGACTACGTCGCCGACGGCTTCGTCGGTGAGCGTGACCTCAAGCCGGGCGTGCCCCGCGAGGAGCTGCCGCGTGGCGCCAACGGCCCGGCCGACGAGGCCAGCGCCGAGTCGTTCCCGGCCAGCGACCCGCCGGCCAACGAGTTCAGCGACCCGGCCGACGAGCCGCGCGACCTGGAGACGGCGGCGGTCGGCTCCGGCGGCCGGGCCACCAACCCGGTCCGGGTCACCAGCCCGGACGGCGTCGAGTACGAGCTGGACCACGGCGCCGTGGTGATCGCCGCGATCACCTCCTGCACCAACACCTCCAACCCGCAGGTGATGATCGGCGCCGCGCTGCTGGCTCGCAACGCGGTCGACAAGGGCCTGACCCGCAAGCCGTGGGTGAAGACCACCCTGGCGCCCGGCTCCAAGGTCGTCATGGACTACTACGAGCGGGCCGGCCTCACGCCCTACCTCGACAAGCTCGGCTTCAACCTGGTCGGGTACGGCTGCACCACCTGCATCGGCAACTCGGGCCCGCTGCCCGAGGAGGTGTCCGCCGCGGTCAACGAGCACGACCTGTCGGTGGTCTCGGTGCTCTCGGGCAACCGGAACTTCGAGGGCCGGATCAACCCGGACGTCAAGATGAACTACCTGGCGTCCCCGCCGCTGGTGGTCGCCTACGCCCTCGCCGGCACGATGGACATCGACCTGGCCAACGAGCCGATCGGTGAGGACACCGAGGGCAACCCGGTCTACCTGCGCGAAATCTGGCCGAACAGCGCCGAGATCCAGGACGTCATCGCCCAGGCGATCGGCGCCACCGGGTTCAGCGCCGCGTACGCCGATGTCTTCGCCGGCGACGAGCGGTGGCAGTCGCTGCCCACCCCGACCGGCGACACCTTCGCCTGGGAGAACGACTCCACCTACGTGCGCAAGCCCCCGTACTTCGAGGGCATGCGGCAGGAGCCGAGCCCGGTCGTCGACATCGCCGACGCTCGGGTGCTGGCCAAGCTGGGTGACTCGGTGACCACCGACCACATCTCGCCGGCCGGCTCGATCAAGGTCGACTCCCCGGCCGGCACGTACCTCGCCGAGCGCGGTGTGCCGCGGCACGAGTTCAACTCGTACGGCTCCCGCCGGGGCAACCACGAGGTGATGATCCGGGGCACCTTCGCCAACATCCGGCTGCGCAACCAGCTGGTGCCCGGGGTGGAGGGTGGCTTCACCGTCAACCACCTCACCGGCGAGCAGACCTCGATCTACGACGCCTCCGTGGCCTACCAGGAGGCCGGCATCCCGCTGGTCGTGCTGGCCGGCAAGGAGTACGGCTCGGGCTCGTCGCGGGACTGGGCGGCCAAGGGCACGATGCTGCTGGGCGTCCGGGCGGTCATCGCCGAGTCGTACGAGCGGATCCACCGCTCGAACCTGATCGGTATGGGTGTGCTGCCGCTGCAGTTCCCGGTGGACACCAACGCCGAGTCGCTCGGCCTCACCGGCACGGAGGCGTTCACCATCACCGGGGTGACCGCCCTCAACGAGGGTGAGACCCCGCGCACCGTGACGGTCACCACCGACACCGGCGTCGAGTTCGACGCGGTGGTCCGGATCGACACCCCGGGTGAGGCGGACTACTACCGGCACGGCGGCATCCTGCAGTACGTGCTGCGCCGCATGATCGCCAACTGACGTCGTACACCTGAGAGGGCCGCTACCCGCGCTTGCGGGGAGCGGCCCTCTCACGTCTCTGCCGGCGCTGCGCCGGGGTGAACGCTCAGCGCAGCCGCAGCGCGACCGCGCGGGCCTCCTCGTCGGTGAGCGGCAGGAACCAGAGGAAACGGCGGACGATGGCGACCGGGTCGGGTCCGCCCGGCTGACCGCGCAGGTCGCGGATCGCCCGCCGGGTGATCCGGGAGAACTCGGGGATCAGGGTCGCCCGGCGGGCGGCGTCCGTCGGGGTCGCCCGCAGCGCCGGGCAGGGCCAGTCCCGACCGCAGGCGTCGCACGTCCACAGAGGGCCGTCGGCGGTGTGCGGGACCGGCGGGCCGCAGCGGGGTCGGCAGCGTGTTTCGGGTACGACATTCGCGGCACGACCGGGCCCGTTGTGTGCAGGACCGAGCAGCTCGTTCGGGCGGCGCGCGCTTGGACGCGGCAGGTTCGGCCTGACCGGGGGCCGGCCGATGGTGGGCTTCTGGTGTTTCCGGGGCTTGTCCTCGCACATGCTGCGCTCCTCCTCGACGCTGTCTACACCGCACCCTGCCGAGAGTTGCCAAGCAATCACACCGCGTAGAAGTATTGTCTTCTGACGTCTGGAACGTTCTGGAGGGTCTGGAGATGAATCGAGCCGTACAGGCGGCGATGGTCGAGAAGGGCTACACAGCGGACAGTCTCGCTGCTCAGATTGGTGTCGATCCGAAAACGGCGGCGAAGTGGGCGAGCAGGGACCGAATCCCGCAGACTCGACATCGCGCGCGGGTCGCCGAACTGCTGGGCCGGAACGTCGACGAGTTGTGGCCGGATGCGCTGAAGCGCCGCACGCCGGCCTGGTTCCGGCCCTGGGCCGAGATCGAGCGTGAAGCAGTATCGCTGCGGTCGTTTCAGCTCGCGTGGATACCTGGCCTTCTTCAAACGAAGGCGTACGCGCTGGCAACGCTGGTCGGCGAGGCGTTGACGCCGGCCGAGGCCAACAATCTCGCGGAGGCGCGGCTGAGCCGGCAAGCCGTCCTGCGACGGGAGCGCCCGCCCCTGCTCGTCGCGGTCCTCGACGAAGGAATCCTCCGGCGCACCGTCGACGGCGACCGGACCCTGATGCGTGAGCAGTGTGAGCGGCTTGTCGAGCAGGCCGCGCTGCCGAACGTGTCGCTGTTCGTCGTGCCCGCCGACATCGGCATGTATCCGGGCCTCGGTGGGCCGTTCACCGTAGCCGAAATGCCGGACGGGGCGCGGGTCGCCCACGTGGACAGCCAGGCGCAAGCGCAGCTCATCGACCGGGCGGCCGACGTTGCTACGCTGGATCGACGGTGGGAGCGCATTCGCGACGGAGCCCTGTCGCGTGCGCAGTCCCTCAACCTCATCACAGAAGCGGCAGCATCATGGATCTGACCGGCGCTCGGTGGCGCAAGAGCAGCAAGAGTGGAAACAATGGCGGCGACTGCGTCGAGGTGGCCGACAACCTTGCAAGCGTCATCGGCGTACGTGACTCCAAGGACCCGGCCGGTCCGGCGCTCGTCTTCGACCCGGTGGCCTGGACCCGATTCCTGGTGATGGCCAAGCGCGGCTGACCTCTTTCCGCCGTCCAGCGTCCCGCCTCAGCGGGCGAGTTCGTCCGCCCGGTCCAGCAGCGCGCGGCGCTCGGCGGCAGCGGCGACAGTTGCCGCCGCCTGGCGGAACAGTGCGGCGGCGCGCAGTCGGTCACCCTGGCGGGCCACCAGATCGGCCTCCACCGCCACGGCGAGCGGGTTGCTGTCCAACCCTCCCCCGGCGTGCGCCGCTTCGAGCAGGCCCAACCCGGCGGCCGGGCCGTACGCGTAGCCGTGCGCGACCGCGCGGTTGAGCGCGATCACCGGTGAGGCCCGAATGCCGATCAGCGCGTCGTAGGCCCGTGCGATCGCCGGCCAGTCGGTGGCGTCGACGGTCGCCGCGGTGGCGTGGCAGGCGGCGATCCGGGCCTGCCACGCGTACGGCCCGTCGTGGCGTACCCGGTCGAGCGCGGCCAGGCCCTCGGCGATGGCGGTGCGGTCCCACCGGCGTCGGTCCTGTCGCTCCAGGGTGAGCAGGTTGCCCTCGGCGTCGCGGCGGGCGCCCCGGCGGGAGTGCTGGAACAGGAACAGGGCCAGCAGCGCGGCGACCTCGGACTGCTCGGGCATCAGCAGGTCGAGCAGCCGGGCCAGCCGGAGCGCCTCGTCGGCGAAGGCCGGCTCGCCGTCGGCGACGTAGCCTCGGGTGAACAGCAGGTACAGCACGGCGAGGACGCCGGGCAGCCGCTCGGTCAGCGCCGGCCCGCTCGGCACCCGGTAGGGGATGCCGGTCTGCGTGATGCGGGTCCGGGCCCGGGTCAGCCGTCGGGTCATTGTCGACTCACTGACCAGCAGGAGCCGGGCGATGTCGGCGGCCGGCACACCGCAGACGGTCCGCAGTGTCAGCGCCACCCGGGCCTCGATCGCGAGCGCCGGGTGGCAGCAGGTGAAGATCAGGCGTAATCGGTCGTCCGCCACGTCCTCCCCCACCTCAGGCTCGGGCTGCGCGTCCGTCGGCGTGAGTAGCGCCAGGTCGTGCAGCTTGCGGCGCTCCACGGTGGCCCGACGCAGCACGTCGAGCGCCCGGTTGCGGGCCACCGTCATGAGCCAGCCACCAGGGTTGCTCGGCACACCGTCCGCGGGCCAGCGTTCCAGGGCGACGGCCAGCGCCTCCTGGGCGCAGTCCTCGGCCAGCGCCCAGTCCCCGGTCACCCGGATCAGGGTCGCGACGATCCTGGGGTACGCCTCGACGCCAGCGGCCGCGACGGCCTCCGCTGCCACGGCGCCGGCCGGTGCCTGCGTGCGCAACGGCCGGCGCTGCGATGTGGACAACCCGTCAGGCGGGCAGGTCCGCGAACGGGCGCAGTTCCAACCGCCCGTTTCGGGCCATCGGGTGTGCCCGCGCCACCTCGATCGCCTCGTCCAGATCAGCGCAGTCGAGCAGGTCGAAGCCCACGATCACCTCCGTGGTTTCCGCGAACGGCCCCTCGGAGACGAGCAGCTCGCCGTCGCGGACCCGGACGGTGGTGGCCGCGGTGGTCGGCGCCAGCTCGTTGCCGGCGACGCGGCGACCACGGGCGTCGTTCTCGACCACCCACTTGTCGATGTCGGCTTCGGCGGTCGGGTCGGTGTCCGGCTCGCTGTCGGTGCAGACGAACATCAGGTACTTCATCTGGTCGCTCCCTGGTGTTTTCGGGTATCGCCAGCATGACGATCGGCCGAGGCCATTCCGGACAGCCGCCACCGGAAAACCTCGTCGATCATCGGTCAGTTCGCCTCTGCGGCGCGGCGGCGGGCCTCGCGGGTCTTCATGGCGTGCTCCATCAGCGTGACGAGCACCTCCTTGCTGGACTCCCGCTGCCGGGCGTCGCAGAGCAGCACCGGCACCCCCGGGTCCAGGTTCAGCGCGGCCTGCACCTCGTCGAGCCGGTAGTTCCGGGCGCCCTCGAAGCAGTTCACCGCGACCACAAAGGGCGTGCCCCGGCCCTCGAAGTAGTCGATCGACGGGAAGCAGTCGGCGAGCCGGCGGGTGTCGGCCAGCACCACCGCGCCGATGGCGCCCAACGCCAGCTCGTCCCAGACGAACCAGAACCGGTCCTGCCCCGGCGTACCGAACAGGTACAGCACCAGGTCATCACTGATGGTGATCCGGCCGAAGTCCATGGCCACGGTGGTGGTGGTCTTACCCTCCACCCCGGACAGGTCGTCGATGCCGACCCCCGATTCCGTCAGCACCTCCTCGGTGCGTAACGGCCGGGTCTCGCTGACCGCGCCGACCATCGTCGTCTTGCCCACACCGAAACCGCCAGCGACCAGGATCTTGATCGCGGTGGGCAGTGGGGTCGCTCCCGCCGGCCGGTCAGAGTGCCCGTAGTCCATTGATTACCGCCTCGAAGATGCTGTTGTCGGGAAGACCGGCCGTGGTCTGCGGCTCGCGGACCTGCACCAGGCTGCGGGCCGCCAAATCACCTAGGAGCACCCGGATGGTGCCCACCGGCAGGTCGAGATGAGCGGCGATCTCGGCGACGGACTGTATGCGCTGACACAGCCCGACGATCGCCAGGTGCTCCGGACCGATACCGACCTCCGGCGTGACCTCGGCTCGGGTCGCGGTGACCAGGGAGATCAGATCGAACGTGCCGGTGACCGGGCGGGCACGACCGCGCGTCATCGCGTACGGACGCACCACCGGACCCGCATGGTCATCCACCCATTGATGGTCTGCGGACTCCCCCTGGACCGTCATCGCCGTTACCTCTCGCCGGCCGGCTGTTCGGTGCCACGGGACGGGGATGCGACGTACTTGCCGACGCGGGTGACCAGCATCGCCATCTCGTAGGCGATCAGACCGACGTCGGCGTCCTCAGAAGCCAGCACCGCCAGGCAGGCGTTGCGGCCGGCTGCGGTGACGAACAGGAACGACGACTGCATCTCGATGATGGTCTGCTGCACCTGCCCGCCGCCGAAGCGCTTACCGGCGCCTCGGGCGAGGCTCTGGATGCCGGCCGCCATCGCGGCGAGGTGCTCACCGTCGTCCCGGCTCAACCCCTGGGAGGAGGCCATCATCAGGCCGTCGGTGGAGAGCGCGACCGCGTGCTCGGCCTGCTTCACCCGGCCCACCAGGTCATCCAGCAACCACGTCAGGTCGGCACTCGAAGCCGTCTTCTGGGTCACTTCGTCGTCCTCTTCTCGCCCGGCTGTGCGCCGTGTTCGTCTGGGGCTTGACCGTCACACCGCGCGGGAACCCGCGTCGTCAGTGCTCGGTCAGGTCGCTTGTGGGTCCTCGTCGGTCGGCTCGGGAGGCGCCGCCGCCGGGGCGCCGGAAGCGCCGCCGAGCAGCCGAGCCGCGTCGGTCCGACCACGCCGGGTGCCGGTCTGGTAGGAGCTCATCATCCGGCGTACCTGCTCCGGGGGGCGCACCACATCCTCGTCGTCGGTCTCCGCCACCGCTGGGTCGTCCAGCAGCTCGGGGACGATGTTCGCCTGTCGGACCCGGACGGGCAGGCCCGAGTCGGTTCGGTTCGCCTCGGCGCGGGCGGGCGCCGGACCGCCGTCGCCGGATTCGACCGGCGCGTCGGTGGGGTCCGCCGGTCGGGTGCGTTCGACCGCGGGCAGGCCGGCGGGCACCGTCGGGCCTTCCAGGGCCGGCTGGCCCGGGCCACGCCGGGCACGGGTGGGTAGCTCGGGCGTACCGGTGGTCGGTGTCGTCCGCTGTCGGGTGGGCAGGACGGTCTCAGCCTCGTCGGCCGAGGTGGCGAAGTCAGCCGACATCGGCGCCGGAGCGACCGGCGCCGGTCCGTCCGGCACCGTGCTCGTCGGTGCGGCCAGCGCGACCGGTGCGAGGACGGCCGGACGGCCGGTGTCTGCGGAGTGCGCCGACGGCATCGGGATGGCCGAACCGGCCCGGAACGCGCCGGAGTCCTCCGGGCCAGCGCCCCTCTCGGTGACCAGCTCCAGCGGGATCAGCACGACCGCGGTGGTGCCGCCGTACGCGGACTCCTTCAGCCGTACCCGCACGCCGTGCCGCTCGGTCAGCCGGCTCACCACGTAGAGCCCGAGGCGGGCGGCGTTGGCGAGGTTCAGCTCGGACTGATCGACGATCCGGTGGTTTGCCGCGGCCAGGTCCTCCTCGCTCATGCCGAGGCCCCGGTCCTCGATCTCGATGGCGAACCCGTTGGCCACCAACTGGCCGCGGACCTCGACCGTCGTGTGTGGCGGGGAGAACGACAGGCCGTTCTCGATCAGCTCGGCGAGCAGGTGGATGATGTCACCGACCGCGCGTCCGGCGAGCGAGACCGGCCCGAGCGGCAGCACGTTGACCCGGGTGTAATCCTCCACCTCGGCCACGGCACCGCGCACCACGTCGACCATGGGGACGTTGCGCCGCCAGGCCCGACCGGGAGTGGAGCCGGAGAGCACGATCAGGTTTTCCGCGTTGCGCCGCATCCGGGTGGCCAGGTGGTCGACCCGGAACAGGTCCTCCAGCTCCTCCGCGTCGTGTTCGCGGCGCTCCATCGCGTCCAGCAGGGTGAGCTGGCGATGGACGAGCGCCTGCGTGCGTCGGGCCAGGCTGAGGAAGACGTCGCGGACGTTGCGGCGCAGGTCGGCCTGCTCGATGGCCGTACGCACGGCGGTTTCCTGAACGGCGTTGAACGCCTTGCCGACCTGGCCGATCTCGTCGGTGCCGAACTCCAGCGGGGGCGCCTCGGTGGCCACGTCGACCTCCTCGCCGCGTCCGAGCCGCTCCACCACCCGCGGCAGCCGCTCGTCGGCGAGCTGCCAGGCGGCCTCCCGCAACCGGTCCAGCTGGCGCAGCAGGTTCCGCGCGGTGGTGATCGAGACGACGACGGAGGCGATGACGGCGAGCAGGCCCAGACCGGTGGCGAGCACCAGTCGGACGACGACCATCACGGCCACGCCGGTGGCGCGATCCACGATGCCCTCGCCGCCGGCGGTCACGGCGTCGTTCACCTCGGCCAGCGCCGGCTCGACCGTGCCGCGCCACTGCTCGGAGTCGATCGGCAACTGGGTCGACGGCCGGCCCTCACGGATGATGCTGTCCTGCACGGCGCGCAGTCGGGTGAACTCCTCGCCCTCGACGAGCTCCCGGTAGCGGCGCTGGTCGGCGTCGGCGAGCCGGACGCGGGCTTCCTCGCCGGCGAACCGCTCGGCGCCGACCAGGGCGACGTACCGGGCGTACTCGGGGCCACTCATCCGGCCGTTGCCGAAGAGGCCGCTGAGCAGCGCGTCCTCCTGGGAGATCAGCTCCTTCATCCGGTTGAGCTGGATCAGGGCCGCGGCCTCGCCGGCGATCTGCTTGTCGTCCAGGCTGCCCGTCACGTCGTAGATCTGGAAGATCGACTCGATCGCGTCGGTGTACGCCTCGGCGGCGGCGATCCGGTCGATCTTGCGGTCCAGCACCTCCGCGCGGGTCTGCTGCAACGCGTTGACCTGGGCGATCGTCATACCGAGCTGGGTGTCCAACGCGGAGCTGCCGGCGATGTCGACCTGCCAGTGGCGGACCGAGGCGGCGAAGTCGGCGGCCAGCTCCGCGGCCTTGCGCTGCTCGGCCTCGAGCGCCGTCCGCTGCGCGGCCTCGGGGTTACTCAGGTACGCCTGGGTCAAACGCCGCTCCACCTGGAGCTTCTGCAACAGCGGCTCGGTCGGCGTGTAGACCTTGCTGTTGATCACCTGGACACCGAGCAGGTTGAAGCCGTCGCGCAGGGTCACCCATGCCGCGAACATCCAGAGCGCGATCAGGGAGAGCAGCAGGGCAACAACCTTGGTGCGGATACTCGTACCGCGAGAACGCATTGAACCGTCCCAGGCTGGGCGTTGACTCAGCTCATCAACGAATGATCAGAGGGGGCGACGTCCCACCGCAGCGGGGCATCCGGGGCTGAGGCTCTGCGTACGCTAGCAGTGTCCACACAACCCCTCAAGTTGTTGTTTTTGTTGCCTGGTAACCGCAATCCACCATCGATCGGTCCACCCCGGAGGCACGAAGGCCGGCCAACCGGCAGGCGGCGAGCACCGCGGCGCGAACGATGACGGTCGGACAGTACAGCTCCTTGCCGTACCACAGTGGACGGTGGTCCCGGGTGCCGGATTCGTGGAGGTAGGCGTGCCCACGGGCCACCGCGTCGTCGACCCGGGGCACCGTCGTCGGCACCGCCAGCAGCACCTGGAGGGCGTACGCGGTCTCCTCGGCGGTGCCGTCCCACCGCCCCCACGAGCCGTCCGCGCGCTGGGTGTTCAGCACCCAGCCGGCCGCCCGATCCACCGCCTCGGCGGCGGCCGCGCCCCGGCCGAACTCGGCCAGCGCCAGCACGCAGCAGGCGGTGGCGTAGTACGGCGATGCGTGCCACCGGTCCTGCCAGGGGCCGTCGGCGAGTTGGTGTGCCGGCAGCACGGCGCTGAGCCGCTCGACCGTCCGGTGGTACCGGGCGTCCGCGCCGGGGTGTGCGGCCACGTGCTGGCCGAACGCGTCCAGCACGTGCGCGTTGGTGGTGACCGAGAAGCCGTCCTCGCTCCCCGGCCAGGTGCAGAAGCCGTCCGCCGTCTCGTACGCCCACAGGCTGGCCGGGTCGGCCGGACGGCCGAGCCGGGCCAGCGCGTCCAGCGTGACCGAGGTGGTGTCGGCGTCGGTCGGCAGTCCCTCGCCGGTGGCGACGCCGTCGGCGCCGGTGGCGGCGGCCAGGGTGCGCAGCACGGTCTCCGGCGGATTGACCGGGACACCGGCGCGGCGCAGCCCGCTGAGCACCCAGGCCCGCTCGAACACGGTGGTCGGGGTCGGGCAGGGCACCGGGCCGCCTCCGTCACGGATCAACGCCCGCAGGAAGGCGTGCGCGGCGGGGCCGGCGGCCGGGCCGGCCGCGGTCAGCCAAGCGGCGGTCGCTGCGGGCGACGCGCCGACGGCGGTCAGGGTCGGTCCGGCGTCGGCCGGTGTCGCGTCCAGCACCTCGTAGAAGTGGGCCAGCTTCGTCGGCAGCGCCGCACCGGCGGCCACCGCAGCGCGTACCGCGCGCAGCCGGTCGGACCCGAGCCCCGCGGGCAGCGCCAGCGGCGGGCGGGGCAACCGCTCGGCGGTCGCCCGGTCCAACCGGGTCAACCGGCCGTTGATCGACTCGACCAGCGCGGGGACGATGAGGTCCAGCGCCGGGGTGTCCGGCAACGCCCGCGCGTGCGTGGCGAGCAGCTGGCCGGTGAGCGCGTCCAGTCCGCGTGCCACCGGAGCGAGCAGGTCCACACCGGTCCATCCGTCGGCCAGCGCCGCGAGCAGAGCGTCGGTGGCGCTGAGCGTGGGCACCAGGGCGTACCCCTCGGGTGGGCCCCACGCGCCGTCCGGGCGCTGCTCGCGCAGCAGGAACCCGATCCGCTGGTGATGTCCCGGCAGCCAGGCCGCACCGGCGACGAGCCGGCCGCTTTCGTACACCGAGGGGGCGACCTGCCCCCACGGACGCAGCGCCAGGCCGGCGATCAGCTCGCGGGCGGCGTCGGCGACCGGGTCGGCGGCGGTCCCCGCGTCGACGAACACCCGGGTGGCACCGTCACTCATCGCGCGCCCCCCAGAAGTCCGACAGTTGGTAGAAGCCGCCGGTGAACGAGATCTGCCGGTTGAGGTAGTCCGCCTGGCGGGGGCACCGCTCGGCGAGGGCGGCCAGGTCGCCCCGGGACCGGGCGGTCAGCTCGGCCAGCCGGTCGTGCACCTGCGCCGGGTCGTCCACCAGCGAAAGGGCGTTCAGGTCACCCCACTCGTCGTCGCGCCCCTGGGTGGCGAGGTCGTTGACCAGCCGCAGCACCCGCTGCACGCCACGTCCGGCGTCCAGCAGGTCGGTCAACTGGGCGAGGGTCTTCTCGTCCCCGGTGGCGATCCAGTGGGTGACGTTGACGAAGCAGGCGGCGGAGTTGTCGGCGTTGTCCAGGTAGCGGTCCAGGTCCGGCAGGCGTCGCCCGGTAATCGGGTCGGTCGGCAGGTTCTTCCAGTCCCACTCCCGCGCCACGGCGGCGAGCATCCGGGCCAGCTCGTCGCGCCAGATCGGGCGCAGCCGGGCGAACGCCGGCACAGTGGCCAGCTCGTCACGCAGGTCGGCCAGCAGTCGTGCCAGGTGGCGCCCCGGTGGCGCGGCGGCGCCGTCGGCCACCGCCAGGCAGTCGGTCACCATCTGCCGGACGTCGTCGGCGGACCGGGCGAGGTAGTCGACCTGCCAGTCGGCGGCGAAGACCCAGAGCACGGTACGCGTGGTGATCCGCAGTTCGGCAGCGGTGTGCCAGGGCGCGATGAAGGCGACCGTGGTGGCCACCGAGCTGAGCAGCGCCGGGTCGAACGGCGCGGCGTCGAACAGCTCGGGATGGGCGGCGGTGACAACCTGTAGGTCGCGTACGCCCTGCACGGCGACTGCGCACACCCGGCCCTGCTCGGCGACAGCGTCCTGACCGGCCTGCGCCGGTCGCGGCGCCCCCGTCACGATGCGCCCGGGCGCTCGACCGGGCTGAGGATGAGCTCGGCCCGCTGCTTGGGTTGCAGCGAGGCACCCATCCGCGGGGTGAGGTCCACCGGTTCGCGCAGCCGGAAGCGGTAGCGGCTCAGCACGGTGCTGACGATGAGCTGGGCCTCCAGCAGGAACAGGTACTGCCCGAGGCACTGGTGCGGGCCGCCGCCGAACGGAAAGTAGGAGTAGCGGTAGCGCCGTCGGGGCAGCTCCGGCGCGAACCGCTCCGGGTCGAAGAGCGCCGGGTCGTCCCAGAACGTCGACATCCGCTGGGTCACGTACGGGCTGACCAGCACGGTGCCGCCGGCTTTGATCCGCACCCCGCCCAGCACGTCGTCGCCGACCGCGGTGCGCGGGATCATCCAGCCGGCCGGGTAGAGCCGCAGCATCTCGTCGAGCACCATCCGGCCGTAGCGCAGCTGGGGCAGGTGCTCACGGCCGACCCGTTCGGCGCCGACCACCTGCTCGATCTCGTCGGTCATCCGCTCGGCCACGTCGGGGCGGGACGCCAGCACCGGCCAGAGCCAGGAGAGCAGGGCGATGGTGGTCTCGGTGGCGGTGGAGAACATCGCGACCACGTCGCCGCGGATCGCGTACTCGTCGGGTTCGCTGCCGTCGGCGCGCGGCCGGCAGAGGGTGGAGATGATGTCGTCGCCGTCGCTGGGATGGGCCCGGGCCTCCCGGATGATCGGCAGCACCACCTCGTCGATGGTGCGCACCGCCTCGCGGAAGGGCCGGTCGCCGGGCATCGGCACCGCGTACGGCACGGCGGGCATCAGCAGTCGTGGGAGCATCGCGGTGGTGAGGGTGTCCAGCGCGCCGCTGATCCGCAGCGCATCGGGGACCGAGATCCGGTCGGCGAAGAGCACCCGCATGGTGGTACGCAGGACGATCCGGGTCAGCTCGGCGCCGCCGTCGATCGGGCGGCCGGCGCGGGCCGGTTCAAGCCACTCGTCGACCGCCTCGTTGATCGCCTCGGCCATCTTGTCGACGAGCGTCTCGGCCCGCTTGGCGGTGAACAACGGTTGCAGCGCGCCTCGGCTGGACTCCCAGACTTCACCCTCGGCGACCAAGATGGCGTCACCGACGATCCGACGCACCGGTCGCCAGAGCAACCCGTCGCCGTCGCGGGTGTAGTTGGCAACGTTGTCCCGCAGCACGCGTTGCAGGTGCTCAGGATGGCTGACCAGATAGGGGCGGAACGAGCCCAGATTGAGCCGGATGACCTCGCCGTCGGCGGCCTGCGCGAAGTCGACCAGCGCGCCGAGCGGATTGCGGACGAGTGCGGGCAGTGCACGCCGCAGCGGAATCATCCGGGGTTCGGTGCTGGCGGCGGGGCCTGCCTGGGACACCTGCGACATCGAAACCACGTCTCCTCGTCGTCCCGGCGACCGCAGCGGTCCACTTCGGTCGGGCAGGTGGTTGAACGTTCACCTTTTGGGCCGACGGCCAGCATCTCACCAAACGCGAGGCACCTCCAGACTTGTGGACAGTGGAATTTCCACCTCACATAATTCGTGGGCGTCGATGCTGCCGCCCGCCATGGTCGCCCTACCCCAAACCGCGACCGGGGACGCACCGGTACCCCCGAATCCGGGCGATGCCGGGCACCCTGTGCCAGGCTCTGTGGCATGGACGACAAGACCATCCTGAACCGGATCTCCGAGCTGGTCGACGAGGAACACAAGCTGCGTGCGGACGCCCAGGCCCACGAGTCGGGCACCGAGGGCGAGCCCAGCGAGCGACTGCGCGCCCTGGAGGAGTCCCTCGACCAGTGCTGGGACCTGCTGCGCCGTCGGCGGGCCGCCCGGGAGACCCACGGCGACCCGGACGCGCAGGGCGAACGCCCCAAGCCCGAGGTCGAGCGCTACCTGCAGTAACGGCGGAGCGGGTCGGGCGGTCCGGCCGCCCGACCCGCTCCCATCAGCGGATGCCCGCCTCGCGTAGCAGCTCTCCGGTCAACGCGCCGGGATCGACCTGCTCGGCGGGCAGACCCCGGGCCGCGAACCAGGTGCCGACCACCCGCACGTCGCGGGCCAGGAACTCCGGCCCCTGCGGGTTCGCCACCACGTCGACCACCTGCGGCAGGTCGATCACGACCAGCCGCCCCTGGTGCACGAGCAGGTTGTACGGCGACAGGTCGCCGTGCGCGTAGCCGGCCCGGGCCAGCACCCGCAGCGCCTCCACCAGTTGCGCCCACAGGTCGCGCAGCTCGGCCGGGCCGGGCCGCAGCTGGGCCAGCCGGGGCGCCGCCTCCCCCGACTCGGCGTCACCGACGAACTCCAGCATCAGCTCGGTGCCCCGCACCTGCACCGGGTACGGCACGGCGATCCGGTCGTGCCCGGCGCCGATCTCCCAGAGCCGGGACAGGGCGGCGAACTCGGCCGCGGCCCACTGCCCGGCGATCATCTGCCGGCCGAACGCCGTCCGGCCGGCCATCGCCCGGTTCTCCCGGGACCGGCGCACCCGGCGACCCTCCAGGTAGCCGGCGTCCCGGTGGAACAGCCGGTGCTCGGGGTCGCGGTAACGCTTGACCGCCAGCAGGCAGGACCGGTCGGTGTCGGGCACCGCCCGACGGACCAGGTGGACGTCCGCCTCCTTGCCGGTCTTCAGCACACCCAGCTCGGTGTCCTTGGCGGCCAACTCGGTGACCAGCCAGTCCGGGTGCGGCTGTGGCCCGTGCACGGCGTCGTCCCAGGACGACCAGCGCTCGCCGGTGTCCGGGTCAGGTTCGCTGTCCGGGTCCGCGGGCGGCTCGGTGGGCCGCCCGCGCTTCAGAAACTGCGGTTCGTCGTCGTCGAAACGGCTCTTGCCGCGGCTCCGGCGCTCAGGCGCCGGAAGGTCGTGATCGCGCACTGTGGCGAGGTTCCTTTGGTCGAGGCTGAGAAAGGCAGCTGGAAGCGACCTGCGAAGACGGCCATGACCGACCCCCTCTTCTTCTCGACCGGGGCACGCCCGGGATGCACCATGCGCCGACAATGCTCGCCGCCGCACCGCAGCCGGTCAACCGATTTACCGCACCGCCCCGAACAACGGCGAGACCTGGCGAGCGACAGCCAGAAACGAGCGAAACCTCAGCGGGCGAGGATGGTGGCGACCGCGGCGATCAGCCCGTCCGCGGTGTGACTCGGCGCGAATCGGACGTCCGACCAGGTGCGCCCCCGGTGCAGCCAGACGCTGGGCAGCCCGACGGCGGCGGCACCGCCGATGTCCGCCTCCGGGCTGTCGCCGACCACCCAGGCGCCGCGCAGCGGCATCCGGACCCGCTGGGCGGCGAGCGCGAAGATCCGCGGGTTGGGCTTGCTGACTCCGGCCTCTTCGGAGATCACCCAGTCGGCGACGTAGCGGTCCAGGCCGGTCCTGCGAATCTTGGCGTCCTCGACGCGTACCGTGCCGTTGCAGACCACCACCGGCACCCAGCCGACGTCGTCGGCGATCCGCAGCGCGCAGGCGATCAGCGGGTCGAGCCGGGTCTGCGCCACCACCCCGTCGTGCAGCTCCTCCACCAGGTCGATCGAGGGGATGCGCAGCTCGTAGCGGTCCCGGATGGCGTCCGCGAGATCCCAACGGTCGGTCAACCCGTCGGCGTCGATCGAGACCAGCCAGTCGATGTCGGTGGGGGGCGCGCCGATGCCGTCCAGGAAGCGCTCACCCCAGCGGCGGAACGGCCCGGCCCGATCCAGCAGGGTGTTGTCCAGGTCCAGCAGGAGCAGTGGCACTCGGGCACCCTACGGGACCGACGTGTCCGCCAACAGATCCGGCGGGTATCGACCTGAGGACGGGCTCAGCCGGACATCGACACCCGAGGGCTGCCCTGGTCCGGGAGCCGATCGGCGAGCATCGAATGGGCCGCCCGGGTGGCCGCGAGGGCGTCGGGGTCCAGCGTCGCCACCAGCACCGCCGTGCCGTCGTCGGCGCCCCGAGTCAGCACCCGTCCCTGCGGGTCGTAGATCGCCGCGCCGCCGTTGAACCGCCACGGGTCGACGCCGCCGACCGCGTTGGAGAAGACCACGAACATCGTGTTGTCCAGGGCTCGCGCGGCGTAGTACAGGTCCCGGCGGTGCTCGGAGCCGGCCAGGTATCCGCTGGGGCACAGGTAACCGTGTGCGCCGTCGAGAGCTGCGGCCCGGCCGTGCTCCGGGAAACAGCCGTCGTAGCAGATGCCGAGCCCGAGCCGCCAGTCGTCGACGAGCAGCGTGGCACCTCGACCGCCGGCGCTGAACAGCTCACGTTCGTCGCCCCACAGTTGCTGCTTGTCGTACCCGACCCGGGCCGTACCGGCCCGATCGATCACCAGCGCGGCGATCGTCCGCCGGCCGTCCGGGTGCCGGGCGGCGGCGCCGACCAGCGCGGTGACGCCGGCTTCGCGCGCCGCGGCGCGCAGCGGGTCGAGCCGGGGATCCGCGACCATCCCGACCGGGTCGGCCGCGACGTCCGTGCCGGCCGGGTCGGCGGCGAGGGTCGGCGGGTGGTACGCGCAGAGGAACAGCTCCGGTAGGACGACCACCCGGGCGCCCAGTTCACCAGCTTGGCGGACCAGGTCGGCGGCGGTGACCGCGTTGCCGGCGACGTCACCCGGCGTCGGCGTGGCCTGAACGCTGGCCACGGTCAGCGGGGCGGTGGGCACGGTGCGGGGCAGGGTCACCGGGCGATAGTAGTCGGCGGCATACCAAGCCGTACGTACGGTTTGCATGCCCCGGTCTGACCTGCAACGATCGACGCGTGCCCAGAGTAAGCCAGGACCAGCTCGACGCGCGCCGGCAGGAGATTCTCGCCGCCGCACGGGCGTGTTTCGCCCGGCTCGGCTACGAGGGGGCGACCGTCCGCCGCCTCGAGGAGGCCACCGGCCTGTCCCGAGGCGCCATCTTCCACCACTTCCGCGACAAAGATTCGCTGTTCCTGGCCGTCGCCGAGGACGACGCCGCGGCCATGGTCGAGACGGTGGCCCGTAACGGTCTGGTGCAGGTGATGCGCGACCTGCTCGCCCGCGCCGTCTCCCCCGACACCACCGGCTGGCTGGGCAGCCAACTGGAGGTCTCCCGCCGCCTGCGCACCGACCCGGCGTTCGCCCAGCGCTGGGCCGAGCGGTCCGCCGCGATCGCCGAGGCGACCCGGGACCGGTTGGCCCGCCAGCGCGACGCCGGGGTGCTGCGCGAAGACGTACCGATCGACGTGCTCGCCCAGTTCCTGGAGCTGGCCTACGACGGCCTGGTGCTGCATTTGGCCATGGGCCGACCCGCCGGTGACCTGGGTCCCGTGCTCGACCTGGTCGAGGAGGCAGTTCGCCGCCCCTGAGGGGTGGGGCACCGGTCCGCCGGACCTGGCGAGGCTGATCCACAATGAGGCCGCCGATCCCCTCCGGTGACAGGAGCAGTCGATGAACATCTACGCCGCGTCCGGCGACACCTGGGGCATCCCCGGCCCGACCTTCCTCCGGTACTACCTCGTGGCGGCTGCCGTGGTGGTGGCGATCGCGGTGTACCACCGGGTCCGTCTCGCACTCGGATCAGGGGCTGTTGCCATGGCTGGCCCGCTCGGGCCGCAACAGGTCGCGTACCTCAATGGTGGACCTCAACTCGCCGTGCACGCCGCTCTCGGCGGGCTGCGCGGCAGCGGCGCGATCGGCGTGAAACCGGACCGTCGGCTGACCACCATCGGTGCCACGCCGGTCGGGCTCACCCCGCTGGATCAGGCCATCCACTGGGCCGCCCACCGGCACTCGCGGGTCCGGGACCTGCCGCAGGACGAGCGCGTACGCGTCGCGCTGCACCAGCTCCGCAACGGCCTGGAGCAGCGCGGGCTGCTGACGAACGACATGCAACGCCGACGTGCCCGCTTCTGGACCACGATCCTGTTCGCCCTGCTGGGTCTCGGTGTGCTCCGGTTGATCTCCGGTCTGATCAGCGGTCACCCGTTCGGTTACCTGCTGCTGACCCTGATCCCGCTCCTGACCGCCACGCTGGTGCTGCGCCGGGCGCCCCTGCGCACCCGGGCCGGCCGGGCCGCGCTGCACGGCGTCCGCCGGGAGCACTCCCACCTCGCCCCGGCCTCCGCGCCGGCCTACGCCACCTACGGAGCGGCCGGCGCGGCGATGGGCGTGGCCCTGTACGGCACCGCCTCACTCTGGGTGCTCGACCCGGGCTTCGCCGAGCAGGCCGAGATTCAGCGCCAGGCCGCCGCCAGCAGCGGCTGGACGGGTGGCTCCGGCGGCTCGTCAGGTGGCGGAGGCGACAGCTCCGGCGGAGACGGCGGCAGTTCCTGCGGCGGTGGAGGTGGCGGCTGCGGCGGCGGGGGGTGCGGCGGATGACCGGCCCGTCCGGGCTCGGCATCGGCTGGCGTCCGGAGATCGCCGGCTTCGTGGCCGAGCTGCCCGGGTTGCGCTTCGTCGAGGTGGTGGCCGAGTCGGTGCCCGCGTCCGGACCCCTCCCACCGGGCCTGGCGCAGCTGCGCGAGCGCGCGGTGACCGTCGTACCGCACGGGGTGCGGCTCTCCCTGGGCGGCGCCGAGCCGGTCGACCCGGCCCGGGTCGCCCACCTGGCCGCGGTGGCGCAACGCGTCGACGCCCCGCTGGTCAGCGAGCACATCGCGTTCGTTCGAGCCGGCGGCCTGGAGGCCGGGCACCTGCTGCCACTGCCCCGCAGCCGGGAAGCCGTCGCCGCGGTCTGCGCCAACGTGGCACGGGCCCAGGCCGAGCTGCCGGTGCCGATCGCGCTGGAACCGATCGCCGCGTTGGTCGACTGGCCCGACGACGAGTTGGACGAGGCGGACTTCCTCACCGAGATCCTCGACCGGACCGGGGCACTGTTGCTGCTGGACGTGGCCAACGTGCACGCCAACGCCCGCAACCGGGGCGCCGACCCGTTCGCGTTGCTGGACCGTCTGCCACTGGAGCGGGTCGCGTACGCCCACGTGGCCGGCGGCGCGGAGCACGGCGGTTTCTACCACGACACCCACACGGATCCGGTGCCGCCGGCGGTGCTGGAACTGGTCGGCACGCTCTGCGCCCGGCAGCGACCACCGGCGTTGCTGCTGGAACGAGACGGCCACTACCCACCGGCAGCCGAGTTCCGCGCCGAACTGGACGCCCTGGCCGCCGCCGCGGGCTTCCCGGCCGTGACATGAGCGCCGCGCGCGACGGCGCCGGCACGCGGCCCTCCGGCGAACTCGCGGGGCTCGCCGAGCGCCAGGCGGAGCTGGTGGCGACGCTGGTCGCCGGAGGGCCGCCGCCGCCCGGGTTCGCACCGGCCCAGTTGGCCGCCACCCGGGCGGCCCTGCTGCGCAAACGCGCCGGCGAGGTGGCCCGGCACTGGCCACTGCTCGCCGCCGGCCTCGGTGCCAGGTGGTCGACGACCTTCGCCGGCTGGGCCGCCCGGCGACCGACCGCCGGGTCACTGCGCGACGGTTGGGACCTGGCCCGTGCGCTGCACGAACAGCGTGCGCTTGCCCCGGCGGCCGCCGAGGAGTTGGCCGTCCGGGAGGCGCGTCTGCACTACGACGGGCTTCGGGCGCCGCGTACGCGCCGGTTACCGGCGGTGGGCCGCGCCGGCGGCGCCGTCGCGGTGCAGATCGCCGGACGGGTACGCCTGCTGCGCCCCGCCCCGCGTCCAGCGACAGCGCCCACCTCGCGCGGCGGGGGTGTGCCGGATACGGCAGGATCGGCCTCATGGATCTCGGACTGACCGACCGCGTGTACGTCCTCACCGGCGCCTCCCGCGGCCTGGGTTACGCGACCGCACAGTGCCTCGTCGCCGACGGGGCGCGGGTGGTGCTCTCGGCCCGGGACCCGGACGCCGTGGCCGCCGCCGCGCAGCGGCTGGGAGGCCCGGAACACGCCGTCGGGCTGACCGCCGACCTGCGCGACCCGGAGACCCCGGGGCAGCTCGTCGCCGCCGCCCAGGAGCATTTCGGCCGGCTCGACGGTGCCCTGATCTCGGTCGGCGGGCCACCGCCGGGCAACGCCGCGGCGGTCACCGACGAACAGTGGCGGCTCTCCTTCGAGACCGTCTTCCTGGGCACCATCCGCGCGCTACGCACGATCGCCGGCGCATTGCCCGACGGCGGTGCGATCGGGCTGGTGCTCTCCACCTCGGCCCGGGGCCCGGTGCCCGGCCTCGGCATCTCCAACGGTCTACGGCCCGGCCTGGTCGGAGCCGCCAAGGACATCGCCGACGACTACGGCCCGCGTGGGGTTCGGGTGGTCGGCCTGCTGCCCGGCCGGATCCTGACCGACCGCAATCGGGAGCTCCTCGCAGCGACCGGCGACCCGGAGCGGGCCCGCGCCGAGGCGGAGGCCGGCATCCCGCTGCGCCGCATCGGCGACCCGGCCGAGTTCGGCCGGGTGGCCGCGTTCGTGCTCTCCCCCGCCGCGAGCTACCTGACCGGTATCACCCTGCCGGTCGACGGTGGCGCGCTGCGCGGGCTGTGACGCCCGACCCGGTCGAAGATGCCCGTGCGGTGATGCTTGGGAAGGCCCGGCCGACCCGGGCGGGCGGTGTCGACCGACCGGTCACCAAAACGTCAGTTGGCGGCGGCGGGCGGCAGCACCTCGTCGGCGCGGTAGGTGCCCAGCGGCATGACCACCGGCTCGGGGCCGGTCGCGTCGACGAACGGGGTGGGCGAGTCGGCGACCGCGAACTGGGTGCGGTACAGCTCGGCGTAGAGCCCGCCGACCGCGACCAACTCGTCGTGCCGTCCCCGCTCGACGATCCGCCCGCCGTCCAGGACCAGGATCTGGTCGGCGTCGCGCACGGTGGAGAGCCGGTGTGCGATCACCAGGGCGGTTCGCCCGGCCAGCGCCACCGACAGCGCCCGCTGCACCGCCGCCTCGCTCTCCGAGTCCAGGTGTGCGGTCGCCTCGTCGAGGATCACGATTGACGGTGCCTTGAGCAGCACCCGGGCGATCGCGATGCGCTGCTTCTCGCCGCCGGAGAACCGGTAGCCGCGCTCCCCGACGGTGGTGTCCAGCCCGTCGGGCAACGACCGGACCAGATCGGCCACCTGCGCGCCAGCCAGCGCGGCCCAGATCTCGTCGTCGGTGGCGTCCGGCTTGGCGTAGCGAAGATTCTCGGCGATCGTCTCGTGGAACAGGTGCGAATCCTGGGTGACCACACCGATCTCGTCGCGCAGGGAGGCGAGCGTGGCGTCGCGGACGTCCACCCCACCGACCAGCACCTGCCCGTCGGTGACGTCGTAGATCCGGGAGATGAGCATCGACAGTGTCGACTTGCCCGCACCGGACGGGCCGACCAGCGCGACCATCTGCCCGGGCTGCACGCTGAACGACACCCCCTTGAGCACCGGCTCGTTGACGGTCCGGTCGAGCGTGGCGACCTCCTCCAGGGAGGCGAGGGAGATCTCGGCGGCGCTCGGGTAGCGGAATCGGACGTCGCGGAAGTCGACCCGGCCGGCGCCCCGGGGCACCGGCACCGCGTCGGGCTTCTCCTCGATGCCCGGTTTGAGGTCGAGCACCTCGAAGACCCGGTCGAAGGACACCAGCGCGCTCATCACGTCCACCCGAACGTTGGAGAGGGCGGTGAGCGGACCGTACAGGCGGGTGAGCAGCAGCGCGAGCGTCACCACGGTGCCCGCGCTGACGCCGCCGGTCACCGCGAGCCAGCCACCCAGGCCGTAGGTGAGCGCCTGCGCCAGTGAGGCCACCAGCAGCATCGCCACGAAGAACGTGCGGGAATACATTGCGGACTGGATGCCGATGTCGCGAACCCGCTCGGCCCGGTCGGCGAACCGACGGGCCTCGATCTCGGGCTGACCGAAGAGTTTCACCAGCAGCGCACCGGCCACCCCGAACCGCTCGGTCATCGTCGCGTTCATCTTCGCGTCGAGGTTGTACGACTCGCGGGTGATGTCAGCCAGCCGCCGACCGACCCGGCGGGCCGGAATGATGAAGATCGGCAACAGCACCAGCGAAAGCGCGGTGATCTGCCAGGAGAGGGTGAACATCACCGCCGCGGTGAGCACCAGCTGGATGACGTTGCTGACCACACCGGACAGAGTCGAGGTGAACGCCCGCTGGGCACCGAGCACGTCGTTGTTGAGCCTGCTCACCAGGGCGCCGGTCTGGGTACGGGTGAAGAACTGCAACGGCATCCGCTGCACGTGATCGTAGACCCGGGTGCGCAGGTGGAGGATGATGCCCTCGCCGATCCGGGCGGAATACCACCGTTGGGCCAGCGAGAGCAGTGCGTCGGCGACCGCCAGCGCGGCAATGAACAGGGCGACCCGCACCACGAGTCGGCCGGCCTCGGTGCCGCCCCGGTTGATCGCGTTGATCACGTCGCCGGCGAGCACCGGGGTGGCCACGCCGATGATGGCGGCCAACACCACGGTGGCCAGGAAGACGACGATGTCGCGCCGGTAGGGCTGGGCGAAGGCCACGATGCGCCGGGCCACCCCGCGCTTCAGCCGGTGGGTGGAGACCTCGTCGCGGTTGCGCATCGACCGGAGCATGCTCCACCCGGCCATGCCACCGCCGGACATCGGGTTGGACATCGCTCACCTCCGGGTCGTCGGGCAGACCGCACCGTCAGGTCAATTCTCCCGACGACTGTGACAACCTCGGTCGTAACCCGGATCTTCCCGTGCGGTCCTTACCTATTCTCCCTGTCCAGCCAGGTCGCGCAGCCGGCGGGTCTGCGCCTCCCGCTCGGCGCGCTGCTGGTCGGCGTGCGACCGCCCCGCCGCACCGGCGAGCAACGCCTTGATCTCCACCACCGCGTCGCGGGCCCCGGAGAGCAGACCAGCGGTCAGGTCCTGGACCGCGCCGTCCAGCTCGGCTGGTGGCACGACCAGGGTGGCCAGCCCGATCCGGTCCGCCTCGGCGGCGTCCAACCGGCGGCCGGTCGCGCAGATCTCCAGCGCCCGCGCGTAGCCGACCAACTCGACGAGGCGTTTCGTGCCGGCCAGGTCGGGCACCAGACCGAGGGTCACCTCAGCCATCGACAGCTTCGCGTCCGCGGACAGCACTCGCAGGTCACAGGCGAGCGCGAGCTGGAAGCCAGCACCGATCGCGTGACCCTGCACGGCCGCGACGGAGATGACGTCCGGCCGGTGCAGCCAGGTGAAGCCGGCCTGGAACTCCGCGATGCGCTCGGCGCACTCCTGCTCGGGTAGCGCGGCCAGCTCCGCGAAGGAACCCGGGCCGGAAGCACCAGCCACCGCGAGGTCGAGGCCGGCGGAGAACGCACGGCCCTCACCCCGGACCACCACCACCCGCACGTCGCCGGGCAGGTCGCGGGAGAAGTCGCTCATCGCTCGCCACATGGCGGGCGTCTGGGCATTGAGCACGTCGGGCCGGCACAACGTCACCGTGGCAACCGGCCCGTCGCAGGTCAGCCGAACCCCGGTCGCCTCGGCGGTCACCGGGCGGCCCGGGGCGCGGCGCTGGTCGACGACGCTGAGTGGCGGGTCACGCCTTCTTGCGGCGCCGGGCACCGCCGCGTTGACGCAACTGCACCCCGGATTCGGTGAGCACTCGGTGGATGAACCCGTACGAACGGCCGGTCGAGGCCGCCAACGCACGGATGCTCTCCCCCGAGGTATACCGCTTTACCAGGTCCTTGGCGAGCGTCTGACGCTCGGCTCCGACGATCCGGCGACCCTTCTCAGTGCTGGTGGCTGTGCCAGTGGCTGCCATGCTGTGTCCTCACGTCCCAGACTGTGCGGTTCGGATACGGTCCCACCTATTAGACCGCCTCGAACGATCATGCGCCAGATATCAACTCTTCGCCATCCGACACGCTATGCAATGTCAGCTTCCCGATAGAGTGATCCTGGCGATCGGCCCCCGCCGCAGCGTCCCTGCGTACCACCGCGGCGCGCTGGCACCTGCCGATGACCCGTAGCCTGCGATCGTGATCCACCTGCTGAGCACCGCAGCCGGAGCTGCCGTTGTCTTCGCCGCCACCGACATCGACGACATCGTCATCCTGACCCTGTTCTTCGTCGCGGCCCGCACCATCGGCCGACCCCGCACCTGGGAAATTGTCGCCGGCCAATACCTGGGCATCGGTGCGCTCGCGCTGGCGAGCGCGGCGGTCGCGGCCGGGCTACTGGTGGTGCCGGACCCGTGGACGGGGTTGCTCGGCCTGCTACCGATCGCGCTGGGCGTCCGCGCGCTGCGCGGCTCCGACGACGACATGAACCCCACGGTCGTCACCGGAACGCTTGGTGTGGCCGGGGTGACGATCGCGAACGGGGCCGACAACGTGGCCGTCTACGTACCCGTGTTCCGGACCCTCGGCATCGGCGACAGCGCGGTGTTCCTCGGGGTCTTCGTGCTGTTCGTCGCGCTGTGGTGCGCCGCCGGAGCCTGGTTGGGCGGCCACCCCCGGGTGGTCGCGCTGGTCGAGCGCGCCGGCCACTGGCTGGTGCCGGCGATCTTCATCGCCATCGGGGTGGTGATCCTGGTCAGCTCCGGCGTGCTCAACCGGCTGGTCGACCTGCTCGGCTGAGGCTGGGCCCCGCGCCTCGGCGGAGGCTGAGCCGAGCGCCCGTCCGAACGCGATCAGGCCAGCTCGACCAGCTCGAGCAGGTCGTCGCTCCAGGCGTCCTCGTCGCCGTCGGGCAGCAGGATGGCGCGGTCCGGCTTGAGCGCCAGCACAGCGCCCGGGTCGTGGGTGACCAGGACGATCGCGCCCGGGTAGTTGGCAATGGCGTCGAGCACCTGCTCCCGGCTGACCGGGTCGAGGTTGTTCGTCGGCTCGTCGAGCAGCAGCACGTTGGCTCCGGAACAGACCAGGGTGGACAGGGCCAGCCGGGTCTTCTCGCCACCGGAGAGCACCCCCGCCGGCTTGTTCACGTCGTCACCGGAGAAGAGAAACGCGCCGAGGATCTTGCGCAGATCGGTGTCGGGCTGCTCGACGGCGGCGGCGCGCATGTTTTCCAGCACGGTCCGCTCCACGTCCAGCGTCTCGTGCTCCTGGGCGTAGTAGCCCAGCCGCAGGCCGTGGCCGGCGTGCACCTCGCCGGTGTCCGGAGTGAGCAGCCCGCCGAGCATGCGCAGCAAAGTCGTCTTGCCGGCGCCGTTGAGCCCGAGGATGGCCACCCGGGAGCCCCGGTCCACCGCGACGTTGACGTCGGTGAAGATCTCCAGCGAGCCGTACGACTTGGACAGGCCGGTCGCGGTGAGCGGGGTCTTGCCGCACGGCGCGGGGTTGGGGAAGCGCACCTTGGCCACCCGGTCGGCGACCCGGACCTCATCCAGGCCGGAGATCAGCTTCTCGGCGCGACGGGCCATGTTCTGCGCGGCCACGGTCTTGGTGGCCTTGGCCCGCATCTTGTCGGCCTGCGCCATCAACGCGCCAGCCTTCTTCTCCGCGTTGGCCCGCTCCCGGCGGCGGCGCCGCTCGTCGGTCTCGCGCGCCGCCAGGTACGCCTTCCAGCCCAGGTTGTAGACGTCGACCACGGACCGGGTGGCGTCGAGGAACCAGACCTTGTTGACCACCGACTCCAGCAGTGCGCCGTCGTGGGAGATCACGATCAGGCCGCCCTTGTGGTTGGCGAGGAAGCTGCGCAGCCAGGTGATCGAGTCGGCGTCGAGGTGGTTGGTCGGCTCGTCGAGCAGCAGGATGCCGCCGCCGTTCTCCCCCGCGTCGCGGAACAGGATCCGGGCCAGCTCGATGCGTCGGCGCTGACCACCGGAGAGAGTGCCGATGGTCTGCGCGAGCGCCCGGTCCGGTAGGCCGAGGTTGGCGCAGATCCGGGCGGCCTCGGCCTCGGCGGCGTACCCGCCCAGGGCTGCGAACTGGTCCTCCAGCGCGCCGTAACGGCGGACCAGCTTCTCGCTGGCGTCCTCGGCGAGGCGGGCCTCGACCTCCTGCATCTGGGACATCAGCACGTCCAGGCCGCGCGCCGAGAGCACCCGATCGCGGCCGGTCACCTCCAGGTCGCCGGTACGCGGGTCCTGTGGGAGGTAGCCGATGGCGCTGCGCTGGTCGATCTGGCCGCCGTACGGCTGCCCCTCACCGGCGAGCACCTTCAGCGTGGTGGTCTTGCCGGCGCCGTTGCGACCGACCAGGCCGATCCGGTCACCCGGCTGCACGCGCAGGGTGGTGTCGGACAGCAGGATCCGGGAACCGGCACGCAGTTCCAGGCCGGTGGCAGTGATCATGTATTCGGGCTCGCTCTCGGGGTCTGGAAGGCTGACTCGGGGCACGCGAAACGGCCGGCGGGCTCAAGGGGCCCGACGGCGCGGGGCGGTTCAGCCTTCGCAGCGCAGCACCCGACAAGTGTACCGGGCGTCGCTGGGCGGCCCGCCCGGATTACCAATCAAGATCATCGGGTACCGGAACCGCTGTCCGGACTCCGTCCGGCACTTCAACGACAGAACGACATCCAGACGACAATCACGGCATACGGCGATCGGGGTCAGCATGGAACTCAACGAACGGGCCGAACTCGACACGTCCCAGGTCAATGACCGGGGCCGGGGCGGCGGAGGCGGTGGCATGGGTATTCCACTGCCCGGCGGCGGTGGTCGCGGCGGGCTGATCGGCATCGTGGTGGCGGTGCTGGTCGCGCTGCTCGGCGGTGGGTTCGGCCTGAACGCGATGACCAACGGCGACGAGGGCGGGCAGGCCGGCGGCACCGACCTGGAGCAACTGTGCTCGCGCGAGAACACCAAGCGCTTCGACGACGTACGCTGCCGCAACCTGCTGTTCGTCAACAGCATCCAGGGCTACTGGGAGAAGGCGTACCCGGAGTTGGGCAAGGGGAAGTACGAGCCGACCGATACCAACTACTTCCAGGCCGCCGTGAACACCGGCTGTGGTCAGGCCGACTCGGGCGTCGGCCCGTTCTACTGCCCGGCCGACCGGCAGGTGTACATCGACCTGAGCTTCTACGACGAGCTGGCCTCCCGGTTCGGCGCCAAGGGCGAGTTCGCCCAGCCCTACGTGCTCGCCCACGAGTACGGACACCACATCCAGAACCTGCTCGGCACCAACGAAAAGGCCGGCCAGGGCGACCAGAGCGGCCCCCGCTCCGCCTCCGTGCGGTTGGAGTTGCAGGCCGACTGCTACGCCGGCGCCTGGGCCGAACACGCCACCGAGAGCAAGGACAAGACCGGTCAGGAGCCGCTGTTCACGTCGATCACCCAGACCGACATCAACGAGGCGCTGAAGGCCGCCGAGGCCATCGGCGACGACAGCATCCAGGAACGCTCCGGTGGGCAGGTCAACCCCGACTCGTTCACCCACGGCACCTCCGCGCAGCGGCAGCGCTGGTTCCAGCAGGGCTTTGCCAGTGGCGACCCGAAGACCTGCGACACCTTCGCCACCGACCAGCTCTAACCCCAACCCCGGATGTCGTACGCGGCGGTCAGGCCGAGCGGCTGGGCGGCTGTGCCGGGTCGCGCAGCCGGATCCACACCGCCCGGGCCGCGCCCACCGCGCCGACCAGCACCGCGTGCCGAGGCTCCGGCACATCGAGCAACCGCTCAGCACGCAGCGGCACGAGCGGAGCCAACCGCCGGTCGGCCAACACCGTGTCCACCGCCCGCCGATCACCGCCGCAGACCACCGCGGCGAGGGCCGCGGCCTCCGGCACCAGCAGCCGTACGGCCAACTCTGCCGCGTCACCCAACGCCGCCTTGGCCTGGTTGTCGCGCCGACGGGCGAACCTCTGCTGCGACCATCCCCCCGCAGCGGTGCGCCCCTGCACGTACTGGCGGTCCACCTTGGACACGACGAGGTCGGCGCCCTCGGCCACGCCGACGGCCACCGCGCCCTTGCGGGCCAGCAACAGGCCGATCCGGCGGGGTGCGACGGCGTCGGCCACGAACCCGGCGACGTCGACGCTGGCCGGCGCCCCGGGTGGGGCGTACAGCTCGGCGGTGGATCCGTCGGGGGCGGCGAGCAGCAGCCCGTACTCCTGGTTGGTCGTGGTGGGCGGGCCGTGCCGGTCGGCGAAGCCTTCGATCCAGCGGCCGACGCGGGCCGGGTCGACCTCGACCCACCGGCCGCCCCCGGCTGCGGGTCGACTGGTCACCGCCCGACCGTACGGCACGCCGGGCCCGACCGGGCCGCCGGGCGGGGACCGTGCAGTCGCCCGGCGGGAACGACTCAGCGCGGCAGCAGCGCGGCCACCGCCAGCGCGGCGATGAGCGCGCTGGAGACCAGGCCGGTGACCAGCCGGCCGCGCGGCCCGGTCAGCGCCCGGCCGACCACGGTGCCACCGCCAGCGATGAGCAGCTGCCAGCTCGCCGACGCCAGGAACACACCGGCCACGAAGAGCGTCGCGGTAACCGTGCCCCCATCGGCGGTGTCTCGGCGACCGAGCACCAGCGCGGCGAAGTAGAGCACCGTCATCGGGTTCAGCAGGGTCAGCCCGAGCAACACCCCGTAGGCCCGCCCCGGAGTGCTCAGACCCCGACCGGCGGATGCCGTCGGCGTTCGCCGCGAGCGGTGGGTGCACCAGGTCCGCCACAGGCCATGCGCGGCGAGACCCAGCAGGACCACGGCGGCGACCACCCGCAGCGGCCCGGCGACCGGCGCGATCATCCCGGCCAGGCTGGCGCCACCGAGCACGGCGACCGCCGCGTAGATCCCGTCGGCCGTCGCCACCGCGAGCGCCGCGGCCGCACCGACCCGGAACGAGGTACGGGCAGTGAGCCCCAGGATGAGGATCGCGATCGCGCCGACGGGGATGGCGACGCCGTAGCCAGCGACGAGACCGGCGAGGAACGCCCCGGTCACGACGAGGGACGGCGGATCGAAGCGACCACGGGCACGGTGCGCTGTCGACGCACGGCGGTGGCCGCACGAACAGGAACCTGCTTCGGGTACGCCTCAGTCACCCCGTCATCCTGATCGCCGAAGCCTCACCCGCGCTACCGGATTTCCCCGCGCCCCGCGCCCCGCGCCCCGCGCCCCGCGCCCCGCGCCCCGCGCCCCGCGCCCCGCGCCCCGCGCCCCGCGCCCCGCGCCCCGCGCCCCGCGCCGAAGATCGTGCTCGATCCAGGAAATAGTGGCTCACCGACGCGCCGATGCCACTCGATCCTGGATCGAGCACGATCTTGGGGCGGGCACGGCACGGCGGGCACGGCACGGCACGGCGGGCACGGCGGGCCGCACGGTTGCCGAGGCCCGGAAAGGGTCGAGCGTGACGCCCCGGGTTGGGGCGTCACGCTCGACGGGCAGAACCGACCAGGTCGGGTCAGACGTTGAAGCCGAGGGAACGGAGCTGGTCCCGACCCTCGTCAGTGATCTTGTCCGGACCCCACGGCGGGAGCCACACCCAGTTGATCCGGATGTCGTTGACCAGGCCACCGCCGGGGCCGGTGGTCAGCGCCTGACGGGTCTGGTCCTCGATGACGTCGGTCAACGGGCAGGCCGCCGAGGTGAGCGTCATGTCCAGGGTCGCGACGTTCTCGTCGTCGACGTGCACGCCGTACACCAGGCCCAGGTCGACCACGTTGATGCCGAGTTCCGGGTCGACGACGTCCTTCATCGCCTCTTCGACGTCGGCGATCATGGCCTTGCTGACGCCGCCCGCCGGGGCGGCGGCGTCGCCGGCACCGTCGGTCGTCACGGCCCCGTCGGTCGTCACGGCGTCGGTCGTCACGGCGTCGGTCGTCACGGCGTCGGTCTGCGGCGCCGCAGTGGCGTCACCGGCCTCCGGCGTCGCTGCGGTAGCGGTGTTCTCGCTCATGCCGTCCCTCCGCTTCGCTCCGTGACGCCCTGAGGCACCACCGCGCTGCACCAATGATTCGCTCGCTGACGCTCGCTCATGCCTTCACCTCCGGGCTCACGCCCACACCGGCGCGTGCCGCGGCGTCCTTGAACGCCATCCACGGCAGCAGCGCGCACTTGACCCGGGCGGGGTAGCGGGCCACACCCGCGAAAGCCACCCCGTCACCGAGCACGTCCTCGTCCGGCGTGACCTGCCCACGTCCGGACATCAATTCCACGAACGCCTCGTGCACCTCGAAAGCTTCCCCGGCGCCCCGACCACGCAGCAACTCGTGCAGCACGCTCGCCGATGCCTGGCTGATCGAGCAGCCCATCCCGTCGTACGAAATGTCGTGCAGCACGGCGCCGTCGGTGGCCACCCGGACGGTGACCTCGTCACCGCAGGTGGGGTTGACGTGGTGCGCCTCCGCGACCCGGTCGCCCGCGTCGTCGGCGTCGCGCAGGCCACGCCCGTGCGGGCGCTTGTAGTGGTCCAGGATGATCTCCTGGTAGAGCTGGTCGAGCTGCATCAGTTGAACACCTTCCGCACCTGTTCCAGACCGGTCACCAGAGCGTCGATCTCCTCATTGGTGGTGTAGAGGTAGAACGAGGCCCGGGTCATCGCCGGGACGCCGAACCGGTTGCACACCGGCTTGGCACAGTGGTGGCCCACGCGCACCTGCACGCCGAGCGAGTCGAGCACCTGACCCACGTCGTGCGGGTGTACGTCACCGAGCGCGAACGAGATGGTGCCGCCCCGGCCCACCGGCACGGTCGGGCCGAAGATCCGCAGGTCGGGCACCGAACCGAAGGCCTCCAGCGCGTACGCCGTCAGCTCCTTCTCGTGCCACTGGATGGCCTGCATCCCGATGCCGGTCAGGTAGTCGACCGCCGCGCCGAGCGCGACCGCCTCGGCGATCGGCGGGGTGCCCGCCTCGAATCGGGCCGGTGGCGCGGCGAACGTCGAGCGGGCCATGGTGACCGTCTCAATCATCGAACCGCCGCCGAAGACCGGCGGCATGGCCGCCAGCAGCTCGGCCCGGCCCCAGAGCACACCGATACCGGTCGGGGCGAGCATCTTGTGCCCGGTGAAGACGATGTAGTCGGCGTCCAGGTCGACCACGTCCATCGGTAGATGCGGCACGGACTGCGAGCAGTCCAGCAGCAGCAGCGCCCCCACCTCGCGGACCCGCGCGGTGATCCGGGACGTGGCGTTGATCGTGCCGAGGATGTTCGACGTGTGCACCAGCGAGACGATCTTCGTCCGTTCGGTGACCAGGTCGTCCAGGCCCGACTCGTTCAGCCGGCCCTGATCGGTGACCGGGAACCAGCGCAGGGTCGCGCCGGTCCGCTCGCAGAGCAGCTGCCACGGGACGATGTTCGAGTGGTGCTCCATCTCGGAGATCACCACCTCGTCGCCCGGGCCCAGCCGGAACCGGGGGTCAGCGTCCGGACGCAGCGAGGCGTTGGAGAACGCGTACGCCACGATGTTGATCGCCTCGGTGGAGTTCTTGGTGAACACCACCTCGTCCGGGCTCGGCGCGTTGATGAACGCGGCGATCTTCGCCCGTGCCCCCTCGTATGCCTCCGTGGCCTCGGTGCCCAGGGTGTGCACCGAGCGCGACACGTTGGCGTTGTGGCGCGCGTAGTGCTCGTTCAGCACGTCGAGCACCTGGCGCGGTTTGTGCGAGGTGTTGGCGCTGTCGAGGTAGACCAGCGGATGCCCGTTGATCTCCCGGTCCAGGATCGGGAAGTCGGCGCGCACGCGGGCCACGTCGAAACGCGGCACATCGTCGTACTGAGGCATCCCCGGCGGGATCGCGATGCTGGTCATCTCGGCAGCGCCTCTCGCTCAGGCCCGGGCCGAGCCGGCTCCGGCGGCATACCGCTCGTAGCCCTCGGCTTCGAGCTTGTCGGCCAGCTCCGGGCCGCCCTGCTCGACGATCCGGCCGGCCACGAAGACGTGCACGAAGTCCGGCTTGATGTAGCGCAGGATCCGCGTGTAGTGGGTGATCAGCAGCACGCCGGTGTCGCCGTTGTCGCGGACCCGGTTGACGCCCTCGCTGACCACCCGCAGCGCGTCGACGTCGAGGCCGGAGTCGGTCTCGTCGAGGATCGCGATCTTCGGCTTGAGCAGCTCCAGCTGGACGATCTCGTGCCGCTTCTTCTCACCGCCGGAGAAGCCCTCGTTGACGTTGCGCTGGGCGAACGCCGGGTCCATCTGGAGCCGCTGCATCGCCCCGCGCAGCTCGCCGCCCCAGGTGCGCAGCTTCGGCGCCTCGCCGTCGATGGCGGTCTTCGCGGTCCGCAGGAAGTTCGCCACCGAGACGCCGGGCACCTCGACCGGGTACTGCATGGCCAGGAAGAGGCCGGCGCGGGCCCGCTCGTCGACGGTCATGGCGAGCACGTCCTCGCCGTCGAGGGTCACCGAGCCGCCGGTGATCTCGTACTTGGGGTGACCGGCGACCGAGTATGCCAGGGTGGACTTGCCGGAGCCGTTCGGGCCCATGATCGCGTGGGTTTGACCGGATTTCACCTCCAGGTCTACCCCATGCAGGATCGGCTTGAGCTCACCCTCGGGCAGCTTGACCGACACCTTCAGGTCGCGGATCTCCAGGGTGCTCATTATCGGGTCACTCCATTACTCGGCGTCAGGCTGAGGTAGATGTCGCCGTCGCGGACTTCGACGGGATAGACGGGTACGGGTTCGGTGGCCGGGAGCCCGGAGGGCTGCCCGGTGCGCAGGTCGAAGCGCGAGCCGTGCAGCCAGCACTCGAGTGTGCAGCCGTCGACCTCACCCTCGGAGAGGGCGACCGAGGCGTGCGAGCACTCGTCGTAGGCGGCGTAGAACTCGCCGTCCCCGCCGTGCACCAGCGCGATCGGCGTGCCGTCGACGTCCGCGCTGATCGCGGTGCCCTTCGGCACGTCCTCGGCGGAGCAGATCCGGATCATCAGGCGCCCGCCTTGGTGAGCCGAGCCTCGATCGCGTCGCCGAGGCGCTCGCGCAGCGACTCCACCGGGATCTTGTTGATCAGCTCGGCGAAGAAGCCGCGGACCACCAGGCGGCGGGCATCGCTCTCCGGGATGCCGCGGGCCATCAGGTAGAACAACTGCTCGTCGTCGAAGCGGCCGGTCGCGCTGGCGTGGCCGGCGCCGGCGATCTCGCCGGTCTCGATCTCCAGATTGGGTACGGAGTCCGCCCGCGCGCCGTCGGTGAGCAGCAGGTTCCGGTTGATCTCGTACGTGTCGGTGCCGGTCGCCTCGGCCTGGATGAGCACGTCGCCCACCCAGACGGTGTGGGCGTCCGCGCCCTGCAGAGCGCCCCGGTAGCCGACGTAGCTGCGGCAGTCCGGGACGGTGTGGTCGACCAGTTGCCGGTGCTCCAGGTGCTGACCGGAGTCGGCGAAGTAGACGCCGTACAGCTCGGCCTCACCACCGCGGCCGGTGTACTCCACGCTGGTGAACTGCCGGACCAGGTCGCCGCCGAGGGTGACCTGGATGTGGATGACCTTGGCGTCCCGACCCAGCTTGACCTTGAGGTGCTGGGCCTGCACCGCGTCGTCGGCCCAGTCGGCGACGGTGACCAGGGTCAGCTTCGCCCCGTCGGCCACCGAGACCTCGACGTTGTCGGCCAGGGTGCCACTGTCCACGTACTGGAGCACGAGGACCGACTCGGAGAGCACGCCCACGTCGACGAAGGTGTGCGCGAAGGCCACCACGTCCGACGGCCCGCCGTGCACGGTGACGATCACCGGCTCGGCGACGACCGCCTCCCGGGCCACCTCGATCAGCGTGCCGAGATCCGACTCGCCGTAGGCACGCGCGCTGACCCGGTCCACCGGGGTCAGCACGCTGCCCCGCCGCGGGTCGTCCTTTGCCAGCGTGCCGACCGTGACGCCAGCGGGCAACGTCCCGTACTCCAGCGCCGGCCAGTGCGCCGACTCGTTCGAGACGGCGCCGTCGAGCAGGCCGCGCAGGCGCTTGAGCGGGGTGAAACGCCACTCCTCCTCCAGGCCGGTGAGGGCCGGGAAGTCGGCGACGTCGTACGAGCGCAGCGCCTGCGACTTGGTGCTGGGCGGCGGCGCGGAAGCCTGGGTAGTCATGTCTTCCTTGGTCTGTCTGTTCCGTGACGGCGAGGTTGGGCTTGGTGCGGGCGGGCCGACGTCTCCGGCCCGCCACGCGGGGAGCGGCGGCGTCAGCCGACCGCGCCCTCCATCTGGAGCTCGATCAGACGGTTGAGCTCCAGGGCGTACTCCATCGGGAGTTCCTTGGCGATCGGCTCGATGAAGCCGCGCACGATCATGGCCATCGCCTCGTCCTCGCTCAGGCCCCGGCTCATCAGGTAGAAGAGCTGGTCGTCACTGATCTTGGAGACGGTCGCCTCGTGCCCCATCGACACGTCGTCCTCGCGGATGTCGACGTACGGGTAGGTGTCCGAGCGGGAGATGGTGTCGACCAGCAGCGCGTCGCACTTGACCGTGCTCCGGCTGTGGTGCGAACCCTCCAGCACCTGCACCAGACCCCGGTACGAGGTGCGGCCGCCGCCCCGGGCGATCGACTTCGACACGATGGTCGAGGAGGTGTGCGGCGCGGCGTGCACCATCTTGGCGCCGGCGTCCTGGTGCTGACCCTCGCCGGCCATCGCCACCGAGAGCACCTCGCCCTTGGCGTGCTCGCCGGTCATGTAGACCGCCGGGTACTTCATGGTGACCTTGGAGCCGATGTTGCCGTCGACCCACTCCATGGTCGCGCCCTCGTGGCAGACGGCGCGCTTGGTGACCAGGTTGTAGACGTTGTTCGACCAGTTCTGGATGGTCGTGTAGCGGCACCGGGCGTTCTTCTTGACGATGATCTCCACGACCGCGCTGTGCAGCGAGTCGGAGGAGTACATCGGCGCGGTGCAGCCCTCGACGTAGTGCACGTACGCACCCTCGTCGACGATGATCAGCGTCCGCTCGAACTGACCCATGTTCTCCGTGTTGATCCGGAAGTAGGCCTGCAGCGGGATCTCCACCTGCACGCCCTTCGGCACGTAGATGAACGAGCCACCGGACCAGACGGAGGTGTTCAGCGCGGCGAACTTGTTGTCGCCGACCGGGATCACCGTGCCGAAGTACTCCTTGAAGACGTCCTCGTGCTCGCGCAGCGCGGTGTCGGTGTCCAGGAACAGGACACCCTGCTCCTCGAGGTCCTCACGAATCTTGTGGTAGACGACCTCGGACTCGTACTGCGCGGCGACACCGGCGACCAGGCGCTGCTTCTCCGCCTCGGGGATGCCCAGCCGGTCGTAGGTGTTCTTGATGTCCTCGGGCAGGTCCTCCCAGCTGGTGGCCTGCTTCTCGGTGGACCGGACGAAGTACTTGATGTTGTCGAAGTCGATCCCGCTGAGGTCCGCGCCCCAGGCCGGCATCGGCTTGCGGCCGAACAGCCGCAGGCCCTTCAGTCGCAGGTCGAGCATCCAGGCCGGCTCGCTCTTCTTGGCCGAGATGTCCCGCACCACCGCCTCGTTGATACCGCGCTGGGCGGTCGCCCCGGCGACGTCCGGGTCGGACCAGCCGTACTCGTACCGGCCCAGGGCGGCAAGCTGCTCTTCCTGGGTCAGGGGCTGGACGATCTGCTCGGTCATCTATCTGTCCTCACAGTGGTGACGGGATTACCGGATTGAGCACGGCCCGGCTGGGTCGGGATGTGCGTGGTGCACACCCCGTCGCCGTGCGCGATGGTGGCCAGGCGCTGCACGTGGGTGCCAACCAGACGGGAAATCACCGCGGTCTCGGCCTCGCACAGCTGGGGAAACTCGGCGGCCACGTGCGCCACCGGGCAGTGGTGCTGGCAGAGCTGACCGCCGGAGGCGATCGTGGTCGCGTTGGCAGCGTAACCCTCGGCGGTGAGCGCCGCGGCGAGTGCCTCGGCTCGCGCCAGGAGGTCGTCGCCGGCGTCCTCCATGGCCGCCTGACAGCGGGACTCGAGGGCGGACACCTGCTCGGTGGCGAACGCCTCGACCGCGTCCGAGCCGCCGCTACGGGCGATCCAGCGCAGCGCGGCGGTGGCCATGTTGTCGTAGTGGTGGGTGCCACAGCGCACCCGGGCGGCCTCGGTCAGCATGAACACCTTGGCCGGACGCCCCCGGCCACGGCTGCCCTGCACGGTCTGCTCGCGGGCGTGCACGTCACCGTCGGCGAGCATCGCGTCCAGGTGTCGGCGGATCGCCGCCGGGCTGAGCCCGAGGGCCACGCCAAGCTGCGCGGCGGTGGTGGCCCCCCGCTCCAGCAGCAACTGGGTGACCCGGTCCCGGGTGGAGACCTCGGCCGCAGCGGCCCCGCCGAGGGCGGCCGACATGGTCACGACAGGCGCAGACGCGGACGCACCGACGGCCGGAACAGCCGTCGGCTGGTGCCCGGAGAGCGCCGCCGCGTTTTTCACAACGCCAACGTTACGTAATTACCCGGAGGGTCGCAAACCCGGGTCCCGGTGATCCGAACCACCGACCCCGCGGAGTCGGACGAACCTCGATCACTACGGTGCGTAGGATTTGCGCCGTGAACCGAATCGTCCGTCCGGTCTCCGGCACCCTGCTACGCCGTCTCGCGCTCGCCTCGATCATCGCGAACGTGGGCATCGTCGTCACCGGCGGGGCCGTCCGGTTGACCGCCTCGGGCCTCGGTTGCCCCACCTGGCCCCGGTGCACCGACGAGTCGTACGTCACCACGCCCGAGATGGGCCTGTACGGGGTGATCGAGTTCAGCAATCGGATGCTGACCTTCGCGGTGGGCCTGATCGCGCTGGCCACCCTGCTGGCCGTGCTGGCACACCAGCCGCGCCGGCCCGGCCTCCTGACGCTGGCCGTCGCGGTCTTCCTGGGCATTCCCGCGCAGGCGGTGATCGGTGGCATCACCGTGCTCACCAACCTCAACCCGTGGGTGGTCGGCCTGCACTTCCTCGCCTCGATGGCGGTGATCGCCGCCGCGTACGCCCTCTGGCGGCGCATCGGCGACCCGGACGGCCCGACCGTGGCGGTGGTGCCCACGCCGCTGCGCGCACTGGCCCGGGTCACCACCGGCGTCAGCGTCGCGGTGCTGGTCTTCGGCACCTGGGTCACCGGCAGCGGCCCGCACGCCGGCGACCACGGCGCGGCCCGTAACGGGCTGAACCCGGAGTCAATCTCCCGGGTGCACGCGGACGGCGTCTTCCTGCTGATCGGTCTCTCGGTGGCGCTGATCTTCGCGTTCCGGGCCGTCGGCGCGCAGCGGGCCACCCGTGCCGCGATCGTCCTGGTCGCCGTGGAGCTGGGTCAGGGTGTGATCGGCTTCGTGCAGTACTTCACCCATGTGCCGGCGCTCCTGGTCGGCGCACACATGCTCGGCTCCTGCCTGGTGCTGCTGGCCACCCTGTCGGTGCAATGGTCGACCCGCGAGCGCCGCCCGGTCGCCCCGGCACCCGAGACCGTCCCCACCGAAGCCGTCCCCGTTCCCGCCTGACCCGCGCCTCGCGCCTCGCGCCCCGCGCCCCGCGCCCCGCGCCCCGCGCCCCGCGCCCCGCGCCCCGCGCCCCGCGCCCCGCGCCCCGCGCCCCGCGCCCCGCGCCCCGCGCCCCGCGCCCCGCGCCCCGCGCCCCGCGCCCCGCGCCCCGCGCCCCGCGCCCCGCGCCCCGCGCCCCGCGCCCCGCGCCCCGCGCCCCGCGCCGAAGATCGTGCTCGATCCAGGAAATAGTGGCTCACCGACGCGCCGATGCCACTCGATCCTGGTTTGAGCACGATCTTGGCGGGCGGCCAGGACTTCCTTCGCCTCCTTTGCTCTGCTTCACCCCACGCAACGCCCGCCGTCCGGTATCCGGACAGCGGGTGTTGCGGTCGTTGAAGCAGAGCAAAGGAGGCGCTCACACACCACCGGGGGCCGCCGTCGTGGGTTCGCTGCCTGCCTCAGCGGAGGGGCAGGCGTGCGGGGCGGGCGTGCGGGGCAGGCACCGGCCGCAGGGTGGCGGGCGGGCGGGCGGGTAGGGACGCGCGGAGGTTCAGGTGCGCAGGGCCAGGTGGGTGGCGATCGCGGTGGCGAGGCGCTCGGGGGCGCCGTCGGCGTACCCGATGAACAGCGACGGCTCGGTCAGCTCCAGCTCGACCAGGACCGACTCGCCGTCCGGGCCGGGGATCAGATCGACCCGGGCGTAGAGCAGCTGCCGCGCGCCGCCGGGGACCGCGGCGAGGGTCTTCTCGGCCACCGACAGCTGTTCGGGTCGGGCGGTGCGGGCGGTGATCTCCTCGGCCTTGTAGAGCCCGTCGGGGCCAAGGTCCGGCCCGGACAGCATCGGACCCTTGCGGATCGCGTGGCTGAATGCGAGCCCTTCCGGGCTGGCCAGGAAGAGCAGTGCCGTCTCACCCTCGGTGTCGACGGCGGACAGGTACGGCTGGACCATGGTCACCCGGCCGGCGTCGGAGAGCCGGCGGACGTGTGCGGCGGCCAGGTCCCGGTGCTCCGGATCCGCCAGGTCGTACCGGCCGGTGTCCTGACTGCCGGCGCTGACGGCGGGCTTGAGCACGTACTCGCCGGTCTCGGCGGGCGGCTGCCAGGTCTCCCCTGGCTCGACCCACGACGTCGGCACGGTCGGCACCCCGGCGGCGCTCAGCTCGGCGAGGTAGCGCTTGTCGGTGTTCCAGCGAACCACGTCGGCCGGGTTGACCAGCGCCGGAACGGTGGTCGCCCAGGTGACGAACTCGTCGCGGCGCAGCGCGTAGTCCCATGGTGAGCGGAGCACGACCAGGTCGTAGGAGGACCAGTCGACGTCGGGGTCGTCCCAGACCGCGGTGTCGACGGCGACGCCACGGGCGGCGAGCGGGGCGAGGACCAGCCGGTCGTCCGGGTCGAGATCGACCAGGTCGGCACAGGTGACGAGAGCGACCCGGGGTTCCCCCCGGGTCGACTGGTTGTGGGTGGTCAATTCAGCTGTCTATTCAGCGGGCCATCGTGCGCCGTGCCATCGACCGCCAGAGGTCGTTGCTCGGGCGCATCTGGTCCATCAGTTCACGCTCCCAGGCGTTCTCGACGGTGACTCCCGCCTTGGCGCACGCCTCCCGTGCGGTGACGGTGTCGTCGGCGAACTGGTCGCCCCACTCGCCGTCGGAACCCACCAGGACGATTCGCGCGCCACGCTTGCCGACGTACTCGATGACCGCCTTCGCACCGCCGTGTCCGGCGGCGAACGCCTTGAGGCCCACGACCAGGCCGTGGGGCGTCTGCTCGCCGGCGGTCTGCTCGGCCGTCAGCGTCGTATCGGAACCATCTGCCATGACGCGAAGCCTAAGCAGACTTCCACCCCCTCGTGCGAGAACCATGAACCTTTTGTGATGCCAATTACCTACAGGTTTAAGGATGACCACAGGTTAGCTGTCCGTTTATATCCGGACTTTTGCACTCAGAGCACACCGGCAAACCGCCGCAGGTTGAGCCCATCCAACTCATGCCGAAAGTTACTCTGATGTGACCTTAAACCCGGACAACTCATCCATGGTCATGATTAGTCAGGAGATGGTCAGATCAGCGCGTCGAGCGCGACGGCCACGAACACGATCGTCAGGTACGTCGTCGACCAGTGGAACAACCGCATCGGCTTGATCGCCTCGCCGCGCGTCGCGCGCCGGCAGAGTCGGTGCGCCTCGACAACGAAGATGGCACCCACCACCAGGGTCGGCACGCCGTAGATCGCGCTGAGCCCCAGCGGCCAGACAGCCAGGGAGGTGAGCACGGTCAGCCACGCGAAGATCAGGATCTCCGCGTTGACCCGGCGGGTGGAGGCGACCACCGGCAGCATCGGGATGCCGGCCCGGGCGTAGTCGTCCTTGTACTTCATCGCGAGGGGGTAGAAGTGCGGCATCTGCCAGAAGAAGACCACCGCGAAGAGCCCCCAGGCGGCAGGCGCCAGCGAGCCGGTCACCGCCGCCCACCCGATCAGCACCGGGGCCGCCCCGCAGGCGCCACCCCAGAAGGTGTTCGCCGAGGTGGACCGCTTGAGCCACAGGGTGTAGACGAGGTCGTAGTAGGCGATCGCCGCGAGAGTCAGCCCGGCGGCCAGCAGGTTGGTGAACGCCGCCATCAGGGCGACCGAAACGGCCGCCAGCACCAGACCGAAGATCAGCGCGCTACGCGGCGACACGGTGTGCGCCGGCAGCGGTCGACGCTTGGTACGCCGCATCACCTGGTCGATGTCCCGGTCGATATAGCAGTTGAGCACGCTCGCCGCGCCAGCGGCGAGCGAGCCGCCGATCAGCACGACGGCCATCAGCCACAGCGACGGGAGCCCGCCATCGGCGAGCATCATCACCGGGATGGTGGTGACCAGCAGCAGTTCAACGATCCGCGGCTTGGTGAGCGTCACGTACGCCGAGAGAACCGCGCGTACGTCCCGCCGGGCCACCGTGCCCTCGGCGGCCTGAGCCGGGTGCTGCCCGCCCGGGTTGCTCGCGGGGCGCTCGGTGATCATGCTCACGGATTGCCACCTTCCGGCATCGGCACGGGGAGATCGGATCGGCCGGGCCCGCTCGGGGCCGCACACCGACCCACACACTACGCGTCGTCGTTTTGGCTGCCCGGCCGACCCGACAACGGTGCGGGCCGTCACACCACCGGGTTGAAACGGGCATTCGGTTGGTCACGTGACGCACACCATGCAGAGATCTCTGGGCGCGCGTTTAGGGACGCTCGATATGGTCATCATTGAGGGTTCCGCACAACTGCCGAGGAGCACAAACCATCGTGGCTGCCAAACGACCCGAGCACTCCGCACTGAACTGGTCCGACCTCGATCGACGGGCCGTCGACACCGTCCGCGTGCTGGCCATGGATGCCGTGGAGAAATCCGGCAACGGCCACCCGGGCACCGCGATGAGCCTCGCGCCCGCGGCGTACCTCCTCTTCAACCGGGTCATGCGGCACAACCCGGCCGACCCGAACTGGCCCGGCCGGGACCGGTTCGTCCTCTCCGCCGGGCACTCCAGCCTGACGCTCTACATCCAGCTGTTCCTGTCCGGTTACCCGATGAGCCTGTCCGACCTGAAGTCGTTGCGGCAGTGGGGCTCGCTCACGCCAGGTCACCCCGAGCACGGGCATACCCCGGGCGTGGAGACCACCACCGGCCCGCTCGGGCAGGGCCTGGGCAACGCGGTCGGCATGGCCATGGCGGCCCGCCGCGAGCGCGGCCTGTTCGACCCCGAGGCCGAGCCGAACGCGTCGGTCTTCGATCACAACATCTGGTGCATCGTCTCCGACGGCGACATCGAGGAGGGCATCAGCCACGAGGCCAGCGCCCTCGCCGGGCACCAGCAGCTGGGCAACCTCACCGTGATCTACGACGACAACGAGATCTCCATCGAGGACGACACCCGGATCGCCAAGAGCGAGGACGTGGCCGCCCGCTACGAGGCGTACGGCTGGCACGTGCAGACCGTCGACTGGCGCACCGGCGACGCCGACCAGGGCGACTACCACGAGGACGCCGAGGCCCTGCACGGGGCGCTGCTGGCCGCCAAGGCGGAGACCGACCGTCCCTCCTTCATCGCGCTGCGCACCATCATCGGCTGGCCCGCCCCCAACAAGCAGAACACCGGCAAGATCCACGGCTCGGCGCTGGGCGCCGACGAGGTGAAGGCCACCAAGCAGATCCTCGGCTTCGACCCGGAGCAGACCTTCGAGGTCGACGAGGAGGTGCTTGCCCACGCCCGGCGTGTGATGGATCGCGGATCCGCTGCCGAGCAGGAGTGGACCACCGCGTTCGACGCCTGGAAGAAGGCCAACCCGGAGCGCACCGCGCTCTACGAGCGGATGGCCGGTCGCGTGCTACCGGACGGCTGGATTGAGGCGCTGCCGGTCTTCCCCGCCGACGCCAAGGGCGTGGCCACCCGGGCCGCCTCCGGCAAGGTGCTGGAAGCCCTCGCGCCGGTGCTGCCGGAGCTGTGGGGTGGTTCGGCCGACCTGGCCGAGAGCAACAACACCACCATGAAGGGCGAGCCGTCGTTCATCCCGGCCGTGCACGCCACCAAGGACTTCCCCGGTCACGAGTACGGCCGCACGCTGCACTTCGGCATCCGTGAGCACGCCATGGGCGCGATCCTCAACGGCATCGCGCTGCACGGCGGCACCCGCCCGTACGGCGGCACGTTCCTGGTGTTCAGCGACTACATGCGCCCGTCGGTCCGGCTGGCCGCGCTGATGAAGCTGCCGGTGACCTACGTGTGGACGCACGACTCGATCGGCCTCGGCGAGGACGGCCCGACCCACCAGCCGGTGGAGCACCTGACCGCGCTGCGCGCCATTCCGGGCCTGGACGTGGTCCGCCCGGCCGACGCCAACGAGACCGCCTGGGCCTGGCGTCTGGCGCTGGAGCACACCGACCGGCCGACCGCGATGGCGCTGAGCCGCCAGCCGCTGCCGACCCTGGACCGGGAGGTCCTGGGCGCCGCGGACGGTGTGGCCAAGGGCGGCTACGTGCTGGCCGAGGCGTCCAACGGAAAGCCTCAGGTGATCATCGTCGGCACCGGTTCCGAGGTGCAGCTCTGCCTGACCGCCCGGGAGCGGCTGGAGGCCGACGGCACCCCGACCCGGGTGGTCTCGATGCCCTGCCAGGAGTGGTTCTACGAGCAGGATGAGGCGTACCGGGAGTCGGTGCTGCCACGCGGGGTAAAGGCACGGGTGAGCGTGGAAGCGGGAATCGCCATGTCCTGGCGCGGCGTCGTCGGTGACCTCGGCGAGAGCGTCAGCCTGGAGCACTACGGGGCGAGCGCCCCGCACACCGTGCTCTTCGAGCAGTTCGGGTTCACCCCCGACCGGATCGTCGCGGCGGCACACGCCTCGCTGGCCCGGGTGGGCGACATCACCGGTTTCACGACCGGCAACTGAGGGGAGCGTGGACGACATGACGGACAGGCTGAGTGAGCTCACCGCCGCGGGCGTGGCGATCTGGCTCGACGATCTTTCCCGGGTACGGCTGAGCTCCGGTGGGCTGGACCAGCTCCGCCGGGAGAAGCACGTGGTCGGGGTGACCACCAACCCGACGATCTTCGCGAAGGCGCTGAGCGACGCCGACGAGTACAACTGGCAGCTGCGCGATCTCGCCACCCGTGGGGTGGAGGTCGAGGAGGCGGTGCGCATGCTCACCACGTACGACGTGCGGTGGGCCTGTGACGTGATGCGCCCGTCGCACAACGCAACGGCGGGCGTCGACGGCCGGGTCTCCATCGAGGTGGATCCCCGACTGGCGCACGACAGCGACAAGACCGTGGCTGAGGCCAAGGCGCTGTGGTGGCTGGTCGACCGGCCCAACCTCTTCATCAAGATCCCGGCCACCGAGGCGGGCCTGCCGGCGATCACCGCCACCCTGGCCGAGGGGATCAGCGTGAACGTGACGCTGATCTTCGGTCTGGACCGCTACTCGGCGGTGATGGAGGCGTTCCTCGCCGGTCTGGAGCAGGCCAAGGCCAACGGTCACGACCTGTCCACCATCGGCTCGGTGGCGTCGTTCTTTGTCTCCCGGGTCGACTCCGAGGTCGACAAGAGATTGGATCGGATGGCAGACAAGGCTTCCGACACCGCAGGCAAAGAGCGCGCGGTGGGACTCAAGGGGCGCGCTGCCGTCGCCAACGCCCAGCTGGCGTACGAGCGTTACACCAAGGTGTTCTCCTCGGACCGCTGGAAGGCGCTGGCCGACGCCGGCGCGCACCCGCAGCGGCCGCTGTGGGCGTCCACCTCGACGAAGAACCCGGACTACCGCGACGTCATCTACGTCGAGGAGCTGATCGCTCCCGGCACGGTCAACACCATGCCCGAGTCGGTCATCCACGCGTACGCCGATCACGGGGAGACCCGCGGCGGCGACACCATCACCGGCTCGTACGACGCGGCGCGCAAGGTCTTCGCCGACCTGGAGTCGGTCGGGGTGGACATGGACGACGTGATCGTCACCCTGGAGCGCGAGGGCGTGGAGAAGTTCGCGACCAGCTGGCAGGAGCTGCTCGATGGCGTCCGCAAGTCGCTGGAGGCAGCGGGTGCCGGCAAGGGTTCGCCGAACAAGGCCGCCAAGGGCAACGCCAAGGGCGCCGAGAAGGCCGGTGGTAACGCATGAGCGAGCGCAGCGAGCGAATCAGCATGCTCAGTGCGATGGTGCCTCATGACGGCACGCAGCGAAGCGGAGTGGCGGCATGAGTGACCTTCTCGCCGGGCCGGTGGAGGCAGCCGCGGGACTTGCTGTGTACGGCGCGGACGCGGTCGACAAGTCCGCGCCCGCCTCGACCCGGGACGCGCTGGTCAAGGCCGGCGTCCCGGGCAAGTTGGCGGGCAAGGACGCGAGTCTGTGGGGTCCGGATGCCGAGGCTGAGGCGAAGGTCCGGCTGGGCTGGGTGGACACCCACCAGCGCAGCCGGGAGCTGCTGGTGCAGCTGGCCGAGCTGACCGCGGAGCTGGCCGATCTGGACCACGTGGTGCTCGCCGGCATGGGCGGCTCGTCACTGGCCCCCGAGGTGATCACCCGGACGTTGGGTCGCCCGCTGACCGTGCTGGACACCACCGACCCGGGCCAGGTCCGGGCGGCGCTCGGTGACCGGCTGGAACGCACCGTGGTGGTCGTGGCCAGCAAGTCCGGCTCGACGGTGGAGACCGACAGCCACCGCCGCGCCTACTGGCAGGCTTTCCTGGACGCCGGGATGACCGAGGCGGAGGCCGGACGGCACTTCGTCATCGTCACCGACCCGGGCTCGCCGCTGGAGAGCACCGCGACCGAGATGGGCGCGTTCACCGTGCTCGCCGACCCCAACGTCGGCGGCCGGTACTCGGCGCTGACCGCGTTCGGCCTGGTGCCCTCGGCGCTGGCCGGGGTCAACGTGGCCGAACTGCTCGACCAGGCCGACGCGCTGGCCGCGTCGCTCGCCGCGGACCGGGACAATCCGGCATTGGCGCTGGGTGTCGCCCTGGGCGCAGCGGCCACGCTGGCCCGGGACAAGGTCGCCCTGGTCTCCGACGGCACCGGCATCGACGGGCTCGGCGACTGGGCCGAGCAGCTGATCGCCGAGTCGACCGGCAAGGCCGGGGTGGGCATCCTCCCGGTGGTCGTGGAGTCCCCACAGAGCCCCGGCGCCACCGGGTCGGACGTGCTGACCGTCAGCTACGGCGGCGCGCTGGCCCCCGGTGACGTACCGGGTGGCGGCGTCGACCCGGACGTGGCCGTCAACGGCCCGCTGGGCGCGCACTTCCTGGCCTGGGAGTACGCCACCGCAGTGGCCGGCGTGGTGCTCGGCATCGACCCGTTCAACCAGCCGAACGTCACCGAATCCAAGGAGAACACCAACAAGATCCTGGCCTCGGGCCTGCCGGCGGAGACGCCGTCGTTCACCGAGGGCGCGATCGAGGTGTACGCCCCGCAGGGCGCTCCCGGCGACCTGGCCGGGGTGCTGCGCTGGCTGCTCGACGGGCTGGGCGACGACGGTTACCTCGCGGTGATGGCGTACCTCGACCGGTTCGCCGACGCCGACGCGGCCCGGCTGCGGCCGCTGCTGGCCCAGGCGGGTGGCCGGCCGGTCACCTTCGGCTGGGGGCCCCGGTTCCTGCACTCGACGGGCCAGTACCACAAGGGCGGCCCCCAGGTGGGCAGCTACCTCCAGGTGACCGGTGCGGTCGCCGAGGACCTGGAGGTGCCGGGCAAGCCGTTCACCTTCGGTGAGTTGCAGGCGGCGCAGGCCGCCGGCGACCGGCAGGCCCTCGCCGGCCGGGAGCGGCCCGTGCTGCGGCTGCACCTGACCGACCGGGCCGCCGGTGTCGCCCAACTGCTCGACGCGGTCGGTGAGCTGCCCGCGTGAGGATGGACGACGTGAATGAAGCGGAGCGAGGAGGCGGCGTGAACCCGCTGCGCGACCCGCAGGACCGCCGGTTGCCCCGGATCCCGGAGCCGTGCGCTCTGGTGATCTTCGGGGTGACCGGCGACCTGGCCCGGAAAAAGCTGCTCCCTGCGGTCTACGACCTGGCCAACCGGGGGCTGCTGCCGCCCGGCTTCGTGGTGCTCGGCTTCGCGCGTCGCGACTGGGGTGACGGCGACTTCGAGACGTTGGCCTGCGAAGCTGCGCGCAAGCACGCCCGTACGCCCTGGCGGGAGGAGGTGTGGGCACGGCTGGCCGGCAACATCAAGTTCGTCGGTGGGTCGTTCGACGACGACGCCGCCTTCGACCACCTCGCGGCGACGCTCGACGACCTGCGGCAGACCCACGGCATCACCGGCAACGCGGCGTTCTACTTCTCCATCCCCCCGGCCGCGTTCCCCGTCGTGCTCAAGCAGCTGGCCCGCACCGGGATGGCCGACAACGAGAAGTCCGGCGGTTGGCGCCGGGTCGTGGTGGAGAAGCCGTTCGGTAACGACCTGCCCTCGGCGAAGTCGCTCAACGACCTCGTCGACGACGTGTTCACCCGGGAGGACGTCTTCCGGATCGACCACTACCTGGGCAAGGAGACTGTGCAGAACATCCTCGCCCTGCGGTTCGCCAACAACCTGTTCGAGCCCCTGTGGAACTCCAAGTACGTCGACTCGGTGCAGATCACCATGGCCGAGGATGTCGGCATCGGCACCCGCGCCGGCTTCTACGACACCGTCGGCACCGCCCGTGACGTACTGCAGAACCACCTCCTGCAACTCCTCGCCCTGGTGGCGATGGAGGAGCCGACCAGCTTCGACGCCGACGAGATCCGGGCCGAGAAGCTGAAGGTGCTCAAGGCCATCACCCTGCCCAAGGACGTCAGCCGGGGCACCGTACGCGGCCAGTACCTGCCCGGCTGGGTGGGCGGCGAACGCGCGGTCGGTTACCTGGAGGAGCGGGACGTTCCCACCGACTCCACCACGGAGACGTACGTGGCGGTGCGGCTGGGCATCCAGAACCGCCGGTGGGCCGAGGTGCCGTTCTACATCCGGGCCGGCAAGCGACTGCCCCGCCGGGTCACCGAGGTCGCCATCATGTTCAAGAAGGCGCCGCACCTGCCGTTCAACGACGCCGACATGGAGTCGCTGGGCAACAACCAACTGGTCATCCGGGTGCAGCCGGACGAGGGCGTGGTGCTCAAGTTCGGCTCGAAGGTGCCGGGCACCACGATGGAGGTCCGCGACATCGCGATGGACTTCCAGTACGGCGAGGCGTTCACCGAGTCCAGCCCGGAGGCGTACGAGCGGCTGGTGCTCGACGTGTTGATCGGCGACCGCACCCTGTTCCCGGACGCGGCCGAGGTCGAGCAGAGCTGGCAGGTGATCGACCCGCTGGAGCACGCCTGGGTGGGCACCAAACCGGAGCCGTATCGCGCCGGCGAGTGGGGGCCGCGGGCCTCCGACGAGATGCTGGCACGCGAGGGCCGCGCATGGCGGCGCGCGTGAGTGGGCGCGGCATGACGCAGACCAGGAGGCTCCAGTGATCGGGCTGTGGGACACCACCGGCAACGAGGTGGTCAAGGCGCTCGCCGCCGAGCGGCGCAGCGCCGGCGGGGTGGCCAGCGGCATGGCGCTCACCCTCATCGTGGTCGTGGATGAGAAGCGGGTCCGTGAGGCGGAGGCGGCAGCGACGATCGCCGCCGCCGCCCACCCGTGCCGGCTGCTGGTGGTGGTCCGCTCCGATATCGAGCGGGACCGCAACCGACTGGACGCGGAGATCGTGGTCGGTGGCCGGCTCGGCCCGTGCGAGGCGGTGGTCACCCGGATGTACGGCCGGCTGGCCCTGCACGCCGAGTCGGTCGTGATGCCGCTCCTGGTTCCGGACGTACCGGTGGTCACCTGGTGGCACGGCGAGCCTCCGGCGGAGATCGCCACCGACTTCCTCGGGGTTGTCGCCGACCGCAGGATCACCGACTCGGCGCAGGCCGCCGACCCGGTGGAGGCGCTGCGGCAGCGAGCCCGGGACTACGCCCCGGGCGACACGGACCTGGCGTGGACCCGGATCACCCCGTGGCGGACCCTCGTCGCCGGGGCGTTCGACACCACCAGCGCGCAGGTTGTCGAGGCGACCGTGGTCGCGCCGCCCACCGACCCGACGGCGACGTTGATGGTCGGTTGGCTGGCCAGCCGGCTCGGCATCACCCCGCACCGAGTGGACTCCGACGAGTTTCCCCGGATGCGGGAGGTGCAGCTGAGCTGCGCCAACGGTGACCAGCTGACGCTGACCCGCGAGGACAGCATGGCGGTGTTCCGGCGGACGGGCCAGGACGACCGGCCCCTGCCCCTGGTCCGCCGACCGCTCGGTGACGAACTGGCCGAGGAACTGCGCCGTCTGGACGCCGACCAGGTGTACGCGGAGGCGCTGGGCGCAACGGTCGGGCTGCGTGGGCTGGAGCAGCGTCCCCCGCAGCGGGTGCACGTCTGGAAGGATCCGGCCACTGCGCAGCGCGCCGAGGCCGGGGTCGCCGCGCACGCCGGCACGAGCGGCGACGAAGGCGCATCCCATGAGTGAGGCGAGTGTCGCCGTCCACGCGGACGCCGACCTGCTGGCGCAGGCCGTGGCCGCCCGGTTGCTGGTGAAGCTGCTCGACGCCCAGGCCGACCGGGGCGAGGCCTCGGTGGTGCTCACCGGTGGGCGGATCGCCGCAGCCGTGTACCGGGCGGTGGCGACGCTGCCGGCCCGCGACGCGGTGGACTGGTCCCGGGTCGACGTGTGGTGGGGCGATGAGCGGTTCCTGCCCGCCGGTGATCCGGACCGCAACGAGACCCAGGCCCGGGCCGCCCTGCTGGATGTGGTGCCGCTGAACCCGGCCCGGGTGCACCCGATGCCGGCCTCCGACGGCCCGACCGGCAACGACCCCGAGGCGGCGGCAGCGGCGTACGCGGAGGAATTGGCGCGCGCCGCCCGGCCCGGGCACGCCGCGCTGCCGCACTTCGACGTGCTCATGTTGGGCGTGGGCGAGGACGGGCATGTGGCCTCGGTCTTCCCCGAGCACCCGGTGCACTACGAGACCCGGCCGGTCAGCGCGGTGCGGGGCAGCCCCAAGCCGCCGCCGATGCGGACCACGCTCACCCTCCCGGCGATCAACACCGCCGAGGAGGTCTGGCTGGTGGCCGGCGGCGCCGACAAGGCTCGCGCGGTGGGCATGGCGTTGGCCGGTGCCGGGCCGGTGCAGTTGCCGGCCGCCGGGGTGCACGGCGTGGACCGCACCCGCTGGCTGCTGGACCGGGCAGCGGCAGCCGACGTGCCCGCCCGGCTACGCAGCCTCCGCTGACGGCGAGGAGGGGCCCCGTCCGCGGGGCTCCTCTACTCGCCTCGGCGGCGACGTAGCGCGGCGAGCGCCTCGGCCAGCAGCGCCTCCCCCTCCTCGGCGGTGCGCCGCTCCTTCACGTACGCCAGGTGGCTCTTGTATGGCTCGGCGCGGACGCGGCCTGGCGGGTTCTGCGCGTCCCGGCCCCCGGGCAGGCCGCAGCGGGGGCAGTCCCACAGCGGCGGCGCCTCAGCGTCCGCGGCGATCCGAATGTCGATCCGGTGGTCGTTGCGGCACCAGTAGGTGACGTCCTGTCGGGGGGCGGGTTGGTGCCGCTCGTCGGGGCGCATGGGCGCGGACCCGACTCGGGCGCCGCGGATGACGTTGCCACTCGGCACGGCTGCTCGCTCCTGTCGTCGGAGGGGACCCGCCGTCGTCAAGGGGTGGGCGGCGGGCGACGCGGTGCAGCGGAGAAAAGCCTGCGCGCGGCCCGTCGAGTGACGGACCGCGCGCAGATTGTACGACTTTACGAGCCTGCTCAGGTGCCGCTGCTCATCTGGAGGCGCAGCCAGAGCCCGAGCCCGACGATGGCGGCGAACCAGACGATGCTCACCAGAACGGTGTATCGGTCCAGGTTTTTCTCCGCGACCGAGGAGCCGGCGAGGCTGGAACTGACGCCACCGCCGAACATGCTCGACATACCGCCACCCTTGCCGCGGTGCAGCAGGATAAGCAGGGTGAGCAGAACGCTCGTGATGATCAGCAACACGATCAACGTGTATGCGAACCAGATCGGCATGGCTGGGGTCAGTCCTCTCGTAGCGATCCTCGCCCGGGGTGATCGGGCACAGCGGCACCGACCGGCGGACGGGCGGTGTCCAGGATACCGAGCGATCAGCGGGCGATGTGCTCCGGGAACCTGCAGATCTGAGCGAATTCCTCCGCGTCCAGGCTGGCGCCCCCCACCAGGCCCCCGTCCACGTCCGGCTGGGCCATGATCAAGGCGGCGTTGGACGCCTTGACCGAGCCGCCGTAGAGGACCCGGACCTGGTCGGCGGTGTCCTGGTCGAAGCGTTCCGCCAGTCGCTGACGGACCGCCCCGCAGACCTCCTGGGCGTCCTCCGGCGTCGCGGTCTTGCCCGTGCCGATCGCCCAGATCGGCTCGTACGCGATCACGACCTGCCGCACCTGCTCGGGGGTGAGCCCGGCCAGGCCGCCGTCGAGCTGGTCGGCGCAGTGCGCCACGTGCCTGCCCTCCTCGCGCACGTCCAGCCCCTCCCCCACGCAGAGGATCGGGGTCAGGCCGTGCGTCAGCGCCGCCTTCACCTTGGCGTTGACCAGCGCGTCGTCCTCGTGGTGGTAGGCCCGCCGCTCGGAGTGCCCGACCACCACGTACGTGCAGCCGAGCTTGGCCAGCAGTGGGCCGGAGATCTCCCCGGTGTACGCGCCGGACGCGTGCGGGGAGAGATCCTGCCCGCCGTAGCCGATGAGCAGCTTGTCCCCGTCCACCGCGGTCTGCACCGTACGCAGGTCGGTGAAGGGCGGCAGCACGACCATCTCGACGTCGGTGAGCTGCTTCTCGGTGAGGCTCGCCGCCAGCTTCTGCACCAGCAGGTTGGCCTCGAGGTGGTTGAGGTTCATCTTCCAGTTGCCGGCCATCAACGGCCGACGGGTCGTGCTCGACATTCAGTTCTCCAGGGCCGCGATGCCGGGGAGGGTCTTGCCCTCCAGGTATTCCAGGGAGGCGCCGCCGCCGGTGGAGATGTGCCCGAAGGACGACTCGTCCAGCCCCAGGGCACGGACCGCCGCCGCCGAGTCGCCGCCACCGACGACGCTGAACGCGTCGGCCTTGGTGATCGCCTCGGCGATCCCCCGGGTGCCCGCCGCGAAGGCCGGCATCTCGAACACGCCCATCGGGCCGTTCCAGAAGATCGTCTTCGCCTGGGACAGTGCGGCGCTGAAGCCGGCCACCGTCTCCGGGCCGACGTCCAGACCGAGCCGGTGGCTCGGGATGCCGTCGACGCGTACCGTGTCGTGCGCGGCGTCCGGGGCGAACGCGTCCGCGACCACCACGTCGACCGGGAGCATGATCTTGCCGCCGGACCGCTCCAGCAGGTTGCGGCAGGTCTCGACCATGTCCTTCTCGAGCAGCGAGGTGCCCACCTCCAGGCCCTGGGCCCGGAGGAAGGTGAAGCACATCCCGCCGCCGATGAGCAGCCGATCGACCGTGGGCAGCAGTGCCTCGATCACGGCGAGCTTGTCGGACACCTTCGACCCACCGAGCACCACCACATACGGCCGCTCGGGGTTGGCGGTGAGCTTGGAGAGCACCTCGACCTCACGCAGCACCAGTCGGCCCGCGACGTGCGGCAGCCGGGCCGGCACGTCGAAGACGCTGGCGTGCTTGCGGTGCACGGCACCGAACGCGTCGTCCACATACGCGTCGCCGAACGCGGCGAGCTGGTCGGCGAAGGCACCCCGCTCGGCCTCGTCCTTGCTGGTCTCACCCGCGTTGAAGCGCAGGTTCTCCAACAGGGCGACCTGGCCGTCGGCCAGGTCCGCGACGGTGGAGCGGGCGGAATCGCCGACGGTGTCCGTGGCGAAGTGCACCGGCGCGCCGAGCAGCTCACCGAGCCGCCCGGCGACCGGACGGAGGCTGAACTGCGAGTCCGGCGCGCCCTTCGGACGGCCCAGGTGCGAGCAGACGACAACCTTCGCGCCGGCCTGCACGAGCGCGCTCAGGGTGGGCAGGACGGCCCGGATCCGGCCGTCGTCGGCGATCCTCACTCCGTCCGGAGTGCCGCCTTGCGGCGCGGAGGCGGAGTTATGATCGGTGATCGCACCGGTCTGCTTGTCGAGCGGGACGTTCAGGTCGGCGCGCACCAGCACGCGCCGGCCTGACACCCCCTCGGCGAGCAGGTCGTCGAGGGTCCGGAGGGCACTCACAGAGCTAGCCTTCCCTTCGCGACTGCGGGGCTCGCAAGCTCACTCCTCGCGCTCACAGCGAGGAACCGACCAGCTTGACCAGGTCCACCAGGCGGTTGGAGTAGCCCCACTCGTTGTCGTACCAGCCGACGATCTTGACCTGGTTGCCGACGACCTTGGTCAGCGGCGCGTCGAAGATGCACGACGCCGGGTCGGTGACGATGTCGGAGGAGACGATCGGGTCCTCGTTGTAGACCAGGATGCCCTTGAGCGGGCCGTCCGCGGCGGCCTTCAGCGCGGCGTTGACCTCGTCCACGGTGGTCTCGCGAGCCACGTTGACGGTGAGGTCGGTGACCGAGCCGGTCGGGATCGGCACCCGCAGGGCGTACCCGTCGAGCTTGCCCTTGAGGTCCGGCAGGACCAACCCGATCGCCTTGGCGGCACCGGTGGAGGTCGGCACGATGTTCAGCGCGGCAGCCCGGGCCCGACGCAGATCCGAGTGCGGCGCGTCCTGGAGGTTCTGGTCCTGGGTGTACGCGTGGATCGTCGTCATCAGACCGTGCTGGATGCCGAACGTGTCGTGCAGGACCTTCGCCATCGGGGCGAGGCAGTTGGTGGTGCACGAAGCGTTGGAGATGATGGTGTGCTTCGCCGGGTCGTAGGTGTCGTGGTTGACACCCATGACGACGGTGACGTCCTCGTTCTTCGCCGGGGCGGAGATGATGACCTTCTTGGCCCCACCGTCGACGTGCGCCTTGGCCTTGGTGGCGTCGGTGAAGAAACCGGTCGACTCGATGACGACGTCGGCGCCGACGTCGCCCCACGGCAGCTTCGACGGGTCCTTCTCGGCGTACGCCTTGATGGTCTTGCCACCGACGGTGATCTCGTCGGCGGTGGCCTTGACCTCGTACGGCAGGCGACCCAGGATGGTGTCGTACTTGAGCAGGTGGGCGAGCGTGGCGTTGTCGGTCAGGTCGTTCACCGCCACGATCTCGATGTCGGCGTCAGACGCCAGCACTGCCCGGAAGAAGTTACGGCCGATTCGGCCAAAGCCGTTGATGCCAACCCGGATGGTCACAGGTCCCATCTCCTCGCGTTTTGGTCTGCCGGCTTCAGACAACGGGCCGGCGGAGTGGTGTGCGCCGACCGTTGGAGCCGGCCGTTGACGGTTCATCTCGGCCACCCCGCCGCGGTCTGAGGACCTGACCGCCCGAGGCGGTGGGCACGACGAGGAGTGCCTGTGTCGGCCCCCTTGCCGTACGCAGCGACCTTATCCGAGCGTGCGAGACCACGCTGCGCCGGGTCGTGGTCCCGGACGCACCGTGCGGCCTTACCGTCCTATCAGACCACGAGCATGTCGGGCGTGACGGCTGCTTCCGTATCCGGGATGCCGAGGTCCCGGGCCCGCTTGTCGGCCAGCGCCAGCAGCCGGCGGATCCGCCCGGCGATCGCGTCCTTGGTCAACGGCGGTTCGGCCAGCGCGCCCAACTCCTCCAGCGACGCCTGCCGGTGCTCCAGGCGCAACCGCCCGGCGTCGGTCAGGTGGTTGGGCGCCTCGTCGGCGAGTATCTCCAGTGCGCGGGTGACCCGGGCGGCGGCGGCGACCGCGGCACGCGCCGAGCGGCGCAGGTTGGCGTCGTCGAAGTTGGCGAGGCGGTTGGCGGTGGCCCGCACCTCGCGGCGTACCCGGCGCTCCTCCCAGGCCAGCACGCTGGAGTGCGCGCCGATCCGGGTGAGCAGCGCGGCGATCGCGTCGCCGTCCTTGACCACCACCCGGTCCACCCCGCGCACCTCACGGTTCTTGGCGGTGATGCCGATGCGGCGGGCCGCGCCGACCAGCGCGAGGGCCGACTCCGGCCCGGGGCAGGTGATCTCCAGAGCGCTGGAGCGGCCAGGCTCGGTGAGCGAACCGTGTGCCATGAACGCGCCCCGCCACGCGGAGACCGCGCAGCACACGTTCGCCGCCACCACGTGTGGGGGCAGCCCGCGCACCGGGCGGCCCCGCACGTCGAGCAGGCCGGTCTGCCGCGCGAGGGCCTCGCCGTCCTTGACCACGCGCACGATGAAGTGGCTGCCCTTGCGCAGCCCACCGGAGGCCAGCACGTGGATCTCGCTGGGATACCCGTAGACCTCGGCGATCTCCCGCCGCAGCCGCCGGGCCACCGCCCCGGTGTCCAGCTCAGCCTCCACCACCACGCGGCCGGAGACGATGTGCAGCCCGCCGGCGAAGCGCAGCAGCGCGGCCATCTCCGCCCGCCGACAGCAGGGCTTGGGCACGTCGACCCGACTCAGCTCGTCCTTGACCGCGGCCGTCATCGCCATTGTGCGTCCCCTCACGGACCGGTTCCGGCGTGTCGCCGGAGATTACGTACGTGTCTAACGATCGGAGCCCAGGACAGGCACCAGCGCGGCGCCCAGGGCAACCGGATCATGGCGGGGAGTGCCGCCGGTGACGGCGACGGGGGCGAGGACCAGGCGGGCACCCAGCGATTCTGCCGCACGTTCGACCGGTTCGGGGTCACCCACCGCCTTGGCATCAGCGAGCACAAGATCCACCTTGAGTTCGGGCAGGTACCAGTGCAGAGCCGCGAGATGGTCGGCGACGGAGAGCCCAAGGGTCTCCTTCTCCGCGGCGAGGTTCAGCGTGACCAGCCGCCGGGCCGAGCAGGACACGATCGCGTCGGCCAGCTGCGGCACCAGCAGGTGCGGAAGCACGCTGGTGTACCAGCTGCCCGGCCCGAAGATCAACCAGTCCGCCGCCCTGATCGCCTCGATGGCCTCGGCGCAGGCCGGCGGGCGGGCGGGCGTGAGCCGCAGCGCCTCGACCCGCCCGGTCGTGACGGCCACCTGGTGCTGGCCACGCACGGTGCGCACCTCGTCGGGGGCGGCCGGGTCGGCGCCGCGTACCTGCGCCTCGATGTCGACCGGCTGGCGGGACATCGGCAACACCCGGCCGACCGCGCCGAGCATCGCGCCGGCGTGCTCCAGCGCGGCCACCGGGTCGCCGAGCAGCTCCGTGAGGCCGCAGAGCACCAGGTTGCCCACCGCGTGCCCGGCCAGCCCGTCGGTGCGGGTCGCCGTCCGGTCGGCGTCGCCGGGCACCGCCGGGTCACCCGCGACGACCTGGGGTACGCCGGCCAGTGCGGTGACGAAGCGGTGCTGGAACAGCCCGGCGCTGCGCCGGGTCGCCGGGTGGTCCCCGGCCAACGCCACCAGCGCCTGGCGCAGATCACCCGGGGGCAGACCACCCCGCTCGGCGCGCAGCCGGCCACTGGAGCCGCCGTCGTCACCAACGGTGACCACCGCGGTGATGTCGAGGTCGAGTTCGGGGGCGCAGTGGCGCAGCGCGCGCAACGAGGCGGACAGCCCGTGCCCGCCTCCGAACGCCACCACCCGACGGGCCGTCATTCCCGCCCCAGGTCGCGGTGCTGGGCGTTGGCCGCCAGCCCGGAGTGGCGCAGCCGGCCGGACAACTCCTCGGCGATGGCCACGCTGCGGTGCTTGCCGCCGGTGCAGCCGACGGCGACCGTGAGGTACCGCTTGCCCTCCCGCTCGAAGCCGGCCGTGGTGGCGTTGACCAGGTCGGCGTACGCGGAGACGAAGGCGTCCGCGCCCTCCTGGCCCAGCACGTACGCGCTGACCGCCTCCTCCCGCCCGGTGTGCTCGCGCAGCTCCGGAACCCAGTACGGATTGGGCAGGAAACGGGCGTCCAGCACGAAGTCGGCGTCCGGCGGCAGGCCGTACTTGAAGCCGAACGACAGCACGGTGACCCGCAGCCGGCGGGCATCCTCGCCGCCGAACAGCTCCTCGATGCGCCGACGGAGCTGGTTGACGTTCAGGTGGCTGGTGTCGATGATCACGTCGGCCTGGTCGCGCGCCTCCTCCAGCAACCCGCGCTCCACGGCGATGCCGTCGGCCAGCCGCCCGTCGCCCTGCAACGGGTGCGAACGGCGAACGCTCTCGAACCGCCGGATCAACACCTCGTCGTCGGCGTCGACGAAGACCACCCGGGGCGAGAAACCACGCTCCTTGAGCTCCCGGATCGCCCCGGCCAGGTCCGTGGAGAAGGCCCGCGACCGCACGTCCAACACCATCGCCGTACGCCGAGCCGCGCCGCCCGCCTTGAACGCCAGCTCGGCCATGTCCAGCATCAGTGCCTGCGGCAGGTTGTCCACGACGTAGTAGCCGACGTTCTCCAACGCCCGGGCAACCGTGCTGCGGCCACCCCCGGAGACACCGGTGACCACCACGAGTGTGGTCTCCGACTCGGCCGCCAGTTGCCCGTCAACGGCAGCCGGGTCGTCGATCCGGTCACCGGCTGTGCGCGCCTCGCTCACCCGTACCCCCAAGCCGTGGCGCCGCGGCCGCCGTCGGCCGCGATTTGTCAATCAGCGACTCTATCCCGCCGCCGGGCCGAGGCCGGGCACCCGCCACGGGTCGCCGGGCGGTCGACGATGACCGGACAGCCGCCGTCCTGGATAACGATCAATATTGTGGTCGGGAAAAGGCCCAGCCCCGCGGCCCAGCGAACCAGCCAGCCAACCCGGCGCACCCACCTCGGTACGCCGGGCTGGTGCTGTCGGGGTCGGCTCGTAGACTCCGCGGATGGCTTCTCCCACCGACCTGCGTACCGAGGACGCGCTGCCGGTGCTGCGCCGGGTGTTCGGCTACGACGCCTTCCGCGGTTTCCAGCAGGACGTGATCGACCATGTGGTCGCCGGCGGCGACGCGCTGGTGTTGATGCCCACCGGTGGCGGCAAGTCCCTGTGCTACCAGATCCCGGCCCTGGTCCGCGACGGGGTCGCGGTCGTCGTGTCCCCGCTGATCGCGCTCATGCAGGACCAGGTGGACGCGCTCACCGCGGTCGGCGTACGCGCCGGGTTCCTCAACTCGACCCAGACCCTCGACGCCCGGCGTCGGGTCGAGGCGGCCTTCCTCGCCGGCGAGCTGGACCTGCTCTACCTGGCTCCAGAGGCGCTCGGCGTCCGCTCCACCCTCGGCCTGCTGGACCGGGGGCGCATCTCCCTGTTCGCGATCGACGAGGCGCACTGCGTGTCCCAGTGGGGGCACGATTTCCGCCCCGACTATCTGGCGCTGTCGATGCTGCACGAGCGTTGGCCGCAGGTCCCCCGGATCGCGCTGACCGCCACCGCGACCAGCGCCACCCGCACCGAGATCGCCACCCGCCTCAAGCTCGACGACGCCCGGCACTTCGTGGCCAGCTTCGACCGGCCCAACATCCAGTACCGGATCGTGCCCAAGCGGGAGCCCCGCAAGCAGTTGCTGGCCCTGCTGCGCGACGAGCACCCCGGCGACGCCGGCATCGTCTACTGCCTGTCCCGGGCCTCGGTCGACAAGACGGCGGAGTTCCTCACCGCCAACGGGGTCGCCGCTCTGCCCTACCACGCCGGGCTGGACGCGGCCACCCGCGCCGCCAACCAGCAGCGCTTCCTGCGTGAGGACGGCCTGGTCATGGTGGCCACCATCGCCTTCGGCATGGGCATCGACAAGCCCGACGTCAGGTTCGTCGCCCACCTCGACCTGCCCAAGTCCGTCGAGGGTTACTACCAGGAGACCGGCCGCGCCGGGCGGGACGGCCTGCCGTCCACCGCCTGGCTGGCGTACGGACTGCAGGACGTGGTCCAGCAACGCAAGATGATCGAGACGTCCGACGGCGACCTCGCCCACCGGCGCAACCTCGCCGCGCACCTGGACGCCATGCTCGCCCTCTGCGAGACGGTGCGCTGCCGCCGGGTCCAGCTGCTCGAATACTTCGGCGACACGACGACATCCGCCTGCGGCAACTGCGACACCTGCCTCACCCCGCCGGAGTCCTGGGACGGCACGGTCGCCGCCCAGAAGTTACTCTCCGCCGTCTTTCGGCTCGACCGCGAACGCAACCAGCACTTCGGCGCCGGGCACTGCATCGACATCCTGCTCGGCAAGCAGACCGACAAGATCAGCCAGTACGGTCACGACTCGCTGACCGTCTTCGGCATCGGCTCCGAACTCAGTGAGGCAGAGTGGCGGGGCGTGGTCCGACAACTGCTCGCCGAAGGGCTGCTCGCCGTGGAGGGCGACTACGGCACGCTCGCGCTGACCGAGGCGAGCACCGACGTCCTGGGTCGCCGCCGCACAGTGACGATGCGCCGCGAACCGGAGAAGCCCGCATCGAGCCGCTCATCGAAGCCGCGCGGCTCGTCCACCGTCGTGACCGAGCTGACCCCGGCCGCCACGTCGCTCTTCGAGCGGCTGCGCGCCTGGCGGGCGGCCACCGCCAAAGAACAGGGCGTCCCGGCGTACGTGATCTTCCACGACGCCACGCTGCGGCAGATCGCCAGTGACGCGCCGGGCACGCTGGCCGACCTGTCCCGCGTCAGCGGGGTCGGCGAGAACAAGCTCGCCAAGTACGGCGAGCAGATCCTGGCCGTCCTCGCCACCGACTGATGGCATGACGAAGGGCCGGGCCCCTGGTGGGGTCCGGCCCTTCGTGGTTGGTGCTTGTGGTGTTTTGTGGTGCGCGGTGGGTCAGCTGGTGGCGTAGCCGCGGGTGGCGATCCAGTCGGCGAGGCGCTCGGTGGTGATCTCGTAGGAGGCGGTGTTCGGGTCGGCGGAGTCGGCGATCTTCACCACGTTGCCGTTGTCGCGGTAGCCGACGACGCTGATGTAGTGCCCGCCTTCGAAGGAGTGCACGCCGCCGTTGGTGTCGACGCTGGTGCCGGCGATGTTGGCGACCATGGCCCGGCCGTCGTCGACGGTCTTGACGATGTCGGCGCGCAGGGTGTCGGTCTGCTTGGCGTCAGCGGCGGGGGTGCTGATCTCGACGCTGCGGTAGGCGTCGTTCTTACCGGTTTCCTTGTTCAGGACCGGGGTGATGTCGTTGATGGAGTCGGTGCCGGCCTCGGTGGTGCCCATTTCCTTGGCCATGGCGTCGACGCTGATGTCCTTGCCCTGCACGCTCAGGGCGTTACGGGCGGCGGCGGGGCCGCAGTAGTAGAAGTTCGGCTGCGCCTCGTAGCGCACACCCAGCTGACGCTCACCGGCGGGCTTGCGGTCCGACTGGGTCTGCGTGGCGGGCTTGGCGTCGGACGCGGCGTAGGCGGCGGTGACGGGGCCGATGATGGCGCCGCCGGTGAAGGCGAGCCCAGCAGCGGTCAGAGCGGTCTTACGGATCAGATCGGTACGCATGATGGCGTGCTCCTCTGCATCGGGGGGTGTCCGCACGGCACTCGACGGGGGTGCGACCGTGCGAAGAAAAGTTCACGGGAACGGCCCGGCGATCGGGGGACCTGCTCGGGGTTCCGGGGATGTAACCGGGGCGGCCGGCCGGATGTTCCCGGCGACTGCCGGCGGCTGGCGGACCTTGTCCGTCCCGGGTTACGGGGGGATGTAACCGAGGCCGCCGGCCGGATGTTCCCGGCGACTGCCGCACACCACAGCCCGTCGGGCTACGGCGGCATGCCAGGTATAACGACCCCGACCCGCCACCGATTCCACCACCGGAGTGGACCCGACCACAGCACACCAACCCCAAAACCGGGACAGCCACCCCAACCAGCCGCACCCCCAACCGGCGACACCCCCGAACCGGACACCAACCCCACCCGGCCAGACCCAACCCCGAGGCACATCCGCACCATCACCCGAGATCACGGCGGTCAACGAGGCGTACCGCGGCCCGGTCAGCTGCGGCACCGGCAACGCTGCCTCCCGACGCGGTCCAGGCAGGCAACACCACCCTGAAACTGCGCCGATCATGGCCCGCTTCAAAGCTCGCCAGACTGGCCTTCGAGAAACAGTGGACCGGACCGCCGGAGACCTCCCCCAGCACCGCTTGGATGGTCCGCCGAAGACCCCCGACACCCACAATGCAGACAAAGCGCCCAAAACGCTCACTCCGACGGGACCCTCGCTGCTCGACCGGCCCAAGATCGTGCTCGAACCAGGAAACAGGGCCCTCAGCCCATGAACGAAGCAACTACAACCAGGACAACACCGTTTGCGTTCAGCGTTCGGTTGCTGGGCCAACGGGGCACGGTGAACTCCCGAACCCAGGTTCGCCACTCCAGAGCGCCCCGCCGCAGCGCCCCGCCGCGCCGATCTTGCAGTTCCGGTCGCCGAGATGCGTGGAATGCCCCCTAAGTCGAGGCAGAAAGTGCAAGATCGCGAGAAAGGGGGGCGACCACGCACACGCGAGCACGCGGGCTGGGGGCAGGCTCAGGGACTTGGCGCCGCTGTTGCGCTGTCGTCGGCTGTCGTGTCCTTGTCGAGGGCTGCCAGGATCGCCTCGGCGGTCCGCCGGCCCACTCCGGGCACTTCGGTGATCTCCTCGACTGTGGCGGCGGAGATCCGCTTGAGCGAGCCGAAATGACGCAGCAGCGCCTTGCGCCGCACCTCCCCCAGGCCGGGTACGTGGTCCAGCGCCGACTCGGTCATGCGCTTGGAGCGGCGCTGCCGGTGGAAGGTGATGGCGAACCGGTGGGCCTCGTCACGGACCCGTTGCAGCAGATAGAGCCCCTCCGAGGTGCGCGGCAGGATGACCGGGAACTCGTCGTCGGGGAGCCAGACCTCCTCCAGCCGCTTGGCCAACCCGCACAGGGCCACGTCGTCGATGCCCAGGTCGGCGAGGGCCTGCGCGGCCGCGGCGACCTGTGGGGCACCGCCGTCGACGACCACCAGCTGCGGCGGGTACGCGAACTTCCGCGGCCGGCCGGTGGTCGGATCGATCAGGACACCGACCTGCGGCTCGACCGCGTCTTCCGGGGCGGCCGGGTCGTCGGCCGACTCCACCCCCACCTCGCCCGTCTCGGCCCTGGCGTCCAGGTAGCGGGCGAAGCGGCGGCGGAGCACCTCGGACATCGCGGAGAGGTCGTCGGTGGCGCCTCGGATGATGAACCGCCGGTACTCGCTCTTGCGGGGCAACCCGTCCTCGAAGACCACCATGCTGGCGACCACGTCGGTGCCCTGGATCTGGGAGATGTCGAAACACTCGATGCGCAGCGGCGAGGTGCGCATGCCCAGGGCCTCGCTGATCTCGTCCAGGGCCTTGCCCCGGGTGGTCAGGTCACCGGACCGCTTGAGCTTGTGCCGCGTGAGTGCGTCCTTGGCGTTGCGCTCCACCGTCTCCATCAGTGCGCGTTTGTCGCCGCGCTGCGGCACCCGCAGTGACACCCGGCTGCCGCGGTGGTTGGAGAGCCATTCGGCCAACGCGTCGGCGTCCCCCGGCAGCTCGGGCACCAGTAGCTCCCGGGGCACGTCGGTTTCGCCGTGCTCGCCTCCGTACACCTGGGTGCAGAAGTGGTGCACCAGGTCGCCGGTGGTCAGGTCCTCGGTCTTTTCGACCACCCAGCCTCGCTGGCCGCGGACCCGGCCGTCGCGGACGTGGAAGACCTGGACGGCCGCCTCCAGCGGGTCGTCGGCGAACGCGACCACGTCGGCGTCGGTGCCGTCGCCCAGCACCACGGTCTGCTTTTCCATGGCCCGGCGCAGCGCGGCCACGTCGTCGCGCAGCCGGGCGGCCCGCTCGAACTCCAGCTGCTCGCTCGCCTCGGTCATCTCGCGCTCGATCTTGCGAACCATGGTGTCGGTGCGCCCGGCCATGAAGTCGCAGAACCCGTCGACGATGGCGCGGTGTTCGTCGGCGGAGACGGTGCCGACGCACGGCGCCGAGCACTTGCCGATGTAGCCGAGCAGGCAGGGGCGGCCAACCTGGCCGGCCCGTTTGAACACCCCGGCGGAGCACGTGCGGGCGGGGAACACCCGCAGCAACAGGTCGAGGGTCTCCCGGATCGCCCAGGCATGCGAATACGGACCGAAGTAGCGCACGCCCTTGCGCTTGGCGCCGCGCATCACCTGTAGCCGTGGGTAGTCCTCGTCGAGGGTGACGGCCAGGTAGGGGTACGACTTGTCGTCGCGGTAGCGGACGTTGAACCGGGGATCGTACTGCTTGATCTCGGTGAACTCCTGCTGGAGCGCCTCGACCTCGGTGCCGACGGTGATCCAGTCGACCGACTCGGCGGTGGTGACCATTTGTCGGGTGCGCTCGTGCAGGTTCCAGATGTCGCCGAAGTAGGAGTTGAGCCGGCTGCGCAGGTTCCTCGCCTTACCGACGTAGATCACCCGGCCGGTGCCGTCGCGGAAGCGGTAGACCCCCGGTGACTCCGGAATGGTGCCGGGTGCGGGGCGGTAGGTCGAGGGGTCAGCCACGCCAGCAAGCCTAGTCCGCAGCACCGACATCCCCCGGCCAGCGCTAGATCCACTCGGTTTTCGGGAAGTCGGGGTGTCGACGGGCGGCGGACACCCCGACTTGCCGGAACGCGAGTCGATCAGTCAGCCCCGGGGCCGGCTGCCTCCCCCGGCCGGGTCAGGCCAGCGAGATCTGGTCGCCGGTGACCTTGATGTTCTTGGGCGGCAGCGGCTTGGTGGCCGGGCCAGCCTTCACCGAGCCGTCCTCGATCGAGAACTTGCTGCCGTGGCAGGTGCAGTTGATGGTGCCGCCGTCGACGTTCGTCACCGGGCAGTTCTGGTGGGTGCAGATCGGGCTGAAGCCCTTGAACTGGCCGGCAGTGGGCTGCGTGATGACCACGCCCTCGGTGGCGAGGACCTTGCCGCCACCGACCGGGATGTCGGCGGTGGTGGCCAACGACTGGGCGCCCTGCCGGTCGCCGCCGCCAGCGTCGCCGGTGCTGGGCACCGCCGGGCCGCCGCTGGTGGGGGCGCCGCTGCCGCTGCCGTCGTCACTGCCGCAGGCAGCCAGGACGACGGCCGCACCGACCGCCCCGACCCCGGTGAGCAGGGTGCGACGTGTCTGCGTACCCGGACCGGTCAGCGCCTGATCGTCACTCATGCCTCGCCTCTCTGTAGCCCGCTGTGCCGGTCAGAAAGCCGGCCCATACTTCTCCACACGGGCAACTGTGCCGGATGGTTCATCGCGGCATCTGTCCGACCCAGGAAATGGGACGGGGCGGCCCCAGACCGGCTCGCCACGCCGCCATGGGCGCGCGCCAACCCGATCGAACCCGCCCCACCATCGCCACGCCGTCGAGGGCCGAAACGACGAACCACGGTCAGCGCGCGCCGGCCGGCACCTTGCGACTGGCCCGTGCCTTGGTCACACCGTTGGCCTTGGCCGCCCGGGTGGTGGCGGCGGCCGCGCCCTTGGCCTCGCCGTCGAGCTTGAGCACCTGGCGCAGGAACTCGCCGGTGTGGCTCTCAGCCACCTCGGCGACTTCCTCGGGGGTGCCGGTGGCGAGCACGGTGCCGCCCCGGTGGCCCCCCTCCGGACCCATGTCGATAAGCCAGTCGGCCGTCTTGATCACGTCGAGGTTGTGCTCGATGGTGATCACCGTGTTGCCCTTGTCGACCAGCCCTTCCAGCACCATCAGCAGCTTGCGGATGTCCTCGAAGTGCAGACCGGTGGTCGGCTCGTCGAGCACGTAGACCGTCCGCCCGGTGGAGCGCTTCTGCAACTCGGAGGCGAGCTTGACCCGCTGCGCCTCACCGCCGGAGAGGGTCGGCGCGGGCTGGCCGAGGCGGACGTAGCCCAGGCCGACATCGACGAGGGTCTTGAGGTGCCGGTGGATGGCCGGGATGGCGGACAAGAACTCGGCGGCCTCCTCGATCGGCATCTCCAGCACGTTCGAGACGGTCTTGCCCTTGTAGTGCACCTCGAGGGTCTCCCGGTTGTACCGGGCGCCCTTGCAGACCTCGCACGGGACGTACACGTCGGGCAGGAAGTTCATCTCAATCTTGATGGTGCCGTCACCGGAGCACGCCTCGCAGCGCCCACCCTTGACGTTGAACGAGAACCGGCCGGGGCCATAGCCGCGCACCTTCGCCTCGGTGGTCTCGGCGAAGAGCTTGCGGACGTGGTCCCAGACCCCGGTGTAGGTGGCTGGGTTGGAGCGCGGCGTCCGGCCGATCGGCGACTGGTCCACGCCGACGACCTTGTCCACGTGCTCCAAACCGGAGACCCGGGTGTGCCGTCCGGGCACCAGCCGGGCGCCGTTGATCTGGTTGGCCAGCACCGCGTACAGGATGTCGTTGACCAGCGTCGACTTGCCCGAGCCGCTGACCCCGGTGACCGCGATCAGCTGGCCCAGCGGGAACGAGACGCTCAGGTTGCGCAGGTTGTGCTCGCGCGCGCCGTGCACCACCAGTTCCCGAGCCGGATCCTGCGGGCGGCGCTTTGTCGGCGTCGGGATCGACCGACGCCCGGACAGGTATGCCCCGGTGATCGACTCCTTGTTCTTCAGCAGCGCCGGCACGGACCCGCTGTGCACGATCTTGCCGCCGTGCTCACCCGCGCCGGGCCCGATGTCCACGATCCAGTCGGCGGTACGGATGGTGTCCTCGTCGTGCTCCACCACGATCAGCGTGTTGCCCAGCCCGCGCAGCCGGATGAGGGTCTCGATCAGCCGGTGGTTGTCGCGCTGGTGCAGCCCGATCGACGGCTCGTCGAGCACGTAGAGCACGCCCACCAGGCCGGAGCCGATCTGGGTGGCCAGCCGGATGCGCTGCGCCTCACCGCCGGACAGCGTGCCAGCCGGGCGGTCCAGGGAGAGGTAGTCCAGGCCCACGTCGAGCAGGAACCGCAGCCGGGCGTTGATTTCCTTGAGGACCCGCTCGGCGATCATCTTCTGCCGGTCGGTCAGCTCGATGCCGGCGAGCAGGTCGGCGCAGTCCCCCACGGACAGGTTGCAGACCTCGGCGATGCTCTTGCCGGCCAGTGTGACCGCGAGCACCTCGGGCTTGAGCCGGGCGCCACCGCACGCCGCGCACGGCACGTCGCGCATGTAGCCCTCGTACTTGTCGCGGGACGACTCGGACTCGGTGTCGGAGTGCCGGCGCTCGATCCACTGCACCACACCCTCGAAGCCGGTGTAGTAGGACCGCTCGCGGCCGTACTTGTTGCGGTAGCGCACGTGCACCTGATCGTCGGAGCCGTGCAGGATCGTCTTCTGCGCCCGCGCCGGCAACGCCCGCCACGGGGTGTCGACGTCGAAGTGCTGGGCCTCGCCGAGGGCCTCCAACAGGCGCAGGAAGTATTCCAGGTTGTGCCCGGTGGCCCAGGGCTGGATGGCGCCCTCGCGCAGGCTGCGCTCCGGGTCGGGGACCAGCAGCTCCGGGTCGACCTCCTTCTTGGTGCCCAGGCCGGTGCACTCCGGGCAGGCGCCGTACGGCGCGTTGAAGGAGAAGACCCGGGGCTCGAGATCCTCGATGGCCAGCGGGTGGTCGTTGGGGCAGGCCAGGTGCTCGGAGTAGCGGCGCTCCCGGTCCGGGTCGTCCTCCGGGAGGTCGACGAAGTCGAGCAGCACCAGACCAGTGGACAAGCCCAGGGCGGCCTCGACCGAGTCGGTCAACCGCTGCTTGGCGCTCGGCTTGACGGTGAGCCGGTCGATCACCACCTCGATGGTGTGCTTCTCCTGCTTCTTGAGCTTCGGCGGCTCGGTCAGCGGGTGCACCACGCCGTCGACCCGGGCCCGGGCGTAGCCCTTGGCCTGCAACTCGGCGAAGAGGTCGACGTACTCGCCCTTGCGGCCACGGATGACCGGAGCGAGCACCATGAACTTGGTGCCCTCGGCCATGGCGAGGACCCGGTCGACGATCTGCTGGGGGCTCTGCCGGGAGATCCGCTCGCCGCAGACCGGGCAGTGCGGCTCCCCGATGCGGGCGTAGAGCAGGCGCAGATAGTCGTAGACCTCGGTGATGGTGCCGACGGTCGAGCGCGGGTTGCGCGAGGTGGACTTCTGGTCGATCGAGACGGCGGGGCTGAGGCCCTCGATGAAGTCGACGTCTGGCTTGTCCATCTGACCGAGGAACTGCCGGGCATACGACGAGAGCGACTCGACGTAGCGGCGCTGCCCCTCGGCGAAGATCGTGTCGAAGGCCAGGCTCGACTTGCCCGACCCGGACAGCCCGGTGAACACGATGAGCGCATCCCGGGGCAGGTCGAGACTGACGTCACGCAGGTTGTGCTCGCGCGCGCCACGGATAATCAGTCGGTCGGCCACGGTGCGTGTACTCCCGGGTGAAGACGAAGCGAAGGATCTGTCCCGCTCTGGGGTGATTCGGAGCGGTCGTGCGGGCGCGGAAACACGCCTCGGCAACTCTAGCCCCGAGGTATGACAGTTTTCCCCGCCCGCACATTCCCCCAGCTCAGCCCGGTCGGCCGCGTCTGATCAGTAGCCCCCGGGCGCCGGTGGCCGGGCCGCCCGGCGCCGGGCCGAACGCCACCCGCCGCGCCGCTCCGCCGCCACCCGCGCCTCGCGCCGTCGGCTCTCGTGGGCCAACTCCCCCTGCAACCGCCGCCAGTTCTCCCACCGTCGGGTGGAGAGCTCGCCGGTGTGCAGCGCCTCGCGGACCGCGCAGGCGGGCTCGCCGTCGTGCCCGCAGTCGGCGTACCGGCAGCCCTCGGCCAGCCCGGCGATGTCGGCGAACGCCCGGTCGAGCCCGGCCGCGCCGTCCAGCAGGCCGACCGCCCGCACACCGGGAGTGTCGATCACCGCGCCGCCGCCGGGAATCGGTACGAGGGCCCGCCAGGTGGTGGTGTGCCGGCCCTTGCCGTCGACCCGTCGGATCGCCTGGGTGGGCATCATCACCGCCCCGACCAGGGCGTTGATCAGGCTCGATTTGCCGGCACCGGACGGCCCGAGCAGGCCGAGCGTGCGGCCGGGCGCCACCTCGGCGCGCAGCGGGCCCAGCCCGATGCCACGCTCGGCGCTGACCGGCAGCACCGGCACCCCGGGGGCGACCGCGGCCAACTGGCGGGCCAGCGCGGCCGGGTCGGCGGCGAGGTCGGCCTTCGTGAGCACGACCAGCGGCCGGGCGCCGGACTCGTGGGCCAGGGCGAGCAGTCGCTCGATCCGGGCCACATCCGGCTCGGGGTGCACCGGCTCCACCACGGCGGCCGCGTCGAGGTTGGCGGCCAGCACCTGGCCGCTGGCGTCCTTGCCGGCGGTACGCCGGATCAGCGCGGCCCGTCGCGGCAGCACCGCCTCCACGGTGACGCGGCGGTCCGGCCAGTGCGTGAGCAGCACCCAGTCCCCGGAGCAGGGCAGCGCGGACGGGTCCCGGGCGGCGGCGGCCAGCACCGCCCCGCCCAGGCTGGCCCGGACCGGGCCGGCCGCCGTGAGCACCGTGCAGACCCCTCGGTCCACCCGGGCCACCCGACCGGGGTGGTGCTCGCCGTGTCGCACGGCGTACGCCGCCCGCTCGGCGTCCCAGCCGAGGGCGGTCAGATCGATCGTCATGGCATCCTCATCGGTGTCGAAGCTGGTGATGGCGGAACACGCGTGCCACGTCCGGCATGATCACCACCTCCGTCCGATGTCCCGGTGCCGCGTCTGTCGCTGACGGTAGGTGGCGGGCCGACGCGCCGAAAGTGATTTCCCCGGCGACGGCGCGCTGGCGGACCGCTAGGGTCGACGGGTGACCACGGATCCGCTGTTGCTGATGGGCGAGGTGGACGCGGCCACCAGCCGGCTCCTGCGTACCGCCGCTTCTTTCGACGCCGCGGACCTGGCCGCCGCGTCGCTGCTGCCGGGTTGGACGCGCGGCCACGTGCTGGCGCATCTGGCGCGCAACGCCGACGGCTTCGTCAACCTGCTCACCGCTGCCCGCACCGGGGAGGCGCTGCCGATGTACGCGTCGCTGGCGGCCCGCACGGCGGACATCGACGCCGGCTCGGGCCGGCCACCCGGCGAGCACCTGGACGACCTGCGGCGTACCGCGGACCTGTTCACCGAGGCGGTCGCGGCGATGCCGGCCGAGGCTTGGGCGGCGACGGTGCAGGCACGTCGGGGTCCGTGGCCGGCCGCCCTGCTCGTCTGGGGCCGCCTGCGCGAGATCGAGGTGCACCACCTCGACCTGGCGGCCGGCTACCGACCCGCCGACTGGTCGGAGGCGTTCGCCCACCGACTGCTGCGCGAGGCCGCCACCCATCACGCGAACGGACCGACACCGCCGTCGATGGTGCTCCGCCTCGACGGCAGCGAGCACGAGGTGGTCATCGGGGACCGCGCCGGCGCCCCGATCGTCGCCGGTCCTGTCTCCGACCTCGCCGCCTGGCTGATCGGCCGCGCCGACGGCGACCCACTCTCCGTCACCCCCGACGGTCCCCTGCCTACTCCACCGGAATGGATATAGAAACCTCATGACATACAGCGGAGACGTCACCCAGGGCGGCGCGCCGGCGGTACGGGTGCTGGACGGGCTGACCATCAGCAAGCTGTCGGTGGGCCCGATGGACAACAACGCCTACCTGCTGCGCTGCACGGGCACCGGTGATCAGGTGCTGATCGACGCCGCCAACGAGGCACCCCGGCTGCTGGAGCTGATCGGCGACGGCGGGCTCACGGCCGTGGTGACGACCCACCAGCACATGGATCACTGGGTCGCGCTGGAGGAAGTGGTCGCCAAGACCGGGGCCCGGGTGCTGGTGCACGCCGACGACGCGGCCGGGCTGCCGATCGAGGCGGAGCGCCTGGCCGACGGCGACATCGTGCCGGTCGGCGACTGCGCGCTGGAGGTCATCCACATCAAGGGGCACACCCCGGGCTCGATCGCGCTGCTCTACCGCGACCCGGCCGGCACCCCGCATCTCTTCACCGGCGACAGCCTTTTCCCGGGTGGTGTCGGTAACACCGACAAGGACCCGGAGCGCTTCGCCGCGCTGATCGACGACGTCGAGCACAAACTGTTCGACCAGCTACCCGACGACACCTGGTTCTACCCTGGCCACGGCAAGGACAGCACCCTGGGAGCAGAACGCCCAGCCCTCCCCCAGTGGCGAACCCGAGGCTGGTAACCCCCACCGAACCAGGATCACCAAACGCGGACCAACACCACCAAGATCCCAACCCCCGTCGGCGGACGCGGCACCCAACGGACGAGCCGCCCCCACGACGGGGGCGGGGGCCTGCCGTGCCCGGCGCAGGGATCAAGCCTGACCGCCCGGAGCCGGGCACGGCAGGCCCCCGCCCCACCACCGCAACCAACGACAGCTCAGCCCGTCACCGCGAACAACCGCCGCCGAGCTCCCAGCAGCACGACGAAGGCCAACACCAGCCCGACCCCCATGGTGATCAGCAGCGGGCTGGGCTCCCCCGGCAGCAGCCCGGCCAGCGACCGGGACGCGGTGCCCAGCGCGAGGTAGAGACCGGCCCAGGCGGCCGCGCCGATCGTCGCGCAGCCGAGGAATCGACGGTACGACATCCGCAGCCCACCGGCGGCCAGCGGAAGCAGCGCGTTGAACACGGGCAGGAACGGCGCGACGACCATCATCCGGCCGCCACCGCGTCGCAGGATTCCCTCCGCCGCCGTCCAGCGCGTCTCGCCGATCCAGCCACCGATCCGACTGTGTCGCAACGACTCGGAGTAGCGCCGGCCGATCAGGAAGCTCAGGGACCAGCCGGCCAGGCAGCCGACCAGCACCGCGGTGAAGGTGGCCAGCCCGGTGGCCGGGCGGCCCACCCCGACGGCGGCCAGGATCGCCACGTCGCCGGGGATCAAAACACCCAGCAGGGGTACGGCGTCGAAGAGCATGACGAGCCCGAGCGCACCCATCAACAGCAGGACGGGCAGTTCTCCGATCTGGGCAAGCCATTGCGTCATGCCTCGTACGCTATGACCGTCGCACCACCCTGGACATCCGGTCGTAGCCCCCAGCGAACCCTGGTATCCGCCTCGGGGTCGCCCCTGAGGCGGCGGCTCCACCTCAGGCGGGTCGCAGCACCTGCACCCAACGTAGCGAAGAGTCGACCGACGGTTCGGTGGTGGGCACCGGGTAGTCGGCCAGCACGGTCAGGCGGTCCGCCGGTAGGTGCCCCCGGCCGGGGTCGCCGACCAGCACCTCGGCACCTCCGGCGGCGGCCCTCTGCAGGAACGGCAGCATCCGGTCGGCCATCGCCCGGTCGTAGAAGACGTCCCCGGCGACCACCAGGTCGGCCTCCCCGTCGGTGCGGTCGAGCAGGTCGTCCCCGAAGGCGTCGACGGCGACCCGGTTGGCCCGCGCGTTGAGCGTGACGGCGGCAACGGCGTACGGGTCGATGTCGTTCGCGATCACCTCCGCGGCGCCGGCCAGCGCGGCGGCGATGGCCACCAGTCCCGACCCGGCGGCGAGGTCGAGCACCCGGCGACCGGCGGCGAGCTCCGGGTGGTCCAGGATGTGGCGGGCCAGGGCCTGGCCTCCCGCCCAGGCGGACGCCCAGTACGGCGCCGGCAGGGGGTGTCCGGCGGCGGCTTCCATCCGAGCCCACCAGACGATCGCGTCCTCGGCCAGGTACAGACGCACCTCGGGGACGAACGGAGTGGGCATCAACCGGAGCCGGTCCAGCCCGGCGCCGGGCGCGTCGATTTCGCGCTCCAGCTCGGTCAGCGCGTCGGCTGCGGCACCTTTCATCGGCGCAAGCATGCCGCAGCGAAGGGTGGTCGGGGCGGCTTTTACGTGCCGGCGCGCAGAGTTCACCCGACTTCACACGAAGACCTACGGCACTTCGGCCAGCGGATCCGGGTTTTGCCCGTTACTGTCGACCAGGTACGGGCGATCATCGGCCACAGGTCGAGGGTCAGCCGCTTTGAACAGGGAGAGATGCATGGCAACCGGCACGGTTAAGTGGTTCAACTCGGAAAAGGGCTTCGGCTTCATCGAGCAGGACGGTGGAGGGCCGGACGTGTTCGTCCACTACTCCGCCATCGCTTCGAGCGGCTACCGGGAGCTCAACGAGGGCCAGAAGGTCGAGTTCGAGGTGACCCAGGGGCAGAAGGGTCCGCAGGCGGACAACGTCCGCCCGATTTAGCTCGTGCCGGTGACGGCGGCCGGGGACCCGGCCGCCGTCGCAGCGCACTCAAGACGCCGCCGGGGCGGCGGGCAGGTCCCGCCGCCTCCGGATTGGCCCGATCAACAGAATCAACGGGGTGATCGCCAGCCAGGCGGTCATCACGACGATTGCCGTCCTGACGCCGTAGCGCGCGCCGACAGCACCGGCCAGCACGGCTGCCAGCGGGATCGTGCCGTAGTTGAGCAGATGCATGCTCACCGTCACCCGGCCCAGCAGGTGGTGCGGCGTGTACGTCTGCCGGAAGGCTCCCTTGACGACGTTGCCGATGGCCACGCCGAGGCCGATCAGCAGACCGCCGAGGGCCGGCCAGGCCAACCCGTTGCCGGGTGCGGCCAGCGGGATGAGCAGTGCGGGCGGGCCGGTGAGCACCGCCCCGATCAACAGTGCCCGTGCGGTGCCACAGCGCCGGGCCAGCGCGGTGGCGAGTAGCGCCCCGATGATCCCGCCGGCGCTCATCACCCCGACCATCGCGCCCACCAGGCCCGGCTCGAGGCGCAACTCACGGACCAGGAAGACCACCAGGACGGCCTGGTAGCCGGTCAGCCCGATGTTGCTGGCGGCGCCGAAGAACGCCAGCACCCGCAGGTACGGGTCCCGGATGACGAAGCGCAGCCCCTCGGCGATGTCCCGGCGCAGTGATCGGGACCGATCCACTCGGCGCACGCGCGGTTCGACGGTGCGGATCCGCAGCAGCAGGACCGCGGAGAGCAGGAACGTGAGCGCGTCCAGCAGCAGCGCGGCGACAGCGCCGGTGAGCTGGGCGATCAGGCCGGCGAGTCCGGGCCCGACGACGTAACTCACGGTCTGGGTCGCCTGCAGCTTGGCGTTGCCCTCCGGCAGTTGCTCGGGTCGCAGCAGCACCGGCAGGTACACCTGGTCGGCGGTTTCGAAGAAGACCCGCGCGGCGCCGGCGCTGAGGGCGACCACCAGCAGGTGCGGGACGGTGAGCCGGTCCAGCACGGCGGCCAGCGGCACGGTGAGGAACGCCAACGCGCAGAGCAGGTCGCAGACCACCATCACCGGTCGACGGGGCAGACGGTCCACCCATGCGCCGGCCGGCAGGCCGATCAGCAGCCAGGGCAGCCAGGCCGCGGCGGTGAGCACCGCCACCTGGAAGGTGCCAGCGTCGAGAACGGCGACCGCGACCAGGGGCAGCGCGACCGTGGTGACGTTGCTGCCGACGCTGCTGACCGCCTGGCCGGCCCAGAGGAGCCGGAAGTCGCGGTGTCGCAGCAGCCCGCCGACCGGTCGGACGGGGGTTGGGGCGCTGCGGGTGGCGAAGGTCACGGTCGGGCCGGTACGCCGTGGACGAACACGAAGACCGGCCGACGGTCAGCGTCGTCGTCGGGCAGGTCCCGGTTGGCCCAGCGCGTGAGGACGCCGATCATTTCGCGGCTCAGCTCGGCCAGTTCCTCGGGCGTGAGGCGCAGCCAGTGGTCGGTGGAGAACGGCGCGTTGTCCCAGGATGCCTGTGCGGTCTCGTCGGCGGCGTGCCATGCCCGGGCCAGGGCGACGTGCCGGTCCAGGTTGAGCGAGGTGGCGGCGTCGGCGACCGCCCGGGAGGCCGGGTCGGCGTCGAAGTCGGTGTTGGACCAGCGCAGCCCTCGGGTGACCAGGCGCCACCACCGCTCGCGTCGGTCGCGGGCCAACTCGGGTGCCTCGGTGACCAGGTCCGCGGCGGCGAGGACCTTGAGGTGGTGGCTGACGTTCGCGGGTGCCTGGTCGGTGCGCTCGGCGAGCAGGCCGACGGTCGACGGCCCGTGCACCTTGAGCACGTCCATCAGCCGGCGGCGCAGCGGGTGGGCCATCGCGGCGAGGACCCGCGAGTCGGTGACCTGGCGTACGTCGGGGCTTTCCATGCCACCAGAATGACATCCGCAACAACTGTTGCACAATGATTGTTGCCCAATAGTTGTTGCGGATCAGAAATGACGATCAGCCCTAGTGGACACGGGTAGCACCACTGCGCACGGACACTCCGGGCAACGCCGTTGCGTTAGGGCGGGGGTCGGCCTGGCAACCCTGGTGCGCTGAGAAGGGACCTCTCACAGGGGTGCCCACCCCTGCTCCGACACCAGGCGCGTCCCTGTACCGAGGGGCGGGTCACGAGCCGGTCCGGCACCGGTCAGCCCGTCGGGCGGCGGGGCGGCTCGGGCCGGGCGGCGCGTACCGCGTCACGGTGCCCCCGCAGAGACTCGCTCATCTCTGCCATGAACCGGTGGACCACCTCCAGCTCGTCCTCGCCGAAGCGGGCCATCACCGTGTCGGTACGGGCGCCCAGCGGCCGGAAGAACTCCATGGCCAGGGCGGCCCCCTGGTCGGCGTAGTGCAGCAGCACCTTGCGGCGGTCGACGGTGTCCCGGTCCCGCCGGATGTGGCCGGCCCGCTCGAGCCGGTCGATCAGGGCGGTGACCGAGCCGGAGGAGAGGCTCAGCTGCTCACCGAGACGGCCGGGGGTGATCGGGTCACCGAGCAGCTCGGCGTCCATCACCGCGATCAACGCCTGCAGGTCGGTCGCATTGAGGCCGTGCAGGTTGGCGAAGGCGTGACCGACCTGCTGGGCGTCCACCGCGTACCGCCGGAGGTTGTTGGTGATCTCCGCGGCCAGCTGCTCGCGGCGCGTGTCGCGCCGCCGGTACATGCCGTGAGTCGCCACCTTGCGCCGCTTCTTCCCGTTGTCGTTCCCCCGGGTTGCAGCATAGAACAGACCTCGATAATCTCGATCATCGAGATACTCGGCTTCCGAAGGACCTAGAGGTCACCTGATGTCTGTGTTCACCAGAGTCGCTCGCGGCCGGTTGGCCGCCTGGCTCACCGTGGCCGCCGCGATCGTCGTCGGCGCGGCCGTCTTCGGAATGCCCCAACCCGACAACCCGGCGCCGGTCTCCGCCACCGGCCTGTCGGTGCAGTGGCAGTCGACGCAGGTGCAGCGTTTGCAGGAGCAACTGCCGTCCAACGACGTGCAGCCGGCCATCGTGGTGGTCAGCCGCGGCGACGGTGGCGCGCTGAGCGAGGCCGACCGCGCCACCGTCGGCGCCCGTGCCGGTGACCTGGGCCGCTTCGCGGTGGGCGGTCAGGTCAGCCCCGCCCAGGTGGCCCCGGACGGCACGGTGGCCCTCGTCGCCGTACCGCTCAGCACCGCCGACGGACAGGAGGCCGTCACCGAGACGGTGACCCAGCTGCGCGGCGCCCTGACGGACCTGCCCGACGGACTGACCGTCGAGGTGACCGGTGCCCCGGCCTTCACCGCCGACCTCTCCTCGGTGTTCGAGGGCGCCGACATCACCCTGCTCGCGGTGACCGCCGCCGTGGTCGCGCTGCTGCTGCTGATCACCTACCGCAGCCCGTTCCTGTGGATCGTGCCGCTCGTGGTGGTCGCGGCGACCGAGCAGATCACCCTGCGCGCGGTGGACACGATCGTGCCCGCCGTCGGCATCCACCTTCAGCAGGGCCAGGTCACCGGCATCGCCAGCGTGCTGGTCTTCGGCGCCGCCACCGACTACGCGCTGCTGCTCATCGCCCGCTATCGGGAGGAGTTGCGCCGCGAGGAGAGCCGGTTCGCGGCGATGCGCGCCGCGCTACGCCGTACCGCCGAGCCCATCCTCGCCAGCGGCGGCACCGTGGTGCTCGGCGTCCTCACTCTGCTGCTCAGTGAGCAGGAGACCAACCGGGCACTGGCGGTGGCCTGCGCCACCGGTGTGGTCTTCGCCATGCTCTCGGCCCTGTTCGTGCTTCCTGCCGTGCTGGTGCTCTTCGGTCGCGGCCTGTTCTGGCCGTTCGTACCCCGAGTCGGTGGCCCGGTCCGCGAGGGCCAGCTCTGGGGTCGGCTCGGCACCGCCGTGGAACGCCGCCCGGTGGTGGTCGCGACGCTGGCCGCGCTGCTGCTCGGTGGTCTGGCGCTGGGTGGGCTCGGGATCCGCACCGGCCTGTCCGAGACCGAGCAGTTCCGGGCCGAGCCGGAGGCGGTGACCGGTGCGCAGACACTTGCCCGGGCGTTCCCCGCCGGCAGCACCCAGCCGGTGGCCGTGATCACCACCCCGGCGGCGGTGCGGGCGGTCACCGACGCCGCCACCGCGGTGCCGGGCGTCGCCTCGGCGCGCCCCGGCGACGCCGGCGAGGCCGTCGCCCAGGTCGACGTGGTCCTGGACGCCGAACCCGGCACCACCGCGTCCGACCGCACGATCGAGGCGCTGCGCGACGCGGTGGCCGCCGTCCCCGGCTCCGCACCGCCGGCGGTCGCGGGCGCGGACGCGCCGTCCGGGGCGATCGTCGGTGGCTCCGTGGCCGCCACGTACGACTCCGACGATGCCAACGACCGCGACCTGCGACTGATCCTGCCGATCATCCTGCTGCTGGTCGGCGCCGTGCTCGTGCTGCTGCTGCGCGGCCTGCTCGCACCGGTGCTGCTGGTGCTCACCGTGATCGCGTCGTTCTTTGCCAGCCTGGGCGCGGCATGGCTGCTCTTCGACCATGTGCTGGGCTTCCCCGCACTGGACAGCGGCGTGTTGCTGCTCGCCTTCGTCTTCCTGGTGGCACTCGGGGTGGACTACAACATCTTCCTGGTCACCCGGGCCCGGGAGGACGCCCGCAGCGCGGGCACCCGCGACGGGATGCGCTCCGCCCTGCGGGTCACCGGCGGGGTGATCACGAGCGCCGGAGTGCTGCTGGCCGCGGTCTTCGCCGTGCTCGGCGTGCTGCCGCTGATCACGTTGACCCAGATCGGCATCATCGTCTGCATCGGCGTCCTGCTGGACACCCTGCTGGTCCGCACGGTCCTGGTGCCGGCGCTGGCGTTCCTGCTGGGCGACCGTTTCTGGTGGCCCGGTCGGATCACACCTGAGCGCCTGGCGGACACGCCGTTGTCGCCGGAGCCGGTCACACCCTAGTGAGGTTCCACCGGGCGGGGGTGCCCCTGCGACGGCGGCCGGACCTGGTCCACCGGCTGCGCGCGATCCCCCACCGCCCGGTCCCGGGTGGCCCAGGCCACGATGAACACCACCGTCCAGAGCACCCCGAGCAGCACCGCGGCAGCGGTCCCGCTCGCGGTGTCCAACCCGAGGTAGAGCCGCGCGCCGCCGATCCCGAGCACCCCCGCGGCGGCGGCCGTCCAGGCGGCCACCGCCACCGGCCAGTGGGCACTGCGCGACACCAGCCAGGCCAGGGTGCAGAAGCTCGCCGCGACGACGGCGTTCTGGGTCGAGAGCGGCGACGCGTCGCCGCCGCCCGGGGTGGTGCCTTGCGGCCCGGTCAGCTCGGCCACCACGGCCAGCACCACCAGCGGCACGAACGCGCCCACCGTGCCGACCACGCTGAGCAGGTCCGCCCGCCAGGGTCGGTTGCGCCACGCCAGCACCGCGGCCACCAGCGCCACCAACACGATCAACAGCGACCCTCGTGCCACCGACACCACGACCAGCGTGGCGTCGGCGGCGTCCGGGGTGCGCCGCGCGGTGAACCAGCCCGCGATGGCGCCGTCCAGCGCGGCCAGCCCACTGTTGCGGACCGCCAGAGCGAGCAGACCGGCGATGGCGAGGCCGGCGGCGAAGAGCAACAGGAGCCCGGCAGCCAGATTGAGCAGCAGCGTCCAGGCCGGCCCGATCCGCATGGCCACCAGGAAGAACAGCACGCCGTAGCGGGCGGTGAGCCAGCGCATCGGGGGCAGCGCGCCCACCCGGGACAGCAGCGCGCGTACCGGGTCGGGGTTACGACCCAGCCACCGGCCGGCGAGCGCCACACCCAACAGGCCGGCCAGCAGCACCGCCGCCGCGCCGGTGGCCCGGCCGAGCAGCCGGGACACGGTGTCGTACGACTCACCGGCGAGGTGACCGAGCAGCACCGAGCTGCCCACCCAGGTCACCACCCCGGCGAGGTTCCACAGCGCGAAACGTCGGTACGGCATGCCGGCCGCACCGGCCAGGCGGGGCACCAGGGTGCGGGCGAAGGCCACCCACCGGGCGGCGAACACCCCCCGCCCACCGAGCCGGGCGAGCATGGCGTCGGCCCGGCCCCACCGCTGGGGCCCGACCCGGTGACCCAGCCCGGCACGCAGCCGGGGGCCGTACCGTCGTCCGGCGCGAAACGCCAGCCCATCACCGAGGACCGCCGCGACGATCATCGCGAGCAACGCCGGCCCGAGCCGCACGGTACCGTTGTAGGTGAGGAAACCGACGAGCAGCAGGGTAGCCTCACCCGGCACGAGCAGGCCGAAGATCACCGCGGTCTCGCCCGCCACGATCAGCGCGGCGACCAGGTAGATCCACAGGGTGGGCAGACCCTGCACCAGGGTCAGCAGGTCGTGCACTCAGGCCCCCGGGACACGGGAGCCAGCATGCCAGCCGGGCGAACCACCGGGACAGCAGTTTCACCATAGATCAGGGGCACCTGGGGGTGACCCCGACGCAGCCTGCGCGAGCGCAGGCGGGAGGATAGAGGGTATGCAGCTTCGCACGGACCTCCGCAACGTCGCCATCATCGCTCACGTCGATCACGGTAAGACCACCCTGGTCGACGCCATGTTGCGGCAGGCCGGCGCGTACGGCGCCCGGGGCGAGAACACCGAGCGGGTCATGGACTCGGGTGACTTGGAACGGGAAAAGGGCATCACCATCCTGGCCAAGAACACCGGCGTGCGCTACCTACCGGCGGACGGTTCCGACCCGGTCACCATCAACATCATCGACACCCCCGGCCACGCCGACTTCGGTGGCGAGGTGGAGCGCGGCCTGACCATGGTTGACGGCGTGGTGCTGCTGGTCGACGCGAGCGAGGGCCCCCTGCCGCAGACCCGCTTCGTGCTGCGCAAGGCCCTCAAGGCCCGGATGCCGATCATCCTGGTGATCAACAAAGTGGACCGCCCCGACGCCCGGATCAAGGAGGTCGTGGACGAGGCGTACGAGCTCTTCCTCGACCTGGACGCCGACGAGGAGCAAATCGACTTCCCGATCGTCTACGCCTGCGCCCGCGACGGCATCGCCTCGCTGACCCAGCCCGCCGACGGCTCGGTGCCCGACGACAGCACCTCCCTGGAGCCGCTGTTCCGCACCCTGCTGGACACCATCCCGCCGCCCGCGTACGAGGACGGCGCGCCGCTGCAGGCGCACGTGACCAACCTCGACGCCTCGCCGTTCCTCGGCCGGCTGGCGCTGTGCCGGGTCCGCCAGGGCACCATCAGCAAGGGCCAGACCGTGGCCTGGTGCCGCACCGACGGCAGCACCCAGCGGGTCCGCATCTCCGAGATGCTGATGACCGAGGGCCTGGAGCGCAAGCCGGCCGAGACCGCCGGCCCGGGCGACATCATCGCCGTCGCCGGCATCCCCGAGATCATGATCGGTGAAACGCTCGCCGACGCGGAGAACCCGGTCGCGCTGCCGCTGATCACGGTCGACGAGCCAGCCATCTCGATGACCATCGGCACCAACACCTCGCCGCTGGTCGGCCGGGTCAAGGGCTCCAAGGTCACCGCTCGAATGGTCAAGGACCGGCTCGACAAGGAACTGATCGGTAACGTGTCGCTGCGGGTGCTGCCCACCGAGCGGCCGGACGCCTGGGAGGTGCAGGGCCGCGGTGAGCTGGCGCTGGCCATCCTGGTCGAGCAGATGCGCCGGGAGAGCTACGAGCTGACCGTCGGCAAGCCGCAGGTGGTCACCCGGGAGATCGACGGCAAGATCTGCGAGCCGGTCGAGCGGCTGACCATCGACTCCCCCGAGGAATACCTGGGCGCGATCACCCAGCTCCTCGCGACCCGCAAGGGCCGGATGGAGCAGCTGGTCAACCACGGCACCGGCTGGATCCGGATGGAGTGGCTCGTTCCGGCGCGTGGCCTGATCGGCTTCCGCACCGAGTTCCTCACCGACACCCGGGGCACCGGCATCCTGCACCACGTCTTCGAGTCCTACGAGCCGTGGTTCGGTGAGCTGCGTACCCGCAACAACGGCTCGCTGGTCGCCGACCGGGCCGGCGCGGTCACCGCCTTCGCGATGATCAACCTGCAGGAGCGCGGTCAGCTCTTCGTCGAGCCGACCACCGAGGTGTACGAGGGCATGATCGTCGGGGAGAACTCCCGCTCCGACGACATGGACGTCAACATCACCAAGGAAAAGAAGCTCACCAACATGCGGGCGTCGAGCTCCGACGAGACCGAGAAGCTGATCCCGCCGCGCAAGCTGTCGCTGGAGCAGGCACTGGAGTTCTGCCGCGAGGACGAGTGCGTCGAGGTCACCCCGACCAACGTCCGGATCCGCAAGCTGGTGCTCGACCAGCAGCTGCGGGGCCGGGCCGCGGCCCGCCGCAAGCACGCCGGCTGATCTCACCAGCACCCGCGACACCGGGCGCGTCGGCCGCTTGCGGCCGACGCGCCCGTCCGTTTCCGGCAGGGGTACGCGGGCCGGCCCGACCGGCCGCCGCTGATCGGCTACGGTCACCGGCATGACCTGGGATGATCTCGACGCCCACCTGGACCGGGTGCCTGGCACCGTCTCGGCGTACGTGGGCCGCCTCGACGCACCACCGACCTGGACCCGCCACCCCAACGCCGCCCACTACGCCGCCAGCACCATGAAGGTGGCGGTGCTCGCCGCGCTGCACCGCGCCGCCGAGGCCGGCTCGCTGGAGCTGGACGCCCCGGTCCCGATCGTCAACGAGTTCGACTCCGCCCAGTCCGGCGCGCCGCGGTTCTCCTGCGCCCAGCACTACGACAACGACGACGCGGTCTGGGACCGGCTGGGCGGCACGGCGTCGCTGCGCTGGCTCGCCGACCGGATGATCGTGCGCTCCAGCAACCTGGCCACCAACCTGGTCATCGGGCACGTCGGGCTGCCCGCGATCGCCGAGGTGTGGGCGCTGGCCGGAGCCCGCACCAGCGTCACAGGTCGGGGCATCGAGGACTTCGCCGCCCGCGAGGCCGGCATCACCAACGCCGTCTCGGCCGCGGACCTGGCCGCCCTGCTCGGCGCGCTGGCCACCGGGGCCACCACCCCTGGCCGGCTCGCCTCGCCGGCCGGCTGCACGGCCATGCTGGACGTCCTGCTCGCGCAGGAGCACCGCGAGGACCTGGCCGCCGGCCTGCCCGACGGCACCCGGATCGCGCACAAGAACGGTTGGGTGCGCGGCGTCCGGCACGGCGCCGGGGTGGTGCTGCCCGACGACGCCCCGCCGTACGTGATCGCCGTCTGCACCACCACCGACCTGGCCGACGGCGGCCCGAGCGGCGACGAGGTCGAGGACGACGCCTGCCGGCTGATCGCCAACGTCTCGGCGCAGGTCTGGGCCGCACGCCACCAGCTCTAAACCCGCACGCCGCCGGTCAGGCGCTGATCGTCATCGGCCGGGCCGCCCGCGCCGGGACACCGGCCGGCGCCCCGGTCACTCCAACAGCCGCGCCCGCAGTGCCGTGAGGTTCTCGTCGGTGAGCCCGAGCCCGTCGCGCAGGTACGCGTCGAACGAGCCGTGCACCCGGCGTACCTCGTCGTAACCGGCGTCGAGGTACTCGGCGCGGACCTCCAGCACCGGCAGCACCGCGTCGACGTTCAGCTCGGGATTCCGCCGTCGCATCGCCTCGACGATCACCGCGCGCAGGCTGTCGGTCAGCGCGTTGTTGCGCAGGTAGTCGGCGCGGATCGCCACCTCGTCCACCCCGAGCGCCGTCAACAGGATGACGGTGAGCCAACCGGTGCGGTCCTTGCCGGCGGAACAGTGGTAGACCAGCGGCAGGTTCTCCGGCTGGGCGGCCAGCCGCACCGCCTCGGCGAAGCCGACCCGCGCCGACTCACCGGTGATGAACCACCGGTAGATCGCCGCCATCGCCTCCGCCGTGCCCTGCCGGGCCAGCTCCTCGTACGCGTCCAGGTCGTGACCGAGCAGCACCGCCGAGACGTACGTGAAGACCGGGTGCTCCGGGTCGTACACCGGGAGGAACACCACCCGTGGTTCACCGGCGAGCCGATCCGCCGGGGCGACCGCGACCTCCGAGGAGTCGCGCAGATCCAGCACGCACGCCGGCCCCAGCTTCGCGAGCACCGGCAGGTCCTCGTCGGTCAGCCGACCCAGCGCCGGAGTACGGATCAGCTGCCCGACACGCACCCGCCGCCCGCCGGCACCGACGAGCCCGCCCAGATCACGCGCGTTCGGTGCGCCCACCAGCTCCCAGCCCTGCCCGGTCATCCGGTCTCCCCTCCCACCGTGTACCTGCGTATAGGGTGCCCCACATGACGATCTCGGAGGTACGCACCCACCGGGTTTCCGCCCCCTTACACACCCCGTTCGTCACCGCGCTGCGTCGTACCACCACAGTAGACACTCTGGTCGTCGAACTCGTCGACGCCGACGGCCGGTCCGGCTTCGGCGAGGCGCCCGAGGTCTGGCAGGTCACCGGCGCGTCGGTCGCCGGCGCACAGGCGTGCGTACGCGAACTGCTCGGTCCACAGCTGATCGGTCGTGACCCGGACGACCTGGTGACCCGTTGCGCCGAGGTGCAGCGCGCCGTGGTTGGCAACGAGGCCGCGAAGGCCGCGGTGGACGTCGCCCTGCACGACCTCGCCGCGCGGAGGCTGGGCGTACCCCTGGTGCGGTTGCTCGGGGGCACCACGCTGCGGGTGCCGACGGACGTCACGCTGGCGGCGGGCGACGCGGTGGACCTGGCGGCGGCCGCGCGGCAGCGGCAGGCCGACGGCTTCGGCGTTCTCAAGGTGAAGGTCGGCACCGACGCGACGAGTGACCTGGACCGGGTGCGTGCCGTCCGCGCGGCCGTCGGCCCCGGGGTGCGGATCCGGCTCGACGCCAACCAGGGCTGGACGCCCCGGGAGGCGGTCCGGGTGATTCGTGGCATCGAGGACGCCGGGCTCGACGTGGAGCTGGTCGAGCAGCCGGTGGCCCGCTGGGACCTGGACGGGCTGGCCTGGGTCAGCGACCGGGTGTCCGTGCCGATCCTGGCCGACGAGGCGGTCTTCGGGGTTCGTGACCTGGTGGAGGTGATCCGCCGTCGGGCTGCCGACCTGGTCAACGTCAAGCTGGCGAAGTGCGGCGGGCTGCACCCGGCGCGTACCCTCCTCGACCTGGCCACCGCCCACGGGCTCGGCACGGTGGTCGGCTCCATGATGGAGAGCCAGGTCGGCATCGGGGCGGCGGCGAGCCTGGTCGCCGCGTACGGCACCACCGCGGTCGCCGACCTGGACGCCGCCTGGTGGCTGGCCTGGTCGCCGGTGCAGGGCGGGATACGCTACGACGGGGCGACCGTGGTGTTGCCGAATGCTCCTGGCCTGGGCATTACCGGCCTTGCTGAAGCAAAGGTGCAGGCCCATGGTTGATGACCGTTGGTTTCTTTCATAGGGTTTCCCCTGGACAGCCGACACGATCTGGGGGTTGACGTGGAGTTGCAACCGGGCCGTGAGGCCGTCGTCCGGGTCGCGGTGGCGACGCTGTGGACCTCTCCCGAGGCGGTGCGCCCGGTCGACCGCCCGGCGCTGACCGTCGGCGCCGACATCCCGGCCTGGGTCTCCGGCCTGGACACCGACCAGCAGGTCGGCGACTGCGTGCTGAGCCAGCTCCTGCTCGGCGAGCGGGTCCTCGTCAGCGAGCTGCGCCCGGACGGCTGGGCCCGGGTCGTCGCCGTCGAGCAGCCAGCCGCCAAGCTGGACCCGCGCGGCTACCCGGGCTGGCTCCCCGCCGACCAGTTGGCCTCCGTCGACCCGGCCGACGCCACCGACACCGACCCGATGGTGGTCGACGCCACGGTCACCGGGCTGCACGCCGCCCCGAACGGGCCGGTGGTGCTGTCCGGCGTGGTCGTCGGCACGCGCCTGGCCCCGGCCGGCCCGGCGCGCGACGGCTGGCGGCCGGTGCACGCCCCGGGCCAGGCCGCGCCGCTCTGGCTGCCCGACAGCCACCTGGTCCCGGCGTCGGCCGCGTCGCCGATCGCCGAGCAGGCGCTCGCGGTGGCGCAGCGACTGCTGGACGTGGTCTACATCTGGGGCGGTCTCTCCGCGCACGGCATCGACTGCTCGGGGCTGGTGCACCTGGCCTGGCGGCGGTTCGGGGTGCTGCTACCCCGCGACGCCGACGACCAGGCCGGGGCCACCACCCCGCTGGCGTTGGGCGCGGAACGCCCCGGCGATCTCTACTTCTTCGCCCGACCCGGCCGCAAGATCCACCACATCGGCATCGTCACCGCGACGCCCGACGACGGGGGCCAGCGGCGAATGCTGCACGCCTGTTACCGGCGACGGCGGGTCATCGAGGAGCCACTGCCGGCCGAGCGGACCGCCACGCTGGTGGGCGCGCACCGGGTCTGACCGGCCGGGCGCGTTCCCGCACCCGGCCGGTGACAGGTCAGCGTCGGGCGGCGGCCAACTCGCGGCGCCGGTCCCAGGAGGACTTGATCAGGCTGGCGGCGGTGGCGATGCCCAGCGTGCCGATGATGACCAGCAGCGACAGCCAGATCGGGATGTGCGGCGCCCAGCCAACGTGCTCGCCACCGTTGATGAACGGCAGGTTGTTGTCGGCCAACGCCTCCAGCACCAGCTTTACCCCGATGAAGGCGAGCACGACGGCCAGGCCGTAGCTCAGGTAGATCAGCCGGTCGAGCAGGCCACCCAGCAGGAAGTAGAGCTGACGAAGGCCCATCAGCGCGAAGACGTTCGCGGTGAAGACCAGGTACGGCTCCTGGGTGATGCCGAAGATCGCCGGGATCGAGTCCAGAGCGAAGATCAAATCGGTGGTACCGATCGCGATCATCACGATCAGCAGCGGGGTGAACAGCCGCTTGCCGCTCACGTGGGTGGTGAGCTTCGCGCCGTCGTACTCCTTGGAGATCGGCAGCGCCTTACGGCTCCACCGGATCAGCACGTTCTCGGAGAACTCGCCCTCGTCCGGCTCACCCTGCCGGACCAGGTTGACCGCGGTGTAGATCAGGAACGCGCCGAAGATGTAGAAGACCCAGGAGAACTGCGTGATCAACGCCGCACCGGCGGCGATGAACCCGCCGCGCATCACCAGTGCCAGCACGATGCCGACGAGCAGCACCTTCTGCTGGTACTGCCGGGGCACCCCGAAGCGAGCCATGATGATCACAAAGACGAAGAGATTGTCCACCGAGAGGCTGTACTCGGTGAGCCAACCGGTGTAGAACTGCCCGGCCGCGCTGGCACCCGAGGTCAACCAGACACCGGCTCCGAAGAGCAGGGCAAGACCGACATAGAAGGTGACCCAGAGGCTCGACTCGCGCACACTCGGCTCGTGCGGGCGCCGACCGATGATCAACAGGTCGACGAGCAGGACCGCAGTCAGTGCGACCAGCGTCCCCGCCCACACCAATCCGGACACGTCCAACGTTCATTCCTCCGGCAGACACGCGGCGTCGGGCACACCGTACGTCCCCGGAAGGGCCGGCGTGCCGCTGTCGCTCACTCTGGTGACTGTCGGAGGTCTCTTCCGCCTCCGCCCGTGAACGGGGCGGCGACCTACGGGGCCGGGTCGGGCCGCCGTGGTTCCGGCGATCGACCGTGCTGACGACTCCGTTGCGGGGGAATACTCCCCTCCTCGGTGACCATTGTTGCCCACCACGCCCCGTGATCACACCTGGGGCCGTCGGTGTCGCCGGCCACCTCGTCCAAGCGTACGCGCCACACCCGCTCCGCCGTCCTAGGAGGCTAGTGCAGGTCGGGCCACCGTCGACACCGGAACAGACCCCGCCCCGCCGCCGACCCTGCCCACCATGGGAGGCTTTCCGACATGGTGCTTGAGGTCGCGCTGATCGACGTACTACCCGGACACGAGGACGCGTTCGCCGCCGCGTACGCCGAGGGTCACCCGGTGCTCGTCGGGGCGACCGGCTGCCGGTCCGTGCGGATGACCCGGGGGATCGAGTCCCCGACCCGCTTTGTGCTGCTGGTCGAATGGGACTCGGTCGAGGCGCACGAGCAGAACTTCCGAGCCACCGAACGGTTCGAGCAGTGGCGGGCGTTGATCGGGCCACACTTCGCCGGGCCGCCCGTGGTCGAGCACTTCCTCGACGTGCCAGCCTGAGTGACGCTGTCGTACCCCGCTGAGTCTGTCGTACCCCGCGGTTATCGTGCGCTCCGCACGCGCCGGCCGCCGGTCCCGACGGGCTCGGGGGCGCCGGGCCCGGTGGCCGCGCGGCGCGCAACCCTGGGCGTCAACTGCCCGGCATGGCGCTACTCGCCGGCGCGGCGGGCCAGCACGGTGACCGTCTCCTCTGGAGACAGCGCGGCCGCCATCAGCGCCTCGGTCATCCGCTCGTAGCGGTCGACGTCGAGCACGGTGGCCAACCGGACGTCGGTGGTCAACGCCTCGAGCATCACCGTCCGCGGGTCCGCGGGGTCGGGAAAGGCATAACAGGAGTACGGCGTGAGCGGGTGCAGCCCGCCACCGGCCGCCCCGCGTGGCAGCAGCCGCACCGTGACATGGGACAGCCCGGTCACGGCGACCAGGTGCCGCAACTGTTCACGCCAGACCGCCACCGGCAGGTCGCCCGGGTCACAGACAGCCTCGGCGAGCACCGCCGTGTAGCGCGGCGGACAGGCCCGCCTCAGCACCTCCTGCCGCAGCGCCCGGGCGCGCACCTCGGCCTCCACATCGACCTCCGGCGTGAGCTGGGCACTGGCCGCCATCAGCACCCGGGCGTACGCGGGCGTCTGGAGCAGCCCCGGCACGACCGCCGGCTGGTACTCGACGATGTCGGCGGCACCCGCCTCCAACTCGGCGTAGGTGCGCTGCCGTTCGCTCATCTCGCCCAGCGTCTTCCACCAGCCTCGGCTGGTCGCCGCGTCCCGGGCGATCACGATCAGCGCGTCCCGGGCCGGCGTCGGCACCTTGTAGATGTCCAGCAGATCGAGGACATCGGCGAGGTCCGGGCGGCTCTGGCCGAGCTCGATGCGGGACAGCTTCGACGTCGAGGCCCAGCCCAACCGGTCGCAGACCTGTTCCAGGGTCAGCGCCTCGCGCCGACGTAGCTGGCGCAACTCTGCGCCGAGACGTGCACGTCGAATGACAGGACTTGTTGGCAGCAGCATCCCGGCCTCCCCATCGAGGGAGACTACGCAGGGCGATCACCCAGTGCAATAGCTCGCTCGCGCACCGCAACCAGATCATCCGACGCCGTTGACCGGTCGGACCGGCCCGCGCCTACCGTTTCCGCACGTCGGCGGCGGGTGCCGGCCCGTGGCGTCCCGTGGAGCCCGTGTCGGCCCGGCCGAATTCCCGTACCGAATCGGGATGGCGGCTCAGGGAGGCGCTACCACCGGCGCCGCTGTGGAGCTGATGTCGCAAACGATTCGGCCGTCGGCCGCGCTGGCAACGAGTGGCCACAGCGGCGTCAACGTCCACGGCCAGTGAGAGCACAAACGATTCAGCTCCATAGGCGGCAATCACACACCTCCGACTCCCGCAGGCCGCCGGCCGGGCACCGCCCTGGCCGAGTTCCCGTGCCGGCCGGGGCCGATTCAGGGGCGGTAGGTGCCGAAGGCCCAGACGATGCCGGCCAGGTCGCGGGCGGCGTAGTCGCGGGAGCCGTAGTCGGTGTCGAACGGCTCACGTGTGATCTCGGCGCCGGCCGCGCGGGCCTGAGCGCAGTGGGCGTCGACGTCCGGCACCGCCACGTAGACCGACCAGTCGTCGTCGGCCGGCCGAGGCGACGCGTCGGCCCGACCGCCCAGCATGATCATGCCGGTGTCGAGGACGAGTTCGGCGTGCGCGACCGTGCCGTCCGGCGCCTCGTGCACGGCGTGCACCTGGAAACCGAAGGCGGAGCAGAGCCAGTCGATCGCGGAGCGGGGATCGGGGTAACGGAGGATCGGATAGACGGTTCGCATGACCCGATTCTGCTGCCGGTGGCCCGGTCCCGGATTGGACGAATGTGACCTCGGCGGGTCGCCCGTCGCCGGAGCGGTGTCAGCTGGCCGTCGTCGACCGGGCGGCGAGCAGCGCGGCCGGAGTTGCTCCCGCGAACTGGTGGAAGTCGCGGATCAGGTGGGACTGGTCGTAGTAACCGCAGTCAGCCGCCACCACGGCCCAGTCGACGGCCCGTCCCGCGCTCGGCGGCCTTCCATCGACCTCGGACGGCCCAGCGCCGGCCGCCAGCCCGGCACCTGGCCCACCCAGCGTGCTCGACCCGATGTCGGTCAGCGCCGCGTACGCCTGCTGGAAGCGCAACAACCGGGCGGCCATCTTGGGCGGCAGCCCGACCTCCTGCCGGAACCGGGACGCGAGGTGCCGCCGGCTCCAGCCCAGCTCGTCGGCCAGCACACCGACACTCCCCTGCCCACCGCTGGCGACGAGCCACCGCCACGCCCAGTCGAGCCGGGCGTCCACCGGTGGGGACGCCGCCAGTCGAGCGGTGAGCACCCTGTCGAGCAGGGCAAAACGCTCCGGCCAGCCCGCCGACTCGGCGAGCCGGCAGCGCAGCCGATCCAGCCAACGGCCCGGGAGCTGTCCGACGCCCACGGCCCGGTTGGTCAGCTCGCTCAGCGGCAGGCCGAGGAGCCGACGGGCGGTCAGCGGGGCGAGCAACAGCTCGACGCCCTCCCCCACACCCACCGTGCGCGTGGCGCACCAGCCGTCAAAGGTGCCGGCCACGAATGAGTCGACTCTCGTGGCACCACGCTCCGCGCTGCGCGGGTCGGTCACGTCCAGCGGGGCGCCCCACCCCAGGATCAGCACCACGAAGACGCCCGCCGACTCCCGACGGACCAGCGGCACGTCGGCCCGTTCCCGGTAGCCGACGTACCGGTCGACGAACGGACGCAGGCTGACGTCGGGCAGCCCGAGGACCATCTCGTCGACCGGTGCCACCGCCGTCAACCCCGCCCACCCTTCGCGCGCCCTGGCCGGCCACGTCCCAGCGAATGCTGGTCGTGGCCGCCCGGGTGGCCGTCACTTCACGCCGGCGGCGTCCATGCCGCGCAGCTCCTTCTTCAGGTCGGAGACCTCGTCGCGGATCCGGGCCGCCAGCTCGAACTGCAACTCGCGGGCGGCGGCCAGCATCTGGTCGTTGAGCTCCTGGATGAGCTGGGCGAGGTCGGCGCGGGCCATCCCCTCCCGCGAGGTGGTGGTGGCGGAGGCCCGGCTCCGGCTGCGGGTCTCCTTGACCGGCGCCTTGCCCCGGGAAAGCTGACGCACCGCGCCGCCGACCCGGGAGTTTTCGGTGTCCTCCGCCTCGCGGTAGATGTCGTCCAGGATGTCGTGGATCTTCTTACGCAGCGGCTCCGGGCTGATCCCGTGCGCCTCGTTGTGCGCGATCTGCTTGGCCCGGCGCCGATCGGTCTCGTCGATCGCCGCCGCCATCGACGGGGTGATCTTGTCGGCGTACATGTGCACCTGACCGGAGACGTTACGGGCGGCCCGCCCGATGGTCTGGATCAGCGACCGACCGCTGCGCAGGAAGCCCTCCTTGTCGGCGTCGAGGATCGCCACGAGCGACACCTCGGGCAGGTCCAGACCTTCGCGGAGCAGGTTGATGCCGACCAGCACGTCGTAGTCGCCCTTGCGCAGCTCGCGCAGCAGCTCCACCCGGCGCAGCGTGTCGACCTCCGAGTGCAGGTAGCGCACCCGGATGCCGTTTTCCAGGAGGTAGTCGGACAGATCCTCGGCCATCTTCTTGGTCAGCGTGGTGACCAGCACCCGCTCGTCCCGATCGGTGCGCAGCTTGATCTCGTGCATCAGGTCGTCGATCTGGCCCTTGGTCGGCTTGATCACGACCTGTGGGTCGACCAGACCGGTGGGCCGGATGACCTGCTCGACGAACTCGCCCTGGGCCTGCTCCATCTCCCACGTGCCAGGAGTCGCGGAGAGGAAGACCATCTGGCCGACCCGCTCCAGGAACTCGTCGAAACGCAGCGGCCGGTTGTCGGCCGCGCTGGGCAGCCGGAAACCGTGGTCGATGAGCATCCGCTTGCGGGACGCGTCGCCCTCGTACATGCCGCCGATCTGCGGGATCGTCACGTGCGACTCGTCGACCACGGTGAGGAAGTCGTCCGGGAAATAGTCGAGCAGGCAGTGCGGCGGGCTGCCGGTCAGCCGCCCGTCCATGTGCATCGAGTAGTTCTCGATGCCGGAGCAGAACCCCACCTGCCGCATCATCTCAATGTCGTAGGTGGTGCGCATCCGCAGCCGCTGCGCCTCCAGCAGCTTGCCCTGCCGCTCCAGCTCGGCGAGCCGTTCGGCCAGCTCCACCTCGATGTCACGGATCGCCCGTTCCATCCGCTCCGGACCGGCCGCGTAGTGGGTCGCCGGGAAGATCACCAGCTGGTCGACCTCGCGGACCACGTCACCGGTCAACGGGTTGAGGTAGTAGAGCTTCTCCACCTCGTCACCGAACAGCTCGACGCGGACCGCCAGCTCCTCGTACGCCGGGATGATCTCCAGCGTGTCGCCGCGGACCCGGAAGGTGCCTCGCTGGAAGGCCATGTCGTTGCGGGTGTACTGGATGTCGACCAGCCGGCGCAGCAGCTGGTCGCGGTCGAGCTCCTGACCGACCTGCACCCGGACCGCCCGGTCGAGGTATTCCTCCGGGGTGCCCAGGCCGTAGATCGCCGAGACGGTCGCCACCACGATCACGTCGCGGCGGGTGAGCAGCGACATCGTCGCCGAGTGCCGCAGCCGCTCGACCTCCTCGTTGATCGAGGAGTCCTTTTCGATGTAGGTGTCGGTCTGCGGGATATACGCCTCGGGCTGGTAGTAGTCGTAGTACGAGACGAAGTATTCGACCGCGTTGTGCGGCAGCAGCTCGCTGAACTCCTTGGCCAGCTGCGCACAGAGCGTCTTGTTCGGGGCGAGCACCAGGGTCGGGCGCTGCAGTCGCTCGATCAGCCACGCCGTGGTGGCGCTCTTGCCGGTGCCGGTCGCACCGAGCAGCACGGTGTTGCGGTCGCCGCGCCGAACCCTACGCTCAAGATCGTCGATGGCGGCCGGCTGGTCGCCGGCTGGCTGAAACTCACTGACGACCTGGAAGCGGCTGTCGAGCCGGGGAATGTCGAGCGCCATGCCAGCAACGGTACGCCGCAGGTCCGACAGGAACGGCCGTCACGACAGGTACGTGATCAGCTTCAATATTCCCATTGTGTGGCGCATGTCACCGGACTACCCTCTTCGTGTAGGCCGCTCGCGGCGGCCCACCGGGCCGGTGGCCAGGCCGTCACCACGGCCGGCCGCCCCCGGCACTGCGGTCGCAGCACCCGGCTAGTCCGGCGTGCGCACCCGTGTGGTCGCGCTCGAGGCGCAGACCGGCCGCCGCGAGCGCCCCTGCTCGTCACCCCGGTGCCTCCCCGCCCGTTTCATCTCTGTGGACACCACTCCGACCCCGACACCCGACACCGCCCCCAGGGACGCGCCCCGCCCAGACGGCAGGGGTAGCGGCACGGGCACCGGCAGCGGCACCGGGCGGCACCGCACCGGCTCGACCGGCGACGCATCGGAGGCCACCCGGACCACCAGCACCGGGAGCAGGTCCACGACCGGCCGGCCCACCGGCGCGCGCCGCGCCGCCACCGGCCGCAACGCCTCAGCACGCCGGACCACCACCGGGCGGAGCCCCGAGGACATGGAGACGACCACCCGCCGCGACGGCACCGCCGCCGACATCGCTGACCCCGCCGATCAGACGGCAGACACCGTCGGCCCGGCCTCGACCAGCCGCCGCCGGCGTACGGTGCTGCTGTTGCTCGGTCTGACCGCGGTGACGTCCGCGACGGCGTTGGTGCTCGGGCTGTTGAGCTGGGCCCCCGACCCGCCCGAGCCGGCCCGGCCGCTGACCCTCGCCGAGGGCGAGCGACTGGCCGCCGTGCGGGTCACCAACCTGCGGGACCTGCGGGCCGGAGTCCGCGTCACCGCTGGCACCGACGCCGCCCGGATCGAGCTGGTGGGCTGGGTGGACTGGTCGCGGTCACTGCTCTACCTCGACGTGGGCGGCCCGGGCGCGGGTGCCGAACGCGGGCTGCTGCAGAGGGCCGGCCCGATGCTGGTGATCCGGCCCGACCCGGCAGCGGTGCCCACCCCCGCCGCACCCCCGCTGGTGCCTCCGACGGACCGCTGGCGGCTGCACCGCCTGGCACCCGAGGCGAAGCTGGCGCCGGTGCTCGATCTGCTCCTGGGCCTCGCCGCCGACCGCCCGGACCCGACCCGGACGGTGCCGGGCGGCGGTGCGCGCTGGCTCGCCCGGGACACCGTGGCGGGCGGCCCGGTGGACGTCCTTCAGGCGCCACTGCCCGCTGGGACACCATTCGCCGCCAGCACCGCACCGGCCAGCACCGCATCGGGCGGCACCGCGGCACCCGCGCCGATCGCCGGGTCGACGGGTACCGACCCGGACACGCAGGCCCGGTACTGGCTCGACCAGGACGCCCGCCTGCACAAGCTGGTGACCCAACTGCCCGGTGTCGGCCCGGTCACGATGATCCTCAACCGGGCGGACCGGCCGACATTGCGGCCGGTGGACGCACTCGGCGGCCGCCCCGGCCTGCCCCGCGCGCTGACCGACGCCGAGCAGGGTCGGCTGGACCGGCTGCCGGCCCGGCTACGCGCCCAGGGTGGTGCCACGGTGACGCTGACCGCGCCGATGGGCACGGACACGAACCTGCGGGGCGCCGGCTGGTTGAGCTGGACGGCGCGTACCGCGTACCTCGCGGTTGCCGATCTGGGCCTACCGGATCGCCGGACCCTGCTGCGGCGCGACACCGCCGGTCTGGCCCGGGCGGACCTGCCGGCGGTCGCCGCTGGCGGCGGCACCGCGGAGGCGCCGGGTCGGCCACCGCTGCCGCCCCCGGCCGGGGCGTGGCGGGTCTTTCGAACCGGCGGGGACGACCTGAGTCTGCTGGTCGACACCGCGCTGGCCGCCGGGTCGGTCGGGCAGAGCGGTGCGGCCGTGCGGGTACGCGAGGACGTCGTCGTCGGGCGGACCGTGGACGTCGTCGAGTTGGGTTCGGCCGACGCGCGGCTGCGTTACTGGATCGACCGAACCGGGTCACTACGCCGGCTGGAGCTGCACACCGGCGCCGGCGTGTGGGCCCAACTGGATCTCCACCCCGCCGTGGTGCCCCGACTGCCTCCGGTGCCCCGCCCGGCCGCCACCCGGGCGCCCCGCACCCACTGAACCCGTGCCTCTCAGGGCCGCCAGTCGGTCTGCGCGGCCCACTGCTCGGCCCGCAGGTACTCCTCGTCGAACCACGGATCGCGGGCCGTGCCGGAGCCGCCGGCTCCCGGTGCCGCGTCGGCCAGGTTCCGCTCGACCAGCAGGTACGCGGCCCGCTGATCCGGGTCGGCACGCAGGTGGTCGCGCATCAGCAGCGCGTACCGCCAGCCCGGCGAGTCCGCCACCCGCACGTGCAGGCGAACCGGGCGCGCCGGGTCCGCGCTGCCGTGCAGCCGCTTCTCCCACCGACCACTGCCGGCCGGGCGCGGATCGTCCCACCACTGCCCCGGCACCCGTGGGAACCCGGCGTTCGCCAGCCGGTCGGCCAGCGCCCCGTCGGCGTCGGCGAGGTTGGGCACGACCACCTGCACATCGATGACGTCCTGGGCGGCCTGGCCGGGCACCGCGGTCGCGCCGACGTGGTCGATCCGCAGGGCGTCCGAGGCGAGCGCGTGTCGGATCCGGGCGGCCAGCCGCGCGTACTGCCCGGACCAGCTGGCATCGGCCCCGGCCACGTCGCCCCGGCCCGGCGGGACCACCCGTCGCTCGCGCAGGTTGTCCTCGTAGGGCAGCAGCCGCTGTCGCCACAGCGCGTCGACGGCGTCATGCAGCGCCGCCAGGCTCCCGTCGTTGGTCAGCACCACGTCCGCAGCCGCCCGGCGGCGGGCGTCGTCGGCCTGGGCGGCGATCCGCCGCTCGGCCTCCGCGCGATCCATCCCCCGGTCGCGCGCCAGCCGTTCCAGTCGGGTCGTCACGGCAGTCTGCACCACGATCACGAGGTGGTACGTGGGCGCGAGACCCACCTCGACCAGCAGCGGTACGTCGTTGACGACAATCGAGTCGGGTGCCGCCGCGGCGGCCAGCTCAGCGGTGCGGGCCCGGACCCGGGGGTGGGTGATCGCCTCCAGCCGACGGCGGGCGGTCTCGTCGGCGAACACCACCGCGCCCAGTGCGGCACGGTCCAGTGCGCCATCGGCATCCAGCACCGCGTCGGAGAAGGCGGCAACGATCTCGGCCAGCCCCTCCGTGCCGGGTGCGACGACCTCCCGGGCCACCCGGTCGGCGTCGATGAGCACCGCGCCCCGCTCGACGAGCCGCGCGGCCACCGCGCTCTTGCCGGACCCGATTCCGCCGGTCAACCCCACTCTCAGCACCCGACCAGTCAACCGGATCACGAGCCCGACCGCCAAACCCACCGACCGCCCGGCAAGGTCGTGCTCGATCACGCGGCTCGGGCCCCGACCCCGGGTCGGGGCTCCGGTCCGTCCGGCGAGATCGTGCTCGACCCAGGATGTAGTGGGGTGCGGGGGGCTTGAAGGCCCCTACATCGTGGATCGAGCACGATCTTGTAGGTCAGCGTCGGCCTCCGCGCGGTGCGCTGGGCGCACCTCCCCGGGGAATGGCGAGGGCCCCGCCCCCAGCGATCCGGAGATCGCGGGGACGGGGCCCGTCGTCGTTCAGCGGGTCACTTACCGCCGGCGAGCTTCTCCCGCAGTGCGGCGAGCGCCTCGTCGGTGGCCAGGGTGCCGGCCGGCTCCTCGGCCTGCCGGCTCGGGGCCGGGCTGGACGAAGAGGTGGTGCCACCGCCACCGCCGCCAGCGGCCGGGACGACCGGAGTCGGGTTGGCAGCAGCCTCGGCGTCGGCAGCCCGAGAGGTCTGCACCTGCTTGGTGTGGGCCTCCCAGCGCACACGAGCCTCGGCGTACTGGTTCTCCCAGGTCTCGCGCTGCTTGTCGTACCCCTCGAGCCACTCGCCCGTCTCCGGGTCGAAGCCCTCCGGGTAGATGTAGTTGCCCTCGGTGTCGTACGTCGCAGCCATGCCGTAGAGGGTCGGGTCGAAGTGCTCCTCGCCCTCGACGAAGCCCTCGTTGGCCTGCTTGAGCGACAGCGAGATCCGGCGACGCTCCAGGTCGATGTCGATGACCTTGACCATGACCTCGGAGCCGACCTGGACGACCTGCTCCGGGATCTCCACGTGACGCTCGGCCAGCTCGGAGATGTGGACCAGGCCCTCGATGCCGTCGTCCACGCGGACGAACGCGCCGAACGGGACCAGCTTGGTGACCTTACCCGGCACGATCTGCTGGATCGCGTGGGTGCGGGCGAACTGCCGCCACGGGTCCTCCTGGGTCGCCTTCAGCGACAGCGAGACCCGCTCGCGGTCCAGGTCGACGTCCAGGACCTCGACCTCGACCTCCTGGCCCACCTCGACGACCTCGGACGGGTGGTCGATGTGCTTCCAGGACAGCTCGGAGACGTGCACCAGACCGTCGACGCCGCCAAGGTCGACGAATGCGCCGAAGTTGACGATCGAGGACACGACGCCCTTGCGGACCTGGCCCTTCTGCAGCTTGTTGAGGAACTCGGTGCGCACCTCGGACTGCGTCTGCTCCAGCCAGGCCCGGCGGGACAGGACCACGTTGTTGCGGTTCTTGTCCAGCTCGATGATCTTGGCCTCGAGCTCCCGCCCGACGTACGGCTGCAGGTCGCGCACACGACGCATCTCGACCAGGGACGCGGGCAGGAAGCCGCGCAGCCCGATGTCGAGGATGAGGCCGCCCTTGACCACCTCGATGACCGAACCGCGGACGACGCCGTCCTCGTCCTTGATCTTCTCGATCGTGCCCCAGGCCCGCTCGTACTGTGCCCGCTTCTTGGAGAGGATCAGACGACCCTCCTTGTCCTCCTTCTGGAGGACAAGGGCCTCGATGTGGTCACCAACCGTCACAACCTCGGCGGGGTCCACGTCGTGCTTGATCGACAACTCACGAGAGGGAATGACACCCTCGGTCTTGTAGCCGATGTCGAGCAGGACCTCGTCCCGATCGACCTTGACGACGGTGCCTTCGACAATGTCGCCGTCGTTGAAGTACTTGATGGTCTCGTCGATCGCGGCGAGGAATGCCTCCTCGGAACCGAGATCGTCGTGGGTGACCCGGGTGGCGCTCGAGGGGGCCTCGATGCTGCTCGTCATGTGGGCGGTTGCTCCGGTCGGTGGGTTGTCACAGCAGGCTGGTGTCGCAGTGACCTGTTCGCGCCAGCGGATCCGTCGCCGGGCACACCGAACGATCGCCTAGTGAGATCATGATGTGGCTCCGACGACCGCGTACCTGCTCCCTGCCGAGGCAACGCGATCCGCGAGCGCATCGTCTAGCCTACCGTGCGCATTACCACAGCGTGCAAGCCCTCCCGGCTTCTCTCCATGTGGTGACCTGCGAAAGCCGAACAATCGCCCAGAAACGACCCCTGCTGTCGCCTGCGTCACAACAGCCCCAGCCGCCACAAACCCCTTGCACGGATTTCTCCTCGCCCCGCCGCGCCGGAGGACGGGCGGGGGCGGGGGTTGGTTCGGGGCTCGGCGGGTCGGGCCGGCCCAGCGGGGGGATCGGCCACGGCGGGGCCTAGCGTGGGCGCGTGGATGACGACAGCCGGGTCACCCGGCGCCGGGTGGGTGACGCCGAGGCTCGGCGGGCCAACCGCGGCTGGTGGGACACCGACGCCGACGACTATCAGGCTGAGCACGGCGCGTTCCTCGGCGAGGTGGACTTCGTCTGGTGCCCGGAGGGGCTGCGCGAGGCCGATGCCCGCCTGCTCGGTGACCTGTCCGGGCGGCGGGTGCTGGAGGTGGGCTCCGGCGCGGCTGCCGCGGCCCGCTGGCTGGCCACCCAGGGCGCCTGGCCGGTCGCCTTCGACCTGTCCGCCGGCATGCTGCGGCACGCTGTCGAGGCAGCCGACCGCACCGGGGTACGCGTGCCGCTGGTGCAGGCCGACGCGCTCGCCCTGCCGTTCGCCGACCGGTCGTTCGACGTCGCCTGCACCGCCTTCGGCGCGATCCCGTTCGTGGACGACTCCGCGGCACTGCTCGCCGAGGTGCATCGGGTGCTGCGCCCCGGGGGGCGGTGGGTGTTCTCGGTGACCCACCCGATGCGCTGGATCTTCCTCGACGACCCCGGCGAGGGTGGGCTGACCGCCACGCACTCGTACTTCGACCGCTCCCCCTACGTGGAGCAGGACGAATCCGGCGTGGCCACCTACGTCGAGCAGCACCGCACGCTCGGCGACCGGGTTCGGGAGCTGGTCGACGCCGGGTTCCGACTGCTGGACCTGGTGGAGCCGGAGTGGCCGCAGGGACACGAGGGGATCTGGGGGCAGTGGAGCCCGCTGCGGGGGCGACTCTTCCCCGGCACCGCCATCTTCGTCACCGAGAAGCCAGCCGACTGAGCGCGTCGCACCCTGGGTGCGACCTTTGTCCCATCGATCGCCGGTAGGCTCGACCCCATGAGCGCGGAGTCCATCCCCACACCACCTGGCCCCTGGTGTCCGGACCCGATGCGGCAGCAGCGTGCCGACTACACGCTGGAAGACCTGCTCGCCCTGCCGGACGACGCCCCCCGCGTCGAACTCGTCGACGGAGTTATCCAGGTGACACCATCCCCCACCCTGGGCCATCAGAACATCTCCAGCCTGCTTTGGCTCTGGCTGCGCAACCACGCGCCGCTTCACCTCGGCGCCGCACAGGCCATCGGAGTCAAGCTCAGCCACAACACCAGCCGACAGCCGGATGTGCTGTTGCACCGCGTTGGCGTGGCGTCCGTCCATTCGATCCTGCGATCGGCAGACGTCGTCCTCGCTGTGGAGATCGTTTCGCCGGGCACCCGACGGATCGACCGGTTCGCCAAACCCGGCGAATATGCTGCCGCCGGCATCCCGTTCTACTGGCGGATCGAGCAGGATCCGGTGCACGTCTACGCGTACCGGATCGGCGACCGGGTCGGTCCCGGCGGTGAGCGGCAGTACGAGCTGGTCACCGCCGGTGCCGACGTGATCGAGCTGACCGAACCGTTCGAGATCAAACTGCCGATCGCCGAGATCACGCCGTAGTCGGCCGGCTGCCGTTTCGCCCCTGCGGTGCCGGGTAGCCGGAGCCTATGGCCGAGCAGAGGGAATTCCGCGATGGCGACCACGTCTCCTGGGCCAGTCACAGCGGCCGGGCGTACGGCGTGGTCAAGGAGAAGCTGACCGATCGGACGCACGTGCGCGGGCACGCCGTGAACGCGACGGAGAACGAGCCGCAGTACCGCATCCGCAACGACGACTCGGGCCGCGACGTGGCCCACCGACCCGAGGTGCTGCGTCATGAGCGGTCGTGACGACGGGCGGGACACCTGTCGGGAGTTCACCGAGGCAGTGAACATGAAGCCCGGCGAGTTGTCCGGCTGGCTGGAAACCGACGAGTCCAAACAGGTCGGCTGGCACAAGGGCGGTCGCTCTGGCGGTGGCGAGTCCGTTGGGCACGAATCCGGCCGAAAGATCATCAACCTGTTGCGCCGCAAGCGCGGCGACCTGTCCGAGGGCGACTACAAGCACATGCGCAAGGTGGTCGGCTATGTCCGCCGGCACATGGCCCAGCGCCCCTCCGGCAACGTCCGCGACACCAAATGGCGCTGGTCGCTGATGAACTGGGGTCACGACCCCCTGAAGTAACCCACCGGGCCAGGCCCAACCACTCTGATTCACCACACCAACGGCCGCGACCAGGGTGACCCAGTCGGGTTCCGGGGCAAGACAAAATCAGTGATCAGCGCTGTTCCAGTCTCGGCCGAAGCCGACCGACACCTCCAACGGCACCGACAGCGGATACGCCCCGCCCATCTCCTGCCGGACCAGTGCCTCCAACGCCTTCCGCTCACCAGGGGCGACCTCGAAGACCAGCTCGTCGTGCACCTGCAACAGCATCCGCGAGCGCAGCCCGGCCTTGCTCAGCGCGGTGTCGACGTGCAGCATCGCCACCTTGATGATGTCGGCCGCGGAGCCCTGGATCGGCGCGTTGAGCGCCATCCGCTCGGCGATGTCACGGCGCTGCCGGTTGTCACTGACCAGGTCGGGCAGGTAGCGGCGGCGACCCAGGATGGTCGAGGTGTAGCCGTCCTGGCGTGCCCGGGCGACCACCTGCTGCAGGTAGTCGCGCACGCCGCCGAAGCCGGCGAAGTAGTTTTCCATCAGCCCGCGCGCCTCGTCGGTGCCGATGTTGAGCTGCTGGGACAGGCCGAACGCGCTCAGCCCGTACGCCAGGCCGTAGTTCATGGCCTTGATCTTGCGACGCTGGTCGGGGGTGACCGCGTCGAGCGGCACCCCGAAGACCGACGAGGCGGTGGCGGCGTGGAAGTCGGCGCCGGAGTTGAACGCCTCGATCAGCGCGTCGTCCGACGAGAGGTGCGCCATGATGCGCATCTCGATCTGGCTGTAGTCGGCGGTGAGGAGGCACTCGTAACCCTCCCCCACCACGAAGGCCCGACGGATCCGCCGGCCCTCCTCGGTGCGGATCGGGATGTTCTGCAGGTTGGGCTCGGTGGAGGAGAGCCGACCGGTGGCCGCCACCGTCTGGTTGAAGGTGGTGTGGATCCGACCGTCGTCGGAGACCGACTTGAGCAGACCATCGACGGTTGACTTGAGCTTGGCCACGTCCCGGTGGCGCAGCAGGTGGGCCAACACCGGGTGCGGCTGCTGCGCGTAGAGCCACTGCAGCGCGTCGGCGTCGGTGGTGTAACCCGTCTTGATCTTCTTGGTCTTCGGCAGGCTCAACTCGGTGAAGAGGATCTCCTGCAACTGCTTGGGCGAGCCGAGGTTGAACTCCCGGCCCACCGCCTCGTACGCACCTTGCGCGGCGGCCTTCACCTCGGCGGCGAAGTGCGCCTCCAACTCGGACAGATAATCCGTGTCGGCGGCGATGCCGGTGCTCTCCATGCCGGCGAGCACCCGCATCAGCGGCAGCTCCACCCCGGCCATCAGCCGGGCGGACTGCTCGCCGTCACGGGACAGCTCAGCGTCGATCGCGTCAGCCAGGTCGAGAGTGGCCCGGGCCTGGAGCATCAGGTTCTGCTCGACCACCCCTTCGTCGCCCAGCCCGTCGAGGGTGAGCTGGCCGGACTCCGGAACGTCCACCCGCAGCTCCCGGTGCAGATAGCGCAGCGCCAGGTCGGTCAGGTCGTAGGACCGCTGATCGGGGCGGGCCAGGTACGCGGCGATCTGGGTGTCCCGGACGATGCCGGCGAGTTGCCAGCCGTGCGCGGCGCAGGCCAGCACGGCCGGTTTGCTGTCGTGCAGCACCTTGGGTCGCTGCACGTCGGCCAGCCAGCCGGCCAGGGCGCCCTCGTCGGTCGGGTCGAGCCCGGCCGGGTCAACCCAGGCCGCCGCACCCCCGGCGGTGGCCAGCGCCAGACCGGTGATCGAGGCGCTGTGCCGGCGGTTGGGGCCGGTGTCGAGCTTGACCGCCAACCCGACCGGAGTGCCGGTCGGTGCATGCGTGGTCAGCCAGCCGGCCAGCGCGCCGGGCTCGGTCAGCACTTCGCCGGTGAGGTCGAACCCGGACTCGGCCTCCGGCTCGACCGCTTCCAGGTACTGGTAGAGACGGTCGCGCAGGATGCGGAACTCGAGGGTGTCAAAGACCTGGTGCACCGCTTCCCGGTCCCAACCGGTCCAGCGGGTGTCCTCCGGGCGAAGCGGCAGGTCGAGGTCGGTGATGAGGCGGTTGATCTCGTAGTTGCGGATCACGTCGGCGAGCCGCTCGCGCAGGCTGTCGCCGGCCTTGCCCTTGATCTCGTCGGCGCGGGCGATCACGCCCTCCACGCCGCCGTAGGTGGTGATCCACTTGGCGGCGGTCTTCGGGCCGACGCCCGGGATGCCGGGCAGGTTGTCGCTGGTCTCGCCGACCAGCGCGGCCAGGTCCCGGTACTGCTGCGGCCCGACGCCGTACTTCGCCTCGATCGCCGCCGGGTCCATCCGGGCCAGGTCGGAGACACCCTTGCGCGGGTAGAGGACGGTGACCTGGTCGCCGACCAGCTGGAACGCGTCCCGGTCACCGCTGCTGATCAGCACCGACATGCCCTGGTCGCGGGCCTGGCAGGCGAGCGTGGCGATGACGTCGTCGGCCTCGAAGCCCTCCTTCTCCACCACCGGGATCTGCAGCGCGGCCAGGACCTCCTTGACCAGGCTGACCTGACCCTTGAAGTCGGTCGGGGTCTCGCTGCGGCCGGCCTTGTACTCCGCGTACCTGTCGGTGCGGAAGGAACGGCGGGAGACGTCGAAGGCCACCACGATGTGGGTGGGCTGCTCGTCGCGCAGCACGTTGATCAGCATCGAGGTGAAGCCGTACACCGCGTTGGTCGGCTGACCTGTCGTGGTGGAGAAGTTTTCCACCGGCAGGGCGAAGAAAGCCCGGTATGCCAGGGAATGTCCGTCGACGAGGAGCAGGCGCGGCGTCGTAGCTGTCACGGCAGCGACTCTAGTCCGCCGCTACGACAGACCGGGACACCGGCACGGCACCCGGCGCGGCCGTCGGACGACCGCGCCGGGTACGGCTCAGAGCACCTTGGCCAGGAACGCCTTCGTCCGGTCGTGCCGGGGGTTGGCGATCACCTCGCGCGGGTCGCCGGACTCCACCACCACGCCGTCGTCCATGAAGACCAACGAGTCGCCGACCTCCCGGGCGAAGCCGATCTCGTGGGTCACCACGATCATGGTCATCCCGTCGCGGGCCAGGCCCTTCATCACGTCCAGGACCTCGCCCACCAACTCCGGGTCCAGGGCGCTGGTCGGCTCGTCGAAGAGCATCAGCTTCGGCCGCATCGCGAGGGCCCGGGCGATCGCCACCCGCTGCTGCTGCCCGCCGGAGAGCTGACCCGGGTACGCCCCGAGCTTGTCGCCCAGCCCCACCCGCTCCAGCAACTGCGCGGCCCGGTCCCGGGCTTCGGCCTTCTTCGCCCGGCGCAGCAACACCGGCGCCTCGACGATGTTCTGCATCACCGTCATGTGCGGGAAGAGGTTGAACCGCTGGAACACCATGCCAATCGCCCGGCGCTGCGCGGCCACCTCCTTCTCCCGCAGCTCGTGCAGCTTGCCGCCGCGCTCCCGGTAGCCGATCAGGTCGCCGTCCACCCAGATCCGTCCGGCGTCGATCTTTTCCAGGTGGTTGACGCAGCGCAGGAACGTCGACTTGCCGGAGCCGGAGGGCCCGAGCAGGCAGCACACCTCGCCGGCGCGCACCTCCAGGTCGATGCCCTTGAGCACCTCGAGAGGCCCGAACGACTTGTGTACCTGCTCGGCCCGGACCATCAGGCCGGACTCCACCGCGGGCGTGCCTGTCTGGGCGGGAATGAGCTGCCCGGTCAATGTGTACCTCCTCCGCCGCCGCCGTATTCCGCGCCGAGCGTACGGAGCCGGATCCGCGCCCGCTCGGTCCGCCCGTATCCCTTGGCGAAGTGCCGCTCCAGGAAGTACTGCCCGAGCAGCAGGATGCTGGCCAGGAAGAGGTACCAGAGCACGGCCGCGACGTACATCGGAAAGATCTGGAATGTCCGCTTTCCCACCGCGTCGAGCTGGAAGAACAGCTCCATGCTGTACGGCACGGCCATCAGCAGCGAGGTGTCCTTCAGCATCGCGATGGTTTCGTTGCCGGTCGGCGGGATGATCACGCGCATCGCCTGGGGAAGCACGATCCGGCGCAGGATCTGGCCCCGGCTCATGCCGAGCGCCGAGGCCGCCTCACTCTGCCCCTCGTCCACCGACTGGATGCCCGCCCGCACGATCTCCGCCATGTAGCCCGCTTCGGAGAGCGCCAGCCCGAGCAGGCCGGCCACGAAGCCGGTCAGCACGTCGCGGGAGGTGAACCCGAAGGCCCGCAGCTGCAGGTTGTCGATCCCGAAGAGTTGGCCGATCTGGGTGTCGAAGGGCACGCCGAACTCGATCCGGCTCCACAGGATGCCGAGGTTGCCGAAGACGGCCAGCAGCACCAGCCGGGGCACCGCCCGGAAGACCCAGGTGTAGAGCCAGGCGACCACCCGCAGGATCGGGTTGGTCGAGAGCCGCATGATCGCCACCACGATGCCCAGGGACACCCCCAGCAGCATCGCGCAGATGGTCATCAGCACGGCGCCGCGCAGCACTCCCTCGATGATCGGCGGCCGGAACATGTTGTCGACCATGAACGACCAATTGAAATTGTCGTTCGTGACCAGCAGATGCACGAACATCGCCGCCAGGACCGCCAGCACTGCGATGGCGGCCCAGCGGCCGGGGTGCCGCACGGGCACGGCCTTGATCGGTTCAGGCCGTGCCCGTACGGTCGTCGTTTCCTCGGTTGTCATGGCGCGTTACGGGTTGATCGCGGGGTCCGTGATCGCGCCGTCCCCGACCTTCCACTTGTCCAGGATGGTCTGGTACGTGCCGTCCGCGATCAGCGCCTTCGTGGCGTCCCGGACGGCCTCGGCGAACGCGGTCTGGTCCTTGGCGACCACGTAGCCGTACGGTGCCGCCTCGTACATCTTGTCGAGCAGGTCCAGCGCGCCCTCGGACTTGGTCACCGCGTACACCCCGACCGGGTAGTCGGCGAGCATCGCGTCGTCCTTGCCGGAGGCCACGGCGGCGGTCGCCGCGTCCTGGCCCGGGAACTGCTCGACGGTGATTGCCGGCTTGCCGGCGTCGGTGCAGGTCTTCGACCGCTTCTCGATGTCCTCGACCTGGACGGTGTCCTTCTGCACGGCGATCTTCTTGCCGCAGGCGTTGTCGATCGAGACGCCGGCCGGGTTGCCCTTCTTGGTCACCCACTGGGTGCCGACCTGGTAGTAGCTGACCATGTTGGCCTGGGCCTTGCGGTCACCGTTGACGGTGAACGACGAGACGCCGACCTCGTACTTGCCCGAGGACACGCCGGTGATGATGGCGCCGAAGTCCGCGGAGACGAACTCCGCCTTCAGCCCCAGCTTCGTGGCGACCGCGGTGAACAGCTCGATGTCGAACCCGATGGCCGTCTTGCCGTCGGTGTCGAGGAACTCGGCCGGGGCGTAGGACGTGTCGCTGCCGACCACGATCTTGCCGTCCGCCTTGATCGCGTCGGGCACCTTCGCGGCCAGCGCCGAGTCCGCAGCAGCGGTCACGGACGGGCCTGCGCCGGGCTGCTCGGTGGCTTCCTTCGCGCCGCACCCGGCGACCGACACGGCCAGCAGCGCGGCGCCGGTGACCCCGACGACCGCCCGCCGGCCACCACTGATGTTGAACATGTCCTGCTCCTTGCGATAGGGGTGACGGTCGGTCAGGCTACGCCGAGGTACGCCTCTTTGACCGACGGGTCGTGCAGCAGTTCGGCGCCGGTGCCGGACTTCACGATCCGGCCGGTCTCCAGCACGTACGCGCGGTGCGCCCGAGCCAGCGCCTGCTGCGCGTTCTGCTCCACCAGCAGGATGGTGGTGCCCTGCTCGTTGATTTCCGTGATGATAGTGAAGATCTGCTGGATCAGCATCGGAGCCAGACCCATCGACGGCTCGTCGAGCAGCAAGAGCTTGGGTCTGCTCATCAGCGCCCGGCCGACGGCGAGCATCTGCTGCTCACCGCCGGAGAGGGTGCCGCCGTGCTGCTTGCGCCGCTCGGCCAGCCGGGGGAAGAGTTCCAGCACCCGGTTGAGGTCCTGGGCGATGCCGGCCTTGTCGCGCCGGGTGTAGGCGCCCATGTCGAGGTTCTCCAGCACGCTCATGCCGGGGAAGATGCCGCGACCCTCCGGGGCCTGGCACAACCCCCGCCGAACCCGCAGGTCCGCCCGGAGCTTGGAGATGTCCTCGCCCTCAAAGCGGATGCTGCCGGTGGCGATCGGCCGGATCCCGGAGACCGCCCGCATGGTGGTCGACTTTCCGGCGCCGTTGGCGCCGATCAGCGCGACGATCTCCCCCTCGGCCACGGTCAGGCTGATGCCGTGCAACGCCTGGATCCGCCCGTAGAGCAGGCTCACATCGTCGATCTCAAGCAACATCGTCCGGCACCCCCAGGTACGCCGCGATCACCCTCGGGTTGTCCCGCACCTCGGCGGGCAGCCCTTCGGCGATCTTCTTTCCGAACTCCAGCACCACGATCCGGTCGGTGACTCCCATGACCAGGCGCATGTCGTGCTCGATGAGCAGCACGGTCACGCCGGTGTCCCGGATCTGCCGGATGAGCTGGAGCAGTTCCTCCTTCTCCGCAGGGTTGAAGCCGGCAGCCGGCTCGTCCAGGCAGAGCAGCGCCGGGTCGGTGGCCAGCGCGCGGGCGATCTCGAGGCGCCGCTGCTCGCCGTAGGAGAGGTTGCGGGCGAACTCGTGCATCCGCTTGCGGATGCCGACGAACTCCAGCAGGCGCTCGGCCTTCTCCCGGCCCTCGCGCTCCTCCTTCCAGTACCGCGGCAGGCGGAACAGCGCGGAGACGACGCTGGTCTTGTGGTGCGCGTCGGCGCCGACCAGGACGTTCTCCAGTGCGGTCATCTCCGGGAAGAGGCGGATGTTCTGGAACGTCCGCGCCATGCCCATCTTGGTGATGTGGTGCCGCTTCTTGCCGCTGATCTTCTGGCCGCGGAACCGGATCTCCCCATTGGTGGGCAGGTAGATGCCGGTCATGGCGTTGAAGCACGTGGTCTTGCCGGCGCCGTTCGGGCCGATAAGACCGAGGATCTCCCCCTTGTAGAGGGTGAAGTCCACCTCGTTCAGGGCGACCACGCCGCCGAAGCGCAGCGTGACCTTGTCGACCTCCAGCAGCGGCTCCCGGGTGGGCACCGTCTCCACTGCCGGCGCGCCGGCCTGCGCCGGAACGGTCGGCGTCTGCTCGGTGTCACTCACCGACGATCACCTCCTTGCGACGATCCTTGAACTCCGCCGCACGTCGTCGGTTGGGGATCAGACCCTCCGGCCGGAAGATCATCATGACCACCAGCACCAGGCCGAAGAACAGGAACCGGTACTCGTACAGCTCGACGCCGAGCAGCTCGATGCCGCGGAACCGCTCGATCATGTACGCCACCAGACCGCCGCCGACGATAGCGCCGACGATGTTGCCGGAGCCACCGAAGATGACCGCCGCCAGGATGATGATCGAGTTCAGCAGCTCGAAGTTCTGCGAGTTGACGAAGTTCTGCTTGCCGGCGAAGAGCGCGCCAGCCAGGCCGGCGATCGCGGCACCCGAGGCGAACGCCCAGAGCTTGAACTTGAACGTCGGCACGCCCATCAGCTGCGCGGCGTCCTCGTCCTCGCGGATGGAGATCCAGGCCCGCCCGACCCGGCTGTGGGTCAGGTTCCGCACTCCGATCACCACCAGGATGATCACCGTCAGCACCAGCCAGTAGTACGGCCGGGCGTCGAGCACGCCGAAGACCGGCTTGCCGTCGGCGTACTGGCCCGGCGGGTGCGGGATCTGGTTGAAGCCCCGCTGGCCCTTGAGGAACTCCGAGCTGACCGCACTGATCCGGATCATCTCGGCGAAGCCGAGCGTCACCAGCGCCAGGTAGTCGCCCCGCAGCCGCAGGGTCGGCGTACCGAGCATCACGCCGGAAACCATCGTCAGGGCGATCGCCACCGGCACCGCCAGCAGCCACGGCCACAGCGTCTTGATGTCGCTGCTCGGCGAGGTCAGCACCGCCACGGTGTACGCGCCGACGGCGAAGAAGCCGAAGTAGCCCAGGTCGAGCAGGCCGGCGAAACCGACCACGATGTTCAGACCGACGGCCAACAGCACGTAGATCGAGACGGTGAACATCACCTGGGTGAAGTTCGCACCGGGGGTCGGGATCGGCCCGAGGTACTGGTAGAACTCTCTGTTCGGCAGCGCGTAGAAGAACGCGATCACCGCGGCCAGCAGCGCCCAGCGCACCCAGCGCGGCGCTCCGCGCCACCGTTGTCCGGCCGCCTCGCGGCCGGAGCGCACCTTCTCCAAGACAGTCGTCATGCCCGTGCCCTCCCCAGCGACTCACCCAGCAGACCGGTCGGCCGGAACATCAGCAGCACCACCAGCACCGCGAAGGCGGCGAAGTCCTTCCACTGGCTACCGAACAGGCCGGAGGCGTAGTTCTCGATCAGGCCCAGCAGCAGGCCGCCGATGAGCGCCCCACGCAGGTTGCCGATGCCGCCGAGCACCGCAGCGGTGAACGCCTTGAGACCGAGCAGGAAGCCGACGCTGTAGGTGAGGGTCTGGATCCGTACGTCGTAGAGCAGGCCGGCGACGCCGGCCATGCTGCCGCCGGCGACGAAGACGATCATGATGATCCGGTCCTTGTTCACGCCCATCAGCGCGGCGGTGTTGGCGTCCTGGGCCACCGCCCGGATGCCGCGACCGACCCGGCTGCGGTTGATGAACAGGTCCAGCGCGATCATCATCGCCAGCGCGGCGCCGAGGGTGAGCAACTGCACCGCGTCGATCGGCACGCCGAAGACGTGGAACAGCGGATCCGGGCTGACCAGGATCGGAGCGCCCTCGGGACGACGGCGGGTCCAGATGCCGAACGCCTCCGAGATGGCGATGGACGCGCCGATCGCGGTGATCAGGAAGGCCAGCGGCGGCGCGTTGCGCTTACGCAGCGGCCGGTACGCCACCCGCTCGATCACCGTCGCGGTGCCCGCCGAGGCGATCGCCGCGACGATCATCGCCACCAGAAGGTAGAACATGATCGACCCGATCCCGCTGACCTGCGAGTTCTGGTCCAGCCCGAACCCGTTCCAGGTCCAGATCGCCGCGAATGCGCCGGCGATGAAGACCTCGGAGTGGGCGAAGTTGATGAGTCTCAGTACGCCGTAGACCAGCGTGTAGCCGAGCGCGACCAGGGCGTAGATCGCACCCTGCGTCAGGCCGGTCGTCGTGTATGTCCCAAAGTTGGAGAAGAGGTCGTCGAAGTTCAATGAAGGGACGCTCCATCAGGGTCTGGAGAGAAAAATGGGGTGCGGCCGGGAGCGAGCTCCCGGCCGCACCCGCGATCACCACGCAATCGCTGTAGCAGCGACCGGCGTCAGGACTTCGGGATCTCCTGGTCCGGGACGACCTTACCGCCGACGACCTTGAAGGCCCAGACCTTCACCTGCGCCGGGTCGAGCTCGCCACCCTCGACGAACTTGTAGTTCGCCGCGACGCCCTCGCCGCTGTAGCCCTTCACGAACTCCAGCAGGCCCTCACGGGTGGTCTTGCCCGCCTTGATGCCGGCGAGCAGGATGTTCGCGGCATCGTAGGCGGTGTCGCTGTAGGTGCCCGGGTCGGTGCCGTTGAGCGCCTTGTAGTCCTGGCCGAAGGTGCCACGCGCCTCGGTGGCGGGCTGGCACGGGCAGGTGAGGATGGTGCCCTCGGCCGCCGCCGCACCGGCGGAGGTGATGTAGGCGCCGTCGTTGACGCCGTCGCCCGCGATCATCGGAGCGGTGACCCCGGCAGCGGTGAGCTGCTTACGGATCAGGCCAGCCTCCTGGTAGTAGCCGCCGTAGAAGATCGCCTTGACGTTCGCGGCCTTGGCCTTGGTGACCGCCCCGGAGAAGTCGGTCTGCTTGCCCTCACCCTGGACCTTGTCCGAGCCGACGACCGCCGAGCCGAGCACCTTCTTGACCTCGTCGGCCAGGCCGGCGCCGTAGGCGGACTGGTCGTCGATGACGTAGACCCGGTCGGCCTTCATCACGTTCTTGATGTAGTTACCGGCCGCCGGACCCTGGCTGAAGTCGTTGCCGACCACGCGGAAGAAGGTCTTCCAACCCTGCTGCGACAGGCTCGGGCGGGTGGCGGAGGCGGTGACGGCGACCAGACCGGCCTCGTTGAACAGCGGACCGGCAGCCTCCGTCTCACCCGAGTAGGCCGGGCCCACGATGCCCAGGATCTTGGCGTCGTCGATGGCCTTCTGCGCCAGACCCGGCGCCTGGTCCGGGCTGCCCTGCGAGTCCAGGGGAACCAGCTCGACCTTGCAGTCGGCGTTCTCCTTGTTGTACTTGTCGACGGCCAGCTTGACACCGTTGTTTTCGTTGATGCCGAGCGCGGCGGAGCTGCCGGTCAGCGCGCCGAAGAATGCGATCTTGCTGCCGCAGGCGTCACCGCCAGCCGCGTTCTCTTCGCCACTGGAGCATGCGGTTCCGCCGGCGACGAGCGCCACCATGGCGACCCCACCGATCACACGCGCGAGCTTCTGCCTCAAGGCCCGAACCCTCCTCGTCCCATGGTCCGAACCACCCGCTGGTTATTGGCCCTTGCGGGGGCGGACGAACCAGACCGTCGTCGCCGGTCTGGGGCCGGACGTTATCCCACCGTGAAGCTGTGACGTAAGCCCCAATCAAGCGGGTTGACCGAACCGTTACACGCCGTGGCTGATTGGAAACGATCGCTGTAAGAACCTTCAGCTATGAAGAATCTTCACCTTTGCCTCGTCGACAATGGTCAACGGCCTTCCGCCAACTACCGATCGACGTCTGATACCCCCGCCCACCAGGCACGCGACGTTTTCCCGTCGTCCGCCACCAGCAGCAGTCGATCTCCCGTCGAGGTCACCGCGACCGCGGTGTCCCCGCTATCGGGTACCGGCTGCGGCATGGCCATCGCCCGCCACGACTCGCCCACATCGACCGAGAGCCACAATCCGTGACGGTCCCCGTCCCTCGTCACCGCCACCAACCCCGGCCCGACGGCCAGCAGCCCGGCCGCCGACGCCACACCCGGTCCGGCCGCCCCGAAACCGCCCGCCGGCCGCCAGCCCTGCGTGGTCAGCCGCCAACTGCCGAATCCGGCCCGCACCGGCCCCACCGCCACCGGCACATCGCCAAGCACCGCCACCCGTTGCGCCTGCCCCCGCCCGTCCACCACCGGCAGGGCGGCCCGCCGCCAACTCCGCCCGTCCGCCGAGGACCAGGCCAGCGGCGCCAGCGCGGTACCCCCGGGCGGCAGCAGCGCACCCACCACCAACCAGCCCGACGGCACGGCGACCGCGTCGTACGCCGCCGTTCGCCCCCGCTCGTCACCGGCCAACTCCGGTGCGCCCTCCACCAGCACGAACCCGGCCGCGTCCGGGGAGATCCAGACCGCCGCCCCGTCGATCCGACTACCGGCGATCAACCAGCCCTGCGGCCCCGCCGCCAGCCGGGCCACGTTGACCGCGCGCGGCCCGGCGTACCGCTCGAAGGGCGCGTCCACCTCGTGCAGCGTGCCGTCCGGCGCCTGCCGCCAGGTGCCGATGCGGGGATTGCCGTGCGCGCCCCCGCTCTTCGCCCCGACCGCCGCCAGCCGCCCGTCCCGGCAGGCCGCCGCGGAGAGCATGTGCTGCCGGCCGTAGAACGTCACCGGCGCCGTCGGCAGCGGCACCCAGGAAATGGCGTCCGGGCTGCTCCAGGCGGCCGGGCGGGTCTCCCCGGCCTGATCGACCACGCCGCCGACCACGTACCACCGGCCGGCACAGGCGGTGGCGTCGCGCAGCACCGGTCGACCCGGCGCACCCGGCGTGGCCGGCAGGACCACCGACTGCCAGGCCGGCCGGACCGGTCGCGGCTTCGCACAGTCGGGACAGGCCGAGGAGGACCCGCAGGCGGCCACCAGCACGGCGAGAACGCCGAGCACCGCCCCCATCCGTCGCGACACGTTTCGATGCCGGTCAGGGGGCCGGCAGGGTCTCCTCCCCGCCAACGGTCTCCGCGAGGATCCGCTCCGCGACCTCTTTCATGGTCATCCGGTGGTCCATCGCCGTGCGCTGGATCCATTTGAACGCCTGCGGCTCGGTCATCCCGTACGTGGTCATCAGCGCGCCCTTGGCCCGCTCCACCGCCTTGCGGATCTCCAGACGGTCGGTCAGGCTCGCGACCTCGGCCTCCAGTGCCGCGACCTCGGAGTAGCGCGACAGCGCGATCTCCACCGCCGGGACCAGGTCGCTCTTCTGGAAAGGCTTCACCAGGTACGCCATTGCGCCCGCCGCCCGGGCCCGCTCCACCAGGTCACGCTGGCTGAACGCGGTCAGGATGATCACCGGGGCGATCCGGGCACCGGCGATGCGCTCGGCGGCGGCCAGCCCATCCATGATCGGCATCTTGATGTCGAGGATGACCAGGTCGGGCTTCAACTCCTCGGCGAGGCGGACGGCGGTCTCACCGTCACCGGCCTCCCCCACCACCTCGTAGCCCTCTTCGACCAGCATCTCGGCGAGGTCCAGCCGGATCAGCGCCTCGTCCTCGGCGATCAGTACGCGCCTGCGCTCGGTATCCGTCGGCATCTCAGCCACCAGCCCTACCCCCACCAGTTCGAACTCGACACCCGCCCAGCCGGGTGTCGCCGCCCTCAGCGTAGTGGGTATCCTGTCAGGGCTGAATCAGGGAAGCGCCCTCGTAGCCCAACTGGCAGCAGGCAATGGTCTCAAACTCCATACAGTGTGGGTTCGAATCCCACCGAGGGCACAACAACATGTCGTACGGGTGTTCGAGGATGGTCTCGTGCATCCACCTGAAATCCGAGCCCGCGCACGACAGGTCTTTCTCGCGGGCAGCACCGTCGCCGACACTGCTCGTGCTGTCGGTCTGCCCTATCGGACGGTCTGGCACTGGTGCAACGACCGGCCGGAAGCGAAGCTCCGGGGCACGCAGTTCCGGTGCTTCCGCTGCCGCGACGCTGTCGACAGTCCGACAGATCCCGGCGCCTACGCCTATCTGCTCGGTCTGTACCTCGGTGATGGCCACCTGGTGACGACGGCGCGCATTCCGGTCTTGCGCATCTACTGCTCCAACGCCTGGCCAGGGCTGATCGAGGCGTGTGACGTGGCCATGCGGGCCGTGCTCGCGACGAAGGTGCAGCGGGTCCAGAAACAGGGGTGCGTCGGCGTGCAGAGCTACGGCACCCACTGGCCGTGTCTGCTGCCCCAGCACGGACCCGGCAAGAAACACGAACGGCCGATCGTCCTGGCCGACTGGCAACGGGAGATTCTGACGGCTCATCCGGGCCACTTTCTGCGCGGCCTGTTCCACTCGGACGGTTGCCGGTGCGCCAACCGGGTGACCGTGCGCGGCAAGGCGTACGTCTATCCGCGCTACATGTTCTCGAACAGGTCGACCGACATCATGGCGCTATGCCAGTGGGCGCTGGATCTGCTCGACATCCCTTGGCGGATGAACCTGCCCTGGTCGTTGTCGGTGGCGCGGCGACAAGCTGTCGCCGCGCTGGACCGGCACGTCGGCCCGAAGTCCTGACCGCCGCATTCCCCGGCCATTGGTGGTCACGCCGGCCGTGGCAGCCTGGCTGACACGCGGCAGGGCGGCCCGGTGACGAGGTCGACGGGTGATGTGGGCGCGGGTCAAGGGTCGCACCGAGAACGCGATCATCGACCTGCTGCCCAACGGCTATGCGGCGCGGCCCGGGTTCATTCAGCCGACGCACGGGCGGTGTCACGGACCCGTGGATATCGGATCGGGTACGCGATCACTCGTCCGCTCTTTCCGGTGTTGCGCCGGTTGCTGCCGGATCAGGTCACCGCGACCGACGGGGTCGGCCGGGCGATGTTGCGGGTAGCCCGGCAGGGCTCGCCCAGCCGGGTGCTGGGCAATCGCGACCTGCGCTGACCGGGCGTCCGGTCAGGCGAGTGTGTCGAGCGCGTGGGCGAGGTCGACGCGCAGGTCTTCGGGGTCCTCCAGGCCGACTGAGAGGCGCAGGAGCGCGGCGGCGGGTTTCGCCTCGCCCTCGACGGGTCGGTGGGTGAGCGAGGCGGGGTGCTGGATCAGGGTGTCGACGCCGCCGAGGGAGACCGCGTGGGTGATGAGTTGGCAGGCGTCGGCGACGGCGGCCGCGGCGGGTGCGCCGCCGCGTACCTCGAAGGCGAGCAGGCTGCCGGGTCCGGCCATCTGGCGGCCGACCAGCGCCGCCGGGTCGTGCACCGAGGGGTGGTGCACCCGGTGTACGGCGGGGTGGTCGGCGAGCCAGCCGGCGAGTTTCTCGGCGGTGGCCTGCTGGGCGCGGACCCGCAGCGGCAGGGTTTGCAGGCCGCGGTGCAGCAGGTAGCCGCCGAGTGGGTGCAGGATCGCGCCGGTGACCGCCCGGACCTGACGCAGTCGCACGGCCCAGTCGGTGTCGCAGGCGACGACGCCGGCGAGGACATCGCCGTGCCCGCCGATGCTCTTGGTGGCGCTGTGCAGGACGAGGGTGGCGCCGTGTCGGGCGGGTTGTTGCAGCACGGGGGTGGCGACGGTGTTGTCGACCAGCAGCGGGATGTCGCCGGCTGCGGCAGCGAGAGCGGCGATGTCGACCAGGTCGAGGGTGGGGTTGGCGGGTGTCTCGACGATGATCAGGGCGGTGTCGGGGCGGATGGCGGCGGCGACCTCGTCGGGGCGCGCCCAGGTGACGGTGGTGCCGAGCAGGCCGGTGGCGAGGACGTGGTCGGTTCCGCCGTACAGGGGTCGGACGGCGACGACGTGCCGACGGTCGTCGCGGGCGGCGGCGAGGAGGGTGGCGGTGAGTGCGGCCATTCCGCTGGCGAAGGCGACGGCCTGCGCGGTGCCTTCGAGCTCGGCGAGGGCGGTTTCGAAGCGGGCGACGGTCGGGTTCCAGAGCCGTTGGTAGACGGCGCTGCCCACGGTGGGGGGTGTGCCGCCGGTGGCGAGTTGCTCGTACGCGGCCCCGCCGTCGTCGACTGAGGGCAGTGGGTTGGTGGTGGACAGGTCGATGGGTGGGACGTGCACGCCGAGGGTGCGTAGGTCGTCGCGGCCGGCGTGTACGGCCCGGGTGTCCATCGTTGTCATGCCGGTAGCGTCGAACATCTACCGGCAGATGAGCAATGGCTCGGCAGATTATTCTGTTAAGTGGCTTGGTTTTGGTGGTGGATTCGGGTGAGGATGGCGGGATGCCTCCTGAGCCGCATGATGTACGGCCGTATCCGACGCTGGACGAGGTGGACCGCGCGATCCTGACCGAGCTGGCCGCGGATGGTCGTCTGCCGAACAATGCCCTCGCCGAGCGGGTGGGGGTGGCGCCGTCGACGTGCCTGACCCGGACGCGGACGCTACGCGAGCGTGGTGCGATCCGTGGTTTTCACGCGGAGGTGGATCCGGCCGCGCTCGGTCTGCCGTTGCAGGCGTTGGTGTCGGTGCGGTTGACCGCGCACGAGCGGGCGGCGGTGGACGCGTTCCGGGCCCGGTCGGTGCGGCTGCCGGGGGTGGTGTCGGTGTTCCACGTGGCCGGTGCGGAGGATTACGTGCTGCACGTGCGGGCGGCATCCGGTGACGCGTTGCGTGACTTCGTGCTGGATCATCTGGCGGTTGATCCGGTGGTGCAACACACCCAGACCAGTCTGATCTTCGAGCAGGCTCGCGGGATGGGTTGAGCGGCGGCAGGGGCGGGTGAAGCAGCCGACAGATCCCGGCCAAGCGGAACAAAACCGGTCTGCGGCGGGTTGGCTGACCGTGTGATCACCGTACCGCTGTCTGTTCTTGATCTTGCCCCGGTCGCCAAGGGCACCACCGCTGGCGCGGCGCTGGAGGCCACCACTGAGCTGGCCCGCCGCACCGAGGAGCTGGGCTACCACCGGTTCTGGGTGGCCGAGCACCACAACATGCCGGCGATCGCCAGCTCCGCCCCCGCGGTGCTGCTGGCGCACCTGGCCGCGAACACGTCGACGATCCGCCTCGGGTCGGGCGGGGTGATGCTGCCCAACCACGCGCCGCTGGTGGTGGCTGAGCAGTTCGGCACCCTGGAGGCGCTGCACCCCGGTCGGATCGACCTGGGCATCGGGAGGGCGCCGGGCACCGACCAGGTGACCGCGCTGGCGTTGCGGCGCACCATGGAGGGCCTGTCGGCGGAGGGCTTCCCGCGCGAGCTGGAAGACCTGATGAACTACTTCAGCGGGGAGCGGCCGGGGCAGATCATCGCCACGCCGGGTCGCGGTGAGCAGCCGGCCGTGTGGCTGCTGGGCTCCAGCGGTTTCAGCGCCCAGCTCGCCGGTCTGCTCGGCCTGCCGTTCTCCTTCGCGCACCACTTCAGCTCGGCGAACACCCTGCCGGCGTTGGCCCTCTACCGGCAGAATTTCCGGCCGTCGCAGTGGTTGGACAAGCCGTACGCGATGGTGGCGGTCAACGCGGTGTGCGCGGACACCGATGAGCGGGCCGAGTGGTTGGCGGGGCCGAGCGCGTTGTCGTTCCTGAAGCTGCGCTCCGGTCGGCCGGAGCCGCTGTCGACGCCCGACGAGGCGGCGGCGTACCCGTACTCCGAGTTCGAGCGGGAGTTCGTGGTGCAGCGCCGCGACGGTCAGGCGATGGGCTCGCCGGAGACGGTGCGCCGGCAGCTGACCGATCTGGTGGAGCGCACCGGTGCCGACGAGCTGATGCTGACCACGCTGGTGTACGACGTGCAGGACCGGGTGCGGTCCTACGAGCTGATCGCCGAGCAGGTGGCGGGCGGTCTGCGCCGGGGGGCGTGAAACACGATCTTCACGTCAGCGTCATGCTGCCGACCCTGACGGTGCCTAGTGTTGGTGCCGGTGGTGGTACGGCATTCCCGGTCGGGACGGGTTGGGAATGCCGCGGTGTGGCGCACCGGGCCGGAGCTGAGCGGATTCCGCGGCTGCGGCCCGGTGCCTGCCACCCTGGGCGACCCCACTCGGGACCACCAGGGGTCAGATCAACGTAGGTAGATGTTCGGGGTGGGTGGGTTGGCCATCTGATCGCCGATGAAGAACCCCGGGTGTGGCGGCTGGTTGTAGGCCGTGTTCTGCCACGCGATCGCCACCCGATACTGCGGGTCGTGCATCAGGGTATGGATCCGGGTGCTGGTGGGTGTGGGCGTGCTGTAGATGCGCAGCGCCCGACTGTCGGTGGTTCGCCAGATCACCTCCTCGCGCCAGTCGCCCAGGATGTCGCCGGAGAGCGCCGGTGTGGACTTGGTGCCGTTGTTGGACGCCACCGAGCTGCCGGTGAGCAGCCGGGTCTCGCCACCGGTGCCGTACTTGTCGATCGCCGTGCCGTCGAGCAGTTCCCGCACCGGGTCGCCGTCCCACCAGGCGAGGAAGTTGGCCGACGACGGCTTACGGCCGATGTTCTGCCCTCTGGTGTTGGCCAGCCCGGCGACCGCTGACGACCACGACTCCGCACCGGGGCTGCCCGCCCAGATGTCCGCGGAGACGCCCCGGCCGTTGTCGCCGGAGGCCGGCGTGGACCACAGGATCTGACCGGTACGGGCGTCGGCGAACCAGGAGCTGGGCTTGCTGGCATCCTCGTCGACCTTGAACACCTCCAGGCCGGCGCGGCCCGGGTCGAGGTCCCCGACGTGCAGGGCGTCGCCGTGCCCGTTGCCCGTCGAGTAGAGCAGCCGACCGTTGTCGTCGATGGTGGCGGCGCCGTAGACGATCTCCTGTCGGCCGTCACCGTCGACGTCGGCGACGGAGAGCTGGTGGTTGCCCTGACCGGCGGCAGCGCCGTTGCCGGAGGAGTTCGAGTCGAACGTCCAGCGCTTGGTCAGCGTGCCGTTGCGGAAGTCCCAGGCCGCGATGACCGCCCGGGTGTAGTAACCCCGGGCCATGATCAGCGAGGGGCGCTGCCCGTCCAGGTACGCGGTGCCGGCGAGGAACCGGTCCACCCGGTTGCCGTACGAGTCGCCCCAGGAGGAGACGGTGCCGCGCGGGGGGTCGTAGTTGACGGTGGAGGCGATGGCGCCGGTCTGACCGTTGAACATGGTCAGGTATTCCGGGCCGGACAGCACGTAGCCGCTGGAGTTACGGTAGTCCGCCGACGACGAGCCGATGAGCTGACCGGTGCCGGAGCGGGTGCCGTCGGCGGTCTTCATGGCCACCTCGGCCTTGCCGTCGCCGTCGTAGTCGTACACCTGGAACTGGGTGTAGTGAGCGCCGGCCCGGATGTTGCGGCCCAGGTCGACCCGCCACAACCGGGTGCCGGTGAGCGTGTACGCGTCGACGTAGACGTTGCCGGTGTAGCCGGACTGGGAGTTGTCCTTGGCGTTCGACGGATCCCACTTGAGCACGATCTCGTAGGTGCCGTCGCCGTTGAGGTCCCCGACGGAGGCGTCGTTGGCGCTGTAGGTGTAGCTCTCGCCGCTGGGGGTGGTGCCGCCGGCCGGCACCTGCAACGGCACGTCCAGGTAGCCGTTGGCGAACTGCAGGGCCGGCGCGGACGCCGCCTGCTCGGCGCCGCCCACCACAGCCCGCACGGTGTACGCCGAGCCGGCCACCGCGCCGCTGTCGAGGTAGCTGGTGGCACCGGTGATCGGGCTGGCGTTCACCCTGGTCGACCCCCGGTAGAGGTTGAACGCCACCCCGGAGGTCTCGGTGCCCAGCAACCGCCAGGAGACCAGGTTGCCGCTGCCGGAGCGGACGCTGATCAGCCCTCGGTCCAGGTTCTCCATCTGCACGGCACCAGCCGACGGCGGAGGCGTGGTGGGCGGAGGCGTGGTGGGCGGCGGGGTCGTAGGCGGCGGGGTGGTGGGCGGCGGGGTGGTCGGCTCGCCGGTCGTGGGGGCACCCGTGCAGGTGGTGCCGTTGAGCGCGAAGCCGGTCGGCACCGGGTTGCTGCCGGTCCACGAACCGTTGAAGCCGAACGCGGCGGTGCCGTTGGTGGCGATGGTGGCGTTGTGGTCGACGTTGCGGGCGGTGACCCCGGCACCGGACTGGGTCACGGCGGCGTTCCACGCCTGGGTGACCTGTTGGCCCGCGGCGTACGACCAGGTCAGGGCCCATCCGGTGACCGGGTCCCCGAGGTTGGTGACGGTGACGTTGGCGCCGAAGCCGCCCTGCCACTGGTTCGTGATCTGATAGTCGACCCGGCAGCCGACGGCGGCGGCCGAGGCGACCACCGTGCCGAGGGTGCCGGCCACGACGGCGGCCACCGTCGTACCTGCGAGCAGGATCAGTCGATGTCTGGACGGGTGCATGGACTGCCTCCGGGGATCCGGTGGTGATCGCCGCGGCCCACCGGCCCGGCCCGGGAAGCACAGTGGACCCGCCCCGCCGCGACGGCGGCGGCCGGCGATCTGATCGGGGGGTGAACGCCCTGGAACTCACGGATCCGACTCACCGCGCATCGTAAGGCAAGCGTTTTCCCTGGCGCAACATCGAAGACCGTAGCTTTGATGTCGGCGAGCCGGCGAACACGCCCGGTCTTGCCTCGACGACAGATGCCTGATCAACTCGTTTGGGTGAACGCTCCCCACATGGACCACGCCGAGTTTCGTCGCGCCGGCCACGCTGTCGTCGACTGGATCGCTGACTACTGGGCGACGATGGAGCAACGACCGGTCGCCCCGGCCGATCCGCCGGGCACAGTGGCCGCCGCTCTCCCGGCCGCACCGCCCACCGTCGGCGGCGAACCGGTCGAGGCGGTCCTCGCCGACCTGGACTCGATCGTCGTACCGGGGCTGACCCAATGGCAGCACCCGAGCTTCTTCGGCTACTTCCCGGCCAACACCTCCGGCCCGAGCGTGCTCGGCGACCTGGTCAGCTCCGGCCTCGGCGTCCAGGGCATGCTCTGGGCCGCCAGCCCAGCCTGCACCGAGGTGGAAACGGTGATGATGGACTGGCTGGCCCAACTGCTGGACCTGCCGCAGCGGTTCCGCTCGACCGGCACCGGCGGTGGGGTCATCCAGGACTCGGCCTCCTCGGCGACGCTGGTGGCCACCCTGGCCGCACTGCACCGGGCCAGTGGAGGCCGTTGGCGCGACACCGGCATCGACCGGCGCTACCGCGCGTACACCTCCGTCCACGGGCACTCCTCCATCGAGAAGGCGGTGCGGATCGCCGGGCTGGGCACCGACGGGGTCCGGCCGATCGAGGTGGACCCGGACACCCAGGCACTGCTGCCGAGCGCCCTCCGCGCGGCGATCGAGGCCGACCTGGCCGCCGGGGACGTTCCCGCCATCGTGGTGGCGACCATCGGCACCACCTCCACCACCGCCATCGACCCGCTGCCGGAGATCGGGGCCATCTGCGCCGAGTACGGGATCTGGCTGCACGTGGACGCCGCGTACGCGGGCGCTGCCGCCGTCTGCCCCGAGCTGCGGTGGTCGCACGTCGGCCTGGAGTACGCCGATTCGTACTGCTTCGACCCGCACAAGTGGCTGCTCACCGGCTTTGACTGCGACGCGTTCTGGGTGGCCGACCGCACCGAGCTGATCGAAGCGCTGACCGTGCTGCCGGAGTTCCTGCGCAACGCGGCCTCCGAGTCCGGCGCGGTGATCGACTACCGGGACTGGCAGGTGCCGCTGGGCCGGCGGTTCCGGGCACTGAAGCTGTGGTTCGTGCTGCGCTGGTACGGCGCCGAGGGGCTGCGGGCGCACATCCGCTCCGGGGTGGCGCTGGCCGACCGGTTCGCCGAGCGGGTCCGCGCCGACGACCGGTTCGAGGTGGCGGCGGCGCACCCGTTCTCCCTGGTCTGCTTCCGACTGCGCGCCGACGACGACGCGAACGCGGAACTGTTGGCCCGGGTGAACGGCACCGGGCGGGTGCACCTGACGCACACCCGGGTCGCCGGCCGGTACACGCTGCGGCTGGCCGTCGGCTCTCCGCAGACCACCGAAGCGCACGTCGACGAGGCGTGGCGGCTGCTAACCGACAAGGCCAACACCCTGCCAAGCCCCTGAAGCCCCGCGGCCCCGCGGCCCCCCACGCCCCGCGCCCCCCGCGGCAAGATCGTGCTCGATCCATGAAGTAGTGGCATCCGCGCGTCCGCAAGCCACTACATCCATGTTCGTGCGCGATCTTGCGGTGCGATGAGGCTCTCGGGGGCACAAGGAGCAGGGTGATGGGGAGCGGGGTGATGGGGGCCGGGGACGATAAAGGTGAGGCCCTGAGGGCTAGTGGGGGTTGGGCGTACCCGTTGCGGCCAATTCGGCCGGGATCGCGTCGACGGGAGCGCCAGCCGCTGCGGCCTCGGCGGCGGTGACACGGGCCCGGCGGGTGCGGCGCAGAGCTCGCACGGCCAGCACCAGGGCGACCACCCAGCCGGCGGCCAGCAGGGCGTACACGGCGGGGCGGACCGGGCCGTCCAACTCGGCGGAGCGGATCAGGGTGCGGGCGTTGGTCAGCACGATCGTGCCGCCGACCGCCGCGCCGAGCAGTTGGGCGGGCACGATACGCACCAGCCAGGCGGCCAGCGGGGCGGCGATGAGCCCGCCGATCAGCAGCGCGGCGACCGTGGGGAGCAGGAACCCCTCGGTGCCCAGCCCGATCAGGAAGCCGACACTGGCCGAGCCGGCCACCACGAACTCGGCGGTGTCCACCGAGCCGATCACCTTGCGTGGCTCCATGCGGCCGGATACCAGCAGCGCCGGGGTGGCCACCGGGCCCCACCCGCCGCCGCCGGTCGCGTCGACGAAGCCGGCGACCAGACCCAGGGGGCCAAGGAAGCGACCGCGGAGCCGCCCGCCGACCCGATCGGTGCGCAGCGGTCGGGCGAAGCGGACCAGCAGGTACGCGCCGAGCGTGAACAGGATGCCGGCCATCCACGGCGCGGCCGCCTCGGTGGAGATCGAGCTGAGCAGGGTGGCGCCGGCGAAGGCGCCGATGGCACCGGGCAGGGCGATGCGGGTCACCACTCGCCAGTCGACGTTGCCGAACCGCCAGTGCGCGACCCCGGCGGCGAGCGTGGTGCCGATCTCGGCCAGGTGCACCGAGGCCGAGGCGGCGGCCGGGGCGACCCCGGCGACCAGCAGCAGCGTGGACGAGGTCAGCCCGTACGCCATGCCGAGCGAGCCGTCGATCAACTGCGCGACGAGCCCGACCAGAGCGAGGACCAGCAGCTTGCGCACAAGCGCCCCCTGACTTTTCGGCATCTCCTATCGACTTGGTCGACAATGCGGCACGGGGCTGCCGGGGTCAAGCCCCCGATCGGTGGATGGGACAGCGCCGGGCGGCGCGGCTGAATCAGCGCTCAGATCCAGGCGCGGGGGTCGGCGGCCAACTCGGTGACACGCGCGGGAAGCGTGCCCGCGGCCACGTCGGCGACGCTGACCAGCTCCAGGATCTCCCGCTCGCTCGCCCGCAACGCGATCCAGACCTCCTGGAGCGCGTGGGCCGGGCCGTGGTAGCCGAGCTGCTCCGGGCGCTGCCCGCGTACGTGGGCGAGCGGCCCGTCGATCACCCGGATCACCTCCGCGAGGGAGATCTCCTTGGCGGGGCGGGCCAGCCAGTAGCCACCTTCCGGGCCGCGCTGGGCGTGCACGATGCCGCCCCGGCGCAGCTGAAGCAGGATGCTCTCCAGGAACTTCGGCGGGATCTCCTGGGCACGGGCGATCTGGTCGGCCGTGACCGGCCGGCCGCGCTCAGGACCGCTGGCCGTCGCGGCAAGCTCGGCGGCCGCGCGGAGGGCGTAGTCGACCCGGGCGGAGAGGCGCATATCGGCAAGGCTAGCCCCCGGTCAGCCGGCCGGGCGGGCAGCCCTCGGCCGATCGGACACGCATCGATGGGAACCCGCGCTATTCGCGCCCGTTCCGGCCGCCGTCGAGTACCGGCGAAGTGCGTCATGATCCGCCCTACGGTGGGGGCCGGAAAAGCCGATCTGGAGCGTCCTTATGCTGGGAGGGAGTACGAATGTCTGGCCGTTTAGGCGGCCTGCAGCAACGTATTGATAAACACCCGGGTGTGCTTGGGGGGAAGGCAACACGATGACCGATATCGCCACACGCACCTGGGATGGCATGACCATCCCGGTCGCCGGCACCTATCTTCTCGATCAGGCGCACAAGCGGATCGGCTTCCTGTCCCGGCACATGATGGTGAGCCCGGTGCGCGGCGAGTTCGCCGAGGCCACGGCACAGATCTCCGTGGCGGAGGACCCGCTGCTCTCCTCGGTGACGGCGACCATCAGGTCGGCGAGCATCGCCACCGGGAGCGTCGACCGGGACACGCATCTGAAGAGTGCCGACTTCCTCGACGTGGAGCGCTACCCCACCCTCGAATATCGAAGCACCGGAATCAAATGGCAGAGAAACGAGGACCCGATCTTCCAGTGGGCCCGTCTGCGCAACCATCGATTCGGTGGACGAGGCCGGGGTCACATTCCCCCACCGCAGTCCGAGGGCCCACCCGGACGATTCGTGCTCACCGGTGAGTTGACAGTGAAAGGAATCACCCGGGCTGTCGACCTGGAAGTCAATTTCGGTGGCGCTCGTCGCGATCCGTACGGGCAGAACATCTTTGGATTCAGCGCGACAGCCGGTATCGACCGCGAGGACTATGGTCTGCTCTGGAATGTCGTCCTCGAAAGCGGCGGGGTGCTGGTCGGCAAGACGGTGCAGATCGAGATCGCCGGCGAGGCCATCTACCAGGCCTGACCGCTCATCCCCGCCACGACGCGTCCGGCGTGGGCGCGCGGGCGGCGGGGATGACCGACAACGTCAGGCGCCGACGCGGCGCAGCAGACCCTCCTGGACGGCGCTGGCGATCTGCTGGCCGTCCGTGGTGAACATCCGGCCGGTGGCCAGCCCTCGCGCGCCGGACGCCGACGGGCTCAAGCAGTCGTAGAGGAACCACTCGTCGGCACGGAACGGCCGGTGGAACCAGAGCGCGTGGTCCAGGCTCGCGCCGACCAACCCGCCCGGCCCCCACACCTCACCGTGTGCGGAGAGCACCGAGTCCAGCAGGGTGAGATCCGAGGCGTAGGTGAGCGCGCAGGCGTGCAGCAGCGGATCGTCCGGCAGTTTGCCGTCGATGCGCATCCAGACGCGCTGGTGCGGGTCGGCGGGCCGGTCGCCGGGACGGACCCAGCCGGGCTCGCCGACGTAGCGCACGTCGATCGGACGCGGAATCTGGCCCCAGATGCCCAGCCGCTCCGGGTAGCGGGAGAGCCGGTCGGTCATCGTCGGCACGTCCTGCGGCAGGGGAACGTCCAGCGGGGCCGTGGCCTGGTGGTCCAGACCCTCCTCGGCGCGCTGGAACGACGCCGACATGAAGAAGATCGGCTTGTCGTGCTGAAGGGCGACCGCGCGGCGGACCGAGAAGGACCGGCCGTCGCGGATGTTCTCCACCTGGTACTCGATCGGCTCGACCGGGTCGCCGGGGCGGACGAAGTAACCGTGCAACGAGTGCACGAACCGCTCCGGGTCGACCGTCCGGCCGGCGGCGACCAGGGCCTGGCCTGCGACCTGGCCGCCGTACACCCGTTGTGGACCGACCGGGGGGCTCATCCCCCGGAAGGTCATCTTCCCGGTCGGGTCGAGGTCCAGCACTTCCAGCAGCTGGTCCACCGCGGCCTGGCCGACCGCTGCCCGACCGTCGCTCACTGCAGCGCCCGCGCCGACGCGGCGTCGACCAGCGAGCCGAGCTGGTGGACGCGCAGGGTGTTGGTCGAGCCGGGGGTGCCGGGCGGGCTACCGGCCACGATCACCACGTAGTCGCCGGGGTTGGCCCGGTTGAGGCCGAGCAGCGCCTGGTCGACCTGGCGGAACATGTCGTCGGTGTGCTGCACGAACGGCATCAGGAAGGTCTCCACGCCCCAGGAGAGGGCGAGCTGGTCGCGCACCTCGGGGACCGGGGTGAAGGCCAGCAGCGGCAGGTCGCAGTGCAGTCGGGAGAGCCGTCGGACGGTGTCGCCGGTCTGCGAGAAGGCGACCAGCGCCTTGGCGTTGATGGCCCGGGCGATCGACGAGGCGGCGACGGTGAGCGCGCCACCATGGGTACGCGGGTCGTGCTGCAGTCGGGGCACCCCGATCGAGCCGGCCTCGGTGGTCGTCACGATCTTGGCCATGGTGCTGACGGTCAGCACCGGGTACTTGCCGACGCTGGTCTCGCCGGAGAGCATCACCGCGTCCGCGCCGTCGAGCACCGCGTTGGCGACGTCCGAGGCCTCCGCCCGGGTGGGGCGGGAATTCTCGATCATGGAGTCGAGCATCTGGGTGGCCACGATGACCGGCTTGGCGTTCTCCCGGCACAGCTGCACGGCGCGCTTCTGCACCAGGGGGACCTCGTCCAGCGGCATCTCGACACCGAGGTCACCACGGGCGACCATGACGCCGTCGAAGGCCAGCACGATGGCCTCGAGGTTCTCCACGGCCTCCGGCTTCTCGACCTTGGCCAGCACCGGCCGGAACACGCCCTCCTCGGCCATGATGCCGTGGACGAGCTTGATGTCCTCGGCCGAGCGGACGAAGGAGAGTGCCACCAGGTCGACACCGAGGCCCAGGGAGAAGCGCAGATCCTCGGCGTCCTTGTCTGACATGGCGGGCACGCTGACCGCCACGTTGGGCAGCGAGACGCCCTTGTTGTTGGAGACCGGGCCGCCCTCGGTGACCAGGCAGCGGATGTCGTTGCCGGTGACGTCGGTGACCTCGACGGCGACCCGGCCGTCGTCGATCAGCAGCCGGTCGCCGGGCTTCACCTCCTGCGGCAGCTTGCGGTACGTGCAGGAGACCCGATCCTTGCTGCCGATGATGTCGTCGCCGGTGATCACGACCGAGTCGCCGGTACGCCACTCGTGGGGGCCGTCGGCGAACCTGCCGAGCCGAATCTTGGGGCCCTGCAGGTCGGCGAGGACAGCCACCGGCTTGCCTGCCGCCTCGGACGCCTCCCGGACCAGTCGGTAGACCGCCTCGTGGTCGGCGTGGCTGCCGTGGCTGAAGTTGAGCCTCGCCACGTTCATGCCGGCCTCGACCAGACCCCGGATGCGCTCAGGGGACGAGGTGGCGGGACCCAGAGTGCAAACGATCTTTACGCGGCGTGTCACGCCCATCAGGCTAGTCTCTCCTTCAGGTCGGACTCGGGGCCGACCCATTGCAGGCAGCGGAACATGTGTCCAACGACACGCGGTGCGCGTCGGGCCGGGCGGAACCGCACCGGGAACGTTGTGGCGACGGGCATCAGCGACCGCGCGCCGGGAATCGTACCGCCTCTTGTGGCGTGCGCTGTCGGGGTGCTCCCGGCGGCGGCCCACCTTCAGTGCCCCGACGGCGGCAGGGTGGGCACCGCGGTGAGCAGGTCGACGAGCGTGTCCGACACACAGTCGGCCGACGAACGATACGACTGGGGAGTTCCGGGGGATGATCTATCAATGGTGACCAACATCAGTGAGCAGCCCGCGAAGGCGTCCGGCACGTACCGCATCGGTGGCGACGTCACCGTCAACCGGCTCGGCTACGGGGCGATGCAGATCACCGGCCCGGGTGTCTGGGGTGACCCGAAGGACCCGGCCGAGGCGGTCCGGGTGCTGCGTCGGGCGGTCGAGCTGGGCGTCACGTTCATCGACACCGCCGACTCGTACGGGCCGTTCGTCTCGGAGTTGCTGATCCGCGAGGCCCTGCACCCGTACGCCGACGACCTGGTCATCGCGACCAAGGGCGGGTTCACCCGGTCCGGGCCGGGCGACTGGCGTGTGGTGGGCCGTCCGGAGTACCTGCGCCAGCAGTGTGAGCTGAGCCTGCGCCACCTCGGCCTGGACAGCATCCCGCTGTACCAGCTGCACCGGATCGACCCGCAGGTGCCGCTCGCCGACCAGCTGGGCGAGCTGGCGCTGTTGCAGCAGGAGGGCAAGATCCAGCACATCGGGCTGTCCGAGGTGAGCGTCGCGCAGATCGAGGAGTCCCGCGCGATCACCACGATCGCGTCCGTGCAGAACCTGTACAACCTCGCCAACCGCAGCGCCGAGGACGTGCTGGAGTACTGCGAGCGCAACGACCTCGCGTTCATCCCGTGGTTCCCGATCGCCACCGGTGAGCTGGCCCGCCCGGGCGGCCCACTCGACGCGATCTCCACCGCGCACGGCGCGTCGCCCGCGCAGCTCGCGCTGGCCTGGCTGCTGCGCCGCTCGCCGGTGCTGCTGCCGATCCCCGGTACGTCGTCGGTGGCGCACCTGGAGGAGAACGTGAGCGCGGCCGACGTGCGGCTCACCGACGACGAGTTCGAGGCGCTCGCCAAGGCGAGCTGAGCCGCCGGTTCGGACGCCGCCGGTTCGGACGCCGCCGGTTCAGTCAGCGGCGTCCGACCTGGGCTCCCGGGCGGCCCGCAGCGCCTCGGTCGCCTGGGCCAGCAGGCGAGCGGAGTCGGTGCGCCCACTCACCTGGATTTCCACCTCGGTGTCCCCGGCCTGGATCCGGATGCTGGCCTCGGTGCGCTGCTGGTCGACCCAGGACTGCAACAGGTTGAACAGCCCTGGAAGCAGCCCCTGGGCCAGCACCGCGATGATCACCGCGTCGCTGAAACCCGGCCGTCCCCCGCCGCCACCGGCCTGGCGGACCACCGGCCGGTACTCCGGGCGGCGGTGGATCCAGGCCAGCAGGTCGACCGCCGGCGGCTGCCGCTGCCGGGGGTTGATGGTCAGCCGGACGGGCAGCCGGGCTGCGGCGTCGCTGTCGGTCACGGTCTCTCCTGGTCACTTGGCGGCAGGTCGGAAGGTGACGCTGTCCCCGTCGGCGGTGGCGACGCCCGCGACGGTGAGCGCGTCCTCCTCTGTGAACGGTGAGCTGGTGCCGAAGTACGTGGTGGTGCCGCTGACCTGCACCTTTCCCTGGGTCTCGTACGGCGTGGCAACCTGGGCGGTGGCCGGGTCGGTCAGCTCGACGGCGAGCCGCGGGTACTCCAGGATCTTCCAGGTGACCTTCTGCGCGGTGCTGCCGTAGTAGCGGAACGGGCAGCCCGGCGGAGCGGCGACCGTCTGCTTGGCGCACTCGTCCAACCAGGCGCGCACCCGGGCCTCGACGGCCTCGATCGCGGCCGGCTTGAGCACCGGAACCAACTGCAGGGTGGCCGCACTCTGCCCCGGACCGACCGCCACGGTCTCGGTCGGCGTCTCGCTGAGCGCGCTGGACGGGCCGGTCGCGGTGTAGCTGCCGGGCAGCAGCACCAGCGGAGGACCCTCGGTGGCGACCGGCAGCGCCACCCCGTTGAGCCGTACCCCGGGGCCGGCGACGGGGGCGTTGAGCGGGATCAGCCCACCGCCCAACTGCCAGCCGTGAAACAGTCCGGCGGTGGCGCGCTCGTCGCGGCGCAGGGTGACACCGGCGGTGTGCCGCTCCCCGGCCAGCCGGTACGCCACCGTGGCGGTGGCGCTGTCGCCGTCGCGCTCCAGCGAGCTGATCTCGACGTCGGTCGGTGGTTGGTAGCCCTTGCCGCGCAACAGTTGGGCGAGCAGCTTGCGATCAGTGACGCTGCTCTGATCGGTCAGGAAGCCGAGCGCGGCGTCGCTGTCCCGGTCGGCGAGCGCGGAAAAATACCCGTCGACCGCTGCCTGGGGGCGGAAGAACGCCCACTGCACCACGCTGAGCCCGCCGGTGCCGACGCAGGCTGCCAGCATGAGGGCGCCGACCAACAGCCAGGTGCGGCGGGTGCCGACCGGGCCGGAGTGGCCGAACAACCGTTCGGCGGTGATCGGGTCCTGCTCGCCCGCCCCGACGGGCACACCGGCCACCGACGCCCGGTCCAGCGCGTCCAGCCGGAGCTCGTGCGGCGGGTGGGTGGCGCAGACCGCCTCGTCCCAACCGCTGCGGCCGGTCTCGAACGACAGCCGCCGCTCCAGGACGCGCCGCATCCCGTCGACGTGCCCGGTGAGCACCGCACCGAGGTCGGCCCGGTATTCCGCCGCCCGGACGTCGCGGGCGTGCAGCGGCAACACCACGTACCGCATGGTGAGCAGCACCGGCCAGAAGAACAGGAAGACCACGAAGTTGGTGGCCGGGTGCGGGAACGTCCGCATCAGCCAGGTCGGCAGAGCGTGCGCGAGGGTCAGCGGCAGGCCGACACCACGGACGAAGGCGCTGGTGATCTCGTCCCCGGTACGCCAGTGCACCAACTCGTGACTGAGTAGCGCGGCGATTTCGTCCTCCGGTTCGGTCAGCACGGCGGTGGTGACCACCACGTGCCGGGCGTACGTCCGGGCGTTGCTCAGGACGGGGTCGTCCTCCATGAGGAGCCGTGGCACGGCGGGCAGGCCGAGTCGTCGGGCGCAGTCGTCCAGCACGGGGCGCAGTCGCGCGTTTTCACGGCGGCTGGGCTGGCGGGCACCGGAGACCACCAGCAGGCGCGGTTCCAGCAGCACCCGGTAGAGCGTGTAGAGAACACCGATCAGCGCCGCCGCGACGACCGTGCCGACCAGGCCGGTGAGGAGTGCGAAAGGCTCGCCGGTGGTGCCCAGCCAGGGCAGCACCAGCACGGCGAGGAAGCCGATCAGGAACCCGACGACGAAGCCGAACACACCGCCGAGCACCCCGCCGGAGCGGGTCAGGAACGCCTCCAGCAGCGAGCCGATCAGCGGGGCGTCGCGCAGCACCTGGGGCACCTGGTCGTCGGTGCCGAACCCGCCGGCGAAGAGCCCGGCGGCGGCGAAGGAGAGACCGCCCCAGAACGCCAGGAGCAGCGCGACCGGCAGGTAGAACCAGGTGGCGACGAACGCGCCGAGCACGCCCCGCCAGTCCCGCAGGATCCCGGCGCGCAGCCAGACCAGCGCGTTGGGGTAGCCGGGTGGCCGGTCCGCGAACCCTCCCGTGGGCGGTGGTGAATCGCCCGCCGGCGGTTCGGCGGCCCGGATGTCGAGCTGCGGCACGGTCGGCGGGGTGCCCTCCGGCGGCACGGTGTGCGGCTCGGTCATGCGCGCTGCTCCTTCTGAAGGTCGCGTCGTCTGTCGGGAATGGACAGCCGGAGCAGGCTATCGAGCCCTTCTGATGTCTGCCACACCGTTTCACTGGAACGTCACCCAACCGACACTCACCGTCGCGCGCCCGTGGGGGTGGTTCCGGACGGAACCACCCCCACGGACCGACTCAGAGCGCGAGGCAGTTGGGTCGCACCGGGCCGTCGACCAGGGCGCCGCGCACGATGGTGTACGCCGTGCCGTCGAGCACCAGACCGAGGTGCCCCACCACCCGCAGCGGGCAGTACGCCTGGATCAGCACGTTTGTCGCACCGTCGTTGACGGCGGCGTTCCCGGTCGGCCGGACCAGTTCGTCCTGGAGGGTTCGGATGGTGGTGTAGCGCACCGCGCCGGGGGTGTCGTCGCCGTCGTTGAGGTCGGCGAGGAACGCCGAGCCGATGGTCATCTGTTGGCAGGCCACGATGCCGGCGCAGCTGCCGAGGCCGAGGAACGCCACGATGTTGGCGACGTAGGTGCCGTACTGCGGGGTGCCCAGGCTGACGTACCGGCCGATGGTGGCGGTGCCGCCGAGACGCTTCAGGTAGTAGCGGCTGACCAGGCCACCTTCGGAGTGGGCCACGACGTCCACGGTCGCCGCGCCGGTGCTGGCGCGCACCTGCTCGACGTAGCCGGCGAACGCGCGGGCCGACGCGGGGATGTCGCCGAGGCCCAGCCCGGGCAGCTGGTAGATGAAGGTGCGGTAGCCGTCGACGCGCAGCCGGGCGGCGATCGGCTCGTAGGCGACGGCGACACCGCTGAGCCCACCGACCACGATCACCGGGTTGGCCGCGGCAGCGGTGGCGAGGGCTGCGGGGGCGGGGGCGCCGACGGCCGGGGCGGGATCGGCGGGGGCGGCGGGGGCGGCGGCGGTCGCCGTGCCGGTGGACGCGAGCAGGGCGGCGGCGGCGAGGGACACGACGAGGACGGTCTTTCGGAGCAGCATGGCTGCACCTCCGGGGGAGGCACCCGGCGAACCGGGCAGGTGGGTGGGGGTGTCCGGTCGACCGTGCGACGATCATGCCCGTAACAATTCGGAAACGTCAATGATTTGTTACGCGCCGGTAACCCGTTGTTCATTGAGGGTGCAAACCGGCAAATCCATCGCACTCCACATCGGACACTCGACCGGATGCGTGCACCCGGGGCCGCGACGGCGAATGGCATGCTGTGGCCGTGGCCGCCGACGAACCCCCCGAGCGCCAGCTACGGGTGCTGCCGTGGTGGCTGGTCCTGGTCGGCCTGCTGCTCGCCGCCGCCCTGGGTTGGCTGGTGCTGGACCTGCTGCTCACCGAGGCCGACCGGGCCAGCCAGCCGGACACCCGCGCCACGTTGCGCATCGACGCGATCCGCACCGGCCTGACCGTGATCGCCGGCACCGGCGGTGGGCTGGCCCTGCTGCTGGCCGCCCGACGGCAGTGGATCGCCGAGCGGTCCCAACGGCACCAGGAGACGGTCGCCGCCCGCGACCAGGCGCACCGCGACCGGGTGCAGGCGCATGCCGAATCGGTGGCCGACGCCACGCAGCGCCAGCAGGACCGGCAGTCCGAGGCGGCCGAGCACGACGCGGCCGAGCGCCGGTTGACCGAGCTCTACACCCGGGCGGTCGAGTTGCTCGGCAACGACAGCGCGGCGGTACGGCTCGGCGGACTGCACGCGCTGGAGCGCCTCGGTCAGGACAATCCGGAGCAGCGGCCGACGATCGTGGCGGTGCTCTGCGCGTACCTGCGGATGCCGACGCCGGACGACGAGCCGCGCGAGACGGAGGTCCGGCGGACCGCGCAGCGCGTGCTCACCCGGCACCTGCACGCGGACGACGCGGCCTACTGGCTGGTGGTCACGCTGGACCTGACCGGCGCCCGGCTGGTCGACTTCGACGCCGCCGGCTGCACGCTGGTCGACGCGGACTTCACCGGTGCGGTGTTCACCGGGGCCACCAGCTTCGTCGGCGCGACCGCGCGGGGACGGCTTGGTCTCGGGGCGGCGGTCTTTGGCGACGTACGCTTCGACGACCTCACGGCGGACGCGGAGGTCGTGTTGGATGACGTTCGCTTCGGCGGTCAGGCCAGCTTCGACCGGGCCGGATTTCTCGGTGGCCTGTCCTGCCGGCGGTCCAGCTTTGCCGGCCCGACATCGTTTGGCCGGACGACCTTCGACCAGCCGACCAGCTTCGACGGCACCCGATTCGTGGACGACGCCTCGTTCCGCGAGGCCATCTTCCAGGGCAGCCTGTCCGTCGAACACACGGAGTTCGGCGGGCTCGCCGAGTTTCGTTCGGCCCGGTTCGCGTCGATGGCCCTGTTCCGCTGGACGGTGTTCGGCGCGGAGGCCCTCTTTGAGCAGGCTCGCTTCACGGACTCCGCGAACTTCGGCCGGGCTCGCTTCCACAGCGCGGCCAGCTTCGAGGGTGCCCAGTTCAGCCGAAGACCGCTGGTCGACCAGGCGCGGGCAGCGGCCGGCGGCGGGCATGTCTGGCCGGCGGACACCACGGTCGAACGGCTCGACGACGAGTGGCTGCTGCTCGTCGACAGCTGACACCCGGCCGGCGCCCAGGGCGGTTCGGGCTCCGCTGTATTCGGCTCCTCCGGGAGTAGGCTGGCCGCTTTCCGTCTCCTCTTCGTCGCCAGGATGAGCACATGCCCACGTCCGAGTTGCTGACCACCGACCGCATCGAAGAGATCGGTGCCCTGGGATCCGAGAGCCCGGACCCTGCGGCGTTGGTCGCCGAGCTGGTGGGCGCCGTCGACGAGGGGCGGGTCGCGGACCCGGACGACACCGGATACGCCCTGCTGGTCGCCGCGGAAATCCTGACGCAGGCGGGCGACCTGGCCGACGCGCTCGCCCTGGCCACCCGTGCCATCGCCGAGCAGCCGGACGACGACGCGTACGCCCGATCGGTGCGCGGTGGCCTGCTGCTGCGCCTCGGCCGCGAGGACGAGGGCATGGCCGAACTGACCGCCCTGCGCCCGCTGCTGGAGACCGACCCCGAGGCCACATACCTCATCGACGACCTGGTGGAGGCCGGCCACACCGAGACTGCGCTGGAGTGGCTGACCGCCGCGCTGGACGCCATCCTGGAACGGACCCGGACCCAGCAGCACGAGTCCGAGGACGCGCAGGACGAGGCTGCGGCCATGATCTACGGCCTGGCACAGGGACGGCACGACCTCCGCGAGGAGATGGGCCTGGCGCACGACGGGTACGACAACCTCGCCGACCGGCTACGCGCCGCGAGCGACCACGCGCTCGACGCGCTCGACGACGGCCCGGCGACGCTGCTGTTCTGGCCGCAGGCGGAGTTCAACGCGCTGATGATGCGCTGGCCCACTCTCGTCGACAGCTACCCCGCCACCTGGGGCGAGCACCGCGCCCAGATCGAACGCGCCCTCGTCGAGGCATCCGGGCTGGGCGGCGCCGACCTGGGCGTGGTCGTCGGCTCCGTCGCCGGGCTGGCGGCCTTCGCCGAACGGGAGGACCGCGACCCCACCGACGAGGAAACCCAGGACGAGTACGCTGACTCGCTCACCGGGGCCGACCTCAGGCCCTGGCCGCCCGGCCGCAACGACACCTGCTGGTGCGGATCGGGCGCCAAGTACAAGAAGTGCTGCCTGCCGCTCTCGCGCGACTGAAAGCCCGCACCGTCGTTCCTAGGAGAACAGCAACACCGATTTGCGGGTGGCGGTGCCGAAGCTCAGGCTGCGTCCGCCGGTGTTGAGCACCGGGGTGACCGCCACTTCGAAGGTGACCGTCGTGCCGGCGGACACCCGGTGGTTCTCGTTGGCGCTGATCGTCACGTAGCCGCCACCGATGAGAAGCGGGTCGACCGCCACGACCTGCTGGTTCAACATCTGGACCGTCGGCGTCGGGTTGCCCGGGGAGGTGTAGACCGCCCTGAGCCGGACCAGGTCGTGTTCGTGCAGACCCACCAGGTCGATCTTCGACTGGTGACCGATGAGGCCGGCGGCGGTGATCCGGTAGGCGGCGTTGCCGTCGCTCCAGCGGATGGCGTGAAAGGCCCCGTCCGCCGGGATCGTGAAGCCGGGGAAGATGGTGACGATAGAGACTGTCTGCACGTCCGTGCCTCCAACTGAGGTAGCGCCGATCATCACCGCGAAGTCGGTGTCCGTGCCCCGGAACGCGTTCGCGTCACAGGTGTGCTGCGCACCGATCCGGGCGGTGCTCGTGTACTGCCAGATCCGCGGCACGGCGGACGGAGTGCCGTACGCCTGCCACCCGGGACCGGTGTCCCCGCCGGCCCTGGTGTAGGCGGGTTTGAAGTCCTCGTCGCGGTTGTGCGGGTAGTTGGCGTTCCACCGTGGAAAGTGGCCGAGCTGGCTGGCTCCGTACTGGCCCTTGGAGGCATACATCAGCACCGCCTTGGTGGTGCGCGCCTCCAGCTCGTTGCCGACCTGGACGCCGAGCGCCGGCGCGACGCTGTCGTAGGGCCACCGCTCCAGGTCGATCTGCCAGAAGAAACCGGGCCAGGTACGCCACCAGGGCAGCTCGGCGTCGGCGTACGCGATGAGGGTTTGTGCCTGGGTCGCCGCCGGCACGCCGGAGCGGACCACGACGTAAGCCCCCAGGTACGGGATGCCAGCGTCACGGCCGGCGGCCAGGACCCAGCCGCAGCTCTTGCTCTTGAAGATGCTGGACGGCGATTGTTCCGTCCCCTTGCTGGTGAGAAAGTCGATACCCAGGCCGGACGCGGCGGCCACCCGAGCTCGGGTCAGCCCCCTGCCGACGTCGTAGTCACTGGTATCCCATCCGTAGAGCGTCACGGGCCGCACCTCCGGCGCCGAACATCGAGGGGAGACGCCGCAGCAGCGCGGCGAAATATCCCGCCTTCCGGTCTTAGTGACGAAAAGCGATGGATGAACCGTACGTCGCAGGCGACGAAAAGAAACCCCTGGTCAGAGGCCATTTCGGTGGGTGCGAAATGCGGCTTCGGAGCTGTCCGCCAGCCGACACGACCAAACGTCTGCGAGCCTGCCCAGACATCGACGGTTATGGTGACCACAGGTAAGCACCCACTCCGGCAAGGAGACCTCCGTGCGCCGCATCATCACCACCCTCACACTGCTCGCGCTGTCCCTGGTCGCGTTCCTGACGCCAACGCCAGCAAGCGCGGCGAGCACCGTCGAGATCACGTCCGCGACACTGGTCGCGCGAGGGGTCGCCGTGGACCTCACCATCACCGTGACGTGCCCAGCCGGCGCCACCGGCGACGCGGAACTGATCCTCAGACAGCGAGTGGGCAACAGAGTCGCGTACGCGTCGGGCTGGGCGCCCATCTCCTGCTCAGGCGAGCCGCAGGCGGCAACGGGGCGGATGTTCGTGGAAGCGGGCGGGCTCGTCTTCCACAAGGGCGTGGCGATCGCCAACGGTCATGTCGAACTGTGCGACCAGGGCGAATGTGAATACCCGCAATTCAACGACACGATCCGCATCACTGGCTGACCATCTCCCCTGCCACGCCCTCCCACGCAGGCGCGCCGGAGCGCTCGCGGGGACGTCCTGCGAGCGCTCCGGCCTGCTCAGCCAGGTGATGTCGAGGTTGACCTTGTCGCGGGCGATCAACTCCTCATAGGAAAAGGGCCGAAACCGCTCGGTCTCGACCGCTCGGCCCGGTCCTTGCCCGGCAGATAACGGTCGACAAAATCCTGGAGGTGTTCGCGGCGCAGCGGGTTCTGCTTGAGCGTGAAGTGCTGGTTTGGTGGCGGTGGGGGCCCAGAAGCGATGGTGGCGGTGCGGGCATGGCCCGCCCCGCCACTCACCACGAGGGCTCTACACCAATCGCGCTGCGATCAGTTCCACGGGCCGTAGGGTGGAGTGCCGCCCGCAGCCTGGCTCACCCCTTCGAACCAAGGGCCGTATTCCGGCTTCGCCGTGTTGAAGTCGGGCTCGACGCCCACCGCGAACGACCCCACGCCGTCCGAGTTGACCAGGGCGACAATCGGGTCGTAGTCACCCCGCGGCGGCCGGAAATCCTTGAGGTCGATCTCTCCGTTGTCGTCTCGGTTGGGGGTGCGGTCGCCGTTCAGCCGGACCAGGACCTGGGCCAGGTCGATGCCGGTGGGCACCCCGAGGCTGGCGTAGTCCGGATAGGGCAAAAAGCCTTCTGGAGATTCCTGGCCGGGGTCCTTACCAGGCTCGTCGCCGGAATCCGGGCAACCGTTACCTTCACACGTCTCCTTGTGGTCGGTGACGTTGCCCTCGCCGTCGCGCGTGGTTGTCGACGTCTCGGTCTTCGTCTTCCCGTCCTCCGACGTCTCGCTCTTTTCGACGATGACCGTCGTCTCGGTTACGTTGCCATCCTTGTCACGGGTGGTGGTGGTGACCTTGCTGTGCGACTTTTCCCACCCGTCGCCGTACGTCGTCTTGGTGTGGGACCAGGTGGTGGTCGAGGACTCCGTGACGTTGCCGTCGTCGTCGAACCCGGCCGTCGCCAGGCCGCCCGTCGTATGCCAGGTCTTGAACCCGCCGCTTTCCGCCGTGAACCTGGACTCGTCGGAGACCTCCGTGCGGCCGGTCTCGCGTCCCCCGGAGTAGCTGGTGACAGTGTTCTTCGTGATGGTGACACCACCCACCGAGTGCCTGCTCGAGCTGGACACCTCGTCCCGGCTGCCGTCGCCGTACCCGACCGAGTACCCGTGCCCGACGAACCCGCCCCCGTCGCCGTAGCTGAATCCGCCGTCGGTGATCCCGGTCGGGGTCTTGCCGCCGTTGACGCCGAAACTCGTCACCCCGAGGAGGCCCTCGATGTGGAAGCCGCCGTCGGTCTTACCCCCGTACATGGCCCTGTTGCCGGCCCCGGCGAACATCAGCCCCTGAATGTCGGTCACCGACGGTTTTCCGCTCAGAGTCGCGGTCAGGTTCGTGCCGATGTGATCGAACCCGTTCGTCCTCAGGGTGGACATCAGGTCCTCGACGGACGGCACCAGCGTCTTGTCGCCGACGAAGGGAATCTTGCCGAAGGCGGTGGCCAGGCCGCGGCCGTCGGGAGTCAACTGCGGCAGCGAGACCAACTCGGTGAGGTGCTCCTCGAACGAGGGCAACTCGCGGGCGAGCGCCAGGTCGAAGATCTTGTGAGCCTCCGGGAGGCTCATCGGATCCCCCGGGTCGGTGCCCAGCTTCTCCTCGTCGACGTCCGCGACGCCGTCTCCGTCCCGGTCCGCCGATTCGTTCAGGACAAGCAGGCAGAGCCGGTGTTCACAGACCGCTATCAGGCGATCAGACTCTTTCGCAGCGGCGGCGCCCGCCCCTGCCCCCATCAGGCCGACCGAGAGACCAACGGCTCCGGCGGCCGCAAGAAGTTTTCGCATGATCGAAAACCTATTCGATCATGGATTGTCACGCTCCAAAGAGTACAGCAACCGACAGTGAGCCTTTCCGCGTAACGGTGCGAGTGCGGCGGGTAGCCGCCTTGGCGGTCGGTGCGGACACCCACCGGCACACATCCGCGTTGAACTGTATGCACGGACGCAGCGACTCGCCAGGACAGCCACATTGCCCCCGGCCCCACTCTCACAGCGAGGTCGATCAGGATCGGGAGGTGGTCGGACAGCTGCCCCGCCGCCGGCGTATCGATCGCCACACCAACCAGGCCAGACCGGCGAGGACTGCACCGGCGACGACCACCGTGAGGCGGAGCCAGGTCGGCCAGGGACCGTGGTCGGCGTCGCTGTCAGCGGGCCGGATGACCAGGTCCGGCAACAGCCCGTAGGCGAGCTGGAGGTCGCTCAGGTGCCGGTCGTGCCGTGCCTCGTCGACAAACGTGGCCATCGCCTCGGACCTGCCGCCGGTGACTGGGACCTGCGCGATGACGAGGTTCGGCTGTCCGCCGCGTTGGTAGAGCAGGGTCGTCGGCGAGCGCCAGCCCAGGAACCCGATCACCGACTCGGTCACGTCCACGGCGTTCGGCCACGGGTTCATGGTGGCCGGGTCGACGACGGAGATACGTACGGGCAGGCCCTGGTCGGTGGGGTCACCCTGGGCCAGGGCGAGGAGTCGGCCGTCCGGGGACCACGCGGCCGGGCCGGCGAGGTAGCGCACGCTCGACACCGGGGCCTCGTGGCGTACGGCGAGCGTGGCCGGGTCGAGGATGCGGATCGGCTGCCCCGGGCCATCCTGGACGGCCAGCGACGTGCCGTCCGGTGCGAACGAGGCCACCGCAGCAGTAATCGCCGGATCGGCAATTGTCGAGCGGCCCGAGTCGAGGTCCAGCACCGCCAGCCGGCCCGACGTCGAGCGCTGAGCCGCGGTGCGGGCCGGATCGAGATCCAGCACGGTCGAGTGGCTCGGCGGCGGGACCGCTCCGTGCATCAGGTACGCCAGCCGGTGTCCATCCGCCGACCACGCCAGCGCGGTCACGTCCGCGCCGGGCGTCACCGGGTGCCGGACGACCTCGCCGGTCGCCAGGTTCACGATGCCGATCACCCCGGGTTTTCCGTTGACCGCGGCGAACGCGAGTGCGGTGCCGTCCGGCGCGAGCAGGACCGGGGCGGGGTCCGTCCCGCTCGGACCCCAGGGCGAGCCGCTGCCCGTCCAGTCCGGGTCCGCCTGCCGGTACCCAGCTCGGTCGGCGCTCACCAGCAACGACTGCTTGGCGTCGATCGGCGTATCCACGACGGAGTATTCGTAGGCGGCGATCGCCCGCCCCAGCGGCGCGGTCGACAGCGGCGCGGTCAGCCGCGAGTAGCCGGCGAACCGGATCGGCAGGCTCGGTGGGCCATCCGCCGAGCCGGGGACCGTGGTGGCCGGGACCGGCCCGTGTACCGGGACCATCGCCACCGCGGCGACGATCGTCAGCACGGCCGTGGCGACCAGCGCTGGCGCGAGCCAGCCGAGCCTGCGCTGGCGCGGAGCCGGGGCGACGAAGGGTGGCGGCACCACCCGGACCGTGTCGGCATACTCGCGTATCCCGGTGCGGATCGTGCGCTCCAGGTCAGTCTTCATCCAGGTGCTCCCTCAGTACGGCGAGCGCGCGACTCAACAGCGACTTGACCGTGCCCGGACGGCACGCCAGCGCCGCCGCGATCTCAATCTCCGGCAGGTCAAGGTAGTACCGCAGAAAGACCGCGGCGCGCTGCCGGGGGTTCAGCCGGACCAGCGCGGCGCGGACCACCGTCGCCTCGGGACCCAACGGCATCGCCGCCCCGTCAGGGTAGCCGGCGGTGGTGGCCGCGTGCCGGCGCTCCAACCGGCGGCGACGTACCCAGGATGTGCAGCGAGACAGCACCGCCCGGCGCAGGTACGCCACCGGCGTGTCGATCTCGCCGAACCGGTGATGCACCGAGGCGAAGACGTCCTGCACGACATCCTCGGCCTCGGGCAGGCTCCCGGTCGTCACGTACGCCAAACGCACCAGCGGAGCGAACTGCGCCGCGTAGACCCGCTCGAAGGTGGCCGCTGGGTCGGCCCGTCCGGTACCGACCGGCGCACGCGTCGATTCCCGCACCACGATCACACACTATTGGCGCACAACCCCGCCGGCCGGTTCCACAAGTCGGCCGAGGAAGTAGACAGGCAGGCCGCCGGCACCTGGGTTCTGAGGGGGCCCCGGCGCGTTGCTGCGCCGGGGCTACCCGCCCAGCGCTCGAACCTTGGCAATCGTCTCCTGCACGTGCTGCTTGGCCGGGTCGCCGCCCTGGGACGCCTGCGCGAGCGCCTGACGGTAAGCGTCGATCATGCCGACCAGCGGGCCGGCGGCCACACCCTCCAACGCACCAGCGACGAGCGCCCGCGCCTCGGCCGCATCCTGGGCTGCCGCCGCGGTCTTGGCCTTCGCCTCGTCCAGCTTCTGCGACGCCGCCGCCAACCTCGCGATGATCTGTGCTGCGCTCACGCGCACCTCCCCGTGGTCGACCATCGCCTCCACCCACCGCACCGGCGGAGACCACATGGGAGCGTACGAGATCCGCGCACCCAGCGCGACCACCGAGGTCGTCAACGCCTGCTCCCGAGCCGGAGAGGCCGTGTGGACAGCGTGCCGGCCGACCGATCCCGGGGAGCAACTCGACCTGTTCGCCTTCGCCAGCATCGAGAGCTGACGCGTTGGTCAGCGGCGCGTGGCTGCGACAGTCAGATCGCGATGACTGGGCCGCCGCCGGCAATGCCGCCGTACAACCCGGGCTGACCGGTCAGGACGTGACAGCCCAGGTCGATGGCGGCGAGCACCGCGCTGGCCGCGCTCGATCGCGGTAGCGCGTAGGTCGGTGACCGGCCGGTTGAACATTGGCTCGTGGTGAGCCATCCGATTGCGGGCCTCATGGAGCCGACCCACCGCGCTGTGCACCGTGCGGCGGCGCTGTCCCCGGAACGCCCGGTGCAAGCACCCACGCCACAGCGTGGCGTCGTAGCGGGTGGCCAGGAGAAACCGCCAGAAGCCGAGGTTCAGCTCGGCAATCACCCGCCCGGGTGCCTCGGAACGGCCGTCCCGGGTCGCGCGGCCCCGCGCTTTGGCGACGTCCCGGCGGGCCTCGTCGGTCAGCGCCGCACCCGGATCGAGGTACCAGCGGGGCTCGACGTACCGCCGCCGTGACCATGCCGTCAGCTCCTCATGCAGGGCGTTGCGCAGCAGGATCTCCAGATGCCCCAGCGTCGTGCCGAGCGCGGCGGAGATCTCGGCGTTCCACTCGTACAGCGCCATGGCGGCGGCCAGGTCCCCGCCACACGCCGCCCTGTATGGCGCAAGGCGCTCCGGCGACCACCGCCGCTCCAACGTTGCCAGCTCAGCCACGCCCAACGAATTCCCCCTTCCGCCTACAAGCTGGGCAAACGCGCTATCCTTGCCAGGAAGACCCCGGCCAGCCTCTGCCCCTTGCGGGTATGCAGCCGGGGTTTTGACTTGTCCAGGCCCGGACCGCCAGGCCTACGCGGACGCGGCGACCAGCCCTGTGCCCGGGGCGGCTGGTTCCAGTGCGCGCAGCATCACCGGCACATCCAGCACATGCAGGTAGGGGTGTTGGTAAGAACCGCGACACCCGGGGCCAAAAAGATGATCTAGGTGTGAGGGCTGTCGGGGTGAGTTGGGCGTCGGAATGATCTCCGGCTGTGAAACGTCCTTCGATGAATCTCGGGGACCTGGTTGAGCACTGGACGTTGGTCGGTGCTGAGCAGGACCTGGTCGCGGCGAAGCACCGCGATACGCAGCTCGGCTTTGCGCTGTTGCTGAAGTTCTACGGCCGGTTCGGCCGGTTCCCGCGCGGCCGGGCGGAGCTGCACGACGACGTGGTGGAGCTCGTCGCGCGGCAGCTGGGTGTGGACGTGGACTCGCTGGGCTTCTATGAGTGGGCCGGGCGCACGATCAAGCGGCACCGCGCGGAGGTCCGTGCTCATCTGGGGTTCCGGGAGTGCATGGTCGCCGATGCGGAGAAGCTGACCGATTGGCTTGCGGGCGATTACGCGCAGAAGGAACGCCGGTTTGAGTTGGCCAAGGACGCGGTGCTGGCGGAGCTGCGAGCTCGGTCGATCGAGCCGCCGACGCCGGACCGGGTGGACAAGATCGTCCGGTCGGGTCTACATCAGGCGGAAAGATCCTCACCGAGCAGATCGCCGGCCGGCTGTCGTCGGATGTGCGAGCACGGCTGCTGTCGCTGGTCGCGGTCGCGGACACCGACGTGGACGATGCTGATCCGAGTGTTTGGCGCTGATCAAGACCCGCCGGTTCAGGAAGCGGATGCCTCGACGTCAACGCGGAACGTCTGATCGCCCTCGCCTGTGCACGGCTCCTGCACGAGTTCGACACCGCTGACCGTCTCGTCGCCACGAATGCCGAGACAGAGTTCGCTATGCACGGGGCGGAGCCGGTAGCCCTCCAGTGGAGCGGCGACCGGCTCGACCCGGAACACTTGGGCTGGCCCACCGGCTGCGCAGTCGTCCCAGGGTTCGAGCAAGCCGCTGGCCGGGCCGTTGGCCAGCACAGTCAGGCAACCCACTCCATGCTGCGGGTGGCTCCACTTGATCTGAAAGCGATCCCCATCGACCGGCACGAGCAGCGTCCTGGGCAGCTCGGCGTCCTCGCACGATCGTTGCACCGCGACGGCCGAGTCGAATCGTCCGGTGCGCTCCCGCCCTTCAGTCACGCAGAGCGCCGGTGTCCGGGCGGGGTGGATGCGCACGACACTGCCACCCGCGGGCAGTTCCAGCGGGCTCTTGGGCGCCGGGCCAGCCTCCCGGGTGCCCGGCGACCTTCCGGTGTCGCGGACCAGCAGCCAACCACCCACCGCGAGCAGCGCCGCCGCGGTCACACCTGCGGCGGCCCTAACCAAAGTGCGCCAGATGACCTCGCGCGGCTTCTCGGGGGCGCCCTGACCGGTGGCATGAGCCGACCGCCTGGGCGGCGACTCCTTCCCGTTTGCCGCGTCGGTCTCGTGGGCCAACCTATTGAGGGTAGCCAACCAGGCGGCGACCTGGGCGTCGTCCTCCGTGCACGCACGAACGAAGGCCGCCAGCAATTCCGCGCGAGGCAGGCCCGGCCGACCCAGCATGTCCGCTACGGTGCTGCGGGCCAGAACCTCGCCGTGGCTCGCCGCCCGGTGCTCGAGCTGCCGGAACGTGTACCCGGACTGGTCTTTCATCAGCCGCATGAGCTGCACGAACTCGGCCTTATCACGAGCTGCGTCCGGCCGAACACTTTCCGCATCCATCGGCCTCTATGCTGCCTTCGGTGACCACCGAAGTCAAACTGCGTTAGCGGCATCGCCCGGACCGGCAGGCCGGACAAGCTCCTGGCCAGCCCGGACAGTGCTACGCCTGTCCGGGACTGGAGCGACCCATTGCCGGACGTGATCGACTAGGTAAGCCTCGACCGCACAAACAACCTTCCGGAAAGGGCACTGATGAGAGCGACGATGAGAAAAGCAATTCGTGCGGCGCTGGTTGCCGCAGTCGCGGCGACGTCCGTCACGTTCATCGGCACGGGCACGGCTCACGCCGCCGGTGACACCCAGCTCGGCATCGACGTGGGCAACATCGCCTGGGAGCAGTACACCTCCACCAGCACAACGGTTTCGGTCCGCCGATCGGAGGCCGGCAACGAAGACTGCAACTACTACACCGGGTTCTGGACCGACCCGGACAACGACCGCAGGACCAGCCACGGTTCGGCCGCCTGCAGCCCCGCCAAAACCACCTCAGGCACCATGTACAGCGGTGGTGTTAAGCAATCAATGCCGGTGAGCTGGCGTTCCCGGGCCTGGTGCGCGGACTTCGCGAAGTACGCCTTCTACTGGGGCACGGCCGAATACTCGGGGCTCACGCCGCATTCATCAAGTTTCATCACCTATGGCAACAACAATGGCACCTGGCACTCCAGGAGCAGCGGCTACACCCCCCGCAAGGGCGACGCTGTGGTTTTCAACTATGACGGCGGCGAGACGGATCACGTTGCCATCGTTACCTCGTACTATGCAGACACAGTGGCAAAGGGCTATTACTACGTTGTCGGCGGGAACCAATCCGATGGCGTCACCCACGTGAAGTGGTACCCGTCGAACACTAGCATTGTCGGCTACGCCTCGCCGGCGGCGAAGTAGGCAGCAGGTTAGCGGGGGCGGGCCGTTCGGCTCGCCCCCGGCAGACTCGCACCGCACCACCCCGGCGCGGCCGAAGCCGCCGCGGCGTGGCTCGCCGCCGGGCTGCACGTCTCCTAATTGGCCCCTGGTGTCGCGGTTCTTACCAACACCCCAGGTACGCGTAGTGCGGGCTGCCGTTCGATCGGTCGAGCGAGGTCATCGCCCGCAGCGCGCGGGAGGCAGGGTGCTCGGGGTCCGCTGCGGCCTGCCACAGCATGGCGGCGACCTCGTGTGGGTCAGGGCCGGCGCGCCACTCGACCTTCCAGGTCTGGTCTGCGCTCCACCACCGGGCTTGCCCAATCGACACCTTGCGGGCAGTGGATGCCTGACGAGAGCGACAATGACGGGGTGTGTCAACGAGGACAGCGGGTCTCGGCGCAAAGTCCTGTCCCTCCGAGGACCCTCGCGACCGAAGCCTCGCCGTCGGAACAGTCCACCGTCCCCGAAAGCCTGACCCAGCCCCCTCGCCCGGGCCCTCGAGTCCTGGTCGGTCCAGCGATCTTGCAGATTCGGTCGCCGTTTTGCGTGACATGCCCCTTAGGTCGGGGCAGAAAGTGCAAGATCGCGCAGGCGGGGGCTCGTTGATCTGGAGTGGTGGTGCCTGTTTTGCGTTATTGAGGGCGGTTTGTCACCTGGCGCAATTCCTTGATCGAGGAGGCGAGCCAACCTGTGTTGACAACCACCCCGTGCCGCTCACTGAACGGCATTGGCACTAGAGAGGCACCCGGGGGGATCGGGCTCGTTGGGCGTTCAGCGCTCGGCGACAAACACGCCGACGCCACCGACCCCCTCGACCAGGCCCTCGATCTTGAGCGCGTTGATGGCCTGGCGAACGACGATGGCCGAGACGTCATGCTGACGACACAGCTCCGAGGTCGAGGGCAGCTTGTCGCCCGGCGCGAGTTCGCCGGACTTGATCTGAGCGCGGATGCCGTCGGCGATCAGCGCCCACTTTGCTTTGGCGGGCATTGGTGTCTCCCAGGAGGCGGGCGAATGAGCACCGACACCGTGGACGACCTGCGTGACGGCCTGGCTGGCGACGATCGCCGCCGCCGACCCGTCCGGTGAACGGTTGCAGCGATATCGAGTGGATCATGCCCGTGACCGTGGCTCAGCGCAGGCCGCGGACCAGCAGCAGGTAGGCGCAGTAGGCCATCGGCACCAGCAGGAAGCAGATCAGGAACCCGAGCGGCAGATACCGCGGCGGGGTGCCGGCGACCATGGCGGGTCTCCCCCATCGGCCCAGCACCAGGTACCCACCGAAGAACGCCACCGCCGGCAGCCCCGCACAGATCCATGCTCCGAGGGTGAACCCGTCCACCAGGCCGACCCCGGAGGCGAGCACCAGGGCCAGCACGAGCACCCCGGCGGCAGCCCCGCACCCGGCGTAGACGGCGACCGCCCGAGCCAGCGGTGACCACGTCGGCAGGAGCGCCGGCCGTTGGGCCAGCAACTCCGCCTGCTGCCCGTGCCGGTCGGCCTCGTCGGCCATCCGCCGGGCCAACTCCAGCTCCACCACCGGGTCGACGGCCGCCGCGCGCTGCGCAGGCACCCCGACGCCCGCCGGGCTCACCGCCGTCGGCAGCGTTAGCCGCGCCTCCCCCGCCGGCAACTCGGGATACGCCCCGACCCCCGCCCGCCCCGACGCGCCGGCTGCGCCGTCGAATCCCCCGTCCCCCGTTCCGAGTGCGATGGAAGGGCCGGACCCGGCAGCAGAGGCCGACTCGGCTCCCGGCGGTGGGCCGGGCCAAGCGGCAGTCTCGCCCGAACGCCCCGGCCCGGGGGCAGGGCCGGCGGGGGGCTGGTCGATGCCGACCGCTCGGCCGAGCTGGTCGAGGCGATGCCCCTGGGCGGTCAACCTCTGCTGTAGATAGTCGGCGGCGGCGTGCAGGTCACGGCGGCGCGCGGACTCGGCGGCGGCGTGCTGCTCACCGGCGCGGTGCCGCTCGGAGAGCTGTCGGGCCAGCGCCGCGTACTCCTCGAAGGACACTGTCACCGATCCCCGTCCGACTCGTGCCCGTCGCCGACGAACGGGACGATCAGCCGGGTGCGCTGGTCGTGCCGGTCGATCAGCAGCGCCCGGTCGGCGCGGGGCGTGTAGGCCAGGTCGTGCGCCCCGAGGTGCATGGCCAACTCGGCCCCGGGCACGTTGAGCGCGACCAGGCAGGCGACGTCGTCGCGGTGCTGGGTGCCGCCAAGGTCGTCGGCGAGTCGGCGCAGCCCACGCCACCAACCGAGCAGGTGCACCCCCTGCCCGGGGCCCTGGCGCAGGAGTGTGCGCAGGTCGTCCAGGCCGGAGCGGAACGTGCCCGGGTCGGTGACCCCGAGGACCGGCGCGGCGGCGTCCATGCCGAACACCACCAGGTATTCGCGGCCGGCGGGCTCGGCGGCCAGCGTGGCGATCCGGTCGCGCAGCCCGGCCGCGTCGAGACGCTGCACCGGGTGGCCGGCGGCCCGCAGGACGGTTTCGGTGTCGTCGGCGACCGCTTCGGCGGCGGTCACCAGGGAGGCCAGGTGAAACCGGGCGTCACCCGGGGTGTGCTGGCGGGCCAGGCTCAACGCCGCGGCGCGTAGCACGTCCGCGCCGGCCGGTGCGGTGCCCACCACGGCGAGGTGCCGGCCGGGGGTGGTGTCCATCAGAAACAGCGCGGTGGTGCCGTCCACGTCGACCGTCCGGCCGACCAGGGCCATCGGGCGCCGGCCACCGGGGCGCAGCCCGGCGAAGGTGGGGTCGTCCTCGACCCGCGCAGCCTCGTACCCCTTGAAGACCGCCGGTGCGCGCGAGCCCGGCGGGCGGGCCTGCCACAGCTCGTGGCGCAGTGCGCCAAGGTCCGCCGCGGCGGCGTGCGCGTCGGGGAAGCGCAGCACGGTGTCGGCGCCGGCCGCACCGGCGGCGGTGTTGACCACGGCGAAGCCGATCGGCAGGGCCGCGGCGGCGTCGTTGAGCGGATCGAGCACCCCGCCGCCACCGGGCAACGCCACCCGCAGCGCGAACTGCCCGAAGATCGCCTCGGCCCGCCCGTAGAGGGCCTCGATGCCGGTCATGCTCTGGCTGGCGAGCACCAGGTGGATGCCGTACGAGCGGCCCTTGCGGGCCAACTCCTCCAACAGGTCGACGGACTCGCGGGCCAGCGCGTCGTTGCCGGCGAGCAGCACGTGGAACTCGTCGATGACCGCCACGATGCGCGGCAGCGGATTGTCCCGGGGCAGGTCGGCGAGCTTGGTGACGCCGTGCCGCTTGAGCGCGCTGGCCCGGCGTTGCGTCTCCCGGCGCAGCTCGCGCAGCACGGCGAGACCGTACTCCCGGTCGGATTCGATGCCGACGGCACGGGCGTGCGGCAGCCAGGACGGGTCCCGACCGGTGGGCACGAACTCGGTGAAGCTCACGCCCTCCTTGAAGTCGAGCAGGTAGAGCTGCAACTCGGCCGGTGAGTAGCGGGCGGCCAGCCCGTAGAGGACGTCGAGGAGGAAGACGGTCTTGCCTGCGCCGGTACGCCCGCCGACCAGCCAGTGCGGGGTGGCGTCGTCGAAGGCGAGCGTCAGTGCGGTGTCGAAGGCCACCGTCAGCGGGACACCTCCGGCACGGCCGATCACCGTCCGCAGACCGTTACCGGCGGACTCGGCCCAGCGCCGCTCGGGCAGCAGATCGGTGAAGGGCAGGGCGTCGGCGCGGCGGGTGGCGGCGCCAAGGTGCTCGGCGAGCGCGCGTACCGAAGCGGGCGGCGGGTCGCCGTCGAGCAGGACGGGTGCGGCGAGCCCGCTGCCGTCGGCGCTGAACGGCAGGCCGGGCGGGTCGCCGACGTGCGCGTACCCCTGCTGGAGACGCACCGCGGTGGTGTCGCCCAGCGGGGGCGCGGTCTCGCCGGGCAGCCGGGGCGGGTGACCGGCGAGCAGCACGCACACGGCAGCGGCCGGGCCGGCGTGGGTGAGCGCGGCGAGCCGGGCCAGCTCGCGCGGCGGGGGCGCGGCGGTGGCGACCACCACCAGCAGGTGCCGGGCGGCGGGCTGGCCGTGCTGCGCGGCGCGGGCGTGCTGCTCGGCGGCGTCCAGCAGCGCGGCCACCTCGGCCTCGCCGGTGGCCGGCGGGTCGAGCACCCCGGCGTCGAGCAGTGGGCGCAAGGGGCCGAAGGTGGCGCCCAGCGCGGCGGTGTCGAGGCCGGCGACCCGGACCTGACCGGGCGGTGCGGTGGCGACCAGCCGCAGCACCAGCGCTCGCAGCAGCCCGGCGACCTGTGGGTCCCGGGCATCGGTGTCCAGGGCCAGGTGGTGGCCGCCGCCGAGCGGGACCAGCACCGGGAAGCCGCCGTCCGAGGTGGACGCCTCGCCGATCCGCACCGCGGCCGGCTCGTCGGTCAGGGGCGTGGCGCCCGGGGCGGGAGTGGCCAGGGTGCCGCCGAGGCGGGCGAGTCGGGCCACCAGCTCATCGGCGCCGACCGGCGCGACGACAGTCGGTGCCGTGCCGAGCGCGCTCCGGGCCGTGTCCAGGTGCGCCCGGGCCGCCCGGTGGGAGTTGACCGCCTGCCCGTACGCCGACGCGAGCCTGCCCAACCTGTGCCCCCAACGCCAACGGCCGTCTGGTCCCAGGAACCCTAACGGACACCGGCGGCACCCGGACAGTCCTGCCAGGACGTGTCACGCCGGGCCGGTCACGCCTTGCCGGTCACGCCTTGCCGCAGGCCGCCGGGGTGGACGCGTCGGCCACCCCACAGGTCACCGCGGCGGGGACGCCGCAGCAGCCGCGCGAGCAGCGCGAAGAACTCCAGCCCGCCGGCCGGGAACCGGTCCCGACCGGCGGTCGACTGCCTCTGACCGGTCAACTCCCGCATCGGCACCCCCGACCGTGGCACGGCGTGACCGCCGATTCCACCCAGTGTGGTCATCTGGCGCAAGCCCCGCCACCGGCCGGCACCGCGCGGAGGGCCGGCGGCGTTCACAGTTGTCGATTAGGTTGGCGGGGCGAACACCCGATGGAGGGAGTCCACCCCGTGCGACGAGTCCTCACGGCGGCCACCGCCGCCCTGACCCTCACCACCGCCGGCACCATGCTCGCCGGCACCCCCGGCCAGGCCGCCCCGACGGGCTGGGGCCGTCCCGTCGTCACCGCCGCGCCGCAACCCGGCGCACCCGGGTTGGGCGACAGCTACTTCCCCGACTACGGCAACGGCGGCTACGACGTCGATCACTACGACGTCCGGCTGCGCTACGACCCGGCAACCGACCTGCTCACCGGCACCACCACCATCCTCGCCACCGCCACACAGGACCTTTCGGCGTTCAATCTGGACTTCCTGCTCGACGTCGAGTCGGTCCGGGTCAACGGCTGGGCGGCGAGCACCAGCACCGCCGGTGTGCACGAGCTGGTCGTCACCCCGGCCCGCACGGTGACCCGGGGTCAGCAGCTCACCATCGTGGTGCGCTACACCGGCATCCCGTCGGAGACCCTGGTCGGCGGCTACACCGGCTGGACGCGTACCGACGACGGCGCCCTCGCCGTCAACGAGCCCGAGTCGGCGTGGTGGTGGTTCCCGAGCAACGATCACCCACTGGACAAGGCCACCTTCGACATCTCCGTCTCGGTGCCCACCGGCGTCGAGGTGATCAGCAACGGCGTGCAGCCGCGACCGCCGCTGGCCGAGGCCGGCAACCGCACCCGGTGGATCTGGCGGACCACCTCCCCCACGGCCCCCTACCTGGCCTTCATGGCCATCGGCCAGTACGACATCGTCACCGACACCACACCGAGCGGCCAGCCGGTGATCAACGCGTACAGCACCTCGCTGGGCGCGCTCGGGCCGGCCGCACGGGCCAGCATCGAGCGGACCGCCGAGATCGTCGACTGGGAGAGCGGGATCTTCGGCCCGTACCCGTTCGAGGCGCAGGGCGGCGTGGCAGGGCCGGTCGACGGCATCGGCTTCGCCCTGGAGACGCAGACCCGACCGGTGTACGGCCCCGGGTTCTGGCGTCGCGGCGCCAACACGTACGTGGTGGCCCACGAGAACGCGCACCAGTGGTTCGGCGACTCGGTCTCGGTGGCCGACTGGCGCAACATCTGGCTCAACGAGGGCTTCGCCTCGTACGCCGAGTGGCTCTGGTCGGAGGAACAGGGCGAGGGCACCGCGCAGGAGGTGTTCGACTTCACCTACGCCAGCTACCCGGCCGACGACGAGTTCTGGCAGGTGCTGCCCGGCGACCCGGGTGCCAACCGGGTCTTCGACGACGCCGTCTACGACCGGGGTGCGATGACGCTGCACCAGTTGCGGTTGGCCGTCGGCGACGACGCGTTCTTCGAGATCCTGCCGGCCTGGACCGCCGAGCACCGCTACGGCAACGGCACCATCGCGCAGTTCCAGGCCCTGGCCGAACGGATCTCCGGGCTGGACCTGGACGACCTGTTCACCACCTGGCTGTTCACCGCCGGGCGACCCGACGTGGCCGCCGCCGCGCGCAAGGCCGCCCCGCCGACGGAGCCGAAGTCCTGGGCCAAGATCCGCGAGGCGCACCACCTGCTGTCGCACTAGTCGCCCGGAAGGCCCGCCGCCCACCGCGGCGGGCCTTCCGTCTGTCCCTGCGGCTCCTCGGCCCACCGCTGCACGTCCTTTGCTCTGCTTCAACGGAGGCAACACCTACTGTCCGGATATTGGACGTGAGGCGTTGCGCGGGTTGAAGCAGAGCAACGGGGCCCGCAGATGTCGCTGGCCTCCGTGCGGACCCGTCACCAACGGCGACTCAGGACGCCGGCGCCGACGACCGGAGCTCAGACGGGGCACCCGCCTGCCCGGCCGTGCTCGCCTCGATGGCGCGAATGTGCCGATAGGCGAACCAGAGCGGCGGGAACGCCCCGACCGCGAAGGACAGGTCGACGAGCGTCCAGAACCAGGGGATGTCGCGGATCGGGCCGCAGATCAGTGCCAGCGGAACGATCCCCGCGCAGGCGATCATGCCGACCTGCACCACCCAGACGTTGCGCACCGGGTCACGCAGCGGCCCCCAGAAGGCCACCGCCAGCACCAGGTGGGCGAAGGCCAGCCAGTCGGTGCCGTAGAGCAGGAACGGATAGTCCTCGCCGGCCGTCACGAGCCCGGTGTGCACCCGTTCGATCCAGTTGACCAGCGCCGGCAGCTGACCGGCGAGAGGGTCCAGTGCGCGCAGCAGCCAGCGCACCTCGATTTCCAGCGGAAACGCGGTGGCGCCGCTCAGGAAGAGCCCGATCAGCACGATCCACAGCCACCGGCGGGTCCGCCGTAGCCGCTCCTCGATGTCCATGACCGCAGCGTAACGATGATCTTCGTGTCGATCGGTCCCGCAGACCGTCCGCCGGGGGGTGACCGCTGTCTCAGCGGGGCGGTGCCTGCCCGGCCGTGGTCAACTCCCCGAGCCGGACCGAGCCCAACCGGACCCCACCGGGCCCGGCGGGCGCGACGGCACAGACGGCCCCGGTGGGCCGGACGATGCGGGCGGCCCGGAACGCCACTCGCCGTACCGGATGTCGCGGCCGCGGCACGACCAGCGCGAGGGTGGCCTCGCGACCGCGTTGGCGGTCCAGGGCGACCGCCGCCACCACTGTGGCGATCGCCGCAGCGGAACCGGCGAGGACGAGTGTCTGCCGTGGCCCGGCGTGTTCGGCGAGCCAGCCGAGCAGCGGAGGGGCCGACTGCGGCGGAGACCGAGCCGGTGACCGCCAGGGCGGCGAGCACCCGCCCCCGCATCACGCCGTCGGTGTCGAGTTGGGCGCGGGTGCCGACGGTCGTGTCGATGACCACCGCGGCGGCGGCGATCGGCAGGATCACCGCCGCGAAACTCCAGGTCCCCGGTGCGAGGTCGGCGACGATCTGCAGCCCGCTGGCGAGCAGCCCCGCGGCGACCAGCGTCCGGTAGCCCAGGGAACTCCGGCGGGCCGCGACGAGCGCGCCCAGCACCGTCCCGACCGCGAAAACGGTCGACAGGAAGCCGTAACCGGAAGCGCCGGCCTCCAGCGGCCCGTCGCTCATCGCGGCCATCGTGACCTGGTAGTTGCGGCCCAGGCTGCCGAGCACGAACGACAGGGCGAGCGCGAGGAGCAGTACCGGCTGCCCGCGCAGGTAGGCGAATCCGGCGCGGGCACCGCCCCGGTCCCGGCCACCGGCCGGCGGCGATGCCTGGTGACCGGGAACGACCCCCGGGCGTACGGCGAACGGCGCCACCACCACGGCGTCGATCGTCTGGTGACGCCCCCGGGTCAGTGGGCGGCGAGAGCCTGCGCCGCCGGGCCGACCGGAGCCGGCAGCGCACCGACACCGCCGAGATACCCGTGGATGGCGGCGGCCGCCGCACGCCCCTCGGCGATGGCCCAGACGATCAGCGACGCACCCCGGTGCATGTCACCGGCGACGAACACCCCGTCGGCATCGGTCTGCCAGTCGTCGCGGGCATCGACAGCACCCCGGGGATTACGGGTCACGCCGAACTGGCCCAGCAGCGGCTGCGGCTCGGTGCCCTCGAAGCCGATCGCCAGCAGCACCAGATCGGCCGGCAACTCCCGCTCGGAGCCCGGCACCACGGTGACGACCCGCCGGCCGTCGCGCTTCTCCACGGTCACCTCGGCGATCCGCACCGCCCGCACCTGGCCGGTGCCGTCGTCCACGAACTCCTGCACCGCCACAGCGAAGACCCGCTCGCCACCCTCCTCATGCGCCGGGTAGCTGCGCAGGATCCACGGCCAGGTCGGCCACGGGTCCCGTGCCTCGTCGCGGGCTTGGGGCGGCTGCGGGTACAGGTCGAGCTGGTGCACGCCAGCAGCGCCCTGCCGGTGCGCGACGCCGAGGCAGTCGGCCGCGGTGTCACCACCACCGATGATCACCACGTGCTTGCCGGCGGCATCGATCGGGGTGCCGTCCGGCAGCAGCGCACGCGCCGGCCGGCCCTCGCCGGTGACCACGACGCCGGGCTGGTCGGTGGCCGCGGTGGCGACCGCGCGATTCGCCGCGACCAGGTGCGCCATCGCCTGGTGTACGCCCCGAAGCGCCCGCCCCGGGGTCTCCGGGGTGTCCCGGCCCTGCAACGCGCCGCAGGCCAGCAGCACCGCGTCATGCTCGTCGCGCAACTGCTCGGCGCTGATGTCCACCCCGACGTTCACACCGGTGCGGAAGCGCACCCCCTCGGCGACGAGCTGCTCCAGTCGGCTGTCGATGTGCCGCTTCTCCAGCTTGAAGTCGGGGATGCCGTACCGGAGCAGGCCACCGATCGCGTCGTCCCGCTCGTACACCGTCACCGCGTGACCGGCGCGGGCCAGCTGCTGGGCGGCGGCGAGCCCGGCGGGCCCGGAGCCGACGACGGCGACCGACCGGCCGGACGGCGCCGGCACCGGGCGGGGAGGGAAACCGCGCGCCGCGGCGGCGTCGGCGATTTCCACCTCGACCTGCTTGATGGTCACCGGTTGGCCGCCGGAGATACCGAGCACGCAGGCCGCCTCGCAGGGCGCCGGACAGAGCCGGCCGGTGAACTCCGGAAAGTTGTTGGTGGCGTGCAGCGACTCCACGGCGGCATCCCAGTTGCCGGTACGCACCAGGTCGTTCCAGTCCGGGATGCGGTTGCCCAGCGGGCAGCCGTCGTGGCAGAACGGGATGCCGCAGTCCATGCATCGCGTGGCCTGCTCACGGATCAGTTCCTCGCCGGCCGGCGGGTATACCTCATGCCAGTCGCTGATCCGCACCGGCACCGGGCGGCGGGCCGGCAGCCGCCGGTCGTAACGCAGGAAACCGTTCGGGTCAGGCACGTGCCACCTCCTGGGCGACCACCCGCGGGGCGGGCGGCACGGGCGCGGCCGACGGCGCGCTGAGCGCGCTCATCACCGCGTCGTCGACATCGCGGCCGGCGGCTTCGGCGGCCCGCATGATCTCCAGCACCCGGCGGTAGTCGCGGGGCACCACCGCGGTGAACTCAGCCACCGCCTCCGGCCAACGCTTGAGCAGCTCCTCGGCCACCGCCGACCCGGTCTCGGCGACGTGCCGCTGGACCAACTCGTGCAGCAGCGACTGCTCCTGCTCGCCCAGCGGCGCCAGGTCGACAAGTTCGGCGTTGACGCGCGCACGGTCCAGGTGGTGCACGAACGCGGTGCCGCCGGACATACCGGCCGCGAAGTTACGGCCGGTCGCGCCGAGCACCACCACCGTGCCGCCGGTCATGTACTCGCAGCCGTGATCGCCGACGCCTTCGACCACGGCGATCGCACCGGAGTTGCGCACGGCGAACCGCTCCCCCACCCGACCGCGCAGGAAGACCTCGCCCGCCGTGGCCCCGTACAGGATGGTGTTGCCGGCGATGATCTGATCCTCGGCCCGCTGCCCCGGCTCGGCGTCGGGGTCGAGGAACGGCGCGGTGGCGTCCGGACGGACGATGATGCGTCCACCGGAGAGGCCCTTGCCCACGTAGTCGTTGGCGTCGCCGTGCAGCCGCAGGGTCACCCCGCGCGGCAGGAACGCGCCGAACGACTGCCCCGCCGTGCCGTGCAGCACGAACTCGATGGTGTCTTCGGGGAGGCCGACGCCGCCGAAGCGACGGGTCACCTCGCCGCCGAGCATCGCGCCCACGCTGCGGTGCTCGTTGCGCACCGCCACCTCGACCCGCACCGGCGCCCCGTCGGAAAACGCCGGACGGGCCAGCGCGATCAGCTCGTTGTCCAGTGCCTGCTCCAGGCCGTGGTCCTGGGCGCGAACCCCACGTCGGGCGGCGCCGGCGGGCAGCTCCGGCAGGTGCAGGACGGGCGCCAGGTCCAACCCGTGCGCCTTCCAGTGCGTCACCGCCGGGGCCACGTCGAGCAGCTCGGACTGCCCGATCGCCTCCTCGATCGACCGGAAGCCCAGCTCGGCCAGGTATCCCCGGACCTCCTCGGCCAGGAAGAGGAAGAAGTTCTCCACGAACTCCGGGGTGCCGGTGAAGCGCTCCCGGAGCACCGGGTTCTGGGTGGCGATGCCGACCGGGCAGGTGTCCAGGTGGCAGACCCGCATCATCACGCAGCCGGCAACGATCAGCGGCGCGGTCGCGAAGCCGAACTCCTCCGCGCCGAGCAGCGCCGCGATCAGCACGTCCCGGCCGGTCTTGAGCTGGCCGTCGACCTGCACGGTGACCCGGTCGCGCAACTTGTTGAGCAGCAGCGTCTGCTGCGCCTCGGCCAGCCCCAGCTCCCACGGGGTGCCGGCGTGCTTGAGCGAGTTCATCGGGGAAGCGCCCGTGCCGCCGTCGTGGCCGGAGATCAGGATGACGTCCGCCTTGAGCTTCGCCACGCCGGCGGCGACAGTGCCGACGCCGACCTCGCTGACCAGCTTGACGTGCACCCGGGCAGCCGGGTTGACGCACTTCAGGTCGTGCACCAGCTGGGCGAGGTCCTCGATGGAGTAGATGTCGTGGTGCGGCGGCGGGGAGATCAGACCCACGCCGGGGGTGGCGTGCCGGGTGCGGGCGATCCACGGCCAGACCTTGTTGCCGGGCAGCTGACCGCCCTCGCCCGGTTTGGCGCCCTGGGCCATCTTGATCTGCAGGTCGTCCGCGTTGACCAGGTATTCGCTGGTCACACCGAACCGGCCGCTGGCGATCTGCTTGACGGCCGAGCGGCGGGCCGGGTCGTGCAGCCGCTCGACGTCCTCGCCGCCCTCACCGGTGTTGGACTTGCCGCCGAGGCGGTTCATCGCGATGGCGAGCGTCTCGTGCGCCTCCGCGGAGATCGACCCGTACGACATGGCGCCGGTGGCGAACCGCTTGACGATCTCGGTGACCGGCTCGACCTCCCCGATCGGCACGGCCGGGCGGACCCCGGTGCGCAGGGTGAACAGCCCACGCAGCGAGCCGGCCTGCGCGGCGAGCGCGTCGACCTTCGCGGTGTACTGCCGGAAGACGTCGTACTGTCGGCTGCGGGTGGCGTGCTGCAGCAGGAAGACCGTCTCCGGGTTGAACAGGTGCAGCTCACCCTCGCGGCGCCACTGGTACTCGCCACCGACCTCCAACCGGTCGGAGGCGGCGGTGCCCGCCGGGGGCCAGGGCAGCGCGTGTCGGGCGGCAACCTCGGCGTGGACGCCGGCCAGCGCCACCCCGCCGATCCGGCTGGGGGTGCCCCGGAAGTAGCGCTCGACCAGCCGCTTGTCCAGCCCGACCGCCTCGAAGACCTGCGCCCCGCAGTACGACGAGACCGTCGAGATGCCCATCTTCGACATGATCTTCAGGACGCCCTTGCCGAGCGCTTTGGCGTAGTTGCGCACCGCGGTGGCCGGTTCGACGCCGACCAGCGTGCCCGTGGAGATCATGTCCTCCACCGACTCGAAGGCCAGGTACGGGTTGACCGCCGCCGCACCGTAGCCGATCAGCACCGCCGCGTGGTGCACCTCCCGGCAGTCGCCGGACTCCACGACAAGCGCTACCTGCGTACGGGTCTGCTCACGCACCAGGTGCTGGTGCACAGCGGCGGTGAGCAGCAGCGACGGGATCGGCGCCAGGTCGGCGTTGGAGTCCCGATCGGAGAGCACCAGGATGCGTACGCCGTCCTCGATCGCCTCGGAGACGTGCCGGCAGATCTCGGTCAGCCGCGCCTTGATCCCGGCGGCGCCCTCCCGGATGCGGTACAGCCCGGAGACCCGGACCGCCTTGAAACCGGGCAGGTCGCCGTCCTCGTCGATGGAGAGGATCTTCGCCAGCTCGTCGTTGTCGATGACCGGGTGCGGCAGCACGATCTGCCGGCAGCTTGCCGCGCCCGGGTCGAGCAGGTTGCCCTCCGGCCCGATCGTCGACGCCAGGCTGGTCACCAACTCTTCGCGGATGGCGTCCAACGGCGGGTTGGTGACCTGGGCGAAGAGCTGGTGGAAGTAGTCGTAGAGCAGCCGCGGCCGGGTGGACAGCGGCGAGATCGGGGTGTCCGTGCCCATCGAACCGAGCGGCTCGGCGCCGGTGCTGGCCATCGGACCGAGCAGGATCTTCAGCTCCTCCTCGCTGTAGCCGAAGGTCTGCTGGCGGCGGCGAACCGAGTCGTGCGTGTAAACGGTGTGCTCGCGGGCGGGCAGGTCGTTGAGCTCGATCAGCCCGGCGTGCAGCCACTCGCCGTACGGCTGGGCGGCGGCCAACTCGGACTTGATCTCCTCGTCGTGCACGATCCGACCGGCGACGGTGTCGACCAGGAACATCTTGCCCGGCTGGAGCCGCCCCTTCGCGACCACGTGGGCCGGGTCGAGGTCGAGTACGCCCGCCTCGGAGCCGAGCACGACGAGCCCGTCGTCGGTCTGCCACCAGCGCCCCGGGCGCAGCCCGTTGCGGTCCAGCACGGCGCCGACGATCTCGCCGTCGGTGAAGGCCACCGACGCCGGACCGTCCCACGGCTCCATCAGGCTGGCGTGGAAGCGGTAGAAGGCACGCTTGGCCGGCTCCATGCCGGGGTCGTTCTCCCACGCCTCGGGGATCATCATGAGCACCGCGTGCGGCAGGCTCCGCCCGGCCAGGTGCAGCAGCTCCAGGACCTCGTCAAAGTTCGCCGAGTCGGAGGCGCCGGGGGTGCAGACCGGGAAGACCCGCCGAATGTTGCCCGGCACGTTCGGCGAGCGCAGTAGCGCCTCGCGGGCCTGCATCCAGTTGCGGTTGCCACGGATCGTGTTGATCTCGCCGTTGTGGGCGATGAAGCGGTACGGGTGCGCCAGCGGCCAGGACGGGAAGGTGTTGGTGGAGAAGCGGGAGTGCACCAGCGCGATCGCGCTGTCCACCCGCTCGTCGCGCAGGTCCGGGTAGAACGCCGGCAGTTGGTCGGGGGTGAGCATCCCCTTGTAGACCATCGTGCGGCTGGACAGCGACGGGAAGTATGCCGGCACGCCCCGCTCGGCGGTCTCCCGTTCGGCCTGCTTGCGCAGGCAGAACGCCACCCGGTCCAGCTCGACGCCGCTCAGCGCGGAACCGGCCGACCCAGCGGGTGAGTCGGTGAGCCGGTGCGCGGCCAGGAAGAGCTGCCGGACCCGAGGCATCGCCGCCAGGGCGGTCTCGCCGAGCCCGGCCGGGTCGATTGGCACCTCCCGCCAGCCGAGCAGATCGGCACCCTCGACCAGGGCGTACTTTTCGACCACCCGCCGCGCACGCGCCTCGGCGGCGTCGTCGTCGGGGAGGAAGACCAGCCCGGTGGCGTATTCGCCCGCCGAGGGAAGCGCGACGTCGGCCACCGCACGCAGGAACACGTCGGGCACCTGGATCATGATGCCCGCGCCGTCGCCGGTGTTCGGCTCCGCGCCACGGGCACCCCGATGGTCCAGCCGGCAGAGCGCACCGAGCCCGTTGGCGACGACCGCGTGTGAACGCCGGCCATGCAGGTCCGCTACGAAGGCCACCCCGCAGGCGTCGTGCTCCTGGGCCGGGTCGTAGAGGCCCTGGGCGGACGGGCGGGGGCCGGGCGTCGGGGACGCCTGCGGGCTGTGCGGATACGGCTGTTCGATGTCCGCGTACGGCTGAGCCACCGGGCCCCCTGTCGTCACTCAGGTTGGATCATGATGGGGACGACGTCGGCCCGTGGGTCTATTGAGTCTACGTTAGGGCCGGGGTCGCACGGCCACCTGAGATTGATCACACCGTCCATAGTCTGGGACATGTAGTCTCGCGCGGTGGATCCGCTGAACAAGCACGTCTTCGACCGGTTGGAACGCTTCTACGACGCGGTGCCCCGCGACGTCGCCGGTGTGGAGGAGCACGGCGGGCTGGTGTTATTCGTTCGCGAGAGTGCCGGCTGGCCGTTCTACGCCCGCCCCCGGATCGACGCCACCGCGCCGCCGTCGCTGGCCGACGTGACCTCGGTCCGCGAGCGGCAGCGGAAGCTGGGCCTGCCGGAAGCCTTCGAGTGGGTGCACGAGACCAGCCCCGAGCTGCTGGCGGTGGCCCGCTCGGCGGGGCTGAACGTGCTGGAGGCGCCGCTGATGGTGCTCGACCCGACCGCGCTGCCCGACCCGGCGACGCTGTCCGACGTGGCGGTGCGGGTGCTGACGGCGGACTCCCCCGGCTTCGCCGCCGACGTGGCCGCCCGACGTGCGGTGGCAGCGGTGTCGTTCGCCGCGGCCGGCACCGCGCCTGGTGCGGCCGGTCCGGCCGAGCGGGACGCCGCCATCACCGCACTTGAGGTGGCCGCGCTCGACGAGGAGCGCACCCGGATCGCCGACGGCCGACGGATCTCCGCACTGGCCGGCACACCGACCGAGGGTGCGCTGGCCAGCGGCATGGCCATGCGGGTGGACGACGTCGCGGAGATCGCCGGGGTGGCCACTCTGCCGGCCGCCCGACGACGCGGGCTGGGCGCCGCGCTCACCGCCACCATCGCCCGGGAGCTGCGCGCGGCCGGCACCGACCTGATCTTCCTCTCGGCGGGCAGCGACGATATCGCCCGGGTCTACCTGCGAGTCGGTTTCCGCCGCATCGGCACCGCCTGCATCGCCGAACCCGCCGCCCTCATCCCCTGACCTCCCGCGAGCGTGGGTCAGGCTGGGGGACGCCACTGGGCGGCGGAGGCGGCGGCACTGGAGATCAGCCGCGAATTGATCGTGCCTAGTGCGGCGTCCCGGGCGCGCAACGCCAACCGGCCCCGGGTCTGGAGCACCGCCGACATCCGCCGGGTCTGCCGGACCACGGCCGCCACCCTGGGACGGCGCACCCGGTCGTACGCCTGAACGGCGTCCGGCAGCCGAGCCTCGCGCAGCAGGGAGGCGAGCGTGGCGGCGTCCTCGAACGCCAGGCAGGCGCCCTGCCCAAGATGCGGCGGCATGGCGTGCGCCGCGTCGCCGAGCAGCACCACCCCGCCCGGCCCGACCGGAAAGCCGTACGCACGGGGCAGCGGGCGCAGCTCGCGCACCTCCTGCTGGACCAGGTCGGCCGGGTCGGTGGCGTCGAGCAGCGCGCCAATCGGGGCGGGCCACCCCGCGTACCAGCGGCGCAGCAGAGCGAGCTGGGTCTCCGGCGGTTCCGGACGTGGTGCGCCGGCGGCCGTGGCCACCCAGTAGATGCCGCCCCGGGTAGACCCACCTGAGGAGCCGCGCTCGCCCAGCGACGCGGCCACGAATCGGTAACCCGCGCCGAGGATCTCACCGGCCAGCGGTTGGTCGTCGGGTAGCCGCGGTGCCTGGTACCAGGGAATGACCGCCCGCCAGGCGGCACATCCGGAGCTGACCACCCGGGACTCGGGGGCGAGTTGGCGGCGGATGCCGCTGTCCGTGCCGTCAGCGGCGACCACCAGGTCGGCCTCGATGGTGTGCCGTCCGTCGCTGACCGCCGGTCGCTCGCCCGGCTCGACCCGGACGTGGCGCACGGTCACTCCGGTACGCAGCTCGACCCGGTCGCCGAGGCCGGCGATCAGCGTGTCGTGCAGGTCCTCGCGGTGGACCACCACCGGCATCCGGTCGGCCGGGACAGGCCGGGGCTGCACGAGCCAGTGCCCGTCCGGGCGACGGACCCCGCCGTCGGGCAGCGGGGTGGCGATGGCAGCCAGGCCCGCGCCGAGGCCGAGGACCTGCAGCGCGCGGACACCGTTGGGCCAGAGCACCACGGCGGTCGGCTCGGGGCGGACCCGTTCGGCGCGTTCCAACAGGGTGACCTGCCAGCCGGAGCGGGCCAGCGCGCCGGCCACCGCGAGGCCACCGACCCCTGCGCCGACCACCACCGCGCTTCGCATCGGTGCCGCCCCCGCTCAGCTGTCCTGGTCGGCGGGCCGCGCGCCCGCGGCGTCGGCCCGGTCGGCGTCGGCGTCGGCGTCGGCGTCGGCGGCCGAGAGTTCGTCCGCCGGCTCGTCGTCGGTCGACGGGCGGTCGACGGGTGCCGCGGCACCGAGCGGCTCGCCGCCACCCGGCTGGGAGCCCTCGTCGGTGGCCGGCTCCGGCGGCACGACGCCGGTGTCCTGCCACGCGGCGTACTGCTCCTCGCTGACCACCCGGTAGCCCTCCGGCGCGGCGGCCCGCGCGGCGGTCTCCCGCTCGGAGAGGTCGACCTGGGACAGGTCGGACGTGGCAGGCGGGGTCGTCGCCGCCGCGCCGAGCGGGATCAGGTATTCCCGAGGGCCGCGCACCCGGACGAAGTAGATCAACGCGCCGAGGAAGACCAGGGCCGCGGTCCAGACGTTGAGGCGGACGCCGAGGATCTGGTTGGCCTCGTCGGTGCGCATCAGCTCGATCCAGAACCGGCCGACGGTGTAGCCCATCACGTAGAGCGCGAACGCCCGACCCCGGCCCAGCTTCAATCGGCGATCCAGGATGAGGACCAGGGCGACCACGCCGAGGTTCCACAGCGCCTCGTAGAGGAAGGTCGGCTGGTAGAGGCCCGGTTCGAGGATCGGCTGCCCGGCGTCGTCGCGCAGCGCGTGCCCCGGATTGTCCGGGTCCATCCGATGGATCTGCAGGCCCCACGGCAGGGTCGTCCGGCCACCGAAAAGCTCGTTGTTGAACCAGTTGCCGATCCGGCCGACCGCTTGGGCCAGCGGCAGACCGGGTGCCAGCGCGTCGGCCACCACGCCGAACGGGATGCCGAGTTGCCGGGCCGCGATCCAGGCACCGAGTGCGCCACCAGCGACCGCACCCCAGATTCCGAGGCCGCCCTCCCAGATGTAAAACGCCTTCAACGGCTCACCGCCGGCGCCGAAGTATTTCTCCGGCGAGGTGATCACGTGGTAGATCCGGGCGCCGATGATGCCCGCGGGCACCGCCCAGACAGCGATGTCGAGCACCGCGCCGGGCGCGACGCCGCGCTGCCGCAGCCGGCGCTCCGTCACCCAGCAGGCCAGCACGATGCCGGCGATGATGCACAGCGCGTAGGCCCGGAGCGGAAAAGGCCCGAGCTGCCAGACCGCGGTGCTGGGACTGGGCAGGGCCGCCTGGGGGGACAGCAAGGCGAGGGTCACGGGTGCACACGCTACCGCTGCACACCCCACCAGCGGCACCCCGGGCGGCTGGTGCGCGCATCTCGGTGACTTCTGGTTTGCGCCGCCGTAGGCTCTTTGTCCATGAGCGCGCTCACCTGGGCGGTCGCCGCGGTCGTCAGCGACGACATCGGCCGGGTGCTGCTCTGCCAGCAGGGCCGGGGTGAGCGCCGCTACGCGCTACCCGGCGGGCGACTGCGCCCCGCCGAGAGCCCGGTGCGGGCGGCCCTGCGGGACATCCGCACGGAGATTGGCTGGGACATCGACCTGGTCGACCTGGTCGGCGTCTACCACCTGACCGTCCCCACGGGGAGAACACCGGCCGGACGCGCCGGGCCGCTGCCGGACGTCCTCGTGCACGTGTTCCGGGCCCGCGCCGCCGACGGCAGCCCGACGGCCAACCCGCCGCCGGGCTGCCGGTTGTCCTGGCACGCCCCCGCCGCGCTGCCCGAGTCGGTCACCCCGCTCACCCGGGCCGCCGTCGCCGACGCGATCGCCGGCCGCTCCGGCGTGCTCCGCGACGCCCGGTCGATGCCCGATCCGGACGGCCAGCCGGAGAACGGTCCCGACGCGCAACCAGTCTCGGGGCAGCCGCCGGAACAACGTGGCGAAGCGGCTGCGGACGCTTCGCTTCGTCCCTGACCGCCGGATAAATCTCAGGCCGCACGACGCCGCCCACCCGGCGGCCAGCACCCTTTTGAGCGTGATGCCTGTGAGTCATCAAGATGACTCACAGGCATCACGCTCAGAAGAAAGACATGCCCGCCGCGCCCTCAGCGGGTGGGGGTGCGGACCCCTTCGGCGAGTTCGGCGCTGAGGGTACGCAGGGCGGCCAGCCCCTCCGCCTCGGTGGACGCGTCGAGCACGCACCGGACCAGCGCACTGCCGACGATCACCCCGTCGGCGTACCCGGCGACGGTGCCGGCCTGCGCACCGGTGCCCACGCCCAGACCGACACCGACCGGCAGGTCGGTGACCGCCCGGACCCGGGAGACCAGCGTCGGCGCTGCGTCCGAGGTACGCGCTCGGGCGCCGGTCACACCCATGACGGCGGTCGCGTAGACGAAGCCGCGGCAGTGCTCCACGGTCATCGCCAGCCGCGCATCGGTGGACGACGGCGAGACCAGGAAGGTGCGGTCCAGTCCGTGTGCCTCCGAAGCGGCCAGCCACTCGTCCGCCTCGTCGGGAATGAGGTCGGGGGTGACCAGACCGGTGCCACCGGCAGCGGCGAGGTCACGGGCGAACACGTCCACGCCGTAACGCTCGACCGGGTTCCAGTAGGTCATGGTGACCACCGGAGCGCCGGTGGCCGCCACCGCCTCGATGATCCGCAGCGTGTCCGCGGTGCGGACGCCCCCGGCCAGCGCGATGTCACTGGCCTTCTGGATCACCGGCCCGTCCATCACCGGGTCGGAGTATGGGATCTCCACCTCGATGACGTCGACGCCGGCCTCGACCATGGCGGTCATCGCGGCGATGCTGCCCTCGACGGTCGGGAAACCAGCCGGCATGCAGCCGACCAGCAGTGCCCGTCCGTCGGCGCGGGCCTTGTCGAAGGCCACCCCGATCCGGCTCATCTCACCGCTCCTTGTCGAGGATGCCGAAGTAGTCGCCGGCGGTGTGCACGTCCTTGTCGCCCCGCCCGGAAAGGTTGACCACGATGGTGGGCTCCCGGCCCAACTCGGCGGCGAGCTTCGGAGCCAGCGCGACGGTGCCGGCGAGCGCGTGCGCGCTCTCGATCGCCGGGATGATCCCCTCGGTGCGGCAGAGCAGCTCGAACGCGGCCATCGCCTCGTCGTCGGTGACCGGCAGGTAGTTGGCCCGGCCGGTGTCGTGCAGCCAGGCGTGCTCGGGCCCGACGCCCGGGTAGTCCAGGCCGGCGGAGATCGAGTGCGACTCCAGGGTCTGCCCGTCAGCGTCCTGCAGCACGTAGGTACGGGTGCCGTGCAGCACGCCGGCCGACCCACCGGTGATGCTGGCCGCGTGCCGGCCGGTGGCCACCCCGTCCCCACCGGCCTCGAAGCCGTACAGCCGCACGTCCTCGTCACCGACGAAGGCGTGGAAGATGCCCAACGCATTGGAGCCGCCGCCGACGCAGGCGGTGACCGCGTCCGGCAGCGTGCCGGTGAGGTCGAGGCACTGCTGGCGGGCCTCGTCACCGATGCCCCGGACGAAATCGCGGACCATCGCCGGGAACGGATGCGGGCCGGCGGCGGTGCCGATCAGGTAGTGCGTCTCGTCGACGTTGGCCACCCAGTCGCGCATCGCCTCGTTCATCGCGTCCTTGAGGGTGCGCGAGCCGTTCGTGACCGGGACGACGGTGGCACCGAGCATCCGCATCCGGGCCACGTTGAGCGCCTGCCGCTCCGTGTCGACCTGGCCCATGTAGACCACGCATTCCAGGTCGAACAGTGCCGCGGCCGTCGCGGTGGCCACGCCGTGCTGGCCGGCACCGGTCTCCGCGATCACCCGGGACTTGCCCATCCGCTTGGTGAGCAGCGCCTGGCCGAGCACGTTGCGCACCTTGTGCGCGCCGGTGTGGTTGAGGTCCTCGCGCTTGAGCAGCACCCGCGCGCCGATCTTCGCGGAGAACCGCCGGGCCTCGTAGAGCAGCGACGGCGTGCCCGCGTAGTCGCGCAGCAACGCACCGAACTCGACCCGGAAGGACTCGTCCGCCATCGCCGTGCGCCACGCCCCGTCGAGCTCGTCCAGCGCGGCCACCAGGGCCTCGGGAACGAACCGACCGCCGAAGCGGCCGAAGTGGCCAGCGGAGTCGGGCTGCGGGCCGGCCAGCGGGGCCAGCGCGTCGGCGCTCATCGGAAATCCTCTCGGTGGGAGCTCACGCCGGTGCGGGGTCAGCGCACCGGCCGGGGCGTTGCCGGGTGGTTGCCTGCGTTGACCAGCTCAGCGACCGCCTCGCGCGGGCTCTTCTGGGTGACCAGGCCCTCGCCCACGAGGACCGCGTCGGCACCCGCGGAGGCGTACCGGATCAGGTCGTGCGGGCCACGAACGCCGGATTCGGCGATCTTGACGACGCTGCTGGGGAGGCCGGGTGCGATCCGCTCGAACACCGATCGGTCAACCTCCAGGGTACGCAGGTCACGGGCGTTGACCCCGATCACCTGCGCGCCGGCCTCCAGGGCGCGGTCGGCCTCTTCCTCGTCGTGCACCTCGACCAGCGCGGTCATGCCCAGCGACTCGATCCGCTCCAGCAGGCCCATGAGCACGTTCTGCTCGAGCGCGGCGACGATCAGCAGCACCAGGTCGGCGCCATGCGCGCGCGCCTCGTGCACCTGGTAGCTGGAGACCACGAAGTCCTTGCGCAGCACCGGCACGGTGACCGCGGCCCGGACGGCCGCCAGGTCGTCCAGTGAGCCGCCGAACCAGCGCCCCTCGGTCAGCACGCTGATCGCCCGCGCCCCGCCGGCCGCGTAGTCGACCGCCAGATCGGCCGGATCGGCGATCTCGGCCAGCCGGCCCTTGGACGGCGACGAGCGCTTCACCTCGGCGATCACGGCCACGCCGGGCTTGCGCAGCGCCGCGTACGCGTCCAGTGGCGGCGGCGCCGCCGCTGCCAGTTCACGGATCCGCTCCAGCGGAACCTGCTCCTGGCGTCGGGCGACGTCCTCACGCACCCCAGCCAGAATCTCATCGAGCACGCCTACGGACGCTGCCTGACCGGCCTCGTCCCCCTCCGCGTGCGCATGCTCAGCAGTCACCAACGGACTCCCCTCTCCGGGCGTCATGGGCCGATGCTAGGGGCACCCGACCGATGCCGGATGCCGGGGGTATGGCGCTGCTCACGAAAAGGGCTGCGGCATAATGGCCGACTTGCCGTGAACGGGATGTCACGCAGCGCCACCTCCGGTATCGACCACCGTCACGCGGTATGGAGCCTGGCGGCCACGGTCAGACCGAGCCGATCCATCGATCATGCCACCACTTTCCGGCCGACGCCTCACGACAACGGCGCCGGTCGATGTTGTGAGCAAGCTCAAGGCCGAACGGACGGTCCCTGTTCACGGCCGAGACGGGACAGTTGACTGGGCGGGCACGGCGGCGAAACGTCAGCGGCCAGCATCGTCCTCAGGCAGACTCGATGACGCGCCTGCCCGACCGTCGCAACTCCTCGTGCGAGGTGACCGTGAGCATTTCCGAGCCGCAACCGACCATCGGGCTGACCACCATTTCGCGGACGGTGGCGTCGCTCGCCGTCGGGGTGGTGCACACCCTGGAGCGGGCCGTGGTGGGCGAGGGGCGGATGCGGACCGCGCGCGGCAACGCCTGGGAGGCCGTCTGCGCCGACCGCGCCCGCGCCGACCAGCGCGCCGAGCTGAACCGTCTGGTAGCCGAGCTGAGCACCGCGCGCGCCGCCAGTCGCCCAGCACAGCGGGAGCGCCAGCCCGTCGGCTGACGCCCCGTTGGCCGCACTGGCCGTCGCGTCAGTCGGCCGTCGGGTCCTCGCCCCGGTCCAGCGCATCCCACGCCTCGGTGGTGCGCCGCCCGGCCATCGGAGTCGGCGGTCCCGCCGGGCCCGGCGCCGACACGGCCTCCGGGGTGGTCCGCGCCGGCCTTTCGTACCGGGCTCCCATCGCCGGCCAGCCGCCGCCGCGCAGGGCCGTCCACAGACCGCCCGCAGCGGCCAGCAGGCCGCCGACCAGGCAGAGCGCCGGCCACTGCCGACTCACCGAGCCGCCGACGTCGGCAACGAGCCCGTACCCGCCGCCGGCCGCCACGGCCAGACCGAGCGCGCCGAGCAGCACGCCGAGCACCCGCCGCAGTCGACCCCGGGTGGCCAGCACCGCGCCACCGCCGGCCAACATCACCAGGGCCAACGCCGGCAGCCAGGGCAGCAGGCCCGCACCGCTGCGGGTGTCGCGCACCGGCGGCAGCGGCGCCGGGCGTACCGTCAGCTCGACCGACCAGTTCCGCGTCGCAGCCCACAGCGCCAGAGCCGCGCCGGCCAGGCAGAGCAGGACGGCGTACGTCAGCTCGCGCCGGCCCACCGCGGACCGCTCGCCGGCACTCACCGGGCTGGCCTTTCGTTCGCGACTGCGGGGCTCCGCTGCGCTGCACTCCTCGCGCTCATCGGGCTGGCCGCAATGTCTCGGCGGCGGCGATCGCCGCCAGCACGGCTGCGGCCTTGTTCCGCGTCTCCTGATCCTCGGCGGCGGGATCCGAGTCGGCGACGATCCCTGCCCCGGCCTGCACGTAGGCGCGGCCCTCGCGAATGAGCGCGGTCCGGATGGCGATCGCCATGTCCAGGTCACCGCCGAAACCGAAGTAGCCGACCGTGCCGCCGTAGAGACCGCGGCGGACCGGCTCCAGCTCCTCGATGATCTCCATGGCCCGCACCTTGGGAGCGCCGGAGAGCGTGCCGGCCGGAAAGGTCGCGGCGAGCGCGTCGAAGGCGGTCTGGTCGTCACGCAGCGTGCCGGTGACGGTGGAGACGATGTGCATGACGTGGCTGTACCGCTCGATGGTGGCGAACTCGGGCACCTCCACGCTGCCGGGCTGACAGACCCGGCCCAGGTCGTTGCGGCCGAGGTCGACGAGCATCACGTGCTCGGCCCGTTCCTTCGGGTCGGTGAGCAGCTCCGCCGCGAGCGCGGTGTCGGCGGCGGGGGTGCCCCCGCGCGGACGGGTGCCGGCGATCGGGTGCAGCAGCGCCCGGCGCCGCCCGTCCGCAGCTCCGGTGACCTTCAGATGCGCCTCCGGGGACGAGCCGACGATGTCGAACCCGTCGAAGCGCAACAGGTACATGTACGGGCTCGGGTTGCTGGTGCGCAGCACCCGGTAGACGTCCAGCGGATCGGCGTGGGTCGACCGCTCGAAGCGCTGGGAGAGCACGATCTGGAAGCACTCGCCGGCCCGGATCGCCTCCTTCGCCTCCTCCACCGCCTTCGGGTAGCCGCCGTCCGGCGTACGACAGAGCACCTCCCCGGCCGGCGGACGCTCCACAGTGGAGATCATCGGTGGGATGGGCCGGGACAACGCGCTGGTCATCGCGTCCAACCGACCCACGGCGTGGTGGTACGCGGCGGCGACCTGCGGGGCGCGGTCCCGGGCGTCCAGCGGCGGCAGCACCGCGTTGGCGACCAGGATCGCCGAGCCGTCGTAGTGGTCGAGCACCACCAGGTCAGTGGCGAGCATCATGCCCAGCTCCGGCACGCCCAGGTCGTCCTCGATCAGCTCGGGCAACCGCTCGAAGCGACGAACCAGGTCGTAGCCGAGGTAGCCGACCATGCCGCCGGTCAACGGCGGCAGACCGTCGGACGGGTCCCCGACCGGGCCGGCCAGCGCCGCCACCGTCTCCCGCAGCACCCGCACCGGGTCACCCTCGGTGGGCAGCCCGGCCGGCGGCTGACCGAGCCAGGTCGCCACCCCGTCCCGCTCGATGAGGGTGGCGCTGCTGCGTACGCCGATGAACGAGTACCGCGACCAGGCCATACCGGCCGAGCCGACGCCCTGCTCCGCCGATTCCAACAGGAACGTGCCCGGTCCACCGGCCAGCTTTCGGTAGACCCCGACCGGGGTCTCCGCGTCGGCCAGCAGCCGCCGGGTGACCGGCACCACCCGCCAGTCGGCGGCCAGCTCGGTGAAGGTGGCCAGGTCGGGGCTGACGGTGCCGTCGGTCATGGGCGTGCCTCCGGGGCGGTGACGGGCAGTTCGGTGAAGAAGCAGGTCCGGTTCCCGGTGTGGCAGGCGGCGCCGACCTGGTCCACGCTCACCAGCAGCGCGTCCCCGTCGCAGTCCAGCGCGACCGAGCGGACGTACTGGTGGTGCCCGGAGGTGGCGCCCTTGACCCAGTATTCGCGTCGGCTGCGCGACCAGTAGGTGGCCCGGCCGGTGGTGAGGGTGCGGTGCAACGCCTCGTCGTCCATCCAGGCGACCATCAGCACCTCGCCGGAGTCGTGCGCGCGGACCACGGCGGCGACCAGACCGTCGGCGCCGCGGCGCAGCCGGGCCGCGATGGCCGGGTCGAGCCGGGACGGACGAGCCGGGACGGACGCCACCGGGTCGCTCGGAACGCTGGGGTCGCCGGTCACCGGCGAGTCAGGTACGGGCACAGTGACCAATTGTCCCGCACGCGGCGCGGGCACCGGTGACCGCTCCCGTCGGGGCTGCGACGGAAGTCCGGCGGGTCGGGCCAACTGGGCCACGTAGCGATCCAGCCGGCCGTCGACCAGGGCGGCGGCCAGGTCCGTGCCGGCCACGTCGGCGATCTCTGCGGCGTACGGCCGGATCAACGGCAGTGTGCCGGCGACCAGCCGTACGGCGGCGGCCCAGAGCTGGCCGGTGGCACTCGGGCGCAGTCCGAGGCAGAGCAGCATGTCCGCCCGGTAACCGGGTGGGGCCACCGGCAGTTCCAGGGCCGCCGCGAAGGCCGCCCGGCGGGAGTGGACCCGCACCGACGGGTTGGCCGGGCGCAGCACCGATGGGCAGAGCCGGGCCAGGTCGGCGACGGCGAGCCGGACCCCGAGGCGGTCGTTGGCGGCCCGGGCGGATGCGGCCTTACCCAGCGTGGCGATCAGCTCCTCGAGTCGGGGTGGCTCGGCGGGCTGGCAGAGCACCGGGAGGTCGATCCGGGGCCGCCAGTGCGGGTCGGCCCAGAGCAGCCGTGCCGGCGCGGTGACCGGCAGCCCGAACGCCCAGTCGGCAGGTTCTCCGAGTCGGTGCACCCAGGAGCGGACGTCGCGGGCGGCTACCGAGACGTGCGTGACCTGGCCTGCGGATTCGGCCAGGTAGGCCCGCCGGGCGGCGTACGGGGCGCCGCCGACCAACACGTCGAGGTCGACGTCGCTGTGCGCGGTGGCGTCGCGGCGGGCGTGACTGCCGCGCAGCAGGATGCCGACGACCGGCCGCTCGGCGGCCTGTCGCAATCGCGCGGCCCAGTCTTCAAGAAAACCGCTATCCGGTAACGGAGCGTGACCCACCGGGCCATCGTGCCGTACGCCCGATCGGTGCGCAATGCCCGTTGCCGGACTCGCTGTCCGGTCCGGAGCCTACTGCCCGTTCTCGCGCTCGGCGTAACGGTGGGCGGTCGATCGCCCGTCGTGGCGGTTGCGCCGGGATCAGAATTTCATCTAGCGTTGAGTTCAACAGATGATGACTTTCCTTGGAGGTGCGTGATGGACGACGCGATAACCGTCCACGACCTGGTCGTCGACCGGGGCGGTCGACGGGTGCTGGACGGCATCAGCTGCACCGTCGGGCGCGGCGCCGTCACGGGGCTGCTCGGCCCCAGTGGCAGCGGCAAGACCACGTTCATGCGCGCGGTGGTCGGGGTGCAGGTGGTCAGCGGCGGGACGGTCACCGTCCTCGGTCAACCGGCCGGCTCCCCCGCGCTGCGGCACCAGGTGGGCTACCTGACCCAGGCGCCGAGCGTCTACGCCGACCTGACCGTCCGGGAGAACGCCCGCTACTTCGCGGCCCTGCACGGGCGGGGGCGGGTCGAGGCCGACCGGGCGATCAGCGATGTCGGGCTGGCCGAGGCGGCTGGCCAACTTGTCGCCGCCCTCTCCGGCGGTCAACGCAGCCGAGCCTCGCTGGCCTGTGCCCTGGTCGGGGAGCCGGAGCTGGTCATCCTCGACGAGCCGACCGTCGGTCAGGACCCGGTGCTCCGGGCCGATCTGTGGGCCCGGTTCCACGCGATGGCCGCCGCCGGCACCACCCTGCTGGTGTCCAGTCACGTCATGGACGAGGCGGCCCGCTGCGACCGGCTGCTGCTGATCCGCCAGGGCCGGTTGATCGCCGACGACAGCCCGGCCGCCGTCCGCGCCGCCGCCGGTGTGGACGACCTCGACGAGGCGTTCCTGCGCCTGATCCGCGCCAGCGAGGCAGGTCACGCGACGACCGGACCGGAGAAGTCATGAACCCCCGTATCGTGGCGGCCACCACCGGCCGCATCCTGCGTCAGCTCCGGCACGACCGGCGGACCATCGCGCTGCTCGTGGTGGTGCCGGCCGCCCTGCTCACCCTGGTCTACTTCATGTACGCCGACCAGCCGACCCCACCCGGGCAGCCGACGGCGTTCGACCGGATCGCGCTGGTGATGCTGGGGATCTTCCCCTTCGTGATCATGTTTCTGGTGACCAGCATCGCCATGCTCCGGGAACGCACCTCCGGCACCCTGGAACGGCTGCTCACCACGCCGCTGGGCAAGCTCGACCTGCTCTTCGGGTACGGCATCGCGTTCGGGCTGGCCGCCGCCGTGCAGGCCGCGGTCGCCGCCGGTGTGGCGTACTGGATTTTCGATCTGCACACCGCCGGCAGCATCGGGCTGGTGATCGGGATCGCCGTCCTCGACGCGGTGCTCGGCGTCGCCCTCGGGCTGCTGTGCAGTGCCTTCGCCCGCACCGAGTTCCAGGCAGTACAGTTCCTGCCAGTCGTGGTGATCCCCCAACTGCTGCTCTGCGGGCTGTTCGTGGCCCGCGACCAGATGGCCGGCTGGCTCCAGGCGCTCAGTGACGCCTTCCCCCTGTCGTACGCCATCGAGGCGTTGCAGGAGGTCGGCGCCCACGCCGAGCCGACCGGCCGGATGTGGCGGGACGTGGCGGTGGTGCTCGGGGCGGTGGTGCTGGCGCTGGTGCTCGCGGCGGCCACCCTGCGCCGGCGCAGCGGCTGAGACCGTGGCAGGCGTGGGCCGGCCGGCCCACGCCTGCCCAGGTAGACGAATGAGGGGCGGCGATGACGCGGCGGACCGGCCGGCGACCCGGCAACCCGGACACCCGGGAGGCGATCCTCGACGCCGCGCGGACGGCGTTTGGCGAGCGCGGCTTCGACGCCGCCTCGATCCGCGCCATCGCCGCCACCGCCGGGGTCGACCCGGCTCTCGTGCATCACTACTTCGGCAGCAAGGACCAGCTCTTCATCGCCGCGATGAACGCGCCGATCGACCCGGCCGAGATGCTGCCGAAGGTGCTCGCGGGTGACCGGGACGGCATCGGCGAACGGCTGGTACGCGCCTTCCTCGCCCTCTGGGACTCGCCAGCCGGCACGGCCGCGCAGGCACTGTTGCGCTCCGCGATGAGCAACGAGTGGACCGCCCGGCTGCTACGCGAGTTCGTCACCACCCAGGTGCTGCGCCGGGTGCTGGAGCACCTCGACGTCGATCCGGCCCAGCTGCCGATGCGCGGTTCCCTGGTGGCCACCCAGATGATCGGCTTGGCCATGATGCGGCACGTGGTGCGCCTGGAACCGGTCGCCTCGGCGGACCCGGAGACCCTGGTCGCCGCGATCGGCCCCACGATCCAGCGGTACCTCACCGGACCGCTGCCGTCCTAGGGCGTCAGCGCGGCGGGCGAGCAGGCGCACCTCGACCGGGTGCACCGGGTCCGGCTCGGCCTCGTTACCGCGTCTGCTCCAGCCAGGAGCCGTAGAGCAGCCCGTAGACCGAGTCGGGATCGCGAACCAGCTCGTCGTGCGGACCACGTTGCACCACCCGACCCCGGTCCACCACGATCACCTCGTCGGCGGCCTGCGCCGTGGAGAGCCGGTGCGCGATCGCGAGGGTGGTCCGACCTCTGGTGACCGCGTCCAGGGCGCGTTGCAACCGCACCTCGGTCGCCGGGTCCACCGCGCTGGTCGCCTCGTCCAGCACCAGCAGATCCGGATCGGCCACGTACGCCCGGGCCAACGCGACAAGCTGCCGCTCCCCGACGCTGAGCGCCTCACCGCGCTCGCCAACGGGCGTGTCCAGACCCGCTGGCAGCCCGTCGAGCCAGTCCGACAGGCCCAGCTCGGTGAAGGCGGCGCTCAGCTGCTCGTCGGTCAGCTCCGGCCGGGCGAACCGGACATTGTTCCCCACTGTGGCGTCGAAAAGGAACCCGTCCTGCGGCACCATCACCACCCGGGAACGCAGCGAATCGAACCGGACCTCCGCCAACGGCACCCCGGACAGCAGCACCGCCCCGGCCGACGGGTCCATCAGACGGGTCAACAACTTGGCGAAGGTGGTCTTGCCGCTGCCGGTCTCGCCGACCACCGCCACCCGGCTCTTCGCCGGAATCTCCAGGTCGATGTCGTGCAGCACCGGCGGACCACCCGGGTAGGCGAACCGCACACCCGCGAAGCGGATGTCCAGCGGCCCGCCCGGCAGCTCCCGGCCCTGCTCTCCCGGATCGGCCACGTCCGGGGCGACGTCCAGCACGTCCAGCACCCGACGCCAGCCGGCGATCGCGTTCTGCGCCTCGTTCAGCACCTCGGTGGCGATCTGCACCGGCTGGATGAACAGCGTCACCAGGAAGAGGAACGCGGTCAGCTGGCCGATCGACAGCGTGCCGTCCACCCCCAGCGTCACCCCGAGCACCACCACACCGGCCAGGGCCAGCCCGGCGGCCAGCTCGCCGACCGAGCTGCCCACGATGCTGATCCGGATCGCCCGCTGCTGCGCCAGACGCTGCCCGTCGATAGCCTCGTCCAGCCGCCGTTCGGTGCGCCCCGCGATCCCGTACGCCCGGATCACCGGCGCGCCCACCACGCTCTCGCCGATCGCGCCGAGCAGCGTGCCGGTGCGCTGGCGCACCGTCGCGTACGCCGCGCCGAGGCGGCGTTGCAGCTGCCGGATCACGAGCACCGCCGGCAGGAACGCCGCCAACACCACCAGGGTCAACTGCCAGGAGTACGCGAGCATCACGGCGGTCGTGACCACCAGCTGGCCGAGGTTGACCAGCAGGATCACCCCGCCCCACTGGAGGAACTGGGTGATCTGGTCGACGTCGCTGGTCACCCGCGAGACCAGCGAGCCGCGCCGCTCCGACTGCTGGTGCAACATGGACAGGTCGTGCACGTGCCGGAACGCCCGCGTCCGCACGTTGGCCAGCGCGGTCTCGCTGACCGTGAACAGCCGGCGCATCATCAGGTAGCCGCAGATCGTCGTGATCGTCAGGATCGCCGCGGTGATCGCCACCACCGACCAGATCACATCCAGATTCAGGCCACCGACGATCCCCTGATCGATGCCCTGCTGGACGGCGACCGGCACGGCCACCCGACCGACCATGTAGACCAACGCCAGGGCCAGCGTGCCAGCCAGGCCGGTCCGGAGTTCCGGCGAGAGCGCCAGGCCCCGACGCAGCGTCTGCCAGGTCGTCTCGGCCCTCTCGTCCCGCTCATCGGTCTTGGCGCTCACCGGGCTGACCTTTCGTTCGCGACTGCGGGGCTCCGCTGCGCTGCACTCCTCGCGCTCACCGGTCCACCTCGATTTCCAGGCCCGAGGGCAGCGGTGCGACCTCGTCGCCGTACGGGCTTTCCTGCGCGCGTTCGACCTCCGCCTGTTCGTAGGCGGTGACCAGGTCGACATAGCCGGGCACGCTGGCCAACAGCGTGGTGTGTGTGCCCCGGGCGACCACCCGCCCCTGCTCCACGTAGATGACCTCGTCGGCGAGCGCGATGGTGGCCCGGCGGTACGCCACCACCAGGATCGACGCAGCCGGGACCCCCGGCTCGGCCGTCGACGACCGCAGCCCGGCCAGGATGGCCGCCTCCACCCGCGGGTCCACCGCGCTCGTCGCGTCGTCGAGCACCAGCAGACGCGGCCGGCCGGCCAGCGCGCGGGCCAGGGTGAGCCGTTGCCGCTGCCCACCGGAGAGCGAGGTGCCCCGCTCGCCGACCATGGTGTCCAGACCATCGGGCAGCGCGGCGACGAACCCGTCCGCCTCGGCCAGCCGCAACGCCGCCCAGACGGCCTCGTCGTCGATGCCCGCCCGGTCGAGGGCGATGTTGGCGCGGACCGTGTCGTCGAAGACGAACGGCACCTGGGCGACCAGGGCCACCGTGCCGGCCATCGACGCGGCGGTCAGCTCGCGCACGTCCGTCCCGTTGAGGGTGACCGCGCCGGAGTCCGGGTCGACGAGGCGCACCGCCAGCGAGGCGATGGTGGACTTACCGGCGCCCGTCGGCCCGACCAGGGCCACCGTCCGGCCGGCCGGCACCGTGAAGCCGACCTCGCCGAGGACCTGCGCGTCGGGCTGGTGCGCCTCGGCCGGCGGGTAGGAGAAGTGCACGTCACTGAAGGTGAGGGTGGCCGGGCCAGGGCTGGTCAGGTCGAGGACGCGCTGCCCGTACGGCATCTCGCCGGTCGCGTCGAGCACCCGGCGGACCCGGTCCCAGCCGGCGACGCTGCGCGGCAGCTCGGCCAGGACCCAACCGATGGCCCGCACCGGAAAGGCCAGCACGGTGAAGAGGAAGGCAACGCTGACCAGCTCGGTCACGCTGATCGCGCCCTGGCGCAGCCGGAACGCCCCGACCACCAGCACGGCGAGGGTGCCGAGGCTGGGCAGCGTCTCCAGCAGTGGGTCGAAGATGCCGCGCAGCCGACCGACCGCGATCAACGAGTCGCGCAGCTCGCCGGCGCGGCCCGCGAACCGGGCGGTCTCCTGGGCCTCGCGGCCCATCGTCTTGACCACCAGGGCGCCGTCGAAGCTTTCGTGGGCGATCCCGCTGACCTCGGCGCGCAGGCGCTGCGCTCGGGCCTGCCGGGGCGCCATCCGGCGGGAGTAGACGACGTTGAGCGCGAACAGCGCGGGGAAGACCGCGAGGCCGACCAGGGCGAGCGCCCAGTCGGTGGCGAAGAGCGACACGATCGCGCCGACCAGCATCACCAGCGTGCCGACGGCGAAGGGCAGCGGCGCGATCGGGTACCAGGCCGCTTCCACGTCGGAGTTGGCGTTGGACAGCAGGGTGCCGGTGGAGTTGCGGTGGTGCCAGGACAGCGGCAGCTCCAGGTACCGACGGGTGACGCGGCGGCGGTAGGAGGCCTGGAGCCGGTACTGCATGTAGCCGGCACCGATCCGGCGGCCGAAGATGCCGACCACCCGCAGCACGCTGATCCCGAACAGGGCGGCCGCGGCCAGCCACAGGGTGCCGGCGCCCACCTCGCCGCGCTCGATGGACGGAAGCGCCACCTCGCCGATGACCGTCCCGACGACCCGGGCGCTGACGATGATCATTCCGCCGAACAGCACGCTACCGACGACCGCCACCGCGAAGATCCGCGGCTGCTCGCGGATCGCCTGCCGCAGGACCCCCAGCCCTCGACTGAGCACGTCCCGACTTGTCCTGCTCGCCACGCTCTCCCCCGCCGTAAGCCGCAATTATCTCCCTCATCCTTACCGGTCCGGGCCAGCGCCGCCGACCCGGACCGGATATGTCGACCGTCACGTACCGGATGGCGGCGAGCGGCAGACATCGACCCGACGTCCGCTGTCGCATGCCGGCGGGCCGCCGGGCCTACGATCGGGTCATGCCGCGTTATGCCCGAGCCGAGCGCGAGGCGCTGGCCGATCTCCTGCTGGCACTCGGCCCGGACGCCCCGACGATCAACGAGGGCTGGGCCACCCGTGACCTCGCCGCGCACCTGGTGGTGCGGGAGCGCCGTCCGGACGCGGCGGGCGGCATCGTGCTGCCGCCGCTGCGCGGCTACGCCGAGCGGGTCCGTCGGCAACTCGCCGCGCAGCCCTACCCCGAGCTGGTGGCGCAGGTGCGACGGCCGCCGCTGTGGAGCCCGATCAGCAACCCGGTGACCGACGAGCTGGCCAACACGATGGAGTTCTTCATCCATCACGAGGACGTACGGCGGGCCGGCACGGGCTGGCAGCCACGCGACCTGCCCGCCGGCCTGCAGAGCGCACTCTGGAAGCGTGCGGCCCCGATGGCCCGCCTGGCACTACGCCGCTTCCCGGCGGACCTCCACGTGCAGGCGCCCGGTCATGGTGAGGTCTCCGTCGGCCGCGGCGGCGAACCGCTGCGGGTGATCGGTGCCCCGGCTGAGCTGGTTCTTTTCCTCTCCGGCCGGCAACGGGTGGCGAGGGTGCAACTTGACGGTCCGGCGGAGGCCGCCCGACGGCTGCGCGTAGCCAGCCTGGGCATGTGACCCTTTGCGCTTAAACGGTCACCGGTCCTGTGTGGAGTTGCGCACACCCAGCGATGCATGCTGATATCCCCTCCCGTACGCTTCACCGCGCCGCTCCGCGCCGGGCGGCACGAAGTGGGGGCGCACTGTGCGGAGTTTCGCGATTTCGGCGCTGCGGGAGCCCCCGTTTCCCACAGGGCACCATGGGGCTACGGAGCAGGTAGCGCGCGAGAGCGTCGAGTGGGCGCGCGCGTTCGGGCTGATCGATTCCAGCCATCGTGCGCACCGGCTGCTACGGGCCGACGCCGCCGGCCTGGCCGGCCGCGCCTGCCCGGACGGATCGGTGGACGGGCTGCGGCTGCTCACCGATCTGATCAGCTGGCTCTTCGTGATGGACGACGCCTGTGACGAGGACGGCCTCGGCGCCGACCCGATCCGCCTGGGGCCGGCGATCAGCACCCTGCTCGACGTGCTGGACCGGTGCGGCGACCCGGACGGCGTACCGCCCGCCGTTGGGCCACTGGGTGACGCGCTGCACGACCTGTGCCGCCGGACCCGCCTGCAGGGCCGTGCGGCACTGCTGCTGCGGTTCGTCAGCCAGATGCGGGAATACCTGCTGGCGCTGCTCTGGGAGGCGGCCAACCGGGAGCGTCGGCGCGTGCCCGAGGTGGCGGAGTACGTCCAACTGCGCCGACACATCGGCGGCGTGCACCCCTGCCTCACCCTGACCGACCTGGCGTCGGCGCAACCACCAGGATCGGCCCAACGCGCCGATCCGGGGCTGGTCGCCCTGGATCTGCTGGCGGTGGACCTGGTCTGCTGGTGCAACGACCTCTTCTCCTACAGCAAGGAGAGCCAGGCGGACCCGGACGCGCACAACCTGGTGACGGTGATCGCCCAGGACAGCGGCGCGGACGAGGCCGCTGCGCTGCGGGCTGCGGCGAACCGGTTCAACCAGGGGCTGGCGACGTACCTGGATGCGGAGGAAGCGCTGCTGTCCGCCGGGGACGACGGGATCCGGAACGCGCTGACCGCCCGGCGCAACTGGGTCCGGGCCACCTACGACTGGTCACTCATGGCTGCCCGGTACGCCTGATCCGACCGCACCGGTTGGTGGGTTGGGACGGCCGGACGATCACCAGGGCTAGCCGATGCACGGTGCCAGGCAATACTCTTCGGTAACCATTATGACGTGACGACCGTCACGCCACCACCCCCGAAGGCGGCTACAGCGATGGCTCTCGATGTACCGTACCGTTCCATCCCGGACATGTTCCTCAAGCGTGTGGCGGCCACCCCCGACCGGAATGCGTTTGCGTCCCCGACCCCCGACGACTCGGGGCCCGTCTGGCTGACCTGGGACCAGGTCGGCCAGCGCGCCAAGGCGGTCGCCGCCGGCCTGCACGGCCTGGGCGTCGGCCAGGAGGACCCGGTAGCGATCCTCGCCAACACCCGGCTGGACTGGGTGGTCGCCGACCTCGGCATCATGTGCGCCGGTGGAGCGACCACCACCGTCTACCCAACCACCGAACCGGCGGACGCGACGCACATCATCGCCGACTCCGGGTCGAAGGTGCTGTTCGCGGAGAACCCGGCCCAGGCGGCGAAGATCGCCGGTGCCAACCTGCCCGCGCTGACCCACGTGGTGCTCCTCGACGGTGCCGCCGACCCGAGCGCGGCGATTCCGCAACTGACGCTCGCCGAGCTGGAGGAGCGGGGCACCCGCGCGCTGGCCGCCGAGCCGGATCTGATCGACATGCTCGTCGCCGGCATCGGCCCGGACCACCTGGCCACCCTGATCTACACCTCCGGCACCACGGGCCGGCCCAAGGGCGTCGAGCTGCTGCACGGCGGCTGGTGCTGGGAGGCCGTGGCGCAGGCGGATGTCGGGCTGCTGCGTGACGACGACCTGCAGTACCTGTGGCTGCCGCTGGCCCACTCGTTCGGCAAGACGCTGCTCTGCGGCGCCATCCACGTCGGACTGCCGACCTACGTCGACGGGCGGGTGGAGAAGCTGGTCGACCTGCTGTCGGTGATCCGTCCGACGCTGATGTGCGGCGCCCCCCGCGTGTTCGAGAAGGTCTACAACAAGGCGGTGACCACCGCGCAGGGCGCTGGCGGTGCGAAGGCGAAGATCTTCGCCTGGGCCGTTGGCGTCGGCAAGGAGAAGGTGACCCTGGAGCAGGCGGGCAAGCCGGTGCCGGCGGGGCTGAAGCTGCGCTACGGGCTGGCCGAGAAACTGGTGTTCAGCAAGCTCCAGGCCCGCCTGGGCGGCCGGATCCGGGTGCTGGTGTCCGGCGCCGCGCCGCTCAGCCCGGAGATCGCCACCTTCTTCGCTGCGGCGAACCTGCCGATCTCCGAGGGCTACGGCCTGACCGAGACCAGCGCCGGCAACTTCGTCAACCCGCCGTCGGGGCTGCGGATCGGCACGGTGGGCCAGGCGATGGGTGACCTGGAGTGCCGGATCGACACCGACGGGGAGATCCTGGTGCGTGGCCGGCCGGTGATGCGCGGCTACCACAACCTGCCGGAGGAGACCGCCGCCGCGTTCACCGAGGAGGGCTTCTTCCGCACCGGTGATATCGGCACCCTCGACGAGCAGGGCTACCTCCGGATCACGGACCGCAAGAAGGACCTGGTCAAGACCTCGGGCGGCAAGTACATCGCACCGTCGCACATCGAGGGGATGTTCAAGGCCGTCTGTCCGTACACCTCGCAGGCGGTCGTCATCGGGCAGGCCCGCAACTTCTGCACGATGCTGGTCACGTTGGACCCGGACGCGATCCGGGGCTGGGTTGCCGGCGGCCCGTTGGAGGGGCGCAGCTACACCGAGATCGTCGCCTCGCCGGAGGCCCAGACGATGGTCGAGGAATACGTCGCCCAGCTCAACGCGAAGCTCAACCGCTGGGAGACGATCAAGAAGGTGGCCATCCTGCCACGCGACCTGACGATCGAGGACGGCGAGATCACCCCGTCGTTGAAGATCAAGCGGCGTGGTGTGGAAAGCAACTTCGCCGCCCAGATCGACAAGATGTACGCCGGCACCCTCGCCGAACTCTGACTGGACCACCGGTGGTCTCGGACCCCACGGGTCCGAGACCACCGGCGTCACAGGTGCTGCCCCCGCCAGTGCGTCTGCTCGGTCTCGGCGGCGAGCTGCTCGGTCAGTGCCACCCCGCGGACCTGCCGGCGGAGGGGCGCGTCGACCAGTGTCTGCACCGCCGTCAGCGCCAGCACGACCAGGCCGAGCAGTCCCAGCACGATCAGTTCCGGCAGCCGGGCCGCGACCGGCACCAGCACGACGAGCAGCACCACCGCCACGGCCGACGGCAGCCGCAGGTTGCCGAGACCGCGCCACCCGAGGACGACCAGCGTCAGCAGGTACAGGGCCACGCCACCGAGCAGGACCAGCAGGTGGAAGGTCGGCAGCCGCAACCCCCAGGGCGCCACGGAGGGTTCCGCCGCCTCGCCGAGCAGTCCCTTGAGCCCCAGCGCGAACAAGATGATCCCGGCCACCAACGGCAGGTGGAGATAGGTGTACAGGGTCCGGACGAACCTGACCCGGGCCTGCTGGTCCCGAGTGCGGTGCGCCGGACGGCGCGACTCAGGCGATGACGGTCGGCTCCCGCCATCGCTGCCGGCCGGTGCGGTCCAGGTCGTAGCGGACCGCGGCGATCCGCCCCACGGCCTCCACCAGGTCTGCGGCGGGCAGGGTGAACGGCAGCCGCAGGAAGCGCTCCAGGGTGCCGTCCAGGCCAAACCGGGGACCGGGCGCCAGCCGTACGCCGACCTCCTCAGCGGCCCGGGCCAGCGCGCTGGAGACCGGGCCGTCCAACTCGGCCCAGAGCGTCACACCGCCGCGCGGCACGGTGACCCGCCAGTCGGGCAGTCGGTCCGCCAGCGCGCCGAGCAGCGCGTCGCGCTGGGCGGTGAGCTGGACCCGGCGGGCCGCGACGATGGCCGCCGCGTCGGCGAGCAGGTGCACCGCGACCAGTTGGTCGAGCACCGGGCTGGACATGTCCACCCCGACCCGGACGGCGGCCAGCCGCTGCACCTGCGGAGCGGAGGCGCGAACCCAGCCGATCCGCAGGCCACCCCAGTACGGCTTGCTCATCCCGCCGATGGACACCACCCGGGAGTGCCGGTCGAAGGTGGCCACCGGGGGTGGCAGCTCGGTGCCGTCCATCGAAAGGTCCACGAAGGACTCGTCGATGATCAGATCGGTGCCGACCGTGTGGGCGGCGGCCACCACGCGCTCGCGTAGCGAGGCGGGCATCAGGTGCCCGGTCGGGTTCTGGAACTCCGGGATCAGGTAGGCCAGCTTGGGTCGGGTCTGCCGCAGGCTGCCCAACAGCAGGTCAGGCTCCCAACCGCCGGTGTCGGCGGACAGCCCGTGGGTGGTGATCCGGGCCCGCCGGCCGGCCAGGGCGGCGAGGGCGTTGGGGTAGGTCGGGGACTCGACCAGCACGCTCCCGCCGGGGGCAAGGGCGAGCCGCAGCACCAGGTCCAGGGCGTGCTGGGTGCCGCTGGTGACCATGATCTGGTCCGCCGAGGTGGGCAGGCCCCGGGCGGTGTACGCGTCGGCCACCGCCTCGCGCAGCTCAATGATGCCGGTCGGGTGGTAGCCGGCCCCGCCCAGATAGCGGGGCAGGTCCTCGGTGGCCGCCCGGGCGGCGGCGAGCAGCTGCGGCGGGGCGGCCAGCGCGGCGACACCGAGGTCGATCATCTCGCGGTCGTCCATCGGGGTCCACAGCCCGGTGCTGGCCACCCGGTGGTTGCCGGGCAGCATCGTCCAGCTGCCCGCGCCCCGGCGGCTGGCCAGATGCCCGGTCTCCCGCAAATGCCGGTATGCGGCGGTGACCGTGGTCCGGCTGATCCGCAACGCCTCGGCCAGCTCCCGTTCCGCCGGGAGGCGGACGCCCAGCGGGAGCCGGGCGTCGGCGAGCAGCCCACGCACCGCGCCGGCCAGGGCGACGTAGTCGGGGCTGCGGCGACGGCCCGGCAGGGCGTGCCACTGCCCGAGCAGGCGAGCCAATTGGACACCTCGCACCTGACCTGTCATGGCCACTCCCCCGATATTGGCTTCTTCCTCGACGAAGATTGGCACCTAGAGTGGCATGCATGGCACTGCTTGGCAATCTGCGGCACCGGCCGGTTCGACGGTTGGTCCAGCTCTACCTCGGGCTCGCTCTCTACGGCGTCAGCATGGCACTGATGGTCCGCTCCGACCTGGGCCTCGACCCGTGGGACGTGTTCCACCAGGGGCTTTCCGAGCTGACCGGGTTCTCCTTCGGCACCGTCACCATCGGCGTCGGCGCGCTGGTGCTGCTGCTCTGGATCCCGCTGCGGCAGCGGCCGGGCCTCGGCACGGTCAGCAACGTCGTGGTGATCGGTCTGGTCGTGGACGCCACACTGGCCCTGTTGCCCGCCGGTGGCCCGCTCGGCGTCCGGATCGCGCTGCTGATCACCGGGATCGTCGCCAACGGTGCCGCCACCGGCCTCTATCTCGGCGCCCGGTTGGGTCCCGGCCCCCGGGACGGGCTGATGACCGGCTTCGTGGCTCGTCGGCCGGGCCGGTCGGTCCGGCTGGTGCGCACCGTCATCGAGGTCACCGTGCTGGCGCTGGGCTGGCTGCTCGGCGGCACGGTCGGCCTGGGCACCGTTGCGTACGCGCTGGCCATCGGCCCACTGGCGCAACTCTTCATCCCACTGTTCTCCGTGCCCGACGAAGCCGCGCCCGAGACCGACACGCCCACATCGGGGGCCGACGCGCCCGCACCCGGCACCGGCGCGCCGGTCACTCCCGCCGGCTGAGCCCTCACCGACCGTCCGCGAACCGGCACGCCGTGATCGTGCAGCGTGCCGGATGGAGGGTAGGTGTTCCCTTCCGCGACGCGCGCCGTCATCATCTCTGCATGGGGGAGAATGGTTGGCGTTGGTCGGACGCCTGGATCTTCGTGTCGCTGGTCATCGCGAGCGGGGCCGGGCGGCACCGTCGGTCGGCGACAAGTCGACGGCCGGAAGGCGTACGCCTCACCGACGTGCTCTCCACCGCCGACCATCTCAACCACGCGATCCCGCAGCGGCACGAGGTGGAGGCCGCGGTCCAGCGGCTGGTCGGTGCCGGGCTGGTCAGCGTCGCCGACGGCTGGTTCCGGATCACCGCCGAGGGTGAGCAGCTCTGGCGTACCCGCCCGCGCGCGGGTGTGGCGACCATGGTGGACACCGTGCAGGGCGTGCTGACCCGCCGGCACGCACCCGGCAGTGCCGACTGGAGTCTGGACGAGGCCGACCACGCGGCGGCCGTTCAGGAATACGCGGTGCGCTCGATCCCTACGCCCCGCCGGTCACCGGAGGGACACTCGGGCGGGCACTGACCCGCTCAGCGCACCGGGTGCCCACTGTGGCGCAGCGCGTCCTTGACCTCGGCCACGGTCAGCTCGCCGAAGTGGAAGACGCTGGCGGCGAGCACCGCGTCCGCGCCAGCGCCGATCGCGGGCGGAAAATGGGCCACCTCGCCGGCGCCCCCGCTGGCCACCACCGGCACGTCCACGACCGCTCGCACCGCGGCGATCAGCTCCAGGTCGAAGCCTGCCTTGGTGCCGTCGGCGTCCATCGAGTTGAGCAGGATCTCCCCCGCGCCCAGCTCGGCGCCCCGATGCGCCCACTGCACCGCGTCGATCCCGGTGCCGCGCCGACCGCCATGCGTGGTGACCTCGAAGCCACTGGGAGTGCCGCCGCCCGGCGCCCGGCGCACGTCGAGGGAGAGCACGAGCACCTGCCGGCCGAACCGGTCGGCGATCTCGGCGATCAGCTCCGGCCGGGCGATGGCGGCGGTGTTCACGCCGACCTTGTCCGCCCCGGCGCGCAGCAGCGTGTCCACGTCGGCGACCTGCCGGACCCCGCCACCAACGGTCAGTGGGATGAACACCGACTCAGCGGTGCGGCGCACCACGTCGAGCATGGTGCCCCGGTCGCTCGAGGACGCGGTCACGTCGAGGAAGGTCAACTCATCCGCGCCAGCCCGGTCGTACGCGGCGGCCAACTCCACCGGGTCACCGGCGTCGCGCAGGTCGAGGAAGTTGACCCCCTTGACCACCCGCCCGGCGTCCACGTCAAGACAGGGGATCACCCGTACCGCCACCGACATGCCGCGAGCCTATCGTCCGCACCGGGCACGGCGGTCGACCCGATCGGGTCGACCGCCGCAAACGAGGTCCGGGTCACACCCGGACGAGCATCTTGCCGAGGTTGTCGCCGCGCAGCAGGCCGAGGAACGCGGCCGGGGCGTTCTCGATGCCGTCCACGATCGTCTCGTCGTAGGACAGCGTGCCCTCGCGGAGCCAGCCGGCGACGTCGCGGACGAACGCCGCACGGACGTGGTTCTGGTCGTTGACCAGGAAACCGCGCAGGGTGAGCCGCTTGCCGATGACAAGTGCCAGGTTGCGCGGCGCGGCCGGCGGCTCGGTGTCGTTGTACTGCGCGATCATGCCGCAGCTGGCAACCCGGCCGTGCAGGTTCATGGCCGAGATCGCCGCCTCCAGGTGATCGCCGCCGACGTTGTCGAAGTAGACGTCGACCCCGTCCGGAGCGGCTGCCCGCAGCGAGTCGCGGACCGGCCCGTCGTGGTAGTCGAAGGCGGCGTCGAAGCCCAGCGCCCGCAGCCGCTCGACCTTGGCCGGCGAGCCGGCGCTGCCGACCACCCGGCCGGCGCCCTTGAGCTTGGCGATCTGGCCGACCAGGCTGCCCACCGAGCCGGCCGCGGCGGAGACGAAGACCGTCTCACCGGGCTTCATCGCGGCGACCTCCAGCAGCCCGGCGTACGCGGTCAGCCCGGGCATGCCCAGCACGCTCAGGTACGCGCTGACCGGGGCGAGGCTCGGGTCGACCTTACGGGCGGCGGTGGCGTCGAGCAGCGCGTACTCCCGCCAGCCCAGCCCGTGCAGGACGGTGTCCCCGACGGCGACGTCCACCGCCTCGCTGGCCACCACCTCGCCGATCGCGCCACCGTCAAGCGGCGCGTCGAGCGCGAACGGTGGCACGTACGACTTGACGTCGTTCATCCGTCCGCGCATGTACGGGTCGACGGACAGGTACTGGTTGCGGACCACGATCTGGCCCGGTCCGGGCGTCGGGACGTCGGTCTCGACGAGTCGGAACGTGTCCTCGGTGGGCCAGCCCACAGGGCGGCTGGCCAGGTGGATCTCGCGGTTGCTGGTCACGGGGTGATGGTCCTTTCGTCCGCGGTGGGGGCCTGGGTCCGCGACGTCACGCGGTCAGGGTCTCGCGGACGGTCAGGGCGACGTCGATGTTGCCGCGGGTGGCGTTGGAGTATGGGCAGACCTGGTGAGCCTGCTCGACCATCTGCTCGGCGGTCTCGCGGGAGACGGCGGGCAGGTCGACGACGAGCTGCACGGTGAGCCCGAAGCCACCGTTGCCGTTCGGGCCGATGCCGACCTCGGCGACGACGACGGAGCCGGTCACGTCGGCCTTGGCCCGGCGGGCCACCAGCCGCAGGGCGCTGTGGAAGCAGGCCGCGTAGCCGGCGGCGAAGAGCTGCTCGGGGTTGGCCGCGCCACCGGCGCCACCCATCTCCTTCGGCACAGCCAGGTCGAGCGCGAGGGTGCTGTCGGAGGTCTCGACGTGGCCGTCGCGGCCGTCGCCGCTGGCCGTCGCGGACGCGGTGTAGATGAACTGCATGATGGTCACTGCTCCTTCTGTCGGTGGATGGTGTCGGTGACCCGGGTGAGGGTGTCGCGCAGCGCGACAAGCTCACTGATGCCCAGCCCGGTGGCCTGCGCGATCCGCAGCGGGACGTCGCAGAGCTGCTCGCGCAGCGCCCGGCCCTGCTCGGTGAGGCCCACCTCGACCCGCCGCTCGTCGCGCGCCGACCGCCGCCGCACCACCAGACCCGCCGTCTCCAGCCGCTTGAGCAGCGGGGAGAGCGTGCCGGAGTCGAGCCGCAGCTCGGTGCCCAGCTCGGAGACCGTGGGGGCGTCGTCGGGGCGCTCCCAGAGCACCAGCAGCACCAGGTACTGCGGGTAGGTCAGCCCGACCTCGTCGAGGATCGGCCGGTAGACGTCGGTCAGGGCGCGCGACGCGGCGTAGAGCGCGAAGCACACCTGCCGGCGCAGCACCAGGTCATCGGTCACCACAGAACCGTAGCCCACAATTAAATTGTGCACAATCTGTCTGACCGTGGTGCGGCCATGAAGACGGTCACCGCCGGCCGACCTCAGCGATCGCCGAGGTACGCCTCCACCTCCACCTCGACCAGGTGCTCCGGGTCCAACAAACCGGCCACCACCACCAGCGTCGCCGCCGGCCGGACCGCGCCGAAGACCGCGCTGTGCGCCCGGCCCACCTCGTCGGCGTGCAGCCGGTCGGTCACGTACATCCTGGTCCGGACCACGTCGCCCGGCTCCACACCCACCTCGGCGAGCGCGGCCAGCGCGATCCGCAGCGCCTGCGCGGTCTGCGCGGCGGCATCACCGACGTGCACCACCCGGCCGTCCACGGTGGCCGTGCAGCCGGCCGTCCAGGCCCGGTCACCGGCCCGAACCACCCGGGAGTACCCGTACCGCTGCTCCCATGGACCGCCCGAGCCGAGCCGGGTGGTCGTCACGCCTCGGCCAGGGTCCGCAGCGCCTCGGCCACCGTGAAGGCACCCGCGTAGAGCGCCTTACCGGCGATGACGCCCTCCACCCCGATCGGCTCCAGGGTGGCCAACGTCCGCAGGTCATCCAACGTGGACACGCCACCGGAGGCGATCACCGGCCGGTCGGTACGGGCGCACACCTCGCGCAGCAGGTCCATGTTCGGCCCGCGCATCGTGCCGTCCTTGGTGATGTCGGTGACCACGTACCGGCTCGCGCCCGCCTTGTCCAACCGCTCCAGCACCTCATACAGGTCACCGCCGTCGCGGGTCCAGCCACGCGCCGAGAGGGTTTGACCACGCACGTCCAGCCCGATGGCGACCCGGTCGCCGTACTCCCCGACCACCCGGTCACACCAGACCGGGTCCTCCAGGGCTGCGGTACCGATGTTCACCCGGGCCGCCCCGGTGCCCAACGCCGCACGCAGCGACTCGTCGTCGCGGATGCCGCCGGAGAGCTCCACCTTCACGTCCAGCTGGCGCACCACCTCGGCGAGCAGGTGCGCGTTGGTGCCCCGACCGAACGCCGCGTCCAGGTCGACCAGGTGGATCCACTCGGCGCCGTCCTGCTGCCAGGCCAGCGCGGCGTCCAACGGGTCGCCATAGATGCTCTCGCTTCCGACGGCGCCCTGCACGAGCCGGACGGCCCGGCCGTCAGCGACATCCACGGCGGGTAACAGGGTGAGGCTCAACGTCTTCTCCTCGATCAGGTACGACGGTCCAGGGCGATCACAACGATCGCCGGCAGTACAAGCAGCAACAGCACGATCAGCGCGATACGCAACGCCAGGTTGTCGACGAACGTCCAGATCAGAAGCAGCGCCGCACCGGTGAACAGCACGATCGTGGCCCGCTCACCCCGAGTGTGCCGGGCCAGCCGTCCGGAGCGGCCCCGCCGCACCCGCGGCATCAACCGGCGGACCACCGCGCGACGGCGCTGACGGCGGGCCACCTGGCGCTGCCGGACCGCCCGCTCCCGGGCCTGTTCCGCCTCACGCTCCGCCCGCCGGCGGGCCCGTTCCCGGCTCACCGCGACACCCCTCGACCGGGCACCGGGCGACGACGCTCAGCCACCGCTGGGCAGCGTGGCGAGCCAGTTGCGCAGCAACGCGGCACCGGTGTCGGCGGACTTCTCCGGGTGGAACTGGGCCGCCGAGAGCGGACCGCGCTCCACCGCGGCGACGAAATCCGTGTCGTGGTGGGCGGTGGTCACCGTGGCACCGGCAGCGGCCAGCGCCGTCGGGTCGCCCATGGCGTACGAGTGGACGAAGTAGAACCGGCTCTGCTCCGGCAGCCCCGCGAAGAGCACCGACTCCCGAGGTGCGCGGACCGTGTTCCAGCCCATGTGCGGCAGCCGGGTGGCGGCCAGCCGGGTCACCCCACCGGGCAGCAGCCCGAGCCCCTTGGTCACCACACCGTGCTCGTCGCCGTGCTCGAAGAGCACCTGCATGCCCACGCAGATGCCGAGCACCGGCCGACCGGCGGCCACCCGCTCGGCGATCACCGGGCCGGCGCCGAGCGCCTCGATCCCCGCCATGCACGCGGCGTACGCACCCACCCCCGGCACCACCAGACCGTCGGCGGCGGCCGCGACGGCCAGATCATCGGTGACCCGCACGTCCGCGCCGGCGGCGGCCAGCGCCCGCTCCGCCGAGCGCAGGTTTCCCGAGCCGTAGTCGAGCACCACCACGTCGCTCATGTCGTCGCCTGCCCCACGCTCACGCGTTCTCCCCCGGCAGCAGCCAGAGCACTCCGCCGATCGTGGCCAGCACCGCGAGCAGCGCGGTGATGACCACCGCGCTCTTCGACGCGCCCTGGCGGTACATCGACCAGGCGCCGCCCACCAACAGCCCGGCCAGGATCAGCAACAACGTCGGCAGAGCAGCAGCCATCAGAGCGCACCCTTCGTGCTCGGGATCGCGCCCGCCGCGCGCGGATCGATCGCGGTGGCCTCGCGCAACGCCCGGGAGACCGCCTTGAACTGCGCCTCCACCACGTGGTGCGCGTCCGGGTGACCGCCCGGCCGGGCCGCCCGCAGCACGTCGACGTGCAGCGTGACCCGGGCCGCCTGACCGAAGGACTCCCAGATGTGCCGGGTCATGCTGGTCGCGTACACCGGCCCGATGTACGGGGCCAGCACCGGCTCGTCGTGCACCACGTACGGCCGACCGGAGAGGTCCACCGCGGCCCGGACCAGCACCTCGTCCATCGGCACGGTCGCCGAGCCGTACCGCCGGATGCCGGCCTTGTCGCCCAGCGCCTGGTCGAACGCGGCGCCCAGGGCGAGCGCGGTGTCCTCGATGGTGTGGTGCGCGTCGATCTCCAGGTCACCCACGGTGCGCACGGTCAGGTCGTAGCCGCCGTGCCGGGCGATCTGGTGCAGCATGTGGTCGTAGAAGCCGACGCCGGTGCTGATCTCGGCGGTGCCGGTGCCGTCGAGGTCGATCTCGACGAGAACCTTGGTCTCCTTGGTGATCCGCTCCACGCGGGCGGTCCGGCTCATCGCACAGTCTCCATCGCAGAAAGGAAGGCGTCGGTCTCGGCGGAGGTGCCGGCGGTCACGCGCAGCCAGCCGGGCAGGCCGACGTCGCGAACCAGCACCCCCTGTGCCAGCAGAGCGTTCCAGACGGTGGTCTGGTCGCCGCCCACCTCGAAGAGCACGAAGTTGGCGTCGCTGTCGGCGACCCGCAACCCGCGCTCGCGAAGCGTCGCCACGATCCGGTCCCGCTGCGCCATGATCGCGCTCACCGTACCGAGAAGGGCATCGCGGTGGGTCACCGCCGCGCGAGCGGCGGCCTGGGTCAGCGCGGAGAGATGATACGGCAGTCGGACGAGCTGCACCGCCTGCACCACCGCCGGGTCGGCGGCCAGGTAACCCAGCCGCCCGCCGGCGAAACCGAACGCCTTGCTCATCGTCCGGGTGACCACCAGCCGCGGGTGGCCGGGCAACACCGCGAGGGCGCTGACCGTCCCGGGTCGGGCAAACTCGGCGTACGCCTCGTCGACGACCACCATGCCGGGCGCGGCGTCGAGCACCGCGGCGATCACCGCCGGGTCCAGTGCCGTGCCGGTGGGGTTGTTCGGGGAGCAGAGGAAGACCACGTCGGGCCGGTGCTCGCGGACCTGGGCGACCGCCTCCTCGACGGTCAACCCGAAGTCGACGCCGCGATGGGCGGGCACCCACCGGGTGCCGGTGCCGAGGGCCAGCAGCGGGTGCATCGAGTACGCCGGCACGAAGCCGAGCGCGCTGCGCCCCGGCCCGCCGAACGCCTGCAGCAGCTGCTGTTGGATCTCGTTGGAGCCGTTGGCCGCCCACACCTGCTCGACCGTCAGCCCGTGCCCGAGATATTCGGCCAGGTCGGCGCGGAGCGCCACCGCGTCCCGGTCCGGGTAGCGGTTCAGATCGCGCAGCTCGGCCGCGAGCGCCTTACCGATCGCCTCGACCACCGGCTCCGGCACCGGGTGGGAATTCTCGTTGGTGTTGAGCCGCACCGGCACGTCCAACTGCGGCGCCCCGTACGGCGACAGCCCCCGCAGGTCGGCACGGATCGGCAGATCATCCAGGTTGCTCACGCGGGCCCTCCCGGGAAGCGGGCCTGGACGGCCTGGCCGTGCGCGGGCAGGTCCTCCACGTTGGCCAGGGTGACCACGTGCGGGGCCACGTCGCGCAGCGCGGCCTCGGTGTACTCGATCAGGTGCACACCGCGCAGGAAGGACTGCACGGACAGGCCGGAGGAGTGCCGGGCGCAGCCGCCGGTGGGCAGCACGTGGTTGGACCCGGCGCAGTAGTCACCGAGCGACACCGGCGACCAGGCGCCCACGAAGATCGCCCCGGCGTTGCGTACCCGTAGCGCCCACTCCCGGGCGTCGACCGTCTGGATCTCCAGGTGCTCGGCCGCGTACGCGTCGACCACCCGCAACCCTGCCTCAAGATCGTCGACCAGGACCACACCGCTCTGCTCGCCGGTCAGCGCCGTGGTCACCCGCTCGGTGTGCTTGGTCGCCGGCACCTGCCGGGCCAACTCCCGCTCGACCGACTCGACCAGCGCCAGCGACGGGGTGACCAGCACGCTCGCGGCGAGCGGGTCGTGCTCGGCCTGACTGATCAGGTCGGCGGCGACGTGCGCCGGATCGGCCGTGTCGTCGGCGAGGATGGCGATCTCGGTCGGCCCAGCCTCGGCGTCGATGCCGACCACGCCGCGCAGCAGCCGCTTGGCGGCGGTCACCCAGATGTTGCCGGGGCCGGTGATCAGGTCGACGGGGTCGCACCGCAGCTCACCCGCCGGGTCGACCGCCGCGCCGTAGGCCAGCATCGCCACCGCCTGGGCCCCGCCCACGGCGTACACCTCGTCGACGCCGAGCAGCGCGCACGCGGCGAGCACCCGCGGGTCGGGCAGGCCACCGTTGTCCTTCTGCGGCGGGCTGACCACCACCAGCGAACGCACCCCGGCCGCCTGGGCGGGCACCACGTTCATCACCACGGTCGACGGGTACATCGCCAGGCCGCCGGGCACGTAGAGACCGACCCGGTCGACCGGCAACCACCGCTCGGTGACCGTGCCCCCGGGCACCACCTGTGTGGTGTGGTCGGTGCGACGCTGGTCGTCGTGCACCCGACGGGCCCGGGTGATCGACTCCAGCAGTGCGGCGCGCACATTCGGGTCGAGCACCCCCTCGGCCTCGGTAATCGCCTCGACCGGCACCCGGAGCACCTCCGGGGAGATGCCGTCGAACCGCTCGCTGGCCTCCCGGATCGCCGGGTACCCATGCTCGCGGACCGCCTCCACCAGAGGCCGGATCCGCTCGACGGCCACCGAGACGTCGAGCTGGGCACGGGGCAGCAGGCGGCGCGGGTCACCCAGACCGTTGCGCAGGTCGATCCGATTCAGCACCCTTACGAGTCTAGGCGGCCGGCCCGAGTCCACCCGAGCCGCCCGTCCGCCGCCACGGTGAGCCGGGCCACGCCCACCGGGGCGAGATTGGTTAGGCTCGACCATGTGACCGCACGGCTGCCGGTGTTCCCGCTCGCAACGGTGCTCTTCCCGGGGTTGGTGCTGCCGCTGCACATCTTCGAGGAGCGCTACCGGGCGCTGGTCCGGCACCTGGTCGGCCTGCCCGAGGGCGCTTCGCGTGAGTTCGGGGTGGTGGCCATCCAGTCCGGCTGGGAGGTCGCGCCCGCCGGTCCCGGCGCCCGCGCGACGTCGAGCGTCGGCGAGGTCACCCTGCACGAGGTGGGCTGCACCGCCGAGCTGCGCCAGGTGACCGAGCTGGCCGATGGTGGCTTCGACATCGTCACGGTCGGCCGGCGCCGTTTCCGGATCGCCGAGGTCGACGACAGCGCCATGCCCTACCTGACCGCCGAGGTCGAGTGGCTGCCCGAGCCGGCCGGGCCGGACGAGGTGGCCGAGCTGCTGGCCGCCCGGGTGATCGCGGTGTTCCGGCAATACCTCGGCCTGATCCGGTCCGACCCGGAGGAGATCTCCGAGCAACTGCCGGAGGACCCGACCGTGCTCTCCCACCTGGTGGCGGCGACCGCGGCGCTCACCGTCGACGACCGACAGCGACTGCTGGCGATCGACGACACCGCCTCCCGGCTCCGCGCCGAGCTGCGGCTGCTCAACCGCGAGGCGGCTCTGCTGCGTCAGGTGCGGGCGGTTCCGGTGCCGCTGGCGGAGCTGGCGTCTCCGCCGACACCCAACTGAAGCCCGGCGGGTCGGGCTCCGGGCGCAGCCCTGGCCACCGCGACCAACCGGCCAGCAGGGTGTACATGATCGCGGCGCCGAACGCCGGCAGCAGCAGATTGCCGTGCGGCACCGGCAGCACGCCGAGCAGCCAGTCGACCCCACCGGCCCGCAGGTCGGCGGGTTTGGTGAAGGACTGCCCGGCCGGGGCGGTGGCCAGCAGCCGGTCGAAGGTGGCCAGACCGACCCGCCGTCCCACCTGCCAGGCCACCGGCGCGGCGGCCAACGCGCCGAGCACCGCGGCGAGCAGCCCGACCGGGCCGCGCCGCCGACGCAGCACGAACCACAGGGCGAGCGCCGCGATCAGCCCGAAGGCGAGCCCGAGCAGGCTGAACCACCCGTCCGCGGCGATCGGCTGCTCCGGCTGCGGGTCGGCGTAGATCGCCCCCTCGGCGGTCTTGAGCACCGGCGTGTCCGGCGCGAGCACGGCCCAGAGCAGCCCGAACGGCACACCCAGCACGGCCAGCGCAAGCACCGCTCCCAGCACCGTCACCGCGGCGCGCAGCGGGCGGCGCGGCTCGTCGAAGGTCATCTCCAGCGAGCTCTGGTACGCCGTCGAGGGTGCGGCACCCGGCGAGTCAAGGTAGGCCGGCGGGCCAACGTGGGCCGGCGGCTGGGCAGAGGGCTGCGTCTCCGGCGATGTCGCCCCCGACGGGCCGGGCAAAGCGGCCCGGTCGGGATCGTCGACGGGCCGCTCAGGGTCGGGGTTGTCCGGGCTCACCCGATGATCCTCTCAGGCCCGGTGCGGGGGCGGGGCTCCGGTGGCGGCAGACCAGCTCACCGGGCGAACGGCTCCACCATCATGGCCGCCGCACGCAGCCACGCCTGCCGGGTCTCCGGCTGGAGTTGGTGGTATTCGATCGACGACCCGGTCTCCAGCGCCGGGTCGTAGGGCACCACGGCCACTCCACGGGTACGGGTGGCGAAGTGCCGCTCCAGGTCGTCCTGCAGGGCCGAACGACCCGGGGTCGGGCAGGAGATGAGGGTGATCGCGTTGTCCGCCAACTCGCCCATGCCCTCCTCGTGCAGCAGGTCGAGCATCCAGTCCGCGCTGAACGCCGCGTCCTCACGGGGCACGGTGGTCACCACCAACTGGTCGGCGGCCTGCATCACCGTGCGCCAGTTGGGGCTCTCCACGTTGTTGCCGGTGTCCACGCAGACCACGTCGTGGGTGCGCCGCAGCAGCTCCAGCACACGCCGGACGGTGAACTGGTCCAGTCGCTGGGCGAAGCGCGGGCTCTCCTCGCCGGCCAGCACGTCGTACGAGCCGTCGGAGGCGTGCCGCAGGTAGTCGTCCAGCCGATCCAGCAGGGTCGCGCCCTCAAGGATCTCGATCTGGGCCAGGTCGGTGATCAGGTGTCGGATCGTCCGGGCGTGCCGGGCGCTGCCCGCGCGCAGCCCGAGGGTGCCGCGCAGCTCGTTGTCGTCCCAGGCCAGCACGCCCTGCCCGCGCACGCTGCCGACCGTGGCCGCGGCGAGCACGGTGGCGGTGGTCTTGTGCACCCCGCCCTTGGGGTTGGCGAAGGCGAACACCCGGGGTGTGCCCAGGTCACGCCGGAGCACCCCGTCGGCCCGCTCCTGCTCCTGGTCGACGCCCTGCGGGCGCCACTCGACACGGGCCGGATAGGCGCGCTCGGCGATCGCCGAGCCGACCGTCGGTGCGACCGGCGGGGCCGGTGGCGGTGCGACCGGCGGTGCGACGGGTGCGGGCGGCGGCGCGGACACCGGGTAGCCGGTCTCCGGCTGGTAGCCGGTCTGCAGCAGGGCGTACCGCGACTCCACCGGCGGGTCGCCCGGCCGGTAGCCGTTGTCCAGCAAGGCGTAGCGCGACTGGACCGGGTCGGGCCCGCGCGGCGGCGGCTCGGGTTCGGCCCGGTAGTTCGGTTCGGCCCGGTAGCCCGGCTCGGCCCGGTAGCCCGGCTCAGCCCGATAGCCTGGCTCCGCGCGGTAGTCGGGCTCAGGCCGGTAGTCCGGCTCCACCCGATAGCCCGGCTCGGCCCGGTAGTCGGGCTCAGCGCGATAACCCGGCTCGGCCCGGTAGTCCGGCTCCGCCCGATAGCCCGGCTCGGTCCGGTACGCCGGCTCCGACCGGTAGTCCGGCTCGGTCCGGTACGCCGGCTCCGACCGGTAGTCCGGCTCGGGCCGATAGCCCGGCTCCGCCCGGTACGCCGGGTCGGCCCGGTAGGCGGGGTCGACGCGATAGGTCGCCTCGGCACGGTAAGCGGGCTCAGCGCCGTACGACAGCTCGGCTGGATGCCCGACGGCGGGTGCCCGCCCGGCGTACCCGTTGGGGGCCGCGCGCCGCGGCAGAGGGTCCGGCGGCGCTTCGTCGGCGCGCCGGTCCGCCTCGGTCTGCTCCGCGCCGCGACCGCCCAGCCGGGCGCGGTCCAGCAACGCGCGCCACCGCGGCGCTGGTTCGGCCGGCCGGCCCCAGCCGGTGTCACTGCCCTCCACGGCCCGCCCTCCCAGCGCCATCGATCTCCGTCTGACAGGCTACGAACCAAACCCTATTCGGACCACACCTCAGAACGCACACCAGCCGACGCAGATCACGACGCCATGGGTGCCGACGGCTCGGCATCGGCGGTGTCCGGCGAGGTGGTCACACTCGGCGGCGCTGACCTGGTGGGCTCGGGCGACGACGGTTTGCGTGACGGAGTCGTCACGACCGGTGCGGGTTCCGACGATTCGCCCATCGGCGCCGAGGGCACCGGTGGGCCCGGGGTCGGCTCCGACCGCTGGACCGGGGTCGGCTCCGGGCTCGGCCCGGTGTCGGCCGGCGGCCGCACCACATCGTTCTGCTCGGGCAGTGGTGGCGTGAAGACCGTGCGGTCCAGCCGGTACACCTCGGGGGCGGGGTCGACCGCCCGCACGTCCGGCCGGGCCGCCACGTCGCGAAGCGCCACCGGCGTCGCCCGCACCACCGCCGCGTAGACGCAGGCACAGCCGGTGCGGTACGCCGCCGCCTCGGCGGCCGCCACCTCGGCGCCACTGGCGTAGCGCGCACGCAACTCCCGCTCGCCCGCACCGTCACCGTCGACCGCGGCGGCCCTGGCCCGGTAGTCGGCGGCTTCGGTGTCCTTGCGGACCGCCAGCTGCGTCATCCCGGCGACCACGTCGTCCGGCACCCGCAGCGCGGGGATCTTGACGATCTCGGTCTGCCGCCCGGGCAGCGGAACCCGCCCGAAGACGGTCGAGACCGCAACGTCGCCGAGCACCGCCGTCAGACGCTGCGGCGGCAGGTACGCGTCAAGCGTGACCAGCGCGTAGGTCCCGTCCCCAGGAACCGGGGACGACGCGGGCAGCGCCGCCAGGTCGGCCGCGGCGGACCGCAGGTAGCCGGGGACGGAATCCCCGTCGGTCACCCCGACCCGCGTCACCTCGCCCACCGTGCGGTCGCCGACCGACGTGTCGTCGGTGGCCCAGACCGCGGTGCCCAGCACCGCCGCCGCGGAGAACACGGCGGCCCAGGTGAGCACCCCGGACCGCGCCGACCGGTCACCCAGCCGGGCCACGGCCCGGGTCAGCGGCGGCAGCAGCCGTTGGTCCAGCTGCCGCAGCAGGTTGCCGGCGCGCACGGGCGGGATCCCCTCGTTGGATCGGTGTCGGGCGGTCGCCGCTCAGTCACGCAGGATCTCAAGCGCGCGGTCCAGGTCGTCAGGGTAGTCGCTGACGAACCGGACCTCGTCCCCCGTTCGGGGGTGCAGGAAGCTCAGTTCGCGGGCGTGCAGCCACTGTCGGGCCAGGCCAAGACGGGCCGAGAGGGTGGGATCGGCGCCGTAGGTGAGGTCACCGACACAGGGGTGCCGCAGGGTGGAGAAGTGCACCCGGATCTGGTGGGTCCGGCCGGTCTCCAGTCGGACGTCGACCAGGCTGGCCGCCGGGAACGCCTCCAGGGTGTCGTAGTGGGTGATGCTCGGCTTGCCGCCGGAGACCACCGCCCAGCGGTAGTCGTGGGTGGGGTGCCGGTCGATCGGCGCGTCCACCGTGCCGCGCAGCGGGTCCAGGTGACCCTGCACCACCGCGTGGTAGCCCTTGTCCACCTCGCGGTACTTGAAGGCCCGCTTCAACGCCGTGTACGCGTGCTCGCTCTTGGCCACCGCCATGATCCCGGTGGTGCCCACGTCGAGCCGGTGCACCACGCCCTGCCGCTCGGCGGCGCCACTGGTGGAGATGCGGTGGCCGATCGCGGCGAGGGCGCCGATCACCGACGGGCCGGTCCACCCGGGGCTGGGGTGCGCGGCCACTCCCACGGGCTTGTCGACCACGACGATGTCGTCGTCGGCGTAGACGACCCGCAGACCGGGCACCGCCTGCGGCACCACGGTCGGCGGTGCGATCGGGGCGGGCAGCGTGACGTCCAGCCAGGAGCCAGCCTTGACCTTGTACGAGTTGGGCCGGGCGATGCTGTCGACCATCGCGTCCCCGGCATCGACCAGGGCGGCGGCGGCGGTGCGGGAGAGCCCGAACAGACGCGCCACCGCCTGGTCCAGTCGCATGCCGTCGAGGCCGTCCGGCACGGGCAGGGAACGGTGATCGCCGCCAGCGGCGAACCCGGAGGTCATGCCCGCTCCCGCTGGTCGGCGCCCTGCACGGCGTCGGTCTCGGCCGGCTTGCCGTCGCGGCCGACCCGCCGGCCGTCACGCTGGCGGCCGGTCAGCTCCAGCACGACGGCCAGCAGCACGCCGCAGACCAGCGAACTGTCCGCCAGGTTGAACACCGGCCAGACCTGGCCGTACGGGTCGAACAGGCTGATCATGTCGACCACGTGCCCGTGGAAGGGTGCGGGTGCCCGGAAGATCCGGTCGACGAGGTTGCCCAGAGCGCCGCCCAGCACCAGGCCGAGGGAGATCGCCCAGGGCAGCGAGCGCAGTCGCAGTGCCATCCAGCCGATCCAGCCGACCACACCGATGGTGATCAGCGGGAAGATCCAGGTGTGGTCCGCGCCGATGCTCCAGGCGGCACCGCTGTTGCGGGTCAGGCTCAGGTAGACGACGCCCCCGAGCAGCCGGACCGGCTCCCGGTCGGTCAGCGCGGCCAACGCGAGGTGCTTGGTGACCAGGTCGGCCAGCAGGGCCACCAGGGCGACTCCGCCCAGAATCGCGACGGCCCGCGGCCGGCGGGTGCCGCCGCCCGGGTCGGTGCGGCCGGGTTCGGCGGACGGTGCTGCGGTCATGCGCTCCCCATCGACAGTCTTGGCGGTGATCACTCACCGTCTCATCGCCGCCGGGGAACGGACCTCAGCGCCGCTCCTCCAGCTGCTTGCACGTCACGCACTGGGTGGCCGACGGGAAGGCGGCGAGGCGCTCGACCGGGATCGGGTTGCCGCACCGCTCGCACCAGCCGTAACCACCCTCGTCGAGGCGCTCCAGAGCGCGCTCAACCTGCGTGATCCGTTCCAGAATGCTGTTGGCGAGAGAGATCTCCTGCTCCCGCTCAAGCGTCTTGGTGCCCGTGTCGGCCTGGTCGTCCCCGGCCGAGTCGGTCAGCCGCTCGCGCTGCAGCTCGGTGATCTCACTCAGCGTCTGATCGTACTCGGCGCGAAGCTCGTCCCGCCGCGCCGCCAGCGCCGCCCGGATCTTCTCGGTCTCCGCCGTGCTGCGGGTGGCCTTGGCCACCGCCTTGCGTCCGGCGGTCCTGGTGTCGGCTGGCTTCGCCATGAGTCGCTCCCTCGGCCGGGGAGCCGCGCGGTCCGCGGCACCTGGTCAGGGGCCGCCGACCAGGGCGTCCCCCATGTACGAAAAGGGGCGCACGGCGATGATGGCCGCGCACTCCTGAGGTTGGCAAGAATACGGAACGTACAGGCGTCCGACAATGTGCCGCACCCGTCGCACCGCTTGACAGCCCCCAGCCCTGCCGAACTGGGGCAAAGGGAACGCTAGCAGATCAACCGCCCGCCCCATCCCCGTACTCACCAAACCATCGGGCCAGGCGGCCCCGCCGGCTGACCGCCCGCAGCCGCCGTTCCGCGGCGTCCCGTACCCCGGCGGTCGCCACGATCAGCAGACTGTCGCCGGTCTTCAGCCGGGTGTCCGGTGCGGGCACGAAACCCACCCCGTCGCGCAGCACCAGGGTGACCGATGCGCCCAGCGGGAGCCGCAGTTCGTCGACGTGTACGCCCGCCAACCGCGAGCCCGGCGGCACCTCCAACTGCAGCAGGTCCGCCCGCATCCGCTCCAGCGGCGCGGTCTCCACGTGGATCTCGGCGGCCTCGGCCGGCGCGGTCACCCGCAACCAGTGGGCGAACGGCCCCAGTGTCCCGGTCTGCACCAGTGTGAAGATCACCACCAGCACGAAGACCACATCGAAGAGGCGCTCCGCTCCGGGCACCCGCTCGGAGAGTGGAATGGTGGCCAGCACGATCGGCACCGCCCCGCGCAGCCCAGCCCAGGACAGGAACGCCTGTTCTCGGAGGCCGACCCGGAACGGCAGCGCCGACACGCCCACCGACAGCGGCCGGGCCAGCAGCACCAGCGCCAGCCCCGCGACCACCGCAGGCAGCACCGCCGCGTCCAACCGGCCCGGCGAGACCAGCAACCCGAGCAGCACGAACAGCCCGATCTGAGCGAGCCACGCCAGCCCGTCCGCGAAGCCGAGGATCGCCTGCCGGTGCGGCAACCGGGCATTGCCGAGCAGCACCCCGGCCACGTAGACGGCGAGGAACCCCGAGGCGTGCAGCACCGCCCCCGCGGCGTACGCCAACACGGTGATGCCCACCGCGGCGATCGGGTAGAGCCCGGCCGAGGGCAACGCGGCCCGGCGCAGCGCCCAGGTGCCGGCAACACCCGCCCCCACGCCCACCGCCGCGCCGACGCCCAGTTCGTAGCAGACCAGCGCGAGCTCGTACCACCATGGGTGCGACCAGCCGGAGTGGGACAGCAGCACCACCAGCAGCACCACCGGGGCGTCGTTCATGCCCGACTCGGCCTCCAACGTCGCCACCAGCCGGGGCGACAGCCGCAGCCGGCGCAGGGTGGCGAAGACGGCCGCCGCGTCCGTGGACGAGAGCACCGCGCCATAGAGCAGCGCCAACCGCCAGTCCACCCCCAGCAACAGATGTACGGCGACGCCGACCACCACGATGCTGACGACCACCCCGACGGTGGAGAGCGCGGAGGCCAGCCCGAGCACCGGGCGCAGCGTGGCCCACCGGGCGGTGAGGCCGCCCTCCGCGATGATCACGATCAGCGCGCAGAAGCCGAGGGTCCGGGTCAGCTCGACGTCGTCGAAGCGGATGCCCAGCCCGCCCTCGCCCATCGCCACACCCATTGCCAGATAGACCAGGAGGCTGGGCACGCCGAGCCAGGAGGAGAGTCGCACCGCACCGACCGCCACGAGCAGCACAGCCGCACCCAGCAGCAGCGCGATATCCAACCCGGGCGTCACGGCTGCCTGGCCTGGGCCTTCCTCACTCGGCGGATCCGTCGCGCAGTCGACGCAGCACCCCGGACAGCTCCGGGCCGGGCCGATCGACGAGGAAGAGCTTGTCCCGACTGGCCGCGCCGACGCGCAGTGACACTGCGGCTGGTCGGACCCCCAGGGCCCTGGCCAGTGCCCGGCGGGCCGCCTCGGTCGCCCGGCCGTCGACGGCCGGGTCGTGCACCGCGATCACAAGGGCGGGCCCGTACGGACCGTCAAAGCGGCCACCCACCCGGTCCCGGGAGGCGCCAGGCTTCACCCGTACCGCCACGGTGAGCGTGTCCTGCGCGGGCACCGGTGCCGCTTCAGATCGGCCGGACGTCGGCGAGGAGAGCGGTGGCTGGCGCACAGTGCGCGCACGGAGTGAAACCGAGCTCCACGGCCTCGGCGACCGGCAGTGTCTCGGGCACCCGACCAACGAGGTGCGGACAGCTGTCGAGGTGGTAGCGGGGGTGACCATCCACCACCTGGACCGGATCGGGAAGTCGAGCCACCCGGGCCGCCTCGGCGGGGGTGACCGGCTGCTCGGCCGGCTCGTCGGCTGCCGGGGCAGCAGGACGGAAGGCGTCGTCGGTCGACGCCGCGAACGGCGACGCCGGGCTGACGGGTCTGGTACGAGCGGACGCGTCGTCAGCCGGAGTCACGAGCGGTGACCCCTGGTCGAACGGCGACGCATCGTCGACGTGCGCGTCGTACGGCGACGCATCGTCGACCGGCGGCGCGGGTGGTTGCCGCCACCCGGTGCCGCCGGTACCAACCGTCGTGGGCACGTACTGGACCGGCACCTCCGGCTCGACCAGCGGCGGCCCGTACGCGACATCCGGCGTGGCCTGGCTGGCCGTGCGGGGTGCGTCAGGGTGCCGCCGGCCGGTCCGGCCGGGATCCGCCGTAGCGCGGTTGGCGGCTGCCTGGCGGGCGCCCACCACCAACGCCACGGCGGCCAGCAGACTGGCCGCAATGGAGATGATCAACATGAAGCTGGAACCACCGGCCAGACCGAGCACCAGCAGTACCACCGCGACGAGGATGAGCAGGAGACTTGCGACTATCACGGCTCACCCCCGCCGCGTCGTACCGTCCAGACGAGGCCGGCGACCGTCACCATTGGCGGGCAGCGATCGCCGGCCGGTGCTCAGCGTCCGGCTTCGAGGGCGCCGGAACGCCCGCCGCCGCCGTAGGACCCGGCGAGACCCGCCGCGGCGAGCCCGTTGCCGCCAGCGGCCCGACCTGCCTCGGAGCGGGTCATCTCGGCTTCGAGGCCCTGGCCGCGACCGTCGAGGTCACGCAGCTGGCTCTCCAGGTATGCCTTGAGCCGGGTGCGGTACTCGCGCTCGAACTGCTTGAGCTCCTCGATGTGCTTCTGCAACGCGGTGCGCTTGGCGTCCAGGCCGCCCATGGCCTCCTGGTGCCGCTGGCGGGCGTCCCGCTCGAGGGCGTCGGCCTTCGCGCGCGCCTCCCGGGTCACCTCCTCGGCCTTGCCACGGGCCTCGGACAGCAGCTGGTCGGCCTCGCGGCGGGCGTCGGACACGTGGTCGTCGGCGGTGCGCTGGGCCATCATCAGCACGCGCAGGGCCTGCTGCTCGCCGTCACCGGTGACCGCGGGGCCGCCGGTCGCGCGGACCTGCTCCAGCTCGGCCTGCATCGCGCGGGCCGCCTGCTCGGCTGCCGACTTGTCGCGCTGCACCCGGTCCAGCTGGGCCTTGACGTCGTTGAGCTCCGCCGCCAGTCGGGCGTCGCCGCCGGGGCCTGCGGGGGCGCCGCCACGGCCGCCGCGCTCCACCTGGGCGCGCAGCTCGTTGTTTTCCTCGATGAGACGGGCCAGCTCGCGCTCGACCTCATCCAGGAAGGCGTCGACCTCCTCCTCGTCATACCCCCGCTTGCCGATCGGCGGCTTTTTGAAGGCGACGTTGTGGACGTCGGCCGGGGTCAGCGGCATCGAAACTCCTCGGGTCAGTTGCGGCCGCGAAAGCGCGTCGGTCATCAGGCAGATGCCCTGATCGACGGCCCTAACACGAACTCCATCAGCACGAACAGGATAACCAGGAGCACAAGGGAGGCCAGGTCGATGCTCACGGTACCAATTCGCAGCGGAGGGATCACACGCCTCAACGCGTTGAGAGGGGGATCAGTGACGCTCCACACGGATTCCAATCCTGCCGATGCGCCACGCCCCGGTTGCCAGCGACGGCCGTACTGCAGGACGGCGCTCAACACGAACCGGGACAGAAGAATGAGCAGGAAGACATAAAGGATCAGGTACAGCACTTGCAGTAAGATCGACAACACGGTCAGCGACGTCCCTCGGGTCGGGCGGGGTCAACTCAGACTGAAAAAGCCGCCCTCAGCGATCTTGGCCTTGTCCTCAGCGGTGACCTGGACATTAGCCGGTGAGAGCAGGAACACCCGATTGGTCACGCGCTCGATCGTACCGCGCAGGCCGAACGCCAGACCGGCGGCGAAGTCCACCAGACGGCGGGCATCGGCCTCATCCATCTCGGTGAGATTGATGATCACCGGAACACCGTCGCGGAAGTGCTCACCGATCGTGCGCGCCTCCCGGTAGGTGGTCGGGTGCAGGGTGGTGATCTGGTAACGCTGCTCCTCCTCGGGCAACGCCCGCTCACGCGACGTGACCTGCGGCGCGAGGGCCAGATTGTCCCGGGTGTGGTAGGTCAGCGCGCCGGAGGTCTCGCCGGCCGACGACCGGGTGATCGACCGGACGCTGGCCCGCTCCGGACGCTCGACGTCACCACGCTCGGACTCGCTCAACCGCCCGCTCGTACGCTCGGAGAGCCGACCCCGCTCACTGGCACGCGGGCGGGGAGCCGGCGGCTCCTCGGTGTCGTCCTCATCCTCGTCGGCGAACTCCTCGGCGTACCGGCTCTGCCGGTAACGCGAGTCGCGGTAGCCACCCTTGTCGTAGCCACCGTCGTCGTAGGCCCGCTCGTCGTCTTCTTCGACCAGACCGAGCCAGACCCCCGCCTTGCGCAGTGCACCCATCCCGCGCCCTTCCGTCCGCCGTGCGGCACGCGCCCCCGTGCCATGTCGCCCGTCACGAGTGGACAACCATGCCCATCGGACCGGGATGGCAATCCCCCGGCGCGCGATTCGCGTCGCACGCCACGGCCCCCGACTAGGAGACGCCACCCCTGAAACAACACTGATGTAATTTGCATGTCTCGCGGTCAGGCTACCGCAGCGTGGGACGCATTCCGAGCAACGCGCTACCGACGCGGACATGTGTCGCGCCGTATCGGATCGCGATGTCGAAATCTCCGCTCATTCCCGCGGAGAGCTCGGTCGCTCCCGGATGAACTGCCCGAAACACGCGGGCAACCTCGGCGAGTCGGGCAAAGGCCCGCTCCGGCTCCCAACCCAGCGGCGCCACCGCCATGAGGCCCACCAGACGCAGCCCTGGCGCTTCGGCGACCGCCTCGGCCACCGGTTCCAGCCCGGCACCCGGATCGGCCGAACCGGGCAGCGCTCCGCCCCGGGCCGCGTCGCCGTCGATGCTCACCTGGATCAAGGCGTCCATCGGCACCTCCCGGTCGGCGGCCGCGGTGGCCAGCGCCCGGGCCAGCCGGACACTGTCGACGGAATGCACCACGTCGGCGTACCGGACCACCGAACGGGCCTTGTTGCGCTGTAGCTGGCCGATGAAGTGCCAACGGGGACGCACCCCGGCCGCAGCCACCTCGGCGGCCTTACCGGCTGCCTCCTGGTCGCGGTTCTCCCCCATGTCGGTCACACCGAGCCCGGCCAACGCCACCACGTCGCTGGCCGGGTAGGTCTTCGTCACCGCGATCATCGTGACTTCGGCGCGGTCCCGGCCGGCCTCCGCGCAGGCGTCGGCGATCCGGGATCGGACCTGGGCCAGGCCGGCCGCGAGTTCGGCGTGCCGGTCCGGCCGCACGTTGGCTGAGCTGTCGGTCATCGGCGGCGCTCAGGACCCGTTCTTGAGGAAGTCGGGAACGTCCACGTCGTCGAAGAGCACTCGGCGCGGCGACTGGGCCGGAGCCGGGTTGGTGGCCGGCGCCGGCACCGGGGTGCTCTGCGGCGCCGGCTGGTTGGTGTTGGTCTTGCGGGTCGGCTCGGCCGCCTTGTAGGCCGGCGTGCCGCCGTCGAAGCCAGCCGCGATGACCGTCACCCGCACCTCGTCGCCCAGCGCGTCGTCGATGACCGCGCCGAAGATGATGTTGGCGTCCGGGTGGGCCGCGTCGGTGACCAGCTGGGCAGCGTCGTTGATCTCGAACAGGCCCAGGTCGGACCCGCCGGCGATGGAGAGCAGCACGCCGCGCGCGCCGTCCATGCTCTGCTCCAGCAGCGGGCTGGAGATGGCCGCCTCGGCCGCCTCGACCGCGCGATTTTCCCCGCGGGCGCTGCCGATGCCCATCAACGCACTGCCGGCGCCGCTCATCACGCTCTTGACGTCGGCGAAGTCCAGGTTGATCAGACCCGGGGTGGTGATCAGGTCGGTGATGCCCTGCACACCCGAGAGCAGCACCTGGTCGGCCGTGCGGAACGCGTCCATCATGCTGATGTTGCGGTCGCCCAGGGCCAGCAGCCGGTCGTTCGGGATGACGATCAGGGTGTCGCACTGGTTGCGGAGTTCGTCTATCCCCGTCTCGGCCTGCACCTGGCGGCGCTTGCCCTCGAAGGAGAACGGACGGGTCACCACGCCGATGGTCAGCGCGCCGAGCTTGCGGGCGATGTTCGCCACGACAGGCGCACCGCCGGTGCCGGTGCCGCCGCCCTCACCGCACGTCACGAAGACCATGTCGGCGCCCTTGAGCACCTCCTCGATCTCGTCGCGGTGGTCCTCGGCGGCGTTCTTGCCAACGTCCGGGTTGGCGCCGGCACCCAGGCCGCGGGTCAGCTCCCGCCCGACGTCGAGCTTGACGTCGGCGTCACTCATCAGCAGCGCCTGCGCATCGGTGTTGATCGCGATGAACTCGACGCCCTTGAGCCCAACCTCGATCATCCGGTTGACGGCGTTGACGCCGCCGCCCCCGATGCCGACGACCTTGATGACCGCCAGGTAGTTGTGCGGAGGTGTCATCTCCGGTCCTTTCCTTCGAGATTGGCTTCGGCCGACCGGGTACGGCGTGGCCAGACCAGCGGCCGACGACAGCTGTCACCAGCGAGAATCAGAGGTGAACCCTCACCCTCTACTAGAGGCTTACAGTTATGTCAACCACTGTTCCTCTTCGGGGCAACGTAAGCGCCACCGCGCGATGAGCCAAGGACCCGGGCGGCGTGTCGCCGCCCGGAGCGCGACGGGTCACCTCCGCGCACGCTCCCCGGTCACCGAAAGGTCACCACGTCCGGCGCGCTCACGTCGATCCGGTCGGTGTCCTGATCGAGCAGCGCGGTGGCCACCCGGGCCTTGTCCGTACCCCGGGTCGCGTCGCCCCAGACCACCGTCCGGTCGCCCCGCAACCGCAGGCTGATCCGGGCCAACCCCTCCACGCTCACGTCCACCAGCTCCGCGCGCAGCTGCGGGGTCAGCGCGACGAGCACCTCCAGCGCGGCCCTGGTGCCCGGGTCGTCGGCGGCCGGGTGGGCCACCGTCACCTGCGGCAGCTCGGCGGGGCGTCGGTCCACCGTCCGGAACGCCACCCCGCTCCGGTCGATCAGGGCGAACACCTCGCCCTGCGGCACCACCGCCACCGGGGACCGCTCGGTCACCCGCACCACGAGCTTGCCGGGCCAGTCCCGGGACACCGTGGCCCGCTCCACCGGGGGCAACGCGCCGACCCGGCGGGCGGCGGCGGCCAGGTCCACCCGGGCCAGTGGCACCCCGTCGGGCACCCCCACCGCGTCACGCACCTGCACCGGAGTGACCAGCTTGGCGCCGTCCACCGTCACCTCGCGGACCCCGAACAGCCCGGTGCCGAGCACCGTCCAGGCGACCAGCCCGGCCAGCGCGAACACCCCGGCAACCACCGCCCACGGCAGCGCCGCACGCATGCGCCGCTGCCGGGCACGGGCCATGAACCGGCGGGTCGAGGGCGGTACCGCGTCCCGGCCCGCCCGGACCAGCTGCCACCGCCGGGCCGGACCGCGGCGCGGGGCGCCGCCGTCGGCGGCGCTGGTCCGCCCTCGGGCCGGGCCGGGACTCATCCGGCCGTGGGTGCCGTGCCGCCGAGGGCCGCTCCGTCGCCCCCAGCGGTGGCCCCACCCGGCACCGGATCACCGATCGCCGGGGCGATGGCCACCGGGTCGACGGTCGCGGTCGGCGCGGAGCCGGCGGTACGCTCACCCAGCGCCGCCAGCAGCTCGTCAGCCATCAGCGAGATCGGCGGAGCGCCCATGGTCACCACCACGTCCCCCGAGCGGGCCCGACGGGCCACCTCGACCGGCGCCGCCTCCCACGAGTCGACGAAAACCTTGCGGTCGGCGGGCAGCGCCACCGCCGCGATCAGCGCCGCCGAACCCTCGCCGGGCTGGCGCAGCTCGCCCGGCCCGAAGACCTCCAGCAGCACCACCTCGTCGGCGATGGCGAGCGCCTCGGCGATCTCCGCCTGAGCGTCGCGGGTGCGGTACAGCCGGTACGGCTGGAAGACGACGATCAGCCGCCCGTCCCCGGCGACCTCGCGCAGCGTCTGCAACGCCAACGTCATCGAGGTCGGGTGGTAGGCGTACTCGTCGTAGACCAGCACGCCGTCCGCGACGCCCTTGCGCTCGAAGCGCCGCCGCACACCGGGGAAGACCGCCAGCGCGGCCTCCGCCGCCTCCAGCGGCAGTTGCAGCAGGTACGCGGTCAGCACCGCGGAGGCGCTGTTCAGCCCCATGTGCCGGCCGGGCACGGGCAGCCGGAACTCGCCCAGCGACCGGCCGTCGATCGCGGCCAGATAGCGCACGCCGCGCGCGGAGGAGACGATCTCGGTCAGCCGCAGGTCGGCGTCGGCCGCCTCGCCGTAGGTGAACACCCGCCGCCCCTCGGCGCGCAGGCTCTCGGCCAGCCGCCGACCGCCCGGGTCGTCAGCGCACGTGATGATGAACCCGTCCGGGTCGGTGAGGCGGGCGAACTCCACGAACGCCGCCTCCAGCGTCGCGTAGTCGCCGTAGGTGTTGAGGTGGTCCGCCTCGACGTTGGTGATGATCGAGACGTACGGGCGGTAGATGAGGAACGAGCGGTCGCTCTCGTCCGCCTCGACCACGAAGTGCTCGCCGGTGCCGTGGTGGGCGCCCGAGCCGACCTCCGAGATCTCCCCGCCGATCACGAAGGACGGGTCCACACCGGCCTGCTGGAGCACCATCGTCACCATCGAGGTGGTGGTGGTCTTGCCGTGCGTGCCGGCGACCGCCACCGCCCGGCGGCCGGTCATCGCCGCGGCGAGCGCCTCCGAGCGGTGCAGCACCCGCAGGCCGCGCCGACGCGCCTCGACCAATTCGAGGTGATCCTGCGGAATGGCCGAGGAGTAGACGACCGTGTCCACACCGTCGAGGTTGGTCGCCTCGTGGCTGAGGTAGATGGTGCCGCCGAGCGCCCGCAGCCCCGCCAGCGAGGGCCACTCACGCAGATCGCTGCCGGAAACCCGGATGCCCCGGGTGAGCAGCAGCCGGGCCACGCCGAGCATGCCCACCCCACCCACTCCGATCAGGTGAACGGCACCCAGGTCCTCCGCAGTGAGCGTGCCGGCCGGGGTGAACTGCGCGGTCATCGGGCCACCGCCTCGATGACGAAGGAACGCAGCGCCTCATCACCGTCGCGCCGCCCGTACGCTGCCGCGGCGGCACCCATCGCAGACAACCGCTGTGGGTCGCGGATCAGTGGAATGACGGTGCGCTCCAACCAGTCCGGGATGAGTTCGGCGTCGTCGACCAGGAGCCCACCGCCGGCCTCCACCACGGGCAGCGCGTTGCGCCTCTGCTCCTGGTTGCTGTGCGGGTACGGCACGTAGATCGTGGGCAGCCCGATCGCGGCCACCTCGGCCACGGTCATCGCCCCGCCCCGGGCCAGCATCAGGTCGGCAGCGGCGTAGCCCAGCTCCATCTCGGACAGGTACGGCAGCGTCACGTACGGCACCGGCAGGTCGGTGGGGATCGACACCGGCTCGTTGCGGGCGCCCATCACGTGCAGCACCTGCACGCCGTTGCGGGCCAGCTCCTTGGCCGCCCCGGAGACCGCCAGGTTGATCGTGCGGGCACCCGACGAGCCGCCGGAGACGAAGAGCACCGGCAGGTCCGGGCGGAGCCCGAAGTGGGCGCGGGCGGCGTTACGCAGCGCGTACCGGTCCAACCCGGCGATGGTGCGGCGCAGCGGCACCCCGACCACGGTGGCGTCGCGCAGCGACTCGGCCTGGCTCGGCTGGTGCGGGAAGCCGACGGCGATGTTCTTGGTGAACTTCATGCCCAGCCGGTTGGCCACGCCCGGGGGCACGTTCACCTCATGGATCACCATGGGCATCTCCCGACGCCAGGCGGCGAGGTAGGCCGGCACCGAGACGTACCCACCGAAGCCGACGACCACGTCGGCGCGCACCTCGTCGATCACCTTGCCCGCGGCGCGCGCCGCGGTCCACATCCGGCCCGGGGTACGGACCAGGTTCATGTTGACCGACCGGGGCAGTTGGTACGCCGGGATCTGCCGAAGGTCGTAGCCCTGCGGCGGGATCAGCTCGTTCTCCATGCCTTTGGGTGTGCCGAGGCAGGTGATCCGGACGCCCGGGTCGTGTCGGCGCAGGCAGTCGGCGAAGGCGAGCAGCGGGTAGATGTGCCCCCCGGTGCCACCTCCCGCGAGCACCACCGAACGCAGCGGACCCATCAGCGTCTCCTCTCGCTCGCCGTACCTCCGCGGCTCCGGTCCTGTCGGACCCCGCGCGGCGCGGCCTGGTCGTCATGGCGCCGCTCGCGGGACCGGGGCACGGACCCTCGGCCAGCGGGCGGCGTCGCCGGTCGGCGGCGCCGGCCGGGAAGCGGCGGCAACGGGGCCCAGAGTAGTCGGACCCACCGGGCCGACGGACGGGCATGCAGTGCTCTGGCCGCATCGGGTTCGGCGCGGGCGAAGGACGCCAGCATGCCGATCCCGGCCAACGTCACGACCAGGGCACTTCCGCCGTCGGAGATGAACGGCAGCGGCAGGCCGGTGATCGGCAGCAGCCCGACCACACCGCCGATGTTGATCACGGCCTGGCTGACCAGCCAGGTGGTCACGGCGGCGGCGGCGAGCCGACGGAACGGGTCGTCGACCCGCCGGGCGATCCGCAACCCGGTGTACGCGAGGACCGCGAACAGGCTGAGCACCACGACACACCCGATCACGCCCAACTCCTCGGCGATGATCGCGAAGATGAAGTCGTTGTGCGCCTCGGGCAGCCAGTCCCACTTCAGGCTGCCCTTGCCCAGCCCGACACCGAACCAGCCGCCGTGCTCGATGGCCAGTCGGCCCTGGTAGAACTGGAGGCAGCCGTCGAGCTTGCACGTCTCCGGGTCCGGCGGATTGAAGAACATGGCCAGCCGGGCGAAGCGGTAGTTCTCCTCGCCCTGCTCCCCGGAGCCGGCGCCCAGCGAGGCCACCGCGATGAGCAGGCCGACGCCGAGCAGACCGATCACCGTCAGCGCGCCGAAGACCCGCATCCGTACGCCGGCGGCCCAGAGCAGGCCCACCACCAGGGCCAGCAGGCAGAGCATCGTGCCCACGTCGTTGTAGCCGACCAGGACGAAGAGCAGGCCCATCACCGGGAAGAGCGGGGTGGCCAGCTCCCGCCACCACCCCAGCGCGGCGCCCTTACGGGCGATCAGGTGCGCGCCCCACAACACCAGCGCGAACTTTGCCAACTCCGAGGGCTGCACCTGGACCCCGCCGATGAACAGCCAGAGCAGCCGGGCCTCGATCGGGCCGATCTGCGCCGATTTCTGGTTGGTCAGTCGAGCGTAGGCGAGCAGCAGGTTGAGCAGCAGCAGGAGCCCCATCGAGGTGAACAGCAGCGGCCGGCCCAGAGACCGGTAGGTGCTGGCGGGCAGGCGCTGACAGGCCCAGAACACTCCGATGCCGATCACCGCGAAGATGGCCTGCTTGGTCACCGACGCCGAGGCGTTGCCGTCCTCGGCGTAGTCCTTCACGCTGGTCGCCGAGAAGACCATGGTCAGCCCGATCAGCAGCAGCAGGCCGGCGCAGGACAACAGCAGGTAGTAGGACGCCAGCGGCCGGTCCAGTAGGCCCCGCAGCGCGGCGAGCCCGCCGGCCGCGTCCATCCCGCGCAACGGCGAGGGTGGCGCTGGTTCCGCCTCGCGCGGCGCCGCAGCTGGTTCCGGGCCGCGCGCGTCGTCCGGCGGCGGGCCGGCCGTCGCGGTACGCGCTGCGCCCGGTGACCGTCGCGGTCGACCGGCTGTCCTGTCCTCGGTGCCTGGTTCCTCCCCCACCCCGACATCATCACCGCTGGACGCGCCGCGCACGCCCACAACGGCACCTCGGGCGTGTCGAGCCTCCACCTCCCCGCCGATCTCGCACTAACTGCCCCGACAGGAGCTGCACAAAGGGGCATTTCGGCGGCCGAAAGTGCAAGATCGCCGGGGATGGGGGTGGGGGGTTACGTCATGTTCGCGAGGAACTCGCTGTAGAACAGGCCCAGGGCGATGGCTACGCCGATGCCGGCGATGATCCAGAACCGCACCACGATGTTGACCTCGCTCCAGCCGGCCAGCTCGAAGTGGTGCTGCAGCGGTGACATCCGGAAGACCCGTTTACCGGTGGTCTTGAAGGAGATGATCTGGATCACCACGGACATCGTGATGATCACGAAGAGCCCGCCGATGATCGGCAGCAGCAGGATGGTGCGGGTGGACATCGCCATGCCGGCGATCAGGCCGCCCAGTCCCAGCGCGCCGGTGTCACCCATGAAGATCCGCGCCGGCGACGTGTTCCACCAGAGGAAGCCCACACAGGCTCCGGCCGCCGCCCCGGCGATCAGGGCGATCTCCAACGGGTCCCGGACGGCGTAGCAGTAGTCCTGCGTGTAGTTCGGGTCGGCGCACCAGTGCCGGTACTGCCAGAACGCGATGAGCGCGTACGCAGCGAGCACCATCACCGAGGCGCCGGTGGCCAGACCGTCCAGGCCGTCGGTGAGGTTGACGCCGTTCGTCGCGCCCATCACCACGAAGATGAAGATGATCACCGCGCCGACCTTGCTGACCTCCAGGGCGTTGATGTCCCGGATGAAGCTCAGCGTGGTGCTGCCCACCGTCTCGGTGTTGGTCGCCAAACCCGTCGCGTCGGTCATCGTGCTCGGGAAGTACAGCGCGACCACGCCGAAGACCGCGCCGACCAGGATCTGGCCGAGCAGCTTGCCGCGCTTGTTGAGCCCGGCGCTGTTGCGCTTGCGCACCTTGAGGAAGTCGTCGATGAAACCGACCGCGCCGGAGAAGACCATCAGCCCCAGCAGCACCAACGCGGTGATGGTCGGCTCGACCTGCGCGATCTGCTGGTCCGGCAGGCTGGTCAGAGCCAGGTGCCCGGCCACGTACGCGATCACCGTGGCCAGGATGAAGACCACGCCGCCCATCGTGGGCGTGCCCTTCTTTGTCTGGTGCATGGCCGGGCCCTCGGCCCGGATCGGCTGACCGGCCTTGAGCCGGGTGAACACCTTGATCGCGATCGGGGTGCAGAAGAGCGAGACGATGAAGGCCACCCCGACGGCGACGATGACCGCCCTCATCGGGTGGACTCCCCACCGGCGTCGGCGCGCAGGGCGTCGGCCACCTCCCAGGTCCGGTACCGGGAGCCCTTGACCAGGACGACATCGCCCGGTCGTAGCTCGCTCCGCAGCACCTCGACGGCCGCCGCCTGATCGGTGAGCAGCACCGACTCTCCTCCCCAGTTCGCTACCGCTGTCGCACCTTCGTGAATCGGCGCCGCCGGCTCGCCCACCACGAGCAGCCGGTCCACACCCAACTCGGCCGCGAGTTGGCCGACCTCAGCGTGGCCGTCGGACTCGAACGGGCCCAGCTCGGCCATGTAACCGAGCACCGCGACGGTACGCCGACCCTGACCGATGCTGACCAGCGCCCGCACCGCAACCGCCATCGAGGCCGGGTTGGCGTTGTACGAGTCGTCGATGACGGTCACCCCGTCGGGACGGTCGAAGACGTCCATCCGGCGGGTCGAGACCAGCCCCAACTCGCCGAGGGCCGTGGCCAGTTCGGCCAGCGGCATGCCCAGCTCCCGGGCGACCGCCGCCGCGGCAAGCGTGTTCCAGACCTGGTGGCGGCCGGTCAGCCCGAGCCGCACCGGCGCGCGCCCCTCCGGGGTGACCAGGGTGTACGACGGGTGCCCCCGCTCGTCCAGGGTGACGTTCTCGGCGCGCACGTCGGCGTCCGGCGCCTCGCCGTAGCGGACCACCCGGGCCTGGGTGCGGCTCGCCATCGCGTCCACCCGGGGGTCGTCGGCGTTCAGCACGGCCAGCCCGTCCGCCGGCAGGGCCTCGACCAGTTCGCCCTTGGCCAGGGCGATGGTGTCCTGCGAGCCGAACTCGCCGATGTGCGACGTGCCGACGTTGAGCACCACGGAGATCCGGGGCGGCACCAGCTCACAGAGGTAACGCACGTGCCCGACCCCGCGCGAGCCCTTCTCCATCACCAGGTAGCGGGTGTCCGGCCCGGCCCGCAGGGCGGTGTACGGGTGCCCCAGCTCGTTGTTGAACGAGCCGGGCGGCGCCACCGTGGCCCCGAGTCGGGCGGTGAGCTGACCGATCAGGTCCTTGGTGGTGGTCTTGCCGGAGGAGCCGGTCACGCCGATCACGGTCAGCCCGGGCAGCCGGTCCACCGCCGCGCGGGCCAGCCGGCCCATCGCGGCCAGGGCGTCGGCGACCAGCACCATCGGCACCCCGGGCACCGCACGGCTGCCGAGCACCGCCACCGCGCCGGCCTGGATCGCCGTCGCCGCGTAGTCGTGCCCGTCGACCTTCTCCCCCGGGAAGGCCACGAAGAGCGAACCGGGTCCCACCTTGCGGGAGTCGAACTCCACCGAGCCGGTGACGGTGGCGGCCGGATCGGCGGCCACCAGCCGCCCGTCGACCGCCGCGGCCACCTCGGCCAGGCTCAGCGCGATCACCGCTGACCCGCCAGGTCCCCGAAGCGGGCTCGCAGCGCGTCAGCCAGCTCGATGTTGTCGTCGAACGGAAACACCTCGCCCGCCACCTCCTGGCCCCGCTCGTGCCCCTTACCGAGCAGCGCGATCACATCGCCCGGCTCGGCCAGTCGAACCGCCTCGTCGATCGCGGCGCGGCGACCCGCCACCTCGATGATCCGGGCGGCCGTGTCGGCCCGGTACGCCCCGGCCAGCACCTCGGCGCGGATCGCCGAAGGATCCTCGGTGCGCGGGTTGTCGTCGGTCACCAGCACCACATCGGCTCCCTCCGCCGCGGCGGCGCCCATCACCGGCCGCTTGCCCCGGTCCCGGTCCCCGCCGGCGCCGATCACGCAGATCAACCGGCCGGCGCTCAGCTCGCGCAACGCGGCCAGCGCGGCCACGATCGCGTCCGACTTGTGCGCGTAGTCGACCACCCCGCGCACCGGCGCGGTGACGTCCACCAGCTCCAGCCGGCCCGGTACGCCACCGCAGGCGGCCACGCCCGCCGCCGCGGTCGCCGGATCCACCCCGACGCCGACCAGCGTGGCGATGGCCAACAGCGCGTTGGCCACGTTGTGCCGTCCGGGCAGCGCCACCCCGGCGGACAGGACCACGCCGTCCGGGCCGTGCGCGGTGAACCGCTGGGTGTACCCCTCGCCGCCCACCCCGTCGGCCCACCAGGTCGCGCCCCGGTCACCGGCCGCCGAGTAGGTGACCGTCGCCGGCTTGTGCAGCGGCTTCAGCGCCGGGTCGTCGTGGTTGAGCACCTCGACCGCGCAGCGCCCGTCGAAGAGCTGGGCCTTCGCGGCGAAGTAGTCGGCGCTGTCGGCGTGGAAGTCCAGGTGGTCGGAGCCGAAGTTGGTGTAACCACCGACGGCGAACCGGACACCGCCCACCCGGCCCATGGCCAGGGCGTGACTGGACACCTCCATGATCACGGCGGTGACCCCACGCTCGCGGGCGGTGGCCAGCATGGCGTGCAGGTCGGTCGCCTCGGGGGTGGTGCGCACACTGTCGATCACCAGGTCCCCGAGCCGGGTCTCCACGGTGCCGATCAACCCGGTGGTGTGCCCGGCGGCCCGCAGCCCCGACTCGACCAGGTACGCGGTGGAGGTCTTTCCGGCGGTGCCGGTCACCCCGATCATGATGAGATCGGCGGTCGGGTCCCCGTAGACGGCCGAGGACAGCTCGCCGAGCACGGCGCGCGGGTCGGGCACCACCAGGGCGGGCAGGCCGCTCCCCGCCGCCAGCTCCGCACCTGCGGGATCGGTCAGCAGGGCCACCGCACCCGCCTCGGCGGCCCCGGCGGCGAACTCCGCGCCGTGGCGACGGGCACCGGGCAGCGCCGCGTACAGGTCGCCGGGGCGAACCTCCTGGCTGGCGTGGGTGGCCCCGGTGACGACCACCGCGGCGGCGTCCGCCGGGAGGTCGACGACGAGTCGGACGGCGAGATCACCGAGCCGGACTCCGGTCACGGTACGTGGACGTGGATTGCCGGGCACGGCGTCAGACCCTACCCGGTCGTCCGGTTCCGGCCGCACAGCCGCCCCGGTTGTTCGTCGGCACTCACCGATGATGTCCCGCCGTCGCTGCTCAGCGCGGATAGACCACGAACTTGGGTGCGGAACCGCCCGTGGACGGTGGTACGCGGTAATGACGCAGAGTGAACTGCATCATGTCGCGGAACGCCCGGCCGGCGATCGCCGCGCCGCCACCTTCGGGCGCGTACGCGAAGACCGCGATCACGTACCGGGGGTTCTCGGCGGGGGCCATGCCGATAAAGGAGGACACCTCGCCACGCTGCTTCTTGCCGTTCACCAGCCGCCAGCCGGTGCCGGTCTTGCCCGCGACCCGATAGCCAGGAACCGCGGCGGCCAGACCGGTGGCACCGTCGACCGTGGTGACCGCCTCCAGCATGGTGCGCAGGGCCGCCGCGTTCTGCGGGCTGAGCACCGACCGGGTCACCGGGGCCGGCGCGGGCGTGCGCTTGCCGTCCGGGCCGATCACCTCCTTGACCAGGTGCGGCTGCACGTACGTGCCGTTGTTGGCGATCGCGGCGTACGCGGCGGCCATCTGCAGCGGCGTGGCGTCGACGCTGTGCCCGATCGGCACCGACCCGTACGACGATTCGCTCCACTCGTCGGCCGGCAGCAGTCGTCCGCTGGCCTCCCCCAGCATCCCCTCGCCGGTGGGCTTACCCAGACCGAACCGCTTCTGATAGTCGATCAACCGGTCCCGGCCGAGCTTGTCGGCGATGGTGATGGTGCCGACGTTCGACGAGTAGGCCAGCATTCCCGGCACGCTCATCCGTCTGCCATTGGCGGGATGGGTGTCGGAGAACCAGGTGTCGCCCATCTTGATGCTGTTGGCGATGGGCAGCGCGGTGTCCGGCGTGATCACGCCCTCCTGCAACGCCGCGCCGTAGGTGATCGCCTTGTGGATCGAGCCGGGGTCGACGACGAAGCTGGTCGCCGCGTCCTCCCGGGCGACCGGGTCGCTCGGCAACGGCTTCGCCGCGTTGTAGGTGGGATTGCTGGCCTGGGCCAGCACCGCACCTGAGGGAATCTCGATGATCACGGCGGCGCCGGTGCCACCCGGCTGCTGGGCCATGCCCGCGCTGAGAATCTGCTGCATCCGGAACTGCAGGTCGCGGACGATGGTGAGGGTCAGCGAGCTGCCCGGTTTGGCGAGCGTGGTGCGGCTGTAGCCGCCCGGGATCGGTGCGTTGAGGTCACCGAGACCGGCCTCGTACACCCGCTTGCCGTCCTGCCCGGCGAGCAGGTCGTCGTAGCGGGCCTCCAGCCCTTCCAACCCGACCATGTCCTGGCTGGTGAAGCCGATCAGGTTGGCCGCCAGGTCACCACCGGGCACCTCGCGGCGCTCGTCGCGGTGCACCCCGATGCCGGACAGCTCCAGCGCCATCACCTGCTTGGCGGTGGAGATCTCCACCCCCCGGGCCAGATACGCGAACGTGGACGTCTTGCCGTCTCCCAGCTTGCGGGGCTTCATCAGCTCGACGAGCTTCGACGCCGGAATGCCGAGCAGCGGCGAGAGCGCCTTGGCGACGCCGGGCGGGTCCTTCACCTCGGTCGGGTCGGCGAACACGTAGCGCGCCTCGACACTGCGGGCCAGCGGCGCGCCGGTGCTGTCGTAGATCGCACCCCGCGGCGCCGGCAGCTCGACCGTGCGGAGGCGGTCGGCGATGCCGCCACCGGCGTACGCCGGGGCATCGACCGCCTGGAGAAAGATCAGCCGGATCCCGATGCTGGCGAAGAGCAGCAGGGCGAGCGCGGTGCCCAGCCGCAGGCGCAGCCGTGAGTCGGCCAGCTTCGGCGGGCGCGGTGGCTTGCGGGACGGTCGGCGGGCCGCGGGGCGGTCGGTGCGGCGCGGCGCGCGCGGTGTGGTCCGGCGGCGCGGCGGCGGCTCGTCGACTCCGGGGCCACGGGGGGTACGCGGTGCGACGGTGCGCACCACGCCACCGCGTCCGGCGGCCGGAGCGTCGCGCCGGCCGGACCGGGCGGCGGCCCGACCGCCGTCGAGCACCTGCAACGCTGGCCGGAACGGGTCGCCGGACCGGGTGCTGCGCGGTGTACGCCGCTGCTCGGCATTCCCGCTCCGCGCCGGTGTGCCGCGCTCCTCGCGGACGGTCCGGCCCCTCGGGGTGTACGCCCGGGCGCCGGAGATGCCCCCGATACCCGACTCGCCGGTGCGCGGCTCCCCGTCGGTGGGGCCGGCGTCACGCGAAGAACCGCGCCGGGACCCTGTGGGGCCCCGGCGCGGCTCGTCCGACCTTGGTGGCACGGGTCAGCCTCCCGCACCCTGGCTCGTCACCGACGGGTGGCCGGTCGCCGGCTGCGGCACGCCGATGGTCTTGCCGTCCGGCAGCCGGATGTAACCCGGCTCGCCGGCATCCACCAGGCCCAGCCGCCGCGCCTCGGCGGTCAGGTTGCCCGGCGCCTCGGCATCGGCGATCTGCTTGTCCAGCTGCTGCTTCTCCAGGTCCAGTCGAGCCTGCTGCTGCTGCAACCGCTCAAGCCGGAACGCGTTCTCATTGATCTTGGTGTTGACCGCCAGGATGCCCAGCACCCCACCGACCACCAGCACCACGATCAGCGCCGCGAACGGCGCGCGCGGCACCGACACCGGCGGTGGCGGCGCCACCCGCAGCCGGGGCGGGCGGGCGCTGGTCGCGGTGCCAGCCTTCTCCACCGGCCGCAGCGCAGCGGCGCCCTGGGTCGGGAACTCGCGCGCCCCCCGGGCGCGAGTCTCCCCCTGCCGGTTCACTCGATCGATGCGTGGCGTACCGTTCCCGAGGCGCGGAGCCCGCTCCGCCGCGGTCCGGCCCCCCGACCGCGGTGTGCGCTGCCCGCCGCCGGTGACGTCCCGGCGGTCGCGCTTGTCAATGTTCATGTCCCTCCCCCTCAACATCCGTCCCTCTGCCCGTCCCGGTGCCCCTGACCCCCCACGGATCAGGCGGACCCCGTGCCCGGTTGGTGCATTCCCTTCACCCGTCGGCGAGACCGTTCGCGGTCGGTCCGCCCTTGCTCTGTCGCGTTCGGGTCGAGTCGCTCCGCGGCCCGCAGCCGCACCGAGGCGGCGCGCGGGTTCGTGGCGACCTCCGCCTCCCCGGGCAGTTCGGCGCCCCGGCTGAGCAGCCGGAACGTCGGACCGGACCCGGGCAGTTCGACCGGGAGGTCGATCGGGCCCGTGTTGCGGACCCGGTCCGCGAGCGCCGCCTTGGTGAGCTTGTCCTCCAGGGAGTGGTAGGACAGGACCACCATGCGACCGCCCACGGTCAGTGCGTCGAGTGCGGACGGCAGCGCCGTCTCCAGCGCTGCCAGCTCTTTGTTTACCTCGATCCGCAAAGCCTGAAACGTTCTCTTTGCCGGGTGCCCACCCGTTCGTCGGGCTGGTGCCGGGATGGAGTCCCGAACCAGCTCCGCCAACAGCGCGGACGAGGTGATCCGGGCGCGTTCCCGCTCCCGGATGATCGCCGAGGCGATCCGGCCGGCGAACTTCTCCTCGCCGTAGACCCGCAGCAACCGGGCCAGGTCCGGATGTGCGTACGTGTTGACCACCTCTTCGGCGGTCACCCCCCGGGTCTGGTCCATCCGCATGTCCAGTGGTGCGTCCTGGGCGTACGCGAATCCGCGGTCGGGCGCGTCCAACTGCAGCGACGAGACACCCAGGTCGAACAGGATCCCATCGATGCCCGGATATCCCAGCCGATCCAACACGTCGGGCAGCTCGTCGTAGACGGCGTGCTCCAGGTGCACCCGATCGGCGAACCGGGCCAGCCGGACCCGCGCGTGAGCGAGCGCCTCGGTGTCCCGGTCGAGCCCGATCAGGACCGTCTCCGGGTGAGCCTCGAGCACCGCCTCGGCGTGCCCGGCCAGACCGAGCGTCGCGTCGACGTGGACCGTCCGGCCGCCTCGACCCAGCGCGGGGGCCAGCAGCTCGAGACACCGCTCAAGCAGCACCGGCACGTGCGTGCCGCGCAACTCCCCCATGTTGACCCCCACTGGTTGAAACGTCCGTTCTTCTCGTGCGCCTGTCGTCGGACGGCGCTGCCGTCGTACCGCCAGATCCCCATCCGCTCCCGCCTGACACCGAACTCTCGCCCGATGACTGGATCGTGCGCCTGGCACCGGGGAAGGGATGCCAGGAACTCGAAAGCGGCTGGAGATCTCGCAGTACGTCGGGCGCCGTTCCGCCCTACAGACCGCCGGGCAGCACCCCCTCCTCGATGTCGGCGAAATCGTCTTCGCTGTCGGCGAGGTAGGTCTCCCAGGCGACCTTGTCCCAGATCTCCACCCGCGTGCTCGCGCCGATGACCACCAGCTCGCGGTCCAGCGCGGCGTACGCCCGCAGGTGGGCCGGAATCGTGACCCGGCCCTGCTTGTCCGGAACCTCGTCGTGCGCGCTGGCGAAGAAGACCCGGCTGTAGGCCCGGGCCGCCTTGTGCGTCATCGGCTGCGCGCGCAACTGCTCCGCGATCCGCTGGAACTCAGGGGTCGGGAAAACGTAGAGACAGCGCTCCTGCCCTTTGGTGACCACGACACCCCCCGCCAGCTCATCCCGGAACTTGGCCGGAAGGATCAACCGGCCCTTTTCGTCCAGGCGCGGAGTGTGGGTGCCGAGGAACATCGGCCCTACCCCCTCGCCCTTGAGCGGCGTTCGCGGCGCCGCTGACCCCCCGGGCCGGTGAGCCCTCCCGGCCTCACCATTGGTCTCCACTCTACTCCACTTCCCTCCACCCGCAACCAGATTCGCCCGCGTGGCGTGCCCGACGCGGAGGCAAAACCGCACGTCACAAGGGGTGGAGCGGAGTGGAGGGCCACGGCTCCCCTCCGGCGTGGTCCGCTTTCCGACATAGATCGACTCCGTCCGGTGGACGCCCAACCGGCCGCCCGCGCAGCCACCACGGCCGAACGGTTCACCGTCGGCGGCGATCTGGTGGGGCGGGCGGTCCGGTAACCTCGCTCGCGTGACGGACGCGAAAATGCCCCTACGGGCCAAGGTGGCCAGCTCCGTGTCACGGACCGCCGCGGCGCTCTCCCGAGCCGCCGGCCGTGGCGACGGTTCGGTGATCGGCGGGTGGATCGGCCTGAAGATCGACCCGGATCTGCTGGCCCACCTGTCGGCCGGGCGTGCGATCGCGCTCGTCTCCGGCACCAACGGCAAGACCACCACCACCCGGTTGACCTCCGCCGCAGTCGGCGTGCTCGGCCGGGTCGCCACCAACTCGTTCGGCGCCAACATGCCCAGCGGGCACACCTCGGCGCTGGCCAAGGCCGGCAGCACCCCGTACGCGGTGCTGGAGGTGGACGAGCACTACCTCGCCCAGGTGCTGGAAGCGACCGAGCCACACGTGGTCGCGCTGCTCAACCTCTCCCGCGACCAGCTCGACCGCGCCAAGGAGGTCGCCATGATGGCGCAGCTCTGGCGCGCGGCACTGGTCCGGCACGCCAACGTGCGGGTGGTGGCCAACGCCGACGATCCGTTGGTGGTCTGGGCCGCCACCCCGCCGGCCGACCCCGCCCGCGGCATCAACCCGCCGCACGTGACCTGGTTCAGTGCCGGCCAGCGCTGGCACGACGACTCCTGGGTCTGCCCGGAGTGCGGCTCCACCATCGCGCGCTCCGGCGGCCAGTGGTGGTGCACCGGCTGTCCGCTGCGCCGGCCGGAGCCACAGTGGGTCGTCGAGGACGAGGGGGTCCTCGACCCCACCGGCGCCTGGCACAAGGTCTCCCTCCAACTGCCGGGCAAGGTCAACCTCGGCAACGCGGCGACCGCGCTGGCCGTGGCCGCCGAGTTCGGCGTCCGCCCGGTCGACGCGGTGTCCCGCCTCGGCATCGTCACCTCGGTGGCCGGCCGCTACGCGCAGGTCGACAAGGACGGGCGCAACATCCGGCTGCTGCTGGCCAAGAACCCGGCCAGCTGGCTGGAGGCCTTCGACATGGCCGATGACGCGCCGACCCTGCTCTCCATCAACGCGCGCGACCCCGACGGTCTCGACACGTCCTGGCTCTTCGACGTCGACTTCGCCCCGCTCCGCGGCCGACAGGTGTTGATCACCGGCGACCGGGCATACGACCTGGCGGTCCGACTGGACATCAACGACGTGCCGTTCCAGCACGTACGCACCTTCGACGAGGCGCTCCGGTCGGTCCCGCCAGGGCGGTTGGAGGTCATCGCGAACTACACCGCGTTCCAGGACATCCGAGCGGAGTTGGACCGTGTCATCTGAGAGCCTGCGCATCGTCTGGATCTACCCCGACCTGCTCTCCACCTACGGCGACCGGGGCAACGCCCTGATCCTCGCCCGTCGGGCGCGCCAACGCGGCATGCCGGTGGAGGTGCTGGAGGTCCGCTCCGATCAGCAACTGCCCGCGACCGCCGACATCTACCTGGTCGGCGGCGGCGAGGACGGCCCGCAGGCGCTGGGTGCCCAGCGGCTGCTCGCCGACGGCGGTCTGCACCGGGCGGTCGCCCAGGGTTCGGTGGTGTTCGGCGTCTGCGCCGGCTACCAACTACTCGGCACCTCCTTCTTCGCCAAGGGCGTGCAGTGCCGCGGCCTGGAACTGCTCGACCTGCAGTCCGACCGGAACGAGAGCCGGGCCGTCGGTGAACTGGCCGGTGAGATCGACCCCCGGCTGGGCCTGCCCCCGCTGACCGGTTTCGAGAACCACGGCGGCCGCACCCGCCTCGGTCCGGAGGTCTCCCCGCTGGCCCGGGTCACCGCCGGGGTGGGTAACGACGGCGCCACCGAGGGCGCGTGGCGCGGCAAGCTGCTGGGCACCTACTCGCATGGTCCGGCGCTGGCCCGCAACCCGGCCCTCGCCGACCTGCTGCTGCGCTGGGCCACCGGGGCACACCAGCTCCCGCCGCTGGACGACACCTGGTCGGACCGGCTCCGCGATGAGCGCCGCTCCGCAGTGGCCGCCGCCCGGGCATGACCCGAGCCGTCCGGCGACTGCTCCGGCAGCCGTCGGCCGCCCGGTTCGCCCTGCTCGTGCTGCTGATCGGCGGCTGCGGGCTGCTGCTGCTCCTGGCACCCCGGCCGGACCCGGATCAGCTGCCGTTGTTGGCCGACCGACTGGGCGACCTCGCCCCGGTGGCGGCGATCCTCGGCGGCGCGCTGCTGCTGGTCGCGCTGGTCCCCCGGACCTTCATCACACTCGCGGCGGGCGCGATCTTCGGCCCGCTGGAGGGCGCCGCGTACGCCCTGGGCGCCGCACTCGTGGCCGCGGCGATCGGGTTCACGGTCGGCCGGCTGCTCGGCCGGGAGTTCGTCGCCGAACGGGTCCGTGGTCGCCTGGCCCGCCTCGATGGCTGGTTCGCCCGGCAGAGCGTACTCGGCGTGATCACCGTCCGACTGCTGCCGATCGCCGGCTTCGGGCTGGTCAGCTACGGCTACGGCACGACCGGCGCACGGGTGCTGCCGTTCCTGGCGGGCAGCGTGATCGCGTCCGCGCCGACCGCCGTCGGCTATGCGGCGATCGGCGCGGCGGCCAACTCCCCCGGCCACATCAACTGGTACGCCGCCGCCCCGGCCAGCCTCGGCCTGATCGCCAGCCTGGTGCTCGTACACCAGTGGTGGCGCGCCGAGCGCCAGCGCCGTCGCCTGCCGGTCTGACCGTGCCCGAGCCCGACTGACGGCCCCGCCGCCTGGCTGACGGCCCCGCCGAGGAGCCGCTCACGGGCGGTTTCATCGCCGACGCGGCGTCCGCTGCGACGAGCTGTCACGCTCTGTAGCGTCCGCAGTGCAGCGTCAGGCGACGACGGAGACCATTCGTCCCGAGACGACGATGACCTTGCGGGGTTCCTTGCCGGCCAGGGCGGCGGCCACCGCGTCCAGCGCTGCCCCCCGGACGGTCTCCTCGGAGGCGTCGGCGGGGACCTCGATGCGGCCACGGACCTTGCCGTTGACCTGCACCGGGTAGGTCACCGTGTCGGCCACCAGCAGCGCCGGGTCAGCGGTCGGGAAGTCCACGTACGTCAGCGAGGTGTCGTGGCCCAGCAGACGCCACAGCTCCTCGGCCACGTGCGGGGCGAATGGCGCCACCATCAGCACCAGCGGCTCGGCCACCTCGCGGGGCGTTGCCGACAGCCGGGTCAGCCCGTTGGTCAGCTCGATCAGCTTGGCGACCGCGGTGTTGAACCGGATGCCGTCCATGTCGCCACGGACCCCGTCGATCACCTTGTGCAGCAGCCGGCGGGTCGCCTCGTCGGCCGGGTCCTCGGTGACCCGCAGCTCGCCGGTCTGCTCGTCGACGACGGCTCGCCAGACCCGCTGCAGGAACCGGTACGAGCCGACCACCGCCCTGGTCTCCCAGGGGCGGGACACCTCCAGCGGACCCATCGACATCTCGTACACCCGGAAGGTGTCCGCACCGTACACGGCGCACATGTCGTCGGGGGTCACCACGTTCTTCAGCGACTTGCCCATCTTGCCGTACTCGCGCTTGACCGCCAGGTCGCCCAGGTAGTAGGCGCCGTCGCGCTCGACGACCTCCTCGGCCTGCACGTAGCTGCCGCGCGAGTCGGTGTACGCGTACGCCTGGATCATGCCCTGGTTGAACAGCTTGCGGAACGGCTCGAACGACGACACGTGCCCCAGGTCGAACAGCACCTTGTGCCAGAACCGCGCGTACAGCAGGTGCAGCACGGCGTGCTCAGCACCGCCCACGTACAGGTCGGTGCCCCCGCAGTCACCGTCGGCGCGCGGGCCCATCCAGTAGCGCTCGTTCTCCGCGTCGACGAACCGCTCACTGTTGGTCGGGTCCAGGTAGCGCAGCTCGTACCAGCAGGAGCCGGCCCACTGCGGCATCACGTTGGTTTCCCGGGTGTAGCGCTTTGGCCCGTCACCCAGGTCCAGCTCGACCTCGACCCAGTCGCGGCGGCGGGACAGCGGGGTCTCCGGGTTGCTGTCCGCGTCGTCGGAGTCGAACGTCTTCGGGGAGAAGTCGTCCACCTCCGGCAGCTCGACCGGCAGCATCTCCTCGGGCAGGGCGATGGCCGCGCCGGTCTCGTCGTAGACGATCGGGAAAGGCTCACCCCAGTAGCGCTGGCGGGAGAACAGCCAGTCGCGCAGCCGGTAGGTCACCGCGCCGGTGCCGTGCCCGTTCGCCTCCAGCCAGGCGATGATCGTCGCCTTGGCCTCGGTGACCCCCAGGCCGTTCAGGTCCAGGCCGCGCTCGGGCGCGGCGCTGTTGATCGCCGGGCCGTCCCCGGTGTACGCCTTGCCGTCGAAGCCCTTCGCCGGCTGCACGGTACGCAGGATGGGCAGCTCGAAGACCTCGGCGAACGCCCAGTCCCGCTCGTCCTGCGCCGGCACCGCCATGATCGCGCCGGTGCCGTAGCCGGCCAGCACGTAGTCGGCGATGAAAATCGGGATCTGCCCGCCGGTGACCGGGTTGGTGGCGTACGCGCCGATGAAGACGCCGGTCTTCTCCTTGGTGTCGGACTGCCGCTCGACGTCGGTCTTGGCGGCCGCGGCCTTGCGGTACGCCTCGACAGCCTCCCGGGGGCTGGCGTGCCCGCCGGTCCAGGCGTCCCTCGTCTCCTCCGGCCAGGTGGCCGGCGCCAGCGCGTCGACCAGCGCGTGCTCGGGCGCCAGCACCATGTAGGTGGCGCCGAAGACGGTGTCCGGTCGGGTCGTGAACACCCGCACCGGCTCCAGGGCGGTCGGGAAGTCGATGTGGGCGCCGGTGGAGCGGCCGATCCAGTTGCGCTGCATCAGCTTGATCGGCTCGGGCCAGTCCAGGGTGTCCAGGTCCTCGATCAGCCGGTCGCCGTACGCGGTGATCCGCATCATCCACTGCTTCAGGTTGCGCTTGAAGACCGGGAAGTTGCCCCGGTCGGAGCGACCGTCGGCGGTGACCTCCTCGTTGGCCAGCACGGTGCCCAGCCCCGGGCACCAGTTCACCGGGGCCTCGGAGACGTACGCCAGTCGGCGGTCGTCGACGACCTGGCGGCGCTCGGCGACACTCAGCTCGGCCCAGGCGCGGCCGTCCGGGGTGGATCGGTTACCGCCCTCGAACTCGGCGATCAGCTCGGCGATCGGGCGGGCCCGGCCCGCGTCGCGGTCGTACCAGGAGTTGAAGATCTGCAGGAAGATCCACTGGGTCCAGCGGTAGAAGTCGGTGTCGATGGTGGCCACCGAGCGGCGCTCGTCGTGGGCCAGGCCCAGCCGGCGCAGCTGCACCTTGTACCGCTCGATGTTCTGCTCGGTCGTGGTCCTGGGGTGGGTGCCGGTCTGCACCGCGTACTGCTCGGCGGGCAGGCCGAACGCGTCGAAGCCCATCGCGTGCAGCACGTTGCGGCCGGCCATCCGCTGGTAGCGGGCGTAACAGTCGGTGCCGATGTAACCCAGCGGGTGGCCGACGTGCAGGCCGGCACCGGACGGGTACGGGAACATGTCCAGCACGTACAGCTTTTCCGCGCCGGCGCGGGGGTGGGTCGGGTCGGCCAGCGGGCCGGTCGGGTTCGGTGCGTGGAAGGTGCCCTCGCGCGCCCAGATGTCCTGCCAACGATTCTCGATCTCGTCGGCCAGGGCTGCGGTGTACCGGAACGGGGGAATGTCGCCCGCCGGTGCGGCTGCCTCACTCATCGTCTCTCCTCGCTTCGCTTCGCTTCGTCTCGGCACCGTCGGGCCGGGCCGGCGGCGGGCACAAAAAAGCCCCTCGCGCAGGAGGGGCCGCCGTACTGTCGCGCGTTCAGCGCATCAGCACGGCCCGGTAAGAAGCAGGAAGACTCCGGCCATGTCCGGCAGTGTACCCCGTCAGCGGTCCCGGCCCACCGACCCCCGCGATGGTCGAACCCGGTCCCCCGACGTGGCGAAAATCGGTGCGTAACCGACGGACCACCTGCGGGGGTCGGCGAGAACGACAAACATGGTTAGCCTGAGAGCCCAGTGAGATTCCTGCGGCATATGAGGCTCGACGTCGCGAACCCAACGACGGGTCCAGGTGCTCTTTAGAGAGCTGCCGTATTGGCGACGAGGAGGAGGCCCCGTGACACAACAGACCTGGGACGAGGTGGGCGGCCTACTGCCGCACGACGAGTTCCGCGCCGCCAGCGAGGCCATCGTGACCAACATCGAGCAGGTCATCGAGGGTAAGACCGCCACCGTGCGGCTCGCCCTGGCCGTCCTGCTCGCCGAGGGCCACCTCCTGATCGAAGACGTCCCGGGTGTCGGCAAGACCAAGCTGGCCAAGGCCCTCGCGCGGTCCATCGACTGCACCGTGCGGCGGATCCAGTTCACCCCCGACCTGCTGCCCAGCGACGTCACCGGGGTCAGCGTCTACAACCAGGAGACGCACGACTTCGAGTTCCGTCCCGGCGCCGTGTTCGCCAACCTGGTGGTCGGCGACGAGATCAACCGGGCCTCGCCGAAGACCCAGTCGGCGTTGCTGGAGTGCATGGAGGAGCGGCAGGTCACCGTCGACGGCGTGACGTACCAGCTCCAGACGCCATTCATGGTCATCGCCACCCAGAATCCGATCGAGATGGAGGGGACCTACCCGCTGCCCGAGGCGCAGCGCGACCGGTTCACCGCCCGCATCGCGATGGGTTACCCGGACGCCAACGCCGAGTTGGCCATGCTGGACGGGCACGGCGCCACCGACCCTCTGCACGAGCTGCGCGCGGTCTCCGACGCCGCCACCGTTCGGCAGCTCATCGCCACCGTCCGGCAGGTGCACGTCGCGGACGCGGTCAAGCAGTACGCGATCGACCTGGTCACCGCCACCCGCGAAGCGCCCGACCTGCGGCTCGGTGCTTCTCCCCGGGCGACCCTGCAGCTGTTGCGCACCGCCCGCGCGGTCGCCGCCCTGGAGGGCCGCGACTACGTCCTCCCCGACGACCTGCAGGCCCTGGCGGTGCCGGTGCTCGCGCACCGGATCATCCCGACCGCGGACGCGCAGCTCGCCCGACGCACCACCGACGCGATCGTCTCCGAGCTGGTGCACCGCCTGCCGCTGCCACACGACCGGCAGCGCAACCCGTACGACACCCGGCCCGCCACCGGCAACGGCCGCGCCTCCTACGAGCCGCGGAGGCCATGACGTGCGTGCCGGGCTGCGCGGGCTGACCACCCGCGGGCGCTCCTTCCTCGCCGCGGCGGTCGCGGCGGCGATCTCGGCCGGCATCCTCGGCGAGAAGGACCTGCTCCGGGTGGCTGTGCTGTTGGCCATCCTGCCGTTGCTGGCTGCGGCCTACGTCGGGCGCAGCCGCTACAAGCTGGCCTGCAACCGTTCACTGGACCCGCACCGGGTTCCGGTCGGCGCCAACTCCCGGGTGGTGCTGCGCCTGCAGAACCTCTCCCGGCTGCCGACCGGCACCCTCCTCCTGGAGGACCGGCTGCCCTACGCGCTGGGCAGCCGACCCCGGGTCGTGTTGGAGCGGCTCGGCGCGCAACAGGCGACGTCCGTGGCGTACACCGTGCGGGCCGACGTGCGGGGCCGCTACGACGTGGGCCCGCTGGTGGTCCGGATGACCGACCCGTTCGGCCTCTGCGAGCTCACCCGGTCCTTCCCCAGCACCGACCACCTGACGGTCATCCCGCAGGTCACCCCGCTGCCGTCGGTCCGGCTCCCCGGGGAGTACGCGGGCAGCGGCGACAGCCGGGCCCGCTCGGTGGCGGTGCACGGGGAGGACGACGCGGCGACCCGGGAATACCGGCGCGGCGACGACCTGCGCCGGGTGCACTGGAAGTCCACCGCACGTACCGGCGAGCTGATGGTGCGCCGCGAGGAGCAGCCGTGGGAGAGCAGGGCCACGGTCGTTCTGGACACCCGGGCGTACGGCCACCGCGGCGAGGGGCCGACGGCCAGTTTCGAGTGGGCCGTCTCCGCCGCCGCGAGCATCGCCGTCCACCTGCGGCAGGCCGGCTACAAGTTGCGCCTGGTCACCGGCTCGGGGGTCGATGTGGACGCCTCGGAGGCCGGCGGTGACGGGGCGCTGCTCGACCACCTCGCGGAGGTCCGGCTGGATCAGCGCGCCGAGGTGGCCGGCCTCGTGCAGCGGGTCCGCCAACGCTCCGACGGCGGTTTGGTCATCGGTTTGTTCGGCACGGTGAGCGCGGCCGAGGCCGAGCTGCTGGCCGGGCTGCGGGGCAACGGCGCCACCTGCATCGGCTTCCTGCTGAACAGTTCCACCTGGCTCAGCCTGCCGGAGAAGGCCCGGGCCGAGGCGGAGCACGCGCACGGCGCCGCAGTCCTCTCCATGCTGCAGAGCGGCTGGCGTGTGGTCGGCGTCGACCACGGCGCCCGACTGCCAGCGCTGTGGCCGCAGGCCGGCCGAGGTTCCCAGGGCTTCGCCCTGCGCGCCGCGCTGGCCGAGACGGTCGCCGGCGGCGTGCGATGAACGGAAGGTTCCCCTCATGATCGCCAGTCGGAACATCGGCCTGGTGGCGGCCGCGGCCACGCTGCTGGCCGCCGCGCCGCTGTCAGCCATCTTCCAGAGCTGGACATGGTTGATCGAGTCCGTCATCGCGGTCGCCGTGGTGGCCGGGGTGGCCGCGCTGACCCGGCTCGCCCGGGCACCACTGTGGGGTCAGGTGCTGGGCATGCTGGCCGGCCTGGCGCTCGCCCTGACCTGGTTGTTCCCCAGCGGCGAGGAGCTGCTCGCCGTCCTGCCCACTCCGGGCACGCTCGCGCACTTCGCCGATCTGCTGGCCGGCTCCATGCAGGACATGCGCTCGTACGGAGTCGAGGTCCCGGACACCGACCCGCTGCTGTTCATCGCCGTGCTCGGCGTCGGCGCGGTCGCCGTGCTGGTGGACGTGCTGGCCGTGGGGCTGCGCCGGCCCGCGCTGGCGGGGCTGCCGATGCTCGCCATCTACTCGGTGCCGGTCGCCGTCTACGTGGACAGCGTCCCCGCGACGCCGTTCGTGGTGGGCGCCGCCGGTTACCTCTGGCTGCTGGTCACCGACAATGTCGACCGGGTGCGCCGATTCGGACGCCGGTTCACCGGGGACGGCCGCGACGTCGACGTGTGGGAGGCTTCGCCGCTGGCCTCCGCCGGCCGGCGGCTCGCGGCGGTCGGGGTGGCCCTGGCGGTGGTGCTTCCGCTGGCGGTGCCCGGCATGACCGGCGGGCTGCTCGACTCCCTCAGCCGTTCGCCGGGCACCGGCAACGGGAGCGGCTCGGGTGGCACGTCCGGTCGCATCGACCTGTTCGCCTCGCTCGCCGGCCAGCTCAACCAGTCCGAGGTGGCCGACCTGGTCAAGGTGACGACGTCCGAGCCGAATCCGTTCTACCTGCGCTACGCGGTAGCCGACGACCTGCGCCCGAGTGGTTTCCAGGCGCGCAACCCGAGCGGCCGGCCGGCCAACCGGGACCTGCCGAACCCGGCCGAGCGGATTGGCCAGGGCGTGCAGCAGACCCCCTACCGGGCGACCGTCGAGGTCACCAGGAGCCTGAGCATGTCGCTGATGCCGGTGTACGCCGAGCCGGTACGCACCGAGGACCTCAACGGCAACTGGCTCTACGACCCCAACCAGCAGGTCATCTTCTCCAACCGGGAAAACTCCCGGGGCCGGAAGTACTCCTTCGACTACCTGCGCTCGACATACTCGCCGGCGACGCTGCGGGCCGCGCAACCGCTGCCGGCGGACCACCCGGTACGCCGGCAGATGACCGCCACCCCCGGGGCGGTGCCCGAGGTGGAGGAGCTGGTCAAGGGGCTGGTCCAGGACAAGCGCACCGACTACGACCGGGTGTTGGCGATCTACCAGCACTTCTCGGCGGACAACGGGTTCAGCTACCGGCTCAGCACCGAGAGCGGCAGCAGCGGGCAGGACATCGTCAACTTCCTGACCAACAAGGTTGGCTACTGCCAGCAGTACGCCGCCGCGATGGCCTGGCTGGTCCGCTCGGCCGGCATCCCGGCCCGGGTGGCGTTCGGGTTCACCAACGGCAGCAAGCGCGACGGTGACACGTTCACGCTGACCAACCTCAACCTGCACGCCTGGACCGAGGTCTACTTCGACGGGGTCGGCTGGGTGCCGTTCGACGCCACCCCGGCGTACGGGGTGCCGGGGTCCACCCGGTCGGCCTGGGCACCGGACACTGACGCGCCGGAGCCGTCCACGCCGGGCACCGGCGTCAAGGACAGCCCGGCGGGCGCCGAAGAGCCGGCTGGTCCGGCCGGCTCGGACAACGCAGACCGCGACATCGACGACGGGCTCGCCCTCGGCGCAACCACTCCGGACGAGCAGCCGCCGGTCTGGCCCTGGTGGACGGCGGGCCTGTTGGCCCTGCTGATACTGCTCGCCGTACCCGCTCTGCGCCGGCTCGCGCTGCGCCGCCGACGAGGTGGCCAGGCGCCGAGCGCCGCAGTGGCCGCCGCCACCGTCGATGACGTCGGCGAGCCAGGAACCCGACTGGTGGTGGTCGGCGCGGACGCCAACCGTGCCCGCGCGGACGCGCACGCCGCCTGGGCGGAGCTGCTCGACACACTGGTGGACTTCCGGGTCCCGGTCGATCCGACCGAGACGCCCAGGGCGACCGCGGACCGGCTTGTCCGGGTCACCCTCAACGACGACACCGCAGCGATCGGGTCGGCGCGACTGCTCGGCCGGGCGGAGGAACGGGCCCGCTACGCGCGGGATCCGCTGACCGGTGAGCGGTTGCTTCCGGCGCTGAGCGCGGTCCGTGGGGCGCTCGCCGCGCGGGCCGACCGGCGGACCCGCCTGCTCGCCGCCGTGTTGCCGCCGTCGGTGCTGCTGCGGTGGAGGACCACCCTGGCGGACGCGTCCAGTCGAATGGTGGCGCTGACCGGGCGGGCCCGGTACAGGCTGCTGCGCTGGAACCCCCGACGGCTGCTGGCCGACCGGGCGGCCCGCTGACCAAAACCCACCACGCCACCCCATGATCACTTGATGACCAGTAGTTGCAGATAGGTTCTCGCAGCTACTCACCATCAGGTGATCATGGGGTGACGTGGGATGGCGGCTCAACGAATACCGGGCCACCCAAGATCGTGCTCGATCCAGGAACAAGGCCCCTCACGTCGCGCACGATGCCACTACAACCAGGGTCGAGCACGATCATGCGGGAAGGGGCAGCGGGAGAGGGCGCGCGGATACGACGGAGGTCGCCCGGGGCTGTGCCCGGCGACCCGCTCGTCGCGGCGTACGTCCCGCCTCAGGGGCGGGACTGGCTCAGCGGTGCCCCTCCGGGCGCTGCCGCCACCTGTCCTCCATGCGGTCCAGGATTGACGACCGGCGACCGGACCGGCCACCGCGGGGACGGCGACGACTCGTCGTGCCGCCCACCACGTGCAGGTCAGGTGACTGCGCCCGCCGGTGCGACTGCACCGCGAACGCGGCCGACGCCAGCATGACGACGAAGCCCGCCACCGCCAGCGGTGGAGTCTTGATCACCGCGCCATAGACCAGTAGAGCCAAGCCAGCGATTATGACGCCGGCGGCGACGAGCAGGCGACGCCGCGCATGGAAGCGCGGATCGCTGGCGCGCACGGCCGAGGCGAATTTGGGGTCCTCGGCAAGCGACCGCTCGATCTGCTCGAACAGCCGCTGCTCGTGCTCCGAGAGCGGCACGGCACTCCTCCCCGGTCACGTTGGTCGGGCCCACTCGGGCCGACAGACCGTGGCAGCCAACCGGCTGCTTACCCGCAAGTCTACGAGGGGGGTCGCGCGTCGGAAAGCGGGACGACCTATGGGTGGGGTGGATTTTCGTTTCGGCGGGGATCACGATCGCCCATCAGACTGGCCGGACCTATGACGGACCGCCCGAAACGGGCAGCAGCGGCGTCCGAGGCAGCTTCCGCTTCGCGCCAGCCACGCTCGGGCGCGCCGAGGGTGAGCTGCCGGTGGGCGCCCTGCGACGGGGCGAGCCCTTCCACCCGGACACCGACGAGTCGGATCCGCTCGCCTGGGTCCAACGCGGTGTAGAGCGCCCAGACCGTGTCGAACATCTCGCGGGCGGTGTCGGTGGGCACGTCGAGGGTGCGGGAGCGGCTGACGGTGCGGAAGTCGGCCAGCCGGACCTTGAGTGCGACCGTGCGACCGACCTGCCCGGAGCCTCGCAGCCGGACGCCGACCTTCGCGCTGAGCGCGAGCAACGTACGGCGGATCTCCTGCGGGTCGGCCACGTCGACGTCGAAGGTCACCTCGGCGCCGATCGACTTGTCGACGTGCTCGGAGCTGACCCGGCGCGGGTCCCGTCCCCAGGCCAGCTCGTGCAGGTGCGTCGCCGAGGCGGCACCGACCGCTCGGCGAAGCATGCTCACCGGCGCCTCGGCGAGGTCGCCGACGGTGGTCAGGCCGAGCCGGCGCAGCGCTTCGGCGGCGCGCTCCCCCACCCCCCACAGCGCGTCCACCGGCAGCGGGTGCAGGAAGTCGAGCACCTGCCCCGGGGGCACGACCAGCAGGCCGTCCGGCTTGGCCCGGGTGGAACCCAGCTTGGCCACGAACTTGCTCGGCGCCACCCCGACCGAGCAGGTCAGCGCCTGCTCGTCGGCGACCCGGCGGCGAATGAGGCGGGCGATGGTGGCCGGGGAGCCGAAGAGTCGGCGGGCACCGGTCACGTCGAGGAACGCCTCGTCGAGGGAGAGCGGCTCGACCAGCGGGGTGACGTCCCGGAAAATCTGCATGACCGCCCGGGAGGCGACCGTGTAGGCGGTGGAATCCGGTGGCAGGTAGACCGCGTGCGGGCAGCGGGCCCGGGCCTGACTGGTCGGCATCGCGCTGCGCACGCCGTACTGGCGGGCCTCGTAGCTGGCCGAGCTGACCACCCCGCGCGGCCCAACGCCGCCGACGACCACCGGCCGGCCGCGCAGCTCGGGTCGGCGGCGCACCTCGACGGCGGCGAAGAACGCGTCCATGTCGACGTGCAGGATCGGGCTGCCGGAGTCGTCGGCGTCCGGCCCGAAGCGCGGATCGTCGCCCCGGGGCAACGACTGACTGCGGCCCATCCCGGCAGATTAACCCGGGGGTACGACACCACCAGCCGTCAACGGGCCGGACCGTCCGCCGGTCAGCCGCGCACGACCAGCAGCGGCACGGTCAGCTCGGCGGCGGTGTCCGACCCGTGGTACGCCACCAGTCGCGACGCCATCGGCCGCTCGGTGCGACTGGCCATGACCGCGTACGTGTCGTTGCAGGTCACCACCACGTCGCCGATCCGCCCCCGGTGCTCCTCGGGCACCGGCCCGAACCAGCCGGTGGCCACCACCTCGTCGCGGGTGCGTACCCGCGCCGCGGCACCCAGCACCTCGGACCAGGCGGCCAGCACGTCGTCGACCGCGCCCGGCTCGACGTGCAGGTAGCGGACCCGGGCCTCACCGGCCACCAGCCGCACACCGGCGCGCAGTCGCGGATCGGTGTCCAGGTCGAAGCGGTGCGCGGCGGGAATGTCGAGCTGGCCGTGGTCGGCGGTCACCAGCAGCGCCGCGTCCGGCGGCAGCCCGTCGACCAACCGGGCGAGCAGCGTGTCCACCTCGGTGGCGGCGATCCGCCAGGGCGCCGAGTCGACGCCGCTGAGGTGGCCGTGCCGGTCCAGGTCGGCGTGGTAACCGGAGACCAGGGTGGGTCCGGAGCCGGCGGCCAGCGCGGCCAGCATGGTGGCGGCCACCGCGTCCCCACCGGCGGCGCCCCGGAAGTCACCGCCCCGGTTGGCGGCCAGGGTCAACCCGCTGCCACCGAACTCCGGCCGGCTCACCACGGTCACCGTCACGCCGGCGGCGCGGGCCCGCTCCAGCTGGGTGGGCACCGGCTGCCAGCGCAGCGGCGGCGGGTCGCCAGCCCAGTCGGTGTGGGTGAGCACCCGGTCGGTGCCGGGCACCCGCACGGTGAAGCCGAGCACCCCGTGCGCGCCCGGCGCGACGCCGGTGCCCAGCGACACCAGACTGGTCGGGGTGGTGGACGGGAAACCGGCGATGAGCGGCCGGGCCACCGTCGCCGCCAGCCCGGCGAGGGCCGGCGCGTACGGCGCGGCGGTCGGCAACTGGTACCAACCGAGCCCGTCGACCAGCAGCACGGCGATCCGGCGTACCCCGGCCAACGCTCCGACGAGCCCGAGGGGGTCGGCGGATCCGGGCACGCCCAGCACGGCGAGCGCGCTGGGCAGCACATCGGCGAGACGGCCGCCGCCGTGGTCCGGCCCGAGGACCTCCAGTGGCGCCGGCACGCCACCCGGCTCGGCGATCATGCCGGCCGGCGGGCGAACAGGTGCAGCTGGGCGGCCAGGTCCCGGTACGGCGGTTGGGCGGCCAGCGCACGTTCCAACTCGACCAGGGCGGCGGACTGCCCATCGGCGACCGCGGCCGGCAGCAGGTCGGCCAGCACGCGTACCCCGTGGATCTCCTCGACCACGAGCCCGGCGGCGCCGAGCAGCGCGGCGGCGCCGGGGGCGTCGTAACGCCGGCGCAGAGTGTCCCGCGGCCCGGCGGTGCCATCCGGATCGGCGGCCAGCGCGGCAGCGACGTCCAGGTGCCCGTTCATCGCGCGGCCCAGCACGGCAGCGGCCCGGCCGGCCACCAGCACACTGACCGCGCCGCCGGGACGCAGCGCGGTGGCCAGCGCGGCCACCACCGGCGTCGGATCGTCGACCACTTCCAGCACGGCGTGGCAGAGCACCAGGTCGACGCCGGCCGGCTCGACCAGCCCCGCGAGGGCGTCGCCGTCGCCCTGGACGGCGGCGATCCGGTCGGCCACCCCGGCCTCGGCGGCCCGGCGGGTGAGTGCGGCCAGCGCGTCCGGGCTGGCGTCGACCACGGTGACCCGATGCCCGGCGCGGGCCAGCGGGACGGCGAAACCGCCGGTGCCGCCGCCCACGTCCAACACGGTCAGCTCGGCGTCGCCGCGCCGGTCCAGCTCGGCGCGGAGCACCGACCAGATCACGGCGGTGCGGGGTGTCAGCGGGGGCCCGGCGAACCGGCCTCGGGTCTGGTCCACCCGTCGAGCCTAGTCACCCGGTCCATCCATGGTGCGGGCGTGTGGCGGGGCGTACCCGCCACCCGTCCGATCGGTGCGCGGTGACGCGGTCGGTCAGGACTCGGTGCCCTCGACCTCGTCCTCCGCCCGGGACCGGCGCTCGTTGGCCACCGGACCGTTGGTCACCTCGTACTCGCGGGGGTCGGCGAGGTGCGACGGCACCCAACCGGCACCCAGCCGGGTCCGTCGGGCGTTGGCGATTCCACCGGTGTACGCGTGATTCCCCATCACTGTCATTCTCCCTCACGAATCACGGGCCACTCTGCCCGCTCGGGACGAGTCTCCCGCTCCACGCCGCAGGAAACCGTAATGTGGATCACTGAATCAGCGGAAGTCACGGGAGGCGGGACTGACCGGTGGCTCGATGGCGTCCAGCCGATCGGCGACCAGGTTGGTCACTCCCTCGTGCCGCTGCAGCCGCCCCCGGACCACCAGCGCGGCGCTGGTCCGGGCCACTCGCCGATAGCGCTGCCACAGCCCCGGCGAACAGGTGACGTTGAGCATCCCCGTCTCGTCCTCCAGGTTGAGGAAGGTGACCCCGCCCGCGGTCGCCGGGCGTTGCCGGTGGGTGACGATGCCGCCGACCCGGATCCGTTGCCCCGGCTCCACCCGGCCGAGTCGGGAGATCGGCACCGCGCCGAGCACGTCGAGCTGACCCCGGATGAACCGGGCTGGATGACTCTCCGGCGACAGCCCGGTGGCCCACACGTCGGCGACCAACCGGTCCACCGCCTCCATTCCGGGCAGCGTGGGCGCCGCCGCGCCGGTCACCGTGCCGGGCAGCCGGCCCGGCCGATCCTGGGCGGCCGCGCCGGCGGCCCAGAGCGCCTGCCGCCGGGTCAGCCCGAAACAGGCGAAGGCGTCCGCGGTGGCCAGTGCCTCCAACTGCGCGGCGGTGAGACCGACCCGCCGGGCCAGATCAGACATGTCCCGGTACGGCCCACCTGCGGCGCGTTCGGCCTCGATCCGCTCGGCCACGTCGGCGCCGAGGGTACGCACGCCGGACAGCCCGAGTCGGACGACCGGCCCGCCCAGCCCCCAGGCGTGCGGCGGCTCCCCCGGCTGGCTCCCCCACCGGGTGTCCGGGGTGGACTCCAACACCGCCTTGGCCCCGCTGGCGTTGATGTCTGGCCGGCGCACCTCCACCCCGTGCCGGCGGGCGTCGTCGACCAGGGTCTGCGGCGAGTAGAAGCCCATCGGTTGGGCGTTGAGCAACGCGGCCAGGAACGGCGCCGGGTGGTAGCGCTTGAGCCAGGAGCTGGCGTAGACCAGGTAGGCGAAGCTCATCGCGTGGCTCTCCGGGAAGCCGTAGCTGGCGAACGCGGTGAGCTTGCGGTAGACGTCGTCGGCCAGCTCGCCGGTGATGCCCCGCTCGGCCATCCCGACGTAGAGCCGGTCGGCGATGCGGGTCATCCGCTCGACCGACCGTTTGGCGCCCATCGCCCGGCGCAGCTGGTCGGCCTCCCCGGCGTCGAAGCCGGCCAGGTCGATGGCGAGCTGCATCAACTGCTCCTGGAACAGCGGCACACCCAGGGTCTTCTCCAGGGCGTTGCGCATCAGCGGGTGCGCGAAGGTCACCGGCTCCTGGCCGTTCTTGCGCCGAATGAACGGGTGCACCGAACCGCCCTGGATCGGGCCGGGCCGGATCAACGCCACCTCGACCACCAGATCGTAGAACTCACGGGGCTTGAGCCGGGGCAGGGTGGCCATCTGGGCACGGCTCTCCACCTGGAACACCCCGACCGAGTCCGCCCGGCAGAGCATGTCGTAAACCTCCGGGTCGTCCAGGGTCATGTCACCCAGGTCGAGCCTGGACCCGATCATGTCGTAGCCGTAGTGCAGGGCGGAAAGCATGCCGAGGCCGAGCAGGTCGAACTTGACCAGGCCCACCGCGGCGCAGTCGTCCTTGTCCCACTGGAGCACGCTGCGGCCGGGCATCCGCCCCCACTCCACCGGGCAGACCTCGATCACCGGCCGGTCACAGATCACCATGCCGCCGGAGTGGATGCCCAGGTGCCGCGGGAATGTCTGCAACTCGTTGGCGTACTCCACCACCTGTTCGGGGATGTTCTCGACGTCGACCGTGGCGACCGAGCCCCACCGGTCGATCTGCTTGCTCCAGGCGTCCTGCTGCCCCGGCGAATAGCCGAACGCCCTGGCCACGTCCCGCACCGCCGACCGGGGCCGGTAGGAGATGACGTTGGCGACCTGGGCGGCGTGCTCCCGGCCGTAGCGGGTGTAGACGTGCTGGATCACCTCTTCCCGACGGTCGGACTCGATGTCCACGTCGATGTCCGGTGGGCCGTCCCGCTCCGGTGCGAGGAACCGCTCGAAGAGCAGCCGGTGCCGGACCGCGTCCACATTGGTGATCCGCAACGCGTAGCACACCGCCGAGTTGGCCGCCGAACCCCGACCCTGGCAGTAGATGTCCTGGTCACGGCAGAACGTGACGATGTCGTAGACCACCAGGAAGTAGCCCGGGAAACCCAGCTCCTCGATCATGTTCAGCTCGTGGTCGAGTTGCGCGTACGCCGTCGGGTGCGCCTGCGGCGGCCCGTAGCGCTCCCGTGCCCCGTCGGCGGTCAGCTTCCGCAGCCAGCTCATCTCCGTGTGCCCCGGTGGCACCGGGTACGCCGGCAACTGCGGCGCGACCAGTTGGAGGTCGAAGGCCAACTCGGCGCCGAACTCCGCGGCCCGCGCCACCGCACCCGGGTACGCGGCGAACCGGGCCGCCATCTCCGCGCCGCTGCGCAGGTGGGCGGTGGCCGCCGCGGGCAGCCAGCCGTCGATCTCGTCCAGGCTGCGTCGGGCCCGGACAGCGGCGACAGTGGTGGCCAGCCGACGCCGGCCGGGGCTGGCGTAGTGCACGTTGTTGCTGGCCACCGTCGGCAGCCCGGCCGCGGCGGCCAACTCGGCGAGCGCGTCGTTGCGGTCGGCGTCGACCGGGTGACCATGGTCGGTCAGCTCCACCGCCACCGTCTCCGCACCGAAGAGTGCGGTCAGCCGGTCCAACTCGCGGGCCGCCGCGTCCACCCCCTCGGTGAGCAGCGCCCCCGGCACGTGCCCCTTGCGGCAGCCGGTCAGCACCAGCACATGGTCGCGGAGCTCCTCGGCGACCTCCTCCAGCTCCCCGTAGACCGGGCGACCCTTCTCCCCACCGCGCAGCTGGGCGCGAGCGATGGTGGTGGCCAGCCGGGCGTACCCCTCATGGCCGTGCGCGAGCACCAGCAGGTGCGCGCCGTGCGGGTCGGGTTCGCCGTTCTGCGGGCCGGGCAGCCCGAGGGAGAGCTCCGCGCCGAAGATGGTCGGCAGGCCCAGCGTACGAGCCGCCTCGGCGAAGCGGACCACCCCGTAGAAGCCGTCGTGGTCGGTGACGGCGAGCGCGGTGAGCCCCAGCCGGGCCGCCTCCTCGGCCAGCTCCTCAGGGTGGCTGGCGCCGTCGAGGAAGCTGAAGTTGGTGTGCGCGTGCAGCTCCGCGTAGGGCACCACACCGTCGGGACGGGTCAGCTCCGGCGGCTGGTACTGCTCGCGCCGACGGGTCCAGGCCGGGGAGTCCCCACCGTCGGCGTCCACGGCGAGTGGGTCCACCACGTGCAGGTGCCGCTCGCCCCGGCTCCCCCGGTCGTCGCGGCTCCCCCGGTCGTCGCCAGGCCGCCCGGAGAGCACCCGCTCCAGCTCCGACCAGGGCATCTTCGGGTTGTGGAAGCTCACTCGCCCGCCCCCAGGCCGATCTCGACCGACTTGATCCACTCGACAGCATGGACACCGGGCTGTCCGGATGGGCGGGACACCCCGACTTCCGGAATGTCGAGTCGATCATGGCCAGGGTGGCGCCCGGCTGAACACTCAGTCATAGATCGCCTCCACCAGCCACTGCCCGGCCTCGACGGCGAGCAGCAGGGCGGTGCCATCGGCCAGGCAGACCTGGAACCGGGCCCGCCGCCGAGCCTCGGCTGGGGCCCACCACCGCTCGTCCACCGGCCACGGGCCGACCCAGCCGACGATCTCCGCGGGCCGGCCGGTGCCGACCACCAGCCGGGCGGGCGGAGCGCTCACCGCCAACCGCGCGCTGATCACCACCGCCTCGCCAGCGGCGTCGTGCACGGTCGCGGCGAGCGGGCTGGGCAGCACCACCGCGGGCGCGGGCCGCGGCAGCCGACCTGGCCACGGCGGAACTCCGCCCCCACCGCGGCCAGCAGGCCGACCGGCACCGACGGCCCGACCGCCGCCCACAGCCCGGTCGGTGCCCACAGCCCGGCCAGCGCTGACGGCCGGGCCGGTGCCCACAGCCCGATCGGTGCCCACGGCCCGATCGCCGACCACAGCCCGGCCAGCGCTGACGGCCCGGTCGTCGCCGCTGGCGATCGGCTCGCCGGGCAGCGGTGGTGGGCCGGGGCGGGCGGGGAGGCGTTCGTCGCCCCACGGCACCAGTCGCACCTGGTCGGCCGGGGAGCGCCCACCCCCGAGCACCGCGGTGACCACCGCTTCCGGGCCGAGGATGCCCTGCACACGGCTCAACGCCCGGTGCGCTCGTTCCCGCTCCTCGCCGGCCTCCCCCCACAGGCCGGCTTGCAGACCGGCCTGGGCGATCACCCCGTCCGGGATCAGTCGCAGCCGGATGATGCCGGCCGTCGGTCGGGCCGGTCGGGCGCCGGTGCGGCCGTTGCTGCCGGAGAGCCAACCGTCGAGCTGCCAGCGCACCCGGTCGGCGATGGCCGCGGCGGTGAGCAGGCCATCGTGCCGCCACACCCGGTGCAGCTCCTGCCCGTGCTCGGTGACCGCCTCGATGCCGAGCCGGGTGCAGGCCAGCCCGTGCCCGGCCAGCCGTTCGTGCAGCTGCTCAGCCAACGCCCGGGCCACGAACGCCGCCGCGTCGACCCGGTCGATCGGCTCGTCGTGCTCGGCGGTCACCGTCAGGTCGGCCGGCGGCTGCCGGACGGCGAGTGGGCGGTGGTCCCGCCCGGCGGCCAGCCGATGGGCCAGCGCACCGTCGAACCCGAACCGGGCCAGCACGTCGCCAGCCGGCAACGCGGCGAAGTCGCCGAGGGTACGCACCCCCAGCCGGCGCAGCAGGTCGGCCAGCGACGACCGGCCAAGCGCCTCGACCGGCAGCCCGGCCAGGAACTCCGGTGTCCCGCCCGGTGCCACCACCCGACCGGCGCGGGCGGCCAACCCGGCCGCGAACACCCCGTCGGCGATGCCGACCTGGCTCTCCACCAGGCACGACTGGGCGACGTGCTCGATGATCCGCTCGGCGGCCGCCTCCTCGCCGCCGAGGTAACGGCTCGGCCCCCGAGCGGCCACCGCGCAGGCGCCCGGACGAACCACCTCGACGCCGGCGACCAACTCCTCCACCGCGGCGACCACCGGCTCGAACGCGCGGGCGTCCCGGCCCGGGTCGTATTCCACGACGGTGAGCTGCGGGCAGCGCCCCTGCGCCTCCCGCTTGCGCAGCCCTCGGCGCACCCCCTCGGCGCGGGCCCGCTCGGAGCAGGCGACCACCCGGTTGGCGTGCAGCACGGCGACCGGGCCGGTCGCCGGCACCCCGTCGACGATCTCGGCGGCGAGCACCGGCCAGTCCGGGCACCACAGCAGCAGAGCCCGTGCCGGCGAGCCGGTCACCGCAGCCCTCCAGGGCCGGACTCGCGCCTGATCGCCGATGTCACGCCGGACCGACCAGGGTGAGTGCGCTCTGGCGGGCGGTGTCGGTGCGGGCCCGGTCACCGGCTGGCGGCACCGGATGGAGCCGGCCGCCGAGCGGCGCGGCCGGGCGACCCACGGTCGACGGCACCATGCGGGGGATCACCCGGGTCAGCTCGTCACCCGGGAGCCAGACCTTGATCTCCTTGGGTCGGGCGGCCGCCCCGCGCCCGCGCGCCGAGACGGTGACCTCCCGGCGGCGCAGCCGCCCCCGGCCCTGCCCGAGCCCTTCCCAGACTCCACGGACCACCTGCAGTGTCACGTCCGCGCCGTCCCACCGGCCGTACGGGACGAGCACGCTGCCGCGCTGCCGGGCCCGGGCGGCCAACCGGGTGGCGACCGAGGCGGAGACCGTGGCCGGCACGGTGGTGACCACGACGTCCACCCCGTCGATCAGCGCGGCGACCACGGTGGCCCATTCGGGGCCGGGATTCGGCACCAGGGCCAACCGGTCCAGGGCGATGCCCAGTTCGGCGGCCGCGCCCGCACCGAACGTCGGCACACCGACCACGGCACACCACGAGCCGGCCCGGGACGCCTCGGCGAGCAGGGCCAGCATCAGCGAGGTGCCACCGCTGCGCTGGGGCTGGCCGGCGGCAACCGCGATGGTGCTGCCCCGGCGCAGGCCCCGGTTGGGCAGCAGACCGGTCAGCTCGGGCACCACCGGCAGCACCCGGTGGCCGCCGACCGGGTCGGGTGCACTCGCCGGACGCACCAGATCGGCCAGTGCGGCGGAACCGACCACCATGCGGCCCGCCATTTGGACCAACCCCCCGTCGTTGCTGTGGAACAGATCAGGACCGGCACGCCGTGCCACCGGCCGCCCGGCTCCCCCCGCGGGGCGGCCGGTGGCACGGCGGGATCATGCGGCGAGGCCGCCCAGGGCCGGTTGGTGGGCCACGCCGAGGGCGGTCTCCACCACCGTGACGAACTGTTCGGCAGCGCGGAGCAGATCGTCGGCCTCCCGGGCGCTGACCACCCGGGGGATGCCGGCCTCGGCGGCGGCGCGCTTGCTGGCCCCGGCGGCGAAGAACCGGGACCACTCGTCGAGCTCCGGAGCGACGGCGCAGAGGAGGACCCAGACGCTGGTGATCCGGTTGCGCCGACTCGGCGCGGGCCGGGCACGGGCGGCGAGCAGGGCGGCCGCCGCACGCAGCGCCGCCAGGTGGGCAGCCGCGTAGCGCAGGCCGTCAGGTCGGGTCTGGCCGGCCTCGACCAGCCCGCGCCGGGCCAACGTGAGGAGCTGGGCGGGGGTGCGGTGCGGCAGCACGTGCGCCGGCACCGTCGGTGCCTGAGCCGGGTTGGTCGGCATGGATGTCTCCTCCACGTGGCCGGGCGTCGACTCGGCGCGCTGGTGCCGCCGATGAGACGCCGAGGTCGGGTGGTGCGGAGGAAGACGCACCGGGTGTGGCCGGCCGGGTGTGGATGCTTCCCCACACCACACCCGGCCGGCGTACCGGCGGGGTCGTCGCCCGCCGCCCGGGGGTCGTGGGCGGCGGGCGACGCTCCTGCCTGTCGGGACCAGGCTCGCGACTGCCCGGAAACCCAGGTGCGGCCCGCGGAGCCACACCGCCCGGAGCTGGCGCCGCGAAACGCCGCGCCCCGGCTGGTTGGAACGGGCGTTCGAGACAATCGAACACTCGTTCTAACTGCTGCTGACAGTACACCTCCCCTCCGACGAAAATGCAACGTGTGACGCGCTGGGCTCGCCGGCCGGGTGAACCTGGGTGAACCGACACCGGCGGACCGGGAAAGAATGACGACCATGCAGCCACACCCGAACGTACGAGCGGTGCAGGACACGCTCACCGCCGCCGGCACGCTCGACGGCGCCGGTGAGCCCAGCACGGTCCGCCTGCTGCCCAACGCGGTGCACACCGCCTCGGCGGCCGCCGAGGCGCTCGGCGTCGAGGTCGGCCAGATCGCCAACTCGCTGATCTTCGACGCGGACGACACGCCGCTGCTCGTGCTCACCTCCGGCGCACACCGGGTCGACACCGCCCGCCTCGCGGCGTCGACCGGGGTCACCCGGCTGCGCCGGGCCACCCCGGAGTTCGTCCGAGCGCACACCGGACAGCCGATCGGCGGGGTCGCCCCGCTCGGGCACCCGCACCCGCTGCGCACCCTGGTGGACACGGCGCTGGCGGCGTACCCCGAGATCTGGGCCGCGGGTGGCGTACCGCAGGCGGTCTTCCCGACCACCTACGCCGAGCTGCTGCGGGTCACCGCCGGCAGCCCAGCCGAGGTGGCGTGAGCACGGCTCCGGAGCTGGTCACGCTGCACGTGTGGCGGACCTCCCGCGGCGCGCTGCCCCGGGCGCTGACCCGGATGGCGGTGGACCCACGCCGGTTGCGCGCCCTCCCGGGCGCCCGGTTCGGCAAGCTGCTGGGCACCGGGACCGGCACCGACTTCGGGCCGAGGGACGCCGACCTGACCCGGTGGGCGGCGCTGACCGTCTGGGACTCCCCCGCCGCGGCGGCCGACTTCGACGACTCGTCGGTCGGGCGCGCCTGGGCAGACATCGCCCGCGCCCAGGTCCGGATCGACCTGCGTCCGCTGACCAGCCGGGGCGAGTGGTCCGGCCAGCGGCCGTTCGGCGACCCGTCGGGCGGCCGGGTCACCGGCCCGGTGCTGGCGCTGACCCGGGCTCGGCTGCGGGCCCGCCGGGCAGCCGCCTTCTGGCGGGCGATCCCCCCGGTGGCCACCGCCCTACGCGACGCGCCCGGGCTGCTGGCCCGGTTCGGGGTCGGGGAGGCGCCGCTGGGTTGGCAGGGCACGGTGAGCGTGTGGCGCGATCCGACGGACCTGGTGGCGTTCGCGTACCGTCACCCGGAGCACCGGGCGGCGATCATGCGAACCCCCACCGCGGGCTGGTACGCCGAGGAGCTGTTCGCCCGGTTCGAGGTGCGCGACGTGGTCGGCGACCGGACGGTGCTCGGGTGGGTCGCCGACGGCGGCCCGGAAACGGTGAAGGGTGGACGGGCATGAGGTTGGTGCGCTGGACGCCGGACGATCTCGTCCGGCGGCTGGACGACGTGGTGGCCGTCTACGGCGAGGCGATGGGATACCGCACCGACCTGCTGGAGGCCCGTCGCGGCTACATCGCCACCCATGTCCGCCGGCCGGGCTTCCGGGCGGTCGCCAGCCTGACCAGTGAGGGTCACCTCGCCGGATTCGGCTACGGCTACCTGGGCGCCTCCGGCCAGTGGTGGCACGACCAGGTGCACCGAGCGTTGGACGCTCCGACCCGTACGCGCTGGCTCACCCACTGCTTCGAGGTGGTCGAGCTGCATGTCCGGCCACCGGCGCAGGGGCACGGCCTGGGCGCCGGCCAGCTGCGCGCGCTGCTCGGCATGGCCGAGGGCGACACCACGCTGCTGTCCACCCCGGAGGCCGACGAACAGACCTCACGGGCCTGGCGGTTGTACCGGCGGTTCGGCTTCGTCGACGTGCTGCGCAACTTCCACTTCCCCGGTGACGAGCGTCCGTTCGGCGTACTCGGTCGGAACCTGCCGCTCGAGCCACCCGCGTCATGACCCGGCGGATCTCCTGGACGCTGCTCGCCGTCCTGGTGCTCGCCCAGATCTGCTACCCGCTCACCACCGGCGCCACCCGGGCCGGGCTCACCGTGGCCACCGTCGTTCTCGGTTGGCTGCTCTCGGTCGGCCACGCGCTGCTCAGCCGGGGTCCGCGCGTCGCGGCGGCGCTGGTCGCGGTGGCCACCGGCGGCGGGTTCGCGATCGAGGCGATCGGGGTGGCCACCGGCGTGCCGTTCGGCAGCTACGACTACTCCGGCGAGCTGGGCCCCAAGCTGGCCGGAGTGCCGCTGATCATTCCGCTGGCCTGGACCTGGATGGCCTGGCCGGCCTGGCTGACGGCGGTCCGGCTGACCGGCGGCAGCGGGTCGCCGGTCGGTCGATGGGTGGGGAGGATCGCGCTGGCCACGGTGGGGCTGGCCGCCTGGGACCTCTTCCTCGATCCACAGATGGTGGCTGAGGGCTACTGGGTCTGGCGGGACGCCACCGGGGCGTTGCCCGGCCTGCCCGGCATCCCGGTCAGCAACTACCTGGGCTGGCTGCTCTTCGCGGTGCTGATGATGAGCGCGCTGCGCCCGCTGGCCGGGCCGACCGCCGAGCACACCGATCGGCGGGACCACCCGATGATCGCGCTCTACCTGTGGACGTACTTCTCCAGCATCCTGGCCCACGCGGTCTTCCTCGACCTGCCCGCCTCGGCGCTCTGGGGCGCCGCCGGCATGTCGGTGACCGCCGTGCCGCTGGCGGTGGCCCTGCTGCGTGCCCGCCGGGCCCGTGACTCCGTCCGGGCGAACCACCAGCCGCACCGCCCCGGCGTCGACGCGACCCGATGACCGTCCTGCTCGCCCTGCTGCTCGCCGTCGCCGCGTTGACCGGGCACACCTGGCTCAACGCCGCCCGCTGGCTGCGCCGGCCCACGGACCAGCCCGACGAGGTCGACGAGCCGGTCGCCGTGCTGCTGCCGCTGCGCGACGAGGCCACCCGGGTCACCGGATGCCTGCGCGCCCTGCTCGCCCAGCGCGGCGTGCCCGGGCTGCGCGTCGTGGTCCTCGACGACGGCTCCACCGACGGCACCGCCGACGTGGTCCGCGCGGTAGCCGGCGACGACCCCCGGGTCACGCTGCTCACCGGGGTCGCCCCGCCGCCGGGCTGGCTGGGCAAGCCGCACGCCTGCTGGCAACTGGCCAACCGGGCCGACCCGGACGCCACCGCGCTGGTCTTCGTCGACGCCGACGTGGTGCTCGCCCCGCACGCCGTGGCCGCGGCCGTCACCGAGCTGCGCGCCGCCCGCGCGACACTGCTGTCGCCGTACCCCCGGATCGTGGTGGCGACGGCGGCCGACCGGCTGGTGCAGCCGCTGCTGCAGTGGCTCTGGCTGACCTTCCTGCCGCTACGCGCGATGGAGCGCTCGCCGCGGCCGTCGCTGGCTGCGGCGGGCGGGCAGTTCCTGGTGGTGGACCGGGCCGGCTACACCGCCGCCGGCGGGCACGCCGCGGTCGCCGACAAGATCCTGGAGGATGTCGAGCTGGCCCGGGCGGTCAAACGGGCCGGTGGGCGGATCGTCCTGGCCGACGGCTCCCGGCTGGCCACCTGCCGGATGTACGACGACTGGCCGCAGCTGCGCGACGGGTACTCGAAGTCGCTCTGGGCGTCGTTCGGGCACCCGGGCGCCGCAGCGGCCGTGCTGGCGTCGCTGCTGCTGCTCTACACCGCCCCGCCGCTGATCGCGCTGGCGGGTGTGGCGGCCGGTGCGCCGGAGGTGGCCGCCGTGGGCCTGGCCGGCTACCTGCTCGGGGTGGCCGGGCGAGTGCTCACCGCACGGGCGACCGGGGGCCGATGGTGGCCCGACGCGCTCGCACACCCCGTGTCGGTCGTGGTCCTCGGTTGGCTGACCCTACGGTCGTACCATCTGCGAAAGCGACGCCGCCTGACCTGGCGGGGCCGCCCGGTCAGCTAGGAGGGCGCGGCATGGCGCGGATCGTGGTCGTCGGCGCCGGGGTCGGTGGCCTCGCCGCCGCCGCCCGGCTGGCCTCCACCGGGCATCAGGTGACCGTCTTCGAGCGGGCCGACACGGTCGGCGGCAAGCTCGGCCGGTACGCGCACGACACCCCGGCCGGGTCGTTCCACTTCGACACCGGGCCGAGCCTGCTCACCCTGCCCGAGGTCTTCCACGACCTGTTCGAGGCCACGGGAGCGAAGCTCGACGAATACCTGGACCTGGTCCCGCTGGACCCGATCGTCCGGCACGTCTTCGGAGACGGCGGGCCGGCGCTTGACTCGTGCGCCGACCCGGTGGAGTTCGCCACCCGGATCGGGGCCGCCTTCGGTGACCGGGCGGCAGCCGACTGGCAGCGGCTGTGGCGCCGGGCCGCGCGCGTGTGGCACGCCTCCTCGCGGGACATCCTGCGTCGTACCGTCGACTCCCCCCGCGACCTCGCGTCGCTGGCCTGGCGCGTCGGCGACCTGGCCGCCATCGCCCCGGGCCGCACCCTGCGCGGGTTGGGCCGCCGGCACCTGTCCGACCCGCGGCTGCGGATGCTGCTGGACCGGTACGCCACCTACACCGGCGCCGACCCACGCCGGGCGCCGGCGGCGCTGGTCGCGGTCCCGTACGCCGAGCTGACCTTCGGCGGCTGGTATCTGCGCGGCGGGTTGGGCACCCTCGCCGACGCGCTGCTGACGCGCTGCCTGGACCTCGGCGTGGTCGTGCAGACCGACGCCACGGTCACCCGGATCGACGCCACCGGCGGTCGCGTGCACGGGGTACGCCTCGCCGGCATCACCGCGCCGGTGCCCGCCGACGTGGTGGTGGCCAACGTGGACGCGCTCACCGTCTACCGTGACCTGCTGCCGCACCCCCGTCGGCTGGCCGGGCTGACCGACCGCAGCCTCGCCGGTTTCGTGCTGCTGCTCGGCGTCTCCGGCGACACCGGGCTGGCCCACCACAACGTCTTCTTCCCGGACGACTACGACGCGGAGTTCGACGCGGTCTTCGGCGATCCCGGGCGCGGCGTACGGGCCCGGCCGGCGGCCGACCCGACGGTGTTCGTCACCGTGGCCGACGACCCGATGGTCCGCCCGGCCGGACATGAGGCGTGGTTCGTGCTGGTCAACGCCCCGCGGCAGGGCACCGCAGCGGGTGCGGTCGACTGGCGACGCCCGGGGCTGGCCGACGCGTACGCCGACCGGATCCTGGACGTGCTGGCGCAGCGCGGCGTGGACGTGCGCGACCGGCTGCTGTTCCGCGAGATCCGCACCCCGGCCGACCTGGACGCGGCGACCGGCGCGCCAGGTGGCTCGATCTACGGCACCGCCGGCGGGCTGCTCCGCCCCGCCAACCGGGGCCCGGCGAACGGGCTGTGGCTGGTGGGCGGCTCCACCCACCCGGGCGGCGGGTTGCCGATGGTGACCCTCTCCGCGCAGATCGTCGCCGACGAGATCGGCCCCGCCTGGTAAGACGGGCCGCTCAGCAGGACGGGCCGCTCAGCCGGCGTCGATCAGGGCGCGCCGGATGCTGGAGAGCAGCTGCCCCAGGCCGAAACCGGCCAGCAGCACCCACACCGCGGTCGCCATGGTGATGGTGCCGGCGGCCAGGTCCGGCTCGATCAGCCCGGCCAACCCGGCGACCAGCAACCCGACCAGCGCCACCGAGACCCGGGTGGGGCGTTCACCCACGGTCACCGCGCCGATGTCGCGCATGCCGGCGGCGACCGCCCGGGCTCGGACGTACTCGTGCAGCCAGGACAGCGCGCCACCCGCGACGACCAGCACCCCCGGCGCGCCCACCAGCCAGAACGCCAGCAACCACGCCACCTCACCGAGCCGGTCGGCGACCGAGTCGTAGACGTAGCCGAGCCGGGTGGTGCGGCCGGTGACGACCGCCACCGCACCGTCCACGCTGTCCGCCACAGCGGCGAGCAGCACGAACAGCGCACCGAGAAACGGTCCGTTCCCCGGCCGGGTCACCAGCAACGGTACGCAGAAGCAGAGCAGCACCCCGGCCACGGTGACCGCGGTGGGGCTGACCCGCAGCCGGCCCAGCACATACCCGACGTGGTACGCGAACCGCAGCCAGGCGCGCACCACCGGCGCGGCGACCCGGGGGTCGAACCCGCCGTGCAACCGTGCCCACGCCGTGGCGTACTGATCCCAGTTCAGCTGTGTGCCCACCACAGATCAACCGTCATGCCGGGCATCAGGTGTCGCAGGCTCAACGTTCACACCCGCGCGCCGGCCTTCAGGTTCTGCCAGACCTCGCGGGTCGCGGTGGACCGGTTGAGGGTGATGAAGTGGATTCCCGGCACACCCTCGTCCAGCAGTCGGCGGCACATCTCACTGGCCTGCTCGATGCCGAGCAGACGGACGGCCTCCGGGTCGTCGGCGACGCGTTCGAAGCGGGCCGCCAGCGTCGGTGGGAACGGCGCGCCGGACAGCTGCACGGACCGCTCGATGGTGCCGATCTGGGTCACCGGCATCACCCCGGCCAGGATCGGGGTGTCGCAGCCGGCGGCGGCCACCCGGTCACGCAGCCGCAGGTAGTCATCGGCATCGAAGAACATCTGCGTGATCGCGAACTCCGCGCCGGCCCGGCACTTGCGAACGAACTGCGCGGTGTCGCTGGCCACGTCGGGCGAGCGGGGATGCTTGTACGGGAAAGCCGCCACGCCGACGCTGAAGTCCCCGGCGTCGCGCACCAGGCGGACCAGGTCCTCGGCGTAGTCCACACCATCGGGGTGGCGGATCCACTCACCGCCCGGGTCGCCCGGCGGGTCGCCACGGACGGCCAGCACGTTGCGCACTCCCACCCCGGCGAGCCGGCCGACCACGTGCCGCAGCTCGGCGACGGAGTGGTTGACCGCGGTCAGGTGGGCCATCGGCAGCAGGGTGGTGTCGGTGGCGATCCGCTCGGTCACCGCCACGGTGGTGTCCCGGGTCGAGCCGCCAGCGCCATACGTGATCGACACGAACGACGGGCGCAGCGACTCCAGCTCGCGGATGGCCTGCCAGAGCAGCCGCTCCCCCGCCTCGGTCTTGGGCGGAAAGAACTCGAACGAGAAGCTCGGCTGGCGCTCACGGATGAGCTCCCCGATCGCCGGCTGCGGGTTGGGGAGTACCGAGGGGAGACCGAGCGCCACGACCCGACTCTAGCGGGCAACGCCACCATGGCCCAGACGCTTCCCACCGCGGCGGCCGATGTCGCCCTGCGCGCCCCCGGCCCGGCGGGCGGAAAGTCGTCGTACCCCCGGGGTAGGAATGGGTGGCGTGGGAGGGGCGGCGGGGGCGGCCCGGGGTCCCGCGCGGGGGTCAGCAACCGGGCGGTGACGCCGGTCCCGTCCGGTCGGGCGGGTAGGTCGTCACCCCACCGACGCCCGCCAGGAGGACCCATGACCCCGCCCACATCGCCACGCCCAACGCAGCTCGGGCCGCTGCTGGCCCGGCGCCGGCTGGCCCGTGGCTGGAGCCAGCAGCGCGCCGCCGCCGAGTTGTGTGCCGCCGCCGGGGTGCCGACGCTGAGCCGGCACGAGGTGTCCCGGTGGGAACGACAGCGACGCGTGCCCGGCGGGTTCTGGCTCGGCTGGCTCGCCGTCGTCCTGGACGTGCCGCTGGTGGCGCTCGCCGAGGCCGCCGCGGCCACCTGTCGGGCCGGCTCGACGCGAGCCACCGGACCGGGCCGCGTCCCGGTGGCCGGCACCCGACCGGTTGGGCGAACCGGTCCCGGCCGCACCGGTGGGACTCCGCATGGCGGTAGCGCGCGGGCCTCGGCGACCAGCTAGCGTCGAGGCGTGACCCACGCTGCTCCTGTGTCTCCCGTCGACCGTGCCGACCTGCGGCAGCGGATCGACAAGGCCCTTACCGAGTTCCTGACCGGCCAACGGGTCCGGCTCGCCGCCGTGGATGACGCCCTGATCCCGGTGGCCGAGGCGATCGAGGCATTCGTGCTCGGCGGCGGCAAGCGGCTGCGTCCGGCATTCGCGTACTGGGGGTTCCGGGGCGCCGGTGGGGTGGACGGCGACCAGGTGCTCACGGCCCTGGCCGCGCTGGAGTTCGTACAGGCCAGTGCCCTGATCCACGACGACCTGATGGACCGCTCCGACACCCGCCGCGGCGAGCCCGCGGTGCACCGGCGGTTCGCCACGCGGCACCGGAAGGCCGGCTGGGGCGGTGACCCGGACGGCTTTGGCGACGCCGCGGCCATCCTGCTCGGCGACCTCTGCCTGGTCTGGTCCGACGAGCTGCTGCACTCCTCGGGGCTGGACCTGTGGTCGTTGGCCCGGGCCCGGCCGGTCTTCGACGAGATGCGCACCGAGGTTACCGTCGGGCAGTACCTCGACGTGCTGACGCAGGTCACCGGCGACACCTCGGTGGAACGGGCCAGCAAGGTCGCCCGGTACAAGTCCGCGAAGTACACCGTCGAGCGTCCGATGCTGCTCGGCGCCGCGCTGGCCGACGCGACGGCCGACGTGCGGACGGCCTACTCGGCGTACGGGCTGCCGCTGGGCGAGGCGTTCCAACTCCGCGACGACGTGCTGGGGGTCTTCGGTGACCCGGCGCTGACCGGTAAGCCGGCCGGGGACGACCTGCGCGAGGGCAAGCGCACCTACCTGGTGGCGGCGGCCGTGGAGGCCACCGACGACGCGGGCCGCGAGCTGCTGCTCGGCCGGCTCGGCGACCCGGAGCTAGACGAACAGGGGGTGACCCGACTGCGCGAGCTGATCTCCGCGAGCGGGGCGCTGGCCCGCACCGAGCAGCGGATCGTCACGCTCACCGACGCCGCCCTGGCGGCACTGACCGCCGTCGACCTCGACACCGAGGCCCGCCAGGCCCTGGTAGACCTGGCCATAGCCGCAACCCGCCGAGCCGACTAACCACCCCACCCCACCCACCCCATCCCGACCTTGTTGATCATGAAGTTAGCGGCGCGACACGCCGGTGCGGACGCCGCCAACTTCATGATCACCGGGAGCCAGGGACCCGCCGGGGGGCCGGGGGTTGGGGGTTGGGGTGGGGGTGGGTTAGAAGCCCAGGGCTTGGGCTCGGCGCTTTACCTCTCGGGCCTGGTCGCCGGACAGGGCGGCGGCTGGGGTGGCGCCGGGAAGGGTGTCATCCGGCTCGTAGAGCCAGCGCAGGGCAGCCTCGTCGTCGTAGCCGTTGTCGGCGAGCAGGTTGAGCACGCCGGGCAGGTGCTTGAGCACGGTCTGGTTGGCAACCAGGTCCACCGGGATCCGGCGGATGCCGTCGCGGCGGACCGCCAGCAACTCCCGGTCACGGATCATCTGGTGCACCTTGCTGATCGACACGTCGAGGCGCTCGGCGACGTCGGGCAGGGCCAGCCAGCCGGCCGGGTCGGTGGGTCCGGCGGGCTCCAGGCCGGGCGCGGCCTGGTCGGGTACGGGTTCGGTCACCCGACCACCCTGCCACGCCGCCACCGCGACGAGCCACCGGCACCCCGGACGATCGATCGCGGCCCACTCTCGTGATCGCCGCTGACCAGCGGAAGAGGGGCGGCGGGCGCGGCGGGACGGACCAATTCAGCGTACGGCTGTAGCATCCTGTTCAACCTTCACCCCTTGGACACATAGACTCCCTGCCGATGGACACACAGGTCGCCGACACGCTGCTGGGCTCACTGATCGACGGGCGCTACCGCATTCGCGGTCGCGTGGCCCGTGGTGGCATGGCGACCGTGTACACCGCCACCGACGAACGCCTTGAGCGCACCGTCGCTGTCAAGATCATCCACCCGACCCAGGCGCCCGAGGCCCGGGCCCGGATCGCCAACTTCGTGGCTCGGTTCACCGACGAGGCGAAAACCATCGCCCGGCTGACCCATCCGAACGTGGTGGCGGTCTACGACCAGGGCACGCACGCCGGTCTGCCGTACCTGGTGATGGAGTACGTCCGTGGCCGCACGCTGCGCGACGTGCTCGCCGAGCGACGCCGGCTCAACCCGGACGAGGCGCTGGCCATCGCCGAGCAGATGCTCGCCGCGATCGCCGCCGCGCACCGGGCCGGTCTCGTGCACCGCGACGTCAAGCCGGAAAACGTCCTTGTCGCCGAGGCGCCCACCGGTGGCGTCGCCAACCTGGTCGACAGCGTCGTCAAGGTGGCCGACTTCGGGCTGGCCCGGGCGGTCGAGGCGAGCGCCGACGAGGAGCAGGGCAACCAACTGATGGCCACCGTGGCGTACGTCGCCCCGGAACTGGTCACCGAGGGCCGTGCCGACCCGCGCACCGACGTCTACTCAGCCGGCATCGTGCTGTTCGAGATGCTCACCGGCCGTGTGCCGTACGACGGGGACCGCCCGGTGGACGTCGCCTGGCAGCACGTCGACCGGGACGTGCCGGCGCCCTCGACGCTGGTGCCCGGCCTGCCGCCGGTCCTCGACGACCTGGTGCAGCGGGCCACTCGGCGCAATCCCGGCGCGCGGCCCGCCGACGCCGGCGCACTGCTGGCCGAGGTGCAGGTGGCCCGGGATCGCCTGGGCGACGACAACACCCGTACCGCGGTGCTCCGCCCGGTGACCGACGACGCACCGCTCTCCCAGCCGACCATGGTCGTCGCGACGGTTCGCCCGCCCAACCGTCCGGCCTGGGCGCGGCTGCCCGAGGGGGGCAGCAGTCAGGGGCAGGGTCGGCGTCGGGCCGCTCCGGAGGCAGCGGAGGGCCTGGGGTCCCGGCTCGCCGCGCTGCGCACCACGATGCTGGGCAACTCGCGCAATCGACTGGCCGTCGCGGCCGTGGTGGTGGCGCTGGGCCTGGTGGCCGCCGTCGGCGGTTGGTGGTTCGGCGTCGGCCGTTACACGGACGCTCCGCAGCTGGTGAGCCTGAACAAGGCCGAGGCGCAGGCGCAGGCCGACCGCGCCGGGCTCATCCTGGAGTACGGTGAGCCGCGCTTCGATGAGAAGGCCCCGAAGGACAGCGTGCTGGGGCAGAGTCCGACGTCCGCCACCAAGATCGTCAAGGGTGGCACGATCACCCTGACCCTCTCCCTCGGCCCGGAGCGTTTCCCCGTGCCGGACGTGATCGGCAAGGAGTTCGAGCTCGCCGAAGCAGACCTGGTCAACGCGAAGCTGGTGGTGGCCAAGGGGGCCGCCCGCTACGACGACAGCCTGCCGGCCGGGGTCGTGGTGGACAGCTCCCCCAAGGTGGGCACCGAGGTCAAACGGGGTGCGAAGATCACTCTCATTCTGAGCCGGGGTCGGGCGCCGGTGACGGTGCCGAACCTGGTCGGCAAGAGCCTGGCCGAGGCCCAAGCCACCCTGGCCCAGCTCAACCTGGTGCCGGTGGAGACCTACAAGGACTCCGACAAGCCCAGGGACGAGATCCTCGGCCAGAGCCCGGCCGACGGCGCCGGCGTGGAGAAGGGCACCCAGGTCAAGCTGGACGTCAGCAAGGGCCCACCGCTGACCGTCGTGCCCCGGGTGATCGACCTGCCCTGCCAGCAGGCCAAGCAACTGTTGGAGAGCCAGGGCTTCCCGGTGACGATTGCGATCAACCCGAACGCCGTGGTCCGGATCCAGGTCCCGGGCGAGAATTCGCAGGTGCCGCCGGGCACCCAGGTCGCCATCACGTGCTTCTGATGCCGGCGGTCAACTCGCGGCCGGTTGGCGCGCACACTCCGACCTCCGGCGGGCTGGCGAAAGCCGCCCTGCCGTACGCCGACGCGACCGGTGCCCAGGTGGTGCAGGTCTACGTCTCCAACTCGCGGGGCTGGGCGCTGCCCAGCGGTGATCCCGTGCAGGACGCCCTGTTCCGTGACGGCTGCGCCGAGCGCGGCATTCCGGCGTTCATCCACGCCTCGCTGCTGGTCAACCTCGGCTCGCCCACTCCGGCCACGGTCGAAAAGTCGGCGCAGACGCTGGCGCACGCGCTGCGCCGCGGCGTGGCGATCGGCGCGCAGGCGGTGGTGTTCCACGCGGGCAGCTCGGTGGACGAGGGGCACGCCGAAGCGGCGATGCGACAGGTCCGCCAGGAGTTGCTGCCGCTGCTCGACTGGGCCGCCGACGCCGGCGGACCAATGCTGCTGGTCGAGCCGAGCGCGGGCGGTGGCCGGTCACTCGCCTCCCGGGTGGAGCAGCTCGGGCCCTACCTGGACGCGGTGGACCGGCACCCCATGCTCGGAGTCTGTTTCGACACCTGCCACGCCTGGGCGGCCGGCCACGACCTGGCGGCCGAGGACGGCATGACGGCGACCCTGGACACCCTGGTCGCCACGGTAGGTGCGGACCGGCTGCGGCTCATCCACGCCAACGACTCGAAGGATCCGTGCGGCTCCACCCGGGACCGGCACGAGAACATCGGCAAGGGCGCCATCGGCGAGCCCGCCTTCGCCGAGCTGATGACCCACCCCGCCACCGCCGGCGTCCCGGTGGTCGTGGAAACCCCGAGCGAAGAGCGCCTAGGCCACGCCGCCGACATCACCACCCTCACCCGCCTGACGCCGCCCTCCTAACTCGGAAGTAGACCTACTTCCTCCCGATTAGGGCCGCTTCGCGGAGCGAAGCAGCAAGGACTAACCCCCCTGCCTAACCGCCCCCCTCATCGCGTCGATCTAGGGAAAATCGTCGTGTCTGGAGATCGACTAGCGACGATTTTCCCTAGATCGACGGGGGCTGGGGGAGGGGGGAGGGGCGGGCGGCGGGGGTGGGGGTTAGTCCCTGTCGCCTCTGGCGAGGTGGCCCGTTCCGGGCTGAAAATTGTGTCGGTCGCCCGCTGACGTCGTATCTCCTTGGTCCGTACGAGGTCGTGGGTTAGTCGGACGCTGGTAGCCGCGTTATGGGCCCTTCGCTGTTGCTGCGAGCACGCGAGTTAGATTCACCCGTTCTGTGGCTGCCGCGGGCGACCGCCCTGATGTTCGCGCTGGTGGGGAGGGGTTCGGTTGCTGGAACAGGCCCAGGACGAAGAGCAGATCATCACGCGTGTGGCTGGGTTGGATATCGGTAAGGCGTCGTTGGTGTGTTGCGCGCGGGTGCCGGACGAGGCCCATCCGGGTCGGCGGTTGCAGGAGGTGCGGACCTACCCGACGATGACCCGCTCGCTGACCGGGCTGGCCGAACGGCTGGCCGCTCTCGGCGTGACCCGGGTGGTGATGGAGGCGACCAGTGACTACTGGAAGCCGGTGTTCTACCTCCTCGAGGCGCACGGCTTCGAGGTGTGGTTGGTCAACGCCCGCGACGTGAAGCATCTGCCGGGCCGGCCGAAGACCGACAAGCTGGACGCGGTGTGGTTGTGCAAGGTCGCCGAGCGGCAGATGATCCGGCCGAGTTTCGTGCCGCCCGCGCCGATCCGGATGCTGCGGGATCTGACCCGTTACCGGGTTGATCTGATCGCCGAGGCCGGGGCGGAACGTAACCGGGCGGAGAAGCTCCTGGAGGACGCGCAGATCAAGCTGTCGGTCGTGGTCAGCGACCTGTTCGGCACGTCCGGGCGGGCGATGATGGCCGCGCTGATCGGCGGGCAACGTGACCCGCACACTCTGGCCGAGTTGGCCCGGTCCAGCCTGCGCCGCAAGATCCCCGCCTTGCAGGAAGCGTTGACCGGTCATTTCACGGATCATCACGCGTTCCTGCTGGGCAAGATGATCGCCCGGGTCGAACAGGTCGAGGCCGACATCCGCGACGTCGACGCCCGGATCGAGGCGCAACTGGCCCCTTTCACCCCGGCGGCGGCCCGGCTGCTTGACATCCCCGGGATCGGCCCGGCCGCCGCTGCCACGATCATCGCCGAGATCGGCGTCGACATGACCCGCTTCCCGACCCCGGCCCACCTCGCTGGCTGGGCCAAGTTCGCCCCCGGCGTCAAGGAATCCGCTGGCCGGCGCAAAGGCAACGGCTCGACCGGACACGGCAACCGTTACCTCGCCCGCGTCCTCGGCCAGATCGCCGTCTCCGCCGCCCGCACCAACACGTTCCTCGGCGAACGCTACCGACGCATCGCCCGAAGACGCGGCGCCAAACGCGCGATCGTCGCGGTCGGCCGCTCGACCCTGACGATCATCTGGCACCTGCTGTCCGACCCCGAAGCCCACTTCCATGACCTCGGCGCCGATTTCTACCTCAGCCGCACCGACACCGAACGCCGCAAACGCAACCACATCCACCAACTCGAAGCCCTCGGCTACCGCGTCACCCTCGACCTCGCCGCATAACCACCACCCACCCAGCAAGAACCCATCCCGCTCCGCTTCGCTACGCGGGATGCTGCCGCGCGTCTACGTACGGTTCGATTTTCGAGTTAGGCGGCGAGGATGCGGGATAGGGCTGTGGTGGCGCGGTCGATGTCTGCGTCGTTGAGGCCCAGGTGGGTGACCAGGCGGGCGGTACGGGGGCCGAGCACCGAGATCAGTACGCCCTCGGCCCGCGCGGCGGCGGCCAGAGCACGCGCGTCCAGGGCGTGCTTGGTGAGGTCCAGCGCGACCAGGTTGGTGCGGACCGTGGTGGCCAGCACGCCGAACGGCGCGACCACCTCGGCGAGCCGGGCCGCCCGGGCGTGGTCGTCAGCCAGCCGGTCGACGTGGTGCGCGAGCGCGTACCGGCCGGCGGCGGCGAGGATGCCGGCCTGACGCATGCCGCCGCCCATCCGCTTGCGGATCAGCCGAGCCCGTTCGATGTTCTCCGCGCTGCCCAGCACCAGCGAGCCGACCGGCGCGCCGAGGCCCTTGGAGAGGCACACCGACAGCGTGTCGAAGAGCCGCCCGTACTCGATCAGGGGCACCCCGTCCGCGACGTGCGCGTGCCAGATCCGGGCGCCGTCGCAGTGCAGCGCGACGCCCGCGTCGTCGGCGACCCCGCGCAGCTCCCGCAGGGTGGCCAGCGGAATCACCCCGCCGCCGCCGCGATTGTGGGTCTGCTCGACGGCGATCGCACGGGTGGGGACGGCGAAGTAGCCGTCCGGTCGGATCATCCCGGCCACCGTCTCCGGGTCGATGTCCGCACCAACCGCAGGCCAGGTCCGCGAGGAAATCCCGCCGTACGCGGCTGCGGCACCGATCTCGTACGTGACCACGTGCGCGTCGGCGTCGCAGAGCAACTCGTCGCCAGGCGACACCAGCAGTTGCAGGGCGATCTGGTTGGCCATCGACCCGCTCGGGGCGAACAGCGCCGCCTCGTGCCCGAACAGCGCGGCGACCTCGGCCTCCAGCGCGTTGACGGTCGGGTCCTCGCCGTAGACGTCGTCACCGACCTCGGCGGTGGCCATCGCCTCCCGCATCCCGGTGGTGGGTCGGGTCACCGTGTCGGACCGCAGGTCCACGAACAGGTCAGCCACAATCATCCTTTCCACTGCCGGCTGCGGGGCTCGCAAGCTCACTCCTCGCGTCAGCCACGGAGCATCTCGGCTACGAGGAAAGCCAACTCCAACGACTGCTGGGTGTTCAATCGCGGGTCGCAGGCGGTTTCGTACCGGTCGGGCAGGTCGAGGTCCTCGATGCCCTGGGCGCCGCCGAGGCATTCGGTGACGTCCTCGCCGGTCAACTCGACGTGCAGGCCACCGGGGTGGGTGTCCAGCCCTCGGTGCACCTCGAAGTAGCCGAGCACCTCGTCGACGATGCGGTCGAAGTGCCGGGTCTTGTAGCCGTTGGACGACTCGTGCGTGTTGCCGTGCATCGGATCGCACTGCCAGACCACCTTGGCGCCGGCGGCGGTGACCTTGGCGACGATCGGCGGCAGGGCGTCGCGCACCCGGTGGTTACCCATCCGGCTGATCAGGGTGAGCCGGCCGGGGATGTTGTCCGGGTTGAGCTTCTCGCACAGCTCGATCGCCTCGTCCGGGGAGGTGGTCGGGCCGAGCTTGACGCCGATCGGGTTGGCGATCCGGGAGATGAAGTCGATGTGCGCGCCGCTGATCTGCCGGGTGCGCTCGCCGATCCAGAGGAAGTGCCCGGAGAGCCCGTACGCCCGACGGTCGGAGACCCGGGTGAGCGCCCGGTCGTATTCCAGGGCGAGGGCCTCGTGGGAGCAGTAGAGCGTGACGGTACGCAGCGCCTCGTCGTCGGTCATCCCGCAGGCCCGGATGAAGGCCAGCGCCCGGTCGATCTCCCGGGCGATCGCCTCGTAGCGCTCCCCCGCCGGGGAGTTCTTCACGAAGCCCTTGTTCCAGTCGTGCACGGCGTGCAGGTCGGCGAGCCCGCCGGCGAGGTACGCCCGGAGCATGTTCATCGCCGCCGCCGAGTTGGCGTACGCCCGGATCATGCGCTGCGGGTCGGCGACCCGGGCGGCCGGGTCGGCCTCCAACGAGTTGATCATGTCGCCCCGGTATGCGGGCAGGCCGCGCGCGTCGGTGGGCAGTGAGCGGGGCTTCGTGTACTGCCCGGCGACCCGGGCAACCTTGACCACCGGCAGCGACGCGCCGTAGGTGAGCACGATCGCCATCTGGAGCAGGGTGCGGGCGTTGGCCAGCAGGTGACTCTCGGTGTTGTCGACGAACGTCTCGGCGCAGTCACCGCCCTGGAGCAGGAACGCCTTGCCCTCGCAGACCAGGGCGAGCTTCTGCCGGAGCTGGTCCACCTCGTAGGGCGCGACGACCGACGGCACGGTGTCGAGGACCTTGCAGACCGCGGCGACGGCCGCCGGGTCGGACCACGGCGGGATCTGCTCGCGGGGCAGCTCCCGCCATCGGTCCAGGCCGAGCGCGGCGTCCTCGGCGGAGTCGACGGTCGGTCGGCTGGTCTGCAGGCCCGGGCTGCTCACCGCGGGATGGCTCAGCTGATGCCACTCATGGCGCATGACAGAAAGCGTACGGCGACCGCGGGGGTGCCCGGGCGGCGAGGGGGACGGTTCCGGTAGATGGGAGACCAGTCCCGGTGGGCGGAGTTCAGGAAGCGGGCGAGGGGACGGCGTCGCCCGGCGACGGGCTGGCGGGCGGGGCGTCGCCCGGCGCTTCCCCGGCGATGCACCAGTCGCCGCCGTCGCGGGTGACGGTGAACACCAGCGGCCGGGTGGCCTTGCGCTTGCCGGCGGTGACCGACACCGAGACGCTGACCTCCTGGCCGCGCGGGCCGGACCGGACGTCGGTGATGGCCGCCTCGGGCACCTCGAAGTGATCGGCGAAGTCGCCGTTGGGGCCGGTCGCGCCCAGGTCGAAGCCCTCGTGCAGCAGCGCGCAGAGCTGGCTGCGGCCGGCGGCCACGTCCTTGGCGGTCATCGCGTCGAGGTACGCCTGGACGCGCTCGCGGGACCGGGTGGCAGCCTCCTCGGCGGGGGCCCGCTCGGGCTTGGCGGCCGTGTCGTCGTCGTCGCCGATCCCGCACCCGACCAGGGCGACCGGCAGCAGCACTAGCCCGGCGGCGGTCGCCGCCAGCCTGCGATGGGTCGGGCGCATGACCACCTCCGTCGACGGTGAGATCGAGACGTGCCGAGCCGCGAGTCTGCCACATCGCGCTGGCCTCACCCAACGACGGCGGCCCGGCCGACGCTGGGCGTCGACCGGGCCGGTGTTGTCACGGGCGGGGAGGGACGGTGCGGCCCCTCCCCGCCGTGTGGGTGATGCGTCGGCCCTCGGCTCAGCCGAGACCGCCCTTGATGGCGCCAATGAGCTCGCCGTTGCCGGTGTCACCGGAGAGCTCCCAGAAGAACGCGCCACCGAGGCCCTGGTTGTTCGCGTACGTCATCTTGCCGTTGATGGTCGACGGGGTGTCGTAGCTCCACCAGTTGCTGCCGCACTTGGCGTACGCGGTGCCGCCGACCGTCCCGGTGGCCGGGCAGGTGTTCTTGAGGACCTTGTAGTCCTCGATGCCCGCCTCGTAGGTGCCCGGTGCCGCGCCGGTGGCGCTGCCGCCCGGGGCGGCCTGGGTGACCCCGGTCCAGCCCCGACCGTAGAAGCCGATGCCGAGCAGCAGCTTGTTGGCCGGTACGCCCTTGCTCTTGAGCTTCTGGATCGCCGCGTCCGAGTTGAAGCCCTGCTGCGGAATGCCGGTGTACGAGGTGAGCGGCGAGTGCGGTGCCGTCGGGCCCTGTGCGGCGAAGGCGCCGAAGTAGTCGTAGGTCATCGGCATCAGCCAGTTGAGGTTGCCGATGGCCCCGGCGTAGTCGGTGGCGTCGATCTTGCCGCCGTTACTGCCGTCCGCGGTGATCGCGGCGGTGACCAGGGCGTTGGAGCCGAACTTGGTCCGCAGCGCGCCGATCACGTTCTTGAACGCGTTCGGGCCGCTGGTGTCACAGCTCAGGCCGCAGGCGTTCGGGTATTCCCAGTCGACGTCGATGCCGTCGAAGACGTCCGCCCAGCGCGGGTCCTCGACCAGGTTGTAGCAGCTCTCGGCGAAGGCGGCCGGGTTCTGCGCGGCCTGGGTGAAGCCGCCGGACCAGGTCCAACCGCCGAACGACCAGATCACCTTGAGGTGCGGGTTCATCTTCTTGAGCTTGCGCAGCTGGTTGAAGCTGCCCCGCAGCGGCTGGTCCCAGGTGTCGGCGACGCCGTCCACGCTGTCCGCCGCCGTGTACGCCTTCTCGTAGTCGGCGTAGCTGTCGCCGATGGAGCAGCGGCCACCGGTGGTGTTGCCGAAGGCGTACAGGATGTGGGTCAGCTTGGCGGCGGAGCCGCTGGTCTGGATGTTCTTGACGTGGTAGTTGCGGGCGTAGACGCCCCACTCGGCGAAGTAGCCGACGACCTTCTTGCCACCCGGGTTCGGCGGGTTGGTGGTCGGCGGTGGCGTGGTGGGCGGGGTGGTGGTGGGTGGCGTCGTGGTCGGCGGGGTGGTGGTCGGCGGCGGGGTCGTGGTCGGCGGGCTGGTCGGGGTGCCGCCGCCGCAGGGTGCGCCGTTGACGGTGCAGTTCAACGGTGCCTTGAAGGCGCCCGTGCCGTTGTAACCCCAGCTGAACGAGGCACCCGGGGCGAGCCCGCCGGCCCAGCTCTTCTTCACCGCGACCCAGTGGTTGCCGCTGCTGGTCACGTCGGCGTCCCAGGCGCTGCTGATGGCGGTGCCCGAGGGCAGGTCGAACTCGATGCGCCAGGTGTTGATGGTGGCGCTCGACCCGTTGGTGACGGTCACCTTCGTTTCGTGACCGGTCCCCCAGTCCTGCACCTTGGTGAACGTGGTGGTGACTGTGCCGGCGCCGAACGCGGTGGTCATCGGCACCGCTGCGACGGTCACGGCGACCACGGCACCGGCCCAGAGGGCCCGGCGGAGCGATCTTTTCATAAGGCGTCTCCCGAACTGTTAGGAAACTTTCCAAAAGGGATGGTGAGACGGTACTCACAGCGTCATCACTTCGTCAAGATGTCCATGTTTCGATTTCTCCTGGTGCATGTAGTGCGCCAGGCCCGCCCGCCCCCGAAACCCCGCCCCACCGGCGCGTAGCCTCGGTCCATGACCGTCTTCGACATCCCGATCGGCGCCCTCAACGGCGGCCCTGCCGAGCTGGCCCGCTACCGCGGCAAGGCGCTGCTGGTCGTCAACGTGGCTTCCCGCTGCGGCCTCACACCCCAGTACGCCGGCCTCCAGGCGCTCGCGGACACCTACGCCGACCGGGGCCTGGTGGTGCTCGGCGTCCCCTGCAACCAGTTCGCTGGACAGGAGCCAGGCAGCGCCGCCGAGATCAGCGACTTCTGCCAGGTCAACTACGGGGTGACCTTCCCGCTGACCGAGAAAATCGACGTCAACGGCCCCGAGCGACACCCGCTCTACACCACGCTGGTGGACGCCCCGGACGCCGACGGGCACACCGGGGACGTCCGGTGGAACTTCGAGAAGTTCCTGGTGACCCCGGACGGCACGGTCGCCGCGCGCTTCGCCCCGACGGTCGAGCCCGCCGCCGACGAACTGCGCATCGCCATCGAGAAGGCACTCCCCACCACCGCCTGACGTTCACCCCCGAGTCGTGTTGATCAAGAGATTTGCGTCAGCTGAAGCCCGTTTCCGACGCAAGCCTCTTGATCGACAGGTCACCGTGATCGGCGAGGGCCCGGACGAACCGCCCGTCACCGGAGAGTGGCACGTCGCCGGAGAGCCGATCGACGACCAGCGTGCGCAGTACGTTGTGCAGGACCGGCTCGCGACACAGCCAGGCGTCGGCGCCGGCGGCGAAGGCCGCGAGATCCTCGGCGAGGCAGCGCATGCCACCAGTCTTCGTACACGGCCGACGCCCCGGCAACCGGAATAACCCATCGCGCCGGTCGGGAATGGTCGCGGATGGACGGAGTTGGGAACGAGCATGACAATTGTGGGACTGATCGGCAGTGGCAACATCGGCGGCACGTTGGCCCGACTGGCAGTGGATGCCGGCTACGACGTGGTGCTGAGCAACTCGCGCGGCCCGGAGACGCTGAAGGACCTCGTCGACGAGTTGGGCGGGCACGCCAGCGCCGGCACGGCACAGGACGCGGCGGCAGTCGGCGATCTGGTGGTGGTCACTGTGCCGCTGAAGGCGTACCGCGCGGTGCCCGCGGAGCCGCTGGCCGGCAAGGTCGTCATCGACACCAACAACTACTACCCACAGCGTGACGGGACCTTCCCCGAGCTGGACTCCAACGAGACCACCAGCAGTGAGCTGCTGCAGCGGCACCTGCCGGGCGCCCGGGTGGTCAAGGTCTTCAACAACATCTACTTCAAGCACCTGGCCGCGCTCCCCCGGCCGTCCGGCGCGGCCGACCGCAGCGCCCTCGCGATCGCGGGCGACGACGCCGCCGCGAAGGCCGAGGTGACGGCCTTCCTGGACCGGATCGGCTACGACGCGGTCGACGTCGGGTCGCTGGCCGAGGGGTGGCGCTACCAGCCGGACACCCCGGCGTACGGCACGCCCTACTCCGCCGACCCGACCAACTGGGAGCACCCGGCCCAGGGCGACGCCGAGAAGGTACGCGCCGCCCTGGCCGCCGCGACCCGCTGAGCAACGCCGCCGCCCTCCCACGGGTGAGGGCGCAACGCGAGGGCAGTGCGGCGGGGCCGGGCGGCCACAAAAACATCGCCTTGGCAACTTGCGTTGCAGTCCCATACACGGGACCCTGTTCTCTGGGTTGCCGCCCGCTCACCGAACGTGCTTCCGGAGGCGACATGCACACGCTCCGTACCGCGCCCCGCCGGCTGCTGGCCGGCTCCGGCGCGCTCCTGCTCACCACCGCCCTCGCCGCCGCCGGCGCCCCGGTTCCGGCCAGTGCCGCGACCGGCGCGGACACCGTCGGATACGTCCGGCTCGCCCACCTGTCCCCGGACACCCCGGCCGTCGACGTCTATCTGGTCGCGCCGGACTCCGCGAAGCCGAGGGTCTTCCCCGGGGTCGGCTACGGCGTGGTCTCCGACTACCTGGAACTGGCACCCGGCCGGTACGCGGTGGCGATGCGCGAGGCCGGCGCTCCCGCCAGCGATCCCCCGGTGCTCACCACCGAGGTCGCGGTGACCAGCGGCGACGCGTACACGGTTGCCGGTGTCGGCCGGTACGCAGACCTGGGGCTGCGGGTGCTCAACGATGACCTCAGCACGCCCACGCGGGGCCGCGCCAAGGTGCGTGTCGTGCAGGCGTCCGTGCGTACCCCGGTGCTCGACGTGGCTGCCGCCGACGGCCCGATGATCGCCGACGGCGTGCAGTTCGCGACGACGACCGAATACCAGGAGGTCGAGCCGGGCAGCTGGCGGCTGCGGCTGACGGGCGCTGGCGGGCCGAGCACCGACGCCGAGGTGCGACTCAGCGGCGGCGCCGTCTATTCACTGCTGGTGCTCGACGCGAAGCAGGGCGGGCTCACCGCCGAGCTGCGCCGCGACGCCGAGGGCGGCACCGTCGTGCCCGCCGGCGGGGTGGACACCGGCGCTGGCGGCACCGCGAGGGCCGGGCTCGGCGCGTACCCCCTGGTGGCCGGCGGGTTGGCTGCGGCGGCCGTCGCGGTGACCCTGCTGATGTGGCACCGACGACGGCGCACCACCTGGTGAACACCGGGCCCGACCCGTCGATCCGACGGCACCGCGACCGCCGGGTGCCGCTGGCCGCGCTGGTCGCGGCAGGCGCGGCGGTCTGCCTGGCCGCCGGCACCGGGGTCGGGCTCGCCACCACCGGCGCCGCGCCGCCGATGGCGAGCTGGCACCCCGGCTGCGCCGACGACTGCCCGTCGACGGCCGCCGCGCCCGCGTCACAGGATCCACCCACGCGGGTACGCGTACCGCGTATCGACCTCGACTCCACGCTCACCATGCTGGGCCTGGACCGCGCCGGTGCGCTGATCCCGCCGACCGACTTCGACACCGCTGGCTGGTACGGCGGTGGCCCGGCCCCCGGCGACACCGGTCCGGCCGTGCTCGCCGGGCACCTGGACTCGCGGCGCGGTCCGGCGGTCTTCGCCCGGCTCGGTGAGCTTCGGCCCGGCGACCGGGTTGAGGTGTGGCGCGGCGGACAGCGGTTGTCGTTCCGGGTGACCGGTTCGCTGCGTACCCGCAAGGATCAGTTCCCGACAGCCGTGGTCTACGGGCCGACGCCCGGCGCGGAGCTGCGCCTGGTCACCTGCGGTGGCGAGTTCGACCGGCGGAGCGGGCACTACCGGGACAACGTGGTGGTTTTCGCGGTGACCGAGGCGGCCCGCCCGGCGCTGCCAGAGTCCGCCGCGGGCTGAGCCGCCAGTCTGGCCCGCGGCACCGTCCCCGGCCCGCTCGCCGGTCCAGCCCGCTCACCGGTCCAGCCCGCTCACCGGTCCAGCCCGCTCACCGGTCCAGCCCGCAGCGCTCTCGCGGCCTGATCAACTCGGGTCCGGCCCGCTCACCGGTCCGGCACGCAGTGCTCTCGCGGCCTGATCAACTGGGGTTCAAAATGTCGGGGTGTCCAGCTCGCCGGATGCCCCGGTTTCCGGGATCGCGAGTGGATCATCGACTGAGCCTGGCGATCCCATGCCAGCACCGGCGTCAGGGTGGGCGGCGTCAGAGTGGGCGGCGTCAGGGTGGGCGGCGTCAGAGCGGGCGGCGGCCGGCGAAGCCGCACTCGGCCCGGTGGTACCAGCGCACGTCGGAGTCGCCTTCCAGCCAGCACCAGAGCACGGCGCGGCCGGCCCGCTCGCCGGGAAAGTCGAGCAGCACCGGAGCGATGCCCTTGACCTGGATGTCGTGCTGGTGCAGCTCATCGACGACGGCATGCAGCCGGGCCTCCAGCGCCTTCACCTCGGCCAGCCCGCCGAGCGCGCTCACCCCGTGGTCGGCCAGGTCGGCGCGCAGCTCGGCCAGGTCGGCCCGGACCCGGATCAGCTCGTCGATGCGCGGCTGCAGGGTGGCCACCAGGTGCCGGGCCTGGGCGAGTGTGAACACCGGGCCAGTATGCGGCACGCACGGCCCCGCGAAGCGCCCGGAACGCTCAGTCGGCCTGGGCCGCCAGCTCGCGGGCGCGATCCCGGGCAGCCTCCAGTGCGGCGAGCAGCGCCGCCCGTACGCCGTGCTTCTCCAGCTCACGGATCGCGGAGATGGTGGTGCCGGCCGGCGAGGTGACCGCCTCGCGCAGCTTGACCGGGTGCTCGCCGGAGTCGCGCAGCATCACCGCGGAACCGATCGCGGTCTGCACGATCAGCTCGTGGGCCACCTGCCGGGGTAGCCCGAGCAGGATCCCAGCGTCGATCATGGCCTCGACCAGCAGGTAGAAGTAGGCCGGGCCGGAGCCGGAGAGCGCGGTGACCGCGTCCTGTTGTGACTCGGGCACCCGGATCGTCTGACCGAGGGGCTTGAACATCTCCTCGGCCAACGCCAGGTGCGCCCCGGTGGCGTACGCGCCTGCCGAGATCGCGGTCATCGCCTCGTCGACCAACGCCGGGGTGTTGGTCATCACCCGGACCACGGGGGTGCCATCGGGCAGCCGGCGGCTGAAGAAACTGGTGGGCAGACCGGCGCAGAGCGAAATGACGAGCTTGTCGGCCGGCACCTTGGGGCCGATCTCGTCGAGCAGCGCGGCGGCGTCCTGCGGTTTCACGGAGACCGCGAGCACCGCCGCCTCGTCCACCGCCGTCAGGTTGTCGACCACCCGTACGCCGTAGCGGGCGGTCAACTCCTCGGCGCGGGCCGGCCGCCGAGCGGTAGCCAGCAACCGATCCACCGGCCACCCCGAGCGCAGCAGCCCGGAAAGCATCAGCTCCCCAATCTTGCCCGCGCCAATAACGGCAACGGTGTGCACCCCAGCTGCCATGTCGCCCGCACCCCTCCCTCACCCCGCCGATCTAGGGCGGATCGTCGTCAGTTGATCTCCAGACACAGCGATACGCCCTAGATCGACGGGCTATGGCGCCGGGGGGCCCCGGGGGGCACCCGGAGGGCGCGGGGGCGGCGCGGCGGCGGGGGGCCGCCGCGCCGCAGGCTGGCGGGGATCAGCTGCCGAAGAAGACCTCGGCTTCGGCGTACCGCTCCAGCGGCACGGTCTTCAGCTCGCGGGTGGCATCGGCCAGCGGCACCCGGACGATGTCGGTGCTCTGCATCGCGACCATCTTGCCCCAGTCGCCGTCGTTGACGGCGTCGATGGCATGCAGGCCCAGGCGGGTGGCGAGCACCCGGTCGAAGGCGGTCGGGGTGCCACCGCGCTGGATGTGGCCCAGCACCACGGTGCGGGCCTCCTTGCCGGTCTTGGCCTCCAGCTGCTCGGCGAGCCACTGGCCGATGCCGCCGAGGCGGACGTGGCCGAACGAGTCCAACTCCTGGTTGGCGAGGACCATCTGGCCGTCCAGTGGCTGGGCGCCCTCGGCGACCACCACGATCGGGGCGTACTGGTGCTGGAAGCGCTTCTCGACGTAGCCGGCCACCTGCTCGACGTCGAACTGCCGCTCGGGCAGCAGGATCACGTTGGCGCCGCCGGCCAGGCCGGCGTGCAGGGCGATCCAACCGGCGTGCCGGCCCATCACCTCGACGACCAGGGTGCGGTGGTGGCTCTCCGCGGTGGTGTGCAGGCGGTCGATGGCCTCCATCGCGATGTTGACCGCGGTGTCGAAGCCGAAGGTGTAGTCGGTGGCGCCGAGGTCGTTGTCGATCGTCTTCGGCACGCCGATGACGTGCACGCCCAGCTCGTGGAGCTTGGTGGCCACGCCGAGGGTGTCCTCGCCGCCGATCGCGATCAGCGCGTCCACGCCCTGCGCGGCGAGGTTGTCCTTGATCCGCTCGACGCCGTTCTCGATCTTGAACGGGTTGGTCCGGGACGAGCCGAGGATGGTGCCGCCGCGGGGCAGGATGCCACGGACGTCAGCGATGTTCAGGGGTCGGGACAGACCCTCCAGCGGGCCCTTCCAGCCGTCCCGGAAGCCCACGAACTCGTGACCGTACGTGGCGACGCCCTTGCGGACCACCGCCCGGATGACCGCATTGAGACCCGGGCAGTCGCCGCCGCCGGTGAGCACGCCGATACGCATGATCCGCTCATCCTCCTGAAGCATCAGGTAAAGCCCGATTTGCCCCAGGATATGTGTCAAGTCAGACCATCGGCGCCGTTGCCGGCCCGGGGCGGGCCGTCACTGCGAACTGTAGTCGGCCTGCTGGTGCGACGACAGCGCGCCCCGGGGTGACTCACCCAACCATCGCTGCTCAGAAGGTCACCTCGCGGTTCTCGCCGGCCTTCGGCGGGCGTCCCGTGACCGCGGCCTTCGCGAAGCCGAGCAAGTTGACCATGGCGCTGCTCGCCGAGTCCCAGTACTCGGCGGAACTGGCGTGCACCTTGATCAGCGTGAGTCCGGGGGTGTCCAGCCCGTCAGCAAACCACGCCTTGAGCAGCGGGCTCCACAGCCGCTCGGCCCGGGCTCGGTCGAAGCCCTCGGTGGCGGTGCCGGAGATCGACACCCAGGCGTTGTGCTTCTGATCGGAAAAGGCGACGTTGACCTCCGGGTTGACCCGGAGCTGGCGGACCTTGGCCGAGTCGGCGGAGGCGAAGAACCACAACTCGCCGTCGAACTCGGCTTCCTGAAGCCCCATCGGCCGGCTCACCTGCCGCCCGTCCAGAGCAGTCGTGGTGAGCATGCAGATCCGCGCGGCCCGGGCCAGTTCGGTGACCCGGGCGCGGGCCTCGGCGGCACTGGTCGGCTGGTTGCTCATGGCACTCTCCTCGGCTCGGCTCGTCGAACCGATGCCCGGGACAGAACCGGTCAAACCTCCGACCGCACTCAGCGGCTCGTCATCGCCCGCCACCGTGCCAGATTGTGCCGGGCGTCGACCAGAGCGTCGTGCCGGGCGGCGTCCGCGTCGGGCAAGGTCGGCCGACCACGGTCGTCCCAGAGCTGCCGCAGCTCCTTGGTGTAGCGGGGAATCTCCCGGGGCAGCGCCGGCATCGCACCCCAGAGCTGGGCGAGCACCACGTGGTCGTACGCGGCGAACCAGGCCCACAGCTCCAGCTGCTCGCCCGGCCGGTCCCGGATCGGCTCGACCAGGAAGTCGAACAGGTCGTCGCGGATGCGCTCGCGTGACCGCCAGGCCCGGTCCGCCGGGGAGGGCAGCTTGTCCAACACATTGCGACGGACCCAGGGCACGGCGCGGGAATCGTCGAACTCGGTGGAGACCGCGTAGAACTCGCGGCCGTACTCGTCGACGACACCGATCGAGACGAGGTCGACGGTTGTGCCGTCCTCGATGAACTCGCAGTCGTAGAAGTAGCGGTAGACCATTCCGGCCATCCTCGCCCACCGCCGCGCGGCGCTGACCGGCGGGGCCGGCGGGACGGCACGGCCGGAGCCAGCGACGACCCGCGCGCCGACCGGGACAGACATCGCAGAAACGGTGCGCCGCAGCTCGCGACGGTCACGGAAGTGCTTCGAGGGGTGTACAGCAAGCGACCGGACCGTCATGATCTGATGTGTACCGCTACCGGACGCCGAATCGGTGTCAGTTCACCTTGTCGGGGCCCATCAGGTTCGCCCGGTGAGCGAGTTTGTGGTCCATGACCGGGGAGGGGTTGGGCCGTGGAGGTTCGCCTGCCGGAGCCGGGTGACGCGCTCACGGGTGTCGAGATGTTCGCCGGGTTGGAGCCTGAGGTGCGGCAGCGGGTCATCGCCGCCGCCGTCCCGCGCACCTACCGCAAGGGTCAGTTGCTCTTCGTGGAGAACGACCCGGGTGAGTCGCTGATCGTGCTGCGCCGCGGCGCGGTGGCCGTCTTTCGCACCGCACCCACCGGCGAGCGGGCCGTGCTGTCGGTGATCCGTCCACCGGACGTGCTCGGCGAGGTCTCCCTGCTCGACGCGTCCACCCGGTCCGCCTCCGCGGAGGCCATCGAGGACTGCGCGGCGCTCGCACTCTCCCGGGGGGCGTTCATGGAGCTGGTGCACTCCAACCCTCGCATCCTGGACGCGGTGATGCGCTCGCTGGGCGGGCTGATCCGCCGGCTGACCGAGCAGAACGCCGACCACGTCTTCCTCGACCTGCCCGGTCGGGTTGCCAAGACGCTGGTCCGGTTGGCGGGCGAGAGCCAGGCACCGATGATCACGATCGAGCTCAACCAGAGTCAACTGGCCGAGATGGCCGGTGGTTCCCGGCAGAGCGTCAACCAGGCGATCGGCTCGTTCGCCAGCCGCGGCTGGCTGCGTACCGAGGGGCGTCGGATCGTGGTGACCGACGTGGCCGCGCTGCGCCGCCGCGCCGGCATGAACGACCGCTGACGCACCGAGACGACATGACGCGGCCGGGTCACCCGTGGGCGACCCGGCCGCGACGCGTTACCGGCGTCGGGTCACACTCCGGGGCTGCCCGGCCCGGCCCACTTGTCCGGACCCTTGCCGTCGCCGCCCGGGCCGTGGGACTGCTCGCTCACGATGCCGTCGGCCTGCAGCGTGGCGAGCGTGGCCGCGTCGACGTCCACCGAATCGCCTGCGGAGTGGCTGACCCCGTTGCCGTCGGTCCAGTCGCTTTCCAACTTGACGTACACCATTGACCTGTCCCCCTCTGGTCGCTGATCCATATCTGGCCGCCTGAATCTAGTCGGTTGACCACCCGATTGGACTGTCCACAAGCCAACAGGCCAGTACCCGACAGCCGCGCCGGGGGCGATACTCCCTGTCAGGGGACGCCACCGGCGTCATCCGGTTCGCCAGTGGAGGGGTGTCATCGCCGCGCAGTGTGGACGCTGTGGACGCACGGCCGCCGACGGGGACCGTTTCTGCGGTGGCTGCGGCGCCGAGCTGGGCGCTGTGTGCCCGCACTGCCTGCGCCCGCTCGCCTCGGACGTCACGTTCTGCACCTCGTGCGGGTCGCCCCGACCGGGCGCGGACCGCCAGGCCGCGGTCGCCTCGCAGGAGGACCGCCGCCGGGTGAGCGTGCTCTTCGTCGACCTGATCGATTTCACGCCGTACGTCGAACGGACCGACCCGGAGCAGGTCCGTGGCATGCAGACCGGGTTCTTCTCCGCCGCCCGTCGGGTGGTCGGCCAGTACGGCGGGGTGGTGGAGAAGTACATCGGGGACGCGGTGATGGCACTCTTCGGTGCCCCGATTGCCACCGAGACCGACGCGCTACGCTGCGTCCGGGCCGGCCTGGAGCTGCAGCGGGTGCTCACCCGGTTCACGCCGACCGGCAGCACCGAACTGCGGTTCCGGGTCGGGGTGGCCACCGGCGAGGCGCTGGTCGACGTGGCCGCCGCCCGCGACGGCGGGCAGGCGATCGTGGCCGGCGACGTGGTCAACACCGCATCCCGGATGCAGTCCGTCGCACCACCCGGAGGGGTGCTGGTCTGTGGCACCACCCACGCGCTCACCAAGGATGCGATCCGTTACGAGGAGCAGCCCCCGGTCACTCTGCGCGGCCGGTCGTCACCGACCGAGGTGTGGCTCGCCCTGTCCCCGCTGCGCCGCCAGGCCACCGACCGGGAGCCGGACACCACGCCGCTGGTCGATCGGGAACACGAGTTGGGGATGCTCGTCAACGCTCTGCACCGGTCGCTGCGCGACCGGCTGCCCCAGGTGGTGACGATCTTCGGCCGGGCGGGCATCGGCAAGAGCCGACTGCTGCGGGAGCTGTACCGACACACCGGCCGGATGGTCGACGAGCCGCTGACCTGGCGAACCGGGCGCTGCCCGCCATTCGGGGAGAACGTCACCTTCGCCGCGCTCGCCGACATCGTCAAGACCGAGGCCGGCATCCTCGACACGGACCCGGCGGCCAGCGCCGCGCAGCGGCTGGCCGCCGCCGTGGGTGAGCTGATCGGCCCGGGCGAGCGGGACCGGGTGGTGGACGCCCTGCGTCCGCTGGTCGGGCTGCCCGGCACGCCGCTGCCGGCCGAGGAGGCGGAGTCGGCGTGGCGGCGCTTCCTGCTGGCGTTGGCCACCCGCCGCCCCACCGTGCTGGTCTTCGAGGACCTGCACTGGGCCGACGACGCGATGCTGCGCTTCGTGGAGCTGCTCGGGGCGGCGGCCCGCGACGTGCCGCTGCTCCTGCTGTGCACTGCCCGCCCGGAGCTGGTCGACCGGGACCCGAGCTGGGCCGGGTCGATCACCGGCTCGGTGACCATCACCCTGCCGCCACTGCGCGACACCGGCATCGCCGCCCTGTACGCGCACCTGTTCGGCCAGGCCGCGTTCTCCGCCGACATGCTGAACCCGCTGATCGAGGTGGCCGGCGGCAACCCGCTCTACGCCCACGAGTACGTCCGGATGCTGATCGAGCAGGGGGCACTGCGCCAGTCCGGGCGGGGGTGGTCGCTGGACAAGCACCTTGAGCTGACCATGCCGGAGAGCGTGCACGCGGTGATCGCCAACCGGGTGGACCTGCTGGACGCCAAGGATCGCGCGGTGCTGCTGGCCGCCTCGGTGGTCGGGGTGCAGTTCTGGCCCGGATCGGTGGCCGCCGCTCTCGGCCAGCAGGTCGAGTCGGTCGAGCGCTCGCTGCGCCGACTCGAACAGCGCGACTTCGTGCACGAGCAGTCCGCGTCGACGATGGCCGGGCAGGCGGAGTTCCGGTTCCGCCACGTGCTGGTACGCGACGTCTGCTACCAGCGGTTGCCGCGCACCGAGCGGGTTGCCCGGCACGAGCGGGCCGCCGACTGGCTCGACGCGCTGTCGCACAGCCGCGACACCGACCTGGCCGAGGTGCTCGCCCACCACCGCTGGGCGGCTCACGAGATCGCCCGCTCGCTGGGCATGCAGGTGCGGCGCTACGCCGGGCCGGCGCGGCAGGCGCTGCACCGGGCGGCCCGCCGGGCGTACGCGCTGCACGGGCTGGACGCGGCGGCCAGCCATGCGGGCCGGGCACTCGGCCTGGCCGACGACAGCGACCCGGTGGGCCGGCTCCAGTTGGAGCTGCTGAGCACGGAGATCTCGTTCTATCGGGACGGCAACGGCTTCCTCTCCGGCGGTGGGCCGGAGCAGCTGCACGCGCTCGCCGACCGGCTGCTGGCGCACGACGACGACGCCTGCGCCGCCCGGGCCTGGACGCTGCTCGGCCAGGCCGCCTGGCTGCGGGCCGACCGCGGCGACGCGCTGGCCTGCCTGGACCGCGCGGTGCACCTGTTCGAGCCGTTGCCGGACAGCCCGCAGAAGGCGGACGCGTACGCCGAGCTGGGCCGGCTGCACATGCTCAACTACGAGCGGGACCAGGCCGTGACGGCGGCGGACACGGCGGCGGAGATCGCCGAGCGGCTGGGTCTGACCGAGAGCCGCACCAATGCCCGGATCACCGCGGCCACCGCCCGCTACCAGTCCGGGGACCGGGTCGGCCTGGACGAGCTGCACGCGATCGTGGAGTTCGCCCGGGCCGGTCAACTGCTGGCGCTGCCCCGCGCCACCCAGAACCTCGCCTGGGCGATCCGGGAGGAAGGCGACTGGCTGCGATCCAACGCCCTGCTCTCGGCCGCGCCGGCGCGTACCGCCAGCGGCCAGACCCTGACCACCAGCTACTCGGCGGAGGCGATGCGCGCCTGGTTCGACGGCGACTTCGGCCGGCTCCTCGCGGCGGCGGAGGCGTTCGTGGACACGCCCACCGGAAGTTGGGACATGCAGGTACGCGGGCTTCGCTGCTGTCTGCTGGTCTTGCGAGACGACGAGGATCCGGACGACCTGGCCGACGCGTTGGACACCGCGCGACGCAGCGGGTTCCACCGACTGCACTGGACGATGCTGAGCATGGCGGCGTTGTGCCGCGCGCTGCAGGGGCGCGAGGCCGAGGCGGCGGAGCTGATCGACGAGCTGGACCGATGCTGGTCAGCGGTACCGGCCCTGGCCAGTGGGGAGTGGATCGCCGCAGCCGCGTACGCCGCAGCCCTGAGCGGTCGGAGCGCGGCGGTGCGGGTCCGCACGATGCTGGGTCGGGTCGGGCACCGCACGCCCTGGTCGGAGGCCGCGTTGCGGACCGTGACGGCGGCCCTGGCCGCGGCGGACGGCGACCACCGACGCTCGGCCGAGCTGCACCTGGTCGCCGCCGAGATTTACGGGCGGATCCCGGACGCCAGCGACCGGGTGCTGGCGCTGACGTTCGCGGCGGCGGAGCTGACCCGGGCCGGTGACCCGACGGCCGCCCGGGTGCCGCGTGCCGAGGTACGCACCTTCGCGTTGCGCAACGACGCCCCCGGTCTGCTCGCCCTGGCCGGTCGGCCGATCAGCCCGACCGGGCCGGCGGTGGCGTGCTGAGCTCCCCACAACGGACGAAATTTCAGGGCGATCCATCCCGACCCTCGGTACGCGTCTGCGACAGCTGGTTACCCGCCCTGCTCCTTGTTCCACTGTAGGTACTCGCGGTACAGCTCCTCTTCCCGCCTTCGCTTGCGCTTGTGCAGCACCCGGGAGGCGACGAGGAGCACCGCGCCGGCGCCCAGCAGCAGGTAGCCGAGGATCCGGTCGTCGGGGACCTTCGGGGCGGTGCTGAACAGCAACCCCAGGAAGGTCGAGCCCAGGCCCAGGTAGAGCGCGATCCCGGGCGGCGTCTGTCGGTATTCGAGGTGGTGACGGTCCGCGAAAGTCTGGAACTGCGGTGGGACGTCCAGTTCCTCATAGTCACCAGCAGCCACGCGTGCCCCTCCGTTCCGATCGGCGGTAGGTCAGCCGGGCGGGCGCTCGGCGTGTCGGGGTCGCCCGGGCGTCAACGATCGTCGAGATAGCACTTGTTGAGCAAGAACGGACAAAGAAGCCCCGCCGCGACCTGCGGCAGCAGCCGTGACTTTGGAAGACGCGACACAACGCACTCCCGGAACCATGCCCTGACGTGTCACGATTCAAAGCACGGCGTGCGAACGGGCGCCGAGACGCAGGGGCGGCCGCGCCGGGAGGCGCGTTAAAGGGGGATGTCCGGGTGTCAGCGGGTGGGGCCCGCCGGGGACGGCGGGACAACGGGCTCGACGCGAACGAGTACGCCGTCGTCGGCGACGTCGATCCGCGCGTCGGCGAGCACCTGCTCGACGTGCTGGCCGCCGGCGGGATCGCCGCCTACCTGCAGCCCTCCGCCGACCTCAACCCGGTCACCCGCACCACCACCGTTCCGGCCCGGCCGGTCGACCGGCTCTACGTCGACCGCTCACACCTGACCACCGCACGGGACTACCTGACCCAGCTCTCCGACGAGACCGCTCCGGAGCAGCCGCCAGCCCGTGACGAACCGGACATCGACGCCGAGTGGGCGCGGATCGTGGCCGGCTTCCACACCTCCGCCACGGTCGGCGAACGCCCGTGGCCGGCCGCGGAGGACGTGGACGAACGGGACGCCCTCGACGAGCCGACCGCTGGTCCGTTGGCCCGCTCCGGGACCGACGAGCCCGGTCCGACCGCCACCGACGTCCGCCGGCTACCGTCCGCGACCGACATCTCCGGGATTTCCGTCGGGCGCGACACCCGGCCGGACGAGCCGTCGCTGCTGGACGGGCTGGACACGTTCGGCGCCGACCTGCCCGACGACGAGGACGACGAGGGATACCACCCGCCCCCACCGCCTCCGCTGCCCCGCTTCAGCAAGTACGCCGTGGTCGGCGTGCTCGGTGTGGTCGTCGGGTTCGCGCTCTTCCTCTTCCCGTGGCTGGTCCCGGTGGACAAGTCGGCGGTCACCCTGTTCGGGTTCACCGGCATTCTGGCCGGTTTCGTCACGCTGATCTGGCGGCTGCGCCCCGGCGACGAGGACGACGACGACCCGGACAACGGCGCCGTCGTCTGAGCCCGGCCCGCATCCCGGGACGACACCGACCCGCCGGGGCCGTAACAGTGGTGTAACTTACTGTCAGTAGGAATACCGCTGTACGTCACTTCCCCCGCTGACTGACCGGTTTTCCCTTGCTCGCGGCGGTCAGTCCTCTGCTGATCGGAATGCCCGAGATGCGACAGAGTTCCCTCGTGGTGGTGGCCAACCGCCTCCCCATCGACGACAGCCAGGCGCCCGACGGTGCCTGCGAGTGGCGGCGCAGCCCAGGTGGGCTGGTCAGCGCGCTGCACCCGCTCCTGCGGCACACCCCGGCGACCTGGGTCGGCTGGGCCGGCGGCACCGGGCCGGCCCCCACCCTGCCGGACGTGGACGGCGTCCGGATGCACACCGTCGCGCTCAGCCCGGAAGACCTGCGCGACCACTACGAAGGGTTCGCCAACGCCACCCTCTGGCCGCTCTACCACGACGCCGTGGAGCAACCGCAGCATCACCGCCGGTGGTGGGAGGCGTACCAGCGGGTCAACCAGCGCTTCGCCGAGGCGACCGCCGAGGTGGCCGAGCCGGGCGGGGTGGTCTGGGTGCAGGATTACCACCTGCACCTGGTGCCCGGCCAACTGCGCGCGCTCCGCCCGGACCTGCGCATCGGGTTCTTCCTGCACGTGCCGTTCCCACCGCCGGAGCTGTTCATGCAGCTGCCCCGCCGCGCCGAACTGCTGCGCGGCATGCTCGGCGCCGACCTGGTCGGCTTCCAGCGCGCCCAGGCGGCGCACAACTTCGCCCAGCTGGTGACCAAGGTGCTGGAGCTGCCAGCCACCGACCGGCGCATCGGCATCGACGACCGGGTCGTCCGCATCGGCGCGTTCCCGGTCTCCATCGACACCGCCGAGATGGGCGCGCTCGCCGCCCGCCCGGACGTGGCCGCTCGGGCCCGCCGGCTACGTCAGGACCTCGGCGACCCCCGGCAGGTCGTCCTCAGCGTGGACCGGATGGACTACACCAAGGGCATCGAGCAGCGGCTCAAGGCGTACAGCGAACTGCTCGCCAGCGGCGACGTCAAGGTCCGCGACACCGTGCTGGTGCAGGTCGCGATGCCGAGCCGGGAACGCGTCGGCCAGTACCAGATCCTGCGGGAGCGGATCGAGCGCGAGGTGGGCCGGATCAACGGCGAGTTCGGCCGGGTCGGCGAGCCGGCGATCCACTACCTCACCCAGCCCTTCGACCGTGCCGAGCTGGCCGCGCTCTACCGCGTCGCCGACGTCATGGCGGTGACGCCGCTGCGCGACGGGATGAACCTCGTCGCCAAGGAGTACGTGGCCGCCCGGGTGGACGACACGGGCGCTCTGCTGCTCAGCGAGTTCGCCGGCACCGCCGCTGAGCTGTCCCAGGCGTACCTGGTCAACCCGCACGACCTGGAAGGGCTCAAGCAGGGCCTCCGTGCGGCGCTGCGGGCCAGCCCGGCCGACATCACCCAACGGATGCAGGCCATGCGCGCCCACCTGCACCAGCACGACATCCGGGCCTGGGTCCGCTCCTACCTCCGCGCGCTGGACGATGGCGGTGCCCTGGTCCGCCTCCTGACCAGCACCGACGCCAACCCCGACGGCGCCACCAGGGTGCCCCGACCCGCGACCCCGACCGGCAGCCCAGCCAGTCACCAGGCCAGCGGCTGAAAGCCCGACCGGCGCGGGGCCGCCCGGTCGGTCAGTGCGCCGCGGGCTCCTTCTCCAGCCAGTCCAGGATCGCGTCGATCGGCTCGGCCCACCGCGCGTCCAGCATCAGGTCGTGGCCCATCCCGGGGAAGAGCAGCGGGGCCGAACCATAGCGGCGGGCCACCCGGGTCAACGTCGACGCCGGCACCACCCGGTCGTCCGGGCTGCCCAGCACCAGCACCGGCGGCTCACCCACGGCCGGCTCGGCCTCCGGCTCACCCAGCAGGGCCCACTGCGCCCGCCGACCCGCCCGACCGAGCCGTCCGACGTACCGCCGGGCCTCCTCGTCGGGCAACTCGCGGCTGAACAACTGCCCACGGTTGAGCCGCAGCGGCCCGCCGAACACCGCCGGCAGCGTGCCCGCCGGGTTGCGGCGCAGGGCCGCACCCAGCACTCCCCAACCACCGAAGACCGGCGCCACCAGCACCGCGCCGCGCGCCGGGTAGCGGGCCAACGCGTGCGCCACCACCAGGGCCCCGGCACCGTGCCCCACCAGCACCGCCTGGCGCGGCAGGTCCGCGGCCACCTGGACCACATCGTGGGCGTACGCCCGCAGCGTCGCCTCCGGCGCCGGCTCGCTGCCACCGTGCCCGCGCAGGCTCACCGCGTACGCCGGGAAGCCCCGCGATGCGGCGTGACCCAACCAGTGCTCGGCGAACGCCCACGCGCCGTGCCCGAACCCGGGGACGAAGAGCAGCGGCGGACGCCCCTCCTCCAGCTCGGGAGTGGCGCTGAGCACCTCCCGACGGGCCGGCCGGACCGGGCGGGACCACTCCCGGCCCCGCATGATCCGCAGCTCAGTCACTGTTCAGCCTCTCGTTCGCGACGGTGGGGCCGGCAGCAGCTCACTTGCCCTCCAGGTCGCCCAGTGCGCGCTCGACGGCGCGCAGGTAGTCGGCGTGACCGACCTCGAACCAGTGCCGGCTGCTGTCCTTGACCTGCCCGGAGTAACGCTCCCCGGCCCGTTCGCGCACCCGCTGCGCGAACGCCGCGGCCCGCTCCGGTCGGTCCCGGCGGGCCCGCAGCAGTCGGGCGAAGAGCACCGTCTGCCAGTGCGACAGGGTGAACAAGCCGGAATCCGGCTGCACCAGGCCGACGACCGCCAGCGTCGGATGCCCCGGGGTGAACGCGTTGAGCCACAGCGTGGGCCGGCCAGCCCCTGCGCTGTCACCGAACACCGACGCGTCGAGGAACTCGAAGCGCGGCAGATAGCCGGTGGCGAAGATGACCACCTCGGGGTCGATCTCACGACCGTCGGCCAGCTCCACCGCGTACGGGTGGAACCGGGCGATGTCGGGCACCGGGCCGATCCCACCGTGACCCACGTAGTAGACGAGCTGGCTGTTCGCGATCGGGTGCGTCTCATAGACCCGGTGGTCCGGCTTGGGCAGGCCGAAGCGGGTCAGGTCGCCGACGGTCAACCGCATCGTCCAGTGGTAGAGCCACTGCCGCAGACGCAGTGGCACCCGCAGCGCCAGCAGGGTGTCGTTCACCTGGTCGGCGGGGCGGCCGAGCACGTACTTGGGCGCGTACCAGTAGCCGCGCCGGGTGGAGTGCCAGCAACGCGACGCCTGCTGGGCGGCCTCGACGGCGATGTCGCAGCCGGTGTTGCCGGCACCGACCACCAGCACCCGCTTGCCGCGCAGTTGCGCGGGGTCCTTGTAGGACGAGGCGTGCATGATCTCGCCGCGGAACTGCTCCAGCCCCTCGTAGCGGGGCAGCTTCGGTGACCAGTTGTGGCCGTTGGCGATCACCACGGCGGCGTACCGGGAGGTGCGCTCCGGGCCGTATCCGCCGGTGGAGCGGGTGGTCACGTCCCACCGCTCCCCCTCGGCGGGCTCAACCCTGATCACCTCGGTGCCGAACCAGATGTGCGAGCGCAGGTCGAAGTGGTCGGCGTACCGCTCGAAGTACGACAGCAGCTGGCTGTGGTGCGGGTAGTCCGGCCAGGAGTCCGGCATCGGGAAGTCGGGGAACTGGGTGAACGGCTTCGACGACAGCAGGTGGGTGCTGGCGTACACCGGGCTGCGGTCGTGCCGCCAGTTCCAGGCGCCGCCGACGCCCGTCTCCCGCTCGTAGCAGTCGACGCCGAACCCGTGCTCGCGCAGATTCTTGATGGCCGTCAGGCCGCTGGCCCCGGCCCCGATGACGCAGACCGTGTCGCCCCGGTCGGAGACCGGGCGGCCGTCGCCGCTCTGCGCGGACGGGGTCGCCTCCGGGTCGGGCCGGCCGTGGTCGGTGGAGGTGGACACCGGGACATCTCCTTTTGTACGGCACGCGTGCCGGTCGCCGCGAAATCCTCTCCACAACGGAGCCGGATGTCCAGCCCTGACGCGGACGAATCGACGGTCGAACCGAGGTTGGGGGTCAGTCGGTGCTGGGCAGCAGCAGGTCGACCAGGACCGGGAAGTGGTCGCTGGCGCGGCGGGTCTGCGGAGTGTCCACCACGTCGTAGTCGACCACGGTGATCCGCGGGTCGACGAAGAGCGCGTCGATGCGTCGGCGTGGGTCGATGCAGGAGTAGGTGAGCCGGTCCGCCCGGTCGGCCGCCACCGCGGCGTCGGTCAACCCGCGCGACACGGTCGCCCACGCGGGCCCGTCCGGACCCTCGTTGAGGTCCGCCCCGGCCAGCACCGGGCTGGTCGCCGCGTCCAGCCCACGCTTGAACTCGGCCGCCTGCGCCGGGCGCTCGGTCGGGTCGGTGGACAGGTGCGAGCCGGCGAGGGTGAACCGAGCGTCGCCGACCCGGCAGTCGGCGTACGCGGCGCCGCGCAGATGCCGGCCGGGGTTCAGCGGGAAGCGCTGGCATCGGGTGTCCCGCACCTGGACCCGCAGGCTGGTCAGCAGCAGGTTGCCCAGCGCGGGCAGCCCGCCGGCGGCCACCACCAGGCCGAACGACTCGGCCAACGTGGCGGACTTCTGCCGCCACCGGAACCGGCGCGGACCTTCCTGCACGATCACCACGTCCGGCGTCGCGGCCCGGACCACCGCCGCCAGCGCGGCGGTGTCGTCACGCTGGCTGTGGATGTTGTACGACACCACGCGCAGCGGCACGCCGGCACCCTGGCCCATCCCGGACCGCCTCAGATCCGGCGGGCCAGATCGGCGGCGCCGATCACCCCGGCGCTGTTGCCCAACTCGGCCGGGAGCACCTCGGCCACCGGCAGGCGACCGCGCTGGGCGAGCGCGTCGAGGTAGGAGCGGCGGGTCGGGCCGAGCAGCAGGTCACCGGCGTCGATCACACCGCCGCCGACCACCAGGGTCTGCGGGTCGAGGATCTGCGACATGTCGGCGAGGCTGGTGCCGAGCCATCGGCCGATCTGCGCGAACGCCTCGGCGGAGATCGGGTCACCACCCTGCGCGGCGGCGGTCACCATCGGGCCGGTGATCGCCTCGGCCTCACCGCCAGCGAGGTCCAGCAGCGCGGTGGCCCGGTTGGGCTCCTGCCGGGCGCCGGCTCGGGCGAAGCGCACGAGGGCGCTGCCGCTGGCGTACTGCTCGATGCAGCCCAGCCGGCCGCAACCGCACTGGTGCCCGTCCGGCACGGCCAGCATGTGGCCCAGCTCCGCGGCGATGCCGTGCGCGCCCCGCATCAGCTCGCCGCCGAGGACGATGCCGCCGCCCACGCCGGTGCCGATGGTGAACATGATCATGGAGTCGTCGGCGGCGCGGGCCGCGCCGTAGCGGAACTCGGCCCAGGCGGCCACGTTCGCGTCGTTCTCCACGATCACGGGAAGGCCGACCGCCGTGCTGACGTACTCGCGCAGCGGCTCATCCCGCCAGGCCAGGTTGGGGGCGAAGAGCACGGTCGAGCGGCTGGCGTCGATCCAACCGGCCGCGCCGATGCCGACGGCCTCGATCGTCCGCCCGGCGGCCAGCTCGCCGACCACCTCGATGATGACGTCGCGGGTCTTGCCGACATCATCGGCGGGAGTGTTCCGTCGGGTCTGCACGAGGACCGTGCCGGTGTCGTCCACGACACCGCCGGCCACCTTCGTGCCACCGACGTCGACTCCGATGGTCAGCGTCACCGCTGCCGCTCCCCTCTGCTGTCCGGCCCGCGTCCCGGCAATGTGCCGGTCCGGGTCGGGATGTCCCGCGCTCAGGCGCCGTCGCCCGACGCTTCCGCGCCGGTGTCGTCGGACACCCGCGATGCGGGCACCACGGGGCGGGTGGTCGGTGCCGGTGCGGTCGCCGACCCGGCCTCGTCGACGGGTGGTGCGGCGGCCGGGGCGAGTGGGTCCGCCGTCCGGGTGGCGACCGACCAGATATCCCGCTCCGGTGCCGGCTGAGAATCATGCCCGCTACGGGTGGCATCGCGCCACACGTGATCGTCGCCGGCTGCGGTGGACTGATTGTTCCGAGCTGACTCCGGAGGCACATCGCCGGTGCTCGCGGCAGGTGCGGGCGGTGGCGGGGCGTTCGGTTCGGATGCCGGCTCGAATGGGCTCGTCGCGGGCGGCTCCGCCGGGGAGAACGCCCGGAGCAGGCTGGCGACGCCCGCCGCGAGGTCACCGGCGCCGGTCGCGAGGCGTTCGGCGAATTCCGGACTTGGGTCCCGCAACGCGGCGATGCCCCGACAGACCGGGCAGACGCAGCATTCGGCCGAACCGGTGGCGAAAGCACCACCGGTGCCGGGGCGCCCGTCCGGGCCGGCACTGTGACCGAGGACACCGGCCAGCACCCCGCCCAGCGAGCCCAACGCACCGCCCGCCGAGCCTCCGGAGGCCAGTCGCGCCCCCGCGAGCAGGGTGGCGACCAACCGCTCCGCCTCTTCCCGGGCCGAACCCGGATCCGTTCCGCCCACCGTCGGCTCCTCTACCGTGCCACCGGACACGTCACTGCGCCGCACCGGTTGCTTCTACCCGGCGCTTGAGCTGCTTCAACGCGGTGTCCATGATCATCTTCTCGGCCTTGCGCCGAAACATTCCGAGCATTCCCACCGACAGGTCGACCTCGAGCGTGTAGGTCACCGTGGTGCTGCCATCCGGGTTACCCACCAGGTCGTACGAACCGCGCTGGGTCTTCTGCATCTTCGAGGGGGCGACCAGGTGCCACTCGATGCGGGACAGGTCCTCGGCGTACTCGTAGGCGAGCACGTAGTCGTCGGCCATCACCCCGGCGTCGATGGTGAAGTGCACCTGGCTGGCGTAGCCGTCCTCGTACTCCTCGACGACCTCGGCGCGGCGCACCGCGTCGGTCCACTCCGGGTAGCGCGCGAAGTCGCAGATCACCGCCGTCACCCGATCCGGTGCGGCGCCAATGATGATCGACTGGGTGGAGGAGTCCGCCATGGGGGGAGGCTACCCGCCTCCTGGCTGTCCCACCCTGACCGCCCGCCGGGTAGGTTTCGACACAGCCGCCGCCCACGGTGGCGGCCGGCCCGGCCAGTGCGAGCACGAAGGAGTGCAGGTGCGCGAGTTTTCCGTTCCGCCGATCGTCACCGTTGGCGACACGGCCAACCTCACCGATCCGGTCTGGGACAACGCCGAGATCGCGCCCGATACCGTCCAGTTCGCCCGCCCCACCCCGGGCACCGCTGGCACCACCACCGTCTGGAGCGAGGTCACCTGCCTGCAGTTCCGGGACGAGGTGGCCGCGGTGGCCCGCGGGCTGATCGCCGCCGGCATCGAGCCGGGTGTCCGGGTCGGGCTGATGAGCCGTACCCGCTACGAGTGGACGCTGCTGGACTACGCCATCTGGGCCGTCGGCGCGGTCACCGTGCCGATCTACGAGACGTCCAGCGCCGAGCAGGCCGCCTGGATCCTCGAGGACTCCAACGCGGTCGCCATCGTGGTGGAGACCGAGGCGCACGCCGCCCTGGTCGCCGGCGTCCGGCACCGCCTGCCCGAGCTGAACCACGTCTGGCAGATCGACCACGGCGCGGTCGACGAACTGGTCACGACCGGTGCCACGGTCGAGCTGGCCGAGGTCGAACAGCGACGCAAGGCCCTCCGTGCCGGCGACCTGGCCACGATCATCTACACCAGCGGCACCACCGGCCGACCCAAGGGTTGCATGCTCACCCACCGCAACATGTACGCCAACATCGCCAACGCGGTGCCGGTGCTGCCGAACCTGTTCAACGCCGGCGCGACCACCCTGCTCTTCCTCCCGCTGGCGCACGCCTTCGCCCGGCTGATCCAGATCGGCGTCGTGCAGGCGCGGGCCACCATGGCGCACTGCGCCGACCCCAAGAACCTGGTCGCCGAGCTGCAGGAGTTCCGGCCGACCTTCGTGCTCTCCGTACCCCGGGTGTTCGAGAAGGTCTACAACGCGGCCAAGCAGAAGGCCGAAGGGTCCGGCAAGGGTGGCATCTTCGCCCGCGCCGAGCAGGTCGCCATCGCGTACAGCGAGGCTCTGGAGACCCCGGGCGGACCCGGCCTGGCGCTGCGCGCCCAGCACGCGGTCTTCGACCGGCTGGTCTACCGGAAGCTGCGCGCCGCGCTCGGCGGGCGGTGCCGGGACGCCATCTCCGGCGGCGCGCCGCTCGGCGCCCGACTCGGTCACTTCTTCCGGGGCGTCGGCGTGCCGATCCTGGAGGGCTACGGCCTGACCGAGACCTCACCCGCCGCCGCGGCGAACCTGCCCACCGGCACCCGGATCGGCACCGTCGGGCGCCCGCTGCCCGGTGTGACCGTCCGGATCGAGGACGACGGCGAGATCCTGATCTCCGGCGAGCTGATCTTCCAGGGCTACTGGCGCAACGAGACGGCGACCGCCGAGGTGATCAGCACCGACGGCTGGTTCCGTACCGGCGACCTGGGCCAGCTCGACTCCGACGGCTACCTGAGCATCACCGGCCGCAAGAAGGAGCTGATCGTCACCGCCAGCGGCAAGAACGTCGCCCCGGCGGTGCTGGAAGACCTGGTCCGGGCGCACCCACTGATCAGCCAGTGCGTCGTGGTCGGTGACCAGAAGCCGTTCATCGCGGCGCTGGTCACCCTCGACGAGGAGGCGCTGCCGACCTGGCTGGAAGGCGCCGGGATGCCCGCCGACACCTCCGTCGAGCAACTACGCCATGACGAGGGCCTGCGGAAGGAGATCCAGGCCGCGATCGACACCGCGAACCGGGCCGTCTCCAAGGCCGAGGCGATCAAGGTGTTCCGGATCCTGCCCCGCGACTTCACCGAGGCGACCGGCGAGCTGACCCCGTCCCTCAAAGTCAAGCGCCAGGTTGTCCAGAAGACGTACGCGGCGGAGATCGCCGATATCTACCGAGGCTGACTACCATCCGTCACGTGCCCGCATCCACAGCCACCGCACCGCACCCGCATCCCCTCGCCGCGGCCGCCCGCCTGGTGATGCTGGCGCTGGTCGCCGTCCTGACCCTGTTCGTCACCCGCGACGTCGCCCAGCTGTGGTGGATCGCGCTGCTGGCGGTGGCCGGGCTCCCGTCCCTGCTGGCCCCGCAGCAGCAGCTGATCGCGCCGCTGAGCCGGGTGGCCGAGGTGGTCGTGCTCGGCCTGGCCGCGAGCCACGTGGCCGCGGTCGCGTCGATCGGCGGCACGGTCGACGGGCTCGGCGCCTCGGCGATGCTGCCCTACCTGGCGGTCCCGGTGACCGTCACCGCGCTGCGCCGCCGCTTCCGTGAGGGCAGCGCTCTGCTCGCGGTCACCGCCGCGACCCTGCTGGTCAGCGGTGCGCTGACCGAGGTCGGCGGCGGGCTCCAGCTCGGCCAGCCGGGTTACCTCGCGGTCTGCGCGCAGTGGCTGATCCTCGCGGCGCTGGGGCTCTACGCCGCCGGCACCCTGCACCGGGTGATGGCGGTCCGCGGTGAAGGCAAACCCCAGCCGTACGCCGAGGCCACCCGACTGCTGACCCAGTTGCGGACGGTGGCCCGGCAGCTGCCCGGGGCCACGCTGGACCCGGGTGGCATCTCCGAGCACCTGCTGGAGGAGCTGCGCACGGTGGCCCGGGCGGACCGGGGCGCGGTGCTGTCGGCCAGCGGCGGCGGCCGGCTCGTGGTGCTCGCCCAGGCCGGCGTCGACCGGGTGGACTGGGAGACGACGCTGGACGCGGACTCGGCGATCGCCGACGCCTGGGCCAGCCAACAGGCACAGACCGCCGCGCGTTCGCAGTCCCGCTCGCACCACGGCGCCGACGTGTCCGCGCTGATCGTCCCGCTGGTCGCCGGGGTGCGCACCGTGGGGCTGGTGGTGCTGGAGGCGGACGTCGCGCACGCGTACCCGCCGCCGGTGGTGTCCCGGGTGACCGCCCTGACCCGCCCGGCCGCGCTGCGGCTGGAGGCGGCGCTGCTCTTCGACGAGGTGCGCTCGCTGGCCACCAACGAGGAGCGGCAGCGGCTGGCCCGGGAGATCCACGACGGGGTGGCGCAGGAGCTGGTGATGGTCGGCTACGGCATCGACAACGCCCTGGCCACCGTCTTCGACGACGCCGACGAGACCGCCGAGGCTCTGCGGACGCTGCGCGGTGAGGTGACCCGGGTGATCCAGGAGCTGCGGCTGAGCCTCTTCGAGCTGCGCAGCGAGGTGGACCGCCAGGGCGGGCTGGCCGCGGCGATCGCCGAGTACGCGCGCACCGTGGGCGCGTCCGGCGGGCTGCGCGTGCATCTCTCGCTGGACGAGTCCACCGCCCGGCTGCCGGCGGCCACCGAGGCCGAGTTGCTGCGCATCGCGCAGGAGGCGGTGACCAACGCGCGCAAGCACGCCGGCGCCTCGAATTTGTGGGTCACGTGTGAGGTCGACCCCCCGTACGCGCAAATAGAAGTGTCGGATGACGGTCAGGGGATGGCTGACCAGCGCCCCGACGGGCGGTACGGTCTTGCGATCATGGCCGAGAGGGCGGAACGTATCCGGGGCCGGTTGGAGATCAGGCCGCGACAACCCAGCGGCACGACCGTGGCGGTGGTTCTTGGCACCTCGTCCCGGCGAGACAACATGCGCGGTAGCGCAGCACCAGAAGGGGAGTAACCCGAGGATGACCACAAGTCCGATACCGGCCACCCGCACCAAGGTCCTCCTTGTCGACGATCATGACCTGATTCGCAAGGGCCTGCGGCACGCCTTCGAGCGCGACCGTCAGTTCGAGGTCGTCGGTGAGGCCGCCACCGCGGCGGAGGGCGTACGCCAGGCCGGTGCTCTGCAGCCGGACGTGGTGATCATGGATCTGCGGCTGCCCGACGGCAGCGGCCTGGAGGCCACCCGCGCGCTGCGCAAGTCCAGCGCGTCGATGGGCATCGTGGTGCTGACCATGTACGCCGGCGACGACCAGCTTTTCGGCGCTCTGGAGGCTGGCGCGAGTGCCTTCGTGCCGAAGACCGCCCCGGCCGACGAGGTCGTGGCCGCCGCACGGCACGCCGCCTCCTCGCCCAGCGCGTTCACCGCCGCCGACCTGGCCGAGGCGATGAAGCGCCGGCTCGCCCCGTCCGGCCCGCAGTTGTCGCCCCGGGAGGGGCAGGTGCTGCGACTGCTCGCCGACGGGATGAGCGTGGCGGGCATCGCCAAGCAGTTGTTCGTCAGCGAGTCGACGGCCAAAACGCACATCTCCAAGCTCTACGAGAAGCTCGGGGCTGCCAACCGGGCGCAGGCGCTGATGACCGCGCTGCGGCTCGGCCTCCTTGAGGCACCGGACGCCCCGAAGTTCTGACCTGCCCCCGCTCGTCGAGCGGGACGTTGCGACCGACGGTCCGCGCCAGCTTCTCCCCGGCGCGGACCGTCGCGCATCGACCGACGTCGGCGGGTAACCTCTGGCGCGCTATGGTCTGGCGTGCGTGGCGGGTGCACAATACCCGCGCGGGCGACGGTGCCCGCGTCGCGGACTCGAGGGGTTGACGCATGCAGCGGCCGGACTGGGCACCCGACACCATCGACATCGAGCGCCCGAGCGTCGCGCGGATGTACGACTACTACCTTGGCGGCTCGCACAACTTCGCCGCCGACCGGGCCGCGGCGCAGACGATGGTCGCGGCGGTGCCCGAGGCGCCGCTGATGGCCCAGGCCAACCGGGCGTTCCTGCGCCGGGCCGTGCACCACCTCGCCGAGGCCGGGATCCGGCAGTTCCTGGACATCGGTTCGGGCATCCCGACCGTCGGCAACGTGCACGAGATCGCCCAACGGCTCGACCCGCAGTCGCGAGTGGTCTATGTGGACGTCGATCCGGTGGCGGTGGCGCACAGCCGCGAGATCCTCACCGGCAACGAACGGGCGGTGGTGGTGCAGGAGGACCTGCGGCACCCGGAGGCGATCCTGGCCCACCCGGACGTCCGCAAGCTGCTCGACCTGAGCCAACCGGTCGCTGTGATGGTCGTGGCCGTCCTGCACTTCGTTTCCGACGACGACCGACCAGCCCAGCTGCTGCGGACGCTCCGGGACGCGTTGGCCCCCGGCAGCTACCTGGTGCTGTCGCAGGCCAGCGACGACGGGCGCAGCGACGACGAACGCGCCGAGGCGGAGCGGGTCTACCGGCGTACCGACAACCCACTGTCGGTGCGCAGCCGGGCCGAGCTGACCGCGCTCTTCGACGGGTTCGAGCTGCTCGACCCCGGCGTGGTCTGGGTGCCCCAGTGGCGACCGGACACTCCGGAGAGCGCGGAGGACGCCGAGCGCGCGGTCTTCATGGGCGGCGTCGGGCGACTCGGTGGCTGAGCCACCCGGGGCGACCTCCTACCCGGGCACGTTCGCCCGAGCCTGGGCAAAGGCGGTCTCCGGGACCAGCTACCTGCCGATGACCCAGGCCCAGCTGGAGACCCTGCTGGACCGGCTCACCGGGCAACTGGCCGGCGCGTTGCTCACGGAGCCGTTCGACCTGCGTGCCGGTCATCGGGTCGGTGCCGAGTTGGTCGCCGCGCACATCGCCTCCGCGGAGGGGCTGGGTCGTACCGTCGAGGTCATCCAACTCCGGTTGGTGCGCGACCTGGGGTTGGTGGCCGAGGACGTCGAGGACCGGATGGCCCGGCTGCTGGCGGCCGTCGCCACGGGCTACGCCCGCGCGCTGCGCGACCGGACGCTCGACGAGCAGGAGTCGATCCGCCGGGCCGCGATGAGGGCCCGCACGCAGGCCGAGCGGGCGCTGCGAGCCAGCGAGGCCCGGTTCCGGCATCAGGCCACCCACGACCCGCTCACCGGCCTGCCCAACCGGACGCTGTTCACCGAGCGGCTCACCGTGGCGCTCAACGAGCCCGGCCAGGGCGCGCAGCGGGTCGGGGTGTGCTTCCTGGACCTGGACCGCTTCAAGGTCGTCAACGACACCCTGGGGCACCAGGTGGGTGACCGGCTGCTGGTCACGGTGGCCGAACGGCTCAGCCAGGCCATGGGCGAGCACCTGGTGGCCCGGCTCGGCGGGGACGAGTTCGTCATCCTGGTGCAATGCAGCGGTGGCACCGACGACATGGTGGCGGTGGCCGAGACCGCGCTGGCCGCGATCCGGACACCGGCCCTGGTCGACGGGCACGAGCTGCAGATTTCGGCGAGCATCGGCATCGTCGAGCGCCAGGTGGCCGGCGCCAACCCCACTGACCTGATGCGCGCCGCCGACAGCACCCTGCACTGGGCCAAGTCCGCTGGCGGGGCGCGCTGGGCGCTCTACGACGCCGAGCGCAACCAACGGGAGCTGGCCCGGTACGCGCTCTCCGCGGCGATCCCGGCCGCGTTGGAACGGGGCGAGTTCTACCTCGACTACCAGCCGCTGACCTCGCTCCGCGACGGCAGCATGGTCGGCGTCGAGGCGCTGGTCCGCTGGCGCCACCCGGAGCTGGGTGTGCTGCGGCCGGACAGCTTCATCGGGTTGGCCGAGGAGACCGGCCTGATCGTCCAGTTGGGCGGGTGGGTGCTGGCCGAGGCGTGCCGCGAGGCCGAGGCCTGGTCGGCCGGTAATGTCGCCGCGCCGTTCGTCAGCGTCAACCTGGCGGTGCGACAGGTGCACCGTCCCGGGCTGGTGCAGGAGGTCCGCGCGCTGTTGCGGCAGACCGGCCTGCCGCCGGAGCGACTCCAACTGGAGATCACCGAGAGCACGATGATGAGCACCGCCGAGGAGCCGGTACGCGCCCTGCGGGTGCTGGCCGACCTCGGGGTGCGGATCGCCATCGACGACTTCGGCACCGGCTACAGCAACCTGGCGTACCTACGGGACCTGCCGGTGACCGAGCTGAAGGTGGCCGGGGAGTTCGTGGCCGGCCTGCGGTCGCCTACGGTCGGCCGCACCGACGAGCGGATCCTCGCCTCGCTGGTTTCGCTGGCGCACGCGCTGGACCTGACGGTCACCGCCGAGGGGGTGGAGACCGCCGGGCAGGCCGAGCGGTTGCGGGCGATCGGCTGCGACGCGGCCCAGGGCTGGCACTTCGGGCGGCCAGCCCCCGCCGACCGGATCCTGGCCCGCATCCGCTGAGTCAGACCCACCGAGGTAGACATCGTCTACGACCAGATGGTAGACACTGTCTATGAGCGCCGATGAGACGGGCCTGCGGGCACGGCTGGTGGCGACCGGGGTGGACCTCGTGCTGCGCGAGGGCCAGTCCGCGGTGTCGCTGCGGGAGATCGCCCGTCGCGCCGGGGTCTCGCACGGCGCACCGCGCCGCTACTTCCCCAACCACGTCGACCTGCTCTCCGCCATCGCCCGGGAGGGCTTCGCCGACCTCACCGCCCGCATCGAGGAGACGATGCGCGACGCCGGCCCCGACCCGCGTACCAGACTGGCCGCGCTGGCCCGGACGTACCTGGACTTCGCGGCGACCCACCGCGGCATGTTCGAGCTGATGTTCCGCCACGACCTGCTCGACAGCGGCCGGCTGCGGCTGCGCGAGACGAGCCTGCCGCTGTTCGCCGTCCTGGCCGACCTGGTGGCCCAGGTACGCCGGCCGACCGACGCGCCCGCACCGGTGCTCGCCGGCGCGCTCTGGGCCAACCTGCACGGCATCGCCCAGCTCTGGGCCTGGGGCAGCCTGCCGCTGGCCACCGGCGCCAGCGACGACGACGCCCTGTTGCGCGCCGCGCTCGACGCCCATCTCGGCCCGACGTTCGACTGAACCCCGATCCCCGGAGAACACGTGCCCCTGCTGTACGACCTCACCAAACTGACCGTCGGCGCCACACTGCGGTTGGGCTGGCAGCCCCGCGTGGAAGGGCTGGAGCATCTGCCCCAGCACGGCGGCGCGATCCTCGCCGGCAATCACCTGTCCGTCGCCGACGAGTTGTTCCTGGTCAGCGCGACGCCCCGACACGTCACCTTCTGGGCCAAGGCCGAATACTTCACCGGTCGCGGTCCCGTGGGCTGGCTCAACCGGCGGATCGTCGCCGGCATGGGTGCCATCCGGGTCGACCGCGCCGACGGCCGGGCCGCCCTGCGCGCCCTCGACGCCGCCGTCCCGGTGCTGCGCGCCGGCGGCCTCGTCGCCGTCTACCCGGAGGGCACCCGCTCCCCGGACGGGCGGCTCTACCGGGGCCGTGTCGGAATGACCCGACTGGCCCGCGACGCGGGGGTGCCGATCATCCCGGTCGGCGTGCTCGGCACCGCCGAGGTGCTGCCGGTCGACGCGCGGCTGCCCCGCCGACACCCGGTCACCCTGCGGTTCGGCCCGCCGATCCCGGTCGCCGAGCGGATCAACGGGCCACGCGACATCCGCACGGTCACCGACGAGGTGATGGCGGCGATCCAGAAGCTCACCGGCCAGGAGTACGTGCCGCACTACGCGCCGCCCCGGGCGAGCCCCCGCTGAGCGCGGGCGGCGATCAGCCGGCGAGCAGCGCGGCCATCCGTTCCGCCTGCGCCTCCCAGCGCCACTCCCGCTCCACCCACGCCCGGCCCGCAGCGCCCAACTGGCGAGCCAGGTCCCGGTCGGCGAGCAGCCGGGCGACCCGGTCGGCGAGCTGGGCGACGTCCCGGCCGCTGACGACGTAGCCGGTCTCCCCCTCGCGGACCGCGTCCGGTGCGCCCCCGGAATCACCGGCCACCACCGGCAGGCCGGTCGCCGAGGCCTCCAGGTAGACGATGCCCAGCCCCTCCACGTCGAGGCCACGGTTGCGGGTGCGGCACGGCATCGCGTAGACGTCGCCGGCCGCGTAGTGCGCCGGCAGCTCGGCCGACGGCACCGAGCCGGTGAACACCACGTCCCGTTCCACACCGGTCTGCCGGGCCAGCTTTTCCAGGGTCGCCCGGTACGGCCCGCCGCCGACGATCAGCAGCGCCGCGTCGGGCACCCGACGGCGGATCTCCGGCAGTGCCCGGATCAGCATGTCCTGACCCTTGCGCGGCACCAGCCGGGACACGCAGACCACCACCGGCCGGTCGGTCAACCCGAGCCGGGCCCGGACCTGTTCACCGTCCACGGTCGGGTGGTAGGTGTCCACGTCGACCCCGGGCGCGAGCCGACGCAGCTCGGTCACCCCGTCCAGTACGCGGGCCAACCGGCTACGGGTGTATTCGCCGAGATAGGTGGTGACGTCCACGCCCCGACCGATGCGCCGCAGCGCCGGCCGGGCGGCCGGCAGCGCCGCCCAACCGACCTCGTGGCCGTGGGTCTGCGCCACCACCCGGCGTACGCCGGCCCGACGTCGCAGGCCAGCGGCGAGCAGCCCGAGCGGGGCCGCCGCGCCGAACCACACCGTGTCGCAGTCGTACGCACGGGCCAGCCGCGCCGCCCGGCGGGCGATCAACGGGGTGGGCAACAGCACCCGGGTGCGCTCCCGGATCACCTCGAACGGCTGGTCGGCGTCGAACTTCGCCGCCCCGCGCCAGCTCGACGCGTACACGAGCACCGAACCGGCCGGTTGACGCACCGCGAGGTTGTGCACGAAGGACTGGATCCCGCCCGGGCGGGGCGGAAAATCGTTGGTGATCAGCAGCGTGCGGCTCATCGGCCGGCCTCCCGGGCGTACGCGCGGGCAGCGGCCATCCGCTCCACCGTGGATGGATGCGAGGCCGAGTAGAGGTATTCCCAGCGCGGCGGGTCGGGGTCACCGAGGTTGACCGAGCCGAGCCGGCGTTGCATCGACTCGAAGGCCACCGGGTCACGGGTAAGCGCGAGCGCGTGCGCGTCGGCGCGCGCCTCCACCCGTCGGGACATCAGGGCCTGCACCGGCGTGGCGATCAGCCCGGCCACCGTGACCAGGGCGAGCAGCAACGGAAGCGCGCGCGCTTCGGCAACCGAGTCGACGCCGGCCAACCGCAGCAGCGGCCCCCACGAGCCGAGCAGATAGAGCGCCACCACGGCGGCGGCGGCACCCAGCGCCCCGGTCAGCGTGCCGACCGTGACGTCGGAGTCCTTCGCGTGCCCCAACTCGTGCGCCACCACGGCGGTCACCTCGGCCGGGGTCGCCTCGCGCAGCAGCGTGTCGTAGACCACCACCCGCCGGGTCGGCCCGAGACCGGAGACGTACGCGTTGACCGCCCTGGTGCGGCGGGAGGCGTCGGCGACCAGCACGTCGCGCACCGGCACTCCGTCGCGGGCGGCAATGCTCATCAGCTCGGTGCGCAGCGGGCCCTGCTCCAGCGGGGTGAACCGGTTGAACACCGGCTCCACCAGCACCGGCAGCACGAACGACAGCAGCACCACCAGCACGGCCGCACCGGCCGCGCCGAAAGCCCACCACCAGCGTGGCGCGAGGCGGATGACCGCGTAGAAGCCGAACAGCGCCACCGCGCCGACCACCGCGCTGACCGCGTACGACTTGAGCAGGTCGACCGCCCAGCCACTCCAGCCGTTGGTGCTCAGCCCGTAGCGGGTGAGCACGCTCTGCCGCCAGGCCGAGAACGGCAGGGTGAGCAGGTCGGCGACGAGCAGCACGGCCAGCCCACCGAGCACCGCCTGCGCGGCCCAGTGCCCGCCGAAGGGCCGGCCCACCAGCTCGACCAGGCGGCTGCCCAGCGGGGTCAGCCCGAGCGCGAGGGCGATCAGCAGCCCCACGGCGAGCGCGGTATACCGGCCGGGGCGCAGCGCGGCCCGGAACTCCCGCCCCTTGGCCACCTGCTCGGCCGGCAGGTCACCCAGCGCGGCGAGTTGGTCGGCCCGGGGCGCCGGTGGCCGGTGCCACGGGATGAGCAGCGCGGCCAGCACGATCAGCGCGATGGTCAGCCCGGCCAGGGCGAGCAGCGCCCAGCCGCGCGGGGTCACCGCGTCACCGCCCGTCGTGCCCCGCTCATCGCGCCGCTCCTCCCGCCGTGACCGCTCATCCTATGGCCCGCGAGAAGCCCACTTCCGGGCGCGGTGTCGGGCTCAGGCCACGCGGCGGGTGCCACGGCTGCGAGCCGCCTGCGGGCGCGCGGGCGCGGCCAGCACTTCCACGTCGAAGCCGGCCCGGGCGAGCACCTCGATGGCCTCCACCTCGGCGGCGACCAGCCCGGCCGCCGGGGACGTCTCGTCGAACAGGGCGGCCAGCGGGCAGCCGGAGCAGCCGTCGGCCCGTTTCGCGCACCCGTCGCAGTCGATGCGCATCACGCCTCCTGATCGGCTCGCGGTGCCCGGTCGACACCCTGTCGTCGCCGGCCGAGCACCGTCGGTCACATCGACGCTAACCACCGGGTACGACAGGAACCCCGTCCGATCGCACGGTTCAGGGCTAGATCCACTCCAGATCAGCGAAATCGGGCCATCCCACCCGGCCGAAGACCCGACATCAAGGAACTCGTGTCGATCGAGCGACGAGCGGCATCCAGCAGTGGCCCGAGCGGCCGTTCGGGCGAGGTCTCAGCCCTGCGCGTCGAGGTCGCGTAGGGCGAAGCGGAGATGCTGCCACTCCTCGCCGATGATCACGTGGAGGCAGTGCAGGACGGACACGATGTACTCGGGCCACCAGGCGCTCGGCCGAGACTCGACGAGCAGCTCCGGCGTGACGGTGGCCAGGAAATCGCGCACCATGGCCTGCCGCTCGGCCCGCACCTGGAGAACCGTCTCGAAGGTCGGCCGCTCGGTGGCGAAGACCGACATGTCGAAGCCGTCGGTCTCGTACTCGACGTGCGACTGACCGAGCGGGTGGAACGGCTGCGGCAGGCGCAGGACCGCTTTGCCCAGCCATGCGTCGGTGGCGAACACCAGATGGCGCAGCGTCTGCGCGAACGACCACTCCCCGTCGATCGAAACGTCGACCGTGCCCTCGGGCATGGACCGGGCCCGGTCAACTGCCGACGCCCAGGCTCCCTCGACCGCCGCCCACGCCACGCGCAGGTCGTCCGGGTCCTTGGCCGTTCGGAGCTCACGGCCGGGGAACTGTCGGTTGAGCTCGGCTTCGACCAGCGGCACGACATCGACGCCGTTGACCACGAGCGTGCCGTCGGACAGCCACGGCGCGTCGATGTCTAGGCCATTCACATCGACGCCCCGCATCACCGCGCCGGCCAGGATCGACCTGTTGAACCGGGCACCCCGCAGGTCTCTGTCGACAAATACCGTGGCGTTGTCCTGAGTCATGGCGACCCCCTCCCGTCGGCGACAGCGGAGACGTTAGCCCGAGGGCACGACAGAAACCGCCCCCGACCGGTGTGGGGCGAGGTCGACTCCAGTCGATGACATCGGGCCGTCCCGCGCGGTCGGAGACCCCGACCTCGTGGAACTCGTGCCGAACCTGAGCGCTGGACGATGCCGCGGGCCGAGACCTCCCACCGGGCGACCGGACCGGTCGGAGCGGACCTCAGGAGCGGGCGAGTCGCCGCAGCAGCGAGTCGGCTCCCAGCGGGTAAGCCCCGTGCCGGCGTACGCCGTCGGCGACCTCGCGGTCCGACGAGACCACGACCACCGGCCGCCCCGACGGCTCGGCGCGGACCAGCCGCCGGATCAGCTCGTCGGCGGTCTCGCCCTTGCGGGAGAAGAGCACCCGAACGCCGCGCGGCGCGGGCGGCAGCCCGTGCATCCGCTCGGCGCCGTCGAAGACCACGGTGACCTCGTCGCCGGTCTGCGCGGCGATCCCGCCCAACCCCGTGATCAGGCGTTTGCGCTGCTGCTCCAGGGACATTTCGCCGAAGCCGCGCTTGGTGACGTTGTAGCCGTCCACCACCAGATGCGCCCTGGGCAGGGCGAGCAGCTGGTCGAGCCGGGCCGGGTCGTCGGTGTCCCGGGCACGCGCGGCCGGGCCGGCCGGGGCGGTGCCCTGCTGCTCGGCGAACGCGTCGGCGACGAAGTCGGCGGGGAGTTTGTCGACCGGGTCGAGCGCCAGCTCCCGGCGGAGCCCGACGGCGGCCTGGCCGATGGTCTCCAGCAGCAGCCAGAGCCGGGCGTCGTCGACGGAGCGCGCCTCCTTGGCACTGGCGCGAGCCACCCCGGCCGCCGACTCGGCCTCGGCCAGCCGGGCGCGGGCGCGGCGCAGTTCGGCGTCCACGTCGGCGCTGGCACGGGCGGCCCGGCCGCGCTCGGTGGCCAGCAGCTCGGTGGCCTTGCGCTCGCGGGCCTGAGTCTCCCGCAGGGTACGAGTCACCTGGCGGGACTCCTCGCGGAGCTGGCCCAGCTCCTCACGGACGCGGGCCAGCTCGTCGCGGAGCTTCTCCGCCTCGACCCGGGCCACCGCCCGGTCGTGCTCGGCGCGGGTGGCCCGCTGCTCGGCCTCACGGACCAGCTCGGCGACGACCGCGCTGTCCGCCTCGGCGCGCACGGCGGCACCGCTCGCGTCGATCAGCTCCCGCCAGCCGCGCGGCCGGGCCAGGTAGGCCAGCGCGGCGACCTCGACCGGGTCGGCGGCGGCGGGCGCGGTGCCCTCGACGACGGCGGCCCCGAGGTCACCGGCGTCGGCCAGGACGCGGGCGGTGACCCGCTGCCGGAACAGCGGGTCGGCGGTGAGCTGGGCGGCGATGGCTGGCGCGCCGAGCCGGGCCCGCCGGTTGGGAGCGAACTTGGCCACCCGACGCAACGGCACCGGCACCTCGTCGGCGGGCAGGGTGGGCAGCACCATGGCGGTCAGCGTCACGATCCGCTGCCGGACCGGCTCGGGCAGGGTCGGCTCCGGCTCGACAGCGGGGCCGTCGCCCACTGCGGTCGACTCGGATGGGCCTGATGTCTCGCTGACTACGTTATCGTCCGGGTTGCCCAGGGCACCGTCGAGCGCGACCGCATCCTCCTGCGGGAGGTGGTCGTCGTACGGCTCGGTGAGGGGCATGTGGCAAGTCTCCCACCGCGACCGGGCCCACCGCCCGGTGAGTGAGCCGATCTCTCATCCTAGCCCCCGAGGTGACTGGTGGGACGGCTGCGACAAGAGTGTCGGACCGGGGCGTTAGCGTGCCGCCGATGGCACAGGCGGAGTACGTCCAGGAATCGCTGGCCGGTCTCGACCCGGCGGTGGGCGGGGTGGACCCGGCACTTCCGCTCTACGCGACCACCTTCGTGGTGGTCGACCTGGAGACCACCGGCGGCGCGCCGGACGGCGGCGGCATCACCGAGATCGGCGCGGTCAAGGTGCGCGGCGGCGAGCAGTTGGGCGTGCTGGCCACCCTGGTCAACCCGGGGCAGCCGATCCCGCCGTTCATCACCGTCCTGACCGGGATCACCCAGGCGATGCTGGTGCCGGCGCCGCCGATCGAGCAGGTGCTGCCGAGCTTCCTGGAGTTCATCGCCGACGCGGTGCTGGTGGCCCACAACGCCCCGTACGACGTGGGCTTCCTCAAGGCCGCCTGCGCGAAGCACGGCTACCGCTGGCCCAACCCTCGGGTGCTGGACACGGCGGCGCTCGCCCGTCGGGTGCTGACCCGCGACGAGGTGCCCAACCGCAAGCTCGGCACCCTGGCCGCCTACTTCCGCACCGTCACCCAGCCCACCCACCGCGCGTTGGACGACGCGAAGGCCACCGTCGACGTGTTGCACGGGCTGATCGGTCGGCTCGGCGGGCACCGGGTGGACACGGTCGGCGACGCCATCGAGTTCGCCCGGGCGGTCACCCCGACCCAACGCCGCAAACGGCACCTGGCCGAGGGGCTGCCCAAGGTCCCCGGGGTCTACATCTTCCGGGCCGCCGACGACCGGCCGCTCTACGTGGGCACCTCCGTCGACATCGCCACCCGGGTACGCAGCTACTTCACCGCCGGGGAGAAGCGCGCCCGGATCTCCGAGATGCTGGCCGTGGCCGAACGGGTCGAGGCGGTGGAGTGCGCGCACTCGTTGGAGGCGGAGGTCCGCGAGCTGCGGTTGATCGCCGCACACGCCCCGCCGTACAACCGGCGGTCGAAGTACCCGGAGCGGATGGTCTGGCTGAAGCTGACCGACGGTCCGTATCCTCGGCTCTCGATCGTCCGCGACCTCTCCCCCACCGACACCGCGTACCTCGGGCCGTTCACCTCCCGGCGGGCCGCGGAGCTGGCCGCCGCCGGCTTCCACGACGCCGTGCCGCTGCGCCAGTGCACGCACCGGCTCTCGCTGCGCACCGTCACGCCGGCCTGCGCGCTGGCCGAGCTGGGTCGTTGCCCGGCACCCTGCGAGCACAAGATCACCCCCCAGGAGTACGACGACAGCGCGGCCGCGCCCTTCCGCACCGCGACGGCCAGCGACCCGCAGCCGGTGGTGGACGCGCTGCTCGCCCGGATCGACGTGCTGTCCCGTGACCAGCGCTACGAGGACGCGGCGGTGGTGCGGTCCCGGCTGGCCGCGGTGCTGCGGGCCACCGTCCGGATGCAGCGGCTGGCCGCGCTGACCGGGATCGTCGAGCTGGCCGCGGCTCGGCCGGCCGCCCGGGGTGGCTGGGAGTTGGCGCTGGTGCGGCACGGTCGGCTGGCCGGCGCGGGGGTGTCCCCGCCGGGCGTCCACCCGCGGCCCACGCTGACCGCCATCCGAGCCACCGCCGAGACGGTGTCGGGCGGGCACGGCCCGGTGCCGGCGGCCACCGCCGAGGAGTCCGAGCGGATCCTGTCCTGGTTGGAACGACCGGAGACCCGACTGGTCGAGATGTCCTCCGGTTGGTCCTCCCCCGTGGGTGGCGCGGCGCGGTTCCGTGACCTGCTGGCGAAGGCCGAGAGCGGGGCGTCCCACCAACTCTCGACCGAACGCTCATGACCAACTGACCGATCGGACTACGTCGACTCGCTTAGTCTGTTAGAGAAGTGCAGTCCTGCCCGATTCGTGGGCCTGCTCCGTGCCGCCGGCCGTTGGCGACGCGGAGCCGGGGTGAGGAGGTGTCCCTCGTGGACGTCGACGCCGGACACGGCGCCGCCCTGGGGGGCGCCCTGCCGACGCAGCCGGGTGAGCTGCCGCTCGCCCGCCGGCTGCGGTCGTTGCTCAGCTGGCCGACCACCGACTCCGACCCGGTCACCCAGTTGGTTCGCACCCACCGGGGCATCCACGCCGGCACCGACCCCGCGGTGCTGCGCCGGGCGTACACGATTGCGGAAAACATGCACCGGGGGCAGTTCCGCAAGAGCGGGGAACCGTACATCACCCACCCCCTCGCGGTGGCGCAGATCTGCGCCGAGCTGGGGATGGACACCACCACCCTGGTCGCGGCGCTGCTGCACGACACCGTGGAGGACACCCGCTACACCCTCCAGGCGCTCTCCGAGGATTTCGGCGGCGAGGTGGCCCACCTGGTCGACGGCGTGACAAAGTTCGACAAGGCGTTCTACGGCAAGGCCGCCGAGGCGGAGACGATCCGCAAGATGATCGTCGCGGCCGCCAAGGACGTCCGGGTGCTGATCATCAAGCTGGCCGACCGGCTGCACAACATGCGCACCCTGGGGGTGCGCTCCGCGTCGTCGCGGGAACGGATCGCCCGCAAGACCCAGGAGGTCCTGGTCCCGCTCTGTGACCGGTTGGGCATCCAGACCCTCAAACGCGAACTGGACGACGTGGTGCTGTTGCACCTGGAGCCCGACGAGCACGCCCGGCTGGCCCGACACGTGCACGACCGGCCGGGGTGGGACGCGTACCTCGACTCGGTGGTCACCCGGGCCCGGGTGGCGCTGCGCCGCAGCCGGGTCGACGCCGAGGTGAGCCCTCGCCCCCGGCACCTCTACTCGATCTGGAAAGACACCATCGCCGGCGACCACACCGCCCCGTACGACCTGCCCCGCATCGTGGTGGTCGTCGACGGCCCGGCCACCGACTGTTACGCCGCGCTGGGCGCGATCCACGGCACCTGGCGACCGGTGCCCGGCCGTTTCAAGGACTTCATCGCCTCACCGAAGAACAACCTCTACCGCTCTCTGCACACCAGCGTCTGCGGCCCACAGGACCGCACCGTGGAGGTGCTGATCCGCAACGAGGAGATGCACCGCTCAGCCGAGTACGGCATCGCCGCCGACTTCCGCTTTCCCCGCTCGGGGAGCAGCAGCGCCACGGCCCGCGCCGAGCAGTTGGACTGGCTGCGCCGGGTGCTCGACTGGGAGCCGGACGCCGCCGACCCGGCGCAGTTCCTCGAATCGCTGCGCTGCGACCTCGCCGAGGGCCAGATCCAGGTCTTCGCCGAAGGGCGGCAGGTCGTGCTGCCGGCCGGCGCCACGCCGGTCGACCTCGCGTACGAGCTGGGCAACGAACGGGGCGACCGCTGCCTCGCCGCGCGGATCAACGGTCGACTGGCCCCGCTGAGCTCAGAGCTGGACGAGGGCGACGTGGTGGAGATCTTCACCGAGAACGACGGCGACAACGGCTTCGAGGCCGGTGTCGCGCCGCGTGGCCCCCGCCGGGAGTGGCTGAGCTTCGTCAAGTCGCCGCACGCGCAGATGCAGATCAACCGGTGGTTCGCCGAGCACACCGAGCCGGGCATCACGATCAGCGACAAGGTCCGCCTCGGTCGGGCCACCATCGGGCTCGCCCTGCGTCAGCACAACCGGGGTCTCGCCAGCGACCTGCCGCTGCTGCGCCTCTCCGAGGAGCTGGGCTACCCCGACCTGGAGACCCTGCTGGTCGCGGTCTTCGACCGGGTCATCGAACCGGACACCGTGGTACGCCAGCTCATCGACCTGGTCGACCACCGGCAGTGACCGGGCGGGCCCCAGCGCGTCCGAAGGACTTTTGTGACCACTAGCCTGGAGTCATGATCCCCCGCTCCCGCGCCACCGGTCGGGCCATCTTCTACCAGGCTTTCTACCGACTGCCTCTGCCGGCGCGTCGGCGCCTGGTCCGGATGGCCGTGCCCAAGTACATCGTCGGCGCGGTCACCCTGGTCCGCGACGCCGAGGCGACGGGCGCGGGTCGGTTGCTGATGCTGCGCCAGCCACCCGGCAAGGGCTGGTCACTCCCCGCCGGTCTGTTGGATCGCGGCGAGCCCCCGGTGGTGGGCGCGGCCCGCGAGCTGTTCGAGGAATCCGGCATCCGGCTCCCCCCGTCGCGGCTGCGTCCGGCGGTGCCGAACGCGATCGTGCACGCCAAGGGCTGGGTGGACATGGTCTTCGAGACGGACGTGCCGGCGTCCAGCACCGAACTTGCGGTCGACGGCGCGGAGGTCTTCGAGGCCGCGTGGCACCCGCTGGACGACCTGCCCAAGCTGACCTGGCCGACCGCCCGGCTGCTCGCCTACTACGACATCGGGCCGCTGGCCGGGCAGTTCCCTCCACCGGTCCCCGACAACCTGCCATGACCGGCGCGGCTGATGTGCCTGGGGAGCTGTGCGCGGTGGTGCTCGCCGCGGGCGAGGGCACCCGACTGCGCCCGCTCACCGAACGGCTGCCCAAGGCGCTCTGCCCGGTGGGCAACGTGCCGCTGCTGGACCGGGCGTTGACCCGGCTGGCCGGGCTCGGCCTGACCGGTCCCGCCCGGGTCGCGGTGAACGCCTGCTACCTCGGCGACCAGGTGGTCGCGCACGTCGGCGACCGCGCGCACCTGTCCGTCGAGCCGGGCGATCCGCTGGGCACCGCGGGCGGCGTGGCCAATCTGCGGGACTGGATCGACGGGCGGCCGGTGCTGGTCGGCAACGCGGACGCGTACCTCGCCGACCCGGCGGCTCCGCCGGGGCCGGACGTGGCCGCCCTGCTCGACGGGTGGGACGGGCACACCGTACGCCTGCTCGGCCAGCCCGCCGCCGACCCGACCGCACCGGGCACCTTCAGTGGGCACAACTTCACCGGCTTCTCGCTGCTGCCCTGGCGGCTGGTCCGCGACCTGCCGGTGGTCTCCTCCAACCTGGTCCGCGCCCTGTGGCGCCCGGCCGAGGCGGCCGGTGACCTGGAGGTGGTGCCCTACGCGGGCACCTTCTACGACACCGGCACCCCCGCCGACTATCTGGCGGCCAACCTGCACGCCGCAGCCGGCGGAGCCATCGTGGACCCGTCCGCCACGGTGACCGGTCGCTGCGTGGAGTCGGTGGTCGGCGCGGGCGCGCGGGTCAACGGTGACGTGTGCCGCACGGTGGTGTGGCCGGGCGCGACGGTGCGCGCGGGCGAGCGGCTGCGCGACGCGATCCGAGCCGGGGACGGCTGCACCGTACCGGCCGTCGCGCACGGCTGAGCCTCGACGGCTCCCGACTCCACGCCCGGGCGGAAACATCTAGCATGGGCGACGACGCCGACGAACGGAGAAATGCCCCGTGATCACCGCGATCGTGCTGATCGACTGCGCCACCGACGCGATTCCCGAGGTGGCGGAGACCCTGGCCAACCTTCCCGGCGTCAGCGAGGTCTACTCGGTGGCCGGGCACGTCGACCTCATCGCCATCGTCCGGGTCCGCGAGTTCGACCAGATCGCCGAGGTCATCGCGGGCAGCATCTCCAAGGTGCCGGGCGTGCTGAACACCGACTCACACATCGCGTTCCGGGCGTACTCCCAGCACGACCTGGAGGAGGCGTTCGCGATCGGCCTGGCCAGCGCCGACTGACCCGCACGCACGGCGGCCGGTCCACCGCGCGGGTGGACCGGCCGTCTGCTGTCGTCGCTACGTCAGCTCTCGCTGGGAGCCGGCGTCTCGGTGGTGCCGCCGCCCGGAGCCGGCGACTCGGTGCTGGTGCCACCCGGAGCCGGCGACTCGGTGCTGGTGCCGCCCGGAGCCGGCGACTCAGTGCCGGTGCCACCCGGGCTGGGCGTACCGCTGGCGCTGGTCTGCGGAACCGGGATGCCCAACTGGTTGGCGAGCCGCACCAGCTCGTCGTAGTGCGCCTGCAGCGTCGGCAGAGCGGTCTGGGCCAACTGGACCACCGACTGCTCGGAGCCCTGCGAGATCTCCGTCTGGGTGGCCTGGATGGCCTGGACGTGGCCAGCCAGCTCACTGGTCACCCAGAGCCGGTCGAATTCCGCACCGCTGGCGTTGTTCAGCTTGTTGATGACCGCCTGCTGATCGGCGCTGGGCTCGTTCGGCAGTTCCACCCCGAGCTGCGACGCGGTCTGCTGCACCGTCTGGTCCAGCTGGGTGTGGTCGGTCTTGAACATCGCCCCCAGGTCCTTGACCCCCTGGTCCTGACCCTTCTGCTGGGCCAGCTCACCAGCGGTGATCTCGAACAGGTTGACCTGGTGTAGCGCCTGCAGGTACTGGGTGTCCTGCGTCGACGGCTGTGCCGCGGCCTGCGCGGCCGCAGCCGGCGCGACACCGACCAGTACCAGCGCGGCCAACAGGCCGAGGCGTTTGATACCCAACATGCTTCCCCCCCTTGAGACGTTGGACCGCACGGATACCCGACTCACCGGGGTTATTCCTGCGATCGCCCGTCGGGCGGGGTCGACAGGTCCCGCCGTGACCGTCCGACTCCTGCTGGGATGGGGCGGCGGGTACGGATACGACGTGGCGCCCGCCGGAATCCGGCGGGCGCCACGTAACAGTGCGTTTGGGCGGTCAGCGGCGGCTCTCGCCGCTGCCGATCTCCTCGCGCTCGGGCCGGGCCTCGACCGGCGGGTGACCCGGCGAGACCGGCGCCTCGACCGGCTTCTCGATCGGGTAGAAGAAGCCCCGGATGGCCGGGCCGAGGGCCCCCAGCCGGTTCATCTTCTTCGGCACGACCCAGCCAACGTACTCCAGCTCGCCGTGACCGTCCCCGTGCTCGCTCGACGCGCTGAGCGGCTGGTGCACCTCGACGAACCGGCCGTCCGGCATGCGCCGGATGATGCCGGTCTCCACGCCGTGCGCGAGCACCTCCCGGTCGTGCTGCTGCAGACCAAGGCAGAGCCGGTACGTGAAGTAGTACGCGAGCGGCGGGAGCAACAGCAGACCGATCCGGCCAGCCCAGGTCATCGCGTTCAGGCTGATCTGGAACTTGTCGGCGATCACGTCGTTGGCGCCGGTGAGCGTCAGCACGATGAAGAACGCGACGGCCATCGCGCCGACCCCGGTCCGGGCCGGGACGTCGCGGGGCCGCTGGAGCAGGTTGTGGCTCTTGCGGTCCTTGAGGTGCCGGGCTTCCAGGAACGGATACATCGTCGACAGGCCCACGAGGATGCCGGGCAGCACGACCGTCGGCCAGAACAGCGGCGGAATGACGTACCCGTCACCGAGCGGGATGTTGATCTCCCAGGCCGGCATGAGTCGGGTCGACCCGTCGAGGAACATGACATACCAGTCGGGCTGGCTGGCGGCCGAGACCACCCACGCCTCGTACGGGCCGAACAGCCAGATCGGGTTGATCTGGAACAGACCGCCCATCAGCGCGATGACGCCGAAGACGACCATGAAGAAGCCGCCCTGCTTCAACGCGTACCGCGGGAACATCCGCTCGCCGACCACGTTGCCGTTGGTCCGGCCGGGGCCGGGCCACTGGGTGTGCTTCTGCTTGAAGACCAGCCCCAGGTGGACGCTGATCAGCGCGACCAGCAGACCCGGGACCAGCAGCACGTGGGCGATGAAGAACCGGCTGATGATGATCGTGCCCGGGAACTCGCCACCGAAGACGGACGAGGTAACCCAGGAACCGATCACCGGGATGGACAGCATGATCGCCGAGGCGATCCGCAGACCGGTGCCGGACAGCCCGTCGTCCGGCAGCGAGTAGCCGGTGAAGCCGGCCAGGAAGCCGACCCAGAACAGCAGCGAGCCGACGATCCAGTTGGTCTCGCGCGGCTTGCGGAAGGCACCGGTGAAGAAGACCCGCAGCATGTGCACGACGATCGCGGCCATGAACAGCAGCGCCGACCAGTGATGCATCTGTCGCATCACCAGACCGCCGCGGACATCGAACGTGATGTTCAGGCTGGAGGCGTACGCGGCGGACATCGGCGTGCCCTGCAACGGCGCGTAGCTGCCGTTGTAGACCACCTCGGTCATCGCCGGCTCGTAGAAGAGGGTCAGGAACACACCGGTCAGCAGCAGCACGACGAACGAGAACAGCGCGATCTCGCCGAGCAGGAAGGACCAGTGATCCGGGAAGACCTTGTTCAGCAGCTTGCGCAGCGGGGTGGCCACCTGGAAGCGGTCGTCCACTCCCACCGCGGCCTTGCCCGGCGTCGCCGCAAGGTCAAACTTTCGACGCTTCATGGCCGCTCCCAGAAATCAGGCCCGACGGTCTCGGTGTAGTCGGACTTCGCCACGAAGAAGCCCTCGGAGTCCACCTCGATCGGCAGCTGCGGCAACCGCCGGCTGGCGGGGCCGAAGATGGGCCGGGCGTTGTCGGTGATCAGGAACTGGGACTGGTGACACGGGCAGAGCAGCCGGTTGGTCTGCTGCTCGTACAGGCTGGCCGGGCAACCTGCGTGCGTGCAGATCTTGGAGAACGCCGCGTAGTTGCCCCACATGAAGTCACCGTGGCCGACCCGCTCGTTGGCCCGACGCGACTCCTGCGCGTCGGAGTCCCGGAGGTGGATCAGCAGCGTCGGCGAATCGGCGTGCTTGTTGCTCACACCGTGCTCGATGCCGGGGAAGACGGTCAGCTGCCCACCGGCGCTGATGTCGGCGGGGCGGATCGGTCGGCCGTCCTCGCGGATCAGGCGGATCCGCGGGCCACCCTCGGCCGTGGCGAACCCGGTGGTGAACATCTGGTTGTTCTTGTGCGGCTGTGAGATCATGCCGCCGACAAGCGGCGCCGCGATGACCGCGCCGACCGGCGCGAGACCGGCCAGCAGCGAGATGCCCAGCAGCGGGCGACGCTTCACACCCAGCTCGTCCGCCATGTAGAGCATGGTCTGGCCGGTGATGGTGCGGCCTTCGGAGTCGACCTCGCCCTCGTGCCGGTCCTGGATCGAGACCTCCTTGGGCAGCAACTTCTTGCCCCAGGTCAGGATGCCGAAGCCGACGGCGAGCAGCGCCACGCCGAGGGTGAGCCCGAGCAGCGGGGTGTAGAACTTGTCGCCGCCACGGCCCGGCTCGTACTGCCATGGCCACCAGATGTAGATGGCCAGGAAGGCGGTCGCGGCCAGCCCGGTGATCAGGAACAACCCGGCGACCACCCGGGTCAGCCGACGCTCTGCCTTGGTGCCGGGTAGCACCTGCGGCTCGTAGTGGACGATCTCGATGTCGTCCCGACGCGCGCCCTCACGAACGATGTCGAACCGGGTCAGCTTGGGGTCGTTCACGTCGAGCGGCTCCCGACCCTGCGGGGTCTGGTGCTCGGTGTGGGTGCTCATGCCGTCACCTCGCTACGGGTGGCGCCGAGCGGCACCACAGCACTGAATCGGATGATCCGCTCGGTCACGACTTGCCCGCAATCCACAGGCTGGCGAAGACGAGCGCCACGATGCCAACCAGGAAGATCACCAGGCCCTCGGTGGACGGGCCGTACCGCCCGAGGCTGAACCCACCCGGGTCCTGGTCGTACTTCAGCGTCTCCTGGATGTAGGCGATGATGTCGGCCTTCTGCTCCGGCCGAAGCTGGTTGTCGCCGAACACCGGCATGTTCTGCGGGCCGCTCAGCATCGCCGCGTAGATCTGACGGTCGGTCGAGGGGTGCAGGCTCGGGGCGTACTTGCCCGAGGAGAGCGCACCGCCGCTACCACCGAACGCGTGGCACTGCGAGCAGTTGATCCGGAACAGCTCACCGCCGGCCGCGACGTTGCCGTCCCCGCGGAGCTCGTCGCCGTCGGGCACGACCGGGCCGCCGCCAAGCTCCTGGATGTACTGGGCGAGCTGACGGGTCTGCTCGTCGGTGAAGACCGTGGGCTTGCGGTGCGCCTGGGCCTCCTGGCGGGCCAGCGGCATCCGCCCGGAGCTGACCTGGAACTCGACCGAGGCCGCGCCGACGCCGATCAGGCTCGGCCCGCGGCCTTCGACACCCTGGGCGTTCCGGCCGTGACAGGTCACGCAGCTCACGTCGAACAGCGCCTTGCCCTCGGCGGCGGCGCCGGTGAGCTGCGGGTTGTCCTGTGCCTGGGCACCCGGGGCGAAGACGGTGTAGGCGCCGCCGGCGAGCATCAGCGCGGCGATCAGCCGGACCGCGGCGCCCAGCCGGCGGCGGCCCCTGCTGCGCGCGGCGGGCCGCTCGCGCAGCCGCGCGAACAGACCGCGTCGGCGGTCGTTGTCAGAAGTCATGAGCGGTGTCCTTAACCGGTTGGACCTGTCTCAGGGGACGGAGCAGCAGCGCGGAATGTGACGCGCAAGATCACTGGAGCCAGTAGATCATGGCGTACAGCCCGATCCACACCACGTCGACGAAGTGCCAGTAGTACGACACGACGATCGCCGAGGTCGCCTGCGCCGGAGTGAACCGGCCCATGGTCGTACGGACCATGAAGATGATGAAGGCGATCAGGCCGCCGGTCACGTGCAGGCCGTGGAAGCCGGTGGTCAGGTAGAACACCGACCCGTAACCGTCTCCGTTGATCTTGACGCCCTCGTGTACCACCAGCGTGCGGTACTCGTTCAGCTGCCCGAGCACGAAGATCAGGCCCATCACGAAGGTGATGGTGAACCAGCGCCGCAACGCGTGCACGTCACCCTTCTCCGCCGCGAAGACGCCAAGCTGGCAGGTCACCGAGGACAGCACCAGGATCACCGTGAAGGTGGTCGCGTACGGGATGTTAAGTATCTCGGTGTGCTTCTCCCACTGCTCCGGCGCAGCCGCGCGGATAGAGAAGTACATCGCGAACAACGCCGCGAAGAACATGAGTTCGCTGGAGAGCCACACGATCGTCCCGACGCTGACCATGTTCGGTCGGGTCAGAGAGTGGATCCGGCTCTTGTCAATGGCTGGGGCCGCAGTCACGCCGTCATTATTGCCCCTGACCGGGGCCGGCGATCAGCGGGGTGGCAAACCTGCGCCTTCCGTGGCCCGAGCGTCAGGGTCCGGTTCGCCTGGCCTAGCCTGGAAAGGTGCTGCACGTCGATCCGATCTTCGCCGCCACCTCGGCCCCTCCGCCGTTCACCGTCGGCGCGGTGCTGACCGAGACCCGGCTGGACAGCTGGCTGGCCCTCGGCCTGGTGCTCGCCGCCGGCCTGTACCTCTACGGGGTGCACCGTCTGCGTGTGCGGGGAGACCGGTGGCCGATCGCCCGTACCGTGTTCTTCCTCGGCCCCGGGCTGGGCGGCATCGCGCTGGTCACGGTCAGCGGGCTGCACGCGTACGACACGGCGCTGCTGTCCGTGCACATGATCCAGCACATGGTGCTGTCCATGGTGGCGCCGATCTTCCTGGCGCTGGGCGCGCCGATGACCCTGGCCCTGCGGACCCTGCCGGTCGGGCCGCGCAAGCGCCTGCTGGCGATCGTGCACAGCCGCGTCGCCCGGGTCTACAGCTTCCCGCTGGTGGCGTTCGCCATCTTCGTGGTCAACCCGTTCGTCCTGTACTTCAGCGACCTGTACCGCTTCACCCTCGAGCACGTCTGGGCACACGAGCTGGTGCACGCGCACTTCATCATGACCGGCTGCGTGTTCTTCTGGCCGCTGCTCGGCCTGGACCCGCTGCCCGGCCGCTGGCCGTACCCGGCGCGTGCGCTGCTGATGCTGCTCTCCGTGCCGTTCCACACCGTGCTCGGCCTCACCATCATGCAGAGCAGCACGCTCTTCGGCGGCGACTGGTACCCGTCGCTCAACCTCGGTTGGTCCGACCCCTGGGCGGACCAGGTGGTCGCCGGCGGCATCCTCTGGGCCGGCGGTGAGTTCGTCAGTGTGACCATGCTCGCGGTCCTGGTGGTCCAGTGGGTCAAGCAGTCCGAACGGGAGGCCCGCCGGGTCGACCGCGAGCTGGATCGCCAGGAGGCCCGCGAGCGCGCCGCCAACGCCGCAGGCGCCTGAGCTGCACGGACGGTACGCCCGACGGGCGGCGACGGGCGGGATGTCAGCTACGTCACGCCGACCGGTACGATCGGCGATCAGCTACGAGGTGGAAACGGAGTGCCGGCATGAGCGAGCGCAGCGAACGAATCATCAAGCTCAGTGCGATGGTGCCTCATGACGGCACGGAGCGAAGCGGAGTGCCGGCATGAGTGATCGTCTTTGCACCGTTCTGCTCTACAGTGACGACCCGCAGGTCCGTGATCGGATGCGGATGGCCGTCGGCACCCGGCCCGCGCCCGGGCTGCAGATCGAGTTCGTCGACGCGTCGACCTACGCGGAGACCATCCGCCTGGTCGACGACTACGAGATCGACCTGCTGCTGCTCGACGGTGAGGCGAGCCCGGGCGGCGGCATCGGCATCGCCCGGCAGATCAAGGACGACCGGGACGACGCTCCCCCGACCTGCCTGGTGATCGCCCGCGCCGCCGACCGATGGCTCGCCGCGTACGCCGAGGTCGACGCGACGCTGGTGCACCCGCTCGACCCGGTGACCACCGGAGGCACGGTCGCCGAGCTGCTGCGGACGCACGCACCCGCCTGACGTCCCCACGCTCTCCGGCACCAGCACGGCGCCGGATCTCCTCGGCGCCGGTTCCAGCCCACCCGCACTTCGCACGCTCGGGAGGCCCGCCATGGGCGATCGGACCTGGCCGCACCTGCTCAACTCGCTGCTGCGCGGCGAGGAGCTGTCTACCGCCGACACCGCCTGGGCGATGGGCGAGATCATGGCCGGCTCGGCGGGCGCCGCGCAGGTCGCGGGCTTCGCGGTGGCGCTGCGGGCCAAGGGTGAGACATCGGCCGAGCTGGCTGGGCTGGTGGAGACGATGTTGAGCCGGGCCGTCCCGGTCGACCTCCCCGACGAGCTGCGGTCCACCGCACTGGACGTGGTGGGCACCGGCGGTGACCTCGCCCACACGGTCAACATCTCCACCATGGCCGCCCTGGTGGTGGCGGGTGCCGGCGTCCGCGTCGTCAAGCACGGCAACCGGGCGGCATCGTCCTCCTGCGGCACGGCCGACCTGTTGGAGTTTCTCGGCGTCCCGCTCGACCTCGATCCGGACGCGATCGTCCGCTGCGTCACCGAGGCGGGCATCGGGTTCTGCTTCGCGGCCCGGTTCCACCCGGGGATGCGGCACACCGGGCCGGTCCGCCGGGAGTTGGGCGTGCCCACCGTCTTCAACTTCCTCGGTCCGCTGACCAACCCGGCCCGGCCCCGTGCCGGCGCCGTCGGCTGCTTCGACCCGCGGATGGCCCCGGTGATGGCTGGTGTGTTCGCCGCCCGCGGTGACTCCGTCCTGGTGATGCGCGGCGAGGACGGGCTGGACGAGTTCACCACGGCCGCACCGACCCGGATCTGGGTGGCCCAGGGCGGCACCGTACGCGAGACCGTGCTGGACGCGATGGACCTGGGAGTACCCCGGGCCACCCTCGCGGACCTGCGGGGCGCTGACGCCGCGTACAACGCGGGGGTGGCCCGTCGCCTGCTGGCTGGCGAGAAGGGCCCGGTCCGCGACGCGGTGCTGGTCAACGCTGCGGCGGCGCTGGCCACGCAGGGCCCGCTCGACGGCGACCTGACCGAGGCGCTACGCGCCGGCCTGGAGCGTGCGGCCGAGTCGATCGACTCCGGCGCGGCCGCCGGGACCCTCGACCGCTGGATCAAGACCGCCACCACCGCCTGACCCACCCGCGCCTGACGTCGGCGCGGGTCGCACGCGGGCGCCGGGCTGGTCAACTCGGAATTCTTGAATCTGCGGTGTCCGGAGGACGGGATGCCCCGACATCAATGATGTCGGGCCTGGTCGGCCCCCGCACACGACGAAGGCCCGCTCCCCCGGTGGGGGGTGCGGGCCTTCGAGGCGTACGAGTCGATCGTGAGGCGACCGGGCGGATCAGTGCTCGGCGGTACGCCGGGTGCCCGAGTAGTACTCGAACAGCAGCCCGCAGGCCGCGAAGATGACCGCCAACAGGCCGGCGCCGATCAGCCAGTACTGCCATAACGCCAGGCCGACCGCGGCAATCGCGGCGGCCATCGCCAGGCCGAACGGCCAGTAGCTGCCCGGGCTGAAGAAACCGACCTCGCCGGCACCGTCGGCGATCTCGGCGTCCGGACGATCCTCCGGGCGCAGGTCGATCCGGCGGGAGACGAACCAGAAGAAGCCACCGCACATCGAGCAGAGCAGGAAGGACAGCAGCAGGGCGATGGTACCCACCCACTCGATGCCGCCCGACTCACCGTTCGTCCAGACGCCGTAGAGGATGGCGGTACCGAAAAGGAACCCGGCGATGATCAGGAAGATACGCCACTCGGTCTTCATGCGGCTGCCTCAGCTTCCCGTGCGGTCCGGAACTTCGTCCGGGTTGAAGTTGTCCTGCGTCCGCCGGGTGTCGAACGGCTGCGTTTTCTCCGCGTACGGCTGCTCACCGATCTCGGCCAGCGCATCCTGGGTGGACTTGCCGCCCTGCTTGGCAGCCAGGAACCTGTCGTACTTCTCCGGCGAGACCACCCGCAGCTCAAAGTTCATGAACGCGTGGTAGCTGCCGCACAGCTCGGCGCAGCGCCCGACGAAGGCACCCTCGACGTCCAGGCTGGAGACCTCGAACACGTTGCGGATCTTGCCCGGCATGACGTCCCGCTTGAACAGCAGCTCCGGCACCCAGAACGAGTGGATGACGTCGCGGCTGGTCTCCTCGAACCGGATGGACCGGTTGGTCGGCAGCACCAGCACCGGGATGACCTCGCTGGTGCCCAGCGTCGACGCGGTGGTGCGGGCCTCCGTGCCCTGGCCGTCGCGGTAGTTGAACTGCCAGTTCCACTTGAAGGCGACGACCTCGACCGTGACGTCCGGGTTCTTGGACAACTTGTCGACGTCGGTCTGCACGACCGCCGTGTAGTAGAAGAGCACGGAGACGATCAGGATCGGCGCGATGGTGTAGAGGAACTCCATCGGCATGTTGTAGCGAGTCTGCACCGGCAGCGCGTTGCCACGCTTGCGGTAGCGCACCACGCACCAGAAGATCAGGCCCCACACCAAGATGCCGACCGCGAGCGCGGCGACACAGGAGGCGATCCACAGGTCGTACATCCGCCGGGACTCGGCCGAGATGCCGCCCTGCGGCCAGCCGAAGCCGTCGAACGCCGCACCGACGTCACAGCCTGTGAGCAGGACCAGCAGCGCCACGCCACCGAGACCGAGCCCGGCCAACCGACCAGCACCACGCCCCCGGCGTCCACCGACCCCTCGGGAAGCGCTGTGCCGTACGGCCGACGGCCGTACCTCCGAACTCCTTGCGACCACCTGGTCCTGCCTCCCTAGCGCGCCGCGGTGCGTCTTTCGTCAGCACCGGCGGCAAAGGCGTCACCGACGGTCGCAGATTACTCGACCATGACGGACTCGACCGTGGTGGGGTCGCTGTCCACCCCCCATTGGGGGGAACCTGGCCATACCTCCGCGATAACGTAGGGCACCGTGAGCGCATCCCCGGTCTACCTGGACGCGGCGACCGCCGCGCCGATGCACCCGGTCGCGCGGCAGGCGCTGCTGGCCGCGTTCGACGATGGCTGGGCCGACCCGGGCAAGCTCTACACCCAGGCTCGCCGGGCACGGCAACTGCTCGACGCCGCCCGCGAGGCCACCGCGCTGACGCTCGGCGTCCGCGCCGACGAGGTGTCCTTCACCCCCAGCGGTACGACCGCAGCCCACGGGGCGGTGCTCGGGGGTCTGGCGGGGCGGCGCCGGGTCGGGTCGACGCTGGTGCACTCGGCGATCGAGCACTCGGCGGTGCTGCACGCCGCGGAGCGGCACGTCGCCGCGGGCGGAGCCGCCACTGCGGTGCCGGTCGACCGGTTGGGCCGACTGGACCTGACCGCCTGGTCGGCCGCCGTTCAGGCCCCCGGAGTCGCGCTGGCCGCACTGATCACCGCCAGTCACGAGGTGGGCACCGTGCAACCGGTCGCCGAGGCGGCGGCCACCTGCGCCGACGTGGGCGTGCCGCTCTACGTGGACGCCGCACAGTCGGTCGGGCGGGTGCCCCTGCCGGCCGGCTGGTCGGTGCTCACCGCGAGCGCCCACAAGTGGGGCGGTCCACCCGGGGTGGGCGTGCTGGCGGTCCGTAAGGGGACCCGCTGGGAGTCACCCTGGCCGGCCGACGAGCGGGAGGGTGGGCGTACCCCCGGGGTGGTGAACCTGCCCGCGGTGGTGGCGGCGGCGGCGAGCCTGCGGGCGGCGGCGGCCGACGCGGCGGCCGAGGCGACCCGGCTGGACCCGCTGGTGGACCGGATCCGGGTGCGGGTCGCGGCGGAGGTCCCCGACGTGGAGGTGGTCGGCGACCCGGTGCTCCGGCTTCCCCACCTGGTCACCTTCTCGTGCCTGTACGTCGATGGCGAGGCGCTGCTGCACGCACTGGACCGGCGGGGCTTCGCCGTGTCCTCCGGCTCGTCCTGCACCTCGTCCACGCTGCGCCCGTCGCACGTGCTGGAGGCGATGGGGGTGCTCTCGCACGGCAACGTGCGGGTCAGCCTGCATCGGGAGACGACCGAGGCGGACGTCGAGCGGTTCCTCACCGAACTGCCCGGGATCGTCGCCGAGTTGCGCGCCGAGGCCGGGGTGGTGGGGCTGTGACAGTGCCGGACGAGGTCATCGACTGCCGGGGGCAGCGCTGCCCGCTGCCCGTGATCGCGGCGGCCCGGCGGTTGCCGCAGGTGCCGGTCGGCACGGTGGTGCGGGTGCTGGCCGACGACCCGGCGGCAGCGGTCGACATTCCCGCCTGGTGCCGGATGCGCGGCCACGAGTTCCTCGGCTCCGTCAACGGCCCCGAAGGCCCCGCCTACGACGTCCGCCGCTCGCACTGACCCCACCCACCCACCCACCCACCCACCCCGGCGATCTTGCGGTTTCTGCCCCGACAAACGCGCGCAAAAGCCGCAGATCGGCGACACAAAGTGCAAGATCGCCGAGGAGGGGTGGGGGACTACGACGGGAGGAGGTGCGGGCGGATCTCGTCTGCTGCGGTGTCTCCGTAGGACTCGGCGAGGCGCTTGACGAACAGGTCGTGGCGGACGTCGTACTCCTGGGTCCCGACGGTTTCCAGGACCAGCGTGGCGAGCAGCGAGCCGACCTGGGCGGCCCGCTCCAGACCGAGGCCCCAGGACAGCGCGGTGAAGAAGCCGGCCCGGAAGCCGTCACCCACGCCGGTCGGGTCGACCGCGCGAATCTCCCGGGCGATCGGCACGTGGATCGGGTCGATGCCCCGCCCGGCGATCTCCACGCCGTGCTTGCCCAGCGTGGTGACCCGCACCTTGACCAGGTCGAGCAGCTGGTCATCGCTCAGCTGCGCCTTGCTCTGCAGCAACGACTTCTCGTAGTCATTGGTCATCAGGAACTCGGCGCCCTCGATCAGCGCCACCACGTCCTCGCCCGGCATCCGCGCGAGCTGCTGGGAGGGGTCGGCGGCGAACGCGTACCCGCGGGTGCGGCACTCGGCCGAGTGGCGCAGCATCGCCTCCGGGTCGTTGGCGCTGACCAGCACCAGGTCCAGGCCGCCGAGCCGGTCGGCGACCGGGGCCAGCTCGATGTTGCGCGCCTCGCTCATCGCGCCGGCGTAGAACGAGGCGATCTGGCACATGTCGGTGTCGGTGGTGCAGACGAACCGGGCCGTGTGCGCCACCTCGCTGATGTGCACCGAGTCGCAGTCCACGCCGTGGCGCTCCAGCCAGGAGCGGTAGTCGGCGAAGTCCGCCCCGACCGCGCCGAGCAGCACCGGGCGCAGCCCGAGCTGCCCCATGCCGAAGGAGATGTTCGCCGCCACGCCGCCGCGGCGGAGCACCAGGTCATCTACCAGGAAGGAGAGGGACACCTTGTGCAGCTGATCGGCGATGAGCTGGTCGGCGAAGCGACCGGGGAAACTCATCAGGTGATCGGTGGCGATCGAGCCAGTGACGGCGATCTTCATGTCAACCCTCGGGGTCGGAGGCAGGGCGCGGTCAGCCTACCGGCCCGGCAACCCGATGGTGTCCGGTCGGTCGGACAACGGCAACCGGCCGTAACCGGCGACCCGGGACCGCTCCCACCGGCACCTCGACACGACGGCGGGGCCGCCCCGAAGGACGGCCCCGCCTCGTGCTGGTGTGTGGCGCGACTCAGTTGAACGAGTCACCGCAGGCGCAGGAGTTGCCCGCGTTGGGGTTGTCGATGGTGAAGCCCTGTGCGTCGATCCGGTCGGCGAAGTCGATCGTCGCACCGGACAGGTAGGGGGCGCTCATCCGGTCGACGACGACCCCGACACCGTCGAAGTCGGTGACGACGTCACCGTCGAGCGAACGCTCGTCGAAGAAGAGCTGGTACCGCAGGCCGGAGCAGCCGCCCGGCTGCACCGCGACGCGGAGCCGCAGGTCGTCGCGGCCCTCCTGCTCGATCAGGGCCTTGACCTTCTGCGCCGCGACGTCGGTGAGGACGACGGAAGTAGGGGCCTGGGCCTCGGTCGACTCGGTCTGCGCTGGCGTGGTCACGTGGAAGTCTCCCTGCGCGGTTTGGGTCCGGACGCACTGGCCAACGCCGCGCGCCGTCCAGTGATTCCCGATTGTGTTCCTCCGCCGATCGTACGCCGCCCCGGCCGGGCTCACCCGCGTGCCGTGACCCCCGCCGCAGGTCGGCCCGGTCGCGGCACGGACCAGCCGGGCTGTCGACGTGCTCAACGGCTCCACTGCCGGGCCAGTCGGGCGCCCAGCTCGCGCAAACCCTCCGCGGGCCGACTCAACGCGGCGTCCAGCCCGCCGGCCTCCTCCCCGCCGAAGTGCTCGACCAGGCTGTACGCGTCGGTCACCCCCGCCGAGGCGGCCTCCCGCCGGCCGGTGCTGACCTGGCCGGCCACCACCACGCAGGGCACCCCCCGGTCGCGGGCGGCGCCGGCCACCCCGGCGACCACCTTGCCGCGCAACGACTGGTGGTCGAACGACCCCTCACCGGTGATCACCAGGTCGGCGGTGTCCAGTGCGGCGTCCAGCCGGGTGGCCCGGGTGACCAGGCCGATGCCCGACTCGCAGCCGCCACCGAGCGCGAGGATGGCCGCGCCGAGGCCGCCGGCCGCACCGCCGCCGGGCAGCGCGCCGAGCCCCGCCGGGCAGCCGGGCAGGTCCCGCTCCAGCACCGCTGCGAAGCGTTCCAGCGCGGCGTCGAGCAGCAGCACGTCGGCCCGGTCGGCGCCCTTCTGCGGGCCGAACACGTTGCTCGCGCCGTGCAGGCCGAGCAGCGGGTTGTCCACGTCGGTGGCGGCGACCAGCCGGGCACCACGCAGCCGGGGTGCGCCGTCCACCGCGGCGACCGCGGCCAGCGCGGCCCCGCCGTACGGCAGCGCGGCGCCGGCGGTGTCGAGCGGGGTCACGCCCAGCGCGGCGAGCATTCCGGCTCCGGCGTCGTTGGTGCCGGAGCCGCCCAGCCCGATCACCACGGTCCGGGCACCGCTCTCCACAGCGGCGGCCACCAACAGGCCCAGCCCGTACGAGGTGGTGGTCTTCGGGTCGCGTTCGGCGGTGGAAAGCAGGTGCAGGCCGCACGCCTGCGCGCTCTCCAGATAGGCGGTCGCGCCGTCGGCGGTGAGCAGGATCTCACCGGCCGCCGGCCGGCCCAGCGGGTCGACCGTCGACACCGGCACCCGCCGGCCGCCGAGGGCTTCGGCGAGCACCTCCACGAAGCCCGGTCCACCGTCGGCGAGCGGCCGGATCAGCAGGTCGTCGTCATCGGCGACGCTGCGCCAGCCGGCGGCCACCGCAGCGGCCACCTCCGGTGCGGGCAGGGTGCCGGCGAACTTGTCCGGGCAGAGCAGCACGCGCATGCCGAGCAGTGTGGCAGCCCACACCGAGGGAAGCTGCGTCGCGCTCGCGCTGTGGGACGATGGGCTACGTGACTTCGACCTGGGTGGAACCCTCCAACACGGCGACGGCTCTGCTGCTGCTCGGCCGGGGCAGTGACCCCGACACCGAGCGTGGCGTCGAGTGTCCGGGCGACCTGCCGGCGCCCAGCGATCCGGATCTGGTGGCCCGCGCCACGGCCGCGAAGGCGAAGCTGGGCAGCAAGGTCTTCGTGCTGGGGCACCACTACCAGCGCGACGAGGTCATCCAGTTCGCCGACGTGACCGGTGACTCGTTCAAGCTGGCCCGGGAGGCCGCGGCCCGTCCGGACGCGGAGTACATCGTCTTCTGCGGTGTGCACTTCATGGCCGAGAGCGCCGACATCCTCACCACCGACGCCCAGCGGGTGATCCTGCCCGACCTCGCGGCGGGCTGCTCGATGGCGGACATGGCGGTCCTGGGCCAGGTCGAGGCCGCGTGGGACACCCTGACCGAGCTGGGCATCGCCGGTGCGACCGTGCCGGTGACATACATGAACTCCTCGGCCGACATCAAGGGCTTCGTCGGCCGCAACGGCGGCGTGGTCTGCACCTCGTCCAACGCCAAGCGCGCCCTGGACTGGGCGTTCGAGCAGGGGTCGAAGGTGCTCTTCCTGCCCGATCAGCACCTGGGCCGCAACACGGCCGTGCTGGAGATGGGCCTGTCGCTGGACGACTGCGTGCTCTACGACCCGCACAAGCCCGGTGGCGGGCTCACACCGGAACAGCTGCGCGACGCCAAGATGATCCTCTGGCGGGGGCACTGCTCGGTGCACGGCCGGTTCACGCTGGACAGCGTCAACGACGTACGCGAGCGGGTGCCCGGGGTCAACGTCCTGGTCCACCCGGAGTGCCGGCACGAGGTCGTCACCGCTGCCGACTACGTTGGCTCCACCGAATACATCATCAAGACGATCGAGGCGGCTCCCGCCGGCTCGGCGTGGGCGCTCGGCACCGAGCTGAACCTGGTCCGCCGGCTCGCGCTGGCCCACCCGGACAAGCAGATCACGTTCTTGGACAAGGCCGTCTGCTACTGCTCGACGATGAACCGGATCGATCTACCGCACCTGGTCTGGGCTCTTGAGGAGCTGGTCGCGGGCCGGGTCGTCAACCAGATCACGGTGGACGCCGACACCGCGCACCACGCCCGGGTAGCGCTGGACCAGATGCTCGCTCTGCCCGGCGCGGACACCCCGCCGCCGGCGGCGGCGTCCTGATCACGATCTGTAGCGCTCTTGGTACGTAAAAGTGCCGGATCACCGATTAATGCCACACAAGCCGATGTGACCGAGTCCTTTTTCGTCACCGAGGACTATGCTGCCGGAGCGACGACACACGCGGGCCGTTTCGATATGGCCGCATCCGGGGTAGCGAGAAGGTTCAGGCACCCCACCATCAACACGGCAGCACCGACGCGCTGGAGGTTGCGTTGACCGACGACGTCCTGGTCGTGCACGGAGGCACTCCGCTCGAAGGGCGGATCCGCGTGCGCGGCGCGAAGAACCTGGTATCGAAGGCGATGGTCGCCGCGTTACTCGGCGACAGCCCGAGCCGGCTGTTCGACGTGCCGAAGATCCGCGACGTCGAGGTGGTCCGGGGTCTACTCGGACTGCACGGCGTCAAGGTCACCGACGGCGGCGAGGACGGCGAGCTCGTCTTCGACCCGGCGAACGTGGAGAGCGCCAGCACCGACCAGATCAACGTGCACGCCGGCTCCAGCCGGATCCCGATCCTGTTCTGCGGCCCGCTGCTGCACCGGCTCGGGCGCGCGTTCATCCCGGACCTGGGCGGCTGCCACATCGGCCCCCGCCCGATCGACTTCCACCTCCAGGCGCTGCGGGAGTTCGGCGCCACGGTCGAAAAGCGGCCCGAGGGTCTGCACCTGTCCGCGCCGAACGGCCTGCACGGGACCAAGTTCGCCCTGCCGTACCCGAGCGTCGGCGCCACCGAGCAGGTGCTGCTGACCGCGGTGATGGCCGAGGGCGTCACCGAACTGCGCAACGCCGCGGTGGAGCCGGAGATCATCGACCTGATCTGCATCCTGCAGAAGATGGGCGCGATCATCAAGGTCCACACCGACCGGGTGATCGAGATCCAGGGCGTGCCGAAGCTGCACGGCTACACCCACCGGCCGATCCCGGACCGGATCGAGGCGGCGAGCTGGGCCGCCGCCGCGCTGGCCACCCGCGGTCACGTCGAGGTGCTCGGCGCGCAGCAGGCCGACATGATGACCTTCCTGAACATCTTCCGCTCGGTCGGCGGCGAGTACGAGGTCACCGACGCGCGCGCGCCGAAGCTGGGCGACCCGGGCCAGGAGGGCGGCATCCGCTTCTGGCACCCGGGCGGCGAGTTGAACGCCGTGGCGCTGGAGACCGACGTGCACCCGGGCTTCATGACCGACTGGCAGCAGCCGCTGGTCGTGGCGCTCACCCAGGCCCGCGGGCTGTCGATCGTCCACGAGACGGTCTACGAGCAGCGCCTGGGCTACACGGAGGCGCTGAACTCGATGGGCGCCAACATTCAGGTCTACCGGGACTGCCTCGGCGGCACCCCCTGCCGCTTCGGCCGGCGCAATTTCAAGCACTCGGCGGTGATCGCCGGGCCGAGCAAGCTGCACGCCGCGGACCTGGTCATCCCGGACCTGCGGGCCGGTTTCAGCCACCTGATCGCGGCGCTCGCGGCCGAGGGCACCTCCCGGGTGTACGGCGTCGACCTGATCAACCGGGGCTACGAGGACTTCGAGGCGAAGCTCGCCGACCTGGGCGCGCACGCCGAGCGTCCGTAACCTCGATCACCCTTCGTTCGCTACGACAACTCCAGTTCGGCTGGCGGCCATAATTCGGCCTCCGCGCCGGCAGGCGGCGCTCCGGACCGAATGAAGGCCGGTCTGACGCCGCGCTGCGACCTGGAGCCGTCGGCCCGGTGCACCGCGATGTGCACCGGGCGCGAACCGTTGGCTACCCTTGCCGCGTGCCCTCGCTCTTTCGCCGCAAGTCCACTGACCTCGTCGACGAGGCTGTCACCTCCGTGACCCCCGAGGAGACCGCCGAGCGTTCCCGGGGCTACACCCCGGCCAAGGGTCGGGAGACGCCGAAGCGGCCCGCCGCCGGTCGCCGCCCGGCCGGCCCCAGCCGCCCCCTCACCAAGGAGGAGGAGCGGGAACGTCGCCGCCAACTGCGCGCCGAGGCCGCGTCGGAGTTCCGCCGCGAGGGCGGCCCCCGCGACCGTGGCCCGGAGCGGCTGCTGGCCCGCAACGTGGTCGACTCCCGGCGTACCGTCGGCACCTGGTTCTTCGGCGGCGCGCTGATCGTGCTGATCGGGTCGAACGCGGCCATGCCGCCGCTGGTTCGGTTGATCTCCAACGTGCTCTGGGGCGCACTGGCGCTGGGCGTGGTCATCGACTCGGTGCTGATCTGCCGCAAGATCAGCAAGCTGGTCCGGGAGCGCTTCCCGAAGTCCGACCAACGGATGGGCTCGCTCTTCCTCTACGCGGTCATGCGGTCGATCACCTTCCGGCGGATGCGCGCTCCGGCCCCTCAGGTCAAGCTCGGCGCGAAGGTCTGACCCGACTCGGCGCGAGCGTCCCCCACGCACCGGCCACGAACCGCACAACATCAGGGAAACTGCTGCCTCCGGCGTGCTGGAGGCCGCAGTTTCCCCGGAGTTGTGCGGTTCGTGCTTGAGGCAGGCCGAACGGCGGACAAGCACGTCGGGAAGCACGGCGGCGATCCCGCCCGGGTCGAGTCGTCGCCGGCTGCGGCATCGTCGGAGACGAGATTCGGTTATCGGGCCAAATGTCCGAAACCAATGGGATAACGTTTGCGCCGGTGGGCGGAGCCACAGTGGCGGTGAGCGAGCCCACGCCGTTACCCTCCATCCGCAGCCACGGCCTGCCGGAGCAGCAACCTGACCGGCACCCGAGGCCCAAGCGCGACAATTTGCAACGAGGTGACAACGCGTGAGCGAGCGGACGCGAGCCGGCCACCGGAGCGTGGCAGGCGGCGACCGGACGCCCGGCAGTCACCCAGCTGTGGCTACGGCTGGCTCACCTCCGGCGACAATCGACCGCGCGGCCGGGTGTGGCGACGGGCTCGGCGGATGAACGGCCGCTACACCGACCGGTGGCCAGACCCGAACGAACCATCCTGGGTGGCCGAACCGACCTCTGAGTGGCACCCCCAGTTCCCCGGCCAGCGCTATCCCGGCGACATCGGCATGCCCCACCAACCGCCACCGCGCGGCCGGGCGACGGTGACCGGCCGAGCCGAGGTGCCGTCGCTCGCGCCCACGCGCTCGGACGGCACCTACCTCGGCCGGTCCTGGGCCGACGAACCGCCGGCAGAACCAGCACCCCACAGTCGGTCCTGGGCGGACGACGAGCCGGGCGAAGCACCCACCTACGGCCGGCCGCGGGGCGACGAGCGCTCGGCCGACGCGTCCGCCTACGGCCGGCCCGACAGTGCCGACTCCCGCCCCTACGACCACGAGCCGTACCGGCGGCCACTACCCGAGCCGCCCCGCCGCGACGATCGCCGCTCCCCCGAGTCGGACCGGCGTACCGCCTGGTCCGACCGACGCCCCGCCGACGACCGGGGACCTGCGCGGGAGGCCGCCTGGCACCGGGACCAGCCCGCCACCGAGCGGTACGACAGCCGTCGCCCACGGCAGGAGCCCACCGAGCGGGATCGGGGTTACCTCGGCACGCCGCCGGTCTCCCCCGCGCCCCGATCCGACGCCGGCTGGATGCCGGAGCCGGACGATGCGTCGCACCGGCGCGGCGCCCAGGAGCGACCGGCAGCCGGTTACGAGCGGCACCCCGGCGACGGATACGGCCCACGACCCACCCGGGACCACGACGGCCGGACGGCCGACGACCGGACCGCCGACGGGGCCGACCAGTGGGCGCCCGTGGACGGCCGCACGCGGTATCGCGCCGACGGGTACCCGGACCGGACCGCCGACGACGCCCCGCGCCCGGAGCGGCGCTACCGCGCGGACGAGGGGGCCGGCGCAGCACAGCCACCCAATGGTGGACGTCGGCGACGACCCGAGCCGGAGATGCCCGAACAGCCCCGCCGCGACGACGATCGACGTCGGCCCGACACCGACCCGCACTGGCAGCAGCCCCGTGAGGCCGCGGCCCGCGCCGAGGCGTACCCGGACCGGCGCCCCCACGAGGAGGCCCGACCGGACACCTACCGCGCAGACGGTCCTCGCGAGAACGGGTACCGCGAGCCTCGGCCGCAGCCCGGTCAGCGGCCGGACGGCAACCTGCCCTGGCCGCCACCGGGTCCGGTGCGCCAGGACCGCACCCGGGAGCCGGGCCACCGCACCGCGGACCCACATCGCATCCCGGACCCACAGCGCACCGCCGACCCACACCGCACCGTGGACCCGTACCGCAGCGCCGAGCCGGGCATCCCGTCGCGGCCGGCCGCCCAGTCCGAGCGGCCGGCGGTCGCTCCGGCCCGCTACGACGAGCGACCGGCGGCCAACCCGTCCCGGTACGACGAGCGACCGGTGCGCCCGGCCGCGACGGCTCCGCCGGCACCGGCCACGTCAGGCCATGCCAAACCGGTCTCCCCGGAGCGACCGGTGTCGCCGGCGCCCGTCTCCCCCGCTGCGCCCGGCCGGGACCGACCGGTGTCGGCCACCCCGGTCTCCCCTGCCTTCGACGTGCCCGTTTCGGGTCCACCTGCCGCACGCCTGCGGCTGGAGTACCTGCCCGCGCCGGTGGACCCGCCGATCTCCAACGAGCGGTCGGATGCCCCCCTGTCGCCTGGGCACCGGACGTCCGCCGGCCCGGCACCGGCGGCCGGGGCACACCCCACCGCACCGCCGCGTTACCCCGGTCCGGACACCGGAAGCCGCCCGGTGGACCAGCGGCGCGGCGAGGAGCCGAGCCCGGACCGCCGCGGGGGCGGCGACCCGCGGGGCACCACCACGCCGACCGAACGCAGCCCGGTCTCGCCGCAGCGCCCGCAGTCCTCGGAGCGGCCGGCCCAGACGGCGGACACACGCCCGTCGGTCGCGCCGCCGCCCACCTGGCAGGTACCGGACCCGCCGGCGCCCCGCCCCGCCCCGGCGGCCTCGACCGCTGCGGGCCCGGCCCCTACGGCCCCAGCCCTGGGGGCCCAGCAGCCCCCGGTCGAGGACATCGAACTGGCGCTCCCGCTGGCCCCTGGTACACCGCGCCGCTACGTACCCCCGCCGCCCTCGGAAGGCCCGGTGGCACCCGTTCGCGAGCCGGACGGGATACCGAGTACCCGCGGGCCGGGCGCGTGGTTCAGCCCCGGTCAGCCGGCCGATTCCGACCAGGACGAGCCAGCGTCGCCCCGGCAGTCGTCCGACCAGGCCGAGCCGCCGTCGGACCGGCAGTCGTCCGACTCGGCCGACGATGAGCCGACAGCCGGCGACACCGAGCTCTTCACCGCTCCGGCCGCAGTGGACTGGGAGCCGTCGACACCGACCGCCGACGTCCGTCGCGATGTGGCCGACGAGCCCGCAGGCGGCTCCACACCGACTGACGCCCCCGAGCCGGTGTCCGCGCCACCCGCACGCCCGACCTCCGGCGCCCCACCCAGTTGGGCGGACGACCTGGTCGACGCTGCACAGCCAGACGACGCCCCGCCAGCTGTCGGGCCGGCATCGGTGGAGGAAAACCGGCCCGTCTCCGGCACACCTCCCATGGCGATGCCGCACCACCAGGCCGAAACCGTCGCCGAGGTCGACCACCGGGTCAGCGCCGGTCCCATGGAAGACACCGATCCGGTCGAGCACGACCCGACGGACGAGCCCGTCCCGTACGACGGATCGTCGGACGCCGCGAGCGGTCCGAGCACCGCAGGGCCGATGGACGGTTCGCGGGTCGACGACTGGTCGGTCGCCGCCGCGCTGCCAGCCCCACCCGTCACGTCCCACGACGACACCGACGACGCGAGCCATCCGGTCTCGGCAGCACCCGTAGCGGCCCCTCCGGTCTCCGCTCCCCCCGCACCGCCGGTCTCGGCACCGCCCGTAGCGCCCATCTCCGCGCCGCCGGTGCCCGCGCCGCCGGCCTCCGCGGCACCCGTCTCCGCGCCGCCCGCGCCGGCATGGCCCGTGTCCGCGCCACCCGCCGCAGCACCAGTCTCCGCACCACCGACCTCACCAGCACCCATGTCGGCAGCGCCCGTGTCCGCGCCGCCCGTGTCCGCGCCGCCCGCGTCGGCGGTGCCGACGTCCGGGCCACCTGCCTCAGCCGTTCCCGGTCCCAGGACCGGCTCGGGCGGGGAGAACGTGCCGGTGTCCGCACCACCCGGCGACGCTCCGCCGGTGGTGACCCGCCCTTCGCTGGCCGACCAGGGGGATCCGGAGCAGGTCCTCGCGGCGTACCGCTGGCGGTTGGACCCGGTCACCCTGCGCGAGGAGCTGACGGAGCCGGACGACCTGCGGGCCATTCGGCGGCGACTGACCGCAAAGCTGGGCTCGGCGATCGACAACCGCGCCCGGGCCCGGCTGCTCAGCCTGCGGGCGGTGGCCTCGCGGATCCTCGGCGACCTGGATGACGCGCTGGCCGACGGTCGGCTCGCCCTCACCTACGCCGAGGCGACCGGCGAGCTGCGCCGGACCGCGCTGGCCCAGGCCCGGCTGGCCCACGTCCTGCGCTGGCGCGGCGACTTCGCCGAGGCCGACCAGCTCTTCGCCCAGGCCAACTCGGTCGAGCTGCCCGACCGGTTACGGGCCGCACTACACGAGCACACCGGTCGGTCGTGTTACGACCAGGGACGACTCATGGAGGCCTGCCAGCACTTCGAGCAGGCGCTCGACCTGCGCGGTGCCGCCGACGCCGAGCTGCTGGACCGGATCCGGGTGGCCCTCGACGCGGTCACCGCCCGGGCCACGGCGGACGGCTTCGGGCCGTACCGCCGGGGTCGCGACGAGGTGCTCGAGCGCGACCGACCCCCGCTGCCGGACCGGGACGGGCCGCTGTGGGGTTACACCGGCCCGGGCGGCGAGCTGGTCATCCCCGCCCGCTACGCCGAGGCGCAGCCGTTCCACGACGGGTTGGCCTGGGTCCGCCGGCCGGACACCGACCGGTGGTCGCTGATCAACCTGCTCGGTACGACGGTGATCCCGCCGACCTACCGGGCGGCGCGCCCCTTCAGCGACGGCCTGGCCTGGGTGGTCGGCGAAGATGGTTGGACGGCGATCGACGCGACCGGCGCGGTGCAGGTCGCACCCAACTTCGCTGACGTACGACCGTTCCGCCGCGGGTTGGCCGCAGTTCGGCGCGAGGGGTGGGGGGCGGTCGACCGGACCGGCCGGATCGTCGTGCCCACCCGCTACCACGGGTTCGTCACGGAGTTGGCCGACGGCCAGCAGATCGACGGTTTCACCGACGAAGGGCTCGCCGTGGTCGACGTGGCCGGTCGTCGCGGCGTGCTGGACCGCACCGGCGCGGTGCTGGTCCCGCCGACACATCCGATGCTGGTCATCCACCCGGTTGCGTTCCTGGTCGGCAGCGGTACCGGGCGGTGGGGCGCGTTGGACCGGCGCGGCGAGCCACTGATCGACCCTGTGCACCGCGATCGCGCCGAGGTGCTGGCCGAGATCGACCGGCTACTCACCGACGCCAACCCGGTGCTCTGAGCGGCCGGTCGACGGTGGTGATCCACCGGAGTTAGGGTCGGTGCATGGAATTCCGACACCTGGGCCGTTCCGGCCTGATGGTCAGCGAGATCTCGTACGGCAACTGGATCACCCACGGTTCGCAGGTCGAGGAGGACGCCGCGTTCGCCTGCGTCCGGGCCGCTCTCGACGCGGGGATCACCACCTTCGACACCGCCGACGTGTACGCCGGCACCCGGGCCGAGGACGTGCTCGGCCGGGCATTGCAGAACGAGCGCCGCGAAGGGCTGGAAATCTTCACCAAGGTCTACTGGCCGACCGGGCCGGGCCGCAACGACCGTGGTCTGTCCCGCAAGCACATCATGGAGTCGATCAACGGCTCGCTGCGCCGGCTGCGCACCGACTACGTGGACCTCTACCAGGCCCACCGCTACGACAACAGCACCCCGCTGGAAGAGACGATGGAGGCATTCGCCGACGTCGTCCACGCCGGCAAGGCGCACTACATCGGCGTCTCCGAGTGGACCGCTTCGCAGCTGCGCGCCGCCCACGCGCTCGCTCGGGAGCTGCACATCCCGCTGGTCTCCAGCCAGCCGCAGTATTCGCTGCTCTGGCGGGTCATCGAGGCCGAGGTCGTGCCGGCCAGCAAGGAGCTGGGCATCGGGCAGATCGTCTGGTCGCCGATGGCGCAGGGCGTGCTCTCCGGCAAGTACCTGCCGGGGCAGCCGCCGCCGGCCGGCTCCCGCGCCACCGACGAGAAGTCGGGTGCGGGCTTCATCTCCCGGTTCATGAACGACGACGTGCTCACGCGGGTCCAGCAGCTCAAGCCCCTCGCCGAGCAGGCCGGGCTCAGCATGGCCCAGCTCGCCGTGGCGTGGGTGTTGCAGAACCCGAACGTCTCGTCGGCGATCATCGGCGCGTCCCGCCCGGAGCAGGTGCACGACAACGTGAAAGCGGCCGGGGTGAAGCTCGACGCCGAGCTGCTCAAGGCGATCGACGAGATCGTCGAGCCGGTCACCGAGCGGGACCCGGCAAAGACCGAGTCCCCGGCCCAACGCCCGTAACACCCAGCCCCGCCGCCCCGCCCCCTGTCCCCGCCCCGCCGCCGCCCCGCCCCCGTCCCCGCCGCCGCCCCGCCGCCCCGGCCCCGTCGATCTAGGGCATATCGCTGCTGACGGAGATCAACACGCAGCGATATGCCCTAGATCGACGGGGGCGGGGGGACGGGGGCAGGGGGCGGGGGGACGGGGGGCGGGGGGCGGGGGGCGGGGCAGGGTGGGGTGGGTCAGCTCTTCCAGAAGCGGATCAGGTCGAGGCCGGTGGCGTAGAGCCACGAGGGCAGACCGAGCAGGTCACCGACCGCGAAGACCCCGTCGAAGAACCAGCCACCGACGCGCGGGTTCCACAGCAGGGCGAAGAGCAGCAGGAAACCATACGGGGCGAACAGGTCGTACATCTTGCGCCACTGCGGGTTGAGCCACGGCTGGATCATGTTGCCGCCGTCCAGGCCGGGCACCGGCAGCAGGTTCAGCACGCTCGCGGTGAGTTGCAGGAAGCCCAGCAGCGCCACCCCGGCCCAGAACTCCACCGGGCCACCCGACTGGGTGCCGATCCGCACCGCCGCCACCAACACCAGCGCGAACAACACGTTGGTCGCCGGGCCGGCGAGGCTGACCAGGGTGTGCCGCAGTCGGCCCGGGATGGAGTGCCGGTCCACCCAGACCGCGCCGCCGGGCAGGCCGATGCCGCCGAGCAGCACCACCACCACCGGCAGCACGATCGACAGCAGCGGGTGGGTGTACTTCAACGGGTTGAGCGTCAGGTAACCGCGGTGGGCGATGTCCCGGTCGCCGGCCCGGTAGGCCACCACCGCGTGGGCGTACTCGTGCAGGCAGAGCGACACCAGCCAGCCGGACACCACGAAGAGGAACACGTTGAACCGGGCGCTGCCGTAACCGTTCCAGGCCAGCACCCCGCTGACCGCGAAGAGGGCGACCAGGCCGAGGAAGACCGGGCTGGGCCGGAACGCCGCCTTGGGTACGCCGAGGACCAGCCCGTCGGCGCCCGGCCGGTCGTAAGCCATCACTCGGCCGTGGGCAGCAAGCTCATCCGGTACTCCACCCGGTCGTCCTCCACCAGCGCGACGGAGGTGATGCCGGACGCCGCGAGCTCCCGCCAGGATTGACCGATCCAGGATTCGGCGTCGGCCTGGCTGCCGAACGACTCCGCAGGTCCCTCGACCGCCTGGCCGTCCGTGCCCTCGTACCGCCAGCTCCACACCATGCCGCGTCTCCCCTCGCCGCTGAAGTCCCCGTGGGACGAACCCTCGCCAGCGTAGTCGGCCCGGCGCGCAACGGCCGCCGCTCGCCCCGGCGGGACCCACGGTGGATCAACCCGTTGGCGCCAGCCGGTACGGTGGCTCGGTGCTGACTCGGGGAGTACTGCTCGGCGACCGCTATCGGCTGGGCGAGAGGGTGGCGACGGGCGGGATGGGTGCGGTCTGGCGTGGCACGGACGTGCTGCTGGAACGCGAGGTCGCCGTAAAGGTGCTGCTGCCGTCGCTGGTCGCCGACCCCGAGTTCACCGCCCGGTTCCGGGCCGAGGCACGGATGCTGGCCGCGTTACGGCATCCCGGCGTGGTCCCGGTGCACGACGTGGGGCAGGCCGCGCTCGCCGACGGCAGCCAGGTCGACTACCTGGTGATGGAGTACGTCGAGGGCGAGCCGTTGTCCGCCCGGGTGCGCGCGGCGGGGAGGCTGGACCCGGCCACCGCCATGTCGGTGCTGGCCCAGGCCGCGGACGCGCTGCACACCGCCCACCTCGCCGGCATCGTGCACCGGGACGTGAAGCCGGGCAACCTGCTGGTCAAGGCGGATGACAGAGTGGTGCTGGTCGACTTCGGCATCGCCCGGTCCCGCAGCATGGCCGGGCTCACCGCCGCGAACATGGTGCTCGGCACCGCGTCGTACATGTCTCCCGAGCAGGCCACCGGGCAGCCGGTGTCGGCCGCCACCGACGTGTACGCGCTCGGCGCGGTGGCGTATTTCTGTCTCGCCGGTCAGCCGCCCTTCCACGGCGACAACCCCCTTGCGGTGGCGCTGCGGCACGCCCAGGAGGAGCCGGTGCCACTGCCACCGGACACTCCACCGGCGATCGCCGCCGTGGTCGCCCGCGCGCTGGCCAAGCGTCCGGCGGACCGGTTCGGCAGTGCCGCTGAGCTGGCCGCTGCCGCCGCCGATGCCCGCGACTCGACCCTGGCGAGCATCCCGGTCTCCGCCCGCCCACCATGGGCGATGACCGCCCCCACCCCGGCCGCCTCGGCCTCCACTCCACCCGTCGTCCCGACTGCCGCGCCACCGGCCGGGTCGGTGCCGGCCGGGTCGGGGGCCGCGGGGCCGGGGGCAGCGGGGCCGGGGGCAGCAGGGCCGGGGGCAGCAGGGCCGGGGACCGCAGGGCCGGTGGCCGCAGGGCCGGTGGCCGCAGGGCCGGTGGCCGCAGGGCCGGTGGCCGCAGGGCCGGTGGCCGCAGGGCCGGTGGCCGCAGGGCCGGTGGCCGCAGGGCCGGTGGCCGCAGGGCCGGTGGCCGCAGGGCCGGTGGCCGCAGGGCCTGGGGCCGCAGGGCCTGGGGCCGCAGGGCCTGGGGCCGCAGGGCCTGGGGCCGCAGGGCCCGCCGGCGCCGTGGGCGCACCGGAGCGCTCCGCGGCCGCACCGGAGCGCTCCGCGGCCGCACCGACGACCGAGCCGGAACGGACCCGGGAGGACGGGCTGGCGACAGGGCGAGCGGGACGACGCTGGCCACTGCTGGTCGGGGCCGGCGCGATCGTCCTCGTCGCGCTGGTCGTCGCGGTGGCCGTGGCGGCAATGCCGACCGGCCCTGATCCCGGTGCGGCGGACCGGCCGCCCGCACTGGCCGGCGAGTCGGCCGCAGCCCCCGACGCGCCGCTGCCAATTGGGGACGCGACCACCACCGGACCCCGGCCGAGTGGCACGCCGGGCGCCACCCACACGGCGAGCGCCGACCCGACCGGTTCCCCCGCCACCGCAACGACCAGCGGCGGACCGGGCCGCACCGCAGCACCGGGCAGCACGCCCACCGGTACGGCCAGCGGCCGACCGCCGTCCAGCGGCAGCCCGTCGAGCCGGCCCAACCCGTACACGGCGGCGCAGGCGTGCGGCAGCGGCTACCAGGTGATCGACTCGGCGACGCTGACCGGTGGTGACGGCCACCGCAAGGGCCGGGTCTTCCTGCTGTACCACTCGGGCACCGGCAACAACTGCGTGGTCACCCTCAAGGACACCGCGGTCGGCACGAGGTCGGCGGCGTCGGCGTACCTGGAGGTGCAGGGGCGGGCCCGCAGCACCGACAGCGGGTCCTTCGACTACTACGCCGGGCCGGTGCGGGCCAGCGCCGCCGGGACGTGCGTGAAATGGGGCGGTGGAACCGGCGGGGTCAGTTACGGCAGCGGATTCGAACACTGCGGCTGAACGATGACGAGCACCGGGCCGGCAGGCACCGCAACCCCGGGCGGCCTTAAGGTACGGGCATGTCCGTAGACGGGTGGAACACGGTCCTGGTGCTCGGCGGTATCCGGTCCGGCAAGTCCGAGTTCGCCGAGTCCCTGGTCACCGACGCGCCGGTGGTCCGCTACCTCGCCACCGCGCCGGAGGGCGACCCGGAGGATACCGAGTGGGCGGCCCGGCTGGCGGCGCACCGCGCCCGGCGGCCGGGCAGCTGGACCACCGAGGAGACCGCCGCGGACCCGCGCCGGCTGGCTGACGTCCTCGAGTCCGCCGAGCCCACCGAGACGCTGCTCGTGGACGACCTGGGCGGCTGGGTGACGGTGCTGCTCGACCCGGATCACCAGCCCGCCGACGACCTGGCGACGATCGCCGAGCTGGCCGAGGCAATTCGCACCTGCTCGGCGCGGGTGGTGCTGGTGAGCCCCGAGGTGGGGCTGTCGCTGGTGCCGACCACCCCGCTGGGCCGGGCGTTCACCGACGCGCTGGGTGCGGCGAACCGCGCGGTCGCCGACGCCTGCGACGCGGTGGTGCTGGTGGTCGCCGGTCAGCCGGTCTGGCTGAAGCCGGTCGCCGCCGCGACCGAGCCGGCGGCCCCCGCTACCGCTACCGCGCCGGTCGGCGCGAGCCTGGCCGACGTCGAGCCCACCCCCGAGGTGCAGCTGCCCGACGTGCTGACCCACACGCCGCCGGTCATCCCGAACCAGGAGCCCGGCAACCCCTGGGCCGCGCCGACCATGGCACTGCCGATGGTGGCCACCGGGCTGGTCATCCAGCCGGGCATGGAGCTGCCGATGCCCGACGAGTACGCGGGCCCGCAGGCGGTGGACCGACTGGCCACGCTCGACATACCGGGCGCCGGGCTGGGCGTGCTGGACCGGGTGGTCGGCTTCGCCGCCACCACCCAGGGCACCTCGACCCCCCAGGCCTGGGGTTCGGTGCGGGTGCTGCTGCTGCACGGCGACCACGCCGGCGGAGCGTCGGCCGGCACCGTCGCCGGTGAGTCGGCACGCCGGGCCGCGCAGGCCCGCGCCGGCCGGGGCGTGTTGGCGCGGCTGGCCGCTGAGAGTGGCGCCAGCCTGCAGGTGGTGGACACGCCGGCCGCCGCTCCGATGGAGGACCAGCCGGCGCTCTCGCTCGAGCAGGTGGAGTCCGCGCTGCGCTACGGCTGGAGGCTGGCCGAGCAGGCCGCCGACGCCGGCGTACAGCTGCTGGTGCTGGGTGCGTGCGGAGCCGGCACCGAGGCGGCGGCCGCGGCGGTGCTCGCGGCGACCGCGGGCGCCGAGCCGCCCGCCGTGCTGGGCCGGGTGATCTCCGACGCCGGCGAGATCGACGACGCGGCGTGGATGATCCGCTGCGCAGCGGTACGCGATGCCCTGCACCGCACCCGCCGCTCGGCGCGCGGCGCCAAGGACATCCTGGCCGAGTTGGGCGGCGGCGACGTGGCGGTGGCCACCGGTGTGCTGCTCGGCGCCACCGCCCGCCGGGTGCCGGTGCTGCTCGACGGGCCGGTCGGGGTGGCCGCCGGCATGGTCAGCCGCGACCTGGCCGGACAGGCACGGCACTGGTGCCTGCTCGCCGACCACGGCGGGCACCCGGCGGTGCGGCTCGCCGCCGACGTGCTCGGTCTCAACCCGCTGCTCGACCTGCGGCTGGATCTCGGCGAGGGCGCGAACGCGCTGGTCGCGCTCCCGCTGCTGCGCTCGGTGCTGGCGCTGGCCGCGGCGCTGCCGGTCCACCCGTCGCTCGGCGGCGACGAGGAGCCGGACCCGGCCGCCGACGAGCCGGAGTCAACCGACCCGAGTTACGCCGACCCGGATTTCGCCGACCCGGATTTCGCCGACCCCGACTTCGCTGAGCCCGACTTCGCCGAGCCCGAGCCGGCTGGGCCGGGTCCGGCCAGCACCGGCGGGGACGAGCAGCCGGCGTCGGGCTGGCGTGTCGGCTGAGTCACGGTTCCTCGCGGGAACCCGACTGGCGGTCACCACCTTCACCACGCTGCCGGTACGGGCCGGACGGATCGATCGCCCGGTTGCCGGCACCGCAATGGCACTTGCCCCGGTGGTCGGCGCCCTGCTCGGCGCCCTGCTGGCCGGTGTGCTGCTGCTGGCCGGCGCGTTCGCTCCCCCACTGGTGGCGGCCGGCGTGACGGTCGGCGCCGCCGCGCTGCTCACCCGAGGGCTGCACCTGGACGGGCTGGCCGACACCGTGGACGCGCTCGGCTCTTACCGGCAGGGCGCGGCCGCTCTGGAGATCATGAAGAAGTCGGACGTCGGCCCGTTCGGGGTCGTCGCCCTGGTGGTCGTACTCCTGGTGCAGGCGGCGGCGCTCGCCGACCTGGCGGGGCGGTCCTGGCCGGCGTGTCTCGCGGCGGTTGTGGCGGCTACCGCCGCCGGACGGTTCGGCGTCACGGTGGCCTGCCGGCGGGGAGTGCCGGCGGCCCGGCCGGACGGCCTCGGCGCGCTGGTGGCCGGCACCGTCGGCCCGGTGGCACTGGCCGCGGGCGCGGTCGCCGTCGCGCTGCTGGCGGTGCCCGCGGTGCCGGGCCGCCCGTGGCAGGGGCCGCTGGCCGTCGCCGCCGCGCTCGCCGTCGTGCTACCGCTGCTGACCCACGTGGTACGCCGGCTCGGCGGGATAACCGGGGACGTCCTCGGCGCGATCGTCGAGGTGGTCACCACGCTGGTCTACCTGGGTCTGGTGCTGTCCGGCTGAACCGGGCGCGGCGGGCCGGGTAGCGTTCGGTTCGACAGCACCGGCACGGCCACCGGGGGAACCCAGCATGCTCATCACGGACGACTTCCTGCCCGTACCGGTGCCGGAGTCGCTCAGCGCGACCTACCTGGTGCCGATGACGGGGCTGCCGAAGGTCAGCGCGAAGACCGCGGTGGCGGCCCTGACCGGGCGGCTGGCGGAGCCGGTGCACGGGCTGGCCCGGCAGATGCTGGACAGCCCGCTGATGAGCGTCGACACCCGGTCGATCACCGAGTTCCCCGAGCTGCCGCCGGACCTGCTCACCGCGTTCGGCGCCACCGAGGAGCAGTTGGCCCGGCTGGCGGCGGCGACCCACCTGGTGGTCGTGCAGGCCGAGTACCGGCCCGGCTGGCCGCCCGCGCACGAGTGGGCGGCCCGAGCGGTCGCGGCTGCCGTGGCGGAATCCGTCGACAGCGACGTGGTGGACGTCTTCGGCCTGCAGTTCCTCGACCCGGCGACCGCGCTGCGCTCACTCCCCGACGAGCAGGGCCGCATCCGGCTGGTCGACTGGGTGCTGGTGCCGTACTCCTCGGACACCGAGGGGCTGTGGTTCACCACCAAGGGGCTGCGCCGCTTCGGGCTGCTGGAGTTGCAGACCCAGGGGGTGCCCGACCACCTCACCCGCGCCTGGGGTGCGGTGATGACCGGGGCGGCACGGCGGCTGCTGCGGGACTGGACCGACGGGCTCACCGGCGAGGAGGTGCCGGCGTTCGTGCAGCTGCCGGTGCTGGCCACCGTTACCGGGCACGACATCGCGGTGGCGTACGGCAACCCGGAACAACACGGCGCCACCGCCCCGGTGCTGCTGCGCCTGGAACTGGACCCGGCGACCGACCCGGAGGCCGACTCGTTCCTCAGCCTGCGCCCGCCGGCCGGGCACCCGGGTCCCGACGGGCGGTACTACGCCGCCGCCTGCGCGACCCTGTTCTCCGGGATCCAGCCGGACGTGCGCTACGCCCGCTCCGGCGACGCGATGAGCCAGGCGGTCGCCACCGCCCGAGCGGCGCTGGATGCCGCGCGGGCCCGGTTCGTCGCCGGCCACCTCCCGGCGGAGTCGCAGCTGGTGGTCAAGTACGGCCTGCCCGGCGACGACGGCCCGGAGTACGTCTGGGCAGGCGTCACCTCGTGGGAGACCCCGGAGCAGATCATCGGCGTGAGCGCCAGCGACGCCGCCACCGATGCGACGGTCCGGATCGGCGCCCCAGTCGTGGTGGGACCGTCCGACGTGGTCGACTGGGCGGTCCTGGACGCCACCGGCGTCATCGAGGGCGGCTGGACCCAAGCCGTCCTAGATTCCGGCGAACCCCCAACCCCCTAAACCCCACCAACCCCCACCCCACCCCCGCGCCCACCCCCACCCCCGCGCCCGCCCTGTTGATCATGAAGTTATTGCCATGACACGCCGAAGACGGTGGCAATAACTTCATGATCAACAAGGTGGGGCGGGGCGGGGTGGGGCCGGGTGGGGGGTGGGTTTACTTCACTGAGGGGTTTACGAACGGGGGTTTGGTCAGCTGGAGGGGGGCTCGGCGGCCGCGGATGTCGACCTCGACCACGTCGCCGTCGGCCAGCCTCGCGTCGGTGTCCAGCAGGGCCAGCGCCACGCCCTGCTTGCGGGTCGGTGAGAAGGTGCCGCTGGTCACCGTGCCGACCTGGGCGTCGCCGACGTGCAGGGTCATCCCGGGCCGCGGAATGGCCCGGTCGACGGCCACCAGGCCGCGCAGCGTACGCCGGGCGCCAGCGGCCTTCTCGGCGAGCAGCGCGTCGCGGCCCCAGAAGGCCGGTTTGTCCCAACCGACCGCCCAGCCGGAACGGGCCTGTACCGGGCTGATGTCCAGGGAGATGTCCTGCCCGTGCAGCGGGTAACCCATCTCGGTGCGCAGCGTGTCCCGGGCGGCCAGCCCGCAGGCCCGCAGCTCGAACGCCGCACCGGCGGCGAAGAGCGCGTCCCAGACGGTCACCGCGTGCTCCGCCGGCACCACCAGCTCGTAGCCCAGCTCGCCCGTGTAGCCGGTACGGCAGACGGTCAGCTCCACCTCGGCCAGGTTCGCGGCGGAGAAGCTCATGTAGCCGTGCTCGGTGGGCAGGTCGAGGGCGGCCAGCAACTCGGCCGAGCGCGGGCCCTGCACGGCAAGCACGGCGTACGCCTCGTGCTCGTCGGTGACGGTGACCTGCACGGGCGCGGCGGCGCGCAACCGGCGCACCACCTCGGCGGTGTTCGCCGCGTTCGGGATGAGGAACACGTGGTCGTCGGCGTACAGGTAGGCGATGATGTCGTCCACCACACCGCCGGTGACGTCGTCGCAGCAGAGCGTGTACTGCGCCCGGCCCGGGCCGATCCGGCCAAGGTCGTTGCTGAGGCAGGCGTTGACGAAGTCGGCCGCGCCGGGGCCGCTCACCCGGGCCTTGCCCAGGTGCGACACGTCGAAGACCCCGACCCCGGTACGCACCGCGGTGTGCTCCTTGAGCACACCGCTGCCGGCGTACTCCAGCGGCATCTCCCAGCCCCCGAAGGGGGCGAACTTGGCGCCGGCGGCGATGTGCCGCTCGTGCAGCGGGGAACGGCGCAGCCGGGTCGCGGCAGCGTCGGAGGTCACGTCGGTCATGGGTGGCAACTTACCGGGGGCAGCCTCGCTGGTTAGCATCGGCGGGAGCCCGCTGGCGCCATCGGCGGGACAGCCATGACGTCCGGCGGGTAGGTTCCGCCGGAGACCTTCACCGCTGGTACGCGACGCCGCGACCGGCCCGGCCCGCCCGGAGTAGCTTCAGTGACATCACCCCGCACCACCAACCTGAGCCTGGTTGACACCGACCCGGCCGAGCTCGCTGTCGACGCGATCGTGATCGGCGTGCACAGTCAGACCGGAGAGCAGCGCGCCACCAGCGGCCTCGCCGGCACCTTACTGCTCGCCAGCGGCGCGGAGAGCATCGCCGTGGCGTTCGACGGCAAGCTGACCGAGACCCTGGCGCTGCTCGGCGCGACCGGTGGGCCGGGTGAGGTCATCAAGCTGGCCACGCTGGGCACCGTGACCGCTCCGCTGGTCGCCGCTGTCGGGCTCGGCCCGGAGCCGTCGGGCGCCGCCCCGGCCCCGGAGACGCTGCGCCGGGCCGCCGGTGCGGCGATCCGGGCTCTGGCGGGCGCGCCGAAGGTCGCGCTGGCCATGCCACTGCCGGACGACGCGGACGCCTCGGCCGCGCTGCGCGCGGTCGCCGAGGGTGCGCTTCTCGGCGGGTACCGGTTCGCCGGCTACAAGACCCGCCCCCAGCCGACCCGGCGGGAGCCGGTGGCCGAGGTGCTCATCGCGGTGCCGGACGCCGCCGACGCGGGCGCCCAGTCGGAGGTCACCCGGGCGCAGGCCGTGGCGGGCGCGGTCCGGCTCAGCCGGGACTGGGTGAACACCGCGCCGAACGAGCTGCGTCCGCCGTCGTTCGCCGACGCGGTCGCCGGCGCTGCCCGTGACGCGGGCCTCGACGTCGAGGTGCTGGACGAGGCGGCACTGGCCGCCGGTGGGTACGGCGGCATCGTCGCGGTCGGGCAGGGCTCGGAGGCCCCGCCGCGGCTGGTGAAGCTCACCTACACCCCGCAGGGTGGCGGCAACGGCAAGCGGGTCGCGCTGGTCGGCAAGGGAATCACCTTCGACACCGGCGGCATCTCGATCAAGCCTGCGCAGGGCATGTGGGAGATGAAGTCCGACATGGCGGGCGCCGCTGCCGTGGGCGCCGCCATGCTGGCGATCGCCGCGCTGAAGCCGGCGGTGGCGGTCAGCGCCTACCTGCCGATGGCGGAGAACATGCCGTCGGGCACCAGCTACCGGCCGGGTGACGTGATCACCATGTACAACGGCAAGCGGGTCGAGGTGCTCAACACCGACGCCGAGGGCCGGATGATCCTGGGCGACGCCATCGCCCGCGCCTGCGAGGACGGCACGGACTACCTGTTCGAGACCTCCACGCTGACCGGCGGTCAGGTGATCGCGCTCGGCAAGCGGATCGCCGGCGTGATGGGCACTCCGGAGCTGTGCGAGCGGGTCCGGACGGTCGGCGACGCCGTCGGCGAGCCGGCCTGGCCGATGCCGCTGCCGGACGACGTGCGCAAGGGCATGGACTCCGACGTGGCGGACATCTCGCAGGTCAACGCCGGGATGGACCGGGCCGGGCACATGCTGCAGGGCGGGGTGTTCCTGCGCGAGTTCGTGACCGACGACGTCGCCTGGGCGCACATCGACATCGCGGGGCCGGGCTACCACTCCGGTGAGCCGGCCGGCTACTGGACCAAGGGCGGCACCGGTGTCCCGGTCCGCACCCTGGTGCAGCTGGTCGAGGACGTCGCCGCCAACGGCTGACGGACGTGCGGAGGGGCCCCGGCGTTGACGCCGGGGCCCCTCCTGGCATCTCAGTACCGCTCGGGGCGACGCTTGCGGCGCTCGTTGAAGTCGCGCATCCGCTGCGGGTAGCCCATCAGCCGGACGTCGTACACCGGAATACCCATCCGGTACGCGAATCGTCGGGCGCCGTCCGGGCCGTCGATGCGGCGACGGGTCCACTCCCCGTCGTCGGCGATCAGGATCACCGTCGTCTCCGTCACCGTCGTGCGCGGCTCGATGAACGCCTCGACGCCACGCCGGCTCCGGATGAAGTTCTCCAGATGGTCGAGGTCACCCCGATCGGCCGCACGGCCATGGCTCGGCACAGCCGCCTGTTTGCGGCGCCGGAACAACCCCACAGACCTCTCCCCCACGTTGCGTCATCGACAAGGATGCCAAGGGTACGTCTCGATGACGTGTCGTTGGGCACCTCAGTACGCACCCTGTGCCCAGTGGTGACAAGATGACCGAGGTGGGGTGTGTCCGTGTTACACCTCCGTGACCCCCGAAGCAGCGACGCGACCTGGGAGTTGAACGTGAGCGAGCCGAACGAAGCGACCTTCGACATCGTCATTCTCGGAGGTGGCAGCGGCGGCTACGCGACGGCCCTGCGCGCCGCCCAGTTGGACCTCTCCGTCGCGCTGATCGAGAAGGGCAGGCTCGGCGGGACCTGCCTGCACAACGGCTGCATCCCGACGAAGGCTCTGCTGCACGCGGCCGAGATCGCCGACCAGGCCCGCGAGTCGGAGCAGTTCGGTGTGAAGGCCGAACTGATCGGCATCGACATGGCCGGGGTCAACTCGTACAAGGACGGCGTGGTCGCCCGGCTCTACAAGGGCCTGCAGGGCATGCTGAAGGGCAACAAGGCGATCACCATCGTCGAGGGCCACGGCAAGCTGGTCGGCAAGAACGTCGTCGAGGTCGACGGCAAGCGCTACACCGGCCGCAACGTGGTCCTGGCCTCCGGCTCGTACGCGAAGAGCCTGCCCGGCCTGGAGGTCGACGGCGAGCGGATCATCACCAGCGACCACGCGCTCACGATGGACCGGGTGCCGTCGTCGGTGATCGTGCTGGGTGGCGGCGTGATCGGCGTCGAGTTCGCCAGTGTGTGGAAGTCCTTCGGTGTGGACGTGACGATCGTCGAGGCGCTGCCTCGGCTGGTCGCCGCCGAGGACGAGGAGTCGTCGAAGGCGCTGGAGCGGGCGTTCCGCAAGCGGAAGATCAACTTCAAGGTCGGCAAGCCGTTCGAGAAGGTCGAGAAGACCGAGAGCGGCGTCAAGCTGACGATCCAGGGTGGCGAGACCGTCGAGGCGGAGCTGCTGCTGGTCGCCGTGGGTCGCGGCCCGAACACCGCCAACCTCGGGTACGAGGAGCAGGGCGTCAAGATGGACCGCGGCTACGTGCTGACCGACGAGCGGCTGCGCACCAGCGTGCCGAACGTCTACGCGGTCGGCGACATCGTGCCCGGCCTCCAGCTCGCGCACCGGGGCTTCCAGCAGGGCATCTTCGTCGCCGAGGAGATCGCCGGCCAGACCCCCGCCGTGATCGACGAGGCCGGCATCCCGCGGGTCACCTACTGCGACCCGGAGCTGGCGTCGGTGGGTCTCACCGAGGCGAAGGCCAAGGAGCAGTACGGCGCCGACAAGGTCAAGACCTACAACTACAACCTGGGCGGCAACGGCAAGAGCCAGATCCTCAAGACCGCCGGCTTCGTGAAGCTGGTCCGGGTGGACGACGGCCCGGTGGTCGGCGTTCACATGGTCGGCGCCCGGGTGGGTGAGCTGATCGGTGAGGCGCAGCTCATCTACAACTGGGAGGCCTACCCGGCGGAGGTCGCCCAGCTCGTGCACGCCCACCCGACCCAGAACGAGGCCCTGGGCGAGGCGCACCTGGCCCTCGCCGGTAAGCCGCTGCACGCGCACGCCTGATCATCCAACCGCGGCGTCCGGCGACGGGCGAAGATCCCACCAGGGGAATGAAGGAGTCTCAGAAAATGCCGGTATCGGTCACCATGCCCCGGCTCGGCGAGAGCGTCACCGAGGGCACCGTCACTCGCTGGCTCAAGCAGGAGGGCGACACGGTCGAGGTCGACGAGCCGCTGCTCGAGGTCTCGACCGACAAGGTCGACACCGAGATCCCGTCGCCCGCGGCGGGCGTGCTGAGCCGGATCGTCGTCGGTGAGGACGAGACTGCCGAGGTCGGCAGCGAGCTGGCCGTCATCGCCGGTGAGGGCGAGTCGACCGGCGGTGGCGAGGCCGCCCCGCAGGAGCAGCCCCCGGCCGAGTCGGTCGAGCCGGCCGCCGAGCCGACCGCCGCCGCCGAGGGCACCGCCGACCAGGTGGCCCAGGACGAGGCCCCGGCTCCGGCCGCCGCCTCGTCGGGCGAGGGCACCCCGGTGAAGATGCCGGCCCTGGGTGAAAGCGTCACCGAGGGTACGGTCACCCGCTGGCTCAAGCAGGTCGGCGAGACCATCGAGGTCGACGAGCCGCTGCTGGAGGTGTCCACCGACAAGGTCGACACCGAGATCCCGTCGCCGGTCGCCGGCACTGTGCTGGAGATCAAGGTCGCCGAGGACGAGACCGCCGCGGTCGGCGCCGACCTGGCGATCATCGGCGTTGCCGGCGCGGCCCCCGCGCAGCCGAAGCCCGAGCCGAAGCCCGAGCCCCGGACGGAGGCCAAGCCGGCGCCCAAGGCCGAGCCGAAGCCGGAGCCGAAGGTCGAGGAGCCGACGCCGGGCATGTCGTACAACGAGCCGGCTGCGGAGACCGAAAGCTCGTCGCAGCCGGTGAAGACCGAGCAGGCCTCGCAGCCGGCCACGGCGGCCTCGACGCCGCCGCGCCCGTCCGCCCCGGCCCAGGGTGGCGGCGAGGAGGCCGCCGGTTACGTCACTCCGCTGGTGCGCAAGCTGGCCAGTGAGCACGGCGTCGACCTGTCCTCGCTCAACGGCACCGGTGTGGGTGGCCGGATCCGCAAGCAGGACGTGCTGGAGGCGGCCGAGAAGGCGAAGGCGGCCAAGGCCGCTCCCGCCGCGCCGCAGCCGGCCGCCGCGCCGTCGGCCGCCCCGGCCAAGCCGGCCGCCAAGCCGCAGCCGAGCGGCAAGCGGGGCACCACCGAAAAGCTCCCCCGGATCCGTAAGGCCATCGCCACCCGGATGCACGAGTCGCTGCACGAGATGGCGCAGCTCACCACGGTGGTCGAGGTGGACGTCACCCGGATCGCCAAGCTGCGGACGCAGGCCAAGGACTCGTTCCAGCAGCGGCACGGCGTGAAGCTGTCCTTCCTGCCGTTCTTCGCTCTCGCCGCCGTCGAGGCGCTGCAGACGTACCCGATCGTCAACGCCCGACTGGACCTGGCGGGTGGGACGATCACCTACCCGGAGGCGGAGCACCTCGGCATCGCCGTGGACACCGAGCGGGGCCTGCTGGTGCCGGTCATCCACAACGCCGGCGACCTCAACCTGGGCGGCATCGCCAAGCGGGTTGCCGACCTGGCCGAGCGGACCCGGACCAACAAGGTCAGCCCGGACGAGCTCGCCGGTGCCACCTTCACGCTGACCAACACGGGCAGCCGGGGGGCGCTCTTCGACACCCCGATTGTGCCGTCGCCGCAGTCGGCGATGCTCGGCACGGGTGCCGTGGTCAAGCGTCCGGCCGTGGTAAACGACCCGGAGCTGGGCGAGGTCGTCGCGGTCCGGTCGATGGTCTACCTGGCCATGTCCTACGACCACCGGCTGATCGACGGCGCCGACGCCGCCCGTTTCCTGGCCGCGGTCAAGGAGCGGCTGGAGGCCGGCAACTTCGAGTCGGAGCTGGGCCTGGCCTGATCCTGTGCAACGCCGAAGGGCGCCCTGGTCGTCGACCGGGGCGCCCTTTCGGTTGCGATCCTCAGTCCTTCAACAGCGCGGTCGAGACCTGCCAGAGTCGCTCGACGGCTCCGGGCCCAGCGCGTGTTCCGCGACGCCCGCCCCGCCCGTCAGGCCGGGCGGGGCGGCCTCCTGGCAGCTGACGTAGCGCTGCAGGTTGGTCTGGATCGCGCCGGGCATCAGCGCGTTGGCCGTCTTGGACTGCCCGTACGCCGCCGCCATCGCCGTTCGAGCCTCCGAACAGGCCGAGCGCTGCCAGAGTGGGACCGTGGGCGGCTTCCGGCGGCGTGGACAACTGGGACCGGCCGTCCCGATCGCTCCCGGCGCCCGGGTGGACAAGTTCGAGGTCTTCTTCGACCTGGTCTTCGTCTTCTCGTTCTTCATCATCACCCGGGAGACCGCCGCGAACATCTCCGGCCGACAGTTGCTGCACGCCGGCCTGGTGCTCGCCGTGCTCTGGTGGATCTGGGTGGTGCACAGCCTCGTCGCCACCCGGGTCCGACTCGGCGAGGGCTACGTCCCGGTGCTCATGGTGATCGCGATGGCCGCACTGTTCGCGTTCGCGCTGGCGCTGCCGCAGGCGTTCATCGAACCGAAGGGGAGCGTCGCCGGACCGGTGCTGGTGGCCATCAGCTACGTCGTGGTCCGGGCCGTTCACATGATCCTCTATCAGCATGTGGTGCGGGACAGCCCGCAGGAGCGGCGGCAGCTGCGGCGGTTCGCCCCGGAGCTGGTGGTCAGCATCGTGCTGCTGCTGGCCGCCGCGCTGATCCCGCCGCAGATCACCGACCCGGACCAGGCCGCCATGGTCCGCGACGGGCTGTGGATCACCGTGGTGGTGGTGCAGTACGCCACCGGCTTCATCATCGGCACCTGGGGCTGGGGGGTGACCAGCGCGGAACATTGGACGGAGCGCTACGACCTCATTCTGATCATCGCGCTGGGTGAGTCCGTGATCTCCACGGGCGTTGGCGGCAACCTGCTCGGCAAGCCGGTCACCTGGCCGGCGGTGGCGGCCGCCACGCTCGGCATCGTGGTCACCGCCGCCCTGTGGTGGGCGCACTTCGACTTCATCGGGCCGGCCGCCCGGATCGCCCTGCATGCGGCCGAGGGCAAGCCCCGGGTGGCGATGGCTCGGGATGCGTACGCGTACTGCTACCTGCCGATGATCGCCGGGGTGATCCTCTTCTCCATCGGTAACGAGGAGATCCTGCGCAAGATCACCGACCCGGCCGGCGGGGTCGCCGAACGGGTCGGGGGCCCGGCCGTGCCGATGCTCTTCGGCGGGTTGATCTGCTACTTCGCCGTCAACATGTTGTTCCAGCTGCGGACCCTGCACACCGTCAGCTGGACCCGCGTCGGCGTCATCGTCGTGCTCACGGTGGCCCTCCCGATCGGTCAACGCCTGCCGACGCTGGGTACGCTCACCCTCGCGACCGTCATCTGCGTGGGGCTGGTGGCCGTCGAGGTTCTGGTGATGTCGGGTTCCCGGCACGCGCTGCGGGCCGCCGTCTTCGAGGAACGGACCACTCACGAGGCCCACGAGGCCGCCTGGCGTGCACGCTGGCACAACGTCCCGGAGCCCGACGAGCCGACCACGCCGTGAACCCAACGGATAGACTCCGGCGCAGCGTCGCGGTGCACCCGGCACGAAGGCCGCCGTGGGCATGGAGGCGCGGGGACAGCATGGGACGAACGTGCACCCAACCGGTTCACCGGCCGGCCGGCTCGCCGCCGTCGGCAATCAGATGATCGAGATCCACCTCTGGCTCAGCGCGGAACTGGCCCGGCTCAGGGCAAGCCTCGACACCGCGGGCGGTGCCCGCCCGTCCCGCGAGCTGCGGGCGCACTGCCTGACCTTCTGCACCGCACTCGGCCGACACCACACCGGTGAGGATGCGGGCGCGTTCCGCTTACTGGCCGAGCAGGTCCCCGAACTGCGCCCGGTCATCGAGAACCTGATCACCGATCACGAGGTGGTGGCGGGGGTCCTGGAGCGGGTCGAGGCGCTGCTGGCCGGCGACACGGCGGTGCCACTCGCCCAGGTGCGCGCCGAGTTGGACGGGTTGGCGGCGCTCCTGGAGTCGCACTTCCGATACGAGGAGAAGCGGCTGGTCACCGCGCTGAACGCGCTCACCGGCCAACCCGGGACGGCCGAGGAACTCCTCGGCCTGACCGCACCGCCGCACGTCGCCGACTGACGGGCGGTCCCGCCCCCACCCCCCACCCCGCCCACCCCCCACCCCGCCAATCTTGCACTTGCTGTCCCGACAGAACGGACCTGGCTGGGCAGAACGGCGACACGAAGTGCAAGATCGGCGAGGAGTGGGGCGGAGGCGGCGTTTTACACGAAGATAAGGTCATGCGGATCCTTCTGGCCGGCGCGTCCGGCTTCCTCGGCACCCGGCTGGCCGACCGGCTCGCGGCGGACGGGCACCAGGTCGCCCGGCTGGTCCGTCGGCCGCCGCGCGGCCCACAGGAGCGGCAGTGGAACCCGGCCGCCGGGCAGCTCGACCCGGCCGCGGTCGCCGAGGCCGACGCGGTGGTCAACCTGGCCGGCGCGGGCGTCGGCGACAAGCGCTGGAACGACGACTACCGGCGGTTGATCCGCACCAGCCGGGTGGACAGCACCACCACACTGGCGACCACCCTCGCGGGGCTTCCCGCCGCCGACCGACCCCGGGCGCTGCTCAACTCGTCGGCCGTGGGTTGGTACGGCAACACCGGAGACCGGGTGGTCGAGGAGGACGCGCCGGCCGGCGAGGGCTTCCTGGCCGATGTCTGTCGGGTGTGGGAGGCCGCGACCCGACCGGCCGAGGACGCCGGGGTACGCGTGATCCGCCTACGCACCGGCCTGCCGCTGCACCGCGACGGTGGGCTGCTCAAACCGCAGTTGCTGCCGTTCAAGCTGGGCATCGCCGGCCGACTGGGCAGCGGCCGGCAGTGGCTGCCGTGGATCTCGATGGTCGACTGGTTGGACGCGATTTGCTTCCTGCTGGACCACGACGACATCGCTGGCCCGGTCAACGTGGTGGGGCCGAACCCCGTCACCAACGCGGAGTTCACCCGCGAGTTGGCCCGGCAGCTGCACCGGCCGGCGGTCATCCCGATTCCCGCGCTGGCGCTCAAGGTGGCCCTCGGCGGCTTCGCCCATGAGGCCCTCACCAGCACCCGAGTCCTCCCCGGCGTCCTAACCCGCGCCACCTACCCCTACCACCACCCAACCCTCCCCGAGGCCCTGCACGCGGCCCTCCACCCCTGAACCCCTCCACCCCTGAACCCGCGTTGATCATGAAGTTATTGCCACGACACGCCGAGGCGAGTGGCAATAACTTCATGATCAACAGGGGTTGGGTGGGGGGTTAGCAGCCGATTACCCAGTAGTTCGGGGCGGTTTGCTTTAGGCCCGTGGTGTAGAAGGTGTTGTAGAGGCCCATCCGCTGGTTGGAGCCGTTCGCGTAGGCGTAGCCACCCGACTGGTACGCCCGCCCGGCGGTGACGTGCGCGTAGTTGCTGGCGGTCACGCAGGTCGGTGGCGTGGTCGGCGTCGGGGTCGGGGTGGCCGTGGGGGTCGGGGTCGGCGTGGCGGTCGGGGTCGGCGTGGCGGTCGGGGTCGGGGTCGGGTTGGTGCCGCCGCCGTTCAGGCCGAAGAAGAGCGCGTCACGGTACGTCGAGCAGATGGTGTCCAGGAAGTACGCGGCGGCGTTGCCGCACTGCTCGGCTCCGGAACCCGGGTCGACCGGCGTGCCGTGGCCCATCCCGGAGACCCGGTAGAGCCGCACATCGTCGTTGCCGTACACCTCGAGGCTCGTGTTGCCGGGCAGTGACGAGGTGCTGCTCGGGGTCTGCGACACCCCCCGCACGTTGGTCCACTGGTCGCGGGACTCGGTGCCGTTGAGCGGGGTGACCGTGGTGTCCGAGGTGCCGTGCCAGATGGCCACCCGGGGCCGCGGGCCGGTGTAGCCGGAGTACGCGCCACGGACCAGGTCGCCCCAGGCTGCCGGGGTCTTGTCCGAGCCCGGATTCATGCAGCTGAACGCGTTGACCATGCTGGTGGCACAGCGGTACGGGATCCCCGCGATGATCGATCCAGCGGCAAAGACGTCCGGGTAGGTGGCCAGCATGACCGCGCTCATCGCCCCGCCCGCGGAGAGACCGCTGACGAAGACCCGGGATCCGTCCACCCCGAAGTTCGCCTTGGCGTGGTCGACCATCTGCTTGATCGACAGCGCCTCGCCCTGACCCCGGGCGGTGTCACCGGCCTCGAAGAAGTTGAAGCAGGAGTTGGCGTTGTTGCCGGCGGGCTGCTGGGCAACGACCAGGGCGAACTTCCACAGGTCGGCGTACTTCTGCCAGCCGGAGTTGGCGAAGTAGCCGGAGGCGTTCTGGGTGCACCCGTGCAGCAGGACGACGGCCGGGGAGTTCGCCGGCAGGTTGTCCGGCCGGTAGGCGTACATGGCGAGGTTGCCCGGGTTGGAGCCGAACCCGGTGACCTGGGTGAGGGTGGCGGCCTGGGCGGGGGCGGCGATGGCGACCGCGCCGGTTACGGCGAGGGCGAGCCCGGCGACCGCGCCGACAAGCCGGATGAGGGTGGACGAGGAGCGGCGCACGGCGGCCTCCTGAGGGGGCAGACTGTGAACTGGGTCACGGTCGAATTGCCGAGACGTTACGACGATGTGTCGCCGCTATGACATGGGGCACACTCACACATTCACATCGACCGCTGTGTACGCCGAACCATCGACTCTCCGCGGCTGGGACCACTCCCCTACCTCAGGCGATAACAGGGGTCCCCTCCTTGCAGGTCTGACCGGCCCGTCCAGGTCCGGTTGGTAACGTCCGCTGCGTGCCGTCCTCCCCGTCGCTGGCCACCGGGCCCGCACCCGCGTCCCCGCCGCGCGCCAACCGGGGCCGCCGAGCCGACCTGATCGTCGTGCTGGTGGCGCTCGCGCTCGCCGTCTGGGTGACCAGCGGGCTGTGGCGGGACCCGAACGTTCGCACCATCACCGTCAACTCCAGCGACCAGGCGCTCTTCGAGTGGCTGCTGGCCTTCGGCGGGCACGCGGTCACCCACGGGGAGAACCCGTTCTTCACGTACCTGATCAACGTCCCGGACGGGGTCAACCTCGCGGTCAACACCTCGATCACGGTGTACGCGGTGGTCTTCGCCCCGCTCACGTACCTGATCGGGCCACCGGCGACGTTCCTGGTGATCCTCACCCTGAACCTGCTCGCCACCGCGCTGGCCTGGTACTGGCTGCTCTCCCGGCACCTGGTCCGCAGCCGGCTTGCCGCCGGGGTCGGCGCCCTGTTCATCGCCTACTCCCCCGGCATGGTCTCGCACGCCAACGCCCACCTGAACTGGACCGCCGGCTGGCTGGTGCCGCTGCTGATCTGGCGGCTGTTCGCGCTGCGCCGAGGAGGGCGCTGGCTCCGCGACGGGGTGATCCTCGGCGTGCTGGTCGCGGTGGCCTTCTCGATCGCCGCCGAAGGGCTCTTCTTCACCGCCGTGGCGCTCGGGGTGTTCCTCGCCGTCTGGGCGCTGCACCCGGCCAACCGGGCCGAGGCCCGCGCCGCGCTGCCCACCTTCCTGCGCGGGCTCGGGGTGACCGCCGTGGTGGCCGGTGCGCTGCTGTCGTACCCGCTGTGGCTGCACTTCGCCGGGCCGCAGCGGTTCCACGGCACCGGCTTCGACCCGGTGACCCATTCTGAGGACATCGCCGCGTTCGCCGCCTTCCCGCGCCGCTCGCTGGCCGGCGAGGCAGGGCTGGGCACCTCGCTGGCGCCGAACCCGACCGAGGAGAACTCGTTCTTCGGCATCCCGCTGCTGGTGCTCACCGTGGTCTGCTTCGTCGCGCTCTGGCGGCGGGCCGACGCGGGCCGCCGGGCGACCCTCTGGGCGCTGGGCTTCCTCGCGCTGATCTTCACGGTGCTCTCCTTCGGCCCGGTCGCCAAGGTCGACGGACGACGCAGCGATCTGCCCATGCCGTTCGACCTGCTCGGACAGCTACCAGTGGTGAACGCGGCGCTGCCGGCCCGGCTGGCGCTGGTGGTCGCGCCGGTGATCGGGCTGTTGCTGGCGTACGCCGTCGACCAGTTGCGCGCCGCACCGCCCCGGCACCGCTCCACGGAGGTGGCCTGGCTGCTCGGCTTCGCGGTGGCCCTGGTGCCGCTGCTGCCCACCCCGCTGCTCACCCACGAGCGGGAGCCCATCCCGCGGTTCATCACCTCCGGCACGTGGCGGGACTACGTCTCACCGGACGGGGTGCTCACCCCGGTGCCGCTGCCCGTGGACGTCTACCCGGACGGCCAGCGCTGGCAGGCGTACGCGTTGTCGCACCGGCAGGGCGAGTTCAGGATTCCCGGCGGCTTCTTCCTCGGTCCCGGCGGGCCGGACGGACGCGGCCGGATCGGCCCGGTGCCGCGCACCCTGAGCGCGCTGATGGACCAGGCCGGCCGTACCGGGATGGTGCCGATCGTCACCGAGGGGACCATCCGGGAGGTCCGCTCCGATCTGCGGCACTGGCAGATCGAGACGGTGGTGCTCGCCGACCAGGTGCACGGCGCAAAGTTCGACATCGACGAAGAGGCGGTCCGGCGCACCGCCACCGCCCTGTTCGGCGAGCCGCAGCGGGTCGACGACGTCTGGCTCTGGCGCATCCCACCGGCTGATCAATAGGCAGCGGCGCGGTCGACCGGGGCATCGCGGCCGGCCCTCATCGCGTCTAATGGGGTGATGCGAGAGACCGGCCGGCAACTGCGGCGCGGCGCTGCGGTCGGCGTCGCGCTGGCGCTCGTGGCGCTCAGCGCGCCAGCCGCCACGGCCGCCGTCAGCACGACCGCCGACAGCACCGCTGGCGGCGACACGGCCGGCGCGGTGCCGTCCCGGTTGCACGACCCGTGGCTGTGGCAGGCCACCGTCGGGCAGCGCCCGACCGGCCCGGCCGCGTTGGTCTTCTTCACCAACCACACCCGCTACCTGGAGTCGACCGGTGTGCTGGTCGGCCGGGACGGCGGTTACCGGCTGATCCCGCTGCACGTCGCCGAGGACCCTGGGCTGCTCTCCTCCGACGGGCGCCACTACCTGCGGCCGTCCGGTGAGCTGCTGGACCTCACCACCGGCCAGCAGCGCCGCACGATCCACACCGGGATGCGGCCGCTGGCCTGGTCGCCAGACGGGCAGCGGGTCCTGAGCACCCGCAGCAACGACGATTCGGTGATCAGCTACGGGCCGGACAACCAGCCGCTCAACGACCCGGAGAAGCCCGACGACCTGTTCGTCGTCGACCCGTACCGGGGCACCGAGCAAGTGGTCGCGGCCGGCACCTTCGCCGCGCACGCCGCTGCGGCCTGGTCACCCGACGGTGACGTGCTGGCGGTGGCCGGTCCGCCCGACGTGCCCGCGTCAGTCGCCGAGCGACAGCGGCTGGTGGTCGTCGACCCGGATGGCGGCGACCCTCGCTGGCAGGTCGACCTGGGCGACCGACGAATGCTGGCCGGCCCGGCCGCCTGGCACCCGGATGGTCGACGGATCGCGCTGCTCGCCTTCGATGGCTGCGCCGGGCCGAGGTGCACGGGCGAGCAGGCGGCTGCACGCAGCATGCGGATCGAGTTCCTGGACGCCACCACCGGCCAAGCCGTCGGTCAACCGCTGCCGGTCAGCGCCTCGACAAGCCGGATCGTCGGCTGGCGCGGCGACGACCCGGTGGTGCAGCAGGTGAGCGGGACGGAGCAGGGCGAGGACCGGCGGACCATCCTCGCCGCGCTGCCGCCCGGTGGCGGGCGCGAGGTGCTGGTGACCGCGCCGGCCGGGTCGACCGACCTGACGGTGCCGGGTGACCTGCTGGCCCGGGCCGCGTTCGGTGGTCCGGAGCGCCGACCGTCGCCGTTCGCCGCCCCGCTCTGGTTCTACCTGACACTGGCCGTGCCGACGCTGCTCGCCGTCGCTCTCCTCGTTCGCCGCCTGCGTCGTCGTCAGGGTTCCGCAACGACCCTGGACACCGACACCGACCCGGCGCCGAGCGCCTGAAGCCGGCCCCCACCAGGCGCGACCAGGCCCCGGTGAGGCGGCTCACCAGGGATCGCCGCCGGTAGCGGGACTAGGCTGGACGCCGTGACGACGACGACCCCCGGCCTGACGGCCGTCCGTGCCGGGCTGCTCGACTACCAGGCCGCCTGGGACGAGCAGCGACGCCTGCACGAGTCGGTGGTGGCTGGCGAACGCGGCGACACCGTGCTGCTGCTGGAGCACCCGAGCGTCTACACCGCGGGCAAGCGCACCGAGCCGTGGGACCGGCCGGCGGACGGCACCCCGGTCGTCGACGTGGACCGCGGCGGCAAGATCACCTGGCATGGGCCGGGGCAGCTCGTCGGTTACCCGATCCTGCGGCTGCCCGACCCGGTGGACGTGGTCGCCTACGTCCGCCGGACGGAGGAGCTGCTGATCGACGTGTGCGCCGAGTTCGGGCTGGCCGCCGGCCGGGTCGAGGGGCGCAGCGGGGTCTGGGTGCCCGAGGACGACCGAGGGCCAGCCCGCAAGGTGGCCGCCATCGGCATCCGGGTGGCCCGGGGCGTCACCCTGCACGGCTTCTCGATCAACTGCGACTGCGACCTGACGTCCTTCGACCGGATCGTGCCGTGCGGCATCCGCGACGCTGGCGTCACCTCGCTAACGGCCGAGCTAAGCCGCCCAGTCACCGTCGCCGACGTGCTCCCGGTAGTCGAGCGCCGCCTGTCCACCCTCGTCGCGCTCTGAGCACCGCCAACCGCGTCGATCTAGGGACTATCGTCGTTGATTGATCTCTAGACGCTGCCATTTTCCCTAGATCGACGCGTTGCCAGGCGCGGGGGGCGCGGCTGGGGCCCAGCGCGCGGGCCGGCGACGCATTCCGCGCCACCGGCCCGCGCGTTCCTCACGGGGTGAGACGGTGCAGGTCGCGGGGGAAGGCGGTGACCTCGCGGATGTTGGTTGCGCCTAGCAGGCGGGCTACGAAGCGTTCCAGGCCGATGGCGAAGCCTCCGTGTGGCGGCATGCCGTGCCGGAACGCGTCCAGGTAGCCGGCGTACGGCTCGACCGGCTCGCCCCGCGCCGCCAGCGCCGCCAGGTAGTCGGCGTGCCGGTGCAGCCGTTGCCCGCCGGTGACCAGCTCCAGACCCCGGAACAACAGGTCAAAGCCGTTGGAGTACGCCGGCCTGGCCGGGTCCGGGTGGGTGTAGAACGGCCGCTTCGCCATCGGGTAGCCGGTGACGAAGAGGAAGTCCGACCCGTGTTCGCGGCGAGCCCACTCGCCCAACGCCCGTTCGTGGGCGGGTGCCAGGTCCGGCTCATCGGCGGGCGCTCCGGCGATCGTCAGCGCCTCGGCGAAGTGCACCGCCGGGATCTCCGTCGGCACCTCCGGTGGTTCGACGCCGAGCGTCGCCAGGGCGGTGCCGGCCCGCTCGCCCACCGTGCCCAGCATCCCGGCCAGGGTGTCACGCAGCACACGCATCACGTCCCGGTGGTCGGCGACGAAGCCCAGTTCGGCGTCGAGCGACGTGTACTGCGCGAGGTGCCGGACGGTGTCGTGTGGCTCGGCCCGGAAGACCGGCCCCACCTCGTAGACCCGTTCGAAGACGCCGACCATCAACTGCTTGTAGAACTGCGGCGACTGGGCCAGGTACGCGGGCCGATCGAACCAGTCCAGTGCGAACACGTTCGCCCCGCTCTCGGTGGAGGAACTGACCACCTTCGGGGTGTGGATCTCCACGAAGTCGTGGGCGTCGAGGGTGGCTCGGAACCCGGCCACCGCCGCCGCCGAGATCCGCAGCGCGGCCGACCGGGTGGGGTGCCGCAGCGCGGTCGGCGCGTTGTCGAGTTGGGTGGGCAGGCTCGCGGTGAGCGCGGGCCGGTACAGGTCGAACGGTGGCGGCACGGCGGGCGGCCCGAGTGGACGTACCGTCGGGTCGGTCAGCTCGACCCCGGCGGGCGCGGTTGCGTTCGCGGTGATCGTCGCGGTTACCTCGACGACCGTCTCCTCGGTGAGTTTCTCCAGCTCGGCGCGGACGGCCGGGTCGGTGACGACCACCTGGGCCAGGCCGGCGGCGTCCCGCACGATCAGGAAGGCCACCGACTTGAGCAGTCGTCGGCGGTGCACCCAGCCGGCGATCCGCACGGTCGCGCCGATGCGGGCGGGCAGTTGGTGGGACAGGGTTCGTTGCATGGCGGGCTGCTCCTCGGTTGATCGCCACGCCTTCGCCGCCCTGGGATGGCGAAGCGTCGCATCAGCCCCAGGGAGGTGTGGGCGAGCGGGAACCTCGCGGTGCCACCACACCTTCACCCCCGCCGAAGCGGGGGCCTCGTTCGTCGCCTGATGACCGGGGCCAGCCGGGCGGGCTCTACTGGGCACGGGATGACCCGCAACCGTTCTTCCCGCAGCTCGGGAGGGTCTTCGCGCACCGGCGCCAGACCGCCTCTCAGCACCGGCGGCTCTCTGCACTGGCGGGTCGGGGCGCTACTCGGCTCCGTCGTCGCTGTTGGCGGTGACCGTAGCACCGCGCCGGCCGACATGTGACGGGTATTTTCGACAGCCCGGTGTCCGGCGTCACAACGTCTGGGGCGTGACGCCGGTCGCCCGACGTACATAGACGCCTGCCGTCGGGCGTAGGCTCGTTTTCGTGACGATCGAGCACTCCGCGCCGACGACCGGCCAGGCAGCGCGCACCGCAACGGCCGCCCCCGAGGGGCGGCGTCTGCTGCGGATCGAGGCGCGCAACGCCGAGACGCCGATTGAGCGCAAACCGCCGTGGATCAAGGTCAAGGCCAAGATGGGGCCGGAGTACACCCAGCTGCGCGGGCTCGTCTCGCGTGAGGGGCTGCACACCGTCTGCCAGGAGGCCGGCTGCCCCAACATCTACGAGTGTTGGGAAGACCGGGAGGCCACCTTCCTCATCGGTGGCGACCAGTGCACCCGGCGCTGCGACTTCTGCCAGATCGACACCGGCAAGCCGGCCGAGTTCGACGCCGACGAACCGCGCCGCGTCGCCGAGTCGGTGGTCTCGATGGGGCTGCGCTACGCCACCATCACCGGCGTCGCCCGTGACGACCTGCCCGACGGCGGCGCCTGGCTGTACGCCGAGACCGTCCGACAGATCCACGCCCTGCAGCCCGGCTGCGGCGTCGAGCTGCTGATCCCGGACTTCAACGCCGTCCCCGAGCAGCTGGCCGAGGTCTTCGGCTCCCGCCCCGAGGTGCTGGCCCACAACGTGGAGACCGTGCCGCGCATTTTCAAGCGCATCCGGCCGGCGTTCCGCTACGACCGCTCCCTGGACGTGATCCGGCAGGCCCGCGCCGACGGCCTGGTCACCAAGAGCAACCTCATCCTAGGCATGGGCGAGGAGCGGGCCGAGGTCTCGCAGGCACTGCGCGACCTGCACGACGCCGGCTGCGAGCTGATCACCATCACGCAGTACCTGCGCCCCACCCCCCGACACCACCCGGTGACCCGCTGGGTCAAGCCGGAGGAGTTCGTGGAGCTGCGCGAGGAGGCCGAGGAGATCGGCTTCGCCGGGGTGATGAGCGGGCCGCTGGTGCGTTCGTCGTACCGGGCCGGCCGGCTCTATCAGCAGGCTCTCGACGCCCGCGCCGCCGCCCCGGTCGCCACCGCCGGCTAACCCGCACCGACGGCGCCGACGCCCGGGACCGCCACCACCGGGCTGAGCTGCACCGACGGCGCTGACGTCCAGGACCGCCACCACCGGGCTGAGCTGCACCGACGGCGCTGACGTCCAGGACCGCCACCACCGGGCTGAGCTGCACCGACGGCGCTGACGTTTAGAAGCGCCACCACCGGGCTGAGCTGCGCCGACCCGTTGGCCCACGCCGCGTCGGGGACCGCCGGCACCTGGGTGCCCTGATCGGCTGACGGCTGCTGCCGTACACAGGCGACTGCGCGCCAATTGCCGTAGCTCGCCCGTTATGTACAGGTGCTGGTGTCTGTGCGACGGGTGTCGCAACCTGTCCGGCGGTCGCGGCTGCCCGAAATCCTCACCGTGCCCGCCGTCGTCGCGGGTGTCGGCTATCGCCTCGGTCTACTCGGTCACGCCGCGCCGTCCACGAACAGCGACGAGGCCACCATGGGGCTGGCCGCGCTACACATCGCCCGGGGTGAGGGCTTTCCGGTCTGGTTCTACGGCCAGCAGTACATGGGCACCCTGGAGGCGTACCTGGCCGCGCCGGTGTTCGCCCTGGCCGGTGGGCCTTCGCTGTTCGGTCTGCGGCTGCCCACGCTGGCGCTGTACGTGCTGTTCCTGGTGCTGTCCTGGCGGTTGACGTTGCGGCTGACCGGGGACCGATGGTTCGGGCTGCTGGTGGTGGCGCTGCTGGCCCTCGGCTCCGACCGCGTGGTCAAGAACCAGCTGATCGCTGGCGGCGGCTACCCCGAGATGAACGTGGCCGGGGTGGCGTTGGCCGTACTCGCCGTGGATCTGGCCTCCGGCCGGCCGGGGTGGCGGCTGGCGCGCTGGGCGGCGTGGGGGTTCCTGGCCGGTCTGATGCTCTGGGTCGACCCGCTGGTGCTGCCGTACGTCGTGGCGACCGGGGCGGTGCTCGTCGGGTTCTGCCGTCGGGAGCTGCGCGGGGCGGCCGGGGCGCTGCTCGGGGGGGCCGTCGTGCTGGGGGCGGCTCCGCTGCTGCTGCACAGCCTGGTGAACGGGCGTAACCCGCTGCACGCGGTGCTCGCCGTCAGCGGTGCGAACACCACCGCGGGCTGGGCGGACCGGCTGCACGGTGGCCTGCTGCTCGGCCCTCCGCTGGGCATGGGCTTCTGCGCTCCCGGGCAGTGCGCCACCTGGCAGCTGTGGTGGGCACTCGCCCTGCCACTGCTGCTTGCCGTCGCCGCCGCCACCGCCTGGCGGGCGACGCGCCGGCCGCCGGCCTCCCCGGCCAACCCCACCAGCCCGGCCAACCCCACCAGCCCGGCCGACCCCACCAGCCCGGCCGACCCCACCAGCCCGGCCCGCCCCACCAGCCCGGACTCCCCAGCGGGCCGTGCGCCCCGCGCGGGCGCGGCGATCCGGCTGGCGCTCGTGCTCGCCGCGGTGGCCACCCTCGGCGCGTACACGGTGAGCAGTGCCGCCGGGCTCACCCCGGTGGAGAGTTCCCGCTACCTGTCCTGCCTGCTCATCTCCCTGCCGGCGCTGCTGTGGCCGGTGTGGACGGTGGCCCGGCACGGTCTGCGGCCGTCGGCGACCGACCGACGCGGCATCGGGTGGACGCTGGCCCGGCCGGTCGCGCTGGCGTTGCTCGCCGCCACCCTGGGCACCGCCGCCCACGCCACCTGGCGGGCAGCGGAGACCGCCCCGGCGACGCGGGCCGCCGAGGCCCGGCACACCGAGCTGGTGAGCACCCTGCGTCAGCTCGGCGTACGGCACGTGCGCGCCGGCTACTGGACCTGCAACCGGCTCATCTTCGCCAGTGCGGAGCAGGTGGTCTGCGCGGTCGTCGACGACACGCTGCGCCCCGGTTTCGACCGCTACCCCGCATACCGGCGGGAGGTGGACAGGGCGGCGGCGCCGGCCTGGGTCGCACCGGCCGGCTCGCCGTTGGCGAACGCGCTCGACGAGCGGCAGCGCGCCACGCCGGGCAGCCTGGCCCTTGTCACGATCGACGGCTGGCGGATCTACCTGTCGCGGTGAGCCGGTCAGCGGGCGCGGCGAGCAGGCCGAGGCGATGCGCCAGGGCCGCGGCCTCCACCCGGTTGGTCACGCCCAGCTTCGCGATGATCCGGGACACGTGCACGCTGGCCGTCTTCGGGGAGATGAACAACTGCTCGGCGATCCGGCTGTTGCTGTGCCCCTCGGCGACAAGCCGCAGCACCTCCTGCTCCCGGGCGGTCAACAGATCCGCGCCGGCCCCGCCCTGGCCGGCGGTGCGCAGACCGACCCGCTTCGCCAGGGTGGCGGCTGCCTCGGCGAGCGGCACCGCACCCAGCCGCCGGCCGATCTCGGCGGCCTCGGTGACCGCCGCCGCCGTCTCGTCGCGCTCCCCGGCGGCGGCAGCCGTCTCGGCGAGCGTCAGCAACGCGCGACCCAGCGGGTGCGGCTGCCCGTCGGCCCGCCAGGCATCGACCGCCGCACGCCACGCCGGCAGCGCCTGGTCGCCGACCGCGAGCAGTGCGGCAACCTCGGCGGCGTGCGCCCGTGCCGCCGGGTGCCGGACGGGCAGGTCGGTGGCGAGCGCCGCCACTGCGGCTGCCAGCTCCTGGTCCCTCACCCGGGCGGCGGTACGCGCGGCGGCGTTGAGCAACGGCCAGCCTTCGCGGGGCAACTGCGGCAGGCTCTTGTCGGCCACCGCGACACGGGCCGCCCGGATCGCCTCGACCTTGTCGTCGACGGCCAGCGCCGCTTCGATCGCCAGTTGGTGCAGGGGCAGCCGGTGGTTCGGCCACAGGTAGGGCCGGCCGAGGAAGGCGAGCGCCCGGTCGACCAGCTCGCCGGCGCCCGGGTGGGCGCGGGCCAGCCGCAGCCCGGCGCCAAGCTGGAGCCAGTGCAGCCCGGTGACGCCGGACAGGTCGATCCGGGCGGCTTCCGCGCAGACCGCCTCGGCCTCGTCCCAGCGACCCAGCGCGATCAGCGCCTCGGCCCGGTTGGACAGCAGGTACGCCCCGGTGGAGCGGCTGATCCCCACCCGCCGCGCCTCGGCCACGCCGGCCTCGGCCGCCTCGGCGGACTCGGCGTAACGACCCAGCTCGCAGAGCAGGTCCGACCGGAACACCTTGGCGAGCACCAGGACCGGCGTGTCCCCCGCCGCACGGGCGGTGGTCTCGGCCTGGCTCAACTCGACCAACCCTCGCTCCAGGTCCCGCTCGCCGTGGCAGAGCAGGGCGATCCGCGCGGGCAGCAGGGCCAGGTCCTCGCCGAGCGCCTCGGCGTCCGTGGCAGCCTCGGCGGCGACCCGGGCCGCCTGCTGGGGGTCGATCTTGACCAGGTGTACGGCGATGTCGGCCAGCAACCGGACCCGCTCCACGCCGGCCGGGCCGCCGGCCGCCAGCCGGTACGCCTCATCCAGCTCCCGGCCACCGTCACTCTTGCCGAGCAACGCCAGCAGACGACCCCGCTGGTTCAGCAGCCGGGCGGCGCGCAGCGGCGTGGCATCGGCGTCCACCTCGGCCAGGCCGGCCCGGGTCAGGGTGATCGCCCGGCTGAAGTCGCCAGCGGTGACCGCGGCGTCCAGTGTCTGCTCCAGCAACGCCAGGTGATCCATGCCGAGCAGGGCTGCGGCGTCGGGCACCAGCTCCCACAGTTCCAGCGCCCGTTCCAGCAGCCGGCGCTGCTCGGCGTACGCGTACCGGTCAGCGGCGGCGCAGGCCGCGGCGTGCGCGGCGACGAGGGCACGCGGGTGGTTGTGCGCGGCGTACCAGTGGTGGGCGATCTCGGCCGGGGCCCGGCCGGCGGCGACCAGGTGCGGCTGGGCCTCGATGGCGGCGGCGAACCGGGCGTGCAACCGAGCGTGCTCGCCGGGCAGCAACTCGTCGTGCACGGCCTCGCGGACCAGCGCGTGCCGGAACTCGTAGTCACCGTCCCGATCGGCCACCACCAACTGGGCGGCGACGGCGGCGCGCAGTGCGTCCTCCAGCTCGGCCTCGGGTAGCCCGGCGACCTCGGCGAGCAGGTCGTGGGCGAAACGGGTGCCTCCGGCGGCTGCGATCCGCAGCACCCGCTGGGCCGGTTCGGGGAGCCGGTCCACCCGGGCCAGCAGCAGGTCGCGCAGCGTTTCGGGGAGCGCGGCGCAGCCGATCGGGCCACCGGCGACGGCCAACTCCTCGATGAAGAAGGGATTGCCCTGGGTGCGGTCATGGATGTCGTCGACGGCACGGGCGGGCGGCTCGGCGCCGAGCAGGTCGGCGAGGATCGCGCCGGTGCCGTCGCGGTCCAGGCGGCCCAGCTCGACCCGCTCCACGCCCCGGGCCCGATCCAGTTCGGCGAGGAACGGGCGCAGCGGGTGCCCGCGCTGCAACTCGTCCGTGCGGTAGGTGCACACCAGCAGCAGCCGGCCCGGCCGGGCCACCCGGACCAGGAAGCCGATCAGGTCGCGGGTGGAGCGGTCGGCCCAGTGCAGATCCTCGATGATCAGCACCAGCGGGCGAGCATCGGCGAGCCGTTGGAAAAGCTCGGCGACCAGGTCGAACAGGTAGCCGCGTGGGGCGTCGCTGAGCGGGACGGCGCGCGGTGCGGCCAGCGCCGCGGACGCCCGGCCCAGCTCCGGCAGCAGCGGGGCGAACTCCGCCTCGTAGCCGGCGAAGACCTCGGGGCCGTCCGCGCGCAGCACCGCGCGCAGTGCGGCAGCGAACGGGGCGAACGGCAGGCCCGCCTCGCCCAGCTCCAGGCACTGGCCGACCAGCACCCGCGCTGCGCCGTCGGTGGCCCGACCGGCGAACTCCTCCAGCAGACGGGTTTTACCCACGCCTGCCTCGCCACCGACCAGCACGGTGGCGGGCTCCCCCGTACGTGCCCGGCCCAGCGCGTCCCGCAGCGCCACGATCTCACGATGGCGGCCGACGAGGACGGAGCTGGCAGCGCGTACGGTCACGGGCTCGAGCATGCCATGACGGCCCCCAGCACCGGCCCCGCCGGTCGGCCGGTGACCGGGCGGCGGGGCGGGCTCGACTCGACCGGCCAGCGCGGCGGGCGCGGTCACCGGCGGGCGTCGTTGGTGCCGCCGGTCTGCTTGCGCCGGCCGAGCCAACTGCGGCCGGCGCGACGCGGCAGCGACCGGGCGAGCCGTTGCGCGGCCGCCTCGGCGCGCAGCTCGGCGGCGTGGGTACGGTGCAGGGAGAGCAGGAAGTCTGCGTCGTTGCCGAACATGTCGGGCTCCTTCGTGGCGTCGTCGTCTTCTGCTGACGACTCTTCTCGTGAAGGCCCCACCCGGGCATGGGCACAGCGCCTCATCTTCCCGACCACCACCCTCCTTACGCGCCCGGTCCGGACGCGTACGGCGACGTAAGGTACTCAGCTACCCGGGCATCCGGACGCGGATCAACGGGGCGAGCGGCGACCACTAGACTCTGCGGCATGGCAAAGCCCCAGGAGAAGGTCTCGTTCGGCCAGCGGCTGAAGCAGATCGGGATGGTGTTCCAGTTCACCGCCAAGCAGGACCGGTGGTTCGCGCCGTTGGTCGCCGCCGCGGTGCTGCTCCCGCTCGCCCTCACCGTGGTCGCGGTCATCCTCTGGGGCTGGATCTGGCTGCCGCTGGGCATCCTGTTCATCCTGCTCGCGGTGCTGATCGTGCTCAACCTACGGTCCAACAAGGCGATGATGAACGCCGCCGAGGGGCAGCCCGGCGCGGCGGCGCAGATCATGGAGAACATGCGCGGCGACTGGCGGGTCACCCCGGCGGTCAGCTCGACCACCCAGATGGACATGGTCCACCTGGTGATCGGCCGCGCGGGCGTGATCCTGCTGGCCGAGGGCAACCCGCAGCGGGTGCGCGGCCTGCTCGGGCAGGAGAAGCGCCGGCTGTCCAAGGTGATCGGCTCCGCTCCCCTGCACGACTACGTGATCGGGCAGGAGGAGGGCGAGCTGCCGATCCGCAAGCTGCGGACGACGCTGCTGCGCCTGCCCCGCGCGCTCTCCGGCAAAGACGTCAACTCGCTGGACAAACGACTCAAGGCGCTCACCTCCCGGCCGCAGATGCCCAAGGGCGCGATCCCGAAGAACATGCGGCCCCCGGGTGCCTCCCGCCAGTCGCGGGGCCGCTGACCCCTCTGGCGTACGCCTGGAAAGAGCCGGACCCGCGCGGGTCCGGCTCTTTCTCGTTGGTGGCGGGTTCAGCCGCGCGGCGCGTCGACGATGACCGTGTCGGCGAGCCGGTCGTGCAGGCCGCGACGGTGCTCGTCCATGATCAGCGCGGGGACGACGAGGGCCAGCAGCAGGCCCCGGATCAGCCCCCGGAGCACGCCGATCCGGCCACCGTCGTGCCAGTTCACGCAGCGGACCTTCGTGATGTACATGCCCGGTGTCTGGGCGAACAGGCCGAGGAAGATGCCGTACTCCAGGACCAACACCAGCACCGGCGCCCAGCCGTCGCGTACCGGGTCGGCGAAGAAGTTGGAAACCAGCAGGCAGAGCACCCAGTCGATGATCAGCGCCCCGAACCGCCGACCGAGGCTCGGCGCAGTGAAGGTGGGGTCGGTTGCCGGCGCTGCCGTTGCGTGCGGATTGGTCACAGCGGTCAAGGGTATCCGCGCCGGGATGAGGGCTTGCCAGGTGCCGCCGCCACTGTGTGCCGATTCAGGCCAAAGGCATCAGATGTCTTTACACTGGCACAGTCGGTACAGCTTTCGCGGCGGGCCGAAGGTGTGGACAGGAGCGTCGCTGACGCTCCGCGAGGGACGTAACACGGCAGAAACAACGGAGACACGGCCGGGCAACCGCTTGGCCATAGCGTCGCCAGAAGCCTAGCCACCCCGTGGACGTGCCAGGAGGATGTGTGTTCGCCAATCCCGAGGAACTGCTTCGATACCTCAAGAACGAGGATGTGAAGTTCGTCGACGTTCGTTTCTGTGACCTGCCCGGCGTGATGCAGCACTTCAACCTGCCGGTCGAGTCCGTCAACGACGACCTCTTCACCGACGGCCTCGCGTTCGACGGTTCGTCGATTCGCGGTTTCCAGGCGATCCACGAGTCGGACATGCTCCTGCTCCCGGACGTCGCCACCGCGTTCATCGACCCGTTCCGCGCACAGAAGACTCTCGCGCTCAACTTCTTCATCCACGACCCGTTCACCCGCGAGGCGTACAGCCGCGACCCGCGCAACGTCGCGAAGAAGGCCGAGGCGTACCTGACGGCGAGCGGTATCGCCGACACCGCGTACTTCGGCGCCGAGGCGGAGTTCTACATCTTCGACTCGATCCGCCACGAGACCTCGGCACACCAGTCGTTCTACTACATCGACTCCATTGAGGGCGCCTGGAACAGCGGCCGCGAGGAGCCGGGCGGCAACCGCGGCTACAAGACCGCGTACAAGGGCGGCTACTTCCCGGTGCCCCCGGTCGACCACTACGCCGACCTCCGCGACTCGATCGTGCGCCGGCTGGTCGACACCGGCTTCACCGTGGAGCGTTCGCACCACGAGGTGGGCACCGCCGGTCAGTCCGAGATCAACTACCGGTTCTCCACCCTGCTGCAGGCCGCCGACCAGCTTCAGCTCTTCAAGTACATCGTGAAGAACGAGGTCTGGGCCAACGGCAAGACCGCGACCTTCATGCCCAAGCCGCTGTTCGGCGACAACGGCTCCGGCATGCACACCCACCAGAGCCTCTGGCTCAACGGTGAGCCGCTCTTCCACGACGAGACCGGCTACGCGGGTCTGTCCGACATGGCCCGCTGGTACATCGGCGGTCTGCTGCACCACGCGCCGTCGCTGCTGGCCTTCACCAACCCGACGGTCAACTCGTACCGCCGCCTGGTGCCGGGCTTCGAGGCGCCGGTCAACCTGGTCTACTCGCAGCGCAACCGCTCGGCCTGCACCCGCATTCCGGTGACCGGCAACAACCCGAAGGCCAAGCGCGTCGAGTTCCGCGTTCCGGACCCGTCGGCCAACGTCTACCTGGCCTTCTCGGCCATGATGATGGCCGGCCTGGACGGCATCAAGAGCAAGATCGAGCCGCCGACGCCGATCGACAAGGATCTGTACGATCTCCCGCCGGAGGAGTGGGGCGACGTCAAGCAGGTGCCGGGCTCGCTGCCGGCCGTGCTCGACTCGCTCGAGGCCGACCATGACTACCTGCTCGACGGCGGCGTCTTCACCCCGGACCTGATCTCCACCTGGGTGGACTGGAAGCGCGCCAACGAGGTCGACCCGGTGCGCCTGCGCCCGACCCCGCACGAGTTCGCCATGTACTACGACTGCTGAGCAGTCGGATGCACCACGACTGCTGAGCAGTCGCTCGAACACCGGCCGGGCCGGCTCCGCTCATCGCGGGGCCGGCCCGGCCCGCTTTGTGCTGCCCCCCGACATACCTTCGCGTCCGATATATTGCTCGCGTGGACACACCGCTACGCGAACCGACCTTCCTGATCCTCACCGCGCTAGCCGCCCAGCCGATGCACGGCTACGGGCTGATCGGTGAGGTCGCCGCCCTCTCCGACAACCGGGTGTCGCTACGCCCTGGGACGCTCTACGGAGCGCTCGACCGACTGGTCGACGCCGGCCTCGTGGAGGTCGACCGGGAAGAGGTGGTGGACGGCCGGCTGCGCCGCTACTACCGCCTCTCCTCCGGCGGCGAGGCCACGCTGAGCGCCGAGACCGAGCGGCTGCGCCGCAACGTCGAAGCCGCCACCACCCGGCTGGGCGAGCGGACTCGCGCCGCCCACCCGATCACCCCGCGCCTGGCCGGAGGACTGGCATGAGCGACTTGGAACGCCGTTACCTGCGGCTGCTGCGCGCGTACCCCGCTGACTACCGGCGCGCCCGCGGCGCCGAGATCGTCGGGACGTACCTGGACCTGGCCGCACCGGATCGGCGCTGGCCCTCGCCCGCAGACACCGCGGACCTGGTGCGCGGCGGCGTGCGCCAGCGGCTGCGGGCCGCGGGCGTCGCCAGCCTGGTTCCCGGGGTACGCCTCGCGGCGCTGCTCGCCCTGGTCACCGCGAGCGCTCTCGCCGGCGTCTGGGGTACGGCAGAGCTGCATCCGCCGCCCGTGGAGTGGGGCGTCCCCCACGTCGGCCCGTTCGTCTCGCTCGGTGTCGTCACGTGGGCGGCGTGGCTGCTGGCGGCGGTGGTGATCGCCGTCGCGCCGAGCCGGGTCGCCCGGTGGGCCATCGCCCTCGCGCTCCTGCTCACGATTGCGCTGCCACCGGTGGCCGCAGCGCTCGACGCACTCCGACCGCCGCTGATGGTGCTGCTGCCGCAGGTGGTCCTGGGCCTGCTGGGGCTCGCCCTGCCCGGTCGACCCTCCCGAGCGATCCGCCTCGCGCCGGCGCTGTCCGCGCTGTTGGCGGTGGTGGCGACGGAATTCCTGGTGGGCTTGGATGCGGTCGGCACCTACTACGGCGCCACCCTGGAGATCTTCCTGCCCACCGTCGGTGGACTGTTGCTGGTCGTCGGGGCTCTGCTGGCCACGGGTCTGGCACTGGGCGGGGACACCCGCGGCGGTTGGGCGCTCGCCACCCTGCTCACCCCCGCCGGCTTCCTGGCGGTGCCCGGCCTGGCTGACGCCATCGGCCCGGGACAGGGCAGCGTCACCTTCACCGAACTGGCGGTGGTCGCTGTCGCCGTCGCGCTCGCCGGCCCCGCCGTCCTACTCCTGACCGTCTTGTTTCGCTCCCGCCAGCCCTCCACCCCCCAGCCCTCAGGCCAACCCTGCCCCATCTGCGGCGCGCGAGCCTGACCACACCCCCGCATCCCGCTCAGCCCCCTACCCCTACCCCTACCCCTACCCCAAGATCGTGCTCGATCCTGGATCTAGTGGACTCGATCGCGTCGGACACCACTACATCCACGTTCGAGCACGATCTTGACTGCAGGACGACGACGATCATGAGGTTGGCTAGGCGTTACGTCCAGATTGCCCCGTCAACCTGATGGTCAACGGCGCTGGCTGCGGCGCAGAATGCGGACGAGCACGGTCAGGAGCAGGGCGGTCATCGCCAGCGCGCCGGGGGCCTTGGTGAAGCGGGCCAGGTTGGTGCCGTCGGGCAGGGCGAGGAAGGCTGCCGCCGCGGCGGGTAACACGAACCACGTCGTACCGGCGGCGGTGAGTGCGAGCAGCGCCAGCGGCCACGTCGCGTACCAGGGGTGGAAGACCGGGGACAGGACAACGACGGCGACCAGCGCCAGCGCCGCGCCGTGCAGCGCCACTCGGAACCGCGCCACCGGCTGCGGAGTGTGGTCCAACGCGCGCAGCGCCCGCCAGGCCCGCCACCAGAGCACCACCAGCGCGCCGACGAGCAGCAGCAGCGCGACCGCCCGGACCACCGGCACCGCCTGCGGGTCCCGTCCGACCAGCGCCCCGGCGTAGTCCACCACGAAGCCCACCGCGGTTGGTGGCGACGTCCACTGCTCGGAGTCACCGCTGTGGGTCAGCCCGCCCACCCAGCCGAACCCGAGGCCGGACAGCGCTGAGGTGACCAACAACGCGGCGAGCAGCCCGCCGGCCAGCCAGCTGCCGTCGCGCACCAACGCCCGCACGGTGTAGCGACCGTGCAGCGCGGCCAGTGCGGCGAACGGCGCCACCACCACGGCGCTGGCCTTCACTGTCACCGCCAGCCCGAGCAGCACCCCGGCGAGCAGCAACGCCGACGGCCGGCCCGGTCGGCGGACCACGATCAGCAGCCCGCACAGCAGCAGGCCCAGCATCACGGCGTCGTTGTGCGCCCCGGCCACCAGGTGCACCCCGACCAGCGGGCCGGCCAGCGCCAGCCACGCCGCACGCCGGGTCGGCACGCCGGCCGCACGGGCCAGCCCGGGCAGGCAGAGTACGGCCAGCAGCAGCCCCGCCACGGCGATCACGCGCAGCAGCGCGACCGTGCCGTTGAGCCCGCCCCCGAGGCCGACCGCGAGCGCCGCGAGCAGCACGAACACCGGCCCGTACGGTGCCGGGGTGTCCCGCCAGATCGGCGCCACCGCGTCCACCCACGGGCAGCCCGTCGCCGCCACTCCCACCGCGTACGGGTCGATGCCGTGCGCGTACGTCCAGCCCTGGCAGGCGTACGAGTAGACGTCCCGGCTGCCCAGCGGCGGCGCGACCAGCAGCGGCAGCGCCCACAGCCCGGCGGTGACGTACGCCCAGCGGGTCGACGGGGCGCCCGCGCGCAACGACCACCACGCCCCGACCAGCAGCGCGGTGCCGACCAGCCAGCAGGTCAGCGTCGCCGGGCCGCCCGGGGCTCGCCAGATCGACACCGGTGTCGCGCCCAGCGGGGCGTCGGGCAGTGCCCCGCCGAGGTACCCGGCAACGGTGAGCAGGACCGCGCCAACCAGTCCCGCGTACCGGGCAGAGCGTGCCAACAACGAACCGGCCGGCGGACCAGACTGCGGCGGTGGCGTGCCGGGAGCGGTCACCGGCGCACCTTCCCTCAGTCGGCGGCGACCGGCTGACGGGCCGCCCGAGCCGACCGTACCAACCGGATGACCAGCACGATCACCAACAGCGTCATCAGCGGGGCCCCGACCGTCTTGGTGTAGCGGGGCAACCCGGTGCCGTCGGGCAGCACCAGGAACGACGCGACCAGGGCGACCACGGTGAACCATCCGGTCCGCCGGGCGGTGGCCGCCAGCACGGCCAGCGGCCAGATCCAGTACCAGGGGTGGAACAGTGGCGCGAGAGCGACCGTGGCGGCCAGCGCCAGGGCGGCGTACCAGAGCGGGTCCCGGGTGCGGGCCCGCCACCAGAGCCAGATCAGCAGCAACGCCAGCACGGCCATGCCGATCCCCCGGGTCACCGGCAGCGCGTCGATGTTTCCGCCGAAGGGCACCACCAGGTAGCCGACGGTCTGCCCGACGGCGGTGGACGGTGAGGTCCAGGCGATCACGTCGCCGCCTCGGGCCAGCCCGCCGACCCAGCCGAAGTCCAGCCCGGCCGCGAAGGTCACCCCGACCACGACGGCCACCGCGCCACCGACCACCCATCCGCCGTGCCGAAGCAGAGCTCGGATCGAGTATCCGCCGACGATCGCCGCCAGCGCCGCGAACGGCACCACGACCAGCGCCGTCACCTTGATCCCGGCGGCGAGGCCGAGCAGCGCGCCGCCGGCGAGCAGCGGCCCGGGGCGACCGGGCCGGGAGGCGATCACCGCCAGCCCGGCGACCAGCAGGCCGACCATCAGAGCGTCGTTGTGCGCGCCGGAGACCAGGTGTACGGCGACCAGGGGGCAGCCGAGCGCCAACCAGATCGCCCGACCGGCGGGGACGCCGGCCCGCCGGGCCAGCACCGGCAGGCTGACCGCGGTCAGCGTGACCCCGGCCACCGCGATCACCCGGAACGCCACGATCGCGCCGGTGAGCGAGCCGGTGGCGGTGACCACCGCGCCGGAGAGCACCACGAACAGCGGTCCGTACGGCGCCGGGGTGTCCCGCCAGATGTACGAGATGGTGTCCAGCCACGGGCAGGGCAGCGCGGAGACACCCTGCTCGTATGGGTTGATCCCGGCCGCGTAGCTGGCGCCCTGACAGGCGTACGCGTAGACGTCGCGGCTCGCCAGCGGCGGCGCGATCAGCACCGGCAGCAGCCAGAGCCCGACGGTGATCAGCGCCCAGCGGGTCGACGGCACCGTGTCGCGCAGCGACCACCAGGCGTAGGCCATCAGCGCGGTGCCGACCAGCCAGGCGGCGATGACCAGCGGCCCGTTCGGGCCCTGCCAGATGCTGACCGGGGTGGGGCGCAGGGGTGACCCGGGTAGGGCGCCGCCGAGGAACGCGGCGACGGCGAGCAGCGCCGAGCCCGCCAGTCCAGTCCAACGCGCGAGGTGGTGAGGCACGCCGGACATGCTGCCAGTACGGTGGTCGCGGTACGGAGGTGGGCATGCGGCGCAGTCGGGTGGTGGCGATGGCCACCGGTGCCGCCGCCGTGCTCGGCGTGCTCTGGCTGGCTCTGCCGCTGATGGGCTCGGACCTCGCCGCGCAGGTCGCCCGGGCGGACTTCTTCGCCGCCCACGGTGCGGCGCCAGTGGATCTGCGCTGGTACGGCGGGGTGCAGCAGTTCGGCTACAGCTTGGTGTCCCAGCCGGTGATGGCGCTGCTCGGCGTACGGGTGACCGGTGCTCTGGCGCTGGTGGCGTCGGCAGCCGCGCTGGCCGCGCTGCTGGTCCGCAGCGCAGTGCCCCGGCCGCTGCTGGGCAGCCTGGTCGGGGTGGTCACCCTGGCCGGCAACCTGGTCTCCGGGCGGGTCACGTACTCCCTGGGCGTGGCGTTCGGGCTGGCCGGACTGTTGGCGCTCACGCTCGGCCGCCCCGACGCGTACACCGGGCAAGGGCGGACGGACGGTCGGACGCTGCTGCGGCTCGGGCTCGGCGCGGCTGGCGCGCTGCTTGCCTCCGCGACCAGCCCGGTGGCTGGCCTGTTCGTCGGTCTGGCCGGTGTCGCGCTGCTGCTCAGCCGCCGGTACGCCGACGGCCTGGCAGTCGGGGTCGCGGCGGCCGTGCCGCTGGCCGCGACGGCCCTGTTGTTCGGCGACGGCGGCTGGATGAACATCAGTCGGACCGACACGCTGCGCGCGGTGGTGACCAGTCTGGTGGTGGCCGCGCTGGTGTCGTACCGACCGGTGCGGTTCGCGGCGCTCCTCTCCGCCGCGGGGGTGCTCGCCGCGGCGCTGGTGCACACGCCAGTGGGATTGAACGCGACCCGGCTGGTCACGATGTTCGCGCTGCCGGTGCTGGCCGCCGCCGCCGGCCCGCCGGCCTGGCTCACCACCCGGACGGCCCGCCGGTCCGCAGCTCTCGCCGCACCGTCCGGCGGCACCCGCCGCGCCCGGCTGCTGGGCGGTGTCGGCTTGGTCGCGCTGCTGGTGGCGGTGTGCGTCTGGCAGCCGCCGGTGGTCCCCGCCGACCTGCGCAGCATCGGCGACCCGACCAGCGCGCCGGGCTACTACGCGCCACTGCGCGCGTTTTTGAGAGAGCAGCGGCTCACCGGCCGAGTCGAGGTGCCGCCGACGCGCAACTACTGGGAGGCAGCCCGGCTCGGTGAGATGCCGCTAGCCCGTGGTTGGCTGCGGCAGGCCGACATCGAGCGCAATCCTCTGTTCTTCACCACCGTGCCCGGCGCGTCCGGCACCGGCGTACCGCTGACCCAGGCAAGCTACCGGGCCTGGCTGAACGAGAACGCCGTGCAGTACGTGGCGCTTCCGGACGCCCCGCTGTCTTGGGTGGGGCGGGCCGAGGCAGCGCTGGTCGAAGGCGGTCTGCAGTACCTGACGCCGGTCTGGTCCGGCCCGCATTGGCGGGTCTGGGCGGTGGCCGACCCGACACCGCTGGTCGCTGCCCCCGCCGAGCTGGTCCGCGTCGACGCAGCGACGGTGACCTTCCGCGCCCCGAGCGGCGGCCCGGTGGCGGTCCGGGTGCGGCACAGCCGTTGGCTGACCGCGTCCGGTGGAGCCACCGTCGCCGCCGCCGGTGACTGGACCACCGTCACGGTCCCCCGCCCCGGCGAATACACGCTCGGCAGCTGACGGCCCCTACGCCTCCAGCACGCGTTGCGCGGCGGCGCGGGAGCGACGGGCGGTGCGCAGGTACTCGTCGAGGAACTCCCCCGGGTCGTCCCGGCCGAGCAGCCGGACCACGCCGGCCAACTCCACCCCGTGCCGGGGCAGCTGGTCGCCGGCCCGGCCCCGGACCAGCATCAACGCGTTGCGGACCTGCGCGGCCAGGGACCAACCGGCGGCCATCTCCGCAGCGTCCGCCGGGTCGACCAGGCCGGCCCGCTCGGCGGCCGCGAGAGCGTCGAGGGTACGCGTGCCGCGGAGCGCCGGGACGGCACCCGCGTGCCGGAGCTGGACGAGCTGCACCGCCCACTCCACGTCGGCGAGCCCGCCGCGACCCAGCTTGGTGTGGGTGGCCGGGTCGGCGCCGCGGGGCAGCCGCTCGGTCTCCACCCGGGCCTTGATCCGCCGAATCTCGACGACCTGCTCGCGGGTCAACCCGTCGGCCGGGTAGCGCACCGGCTCGATCATCGCCTCGAACTCGGCGCCCAGGTCGGCGTCGCCGCAGACGAACCGGGCGCGCAGCAGCGCCTGCGCCTCCCACACCCGCGACCAGCGGGCGTAGTACGCCGCGTACGCGGCGAGGCTGCGGACCAGCGGGCCCTGCCGGCCCTCTGGGCGCAGGTCGGCGTCGACGCCCAGCGGCGGATCGGGAGCGGGCACGCCGAGCAGTCGGCGCAGCTCCTCGGCGATCGCACGAGCGGCGGCGCTGGCGGCGCTCTCGCTCGCCCCGGCGGGCGGGTCGTAGACGAACAGCACGTCGGCGTCGGAGAGGTAGTTCGACTCGTACCCGCCGAGCCGTCCCATGCCGATCACCGCGAACCGCAGCCCGGGTGGCGCCGGCTGACTGACCTGGGCGGCGCGCAGCGCGGCGGCCAGGGTGGCATCGGTGACGTCGGCGAGCGCCGTACCGACCTCGGTGATGTCGGCCAGCCCGGGAGCGGGCCGGTTCGCACCGTCCGGCCGGGTCGGAACGGGTGCGAGCGCGCCCGCCCGGCAGAGCACGTCGGCGCAGGCCACCCGGACCAACTCCCGACGTCGCAGCGCGCGCACCGCGCGGGTGGCCTCGACCGGGTCGCTGTGCCGTGCCGCCGCCGCGAGGAACCCCTCCCGGAGCACCTCGCGGGAGCGCGGCACCAGCTCGTTCTCCTCGGCCAGCAGGCGCAGCGCCTCCGGGTCGCGGGCGAGCAGGTCGGCGACGTACCGGGACAGGGCCAGGACCCGGGCCAGCCGACGGGCGACCGGGCCGCCGTCGCGCAGCAGCCGCAGATACCAGGGGGTGCTGCCGAGCTTGTCGGAGACCCTGCGGTAGTTGAGCAGCCCCCGGTCCGGCTCCGGCGCGTCGGCGAACTCGCTCAGCAGCACCGGCAGCAGGGTCCGCTGGATCGCCGCCGTGCGACTCACCCCACCGGTGAGCGCCTGCAGGTGGCGCAACGCCCCGGCCGGGTCGGCGAAGCCGAGGATCTCCAACCGGTGCCGGGCCGCCTCCGGGGTGAGCCGCAGCCCGTCGGCCGGCACCCGGGCCACCGACTCCAGCAGCGGCCGGTAGAGCAGTTTGGCGTGCAGCCGGCGTACCTCGGCGGCGTGGGTGACCCACTCGGCCCGGAAGCTCTCCACGGCGCTGCGCCCCGGCGCTGCCGTGAAGTCCAGCGCGGCGGCGAGCCAGCGCAGCGCGCCCGGCTCGGCGGGCACGGTGTGCGTACGGCGCAGGCCCTGCAGTTGGAGCCGGTGCTCGACGCTGCGCAGGAAGCGGTAGCCGCGCAGCAGCGCCTCGCCGTCGGCCCGACCGACGTAGCCACCGGCGACGAGCGCGCGCAGGGCCGGGATGGTGCCGGGCGCTCGCAGTGTCTCGTCACCGCGGCCGTGCACGAGTTGCAGCAACTGGACGGCGAACTCGATGTCCCGCAGCCCGCCGGGGCCACGCTTGATCTCGCGCTCCAGCTCCTTCGGCGGGATGTGGTCGATGATCCGGCGCCGCATGGCGCGGACGTCCTCGACCGCCTCGGGCCGCTCGGCCGCCCGCCAGACCAGCGGCGCGAGCTCGTCGATCCATTCCTGGGCCAGCGGCAGATCACCGGCGGCCGGGCGGGCCTTCAGCAGCGCCTGGAACTCCCAGGTGCGCGCCCACCGCCGGTAGTAGGCCAGGTGGCTGGCGAGGGTCCGCACCAGCGGGCCCCGGTTACCCTCGGGGCGCAGCGCGGCGTCCACCGGCCAGGCGACCAGCCCACAAATGTGGATCAGCCGGGTCGCCACCAGGGTCGCGGCGGACAGGTCGGCATCCTCGGCGGCCACGAAGATGACGTCCACGTCGGAGACGTAGTTCAACTCGCCACCGCCGCACTTGCCCATCGCCACCACCGCGAGCCGGGGCCGCTCGGTGCCCTCCGCCAGCTCCGCGACCGCGATCTCGTACGCCGCGGCCAGCGTCGCGTCGGCCAGCGCGGAGAGCGCGGCCATGGTCTGCTCCAGGCCGCGCCCGCCGGTCAGGTCGGCCGCCGCGATCCGCAGCAACGCCAACCGGTACGCGGTCCGCAGCGCCGCCACCGGGTTGCCACCGTCAGTCGGCTCCAGCCGCCCCTCGGCGATCGGCGCGAGCCCGTCCGGGGCGGTACGCAGCGTCGAGGAGTGCTCGGGATGGGCCACCAGGTGATCGCCGAGGGCCGACGAGGCGCCCAGCACCGCGATCAGCCGCCGCCGCAGCCCCGGGTCGATGTGCAGCTCCGCCAACAGCCCTGGCCCGGCGGTAACGCCATCGGTGCGGCGTTCGGTGCCGCCGTTGGTGCGGCGTTCGGCCTCGATGATGCGGTGCAGCTGACGCAGCGCCAGATCCGGGTCGGCGGCCCGGGACAGCGCGGCGAGCAGTTCCGCGGCCACCTCGTCGACCGGCTCCTGCTCGACCGGCTGCCACAGGCGCAGCCCGTCCGGGCCGAGCAGGTCCGCGGCGCGCCCGCCGTCGTCGCCGTCGGCGGTGCCGAAGCCGTACCGGGCGAGCCGGCCCGGCGCCCTGGTCGGCCGGCTCATCAGTGCCCGAGCAGCGGCAGGCCGCGCCGCGTCGTGCTGTCGTCCAGCTCGCCGAGGGCCAGCGCCGCGAACCGGGCGGCGAACGGCTGCCAGACCTCCTCCACGTCGGCCAGCACCGAGGCGCAGGCCGCGACGACCAGCTCCGGGTCGTAGCCCAGCTCGGCGAGTTGGGCCGAGTCGGTGGCCCAGTCGGCGATCATCGCGGCGTCGCACTCGATGTGGAACTGCAACCCCCACGCCCGGTCGCCGAGCCGGAACGCCTGGTGTGGGTAGCGAGTGGACGCGGCCAGCAGCGTGGCGCCCCGGGGCAGCTCGGTGATCTCGTCGGAGTGCCACTGGAGCACGTCCGGGATCAACGGCACGTACCGGAACAACGGGTCGCCCTCGGCGGCGTCGCGCCGGCCGACCACGCCGGGGCCGATCTCCGGCCCGGACGAGCTCCGCTCGACCAGCCCGGCGTGCGCGGTCGCGAGCAGCTGCGCGCCCAGGCAGACGGCCAGGGTGGGCACCCGGTAGCGGACCGCCTTGCGCAGCAGGCCCTCCACAGCCGGGAACCAGGGTGCGCCGGGCGAGCCGTCCGGCAGCGGGTACGCCTGTTGGTCGCCGCCGAGCACCACCAGCGCCGCGTACCCCTCCAGGTCGGCGGGGAGCTCGTCGCCGGCGTGTGGGCGAACCACCCACAGCTCCAGCCCAGCCTCGGTCAGCCACTCACCCAGCCGGCGCGCGTCGTCCGTCGGGTCGTTCTCGATCACCAGCGCGGTTGCCACTCGTCGAGGCTAGCCGGTGCACGGTGTGCGCCACGCCCCGCCACAGGCCCGCGCCGCCGTGCCGCCGCCGTGCCGCCTCTTTCGCCGCCGGGTGGCGCCACTGCGCGCGGTCTTGAGCTGGTGGGGTCGTTAGGCTCTGCGGTTGTGATCAGCGAGGACACCGCCGCCGTCCGCCCGCCCGTGCTGCGCCCGGGTGACACGGTGCTGCTGGTGTCGCCGTCGGGGCCGACCTCGCCGGAGCGGGTGGCCCGGGGCATGGAACTGCTCATCGGTTGGGGTCTGCGTCCGGTGCCGGCCCCGAACGCCTACGCCCGACACGGCTACCTCGCCGGCACCGACGACCTGCGCGCCGCCGACCTGAACGCGGCGTTCGCCGACCCGGAGGTACGCGGGGTGATCTGCACCCGGGGCGGGTACGGCGCCCAGCGGATCGTGGACGCCATCGACATGGCCGCCGTTCGCCGCGACCCCAAGGTGGTGGCCGGCTTCTCGGACATCACCGCGTTGCAGTTCGCACTGTGGCGGGGTGCCCGGCTGGCCGGGGTACACGGCCCGGGGGCAGCCTGGCGGGACGAGCGGACCCCCCTGCGCTCCGCCGAGTCCCTGCACGCGGCGCTGATGACGACCGAGCCGGTGTCGGTCGCCGCGGTGCCCACCGAGGACACCTTCGGCGTACGCGTCCCGGGTCGCGCCACCGGCACCCTGCTCGGCGGCAACCTGTGCATGATCGCCGCGTCGATCGGCACGCCGGACCTGCCCGATCTGACCGGTGCGGTGCTGTTGATCGAGGACGTGCAGGAGCCCCCGTACAAGGTCGACCGGATGCTCACCCACCTGCGCCGGGCCGGAGCGCTGGACGGGCTGGCCGGGGTGGCGGTCGGGCAGTTCACCGACTGCGGCGACGGCTGGGACACCACGATCGTCGACGTGCTCACCGAACGCCTGGGCGACCTGGGCGTACCGGTACTCGGCGGCCTCCCCGTGGGGCACGGCCCCGGCCAGCTCACCGTCCCGATCGGCACCAGGGCCACCCTGGACACCGCCGCCGCCACCCTCACCGTGGCCCCAGCCGTCCGGTGACACTCCCCGGTGATCATTACCGGGTGGGATCCTGACGCGAACGTGGCGTGTTCCTCTCGTCGGAAGTTTCCCACCTGGACCCCCTGGGCGACGACGTTGCAATCGGTTTGTCCGACTGCCGGTCTGGAATTGTCAGCCCGCTGACAGGGTCGCCATGGGGGGCGCCCAGGCTTCCCGGTCACTGTCGCTGACGTCATCGCAGCACCAACGACAAACCCGGAGGACTGATGTTCCGCACTATGTCGAAGAAGCACCTGCTGGCCAGCGTGGCCGCCGCCGGTGTGCTCGGCGTGGGGATCGCCGCCCCCACGATGGCGTTCGCCGCTGACGGGGGCACCCCGACGCTGAGCGCCAGCAGCAGTGAGAGGCCGCAGCAGCAGGACCGGCAGACCGACAAGAGGGGCGACCGGCAGGGCGAGTTCGCCGAGGCGCTCGCCACGGAGCTGGGCGTCCCCACCGACAAGGTGACCGCCGCGCTGAAGAAGCTGCGTGAGCAGCACAAGCCGGCCGACCGGCCGGAGCGCCCGTCCGCCGAGGACCGCCAGGCCGCCCTCAAGGAGCGACTGGACCAGGCGGTCACCGACGGCAAGATCACCCAGGAACAGGCCGATGCGATCATCGCGGCCGCCGAGGCCGGCGTCCTCACCGGCCCGGGTGGAAAGGGTGGTCCGGGCGGCAGGGGTGGCCCGGGTGAGAAGGGTGGCCCCGGTGACATGGGTGGCCACGGTGACAAGGGTGGCAAGGGCAGCCCCGACGGACAGGGTGCCCCGGAGGGCTCCGACCAGCCGGACGCTGCGGAGGCCACGCCCAGCAGGTGACCCACGGCTGTCCCGCGCTGGCGGGTCATGCCTGATCCATCTCGTTCGGCAGCGATGGGGCGGTGTCCACCCGGACACCGCCCCATCAGCCCGTCTGGAGTCGATCGGATGAACGTGGTCCGCGCCCGCCCGGTGAGGGCGCCGAGACGGTCCATCGCGCCCTCATGGCCGCCCGGCTGGGCCCAGACCCCCCACCCACCAGAGATCTTGGACAGTTTCGTCCGTTGGGCGGGCTCAGGCGATGCAGGCACAGACGATCAGCGCGGCGCCGAAGTGGGTTGCGGCGCTGACCCGGGCCGCCGGGTGCGGCTCGGCCGAGCAGATGGCCTCGCCGAGCTTGCCCGGGGTGAGCAGGTCGAGCACGAGAAAGGCCAGCGCCATGATGGCCAACCCGACCAGCCCGAACACCACGGTGGACGCGAGCCCCCTGCCGAAGTCGCTGTAGCTGGTCAGGATCGCGGTGAAGACGATCCCGGCGATGCCGAGCTGGTTGGCGGCGAGCAGCAGCCCCGCGTTGGCGTTGCGGTCCACCCAGATCAGGTCCCGCAACCGGCCCGGGGTCAGCAGGTCGACCAACCCGAACCCGGCCGCCATGAGACCGACGCCCACGATCCCGAACACGACGCTCTGCCAGGCACCGCTGAGCAGATCCTCCAGCACCGACTTGCCTCCCGACTCTCCGCCCGGAGGGGGACCGGCGCGGTGATCGAGACGATAGCGGCAGCGCGCAACCGCGTCAGCCCTGCGGCTACAGCGCCAGGTAGCGCTGCCGCTCGTACGGGGTGACCTCGCGGCGGTACTGCTCCCACTCGGCCCGCTTGTTGCGCAGGAAGAAGTCGAAGACGTGCTCGCCGAGCACCTCGGCGACCAGTTCGGAACCGGACATCACGTCGATCGCCTCGGCGAGGTTCTCCGGCAGCGCTTCGTAGCCCATGGCGCGTCGCTCCGCGCTGGTCAGCGACCAGACGTCGTCCTCGGCGCCCGGCGGCAGCTCGTACCCCTCCTCGATGCCCTTCAGGCCGGCGCCGAGCAGCACCGCGAAGGCGAGGTACGGGTTGGCCGCCGAGTCCAGTGAGCGGACCTCGACCCGGGCCGAGTTGGGTTTGCCGTAGGCGGGAACCCGGACCAGCGCGGACCGGTTCAGGTGGCCCCAGCAGACGTACGCCGGGCTCTCGGTGATCCGGTCCGGCAGCGCCAGTGGGAACAGCCGCTTGTACGAGTTGACCCACTGGTTGGTGACGGCGGTGTACTCCCGGGCGTGCACCAGCAGGCCGGCGATGAACGACCTGGCCACCTTGGAGAGCTTCATCGGGTCGCCGGCGTCGTGGAAGGCGTTGCGCTCCCCCTCGAACAGCGACAGGTGGGTGTGCATGCCGCTGCCCGGCTGGTCGGTGAAGGGCTTCGGCATGAAGCTGGCCTGCACGCCGGTGGAGAGCGCGACCTCCTTGACCACGTGCCGGAAGGTCATGATGTTGTCGGCGGTGGTCAGCGCGTCGGCGTAGCGCAGGTCGATCTCCTGCTGGCCAGGGGCCACCTCGTGGTGGCTGTACTCCACCGAGATGCCGATCCGTTCCAGCGCGAGCACGCCCTGGCGGCGGAAGTCCCGAGCCACGGCGTGCGTGGTGTGCTCGAAGTAGCCGCCGGTGTCGACCGGGGTGGGCACCGAGCCGTCCTGCGGACCGTTCTCCAGCAGGAAGAACTCAATTTCGGGGTGGGTGTAGAAGGTAAAGCCCTTCTCCGCGGCCTTGGACAGCGCGCGGCGCAGCACGTGCCGGGGGTCGGCCCAGGAGGGACCGCCGTCGGGCAGCAGGATGTCGCAGAACATCCGGGCGCTCTCGCCGCTGACCCCGCCCTCGAAGGGAAAGACCTGGAAGGTGGTCGGGTCGGGCATGGCCACCATGTCCGATTCGAAGACCCGGGCGAAGCCTTCGATCGCCGAGCCGTCGAAGCCGATGCCCTCCTCGAAGGCGGCCTCCAACTCGGCGGGCGCCACCGACACGCTCTTGAGCGTGCCCAGCACGTCGGTGAACCACAGCCGGACGAACCGGATGTCCCGCTCTTCCAGCGTCCGGAGGACGAACTCCTGCTGACGGTCCACTTCCCCAACCCCTCGCGACGCTCTTTTGTCCGCCTTGGCCGGGCTGCACCCGACCTGATCGCCCAGTGTTCCCGGGCCTGGTTACGCAGACGTTACGCGAACTGCCGCCCGCCGTCCCCTCGCATCCCGCCCGGCGAACGGTGCCTCTGCCGCCCGGCGAACGCATACCGCCGCCGCGTGCCGAGCGCATACCAGCACAGCGTGCCGAGCACGTGCCGCCGCAGCGTGGCGGCCATCTGGTCCGAGGGTACGAATTCTCCCGCGGAGGCTGGGGCAAGATGAGGACATGCCCACCCTGCGTCTCGCCCTGTCCCAGGTCAACCCGAGCGTCGGCGACCTCGCCGGAAACGCCGACCTGGTCCGCAGCTGGACTCGCCAGGCCGCCGATGCCGGTGCCCAGTTGGTGCTCTTCCCGGAGATGATGGTGACCGGGTACCCGGTCGAGGACCTGGCCTTCCGGCGCTCCTTCGTCGCCGCGTCCCGGGCCGCCGTGGAGCGGCTCGCGGCCGACCTCGCCGCGGACGGTCTCGGCGAACTGCCAGTCGTGGTCGGCTACCTGGACGCCGACGGACCGCCACAGGTCAGCGGGGACGCCGAGCCGGGCCGGGGCGCCCGCAACGCCGCCGCGCTGCTGCACCGGGGCGCCGTCGCCGCCCGCTACTTCAAGCACCACCTGCCCAACTACGGGGTCTTCGACGAGGACCGCTACTTCGTCTCCGGCGACACCCTCACCGTGGTGCGGATCGGCGGCGTGGACGTCGCGCTGACCATCTGCGAGGACCTGTGGCAGGCCGGCGGCCCGTTCGCCGACGCCCGGCGCGCCGGCGTCGGCCTGGTGGTCAACATCAACGGCTCGCCGTACGAACTCAACAAGGACGACATCCGGCTGCCACTGGTCCGCCGGCGGGCCGCCGAGGCAGGTGCCGCCATCGCGTACGTCAACATGACCGGCGGTCAGGACGAGCTGGTCTTCGAGGGCGACTCGATGATTGTGAGCGCCGACGGGGACCTGCTCACCCGGGCCCCGCAGTTCGTCGAGCACCTGCTCGTGCACGACATCGAGCTGCCGGCCGCCACCACACCGCCGACCGCGGACGCCGTCGCGGGCGGTATGCGGGTCGTGCACAGCACACTGGACGGCATTCCCCCCACACCGTCCGGCCCGGCTGCCACCGGCGGGCTGATCGAGCCGGTGGCCGACGAGGCCGAAGTGTGGCAGGCACTGGTGGTCGGCCTGCGCGACTACGTCAACAAGAACCGGTTCCCGTCGGTGGTGCTCGGTCTCTCCGGCGGCATCGACTCGGCAGTGGTGGCCGCGCTGGCCGTCGACGCCCTGGGACCGGACCGGGTGGTCGGGGTGTCACTGCCCAGCCAGCACTCCTCCGCGCACTCCCGGGAGGACGCCGCCGACCTGGCCAAGCGCACCGGCCTGGATTACCGCGTCGAGCCGATCCAGCCGATGGTGGACGGCTTCCTGGCCAATTTGTCGCTGTCCGGGGTGGCCGTGGAGAACCTACAGGCCCGGGTCCGCGGCGTGATCCTGATGGCGCTGTCGAACCAGGAGGGCCACCTGGTGCTGACCACCGGCAACAAGAGCGAGCTGGCGGTCGGCTACTCCACCCTGTACGGCGACTCGGTGGGCGGCTTCAACCCGGTCAAGGACGTCTGGAAGACCTTGATCTGGCGGCTCGCGAAGTGGCGCAACACGGACGCGGCCCGGCGCGGTGAGACCGCCCCGATCCCGGAGAACTCCATCGGCAAGCCGCCGAGCGCCGAGTTGAGCCCGGGCCAACTGGACAGCGACAGCCTGCCCGACTACGACGTACTGGACCCGATCCTGATCGGCTACGTCGACGGCGACCTCGGCCGCGACGGGCTGGTCGAGTCGGGTCACGACCCGGCAGTCGTGGACAAGGTGCTGCGGCTGGTGGATACCGCCGAGTACAAGCGACGGCAGTCGGCACCGGGCACGAAGATCTCCATGAAGGCGTTCGGCCGGGACCGCCGTCTGCCGATCACCAACCGGTGGCGCGAGCACGGCTGAGCCGTACACCCGGGGGTGCCGGGTCGGTGGCACGACCCGGCACCGCCTCGCGGCGGTCCAGTGACATCTTGCACTGGGCCCTGTCGTCACCCCGTCTCGCGGTGCGACGATCGCGACGGAACCCGGGGACCGCGCAGGCGGCCTCGAGGAAGGGAGACAGAGATGGTGGAGTCCACTCCGAACGAGGTGACCGCCCTGTACGGCGGCCCGGCCACCCGACGGGTCCGCACCCGCGACCTGATCGCCGCCAAGGAGCGCGGCGAACGGTGGCCGATGCTCACCTCGTACGACCAGTACACGGCGTCGATCTTCGACCAGGCCGGCGTCCCGGTGCTGCTGGTCGGCGACTCGGCCGCGAACAACGTGTTCGGCTACGAGACGACCCTGCCGGTAACCGTCGAGGAGTTGCTCCCGCTGGCGCGGGCCGTGGTGCGGGCGACCCGGCAGGCGCTGGTGGTCGGTGACCTGCCGTTCGGCTCGTACGAGGAGGGCCCGACCCAGGCGCTGCGCACCGCCGTCCGGTTCATGAAGGAGGGCGGCTGCCACGCGGTGAAGCTGGAGGGCGGCCGCCGCTGCGCCGCGCAGATCGCCGCGATCGTCGCCGCCGGCATTCCGGTCATGGCGCACATCGGATTCACCCCGCAGAGCGAGCACACCCTGGGCGGCTACCGCGTGCAGGGCCGGGGCGACACGGCCGACGAGGTGCTCGCCGACGCACGGGCGGTGACGGAGGCGGGCGCGTTCGCGGTGGTGCTGGAAATGGTGCCCGGCGAGGTGGCCAAGCGGATCACCCACGAACTGCCGATCCCTACGGTGGGCATCGGCGCCGGCCCGGACACCGACGCGCAGGTGTTGGTCTGGCAGGACATGGCCGGCTTGCGTACCGGCAAGGCGCCACGCTTCGTCAAGCGGTACGCGGACCTGGCCGGCGCCCTCACCGACGCCACCCGTCGTTTCGCCGACGAGGTCCGAGGCGGCGATTTCCCGGCCGCCGAGCACACTTTCTAGCGCGGACAGCGGCGTGATCGACTCGGTTTTGCCAATATCGGGGTATCCCTGGCAACGGGACACCCCGATATCAACGAACCGGAGTCGATCACGCCGCTCGGGACCTCGTCAGAGGTCAGTGACGCGGATGCCGGCGTGTGCCTTGTAGCGCTTGTTGATGGCGATCAGGTTGGCGGTGAACGCCTCGATCTGGTGGGCGTTGCGCAGCCGGCCGGCGTAGATGCCGCGCATTCCGGGGATCCGGGCGGCGAGCGCGCCTACCACGTCGACCACCTCGCGGTCCTCGGTGCAGATCAGCACGTCCAGGTCGATCCGATCGACTTCGGGGTCGGCCAGCAGCGGGGCACTGACGTGGTTGAACGCCGCGCAGACCCGGGAGTTGGGCAGCAACGCGGCGGCCTGCTGCACGGCGCTGCCCTCGGCGACGGTCAGCGCGTACGGGCCCTGCTTGTCGAAGCCGAGCGGGTTGACGCAATCGACGACGATCCGGCCGGCGAGCGGCTCGGCGAGAGCGGCGACGGTGGCGGCGTGCCCGTCCCACGGCACCGCGATGATCACCACGTCGCTCCGTCGGGCCACCTCATCGTTGGCCGCACCGGTGATGCTGCCGTCGGCCGGCACCCCGGGCAGGGCGGCGATCTCAGCCGCGGACTCGGCGGCCCGCTCAGCGGACCGGGAGCCGATCAGCACCGTCTGCCCGGCCCTCGCGAACCGGTAGGCGAGGCCCCGCCCCTGGTCGCCGGTGCCACCGATGATGCCAACCGTCAGCCCGGACACGTCGGGCAGCGTGCTCGCGTCGTATGCCATGGGTTCATCCTCGCAAACCGCCCGGCCCGACTGCAGCGCCGAGCGCTGTGACAATCCCCGCTGCCGCCGGCTGACCGCGCCTGCGCCGGGCGAGGAGCCGGGCGTTGGGTCAGGCCAGCTCGAACAGGACCGTGCGGGCGGTCGGGTCGGCGGTGACGAGTCGGACCCGGACCCGTTCGCCGAGCGGGAGTTGGCCGAGGCAGCGGCCGCGTACCGGCGGGGCGTCCAGCGCGACCGTGCCGCCGGGCGGTCGGGTGCGGGCTCGGCCGTTGGGCGGGGCGTCGACGTCGAGCACGGCCGCGTCGAAGGTCTCGCCCACCCGATCCGCCAGCAGCACCGCCTCGGCCAGCTCGACGGCACCCCGGGCGGCAGCCGAGGCGGTCCGGTCGGTGCTCGCCATCACCTCGGGCAGCCGGGGCAGCGCGGAGCGGGCCCAGTCGGGCACCGGCCGGCCCGCGTACAGGGCCAGGCAGACCTCGGTGGCGTACCGGTCGGCCAGGCGCCGCAACGGCGCCGTGACGTGGGCGTACGCGGCCGCCACGCCACCGTGCTCCGGTTGCTCCGGCGTCGTCCCGTCGAAGGCGGTGTACGCGGCGCCGCGCATCAGCTCGGCGGCCTGGTCGATGAACGCGGCGGCGCGCGGCTGGGCGGCGTCCAACCCGGCGACCACCTGACCCGGGCCGACATCGTCGGGCCAGTGCACGCCCAGCGGCGCGGCGGCGGCCCGTAGTCGCTGCACCGCCTCCGGTTTCGGCGCCGGCATGGTGCGCAGCACGCCAATCCCACCGGCCAGCATGATGTCGGCGGCGGCCATCCCGGTCAGCAGGGAGATCTGGGCGTTGTGTTCCTCCATCGGCACCGGCGCGCGCAGCACCAGCCGCCAGCCCTCGCCGTCGGGCTCCAGATCCTGCTCGGGGAGCGGCAGGTTGATGGCGCCGCGCCGCAACCCTCGGGCAGTCAGCCGGTCACCGAGCTCGGGCAGTAGCGCGATCGGGTCGGGTAGCCGCCCGGCGTCGGCTGCCGCCTGCACCCCGGTGTAGTCGAGTTTGGCCCGGCTGCGGACCAGGGCGCGTTCCAGCTCGACGGCCACGATGCCGCCGTCGGCGTCCAGGTCGATGGTCCAGATCACCGCGGCCCGGTCGTCGTCGGGGAGCAGGCTGGCCGCACCCTCGCTGAGCGTCCGGGGATGCAGCGGCACGTTCCCGTCGGGCAGGTAGATGGTCTGCCCTCGCCGCCAGGTCTCCGCCTCCAGCGCGCCGCCCGGAGTCACGTGTGCCGCGACGTCGGCGATCGCGTATCGCACCCGGTAGCCCCCACCTGGGCTGCGGGCCAGGTGCATCGCCTGGTCCAGGTCGCGGGAGCTGGCCGGGTCAACCGTGACGAACGGTACGTCGGTGCGGTCGACGGGCGGCTGCGGCGGTGCCGCAGCCGCTTCGTCGGCCTCACGCTGGGCGTCGGCCGAAAAGTCCTCGGACAGGCCGAGCTCGCGGCGCAGGGCGCCGAAGTCGATGCGGGGCGCGAGTACGCGTCGGATGACCACGGGTCAATCCTGACAGTGCCGCGGGTGATCCGCTTCCGGTGACCGGCCGAGAAATCCGCCCGACCCACCAACGGGCCAGCGTGACCCGCCCTCTCAGCCGGTCGCCTTTCGAGCGGTACTGCGCGAGCCCCGGGGGGCGGTGGCTCGTGCGGCGGCCGGGCGGGCCGGCGACTTGCGGGCGGTCACCTTGCGGGCCGGGGCCTTGGCCGCGACGGTCTTCTTCGCCGTCGTCTTCTTCGCCGTCGTCTTCGCCGGGGCCTTCTTCGCCGTCGTCTTCTTGGCCGGTGCCTTCTTGGCGGTCGTCTTCTTGGCCGGTGCCTTCTTGGCCGGTGCCTTCTTGGCGGCCGTCTTCTTCACCGCTGTCTTCTTGACGGGGGACGTCCTGGTCGCGGTCTTGCGCGCTGGCGCCTTCGCTGCGGCAGTGGTCTTCTTCGCCGCCGAGGTGGTGGTCTTCCTGGGCGCGCTCACTGTCTTTTTCGCCGTACCGGTGGTCTTCTTCGCGGCGGCGGTGGTCTTACTCGCCGCAGACGCCGGGGTCCGCTTAGCGGCGGTGGTCGTCTTGCGGGTGGCGGTCGAGGTCTTCGCCGGCGCCTTCTTGGCCGCGGTGGACGCCTTGGTCGTGGCCTTGGTCATCGCCTTCTTCGCGGGGGCCTTCGTGGCCGCCGTGGTGGTCTTCTTGGCCGGGGCACGCCCCGCGCCGCCGGCGGCCTTCCTGGCCGGGGCCTTCGCCGCAGCCGCAGCCGCAGCCGCGGTGGACTTGCGGACGGGGGTGGTCCGGCTCGCCGCAGTGTTCCGCTCCGCCGCAGCGGTCTTCTTCGCGGTGGTGCGCCGGGCGGCCGGGCGGGTGGTGGCCTGCTGGGTCTCGGCCATCGTGGTTCCCTCCTTGGGGACGTGCTCTCGCGTGCGTCCTCGCGGAGCACGAAATACCTCGGCGCGGGCCGTCCCGCGCCGCCTACTTGTCCTCCCCGGCCCAACGAGCGTCCTCGGCATCCCACGCCTCGTTCCGCTCCTGCACACGCTGCAGGGCGTTTTCCGCGTCGGCCGCCGAGTCGTACGGGCCGAGAACGTGCTTCGCCGGGCACACGTTGGCTTCCGTCTCGACCCGGTGATGCCTGGTGCACCAGTAGAACTGCCCACTACGTCCGCTGTCGCTCATGGGAATCACTGTGCACCGCGAACCGACCGGCCGCCACCGGATCGCACAAGTCACCGACCCTCTCCACAGTAGATATGCATGCCGCGCGACGGGCCGGAACACCGAAAGAGGTGCAGGTCAGTCTCGCTGGCGGCGGCCTATGATCGCCGGATGGCGATACCGGACTACATCGCGGGAATGCGCAAACACGTCGGCCACGACCTGCTGTGGCTGCCCAGCGTCAGCGCGGTGGTCCGCAACGACGCCGGGGAGCTGCTGCTCGGTCAGCGTGCCGACGACGGGCGCTGGTCGGTGATTAGCGGTTTCGTCGAGCCTGGCGAGCAGCCGGCCACCGCGCTGGTCCGCGAGGTCCACGAGGAGACGGGCCTGGACGTCGCGCCGGTGCGGATGTCCAGCGCCGTCTCGCACCCGCACACCTACCCAAATGGGGACCGCTGCGAATACCTCAACCTGGGTTTCCTGTGCCGACTGGTGGCCGGCACCGCCCGGGTCAACGACGACGAGTCGTTGGCCGTGGGGTGGTTCCCGTTGGACCGGCTGCCCGAGTTGGACAAGCACGCTCTGCTGGTCCTCGCCTACGCGCTGCGCGAGAACCAGGTGGCCGGCTATCTGGAGCCGGGCACGACGTGGGACGACGTGCCCGACTGAGCCGCGCGGATCAGATCGGAGTTGGTGCGTGGGCGACCGGTGCGGCGGGCGTGGACCGGCCCGCCCGGATGGCGTACGCGAGGGCGTAGGGCATGAACGCCAGGTAGAGCATGGGTTCCATCGCCACATGGTTGGTGATGATCTCGAAGATCCCCCAGGAGATGGTGGGCCGGGGTAGGCCGATGTTCCAGTCCGTCCAGGCGACGAAGAGCCACAGCGGCGCGGAGATGCGGTCGACGTTGTCCATGTCTGTCGCACCGGCGACCGGGCCAGCGCCGATGCCTGCCGAAGCAGCGTCGAAGACGGCGAGAATCATCGCGAGGTCGGCGGCGGCGAGCGCGCCGAGGACGCCCACCCACCAGGCCGCGCGGAGTCGGTTGCGGGCGGCGAGGCTCGCCGCGGCCCAGAGCGCCAGCGTCAGGCCGGCCAACCAGAGCAGCAGACCGGGTACGGCGCGGGGCAGGTCTTCCGGGTAGATGACGTACAGGAGCGGAATCGCGACCGCACCGATGGGGAGCACCACGCCGAGCGCGATGCGCAGCGGACCGTCGAGTGCGCTGTGCCGGGCCCATCGGGCGGCAAGCACCGCCAGCAGCACCGCCAACGCGACGGTGATCGTCGTCCAGAGCAGCGTGAGCGTCTGGTCCGACCAGTGCGCTCCCATCTGCCAGACCTGAATCCGGAACAGGGCGGCCGCGCCTTCGACCACGATTCCGACGCAGGCGATCGGAGACAGCAGCAGCGCAGCCGCGGTGCGGCGAGCCCGCTGATGCATCAGCCTGCGGTCGACGAGCGGGGTGCCGGCCCGGCTGACGGCGAGGCTCACCGCGAAGCCGAGCATCTTCGTTCGGCTCTCGCTCTCGGCGAGCACGTGCAACTCGGCGGCCCACTCGCGGCGCAGGTCGTCGCGGACGTCGGCCGGCCAGCGGCGCGCGGCCATCTCCAGCAGCAACTCGGCGGCCCGGCGGGTCACCATGCTGGCGCCCCGGTGGGCTCGGTGCCGCCCCACGAGGGACGACCGTCGGGGATGGCGGCACGCAGCTCGGCGAGTGCCCGGCGGGCCTGCGCCACCCCAACGGCCGTGAGCCGGTAGTAGCGGCGGGCCGGCCGGCCGGCCGCGACGGGGTCGATCGCCTCCCAGTCGGCGGCCAGCCAGCCGGCCCCCCTCAGCCGGTGCAGCACCGGATAGAGGGTCCCGCTGGGTAGGCCCGTCAAACGCATCAGGTCCAGCCCGTAGCGCTGCGCGTCGGGTTCGGCGAGCAGCGCCGCGAGCACCTTCGCGACCGGAATGGTCATCCGCATCCGGCCACTGTATCGGAACACTACATAGGGGTGGGTACCCGTTCGACGGGGATCCACAGCTCGGCGTCCGCCTCCGTGCCGTCCGCGGACACCCGGACCCGGGAAATCTCCGGTCCCGGTCGGCTGCGGTACGGGTTGGACGGAAACCACTGGGTGAACACGTCGCGCCACAGGTACTGCACCGCCTGCGGGAACGCACCGGAGGTGGTGAACACCGCCCACGTCCCGCCCTGCACCGGCAGCGCGTCCAGGTCCTCCGGCGGGGCTGCGCTGGTCACCACCCCGTGCCAGTAGTCCAGCTCGGTGCCCTCCTCCCGGCTGTCGGCGAGGTTGTCGCTGACGTTGACGATCCCGGCCGGCTCCTGATCGGAGAGCGCCTCGATCCGCCCGGTCGTCTCCTTGCCGATGCTGTGAATGAACGCCACGATCGCCGGGTTCATCCCCTCGTGCACCAGCGGGACCCGGGCCTTGCGCCCCACCAGCGTGAACGCGTCCTTGCTGACGATTCGGTACTCCATGCTGCCGCTCCCTTCGACGGTGAGTCGGAAGGACATCCGGGGCTGGGCGCGCAGCGCTGCCCCCGTACGCCGGGCCTCTCCGGGCCCCACGCCGTGCACGGCGTGGAACGCCCGGGCGAACGCCTCCGCCGACCCGTAGCCGTAGTGCACCGCGACGTCGAGCAACGTCCGCTCCCCCGCCAGCACGTCCGCGCCAGCGACGGTCAGCCGGCGCCGTCGGATGTACTCCGACAGCGGGACGCCGGCCAGCGCGGAGAACAGCCGCCGGAAGTGGTATTCCGACGTCAGCGCGATCCGCGCCAGCTCAGCGACCTCGATCCGCTGGTCGAGGTGCCGCTCGATGTACGCCATGGCTTCGTTGAGCCGCTCCAGCACCCGGGCCTCCTTCCCTTCTGAGCAGTCACGCTAGGCGGCGGGGCCGGTGGCGCACCCGACATGCGATGCCCGCATCGGTCGGGTGGGCCGGCACCGATCGTCGTGTCGTAGCCTGGCGGACTTTGCTTCTTGAGGAGGTTGACGTGGCCGAGTATCCGCAGGACGTCGTGCAACGCTTCCACGGCACCCCCGAACAGGTCGACGCCGGCCTGGTGGGTGAGCCGCCACGGACGTGGGGGTCCGTCGTCATCGAGGAGTACGACCCGACCTGGGCGCAACGGTTCGCCGCCGTCCGCGCGTCGCTCACCGAGGCGTTGGGTGCCCTGATTATCGGTGTGGAACACGTCGGGTCCACCGCGGTGCCAGGGCTGGCGGCCAAGCCCATCATCGATATCGACATCATCATCGGGGACACAGCGGAGGAGTCCACGTATCTTCCCGCCCTGGAAGGGCTCGGGTACCGACTCGTCCTCCGGGAGCCCTGGTGGCACGGGCACCGGATGCTTCTCAGCCTCGCCGAGGACGTCAACCTGCACGTCTGGCCGCAGGCCGCGCCGGAACCCGTGCGGCACCGGCTCTTCCGCGACTGGCTGCGCTCGCATCCGGAAGACCGGGAGCTGTACGCCGCGACCAAACGACGCCTCGCGCGTGACACCGCGCACCGGCCCCGCGCCTACAGCCTGGCGAAGAACGACGTCATCGACGACATCTACGCGCGCATCTTCGCCACCTGAGAGACGACGCGCCGGTTCAACTTGCCCCCGCCCGCCCCCCGATGACCTCCCGCCACCGGCGGTCACGCGCAGATCTTGGACAGTTTCCGTTACGAGCTGACGGAAACTGTCCAAGATTCGGCGGTAGGCAGTGGCTGCAGGTCTGCCAGCCGGTCACCGGATGCCCAGTTACCGCCGACCCTGACCGCGACGCGGCCGCGCAGGTCGGTGGGGCCGAGTGGCCCGGAGTTGAGCCACTCGGTCGCCCCGTCGAGCGGGGGCAGGTGCACGGCCATCTAGCGAAGCGACCGGAAGGCGGTGCGAAGCTCTTCGGTGAAGATTTTCGGCTGCTCCCAGGCCGCGAAGTGCCCGCCCTTGTCGAGCTTGTTGTAGTAGATGAGGTTGGGGTACGCCTGCTCCGCCCAACTCTGTGGCGCCTCGTAGAGCTCGTCGGGAAAAACGCTCACGGCGACCGGGACGTTCACGCCCTTGGTGGCGAAGAACGAGAGCTTGTTCTCCGCATACAGACGGGACGCGGAAATCGCGGTATTCGTCAGCCAGTATAGCGAGATGTTGTCCAGGATGTCGTCCCGGGTGAGACCTGCGGTCGCTCCGCCGAAGACCTGCGCGATCAGGGCCAGACTTTTCGCGTCATGGTCGAGCAGGAAGGACGCCAGGCCGACCGGAGAGTCCGCCAGCCCGGTCAGCGTCTGCGGACGCGTCGCCATCATGAGGGCGTACGCGACGTGCTTCCAGACGTAGTTGACTTCCTCGGCGGCACGCATTTCGTCGTCGGAGAGACCGGAGGGCAGCGAGCCCATGGCGTTGTTCGCGCCGGTGGTGTCGCCCTGGAACAACAGGTCGATCTCGGGTGGGACCGCACCAGGCATGTTGGTGTGGATGCCGAGCAGTTCCGGAGGGGCCTGGATGCCCATCTGGTCCACGATGACCGCACCCCAGTCGCCGCCCTGGGCGACGAACCGCGAGTAGCCGAGACGCTTCATCAGCTCGGTCCAGGCGGTTGCGATCTTCTGCGGGTTCCACCCCGACGTCGTCGGCTTGCCGGAGAAGCCGTGGCCCGGCAGCGATGGGATCACCAGGTGGAAGGCGTCCGACGCGCTCCCGCCGTGGGCGGTGGGGTCGGTGAGCGGCTCGATGATCTTCATCTGCTCGATGACCGACCCGGGCCACCCGTGGGTGACGATGAGCGGCAGCGCGTCCTCGTGCTTCGAGCGCACCTCAATGAAGTGGATGTCCACCCCGTCGATGGTGGTCATGAACTGCGGTACGGCGTTCAGTCGCGCCTCGACCTTGCGCCAGTCGTACTCGTTCTCCCAATAGCGGGCGACGGCCTGAATCGTCGCGAGTGGCACGCCCTGCGACTGGTCGTCAACGGTTTCCTTTTCCGGCCAACGCGTGGCCGCGATGCGCCGGCGCAGGTCATCAAGGTCAGCCTGAGGGATTTCCACCGTGAACGGTCGAATCTCCGTCGTGCCGGGACGTGCTTTGGTCTTGACAGCCATGCGGGCTTCCTCTCCGTCTGAGTTTGCGCCTCGCGAGGGGAATCATGGGATGAGGGCACTGCCCGGGCTTATGTGCCAATTCACGATGGGCACGCCGCCCATATCTCGGAGCCTAGAACGCCGTACCCCGCGCTCGTGGCCATACGAGCAGTCCCTCACTGGTCCTGCCCGGGGGCGGCTACCGCGTGCTCGGCGGCTCGGCTGACCTGCTCCCAGCCCGCCCAGGTGTCCATCCGCCGACGGGAGATGTCGAACGCCAGGTCGTACACCATGCTCCCGAGCAGGAGCCGCAGCGGCGGGTCGTCGCTGTCGACCAGGCGCAGCAACGCCTCGGCGGCCAGCCGGGGCTCGCTGTCGATCGAACCCTCAGCCCACTGTCGTTCCAGTTCAGCGCGCAGCGGCGCGTACGCCTCCATCGGAGTGGTGGCGCTCAAACTGGTGTAGAGGTCGGTCCAGTAACCGCCCGGCTGCACGATGCTGAGCTTGATGTCGAAGGCCGCCGCCTCCATTGCCAACGCCTCACTCATGCCTTCCAGGGCGAATTTGCTCGCGCTGTACATGCCGGTGCTCGGAAAGCCGCCGAGCGCGGCGATGCTGGACACCTGCACGATGTGGCCGGATCGTTGGGCCCGCAGATGCGGCAGCACCGCCTGACTCACCCACAGCGCGCCGAAGAGGTTCACCTCGAACTGGGCTCGCGCCTCCGCCTCGGTGAACTCTTCGACCATTCCCATGGACAGGGTCCCTGCGTTGTTGACGACGATGTCGAGCCGTCCGAAGTGCTCGACGGCGGTGGCCACGGCGGCGAATACCGCAGCCCGGTCGGTCACGTCGAGGGTCAGCGCCAGCAGCCGGTCGCCGTGCCGCTCGTCGAAGTCGTCCCGGGCGATGGTCCGGGCGGCGGCGACCACCCGGTCCCCACGGTCGAGCGCCGCGTCGGTGAAGGCGCGGCCCAGGCCGCGGCTGGCGCCGGTGATGAACCAGGCACGCATGTCGGATCTCCATCCCTTTAGCGAGACGAGACGGTCCGTCTCGTCTTCGAGGAGAGATTAGGCCGCGCTGTCCCAGCCGTCAAGACGAGACGGTTCGTCTCGTCACTGATATCGTGGGGCCCCATGACCCCCAACACGGCCCGCCGGAGAGAGACCTCCCGGCGCGCCATCCTGACCGCGGCCTTCGACCTGCTCCAGGAGATCGGGTACGCGAAGGTCAGCATCGAGGGCATCGCCGCGCGCGCCGGCGTCGGCAAACAGACCATCTACCGCTGGTGGCCGTCCAAGGGCGCGGTCATCTTCGACGCGTTCCTCATGCTCAGCGAGGCCGCCGAGGGTGGGCCGCCGACCTTGCCGGACACCGGCGACCTGGCAGCCGACCTCACCCTGGTGCTCCGCGCCACGGTCGAGGAGATGAACGATCCCCGGTACGAGCAACCGATGCGCGCCCTGGCCACCGAGATCGCGCTCGACCCCGAGCTGGCGGCCGCCTACGCCGAACGCCTGGACGGGCCGCTGAAGGAGGCCAAACGGCAGCGCCTGCGCAGCGCCCAAAAGGCCGGGCAACTCGCCGACGACATCGACCTCGACGTGGCGGTGGACCTCATCTGGGGACCGTTGTTCAGCCGATGGCTGCAGCGCAGCGGACCGCTCACCGCCGAGTACGCCGACCTCGTCGTCACCACGGCCCTCGACGGGTTGCGCCCCCGCCCATGACAACCGACTGATCCACTCGGCTTCCTTGAAACCGGTCCATCCCGGGCCACAGGACACCCCGCCTTCCTTGAAGCCGAGTGGGCGCCCCCACCGCCCTGAACGGACTGCTACCCCACCGGTGCGGCAAGTGACGGTTTGCTCGACGATTTTGCGCTGCCGCAGCACACTGCGGCAACATCAGGCGCCGTGACGGCACCAGACTCGGCCCGCAACAACGACACCCCGCTCGGCACACTCCGGTCGCGTCGGCGGGTCAGACACTGGCTGGCCGGCGCCGGGGTCACCGCCCTGGCCGCCGTCCTCGGCATCACCCTCGCCGTACGTTCCGGCGCTGCCCCGGCCTGCGCCGCGCCGCCGACCGGCAACGCCGTCCACAAGGTAAAGGCCAGCTTCTACGACGCGGGCCGCTCGGGCGGCAACTGCTCCTTCCCGGGCCCGCCGGCGGACCGGCTCTACGTGGCCCTCGGCGCGTCGGCATACTCCGGGGCCGCGGCCTGCGGCAGCTACCTGGAGGTGAGCGGCCCGAAGGGCAAGGTCCGGGTCATGGTGATGGACCAGTGCGGCGGTTGCGGAACCAGCAAGATCGACCTTTCCACCGAGGCGTTCACCAGAATCGCCGACCGGTCGCAGGGCATCGCATCCGTGACGTACCGGGCGGTGGTGAACCCGCCGCTCGACGGCGGGCTGACCTTCCGGATGAAGGGTGGCGCCTCGAAATACTGGTTCGCGGTGCAGGTCGGCAACCACGGCAACCCGCTCCGCTCGGTCGAGGCGACGGGGCCGGGTGGCGGCTTCCGCAAGGCGGCCCGCCAGAGCGACAACTACTGGATCGTCGAGGGCGGGCTCGGCCCCGGGCCCTACAACATCAAGGTCACCGATGTGTACGGGCGACAGGCAACCGCCACCAACATCCGGATGGTCGCGAAGCAGGTCCAACGCAGCACGGCCTCCCTCGCCGCCCCTTCGCCCAGCAGCTCGCCCCCGGCCCAGCCGACCCCCACCACCGCGCCCTCGCCGACCCCGGCGGAGTCGGTCGCCCCGGCGACCACCGTCGAAGCCCTCGCCGGCGCCGCCCCGCCCGGGGCCTCCCGCTGCTGACCCAGCCGTGGTCACGGCGAGTGAACCGGCACGGAACTCAGCGGCGGCGACTGAGGGAGGACGTGAGCAGACTCCGCAGCAGCGCGGTAGGCACCTCGGTAATCCGCTGCCGGCAGCGGGCAAGTTACTGCTAACTGCTGCGTGGGGCGTACATGATGATGGCGACGCCGACGAGGCAGATGGCGGCGCCGGTGATGTCGTAACGGTCGGGGCGGAACTTGTCGACGACCACGCCCCAGGCGAGGGAGCCTGCGACGAAGATTCCGCCGTAGGCGGCGAGGATGCGCCCGAAGTTCGGGTCGGGTTGGAAGGTGGCGGCGAAGCCATAGAGCCCGAGTGCGATGACTCCGGCCGCGATCCACAGCAGTCCTCGGTGTTCCCGCCAGCCTTGCCACACCAGCCATGCGCCGCCGATCTCGGCGATCGCGGCGAGAATGAACAGCAGGATCGAGCGGGCAACCGTCATGCGCCGGACCGTATCGTGACCTTCTCACGGTTGTGCTGGTCATCCTGTCCGCAGGAGCAGTTGCCTCCGGCGCAGCCGGTGGTGTGGCGGCGGCTGTTGGTCCACCACCAGGACAGCCCGGCGAATACGGCCAGGGCGACGGCGACACCGGGCATGAAACGGTTGGCTGCCGCCCAGCCAGCACCGCCGAGGATTCCGGCGGCGAGCAGCGGCGGCAGGAGGCAGCAGGCGACGCAGGCGACACCTGCGAGTCCGGTCATGCCGGAGGGGAGCAGGCGGCGTAGTCGGTTAGCAGGTGTCGGCACGGTCGCTCCTAATGAGTTCAGCAAACGGCAGGGGGCAGCAGGAGTTGCCGGCACACGCGACCAGGTCGTCGCAGCCGGCCGAGATGGCGGCGTTCAGGGTGTCACGGATGACGATCAGGTCGGCCAACTTCTGCTCCACCTCGACCAGCTTTTCCTTGGCCTGTGCCTGGAGACCGGTGTCGGGTCGAGTGTGCTGGTGTCGGCCGGCGTCGAGCAGGTCGGCGACCTCGTTGAGAGTGAAGCCGAGACGCTGCGCGGTCTTGATGATCCGCAGCAGGGTGATCGTGTCGGTCGGGTAGAGCCGATGTCCGCCCGGCGACCGCTGCGGTGCGGTGAGCAGTCCCCGGCGTTCGTAGTAGCGCAGGGTTTGCAGGTTGACCCCGGCCGCATCGGCGAGCTGGCCGCTGCGCAGCCCCGTTCCGGTCATGTTTGGACCTGAACCGATGTCGCTCGCTCGGCGAGGGCATCGAGCACGTCGACGTGTGCCGCTGGTACCCGTATGTCCAGCGTCAGCGACTCCGGGCCAGGTCGCGCGATGTCGAATGCCAAGAACGAGCAGCAAGACGATTCGCGGGCCGTCAGATCCCGCGCCGTCTCCTCCACCTGCTCCGCGCCGTCGAGCTGCAACCGCAGATGCTGCGGCGACAGCCGGTCGGCACTCCGGACCGCAGCGCGGAAAAGCTGATCGAACTCGGCGAGGCGCAGCGGCTTTTCGGCCGTCGGCAGGGTGCACGCATCGGGAACCCAGGAGTCATCCGTCGTGGCGCGTCGATCACTCATACCCCCAACGGTAAGCCTGTACCTAGGTATCGGATGCAAGCCGCATCAGAAGAATCTTCCAGGCCCTCGCCAGGCCGCCAGAGGTCGGACAACGCCGACACCGACGACCAGTGGCGACGATGTTTGCGCAGGTCACCCAGTCGGGGACCTGCCAGGCAATGCCCCAGCACCTGTAGAGCTGGTGGGCGACGGACGAGTCGACCTGTACGCCGGATTATGAACGTGCGACGCGCCCTGAGCAGGGGTTTCGTTCCTCTGGCACCCGCTCAGGGCGTCGCCAGGGCGTCCGGGCTGTGCGGGGGCGGGTCAGGCCCGGCTCTCTTGACTCTCAGTCGTCGAACTCGAAGCCGCTCGCCTCGGCGTCCCTGATCAGCCGCCGCATGCGTTCGCCGTCGGTGGCGACCGCGTTCATCCGCGCTTCCAACTCTTCCAGCGCCCCTCGGTCGGTGCCGTGGGCGCAGAACGTGCCGCCCTCGGAGGCATAGACGAATCGACCATTGAGCGACTGAGCCTCACTGCTGACGAGAACCTGCGCCACGCCTTCCCAGAAGTACCCGTTGGGCTCGTGACCGAGTTCTTCGACCAGGTCGTCAACCGGCGTTGTCCCTGCGTTCAGCAGCAAAGAATACTCACCGGGCGTAGTCTCGATCATGAGAAGCAAGGTCATCGGGGAAGAATGGCAGCCGTCGGTAGCCGGCGACAAGAATCGCGTCGTCGCTCTCACGATCGCGCCCCCGCATCTCCTGACCCGGGCTCGAATAGGCGGTCGATGGCGTGTCGCGTGCGTTCCTCGCTGGCCGGCATCAGGTGCGTGTAAACGCGGAGGGTGAAGCCGGGGTCGGCGTGGCCGAGGTACGACGCAAGCGCCTTGATGCTCTCCCCCGCGTCGAGCAGCGACGAGGCGTAGAAGTGGCGTAGCGCGTGCATCCCGGTGGCCCGGGTCGGCGTGATGCCGGCCGCGAGCACGGCGGGACGCCAACTCTTGTTGTCGAAGGTGCGCCGGTTGATCGCACCTCGCCGCGTAGTGGTGAACAGCAGCGGCACCGTGACCCGCTCGTCATCCGCCGGGTTCTCCCACGGCAGCGTGAGCGTCACCGGGCCGCAGTCCTTGATGTGCTGCCGCAGCACCTGGGCGACAGAGTCCGGCAGCGGCACCCGGCGGTCCCGGTCGTTCTTGGGCAGGCCGAAAACGAGCCGGGAGCGGACGAGTTTGACCTGACGCGAGACGTGCACCCACCCCGCGTCAAGGTCGATGTCATCGACACCAAGCCCCAGGATCTCGCCCTGGCGCAGACCGCAGCCGGCCCCCAGGTCGACCATCGCGCGGTACCGCTGGGCGAGGCCACCGCGGATTGCCGAAACCCGGTCGTAGCGCCATGGCACCACCCGGCGCTGAACCGGTCGCGGGGGCTTGACCGACTTTGCCGAACACGGGTTCTTGGCGATCCGCTCGTCGTCGACGGCCGCGCCGAGGATGGTCCGCAGGTGGGCGAAGACCACGGCCCGGGTCGCCGGGGCAAGCTTGCCGACCATCGCGGCGTCCCACTCCCGGATGTGACCCGGTTTGATCTCGGCCAGCTTCCGCGAGCCGAAGAACGGCAGCAGGTGCTTGCGTACCCGATACTCGGTGCTCTCCCTGGTCGACTCGTCGAAGGAGCGGGTCCGGAGCCAGGTCTCGGCGTACTCGGCGAAGGTCATCCGACCGGCCAACGGGTCGACGTACGTGCCACGCAGCTTGTCCGACTCGGTGGAGACGAGGAAGGCGTCAGCCTCCCGCTTGGCCCGGTCCGGGAACGACTTCTTGCGCTCCTTGCCGTCCGGCCCGACGTACCGGACCCGGTAGCGCAGGCCCTTGCCGAACAGTCCCGTCTTGACCCGCTCCGATCGCCCTCCCGGGTGACGCACCGTCTTGTGCCAGCGGTCCTCTACGTGTCCCATCAGGCCGCTGCCTGCGCGCGTACCCACGACCGAACCGTCTCCGGCTCGTACCGCAGGTGTCGACCGACCCGGGCCGCCGGCGGACCGTACTTGACCTTCCGCCAGCGGTAGAGCGTCTCGGTCGGCACCCGCAGGTACGCCGCCACGTCCTGGATCGTCCAGAGCCCATCGTTCGCCGCCATCAAAGCCTCTCCCCCGTTGTGCCGTCCGTTCCCGTTCTCGGTTCGGCCTCGGGAAGCTGCGCGGCCCGGTCCTTCGCGGCCAGGAGTTCGGAGCGCCAGCGGGCACGTTCGCTGATCGACCGCAGCAGCCGGTGGGCCATGGCCGGCACGTCGGGGTCGTCGGGTCGGGCGAGTTCCCAGGCGTGCCGGACCGGTTCGACGGTCGCGCCCTGGTCGTCGACGCCATCCAGGCCGACGCTCACGCCGAGCAGAGCCCGCACCCAGGCCCGTACGTCGTGCTTGTGGTCGCTGAGCGTTTTGCCGGACCAGTCGCGGGAGATGAGGATGCGCCGGCCGCCGATGCCGAGGGTGTCCCGCTGGTGGACCTTGCCCTTGCAGCGGCCCGGCTTGAGCTTCGCGTGTGCCCCCTTCGGCTGGACGCCGTAGAGCAGCCAGTTCGCGCAGCGGTCGGTGCACGGGGTCAGCTGGAGTTCCTGCCACAGCCGGTCCAGGTGTGCCCGCTGCCGGCCGCTGGTGATCTTGTGGACGTCGCCGGTGTGCTTGGTGATGTACTTCGTGACGTACCGGATGGTCCGTTCGGCGTCTTCAGTGCCGGGCATGACCCCACGGGCGTCGACCTGTGAGCCGAAGCGCACCACGTGCACCGGTTCGGCGTCCGGGTCCTCGTCGATCGCATCGAGCGCTTCCGACCAGGTGGTCAACGGCGCGCGGGTGTTCGGGTCGACCCACGCCGCCGCCTGCTCGTCCCAGACCGGGAGCCGGTCGAGGGTGTACCGCTGCACATCCACGCTCGGCCACCACACCTGGTGGTACGTCGCCGCTGCGACGGTCCGCAGTACGTCGCGGGGAATGGTGCCCCGGATGGCGAAGTGCGCGTGTGGGGCGAGACGACGTTGCGGCTCGACGCAACCCGCGTACTGGATGTTCCAGCCCTCGCAGCGGCGCAGGTTCTGCCAGAACCGGTCCAGCAGCCGAGGGAAGTGCACCGCGTCCCAGGCCGCGCGGCGGTAGTCGTACCTGGCCGGGTTGACCGGGGTGCCGTCCGGGCGGACCGGGCCGTACGAGTCGAGGGTGAGGGTCAGCCACATCGACGGCCGGTAGGTCGAGCCGTCCGGCGCGGTGTAGGTCTTGCCGACCGTCCGGCGCTCGACCTTGCGACGAGGCAGGTCCGGGGCATCCTGCCGCCGCCGGGTGGAACGCTTGCGGCGCCGGCCGCCGTCCTCGTCGCCCTGGTCCTCATCGCCGGCCGAGTGCGGGGGCGCGACCCGGCCCCGGAGCCCTTCGGCCGCGATCGCCTCTTCCACTTCTTGGATCGCCTCGTCGAGGTCGGTGACCTGGTCCCACTGGCTCGCCCGGGACGCCTCATCGCGGGAGAACTCCAGGTGCCCGCGCAGCAGGACAAGTGCCTTCTGTTCCTCGGTCGCCGGCTCTGGCGGCGGTAGCGGCTCGTCGTCGCGGTGCCAGCCTTCCCGGATCTGCGCCTGCCGCAGCCGGCGGTTCTTCTTGGCGCACGGGGCGCACTTGTCCTCCCGGGTCGCCCCACAGGGCAGGTCGATGACCTCGGTCAGCCCGGTGTTCAGGTCCGTGCGACGCATGGCGAGCGGTCGGACGCAGACGCCGTACTCGGCCGCGATCTCCTTGAGCACGTCGACCGAGCGGGGTAGCGCCATGCGGGCCGCCCGCGACCCTGCCCGAGGTGCAATCGGGTTCGGGGCGGGTTCGAGGCCGGGCAGGGTCGGAGCGGTCATCGGATGATCCCGACGACCTGGGGCCGGTTGGGCTGGACGACGCCGACCGGAGGCAGCACCGCGGACGAGGTCGGGCGAACCGGAGGTACAGGCGCGATCGGCAGAGTCGGTTGCTGCGGCTCAGGCTCGATGACCTGCTCCGAGACGTCGTGTCTCCAGTCGACCTCCGGTTTATCGGGCTCGGGTGCCGGCGGGATGGTGGGTGCGCTGGACAGGACGACCTTCACCAGGGCGAGGAAGGCCAGCGACGGCACGGCCGCGACGATCCAGCCCCAGACGGACGGTTCGGCTTCGGCGACCTGGGCGGCGAGGGAGAGCAGCGCGAATGCGATCAGCAGGACGCCGACCAGGCCGACGGGTCGACCATCACGGCGGCGGGCGCGGATCTCCAGGCCGAGGTAGATGGCCATCAGCTCGACGGCTACGGCGTTGGCCCAGCCGATCCAGTCGGGTTGGCCGTGGGCGACGGTCAGGTCGTGGACGTGGGTGAAGGCGGCGGCGCCGGCCATGGTGCCGATGGCGAGCAGGATCAGCACCCGGACGCCGGACTCGGCGCGTTCGCGGATCATCGGCCGCCCCTGGTGTCGCGGACGGTCAGGGTGATGCAGATCTGTTGGCCGTTGAGGTCGCGGCGGCGGTTGACCATGTGCGCCAGGCCGTGCAGGGCACCGGCGAGCCGGTCCGGGGAGCCGTTGAGTTCGATGTGCAGCGGCTTGAGGCGGTGGGTGCCGAGGAAGAAGCTCTTGAGGGACATCGGTTACCTCCGGGCCGGGGCGACGCGGGTACGGATGTGGTCGGGTGGCTCGCCGAGGGAGGCCACCGCTTCGGAGAGGCAGCGCCACAGCGCCCACGCCTCGTCGGGGGTCAGGTACATGCGGCGCCGGCCACCACCGACCGCGAGATAGACCGGGTACGCGTCGGGACGGGCAGGGTCGACGCGCACGGACACGGCAGTGCTGGTGGCGCCGTCGGTGCCGGGCGCGCGCAGTCGGTAGAAGGTTCGGCCGTCGGTCGGGGCAGTCACCGCGGCTCACCCCCATCGGCATCCCGATCGAGGATGTTGAGCAGCGAGTCGGGCAGCAGTGGTCCGCGACGCTGCCGGGACAGAGGCGGCCGGGTTGGCTCGGTGGCGGTTTCCCGGCCGACCTGGGCGAGGATGTCCGCCGCGTCGGCCGGGGCCGGGTATTCGGCTGCCAGTTCCCGGATGTGGTCGTCGGAAATGTAGGAGAAGCGGACCCGGGCCGGCTCGGGGGTGCCGTCGAGGATCACGTAGCCGACGCCCTTGGCCCAGCGGGGCATCTGGTCGGCGAGGGCACCGCGGTTGCGGGCACCGTCGCCCAACACGAGGTCGACCTGAGCGGCCTCGGTAAGGCCGAGCGCGATTCGGGTCGGGAACAGGTCCCGGAACGGCAGCACCTCCTTGCGGGGGTCCTGCAACGCCGCCACCACCAGCACGCCGACGCCAGCACCCTGCGACAGCAGCAGCCCGAGCGACCCGGCGATGCGCTTACGCAGCTCGACGTCCTGGAGGTACGCGGTCAGCGCCGCCATCTCGTCGATGACGACCACGACCAACGGGTCAGCCAGAGTCGGAGTGTGGACCCGCACCGCACCGGCAAGGCTGGTCTGCCGCTCCCGCATCACCGCCACTGCCTCGTCGAGCAGGTCGGCCATGGCCTCGAACGACTTGCAGGCAAACCGCGCGAACAACGGCCGACCCATCGCGAACTCCATACCGCCCTTGGGATCGATCACCCAGAGCCGGACCAGCCCGGAGGAGATCCCGCCGGCCAGAACTCGGACCAGCGACCACAGCACCGAGCCCTTCCCGGAGCGGGTGGCGCCGCCGATGAGTACGTGCGTGGCGAGCAGGTGCAGGCACCAGTGCCGCAGGTCTTCCCGCCGAGCCAGCGGCAGCGCGGTGAAGTCCGGGACCGACGGGACGTCGAACGGGTCGACCAGGGTGCGCAGCGCATCCGTGCGGACCACCACCAGATAGACCACCGACGGCCGGTCCCGGAACCTCAGCCGGTCCACCGCGCCCAGGACCAGCGCCCAGTAGCCCGACCGGATCGGCGGGTCATCTAGGCGCTCGGAGTAGACCCGGGCGTGCCGCCGGCCGAAGGCGTACGCCAGGTTCGCCGTCGCCTTCTGGAACTCCTCCGGCGTCTGACCGCGCACCATGCGGATGGTCAGCACGTCGAGCGCCTGATCCGAGCGGACCCGCAGCAGCTCCGGAAGGACCGTGCGATGGTCGTACACCTTGGCCAGCCCGCAGAGGGTCATCGCTTCCCGCCAGGCCCGGCGGTAGACGAAGAGCTGACGGAACCGGCCGAGGATCGGACCGGCGCACCAGGTCCACCACGACGACTCATGCCGCCACCGCCACAGCGCCGACACGGCAGCGGCCAGGACCACGGGCACGATCACGCCAGCCCGGCCGAACTCGCGGAAGAGGCTCACCCCGACCACGACCAGGCCGACGGCGACCGGGTGGCGAAGACACCACCACAGGCCCCGCCACAGCCACCGCAGCACCAGGCCGAGCGCGATCAGCCAGACCGGCAACTCCAACCTGCGCGGGCGGATCACCATCAGGTCCCCGGCGGTGGTCATCACGACCTCGCCCCGCGGCCGGCGCATCATCGCGCACCCGCCACTGTGGGCCGCCGCAGGACGGCAGGCATACCCTTGGACATGTCACTACCTCTCTCGACAGAGCAGGGGAAAGAGACAGAGGGCGGGGCTGCCGTCCGCCAAGACCTGACAGCCCCGCCCCCACCAAATGCAGCTACTGCGCCGCCTTCGTCGCCACGCCCGCAGGGGCACGCATCCCGGTCGCCCGCAGCGAATACGCCATCCGACCGTTGTTGCCCACGTACGGCGTCACGGTCATGCCGTCGAACTCCACCGCCTCGAACAGGCCACCCGTCGGCGGCACCGGCTGGTAGTCCGCCGAGATCTTGACCGTCGTCTCCCGCGACCGCTTGCCCAACTCCGGATCCAGGTCCATCACCCGGACCTGCCACACCCGCTGGCCGGTCAGCTTGTCCTTCGCCGGGCTACGCCGACCGGTCTTCTCGTCGTAGTCCTCGACCTCGCCCAAGGACTCGGGCACCAACGCGCACCCCGCCGGGAACACGTCCTCACACCGCACCGCGAACCTCGTGCCGCCACGCAGAGCCATCGCTCAACCTCCAACTTGTTAACTTGTCTGCCAAGTTGCGTTCCAAGGTAGACGGCACTTGGCAGACAAGTCAACAACTGGTCGCTACACACGATCGTCGTGTCAACTTGCCCGGTAAGATCTATTTGCGAAGTTTCTAAAATGAGGAGACACGTTGTTATTAAGGAGCTGCGTTTCAACCCCAGCGAGACGCTCGTCCGGCTCGATGCCTTCCGGTAGCGTGAACCCTTGTAATTCCTGGTCAGCGAGGAGATGCCGCTCAAAGTGGAACAGCGCGCAGATTTTTCGGCCGCCACAAGGCGATTAATTGCCCAGCGGGCAGGGTTTCAATGCTCTGTGTTGAACTGCGGAAGACCAACCGTGGGACCTGGGCCAGGCACGGCGGATGTCATAGACATCGGAATGGCAGCACATATTTATGCCGCCGCACCGGGCGGACCCCGCGGCACAGGCGGCCTATCGATCAATGAGCGCAGATCGGCAGAAAATGGAATCTGGTGCTGCTACGATCACGGCAAGGCAATCGACTCGGATGGTGGAAATTCCTTCTCGGTATCTGAACTGCGCGCATGGAAGCGGCTACACGAGGCGCGCAAGTCGTTCGACATGCACGGAGTCGCCTTAGACAACTACGGACTTGTTGAGTCGATCTCCATAAACTCGGCCCCGGCAGCTCTTTCCGGGCGCAATTTCAAACTGGGGATGCGAAATATCATCGCAGGCCCGAATAACAGTGGCAAAACTATGCTCGCAAGGTTAATCGGCAGCGTCGCAAACCCCCACTACGTAGCCGATATCTCGCGAAGGAGAGACGTTGATATAGCCGTCCGGTGGTTTGACCCGCAAACTCACAAAGTCGCAACGAAGGGCCGAGGCGGCGAAGTCTCCCACATCCTTGATGGCCGTCCGGTTCCATACGTTGCTCGGCCATATAAAACGGTAATGCTCTCAGATTGGCACAGCACCTCCATTGGCAGCCTAGCCTCTCTCGCTCGCTTCCTTGATGTGAACACAACCGCAATGAAAGGCCTTCTCGGGTCGACGCCCGAGGCAAGCAACATGGTCAAGGAAGTCCAGGTCGACAAAGATTCGGTCCGATATGTGGTTGACTACAACGGTCGCACCTATCGAACAACTGCCGAAGAGTCAGGCTATCCACCTGCCATGAATGACCTCGTGCTTATGGAAATAGCTGCCGTCCATGCTCAGCACCACGCAATGGTTGAGCCCACGTTCCTGGTTCTTGACGGATTTCTAGACAGGTACCAGGCCCACTTTCAGTTCGCCATGTTGCAGCATTTTGAACAAGCGGCAGGCCATGCCCAGTTGGCCGTAATTAGCCACTCGCCCCTAATTGCGCAAGAGTTTCGGCATTGGAATTTGGCTGACCTGGCCGACCGATGCGATTATCGAAGATTTGACCCTAGGTCCCCTATTGATCTAGAGGTGCAGACCGGCAGCCTTGACGGCAGCTCAGGAGTATTACTCACGTGAGAATTCGTTGAAGCCAGCCCATGCGGGTAAATCTTCACATCTCAACAAGTAGAGAATCCCATTCGCCTAGGATTACCTCTGGTGTTATACGGGTACCGACCGCCTATGGAGCATTCCAACAATCCTCCGTCCGACCCTAGCCTGCACCGCCGGCCAGATGGGGTGCACGATACAACAGTCGCGGCCTTAGGCGAGTTAAGCAAAGCGCTGGAGACGATCCATCGGGTGCGAGGTCACCTGTACTCGGCGCACCAACTTGTTGGCGGTGCGGATCTCACTCTTGACCGGGTGGTGAAGCTACTCCGCGAGGCGGGGCACGACGAGATGGCCGACCGGGTTGAGCACGAGCTGTTGGGGCGCAACGTGCTCCCAGGCCGGTGGACGTTCCAGATCGTGGAGGAGTTCGACGACGGCTACTACGCCGCGTTCCAGGAGATCGAGCGGGACGCGCGGGAGAAGCTAGCCGGCGGTCGGCGGCACATCTTCGAGGCGGAGATGAAGGAGCGGCGGCGTACCCACGGGATGCCGGGGCACGAGGCTACGCCGTAGCGCTACCAGCGAAGCCGTTCGGGATCATCGAGGCTAGGGCGTTGGCTCGGGCCTCGATGATCCTCATTCGTGCCAGGTACTCGGCTGGTTCCCGGTGCGCGGCCTGGCTGGTGACCTGGCCGGGCCACTTGCGGTAGAGCAGGCCGTACTCCCGGGTGAAGTAGCCCGCTGTGACCGCGTTGGCGGCGAGCAGGAGGCCGGTGTCCTCGGAGGCGGGCAGCGCCATCCAGCCGCCCAGGGCGAAGACGAGATCTCGCCGCAGGCACAGGGTCGCCGGGTGCACCGATGCTCGGTAGTCGTTGGCCTGCCAGAACGAGAGGACCGAGCCGCGGTCGATGAGCCCACCGGCCGGGTCCTTGTCCCATCCGGCGGTCGACCCGTCGGGCAGGAGGTCGAGTACCCGCGAGGTGGTCCAGCCGATCTGCGGGTGCGCGTCGAACGCGGCGATGTCTCGGGCGAGCGCGCCGGGGGTCAGCTGGTCATCGGCGTCCAGGACCTTGATGAGTTGCCCGGAGACCCGGGAAAGCGCCAGGGTACGGGCAACACCAGGCCCACCGGGACGGCCGCTGCCGAGACTGATCCGGGGATCGTCAGGCAGAGCGTCGACCAGGGCGCCGGTCTGCCCGTCCTCTTGGACGAGCCATTCCCAGTCCCAGCCGTCAGGCATTTCCTGCTTGGCCAACGACTCGTAGGCGCCGGGCAGGTGCTCGATGCTGGGCGCGTGGACCGGGGTGATGACCGAGACGAGCTGCGTCAAGTTTTCCACCGCTGGAGTTTGTGGGAGTAGACAAGCTCGGTGCGGTCGCCCGGCATCACCACGTCAGCGACCTCGACAACCCGACCGGTGGTGTCGGTCGAGGTTTTCCGCACGGTGAGCACGGAGACGCCCGGGTCGATGTCCAACAGCTCGGCCTCATCGGGCGACGGCGGGCGAGCCCGGATCTCGTCGTCAATTCGGTCCAACTCGACGCCCAGCGTGTAGAGCTGATGCTGTGTACCGCCCGGCCACGGTTCCTTGCCCGCGTCGAGCAGGTCCGGGTTCGCGGCCACTAGGTCGTACGGCAGGTAGGAGTACGACACGGTCAGCGGCGCGTTCTCGTGCCGCGAGGACGTCCAGTAGACCCGGCGCAGCAGCGAAGTGCCCGGCTCAACCTGCAAGGCCGCCGCCATCTCCGCATCAGCTTCCACCCGGGTGTATTCGGCGTGGAACTTCAGGTCATCGACGGTCAGGCCGGTGTCGTGCTCGGTGGCGCCAGTCTTCAACCGCTCGTCCTCGTCGAGCAGGACGCGATTCTTCTCCCACTGGTACCGCTCGGTGTTACGACGGCGTACCCGCTGGCGGGGTGCCCGTACGTAGGTGCCGCGCCCCTGCTCGGCCCGGACCAGGCCCCATTCGCGGAGCTGCCGGATGGCGTTGCGGACGCTCGTGCGCGACAGGCCCGAGGTGTCGGCCAACTCGGTCTCGCTGGGCATCAGCGTGCCTGGGGCTAGTTCGCCGCTCACGATCTTCGCCCGCAACTCTTCCGCGAGTTGCAGGTAGCGAGGGCGCCAGTCCCGGCCTTGCACACCGGTCACCGTACCCCCTAGACGTTCCAACGTCTGCCAGGTGGTCCCGCCAGCGGGCCGCTCAGGAACCGGCGGTACGGCTACCGCTGCTCGCGGTGGCCGCGCAGGGCGCAGGCCAGGAGTACGAGGAACGGCTGAGCCCCGACGGGTGTTGGCGTTCACCGCGTCTCTCCGGTCCGCTCGCCGCCATCTGCTGGTGTCAGCATCTCCAGCTGGGCGTAGACCAGCTCGTCGATGAGCCGGTCCACTTGCGCGGGCGCCAGGAGCACGGTCTGCGTCGCGCCGTAACGGGTCGCCTCGAGCTTCACGGCCAGGTCCCGGCGGGCGAACCGGTCGACGACCAGTTGGACGGTGACCCAGCCGGTCCGCTCCCGTCCGATGGTGGAGAGGAGCCCGCGGTGCATCGGGTCGTTCGGTCCACAGCCTCGACACCACACCGGGCACACGACCGGCGCGATCGACGACGGCGACGGTCGCTCTGGGATGGCAGCACCCTCACTCATCGCCGGCCCCCTGCTGCCCGGTGGCCTGTGCCAGCGATCCGCGAAGTTGCTCGACCAGTTGGGCTGCCTGCGGCACGGACAACTCCGCCCAGGCGTTCCCGGCCCGGCACGTCACATGAACACCGACCATGGGACCGCCCAGAGCCTCACTGCTGATGAGGTACGTGACGACGAGCCCGCCCGCCCGGCTGTCGCCGGCCCGCTGCATGGGGCCGCGATGACGGCGGGCCATGTGCGTCATCACGGGCGGTACCAGGTAGCCGCAGCGATCCGGGGCGCACCAGTCCGGGTGGCTCGTGACGGGAGCCGGCTTGTTCGGACGACTCATCGCGGCCACCGCCCGCCGTTGCCTCGATAAAGCTGGGCTCGCGTCATCAAGGGCGCATAGCGGAGCACAGGCAATTCACGGGTGGCGCCCGTCGACCACCGAGGCGAGGAGGTTGTAGAAGCCGCGCGAGGACTCGACCGACCGTTGCTGCTGGCACTCCGGGCAGATGGGCGTCTCCGAGACCACCAGGACGAGAGCCAATGGTGTCGACGATGGGAGCCGGACATCGCACCTCCACAGGTAGGCGGGGACCGGTGGCCAGCCGCGGGGGAATGCGGCCGGCCACCGGCCCGGATGAAGGCACGGCGCACCGTCCGACGCCGGACGGGTCGGGTATCGCCGAGCCAACTTGTAGGCGCGGCTACCGCAACCGGTCCGACAGGACGCCGCGCATCAGGTGCGACCAGGGCGGGCGCGTAACCACCCCTGATACGGGCCGTCACCCCAGCCGCACACCAGGAAACGTATCTACAAGTGGACGAGTTGTCTAGACGTCGAAACGGGTCACTTGGTGGGCACTTGGTAAGACAAGTGCCAGGTACGGTGACCGGGTGCCCGCCCCGCACTACGGACAACCCCGCTACCGCGCTATCGCCGAAGAGTTGAGGCGGCGCGTCGAAAGCGGCGCCCTCCCGCCCGGAAGCCTCTTGCCGACCGAGAGTGCACTCACCGCCGAATTCCACGCAGCGCGCGGCACGGTTCGTCAGGCGATAGCCGCGTTACGGGAGGAAGGCTTGGTGGCCACCGAACACGGCCGTGGCACCTACGTAACCTCCCGCCAGCACGAACACTGGCTGGATGAGGGGTTCGAGACGGAAACTCAACAGCGCCGAGTCGCTGCTGACCCGGAATTAGCGGCTCTTTTCGCTGTCGAGGTGGGGACGACCCTGATGGAACAGCAGAGCCTTGCTCGAACAAACGGAGCGGTCCGCACAGTCGTCAGAACCTATCGGCTGCTCCCGGCAGAGCGCTAGAGCAGTTCACACCTTCCGTTACCAGCTGTCGGCCGGCCGTGCCGCGCGGCCGCGAGCCCGCGCGGCGCAGGGAGGCGCGCGCCGGCAGCTTCGGTGAACTGGTGGCGGCCGCGGGGTTGCGGTCGGCTCCCGAGCCGATGCTCCAACGTCCAATAACCGTGCCCAGCTCGCCTCGTCGTCGGCACTGTCCGTCCTTGTCCGTATCGTCCTCTGTGGCTGCTCGAGTGATCCTTTGGCGGATTCCGTTACCTCGCCGTTGCCACTATCGTCTGTCATGGACGCACGACGGAGCGTCACCCCCATCGTCCATCCGCCAGGCATCGCGGGAGGCAGCAAGTTGGAGACGGTACGGCTCTGGCAGGGGAATGACTGGGAGAGCTGGTGCATGCAGCTCGTCCGGCGGACCTACGGTAGGGACAAGGTTCAACCGGTACCGGCCCGCCACAAAGGCGACCTCGGCATCGAGGCCTTCACGCACGACGGCCACGCGTTTCAGTGCTACGCAGTCGAAGAGCCTGTATCTACCAAAGAGCGGTATGAAAAGCAGCGGGACAAACTGACAAGGGACATAGGGAAGCTTTACGCACGGCAGGAAGAGTTCGTCAAGTTGCTAGGTGACGTCAAAATTCACTGCTATTTCCTGATGCTCCCATTGTGGGACTCGAAGGAGTTAGTCCAACACGCCACCGGCAAGGCCGCCGAAGTCAGAGGCTGGAACTTACCGTTCGTTGAACGAACGAAGTTTCGTATCATGATCACTGATGACGATGCGTTCGCTGACGCTCGCGGTGAATTGCTCGCACGCGCGCCGGAGTTAGTTCCCATTAGCCCAGTAAACAATGACGACGCTAGAGCATGGATTGACTCGAACCTTCAACCGTACGAGACGATGGACCGCAAACTCAGGCACGTCTTCGGCGAACCTGAAAAGCGTAAGCGATACATAGAACACCTCCTGGTGAAGCACATTGAGAGCGGGAATACTCTTACAAAGTTGCGGGCCCGCTACCCTGACCAATGGGAGAGTGTCGTGTCGTGCATCCACGGCAGGGAAAGCCTCCTTGAATTAGAGCACCTTGACGGGAGCAGCCCGCCGTCCACTAACCTCGTTAAAGAAATTGTGCAACACCTTCGATCCGATCTTGCTCGCGATGCCGGCCCAGTTGGCGAAAAGGCTATTACCGGCCTTGCCTGGGGAGCCATCGCAGACTGGCTGATTCGTTGCCCACTCGACTTCGAGGAAGCCGCGTGAAGGCCGACGAGGATGTACTTGAGGAGGCGTTCGGTGAAGTGTCCACACCGATCCGCTTCCGGCATCGACCAGATCCGATACCTGGAGACCTCCGACTCGGCTGGCGCCTCCCCGTTCTGACGCTAGTTCTCGATCAGTGTCGGGGCAAGACCGCGAACCTTGAGCAGGTTCACCTACTTCTATGGTCCTTAAGAACTGAGGCGGGAAGAAAGCTCATTGCTCGCTGGTTCGCAGGTGATCGTCGGCCCGACGATCCTATCGTTCGATATGACCCAACACTGACGCGGACCATAGCACTCGCCGTCGCTACCGGCCTCGTGAAGCGGAATAGAAATCAGACGCTAACATTGAGCCATCAAGGGCAAGACATTGCATCCGCTGTGCGGAGCCAGGAAGGTGCACTTGTAGATGAAAAGCGTGCATTAAATGCCCTTCCGAAGGGCATAACGCAGACCAGGGTCCGTCAGATGTTGGAGTGGCAGTGAGACTCAAAATTAGGGCAGTGCAGCTAAGAGTTTTCACGTCAGGGCCACTGTGTGGCATCGATGTCTTCTTCACGGATGGCCTGAACATTGTCAGAGCTGACAATACAAGCGGGAAGTCGACGTGCTTGCAGGCGATGATGTATGCCTTGGGCTTGGAGGGCATGCTTAGCCCAAGGCGAGATATACCGTTGCCACACGCAATGACCGATGAAATTGAGGTGGACGGGGTCGCTCTCCCTGTGGAGCGCTCATTCGTCCGGCTCGAGATCGAGAATTCTCGTGGTGAAGTGATCACCGTGCACAGGGTGGTTAAGTCCGACGGAATCGATCCCAGGCTCATCACTGTGATGCATGGCGCGGCAATTACCGATAGAACCGCCGGGCAAAATCGAAGTGACTATTTTGTTAGGATGCCAGGATCGGCTCAGCGTCGTGCTGGCTTTCATCACTTCTTGGCGGACTTCGTTGGCTGGAGTCTTCCCCGCGTGACAAAGACGGATGGCAGTGAGGCTCCGCTATACGTTGAGTGCCTGTTCCCGTATTCCTTCGTTGAGCAAAAGCAAGGGTGGCTGGGCGTCCAGCCGCGCATTCCTGCCTACTTTCAAATTAGGGACGTGGTGCGCCGAAGTGCTGAGTTCATTCTCGGCCTAGACGCTTACAACCTGGCGTTGCGACGTCAGCGACTCGAGTATGCGCGAGCGTTGGCGGAATCGGAATGGAAGCAACGTGCTCGAACCCTAGAAGGTGAGGCAGCGGCTGCATCCGTTGTCCTGACCAATCTGCCTACCGCTCCGTCAGCAGTAACGGAACCGATCCAGGCTGAGGCGCTCGTGGCCCAGACCGACGGAACCTGGTTGTCAGTCGAAGCTGAGGTGTCCAGGCTGAGCGAGATCCTCCAGTCAATCGAAATAGTGCCGGAAACTGGGCCAGCAGTCCAGAACTTGGAAGTCCAGCTATCGGCCGTTCAGGACCAACTTACTGCTTCCAATGCGGCTATAGTTGATGCCGTCGCTGATTATGACGGGGCTCAAGCACGCGCTGCTCACCTTCAAGAGCGGGTAGGGGCTCTAGAGGAGGACCTCCAGCGACACAAGGACGCCGCCTTACTATCCAGGCTTGGCTCGCGCCATTCGACGTTGCTGGGTAACGAACCCCACTGCCCAACATGCAACCAGTTTTTACCGGATGGCTTTGATATCACTAGTACGCCGATGTCGACGGACGATAACATCAGATTCATCGAGCAAGAATTGTCTACGTTCCGGAATATGCTCAGCGATGCACTACGCCGACGGGACGTGCAAGCTACGCGGGTTCACAGACTGAGAGAAGAGTCCAACGCGATTCGGTCTCAGATACGATCGATTAAGGATAGTTTGGTGTCGCCTTCAGCGATGCCATCGATTGCCGCTATTGCACAGCAGATCAGAATTGAAGAGCAAATCGGCGCTCTCCGCAAATTCGCCGACGATTTAGAAACCGTACTTGCGGAGCTTTTTGATCGAGCGGGATCTTGGCGCCAGATCGACGAAGAGCTCAAGACCTTAGGCAAAGACCCGCTCAGTATTACTGATCGGGAAAAGATTGGGCACATCGATGAATCATTTAGGGACCAACTCCACGCTTATCGATTCAGGTCGGTGAGTCCCGAGAACATCACGATTTCCGAGGATAGCTACAAGCCTGTCCATGAAGGATTCGACTTAGGGTTTGACTTGTCGGCGAGCGACATGATCCGCGCTATGTGGGCCTACCTACTCTCATTCGCGGAGGTCAGTCTTAAGCACGCCACCAATCATCCTGGCCTCCTCGTTCTCGACGAACCGCGGCAACAGGAAGTGCATCGTACCGACTTCGCCACGTTCTTGCAGCGGCTCGCAAGGGACGGTAGTGACGGACTGCAAGTCATCGTCGCGACGAGTGAGGAATATGGCAGTCTATCGATGATGCTAACGGAGACCCCCCACAACATGGTCTCGCTAGATCCAGGCAGCAAGATTCTTCGGCCGCTGTAGGTGTCTAATACTGGCCGTGCTGACATCGCTAAATTCCCGCTAGGTCTTACGGACGACGCTCGTAAAGCCGGCCACGAAGAGTGTGGCGAATCCCCACGCAAGCACCTGGATTACCCAATGAACCACCGTTAGCCGTTGTCCAGTCGGCGTCGTATTCAGATCACACGAACTGCGTGCATTCGTCTTGATCAACGGAATACTTACGTCCAAGGCAACCCCCACCCGCTCCAGAGCGCTACAGGGCGCCCCTGACCCCGGAGAACCTCTGGTGTGTGAGTAGGCGTTGTTGGGCGAACTGGTTGCGCGTGAGGAGGCACTGTTTTCTGTAGAACTCTTTGTGTGCGAGTAGGCGCTTTCACTGAAGACAGATATTCCGATCGCGATTAGCGCAAGCAGGAAGAGGCTGAGCAGCGCTCGCCATGGCTGGTATCCGTAGCCAAGCGCTAGACCAGTAAAACGCGCCCACACGCGCTCTCGCCGCTCAGTGAGCGCTCCACGACGGATCTGGCTCTTGCGCTGGGCGATCCGGGTGCGTCTCGCCTCGCTGTCATGTCCGGCCGCACTATAGGCAGCCGCAAGATGCTGGTATGGCTGAGCGGCATAATTTGGCGTGCTTCTGTCCAACGTATTGAGCCACCACGAAAGCGACTGCCCGATAGGAAGTCCGGGGTAAGTTAGCCCATCAACATGAATAAGGGCGCCTTCGTCTGTCAGGTTTATTAGTCTACTTGCCTCGAAGACGAATCCACCGTCGGTCTTTGCGCGATCAAGGCGAACAACACCTGCGCCGGTAGCTCCAAACGCTTCGAACCCGTCAGTGAAAAAGATTCCCTGTTCGGCGCGAAGTCCGCCCGCATCGAGGGCAGGGCCAGAAAGGTTGAAAATTCTGCTGTCGGAAAGCTCCACCCTTCCAACGTGCGCTCCAACCAGCCTCAACGCCGCGAGGGGCCCGGCCCCAGTAACTACCGCCCCATGCTTGACGAACAGGCCTTGTCCAACACGAATCCCGTCGGCAATAACTCCAGGCCCGGACAGGTTTCGTATCTCGCTATCACCGGTTAGTTCGAAGTGGCCGACGGAAGCCCCTATCATATGCACCGCGCCTTTTTTGCCCTCACCGGATATCTTGACCCCGTCGCGCAGGAAAAACTCCTGCCGAACCGTCATCCCATCGGCGCTGACGGCGGGACCGGAGCGGTTGGTGATGCGTATTCCATCGGCGATGAGATTGCCAATCTGCGCACCCTGTAAGTGAGCTGCGCCGATCTCGACGTCTGCGGTGATTCGGGATTTGGTGAGGCGCAACACGTCAACTTTAGTCCGCGCTGCCATAAGTGGGGACCTGTCCGCGCATTCAATTCTGCAGCCGGCAAGAGTTACATCAGCGAAGGCAGCGTCTCGCAAGTCAATTCCCTCAGGGAAATAACAAGCCCAGAATTGCAGCGGAAATGCGACGTTGAGATACTTAAGGTCTAGCCGACCTCCAATTTTGACTCCAAGTATCCGAAGCCCGCGAGGATCTGGCTTCTCGATTAACTTCCCTATCGCAATATCTCTAATCGTTTCAGCCTTGACGACTGTCGCACCGGCATCCCACCACTTCGCGTCGAACGGTTCGGCGGGTCCCCGGTCGGAGTTGAAAAGGCCACCCGTCTGAACGGCGCTGGCCAAGCTAGCAGCGAGGGTTGCCTCGCGGTCCTGGGGCTCAGAGTCGGACATGTGAGCAACCTAGCGCCACGCCGCAGCTCTAGCGCAAGGGCTCGAATCCCCGCACGTACAACGACGCAGGGAGCAACCGGCCCGCGCTCGACCGACGTCATGCGACGACTGGCAACCCATACACCGATCGCCTGTGCGATCGCCTGTGCGGTGCTGCCGAATTCCTCTGTTTTGGATCAAGGCACCGCGCTCCGCGCGGTGCGGGGGCGGCAAGCCCGGCCGGCGGCAAGCCGCCCCGGTCGCCTTCGGCACCGGGGCGGTAAGCCACCGACAGCCGCCGGGACACCGCCCCACCAGTCAGAGAGGGACGCCCGGTGCAGTGGGGCCGTGACGGAAGCCGACGGGGCAGCCTGATCAGGTGGACGGGCTTCCGGCTGCCGCGCCAGTCCAACCCCGGGACTGGCTTGCCACCGTGTGACCGGGTCGAGGCACCAGCTCCACCGCCAGGACGTGCAGGCGTCCACGACAACCGGCGGCACCGCGCAGAAGTCCCGCCAAGCCGCCGGCACGGATCGCAGGACGAGGCAGCACGCCGGCCGAGGCCGAGGTCTACTGAGCCTCCGCTCAGGCCGTCTCCAGGCCGTCCCAGGCCGTGGCCAGGCCGTCAAACGTCACCCAACGATGACCAAGGCCAACCAACGGCACCCGATATACGGCCAGCTCAGAGCCTTGATCAGACCTCTGAGCTGGGGGCGACGGACGAGTCGACCTGTACGCCGGATTCTGTGCGCGGCGCGTACCCCGGAGGGTTTGCGCCGGCGGCGGCCATCCATCTCGGCCTGCCGTTGCCGGCAGGCTCCAGCGGCCTACCCGCAGACATCGGGCGGGCAGCCCTCAAGCGTCTGCGCCGGGTCGTCATCTTGCGGTGACGGCCCTTGCTTGGCCTTGCTCCGGGCGGGGTTTACCGAGCCACCCCGGTCACCCGGGGTGCTGGTGGGCTCTTACCCCACCGTTTCACCCTTACCGTCCCCGATGGGGTCGGCGGTCTGTTTTCTGTGGCACTGTCCCGCGGGTCGCCCCGGGTTGCCGTTAACAACCACCCTGCCCTGTGGAGTCCGGACGTTCCTCGGCGGCGGGCCGAAGCCCGCCGACGCGACCGCCCGGTCGACTCGTCCGTCGCGCTCCCATCCTAACGACGGGGCCGCCGCCGGCATTGCCGCCCCGCCTGGGCAAAATCGCGCAGCTCAAGGGCGGTGGGGACGAGGACTCCGGCGGATCCGCCGCACGAGGCGGGGACTAGCCTCGTGGGGCCATGGATCTCTCCCACGCCGCGCTGCTGCTCGCCGCCGGCCTCGCCGCTGGCACGGTCAACGCGGTGGCCGGTGGCGGTTCGCTGATCACCTTCCCGGCGATGATCGCGGTCGGGTTGCCCCCGGTCCCGGCGAACGTCAGCAACTCGGTCGCCGTGTTCCCCGGGTACCTGGCCAGCGTGGCAGGCAGCCGGGCGGACCTCCCGCGCCCGCGCGCGTTGGCCACGCTGGTGCCCACCACCATCGTCGGCACGATCCTCGGGGCGCTGCTGCTGCTGGCCACCCCGGCCCGCGCGTTCGAGCTCGTCGTACCGTTTCTGGTTCTCGGCGCGACCGCGGTCCTGGCCTTCCAGGACCCGCTGCGCCGGCTGGTCGGTCACCCCCGGGACCTGTCCCCACGTCGGCGGACCGTCACGGTGCAGACGATGGTCGCGCTCGGCGCGGTGTACGGCGGATACTTCGGTGCGGCGCTCGGGGTGATGCTGGTCGCCGGACTGGCCCTGGTGCTGGACGCGACCCTGGCGCAGGTGAGCGCGATCAAGAATCTGCTCTCCGCGGTGGTGGGGGTCACCACGCTGGTGGTGTTCGCCCTGTTCGGCCCGGTGAGCTGGGCGGCCGTCGCGGTGGTCGCGCCGGCCACGCTGATCGGTGGGTACGCGGGTGCCCGGCTGGTCCGCCGGCTGCCGCCGGTGCTGCTCAAGACGGTCATCGTGGTGTTCGGCACGGCGATCGGCCTCTACCTGCTCTGGCACGCCCTGAGCTGACCGCACGACTTGCAGGAAACTGCTGCCTCAGCACGCATGGAGGCAGCAGTTTCGCAGCAGATGCGCGGATCTTGAAAGCGACGGATCAGTACGTTTCGCCGACCGGCTCGTGCTCGGTGTTGGCGGCGGCTCGGTTCCAGCGGGACCAGAGCACCCGCTCGCCGTAGCCGGCGGCCATCAGGTGCGCGAAGGCCAGGTAGACCAGCACGCCGACGGCGAGCACCCCGAAGCCGACCCAGAACGGCAGCGACAGTGACTGCTCGGCGAGCTTGCCGGAGATGATCGGTGCCGGCGCGGCGGCACCCCAGCGGACCAGGTTGAACGCGCCGGTGGCGACGCGCCGGTCGCTGGAGCCGAGGCCGAGCGCGAGGTCGGTGAGGTTGGCGTTGGCCAGTCCCATGCAGAGTCCGGAGAGCACCAACACCACGAGCGTCTCGGCGGTGCTGGTGGAGGTGGCGAAGAGGACCATGCAGACCAGCAGCCCGGCGATGGCCACGCCGACGGTCTGCACCGCGCCGATCCGGTGGGCCAGTCGGTGGCCGATCACCAGGATGCCGGCGGCCAGGCCGAGCCCCCAGCCGGTGAACGCCAGCCCGAGCGGGATGACGTCCAGGCCCAGGAAGAGCGGCGTGTAGCCGAGCACCACGAAGAACACGAAGTTGTACGCGCCGGTCACCACGCAGAGCGCGATGAACGCCGGCCGGCGGTAGGTGGCGAAGATCTGGCCGACGCGTACCGGGGCCTGGCGGTTGGTGGGTTCGCGGAGCTTGCGGGAGGCCACGCCGAGGGCGAGGACCATGAAGACGCCGCAGACGAAGAACGGCAGCCGCCAGCTGACCTCGCCGAGCAGGCCGCCGATCAGCGGGCCGACGGCGAAGCCCAGGCCGAGGGCGGTCTCGAAGAGGCCGACCACCCATTCGCGGTCGACGGCCAGGTTGACCAGCATCACCATGGCGGTGGCGAAGAACATCGCGTTGCCCAGACCCCAGACGCCGCGCAGCACGGACAGCTGCACGATGGTGTTGCTGAACGAGGCGAGGATCGCGGCCAGGCCGACCACGGAGACGCCGGTGATGAGGACCGGCTTGAAGCCGAACCGGCCGCTCGCCAGCGTCGCCGGGATCATGCCGAGGGCCATGACCGCGATGTACGCGGTGAACAGCAGCTCGACCTGCCAGGCGGTGACCCCGATCGCCGCACCGATGGCGGGCAGGATCGGGTCGACGACGGCGATGCCGGCGATGGCGAGGAAGGCCACCAGCGTGGTGGCGTAGATGGCACTGCGGTTCGGTTCGGAACGCCGATCCACTCCGACTCCTCAGTTAGCTGCATCATGCAGGTATTTATTCTGTATCATACAGCTATGAGTGATGACCACGAGAGCACCCTCGGCCGGATCGAAACGGAGGTGGCCCTGCTGATGCGCCTCGGCGAGGCGACCCGGCGGGCCACCGGCAGCGCCGAGCATCGGGTGCTCGACCGGGCGGCGTACGTGATCCTGCGGCACCTGGACGACGCCGGGCCGCAGAACGTCTCCGCGCTCGCCGCCCGGCTCAACCTGGACGGCTCGACCGTGACCCGGCAGGTGTCCGCGCTACAACGGGACGGCCTGATCACCCGTACCCCGGACCCGTCCGACGGCCGAGGGACGGTCATCTCCCCCACCACCGCCGGCCTGCAGCGGATGGCCGCGGTGCGGCACGCGCGGACCCGCCTCTACGGCGAGATGCTGGCCGACTGGCCCGCCGAGGACCGGGAAACCCTCGCGCTGATGCTGCGCCGTCTCAACGAGGCCCTAGAGTCCCGAAACCGCCCCCGCTAACCCCCCACCCCACCCCGCGCCCCCGCGCCCCCCACCGCCACCCCCACCCGCGTCGATCTAGGGCAAATCGCTGCTCATGGAGATCAACTAGCGACCATTTGCCCTAGATCGACGGGGCGTGGGGTGGCGGTGGGGGGCGCGGAGGGGCGGGGCGGGGCGGGGCGGGGCGGGTTAGGCGACTGGCTCGGGGGTCGGGTTGGCTTCGCGATTGGTGCCGGGGGTGACACGGGGGTCACCCTCGTCGGCGAAGTAGTCGTCCGGCGTGGTGCCGTCGACTCCTTCGGCCACCTTGCCGGCCCGCAGTACGAGCGTCACCAGCGCCGCGACGGCCAGGTTGACCAGCACCGCCACGATGCCGACGTAGATCGTCCTGGCGGTGTCGAACCCGAACTCCGACAGCGGGAACGCCGAGCCACCGAAGTGCTTCCGGGTCGGGCTGGCCACCTGGTAGAGCATCCACATGCCCAGCCCCATGCCGGCCGCCCAACCGACGATCAACCCGGTGCGGTGGAACCAGCGGGTGTAGAGGCCCAGCGCCACCGCCGGCAGCGTCTGAAGGATGATCACGCCACCGATCAGCTGAAGGTCGATGGAGAACTGCGGGTCGAGGAAGACGATGCAGGCCACGGCACCGACCTTCACCACCAGCGAGGTGATCTTCGAGACGGTGGCCTCCTGGGCCGGGGAGGCGTCCCGCTTCAGGTACTCCTTGTAGATGTTGCGGGTGAACAGGTTCGCCGCCGCGATCGACATGATCGCCGCGGGCACCAGCGCGCCGATGCCGATCGCCGCGTACGCGACACCGGCGAACCAGTCCGGGAACTGCTGGTCGAAGAGCAGCGGAACGACCGTGTTGTTGTCCACACTGCCGGCCGACGCCCCGGGCAGGGGCTTCACGCCGGCCGCGATGGCCATGTAGCCGAGCAGCGCGATCAGCCCGAGCAGCAGGCTGTACGCCGGCAGCGCCGACATGTTCCGCTTGATCACGTCGCGGTTCCGGCTGGCCAGCACCCCGGTGATGCTGTGCGGGTAGAGGAAGAGCGCCAACGCCGAACCGAGCGCCAACGTGACGTACTGAAGCTGGTTGTTGCCGTTGAGCAGGATGCCGTCGTTCGGGTTGGGCGAGGCGTCGAACTTCGCATCGGCGGCGGCGAAGATGTCACCCCAGCCGCCCAGCTTGTACGGCAGGTAGATGATCGCCACCAGGATGACGATGTAGATCAGACTGTCTTTGACGAACGCGATCAGCGCCGGCGCGCGCAGCCCCGACTGGTACGTGTAGGCGGCCAGGATGGCGAACGCGATGATGATCGGCAGGTGCCGGGCCAGCGCGTTGTCGCCGGTGACCCCCATCGTCTTGAGCACCGCCTCGATGCCGATCAACTGCAGTGCGATGTACGGCATGGTGGCGACGATGCCGGTGATCGCGATCAGCAGTGCCAGCACCGGCGAGTCGAAGCGCTTGCGGACGAAGTCGGCCGGCGTGACGAACCCGTGCCGGTGTGACACCGACCAGAGCCGGACCAACACCAGGAAGACCAACGGATAGATCACGATGGTGTACGGCACGGCGAAGAACCCGGCCGCTCCGGCTCCGAACATCAGCGCCGGCACCGCCACGAAGGTGTACGCGGTGTAGAGGTCACCGCCGACCAGGAACCAGGTGATCCAGCCGCCGAAGCTGCGCCCGCCCAGCCCCCACTCGTCCAGGTGCCCCATGTCCTTCGGGGCACGCCAGCGGGCAGCCACGAACCCCATCGCGCTGACCAGGAGGAACAGCGCGGAGAAGACGATGATCTCGGTGAGATGGTCACGCCACATCAGCGGCCACCCCGCTTCTTCGTCATCTGGTAGACCAGCGTCGTGGTGGCGACGCCGAGCAGGATGTACGCCAGTTGCAGCCAGTAGTAGCGCGGGAACCCGAAGACCCGGGGCGAGTCGCCATTGAAGAAGACCGGGATCAGCGGCACCACGATGGGGATGAAGAGCAACCAGTTCCAGGGGCTGTGGTCCTTCGCCCTGGTCGGCGCCGTGGTGGGCGCCTCCGGTTCCGGTGCAGCCATCTGACACACCTCCGGGGAGTCGTGGGTCTCGATGTAACGGCCGGAGGCTACGACTTCGTGACGACCGTCACGCGACCCGCGCGGAGGGTGCTGCGCCGAACGGCCGGCCGGCTGCGCCGAACGGCGCGGCCGACCAGCCGGGCAGGTGAGCTCAGATGCGCCGGCTCAGAGCGCGGCGAGGTGGGCGGTGTCGTTGACCGTGCGGACGGCGACGCCGCCGTCAGGCCACATGTCGAGCACCGAGATGCCGGCCGCGTCCAGGAAGAGCCGATGCAGGAACCCGTCGCCGGCGGCGAGCGCGTCGCGCAGCACCAGCTTGATCGGCGAGACGTGCGAGACGACCACCACGGTCTCCCCGGGGTACGCGGCGAGGAGCCCCGCTATGACGCGGTGCGCGCGTTCGGCGACGTGGGTGAACGACTCCCCGCCCGGCGGGGCGACCCGGGGTGAGGCGAGCCAGGCGTCCATCTCCCCCGGCCACTGCTGGCGCACCTCGGCGAAGGTGCGCCCCTCCCACTGGCCGAAGTCGCACTCGATCAGGTCGTCCTCGGTGCGGACCGGCACGTCACCGAGCGCCCCGGCGATCGCCGCCGCGGTGGTCGTACACCGGGACAGCGGTGAGCTGAGCACGGCCGCGACGGACGGGGCCAGCGCGGCCACCCGCGCACCGGTGGCCCGGGCCTGGGCCCGGCCACTCTCGGAGAGCGGCACGTCGCCGCGGCCGGAGTAGCGCCGCTGCTCGGTGTACTCGGTTTCGCCGTGCCGGACCAGGATCAGGCGGGTGGCGGTGAAGCTCGGCCGCGGCTCCCACGAGGCCGGCGCGGTCGCCGGGTCGCTGCCGGTTGCGGGCGTCGCCGGGGGCTGACCCGTGGCCGGTGTTGCCGGAGGGCGACCGGCGGCGGCGTCCATGGCGGCGTTGGCGAGCGCGTCGGCGTGCCGGTTCTGTTCGCGGGGGATCCAGGTGAACCGGACCGCGGTGAACCGGCCCACCAGCCCGGCGGCCTGGGCGGCGAGGGGTCGCAGGCCGGGGTGCTTGATCTGCCACCGGCCGCACATCTGCTCGACCACCAGCTTGGAGTCCATCCGGACGTCCACCTCGGCGGCACCCAGTTCGGCGGCGGCGGTCAGCCCGGCGATCAGCGCCTGGTACTCGGCGACGTTGTTGGTCGTCGTGCCGAGCGACTCGGCGCGCTCGGCGAGCACCTCACCGGTTTCCGGGTCGCGCACCACCGCGCCGTAGCCGGCGGGGCCGGGGTTGCCCCGGGACCCGCCGTCGGCCTCGACGGCGACCACGCGCGGCGCCACGACCTACAGACCCGACTCGTTGGTGCGGACCATGATCCGTCGGCAGTCCTCGCAGCGGACCACGTCGTCCGGGGCGGCTTTGCGGATCCGGGCCAGGTCGGCACCGGAAAGCTCCAGCCGGCATCCGCCGCAGCGGTTCGCGGTGAGGAGCGCGGCGCCCAGCCCGGTGTCGGCGCGGATTTTGTCGTAGAGGGTGACCAGGTCGTTCGGGAGATCGGCGGCGAGTGGCTGACGGGCCCCCCGCTTGAACTCCTCGTCCTTGGCGATCTCGGCCAGCGCGTCGTCGCGGCGCTGCTCGGTCGCGGCCCGCTTGTCCCGGGTGTCGGCCAGCCGCTGCTCCACGCCGTCCAGTACGCCCTGCGCGGTCTCCCGCTGCTCCATCAGCTCCAGCTCGGCGTCCTCCAGGTCGCCCTGGCGCCGGTTCAGCGAGACCAGCTCGTGCTGGAGCGCCTCCAACTCCCGGGCCGGGCCGGTGCCGGCGGCCAGCCGGTTTTCGTCCTTCTCCTTACGGGCCCGGACCTGCTCGACGTCCTTGTCCAACCGGGCGATGTCCCGGTCCAGGTCGTCGACCGCCACCTGGGCGCGGACCCGCTCGTCCTCCAGCGACGACAACTCCCGGGCCAGCGACTCCAGCTCGGCCCGCTCGGGCAGCGAACGCCGGCGGTGGGCGAGCTGTGCGAGGTTGGTGTCGATCGCCTGGAGGTCGAGCAGGCGGCGCTGCACCTGAGGGTCAGCCTTCACGGTCGGGCTCCTTGTCGTCCACAACGGGTGCGGCGGCGTGCACGGTCCACGGGTCGGTGTCCAGGTCGGACACCAGCGTCTCGACGCCCAGCGCCTCCCGGAGGAGGGCGGCCAGGTCGTCCAGCCACGGTCGTTCCGTCGCCCAGTGGGCGGCGTCGATCAGGGCGGGACCATCGGCGGCGAGGTGCTCGCCGGCCGGGTGGTGCCGCAGGTCGGCGGTGAGGAACGCGTCCACCCCGGCGGCGGTCGCGGCGCCGAGGAAGCTGTCCCCCGACCCGCCGCTGACGGCGAGGGTACGAACCATACGCCCGGGGTCCCCCGCGGCGCGAACTCCCCAGGACGTGACGGGGAGCACGGCGGCGGCGTGCCGGGTCAGCTCGGCGAGGGTCATCGGCTGGGGCAGCTCGCCGACCCGACCGAAACCCCGGTCGTCGCCGTGAGCGGGTGAGCCGGGCGCGGGTCGCTGCAGTGGGCGCAGCCCGGTCAGCCCGAATCGGGCGGCCAGGGCGTCGGAGACACCCGGGGAGGCCACGTCGGCGTTGGTGTGCGCCGCGTAGAGCGCCACCCCGGCCCGGATCAGCTGGTGGATGATCCGCCCCTTGAAGGTCGTCGGTGCGACCGACGAGACCCCGCGCAGCAGCAGCGGGTGATGCGAAACGATCATGTCCACGTCGGCGGCCAGCGCTTCGGCGACCGTCTCGGGCACCACGTCGACCACACAGAGCACCCGGCGGACCGGCGCGGCCGGCTCGCCGAGCACCAGGCCCACCCGGTCCCATTCCTCCGCCCAGACCGGCGGATAGCGCCGTTCCAGCTCGGCCACCACGTCGGTCACCGTGCGGGCGGATCCGATTGTGCTCACGGCGGGCCAGCTTACCGGCGCGAGGGTCGGTGGGCGGTGACACCCGGGCCGGCCGCGTCGAGCGGAAGCCCCACCGGGAGCGCTAGGCGGCGCTCCAGGAAACGGCGCGCAGCGCGGCCAACGGCATCTCCCACGGGAAGGCGTGCAGGTGCTGCTCCCCCGTTCCCGGCGGATGCAGAGCGATCACGTCAGCACCGAAGAGCACCGTGATGCCCCACTCGGCCAGCCGTGCCACCCCGGCACGAAACGCCGGGTGACAGGCCATCGCGGTGTTCGTGTACGGCACTGCCACGATCGGGACGCCCTTGCCCTGCGCCTCGACCAGCAGCCCGAGCGCGAGGGTGTCGGTGATCCCGGCCGCCCACTTGTTGACCGTGTTGACGGTGGCCGGGCAGACGATCATGGCGTCGGCGGGCGGCAACACGTCCGGGTCACCGGGATTCTTGTAGTGGGTCCGCACCGGGTGGCCGGTCTGCCGCATCAGGGCCGACTGGTCGACGAACTTGGCGCCGTCCGGCGTGGTGACCACGCAGACGTCCCAACCATCCTGTTGGGCAAGGTCGACCAGATGGCCGACGTGCCGTGCCAACGGCGAACCGCAGGCGATGACGTAGAGCACCTCGCGGTGCCCGCTGGTGCGCGGTGAACCGGCCATCAAACCGGCTCCGCGCTCATACCCCTACTCCCATGTGCTCAGCCAACTCCGCTACCGGAGAAGGCGGCGCACCACGTGTGCGACGAAGGATGTCCGACATCACCTCGTGCGCGATCGGCCGGCAGCGGATCTCCGACGGGGCGAGTCGATCACCAAGCAGCAGCATCTCGCCGGCGTTCGCCACGTCGCCCAGCTGGGCGTACCCGCGAGCGATGTCGAGCAGGTGGTGGGCGCGGCGCTCGGGCAGCAGCGCGTTGAACGAGGGCTCCGCGATGCGCAGCTGGTGCACCTCGACGGCCCGGCCCCCGTCACCCAGCTCCACCGCGGCAGCGGCCCGGTGCAGTTCGACATTGGTCGGGCCGAACGACGTCCAGTAGTGGTTGTGGTCGCCGCCGAGCAGGGCGGCGGCCTCCTGCGCACAGTTGATCAGGTCGTCGACGCTGGCCGAGTCGCCGATGCGGGACGCGGCCATCGCGCCCTGGAGCAGCAGCATCCCATAGACGGAGAGCCGGGCCGGAGAAACCTCGTTACTCCCACCCGGTGCCAGGCGGTTGGCGATCTGGACGTTCAGCTCCAGCGCGGGACGGGCCCGACCCATCGCGACCAGGGCGTTGCACACCCGGGTGGTGGCGATGCCGGCCAGCAGCGGGTCGTCGGCCCGCTGGGCCACCGCCATCGAGCGGTCCGCGGCCAACCAGGCGAGCTCGCACTCGCCGAGCTTGCGTAGCACCGAGGAGGCGATCTGGTAAACCTGCCCGAGCAGGTGGGCCGCCTCGGCGGCCTGCTCACCGCCGTAGGCGGCGTCGGCCGCCTGGGCGTCCCGTAGCAGCTTGGGCAGCGCCCGGGTGAGCATTCCGTAGCGGCCGTACTGGTAGGTGAGCCAGGCGTGGTTGACGGCCTTGCGCATGTCGTCCAGCGGCGGCGGGTACGGCACCGCGTCGAAGTACGCGCTCATCGAGTCGTAGCGTTCCAGCGCTGCCCGGATCTCCTGCACCTCGACCTGGTCGATGCAGTTCAGCGCGTCGGTGCGGCGCTCCGGGTCCCTGCCCAGGAGGAGTTGCACGTCCATTTGGAGGATGTCGGCGATCTCGTACAGGACGGAGAACTTGTCCAACCGGCGGACGCCGCGTTCGACCTTGTCCACCCAGCTCTTCGACTTGCCCAGCCGGTCCGCGAAGACCTGCTGCGACATCTTGCGTCGCCCCCGCCAATAGGCCACTCGCCGCCCTATGGGTAGCTCGTCCATCTCCCCATCCCTCCCCTGCCGCCAGCAACTTATCGAGTTGGGGCGATGTCCGCGGATGCGGCGGCCTTCGTTCATCTTCAGGTTTTCGCTGGTCGCACAGGATGTACGTCAGCCGCACGGCCAGTCCTCGTACTTTTCGTGCAAGTTGCACGAGCCGTTCGTCAACCTCAACGATTGTGGGTTACGGCAGTGACGGTGCTCGACATGCGACCTGGCGACCGCCGGGCCCGACGAGGGGAGATGGCACACATGTGGGGGAACGTCGGACCGCGCGTGGCCGAACTGTCGCCGCTGGAACGGGTCCGGCTGCGCCGGGTCGCCATGCGGTACGCCGCACACGGGTGGGAGGTCACTCCGGGGGCCTGTCTGGCCCGCAGCCGCTTTGTCTGCGGCCGGGCCGGCTGTCCCACCGTGGGCTGCCACCCCGCCCTGGAGAACTGGGAGTTGGCTGCCAGCGCCGACCCGTCCCGGGTGGCCACCTGGTGGCGGAATCGCCCACACGGGGTGCTGCTGCCCACCGGGCGGGCCTTCGACGTGCTGGAGGTGCCGGCCCACCTAGGCCGACACGTGCTCGACGCGGTGCAGATCCACCCGGCCGGCACCGGCGTACGCGGTCCGGTGCTGGTCACTCCCACCGGGCGGTGGATGTTCCTGGTCCGACCCGGCGACCCGCTCCGACCGGAGCTGGAGCACTGCTTCCACGTGGTCCGGCACGGGCCGGGCTCGTGGATCCCCGCGCCGCCCACCCGGCTGCCAGAGGGGACGGTCCGCTGGGCGGTCGCTCCCGAGCAGGCCCGCTGGCAGCTTCCGGATTCGTACCTGGTGCAGAACACGTTGATCGGGGCGCTGCGCGCCACCGGGGTGACGCTCGCCCCCGACCTGCTCCCCGGTCACCTGCCGTTGCCCCGACGAGGCATGTGAAACAGGCCCGGTCGACGATTCCATCCGGTGCCCGGCAGCGTCGCCGGGGCGCCGGTCCTCGTTGACAGGGAGACGGCGCCAACGCGCGCCACGAACGGGGGAACGATGTCCACCAACGACAGAGCGTCTCATCCCGGCGGCACCGAACCGCCCCGGCGCAGCCACCCACGGCACCGCTGGGCCGGCACCCGGCCCTCCGGCTCGCGCCCCGGCCGCCCACGCCCCACCGGCTCCCGCCCGGCCGGCACCCACCGCCCGCTCCGCTAGCCCGTAAGCGGAAGGTCGGCGGAGTAATACTGGCGGGCGTCGTCGGTGATCACGGCGTGGGTGTGGCCGTCGAGGCGATCCAACCAGCCGAGGCCGGTGGCGCCCATGGCCAGGGCAGCGGTGGCGTACGCATCGGCCACCCCGAGGTCGGTGCCGACCACGGTCACCGAGCGCAACCCGCTGGCCGGGGCGCCCCGGCGCGGGTCCACCACGTGCCGACCCCGCTCGTAGACGCCGGACGTGGCCACGGCCAGGTCGGTCCCGGCCAGCACCAGGCAGGCCGCCATCGGGTCCCACGGGTGTTGGATGCCGACCCGCCACGGCTCTCGCGACGGGGAGAGGCCACGCACCCGCACATCGCCGCCGGCGTTCACGAAGTGGTTCGCCGCGCCGGCGGCGAGCAGCCGGTCCGAGGCGACCTGAGCGGCCCAGCCCTTGACGAACCCGGACGGGTCGAGCCGGCCGGTGGCGTACGCGTCGAAGAACCCGTCGGTGGCACCCCACAGGTCGGCGCAGGCCTCCAGCACGAACCGCAGGTCCGGTGACGCCTCGGAGAGCAGCACCTCGCCCCGGTCGAAGCGGCACACCTCGCTGTCCGTCTGGTACGTGCTGAACCGCGCGTCCACCGCACGCATCCAGGCGAAGACCTCATCCGCCAGCTCGTGCAGGCGCTCCGGTGGCAGGTCGTCGGCGAGGTCCAGGCTGATCGTCGTACCCATGATCTGTTCGACCCGGCACAGCCCGGGTCGGGTCATCGCGGCCGGCACGTCAGAATGCCTGCTCGATGGCGGACCGTAGGGACTGCTTGTAGGAGTTGCTGGTCTCGGTGGCCTTGGAGACGGTGTTGAGGTTGGCGCTCTGCTTCGTCACCACCTCACCGCCGGTGCCGTCGTACGCCCTCCGGACGTCGCCGCTGTGGATGTCGGATTCACCCCCGCTGGGCAGCGACAGCGCGACGGCCTCGACGATCCGGGTGCCGGAGACCACGATCTGCACCTGCACGTACCCGTACTCGTTCTGCACACCGGTCCCGGTGATCCGGCGGGTGGTCGACTGGGGCGGCTTGGTGGTGGTTCGGGGTGCGGCCTTCGTGGTGGTGCGGGTGCCCGAGGGGCGGCTGGTGCTCTTGGTCGGCTTGGGCGACGTCGACGCGTTGGGAGCCACCGACGGCGTCGGCGCGACGTCCACCGGGTCGACATCCTGCGGGGTGGGGTTGACCGGCTGGGCGGTGGGCAGGTTCTGGGCGACCTGGTTGGTGGCCGGGGAGCCCTTGAACACCACCAGTGCGGTGGTGCTGGCGGCGAGGCCGGTGATCGCGAGCAACGCGCGACGCATGGGATGCCCTTCCTACAACTCGAACGTGGCCAGGTGGATCTGCCGGCGGGGTACGCCGGCCCGGCGCAGCGCGCGCACCGACTGCTCCACGAGCCCGGGTGGCCCGCACAGGTAGACGTCGCGCCGGGCCACGTCGGGCACCAGTTGACGTAACCCGTCCGGGCTCATCAGTTGACGGGGGCCGGGGTCGTCGCGGGAGCCGATGACGTACCAGACGGAGGTGTCGCGCTCCTGGGCCAGCCAGTCCAGCTCGCGGCTGAGCAGCACGTCGGCCGGGGTGCGGGCCCGGTAGATCAGGGCGGCGCCCGGCGGCAACTCCTCCAGCATGGCCCGGATCGGCGTGATGCCGCTGCCACCGGCGATCAGCAGGGCGCGCTCGCGGACCCGGTGCGCGGCGGTGAAGGTCCCCGACGGGCCCACCGCACAGACCCGGGTGCCCGGTTCCAGGTCACGCAGGTCCCCCGTGTGCGTGCCGACCACCTTCACGGTGATCCGCAGCCAGCGACCGTTCCCGGCGGCGGAGACGGAGAACGGGTGCGACTGCCACCAGCAGCCCCGGGTGAGGAAGCGCCAGCGGAAGTGCTGACCGCCGAGCATCGCCAGCCGGTCGAGCCGCTCGCCGGTGAGGTAGATGGAGATGGTGTCCGGGCTCTCCGCGACGACGTCGGCGACCCGCAGCTTGTACCGCAGGTTGAACGCCAGCGGCGCGACCACCCGGCCCCCGAGCAGGGCGGCGACCACCAGCACATACAGCGCGATCCAACCGGTGCGCACCGGGCCGGGCTTGTACAGCTGCGCGCCGTGGGTGAACTGGTGGCCGAAGCCGAGCAGCAGCACCAGGTAGCTGGACCGGTGCAGCAGGTGCCACAACTCGTAGGGCAGCGCCCGCCGGATCGCCCGGATGCTGCTGAAGCCGACCAGCATCATGATGGCGGTGGCGACGAACGCCGAAAGCATGTCCTCGTAGTCGCCGAGCAGCGTGCCGACCTCGGCGAGGATCGACTGGTTACGCAGGTCGGCGTAGCCAACGAGGATCAGCGACAGGTGTGCCAGCACGGCGACCAGCAGGGTGGCGCCGACGTCGCGGTGCCAGCGGCTCAGGTGTTCGCCGCCGATCCACCGCTCCAGCACCGGCAGCCGACTCATCATCAGCACCTGCACCAGCAGCAGGTAGCCGGCGACCAGACCGCTGATCCGGCCCGCCGCGGTGACGGTGGCCGCGGTGCTCCGCAGCGCACCTGCGGGCGTGTCCAGCCACCACGGCAACACGCTGGCGAGCAGGCCGACCAGGAGCAGCACGGCCAGCAGCCGTCGGCCGCCGGGTCCGCGCCGGTCCGGGATCTGCGGGGGTACGGGCGCAGCCGACCGGCCGCCGTGCCGGGACGAGGTCCCGGTACGACGGCCGGCGGCGTGGGTGTGCGAATGCGTCACGCGTACAGCTTCATCGGGGTGTACTTCTGGCGGGGGAAGACCTTGTCGACCTCCGCGTTGGTGAGCCCGAAGCGGCCCTGAGCCACCGCGCCGTAGACGTTGAACATGTTGTTGTACTCCGGCACGTCACCGGAGTCGAGCTTGTCCAGGCCGTTCCAGGTGCCGAGCAGCGAGCCGGCCAGCTTCTTGCCGGAGAGCAGGGTGACCACTCCGCCGTGCCCGTGGTCGGTGCCGCCGCCGTTGGAGCCGACCCGGCGGCCGAACTCGCTGGACACCATGATCGTCACGTCGGCGGCCTGCGGGCCGAGGTCGGTGAAGAAGGCGGCCATCGCGCTGGCCAGCTCGTTCAACCGGCGGTGCAGTTGGCCGCCCTCGCGGGTGCCCTGGTTCTCGTGGGTGTCGTAACCACCCATGCCGACGGTGGCGACCCGGACGTTGGCACCGCCCTTGATCAGCTGGGCGAGTTGCTGGAACGCGTTGCCGACGCCCTCGTACTTGACGCCCTCGGCGGCCTGGTACGGCTTGGCGGCCAGCTTCTGAGCGGTGGCCAACGCGCCCATGCCCTCCTGCACGGCGTCCTCGACCGGGTGGTTGATCCCGGTGAAGAGCCCCTTGATGGCCTTCTCGGTGGCGGCCCGGAACCGGTCGTCACCGTTGAGCCGCAGCGCACCGACGTTGTTCAGCGACAGCGCGCCGTTGTTGCCCACCAGCGAGCGGGGCAGCGTGTTGCCGATGCCGACGCTGCGGAACGCGGTGCCCTTGCCCAGGTTGTCGACCAGGCCGTCCAGCCAGCCCCGGCCACCGGTCTCGTTGGGCAGCCCGCCCAGGTTGCAGGCGTCCGCGGCCTGGAAGTGGCTGCGCGAGAGCCGCTCGTCGGAGACCGCCGGGATGAAGCCCAGCTGACCGGCCGTGAGCCACTTCTCGAGGGGCTTGAACGCGCTGGTCAGCTTGAAGCCGCGGCCCAGGGCCAGCGAGTCGTTGCCGAGCAGCAGGTCGGGGCGGGCCTTGTTGAGCACCGCGTCGTTGTCCGGCGCGATCAGGCTCAGCCCGTCCAGCCCGCCGTAGAGGAAGACGTGGATCAGGGTGCCGGTCTTGGTCGCCGCGAACGACGCCGACGTGGTGACGAACTGGGCGGTGGCGAGGGCCGTGGCGGTGGCCGCGGCACCGGCGACGAAGGTGCGCCGGGTGACGCCGCGACCGTCCTGCTGCGCCTCCTCCAGGTTCTCCAGAGTGCGGTAGCGGTCGAACTCGGCGGCGTTCTCGGCGGCCACGATGTCGGCCTCGGCGCGCAGCAGCGCCTCGGCCGGGTTGTCGGCCAGCCGCCGCACGTCGGGGCATTCGGGGTGCAGGGGGAAAGAGTTGTACACAGTCTTCTCCATCGGGTGCCTCACCTGAGGTGGTGCTGGGGGGAAGCGAGGATCGCCCGCGCGACGGCGGTGATGGCCCCGTTGAACGTGGCGTCGACCTTGGCGGTCGCCGGCACGCCGGCCACGCCGAGGATCAGGTTCTTCTCCCGCGTGCTCAGCTTCTGGCCCACCAGGCGCAGGGAGAGCGCGTCCACGTACGCCCCGGCGGTGGCCGGCGGCTTGCCGACGAGCTTCTCCGGTGCCGTGTACGTGAAGGCGGTGCGGTAGCCGGCGACGATCTCGCCCGCCTCGTTCCAGCCGTTGACCATGGTGCCGGCGGAGGTCCAGGCGATGTAGACGTCCGGGTAGCCGTCCGGGGTGGGCTGACCCATCGGGAAGTGGCCCAGCTCGCGCAGCTTGTCGTGGATCTGCCGCAGGCCCCGGGCGTACGGGGTGCGCTTGTTGTCGCCGTTGTCGTGCTTCGGCGACGGGTCCGGCGAGACGCCCAGGGTGCGGTACGTGGCGACCAGGTACTCCATTGGCCGGCGCACCTTCTGGCCCACACCGGCCCAGAACTCCGAGGAGCAGAACAGCGCCATCAGCACCGGCTTGATCATGCCCTTGTTGGTCGTGTACGTCTTGGCCAGCCGGTCCACCAGGGACTTCGGCGGGGTGTCCGAGACGAACCGGGTCGCCAGGCTCTGCGCAACGTACTTCGCGGTCGACGGGTGCAGCGCGATGTAGGTGATGTACGCGTCGATCGCCGCTTCGGCCTTCTTCGGGTCGGCCGAGTTGTTCGCGTGGCTGAAGCCGAGGATCTTCACCTTGCCGACGTAGTGCTGCTCGGGCCGGAAGACGTACTTGCCCTTGTCGTCGACGCCGCGGCCGGTCTGCAGCATGGCCGCCTGCCGGACGTCCGGCTCCTTGTAGCCGCCGTCGACGCCGACCGAGTAGAGCTCAAGGTTTTCCCGGGCGAGGTTCTCGTTGATCGCGTCCTTGCGGGAGTCCTTCTGGTTCAGGTAGATCAGCAGCGCGGGATGCTTGTTCGCGGCGATAAGCATCTCCGGGTAGCTGCCCAGCGCGTGCTGACGAATGACGTCCTGATCGAACGAGTTGCGGTACACCTCGCCGCCGTCGAAGTCGGAGGCGACGTGCAGGAAGTCGTTCCAGAAGTCGACCATCACCTCGAACAGTTGGCGCTTGGACCAGATCTGCCGGGCGATGGTGGCGTCGACCATCTCCCGCTCCGGCTGGGCGCCCTGGTCGTTGAGCTTGTCCCGCTGGTCGCGCAGCTGCTGCACGCTGAGTTTCTGGGTGGGCAGCTCGGCGAGCTTCAGCTCGGCCTTGCTCGGCTCGATCTTTTCCGGGGCCAGCTGGGCGCGGATCCAGGCGTCGATGCCCTGATTCTTGATGTCGGCGACGACCGCGGGCGTCACCCCGAAGGTGGTCCGCCGGGCCAGGTGCAGGATCGGGTCCTTGGCCAGCACCGTCTTCACGGTCACCTGGGTCGCCGCCGCGGCCGCAGCGGGGCCGGAGAAGGTCCGTCCACCGGCCGGCGCGTTCTTCTTCAGCGCCTCGCCGGCCCGGGAGCCCATGTAGCTTTCGTTCTGCTCGGTGTAGGTGCGCACCGTGCTGGGCTGCTGGCCACTGGGCCGCGCCGCGGTGCCGTCGGTCACCGTGCTGCCGGTCGCGTCGCCAGCCGCCGCCCCGTCCCCGAAGAGACCGCGGATCTGCGGGGTCATGGCGAGTGCCGCACCACCGGCGACGACAGCGGCGGTGCCGCCGAGGGCCACCATCGCCTTGCGCCGGCCGACCTTGCGAATCGACTCGTCGTCATCGTCGAAGGTGGGCAGTCCGGTGCCGACGGGCCGCGCCGGAGCTGACTGGCCGAGACCCTCCGGGCCGACCCACTGCGGCCCGCGCGGGGCTGGGGCGGGCTGCCCAACGTGCGCGTAACCGTCGCCGTGCTGCTCGCGCGGGTCGGCCTGCGCCGGGTAGCCGCCCTGGTAGGGGTTGGGCGAGTCGTACCCGTAGGGCGCGGCTGCGTTGGGTTCGCCGTAGCCGTCCGCGCTGTGGTGCTGGCGTCCGTCCCAACCGTGGTCGTCCCGCGGTCGGCGTGGTGGCACATTCTGGTCGGCCATGTACCAATCCCGATTTCTGATGAGCGCCGGAAGCTGCGACCGGGCAGGTGCGGCAGGTGCGGCGACTGTTGCCTGAGGGGGTTGCTACGGCAAGGTAACCAAGGCCCCACGGGCCTTCAAGGTGGGCTGAACACCCTCGTGAGGGCACTTAAGACAGCGCTCAGTGCGACGTCGGCGGCAGGTCGGGGGCCGGCGATCTACGCGGACCTTCCCAGCAGGGCGTACGCACGGCAGCCGGGCACGGATCGGACCTCGCCGTCCTACGCGACACGTTCCGCGCTGTTCACCACCACAGGCAAACTTAAGGTTTCGGTAAGCCGGACATGAGGTGCTCTCGCGTGGAGGAAAGTAGCAGCATCGGGTGAGCGTTAGCCCCCACCGCAGCGGGTATGCCGCCGAACCGCTGGACGCGTGAGGGGAAGGCAGCGCCATGCTCAGCAAAGAGGATCAGCGCAGATTCGACCAGATCACCCGTCAGCTCCGGGAGAGTGACCCGGCCTTCTTTGCCCGGCTGGACCACCGGGTCCGAGCCCGCAGGGGCCGCTACCTGATGTTGTTGACCATCGTGCTGTGGGCGTCGCTGCCGGCGATAGCCGTGTTCGCCGGCCGACTGACCGGCGCGATCTGCGCGGTGGTGCTGGTGGCCAATGCCGCGATCATGTGGCGGTTCCGCCGCCGCTGGACGTGACGGCTCACCGTTCGGTCGGGTCGAACGCCCGGTACGCGCGGCGCAACCGTTCGAGTAGTCCCGGCCCGCCGATGGCCGGGGCTGGCGCCCCGAGTTGGCGCAGCAGCAGGTCCGGGCCGGTCACCAGACGTGGCGGTCGATCGGGCAGCGGCACCGGCGGCATCCAGAAGCGGTCCGCCGCCTCCGCCAGCGGTGTCGCCGACAGCCCGACGAGGGCACGGGCCGCGCCGACCGGCGCCACCACACCGACAGTCGAGTTGGGACCGTCCGGTTCGGACGGTAAGTTGACGGGTTGGGGTGGCAGGGCGACGCCGGTGGCCTCGACCCGCCGGGCGCGGAGCTCGTCGAGCAGTTCCGCGCGGGACCGACCGCGCCAGTGCAACAGCTCGAACGGGTCCGCGTCGAACGCTTCGGCCAGCAGATAGAACGTCGCCGCGAGGTGTTTGCACGGCACCGCGAAGTCGGGGCAGTTGCACCGCTGGGTCAGCTCGTTCACGCCGGCTGGGAAAAGCGGCGCGCCGACGGCGACGAACAGCTCCTCCAACTCGTCGGGAAGGTCCCCGGCGAGCAGCCGGGCGCTGAAGAACGCCTGCCCGGCCAACTCCGCCTCGATTCGGGACCAGAGCGCGGCCGGAAACGGCTCCAGGGCGATGGACACCTGGTACGGCTGCGGCCGGGAACCCTGCACCACCGCGCTGACCCGTCCGGGCGTGATGCCGAGCGTGAGCACCTGACCGGCCCGTGCGTACGAGCGGCCCCGAGTCAGCCGGGTGCCGAGCGCGAACGACTCCAGCACCTCCAGGAAACGCCGGGACCACCAGGAACGGCCGATCGCACCCCGGGCGCTGCGTGCCCGCAGACCCCCGTCGACCCGGCGGGGGCGCCCGTAGTCGGCGAACCGGTCCGTACTCACGCCAGCGCTCCGCTGCGCTCCGCGCTGACGCGAGGCACAACGCTGCGGTGTCTGATGGTTCGCTCGCTCCGCTCGCTCACTACTCCACCACCGCCCCGGCTTCCAGGGCGAACAGCTCACGCAACTGGCCGGTGGACAACTCGGTGATCCACTGCTCGCCGGTGCCAACCACCCGCTCGGCGAGGCTGCGCTTGTCCGCGATCATCGCGGCCACCTTTTCCTCCACCGTGCCGGCGCAGACGAACTTGCGGACCTGCACCCGTCGGTGCTGTCCGATCCGGAACGCCCGGTCGGTGGCCTGGTCCTCCACCGCCGGGTTCCACCACCGGTCCACGTGCACCACGTGATTGGCGGCGGTCAGGGTGAGCCCGGTGCCGCCCGCCTTGAGCGACAGGACGAACAGCGGCGGCCCGTCCGCCGACTGGAAGCGCTGCACCATGGCGTCCCGCTCGGCCTTGCCGAGGCCGCCGTGCAGGAACAGCACCTCCCGGCCGAACCGCGCCGACAGGTGACCGCGCAGCATCGCACCGAACTCAGCGTACTGCGTGAACAGCAGCGCCCGCTCCCCCGCCGCCAGCACCTCTTCCAGGATCTCGGTCAGCCGGGCCAGCTTGCCGGAGCGGCCCTCCAGTGGCGAGCCGTCGCGCAGCAGCTGAGCGGGGTGGTTGCAGACCTGCTTGAGCCGGGTCATGGTGGCCAGCACCAGGCCGCGTCGCTCGATGCCGTCGCTGGTCTCGATCCGGGCGAGCATGTCGTCGACCACCACCCGGTACAGGGCGGCCTGCTCGGCGGTGAGGTTGCAGAGCACCTCCATCTCAAGCTTTTCCGGCAGGTCCGAGATGATCGACGAATCGGTCTTGAGTCGGCGTAACACGAACGGGCCGGTGATCCGGCGTAGCCGCTCGGCGGCCTCGGCATCGCCGTGCCGCTCGATCGGCTCGGCGAACCGCTTACGGAACGTCGCAGCCGGCCCGAGCAGGCCCGGATTGGCGAACTGCATGATCGACCACAGGTCGGCGAGCCGGTTCTCCACCGGCGTACCGGTCACCGCCACCCGCTGTCGGGCGGGCAACGCACGGACCGCCTCGGCCTGCCGGGTCGACGCGTTCTTGATTGCCTGCGCCTCGTCGACCACCACCCGGTGCCAGTCGATGCCGGCCAGGTCAGCGGCATCGCGGGCCGCCACCGAGTAGGTGGTGAGGACCAGGTCCGCGCCGTGCGCGGCCGCGGTGAACTCCGCGCCCCGCGCCCGCTGGGCACCATGGTGTACGTGCACACGCAGCCCCGGGGTGAACCGCGCCGCCTCCCGCTGCCAGTTGCCGACCAGCGACATCGGACAGACCAGCAGGGTCGGTCCGGTCTCCGGTGGATCCCCGGCCAGCAGCGCGAGCAGTTGCACCGTCTTGCCCAGCCCCATGTCGTCGGCGAGCACGCCACCCAGGCCGAGCGAGCGCAGGAAAACCAGCCAGGCCAACCCGCGCTGCTGGTACGGCCGTAGCGTCCCCTGAAAGCCCGGCGGCGGGTCGAGCGGGGTGAGGCGTCGCTCGACGGCACCGGCGAGCAGGTCGCCCAGCGCCCCGTCGGCGGTCACCTCCAGCACCGGCAGCGCCCCGGTGGCCTCGCCGTCGGCCAGGCCCAGGCGGAGCAGGTCGGCGACACTCAACTCGCCGGTGGAGCGGAGCAGGCGCAGACCGGCGGCGAGCCGCCCCGGGTCCAGTTCCACCCACCGGCCGCGTAGCCGCACCAGCGGGGTTTTCAACTCGGCCAGCGCCGCCAACTCGTCGGCGGACAGCGGCTGGTCACCGAGCGCGATTTCCCAGCGGTAGTCGACCAGGGCGTCCAGACCAACACCGGCGTCGGCGCCCGCGACGGTGCCCGGCGCGGTGCGACTGCGGGCACGCAACCGGGCGCCGAGCCGCGCCGACGGGCGCTGCCACCAGGAGGGCAGCAGCACCCCGAAGCCGGCCGCGTGCAGCACCGGGGCACCCGCACTGAGGAACCGGTGAGCCCCCTCGACGTCGAGTTCCATCGTCTCGGGGGCGGCGGTGCGCAGCGCGGCGTCCAGGTCCGGCCAGAGCCGGCTGGCCCGGCCCAGCTCGGCGAGCAGCGTCTCCTGCGGGCTGGTCGTACGGCCGGCCAGCCCGCCGAGCGTCTGCGGCGCCCGCCAGACCTGCCCGGCGTCGACGTGCAGGCCGGGCTCGTCGGCCGCCTGCAACCCGAACTCCAGCCGCCAGCGCGCGCCACCGGTCGGCTCGACCACCACCGGCGACATGTCGCCCGGCACCGGGCGGGTGGCCAGGATCGGTTCGGTGACCTCGTCTGGAGCCGGTTCCACCAGGCGGAAACTGGCCCGCACCGGGCCACCGGCAGCGTCGCGCTGCCAGACGTCCAGCTCGGCTTCGAGGGTGGCCAACGCCGCCGGGTCGACGGTGAAGTCACGCTGAGGGCTGGCGAGCGCGGCCAACCACGCCGGCGCCGGGCCACCCGGCCGCAGCCCTCGGGCCAGCGTGGTGGTCGCCAGAGCAGCCCGCGCGGCGGCGTCGGTCAGCGCGTCGAGCGCATCCGCAACCACCTCGGCGGCGGTCAGTTCGGTGCCGGTCAACCCGTCAGTCGCCGGCGCGGCGGTGGGTGGGCTGATCACGTCCAGCGCGGTGCTCGCGGTGGGCTGCACGGCGGCGGCCGGCACGATGACGGCTCGGGCGGCTGGTGGCAGGGCCAGCGCCAGCGACCGCGCCCAGCCGGCGTCGGTGCCGGTCAGCAGGGGACGCCAGACCGCCCGCGCCAGCACCTGCGCGCCGGGGCCCGACGCCGCCACGGCCGCCCTCGCCGGGGTCGTGTGGGCTGGAGTCGCACGGGCCGGGGTCGTGATCGCCGGGGTCGTACGGACGCCGGGGAGTACGCGGCCACGGGTCACCAGGTCGGCGGCGAAGTCGGCCAACTCGGCGAAGTGGCGCAGGGTGGCCCCGGGCGCCGCCGGGAGTTCGTCCAGGGCGCGCAGCAGCGACAGCGCGTCGTCCGGGGCGTACACCAGCACGGGGACCCGCCACCCGGCCAGGGTGAGCCGGCTGCGGGCCGCAGGTGCGACGGCGGTCCGGATCAGCTCTGGCGAGTCGGTCGGCGCGCCGGCCCGGGTGGGCAGGGTGAGCAGCGCGGTGGCGGGGCGGGCCGGCTCGGCGGCGTCGGCGAGGACGGCGGCCAGGTCGGCGTGCCCGGCGGCGAAGGGGTGCGGGCGTTCCCGGGGCGGCCGGCCGGAGCGGGCCGGCACGGGCGGCGCGGCGCTGTCCTCGGCCCAGAGGGCGAGGCCGCCGGCCGAGCCGTCGCAGGGCTCCCACAGCCCGTGGATGACCAGCACCTGCTCCCCCTCGTCGCCGCCCGCGCCCAGGATAGGCGGCCGCACCGAGCAACACTCGCCGCGACCCGACCCCTGCGCGATCTTGCAGTTCGTGTCGGAGGTATGCGGTGGTTTGCACCTTATGTTGGGGCAGAATGTGCAAGATCGCGGGATGACCCGGGCGCGCACGGCACGGTGGAGATCGCTGCCCCCGCTATCCCTGCGGGCGGGCGGCACGAGGGGCAGGATGGGCGCATGGCTTCATCCGTGCAGATCCTTCTCGTCGGTGGCACGGCGGACGGGCAGAGCATCACCGTCGAACTGGACAGCAACGGTCGTCCGCCGCTGACCCACCATCACCTCGGCCCAGGTGGGCTGGCCGAGGCGCAGATCTACGAGTTGGAGTCCGCCCACGAAGAGGCCCGCGAATGGCGCTACCGGTGGACCGGCCCCGCGGTGTGACCGCCCGCTCAGACCTGGGTGAGGGTCTGGCTGCGCAGGCTCTCCAACACGCCGCGGGTGACGTTTGAGGTGCCGCGCGCCTGATCGCACACCTCCGCCACCCGTCGGGCGGTGGCCTCGGCGCGTTGCTCCCGCTCGTCCCAGAGCCGGTCGACCTCGGCCAGTAGCGGCCCCTCGACCTCCCGCTCCACGCCCCGTAGCGCCGGCACGCCGAGGCGCTGGGCCAGGTCGAAGACCTTGCCGGCGTACGGCAGGGGCAGGAACGGTGTGCCGACCATCGCCGCGAAGATCAGGAAGTGCAGGCGCATGCCGACGGCCAGGTCGAAGTGGCGCATCAGCCCGAGCACCTGCTGCGGTGAGTAGGTGCCGTGCAGGATCCGGCCCCGCTCAGCGGCGACCATGTGTGAGAGCACGCCGTGGGCGTGCCGGATGTCGTCACGCTCCATCGGCACGAACAGCACGTACGCGTCGATCCGATGCACCAGGAAGTCACCGATCTGGGCCAGCAGCCGGTGGTAGCCGTCCACGTCGAGCCGTTCGGCGGCCCGCCCCGGCTCCCGCACGCTAATTCCGACCAACCGCTTACCGACCGGCACACCCTCCTCGGCCAGCAGGTGGGCCGGGAAGTCCTCCGGCTGCAGGAGAAACGCCGGGTCCGCGGTGACCGTGATCGGGTTGAGCAGGCCGGCCTCCTCCAGCACCATCCGAGACTCCTGGTCACGGACGGTCACCTGGGTCGCGCCGGCGAGCGTCTCCCGGACCATGCCGGTGTCCACCGCGTCGCTGAGCGGCCCGACCCCCACCGCGTACGTGATCAGGGGCAGGCCACGCTCCTGAGCGACCCGGACCACCCGCAGGTAGCGGCGGGCCTCCCGGTCGTACAGGATGCCGCCGCCGCCGAGGATGAGCAGGTCGAGCTGGGCGAGGACCAGGGCCGAGTCGGTACGGCTGACGCCCTCCCAGGGCACCGCCTCGACGTCCGGGTGGGCGGCCCGGGTGTGCTCCGGGTTGCGGGAGAAGACGATGATTCGGGCATTCGGTTCCTGCATACGCAGATCGGTGAGCAGGCCGGTGAGGATCGCCTCGTCGCCGAGGTTTCGCCCACCGTACGAGCCGAGCACACCAATGGTCAGGCCGTTGCCGTGCGTCATCCGTCGCTCCTCCCCAGGTGCGGTTCGCGCCGGTTTCCCGATGGGCAGGTGAACAGTCCTGCCGGGGGCCGTCCTGGGGTCGCTTCCGGGCCGCGCCGCCGGCTCAGCCCGCCGGGTCGATCCGTTTCGCCATCTGCTGGGCCCGTGCGTGTCCGCGTCCCCGGTGCGCCGGGTGCACCTCGATGTTGTGGATCCAGGCACGCTGGGAGCGGACGTGTCCGTCGCGCCGGCCGTCCCGGGCACGATCACCCAGATCCCACCGACCTCGGTGTCACCGACCCGGGCGGGGGTGCGGGGTGGGGAAAATCGATTGTCCGGGGGGCGGGGCAGGGGCACCGTGACGGGATGGTGGAGCGGGCTGCGGGCCGAATCGGATGGGCGGACCTGCCGGAGCGGGTCCGGGCGTCGGTGCAGGACATCATCGGCGATCGGGTCGTCGAGGCGGTGTCCCAGCCGGGCGGCTACTCGCCAGGCACGGCGGACCGGGTCCGCACCGCGACCGGCTTGCGGGCGTTCGTCAAGGCGATCAGCCCGGCGCAGAACCCGGACAGCCCCACCATGCACCGCGCGGAGGCCCGCACCGCCGCCGCGCTGCCGGCCTCGGCACCGACGCCCCGACTGCTGGGCTGTCACGACGACGGCGAGTGGGTGGCGCTGGTCTTCTCCGACGTGGACGGTCGGCACCCGGCCACCCCGTGGCAGGCCGACGAACTGACCCGCGTGCTGAATGCCCTGGAGGTGATGGCCGCCGCGCTCACCCCGAGCCCGGTGACGGACGTGCCGACCGCCGCCGAGCTGCTGGCCCAGGACTTCGCCGGCTGGCACCGGATCGCCGCCGACCCACCGGACCTGCTAGACCCCTGGGCCCGGGAGCACCTGGACCAGCTGCGTGCCGCCGCCGACCAGGGCCTCGCCGCGCTGACCGGTGACACGCTCTGCCACGTGGACGTACGGGCCGACAACCTGCTGCTCGACGCGACCGGCACGGTCACCGTCGTCGACTGGCCGTGGGCCTGCCGGGGGCCGGCCTGGCTGGACACCGCGCTGTTGCTGGTCAACGTCCGGCTGCACGGCGGGCACGACACCGAGGCGCTGCTGCGCCGGCTACCCCTCACCGCCGAGGTCGACCCGATCGCGCTCAGCGGGGTGTACGCCGGGCTGGCCGGGTTCTTCGCCGACAGCGCTCGCCGCCCGCCGCCGCCCGGCATCCCCACCGTCCGCGCGTTCCAGCAGGCCCAGGCCCACGCTCTGCTCCCCTGGCTGGCCGCCCGCCTCCGTTGACGCGCTGGGGTGGTCAGCGTGGCGTCGGCGCCGACTCCAACTGGCGGGCCAGCTGCGCCAGGTCGTCGAGGCGCAGGTCGCCATCGAGCCCCTTCAGCGCGGCGGTCAGCGCGCCGGCCGAGCGCCCGGCCCGCAGGCCGACCTCGGCGTCCTCGACGACCAGGCACCGCGCCACGGGTACGTCCAGCAGCGCGGCGGCCCGCAGGTAACCCTCCGGGTCCGGCTTGCCGACGCTCACGTCCTCCACCGTGACCAGCACGGGCGCAACGATGCCGGCGGCACCGAGCCGGGCCTCGGCCAGCCGGGCGTCGGCGCTGGTCACCACCGCCCAGGGCAGCCCCAGCCGGGCCAGCGTGGCCAGCAGTTCGTGCGCCCCGGGGGTGGCCGTCACGTCGGAGAGGTCGTCGTACTGCAAGGCGAGCTGCCGTGCCGCCGCAGCGGCGACCGTGGTGTCGTCGAGCGCGGGCAGCAGCCAGCGAATGGTCTGGTCGGCGGGCCTGCCGTGTGCGATCGCCAACGCCGCAGCAGGGTCGGCGGCGTACTCGGCGGCCCACCGCTCCCAGGCCCGCTCGACGGCGGCGTCGGAGTCGACCAGGGTGCCATCCATGTCGAACAGCACCGCGCCAATACCTGCCAGTTTCACGATCACGCTCCCCGCCGCTCGTCAGACGACAATGAGAACAAATCGACCGCGTCGACCGTTCCCCCACCCCTCCGCCGGGCCTTCCAACACAACACCAGGTTGTACGCCTCGTCCACGGCGCGGGACAGCACGACCTCCCAACTCCTGGCAGCCGACAGCGCAGGCGAGATTAGTTGGCGGGCTCGCCGAACCAGCGGCAGAGGTGGTCGTCCAGGTCCTGCTGATCGTCGCCGATCCAGGCGACGTGGCCGTCGGGGCGTAGCAGGACGCCCGGAACATCCAGTACCGCAGTGGGATCCCCGAGGTAATCGACCCGGTCCGACCAGCCGCCGACGGTCAGGCGTTCGGTGCGGTCCAGCAGCAGGCCACGGCCGCGATACAGCAGACCGTAGAGGTGGCCCTGTTTCACGTCGATGTCGCGCAGGCGGCGGCCGAGCAGGTCGGGGCCCGCGCCAAAGTCGTAGCGGATGCCGATCGCGGTGATCTTCTCGATCAGATAGCGGTTCACCTCGTCAAAGTCCATCAGTTCGGTGAGCAGCCTGCGCACGGCCTGCGGGCCCGGTTCGGTGGACGACAGTTCTATCTGGGCGCGGGTGTTGTCCAGCACGTCCTCGGCGACCGGACGACGTTCGGACTGGTAGGTGTCCAGCAGTGTTTCCGGCGCCCAGCCGCGGATCTGTGCGGCCAGTTTCCAGCCAAGGTTGAATGCGTCCTGAACGCCCAGATTGAGGCCCTGTCCGCCGATGGGTGGATGGATGTGCGCCGCATCGCCGGCCAGCAGCACCCGCCCGACCCGATAACGTTCGGCTAGCCGGGTGGCATCCCCGAAGCGGGACAACCAGCGCGGGGAGTGCACGCCGAAATCGGTCCCGACGATGGTGCGCAACTGTTGTGCGAAATCCTCAAGGGTGGGCGGTGCAGCGCGATCGCTGACTCCCGCGGCCGGGACTACGACGCTATAGACCCCGTCACCGAAGGGCCTGAGCCAGAATTGCTTGTTGATCTGGGGGATTTCGGTCACCTTGGCGGCGATCTCCTCCTGCGGCACACCCACTTTCATCTCGCCCATCAGCGTCTCGGTCCGCGAGGGCTCGCCGGGGAAGCCGACGCCGAGCAGTTTGCGCACCGTGCTGCGCCCGCCGTCACAGCCGACGAGATAGCGCGTACGCAGCTGTTCCCCGTCGGCCAGCTCGACGGTCACACCGTCGTCGTCCTGCTCGAAATCGGCCACCGCGCAACCGCGCCGGACCTGCGCCCCCAGTTCGATCGCATGTTCTTCGAGCAGGTGAACGATGACCGGCTGCGGGATGCCCAGCAGATAGGTGTGCGCGGAATCCAGGCCCTCGGGCGCGGGTTTGTTGATGGCGGCGAAGAAGCCGCCGGCCGGACGCTGCCTTCCGTGTTCGAGAATGCGCTCCAGCAGCCCACGCATCGCCATCAGCTCGATACTGCGAATATGCAGACCGACTATGCGGACGAACGACACGGGCTCGGTTTCCTTCTCCAGGACGAGTACCCGCACATCGTGCAGCCGCAGTTCGGCGGCCAGCATCGCACCAGTTGGCCCGCACCCGGCAATGATCACGTCGAACATGAGGGGCGCGCGATCGGTGCCGGAGGCCGGCGCTGGGAGGCCGGGGACATCGCCCACGCGCTCGACCAAATCGTTCGACGACGGCGCGGCGGTGAACTGCAGAGAGTCCATAGGTGTTGCCTTTCGGGAGGGCCTTGTTGGCGAGGCGCTCCCGACGACACCTACGTCAATCGCCCGACCGTGACAGAAAGGGGGAGCACCCACATCGATACAGCGTTCATGGGTCTCACCTCCTCGCGCAGTGTCGCGGTCAACTGCAAGCTACAAGCCCGAGCATCATCTCGTCCAATCCCTTTCCCAGCCTGCTGCACGCCCTCGACGTTCACCCGGGTCGGAGGGGGTGGTGGTGGGCGCGGCAGGTTTCGAACCTGCGACCCCCCGCTTGTAAGGCGGGTGCTCTCCCACTGAGCTACGCGCCCGGATCGCCCGTGCGGCGGGCCGGTGGCTGGCCAGCTTACCCTGCTCGCCACCGGCCCGGTTGCACGGCGTACCCCGGTCAGCCGGTCGCTTCGGCGATGGCCCTGCGCCAGCCCTGCTGGTCGCGGGCCTCACCCGGGCCGTTCATCTCGGCGAAGCGGACCACGCCGGTCTTGTCGATGACGAAGGTGCCCCGGTTGGCGAAGCCGGCGACGTCGTTGAAGACCCCGTACGCCTGGGCGACGGCTCCGTGCGGCCAGAAGTCGGCCAGCATGGGGAACTGGTAGCCCTCACGGTCGGCCCAGATCTTGTGGCTGTAGGCCGAGTCGACGCTGACCGTCAGCACCTGGACGTCGTCGTTCACGTACTCGTCGAGGTTGTCCCGCACCTCGCACAGCTCGCCCTGGCAGGTGCCGGTGAAGGCGAGCGGGTAGAAGACCAGCAGGACGGTGCGCTTGCCCCGGAAGTCCGAGAGGCGGACCTCCTGGTTGTTCTGGTCCTTCAGCACGAAGTCCGGCGCCTCGGCACCAACCTCGATCGGCATGCGAACTCTCCTCGGTCGAGTCGGGGAAACGGCACCAGCCTGCCACCCGGCGGTGCGGACCGCCGGGCGCGCGAAGCGGCGCGGGCTACTTCTTGGCCTTGGCCCCTCGGCGCAGCACCAGACGTGCGCCACTCCAGTCCCGGCCGGCGTTGACGGTCGAGGTCTGCTGAAGGCCGGCGGTGGGCGCGGACTCCGCGACCTCACTCGGCTCGACATGCCCGTCACGCCCCGCCTTCGGGGTGAGCAGCCACACGACCCCGTTGTCGGCCAGCGGGCCGAGGGCATCGACGAGAAGCTCGAAAAGATCACCGTCGCCGTCGCGATACCAGACCAGCACCGCGTCGACCACCTCGTCGGTGTCCTCGTCAACCAGCTCTCCACAGCGGTCGGTCAGGGCGTCCCGGAGATCCTGGTCGACGTCGTCGTCGTACCCCATCTCCATGACGACCATCCCCGGTTCCATTCCGAACCGGTCCGCCAGGCTGCGTACCCCGTCTGCGGCCTGACCAGCGGTCGCGCTCACTGTCGCATGCCTCCTCATCTCGTCCCTGCTCGCGGCGTCGGTGCGACGCCGTCAGGCAGAGTCCACACAGTTGTGCGTCCCCGCGCAAGTGGCGCACCGGGTGGAACGGAATTTACCGTGCCAGCAGCGTACGGGCACCGTCGGTAATGGCTTGCGCGGAGACCAGAACCTGACGTGCTGCCGGACCTAATGGTACAAACGAGTCAACTCCCGCCACTCGCCGTGCGGCACCGACATATCCGGCGTCGACCAGCGCGGCGATCACCCCCTCGCCGACACCGCCGGAGCGGCGCGTCTCGTCCACGACCAGCACCCGGCCGGTCGCCGAGGACTCCCGGATGATGTCGGCCACCGGCAGCGGGGCCAGCCAGCGCAGGTCCACCACCCGGGTGCCCACCCCCTCCTCGGCGAGGACGGCGGCGGCCCGCAGCGACATTCGCACCCCGTTACCGAAGGTGATGATGGTCAGGTCGTCGGCCGAGCCGATCCGGTAGACCCGGGCCCGCCCGATCGGCACGTGCCCAGCCACCCACCCGCCCGGCTCCGGATAGCCGGCCAGCCACTCCCCGTCACCCTCGGCGTACAGGTCGCGGGTGTGGTAGAGCGCGATCGGTTCCAGGAACACGCAGACGCTGCCGTCCACCGCCGCGCTGGCCAGGCAGGTCCGCAGCATGGGCGCGGCGTCGTCCGGCCGTGCCGGCACCGCGACCACCAGACCGGGCACATCCCGGAGTACGGCCACCGAGTTGTCGTTGTGGAAGTGCCCGCCGAACCCCTCCTGGTACGCCAGCCCGGCCACCCGCACCACCATCGGGTTGCGGAACGCCCCCTGCGAGAAGAACTGCATGGTGGCCGCCTCGCCGCGCAGCTGGTCCTCAGCGTTGTGCAGGTACGCCAGGTACTGGATCTCCGGCACCGGCAGCATCCCGGCCAGGCCCGCGCCGAGGCCCAGCCCGAGAACCGACGTCTCGTCGAGAAGGGTGTCGAAGACCCGGGCCGCCCCGAAGCGGTCGCGCAGCCCCTTCGTCACCCCGTACACGCCACCCTTGGCGGCCACGTCCTCACCGAAGATCGCCATCTGCGGGTGGTCGAGCATCCCGTCGGCGAGCGCCGCGTTGATGCTCTGCGCCAGGGTCATCGGACCGGCCAGCTCCGGCGGCTTGCCGCCGAACGCCTCCGCCCGGGCACCCGCGCCCGGCCCGGTGGCCCGCGCCGCAGCGTCGGCCACCGCCCGCGCCACCCGCACCGGACGGCGGGGCGCCAGCGCCGACACCACGTCGGCCGCGGAAGTCAGCTTCGGCTCGCCCAGCACCTCCTCGGCCAGCCGGCGTACCTGCCAGCCGGTCTCGTCGTACCGGGCCAGCAGCTCCTCGCCGGTCGCCACGCCGGCGTCGACGAGCAGCCGCGCGGTGGCGGCCACCGGATCCCGGTCCAGGTCCTCGGCCAGCTCAGCCGGGCTACGGTACGCCGACTCCGCGTCCGCCCCGGCGTGCCCCATCAGCCGTACGGTGCGCAGGTGCAGCACGGCCGGCCGCCGGTTCCGGCGTACCCAGGCCGCGGCCTCCGCCGCCACCGCGTACGTCTGCACCGGGTCGGCCCCGTCCGCGCTCAGGTAGCGGATGCCCGGCTTGGCCCGCAGGGTCGCCTCGACCCAGCCCTCCGGCGAGCGGACGCTGATGCCCAGCCCGTTGTCCTCGCAGACGAAGAGCACCGGGATGCGCAGCCCGGCGTGGTCGTACCAGCCTGCGGTGTTGAAGGCGGCGGTGGCGGAGGCGTGGTTGACCGAGGCGTCGCCGAAGGAGCAGACCACGATCGCGTCCGGTGGCCACGGGGCGTGCGCCGCGCCCGCCCCGCTGCCGACCCGCATCCCGGCCCCGGTACGCCGCCCGGCGCTGTCCATCCGGCGCAGCCGCTCCACGGCCAGCCCCAACCCGACCGCGCGGGGCAGGTGCGAGGCGATGGTGGAGGTGGTCGGCACGATGGCCAGGTCAGCCCGGCCGAAGACCTTGTGCCGGCCCCCGGCGATTGGCTCCCGACTGGAGGCGACCATCCCGCGCAACACGTCCCGGGCCGCGTCCGCGTACGCCGCGAAGCCACCGCCCGTCGGCGCGGCCAGGGCCGACTCAGACCCGGACGGCTCGGAATCGGACGGCTCAGACCCGGACGGCTCGGAATCGGGCGACTCGGAATCGGGCGACTCAGACCCGGACGGCTCGGAATCGGGCGGCTCAGACCCGGACGGCTCGCCGTTGGCGGTCGGTGTCGGGTCGGTGTCGGCCTGCGCGGCGCGGAGGCAGTAGAAGGCGCCGGAGCGGTAGTGCAGCAGCGCCGGATCGGTGGGGCGCAGCGCGGCGGCGACCGCGGCGTTGCCTTCATGCCCGGCCGAGCCGATGGTGTAGAAACCCTCCCCGAAGCTGCGCAACCAGCGGCCGGCCAGGTCGAGCTGCCGGCTTGTCACCTGCGCGTCGAACAGATCCAGCACCTGCGCGCCGGTCAGTGGGGCGTCATCGGTGACCGGGTCGGCGGGGTCACGCCGCCGCTCCGCGGCGGGCAGCGCCGCCAGCGTCTCCCGGAACCGGTCGTCGAGGTCTTGCGGGGTGGTCACGTCGGACAGCATTACCGACGGGAGCCATGGTCGCCCAGTGGGACACGGCCGGCACGGGTCGACTCACTCCGGCCCGCAGGGCTCCGGACAGCCACCGTCGGACACCTTCCAGACCAGGTCACGAAGGGTGCTCAGCTCCCGGTCGGTCAGCCCGGAAAGGAGTCGGGAGTCGGACATCACCTCGACCACCCGATCCCGCACGCCGCGGCCCTTCCCCGTCACCACCAACGTCTTCTGCCGACGGTCCGCCGGGTCGGTGCGACGCTCGACCAGCCCGGCCTGCTCCAGCTTGTCGACCAGCACCGTCACGTTCGACCGGTCGCAGCTCAGCCGCTCGGCGAGGTCGCGGGCCGGCAGGGGGTGGTCCGGGTCCAGCTCGTGCAACGCCCGGGCCGCCGCCGGGGTGAGCCCCAACTCGGCGAACTCGGAGCCCTGCCGGTGTCGCAGGGCGGCGGTCACGTGCGCCATCCGGCGCACCACATCAGCGGCGAGACCGACCCGATCCCCCGGTCCACCTGCTGCGGAACCCGCCTCCTGCGTCACGGCCACATCGTACGCAAGCGCCCCACCGCCGTCGCTCACCTCAACGAGCACAACGGCCGCACCCCGCCCACCCCGCCGCCGCGCCCCGCCCCCCATGAGCGCCCCGCCCCCCACGCGCGCCCCGCCCCACGCGTCGATCTAGGGAATATTGCCGCTATTGGAGATCGACTGACGGCAACTCTCCCTAGATCAGCGGGGGAGGGTGGGCGGGGCGGGGCGGGGGCGGGGGCGGGGGCGGGGGCGGGGGCGGGGGCGGGGGCGGGGGCGGGGAGGGTGGCGGGTCAGGTCGGGAGGAAGGAGAAGCGGACCTGGCGGGTCGGGTTGTCGCGGTTGGTGTCGACCAGGCAGATCGACTGCCAGGTGCCCAGCGCCAGCCGTCCGCCGAGCACCGGCAGCGTGGCGTACGGCGGGACGAACGCCGGCAGCACGTGGTCGCGGCCGTGGCCGGGCGAGCCGTGTCGGTGCCGCCAGCGGTCCGTGGTGGGGAGCAGGTCGTCCAGCGCGCTGAGCAGGTCGTCGTCGGAGCCCGACCCGGTCTCGATGATCGCCAGGCCGGCCGTGGCGTGCGGCACGAACACGTGCAGCAGGCCGTCGCCCTCACTGGAGACGAACTGCTGGGCCTCTGCGGTGATGTCCCGGACGGTCGGGCGGGACCCGGTCTGGACGGTGATCACGTCGCTACGCATACGTCGCATTCTGCCGCAGGGCGGGATCCGGGGCTGCAACCACTCGTCCGCCCGTTCATGGCACCACGGAAAGGAACTCGAACAAGAGCGCAGGCGAGCCGTAGCGCTAAGTTACCGGCGGGTACCTGTGTTCAGCATCGCGTCCGGGGGACCTAGACGTGACGAGGGGTGCCACCAGGGGGCAGGATGGTGCTAGAGACCTATCCCACACACAATCGAGGGAACGCCTGTGGCTACGGAACGCAAGCGCCCGGTGATCAGCGACGGCCTACCGAGCCAGCTTCCGGACATCGACCCTGAAGAAACCAGCGAATGGGTCGAGTCGCTTGATGGTGTCATCGACGACCGCGGTGCCAAACGCGCCCGTTACGTCATGCTGCGCCTGCTGGAGCGGGCCCGTGAGCGCCAGGTCGGCGTTCCGCCCCTGACCACCACCGACTACATCAACACCATCCCGCCGGAGCGCGAGCCGTGGTTCCCGGGTGACGAGCACGTCGAGCGGCGGATCCGGGCGTACGTCCGGTGGAACGCCGCCATGCTGGTGCACCGGGCGCAGCGCCCGGAGATCGGCGTCGGCGGGCATATCTCCACCTTCGCCAGCTCGGCGTCGCTCTACGAGGTGGGCTTCAACCACTTCTTCCGGGGCAAGAACCACCCGGGCGGCGGCGACCACATCTTCTACCAGGGTCACGCCTCCCCCGGTATGTACGCGCGGGCGTTCCTGGAGGGGCGGCTCAGCGAGCACCAGCTTGACGGGTTCCGCCAGGAGCTGTCGCACCCCGGCGGTGGGCTGCCCTCGTACCCGCACCCGCGGCTGATGCCGGACTTCTGGGAGTTCCCCACCGTCTCGATGGGCCTCGGCGGTCTGAACGCGATCTACCAGGCCCGGTTCAACCGGTACCTGCAGCACCGCGGCATCAAGGACACCTCCCAGCAGCACGTCTGGGCGTTCCTGGGCGACGGCGAGATGGACGAGCCGGAGACGCTCGGCGCCATCGGCGTGGCCGCCCGCGAGGAGCTGGACAACCTCACCTTCGTGATCAACTGCAACCTCCAGCGGCTGGACGGCCCGGTCCGGGGCAACGGCAAGATCATGCAGGAGATGGAGTCGTTCTTCCGGGGTGCCGGCTGGAACGTGATCAAGGTCGTCTGGGGCCGCGAGTGGGACCCGCTGCTCGCCGCGGACACCGACGGCGCGCTGGTCAACCTCATGAACACCACGACCGACGGCGACTACCAGACCTACAAGGCGGAGTCGGGCGCGTACGTGCGGGAGCACTTCTTCGGCCGCGACGCGCGTACGCGCAAGATGGTCGACCCGCTCGGCGACGACGAGATCTGGAACCTCAAGCGGGGTGGGCACGACTACCGCAAGCTCTACGCGGCCTACAAGGCGGCCACCGAGCACACCGGTCAGCCCACCGTCATCCTGGCGAAGACGATCAAGGGCTGGACGCTCGGCTCGCACTTCGAGGGCCGCAACGCGACCCACCAGATGAAGAAGCTGACGCTGGAGGACTTGAAGACCTTCCGCGACCGGCTCTACCTGGACATCCCGGACTCGGCGCTGGAGGAGAACCCCTACCTGCCGCCGTACTACAACCCGGGTGAGAAGTCCGAGGAGATCCAGTACCTCAAGGAGCGGCGCGAGCAGCTCGGCGGGTACCTGCCGTCCCGGCGGACCAGCACGAAGCGGCTGGCCATCCCCGGCCCGGAGCGGTTCGCCGACGTCAAACGCGGCTCGGGCAAGCAGAAGGTGGCCACCACGCAGGCCTTCGTCCGGCTGCTCAAGGACGTGATGAAGGACAAGGAGTTCGGCAAGCGCTGGGTGCCGATCATCCCGGACGAGGCCCGTACCTTCGGTCTCGACTCGATCTTCCCGACCGCGAAGATCTACTCGCCGCACGGCCAGCGCTACACCTCGGTCGACCGCGAGCTGTTCCTGTCGTACAAGGAGTCGACGACCGGGCAGATCCTGCACGAGGGGATCAACGAGGCCGGCTCGGTCGCCTCGTTCACCGCGGCCGGCTCGGCGTACGCCACCCACGACGAGCCGATGATCCCGATGTACATCTTCTACTCGATGTTCGGGTTCCAGCGGACCGCCGACGGGCTGTGGGCGGCCGCCGACCAGATGGCGCGGGGCTTCCTGCTCGGCGCGACCGCGGGGCGGACCACGCTCAACGGTGAGGGCCTGCAGCACGAGGACGGCCACTCGATGCTGATCGCCGCCACCAACCCGGCGGTGGTCGCGTACGACCCGGCGTTCTCGTTCGAGATCGCGCACATCATGGAGAACGGCCTGCACCGGATGTACGGGGACGCGCAGGAGAACGTCTTCTACTACCTGACGGTCTACAACGAGCCGACCCTGCAGCCGGCCGAGCCGGCCGACGTGGACGTGGAGGGCCTGCTCAAGGGCATCTACCGCTACTCCCCGGCACCGCAGGTCGACGGCCCGAAGGCCAACGTGCTCGCCTCCGGCACCGGCATGCAGTGGGCGCTCAAGGCCCAGGAGTTGCTCGCCCAGGACTGGGGGGTGGCCGCCGACGTCTGGTCGGTGACCTCCTGGACCGAGCTGCGCCGCGACGCGGTGGAGGCCGAGGAATACAACCTGCTCCACCCTGGCGCCGAGGCGAAGGTTCCGTACATCCAGCAGAAGCTGGCCGATGCGGACGGGCCGAAGGTCGCGGTCAGCGACTGGATGCGGGCGGTGCCTGATCTGATCGCCCGCTGGGTGCCCGGCGACTACACGTCGCTCGGCACCGACGGCTTCGGCATGTCGGACACCCGGCACGCGCTGCGCCGGCACTTCCACGTCGACGCCGAGTCGATCGTGGTGGCCACGCTGCGGCAGCTCGCCCGCAGCGGCGCGGTGGCGGTCACTGTGCCGGCCGAGGCCGCCAAGAAGTACGCGATCGACGACGTCAACGCCGCCCCGGTCGGCGAGACCGGCGGCGACAGCTGACCCCAGCACGACGAGGAAGGGCCCGGCGCACCCGCGCCGGGCCCTTTTCGGTACGACCACCACACCACACCTGCCCTCGAAGAGCGGGAGGGCGGAAGCGGCGGTGGCCCCGGGTCCCTGGCGGGGATCCGGGCCACCGCCGTCGCGGGTGACGCCGGGAGGATGGGCGCTCGTCAGCCGACGGCGGCCAGGTCGGTGAGCCGGGCCAGCGAGTCCTCCAGGTCGGCGCCGACCCGACGCAGTCCGAGGCGCAGCATGGCCGCCTTGACCGGGCCGGCCGGCCAGCGGACCACGATGAGCCGCACGATGGTGCCGCCCTCTTCCTCCTCGTCGGAGGTGAGCTGGACGTAGATCTCGGTGCGCGCCTCCGCCCGGGCACCGGCGCCCCTGGCCCGTTCCCGCCAGCCGATCAGCGTCGGCTCCTGGTAGGCGATCACCTCGGCCTCGTGCGCCGAGCCGCGCCCCGCCTGGACCAGTTGTCGCCGCCCGAAGCCCTCTCCCGAGAGCACTTCGGCCGCGCGGACCCCCGCCAGCCAGGCCGGCAACTGCTCGGCCCGCTGGACGACATCCCAGACCACTTCAATTGGCGCCGCCACGTGCGCACTGCGTTCAACGAGGATCATTTCCGTCTTTCCTCCGGTGAGGACATCCCACGATATCGGCACTCTATGCGTTAAATCGGACTTACCAGGACGGGTTCGGAAAAAGACACGCCGATCAACCATTGCGCATTGCGCCAGGCCGGCCTATGGCGCATTCATCGAGAGCGTCCTAAAGTCCCGAACACGTTTCACGTTGACCGGGAGGGCGCATGTCGACCGCACCGATGCCCCAGTTCCCCACCGGCTTCCGCTGGGGCGTCTCCACATCGGCCCACCAGATCGAGGGGGCCACCACGGCCGACGGGCGCGGTCCGTCCATCTGGGACACCTTCGCGCACTCCCCCGGGCAGATCAGCGACGGCAGCAGCGGCGAGGTGGCCTGCGACCACTACCACCGGCACACCGAGGACGTCGCGCTGCTGGCCGGGTTGGGTGTCTCCGCGTACCGGTTCTCCATCGCCTGGCCCCGGGTCCAGCCGACCGGCGCCGGCCCGGCCAACGCGGCCGGCCTGGCCTTCTACGACCGCCTGGTGGACGAGTTACTGGCCGCCGACATCGACCCGGTGGCCACCCTCTACCACTGGGACCTGCCGCAACCCCTCGAAGACGCCGGCGGCTGGCTGCACCGCGACACCGCCGCCCGCTTCGCCGAGTACGCCGAGAAGACCGCCGCCCGGCTCGGCGACCGGGTCCGACTCTGGATCACCCTCAACGAGCCGTTCATCCACATGAGCCTCGGTTACGGCATGGGCGTGCACGCCCCCGGCCGGATGCTGCTCTTCGACGCCTTTCCGGTCGCCCACCACCAACTGCTCGGGCACGGGCTCGCCGTCGCCGCTCTGCGGGCCCACACCGCCAGCCCGGTGGCGATCGCCAACAACTACTCGCCCGTGCGGGTGCTCGGCGACCGCGACGCCGACCGGGCCGCCGGGGAGGCCTACCAGGCGCTGCACAACCGACTCTTCACCGACCCGCTGCTCGGCCGCGGCTACCCGGAGCTGCCCGGCTTCGACCCGAGCGTCGTCCGCCCCGGCGACCTCGACACGATCGCCGCACCGATCGACGTGCTCGGGGTCAACTACTACAACCCCACCGGCGTACGGGCCGCCGAGGAGGGCTCGCCGCTGCCGTTCGACCTGGTGCCGCTGGACGGCTATCCGCGGACCGCCTTCGACTGGCCGGTGGCCCCCGACGGGTTGCACGAACTGCTCGGCTGGCTGCGCGAAACGTACGGGGACGCACTGCCGCCCATCGAGATCACCGAGAGCGGCTGCGCGTACGACGACGCACCGGACGCGGACGGGCAGGTGGCGGATCCGGAGCGGATCGCGTACCTCGACGGGCACCTGCGGGCGGTCCGGGACGCCATCGACGACGGGGTGGACGTACGCGGATACTTCGTCTGGTCGCTGCTGGACAACTGGGAGTGGGCCGAGGGGTTCACCAAGCGCTTCGGCCTGGTGCACGTCGACTACGCCACCCAGACCCGTACGCCGAAGTCCTCGTACACCTGGCTGCGGGACGTGATCGCGGCCTCCCGGGACGGGTCGGCGCGGTGACCACTTTCGACCCGACGCCGGCGTCGCTGCCGGCCGCGCTCGCCGAACCGACCGTGCCGGTACGACGCGGCTGGATCGGGTTGATCTTCGCCGCCAACCTCGGGGTCTGGATGGCGTTCTTCACGCCCATCCAGGTGCTGCTGCCGCAGCAGATCGAGCAGATCGCGCCCGGCGACAAGGAGAACATGCTGGCCGTGGTCACCGGCCTTGGTGCGCTGGCCGCGGTGCTCGCCAACCCGCTCACGGGCGCGCTCTCCGATCGGACCTGCCTGCGGGTGGCCGGCCGCGAGTTCGGTCGCCGGCACGTCTGGACGGCGGGCGGGGCCCTGCTCGGCGCGGCGGCCCTGGTGTTGCTGGCCCAACAGCGGACCATCCTCGGGGTCGCCCTCGGCTGGGTCGCCGCCCAGGTCTGCTTCAACGCGATGCTGGCCAGCCTCACCGCCGCCATCCCGGACCGGGTCCCGGTGACCCAGCGCGGCGGTGTGTCGGGTTGGGTGGGCATCCCGCAGGCGCTCGGGCTGGTGCTCGGCGCGGTGCTGGTCACCGCCGTGGTCACCGGCAACGCCGCCGGCTACCTGGCCATCGCCGTGGCCATCCTGCTGCTGTCGCTGCCGTTCGCCCTGTTCACCCCCGACGAACCGCTGCCGCGTACGCACCGACCCGCGCTGCGGACGCGGGCGCTGCTGGCCTCGATGTGGATCAGCCCGCGTCGGCACCCGGACTTCGCCTGGGCCTGGATCACCCGGTTCCTGGTCCAGCTCGGCAACGCGCTGGGCACCCTCTACCTGCTGTACTTCCTCACCGACGGGGTGCACCACCCCGATCCCGAGGCTGGCCTGCTGGTGCTGATCCTGCTCTACACGCTCGGCATGATGCTGACCGCGGTGGTCGCCGGCCGGCTGTCGGACCGTTCCGGGCGCCGCAAGATCTACGTGATCACCTCCGGGCTGATCATGGCGGTGGCGGCGCTGCTGCTCGCGGTCGCGCCGGTCTGGCCGACGGCGATCGTCGCGGCGCTGCTGCTCGGCGCCGGCTACGGCGTCTACCTCTCGGTGGACGCCGCGTTGATCACCCAGGTGCTGCCCCGGGCCACCGACCGGGCCAAGGACCTCGGCGTCATCAACATCGCCAACTCGGCGCCGCAGGTGCTCGGCCCGGCGCTCTCCGCCCCGCTCGTGGTGTACCTGGGCGGTTACCCCACGCTCTACGCGGTCACCGCCGTGGTCACCCTGCTCGGCAGCGCCCTGGTCGTCAAGATCCGCTCGGTCCCCTGAGTCAGGGGGCGGTGGCGGAAAGCCTTCGACGGTCGCCGTAGGCTGGGGCACGTGACGGTACGTGTGCGCTTCGCCCCTTCCCCGACCGGTATGTTCCACGTCGGCGGTGCCCGTTCGGCACTGCAGAACTGGATCTACGCCAAGCAGCAGGGCGGGGTGTTCGTGCTGCGCATCGAGGACACCGACGCGGCGCGCAACAAGCCCGAATGGACCGAGGGCATCCTCTCCGCGCTGGACTGGATCGGCATCTCCCGGGGCAGCTACGAGGGCCCGCACTTCCAGTCGGAGAACGCCGGCGAGCACCGGGCCGCCGCCGCCCGCCTCCACGACTCGGGCCGCGCCTACTACTGCGACTGCACCCGCGAGGACGTGCAGGCCCGCACCGGCTCGCAGTACCAGGGCTACGACGGCTACCACCGCGACCGCGACCTCGGCCCCGGCGTGGGGCACGCGCTGCGCTTCCGTACGCCGGACGAGGGCACGACCGTGGTGGTCGACCTGATCCGCGGGGAGCCCACCTTCGAGAACCGGCTGATCGAGGACTTCGTCATCGCCCGGGGCGACGGCTCGCCGGTCTTCCTGCTGGCCAACGTCGTCGACGACATGACCATGGGGATCACCCACGTGATCCGGGCCGAGGAGCACCTGCCCAACACTCCCAAGCAGCAGCTGCTCTGGGACGCCCTCGGGGTCAAGCCGCCGGTCTGGGCCCACGTGCCGGTGGTGGTGAACGAGAAGCGGCAGAAGCTCTCCAAGCGCCGGGACAAGGTCGCCCTGGAGGCGTACCGCGAGGAGGGCTACCTCGCCGGCGCGATGCGCAACTACCTGATGCTGCTCGGCTGGGCACCCTCCGGGGACCGGGAGATCGTCCCCTGGTCGGTCATCGAGGACGAGTTCCGGCTCGACGAGGTCAACCCCTCCCCCGCGTTCTTCGACGAGAAAAAGCTGCGCGCGTTCAACGGTGAATACATTCGCGCGCTGCCGGTGGCCGAGTTCATCGACGCCTGTCAGCCGTGGCTGACAGGCACCGGGACCATCGCGCCGCCGCCGTGGCAGCCGGAGGAGTTCGACGCCGACGCGTTCGCCGCTGTCGCCGCGCTGGCCCAGACCCGGATCACGGTGCTCAGCGAGATCGTGCCGAACGTCGACTTCCTCTTCCTGGCCTCGCCGCTGATCGACGAGGCCGCCTGGACCAAGACGATGAAGGACGGCTCCGCCGAGCTGCTGGACGCCGCCGTCGCGGCGTTCGAGACGCTGGAGTCCTGGGATGCCGAGTCACTGAAGTCGACGCTGGAGGCGGTCGGCGCCGAGCGTGGCCTCAAGCTCGGCAAGACGCAGGCGCCGGTCCGGGTCGCGGTCACCGGCCGTACGGTGGGCCTGCCGCTGTTCGAGTCGCTGGAGGTGCTCGGTCGCGAGCGCGCCCTGACCCGGATGCGCGCCGCCCGGCTCCGCCTGGTCTGACCGCAGGCAAGGCGGAGCCGGGTCCAGCCGGCCCAGGCCCGACGCCCCCTCCGCACAGCCTGATGAGAGCCGCTGGTGCGTCACCGCGCACCGCGCAAGGCCCGCCGCTCAGCCGCGGGTGGAGCGGCGGCGGAACACGAGGCCGGTTCCGAGGGCGGCGGCGAGCAGCACCAGGCCGCCGAGCGCCCAGAGCCACCATCGACCGCCGGAGTCGGCCTGCTCCTGCGCCGCCGGCACCGTGGACGCCGTCGGGCTGTCGGGTGGGGTCGACCCAGGCCCGGCGGAGGGTGCGCCGACGGCTGACGCGCCAGCCGAGGGCGATCCTGCCGGAGCCCCTGCCGGGCCGGTGCTGTCAGCGGCCGACGGCGAGGCGGACGGGTCGGCGGCGGTGCCTGTGGTGAGGGTGAACCGCACCTCGCCCTTCACCGGGTGCCCGTCGGTGGACGCGAGCTGGTAGCCGACGATGTAGAGCCCTGCCGCAGCCGGCTTGAACGGCACGCGCACGCGACTGCCGTCGAATGCCGGTGGACCGCCAGCGACCACATTGTCCGGCCCCGTTATTGTGATCTTCGTCGTAGCTGGTGCCGGCTTGGCCAGGAACCGCAGCTCGATCCGGGCGGGTGCCGTCGCCACTCGGGCGCCGTCGCGCGGGTCGCTGCCGGTCAGCGAGTTGTGCGCGGCTGCCGGTGCCGCCGGCATCAGAAACGACACACCGAACGCCACGCCGAGCACCACTGGCACGACCCGAGTCGCACGTGTAACCCTGCCCCCCATGAACCCCTCCGTAAAGGTACGATCCGCCCGCTGATCAACGGCTCCTCATTAGTCGAGCAGAGATCGCAGATAGTTCCAAATACTGTTCGGCAAGCTGCAACTTATCGACGTTTTGCGGAGTCTGTAGGTAGTGACCCCGACCATCCGGTCGGCGCCGCGCCGGTGGACCGGTCCGGACGTCACAACGAAGCCATCCATCGAACGGGGCGAGGAGGCGGGATGGTCCGACAGATGAGGCGGTTGGCCGGCGTTGTGGCGGGCGCGCTGGCGGCGGCACTACTGTCGCTCGGCACCGCCGGCACGGCCTCGGCGGCGCCGAAGCCGGCGCCCGCCGGAGTGGACATCACCGGCGTGGGGTTGTCCGAGCCGCTGCGGCTACGCGCGGAAAAACAGCCCACGCACGTCGGCGCGGTCATCGACCAGGTCAACTTCCTCGCGCGCACCGGCATGCCGACCGGCCCGAAGCCGGCCGACCTCGGTCCGAAGTACACGGTCGTGGTGCTCGCCGGTGAGACACCGAAGCAGACGTACGACCTCTACCCCAAGGCGGCCGGTGGCCCGCGGATCTACCGGCCGGCGAAGCAGCCGGACGCCCGCAAGACCAGCGCCGGTTGGTTCCTCGGTCGGCTCAGCATGTCCGAGACCCTGCGCACCGCCGGCGTGCCGCTGGAGCGACAGTTCGACACCGTCAGCGGCGGCGTGGGCGGCGGCGAGCGAGTGCTCCCGGAGGACACGCTCGACCCCGCGAAGGACCTCGACGAGGCACTCGGCGACTTGCAGCGCCTGCTGCTGCTCAACGTCGGGGTGATGCTGACGATCACGGTTGGCCTCGCCGGGATCGCCCTGCTGATCCGCCGACGCACCCGCTGACCTGTCCCATCGCTGACCTGCTCCAGGTCGGCGATGGGGCATCAGCCGCGCCGGCCAGGCCGCCCTCGCGCATCGATCTCTGGTGCGGCGGTCGTCAGCACCAACGGCGCGGTGGGCGCTCCCGCCGGGTGGCCCGCGGACGCGGCCGGACCGGGCCGTGCCGGTGTCCCCCGGCCCAGCCGGGAAGTTCGCTGAGGCAACCAGCCGGGACGTCTGCGCCGGCCTCGCCGAGGGCTGCGGGCTCGGCGGAGCGCTGGCGCGGGAGCGTGGTCTCCTCGTCGGTCCGGCCGACGAGCGGCTCCACCGGGTGCGACGGCGCACCGCCGACCGGCCGGCGGTGCTTGCCAGCCGCCTGCGGGTCGTGGTGTCCCGGGCGGCAGGGCTCACCCTGGGCGCAGCCGTGCTCGGCCTCGCCGTGCGCCATCCCCGGTCTCCTCACACTCGTCTCACCCGCCGGTGCTCCCCCGACGTGCCCTGTCACGGTACTGGCCGGGACCGACGGGCCGCGCGCGGCGTACCTGCGGTCAGGACCGGCCGCCCCATCCTCGGCCCAGCGCGGCCGGGGTTTCCACATCAGTCATGATGATCATTCTCGTGCTTCCGGGACGCGGTGTGCGTACCCCTGCTGACGACGTGTCAGGCTAGGACGGTGAGCACGCCGGGCGGTGGAGAGCTGTCGGCCACGCTGCGCCGGATCGAACGTTCGGCGGGGGCGTTGGCCACCTCCAGCGTGGCCCGGATGGACGAGACGCTGCCGTGGTTCCGGGCACTGCCGGCCGACCAGCGCTCCTGGGTGATGCTGGTGGCACAGGCGGGCGCCCGGTCGCTGGTGCAGTGGCTGCATGATGGCGGTGGCACGGCGGACAGCACCCAGGAGGTCTCGGACGAGGTCTTCGCCGCCGCCCCGCAGGCGCTGGCCCGGTCGATCACCCTCGAGCAGACCGTGGCGCTGATCAAGGTGACCATCGACGTGGTCGAGGAGCAGGTGTCGCACCTGGCCGCGGAGGGCGAGGAGCAGCAACTGCGCGAGGCGGTGCTGCGCTTCTCCCGGGAGATCGCGTTCTCCGCCGCCCGGGTGTACGCGCGGGCCGCCGAGTCCCGCGGCGCGTGGGACGCCCGGTTGCAGGCCCTGCTGGTCGACGCGCTGTTGCGCGGTGATTCGCCGGACGTGCTGGCCAGTCGGGCCGCCGCGCTCGGCTGGGCGGATGCGCCGCCGGTGGCGGTGGCGGTCGGCCGATCGCCCGGCGGGGAGGTCTCCGCGGTGCTGCACGTGGTCTACCGGCAGGCCCGCCGGATCGGCGTGGAGGTGATCGGCGGGGTGCATGGCGACCGCCTGGTGATCGTGCTGGGTGGCGCGCCGGACCCGCTGACCGCCACCGCCAAGCTGCTGAGCGCATTCGGGGACGGCCCGGTGGTGGTCGGTCCGGCCGTGCCCAGCCTGGACGAGGCGACCGAGTCGGCGCGGGCCGCGTTGTCCGGTTTCCGGGCGGCGCCGGCCTGGCCCAGTGCTCCCCGGCCGGTGCCGGCCGGGGAGCTGTTGCCGGAGCGTGCCCTCGCCGGCGACGCCGAGGCCCGTCGGCGGCTGCGGCACGACGTGTACGCGACGCTGGTGCGCGCCGGCGGCGAGTTACTGGCGACCCTGGACGCGTTCCTGGCCGCCGGTGGCACGCTGGAGAGCGCGGCCCGGGCGCTGTTCGTGCACCCGAACACGGTGCGTTACCGGTTGCGTCGGATCGCCGAGGTGACCGGGTTCTCGCCGTTGTCTCCCCGGGACGCGTTCGCCCTCCAGGTCGCGCTGACCGTCGGTCGGTTGGATCCGGTCGCCCCGCTCACCTCTCCTGTCCCGACTCAGACAATGACCCCGGCCGCCCGGAAAACCACCCAAACCGAGGATGATCGCCACCGATCTTTGTAGGAAACCTCCAAAGGTCCTAGTGTGGTTTGGTCGGAGGCGGCACAGCGTTACCCGCGCGTATCCAGGAGAGTCATAGGCGTGCTCGCCGTACTTAGTCCCGGCCAGGGTTCTCAGAAACCCGGCTTCCTGACCCCCTGGCTCGACCTGACCGGCACTGAGGCGCAGCTGCGCGAGTGGTCGGCGTTGGCCGGGGTCGACCTGATGCATCTGGGCACCGCCGCCGACGCCGACGAGATCAAGGACACCGCCCGCACCCAGCCGTTGCTGGTCGCCGCGGCGTTGCTCGCAGCCGAACACCTGCCGCTGGACGGCGTCACGCTCGCCGCCGGGCACAGCGTCGGCGAGCTGGGCGCCGCCGCCCTGGCCGGTGTGCTGACGGCCGAAGCCGCGATCACCCTCGCCGGCGTACGCGGCCGGGAGATGGCCGCCGCCTGCGCGCTGGAGCCGACCGGAATGGCCGCGGTGCTTGGCGGCGACCCCGACGAGGTGCTCGCCGCGATCGAGACGCACAACCTGTACCCGGCCAACCGCAACGGCGCCGGGCAGATCGTCGCCGCCGGTGCGCTGGACGGGCTCGACAAGCTCGCCGCCGAGCCGCCCACCAGGACCCGGATCATCCGCCTCCAGGTGGCTGGCGCGTTCCACACCCCGTACATGGCCCCTGCCGAGACCGCGCTCGCCGCGGCCGCCGCCGGAATCACTCCCGCCAACCCGGTCCGAACCCTGCTGTCGAACCTCGACGGCAGGGCGGTCGACAACGGCCCCGACCTGGTGCAGCGCCTCGTCCGCCAGGTCACCGCGCCGGTGCGCTGGGATCTGTGCATGCGTACGCTGGCCGACCTCGGGGTCACCGGCGTGATCGAGCTGCCACCGGCCGGCACCCTCGCCGGGCTGGTCAAGCGGGAACTCAAGGGCGACGGCGCCCCGGAGATCGTCACCCTGAACACCCCGGACGACCTGCCGGCCGCACGGGACCTGATCGCCCGCATCGGAGGTCTCTCATGACTGGCAGTCGCATCGTCTCGATGGGGCACTACCAGCCCTCCCGGGTGGTGACCAACGACGAGATCGCCCAGCTCGTCGACACCAACGACGAGTGGATCCGGGATCGGGTCGGCATCGTCAGCCGGCGGATCGCCGACAGTGAGACGGTGGCCGACATGGCTGCTGCCGCTGCCGGCAAGGCGCTGGCCAACTCGGGCCTGACCGCCGCCGACATCGACCTGGTCGTGGTCGCCACCTGCTCCTCCATCGACCGCAGCCCCAACGTGGCCTGCCGGGTCGCCGCCAAGCTGGGCATCACCGCGCCGGGCGCGTTCGACGTCAACACCGCCTGCTCGGGCTTCGCGTACGCGCTGGGCACCGTCGACCACGCCATCCGGGCCGGGGCGTCGCGCAACGCGCTCGTCATCGGCGCGGAAAAGCTCTCCGACCTGACCGACTGGACCGACCGCTCCACCTGCATCATCTTCGCGGACGGCGCCGGCGCCGCCGTGGTCACCGCCACCGCCGACGATGAGCCGGCCGGGATCGGCCCGGTGGTCTGGGGTTCGGTGCCGGAGAAGGGCGACGCGGTCCGCATCGAGGGCTGGCGCCCGTACATCCAGCAGGAGGGGCAGTCGGTGTTCCGCTGGGCCACCACCGCGCTGGCGCCGCTCGCCCTGCAGGCCTGCGAGCGCGCCGGGGTCGACCCGTCGGAACTGGCCGCGTTCGTGCCGCACCAGGCCAACGCACGGATCATCGACGGCATCGCCAAGCGGCTCAACATCCCCAACGCGATCATCGCGAAGGACATCGTCGAGTCCGGCAACACCTCCGCCGCGAGCGTGCCGTTGGCCCTGTCCAAGCTTGTCGAGCGCCGCGAGGTGCCCTCGGGCGCACCGGTGCTGCTGTTCGGCTTCGGCGGTGGCCTGACCTACGCCGGTCAGGTCGTCCGCTGCCCCTGATGACCCCCTCGGACGCGTAAAGCGTCGAGGAGTGACGGTCGGCGACGCCGCCCGTCGGACAACCCCCGATGAAAGGAACCAACCGCAATGACCCGTGACGAGATCACCACCGGCCTCGCCGAGATCCTCGAAGAGGTTGCCGGAGTGAACCCGGACGACGTGGCCGAGGGGAAGTCCTTCACCGACGACCTCGATGTCGACTCGCTCTCCATGGTGGAGGTCGTGGTGGCTGCCGAGGAGAAGTTCGGCGTCAAGATCCCGGACAACGAGGTGCAGAACCTCAAGACCGTCGGCGACGCTGTCAGTTACATCGCGGCGCAGTCCTGATCATGAGTCGTCCTGACGTCGTCGTCACCGGGCTCGGCGCGACGACCCCGCTTGGCGGGGACGTCGCGTCGACCTGGGACGCCATGCTCGCCGGCCGCTCCGGGGTGAGTGCCCTCACCCAGGAGTGGGCCGCGCAACTGCCGGTCCGGATCGCCGCCCAGTTGGCGGTGGAGCCGTCCGAGGTGCTGGACCGGGTCCGACTGCGCCGACTGGACCGTTCCGAGGCGATCGCGATCATCGCGGCGCAGCAGGCCTGGGCGGACGCCGGTCTCGCCGGCTCCGACCTCGACGGGGAACGGCTGGCCGTCAGCGTCGGCTCCGGCATCGGCGGTGCCACCACCCTGCTCGCCCAGGACGACATCCTCGAGGCGTCCGGGCCGCGGCGGGTCTCCCCGCACACCATCCCGATGCTGATGCCGAACGGTCCGGCCGCCTGGGTCGGGCTGGAACTGGGCGCCAAGGCCGGCGTGCACTCGGTCGCCAGCGCCTGCGCCACCGGCGCCGAGGCGATCGCCCTCGGCCTGGACATCATCCGCTCCGGCCGTGCCGACGTGGTGGTGGCCGGCGGCACCGAGGCGGTCATCCACCCGCTGCCGATCGCCGGCTTCAGCTCGATGCGGGCCATGTCGACCCGCAACGACGATCCGGAGCGCGCTTCCCGCCCGTGGGACCGGGGCCGCGACGGCTTCGTCCTCGGTGAGGGCGCCGGCATCCTGGTGCTGGAGCGGGCCGAGCACGCCGCAGCCCGGGGCGCCCGGGTGTACGCGCGCCTCGCCGGTGCCGGCATCACCTCCGACGCGTACGACATCGTGCAGCCGCACGCCGAGGGCGAGGGCGCCATCCGGGCCATCGCCAAGGCGATCGCGGACGCGGATGTGGCCAAGCAGGACATCGTGCACGTCAACGCGCACGCCACCTCGACCCCGGTCGGGGACATGCTGGAGATCGGCGCGCTGCACAAGGCGCTCGGCGACCACCCGGTGCTGGCCGCGACGAAGTCGATGACCGGTCACCTGCTCGGTGCGGCCGGCGCGCTGGAGTCGATCGCCACCATTCTGGCCATCCGCGACGGTGTCATCCCTCCGACGATCAACCTTGACGACCCGGAGCCCGGCCTCACCCTGGAGGTCGCCGCCAACAAGGCCCGCCACATGGAGATCCCCGCCGCGTTGAACAACGCGTTCGGCTTCGGCGGCCACAACGTGGCTCTCGTCTTCGCGCGGCCCTGAGAGTCGGCGATGACTCGCGGGAGGATCGCCCAGGCGCTGGCTGCCGCATCGGCCTGACGATCCCGCTCTGGAAGTAGGGCCGCTCCGCATTCCGGAGGGGCCCTACTGTCGTTCAGGCTCGGTTGCGGGGGTGCTGCTTCGCGGTGCGCTCGTTGCCGTGGCGGTAGTTGCCCGTCCAGCGGGCCATCACCAACTGCGGGTCGTCGTCGACCTCGGCCAGGAACTCTGCTGCCCGAGCACCGCGCAGGGTGCCGGCCACCCGCCCGTGGTGGGTGATCACCACCGTGCCGTCGGCCCGTTCCACGTGCTGAAATCCCTTTGCCGCTCCCATCCGTGAAGATTGTCAGACCGGCCGAGGGCGAGGCCACCCGATTTTGGTCCCGCGTGAACGCGATCCCGATTGACGTCGGGACGACCGCACGGCTTGGATGGGCCGACTGAAGATCGACTGACGGGGATCGACACCATGGACACTCGTACCCGCGTTGCCGTGTCGGCGGCGCTCACCCTCGGCCTGCTGGCCGGCTGCGGCGACGATGCCGACGCCCCGCCGGGCGCACGGCCGGCGACCCGGCCCCGCAGGCCACGGGCGAGCCCTGGTACGACGAGGTGGCCTCCGCATCGCCCAGCGGCACGACCGGTGGAACGGGCTCGCCCTGCCCGGTACCGGTGTCGTTTCCGTTGGCCGACGGGTGGACGGCGACGGCGGTCGAGCTTCCCAAGGGCGAGCTGGCCGAGCTCGTCGGCGAGGCGCTCACCAAGCGTGGCGGCACCACCGTGCGCTGCGAGGTGGACGGCCGGAAGGCCGGCGGCGGATTCCTGCGGATCTGGGCGGCCGATGCGCCAGCGGTCGCGCCGCGCGCCGCGCTGGAGGGTTTCGCCGCCGGGACCGACGAGACGGTCAGTGGCCAGCAGTTCCGGGACGTCCGGGCCGGTGGCTTCGACGCCACGGAGATCACCTGGCTGACCACCAGCTCGTTGACCGAGGAGACGTCGCGGAGCTGGGCGCTGGCCGTCCAGTCGGCAGGGCAGACGCTGATCTTCACGGTCGACGAGGGCCTGACCACGGAACGGACCGACGTGCTGCCGGCGTACCGGCTCGCGGTGCAGGGGCTCGCGATGGCCGGCTGAGGTCACCCGGAGTGGGTCGGGGTCAGCTGCTGGGGCAGGTCGTCGCGGGAAGGCCGGGCACGGTAACCGGGGACCGGCCGCCCGGTCGGGCCTTGCCGGCCAGCACGGCGGCCAGTGCGGTCATCGACGCCCGGCTGGAGGAGTACGTGGCCAGCAACGTCGGTGACTTCGCTCCGCTCAGCACGTACGGGGTGTCCATGGCGACCGTGACCGCCGCGTCGGCGCGCAGGTCGCTGGTGCCGTCGCCGTAGCCCACCAGGTGCACGATCGTGCCGCCGCTGGGCTTGACCGGCACCCCGGCGGCGGTCAGGGCGGCGGTGAGTGCGGCCCGGGTGCCGTCCCGACCGGCGGAGGAGGTGACGGTGACCGGCCGACGTACCGCGCCACCGCAGGCGCCCCGCAGCACGGTGACGGCGGCGGCGGCCAGCGCGTCGGCTGCCGCGCGGTGGGCCGGGGCGTTGAGCGTGGACATCTGCGCCGGCGGAAGTTCCGCGAGCCGGAACTTCATGGTCAGTACCCGGGTGACCGCCTCGACCAGCCGGGTCCGGGGCAGGGAGCCGCCGCGCAGCGCGGCGAGCAGCCCGTCGTACGCCTGACCGACGTTCGGGGTCATCAGGATGAGGTCGTTACCGGCGTTCAGCGCGCGCACCGCCGCCTCGCCGGGAGCCCAGCGCTTCGCGGGCGGCATGTTCATCCCGTCGGTGATCACCACGCCCTTGAAGCCGAGCTGGCCGCGCAGCACGTCGGTGAGCAGCTTGTGCGAGAAGGTCGCCGGGGTGCCCGGGTCGATCGCGCGCGCGTCCAGGTGACCGGACATCACCGCCATCGCCCCGGCGTCGATCCCGGCGGTGAACGGCGGCCAGGCGCCGCTCTGCAACGCCGCGGCGGACTGGGTCAGCACCGGCAGATCCTGGTGCGAGTCGTCGGCGCTGTGGCCGTGCCCGGGGAAGTGCTTCAGGGTGGCCGCGACTCCCACCGCCTGGAGGCCACGGACGGCGCCGCCCACCTGCGCGGCGGCCTGCTTCGGGTCGGCGCCGTACGACCGGGAGCCGATCACGGTGCTGCGGGTGGCCAGCACGTCGGCCACCGGGGCGAAGTCGACGTTGATCCCCATCGCGGCCAGCTCGGTGCCGGCGGCCCGCCAGGCGGCCTCGGTGAGCTTCGGGTCGCCGGCCGCGCCCGCCGCGAGGGCGCTGGGCAGGACGGTGACCCCGTCGGTCACGCGGGTGACGACGCCGTACTCCTGGTCGGTGCCGATCAGGAGGGGCGCGGGGCCGGCGGCGAGCCGGCCAGCGGCGGCACGCAGGCCGGTGGTGAGCTCGTGCACCTGCTTCGGATTGTCGACGTTCGTGGTCTCCTGGTTGCCCTTGGTCGGGTCGTCGGCGCTGAAGCCGACCAGGATCAGGCCGCCCAGCCGGTACTTGGTGATCATGTCGGCGGGGGTGTCGACCCCGGCGAGCGCCTGGTTACCGGCCGCCGACCCGGCGGAGACCTTCGTCGCCGAGTCGCCGTAGGCGTACGGCATCAGCACCTGGCCGACCAGGTCTTCGTCGGACAGCGTGGCGACCAGCGCGGCGGCACGGGCGGCGGGGTCGGCGGCCGGCGGCGCGGCGGGAGTGCTCGGGCCGGCGGAAATTCCGGACGGGCTCGGCGTCGGTGTGGGGCGGTCCGGGGAACCCGAGCAGCCGGTGACGAGCAGGACGGTCAGGGCTGCGACAGCGACGCAGGCGCGCCACGGGCGATTCGACACGCCGCCTATCCCACCAGTTCCCCATTATCAGGGCAACTTGACCTTACCGTCCGTGCACCCCCACGTCGGCATGCGGGCAGGTGGCCCAACTCGCGCACGTCGGATCAGCCGACCCGGGTGAGCAAGGTCACCGGGGCGCCGTCACCGGCGTACCGGTAGGGCTCCAGGTCAGCGTCCCACGCCGTGCCGAGGGCCTTGTCCAGGGCATGCGCCAACGCCTCCGGGGCCCGGGAGGCGGCCATCAGCGCCCGTAGCCGGTCCTCGCCGAGCTGGATGTCGCCGGCCACGCCGACGGTGGCCCGGAACAGGCCACGCGCGGGCACGTACATGAAACGCTCCCCGTCGGCGCCGGGGCTCGGCTCCTCGGTGACCTCGAAACGGATCATGGGCCACTGCCGTAGGGCAGCAGCCAGCTCGGCGCCCGTTCCCGGACGACCGGTCCACCCGCACTCGGCCCGGCGTGCGCCGGGGTCGACGGGCTGAGCCGTCCACTGCAGATTGACCGGCGCGGCTAGGACGCGCGCGATCGCCCACTCGACGTGTGAGCACACGGCGAGCGGGGTTGAGTGGACGTATACGACGCCACGCGTTGGCACGGTGACCTCCCGGAGAGCGAGGTGCGTCTTCCCCTACGACCTCGTCCACCCAGGTGGTTGCTGCAACACATGATGACTCCTGTGACGCGTGGTGCGCCAGGGAATCGGAAAAAACGCCGGGTGGAATAGCCGGACGGGTGGTCGCCGTTGCCGCTCAGGACACCGCGACGACCAGCATGATGTCGTGGTCCTGTACAGTTCCACCGGCGGCTTATGCCGCGTTCCACCTTCGCGAGCCGAGTCACGCGCCTGGCCCGCACACAGCCCCCGGACGTCCCAGTCCTCCCGTACGTCTTGCAAGGAGTACCTCCGTGGCGAGCAACACCTCTAAGACCGCGCGCGCGTCCGTCCGGGCCGGCCAGGCTGGCCAGGGTGGCGCCCTCAGCGTGCTGGGCGAGTTCAAGTACCTCATTCCGCTCAACGGCGGCAAGCACGCCTACGTGCGGAACCTGACCAACGGCAAGACCGTGCACCTGCGCACGGACTCCGACGCCTTCGTCGAGGAGATCCGCGTGCTGGCCGCCGCCGGCCACGCCACCAAGATCCGGGCGGAGATCAACAACCTGGCTGCCACCCACCCCGGTGACGGCTGGGAGGGCACCGAGAAGCGCCTGGTCGCGGCCGGCGTCTTCGAGGGCTGAGCTCTCCCCCACCGCATCATCTGAAACCGCCCGCCGGGAACACCCGACGGGCGGTTTCGCGTCCGGGCAGGTTCAGCCCGCTTCGAGCAGAGCGACCTCGCCGGTGGCCAGGTCGTAGAGGCCGCCGACCACGGCCACCCGGCCGGCGGCTACCGGCCCGGCCAGCAGGGCATCCTCGCGCAGGGTGTGCACGGTGCGCCGGACGTGCCGGCGGATCGCCAGCGGGAGCACCGCCGGATCGTCGATCCCCGCCTCGGTCACCGCCGGGGCGATCTCGTCCACCAGGTGCGCCAACGAGCCCCCGGGACGCCCTCCGCTGCGCAGCGCGTCCAGCGCGGCACCCACCGCGCCGCACCGCTCGTGGCCAAGGACCAGCACCAGCGGCACGCCGAGCTGACCGACCACGTACTCGATCGAACCACGCACCGCGCGATCGAGCACGTGACCACCGGTACGGATCACGCAGATCGCACCGAAGGTCTGATCGAAGATCGCTTCCAGCGGCACCCGCGAGTCGATGCAGCCGAGCACCACGGCGTACGGCTGCTGGTCGCCGGAGGCTGCGGCCGCCGCCGCGGCCTCCGTGACGTCGTGCCCGTGCACCGGCTGGCCGCTGACGAACCGCCGATTACCGGCGAGCAGATCGGCGAGCGCCGCGCGGGGCGTGCCGCCGGCCTGCCGCCCCTGTCCCGATGCCCCGCTCATGGGTGCTCCCGACGACCCCATGCCGTTCAGCTTGAACCGCCACCAGCAGCCACGGGCGAGGTCGGGAATGTTTAGCCACGGCGCGATTGGCGAGGTGCCATGGCGGGTAGCCGGTGTTACCACCGGGTATCGGAGGTGCTGGTGGTGCCGGGCGAGCTGGTGGTGCCGGGCGACCCTGGGGGAGGTGGCGATGCCACAGCGGTTCGAGGTCGGTCTGCCGGACGGCGTGCGGCTCAACGTCGAGGCGACGGGGCCGACGGACGCCCAGGTCACCGCCATCCTGTTGCACGGCTGGACGCTGGACGGGCGCGCCTGGCACCGGCAGGTCGACGCGCTCACCGCGGCAGCTCTCGGCGGGACGGTGCGGGTGGTCACCTACGACGCGCGCGGGCACGGCCGGTCCAGCTGCATGGCGCTGCCCACGGCCACCCTGGCCCAGCTCGGCGACGACCTGGCCGCGGTGATCGACGCGGTGGCCCCGGCCGGGCCGGTGGTTCTGGTCGGGCACTCGATGGGCGGAATGTCGATCATGGAGTACGCCCACCGCCACCCCGCGCACTTCGCCGCCCGTACGGCCGGGCTGGTCTTCGTCTCGACCACCGCCGAAGGGCACACGCACACCGTCTACGGGCTCTCGCCGCGGATCGCCCGGCTGATCCGACTCGCCGAGACGACCGGTGCCGGCGTGCTGGCCCGGTGCGGCTCGTGGCGAGCACCCCGGGCGCTGCTGAACGCGTTGCAACCGAGCATCCGATGGATGCTCTTCGGTGATCGCTGCGAGCCGGCCGACATCCGCCTGGTGACGTCGGCGGTGGCTCGTGCCTCACTGCGCTCGATCGGCGGGTTCCGCGCCTCCATCGGCACCCAGCACCGGCTGGACACCCTCGCCGCGTTGGCCCACCTGCCGGCCGCAGCCCTGGTCGGCGACCGGGACCGGCTGACCCCACCGCCGTGCGCCGAGTCGATCGCCGGGGCCCTGCCGGCCACCGACCTGACCGTCTGCCCCGGTGCCGGGCACATGCTGATGATGGAACGCCCGGACGAGGTCAACGCGGCGCTGACCGGCGTGCTGCGCCGCGTACTCGCCGAACCGCCGCCCCGCGTCCGCGCCGCCACCCCCGCCGGGACGGGTCCCTGACCACGTTCCCGCACCTCGGGCGCGGCGGGCCAGGCGCGGGGCCGTACCCTTCTGCGGTTGGCCCGCGCGGTTCCCGCCGCCTGCCAGCGACCTCTGAAGGAGCGTGCGTTGACCGACCAGACCGGCCTGGAGCAGGAGATTGCCGTCGAGCAACGACACCTCGACCGGGTGTACGCCCGACTGGCCGAGCTGCGGCGCTCGGCGGTCCGCGCCGAGCGCGACGGCTACCGGATGGCCCGGGTGGGCACGTTCGGTGCGCTGGTCGAGCGCGACGCGATGGTCTTCCACGCGGCACAGCGGCGGCACACCCTGGACGCCGAGCACGAGGGACTGGTCTTCGGTCGGATGGACCTGCGCGACCGTCAGGTGCTGCACGTCGGGCGACTCGGAATCCGGGACGAGGACGCCACCACGCTGGTCGTCGACTGGCGGGCGCCGGCCGCCGCCGCCTTCTACCAGGCCACCCCGGCGCATTCGCTGGATCTGGTGCGCCGCCGCACGATCCAGACCCGTGGCGAGCGGGTCACCCGGATCGAGGACGAGTTGCTGGACCCGACCGCCGCCCCGGAGGGGATGACGGTCGTCGGTGACGGCGCGTTGCTGGCCACCCTGTCCAAGGCCACCGGCCGGGGCATGCGGGACATCGTGGCGACCATCCAGCGGGAGCAGGACGAGGCGATCCGCTCGCCCGGCTCCGGGGTGACGATCGTCGCGGGTGGCCCGGGCACCGGCAAGACCGCGGTCGCCCTGCACCGGGCCGCGTTCCTGCTCTACTCCGACCGCAGCCGGTACGCGGGCGGCGGCATCCTGGTGGTCGGCCCGTCCTCGGTCTTCGTCGAGTACATCGCCTCGGTGCTGCCGTCGCTCGGCGAGGACGCGGCGACGCTGCATTCGCTGGGCACCCTCTTTCCGGGGATGACCGCCACCCGCACCGACCCACCCGAGGTCGCGGCGGTGAAGGGCTCGCTGCGGATGCGGCAGGTGCTGGAGCGGGCTGCTCGCGACGCGGTGCCGGGGGGCCCGGGTGAGTTGCGACTGCTCTACCGGGGCACGTTGCTGCGGCTGGACCGGGCCGCGCTGGACCGGATCCGGGACCGCGCCCTGCACCGGGGCGCCCGACGCAACGAGGTGCGCCGGGCCGGCTTCGACGGGGTGTTCGCCGCGCTCTGGGCGCAGGCCCGTGCCGTGGGGATCACTCGGCTGCCAGAGCAGCGGGCCTTCGAGGGCGAGATCGCCGAGCGGTCGGAGTTCCGGGAGTTCCTCAAGGCGTGGTGGCCGCGGCTGCACCCCCGGCACGTGCTCGGCTGGTTGGCCCGGCCGGACCGGCTGCGCCGCTATGCCGGTGGGGTCCTCTCCTCTGCGGAGATCCGGCTGCTCACCGCCGCGTACCAGGACCTGGACTCGGCCGGACTGACCATCGCCGACATCGCGCTGCTGGACGAGTTGGACGCGCTGCTCGGTAAGCCGGCGCAGCCGGCCAAGGCCCGGCGCGACCCGTTCCAGCTTGCTGGCGGCGTCCGCGAGTTGAGCACCTTCGGCGACCGGCAGCGGGCCGCCCGCGCGGCGGCCCGGGAGCGCCCGGCGGACTACCGGGACTACGCGCACGTGGTGGTGGACGAGGCGCAGGACGTCTCACCGATGCAGTGGCGGATGGTTGGTCGACGTGGCCGCCTGGCCTCCTGGACCGTGGTGGGCGACCCCGCGCAGACCGCGTGGACCGGCGATCCGGAGGAGCTGACCCGGGCCCGCGACCAGGCGTTGGGCCGGCGCAAGCGGCACGATTTCACGCTCACCACCAACTACCGCAACTCGTCGGAGATCTTCGCGGTGGCGGCGGCGGAGATCCGCCGGATCTACCCTGACCTGCCGCTGCCGAGCGCCGTCCGCTCCACCGGGGTCGATCCGGTCGAGCTGGTGGTGCCCGCGACGGGGTTGGAGACCGCGACCGTGGAGGCGGCCGCCGGTCTGCTGACCGAGGTGGAGGGCACCGTCGGGGTGATCACGCCGGTCCCCCGCCGCGACGAGGTCGCCGGTTGGCTCGACGCGCTCGGCGCATCGAGGTTGCAGGTGGTGACCAGCCTGGAGGCCAAGGGCATGGAGTACGACGGGGTGGTGCTGGTCGCTCCGAGCGAGATCCGGGCGGATCCGGGCGCCGGGGTGCGCACCCTGTACGTGGCGCTCTCCCGGGCCACTCAGCGACTCACCACCATCGACCCGACCGGCTGATCCGCGACAAATGGCCTGGCTGGGGGGTGGTTCGGCCTTACACTTGCACACATAGCGATGTGAACATACATTTGACCGTGTCCCGACTGGCAGCGGAAGGTGAACCTCGTGGGCGCAGGTCATGACCACCACCATGCGTCGGTCGCCAATGCCGCACACCAGCACCGGGGCCGACTCTGGGCGGCTTTCGGGCTGCTCGCCGCCCTGATGGTGGTCGAGGCGGTCGCCGCGCTGCACACCGGCTCACTCGCCCTGCTCTCCGACGCCGGGCACATGTTCACCGACGTGCTCGGCATCGGGATGGCGCTCGCCGCGATCACCGCGACCCGGCGGGCCACCACCGACCCGCAGCGCACCTTCGGGCTCTACCGACTCGAGGTGCTCGCCGCGCTGGCCAACGCCGTCCTGCTCTCCGGCGTCGCGATCTACGTGGTGATCGAGGCGATCCGCCGCTTCGGCGACCCGCACGAGGTCATCGCCGGCCCGATGCTCGCGGTGGCCGTGCTCGGCCTGCTCGCGAACGTCGTCGCCTTCGCCCTGCTCCGCACCGGCGCCCGGGAGAGCATCAACCTCCAGGGCGCCTACCTGGAGGTCCTCGGCGACCTGCTCGGCTCGCTCGGCGTCATCGGCGCGGCGCTGCTCATCACCGTCACCGACTGGTGGTGGGCCGACCCACTTGTCGCGGTCGCCATCGGCGTGTTCATCCTGCCGCGTACCTGGCGGCTGGCACGTGCCGCCGTCCGCATCCTGGTGCAGGCCGCACCGGAGCATCTTCAGGTGACCGCCGTGCACGACCGGTTGGCCGCAGTCCCCGGTGTGGTCGAGGTGCACGACCTGCACGTGTGGACGCTCACCTCGGGCATGGACGTGGCCTCCGCACACCTGACCATGGCGCCCGGCGCGGAGGTCGGCGCGGTGCTCACCGCCGCGCGTACGGCCCTGCACGACGACTTCCGGATCGAGCACGCGACGTTGCAGATCGAGCCCGGCGCCGCCTCCGGAGCCTGCGGCTCGATCGAGTGGTAGCAGTAATTCATCGTCACGACGCACGCACCGTCCGTCACATTGACTGCAGCGGCCCCACCGGCAACGGTAGGCTCGGTCCCGGCCTCCACCAGGCGGCGCCTCCCGGCGCCGGTGGCGGTCGCCGCCTAATCGCTCGAGAGGGCGAACCGGGGAACCATGTTCCTGGGGTGCATCCGCGTCAGCGGTAGGGATCTTCCGTCCCGAACCCGTCAGCTAACCCGGTCGGCGGCTAACGGAAGGACATGCGCAGTGGCACCAACACGACCACCGACCGCCCGACTGGCGGCCCTGATCGTCGCGATGTTCGCCCTCGGCGTCGCGCTCCCGGCCGGCGCCGCCTCGGCCGCTCCCCCGACCGGCCTGCGGGCCGCCGCCGCACCCGACTCGGACGAAGAGGGCGGCACCCCGGCGCTACGCGCCCAACTCGATGCGGCCAGCAAGGGCTACCTGGACGCGAAGCGCGCCCTGGACACCTCCGTGCAGCGGCAGCAGCAGCTCGCCACCCGACTGAAGACCATCGACGTCGAGCTCGCCCAGCGCAACGGCAAGGTGGGCGAGATCGCCGGCGTGGCGTACCGCACCGGCCGGCTCGGCGCGATGTCGGCGCTACTCAACAGCAACACCCCGGAGGGCTTCATGGACCGGGCCGCCGCCTTGGACGCAGTGGCCGCCAACGAGGACCGGGTGCTGCGTGATCTGCTCGCCACGAAGGACCAGTCCAACCGCACCCGGGCCGCCCTGGACGGCGAGATCAACGAACAGCGCAAGCAGGTCGCGGTGATGGCCAAGCGCAAGGAGCAGGCCGAGCGGGCACTGACCGTGGCCACCACACCCAAGCCACAGACCACCGCCGACACCGACTCCAACCGGGGCACCTCCGCCGCCAACGCGACGGCGGCCCCGCGCAACTCCGACGGCTCCTGGCCGTCCGAGTCGTGCAGCATCAACGACCCCACGCCGGCCAGCGGCTGCATCACCCCGCGTACCCTGCACGCGCTCAACCAGGCCAAGGCCGCCGGGTTCACCCGGTACGTCTCCTGCCACCGCCCCAGCGGCTCCGGCGAACACCCGAAGGGCCGGGCCTGCGACTTCGCGGCGCAGAAGGACGGCTTCGGCGGGAACGCCACCGGCGGCGACAAGACGTACGGCAACAACCTGGCCGCGTACTTCATCCGCAACGCCGACCGGCTCGCTGTGCTGTACGTGATCTGGTACCGGCAGATCTGGCTGCCCAGCAGCGGGTGGAAGTCGTACAGCGGGGCGGGCGGCACCCCGTCCACCGACCACACCAACCACGTGCACCTGTCGGTTTACTGACCACTGGTGTGATGCCGGTGAGTCGTCAGGATGACTCACCGGCATTTCGTCAGGGCAAGGCCGGCTACGTCGCGGGGCGTACCCCTGATGTCGCCTGTCGTCGGACGACCCGGCCGGGGTCGGCGGGAAGCATCGCGGTATGCGTCGGATCCCACCCACGGCCCGCAAGGGGCTGCTCACCCTGCACCTGGTCACCTCGCTCGGCTGGCTCGGTGCCGACCTGGTGCTGCTCACCCTCGGCATCGCCGTGCAGCGTGGTGCCGACCCGGCGGTGGTCTACCCGGTCGCGGCACTGGTCGGCACCATGCTGTTCGCGCCGCTGAGCGTGCTGGTCTGGCTGATCGGTGTCGCCAGCGCGCTGCTCACCCCGTGGGGCCTGGTGCGCTACCACTGGGTGCTGGTCAAGCTGGTGCTCACCACGGTGCTGGTCGGGCTGGTGCTGTTCCTGTTCACCCCGAATCTGCGGCACGGCGGTGCGTTGGGGGCCGCGCTGCCCGCTCGGGATCGCGCCGACCTGGTGATCGCACCCGCGGTGTCGACCAGCCTGATGATCATCGCGACGGTGCTGTCCACGTACAAGCCCTGGGGCCGGCGTCCCGCCGCGCGACCCGCCCTCGCGAACCGTGCTCGCGCTGCAACCAGGATGTAGTGGCCTCCTGGCGCCCACAGGCCACTACATCCACGATCGAGCACGATCATGACGTGGGGTGCGGGGTGCGGGAGGTGGGTGCGGGGCGGGTCAGGCAGGGGGCGGGGGGTCGCCGGAGGGGTCGAGGGCCGCGCCGATCCGGGTGGCCAGGGCGAGGTGAGCCGCCCGGGCCTGGCGGAACGCGTACCGGAACAGCGGGGTCGGCGCGGTCAGGGTGATCTCGACGTCGATTCGGACCAGGCCGTCCGGCTCGGGGCGCAGTCGGGTGTGGTTGCGCACCGTGGTGGCCGGCCACTGGCGGGCCACCATGACGATCTCGTCGTCCTCGCTGATCAGAACGTCCGCGTGGTAGGTGGTCCGGAAGCGCAGTGGGCCGGCCACCAACCGGTCGTTGATCGTGTAGCTGGCCTGGGCGCCGGGTCGTGGCGGGAGTCGGCGGACCCGGACGATCAGGGGGTGCAGCTCACCCTGCCGGGTCAGGTCACTGAGCATCGCCGCCGCCTCGGCCGTTGAGCACCGGGCCTGGACGGTGTAGCTGAAGGTATCGCTGCTGAGCACACCGTCTCCCGCCGTCGATGGTCGCACGATCGTCCCGTACCGATGTCTGGCTGGCAACGCCCGACGGCAGCCGTCCGGACGAACCCGGTTCGGAGAGATGACCCCAGGAGCCGGCGGGCGCTCAGGCGCCGGGCAACACCTCGGGAGTGGCGGCACCGGCGAAGTAGGGCTCCGGGGCACCGAACAGACCGAGCAGGCCGGTCACCCAGAGCTGCCGGTGCACGAACCGGCTCGGCTCGGTGACCACCAGCTTGACGTCGCTGACCTCGGCCGTCTGGAAGCCGGCAACCATGGCGCTGATGCCGACGGAGTCGATGAAGGTGACCAGCCTCATGTTCAGCTCGATGCGGAGCGGACGGCCTTTGGCCAGCACCTCCGCGATCGCCTCGCGCACCTCGTACGCTGTGTCGACGTCGATCTCACCCCGCGGGGCGATCTCCATGACACCACCGGACAGAACCGACTTCACGATCGACAGGCTCACGCGAGCACCTCCACCCGCCCGTCCCCCGGGCGCCTCATCAGTACGCGGGCCGCGACCGAGAGTATTCCTCCGACGGCCTCGGTCGCCACCCCTCAGGATGAGCAATTCGCGGATCCGGACCGACAAAGCCGCCCATATCCGCACTTTTCAGCATCTGATTACTCGATACTTTTCGTTGTCTGACCCTTCGACGATCGGTCGTGACCGACACGCCGCCGGACCAGGGTAGCGGTCCGGACCCGGCCCGCCCGACAACCGACCCGCGACGTACGCCGCCCCCGTGCGCCACCGGCGTGTCGCCCCGCGCGCACCCGGCCCCGTCCAAAACCACGGTTACCGAGGACACCCAGGGCCTGCGTCAGAGACCTGGCCTCGACGACGACGACTTTGCCTGGGGTACCGCCGTGGTGATGGTGCGCTGAGTTCCCGGCGAGCCACCCGGGCTGTGTTTGCGCCCGGGCGGCTCTGGGCACTGCGGGGTAGGCGAACCGTGACGCGCTGAACAGACGCCGAAGTCCGAAGTGGCCGGCGGCTTCGGCACCCGAGGAGGTAACCACGATGTTCGGAACCAACCTGCTGGACCGCCGCAGCAAGCCGGAGCGGATCGCGGACCAGGCGTGGGAGCACCTGACGTCCGCTGTCAGCTCCGCCGGAGACAGTGTGCGGGACACCGCCCGCTCGGCCCGTCGCAACAGCACTGACCTCGCCGACGGGGCGGGTGACCTGATGGGTTCCGCCGCCGACGAGGCGCGACGCCGCGCCTCGCTGGCCTTCGAAGCGCTCGCCGGCCGCCAGCCGGCCCTGCCCTGGACGCTGCTGATCGGCGCCGCGCTCGTCGGCGCGGCGGTCGGCTGGGCCGTCGGTTCCGCCGCACGGGCCGCTGGCAGCCGGGACGACCGCGCCGTCGACGACGTGGAGTTCGTCGACGTCGACCGCCCCAGCTCCCCCGCGGTCTGAACGACCGCTCCCACCAGCGACACAAAGGCCCCGCCCGACCCCGGTCAGGCGGGGCCTTCTGGCGCGTAGGCGGGCGCACGCGCGGTGGGGTGGGCCGGCCCGCCAGGTGTCGGACCCCTCAGGCAGCCCGGCGGGCCGGTGTTCGGGTAGCGATCCGGGGCACCACCGCTAAGGCGCGGATCAGCCGGTCAGCGACTCGCGCAGGTGATGGGTGAGCCCCGGGGGACGGGGTCGACCCGGTGGTGCCGCCGTGGCCCGGGGGACGGGCACGACGACGGGGACGGACGGAGCTGCCCTGGCTCCCACCACCCGACGCGACGGCTCCCGCGATTGAGGAACGCGTTTACGGTAACCGATCCCCGCCCTCCATGGAAGCGCTCCCATCGCATTCATGTTCATCCGCGTTTCCCGCCAGAGCCGCCCAGGCCCGGCCGTGCCGTCACCCGTTCTGGGCGAGGACGGCTCACCCCGGGCGGCGGCAGGATCGGACCCCGGCGGACCTCCGGCCGCAGCCGCCACCCGGTCCGCCACCGACGCACCGGAGGAGGGGCAGATGGCCATCGCGGAGATCAGCCGCACCGACCAGGACATCCAGTCCGCCGTACTCGACGAGCTGACCTGGGAACCGCGGGTGCAGCCGCACGAGATCGGCGTGACCGTCGCCGAGGGTGTCGTCACGCTGACCGGCCGGGTGGACAGCTACGCCAAGAAGTGGGCCGCCGAGCGGGCCGCGCACCGGGTCGCCTGGGTCCGGGCGGTCGCCAACGACCTCGCGGTGCAGTTGGCGAACGGTGCTGAGCGCGCCGACCCCGACCTGGCCGCCGCGGCCAGCCACGCGCTGGAATGGGACGCGTTCGTGCCCATCGAGAAGCTTCAGGTCACCGTCTCAGCCGCCTGGGTGACGCTGCACGGAGACGTCGAGTGGGAATACCAGCGCCGGGCCGCCGAACGGGCGGTCGGCCGGCTGACCGGCGTACGCGGGGTGAGCAACGGCATCACCGTTCGACCGGCCGCCGCGCCGGACGGCCGGAACCTGGCTGATCGGATCGTCGACGCCCTCGCCCGAGCCGGGGCGACCGACGCGGAACGGATCAGCGTCCGGGTGCACGGCGACACCGCGGTGCTCGCCGGGTTGGTGCACTCGATGCCCGAGCGGGCCGAGGTGGAGCAGGTGGTCTGGTCCGCGCCGGGCATCCGGGAGGTGCAGAACCACATCGCGGTCGCCCCGGCGCTGCGCTGAGCGAGCGCGGAACCACCCGGGGTGGGTGAACCGACCTCACCCACCCCGGGCGCAGGCTGGAGGCATGAGTGATCCGAACGGGCTGATCCAACCGGGGTGCCCCGCGCCCGGTTTCACCCTGCCCGCCAACCCGGACGGGGACCAGACTCCCCGCCTGAGGTCAACCCGGGTGCCGACGGCGTCTTCGACGCGCTGGACCAACTCGCCGCCGATCGGAAGGTGACGACCGGATGACCACGCCACTGCAGGTCACCGCCCGACTTCGGGACCCGGTGACCACCGAGGACCACATCCGGGGGCCGGCCGACGCGTCGGTGACCATCGTCGAGTACGGCGACTTCCAGTGCCAGTTCTGCGGCGCCGCGTACGCGAACCTGCACGAGCTGCTGCGGCAGAGGGCCGACACCGTACGACTGGTCTACCGCTACTTTCCGATCGCCAACCTGCACCCGTACGCCGAACGCGCCGCCGAGACGGCCGAGGCCGCCGCGGTCCAGGGCCGGTTCTGGGAGATGCACGACTGGCTCTACGAGCACCAGGACCAGCTCGACCCGGTGCATCTGTCGCTCGGTGTCGAGCAGGTCGGGCTGCCGCCGGAGGAGTTGAACGCCGAGGTGGAGAGCCATGCCCACGCGGACCGGGTGCGTCGCGACTTCGTGGGTGGAATCCGCAGCGGGGTGAACGCCACCCCCACCCTGTTCGTCAACGGCGTCCGGCACGAGGGCGGGTACGACCTGCCGGACCTGCTGGTTGCCGCGGACGCCGCGACCGACGCCTGACTGCCATCCCGCTCAGATCAGCCGCAACTCGCGCGCCCGCCGGACCGCCTCGCGCCGGCGGGTGGCGTCGAGTTTGCGGTAGATGTTGCGGACGTGGGTCTTCACCGTGTTGACCGAGAGAGACAGCTCACTGGCGATCTCCACGTTGGACAGGATGCTCTGCAGGTAGCGCAGGATGGTCAGCTCCCGCTCGGTGAGCGGCTCGTCAAGGGTGCTTCTCGGCTCGGCGGCCGGGCGGGCGGTGCGCTGCCCGGACTTCCGCACCAGATCACTGACCAGCGCGAAGTGCGCGGTGCCGGCGTCGAGGTGCCCGGCCAGCAGGTCCCGGACCGGCGGTTCGGCGCGGGTGAAGACCCGCCGGCAGCCCTGCGGGCCGGCCAGATCCAGCACCTGCTCCAGGATCCGTCCCGCCCGACGCCCATCCCCTGCCTGCTCGGCCAGCACCGCGTCCAGCAGGCCCGCGTCGAGGCGTACCGGAAGGGGCCAGGCCGTGGCCGCTGGCGCCTGCCAGGCCGGCAGGGTCCGCCCAGCGGCAGCGGCGTCGCCCGCGAGCAGCTCCACCTTCGCCAACGTCACCGCGAGCACCGGGTCGGTGCCACCGGCGGCGGTTGAGGTCAGCAGGTCGCGGGCGGTGTCCAGGTCGCCTCGCTCCGCACGCAGTTCGGCCTCGGCGGCCCGCAGCAGGCCGGCCAGCTCGGCGGCGGACGGCCGGTCGGCCAACGCCTCCCGGGCTCGGACGAGCAGCCGTTGGCCGCCCGCCGGGTCGCCGGCGTCGCGGTGCAACTGCGCCCGGCACAGGGCGGCGACCGCCGCCGCCACCGGTTCGCCGGGAGCAGACAGCCACCCGTCGCCGATCGTGTCGTCGTTGCCGCCGTCGAGCGCCGGACCGGCGAGGGCGAGGTTCGCCGCCGCCTCCTCGGGCTGGTCGCGCAGCAGCGCCACCAGGGCCAACGCCAGGTACGCGTAGGCGCAGTCGAGCCGACAGGACCAGCCCCGGCAGGCCGGCATGCCCAGCGCGCCCCGGGCCGCCTGCTCGGCCGCCCGCAGCTCACCGCGCACGGCGAGCAGCAGCGCGGCGCGGCTGGCGCTGACCAGCTCGGTACGGGGTCGGCCGGCCTCCCGAGCCGCCGCCCGGGCCCGAACGAACCGGGCGACCGGCAGCGCGCCGTCGGCCAATTCGACCAGCCCCAGAGCGGTGCCGGTGAACGCCCGCAGGTCCGCGTCATCGGCCGCGCCGCCTCCACCGGCCGTCGGGGCGGAACTCGTCGCCCCGGTCGGCGCGAAGTCGGGCACTCGGGTCGGTGTGGCGTCCGCCGGACGGGTCCGCAGCAGTCGGGCGGCGGCGGCCCGGACCTCCGCCGGGTCGTCGGCGAGCCGGGCCACGGTCAACTCCAGCGCGGTGACCAACCGCAGGAAGCGGTCCCGGCGCGGCACCGGCAGGCCCGCGGCGTGCTCGGCAGCGGCGCGCAGGTGACCGGTGGCGGCCGGAAGGTCGCCGACGTACGCGCGCTCGGCGGCGCAGGCCAACGCCACCTCCGGGTCGGCGCGGATCATCTCCGCCGGCGGGGCCATGGGCGCCGGGGCGTGCACCGGCTCGCGGTCGTAGCGGGTCAGCTCCGGCCAGTGCGCGACGAACAGGTCGCCCGCCAGGTCCCATCGGCCGGCGGCCAGCGCGTGCCGCAGACCGTCGGCTGGCCGGCCGTTGCCCGCGAACCAGTGGGCGGCCCGTACGTGCAGCTCGCGCAGTTCGTCGTTGGGCAGCCGGGCCAGGTCGGCGCGGAGCAGGTCGGCGAGCAGTGCCTCGCAGCGGTACCAGGGCGGGCGGGTGTCTTCCCGGTGCAGCAGACCACCGGTCCCGGTCAGGTCGGCCAGCAGCTGCCCGGCGTCGGCACGGCCGGTCAGCGCCTCGGCCAGGTCAGCGCAGACGGTCTCGACGACGGCGGTACGGCGCAGCAACTCCTCCACGGCCGGGTCGAGCGTCGCAAGCACCTCCTCGTGCAGGTATCCGGCGACCTCCGGTTGGTCACCACCGAACTGCCCCACCCAGCGCTCCGGGTCGGGCTGCGCGCGCACCGCCAGCGCGGCGATGCGCAGCGGGGCCGGCCAGCCTCCGGTCCGACCTCGCAGCCGGTGCACGGCGGCCGCCGGCAGCGCGGCGCCGTGCGCGGTGAGCAGGTCGGCCACCTCGTCGTCGGTGAACGCCAGCTCGTCCGGGCCGATCTCGGTCAGCTCACCGGCGAGGCGGAGTCGGTGCAGGGGCAGGTGCAGCCCGGCCCGTGCCCCGATCACCAGGTGTAGCCGCTGCTCGGCATGCCGCAGCAGGAACTCCAGGCCGGTCAGTGCTGCCGGGTCGGCGACCCGGTGCAGGTCGTCCAGGACCAGCAGCACCGGCCGGTCCGCGGCGGCGAGCGTGGCGGCCAGCAGCTCCGTCTGGTCAGTGCGGGGAGCCCGGTCGGGCACCGGGCCGTCCTCCGCCAACCCGGTCGCCGAGCGCACCGCCGCCGCGAGGTGTGCCCAGAGCCGGTTCCCGTCGTCGCCGACCTCGACGGACACCCACGCCGAGACCGGGCCGGCCGCGGCCGCAACGGACAGTTGGCCGGAGTCGGGCACGACCGCGCCCGGCTCGGCGTCAGCCGCGCCGCCGCCCAACCGCACCCATGAGGCGAGCAACGTGGTCTTGCCCCAGCCAGCGGGGGCGGTGACCAGGGTGACCGGTCCCGCGCTGCCCTCGTCCAACCGGCGCAGCAGTCGAGGGCGGGCCACCACCGGCTCCGGCGGCACAGCCGGCGTCAGCCGGGACGCCAGCAGCGGTGGCTCCGCAGGGCGTCCCGGTGCCGTGTCGACTCGTACGCGATTCTGCTGTTCTGGCACCCAGCCCCACCCCCACCACGCGTTGCGCCCCCCGTCGGCGAGCGGTTACCCGACGCGGGCCGGTTCACCCCTTCCGGGCGAGCACGCTTCACCCGGCCGCGACCGACGATCGGGGGACGTGAACCGGAGGAGGACGGGTGGGACCGATGGGACGGCTGGCGCGGGCGGGACCCGCCCTCGGCGGCGCGGCGCTGAGCGGGGCGGCGCGGTTGCTGCGCGTACCCCGATGGCGCGACCGGACCGGCGCGGACGGCGACGCTGCCGCGCCGGCCCGCTGGGAGGTGGTGACGGTCGACCGGCCGCCGGAGCAGGTGCTTCCCGATGGCCGCTGGCCCGAACCGCTGCGCCGCCTGGACGGCGCGGTCGAGGTGCGGGTGCGGCCGGCGCCCGGCGACCGGGGCACCGAGCTGGCCGCCCGACCGCTGACCGGCGCCACCCCGCCCGCCGGGCTCGCCGCGCACCTGGTCGGCGACGACCCGGGTCTGCTGGTCCGCCGGACGCTGCGTCAGATCAAGCAGCGGATGGAGGCCGGCGAGGTGCTGCGCGCGGACCGGTCCGCGCTGGACCGCCCCGAGGCCCGCGGGTGAGGGCGCTGTGCTGGGTGGCTGCCGGCGAGCTGGCGGTACGCGAGGTGCCCGACCCGGAGCTGCGCAACGAGCGTGACGTCATCGTCCGGGTGCGGCGCAGCGCCACCTGCGGCGGGGATCTGCCGCTGCTGGCCGGCCAGGATCCGCTGCTGCGCGACGGCGACGTGCTCGGCGCCGAGTTCCTGGGTGAGGTGGTCGAGGTCGGCCCCGCGGTCCGTCGGCACCGCCCCGGTGACCGTGTGGTCGTCGGCGCGAGTGTCGCCTGCGGTGGCTGCTGGTACTGCCGCCAGGGCCTGCACTCCTGCTGCGACAACGGCAGCGCCGACCCGGCGAGCGCCGACCCCGACCGGGGCCGCCCGGACGCCGGGTGCTTCGGCCGACCCCGTGCGGCGGGCGGCTTCGCGGGCGGTCACGCCGAGTATGTGCGGGTGCCGTACGCCGACGTGGGCGCGTTCCAGGTGCCGGACGCGGTCGACGACGACCGGGCGCTGTTCGCCGCCGACGCGGCACCGACCGGTTGGCTGGCGGTCGAGTTGGGCGCGGTGCGTCCCGGTGACGTGGTGGCGATCTGGGGCGCCGGGGCGGTGGGCCAGTTGACCGCTCGGGCGGCGGTGCTGCGCGGCGCCGCTCGGGTGCTGGTGGTGGACCGGCACGAGGAGCGGTTACGGATGGCCGAGCGGCACTCCGGCGCGGAGCCGATCGACTACCGCCGTACCGACGTCGCGGCCGAGTTGCGCGACCGCAGCGGTGGGCGCGGACCGGACGTGTGTGTGGTGGCGGTTGGCACGCCGCCGGCCCGGTCGAGGCACGAGCGGTTCGGTGGCCACACCGCCGACCGACCGGACGCGGGACGTGAGGCCGTGCACGCCTGCCGCAAGAGCGGTGTGGTGGTGATGCTCGGCGGGACGGACGGGTTCGTCGACGCGTTCCCGCTGGGCGCGGTGACCGACAGACGACTCACGCTGCGCGGGGCCCGTCGGCCGGACCTGCGGGACGTGCCGATGCTGCTGGACCGGATGGCCCGCGACGAGCTGCGCACCGAACACCTGGCCACCCACCGACTGCCGTTGGAGCACGGCCCCCAGGGGTACGCGCTGTTCCGGGACCGGGCCGACGGCTGCGTACGGGTCGTGTTCACGCCATGACGCCCGACTCCTGACCACCTCATCGTCGGCGGTAAATGACAGAATCCGGGGATGGCCGTGGAACGAACGTACGACGTGGTGCTGTTCGGGGCGACCGGGTTCACCGGCGGTCTGACCGCTGAATACCTGGCCCGACACGCGCCAGCCGGGCTGCGCTGGGCGCTGGCCGGGCGCAACCCGGACCGCCTCGCCGCCGTACGGGGTCGGCTCGCCGCGATCGACCCGACGTTGGCCGATCTGCCGCTGCTCACCGCCGACGTGACCGACCCCGGGTCGCTGCGCGCGGTGGCGGACAGCGCCCGGGTGGTGGCCAGCACGGTCGGGCCGTACGTCCACCACGGGGAACCACTGGTCGCGGCCTGCGCCCGGGCCGGCACCGACTACCTGGACATCACCGGCGAGTCGGAGTTCGTCGACCTGATGTACGTGCGCCACCACGCCGAGGCGACCCGCACCGGCGCTCGGTTGGTGCACGCCTGCGGGTTCGACGCCATCCCGCACGACCTGGGCGCCTGGTTCACCGTCAAGCAGCTGCCCGCCGACGTTCCGATCACCGTGGACGGTTATGTGCGCGCCGGTGGCCGGTTCTCCGCCGGCACCTACCATTCCGCGCTCACCGCGTTCTCCCGGACCGGGCAGGCCAGCCAGGCCGCCCGGGACCGCCGGGCGGTCGAGCCGCGCCCCACCGACCGGCGGGTCCGGGCGGTGCCCGGCCGGCTGGCCCACTCGGCCGAGCTGGGCAGCTGGGCCGTGCCGCTGCCGACCATCGACCCGCAGGTGGTCCGCCGCTCGGCGGCGGCCCGTCCGGAGTACGGCCCGGACTTCCGCTACCGGCACTTCGCCGCGGTGAAGCGGCTGTCCACCGTGCTGGCCGGCGCGGCCGGGCTCGGCGTGCTGATCGGGCTGGTGAAGCTGCCGCCGAGCCGACGCTGGCTGCTCGGCCGGCTCGCCTCCGGGCAGGGGCCCACCGCGCAGCAGCGGGCGGCGTCCTGGTTCCGGGTCCGGTTCGTCGGCACCGGCGGCGGGCGGCGGGTGGTCACCGAGGTCGCCGGAGGCGACCCCGGCTACGACGAGACGGCGAAGATGCTCGCCGAGTCGGCGCTCTGCCTGGCGCTCGACGATCTGCCGCCGACCGCCGGCCAGCTCACGCCGGTCGCCGCGATGGGTGACGCGCTGCTCGACCGGCTCGTCCGGGCCGGCCTCACCTTCCGGGTGCTGGAGCACTCGGCTTGACCCTCGACCGGGTCGAGGGGGCAGGATGCCCGACGTGAGTGACCTGCACAGCATCGGCGAGCTGGCCCGGGCCAGCGGCCTGACCGTCAGCGCACTGCGCTTCTACGACTCGGCGGGGGTGCTGGAGCCCGCCCTGGTCGACCCGGTGACCGGTTACCGCTGGTACACCGAGGAGCAGATCACCCCGGCCCGGTTGGTGGCCGGGCTGCGCCGGATCGGCATGCCGGTGCCGGAGATCGCCGCTGCGGTACGCGCCGAGCCGGCCGCGGTGCACCTGCTGCTCGACACGCACCTGCGCCGGCTGGCCGACGGGCTCACCGACGCCCGCCGCGAGGTCGCCCGGCTCCGGGCCCTGGTGGACCCGGCCCAGCCCGCCACCACCACGCTGCTGCTCTCCCCCGCCGGCCTGGCCGCCGCGCTCGACGCGGTGCGCTTCGCCGTCGGCGCCGACCCGGAGCTGCCGATGCTCTCCGGTGTGCTGCTGGACGTGGAACCGGACGGCGTCCGGCTCGTCGCCACCGACCGGCACCGACTCGCGCTGGCTCGGGCCGGGGCGGACGTCGACGGTCCGCCGGTGCGGGTGTTCGTTCCCGTGGCCCTCATCGACCAGCTCCGGACACTGCTCGACGCCGCCGACACCCGGCCGGTGCGGCTGACCGTCGCGGGCGCGGACCTGCGGGTGCTGGTGGCCGGCCGGACGCTGACCGGCACCGCCCTGCCGTCCGACTTCCCGGACTACCGCCGGCTGCTGCGCGAGGCCGTCGGTGACCGGCCGACAGCTCGCCGGATCCCGGTGGACGTGGCCGCGCTGAGCGCCGCGCTGGCCGACCCGGCGGCCCCCACGGTGTCCCGCGACCACGGCGGCAAGCCGCTGGCGGTCACCGTGCTCGGCCTCGACGACCAGGGCGGCCTGTGCCTGCTCCCCGCCGCCGACCTGACCACCGACGCGCTGCGGGTCGGGGTGGACGGCGGCTACCTGCTGGACGCGCTGAACGCGGCCGGCGCGCCTCAGCTGGTGCTGGAGCTGGACGGGCCGATCGCCCCGCTGGCCGTACGCCGCACGGACGACGCCGACACCTACTCCGTGCTGATGCCGATCCGGCTCTGAACCGGGGCCGCCGCTCCCCGTCCCGGGCCAACAAGGCCGCGACGGTAGCATCTGATGGTCCACCTGACCCCGGACGGAGGCGTACGGAGCAGCATGCTCGACATGGAGTTGATCCGGAAAGATCGCGAGGCGGTGGCGACCGCGCTGGCGAAGCGTCTGGATCCCGCCGAGGTCACCCGGGCCCTGGACGAGATCCAGCGGCTCGACCAGGAACGCCGCACCCTGATTACGGAGATCGACGCCGAGCGGCAGCGCCGCAAGGCGGAGGCTCGGGCGTACGCGCAGGCGAAGCGCGCCGGCGAGGAGCCGCAGGTCGCCGCACCGGAGGCCGAGCGTAAGCAGCTCGCCGAGCTGGAGTCCCAGTCGGACGAGGTGCAGGCGCGGCTGCGCACGGCGATGAGTGAGCTGCCCAACCTGCCTGCCGACGACGTCGTGGCCGGCGGCAAGGAAGCCAACCGGGTGGTGAAGACCTTCGGCGAGCCTCCGGTGATTGAGAAGGTCCGCGATCACGTGGAGCTGAGCCGCGCGCTGGGCCTGGTCGACTACGAGCGCGGGGTCAAGCTCGGTGGGTCCGGTTTCTGGATCTACACGGGCGTCGGTGCCCGGCTCGAGTGGGCGCTGCTCAACTACTTCATCGACCAGCACATCAAGGCCGGGTACGAGTTTTTGCTCCCGCCACACCTGCTGCTCGACTCGGCCGGCTTCGCCGCCGGTCAGTTCCCCAAGTTCTACGACGACGTCTACCACCTGGACCGGGAGTCCGCCCCGCGCGGGCAGTTCCTGCTTCCCACGTCGGAGACGGCGATCCTCGGCGCGTACCAGGACGAGATCCTGGAGACCCCGAAGCTGCCGCTGAAGGCTTTCGCGTACACCCCGTGCTACCGGCGGGAGTCGGCCGGGTCGCACTCGGACGAGCGCGGCACGGTGCGGGGGCACCAGTTCAACAAGGTGGAGATCTTCCAGTTCACTCTGCCGGAGCAGGCCGACGCGGCACTGGACGAGATGCTCGCCCACGCCGAGAGCCTGGTCGAAGGGCTGGGCCTGCACTACCAGCGCACCCTGCTCTCGGCCGGTGACGCCAGCGCCTCGATGAAGAAGACCCTCGACATCGAGGTGTGGATGCCGAGCACCGGCAAGTACAAGGAGGTGTCGTCGGTCTCCTGGGCCGGCGACTACCAGGCCCGTCGGGCGGCCATCCGCTACCGCGAGCCGGGCGGCAAGCAGACGCGCTTCGTGCACACCCTCAACGGCTCGGCGCTGGCCACCAGCCGGCTCTTCCCGGCCATCCTGGAGCAATACCAGCAGTCAGACGGCAGTGTCCTGATCCCCAAGGTCCTCCAAGACCGTCTAGGCACCGACCGCCTGACCCCCACCCCGCGCTAACCCCCCACACCTCTCGCCGATCTTGCAGTTTCGGTCTCCGATATGGAGTGCTCCGCGGCTTTTACCGGGACAGCGACTGCAAGATCGCGGGGGCGGGGGCGGGGGCGGGGGCGGGGGCGGGTTAGGGGTGCTGCTAGTAGGAGGGTTGCCAGGGCGGCCAGCAGCGGCGTGGGGCCGATCGCGTCGAGGGTGTCGGCGAGGGTGTGTTGCAGCCGGGACGCCGCCTGGATGACCGGGTCGCTCAGGGCGTCGCGGCGGCCTGCTGCGAGCCGTAGCTCGTACCAGCCGTACCAGGCGACGTAACCGCCGGCGAGCAGCAACACCAGGCCACTGAGGCGGGGCACCAGCGCGCCGGCGACGCGCAGCCGGGCCACCAGCCCGTCGCGCAGCAGCGCCACGCCGAGCGCGGCGACCGCGACCACCAGACCCATCCCGAGGGCGTACGCGCCGAACAGCGCCAACCCCTGACCGGTCGAGCCGGCCTGGAGGCTGGTCACCACGATGGCCAGGAACGGTGCGATGGCGCAACCGAGCGACGCCAGCGCGTACGCCGCGCCGAACAGCGCCATCGACGGCCAGGAACGCGTGAGCCGGGGCGCCCGGGCGGACCAGCCGGGGGCGGGCAGCCGCCGGCCGGCGAGCAGCCAGCAGCCGGCCACCACCAGCAGCACGCCGAGCGCCACGGTCAGCCACGGCAGCCGGGGCCGCAGCCAGCCGGCCAGCGGCGCGAGCGCCAGGCCGAACGCGCCGAAGACCACCACGTACCCCAGGGTCAGCCCGGCCGCCGCGGTGAGCGCGCGGCCGACCGCGCCGCGGACGTCGGACGCCCCGGCGACCAACAGCGAGAGGTACGCGGGCAGCAACGCGAAGCCGCACGGGTTGACCGCGCCGAGCATGCCGGCGGTCAGCGCGAGCAGCAGGGCGGCGGTCACGCCCCGGCCAGGGCGGCGACCCGGGCGGTGAGCGCCTCGCCGTCCAGGAAGCCCTGGTGGACCACCTTGCCGCCCCGATCGATGATCACGAAGATGCTCTGTTCGGTCACCTTGAACCGCTTCCAGAGCGCGCCCTTGCTGTCCTCGATCTGCGGCGTGCCGCCGAGGTCGAACTCGGCGACGAACTCCTTCATGGCCTTCCGCTCGCCCAGCCCGGCGACGCCGACGATCGGCACGGTGTCCCGATACTGGGGCGCGATCTCGGCCACCGTCCACGCCTGACTGGCGCAGGTGGCGCACCACGGCGCCCAGAACCACAGCACCACGGGCCGGCCGGCGAACTGCGCCGCGTCGAACGCGGCCCCGCCGAGGGTGGTCCCGGTGAAGCGCAGCACGTCCGGGACCTGGGCTGGGGCGGCGGGTGGTCCGCCGGTCGCCGCGTCGGTCGGCGCACCGCTCGGCGTGGGCGGGGCACCGGTCGAGGCCGGGGCCGATCCGGCGGCGGTGGGCCCACCCGGCGCGGTGCCGGTACAGGCAGCAGTCCCGAACAGGGCCACGACGAGCGCCCCGGCGGTGGCGGCACGGCGCAGTTGCCCGGCCCCTGTCCACACCATGCCGATCCGCATCCGCTTCTCCGTTTCCGGTCCGGAAGGGACCCTTGCTGGACGTGAGGCTTCGCTACTCGGCCTTGGCGAGTCGGAGAGCCAGCTCCGGGCACACCTTGACCGCCTTCAGCGCGCCCTCCCGCAACCAGGTCGGCACGGGGGTGGCCGGGAAGGCGGGATATCCGTTCGCGTCGAGCCGGATGAAGTCCGGTACGACGTGCGCGCAGAGGCCGTGCCCGTCACAGCGCGACCAGTCGAGGGTGAGCTTCTGCGGGTTCGCATCGGGTGCGCCCGGCAGCCCCATCACGCCTTTGACCCGTCGGCCACAGCCATCGCCGGTGCTGTGCAGCCGCAGGTCGTCGGCGAAGACCTCGATCGCGGAGAGGGCGAACCGGGCGGTGCCGTCCGGGTGGCTGCACGCACCCCGGCCCTTCACCTCGCCAGCGGCGGCCCGCACCACCTCGGCCGGTTGGCTGCCGGCCACGGCCAGGTCCACCGCGCGGGCCAGGTCCGGTAGGCCCATCTTGCACGGTCCGCACTGGCCGGCGGACTCGCCGGCCAGGTAGCGCACCACCTGGGCGGCCTCACCGAGCGGGCAGGTGTCGACACCGAGCGGGACGATGATGCCCGCGCCGAGGGTGCCGCCGACCGCGGCCAGGCCCTTGCGGGACACCTCGGCCTTCTCCGCCGCCTCCGGGGTGATCCACTTGCCGTGGTAGCCGCCCATCAGGATGCCCTGGACGTCCGGCACCTCGCACAGGTCGAGGACGTCGCGCAGCGGCATGCCGGCGGTGCACTCCACCACGGCCGGTCGGCCCGCCGCGCCGGTCACGGTGAGCAGCACGGTGCCCGGCTCGTCGTCGGTGCCGAGCGCCGCGTACTCGTACGGGCCCAGTCGGGCGCCGACGGCGAGTTGGGCGTACGTCTCGGCGTTGGAGAGCAGGGTGGGCAGGCCGCTGACCCCGGAGTCGCTGGAGCGCTTCTTGGTGCCCGGCGGGATGTGCGGCAGCCCGTTGATCCCGTTGACCAGTGCGCCGCCCTCGCCGGAGATGAACCGGTGCGGCACAGTGACGATGGTGGTCTGCACCGGCATCCGGCGTTCCTCAAGTGCCTCCATCAGCGAGTCCCGGCCGACCCCGTCGTCCGCCACGCCGATCACGATCTCGTCGGCGTCCAGCGCGTACGCGGCCAGCGCGGCCCCGTCCAGGATCAGGTGCGGGGCGCGGGTGAGCAGCACCTTGTCCTTCCAGCTGGCCGGCTCGCCCTCGGTGGCGTTGACCACCACCACGGCGGCGAGGTCCTGCCGTTCGCAGGACTCCAGCACGGCGCGCAGTTTGCGGGCGAACGGGAAACCCGCCCCGCCCTTGCCCTTGAGCTGCATGCCCTCGGCGAGCCGGAGCAGTTGCGCCGGCTCCATCGGGCCGATCGGGCCGTGCACCTCCTCGTGCGCGGCCAGGTCGAGCCGGCCGTACTCGGCGAAACCGGCGGTGAGCCGAGGCTCGCCCACGCAGGCGACCGGCGGCACGGCGGTCCGCATCACTTCGCCTCACCCCGCAGCCCAGCCCAGTACGCCCCGTCCACCGCGTCCGCGCTGGCCTTGCGGCGCTTGGCGGACCGGCCCTCGCCGGCGGCCCGCTTGGCACGGCGAGACGCCAGGTCGACCAGGGTCGGGGTGTCGTCGACGGGCGGTGGCACCTCGTCCAGCACGTACCGGGCCGGCGGGCGCCAGTAGTCCGGCTCCTCCGGCAGGTCGTCCTCGACGCTGTGCCGGCCGCTGCCACTGCGCGGCGTCGCGGAGATCGGGCTGCTGGAGATCGGCTCGGCGGAGACCGGGCCGGCCGAGATCGGTTCCGCGGCCTGCCACCGGCGCGGGCTGTCCCACGGCTCCTCGGGCTGGACCGTCGGCTGCGGCAGCGCCGAGTAGCGGCTGCCGTCGTCCTCGCTGCGGGACCGGCGGCCGGACCGTTCGGCGACCGGCTCCTCGGCGCCTCGCCGCCCGGACGGAACAGCCTCGTCCCGGGGGCGGGAGCCGCGCCGCCGCGGCTCCCGCTCCTCCTCGTCGCGTCGACGGGTGCCGGTCTCAGCCACGCTGCGGCGGGCCGATCGGCTGGTCGTGGGCTCCTCGGCACGCCGGCTGCGCGGGGACCGTTCGGTGTCGCGGCGGGCCGCCGGCTCCTCCTCCCGTCGACGTCGGCTCGGACGGGTCGGCTCGACGAGGGAACCGGGCTCGGGCACCACCGGGACGGTGAACCGTTCGGGGTCACGCCGCCCGGCCGGCGCGGCCCATGTGGCGGTGGTGGTCTCCGCCCAGGCGGGACGCTTGTCCGCGTCGGCGTTCTTGCGTCGGCTCAGCCCGGCCAGCAGCGATCGCCCACTGTTCGTCTCGCTGGCCCGCCCGGCCAGCGCCGCGTTGCGCACCGCGGCCTGGTGCTGCTCGCGGCTGCGCCGACCGATGGTGACCGAGAACCGGACCAGCAGGGCCAGCACCACCAGCAGGATGCAGCCGAGGTAGCTGAGCACCACCCAGGAGCTCGCGGCCCGGCCGGCGTTGAGGCCGTGCAGCACGGCGAACGGCCAGGCCAGGTACGCGGTGGAGTGCAGTGTGCGCCACAGCCACTTCGGACCGACGCCAGCGAAGCGGGCCCGGATGATGCCGGTCCAGATCACGCTGACCGTCAGCAGGGCGGCCACCGTGCCGAGCCCGACGTAGAGCCCTCGGCCGCCGACGAACGGCACCAGCGCGTCGGTCGCCGCCGCCCGCCCCGTGGCGATCTTGGTGAGGACGTGGAAGCCGAGCCCGGCCACGCCCAGCACGCCGGTGGCCCGGTGCGCCGACTGCATCAGCACCCGGTGCGAGATGCGCAGCACCAGCCGGTCGGTGGCGAGCAGGCCGAGCATCACGGTGAGGCTCAACGCCACCAGGGAGACCACCCCGGCGAAGAACTCGGTGAAGAAGAAGCCGTACGCGTACGCCGTCTGGCCGACGCCGGTCAGCATGATCGCCGCCCAGAGCGCGGCGAGCACCGACGCGATCAGCAGGGCGCTCGCCGACCGGGACGGGGTGCGCACCCCCCGACTGCTGGCGCTGGTCCGGACGGTCGCCGCCTTCTTGTCCTGCTGTGCCCGGGCCATCTGCTCCTCGATCGTCTCGCGGCGGCGTACCACCGGCCGACCCCTGCTCCCCCATCCAGTACGGACCGGCGGGGCGCGCGGATCACCCGCCGGAGGAAATTTCTGGGCCGAAATCGAACCGAGGGGCGCAAGCGTGCGTTGTATCCACTCCCGCTCGCCGGTCCGGACAGTGACGAATGTCCATGCATTGACAGTCCCTGCAACACGCTTGTAACCTTTCAGCAAATTTCAGCCTCGGTTGCAAGATTCCGGCAACCCGGCACTCCCCCACCGCACCACCACCCCCGCTCCCGTCAGGAGTCCCCATGCACCGACGTCGACGCGGCTCGGCGCTCCTCGCCCTCGGCCTGGTCGTCAGCCTGCTCGTCCCCACCACCGTGACGGCACCCCCGGCCGTCGCCGCCCCGGCCGGCGGCAAGAAGGTCATCGTCCAACTCTTCGAGTGGAACTGGCCCTCGGTGGCCAGCGAGTGCCAGAGCACCCTCGGCCCGAAGGGTTACGGCTACGTGCAGGTCTCGCCCCCGCAGGAGCACGTGCGGGGCAACCAGTGGTGGCTGGCGTACCAGCCGGTCAGCTATCGGATCGAGTCCCGCAAGGGCACCCGGGCCCAGTTCCAGTCGATGGTGAACACCTGCCACGCGGCCGGGGTCAAGGTGATCGTCGACGCGGTGATCAACCACATGTCCGGTCAGGACAACGGCGGCACCGGCTGGGCCGGCTCGTCCTACTCGCACTACGACTACCCGAGCATCTACCAGACCCAGGACTTCCACCACTGCGGGCGCAACGGCGGCGACGACATCGCCAACTACAACGACCGGTACGAGGTGCAGAACTGCGAGCTGGTCAACCTCTCGGACCTGAAGACCGAGTCGGACTACGTCCGTACGAAGATCGCCGCATACCTCAACGACCTGCTCTCGCTCGGCGTCGACGGCTTCCGGATGGACGCCAGCAAGCACATGCCGGCCGCCGACATCGCCGCGATCAGGGGCAAGCTGTCCCGCTCCGCGTACATCGTGCAGGAGGTCATCTACGGCGCCGGCGAGCCGGTCCAGCCGACCGAGTACACCGGCAACGGCGACGTGCACGAGTTCCGCTACGGCAAGGACCTGGCCCGGGTGTTCCGCTCCGAGCGGTTGGCGTACCTGCGCAACTTCGGTGAGGGCTGGGGGCACCTGGCCACCGGCCCAGCCTCGGTTTTCGTCGACAACCACGACACCCAGCGCGACTCCGGCGGGGTGCTGACCTACCGGGATCGGGGCATCTACGCGCTGGCGAACGCCTTCATGCTGGCCTGGCCGTACGGCTCCCCGACCGTCATGTCCAGCTACACCTTCAGCAACCGGGACGCCGGCCCACCGTCGGACGGCGCCAACAAGACGCTCAACACCACCTGCTACTCCGGCTGGGAGTGCGAACACCGCTGGCCGGTGATCGCCAACATGGTCGGCTTCCGCAACGCCACCGAGGGCGCCAGCGTCGCCAACTGGTACGACAACGGCAACAACCACATCGCGTTCAGCCGCAGCGGCAAGGGCTTCATCACCGTCAACGACGAGGATGCCGCGGTGAACGGCCGCTCCTACTACACGGGGCTGCCCGCCGGTCGGTACTGCGACGTCATCCACGGCACGTACGCGGGCGGCACGTGCAGCGGGCCGGTGATCACGGTGGACGGTAGCGGCTGGTTCGCGGCCAACGTGCCGGCACACGACGCCGTGGCCATCCACATCGGCGCACGGGTCTGAATCGGTCGGGGCCTCCGGTCGGCGGTATCACCGAACCGGGGGCCCCGAACGATCCGCCACCATAGAGTGGTTTGGTGTCGTTTGACCGAAAGTCTCCGTACCGCCGCCGCGGCATCTGGGTGGCCGCCGCCCTCGCCGTATCCGCGCTGCTGGTGACCGCGCTGCTGGTCGGCCAGGCCCTCACCCCGAACTCGACGGCCCCCGACGACCGGGTCGTGGCGACCGACCCGACCCCGAGCAGTGTCGAGCAGAACCCCGAGGAGCCGGTCCCCTCGGCCGCGCCCGCCCCCGCCGGGCTGCCGGTGGTGGACTACGAGCCCGCGCCCGGAGGGTTCCCCGCCGATCCGGCCACCATGGACACCACGGCGCTGACCGAGGGCGCACACCCGACCAGGCGGATCGCGGCGTACGACGCACCCGGTGGTCGTCCGCGAGCCTTTTTCGAACCGACGATCCGCGGTGTCGAGCTGACCATGCCGATCGCCGACCGGCGCGTCGGCTGGACGGCCGTCCTGCTGCCCTCGGCCAACCGGCGGCTCGCCTGGTTGCCCCCCGGTGGATTCGACACCGTGCCACTGCGCGACCAGATCGTGGTGGAACGCAAGGTCCACCGGCTCACCTGGTACCGGGCCGGCAAGGCGGTGCGCTCCTGGGAGGTCAGCCTCGGCCAGTCGGGGCAGGACACTCCGCTCGGGCGGACCTTCATCCTGGGCCGCACCCCACCGCCGGAGACGGTCTACGGCGGGGTGGACATCTATGCCCTCGGGTCGATCCCCGACGACCCGGAGTCGGTGCCGGCCGGGCTGCGCGATGCACACATCGGGGTGCACACCTGGCACAACGACGATGAGCTGGGCGAGAACACCACCAACGGCTGTATCCGGCTGACCCGCACCGGTCAGCGGGAACTGCTCGCCGAGGTCCGCCCCGGCAGCAGCGTGCTGGTGGTCGACCAACTGCCCACCCCGCCGCCCACCGCCTGAGGGCCGTCCCGGCAGCACGGCCGGGACGATACGGAGCGTGACGTCCGCGCGAGCGGGCGCCGCGACGAGCGTGATGACTCAGAGGCATAACTATGCCGCTGAGTCATCACGCTCACCGGCATGTCCGCCGCCGGGCGACAGCGGAGGATTTCCGCGCACGGCAGTGGGTAACCGCCGGGCCAGACGCCGCGACACGGGGGGACGCGATGGATGCCACGCCACCGGGCCGGATCGACACGGTCGTGCTGATCCACGGGCTCTGGATGACCTCGCGCAGCTGGGAGGGGTGGGCGCAGCGGTACGGCGCCCGGGGCCTGCGGGTGCTCACGCCCGCTTGGCCCGGAATGGAGCGGGAGGTCGAGCGGTTGCGCGACGACCCCACCCCGATCGCCGAGCAGAGCATCGCCGGGATCGTCGAGCACTATGACGGACTCATCCGGGCGCTGTCCAGCCCGCCGATCATCATGGGGCACTCCTTCGGTGGGCTGATCACCCAGATCCTGGTCGACCGGGGCCTCGGCGCGGCGGCGGTGGGGGTGCACCCCGCGGCGGTGAAGGGAGTGCTCAAGCTGCCGCTGAGCCAGCTACGCTCCGCCTTCTCGATCCTGCGCAGCCCCGCCAACCGGCACAGGGCTGTCCCGTTCACCCCGGATGAATTCCACTACGCCTTCGGCAACACGATGAGCCGGGCCGACTCCGACCGGGCCTGGCAGCGCTACGCCGTTCCGGGCGCCGGACGGGTGCTCTTCGAGGGCTCGTTCGCCAACCTGGACCCGCGCTCACCCGCCCGCGTCGACGTCGGGCGCGACGACCGTGCGCCGCTGCTGCTGATGGCCGGCGAACTCGACCACGTGGTGCCGCCGACGGTGGTCCGCTCCAACGCCGGGCTCTACCAGAAGTCCCGGGCGCTCACCGCGTACAAGGAGTTCCCGGGACGGTCGCACTTCACCGTCGGGCAGCACGGCTGGGAGGAGATCGCCGACTACGCGCTGGACTGGGCGCTGCGGGCTGCGGCACTGCCCCGCGCGGCGACCATCGCCAGCGAAAGCCCCCGCCGCTGACCCGCTGGCCCCCGCGCCACAGCACCGCCCCTCGAATACCGATACCTCACCGAATCGTGTTGAGAACACTTCAGCGATGTGCTGCAGGGCGACGTCCGGGAACGATTGCGGAACCGCGCCACCGACGGGCCGGAAGAGCGGCCGTAATTTGACAGTCAGATGACAGTACATTCACAAACACATGACAGTCCCCTATCACTGTCATCAAATTCGGGACGAACGGCGGCAGCGGACACGAGCGCCGCCGGCACCCGCGTCGGAGCGAACAAAAGCCCCAGAAGAGGTCGAACCAGCGGATCGTCACCTGGGTACAGGCACGTCCGCAGTCCGTACGGACGACCGGATTTGGCCCCTGCGAAGCGCGCCGTCTTGTGGGCATATCCACAGTCCCCGCAGCCCTGACTGGCTTTTCCCTGTTGACGTCGGTAGGTTTTCGGCCTGGCCCCTGTGGCCAGCTGAAAATGACCGATATCCACGGACGAGACACGAAGATTGCCACCGATGGCGCGATCCGCCAGCGGTTGTCATCGGAGAGGGGACCGTGCCCGCACTCACGGTGAAGTCGCTCTACAAGATATTCGGCAACCGAGCCGACGAGGCGATGAGGCGCCTCGCCAGCGGCGCCTCGCGAGCCGAGGCAATGGCGGGCCTGCCGGCCACGGCCGCCGTGATCGACGCGAACTTCGAGGTACGCTCCGGCGAGGTCTTCGTCGTGATGGGCCTCTCCGGCTCCGGCAAGTCCACCCTCATCCGGATGCTCAACGGCCTGGTGCGCCCCACCCGGGGCAGCGTGCAGGTCGACGGGGTGGAACTCACCACGCTCAAGCCCGCCGCGCTGCGCAAGCTGCGGCGGGACAAGATCAGCATGGTCTTCCAGCACTTCGCGCTCATGCCACACCGGACCGTGCTGGATAACGCCGGGTACGCCCTCGAGGTCGCCGGCCTGCCCAAGGCCGAGCGGCGCGCGCGTGCCCTCGACGCCCTGCGCATGGTGGGCCTGGAGGAGTGGTCGGACAAGCTCCCCCACGAGCTCTCCGGCGGCATGCGACAGCGGGTCGGGCTGGCCCGCGCCCTCGCGGCCGACACCGACATCGTGCTGATGGACGAGGCCTTCTCGGCGCTGGACCCACTCATCCGCCGGGAGATCCAGGACCAGCTCCTGGAACTTCAGGGCGAGCTGGGCAAGACCATCATCTTCATCACCCACGACCTGAACGAGGCCATGCGGCTCGGCGACCGGATCGCGGTGATGCGGGACGGCCGGATCGTCCAGATCGGCACCGCCGAGGAGATCCTCACCGACCCTGCCAACGACTACGTGGCGCAGTTCGTCGCCGACGTCGACCGGACCCGGATCCTGACCGCCTCGTCGGTGATGGAGAAGCCGCATCACGTGTTGGACGTCAACGCCGGCCCCCGGGTGGCCGCCCGCGCCCTGCGCGAGAGCCAGACCTCGGTGGTCTACGTGACCGGGCCGATGAAGCAGTTCCTCGGCACGGTCACCGAGGACGAGGTGCTGCGAGCGCTGCGCGAGGGCCGGCCGAGCCTCGACGGGTACGTCTCGACCGAGCGGGTCCGCACGGTCACCGCCGACACGGCGGTGGCCGACCTGTTCGCCGACTGCGCGGAGAGCCAGCACCCGCTGGCCGTCCTGGACGACCGGGGCCGGCTGGTCGGGGTGATCCCCCGGATCACCCTGCTCAGCGCCCTGGCCAGCGCCACCCCGGACGAGGTGTCCGCGACGAACGAGGTGTCCGCGACGGACGAGGTGTCCGCGACGGAGGAGCCGGCTGATCAGCCGGCGCCGGCTGACGTCGAGCTGGTCAGCACGAAGGGAGAGTCGGCATGACTGGCGCCTCGTCGCCACTCGACGCCGGGCTGCCCCGGGTGCCGCTCGGCACCTGGGTGGAGTCCGCCGTGGACTGGGCCAAGGGTGCCCTCGGCCCGCTCTTCGACGCGATCGCGGCCGTGGTCGACGCCCTGGTCCAGCCGCTGGACAACCTGCTCAACGGCGTACCGGCGGTGGCGGTCATCCTCGTCCTGGCCGGGCTCGGCTGGTGGCTGCGCGGCTGGAAGTTCGGTCTCGGCAGTGCGGTCGGCCTCGGCCTGGTGGCCGGGATGCCGTACTGGGAGGAGACCATGACCACCCTCGCGCAGGTGCTCGTGGCCAGCGTGCTCGCCCTGCTGCTGGCGATCCCGGTGGGCATCCTCGTCGCCGAGAACCGGCGGGCGTCCGCCCTGGCCCGGCCGGTGCTGGACCTCATGCAGACCATGCCGGCGTTCGTCTACCTGATCCCGGCGATCTTCTTCTTCGGCATCGGCACCGTGCCCGGCGTGCTGGCCACGCTGGTGTTCAGCATGCCGCCCGGCGTACGCCTGACCGAGCTCGGCCTGCGCCAGGTCGACAGGGAGATCGTCCAGGCCGCCGAGTCGTTCGGCGCGCCGCCGTGGATGGTGCTGCTCCGGACCAAGCTGCCGCTGGCCCTGCCGACGATCATGACCGGGGTCAACCAGGTCATCATGCTGGCCCTGTCCATGGTGGTCATCGCCGGCATGGTCGGCGCCGGCGGCCTCGGCGACGTGATCACGTTCGCGCTTGCCCAGGGCGAGGTCGGCAGCGGCTTCGAGGGCGGGATCGCCGTCGTGGTTCTCGCCGTGGTGCTCGACCGGCTCACCGACTCCGCGGGCGACCGGTTCCCCTCCGCGCGGGCGCAGCGCCTCGCGCGGCAGGCCGCCTGACCGTCGCCCTCCGCCGGCCCCCCTGTTCCCGCGTACGCGGGCCTGCCGGCTGCCCCGAAAAGGAAGGAAACTCCATGTTCACCACCATGAAGCGCGTCCTGGCGCTCGCGATGACCGCCACCCTGGCGCTCGGCGCGGCCGCCTGTGGCGCGAAGTCGGACGACGCGTCCGGCGACAGCAAGAAGATCACCATCGGCTACATGGCCTGGGACGAGGCGATCGCCGCCTCCTACCTGTGGAAGAACATCCTCGAGGAGAAGGGCTACCAGGTTCAGCTCAAGAACCTGGAGGCCGGCCTGGTCTACGGCGGCCTCGCCAACGGCGACCTCGACCTCTTCCTGGACGGCTGGCTGCCCCAGACCCACGCCTCCTACCTGGAGAAGCACGGCGACAAGCTGGAGAAGCTCGGCGTCTGGTACGACGACGCCAGCCTGAGCATCGCCGTGCCGAAGTACGTCGAGGGCGTCGACTCGCTTGAGGACCTGGCCGCCAAGGCCGGCGACTTCGGCGGGCAGATCACCGGCATCGAGCCGGGCGCCGGCCTCACCAAGGCCACCCAGGAGAAGGTGCTGCCCGGCTACGGCCTGGACGGCAAGATGAAGCTGAAGACCTCCTCCACCCCGGCCATGCTGGCCGCGCTCGACGGGGCGATCGCCGACAAGAAGCCGATCGTGGTCACCCTCTGGCACCCGCACTGGGCGTACGCCAAGTACGAGCTGAAGGACCTGGCCGACCCGAAGGGCACCCTCGGCGCCGCCGAGCAGATCAACACCTTCGCCCGGAAGGGCTTCGGCAAGGACTTCCCCGAGGTCACGAAGATGCTGCAGCAGTTCAAGATGGACAGCGAGCAGCTCGCGTCCCTGGAGGACCTGATGTTCAACACGCACAAGGGCGACGAGAAGAAGGCCGTCGAGGAGTGGCTGAAGGCCAACCCCGACTACCTGAAGGCGCTCGCCTGATCCAGCCCACGACCGGGGACTCGCCGCTGCCGGCGGGTCCCCGCTCGCGTCCGCAGAGCTGACCCCGGCTGCGACCCGGATCCGAGGGCGGCGGGTTGTCGGTGGAGCGGCCGAGCACGACCCACCACGGGTGCCGCACCTGGAAGGCGAGCCCGGCGCACTCCGTGCAGGCATCACGGGCACGCCGTTCATCGCCGTCTCACCACCCGCCGGGAGCAGGCTCCGTCGTGGTCGGCCCGCAGCAGGCAGCGTCGACCTTCGGGCAGCGTCCGGTCGCAGAAGACCCAGTGGCGTGCGTTCTGATCGTCTTCGGCAGACACGGTGGTGCCTGCGGGGTCGAGCTGCGGCAGGACGTGCGCCCAGTGCGCGACCACCCGGGCGAGCCGCTGCGCGGTGGGTAGGTCGCCGGCGACGACGGGCAGGTGGATGACCCAACGTTCGCTCATTGGCCCTGGCTCCGCTCGTTGCGGGCGCGGGCCTGCGCCGACTGCCACTGGCGCAACGTGTCCTTGATCCGCTCGGTCTCCCGACGGCTCTGGGCCAGCGCGTCGTAGACGATCGCCAGGTCACCGGCGACCCGGTCGAGGAATTCCTGCCTCACGGGGCTCGAAGCCGCGCCGACCGAGCGGGGTCGGGCAGAACCGCCGCTCGCGCACCTGCCACGGCCGCAACGGATGGTAGGCCGCCGAGCGATAGCTGGTCGGCCCGTGGACCGACCGCTGCCGTCGCCGGGTACGCCGGAAGAAGACGCGCATGAGGAGGACCTGCCTCTCACCGTCGAGATTGACCTGTGAAGTGGGTGGGTCCGTCGGCCCGCCGGCACCGACGGACCCACCCCGGGTACCTGCCACCGCAGCCACGATCGGCAGTACGACAGCAGGGCAGCCATGGCCGCTGAGCTGCACTAACTCCACAGTGGCCGCAGGAGCAGTGAAGCACTGCGATAGTCCAATTGCAATGTCGCAATCACTGCCTTGCAATGTCCGAGTTGCTATCTGGAGTTGCTGACGGTGATGTGTCTATTGATTAAGAGACACCAGCGCGGTTGAATTGGACGGGCAAGTGTCGACCGATCGCGACCGGCGGGAGCAGGCAGTGTCACAGACAGTCACCGGATCGACGATGTTGCGTCGACAGATTGGCCGTAAGTTCGAGTCGCTGCGCAAGGCGGCCGGGCTCACGATGGAGCAGGCTGCGGAGCGGTTGGACAGGGCGCGAGCAACGCTGCACCGGATCGAGAGCGGTGCTGAGCATGTGCGTTATCGACAGGCCGACGTGCAGCAGATGCTCGACCTGTACGGCGCGTCGACCGACGACCGCGAGCTACTGCTCGCGCTGACCGCCACCACCCGGGAGAACAAGAACTGGTGGCACGACTACATCGGCTCCGGCCTGCCGCGCTGGTTCCAGCTCTACGTCGGGCTCGAAGCCGCCTCGACCCGCATCCGCCAATACGAGGCCGAACTGGTTCCCGGTCTGTTGCAAACCCGCGCTTATGCCGAGCAGGTCTTCAATATGCCTGGCGGTTCGATCAATGCCGACGACAGCACCGAGCAGCAGCGGGCCATCCAGCTCCGGGTCGAACGGCAGGCACTCCTGACCAGGTTCTCCGCTCCGCAACTCAGCGTGATAATCAACGAGGCCGTACTGCGCCGTCCAGTCGGCAACGCCACGATCATGAGCGCACAACTCCAGCAGATCCTGAAGGCCGCAGAGCTACCGAACGTAACCGTGCAGGTGCTGAATTTTTCTGCCGGGCTGCACGCCGGGGCGATGGCCGGAGCCTTCTCGATCCTGGAGTTCCCGCAGGACAGCAACGGCAGGGAGGTGGAGCCACCGGTGACGTACCTGGAGGCGGCGACCGGCTCGATGTATCTCGACAAGCCCCACGAGACCGCCACCTACAACACCATCTGGGCCGACATGAGCGCCCGCGCCCTCAACGAGTCCCGTTCCAAGAGCCTCATCCACGAGCTTGCAGAGGAGTACACCCGTGCCTGACCTGTCCGGTGCCACCTGGCGCAAATCGAGCCGCAGCAACAACGGTGGCAACTGCGTCGAGGTCGCCGACAACCTGACCGGCATCGTCGGGCTGCGCGACAGCAAGGACCCGGCCGGCCCCGTGCTGGCCTTCGCCCTGTCAGCATGGACGGCGTTCGTCCGAGCCGCGAAGGCTGGCACTATCCGTCAATGACGATTGGCCGCGCAGCCTCCGATGGTTCGGAGGCTGCGCAGACCGCCTCGATTGAGGGCTCGACGGCGCTCACTGCGACGGCAACAATCGGGCCATGGGGCTCAGCGGTCGGCGCAGGAAACAGACGAAGGATGCCAAGCCGTGCAGGTCCAGCTCGAAAATCGCTGGCCGCCGGGTGGGACGCTCGGCATCGTGACCACCGGAGGTCGCACCTTCCATCGAGATGCCGACTGTCCTGGCTACCGCCAGGGCGTCCGCCAAGCGGAGAAGAAGGGCGGCACCATCCGCAAGGTGGAGTGCGTAAGCGCCGCTGCCGCTCGTGAGCGAGGCAACGGTGCGTGCCGCCGCTGCTGGCCGCGAAGTTGATCTATCACCTACAGCACCCAGTAGGCCCGAATCCGTGCAGCGAATGCCCGGAAGCCGTCCAGGATGGCAGAAGAATCTCGACCTGATCGGTAGTCGATGCGGCGATCGACTTCGTGATCAGTAACGGCGCCGAGGACCGTGGGCAGACAGTCTCCTACGCACGGGTCTTCCAGGCCGCCGGATTGCCAAACCCGCAGAACCTGCATGAAGGCGGCGAGTCGCACCGGGTCACCGAGTTCATGGCGGCAGTTCACCAACGGTGCCGGGTCAGTGACGACGCAGGTGCCCTCCGAATGGCCATCCTGGGCAAATGGACCGTCAGCGTCCCTTCCCTCGGTGATCGGCTCGCTGGTGTGGGTGTGCTGGCGCGGCGGCACCGCAGACCCGGGTTGGTGCCCGCCCAGCTTCCGCATCCTCCGGCACCTCCAGCCGTGTCAGCCCATCCGCCTCGGTCAGCAGGTAGTTCTCGCTGCGGTAGAAGTCCAGGTACGGGTCATCGCCCTCATCGGTCAGCCTCGCCACCCTCGCAACTATCCCGACGGGTGAGCCGCGTCCACATTCAGACGTCAGCTTGGCGACTCAGCGAGCCTGATATCAAATACCTACCGGATTGATATCATCGGCGATGATCGCCCACCAGAGGAGGCACCCGTGAGCCGGACGATCCTTGATGTCGATGACGAACTACTCGCCGAGGCCGGCAAGATCCTTGGCACCACGACGAAGAAGGCAACCGTCAACGCCGCACTCAAGGCTGTCGTCGACCGGGAGAAGCGGCGACAGTTCGCCGACTGGCTCAAGAGCGGAGGGCTGCCCGATTTGACGGGTCCCGTCGAGACGGCCGAGCCGGACGCAGCGTGAGTCACGAGCATTTTCTGTTGGACAAGTCTGCCCTCGCCCGCTGGCCCAAGCGCAGTGTGGCTCCGGTGCTCGGCGAACTGTCCGATCGAGGGCTGCTCGCGGTGTGCGGAGCGGTCGAGGTCGAGGTCATCCACAGCGCACGCACCGCCAAGGACGCGCAGCGCGCCCGCTGGCTGTTGAGCGGCTTCCGCTGGCTGGCGATGCCCGACGAGGTCTGGGACCGGGCGGTTGACGTCCAGGTGCAGGCCCTACACAAGGGCAACCACCGGGCGCTGTCCATGGCGGACCTGCTGATCGCCGCCACCGCCGAGCGACACGGAGTCACCGTCCTGCACTACGACGGCGACTTCGACCTGATCACCGCGATCACCGGGCAGCCCACCGCCTGGGTCGTTCCCGCCGGCACCGCCGACTGAGCGCATGTTGGGCAGTGCCGCTCACTCCAGCAGGCTCTTGATGTCGGCGGCGGTGAACTGCGCGGAGGCGAACTCACCGCCGTCCAGGACGCTGCTGAAGAGCTCCGCCTTCCGGGCCTGCAACGCCATCACCTTCTCCTCGATGGTGTCCTTGGCAACCAGCCGGTAGACCATGACGTTGCGGGTTTGGCCGATGCGGTGCGTCCGGTCGACCGCCTGGTTTTCCGCGGCCGGGTTCCACCACGGGTCGAGCAGCAGGCAGTAGTCGGCCTCGGTGAGGTTGAGGCCGAAGCCACCGGCCTTGAGGCTGATCAGGAAGACCGGGTTGTCGCCGCTCTTGAAGCCGTCGATGACGGCAGCCCGGTCCCGGGTGGTCCCGTCCAGGTAACTGCACATGACCCCGGCCGCCTCCAGGCGCTGCCGGGCCGCGCCGAGGAAGCGGGTGAACTGGCTGAACACCAGGCTGCAATGCCCCTCGGCGACCAGACTGACGATCCGTTCGGTCAGCACGTCCAGCTTCGTCGCCGGCACGTTCTGGTGCGTCGGGTCGACCAGCGCCACGTCCAGGCTCGCCTGTCGGAGCAGCGTCAACGACCGAAAGATCTCGAACCGATTCTTCTCCAGGTCACCGAGGAGACCGAGGACCTTCTGCCGCTCCCGCTGCAGGTACGCCTGATAGACCCGGCGGTGCCGGCGGTCCAGCTCAACCTCGATGACCTGCTCCTGCTTGGCCGGCAGGTCGGCCGCCACGTCCGCCTTGCGCCGGCGCAGCATCAGCGGCCGGATCCGGCGGCGCAGCTGGGCGAGCCGCTCCGCGTCCCGCTCCTTCTCGATCGGGTTGCGGTAATACTCGGTGAACCGCTCGGCGCGGGGCAACAGCCCGGGTGCGGTGATCGAGCAGAGCGCCCACAGCTCGCCGAGGTGGTTCTCCATCGGCGTGCCGGTGATCGCCAGCTTGAACGGGGCCGGCAGCAGCTTCGCGCAGCGGTGCGCCTGGGACTGCGAATTCTTGACGAACTGCGCCTCGTCGAGGATCAGCCCGGCCCAGTCGAGGGCGCGATAGTCGTCGTACTCCAGCCGGAACAGCGTGTACGAGGTGACCACGACGTCCGCACCGGCGACCGCCTCAGCCAGGGGCACGCCGCGCCGTGCCACGGTCTGGGTGACCGCCCGGACGTCCAGCTCCGGCGTGAAACGGGCCGCCTCGCTCGCCCAGTTGGCGACGACGCTGGCCGGGGCGACCACCAGGAACGGCGCCTCGGCGCGCGCGTGGCAGATCAGCGCCAGCGTCTGCAGGGTCTTGCCGAGCCCCATGTCGTCGGCGAGGACACCGCCCAGGCCGTGATCGTGCAACGTGGCGAGCCAACGGAACCCGTCCCGCTGGTACGGGCGAAGCTGCGCTCGTACCCCTGCTGGGATCTGGTGCTCGACGGTGGGCGCCGCCTCGCTGAGCGCGCGTACCGACCGTTGCCAGGCCCCGGCCTGGCCGATGACCTCACCCAGCTCGGCCAGCTCGTCCCAGAGCCCGGCCTGGAACCGGCCGACCCGCAGCACCCCGGGCGGCGCGTCGGCCAGTGCCCGGGACTCGGCGATCAGGTCTCGCAGCTGCTGGAACTCCGGTCGTTCGAGCGCGACGTAGGTGCCGCTGGGCAGGATGAGGTATTGCTGTTCCTGCGCCAACGCCGCGAAGAGCTCGGCGAAGTCGACCTGCTCCCCACCGACGGTGACCCGTACCGACAGGTCGAACCAGTCATGCTCGCCGGGCTCACCGCCGTCGGCGAAGGTGATGGTGGGCGCAGCGTACGTCTCCTGGTAGTCATCGAGCGCCCCGTCCGAGGGAGTGACCAGCTCTACACCGTCGAGCTCGGCCAGTCGCGGCACGACGTCACTGACGAACCGGATCAGGGCGTCACCGTCGAGGCTCACCGAGGCTGCCAGCCGGGGGCCGGTCGACGACGGCTCCAGGAGCTCGGGCACCGGCTTGGCGACCAGGTCGACGACCCGCCGCAGCAGCTCCGCCCGGCGCTCATCCGCGACGGCGGCCACCCCGTCCCGCAGCGGCTCGGGATGGCGTCGGCCACCGACGACCCGATGCCACTCCCAGCCCACCCGGAGACGGTGCTCGGGCTCGGGGCTCACCGTCGCGGTCAGCGTGACCGGCCCTACCGTCGGAAGCTGAACGGCCGGATCGGCGGCGAACACCTCCACCTGGCGGAGCAGCTCCGGGTAGAAGCGGTCGAAGAACTGCTGCTCCTCGGCGGCCGGAACCCGGATCGCCGGCCCAGCGAGCGCCCGCACCATCCCCGGCAGCAACGTCCCGGCCAGCGGCGCCAACCAGAGTGCCGCTACGCCGGATCGGGCGTCAGTCCCGCTCAGCTCCCCCACGCCGGCAAGGCCATGCGCCGGTTCGCCGACGAGGAGTACGCGCGACACGGGGATCGGCGCGCCACCGGCCGACAATGTCGGCGCCAGCACCAGCTCCCCATCGACCCGACCGACCTGCACCGACAGTCGGGCCGGACGGCCCAGCACGACCGGCCCGGCGCGTTTGCCGGCCTGCACCAGCGGTAGGCCGGCCTCCTCCGCCTCAGCCAGCACGTCCCAGATTCGCCGGCTGGCGAACTCGTGCAGCGCGACCGTCCGCCGATGGCCGTCGTAGTAGTGGTCGAAGCCGTCGGTGGTACTCGCCAGTCGGGCGATCTCGACGAGCAGTCGGCGGTGCCGCTCGATCCGCGTCGACCGGCCGAAGTAGGCGTAGCTCACTGTCGACCAGCTGATCCCGGACCGCACCCAGCCATTGCGGCCCGGCAGCACTGGCCGCAGCTCGACATGGAAACCCGCCGCGTCGTCCGTGCCCTGAGAGACGACGTCGAACTGCAGGCCGAGCCCCGGCGGCTCCGACTCCGGCACAACCGGCGGCAGGGCGACGTCCCGGACCAACGAGGAGAGCGCCCGCGCCCAACTCGGCTCAGACCGCGGCGGGCGGGGTTTCCGGGGTTTGGCCGTCGCGAGCGTCGCAAGCACCAGCGCGGCAGGGTGGGCGCAGCCGGACTGCCCACACGTACACGAACCATCCAACGCCTCGACCATGCCGTCGGCGTCCGACCGCACCGTCGCCGCCACCTCGCCGGCTGCGCTGCCGTCGAGCCGACCGTGCCCCTGACCGGTCGTCGGATCCCACTGCACGTCCAGCAGCTCCCCGCGCTCGAGCAACTGCCGAGCGCGTACGAAAGAACGGGAGCCGACAAGTTCGTAGAGCGCGGCCTCGACCGGACTCAGGGCGAGTTTTGCCACGTTCGATCCCTTCGCTGGCTTACCGCTCCCGGCGCTCAGCAACGATAGCCGCCACCCGGCAGGCGAACCGTCACCGCACCGAGCGTCTCCCGATCAACCCGTCGGCGATGCCGCCCGGCCCGACGACTCGATCCAGTCGTCGGCGAGCCACAGTGACTGGCTGGCCGGTGCGGTCAGCGGCAACTGCACCCCGTCCAGCACCGCCGGGTCAGGCCGACGGGCCGGCACCAGCAGCAGCCGGGCCGCCGGTCGAGGTCTGGGGTGCGACGTGGGTAGTGGCTTCGGCGAACACCGACGCCACGTGCCGTTGAAGCACTAGCGTTTACCGCAGCCCTCTCGGCGTCAGAACGACAGCAGGAAGGGATACCCGATGACGAAACTGGCTGGTAAGAACGCTCTCGTGACCGGCGGAGCATCCGGTATCGGTCGGGCGGTGGTCGAGATCTTCCTCAAGGAGGGCGCTCAAGTCGTCGCAGTGGACCGCGACGAGACGAAGCTTGCCCAGATGACGACGGATCTCGGGGGCCAGGGCCCCACGTTGCACACCATCGCCACTGACCTCTCCGGCGAACCAACCGTCCAGGCGGCGGTGAAGAACGCTCTGGACCGCTTCGGCAGCATCGACATCCTGGTAAACAACGCGGGGCTGCACGACGCAGGAGCCAGCCTCTTCGACATCGCCACCCCGCAGTGGGAACAGACGTTCGCCGTCAACGTCAGCGCCCACTATTGGCTGTCCCGGCAACTCCTGCCCGGCATGGTCGAGCGCGGCAGCGGTGCCATCATCGCCATCACATCTGCCGCCGGTCTGGTGGGTGGCGGCGGTGGACCTGCCTACACCGCCTCGAAACACGCAGCCGTGGGGCTCAGCAAGGCGCTGGCCGTCGAGTTCGGCCCCAAGGGCATCCGGTGCAACGCAATCGCCCCCGGCGTCGTGACGACCCCCATGCTCGACGCCCTCCCGGACACGGCAAAGTCGGGCTTCGCCGGTGTCGCGGCCGGTACGGCGGCACGCCGCCTGGGCGAGCCGCACGAGATCGCTGCGGCGGTCCTGTTTCTGGCCAGTGACGCCGGGAGCTTCATGCACGGAGCAGTGGTGCCGGTCGACGGAGGCTACACCGCCGTCTGAGGTTCCCGCCGGTCACGCCACGCGGTCACGCGCCGCACCGGCCGCCTCGATCCAGTCGTCGGCGAGCCAGAGCGACTGGCTCGCTGGCGAGGTCAGCGGCAACTGCACCCCGTCCAGCACCGCCGGCTCGGGGCGCCGCGCCGGGACCAGCAGCAGCCGGGCCGCCGGCCGGGGCCGGGTCGGGTCAGCCAATTCCTGAAGCAGCCCGAGCTGCCCGTAGCGGGCCAGCGGCGCCGCCTCGGTGAGCAGGACCGGCCCGTCGGCGGCGGCGATCGCCGCGCTGATGGCGGGTACGACCTGGTGCCGGACCAGGTCGACCAGGCTGCGGAAGTCGGCGTCCAGCGGCGAGCCGTTGTCGGCCGCCACGATCGCCTCCCACGGGAAGCCGAGTGACCGCAGCCGTTCCAGCAGGATCGCCGTGACATCCACCTCGGTCACCGGCAGCCGGGCCAGCAGCGCCCGCCGGGCCGGGGCGAGCCGACGCCACGGCGCCAGCAGCGCGAGGAAGGCCTGCCGGTCGATCGCGGAACTGAGCTTCTCCCTCAGCTCGTCGGCCGCGGAGAGCCCGAGCAGCGGCGCGTGGGTGGTGGCCAGCCGAGTACCGGTCACCGATGGCATGGTCGTCGCCGGCCCGTAGACGTGATCTCGCGAGTGCCAGGTCAGCGGCACCTGGGCGGCAGCGAGCAGGTCGTTGAGGCCCGGGCGGCCGGGCAGCCGCTCGGCTCGGGGGAACCGGCTCTGCACCCGGTCCCGGATCTGTTGCTCGCCGAGCCGCTGGCCGATCAGGCTGCCCACCGACAGCCGCAGCGCCCACTCCGCCGGCATCCCCACCGGGTAGAGCTGCCCCTGCGCGTTGACGTCGACCCGGTCGTTGCTCCCGACCGCCGCGAGCTGCAACAGCCGTAGGTCGGCCACCGCTGGCATTCCGGCCGGCACGGGTAGCCGTCGCAGCTCCTCCACGGCGCGTTGCCGGGTCGGCAACGGGTCGGCAACGGCCAGCTCGGCGGCGCGTCCGCCCAGCTCCACCACGTACCCGAGGAAGTCGGCGGCGGTGACGTCGGACGCCGGGTCGTCCGGCTCTCGGCCGACCAGGACGGTGCTGGAGGTGCGGAACCGCTGGATGGCCACCCGGGCGTCCCCGCCCGTGCTCAACTCGGCCTCCACGGCGGCGCGCACGAGCCCGATCGCCTGCGGCAGCCGTTTCGGCGCGGCGGTGTAGGAACCCCGGGCGGCGATCAACGCCTGGGCCAGTTCCTCGGCGGACATCACCGCGCCGCGGGCGTCGAGCAGCGCCACGACCTCGTTACGCACCGCCTCCAGCGCCGGCTCGCCCAGCCACGTTCTGGCCTGGGCGTTGAGCAGCTTGGAGATCTGTGGCTGGCTCCGGCCGGTGGCTCGGGCTGCCTCGCTCTGCGCCGGCCAGCACAGGAACGTCCCCTCGTCGGCGGGCGCCTGCCCGAGCAGCACGGCCAGCGTCCGGTGGTTGCGCGACGACGCGGCGGGCAGCAGGATCGCGCAGAGCGCCTCGACGCCCTGCGCCAGCGGCTGCTGGTCGGTGGGCGCAGGCTCGCTGTCGTCGGGCAGTACCGCCCGCAGGGCGCGCGCCTGGGCGATGATCTCCTTGCGGGTGGCGTCCGGCACCCCCTTGGCGCGGGTGAGTGCCGACAGTTCCGCGTCCAGCAGCTCACCCACGGTGTGCAGGCCGAGCCGTTGCAGCGCGGAGCGGGCCCGGGCGGTCAGCTCGGTGACCTCCAGCGGCGACTCCCGGGTCAGCCCCACCGCCGCCGGCACCGGCCCGACCGGCGTCACCGCCGGTTGCGGAACCTGCTGGAAGATCGCCCGCCAGGCGTCGGTCATCTCGTCGACCGTGTCGAACCGGGCCGTGGCTTCCCGAGCCAACGCCCGACGGAAGAACTCCACCAGCCGGTCGGCGACCGCCGGGTCGAACACCGCCGGGTCGAGGGTTACCTCGTCGCTGACCGCGGCCGGGTTGGCGTTGTCGCCCCACCGCGGCAGCGTGCCCGTCGCCATCTCGTAGAGGACGACGGCCGCCGCGAACCGCTCCGCCGCCGCGTCGTAGCGCAGCCTGCGCGGTGGGCCGAGGAACGAGTCGAGGTAACCGACGGTGCCCGCTGCGAGTTGGTCGGCGGGGGCGGATGAGAGCGAGAAGTCGAAGACGCACAGGTGTGGCTGCTTGTCCTTCGGGCGGGGCCGAGCTGCCAGGTTGGCCGGCTTCAGGTCCCGGTGCCAGACGCCCTGCCCGTCGAGGTAGTTGACGATGTCGAGGAGGTCCCGCCCGTAGCGTTCCAGCAGGTCCAGCGCCAGCCGGCCGCCACGCAGCTCCTCGGCGAGGGTGCGCGACCCGGCACTCTCCATCAGCAGGGCGGTTCGGCCGCCGACCCGCACCGGGCCCTTGACCAGCGCGGCCACCTGAGGGTGCTTCAGCTTGCCGAGGGTACGCGCCTCCGCGGTCAACCGCTCCTCGTGCTGCTCGTCGCGAGCCACCTTCAACACCAGCTCGCGGGACTCCCCGTCCCGGACGACCAGCAGGGCGACGGCGGTGGCACCGGAGCCGAGCCGGTCCTTCACCTCCAGGCCGCCGTCGAGCTGGTCCCCCCGGTGAGCGGAGAGCGGATCGGTCACCGGCTCCGGCTCCGGCGCGGTGAGTTCATCCCAGACCTTCTCCAGATCCTTGTGGAACCGGGAAACGCTGGGCAGCCGTTGCGCCGGATCGCCCCGGGTCGCGTCGTAGACCAGGGTGACCAGCGTGTGCGGCATGCCGTCGACCACCGCGTCGAGGTGCAGCCCACTGTCGCGGACCGCACTGACCAGCTCCTCGGGCGTGGCGGCCGGCACCGCCCCGGAAAAGATCCGGTACGCCAACGCGCCCAGCGCGAACACGTCAAGCTGATGGCCCGGCAGCCGGGTGGCGTTCTCGGCCTCCGGTGCCTGGTAACGGCGGACCTCGTCGTCGAAGAACAGCTCTAGGCTGGCCGGATCGCTCGACGGGCCGAGCCTGGTGAGCTGGGTAGCTCCGGCCAACCGGCCGCCGGTCTGCCAGTCGGTGACCACCAGCGTCGGGCGAGGGCCGTCCGGGTCACCCACGTAGATCGCCCGGGGCGAGAGCGCCCGGTGAGCCAGCCGGCGAGAGTGCGCGTAGTTGATGATCTCGGCGAGATCCTGTACCAGCTGCAATCGCTGGGCCAGGGTCAACCCGTCGCCGTGTCGCAGCAGCCACTGGTCGAGGCGTACCCAGTCCTGCTGGTGGTCGAAGATGACCGCCGGGCCCCACGAATGCTCAACCAGGTCGTGTGCGCGGGCCACCCCCGGATGGTGGATGCCCTGCAAGAGGCGGAACTCCCGCTCCGCCGCCTTGCGGATAACCGGCACCTCATGCTCGGCCGCCCGGCTGGTCAGGTAGAACCGCACCCGCCGCACCAGCGAGGTGTCCAGCGCGTGCCCCGCGAGGAAGTCCTGCCAGCCGAGACCCTCAGCGAACGGCTTCGGGTGCAACAACAGCTGGCCGACCTTACGGTCCGCCACCGACGGGCGGATCTTCGCGCCGCGCACCAGCTCGACGATGTCTCGGCCACGCGCCTCGTCCACCAGATGGTCCGGATTTCGCGGCAGGGCGAGCAGCAGCTTCTTCAGGCCGGGCAGGCCGGAGTCGTGTCCCTCCAGCCCGTAGATGTGCTGGCTGCCGATCGCGTCGAGGCTGGCCCGCATTGCTCTCGCGTGAAGGAACACGGCAGCCCCGACATAGGGCGTCTCGCGCTGCCGTCCGTGTTGCTTGGCGTAATAGCGGATCAGGCTGGCCAGCCGCTTCGCCTTCCGATTGGCCAGGATGTACGGGTTGTCCTCGGGGATCAGCCGAGAATTCGGCGCCCGCCGCAGCCACTGGGTGCCGTCACCGCGGATCTCCCCCTGCCAGTGCTTCAACTCCAACACGTAGAGCCCGCTCGGGGTCAACACCAGGGCGTCGACCTCGTTGATCGAGCCGTCGGCGCCGACGAACTCGACGTTCGTCCAAACGTGGTACGGGTCGGCGTCGGGCAGGTAGCCGGCCAACTCGCGCAGCCCGTCCTGCTCCCAGATGTACGAGCTGGAGTTGATCTGCTCCCAGCGCGGTGAATCCTCCCGCATGCGCCGACCCTTCCCGCCCTGGCCGTCAATGTTCCGGCTCAGTCTGGGCACTTTACCGTTTCGGCGACTGATCAGCGGCAACCGCCGCTTGCGCACTTAGCGCATCCAGCCGAACACGTCCGACCGATGTTCGCTCGGCACGGCCGACCGATCACGCCGACTGATACGCCGCCTCGCCGACCGGCATAGAAACGCCACCTGCGGGTATGAGCCGTGGATGAGGGCGAGTTTCCGGCTTGGCCGGGTCGCGGGGGTGCCGGTCGGCGTCAACTGGAGTGTTCTGGTCATCTTCGCGCTGATCGCCTGGGCGCTGGCCGCCAACCAGTTTCCCCGCTCCTACCCCGGCCGTTCCCCGGTGGCGTACACCCTGGCCGGGCTGGCCGCGGCGGTGGTCTTCTTCGTGGGCCTGCTCGCCCACGAGGTGTCACATGCGGTGGTGGCCAAGCGCAACGGGCTGACGGTCGGAAGCATCACGCTCTGGCTCTTCGGCGGGGTGGCCGAGTTGCGGGGCGAGCCGCGCGACCCGGGCGCGGAGCTGCGGATCGCGGGCGTCGGCCCCCTGGTCAGCCTGCTGATCGGGGCGTTCTTCGGTGCCATCGCCGCACTGCTGGCGCTGGCCGGGCAGGGCGGGTTGCTGCTCGGTGCGGTGGCCTGGCTGGCCGGCATCAACGTGCTGCTAGCGGTCTTCAACGTGCTGCCGGCCGCGCCGCTGGACGGCGGCCGGCTGCTGCGCGCCGTGGTGTGGAAGGCCACCGGCGACCGGACCCGGGCGTCGGTGGTCGCCGCCCGGGCCGGCTGGGTGCTCGGCGCGCTGTTGATCGGTCTCGGACTCTGGCAGTTCCTGTCCGGGGTGGGCTTCGGCGGGTTGTGGCTGGTGCTGATCGGCTGGTTCCTGATCGGCGCCGCCGGGGTCGAGGAGCGGCAGGCACGTACGGGCAACGCGCTGCGCGGGATCCGGGTGGGCGACGTGATGACCCCGCAGCCGCAGACCGCCTCGGCGGAAATGACGGTCGCCGACTTCGTCGACCACTACCTTTTCGCCTACCGGCATTCGGCGCTGCCACTGACTGAGGAGGGCCGACCGACCGGCCTGGTCACCGTCGACCGGGTGCGGGGCGTACCGGCCGAGCGGCGGGCGTCGACGACGCTGGCGGAGGTGGCCTGCCGGGCCGACGAACTGGTCCTCGCGCAGCCGGGAGAACAGCTCAACGACCTGCTCCCCCGGCTCAGTCAGTGCGCCGACGGCCGCGCCCTGGTGGTGACGGACGACGGCCAACTGACCGGCATCATCTCCCCCAGCGACATCAGCCGCGCCGTCCAACGCAGCACCCTCCGCACCCCGGCCGACTCTCGTTGATCATGAAGTTAGCGGCACGACACGCCGACACCGACACCGCTAACTTCATGATCACCCGGAGGGTCGGTCAGGGTCGGGGTCGGGGTCGGGGTCAGCGGGGGAAGTAGTGGTCCAGGAGGTTGGTGCGGAACTTGCCGGTCGGGTCCAGGTGGGTCAGCAGGGCGGCGAAGTCGGCGTAACGGGGGTAGCGGGCCGCCAGCTTGGCCGGGTCGGTGACGAAGACCTTGCCCCAGTGCGGGCGGGGTGCGAACGGTGCCAGGCGCTCCTCCACCTCGGCCACCACCGGCAGCACGGCTGCGGTGTCGTCGATCCAGGTGAAGTGCAACACGAAGCTGTCCCGCCGGTGGTTCGGGCTGAGCCACAGCTCGTCCGCCGCCACCGTACGCAGCTCGCACACCAGCAGGACCGGGGCGATCAGGTGCGCCATGTCGTCCAGCGCGGCCAGCGCCTCGACTGCCGCCGTACGCCCCAGGTGGTATTCGGACTGCAACTCCTCGCCGCTGCTCGGGGTGAAGCCGAGCTTGAAGTGCGGCAGACGCTCGTGCCACGGACCCGGCTCGCCGAGCTGCGGGGTGCAGTTCTCCGCCGGCATCCCGAGCACCGGGTGCCGTGGCTCGTCGGCGGCGGTGGTGCCGAGCCAGTCCGCCGGGGGCGGCGGCTGGTCCGTCACCTGCTTGCGCCACACCTCACGCAGCCGAGGCGTACGCCAGTCGGTGAAGACACTCACGCTGTACGCCGAGCCGAGCGCCTCGTCCAGCGCCTCCCGGTGCAGGTCGAGTCGCACGTACTGGCGCAGCTCGAAGGCCGGCACCACGTCCAGGGTGACCCGGGTGACGAGGCCGAGCGCGCCGAGCCCGACCACCAGGCCGGCGAACGTGTCGCCGTCGGCGTCGCGGTCGACCCGCAGCAGATCGCCGTCAGCGGTGACCAACTCCAGGCCGGCGACGGCGGTGGCCAGGTTGCCGTGGGTCTGGCCGGAGCCGTGGGTGGCGGTGGCCACCGCGCCGGCCACCGAGATGTGCGGCAGCGAGGCGAGGTTGGCCAGCGCGTACCCCTGGGTGTGCAGTTGTCGGGCGACGTCGCCGTAGCGCATCGCGCCGGTCACGGTGACCTGCCGACGCTCGTGGTCCACGTCGACCGCCGGGGGCAGGCCGGCGAGGCTGACCAGGTCGCCGTCGGTGTCACCGAAGCGGTTGAAGGAGTGCCCGCTGCCCACCGCCCGGATCCGGGTGCTGCCAGTGACAAGTCGGCGCAGCTCGTCGACGGAGGTGGGTCGGTGGAACGCCTGCGCGGTGTACCGAACGTTGCCGGCCCAGTTGCGACGCGGAACGTCGGCCGCGGTGGCCGAGGTGGCGTTCTGCCCCTGCGCGATCATGTGGCGGTCTCCCGATCGGTGGACTGGTGGTCGGCCAACGCGGCGACGAGGGCGTCCAGAACCGTATCCGTCTGGAGCCGACCGTAGCCACGCTGGGCGACCGGCAGGCCAGCCGCGCAGGCACGTTCGATCTCCCCCCGAACCGCCTGCCGGGTCTGCGCGTCCCCGGACACCAGGGCGTCCTGGCCGCGCCGGATCATCTGGTCGATCCGGTCCAGCTGGTAGCCGCGCAGACCGGTGGGCAGGTCCGGGTCGGCGAAGGCGGCGCGGCGCTGAGCGGGCAGATCGACGAAACGGCCTCCGGCGTGGCGGGCGAGCGCGGCGGAGACCTGCTCGGGCTGTTCGCGGACCTGGTCGAGGACGAGCAACTCGATGGCGGGGCGGCCGTCGAGCGGATGGCGGGCGGTCAGCGGCTCAAGCGTCACACCCGGCACGGGCACCAGCAGCAGCCTCGGCCGTTGCGGATGGCCGTCGCGTCGGGGCGGCTCGTCGAGGACCAGCGCGTCGATCTCGGCCCACCGGATCACCCGGCGCAGGCCGGGCCGTCGGATGCTGAGCCCTTCCGCGCTGATCTCGAACCGGAACGGTCGCAGCGCGCTGACCAGTGCCACAACGCCGAGCGCGACAGCGCCCACCGCGATGATCGTCCGTAGCAGGGCGCCGTCGCGCGGCAGCGCCAGCAACACCACCCCACCGAGTACGCAGGCCAGGGCGAGCACCCGGGCGCCCCGACTCCGGCGCAATTCCACGCTCGGACCCCCGTTCATGACCGTGGCGTCGGTGTCGACATCCTGCGCCAGAACGGGCACCGAGGACACCGGTCGATCGGGCACGGTTGTTCTCGTCATCGTCGGGGAACCCTACGCTCATGAGCAGCTACCGTGATCCCGCCCTACGGGGCGACGTCTTCCCCTCCGAGGAGGAGCTGGACCCCACCGGGGTCGAGCCGGCCAGCGCCCCGCCGGCCGGCGGGTTGCCGAGCCACCCGGCGCCCACGCCCGGGCCCCGACCCACACCGGCGCCCGCTCCGGCCCCGACGCCGGTGCCGGCACCCGGCCCGCCGCCGCGCGCACCCGGAGCGCAGTCGATCGTGACCCGGCACCTGGACGGCTCGGTGGAGGTGGTCACCGACCTCGACGGCGACGGCGTCGCCGACGTCGTCCAGATCGACGTGGACGGTGACGGGATCCCGGACATCACCTACGTGGACAGTGACGGGGACGGGCAACTGGACACCGTGCTGCGCGACCCGAACGCGGTCCGAACGGCCACCGGCGCTCACCGCGCCTGACCGGCGGAGCCACACGCGGCGGCGGCGCGCCTGCTCAGAGCTTCGCCATCACCTCGGTGGCGACCAGCTCTAGGTGCTCCAGGTCGCTGAGGTCCAGCACCTGGAGGTAGATCCGCTGGCTGCCGACCTCCGCGTACCGGCCGATGGTGTCCAGGACCTCCCCGGGGGTCCCGGCCAGGCCGTTGGCCCGCAACTCGTCTGGTTCGCGGCCGATGGCGGCGGCCCGGCGGGCCACCTCGGCATCGTCCCGCCCACAGCAGAGCACCAGGGCGTTGGACCAGACCATCCCGGTCGGGTCCCGGCCGATCTCGACGCAGGCCGCGCGGACCCGGTCGAACTGCGCCGCCGTGTCCGGCACCGCGGCGAACGGCAGGTTGAACTCGTCGGCGTAACGGGCGGCCAGCCGAGGGGTCCGCTTCGGTCCCATTCCGCCGAGCAGGATCGGCGGGTGGGGCTGCTGCACGGGCTTGGGCAGTGCGGGCGAATCGCTGACCGGGTAGTACCGACCGGCGTGCTCGAACCGCTCCCCCGGCGGCGTGGACCAGAGCCCGGTGATGACCGCGAGCTGCTCCTCCAGCCGGTCGAACCGCTCGGCCAGAGGTGGGAACGGGATGCCGTACGCGGTGTGCTCCTCGGCGTACCAGCCGGTGCCGATGCCCAGCTCCACCCGGCCGCCGCTCATCTGGTCGACCTGCGCCACGGTGATCGCCAGCGGGCCGGGCAGCCGGAAGGTGGCGGCGGTCATCAACGTGCCGAGCCGGATGCTGCTGGTGTCCCGGGCCAGGCCGGCGAGGGTGGTCCACGCGTCGGTGGGACCGGGTTCGCCGGTCACGTCACCCATCATCAGGTAGTGGTCTGACCGGAAGAACGCGCCGTAGCCAGCGTCCTCGGCGCACCGGGCTACGGCGAGCAACTGGTCGTAGGTGGCGCCCTGCTGGGGTTCGGTGAAGATCCGCAGTTCCATGATCCGAGCATAGGTAGCCGATGGGCCGTGCCGCGCCCGAACTGCTCGGCGAGAGCTGACCACGCGAAGCCCCGACGACGCCCAGCCGGGGACCCGTCAGACGTACGGCCGGATGATGTACGCGGCGCGAAGTGCGGCCAACCCGGCCGCCTTCGGCGTCAGGGTGCCCCACCCGGAGTTGAAGTAGTTGGTTCGCACGATCCGTGGCCCACGCTCGGCGTTGAGCTGGGCGATGGCCGCCGGCACAGTGGCGATCCAGGCCGGCTGGTCCGGAATCTCGGCCACCCGCACCCCCCACTCCCCGATGATCACGGGCCGGGACAGCGCCACCGGGCCGAGGTCCGCCACCGCCCAGTCCTTGGTCCGACGAAAGCGGGCCAGCGCGGTGTGGCTGGCGTCGGTGGCGTACGCGTTCCACTGGAGGAAATCGAGTCGGGCCATCAGCGACTCCGGGTGGGTGCGCTGGAAGCAGGCCCGGTCGAAGCCACCCAGCCCCACCGAGAAGGTCGTGCCGGCGGGCAGCGCCCGCGCCTTGAACCAGGTCAGGATGTAGTTGATGGCCTGCACCGCCCGCCAGTCGGACCCGGCCCAGGTATACGCGGCACCGGCCTCGGTGGTGCCGAACTCGTGGTCGGTGTCCAACTCGGAGGCGAGCTGGATGTTCACCCCGAAGCCGAGTGTCCGGTATTGCGACAGCGCGCGGGCGAACAACCCGTCGCACTGGCCGCTGACCACCTGGTTGTACCCGTACGCCTTGGGCCAGGTGGTGCCGGGGCGCTGCTGAATGGTCATCGACGGCGCCGGCACGGTGTAGGTGACGCCGTCCACGGTGAAAGTCTGCGGCCCGGCGTCCGGGGCGCCGTAGTGCTTCAACTCCAGGACCATGTTCATCTGCACCCCGGCTTTCCCGAGGGTGATCAGCCAGGGCCGGTTGTAACCGGGAAAGATGTAGCCGTCGGCGAAGCTGCGGTACTGGTTGAGCGAGCGGAAGTTGCCGCCGGCCATGTCGGCCGTCGGGTCGGCGCCGCCGGACAGGTAGTAGCCACCGAGCACCGGCTGGCTCAGGCTGTAGTCGGCGGTGGCCGTCGCGGTGTTTCCGGCGACGTCGCGGATCTGGACGGTGACCTGGGGCATCACGCCACCGACCGATACACGGCCACGGAGCCGTTGTCGGACACTCGGGTCCAGGTACGCCCGGAGTTGTCGGTGACGATCACGGTGAGCGGATCGATGACCACGTTGGCCGTGGCCGGCGCGCTGCTGTTGCCCTGCGCGTCGGTGACCACGATGGTGACGGTCAGGGGCTTGGTCTCGGCGTCTGAGTAGGTGATGGTCAGCAGCATCTGGTCACCTGATGCGAAGACGGATGCGTTCAGTGCTGCGCTCGCGGTGGGAGTGGCCATGACAGGCCCTCTCTGGTCGGGTCGTCGGGTCCGGGCGGGGCGGGTGAGCGACGCCGGGCCGGCGGGTGCACGGGGTCCGAAAGGGATGGGTGGAACACCGGCGCAGGCGACGCGGCCACGAGGCGGCGTCGGCGATGAGGCGGCGTCGGCGATGAGGCGGCGTCGGCGATGAGGCGGCGTCGGCGATGAGGCGGCGTCGGCGATGAGGCGGCGTCGGCGATGAGGCGGCGTCGGCGATGAGGCGGCGTCGGCGATGAGGCGGCGTCGGCGACGATGACGTCCTTGTCCCGGCGAGGAACGGAACCGCTGCGGGCGCCCCCAGCGGTGTCGGTACCTGCCCCAACAGTGCGCCACCCGAGGCTCCACCGTCCTGTCCGGTATGCGACAGGGGCCCCTACTGACCTGCGGAAACATGAAACGCCCGCAGCGGCAGAGCGCGGGCGTCACCGACCTGGAAGGTCGCCCGGGCGTCGGTGACACGGGTACGCGCGGTCGCCCACGAACCCCTCCGAGCGGTCAACGCCGGTCACGCGAACGGGACCACTGTGAGCGAGGATCGTCGAGGTCAGCGCGCCGGTGCCCCGTTGGCGTTCACGTGAGGTGGTCGGCGGGGGCGGTCTGGAGCAGCCAGGCCAGCGGCATCCGTGCCCGCGCCTCGTAGGCGCCGTCCCCGCCCAGCCGGTGCAGAGTGACTGTCTGCGCGCCGTCCCGGTCGACCACCCAGTACTGCGGGATTCCCGCCGACGCGTACTCGCGGACCTTGGTCACCGAGTCCATCGCCTCCGACCCCGGCGAGACGATCTCCACGACGAGTACGACGTCAGCGACCGCGGCCCAGACGCTGCGGGTTGGCGGCTTCCGCCACACACTGAGGTCGGGAATGCGGCCACCGTCACCGTCCGGTCCGGAAATGCGCAGACCGGCCGCCTGAAGCACCTGTTCGGCGGGCCATCCGGCCATGATCAACCAGGCGAAGAGTCGACTAGCGATCATGGCGTGTTCCGAATCGGGTGGCGGCATGACCGACAGGACCCCCTCGGGGCTGGTCTCGTAGCGGTGACCGTTCGGATCGGCGGCGTTCATCGCCGCCACGTCGTCGAGCGTCACAACGGCGGGCATGTGCATGCCAACGGCCTCAGCGCTCATGAGCCTCATCCTAGGCGACCCGCGGCGCCGACTATCGCAGCGCAGAAACGCGTCACAGGTGGTGAACGTCGGTGAGGGGTCGACCTCGATGACCGTGCCGACGTACGCGGGCAGAGATTTCCCTCTCGGCCTGCCTTCGACTCAGCGACGTCGCCGTGCCGCGTCGAGCAGAGCGGGCGGGGTGTCGAACTTCTCGTGTGCGGCAAGGTCGACGCCAGGTGCGACGATCGCGTCGATCGCATCGAGCACGTCGGTGGAGAGCACGGTGTCCGCGGCGGCGAGCTGGGTGTGCAGGTGGTCGATGGTGCGGGGACCGATGATCGCGCTGGTCACGGCGGGGTGCGCGGTGACGAACCCGAGCGCGAGCTGGATCATGGTGAGGCCGGCCTCGTCGGCGACGGTGGCCAGTCGCTCGACGGCATCGCGCCTGGCCCGATTGGCCGGGATGGTGGTGTCGAAGCGCTCGGGCAGGGTCGCCGAGCGGCTGGTGGTGATCTCCCGGCCCGCGCGGACCGCGCCGGACAGCCAGCCGGAGGCCAGCGGGCTCCACGCGAGCACGCCGAGGCCGTACTGCTCGGTCACGGGCAGGACGTGGGCCTCGATCCCGCGCTGCAGGATCGAGTAGCTGGGCTGCTCCGTGACGTAACGGCTGAGGTGGTGCTCCCGCGCGGCCCACTCGGCCTGCACGAGACGGTACGCGGGGAAGGTCGACGAGCCGAAGTAGCGGATCTTTCCCGCTCGCTGCAGATCGGTCAGCGCCGACAGGGTCTCCTCGTCGCTGGTGGTCGGGTCCCAGCGGTGGATCTGGTAGAGGTCGACGTGGTCGACGCCGAGGCGGCGAAGGCTGTTGTCCAACTCCGTGACCAGCCAGCGGCGCGAGCTGCCCCGGTGAGCGCGCTCGTCGCCCATGGGCAGGCCCGCCTTCGTGGCCAGCACGACGTCGTCGCGGCGGCCGGCGATGGCCTTGCCGACCATTTCTTCCGACTCGCCCTGGCTGTACACGTCGGCGGTGTCGATCAGGTTGATCCCGCCCTCCAACGCGGCGTCGACGATCGCCGTCACCTCATCCTGGGTGGTGTGCCCGAGTTTGCCGAAGTTCATCGCGCCGAGTACGAGAGTGCTGACCTGTATGCCGGTGCGACCCAAGGTGCGGTACTGCATGGCTGTTCCTCCATGAGACGGAAGCGTGGCTTGGCTCTGGCCCATCTGCTCTGGCAAACTGGGCAAGTGGAACGTTGTTCCGCTAACGAATATACGGAACAGTGTTCCGTTTGCCAAGCCGAGTGAAGGGGGTAACGACATCGACAGCGGATCAGGGCAGCCGGCCCCGCGGAAGCGGGCTGACGCTCGGCGCAACGAGGCGACACTGCTGGACGCCGCCGCCTCGACTTTCATCACCTCCGGCGTGGACGCGCCCGTGCGTGACATCGCCGCCAGGGCCGGCGTCGGTGTCGGAACGATCTACCGCCACTTCCCGACGCGCGCCGACCTCATCGTCGCCGTCTACCGACACCAGGTCGAGGCGTGCGCGGAGGCCGGCCCGACACTGCTGGCCACCAGCGGCACACCGCACGCCGCCCTGGCGCAATGGATCAACCTCTTCGTCGACTTCCTGGTCACCAAACACGGCCTCGCCGAGGCGCTACAGTCCGACAACGCCGCCTTCGAGACTCTGCACGCCTACTTTCTGGACCGCCTCGTGCCCGCGTGCGCCCAACTGCTCGCCGCCGCCGCCGCGGCGGGCGAGATTCGGGCCGACGTGAGTGCCTTCGATTTGCTGCGCGGCGTCGGCAACCTCTGCATCGGCGCGGCTGAACCCCGCTACGACGCGCGCCGCATGGTCGGACTCCTCGTCGCCGGGCTGCGCCTCCGCTAGAGCCGGCTGACAGCGATAGCTTGGTGATCATGGCGGATTGGAAGATTCGACCCGCTTCGATGGCGGACGTCGAGGCGGTGGCCGAGTTGCGGGCCGTGGTGCTGCGGGCCGATCTGGAACGGCTCGGACGGTACGACGAGCAACGGGTGCGGCAGCGTCTGCGGGACGGGTTCGCACCGGCGTACACCTGGGTTGTCGAGGTGGGTGGCACGTTCGCCGGCTGCGTGGCGCTGCGGCCCGCCGCGGACGCCCACTGGCTGGAGCACTTCTACCTGGCCCCGCACCTGCAGGGCAGCGGCATCGGTACGGCCGTGCTGCGTGGGCTGCTGGAGCATTGCGACCGCGATGGCACCCTGGTCCGGCTGAACGTGTTGCAGGGCAGTCCGGCCCGGCGGTTGTACGAGCGGCACGGATTCACGCTGGAGACCGAGGATCCGCTGTCCTGTTCGGACAGCGAGTGACGGGCGTGCCGGTCGTGCTCGCGGCCGTGTCGATTGCCATGTCCGGTTTCACGACCGCGGCGATCTACGCGATCGTCGTCACGGACCTGCGCCTACCGACGACGTTTCTGGGTGTGCTGGCCAGCGCGCAGGGCGCCGGCTCCATCATCGGTGGCCTGATCGTGGGCCGGCTCATCGCCCGACAGGGTCCCGTTGCTGTCGGCGCCGCCGGCACGGTGCTGTTCGCGGTCGGCTGCCTGGCACGTTGCCTGCCGTGGGTGCCGGCCACGGTGGTCGGCGCGGTGGTCGCCGGCGTCGGCCTGCCCTGGACCCTGGTCGCGGCGGTGACCGCTGTGCAGACGCACACACCGGTGGCGCTGCTGGGCCGGGTCTCCGCGACGGCCAACACCGCGATGTTCGGACCTCTCGTGCTGGCGATCCCCGTCGGCTCCGCGGCTGTCCACCTCGGCGCCCGCCCACCGCTCATCGCCGCGGTCCTGATCTGCCTGACGGCCGTGGCCACTGTGTCCGGTCGCCCGCTGACACTCCGGCACGCCCACTGAATGGCAGGACGGGGTCCCACGACCCGCTGACGTAGCAGCAGGTCGTAGCCGGCGGGCTCATGGGCGGAGCCGGGACCGGACAGCTCCTCCGGGTGCCGGACCTTGCCGATGTCGTGCACGACGTCGCCGCGCAGCTCGTTCAATCGCGAGGCGGGCCGTAGCGGCGGGTCTCCCGACGCGGTGAGAGCGCGGCGCAGGGGGTCGGACGTCACCGCAGCAAGGGTACGACCACCCGCCCTCGACAACTACTGGTCAACACCGTTGCGTTAGGGCGGCGGTCGTGGTGGCAACCCCTCCGAAGACCGCTCCTGACGCCGAGTGCCTGACCCGAACGTCGGACGAGGCGCCGGCACCCACGCATCGCCTCCTTTGCTCTGCTTCAACCCAGGCAACACCGCGCGTCCGATATCCGGACACCGGGTGTTGCCTCCGCTGAAGCAGAGCAAAGGAGCACCCGAACACCCTCACCACCGCAGGGATGCCCAGTGACCAAGCCCTTGCCTCGCCGACCCCGCCCTAACGCAACAGCGTTGAACTACTGGTCATCGAGTGATCAGCTGACGGCCAGTACGGGCAGGCAGCGCTGCGCTGTAGCGTGCGCCTCATGACGATGACGCCGCTGTGCGTCCCTGCGCAGGGTTCTCGGTGACGCGCCGTCGCCGGCTCCTGGTTGCCGCGACGCTGGCTGTCGCACTGTGTGCTGGGTACCTGTCGATCACCACCCGCCATCGCCTCGACCACGGCAACTCGTGGTGGCACGGGGCCGACGCGGAGTCCCGTACCGAAGGGCCGACGACGGAGGTGCGGTTCGCCTTCGATCCCGGACGGCAGATCACGTTCGGCGCTACCATCCGCAATCCCGGTCCGTGGCCGGTCACGATCACCGGCATCGCGGTCGGTGACGGTCCAGCGGACCAGCACGTATTCACGATCGCACGCCTGGCGGTCAATCATGCCGAGGAGGCCACCGCCGCCCTGTTCGACCCAGCTACGGCGACGCCGTTCCGGTCGACCACAGTGCCGGCGGGCACCCAGCTGCCGGTCTTCGTCGCGATCACGATCCCGGACGCGGAGATGGCCCCCGGGGATGGGTTGTTCTTCGATGACCTCGCGGTCGACTACGCGGTGCTCGGCCTGCCTCGTCACCAGCGGGTACCGATGGGCTTCCGGCTGCTGGTCCACTCCGAAAGTGGCTACGTCCCCGTGAGCTGAACCAGAATCGCCGCTGTCCCCCGCCTGACCCGCCCCAGTCGCGGGGCAACCAGAGCTGGTTCGCTCGGGCTACGCTCCCCCGCACCAGGGAAGGGGTCCGTCGGTGAGGCATCGACTACGGCAGGTCGCGATGATGCTGCTCGGCGCAGCGCTGGTCGGCACGGTCGGCCTGAGCCTCGGCTCCTGGTACGGCGGCCGCGGCACAGCGCCGTTGCGCTCCAACCGAGCGCAGAGCATGGCGGCAGAGCTGGTTCCCGGCACCGAACCAATCGAGTCGAGAATCGGCCGTAACTACCTCTACGGCTTTCTGGCCCCCGACGACTTCGGCTCCGCGTACGCGGAATTCCACTACCGCGACACTGCCGACTGCGCGCACTCCGATTCGGTACGACGCAACGCCACATCGCTGGGGTGGCAGGGCAGCCACCGGGTATCGGGCACGCCATGCGATGGCTGGCGGGCCGAGCGGGACGGGCTGACGGCCACGCTCACCCAGGTGGACCGCAGGGCGATACTGAGGTTCGAGCCAACCGCGCCCGACGGATACGTCGCCATCACGCTCGCTGCCACCGTCCTTGGTGCCACGGCTGGGGCGGCGCTGTTCTGGATGGCGGGACGGCAACGTCCACCCGTACCCCGGTTGGTTGGCACGCTGGTGACGATCGTTCTCCTTCCGGGCGTCGCCATCACCTGGCAGGACCTGATCCTGAATGGGTTGGCTGAGCCGGTGTGGCCGATCTGGCGGGCCCTCGCTCCCCTGCTGGTACCGCTGTCGCTCGTGCTGCTGCTGGTGGGGCTGATCATCTACGTGGGTCGACGGGACCCGAGCCGGGTTTCCCACTCGAGCACTAGCCAGCTCTGAACCGTTCGCCCGTCGGCGTGGATACTGTCGAACCAGGCCGCTCAGTCTGGATGAGGTCGAGCTGTTCGAGCTCTCCAGGGCTCGCCTGGAGGCGATCGCCTATCGCCTGCTGGGCTCGGCGAGCGACGCCGAGGACGCCGCCCAGGACACGTTCCTGCGTTGGCAGGCCGCCGACCGGGAGCGCGTCGAGACGCCCGAGGCGTGGCTGACGAAGGTGCTCGCGCGTCCGCGGACCACAGCGTTCCCGGCGCCGTCGAGCACGCGTACGACATCGCCGGCAGGCCCTCGGCGCTGCGGTTGCGCGACCGCCTCGACCAGCTCGCGGCCTGCGGGACCGTGCTCGTCGTCGGCGGCGGCCTCACCGGCCTCGAAGCGGTCACCACCGACGCCCGGGTGATCCCGGCCCAGGTCACCGTGTGGACGGCCGGCTTCGCCGTCCACCGCATCGCCGCGATCCGAACGGAGAGCCTCGCGGCCACTCCCTGACGAAGCGCGCGCCAACCCTAGGCTGTCGCAATGGCATCGGAGCATGCAGTGATCGATCTGGGCGACGACGAGCACAAGCCGGTCGATCGGAGCGGCACCACCCAGGGGAACGTCGCGAGCAGACAGAAGACGACCCTGCGCCTCGTCGCTGTCTTCGTGGTCGGTGTGGTGCTTGGCGGCCTCGGTGTCGGCGAGCTGCGCGACTCTCGTGAGCAGCGGGAGCGGTCCGCGGTCGTCACCCTCGTGGCCCTACCTGCCTCAGTCAATTCGGGAGGTTCGTACGCCTTGGGATCCGTCCAGTTGAACGGGCAGTTGACACTGATCAACGCAGGCCCCACGCCGATCACGATTCGTGCGGTTCGCGCGGAGGGGCCGGGCGTCCAGGTACGCGATGTGGGCCAACCCCGGCTGGTACGGCCAGGGGGCACCGGTCAGATCATCGTCGACCTGCAGTTCGAGTGCTCGATCGCGTTCCAGCCGGAGCCGTTGTCGGTGCGGTTCTCCGTCGAGACCGATGACAAGCAGGTCAGGGAGGTCCGCTACCCGGTCGCTCTCGTCGGAAGCGCCTGGCAGGAGATTGCTCTGCCCATGTGCGAGCCCCACACATAGCCGCGCCACCGGGCCGAAGCCGACGTAGCTGAGGCCCTGCCCCTCGACGGACTGCGGATCGGGCTCATGATGCGGGCGGTCAGGCTGCCCTGTCGGGCACAGCGTGACCGACCGTCAGCATCGTGGGGGCATTTCGCGATGCCGGTCGCTCCGGCTACTGACCCGTAGAAGGCCCGTCGGCCTCAGCCTCGCGCTCGGCTCGCCAGACAGCGTGTCCCTTGAGCAGGTACCCCGCCGGCGCTGCTTCAGCCGGTCGGTATCCAGTACCGGAACTTGTCCCCGCGTTGATCTTCCAGAACCCCACCATTGCGCTCGATCACCTTGCGGGATGCCACGTTCTGGATGTCACACGTCAACAGGGCGGACGCGATGCCCAGGCTGCGAGCGACCGGCAGCGCCAGACGCAGCATCGCGCTGGCATGCCCACGGCGACGCGCTGACGGACGAACGTCGTACCCGATGTGCCCACCCCTCTCGCACAGTTCCGGGGTCAACCGGTGCCGGATGGCGATGCGCCCAAGGTAGTCGTCACCGTTGACCCACCACAGATTCGTGGCTGGCACGTAGCCCTCCGGTCGCGGCGCATCCTCGCGCGCCTGGTCCCGTAGCCAGCGAACATAGGCCGCAAAGCCGTCAGCCGACGACCACGACTGGCCGAAGGCGCGCATCTCTTGGCCAATCCCGGTCATGTCGGCTGCGCCTCCTCGCCCCTCCTCACGCAACTCGGCCATGGCGACCAGGAAGGATTGACGGGCGTTGACAGGCGGGCGTCGCAACTCAGCCATACCGGCATTGGTACTCGCTCAACGGTCGCCTCGCATCCCGATTCGGCAGCGAGGGAATCCCGCTCCGCGTCGACCAGGAACGTCGATGCGGAGCGGGATCGTCGGCGGCTGGATGCCTACCCGCGAGAACACCCCCGGGCCCCGGGCCAACCCCGCGATCTTGCAGATTCGGTCGCCGTTTTGCGCGAACTGCCCCTTAAGTCGGAGCAGAAAGTGCAAGATCGCGCAGGCGGGGCACCGGCCTCTAGAACCCGTTCCATTGGCGGGCCGAGCATTTCCAGGTCTTCCCGTCATCCTGCGAGATGCAGACCACCAGGATCTTCCCGAGGATGGGAAGCCTGAGGGTGAAGATGTGGGCCTTGGTCTTCGCATACGGTATGCCCGACTTCTCGGCGACGTCGGCCAACGCCCACCCGAGGTCCGGTCCTTCCAGCGTCGCCACCCGGCGCAGCGAGCTGATGTCCTCGCCGGCGAGGAGCTTCTCGACCTCCTCCGCCGAGGGCTCGCCGTCACCGATCAGCGTCTCCACGGCGTCCGGTCCGTCGACGGCGACGCCGTTGGCCTTCTCGAAGGCCGCCTTCATCCCGCCCACTGTGGTGCCGCTGGCGAAGTCGAGAGTGCGGATCTGGTCGGCCCTCTGGCGCGACAGCATGCACTCCCGGACCGACTTGCCCGCGGCGATGCACATGGTCAGGCACCACTCCCGGCCGCCGGGTACGGACGTGGCGAAGAGCAGGGAGGAGGTCGCTGTCTCGCTGTCACCCTTGCCGTCGTACACGCCGTCGGCGAGGTCGGCCATGGTCGTATCGAGGATGCCCCGGCCGCCCGGCATCGTGCCCACGACCTTGACGCCGTCGACCTCTTCGCCGGCGACGAGCGCCTCGAGCTGGTCGACGGTGAGATTCCGGCCTCCGGCGTCGACGGCCAGCACCTTGTCCAGGTCGCCGACGGACTGGCCGGTCAGGTCCTCGAACCGCTGAAGCATCATCCCCGGAGCACCGGGCTGGTCGGTGACCGTCGTCCGGGCCTCGCCCTCGGCGGCTTGTGACGGAGTGTACGAAGCTGCCAGCCCGACGATCAGTGCCGCGGTGACGATAGTGGCACGCCTGGTGATGTTCCACATAGCTGTCATCCTGTCCTCATCTCGCTGTCTCGGTGATCGCTGTCGACGGGATCGAACGGGCTACCAGCGACACACGATCACTACGCCCAGGCCGTTGGGCGAGGGCCCCCAGTGGCAGTGCCGGTCGATCCACTCACCGACCTCCTTGACCGTGTCCGAGACCCACGCGAACACCGACTTGATCGCGCCCCAGATGCTGAAGTAGACGACGGTCGACTCGGGTGTGCCGCCGGCCTCGTCGATGACGTCCTTCGTCGACCTGGCGGGATCCGGCTTCTCGACGGTGTCCAGCACCCGCACACCGGTGGTGTCCTTACCGGCCAGCAGCGCCTCAATCTGCTCCGGAGTCCGCTCCTTGCCGTCGTCGACCGCCACGATCGCGCGGTCGATCAGCACCTTCTCGCTGCCGGTGACGGCTTGGGCGATGGCGGCGATCTCGCCCAGCGTGAGATCGTTACCGAGCGCGGGACCGGTGAACCGCCGGACCGAAACGGCACCGGACGGATTGATCCAGATCTCGTCGGCCGCGATCACGTCGTCCGCTCCGAACGGGTCCCAGGCAAACATCCACTGCCCGCCGACACAGCGGAACTGGCCGTACACCCGGCCCTCAGGCTCGGTCTCGGTGCGGACGATCCCGCCGCGGTCGTCGACATACTGGACCACACAGTCGGTGCCCTTTTTCGGCGGCTTGTCGGTCTGGGCCACGGCTGCGGACGACATGGCCAGCACCGTCCCGCTGACCACCCCGATCACCGCGAGGCGGCGTACCAAGCGACTCATCGAACGCTCCATTCCTAGCGAAGGAAACTGGTGCCCGAAGAGTGGCTGGCCGCGCTGAAGCGGCCCGGAAACCGCGCTGAAAGCGGGTGCGTCAGCGGCGTCGAATGGCGTCGAGCTGTTCGAGGTCGGCGCGGATCGAGTCGGCGTCGGCATCGCCGAGCTCGTCGAGGATCGTCAGGGCTCGGCACCACGCGGCACGGGTGGCACCGAGGTCGGCGAGGGCCCGGTGGCTGCCGCCGAGATTGACGTACGTGCTCGCTTCGGCGTACCGGTCGTTGACCTGCGTGAAGAGTTCGAGTGCGCGCTCGTAGCAGGCAATCGCTCGCCGGTCGTCTCCGAGCTGGTGATGGGCATGGCCGAGGCTGTCCCACGTATCGGCCTGCCCTTGGACGTCGTCCACCTTCTGCAACATTCTCAGCGCCTCGCCGCACGACTCCAGGGCACGGTGGTAGTTGCCGAGCAGCGCTTCCTGCCAACCGACCGCGTTGAGGGTGTACCCCTGCCCCGCCTGGTTTCCAGTCCGCCGGAACAGGGTCAGTGCCCGCCGGGAATGGTGGAGTGCCTGGTGCTGCTGCCCCCGTCGCTCCGCCAGCTGACCAAGGTTCAGGCAGGTGTGTGCCCGCCCGGCGTCGTCGCCGACGTCAGTGAACAGGTCGAGCGCGCGCCGCAGGTGGTCGTCGGCCTCGTCGTACCGGCGGAGCCGGGAGCAGGCGAGACCGAGACTGCGGTGCGCGTGTGCCTGCCCCGCCTGATCCCCGATGTAGGACGCGGCGGCCAGAGCGATGCGTTGCGTGCCGAGCCAGTCCTGCCAGTGCCCTTGCCGGTGCAGGAAGCCGGCCATGGTCCAGGCGAGCCGCCAGGCGTGTCCCTCGAACCCGGACCGGGCCGCAAGCGGCACCGCGGCGAGCAGGACGGGGACCTCGGCGGCGAACCACGCCGTGGCGGCCGACCGGCTCTTGGGGCTTTCCGGCGTCACGCCCGCCGGCGGTGTCGAGAGGCTGATCTCGCTGAAGTGCGGGTGCAGTGCGAGATCAGCGGCGTGTGCGGTGTGCAAGCAGTGGTCGAGCAGCCGGTGGACTGCGTCACGACGGTCGGCCGGTGACTCAGCCTCGGCGGCGAGGCTGGCGGCGTACGCGCGCAGCAGGTCGTGGAACGCGTAGCGCCCGTACGTGTGCTCGGTGAAGAGGTTCGCCCGGGTCAACTCGGCAAGCAGAGGATTGATCGTTTGCCGGGTGACGCCGGCCAGGCTGGCCACGGCCGGGGCGGAGACGTCCGGGCCGGGATGCAGGCTCAACAGCCGGAACAGCCGGGCCGCAGGTGGGCTGAGCGTCCGGCACGACCAGGAGAAGACCGCCCGGACGTCGGTGGCCTCGTCGCCTCCGTGGAAGGCGTCCAGATCGCCCAGCTCACCGGCGACCGCGGCCAGCGAGAAGTGCCGGTTGGTGGCGGCTCTGGCCGCGACGATGGCCAGGGCGATGGGCAGCCGCGCGCACCGGTCGGCGATTTCGTCGGCGGCGACGGGCTCGGCGGCGACCTGGCGCGCCCCGAGCCGGCGGACCAGCATGTCGCGGGCTTCGCCAGGGCTCAGCAGATCGAGGATCACCGGTTGGGCGCTTTCGGTGACGACCAGCGGGATGAGCGGGTCCCGGCTGGTGACGATCGCGAGGCAGTCGGGTGAGCCGGGCAGCAGCGGCCGGACCTGTTCTGCGTCGCGCGCGTTGTCCAACACCACCAGCAGACGCTTGCCAGCCACCGCCGTGCGGTACAGGCTCACCATCATGTCCGGTTCGCTCGGCATCCGTGCCGCCGGAACGCCGAGCGCCTCCAGGAACCCGTGCAGCACGCGTGCCGGTTCGGTCGGTGTGGCCGCCGGGTCGAAGCCGCGCAGGTTGACGTAGAGCTGCCCGTCGGGGAAGCGCCCGGCTGCGCGGTGCGCCCAATGCACGGCAAGCGCGGTCTTGCCGACGCCCGCGGTTCCGGATACCACCACGGCGCCGCCCCGGTCGACGAGCGCGTCCAGGGCGACGAGCTCCGCGTCGCGCCCGGTAAACGTCGGTACGGGGGGAGGCAGCTGCGCCGCCACCAGCACCTGTGGCGCCGCGACCGGTGCGGGTGCGGCGATCGCGGCGTCCTGGCGCAGGATGGCGCTCTCCAGATCCCGTAGCCGCGGACTCGGGTCGATGCCGAGGTTTTCACGGAGGGCGTCGCGCAGCCGCCGGTACGTGGCGACCGCTTCGCCCTGTCGGCCGTCGCGGTACAGGGCAAGCATCAGATGCGCGTGCAGTTGCTCGTCGAAGGGGTGCTGCCGGACGAGCCGTTCCAACCCGGGGACGAGCCGAGTGTGCTCGCCGACGGACAGCCGGGACTCGGCGAGCGCTCGTTCGGCCTCCAACCGCAGGCGTGCCAGGTGCTCCGCCTGCTCCTCAAGCCAGGAAGATCCGGCCACGTCGGCCAGCGGCGGTCCACGCCACAGTGCCACCGCAGCCGTCAGGTGGGCCACCTGCTCAGTCCGGTCCGCCGACCGCCGGGCCAGGTCGAGGAGGCGCTCGGCGGCCTGCACATCCGTGGACTCCGGCCCGGTGTCGAGCACATAGCCGGGCCGGCGCGCCACGATCGATCCGGGTTCGCCGAGCACCCCGCGTAGATAGGAGACGTGGCGCTGCAGCGTGTTCGCCGCGGTGGCCGGTGGACGCTCGCCCCAGACCACATCGATAAGCCGGTCGACGCTCACGACCCGGCCCGCGTGCAGCGCCAACGTCGCCAGTACCGCCTTGCGGCGCAACCCGTTCACCGCCTGCGGACTGCCGGCAACAACCACCTCCACCGGTCCGAGCAGCCTGACGTGCACGCCCGTGGCAGCCATCGAAATCACCGAATCAGGCTAACCTCCCGAGCCCAGCAAACTCGATCTATTCGTCGCGCAATGGACACGATCCACGGCCAGGCCGGGTGGCGTGCGCGGCGAGTTCGTCCGGGCGCTGGCGGCTGCGGGCCGGCACGGCGAGGCGGCACAGGCGTATCGACGCTACGTGGACGCGATGTCCTCCATCGGCGTACCAGCCCAGGGGCGACGCAAACTGTGCGGCCCACTGAGCCGTGAAGGCGATGGTGGGGTGGGCGGGTCTACAGCACCTCTGCCCCTTCAGCCTTGGTGATGAGGAAGTTGATACCTGGCCTTCAGGCCGGGTGGCGGCGCCACACCAGGTCAGTGAGGCAGCTTGATGCCGCTGATGAAAGCCTCCCAGGCGACCGGCTCGAAGCTCAGCATCCCGGTGTTGGGTGCCTTGGAGTCGCGGACGTCGACCTGAGCGTCCCGGTCGCGCACCTCCACGCACTGGCCGTTGTTGCCGGAACGGCTCGACTTACGCCAGGCGTTACGTTCCATGCGCGCTCAGCTCCTTGATGAACTTGATTGACTCGGCGGGCGACCGCGCCAGCGTCTTTAGATTGTCGTACGCCGCCGACAGCCGCGCCAGGTCGCGGCTCGACTCAAGAAACAGCTCGCCAGCCAGGGTTTCGATGTAGCCCAGTGGCGGCTCGTCCTGCTCGAAGCTGAGTAGGGCGAATCCGCTGCTAATCGCCAGGTGAGCGCCGGCTTCGAAGCGCAGCACCTGGACCGTCACGTTCGGCAGCCGGCTCAGCGTGACCAGGTGGTCGAGCTGCTCACGCAGGACATCGGAGCCGCCGACCTCGGTGCGCAGTGATGCCTCGGAGAGGATGGCGTGCATCCGCAGCGGAGTCGGTTGCCGGCGTAGCACTTCCTGCCGGGTCATCCGGGCGGCAACCCGCTGGTCGATGGTTTCCGGGTCGGTCTCCCGGCCGATGACGTTGACCTCGCGGGCGTAGCTCTCGGTCTGCAGTAGACCGGGCACGAGCATCGGCTCGAAGTTCTTGAGTTCCACGGCCTCGGTCTCGTACGCGATGTAGGTGGCGTACTTGCCACCGAGACGCTGCCACCAGCCGTCCTCACGCAGACCGCGCGCCTGATCGAGCAGCGAGGTCCCGGGCTCCTCGTCAATCTTGACGCCGTACGCGACCAGCAACTCCATGACGTCACCGACACGAGGTCTGATCTCGCCCGACTCGATCCGACTAATTCGAGATGGCGAGCAGGCGACGATTTCCGCCGCCCCCTCACCGGTCAGTCCCTTCGCTTCGCGGAGCTTGCGTAGCTCCCGACCCAGTCGCCGGGAGCGCGGTGTCACGGGCGTAAATCTGATGACTGTCAGCCACGGAGCACCACCAGAGTGTGCGTGGCCGGCCAAGAGTCGCGCCAGCGCGGCAACCTCCCGGCCTCCGGCGTCGTCAGAAAGCGAGCGTGCGCATGGTTTCCGAAGTCGTGTCGATCGTGTTCGGCGGCCTGGTGCCGGGGTTCCTGTTCGGACTCCTCGCATTCCGGGTCAAGTCGCGGTGGTGCCCGCGCTGCGGGGAGTCCACCGATGCCATCCAGCCGTCGCCGGAGCGGGAGTGATGACCAGGCCCGGCCGCCTCAACGGCAACGAGCCGCCAATCGGACGGCGGATGGCGGAACTGCGGGCACGCCGGGGAATGAGTCAGCAGGTCTTCGCCGACCGGATCCGCAAGTCGAAGAGCTGGGTGGACAAGGTCGAGCGAGGGGTGCGCACCCTCGACCGACTCTCGGTGATCGAGACGGTCGCCGCAGCCCTCGGCGTCGCCCCGGACGTCCTGCTCGCGGGCAAGGCCCCGCGCGAGCCGGTCGCCGACACCGGCGGCGACGTGGAACGACTCCGCGCGGCGCTGGCCCGCTACGACATACCCGGCTCCGGCAACGACAGCCGGCCAGCGCCGTCGTTGGCCCAGCTCGACGCCCAGGCGGGGTACGCATGGACGGCGTACCGCAACGGTCACCACCCCCAGGTGCTGCGACTGCTGCCCGACCTGCTCGGCGACAGTCGCCAGCTCTGCCACACGCAGTCGGGAGACACCGCCAACCTATTGGTGCGGGTGTACCGGCTCGCCGCCCAGGTGCTGGTCAAGCTCGGCGAGGCCGACCTCGCCTGGCTGGCCGCCGATCGGGCGATGAGCGCCGCCTCCGGTGACCCCTGGCGTGCCGGCCTTGCGGCGATCTCTCTCGCGCAGGCGCTGCGAGCCCTGCAGCGAGGCCGGTTGGCGATGACGGCCGCTGTCAACGCCGTACACCAGCTGGACCTGGCACCGTCCCACGTCCGCCGGTCAGGCGGACCGGGCGTAACGGGGACCCTGTTGATTGAAGCGGCGCTCGCCGCCGCCGTCAGCGCAGACGCCAGCGCTGCGGGCGAACTCACCAAGCGCGCGGCTCGCCTCGCCGACGGCGAGCATCACCACGACTGCGACGGCATTGGATTCGGTCCCGTACCGGTCGACCTCGCCCGCGTCCTGATCGCGACGTGGTCTGGCGACCACCAACTGGCCGTGACCACCCACCGACGAGCCGCCAGCGGTAACGCCTGGCACCTGCTCCCCGCCGAACACCGGGCGGCCCACCTGATCGACATCACTCACGCCTATCTGGACCTCGGCGACGCCCGCGCCGCCGGCCGGGCGCTGGTCGCCGCCGACCGCATCGCCCCTTCGGAGACTCGAATCCGCCCCGTTGCCCGGGCAGCGCTGACCGCTGTGCTCCGCGCCGGACCCGGTGCGGCCGACGTGACCCGCCTGACCGCCACCATTGGACTTACCCGAGATGAGCTTTCGCACAACCGACGCCCAACGACCGGGTGAGCGGACATCCGGGGCCGCGTCGTCGGAGGCGGCTCGCAGGGGCCGCCCGATCGTAGGGAGGTCGCGAGCGGGCGGGTTCGTTGCGGACTAGATGCGGACCGTCCGCAGCTAGCAGGCAGACTTCTGGACGAAGGTCTCGCGTTCCCCGGTACCCGGATCGTCGGCCCACTGCCACAGGCTCACCTCCCCCCGCCATCTGCGCTGAGTGTTCAACTCGAGGCTTGCTTTGGCATCCTTCATCCTCAGAACTAGCTGGCCGTCCGCTGCCAAGTCGCCCGGGCGCAGCTGGCCGCTACCGGAAACCGTGTCCGTAGATCCGTTTGCTGTTGGCGCTGGCGGTTGGTGACGGCCGGCTCGCACGAAACGTCTCGGCAGGCGTCCGGTTGCCACGGGTGGGACGGGCCGAGGAGGTGTTCCTGACGCACGTCCAGGTGGGCGAACTCGCAGCGGCGGCAGAGCCGCACGGGCTGATCGAGCCGATCGCGGCGCAGATCGCCGGCCGCGGCACGTGGTGGGGCGGGCGGGACTCGAACCCGCGACCGAGGGATTGTGAGATCACAATGCCGAGGTCAGCCGACCTGTGCCGACGGTGGCTGATCAGCGCGAACGCTTCGCGGCATCTCGCACGATCGTGGGGTGTTCGTCAGCGTCTTGCGGACTGGATGCGGACTGCGCCTGGCGTTCGCTGCCCACCCGCCCGGGTGCGAGTACGCGGCTTGCCGGCGCCGGGGAGCCGGCTCCCCGGTCGCGTGCGAGCATCGGCATATGGCTTCACCTGCCGAGAAGGCGCGCCGTAAGCAACTGCGCGATGCGTACAAGAACGCGGAGCGCGAGGTCTGCACGTCACTCATGCCGATCGACCGTGACCGGCTCACCGCTCTGGTGGACTTCGTGGATGGTCACGTAGCAGCCGAGGGCTGTGATCACACCCGGCGATTCAGTGAGCGGTGGGCGCGCGAGCAGGGAATCGATTGGGAGTTCCTTCGCCGGGGCCTCGATGAGTTCGGCGGTTTCTGTGACTGCGAGGTCGTCATGAACTGCGACTCACACGCGGTCTTCGGCTGCTGAGTCTCGTGGCTACTGGCCCATTGATGGCCCGCGTGACCGTCAGCTCCATAGGGTCGGCAGTTAATCGAGTCTGTCCACATGCTGCCCCTACCCAGCATCGGTGGCGAAACTCCGTAGCCAGCACCGGCCTTGATCGGGAAACTGCCGGGATGGAACCGACACAGACGGCGCTCATCGTGCCGATACCCGAGGCCGAGGAGGCGGTAGGTCGGTTTCGGGAATCTCTCGACCCGGCCGCCTCATGGGGCGTGCCGGCGCACGTGACCGTCCTCTACCCGTTTCTGCCTCCGCAGCAGATCAACGACGAGGCCCTGACCGTGCTGCGCAAGACCATTGCCGGCATACCGCGGTTCGACGTTGCGCTGACTCACATCGGCTGGTTCGGCGAGACGGTCGTATGGCTTGCACCGCAGCCAGACCGTCCGTTCCGGAATCTCACTGCGGCGGTGTGGCAGCGGTTTCCCGAAACCCCCCCATATGCCGGGGCACACACCGAGGTGGTGCCGCACCTGACCATCGGTCAGGACGCCCCCAAACCCACCCTGAGCCACGCCGCGGAAACCGTCTCCGCGCAGCTGCCGATCAACGCGGCCGTCGGCATGGTTCGCCTCATCGCCGGAACACCAGGCCTAAGCCCTTGGCGCACCGTCTGCGAGTTCCCACTGGGGGCGGATCTCCTCGCCAGCATGGCTGACCAGGGGAATTGCGTGGTGGGGCGGGCGGGACTCGAACCCGCGACCGAGGGATTATGAGTCCCCTGCTCTAACCGGCTGAGCTACCGCCCCTGACACCGCGCCGGATCTTATCCCGCCCGGTGGATCACAGGCCAGCAGCGATCCGGCCCCACCTCATCGACCCCGCCGCCGTCGCCGCAGCTTCACGATGGGCAACGTGAGAATAACAGTGAGCAGCCAGAGCACCACGACGGCGCCCCAGAGCTGTTCCTCGCCCGGCTCGGTCTCGGTGAGGAGCATGGCGAGGGTCAGCAGCACGCTGAACGCACCCACCAGGAGGACACCCATCCCGCTGAGCACCATCGCCGGGAGCTCCCACCATGTGCTGTTGGCCCGTTCCGTGGGTTGCCGTACGACGGCCCTTGGCTGTGGGATCGCTTCTGGGGCGCGGGCCGGCATGGCGATCTGCCGGTCGCGGGGCACCTTGGCGTCGATGGCCGGGATAGCCGCCGGGTGCAGGTTGAACAGGGTGGGCTCGATGTACAGCGCGATGGCGTCCAAGCCGACGAGCTGCCGCGCGCCGTCCGGCCAGACCAGCATGGCGGAGCAGTCGTCGTACCGAACGGTCAGCGGGTTGTCGGTCCGCAGGAGGGTCACTCCGTCCACGCCGATCCGCAGCGCGGCGTTCCCTTCCTTTGACGAGTAGGTCGTGCCCTGCAGGATCTCGGTCGAGTGGGTGGGCGCGGCAACGAAGCCGGCCCAGTCGGCGGTGAGACCGCCGGGCACCATCAGCAGCGCCGACGCGGTCATCTCCCCGGCTACCTCGTGCAGGTCGGCGAGGTTGACGGCCTTCAACTCGGCCCGGTGCTCGTCGACGGTGAGGTTCGGCTCCCCGGTCAGGACGTTGAGCGCGTATGACGGCAGCCGTGCCGCGTCGACCTCGGCGATGCCGAGGAAGTCTTCCCGCTTGGCGATGGTGGCGTCCAGGTCCGCCTGCTCGATCCGCCCAACCCGCATCTTGGCCAGTACGTCGACGAAGCCGCCGAGCACCGCGTCCTGCTTCTCCGGCAGCGCGTCGGCAAGTGCCCGCAGCGTGGCGTACCCGTCGCCGCGCGGCTCGTACCCCGTGGTGGTGGTGTAGGACAGGCCCGCCTCTTGGCGCAGCGAGCGGTACAGCTCCCGCTCCAGCACCCCGGCGAAGACGGTGGCCGCGGCGCGGCGCCGCACCACCGAGTCGAGCACCACGGCCCGAGAGCCATTCACGAAGTACGCGGGTGTCTGCGGCAGCGCCGACGACGCAATCGGTACGGGTTGGCGGGTCCCGGCGGGCAGGGGCAGCCGCAGCCCGGCTGGCACCCGGTCACCGGCGAGCCAGAGCACCGCGTTCTCCCGGGTGAACCATCGGGCGGCCCACTCGCGCAGGTCGTCGGCAGTCAGTGCGCCCAGACCCCACTCCGGGTAGCTGGTCAGCCCGTAGTCCCGGGCACCGTGTCGCCACAGCGGGATGTCGTCGATCGCGGCGGCGCCCCGGCTACTCCACTCGGTCCGCAGGATCTCCTTCTCGACGTCCAGCCTCGCTGCCGGCAGGTCGGAAAGGTGCCCGCAGACGGCGGTGAGGAAGGCTGCGATGTCCGTCTCGGAGCCTTGGGTGTGGAACGTGGTGAACGCCTGGGCGGTCGCGCCGTTGACGTGGTAGTCGGCCAGGCCGAGCGGCGCGAGCGCGAGGTGCTCGAGCAGGTGGGTGATGCCGGACCGGGCGAGCGTCTCGTCGGCGGTGCCGACCCGGAAGGTCAACCCGGCGCGCATTGGCCCGCCGGTGGCGGCGAGCACTGTGGGCACCCCGTCCACGTCCAGGTGCTGGATCATGACTGACCACCCTTCGCGTACGCCTTGGTGCGGTACTTCGTGAAGCCTGCGGCCCCGTCGACGTAGTCCCAGGGGTAGTCGGTGCCCAGGTTGCCGAGGGCGGTGAACTGGCTGGCGGCGGCGGTCCACTGCTCGGTCAGGCTGAACATCAGCGCGAACGCCGAGCGAACTGAGACCCAGCCCGGCCGGTCGACGAAGGCGGGGTGCAGCACGGACCGCTGTCCAGCCTGCACGATCTCGTCCACCACCGGCGTGCTGCGCAGGTACGCGGCACGCTCCCGTTCGGTGTCGAACTCGAGCCAGCGTTCGAGGTGCGCCTCGGCGATCAGGACCGCGTTCGGTGCGCCGTCCGGCGCGGCCTCGGCGCACTCCCGGGCGAAGCCGAACGCACGGTCCCAGTCGCCGCTCCACTTCGGGCAGAGCTGTTGGAGCAGGCTCGACTGCGCGGGAGCGTGGTGCGGATGGTGCTGGGCGAGGCGGTCGTAGCGGCGGCGCGCCTCGGCCTGTCCCAGTTCGAGGCCGCGGTTGTTGGTGATCCGTTGGGTCCAGGCGGCCGCATCGTCCGGGTGCCGGGCGGTGACGTCGATGAGCACCTGCTCGGAGCGGCGCAGGTGGTCGTGGAACTTGGCGAACTGCTCGCGGCTGACGTGCTGGGCGCGGTAGGCGCTGCGGATCCGCCAGCCGGCTCGAATCAGGTAGGCGCCGAGCAGGGTGCCGGCGTGTGGATCCTCGGGGTTGTCGTCGTACGCCCGCTGGAGGAACGCCTCGATCCCGACCTGATCGCCGGCGACCCGGACCAGCAGCGTTCGGCCGTCCGGGTCGCGGTCGGCGACCAGCGCGCGAACGGCGGGCCAATCGGCGGCGTCCAGCGCCTTACGCAGGTCGTTGACCTCGGGGTACGCGGCACCGGCGTCGAAGTTGGGTGCCAGGAGAGGGGCGGGCATGGCGGGGATCATAGGTGATCAACTACGGCGGCGGCGTCCCGCTTTTTCGGTCATTCTCAGCCGGTCGACGCCGTCCGCAGCTCGTCCAGCACGGCTCCGGCGGCGCGCCAGCCGCTGGCGAGGGCGCCCTGGATCGATGGGCTGTCCCGGTGGTCACCGGCCACGAACAGCCTCTCCCCCAGCGCGACCGGCTTACGCAGCCGCCCCTGTGGTGGCGGCGCGGCGGGCAGCGCGTTCGGGACGGCCACGGTGGTGAGGTGGGTCCAGTCTGCGGTGGATCGGCCGTACAGCCGGGTCAACTCGGCCCGTACGGTCGGCTCCGGCGGGGCGGTCGCGCCGACCACGGAGGTGGCGACCAGGTGCCGTCCGGCGGGCGCGTAGGTCGGGGCGGCGTTGCTGAGCACCACCGTGTTGGCGACGATCTCCCGCCGGTCGCCGTCGACGAGCAGGATCGGCTCGGTCAGCGGCGGCTCGGGCGCGCTGTGGTAGTAGGTGGTGTAGCTGTGCATGCGTACCGTCGCCAGGGCCGGCAGCAGCGCGGACGCGGCGGGCGGGTCGACGGCGACCACGACGGCCCGGCAGTGGATGTCGCCGGCCTGGGTGCGGACCCGGCCGGGGGTGACCTCCGCGACCGGGGTGTCCAGGTCGAGCAGGTCGGCCGGCAGCGGGTCGGCGATGGCCCGGGGCAGCCCGGCCATCCCCTCGGCGGGCAGGCCGATCCGGCCGCGGGCGAAGGAGCGCAACACCATCGCCAGTACGTGGCTGGAGGTGGACAGCTCCCGATCGATGAACACACCGGACAGGAACGGTCGCAGCAGTTCCTCGATGATGGCGTCGGAGAGGCCCGCCCGGCGCAGCGCCGTCTCGGCGCTGGTCTCCGGCGCGGCGAGCAGCCGGGACGTGGGCAGGGTGGTGCAGCCGACGATGACCACGTCGGTCTCAGCCGGCGTGGCGCGCCTCCCGCTCACCGTTCGCCCGGGACAACCGGCCCGGCCACCAGATCTTCGGCCCGATGTCGTACGCCAGTGCGGGCACCAGCAGCGACCGGACGATGATCGTGTCGATCAGTACCCCGATCGCGACCGCGGTACCCAACTCGACCAGCACCACCAGTGGCAGGACGGCGAGGGCGGAGAAGGTCGCGGCGAGCACGATGCCGGCGGAGGTGATCACCCCGCCGGTGACGGCGAGGCCGGCGAGCACACCGGCGCGGGCGCCGCGCTTGACCGACTCCTCGCGGACCCGGCTCATCAGGAAGATGTTGTAGTCGATGCCGAGCGCGACCAGGAAGACGAACGCGAACAGCGGGAACGACGAGTCCACGCCGGGGAAGTCGAAGACGTCGCGGAACAGCAGCGCGCAGAGGCCGAGGGTGGCCCCGAAGCTGAGCACCACGGTGGCGATCAGGAGCACCGGGGCGAGCAGTGCCCGCAGCAGCAGGGCCAGGATGACCGCGATGACCACCAGCACCACCGGGATGATGACGTTCTGGTCGCGCTTCGCGGCGTCGGAGGTGTCCACGTTGATCGCGGTGAAGCCGCCGACCACCGCGTCCGCGCCGGGCACCCGGTGTACGGCCACCCGCAGCTCGCGGATGGTCCGCTCGGCACCGTCGCTGTCGGGCGGGTCGGCCAGGGTCGCCTCCAGTTGCACCCGCCCGTCGACGACTCTCGGTGTGGCGTTCGGTTTGGGTGGGCCGGTCTGCGGGCCCGCGGTGAGCGGGCGAACCTCGGCGACGCCGGGTACGCCCTGTGCCACCTGGGCGACCTGCCGGGCGGTCTGCTCGGTGGTGAAGATGGTGGCCGGGCTGCCCGTGCCGGCCGGGTAGTGCCGGGAGATCACCTTCTGGCCGTCGACCGAGTCGGTGCGTTGGGTGAACAGGTCGGACTGGCCGAGGGTGGTGGCGCCGAGCTGGGTGAGGCCGAGCGTGAGGATGGCCAGTACGACCGCGGTGCTCAACCAGATCGGTCGGGCGTGCCGGGCCACGAAGCCGGCGATGCGGCTCCAGATGCCGTGCTCGGCTCGTGGGTCGGCCTGATCCTCGGGGGGCCGTCGGGGCCAGAACGCCCACCGACCGCCGAGCACCAGCAGCGCGGGCAGGAAGGTGAGCATCACCAGCAGGGTCGCGGCGATCCCGATGGCGGCGACCGGGCCGAGCGCCCGGTTGGAGTTGAGGCTGGACAGCAGCAGGCAGAGCAGGCTGACGATGACCGTGCCGCCGGAGGCGATGATGGCCGGTGCGGCGCCCTTCCACGCGGTGCGCATGGCGTCCCAGGGGCGGTCGTGGCGGTGCAGCTCCTCCCGGTAGCGGGCGATCATCAGCAACGCGTAGTCGGTGCCCGCGCCGAAGACCAGCACGGTGAGGATGCCCTGGGCCTGCCCGTTGAGCTTGACCACGTCCGCGTCGGCGAGCAGGTAGACGAAGACCGAGGCGAGGGCGTACGACATCCCGGCGGCGAGCAGCGGAAAGATCCACAGCACCGGGCTGCGGTAGACGACCAGCAGGATGATCAGCACCACGACCAGGGTGACCAGCAGCAGTGGCCCGTCGATGGCGGAGAAGACCTCGATCAGGTCGGCGAGCAGGCCGGCAGGGCCGGAGACGTCCACGGTGAGCCCGTCCCGGTCACCGCCGGTGATGTCACGGAGCTGTTTGACGACCGTGCCGATCTTTTCCCCCTCGGCGTCGTCCACCGGCACGACGACCTGGAGTGCCTGGCCGTCCTCGCTGGGGATGGGCGGGGGCAGCGGGGTGACCACTCCGGGTAGTTGGGCGAACCGGGCGGCGTCGGCGCTCACCCGCTGCCGGTCCGCGTCGGTGATCCCGGAGGGCCGCTCGTAGACGACGAGAGCCGGGGTGGTCTGCCGGTCGACGAACTCGCCGGCGAGGTCCTGGGCGCGGGTCGCCTCGGCGTGGGTGGGCAGGAAGGCGGCGTTGTCGTTGGTGGCCACCTCGCTGAGGCGCCCGGCGTACGGCCCGGCCACGCCGCCGATGACCAGCCAGGCCAGCACGACCGCCACCGCGATCAGCGTGGCCCTGCCGCCTCGTCCGGACATCCGCACTCACCTCATGGATCGACGCATCAATCGACGCAGCAGGATCCTGGGTCGACATCGACCATCCTGCCGGGCGAGCAGGTCGAGGGAGTGCGAAACCGGGCCCCAGACACGAAAACGCCCGTCGGCGTACTGCCGACGGGCGTTGGGTGGAGAAGCTCCCCCGATTGGACTCGAACCAATAACCTGCCGGTTAACAGCCGGCTGCTCTGCCAATTGAGCTACAGGGGACCGTGCACCGCGCGACTCCGGATCTCACCGATGCCGTGCGACGGGACAAGAGTACAGGACATTCCCCGGTGGTGGTCCAGTGGGTTCCACCCCACCGGCGGATGATCAAGACCCCCAGGTCAGGACCGCGATGCATTGATAATCGGGGTAAATCGCCATCCGGACACAAGCATGCTTGAGCGGAGAGCAGGATGGGTAGTTAGCTGCGGACAGAGGACGCAGGCGCGGATTGGTCGCCTTCCGACGGGGCAACTCGGCGGAGGTGATCGCGCGTCAGGTACGGAAGGAGCCGCCATGCGCGGAAAGATCATGTTTCTTGGCGGGCTGGCTGCGGGATTCGTCCTGGGCGCCCGTGCCGGCCGGGAAAAGTACGAGGAGCTCGTTGTTCGGGGCCGCAAGGTGCTCGACCACCCGACCGTGCAGGAGGCGGCCGGGGTCGCGCAGGCCCAGGCCAACAAGTTCTACAGCGAGGGTAAGGACAAGCTCGGCCAGACCAAACTGGGCGAGAAGCTGGGCACCGGCAACGGCAACGGCAGCACCGGCAAGCAGGAGCTGACCGCCGCCGACGACGCGTTCGCCGGCACCCCCGCCACCGTGGGCGCCAAGACGAGCACCAGCACGGTCGGCACGACCTCCGGGTCGCCGTCGTCCACCACCCCCCGCACCAAGCCGTCCGGCTCGGGCACGAACGCCAGCACGCTCTGACCAATCGCACGTCGACGGGCCGGTCGCCGCAGGGCGACCGGCCCGTGGTCTGTCCGGGGTCCGGTCAGTCCTTGCTGCTGAACGCCGCGTCGAAGGCGGCGGTCGGAGCGTCGAAGGCGAGCCGGCGGACGAACTGCAGCGCCTCCGGGGCACCGATCAGCCGGTCCATCCCGGCGTCCTCCCACTCGACCGAGATCGGGCCGGTGTAGCCGATCGCGTTCAACGCGCGGAAGCAGTCCTCCCAGGGCACGTCGCCGTGCCCGGTGGAGACGAAGTCCCACCCGCGGCGCAGGTCGGCCCAGGGCAGGTGCGAGGCGAGCCGGCCACGCCGGCCATCTCCGGTGCGGACCTTGGCGTCCTTGCAGTCCACGTGGTAGATCCGGTCGGCGAAGTCGAAGATGAAGTTCACCGGGTCCAGCTCCTGCCAGACGAAGTGCGACGGGTCCCAGTTCAGCCCGAACGCGGGCCGGTTGCCGATCGCCTCCAGCGTCCGCTTCGTCGTCCAGTAGTCGTACGCGATCTCACTCGGGTGCACCTCGTGCGCGAACCGCACCCCCACCTCGTCGAACACGTCGAGGATCGGGTTCCACCGGTCGGCGAAGTCCTGGTAGCCGCGCTCGATCATCGACGGCGACACCGGCGGGAACATCGCCAGGGTGTGCCAGATCGACGAACCGGTGAAGCCGACGACCGTCTTCACCCCGAGCTTCGCCGCCGCCCGCGCGGTGTCCTTGATCTCCTCGGCGGCCCGCTGGCGGACCCCCTCGGGCTCCCCGTCGCCCCAGATCCGAGCCGGCAGGATGTCCTGGTGCCGCTCGTCGATCGGGTGGTCGCACACCGCCTGACCAACCAGGTGGTTGGAGATCGTGAAGACCTCAAGGTTGTGCTTCGCGAGGGTCTCGCGCTTGCGCTCGACGTACGAGTCGTCGGCGAGCGCCTTGTCGACCTCGAAGTGGTCGCCCCAGCAGGCGATCTCCAGACCGTCGTAGCCCCACTCGGAGGCGAGCCGGCAGACCTCCTCGAACGGCAGGTCGGCCCACTGGCCGGTGAAGAGCGTGATGGGTCGCGCCATTGTTCTTCTCCCCTGTTGTGATGGGGATTCCTTGTGCGGACCAGGGCGAGGGTGACCGGACGTACGCGGCACCGGGGCAGTCACCGGTGGGTGCGGAACACACCTGGGCCCGGCGGGTTGCGCCTCCCACCGGGTCACCGGCCACCAGCACGGTCGCCGCCCCCACCCTATTTCCGCAGCACCCCATCGCGGAAGCCCCGTAGCCGGATCATCATTCGGCCAGCTCCTCGGGCGCGGGCAGAACGGCCCGCACGGTGAAGCCGCCACCGGCGCGCGGGCCGGCGGAAAACGTGCCGCCGAGGCGCTCGGCACGCCCACGCACCGCGAGCAGCTCCTGCCCGGCACCCCGGACGGCCCCGTCGGGCAGCCCGGCGATGCCCTCGTCGCGTACCTCGATGGTGATGCCGGTGGTGTCGTAGCGCAGGCGGACCGCGACCGGCGCGCCCGGGGCGTGCCGGCGCGCGTCGGCCAGTGACTCCTCAATGATCCGGTACGCCGCCACGTCCACCGCTTCGGGCAGCGGTCGGGGCGCTCCGGCCAGGGCCCAGCGCACCGGCTGACCGGCGCCAAAGCCCTCGACCAGCGCGTCGAGGCGGTTCAGGCTGGGTGCTGGCCCGGTCAACGGGTCAGGCTCCTCGGCCCGGCGCAGCGCACCGCGCAGTCGGTGCACCTGCGCCCGCACCATCCCGCGCCACCGCGCGAACTGCCCCATGCTGGCCAAGGTACGGCAGCCGGCTGTGCGCAGGTCCGCGGCGTCCGTGCGACGCACTCGCCCGGACAATTGATCTCGGGGTGCCGCGCCGCCGGCCCGCGCGCCGGAGGGCGGGGGCGACTGATTGAGGTGAGCGTGATGCCTGTGAGTCATATTTATGCCCCACAGACATCACGCTCACGAGTGCACCTGCCTCCTGCGCCGCTTCAGCCGAGCACGACGGCCTGGCGGGGCCGCCGGCCGTGAGCGGCGACCCCTCCAGGCTCAGTCGGTCAGGGCAGGGTCCACTTCTGGTTGGCCGCACCAAGGCAGGTCCAGAGGTGCACGACGGTGCTGTCGGCCGAGTTGTTGCCGGAGACGTCCAGGCACTTGCCCGACGACGGGTTGCGCAGGCTGCCATCGGACTGGGCCGCCCAGTTCTGCGCCCCGCTGCCGTTGCAGGTCCAGAGCTGGATCTTGGTGCCGTCGGCGGAGCCACCACCCGAGACGTCCAGGCACTTGCCGAGCGCCTTGATCGTCGAGTTCGGCGTCACGGTCCAGGTCTGCGCCGTACTGCTGTTGCAGGTGTAGAGCTGGATCTGGGTGCCATCGGCGGTGCCGCCGCCGCGCACGTCCAGGCACTTGCCGGCGAGACCCTTGATCGGGCCGACCCCGGGCGTGCCACCGCCCCCCTTGACCAGGGTGAAGTCGTCCACGTCGAAGAGCCCCGTGCCGCTACCGGTGAAGGTGAGGTAGAGGTTCTGGGCGCCGGACGGGACGTTGGACAGCGTGGTGGTGACGTTGGCGAACGTCGTCCAGCTGCCGGTGTTGGGCACCGCGACCGAGCCGAGCACCGGGCCGGTGGCCGAGCCGGTACGCACCTGGATGGTGCCACCCGCTCCGCCGGAGACGACCCGGGACGTGAACGAGGTGACCCCGGTCAGGTCCACGCCGTTGTACGCGGCCCAGTCACCCGGATCGATGTAGCCAATGGTCTGCCCGCCGTTGGCGCCCGCCTTGGTGAACGGGGTGACCCCGTTTGCCGAACTGAACGCCTCGGCCTGGATCGTGGTGTTCCCGGTCGGCGGCGGCGTGGTGCCCAACTCCTTGATCCGGATGTTGCGGAACGAGGCGTCGTCGCCGGTGCCGTGGTTCTGGATGCCGATGTGGCCGGCCAGCGACCGTACCGGATTGGTGTTGGTGAAGTCGTTGATCTTCACCCCGTTGAGGAAGATCTGCAGCCGCTCGCCCTCGACCAGCAGCTCGTAGGTGTTCCACTCCCCCGCCGCGTTCAACGCCGCGTCGCGGGCCGCGATGTCGGCGGACTTAAAGGTGTAGACCGAACCGGTCGTGCGGTCGGCGGCGTCGGTGGCGTCGATCTGGATCTCGTAGCCGTTGTCCACCGCGGACCACGGGTCACTGGACGGCGGGAAGCCGATGAAAATGCCGGAATTGTCGTCCCCGGCCAGCTTCCAGTCCAGCTTCAGCGAATAGTTGGTGAACTGCTTCGCGTTGTACCAGAACAGCCCCATGCCACCAACCGAGGTCAGGGTGGCGTCGGAGTTGGTGAAACTGCCCGGGCCGGCCTGCGACCAACCAGCGGTCGAACCGTTGAACAGCGAGGTGTAGCCGGTCTCGGGCCGGCAGTCGGCCTTGCTCCGACCGGAGGCGTACCGGATGCCGCCGAGCAGGTGGGCCCGGAACGCCGGCTCCGCGTACGACGCCTGGGTGTGCCCGGCGCCCGTGTAGAAGGACCGGCCGCCGCTGTAACTCTTGCACCAGCTCAGCGGGTGGTCGGCGCCCATCCCGCCACCGGAGTACGACGACTCGTTCAGCGTGGCCAGCACGTGGGCGGTCGACCGGGCGTTGGTCCGGTAGTTGTACCACTCGTCGGTGCGGGTCCAGGTCTGCGGCAGGTGCCCGGTCGCCGCGTGCCCCCGGTCCTCCACCTTGATGTTGGCCTGCTGGATCGCCGGGTGCGAGGCGAACCACGCGCCCACCAGGTTGCCGTAGAACGGCCAGTCGTACTCGGTGTCGGAGGCCGCGTGCACGCCCACGTACCCGCGACCCGAGCCGATGTAGGACTCGAAAGCGGTCTGCTGGCTGGCGTTGAGCACGTCGCCGGTGGTGTTGAGGAAGACGACCGCCTCGTACTGGGCGAGGTTGCCGGTGGTGAACGCGGCGGCGTCCTCCGTGGCGGTGACGGTGAAGTTGTTCGCCGCGCCCAGGTCGCGGATGGTCTGGATGCCGACCGGGATCGCGTCGTGTCGGAAGCCGGCGGTCTTGGAGAAGACCAGGACGTCGTACGGGGCGTCGGCGGCGCTGGCCGGGCTGGCCGGGGTGGTGCAGGCGATGACGGCGAGGGCCGTCATGGCCGCACCGAGGACGGGTCGCAGGAGTCTGCGCATATCGCTCTCCTCAAGGCGGTTCAGGCTCAGGGCAGGATCCACTTTTGGTTCGCGGCTGCGGTGCAGGTCCAGAGGTGGACCACCGTGCTGTCGGCGGAGCTGTTGCCGGAAACGTCGAGGCACTTGCTGGACGCCGCGTTGCGTACCGTGCCGTCGGCCTGTGCGGCCCAGTTCTGCGCCCCGGTCCCGTTGCAGGTCCAGAGCTGGATCTTGGTGCCGTCGGCGGAGCCAGCACCCGAGACGTCCAGGCACTTGCCCAACGACTTGATCGTGGAGTTCGGGGTGACCGTCCAGTTCTGTGCCGCGCTGGCGTTGCAGGTGTAGATCTGGATCTGCGTGCCGTCGGCGGTGGCGCCACCGCGCACGTCCAGGCACTTACCGCCGAGACCCTTGATCGGGCCACCCCCGCCGGTGGGGGTCCCGACGACGAAGGTGAACGCGTCCAGGTCGTAGAGCGCACCGGTGCCCGACCCGGCGAAGGTCAGGTAGAGCGTGGTCGTGCCGGTCGGCGGGCTGGTGATCGTCCCGGTCACCGTGGCGAAGGTCTCCCAGCTGCCGGTCACGGGGACCGTGGCCGAGCCGAGCACCGTGCCGGTGGCCGAGCCGGCCCGGACCTGGAGGGTGCCACCGGCACCCGCCGAGGAGACCCGGGCGTTGAACGAGGTCACGTTGCCCAGCCGGTACGGCTGGAACGCGATCCAGTCACCATTGTTGATGTCGCCGACGGTCTTGCCGCCCTCGGCCGTGGTCTTGCTGAACACGTTGATCCCGGACGAGGTGCCGTAGAACTCGGCCTGCCGGTGCCGCGGTGGCAGCGTGTGCTGGGTGTGCGTGGTCAGCCCACCGGCGTCGGTGTACTCGGCGTCGAAGATCGCGAAAATGTTCGCCGCGTCGTCGTGCTCACCGTCGACCGGGATGGTGATCGAGCCGGAGCAGCCGGTCTTCGAGGTGATCTGGTGGCCGTGCTGGTCGTGGCCGAGCACGTAGGTCATCTTGACCTTCGCGCAGTCGATCGTGCCGTCCTCCGGGTCGGTCACGGTGATGCTGAACGGCACCGTGTCACCGAAGCTGAACAGCTGGCCGTTGCCGGGGTTGTTGATGGTCACCGTGGGCGCGGTGTTGCCGACGCTGATCCGCACGCTGCTGCTGCCGGTGGCGCCCTGCGGGTCCCGCACCGTCAGCGTGGCGGTGTAGCTCCCGTTGGCGGTGTAGGTCTTCGACGGGTTGGCTGCGGTCGAGGTGGTCCCGTCACCGAAGGCCCACGAGTACGTCAGCGCGCCCCCCTCGGGGTCGGACGAGCCGGCCGAGGAGAAGGTCACCGCGAGCGGGGCGGCACCGGAGGTCCGGTTGGCGCTGGCCGCCGCGGTCGGCGCCCGGTTGCCGCCACCGACGTAGTCGAAGCGGTAGAGCGCCGAGTTGGCGTCACCGTTGAAGTAGCCGGTGCCGTAGTCGAGCACGTAGTACGCGCCGTCCGGGCCGAACGCCGAGTCCATCACCTGCTTACCGACCCAGGGGAAGGCGTCGATGGCGCCCCGGGAGCCGTCGGAGTTGACATGGATCGGCTTGATCCAGCCTCGGCCGAACTCGGTGGCGAAGAACTGCCCGTCGAAGGACTGCGGGAACTTGGTGGTGGAGGTCGACGAGGCGTTGTACCGGTAGACCGGGCCACCCATCGGGGACTCGGAACCGCCGCCGAACTCGGTGGGGGAGCCGGCGTCGCCGGCGTACCGGATCCAGGCCGGCTGGGCGGGCGGCAGGGTGGTCAGACCGGTGTTGCGGAACGAGTTGTTGGTCGGACCGCCGGTGCAGTTGTACTTCGCACCGCTGGTGTTGGTGGCGAAGTCCCACTCGTTGTACGTCTCGGTGGAGGTGTTGGTGCCGGTGCAGTACGGCCAGCCGTAGTTGCCCGGCGCGGCGACCCGGTTGAACTCGACCTGACCCGACGGCCCACGGGTGGAGCTGGTGGTGCCGGCGTCCGGCCCGTAGTCACCGACGTAGACGACCCCGGTGGCCTTGTCCACGCTGATCCGGAACGGGTTGCGGAATCCCATCGCGTAGATCTCCGGCCGCGTCTTGGCCGTGCCCGGCGCGAAGAGGTTGCCGGCCGGGATGGAGTACGTGCCGTTGGAGTTCACCTTGATCCGCAGGATCTTGCCCCGCAGGTCGTTGGTGTTGCCGGCGCTGCGCTGCGCGTCGTACCCCGGGTTGCGGTTGGTCCGCTCGTCCAGCGGCGAGTAGCCAGCCGATTCGAACGGGTTGGTGTCGTCGCCGGTGGAGAGGAAGAGGTTGCCGGCGGCGTCGAAGTCGATGTCCCCACCGACGTGGCAGCACAGGCCGCGGTTGGCCGGCACGTCGAGCACGTCGACCTTGCTCGCCTGGTTGATCGTGAAGTCGGTGTTGAGGGTGAACCGGGAGAGCCGGTTGACGCCGTTCCAGGCCGAGAAGTCGGTGCCGGTGGCCGGCGCGTCGCCGGCGGGGGTGGACAGCGGCGGGGCGTAGTACAGGAAGATCTGCCGGTTGGTGGCGAAGCCCGGGTCGACCCCGACGCCCTGCAGGCCTTCCTCGTCGTGGTTGTAGACCGCCAGGGTGCCGATCACGGAGGTCGTGCCGTTGGCGTCGGTGCGGCGCAGGGTGCCGTTGCGAGCGGTGTGCAGGACCGAGCGGTCCGGTAGCACCGCCAGCGACATCGGCTCACCCATGTCGGTCACGCCGCGGGCGAGCTCGACCTGCTGGAAGTCGGTCGCGTTGATCGTGTGCGCCTGCGCGGGGGTCGGGCCGGCGGCGAGTGCGACCGTGCCGGCCGCGACCACCAGCAGCGCTGCCGATCCGGCGGAGAACCAACGTCGGGATCGATGTTTCGGAGCGTCCTTCATAGACATCTGTGCTGCCCCTTCCTGACGAGTGACTGCCAGGCGGGCGCGCGCCGTCGCGCCGGATGCCGTAGCGGTGGGGGGTGGGGGTCGATGGGTTACCGCGCCGCCGGTTCACCTCGACGAAACATTGTCGTGTTGGTCACGACACTAAGTCGCACATGTCCATGTGTCCATACCTTCCGGCGACACAGCATCAACTTTTGTCGATCTGATCGAAAGTCGCCGGTCAGGCGCGGCGGTCGATCGTCTGTGCGGCCAGCGCAACCAGCGCCGCGCGAGCCTCGTCGGCCACCATCGCGCTCTGCAAGGCGGCGAGCGCCGCCTCGGTCCGAACCCGGATCATCTGCTCGATCCGCTCCCGCGCGCCGGTCGCCTCGATGATCTCGCGCAGCTCTGCCGCGCCGTCGTCGTCCAGCGCCGGGTTGCCGAACAGCTCCCGCAGCCGGATGGTCTGCGACCGGTCGGCGGCGCTGCGGGCCAGCGCCATCATCACCGTGGGCTTGCCCTCCCGCAGGTCGTCCAGGACCGACTTGCCGGTGACCGCCGGGTCCCCGAAGACACCCAGCACGTCGTCGCGGAGCTGGAACGCGTCGCCCAACGGGTCACCGAACTCGCCCAGCGCGGCGAGCAGCTCCGGCCCCGCGCCGGCCAGGGCCGCGCCGATCTGCAGCGGCCGGGTGACCGTGTACCGGGCAGCCTTCATCCGGATCACGGTGAGCGCGCTGGCCACCGAGCCGTCACCCACGCCCGAGACCAGGTCCAGGTACTCACCAGCGATCACCTCGGTACGCATCAGCGCGAACACGCCGTATCCCCGGTGCACCTGTTCGGTGCTCAGCCCACACTCGTGGAACATCTGATCCGACCAGGCGGCGCAGAGATCCCCGCAGAGCAGCGCGGTGTTGCGGCCGTACGCCTCCGGGTCACCGCGCCACGACGAGCGGGCGTGCAGATCGGCGAAGAGCCGGTGCACCGACGGCTCACCCCGACGGCGGTCGCTGCCGTCCAGGATGTCGTCGTGGATCAGCGCGAACGCGTGGAACAGCTCCAGGGCCGCCGCGGCCACCACGACCGGGGTGCAGTCGGCCGCCCCCGTCCCGCGCCAGCCCCAGTAGCAGAAGAGCGGGCGTAACCGCTTCCCACCGGCCAGCACGAACCGGTGCAGCGCGGTGAACACGCCGCGCGGCGCGCCGTCCGGCCAGTCCGGGCCCTGCCGGTCGAGGAACCCGGCCAGCTCGGCGTCGAAGCGCGCCCGCAGCCCGCTCGCGTCGGTGGGCGCGACGGTGACCGTCATGTCCTCTCCCCCGAACCGTCCGAACCGCCGGCGCCCAGCCCGGCCAACTCCAGCAGCAGCGCCTTGACCTCGGTGGCCGCGATCTTGTCCCGGGCAGCCGTCGGGTCGGAGCAGAGCAGCACCGGGGCGTCCGCCGGGTCGTCCGGCAGCCGCCCGTGCGAGCCCCGCACGGCCTGCGCACCGGCGTCCAGGCCGACCGCGCTCATGAGGTAGCGCATACCGAGCTTCTTGCGGGCCAGCGCCACCCCGGCCCGGCGCTTCGCCGCACCCGGCGCCGCCGGGTCGAAGAACAACTCGGCCGGGTCATAACCTGGCTTCCGATGAATTTCCACGAGCCGGGCGAAGTCCGGCGCAACAGCGTCGTCCAGCCAGTAGTAGTACGTGAACCAGGCGTCCGGCTCAGCCACCAACACCAACTCACCGGCACGTGGATGGTCCAGCCCGTGCGCGGCCTTGCCATCGGCGTCGAGCACCTCGGCCACCCCGGGCAGGCTGGCGCAGAGCTTCGCCACCGCCGGCACGTCCGCCGGGTCCTTGACATAGACGTGGGCGACCTGATGGTCGGCGACCGCGAACGCCCTCGACGTCCACGGGTCGAGGTATTCCATGCCCGCCTGGGTGTGCACCCGCAGCAGCCCCTCGGCGCGCAGCAACCGGTTGACGTCCACCGGCCGGGACACGTCGGTGATGCCGTACTCCGACAGCACCACCACTGTGGCGTCCCGTGCTCGAGCCGCGTCCAGCAGCGGCCCGAGCACCGCGTCCAGCTCGGCCGCCGCGGCGGCGGCCTGGGCCGACGACGGGCCGTACCGTTGCAGGTCGTAGTCCAGGTGCGGCACGTAGACCAAGGTCAGGTCGGGTGACACATCGGCCAGGATCTGCTCGGCCGCCTGGCAGATCCACCGCGACGACGGCAGCCCCGCCGTCGGCCCCCAGTAGGTGAACAGCGGGAAGGTGCCCAGCCGCCCGGTCAGCGCGTCGTGCAGCTCCGGCGGGTCGGTGTAGCAGTCCGGCTCCTTGCGGCCGTCCGCGTAGTAGACGGGGCGTGGGGTGACCGTCCAGTCGACGTCGGCGCCCATCGCGTACCACCAGCAGACGTTCGCGACGGTGTAGCCCGGCTCGGCCCGGCGGGCCGCCTGCCAGAGCTTCTCCCCGCCGACCAGCGCGTTGTGCTGCCGCCACAGCAGCACCTCACCCAGCTCCCGGAAATACCACCCGTTGCCGACGATGCCGTGCCCGCTGGGCGGCTCGCCGGTGAGGAAGGTGGACTGCACCGAGCAGGTCACCGCGGGCAGCACGGTGCCCAGCTCGGCCCGGAAGCCGCCGTCGGCGACGCCGCGCAGCCGGGGCATGTGCGCCAGCAGTCGCGGGGTCAGCCCCACCACATCGAGCACCACCAGTTGCCGGCTCATCGCGTCACTCCCACGGTCACGGTTCGCTCCGGAGTCAGCCCCAGGCCGACAAGTTCGTCGCGGGCGAAGGCCAGCTCGGCGGCGATGCCGGCGGCCAACTCCGCGTCGGTGCCGGGCCGCCGTGCGGCCGGCAGCACCCCCCAGGTGTACGTCTCCACGTCGAGATGGTCACAGCCGGCCGCCGGACCGGCGAAGAGCGCGGCCAGCGCGGCGCGCAGCACCGGCAGGGTGGAGCCGAGCGGCTCCTCGGGTGGGGCGTGCAGGGGCACGTGATAGTGCACCCGCCACGGGCCCGGCAGCTCCCGATCCAGTGCCGCGTCCAGGTCGTCGGCCGCGTACGCCGGGTCGGCCGGGTCGGCCAGGCCGGCGCAACCGGCGCCCCGGGTCTGGTGCAGGAAGCGTGGCTCGACCCAGCGGCGCAACGCGTCGGCCCCGCCCTCCGGGTCGGCCGCCTCGACGGCGGCGGAGACCTGCACCTTCACCACGGGCAGCCCGGCCACCCGCAGTCGTTCCAGTGCCTCGGCCGGCTCCTCCCAGGCACAGGCCAGGTGGGCCAGGTCGAGACAGACACCCAACCGCTCGGTGTCCATGCCGGACAGCAGCGCCGCCGCCTGGCCGGTGCTCTCCACCACGCAGCCGGGCTCCGGTTCGAAGCCGACCCGCACCACACGGCCGGTGTCCCGCTGCACGGCGGCCAGACCGGCGGCCAGCTGGTCCAGCCGACGTCGGGCCGCGTCGGCCCGATCGGTGTCCCACGGCTGCCGCCAGGCCAGCGGCAGCGTGGAGATCGAGCCCCGGGCGGCGTTGTCGGGCAGCAGGTCGGCGAGCACCCGGGCCAGATCCAGGGTGTACGTCAATCGCTGCTCGGTGGTCCAGTCGGGGTGGTACACGTCGTGCTTGACCACCGGTGCCTGGAAGGCCGCGTACGGGAAGCCGTTGAGGGTGACCACCTCCAGCCCGCGCGCGTCCAGCTCGGAGCGCAACCGGCGACGCAGCGTCGGGTCGGCGGCCAGCTCGGCGGCGACCGGGGCGGCCAGCCACAGCCCGAGCCCGAGCAGGTCACTGCCGAGCGCCTCGCGGACCGGCACGGCGTAGGTGTCCAGTTGTTCGAGGATGCCGGCGAGGTCCTCGGCAGGGTGCACGTTGGTGCAGTAGCCGAGGTGGACGGTGTCGCCGCCGGCATGTCGCAGCCGCATCAGCTGCCGCCGCGCAGGATCGAGTTGCCGGTCTGCGGGTCCACGGCGGCGGCGACGTCCAGGTCGCTGAGGTCGAGCCGCCCGGACTGCCCGTAGAACTCCACCGGGTTTCGCCACAGCACCTTGTCGACGTCGTCGTCGCTGAACCCGGCCTGCAGCATCGCCTCGCCGGTGGCCCGGGTCAGCAGCGGGTCGGAGCGCCCCCAGTCGGCGGCCGAGTTGACCAGCATCCGATCGGTGCCGTACTCCCGCAGCAGCTCCACCATCCGCTGCGGGGTCATCTTGGTGTCCGGGTAGATGGAGAAGCCCAGCCAGCAGCCGCTGTCCCGGACCAGTTTGACGGTCACCTCGTTGAGGTGGTCGACCACCACCCGACCCGCGTCGATGCCGGATTCGGCGACCACCGCGAGGGTTCGCTCGCAGCCGCGTGCCTTGTCCCGGTGCGGGGTGTGCACCAGCGCCGGCAGGTCGTACGCCACCGCGAGGGCCAGCTGCGCCGCGAACGCCTCGTCCTCCTCGGGCGTCATCGAGTCGTACCCGATCTCGCCGACCGCCACCACCGCGTCCTTGTCCAGGTAGCGGGGCAGCAGGTCGAGGACCGGGCGGCAGCGCGGGTCGTTGGCCTCCTTGGGGTTCAGCGCCACGGTGGCGAAGTGCCGCACCCCGAACTGCCCGGCCCGGAACGGCTCCCAGCCGATCAGCGAGTCGAAGTAGTCGGTGAACGAGGCGGCGCTGGTGCGCGGCTGACCCAGCCAGAACGCCGGCTCCACCACCGCGCGTACTCCGGCGGCGGCCATCCGTTCGTAGTCGTCGGTGGTGCGTGAGGTCATGTGGATGTGTGGGTCGAAGATGCGCATTCACGCCTCCCGGGGCAGTGCGGCGGTGAGCCGGTCGAGCAGGTCGGTGGCGTCGGCGGGCAATTCCCGGCCAGCGGCGTGCCGCTCGGCGGCGAGCGCGGCCAGCATCGCGGCCAACTCCCCGTCGGCCCGAGCGTCCAGGTCGGCCACCGCGGCGAGGGGGACGCCGCTGAACACGCACTTGAGCACCGCCTGCCGCCAGGCCGCCGGGTCGAGGTGCCGGGCGTACGGGCCGAGGGCCGCGGCGACCAGCCGGGTGTCGTTGGTCCGGATCGCGTCGTGCAGCAACGGCACCCCGGCGACGCCGATCGGCAGCAGCGGCAGTGCCCGCAGCACGGCTCGGCGCTCGGCCGCGTCGCCGTGCTGGTAGAGGCTTTCGGCGTACGTCGCGTGGTCGCCGGGCAGGCTGGTGAGCAGCAGCACCCGGGCCGCGTCGTCGGCGGTCCAGGCGGGGGCGTCGGGCAACGCGGCCCGACCGCAGCGCCGGCCGGCGGCAGGGAAGAGCCGGGTGATCGCGGTGGGCTCGGCCGTGACCCGGCGCAGCGCCGTGTCCAACCAATCGGAATCGGCTACGCCTCGCAGCGCGGCCCGTAGTGAATCCGGTGTCATCCCGTCTCCTCCCCTTGTGCTGCTCCGCAGGCGCCCCAGGCAGACCCTTTGCTCTGCTTCACTCCACGCGACGGTCACTGTCCGAACATTGGACGGTCGCTGTTGCGTCCGATGAAGCAGAGCAATGGGTGCCTACCCGCACCTCGTCATCGGTGGGCCGCGCGCCGGCCACCGCGGTCGCGGCGGCGGCGCGCAGGAACTCGATCGACCGAGCGGCCACGGCGGGCGCGGCGTGCGAGTCGCGGGGCAACTCCACCGCGACCAGCCCCTCATACCCGCCTGCGGCAAGGGCCGCCAACACCGGCGGAAAATCGATCTCGCCGACGCCGAACTCCAGGTGCTCGTGCACGCCCCGGCGCATGTCGTCGATCTGCACGTTGACCAGATGCCCGGCCACCTCGGCGACGCACTGCGGCACCGGCCACGGCTCCAGGCAGCGGCAATGGCCGATGTCGAGGGTGAGGCCAAAGCGGGCCGGGTCACCGAGCGCGGCGCGCAGCCGACGCCAGTCGGCGATGTCCTGCACCAACATCCCTGGCTCCGGTTCGAAGCCGAGGGTGACGCCGGCGGTGTCGGCCACGTCGACCACGCTGGCGCAGCCCGCGACCAGCCGGTCCCAGGCGCCCTGCGGTGACACCGCATCGGGCCGGACACCGGCCCAGAACGAAACCGCCTCCGCGCCCAGGTCGGCGCCGATCCGGACGGCCCGGCGCAGGAACTCGACACGCCGGGTCGGGTCGTCGTGCAGCAACGTCGGGGCGTGCTTGTGCCACGGGTCGAGCAGGTAGCGGGCGCCGGTCTCGATCACCACGGCCAGGCCCAGCGCGTTCAACCGTTTGCCGACGGCGGCGACCCGGCGCGTGAGCCCGGGCGCGAACGGGTCCAGATGGTCGTGGTCCAGCGTGAGCGCCACACCGTCGTAGCCGAGATCGGCGAGGACGGCGAGCGCATCGTCGAGGCGGTGGTTGGCGAAGCCGTTCGTGCCGTATCCGAGGCGCAGCGTCGTGGCGTCACCGGCCGGCACAGCGGGTCGGGGCTGGGGAACGGTCATGTCGGGGAGACTTTCCGGGCCAACCGTCGCCCCAGCGGCGCGGCCGCCGCGACAGCCACCCCGAGCAGGCCGGCTCCGCCACGCGCGGTGAGCGCCCCCTGCAGGGCGGGCAACCCGGTGATCCCGGCGCCGACGGCGGCGCGGACCCGCCCGGCCGACGGGTCCCGGACCACCTCGGCCTGGGCCGCGCCGTAGCGAGCCGCGTACCACCCGGCCAGCACGGCGGGCAGCACGGCCGCGATCCCGGCCGACCGGGTCCGGTTCGTGCGCACCCCGGTCTGGTCGGCGGTTCGGGCGGCTGCGCGCCGGGCCCCCGGGGCGGCGACGGCGGCACTGACCGCGACCAGTGCGGTGCCCGCCAGCGTGCGCATCGGCAGGGTGGCATCGGCGCCGGTGACCTCCCGGCGGGACAACGCGGTGACCGTCCAGGTGTGCGCGGCGACGGTCGCCGCCGCCGGCAACGCCCGGGTCACCCGGCCACCGGACGCGCCGAGCAGCACATCCAGCCCTCGGCAGGCGGCCATCACCGCCGGACCGGCGGCGGTGTTCTTGGCCAGCAGGTCGTACCCCCAGATGGTGGCCGCCAGCGGCACGGCGAGCGCGGCGGCGCGGCGACCGCCCACGGCGGCGGCCAGGCCCACACCGGCTGCCGTGAGGCCAGCCGCGAGACCGACCGCGGCGGCCGGGGTGATCCGCCCGCTGGGGATCGGCCGCTCGGGCCGCTCCACGGCGTCCAGGTGCCGGTCGGACCAGTCGTTGGCGGCCATGCCGGCCCAGTAGAGCAGCACCGAGGCGCCGGCCAGAGCAGGGGTACGCGGGCTCAACGCGCCGGCCGCCGCCGCTCCGGCGATCACGTCGCCGGGCACCGAGAGCGCGGCCGGCGCCCGGACCAGCTCGGCGAGGTCAGCCAGCGTGGTCATGGGCACCGTCCCCTCCGGCGTGCAGTTTCCGGGCGAAGTTGGTCAGCCGGGCCCACTGCTCGCCCAGCGAGTGGGTGGGCGAGCCGAGCGGGTCCTTGAAGAAGAAGCCCAGCTCCGTCAGCGGCCCCACCTGCCCGGCGGCATGGGCGGCGGCGGTGAGCCGGGCCAGGTCGAGCACCAGCGGCGCGGCCAACGCGGAGTCGCAGCCGTGCCAGGTGAACTCCATCCGCATGCCGGTGCCGAGGAAGCCGGCGAAGGTGATCAGATCCCAGGCGGTCTTGAAGTCGCCCAGTTCCTCGACGTACTCGATGCGGGTGCCGCCCTGCGGGACGTAGCCCAGCGTCTCGCCGAGCACCCGCTGCTTGCTCTGCACCTTCGCCGCGTTGGCGGCCGGGTCGGCGAGGGTGGCGCCGTCGCCACCGCCGAGCAGGTTGAACCCGGACCAGGAGCGCACGTCCAGGTTGCGCATCGCGAACATCGGCGCGAGCACCGACTTGACCAGGGTCTCCCCGGTCTTGCCGTCGTGCCCGGCGTACGGCAGTCGGGCCTCTTCGGCCAGCGCGGTCAGGGCCGGCAGTCGCAGTCCGGTGGACGGGGTGAAGTCGACGTACGGGCAGCCGGCCAGCAGTGCCGCGTACCCGTAGAGGGAGCTGGCCGGCAGCACCTCGTCCGGCCCGGCGAGGGCGGCACGCAGCGCGGCCGGGTCGGCGTGCCCGGCGTGCGGTCGAGGGGTCGGCTCGGTGGCGGAGACGTTGATCACCACCACCCGGTCCAGCTCGTGTCGCTCGCGGAAGCTGGTGAGGTCGCGGACCACGGCGGCGGCCCGGTCGGCCTGGGTGCCGCCGACCGGTGCGGGGCGCAGCTCCTGCTCGACCGCGCCCAGCTCGTCGCGGAGCGCGGCGACCAGCCGCCCGGGAATGACACCGGCGTCGGCCAGTGCCTCGGCGCGCTTGCACAGGGGGGTGGTGGCCAGGTCGTGCCCGCCGAAGACGAGGTCGGCGAAGGCGGGCAGGGCGGGGCCGCGCAGCTCGGGCAGGGCGGTGACGCAACCGGTCGGCCCGGCCAGACCAGCCCGCAGCGCGAGCCCTCCGACGATGCTGGTGGTCGCGACGGAACCGCGCGCTCCTACCAGCCAGACACCTGTTCGCATGGTGATCCTTCAATCCAGGAGAAACCGCCGGCACTGCTAAATATAGCAATATCAGAATATGTTTCGGAAAGATACGGCCTGAGTGGATGGCCCCGTCCGCCCGCCCCGCACCTGGACGGCACCGGATTCCGACGTCGGCGTCGGCGGCGACGACGCCGGACCGGTGCCCAGTACGGGTGCGAGCAGACGGGGCTGGTAGACAGGGTCGGGTCGGCGTCTCGACCCTGTCTCCCCCGCATCCGACCGGCCAGGGCGTTGGCGTGGCGTGCCCCGGCCGGACGTCTCAGGCCGCCGCGCCCACCGATTTACCGACCGGAGCACGACTCGCCGGAAATCGGCGAGCGGATGCGGTACGGGTGGGGGCAGCGGCGGGCGGTGCCATCAGGTCCTCCAGATCTCCACCGGTGGTGGCGGTCCTCCGGTGCGGCCGGGGAATCCCGGTCCGGTCGCACCGGACGACCGTCCTGCTCGTGCGCCACCGGGCCGTACGGCCCGGCTGCACGCTCTCCGATGCCGACCTCGTCCCGACTGCGGGGCGCAATCCGCGGTCGGTCCCTCGCCGGTCGGCTTCGGAAAGCCGGTCGGGCGATGGTGGTGCGAACACCTCCATCGCGGATGGTCAATGGTCAGACAGCCGCCGCGGTCAGCGCCGGTTCGACCTCGGTCCAGGATGAGCCGAGCTCCGCCGATCGGGTCACCGCTTCCAGCACCAGCTGGACCTGCAACGCGTCGGCGAACGAGGGAGCCGGGTCGACGTCGGTGGCGACCGCCTCGATGAAGTCGCGCATCTGGTGCGTGAACGAGTGCTCGTAGCCGATGATGTGGCCCGGAGGCCACCACGCCGACATGTACGGGTGCTCGCTCTCGGTCACCAGGATGCGGGTGAAGCCCTGCTCCACGCCCGGCCGGGTGGCGTCGTAGAACTCCAGCTCGTTGAGGCGCTCCAGGTCGAAGACCACGCTGCCCAGCGAACCGTTGATCTCGACACGCAGGGCGTTCTTGCGGCCGGTGGCGAACCGACTCGCCTCGTACGTGGCCAGGGCGCCACCGTCGAGCCGGGCCACGAAGACCGCGGCGTCGTCGACGGTGACCGGCCCGGTGGGCGACGTGTTGCCGTCCACCGTGGCCGCCAGACCGCTCGACTCGGCCGGCAACGGCCGCTCCTTGACGAAGGTCTCGGTGACCGCGCTGACCCCGCTGATCCGCTGACCGGTGACGAACTGGGTCAGATCGATGATGTGCGCACCGATGTCACCGAGCGCGCCGGAGCCCGCCCTGTCCTTCTGCAACCGCCAGACCAGCGGGAACTGCGGGTCCACGATCCAATCCTGCAGATACACCGCGCGGACGTGTCGAATCACCCCGAGTCGTCCGTCGGCGACCATCTGGCGCATCATCGCGACTGCGGGGACCCGGCGGTAGTTGAACCCGCACATCGACCGCACTCCGGCGGCCCGGGCGACGTCCGCCGCAGCGGTCATCGCCCGTGCCTCCGCCACCGAATTGGCCAACGGCTTCTCGCACAGGACGTGCTTGCCGGCGGCCAGTGCGGCGAGGGCGATCTCGGCGTGACTGTCGCCCGGGGTGCAGACGTCGACCACGTCGATGTCGTCCCGGTTGATCAGGTCACGCCAGTCCGTGGTGTACGCGTCCCAGCCGAGACGGTCGGCGGCGTCGGCCACCTTCGCTGTGTCTCGACCGCAGATCAACGCCATCCGGGCCCGCGCCGGCAGGTCGTACACGCGGTTCACGGTGCGCCACGCCTGTGAGTGCGCGGCGCCCATGAACGCGTAGCCGACCATGCCGACCCGCAGTTCTTTGTCTGTCGTGGACAAGGTGGGTCTCCCCCCGTATGTCAGAACCCGAGCTTGTCGTAGCTGCTCGCGTTCTCCTTGGTGATCGTCTCGGAGGCGAGGGTCACTTCCTTGGGAACCTGCAGCTCCGTCAGGTCGCCCAGGCCCCGACCCTGCGCGATGAGCCGCGCGAGGGAAATTGCCGAGGAGGCCATCGACGGGTTGTAGGTGACCGTCGCCTTGAGCACGGTGTTGTCGGCCTTGATCGCGTCGATCGCGAGCTTCGAACCGGCGCCGCCGACCATGAAGAACTCCGAGCGGTTGGCCTGCTTGATGGCCGCCAGCACACCGATGCCCTGGTCGTCGTCGTGGTTCCAGATCGCGTCGATCTTCGGCAGCGCCTGGAGCAGCTGGGACGCCTCGCGCTGACCGCTGTCCGAGGTGAACTCGGCCGAGCGACGGTTGCTCACCTTGAACCCGTAGGTCGCCAGGGCCGCCGCGAAGCCGGCGCTGCGCTCGACGGTCAGCGGGATCTCCAGACCGGCGATCTCACCGATCACCGGGTTGGCGACGCCCTTGTCCTTGAGCTGCTTGCCGATGAAGTGCCCGGCGGAGACGCCCATGCCGTAGTTGTCGCCCTTGATGACCAGCCGCGAGGCCAGCGCGTCGGGGAAGGCCCGGTCGAGGTTCACGATCGGGATGCCCGCCTGCATCGCCTGGAGGGCAACGGCGTTGACCTCCTTGCCGTCATGCGGCAGCACGACGATGATGTCCGGCTTCTGGGCGATCAGCGTGCCGAGCGTGGAGCGCTGGGCCTCAGAGTTCGACCCACCGTCGACCTCCTTGAACTCCACGTCCGAGTAGGCCGCGGCCTGAGCCTTGGCGTTGGCGTGGATCGCGCCCATCCAGCCGTGGTCGGCAGCCGGGGCGGAGAAGCCGATGACGACCTTCTTACCGGGGGCGTTGTTGCCGGCACTGTCTCCGGCGGCCTTGGTCTGGGTGCTGGCGGCCGGGGTGTCGTTACTGGTGCAGGCGGTGAGGAGGGTGGCGGCGCCGACTGCGGCTCCGCCGAAGAGCAACCGGCGGCGCGACAGGTCGCGACTGAGCTGGGTCATGAATGACCTCCTGGAAGCGGGATTTGAGTTAATGAGGGTGTGCGGGGCCCGGCCACTGTCGAAGGTCTCGACGCCGCCAGGGACAACGGTGCGGTGCGTCAGGTTGCGGTGGTGACCCTGTTCCGCGCGAGGAGCCGAGTGAATGACTTGAACTGGAACTGCTGGACCAGGACGGCGGCGACGATGATGCCGCCCTTGACCATGTTCTGCGCCTCGATGGAGAGGCCGTTGATGGCGAAGAGGTTCGTGATCGTGGCGAAGATGATGACGCCGAGCAGCGAGCCGACGATGGTGCCCCGACCACCGCTGAGCAGCGTCCCACCGATGATCACCGCGGCGATCGCGTCCAGCTCGTACAGGTTGGCCATCGCCGCCTGCGCCGAGGTGGCCTGGGAGGTGAGCATGATGGCGGCGATGCCGCAGCAGAGACCGGAAAGCGCGTAGAGAAGCATCGTGTGCCGACGGACGTTGATGCCGGCCAACCGTGCCGCCTCCGGGTTACCGCCGACGGCGACGGTCCGCCGGCCGAAGGTCGTCCGGTTGAGCACGATCCACCCGGCCACCACCACCGCGCCCAGGATGTAGACGAGGATCGGAATCCCGATCACCTTGCGCGCCGCGATGTCGTTGATGAAGGTGCTGCTCGACACCTGGGTCTGCTTGTTGGAGATCGACGCCGCAAGCCCACGCGCGGCCACCAGCATCGCGAGCGTCGCGATGAACGGCACCAACCGCCCGTACGAGATGAGTACGCCGTTGACCAGGCCGACGCAGATGCCGACCACGATGGCCGTGAAGATCATCCCGGCGGCACCGTAGCTCTGGGTGGCCACCGTGGTGCACCAGACACCGGCCAGGGCGACGATCGCCCCGACCGACAGGTCGATGCCACCGCCGATGATCACGAAGGTCATTCCGACCGTCACCACGCCAACGACCGAGGCGAGCTGCAGGATGGCCAGGACGTTGTTCCAGACCCAGGTCGGGTCGCCGTAGAGGTCCGGCTTGGTGACCGCGCCGACCAAGATCAGGGCGGCCAGCACACCGATCAGACCAAGATTGCGCTTGGCACCGTCGCCGCCGTCCCCCCGCCACCACGAGAGCCGACCCGCGGACCCTGCCTTGTCGCTGGCCACCGCCGTCTCCGCCGGATCCACCGGCGGCGACTGCGCCGGAAGCTGCGGGCGCTCCGGTGTCGCGGTGGGAGTGGGAGTCGCGTCGCTCATGCCGGTGCGCCTTCCATCAAGGACCCCGCCATCACGAGGTCAAGCACAGTGTTCTCGTCGAGTTCGCCGGCCGCAGCCTCGCGGACGACCCGCCCTTCCCGCATCACCAGCACCCGGTCGGACAGACCAAGCACCTCGGGCACCTCGCTGGAGACCAGCAGCACCCCGACGCCCTGGGCGGCCAGCGCCCGGATGACCTGGTAGAGCTCGGCCCGGGCGCCCACGTCCACGCCCCGGGTGGGCTCGTCGAGCAGCAACAGCTTGGTGCCGCCGAGCAGCCACCGACCGACCACGACCTTCTGCTGATTGCCGCCGGACAGCGTGCGTACCGGTCGACTGACGTCCCGGGGCCGCAGCTCCAGGCTCTCGGCGATCCGGTCCGCCTCGGCGCGTTCCGTGGCTGCGTTGGTGAAGCCGAGCCGCGCGTACCGGCCGAAGGTGGCCAGCGTGACGTTGCGGTAGATCGGCTCACCGAGCAGCAGCGCCTGGCTCTTGCGTTCCTCCGGGGCCATCCCCATCCCGGCCCGCACCGCCGCGCCGACGCCGGGACGCAGCGCCTTCCCGTTCATCCGGACCGAACCGGCATCCGCGACACGGGCACCGTAAATCGTCTCCAGCAGCTCGGAGCGGCCGGAGCCAACCAGTCCCGCGATGCCGACGATCTCCCCGGCGCACACGTTCAGCGAGACGTCGGCGAACTCACCGGCGCGGGTCAGCCCCTCCACCTGGAGCAGGTCGACACCGGCAGCGTCGTCGGTCGGCCGGTCCGGGAAGACGTACTCGATGGTGCGGCCGGTCATCCGGCTGACCAGGTCGCGGGTCGGGGTTTCGCGCGCCGGCAGGTTGGCCGCCGTGGTCCGGCCGTCCTTGAGGACGGTGACCCGGTCGCCGATCTCGCGGATCTCCTCCAGGCGGTGGGAGATGTAGATGACGGCGATGCCCTGCGCGGTCAGCTCACGGATGATCCGGAACAGGTTGCCGACCTCATCGTGGGCCAGCACCGCGCTCGGCTCGTCCATGATGATCAGTCGGGCCTCGTGCGACAGCGCCCGGGCCATGCTGACGATCTGCTTACCCGCGGCCGGCAACGACCGGACCATCCGCCCGGGCGGGATCTCACCGTGGCCGAGCCGGCTGAGGATCTGCCGCGTGTGCCGGGCCATCCGGCCGCGCCGGACGAACCCGAAGCTGCGGTACTCGTGGCCGAGGAAGGCGTTCTCCGCCACCGAGAGATCCTCGACGAGGTCGAGTTCCTGATAGATCGTGGCGATGCCGGCGCGCATGGCGACCTGCGGGTTGGCGAAAGTGGCCGGCTCACCGCGCCACTCCACCTGCCCGGAATCCGGTTGGTGCACCCCGGCGAGCACCTTGATCAGCGTGGACTTGCCGGCGCCGTTCTGCCCGAGCAGGCAATGCACCTCGCCGGCACGCACCTCCAGCTGCACGCCGTCCAACGCGCGTACGCCGGGGAAGGTCTTGACCACATCGGTGAGGCGCAGGACCACCTCGCCCGCGACGGTGTCGGCGGGAGCCTCGAGCAGCGGCGCCTCGGCGACGGCCTCGGCCGACGCGGTGGTGGGGTCATCCTCGGGCAGAGCCACGGTTCTCCTCCTCGCTCACGACGGGTTTCTGGTCAGCGAATCGCGGCCTCATGAGGCCTCCCCGAAGGCGACATCACTGGCGAGCACGGCCGCGCCGGTGACGCCGGCACGACCACCGAGCTCGGACAGCACGACGGGCAGGTTGCCGGTGGCCAACGGCAGCGACCGGCGGTAGACCACGCTGCGGATCTCGGCGAGCAGGATGTGCCCGAGCTGGGCCAGCCCGCCGCCGATCACGATCATCGACGGGTTGGTGAAGCTGACCAGACCGGCGAGCACCCCGCCGACCCGCCGTCCGCCGTCACGGATCAGCTGAATGCAGGTCACGTCGCCCTCGACGGCGCCCTCGGCGACGTCCAGCGCGGTCACCACACCACGCAGGGTCATCCGCTCGGCCAGCGCCGGGGACACTCCACTGCGGGCGGCGGCGGTAGCTTCCTTGGCAAGCGCGGCGCCGCTGAACAGCGCCTCCAGGCAGCCGACGTTGCCGCAGGAGCACATCGGACCCTGCGGGTCGACCTGGATGTGACCGATGTCGCCGGCGCAGCCGTCGGTGCCCCGGTAGACCTCGCCGGTGAGGTAGATGCCGCACCCGATGCCGGTGCCGATCTTCACGAAGAGGAAGTCGTCCACCGAGTGCGCGACCCCGCCGTGCCGCTCACCGATCGCCATGATGTTGACGTCGTTGTCGACCACCGCCGGGCAGCCGTGCTCTCGGCTGAGCAACTCGCGCACCGGGAACCGGTCCCAGCCTGGCATGATCGGTGGCGAGACCGGGACGCCGTCGCGGAAGCTGACCGGGCCGGGTACGCCGACGCCGACCGCGTCCAACCGCTCGTACGCGCCGTCGACCCGGGCCTTGTGCAGCAGCTCGTTGACCCGTTGCAGGGTCACCTTCGGTCCGTTGCGGATGTCGGCCGGCTCGGCGTAGTGCGCGACCGGTTCGAGGCGACCGTTGACCACCTCGACGTCGATCGAGCTGGCGCCGAGGTCGACGGCGGCGAAGCGCAGCTTCGGGCTCAGCTCGACCAGCGTCGATCGACGCCCACCCCGGGAGGCGGCGAGCCCCGCCTCGGCGACGTAACCCAGCGCGACCAGGCGATCCAGCTCGGCCAGCATGCGCGGGCGCGGCATCTGGAGTCGGTCGCCCAACTCGGCCCGGGACACGGCCCCCTCGTCGCGGAGCAACCGCAACAGTCGCACGTGTAGGGGATCGACGGTCCGCACCGGGGAGTCACCTCTTCATCGGCCTCGTTCACATCGACGCGTTGCCGACGTGTTGTGTCCGACACAGTAGGAGCGTTCCGCACCGCCTGTCCAGAGCTTCAACCGTTCCGAGACCAACTTTTGTCCGAAAGAACAAAAGCTACTAGTTGATCAAGAAAAGGATCCCCCGGAGCGCCATCGACGAACATGAACCGCCCCGCCCGCCCCTCCCCTTCGTGCGGGTGTCAACTTCACACACGCCCCGTGGACGGGCGCGGGCAACCCCTACTTGTAGAGCAACCTGCCCATCCGGCAAGAGGCCACCAGCAGGCCGACCGCCACCATCGCCAGCAGGTAGAGCACGTCCAGCAGCCAGGCCCAGCCACCGCCGCCCAACGCGACCCCGCGGATCAGGTGCACCGACCGGTACAGCGGGGTGATCTCGATCAACCAGTGCAGCAGAGTCGGATAGGCCTGCGCCGGCACGAACGTGCCGGAGAAGAGGAAGAGAGTGAACTGTGCGGAGCCCATCAGATCGAAATCCTGCCAGCTGCGCATGAAGGTGGAGATCGCCATGCCGAGCGCCCCGAACGCGAACCCGACCAGCACCGCGGCCGGGAGTGCGGTCAGCGCGCGGGTGATGCTGGTCAGCTCCAGCGCGACCATCACACCGAGGAACGCGGCCGAGTAGGCGCTCCCCCGCAGCATCGCCCAACCCAGCTCACCGAGGGCGATCTCGAACGGCCGTACCGGGGTGGCGATCATCCCGTCGTACAGCTTCAGGTATTTCATCTTGCCGAAGAAGTTGAAGGTGGTCTCCGCGAGCGCCCCGGTCATCGCCGAGGAGGCGAGCATCGCCGGAGCCACGAACTCGACGTACGAGACCAGCCGCCCGTCGGGCAGCGGCAGGTCGCCGACCAGCGCCCCGACGCCCACGCCGATGGAAAGCAGGTAGAGCAGCGGCTCCACGAAGCCGGAGAGCAGCAGCAGCCAGTAGACCGACTTCAGCGCCGTGACGTTGCGCTCGACCACCGACGCCGACCGCCGGGACGCGGCGGAGACGTCGACCAGCCGGGGCAGGATCAGCGTGACCACGACAGCCTCCCTAGACGACGAGATTGCGACGGAACGCGCGCAGCGCCAGCAGCCAGCCGGCGACAGCCCAGGCGGCCAGGTAGAGCAGGTGCCCGGCGATCGACCACTGTGGGGCGACGCCGAGCGTGGCCGCGCGGCACAGGTCGACGGCGTGCCACAGCGGGGTCACGTACGCCAGCCACCGCAGCGCGTCGGGCAGCGACTCGACCGGAAAGAACACCCCGGCGAAGAGGGTCATCGGGATGACGGCGAAGCGGAAGAGCATCGCGAGCCAACTGTCGCTGGACACCGACGCGCTGTACGCGAAGGTCGGCGCGGCGACGGCCAGCCCGAGCAACGCCACCACCGGCACGGTGGCCACCGCCCACGGCGACCGCAACGCCCCGAACAACCCGGTGACCAGCAGAAACGCCGCGATCGTGGTGAGCACCCGGAACAGCACGAAGGCCAAATGCCCAGCCAGGATGTCGCCCACCCGCAGCGGTGACGCGCTCTGCGCGAAGTAGGTCTTGACCCATTGGAAGTTGCTGAACACCGGCCAGGTCGAATCACCGACGGTCACCTGGAGTGCGGTCGAGGCGATCAGCCCGGGGACCAGCCAGTCGAGGTAACGCACCCCGCCGACGCCCTGGTCGATGTAGGCGCCGACGCCCAGCCCGAAGCCGAGCACGGTCAGCACCGGCAGCAGGAACGAGGAGAACACCCCGGCCCGCCAGGTGCGACGGTAGCCCACCAGGTAGTGCTCGAACACCGCGTACGCCGGCACCCACGGGAGCCGTGGGTGAGCCCGCTCCCGCGTCGATCCCGTCACGCTCATCACGACCACCCCGCCCCACCGCGCCGGCCACCACGACCTGTCTACCCCCGGGGTACGACAGGCCGCCGGTCACCCTACGACGACCCCATCGACGTGTCGCCCGGGTTTCGCCACCTTGATCGACTCGGCCTACAGAATGTCGCGGTATCAACACCACCGCGATACCCCGACTTCCCGGAAGCCGAGTGGATCTAGGAGCGGATCGGAACGGCGAGGCCGATATCTACCGGCGGACGGCGTCGGACCCGACGAACGCGCGCCACACGTCAGGTGTGAAGGCCAGCACCGGACCGGTCGGGTCCTTCGAGTCGCGGACGGCCACCAGCCCGGGCAGGTTGGCGGCAACCTCGACACAGTTGCCGCCGCTGCCGTTGCTGCGGGTGCTCTTGCGCCAGCAGGCGCCGGTCAGCTCCATGTCTCCGCCACTTCCGCGATCAGGTCGAGGGACTGCTGCTGCGATAGTGCCTCACCCCGGATCGACTCCCACACCTCGACCATCTGCCGCACGTACTCGGACCGGTCGATCACCTGCCCGTGGCGCTGCCCGTCCAGGTAGACGACATCCTCACCGGTGGCTGCGGTGGCGATCACGAAGGGACCATCGAGCCCAGCGTACGCACCGGCGGACAGCGGCACGACCTGGATTCGGACCCGGGGCAGAGCCGAGCCGAGCTTCACCAGGTGACGCAACTGCTCGCGCATCACCTCCGGCCCGCCGACGTGGCGGCGCAGCGCGTACTCGTCGACGACCAGGCTGAGCAGCGGTGGCCGGTCCCGGGTGAGTAGGCCCTGCCGGTCGAGCCGGGCGGTCACCTGCTGTTCGACCTCGTCCGCCGCGAAGAGCCCGGCGCCGGCCAGGATGGCGCGGGCGTAAGCCTCGGTCTGCACCAGGCCCGGCACGTAGAGTGGCTCGAACGAGCGCAGCGCCGTGGTCTCCTGCTCGATGCCGGCCCAGTCGCGGAACCACGGCACCACGGCCTCCCGGCTGATCCGCCGCTGGATGCGTTCGAACCGGCCGTCAGCGCCGAACACGACGTCACACCGGCGCGCGAAGTCGAGACTCGGCCGGCGCTCGGACGTCTCCACCTTGGCGACCAACGCCCCAGAATAGCTCAACGCCTCGGCCAGCGCCGTCTGCGACATCCCACTGGCGGCCCGAGCCAGCCGCAACTCCTCCGCGAAGTGCTCCAGCATGGACGAACTCTCCACGGACAACCCCCGTACATCCTCGTACCGTGCCGGGCCGATCGCCGTACGCGCTGGTCGTCGGCGTGCGGAACCTCCCACCGTAGTCGGATCCTCACCAGACTGTCACGCAGCGGGACCGCTCACGGGATCGGACGGCGGGCGGAACCAGGCCGGGAGCGTCCCGTGACCCCCCGATCCGGGGCGCTCCCACCCACCCGATGGAGGTTCCTCGTGCGACTCAGGTTCTGGCGCTGCCGCCGCCCAACCCCACCCGCCGCGCTCCCCCGGCGTACGCCCACCGAACGCCCAACCTGGGCGACCGCCCCCACCAAGGTCCTACCGACCGACGAGCCGGGCCGCCCGGGCCGGCTGACCCGCGCCCAGCAGTGGCGGGCGAACGGGGGCCGCTGGCCGGCTCAGGAGCAGGGTTGGCACTGATGCCTCGCTACCACCCACACGTGGCCGCGCGCCCGTCCTGGCGCTGCCGGGTCTGCGGCGCCGGGTGGCCCTGCTCCCCGGCCCGTCTGGCGCTGCTCGCCGAGTATCGCGAGAACCGCACCGGCCTGCTCATCTACCTCGCCGCGTTGCTTCACGAGGCGGCCGGGGACCTCGCCGGGCAGGAGCGGCTGACCGAGCGCTTCCTCACCTGGGCCAGAGCCCGCTGAGTCATGATCGTGGGAAGCTCAGCGGTGCGACACGCCGGGAAAGTTGTGGCTGAACTGCCAACGATCGCCCGTGGCCCGTCAGTCGACCAGGGTGCGGCCGGTCAGGTGCAGGAACACGTCCTCCAGGCCGCTGCGCCGCACCAGCACGTTGGCCGGGTTGAGCCCCAACGCGGAGACCTCGGCGACCGCCGCGTCGCCGTCGGGCACGTAGAGCAGGACCCGGTCGGGCAGCACCTCGACCCGCTCGCCCAGACCGTCGAGCTTGCCCGCGAACGGCTCCTGTGACTCGGCGGCGAAGCGCAGCTCGACCACCTCGCGGGTGGAGTGCTGCTCGATCAGCGCCCGGGGTGAGCCCTCGGCGACGATGCGCCCGCCGTCCATCACCACCAGCCGGTCGCAGAGCTGCTCGGCCTCGTCCATGTAGTGCGTGGTGAGCACCAGCGTGACGCCCTGCTGCTTGAGCCGGAACAGCCGCTCCCACACCAGGTGCCGGGCCTGCGGGTCGAGCCCGGTGGTCGGCTCGTCGAGCAGCACGATCTCCGGTTCGTTGACGAGCGCACGGGCGATGGTCAGCCGACGCTTCATCCCGCCGGACAGCGGATCGACCTTGCTGTCGGCCCGCTCGGTGAGCTGGACGAAGTCGAGCAGCTCGTCGGCCCGCTCCCGAGCGGCGCGACGCGAGATGCCGAAGTAGCGGGCGTACACGGTCAGGTTCTCCCGGACGGTCAACTCCGGGTCGAGATTGTCCAGCTGTGGGCACACGCCGAGCCGCGCCCGGATCGCTGGCCCGTCAGTGACCGGATCCATGTCGAGGATGCGCAGCTCGCCGCCGCTGGGTGGGGAGGTGCAGCCGACCATCCGCATGGTGGAGGATTTGCCGGCGCCGTTGGGCCCGAGGAAGCCGAACGCCTCACCCGAGCGCACCTCGACGTCGATGCCGTCCACGGCGGTGAAGTCGCCAAACCGCTTCACCAGCCCGCGAGCCTGAATGAGTGGTCGCCCCGAAGTCACCGCCCGACCCTAGCCGCCCGGTCCGACACGTCCCACCGACTATTGGTCGAGGTTCAGAGGTCGCCGGGGGCGGTGGCGGCGCGGGCAACGGTGACCAGCCGGTCGGTTTCGGTGAGCAGGGCCTCGTCGTCCGCCGGGGCGCCGGGGTCGAGTCGGACCGTCCAGGTGAGGCCGTCGGCCCCGGTCACACGCCGGGCCGCGACCCGCGCGGCGCCGCCGGGCACCGGGTGGTGCTCGGTGTACGCGACGGAGCGGGTCACCCGTGCCCGCACCTGGTGCGGCAGCTCACCCGGGTCGAGGAGGAGGTACGTCTCGGCCGGGCCGTCGGCGACCAGCGTGTAGCCGTCGCGTTCGACGACGGTCTCGGCGGGCGTGACGGTCAACTCCCGGCCGGACCAGACCGCCTTGAGGATGGTGTGCCAGCCGAGCCGGTGCCCTCGACCGGGCAACCACAGCCCGAGGTTGGTGGCGACCACCACCCCGTCGCCCTCGCCGTTACCGGCGGCTGCCCACGACAGCACCCGTTCGTCGGCGGTCAGCGGCGGCCGGTCGGCCGGTGGCAGCTTCGGCTTGCGGCTGAACAGTCCCATCTAGAGGCCTCCCGCGGCCTGCTCGCGCAGCGCTCGGGCGTGCTGCTCCAGGGACAGCAGCTCACCGAAGGCGGCGAAGTACTCATCCTTGTTGTTGACCGGGTTGATCCGTTGGATGCGTGACTTGAGGTCCCGGACCCGGACGGTCACCGACCCGAACTGCACCCGCGCCATCGTGATCGACACGTAGCGCGGGTCCGGTTCTCCGTCGATCCGCAGCGGCTCCACCGCCAGTTCGCCGACCAGCGCCGCCGACGCCAGGTCGTCGCAGGCGTCGCGGACCGACTCGATCCAGACCGCGCCGCCGGTCGCCGATGCGGCCCCACCGGCCGTCGCGATGGCCGTACGCACCCCGACGTGCACCGGGTGGCGGTATTCCGTGGCCTCGACGGCGTCGAACATGGGCCCGGCCAGCACCGGCTGCTGGAGGGCGAGCTTCAGCGCCTCCCGCTCGACCATCGACAGCGGGCTGTCCAGTGCCGGTTCGGGGCGGGCCGACGCGGGTCGGGCGGTGGGTGCGGCATCGCGGGTGCCCGACGGTGGGGTGTTGGCGGCGGCGAGCACCGCCCGCTGCACCGGCTCGATCTCCATGCCGAGGTCCATGGCGAGCTTGCGGACGTACTCTGGGCGCTTTTCCCGGTCCTTGAGTCGCGCGACCAGCGGGGCGGCGTGGCGCATCGCCTCGACCCGGCCGTCGACGGTGTCCAGGTCGAAGCGGCTGATCACGTGTCGCAGCGCGAAGTCGACAAGCGGCTCGCGGCGGGCGACCAGGTCACGCACCGCCAGGTCGCCCTTTGCCAGCCGCAGATCGCACGGGTCCATGTTGTCCGGGCTGACCGCGATGAACGTCCGCCCGACGAACCGCTGATCATCTTCGAAGGCGCGCAGTGCGGCCTTCTGACCGGCAGCGTCACCGTCGAAGGTGAAGATGATCTCGCCGGCCACCTCGTCACTGTCGAACAGGAGCCGACGCAGAACGGATATGTGATCCGCGGCGAAGGCAGTGCCGCAGGTCGCCACCGCCGTGGTCACCCCGGCGAGATGGCAGGCCATCACGTCGGTGTAACCCTCGACGATCACCGCCCGGCCCTGCTTGGCGATCTCCCGCTTGGCCTGGTCGATGCCGTAGAGCACGTGCGACTTCTTGTAGATCGGCGTCTCGGGGGTGTTCAGGTATTTCGGGCCGTCGTCGTCGTCGAAGAGCTTGCGGGCGCCGAAGCCAATCACGTCGCCGGCGAGGTCACGGATCGGCCAGAGCAGCCGGCGGCGGAACCGGTCGATCAGGGAGCCGGAGCGGGACTCTCGGGACAACCCGGCGGTGACCAGCTCCTGGTGGGTGAAACCCTGTTGGCGCAGGTGCTTGGTGAGTAGGTCCCAGCCGTCCGGCGCGAAGCCGCAGCCGTAGCGCTCCGCGGCGGCCCGGTCGAAGCCCCGTTGGGCCAGGAACTCCCGTGCCGCCCGGGCCCCCGCGGTGCTGAGCTGCGCCCGGTAGAACTCGACCGCGGCGGCGTGCGCGGCGACCAGGCGCTGCCGCTGGCCCTGCTGCGGGCGGGGGCGCGGGGCGCTCTTGTCGTCCTCGATGTAACGCAGCTGGATGCCGGCGCGGCCGGCCAGCCGCTCGACGGACTCCACGAAGCTGAGGTGGTCGGCGTCCATCAGGAACTTGATCGCGTCGCCGCCGGCCCCGCAGCCGAAGCAATACCAGACGTTGCGGGCCGGAGAGACGTTGAACGACGGACTCTTCTCGTCGTGGAACGGGCACAGGCCCTTGAGGTTGCCGCCGCCGGCGGACTTCAGGGTCACCGTCTCGGAGATCACATCCCCGATCGAGGTGCGTTCCCGGACCAGTGCGATGTCCTCGTCCCGGATCCGCCCAGCCATGCGCCACCCCCTCGCCCTACATCCTGCCCTGCCGGACCGACGGCATGGCGCCCGGGGACGCTGGTGTGGCGACGGCCGCAGCCGGCTGGCCGATGACGGCGCGACCCGACTGCCGCTGGACGCCAGAGCCAGGGAGTCGAGAGACACGTCCGAGGGATGAGCAGCGCTCAGGCGGCGGTCGGCTCCTCGGCAGCCACCTGCCGGTTCCAGTCGGCCTTGGTCGAGCGCCAGCCCTCGTCGTCCATGCCCCGCCGCCAGTAGCCGGAGATGGAGAGACGATCGACGGGTATGCCCCGCTCGGTGCGCAGCAGCCGGCGCAGTTCCCGGACGAAGGCGGCCTCACCGTGGACGAAGGCGTGCACCTGGCCGGCCGGGAACTCCAGCTCGCGCACCGCCGCGACCAGCGTCTCACCCACCGGGCGTTCGCCACGATGCAGCCAGGTGAGCTGGACCGCGCCAGGGCTGAGCAGCTTCTGCTCCTCCGCCGGGTCGGCGATCTCCACGAAGACGTGGGCCGGGGCGCCCACTGGCAGCCGCTCCAGGGCCGCGGCGATCGCCGGCAGGGCACTCTCGTCGCCGACGAGCAGGTGCCAGTCCGCGTCCGGGCTCGGGGCGTACGCGCCGCCGGGGCCGACGAAGTGCACCGGATCGCCCGGGCGCAACGCGGCGGCCCACGGGCCGGCCAGCCCCTCGTCGCCGTGGTGTACCACGTCCACGGTCAGCTCCTCGGCCAGCGGGTCCCAGCGTCGCACCGTGTACGCGCGCAACCGGGGCCACTGCTCCCGGGGCAGGTCCCGGCGGATCGCGGCGAGGTCCAACGGCTGCGGGTACGCGACGCCGGGCTGCGGGAACACCACCTTGATGTAGTGGTCGGTGAACTCGCCCACCGGCAGGTCGGCCAGCTCGTCTCCGCCGAGGACGAGCCGGATCAGGTGCGGGGTGGGCCGCTCGGTGCGCAGCACCCGGACCGAGGTGACGTTCCTGGGACGTTCCGTCATGCCACTTAGGCTAGCCTAATCTGCCCCGTGGTCAGTATCCGGTGCACTCCTGCCGACCAGGCGGGTGTGCCACGTCACGGCCGCCGGGTCGGTGAGTGAGGCGACCTGGTCTATCACCACCCGCAGTCGGGCGGTGTCGTCCGGGGCGGCCCGCCACAGCGGGGCGAAGATCGGGTCGAGCCCCTCCGGCGCGCGCCGGACCAGCGCGGCGACCAACTCGGCCAGCATCGTCCGCTGCCGCTCGTAGCGGCCCCGGAAGCCGGCTCGACGCATCACGTACCGCAGCGCGATGCCCTTGAGCAGCGCGCACTGCGCCCGGACCCGCCGGGGCACCACCAGGTCGGCGGCGTAACGGCGGTGCGGGCCGGGACCGAAGCGCTGCTCCGTGGCAGCCACCGCAGCGGACACGAATCGCCCGGTCACCCCGCTGGTGGTGGCCTTCAGCGCAACCTGCGCGCGATGGCTGCCGTCGTACCCGGCCAGTGGGGCGAGCAGCGGATCGGCCAGCAGCTCGACCAGCAGCTCGGCCAGGTCGGCCGCGGACTCCCCGGAGTAGGCGCCGGCCACGTCGGCGCAGAGTGCGGCCCGCTCGTCGGCGTCGGTGCGCAGGGGGTGCAGCGTGACGTACCCGCCGTGAATGCCGTCCTCCACGTCGTGCACCGAGTACGCGACGTCGTCGGCCCAGTCCATCACCTGCGCCTCAAGGCAGCGCCGGTCACCGGGCGCACCGGCCCGGAGCCAGTCGAAGACGGCGACGTCGTCGGCGTACACCCCGAACTTGCGCTCCCCGGGCCGGCGCGGCCAGGGGTACTTGCCGATCGCGTCGAGCGACGCCCGGGTCAGGTTCAGCCCGGCGGACGAGCCGTCCGGGGCGAGCACCTTCGCCTCCAGGCGGGTCAGCACCCGCAAGGTCTGCGCGTTGCCCTCGAAGCCGCCGCACGGTGTGGCGAGCAGGTCCAGGGCCGCCTCGCCGTTGTGCCCGAACGGCGGGTGCCCGAGGTCGTGGGCGAGCCCGGCGACGTCCACCACGTCCGGGTCGCAGCCCAACCGGGCGCCCATCTCCCGGGCGATCTGCGCCACCTCCAGCGAGTGGGTCAGCCGCGTACGCAGGAAGTCGTCCGTGCCGGCGGTGTGCACCTGGGTCTTGGTGGCCAGTCGGCGGAACGCCGCGGAGTGCAGCACCCGCGCACGGTCACGCTCGTACGGTGACCGGCGGTGCCCGGTGTCCTTGGGCGGCTCCTCGACCAGCCGGGCGTCCGCCGACTCACTCCTCGCGGGCATGCAGCACGCAGAACTCGTTGCCCTCCGGATCGGCCAACACCGTCCAGTCGACGTCGCCCTGACCGATGTCGACGTGCCGGGCGCCCATGTCGACCAACCGCTCGACCTCGGCCTCCAGGTTGGCGGGGCGCAGGTCGAGGTGCAGTCGGTTCTTGCGCTCCTTGCCGTCGGTCACCGGCACGAAGACCAGGCCGGGCAGGCGGTCGGCGGACTGGCGGATCTCCACCTCGTCCGGCTTCTCGGTGACGACCTGATAGCCGAGCGCCTCGGCCCACCAGCGGGCCAGTCGGGCCGGATCGTGGGCGTCGACGGTCAGGCTCTCCCAGACGCTGGTCATGCAGTCACCCTTCCCGTTCGACGGCGTACGCAATCGGCCGTGTGCGAGCGAGCCAAGATTACGCCCGCCACCGCTGCTCGACCCGTCTCCGACGCCTCGGCGACGGGTCCACAACCGCCGATTGGCCCGGAGTTGTCAACCGATTGCCGAGGGTTACGGGCTCGCGGGCGGAGGTGGCCAGCGGTAGCGTTCCCAGCGCGGAACGTGACCAACCGACTGACACGCAGAGCCCAACCGGTTAGGGGAAACGCTCGTGGACGCAGAAACGGTGGTGGGAACGGAGCTTGCCGGGCTGCGCCGGCGCCGACCCGAGGTCGCCGGGACGGTGCTGGCCGGCACCGACGGGCTCCTCATCTCCAGCGATCTGCCCAGCGCCGACGCGACCCATCTCGCTGCGCTCGCCGCAGCCAGTTTCGGGCTCGGCCACCGGGTGGCAGACACCGCCCGGCGGGGTGCGTTCCGGGAGTCGGTCGTCTGCACGACCGCCGGCTGCGTGGTGACCTATCCGGCCGGGCGTACGGCCCTGCTGACCCTGGTCACCGTGTCGGCGGCGGAGGATCTGGAAGGGCTGCACGAGGAGGCGCGGGCCGTGGCCCGCCGGGCCGGCTCGGTGTTGGACTTTCGCGGCGGCGGGATCGGCGCGACCTCCGTTCCGGACGCGCACGCGCCGCTTGCCGTGCGTACCCCGATGGCCACCCTGCCGACGCAGTTGCGCCGATCGTCTCGGCCCACCTGGCGTCGCCCGCCGATCTGAGTGCCGGCGGCGGCCCGGGTTACCGGGCCGCCGCCGGCCTGCGTCAGCGGCTGTCCGACCCGCCGGTCTCCACGACCGCCCGGCCAGCCTCCAGTCGGGCCACCGGCACGCGGAACGGTGAGCAGGACACGTAGTCCAGGCCGACCTCGTGGAAAAAGTGCACCGAGTCCGGATCGCCGCCGTGCTCGCCGCAGACACCGATCTTCAGCCCGGGCCGGGCGGCCCGGCCCTCCTCGGCGGCGATCCGCACCAGCCGGCCGATGCCGTCACGGTCGATCGACTCGAACGGTGAGATGCCGAAGATGCCCAGCTCCAGGTAGCGCCAGAAGAACGCGCCCTCGACGTCGTCGCGGGAGAAGCCCCAACCCATCTGGGTCAGGTCGTTGGTGCCGAAGGAGAAGAACTCGGCCGCCTCCGCGATCTGCCCGGCGGTCAGAGCCGCCCGGGGCACCTCGATCATGGTGCCGATCAGCACCTCGACCCCACTGTCCCCGACCACCTCCGCGATGATCTTCTCGGCCTCGGCACGCACCGTCTCCAGTTCCTGCACGGCCCCGACCAGCGGCACCATGATCTCCGGTTTTGCTACGCCGCCGCCACGGGCGCAGATGACGGCCGCCTCCGCGATGGCCCGGACCTGCATCGCGAACAGGCCGGGGATGACCAGGCCGAGGCGAACGCCCCGCAGCCCGAGCATCGGGTTCTCCTCGTGCATCCGCCGGACGGCGGCGAGCAGCGCCTCCTCCTTGGCGACGTCCTCGCCACGCTCCTGTGCGACCGCGACGTTGACCGCGAGCTGCTCCAACGGCGGCAGGAACTCGTGCAGCGGCGGGTCGATCAGCCGGACGGTGACCGGCAGGCCGTCCATCTCGCGAAAGATCTCCTCGAAGTCGGCCCGCTGCAAGGGCAGCAGCGCCGCCAGCGACGCTTCCCGCTCACCCTCGGCCCGGGCCAGGATCAGCCGCTCGACCAGCTCCCGCCGGTCACCGAGGAACATGTGCTCGGTGCGGCACAGCCCGATGCCCTCAGCGCCGAAGCGCCGGGCCCGGGCGGCGTCCGCGCCGGTGTCGGCGTTCGTCCGGACCGCGAGCCGCCGCTTCCCGTCGGCGTGCGTCATGATCCGGTGTACGGCCCGGACCAGCGCGTTGTCGATGTGCTCGGGGTCGAGGCTGCCCTCGAAGTACTGCACCACCTCCGACGGCCGGACCGGCACCTCGCCCAGGTAGACCTTTCCGGTGGTGCCGTCGATCGAAACGACGTCGCCCTCGCCGACGGTCTGTCCGGCCACGGTGAACCGCTTCGCCGGCACGTTCACCTCGATGGCGTCCGCGCCCGAGACACAGGTCTTGCCCATACCCCGGGCCACGACGGCGGCGTGGCTGGTCTTGCCGCCGCGCGAGGTGAGGATGCCCTGGGCGGCGATCATGCCGTTCAGGTCGTCGGGGTTGGTCTCCCGGCGGACCAGGATCACCGACGCACCCTCGGCAGCCAGCTCGACGGCCCGCGCGGAGGTGAAGACCACCTTGCCGGACGCGGCGCCGGGCGAGGCGCCGATGCCCGTGGCGACCGGCTGGAACTCGTGGTCGAGCTGGAACCGGGGGAACATCAACTGGGCCAGCTGGGCGCCGTTGACCCGGTGCAGCGCCTCGTCCAGGTCGATCAGGCCCTCGTCGACGAGTTGCCCGGCGATGACGAACGCGGCGGCGGCGGTGCGCTTGCCGACCCGGGTCTGCAACATCCACAGCTTGCCGCGTTCGATGGTGAACTCGATGTCGCAGAGGTCCTTGTAGTGCTCCTCCAGCCGCGCCATGATCGAGAGCAGCTCGTCGTAGGAGGACTTGTCGAGCTGCTCCAGCTCCTGCAGGGGCACGGTGTTGCGGATGCCGGCGACCACGTCCTCGCCCTGGGCGTTGGCCAGGTAGTCGCCGTAGATGCCCTGCGCGCCGCTGCCCGGGTCGCGGGTGAACGCGACACCGGTGCCGGAGTCCGGGCCGAGGTTGCCGAAGACCATGGTCACCACGTTGACCGCGGTGCCGAGGTCGGCCGGGATCCGCTCCTGGCGGCGGTAGAGCACCGCGCGCTCGGCGTTCCACGACTCGAAGACCGCCCGGATGGCGAGGTCGAGCTGTTCGCGCGGCTGCTGCGGGAACTCCCGACCGGTGTGCTTCAGGAAGATCTTCTTGTACGCGTCGACCAGCCCGCGCAGATCGTCGGCGTCCAGGTCCAGGTCGTTGTGGGTGCCCTTGGCGTTCTTGATCCCGTCGAGCGCGTGCTCGAACTCCTCGCCCGGCACCTCGCAGACGGTCTTGCCGAACATCTGGATGAGGCGGCGGTAGGAGTCCCAGGCGAACCTGTCGTTGCCTCCGGCTTGTGCGGAGAGCCCCACCACGCTCTGGTCGTTGAGACCGACGTTGAGGACGGTCTCCATCATGCCGGGCATGGAGAACTTGGCGCCGGAGCGGACGGACACCAGCAGCGGGTCCTGTGGGTCGCCGAGGCGTTTGCCCATCGCGCGCTCCAGCGATTCCAGGTGCGCCTCGATCTGACCGGCGAGCCCGTCCGGCTCCTGTCCCGTCGCGAGGTACGCCTTGCATGCCTCGGTGGTGATGATGAAGCCGGGCGGAACGGGCAGGCCGAGGTTGGTCATCTCGGCGAGGTTCGCCCCCTTGCCGCCAAGCAGGTCCTTGAGATCCTTGTTGCCTTCGGAGAAGTCGTAGACGTACTTGTGATCAACGGTCTCTTGCGCTGCCACCAGAGCCTCCACACACGCGCCGGATTGACACTTAACGAAGGTTCAGTTTCTTTACCCCGGGGCGGACCACCGGCAATCCCGGGGTCGACGCCGATCGGTGGGCGAAGGTTAAGCGAACATCGGGTGACCTGGGACCGTTCGGTGACAATTGGCACAGCCATCACGACTATCCGTGTTCGTACCGGTTTTTGGGAACGCTTCCACGCGCACCATCACGCATCCGGGCCGAGCGCCGTACGCTTGACGGCACGCCACCCGGTGAACGTCACTTTTGCCATAACCGACGCGAATACACCCCCGGAGTCGCCACCGTGTCGACCATCCCCTCTCGCCGCCCCGACGCCACCCCCGCCACCAGCCAGGTGCCGCTGCAGGCGCGGGAACCGGACGCGGCCACGCTGGCCCGGACGGCCGAGCGGGCCGCTGGCGAATTGCTCGCCCCGGCAGCCCCGCACCGGCTGGCCGATGTCGTGCCCGCCCCGCAACAGGTCCAGCCGGACCCGACCGAGGACTGGGTGCTGCCGGCCGAGGCGGTCATCGTGGCCAGCGCCGACCCGGCCGCGTTGGCGGTCGCCGCGCAACTCGCCGAGCTCCTCCGACCGGCCACCGGTTACCCGCTGCCGGTCACCGACGCCACCGCGCCGGAGCCCGTCGGCGGCATCGCGCTGGTGCTGGACGACGCCGCCGGCCTCGGCGCGGAGGGCTACCGGCTCGACGTCACCACCGACGGGGTACGCCTCACCGCCGGCACCGCAACCGGCCTCTTCTACGGCGCGCAGACCCTGCGCCAACTGCTGCCACCGGCGATCGAGAGCCCGGTCCCGCTCACCGAACACTGGGCGCTGCCCGGCGGGACCATCACCGACGCACCCCGGTTCCCGTACCGGGGCGCGATGCTCGACGTCGCGCGGCACTTCTTCGCCGTCGAGGACGTGCTGCGGGTGATCGACCACCTGGCCCGCTACAAGCTCAACCACCTGCACCTGCACCTCACCGACGACCAGGGCTGGCGGATCGCTGTCGACTCCTGGCCAAAGTTGACCACCGTCGGCGCGACGACCGAGGTCGGCGGCGGCCCCGGCGGGCACTACACGAAGGCCGACTACCGGCGGATCGTCTCCTACGCGACCGCCCACCACATCACCGTCGTCCCGGAGATCGACCTCCCCGGGCACACCAACTCGGCACTTGTCGCATACCCGGAGCTGGCACCGGACAAGGTCGCCCCGCCGCCGTACACCGGCACCGAGGTCGGCTTCAGCTACGTCGACCCGGCCGACGAGCGGACGTACGACTTCATCGCCGACGTGTTGGGCGAGGTGGCCGCGCTCACCCCGGGGCCGTGGCTGCACATCGGTGGCGACGAGGCGTTCAAGGTGAAGGGCGAGGTCTACACCGGTTTCGTCGAACGGGTCCAGCGCATCGTGGCTGACCTCGGCAAGACCGTCGTCGGTTGGCACCAGCTCGCGCCGGCCGCCCACGTCCACGATCGGGTGCTGCAATGGTGGGGCACGAACGGCGAAGACCCCACCACGGTCGACGCCGTACGCCGGGGTGCCCGGCTGATCCTCTCCCCCGGCAACCACGCCTACCTGGACATGAAGTACGCCCCGGACACCCCGATCGGGCACGACTGGGCTGGCCTGATCGACGTGCGAAAGGCGTACGACTGGGATCCGGACACACACGTTGCCGACGTGCCTGCCACGGCGATTCTCGGTGTGGAAGCCCCGCTCTGGACCGAATCGGTCACCTCGCTGGCCGACATCGAGTTCCTGCTCCTCCCACGGCTCCCCGCCATCGCCGAGTTGGGCTGGTCGGCCCGGACGACGCACGACTGGGACAGTTTCCGCGACCGGCTGGCCGGCCAGGGCCCGCGCTGGGTGACGGCGGGGATCTCCTTCCACCGCGCGCCCGAGATCCCCTGGCCAACCGCACCAGCCACCCTGACCACAGCCGCCGCATCGGCCACCTCGACCGCCTCGCCCACACCGTCGCAGCGCCGCCCGAGCCGGGCCGACACCACGGCACTTTGACCCTGGCATCCGCACGGGCTGGCGCCAACCGGACGGACGACCATGATCGTTCCGTTTCGGCCGACTTGGTCCGTGGTCGGGGCCACCCTGATCGTGGAATCGGTGGCGGGTCGGGGTCGTTATACCTGGCATGCCGCCGTAGCCCCCGGGCTTTGGTGTGCGGCGCCCCAGCCGGGAACACCCGCCGGGCCGCCACGGTTACATCCCCCTGAGACACCCGACGCCGGCCCCCGAGCCGCCGGGCCGTTCCCGTGAACTTTTCTTCGCACGGTCGCACCGCCCCCGTCGAGTGCCGTGCGGACACCCCCGATGCAGAGGAGCACGCCACCATGCGTACCGATCTGATCCGTAAGACCGCACTGACCGCTGCTGGGCTCGCCTTCACCGGCGGCGCCATCATCGGCCCCGTCACCACCGCCTACGCCGCGTCCGACGCCAAGCCCGCCACCCAGACCCAGACCGACCGCAAGCCCGCCGGTGAGCGTCAGCTGGGTGTGCGCTACGAGGCGCAGCCGAACTTCTACTACTGCGGCCCCGCCGCCGCCCGCAACGCCCTGAGCGTGCAGGGCAAGGACATCAGCATCGACGCCATGGCCAAGGAAATGGGCACCACCGAAGCCGGCACCAACTCCATCAACGACATCACCCCGGTCCTGAACAAGGAAACCGGTAAGAACGACGCCTACCGCAGCGTCGAGATCAGCACCCCCGCCGCTGACGCCAAGCAGACCGACACCCTGCGCGCCGACATCGTCAAGACCGTCGACGACGGCCGCGCCATGGTCGCCAACATCGCCGGCACCAGCGTCGACACCAACGGCGACGTGCACTCCTTCGAAGGCGGGCACTACATCAGCGTCGTCGGCTACCGCGACAACGGCAACGTCGTGAAGATCGCCGACTCCGCCGACCCCAACACCGCCTCCTACGAGATCACCACCGAGCGCCTCGCCGACTGGATCGCCACCCGCGGCTACGCCACCAGCTGACCCACACAACCAACAACGACCGAAGGGCCGGACCCCACCAGGGGCCCGGCCCTTCGTCGTCGTCCGGTCAGCCGGGCCGGGCCAGGCCGGGACCGAATGGCTAGCTGGCCCTCTGGAGCTGATGTCGTAGACGATTCAGGGCATCGACGAGGCGTTGAATCGTCTGCGACATCAGCTCCAAAGCGCGCCAACCCCTGCATCGCCACCCGGGGTCGTGCCCTCGCCAGTGCGGTCAGCTCAGCCGCCGGAGTCGTCCATTTCGGCGCCCTCGGGGACGGTGTCGTCGTCCCGGTTGGCCAGCCAGCCGTCCGGCAGGAAGACCTTGCCCGGCGAGTTGGTGCGTCCGCGCGGCTGGCCCAGGGCGGTCACCGGGAACGGCTCCGTCGGGTCGAGCTTGCCGAGCAGGTCGTCGAGCTGGGCCAGGCTTTCGATCATCGCCAGCGAGCGGCGCAGTTCGCCGCCGACGGGGAAGCCCTTCAGGTACCAGGCGACGTGCTTGCGGAAGTCGGTGCAGCCGTCCCGCTCGCCCCGGGCCGGGTTGCGGGCACCGGCCACGAACTGGTCGACCAGCAGCTCGGCGTGCCGGCGCATGGTCACCGCCACCTCGCCGAGGGTGGGCAGCCGCCGCTCCGACCGACCGTTGAAGGCGGCCTCCAGGTCGGCGAAGAGCCATGGTCGGCCCAGGCAGCCACGCCCGATCACCACGCCGTCGACGCCGGTGTGCGCGACCATCCGCAGCGCGTCGTCGGCCTCCCAGATGTCGCCGTTGCCGAGCACCGGCACGTCGAGGGCCTGCTTCAAGGTGGCGATCGCGTCCCAGTCGGCGGTGCCTGAATAGCGCTGCGCGGCCGTCCGCCCGTGCAGGGCCACCGCGGCCACGCCAGCGTCCTGGGCGGCGAGCCCCGCTTCGACGTACGTCAGGTGGTCGTCGTCGATGCCCTTGCGCATCTTTACCGTGACCGGCACCCCGGACGGTGACGCGGCAGCCACCGCCGCCCGCACCAGCCGGGCGAAGAGCCGGCGCCGCCACGGCAGCGCCGCGCCGCCGCCACGCCGGGTGACCTTGGGAACCGGGCAGCCGAAGTTGAGGTCGATGTGATCGGCCAGGTTGCGTTCCACGACGATCCGCACGGCGGCGGCGGTGATCTCCGGGTCGGTGCCATAGAGCTGGAGGCTGCGCGGCTTCTCGTCATCGCCGAAAGTGATCATGCGCAGCGTCTTCGGGTTCCGCTCGACCAGCGCCCGGGTGGTGATCATCTCGCAGACATAGATGCCGCCGCCCTGCTCCCGGCAGAGCCGGCGGAACCCGACATTGGTGATCCCGGCCATCGGCGCGAGCACCACCGGCGGCCACACCTGATGCGGCCCGAGAGTCAACGGGCGCAGCGCAGGCATGGTCGAGGCAGTCACCGGACAAGTGTACGGGGCCCCGACCGACGCTTTTCGCGTCGGCCGAGGCCCCGTGCGCAGAGTCTCAGCAGCCGGGGAGGCGCTCGATCAGGTAGCGCTCGACCTGGTCCAGGGAGACCCGCTCCTGGGCCATGGTGTCCCGGTTGCGCACCGTCACGGCGTTGTCGTCCAGGGTGTCGAAGTCGACCGTCACACAGAACGGGGTGCCGATCTCGTCCTGCCGGCGGTAACGACGGCCGATCGCCTGCGAGTCGTCGAACTCCACGACCCAGCGCTTGCGCAGCAGCGTCGCGAGGTCCTTGGCCTTCGGCGACAGCGCCTCGTTGCGGGACAGCGGCAGCACCGCCACCTTGACCGGGGCGAGCCGCGGATCGAAGCGCATCACGGTGCGCTTGTCCACGCCGCCCTTGGTGTTCGGCGCCTCGTCCTCGTCGTACGCCTCCAGGAGGAAGGCGAGCACCGCGCGGGTCAGACCCGCGGCGGGCTCGATGACGTACGGCATCCAGCGCTCACTCTTGGTCTGGTCGAAGTACGACAGGTCGACGCCGGAGTGCTTGCTGTGCGTGGAGAGGTCGAAGTCGGTGCGGTTGGCGACACCCTCCAGCTCGGCGAACTCGGTGCCACCGAACTGGAAGCGGTACTCGATGTCCACCGTCCGCTTCGAGTAGTGCGAGAGCTTCTCCTGGGGGTGCTCGAAGAGGCGCAGATTGTCCGCCGACAGGCCGAGGTCGAGGTACCAGTTCCAGCGCTCCTGGAGCCAGTAGTCGTGCCACTGCTCGTCGGTGCCCGGCTCGACGAAGAACTCCATCTCCATCTGCTCGAACTCACGGGTCCGGAAGATGAAGTTGCCCGGGGTGATCTCGTTGCGGAACGACTTGCCGGTCTGCGCGATGCCGAAGGGCGGCTTCTTGCGGGCGACCGTCTCGACGTTCTTGTAGTTGACGAAGATGCCCTGCGCCGTTTCCGGGCGCAGGTAGTGCATGCCCTCTTCGCTCTCCACCGGGCCCAGGTAGGTCTTCATCAGGCCGTTGAACATCTTCGGCTCGGTGAAGGTGCCCTTGTTGCCGCAGTTGGTGCAGTTCAGCTCGGCGAGCGACGTCAGCGGCTTGCCGTGCTTGGCCTCGTACGCCTCTTCCAGGTGGTCGGCCCGGAACCGCTTGTGGCAGGACTGGCACTCGGTGAGCGGGTCGACGAACTCGGCGATGTGGCCGGACGCCTCCCAGACCTTGCGGGCCAGGATCACCGCGGAGTCGAGGCCGACGACGTCGTCGCGCTGCTGGACCATGGTCTTCCACCACTGCCGGCGGACGTTCTCCTTGAGCTCCACGCCGAGCGGGCCGTAGTCCCACGCCGATCGGGTGCCTCCGTAGATCTCGCTGGAGGGGAAGACGAAGCCTCGTCGCTTGGCGAGGCTGACGACGGCGTCGATACGGTCGGCTGGCATGTTTCCTCCTACGCCGGCTGGCGGTCGGCGGGGGCGAGATGTGGATGGAGCGGTCAGTTCGGGGACAACGGTACGACGACCGTCGCCCTGAGCCCAGCAGAATACCGGGGGCGGGTCAGCTGACCCCGCAGACCTCCACGCCACCGGTCCGAGTGTCCTGGCCGAGGCTGACCTGCTGCCGCTCCCGGTCGCCGCCGGCAAGTGTCACGTCGACCGGCACGGTCAGGTTGGTGGTGTCCACCTCACCCACCCGGAATGCGGCGACCTGAGGTTCGGCGGCGGCGCGCCGCTCGAACTCGGGCCGTGACTCGCGCCGCTGCGCGTCGTCGCAGAGCTGCTCGTACGCCCGCCCGTAGTTCCGCTCGACCAGGGCCTGGTAGTAGTCGCCGGTCACGGTGCGGGCCTGCTCCCGGACCGCCTGCACGCCGCTGACGGCCAGGCCGACGACGGCGGCGCCGCCCCCGCCACAGCAGAGCACCACGGCGAGCGCGCCGACGCCGAGGCCGATCCAGAGCCGAGTCCGGCGGCCCTCGGTGGGTGGCGCGGCAAACGGCGGAGCCACGCCGGGACCGGGTGGCGGGGCGGGTGCGGTCATAGGAGCAGCGTAGTGTCCAGCGGCTCAGCGGTAAGGACCCGCAGCCCGATCACTCTCGGCGACGACCACGGCCCCGCCGGGGGCGGCGGTGGCCAGCGCCTCGTACGCGGAGGGTTCGTCGACCGACTCGGCGAGCAGCGGCACGGCGCTGACCTTGACCTCGAAGGCGCCGAGCGCCCGCCGGTACGTGCCGACCGACTCCCATTCGGTGACCAGCGACCAGTGCCGGGGATCGTCGAGCGCCCGGACCAGTTGACCGCGCAGGTAGCCGGTGCGGGCGGCCAGTGCGGTGAGGGCGGCGTGCGCCCGTTCGGTGAAGTCGTCGGCGACATCGACATCGACCACGAACCGGTTGGTCACCAACAACGGGGGTACCTCCTCGTAGAGTCTGCGGGATGCAGCGTACGCAGCGCCCTCTGCTGGCCCGGTTGGCCGGGGCCAACCCCACGTCGGTGTTCCTGCTCACCCTGGTGGTGGTGCTGGTGGCGTTCTTCACGCCGGGGGTGATCGGCGGGTTGCTGACGCTCGCGCTCGCCGCGGTCCTGATCACCCTGTTGGCTACGACCTGGGCGGTTCAGGCGCCGCAGACCCGGGTGATTCGACTCGTGATGCTCACCCTGCTCGTGACTGTGGGTCTCGCGAAGCTGTTCTGACATGCAATCATGCGTTTTTGACAATCATTATCGTTGCCACGGACAGTTGACGACATGACCAACCGCGCCACGTACCGCGTCCTGGCCGCCGCGACCGCTCTCCTCGCCCTGGGTGCCGGGGCCGGCTGCTCCGTCGGTGGTGCCGTCGGCGCCGACCCCCAACGGGTCGACGTGGTGGCCGCGTTCTACCCCCTCCAGTTTCTGGCCGAGCGGATCGGCGGCGACACGGTCCGGGTGACCAACCTGGCCAAGCCCGGTGCCGAGCCGCACGACCTGGAGCTCAACCCGAGCCAGGTCGGTCAGGTCGCCGAGGCGGAGCTGATCGTCTACCTCAAAGGTTTCCAGCCCGCGGTGGATGACGCCGTCGCGCAGAACGGCGGCGACCGGGCGTTCGACGTGACCACCGTGCAGCCGCTGTTGAACGCGACCGCTGGCGGGCACGACCACGAGGGCGAGGAGGGGCACGCCGAGGATGGCAACGGCGGCAAGGACCCGCACGTCTGGCTCGACCCGACCCGGCTGGCCGGCATCGGTGACGAGCTCGCCCAGCGGCTCGGCACGGCCGACCCGGGCCACGCCGCCGACTACACCGCCCGCGCCGCGGCGCTCAGCGCCGACCTGACGACCCTGGACGGCGAGTTCAAGCGTGGCCTGGCCACCTGCCAGCGGCGGGAGATCGTGACCAGCCACGCCGCGTTCGGCTACCTCGCCGACCGCTACCAGCTCGACCAGGTCGGCATCACCGGGCTGAGCCCGGACGTCGAGCCCTCACCGCAGCGGCTCGCGCACGTGATCGAGGAGGCGAAGGAGCACCAGGCCACCACGATCTTCTTCGAGACCCTGGTCAGCCCGAAGGTCGCCGAGACCATCGCCGGTCAGGTCGGCGCGAGGACCGCCGTGCTGGACCCGATCGAAGGGCTCGCCGCCGACAGCAACGGGGACTACCTTTCGGTGATGCGTACGAACCTGCAGACCCTGCAGACGGCCTTGAGCTGCTCGTGACCTCACCTGTCATCACCGTCGAGCACGGGGTGGTCGGCTACGACGGCCGCCCCGTGCTCCGGGACATCTCGCTCACCGTGACCGCCGGTGAGGTGGTCGCGGTGCTCGGTGCCAACGGCTCCGGCAAGTCCACCCTGATCCGCGCCGTGCTCGGGTTGGTGCCGATCAGCGCCGGCTCGGTCACCCTCTTCGACCGGCCGTTGCGCCGCTTCCGACAGTGGGCACGCATCGGGTACGTCCCGCAGCGCCTGGGCGCGGGCGGCGGCGTACCGGCCACCGTCCGCGAGGTGGTGGCCTCCGGCCGGCTGGCCCGCCGGGGGGTGCTCCGCCCGCCGGGTCGGGCCGACCGGGCCGCCGTCGACGCCGCACTTCTCGCGGTCGGGCTCGCCGACCGTGCCCGCGACCCGGTGTCCACGCTCTCCGGGGGCCAGCAGCAGCGCACCCTGATCGCCCGCGCACTGGCCGGTCAACCGGAGCTGCTGGTCCTCGACGAGCCCACCGCCGGGGTGGACGCGGCCAGCCAGGAGGCGTTCGCCGACGCGCTGCGCGACTTCGTCGGCGACGGCGGGACGGTGCTGCTGGTCGCCCACGAGCTGGGCCCGCTGCGACCGGTGATCAGTCGGGCTGTCGTCGTACACGAGGGTCGGATCGCGCACGACGGCGCGGTGCCGGACCCGGCCGGGCACCACGCGGCGCCCGACCACGACCACGTGCACCCGCACTGTTACGACGAGCCCGCCGGGCTGTGGAGCAACTGACCATGGAACTCTTCCAGTACCCCTACATGCAGCGCGCCCTGATCGGCGCGCTGGTGATCGGCCTGGCCGCCCCGGCGCTCGGCATCTACCTGGTGCAGCGGCGGCTGGCGTTGATCGGTGACGGTGTCGGGCACGTGGCGCTGACCGGCGTCGGTGCCGGTCTGCTGCTCAACCGCTCACCGGTGCTGGTCGCGGTGATCGCCGCCACCATCGGCGCGGTCGCCATCGAGGTGGTCCGCGCCCGTGGGCGTACCTCCGGTGACCTGGCCCTGGCCCTGCTCTTCTACGGCGGCATCGCGGGCGGCGTGCTGCTGGTCGGCCTCTCGGACGCGACCAGCGCGAACCTCAACGCCTACCTGTTCGGGTCGCTGACCACCATCTCGCCCGCCGACCTGGTCACCATCGCGGTGCTCGGCGCGGCGATCCTGATCACGATGATCGCGTTGCGCCCGGCGCTCTTCGCAGTCAGTCACGACGAGGAGTACGCCCGGGTCTCCGGCCTCCCGGTACGCACGCTGAACCTGTTGATCGCGGTCGCCACCGCAGTCACCGTGACCATCGCGATGCGGGCCGTCGGCGTGCTGCTGATCAGCGCACTGATGGTGGTGCCGGTCGCCACCGCCCAGCAGGTCACCCGGGGCTTCCGCAGCACCATGACGGCCGCGATGGCGCTCGGATTCTTCGCCGCCGGCTCCGGTGTCTGGGTGGCGGCCACGGCGGACACCGCACCGGGTGCCTCGGTGGTGCTGGTGGCGATCGCATCCTTCCTGGTGGTGGCCGTGGCCAGCGGCGTCTGGCGGGCGCTGCGCCGCCGGGCGACACCGACCGCCGCGGTGACACCGGAACCGCACGAGGTCGTGCTGAATTGATCCTGATCCACGCGACGTCGGTGGTATTGGTTACCGTTGCAGAATGACCAGCGCCACGGGGTACGACGGGTTCGACGGGGCCAGCGAGTTGCTCCGCGCCCTGTCCGCGCCCATCCGGCTGGCCATCGTCAGCGAGCTGGCCGGCGGTGAGCGGTGCGTGCACGAGCTGGTGGAAAAGCTCGGCGCCGCGCAACCGCTGGTCTCCCAGCACCTGCGGGTGCTGCGCGGCGCGGGCGTGGTGCGGGGTTCCCGCCGAGGTCGGGAGATCGCCTACAGCCTGGTCGACGAGCACGTCGCGCACATCGTGGCAGACGCGGTCAGCCACGCCGGGGAGGGATCATGAGCGAGAACAGCGCCACGCTGCGCAACACCCGGCAGCGCTCGGCGGTGAGCGCGCTGCTGGCCGAGATGGAAGGCTTCCACAGCGCCCAGGACCTGCACGCGATGCTGCGGCAGCGCGGCGAGCGGGTCGGCCTGACCACCGTCTACCGCACCCTGCAGGGGCTGGCCGACGCGGGTGAGATCGACGTGATGCGTCCGCCGGGCGGCGAGCACCTCTACCGCCGGTGCAGCGAGGGCCACCACCACCACCTGGTCTGCCGGGCCTGCGGGCGCACGGTGGAGGTGGCCGGCCCGGCGGTGGAGAGCTGGGCCGACCGGGTCGCCGCGCAGCACGGCTACGCCGACGTGAGCCACACCCTGGAGATCTTCGGCACCTGCCCGACCTGCGTCCGCTGACACCCGCGCCCCGGCCGCCATCGGCGCGGACCACCGTCGTAGATCGTGCTCGATCAAGGATGTGGTGGCCTCCCGAGCACGGCGACACCACTACTTCCTCGATCGAGCACGATCGTGCTGCATCGATGGTCGATCACGCCCCGGGAGGCTCACCTCCACTGCACGAATCGGTCGGTTCGTGGCACGCTGTCCGGCGTGAAAATCTATGCCGATCGGTTTCCGACCGCCGCCCGTCAGTTGCTCACCGACCTGCTCGTCGTCGCCTGGGTGTACGTCGCGATCCGCGGCGCGCTGTGGCTGCACGACCTGGTGCAGAAGCTCGCCGTACCGGGGCAGAAGTTGGAGGGCGCCGGCAGCGGGCTCGCCGACAACCTGGGCGACGCCGGCAGCAAGGTCGGCCGGGTGCCGCTGGTCGGCGACGAGCTGACCGCGCCCTTCCAGCGGGCCGCCGACGCCGCCCGGTCACTCGCCGACGCCGGCCGCGACCAGCAGCAACTGGTCGACCAGCTCGCCCTCGCCCTCACCATCGCGGTGCTGATCTTTCCGCTCGGCCTGGTGCTCTTCGGTTGGCTGCCGCTGCGGGTCCGGTGGATGCGCCGGGCCTCCTCAGCCGCGAAGCTGGCCGCCGGCCCGGCGGGCCGGGACCTGCTCGCCCTGCGCGCGCTGGCCACTCAGCCACTGGGTCGGCTGACCCGGATCGCTCCGGACGTCGCCGAGGCGTGGCGGCGCGGCGACGACGAAACCGTCGACGCCCTGGCCGCGTTGGAGCTGCGCCAACTCGGCCTGCGCGGTAGAGGCCGCTAAGGTCTTTGGGTGTTCTACTTCCTGATCGTCATCGCCGTCCTGCTGCTCGGCTACGCCGCCGTCCTGGTCAGCTTCGTGCGCCGGGGCAAGAAGATCCCACCCTCGGCGTACCTGGGTCTGGCCGCGCTCAACGGCCTGATCCTGGCGGCGGTGCTGGCCTGGGCGGTCTCCCGCTGACCTGCCCCGTCGAGGCCACCGCCGGCTGCACGCCGGTCGACACCGCCGAAGATGACCCGCCGGAGCGGCGCCGGGCGGTGTGGGTCACGGCTTCGGCGGAATGCGGCGGCGGACATCCTCGGCGGTCGACGGGCCGGGCGACCAGCCGGCCACCCAGGGCAGCTCGTCGGACGGCGTGACGACGCCCTCCTCCAGGCTCGCGTAGCGGCCGGCGAGGATCCGCTTCGCGGCGGCGGTGTCGACCGAGTCGGTGTTGTCCCAGAGTGCCGTGAACAGGGCGTCCACCCGGACCCGCGCCTGCCGGCAGAACAGGTCGGCCAGCTCGACGTTCTCCGGTCGGCTGTCCCGCTCGGCGGTAGCCCGGACGCAGACCGCGGACATCGCGAACAACTCGGCGCCGATGTCCACCACACGGCCGAGGAACGCCTGCTTACGCTCCATCTTTCCCTGCCAGCGGGACATCGCGTAGAACGTCGACCGGGCCAGCTTGCGTGACGACCGCTCCACCTGGCGCAGGTGCGCGGCGAGCGGCCCGAACTCGGCGTACGCCGAAGGGCTCTGCCCCCGACCGACGGCCAGCGTGGGCAGCCACTTCGCGTAGAAGGCGCTGGCTCGGGCGCCGGCCCGGGCCTTGCGGCCGAGCCCAGCCTCCGGGTCGATGATGTCGCCGGCCACCGACAGGTGGGCGTCGACCGCCTCCCGGGCGATCAGCAGGTGCATGATCTCGGTGGAGCCCTCGAAGATCCGGTTGATCCGCAGGTCACGCAGCATCTGCTCGACGGCGGCCGGGCGTTCGCCGCGGGCGGCCAGTGAGTCGGCCGTCTCGTAGCCGCGCCCGCCCCGGATCTGGATCAGCTCGTCGGCGATCTTCCAGGCCATCTCGCTGGCGTACAGCTTGACCAGCGCCGCCTCGATCCGGATGTCGTTGCGGTCGTCGTCGGCGAGCAGGCAGCAGAGGTCGAGCATGGTCTCCATGCCGTACGTGGTGGCGGCGATGAAGGAGAGCTTCTGCGCGACCGCCTCGTGCTCACCCACCGGCCGGCCCCACTGGACCCGGTCGGCGGCCCAGTCCCGGGCCACGTTCAACGACCACTTGCCGGCGCCCACGCACATCGCCGGCAGGGAGAGCCGGCCGGTGTTCAGCGTGGTCAGGGCGATCTTCAGCCCTTTGCCCTCGCCACCGATGACGTTCTCGGCGGGCACGAACACGTCGTGGAACCGGGTGAGGCTGTTTTCCAGGCCGCGCAGGCCGATGAACTCGTTGCGCCGCTCGACGGTGATGCCCGCGCTGTCGCCGTCCACCACGAACGCGGTGATGCCGCCCCGGCGGCCCTCGGTGCCGGGCACCCGGGCCATCACCACCAGCAGGGTGGCCACGATGCCGTTGGTGGCCCAGAGCTTCACCCCGTTGAGCCGGTAGCCGGTGCCGTCCTCGGTCGGCTCGGCGATGGTGGCCAGTCGGGCCGGGTCGGAGCCGACGTCCGGCTCGGTGAGCAGGAACGCGGACACCTCGCCGGCGGCGAGCCGGGGCAGGAAGCGCTGCTTCTGCTCGGCGGTGCCGAACATCTTCAGCGGTTGCGGCACCCCGATCGACTGGTGCGCCGAGAGCAGCGCGCCGATGGCCGGGCTGACCGAGCCGGCCAGCATCAGCGCCCGACAGTAGTGCAGGTTGCTCAGCCCGAGCCCGCCGTACTTCCGGTCGATCTTCATGCCGAACGCGCCGAGGCCGGCCAGACCATGGAACACCGAGTCCGGAATGGACGCGTCGCGTTCGATGGCCGCGCCGTCCACCTCGGAGGTGAGGAAGGCGCGGAACCGACCAAGGAACTCCTCGGCGCGGGCCACGTCGTCCGGGTCGGGTTGGGGCCACGGGTCGATCAGGTCGAGCCGGAACCGGCCGAGGAACAGTTCCTTGCCGAAACTGGGCCGGTCCCAGGTGGACTCGCGAGCGGCCTCGGCGACCTGCCGGGCCTCCTTCTCGGTGACCTGCCCGGCCTCTGCCGGCAGTGGCGCCGCGGCACCGGCGGGGTGGGGGGTGGTTTCGGAATCGGGGCCGTCCGGTGCTGGTCGGCCGTCCTGCGTCGTGGTCACGGCTGCCCCCTCGAACCTCGGTGCGGCTGCGTCGGCATGCGCCCTCAACGCCACGCTACCCCCGGGTGTTACCCAGGGGTAGCGCTGCGTGCAGATCTGCTTCTGCCCGCCCGCCTCGATCAGCGGCCGGTGAGCGTGTCCGGGTTGTCGTCCTCATCGTCGATGTCGTCCTCACCCCAGTTGCGCCGGGCAAACGGCAGGATCATCCAGAAGGTGAGGAACCAGAGGCCGGCCAGCGCACTGAGCGCGAAGGCGATCGGCCGGTCCAGCACGAAGTCGGTGACCAACAGCACCGCGCTGACCATCGCGATCAGCATGAAGGCGAGGCCACCGGTGGCCATCCGGTGAGCGAACCGCACCAGCTCCGGCTTGCGCCCCTGCCGGAACAGCGCCCGGTGAAACGCCACCGGCGAGATGATCAGCGCGGTGGCGGCGGCCGACGCGAGCAGCGCCACGATGTAGACATCCCGCTGGAACTCGCTGGCCCGGGTGAACCCGTTGCTGAACGGCAGCGTGAGCAGGAAGGCGAAGAGAATCTGCACGCCGGTCTGTGCGACCCGCAACTCCTGCAACAGGTCGGCGAAGTTGCGCTGCCAACGCTGCTTCTCGGTCTCCTTGGACACGCGCTACCTCCGGTGAGACGCTACTGCCGGCGGTCCCGGCCGCCGGCAGCAACGCCAATGCCCCACCCGGCCGAGAGCGAAACAGGTTCACGACACCTCCCGGCCATCTGCCGGGCGGGGTCGGCGTCAGGACCCGCGTCGGATCCGGCCCGCGTAGCGGGCTTCGAGGGCCGTGTTGTGCGCGTCACCGTCCGGGATGTTCGCCGACAGGTAGACCGGCGGCCGCTCCCCCGCCTCCAGCAACCGCGCCACCACCTCCACGGTGATCTGCTGGGCCAGCAGCGCCGCGGTGATCGAGGAGACCGCGCCGACCGCACCGCCATCGGGAAGCGGCAGCGTCGCGTCCCCGTACGGCGCGCCGTTGTCGAGCACCACGTCGGCGAGGTCACTCAGCTTGCGCCCGGACGGGTGGCGGGAGGTCATCCGGCCGGAGTGCTGCGCGGAGGTGATCGCCACCAGCCCGTGGCCGCGTTCCTTGACCAGCGCGGCGAACTCCACCATCGCGCCGTTGACCCCGGAGTTCGAGGCGAGCACGAAGACGTCGGTGGGCCGCACCGGGGCCAGCTCGTAGAGGCGGTGCGCGACCGCCGGGTCCCGCTCCAGCATCGGACCGAGCCGCTCGGCCGGTTCGCCGCCGAGCAGCACCAGGTCGCGTAGCGCGATCCGGTTGGTCGGCACCAGACCGCCTGCCCGGCCGGCGATCTCCATCGCGAGGGCCTCCGAGTGCCCGGTGCCGAACGCGTGCACCACGCCGTCGGCGCGCACGGCCTCGGCGATCAGGTCGGCGGCCCGCCCCACCGCCTCCCGCTGACTCGCGGCCACCCGGCCGATCGTCTCGGTCACCACGGCCAGGTAGTCCTCGGCACTCACCGTCATGCGTCCTCCGTCGTCCGATTGTGAGCCAGCAGGCGCAGCTGCGCGGCGATCGAGCGTCGGCTGCCCGGCCCGCTGGCGTCCGTCGTCACCGTTGCCCTCCCTCGCCGACCCGCACGGCTCAGGCCGTCGCGCCGGCTCGGGCCAGAATCGCCTCGGCGAGCGGGCCCGGCGCCGCGTCCGGGATCCAGTGACTCACCCCGGGCAACTGCACGAAGCGGTAGTCCCCGGTGACATGCGCCGCGCACGCCTCGGCGGCGGTCCGGCCGATCGCGACGTCCCGGTCACTCCAGACGTACGTGGTGGGCACCGCGACCGGGCCCACCGCGGCCAGGTCGGCGCGGGACATCGCCCGGTACCAGTTCAGCGCGGCGGTGAGCACCCCCGGCTCGCGCATCGGGTCGGCGTAGCGGTCCACCCGGGACGCGTCGCCCACCCCACCGAGCAGCTTGCACAGCGCGGTCGCGTGCCAGGCGAGCAGCACCTTCTCCGCCTTGTCCGGCTTACGGAACAGCGCGATGTACGACGAGCGGGCCTTCTGCTGTCCGTCGGTGGCCAGGGCGTGCGCCATGGCCGCCGGATGCGGCACGGACACCGCAGTCAGCGTCCGGAGCCGCTCGGCCTGCCCGGCGGCGACCGCCCAGGCCACGATCGCGCCCCAGTCGTGGCCGACCAGGTGGACGGCGTCCAGCCCGAGCGCGTCGAGCACCGCCACCACATCGGCGACCAGCTCGGGGATCCGGTAGTCGGCCACCGCCGTCGGCCGGGCGCCCGGAGAGTAACCACGCTGGTCCAGCGCGTACGTGCGCAGCCCGCCAGCGTGCAGCGCCGGCACCACGTCGTCCCACTCGCCGCTGTGCTGGGGGAAACCGTGCAGCAGCAGAACGGGTACGCCGTCCGGCGGACCGCCGACGGTTACCTCGAACGTGAAGCCTCGCGCGTCAACCCGCATGATCGGAAGCGTACCCAGCCAACAGCGCGCCGGTCGCTCACCGCAGAGCAGGCGGATGCCCTGCTGGGCCAGCGGCCCTGGTCGGTGTTAGCGTCAGCGAGACAACTTCACATCCGACAGGGGAGCGCACAGCGCTGAGAGTGCGGGCACGCCCGCAGACCCTCGAACCTGATCTGGGTAATGCCAGCGCAGGGAGTTCGGTCGACCTCCAGCCGCGCCGCCGTCCGGTGCCACCGGACGCGCGGCGTGCGTCTTCTCCTGGTTCGTGCACTGAACTGGGAGCAAACATGGACAACACCACCAACCGTTGGCGGACCATCGACATCGTGGTCGCTTCGGTGATCGCGGTCGCCTTCGGCGTCATCTTCTGGGCATGGGGCCTGGTCTGGAGCGCCACCGAGGGCGCGTTCGTCTTCTTCCCGCCGGCGCAGACGCTGCTCTACGGCGTCTGGCTGATGCCGGCCGTGATCGGCGGTCTGGTCATCCGCAAGCCGGGCGCCGCGCTCTACTGCGAGACGGTCGCTGCGGTCCTGTCCGCGCTGCTGGGCAGCCAGTGGGCCGGCACAGTGATCCCGCAGGGCATCGTGCAGGGCATCGGCGCCGAGCTGGCGTTCGCCGCCTTCCGGTACCGGTCGTTCCGCCCACCGATCGCGGTGCTGGCCGGCGCGCTGACCGGTCTCAGTGCCGCATTGTTCGACTTCTTCATCTGGAACGTCGACTACGCGCTGACCGACTACCGCATCCCGTACGCCCTGCTCACCATTGGCAGCGCCACCGTGATCGCCGGCGCGGGCGGCTGGCTGCTGACCAAGGCCCTGGCCAACACCGGCGTCCTGGACCGCTTCCCAGCAGGCCGCGACCGCGCACTGATCTAACCCCACGGCACCCATCTGCGTTGATCAAAAGGTTTGCGTCAACGGGAGGCGGATTTCGGACGCAAACCTCTTGATCAACGGACGCGAACGCGACCCGGAGGGGGGGTCAGATGGGCGAGGTACTACTGCGGGGGTTCGGGTGGCGCCACTCTGGGCGGCGCGCCTGGGCTGTGCGGGGGGTCGATCTGCGGGTTGCGGCTGGGGAACGGATTTTGCTGCTCGGGCCTTCGGGGGCCGGCAAGAGCACCTTGCTCAACGCGCTTGCCGGCCTGCTGCCGGATGACTCCGGCGAGCAGGAGGGCACCGTCGAGATCGACGGGCTCGACCCGCGCAAGGGGCGGGAACGGGTCGGCATCGTCTTCCAGGACCCGGAGACCCAACTGGTGATGGCGCGCTGCGGCGACGACGTCGCGTTCGGGCTGGAGAACCGGGGAGTGCCGGCCGCCGAGATCTGGCCCCGGGTGGACGAGGCGCTGCAGCGCGTCGGCTTCCCGTACTCCCGGGACCGCAACACCGCCGCGCTCTCTGGCGGTGAGCAGCAACGCCTCGCCCTGGCCGGCGCGCTGGCCCTGCGCCCCGGCCTGCTGCTGCTCGACGAGCCAACCGCCAACCTCGATCCGACCGGGGCCGACCTGGTCCGACAGGCGGTGGTCGGCGCGCTGGACGCCGACACCACGCTGATCCTCGTCGAGCACCGGGTCGCCGAGGCACTGCCACTGATCGACCGGGTGGTCGTCCTGGAACCCGGCGGCGGGGTCCGCGCGGACGGCACGCCCGAGGCGGTCTTCGCCGCGCACGGTGCCACTCTGGCCGCCGAGGGGGTCTGGGTGCCCGGTCACCCCGTCGCACCCCGGCCGGCCACCGCCGCGCCCGGGGGGCTCCTGCTCACCGCCGACCGGCTCGGCCTGCCGCCCCGGCTGGGCTCCACAAACCTGGCGGTACGCGCCGGCGAGGTGCTCGCCGTACGCGGACCAAACGGTGCCGGCAAGTCCACCCTGGCGTTGCTGCTCGGCGGGCTGCTCCGGCCGGGCACCGGACGGGTCACCGCGTCCGCCGAGCTGGCCGACGCCGACCATCGCACGCCCCCGCACCGCTGGCGCGCCCCCGCGCTGGCCCGGCGGATCGGGTCGGTCTTCCAGGATCCGGAGCACCAGTTCGTCACCAGCACCGTCTTCGACGAGCTGGCGCTCGGCCCGCGCCGGACCGGTCAGCCCGAGGCGGCCGTCAAGGAGACCGTGGCCGGGCTGCTGGAGCGGCTGCGACTGGTCCGGCTCGCCGCGGCCAACCCGTACACCCTCTCCGGTGGTGAGGCGCGGCGGCTGAGCGTGGCGACCGCCCTGGCCACCGCGCCCCGCCTGCTCATCTGCGACGAGCCCACCTTCGGCCAGGACCGGCGGACCTGGCGGGAGCTGGTCGATCTCTTCGCCGACCTGCGCGACGCCGGCCACGGCGTGGTCGCGGTCACCCACGACGCGGACTTCGTCGCCGCGCTCGCTGACCGCACCGTCACCCTTAAGCGGACCGTGACCGGCCCGGACGGCAACCGATGATCAGCATCGAGCCGATCGCCGCGCCCGACGCGCCGTTGGCCCGCCGCAACCCGGTGGCGAAGGTCGCCGCCGCTCTGGTCTTCTCGTTCACCCTGCTGGCCACCCTGGACCCGGTGGCCCCGGCGATCGCCATCGCGCTCGAACTCGCGGTGCTGCCGCTGTTCGGCATCGGCTACCGGGCGTTGGCCCGCCGGGCCTGGCCACTGCTGCTCAGTGCCGCCGGCATCCTGGTCACCCTGGTGCTCTTCGCCGCCGACCAGTCCGGCCAGGTCCTGCTGGACGCGGGACCAGTGCTGGTGAGCACCGGCGTGCTGCTCACCGCGCTCGGCCTGGTGCTGCGGGTGTTCGCGGTGGCCCTGCCCGGTGTGATCGTCTTCGCGACCACCGACCCCACCGATCTGGCCGACGCGTTGATCCAGAACGTGAAGGCACCGGCCCGGTTCGCCATCGGGGCGCTGGCCGCGTTCCGGCTGGTGCCGCTGCTCGGTCAGGAATGGCAAATGATCAGCATGGCCCGGCGAGCGCGGGGTGTCGACGCGGGACGCAACCCGGTGGCGAAGCTGCGGCTGTTCGCCTCCACCGCGTTCGCGCTGCTGGTCGGGGCCATCCGCCGGGGCACCCGCCTGGCCGTGGCGATGGACGCGCGCGGCTTCGACGCCGGCACACCCCGTACCGTTGCCCGCCGGCAGCACTTCACCCGCGCCGACGCCCTCCTCATCGCCGGGGCCATCGTGCTCGCCGCAGCCGCCCTGACCACAAGCCTCGCCCTGGGCACCTTCCGCCCCCTGATCAGCTAAACCCGCCGCCCTACCCCGCCCGGCCCTGCCCCTGCCCTGCCCGGCCCTGCCCCCCGCCCCGCCGCGCCGATCTTGCAGTTTCTGTCGTCGGCTCATCCTAATTTGCCGGTTATGCGAGGACAGAAAGTGCAAGATCGCGGGGGCGGGGCGGGGGTGGGGGGCGGGGGCGGGGTGGGGGCGGCTCGATCAGCTGCGGCGGAAGGCGTAGCGGCGGGCCTGGCCGGCTTGCTGGCTGCGGCCGCCGCCGGAGCGGTTGCCGCCACCCTGCGGGCCGGCCGTCGGTGCCGATCGGCGCGCGGCTGGCTTCGGCAGATCTCCCATCGCCGGCGCGTCGACAACCGCCGGCACGTCGACCGGCAGCGCCACCTCGTCCGGAACAGCCGCCGGCAGCGCCGGTTCCACCAGCACCGCCGGCAGCGCCGACTCGGTCAACGCCGCCGGTTCCACCAGCACTGCCGGCAGGGCCGGTTCGACCGCGAGGTCGGGGAGGGTGGGTCGGAGCGGGTCGTGGCCGGCCGCCGGGTCGACGCCGAGCGGCGTCGCTTTCGGGGTACGGGTCTTCTTCGGGTTACGTCTGGCAGGCATCCGGGCCTCCTTCAATGCCGACCGGCACGGCCGGTCCCGCGCTGCGGCGGTCGGTCGGATCGGCTGGTGACCGCCGTTGCGCGACGGTCGAGTGGGGAAGGGACTGCTCACCGGTGTCAGGCAGGGCCGTCGCCGCCGAACGGCGGGGAGAGGATGCGGGGACGCCCGGGAGCGCACGGACCGCGACGCGGGACGGCGGGCCGGCTCGGAAGTGGGGCGTCAGTTACGCATGTCCGTACCCTAGCCACCGCCCGACCGACGCGCACCCGTTTTTACTGGCAGGATCGGCACATGCTGATCGCGTTCTCGATCACCCCGCTCGGCGGTGACGACTCCGTGGGTGACCTGGTCGCCGAGGCGGTGCGGGTGGTCCGTGCGTCCGGCCTGCCCAACCGGACCGATGCCATGTTCACCACCGTCGAGGGCGAGTGGGACGAGGTGATGGCGGTGGTGAAGCGGGCGGTCGACGTGGTCGCCGCGCAGGCGCCCCGGGTGAGTGTGGTGCTCAAGGCCGACGTCCGGCCCGGGGTAACCGACGCGCTCACCGGGAAGATCGCTCGAATCGAAGCCCGTCTCGCCGAAGGCTGACGCGCGCGGCGCAGGATGACGACAAGTTTCCCTGCGCGAGGCTCCCCGACCACTGCCGCGAGCCCAAGCCAGCACCGACAACGTCCACATTACGTGCAGTAACGGGACGTCGATCACTGGTTCCTATCGGCTCACATCACGGTAAGTTTCCAAACGCTGATAGTGGTGTGACGAGAGGTGGCGGCACGAATGGCTGAGCAGGCGACGGCGCAGATCGGCGTGACCGGGCTGGCGGTGATGGGGCGCAATGTGGCCCGCAACCTGGCCCGCAACGGCTTCAAGGTGGCAGTGCACAACCGCTCGCCGGAGCGCACGCGCAGCCTGATCGCCGAGCACGGCGACGAGGGCACATTCGTGCCCGGCGAGACGATGGCCGATTTCGTGGCGTCGTTGGAACGACCTCGCGCGGTCATCGTGATGGTCAAGGCCGGCGCGCCCACCGACGCGGTGATCGACGAGTTGGTGCCGCTGCTCGACGAGGGCGACATCATCGTCGACTGCGGTAACGCCCACTTCGCCGACACCCGTCGTCGGGAGGAGGCGCTGCGCGCGCAGGGTCTGCACTTCAGCGGCACCGGCGTCTCCGGTGGCGAGGAGGGCGCGCTGCTCGGCCCGAGCATCATGCCGGGCGGTTCCGCCGAGTCGTACGCCAAGCTCGGGCCGATGTTCGAGAAGATCGCCGCGCAGGTGGACGGTGTGCCGTGCTGCATGCACGTCGGGCCGGACGGCGCCGGGCACTTCGTCAAGATGGTGCACAACGGCATCGAGTACGCCGACATGCAGCTCATCGCCGAGGCGTACGACCTGCTCCGCTCCGGTCTGGGCGCCAAGCCCGCGGAGATCGCGGAGATCTTCCGCGACTGGAACGACGGCGAGCTGGGGTCGTTCCTCATCGAGATCACCGCCGATGTGCTCGCGCACACCGACGCGGCGACCGGCCGACCGTTCGTGGACATCGTGCAGGACCGGGCCGAGCAGAAGGGCACCGGTCGGTGGACGGTGCAGAGCGCCCTCGACCTGGGCATTCCGATCACCGGGATCGCCGAGGCGACCTTCGCCCGCTCGCTCTCCGGGCACGTCGACCAGCGGGAGGCGGCCCGCCGGGCGTTCCCGGACGCGGGTGAGAAGTGGCAGGTCGCCGACCGGGACGCGTTCGTCGAGGACGTCCGCCGGGCGCTGCTCGCTTCCAAGATCGTCGCGTACGCGCAGGGCTTCGACCACATCCGCGCCGGCAGCCAGGAGTACGACTGGGACATCGACCTGGGCGGCACGGCGACGATCTGGCGGGGCGGCTGCATCATCCGGGCCCGCTTCCTCGACCGGATCCGCGAGGCGTACGACCAGCAGCCGGACCTGCCGACGCTGCTGGTGGCGCCGTACTTCGCCGAGGCGGTCGGCGCTGGCGTGCCGAGCTGGCGGCGGGTGGTGGCCGACGCGATCCGGGCCGGTGTGCCGACGCCCGCGTTCTCGTCGTCGCTGGCGTACTTCGACGCGCTGCGTGCCGAGCGGCTGCCCGCCGCGCTGATCCAGGGTCTGCGGGACAACTTCGGCGCGCACACCTACCAGCGGGTGGACCGCGAGGGCTCGTTCCACACCACCTGGGCCGCCGACCGCACCGAGTCCCCCGCCTAACTCGGAAGTAGACCTACTTCCTCCCGATTAGGGCCGCTTCGCGGAGCGAAGCAGCAAGGACTACCCCCCCCCCCCCGACCCTCCTCCCCTCCTCCCCCCTCCCTTCCCCGCCCCCTCCACCGTCGATCTAGGGCGTATCGCTGCGAGTTGATCTTCAAGTGCAGCCATACGCCCTAGATCGACGAAGGCAGACGCGGGGGCGGGGGCGGGGGGGTAGGGCGGGGGGTGGGGGTCAGGCGGCGGTGGCGTGCATCTCCCACACGAGGATCTCGGCCGGTTCGTCGGCGGTGACCCGCCGGCCGCCGGTCATGGTGAGCCGGGCCGCGTCGCCGGTGCCGAGCGGGCCGCTGCCCTCCAGGGTCACCGTGCCGTTGGGCACGTACAGGTGCACGAAGGGCGCGTCGGGGATGGTGACCTCGTCGCCGGGGTTGAGCCGGGCGGCGTGCAGGGTCGCGTACCGGTTGCGGATCCGGATCGCGGACGCGCCGTCGTAGCGGTCCATTCCGGAGGCGATCGGCACCAGGCCGCCGCGGAGCAGCTCGTCCTCGATCTCCAGCTGCTCGTAGCCGGGGTCGACGCCCTGCTCGTCGGGGAGCACCCACATCTGCACGAAGTGGACCGGGTCGGTGTGCGGCTCCTGATTGTTGAGGCGCCAGGCGTCGTTCTTTTCCGAGTGCAGGATGCCGGTGCCGGCGCTCATCCGCTGGGCCAGGCCCGGGTAGATCACCCCGGAGTGCCCGGTGGAGTCCTGGTGCACCAGGGAGCCGCGCAGCACCCAGGTGATGATCTCCATATCCTGGTGCGGGTGGGTCTCGAAGCCGGCACCCGGACGCACCACGTCATCGTTGTTGACCAGCAGCAGACCGTGGTGGGTGTTGGCCGGGTCATAGTGCCGGGAGAACGAGAACGAGTGCTTGGAGTCGAGCCAGGAGATCCGGGTGGCGAAGCGATCGTCGCCACGACGTACGTCGACTGCCGGGGCGGGCGCGGTCACCAGGCACGCTGCCCGGCGTCGGGGGTCGACGGCGCCCAGGCCAGGGCCGGTTCGCCGGTGGACAGTTCGGCGATCTCGCCGGTACGCAGCTGTGGTGTGTGACCGAGCTCGGCGCAGTGCTGCTCGGCGATCTCGGCACAGATGTCGGCCACCTGCTCGCAGATCGGATCACCAAGGTCAGCCGCGTTCAACGCCATGATCATCTTGTACCGAAGATCGTGCATATCCACCCCAACCGCCGTCATTCCGCCACCTCCGGACCCTACCCGCCCCCCTTGCACAGAACCCCAAAACCACCGCACCCACGGCCCCCACCCTCCACCGGTGCGGCGGGGTGGTGTGGACACAGGCAGGCGCCGCCCGCACAGGTGCGGGCGGCGCCTGGGGGGTCGGGAGTTAGAAAAACCGGCGACGCTTGGCCTTCTGCGGGCGGATCATGTCCGCGCCCCTGGTCAGCAAGCGGGTGGCCCCGGAGGGACCACGCCGGGCCTCCAGCGTGTGGCTGAGCCGGCGGGCACCGGCAGCCGCCAGTGGCACCGCGACCGCCACCACCGCCCACTGGGCAATGCGCTTCTGGATCATGTGGGTTCACCTCCGTCAGTGACTTCTGACGTCTCTGATACCCAGAGTGACGCGAGCGTAAGCGCGTCGGCTCAGAGAACCGGGGCGACCGGGTTTGGCAGCGCGCCGCCGAAGCGCCGGTCCCGCTGCGCGTACAACTCGCACGCGTACCAGAGGTGGCGGCGATCAAAATCGGGCCAGAGCGTGTCCAGGAAGACCAACTCGGCGTACGCAGCCTGCCAGAGCAGGAAGTTGGAGATGCGCTCCTCCCCGGAGGGGCGCAGGAACAGGTCCACCTCCGGGATCTCCGGGTGGTAGAGGTACTTCGCCACGGTCTTCTCATTGACCTTCGCCGGATCCAGCCGCCCAGCCGCCACGTCGCGGGCGATCGCGGCGGCGGCATCACCGATCTCGGCCTGCCCGCCGTAGTTGACGCAGAACTGCAGGGTCAACGTCGAGTTGTTGCCGGACATCTCCTCGGCGGTCTGCAGCTCGGAGATGACGCTCTTCCACAGCCGCCCGGGCCGGCCCGACCAGACCACCCGGACGCCGAGGTCGACCAACTGGTCGCGGCGGCGACGGATCACGTCCCGGTTGAACCCCATCAGGAACCGGACCTCGTCGGGCGAGCGCCGCCAGTTCTCGGTGGAGAACGCGTACGCCGACAGGTACGGGATGCCCATCTCGATCGCGCCCTCGATGGTGTCGAAGAGGCTGTGCTCCCCTGCCTCGTGACCCTTGGTGCGAGGCAGCCCGCGGTCCTTGGCCCAGCGACCGTTGCCGTCCATCACCACCGCCACGTGCCTGGGCACCGCCTCGGTGGGCAGCGCCGGCGGCCGGGCGCCGGACGGGTGTGGGGTCGGCGGCGTCGGCTCGCGCCGGCCAGCCTTCTTCGATCGGATCACTCGGTCACTCCCTGCTCGCGCCGTCCGCCCCGGCCTCGACGTCGCCATGTGGCCGGAGCGCCACGGCCCCGGTGCCTTCCGGCGGCGAGGCCGCGCCGGCCGCCGAGGGGCCCCGGTCGACCAGCGGCAGCGAGCGTAACGCGCGCTCCAGATGCCACTGCAGGTGAGCCGCGACCAGTCCACTGCACTCCCGGCGTACGCCGGAGTCGGTGGCATCGGCGACCACCCAGTCGCCGGTGGTCAGCGCGGACATCAGGTCGATGGTGGCCGGCGCGGGATGGGCCGCGCCGGGTGGCCGGCAATCCGGACAGACCGCGCCGCCGGCCGGCACGGAGAACGCCCGGTGCCGGCCGGGCGTGCCGCAGACCGCGCAGGCGATCAGCGCCGGCGCCCAGCCCGCGAGGGACATCCCGCGCAGCAGGTACGCGTCGAGCACCAGGGTGGTGGCGTGTTCGCCCCGGGACAGTGCCTTCAGCGCGCCCACGGTGAGCTGGAACAGCCGCAGCGACGGCTCTCGCTCCACCGGAGTCAGCCGCTCGGCGGTCTCCGCGATCGCACTGGCCGCCGTGTAGCGCGGGTAATCCCCCAGGAACCGCTTGCCGTACAGGTCGATGGCCTCGACCTGGCTGACGGTGTGCAGCGAGCTGCCGTGGTTGCCCTTCGGGTCCCCGGCGAGCTGGAGGTCGACGTGGCCGAACGGCTCCAGCCGGGCGCCGAACTTGCTGGTGGTGCGGCGGATCCCCCGGGCCACGGCGCGCAGCCGGCCGTGCCGGCGGGTGAGCAGGGTGATGATCCGGTCGGACTCGCCGAGCTTCTGCACACGCAGCACCACCGCGTCGTCGCGGTAGAGCTGTCGGCGATACCCGGCCATCGGGCCATTCTCCCTCGGGGTGTGAAATCAGGGTTGGTTCGGGGTGGATGCGCGGACGAACCCCGATGCGCCCGACTCGTCACCAGCCGTAGCGTGCTCGCCATGGCATTGCACCCGACCACTGACGCTTCCCGTCGTCGCGCCGCCGCACCCGTCGCCCTGGGCCTGGCAACCACCCTCATCCTGCTCGCCGGGTGCGACAACCTGGCCCTGCGCCGGCTCGACTTCGACGACACCGAGGCCGTGCAGATCACCAGCATCAAGGTGCTGCCGGGTGCGGGGGACGTGATCGTCCGGGGCAGCGGCGCGGCCGGCGAGGCGCGCATCAAGCGGGTGGTGCGCTACCACGGCGGCGAACCCAACGTCCGGTACGAGATCAAGGGCAGTGAGCTGGTGCTGAACACCGACTGCGGCGACCGGTGCAGCATCTCCTACGAAGTCGCCGTGCCGGAGGGGGTGACGCTACAGGGCGAGTCCGGCTCCGGCGACGTCGAGCTGAGCCGGGTCGGCGCGGTGGATCTGCGGCTGGGCTCCGGCGACGTACGGATCACCGGCTCCTCCGGCGCGGTCGGTGTCGAGACCGGCTCCGGCAACATCGAGGTGAGCGAGGCCAGCGGGGCGGTCCGCCTGCGCGCCGGGTCCGGGGATATCACCGCGCGTCGACTGGGCGGCGCGGTCGACGCCGAGGCCGGCTCGGGCAATGTCACCGTCGAACTGGACAAGTCCGCCTCGGCGCGGGCACACGCCTCCAGCGGCGATGTCACGCTGCTGGTGCCGGCGGGCAGCTACCGGGTCCGGTCCAACACCGGCTCCGGCGATGCGCAGATCTCCGTCACCGATGACCCGTCCGCGACGCTGGTGCTCGACGTCTCGGCCGGCAGCGGCAACGTCACTATCAGCCAGCGCTGACGGTGCCGGTGCCCGCCTCCTCGGGCATCCGTTGCCCCGGCACCACCGCCCGGCCGCCGGCGACCCCGGTCGGCTCGCCCACCGGCTCCGTACCGGAACGGCCGGGCCGCTCGGTGTCGGACTGGCTGGCCTGCTCGGTGGACCGCACCGGGCCGCCGGGGATCAACTCCGGACGGCGGCGGGCGGCGACGTCCTCGACCCAACCGACGGCGAGGGTGACCAGCCCGACCAGTGCGAAGACCAGCAACACCCGGATGGCCAAGCCCACCGGGTCCTGGTGGGACCAACCCACCACGTCGACCAGCGGAGTGAGCGCCACCACGAACGGCATGTGCCAGAGGTAGATGGTGAGTGCCCGCCGGTTGACCACGGTCACCGCCCGGTCAGCCAACCTGCTGCGGCCTAGCCAGGCCAGCCCGGACGGCGCCCGACCGAGCACGATCAGGATGAACGCGGCCGACCAGAGGGCGTTACCAAGGTGGTTGTCGTTCAGGTCGTACCCTCGCGGGCCGGGATGCCCGACGATCCAGAGGCCGCCGCCCACCGCGAGTGCGAGCGCCAACGGGTACAGCACCCGGCCGGAGAGCGGGCGCAGCATCCCTGAGTGATGGGCGAAGCCGAGCAGCCACGCTCCGAAGTAGAGCCCGAACTCGCGCAGCACCGGCGGGGGCGCCTGGTAGATCCCCGCCTCGATCGCCACCAGCAGCAGGTACGGGGCGAGCAGGGTGGGTAGCGGGGCACGCCGGAACAGCCAGAACGCGACCGGTGAGGCGAGCACGAACCACAGGTAGTCGCGCAGGTACCAGATGATGCTCAACGCCAGGGCGCCCCAGTGGTTGGCCGGCGGGTCGGCGATCGGGAACAGCCACAGCAGCACCCGGGGGGTCACCGGCAGCCCGGTGAGCAGCATGGCCGGCACGAACACCACCGCGAGCACCCACAACGACGGCAGCAACCGGCGCAGCCGACGCCCGATCGCCGCCGGCCCGCAGCGGGTCAGTGACGCGGCCATCAGCGAGCCGGCCAGCGCGAACATCACCGACATGGCCGGGAAGACGAGGGTGAGGGTCGCCCACCCGGTGACGTGGTAGACGATCACTCGGACGATGGCCAGGAAACGGAGCAGATCGAGATACCTGTTGCGCATCAGCCTGCATCTGGGTCGGGGACGCTTGGCGTACCTCCCCTACCCTTCGTGGTGCCCGCACCAAACGGCCGCGACCCCGACCAAACGTGAAGCACCCCATCCGCCCGACCGAAGGTGATCATGCCGCCGGTCGGGCAACGCCTCGACGGAACAGGTCAGAAGCCCAGCTTGCGCAACTGCTTCGGGTCGCGCTGCCAGTCCTTCGCGACCCGCACGTGCAGGTCGAGATAGACCCGACTGCCGAGCAACTCCTCGATCTGCCGGCGGGCGTTGGTGCCGACCTCCTTGAGCCGGCTCGCCTTGTGACCGAGCACGATCGCCTTCTGGCTGGGCCGTTCCACGTACAGGTCGGCGTAGATCTTCATGACCTGACCCTCGGGGATCATCTCCTCCACGATCACCGCGATGGAGTGCGGCAACTCGTCACGGACCCCCTCCAGGGCGGCCTCCCGGATCAGCTCCGCGACCAGCACCTGCTCGGGATCGTCGGTCAGCATGTCGTCCGGGTAGAGCTGCGGCGACGGCGGCAGGTAGCTGGTCATCACGTCGACCAGCGTGTCAACCTGATGCCCGGAGACCGCGCTCACCGGCACGATCTCGGCGAACTCGCCCATCTCGCTGACCGCGAGCAACTGCTCTGCCAGGCGACGCTTGTCCACCAGGTCGGTCTTGGTGACAACTGCCAGCACGGTCGCCTTCAACTCGGCCAACTCGCCGCTGATGAACCGGTCACCGCGCCCGACCGGCTCGTCCGCCGGGATGCAGAGGCCGATCACGTCGACCTCCGTCCAGGTGGACCGGACCAGGTCGTTGAGGCGCTCGCCGAGCAGCGTACGAGGACGGTGCAGGCCCGGTGTGTCGACCAGGACCAGCTGCGACTCCGGCCGGTGCAGCACGGCCCGGATGACGTGCCGGGTGGTCTGCGGTTTGTTCGAGGTGATCGCGATCTTGGTGCCGACGATGGCATTGGTCAGCGTCGACTTGCCGGCGTTGGGCCGGCCCACGAAACAGCCGAACCCGGCCCGGTACGGCCGCGCCTCCGGGTCCTGCACGGGGCTCACTGAGTCACCGTGCCGAGGACCGTGCCGTCCGGAGCGGCCACGTGGATCGGCGCATCCACCGCGAGGTCACGTACCGCCGCGTGCCCGGCGCCATCCAGCGTCGACGCCTCGGTCACCACCACTGCGGCCTCCAGCCGGCTCGCCCCGGCCGCCACGGCCGACGCGACCGCCAACTGCAACGCGGTGAGGGTCAGCGAGGGCAACGCGACACTGGCCGCCGCGTACGTCCGGCCGTCCTGGTCCCGGACCGCGGCGCCCTCCACGGCGCCGACCCGGCCTCGGGCTCCCCGGGCCAGGGCGACGAGCTTGCCGTCCTCGGCGCTCAGCGGGGCCGACGCGGTGGGGGCGGGCGGGGCGGCAGGCGCGGCGGGTGTGTCAGGCATCGGCGGATTGCCTCTCGTCGTCTCGATATTTGTCGGTGTCGTCCCCGGGGCCAGCGTGCTCGCCACGCCCCGCGGTGTCCTGCTCATGGCCCGACTCCACCCGGCTGACCAGGACGGTGTCGATCCGGTTGCGCCGGCCCGTGGTGCCCTCGGCGATCAGCCGGAGGCCGGCGACCTCGGCCTCCGCACCGGGGATCGGCACCCGCCCCAGCGACTGGGCGAGCAGGCCACCGACCGTTTCCACCTCGTCGGTGGCAAGATCGGTGTCGAACATCTCGCCCAAATTCTCCACCGGCAAGCGGGCGGTCACCCGCACCGAGGAGTCCGCCAGACGTTCGACGGGCGGGCGCTCGACATCGTACTCGTCGGTGATCTCACCGACGATTTCCTCCAGGATGTCCTCGATGGTGACCAGACCGCCGGTGCCGCCGTACTCGTCGACCACGATGACCAGGTGGTTGCGGGCCGCCTGCATCTCCGACAGCAGGTCGTCGACCGGCTTGGACTCCGGTACGAAAGTCGCCGGGCGCATCAGCTCGGCCACCGGCACCTGCTCGGCCTCCGGGTCACCGCCGCGGGAACGCCGGATCAGGTCCTTGAGATAGAGCACACCCAGCACGTCGTCGACACTCTCGCCGATCACCGGAATACGGGAGAAACCGGAACGCAGGAAGAGCACCAGCGCCTGCGCGAGCGTCTTGCCCTCCTCGATCCACACCATCTCCGTACGCGGCACCATCACCTCACGGGCGATGGTGTCGCCGAGCGCGAAGACCGAGTGGATCATTTGACGCTCGCCGTGCTCGACCACGCCGCGCTGCTCGGCCAGGTCGACAAGCTCACGCAACTCCACCTGGGTGGCGAACGGCCCCTCCCGGAAGCCACGCCCTGGGGTGACCGCGTTGCCGATCAGGATCAGCAGCGACGCGAGCGGGTTGAGCGCCCGGCCCAGCCAGCGGACCAGCGGTGCCACCGCCCGACCCACGGCGTACGCGTGCTGCCGGCCGATGGTGCGCGGAGCGACGCCGACCGCCACGAAGCTGACCACGGTCATCGCACCGGCGGTCACCAGCGCGGCGCGCCAGCCGGCGCCGAAGCTGTCCACGGCGACGAGCGCCACCAGCGTGGTGGCGGTCAGCTCGGCGAGCAGCCGCAACAGGAGGAGAAGGTTGAGGTGCCGGACGACGTCGCCGGCGACGACCTGGAGGGTACGAGCGCCCCGCACGCCGTCGCGGGCCAGCTCGGCGGCCCGGGCCGGCGAGACCGCGGCGAGCGCCGCCTCGGTCATCGCGATCAGACCGGCCAACACCACCAGGCCGGCCGCGAAGACGATCAGCTGCAGGTCGGGAAGGCCGGCGGTGGTGCCGGCCGCGAGTAACGGAGATGTGGACATCACTGGGTGCGGGTCGACCGCCAGCTCGCCAGCAGTCGGGCCTGGAGCGCGAACATCTCCCGCTCCTCCTCCGGCTCGGCGTGGTCATAGCCGAGCAGGTGCAGCACGCCGTGCACGGTGAGCAGGTGCAGTTCGTCGGCCGGTGCGTGCCCGGCGGTCGCCGCCTGCTTGGCCGCGACCTCGGGGCAGAGCACGATGTCGCCGAGCAGGGCCGGCTCACCACCGGCCGGTGCGGACTCGCCCGGACCGTGGTCGACGCTGCCCTCATCCATGGGGAAGGCGAGCACGTCGGTCGGGCCGTCGCCACCCATCCAGCGGTGGTTCAGCTCGGTCATGTAGTCGATGTCGACCAGCAACACGGACAACTCGGCGAGGGGGTTGACCCCCATCTCGTCGAGGGAGTGCCGGGCGACGGCGAGCACGGCGTCGGTGTCAACCTCGACACCGGACTCGTTGGCGATCTCGATGGACAACTGCTTTCCTCTGCTTTAGCGGCGGCGGCCGGCTCGGCCGCCCTGGGCGGGTCGCCCCGGCACGGCGTGAACGCCCTGCGCCTGCTGGTTTTCCCGCTCGGCGTCCCAGCGGGCGTACGCGTCGACGATCTCCCCGACCAGCTGGTGGCGGACCACGTCGGTGCTGGACAACTGGGCGAAGTGCACGTCCTCGACGTTTTTCAGGATCTCCCGGACAACCTTCAGGCCGCTGCTCGTCCCGCCGGGAAGGTCCACCTGGGTGATGTCACCGGTCACGACGATCTTGGAGTTGAAGCCGAGCCGGGTGAGGAACATCTTCATCTGCTCGGGCGTCGTGTTCTGCGCCTCGTCCAGGATGATGAACGCGTCAGAGAGGGTTCTGCCCCTCATGTACGCGAGGGGCGCGACCTCGATCGTCCCCTGGGCCATCAGCTTCGGGATCGTCTCCGGGTCGAGCATCTCGTGCAGCGCGTCGTAGAGCGGGCGCAGGTACGGGTCGATCTTGTCGTTGAGCGTGCCGGGCAGGAAGCCCAGTCGCTCACCCGCCTCCACCGCCGGCCGGGTCAGGATGATCCGGTTGACCTGCTTGGTCTGCAACGCCTGGACGGCCTTCGCCATGGCCAGGTAGGTCTTTCCGGTGCCGGCCGGGCCGATGCCGAAGACGATGGTGTGCGTGTCGATCGCGTCGACGTACCGCTTCTGCCCCAGGGTCTTGGGACGGATGGTGCGCCCGCGACGGGAGAGGATGTTGAGGCTCAGAACCTCGGCGGGCCGCTCGGCACTGCCCTGCTCGAGCATGCCGACGGTACGCCGGACGGCGTCAGTGGTCAGGGTCTCGCCTTTCTCGATGAGTTCGAGCAGCTCGCTGAAGACCCGCTCGGCGAGGGCGTTGTCCGCGGGGTCGCCAGTGATGGTGATCTCGTTGCCGCGGACGTGCACGTCACTGCTGACCGAGCGTTCGACGAGTCGTAGGATCTCGTCGCCTGCGCCGAGGAGATTGACCATGATCTTCGAGTCGGGCACGGTGATCCTGGTCTGCACCCGGGGCGGGCCGGGAGGTGGGGTGCCGGTCATAGGTTGGGCCGAAGGGCCCTGCGCCACCTGCTCTCGATCTCGGCGCCGGCCTGCTGGCACGGCGTGCGGACGTTCCACCCATCGTATCGGTTCAACGCGGGCCGCATCGCGCCCATTTCCGCTGGCCGCGATCAGCTCCCGGCCCGGAAGTCATACCGGTCGAAGGTCTCCTGGTGGCGGGTGAACCGGTACGTCGCCCAGTGCATCCGGACCACCGCGCCGGTCTCGTCCCGGGTCAGCCGCAGCAGCTCACCGGCCTCCCGACCGGAGACCGTGCGGAACACGTCCGGTTGGTCCGGCAGTGGGGTGAAGATCGCCGGGGGGCGTCCTGCCGGGTCGCCGGCCCCGCGCGCCCGCAGGGTGCCGTCGTGCCAGGAGAACACGTACTCGAAACCCTCGCCCCACCAGCGACCGAGCACGCCCCGCAGGCCCGCCGGTGCGGGTGCGCCGGGCCGCCATGGCTCGACCTCGGCCGGGTCGTGCTCGACCGCCGCGGCGAGCAGCCGGTGCGGCAGGTCGAACAGTTCGGCCGCCGTGCCGGACGAGCCGAGCACCGCGGCGCCCATCGCGCCGGCCGTTCCGTCGCCGCCCCGCCGGCCGTACACCGCGGCGAGGAAACCAGGCATCGCCCCGTCGTGCCCCACGTGCATCACCCGCTCCCCCTGCGGGACCAGGATGAGCCCGAGCCCGAAGCCCGCGCCCCAGAGCGTCTCGTCGGTGGTGGTCACCGGCCAGCGCATCTCGTCCAGGGTGGCGGCGACAAGCACCGCGCCGGCCGGGTCCAGCGCCCCCGGGTCGGCCAGGAACGCGGCCCAGCGGGCCATGTCGGTCGCGGTGCTCCAGAGCTGGGCGGCCGGGCCGACCGCACCGAAGTCGGTCGGCGGCTCCGGGTGCGCCTCGTCGGAGTACGCGTCGACCAGGAACCCGGTGGCCGCCGTCGGCCGAGGGGTCACGGTGGTGTCGGTCAGCCCCAGCGGCATCAGGATCCGCTCGGTGAGCGCCTGCGCCCAACTCTCGCCGCGTAGCCGGGCGACCAGTTGGCCGAGCACGGCCAGTCCCAGGTTCGAGTAGTGGAACCGGCGGCCGGTCGGCAGCACCCGCTCAGCCCGGTCCAGTTCCGCGAGCAACTGGTCGGCGTCCGGGGCGCGCAGACTGTCCCAGACGTCGCCGAACGGCTCGCGTTGCAGGCCACCCGTATGCGACAGCAAGCGGCGGATGGTCAGCTCGCCGTGCGCCGTCAGGTCCAGGTGCCGGCCCACCGGGTCGTCCAGATCCAGCAGCCCGTCGTCACGGCACTGCAGAACCAGCACTGCGGTGAAGGTCTTGGTGACCGAGCCGATCCGGAACTGGGTGCCCGGCCCCAGCGCGCTGTCGGTGCCGGTGCCGCCGACCGTGCAGCTCCACAGCGGCCGGTCGGCCCGGTGCAGCGCCGCCGACACCGCCGGCACCCGGCCGTCGGCCTGCACCCGCCGGACCAGCCGACCCAACCGGTCGTACACGTCGGGGGCGGCCGTCACGCCAGGTCCCGGGCGAGCATCGGGCCGAGCGGCGCGCCACCGAGCAGGTGCGCGTGCGCGTGGAACACCTCCTGTCCCCCGTACGCGCCAGTGTTGAACATCAGCCGGAAACCGTCGCCGAGCAGCCCCTCGTCCTCGGCCACCGCGGCGGCCGTGGCCAGCACCTCGCCGGCCAGCGCCGGATCACCCTCGGCGAGGGTGGCGACGTCGGCGTAGTGCTCCTTCGGAATGACCAGGACGTGCACCGGCGCCTTCGGGCCGATGTCCCGGAAGGCGAGCGTGGTGGCGGTCTCCCGGACCACGGTGGCCGGGATCTCCCCGGCGACGATGCGGCAGAACAGACAGTCGGATCCCATCGGGGCAGTGTAGGGAAGTGCCGCGGGCTGGGGCAGGATGGCCGGCATGACGGATCGGGCGGTACTCGTGACCGGGGCCTCGCGCGGGATCGGCCGCGCGGTGGCGAGGGCGTTCGCGGCCAGCGGTGACCGGGTGGCAATCCACCATCGCGACTCCGCGGACGCGGCCGAAGAGCTGCGCGCGCAGCTGCCCGGCACCGGGCACGTGGTGGTCCGCGCCGACCTCACCGATCCGGACGCGGTCCGGGCCATGGTGGACCGGGCCGCCGAGCTGCTCGGCGGGCTCGATGTGCTGGTCAACAACGCCGGGGTGTACGGCGACCGGGACGACCCGCACCCGATCTTCGGCGCCACCTACGAGCAGTGGCAGAAGCGCTGGCGGCAGGTGCTGGAGACCAACCTGACCGGCGCCGGCAACGTCACCTGGTGCGCTGCCCAGCACATGCGGGAACGCGGCGGGCGGATCGTCAACGTCTCGTCCCGGGGCGCGTTCCGGGGCGAGCCGGACCAGCCGGCGTACGGGGCCAGCAAGGCAGGGCTGAACGCACTGGGCCAGTCCCTCGCCGTGGCGCTCGCCCCGTACGGAATATCGATCGCCACCGTCGCTCCGGGCTTCGTGGCAACCGACATGGCCACTGAGCACCTGCGCGGCGAGCAGGGCGCGGCGATTCGGGCGCAGAGCCCGTTCGACCGGGTGGCCCAGCCGGAGGAGATCGCCGCGGCCGTGCACTGGCTGGCCTCTCCACAGGCCGAGTGGGCCTCCGGCGCGATCGTCGACCTCAACGGCGCCTCCTACCTGCGCAGCTGACGTCGGCACGGCCGCTGATTCACCCGGCCAGGAAGGTGGCTGGCGACGAGCTCCTCAAGCTCCAGGACTGGATCAAAAAGTCCGACGAGCGACCGGTGATCGTCTTCGAGGTCCGGCACGCGCCCGCCCCCCGCCGCGTCGATCTAGGGCATACCGCTGCTAATGGATCTCCCCCTGACGACAATCTGCCCTAGATCGACGGGGGGGCGGGGGCGGCGGGGCGGGGGCGGCGGGGCGGGGGCTACCAGCGGTCGAGGCGGGTGGCGAGCACGCTGAGCGCGGCCACGCCAGCGGTGGAGGTGCGCAGCACGGCCGGGCCGAGCCGGACCGGCCGGCCGCCGGCCGCGCGGAACGCGGTCAGCTCGGCCGAGTCGATGCCACCCTCCGGGCCGACCACCAGGACGATCTCCCCGGCGGACGGCAGCTCGGCGGTGGTCAGCCGTTCGTCAGCCTCCTCGTGCAGCACGAACCCGGCGGCGGCACCAGCGATCCGGCGGGCCACCGTGGCGGTGGACTCGTCCGGCGCACCGGCCACCACCGGCAGCCAGGGACGGCGGGCCTGCTTGGCGGCCTCCCGGGCGGTGGCCACCCACTTCTCCCGGGCGCGTACGCCCCGGTCGCCCCGCCACTGGGTCACCGAGCGGGCGGCCGCCCAGGGCACGATCTCGTCGACCCCGACCTCGGTCATCGCCTGCACGGCCAGCTCGCCCCGGTCGCCCTTGGCGATGCCCTGCACGGTCACCAGCCGGGGTACGGGTGCGTCCGCGTACCCCCGGGAGGTGATGGTGACCTCCAGGCTGCCCCGGCCGACGGCGGTGACCACGGCGGCGGCCGTGCCGCCCCGGCCGTCGGCGAGCAGCAACTCCTCGCCGACGCGCAGCCGCTGCACGGTCGCCGCGTGGTGCCCCTCCGGGCCGTCCAGGGTCAGCGCGTCGCCGGTGGGCAGCGCCTCGACCAGGAACAGCGGCGCCGACACCTCAGGCGTGCCCGTTGAACGCGTCGCGCATCCGGGAGAAGAAGCCGCCCTGCTTGGACAGCTCGGCGACCTCTTCACCGCGGGTCTTGGCGAAGTCCCGCAGCATCTTCTCCTGGTCCGGGTCGAGCTTGGTCGGCGTCCGCACGTCCAGGTGCACGTAGAGGTCACCCCGGCCGGTGCCGCGCAGGTGCGGCACGCCCCGAGCGCGCAGTCGCAGTGTGCTGGCCGGCTGGGTGCCGGCCTTGACGTCGAGCGTCTCCTCGCTGTCCAGGGTCTTGATGGTCAGCCGGGTGCCGAGCGCCGCCGCGGTCATCGGCACGGTGACGCGGCAGTGCAGGTCGTCGCCCTTGCGGGAGTACACGTCGTGCGGCCGCTCGTGGATCTCCACGTAGAGGTCACCGGCGGTGCCGCCACCCGGGCCCACCTCGCCCTGCTGGGCCAACCGGATCCGCATGCCGTCCTCGACGCCGGCCGGGATCTTGACGGTCAGCGAGCGGCGGGTGCGCACCCGGCCGTCGCCAGCACAGGTGGGGCAGGGGTGCGGGATGGTGGTGCCGTAACCCTGGCACACGGTGCACGGCCGGGCGGAGACCACCTGACCGAGGAAGGTGCGCTGCACCGACTGCACCTCGCCCCGACCGGCGCACGCCTCGCAGGTCGCCAGGTGGGTGCCGGCGGCCGTGCCGGCGCCGGAACAGGTGGTGCAGAGCACCGCGGTGTCGACGGTGATCGGCGCCTCGACGCCGAACGCCGTCTCGTGCAGATCAAGCTCGAGCCGCAGGATCGCGTCCGCGCCGGGCCGGGTACGCGGACGGGGGCCACGGGCACCGCCCGCCGCGCCACCGAAGAACGCGTCCATGATGTCCTGGAAACCGACGAACGGACCGGCTCCGCCGGGGCCGCCCGGGCCGCCGGCACCGCCGCCACCCGGTGCGAGCGGGTCGCCACCCAGGTCGACGATCTGCCGCTTCCGGTCGTCCGAGAGGACCTCGTACGCGGCGTTGATGTCCTTGAACTTCTCCTGAGCCTCCGGGTCCGGATTGACGTCCGGATGGAACTGGCGCGCCAGCTTGCGGTAGGCGCGCTTGATCTCGTCGTCGGAGGCTTCTCGGCTCACACCGAGAATGCCGTAGTAGTCCCTGGCCACTGCGTTCCGTGTCCTCATGTTCGTCTCGCGTTGGCCGATCCGGCGGCAGCAGCCGGCCGTCGGCCCTGACTGATCAGTTCTGGGCCAGCAACTCGCCCACGTAGCGTGCCACGGCGCGCACCGTGGCGATGGTGCCGGGGTAGTCCATCCGGGTGGGCCCCAGCACCCCCAGGCCGCCGACGATGGTGGCGCCCGGGCCGTACCCGGTGCTGACCACGGAGGCGGCCCGCAGGTTGTCGAACTCGTTCTCGTCGCCGATCAGCACCCGGGTCGTGCTCGGCTCGGTCTCGCCGATGAGTTTGAGGAGCACGACCTCCTCCTCCAGCGCCTCGAGGATCGGCCGGAGGGAGCCTTGGAAGTCGAGCAGGCCACCTCGGGTGAGGTTGGCGGTGCCGGCCAGCGCGATGCGCTCCTCGTGCCGCTCGACGAGCGTCTCCAGGAGCACCGTGGCGAGCGTCGTCATCGCCGGACGCAGCTCGGTGGGCGCCTCCTCGACCAGCGCCTGCACCAACGGTGGCGTATCGGACAGCCGGGCGCCGGCGAGCTTTTCGTTGACCAGCCGGCGCAGGTCGGTGACGTCGTCGGGGGGCACCGGCCCGGGCAGCTCCACCAGCCGCTGCTCCACGCGCCCGGTGTCAGCGATCATGACGAGCATCAGCCGGGTGGTCGAGATCGGCACCAGCTCCAGGTGCCGCACCGAGGAGCGGGCCAGGCTCGGATATTGCACGACGGCCACCTGCCGGGTCAGCTGAGCGAGCAGCCGTACCGTGCGGTGCACCACGTCGTCGAGGTCGACCGCGCCGACCAGGAAACGCTCGATGGCCCGGCGCTCGGCCGGGCTGAGCGGCTTGACCCGGGACAATCGGTCGACGAAGAGCCGGTAGCCACGGTCGGTGGGCACCCGGCCGGCACTGGTGTGCGGCTGCCGGATGTAGCCCTCCTCCTCCAGCACGGCCATGTCGTTGCGGACCGTGGCCGGGGAGACCCCGAGCTGGTGCCGCTCGACCAGCGCCTTGCTGCCGACCGGCTCCTGGGTGGAGACGTAGTCCTCGACGATCGCGCGGAGCACGGCGAGCTTCCGGTCGTCGAGACCCATCCTCCGCACCTCCTGTCGCACGTCGGCCGCCGGCGCCATGGGCCGGCCGGGCCGTCCTGGCACTCGACTGTAACGAGTGCCAGTCTACGACGGCGTACCCGCCAGCGCGATGATCAACGGTGGCTCGTCGGTGCGGCCCCCGCCACCCGACTGGGCCGATCGGCCCACACTGCCGGCCGGTGTCGCTCTGGTGCGGCGTTGCCACTGGCCCCTACCGTGACACCCATGACTGAACCTCCTCGCCCTCCCGGAGCGGGTGACCCCGGCAACTACCCGCCGGAGCCGACCTCTCCGGGCCCGTTCCCTTCGGCCGAGCCACCCACCGCACCACTGTCCGGGGCACCTGGCCCGGGCGGCTATCCCCCGCCCGGTGGCTATCCGCCGCCCACCGGTGACCAACCGCCGTCAGGTGGCTACCCTCCGGCTGGCGGCTATCCACCGGCTGGCGGCTATCCACCGCCCGGGGGCTACCCCCCGGCTGGCGGCTACGGGGGCGCCTACGGCGGTCCCGGCGGCGGCTACGCCAACAACGAGGACAAGACCTGGGCGCTGGTCGCCCACTTCGGCGGCGCCCTCGGTGCGCTGATCAGCTTTGGTCCTCTGGGCTTCGTCGCCCCGCTCATCGCCTACCTGGCCCGCGGCAACCAGTCGCCGGCCGTCCGGGCGCACGCCCTGGCCGCCCTGAACTTCCAGATCCTCTGGTCGATCATCGCGTTCGTGCTGCTCTTCGTGAGCTGGTGCCTGCTCTTCCTGCCCAGCATCGCCGTTGTGGTGATCCAGATCCTGTTCGGGATCATCGCGGGCATGAAGGCCAACGAGGGCGCCCCCTACCGCTACCCCATGTCGGCCAGCTTCATCAAGTGAGCCGGGCCGGCCGCTCCCCCGGCCGGCCCGTAGCACCCGCTGCCCCGTTCCGGGGCAGCGGGCCCGCTCAGGGCAGCAGGTCGCGGACGACCGCGTCGGCGAGCAGCCGCCCGCGCAGGGTGAGTACCGCCCGGCCGGCCGCGTACGCCTCGGTGTCCAGCAGGCCGTCGGCCAGCGCCCGCTCGGCGCCGGCTCGGCCGCTGGCGTCGAGCACCGCCAGCGGCAGGCCGCTGGCGAGCCGCAGCCGCAGCATCACGTCCTCCATGTGCGCCTCGTCGACCGTGAGCACCTCCCGGGCCAGGCCGGGAGACGCGCCCGCAGCCAACCGCTGGGCGTACGCCGAAGGGTGTTTGACGTTCCACCAGCGGACCCCGCCGACGTGGCTGTGCGCCCCCGGCCCCAGCCCCCACCAGTCCGCGCCGGTCCAGTAGAGCAGGTTGTGCCGGCACCGGGCCTCGTCGGCGCGAGCCCAGTTGGAGACCTCGTACCAGGACAGGCCGGCCGCGTCGAGGGCGGCCTCGGCGGCCAGGTAGCGGTCCGCGGCCACGTCATCACTGGGGTACGCCAGCTCGCCGCGCCGCATCCGGGCGGCCAGCCGGGTGCCGTCCTCGACGATCAGGGCGTACGCGCTGACGTGGTCCACCCCGGCGGCCACGACCTGCTCCAGCGAAGCGGCGAAGTCCTCGGCCCGCTCCCCCGGTGTCCCGTAGATCAGGTCCAGGTTGACGTGCTCGAACCCGGCGTCTCGCGCCTCCAGTGCGGCGGTGGTGGCCCGGCCGGCGCTGTGCTTGCGGTCCAGGATCGCCAACACCCCCGGGGAGGCGGACTGCATGCCCAGCGAGATCCGGGTGTAGCCGGCGGCCCGCAGCCGCTTCAACGATTCCGGGGTGACCGATTCCGGGTTGGCCTCGGTGGTCACCTCGGCGTCGGCGGCCAGCCCCCAGGTGCGGTCGATGCCGTCGAGGATGCGGGCCAGGTCGTCGGCGGGGAGCAGGGTGGGCGTGCCGCCGCCGACGAACACGGTGTCGACCCGGGGCGGCGGCCTGTCGCCGAGCACCCGGGCGGCAAGTGCCAGCTCGGCGAGGACGGTGTCGGCGTACCCCTCGCGGCTGGCACCGCCGCCCAACTCGGCGGCCGTGTAGGTGTTGAAGTCGCAGTAGCCGCAGCGGCTGGCGCAGAACGGCACGTGCACGTACACGCCGAAGCCGCGCGCGCCGACCGCCGCGGTGGCGGTGGCGGGCAGGGATCCGTCGACGGGGACGGTCTCACCATCTGGAAGGACGCCGGGCATGGCCACTAGTGTGCCCGGCATGACCTCTCCCGACGTCCTCGTGCGGGTCGCCACGGCCCGTGGGGTGACCACGCTCACCCTGGACAGCCCACACAACCGCAACGCGCTCTCCACCGGCCTGATGACCCAGCTGCTGGCCGGGCTGGCCGACGCGGTCGCCGACGACGCGGTCCGGGTGATCGTGCTCGACCACCGGGGCCCGGTCTTCTGCTCGGGTGCGGACCTGAAGGAGACCGCAGCCGCGTACGCCAGCGGGACGGTGCCGGCCGGGATGCTGGGCGACGTGCTCGCCGCGCTCTGGGAGTGCCCGAAGCCGGTGCTGGCCCGGGTGGCCGGGCCGGCGCGGGCCGGTGGGCTGGGTCTGATCGCCGCCGCCGACCTTGCGATCTGCGCCGATCAGGCGACGTTCGCGTTCACCGAGGTGCGGATCGGGGTGATCCCGGCGGTGATCTCGGCGACCGTGCTGCCCCGCCTGCACCCGCGCGCCGCCGCCGAGCTGTACCTCACCGGGGACATTTTCGATGGGCGGCGGGCCGCTGAGATCGGCCTGGTCACCGCCTCCGTGCCGGCGGACGAGCTGGACGCGGCGGTGCAGCGGTACTGCGGCTCACTGGTACGGGGCGCGCCCGGCGCGTTGGCCGGCGCGAAGGAGTTGCTGCGCCGGCCGGGCACTGCCGAGCTGCGTGGCGACCTGGCCCGGCTGTCCGCCCTCTCGACCGGCTACTTCCTGTCCGACGAGGGGCGCGAGGGGGTCACGGCGTTCCGGGAGAAGCGGCCGGCGCGATGGGTGGCCGCTCTCGACGTCTGAGCCTCCGGGTAGGCGTTGCTGTTCGTGGCCCTCTGCTCTGCTTCAACCGGCGCAACACTCGCTGTCCGGATAGCGGACGTGCGGGGTCTCAACCAGGGCGGGCGACAGGGCGACGGCGACCCGGCAGGTGAGATCACGACCGGAGCGGGAACGTCGCCAACCGGTACGCGACAACGCAGCCGCCCCCGAACCGGCCAACCCGGACCCGAATCGCTCGGACGACCCGGAGAGCGCAGGCGGGGACGTACGCTTGTCGGACTGTCGATCTGGGGGTGTGGGTGCGAACTCGGGCAGCTGTGGCGGGTGGAGTCGTGCTCATCCTCGTCGCCGTGATCGCGATCTGGCTCGTCGTACGGCAGGTCGGTGACCGCCTCCAGCTGCCGTTGACAGCCCGGAAGTGCACCGTGCAGGCCGACGGCCGGGTCGCGCTGGACGCCGATCAGATGGCCAACGCGGCAACGATCGCGGCGATCGGCGCGAAGCGCGGAATGCCCGAGCGGGCCGTGGTGGTCGCACTGGCCACCGCGTACCAGGAGTCCGGGCTGCGCAACCTCGCCGACGGCGACCGCGACTCGGTCGGCCTGTTCCAGCAGCGACCGAGCCAGGGCTGGGGCACCCCGGCGCAGATCCGTGACCCGCGCTACGCCTCCAACCGGTTCTACGCGGCGCTCAAGAAGGTGCGCGGCTGGGAGGAGATGCGCGTCACCGACGCCGCCCAGCGGGTGCAGCGCTCGGCCTTCCCCGAGGCCTACCAGAAGTGGGCCGACGACTCCGAGGTCCTCAGCCGGGCCCTGCTCGGCGACGCCACCGGCGCGGTCGCCTGCACGGTGGGGCGTACCCCGGTGATGCACGGTGCGGCGGCGGCCGCGCAGCTGACCCGCAACCTGGTGTTGGACTGGGGGTTGAAGGGCACCGACCCGACGGACCCCACCGGGCTGGCGGTGACTCCCGGCGACCAGCGCGACGGCTGGCGGTACGCGCACTGGCTGGTTTCACACGCCCAGGACCACGGGGTGAAGCGCGTCAGCTTCGGCGACCTGGAGTGGACCGCCCGGGGCGGCACCTGGGAGCGGGTCGCCGGCCAGCAGAGCCCCGCCGGCCAGGTGGTGGCCGAGGTGTTCAACGAGGGCTGACCGACCCGGATCTCTTAACCGGCAGTAAACGCACAATCGGACAAAATACCGCAACGACCCCTATTGATCACGGGGGCATCACTCTACGCATCGTCCTCGCTGCACCGGGTCCCACTGAGACCAGCTCGCGCAACACGCCTTCCCCGATGCCACGGCTACCGCGTTACGATCGGCGGCCTGTGCCAGAAAAAGGTTTCACCTCATGGGGAGGGGTACGACGCGGTGTTCGATTACGGCGACCGGACCGGTTACGAACCGATCAGCGACACTGACCGCAAGGAGTTCCACGAGCAGGGCTTCCTCCTGCTGCGCAACGTCCTGACGGAGGACCACCGGGCGGCGCTGGAGGCGGCGGTCGACCGCGTCTACGCGGAGGAGCAGGCAAAGGGCACCACCAAGAAGGACGGCACCCTGCACCTGCTGGGCTTCCTGGAGCGCGACGAGCTCTTCGGCGAGCTGCTGACCCACCCGATCGCCTTCCCGTACATGTGGGGGCTGGCCGGTTGGAACATCTACACCCACCACAACCACCTGGACGTCACCCCTCCGGCACTTGAGCCGGAGAAGCCGTACTGGGGTTGGCACCAGGACGGGTACCGGCAGAACTCCGACCCGGAGACGATGGACCCGAACCTGCCCCGGCCGATGTTCTCGCTGAAGGTCGCGTACGTCCTGTCGGATCTCTCCGAGACCGGCCGCGGCGCCACCAAGGTCATCCCGGGCAGCCACCTGTGGAACTCGCTGCCCCGGCCGAAGGACCTCAGCGTGCACAACCCGGACCCGGAGGGCACGGTGGAGATCACCGCCAAGCCGGGCGACGCCTTCATCTTCGACCGCCGGCAGTGGCACTCGCGGTCGACGAACCTGTCGGCCATCACCCGCAAGATGCTCTTCGTCGGCTACACCTACCGGTGGATCCGTCCGCTGGACGAGCTGCACCCCGACGTGAACGGCGAGTGGTACCGCAACCGCACCCCGGTGCAGCGCCAGCTGATCGGTGAGGGCACCCACACCGCCAACTACTGGGGCATCAACTGGGACGGGTACGTCGACGACGAGATCCCGCTGCGCAAGGAGCTCAAGGAGCGCGGCCTGCTCGACCGCAGCGTCCCCTGGCTCCGCTGACGACATGAGGAGGGGCCCCTTGTCATCGCCTTTCGGCCATGGCAGGGGGCCCCTCCCCGTATTCCCGGGGCCGGTCCACCACCTGCGGTTCAGCCCTTGACGGCGCCGGCCACCAGGCCGGAGACCATCCGGCGCTGCACCAGCAGGAAGAAGATGATGACCGGCAGAGTGAACAGAGTGGACGCGGCCATCACCGGCCCCCAGTTGGTGTCGTCCCGACCGAAGAAGAAGGTCATCGCCACCGGCAGCGTGTAACTCCCCTGGTCGTTGATGAACGTCAACGCGAAGATCAGTTCGTTCCACGCCGTGATGAAGGAGAAGATGCTGGTAGCCACCAGGCCGGGTGCGACCAGCGGAAAGAGGACCCGGCGGAAGGTCTGGGCCCGGCTGGCCCCGTCGATGGCCGCCGCCTCCTCCAACTCCTTGGGCACCGCGGCGACGAAGCCGCGCAGCATCCAGATCGCGAACGGCAGCGAGAAGCCCAGGTACGTGAGGATCAGGCTGGGCAGGGTGTTGTAGAGCCCCAGCCGCTGGATCATCAGGAACAGCGGGATGACCAACGCCTCCAACGGAATCATCTGCACCACGAGCAGCATGATCAGGAAGCTGGCCCGCAGCCGGAACCGGAACCGGGCCACCGCGGTCGCGGCGAGCAGAGCGACCAGGCCGCTGAGCACCACCGTGGAGACCGCAACCAGCGCGCTGTTGAGGAAGAAGTCGAAGAAGCTCACGCCGGGGATCAGGTTGCCGGTCAGGATCTCCCGGTAGTGCGCCAGCGTCGGATGGGTCGGCACCGGCTGCGGGGTGGCCGAGAAGATCTCGTTGCTCGGCTTCAGCGAGGTGGAGATCATCCAGTAGACCGGGAACGCCGCGAACAGCGCGACCAGCAGCCCGGCGACATTGAGGGCGACCTTCTTCACGACTCGTCCTCCTGCCTGAGCACCATCCGTACGTAGAAGCCGGTGACCACGAGCAGGATCAGCGTGAGGATCACGGCGATGGCCGCGCCGAGTCCGTACTTCGGCGGTGGAGAGAAAGCTTCGGCGTACGAGTAGATGGCGAGCATGAACGTCGGCCGGTCCTGCGTGCCGCCGGCCAACACGAACTGCTGGGTGAAGACCTTGAAGTCCCAGATGGTGGAGAGCACGATCAGGATCCCGAAGACCGGGCGCAGCAACGGGAAAGTGATCTTCCAGAAGACCCGCCAGGGGCTGGCGCCGTCCACCCGGGCCGCCTCGTGCAGCTCGCTCGGCACGCTCTTGAGACCGGCGAGCACGCTCACCGCGATGAACGGGAACGAGTGCCAGACCACCACCAGGGTGAGGATGGCGAAGAAGAGCAGTGGCGAGTTGAACCAGCCGTAGCCGGTCCAGTCGCTACGGCCGAACAGACTGTCGGAGAGCCCGTCCGGCAGCGCGTTGAACAGCCACGTGACGAGGCCGCTCGTATCGTCGAAGATCCACTTCCAGACGATGGTGCCGGTCAGCGCCGGCGTAGCCCAGGCGAGCATCACGCAACTGGCCACGAAGGTCGCCATCCTGCTGCCGAGCCGGTTGAGCAGCAGCCCAACCAGGGTGCCGAGGACCATCGTGAGCAGCACGTTGGCTGCGGCGAACAGAACCGTGTTGCGCAACACGGTCAGGAAGAACGGATCGGAGAGGATGTCGGCGTAGTTGCTCAGCCCCACCCACGGCCACTCCCGGTCGCCGCGCAGTTGCCGAACGTTGTTGAGCCGGTAGAAGGACATCACCACCACCTGGCCGAGCGGCCAGAGCAGCAGCACCCCAATGATCAGCAGTGCGGGCAGGAGCAGCAGGTAGGGCAAGCGGTCCACCCGGCGACGCCGCCGCACGGGGGTCTCCCGCGCGGCGGCCGTCTCTGAGGCTTCTGTCAGTAAGGTCACTTGCTGTTCAAAATGCCTTCCATCTCACCGGCCGCATCGGCGGTGGCCTTCTCGACCGTCTTCTGACCCTTCATGACCGAGCTGTTCATCGCCTGGGTCACCGTCTTGGTCCGGCTGACCTCCACCCACTTCGGGGTTAGCGGCGTGAGCTTGGTGTTCTGCATGGTGGTGGCAAACGCCGCCATCACCTTGTCGTTGGCGTACGTGTCGCCGGCGACCAGATCCTGGTAGACCGGAAAGAAACCGAGGCTGCTCGCGAAGCTCTGCGCGTTCTTCTTGTTCAGCAGCACGGTCAGGTAGTCCCAGGCCAGGTCCTGGCGCTTACTGTCCTTCCAGATCGCCACGTCCGAGCCGCCCGCGAAACCCGGTGCCGCCTTGCCGTCCGGGCCGGGGATCGGGAACGTACCCCAGACCTTCTCGATCTCGGGGTTGTCCTTCTTCATGGCACCCTGCTGCCAGCTGCCGGCGAAGGCCATCGCGGCCTTGCCGGTGGCGAACTGGGTGCGGGCGTCGACCTCGTTCCAGCCCGCCGCCGCCGGCGGGGCCACCTTGTGCACGGTCACCAGGTCGGTCCAGAACTTGACGGCCCGCTGCGCCTCAGGCGTGGTGTAGCCGGACTTCCAGGTGCCGCCCTGGTTGCTGGCGATCTCGCCGCCGGCACCCCAGAGGAAGGAGTAGAAGGGCAGCTCGGAGTTGCCCGGCAGGGCGATGCCGTAGGTGCCCTTCTTCTTCGCCTGCACGGTCTTGGCCACGGTGACCAGGTCGTCCCAGGTCTTCGGCGGCTGCACCCCGGCCTCGGCGAACCAGTCGGTGCGGTAGTAGACCGCGCGCACACCGGCATACCAGGGCACGCCGTACTGCTTGCCGTCGAGCTGCGCGTTGCGCACCAGGTCGGGCAGCAGGGCCTTGCCGTCGGTCCAGCCGCCCATCCGAGTGCTCACGTCGGCGAGCGCCTCCTGGGCCGCCCAGCCCTGAGTCTCGGTGTTGCCCAGCTCGGTGATGTCCGGTCCCTCACCACCGGCGAGCGCGGCCTGGAACTTCTTGGGCGCCTCGAGCCAGGGAATGTACTGCACAACCACGTCGGTGTCGGGGTGCTTCTGGCGGAACTCGGTCTCGACCCCGTCGAGGAAGGTGTTCTGCGCCTCGCCGCCCTCACCCATCATCCAGACCGTGAGCTTGCTGTCGTCCGCCGCATCGTCGCCGGAGCCCCCACAGCCGGTCAGCACCATCGCGGCCGAGGCCACCATGGCGGTGACCGGGGCCAACCGCTTCCACCTGTTCACGCCACTTCTCCCTCGCGCCGCCTGGAACTAACCTTCTCCGCCGCACCCTAGTACGGAGAATTCCTTTACGACAGTGGGCGGAACTGGCCGAAGCGTGGCGACCGTACCGCAGAGCCCCGACGGACGGCGTCGTGGCGTCGGGCCGAAGTTGGGCACTTCGACCCGAAAGAGCGCCCGGCCGAGGGCCGGGCGCTCTTTCAATAGTGCTGTCTTGCCAGGTGCTGCCGGGTCGTTATCGGGTGACGCCGCGGCGGCCACCCACGCCGGCCACCAGCGCGACCGCGATCGCCGCCAGCACAACCTGAACCAGCAACTCGCCCCAGTCGACGCCGCTCGTCTCGGTCGCGATGCCGATGGCCCGCGCCAGCACGGTGCCCAGCAGGGCCGCGCCGATACCGATCAGCATGTGCAGCCAGATCGGCATGTTCTGCCGGCCCGGAACAACCAGGCGGCCGAGCGCGCCGACGATCAGACCAACAACGATCGCAGTGATGATGCCCCACACGGTGAGCTCCACGGCCACCCTCCTTCAAAGAATGTCTGACACACGATGTGTGTGCTTTCCTGTCGTGACCGCTATGTGCCCGACCCAACGGGAATCCAAACCGACTCCGCCCACCAAACGGTCACGACTTAGTCAACAAGCACATGTACCACCGGCCGCCGAGCCGCCGAGCCGCCGAGCCGAGTTGATCAGGGCGGTTTCCGACGTCGGGCCGACGAACCGGGCCGGCGGCCGGCCCGCAATCCAAAGAGGAACGCCGATGGGGCGCCCGACCTGTCGGCCGGGCGCCCCATCGAGGTGTCGCGGTGGTACGGGGGTTGGTGCTCGGTGTTACCGGGTGACGCGGCGGCGGCCACCCACGCCGGCCACCAGCGCGACCGCGATCGCCGCCAGCACAACCTGAACCAGCAACTCGCCCCAGTCGACGCCACTCGTCTCGGTCGCGATGCCGATGGCCCGCGCCAGCACGGTGCCCAGCAGGGCCGCGCCGATACCGATCAGCATGTGCAGCCAGATCGGCATGTTCTGCCGGCCCGGAACAACCAGGCGGCCGAGCGCGCCGACGATCAGACCAACAACGATCGCAGTGATGATGCCCCACACGGTGAGCTCCACGGCCACCCTCCTTCAAAGAATGTCTGACACACGATGTGTGTGCTTTCCTGTCGTGACCGCTAAGTGCCCGGCCGGCAGAAAAACCAAACCGACTCACCTCAAAGGACAACGCCTAGCGTCAATGGCTAACGGGTGCGTCGGTTGGCGCGGGAGCACATCCACGCAGGTGGGAGCCCATCTCGTCGACCCGTCCGCCCCACGACAGCGCCAGAAAAATTCTCCCGCCCCACACGGTTGCGCCACCGCAGGCCAGCACCCAGCCGGCAACCACGAGGGGTTCGTGGACCGGACGGGGCACGCCGCGACACGCAGGCCGGGGTCAGCAGGCCGGGGTCAGCAGGCCAAGACAAGGCAGGCCGAAACCCGCCCCGCTGACACGCGCAAGATCCGCGCAACTTCAGGGGAACTGCTGCCTCAACACGACTCCAGGCAGCACTTTCCCCGAAACTGCGCGGATCCTGGCCGGGCCCCGGCGGGGCCGGACGCCAGCGGGGCTACTTCTTTCCGGCGGCCTTGCCGTCCGTGGAGGAGTCGGAGGAGAGGGCGGCGATGAAGGCCTCCTGCGGCACCTCGACCCGGCCCACCATCTTCATCCGCTTCTTGCCTTCCTTCTGCTTCTCCAGCAGCTTGCGCTTACGGCTGATGTCGCCGCCGTAGCACTTGGCGAGCACGTCCTTGCGGATCGCCCGAATGGTCTCCCGGGCGATGACGCGGCTGCCGATGGCCGCCTGGATCGGCACCTCGAACTGCTGGCGCGGGATCAGGGCGCGCAGCTTGGCGGCGATGGTGACGCCATAGTTGTACGCCTTGTCCTTGTGCACGATGGCGCTGAACGCGTCCACCGCCTCGCCGTGCAGCAGGATGTCCACCTTCACCAGGTCGGACGCCTGCTCGCCGGAGGTCTCGTAGTCGAGCGAGGCGTAGCCCTTGGTACGGCTCTTCAACTGGTCGAAGAAGTCGTAGATGATCTCTGCGAGGGGCAGGCTGTAGCGCAGCTCGACCCGGTCGGCGGAGAGGTATTCCATGCCCAGCAGGCTGCCGCGCCGGCCCTGGCAGAGCTCCATCACCGCGCCCACGTAGTCGTTGGGCGTCAACACGGTGGCCCGGACCACCGGCTCGTACACCTCGGCGATCTTGCCGGTGGGGTACTCGCTCGGGTTCGTCACGACGATCTCCTCGCCGTCGTCCGTGATCGCCCGGTAGACGACGTTCGGCGCGGTGGAGATCAGGTCGAGGTTGTACTCCCGCTCCAGCCTCTCCCGGATGATCTCCAGGTGGAGCAGGCCGAGGAAGCCGCAACGGAAGCCGAAGCCGAGCGCACCGGAGGTCTCCGGCTCGTAGTCCAGAGCGGCGTCGTTGAGCTTGAGCTTGTCCAGAGCCTCACGCAGGTTGGGGTAGTCGGACCCGTCGATCGGGTAGAGGCCGGAGTAGACCATCGGCTGCGGGTCCTTGTAGCCACCCAACGCCTCGGCCGCCGGCCGGCTGTTGATGGTGACCGTGTCACCGACCCGGGACTGCCGGACGTCCTTCACACCGGTGATCAGGTAGCCGACCTCGCCGACGCCGAGCGCCTCGGCCTTCACCATCTCGGGCGAGATGACGCCGATCTCCAGCAGCTCGTGCACGGCCCCGGTGGACATCATCTTGATCCGGTCCCGGGCGCTGATCCGGCCGTCGATGACCCGGACGTACGTGACGACGCCCCGGTAGACGTCGTACACCGAATCGAAGATCATCGCCCGGGCGGGCGACTCGGCGTCGCCGACCGGCGGGATGAACTGTCGGACGATCTCGTCGAGCAGGTACGGGACGCCTTCGCCGGTCTTGCCGGAGACCCGGATGCAGTCGGCGGGGTCGCCGCCGATCAGGTGGGCCAACTCCTCGGCGTACTTCTCCGGCTGGGCGGCCGGCAGGTCGATCTTGTTGAGCACCGGGATGATGCGCAGGTCGTTCTCGAGCGCCAGGTAGAGGTTGGCCAGGGTCTGCGCCTCGATGCCCTGCGCGGCGTCGACCAGCAGCACGGCGCCCTCGCAGGCGGCCAGCGACCGGGACACCTCGTAGGTGAAGTCGACGTGCCCCGGAGTGTCGATCATGTTGAGCACCGCTTGCTCGCCGGTCCGCTCACCCTCGCGGATGGTCCACGGCATGCGGACGGCCTGGCTCTTGATGGTGATGCCGCGCTCGCGCTCGATGTCCATCCGGTCCAGATACTGGGCGCGCATCTGCCGGGGGTCGACCACACCGGTGAGCTGCAGCATCCGGTCGGCCAGGGTCGACTTCCCGTGGTCGATGTGAGCGATGATGCCGAAGTTCCGGAGGCGACCAGGGTCGGTGGCACCAGGAGCATTCGCGCCGGGATCGAGCTTCGGTGGCACAGCGGTCCGTTCTGGTCGGCTGACGTGAACAGGCCGGCGCGCCGCCGACCCCCTCTATGTTCCCACGCCGCCGGGGTGCGTCCGCTGCGCGGGCGACGGATCGGCCCGAGGACCTCTCACTCTACCGGCGGCTCGACGAAGAGCGCGGCCAGCCGGGGCAGCCGACGACGCGCCTCCTCCTCGTCGTCGAAGTCCCAGAAGTCGTTGAGGTCCGGCGTACGAACCGGGTCGCGGTCCGCCGGCAGTTCGGTCGCGGTGGCCTTGCGGTACGCGTCCCAGGGCACCGACAGCATCTGCTCGGCGGAGAACTCCTCGCCGCTGAGCGAGGCCGCCCGCACCTGGGGCAAATCGGCCAGCGAGTCCGGTTCGGTGACCGCTCGGGCGAAGACCGCCCGGCCCTGGGTCATCAACCAGCCCCGGAAGTGTTCGAAGCCGTCCGCCGAGGCGCCACCGTTGATCAGGTACGCCGCACCCCACAGATCCGCCTTGTGCGAGGCGGCCAGCACTCGCGTCTGGTGCCGGGCGTACCCGACGATGTCCTCCGGGTCGCGCTCGGCGAGCAGCGCGACGGCCCGCGCGGCGACCGGGCCGGGCTCTCCCCCGCCGCCGGCCCGAGCCTCGTCGATCAGCTGCCAGAAGTCGTCGGTCCTCATGGCCTGGCAGTCTGGCAGTGTCGCCGTGCGTCGCGCACGTACCCCCGGGGCAGCATGGTGGGGTGTCTCCTCCCACGCTGCCGCCGGTGCCCTACCACGCGAGCGCGCTACGCCCGTCGTGGTCGGCGTTACCGGCGGCGCTGCGGGCCGCGGTCGCCGAACGGCTCGGCGCGCCGGTGGTCACCGCCCGGGTCGCGGGCGCGGGCTTCACCCGGGGGTTCGCCGCCGTGCTCGGCACCGCCGACGGTGGTCGGGCCTTCGTCAAGGCGGCACCCGCCGCCGAGCAACCGCACCTGGTCGACTGGTACGCCCGAGAGGCCGCGATCCTCGATCGGCTGCCGGCCAACCTGCCGGCGCCCCGCCCCCGGTGGACCCTGTACGAGGCTGGCTGGTTCGTGCTCTGCACCGACGCCGTCGACGGCCACACCCCACGCCTGCCCTGGGTGCCCGTCGAGTTGAACGCCACCCTCGCCGGGTACGCGGAGGTCGCCGCCGCCCTGGCCGAGCCGCCCGCCGAGTTGACCGCCCTCGGCCTGCCGCACCTGGCCGACCTGGCCCGGTCGGACATCCTCTGGTGGGAGGAGGTCGCCGCCGGTCGCGAGCCGACCCCACCGCTGCCCGCGCCGGCACGGGGCCGGCTCCCCGAGTTGGTGGCGCTGGAGTCCCGCCTCCCCCGGTACGCCGCCGGGGCGACCAGCCTGATCCACGGTGACCTGCGGGTCGACAACGTGCTGATCGATGCGGACGGCCGAGCCTGGTTCTGCGACTGGACCTGGGTCTGCTCCGGGCCGGCCTGGTTCGACCTGGCGGGCCTGCTGCTCACCGCGTACGCCAGCGGGCTGGACGCGGACCGGCTCTTCACCGCGCACCCGGCGACCACGGGCGCACCCCCGGACGCGCTGGACGCGACCCTGGCGGCGTTGGCTGGCTACTACCTCACCGGCGCTGCCGCAGCACCGGCGACAGCCTCGCCGCACCTGCCCGCCCACCAGCGATGGAGCGGCGAGCAGGCGCTCGACTGGCTGGCCCGCCGCCAGGGCTGGCGGTGACCGGCCGAGGGCGTAATCTGGGTCCCGACGGGCCGGGTCCGTCCGCGCGAAGGCCGAGCCGTTTTGGCTCGTCCCGGGCGACCTGGTAACCTGGCTCTTCGCGCAGCGATGACGCATGTTCGTCATGCCGCGCATAAGCTGACCAACCCGAGCTATCAAGACGAGGCTGTCGCGTGGCGAACATCAAGTCCCAGATCAAGCGCAACCGGCAGAACGAGAAGGCCCGGCTGCGCAACAAGTCGGTCAAGTCGTCGCTGAAGACCGCCGTCCGGAAGTTCAACGAGGCTGCTGAGGCCGGTGACGTCGAGAAGGCCACCGCGCTCATGCAGGACGCCTCGCGCAAGCTGGACAAGGCCGTCAGCAAGGGCGTGATCCACTCCAACCAGGCCGCGAACCGCAAGTCCGCGATCGCGAAGCGCGTGGTGGCGCTCTCCGCCTGACGACTACATCGTCAGACTGATTCGGAAAGCCCCGGACCTCGGTCCGGGGCTTCCGTGTGCCCGCAGGCTGACGGCAGCTGCGCAGCGATGTCCGCCAGCCTCGGCGCTCAGTCCGATGGGTCGGCGCGGCGGGCGGGTGGCACCGGATCGGCGGTGATCACCACGCCGGTGACGCTGTGCGAGATCCACTCCACCTGGGCTCGGCCGACCGCCGGTTCCATCTGCCGGCGAAAACGGTCCCGTTCCTGCTCGGGTACGAGCGCGGCGGAACGGACCACGATCGCGGCCACCATGTCGTTGAGCTTGACCATCGCCGCGACCACGGCGGGCAGCACCAGCACCGCCCACCAGGTGACCAGCTCGGCGAGGGCGAGCAGCACCGCCAGGGCGATGGTGCCCTCGAAGAAGAGGAAGCACAGCACGCCGCCGGGGTTGACGAACCGCAGGCCGAGGAGCCGGGCGTAGAGCGGTCGGAAACGCTCCTCGGCGACGGGGATGGTGGCCCACGCTGGGCGGTTCGCTCCCGTCACCTGGTGCTGCCCTGCCGGGCCGCCGCGACCGAGAAGACCGCGCGCTCCAGGGCGTACGCCCGGTCGTCGGAGCCACCCTTGACGGCCGCGTTGCACTCGGCGGCGACCTGCATGGCTCGAACCAGGCCCTCCGGCGTCCAGCCGCGCCCCTGTCGCTGCGCCCGTTCGATCTTCCAGGCGGGCATGCCGAGGCTGCTGGCGAGCTGGTAGGGGTTACCCCGCCCGGCCGACGCCACCCGGGCCACCGTGCGCACCCCGTCGGCCAGGGCGTCGGCGATGGGCACCGGGTCGACCCCGACGTGCAGGGCCCAGCGCAGCGCCTCCAGCGCCGCCGGCACGTCGCCGACCATGGTGGCGTCCGCCACCGTGAAGCCGGACACCTCGACCCGACCCCGGTAGTAACGGCTCACCGTGTCGGCGCTGATCCGCCCGTCGGTGTCGGCGATCAGTTGGGAACAGGCGGCGGCCAGCTCGCGCAGGTCGTTACCGACCGCGGCGATCAGCGCCTCGGCGGCGTCGTCGGTGCACTTGCCGCCGGCTCGGCGGATCTCGTCACGAACGAAGGCCACCCGGTCGCGGTGCCCCTTGAGCTTGGCCGCCGGGACCACCGTCGCGCCGGCCGTCCGCAGCCCGTCCGCGAACGCCTTGCCCTTGGCCCCACCCAGGTGCAGCACCAGCAACTGGACCTCAGGGTCGGGGTTCTTCGCGTACGCCACCAGCGCGGCGACCAGATCTTTGCGGGCGTCCTGACCGGAGCGCAGGATCAACAGGCGACGCCCGCCGAACAGCGAGGGGCTGAGCATCTCGGCGATCTCGCCGACGGTGAGCGCACTCGCCTGGTATTCGCGGACGTCCACCTCGGGGTCGACGCTGCGGACCTTCGCGACAGCTTCGGTGACCGCGCGCGTGGCGAGCAGCTCCTCGTCACCGAGGACGAGCAGAATGGGGGCGAGGCTGGCGGGGGTCACGCCGCCCATATTCGCACGGCCCACGGCGGGATCGTGCCTGCTCATTCGCTGCTTGGTCGGCGCAGCCCGCACTCAGTGCAAATCCAGACATTAGTCCCAGTTCGCCATTTAATCCGCGAGTCGCCCAACTAATAGGGCCCGACGTGAGCCTGGCTCGGCGTCCGGCCGACCGGTTCACGAAGACCCCTCGCTTGATCCACCCGCGATAAGCGAATTCGGGGTATGACCGCCGCTGACACCCCGAGGTCAACGATCCCGAGTCGTTCAGGGTGATCGGCCCGGTGGGACCCCTCGACGGACCACGGCCAGGCCGCCGCCGGCCCGGATCGCCGCCACGTCGCCATCGGTGTCGGTGCGCAGCACCCGCGCTCCTCCCCTGGTCAGCCGGGCGAGCAGCCCCGGATTTGGGTGCCCGTAGCTGTTACCGGTGCCCACCGGCACCAGCGCGACGGCCGGCCTCACCACGTCGAGGAAGCCCGGGTCCTGATACGCCGAACCGTGGTGGGCGACCTTCAACACATCCGCTCGTAGCTGCCCCGGTGCCGCCCGCGCCAACATCGCGTGCTGCTCCTCGGTCTCCGCGTCCCCCGACAGCAGGATCCGCACCCCGGCCACCGTGGCGAGCAGCACCAGCGAGTTGTTGTTCGGGTCGGACCTGGTCCCGGCCAGCGGGTACGGCGGGCCGAGCACCAGCAGGTCGATCCCGCCCACTGGATGGCGAGCACCGGCCACGGTGGTCAGCAGCGCGGCCCGCCCGCCGGTCGCCGCTGCCCGGACCAGATCCCGGCCGCTCTCCGGGTCCGTCGATGGCGGCGTCAGCACTGCGCCCACCCGCCGCCCCCGGAACACCCCGGCGACCCCGCCCACGTGGTCCGCGTGAAAATGGCTGATCACCAGCAGCGGCACCTCCCGGACGCCGAGCCGACGTAGGCACCCGTCCACCGCCGTCGGCTCCGGCCCGGCGTCCACGACCACCGCCCGGCCCGGGGCGACCGGCAGCACCAGGGCGTCGCCCTGGCCCACCGCGCAGGCCACCACCACCCAGCCGGAGGGTGGCCAGCCGGAAGCAATCAGCCGGACCGGGAGGGAGCCCAGCAGCGCGCCGACACCAACCACCGCCACCAGCCGACGTACGAGTGGTCGTCGCACCGCGATCAGCAGCGCCACGGTCAGCCCGGCAAGCAGCAGGGCCCCCAACACCCCGCCCGGCCAGGGCAGATTGCCAGCCGGCAGTCGAGCGCCCTGCTGGGCGATGACCACCAGCCACCAGGCCGGCCAGCTCGCCAGCCACGCGGCGAACTCGGCACCGGCCGGCCAGATCGGGGACACCACGGCCGCAGCCACGCCCAGCACGGTCGCCGGTGCGATGGCCGGCACCGCCAGCAGGTTGGCCGGCACAGCCACCAGGCTGACCGTGCCGGAGATGCCCGCGACGACCGGCCCGCAGGCCAGTTGCGCAGCCGCCGGCACGGCCAACGCCTCGGCCAGCCCGGCCGGTACGCCCCGCCGCCGCAGCCCGTCCCGCCAACGGGGTGCGAGCAGTAACAGACCGCCGGTGGCCATGACGGACAGCGCGAAGCCGGGATCGCCGGCCAGCTCCGGATCGGCCAGCACCAGCACGGTGATGGCGGCAGCCAACGCGGGCAGCGCGGCCCGGGGGCGGCCGGCAGCCAGCGCGGCGAGCCCGATCGCTCCCATCGTGGCGGCCCGTACGACGCTCGGGGACGGGCGGACCAGGATGACGAACCCGATCAGCGCCAACCCGCAGAGTCCGGCGGCGAGCCACGGGCCGGCGCGCGCCCACCGGGCCAGCAGCAGCACCGCACCTACCACAATTGCGACATTCGATCCGGAAACAGCATTGAGGTGTGTCATTCCGGTGGCCCGGAAGTCTTCCTCGACTTCGGGTGGCAGCCGACTGGTGTCGCCCACCACCAGCCCGGGGAGCAGGCCACCCGGCTCGTCGGGAAGTGGCCCGCAGGCCCGTTGCAGCCCGGTACGCAGCGTCCCGGCGGCGCGCTGCGCCCAGGAGGGCACGCCGTGCCGCACGGGTGGGCCGGTGGTGCTGAGCACCGCTGCGGTGAGGTCACCTCCGCGCGGTACGCCGAGTCGGCCGTCGGCGGTGACGCGCTGTCCCGGCAACAGTCCGCGCCAGGCCGGATCGGTGGCCAGGGTCAGCAGCCGCACCGGTGCCCGGACCCGCCGGCCGTCCGGGCCGCTGAGCCGGACCAGCTCGGTCGACACCAGCAGCATGCCCGGCCGCCCGGCGGAACGGATCGGGCGCGGATCGTCCCGAACGATCAGGTCGGCGGTGACCGGTGCGCGCTGCTCGGCCAGGGCACGGATCGGCGGTGCGTCCCGGACGGCGAGCCGAGCGGCGGTGGCCGCGCCGCCGCAGACCACGCCGAGGCCGACCGCGACGGCGATCCAGCCGTAACGGCGGGCAGCGGCCCGAGGACGACCGAGGTGGCCCAGCAGGTGCAGGGCGTTGCATGCCGTCAGGATGGCCGCCGCTCCGGCCACCAACAGGAGCGGGCGGCTGCCGAGATGCAGGCCGGCGAGCGCCGTGAGCCAGGCGGCCACGGCCAGCCCGGCGAGCCGCAGATCCGGCGGTGCGGGCTCCGCTCGGGCGTCCGGCGGCGAAACAGCGGACCTGCTCACACCGTCACCAGGTCCTTGAGCTGCTCGTAGCGCGCGTCGCCGATCCCGTCGACCTGGCGCAGGTCGCCAACGGACTTGAACCCGCCGTGCTGATCCCGGTGGGTGAGGATCCGTTGGGCGAGCACCGGCCCGACCCCGGGCAGCGCGTCGAGCTGCGCCAGCGTGGCGGTATTGAGATTCAGCGGACCGGCGGCGGGTGCCACCCCACCCGCCGCCGGTCCGACCGCACCGCCCGGCACCGGCGGCGGCGTCACCCCAACCACGATCAGCTCACCGTCGGTGACCTTGCGGGCAGGGTTGAGCAGTGCCACGTCGACCCCGGGCAGCGCGCCGCCGGCCGCCTGCACCGCGTCGGCGAGCCGGGCCCCGGCCGGCAATCGCACCAGCCCGGGCCGGCGCACCTTGCCCGCGACCGCCACCACCAGCTCTCCCCCGCCAGGCGAGCTGGACTCACCCGCCGAGGCGGCCGGCGTTGCCGCGCTGGCCAGCGGGGCGACCGGCTCCGCGTGCGGCCGGGACCGCCAGGCCCAACCCGCGGCGACCACCACGACCACCACGGCGACGACCGCCAGCGCCCGTACGCCGCGCCGCCCGGGGTCAAACGCCCCAGGCCCGGGCAGCCGCGAGGCCGCGCTGCCTTCCGCTGCAACGGGTAGGCCCGCGCCCGGCTCGGTGAGCGGCACCCCTTCCCGGGGCGGCAGCGCGCCAACCGGAGGCACGCCCACGAGCAGCGCCCCTGCCGTAGGTGGCGGCACACCCACCGCCGGCTCCGTCAGCCGGCGCAGGCGCTGGCGTACCTCTGTCTCCTCGTCGTGCGACACAGCCCGACGCTATGGCGACGGTCGGGACGGTGGGGTGTGGCGGCACCGCCCTGTGGACAACCCTCGCCACTGTGGACAACGCCCTGATCATGCCGTGATCTGCTAAGAAAAACGGCCCGTCGGCCGCGTCCGCGTCGCGCTCCAACACGACGACGGTGGCACCGGTCGCGACCAGCCGCGGCCCGGCCGACACCGCGACCGCCCCGGTCACCACGCAGGACGTGGGCACTGTTCAGCCCTTGAGTCGGCGGTGGACGACCACGCAGGCCAGACCCGGGCCGGCGTGCGCGGCGACGACCGCGCCCGCCTCGGAGACGTACGTGTCGTGCAGCCGGTCACCGAGCCGCTGGGTGATTGCGGCGAGCAGCGCCTCGGCCCGCTGCGGCGCGGCCAGGTGGTGCACCCCGAGATCCACATCGTCGTCCCCGGCAGCCTCGACGGCCAGGTCGACCAGCCGGGACACTCCCCGGCTGGCGGTGCGGACCTTTTCGCGCAGCACGATCGCCCCGTCCGGCATGTGCATGATCGGCTTGACGGACAGGGCGGTGCCGAACAGCGCCTCGGCCGCGTTGATCCGGCCGCCCCGGCGGAGGAACTCCAGCGTGTCGACGTAGAACCAGACGGTGGTGCGGGCGACGGCGGCGAGCGCCGCGTCGCGTACACCGGCAAGGTCGGTGCCGGCCTCGGCGGCGGTGGCGGCGGCGATGGCGGGAAAGCCCAGCCCCATGCCGGTCGAGCGGCTGTCCACGACCTCCACCCGGCCGTTCAGGTCGGCGGCGGCCAGGCGGGCGGCCTCGACCGTGCCGGACAGAGCGGCGGAGAGGTGCACCGAGACGATCCCCTCGGCGCCGGCGTCGAGCAGTTGGCGGTACGCCCGGGCGAACTGTTCGGGTGCTGGGCGGGAGGTGGTCGCCGTGACCCGGCGGGCACTCAGCGCCAGGGTGGCGTCCGCCGGCTGGGTCTCCACCCCCTCCAGCCCTTCCGCCCCGTTGAGCACGACGGTCAACGGGACGACGGTCAGCCGGTGCGCCTGCACCAGCTCGGGCGGGAGGTAGGCGGTGGAGTCGATGACAACCGCGACGGGCATGCCCGGCACGCTAGCCGATCGAGGCCCCCACCGCCGAGGCGGAAGCGCTCAGATCGCGTCGACGACCACCGGGGCGGTGATCAGGCCGACGTTGTGCGCCCGCAACTGCCAGCCACGGACGTCCTGCGGACGCCCGACAGCCGGCGCCCGGTCGTCGTGCCGTAGCTCGCTCCAGTGGCAGTTGGCCAGGGAACCGATGGTGCGCAGCACGCCGGCGTCCCAGCCGAGCAGGTGACCGATGCCCTGGCGGGAACCGCCGCCGTGGGTGGCGATCACCACGGTGCCGCCCGGTGCCGCGTCGGCTGCGTCCCGCAGCGCGGCGCCGACCCGCTCGCCGAGGTCGTGCAGGGGCTCCAGATCCGCGCCCGGATCGGGGTCGCCGGCCCGCCAACGGGCGTACTCCTCGGGGAAGCGCTCGGCGACCTCCGTGAGGTGCAGACCCTGCCACTGGCCGAAGTGCCGCTCGCGCAGCCGGGCGTCGGTGCGTACCGGAAGCCCCGTCAGCGCGGCGAGCGCGGCGGCGGTCTCCGCGGCGCGGCTCAGGTCGCTGGCCACAATGGCGTCGGGCCGCAGCGCCGCGAGCAGCGGTGCGGCGGCGCGGGCCTGGTCGCGCCCCAGCTCGTTGAGGGGTACGTCGGTCTGCCCCTGGACGCGGTTGGCGGCGTTCCAGTCGGTGTTGCCATGCCGCCAGACGATCAGTCGGGTCATTCGGCGGCGGCGGACCCGCTGGCGTCGGCCTCGACCAGGTCGCGGTCGAGGAACGGGATGGTGGGGCAGTCCTTCCAGAGGCGGTCGAGCCCGTAGAACTCGCGCTCCTCGGTGTGCTGGACGTGCACCACGATGTCGACGTAGTCGAGCAGCACCCAGCGACCACCACGCTCACCCTCGCGCCGGACCGGCTTGGCCTTCTCCGGGAGCTCCAGCAGGCTCTCCTCGATGGCGTCGACGATGGCCAGCACCTGACGCTCGTTGGGGGCAGCGGCAAGCACGAACGCGTCGGTGATGGCGAGCTGGTCGCCGACGTCGATGATCGCGATGTCCTGCGCCTTCTTGTCGGCGGCGGCCTGGGCGGCCGCGATAGCCAGCTCGTGAGCGCGTTCGGAAACTGTCACCGTTCTCCTTCGATCAAGCGTGCGGTCCTCCAAGCGTCTCATACCCGGCGACACCCCGGCCGTGCAGTTCCGGTCGGTTGAACGCACAAATCGCCCCATATCGGGCGCGGTCAGCGTTGATAGAGGCTCCGCTTGGCGATGTACTGCACCACACCGTCGGGCACCAAATACCAGACTGGCTCGCCCCGGGCGACCCGCGCACGGCAGTCGGTCGACGAGATGGACATCGCGGGCACCTGGATCAGGCTGACGGTGTCCGCCGGAAGGTGCTTGTCGGTCAGCGGGAAGCCGGGCCGGGTCACGCCGACGAAGTGGGCCAGCTCGAAGATCTCGTCCAGATCCTTCCACGACAGGATGCGTTGCAGGGCGTCCGCGCCGGTGATGAAGAACAGCTGCACCTTGGGGCCGTACTCAGCCTGGAGGTCGCGCAGGGTGTCGACGGTGTAGGTCGGCCCACTGCGGTCGATGTCGACCCGGCTGACCTGGAAGCGGGGGTTGGAGGCCGTGGCGATCACCGTCATCAGGTAGCGGTCCTCGGCCGGGCTGACCGGCTCGTCGGCCTTCTGCCACGGCTGCCCGGTGGGGACGAACACCACCTCGTCCAGGCCGAACCGGTCGGCCACTTCGCTGGCCGCGACGAGGTGCCCGTGGTGGATCGGGTCGAAGGTGCCACCCATGATCCCGATCCGCCGGATATCTTCCTCCACCCAGTGATCGTAGGCCGGGCGTCGCGGCCGACCGTCCCGGCCCGGCACCGCCGTTCGTCACCCCCTCCGGATGCGTCGTCAGCGGACCCGGCGGACGGCAGGGGTCGCGGCACCCCGCCCGTCGGCGTATATTCGTCAACGAGTAAACGTCGACGAGCGAAGGGGGTCGTCGTGCCGAAGCGGCGCAAGGTCGGCAACCTGCTGGCGCTGGCCGTGCTGTCCGCCCTGGTCCAGCGACCGATGCACCCGTACGAGATCGCCACCGCACTACGTGCCTGGGGCAAGGACCAGGACATGGAGTTCAAGTGGGGGTCCTTCTACACGGTGATCGGCAACCTGGACAAACACCACCTGATCGAGGCGGTGGAGAGTGTGCGGGAGGGCCGACGCCCGGAACGCACCGTCTACCGGATCACCGACGCGGGGCGGGCGGAGCTGGTCGACTGGGCCCGCGAGCTGGTCTCCACCCCGATGGCGGAGCAGCCCCGCTTCCGGGCCGGCTTGTCAGTGCTTGCCGCGCTGCATCCCGACGAGGCCACCGACCTGCTGCGGCAGCGGCTCGATCTGCTGGAGGCCGCGATCCGCCAGGACCGCGAGGTGCTCGACGCGCACCTGCGGGAGATACCGCGGCTGTTCCTGGTGGAGTCGGAGTACGACCTCGCCATGCGGGACGCGGAGGCGGCCTGGCTGCGGGCACTGCTCGCCGAGCTGACCTCGGGCAGCTACCCCGGGTTGGACACCTGGCGGACCTTCCACGAGACCGGCGAGATGCCGGCCGAGCTGACCGAGTTGGCCGCCAGAAGCAGCAGCCCGGAGGCCAACCCCGACAGCAGAAGCCGGAGAGCCGACACCATCGGCTGAAGAACGGCCCCGGCGAGGTGCGCCAACACCTCACCGGGGCCCTGACCCCGAACCGACGCCTGGGAAGGCACCCGGCCCGAAGCGGCAACCACGAGGATAACCGGGCTCCCTCCCAGGTCCGCGCGCCGACCACACCAGGTCCGCGCGCCGCGCATCAACGACCACACTCAGGGAGAGAGCATGACCACGGTACGAACCGCGATCGTCATCGGCGCTGGCATCGCCGGGCCGGTGACAGCGCTCGCGCTGCGCCGCGCCGGCATCACCGCAACCGTCTACGAGGCGTACCCGACCACGGCCAGCGGCATCGGCGGCACCCTCGCCCTCGCGCCCAACGGCGTGGCGGCTCTGCGCACTGTCGGCGCGCACGAGGCGGTGACGGCGATCGCCACACCGATCGATCGCAGCGCTCTGGCCGTCGGCCGGCGCCGCATCGACATGCCCACGCTGACCGGGGTGCCGCCGCTGCACGTGGTGCACCGGGCCGAGCTGTACCAGGTGCTGCACGACCAGGCATTCGCTGAGGGCGTGCCGTTCGCGTACGGCAAGCGGCTGGTCGGCGCCGAGCAGACCGACGACGGCGTGATCGCCCGCTTCGAGGACGGCAGCACCGCCACCGCCGACATCCTCGTCGGCGCGGACGGGATCCGCTCCACGGTCCGGGGTCTCATCGACCCGGCCGCGCCCGGCCCCCGGTTCACCGGGCTGCTCGGCATCGAGGCGGTCGCCCGACACGAGGTGGACGCCGCCCCGGGCACGATGACCTTCGCGTTCGGGCGACGCGGCTACTACCTGTACTGGCCGGAGCCCGGCGGCGGCACCCGGTGGGGGGCCAACCTGCCGCAGCAGCGGCCGATGAGCCTCGTCGAGGCCCGGGCGGTGCCGGCGGAGCAGTGGCTGGACACGCTGCGCGCCACCTACGGCGACGACGACCCGGGTCGGGAGCTGGTCGCGACCAGCAACGCCGACGACCTTCAGGTGGTCGGGTCGTTGCAGATCATGCCGCCGGTGCCGCACTGGCACCGGGGCCGGATGGTGCTGGTCGGCGACGCGGCGCACGCGCCATCGAACAGCTCGGGGCAGGGCGCGTCGTTGGCCATCGAGAGCGGGGTGCAGCTCGCCCGCTGCCTGCGCGACCTGCCGGACGTCCAGGCGGCGTTCGCCGCGTACGTGCGGCTGCGTCGTACCCGGGTGGAGAAGGTCGCGGCCCGGGCTGCCCGGATCAACCATGCGAAGGCTCCCGGTGCGGTCGTGCGGACGCTGATGCCGTTGCTGATGCCGCTGATGGTGCGCACGGTGCTGAACCCGGAGAAGACCGTCGCCGACGAGCAGCGCTACGTCATCGACTGGGACGCACCGGTCACGGCGGAGCCCGCCCTGCGCTGAGCGCTGGCCACCCCACGGAGGTCAGCCCACGGAGGTCAGCCCACGGAGGTCAGCCCACGGCGGTCAGCGTTCAGGACGAGGCGGCGGCCACCGCCGTCCGGGCGACCAGCGCGCGGCGCAAATCGTCGTCGGCGTCGGTGACCACCCGGCGCAGGCCGGGGGTCAGGTCGTCGCGGGCCAGCAGCGCCGCGGCCGCCTCCCGGGTCGGTTGCGTCACGGCGTAGCGGGGGAACGCCAGGGCCGCCACCCGGTCGGCCGTCCACGGGGTACGCCGACGCGCGGCGGCCGGCATGTCCGCGAAGTACCGCTCGACGTACGCGGCAGTCAGCTCGGCCTGTTCGGGTTGCCAGAAGCCCTCGGCGGTCGCCTCCAACAGCCGGTTGGACAGCTCGGTGTCCCGGGCGATGATCTCCCAGGCCGCCTGCTTCGCGACCGGGTCGGGCAGGGCGGCCCGGCAGCGGGCGGCCCGTTCCGCGCCCGTGGAGCTGTTGTCGGCCGCCACCTCGATGGCGATCTCCGCCTCCCCTGCGACGCCCAGCACCACCAGTCGGCGCAACACCGCCCAGCGCAGCTCGGCGTCGACCTTCAGACCGGCCGGCACGTCCCGCCCCGCGAGCCAGCCGACCAGCAGATCCGCGTCGGTGGTCGCGGCGATCCAGCCCCGCGCGGCGGCGAGCTGCAACGACTCCCCCGCCGGCGCGCCATCGAGCAACTGCTGGCACGTCCCGGCGACCCGGGCCAGCGCTGCGGACCGGGTGAGCGGGTCGAGGTAGCGGTCGACCAGCGACCGGCTGAGCGTCAGCACGTCCTCCGCGATGATCACCTCGGTCTCGGCGGGCAGCGCGGCCACCATCAGGTCGATCAGGCCGGTGGCCGGCCGCTCCCCGTCGGTCGCCGCGTCCAGCGCCTCGCCCCAGAGCACCGCCCGTGTGAGGGGGTCGGCCAACCCGGGCAGCACCAGCGGGACGGCCTCCGCCGACGCCGGGTCGAGGCGCACCTTGGCGAAGGTGAGGTCACCGTCGTTGAGCAGCAGCAGCCGGGGCGCCGGCGCGCCGGTCAGCTCAGTGAGCACCGTCCGGCCACCATCGGCTGTCGGGTCGATATCCACCTCGTCGCGCTGCACGGTGCCGTCCACCGAGTAGCGGCCCACGCCGATCCGGTGTGGGCGCAGCACCGGGTGCGACTCGGGCGCGGTCTGCACCACGGCCACCTCGGTGTAGCGGCCGTCGGCGTCGACGGCGACCTCGGCGCGCAACGTGTTGACCTGCGGTCGGCGCAACCACAGCTCCGCCCACCCGGACAGGTCCCGCCCGCTGGTGGCAGAAAGGCTGGTCAGCAGGTCGGCGAGGGTGGCGTTGCCGAAGCGGTGCGCGGCGAAGTGCGCGTTCAGGCCGGCGAGGAACGCCTCGTCACCGAGCCAGGCGACCAGCTGCCGCAGCACGCTGGCCCCCTTGGCGTACGAGATGCCGTCGAAGTTGAGCAGGCCCTCGTCGGTGTCGGCCACCTCCTCGGGGGCGATCGGGTGCGTGGAGGGGCGCTGGTCGGCGGCGTACCCCCAGGCCTTGCGGCGCATGGCGAAGGTGGTCCACGCCTGCTCGAAGCGGGTCGCCTCGGCGGTGACCCGGGTGCCCAGGTATTCCGCGAAGGACTCGTTCAACCACAGGTCGTCCCACCAACGCATGGTGACCAGGTCGCCGAACCACATGTGTGCCATCTCGTGCGCGATGGTGCCGGCCCGCTGCTCGCGTTGGGTGTCGGTGACCGCCGAGCGGAACACGTAGTCGTCGCGGAAGGTGACGATGCCCGGGTTTTCCATCGCGCCGGCGTTGAACTCGGGCACGAACGCCTGGTCGTACTTGCCGAACGGGTAGCGCTCGGTGAAGAGCTGGTGGAACCGGTCCAGGCACTGCCCCGTGATGGTGAAGATCTCCTCGGCGTCGGCGTCCAGGTGCTCGGCGAGCGACCGACGGCAGTAGATGCCCAGCGGCACGCCGTCGTGCTCGGCCCGCCGGACGTGGTACGGCCCGGCGATCAGCGAGAAGAAGTACGTGGCGAGCGGCGCGCTCGGGGCGAACTCCCAACGACCGGGGGCCGGATTGGCGGTCACCTCGGCGTTGCCGGAGACCGTCCACTCCTCAGGCGCGGTGACCGAGAGGATGAACGGGGCCTTGAGGTCGGGCTGGTCGAACGCGGCGAAGATGCGCTGCACGTTGTCGAGGAAGCTCACCGCGTAGAGATAGGTCTCGCCGTCGGCCGGGTCGACGAAGCGGTGCATCCCCTCCCCCGCGTTGGAGTACGCCATCTCCGCCTCGACGACCAGCGTGTTCTCCACGGCCAGATCAGTCAGCGGCAGCCGGTTGTCGGCCAGCAGGTCGGGGTCGAGGTCGCGGTCGTTGAGGCGTACACCCAGCAGTTTGGCGGGCTTGACCTCGGCGAAGGTCGCGGCGCCGGGGGTCGCCCGGAACCGGATCTCGACGCGGGAGCGGAACAGCTCCGCGCTGCCGGTCAGGTCAAGGTCCACCTGATAGGACTCGACAGTAATCGCCGCGCCACGCGCGGTCGCCTCTACACGGGTCAGGCTCGGCATCCGCTTATCCTGCCCGATGGGGATCGGCACCCGGTCACCACACGACCCTCGGCACTGGAGGAAAGAACCATGACGCAGCACCCCAAGGGCGACTTCGACCTCTCTCGGGCGGTCTGGCAGCGGGCCGAGGGGGACACCTCCGACAGTGCCGTTGAGGTCGCCTTCGTCGACGATCTGATCGGGATGCGCAACTCGGCCGAGCCGGAGGGACCGGTGCTGGTCTTCACCCAGGCCGAGTGGGACGCGTTCGTGGCCGGCGCGCAGGACGGCGAGTTTGACCTGGACTGATCGTGCCCTCCGGCTCGCCGGTGTCCGTTGCCGTGCCGGTGCCCGTTGTCGGGACACCAGCACGGCAACGCGGGCGCAACCGCCAGAGCTGCGCCCGGCCGGCTGGCGGTCAACCATGACCGGGGCCGTCGCCGTCGCCCCAGCCGAGGCCACCGGGACCCGGGGCGTGGTGGAAGCCGGGGTGGTCGGCCACATCGACGCAGCGCTCGCCGTCCGGGCCGACCGCCCCGCAGAACAGCCGCTCGGCCCGGTGCCAGGCGTCGGCCGGCGACAGGGCCGCCGCGCCGAGCGCCACCTCCGGGCGGAGCAGGTTCAGCGCCTCCGCGTACCCCACTGCCAGCTCGCGGGCGTCGGCCGCGTCGGGCGCGGTGAAGCCCAGGTGCACGGTGAAGAACCGGTGCGGCCGGGTGGGCCGCCCTGGCGGCCCGATCAGTGACCGCGCGTCGCGGTCTCCTCCCAGCGCGCCGACGGCTCGCCGTTGCCGCCAGAACGGTGATCTGTTGTCGCGCATCCGCCCTCCCCGTGGTTGCCCCACCAGCAGCAAACCAGGTTCCGCCGCCCCTGGGAGGGGCCAGCCGGCGCGAGGATTCAGCGGCGGTGCCGGGGGTATCCGCAGCGGCCGGCGGTGACCGCCCGCACCTGCGCGGGCCGCGAGCTGTCGCGATTGCAGCGCCATGGGGTGGGGTCAGGGGTTGACCTGGTGCCGGGCCTGCTGGGCCTGGCCCTTGACGTCCTGCGCCGCCGACTTCGTGTCGTCCCTGACGGCGTGCACGGCGTCCTGAGCGGTGGACTTCACCGACTCGGTGGCGTGCTGAACCGGCTCGCGCAGCTCGTCCTTGAGCTCGCTGGCCACCTCGCCCAGCTTCTCCTTCACCGCACCGCTGTGCTCGCTGACCCGCTCCTTGAGCTCGGTCGCGGCCTGCTGCTCACGGCGGGAGGCCGGGATCAGCGACGAGGCCAGCCAGCCCACGCCGAACGCGATCAGACCGGCGGCGAGAGGATTGCCCTGGGACTTCTGCCGGATCACCCGCGGCGCGCTGTGGGCGGCGTCGCTGACGCTGGAGGCCGCCGACGAGGCGCGGTCGCCCACCGAGTGGGCGGCCTGGCCGGTGCCGTGGCCGAGGTCGGACGCGGTTCCCATGACCTTGTCCCTCACATTCTGCAGAGCGGAACGGGCCCGCTGCTTACGGTCGTCGACGACGCGGCTGGGGCTGACCTTGTACGCCAACGCGTCCACATCAGAGCTGAGGCTGTTACGGGTGGCTTCGATCTCCCGGCGGATCTGATCGGGATCGGTCCTCATCGGGTGACTCCCTCCGGGTGCGGCTTGAGCGCGTCGGGGATCCGCTGCACGCTCTCGTTGGTCTGCCTGAGCCCGCGTACGTGCTGGGCGTTCTTCTTGGCCATGGAGTAGAGGACCTCGGCGACCACGGCCCAGATCACGGCCACGATCAGCGCGGCCAGGCCGGAGTCCATGACGTTGTCCAGGAACTGCCACACGGCGATGGACACGAACAGCGCCACCATGTAGCCGCCGAAGCCGGCGCCGCCGAAGAGCCCGGCGGCCTTACCGGCCTTCTTGCCCTCCTGGCGGATCTCGGCCTTGGCCAGCTCGACCTCCTGACGCATCAGCGTCGACAGGTCACTGGTCACCTGGCCCATCAGCGCACCGATGGAGCTGCCCTTGACCTCCGCCGCGGTGTGCGGTGCACCCGCGGTGGGGTGGTGATCGGAGTCCAGGCCGGACCCCTGCGTCGGCATGCTCATGCCGTCGCCTCCCTTCGGATGACTCGATGGCTCACGGGCGGGTGCTGCCACTGGACGGCACGCCCGGCAACGGGTCGGTCTGGTTCACCGGCGGGAGCGGCTGCCCGGTGCCGGAGTGCTCCGGGTAGTCGCCCCGGATGGGGTCGGCGTAGCCACCGGGCGCCGGCTCGGTGTGCGTGCCGGGGGTCGGGTCCAGGTAGCCGCCCGGTCCGACGGCGTCCGGCACCGTGCGGGGCACCGGCGGCGTCGGGATCACGGCCGTCCGCTCCGGGTCGTACGCGCCAGCGCCCCGGTAGGCCGAGGATCCGTTGCCGGAGTCGTCGCCAGCGGCGGAGATGCTCCGGGTCAGCCGGCCAGCCAGCACGCCGAGAACCGCCGCGCCGACCAGGAAGGTGCCCGGGTTGCGCCGCGCGTAGTCGCGTACCTCGGTGAGCAGGTCGCCGGGCTCGCGCTCCTCAAGCCAGCCAGCGACGCCGTGCACCCGGTCGGCGGCTTGGCGGGCCAGCTCGCTCACCGGACCGGCCTGGCCACCCTGCTCGGCCATCGAGCGCATCTCGTCGGCCAGCGAACGCAGCCCACCGGCGGCCCGGCGCTGCTGCTCACCGGTCTGGCTGGCGAGCTGGGTGCGGGCCTCGCCGTACAGGTTGCGGGCCTGCCGGGCTGCCTCACGGCCGACCTCGGTGCCCTGCTCCTTGGCGGTCTGGGCGACCGCACCGCCAGCCTGTGCGGCCTCGGATCCGACCTGACGGGCCTGGTCGCGAACGCCACCGCCGTTGGTCGACTCCTGCCCGTACGTGGAAGACGTAGATGAAAGATCGTAAGACATGGGGTTCCCTTCCGCTCAGAAAGTCGTCGCGGTTGTGCTGGGGGGATGCGGTTGCGCTGCCGCAGCCGCTGACCATTCACCTACCCTGCGTTTTGGCTTCCATACCTCTTCGTGCATTTCTCTGCGCGGCCGGCCGGATGAACTTCAAAATGGAGGATCGTCGGGCTGCGTCACGTCGCCGCTGCGGACAGTGAGGTTCGCGAGGGCTGGCAGATCCACGGAGGGGGCAGCGATGGCACGAGGCGCGCGAGGTGGCCGACCGTCCGGCCCGCGACCCCGGGTCCAGTTGGTCGCGTTGGTCGTGGCCGGGGCCTTCCTGCTGATCGGTGTCCTCGGCTTCATTCCCGGCATCACCACCGACTACGGCGAGCTGAGGTTCGCCGGGCATCACTCGGGCGCCCGGCTGCTCGGGCTGTTCCAGGTGTCGATCCTGCACAACGCGGTGCACCTGCTGTTCGGGCTGGCTGGCCTGGTGCTGTCCCGCAGCGTCGCCGGCGCCCGGCTCTTCCTGGCCGGCGGCGGCGCGATCTACCTCGCCCTCTGGCTGTACGGCCTGGCGATCGAGGCCATCGACCCGGAGGGCCGGGCGAACATCCTGCCGGTCAACGACGCCGACAACTGGCTGCACCTGGCGCTCGGCTTCGGGATGATCGCGCTCGGGCTGCTGCTGTCGAACCAGGTGGGCACCGGCGGGCGCCTGGACAATCCCGCCGACCGGCGCTGACCTGGCGGTTCGTCGGTTTGGCGGCCACGCCGAGTTGGGTATGAGGTGTGATCCACGAAGGAGGACGAGATGCCTCGTTGGCTACGCCACAACGCGCTGGCCGTCGCCATGTTCAGCACGTTCCTGGTCTTCCTGGTGCTGCAGAGCGTCTTCGGCTGGCAGACACACAACGAGGAACTGACCGAGTTCGGTGCCGCGCCGCTGAGCTGGCCGGCGTACCTGACCACCGGGCACTTCGCCGAGGCGGTCTTCGAGAACTGGGAGTCGGAATTCCTCCAGATGGGCGGGTACGTGCTGCTCACCGCGTACCTGGTGCAGCGGGGTTCGGCCGAGTCGAAGCCGTTGGACGAGACCGACCGGCCGGAGGACGACGAGCGCCGGGCCACCCCGCAGTCGCCCTGGCCGGTGCGCGCCGGTGGCCTGCCGCTGGCCATCTTCCGCAACAGCCTCTCCATCGCGCTGCTGCTGATCTTCGCCGGCTCGTTCGTCGGCCACCTGCTCGGCGGCACCGCCGCGTACAACCACGAGCAGGCATTGCAGAGCGGGGCACCGCCGATCGGGGTGTGGGACTTCCTCGGTACCAGCGACTTCTGGTTCCAGTCCATGCAGAACTGGCAGAGCGAGTTCCTGGCGGTCGGCGCGCTGGTCCTGCTGAGCATCGTCCTGCGCCAGCACGCCTCACCGGAGTCGAAGCCGGTCACCGTCTCGCACGCCAGCACCGGCGTTTGAGCGTCGGCAGCGCCGGGTGCGGCGCGGCCGTCAGGCCGCGACCGGCAGCCGCTTGGCGAAACACACGCTGTACGGGTTGCCCACGTACTCGCCGTAGACCGGAATCCGGCCGTAGCCACACGACGTGTACAGCGCGATCGCGGCCGGCAGGTAGGTGCCGGTCTCCAGGCAGACCATCGAGTGTCCCTGCCCGAACGCACACTCCTCCAGCGCGGCCAGCAGCTGACGGGCGATCCCCCGCCCCCGGTACGCCGGCCGGACGTACATCCGCTTGACCTCGCCGGTCTCGGCATCGATCGACTGGAGCCCACCGCAGGCGACCGCCCGACCGTTCACCACCACCGCCAGGTAGCGGACGTCGTCATGGGGGACGAAGACCTGCCCATCCAACCCGCCATCGGCCTCGCGCAGCTCACGCTGCTGCGCGATGAGAAGGGCGGCGATCTCTGGATCGATGGCAGGCCGCGACTCGATCAGCATCACCCCACGCTAGGACGGGTGGATTTCGCGGAGGTTTCCGGAAATCAACCCGATCACGGAGCGCAACGGACTACTCGGCGTCGTCCTCGTCGTCGAACTCGTCGAACTCGTCGGGGTCGTCGGACGCGTCCGCACCCACCTCGTCCGCCGAACGCACCCGGCGGGCCTTCCGGGCAGCGAGCCGGTCCGCCGCAGAGGCCCGGTTCGACTTCTCCTCCAAGCGGACGTCGGTGCCCCGGTTGCCGGGTACGAAGTCCGCGCCGGCGTAGAGCGTCGGCTGCCAGTCGAACTCGCGTACACCGATCCGGACCAGGTCACCGGGCTGCGCGCCGGCCTTGGCCAGCTTGTCCTCCACCCCGAGCCGGGCCAGCCGGTCGGCCAGGTAGCCGACCGCCTCGTCGTTGTCGAAGTTGGTCTGCTTGACCCAGCGCTCCGGCCGGACACCGCGAACGGTGAACGAGCCGTCCGCCTCGGCCGTGATGGTGAAGCCGGCGTCGTCCACGGCCACCGGACGGATCACGATCCGGGCCGGCTCGGCGGGCGGCGCGGCCTTGCGCTCGGCCTCGACCAACTCGGCCATCGCGTAGGTCAGCTCCTTGAGCCCTTCCCGGGTGGCCGCGGAGACCTCGAACACCCGGTAGCCGCGCTCCTCCAGGTCGGGGCGCACGATCTCGGCGAGGTCCCGGCCGTCCGGCACGTCGACCTTGTTCACGGCCACCAGCCGGGGCCGCTCGGAGAGCCCGGCGCCGTACTCGGCGAGCTCGGCCTCGATCGTCTCGATGTCGGCGACCGGGTCACGGCCGGGCTCCAGGGTCGCGGAGTCGATGACGTGCACCAGCACGGCGCAGCGCTCGATGTGCCGCAGGAACTCCAGGCCCAGCCCCTTGCCGGTGGCCGCCCCGGGGATCAGGCCCGGCACGTCGGCGACGGTGAAGGTGTGGTTGTCCATCCGCACCACGCCGAGGTTGGGCACCAGGGTGGTGAACGGGTAGTCCGCGATCTTCGGCTTCGCGGCGGAGATCACCGAGATCAGCGACGACTTGCCGGCCGAGGGGAAACCCACCAGGCCCACGTCGGCGACGCTCTTCAGCTCCAGCACCACATCCAGTTGGTCGCCGGGCTCACCCAACTCGGCGAAGCCGGGCGCCTTGCGCTTGGCGTTGGCCAGCGAGGCGTTGCCCCGCCCGCCGCGCCCGCCGCGGGCCACCTCGAAGGTGGTGCCGTCGCCGACCAGGTCGGCCAGCACCGTGCCGTCGACGGTCTGCACCACGGTGCCGTTGGGCACCTTGAGCACCAGGTCGTGACCTTTGGCCCCGTCCCGGTTCGACCCCGCGCCACCCTTGCCGTTGTCGGCCTTGATGTGCGGGCGGAAGTGGAAGTCGAGCAGCGTGGTCACCTGCGGGTCGACCACCAGGGTCACGCTGCCGCCGTGCCCACCGTTGCCGCCGTCCGGTCCACCGAAGGGCTTGAACTTCTCGCGGTGGATCGAGACACAACCGTGCCCGCCATCGCCGGACTGCAGATGCAGAACGACCCGGTCAACGAACGTTGCCACGGCGTCAATCCTTCCAGCGAGGTCCGACCCCGCACTTCGAAAAAAACTAAGCGGGCCGGGACCCGGAGGTCCGCGGCCCGCTTAGCCCGAGAGCTACTGCTGCGGAACGATGCTGACGGTCTTGCGACCGCGCTTGGTGCCGAACAGGACCGCACCGGCGGACAGCGCGAACAGCGTGTCGTCGCCGCCACGGCCGACCAGGTCACCGGGGTGGAACTTGGTGCCACGCTGCCGGATGATGATCTCACCGGCGCTGACAACCTGACCACCGAAGCGCTTCACGCCGAGTCGCTGGGCCGCGGAGTCACGACCGTTACGCGAGCTGGACGCACCCTTTTTGTGAGCCATTGGAGGACGACCTACTTCCCGCTCGAGATGCCGGTCACCTTGACCTGGGTCAACGGCTGGCGGTGACCCTGGCGCTTGTGGTAGCCAGTCTTGTTCTTGAACTTGTGGATCCGGATCTTCGGGCCCTTGGTGTGCGCGGCGATTTCGCCGGACACCGCGACCTCGGCAAGCTTTGCCGCGTCGGTCACCAGGTCGTCACCGTCGACGAGGAGCACCGCGGTGAGCTTCACCGCGTCACCGGGGGCACCGGTGAGCTTCTCGACCTCGATCACGTCGCCCTCGGCGACCTTGTACTGCTTGCCGCCGGTCTTGACGATCGCGTACATCGGAGGCGGACTCCCTGTCGTTGAGGCTGCTGGCGGTCGTCCCCGCAGCGGCTCGCCGGGTAGCAGTGCACGGCGGCGCGGGCACACGGGAACTCGGCACACCAAAAGTGCGCCGCAGGCAAGAGTACGCCATTGCTGGCCCGGACCTCAAACCGGCCCGCCCTGATCAGCGCCCGCAGAGCTGGTCGAGGCGCTGCTGGAGCCGGTCGAGCTCGGTCTCGTCGATCGACTCGACGTCGGCACCGAGCGCGGACACCTCGGTGCCGAGGTCGGTGAGCAGGGTCTTGAGCTGCGGATCGGTGGCCCGCTCCGACTGCTCCCGCAGCCTGGTCCGCCAGCCGGCCAGCGCCGCCTCGGCCCGCCCACGGGCAGCCTCGGCCGCGCTGCTGTCCCCGGCGCCCACCGCTGCGATCATCTGGCCCAGCTCCGCCACATACGTCCGGACGGCAGTGGTGCTGGCCTGCTGGGCGTCGGTGCACACCTGCGTGGCGTCGCCGCCCGCCACACCACCACTGGCCGGCATACCGCTCGGCCCGGAGGACATGTCACCGGCCGCCGGGCCGGAGCCCCCGGTGGTCACGCCGGTCGGACCCGGACCAACACCCTCGGGCCGGTCGGTGGAGCAGCCGGCCAGGCCGGCGAGCACGGTGACCAGCGCGGTGACGGCGAGCAGACGACGCATCTTCTTCTCCTGATCCGGGACGGCCGATCCTGGACCGGGTGGCCGGAACGACGAGGTCCCTCCCCCGTCACTTTTGCCGGGGAAGGGACCTCGTCAAACACTTGGCCGGTCAGGCGGTCAGGGGCGCGTCCGCCTACGGGTGCCGCCCCGGCGGGAACGGCGACGGCCGGCGCCACCCTCGGTGGCCTCTTCGTCGCCGTCACCGTCGGCGAGCGCGTCCGGATCGTCCGCCGCGGCCAGCCGAGCCGACTCTCCCTGCTGACTGTCGGAGATCGCCGGCGCGGCGGCGGTGTCCGACTCGTAGCGGGACAGGTCGTAACCCATGGTGTCCTGGTAGTCGGCGTCCGGTTCGACGCTGGTGTCGGTGTCGGTGTCGACAACCTCGACCACGGTCCGCTCGGCCGGGGCGTTCTTGCGCGCCCGGCGGCGCGACGACGCGGTGCCCTGCTGCTCGGCGGCCGGAGCGGCGGCCACCGACGAGGCGACCGCCTTGACCTTCTCCCCCACACCGGCAGGGCGCGGCTTCTCCGACACCGGCTCGGTGTGCATGATGACGCCCCGGCCCTTGCAGCACTCGCAGGTCTCGCTGAACGCCTCCAGCAGGCCCGCACCGATCCGCTTACGGGTCATCTGCACCAGCCCGAGCGAGGTGATCTCGGTGACCTGGTGCTTGGTGCGGTCCCGGCCCAGGCACTCGGTGAGGCGGCGCAGCACCAGGTCACGGTTCGACTCCAGCACCATGTCGATGAAGTCGATCACCACGATGCCGCCGATGTCGCGTAGCCGGAGCTGACGGACGATCTCCTCCGCCGCCTCCAGGTTGTTGCGGGTGACGGTCTCCTCAAGGTTGCCCCCGGAGCCGGTGTACTTGCCGGTGTTGACGTCGACGACCGTCATCGCCTCGGTACGGTCGATCACCAACGAGCCACCCGAGGGCAGGAAGACCTTGCGGTCCAGGCCCTTGATGATCTGCTCGTCGATCCGGTATTCCGCGAAGACGTCGCTCGTGCCGACGTGCCGGCGCACCCGGTCGACCAGATCCGGGGAGACGTGCGACAGGTACGACTCGACTATGTCGTACGACTGCTCGCCCTCGATCACCAGCTCGCGGAAGTCCTCGTTGAACAGGTCCCGGACCACCCGGATGACCAGGTCGGGCTCCCCGTAGAGCAGCACCGGAGAGCCGCCCTCGGCGGCCTTGGCCTGGATGTCCTCCCACTGCGCCTGGAGACGCTTGACGTCGCGGGCCAACTCGTCCTCGGTGGCACCCTCGGCAGCCGTACGGACGATCACGCCCGCGCCATCCGGGACCAGCTTCTTGAGCACGTCCCGCAGCCGCTTGCGCTCGTTGTCCGGCAGCTTCCGGCTGATCCCGGAGGCGTTGCCGTTGGGCACGTAGACCAGGTGCCGGCCGGAGAGCGCGATGTGGCTGGTCAGCCGAGCGCCCTTGTGCCCGATCGGGTCCTTGGTGACCTGGACCAGCACCGAGTCGCCGGAGCGCAGCGCCTGCTCGATCGAGCGGGCCCGCCCTTCCAGGCCGGAGGTGTCCCAGTTGACCTCACCGGCGTACAGCACCGCGTTGCGGCCCCGGCCGACGTCGACGAACGCCGCCTCCATGCTCGGCAGCACGTTCTGCACCTTGCCCAGGTACACGTTGCCGGCCATCGTGCCGGAGGAGTTGCGGGTGACGTAGTGCTCGACCAGCACGCCGTCCTCCAGGACGGCGATCTGGGTGCGGTCACCGCGCTGGCGGACCGCCATCACGCGGTCGACCGCCTCCCGGCGTGCCAGGAACTCCGACTCGCTGAGGATCGGCGGCCGGGTACGCCGCTGCTCCCGGCCGTCCCGGCGACGCTGGCGCTTGGCCTCCAGCCGGGTCGAGCCGGACACGCCCTGCACCTCGTCGACGGTCCGACGCGGCTCGCGGATCTTCACCACGGTCGGTATGCCGTCGTCGACGGCACTCTCCGTGTCGCCGACGCCTCGGCGACGACGACGACGGCGACGACGGGTCAGGCCGTCTCCGCCCTCGACCTCCTCGTCCTCGTCACCCTCGGCCTCGACCTCGACGATCTCTTCCTCATCGGCCTGCGCCGCCTCGTCGGACTCCTCGTCCTCGGCGTCGTCGGCCCCGCCCTTGCCCCGGCCCCGGCCCCGGCGACCACGCCGGCGGCGGCGACGCGCGGCGGCGCTGTCCTCGTCGTCCTCATCCGCCTCGGTGACCTCGTCGGCCTCCTCGGTCGGCTCTTCTTCAGCCTCGATCGCCTCGATCGGCTCCACCGGCTCGACCTCGCGGCGACCACGCCGCCGGCGGCGGGACGGCTCGGCGGCTTCCTCGACGACCGGCTCCTCGGCCACCGGCGCGGGCTCCACCGGTCGGGTCACCGGTCGGGTCACCGGAACGGCGTCCGGCTGGGGCGCCATGAACAGCACGGTGGGCGCGGAGAGCGCGGCACGCCGTCGACGGGTACGCGGCTGCTCCGGCTCGACCTCGGCCGGCTCGTTCGGCTCATCGGTCACACCGGAAATGGCCACACCCGGTGACACCTCACCGCGCGGGCCACTGGTCCAGGCCGGCTCGGCAGCGGTCGCGCTCGGGTTGGCCGCCGTGTCGTTCAACTCGGCCTCGGCCTCGCGCAGGTCGGACTCCGCCGGCTCGTCGTCGACGACCGGCTCCACCGGCTCCTCGACCGCGGACGCCTCTTCGGTGGCGGGCGGCTCCTCGGTGGCGGGCGGCTCCTCGACGGCAGCGGGGGTGGCCTTCTTGCGCCGGGTACGGGTCACCTTGACCGGCGGAACCACCTCGGCCGAGGCCGCCTCCGCGGCGTCCGCGACAAGCGGTTCCTCGGCGGCCGTCTCGACGGCGGTGGCCTTGCGACGGCGCCGTGGGGTCTTCGGGGCGACGTCCAGGTCGCCGGAGACCGGGGCGAAGACCTCCGCCTGCGGCGACTCGGCACTGCCGGCCGCGCCGGTGGGCGCCTCGATCGGCGCGTCGGTCTGCTCGGGCTTGTTGAGCGGGGCGGCTCGACGCCGGGTCGCCCGGGTGCGCCGCACGGGGGCGGCGGGCTCGGCGCCCTCCGTGCCGGCAGCGCTTTCCGCGCCGGCTGGTTCCACCGAGGCCGAACCAACGGCCGTGGTGGGGGGGGCGACGGCTGCGCCGTCGGCCGTGGCGCTCTGGTCGGCGGTCTCGCTGGCCGGCTGTGAACCGGTCCGCTCGCCGCCCTCGGGCTCGTTCTCGAGCATGGGCGTTCTCCAGTTCTGGCTAGCCCGGGCGCGGGTGAGCGCTGCCACGCAGGGTCGCCGCAAAAGTGTTTCCGCCGGGCGCGCGTGGTGCGCGACCGCCGAAGTCTGCCTGCCAGAACACCGACCGTCGGTCAGTGCCCAACGATGGCTGCCCCGTCGCGGTCCGCATCCAACGGATCCACGATCGCACCCTGCGCGGTCAACGTGCCCTGAGCCAGCCGGGTCACCCTCGGCGAAACCGGCGGCTCCAGGCCGGCCACCACGCGGAGGCCGGAAAGGACGTCATCGGGCCGTACGGACGGGGTGACCTGCCGCACGACCAGTTTGAGTATCGCACACGGTACGGCCGGTGCCCCGGAAGGCGTCGGCGTTGGCGCGAGGACATCGATGGACACCACCGCCGCGCGGGCGTCGAACGTGCGTCGGCCCTGCTTGGTCATCCGCTCGACCAGCACCTCCTCGGCAGCGACGAACGCGTCCACCGCGGCGCGCAGCACCGCCGTGTCGACCTCGGGCAACTCGATGTGCCAGAGCGACGCCTCGATCCGGTCCGGGAGGTTGCCCCCCTCGGCGATCACGGCGTCCAAGACGTCCAGTCCCGGCGAGAGCGCGGCGTCCAAGGCGGCGCGCAGCGCCTCCGGGTCGACCGCCGCCTGGAGGCCGATCTCCAGGTACTCCGCCTCACTTGCCACTCCGGTGGGCGCGGCGCTGGCGTAGGAGATCTTCGGGTGCGGGTGGAAGCCCTGGGAGAAGGCGATCGGCACAGCGGCCCGGCGTAGCGCGCGCTCGAACGCCCGGGCGAAGTCCCGGTGCGAGGTGAACCGCAGCGGCCCGCGCTTGGCGTACCGGATGCGGACGCGCTGGACGACCGGTGCCTGGCCGCCCTCGGGTTGAGGCTTTTTGGCGATCGTGGGCTCCTCGGGTGGACCTGCGTGTCCGCCCATCCTGACGCAGGGCTCGTGACGGTACGCGACCGGGGGCGGTCGAATCGCCCCGGCAGACCGGTTCAAATCGGTCGGCAGGGTCGTGACCACCCGCCGGAAAGGGCCGATGGCCGGCCGGTGACGCGGAGGTCACCGGCCGGCCACCACGATCAGGACCGGTTACCGCTCCCTAGGCGAGGCGGGCGGCACCCCGCCAGGCGGGCCGTACCCCTGCGGCGGGGCGTACCCGGAGGGCGGGTCGTAACCGGGCGGTGGCGGGTAGCCGGGCGGCGGGGCGTAACCCGCGCCCGGCGACGGGTACGCGCCGGGGGACATCTGGTCGAGCAGTTCGTCCGGTGCGTCAGCCGCCAGGGCCGCCTCACGCCGGTACCGACGTCGGTTCCAGACGAGGAACACCGCCAGCCCCAGCAGCAGCACCAGCACCACGGCGACACCGATGACCACCACCATGACCTGCTGGTCGCTGGGGCCACCGCGGTCGCCGTGCTGGGTGACGTCGAACTCCTCGTCCACACCCCCGGTGCGAGCGGGGCCCGGGTCGGTCGCCGCGACCGGATCGAGCAGCGGGTTGGCGGTGACCGGCGGTACGTCCGCGGTCAGCGCGGCCACCGGGTCGATCACACCGAAGCCGTACTGCGGGTCTCGCCCGGATGGCCCAGCATCCCGGGAGGTCCGGATGATCCGGTTGATCACGTTGGGCGCGTCGAGGTCCGGGTATTTTGCCCGGATCAACGCGGCGAGACCGGAGACGATCGCGGTGGAGTCGGAGGTTCCGTCGCCCCAGCCGTAACCCCGCTCGTTGGCGACGTTGTAGATGCCGTCGCCCGGAGCGGCGACCACCGCCTCCGGCCCCTGGACGGAGCCGGACCAGAACGTGCCGCCTCGGGTCGTCCCGGTCACCGCGATCACACCCGGGGTGTTGGCAGGGTTGTCCACAACCTTGCTGCCCTTGGCGGTGTTGCCGGCCGCGGCGACCACCACGACGTCATGGTCCAACGCGTACTTGATCGCGCTCTCCTCCCCAGGATTGACCAGACCCGGGCCACCAAAGGACATGTTGATCACCTTGGCGCCGCCGTCGACGGCCATCCGGATGCCGAGGGCCACCGCCGCGTCACTGTTGGTCCCGGTGCCCTTGCGCAACTTGATGGGCAGGATCTTCGCGCCGGGAGCAACGCCGTCCACACCGTCGCGGCTGGCGTTCGTCGCCGCGATGATGCCGGCCATGTGCGTGCCGTGCCCGTCCTCGTCGGCCCGGCCGTCTCCGGAGGCGCCGTAGCTGCGGCCACCGGGCAGCACCTGACCCCGCAGGTCCGGATGGGTGGCCTCGACGCCACTGTCGAGCACGCCCACGACAACGCCCTGCCCAGTCGAGATCTTGTGGGCCTGGTCGATCCGGAGTTCGTCGAGATACCACTGCTCGGCCCGCCGGGGCGCGGCGGCCGCCGGTTGGGCGGTCCCCACCACCAGGAACCCCGCCAGCAGGCAGGCAACTAACGGCCGGAGCGTTCCGACGTTCACCCTCATCCGTCCGTCCTCATCGAAGGATGCCCGGGGACGCCCCGTCACCGGGGCCCCACGGATCGTCGTCCTCAGTCAACCACGACGAGTGCTCGGAGCCGGTGCTGCCGCCCTGCCCGGCACCGCCCGCGCCGCCCATGCCGCCGCCCATCATCCCAGCGCCGCCGACACCGGCACCGCCACGCGCGCCGCCCGCCAATCCGGCACCACCGCCCGCGGCGGTGCGCAACGCGTTCGCCGCGCTCGTCATCGGCGGCATTTTTCCGTTGCCGCCGCCCACCATGCCGGGGATGCCACCCACGCCGATCCCGGCGCCTGCGCCTGCGCCTGCGCCCAGGCCACCGCCGGCGCCGATTCCCCCGGCCGCGCCAACACCGGGGCCGCCCCCGAAACCACCGCCGGCGCCACCGAGACCGGCGCTACCGACTCCGCCGCCGCCGATGCCACCGCCCAAGCCACCGACGCCGCTCGGGCTGGCGCCAGCCAGCCCGCTGGTGTAGCCGTCGTCGCCATCCGGGTAGCCGGGGTACCCCGAACCGGTCGGTGGGGTCGTGAGCTGGCCGGAGCCGCCGGGCGGTGACCCATCGCCAAACTGGCTGGAGGAGGGCGGGGAGAACGGGCCGACGGTGGATGACGTGGGACCGCCCGTGTCGCCGATGCTCGGTGGCCTGCTGCCGATCGTGGGGCCACCACCGATGTCGGGCTTCCCGTCGAATCCCCCGCCACCACCAATGTCGGGCCGCCCCGAAGGCGGAATCCGGGGGTCGCGACGAATGTTGTCCGTGTCGCTACTTCCATCCGGCGCGACCACGGTCAGCTTGGGGCGCTCGCTATACACCGCCTGGGGCAGCGGCGCCATCGCCGTGTTCGCGGCCTGCTGGTTGTCCCGGTACCAGTTGTCCAGGTGGGCCTTGGTGTCCCACCAGCCGCCCCGCTTGTGGTCGCTGGCCTGGCCGTCGACCTTCATGGTCGCTTCCAGGTCGTCGGCCTTGTCACGGAACGCGCCGTCGGCGTACGAAGCGGGGTTGCTCTGGTAGTCCTGGCGCAGCGCGGCGAGGAACCCCGACGAGCTCTCGCCGTCACGGGCATCGTCGAGCTCGGTGCCGTTGGGCAGGCTCCACTCGTTGAAGCCGAAGTCGTCCATCAGCGGGATCGGGATCGTGGAGACCGACTTGCGGATGTCGCCCTCGATCCGCGTCAACGCCCCGCTGACGTTGCTCGCGTCGGTGATCAGATCCTCGATCTGCTTGCCGATCTTGCCCAGGTGCTCGCGGTACGCGTCACCACCGCTGCCCTTCCAACCGGCGAGCATCCCGGGCAGACCGCCGACGTGCGGGCGGTCCTGACCCGTCGCGATTGGACCGACGAACGATCGGCCGACGAGCGCGTCGCGCAACTGCTGCAGGCCGGAGGAGAGATTGCCCCACCCCATCCCGACCGATCCGACCGTCTCCGGGTCTGCGGAGAGCGTCACCTCGCGGACGCACCGCTCCCAGGTTCCTTCAGCCATGACGTCCCCCTCAGGCCGTGTACGGGTAGGTGGGCGCGCCGCCGGCAGTGGGCGGCGGAGCCGCCGACTCCAGCAGTCGCTCGATCTCCTTGCCGTTGGCGGCGTTACGCGCCTCGGCGTCGCGGAACGCCTTGGCGATCTCCTCGGTGCCCTCCTTCAGAGCGGCGAGCTTCTGCGAGAGCGTCGTGAGGTGCGCCTCCATGTTGACCGTGGACCCTTCCAGGGCCCGCCACTGCATGCGGGCGTCCTCGTACGCACCGAAGGGGGTGCCGGTCGGGACGGCCTGGGCGTTGTTGCTGTCGCCCTTCATCCGCTCCTTGATGCGCTCCATCTCATAGCTGAGGGTGTCCTCGACGTACTGCTTCAGCCGCTCGACGTACGCCGCGGCGGCGTCCAGGTCCTCGACGCTGACGTGCAGATCGCCGATGTTCGGCGGCGGGATGTCACCCATGCGCTTCCTCCCCCGTTCCCGACCCGCCGGGTCGGTCCATGTCAGACGCAGCGTATCGAGTCTGACCTAGTCGGGGCAGCCCCAGCCACCACCAGGCGGTACAGATAGCTGTCGATCTCGGGGAAGGTCGCTGCGACGGCGGTAGCGCGCGGCGAAGCCCGAACAGCGCCAACGGGTCCGCGAGACGCGGACCCGTTGGGCGACATGTCGGATGTGGAGGGTGGTGGTGCACCACCCGGCGCTGCCCGAAGGCGAGCGGTCAGGCGGAGGGTTTCGCCGCCGGAACCTTCATGCCGTTGCCGCCCAGCGGGGTGAGCGGCAGCAGCTTCTTGCCGGTGGGGCCGATCTGGATCTCGGTGTCCATCGATGGGCAGACGCCGCAGTCGAAGCAGGGCGTCCACCGGCAGTCGTCCTGCTCGAACTCGGTGACCGAGTCCTGCCAGTCCTGCCAGAGCCAGTCCTTGTCCAGGCCCGAGTCGAGGTGGTCCCACGGCAGGACTTCCAGCTCGTCGCGCTGACGGGTGGTGTACCAGTCGAGGTCCACCCCGAACGCGGGCAGCGTCTCGGCCGCCGCATCCACCCAGCGCTGGTACGAGAAGTGCTCGCTCCACCCGTCGAACCGGCCGCCGTTCTCCCATACCTTCCGGATCACCGAACCGACCCGGCGGTCACCCCGGGAGAGCAGCCCTTCGATCAGCGACGGCTCGCCATCGTGGTAGCGGTAGCCAATGGCCCGGCCCAGCGAACGGTCCGAGTTGATCGCCTGCTTGAGGATCCTGAGTCGGTGGTCGATGACCTCCGGACGCTCCATGGCGGCCCACTGGAACGGGGTGTGCGGCTTCGGCACGAACCCGCCGATGGAGACCGTGCAGCGGATGTCCTTGGAGCCGGTGGCGGCCCGACCGGCCTTGATCACCTCGTGCGCCATGTCGGCGATCTCGAGGACGTCCTCGTCGGTCTCGGTGGGCAGGCCGCACATGAAGTAGAGCTTCACCTGCCGCCAGCCGTTGCTGTACGCGGTGACGACGGTGCGGATCAGGTCTTCCTTCGACACCATCTTGTTGATGACCTTGCGGATCCGTTCCGACCCGCCCTCCGGGGCGAAGGTCAGGCCGGTGCGCCGCCCGTTACGGGACAGCTCCTGCGCGAGGTCGATGTTGAAGGCGTCCACCCGGGTCGACGGCAGCGACAGCGAAACGTTGGTGCCCTCGTACTGCTGGGCGAGGCCCGAGCACATGTCACCGATCTCGGAGTGGTCCGCCGAGGAGAGTGACAGCAGGCCCACCTCGGAGAAGCCGGAGAACTCCAGGCCCTCGCGGACCATCTGCCCGACCGTGGTGATCGACCGCTCCCGCACCGGACGGGTGATCATGCCGGCCTGGCAGAACCGACAACCCCGGGTGCAGCCCCGGAAAATCTCCACCGCGTACCGCTCGTGGACCGTCTCGGCGAGCGGGACGAGAGGCTTCTTCGGGTACGGCCAGGCGTCCAGGTCCATGGTCGTGCGCTTGTGCACCCGGAACGGCACGTCCGCCCGGTTCGGCACGACCCGTTGGATCCGCCCGTCCGGCAGGTAGTCGACGTCGTAGAACCGCGGCACGTAGACGCTCTCGGTGCGGGCCAGCCGCAGCAGCAGCTCGTCGCGGCCGCCCGGGGAGCCCTCGGCCTTCCACTCCCGGACGATCGCGGTGATCTCCAGGACCGCTTCCTCGCCGTCGCCGAGCACCGCGGCGTCGATGAAGTCGGCGATCGGCTCCGGGTTGAACGCGGCGTGCCCGCCGGCCACGATCACCGGGTCGGCGTCGGTGCGGTCGGCGGCCAGCATCGGGATGCCGGCCAGATCGATCGCGGTGAGCATGTTGGTGTAGCCCAGCTCGGTGGAGAAGGAGATGCCGAACACGTCGAAGTTACGCACCGCCCGGTGCGCGTCGACGGTGAACTGAGGCACACCGTGCGTGCGCATCAGGCTCTCCAGGTCCGGCCAGACCGCGTACGTCCGTTCGGCGAGGGTGTCGGGCAGCTCGTTGAGCACCTCGTAGAGGATCTGCACGCCCTGGTTGGGCAGGCCCACCTCGTACGCGTCGGGATACATCAGCGCCCAGCGCACGGTCGCCGCGTCCCAATCCTTGGTCACCGCGCCCAGCTCGCCACCGACGTACTGGATGGGCTTGGAGACCTGGGGCAGCAGCGGCTCAAGCTGGGACCAGACTGACGGCTCCAGGTCGCGGCGCGGCGTCAGACGCGCCGAGTCGGAGTCGTCGCCAGAGTTGGTCGCGGCCGCGCGCGGCGTCGTGGACGTGGCACTCATGATGCCCAAGGGTACGCGCCCACCCGGCGGTGACCGCGCGCACGCCCAATCGGCGGCGGTGGCGGCGCGGTATTAGCCTCGGACCGGCGCGAGAGGAGATTGCCGCGATGCCCGAGCCTCAGCCGGGAGCACGGCCGGCCGACGGGAGCACCCCGGGCGCGGAGCCGGACCGGGATCCGGTGGCCGCCGACGAGCCGACCTCCCCACCCGTACCGCCGGACCAGCCGGAACCCACGGCGCAGCCGGAACCCACGGCGCAGTCCACGGCTCCGGACCAGCCGGCGCCCGCCACCGCGCAGGCCCCCGCGCCCAGGTGGAGCGGCTCGGCCCCGGTGCCGCCTCCGCTGCCGCGCCGACCCGCCTGGGGCGAGTCGGCCGAGCCGACCCCGCCACCGCCCGTGCCCGTCGGCCCGCCGGAGCACCAGACCCCGGTCGACCCGTGGGCCGGCGTGGACACCGGCGGCTGGGACCTGCCATCCGCCGAGCTGCCCCCGCTGCCCTCGGCAATGCACTACCCGGCACCGCCGGCGACCCGGCAGTGGTCTGCCCCGCCCGCTCCCCCGGTCGGGCCGCACCCGGTCTCTGCGCCGGCTGCCCCGAGACCACCACAGGCCGCCGGGCCCGCAATGCCAGCCCGGTCGATGTCGCCGCCCGCGCCGCCGCCGACAGCACCGCCGACAAAGGTGCCGAAGCAGCGCCGGGGCCGGCGATCCGCCCCGCCACCACCAGCGCCACCATCGACGCCGCCGCCGGGCTGGCAGGCCCCCAGGGGGTACGTGCCGGTGCCGGTCCACCGACGGCGCCGCTGGCCGTGGCTGCTGCTGCTCACCCTGGCGTGCTGCTGCGGCTGCCCCGCCTACTACGGGTTCCCGATCTCGGCCCAGTACCCGGTCCAGGTGGCACTGCCCGCCCAGGTGAAAGACCTGAGCCTGCGTCAGGACAAACGCAGCGAGGACATCGCCCGGCAGTTGGAGGGCGAGGTACGCCAGGAGCACTGGCTGGCCGAGGACACCTTCGCCGGCGTCTACTCCACCCCCGTGGGCAAGCAGGTGACAGTCTTCGGTGGCACCGGATTCCGGCTGAGCCCGGAGTCGGACGCGGAGGCCGAGATCACCCGGCTCACCGAGCGCTACGCGCTGGGAGCCCCCGAGAGTGTGGACACCGGTGTGCGGGGCAGACACGAGCGGTGCGCGGTGGGTCGAGTCGACGGCAGCGACGTGGTGGTCTGCACCTCGGTCGACCACGGCAGCATCGCGACCGGCGTGTTCACCCGGCTCTCCGTCGCCGACAGCGCCACCCTGCTGAACACCCTGCGCAGCGAGATCGTCCATCCCAAGGACTGACCCCACCCCCGCCTCTGGCGGGGTGGGTCAGGGTGGGTCAGGTTTCGCGGGTTGGGTCTGGGTGGGCGCGCGGCGGGGCGTAGCGGGGTACGTACTCCTGGCCGGTGAGCTTCTGGATCTCGCTCATCAGCTCGTCGGTCATCTGCCGCAGCGAGGTGCGGTCGTCCGGCCGGCCGGTGAAGTTCAGCGGCTTGCCGAACCGAACGGTGATCTTGGCAGTGCCGGGGCGGGGCACCCGGGCACCGATCGGCTGCGCCTTGTCCGTGCCGATCATGCCGACCGGGATGATCGGCACACCGGCGGAGATCGCCAACCGGGCCGCCCCGGTCCGCCCCCGGTAGAGCTTGCCGTCCGGCGAGCGCGTGCCCTCCGGGTAGACCACCACCAGGTCGCCGCCCTTCAACGCCGGGATCGCCGCGTCGAACGCGGACAGCGCGGCCCGGCCGCCGGCCCGCTCGACCGGGATGGCGCCGAGACCGGTGAGGACGAACTTGGAGATCGCGCCCTTCACACCGGCGCCCTTGAAATACTCCGACTTCGCCCAGAACGCCAGATGCCGGGGCACGACCGTGCCGAGGAACAGCTCGTCGGCCACCGAGAGGTGGTTGCCGGCGAAGACCGCGCCGCCGATCTCCGGCACGTGTTCCAGCCCCTCCACGGTCGGGCGGAACGCCAACCGCAGCGTGGGCGCCACGGTGAGCTTGCCGATGGTGTAGAGCAGGGGCACTGGTCCTCCGGCAGATCAGATGCGAACAGGCGGTGTCACGGTAGCGGACGCCTCCACACCCCTCCGACGGAGGTGGCGAGGCGTCCGCACCCTGACGTTGATCCCTACACGCGGCGGACGACCACCGTTACCCGGTCGCCCTCGCCGACCTCGCCGGCGAAGCCGTCGAGGCCCTCGGCGAAGTCCACCGAGTCGGCCAGCACCTCCCCTGAGACGAAGTCGACGTACCCGGCCACTGCGGCACGCACCTCGTCGGAGGCCGACACCGACACCACGATCCGGTCCGAGATGTCCAGACCGGCGTCCCGGCGGGCCTGCTGCACCACCCGCACCACATCGCGGGCCAGCCCTTCGGCGGCCAACTCCGGGGTGACGTCGGTGTCCAGCACCACCACGCCCTCACCGCCGGGCAGTGGCGCGGAGTGCTCGGCGTCGGCGGCGACCAGGCGCAGCTCGTACTCGCCCTCGGCCAGGGTGACGCCAGCGGCCACCGGGGCGCCGTCGACCAGCTCCCACTCGCCCGCCTTGACCGCCTTGATCACCTGCTGGACCTGCTTGCCGACCCGCGGGCCAAGCGCCCGGGGCACCACGGTCAGGACCTGCTCGCAGTACGCGGACAGGTCGGCGCTGAACTCCACCGCCTTCACATTGACCTCGTCGGTGACCAGGTCGGCGAACGGCCGCAGCCGCTCCGCCGCCGGTGCGGCCACAGTCAGCTTGGACAGCGGCAGCCGTACCCGCAGTCCCTTGGCCTTGCGCAGCGACAGGGCCGCCGAGGCGACCGCCCGGGTGGCATCCATCGCGGCGACCAGGTCGTGGTCGGCCGGGAACTCGCTCGCCTCCGGCCAGTCGGTCAGGTGCACCGAACGCTCCCCGGTCAGCCCGCGCCAGATCTCCTCCGCGGTCAGCGGCGCGAGCGGCGCCACCACCCGGCAGAGCGTCTCCAGCACCGTCCAGAGCGTGTCGAACGCGTTCGCGTCACCGGACCAGAACCGGTCCCGGGACCGACGCACATACCAGTTGGTCAGCGCGTCCAGGTAGGACCGGACGGTGGTGCAGGCGCCGGAGATGTCGTACGCGTCCATCTGCGCGCCGACCGTCGACACCAGCTCGTTCGTCTTCGCCAGCACGTACCGGTCGAGCAGATGGGTGGAGTCGGTGCGTCGCCGCGCCTGGTGCCCGTCCGCGTTGGCGTAGAGCGTGAAGAAGTACCAGACGTTCCACAGCGGCAGCAGCACCTGCCGGACGGTGTCGCGGATGCCCGCCTCGGTCACCGCCATGTCGCCACCGCGCAGCACCGGCGAGGACATCAGCATCCAGCGCATCGCGTCCGAGCCGTACGCGTCGAAGACGTGGTAAACGTCCGGGTAGTTGCGCAGGCTCTTGGACATCTTGCGCCCGTCCGAGCCGAGCAGGATGCCGTGGCTGAGGCAGTTGCGGAACGCCGGCCGGTCGAACAGCGCGGTGGCCAGCACGTGCATGGTGTAGAACCAGCCGCGGGTCTGCCCGATGTACTCGACGATGAAGTCACCCGGGTAGTGGTGCTCGAACCAGTCCGTGTTCTCGAACGGGTAGTGCACCTGGGCGAACGGCATCGAACCGGACTCGAACCAGCAGTCCAGCACCTCCGGCACCCGGCGCATCATCGACCTGCCGGTCGGGTCGTCCGGGTTGGGGCGGACCAGGTCGTCCACCGCAGGCCGGTGCAGGTCGGTCAGGCGTACGCCGAAGTCCCGCTCGATCTCGGCCAGGGAGCCGTAGACGTCCAACCTCGGGTAGGTCGGGTCGTCGGACTTCCAGACCGGGATCGGCGAGCCCCAGAACCGGTTCCGGCTGATCGACCAGTCCCGCGCGTTGGCCAGCCACTTGCCGAACGAGCCGTCCTTGATGTGCGCCGGAGTCCAGTTGATCTCCTGGTTCAGCTCGACCATCCGGTCCCGGAACTGCGTCACCGCGACGAACCACGACGACACCGCCTTGTAGACCAGCGGGGTCTCGCAGCGCCAGCAGTGCGGGTACGAGTGGGTGTAGGTGTCCTGCTTGAGCACCACCCCCCGCTCCTTCAGCTCCCGGATCACCGGCTTGTTGACGTCGAAGACCTGCTCACCCTGGTACGGCGGGACCAGCGCGGTGAACCGGGTGTGGTCGTCGACCGTGACGATGGTCGGGATGCCGGCGGCGTTGCAGACGTTCTGGTCGTCCTCACCGAACGCCGGGGCCAGGTGCACGATCCCGGTGCCGTCCTCGGTGGTGACGAAGTCCGCGCCGAGCACCTGGTAGGCGTTCTCCCCGGCCTGCTCGACGAGGAAGTCGTACAGCGGGGTGTAGCGGCGCCCGACCAGGTCACGGCCGTACACCGTGCCGAGGAGCTCGAACCCGTCCAGTTCCTTGGCGTACGCGGCCAGCCGCGCCGCACCGACGACGTACCGTTCCCCACTGCCCTCGCTGTCGGGGGAACCCCGGTGCTCCAGCACCGCGTACTCGATGTCCGGGCCGACGGCGAGCGCCAGGTTCGACGGCAGGGTCCACGGCGTGGTGGTCCAGACGCCCAGCTTGACCGGCCCGCGCACCAACTCCGGGGCGGACTCGTCGGCGGTCAGCCCGAACCACACCGACAGCGTCGGGTCGTGCCGGTCCCGGTAGACGTCGTCCATCCGGGTCTCGGTGTTCGACAGCGGCGTCTCGCACCGCCAGCAGTACGCGAGCACCCGGAAACCCTCGTAGATCAGACCCTTGTCGTGCAGGGTCTTGAAGGCCCACATGACGCTTTCCATGTAGTCCAGGTCGAGGGTCTTGTAGTCGTTGGCGAAGTCGACCCAGCGGGCCTGCCGGTTGATGTAGCGCTCCCAGTCGTGGGTGAACTCCAGCACCGACGCGCGGCAGGCCTCGTTGAACCGGGCCACGCCCAGGTCGATGATCTCCGCCTTGCTGGTGATGCCGAGTTGCTTCTCGGCCACCACCTCGGCGGGCAGGCCGTGGCAGTCCCAGCCGAAGCGCCGCTCGACGTGCCGGCCGCGCATGGTCTGGTAGCGCGGCACCACGTCCTTGACGTAGCCGGTGAAGAGGTGGCCGTAGTGCGGCAGGCCGTTGGCGAACGGCGGGCCGTCGTAGAAGACGTACTCGTTCTTGCCGTCGTCGCCGGCGGGACGAGCCTCGATCGAGGCCTCGAAGGTCTTGTCGGCCGTCCAGTGCTCCAGCACGCGGCGCTCGACTGCGGGCAGGTCCGGGCTCGCCGGGACACCGGCGGCGGTCGGGTCGTGCAACGGATAGGCCATCGGGGGTCGCTCTCCTCGCAGCTCACTCGGCAGTGGGTCTGCGAGGACGAACCTTCCGGGGGTACGCCTGAGACGGCGCTCCCGGGGTCCGCGGTACCACCCCGCTTGGCGGTCAGGATCGACCGCCCGCTCATTGCCGGCTGTGACGGGCCGCACCCGTCCGGTTCTACTGGGCCGGTTACCCGGCTGTTCTTCCGGAGGCTCACCGGTGATGGCCGGGTCATCGCCGTACGGTGCTCAACGATACAAGACCACTCCCCCACCCCGCCCCCGAGTAATCCCCCCCAGCTCGACCCGGTTGATCATGAAGTTATTGCCCGCCGCAGCGGCGTGTCGTGACAACAACTTCATGATCAACGCAGGAACCGGGGTCAGGGGGCCGGGAGGGTGGTGGACCAGAGGGAGGCGCCGTCACGGTCGCGGAGGTGCACCGTGAGGGCCTCCGACCTGCCGTCGATGGAGACCTCGCCGAAGTGCTGGAAGCCCTCCGCCGGCGAGGTGTTGGCGTGCGGCGGGGCGTGCACGAAGGCCGCCTGCGGACCGAACGTGCCGTCCAGCGTGTTCGGGCCGAACGCACCGGCGTGCGCCGGGCCGGAGACGAACTCCCAGAACGGAGTGAAGTCGCCGACCGCCGCGCGGGACGGGTCGTAGTGGTGTGCGGCGCTGTAGTGCACGTCGGCGGTGAGGAAGACCATGCCGGTCACCCCGGCGCGGTGGGTGGCCCGCAGCACCTCGGCGAACTCCAGCTCACGCCCGGCCGGTGCGCCCGGGTCGCCCTGCGCGACACCCTCCTGCGCGCCCGGACCGTCCGGCACCACCACCCCGATCGGCAGGTCGTTGGCGATCACCTTCCAGGTCGCCGTGGACCGCTTCAGCTCCCGGATCAACCACTCCCGCTGGTCGCGGCCGAGCAGGCCGCGCTTCGGGTCGGCGTACGTGTTGCCGTCGTTCGGGTCCTTGTGGGTCCGCATGTCGAGCACGAACACGTCCAGCAGCGGCCCGTGCGAGATCCGGCGGTACAGCGGCCCGTTGTCCGGCACCGGCAGCCACTCGCCGAACGCCTGACGGGCCCGGGCGGCGAGCACGTCCACCCGCTGCTCGGTGTAGCGCGGGTCGTCCAGGATCTCCCCTGGGTACCAGTTGTTGAGGACCTCGTGGTCGTCCCACTGGTTGATCTGCGGGACCGCCGCGTTGAACGCCCGCAGGTGCTGGTCGATCAGGTTGTACGCGTACTGCCCCCGGTACTCGGTCAGCGTCTCGGCGACCTTGCTCTTCTCCGGCGTCACCACGTTGCGCCAGATCCGCCCGTCGGGCAGGGTCACCGACTCGACCAGCGGTCCGTCGGCGTACACCGTGTCGCCGCTGCACAGGTAGAAGTCGGGCCGGGTCTCCCGCATCGCACCGAAGATCGACATCCCACCGAAGTTCGGGTCGATTCCCCAGCCCTGCCCGACGATGTCGCCGGTCCAGACAAACTTCACGTCGCTGCGCCGGTGCCGGCCCGGCGCGGTGGTCAACGTACCGGTCAGGGGCTCGCTGACCACCCCGTGCCGCTCCAGGCTCTCCACCCGGACCCGGTAGTGCAGCCGCTCGGCGTCCGGCAACCCACGCAGCCGGACCTTGCCGGTGAAGTCACCGTTCGGGGTGAGCACCGGGCCGCGCAGCCTCCGCGCGCCACGGAAGTCCGGCCGCCGGCTCACCTCGACCAGCATCCGGCCCGGCCGGTCAGCCCGGGTCCAGACCAGCGCCGAGTCCGCGGTCACGTCTCCGCTCTGCACACCGTGGGTGAGCACCGGGCGCGCGGCCGGGCACCAGGCCGGGGCGGCATTCGCGCCGGCACCGCCCAGCAGGGTGCCGCCGGCGACTCCGGCACCGACCCCCAGGCCGGCCCGCAGCAGGGTACGTCGATCAAGCTCGCTCATGTTTCCTCCGGATCATTGGCTGACCCCGTCGGTCTGCCGGCCGGAGATTGCCGCGATCGGCGATCCGGGTGACGCGGGTCGGAACGCCGGTTGTCCGGACGGGACGGGTGCGGCCGGCGCGGCTTGACCCCGGTGGCGCACTCGCGCAAACTTCGCCGGTGCGTTCGCTTCGATTCGACGAATTCCAGGCCATGCGCCGATTCCCCGCGCTGGATGGGCTGCGGGCTCTGGCTGCTGTCATGGTCATCGCCTTCCACTACGGCGGGCCGTCCTGGAAGTGGCTGACCGGCTGGATCGGCGTACACCTGTTCTTCGTGCTCTCCGGCTTCCTGATCACGACGCTGCTGCTGCGCGAGGAGCACCGCTACGGCAAGGTCTCGCTGCGCGCGTTCTATCTGCGGCGGTTCTTCCGGATCATGCCGGTCTACCTGGTGGTGCTGTTCCTGTACTGGGGGCTGGCCCGGATCAACGGCACCGCCGAGTCGGTCGAGCGGGGGATGAAGTATTACCTGCTCTTCCTCAATGAGCTCCTGTCGCCGAACGCACCGTTCCTGCACTCCTGGACGATCGGCATCGAGCAGAAGTTCTATTTGTTCTGGCCGGCCATCGCCTTCGTGGCGGTCGCCGCCGTCTTCCGCCGCCGCCTGGTGGTGACGCTCTGCCTGCTCGTGCTCTTCATCGCGCTGATCCCGCCGGACATCGCCTGGCTGAGCTGGCCGATCCACTACGTGGCGATCCTGCTCGGCTGCCTGACCGCGATCATCATGCACAACCCCCGAGCCTTCGCCCTGGTCCGGCCGCTGACCCACCCGGTGACCGCCACCGTCGTCATCCTGGCGTTCGTCGTGGTGCAGGTGTGCGTGCAGTTCTGGCCCACCCGCCTCGGCCAGGAGGCGTTGATCGGCAGCTACGCCGCCGCGACAGCGGTGCTGCTGCCGGCCCTGCTCTCCCGCAGCGTGCTCGCCCGCGGGCTGGGGTTGCGGCCACTGGTCTTCGTCGGCGAACGCTCGTACTCGTTGTATCTGATCCAGGCGATCGCGGCGCGGGCGGCGGCCGGGATGATGCCCGCGATCGCGCACCGCAGCACCGCCTTCTTCATGGCGACGACGGTGGTGGCGCTGCTCTTCGCCGACCTGATGTACCGGTGGATCGAAGTGCCCCTGATCGAGGTGGGTCGCCGGCTGGCCGCACGGGTGACCCGCCGCGGCCCGCACGACGGCGGCGACAACGCCGGTGCGGGCGGTACGACAGGTGACGCCACCAAGGTCGGTGAGGCCGAGTTGATCCCCCGCCCGCGCGAGGTGCTGGCGGACACCGTCCCGGCGGGCCGTGCCTGACCTCTTCCCCGACCTGATCCGGGCGGCATGACCAGGGTCACAACGGCCCACTGTCACGGCACACCCCGGCCCACCCGTCGTGTCGGTGTCGAACCGATCAGGGAGGTAGTCGTGCCACGGATGAACCCGGCCGAGCTGGTACCCCAGGCGTACAAGGCTGTCATGGGGTTGGAGAAGTACGTCCAGTCGAACGTCGACCGCACCGTTCTGGAGCTGGTCAAGCTACGGGCATCGATGATCAACGGGTGCGCGTTCTGCGTGGACATGCACAGCCGGGACGCGCTCGCCAACGGTGGGTCGAGCCGGCGGTTGTTCGCGGTGGCCACCTGGCGGGAGTCGACGTTCTTCGACGAGCGGGAGCGGGCCGCACTGGACCTCACCGACGCCGTCACGCGGCTCGGCGAGCACGGTGTGCCGGACGAGGTGTGGGACACCGCCGCGAAGGTCTGGTCGGAGAAGGAACTGGCCGACCTCGTCATCGCGATTGCCACAATCAACGTGTGGAATCGGATCGCGGTCACGATGCGGTCGGAGCCTCCGGCTCAGGTGTGACCACCGAGGCAGCAGAGGCGGCCGGTGCGCTCCAGGCGCACCGGCCCATGCTGCTTGGACTCGCCTACCGCCTGCTCGGCAGCCGGCACGACGCGGAGGACGTACTCCAGGAGGCGTACCTGCGGTGGCTCGGCGTCGACCGGTCGACGGTGGACGAGCCGCGCCGGTACCTGTCGCGCGTGGTCACCCGGCTTGCCCTGGACCGGTTGCGGTCCCGGCAGGCGACACGGGAGACGTACGTCGGCACGTGGCTGCCCGAGCCGGTGCCGACCGCACCCTCGCCGTTCGGGCCCCTGGACCGCGCGGAGCTGCGCGACTCGCTCTCCACCGCCTTGTTGCACGTGCTGGAGCGGCTCACCCCGCCGGAGCGGGCGGTGTACGTCCTGCACACCGCCTTCGACCTGCCGTACGCCGAGATCGCCGAGATCCTGGACCGGACCCCGGAGGACTGCCGCCAGCTTCACCACCGCGCGACCGCCCGGGTACGCCAGGAGCAGCGCCGCTTCACCGCCAGCCGTGCCGAACGGGAACGGCTGCTCGACGCGTTCCTCGCCGCCGCCCGCGAGGGCGACCTGGCGACGCTCACCGGCCTGGTCGCTGCCGACGCCACCGCGTGGAACGACGGTGGCGGTCGGGTACGGGCCGCACGTAACCCCGTCTTCGGCGCGGACCGGGTTGCCCGGTTCTTCGCTGGGATCTACGGCCCGAACCGCCAGTGGACGATGCGCCGGGTGGAGCTGAACGGGGAAGCGGCCGCCGTGATGACCGATGGGGACGGCAACCGGTACGCCCTGGCCGTCAGCGCGGCCGAAGGCCGGATCACCGGCGTCTACGTGGTCGGCAACCCGGAGAAGCTCTCGCAGGTCGACTGACCCGGTGCGGTGCGCGTCAGCCCAGCTCGGGGAACCAGAGCGCGATCTCGCGCTTGGCGCTGTCCGTCGAGTCGGAGGCGTGCACCAGGTTCTCCCGGTTGGACAAGGACAGGTCGCCCCGAATGGTGCCAGCGGCGGCCTTGCGCCCGTCGGTGGCGCCGACCAGCCCGCGGACCACGTCGATGACCTGGTCGCCGGAGAGCACCAGGGCGACCAGCGGGCCGCCGGTCATGAAGTCCTTCAGCGGCGGGTAGAACGCCTTGTCGACGTGCTCGGCGTAGTGCTCGTCGGCGAGCGCGGCGTCCATCGTCCGGTGCGCCATCGCGTCGATCCGCAGCCCCTTGCGCTCGAAGCGGGAGAGGACCTCGCCGACCAGGCCGCGGCGAACCGCGTCGGGCTTGATCAGAACGAGGCTGCGCTCATCCGGGCTGTTGCTGGACACGCTGGGTTCCTCCTGTACGCGCTGAACGCTTGGGGTCGGTACGGTCAGCCTAGCGACCCGGTCCCGGCGCCGGCGCGGCGGCCGGTCTTTCCTCCGGTGGCCGATCCGGCCTAGCCTGGCCCTGACCCCCGGGAGGTCCACTGTGGCGAATGGCGGGAACCGACCCATCGCGCCGGTACGCAAGCTGATCGGCACGGTGCTGGGCACCGTGGCCACGTTCGTCGTCCTCTTCGGGCTGGGCATGACCAGTTGGGCCATCGTGGCCCTCGGGGTCGCCCTGCTGGTGCTGGCGATCGCGCTGGCGACCGTACGGGGCGGCGGGCGCACCTGGGTGATCGGCGTCGGGCACGTGCACAGCGCGTCCGAACCACCCACCCAGTACGCGTTCGGCCGCTGCGAGCTGCAACTGGTGATCGACGCGCCCGGTCTGCCGCCGCGATCCAAGAAAATCATCGAGCCGCGGGTGCCGGTTTCCAAGTGGCCGACGCTGGGCCAGACCCTGCCGATCCGGGTCGCGTTGGATGACCAGCGACACGTCAAGGTCCTCTGGGATGAGGTGCCGACCCACGCCGAAACCGCCGCCGCCGTCGCCGACCTCCCCCCGGAGTTCGCCGACGCCGACGCGATGGACGAGGTGCTGATCCAGCAGGATGCCCCGCCGTGGGCCGACCGTGGGCCGGACGACGACTTCCGGGACGACTTCCGGGACCCGCTCGGTGACCCGTTCCGTGACCCGCCCGGCCCGGACCCCGCCCGCACCGACCCCCTGCGCGACGACCCCCTGCGCGACGACCCGGGCGTCGTGCCCGAGGAGCGCGAGCCGGTGGTGATGCACCAGAGCCCGGGCGGCCCGGTGGTCTTGGAGGGCGTCCTCGTCGAGCAGGCCAGTGGTGGGCTGCCCCGGCGGGCCACCCCGGCACCGCGCCCACCCGCCGAGGAGCGCTTCGACGAGCCCGCCGCCGACCGGCTCGACCCGCCGGAAGACAACCAGGTGGCCCCCGCGCCCGCCGCAGAGCGCGTCGACGAGCCCGCGGCGCAGCGTTTCGACCCGCCGCCCGCGCAGCGGTCCGGTCCGGGCCCGACCGACCCGCTGGACCCACTCGACCTTCCGCTGGACGGTCCCTCCCCCGTCGGGGCGGCGCGCGAGACCATCACCGACGAGGAACTGGACAAGGCGATCTTCGGCTTCGACGCGGGCACGGCCGCGGAACCGGCCGCACCGATCAGCGGGGTGGGCCTCACCCTGCTGGTGACCGACCTGTCCCGGTCGCTCGGCTTCTACCGGGACGTGCTCGGCTTCAGCGAGGTCGACCAGGGTGCCGGGAATGCCATCCTCGCCTCCGGCACGACCCGGCTCGTCCTGCGCGAGGTGACCGGGGCGGCGCCGATCAGCCGCCGGCTGGTGCACGTCAACCTTGAGGTGAACGACATCGAAGCGGCGTACGAGCGGTTGCGTGAGTCGGGCGTCCGCTTCACGTACGCCCCCAGGGTGGTCAACCGGGGCAGCAAGCTGGAGGTGTGGGCGGCGGCTTTCCGAGACCCGGACGGCCACGGCATCGCACTCACCCAGTGGCGCGAACGCGCCGACGCCTGACCCCGCCCGGGTCGGGCGTCAGCCGAGGATGACCCGGCGAACGTGCAGCGCGTACGCCCAGACCAGGGCGAAGATGATGCCCAGCCCGAGCAACGACCAGTGCAGCAGGCCGCCCAGCATGAGCAGCCCTTGGAGCACGGTGCCGGCGTGCCATGCCCAGGGCCGGCGCATCATGCCGGCGAGCACGACGGCGGCCACCGCCAGTGCCACCACGGCACCGATCGCGGCGCCGCTCAGATCACCGCCGACCACCCGGATCGGCTGGATCGCCAGCAGCAGCACCAGCGCCTCCAAGCTGAGCGTGCCAGCACCCAGGCCGCGTACCGCCCGCTCCGGGTTGCGCAACCCGGAGCGTCGCGGCTGGTCGGTCGCGAGCTCTTCCCCGGCGGGCTGATCGGCCGGCGGGCCGGCCGGGCCCTCGGTGGTGCGGGGGTCCCGCTCCGGGCCGGTCATCGCTTCAGCAGCCGACGGGCATCGGCAACCGTCACCACCGAACCCGTGACCAGCACCCCGACCCCGCTGAGCTCACCAGGGACGTCCTCCTCGGCCAGCGCCACCGCCAGCTCGATGGCGTCCGGCATGTCCTCGGCCACCTCCACCCGGTCCTCGCCGAAGACCTCAACGGCCAGCGCCTCGAGTTCCGTCGCCGGCAACGCCCGGGGCGAGGAGTTGGTGGTCAGCACCAGCTGGTCGACGACCGGCTCCAGCAGCTCCAGCAGGCTTGTCGCGTCCTTGTCGGCGAGCACCCCCAGCACCGCCACCAGCTTGCTGAACGCGAACTCCTCCTGGAGCGCTTTGACGGTTGCGGCCATGCCGTGCGGGTTGTGCGCGCCGTCCAGCAGGATGGTCGGGGCGTTGCGTACCCGCTCCAGCCGACCCGGGGAGCTGGTCGACGCGAAGCCCTCCCGGACCGCCTCCACGTCGAGCTGCCGTCGGGCACCGGCACCCAGGAACGCCTCCACGGCGGCGAGCGCCACCGCCGCGTTCTGCGCCTGGTGCGCGCCGTGCAGCGGGATGAACACCTCGTCGTAGACGCCGCCGAGCCCCTGCAGGCTGAGCACCTGGCCGCCGACCGCGATGGACCGGCTCAGCACACCGAACTCGGTGCCCTCGCGGGCGACCGTCGCGCCCACCTCGGCGCAGCGATCCAGGACGGGACCGGCCGCCTCCTCCTCCTGTGCCGCCGCGATCACCGTGGCGCCCGGGTGGATGATGCCGGCCTTGGCCAGCGCGATGTCCTGAAGTGTGTCGCCGAGCCACTCGGTGTGGTCCAGCCCGATCGGGGTGATCACACAGACCCCGGCCTGGATGACGTTGGTGGCGTCCTCGGCGCCGCCGAGGCCCACCTCGACCACCGCGATGTCGACCGGCGCATCGGCGAAGGTGGCGAACGCCAGCGCCGTGGTCATGTCGAAGTACGTCAGCGGCTCGTCCGACCGCGCGTCGACCAGCTCGGCCAGCGGTTTGATCTCCCGGTACACGGCCGCGAACCGCTCCTCGCTGACCGGCTCCCCGTCCAGGCTGATCCGCTCCCGGACAGTTTCCAGGTGCGGGCTGGTGTACCGGCCGGTGTGCAGCCCGAACGCCCGCAGCAGCGAATCGATCATCCGCGCGGTGGACGTCTTGCCGTTGGTGCCGGTCAGGTGGATCGACGGGTACGCCCGCTGTGGGCTGCCGAGCAGGTCGAGCAGCGACTCGATCCGGTCCAGCTCGAAGACCATGCGGGTGAAACCCCGAGCAGACAGCTCAGCTTCGACGGCGGCGAAATCGGTACGGTCGGTCACGAGGAAAGCGTCTCCAGAGCAGCGTCGATCCGGACCAGGTCGGCCTCGGCGGCGGCGAGCCGGTCGCGGATCTTCGCGACCACCGGCTCGGGGGCCTTGCCGATGAAGGCTGGGTTGTCGAGCTTCGCCCGAGCCTGCGCGACCTCCTTCTCGGCCGCCGCGCGGTCCTTCGTCAGCCGGGCCCGCTCGGCGGCCACGTCGATCGACCCCCGGGTGTCCAACGCGACACCGACCGCGCCGGGCATGGCCAGCGTGGCGCTGGCCTGGAAGTCGTCACCGGCCGGGTCCAGCCGGACCAGCGAGCGGATCAGCGGCTCGTGGGGGGCGATGCCGGCCCCGGTCAGCCCGTCCAGCCGGGCGGCCACCCGCTGCGTCGGGCGCAGCCCCTGGTCGGAGCGGAACCGGCGGATCTCGGTGACCACCCGCTGCACGCTGGCCAGCTCCGCCTCGGCGGCGTCGTCGACCAGCGAACGGTCGGCCACCGGCCAGGCAGCGGTCTGCACCGTCTCGCCGCTGGTCAGCGCGAGCCACAACTCCTCGGTGACGAACGGGATGACCGGGTGCAGCAGCCGCAGCAGCTGGTCCAGCACGTGCCCGAGCACCCGGCGGCTGGTCTCCGCCCGCACGCCGCCCTCGGCGAGCACCGGCTTGCTCAGCTCGACGTACCAGTCGCAGACGTCGTCCCAGGCGAAGTGGTAGAGCAGGTCGCACACCTTGGCGAACTCGTACGCCTCGAACTGCTCGTCGACCTCGGCGGTGACGTGCGCCAGCCGGGACAGGATCCACCGGTCGACGGTGGAGAGCTGCTCGGCAGGGGGCAGGTCGCCGGTGGTGTGCGCACCGTTCATCAGGGCGAACCGGGTGGCGTTCCAGAGCTTGTTGCAGAAGTTGCGCGAGCCCTGGCACCACTCCTCGCTGACCGGAACGTCCTGGCCGGGGTTCGCGCCTCGCGCCAGGGTGAACCGGGTTGCGTCGGCGCCGAACCGGTCGATCCAGTCCAGCGGGTCGACCACGTTCCCGAACGACTTCGACATCTTCTTGCCGTGCTCGTCGCGGACCATGCCGTGCAGGGCCACCACGTCGAACGGCTGCTTGCCGTCCATCGCATACAGGCCGAACATCATCATCCGGGCGACCCAGAAGAAGAGGATGTCGTAGCCGGTGACCAGGACGCTGGTCGGGTAGAACTTGGCCAGGTCCGGGGTCTGCTCCGGCCAGCCGAGCGTGGAGAACGGCCAGAGCGCGCTGGAGAACCAGGTGTCCAGCACGTCCTCGTCCTGCCGCCAACCGTCGCCGGTCGGCGGCTGCTCGTCCGGGCCGACGCAGACGATCTCGCCCGCCGGGCCGTACCAGACCGGGATCCGGTGCCCCCACCAGAGCTGGCGGGAGATACACCAGTCGTGCATGTTGTCGACCCAGGCGAAGTAGCGCTTGGACAGCTCGGCCGGCTCGATGCTGACCCGACCGTCACGCACCGCGTCACCGGCGGCCTGGGCCAGCGGGGCGGTGTTGACGAACCACTGCAGCGACAGCCGCGGCTCCACAGTCGTCTTGCAGCGCGAGCAGTGCCCGACCGCGTGCACGTACGGGCGCTTCTCCGCCACGATCCGGCCCTGCTCGCGCAGCGCCGCCACGATCGCGGGCCGCGCCTCGAACCGGTCCAGTCCCTCGAACGGGCCGGGCACGGTGATCACGCCCCGCTCGTCCATCACGGTCAGCGCGGGCAGGTCGTGGCGCTGGCCGATCTCGAAGTCGTTGGGGTCGTGCGCCGGGGTCACCTTGACCATGCCGGTGCCGAACGACGGGTCGACATGCGCGTCGGCGATGATCGGGATGCGCCGGCCGGTGAGCGGCAGCTCGACCTCGGTGCCGATCAGGTGCTGGTACCGCTCGTCGTCGGGGTGCACCGCCACGGCGGTGTCGCCCAGCATCGTCTCGGCCCGGGTGGTAGCCACCACGACCTCGTCGCTGTAGCGGATGGAGACCAGCTCACCGTCGTCGTCGGTGTGTTCGACCTCGATGTCCGAGAGCGCGGTGAGGCAGCGCGGGCACCAGTTGATGATCCGGTTGGCCCGGTAGATGAGGCCCTCGTCGAAGAGCTTCTTGAAGATCGTCTGGACGGCGCGGGTCAGCCCCTCGTCCATGGTGAAGCGCTCCCGGTCCCAGTCGACGGAGTCACCGAGGCGCCGCATCTGCCCCAGGATCGCCCCACCGGACTCGACCTTCCACTGCCAGACCCGCTCGACGAACTTTTCCCGGCCGAGATCGTGCCGGGAGAGACCCTCGGCGGCGAGCTGACGCTCCACCAGGTTCTGGGTGGCGATGCCAGCGTGGTCCATGCCGGGCAGCCACAGCGCCTCGAAGCCCTGCATCCGCTTACGCCGGGTCAACGCGTCCATCAGCGTGTGCTCGAACGCGTGGCCCATGTGCAGCGAGCCGGTGACGTTCGGCGGCGGGATGACGATGGCGAATGGCGGCTTGTCGCTGTCGGCGGAGGCCCGGAAGTGCCCGGCGGCTACCCACTGCTCGTACCGTCGCTGCTCTACCTCGCCGGGCTGGTACTGGCCGGCAAGGGTCGGGGCGTCGGGGCGTCGGGCATCCAGTCTCTCGGTCACCTGACAAGTCTACGGAGGGCTTCGGCGGACCTGACGTGCGCCACCTGTGGTTCGCGTACGGTGTCGGCTATGTCCGACGCACATCTCACTGAGCGGTCGCTCGACAGCGGTCGCGAGCCGGTGGAGCTGACCGAAGAGCCGATCCAGCTCAGCACCCGGGACTCCGGGGGCGATTCCGATGAGCGGCCGGGCGGCTGGTCCCGGCGGCGCAAGATCGGTTGGACCGTCGCGCTGGTCGTCGGTCTCGCGGGCGCCGGCGTGCTCGGTGTCGCTGGGTGGCGGGTGGCGCAGCAGAAGGACACCCAACTGACCTCGCCCGAGCACGTGGCGGGCCTGATCAGGGACGACAGCGAACGGGCGAAGAGCACTGCCGACTACTTGCGCAGCGGCCTCGCCGCGGACATTGAGTTGGACCGCAGCTTCGGCACGGTCTACCGCGACCCGGCCGACGACAAGCGCTCGGTGCTCATCTTCGGGGGCATCACCCTGCTCTGGCAGCCGGAGCGCGACCTGGACAGCCTCTTCCGCCTCATGTCGGACGAGACCGGTGCGGTGAGAGGCCTGCGCGAGGTTCCCGCCGGCGAGCTGGGCGGCGTGATGAAGTGCGGCAGCACCAGCGGCGAGGGCGGCGACTTCGCGGTGTGCGGCTGGGCCGACCACGGCAGCGTGGTGATGGCGATGTTCCCGGGGCGGCCGGTCAGCGACGCCGGCGGCCTGCTGCGCAACCTCCGCGCCGACATTCAGACCCGAAACTGACCCGCGAGCCTGACCAGGCTCTTCGAGCGGGTCTGGATACGTGGATACGCAGAAAGGGCCACCCTCACGGGTGACCCTTTCTGGAAAGATTGTCCGGCGGCGTCCTACTCTCCCACACCCTCACGAGTGCAGTACCATCGGCGCTGGAGGGCTTAGCTTCCGGGTTCGGAATGTGACCGGGCGTTTCCCCTCCGCCATGACCGCCGTAACTCTATCGACATATCAAACAACACCACACACAATGGTCTGTTGTTCGTTTATCGAGAGTTGCACAGTGGACGCGTAGCAGCTTAGTAGTCAAGTCCTCGGCCTATTAGTACCGGTCAACTGAACCCGTTACCGGGCTTACATTTCCGGCCTATCAACCCAGTCGTCTAGCTGGGGGCCTTACCCCACCAAGGTGGGTGGGATACCTCATCTTGAAGCAGGCTTCCCGCTTAGATGCTTTCAGCGGTTATCCCTTCCGAACGTAGCTAACCAGCCGTGCCCTTGGCAGGACAACTGGCACACCAGAGGTTCGTCCGTCCCGGTCCTCTCGTACTAGGGACAGCCCTTCTCAAGTATCCTACGCGCGCGGCGGATAGGGACCGAACTGTCTCACGACGTTCTAAACCCAGCTCGCGTGCCGCTTTAATGGGCGAACAGCCCAACCCTTGGGACCTGCTACAGCCCCAGGATGCGACGAGCCGACATCGAGGTGCCAAACCATCCCGTCGATATGGACTCTTGGGGAAGATCAGCCTGTTATCCCCGGGGTACCTTTTATCCGTTGAGCGACACCGCTTCCACTCGCAAGTGCCGGATCACTAGTCCCGACTTTCGTCCCTGCTCGACCTGTCAGTCTCACAGTCAAGCTCCCTTGTGTACTTGCACTCAACACCTGATTGCCAACCAGGCTGAGGGAACCTTTGGGCGCCTCCGTTACCTTTTAGGAGGCAACCGCCCCAGTTAAACTACCCACCAGACACTGTCCCTGAACCGGATAACGGTCCGAAGTTAGATACCCAAATCAACCAGAGTGGTATTTCAAGATTGCCTCCACCCATACTGGCGTATGGACTTCACCGGCTCCCACCTATCCTACACAAGCTAATTCGAGTACCAATGTCAAGCTATAGTAAAGGTCCCGGGGTCTTTCCGTCCTGCCGCGCGTAACGAGCATCTTTACTCGTACTGCAATTTCGCCGGGCCTGTGGTTGAGACAGTGGGGAAGTCGTTACGCCATTCGTGCAGGTCGGAACTTACCCGACAAGGAATTTCGCTACCTTAGGATGGTTATAGTTACCACCGCCGTTTACTGGCGCTTAAGTTCTCCGCTTCGCCCCCGAAAGAGCTAACAGGTCCCCTTAACGTTCCAGCACCGGGCAGGCGTCAGTCCATATACATCGAATTACTTCTTCGCATGGACCTGTGTTTTTAGTAAACAGTCGCTTCCCCCTGCTCTCTGCGGCCATACAACGCTCCACCCGCGCGGGGCTTCACGTCTCCGGCCCCCCTTCTCCCTAAGTTACGGGGGCAATTTGCCGAGTTCCTTAACCACAGTTCGCCCGATCGCCTCGGTATTCTCTACCTGACCACCTGTGTCGGTTTGGGGTACGGGCCGCTAAGAACTCGCTAGAGGCTTTTCTCGGCAGCATAGGATCACTGACTTCACCTGAATCGGCTCGGCATCACGTCTCAGCCAACATGTGTTGCGGATTTGCCTACAACACGGCCTACACGCTTACCCCGGCACAACCACCGGCCGGGCTCAGCTACCTTCCTGCGTCACCCCATCGCTTGACTACTACCCATCAGGTTCCCACGCTCCCCACCATCAGTCCGAAGACATCAAGCAGCTCGGGTGGTTAGCACAACGAGGTTCATCAGGGACGCTCTTTCGCGGGTACGGGAATATCAACCCGTTGTCCATCGACTACGCCTCTCGGCCTCGCCTTAGGTCCCGACTCACCCAGGGCGGATTAGCCTGGCCCTGGAACCCTTGGTCATCCGGCGGAAGGGTTTCTCACCCTTCTTTCGCTACTCATGCCTGCATTCTCACTCGTGCCGCGTCCACAACTGGGTCACCCCGCTGCTTCACTCGCGGCACGACGCTCCCCTACCCATCCACACACCTGCACAAGGAATCAAGTCCAAGCAAGGTTAAAATGTGAATGCCACAGCTTCGGCGGTGTGCTTGAGCCCCGCTACATTGTCGGCGCGGAACCACTTGACCAGTGAGCTATTACGCACTCTTTAAAGGATGGCTGCTTCTAAGCCAACCTCCTGGTTGTCTGTGCGACCCCACATCCTTTTCCACTTAGCACACGCTTAGGGGCCTTAGCTGGTGATCTGGGCTGTTTCCCTCTCGACTACGAAGCTTATCCCCCGCAGTCTCACTGCCGCGCTCTCACTTACCGGCATTCGGAGTTTGGCTGATTTCGGTAAGCTTGTGGGCCCCCTAGACCATCCAGTGCTCTACCTCCGGCAAGAAACACGCGACGCTGCACCTAAATGCATTTCGGGGAGAACCAGCTATCACGGAGTTTGATTGGCCTTTCACCCCTAACCACAGGTCATCCCCCAACTTTTCAACGTTGGTGGGTTCGGCCCTCCACGCGGTCTTACCCGCGCTTCAGCCTGCCCATGGCTAGATCACTCCGCTTCGGGTCTAGGACACGCGACTGAATCGCCCTATTCAGACTCGCTTTCGCTACGGCTCCCCCACACGGGTTAACCTCGCCACATGCCACTAACTCGCAGGCTCATTCTTCAAAAGGCACGCCGTCACCCCGTAAGGCTCCGACGGATTGTAGGCGAACGGTTTCAGGTACTATTTCACTCCCCTCCCGGGGTACTTTTCACCATTCCCTCACGGTACTTGTCCGCTATCGGTCACCAGGAAGTATTTAGGCTTACCAGGTGGTCCTGGCAGATTCACGGCAGATTTCAGGGGTCCGCCGCTACTCGGGAACACCCACAGAAGGTCAGCAACTTTCACCTACCGGACTTTCACCGTCTACGGTCAGCCATTCCAGACTGTTCGACTAGCCACTAACTTTGTAACTTCTCGAACAAGTGTCAGCTTGTTCAGCAGGGTCCCACAACCCCGACCACGCAACCCCTGACAGGTATCACACGCAGCCGGTTTAGCCTCGATCCGCTTTCGCTCGCCACTACTCACGGAATCACTAAATTGTTTTCTCTTCCTGCGGGTACTGAGATGTTTCACTTCCCCGCGTTCCCTCCACACACCCTATGTGTTCAGGTGTGGGTGACACCACATGACTGGTGCCAGGTTTCCCCATTCGGACACCCTGGGATCACAGCTTGGTTGACAGCTCCCCCAGGCCTATCGCGGCCTCCCACGTCCTTCATCGGCTCCTGGTGCCAAGGCATTCACCGTTCGCCCTTGACAACTTGACCACAAAGATGCTCGCGTCCACTGTGCAATTCTCAACAAACGACCAACCCACAACCCGATCCGCCCCACACCAAACCCGACCAACCGCCGGCGGTATATGAGGCCAGGCCATGCCTGGCAACCTCGCAAAGCTATTACGCTTCACTCAAGGCTCTGAAACAACAACACAACGGTTGTTCCTTCAGGACCCAACAGGGTGCTTAGCGCCTCCACCCAGCCGCACCAAGACCAACCCGTTCCCACCACCCCAAAGAGTGGCTGTACTAAGAAGTCTCAGCCGTTGCCGAGGAAAAACTTGCCAGTGTCTCCGCCATCTGAGCACCCCAACCCAACACTATGTGGGCCGCGGGCTCCATACCGGCTTTCACCGGATGGTGCTCCTTAGAAAGGAGGTGATCCAGCCGCACCTTCCGGTACGGCTACCTTGTTACGACTTCGTCCCAATCGCCAGCCCCACCTTCGACGGCTCCCTCCACAAGGGTTGGGCCACCGGCTTCGGGTGTTGCCGACTTTCGTGACGTGACGGGCGGTGTGTACAAGGCCCGGGAACGTATTCACCGCAGCGTTGCTGATCTGCGATTACTAGCGACTCCGACTTCACGGGGTCGAGTTGCAGACCCCGATCCGAACTGAGACCGGCTTTTTGGGATTCGCTCCACCTCACGGTATCGCAGCCCATTGTACCGGCCATTGTAGCATGCGTGAAGCCCTGGACATAAGGGGCATGATGACTTGACGTCATCCCCACCTTCCTCCGAGTTGACCCCGGCAGTCTTCGATGAGTCCCCGCCATAACGCGCTGGCAACATCGAACGAGGGTTGCGCTCGTTGCGGGACTTAACCCAACATCTCACGACACGAGCTGACGACAGCCATGCACCACCTGTGACCGCCCCCGAAGGACCTCACATCTCTGCGAGTTTTGCGGCCATGTCAAACCCAGGTAAGGTTCTTCGCGTTGCATCGAATTAATCCGCATGCTCCGCCGCTTGTGCGGGCCCCCGTCAATTCCTTTGAGTTTTAGCCTTGCGGCCGTACTCCCCAGGCGGGGCGCTTAATGCGTTAGCTGCGGCACAGGAAACCGGAGAGGCCCCCCACACCTAGCGCCCAACGTTTACAGCGTGGACTACCAGGGTATCTAATCCTGTTCGCTCCCCACGCTTTCGCTCCTCAGCGTCAGTTTCGGCCCAGAGACCCGCCTTCGCCACCGGTGTTCCTCCTGATATCTGCGCATTTCACCGCTACACCAGGAATTCCAGTCTCCCCTACCGAACTCTAGCCTGCCCGTATCGCCCGCAGGCTTGGAGTTGAGCCCCAAGTTTTCACGGTCGACGCGACAAGCCGCCTACGAGCTCTTTACGCCCAATAAATCCGGACAACGCTCGCACCCTACGTCTTACCGCGGCTGCTGGCACGTAGTTGGCCGGTGCTTCTTCTGCAGGTACCGTCACTCTCGCTTCGTCCCTGCTGAAAGAGGTTTACAACCCGAAGGCCGTCATCCCTCACGCGGCGTCGCTGCATCAGGCTTCCGCCCATTGTGCAATATTCCCCACTGCTGCCTCCCGTAGGAGTCTGGGCCGTGTCTCAGTCCCAGTGTGGCCGGTCGCCCTCTCAGGCCGGCTACCCGTCGTCGCCTTGGTAGGCCATTACCCCACCAACAAGCTGATAGGCCGCGAGCCCATCCTAGGCCGAAAAACTTTCCACCCAACCTCATGCGAGACCAAGTAATATTCGGTATTAGCCCCCGTTTCCGAGGGTTATCCCAAAGCCTAGGGCAGGTTGCTCACGTGTTACTCACCCGTTCGCCGCTCGAGTACCCCGAAGGGCCTTTCCGCTCGACTTGCATGTGTTAAGCACGCCGCCAGCGTTCGTCCTGAGCCAGGATCAAACTCTCCAACAAAAAATTAGTTGAACAGCATCCTGACAACAAACAAATGTTGCCAAAGGAATCCCAACCAGCCAGACCCGAAGGCCCAACCAGTCCGGGGTATAAATCATAATTGGCACTGGCTTTTAAAGCACCCTGTTGAGTTCTCAAAGAACAACCACACACCGATCAAAAGCCCCACCACAGTGGAACCCCATCCCGGGGCCTTCCGCGCTGCGTCCCCAACGCTTTCCAGCGCCAGGCACTTTTACTACGTTACCCGCTCGTTTCCGCCGTGTCAAACCGATGTTTCGCGGTTCGTCATGCTTCACCCGATAATGCGGATATCATTACTCATCCGGTTCCACGATGACGCACGCCGTTACCGGCGGTCGTTTCTTTCGTGGGAAACCGCAGACCGGCCGATCACCGCTTCGCGGCTCTCCGCCCGGCTCCTGCCGGCTTCAGCACTCTACCCGGTCAGCTTCGCGTTCGCAACTCCGTATCCGGAGTGTTCCGCACCGCCCGATCCTCAGTCTCGCTCGGCGTTTCCGCCACGATCCTGGCGCCCGTTCTCGGCCGGTTTGTCCGGCCTCCCCCGTGCAGAGAGAAAGTTACGCGGACGGCCCGGAGAAGGCAAATCAGGGTTCATCACTGGTTTGGTCGACCGGCACCGGATGGTCCTCGGCGCAGCCGGCGACGCGGGCCCTTCGGACGTGCCAGAGTGTCAGGCATGGATGAGTACGGGCTCCGCGCCAGGGTGTTCGCCGAGGAGGCGCTGCTCGGCGTTCTCCTGCCGTTCTGGCAGGTGGTGATCGGTGCGGTGGTGCTGGTCGTCCTGGTGCTCTCGGTGGGACGACTGGCCCGACGGGGTAAATCCCGGATGACCACCGCGCTGCTGGTCACCGCCGTGGCCATCGCCGGGTTCGCGGTGCTCGGTGTGCTGCTGCAGGGTTGAGGCTCAGAGCCGGCGGTTGGCCAGGCTCGGCAGCTCGGCCCGGACCACGGCGAGCCGATCGAGGTCCAGATCGACGACGGAAACTCCTGGGCCGTCCGGCAACTGGGTGAGGACCGTCCCCCACGGGTCGACCACCATGCTGCGCCCGAAGCAGGTGCGACCTGGCTCGTGATCGCCGCTCTGGCCAGCCGCCGCCACAAAGCACTGGTTCTCGATCGCCCGGGCCCGCAGCAGGACCTCCCAGTGATCCCGCCCGGTGTGCATCATGAATGCCGCCGGAACCACCAGCAGCTGTGCACCGCCATCGGTGGCCAGCAGCCGGTACAGCTCCGGGAAGCGCAGGTCGTAGCAGATCGACAGGCCGACCCGCAGACCCTCGACATCCACCACTACCGGTTGAACCCCGGGCGCGACACTCGCCGACTCCCGGTAGGAGACCCGACCGGGGATCTCCACGTCGTACAGATGGATCTTGCGGTAGCTGGCGGCCAGATTGCCGGAGCGGTCGAAGACCAGCGACGTGTTCCAGGTGTGCTCCGGGTCCGGGCCGGCCTCGTGGAACGAGCCGGCCACCAGCCAGATCCCGAGCCGCCGGGCGATCCCGGCGAAGAAGCTGCCAACCTCACCGTCCACGGGCTCCGGCTCGGGTAGCCCGGCGGCGGGACCGAGGTAGTCGACGTACTCCGGCAGGACGGCGAGGTCCGCGCCGCCAGCGGCGGCGCGTTCCAGCAGGACCTCCGCGGCGGCCAGGTTGGCCTTGCGGTCGTCCCGGGCGTTCAGCTGGCAGACGGCGACGCGCATGAGCACAGGGTACGGCCGGAAGGGCCGGAAAGAGCGCATTGGCGGGCGCCGTCGAGCAGACCGGCGACCGCCACCCAGCCCAGCACCCGTCGCCGAGCCGCAACCGCAGCCCGGTGCCGACGGCCAGCGCGAGGCCGAACGCGATCGAGCTGGCTCGGACCGCCGTCACCGGCCACCTGCCGGCGCACTCGTCGGCCTGGCCAGCACACCGTCGGGCGAATGGGACCGCCGAACGCGTTCACGCCGGCCGCGTCAGGACTGAGCGACCGGCGTGACACGGGCAGGATCAGGCCGACTTCTCCTCGCGGTCCCGCCGGGCCCGACGCCCGGTGAACTCGCGCGGAACGATCGTCGGGTTGACGTTCTCCAGGACCACCTCGCGGGTGATCAACACCCGGGCGGCGTCGGGGTTGCTCGGCACCTCATACATCGCGGAGAGCAGAACCTCCTCGATGATGGCCCGCAGGCCACGGGCACCGGTGCCCCGCAGCATCGCCTGGTCGGCGATCGCCTCCAGAGCCGGCTCGTCGAACTCCAGCTCCACGCCGTCCAGCTCGAAGAGCCGCTGGTATTGCCGGACCAGGGCATTGCGCGGCTCGGTGAGGATGCGCACGAGGGCGTTCCGGTCCAGACTGCGCACGTTGGTGATCACCGGCAGTCGGCCGACGAACTCGGGGATCAGCCCGAACTTGAGCATGTCTTCCGGCATGACCCGGCTGAAGATGTCATCGGTCGACCGTTCGGAGACCGACCGGAGCCGGGCACCGAAACCGGTGCCGCCCTGACCGGTGCGGGACTCGATGATCTGATCGAGGCCGGCGAAGGCGCCACCACAGATGAACAGCACGTTGGTGGTGTCGATCTGGATGAACTCCTGGTGCGGGTGCTTGCGCCCGCCCTGCGGTGGCACGTTGGCCACCGTGCCTTCGAGCATCTTGAGCAGGGCCTGCTGCACGCCCTCACCGGAGACGTCCCGCGTGATCGACGGGTTCTCCGACTTACGGGCGATCTTGTCGACCTCGTCGATGTAGATGATGCCGGTCTCGGCGCGCTTGATGTCGTAGTCGGCGGCCTGGATCAGCTTGAGGAGGATGTTTTCCACGTCCTCGCCGACGTAGCCCGCCTCGGTCAGCGCGGTGGCATCAGCGATGGCGAACGGCACGTTCAACATCCGCGCGAGGGTCTGCGCGAGGTGGGTCTTGCCGCACCCCGTCGGGCCGAGCAGCAGGATGTTGGACTTGGCCAGCTCGACGGCGTCACTGCCGGAGCCCGGCGCATTGGCCGCCTCTGCCTGGATCCGCTTGTAGTGGTTGTAGACCGCGACGGCGAGCGCCTTCTTGGCCTGGTCCTGTCCCACCACGTAGTTGTCGAGGAACTGGCAGATCTCCATCGGCTTGGGAAGCTCTTCCCACTTCACCTCGCCGGACTCGGCCAACTCCTCTTCGATGATCTCGTTGCAGAGATCGATGCACTCGTCGCAGATGTAGACCCCAGGGCCCGCGATGAGTTTCTTGACCTGCTTCTGCGACTTGCCGCAGAAGGAGCATTTCAGTAGGTCGCCGCCGTCACCGATCCGTGCCACCTACGTTCTCCCTGCACTCATCGGCCGGAGACCCGGCCCTGACCTGCGGGCGCTGCGCGCCGCCCGGCTTAGTTCACCCCGCCGGCCAACCGGCGAAGCGGTACGGACCCGACGTTACCCGCTGGCGGGGCATTCTCCGACCCCCAAAACGGGTGTGTCAGAGGTCGGCCGGGAACGCGTGCCCCGGCCAACCTCTGACCCGGTATTGCTCAGCTGGCGGCGTGGGTCGCCAGCAGACCCTTCTTGCGGCTGGTCAGGATCGTGTCGACCAGCCCGTACTCCTTGGACTCCTCGGCCGTCATGATCTTGTCACGGTCGATGTCCTTGCGAACCTGCTCGATGGGGCGGTTGCAGTGGCGGGACAGCATGTCCTCCAGCTGCGTACGCATCCGCAGGATCTCCCGGGCCTGGATCTCGATGTCCGAGCCCTGCCCGTAGCCGCCCTCGGTGGCCGGCTGGTGGATGATGATCCGCGAGTTCGGAAGAGCCATCCGCTTACCCGCGGTGCCCGCCGACAGCAGCACCGCTGCCGCGCTGGCGGCCTGCCCGAGGCAGACCGTCTGGATGTCCGGGCGGACGTACTGCATGGTGTCGTAGATCGCCGTCATCGCGGTGAACGAGCCACCCGGCGAGTTGATGTACATGATGATGTCGCGGTCCGGATCGGTGCCCTCGAGCGTCAGCAGCTGGGCCATCACGTCGTTGGCCGACGCGTCGTCCACCTGGACGCCGAGGAAGATGATCCGGTCCTCGAAGAGCTTGTTGTACGGGTTCGACTCCTTGACCCCGTACGACGTGCGCTCGACGAACGACGGCAGCACGTAACGGTTGTGCACGGCCGCGAACTGGGGCGGCAAGCTCAGATCGGTCATCGTCAGCTCCTCAGCTCAGGGTCCCGGCGCCATCCGGAACCTGAGCGGCTCCGATGATCACCTTGTCGATGAAGCCGTAGTCCATGGCCTCCTGGGCGGTGAACCAACGGTCCCGGTCCGAGTCCGCCTCGATCTGCGACTGGGCTTGGCCGGTGTGGTGCGCGACCCGCTCCTGGAACATCCGCTTCGTGTAGAGCATCTGCTCCGCCTGGATGGCGATGTCGGATGCCGTGCCACCCAGACCACCGGACGGCTGGTGCATCATGATCCGGGCGTGGGGCAGGGCGTACCGCTTGCCCTTGGTACCCGCGCAGAGCAGCAGCTGGCCCATCGAGGCCGCCATGCCCATCGCCACGGTCGACACGTCGTTGTCGATGAACTGCATCGTGTCGTAGATCGCCATGCCGGAGTAGACCGAGCCACCCGGCGAGTTGATCCACAGATTGATGTCGCGGTCCGGGTCCTCCGCGGCGAGCAGCAGCAGCTGCGCGCAGATGCGGTTGGCGACCTGGTCGGTCACCTCGCTGCCCAGGAAGATGATGCGTTCCTTGAGCAACCGGTTGTAGACCGAGTCGTCGAGGTTGCCAATGGTGTCGCCACCTCGGGCATCAATCGCCCGGAGCGGCTTCGCTGGGATGTGCATGTCGGTCATGGCAGCCCTTCGCTCTCCGTACCGTCTTTCCCGACACTAACCGCTGTACCGGGCGGCAGAGTCCCGGTCGGGGCACTGTTCGCTCTCAGCGCAGCTGTGTCGGGCGTACCCGCGGCGCGGGCTCCGGGCGTACCCCGGAAAGGATTCGGCCGCCGTCCACCGCAGAGCGGCGGACGGCGGCCGCACCCGACGGTCAGTGGTTGTGCTCGGCCTCGTTGGCAGCACGCAGCGCGTCGAGGGTGACCTCGTTGCCGGCCGAGTCTTTGATCTTGATCCGCTCCATGACGGCCGCGAGCGCCTTGCCCCGCCGCACATCGCCGAAGACCGCGGCGGCTGCGCCGGAGCGCACCAGCTGGTCGTAGTACTGCTGAGGGGCCATCCCTGCGCGCTGCGCCCGGTGCACGATCTCGTGCCCGAACTCGTCGTCGGAGACCTGCACGTCCTCCGCGTCGGCCAGCGTGTCCAGCAGAAGCTGGACCTTCACGCCCTCGGTCGCCGCCTCGGCCAGCTCGGCGTCGATCTGCTCCTCGGTCTTGTCCTCGGCGGCGAGGTATTCCTCCATCGAGGCGCCGATCCGCTCCAGCTGGTCGACCATCGCCTGCTTGCGGCTCTCGACCTCCTCGCGGACGACACCCTCGGGGGCCGGAATCTCGGCGGCCTCGACCAGCTGCGCGAGCGCCTTGTCGCGAGCGGCGTAGATCTGCTCGACCTGCTTGCCCTGGGTGACCCGCGCCCGCAGATCGCCGCGCAGCTCCTCGATCGTGTCGAACTCGCTCGCCATCTGGGCGAACTCGTCGTCCAGCTCGGGCAGCTCCTTCTCCTTGACCGTGCGCACGGTCACCGCCACCTCGGCGTCCCGACCGGCGAAGTCGCCGCCGACCAGCTGGGTGGTGAAGGTGGTGTCCTCGCCAGCGGCGAGGCCGACCACGGCCTCGTCGAGGCCAGGGAGGAGCTGCTTGCTGCCCACCTCGTGGGAGATGTTGCTCGCCTGGCCGCCCGGCACGTCCTCGCCGTCGACGGTGGCGTTCAGGTCGATCTGGACGTAGTCGCCCTCGGCGGCGGCCCGCTCGACGGTCTTGAGGGTCGCGAAACGCTCCCGCAGGTTCTTCACCTGCTCGTCGATCTCACTCTCGTCGATCTGCAGCTCGTCGACGGTCACCTCGATGGTGGTCGCGTCCGGGATGGTGATCTCCGGACGAACGTCGACCTCAGCGGTGAAGTTCAGCGAGTCACCGTCGTTGAACTCGGTGATCTCGACCTCAGGGCGCCCCAGCGTCTTCAGGTCGTGCTCGCGTACCGCGGCGAGGATGTTCTCCGGGATGGCCTCCTGGACCGCCTCATTGAGGACGGTGCCCCGGCCCACCCGCTGGTCGATCACCGCGGTCGGCACCTTGCCCCGGCGGAAGCCCGGAACCTGGACCTGCGAACCGATCTCCCGGTACGCCTTCTTGAGGCTCGGCTCGAGCTCGACGAACGGCACCTCGATGGCGAGCCGCACGCGCGTCGGGCTCAGAGTCTCGACGGTGCTCTTCACAGGCGTACTCCTTGACGGATCTCAGTTGAGTCTGGGCGTGATTCAGCCCATCGAGTGTAGGTGAGCCGGCCTGACGCACCGGCAACGCCCGGGGACCGCACTGGGCGGCACCCGGGGCGACGCGGCCGCGGACGACAGTCGGGGTGGCGGGATTTGAACCCACGGCCCCTCGCTCCCAAAGCGAGTGCGCTACCAAGCTGCGCCACACCCCGTGGCGACGAGCAGTCTATGCCGTCGCCGCGCCTCAGGCGGTGCCGGGGCATCCCCCACCCGGACAAAGCCCTCAAAACCCCCCGTACCGCCCCACCGCGCAAGGGCCAGCGTTGCGACGCGGCGCCGGGGACGACGCGGCACCGCGGGGCGGTGGCGCGGTTACACGTCGGGCACGAGCATTGGGTACGCTGTCTGCGCGCCCCGTGTGAGCGGGGTGCACGCGGGCGTAGCTCAATGGTAGAGCTTCAGTCTTCCAAACTGACTACGCGAGTTCGATTCTCGTCGCCCGCTCCACGCATGAAGGCCCAGGTAGACCGCACAATCGCGGCACCTGGGCCTCTCCACTTCTCCCCGAGTGTTGGCGCCGTCCACGATTCTCTTCCAATCCCCGCAGCCGGCCGTATGCGGTCAGCGTGGGACGTACTCGTCTGCAGAGTGGACCAACAGGCGGAAGCCCATCGGCACCCGCTGGTGACGAGGCAGGCCGAGCACTTCGTAGTCGACCGCGAGATCATCGAAGGTGACCCCTGATCCGGAAGCCATCGCCACGTCCGGGATCGTGATCGTGACGAAGACCGGCAGCTCCATGCCCGCAGCTACCCTGATCGAGCTGAACGGGACCGCCGCAGCAGGGTCAAACACGACGGCACTGGCCTTCTCAGGATGGTTTACCGCCAGCCGGGCGATCTTGAACACCTGCTGATCGACGGGATCATCATTGATGCCCGTGATCGTCACCGGCCATGGACCGGGATTGCGGATGGACGCGCCGAACGTGACCTGCCTTCCCGGATCGATGGCGAATCGCACGTCCGTCCTTGACCCTTCCGTGCGGGACTCGGCGTCAGCCCCGTGCCACCACGCGCTGCCGTGATCGAGGCGATGGCCGATCGTGGCCGACAGGTACGCAGCGCGCAGTGCGATAGCCAGCATCGCGGCGACCCGGAGCCGCAAACGACGCGCGACAGACGGCGTCTGCGAGGGACGAGCATCGGGCACGGCAAGTCGGCGGCGCGGTCCTCGTGTGGGAATGCCCACCCTGGCGGCTGGAGGATCCGCGACGGCCGGCACGGCGGGCCGGAGCGGCAACGTCATGGCAGCGCACGCTATAGCGCACATTCGCCCGGCGGTGCCCGCCCCAACCGGGGTTCTGCTGGCGTTTCGATCGTCGTGCCCGTTGCCTGCCCTGGGCGCGGGACCCGAGAGGTAGCGGCCGTGGACGTTGCGCGACATGTCGTTGCTGGCTGGCACACTCCGGCGCATGGGCGGAAGTGTTAGCCGGTGCCGCACGCCTTGCCGCCGAACATGGCCTTGTCTGCTGCGATCCGCGTGGGTCACGAGCTGCTCTGGCCCCTTGAGAGGGAGCGCCCAACCATGATCCTGCCGAAGGTGCGGGACCCTCGCTTCACCACGCTCCGCCGCGGTGGAACCCTCACTGATTCGCATCATCGTCTCCTCGCACTGTGGGCGGCGTCGTGCGCGGAGCACGTCCTTCACCTGTTCGAGTCGGTTCAGCCTGCGGACCGACGACCACGTAAAGCGATCGAGCACGCCCGCGCCTGGGTGCGCGGTGAGGTCACGATGATGCAGGCTCGCGCGGCGGGCGGCCATGCGATGGGCGCGGCCAGAGACCTGCGTGGGGCAGCACGGCACGCCGCGTACGCCGCTGGCCAGGCGGGGGCCGTCGCACACGTCGCCGCACACGAACTCGGTGCGGCCGCCTATGCGATCAAGGCCGCACGTGCTGCCGCGCCGGAAGGCGAGAGCGATGCCGCAGGGCGATTCGAGTGCCGGTGGCAGCGCGACCAGCTCCCGGAGGAGATTCGCGAGTTGGTACTCGATGACCAACGGTTGCGGAACGACATCTGCTGGTCAGTGTTCGACTGCTGAACGGGCGTGTCGCAAGACGTCGGGGGCGCGCCGCGCAGGCAGGTAACAATCACCGCTCTACTCATCGCCGCTGGCGTGCTCGTCCTCTTCGTCCCCGCCAGTGACGAGGGCAGGGTCCTCGTGCCACTCAGCGAGGGCCACGGACTATCCGCCGTGGACGCGGTCGGCGCAGCACTGCTGGCGTTGGGTGGCACCTGGCTGGAAGTGCTCGTGGTCCGGCGCCTGCCGCACCTCGCCCTGCCCCCACGGGCCCTGTTCGCACTCGGCCTGCTGGCCGGCCTCGGCATCGGGCTCCTGATCGCCTCGGTCTTTTCGGGATTCTTCTGGTGGTGGGCTGTCGGCGCCACCGCACTTGGCGTTGCCGTCCTCGTCCTCGTACCCCTCACGGCACGCCGTTGAGGTCGTCGACCGAACGCCGGTCGCGCCTCGACATCGGCGGCAGTGATGAGTGACCACTGCCGCCGCACGGACCACCCCGGACGTGTCACGAGGCGCGCGGCAGCGCGAGCCAGTCCCGCCAGGTGATGTCGCGGCCCAGACAGCGGGGCTGCTGGAAGGGCCAGTCGGCGGCGATCCACTGCGGCACCAGCGCATCCAGCGCGCGCTCCACCTCACTGCCGACCAGGTCGTCCACCACCCACCAGGCGACCTCGCCGTCGGAGCCGGTGCGCTCGGGCGGGTCGATGTAGACGCAGCCGAGGATCGCCGTCTCATCCTCGTCCAGCAGCGCGTAGTTGAACGACTGGTGCGCGGCTATCTCCTTCTCGTGCCGCAGCAGGTCGAGGCGGTCCTCTTCATAGGTCATCGTCTCCGGAGGCCAAGCCCAGGCCGGGCCGAAGACCTCCCACAAGCGCTCCCGGGAGCCCATCACAGCGGGGTAGTCGAGCGCGGTGTCCGCCTCCCGGATCGGCCGCAGGTGCAGCGCGGTGCCGGGCACGGGCACGTAGACCGGGTGGACGAAGTCATCAGGCAGCCAACTCATAACGGCCGAGGCTACAACCGAGGGGTACGGGATGATCAGGCGCAGGCGCCAACCGCGCGGCGGCCCGCTCGGCTGGCAACGCCAGCGTCGCCACCGCCCGGAAGACCGGCACCAGGCCGTGGAGCTGGGTGGTCACGGCCTCCGGCAGGGGCAGCTGCCGCCCACGGTGCCGGTTGTCGGGTCGCCCCGACGCGCGAGCCCGTCGAGCCGCCGTGCGAACAGCGGCTCAACGAGCCTCGCGTGTCACTTCAGGTGGAACCGTTTGTCGACCGCGAGGGCCGCCAACTGCTGCACGGAGAACGGCAACTGCTTCAACGCCGGACGGTTCACGTCGAGCTTCGCGCCCTGCGCCACGAAGACCACCACGCCATCCGGGTGCCGGTACGCCGACCACTGGTCGAGCCGATCGTCGTTGCCCGGTCGGGCCACCACACCGACCTGCGCCGCGCCGACGGTCTCGACCTTACAGTCGCCCTCCATGCCCCAGAAACTTCGGGCCAGCGCACACGGGTCGGTCGGCAGTTGGTTGCCGGCGTCGTGCACCTCGACGATCACTCGCCCGGCGCTCTCCCCCTGGGCCACGGCGACCGAGGACAGGTAACTCCACATGTCGACGCCGTTCACCCGGTCCTCGAATTGCGCCTGGTGGGTCCGCAGCGTCCTCTGCTCGGCGGGCTGGTTCGGCGGGTCCTCCGGCATGGTGTAGCCGGCGGGTACGACCGAGACGACCTCGTTGAGCAGGCGGAGTCCCTGGTCGTACTTGGACCCGGCCCGCGCGGTCCGGTCCTCCTGCGGGCGACCGTCCGGCCCGGTCGGCCACGGCTGCTTGCTGTCCCCCGACGAATCCGGGGTGGCCAGTGGCCCGGAACCCGCCTGGTAGACGAGGCCGCCCGGGGTGGCGACGGCCGCGAAGCCGGTGACCGCCAGGACGACGGCCGCCGAACCGAGGACCGCCCCCAAGGTACGGCGGCGGAAGTGCGCCCGCCGCGCCGCGCCCAGCGTGGCCTGCGTACTCAATGGTGGTGGTGGGATGGTGCTCGCCATCTCGCTGCGCAGCCCCTCGCGCAACTCTTCCTCGTTCATCGCTCCCCCATCTCGGTCCCGCTGTAGGTGGGTGCCAGGAGGCCGCGCAACGTGTCGAGCCCGCGCGCCGCCTGGCTCTTCACTGTCCCTGGAGAGCACTCCAGCAGCGTTGCGACGTCCTCGATCGACAGGTCCTCCCAGTACCGGAGAACCAAAACGGCCCGCTGGCGTGGTGCAACGGCGGCCAGTGCCTGGAGCAGCACCAACCGACTCTCCGGCGAATCGGGCGGGGCCACCTGTTCGGTGTTCTCGCCCCCTACCCGCTCGCGCCGCCACCAGCCGCGACGCCGCTCATCAAGGAATGTCCGGATCAGGATCTGGCGCACATAGCTGTCGAGCACCTCATGTCCCGAGATCCGGTTCCAGACCCGGTAGAGCTTGACGAACGCGGTCTGGACCAGGTCCTCGGCCCGGTGCCAGTCGCCACACAACAGGTACGCGGTGCCGCGCATGACACCGGACCTCGCGGCGAAGTACTCGGCAAACGCCTCGTCGCGATCGCTCATTCAGGCCTCCGATCCCCGTTTCCGAGATAGTCACGCCGGGTCTGGCTCGGAGGGTTGCTCCCCCGGACTGAGATCTTTCGCCACGAGACGAGCGCTCGACGGCGATCCGACCGACTACCGGGCGAGACGGAACGGCCGGCCACGGATGAACCGTGGCCGGCCGGGTAAGCAGCGGCCTGGCCTGGTGGGGAGACGACCGGTGTCGCGGTGTGCCGCGACGGGGCGCGCGGGCGGGCGGCGGATGCCGACCCGCCCGGCGTTTCCCCGGTCGTCAGTTCGACGAGATCCAGTTCCAGGCCGAGACGACCCACTCGGTCTGCTGGAGCCAGTTCACACCGAGGCCGGCGAGGAATACCGCAGTCGCCAGGTGGGCACCTCGGGCGCTGCGGCGGACCCGTCCCAGCTGCCGCTCCCACACCACCCGGCCGATCAGCCGGGACAGGGCGAACAGGCCGACCGCCACCAGCAGGCTGAGCACCAGCACGAGCAGCGGGCCGCTCAGGTCACCCTGGCCGGAGAGCGCCCAGATCCCCCAGCAGACGAACGCGAAGAGCCCGGCCGCAGCGCTCCACTCACTGCCGCGACGCAGCTGCGCCATCCGCCAGCTCAACGACCGGCGCGGGGTCGGCCCGCCCGGCCAGCCGGTGCCGGTTGGCTCCTGCTCGACCACCGGGAACGGCTCGGTCCGCGGGTTGCGGCGCTGGCCCACCGGAGCCACACCCCGGCGGAAACCATCGCGCTGCGGCGGCACCCCGACGCCGGCCTGCGGTGGCACCTCCACGGTCCGCTCCGCCCACGGCTGCGTCTGGTCTGCCATCTCGTCCTCCCCCTGACCGACGACATCACCGTCGCCTGGATTCGAGGGTAGCCAGCCGGCAAATCGGTCGCCGAACCGCCCGAGACGCGGGCCTGCGCGACGGTGCCGATTCCCACGCCGGGCAGGGTACGGTCGGTTGATGGGTGATCCCGACCGACGACGGCGACGGCTGCGCCACCACCCCGACCCCGAGCCGGCCGGGCGGGGCGCCGACGGCCCGGTGGCCAGCACCGCAGGCGTGCATGACGGTGACGACCCGCCGCCGCGCCGCAGGAGCCCCGGCGGCGACGAGCGTGACAGCGAGCGGGGGCTGCGCGGGTTGATCGGTTCCGGCTCGTCCCAGGTGGGGCTGAGCGCCGCGCTGCGGGCCCGGGACGCGGCCCGACCCAGCGAGGACGACCTGGCCGAGGCGGAGGCCCGGGTGGTGGTCGTCCGACGTAACTGGGTGCCCCGCGAGGAGCTGCCCCGCTCGCCGCGCTGATCGAAAGCTGGGTCAGGGCAGGTCGGGCAGCTGCCGGGTCCGCTCGTACTCGGCCACCTGGGTGATCCGACGGGCATGCCGCTCGTTGCCGGAGAACGGCGTGTTCAGGAACGCCTCGACGATGGCGGTGGCCTCGTCCAGCGTGTGCTGGCGGGCGCCGACCGCGACCACGTTCGCGTCGTTGTGCTGGCGGGCCAGCTGAGCGGTCTCCACGTTCCAGGCCAGCGCGGCGCGAACCCCGGCGACCTTGTTCGCGGCGATCTGCTCACCGTTGCCGGACCCACCGATGACCACCCCGAGGCCCGTCCCGTCGGCCACCACCAGGTCGCCGGTGTGCAGGCAGAACGTCGGGTAGTCGTCGTCCGGGTCGTAGCTTCGCGGCCCGACGTCGACCACCTCGTACCCCTGCATGGCCAGGTGGTTGGCCAGGTGCACCTTCAACTCGAAACCGGCGTGATCGGATCCCAGGTAGACGCGCATACCGGGCAGTCTGTCAGGCCGCGCTCGAGGACGTCGCAGGGGCGGCGTCCCCGAGCCGGGTTCGTCACACGGTCGTGGGTGCGGCCGCTCAGCGCGGCAGCTCAGCGACGACCAGACCGCCACGCGCCTTCGGGGTGAACCAGGTGCTCTTGCGGGGCATCTTCTCCCGGGCCAGGTTCACCGCGACGAAGTCCGACACGGTCACCGGCGCGATCAGAATCGCCAGCTCGGCCCGACCGGCGTCGACCTCACCGGTGAGCCAGCTCGCCGGGTAGTCACCGCCGACGTACGTGATCCGCTTGTCGCCCGGGTCCAGCCCGAGCGCGTCGCGCAGCAGCAGCCGCTCGACCAGGGCGTGGTCCAGGTTTTCCAGGCGGCCGGAGTCCGTGGCGGGCAGGCGCACCGCGTACCCCTGGCCGTCGAGGCGGAGGTGCACGGAGCCGCCGGCCGCCGGGACCTCGACCGGCCCGTCGATCGGCTCGACCTCGGCGCCCGCTGCCCGCAGCCGGTCGAGCAGCTCGGCCGGTGTGGTGGTCAGCTCGCTGACCAGCCGGTTGTACGGCTGGATGGCCACCGACGCGGGCGTGGTGACCACGGCCAGGAAGCGCGACAGCCCGCCGGTCTGTGCGGCCAGGCTGCGGTGGTTGCCGTCAGCGACGACCAGATCCCCGCCACCGGCGAGGGCGGTCAGCGCGGCCTGCTCCGGGCCTGGGCCGACCAGCCAGATGGCGTGTGTGCGCCCCGCCTGGTCGGTGTCCGTTGCGGCGGGCGCGCCGGCCGTGTCGGTCGCCGCCGCGAGCGCGGCGTGCAGCTCGTCGCCACGCCCGGTCTGCAGCAGGAGTACGGGTGAGAGCAGGTGGCCCAACGCCTCGGCCAGCGCAACCCGCTCGCGCACCTTGGCGATGAAGACGTCCTCGTTGCGGATGACCAAGCCCGGCTCGTCGGCCCGGGTGGAGATCTGGTCGGTGTCCACCATCGCGAACAGCCCGTACGCCGGCTCCTCACCGGGCGCGCTGATCCGGTAGAGCACCACCACCTGCTCGGCGGGGGTGTAGCTGCCGTCGGCCTTGGCTTCGGCCAACCGGGCCACCGCGTCCGGCAGCGCGTCGAGGAACGATTTGCCCAGGCTCTGCGGGGCGCGATGCGGCATCTCGATGCCGAGGGCACTGTGCGGATTCGACTCGATGATCGCAGTGATCTCCGCGTCGTCGGCGAACTCGTCGTAGTTTTGCGCGCCGGTGCCACCAGTGGTGACCCAGGCCCGGGAGATCGGATGCACGACCGTCATGCCCACTGACGCTACCGGCGACGGTGCCGCCGCCGACGGGGACCCGCGGGGCGTCCACCAGATGAAAGCGCTGAACCGGGCGGAGTGCTCAGCCGGCGCGGCCGGATGTGCCCCGACGGTGCCGGCCTGCGGATGCCGGCCCGCCGTTGCCCCGTCGGCCAGTCGCGGCCGGGCCGGTGGGCGCCGTGCGGCGAGGTGACGCGGGCGGCCCCGGCACGGGACGTTCGGGGGGCGGCGACGGCACGGGCCGCGGGTTCAACGGCGGTGTCGGCACCGGACGCGGGGCGGCGGGTGCCGGCGGAGGCGGCGCGGGTTCGGCCGGTGCCGCCGCCGAGGGCGCGAGTTCGACAGGTGCCGGCGCGGGTTCCGCCGATGCCGCCGGCGCGGGCAGATCCGGAGCGGGGGTCGGGAGATCGACCGGCACGGTGTCGACGGCCGACGGCAGTGGGTCGGCCGACACGGGCGGGGTGAGCCGGGAGGTCACCGGCACCCGGGCCACGCCCACCACGATGGGCGGGGCGAGCAGGTCCACCAGGTGGGCGGGTAGATCCGGGCGGACCGTCGGCCAGCGGAAGTCGTCGACGGACCAGTAGGCCGCGCCGGGAGTCTCGATCACCCCCTGCCGGGTCAGCTGATCGTCACCGGACGCACGGTGCTTGGCCATCGGGATTGCCTCCACGAACTGCGGGGTGCGGCCCTGCGGGTCGCTGCGGCGGACACCGAGGGAAACGACGCCGCCCGCCCACCGGTGACGCCACGACCGCCCTCCGACCCGCAGCCGCACTCGGCGTCCGACCTGACGCGCCCCCGCGCGGGGCAGCCGATGCAGTCCGGACGGGGGCGCGTGGTGGTCGTGGATCAGTCGAAGATCGGGCCCTGCTCACGGGTGCGCTTGAGCTCGTAGAAGCCCGGGGTTCCGGCGACCAGCAGTACGCCGTCCCAGAGTCGACCGGCGGCCTCCCCCTTCGGAGCCGGGGTGATCACCGGGCCGAAGAACGCGACCGGGCTGCCGTCCGGGCCGGGCGCGTGGACGACCGGGGTGCCGACGTCCTGCCCGACCGGGCGCATGCCAGCCTCGTGGCTGGCGCGCAGCGCCTCGTCGTAGTCGGTGCTGTCCGCGGCCGCGGCCAGCGCCGGGTCTAGGCCTGCGTCGGTCAGCGCGGCGACGTAGAGCTCTTGACCCCGCTCCTCCTTGCCGAGGTGGATCCGGGTGCCGAGCGCGGTGTAGAGCGGGCGCAGGACGTCGCCGCCGTACCGCTGCTCGGCGGCGATGCAGATCCGCACCGGGCCCCAGGCGGTACGCAGGAACGTCCGGTATTCCTCGGGCAGGTCGTCCCGGCCCTCGTTGAGCACGGCCAGGCTCATCACGTGGAAGCGGATGTCCACGTCACGGACCTGCTCGACCTCCAACAGCCAGCGGGACGTGATCCACGCCCACGGGCACGCCGGGTCGAACCACATGTCGGCGGTGACACGATCAGTCACGGTGAGGTCCCTTCGCGACGGGTGGCGCCGGCAGTCCGGCGTCACAGGAGAATCTTTACCCCGCAGCACATCGACCGGCACCCGAATGAGAGCGTGACCTCGGCCACCGCAGGCTGCCCGTACGTGGAAGACTCGAATCGGGCTGGCCGTCACGAGCGGTTGGCGAACGGGCGCCGCCGGGCGTACGGCGAAATGTGGGATGGAGACTAAAAGTGCCGGGAGTGCGCAACCTGACGCAGGTCGAGGCGACCGAGCGGGCCCGCCTGCTCAACGTGACGGGGTACGACATCAGTCTGGACCTGTCGACCGCCGTGCTGGCGGGTGACGGCCGCACGTTCCGGTCGACGACCGAGGTCCGCTTCCGCTGCGCCGAGCCGGGCGCGAGCACGTTCATCGAGCTGGCCGCCGAGTCGGTGCGCTCCGCGACGCTGAACGGCACACCGGTCGACCTCTCCGACTGGTCGGCCGAGAAGGGCCTGATCCTGTCCGACCTGGACAGCGACAACACCCTGGTGGTCGACGCCGACTTCGGTTACTCCAACAGCGGTCAGGGACTGCACCGCACGGTCGACCCGGTGGACGGCGAGACGTACCTCTACAGCCAGTTCGAGACGGCCGACGCACAGCGGGTGTTCGCCTGCTTTGACCAGCCCGACCTGAAGAGCGTCTACACCTGGCACGCCACCGTGCCGGCGCACTGGCGGGCGGTGTCCAACATGCCCGTGCAGCGGGAGGAGCCGGCGGGTGAGGGGCTCAAGACGCTGCACTTCACCGAGTCGCCCCGGATGAGCACCTACATCACGGCGATGTGCGCCGGGCCGTACCACGAGGTGCGCGACAGTCACGACGGCATCGAGCTGGGGGTGTTCTGCCGGGCGTCGATGGCGCGGTATCTGGACTCCGACGACCTGTTCCTGATCACCAAGCAGGGCTTCGACTTCTTCCACGAAAAGTTCGGCGTGCGCTACCCGCTGCCAAAGTACGATCAGCTCTGGGTGCCCGACTTCAACGCCGGCGCGATGGAGAACTTCGGCTGTGTGACGCACGCCGAGTCGCACTACCTGTTCCGCTCGCAGGTCACCGACTTCGAGTACGAGCAGCGGGCCAACACGATCCTGCACGAGATGGCCCACATGTGGTTCGGCGACCTGGTCACCATGCGCTGGTGGAACGACCTCTGGCTGAACGAGTCGTTCGCCGAGTGGGCAAGCCACTGGTGCAACACCCACGCGACCCGGTTCAACGAGGCGTGGACGACGTTCCTGTCCATTCGGAAGAATTGGGGCTACCGGCAGGACCAGCTCTCCTCCACCCACCCGGTCTACACCGAGATGCCGGACATGGAGGCCGTCGAGGTCAACTTCGACGGCATCACCTACGCCAAGGGTGCGAGTGTGCTCAAGCAGCTCGTCGCGTACGTGGGCGAGGAGCCGTTCGTGGCTGGGCTGCGGGCATACTTCGGCAAGCACGCCTGGGGCAACGCCACCTTCGACGACCTGCTCACCGAGCTGGAGGCCGCGTCCGGCCGGGAGCTGCGCAAGTTCGCCGCGCAGTGGCTGGAGACCGCGCAGGTCAACACGCTGCGGCCGGAGGTGACGATCGGCGCGGACGGGACGTACGAGCAGGTGGTGGTGCGGCAGGAGGCGCCAGCGGCGTACCCGACGCTGCGGACGCACCGGATCGGCGTGGGCCTGTACGACCGCACCGACGGGCGGCTGGTCCGTCGTGAGCGGCACGAGGTGGACGTGACCGGCGAGCGGACGGACCTCGCCGAGCTGCGCGGCGTCCGGGCGGCCGACGTGCTGCTGCTCAACGACGACGACCTGAGCTACACCAAGCTGCGCCTCGACGACCGCTCGATGGTGACCGTGGTGCAGCACATCGGCGGCTTCGAGTCGTCGCTGGCGCGGGCACTGTGCTGGACCGCGGCATGGGACATGATCCGCGACGCCGAGCTGTCGGCCCGTGACTACGTTGCGTTGGTGCTGGCCGGGCTGCCCGCGGAGACCGACATCAACCTGGTCACCGCGACCCTGCGGCAGGCGACCACCGCGATCACCCTCTACGCCGACCCGGCGTGGGCGCCGACCGGCTGGGCCGACCTGGCCCGTACCGCCCGTGACGCGCTCGCCGCCGCCGAGCCGGGCAGCGGGTTCCAGCTGGCCTGGGCCCGCGCGTACACCTCGGCGGCCCGCTCCGAGGAGGACCTGGCCACGCTGCGCGGCTGGCTGGACGGCACCGGCATACCGGCCGGGTTGACCGTGGACACCGAGCTGCGCTGGTCGGTCCTCGGGGCGCTGGTGGCCAACGGCGCGGCCGGTGCCGCCGAGATCGAGGCCGAGCTGGCCGGCGACCGCACCGCCAGCGGCGAACGGGAGGCCGCGTACGCGCACGCACTGGTGCCGACGGCCGAGAACAAGGCAGCCGTGTGGGCGCTGCTCACCGGCGCGGAAACGCTGCCCAACTGGCGCCACCGGGCGCTGTTGCAGGGCTTCGCCCACCCGGCGCAGGTGGAGCTGGTCGCCCCGTACCGGGAGCGGTATTTCACGGCGGTGGGCCAGGTGTGGGCCACCCGGGACAGCGAGCCGGCGCAGGAGTTCGCCCAGCTGGCATACCCGATCTATCTGGTGGAGGACGACACGGTGGCGGCCACCGACGCGTGGCTGGCCGGTGACGGGCACCCCACCCCACTGCGCCGGCTTGTCGCCGAGGGCCGCGACGGCGTGGTGCGGGCGCTCAGGGCCCGCGCGAAGGACGCCCAGCAGAGCTGAGCAGGGAGTACGCGGCCCGGTGCCGGCGTGGGCGCGGGTCCTCGCCGGCCCCGGGCCATTATGGTTGCGGAAGGAGGTGGACGTGATGGCACAGCCGACCTACCAGTGGCAGCCCCCGGAGCGGGGCTGGCGCGAGCAGGACCTGTCCGACCTGCCAGAGGATGGGAACCGCTACGAGATCATCGACGGGAGCTTGCACGTGACCCCACCGGCCGACGACGATCACCACGAACTGGCCGACAGCATCCGGACGGCCATGGGGGCTGCGGCACCAGATGGGTGGCGGATTATTCGTGAGATCGGGCTACGGCTGCCGTCGGGCAATCTGATCCCAGACGTGACGGTGCTGAAGCCAAACACCCCACGTGGTGTGCGTTGGCATCAACCGGAGGGCGTTAGTCTCGTTGTCGAGGTGGAGTCGCCGACGAGCCGCCGACATGACCGCTTCACCAAACCCGGTCTCTACGCCGAAGCAGGCATTCCGCACTACTGGCGCGTGGAGCGAGGCGACTTCGGCCCGGTTGTCTACCGCTACCGCCTCATCAAGGACGTGCACTACGACCTGGTCGGCACCATCGGTCCGGACGACGCGGTGAGGGTGGACGAGCCGTGGCCGATGAGGTTGGACCCGAGCGCCTGGCCGCGCTGAGGCAGCCCCAACACACCGAAGCCCGGCCCGCTTTCCAGCGAGCCGGGCTTCGTCGATATGAGGAAGGGCTCAGCCCTTGCCGGCGTGGCTGGCGAGCTGGTCGAGGCCGTTGATGATGCCGCCGGCCAGATCGCCGCCGCTGAATGCGCCGGCCATGGAGAGCGCGGCCAGCCTGGCGTACGTGTCGGGGATGCGCTTGCGGGCGTACCGCCCGGTGACGATCTCCAGCTGACGCTGGTTGGGTGACACGGCGATCAGCACCGACTTGTCGGGGTCGGCGAGCTGGCGGTGCAGCCGCTGGGCGTGCTCACGGATGTGCTCGTCCAGACCGCCGACGAAGACCGAGAAGACCAGGCCGGTGCCCTGGTCGGCCAGGCGCAACGCCTCGTCGATGCGCAGCAGCTGGCGGGTTGAGAACGGCCCGTCCAGCACCTCGGGCGGTTTCGCCGGCCCGGCCTGCTTCTCACCAACGGTCACTTGCGCCTCCGGTTCCACCGGCCGGCGTCTCGACGCTGGCCTGCTCAAGCTTGTGGCTGGTCAGCGCGGGCGCCTGCGCCCCCGCCGTCAGCGCGGTGCCGGCCGAGTCGGCCAGCTGCTCCGGGCGGCCCAGGAACCAGACCGGAGTGAAGTCGAAGGGCCGGCCCGGCCGGTAGCGCTTGGCACCACCGCCACCGCCGGTGGCGCCACCACGGCTACCGGTGTACGACAGGCCGGCGATGACCAGCACCGCGGCCAACGGGATGCCGACGAAGACCAGCAACGTCTCGGTAACAGACAATCCCAACGCCCCCAGGCGGAAGAAGGACGACCTTGAACAACCGGGTCGGGTGGACGATCATGATGCCGAGCGCCCGACTCCGTCGCCATTCACGTTAGCGGAGTCAGCGGCCCGCCAGATTGCGGGGTGCCGATCCCATCCGTCACTGGAGTTTTCCAGTTGCGCAGCAGTCGCGATGAGCCGCGCGTCGGCGCCGTACCGGCCGGTGAGCAGCACCCCGACGGGTAGCCCGTCGGTCGTGGTGCCCAGCGGCAGGGAAACGGAGGGATCGCCGGTGACGTTGAAGATGGCGCAGTAGGGCGAGAACCGGCGTTGCCGGTCGAAGTCGGCCGCCGGGTCACCGTCGGCGGTGAACCAGCCGACGGGCGCCTGCGGGGCGGCCAGGGTGGGACAGAGCAGCAGATCGACCCCGGCGGTGCGGTGGGCGCCGAGGCGGACCTGCGCCTGCAACTCCCCGAGAGTGGCGGCCAGGGTGCCGGCGGAGATCTCGGCGCCCCGGGCCCGCAGCAGCCGGGTCAGCGGCAGCAGCTCCGCCTCCCGCTGTGGCGGCACCGGGGCGAGCGCCAGCACGTACCAGAGGATTTCGAACAGCGGCCAGGCCGCCGGCCCGAGCGGCGGTGGCACCTCGACCACCTCGTGGCCGGCTGCGGTGAGCAGCGCGGCGGCCCGGTCCACGGCGGCCACGCAGTCGGGGTGCACCGGCTCGTCGACGAGCATCGGCGTGGTGAACCGGCCGACCCGCAGCGGGCCGGGCTCGGCCCGGCGCGCGGCGGCAAGGTAGCCGCCGGGCGGCGCGAGCGGTGGCAGGTAGGGCTCGCCGGGGACCGGGACGGCCATGACGTCGAGCAGCGCGGCGACGTCGGTGACGGTCCGCCCGAGCGGGCCGCTGGTGGGCAGACCGAACGCGCCGGAGCCGAGCGGGCCGCCGGAGACCAGGCCGCGGCTGGGCTTGTAGCCGACGAGGCCGCAGAGCGACGCCGGGATGCGCAGTGAGCCGCCGCCATCGGACCCCTGGGCGACCGGGACCAGCCCGGCCGCGACCGCCGCCGCCGCGCCGCCGCTGGACCCGCCCGCGGTGTACGCCAGCTGCCACGGATTGCGGGCCGGGGGCGCGACCCGGCCCTCCGAGTAGAGCGAGCAGCCCAACTCGGAGGTGGTCGTCTTGCCCAGGCTGACCAGGCCGGCGGCCTTGATGAACCGGACCACGTCGGCGTCGACCGGCGGGACGAAGTCGATGAAGGCGGCCGAACCGAAGGTGGTGCGGACCCCGGCGGTGAGCGTCAGGTCCTTGATCGCGGTCGGTACGCCGTGCAGTGGACCGCGCTCCCCGACGGGCACGGCGTCGGCTGCGCGTGCGGCTTCTCGGGCCAGGTCCGGCGTGACCGTGACGAATGCCCCCACGGTGTCACCGATGGCTGCCACCCGGCGCAGGTGGTGCTCGACCAGGTCGACGCTGGACAGCTCGCCGCGTGCGATCGCGGCGGCCTGCTCCAACGCGGTCAGGTCGTGCGGCTCGGCCATCCCGTCATCCTGCCGGCCGCCCAGCCCTCGGCGCACTCGACACGCGCCGACGACCGGAAACGGACCAACCGGACGTCCGAGAAAGCCTGCCCGGAGCACGACCCGCGCGCTCGGCCTACCTACCCACAGATCTTGGACAGTTTCCGTTCGACGCGAACGGAAACTGTCCAAGATCTGCTCATGCCCGGCGGCGCGACGCCCGCGACAGGGCGGGCGCGATTAGCCGTGCAGGAAGCGCAGGGCGTTGGCGGACAGGAGCTTGGCGCGCTGGTCGTCGGTGAGGAAGTCGGCGTCGTGAACGACCGCGCCGGCCGGGCGTTCGCCCAGCGGGTACGGGTAGTCGCTGCCGACCAGCACCCGGTCCTCCCCCATGGTGTCGACCAGCAGCCGCAGCGCGGGCGGCGCGAAGACCACCGAGTCGACGCTGAACCGGTCGAGGTAGCTGCTGGGCGGGCCGGCGGACGCCCCACGGACCAGGTCGCCGCGGCGGTGCCAGGCGTTGTCGGCGCGGCCGAGCCAGAACGGGAAGCTGCCGCCGCCATGCGCGAAGCAGATCCGCAGCGTTTCCGGCACCCGGTCGAAGACGCCGCCCAGGATCATCGCCAGCACCGACAGGTGCGTCTCGGCGGGCATCCCGGTGAGCCAGCGGGCCATCCACCGGTCCAGCCGCGGACCGCCCGGCATGTCCCATGGATGGACGAAGACCGGCGCACCCACCTCGGCGCAGTGCTGGAGGAAGGTGACCACGCTGGCGTCGTCCAGGTCCCGGTCGCCGACGTGGTTGCCGATCTCCACGCCGACGTGCCCGGCGGCCAGGCTGCGGTCCAGTTCGGCGCAGGCTGCGTCCGGGTCCTGCAGGGGCACCTGGCAGAACGGCACCAGTCGGTCACCACCGGCCGCGGTGACCTCCAGGGCCAGGTCGTTGAAGATCCGGGCGACCTTCACCGCCTGGTCGGCCGGGCGTTCGTAGCTGAAGAAGACCGGCGTGGGCGAGACCACCTGCACGGCCACGCCGTCGGCGTCCATGTCGGCCAGTCGTCGTGACGCGTCCCAGCACTCGGCGCCGATCGGTCGAAACTCCGTCTCCGCCACCATGATCATGGCGGCGCGCTCGGAGTCGACCCGCAGCCACGGCCAGCCGGACCCACCGCACGCCGCGCCGAGATCCGGCCACCCCTTCGGTACGACGTGCGTGTGCACGTCGACCACACCTGCCGGCATCAGCCCCTGCCCGGGTGCAGGGTGCCGCAGTTGGCGCAGGTGCGGGCCTGCTCGTCGGCGTAGAACGCCTGGAACACCGGCGGCAGATCGGCGGCGATGTCGCGGACCTGCAACTCGACCTCGTGGACCTTGCTGCCGCACTCGGGGCAGTACCACTGGAACGTCTCCAGCGTGCCCTCCTCGCGGACCCGCTCGACGACCACACCGATCGAGCCGGCCTCCGGCCGCTGCGGCGAGTGCGGGGTGTTGCGCGGCAGCATCCACATCTGCCCCTCGCGCACGTGCACCGTACGCGGCCCCTCCGGGGTCATCAGGTTGATGTGCATGTTGCCCTTGACCTGGTAGAAGAACTCCTCGTACGGGTCCACGTGGAAGTCGGTGCGCTGGTTGGGCCCGCCCACGACCATCACGATGAAGTCGTCCCCGCCCGGGAACATCTCCTTGTTGCCCACCGGCGGCTTCAACAGGTGCTGGTTGTCCGCGATCCAGCCCGGAAAGCTGAACGGTTCGGCGATCTCACTCACGACTGACCTCCCGAGGGAAGAAGGGCCACGGCCTGGATCTCGATGAGCAGGTGCGGGTGCGGCAACTGGTGCACGGCCACCGTCGTGCGGGTCGGCCCCGACGCGTCGAAGAACTCCGCCCACACCTCGTTGTAGCCACCGAAGTCATTCATGTTGACCAGGTACGACGTCACCTGCACCAGGTCGGCGAGGTCCGCGCCGACCGAACGCAGCAGGTCCCGCACGTTCTCGATGACCGCCCGCGTCTGTACCCGGATGTCGAGGTTCGTCGTACCGAACTCGTCGACCGACACACCCGCGAAGCTGTTGTCCGGCCGCCGCGACGACGTACCGGAGACGAAGACGAACCCACCTGCGACCTTGACGTGCGGGAACGCCCCCCGCGGAACGGCCTTCCCGGGCACCACCCGCGCGGTCATGACGAGGCCCGCAGCGAGGCCGTGCCGAGCTTCTCCACGACCGCACGGACATGGACGCCAGGACGAAGCGGGACAGCCGCGGTGGCGGCGCCGGCCAGGAAGACCCAGCCGGCCTGCAACCGCACCCCGTGCCGGCCGGCCAGCCGGATGCCCTCGTCGAGGGCCCGACGCGGATCGCCGAGGATCGCCGCCGTCGAGCCGACCTGCGCGACCCGCCCGTCGACCTCCAGCAGCACGCCCAGGTTGTCCAGACCCGCCGGCACCGCCGACCACGGCCCGATCACGAACGCGGCGGCCGAGGTGTTGTCGGCGATCACGTCCGGCAGCGAGAAACGGAAGTCGGCGTACCGGGAGTCGATCAGCTCGATGGCCGGGGCGACCGCGCGGACCGCGCTGGCGAAGTCACCGACCGGTTCACCCGGCTCGGGCAGGCGGTCCAGCAGGAACGCCACCTCCGGTTCGACCCGGGGATGGATGTACGCGGCCGGGTCCACCACGCCGCCGTCGGGCACCCGCATCGCGTCGGTGAGCCGCCCCCAGATCACCTCGTCCACGCCGACCTGGACCATCTTCGCCCTGCTGGTCAGCCCCATCTTCAGCCCGACCAGCCGCTCACCGCGTTCCAGCCGGCGCTGCACGAGCGCGGCCTGCACGCCGTACGCGGTCGGCACGTCGAGCCCCACCTCGGCGGCGAGTTGCGGGATCGCTGTGGCGGTGTCGGCGGCCTCGCCGAGTTTCGCCGCGACGCCCAGGGTGTCCACGCCGATCATGATTGCTCCTTACCGGCCAGGTCCAGTGCCACGTCCACGATCATGTCCTCCTGGCCGCCGACCATCCGGCGGCGACCCAACTCGACCAGGATCGACCGGACGTCCACGCCGTAGCGCTCCGAGGCCCGCTCGGCGTGCCGCAGGAAGCTGGAGTAGACCCCCGCGTACCCCAGGGAGAGGGTCTCCCGGTCCACCTGGACCGGCCGGTCCTGCAGGGGGCGGACGATGTCGTCGGCGGCGTCCATCAGCGCGAACACGTCGCAACCGTGCCGCCAGCCGTGCAGCTCGGCGACGGCGACGAAGACCTCCAGCGGCGCGTTGCCGGCACCCGCGCCCATGCCGGCGAGGGAGGCGTCGACGCGGACGGTCCGGCCGTGGGGTGCGTCGGAGCCGGCCGGGCCGGACCCGGTGACCCGGCCGTGCTCGACGGCGAGCACGCTGTTGGCCACCCCGAGCGACAGGTTGTGGTGGGCGTGGATGCCGATCTGCGTCTCCGGGGCGAGGACCTGCCGGTACGCGTCGACCCGCTGCGCCACGTCGGACATCAGCAGCCGACCGCCGGAGTCGGTGACGTAGACGCAGTGCGCCCCGTACGACTCCATGAGCTTGGCCTGCCCGGCGAGCCCGGCCGCGTCATTCATATGCGACATCATCAGGAACCCGGCCACGTCCATGCCGTTCTCCCTGGCCCAGGAGATGTGCTGGGCGGAGATGTCCGCCTCGGTGCAGTGGGTGGCGATCCGGACGCTGGTCACGCCGAGCGCCTTCGCGGCCTTCAGGTCGGCGATCGTGCCGATGCCCGGCAGCAGCAGGGTGGTCAGCTTCGCCATGGTCAGCACCTCGGCAGCCGCCGCGATCCACTCGGCGTCGCTGGCGGCACCGTGGCCGTAGTTGACGCTGGAACCGGCGAGCCCGTCACCGTGCGCCACCTCGATCGCGGCCACACCGGCGGTGTCCAGCGCGGCGGCGATGGTGCGTACCTGCTCGACGGTGTACTGGTGGGCGATGGCGTGCATGCCGTCGCGCAGCGTCACGTCCTGGATGTACAGGTCGGTCATCGCGCGGCCACCTCCGAGGAGCGCAGGGCCACCAGCCGCTCGGCGGTGCGCAGCGCGGCGGAGGTCATGATGTCCAGGTTGCCGGCGTACGCCGGCAGGTAGTGCCCAGCCCCGGAGACCTCCAGGAAGACCGAGACCTGCAACGCGGTGAGCTGCCGCCCGAGCGTCGGCAGGTACGCCTGCACCCGCTCGAACTGCACGTCCTGCTTGAGCCGGTAGCCGGGGACGTACTCCTGGACCGTCGCCACCATGTCCGCCACCGAGGCGGCGATGGCCTCGGTGTCGGCGTCGGCGTCCGGGCAGAGGCAGTAGACGGTGTCCCGCATGAGCAGCGGCGGGTCCGCCGGGTTCAGCACGATGATCGCCTTGCCCCGCTCGGCGCCGCCGACCACCTCGATGGCGCGGGCCGTGGTCTCGGTGAACTCGTCGATGTTGGCCCGGGTGCCCGGCCCTGCCGACCTCGACGCGATCGAGGCGACGATCTCCCCGTACGCCACCGGGGTGATCCGCCGGACGGCGGCGACGATCGGCACCGTCGCCTGCCCGCCGCAGGTCACCATGTTGACGTTCGGCTCGTGCAGGTGCTCGTCGAGGTTGACCGGCGGCACCACGTAGGGGCCGACCGCGGCCGGGGTCAGGTCGACGAGCGTGCGGCCGTGTGCGCGCAGCACCTCGTCGTGGCGCCGGTGCGCGCCGGCCGAGGTGGCGTCGAAGACCAGCTCGACGTCGGCGAACTCGGGCATCGCGACAAGTCCGTCCACGCCGTCGGCGGTGGTGGCCACGCCGAGCCGGCGGGCCCGGGCCAGGCCGTCGGAGGCCGGGTCGATACCGGCCATCGCCACCATCCGCAGGCTGTCACTCAGCCGCAACACCTTGATCATCAGGTCGGTGCCGATGTTGCCGGAACCGAGCACCGCCACTCCGGTCACTTGTCGCCCCCCTTACTGAAACAGGTTCGCACCGAGCCGAGCCCGGAGATTCGCGCCTCGTACGCGGCCCCGGGGGTGACCGGCACCATCGGGCCGAGCGCACCGGAGAGCACCACGTCCCCGGCGCGCAGCGGGTCACCGGCGCGGGCGAGGGTGTCGGCCAGCCACTGCAGGGCGTGCAGCGGGTTGCCCAGGCAGGCGGCGCCTGCGCCCACCGAGACCGGCTCACCGGCGTGCTCCAGCACCATCCCGCACAGCCGCAGGTCGATGTCGGCGAGCCGGCGCGGCGTGGTGCCGAGCACGAAGAGCCCGCTGGAGGCGTTGTCGGCGACGGTGTCCACGATGGAGATGTCCCAGCCGGCGATCCGCGAGTCGACGATCTCGATCGCCGGCAGCACGTGGTCGACCGCGCGGATCAGGTCGACCGTCGTGACCTGCGGGTTCGGGAGATCCTTGGCGAGCACGAACGCGATCTCCGCCTCGACCCGCGGTTGGAGCAGCCGGTCGATGGCCACCTCGACGCCGTCGCCGACCGCCATGGCGTCGGTCAGCATGCCGAAGTCAGGTTGGAACACCCCGAAGGTCTCCTGCACCGCCCGGGAGGTCAGCCCGATCTTCGCGCCGACCCGACGTTCGCCGCGGCCCTGCCAGGCCCGCGCCTGGAGCTGCTGCACACGGTACGCGGACTCGACGTCTCCCTCCGCCAGCAGCCGGCCGCGTAGCGGTGGGCACGGCTTGCCGGTGTGGCGGGCGTCGGCCAACTCCCGGTTGGCGGCCTCGATGTCAGGTTTCATGTCCGCTCCTCGCTGCGGTGCGCTCACGACAGGTCCACGCAGACGTTGGTGAGTTCGGAGTAGAAGTTCAGCGAGTGCACGCCGCCTTCGCGGCCGATGCCGGACGCCTTCACCCCGCCGAACGGGGTGCGCAGGTCACGCAGGAACCACGTGTTGACCCAGACGATGCCAGCGTCGAGCTGCGCCCCGGCGCGGTGCGCGACGCCCACGTCCCGGGTCCACACGGCCGCCGCCAGGCCGTATTCGGTGCCGTTCGCGAGGGCGTACGCCTCGTCCTCGGTGTCGAACGGCGCCACGTGCACCACCGGGCCGAAGATCTCCTCCCGGTTGGTGCGGGCGTCCGGGCCGAGCCCGGTGAGCACCGTCGGCTGCACGTACGACCCGCCGTCGCGGGCGTCACCGAAAGTGGGCGTGCCACCGCCGGTGAGCACCTCGGCACCCTCGGTGCGGGCCAGCTCGTACGCGCCGAGCACCTTCGCCCGATGCTGCTGGGAGATCAGCGGCATGGTGGCGGTGGCCTCGTCGGTCGGCCAGCCGTACGCCAGTTCGCCTGCCCGCTTCGCGAGCCGGGCGGTGAACTCCTCGAAGACCGGGCGCTGCACATAGAGACGTTCGGTGCAGAGACACACCTGGCCGCCATTGGTGAAGCTGGAACGCATCGAACCGGCCACCGCGGCATCCAGGTCGGCGTCGGCGAAGACCAGGCCGGCGTTCTTGCCGCCCAGCTCGAAGCTCACCGCCTTCACCCCGTCGGCGGCGGCCCGCATGATCGCACCGCCGGTGGCCGACTCGCCGGTGAAGGTGATCGCGTCGACCCCCGGGTGGCGGGTGAGGAACTCGCCGGCCGAGTCCGGCCCGAACCCGTGCACCACGTTGAACACGCCGGCCGGTACGCCAGCTGCGGCCATCACCTCGGCGAGCAGCGTCGCCGAGGCGGGCGTCTCCTCGCTGGGCTTGACCACGACGGCGTTGCCGCAGGCCAGCGCCGGGGCCACCTTCCAGGTGAGCAGCAGCAACGGCAGGTTCCACGGCACGATGACCGCGACCACGCCGACCGGCTTGCGGAGCGCGTAGTTCAGCGCCCGGCCGCCGGTCGGGGTGACCGTCGTGAACGACTCGGTGGGCGCGGTCGCCACGATCTCCGCGAACGCCCGGAAGTTCGCCGCACCGCGCGGGATGTCCAGCGTGCGGGCCTGGGCGATGGATTTGCCGGTGTCGGCGACCTCGGCGGTGACCAGATCGTCGAAGCGGCGCTCCAACTCGTCGGCGACCCGGCGCAGCACCTCGGCGCGTTCCCGCTCGCCCATCCGGCCCCATGGGCCGCGCATCGCCGCCCGGGCGGCGGCCACCGCGTCGTCCACGGTGGACTTCGATGCCTCGACCACCTCGAAGACCGGTTCCCCGGTCACCGGGCTGGCCTTGGTGAACGTCGGCCCGCCGTCGACGAACTCGCCGGCGACGAAGTTGCGCAACCGCTGCGGACCACTCGGTGCGTGGCCGGCCAGCAACCGCGGATCCCAGGTGCCGGTCATGCGCGCCTCCCTCGGCTCAGTGCCGCGCCGACCGCGCCGACCAGCATCAGCGCGGCCCCGCCGACGACCGCGCCCAGCACCCGGTGCTGTCGGCGCACCCGGCGGCGAACCTCCGCGTACGGGGTGGTGGAGAAGGACACCAGCTCGTACTCGGAAACGTACCGGCCGGGCAGGGCCCGCTCCAGTGCGTGCTCCACCCGCCGCCTGAGCTGGAAGACCGGGGAGGCGACCTTGTCCCGCATCTCCACAAAATTGGTCAGTGCCATCGTCGCGATGGCCTCGGCGTTCTGCTGCCGGCGTCGCTGGAACAGCGGCAGCGCCGCCAACCAGTCGTCGGCGCACTCGTCCAGGCAACGGTCCAGCTCGACCACGTCCTCGAAGGCGCAGTTGGCGCCCTGGCCATAGAAGGGCACGATCGCGTGCGCCGCGTCGCCGAGCAGGCCGACCGTGCCGTAGACCTGCCAGGGGGTGCAGCGGACCGTGCCGAGCACGCCCACCGGGTTCTGCTGGTAGTCGTCGACCAGGTTCGGGGCCAGCGGAACGACGTCCGGGTAGTGCTCCGCGAAGTACCGTTCGATCTCCGCCGGGCTGCTGAGCGAGGCGAAGCTGCCAGCACCGTCGTTGGGCCAGAACAGCGTGCAGGTGAAGGAGCGGTCCGGGTTCGGCAACGCGATCATCATCGAGGTGCCGCGCGGCCAGATGTGCAGCGCGTCCTCCTCCAGGGCGAAGTCCCCGCCCAGCGGTGGGATCGTGAGCTCCTTGTAGCCGTAGTCGAGGAAGTTCACGCTCTCGTTCAGCAACCCGTACGCGAGCAGCTGCCCGCGCACCGCGGAGCCGGCGCCGTCGGCACCCAGCACGACCGACGCCTTGGCGGCGGCCGGGCCCTGCGGGGTCTCGAACCTCAGGGTGCCGTCGGTCGGATCGAGCCCGACCAACCGGTGGTCGAAGACGACCCGCACCCCGGGCAGCGCGGCGGCCTCGTCCAGCAGCGCGTTGTTCAGCGCACCCCGGCTGATCGAGTTGATCGCCCGGTCACCGGCCGCGCTGTACGACTGGAACTGCTGCTCCCCCTCGACGGGGTGGATCATCCGGCCGCGCATCGGCAGCGCATCGGTCATCACCTGCTCGGCCAGCCCGATCCGGTGCAACGCGTCCAGCCCACGCTCGGAGAGCGCCAGGTTGATCGAGCGACCCCGCTCCGCCGTGCCCAGACGCGGGTCGGACCGGCGCTCGTAGAGGGCCACCGGGTAGCCACGTCGGGCCAGGAAGCAGGCGGCCAGACAGCCGGCCAGCCCAGCACCGATGATCGCGATCTCGTCGCGCCGCGCGGTCATGGGGCCACCTGCCCAACCGTCGCCGCGAGTGCTGCGGCGGCCCGCCAACAGTCGTGATACGTGGAGTAGAGCGGCACCGGTGCGAACCGGATGATGTCCGGCTCGCGGGCGTCGGCGATGACGCCATGCTCGTACCGCAGGCGTTTGGTCAGCTCGGCGGCGTTGCCGGCGCCGATGCGCACCGAGAGCTGGCAGCCGCGCCGGGCGGGGTCGCGCGGGGTGACCACGCGCAGCGGCCGGTCGGCGACGACCTCGTCCAGCAGCGACTCCAGCCAGCCGGTGAGTCGCAGGCTGCGTGCGCGCAGCGCCGGCATGCCGACCGCGTCGAACAGCTCCAGCGAGGTGCGCACCGGGCCCATCGCGAAGATCGGCGGGTTGGAGATCTGCCAGGCCTCCACGGTGGCCGGTGGCCGGGACACCGGGGTCATCTCGAACCGGGTGGCCGCCGCGGTGCTCCACCAACCCTCGAAGCGGGGCAGGTCCTCATCGCCGAGGTGCCGCTCATGCACGAAGACGCCCGCCAGGGCACCCGGGCCTGAGTTCAGGTACTTGTAGGAGCACCACGCGGCGAAGTCGACGTCCCAGTCGTGCAGGGCCAGCGGCACGTTGCCGGCCGCGTGAGCCAGGTCCCAACCGACCACCGCGCCGGCCGACCGGCCGGCTGCCGTGATCGCCGGGATGTCCAGCAGCTCACCGGTGAGGTAGTTGACCCCACCGAGCAGCACCAGCGCCACCCGGTCGCCCTCGGCCGCCAGGTAGTCGGTCACGTCCTCGGTGCGCAGGGAGTCCTCGCCGACGCGCGGGCGCAGCCGGACCACGGTGTCGTCCGGGTCCAGACCGTGGAACCGGGCCTGACTGCGCACGGCGTAACTGTCCGAGGGGAACGCGGAGTCCTCGATGACGATGCGGGTGCGGGCGCCGGCCGGGCGGTAGAAACTCACCATCAGCAGGTGCAGGTTGACCGTGAGCGAGTTCATCACCACGGTCTCCGCGGGCCGGCCGCCGACAAGTCGCGCGGCCGGCGCGGTCAACAACTCGTGGTACGGCAACCAGGCGCGCTCCGCATCGAGGTGCCCCTCGACGCCGAGCCGCCCCCAGGCGTCCAGGTCGGCGAGGAGTTCGTCGCGGGTGGCCCGGGGTTGCAGGCCGAGCGAGTTGCCGGCGAGGTACGCCGATTCGGGATGGTCACCGCCGTCGGCCGGTGGCACGTGGAACAGGTGCCGGTGGCCCGGGTCGGTTTCGTCGAGGCGGTGCGCCTCACGTTCTGGGGTGTGCACAGGGGTTTCTCGCTCTCCGGTCACATCGCGGTGCGGGCCGACCACAGCTCCGGGAAAACCACCCGGGCCATGCTGCGCTGCAACCACGCCAGGCCGGCGGAGCCGCCGCTGCCGACCTTGGCGCCCATTGTCCGCTGCACCGCCTTGACGTGGTTCCAGCGCCAGTCGCCGAACTCCTCGGCGACACCGCTCAGCGCCTCGCCGAGCAGTCGCAGGTGATTGTCCGGGCCGGTGTCGGTGTAGATCCGGACCCAGGCCGCCTCGACCGACGGCTGCGGGTCGTGCTCGACGGTCACGTCCCGGTCGAGCAGGTCGGCGGGGAGGTCGAAGCCACGCCGGGCGAGCAACGCGAGCACGTCGTCCCAGAGGCTCGGGGTGGCCAGCGCGGCGCTCAGCGCGGCGTGCACCTCGGTCTGCCGGCGGAACGGGCGGATCAGCGTCGGGTCGCGCAGCCCGAGCAGGAACTCCAGATGCCGGTACATGGCCGACTGGAAGCCGGAGCCCTCGCCGAGCAGGTTGCGGAACCGGTTGAAGTCGGCCGGGGTCATCCAGCGCAGACCCTGCCAGGCGGCGTTGAGCCCTTCCAGGTGCAGGGCGGCGCGGCGCAGTGGGGCCAGCGCCTCCCACACCTGGTCGGCGCGGATCAGCCGCTGCGTTTCCCGCAGCTCGTGGCAGGTCAGCCCGAAGTACAGCTCCATGATCTGGCTGACCATCAGGAAGGACATCTCGCCGGGGTCGCTGCTGAGTGGCTGCTGTAGCTGGTGCAGGGTGCTGGCCTGCACGTACGCGTCGTACGGCACCCGCTCGGCGAACTCCAGTGTCGGCTCGCCACCGTTGCGTGCGGCGCGGGCGGCCCGCTGCCGCGGGGTCACCGGTCGCACCAAGGCAGGGCGGTTCGGCGCCTGCCGCTCCGTCTGATCCACCATCTGTCTCCCTCCCCGGACTAGCGACGTCATGATCTCGCGGTCGGATCGGCTTGCGGAATGCCGGATCAACGGCTCTTGTCACATTCTCCTGGCGAACCAAAGGCAACTAGGCGAAGTTGGTTCACGAAAGTAAGGTCTGAGCGTGGACGACATGGACTGGGCGCTGCTGCGCGAGTTGCAGGCCGACGCACGGCTCTCCTTCAGCGAGTTGTCCCGGCGGGTGCACCTGTCGCCACCGGCGGTCGCGGAGCGGGTCCGTCGGCTGGAGGAGACCGGAGTCATCACCGGCTACCACGCTCATGTCGACCTGAGTCGAGCCGGCCGGACCGTGGTCGCGCTGATCAGAATGTCCTGCTACGGGGCGCGATGCATCCTGCACGATCCGGCGGTGACCAGCTGGCCGGAGATCCTGGAAATCCACCGGATCACCGGGGACGCGTGCAGCATGCTGAAGGTGGCCGCCGGTTCGATCGGAGCGTTCGAGGGGGTCATCGACCGGCTCGCCCCATACGGGCAGCCGTCGAGCACGATGGTCCTCTCCTCCCCGCTGGACTGGCGCCCGATCACGCCGCTCCCCTCCACCGGGGCCACCCCGCGTCAGCGCTGACCCGTCCCGCCCGCCCGCGGGTTTGCCCCCGCGTCAGGGGGAAAGCAGCATGCGTGCCCAGGGGAGGGTTCCGGCGGTCGTCGCCGGTTGGGGGGAAATCATGCAGGGTATCCGCACGATCAACCGCGCGCTCTCGTCCGCACTGACACTGGTGGGGCTGGTCGGGGCGTTCGTCCTGATGTCGGTCGCGCCGGCGCACGCTGGCGAGAACACCTTCGTCGAGGTGACGCCGAACAGCGCCCAGGCCGGTAGCCGGGTCACCATCAAGGCGAGCTGCGACAACAACAACAATAACCAGCAGCAGCAGTCCAGCGTGCAGTCCGACGCGTTCGGGCGCGTGACGCTCAGACCGGACAGGGGCTTCCTGACCGGGCAGGCCACCATTGCGCGTGACAAGCAGCCCGGTGACTACCCGGTCGACCTGCGCTGCGAGAACGGCCAGACCGCCTCGACCACGCTGACTGTGCTGAACATGGCCTCGCCCAGCAAGGGACCGGCGACCGGGGGCGGCGGGACGGCCGGCGGTCGCGGTACCGGCTCACTGCTGGTGCTCGGCGGCGTGGCGCTGGTGGCCACCACGATCGCGCTCGGAATGGCGGGCGGCCGGCGCCGGACGGGAGCCGGCTCCTGAGCCGGATGACCCATGACCCGCAGATCCGCGCGTGCGCGGCGGGACCGCCGCGCCCGCTTCCGGGCCGGGCCGGCGCTGCGCGCTTCCGGCCGGCTGCTGGCCCGCGCCTCCAGCCGGCTACGCCGGGCCGCCGGGCAGGCCGTGTCGGCCAGCGTCGCCACCACCGATCCGGCCACCCGCCCGCTGCCACCGCGTCGCCCGGCCGGGTCACCGCTGGCCCGCCACCGTTTCGGTACGGGACCGGGGTTGCCGGTGCTGGCCATCGCCGCGCTGATGGTGCTGATCGTGACGATGCTCGGCGTCGAACAGGTGACCGGAATAAGCGTGTTGCCGGACCAGCTCAGCGCCGGCCTGCGACCGCCACCGAAGAAGTTTCCGGTGCTGTCGGCCAGCCATCCGACCAGCCTCGCCATCCAAAAGATCGGCCTGGAGGCGCCCGTGCACGACGTGGGCATCGCCCCGGACGGCACGATCGCCGTCCCGGACGTGGGCCGCGCCCAGGAGGCCGGCTGGTACGACCAGGGGCCAACCCCCGGCCAGTACGGTCCGGCGGTGATCGTCGGGCACGTCGACACCACCACCGGGCCGGCGGTCTTCCACAAACTCCGCGAGCTGCGCAACGGCGACCAGGTCGAGGTCACCCGCACCGACCGGAGCGTGGCGATCTTCGAGGTGAATTCGGTGGAACGGTTCGACAAGGGGCGACTGCCGGTCGACGAGGTGTACGGCGACTTCAGCCGCCCGAGCCTTCGGCTGATCACCTGCGGCGGCCCATGGGTCGGCGGCGAAACCGGCTACGCGGACAACGTCGTGGTCTTCGCGTCGCTGGTCAAGGCGCGTGGAGGTGGTTGAGCCAGGCGAGACCGGGACTGGGGGTCAGTTCTGGCCGGGGCTTGCTATGGGTAACCCTGCGACCTTGGCACAATCGAGCAGTCGCCGGTCGTAGCTGACAAAGGCGACAAGTGCCGTTCCGGACTCGTTGGTCAAAACCTGGGCGGTAGCAAGGTGGATGGCGTCGAGGCTGCGTAGCGTCGGCTCGGCGAACGCGGCTGCGGTCGCGCGGATCGTGCCGTCGATTTCCAGCCGGAAGAGCCGTCCGACGGCCGCCGGCACTCCGATCAATGCTTGCGGGGCTGATCGACGTAACGCTCTGGGCACTTCAACCTCGACGAGGGCGGAGGAAACCAGCGGGACGTCTCCATGGTTGTTGAGCCAGGAGATAAGGTCAGCGCTGCACGCCTCCTGCCGAACCAACTTGACGACGGCTGCGGAGTCGAGGTAGATCACCAGCGCTCCTCGTCCCGCATCTCAGCGAGCGTGGCGGCCACGTCCACATCCTCGTCACCGAGCTTCGGCGGAAGCGGGACAGGGCCGCCGCTGTTCGGAGCGACGGCCCGCCCCGCGGCTACGAGTTTGGCCAGCATTGACCTGTCGTCACTTACCGGAACCAGTCGGGCGATCGGATGCCCGCGATCGGTGATCTCGACGGTTTCGCCGCCACTCACCCGAGCCAGTACCTGACTCGTGTTCTGGTTCAACTCTCGGACCCCGATGCGTTCCACAGACAAAGTGTAGAACTAGATGTTCTACACTGCCAGCTTCGCGCCAATTACCGATAAGGGACAGCGGCCATGGCCGCGGCCCATGGGAGTGCGCGACGCCTGAGCCACCGGGCACCTTCGGTCATCGGAGTCAGGCGGCTACTTCCGGTTCCCTCAGGTCCAGCCAGTCGGCCCAGCGGGGGTCGGGGGCGCGGTGTCCCAGGACCCGCCAGGCGGTGCCCTTCGGCGCGGCGGGCGACGCGGGTAATCGCCAGCCCATCTCGGCCGGAGTCTTGTCGCCCTTGGTGTGGTTGCAGCGGGCGCACGCGGCGACCACGTTCTCCCAGGCGTGCCGGCCACCCCGGCTGCGCGGGAACACATGGTCGATGGTCTCGGCCGGGCCTCGGCAGTAGGCGCACCGCCAGCCGTCCCGGGCGAAGATCGCCCGCCGGGACAGCCCGACATGCGTTCGGTACGGCACACGGACGAAGCGGGTCAACCGGACCACGGATGGCACCGGAAGCGCGTCGCGGGCGCTGTGCAGGATGCCGTCACCATCAGCGACACAGATCGCCTTGGCGGTGAGGACGAGGATCGCGGCACGGCGCACCGACACGACACACAGCGGCTCGTAGGTGGCGTTGAGGACCAACGCGCCGGAGCCCACCATGGGTCGTATGTCAGGCATCGCGCTCACCCTCCCGGTTCAGCGGCTGCTGCGGATCGCCACCGACCGGGGCCCGGCACAACGGCCCACACGGTCGGCGCCGGGCCGATCACCGACGTCCGTTGGGCCAATAGTCCCTGATCGGACCCCGGATTGCACGTACTAATCTTGCTTCTGGTAAGCGGATCACCCGGATCGGGACGAAGCGCCGATCCGGCCGCCGGCTAGACAGTCCAGCAACCGCCGGCTCGTATGGTCACCAGCATGATCGACAAGATCTTCGCCGCGATGTTGCGCCACCGGCACGTTGTCCTGGTAGTTGGGCTGCTGGTGGCGGCAGTGAACGCTGCGGCCGTCGGGTTCGCGCCCACTTTGGGAAAGCGCCTGTTCGTCCCCCTGCTCTTCCTCGCCATGACGCTCCTGCTCCTGGCGATCATCGCCATGGGGATTCGTCCGGCCTACTTCGTGGTGCGGCCGCAGACTCCGGCCTTCGCCACACCCGCGCCGGCGTGGAAGGTGTTGTTTGCCCTCGGCTACCTCGGGTCCGCGTCGGCCCACATCGGCGCAATGGTGCGCTGGACCAGGCAGGGCACTGAGTCGACGTTCGACGTGGTTCTCGGTGTCCCCTGGCTCGTGCTGGCCGCGCTGCTGGTGATTGAGGCGTGGCGGGGTCACGGGGTGCAGCTTTATCCGCACGGGCTACGGCAGAGTTCCCCTCTCGGCTCGCTCACCGTGCCGTGGGAGGCCCTACCGGCCCCGCGGATCCCCCCGAGTGCCGACCGCCCCTATTGGCTCCGGATGGCGTTCGCGGAACCCCAGTTGGTTCGGCGGCGTGGCATCCCGTGGAGCCGGAAGGCTCTGCGTACGGACAACGTCGACGCAGGATTTCTCGCTGCGGTGATCCGGCACTACGTCAGTCACCCCGAACACCGGGCTGCGATCGGCAGCCAGGCCGAGTACGAACGGCTTCTCGCCGAGCTGCCCGAGCGGAACGGTTGAAAGGGCGCGAGCAACAGCAACAGGCACTCCCGTCGACCAGGATCGGCACCCTGCCCTGGGCGGCAGGTCACCCGGCGGGTGGGTCGGCGGCGGGCGCTCGGGCCCCTTGCGGTACGAAGACAGGGTGAGTGCCGCCAGCGTGACGCCCCTAGCCCTGTCCGACACCGTATCGGTGAACTGTCAGGGCAGCACCTCCTGCGAGTGGATTTACCGGATCACCGGGTCCGCCTGGTTCGCCGAGGGCAGTTACTGGATCCTGCTCAAGCCTCTACGGGTGCTGCTGATCGTGGCGCTGGCGATGGTGGCCCGCTGGGCGCTGCACCGGACCATCGACCGGTTGGTCCGGACGACCACCGATGGTGCGGTGCCGACGATGCTGCGGCCGCTGCGCGAACGGGTGCCCAGCGCCGCGGTCGATCCGGCCGAGTTCGTGCCCGAGCGGCGACGGCAGCGGGCCGAGGCGATCGGTTCCGTGCTGCGCAGCCTGACCACCGCGTTCGTCTTCGGCATCGCGCTGCTGATGACCCTGCGCGAGTTCAGCTTCGACCTGGCTCCGCTGCTGGCCAGCGCGGGGATCGCCGGCGTCGCGCTGGGCTTCGGCGCGCAGAGCCTGGTCAAGGACCTGATCGCCGGTCTCTTCATGTTGATCGAGGATCAGTACGGCGTGGGCGACAACGTCGACCTGGGCGAGGCGATGGGCGTTGTCGAGTCGGTCGGGCTACGGGTCACCACCGTGCGCGACGGTCGCGGTGTGCTCTGGTACATCCGCAACGGCGAGATCATCCGGGTGGGCAACAAGAGCCAGGGCTGGGCCCTCGTGGTGGTGGACCTGCCGATCGGTTTCAGCAGCACCGAGGAGGCCACCGCCGTTCTGCGTACCGCGGCTGCCTCGATCGTCATGGACCCGGAACTGTCGCCGGAGATCGTGGCGGCGCCGGAGGTGTTGGGTGTCGAGCAGGTGACGGTGGACGGCGCGGTTATCCGGACGGTGGTGAAGACGACCGCGGACGGGCAGTTCGCGGTGGGCCGGGAGTTGCGTCGACGGCTCGCGGAGGCGCTGGAGAATTCGGGGATCACCGCGCAGATCGCGGCCGCCCGCATTTATCCAGGGCTGCCGGCCCAACCGTTGCCCGACGGTGAGACTGGTCAGGGCGGCGCCACCTGACCCAGCCGGCAATGTCCTCCAATTCAGGGGTCGCGAGCCTCCCGGCCCCTCAGGTATCGTCCGTTCGTTTAGTCGGGGAAGCGACGAACGATCCGTTCGGCCTAGCCAGTTGTCAGACGATCGGGCAGAATCCGGAACACGCGTTCCCGCCGGAGCGTGATCACATCCTCGCTGATCCGCAGATCTGACGAGTGCTTCCGGCCGGGCTGCCACGAGCGGCCGAGCCGGGGGCCCATGGAGGCGACGGTGCCCGACGAGCGACCTTCCACGGAAGGCCCCGCCACTTTTCGCGAGGTGTTCGCCCAGCACGAGTTCCGGGCCGTGTTGGTGGCCGGCACCCTCTCCTGGGTCGGCGACTACGTCGCGAAGGCCGCCGTCACCCTGCTCGTCTACCAACAGACCAAATCCGTCGCGCTCTCCGCGGCCGCCTTCGCGGTCAGTTTCCTGCCCTGGCTGCTCGGTGGTCCCGTGCTCGCCGCGCTCGCGGAGCGGTACCCGTTCCGCCGGGTGATGGTGGCGTGTGACGTCATCCGCATGGTGCTGATGATGCTCATCGCCATCCCGAACCTGCCGTACCAGGCGGTGTTGGTGCTCATCTTCGCCGCCACCCTGGCCAACCCGCCGAGCCAGGCGGCGAAGTCCGCGCTGATACCGCAGCTGCTCACCGGGGACCGGCTGGTGCTGGGGCTGTCGCTGAACAGCAGCGTCGGGCAGGCCGCCCAGGTCGTCGGGTACGTGTTCGGCGCCGCTGTCGCCGCGATCAGCCCGGAGATGGCGTTGCTGTTCAACGCGGCCAGCTTCGGCCTCTCGGCGCTGCTGGTCCGCCTCGGTGTGCGGGACCGCCCGGCGGTGCTGAATCCGGCGCACCGCAGCCACCTGCTGCGGGAGACGCACCAGGGGTTCGCCATCGTGTTCCATACTCCGGTGTTGCGGGCGATCGCGGTGCTGGTGTTCAGCGCGATGCTCTTCTCGGTCGTTCCCGAGGGGCTGGCCGCTGCCTGGGCCAACGAGGGGGTCCGCGGCGACATGAGCGCGGGCACGGCCCAAGCAGTGATCATGGTGGCCAACCCGGTTGGTTTCATCCTCGGCGGGTTGTTGGTGAGTCGCCTGTGCGGGCCGACCCGCCGACTGAGGCTGATGCGGCCGCTCGCGGTGATCGCCCCCCTGGTGCTGGTGCCCGCGTTGCTCAACCCGCCACCGCTGGTGGTGGCCTTGCTGGCCGGCCTCTGCGGTTTCGCGGTCGCCGGCATGCTGCCGATGGCCAACGGGCTGTTCGTTCAGGCACTGCCCAACGGCTTCCGGGCCCGCGCCTTCGGCGTGATGGCTACCGGCGTGCAGGTCATCCAGGGTTTCGCGGTGCTGGTCACCGGGTTGCTCGCCGAGCGTTTCCCCATTCCGGTGGTGGTCGGGGTGTGGAGCGCAGCCGGGGTGGTGCTGATGGCGGCGGCCACGCTGCGCTGGCCGGACCGGCAGACAGTGGATGACGCGATCGCCGCAGCCTCCGCGGCCAACGCCGAGCCGCCTCCCGGCCCGGCCGCAGGCACTCCCGAGCCGCGCGCTGACGACGGGCACCGCCGGCACGCCGTCACCTGACCCGGAGAGCCGACATCGACGCGAGCGGGCCGGGCGCACGGCCTGCAGGCGCGTCGGCCCGGCGTGATCCGACGCACGGTGTGCGGGTCGGGCCGGCACGGAGCGCACCTGGCAGGATGGAACGGTGAACCCCGCAGGTGAATCCGACCGTCCCGGTGCGTCGATGACCCTCTTCGAAGCGGTCGGCGGCGAACCCACCTTCCGCAAGCTGGTCGACGAGTTCTACGTCGGCGTCGCCAGCGACCCCCTGCTGCGGCCGATGTACCCGGAGGAGGACCTGGGGCCGGCTGCGGACCGGATGACCCTGTTCCTCATGCAGTACTGGGGCGGGCCGAACACGTACTCCGCCCAGCGTGGTCACCCGCGGCTGCGGATGCGGCACGCGCCCTTCCGGATCGGCGCGGCCGAGCGGGACGCCTGGCTGCGGAACATGCGCCGCGCCGTGGACCGGCTCGACCTGGAGCCGGAGATCGCCGGCACGCTCTGGGACTACCTGGAGCGGGCCGCGTACTTCATGGTCAACGTCGAGGACGACCCGGCCACCGGCGTCTGACCCGCCCGACCCACGGGCAGCGTCAGAGCAGCGCGCCCTCGTCGTGCAGCCAGTCCACGAAGCTGGTGGCGACCGCCGCGCCGCAGTCGAGCATCTCGACCAGCAGCGCGTCGTGGGTGCCGGCACCGAGTGGCACCTGGAGCTCGGCGTAGATCGGTAGCTGCCCGCGCTCGGTCGGGTCGCCGATGTACGCCTTGCAGAACCGGCGGGTGTGGTTCCACTCGTTGACCACCCGGTATGCCCGGTCAGCCCAGTCGGGTGGAACGGTGGCATGCGGACGTGCCCGCATGACCAGGATCTCGTCCTCCGGACCTTCGAGGGTGACCAGCACGGCGTGCCGCTCCCACATGGCCAGCAGGTTGCCGTCGCCATCGGCCAGGTAGCGCACGTCGAGCAGGTCGAGTGCGTCGCAGACCCGGCGCAGACTCACCGGCTCGACGGTCGCAGGCACCTCGGTCAGGGCGGGCCGCTCGTTGGCCGGGCAGTCGTCCCCCGGCTGGCGAGGGCTCGGTGGCCCGACTCGGACCGCACTCTCCATTGTGATCCCGCTTCGGGTTTCCGGATCGCCGCCGTCGGCGGGACCGGGGCGCCATGACCACCACGGCATCGCTCGCGCACCTCACTCCCCAGCGGATCCAGCCGCCTACGGTGCGTTGGATCCGAGGATGGACGGTACCCGGACAGCCGAGTTGAAGCACCCCCCCAACGACCGCCCCAGACCAGAAGAATGAGCCCGGGTCATCCTTTCGGATGAGTAGCCAGGGGTGTCACGGCAAGATCCGTGGCCTTCTGCAACCATGCCGCTCCGTATGGTCCCACCAGGCCGACCCAACGGCCGGCCACCCGCACCTGAACGGCGGGCTCATCGTGACCGGCGACCGGGCCGTCGGCGGCGCCGAGGAAGCCCATCCGGACCACCCCCTGCACCAGCCGCTGCGGCACCTCCACCGGCGACGCGGGCGCCCCGTCCGGAGTGACCCGCACCGCCACGTGGTCGAGCAACGCGTCGCGCAGCGCCCGCTGACCCACCGCGCGGCCGGCCACACCCTGCTCGCTCGCCGTGCGGAGGGTGCCCGCCGCCGCGTCCGCGATCCGTCGCAGCTCGGCAACGGGCAGCGCCTCCACCTGCCGGCTGTGCACCGACGGCAGCGGCCACCGCCACTGCGCGTCCCGGCGGGTCGGCAGGGCCGCGCCACCATGCTCCAGCTCGGCCAGCAGCTCTGCGGCGGCCACCGTGACGTCCTCGGCGGGGCCGTCGGCCGGCCCACCGGCCACCGTGCGGACCACCAGGACCTGCCACGGCAGCCGGGCCCAGAGGGCGACCCGGCCGGGCCCACCGGCCGGCCGCAGCCGGACCGGTGCGGTCGGATCCAACCGGACCAGCCGGGCCAGGAAGGCACCCGCGTCCGCCACCCCGGCGACACCGTGCGTCGGCACCGACGCACGGCCAGGCTCAGCCATACCCGGCCGAGTCATGCCACGCCGCCCTGCGGTGCGTACGTCAGCAGGAACTCCCGCTCCTCAGGGGTGATCCGCCGGGGCACCTGGCGGGTCAGGTCGAACGGCACCAGCACCGAACGGGCGCGGCTGGCCAGCACCTCGCCGTCGTACAGCTCGTAGGCGACGGTGAACCGGGAGGCCCGGATCTCCTCCACCCACAGCTCGATCCGAACCGTGGGTGCCGCCTCCGCGGTGGCCCGGCCCAGCGCGTAGTCGACCGGGCGCAGGTAGTCGACCTCGTGGCGGCGGATCACCACCCCGTCGGCGAACGAGCCGACTCCCCAGGCCCGGCCGCCGGCGAACATCAACGCCACCCGCGCCTCCTCGTACAGGGTGAGGAAGCGCGAGTTGTTGACGTGGCCGTACGCGTCCAGGTCGGACCAGCGCAAGGTGCAGTGGTAGACGAAGCGGTCAGTCACGGGTGAGCTTGCGGTAGGTCACCCGGTGCGGCCGGGCGGCCTCCGCGCCGAGGCGGTCAATCTTGTTCTTCTCGTACGCCTCGAAGTTGCCCTCGAACCAGAACCACTTGGCCGGGTCCTGGTCGTCGCCCTCCCAGGCCAGGATGTGCGTGGCGACCCGGTCCAGGAACATCCGGTCGTGGGAGATGACCACGGCGCAGCCGGGAAACTCCAGCAGCGCGTTCTCGAGGCTGGACAGCGTCTCCACGTCCAGGTCGTTGGTCGGCTCGTCGAGCAGGATGACGTTGCCGCCGATCTTCAGGGTCAGCGCCAGGTTGAGCCGGTTGCGTTCGCCTCCGGAGAGCACCTTGGTCGGCTTCTGCTGGTCCGGCCCCTTGAAGCCGAACGCGGCGATGTACGCCCGCGACGGCATTTCGACCTTGCCCACCATCAGGTAGTCCAGCCCGTCGGAGACGACCTCCCAGACGGTCTTGTCGCCGTTGAGGCCCTCCCGGTTCTGGTCGACGTACGACAGGGAGACCGTCTCGCCGACCCGCACCTTGCCGTCGGTCGGCTGCTCCAGCCCGACGATGGTCTTGAACAGCGTGGTCTTGCCGACGCCGTTGGGGCCGATGATGCCGACGATGCCGTTACGCGGCAGCGAGAACGACAGGTCGTCGATGAGCACCCGGTCGCCGAAGCCCTTGGTGAGGTGGGCCGCCTCGATGACCGTGCTGCCCAGTCGCGGGCCCGGCGGGATCTGGATCTCTTCGAAGTCCAGTTTGCGGGTCTTCTCCGCCTCGTTGGCCATCTCGTCGTACCGGTCCAGGCGGGCCTTGGACTTGGTCTGCCGGGCCTTGGCGTTGGAGCGGACCCACTCCAGCTCCTCGGTGAGGCGCTTCTTCATCTTGGCGTCGCGGCGACCCTCGACGGCGAGCCGGGCGGCCTTCTTCTCCAGGTAGGTGGAGTAGTTGCCCTCGTAGCCGATGGCCCGGCCGCGGTCCAGCTCCAGGATCCAGCCGGCCACCTTGTCCAGGAAGTACCGGTCGTGGGTGATCGCCATGACGGTGCCGGCGTACTTGGCCAGGTGCTGCTCCAGCCAGGAGACGCTCTCCGCGTCCAGGTGGTTGGTGGGCTCGTCGAGCAGCAGCAGGTCGGGTGCCTCCAGCAGCAGCTTGCAGAGCGCGACCCGGCGGCGCTCACCACCGGAGAGCTGGGTCACGTCGGCGTCCGGCGGCGGGCAGCGCAGCGCGTCCATGGCCAGTTCGAGCTTGGAGTCGACGTCCCAGGCGTCGGCGTGGTCCAGCTCCTCCTGGAGCCTGCCCATCTCCTCCATCAGCTCGTCGGAGTAGTCCGTCGCCATCTGCTCGGCGATCTTGTTGAACCGCTCCAGCTTGGCCTTGGTCCCGGCGACCGCCTCCTCGACGTTGCCGAGCACGGTCTTGGTCTCGTTGAGCGGGGGCTCCTGGGCGAGCATGCCGACGGTGTAGCCGGGCATGAGCCGGGCCTCGCCGTTGCTCGGCTTGTCGAGCCCCGCCATGATCTTGAGGAGGCTGGACTTACCGGCGCCATTCGGACCGAGCACACCGATCTTGGCCCCCGGCAGGAAGCTCAACGTCACGTTGTCGAGCACGACCTTGTCGCCGTGCGCCTTGCGCGCCTTTTCCAGGACGTAGATGTACTGGGCCACGGTGCGGGCTACCTCCGTCGGTTGCTGTCGCTGATCGGCGGCGCGGCGCGGGCTGCGAGGACCGCCCGCCGCCGCCGGCCGGGAGCCGGCCGCGCGCACGCCATCATCAATCCTGACAGGTACGGCGCGCTTCGCCCACATCACCCCGCCCCAGGAGTACGCGGGCGAGCCGCTGTCGACAAGATCACCTTTAGGATTCGGCGCAGACGAGGCGGGTAGGAGACTCCGGCACGGGGCACCAGACGCCGCAGCTACGCTCAGTACGCTCATCGCGGTGGACCCGTCAGCACCCGGAGGTGGCCGATCGTGACCGTCCGTAGTTCCTTTGTCGTAGTGGCGAATCGTCTGCCGGTCGACGAGGTGAGCACACCCGAGGGACGGCAGTGGCGGCGCAGCCCCGGCGGGCTGGTCACCGCGCTGCATCCCGTTCTCGCCGAACACCAGGGCACCTGGGTCGGCTGGGCCGGTGGCACCGGCGCAGCCCCGGAGCCGTTCGACCTGGAGGGGATCCGACTGCACCCGGTCCCCCTCAGCGCCGAGGAGTTGGAGCGCTACTACGAGGGCCAGTCCAACGCGACGATCTGGCCGCTCTACCACGACGCGGTGGAGACGCCGGCCTACAAGCGCCGGTGGCGGGAGGCGTACCGCCTGGTCAACGCGCGGTTCGCGGAGGCCGCGGCGGACGTGGCGGCCGAGGGCGCGACGGTCTGGGTGCAGGACTACCAGCTCCAGTTGGTCCCGGCGATGCTCCGTGAGCTGCGCCCGGACCTGCGGATCGGGTTCTTCCTGCACATCCCGTTTCCGCCGATCGAGCTGTTCATGCAGATGCCGTTCCGCACCGAGATCCTGCGCGGCCTGCTCGGCGCCGACCTGGTCGGTTTCCAGCAGCGGCTGGCCGCGCAGAACTTCGTCCGGCTGGCCCGGCACCTGCTCGGGCTGCGCTACGAGGGGCAGATGATCCAGGTCGACGGTCGGCAGGTGAAGGCGGGCGCCTTCCCCATCTCGATCGACACCCAGGAGATGGAGCGGATGGCCGCCGACCCGGCGATCCAGGCCCGGGCCAAGCAGATTCGCGCCGAGTTGGGCGACCCGAAGACGATCATCCTGGGCGTGGACCGGCTGGATTACACCAAGGGCATCGAGTTGCGCCTCAAGGCCTTCCGCGAACTGTTGGCTGACGGAAAGTTGACAGTCCCGGACGCGGTTATGGTGCAGGTGGCCACACCCAGCCGAGAGCGCGTCGAGCACTACCAGGCACTTCGGGTCAAGGTAGAACGCGAGGTTGGTCGGATCAATGGCGAATTCGGCAGGGTCGGCGTGCCTGCGGTGCATTACCTGCATCAGTCGTACAGTCGCAGTGAGCTGGCCGCGATGTATGTCGCTGCCGATGTGATGATGGTGACCCCGCTGCGAGACGGTATGAATCTGGTCGCCAAGGAGTATGTCGCGTCGCGCGCCGACCAGGGTGGCGCGCTCGTGCTCAGTGAGTTCGCTGGCGCCGCAACGGAGCTGCGCCAGGCCTTTTTGTGTAACCCGCACGATCCGGACGCGGTCAAGGACGCCCTGCTCCGGGCAGTGCACGTGGAGAAAACCGAGGCACGCCGCCGGATGCGGACAATGCAACGTCACCTGCGTACCCACGACGTGGGCCACTGGGCCACCTCTTTCCTCTCCGAACTTGGAGTTTCCGAGGCGGAGGCCCAGTGAACACGACCGTCAACGATGGAGCGGCAATGGACACCGGGGTGATGGACCCCGAGCTGCGCTCCGCCATCGGCCGGATAGCCCGGGTTCCCCAGCTCCTGATCGCCTGTGACTATGACGGCACGCTGGCGCCGATCGTCGAGGACCCGAGCACGGCCGTCCCGCTACCCGAGTCGGTGGCCGCGGTTCGCGCGCTCGCCGCGCTGCCGCAGACCACCGTGGCGGTCGTCTCCGGCCGGGCACTGCGCGACCTGGCCGCACTCTCCCGGCTGCCCAGCGAGGTGCACCTCGTCGGCAGCCACGGCTCCGAGTTCGACATCGGCTTCGTCGAGCGGCTCTCCCCCGAGCTGGTCGCGGTGCGCACCCAGGTCCGGAACGCGCTGCGCGAGATCGCCTCCGAGCACCCTGGCGTCCGGCTGGAACGCAAGCCGGCCAGCGTCGCGATGCACACGCGCGGGGTCGATCCGCAGGTGGCAGCCGCAGCCATCGAGGCGGTCCGCAATGGCCCGGCCACCTTCGACGGCGTCACGGTGACCCAGGGCAAGGAGGTCATCGAGCTCTCCGTCGTGGCCACCCACAAGGGCACCGCGGTCGACCAACTGCGGACCCAGCTCGCCTCCAGCGCGGTGCTGTTCATCGGCGACGACATCACCGACGAGAACGCGTTCGGCCACCTGCAAGGTCCCGACCTTGGCATCAAGATCGGCCCCGGGGACACCCAGGCCGGCTACCGGGTGGCCGACCCGCTGGAGGCTGCGCGCACGCTGGCGCTGCTGCTGGAAACCCGGCGGCACTGGCTGTTCGGCGAGCGGGCGGTGCCGATCGAGCGGCATTCCATGCTGGCCAACGGTCGTACCGTCGCACTGCTCACCCCCGAAGCCAAGGTGAGCTGGCTCTGCCACCCCAAACCGGACTCGGCGGCGATCTTCGCCGACCTGGTCGGTGGCAGCCCGGCCGGTCACTTCAGCGTCGCCCCGGAACGTGGCGGCATCCCGCTGGGCCAGCGCTACCGCTCCGGCACGATGACCGTGGAAACCCGGTGGTCCGGGCTCACCGTCACCGACTGGCTGGACAAGCCGGCCCGGGAGACCACCCCGGACGGCCCGGCGGTCGTCACCGGTGACTCGACCCTGGTCCGGGTGCTCACCGGCAGTGGCAAGGCCCGGGTGGAGTTCGCGCCGAGGCCCGAGTTCGGTCAGGTCGCCGTGCAGTTGCAGCCGCTCGGCGACGGCCTGCTGGTGCTCGGCTCCAACGAACCGGTCGCGCTCTACTCCCCCGGCCTGCAGTGGGAGGTCGGCAACGACGGGGGGTACGAGACCGCCAAGTCGGTCGTTGACCTCTCCGCCGCCGGCGGGCAGGTCGTGCTGGAGCTGCGCTTCGGCACGCACAGCCTGGAACACCACCGGGTGCCGATCCACGAGCGGCAGGCCGCTGCCGAGCAGCCGTGGAAGGACTGGGTGGCGTCGCTACGGCTGCCGTCCACCGCCCGTGACCTGGTCGCCCGCAGCGCGCTCACCCTGCGCGGGCTCTGCCACGAGGCCACCGGCTCGATCCTGGCCGCAGCGACCACCTCGCTCCCAGAGGAGCTGGGCGGCGTCCGCAACTGGGACTACCGCTACTGCTGGCTGCGCGACGCCGCGCTGACCGCCCGCGCGCTGGTCGATCTGGGCTCCGTCGAGGAGGCCGAGGCGCTGCTGCGCTGGGTGGACGGCTGCATCGAGCGCACCGGCGGTCACCCGGAGCGACTGCATCCGCTCTACACGATCGACGGCTACGAGCTGGGTGCCGAGGCGGTCATCGACACGCTGCCCGGGTATGCCGGCTCCCGGCCGGTCCGGGTCGGCAACCTCGCCAACCACCAGTTGCAGCTGGACGTCTTCGGCCCGATCGCCGACCTGATCGCGGCTGTAGCCGACGCTCGCGGCTCGGTCCGCGACGACGAGTGGCGAGTCCTGGAGAACATGGTCGAGGCGGTCCGTCGGCGCTGGCACGAGCCCGACCACGGCATCTGGGAGGCCCGGCTGCCACCTCGGCACCACGTCTTCTCCAAGGTGATGTGCTGGATGACCGTCGACCGGGCGCTGCACGTGATGCGCGAGCACGGCGGCGAGGACCGGCCCGAGTGGAAGGATCTGCGCGACCGCATCGGCGCCAACGTGCTGGAGCACGGCTGGCACTCCGACGTCGAGGCTTACAGCGTCGCGTACGGGGACGAGGACATGGATGCCTCGTCGCTCTGGATCGGGCTCTCCGGCCTGCTCTCGGGTGACGACCCGCGCTTCCTGTCCACCGTCCTCCGGATCGAGGCGGACCTGCGCAGCGGCCCGGTCGTCTACCGCTACCACTGGGACGACGGCCTGCCCGGCCGTGAGGGCGGTTTCCACATCTGCACGGCGTGGCTGATCGAGGCGTACCTGCGCACCGGCCGCCGCACCGACGCCGAGGAACTGTTCGCACAGATGGTGCTCACCGCCGGCCCGACCGGGCTGCTCCCCGAGCAGTACGACCCGCTCGCCGAGCGCGGCCTGGGTAACCACCCGCAGGCCTACAGCCACCTCGGTCTGATCCGCTGCGCCCTGCTGCTGGACAACATGCTCAAGCAGTAGTCGATCGCACGTACGACAACGGGGCCGGAGCGCAAGCGCTCCGGCCCCGTCAGCGCGTCGGGGCGGCTTTGTCATGTCCGTACGCGCGGACTTACGCGCCTCTGGCGCATCGGCTTCCCGACCACCACGGGTGCCGGGGCGACGCGCAGCCCGGCTTTCCTGACGTACAGCTCGCGCTTGTCCTTGGCCATCCCCCGCGCGTCGAGCACGTAGCCCGTAACCCACAGCCACCCGTTATAGGGGTCGACCTCGCCCAGAGACACCAACCGCACCAGCAGCGTCCGGTCCCCGGTGAACTGCACCGAGCAGGCAGGGCCGACGAACACGACGTCTCCCGGCTTCATGGCAGCCACCCGATGAACCTGCGCCGGAGAACGTCGGCCGGAGCCCAGCTCATGTCCTGCCCGGCGGAGATCAGGCAAAGGCTCATGTAGTAGGCCAGCGCAACCCGGTCGCACCCGCTCAGCAGCTCGGCCCGGCGGATGCCACAGGGCCAAGGCCGGTCGCAGGTCTCGCACAACCAGAGCGGCAGGACGGGTCCATGCCTCGTCATTAGCTCTCACCCGGCCAGTGACCTCGATTGATCGGGATCCTGTGTCTGGCCCGGCACGGCAACTCATTCCCGCACCTACAGACGTTGCGCCACCGGATCCACGACCACACCGGCCGATGTCGGCGAGCGAGGGTTAGCGCTACGGCGGCCAGATACTCCGCATAGGAGACCCGTCGTGTCATTCGTCCATCGCATCACAAGCAGGTGCCCTCGTACAACCCCCTGAGGAGTTGTACGACCCAGTATCGTCTGGGGCACTCCCCCTGGGCCATAGCGTCAGGTTGTGGAGCTGCTTGGGCTGGATGAGATCCGCGATCTGCTTGGCGGGATCAGCAAGCAGCGCGCCACGATCATCGTGGGCCGCAAGGGATTCCCCGACCCCCTCGCCACCTTGAAGATGGGCCGCGTCTGGGACGGCAAAGCCGTGCGGGCTTGGATCGCCAAGAACCGGCCCAGCCCAGCTGACGAGGACTGACCAGGCGCCAAAAAAATGCAGGTCACTGCACTGGCTACCGCAAAACGTCCGCTAGCTGATCAAGGCCTGTGGCGAAGCCACAACCCCTGACCGGAACAAGTCCCCGAGTTCCTTGAGCACGGCGGGCAGGCGATCCGGCGGGATCTTGTAGATCGCCATCACAGCGACAATCAGTCTCGGCACGGTGTAGACCACGGCGAGCACAATCAGCGCCCAAGGTCCAGCAGCCAGAACCAGCTCAAGATTCGCGAGCCCCACTTCATACCCCCTCCCTTGTCGGGCGAGGGTGCGTCAACCCAGCCCGGCCAGTGCGTCAACACTGGTCTGGCTGAGTCCGCGTTCCGGCGATCGTGGATCTCAGTCCCCGAAACGGCACTCCCGTCTCAGGTCTTGCTGATGGTGCTACCTGCCAACTCGGTACGGGTATAACTGGGCAGCCCTGCCGCCGGAGCACAGAGCGCCACCAATATATTCTCGTGGCCAACCTTTGCGCCGTCTGCTCTATATCTGCTTTATATAGGCAGGCTGACCCGAGGGGGCATCCCGCCATTGCGGCTCGGATGGTCCCGGTGGGGAGCGTACACGGCCTACGCCCATGCTTTGCTCTGCTTCACTCCACGCAACACAAACATCTTCGCCGTGTTGCCTCGGGTGAAGCAGAGCAAAGCGTGCCCAGGGGTCGTCCGATCCCCGTGCCGGCGGCGCCACCCAGGGCGCCGGAGCCCGCACGCCCGCTCCCTCACCCGTCGAGTGCACCCACCACGTCACCCACCACCACGACGGCGGGCGGGCGCAGGCCGGCGGTGAGCACGTCGGCGGCCACCGCGCCCAGGGTGGACCGCAGCGCCCGTTGCGCGCCGGTGGTCGCCTCCTGGACGACGGCGGCCGGCGTCTGCGGCGACCGACCGTGCGCGATCAGGGTCGCCGTGATGGCGGCGAGGTTCTTCAACCCCATCAGGATCACCAGGGTGCCGCGCAGACCGGCGAGGGCCTCCCACTGCACCAGCGAGGCCGGCGAGTCGGGTGCCAGGTGCCCGGAGACCACGGTGAACTCATGCGCCACCCCCCGGTGGGTGACCGGAATGCCGGCCGCCGCCGGGGCTGCGATCGAGCTGGTCACCCCCGGCACGACGGTCACCGGTACGCCGGCAGCCGCGCAGGCCAGCAACTCCTCACCGCCCCGCCCGAAGACGTACGGGTCGCCGCCCTTGAGCCGGACCACGAACGCACCAGCCAGAGCGCGGTCGACCAGGATCTGGTTGATCTCTTCCTGCGCCCGGGACGGGCCGTAGGGGATCTTCGAGGCGTCCACCAGCTCGACGTCGGGGCGCAACTCGTCCAGGAGCAGCCCGGGCACCAGCCGGTCAGCGACCACCACGTCGGCCTCGGTGAGCAGCCGCCAGCCCTTCACGGTGATCAGCTCCGGATCACCTGGCCCCGCCCCGACCAGCGCCACTCGGCCCTGCGTCGGGGTGCCGCCGCCCGGCTTCGCAGGGACGGCGAGGAGGTCGCGGATCGCGTCCCGGACGGTCATCGCACGGCGGGGGTCGCCGCCGCCGAGCACCGCCACGGTGACCGGGCCGTGCCGGGTGACGGCCGGGGTCCAGGCCGTGGCGGCCGTCCGGTCGTCGGCCCGGACGCAGAAGATCCGCCGTTCGGCGGCGGCGACGCTGACCGACTCCGCCGCGGCCGGGTCGTCGATCGCGACCTGGACCAGCCACGCCCCATCCAGGTCCTCGGGCGCGAACCGGCGCGGCACCCAGCGCAGCCGACCCGCGTCGGCCCGGGCGCGCAGCGCCGGGGTCAGCTCCGGTGCCACCAGCAGGACGTCCGCGCCGGCGTCCAGCAACGCGGGCACGCGCCGGGTGGCGACCGCGCCACCGCCCACCACGACCACCCGCCGCCCGTCGAGCCGCAAACCGAGGGGGTACGGATTGGTGGTCACTTTTCGGCCACACCGGCGGAATCGAAGGTGGCAACCTCGTGCAGCACCCGAACCGCGCCGGTGACCACGGGCAACGCCAGCAGCGCACCGGTGCCCTCGCCGAGGCGCAGCCCCAGGTCGATCAGCGGGTCGAGGCCGAGGTGGCACAGTGCCACCGTCGCGCCCGGCTCGGGCGAGCGGTGGCCGGCGACCATGGCGCAGACCGCGTCCGGGGCGAACGCGGCGGCGGCGAGCGCGGCCGAGACCGCGATCACGCCGTCCAGCAGCACCGGCGTGCGGCGGGCCGCGGCACCCAGGATCAGCCCGGCCAGGGCGGCATGCTCCAGGCCACCGACGGCGGCCAGGACACCCAGTGGGTCGGCCGGGTCGGGCGCGTGTCGGGCCAGCGCGGCCCGCACCACCCCCACCTTGCGGGCGTACGTCGGGTCATCGACCCCGGTGCCCCGGCCGGTGGTGTCGAGCGGGTCGGCACCGGTGAACGCGGCGATCAGTGCCGCGGCCGGGGTGGTGTTGCCGATGCCCATGTCGCCGGTGAGCAGGATGCCGGCCCCGGCGTCGATCAGCTCGTCGGCGGTCCGGATTCCGGTCCGCACCGCCGCCAGCGCCTCGTCCCGGGTGAGTGCGGCGGTCACCGCGAGGTCGCGGGTGCCCCGGCGGACGGACGCGACGACAAGTCGGGGCGCGGACGGGTCGAGGACGGCGGGCTGAGCGGGCAGGGGGTTGGCCACACCGACGTCGACCACGGTGACCGAGGCGCCGGCCTGCCGGGCGAACGCGTTGACCACCGCCCCGCCGGCCAGGAAGTTGCCGATCATCTGCCCGGTGACCTCCTGCGGCCATGGGCTCACCCCTTGGGCGTGCACCCCGTGGTCACCGGCGAAGATCGCCACTGCGGCCGGCTCGGGCAGCGGTGGCGGGCAGGCCCCGGCCAGGCCGGCGAGGCGTACCGAAAGCTCCTCCAGCGCGCCCAGCGAGCCCGCCGGCTTGGTCAGCCGGCCGTGCAGCTCGCGGGCGGCGGCCATGGCCGTTTCGTCCGCCGGGCGGATCGCCGCGATCGTGGTCTCCAGCATCATGCCTCCATGGTCTCGCGCAGCACCTCGACGAACGCGTCGGTGGTGTTTCGGTCGCGCACCGCCACCCGCAGCCAGTCCGGGCCCAGGCCGGGGAACGTGTCGCCTCGGCGCACCGCCCAGCCCCGCTCCCGCAGGGCGGCCCGGATCGGGGTCGCGCCCGGCAGGTGCAGCAGGACGAACGCGCTGGCAGGGCGGCCGACGACGCGTACACCGGGCAGGTCGGCAAGGCGGGCGACCAGGTGGTCGCGGTCGGCGGCGAGGTCGGCGGCGATCGCGCGTTCGGCCTGGACCGCGACGGCGCTGGCGCAGGCCGACGCGGCTGCCAGCGCGGGTGTGGACACGGCCCAGAGCGGCTGGACGGCGGCCAGCCGGGACAGCAGCTCCGGAGCGCCGAGCAGGTAACCGATCCGTAGGCCGGCCAGGCCCCACGTCTTGGTGAGGCTGCGCAGCACGAGCAGCCCGGGTAGGTCACGCCGCTCGGCCAGCGACTCCGGCTCGCCGGGGTGCCCGGGGGCGATGGTGGTGTCGGCGAACGCCTCGTCGACCACCAGCACCCGGCCGGGGCGGGCCAGCGCGGCCACCGTCTGCGCCGGGTGCAGCACCGAGGTCGGGTTGGTCGGGTTACCGATCATCACCAGGTCGGCGTCGTCGGGCACCCGGGACGGGTCGAGCCGGAAGTCGTCGGCGGGGTCCAGCAGCACCCGCTCGACCGGGTGTCCGGCGGCCCGCAGTGCCGCTTCCGGCTCGGTGAACTGGGGGTGCACCACCACCGGCCGACGAACGCCGCGCAGCGCCTGGGCGATCAACACGAAGCCCTCGGCGGCGCCGGCGGTGAGCAGCACCTCGTTCGGGTGACGGCGGTGTCGGGCAGCGACCGCCGCCCGGGCCGGCGCCGGGTCCGGATAATGGGCCAGGTCGGTCAGGGTCGCGGCGATCGGATCGGCCAACCAGGCGGGAGGCCGCGCCTGACGGACGTTGACGGCGAGGTCGATCAGGCCGTCGCCGACCTCCGCGTCGCCGTGGTGCGCCAGATCTGGCTCGGGGGCGGCCGTCGGCTCGACCTCGGCGACCGGCACCGCTCCGCTCAGCTGATCAGACATGTCCGCGATCCTGCCGGGAAGGTGGCCGGTGGGACAGTCGATGTCGGCGTAAGCCACGTCACCACCCACCGGTTTAAGAGTTCTTCTCAGGTGTGAATCGGAAATGTCATAACTTGTCCATGTGAGCAACCGACCCCTTGCTGCCGCTGGTCGACTCGTCCCTCTACTCCGCGCCGGACTGATCGCCGCAATCGTGATCGCCGCAGCCGCGTACCCGCTCGTGGCCCTCACCGGGCTCGGCGCGAAGGCCACCGCGCACGCCGCAGACCAGAAAACCAGAGTGCTGGCCACCGCCATGCCCGCCGAGACCTCGTATGTCTACGCCCCGGACGGCAGGACCGTGCTGACCATGTTCTACGAGGAGTACCGGCAGTACACCAAGCTGTCGGACATGTCGCCGAACATCCAGCAGGCGATCGTCGCCGCCGAAGACTCCCGCTTCTACCAGCACCACGGCGTCGACCCGAAGGGCGTCGCCCGGGCCTTCGTCTCCAACGCCCGCTCCGGCGGCTCCCAGGGCGCCTCGACGCTGACCATGCAGTACGTCCGGATGGCCCTGCGGGACAGCGCGACCACGCCCAAGGAAGTCCAGGAAGCCACCCAGCAGACCAGCCTGCGCAAGGTCAAGGAAATGCGGATGGCGCTGGACCTGGAGAAGGAGATGAGCAAGGAACAGATCATGGAGCGCTACCTGAACTCGGCGTACTTCGGGCACCGGGCCTACGGCATCTACGCGGCCAGCGAGATCTTCTTCTCCAAGACCCCGAAGAACCTCACCCCGGTCGAGGCCGCCACCCTCGCCGGGCTGGTCAAGTCCCCGTCGGAATACGACCCGGCCGACTCCGACCAGAAGGAGGCCACCGGCCGGCGCAACTACGTGCTGGACCGGATGAGCCAGCTCGGGTACCTCTCCCCCGACTCGGTCGCCGCCGCCAAGTCCGAGCCGATCCGGCTGAAGCTGACGACCCCGCCGCACGACTGCGCCGCGTTGTCGGAGAAGTACAACAGCTGGGGCTTCGCCTGCGACTACCTGAAGAACTGGTGGAGTACGCAGCCCGCCTTCGGGGCGAACCGGCTGGAGCGGATGGACAAGCTGCGCCGAGGCGGCTACCGGATCGTGCTCAGCCTCGACCCGAAGATCCAGGAGGCGGCGGAGAAGAACGTCGGTACCAAGGAGGCCACCGGCAGCCCGTTCGCCAACGGAATCGTGGTCTCCGAGCCGGGCACCGGACGGGTCAAGGCGATGGCGGTGAACCGGACGTACTCGCTGGACCTGAGCGAGAACCCACCGAACTCCAACCCCGAGGCCGGGCCGAAGATGAAGGCCAACTACCCGAACACGGTGGCGCCCCTGCTCGGCGGCGGTGACCTGGCGGGCTACCAGGCCGGGTCGACGTTCAAGATGTTCCCGATGCTGGCCGCGCTCGACTCGGGGATGAAACTCTCGACATCGTTCAACGCCCCGTACCGCTACCAGTCGGCCGTCTACGACGGTTGGGCGCCCACCAATGCCAGCGGCGCGATGACCGGCCAACAGACCATGTGGTCCGGCTTCGGCAAGTCGGTCAACACCTACTTCGTGTGGCTGGAGGAGAAGGTCGGCGCGGAACGGGCGGTACGGCTGGCGGAACAGCTCGGGCTACGCTGGCGCACCGACGTGGACCGGGACCACGCCTCGCCCACGAGAGCGTCGAAGTGGGGCGCGTTCACCCTGGGCGTCTCCGATGCCACCCCGCTGGAGATGGCGAACGCCTACGCTGCCGTCGCGGCCGACGGCCGTTACTGCGAGGCGATCCCGGTGTCGGCGATCATGAACCGGGACGGCACGCCGACCACGTACATCACCCCTGGCGGCATCCATCGCGAGGTGGCAAAGCCACGCTGCCGTCAGGTGGTCAGCGCGGACGCCGCTCGGGCGGCCACCGACGCGGCCCGCTGCCCGACCGGGGACACCCCGGCGCGCGGCAGCTGCGGCGGCTGGTCCACCGCCGACAGCGTGCGGGGCACGGTCGGGCGCCCGGTGGCCGGCAAGACCGGTACCACCGACAGCACCCGGTCCGCCTGGTTCGTCGGCTACACCCCGGAGTTGGCCGCGGCGAGCTTCATCTCCGACCCGGACAACCCGTTCAACGCCGTCGGTGACGGGCAGTCCCAGATCCCGATCGCCGCGGTCGCCGAAACCCTGCGCGACGGACTGAAGGGCACACCGACCCGCCAGTTCACCCCACCATCGGACGCGATCGTCGGCTGACCCGGCGAGGGTCAGCGCAGGTCGGCGGCGACGAACGACCAGACCTCAAGATCCACCCGTCCGGCGCTGACGAACCCGGCGTTACGCAGCAGACCCTCGTAGCTGAACCCGGCCTTCTCGGCGACCCGGCGCGAGGCCAGGTTGCCGGGCGCCACCCGCAGCTCGACCCGTTGAAAGCCGTGCTCCAGGATCAACGCGATGGCCACCGCGTCGACGGCTTCGGCGGCGAGACCGAAGCCCCGCGCGTGTGGCGCCATCGCGTAGGAGATCTCGGTGAGGCGGGCGCCCCAGTCGGTGCGCCGCGTCCACAGCGACCCCACCATCTGGTCGTCCTCCCGCCGGAGGACGGCGTAATGGTCACCCTCACCGCTGTCCCGCCGCTGCCGGGCCAGCTCCGTGCACCAGGCGTGCCCGTCGATCGGGCCGGATTCGTCGGGCAGCGGCAGCCAACGCCGGGTCAACTTGTCGGCGAAGATCTCCCCGGCCGCCGTCGCGTCCGCCGCCGTGAGCCGACGCACCTCGGTGCGCGGAGTGGAGACGGTCAACACCGGAAAGCGGCGCACCGCCACCTGACCGATCACACCGACACCCCGCCGGGCTGCGCGGGCACCACCTCGTTCGTCGGGTCGGCCGCCGCCGCGGCGACCAACCGGGCGGCCGTCGCCGGATGACCGGCCCAGTGCAGGGTGAGCTGCGAGGCGTGCACGTTGCGCCAGACGAAGCCCTCCGGCGCGCCACCATCCCAGCTCCACGCCGGGCGCTGACCAGCGCGCGGGGTGAGCACCGCACGGTGCGCCTTGTGCCCGACCAGCACCGTGCCATGGGCGGCGACAACACTGTCGGTCTGGGCGGTCGCCTCCCGGTAGCCGGCCACCAGGCCGTCCCGGCTGACGCCGACCGCGTCCAGGACACCGCACATCGGCAGCCCGTCCAGCTCCCGGGCCAACCAGAGCAACCCGGTGCCCTCGGCGACCACGGGACGCCCGGTACGCGCCAACTCGGCCACCGCGATGCAGAGCCGCCGGTTGGCCGACAACTGCTCGGCGTACGTCTCGGGCAGCGCACCCCCGACGACCAGCGCACGGGTGCCGACCGGCAGTGCCTCGTCGCGCAGCGGATCGACGGTGACGACCTCGGCGCCGGCGGCCCGCAGCAACTCCGCGGTCTCCGGGTGGCTGAAGCTGCCGCCCGGCCCACCGGCCAGTGCCACCAGCGGGCGGTCCGCCGGGGCGGTGAACGCACCCAGGGCCTCCTCGGGAGACCAGGCCGGTGCCGGCAGCGGCGGGGCGGAGCCGGCCAGCCCGAGCAGCCGTTCCAGGTCGACCGTGGCGGCGACGGCCTCGCCCAACCGGCGGACCGCGCGGACGGCATCGGCGGACCCGTCGACCACCGGCGCCACACCGTGCCGCCGTGACGGCAGCACCGCCGGCAGGTCGTGACGACGCAGCGCGCCGTAGACCGGCACGCCGACGTCGTCCAACGCCTCACGCAGCATGCCCTCGTGCCGCGAGGACGCCACCCGGTTGAGGATCACCCCGCCGAGCCACAACTGCTCGTCGTACGAGCGGAAACCGTGCACGAGGGCCGCCACCGACTGACCCATCGCGGCAACATCCACGACGAGCACCACCGGGCTGCGCAGCGCGGCGGCTGCGGCAGCCGTGGACTCCTGCTCCGGACGGCCGCCGACGGAGTCGTACAGCCCCATGCTGCCCTGCACCACGGCGAGCCCGGCACCGGCGGCGCCGTGGGCCACCAGCGGAGCGAGCCGGTCGACGCCGACAAGCCGGGGATCGATCACCCGACCTGGCCGACCGGAGGCAAGGCCGAGGTAGGCGGCGTCGACGTGGTCCGGCCCGAGCTTGAACCCGGCGACGTCGACACCCCGCTCGGCCAGGGCGGCGAGCAGCCCGATCGCCAGCGCGTTCTTACCGTGCCCGGAGGACGGCGCGCTGAGCACCAGGCGCGGCACGACGGTCATCATCGACTCCTCGCGAACGGCAGCGGGTACGCGACGGGACGACCGGGGCCGATCCGTCGGCGTGACGATACCCGTCCGGCCGAAGACACGAGCACCGCCAACCGGGGCCGGCGGCCCGCTCCCGGCACGGATCCGGCCCGGTCCAGGTCAGTGGCGTCGGTCATACGAGTAGCCTCGATGCCGTGTACCGGTTCCTGCTGAGCCCACGCTGGCTGGGCGCTCTCGCGCTGACCATGGTCGCCGCCGCCGTCATGGTGCTGCTCGGCAACTGGCAGCTGGACCGCTACCAGGGGCGCACCGAGGTCAACGAGCAGATCGACGCGGGCCAGCGGATGACCCCGGCACCGCTGGCCGACGCGCTGCGCGTCCCCACCGGCGGCGCGGGGACGGTGGGCCCGGCCCCCGCCAAGGACAAGGTCTGGACCCGGGTCACCGTCACCGGCCGGTACGACCCGACGAACACCGTGCTGGTCCGTGGCCGGACGGTGGACAGCCGGGTCGGCTTCGAGGTGCTCACCCCGCTGGTGCTCGCCGACGGCTCGGCGCTGCTGGTGGACCGGGGCTGGATCCCGCCGGCGCCGGGTGGGGCGACCGCCCAGCCACCGGTGCCCGCCGCGCCGACCGGCGACGTGACGGTGGTCGGTCGGGTGCACGAGACCGAGAGCGGCGCTGGCGCGGTGGCGCGGCGCGACGGGCGGCTGGAGATCCGCCGGATCGGGGTGTCGCGGCTGGCCGGCGAGCTGCCCTACCCGGTCTACGGTGCCTACCTGCTGCTCGACGAGCAGACCCCGGCGGCCGACCCGGTGTTCAAGGCGGTGCCGGTCGGGCACGCCAACAACTGGCAGAACTTCGGCTATGTCGTGCAGTGGTGGCTCTTCGCGGTGATGGCCCTGTTCGGCTACGGCTGGGTGGCTCGCCGGGAGGCCCACCGCGCCGCCGGCATCGGCACCACCCCGGTTCCGTTGGACCGGGCGGCCGAGCCGACGCCGAGCGCGTCCGCCTGACCCGGCCCGCTCCGGTCGGCACGAGGGCCGCTCTGGCGGTCAGTCGGTGGGGCGGCCGGTGTGGATGGCACGGACCGCGTCGATGGTGTCGGCCTCGGCGGCGGACTTGTCGTCGCGATACCGCACCACCCGGGCGAACCGCAGCGTCATCCCCCCGGGATAACGCGAGCTTGTCTGCACCCCGTCGAAGGCGATCTCCACCACCTGCTCGGGGCGGACCCGGACCACCCAGTCGCCGCGCTCCACGGCGAGGTCGAGGAAGCGCTCGGTCTGCCAGCGCAGCAACTCGTCGGTGAGCCCCTTGAACGTCTTGCCGAGCATCACGAAGTCGCCGGTGTGCGGGTCACGCGCGCCCAGGTGCAGGTTGGACAGCCAGCCCTGCCGTCGGCCACTGCCCCACTCGACGGCGAGCACCACCAGGTCGAGGGTGTGCCGGGGCTTGACCTTGACCCAGGCGGCACCCCGCCGGCCGGCGTCGTAGGGGGCGTCCGGTGCCTTGACCACCACGCCCTCCTGCCCGGCGTCGAGCGCGGCGGCGAACGCGGCAGCGGCCTGCTCGGGGCTGTCAACCTCCACGCGCCCCACCAGCAGCGAGGCGTCCACCGCACCCGCGAGGGCAGCCCACCGCTCCCGGCCGGGCAGGTCGATCAGATCCCGGCCGTCGAGGTGCAGCAGGTCGAAGAAGTACGGAGTGAGCACGGTCGCGCCGGTGCTGGCGGCCGCCGCGAGCACCGCCGGGGCGACCGGCGTGCGCCCGGTGGTGCTGGGGGTGGTGCGTCGGGCTGCCCGGCTCGACGTTTGCTGGAACGGCAGCGGGCGGCCCGTCTCGTCCAGGCCGATCGCCTCGCCGTCGAGCACCAACTCCCGGCCCGGCAGGGCACGGACCGTGGCGACCACCTCGGGCACCCGGGCGGTGATCTCGTCGAGGCTGCGGGTGAAGACGGCGATGTCGGCACCGGAGCGGTGCACCTGGATGCGGATGCCGTCGAGTTTCACGTCGACCACCGCTGGCGTGCCGGTAGCGGCGACTGCCTCGTCGACCGAGGGTGCGCTCTGCGCGAGCATCGGCGCCAGCGGCCGGCCGACCTGCAGGCCGAACCCGGCCAACTCGGCGGCCCCTCCGGCCAGGGCGGCCACCGCCACGGCCCGCAGGTCACCGGCGAGGAGCAGGGCCCGTCGGACCGCCGCCACCGGCACCTCGGCGGCCCTGGCCACCGCGTCGGCGAGGAGCCCGGCCTGGGCACCCTGGCGCAGCTCACCGCTGAACAGGCCGGTGAGCAGGCGCTGCTCGTCGGCCGTCGCCGCCGCGTAGAGAGCGCCGAGCAGCACCCGACGCCGGGCCTGCGAGCCCGAACCATGCACCGCGGCGATCTGCGCGATGGCCGTGTCGACGGCGGCCACGGTCAACGTCGGCTCGGCGGCCGGTGGTGGCAGGTCACGCAGGCTCGCGTAGCCGACCCCGGTCTGCCGTTGGCGCAGCTCACCGGCGAGATAGCCGGCGCCGGGCTCGACCTCGGCCGGGTCGAGCCGGCGCAGCGCATCAGCGAGCAGCTCCACCTTGGCCCGCCGGCCGCTGGTGGCGCCGACGGCGGCGGAGGTGGCTGCCAGGTCGAGGAACCGCACGCAGCCCATCCTGCCAGTCACCTCCGACACCGCCCGGGCATTGCCGTGCCCGGGCGGTGTCGGCAGGGTGCCGCCCGCCCTGCGCGGACGACGGATCAGGCGGAGACGGGCTCCTCGATGCGCAACCCCCGGGCACGAACCTCCCCGGCGACCCGGGAGAGCACCGAGTCGAGGGCGACCAGGGCGGCGGAGAGCTCACCGAGCTGTTCGTTGAGCGTGTCCTCGGACCACGCGGAGACGTCGACATCTCCCAGCGCGCTGACAGCGGCCCCCAACCGGGCCATCACCTCGTTCGTACTCATGTTCGAAAGGCTATAACAGCCGGCCGTTCGACACGCCGTAAACTCCCAGATCAGGCCCAAAGTTGCCGTTCCGACACCTAACTGCCCACCGCCGCCACCTTGCCCAGCAGCAGCGCCTCGGCGAGGCAGACCCGGGCGAACTCCCCCAGGTGCAGACTCTCGTTCGGGCCGTGTGCGCGGGCGTGCGGGTCCTCCACGCCGGTCACCAGGATCGCCGCCTTCGGGAACATCTCCTGGAAGGTGGCGATGAACGGGATCGAGCCGCCGACGCCCATGTCCACCGGGTCGGTGCCGTCCCAGGCGGCCCGGAAGGCCGAACGGGCGGCGTCGAACATCGGCCCGGACGCGTCGATCACGCACGGGTCGCCGTCGTGCTCGAAGCTAACCGTCACCTGGGCGCCCCACGGCGCGTGCTTCTCCAGGTGCGCGCGCAGCGCCGCGTACGCCCGCTTGGGGTCGTCGCCCGGGGCGAGGCGGACGCTGAGCTTCGCCTTCGCGGCCGGGACCAGGGCGTTCGGCGCCGCACCGGTGGACGGCGCGTCGATGCCGAGGACCGACAGCGCGGGCTTGGTCCAGAGCCGGTCGGTGATCCGGCCGGTGCCGATGAACTGCACGCCCTCGGCCAGCCCAGCCTCGGCCCGAATCCGGTCCTCCGGGTAGTCGACGGTGGCGCCCTCCCGGCCGACCAGCCCGTCCACGGCCACGTCACCGGCATCGTCGTGCAGCGTCGCCAGCAGCCGGACCAGCGCGGTGAGCGCGTCCGGCACAGCACCGCCGAACATGCCGCTGTGCACCGCGTGGTCCAGCGTGCGCACCTCGACGAAGCAGTTGACGATGCCGCGCAGCGAGGTGGTCAGTGCCGGCACACCGATGTCCCAGTTGCCGGAGTCGGCGATCACGATGACGTCCGAGGCGAGCTCGTCACGGTGCTCGGCCAGCAGCTGCTCCAGCGAGTCCGAGCCGTACTCCTCCTCGCCCTCGATGAAGAGGACCACGCCGACCGGCAGCGCGTCACCGTACGCGCGCAGCGCCGCGACGTGCGCCATGATGCCGGCCTTGTCGTCGGCCGCGCCCCGCGCGTAGAGCCGGCCGTCGCGTTCCACCGGCTCGAACGGGTCGGACTCCCACAGCGACCGGTCGCCGACCGGCTGGACGTCGTGGTGGGCGTAGAGCAGCACGGTCGGCGCACCGGGCGGGGCGGCCCGACGGCCGATCACCGCGGGCTGGCCGCCGGAACGCACGATGTCGACGTCCAGGCCACAGCCGCGCAGCAGCTCGGCGACCGCCTCGGCGGAGCGTTCCACGTGCGAGTGGTCGAAGCCCTCGAAGGCGATGCCGGGGATGCGGACGAGGCGCTCCAGGTCGGCTCGTACGCCGGGCATCTCCCGCTCGATGGCAGCCCGCACCTCGGGCTCGGACATGATCGGAGAGGTCATGACCGGCATCGTATGCCGGCCTTACCGGGGCGTGCCGGCGGAGCCCGTACCGTCACCGAACCGGCCGTCCATGCGCCGCTCAGCGGATACGCACGTAGTACCGGTCCGCGTCGTGCGGCAGCGTCGGCGCGCCATCCACCAGCAGGTCCGCCCGGGTCGCCGTGTCGTCGACGGCGAAGTGCGCCTGCTCCCCGGCGTGCCAGCGGCGCAGCTCAGGCAGGATCTCCGGCCCGTCGCGGACGACCGCGCGGGTCAGCCGCAACGACGCGGGCGCGGTGACGAACACGGCCAGGGTCAGCTCCGGCCGGACGACGGCACGGGCGGCGCTGACCCCCTCCAGCACCAGCACCGGCGCCACCGGCACCGGCACCGGCCGGGGCAGAAAGCGCTGCCGGACCCAGCTGTAACGCCGGTAGGCACCAGGCTCCGCCTTACGCAGCGGGGCGAGCACCCCCTCGTCGAGCCGAGGCCAGAAGGTGACCTGGTCGTCCCAACCATCGAGCAGGTCGTCGGTGTGCACCACCGGCGGTCGGCCGCCGGGCAGCACCGCCAGGGCATCCGCGAGATTCGCGGCGAACCGGCTCTTGCCCGCGCCGCTCGGCCCGTCGACCGCGACCAGCCGGGTTCGCCCCAACCGCGCCGGGCCCGCGAGCACCCGACGGGCCAGTTCGGCGTACGCCTCGACGACCGCCACGGGCAGCCCGCCGGGCAGTTCGTCGGTCCCGGCCCCACCGGGCGGCTCCTCGACGGCCCCGGCCCAGCCGGGCGGCACCTCAACGGCCCCGGCCCCACCGGGCGGCCCGCCGACGTCCATGGCCCCATCGGGCGGCCCGCCGACGTCAACGGCCTCGGGGCCTGGTGCCGGCCGGCCGGTCTCGGGGGTCAGCGCGGCCTCGCGTGGTGCATGACCGAAGTATGCCGCCGCCACCCGCAGTCAGGGTGATCGACTCCAGATCATTGATAGCGCGGTATCCCTGTTACGGGACACCCCGTTATCGCCGAAGCCGAGTGGATCACGCCGCATCAGCGACCAGGGTGGGCCGGGCTGACACGTCCGGCTGACCGCCCTCGCGGGGCACCCTCACGTCCGGGGGAATTGGGGCGGCGACGGGTGACGGGCGGCCCGTTCGCCGCCCGGGGTGCCACCGAATCGGCATGATCGGGTGGTGCTCCGAGACGTGATGAGCCCCGGTATTGACGCCCTGCTCGAACAGGCCCGCGCCGGGTTGCACCGACTGACTCCGCAGCAGACCGTCGAGGCGGTCCGCAACGGTGCGCTGCTGGTCGACACCCGTACCGAACTGCAGCGCCGCGAACAGGGCGACCTGCCGGGCGCGGTCGTCGTCGACCGGACCGTGCTGGAATGGCGACTCGATCCGGCCAGCGCCTGGCGGATCCCGGAAGCCACCGGCTATGACCGGGAGATCGTGCTGGTGTGCCGGCAGGGCTACAGCTCCAGCCTGGCCGCCGCCAGCCTGCAGACCCTCGGGCTGCGCCGGGCCACCGACATGATCGGTGGCGTCGATGCCTGGCTCGCCGCCGGCCTCCCGACGACCGACCGCCCCGCCGACATCCGCCCCTGACCTCCTGACCGGTCAGGACGGCGGGGGGCCGGGTGGGATGAAGGGGAGGTCCCCGGGTGGGCCGGTCTCGATGAGACGCCAGAGGGCATCGGTGTCCAGGTGCTCCTCGACCAGGTCACCGAGCAGGTCGAGCGAGCGTTCCCGGGCGGCGGCGAAGCTGGTGGCCGGTGCGACCCGGAACCCGGTGCGGCCGGCCAGACGAGCCGCCTCGGTGAGGAACCACCGGCGGAACCCGTCGGACTCGAACGTTCCATGCCAGTGCGTGCCGCGCACCGCGCCGAGCACAGCTCCCTCGCCGACACCGTCGTCGCCGGTCAGCAGCGGGGCCAGGGTGGGGTCGGTCTGCGAGACGTACCCATGGTGGATCTCGTAACCGCGCACCGGGATGTCGCCGTACGCGGTGCCCACCGACTGCCGGACGGTCTTACGTGGACCGAAGGTGATCTCGATGGGCAGCAGGCCGAGCCCTGGCACGCTGCCCCGTCGGCTCTCCACGGGGTCGTGGATGGCGCGACCGAGCATCTGGAAACCGCCGCAGAGGCCGAGCAGCGGTTTGCCGGCCGCCACGTGTGCCGCCACCGCATCGGCGAGGCCGGTTTCGCGCAGCCAGGCGAGATCGGCGACGGTGGACTTCGAGCCGGGCAGGACGACCAGGTCGGCGGCGGCCAACTCGGCCGGTTCGATGGTGAGGCGTACGCGGACACCCGGCTCGGTGGCGAGCGCCTCCACGTCGGTGGCGTTGCTGATCCGGGGCAGGCGGACGACGGCCACGTCCAGCCACTCGGTGCCGTGCGGGGCGGCTGGACGGCCCAGCACCCGACCGTAGGCGAGCGAATCCTCCGCGTCGAGCCACAGGTCCAGTGCCCAGGGCAGCACTCCGTAGGTGGGGCGGCCGGTGACGTGACGCAACATGTCCAGCCCCGGCTGGAGCAGCCCGAGGTCACCCCGGAACTTGTTGATCACGAAACCGGCGATCAGCGCCTGGTCAGCCGGGTCCAGCAGGGCGACGGTGCCGAACATCGAGGCGAAGACGCCGCCCCGGTCGATGTCGCCGACCACGATCGTGGGCAGGTTGGCGTGCCGGGCCAGCCCCATGTTGACGTAGTCACCGGCCCGCAGGTTGATTTCCGCAGGGCTGCCAGCACCCTCGCAGATCACCACGTCGTACGTGTCCCGCAGCTCGGCCAGTGCCGCGTACGCGGTCTCGGCGAGCCGTGGACGCAGCTGCCGGAAGGTGCCTGCGGTGATCGTGTCGACCGCCTCGCCGAGCAGCACCACCTGACTGGCCAGGTCGCTGCCCGGCTTGAGCAACACGGGGTTGAATCGCAGATCGGGTGCGAGCCCACAGGCGGCTGCCTGCATGGCCTGGGCTCGTCCGATCTCGCCGCCGCGCCCGTCCGGCCCGACCACCACCGCCGAGTTGTTCGACATGTTCTGCGCCTTGTACGGCGCCACCTTCACGCCCTGCCGGTGCAGCCAGCGGCAGATGCCGGCGGTGAGCACGCTCTTGCCGGCGTCGGAGGTCGTGCCGGCGACCAGCAGCCCGCCGCTCACCGCCCACTCCCCCGTCCCGCCCTGATGGCACCAAGGCAGCGGCGGCCGACGGCGCCCACGAGACGACCGACGGTCACCGGGTACGCGGCGGCCAGCCCGAGCGCGGCGAGCCCGACCGCGCTGGAAATCCGGGCGGCCCGCTTCAGGTGCCGCCCCTCCGGACAGGGGCCGTCGCCGAGGAACGGCCGCACCTCGGAGCGCCCGAAGTAGACGTTGCGGCCACCGAGGCGGACGCCGAGCGCACCGGCCATCGCCGCCTCGCACTGGCCGGCGTTGGGGCTCGGGTGGTCGTTGCGGTCACGCCGCCACACCCGCCAGGCACGCTGCCGATCCCCGTTCGCGACCGGCGCGACGGCGATGGTCAGCAGCCCGGTCAGCCGGGACGGCACCAGATTGAGCACGTCGTCCAGCCGCGCTGCCGGGGTGCCGAAACGCGTGTAGCGCGCCGACCGGTGCCCGACCATCGCGTCGAGGGTGTTCGCCGCGCGGTAGCCCAGCAGCCCGGGTAGGCCGGCGACCGCGCCCCAGACCAGCGGAGCGACGACCGCGTCGGAGGTGTTCTCCGCGACCGACTCGACGGTGGCGCGGGCCAGCTCCGACTCGCCCAGCGTCGACGGGTCCCGCCCACAGAGGTGACCAAGGCGTCGCCGGGCAGCGGGCAGGTCACCGTCACGCAACGTCCGACCCATGACGGTCGCTTCGTGCCGAAGCGTGCGGCCACCCAGCACGGTCCAGGTGCCGGCGGCCACAAGCACCGCCCGGGTCACCGGCCGGTGCCGGGTGGCCGCTGCGGCGACCGCCCCGAGCAGCACCGGCCCACCCACGGCCAGCGCGGTGAATGCCGCACCCGCCGTTCGGTCCGGTCGGTAGAGGTGGCGCTCCAACGCTCCCGCGGCCTGCCCGAAGCCGGCCACCGGGTGCCACCGGCGTGGGTCGCCGAGCAGCCTGTCCAGCGCGTACCCGGCCAGCAGCCCCACCGCGTTCGCCATCGACGCTGTCCGTCGCACCCGCACCACCTCCGGCCGGCCAGCCTAGACGAGCGGCTCGTGAACCAGCCCGACCCACGGCGCTCCACCAATGGCGAGCGCCTCGTGAGCAACCCCGGCCGCCGCCCTCCAGCGGCCCCGACCCTGCCGTCACGCGGGGTGACGACGCTGGTCGCGCCGCCACCCCGCCCCCGTCGTGCTGTGCCCGGTGCTGCCGCGCCGCCGGGGCACCCGCGACCGGCACGGGACCTCAGACAGCTCGGTTGCCGCCCGAACCGCGATGGCCGAACCGATCGGTCACGCCGGCTGTGGGACCCGGCCCCGACCACGCCGCCCCCGACCGGACTGCGTGGGCTCCGGCTGACCCTCATCCGGCGCCGGCCCCAACTCGTCGTCCAGGTCGTCGTCGGCGTTGTCGTCGTTCTCCTCGGGTGGAGGGGCCAGCTCGTCGTCGAGGCCCGACGGGACGGCGGCCTGCCCGATCTGCCCGCCGTTCGGGGAGAGATCGTCGTCCATCGGGCCGTCGACGAAGGGGCTGGTTCGCAGCGCGGCGTAGTCGGGCAGCTCGAAGTCGTCGTCTAGCGGGCGGTCGCCGGGCAGCACGGGCGCCTGCTCGGCCGGCACCGGCTCGGTGGGCTCGCCGCGCACCCGACTCTCGGCCTCCGGGTCCTCCAGGGTGCTGGTCGTCATGCTCGGCCGGTTACGCAGGAACCGGGCCCGGCCCCGGGACAGGTCGTGGCCGACGGCGACCGCCTCCAACTCGTAGAGGGTGCGGTGGTTGCCGGCGTCGTCGGTCCAGTCGCGGGTGTAGAGCCGGCCGCAGACCACGACCGGATCGCCGACCATCACGGAGCCGGCCACCCCTTCGGCGAGCTTGCGCCAGCAGTTGACGCGGACGCGGAGCGAATTGCCGTCGACCCACCGGCCGCTGTCCCGGTCCAGCCGGCGAGCGGTCGAGGCGACCTTGAAGTTGGCCACCAGGGTGTTGCTCTGGGTCGTACGCCGCCACTCGGGCGCAGTCAGCACATTGCCGACGATTGTTACGTAAGTGTCGAACATCGTCCCTCCAGGGGATCGGGGCTTGCTGCCAGCGCGAGTCGACTCGGCACCGAGCCTGTGCGCTGAGGGCGACCACCACCAGCGCCCTCCCCCGCCCTGTGGACGACGAAGCGACCTGTGGACAACGCCCTGATCACGCCCCGATGTGGTACGGCCGACGCGCCCGGCTGGGCGTCGGCGGTTTCCGAGGCCGACCAGAGTGGGTATGCACATGATCAACGCACCACCGACAGCTCCACGTCGACGAGAGGTCAGCGCCATGATGATCACTAAAATCGGCTCCGCGATCGCTTCCGAGGCGCGGCGATGAGCGCCGTGGCGCACCCGGCCACCGTTGCTGAGTGCCTGCGGGTGGGCGCTGGCTTCTCGCAGGGTGACCGCAACTGGATCGCCGAGCAGTTCGCCACTCTCGACGCCCGGCTGGCCAGCTTCCACGCTGACGCCACCGAGCTGGAAGTGTCGGTGAAGGACCGGGAGGCCCGCGGCCAGAAGGTCACCCTGGAGTGCTGGATCGCCGGCCGACAGAAGATCGTCACCACCAGCGCGGAGGAGGACCTGCACGCCGCGCTCAACGACGTCCGCGACGACCTGCGCCGCCGGCTCAACGACGCCAAGACCCGCCAGGAGCCACGGCACAACAAGCACCTGCGCGACATCCCGCAGCCCCAGGGCGACCCAACCCCCGCCGACGACAACCAGAACGCCGTCCCCACCGCCGACCCCACCCCAGCCGACGCCGAAACAGCCTGACCCTGACCCCGTCCCGCCCGCCCCGCCCCGCCCGCCCGCGCCCCCGCGCCCCCGCGCCCGCCCTCCGCGCCCGCGCCCGCCCTCCGTCCCCCGCGATCTTGCACTTCCTGACCCTGAAACGCGGCTATTGCCCCGCTATGCCACGGCAGCAAGTGCAAGATCGCGGTGGCGGGCGGGGGTGTGGGGCGGGGCGGGGCGCTGGGGCGCGGGGTGGGGGCGGAGCGTGGGCTACCGCTGGGTAGGTTGGCGGCGTAGCGTCGCGGTCGTGGAACCGGACGTGTTGGGGCCGCCGTACGAGCGGCAGACGATCGACCTGGGCATCGACGACGAAGGACCTGTCGTCGCGACCCTGGTCCGGCGGCGGGCCGAGCGCCCCACCGGACGGGCCGTGCTCTATGTGCACGGCTTCGTCGACTACTTCTTCCAGACCCACCTGGCCGATTTCTTCGCCGAGCGGGGTTGGGACTTCTACGCGCTCGACCTGCGCAAATGCCGCGACATCAGCGACTACTTCCCTGAGTTGGACGCCGCCGCCGAGATCATCCGCAAGGACGACGGGCACGACACCCTGCTGGCGATGGGCCACTCCACCGGCGGCCTGATCATCTCGCTCTGGGCGGACGCCCGCCGCGACACCGGCACCGTCGATGGCCTGGTGCTCAACAGCCCGTTCTTCGACCTGAACGCCCCCTGGGCGGTGCGTCGCCCCCTCGCGGCCGCCGTCTCCCGGCTGGGCCGCAGGGCGCCGCACCGCATCCTGCCGTTCGGGCTGGGCACGGTGTACGGCGAGAGCATCCACTCCGACCACCGCGGCGAGTGGACCTACGACCTGGCGTGGAAGCCGCTGGCCGGGTTCCCGGTCCGGGCCGGCTGGCTGAACGCGATCCGCACCGGGCAACGCCGGCTACGCACCGGTCTGAACATTCAGGTGCCGGTGTTGCTGGCCTGCTCGACCCGCTCCTTCCGGGGCACCAGGTGGCACAACAACGCGACCCTGGCCGACGCTGTGCTGGACGTCGAGCACATGGTCCGCTACGCGCCCCGCCTCGGCCGCCACGTCACCCTGGCCCGCTTCGACGGTGGGCTGCACGACCTCACGCTGTCCGGCCCCGCCGTACGCCGAAAGGTCTTCGACGAGGTCGGCCGCTGGGCCGAGGCGTTCCTCGCCGCCGGCCCCACCGCACCGGCCGAGACGGCAACAGCCGACCCCATGCCAGCCGACACGGCCACAGCAGACACGGCACCGGCCGACCTTGCGCTGACTGACACGGCATCGGCCGTCGAAGCGCCGGCCGGCACCGACTCGACCGCTGGCGAGGCCCGACCACCGGAGAGCCGACGTTCCACGGCCGACACGGCAGGTGCGGCGACGCCCAGCGGCTGACCAGGTCGGAAGGCGAACGCGGCTCAGACGTCGCCGCGCGGCACCGGGCCAGACGTCGCCGGGCGTCGCCGGCTCAGACGTCGCCGGGCGGCACCGGGTCAGACGTCGCCGGGCGGCACCGGGAGGACGGCGCGGATCCGGTCGAAGGTCGTCACCGGGTGACCGCCTATGCCGGGTAGCACCAGGCCGAGGCAGTACAGCGAGACCTCCCCGGTGGCGTCATGCTGGACGACGAAGACCGGCGCGCCGAGGTAGCCCGGCGGCAGTTCCGTGGTGATCCGCACGGCGTCCCCGTCGCGGACCACCCGCTCGATCGCGACCTCCAGCGGGCGCGACCCGTCTTCGCGTACCCCATGGGCCAGCACGAAAGCGGAATTGGCGTCGGCGCCGAGGCGGGCGACCACCTCGGGCCCGGCGGCGATCCCCGCGGGCACCGGCTGGACCCGCCACCGCCAGCCGCCATCGCCGGCGTAGCGGTGCAGGCCGGCGGTCGGCAGCACCGCGACCCCGTCACCCGGGAAGCGGGCCCAACCGGGCACGATCTCAACCTCGGAGACGGCGGCCGGGGCGACCCCGGCCGGCTCGGTGACGCTCGAGCGCAGGCCCAGCTCACCACCGGACGTGCCGACCAGGTCGGCCGCCGTCAGCAGCGACTCCCCCACCGGGTCGTCGCCGCCCTGGAAGAAGAACGCCGTGCCGTAAGCCTGGTCATCGTCGTCCGACGACCGGTACGGAAGGATGGCGCGACCGACGATCTGGCACAGCTCGTAGGCGACGTCGTTCTCGGCGTCAGGATCCAGCAGCACCAGCCAAAGGTACGGTCCGAGGCCAGGCCGGCCCGTGGGAACCCGGATGCCCGCCGCGCGGCCGACGTGAGACCCTGCTCGACGACGTGGACGCGGGCACCCTTTTCGCCGCCGGGCAGCGGGGCGGCGGTACCCTCTGGGCGCGACATCCACGCCACACGCGCCCGTAGCTCAGCGGATAGAGCAGGGGACTTCTAATCCCAAGGCCGCAGGTTCGAATCCTGCCGGGCGCACCACCGTCATCCCAGGTCAGCGACCTGTCGTTCCCGGTCGGGTCGCTCACAACGGCCCCCGTACAGCCATTCATACAGCCAAGTCAGCCGAAGAGGTGCTTCGCGGCCTCGTCCACGGCGGCACGCTCGATGTCCGGCAGTACATGGACGTAGGTGTTCATGGTCAGCCCGATCTGGCTGTGACCGAGCACCGTCCGAGGCGAGGCACCGGGGACGAGCAGGAACGTGCCGCAGGTCATGCAGACGAAGCCAGTCAAGGCGGCCCGCAAGCGGGCCGCGCCGGGCATCGGCCGGGCCGGCTGGCCACGCTGACGAAACGCCGAGAGCATTGGGCTTAGGTGGGCCGATCGCGATCGGGGTTGCTCGCCATCGCGGTTGGGGCGATCGCTGTCGCGCAGCGGAGCTGCTTGCCTTCGAGTCTCGTGGGCACTGCCCACGGTTCGATGACGACGAGGACCAGGGCGTGACCCATTCCCGGGTGCCCGATCCTCTACGCCACCCGCCCGGCGTCAAGGGCGCTGCGCGTCGGTACGCCGATGGCCTACGGCCACCCTTGACTCCGACCGGGCGTCGCAGTCCTTGGCACCTATCCGGGGATCGGGGCAGCGTGGCGGCCGGGCTCGGATAACGCTTTGCCGAGTTCCGGCGGGATGTCATAGGTTCGCCGGATGGTGGAGATCGAGACTGAGCGGCTTATCCTGCGCGACTGGCGGGACTCCGACCTGTCGCCGTGGATGGCCATGAACGCCGACCCGGAGGTCCGAGAACATCTCGGGCCGCTACTTACTCCGGAGCAGGCCGCGGCCTCGATGCGCGGCTTCCAGGAAGATCTAGACCGGAATGGGTTCGGCTTCTGGGCTGTGGAGGTCCGCGACACAGGGCAATTCATCGGGTTCGCCGGCCTGGACGTGGTGGACGAGGGCATGCCGTTTACCGGCGTGGAGGCTGGCTGGCGACTGTCCCGGTCGGCTTGGGGGCACGGGTACGCCACGGAGGCGGCGCTGGCGGTGTTGCGATACGGCTTTGACAAGGTCGGGTTGACCGAAATTTTGGCGGTAACCACAAAGACGAACCTGCGTTCGCAGGCGGTGATGCGCCGGATTGGCATGACCACGGACCCGGGTGAGGACTTTGACGACCCCGACGTGGACGAGGGTCCCTTGCGTCGTTGCGTGCTGTACCGCGAGCGTGCGGATGTGGTCTCCCAGACGTAGGTGAGGTTTCCGGCAGCAGCCATGCGCCATCAGCTTGCCAACGCCCTCTGGCTTGGCTGTACAGCCATCCGTACAGCCAAGCCGGCCCTGATTCCGGCAGGTTGAACCAGCACCACCCGGGCAGGTTCTTTGGGCACCGACGGTGGTGGTCGGTTATTCCGCACCGGGTTTGATGGAGACATCGAAACCTGGGAGGAACACCAGCTATGCCCGCACCGAAGAAGTACAACGATGAGCTGCGTGAGCGTGCGACCCGATTGGCGGTCGAGGCCCGCCGGGATCCGGCGTCGGCGGTGGGAGCGATCCGTCGGATCGCTGGTCAGCTCGGGGTTCACCCAGAGGCGTTGCGCACGTGGGTGAAGAAGGCCGAGACCGACGCCGGGGAGCGTCTCGGCACCATCAGCAGCGACGCGGAACGCCTCGCCGCCCTGGAACGGGAAGTGCGTGAGCTGCGGCGGGCCAACCAGATCCTGAAGCCCGCGGCGAGTTTCTTCGCGGCGGAGCTGGACAGCGGGGCTAATCCGGGGTGATGCCGTGGGCGCGGAGGATCTGGCGCACGCGCTCCCGGGTGTAGCCGGTTACCCGCACGATGTCGATCTGGCGCATGCCGGCTCGGGCGGCTTCCACAATGGCGTCGGCCAGCCGGTCGCGGGCCTCGGTGACCTTCTCCCGATCCTCGGCTGCGCGCTGGGCGGAAGAAGCAGCGGTCGCCTGCGCCATGTGAAACGCGCGCACAGCGTCCGCTAGTCGGTTGGCCACATGGCAGATGATCTCACTAGCCAACCAGGGCGTCTGATTCGCGATCGTCATTTGGCCTAGCAACAGAGCGTTACCCCTTGCGCACGTAGGCCAAATGCGGTTTGCTAATTTGGCCCGCAATCAGACGGCCCCGGCCAGCGTTGCGAGCGCTTGACCGGGGCCTTGATCGCCTAGCTAGGAGGCGACCCATGCGCACCCTACCCACTCCGCCCGCCTGTGGAGAACCAGCGACGGTCCGAATCGAGCTGTACACAGACGACTCTCTCGACGCCTGCGCGTACACCTGCCCCGCGCACACGATCCACGTCACCGCCGTGGTCGCCAAAGCCGGGATGGACGCCCACCCGGTCGGCATGGCACCGGACGTTGACCGGCCCTGCGGCTACGTGCACGTCTTCCCGACGGGCACCCTTGCCGACGAGCCAACCGACCAGGGCCACCCGCGCTGGTGCGACCGGGGCGACTGCCAGCGCCGGGGCCAGCATCGCTCACGCGCCCGCCACCTCGACACCAACCGGCCGGAGGCGTTCATCGTCGACGTGGCCCTGGTGCAAGCCCTGCACCCGGCCGCTGAGCCGATGGTCGCGCTGACCAGTGTCGAGGGCAGCGCCGCAGCCAGCCTGCTGCTCTCCGTGGGGCAGGCGCGAGTGCTGCGGTACCGCCTGGCCCACCTGCTCGACGTGGCCAAGGCAACCCACAACGGCGGGCGCTGGCGGTAGCCGCTAAACCCGAATCTGCACAGCACGCGAGGCCGCCTACCGGCTAGGTAAGCGGCCTCGATGCCTGCGGTTCGCGGTCAGTACGGATGAACCTTGATCACGCGGTTGGCGAAGAAGGCGGACGGTGAGCCGGAGGGCGGCTGCACGCGGTACTTCGCGGTGAAGGTGTAGGTGTCCTTCGGCAATCCCTCGACGAAGATTTCCACAGAGGAACGCCCAACCGCGCGAGCGCTGGTGCTGGTTGACCCCCTCCGCCGGCCCAGGCCGGGACCTGCACAACCGCATCACTGTTACCGCCCGCGTTCACCGCAGCGTTACCCCAACCGGTGTTGCCCTCCAGGATCCAACCCGACCAGTTGCCGGTAATTGCGACGTTGTGCGTGCCGTCGGTGAAGTCCTCATGGACGGGCCGCCTGCGCGGGCTGGCCAGCTTGCCGAGGGCAGTCCCAGAGCCTCGGGGTGTTGCGCCAACGCGGCTACGCCTGGCCGTGCGTGCCGAGCAACCGAATCGCCAGAGTGGACGCGTTGTGGCCGCAGGTACAACCGGGTACCACCCGTGTCACCCGTAGCAGAACCGTCCACGACGCCCCCGACTCGGTAATCATCACGGCCCCGGTGTTCAACAGCCGGCGCGTCAGCCCCTGCTGTGAGCGAAGGGATTCCGCCCCGAGGCCGTCAGGTAGAGCGGGAAGAACACAACCCAGATGATCAGACAGCCCAAGAACCACGCCTCCGGGGTCTCCAGGCGGAAAGACCCAAGCGAGACAGCGACCGGGTTCCCGCGCCTCAGTCGCTCCTTGGCGTCCGCGTAAATCCATACATCGCTAGCCAGCACTACGAGCAGAACGAGGATCGACACCAGCGCGGCAGCGGGTATTCCTGTCATTTGGCCGTGCTTTCCGATCGGCTGGTCACGGGGTGGCGTCGTCATCGTACCTGTGCCGAGCCTGCGGCCATCCGGGCCGCCGCCGACCACCCGGCATGGAGTGGCCCTGCACCGGACCAACTGGAGTGGATCTCCTCGTCGGCAGTCGTAGACCGTCCAGCCTCCCCGGATCCCCTGCGCCGGCGGGACCGGCTGCCGAAAGGCTCCCGGGCCGAAGACGGCCGTCTGGGTTGACCCGGCCGCCACACAGAACAGCGATAGACCGCGACTGGCCTACGGCCAGCCGCCCGCCCGGACTCGCCCGTCAGGCTGCGGTGGCGGCGACGCAGAACTCGTTGCCTTCGGGGTCGGCCATCACCACGTGGTGCCGGTCGACCTCCTCCAGGACACTCCCGCCGGCCTTCACCAGCCGCTCGGCCTCCGCCCTGATCCGCGCCCACCGCTCGTCGGGACTGCCGTTGCCCGGCACCCGGATGTCGATGTGGAGCCGGTTCTTCGCCGTCTTGGGCTCGGGGGACGTTGAGGATGGAGAGGTAGGGGCCGACGCCATCCGGGTCGCACAGCCACGCGCCGTGCTCGGGAAGGTCGTCTTCTGGCAGGTCGAACTGGGCGAACCACTCCTCGCGCGTCGCGAAGGGCGGTGGCGGTGGCTCGTCGATGTAGCCCAAGGCCGTCTTCCAGAACGCGGCGAGCACCTGCGCGTCGGCGGAGTCGAGTGTCAGGGTGATCCTGGCTGCCATGAACGGGACCGTAGCGGGCACCTCCGACAACAGGCCGGGTTCAGCGCTACGGCCAGCTCAGATGGGTCCCAGCAAGCGGGCGTAGCACCGCGAAACGGGACGCCGGGGTCGCGCAGTCGGCTGGTGCCGGCGTCGCCGTGTCCGGCACGGAGGAAGCCTCGCCGGCCCGTGGGGGCGTCTCGACGATCTGGGCCGGGCCGGGCTCGTCCGGCTCCAGCTTCGCAGCGCAGGGTGACGCATTAGCGACACTCCGCACACAATGGGTCGTCGCTCGTTACCGAACATGCTATTGTCCGATGTCGATCTCCGCCGCGCGGGCCCGGACCGGGTCGTTGTCGGAAGGACACTTCCCGATGCCGGCCCTTGCCACCCGAACCGTGCCGCCAACCACGCTGGACAATCCGGCTGGTGGCGCGTTCGGCCTCATCTTCACCACGTTGCCGGCGTTGCTGCGGCTGACCTGCGGGTTGGTCGGCGCCGTGGTGGCTTTGTCGGTGCCGGGTTCGCCGGTCGAACCAGCCCTGCTGTTGCCCGGTGTGGCCGCGCTGACCGGCTGGTCGCTCTGGTACGCGCACCGCGCGTTGCGCCACGGGATCACCCCGGCCCTGGTCGCCGGTGACGTTGCCGTCACCGCGGCGGCCTGCCTCCTCATCCCCGTGCTGGTGGCACCCCGAGTGCTGCCCGGCGAGGGCAGTTGGATCGCGGTGCTGGCCAGCACCACGGTGATCAACACACAGGCCACCGCCCCGGCGCGCTTGTCGATCCCGGCGGGGCTGCTCATCCTCGCCACGTACGCGACGGGCGCGCAGGCGGCCGGCAACCCCACCGAAGCTCGGGCGCACGCGACCACTCTGCTGGTGCAGACCGCCTGCACGGCGATGATGACGGGGGTGATGCGCCGACGGATCGGCCGTGCGGACCGCGCGTTCGTCGAGCATCAGCGGCTGACCCGAAAGGCGTTGGTCGCCCGAGCAGCCCGTGACGCCGAACACCAGCACAATCGCGACCTGCACGACACCGTGCTCGGCACGCTGACCATGGTGGGGCTCGGCGCGGTGGCCGGGCCCTCGGCAGCCTTTCGGGACCGGTGCGCGGCCGACCTGCGTACCCTCGTCGCGCTCACCGACGTCGGCCCGGTGGCCGGCGACGGCCCGGTGCCGCTGGACGGGCGGTTACGGCTGGTGGCGGGCCGTCTGCCCGAGCTTCCGGTGAGTCTGGACCTGGCCTCGTGCACGGTCCCCGCCGGCGTGGCCGACGCCATCAGCGAGAGCGCCTACGCGGCGTTGTCCAACGTGGTCCGCCACGCACCGGGCGCGCGGGCCACGCTGCGGCTGAGCCGGGACGCGATCGGCGTCGTGGTCGAGGTCGCCGACGACGGCCCCGGCTTCGACCCGGCCACCGTCCCGCCCCACCGGTACGGATTGCGCGAGTCGATCCGCGGCCGGATGGTGGCGGTCGGTGGGCGGGCCGACGTGCACTCGGCAGCCGGCGCGGGCACCCGGATCCGGCTGGAGTGGCCCGGTGTCGGCTGACCTCGGCGCCCCGGTGCGCCCGACCGGCGTACCGGAGGCGCCGGACCTGACCAGCGTGCCGGCACCCCGGGAGGCGGTGTCCACAGCGGGGCTCGCCGCACCGGCTGCCGTGGCGCACGCGTCCGACCGGGGAGCCCGGATCGTCGCCGTCGCCATCGCGCTGGCCTGGCACACCGCGATCGGGCTGCCGGCGGTGCTGGGCGCCCGCGCGGAGTTCGCCGCCCCGGCGGTGGTGCTCGGCGCCTGGGCGTTGGTCGCGGTGGCCGGCGCGGTGGCCGGGGTGCGACTGCTGCGCGGCTCGCCGCTGCCACCGTGGCCGCTGGCCGGGCTGCTCCTGGCCGTCGACGCGGCCGTCTTCGTCGCGGTCGGCGAGCGGCAGTTGTTCGCCGCCGCCAACTGGGTGTGGGGCACGCTCGGCTGGTTCTTCGTGCTGGCGCTGTGGGGTCGGCGGGTCGCGGGGCTTGTCGCGCTGCTGAGCACGCACGCGTTGATCGCGCTGGTCGCTGTGCTCGGGCACGGCCCCGACCCGGCCGACGTGGCCCGTTACGTGATGTACGTATACGGCACGTTCTCGCTGCCGGTGGCGGTGTTCGTGGGCAGCGCGGCGATCGTGGGCCTGGCTCGGAAGCGGGCCGCCGTCTCAGCCGCCGGCCACGCGATGGCCGCGGAGCGGGATGCCGCCGAGCGTGGCCGTCGGGAACGCCGGGACCGGCTCGCGCTGGTCAGTTCCGCAGCGGGGCGGGTGCTCGGGGAGTTGGCCGCCGGTCAGGCCAACCCGGACGACCCGGAGGTGCAGCGCCGGTGCATGCTGGCCGCCGCCCGGCTGCGCCGACTGATCGCCGAGTCCGACGACGTGCCCGACCCGCTGCTGCACGAGTTGCGGGCCGCCGCCGACCTGGCGGAACGCAACGGTCTGCCGATCGACCTGGTCACCATCGGCACCCCGCCACCGCTGCCGGTGGAGATCCGACGCCGGCTGGCCGACCCGCTCACCGGCATCCTCGCCGACGCCCGGGGCTGGGCCCGACTGACCGTGGTTTCCGGCCCGAGCGAGGTGGTGGTCAGCCTGGTCACACCGGACCGGGAGGGGCCGGAGGCGACCGGCCCGCCGCTCGGGGAGCATGACGATGGGCCGGTGCAGCAACTCTACGAACGGGACGGGAACATCAGATGGGCGCAGACCCGATGGCTCCGGTGACCGGTGAACGGCCGGTCGGGGTGGCGATCGTCGACGACCACCCGGTGGTGGTCGAGGGGGTTCGCGCCTGGCTCGCCACCGAGCCGCGGCTGACGGTGCTGGCCACCGGGGACGACCCGGACGAGGTGCTGGGGGCCGCGCCGGATGCCGACGTCGTGCTGCTCGACCTGCGCCTGCACGGGCGGATGGCGTTGGACAAGTTGGCCGAGCTGAGCGCCGCCGGGCGGCGGGTGGTGGTCTATTCGGAACACACCGATCCGCAGACGATGCTCGCCGCACTGGACGCCGGGGCGGTGGCGTTCCTGGCCAAGCACGAGGGCCGGGAGCACTGCGTGGCGACCGTGCTGGCCGCCGCGAGCGACCGCCCGTACGTGCCGCCCGCGCTGGCCGGCGCGATGGTCGGCGACCCCCGGCCGGACCGGCCGATGCTGTCCGACAAGGAGCGTGAGGCGCTGCTGCTCTGGTTCCAGTCGATGTCGAAGGCGTCGGTGGCCCGCCGGATGCAGATCAGCGAGCACACGGTGAAGCAGTACGTCGATCGGGCGCGGATCAAATACACCCGGGCGGGGCGACCAGCCGCCACAAAGGCGGCATTACTCGCCCGGGCAATCGAGGACGGCCTCGTCCGCCCGGAGGAGATTGGCATCTACCGGTCAACTGCGGCGCACGACCGGCCGACCCCCTAACAGGCGTCATGACAGCGGCCCCCCGGTCGGTCAGGCTTGGCCGCACAGCCGCACAGCCAGCTGACCGGGAGGTCGTGACGATGCATTCCGACGCGTCCCCCTTCTTCATCGGTCCCCACCGGTTCGATGCTCCGGACGAAGATGTGGGGCCGATTCTGGATCGCCGCTACAACCTGCGTCCGGTGCCCGGCGAGCGGGTGCTCGGGCGGCACCGGTTGCAGGTCGCGGGTTACCTGCTCGGGCCGACGGAGGCGCGGCGCGGTTGGCGTCTGCCCGGGCCCGTCGCGGTGACCGTCACCGACCAGCGGATCTGCTGGGTGGGCAGCGGCTCACAGTTGTCTCTGGTCGTCGACGACACACCCCGGTCCCGGCCGCCCGCCCGGCTGAACGGTCTGATGAGCGGGCAGATCCGCTGGCAGTGGCCGTCCCGGCTGGAGCTGCCGGCAGCCGAGCAGCAGTTGCTGATCGTCTGCGACGCGTTGCGCACCATTCAGCAGCCGGCGTTGGCCCTTGGCGGGCCGGCCGGTGAGGTCGCGGCACTGGCCCGGCAGGTCCGCCGGGCGGTGGCCATGTTCCGGCTCAGCCGCCCGCAACTGGTCGATCTCTCCGCTCAGGAACGCGACGTGCTGCTGCTGCGGGCCGGCCCCGGTCTGCTCGCCGGGGACACCCGGGTCACGCTGCCCGGCTCGCTGCCGGTGGAGTTCCACTCCCGGGACGACTACTACCGCTCGGGTCCGGAGCCGTTCTCGTGGAACGGGCTCGCAGGCGGCGCAGCATCCGGGCATCGGTGAAGCCGACGGTCCGCGCGGCCGCTTCCACGGTCGTGCCGTGCCCGATCAGGTGTTCGGCGCGTTCGACCCGCAGCAGTTGCTGGTAGCCGAGCGGAGTGAGCCCGGTCGTCGCTCGGAACAGCCGGGTCAGCGTCCGTTGGGCCACGCCGCCGGCGGCGGCCAGATCGGCCAGTGGCAGTGGCTCGGCGTACCGACTGTCGATCAGATCCTGCACCCGGTGCACCGAGTCGGACAGGTGGGAGCGGTGCCGCATCAACGCGCTGGCCTGCGGCTCGTGCCCATTACGGCGGGCGTAGACGACCAGCGTGCGAGCAATCTTCGCGGCGGTCGCCGGGCCGTGCCGAGTAGCCACCAGGTGCAGCGCCACGTCGATGCCACTGGCGATGCCCGCCGAGGTGACCACCCGATCGTCGACGACGTACAGCACGTCGCGGATGACCCGGGCGGCCGGGTGCCGCCGGGCCAGGTCGTCCTGCACCTCGTGGTGCGTGGTGCAGCGTCGGCCGTCGAGTAGCCCGGCCCGCCCGAGGGCGTACGCCCCGGCGCAGATGCTGGCCACTGTGCCGCCGGCCGCGTGGTGCTCGGCCAGCCGCCGCAGGTCGCCGGGCGACACCGGCCCCTCCGGCCCGTGCGCCGCCGGCCGCCAACCGGGCACGATCACCAGGTCGTCCGGGGTCAGCTCGGGCCACCCGAGGTCGGCGACGAGTGGTACGCCCTGAACGGTCGGCACCTGCTCCCGCTCGGCGACGTAGTGCAGCTGATAGTCGTACCCGAGGTCGGCGGCGGTGGAGAAGACCTGGGCCGGCCCGGCGAGGTCCAGCAGGTGCAGCTGCGGGACCAGCAGGAAGACGACCCGGGTCATCGCGTCAGCTCCGAGCGCCGGCGAGGGTCGCGCCGGTCACCTCGTCCACGGTGCGGATGGTCGCGAAGCGGCCGGCCAGCGCGTACTCGGTGCGGGTGACGATCTGCTCGTTGGTCAAAGTCCGCGGGTCGGCGAGGATCTCCGCGACCGTGGCGGTCTCCGGCAGGTCCCGGTGTGGGATGGGGAAGGTCAGCGTGGCGTCGGTGACAAAGGTCATCCGGTAGCCGAGGTCCGCGCCGACCCGGGTGGTGGTCTCCACGCACTGCTCGGTACGGATGCCGCAGACGATGATGTCGTGAATGCCGGTCTGGGTGAGCAGCTGCTGAAGGTTCGTGGCGGTGAACGCGTTGTGCGCGGTCTTGATCAGCGTCGGTTCGCCCTCGGCCGGAACCAGCCCGTCGATCAGCCGCACGTGCCCGACGGCGGGATCGAACAACCCGCCCGAGCCGGGCTCGGAGTGCAGGACCCAGACCACCAGGTCGCCGCGCTCCCGGGCTGCGGCGACCAGCCGTTCGACCTGTCGGATCAGGTCGGGGTTGGAGCCGTACGCCCAGATCGGGCGTTGACGGAAGGACTCCTGCACGTCGATCACGACGAGTGCTGCTCTGTTCATGACTGAAGATCCTGGCCGGACGGGGGCCCGCGCCGGCATACACCATCATGCCCGGGTGCGGAACGATCCGGCCAGACCGGCGTCAGGCGCTGGGGGTGCGGTGCTCGGCGGCGGCGTCCAGAGCCATGGCCTCCTCCGGCGTGGGCGCGCTGCCGCCCAGGTGCGCGGGCTGCCACCAGGTGTCGTCCGGGCCGGCCGGTGCGTCCGGGTAGTCCCGCTGGGCCCGGTCGACGAGCGCGCTGAGCCGGGTGGTCAACTCGGCGGCGAGCACGTTCGGGTCCGGGAAATCCGCCGGGTCGATCGGCTCGCCGATCAGGATAGTGATCGGCGTGTGCCGGCGCGTGAGCGTGCGCGGGCGGCCCTTGGTCCAGAGGCGCTGGGTCCCCCACACCGCGACCGGCAACACCGGCACCTTCGCCGAGCGGGCCATCCGGACCGTGCCGCTCTTGAGCTCCTTGACGGTGAACGACCGGCTGATCGTCGCCTCAGGAAACACGCCGACGACCTCGCCGCTCTTGAGAGCGGCGACGGCGGCGCGGAACGAGGCCGCACCGGCCTGCCGATCCACCGGGATGTGCTTCATCCCGCGCATCAGCGGGCCGCCGATCCGGTGCGCGAAAACCGAGTGCTTGGCCATGAATCGAACCAGCCGACCCGATGCGTTCGCGCCCAGACCGGCGAAGATGAAGTCGAGGTAGCTGACGTGGTTGCTGGCCAGCACCGCCCCGCCCGTGCGGGGTACGTGGTGACCGCCCTCGATGGTGATCTTCAGGTCGAGGACCCGGAACAGCGTCTTGGCGGTGGCGATAACGGGCGGGTACACGAGCTCCGGCATCCGCAGAATCTACCCTGCCCGACTGAAGATCGGCTGGGTGGCGAACCGGCGGCGACCCGGGTTGCGCGCCACCGCCGGTTCTGCGGTCGAGTCGGTCATTCGGCGAGGTTGTGCCGGTCCAGCCGGCCTCGGGCGAACGCGTCCATCCGACCCCAGCGACCCGGGATGTCCAGCACCTCGATCCGGCCCATCCCCATTGGCAGCAGCGGCTCGACCGCCAGGTGACCCTCGTGCGGCTCCAGACCAAGCATGGTGCGCAGCAGCAGCAGTGGCGCGCCGGTCGACCAGGCCTGCGGGCTACACGCCGTCGGATACTCCACCGGAAACTTGGTCAGCTCCCGCGGGTAGCCGCCGAACGCCTCCGGCAACCGACCATTGAAGTACGTGGCCGCGTCCAGGATGCCGCTGGCGATGGTGGCGGCCTCGTCGGCGAAGCCGTACCGGCGCAGGCCCCAGGCGATGAACGAGTTGTCGAACGGCCAGATTGTGCCGTTGTGGTAGCCGATCGGGTTGTACCGGGCCTCTCCCTCGGCCAACGTCCGCACCCCCCAGCCGGTGAAGAGCCTCGGCCCCACCAGGTGTCGCGCGAGCTTCTCCGCCCGCTCGGGTTCGACGATCCCGCTCCACAGCAGGTGGCCGATGTTGGAGCTGAGGACGTCGCACTGACGACCGTCCGGGTCCAGCGCCAGTGCGTAGTACTCACCGTCGGCCACCCACCAGTCCCGGTTGAACCGCTCCTTCAGCTGCATCGCCTCCCGCTCCAACTGGTCGGCGAACTCCGGGTCATCCCAGAACTCGCGGGCCATCCGGGCCGCGCGGATCTTCGCGTCGTACGCGTACCCCTGCACCTCGCAGGTGGCCCGCGGAAACGGTGGCAGCGTGCCGTCGGAGTAGGAGATCGAGTCCCAGGAGTCCTTCCAGCACTGGTTCTCCAGGCCGGTGTCGGTGTTGCGCCGCTCGTACCAGATATAGCCGTTACCGACCATGTCGGCGTAGTTGTCGATCCACCTCAGCGCCGCCCGGGACTCCTGCTCCAGCTCCTTGACCAGCGCGACGTCCCCGGTCCACCGCTCGTACTCGTCGAGCAGCACGATGAAGAGCGGCGTCGCGTCCACCGAGCCGTAGTACGGCGAGTGCGGCTGCTCCTCGAAGGCCGCGGTCTCGCCGTAGCGCATCTCGTGCAGGATGCGCCCCGGGTCCTCGTCCCGGAAGTCGTCGAACCGGCTGCCCTGCAGGGAGGCCAGGATGCGCAGCGTCGTCTTCGACAACTGCGGGGTGAACGGCAACGTCTGCAGGCAGGTGAAGATGCTGTCCCGGCCGAACATGGTCATGAACCAGGGCAGGCCGGCCGCTGGCAGGGTTGCGCCGCCCAGCGACAGCGGCGAGAAACGCAGCGCCGCCAGGTCGATCAGACTGCGCCGGTACGTGCTGGCCACCCGGCCATCACTGTTGACCTTGGGCGCGTCGGCGATCCACCGCTCCAGGTCGTGCTCGAGGGCGAGTCGCTCGGTGCCGTGCACCCGTACCCCCATCCGCAGGTCCCGGCCGCGAGGCCCGAGGGCGTGCGTCTGGACGTCGATCGAGGCGTCCCACTGCTCGTTGGGCTCCAGGTGGACGGTGTACGCGAACCCCTTGCTGTCGTACCGGGCCGACTCCGACGACGTGATGATCGTCTCCCGTCGGAAGTTGCCCCGGCGGTATCCCAACCGCAGCCTGTCCGACTCCACCTCGGTGTAGATCTCGCCCTTCTTGTTCAGAATCTCGTCCTTGACCTGGAACAGGTCAGCGAAGTCCGCCGCCGCATCCATCCGAACTTCCAGGTCGACCGGCTTCTCGTCGTGGTTGAGGATGGTGAGCTGCTCCCGGAAGCTGCTGCCCACCGCGCGTTCTCGGATGATCGACAACTTCGCGTCCACGTAGTGCGTGGCCATCCCTGGAACCAGGAAGAATCGGGACTCGAAGTACTGGAGGTCGTCGTACGAGAGCGAGTTGAGCCGCTCACCGTTGACGGTCAGCACCCAGGTCGACAGGAATCGGGTGTCGAGGGAAAAGAGCCCGGTCGGCTCGCTCGGCGTCGCCTCGATGTCACCGGTGTCCTCGCAGACGACGAACGTGTTGCCGTCCAGGATCCGGACCGTGTTGCTCTGCCCCATCAGTGCTGCACCTCCCCCGCGAAACGCCGACGGGGCCCACGGGCGTCCGGGGAACCCGGGAGGACCCGCTCCACCTGCACCACCAGGCGAGCGTCACCCAACACCGTCACGTCCCCCCGCAACAGCGCGGCCAGGCCGTGCTCACGCCCCGAGGCGATGTCCTCGAAGAGGACCGGGCTCGTCCCGACCACCGTGTCGGCCTCCCGGTTCTCCTGACTCACGTCCACCCGGCCGTGGTCGATCCTCAGCAGCCAATGCCGGGTCTGCGCCCCCTCTTGCAGGTCGATACGCATTGTCCCGGAGGCCTTCGCCAGCAGGGGTTCGTACCCCCGCCGGTGCAGATCCTCGAAGAATCTCGTGGTCGCGTCCACCATCGGGTCCACTCCTCCCAGTTGCCGGGCCCGGGATCCACCCACCGCGCTCGCGTCGCGCGGACGGCCGGCGTTATACACGTCCCCGCACGGATCCCCGCCGGTTCCCCGGTCAACCTCGTCCGGATCGGGTGAGGGCCGGGTGTTGGCGGACCAGCCGGGCAGCGTCCTGGGCGAAGGGGGGACGCCCAGGACGGGGGCATACCGGTGCAGACGCCCGAGGTAGACCGCGCCGGCCCTCCCACACGGGGAGGGCCGGCGTGCCTGCGGCGGACGGTCAGTTGTTCGGGTCGTCGGCACTGATGTCCGCGAGCACCGACTGCGGTTCGCGCTCGACCGCGAGGTCACCCATCGAGACCAGGCCGATAAGGCGCCCGTCGTCAATCACCGGGAGCCGACGTACGGCGTACGTACGCATCAGGTCCGCAGCGGCCACGACGTCGTCGTACTGACTCACTGTGATCACATCGCGGGTGGTGATCTGGTTCAGCCGGGTCGAGCCCGGATCCATGTTCTCCGCGACACCTCGGATCGTGATGTCCCGGTCCGTGACGATGCCGACCACGCTGTCGCCGTCGGTCACCACCACGTCACCAATGGCGCTGTCACGCATTTCCTGCGCGGCTGCGATGAGCGTGTCGTTGCCGTCCATCGTCACCAACCGGGTCGTCATGAACTCTCCGACCGTTGTCATGGTGCTCCCCTCTCGGTGTCGGCACGCCCCGTCTACCCGCCGTTCGGGACCGGGTAACACCATCGGCTCGCCGGGCTATCCGTGGCGGTGCCGCAGGCGCCGCAGTTCGTAGAGGCCACTGCTGGTCAGGGAGTAGAAGATCGGCAGCAGCAGAAAGATCGTCAGGGAGAACAGCGGGCTGGCCAGGAATCCGACGAGAATCGCCAGCCCGTACGCCAGGAGGCCGACCGCAGCCCGCGTCCGTTCCCCCGGGAAGAACCGACGCGGCACCGCCTGATCCAGCAGGTCGTGATGCCGGGCGAGGTAGTGGTACAGACCGAGCCAGCTCCCCGCGACCAGCACGCCGACCAGACCGTAGAGGACCACGCCGGCCCGCTGGTCCGCCTGGTCGCCCTGCCGCATGGCCTGCGAGACGACCGAGGTGGCGAACGGCAGCAGCGCGGTGCTGAACAGCACTCCGAGGTTGTACCACTGCAGGGGCCTTTCCGCTGTTCTTCACCCGGTTGAAGGCGGCTCGGTGGTTCAGCCAACCCACCGCCACGTACATGTACGACGTGACATAGGCGAGGTACGCCGGCCAGTGCTCGACCAGCGCGTGCAGCAGTTGACCTCGTCCGACCTGGGGCGGCTCCAGGTCGAGCACCAGCAGCGTGATGATGATGGCGAAGACACCGTCGCTGAACGACAGCAGACGGGAGGTTTCCCGCCGCAGGGGCGGGCCACCGGGGCGGGCCTCGTCGCTGGTCGCGTCGGCGTCGTCGCTGCCCTGGTCGGCGTCCAGTTCACACCCCTCCCCCTTGTCCCGCGACGGCGAACCCGGCACGGGAGGGCGGTATACCCTCGGCAGGGACGGTTGCGTCAGCCCCTGGGCGGCATCCCATAGATCCGCTCCACGTGCAGGCGCAACACCAGCCGCCCCTCGTCGACCATGGCCTGCCGGTACTCGTCCCAGTCGGCGTGTTCGCCGCGCAACCCCCGGTAGAGCGCCACGAGCTCCTCAACAGTCTCGTCGCCGGGCTCGGTGGCCGGTGTGGTCAGCTCGGCGCGACCCTCGACCACCGCGTACGCCCAGCCGTCCTCGCTGCCGACGTGGAAGCTGGCCCTCGGGTCCCGGCGCAGGTTGGCGGTCTTGGCCCGGCCGTCGGTGACCGAGACCCGGATCAGGCCCGCGTCCCGGTCGAAGGAGTAGAGCACGGTGGACAACTGTGGCCGCCCGTCCCGCTTGATCGTCGCGAGGACGCCCATCGAGCGACCGGCGACCAGATCGGTCAACGCCTGCTGGGTGCGGTCATCCGGCACGGTTTCCTCCAGGTGGGACGGTCGGCTTCAACCCCATCCAAGCACGACCGATGGCCGCGCCCGACCATCGGCGGCAACCCGGAACGAACCCGAGCCCCCGCCGACGTACGGCGAGGGCTCGGTGATGGTGACAGCGACGGCGACGGTCAGCGACGTTCGGCGGCGACCAGCTCGGCGAGTTGCACCGCGTTCAGCGCGGCGCCCTTGCGCAGGTTGTCGTTGGAGCAGAAAAGAGCCAGCCCGTACTCGACGGTCTCGTCGGCGCGGATCCGTCCCACGTAGGTGGGGTCCTGGCCGGCGGCCTGCAACGGCGTCGGCACGTCGGTCAGCGCCACCCCGGGCGCCTCGGCCAGCAGCTGGTGGGCGCGCTGTGGGGTGAGCGGCCGGGCGAACCGGGCGTTGATCTGCAACGAGTGGCCGGTGAAGACCGGCACCCGGACGCAGGTGCCGGAGACCAACAGGTCGGGGATCTCCAGGATCTTGCGGCTCTCGTTGCGCAGCTTCTGCTCCTCGTCGGTCTCGAACGAGCCGTCGTCGACGATCGAACCGGCCAGCGGGAGGACGTTGAAGGCGATCGGCTCGGCGAACGAGCGCGGCGCGGGAAACTCCACGGCCGACCCGTCGAAGGCCAGCCCGGCGGCGTGCTCGGCGACCTTGCGGACCTGCTCGTCCAACTCGGCGACGCCGGCCAGCCCGGCACCGGAGACCGCCTGGTAGGTGGAAATGACCAGGCCGACAAGGCCCGCCTCGGCGTGCAGCGGGCGCAGCACCGGCATCGCGGCCATCGTGGTGCAGTTGGGGTTGGCGATGATGCCCTTCGGGCGGTCGAGGGCCGCGTGCGGGTTGACCTCGGCGACCACCAGCGGCACCTGCGGGTCCATCCGGAAAGCCGAGGAGTTGTCGATCACCACGGCACCGGCTTCGGCGACCCGGGGGGCCAGCTCGAGGGCGGTGCTCTTACCCGCCGAGAAGAGCACGATGTCCAGCTCGGAATAGTCCGCGGTCGCGGCGTCCTCGACGGTCACCTCGCCATCGCGCCACGGCAGCGTACGCCCGGCGGACCGCGCCGAGGCGAACAACCGCACCTGCTCTGCCGGGAACTCCCGCTCCGCCAACACCTGCCGAATGACGCCACCGACCTGGCCGGTGGCCCCCACAATGCCGATCCTCATGCCCGCGAGGCTACCCAGCCCACCCCCACAACCGGGACCCCTTTCCCACCCCCCGGGTCCCGCATCACACCCCCCACCCCTCCCCACCCCCTCCAACACCCCCGCCTCTCCCTCCGTTGATCATGAAGTTGTTGTCCCGACACGCCGCGCCGGGTGACAACAACTTCATGATCAACGAGGTGGGGGGTGGGGGTGGGGGTGGGTGGGTTAGGGGTGGTCGATCAGGTCGCCTAGGGCGGCGGCTGTGAGGTTGTCGCGGATGATGGCGGCGTCGCCCTCGATGACCAGGGTCAGCGCGTCCGGGTGCAGGTGGGTGGCCGCCGCCGCCGAGACCTGGTCCACGTCGGCGGCGAGCAGCGACTCCCGCAACCGAGCGTGGTAGTCGTCCGGCAGGTCGTGCACGACCAGCGTGGTCAGCGCGGAGGCGATCGCCCGAGGGCTCTGCAACTCGACCGAGAGCTGCCCGGCCCGCCAGGACCGGGCAACCTCCAGCTCATCCTCGGTCACTCCGGAGGCCTGGGTACGGGTGATCTCACCCACCGCCTCGACCAGGGCCTGCGCGGTGACCGCCGTCTGCACGTTGGAGCTGACCGCGAACCGCCCGAACCGGCGGGACGAGGCGAAGTCACCCCGGATCCCGTACGTGTAGCCGTGCACCTCGCGGAGCAGGTGGTTGAGCCGGGACGTGAACGCCCCGCCGAGGACCGTGCCGGCGAGCGTCATCGGCACGTGGTCGGGGTGCGCCCGGTGCGGCGACGGGTGGCCCAGCCGCAGCGTGGACTGCACCGAGCCGGGCCGGTCCACCAGGATGATCCGCCGGCCGGTGTGCAGCGGCACCTCGATGGGGCCGCCCCGCTGGGCCGGGCCGCCACCGGTGCCGGCGAACGCCGCGGCGGCCAGCGCGTCCAGGTCGATCCGCTCCAGGTCGCCGGCGACGATGAGAGTGCCGGGGCGCAGGAACCACTCGGAATGGAAGACCGTCACGTCCTCCACGTCCAACCCGGCGACCGACTCCGGGTCGCCGTGCATCGGCCGTCCCCAGCGGTTTTCCGCGCCGAACAGGTCGGCGCGGAGCGCGGCGTCGGCGCGCGGGCCGGGGTTGGCCCAGTCCATCCGGAGTGCGGTCGCCTCGTCGTCACGAACGCGGCGCACGTCGGCGGGATCCAGCTTGGGCGTCCGGACCGCCTCGGCGAGCAGCTCCACGGCCACACTGAGCCGGTCCACCGGAATCACCACACTGGCCTGGAACGAATCCCAGTCCAGCCCGGTCATCAGCGCGGTGCCGAGCCCCTCGACGGCCAGCGCGTACGCGGCGGCGTCCCGCTGTGCGGTGCCCTCCTCCAACGCCTTGGCCAGCACCCCGGACAGGCCCTCCTTGCCGACCGGCTCCTGGCCGGCGCCCACGTCGAGCAGCAGCAGCGCCACGGCGAGGTTCTGCCCGGGCAGGTGCGCGGCGACAACCTGACCACCGGCCACGGCACGGCGGACCACCGGCGGGAACCGGTACGGGCGGGCCGCGCCCGGGCCCGGACGGTCGGCGATCAGCGTCATGAGGTCTCCTCGGGCAGGTAGGTGAGGGTCACCCGGTCGGTGGCGAGCACCTCGGCGGCGGCCTCGGCGATCTGCTCGGCGGTGACCGCGAGCAGGCCCGGCAACTGGTCCGCGAGGCGGGCCGGGTCACCGAACTGCGTGGCGTACCGGCCGAGCAGGTCCGCGCGGCCATCCACCGTGGACAGCTGACGCCACCAGCCGGTGCTCAGCAACGCCTTGGCCCGATCCAGCTCCGAGGCGGTGACCGGCACGGTGGCCAGCTCGTCGACGACCGCGGCCAGCCCTTCGGCCAGCCGCTCGGCGCTCACTCCGGGGCGGGCGGTGGCGGTGGCGATCAGCGGTGCCGGGGCGTGCGCGAGGTCCACCCCGTACGCCCCGACCAGGTCCGGCTGGGCGATCCGCTCACCGTCGGCCAGCCGCTGGTAGAGCCGGCTGCCCCGGCCACTGCCGAGGACGGTGGCGAGGACGGTGATCACGTTGTACGCCGGGCTGCCGAACGGGTAGGTGCGGTGGGCGAGGTACACCCGCGGCGCCGGCACGTCGGCGCTCACCGACTCGGCGGCCGACTGCCCGGTCGCCGGGACGCTACGGCCGTCCGGGGCTGGCGGGATGTCATCGCGCGCGGGCAGCGCGCCGAAGTACTTGTCGGCGAGCGCGAACACATCGGAGGCGGTGGCGTCGCCGACCACGGTGAGCACCGCGTTGTTGGGCGCGTAGTACGTCTGGTGGAACGCTTGGAAGGTGGCGAGGTCGGCGGCGTTCAGGTCGGCCATCGAGCCGATCGTCGCGTGATGATACGGGTGCCCCGGCGGGTACAGCAGCGGCAGCAACCGCAGCCAGGCGTCCCCGTACGGGACGTTCTCGTAGCGCTGCCGGCGCTCGTTCTTGACCACGTCCCGCTGGTTGTCCAGCGTTTCCTGGGTGAGCGCGGGGACCAGGCCGCCCATCCGGTCGGCCTCCAACCAGAGCGCCAACTCCAGGTGTTCGGCCGGGACCGTCTCGAAGTAGTTGGTGCGGTCCGGGTTGGTGGTGGCGTTCAGTGAGCCGCCGGAGCCCTGGATCAGCTTCATGTGCTCGGTCTTCGCGACGTTCACGGAGCCCTCGAACATCAGGTGCTCGAAGAGGTGGGCGAAGCCGGTCTGCCCGGCCGGCTCGTGCCGGGAGCCGACGTCGTACCAGAGGTTGACGGCCACGGCGGGGGCGGTGCGGTCCTCACTCACCACCACACGCAGGCCGTTGTCCAGTCGGGACGTCTCGATGGGCCAGGGGTAACCGCTGTCGGGCATGCCCCGACGCTATCTGATCTCGGGGGCGTAAAGGTGACGTGCGGTCGGTCGGCGAGCCGCCCGCGTCCCCCGGCTCTGGCTCGCCGCGCTGGCCGACCCCGGCCCGCGGGGCGAGCGCTCAGTCCGGCGGTTCGACGGCGACCACCGTCTGATCCGAGGTACGACGTTCCAGCACCGTGTCCGGGGCCGCGTTCTGGTCCGTCGCACGGATGTCCGACTCGGCGAGGATGGCCTCCGCCTGCGCCTCCGGGTCGTCGCTGCCCACCGCCGCCTCCTCGGGCAGGAGGTGCGCGCGGGACTCCACCCGGTCCTGATCGCTCTGCTCGTCTGTCATGGCACCCCTGTTACCCCGACCTCGCCCCCGGCACGCGGTGTTCATCGTGCGCATTTTGGGACGATCGCAGCGCAGCCCGTCCGGTCGGGTAGGCTGGCCGCGTGACGCGTTCGTATCGATGGTTTAGGCAGCCGGCTGGCACGCCGGTGACTTCACCATGAACTGACGTCACCACGGACCGAGCCGGCTGGGCAGGAGCTGTCGTTCCTGCCCTTTTGCGTACGAGCAGCCGGCTCGTCCCGGGCACCGGCCCCGGGCACGGTCGGCGGAAGGATGCCCACCGTGACGACCCCGGAGACCGATCGGGTCAGTGATCAGCGGATCGACCGTGTCGTGCCGCTGACCACACCCGCCCTGCTGCACCACGAGCTGCCCCTGGACGCCTCGCTCGCCTCGGCCGTGTTGACCGGCCGTCGCGCGGCGGGTCGCGTGCTGGACCGCGAGGACGACCGCCTGCTGGTGGTGGTCGGCCCCTGCTCGGTGCACGATCCGGCCGCCGCGCTCGACTACGCCCAGCGCCTGCGCACGGCAGCCGACCAGCTGGCCGACGACCTGCTGATCGTCATGCGGGTCTACTTCGAGAAGCCACGCTCCACGGTTGGCTGGAAGGGCCTGATCAACGACCCGGGCCTGGACGGCAGCGGGGACGTCAACACCGGCCTGCGGCTGGCTCGGGCGCTGCTGCTCGACGTGCTGCGCCTCGGCCTGCCGGTGGGCTGCGAGTTCCTCGACCCGATCACACCGCAATACATCGCGGACACGGTGGCCTGGGGCGCCATCGGCGCCCGCACCGTGGAGAGCCAGGTGCACCGCCAGCTCGCCTCCGGCCTGTCCATGCCGATCGGCATGAAGAACCGCCCGGACGGCAGCATCGGCACCGCCGTGGACGCGATCCGCGCCGCCGGGGTGCCGCACGTCTTCCCCGGCATCGACTTCTCCGGCACCCCGGCGATCATGCACACCCGGGGGAACACGGACGGCCACCTGGTGCTGCGCGGCGGCGGCGGCCGGCCCAACTACGACGCGGAGTCGGTCGCTGGCGCGCTCGACCTGCTCCGCGCGGCCGGCTTGCCGGAGCGGCTGGTGATCGACGCCAGTCACGCCAACAGCGGCAAGGACCACCGCAACCAGCCGAAGGTCGCCGCGGACGTGGCCGCCCAGCTGGCGGCCGGCCAACGCGGCATCACCGGCGTGATGCTGGAGTCGTTCCTGCTGCCCGGCCGGCAGGAACTCGACCCCACCCGGGAGCTGGAGTACGGCCGATCGGTCACCGACGCCTGCCTCGGCTGGGACGACACGGCCGAGGTGCTCGACCACCTGGCCTCCGCCGTGCGGGCCCGCCGGGCCACCCTGCCGATGACGGTCTGACGGCCGACACCGGAGGGCGCGGAACACGGACGCCCCCGGCCCACCGGGCCGGGGGCGGCGCTGTCGGTACGCCCAGACCCAGCCCGACGCTCGACCCGGCCGGGCGAGGCGGCCAGGCGGGTATCGGTGGCACTGGCACCCTTTGCTCTGCTTCAACCCGCGCAAAAAGCACGGCCGGAACTGTCGCGTGGGTTGAAGCAGAGCAAAGGCCGCTCGCAGGGTCATCGGCCGGAAACGTGGACGGCCCCCCTGGCGTGACGTTTGACCGATTCCGGCCCGGGTAGCTGATCGGCGTGACCGACGACGCATCCGTGGCCGGCGAGCCGGACACCCGAGCCCTCGACGACCTGCTCGACGACATCTACCGGGGTCAGGAGCGGGTCACCCAGGCGGATATCTACCGCCGGGCGGTCGCCGCCGAACTCCCGCCGGACCTGCTCACTCGGATCGGCGCGCTGCCCCAGGGCGAATACGCGATGGACGAAGCCAGCGACCTGCTTGGCGGTTCGGTCGCATGAGCGACCCCAGAAGGGACATCGACATGACGCACCACGAGGACCACGACGAGAAGGTGTCAGCGCTGGGTCAACCGCCGAAGGGCAGGGACACCACGCCCGAGCCGGACTTCGCCAACGAACACGACCGCACCGCCGTGGACCGGGACATCATCACCGGGGCGGACGAGGACGAACGGGAGCCGGAGTCGCCGCACGGCTGGTCCGGCATGCAGCGCTGAGGCGTACGTGCAGCGGGGGCCGGCGTAAGCCGACCCCCGCTGCGTTCAGCCCGTCAGTCGTCGTCGTGCCCGCCCTCGGCGGCCTGCTGCGCTGAGGCGTACGCCATTTGCAGGAAGTCGGACGCGGCGACCGCCGTCAGCGCGGTGGCCACCAGCCGGGTCAGCCGGGGCGCGAGCACCAGGCCACCGGTCAACCCGGTGGCCACCCAGACCGCCAGGCAGAACGGGCAGCTCAGCAACTCGCCGATGGCGTGCCGGGTAGGGCTGCCCGTGTCACGGACCTGCTCCATCACCTCACCGCTGCCGATCGGCCGGTCGTAACGGGTGAACGGTGCCCGCAGAGGGCTGGTCACGGCGTCCTTGGACAGCAGCCGACTCAGCTTGTGCGTGGCGATGGAGAGCAGCACCACGTCAGACGGGGCGGGCCGCTCCGGCACCGGCCGACCGGTGACCTTGACCAGACCGGCGAGCGCCGCGGTCACCCCGGCGTAGGTGCCCATCGCCATCAGGTAGCCGCCGAGCGGCCGGTGTTCGTGCGGCGCGTACGCCCGTCTCAGCCGCGCCGCCTTCTGTCGCAGGCCAGTGTCGCTCACCCGATCTCCTCACATCTTGTGGTGGTGCGGAAGCGACGTCCCGCGCGGCCGGCTCAGCCAGCCTGGAGGTTGTCGGCGACCTCGCGTGCCAGGTTGGTGAGCGCCTCGTCGGCCAACTGGTCCGGGCCCGGCCCGCCCGACCCGTCGGCCAGGTCGAGCTCGATCCGGGCGCCGCCGGAATCCGCCGGCCCCACCCGGATCTCAGCGGACCAGGCATCGGCGCCGCCGGCACCCCATCGGGCCCACAACTCCTCACCGTTGATCTCCGCGGCGGGGCTACCGTCGCCGCGCAGCGGCTCCGGTAGCCAGGCCGAGGCGCGGTTAGGGTCGGTCGCCGTGTTGAAGACCACCTCGGGTGGCGCGGACATGCCGCGCACGGCATGCGCCGGCATCACGCGTCCCGCAGGCGGCTGGGGTCGACCTCCCGGCCCGGGTGACGGGCCAGGTACTCGGTCTCCAGCTCCGCCGTGCGCCGCAGGTGGTTGGCGAGGGCAGAGTCCGCCGCGTGCCGCAGAGTGTCCAGGCGGGTGCGGTGCAGGCTGTGCATCTCGCGGATGAGATCCTCGTCGGTCAACTCCGTCGGGTCGATGCCGACCAGGTCGCCGTCGAGATCCGTGGCGCCCGCCGGGTCGGCGAGGTGATCGCCGCCCCACTCGGGCACCCGCTGCTCGGGGCTCATATCCGCGCTGCCGCTGGACGCATAGCCGTCCTCACGTATCGATCCGGTCATCCCCGCCCCCCTTGATCTCTTTTGGGCTGGCGTCTAGACCAATGCCCAGGCGTGGTGACGCCAAACCATCCCCCGCCGACGCGGCAACTACGACACGGTGTCGGAGACCGGCAGCGCCCCCGGTACCCTCGAGGCCATGAGGCGGCTCTGGACCCCGGCGTGGATCGCGCGTCACGTGGCCATGGTCGTGCTGGCCGTGAGCTTCCTCGGGCTGGGCTGGTGGCAGATCAGCCGGGCCACCGCCGGCAACAGCCTGAGCTGGGGATACGCGGTCGAGTGGCCGATCTTCGCCGGCTTCGTGGTCTACGTCTGGTGGCGCGAGGTGAAGCTGGCCCGCCACAGGGCGACGGAGGCCGACACGCCGCCGGCGGACCCGGCCGATGTCCCCGCCCACGAGCCGGCGCCGGCTGTCACCATCGGGTCCCAACCGGCGGTACGCCGACCGGTGCGGGTGTCCCGGGTGCCAGCCACCGTCGACGCCGTCGAGGACACGGAACTGGCCGCCTACAACCACTACCTGTCATGGTTGAACGCCAATCCGGGCGCCCGGCCCGGTGACTACCCCGGCTGAAGCCGGGCTCGGAAGGACGGACGAAGGTGGGCGCTGCCCTTACCCGGTACCGCATGATCGCCTGGATCGTGGGCGTGGTGCTGATCCTGCTGGTCGTGATCGGCATGCCGCTGAAGTACGTGTTCGACAACCCGGTCGTGGTGGAGACGGTGGGGCCGGCGCACGGCTTCCTCTACATGATCTACCTGGTGGCCGCGTTCGACCTGAGCCGCCGAGCCGACTGGCCGCTGAAACGGATGCTGCTGGTGATGTTGGCCGGCACCGTGCCGTTCGTCTCGTTCTACGCCGAGCGCCGGGTCAGCGCCTGGGTGGCCGCGCCGCAGGAGGAACGGACCCCGGAGCCGGTCGCCCACTGAACGGCCGGTGGGCCGACGCCAGCTCGGCGCCGGCCCACCATCTCCGGTCAGCGGCTGGGCCGCCACGGGTCGGCTGAGGCGAGCGGGTCGACCCAGCCGCCGTACCGGTTGACCTCCCGGGCCCGCAGCAGCGCCCGGGTGACCTGGCCGAACTGCCGCTCGTCGTCGGCGCTGAACAGCAGCGCCTCCGCTCCCTGGTACCACCCCCACAGCTCGTACGGCGGTGGCCGCCAGCGATCGCCGACCAGGGCGAGCGCAGCCGGAATCAGGAACACCGCACCGAGGATGAGGTACGCCCCGGCGGTCAGGTGTTGCAGACCTCCGGTGAAGCCGAGCAGCAGTCCGACACCGCCGAGCATGGTGGCGGTGATGGCGACGGCCCGGACGGCGATCCGATCGTGCGGGCCCCGGGCGGTACGCAGATGGGTCAGGTCGGCGACCCAATAGCTGGTTCGGCCGACGGTGAACCGGTCGACGGTCACGATGATGCCGGGCCGCGCGTAGAGAAGGGTCGACCGGGCGCCCGGCACCGTTCGCGGCGGTCGCATTTTTGCGCCTTCACGATTCACGGTTCCTCCCGATTGGGACGGTTGGCCGAGTTGACCCGCTGGTGAGAGGCAGCAGTACCTGCCGACGGGATTCCCGGCTCCGGTCCTCATTGTGTTGGGGCACCGCCAGCCGGCCTGGACATTGGCGGGCTTTCGACAGCTCCCCCAACCGGGGACATCGCCGAGAAACAGCATCCATTTCAGATTTTATCGGTTATGGACAGCAGCAATACGGCGGCATGCGTCCGGAACGACGAAAGCTGCATATCCGTCAATCACTCACAGAAAGGACGGCGCATCCTTCCGCCGGAGGTGTCATGAGCCACGGTGACGCCACCCAACGCAGGGGCACGACCGGCCACTCTTCCAACTTTCGCCCCTGCTTCAACTGCGAGCGACATCCGTCCCGGGTTAGGTTGGGCAGGCCGGTCCGGCCCAGTGCCGTCCGCCCCGGGTGGCCCCGGCCGGTGTCGCCGAGGGCATCAGCAGCCCCGGCGGCCGTGGGAGAGGGGCCTTCCGCTCTTGTCATCCCTGAGAAACCTGCTGCGCACCATTGCGCTGGCCGGCATGTCGGCCGCGCTGATCGCCCCGACGGCGGTGGCCCGCGCCGAGCCGTCCCCCGCCGACCTGACCCGCCGGATCGAGACGTCCTCGGCCGAGTTGGAGCGGGTCGTCGAGTCGTACAACAAGTTGCGCGAGGAGATGAAGACCAACGAGGCCGCGGTGGCCCGATTATCGGCCCGCATCGGCCCACTCGAGCAGCAGGCCGAGCAGAGCCGGGCCGATGTGGCCGAGTTGGCCACCACCGCGTACAAGAGCGGCACCCTGCGCACCGCGGACGCCCTGCTGCGTCCCGGCGGCTCGGCCGTGCTGCTGGACCGGCTCGGCACACTCGACCAGTTGACCCGCCAGCGGCAGGAGCGCATCTCCGGCTTCACCGCCGACCAGCAGCGGCTGCTCGACGAGAAGTCCCGCCTGAACAGCACGCTGACCCGGCAGGCCGCACAGGCCCGTCAGCTCGCGGCGGGTAAGAAGCAGATCGAGCAGGACCTGGCCGAGCTGTACGAGCTACGCCGGCAGGCGTACGGGGCGGCCACCGAGCGACCCGAACCCAAGACCGCGGCGGCCGAGGCCAGGAACGTGCCCACGGTGGCCGGTGCTGCCGGCACCGCGGTGCGCTACGCGTTCGGTGCGCTGGGCAAGCCGTACGTCTGGGCAGCCGACGGGCCGAACGGCTACGACTGTTCCGGGCTGACCCTGGCGGCCTGGCGGGCGGCTGGGAAATCCCTGCCGCACAACGCCCGGCTCCAGTGGGGCGCGGTCGCCCACATCAGCCGGAGCGACCTGAGCCCGGGAGACCTGGTCTTCTACAGCGGGCTCGGGCACGTCGCCCTCTACGTCGGCGGCGGCCAGGTGATCGACGCGCCGAGCGCGGGACGCAACGTGCTCAAGCGGGGCATGAACATGATGCCCATCCAGGGTTACGGCCGGGTTCGCTAGCTACGACCGGCTACGGCGAACGGCCGGCGTCCCCCTATCGGACGCCGGCCGTTCACCGTAATTGATACCAGGTCAGGCTGCTTGCAGCCCCTCTGCCCGAGCCAGCTCACGCAGCCGACCGAGGGCCTGGATCTCCAGCTGCCGGATCCGCTCGCGGGACAGCGAGAACCGGGACGCGACCTCGGTGAGCGAGTGCTCCCGGCCGTCCTCCAGCCCGTAGCGGGCCCGCATGATGCCCGCGGAACGGTCGTCGAGGTGGTTGAGCAGACCCTCGATGCGCTGCCGCTCCAGGCCGCTGAGGACGATGTCCTCCGGCGACGGCGCGTCACTGTCGGCGACCAGGTCGCCGAGGTTCGTGTCGCCGTCCTCGCCCACCGGGGTGTCCAGCGAGACGGTGTCCTGCGACCAGCGGCGCAGCTCGTTCACCCGCTCGACGGTGACGCCGAGGGATGCCGCGATCTGCTCCGGCTCCGGGTCGGCGCCCAGCTCGCGGGTCAGCTGCCGGGTGACGTTGCGCATCCGGTTGACGTCCTCCACGAGGTGCACCGGCAGACGGACGGTGCGCTCCTGCTGAGCGATCGCCCGGCTGATCGCCTGGCGGATCCACCAGGTGGCGTAGGTGGAGAACTTGAAGCCACGTTCGTAGTCGAACTTCTCGACCGCCCGGACCAGGCCGGTGTTGCCCTCCTGGATCAGGTCCAGCATGGGCATGCCCGAGCGCACGTAGCGACGGGCGATCGACACGACCAGTCGGAGGTTGGCACGGATGAAGAGGTCCTTCGCACGCTCCCCCTCGACGACCAGCCACTCCACGTCGGCCCGGTCGACACCGGCGGGAACGGCGTCCGCACCGAGCAGGTGCTCGGCGTAGAGGCCAGCCTCGATTGCCCTGGAGAGATCGACCTCCATTGCGGCGTCCAGCAGTGGCGTCCGAGAGATCTCGTGCAGGTAGACGCCGACCAGGTCGCGCTCCTCGGCAACCTCGTCGGTTCGCATGCCGATGTTCTTGTCCACGTTGCCCACGGTCCCCTCGCTCGCGCCGGTTGCCCGGTTCCTTGCCATTCCCTACGTCCGTCAGCCCCTGGTAACTTCTGCTGTGCCCATCGGTGCTGACACCTACACAACAGATGAGACGTGTCGGGGATTCCATCGCGTGAGTCGAAAGTGTCACGAATGCCTGAGTAGTAGCTGAGAGCACGGTCCATATTTGCTGTCAGCACCCCGTCGGGTGGCTCGCCGCTGGGCACACCACGTACGGGTCCCAACCATGGCAACACCGCCCACCGCGGGGGCACAGCGACCCGGGTCACCACCATGCTGCGATCCTGGTCACTGCCAGATACGCACCGGTGGCCCGGTTGGTTCATCCATGGAGGTGTTATTACCCCCCGGCCAGATGAACAATCCGGAGCCCCGTTCGCTTCCCGAGGCGCGTGAGGCTAGGAGGCGAGCAGGGCGAGGGCACCCCGGACCTGATCGGCGGATCTGGCCAGCGCGGCCCGGGCGGCGTCCACCTCGGCGCCGGAGACCAGGGAAACGAGCGCGGCCTTCAGGTCACCGTCGGCCTCGGTGAGGGCCCGCTGGGAGACCTCCTCCGAGCAGCCGGTGGCCTCCATCAGAATCGAGATCATTCGTCCGCGGAGCTTCGCGTTGGTCGCCACCATATCGATCATGAGGTTCGAGTAGACCCGCCCCAGGCGCACCATGACGGCGGTCGAGAACGTGTTGAGCACCAACTTCTGCGCCGTGCCCGCCTTCATCCGGGTCGACCCGGTGACCACCTCGGGTCCGGTGTCCACCCCGATGAACACGTCGACCGACCGGGCGGCCTCCGCCTCCGGATTGGCGCAGAGCAGCACCGTCGAGGCGCCCTTGGCGCGGGCCGCGGCGAGCGCCCCGAGGACGTACGGGGTGCGTCCGCTGGCCGCCAGACCGACCACCAGGTCACCGGCGCGCACACAACTGGCCGCCTCGACCGCGCCGCTCCGATCGTCGTCCTCGGCGTCCTCCACGGCCCGCCAAATGGCTTCCGGGCCACCGGCGAGGTGGGCGCAGAACCAGTGCCGGGGCGAATTGAACGTGGGGGCGAGCTCGGCCGCGTCGAGGACACCCAGCCGGCCGGAGGTGCCGGACCCGAAGTAGTGCACCCGGTGACCGCCGCGCAGTGCCGCGACCGCCAGGTCGACGGTGGCGGCGATCTCGTCGAGCACCGCGGCGACCGCCGCCGGCACCCGCCGGTCCGCCTCGTTGATCACGGTGAGGACGTCCCGGGTCGACATCAGGTCGAGATCGACGCTGAGCGGGTTGCGCCGTTCGGTGGGGGCGCCCACCCGGACCGCCGGGCGGGCGGGCGGTGCTGGAACGTCCTTGTCCGGCTCCACCGCCCCGGGCGTCATGCCCGCCTCCGGTTGGCACCCACCCGGTGCGACTGGACCGCCTCGGCGGTCGCCTCGAGGGCCTTGCGGGCTCGGGTCCGGTTCCGGGCGGCCACCCCGACGAAGAGGCAGTCGACCACGGTGAGCTGGGCCAGCCGGCTGGCCGTCGCACCGGAGCGGTAGGTGGTCTCCCGGGCCGCCGTGGTCAGCACGAAGTCCGCCACCTCGGTGATCGGCGAGCGCGGGAAGTTGGTCAGCGCCACGGTGGCAGCGCCTCGCGTACGGGCCTGCTCCAGCACCTCGATCACGTCGGAGGTGGTGCCGGTGTGCGAGATGCCGATCGCCACGTCTCCGCGACTGAGCAGGGCGGCCGAGGTCAGCGCGGTGTGCACGTCCGGGAAGTAGAAGGCGATCCGGCCGATGCGGTGCAGCTTCTGCTGGAAGTCCGAAGCGACGAACCCACTGGCGCCGGCGCCGTAGATGTCGATCCGACCGGCGCCATTGATCGCCTCGACGACCTGCTCGCAGACGGCGGGGTCGAGCTGCTCGGCAGTCTCCTCGACCGCACGGGCGTCGTTGAACGCGATGGTGGCGATGATCTGGGCGAGGTCGGCACCGGGCGGGATGTCACCGCCGACCACCCGGGCGTCCGGCGGCTCGATCCGGCGGGCGGCCTCGGCGGCGAGCCGGATGCGCAGTTGGGGGTAGCCGTCCATGCCCACGGAACGGCAGAACCGGATGACGGTCGCTTCCGATGTCTCCGCTGCGGTGGCGAGGTCGGTGATGGTCCGCCGGGCGGCGGCGGCCGGATCGGACACGACCAGCCGGGCAACCCGCTGCTCGGCGGGCGACAGCGACGGCAGCAGCCCACTGATGTGGACGATCAGCCCACCGGGCTCCTGACTCGCAGAAATCTTCGGACTCTTCGCCACGGATGAAACTTACTTTCACCAGGCGTGAGCGTCAACTATGACGGTCCGGAGTGGGAAAAACTTCCGCCGGCCGGGATCACCGGTTGCGCACAGCCTGCCACTCCCGCAGTACCGCCGCCTCACCCGCCGGGTCGAGTCCACCCTGCCGTACGGCGGCCGGGTGTGCTGTCATCCAGGACGCGGTCGCCCGAACGGTGTCGGCCAACGGACGGACCGCCAGCCCGGCGTCCAGAGCCGGTCGGGCGTCCCGGTCCATCAGGCCGCCGGACTCCGGCAGGCGCACCCAGAGCGGCAGCGCCCGCTCCCCCGACCACTCGCGTACGTCCTGGGACAGCAGGAACTCCTGATCGACCCAGGTGAGGTCCGGCTCGGCGACGCCCAACCCGGCGGCAACCCCGGCCAGCAGGTCAGCCCGGGACATCGCCGGCCCGGTGCCGTCGTACGTGCCGCTGAGGCGGGTGCCGGCGGCGCGCACCAACCAACCCGCCAGATCGGCGACGTCCACGAACTGCACACGGTCGGTCGGCCGTCCGGGCGCGAGAACCTCGCCACCGGCCGACAGCCGCCGTACCCAGTAGGGAAAGCGGTCGCTCGGGTCCTGCGCACCGACGAGCAGCCCCGCCCGGCAGATGAACGACCGTTCCACGCCCACCCGCTCCCGCACCGCCTGCTCGATGCTCACCTTGCACTCGCCGTACCAGCGGTTGTTCGGGCCGACCGGACCATCCACGTCCGGCGGGGCCGGCGCCAGCACCGGCGCGTCCGCCGCGGTCTGACCCGGGGTGGTGTTGTCCGCGTACACCGAGATCGTCGACACGAACGACCAGTGGCCGACGTGGTCAGCCAGGGTGGCGAGCGCGTACCGGGCGTGGCTGATCTGGCGGGTCACATCGACCACGGCGTCGAAACCCTCATCGGCGAGCGGCACCAGCGCCTCGGGATCGTCTCGGTCGACCGGCACGAAGCGGGCCTTCGCCGGAGCGACGCCGGAGACTCCCCGGGCCGCGCAGGTCACGTTGTGGCCCTGCTCGATGGCAAGCTGCGCCACCGCCCGGCCGAGGAATCGGGTGCCACCGAGAATGAGGATTCGCATCCGCTGATCCTGCGCGGTCGGGGGGCGATTCGGCCAGCCACTCTGCTCTCAGCAGAGCGCCGGCAGCGGGCCACCGGGCGGTGCCCGTCGACGGGGCACTAGCGTGAGCGCATGGCGGAGCGCAGCGTGTTGGTGACCGGAGGTGCCGGCGGGCTCGGCGGGGCGGTCGTCGCCGCGTTCGTCGAGGCGGGCTGGCGGGTGGTCGTACCGGGGCGGGAAGCCCGGCCCGGCTCGGAGCCGGCGGCGGACGGGGTGGTCCGGCTGGTCGCGGACCTGAGCGACCCGGCAGGCGCCGCGCGGGCGGTCGAGGCCGCCGCCGGTGAGCCGGCGGCGCCGCTGCGGGCGGTGGTCAACCTGGTCGGCGGGTACGCAAGCGGTGGTTTGGTGCACGAGACGCCGGTCGAGGATTTCGAGCGGATGCTCACCGTCAACCTGCGACCGACCTACCTGGTCACCCAGGCCGCGCTGCCGCACCTGGTGGCGGCCGGCGGCGGCGCGGTGGTCTGCGTCTCGGCCCGCGCGGCGGTCGCCCCGTTCCCCGGCGCGGCCGGCTACGTGACGGCCAAGGCGGCGGTGCTGGCCTTCGCCAACGCGGTCGCGGTGGAGTACCGGTCGCGCAACGTGCGCTGCAACACCGTGCTGCCCAGCGTCATCGACACCCCGGCGAACCGGCTCGCCCAGCCCGACGCCGACCACTCCCGCTGGGTGGCCCCGGACGAGATCGCGCCGGTGATCCGGTTCCTCGCGTCGGCGGAGTCCGCGCCCACCAGCGGCGCCACCGTCCCGGTCTACGGGCGGGCCTGAGCCACCAACGGGCCACCGTCACCCGGCACCGGATCAGACGACGGGGGCAGCCAGGTCTCCAGGTGCGCCTGGATCTGCTCGGTCACCTCCTCGGCCGGGCGACCCGCGTCGACCAGCACGAAGCTCGGGTACTCGGGCAGGGCCCGGTAGGCGGTGTCCGCCGCGGTCAGCCAACCCATCGTCTCGTGGTCGGTGCCGCGCTCCTCGATGCGCCGGTACGCCTCCGCCGGGTCGACGGTGAGCAGGAAGGTCACCTGCGGCGTCGGGAACAGGCGGTAGCCGGCCCGGGCCAACCGTTCCCAGCGGTGCCCACCGTGCGCCCGGATGCTCGCGTACTGGCAGGCCGAGTAGCGATCCATCACGGCCGTCCGGCCGGTGAGCAGGCAACTGAGCAGGGCTACGGCGATGGCGAGCCAGCGCAGGACGGACTCCACGGCCAGCACGCCGTCGCGCCCGACGAGCCGCTGAGCGTCCGGCCGCCCGAGCCGGTGGGCGAGCCGTCCGAGCCACCGCCGCCCGCTGGCGTTGCGTCGGTATTTCGCGGGGCGGCCGGCGGCGTTCAGTGCGTCGGCCAGCCGGTGCGCCTGAGTGGTCTTGCCCGAACCGTCGATGCCGATCAGGGCAACGGTGCGCAACCGGGCCCCGCCGCGTCGCATCCCCGATGATCTGGCCACCCCCGACAGATTATCCGACCCGCGCACCGACTCCGCGAGGTTTGTGGTGTTTCGTCCCGCTTCGGACCCGACCGCGACGTGAGCAGGTGTGGCCGACCGGAATGCCGGGTACCGGAGTTCGAAATGAACCGCCGGTCCACCAACATGACGACGGGAGAACCAGATGGCTGAGCACGGGGACGAGAGTCTGGTGCACACCCTCAAGAAGGTCGCCGCCGTGCTCAAGCAGTCCGAGATCCCGTTCGCCCTGGGCGGCAGCTTCGCCGTCTACGCCCACGGCGGCCACTCCAGCGAACACGACGTCGACTTCCTGATCCGGGAGGCCGACGTGGAACGGTCGCTTGAGGCCCTGGTGGCCGCCGGGTTCGTCGCCGAGCGTCCACCGGAGGACTGGCTGGTGAAGGTCTTCGACGACGGGCGCATGGTGGATCTGATCCACCGGCCGATCGAGACGCCGGTGACCGAGGAGACGTTTACCGACACGGTCATCCGGCCGGTGGACGCGATCCAGATGCCGGTCCTGTCCGCCAGTCAGCTGATGGTGCACAAGCTGCTCAGCTTCTCCCAGCACTACTGCGACTTCGCCCGCGGCCTGCCACTGGCCCGGTCGCTGAGGGAGCAGATCGACTGGGAACGGGTACGCAAAGAGACGCAGCACTCGCCGTACGCCGAGGCGTTCCTGGTGCTGCTGGACCGGCTGGAGGTGGTGCCGGCCACCGGCACCCAGCCAGGAGAGGGGACACCGTGAGCCACCATCGCTACATCGGCGCCGGGCCACCGGACGAGTACGTCGAAGCGGAGATCCAACGGCTGCTCGCCGAGGACCCGGCCGTCGCCGAACAGGGGATCACCGTGATCCGACGGGAACGCGCCCTCGTGCTCCACGGCGAGGTGGAAAGCCCGCACCGGCGGGAGGAGATCCTGCGCCGGGTGTCCGAGCGCTTCCCGGACGTGCCGATCACCAGCGACATCGGGGTGATCCGCGCCCAGGCCCCCACGGAGATCGAGCAACTGCCCTGAGGGAGGTTTCATGGTGATCCGGATCGCCGCCGTGGGCGACGTGCATCTGGACCAGGACGTGGTCGGGCGATTCCGACCGGCGTTGGAGGATCTGCCGGAGTGCGCCGATGTGCTGCTGCTGGCCGGAGACCTGACCCGGCACGGCACCGAGGCCGAGGCGCGCTGCGTGGCAGAGGAGTTCGGTGGGTTGGCCGTCCCGGTGGTGACCGTGCTGGGCAACCACGACCACCAGTGTGACCAGGTGCCGCAGGTGGTCAAGGTGCTTGAGGACGCGGGCATCATCGTGCTGGAGGGCAACGGGGTGGTGCTGGACTGCGCGGGCGGCCGGCTCGGTATCGCCGGCGTCAAGGGCTTCGGCGGCGGGTTCGCCGGGCGGTGCGCGAGTGACTTCGGCGAGCCGGAGATGAAGGCGTTCGTGCGGACCACCACCGACAGCGCGGACCGCCTCGGTGCGGCGCTGCGCTCCCTGGACTGCGACATGCTTGTCGCGCTCACCCACTACGCACCGGTGCCGGACACGCTGGCCGGCGAACCGTTGGAGATCTACCCGTTCCTCGGCTCGTACCAGTTGGGGCAGGCGATCGACTCGGCGCCCACGGCGCTGGCCCTGCACGGGCACGCGCATGCCGGCACCGAGCGCGGCACGACCCCCGGCGGAGTACGCGTCCGCAACGTCGCGCACCCGGTGATCAAGCAGGCGTACAGCGTCTTCCACGTTGGTGATCAACTCGACACCGATCAGGTTTCCCCGATCGGCCAGTCGGGTATTCAGAGGTCATGGAGCTGATTCTCTGGATTCTCGCAGTCGTACTCGTGGTCGCCGGCATCCTCGCGCTGTTCCGCCGGCAGATCCTGTGGGGCATCGTCCTCATCGTTGTCGGGCTGTTGGTCGGCCCGGGTGGTGTCAGCATCTTCAATTAACGTTCGCACCCTCAACACCGGGACCCGCCGGGGTCGCCGCGACCGGAGCTTCGTCCTCCCGACAGGAGCACCGCGCGTGGCGATCCCGGCGCTGTTGGGTCCGCGGGTCTGACGGTTCCCGGCAGCGCCGCCCACCGGGAACCGTGGTCGTCAAACCGCTCAGCAGCGGGGCACGCCGGGGATGTAGCCGTCGTGACCGGTGTACACGTACGCGTCGGCGATGAAGCGGCCGCTGCCGATCCGGTCCCAGATCGAGCTGGTGCCGTAGGTGCCGGTGACCGTGGTGCCGCTGGTCTGGCAGGCGATGCTCACCCGGGTGCCGTCGGCGACGGTGCCGACCGAGGCGTACCCGGTGCCGGGGCCGGAACGGACGGTCAGCGGGGTGCCGCTGGTGTTGACCGTGCCGCTGCCGGCGCCCGAGCCGCACCCGTTGTCGCTGGTGTAGGTCTTGGTGCCCCAGTACAGGCCGAGGGCGCCGTTGAAACGGACCTGGATGTCGCCGCCGTTGAGGCGCTGCTCGTAGTGCAGGTGCGGGCCGGTGGAGCCGCCGGTGCTGCCGACCCAGCCGAGCACCTTGCCGTAGCCGACCGTCTGGCCGACCGACACGTTGAAGCCGTTGAGGTGGGCGTAGTACGTGCTGTAACCGCCCCCGTGGTCGATCCGGACGTACTTGCCGTAGCTGGTGCCGCCGAGGTCGGTCACCCGGTCGACGGTGCCGGGGGCGCTGGCCACCACCGGGTCGCCGAGGTCGTCGGTGCGGTTGAAGTCGACGGCGTTCGCCGGGCTGTGGTTCGACCGGGTCTGCCCGGACCAGGACTGGCCGCACGGGAACGGCACCTTGAAGGTCGGCGCGGCCAGCGCCGGGCTGGCCGGAGCCAGGACTCCCCCGACGAGCAGACCCGTCACCAGCAGGCTGATCCATCGCTTACGCATACAGTTCCTCCTATGTCGAAAACCTTCGATGCGATGGCTTGAGCCTGACAGATATCGTCATCCTTCGAAAGAGTCGGAAACCTGCCCGGGAGCGCGCCCACGGGACGCCCGGGACGTTTCCGGATTGTTACTCGCTCGTGTCTGACAAGGGCTGGACCGGACCGGATGCAAGCGCTTACATGTGTGGCACGCCCATCGGGACCGGCGCCGGGCCTTTGAGCACGACCGCGCCGGCTAGAAAGGAGGACGGCATGGCGGTCTTCACCAGACCACGCCAGGCCTTCGCGATCGCCGGCGTACTCGGGCTGGCGCTCAGCGCCACCGCCTGCGGTACCGGCGATGACAAGAAGAGCGACAACGCGGGCTCCGCAGAGTGTGCCGCATACGACAAGTACAAGGGCCACGACGGCAAGAAGGTCTCCATCTACGCGTCCATCCGGGACGCCGAGGCCGACCTGCTGGAGCGTTCGTGGTCGCAGTTCACCGAGTGCACCGGCATCAAGATCGACTATGAGGGCAGCGGCGAGTTCGAGGCGCAGCTCCCCGTCCGGGTCGACGGTGGCAACGCCCCCGACATCGCCTTCGTGCCGCAGCCCGGCCTCGTCAAGCGTTTCGCGGACGCCGGCAAGCTGAAGTCCCTGGGTGCCGACACCAAGGCCCTGGCCGAGCAGAACATGCCGGCCGACTGGCTGAAGTACGGCACCGTGAACGGGACGCTCTACGGCGTGCCGCTCGGCGCCAACGTGAAGTCCTTCGTCTGGTACTCGCCGAAGACGTTCAAGGAGAAGGGCTGGGAGGTCCCGACCAGCTGGGACCAGCTCATCGCCCTGAGCGACAAGGTCGCCGCCAGCGGCATGAAGCCGTGGTGCGTGGGCGTCGAGTCCGGTGACGCCACCGGCTGGCCGGCCACCGACTGGATCGAAGACCTGATGCTGCGTACGCAGACCCCCGAGGTCTACGACCAGTGGACCACGCACGCCATCCCGTTCAACGACCCGCGGGTCGTCGAGGCGGTTGACCGTGCCGGCACCATCCTCAAGAACGAGAAGTACGTCAACGGCGGTTTCGGCGGCGTCAAGAGCATCACCACCACCTCCTTCCAGGAGGCGGGCGTGCCGATCACCAACGGCAAGTGCGCGATGCACCGGCAGGCGTCGTTCTACGCCAACCAGTTCCCGGAGGGCACCAAGGTGGCCGCGGACGGTGACGCGTTCGCGTTCTACTTCCCGGCCATCGACGCGGCCAAGGGCAAGCCGGTGCTTGGCGCTGGCGAGTTCGTCGTCGCGTACGCCGACCGCCCGGAGGTGCAGGCGGTGCAGACCTACCTCGCCTCGGCCGAGTACGTGAACAGCCGCGCGAAGCTCGGCAACTGGGTCACGGCGAACAACAAGCTCGACATCGCCAACGTCGCCAGCCCGATCGACAAGCTCTCCGTCCAGATCCTCCAGGACAAGAGCGGCGTCTTCCGCTTCGACGGATCCGACCTGATGCCGGCAGCCGTCGGTGCGGGGACGTTCTGGAAGGGCATGGTCGAGTGGCTGAACGGCAAGTCGACCGCCCCGGTGCTCCAGGGCATCGAGAGCAGTTGGCCTAAGTGATCCCGGCGGTGGCCCGGCCCGCGCTCGCGGGCCGGGCCACCGGCCGAAGTGGACCCGGAAGGGAGGGTTGATGGAGTTCGACTTCGCCGATCAGCAGCCGAAGCTCCTCATGCTGATGTACGGACTGGTCGCCTTCGTGGTGGTGGTAGGCGGTCTGCTCCTGCTGCTCGACGTCGTGCCGGCCTGGTTCGCCCGGCGGCGGGAGGTCCAGCTGGTCGCCGCCTCCGCGAGTGGTGCCCCGCTGCCCCGCCGACCCAAGCAGCGCGAAGGGCTCTTCGCGCTCTTCTTCCTGCTGCCGACGTTGCTGCTGCTCCTCGTCGGTCTCGTCGTGCCGGCCATCCGCACCACGCTGCTCTCCCTGATGGATGGGAGCAGCACCAACTGGGTGGGTCTGCGCAACTACAGCTGGATGTTCTCCGACGACTCGATCTTCCGGGTCCTGATCAACACCCTGGTCTGGGTGCTCCTGGTCCCGCTGGTGGCGACCGGGTTCGGCCTGATCTACGCCGTGCTGGTGGACAAGGCCCGGTTCGAGGCGGTGGCCAAGTCACTGATCTTCCTGCCGATGGCGATCTCCTTCGTCGGCGCCAGCATCATCTGGAAGTTCGTCTACGCCTACCGGGGCGAAGGCGACCAGATCGGTCTGCTCAACCAGATCATGGTCAGCCTCGGCGGTGAGCCCAAGCAGTGGCTGCTGGAATCACCGCTGAACACGCTGCTGCTGATCGTCATCATGGTCTGGATCCAGGCCGGTTTCGCCATGGTGGTGCTCTCCGCCGCGATCAAGGCGATCCCCGGCGACATCGTGGAAGCCGCCCGGCTCGACGGGGTCAGCCCCTGGCAGATGTTCTGGCGGATCACCATGCCGAGCATCCGACCGGCGCTGATCGTCGTGGTGGTGACCCTCACGATCGCCACGCTCAAGGTCTTCGACATCGTTCGGACCTCGACCAACGGCAACTACGACACCAGCGTGATCGCCAGCGAGATGTACAACCAGGCGTTCCGGTACGGCCAGAACGGGCAGGGCTCCGCACTCGCGGTCTTCCTCTTCGTCCTGGTCATCCCAGTCGTCATCTACCAGATCCGTAACCTCCGTCAGCAGCGGGAGGGCTGAGATGACGACCGCAACGCCCACCGTCGCCGCCGGCACCCAGAAGACCGACAGCACACCGTCCACCACCGCCGGACGGGTCCGCAAGCGGCTGAACAGCCGCACCGCGACACTCGTCTCGGTGGTCATCGCGGTGGTCTGGACCATCCCGACCTTCGGCCTGCTCATCTCCTCATTCCGGCCAGAGGACGAGATCAAGACCACCGGCTGGTGGACGGCCTTCACCAACCCGCAGTTCACGCTGGAGAACTACCAGCAGGTCCTGTTCGGGCGGTCGTCGTCCTCCGGGCAGCTCGCCGGGTCCTTCATCAACTCCCTGGCGATCACCATCCCGTCGGTGCTCTTCCCGCTCGCCTTCGCGTGCCTGGCCGCGTACGCGCTGGCGTGGATCAACTTCCGCGGCCGGGACTGGCTCTACATCGCGATCTTCGCGCTGCAGATCGTGCCGTTGCAGATGGCCCTCGTGCCGCTGCTGAGGTTCTTCTCCACCGGCGTCAGCCTCGGCGGCGTCACTTTGATGCCGGCCTGGGACCTGGTCGACGAACAGAAGTTCGCCCAGGTGTGGTTCGCCCACACCTGCTTCGCGCTCCCGTTCGCCGTCTTCCTGCTGCACAACTTCATCGCTCAACTGCCGGCCGACCTGATGGAGGCGGCCCGGGTCGACGGGGCCACCCATCCGAAGATCTTCCGCACCATCGTGCTGCCGCTGATCACTCCGGCGCTGGCGGCGTTCGGCATCTTCCAGTTCCTCTGGGTCTGGAACGACCTGCTGGTCGCACTGATCTTCGCGGGCGGCGGCAACGAGACCGCCCCGCTCACCGTCCGGCTCGCCGAGATGGCTGGCACCCGGGGCAACGAGTGGCAGCGGCTGACCGCTGGCGCGTTCGTCTCCATCGTCGTACCGCTCATCGTCTTCCTGTCCCTGCAGCGTTTCTTCGTGCGAGGTCTGCTCGCCGGCAGCGTCAAGGGCTGACCCGCTCGCCCGCCGCCGCCTGGCCCCTCGGGCGGCGGCGGGCGCTCCGGGCACCGAGCGGGGGAACCGTGACGAGGATTGATGATGTGGCCCGGCTGGCCGGTGTGTCCACGGCCACCGTCTCGCGGGCCCTGCGCGGGTTGCCGACGGTTTCGGCCGCCACCCGCCGCCGGGTGCTCGCCGCCGCCGAGCAGCTCGACTACGAGGTCTCACCGAGCGCGTCCCGGCTCGCCGGTGGCCGGACCGGCACGGTCGCGGTGGTGGTCCCCAGGATCACCCGCTGGTTCTTCAGCACCGTCGTCGAGGCCGTCGAGGAGTACCTCCACCAGTCCGGCTACGACCTGCTGCTCTACAACCTGGGCGGCCGGGAGCAGATCCGCCAGCGGGTCCTGCGTACGGCCAACCTGCACAAGCGGGTGGACGCGATGATGCTGGTCGCCACGCCACTGCGGCCGGCCGACCTGACCGCACTGGCCACGCTGGAACTGCCCGGCGTGACCATCAGCTCGGGGAGCAGGGTGCCCAACTGGCCGTGCGTACGGATCGACGACGTGGCGGCCGCCCGGGCCGCCACCCGGCACCTGATCGACCTCGGCCATTCCCGGATCGCGCACATCTCCGGCGACCCGGACGACGAGCTGGCCTTCACCACCCACCTGGACCGGCGCCGGGGCTACCAGGCGGAGCTGCGGGCGGCCGGCCTGCGACCCGACCCGAGCCTGGACGTCGAGTCCAGCTTCACCATCGACGGCGGCAACCAGGCCACCGCGGAGTTGCTGGCCCGCGGCGAGCCGCCGACCGCGATCGTCGCCGCCTGCGACGAGATGGCGATGGGCGCGATGACCGCGCTGCGCGACGCCGGGCTGCGGGTGCCGCAGGACGTCAGCGTGATCGGCATCGACGACCACGACCTGGCCGGCGTGCTCGGGCTCAGCACCATCGCGCAGCCCGCCGCCGAGCAGGGCCGGCTGGCCGCCCGGATGCTCCTCGACCCGCTCGGGGCGCGCCCGCTGGGCCCAGTCGCGGGTCAACAGAGCGCCGGTTGCGACACGCCGGTGATCCTGCCCACTCGGTTGGTGGTCCGAGACTCGACCGCACCGCCCCGGGCACACTGAACTTCAGCCATCCGCCGACAGCCGACGGCGACGCGGCCGGCAGCAGCACCGCCGGCAGTCCATCCACAGCTCCGACACGGGAGACCACCCTGAACACCGATCCGACGCAGCAGAGCCCCTCCGATCACCCGATCACCGGCTGGTGGACCGAGGCGACCATCTACCAGATCTACCCCCGCTCGTTCGCCGACTCGGACGGAGACGGGATCGGTGACCTGCCCGGCATCACCGCCCGACTCGACCACCTGGTCGAGTTGGGCGTGGACGCCGTGTGGCTCTCCCCCTTCTACCCGTCGCCGCAGGCCGACGCCGGCTACGACGTGGCCGACTACCGCGACATCGACCCGCTGTTCGGCACCCTCGCTGACGCGGACAAGCTGATCGCCGAGGCCCGGTCCCGCAGCCTGCGGGTGATCGTCGACCTGGTGCCGAACCACACCTCCTCGGCGCATCGCTGGTTCCAGGCCGCGCTGCCCGCCGCGCCCGGCAGCCCGGAACGCTCCCGGTACATCTTCCGGGACGGCCTCGGCCCGGCCGGCGACCAGCCGCCGAACGACTGGCAGAGCGTCTTCGGCGGCCCCGCCTGGACCCGGACCGTGGACCCGGACGGGCAACCCGGCCAGTGGTACCTGCACCTGTTCGACACCGGCCAGCCGGACCTCAACTGGGACAACCCGGAGGTGCACGCGGAGTTCCTGGACGTGCTGCGGTTCTGGCTGGACCGTGGGGTGGACGGCTTCCGGGTCGACGTGGCGCACGGCCTGATCAAGCAGGCCGACCTGGCCGACTGGCAGGAGCCGCAGGAGATCCTCTCCGGCAACGAGGTCGACAAGCCGCGCCCGCCGATGTGGGATCAGGAGGGCGTGCACGAGATCTACCGGCAGTGGCGGCAGGTTCTGGACAGCTACCCCGGTGAGCGGGTGCTGGTCGCCGAGGCATGGGTGGAGCCGGCCGAGCGGCTGGCCCGCTACGTCCGCCCGGACGAGATGCACCAGGCGTTCAACTTCGAGTACCTGCTCGCCGCCTGGACCGCACCGGCCCAGTACGCGGTGATCACCCGCTCGCTGGAGGCGACCGATTCGGTCGGCGCGCCGACCACCTGGGTGCTGTCCAACCACGACGTGGTGCGGCACGCCTCCCGGCTCGGCCTGCCGATCGGCACCGTACGACCCAACGGCATCGGCATCGGCGACCCGCAGCCGGACGCCGCGCTCGGCCTGCGCCGGGCCCGGGCGGCCACCCTGCTGATGCTCGCCCTGCCCGGCTCGGCGTACCTGTACCAGGGCGAGGAGCTGGGGCTGCCCGAGCACACCACGATGCCCGACGAGGCCCGGCAGGACCCGACCTGGGCGCGCAGCGGACACACCCAGCGCGGCCGGGACGGCTGCCGGGTGCCGATCCCGTGGGAGGCCGATGCCCCGTCGTACGGCTTCGGGCCCACCGACGCGAGCTGGCTGCCGCAGCCGTCACTCTGGGCGGAGTACGCGCTGGACCGCCAGCGCGACGTGCCCGGCTCGACGTACGAGCTGTACCGCACGGCGCTGCGGCTGCGCCGCGCCCACGGGTTGGGTCACGGCACCCTGGAGTGGTTGTCCTCCGGGGACGAGGTGCTGACCTTCCGCAACGCGGAGCTGACGGTGCTGACCAACTTCGGTGACGCCCCGGTGCCGGTGCCGGCCGGCGTCGAGGTGCTGGCCAGCAGCGCACCCCTGGACGACGACGGCGCGGTCCCGACCGACGTGACGGTCTGGCTGCGCGCCTGATCAAGATCGCGCAACTTCAAGGATGTAGTGGCCTCAGCCTGGTGGGAGGCCACTACAACCTTGCAACTGCGAAGCCCGGGACCGACGAGCGGCACCGGTGGGCGGTCAGAGACGGTCGGCGCGGGCGTGCAGCAGGTCATGCACGTTGTCGATGTCCGTCGGTGAGGTTCGCGAGGCGAGCCAGTACATGACGCCGGTGGGTATGAAGAAGAGCTGGAACGCGGCCAGCCCCACGGCGAAGTTCAGCGGCGGCGGGAAGGCCGCTCGCAGCCCCTGGAACGCCACCCCGACCAACCCGTTGCCGGCCGCGCGACCGACTCCGTTGACCAGGTTGCCCAGGCTGTAGACCGTGCCCCGGTGCTCCGGCGGGTTGACGTCGGCGATCAACGCGAACCAGTTCGGCGAGTTGGCCGAGGTCAGCGCGAGCGCCACGATCGCGGTGAGCAGGCTCAGCCCCACCGACGGCTCGGTGAACACACTGGCCAGGACCGCGCCGACCACCGCACCGCCGCTCGCGCCGTCCGGCACGTCGATGGTCACCGGGACGAAGAACAGCACCAGGTAGAAGGGCAACGCGGCGAGGATGCCGACCGCGGCGACCAGAGCCCGCCCCCTCGGCGTACGCCGTTGCACCGCGTCGCCGATGAGCCCGCCCACGATGGAGAGCACCCCGCCGAGCTGGAACAGCGTGGCGAACACGCTGCCCACCACCACCGCGGTCGACGCCGAATAACCCTGGGCCTCGGCCCGTTCGGCGAAGAGCACCGGCAGCCAGACCAGCGAACCGAACGCCGCCTGCGCGGTCAGACCCTGCAGGATCAGCCACCGGTTGGTCCGGCGGGCCAGGATGCGCGGCAGGTCGGCGCGGCTGATCCGATAGTCGTACTCGGCGCCGGCGTCCAGCCTGTCGGCCAGCTCCGGCTCGCTCTGGCCACGCTGGATGTCGTACGTGAACAGGTAGGCCAGCGTGGCGACCAGGCCCACGCCGGCCAGGAGCAGGAACGGCCGCCGCCAGTCGCTCGCCCCGAGCAGCCCACCGAAGAGCGTGCCCGCCAGGGTGCCGACCCCCTGGGAGAGCCCCCAGAAGCTCATCACCAGCCCCCGCCGGGTCGGTGAGATCAGGTCGGTGACCACGGAGAAGCCCACCGAGCCGACCGCGCCGAGACCGACCGCCGCGACCAACTGTGCGGCGAGGAACGTCAGGTACCCGCCCGCGAGTGCGCTGCCGCCGGTGCCCGCCGCCCAGAGCAGCGTGCCCACCATGAGCAGCGGCTTGCGGTTGGTCCGGTCGCCGACGTATGCCCAGCCGACCGCTGCCACCGCGCTGACCAGGAAGCTGCCCGCGGTGACCAGACCGAGCAGCCGCCCCGACACGTCGAACGCGTCAGAGATCGGACCGTACAGGGGCGGAACCAGCCCGATCGCCACGTTGTCCAGCGAGGCGAGCAGCACGAACACCACGACGCTGTACAACCGGTGCGCCGGGCCACCGCCCCGACCGTGCAGGCGCTGCCCGGGCTGCGCCCGGCCCCGGCCGGGCCCGCCACTGGTCACCGTCATGTCGGGCAGCCAACCAGACTCCGCTGACGAGGTCGTCACGCGGGTGGGTGCCGGTCAGCTTCCACCGGCGCCCACCCGCGTCGATCCCGACGGTCAGCGCCGGTCGAGGACCAACCCACGAGCCGCGGCGTACTGGTCACGGACGGCGGGGACGGGCTCGCCCGCGTACTCCTCGGTGCCCTCGACCGCCCAGACCGGCGGCGTGGGACCGCCCAGGGCGACCCAGGCGGCCTGCCGTGCGGCGCCGTCGGCGACGTACTCGCCGGCTGGCGGGACGACGACCGGGCAGCCGAAGACCTGCGGCGCGATCCGACGCACCGCGGCCGACCGGGCTCCGCCGCCGACCAGGATGACCCGGCGAACGGTGGCACCCTGCGCGGTCAGTGCATCCAGTCCGTCGGCGAGCGCGCAGAGCATGCCCTCCACGGCGGCCCGCGCCAGGTGCGCGGGGGTCGACGTGCGCAGGGTCAGCCCGTGCACCGCACCGGTGGCGAGCGGCCGGTTCGGCGTCCGCTCACCCTCCAGGTAGGGCACCATGACCAGCCCGTCCGCGCCGGCTGGCGCGGAGAGCGCCAGGTCGGCCAGCTCGTCCAGGCTGACGCCGAGCATCGCGGCGGCGGCGTCCAGCACCCGGGCGGCGTTGAGCGTGGCAACCAGCGGCAGAAAACGGCCGGACGCGTCGGCGAAGCCCGCCACGGCACCGCTCTCGTCGGCCGCGGGCACGTCCGCGACGCTGAACACGGTGCCGGAGGTGCCGATCGAGACGACCACGTCACCCGGCCCGGCGCCGACACCGAGCGCGGCGGCGGCGTTGTCCCCGGTGCCCGCGCCGAGCAGCGCGCCACCCGACCCACCCAGGTCGTCGGCCAGCTTTCCGGCCGACTCCGCCGGACCGAGCACCTCGGGCACCACCAACTGCCGGCCGAAGCCCCGCTCCAGCAGGTCCATCCGGTAGTCGCCGGTGGCCGGCGACCAGTAGCTGGTGCCGCTGGCGTCGCCCCGGTCGGTACGCAGCGCGCCCAACCCCGGTGCGCCGGCCAGCCGCCAGGTCAGCCAGTCGTGCGGGAGGCAGACGGCGGCCACCCGCGCCGCCAACTCCGGCTCGTGCGTAGCCAGCCACCGCAGCTTGGTCAGGGTGAAGCTGGCCACCGGAACGCTGCCGGTGGCCTCGGCCCAGAACCGACGCCCGGCCGCGCCGCCGCCGGCCTCCTCAATGAGATCGGCAGCGGCGTCGGCGGATCGGGTGTCGTTCCACAGCAGCGCCGGGCGGACCACCCGGCCGTCCTCGTCGAGGCACACCATGCCGTGCTGCTGGCCGGCGACGGAGATCGCGGCCACGTCGGCCAACCCGCCGGCCTGGTCGGCGGCGCTGCGCAGCGCCTGCCACCAGGCTTCCGGGTCGACCTCGGTGCCGCCCGGGTGCGGTGCCCGGCCCTGCCGGAGCAGGGCACCGGTCTCCGCGTCCCGGATCACCACCTTGCAGGACTGGGTGGACGAGTCGACGCCTGCGACCAACGGCATGGCGCGGGCCTCAGCGGGCGCCGAGCAGGTGCTCGACGGCGAGTTGGTTGAGCCGGACGAAGCCGAAGCCCCGGGCGGCCACCGCGTCGACGTCGACATCCTCGAACGCGGACCGGTCGGCCAGGAGCTCGTCGTAGCCCTCGCCCGGGTTCAGCGTGGGGGTGCTCAGCTCGCCGACCTTGCTGGCCGCGAGCGCCTCGACCACCTCGGGGTCAGCGCGGAACGCCGCCGCCCGTTCCTTGAGCAGCAGGTAGGTGGCCATGTTGGCCGCCGCCGACGCCCACACGCCCTCCATGTCCTCGGTCCGGGAGGGCTTGTAGTCGAAGTGCCGAGGGCCGTCGTAGGTCGGACCGCCGTTCGGGCCGCCGTTCTCCAGGAGGTCCACCAGGGCGAACGCGTTCATCAGGTCACCGTGGCCGAAGACCAGATCCTGGTCGTACTTGATGCCGCGCTGGCCGTTGAGGTCCAGGTGGAACAGCTTGCCCTGCCAGAGCGCCTGGGCAATGCCGTGGGCGTAGTTGAGCCCGGCCATCTGCTCGTGGCCGACCTCCGGGTTGAGACCGACCATCTCCGGGTGTTCGAGCTGGGAGATGAAGGCGAGCGCGTGCCCGACGGTGGGCAGCAGGATGTCGCCGCGCGGCTCATTGGGCTTGGGCTCCAGCGCGAACCGCAGGTTGTAGCCGCGGTCGATGACGTACTGGGTGAGCAGGTCCACCGCCTCGCGGTAGCGGTCCAGCGCGGCGCGGACGTCCTTGGCGACGTCGTACTCGGAGCCCTCGCGGCCGCCCCACATCACGAAGGTGCTCGCGCCCAGCTCGGCGGCCAGGTCGACGTTGCGCAGCACCTTGCGCAACGCGTACCGGCGGACGTCGCGGTCGTTGCTGGTGAAGCCGCCGTCCTTGAAGATTGGGTGGGTGAAGAGGTTGGTGGTGACCATCGGCACCACGAGGCCGGTCTCGTCGAGGGCCTTGCGGAACCGGGCGATGTGCTGGTCACGAGTGGCGGCGTCGACGCCGAACGGGATCAGATCGTCGTCGTGGAAGGTGATGCCGTACGCGCCCAGTTCGGCGAGCCGGTGCACCGCCTCGACCGGGTCGAGCTCGGGGCGGGTCGCGTCACCGAACGGGTCGCGGGCCTGCCATCCGACGGTCCAGAGCCCGAAGGAAAACTTGTCGGCGGGAGTGGGACGGGGTGCCATGAGCGACCTCCGGTGTGGTGTTGTCCGCTATTTGTTCAGCGATTGAATTATTTGCTCGACGTATGGCACTGTCAAGGGGTGAGCCTCACCCACGCCCCTGCCGGCGCAGTCCGTCAGGGCAGCCTGCGCGAGCTCAACCTCGCCCTGGTGCTCGGCCGGATCGCCACAGCCCACCGACCTCCGTCCCGGGCCGACCTGGCGACCGCGACCGGCCTGACCAGAGCCACCGTGTCGGCGGTGGTCGAGGACCTGCTCGCCGGCCGGCTGGTTTGCGAATCCGACCCGGCGCCCCGCTCCGGCGCCGGCCGCCCGGCACGCGGGCTGGTCCTGGCCGACCAGGGGCCGGCCGGGCTCGGCCTGGAAGTCAACGTCGACTACCTGGCGGTCTGCGTCGTGGACCTCGCCGGCCAGGTCCGGCACCGCACCGTGCACCGGGCCGATCTGCGCCCGGTGGCCCCCGCCGACGCCCTGGCCCGGCTCGTCGAGATGGCCGAGGCCGCCCGCGACGATGCTGCCGAGCAGGACCTCACGCTGGTCGGGGCCGCGCTCGCGGTGCCCGGCCTGGTGGACGACGCCGGGCTGGTCCGGCTCGCGCCGAACCTCGGCTGGCGCGACGTGCCGGTCCCCGCGCTGCTCGCCGAGCATCCTCCGCTGGTCGAGCAGGTGCCCGGCGTCCCCGCGCTGGTGGTGGACAACGAGGCCAACCTCGCGGCGCTCGGCGAGCTGCACTCCCAGCCACCCGGGCCGTCCAGCTTCCTGCACATATCCGGTGAGGTGGGCATCGGCGCCGGCATCGTGCTGGACGGGGCGCTGTTCCGCGGCGTCCGCGGCTGGAGCGGCGAAATCGGGCACCTCCCGGTCCACCCCGAGGGCCGCCCGTGCCGCTGCGGCGGGCAGGGCTGCCTGGAGCAGTACGCCGGTCAGGAGGCGATCGTGACCGCCGCCGGGCTGGCCCGGGCGGAGCTGCCCGCGGACATCGCGACGGCGCGGCTGGCCGAATTGGCCGAGGCCGGCGACGCTGACGCGCTGCGGGCGCTGCACGACGCCGGGACGGCGCTCGGTGTCGCGGTGGCCGGCGTCGTCAACCTGCTCGACCTGGACACCGTGGTGCTCGGGGGCGGTTACGCGGCGCTGGCACCCTGGCTGTGCCCTCCGGTGCTCGCCGAGATCGCCGGCCGGGTGCTGACCGCCGCCTGGTCGCCGGTCACGGTCCGGCCGTCGAGGCTCGGCGCGGAGGCCGCCGCGGTGGGTGCCGCCGGCTCGGTGGCCCGCCGGATCGTCGCCCAGCCCGCCGGCTGGTTGGCCCGCTCCGGCTGATCGGCACCCACTCCGGTTGATCGGCGGCTTGATCAGGCGGTCCGCGCCACCGGCGGGTCGCCGGCCGGCCAGTCCCGAGTGGTGCCGAGCGACCGTTCCGCGCCGCCCGACGGACCCGCCCACACCGCACGGGTCTGCCGGTCCGGATCGACCGGCCAGTCCCCTCCCGAGGGCACACCGGGCCGGTCCGGGTCGTCCGGCAAGTCCCCCTGCCCCGTCGACGCGCCCGGTGCCGATGTGCTCCGCGCCTGCTGTTGGCGAGCGCTCTCGTCGAATTCCCGCATCCCGCGCAGCAGCGCGTCGCGGCCCTCCGAGCTCATTCCGACCAGCACGGTGGCAAGCTGCGCCTGACGGTCGGCCCGCAGCTCAGCGAGGAGCCGGCGGGCCTCCGGGGTGAGGTGCAGGGAGATCTCCCGCCGGTCGAAGCGGCCCGGCTCGCGCTCCAGCATGCCGGCGGCGACCAACCGGTCGCAGAGGCGACTCGCGGAGCTGAGCAGCATGTCGAGCTGGGTGGCGAGCCGACGCAGGTTGATCCCGTCGTGCTGCTCCACCACCATCACCGCCCGTAGCTGGGCACCCGACACGCGGTTGGCGGTCCCCTCCCGGGCGGATTCCCAGATGCCCAACAGGGCAGCGGCCGCCGCGTCCAGCGCGGCAGCCATACTCGTCTCAGGGTCCGGCGGACCGTTCACTTCGGCCATGGTGGCCCGAGACTACTCCGAACCCACAGGTGGTCGAGCTTTCAGCAAGGGAGTGATGATGAGCGAACCGGTCAATCAGGCACGACGCGCCCTGAACGAGACACCAGCCGACCGGCTCGTCGGCGGCGTCGGGGACGTGCTCGTCCGGTCGTACGGAATCACCGACGTCGAGCTGTATCAGGTCGACTACCGGCTCTCAGAACTCCTGCCGCTCGCCGAGGGTGACCCGATCACGAGCCCCGGGCATCCCGCCTGGCGCGCCTTCGACCACCAGTCGCCGATCCACACCGACGGCACCGCCTGGTTCCCGGTCACGATGCGTGGTGAGCGCCGGGGCGTGCTGCGGCTGTCGCCCGTTCCGGACGACCAGGAAGTCCTCGCCGCGCTGGCCGAGATCGCCACCGCACTCGCCCACGAGCTGGCGGCGGTCTCCGCCGGCACCGACGTCTACCGGGCGGCGCGGCGCTCCCAGCGCCTCACCCTGGCCGCCGAGATGCAGTGGGACCTGCTCCCCGGCCGCAGTCGGATCCGACCCTCGTTCAGCCTGGCCGGGCAGTTGGAGCCGGCCTACGCGGTGCGCGGCGACAGCTTCGACTGGTCCGACGACGGGCAGCGGCTCTGGTTGTCCACCATCAACGGCACCGGTGAGGGAGTCGCCGCCTCCCTGCTCACCTCGTTGGCCACCCACGCGCTGCGCAACGCGCGCCGGGCCAGACTGAGCCTGGCCGACCAGGCCGCCCTTGCCGACCAGGCCCTCTACGACCTGCACCGGGGCAAGCAGCACCTCTCCGCGTTGCTGATGGAGCTGGACCTGCGTTCCGGGATGTTGACCGTGGTCGACGCGGGCTCACCACGGCTGGTCCTGCTGCGCCACGGGGAGGTCACCGAGCAGCCCCTGGAGGCGCAGTTCCCGCTCGGCATGTTCGAGGCGACCGACTACCACGAGCAGAAGTTCCCGATGCAGCGCGGCGACCGGGTCTTCGTCGTCAGCGACGGGGTGGTGGAGGCCACCGGGCAGCACGTGCGCTATGGCGAGACGGCACTGGACCGGTTCCTGCGACGGACCGGGCCGATGGCGCCACTGGACGCCGTCCGGTCGTTGATCGGTGATCTGCGCGCGTTCGTGGCCGGTGACCTGGTCGACGACGCGGTGGTCGTCTGCCTGGACTGGACCGGCCCGCAACCGTGACCGGGGGTCAGTAGGCTCCGCGGCCGTTCAGGACCGCGCCGAAGGTCTTCCAGAGGATGGTGAGGTCGGCGGCGAGGGACCAGTTCTCCACGTAGTAGAGATCGAGCCGGATGCCGTCCTCCCAGCTCAGGTCGGAGCGCCCGCTGACCTGCCACAGGCCGGTCATTCCGGGCTTGACCAGCAGCCGCCGGGCGACGTCGCCGTCGTAGCGGGCCACCTCCGAGGGCAGCGGCGGGCGGGGCCCGACCAGGCTCATCTGACCCAACAGCACGTTGACCAGTTGCGGCAGCTCGTCCAGCGACCACTTGCGCAGCAGCCGGCCGACGCGGGTGACCCGGGGGTCCTGGCGCATCTTGAACATGAGGCCGTCGGTCTCGTTGCGGGCGGTCAGCTCGGCGAGCATGGCGTCGGCGTTCACCACCATGGTGCGGAACTTGAACACGCCGAACTCCTGCCCGCCCCGGCCGACACGGACCTGACGGAACAGGACCGGACCCCGGCTGTCCAGTTTGATGGCCAGGGCGATGAACGCGATCAGCGGCAGCAGCACCGCCAACGCCAACGACGAGACGGACCGGTCGACGAGGCCCTTCACCAGCTTGCGCGCACCGCGGAACTCGGGCGCCTCGACGTGGATCAGCGGCAGGCCGGCAACCGGGCGGGTGTGGATCCGCGGGCCGGCGACGTCGGTCAGCGCGGGTGCCACGACCAGGTCGACGCCGGTGCCCTCCAACTGCCAACCGAGGCGGCGCAGCCGGGCCGCGGTCAGCTCGCCGGAGGCGGTCACCGCGACAGTGTCCGCGCCGATCGCGGTGGCGGCCTCCGGGATACCCCGGAACGACCCCACCACCGGCACGTCGCCCAGCCGCTGCGCCACCGGCGCGAGCAGCGCGTCCGGGATGCAGGCGCCAACCACCTGGTAGCCGGCGTACGGCTCGCGGCGCAGCGTGTGCACCAACTCCAACACGTGGGCGGTGTCGCCGACCACCAGCACCTTGCGGGACCAGCCGACGCCCAGCGAGCGGGCCCGGTGCAGGCGCTTACGGGCGGCGAACCGCGCCACCTCCAGCCCGACGGTGCCCACCGCGAAGGAGATGCCCAGGAAGCCCCGGGAAACGCCGATGTCGGCGATGTAACCGAAGATGGCAATCGCACCGGCCAGTCGCAGGCTGGCGGAGCTGACCCGCCGGTATTCGTCCGCCCCGTAGCCGATCACCCGGTCGTCGTAGCAGCCGAGCGCCTTGAGCGAGATCAGCCAGGCCAGCACCAAACCGGGGGCAACCAGCACGTACGGGATCTCCGAGCCGGTCGGCTCGTCGTCACCGAAGCGGGTGACGTACCCGATGAGCAGCGCGACGATGAGGACGGTGGTGTCCAGCACCACCAGAACCCGGACGTAGGACCGTTCGTCGGCACGCGCCACCAGCCCGGCACGACGGTCGTTCGGCGCCGCCGACGTGGCGGGGGTCAACAGTGTCGCCGCGCTCACCGGCCCTCCCACTCTGCTCAGGATGGCCCCGGTCGAGGGGTCGGACCGGAGGCGGACCGACTCTGCCGGAACAGTCGACATCCTGCCTCGACAACTGTGCCGGCCGATCGTTTCGGACGTATTGCCGTCACTTTTCTTCAACAACCTGGTGGCCGCGAAGGGGCCTGCCATACCGGATCGACGGTACGGCAGCCCCCTTCGCGTCTGAGCTTCGGATCAGCGCGGCGCGGGCGGACGCCGTGCGATGGCGCTGAGGAAGATGCTGCCGATCTCGCTCGGGTCCTTGGTGACGAAGACGTCGCCACCGGTCACCTTCGTGATCGACTCCAGCTCGGCCTTGCTGACGCCCTCGCCGATACCGATCATGATGACCTGGACCGGCCGCTCCGGGTCGGCGGCCTGCTTGAGCTTGGCGAGCAGTTGCTGCTGGGTGAGGCCGTTGTCGTCCTCGTTCTTGCCGTCGGTGAACAGCACGATGGAGTTGACCCGGCCGGGTTGCCAGTCCTCCTGCACCGCCTGGTACGCGGCCAGCATGGTGTCGTAGAGGCCGGTGTCGCCGCTGGAGGGCTTGACGGTGGCGAGTGCCGCCTCCAGCTGGGCCCGCTGGCTGGAGAGCGGCCCGATGGGGATCAGCTGTCGGTAGTCCCGGTTGCCGACCAGCTTGGTGGAGAAGGTCCACAGGCCAATCGACCAGGAGTCGTCGAAGAGGCCGAGGCCGCGACGGGCCGCGTCCACAGTGACCTCCTCCCGGCTGCGGTTGTTGGCGGAGGGCACCGGGTCCTTCATCGAGCCGGAGACGTCGATGACGGCCAGCATCCGACCGGACTGGGTGGCGATCGACCAGCTGGAGACGACCCGCTGGATCGCGGCCGGGTCCAGGCCGCCCGCCGCGCTGCCGCCGTTCGCCGGTGCGGTCGGCGCGCCACCGGACGGGCTCGGGGCACCCTGCGGCGCCTTGAAGCCAGCACCCCAGTTGCCGTCCGGCCCGCGCAACGACTGCGCCGCGAGCCGGTCGCGGAAGGTGGGGCTGGTGAGCAGCTCGAACAGCACCCGGGCCGCCGACGCCTTGCTCGGCTCGATGCCGGGCAGCACCGCGTACGGGTAGTCCAGCGGCATCGGCGCCGGCTCCATGTAGAGCGCGGCGAGCGGCACCGGCGGCTTCTTGCTGTTGTAGGCGATCACGTCTTCTTCGGACAGGGCCGCCGCGCCGAGACCACTGGCGATGGATGTCGCGTCGTTCGCGGTCGGGAAGCGGGCCAGCAGATCGCTGCGGAGCGAGGAACGCCCGGTGGCCAGTGCCCGGAGCGCGCCGACGGTGTTGCGCTGGGCGTCGCCGCCGGCGCCGTTGGCGGCCGCGGTCAGCGAGAGCAGGCCGGACAGGCCCGCCGCGTCGCGGGTCGGCTCGACGATCCCGGTGCGCAGGGGCGCGCTGCTGTTGTTGACCTGCTTGAGGAGGTCGGTCCAGTTGAACTTCTTGTCCGGCCAACCCAGCCGGGTGGCGATCGGCTCGGGCATCGCGACGACGATGGGGCTACGCGCGATGGACGCGCCGTTGGTCGGAGCGAACGCGGTCGCGTCCTTCTTCAACCGCAGCAGCCAGGTCGAGGAGTCGGGCACCCAGACGTCCGGGCTGATGGCCGTGCCGCTGGCCTGCCCCACGCCGGCCAGGACAGCGCCGTGCTTGGCCGCCACCACGGCAGCCACGTCGACCGGGTCGGACGCGGAGACGTCCACCCGGATGCAGGTGGGGCCTACCGCAGCGCCGTCCTTGACCCATTGGGACGCGGCGGCGTCCACCGCTGGCGCGAGCTCGGAGGCGACCGCCACGGCGAGCCGGATCTCACCCGAGCAGCTGGGCTGGATCAACTCCCGGTAGCCGAACCACGCGCCGGTCGTGACGACGAGCACCGCCGCCGTCGCGGCGGCGGCTGCTAGATGGAGTTTCGAACGCATGCGATGGCGGCCTGCTGACACGGTGACCATCTTGCGTACAAGGTGCCGTCTCTGCCACATCCGTTCGGACGAAAGTTACGGAGGAGAAACAGTTGACCGCCAACTAACGACGCAGAGTGACGTACCGGCCCCAGGGCGTTGCCAAATCGGTGCCACCCTCACTTTTCGACGCGGGGGTTCATGGCAGTACGCACGTCGGGCTCGGCACCGCCACCGGCTCACCGACTGCCTCGGGGACGCCGGTGACGGCGTCACGCCGAAAGACCCGCACCATGTCCGCCCGTTCATCGGCAACGTAGAGGTGCGCACCGATCAGTGCGAAGTGCCGGGGCCACCCGCCGCCGGTGTCCACCTCAGCCACCAGTTCCGGCAGCTCCCCGGCCAGGGTGAAGACCGCCAGGGTCCCCACCCCCCGGTTGGCGACATAGAGAAACCGACCGTCCGGGCCGACCGCGACCTCCGACGGCTGAACATGCCCGGACCGTTCGCTCGCCTCGACCCGACCGCGCTGGTGCAACGCGCCGTCGTCGGTCAGTTCGTACGCGGTGACCGAGGCGTCCAGCTCACCGACGAGGTAACAGCGCCGTCCGTCGGGGTGCCGGGCCAGGTGCCGGGGCCCGGTGCCGGGCGCCGTGCGGATCCGCGGCGCACGGGGCACCAGTCGGCCGGTCGCGTCGTCCAGGTCGTACCGATAGACCGAGTCGGTGCCGAGGTCCACCGTGAGGAGCGGCCCCCGGCCCGCGCCCGGGGAGACCATGTGGGCATGCGCGTGGTCCTGGCGCTCCGGGTCGGGGCCGTGCCCCTCGTGCACGACCAGGTCGGTGCGCTCGCCCGGCACACCCTGCGGGTCGAGCGGGAAGACCGCGACGCTGCCGCTGCCGTAGTTGGCCACCGCCAGGTGGCCGCCGCCGGGTAGCACCGCCAGGTGGCAGGGCTCGGCACCGCCGGTCGACCGGCTGCCGAGCGGATCCAGCCCGCCGTCCGGCCCGACCCGCCAGGCGCTGATCTCCCCGTCCGTCAGTTCGTTGACCGCGTAGAGCACCGGGTGGGTGGGGTGCCGCGCCAGGAAGGAGGGGGACGGAGTGAGGGCCACGGTGCCGAGTGGGGTCAGCGCCCCGGTGCTCGGGTCGCGATGTGCCGCGACGATGCCGCTGCCCCGCCCGCCACTCTGCGCGGTGTAACCCCCGATGTGGACGACCTCACCCTGACCGTTCACGCCCAACTCCTCCGCCGGCATCCTTCAGTGATCCAACCAGAGGCTGCCCGCGTTGCCCGCCCGTTAACCGGCTTTCCGGCCCGGATCTCAGGCCGTCGGCACCGGCTCGCCGCGCTGACGGGCGACGTGCTCGACCAGAGAGATCAACACCATCTTTCCGGACTGCCGGTCCCGGGCGTCGCAGAGCACCATCGGCACGTCCGGGTCCAGGTCGAGCGCCCGGCGTACGGTCTCCAGGTTGAACCGGCGGGAGTCGTCAAAGCAGTTCACGCCCACCACGAACGGAATGCCGCGCTGCTCGAAGTAGTCGATGGAGGGGAAGCAGTCGGCCAGCCGACGGGTGTCGGCGAGCACCACCGCGCCGAGTGCTCCGAAGGCCAACTCGTCCCAGAGGAACCAGAACCGGTCCTGACCCGGGGTGCCAAACAGGTAGACCTGCAGGTCGTCGTTGATGGTGATCCGGCCGAAGTCCATCGCCACCGTGGTGGTCGACTTCCCCTCCACTCCGGAGATGTCGTCGGTGCCGATCCCGGCGCCGGTCAACACCTCCTCGGTCTGCAGCGGACGGACCTCGCTCAGGGCGCTCACCAACGTCGTCTTGCCGGCCCCGAACCCTCCCGCGATGAGGATCTTCAGTGCCAGCGGGATGGTGGTGCTGGTGCCCGCCTGGTCATAGCGCACGGAGTCCACTGACCACCGCCTTGAGGATGTCGTCGTCGGGAAGGATGCCGGCGGCCGGCGGCTCGTGCACCGCGACCAGGCCCTCAGCCAGGAGATCACCGAGCAGTACCCGCACGACCCCGACGGCGAGGTCCAGCTCGGCTGCCAACTCGGCCACCGACACCGGCCGGCGGGCCAACGCGACCAGCCGCCGATGCTCCGGGAGCAGGTGCGGATGGCTCTTCGCGTCGACGTCCGACCCGGCCAGCACGAACGCGACCAGGTTGAAAGCATCGACGGCGGAGCGTACCCGGCCTCCGGTGAGGGTGTACGGGCGCACTACCGGGCCGGCGTCGCCGTCCAGCCACTCGTGCTGCGGCCCGGGCGGCTCAGCCCTCATCACCGGCTCCCGCCGACGATCGGGCCGGCGCCGCGAGGCTCTCCCCCACCCGGATGACCAGCATCGCCATCTCGTACGCGACCAGGCCGATGTCCGCGTCGGCATCGCTCACCACCGCCAGGCAGGCACCCTGCCCGGCGGTGGTGACGAAGAGGTACGCCGACTCCATCTCCACCACCGTCTGCCGGACCGGTCCGCCGTCCACGTGCCGGCTGGCGCCCCGGGCCAGGCTGGAGAAGCCGGCAGCGAGCGCACAGAGGTGCTCCGCGTCGGAGCGCTCCAACTCGGCCGAGCAGCCGAGCAGCAGCCCATCAGCGGAGAGCACCACCGCCTCCCGGGCGGCCGGGACCCGTTGCACCAGCTCGTCGAGCAACCAGTCGAGGCCGGCGCTCTGCTTCGTCGAATGCCGCACTAGGCGTCCCTCTCAGTTGCGGTCGGGGATTTCGGGGGTCGTCGCCGGCTTGGTAGGGGCCGCCGGGACCGCCGGACCGGTTGGCGCCGCCGGAGTCGCCGGAGTCGCCGGGGTCGCCGGGGTCGCCGGAGTCGCCGGAGTCGCCGGCATGCTGACGGTGGCGCGTCCGCGAGCCGTGCCGGCCTGCAGGGCGGCCATCACCCGACGCACCTCCTCGGGAGATCGGGGTGTCGGGGTGTCGGTGACGGTCGACCGGGGCTGGGCTGCGGGGGTGTGACGTCGCACCCGGCGGGGCAGGTCGTCCAACTCGTCGGCCGTCTCGTCGGAGGACGCCGCATCGCCGGGCTCGATGACCGGCGACGTGTCCGAGGTCGGTGCTGCGGTGGACGGGGCGGACGGGGCCGTGGGCCGGCGGGTGCGGGGCACGGTGCCCCGGCGAGCCGTCCGAGCCAGCCGCCGGCCCGGGTCGGCCGACGCGGCACCCAGCGTGGCAGGGTCGGGGCCGGCCGGCGGCTCGGTGGTAACCAGGTCGGTAGGGACCAGCACCACGGCGGTCACCCCACCCTCCCCGGAGGAGCGCAACCGCACCCGTACGCCGTGCCGGGCCGCGAGCCGGGCCACCACGAACAGCCCGAGTCGGGCACTCTGCGCCGGGTCGAACTCGGGCGAGCTGGCCAGCCGGGTGTTGGCGGTCTCCAGCGCCGCGGCGGACATGCCCAGCCCCCGGTCGGTGATTTCCAGGGCGTACCCGTTGGCCACCTGTTCCCCGGTGACGGTGACCCGGGTGTCCGGCGGGGAGAAGGCGGTGGCGTTCTCGACCAGCTCGGCGAGCAGGTGGATGATGTCGCCGACTGCCCGGCCCAGCACACCGGCCGGCTGCACGGCGGGGATGTCCACCCGGTCGTACGCCTCGACCTCGGAGATCGCGCCGCGGACCAGGTCGACCATCGCGACCGGGTTTCGCCAACCGCGGCCGGGCGCGGAGCCGGCGAGGATGACCAGGTCCTCGGCGTGCCGGCGGAGCCGGGTTGCCAGGTGGTCGACCTGGAACAGCTCGGCCAACTCGTCCGGGTCCTCGGCGCGCCGCTCCATCCGGTCCAGCAGGTGCAGCTGACGATGCACCAGGCTCTGGCTCCGTCGGGCGATGTTGAGGAAGACCTCGTTGAGCCCGCGACGCAGGGTGACCTCGTCCACCGCGGCCTGGACGGCGGTGCGCTGCACCTCGGTGAAGGCCCGCCCGACCTCACCGATCTCGTCGTTGCCGTATTCCAGCGGCGGTGCCTCCCGGGCGACGTCGACCTGCTCGCCACGACGCAGCCGCGTCACCACGTCCGGCAGGCGGTGCTCGGCCAGCTCGAGCGCGGCGGTGCGGACGCCGCTGAGCCGCTGCACCAGGGTCCGACCGACCCGCAGCGCCACCAGCACCGAGACCACCACGGCGACGAGCCCGAGCACACCGGCTGCGGCGAGCCGCACCAGGATGCGGACCGCCATCGGCACCGAGCGGTCGGTGAGACTGTCGGCCTCGGCCAGCTCGAAGTCGCGCAACTGCTGTTGCACCGCGTCATGGCTGGCCTGCCAGGCCGTCGCGTCGACCGAAGGTCGACCGGACCGGTTGGGCACGACCAGCGCATCCTGCATCGTGCGCAGGCGGTTGAACGCCTCGCCCTCGGTCAACCGTTGGTATGCGGCCCGGCTGGTCTCGGGCAGGTCGGCCACGGCGCTGTCGGTGAGCCACCGTTGGTTGCCGATGGCCTGCACGAGCTGGATGTGCTCCCCCTCGGCGAACCGTCCGGCGGCCAGTGCTCCAGCCAGCAGCGCGTCGCTCTGGCCGAGCAGCTCCCGGGAACGGCCCAACGCGGTGAGGGCCAGTGCCTGCCGGTTGAGGTCCTGGTCGGTCAGGGTCGCCATGCCGGCGAACGCCTGGAAGGCCGAGGAGACCATCCCGCTGTACAGGCCGAGCGCGCCGGCCCGGTCCATCTTGCGGTCGTCGATGAAGTCCCGGCCGGCCGGCAGCGCCGCCAGGGCGGTGACCAGCTGATCGACCCGGGCCTCCAGCAGGTCGTCCGCCGCGTCGCGCAGAGCCTCCCCGTCGACCCGGCGGCGTAGCTCGGCGACCGCCCGGTCGGTGCGCTCGCGCTGCTCGGCCAGGGCGGGCAACTCGGTGGTGCCGGCGAGCTGCACCATCGAGAGCCGGCGTTCCCGTTGCAACTCGGTGACCACGGTCTCGCCGGGGCGACCCAGGTCGTACAGCAGGGTGCGGGCGGAGAGCAGATTCAGGGCGGGACCGAACGTCAGCGTGGTCGCGAAGATCCACAGTGCCAGGAGCGCGGTCACCGGCGCGACGACCAACGCGGTCAGCTTCGAGCGGATCGGCCAGTCGCGGGTTTTCATCAGACCTCGCCCGTACAGGGGTGGCAGGAGGGGTGCCGGCACCGCCGGGCAACGCGCCCGGCCCGGCTGTGTGCCCGGCCGGGACGCCGGGCACCGGCGCGGGCGCCTTGGGCAGGATACGTAATCGAGGCCCGTTGCACTACCGCCCGTCGCGCCGACATAGACGCTCCGGGATGCCCCGCAGCACCCCACCCAAGCGCGCTTTCTGGAATGAGTCAAGTTTTCCCGACCCCGAACGCGAATCGGACGAGGAAAGTTCCCCGGATCGGGATTGGCGATCAGTGCGCGGAGGGAATACCAGGTGACGAAGGAGGAGCCCATGTCGCCCACGCAGGTAATCGTCATCGTGCTCGTCGTGCTGGTGATCGTCGCGGTGCTGGCCGTGGCCGCCCGGGCGCTCAGCCGCCGTCGCGCACTGCGCAACCGGTTCGGGCCGGAGTACGACCGAATGGTGGCGGAACAGGACAGCCGGTCCGCCGCGGAGCGCGAACTGCGCGACCGGGAACGCCGGCATGCCGAGCTCACGCTCACCCCACTCAGCCCGGAGTCCCGGGCCCGCTACAGCGCCGCCTGGGAGGAACTCCAGGTCCGCTTCATCGACTCGCCCGGCGACACCGTGGGCGACGCGGACGAACTGGTCACCCGGCTCATCGAGGAGCAGGGCTACCCGACCGGGGACTTCTCCGATCAGATCGCCCACCTCTCCGTCGAGCACGCCCGCACGCTGACCAACTACCGGGACGCGCACGAGATCCACCTGCGCAACTCCCGGGGCGAGGCCAGCACCGAGGAGCTACGGCAGGCGGTCGTGCACTACCGGGCACTCTTCGCCGACCTGCTCGGCGAGGAGCCGGTCGGTCACCGTACGCCCGAACAGCGCCACCACCCGGACCACGACGCCACGAGCCGCTGAGGAGGCCACCGATGCGCCAGGAAGAGCAGCAGGTGAGCAACGACCACCCGGAGGCCGCCCGATCCGCGCCCGCCCCGGTACCACCGTCCGGCGACCGGGCCGGCCGCTCGGACATACCTGAGGACGCCCTCGACGAGCGGGGCACCTTCGACGACCAGACCGCCGGCCGCGAGCGGACGAACGGCACCGAACGGGATGCCGTGTACGACACGGCCGACGACGAGCGGGCCGACGACTCCGATCCGCGCCACCGGCGGGACGACCGGTCCACCGACGAGGGCGGTTTCAACGAGCCGGGGCCACTGCCGACGGTGTTCGGCGCCACCACGGTGGCCGACGCGGTGGCCGCCTCCGCGCTGGCCAGCCCCAACCCGCAGGATCAGTCGGACCCCCGGGCCGAGCGGACGGCCCAGCCGGAAGACGGTGTCGACAACGGCGAGCGGGTGGGTCTGCGGGCCGACCCCACGGCCGAGTTGCACCGCCGCGACACGGACGTCGACGATGACGGCCGCGTCGATGCCGACGACCAGGTCGATACCGTTGGCTACGGCAGCGCGACACCGGACATGGTCGATCCGGACGCGGACGGCGAGCCGGTCACCACCGACGGCACGGCAACCTCGCTGGAGTCAGCCGGGACGTCCCGACCCGCCGGGTCGACCGTCGCGGCGGAGCCGGCCACCCTCCTCGACGCGGACACCGCGCAGGGGTTCCGGGACCGTTGGCGGGACGTGCAGCTGCGCTTCGTGGACGATCCGCACGCCGCGGCCGGCGAGGCGCAGTCGCTGGTGGAAGAGGCGATCCAGGCGCTCGCCTCGGCCTTGGCCGCGCAGAAGAACACGCTGGGCGGATGGCAGGACACCGGCTCGGCGGACACCGAGCAACTGCGGATGGCGGTACGCCGCTACCGGGACTTCCTGGACCGCGTACTGGGTCGCTGAGCGACGCACCCGAAGACGCCCCGGCCAGTCGGCCGGGGCGTCCTGGTGTCGGTGATCGGTGGTGTCTGACCGATTCGACAACCGAGAGGAAAGGGGTCGGCAGATGGACAACCACAGCCAGCCGGCACCGGATCCGCTGCTCGACGAGGCGCAGGCGGAGCAGCGGCGCCCCGCCGCGGCCCGGCGCAGCCCGGCATCTGACGGCCGGTCGGTGCGGCATGAGCGCGGCACCAGGGGGTACGCGAGGAAAATCAGGCACCGTGTCGGACCCAGGAGGCAGCACCATGACCGATCGCGATCGCCAACCGCCGTTGGAGGACAGCCCGGAGGTGGCCTCGGCCGTGGATGATGACACCAGCGTTGCGCAGCTGCGGACCGGCGGTGGCCCCGACCGGGACACCCCGACCTTCTCCGAGCCCTGCAGCCGGCCGGACGACCTCGCGCCGGGCGCCGACGAGCTGATCGGTGACCCCTACGCTGCCGGCACCGGGGCGACAGGTACGGGCACCGGCGCTGGCGGGGACAACATCCGCACCGGCGCGGAGCAGCCCTGGGAGCCGGAGGATCTGGTGATGGCCCGCGGGCAGGACCTCACTCCGGAGAACCTGGACAAGGCCCGCCGCGACCTGGCCGAGCAGGGTCGGGCGGCGATCGAGCGCACCGTGCCCTGACCGGGCACGAGGGGGGTCCCCGACCCGACCGTGATGGTCGGGCCGGGGACCCGGGGGAACCTGCCGCCGGCGGTGCCTCACCTACCGCCGGCGGCGGGTGGTTGCGGAAGCGATCCGGTCAGAGCGCCGGGTACGCGTTGCGCATGAGCTCCTGGAACTGGGCGGAGAACCACGCGCCGGAGATCGGCGCGTTCGCCAGCGCTCCGGACGGGCTGTTGCCGTTGCGGGCGTTGCCGCCGTACGTCGGGTCGCACATCCGGTCGAAGCCCTTGCCCTCGTTGTTCGGGATCTCCTTGCTGGAGCCGTCCGACTCACCCGGAGGCTTCACCCAGACGTAGGCGTCGATGCCGGCCTCCGGGTTGGCCCGGGGACGCTCGCCGAGGCCGGCACCGGCCTGGTTGCACCAGTTGCCGAGGTGGGCCCGTCGGTCGATGCGGCCCCCGTTGACATACGTGTCGACGCTGGTCGTCGCGCCCGGTCCGGTGGGCCGCGCGGAGCCACCCCAGCCGTTGCGGGAGGTGTCGATCAGCATGCCGATGCCGGAGTTGAAGCCGATCGAGACGAGCTTGTCGCGGAACGCCTGGGCGAACGACAGCTCGTCGACGTAGTAGTTCCAGTCGACCCACTTGGACTGCCGCACCGTCTGGCCGTTCACGTTGTCGGTGACCTTGAAGTACGGCTCGCGCAGCGCCGAGTAGTTCGCCGTGTTGACGATGAACCCGTGCACGTTGTTGACCGTGCTGCCGGAGGCGACCGCGGCGGTCTTCAGAATGTCGGCGGTCGGGCCGAAGTTGGTGTCCCAACCGAGCCAACCGTGGTGACCGGCGTCGATGTAGTTGTAGACGTTGCCGATCGAACCGAGCTTGGCGAGGGCGTAGCCGACACCGTTGACGTACGCGCCGTTGGCCTTGACCGTGTCGCACATGACCGTGCCGCCGGCCTGACCGGAGGTGTTGGTGATCAGGTTGGGCAGCGAGTCGATCTCGATGATGTTGATGATCCGCAGGTTGCGGTACTTGGCGTCGCTCTGGATCGCGGCGATCGGGTCGATGTACTCGGCCTTGTACCGGGGCAGGTCGTTCGGGCCCAGCTCACCGTTGGAGGCGAGTGCGGAGCAGTCCCGGCCGGGCAGGTTGTAGATCACGAACTGGATGTACCCTGCGCCCTGGCGCAGCGCCTCGTCCAGGTGCTGACGCACGCCGAAGGCGCCGTTGGAGCTGCTGTTCGGAGTGCCGTTGATCGCGGCGATCCGGTCCAGCCACACGGCGGTCGGGTTGTTGGAGACCCGGCTTCCGCCGGCCTCGGCGTCCGCCTTGGCCTTCCACTCCGGGTTCACGTAGCCGCGTGCCCCGGCGTACGGGTTGTCCACCTTCGTCCCCGGCGGCGGGGTGGTGGGCGGGGGCGTGGTGGGCGGCGGGGTGGTGGGCGGGGGCGTGGTGGGCGGCGGGGTGGTCGGCGGGGGCGTGGTGGGCGGCGGAGTGGTACCACCGTTGCAGACCACGCCGTTGAGAGTGAACGAGGTCGGCTTCGGGTTGCTGCCGCTCCACGTGCCGTTGAAGCCGAGGCTCGTCGACGCGCCGGTGGCGAGGCTGCCGTTGTAGGACAGGCTGCGCGCGGTCACCTGGCTGCCGGACTGACTGAAGTCGGCCGACCAGCCCTGCTGCACCCGCTGGCTGGAGTTGGGGAAGGTCCAGCCCAACGTCCAGCCGTTGATCGGGTCACCGAGGTTCTTGATGGTGATGTTCGCGGTGAAGCCGCCGGGCCAGTCGTTGGTCGAGTAGGCGACGTCACACTGCGTCGCGGCCTGTGCCGCGGTAACCGGGATTGTCACCAACCCGCCGGCGACCAGGACGCCCGCACCGGCGAGCGCTAGGGTCCGGCGTTGGCCGGACAGCCTTCTCCACACATTCATGCCACTGATCTCCTTGGGCGAGACCGGGCTCGCATACGGCCCGGCGAGACGGCCCGGTGGGCGTCCTGTACGGACGGCCGCCGGCACCAACAGGATTTTTCGGGGTGCCCGACCCGGACGGGCATTGGTGGTGGCGCACGACCGGCGCAACGACCGGTCGATCTGTGGCGGGACGTCGCCCGGTGAACCGGTGCCCTCGACTCCCCTGCCTGCGCGGTTTGGCTTCCCGAACCGCGTGCGCCGATTCTTGCATGGGAGCGCTTCCATGGCAATGGCTCGATACATGGGCGGGCGCAAGGCCAACCTGGAACCCGTTTCGGACGATACCTCCGAGTGCGCCCGACCGGCACGTGCGAGACCGGCACCGCCGCTACCGGACGACCGGGGCAGGCGGGGAACGGCGAGCACGGAACACCGCGGGCCGCGCGGAAAGACGTTCACCGCCCGAGACGACGCGCGGCACGGCGAAAGCGGCGTAGCACGCCTTCTCCTCCTACTCGCACCAAAGGTTAAAACGCGAATCTTTCGCTTCAAAGGTCATGAAACCGTCTAACGTCGGTCTTAGCTCGGTTGTCACCGGGCTCAGGACAACAGGGATGGAGTGACGCAGGTCATGGCTAAGAAGATGCTCGGGAAAGTCGTTGCGGGTGCGGCGCTCGGCGGCGCATCGCTCCTGGTGTTCGCGCCGGGGATCGCGTTCGCCAACGGCCACGACGACAGCAGCGACGGCAAGGTCTACGCCAAGCCGCACGTCGTCAAGGCCGGCGACGAGGTCAAGCTCCTCGAGATCTGCCCGGATCGGCAGGAGCACGCGTTCGTGTGGTCCAAGGTCACCGGCAAGGTCAAGCTCAAGCCGGCCGACGAAGGCCGGGGCGAGGACCGCGAGTGGCGCGAGGAGGAGGACTCCTACGACCACGACAAGGGCAAGGACGAGCACGGCAAGGACGACAAGGGCAAGGACCACGAGGGCAAGGACCACGAGGGCAAGGACGAAAACGGCAAGGACGAAAACGGCAAGGACGAGCGCGGCAAGGACGACAAGGGCAAGGACCACGAGGGCAAGGACGAAAACGGCAAGGACGAGCACGGCAAGGACGACAAGGGCAAGGACGACAAGGGCAAGGACCACGAGGGCAAGGACGAAAACGGCAAGGACGAGCACGGCAAGGACGAAAACGGCAAGGACGAGCAGCCGCCCGCCGCCCAGCCCGGTGGCCAGGGTGGCGGCGCTGCCGCCGACGCCCATGGCGACGAGGACAGCAAGGACTGGAAGGGCGAGGAGCACGGCCAGGACGCGGAAGACAGCCGCGACAAGAAGGACTGGGAGTCCAAGGACGAAGGCAAGAAGGACTGGGAGTCCAAGGACGAAGGCAAGAAGGACTGGGAGTCCAAGGACGAAGGCAAGAAGGACTGGGAGTCCAAGGACGAAGGCAAGAAGGACTGGGAGTCCAAGGGCCACGGCTCGGACGAGCACGGCTCCGACAAGGGCCGGGAGAACAAGGGCCACGACTCCGACGAGTACGGCTCCGACAAGGGCCGGGAGTCCAAGGACGAAGACTTTGACGAGCGCGGCTCGGACAAGGGCTGGGAGAAGGAGCGCGAGTTCGTCTACTACGGCGAGGCCAAGGTCGACAAGGACGCGAAGCCGGGCCGCTACGAGCTCAAGGGCTCGTGCGGCGAGGGCGAGCTCGTCGTGCTGCCGCACGGCGGCGTCGACGGTGGTGACGGTGGCGCCAGCACCGGCACCAACCGTGGCCTGGCCACCGGCGGGGCGAGCCTGCTCGGCGCTGCCGCGCTGGGCGGGATCGTGCTGATGCGTCGTCGGCGGACCGATGGTTCGCTCGTCTGACGTGACGACGACACGGGCCGGCGGCCGTCACGGGAGACCGTGGCGTGCCGCCGGCGCGGCCGTCGTCGTCACCATGGCTACGATCGGCGCCGGCATGATCGGCGTTGCCCTGGAGACCACGCCCGCTCCCCGACCGCCGCAGCCGCTGGCCCAGGCCGGTCCCGAGGTCACCGGGGGGTCCACCGCAAACGACGCTCTGACGATCGACGGGCAGCCGGTCGGCCAGGGGGCGCCAGCTGGGATGGCCCGTTCGGCACCGACCAGCATCGAGATCCCCCGGATCGGTGTCGACGCGACGATCATGTCGTTGGGCACCAACCCGGACGGCACCGTCCAGGTTCCCCCGCTCAAACAGGCCGACCAGGCCGGTTGGTACGAGTCAGGCGCGAGCCCCGGCGAGACCGGCAACGCGGTGATCGTCGGGCACGTGGACTCGGCGGTACTCGGCCCGGCCGTCTTCTTCGACCTCGGAGCCCTCACCCCCGGCGACACCGTCACCGTGCGGCGGACCGACGGACTGGCGGCCACCTTCAAGGTCGACTCGGTGAAGTCGTACCCAAAGACCGCCTTCCCCAACGAGCTGGTGTACGGGCCCAGCGACCGGCCCAGCCTGCGGGTGGTCACCTGCGGCGGCGAGTTCGACAAGGCCGCCAAGAGCTACCTGGACAACGTGATCGTCTTCGCCACCCTGGTGGCGTGACCCGCGGCGTACGAACGCGGCCCGGCCGGTCGGGGTGACCCGATCGGCCGGACCGCGTCCGGCGTACCTGACTCAGACGGCTGCGGACGTCCGCACCAGGGTGCGGATCTGGCGCAGCAGCACCGACAGGGCGGCGAGATCCGCCCGTGACTCGTCGAACTCCCCCATCGCCTGCCGGGCGCGGTGGATCGACGTGGCGTTCGACTGCTCCCACTGCTGCACCCGCTCGTGCGGCGGCAGGTCGCCCGGAGTGGAGTCGAGCACCTCCGCGGTGAGCGCGGCCAGCGCGGCGTACAGGTCGTACCGCAGCGCCATCCGGGCCAGCGTCTGCCAGCGGTCCTCCCTCGGCAGCAGGGAGATCTTCGACAGCAGCGAGTCCACCCGGAACAGGTCGGACAGCACGAAGTAGACCGAGGCCACCTCGCCGACGTCCCGTCCGCTGCTGTTCGCCGTCTCCACCACGTCCATCAGACCGAAGCTGTACATCAACCGGGTCGCCCGCTCCGCCAGCTCGCGGGGCAGCCCACGCTCGGTCATCGAGTCCATGTGCGCGACGATGCCCTGCCGCTCGTTGCCGTAGGACAGCTCCTCGAGCCTTGGCAGCAGCCGAGCGACCCCGTCGCGCAGCCGGGCAATCTCGGCCGGCACGTCGATTGGCGAGCGCCGGTTGGAGACCAGCCACCGCACCGCCCGGTCGAGCAGCCGGCGGGTGTCCAGGTAGACGGTGGTCTGCAGCTCCGGCGCAACCTTGTTGTCCAGCGCCTCGACCGCGTCCCACAGGTCGCGTAGGCCGAACACCTCGCTGACCACCACGTAGGCCCGGATCACGTCCGCCGCGCTGGCCGCGGTCTCTTCGACCACCCGGAAGATGAACGAGATGCCGCCTCGGTTGATCGCCTCGTTGACGAGCACGGTGGTGACGATGTCCCGGCGCAGCCGGTGCCGGCCCATCCGGTCGGCGAACCGTTCGCGCATCGGCGTCGGGAAGTAGTTGACCAGGACCTCGGTCGTCCACTCCTCATCGGCCAGACCCTCGGTGAGGATCTCCCGCTCCAGGACGATCTTCACGTACGCGAGCAGCACCGCGAACTCCGGCGCGGTCAGCCCGGATTCGTTGCGGACCGCCAGCTCCTCGTCCGGCGGCAGCGCCTCCAGCGACCGGTCCAACGCGCCCGAGCGCTCCAGCTCGCTGATCATCCGCCGGTGCACCGGGAGCAGCGAGGCGGCCTGGGCCTGGGCGTTGTTGATCGCCCGAGCCTGGTCGTAGTTGTCCCGCAACACCAGCTCGGCGACCTCATCGGTCATCCCGGCCAGCAGCTCGTCCCGGTCGGCCGTGGTCAACTCCCCGTCGGCCACCGCAGTGTTCAGCAGGATCTTGATGTTCACCTCGTGGTCGGAGGTGTCCACCCCGGCCGCGTTGTCGATGAAGTCGGAGAAGATCCGGCCGCCGGTCAACGCGTACTCGATCCGGCCGAGCTGGGTCCAGCCCAGGTTGCCGCCCTCGCCCGCCACCCGGCAGCGCAGGTTGCGCCCGTCCACCCGGATCGCGTCGTTGGACTTGTCGCCCACCTCGGCGTTGGTCTGCGTGGACGCCTTGATGTAGGTGCCGATGCCGCCGTTCCAGAACAGGTCGACCGGCGCGGTGAGGATCGCCTTCATCAGCTCCTGTGGCGACATCTGCGTCACGTCGTCGTCCAGACCGATCGCCGCCCGCACCTGCGGGGTGATCGGGATGGACTTGGCGGTACGCGAGAAGACGCCGCCGCCGGCCGAGATCAGCTCCGGGTTGTAGTCCTCCCAGGACGATCTGGGCACGTTGAACAGCCGCTTGCGCTCGGCGTGCGAGGTGGCCGCGTCCGGCTCCGGATCCAGGAAGATGTGCCGGTGGTCGAAGGCGGCCACCAGCCGGATGTGCTCGGAGAGCAGCATGCCGTTGCCGAACACGTCGCCGGACATGTCGCCGACACCGACCACGGTGAAGTCCTGGGTCTGGGTGTCCAGGCCCAACTCCCGGAAGTGCCGCTTGACCGACTCCCAGGCGCCCCGCGCGGTGATGCCCATCTTCTTGTGGTCATAGCCGGCCGAACCGCCGGAGGCGAACGCGTCGCCCATCCAGAAGTTGTGGGTCGCGGAAATCTCGTTGGCGATGTCGGAGAACGAGGCGGTGCCCTTGTCCGCCGCCACCACCAGGTACGGGTCGTCGCCGTCGTGCCGGACCACGTCCTCGGGCGGCACGATCTGCCCGCCGACGATGTTGTCGGTGACGTCCAGCATCGCGCCGACGAACTCCTGGTAGCAGGCGACCGCCTCGTCCCGGTCGCCCGGCTTCTGCTTGAGCACGAAGCCGCCCTTGGCGCCCACCGGCACGATCACGGTGTTCTTCACCATCTGCGCCTTGACCAGGCCGAGCACCTCGGTACGGAAGTCCTCCCGACGGTCGGACCAGCGCAACCCACCCCGGGCCACCGGCCCGAACCGCAGGTGCACACCCTCGAACCGGGGCGAGTAGACGAAGATCTCGAACTTCGGCCGCGGCGCCGGCAGGTCCGGGATGGTCTGTGGGTCGAGCTTGAACGCCACGTACGCCTTCGGTCGCCCGTCGGCGCGCTTCTGGTAGAAGCTCGTCCGCAGGGTCGCCTCGATCACCGTCAGGTACGAGCGCAGGATCCGATCCTGATCGAGGCTGGCCACGTCGTCCAGCGCACCCCGGATCGACTCCACCAGCTCACCGCTGCGCTGCTGACGCTGCTCGGGGCTGAGCTCGCCCGGCGCGAACCGGGCCTCGAACAGCTCCACCAGCAACGCGGCGACCTTCGGGTACGCGATGAAGGTCTGCTCCATGTAGTCCTGCGAGAAGACCGTGCCAGCCTGCCGCAGATACTTCGCGTACGCCCGCAGCACCACCACCTGCCGCCAGGTCAGCCCGCCCCGCAGCACCAGCTCGTTGAACCGGTCCACCTCGGCCTCGCCGCGCCAGGACGCCGCGAAGGCGTTCTCCACGTGCGGGCGCACCTCGGACAGCTCCTGATGTCCCTCGGGCAGCATCAGGCCGAAGTCGTACAGGTAGACCCGACCGTCGATCCGGTCCACCTCGTACGGGTGCTCGTCGACCACCCGTACGCCGAGTGAGTGCAGCACCGGCAGCACGGCGGAGAGCATCATCGGTTCGCCGTACCGGTAGATCTTGAACCGGACGTCCAGGGCCTCGGCCAGGTCCGCACCGGGCCCCCGGGTGCCGGACCGGGGTGCGAGCTGCTTGCGGAACAGGTGCATTTCCAGCTGGCCGGGCTCCTCCAGCAGCTCCAGCTTCGCCAGGTCCTTCATCGCCTCGTACGGCGTGTGCCCGTCCTTGTAGCCCTCCGGGAACGCGTCGGCGTACCGGGTGAACAGGTGCTTGGCCTGCTCGTCGCCGAGCTTGCGCTCCAGCACCAGCCGGTAGTCGTCGTCCCAGAGCCGGGTCGCGTCGGCCAACTCCTCGGCCAACAGGTCGGCGTCGATGTCGCCGGGCGGCCGGGTCGGGTCGGTACGGACGATGAAGTGCACCCGAGCCAGCATCGACTCGGTGACCCGGGTGGTGTAATCCACCCCGACACCGTTCAGCTCACGCAGCAGGATGTCCTGCATCCGTAGCCGGTTCTGCGTGGTGAACCGGTCCCGGGGCAGGTAGATCAGGCAGGAGATGAACCGCCCGTACGCGTCCCGACGCAGGAACACCCGCAGCTGCCGGCGGCCGGCCATCCGCAGCACACCGATCACCGCGTGGTAAAGGTCGTCGGTCTTGATCTGGAACAGCTCGTCGCGCGGGTAGGTCTCCAGGATCTGGATCAGATCCTTGCCGGAGTGGCTGCGCCGGCTCAAACCGGAGCGGTCCAGCACCTCGGCCACCTTGCGGCGTACCACTGGAAGCTCGCGGACGCTGGTCCGGTAGGCGGCCGTGGAGAACAGGCCCAGGAAGCGCCGCTCGCCGATCACCTCGCCGTCGGAGTTGAAGATCTTGAAGCCGATGTAGTCCAGGTACGCCGAGCGGTGCACGGTGGCCCGCGAGTTGGCCTTGGTGATGATGAGCAGGCGCTTCTCCAGCACCTTCTCGTGCGCCTCGGGCGTCATCGACGCCAGCGACCGGGCCTCCGGCGAATCGGAGCGCAGTATGCCCAGACCGGTGCCGAGTACCGCCTCCAACGCCTTGCCGTCGACCTGGTCGGCGGCGTCGCCGCCGGGGGCGCCCACCAGCCGGTACTCGCGGTAGCCGAGGAAGGTGAAGTGGTCCTGCGCGAGCCAGCGCAACAGCTCCACCGAGTCCGTGATGTCCTTCTCCGGCACCGGTGGGCGGTTGTCGGAGGTGCGGGCCGAGGCCAGCTCGTCGGCGAGTGCGAGGGCACGCTGACGCATCTTCGGCCAGTCCTCCACCGCCTCCCGCACATCGGTGAGCACCCGCTGCAACTCGCGGCGCAGCCGCTCCCGCTCGGCCGCGTCCCGGACCGGGTCGATCTCGATCCGCATCCAGCTCTCGATGATGTCGCCGGCGATCGCGTCATCCGGCTCCACGTCCGCGGAGACCTCGGTGAGCCGGCCCAACGGCTCGCGCCGGACCACCACGAGCGGGTGCACCAGCAGGTGCACATCCAGGTGGTACGAGTTGAGCAGCGCGGTCATTGAATCGACCAGGAACGGCATGTCGTCCGTGACGATCTCGACGACGGTGTGGTGCTGGTCGGCGTGCGGTTCATGGATCCGCAGCTTCAACTCGCCAGGCACCCGCTGCTGGGCAAGGTCCCGGTGTGCCCGGGCCGCATCGAGCATTTCTTCCGCCGTGAAGCCGACCAGTTCCTCATCCGGGGCGAACCGCCAGAAACGGCCGACAAGTGTCGCCGCGTCGTGGTCGTCCCCGGCGAGCGCGACAGCCTGGGCCACCAGGCGCTCCGCGTTGGGAACGGGTTCGTCGAGCTCGGCGTCCTCCACGTCGTCGGCCAATGCCTCATTGGGCAGGCCCATATCGTAGAGGGTGTCGATGCTCGACCCGGTCACCCCGGTGGCTCCCGTGTCGAGCCGGCCATAGCCGTCCCCGTCGGTCGCCGAATCGAAGCTGTCATCATCCCGGCCGGCGTCATCCTGCCGGAGGTCGGGTTCCGGTTTGATCGCCGGACGCCGGTCCATCGGTGCCACTCCCCTCGACCCACCGCGTTGTGGGTCACTCTGTCGTCCAGCCTAGGCCCTGCCGTTCTGCGCCTTTGTCGGCGGACCACTGACCAGACATCCGGATCGGGACTCTGTCCGTTCACCCGTTGCGGGTCCGAGGTTGACCGACTGCGGGATACCCCGCCACGCGATGTTCATCACACCGGCGCGGGCCTGTCTTTGGGCGCACCCGACTCGCTGCGGGACGCTGCGGACACCGTTGGCGTACTACCGTGCGGGGGCAGCCTGAAATCGGAAGGACCAGCTCCATGCCCCTGTCGTACCCCCGGCCGCACCGGCCGATTCCCGCCCGCCGGCTGGTTGCGGCCCTCAGCACGGCGCTGCTGACGGCCGGCGTTCTGGTCGGCTGTTCGGGAGACGACGGGCCGCAGCGCACCGTCGACGCCTTCCTCACCGGTTGGCGTAGCGGCGACCTCCAGGCGGTCGGCCTGATCGACCCGACCGGCACCAAGCTGCCGTCGACCGAGGTGACTCGCGAGATCAAGGAACTCTCCGGTGAGCTGGCGGCCACCCCGCCCACGCTGACGCGTCGCGGCGAGCCGAAGGTCGAGGCGGACATCGCGACCGCGACCGTCCAGGTGGAGTGGAACCTGCCCGGTCAGACCCGTTGGGCGTACGACCGGCAGGTACGTCTCGCTCAGGGCGACGGCGACCAGTGGCAGGTGATCTGGGAGCCGAGGGTGCTGCACGAGCAGCTCACCAAGGGCGACCGGTTGGGGCTGCGCCGCGACGCCAGCACCCGGGCCGGTGTGCTGGACGCCGCTGGGAAACCGATCGTGACTCCCCGCCCGGTGGTCCGGGTGGGCGTGCAGCCCAACGGTGTCGCCGATCTCAAGAAGCTGGTCAAGGACCTCGACGCGGCGTTCAAGGCGATCCGTCCGGCGCTGGTCCCCGCCGTCGACCTGGCCGACCTGCCCGAGCGGGTGGCCAAGGCCGACCCGGGCGCCTTCGTCGAGGTGGTGTCGCTCCGCGAGGAGGCGTACCTGCAGATCAAGCCCCGGATCTACGAACTGCCCGGCACCAAGTTCATCTCCGACAAGGTCGACCTGGCACCGACCCGGGAGTTCGCCCGGGCGGTGCTCGGCACAGTCGACCCGGCACAGGCCGACGACCTTACCGCGCACCCCGACCGGTACGTCGTCGGCGACCTGGTCGGGCACGGCGGGCTGCAGGGCCGCTACGACGAGCGGCTGCGCGGCGGCCCCGGGCTGACCGTGGTGGTCGAGCGTCCCGCCGAGGGCGGCAAGCTGGAATCCACCGGCACCGAGTTGTTCCGCCGGGAGCCGCAGCCCGGGCAGGCGCTGAAGACCACGCTGGACGTCGCCGTCCAGAACGCGGCCGACGGGGCGCTGCGCGCCGAGCCGCGCCGATCGGCTTTGGTGGCGCTCCGGATCAGCGACGGCGCCGTGCTCGCCGCGGCGAACGGCCCCGGGCCGGCCGGGGAAAATCTGGCCTTCGACGCCCAGGTGCCTCCGGGCTCCACCTTCAAGATGGTCAGCACGCTGGGCCTGCTGGACCGGGGCGCGGTCACTCTGGACGGGCCGGTGGACTGCAAGAAGACCTTCACCGTGGACGGCCGGTCCTTCAAGAACTCGGACAACTTCGAGCTGGGGTCGGTGCCGTTCCGCACCAACTTCGCCAAGTCCTGCAACACGGCGTTCGCCGCGCTGGCCCCGAAGCTCGGCGACGACGGGCTGGCCGCCGCCGGCCGCTCGCTGGGCCTGGAGGGTCAATGGGACCTCGGCACCGACGTCTTCACCGGCAAGGTGTCGACGGGCGGCAGCCTGGCCGAGCAGGCCGCGGCGTCGTTCGGCCAGGGCATGACGCTGGTCAGCCCGCTGGCCATGGCCGGTGCCACCGCCGCCGTCGCCCGAGGCCACTTCGAGCAGCCGAAGCTGCTGATCGACCCGGCGCCGGCCAAGCCAACCCCGGCGGGTGAGCAGCTGAAGCCGGAATCCGTCGCGGCGCTGCGCACGATGATGCGCGAGGTGGTCACCGCCGGCACCGGCAGCGCGCTCAAGGATGTGCCCGGCGAGGTCTACGGCAAGACCGGCACCGCCGAGTACGACAACAACCCGGCGAACACCCACGCCTGGTTCGTCGGTTGGCGGGGCGACGTGGCGTTCGCCGTCTTCGTGGAGAAGGGCGGCGCCAGCACGGCCTCAGCCGTCCCGATCGCCGAGCGCTTCCTCCGCGCCCTCCCGGCCCCCTGACCACCAGCGCCGCTCAGGCGCCGGACATGACTCCCCGCCCATCGCTCCCACGTTGATCCACTCCAGCTCATTGATATCGGGGTATCCCGTCAACCGGATGCCCCGATATCGCCAATGCCGTGTCGATCATGCCCGCGCACGGGTGGGACGGCCTGTGGCTGGGTGGGTGGGACGGTGGATCAGGCTGTGTCGGCGTTGGGGTGGTCGGCGGCGTCTGGCACCGGCGGCGACGGTCGCCGCAGCAGGCCTGGGCCCGCCGACGCGGGTGGTCCCACCGGCTCCCGCTCGGCCGCACCCACGCCCGACAGTGCCTCCGCACCCACGCCCGACGGCTCTTCCGGGCGCACGCCCGACGGCCCGACGGCGCGCAAGCCAGACGGCTCTCCCGCACGCACACTGGTCAGCTCTCCGGCACGCACGCCGGGCGGCTCGTCGTCGGCCGCCGAACCGGCATCGACGGAGAAGTCGGGCGGAGCGTACTCAGACTTGCCGCTGGGCGCGGTGCGCGGGCCGTTGAGTCGCTCGCTGGCGGCCGTGGTCCGGCCGTTACCGCGCCGCGGGCCGGGGGTCGGCCGGGCCGACAGCAGCCGGGACGGCACCGCTTCCGGGGCGGTGACCGGGGCGAGGCCGGCGACCACGGTGTTGACGATCTCGGCCGCGTACGAGCCGTCCGGGTCGTAGTCGGGGTCGAAGACGGTCAACTCCACGCCGAGGCAGTGCGGGGTGTCGACCAGCCCGGCGAGCAGGATCTCCAGCTCGGCGAAGGCGATCCCGCCCGGGTCGGGGGCGTCCACGGCGGGCATCACCGCGGGGTCGAGCACGTCCACGTCGATGTGCACCCAGTAGCCCGCGCAGTCGGCGAGCTGCTCGTGCGCCCACTGGGCCGTCCGGGCGGCGCCTTCGGCACGCAGCGCCGGCACCGGTCGGGTGGTGATCCCGGCGGCCTGGAGGTCGAGCCGGTACTCGTCCTGTGCACGGATGCCGAGCACCACCACGTCGATGTCGCGGAAGTAGGGCCGGCGCCCCTCCAACGCGGCCAGGTCGGCCTGCCCGCGCCCGGTGACGAGGGCCAGGTCCTCACCGGCGGCCGCGCCGACGTAGGAGGCGTTGCCGGGGTGCCGGAAGTCGGAGTGCCCGTCGACGAAGACCAGCCCGATCCGCCCGCCGACGGCCTCACCGAGGCGGTGCATGGCCAACGCCGAGCCGAGCAGCACGGAGCAGTCCCCGCCCAGCACCACCGGAAACTCGCCCCGGTCGATGATGGAGCCGATCCGTTCGGCGAGGGCCAGCGAGTAGTCGGCGATCTCCCGGGCGTGGCACACCCCGTCGCCGGGGCGCCAGTCGCCCGGGTCATACCGGGCCGGGGTGACGCAGCCCGCGTCGCGGGCGCGCAGCCGGGCCAGCAGGTCGTGGTCGCGCAGCGCGCCGGGTGCCTTGGCGCAACCGGGGACCGACGTGGACGTCGGCGGCCGCAGACCGAGATTTGTCGGCGCGTCGAGGACGGCGATCCGGCGCATCATGAGCTCCCGTCCTCGGTGGTCGGGCGGGCCGGCCGGAACGCCGGCCCGCGCTGGCGTGCTACGAACTCAGAACAGGGCGCTGGCCAGTGCCCGGCGCGCCGAGGCGACCGCCGGATCGTCCGGGCCGGCGATGGAGAAGAGCGAGACCAGGTGCTGACGGACCGTCTCGCGGTCCTCTCCGGCGGTGCGCCGGACCAGACCGACGAGCCGGGCGTACGCCTGCTCGGCCAGGCCGCTGAGCACCTCGATGTCGGCGGCCAACAACTGGGCGGCCACGTCGTCGGGGGTGCTCTCGGCAGCGGCCAGCGCGGCGGCAGGGTCGGCGCCGGCCACCCGGCGGGCCACCCCCACCTGGGCCAGCCCCGCCGTGGCCGCGGCGTCCGCTGGTGCGTCGGCCAGGATCTTCCGGTACGCCTGCTCGGCGGCGTCCAGGTCGCCGCTCATCAGCGCGTCGTCGGCCTCGTCGAGGCGGGGGTCCTCCGGCTCGGCGACGGACACGCCGCCGGCCTTGAGCACGGCCTGGATCCACTGCCGCAGCTGCGCCTCGGGCACCACCCCGGAGAAGGCGTCGACCGGCTGACCGCCGACGACCGCGTAGACCATCGGGATGCCCTGGACCCGGAACATCTGGGCGATTCGGGGATTTTCCTGCACGTCGACCCGGGCCAGCACCCAGGCGCCGCCGCCCTCGGCGTTCAGCCGCTCCAGCACCGGGGCGAACTCGTCGCTTTCCGGGAAGCCGGCCGCGCCGAAGAACACGACGACCGGCGTGGCCATCGAGCGTTCGAGCACGTCGGACTGGATGGTCGCCTCGGTGACGTCCACGATGGCGGTGTCACCGCCGGTGGTGGGCGCGCCGGGAACGCCGTTGGACGGGCCGCCCTGCGGGGGCGTGCCGGGGCGGGTACTTGCTGGTGCGGGGCCACGCAGCGTGCTGAGGTCGACCGCGCCGCGGGTAAAGATCGACGAGGTGATCCGTGGGTCGCTCATGGTTACCTAGTCTCGCACGTGAGCCCCCGATCTCTGCTCACCCGCAACCCCGACGTTGCAACTCTCACGCCGCAATCCCACCCCAACCCCAGACCCGCCCCAGACCCGCGCGATCTTGCACTTCCTGCCGCCGAAACGCGGCATTCGCCCCGCCTGTCGGGACAGCAAGTGCAAGATCGCGGGGTGGGGTGGGGTCAGAAGCGGGCGGGTTCGCGGTAGGTGCCCCATTCGGCGCGGAGCGCGTCGCAGATCTCGCCCAGGGTCGCTTCGGCGCGGACCGCGTCCAGCATGGCGGGGATCATGTTCTCGTCGGTACGGCTGGCGTCGACCATCCGGGTCACCGCCGCGCGGACCGCTGACTCGTCCCGGGCACCCTTGCGCTCGGCGAGCACCCGGCGCTGCTCCAGCTCCACCTCGTGCGAGATGCGCAGAATCTCCAGCTCCTTGGTGACCGTGCCGGCGTGGCAGTTGACCCCGACGATCTTTTTGTCACCCTTTTCGAGGGCCTGCTGGTAGACGAAGGCCGACTCGGCGATGTGCCCGGTGAACCAACCGTCCTCGATGCCACGCAGAATGCCCGAGGTCATCGGGCCGATCTGGTGCGGCCCGTCCCCGCCGAGCTGCCGGATCCGGGCGAAGATCTCCTCCGCCTCGGCCTCGATCTTGTCGGTCAACGCCTCGACATACCAGGAGCCGCCGAGTGGGTCGGCCACGTTGATCACCCCGGTCTCCTCCATCAGCACCTGCTGGGTACGCAGGGCGATCTCGGCGGACTCGTCGGTGGGCAGTGCCAGGGTCTCGTCCAGCGCGTTGGTGTGCAACGAGTTGGTCCCACCGAGCACCGCTGCCAGGGCCTCGACGGCGGTCCGTACGACGTTGTTGACCGGCTGCTGCGCGGTCAGCGACACTCCGGCGGTCTGCGTGTGGAACCGCAGCCACAGGGCCTTCTCGCTGGTCGCGCCGTAGACGTCGCGCAACCAGCGGGCCCAGATCCGACGGGCGGCGCGGAACTTGGCGATCTCCTCGAAGAAGTCGAGGTGCGAGTCGAAGAAGAAGCTCAGCCCCGGCGCGAAGACGTTGACGTCCAGGCCACGCGACAGGCCCAGCTCCACATAGCCGAAACCGTCGGCCAGGGTGTACGCCAACTCCTGCGCGGCAGTCGAGCCGGCCTCGCGGATGTGGTAGCCGGAAACCGACAGCGGCTTGTAGCGCGGGATCTCGGCGGCGCAGTATTCCATCAGGTCGCCGATCAGACGCAGGTGCGGCTCCGGGTCGAAGAGCCACTCCTTCTGCGCGATGTACTCCTTGAAGATGTCGGTCTGCAGGGTGCCGTCCAGCTTGGACAGGTCGGCGCCCTGCCGCTCGGCGGCGACCAGGTACATGCAGAACACCGGCACGGCGGGGCCGGAGATGGTCATCGAGGTGGTGACGCCGGCCAGGTCGATGCCGTCGAAGAGCGCCTGCATGTCGGTGGCGGTGTCGATGGCGACGCCGCAGTGACCGACCTCGCCGAGCGCCTGCGGGTCGTCCGAGTCGCGGCCCATCAGCGTCGGCATGTCGAACGCGACCGAGAGGCCACCGCCGCCGGCGCCGAGGATCATCTTGTAGCGCTCGTTGGTCTGCTGGGCGTTACCGAAGCCGGCGAACTGCCGGATGGTCCAGGTCCGCCCGCGGTAGCCGGTCGGATGCAGACCCCGGGTGTACGGGTATTCGCCCGGCCAGCCGATCCGTTCGAAGCCCGGATAGGTGGCACCCTCCGGCGGCCCGTAGACCGGCTCGACCGGCATCCCGGAGAGCGTGGTGAAGTCCGCGTCCCGCTTGCGCGCGGCGTCGTACCGGGCCTGCCAGCGTGCCCGTCCGGCGTCGATCTCGTCGGCGTCCATGAGCAGGGCTCCTCCTCGGGTCCTCGACTGCACGTCGAGTGTAAGGCCCTCACCTGAACGATCGCTAAGTCCTGTCGTACCGACGGGTAACGGCGGATTCAGGCCGGCTGCAGGCCGAGGGCGTGGACCCGCCCCACCTGCTCCCCCGGGAAGTGCCGGGCGAGACGCACGATCAGCGGCACGGGATCGGCCAGCGCCGGCGAGGGCTCGATGGTCACCGGATCAGCCGCCGGGTGCAGTGGCCGTCGTGGTCGGCCCGGAGCAGGCAGCGCCGACCGCCAGCCAGCCGCCGGTCGCAGAAGACCCGATGGCGTACGCACTGGTTGTCCTCGACCGAGACGGTGGTCTCGCCGGGATCGGCCTGGGCGAGCACACTGGCCCACCGGGCCACCACCCGGGCCAGGCGCACGGCGACGACCAGATCGGCGGCGACCACCGGCAGGTGAATGACGAAGCGTTCCCGGCCGGCCATCAGCGGTACCGGCCCGCGTTGACCGGCCGCACCTGGTCGGACTGCCACTGGCGTAGCGCGTCCTTGATCCGAGCGGTCTCCTGGCGGCTGTCGCCGAGCGCGGCATGCAGTGCGGACAGGTCACCGGCGACCCGGTCCAGGAACGCGTACACCTCATCCGGGTCCAGGCCGCGGCGGGCGAATGGGATGGGCCGGAACCGCCGCTCGCGCACCTGCCACGGGAACAGCGGGAGGTAGGTCGCCGAGCGGTAGTAGCTCGGTTGGCTGGGGTGCGTGGTCCGCTCGGGTCGACCGCTTCGCCGGAAACTCAGACGCACGACGAAGACCTGCCTCTCTGTCGCAGGGGAAATGGAAGGGGTGGGCCCACCCCGCCCCACGACCGCAGCTCAGATCAGCAGTACGACAGCGGGGCAGCTCAACCAGCAGGCGCACACCAGGGGCAGATGTCTCCGTGACCCCACAAGCACGCACCGCTATGGGCGACCATAGCAAAGAGGCAACGTAGCAACAATCCATCATTGCAATAAAGCCTTGATGGATCTCTACCATGAAGGCACAAGGCTTGTGGCATGACCATCGATCCCCGCTCACACACGCCGGTCTACATCCAGCTCGCCGACCTGCTTCGTCAGCAGATCGAGTCGGGGGACCTGCCTGCGGGGTCGAGCGTCGGCAGCGAGACGCGCTTGAGCCAGGAGCACCAAATCGGCCGCGACGCTGTCCGCATGGCGATCTCGCTCCTGCGGTCCGAAGGGCTGGTCACCACCACCCGCCCCGCAGGAACCCGAGTCCGGGACGTGCCACAACGAACGACGGTCGAGCTGGCGACCGGCGCACGGGTCATCGCCCGAATGCCGACCAGCACCGAGCGCCGAAACATGCAGCTTGACGAGGGCGTACCGGTCCTCGAAGTCCACGACCGAAGCGGAGAGGTAGAGATTCTGGCGGGCGACGAGGTCGAGCTGACCCGGCCAGAGCCCCAATAGCCCTCACGAGAGCCTGGCCGGATCAGGCCCCACACCGCCCAGCGTGTCTATGCCGTCGGCCCGCCCATCGCCACGTCGTCGACCCGGATGTTGACCTCGTCGACCCGCAGCCCGTGCGCCTCGACCGCCTCGGTTACCCGGGCTCGCACCTCACGGGTGATCTCCGGCACCGGCCGACCGCCCTGAATCACCAACACCAGGTTGACCACGGCCGCGTCGCCGGTCACGTGGGCCGAGCAACCCCGCCGGTCGTCGCCGACCTGGTCCAACCCGACCCGGTCGAGGACCGCGTTGACGAACCGGGCCACGTCCCCGCCCAACTCCACCACGCCCGGCACCGCGCGGGCCGCCGAGACTGCGATCTTCTCGACCACCTCGTCGGAGACCTGCGTCGTCCCGCCGACCGCTGCCGACGCCATGGTCAGCTCCTGCGTCGCCTCGTGGTCCACAGCCGCTCCCCTGCTTCTCGCGCCACCGCGCCGGGACACCCGCCCGACTTCCACCGCCGTGACGGTGCGAGCCTACAAGGACGACTGTCGCCGGGGACGTCCCTGGTGAACGGTCGACGCGGGCGTCGTCGGGAACCGGCCGATAGCCGGACGGTCCGACAACTGTTGCGCCGTCGGACGCCTACGCCTCAGGCTCCGGCTACTCCCGGCTGGTTCAGCTCGATGTCGTCCACCGTGATGTTGACCTGGGTGACCGTCAGGCCGTACTTCTCCACCGCCTCGATCACCGCGGTCCGCACCGCCTCGGTCACGTCGGCTACGACCTGACCGGAGTCGATCACCAGGACCACGTTGATGACCGCCGAGGTGCCGCTCACGTCGGCCGAGACGCCTCGGCGGGCATCGCCCACCTCGTCCAGGCCGACCTTGTCCAGGAAGTTGTTGAAGAACCGGGCCACATCACCGCCGAGATCGGCGACGCCGGGCACCGAACGAGCGGCGGCACCGGCGATCTTCTCCACCACCTCGTCGGAAACCGACGTGCCGCCCCGGGCAGCGCTCGTCGCGGGTTGCACTCCACCGGCGTTCTCCAACGCGTCCGTCATGATCACATCTCCCCTGGTCCCGACGCATGTGGACCGACCGGCGCGTCAGCCCGCTTTGCGGAAGCCTCGCTTCCGGCCATGCGCTGCGAGCGTACTAAAACCGGAGCGACCTTCGCTTCCAGGCGACCGAAGCGCGGCGGTTGTCGCGCCGTACCCGGGGAGTCCCGTGCGCACGCGGTCTTCGGGCCATTTAGAGCGACCGGCAATAGGTGTCACTTGAGCCGGCGGGTGGTGGGCCGGGTATCCCAGCGGTAGAGCGTGCGGGCACGGCGGATGAGTTGACGGATTCGTCGTGCCGGTCAACCCGAGCGGGATCCCGTTGCTTTCCACGCCGGTCGAGCGTTTCATGCCGCCCTTGCCACGGTCGACCGGGGAACGACCGGCCCGCTCGCCGCCACACGGTGCTTTCGTGATCGCTCCGTCGACGCTGACATCGTCCAACTCCAGGCCGATCATGCGGTCGTAGGCGTCCAGAGTCAGCTCATGCAGCCGCTCACCCAGGCCGGCTTCGGCCCACAGCTGCAGACGCCGGCGGATGGTGCGATCCGAGCACCGGTCCGACGCGACACGTTCGTAGCCGGAGCCGTGCACCAGCGCGGCGATGACGTGCTCGAACACGACCCGGCCGAATCCGGCGCCGGTGGCAGCCCAGCGGGTGCGTCGGGTCGAACTCAGGTTGCTCACCGCACAACGCGTCGAACTGGACCCAGACAGGTTCGAGCAACGATGATGGCAGGGCAGGCACGGGACTCCCGTCGATCACTGAGCGTAGAGAACTCCGATGATCGATGGACCCGTGCCTGCTTGCTACCCCGGGATGCCTACCTGTCCAGATCTTGACCTATCGCCGGTCGCTCTTAGGCTGTCGATCTTGGAAAGTCCAGGATGGACATTTTTTCGCGACACGAGTGAGGTCTGCTTGATGCGCAGAAAGTTGTTGAGTTTCGCCACGGCGGTCACCCTGTCGGTCGGCGCTCTACTCGGGGCGGCAACGCCGGCTCAGGCAGCCGAGTCGCCCAGCGCCCTGTGCGGCTCCGGGTACTACGTCATCAACAGTCACGGGCTACCCGGCGCGACCGCGTACCTGCTCTACAATTCCAGCGGTGGTGGCTGGAACTGTGTGGTCACCATCAAGACCGCAGACCGGGGCACGCTGACCAAAATCGGTGCGTACCTTTACATCGAGGACGGCCGCGGCGGCATCGACGAGGACCGCTACAGGTACTACGCGGGGCCGATCCGAGCCGACAGCGGCGGACAGTGCGTCCGGTTCGGCGGCCTCAGCCGCGGCACCTACTGGACCAGCCCCTGGGGACACTGCGGCTAGACCCGCGGACGCGGGGCTGTCGCCGATCGTCGGCGCCGGCCCCGCCGGCCGGCGCCGCCCGGGTCACCGGGCGAGCTGGGAGAGCAACTCGTCCGCCGCCGTGTACGGGTCGTTCGCGCCCTCGGCCACCTGGGCGGCGAGTGTGGACAACTGCGTACCGTCGCGCAGTGAACCGATCCGGGCGCGGAGCACGCCGAGCGCGATGGCCTCGATCTCGGCGGCGGCCCGCGCCTCCTGGCGGCGGCGTAGCTCGCCGTGCTCGACCAGCCAGCCCCGGTGCTTGTCGATCGCCGCGGCGATGTCGTCGATGCCCTCGCCCCGCGAGGCGACCGAGCGGACCACCTGGGGCCGCCACTGCCCCGGGCCACGCTCACCGAGGGCGATCATGCCCTGGATGTCGCGGACCGTGGCGTCGACGCCGTCCCGGTCGGCCTTGTTGACCACGAACACGTCGGCGATCTCCAGGATGCCGGCCTTGACCGCCTGGATCGCGTCGCCCATGCCGGGGGCGAGCAGCACCAGCGTGGTGTCGGCCAGCGAGGCGACCTCCACCTCGGCCTGCCCGACGCCGACCGTCTCCACCAGCACCACGTCGCAGCCGGCGCCCTCCAGCACCCGGACCGCCTGCGGCGTCGCCGCCGCCAGCCCGCCGAGGTGCCCCCGGCTGGACATGGACCGGATGTAGACGCCCGGATCGGTGGCGTGGTCCTGCATCCGCACCCGGTCGCCGAGGATGGCGCCGCCGGTGAACGGGCTGGACGGGTCGACCGCCAGCACGCCGACCCGGTGCCCACGCGCCCGCAGTGCGCGGACCAGCTCGTTCGTGGTGGTCGACTTGCCCACCCCGGGCGAACCGGTCAGCCCGACGACCTGGGCCTGCCCGGCGTAGGGCGCCAGCGCGGCGGCGATCGCCGGCAGCAACGCGTCGCCGTTCTCCACCAACGTGATCAGCCGGGCCACCGCGCGGGGGTCACCCGTGCGGGCCCGCTCGACCAACAACGGTACGTCCCGGCTGCGGCGCACCGACGTGGTGCCTGCTGCCGGAACGTGCTCAGCCGCTTCGCTCACTGCGCCGTGTCTGTTCGCGACTGTGGGGCTCGCAAGATCGGCTCGCTCCTCGCGCTCACTGATTGACCGCTGCATTCCCCGGAACGTGGATGATCAGCGCGTCGCCCTGGCCACCGCCACCGCAGAGCGCCGCCGCGCCGGTGCCGCCGCCGCGCCGCTTCAGCTCCAGGGCGAGGGTGAGGACGAGACGCGCGCCGGACATGCCGATCGGGTGGCCCAGCGCGATCGCGCCGCCGTTGACGTTGACCTTGTCCGGGCTGATGCCGAGGTCACGGGTGGACTGCACACCGACCTGGGCGAACGCCTCGTTGATCTCGATGAGGTCCAGGTCCGCGACGCTCAGGCCGCCCTTCTTCAGGGCGTGGTTGATCGCGTTGGACGGCTGCGAGTGCAGGGAGTTGTCCGGGCCCGCCACGTTGCCGTGCGCACCGATCTCCGCCAGCCAGGTCAGACCCAGCTCCTTGGCCTTGGCCTTGCTCATGACGAGCACCGCGGCGGCGCCGTCGGAGATCGGCGACGAGCTGCCGGCGGTGATGGTGCCGTCCTTGGCGAAGGCGGGGCGCAGCTTGGCCAGCGACTCGACGGTGGTGTCCGGGCGAATGCCCTCGTCCTCGCTGATCACCAGCGGGTCACCCTTGCGCTGCGGGATCACCACCGGGGCGATCTCGTCGGCGAAGTGACCGTTCTTCTGCGCGGCGGCGGCCCGCTGGTGGCTGGCCGCGGCGAACGCGTCCTGCTCCGTGCGGGAGATGCCGTGCTTGGTGCCGAGCCGCTCGGTCGACTCGCCCATCGAGCAGCAGTCCCAGGCGTCGCTGAGCCCGTCGTGCGCCATGTGGTCCTTGACCACCACGTCGCCGTACTTGTAGCCGGTGCGCTGGCCCATCAGCAGGTGCGGGGCGTTGGTCATCGACTCCATGCCGCCGGCCACCACGATGTCGAACTCGCCGGCACGGATCAGCTGGTCGGCCAGGGCGATGGCGTCCAGGCCGGAGAGGCAGACCTTGTTGATGGTCAGCGCCGGCACGGACATCGGCACGCCGGCCTCGACCGCCGCCTGCCGCGCCGGGATCTGACCGGTGCCGGCCTGCAGCACCTGCCCCATGATCACGTACTGGACCTGGTCCGGGCTGACGCCGGCACGCTCCAGCGCCGCCTTGATGGCGATCCCGCCGAGCTTCGTGGCCGGAAGTTCCTTGAGGTTGCCCAGCAGCCGGCCCATCGGGGTCCGCGCGCCGCTGACGATCACCGAAGCCATGCCTGCCTCCGAGAGGGTGCCGAGCTGTATCGCCTTAACGATTGTTCGGTCAGACTAGCGCCATGGCTGAGAACTCCCCCGCCGAGCCCGGTGCGGACTACGTCACAGACATCGGGCTCCGCAAGATTGACCACGTCGGGATCGCCGTGGCCGACCTGGACGCCGCGATCGACTTCTACCAGCGAACGTTCGGGATGCGCTGCGTACACATCGAGACCAACGCCGAGCAGGGCGTCCGGGAAGCGATGCTCTCTGTCGGGCCGACCACCGAGGGCGGCTGTGTGCAGCTGCTCGCCCCGCTCACCCCGGAGTCGACGATCGCCAAATTCCTGGACCGTAACGGGCCGGGCGTGCAGCAGGTCGCGTACACCGTGGTGGACATCGACGCGGCCTGTGCGGCGCTGCGCGCGCGGGGGATGCGGCTGCTCTTCGACGCACCGCGACGCGGCACCGCGGACTCGCGAATCAACTTCGTGCACCCGAAGGACGCCGGCGGAGTCCTCGTCGAACTCGTCGAGCCCGCCGCCACCCACTGATCGGCCCGCGCGCGCTCGCCCCGACCCCGGGCGAAGAACGCGCCGGGCCCCGACGTCAGATCCGCACAACTTCAGGGATGTAGTGGCCTCAGGCGCGGCGCAGGCACCTACATCCCTGAAGTTGTTGGCACCGCCCCCTGAAGTCCGTTCGCGCGCACGCCAGTGCGCGGTTGGCGGGGTGGTCGGACACCTTCACGCATCGGTCGATGCAGTTTTTCACAGAGGACTTCCCGGCCTAGCTACCGTTCAGTAACGTCCGGCTCCACCGGAGCGCGACGGTGCCAGGTATGTCGAATGCCGACATGGCGGTCGTGCCCAACCGGCGCCGACGATGGCAGCACCCGGGCCCGTGCGGGTGCGGACGAACCGGAGGTCACCGTGCAGGACATCCTCGAAGCGATCATGGCGGCGGAGGAATCGAACGATCCGGACCGCGAGCTCGCCGGCGTCGCCGGGCTGCCCGTACCGAAGAGCTACCGGGGTGTGGTGGTCCGCGCCGAAGAGGCCCGGATGTTCGACGGCATGGCCACCCGGGACAAGGACCCCCGCAAGGCGCTGCACGTGCAGGAGGTGCCGACGCCGGAACTGGCGCCGGGCGAGGCGTTGGTCGCGGTGATGGCGAGCGCGATCAACTACAACACGGTGTGGACCAGCATCTTCGAGCCGCTGCCCACCTTCAGGTTCCTCGAGCGCTACGGCCGGGTCTCCGAGCTGACCCGCCGACACGACCTGCCGTACCACGTGGTCGGCTCGGACGCGGCGGGCGTGGTGCTGCGCACCGGCCCCGGGGTGACCCGGTGGGCACCCGGCGACGAGGTGGTCGCGCACTGCCTCTCCGTCGAGTTGGAGGACGCGGCCGGGCACGACGACACCATGCTCGACCCGCAGCAGCGGATCTGGGGCTTCGAGACCAACTTCGGCGGGCTCGCCGAGATGGCTGTGGTCAAGGCCAACCAGCTGATGCCCAAGCCGCGGCACCTGAGCTGGGAGGAGGCGGCCAGCCCTGGGCTGGTCAACTCCACCGCGTACCGGCAGCTCGTCTCGCACCACGGGGCCAACATGAAGCAGGGCGACGTGGTGTTGATCTGGGGTGCCTCCGGTGGCCTCGGCGGGTACGCCACCCAGATGGCGCTCAACGGCGGCGCGATCCCGGTCTGCGTCGTCTCGTCGCCGGAGAAGGCCGAGTTGTGCCGCAAGATGGGCGCCGAGCTGGTCATCGACCGGGCGGCCGAGCGCTTCCGCTTCTGGAAGGACGAGGAGACCCAGGACCCGGAGGAGTGGAAGCGCCTGGGTGAGCGGATCCGCGAGCTGACCGGTGGCGAGGACCCGGACATCGTCTTCGAGCACCCCGGTCGGGAGACGTTCGGCGCCAGCGTCTACGTGGCCCGGCGCGGTGGGACCATCGTCACCTGCGCATCCACGAGCGGCTTTCTGCACCAGTACGACAACCGCTACCTGTGGATGCACCTCAAGCGGATCGTCGGCAGCCACTTCGCCAACTACCACGAGGCGTGGCAGGCCAACCGCCTGGTCGCGCTCGGCAAGGTGCACCCGACGGTGTCCCGCACGTACCCGCTGGAGCAGACCGGCCAGGCGGCGTACGAGGTGCACCGCAACGCCCACCAGGGCAAGGTCGGGGTGCGCTGCCTCGCACCCATCGACGGGCTGGGCGTACGCGACGGGGAGTTGCGGGCCCGGCACGAGGACGCGATCAACCGGTTCCGGGGGCACTGACCGGCACCGCCGGACGGACGGTTGAACGCTGGGTGGCCAATGCGGTGCTCGGCCATTGTTCTTCCGCCCCATTAGCGGAAACCCGCACGGATCGAACAAAGGGCCTCGGGGTAACCTCCCGGGGCCCTTTTCCGCGTCACTCTCCGTGGCGTCCGACCTGCCCGGGACCTGCCAAGATCGCCGATTGGTCCCGCGCCGCCGATGACGGCAGCTGACCATGTAAAGACCACACGAAAGCTTCGCACCGCTCTTGCGAAGCACCCTGGGGCGTCTGCCAGTATGTCCCAATGCCCCAGCAGCCGTCCTCCCCTCTCGCGTTCTTCGATAACGCGAACTCGCAGCCAGATTTCACCGTCGGCCTGCGCGGATACAACACTCACCAGGTCGACGACTTCCTCGGCCGGATGACCGCCGCGCTGACCCAGTCCGAGCAGGCCCGTGCCGAGGCCGAGCAGCGGATGAACGACGCCCAGCGTCGGCTCCGCCAAGCCGAACAGCGCATGAGTGCGCTGGAGCAGAAGCTCACCGACACGAACAAGCAGCTCGAAGAGAACAGCCGGCCCACCCTCTCCGGGCTCGGCACCCGCGTCGAGCAGATCCTCCGGCTCGCCGAGGAGCAGGCCAACGACCACCGCAACGAGGCGAAGCGCGAGTCGGAGGGCATCCTCTCCGCCGCCCGCCTCGAGGCTCGCGAGATCACCGACAAGGCACGTGCCGAGGCCGCGGCCATGAAGGCCAGCGCCGAGCGCGAGGCGGGCAATCTGCGCACGGTTGCCGAGCGCGAGGCCGCCGAGGTCCGGGTGCAGGCCCGCCGTGAGGCGGACACGCTGCGCGCGGACGCCGACCGCGAGACCAAGCAGCTGCGTACCGTCACCGCGCACGAGGTGGCCGAGCTGAAGTCGACCGTCGAGCGGGAGGTCGCCACCCTCCGGGCCACCGCCGAGCGGGAGATCACCCAGCAGCGGGCAAAGGCCGCCCGCGAGGCCGAGGAGAAGCGCGCCGAGGCGACCAAGCTGCTGACCGACGCACGGGACAAGCGCGACAAGGACCTCCAGGCTCTGGAGCTCCAGCTGGCCGAGCGCCGCGAGAAGTCCGAGCGTGAGGAATCCGAGCGGCACGCCGCCCAGGTCTCGCAGACCCAGAAGATGGTGAGCGAGGCCGAGCAGCGTGCGCGGGCCGCGCAGGAGCGGGCCAAGGAGATCGAGCAGCGCGCCGAGGCTCGGCGGGTCGAGTCGGAGCGCAACGCCGCCGAGACGGTCGACAAGGCCAAGGCACACTCCGAGAAGACGCTCAACGAGGCGAAGGCCGAGTCGCAGCGCCTGCTCACCGAGGCCCGCACCGAGGCCGAGTTGACCACGCAGGCCGCCCGCCGCGAGGTCGACGACCTCACCCGTCAGAAGGACGCGGTCACCTCGCAGCTGGGCCAGATGCTTTCCGGGCTCGCCGGCATCGTTCCGGGCATGCCGGCGGCGGCCGCACCGGCGGCCAAGCCGGAGGCAAAGAAGACCGAGGGCGGTTCGGAGCGGGTGCCGGCGGAGTCCGCCGGCTGACCCGAGACGTCAGGTTGGGGCATCGACGGCGCGAGGTGACACTGGGTAACCGGTGCCACCTCGCGCCGTATGCGTTTCCCAGTCTGTGGTATCCGCTGGCACGCAATGGAGTGAAGTAGCTCCCACAAGGCGCGTCCGTATCGCCCCAGCAGGGCCCGTTGCGTGTGAGGATGGGGGCATGTCGCACGGCGAGGAACTGTTCGCTCTCGGCGGGGACGTGACGACGGAGCCCAGCTTCGAGTCCGCTCTGCGGGGGTACGAGAAGAAACAGGTCGACCGGTATGTCGCGCGTGCCGAGCACGAGATCGCGACCCTCGCCTCCGAACGGGAACAGGCGTACACACAGATCCACAAGCTCGCCGGCCAGGTCGAGGTGCTCCAGCGCGACCTGACCCAGGTGCGCAAGCAGACGAACGTGGTCGACCGGGCCTCGTTCAAGCACCTCGGTCCCTTGGTCGGGTCGATCGTCACTCAGTCCGAAGAGCTGGCCGAGCAGATCCTGTCCGACGCGAACGTGGAGATCGAGGCCCGCCGTGCCGCGGCCGAGCACATCATCGAGGAGGCCCGCGAGCAGGCCGCGCGGGCACTGAAGGACTTCGAGATCGCCCTCGCCGCACGGCGTACCGAGGAGGAACGGCACGGCGCCGCCCGCCGGGCCGAGGCGGAAGCAACCCTGCGGTCAGCCAAGGACGAGTCGGCGCAGCTGCGCAAGACGGCGCAGGACGCGTTGGCGAAGGCCCAGCAGGAGGCCACCCAGCTGCGGGACACCGCCAAGGAAATCCACACCCGGGCCCAGCAGGAGTCGACCAAGCTGCGCGAGACGGCCCGCGAGACGTTGGACAACGCCCGGCAGGAGGCCAGTGACCTGCGGGAGACCGCCAAGGAGGTGCACGCCAAGGCCCTGCAGGAGGCCAAGCGGCTTACCGACACGGCGACCGAGGCCGGTCGGGCCACCCATGCCAAGGCGCAGCAGGAGGCCAAGCAGATCATCGACGACGCGTCGATGGCCGGGCGGGCCACGCGTGCCAAGGCGCAGCAGGAGGCGGAGCGGCTGACCACGCAGGCTTCCGAGTCGGCCAAGCGCAGCCGTGCCGAGACCGAGGCGTACGTGCAGCGGATGCGCGCCGAGACCGAGGCGTACGTGCAGCACTCCCGGGCGCAGACCCAGGAGGAGTTGGGCGCGTGGCGGGCCGGGGTGGAGCAGGAGGTCAACTCCCGTCGGGAGGCGGCCGACCGGGAGTTGGCGCAGCGGCGGTCCACGGCCGAGCAGGAGTTCACCACGCGCCGCGATGAGCTGGACAAGCAGCACAAGTCCCGCCAGCAGGAGCTGGAGACCGAATACTCGACGCGCAAGGACGAGCTGGAGACCACGTACACCGCTCGTAAGAACGAGATCGAGCAGGGCGCGGCCGGGGTCCGTCAGGCGGCCGAGCAGGACGCGGCGGCGCTGCGTCAGCGGTCGGAGACGGAGGCCACCGAGTTGCTGCGCCGGGCCGAGGCCGAGGCCGGCGACAAGCGCCGCGAGGCCGACGAGCATGTCGCGGCCTCCCGTCGGCAGTTCGAGGAGTACGCGGCCACCACCCAGCAGCACCTGGCCACCACCCAGCAGCATTTGGCGGCCACCCAGCAGGAGTCGGCAGCGGCCCGGCAGCAACTTGCCCAGGTGATGTTGGAGATCGCCCAGGCCCAGCAGCAGCTCGCGGACCTGCGGCAGGAGACCTGGAAGGCCCGGCAGGAGTCCGACGAGCTCCAGCGGCAGATGGCCGAGCAGCGGTTGCAGAGCGTCGCCGGCCCGATCGACGGCCCGACCGCGAGCGCGCCGGCCGCCGGCGACGGCGTGGGCAGGAGCGTGCCCGGCGGCGGGGACGACGGCGCGACGGTGACCGCCGACGCCGATTCGGCGACCGCCGATGCCGGCACGGCGTCCGGATCGGGTGCGGGCACCGGACTCAAGGCCGAGCCCACCGACGCCAGGCAACCGGTGAATGCCGGTTCGGGCGACGCCGGGCAGTCCACGACCCGGCCGGTCGCCGAGACGGTGACCACCGTGGACGGCGGCACGGCGAGCGCCGGGGTGGACGGCGAGCCGACAGTCGCCGCTGTTCCGGGCATGGGTGGCCGGGACGCCAAGCCCACCAAGATCACCAGCACCGGCGAGAACGGCAAGCGGCCCACCAAGCCGACCACCGACGAGCGCAGCGCCAAGCCCAGCAAGGTCACCATCGAGAAGGATTGACCGCTGTCCGACGCGGCGGCGTGAGCCCCGGTCGCGGCCCCAGGCTCATGATCGACACGACATCGCCAATGTCGGTGTATCCCGCTGCCCGGACACCCCGATATCAGCGATGTCGAGTGGAGCACGCACGCCGGACGCCCGGTCTGCGGCCAACCCCTCTCGCCGGCCGGGCGTCTGGTCCGATTCGGGTGCCTGACCGGTGAACCCGTGCGGCGCAAGCGTGGGCTGGAACTCCGGACTCGGCCTTGTCCCGGCGAGTGATACCGGTGAGTCATATTGATGACCCACCGGCATCACACCCGGAACCACCGACGCGCACCACACCATGACCGGCGTCCGAGGGTGGGTCGATAATCGGGCGACGGAACGGGCCGCACGCCGCGAAGCGCTCGAACAGTTCCCTGGACGCCGGCCCGTCGTAGGGGTTGAGCTGGCACAGGTCGTGCGCCGCCTCGTGGTAGAGCCCTGCGAGATAGCTGGCCGGGTCCGCGCCGACGAGGTACTGGCCACCGGCGGCCTGCTCGTCTATCCGCTCAAGCTCGCCGAGCGGGGCGGTTGACGGAGATGGTGACGCAGCTACGCTGCCTTCACGATGGGAGACGGTTCGGACGAAGCGTTCTCCAGCCGGCACTCGATTGACCTCATGAAGGAAGCAGTGGACTCATGCACCTGAGCGGCGCAGTCTGGCGCACCTCCACTCGCAGCAGCAACAACGAGCGCGTCGAGGTGGCGGACAACCTGCCCGGGGCCCTCGGCGTACGGGACAGCAAGGAACCGTCCGGCGCGGTGCTGGTGTTCGCGCCGGCCGCCTGGCGGGCGTTCGTCGCCGTCGCCCGTCGTCCGACGGCCTGAGCCGGGAGGTTCTGGGTGCCACAGCACGGCCCGTCGGCCGACGACCCGGACGCAACCCCGGGCACCCCGCCGGCCGCTCCTCCGCCGACTGGCTCGTCCTCGGCCGAGGCCCACCCGATGGAAACACCACCGGCCGAGACGCCACCGGCCGAGGCGCCGCCTCCGGTGCCGGTTCCCGCGCCGGGGATCGACCCGGATGAGCCGCCGGCGGTCCCGTCCGGGAAGTTCGGAACTCCGGGGCGTCCGCTGCGCCGCAGCAGTTTCCTGGTCGGCTTCACGGGTGCGCTGGGCGTGCTGCTGGCGTACACCCTTTTCCTGGGGATTCGCAATGCCGGCGGCATCCTGGTGCTGGTGGTGATCGCGCTCTTCCTCGCGGTCGGCCTCAACCCGGCGGTGGTCCGGCTACACCGCTGGGGCGTGCCACACGGCCTGGCGGTGGCCGTGGTGGCGTTGACCGTGGTGCTGCTGCTCTGCGGCGGTGTGGTGGCGCTGGTCCCGCCGATCGTGACCCAGTCGGGGCAGTTCATCAACCAGATCCCGAGCCTGCTCGACGAGCTGCGCCGCAACCCGACGGTCAACGACCTGGTGGAACGGTACGACGTGGTGGAGCGGGTGCAGAGCGCGGCCAACGCCCAGACGGTGGGCCGGGCACTGGGCGGGGTGCTCGGCGGTGCCCAACTGATCTTCGGCACGGCGTTCCGGACGCTGACGGTGCTGGTGCTGACCATCTACTTCCTGGCCTACTTCAACCGGCTGCGCTCCCTGGGCTACTCGTTGGTGCCCCGGTCGCGGCGGGAGCGGGTGCAGCTGATCGGCGACGAGATCCTGACCAAGGTGGGCGCCTACATGGTCGGTGCGCTGAGCATCGCCGTGCTGGCCGGCGCGACCACCTTCGTCTTCGCGATGATCGTCGGGCTGCCGTACCCGTTCGCGCTGGCGGTGGTGGTCGCGGTGACCGACCTGATCCCGCAGATCGGCGCCACCCTGGGTGCGGTGATCGTGAGCCTGGTCGGCTTCGCCTCCGACCTGCCCATCGGCATCGCCTGCGCGGTCTTCTTCCTCATCTACCAGCAGGTGGAGAACTACCTGATCTACCCGAAGGTGATGCGGCGCTCGGTGGAGGTCAACGAGGTCGCCGCCCTGCTGGCCGCGCTGCTCGGCGTGGCGCTGCTGGGCGTGGTGGGCGCGCTGATCGCCATCCCGACGGTGGCCGCGCTGCAACTGATCCTGCGCGAGGTGGTGCTGCCCCGGCAGGAGATCCGCTGACCGGCGCCCGGCGGGTCAGTCGGCCTTTGTGGCGGACGGGCCGGGGACGGGCGTGTCGGCGAACGAGGCCACCGTCCGATCGGCGTACGCGCTGACGTCGCCGGCCTCCATCGGGCCGTCCCAGGTGGTCGGCAGCGGCACCTCGACGGCGGGGTTGACCCTCCGGACGATCTCGTCGAGCACCGTCTCCGCGTCGCCCACCCAGAGGTGCTTGGCGCCCGGCACCCCGACGACCTCGGCCTGCGGCACCGCGGCGAACCGCTCCCGCGCCTCGGCCGGACGCAGGTAGTCATCGAACTCGGGCACCAGCGCCACCAGCGGCCGACCGGAGGCGGCCCAGGTGGCCAGGTCCTCCGGGGCCGAGAAGCGCAGCGGCGGGGAGAGCAGAATCGCCCCCGCGATCGCCGGATCGCAGCCGTACTTCAGAGCCAGGTCGGTGCCGAACGACCACCCGACGAGCCAGATGTTCGGCAGCTCGGCGAACTCCGCGTACTCGATGGCGGCGGCCACGTCGTACCGCTCCCCCACCGCGCCGTCGAACGCTCCCTCGCTGGTGCCGCGCAGGCTGCTCGTGCCCCGGGTGTTGAACCGCAGCACGGCCAGGTCGGCCAGCGCGGGCAGCCGCCAGGCCGCCTTGCGGAACACGTGACTGTCCATCATTCCGCCGTGGGTGGGCAGCGGATGCAGGCAGACCAGGGTGGCCACCGGCGGCCGGTCGGCCGGCAGGGCCAGCTCACCGACCAGCCGCAGACCGTCGGCGGTGTGCAGCTCGATGTCCTCCCGGCGGCCGGGCAGGATCGACGACGCGCGGATCGCTGTGCTCACCACCCAAGTCTGTCGCGAACTCACCGCCACCGCCCGCCCGGGCACGAACAGGGTGATCCAGGTCGCTCAGTAGCGTGGGACGCCCCGGCCGCGCTGCACCGCCGGGCCGCGCCGCTCCCTGGCACGCCAGCAGCCGCTGTGCCAGTGCCGCCGGTCGGTCAGGTCACCCAGGCCGTCCGCCGGCCAGGCCACCAGGTGCGCCACCCCGGGTGGGATCTCCTGGTTACAGCCGGGGCAGCGGTACGTCTTGACCGACGCGCCCGCGCCGATCCCGCGTACCTGCCAGGCGCCGTCGGTCCACTGCTGCACCGAGGCGACGCCCTGCCGGACCCGGTCGGCGTCCAGGTTGGCGTTCTCGTCCCGGCGAGGGCGATTGCGACGGGGGCTCACAGTCACCAAGCGTACGGTCCTTCGGGCGGGACGACCCGTGGCGGTCACCAGGTCTCGGGCTGGTCCAGGTGCTCGGCGACCTGCGCCCCGCCCAGCACGGTGGCCGCGTCAGCCTCCGTGGACCCGCCGACGGTCGGCCACCCGAAGATGGCGGTCAGGTGGGCCTTGGGGAATCCGAGCAGTTCCATCTCGTTCAGGCCCCCCTCGGCAACAAAGGCGGGACGATCTCCGATCATCCGGTTCCCGTCGGTACGAGCGCCCACGATGCTCTTGGCGTACTGCAGGTCCACCTTCAGCAGCTTGTCGCCGCTGCCGATGACCACCAGCGACACGTTGAACCCGGCCGGGAACCGTTCCACCCACACCCCGCAGTTGGTGATTCGGGCACCCTCCGGCAGCGCGCTGAGCCGCAGCGGACCCCCACAGCGGTATGCCGCGTCGAACCGGAGGGCGTTTCTGGCTGCCTGCAGCGCCCCGCCGTTGGGCGCCACCGTGTGCAGACGGGCGAACAGGCCAGGCGCGGGTTGCCAGCGCAGAATCCAGTCCGAATCCGCACCGCCCCTCGGCACCCGAACCACCTGGCCGTCGAAGGGTGGGGTCGCCGGTTCCGGGATGTGCGCGGCCCCCTCCGCGTCAAGCTCCTCGGCCACCTCGGCGCTGCGGGCGAGGTTGAACCTGACCGGCGCGGCGCCACCCAGATCCAGCTGGGCGCTCTCCAGGTCGAGCGCCGATTGCCAGCTCAGGTAGCGAGCTCGGGCCGGGTCGACGCCGAAGTGCAGCAGGCTCGGGTCGGTGCCGACGAGATCAGGTCGGGCGAGTGCGTTCGGCACCCCGGCCGCGGGGGCTGGCGCGGCCACCGGGGCTGCCGGTTTCGCCGCCGTCCAGGGCACCTCCACGGGCAACGCTCCGCCGCCCGCCACCCCGAGGCCGAGCACCGCCGCAACACCGAACGCTGTCCCGCCGAGGGTGGCCCGACGCCGCACCCGCCGGGCCCGGCCCTGCGCGACCGCCCTGCTGGTCAGCCGGTCGATGTCCACCTGGCCCTCGGCGCGCTCCCGCAACGTCGAGGTGATCCGCTGGTCGAGGTCCGTCACGGTCGGCTCCCATTCGTGGCCGGGGCACCGCAGCGCTCCCGGAGGTTGGCGAGCGCCCGCATCGCGTGGGTGCGGACGGTGACCGGCGAACACTCCAGGATCTGGGCGATGGTCGCGTCGTCGAGGTCCTCGTAGTAGCGCAGCACCAGCACCGCCCGCTGACGGTCGGGCAGGCCGAGGATCAGCCGCCACATGGCGTCGCGGTCGGCCGCCTCCCCGCCGACGTCGCCACGATGCGGCCGGTCGACGAAGGTGTCGACGGCCAATTCGCGGTTGGACCGGCGGCGCCACCAGGAGTTGTTGGCGTTGACCAGCATCCGGCGCACGTACACGTCGGGCCGGTCGGCGCGGGAGATCCGACGCCAGTGCACGTACGCCCGGGACAGCACCTCCTGGGTGAGGTCCTCGGCCCGATGCTCGTCACCGGTCAGCAGCCGGGCCAGCCGGACGAGGGCCGGGCCGCGGCTGCCGACGTACTCCTCGAAGGTCACACCCTGCAGACGCCGCGAGGGCCGTCCGGCGTTGACCCGGTCAGCGGTGCGAGTGGTCGCGGAAGCCGCGGCGGGTCTTGCGACCCAGGTAACCGGCGGTGACCAGGTGCTCCAACAGCGGCGCGGGCGCGAAGCCCGGCTCGCGCAGCTCCAGGTACAGCTCGCGCTGAATCGCCAGCGAGACGTCCAGCCCGACCACGTCGAGCAACTCGAACGGGCCCATCGGGTAGCCGCAGCCCAACTTCATCGCGTGGTCGATGTCGTCGGCCGTCGAGTAGCTGGCCTCCAACATCTTCACCGCGTCGTTCAGGTATGGGAAGAGCAGCGCGTTGACGATGAACCCGGACCGGTCGCCGCAGACCACGCCGGTCTTGCCGAGCGTGGCGCAGACCGCCCGGGCGGTGGCGGTGGCCTCCGGCGAGGTGCGGATGGTGCGGACCACCTCGACCAGCGGCATGATCGGCGCCGGGTTGAAGAAGTGCAGCCCCACCACGTCGGCAGGCCGGTGGGTGGCCATCGCCACGTCGATCACCGGCAGCGAGGAGGTCGTGGTGGCGAGCACCACCCCCGGCTTGCAGATCTCGTCGAGGCTCGCGAAGAGCGCCTTCTTCACGCTCAACTCCTCGACCACCGCCTCGACCACCAGGTCGACGTCGGCGAGGTGGTCGAGCGTGGCCGACCAGCTGATCCGGCCGAGCGCGGCGTCCCGGTCGGCCTCGGCGAGCTTGCCGCGCACCACGCCCTTGTTCAGCGAGGTCTTGACCGCCTCGCAGACCTTCGCGGACTTCTCCATGCCACGGGTCACCGAGACGACCTCGTAGCCGGCCTTCGCGAAGACCTCGATGATCCCGGTGGCCATCGTCCCGGAGCCCACCACGCCGACCTTGGTGATGGCTCGCGCGCCGTCGGCGAGCGCCGCCTGCGTGGCCACCGGCGTCGCCTCATCCGGTACGACCACCGGCGAGCCGGGCCGCTCGTAGGTGTAGAAACCCCGGCCGGACTTTCGGCCGAGCAGCCCCGCCGTCACCATCTGCTTGAGCAGCGGCACCGGGGCGTGCCGGCGGTCCCGCCCGCCGCGCCGATACATGGTGTCCAGGATCTCGTACGCGGTGTCCAGGCCGATCAGGTCCATCAGCGCCAGCGGGCCCATCGGCAGGCCGCAGCCGAGCTTCATCGCGGCGTCGATGTCCTCCCGGGTCGCGTAGTGCGCCTCGAACATGCCGACGGCGTGATTGAGGTAGCCGAAGAGCAGCGCGTTGGCGATGAAGCCGGCCCGGTCGTTGATGGTGACGTCGACCTTGCCGAGCCGGGCGCAGAGCGCCTCCACGTCGGCGACCACCTCGGGCGAGGTGACGACCGTGCGGACCACCTCGACCAGCTTCATCACCGGCGCCGGGTTGAAGAAGTGGATGCCGATCACCTGGTTGGGCCGGGTGGTGGCCACCGAAATCTCGGTGACGCTCAGCGACGAGGTGTTGGTGGCGAGGATGGTCTCCGGCCGGCAGACCCGGTCCAACTCCGCGAAGATCCGCTGCTTGAGGTCCAGGTGCTCGGGCACGGCCTCGATGACCAGGTCGACGGAGTGCAGCGCGTCCAGCCCGACCGCGAAGTGCACCCGCTCGTGCAGGGCGTCGCGGTCCGCCGCGGCGAGCTTGCCCTTGGCGACCGCCCGGTCGGTGGAGCCGGTGAGGGTGGCCCGACCACGTTCCAGTGCCGGCTCGGAGATCTCGACCGCCAGCACGTCGATGCCGTTGCGGGCGAAGACCTCGACGATGCCCGCACCCATGGTGCCCAGCCCCACCACGCCCACGGTGCTGAACTCGCGCGCCATGACCAGCCTCCCCAGAGACTCCGCACGGCCACTGAACGGCCGCTAAGGTTATGCGCGCGAGTCTGCCACGTGACGCTGGGTTGTCGAGGCGCCGTGGCATATTTCACCCACGGGTGCCCGGACCCCCGCTAGGCGGCGGGCACGGTGGTGAGGGCCAGCAGCTCCGCGACGAACTCCGCTGGGCGCTCCAGGTGCGGGCTGTGACCGCAGCCGGGCAGCACCACCTCGTGGTACGCGCCGCCGGCCGCCGCGTACCGCTCCAGCACCGCCCGGGTCTGGCCGACCATCGGCTGCGGCGGGCAGGCCTCCTCGCCGGGCCAGCCGGGCACGAGACCCAGCGAGCCCAGGTACGCCAGGTCGAACAGCGACGTGTCCGAGACGATGACGTCGGCGTCGCCGCGTACCCAGGTGATCGAGGGCTTCTCGGCGACGGCCACCAACTCGTCGGCGAGCCGGAACCAGGTCGGCGCGAGCGCGTTGAGCACGCCGCGCTCCCCCGGCGCGGTGCCCGGCCAGTTCTGCGAGGGCACCGCCGTTCCGGGGTAGTTGTCGTCCCCGGTGGCGGTGGAGAGCACAGTGTCCAGCAGCAGATCCTCGTCCGCGCCCAGCGAGGCCGGATCGGCCACATAGGCCGCTCGCAGCACGGCGCGCGGGCTGGCGGGCTCGTCCCCGCCGCGGTCGCCGGCCGCGAGCCGGGCGACGAAGTCCGGGTTCGCCGTGCCGGCGCCAGTGCCGGCGAAGTCGGGGGTGGTCGGCGTACCGGCCAGGTCGCGGGTGCCCCCGAAGCCGTACGGGGAGACCGGCGCCGCGAGCAGCAGCGCGCCCACCCGGTGCGGATGGTCGACCAGCAGTCGCATCGCCACTCCGCCACCGAGGGAGTGCCCGACCACCACGGGGCGAGCGTCGGCGCCGAAGAGCGTCGGATCGTCCAGCAGGGCGGCCACGTCGTCGGCGAAGTCCCGCAGGCCCCGGGTGGCGTCCACCGGGGCCGTCTCGGAGTCGCCGTACCCCCGCAGGTCGGGGGCGACCACCCGCAGCGTCGGCGGCAGACGCCGGACCAGCGGCTCCCAGAACAGCGCGGACGAGCAGTTGCCGTGGATCAGCAGCACCGGGGCGCCGTCCGGCGGGCCGGCCACCCGTACCGCCTGGGTGATGCCGTTCGCCGTCACGGTCCGCTGCTCGGTCTCCATCCGCGGCATGCTGCCACGCCGGCCCTCGCCGGTCCAGGTGCCGGAGAGCCATCCGGCGGCGCTACCTGGCGTGGCCGACCGCCAGGAGACCCGGCGGGTGCCGGCGCGCGGTCAGCGCCGCACGCCGGGCGGCATGGCCAACGGCAGCGGCAGTGTCGGTCGGACGTCCCGCCGGGACGGGCCGAAGCTGAGCCCCACCGGATCGGTGTGCGCCACCCCGGGATCGAACAGGCGCAGCTCGGTACGGCCGAGCCGGATCACGTCGCCGTCGGAGAGTCGTTCCACCTCGGTGATCCGGCGGTCGTTGAGCCAGGTGCCGTTGGTGGAGCCCAGGTCCCGCAGTGACGGGCCTTCCGGGGCCAACCACACCTCGGCGTGGCAACGACTCAGGTGCGGGTCGTTGATGACCACGTGGCCGGTCGGTGCCCGGCCGATCACCTGTGCTTCGACCCGCAGTCGAAAACTCGCCCCACGCATCGGCCCACCCGCGACCGTCAACAGCGGCATCAGTTCCGGACGTTCCTCCATGGACAGTCAGCCCTCCACCCCGCACCGTCACTCCGCGCGTCAGCTTGCCATCAGACGGTAGTCATCAGTACCGACCGGCCGGTCAGCTCCTCGTCACCTCCCGGCCATCTGCCGTTCGACGATTCGGGCGGGCCGTCGCCGTCAGCACTGCCCTGACTGCACTGATCAACGATCGGTCGGGGCGGTGCGACGCCGGTCCCGCCGCCCCGGATCAGAGACCTACCGGCGAGTAATTCTCGGGTCTAGACTTCCGCCATGACGGCTGTGCATGTCCCGGGTGTCCCGGCCATCGAGGCGGGCCGGCTGGTTTCGACCAGCCCGGCCACCGGCGCTGAGGCCGGTCGCTTCCCGGTCGCCACCGACGACGACGTGCGTCGAGCCGTCGACCGCGCCCGCGCGGCCGGCGAATGGTGGGCCGGGCTGGGCTTCACCGGCCGCCGCGAACGGCTGCTGCAGTGGCGCGCCCTGCTCGCCAAGCGGATCGAAGAGTTGGCCGAGCTGGTGCACGTCGAGGGCGGCAAGCCGATCGCCGACGCCATCGTCGAGATCGTCACCGCGATCGAGCACATCGACTGGGCCGCCCGCAACGCCGGCCGCGTGCTCGGCCCGCGCCGGGTGCGGTCCCGACTCATCCTCGCCGAGTTCTCCGGGCACCTCGAATACCAGCCGCACGGCGTGGTCGGCGTGGTCGGGCCGTGGAACTATCCGGTCTTCACGCCGATCGGCTCCGCCGCGTACGCGCTGGCGGCCGGCAACGCCGTGGTGCTCAAGCCGAGCGAGTACACGCCAGCCGTCGGCCAGTGGCTGGTGGACAGCTTCGCCGAGGTGGTGCCCGAGCAGCCGGTGTTCACCGCCGTGCACGGGTTGGGCGACGTGGGCGCGGCGCTGTGCCGGTCCGGCGTCAACAAGCTGGCCTTCACCGGCTCAACCGCCACCGCCCGGAAGGTGATGGCCGCCTGCGCCGAGACGCTGACCCCGGTGCTGATCGAGGGCGGCGGCAAGGACGCCATGATCGTCGACAGCGACGCCGATCTGGACGCCGCCGCCGAGGCGTGCGTCTGGGGCGGCATGACCAACGCCGGTCAGACCTGCATCGGCATCGAGCGGGTGTATGCCGTCGACTCGGTCTTCGACGCCTTCGTCGACAAGGTGGTGGCCCGTGCCGGTCAGCTGACCGTCGGGGCGGAGGGCACCGACATCGGCCCGATCACCATGCCCAAACAGCTCGACGTGATCCGCCGGCACATCGACGCGGCGATCACCTCCGGCGGGCGCGCCGTGCTCGGCGGCCCGAGCGCGGTGCAGCCACCGTACGTCCACCCGACCGTGCTCGTGGACGTCCCGGAGGATTCGGCAGCCGTCCGCGAGGAGACCTTCGGCCCCACGCTGACCATCAGCCGGGTCCGCGACGCCGACGAGGCCGTCACCCGCGCCAACGCCCTGTCGTACGGCCTGGGCGGTTCGGTCTTCGGCCGACGGCGCGCGGTGGCCATCGCCCGGCGGCTGCGCTCCGGAATGGCCTCGATCAACTCCACCCTGACCTTCGCCGGCATGTCCACCCTGCCGTTCGGCGGGGTCGGCGACTCCGGTTTCGGGCGGATCCACGGGGAGGACGGGCTGCGCGAATTCGGCCGCGCCAAGGCGATCACCCGACGTCGGGCCCGGTCGCTGTTGCCGTCGATGACCTTCGAACGAAACCCGACCGACGTGGCCCGACTCATCAAGGCCATCAAGGTGATGTACGGAAGGTGATTGTCGGATAGCCGATCTTCAACAAGGATCGGCGTATCCACATGCCTGGGCCCCGTGTTCACGGCGGTACATTGCGTTAAATGGGCCACAATCGATTGCGCTACCGCCTTGTCGACAGTGACCAGTCGTGGAGCGCCCGGCGGCGTCGGCACCGCGCGGACTGGCTGGCACGCACCTTCCCCGACATCGGCGACATGCACGTGGTCGATCTCGGCGGTCGACTCGGCACCTGGCACCGCGCCACCGTCCGGCCAGCCCGGGTGACCGTCGTCAACCTGGAGCAGCCGCCCGCCGTCGTGCCGGACTGGGCCCACGTCGAACAGGCCGACGCCTGCGACCTGCCGTCGCACCTCGCCAAGGGCGACTACGACATGGTCTTCTCGAACTCGGTGCTGGAGCATCTGGGCGGGCACGAACGCCGGCTGCGCTTCGCCGCCACCACCCGCGCACTGGCCGACCGGCACTGGGTGCAGACGCCCTACCGCTACTTCCCCATCGAGCCACACTGGATCGCGCCCGGGATGCAGTTCCTGCCGGTACGCCTACGCACCGCGCTCGCCCAACACTGGCCGTTGGGGCACAAGCCGACCCGCAGCCATGACGCCGCCATCCACCAGGTGCTCTGGACCGAGCTGCTGGACGGCTCGCAGATGCGCCACTACTTCCCCGACTCGAGCGTGCTGGTCGAGCGGGTGTTCGGCCTACCCAAGTCTCTGATCGCGGTGCGCACCGGGGGTTGAGCCGGTCAGAAGAGGGTCAGCTCGTCCTTCTCGATGCCCCGCAGCTTGTCGTAGTTCACGACCACACACCGGATGCCCCGGTCGGTGGCGAGCACCCGGGCCTGCGGCTTGATCTCCTGAGCGGCGAAGACGCCGGCAACCGGGCTGAGCAGCGGGTCACGATTCATCAGCTCGAGATAGCGGGTCAACTGCTCCACCCCGTCGATGTCGCCACGCCGCTTGACCTCGACGGCGACCGCACCGGAGTTCGCGTCCCGGCAGAGCAGGTCGACCGGGCCGATCGCCGTCATGTACTCGCGGCGGACCAACGTGAACCCCTCACCCAGGGTGCCAGGGTTGGCGGCCAACAACTCCTGCAGGTGCGCCTCCACCCCGTCCTTGCGCAGGCCCGGATCAACACCCAGCTCGTACGAGGTGTCCTGGAAGATCTCCTCCAGGGTGATCCGCAGCTCCTCGCCAGCCTTGTTGACCACCCGCCACACACCGGGGGCCTCCTCCAGCCGGCACGGCGGGCTCATCCAGTTCAACGGCTTGTACGCCCGGTCGTCGGCGTGGATCGACACCGACCCGTCCGCCTTCACCATCAGCAACCGGGTGGCCAGCGGCAGGTGAGCCGAGAGCCGTCCGACGTAGTCCACCGAGCACTTCGCAATGACCAACCGCACCCGACGAGGGTAACCGAGCACCCACCGGCCGCCAGCGAGCGGCTCTGGCGCGTCGATGCGATGCTGGGTTCGTGTTCGAAGTCCTCACCGGCACCGGCCTCGCCGCATCGGCGGGCCTGAACGCCTACATACCCCTGCTCATCCTCGGCCTCCTCGGCCGCTACACCGACCTGATCGACCTTCCCAGCGGCTGGACCTGGCTCGGCAACGGCTGGGTCATCGTCATCCTGGCCGTGCTGCTCGCCGTCGAGACGGTGGCGGACAAGGTGCCCGTGGTCGACCACATCAACGACGTGGTGCAGACCGTGGTCCGGCCCACCGCCGGCGGCCTGGCCTTCGGCGCCGGATCCTCGTCGGAGACGGTGACGGTCAGCGACCCGGGGAGCTTCTTCTCATCCCACCAGTGGGTGCCGGTCGTCACCGGCGTGCTGCTGGCGTTGGGCGTACACCTGCTCAAGTCCGCGGCACGACCCGTCATCAACGCGACCACCGCCGGGTTCGGCGCCCCGGTCGCCAGCACCGCCGAGGACGCCACCAGCGTGGTGGTCGCCCTGGTGGCGGTCATCCTGCCGGTGTTGGTGCTCGTCTTCCTGCTCGGCCTGGTGGTCTTCATCTACTGGTTCGTACGCCGGCGCTCCGAACGCCGCCGGGAACGCGAGGCAGCCCGCGCCGCTGGCTTCCGTGTCTGAGGCTGGACCTGCCGCTGGCCGGCAAGCCGAGTCGATCAGCGGGCGGATCCGAGCGCAGGCACGCCATACCAACGTTTTGGAGGCCGACAAAAGCCTAGAATCGGGTCAAAAGACCTAGAGGAGGTTGGTATGACTGCAGCGTTGGAGATGCCCCGAGTCCAGGAATGTGTGGTCTCCGCGTGCGCGTACAACCAGTCAGGTGACTGCCACGCCTTCGCGATCACGATCGGCAGCATGGATCACGCGCACTGCCACACCTTCATCGAGTCGCCCATCCGGGGCGGTGTGGAAAGCCTGATCGCCCAGGTGGGCGCCTGCCAGCGCTCCGACTGCCGACACAACGAGCAGTTGGAGTGTCACGCGGCATCCATCCGGGTCGGCCCGGACAACGACATGGCCGACTGCATGACGTACGTCGGCCGCTGACCCTCCACCCCAGGCCGTTCAGGGCAGGTCGTTGGCCCGGCGGATCACCGTCACCAGGTCGTCGATGATGCCGGTGAGGGCGAAGTCCCTCGGGGTGAAGACCCGGGCCACCCCGGCGGCCCGGAGCGTGTCCGCGTCACCGGCGGGGATGATGCCGCCCACGACCACCGGCAGGTCCGCCCGGCCGGCGGCACGCAGCCCGTCGAGCACGGCCGGCACGGCGGCCAGGTGCGACCCGGAGAGCACGGACAGCCCGACCAGGTCGACGTCCTCCTCGACGGCGGCGGCGACGATCTGCCCTGCGGTCAGCCGGATGCCCTGATAGATGACCTCGAAGCCGGCGTCGCGGGCGCGTACCGCGATCTGCTCCGCGCCGTTGGAGTGCCCGTCCAGGCCGGGTTTGCCGACCAGCAGCCGCAGCCGGCCGCTGCCCAGCTCCCGGGCGGTGGCGGTGAGCCGCTCGCGGACGGCCGCGAGGCCCGGTTCCCCGCCGCTGCCGGCGCCTCCGGCCAGGCCGGTCGGCGCCCGGTACTCGCCGAAGACCTGGCGCAGCGCACCGGCCCACTCGCCGGTGGTCACGCCAACTCGCACACACTCCAGGGTGGCCGACATCAGGTTGGTGGTGGTCGCGGCGTCCGCGCGGAGCCGGGCAAGGGCCGCGTCGACGGCGGCCGCGTCCCGGTCGGCCCGCCACCGGCGTACGCCCTCAATGGCGGCTGCCTCGACCGAAGGGTCGACCTGCTCGACGGCTTGCGCCCCGGCGGCGGTCAGCGGGGAGGGTTCGGTCTCGGCGTACCGGTTGACCCCGACCACCACGTCGGCCCCGGACTCCATCCGGCGGCGGCGCTCGGCCAGTGCGGCGACCAGTGCGCTCTTGAGGTAGCCGGTCTCCACGGCAGCGACCACACCGCCCAGCTCCAGCACCTTGTCCAGTTCGGCCCGTGCCCCGGTGACGATCTCGTCGACCAGCGCGGTCATCACGTGCGAGCCGGCGAAGAGGTCAGGGTATTCGAGCAGGTCCGACTCGTACGCCAGGACCTGCTGCATCCGCAGCGACCACTGCTGGTCCCAGGGGCGGGGCAGGCCGAGCGCCTCGTTCCAGGCCGGCAGCTGCACGGCGCGGGCCCGAGCATCGCGGGACATCGTCACGCCGAGCATCTCCAGCACGATGCGCTGGATGTTGTTCTCCGGCTGCGCCTCGGTCAGGCCGAGCGAGTTGACCTGCACGCCGTAACGGAACCGGCGTTGCGTGGCTTCGGTGACCCCGTACCGGTCCCGGGTGATCTCGTCCCAGAGCACGCCGAACGCGCGCATCTTGGCGATCTCCTCGACGAAGCGCACCCCGGCGTTGACGAAGAACGAGATCCGCTGCACCACGTCACCCATCCGCTCGGCGGGCACCTGGCCGGAGTCGCGGACCTCGTCGAGCACGGCGACCGCGGTGGCCAGCGCGAAGCCGACCTCCTGCACGGGCGTGGCACCGGCCTCCTGGAGGTGGTACGAGCAGATGTTGACCGGGTTCCACCGTGGCATCTCGCGCAGTGTGTACGCCACGACGTCGGCGGTGAGCCGCAACGACGCCGCAGGCGGAAAGATGTACGTCCCTCGGGACAGGTACTCCTTGATGATGTCGTTCTGCGTGGTGCCGGCGCAGCGGGCCAGCTCGGCGCCCTGCTCCAGCCCCACGGTGCCGTAGAGGGCGAGCAGCCACATCGCCGGGGCGTTGATGGTCATCGAGGTGTTCATCTCGGCGAGCGGAAGGCCGTCGAAGAGCGCCCGCATGTCGCCGAGGTGGGCCACCGGCACGCCGACCCGGCCAACCTCACCGGCGGCCAGCTCGTGGTCCGGGTCGTACCCGGTCTGGGTGGGCAGGTCGAAGGCGACCGAGAGACCGGTCTGCCCCTTCGCCAGGTTGCGGCGGAAGAGGGCGTTGGTCGCGGTCGCCGACGAGTGGCCGGCGTAGGTGCGCATCACCCACGGGCGGTCCCGCTCGGGCAGTCGCCCCGAAGATGCCGTCTCATCCATGGCCGGAGTTTAAGTTACCGTTCAGTAAAACGGGCTGTGGAAAACCACACAGGTCCATGTCGGGGACGTCTGGGTGCGAAGCGCCCGCAGTGGCTGGCCCCGCCACACCCCGGGCACCACGCTGGCCGGGTCAGGACGCACACTGGACGGCATGGATGACGAGCTGGCCATCTCCGTCCGAGGGCTGCGCAAGGCGTACGGCGACAACGTGGCCGTAGCGGGCGTGGATCTCGACGTCCACCGCGGTGAGGTGTTCGCCCTGCTCGGGCCGAACGGCGCAGGCAAGACCACCACGGTGGAGATTCTTGAGGGTTACCGGCGCCGGGATTCCGGCGAGGTCACCGTGCTCGGCGCGGACCCGGCCCATCCGGACGCCGACTGGCGCTCCCGCGTCGGCATCGTGCTCCAGGGCACCGGCGAGTTCGACGAACTGACCGTGGCCGAGGTGATCCGGCACTTCTCCGGCTTCTATCCCGACGCGGACGACCCGGACAAGGTGATCGAGCGGGTCGGGCTGGCCGACAAGGCGACGGCCCGTACGCACACCCTCTCCGGCGGGCAGAAGCGCCGCCTGGACGTGGCGCTGGGCATCATCGGGCGCCCCGAGTTGCTCTTCCTCGACGAGCCGACCACCGGCTTCGACCCGGAGGCCCGCCGCGAGTTCTGGGAGCTGATCCGCGACCTCGCCGCGGCCGGCACCACCATCGTGCTCACCACCCACTACCTGGACGAGGCGGAGTCGCTCGCCGACCGGGTCGGTGTGATCGCCGGCGGCCGACTCGTCGAGGTGGCCGCTCCGAATCAGCTGGGCAACCGGCAGGAGGCCCTCGCGACGGTTTCCTGGCGTACCCCGGAAGGGACGTTGGAGAGTGCGCAGAGCGCCACGCCGACGGCCCTCGTGGCCGACCTGGCCGCGCGTCACGGCGGCGAGGTCCCGGGACTCACCGTGACCAGGCCGACCCTGGAGGACGTCTACCTCACCATGATCGGACACGCGCGATGACCACCACGACGAAGGCGGCGGCCCCGGTCGCCGCGCCCCGCAGCCGACGGCCGGGTGCCGGCGGGCTCGCCCTGCGCCAGGGCCGGCTGGAGATCACCCAGTTCCTGCGCAGCCGGGAGTCCGTGGTCTTCACGATGGGCTTCCCCATCATCATGATCCTGATCTTCGCGTCGATCTTCGGCGGAACGATCGGCGGCGGGGTCAAGTTCACCCAATACTTCATCACCGGCATGATCGCGACCGGCCTGATGACGGTGAGCTTCCAGAACCTCGGCATCTGGATCCCGATCGAGCGGGACCGGGGCGTGCTCAAGCGCTACCGGGGCACGCCGATGCCGAAGTGGGTCTGGTTCGCCGGCAAGGTGATCATGGTGGTGGCGATCGGCATCGCCGAGACCGCGCTGCTGCTGGCCGTCGCGGTGGCGCTGTTCGACCTCGACCTGCCGGGCACCGCCGGGAAGTGGCTCACCTTCGGCTGGGTCGCCGTGCTCGGAGTGACCGCGTGCACCCTGTGCGGCATCGCGATCTCATCGCTGGCCCGCACCGCCCGCAGCGGCTCGGCGGTGGTCACCCCCGTCGCCCTGGTGCTCCAGTTCATCTCCGGGGTGTTCTTCGTCTTCACCGACCTGCCCACCTGGATGCAGCAGGTGGCCGCGCTGTTCCCGCTCAAGTGGATGTGCCAGGGGCTGCGGTCGGTCTTCCTGCCCGAGAGCTTCGGCGCCCAGGAGCCGGGCGGCTCGTTCGAGCTGGGCCGGGTCGCGCTGGTGCTGGCCCTGTGGTGCGTGATCGGCGTGGTGCTCTGCCTGACAACCTTCCGCTGGACCACCAAGCGCGACGGCTGACCTCCCCAGACCAGCCACCCGCCCGGCACCCCCACCCCGCCGCCCGCCGCCCCCTACCCCGCCGATCTAGGGCTCGTTGTCGCTTGTTGATCTCAAACGACAGCGATTAGCCCTAGATCGGCGGGGGCGGGGGGCGGGCGGGGCGGGGGGCGGGGTGGTGGGGGCGGGGCGGGGGTGGGACGGGGTGGGGGTTAGTCCTTGCTGCTTCGCTCCGCGAAGCGGCCCTAATCGGGAGGAAGTAGGTCTACTTCCGAGTTAGTACGTGTAGAAACCCTTGCCGGTCTTGCGGCCCAGGTCGCCGGCGGTGACCATCCGCTGGAGCAACTCTGGCGGAAAGAACTTCGCGTCGGCGGTGTCGGTGTAGATGTTCTTCGAGGCGTGCAGGAGCACGTCCACGCCGGTCAGGTCGGTGGTGGCCAGTGGGCCCATCGCGTGGCCGAAGCCCAGCCGGCAGGCCGTGTCCAGGTCTTCTGCGGACACCACGCCGGACTCGACCAGCTTGACCGCCTCCACCACCAGGGCGGAGATCAGCCGGGTCGTGACGAAGCCGGCGATGTCCCGGTTGACCACCACCACCGTCTTGCCGATCTCCTCGGCGAAGGCCCGTGCGGTGTCCAGCGTGGCGTCGCTGGTCTTGTAGCCGCGCACCAGCTCGCAGAGCTGCATCATCGGCACCGGGGAGAAGAAGTGGGTGCCGACGACCGCCTCGGGCCGCTCGGTCACGGCGGCGATCTGGGTGACCGGAATGGCCGAGGTGTTGGTGGCGAGCACCGCGTCCGACTTGCAGATCTTGTCGAGGGCGCGGAACACCTCGTGCTTGATCTCCAGCCGCTCGAAGACCGCCTCGACCACGATGTCCGCGTCCGCCGCCGCCTCCAGATCGGTGGTCGGGGTGATCCGGGCGAGCGTCGCCTCGACCTCGGACGCCTCGATCCGGCCCTTCTCGGCGAACTTCTCCAGTGACTTCCGGATGCCGCCGAGCCCCCGGGTGGTGGCCGCGCCGTCCAGGTCGCGCAGCGTCACCTGCCAGCCCGCCTGCGCCGCCACCTGGGCGATGCCGGAACCCATCAACCCAGCCCCGACGACCGCGAGTCGACCCGCCATCTACTTCTCCCTCGCTGCGATTGAGTGCCTGCCTGCACCCTAGTCGGCGAGCCTGAACGATGGCTAAGTGGATGTCGACGTCAGATCTCCAGCGAAGGCTCCTCCGGCGTGGTGCCCCGCTCGACCGCCACTCCGAGTGCCCGCAGGTCGGCCACGAAGTCCGGATAGCCCCGGTCGACGTGGTGCACGTGGGAGACCTCGGTGACCCCCTCGGCGCAGAGCCCCGCGATGATCAGACCCGCGCCGGCGCGAATGTCGGTGGCCCGCACCGGGGCACCGGAAAGCCGATCCCGCCCGCGGACCACCGCGTGGTGCCCATCGGTCTTGATGTCCGCGCCGAGCCGCATCATCTCGTTGGCGAACATGAACCGGCCGTCGAAGATGTTCTCGGTGATCAGGGAGGCTCCGTCGCTGACCGCGGCCAGCCCGATCGCCATCGGCAGCAGGTCGGTGGCGAAGCCGGGATACGGCAGCGTCACCACGTCCACCGCCCGGGGCCGGTCGTCCATTCGTACGCGGAAGCCGTCCCCCCGGGTCTCCACCAGGCCGCCGGCCGCCATCACCTTGTCCAGCGCGACCTCCAGGTACGCCGGGTCCAGCCCGGTCACCGTCACGTCGCCCCGGGTCATCGCCGCGCCGAACGCCCAGGTGCCGGCGACGATCCGGTCCCCCACCGTGGCGTGCCGCACCGGGCGCAGACCGGGCACCCCGGTGATCCGCAGCGTGGACGTGCCCGCACCGGAGATCCGCGCGCCCATCTCGTTGAGCATCGTGCAGATGTCCACGATCTCCGGCTCCCGGGCCGCGTTGTCGATCATCGTGGTGCCCTGGGCCACCACCGCCGCCATCACCAGGTTCTCGGTCGCACCGACACTGGGGAAGTCCAACACGATGTCCGCGCCGCGCAGCCCGTGCGGGGCGGAGGCGATGACGAACCCGTGTTCACCGGAGATCTCCGCGCCCATCCGGGTCAGCCCGGAGATGTGCATGTCCAGCCCACGTGACCCGATGGCATCGCCGCCGGGATGGGCCACCCGCACGTACCCCCGGCGGGCCAGCAGCGGGCCGAGCACACAGATCGACGCCCGTAACCGTCGGACCAGGTCGTAGTCGGCTTCCGCGCCCGGCTGCTCGGGCACGTCGATGGTCACCGAACGGGACCGGGCCACGCCACCGCGGGCGACCATCGGGTCGACCGGGTCGTCCGTCTCAAACTGGACGTCGCAGCCCAGCCTGCGCAGCACCTCCCCCATGATCGCGATGTCGGTGATCCGCGGGACGTTCGTGATCACGCTGCGGCCCGGTGCGAGCAGCGCGGCGGCCATCAGCTTCAACGCCGAGTTCTTGGCACCAACCACGTGCACCGTGCCGGCCAGTCGGGCGTCACCGTGGACCCGGATGACGTCGACATCGGTGACCGCCGGATCGCCAGCGTCGCCAGGGCCCACCACCGGCCAACCGGCGGTGCTGTCCGGCCGCGCCGGGATCGTCAGGTCGGGAATCCGTAGGCTGTGCGTCATGGCCGTCCACCTCACGCGCATCTACACCAAGGCCGGCGATGCCGGCATGACCAGGTTGAGTAACAACGAACAGGTGCCGAAGACCGATCCACGGATCGCCGCGTACGCGGATGTCGACGAGTGCAACGCGGCGATCGGTGTCGCGCTCGCCCTGGGCGAGCTCGACGACGAGCTGCGCGGTGTGCTGGGGTCGGTGCAGAACGACCTGTTCGACGTCGGCGCCGACCTGTCCACCCCGGTCGAGCCGGAGCCGAAGTACCCGCCGCTGCGGGTGACCGAGGAGTACGTCGAGCGCCTGGAGGGCTGGTGCGACGCGTACAACGCACGCCTGAGCAAGCTCGACTCCTTCATCCTCCCCGGCGGCACCGCGGGTGCGGCGCTGCTGCACGTGGCGCGGACCGTCGCCCGGCGTGCGGAACGGGCGGCGTGGGCACTGGTCAGCCACGATCCGGAACGGACCAGCACGCTCCCGGCAAAGTATCTCAACCGGCTCTCCGATCTGCTCTTTATCCTGTCAAGAACGGCAAATCCGGCGGGAGATGTGCTATGGGTGCCGGGCGGCAAGCGCTGAACGTCGGCGCTCTGCACCACGTCGAGGTGTGTGTTCCCGATCTGGCCGCCGCCACGCGTCGTCATAGCCGACTCCTCGGGCCCGGCCCACCAGCACCTTGATCAACTCCGGTTTCTTGATGTCGGGGCATCCAGGCACCAGGACACCCCGACATCAAGAAAACCGAGTCGATCAACCCGACCGGCCGGCACGCTAGGCGAGACACAGCCGCGTCGGTAACGGCACTTGAGAAAACCCGCGCCAGATCGGCGGACAGTGCCCAACGAAGGGTTTCCGGGGCAGCCCGCCCGGCGCAGGGATCAAGCCTGACCGCCCGGAGCCGGGCGGGCTGCCCCGGAAACCCCAAGGGTGACCAAGGGGCGAGCGTCAGGCAGCCGGCCAGTCCTGGGAGGCCACACGCGGCGAGACCGCCCCCGGAGGGGCGGCCTCGATCCAGGAGAGGAAACCGGTCACGGTCGACCGCGCCATGGCGATCTCCACCGGTGCGTGGTGGCTGGTGCAGCGAAGGATCACCCAGTCGGCCGGCATGGAAAGCCGTTCCTGACCCTCGGGCAACCGGCGGCGCTCCACCGCCAACCCTTTGCGCGACAGCACCCGCTTGGGCCGGATCGCGAAGCTGAACATCCGGTACCAGCGCAGCTCGTCACCGGCGAACCGGCCGAAGCCGGGCGACCAGCCACGGCCGTCGAGCATGGTCGTGACCCGGACGCTGAGCCGGATGATGCCACCGCTGCGGGTGACCAGAGCTCGCCGGACGAAGAGGATGAGCAGCGCGCCGAGGATGACGACAACGCCGATTCCGAATCCTCCGACGATCTCCATCCCCGGTATGACTCAGCGGCTCTGCGCGGAAACCGGGGTTGCGCTCTCGGCCAGCACGGTGACGCCGTCGGCGCTCACCGAGAGGAAGCCGCCGGCCACCTCGTAGGAGACCTGCTCACCGCCGGCAAGCTTGATGCGTACCTGGCCAGGCTCGGCGAGCTGACCGAGAAGCGGCGCGTGCCCCGGCAGGACACCGAGCTCGCCTTCGGTCGTTCGAGCGACGACCATCTCGGCGTCACCCGACCAGACCTTCTCCTCGACGGCGACGAGCTCGACGTGAAGCTGCTGTGCCACGCTGTCTCCTTGCTGCGGCTACGGATTGCCGAAAGTCTAGCCTGACGCCCACGCGCTCCCAACACGGGTGGGGAGAACCGCGCCACGTCTACTTGCTCTTGTTCAGGAATTCCGGGTGCTCCAGCAGGAACGGGTCGAGTTGCTCGTTGTGCAGGGCTGTGAAGAAGTCCGGAACGCCTGCCTGGAACTGCTCGCCCAGGTATTTCTTGCCGTCGAAGACGCCACCACCGGCGAGCTTGATCATCTGGATGGTGTTCGGGCGGATGTCCTTCAGGGCGAGCCCGAAGTCGACCACGCTGTTGCCCCGCCCGTTGAAGATCAGCGACTGGCCCGCCGCACGGAGCACCTTGTCCAGCTTGATCGGGTTGGCCACCACGTCGGAGCTGAACGCCTGGCCGACCATGGCCTTGACGAACTGCTGCTGGTGACGCTGCCGGCCGTAGTCCGCGTCCGGAACACCGTTCTCCGCATAGCGCTGCCGGACGTAGTCCAGCGCCTGCCACCCGCTGAGGTGCTGGTTGCCCTTCTTGTAGATCGCCTGCGGGCCGAGGTAGCCCTCGCCACGCGTGTTGCCCGGCCGCGGCTTACCGTCCGGCTGCTTGTGCTCGGACGTCACGTCCCGCTCGATGTACATGTCGACGCCGCCCATCGCGTCGACGATCTTCTGAAAGCCGGTGAAGTTGATGATCGCGCCCGCGTCGAACCGCTTTATGCCGGTCACGTTCTGCACCGTGGTGGCCACCAGCTCGAAGCCCCGCGCGGCGTCGGGGTTCCCTCCCGGCACCCGGCTGCCGAACGACATGGCGGCGTTGATCTTCGTGGTCTTGCCGGTGAACCCGGCCTTCTTGAACGCCGGGATGGGCACGTAGAGGTCTCGCGGCAGCGAGAACAGATAGGCACGATCCATCGACGCCGGCACGTGCAACACCATGATCGAGTCGGCAAGGGGCGCCGCCGTCGGCGTACGCGGGTCGATGCCGACGAGCAGGATGTTGAGCGGGCCCTTGATCTCGCTCTTCTTCGCCTGGGCACCCGCCGCCTGGTCGCCGAACAGGTCGGCCTTGCCGACCGCCCCCTCGTAGCGCGCCATGAGCACCTCAGTGCCGACCAGCACCACCCCGCTGAGCACGGTCAGCACAGTGCCGAACACCGTGCAGATCCTGGCCCAGCGCGGCACACCCCGCCAGACGGACTTCCTGCGGCCACTCTTGCCGGCCTTACCCACGAGCATCTCCGTTCGTTACGCCCACGAAAAGGAAGACGGGCGCACGTCGCCGAAAGGTTGCAAAGATCAACGCTCGTTCAGGTGAACGCGCGGAACGACCGTATCTCGGGTGGGTCGGAACCGACGACCACGAGTAACGGAATTGCGACGATGATAGGACCCGAACATGAACAAAAGACTGCCCCGGCATTGCCGGGGCAGTCTTTTTGTTGCTGATCCGATCGAGCTGTCAGTCCTTCATCAGCTCCGCAGCCTTGGCCTCAAGGTCATCGAGACCGCCGCACATGAAGAACGCCTGCTCAGGGAAGTGGTCGTACTCCCCCTCGCTGATCTTGCGAAACGCCTCGATGGTCTCCTTGATCGGGACCGTCGAGCCCGCCACGCCGGTGAACTGCTCCGCCGCGTAGGTGTTCTGCGACAGAAAGCGCTCGATCCGCCGCGCGCGCTGCACGGTGATCTTGTCTTCCTCGGAGAGCTCCTCGATGCCGAGGATGGCGATGATGTCCTGCAGGTCGCGGTAGCGCTGCAGGATCCGCTTCACCTCGGTGGCGACCTGGAAGTGCTCGGCGCCGACGAACTCCGGGGCGAGGATCCGGGACGAGGACGCCAGCGGGTCCACGGCCGGGTAGATGCCCTTGTCGGAGATCGACCGCTCCAGGTTGGTGGTCGCGTCCAGGTGGGCGAACGTGGTGGCCGGGGCGGGGTCGGTGTAGTCGTCCGCCGGCACGTAGATCGCCTGCATGGAGGTGATGGCCTGGCCCCGGACGGAGGTGATCCGCTCCTGGAGCTCGCCCATCTCGTCGGCCAGGGTCGGCTGGTAACCCACCGCGCTCGGCATACGGCCGAGCAGGGTGGAGACCTCCGAACCGGCCTGGGTGAAGCGGAAGATGTTGTCGATGAAGAGCAGCACCTCCTGCTTCTTCACGTCGCGGAAGTACTCCGCCATGGTCAGCGCGGAGAGCGCCACCCGCAGCCGGGTGCCCGGCGGCTCGTCCATCTGGCCGAAGACCAGCGCGGTCTTGTCGATGACGCCGGACTCGGTCATCTCGGCGATGAGGTCGTTGCCCTCACGGGTGCGCTCACCCACGCCGGCGAAGACCGAGGTACCACCGAAGTTGCGGGCCACACGGGTGATCATCTCCTGGATGAGCACCGTCTTGCCCACACCCGCGCCGCCGAACAGACCGATCTTGCCGCCCTTGACGTACGGGGCGAGCAGGTCGATGACCTTGATGCCGGTCTCCAGCATCTCGGTCTTCGGCTCCAGGTCGGCGAAGGCCGGGGCCTTGCGGTGGATGCCCCACCGGTCGTCGGCCTGGATGGTCTCACCCTCGGTGAGGTTGAGGCACTCGCCGATCGCGTTGAACACGTGGCCCTTGACCGCGTCGCCCACCGGCACGGTGATCGGCTCGCCGCGGTCACGCACCTCCGCGCCGCGGACCAGGCCGTCCGTCGGCTGCATCGAGATGGCACGGACCAGGTTGTCACCCAGGTGCTGGGCGACCTCCAGGGTCAGCGTCTTCTCACCGCCCGACAGGTTCACGTCCACGTTCAGGGCGTTGAACAGGGCCGGCATGGCGTCGCGCGGGAACTCGGCGTCGACGACCGGGCCGATGACCCGGACCACGCGACCCGTGGCCGTCTTGGTCTCTACTGGTGCAGTCATCACACTTCACTTCCCGACGCGGCCAGCGCGTTCGCGCCGCCGACGATCTCGCTGATCTCCTGGGTGATCCCGGCCTGCCGGGCCGAGTTCATCTCACGCGTGTACTTGTCGATCATGTCTTCGGCGTTGTCGGTGGCGCTCTTCATCGCCCGCCGCCGTGCCGCCGACTCACTCGCCGCCGACTCGATCAACGCCGCGTAGATCCGCGTGTTGATGTACCTCGGAAGGAGCGCGTCGAGCAGCGTCTCCGCCTCCGGCTCGAACTCGTACGCCGGCAGCAGCCCCAGCCCCTCGGAGCGCGGCCGGTCCTCCACCTGCATCGGACCGATGACCCTGGTGACCGGGGTCTGCGTCATCAGCGAGTGGAACTCGGTGTAGACGATGTGCAACTCGTCGACGCCGAGCACCCCGTCCGCCCCGGCGCTGCCGTCGACGTCGTCCGCACCGGCGGTGAACGCCTTGATCAGCGTCTCACCGACCATCCGGGCGTCCTCGAACGACGGCTGCTCGCTGAACCCGGTCCAGTTCGCCTCGATCGGCCGATCGCGGAACCGGTAGAACCCGACGCCCTTACGCCCGATGACGTAGAGCACCGGCTCCTTGCCGTCCGCCTTGAGCCGCGCGATCAGCGACTCGGCCATCCGGATCGCGTTGGAGCTGTAGCCGCCAGCCAGACCACGGTCGCTGGTGACCAACAGGACGCCCGCCCGCCGCACCCGCTCGCGCGGGGTGAGCAGCGGGTGGTCGATCCGCGCGTTGGACGCCAGCGCCGTGAGCACACCGGTGATGGCCTGGGCGTACGGCAGGGACGCCTGCACCCGGGCCTGAGCCTTGGCGATCCGGCTCGTCGCCACGAGCTCCATCGCCTTGGTGATCTTCTTCATCGACTTCGCCGAGCGGATTCGTTGACGAAGAACGCGTACCTGAGCCGCCATGGGATCAGCTCTCGGCCGGGCGGTCGGTCGTGCCGTCGCGGAAGCGGGTGACCGTCTCGCGGTTCTCGTCGCCCTTCAGCGGCTTGGCCGGCTCGTCGTTGACCCGACGCTCGTCCTCCTTGCCGAGGAACACCTGCTTGAACTCGGCGATCGCGCTGTCCAGGGAGCCGATGATGTCGTCGTTCCACTGGTTGTCGGCGATCCCGGCCAGCACACCCTGGTGCTTGTGCCGCAGGTACTGGAGGAACTCCGACTCGAAGCGCCGGATCTCACCGACCGGGATGTCGTCCAGCTTGCCCTCGACACCGGCCCAGACCGAGACAACCTCCTCGTTGACCGGGTATGGCGAGTAGTTCGGCTGCTTGAGCAGCTCCACCAGCCGAACGCCGCGGTCGAGCTGGGCCCGGGAGGCCCGGTCCAGGTCGGAGGCGAAGGCGGCGAACGCCTCCAGCTCGCGGTACTGGGCCAGGTTGAGCCGCAGCGAACCGGCGACCTTCCGCATCGGCTTCACCTGCGCGGCGCCACCGACCCGGGAGACCGACGTGCCGACGTTGATGGCCGGCCGGACGCCCTGGTTGAACAGGTCGGTCTCCAGGAAGATCTGGCCGTCGGTGATCGAGATGACGTTGGTCGGGATGAAGGCCGAGATGTCGTTGGCCTTCGTCTCGATGATCGGCAGACCGGTCATCGAGCCGCCACCCAGCTCGTCGGAGAGCTTCGCGCAGCGCTCCAGCAGGCGGGAGTGCAGGTAGAAGACGTCACCCGGGTACGCCTCACGGCCCGGCGGACGACGCAGCAGCAGCGACACGGCCCGGTACGCCTCGGCCTGCTTGCTCAGGTCGTCGAAGACGATCAGGACGTGCTTGCCGCCGTACATCCAGTGCTGCCCGATGGACGAGCCGGTGTACGGGGCGAGGTACTTGAAGCCGGCCGGGTCGGAGGCCGGGGAGGCGACGATGGTGGTGTATTCCATCGCGCCCGCCTCCTCGAGCTGCCCCTTGATGGAGGCGATCGTGGAGGCCTTCTGGCCGATGGCGACGTAGATGCAGCGAACCTGCTTCTTCGGGTCGCCGGTGCGCCAGTTGTCCCGCTGGTTGAGGATGGCGTCCAGGGCGACCGTGGTCTTACCGGTCTTCCGGTCACCGATGATCAGCTGCCGCTGACCCCGACCGATCGGGGTCATCGCGTCGATGGCCTTGATGCCGGTCTGCAGCGGCTCGGAGACGGACTGCCGGGACATCACGTTCGGAGCCTGCAGCTCCAGCTCGCGGAAGCCCTCGTTGGCGATGTCGCCAAGCGCGTCGATCGGATCGCCGAGCGCGTTGACCACGCGGCCGAGGAAGGCATCGCCGACCGGAACGGAGAGAACCCGCTCGGTGCGCTTGACGCGCTGCCCCTCCTCCAGCTTGGCGGAGTCACCGAGGACGACGACACCGATCTCCCGGACGTCGAGGTTCAACGCCACGCCGAGCGTGCCGTCCTCGAACTCCAGGAGCTCGTTGGTCATGGTCGAGGGCAGGCCCTCGACGTGGGCGATACCGTCGCCGGTGTCGGCGACGGTGCCGACCTCCTCGCGGGAGACGTCGGACGAGTAGGAGGAAACGTAGCGCTCCAGGGCGCCGCGGATCTCCTCCGTCGAGATGGTCAGCTCGGCCATCCTCTGCTTCCTTAAAATTCAGGGGCCCGGGATACCTAGTACCAACCGGTCCGAATGGCGTCTGTCAATCCGGGCGTTGTGCGGCGGGCCGCCCCATCGCTGGGCGGCAGAGCCGATCAGCGCTTCGCGAGCGCGTTGCGGGTCTCGTTGAGGCGGCGCAGGATGGTGCCGTCGTACAGGTCGGAGTCGACCCGCACGCTCACCCCACCCAGAACCGCGGGGTCGACCGTCTGCTTGACGGAGACCTCTCGACCGTATATCGCGGTGAGGCTCGCACCCAGCCGCCGCTCGTCCTCGTCACTCAACGGGGCCGCGACGGTCACGTACGCCACCTGCCGGTCGCGTCGCTCGGCGGCGAGCTCGACCAGTCGGGTGAGCGAGCCGCTGAAGGAACGCCCCCCGAACCCGCCGAGGGCCACCTCGACGAGGCGGACGGTGACCGGGCGGGCCTTGTCGGCGAGCAGCTCGCGGGCCAGGGTGGCCCGCTGCTCGACCGGGGCGACCGGGTCGGCCAGCGTGTTGTTCAGTGCCGACTGACCCGAAACGACCTGGCCGAAGCGGAACAGCTCGTCCTCGACCTCGCCCAGCTCGCCGGCCTTGTCAGCGCTGGCGAGCAGCGCCTCCACGCCCAGCCGCTCGGTGCCGTCGAGCAACTCCGACGGTGCCGACCAACGGCCGGCAACCAGCGACACGAGCAGATCGAGCGCGTCGGCGCCGATCCGCCCACCCAGCATGTCGCCGAGCAGAGCGCCGCGGTCCTCGCCGGAACGAGCCGGCTCGGACAGCGCCCGGCGCAGCCGCGGCTCACGCCGCAGCAGGGCCGCCACGGAGAGGACGGCGTCGGCGGTGGCGGCCACCGCCGGCGGCTGCGCGCCGCGGACGTACGCGTCGAGGCGCTCGGCCGCGACCTTGTACGACTCCCGGCTGGCGGCCTGCATCAGCGGGCCCCCGTGCTCTCGAGGCCGCTCAGGAACCGGTCGACGGTGCCCTTGCGCCGCGCCTCGTCGGCCAGCGACTCACCGACGATCTTGCTGGCCAGGTCCACCGCGATCGTGCCGACCTCGGTGCGCAGCTCGCGCACGATGGTGGCCCGCTCGGCGACGAGCGCGTCCTTGCCAGCCTGGATGACCCGGTCGGACTCTTCCCGCGCCTTGGCGAGGATGTCCTGGCGGATGCCCTCGGCGTCGGCCCGGGCGTCGTCACGGATCTTGGCGGCGTCGGTCCGGGCCTCAGCGAGCTGGGCGCGGTACTGCTCGAGGAGCTGGCCCGCCTCGGCCTGGGCGGCCTCGGCGCGCTTGATGCCGCCCTCGATCGCGTCGACCCGAGCCTGGAACGTCTGCTCCATGCGCGGGAAGACGAACTTCATCAGTACGAAGCAGAGCACGGCGAAGGCGACCGTACCAACCACGATCTCCTGCCAGATCGGGATGATCGGGTTGTGGGTCGACTCACCACCCTCAGCGGCGAGGAAATACATGGAAGACCTCCCGGTCAGAGGGCCTGGATCAGGCGGCGGAGCCGGCCCAGATGAAGCCGAAGGCGATGCCGAACAGCGCCAGCGCCTCGATGACGGCGAAGCCGATCCAGACGTACGGCAGGGTCATGCGGGACGACTCCGGCTGCCGCGCGGTCGACTGGATGTAGGCGGCGAAGACCAGGCCGACGCCGATGCCCGGGCCGATGGCGGCGAGGCCGTAGCCGATGGCAGCGGTGCTACCGGAGACCTCGGCGAGAACGCTAGCGTCCATTGGTGTGGTTCCTCCTGGTTATCACGCGTGACTCTCACGCGGGACGACAACGGTTTGTTTGCGTGGATCAGTGCTCTTCGGCGAGCGCGCCCTGGATGTAGCTGGCGCTCAGCACCGTGAAGACGTAGGCCTGCAGGACGATGACCAGCGCCTCGAGAAGCGTCAGCGCCACGGTCATCACCCAGGAGACCACCGAGACCGGCGCCAGCCAGGCGCTGGAGTTGAGCATCGCGAAGCCGCCGAGCGTGAAGACCAGCAGAAGCATGTGGCCGGCGAACATGTTCGCGAAGAGACGAACGGCCAGCGAGAACGGCCGGATGATGAAGGTCGAGAACGCCTCGATCGGAATCAGCAGCGGCAGGATGTACCACGGTGCCGGCGGGATCAGGGCGTGCTTGAAGTATTTGACGAAGCCGTGGTGCCGGATGCCGATGTAGTTGAACAGCAGGTAGCTGAGCACCGCGAGGATCGCCGGGAAGGCGATGTGCGAGTTCGGCGAGATCTGGAACAACGGGATGATCGCGAACGAGTTCGTCAGCAGCACGAAGCAGAACAGCGTCGTGAAGTATGGAGCGAACCGCACGCCCTGGTGACCGATCATCTCGACCGAGATGTTGTTCCGGACGAAGCCGTAGATCGACTCGGCGAACCACTGCTTCTTGGTCGGCACCAGCTGCGGCTTCCGGTAGGTCGCCAGGAAGAAGATGATCAGGACGCCGACCGCGATCCAGATCATCGCCGTGAACTTGGTGAACCAAGGAGCGTTTTCCACACCCCAGGGCAGGATGGCGGGCAGGTAGAAATCGTCCACACTGGGTGGGAATGCCGCCTGGCCTGCTGCCAGAACGTTCGCCTGTCCGAACACCGTGTCCCTTCCTAAGTAGGCGTGCCGAGCCGGCGGACGACGAGGATGATCCCCCCGGTCACGCCGAGCACGACGCCGATCCCGGTAGCGACGCCACCGGTGTCGAGCCACTGGTCGATCAGCCAGCCGATGAAACCCCACACGAGCATGCCTCCGATGAGGTAGCTGAGCGCGGTCCAACCCTGACCGGCGCCGGACGGATAGTCGTCCGATTCACCGGCGGGACGGGGGGTTTGGTCACCAGCCATGACGCGGCGAACGATATCAGCCGGGAAGACGAGGCTGTGCCTCACCCCCCGCACAACCGCAGTTGTGTGGGCATCTCGGGGCTCGCGTCGTCTGTGGGCACGCTACTCCCCTTCTGCCCGTCGCAAAATGACCGGAGGCCGACACATTGCGGCGCGTCCGCTGATTGGGACGACCGGCCGACGGCCAGGTCAGCCCCGCGGCCGACGGGCGTGGACCGTGGTCAGCCACCAGAGGTGCACCGCCGTCCACACTGCCACCCCGGCGACGATGCCGAGGCAGAGCGGGATCAACCCGGACCAACCGGTGGATGCCACCGCCACCAGCACGACACCCAGAAGGGTGAACTTCAGCACGTACAGGCCCAGCCCGAGCGGCAGCAGCAACTGCGGGTTGATCTGGTCGGCCCGGGCCAGCACCACCGTGGTGAGGGTGTAGCTGAACACCGTGACGCCCACGCCAGCCGCAGCGCCGAGCGCGGCCGTCGCGCCGCCGGTCGCCCCACCCACCACGGCGGCGACCGCGGCGAGCACCGCCGACGCGGCCAGCAGCACCGGCAGGTGTCGCAGCCGCCAACGCCGGTCGGTGTCGGGCTCGACCATCCCGGGCTCAGCCACGGGGGTACGCCGGAAACGCCGCGACCAGCTCGGCCACCTCGGCACCGACCCGGGTCAGCTCGTCGGCGCCACCCGGTGCCCCGGGATCGGTGCGCACGGCACGGGCGATCAGGGTCGCGACCTGCCGCAGCTCTCCCTCCCGCATTCCCTGCGTGGTGACGCTCGGCGTGCCCACCCGGATGCCGGAGGCCACCATCGGCGGCTGCGGGTCGTACGGGATGGCGTTCTTGTTCAGGGTGATCGACGCGGCGTCGCAGCGTCGCTCGGCGTCGGCGCCGGTCACCCCCAGCTCCCGCAGGTCGATCAGGGCGAGGTGGGTGTCGGTGCCACCGGACACCGGGCGCATCCCCTCGTCGGCCAGCCCGGCCGCGAGCGCCTGGGCGTTGCTGACCACCTGCCTGGCGTACGTCTGGAACTCCGGTTGGGCGGCCTCGCGCAGCGCGACCGCCTTGGCGGCGACCGCGTGCATCAGCGGGCCGCCCTGCGTGAACGGGAAGACCGCCTTGTCGATCCGCTGGGCCAGCGACTCGCGGCAGAGGATCATGCCGCCGCGCGGGCCACGCAGCACCTTGTGGGTGGTGGCGCAGACGACGTCGGCGAACGGCACCGGGGACGGGATCGCCCGGCCGGCCACCAGGCCGATGAAGTGCGCGGCGTCCACCATCAGGTACGCGCCGACCTCGTCGGCGATCTCCCGGAACCGGGCGAAGTCGATCAGGCGGGGGTACGCGGTGGCACCACAGATGATCAGCTTGGGCCGGTGCGCCCGCGCCAGGTCCCGTACCTCGTCGTAGTCGAGCTGCTCGGTGTCCGGTCGGACCGGGTAGCCGACCGGGTGAAACCACTTGCCGGAGAAGTTCACCCGGCTGCCGTGGGTGAGGTGGCCACCATGCGGCAGGTCCATCGCCAGCACCGTGTCCCCCGGCTGCACCAGCGCGGCGTACGCGGCCAGGTTGGCGCTCGCCCCGGAGTGCGGCTGGAGGTTGGCGTGCTCGGCCCCGAAGAGCTCCTTGGCCCGGGCGATGCCGATCTCCTCGGCCCGGTCCACCTCGGCGCAGCCGCCGTAGTAGCGCCGGCCCGGGTAGCCCTCGGCGTACTTGTTGGTCAGCGTCGAACCGAGCGCGGCCAGCACCGCCGGCGAGGTCAGATTCTCGCTGGCGATGAGCTGCAGGCCGCCGCGCAACCGGTCCAGCTCGCCGAGGACCACCCCGGCGATCTCCGGATCGGTGGCCCTGAGCTGCGCGAAATCCGGCCCCCAGAAGGTGCTCGTCTCGGTCTCCACAGCGAACGAGTCTAGGGGGCGGCACACTGGGACCCGTGAGATGCCTCGTCACCGGAGCAACCGGATACATCGGCGGACGCCTGACGCCGCTGCTGCTCGCCGACGGGCACACCGTGCGCTGCCTCGCCCGCAAGGCCGTACGACTGCGCGACGTGCCCTGGGCGTCGGCGGCCGAGATCGTCGAGGGGGACCTGAGCCGGCCGGAGACGCTGCCCGCCGCGTTCGCCGACGTGGACGTCGCCTACTTCCTGGTGCACTCGCTGGGCCGACCCGACTTCGAGGCGGCCGACCGCACGGCGGCAACCAACTTCGCAACGGCGGCCCGCGCGGCCGGCGTACGCCGGATCGTCTACCTGGGCGGCCCGGAGCCGGCGTCCGACGAGGAAGTCCCCTCCCCGCACCTGCGGTCCCGGGCCGAGGTGGGCCGGATCCTGTTGGGCAGCGGGGTGCCCACGGCGGTGCTCCGCGCCGCGGTGATCATCGGCTCCGGCTCGGCGTCGTTCGAGATGCTGCGCTACCTGACCGACCGGCTACCCGCCATGGTCACCCCACGCTGGGTCGGCAACCGGATCCAGCCGATCGCGGTCCGCGACGTGCTGCGCTACCTGGCCGGCTGTACCGCGCTGCCACCGGAGGTCAACCGGGGCTTCGACATCGGCGGTCCGGACGTGCTGACCTTCCGCGACATGATGCAGCGCTACGCGCGGGTGGCCGGGCTGCGGCGGCGCATCATCGTGCCGGTCCGCCCGCTCACCCCGTCGCTCTCCTCGCACTGGGTCGGCCTGATCACCCCCGTGCCGAACGCGATCGCCCGTCCCCTGGTGGAGAGCCTGATCCACGAGGCTGTCGCACACGAACACGACATCGCCCGGTACGTGCCCGACCCACCCGAAGGGCTGACCGGTTTCGACGAGGCGGTGGCACTGGCGCTCGCCAAGGTGCGCGATGCCCAGGTGGAGACCCGCTGGTCGACCGCGAGCGGCCCGGACGCGCCCGCCGAGCCGCTGCCCACCGACCCGGACTGGTCCGGCGGCACCGCCTACACCGATGTCCGGGAGAGGGCGGTGGACGCGTCACCCGCGGCGCTCTGGCGGGTCATCGAGGGCGTCGGCGGCGAACATGGCTGGTACTCGTTCCCGCTCGCCTGGTCGATCCGGGGCTGGCTGGACCGGCTGATCGGCGGTGTCGGGCTGCATCGGGGCCGACGCGACCCGCATCGCCTACAGGTCGGCGAGGCGCTGGACTTCTGGCGGGTCGAGGAGATCATTCCGGGCGAGTTGCTGCGGCTGCGCGCCGAGATGCGGCTGCCCGGCCGGGCCTGGCTGGAGATGCGGGTGCTACCGGCCGACGGCGGCCGCAGCCGCTACCAGCAACGCGCGGTCTTCCTGCCGCGCGGGCTGAGCGGGCACGCGTACTGGGGATCGGTGGCACCCTTCCACGCGGTGGTCTTCGGCGGAATGGCCCGCAACATCGCCCGCAACGCCGAACAAACCCCCTGACCCGGCGCCGGGTCAGTTGCCGGCGCGGGCTTCGGTGACCTGGAAGGCGGTTCGTTCGCTCGGCGGGACGAAGTCGCGTACCGGTTGGTTGCGCAGGGCGGCGGCGAGCACCTCGCCCACCGCGTTCACCATCTGGGCCTGCACCGCCTGACCGACCGCGTCCCGGGGATCGTCCGGGTTCGCCGCCATCGAGGCGACCACGAGCTGCGGCGTAAATGCCACCATCGTCTCCGTCTCGTAGCGGTCCGAACTGCCGGTCTTACCCGCCACCGGCCGACCGAGCTTCGCGCGCAGGTCGGGTGCGGTGGCACCGTCGCAACGCCCGTACATCGACTGGTCGCCGACCGGGCAGCGGGCCGCGTCGGTGGCCGCCCGGGCCACATCGACGTCGAGCACCCGCCGGCAGTTCGGCTTGGCGGCGTCGACCGCCCGCCCGCCCACGTCGGTGATCGAGACCACCGGCAGCGGCGCGCACCAGGTCCCTTCGGCCGCCACCGTGGCGTACGCGGCGGCCAGGTCCAACGGCGTGGTCGCGGCCACGCCCAGGGTGAACGGACCCCATTCCTTCGCGCCGTAGCGGGCCAGCTTCGCGTCGGAGTCGGCCCGCAGCACGATGCCGAGCCGCTCGGCCATCTCCACCACCCGGTCGGCGCCGACCTTCTCGGTGAGCCAGGCGAAGTACGTGTTCACCGAGCGGCCGAACGCGCTCCACATGGTCCGGGGACCATCCATCGACGACGGGTTGGCGTTCGCCGGGCACCAGCGGCCGTCGCAGCTCGCCTCTCCGGTCACCGGGAAGCGGGTGACCAGTTGGGTCGGAGCCACGAAATCGGTCGACAGCGGCAGGCCGGACTCCAGCGCGGCCAGCATCGCGAAGAGCTTGAACGTCGAGCCGCCCTGGTACCCCTCGATCGCACCGCCGCCGGCAATCAACTGATTGACCGTGTTCGGGCGGTTCTTCTGCCCGACCGGGTTGTCCGCCACGCCGTAGGCGCGGTTCACCGACATCGCCAGCACCCGCCCGGTGCCCGGTTGCACCACCGCGGTCGGCAACGCCGCGGCACTCGTCGGCCGATAGATCTTCAGCACCTGCTCGGTGGTGACCCGCTGCACCCCCGGATCCAGCGACGAGACGATGGAGAACCCGCCCCGGCGCAGGGTGCGCTGCCGCTCCTCGACCGTCGCCCCGAACGCGGACTGGCTGCTCCACCAGCGGGTGAACCAGTCGCAGAAGAAGCCCCAGTCGTTGTGCGCTGCGGACACCCCCGTGCAGTCGTTCGGGGTCTCGCTGGGCCGTAGCTGCAATGGCTCGTTCTGCGCCGCCGCCGCCGCGTCCGCCGGCACCTGCCCCGACTCCACCAGCCGCTCCAACACGTACGACCGCCGCACCAGCGCGCTGTCGGCGTCGCCGTTGATCGGGTCGTCGCTGTCCGGCGACCGGACGAGGCCGGCCAGCAGCGCCGCCTGGGCCAGGGTCAGCTCGGCCGGTGACCGGGAGAAGTAGCGCCTGCTGGCCGCCGCGATGCCGTACGCCCCGGCGCCGAAGTAGGCGATGTTGAGGTAGCGGGCGAGGATCTCCTCCTTGTCGAGCTCCCGCTCCAACGCGAGCGCATACCGCATCTCCTGGATTTTGCGGACGGTGCTGATCTCGGTGGCAGCCTTGCGCTGCGCCTCGGTCAGTCGGGGGTCGTTGCCGAGCACGTTGCGGACGTACTGCATGGTCAGCGTGGAGGCACCCTGCCGGGTCTGGCCGTCGCGCTTGTTGACCGTGAACGCCCGCACCACGCCTCGCAGGTCCACCCCGCTGTGCTGGTAGAACCGGACGTCCTCGGCGGCCACGATCGCCTGGCGCATGACCGGGGCCACCTCGCGCAGCGGCACGTCCACCCGGTCCTCCTGGTAGAAGGAGGTGATCAGGGTGGTGCCGTCGTTGGCGTAGAGGTTGGAGCGCTGGGCGGTGGGCGGCGTACGGAGCGTGTTCGGCAGCTCCGAGTATGGCGTGGACAGGGCGCTGAAGCCGATCCCGAGGACCAGGGCCGCCGGCAGGGCGGCTGCGGCCAGCACCAACCCGGCCAGCACACCGGCGATCGCCACGGTCAGCAGTTTGTCGAGTCGGGCCCGGGTCATCAGCTCTCCCCCGCAGGAGCCGGTCACGCTAGGACCCGTTCAGAATGACCCGGAACGCCCCTTCAGCCCTGGGTTTTCCCCAAACCCGGAGGAAACTCGCACCGCGCTCAGGGCAGCAGTGCGCCGGCCAGCGGGTGGACCGTCTCCTCGATCTCGTCAGCGACCCGGTTGAAGCACTGGTCGCCGCGACCCCACGGGTCGTCCAGATCATCGGTGGGCAGCGCCGACGCGCCCAACCGGGCATCGTGAGCCGCCGCCACCAGGGCCACACCCCTGGCGTACACGGCCTCCGGGGTCGCCTCGTCCGACGGCAACCCGGCGGCGTCCACCGCAGCCAGCAGCCGGCCGAACTCACCCAGCACGAACGTGCGGGCCGCCGCGTCCGGGCGCAGCGCCACCACGTACTCCTGCTGGTCGGCGGTGGCGGTCAGGACCAGGTCGGCGGCGTCGATGTGGTCCGAGCGCAGCTTGCGCGCGGCGAACCCCTCGACGTCCCCACCACGGCCGGTGACCTGCCGCGCAGCCGGCGGGTTCATCTCCTCGCCCGCGTGCCAACCACCCGTGCCGGCGCTGTGACTGTGCACCAGCTCCTCGGCCCCGGCCGGGTCCTGCGCACGCCGCGTCAACCGTTCCCGCACCGCGAGGGCGAGCAGCCGCTCCGCCATCGGCGAACGGCAGATGTTGCCCATGCAGACGTGCAGGACCGTGAACGGGGGCACTCAGACCCCCCGGCCGTCGATGAGATCCGGCACCACGTCGCGCAGCTTCTCCAGCGGGATCGCCCCGGCCCGCAACAGCTGCGGCACCTCACCGGTCAGATCCACGATCGTGCTGGGCACCGGGTCCGGGCACGGCCCGGCCTCCAGGTATGCCCGCACCGAGTAGCTGAGCTGGTCACGCGCCTCCTCGGCGGTCACCGCGGCGGGCTGGCCGGTCTTGTTGGCCGACGAGACCGCCATCGGGCCGGTCTCGCGCAGCACCTCCAACGCCACCGGGTGCAGCGGCATCCGCACCGCCACCGTGCCCGTCTTGTCGCCGAGGTCCCACTGCAGGCTCGGCGAGTGCTCGACCACGATGGTCAACGCGCCAGGCCAGAACGCCTCCACGAGGTCCCGTGCGGCCGTGGGCAGCGAGAAGACCAACCCGTCCAGGGTGTGCCGCGAGCCGATCAGCACCGGTGGTGGCATCTGCCGCCCCCGGCCCTTGGCGTCCAGCAGCGCCTTGACCGCGTACGGGGTGAACGCGTCCGCGCCGATCCCATACACGGTGTCCGTCGGGAGGACGACCAGCTCGCCGTTCTTGACCGCCTCGATCGCCGCAGCGATGCCGCGGTCCCGATCGGCGGGCGACCGGCAGTCGTAGAGCATCACAAGGAGTCAGTCTGCCACGCCGCCCCGATCGGGGCGTGCTGGCCGTCCGCCCGTCGGGACGCGGTGGCGTAGCGGGGGCGTCCGGTGAGGTCCAGATGCTCCGTGACGGCGGTGAACCCACCGTCCTCGGCGAGCAACCCGGGCACCGCCGCGCCGTGTGTGTCGTCGTGCTCGACCCCGAACACGCCGCCCGGACGCAGCAGCACCGCCGCCCGGGTGACGACCGGCCGGATCACCGCCAGCCCGTCCGCTCCGCCGAAGACCGCCTCCGCCGGATCGTGCTCGGCGACCTCCGGCGGGACCGTTACAGCGTCCGGCACGTACGGCGGGTTGCAGAGCAGCACGTCCACCCGGCCCACCAGGTCCGCCAGCAGGTCCGGCGCGGTCACGTCGGCCTCGACCACCTCGATCGGCCGGTCCCCCGCCGCGGCCCGCTCCGCCGCGTTGCGCCGCAACCAGGCCAACGCCGCCGGGGACCGCTCCACCGCGATCACCCGTGCCCCCGGCAGCTCCTGAGCCACCGCCAGCGCGATCGCGCCTGAGCCGCTGCACAGGTCGACCACCACCGGGTCGGGCCGGCCCTGGGCCTGCTCGACGCCCCAGCCGGCCAGCAGCTCGGTCTCCGGCCGCGGCACGAAGACACCCGGGCCGACCGCCAGTTCGAGGTGCCGGAACCCGGCCCGGCCGGTCAGATGCTGCAACGGCTCGTGCCCGGCACGACGGCGGGTCAGGCCGTCGAGCCGCGCCACCTGGTCGGCGTTGAGGTCGTCGGCGAGCGCCAGCCGACCCCGGGGCACCCCCAGCACGTACGCGGCCAGCATTTCGGCTTCCGCCCGGGCCGAGCCGACCCCGGCGGCGGCGAGCGCGCGGGCCGCTCGGGCCACCGCGGCGGACGGGCGGATGGGACCTGTCCCTTCGGGGGGGTGTTGCGGCAGAGTGCTCACGACATAATCATGAAGCGTCGCGGGCGACGTGACGAACAGGTGCGCCCAGGCGCGCACGACAGGAGGTTGGCGGGTGGGCTGGCTCGACCGGGTCGAGGACCAGGTTGACGCCCTCACGCACGCCCGGGCGTTGCAGGAGGCCAGTCGTTCCGCAGAGTCGTACGTCCTGCTTGAGGGTGTGATCCGCACCACCAACGACCCGGCGGCGCGAGCGGACGCGTTGGTGCAGCGCCTCTCCGCACTGATCAATCTCGGTCGGACCGCGGAGTTCACCCGGGCCATCGAGGAGGCGTCGGCGGCGGTCCGTGACCTCGCCGAGCCATACCTGCACGGGCACCTCAACGCGCTGGCCGCGCTCGCCGCGCACCACCAGGGCGCACTGGACCGCTGCGTCACGCACCTCGTCAGAGCCGCCCGGGCGCTCGGCGCCGTGCAAGACCCGGACCGGGACACCGCCTGGGGCTGGCACGACCTGGCCATGGCCTACAGCTACCTCAGCTTCCACGGGTACGCCCTGGGCGCCATCGAGCGGGCCCGGCAGCTCGGGCTGACCGCCGGGATCCCGGAGGAGACGTTCGCCGCACCGGGCATCCGGCTGCGTAACGCCGTGGCACTGGACCACAACGGCGACAGCGACGGCTGTCTGCGGGTGCTCCGGGACGTGGCCGCCGACCTGGCCCGCTTCGTCCGCACCGGGCGGGCCGGCCGGCTGCGCCCGAGCAGCCTCGCCGCGTACGGCTACGCGGCGGCCCGACAGGCCGCGCTCGGCGACCAGGTGGAAACCGACGGGGACGTCGAGCCAGCCCGGCTGATCAGCCACGGTGGGGACAGCTCCCGCGCCCGCGACATGCGTCAGCTCGGGCAGGTGTGCCTCGCCGTCGCCGACGGGCGGCCGATCGAGGCGGTCACCCGATTGGACACGATCCAGGTGTCCACCGAGACGCTCGGGGCGGCCGAGCCGGCGCGGCTGCGCAGCATCGCGCTGGCCCGTGCCGGGGACCACCTGGCGGCGCACCGGGCCGACCGGCTGGCGTTCCGGCTCGCCGCCGGGCGCAACGACCGGCTGCGGGACGTCTACATCGACGGCATCGCCGCCCGCATCGACCACGAGGAGATGCGCCGCGAGGCGGCACGGTTCGAGGGCGAGGCGTTGACCGATCCGCTCACCGGGCTGCCCAACCGGCGCCGGCTGGAGCGGTACATCACCGCCGTGGTCACCCGCGGCGAGCGGGTGGTGATCGGCGTCTGCGACCTGGACGGCTTCAAGGCGGTCAACACCCGCCACGGGCACCACTCCGGCGACCTGGTGCTGCAACGCATCGCCGGGGTGATCAACCGGGTGATGCGCCGGGGCGACTTCGTGGCCCGCTACGGCGGTGACGAGTTCGTGGTGGTCCTTCCGGACACCGGCATGGCCGAGGCCGCCGAGGTGGCCCGCCGGATCGAGGCCGCCGTCGGACTTGAGGACTGGGAGTCGCTGGTGCCGGGGACCCCGGTCGGGGTGAGCATCGGCTTCGCGGAGGTCTCCGGCGGCAGCGGGCTACGCCACGCGCTCAGCGTCGCCTTCGAGCAGGCCGACCGGGAAATGCTCCGCGCCAAGTCCCGACCCCGCGCGAGCTGATCGCCCGCGCCTTCGACGTCGCGCCTGGCCGGTCGGCCGCGCTGGTCGGCCGCGCTCGCCGTCAGCGGCGGGTGAGCTCCGTGTCGCCGGCAAGGCGGGCCGCGCGGTCGGCCTCGGTGAGAGCGTCCAGCACCCCGTCCAGCTCGCCGGCGAGTGCCAGGTCCAGGTTGTACGCGGTGTAGCCGATCCGGTGGTCGGTGATCCGGTTCTGCGGGAAGTTGTAGGTGCGGATCCGCTCCGAGCGGTCCATCGTGCGCACCTGCGCCTTGCGGGCATCCGAGGCGGCGGCGTCGGCCTGCTCCTGGGCGGCGGCGAGCAGTCGCGCCCGCATGATCCGCATCGCCTGCTCCCGGTTCTGCAACTGGGACTTCTCGTTCTGGCAGGAGACGACGATGCCGGTCGGCAGGTGGGTGATCCGCACCGCCGAGTCGGTGGTGTTCACCGACTGGCCGCCCGGGCCGGACGAGCGGAACACGTCGATACGCAGGTCGTTCTGGTCGATGGTGACGTCGACGTCCTCGGCCTCCGGCAGCACCAGCACACCGGCGGCGCTGGTGTGGATCCGGCCCTGCGACTCGGTGACCGGGACGCGCTGCACCCGGTGCACGCCGCCCTCCCACTTGAGTCGCGACCAGACGCCGTTGCCACCCTCCGGCACACCCTTGGTCTTGATCGACAGGGAGACGTCCTTGACGCCGCCGAGGTCGGAATCCTGTACGTCGATCACCTCGGTGATCCAGCCGTGCCGCTCGGCGTACCGGGTGTACATCCGCAGCAGGTCACCGGCGAAAAGCGCCGACTCCTCGCCACCCTCACCGGCCTTGATCTCGACGATCACGTCCTTGGCGTCGTGCGGGTCGCGCGGAATGAGCAGCTCGGCGAGGCGTTCCTCCAGCACCGGCAGGGACACGGCGATGGCCTCCGCCTCACCCGCGAAGGACGGGTCCTCGGCGGCCAACTCGCGAGCCGCAGCCAGGTCGGCACGGGCCTGCTCCAGCTCATCGGCGGCCTTGTGCAGCGGTACCAGCGCGGCGTACCGGCGGCCGACCCTGCGCGCAGTGGCCTGGTCGGCGTGGATGGCCGGATCGGCCAACCGCTTCTCCAGCTCCGCGTACTCGTCGAGGAGGCCGGCCAGACGCTCGCTGCTCATGCTGCGGATGCTCCTTCGACGGTGCGGTGCCAGACGGTGCGGTGCCAGACGGTGCGTGCCAGCCGCGCCGGAAGGCCGGCGGCCAAGCGAAAACTGCGCCAAACGCGGACGGCGCCCACGTCCGGCGGGAAACCGGACGCGGGCGCCGAACGAGGAGTTACTTGGCCTTCTTGGCCTGGACCTTGGCGTACTTCTGCTGGAACTTCGCAACCCGGCCGGCGGTGTCGAGAACGCGCTGCTTACCGGTGTAGAACGGGTGGCAGGCGCTGCAGGTCTCGGCGTGGATCGCCCCGCCCTTGGCGGTGCTGCGGGTCGTGAACGTGTTGCCACAGGAGCAGCTGACCTCGGTGGTCACGTACTCCGGGTGGATGTTTGGCTTCATCTCGCTCGGTCCTCTCGTTGGTGGTCGCCGGGTCGCCGTCATCGCTCGTCGCGCCGTACGCGACGGGCTCGGGCGTGAACCGGAACCGGTGGCCGATTGACCAGTCTGCCATGGGCCTGAGCCAACCCGGCAATCGGGCCGCACACCTCGTCCGGCATCGTCAACACATGCCTCACCGTCCGCATTCCCGCCCCCCGGCCGGGCATTCGCCCACCTGGCGGACCGCCGCCCGGTACCCCGCCAGGGGTACGCCCGTCGAGCCGGAGGTGTGCCGATGACCCGCCTGATCGCCACCCGGGGACTGCCCGCCTCGGGTAAGACAACGTTCGCCCGCACGCTCCAGCCGTCCGTTCTGCGGGTCAACCGGGACGACCTGCGCCGAATGCTGCACGGCGAGCGGCTCTTCACCCAGTGGGCCGAGGCGCAGGTGACCGCCGTACAGCGGGCCCAGGTCGAGGCGCTGCTGCAGGCCCGAGCGGACGTCTGCGTGGACGACACCAACCTGCGCGCACGGACGCTGCGGGGTTGGGCCGACCTGGCGGCCCGCTACGGCGCGGAGTTCGAGGTGCACGACTTCACCGACGTACCGCTGGCCGAGTGCCTGCGCCGCGACGCCGCTCGCCCGGCTGCCGACCAGGTCGGCGCGGACGCGATCCGCCGGCTGCACGAGCGGTACCTGGAAGGGCGGGCACTGCCGTTGCCGGTGCCGCAGGCCCGCACCGGGCCCCCCGCCGTCGTGCACCCACCGTCGGCCGAGCCACCGGAGATCGTCCTGGTGGACATCGACGGCACCGTGGCGCTGGCCGTCTCCCGCAGCCCGTACGACATGACCCGGGTGGGCGAGGACCAGCCGAACTCGGCGGTGATCGCGGCGGTCCGGGCGATGCACGCCGCCGGATACGGGGTGGTCTTCTGCTCCGGGCGGGACGCCTCCGCCCGCGCGGCCACCGAGGCGTGGCTGGCCCGGCACGTACGCGTTCCCTACCTCGGCCTGCACCTGCGCGCCATCGGCGACTCACGCAAGGACTCGATCGTCAAGCGGGAGATCTACGACCGGGAAATCCGGGACCGTTACCGGGTGGCCGGTGTCTTCGACGACCGCGTCCAGGTGGTCCAGATGTGGCGAGCCCTCGGCCTCACCGTCTTCCAGGTGGCCGACGGCGACTTCTGAGAGGGGCGTCGGTGCCGGACCGTGGTCTCCGGCGCGCGGGGCACGCGGTGGATCGGGTTGGGTCAGTCAACCGGGGTCGGAGCGGGCTGGACACGAGAAGGGGCACGGCCCTGACGGCCGCACCCCTTCTCGTGGTCACCCGGGGATGGTTACTCCCCCGGCGTCGACTTCGCGATCTGCATCAGGAACTCGATGTTGGTGCGGGACTGCTTGAGCCGGTCCAGCAGCAGATCCATCGCTGCCTGCGAGTCCAGCGAGTGCAGCACCTTGCGGAGCTTGTGGATGATGGCCAGCTCTTCCGGTGCGAGCAGGACCTCTTCCTTACGGGTACCGGACGGGTTGATGTCGATGGCCGGGAAGGTGCGCTTGTCGGCGATCTTCCGGTCCAGCTTCAGCTCCGCGTTGCCGGTGCCCTTGAACTCCTCGAAGATGACCGTGTCCGCCATGGACCCGGTCTCCACCAGCGCCGTGGCGATGATGGTCAGCGACCCGCCGTTCTCGATGTTGCGGGCCGCGCCGAGGAAGCGCTTCGGCGGGTAGAGCGCGGTGGAGTCGATACCACCCGACATGATCCGGCCGCTGGCCGGCGCCGCCAGGTTGTACGACCGACCGAGCCGGGTCACCGAGTCGAGCAGCACGACAACGTCGTGTCCAAGCTCGACGAGGCGCTTGGCCCGCTCGATGGCCAGCTCGGCCACCGTGGTGTGGTCCTGCGGCGGACGGTCGAACGTGGCCGCGATGACCTCGCCCTTGATCGACCGCTGCATGTCGGTGACCTCTTCGGGCCGCTCGTCCACCAGCACCACCATCAGGTGGCACTCCGGGTTGTTGCGGGTGATCGCGTTCGCGATCGCCTGCAGCACCATCGTCTTACCCGCCTTCGGCGGTGACTGGATGAGTGCCCGCTGGCCCTTGCCGATCGGCATGACCAGGTCGATGACCCGGGTGGTCAGGATGTGCGGCTCGGTCTCCAGGCGCAGGCGCTCCTGCGGGTAGAGCGGAGTGAGCTTGTAGAACTCCGGCCGGCGCCGCGCCTCCTCCGGCTCCATCCCGTTGATCGTGTCCAGCCGCATCAGCGGGTTGTACTTGTCCCGCCGCTGGTCGCCGCTGTTGCCAGCCTCGCGGGCCGCCCGCACCGCACCGGTGATCGCGTCACCGCGGCGCAGGCCGTACTTCTTGATCTGGGACATCGAGACGTACACGTCGTTCGGGCCGGCCAGGTAACCGGTCGTCCGCACGAAGGCGTAGTTGTCGAGCACGTCGATGATGCCGGCCACCGGGACGAGAACGTCGTCCTCGCTGACCTGCGGCTCACGCCCACCGGTGTCGGCACCGGTCTCGGTGCGCTCGCCGCGCCCGCGGCGACGGTCCCGGAAACGGCTGCGCCGGCCGCGCCGGCCGCCGCTCTCGTCGTCGTCGTCGCTGTCCCGCTCGACACGCTCGACACGCGGACCACGGTCGTTGCGGTCGCCCCGGTCGTTGCGCTCGGGACGGTCGTTGCGCTCGACACGCTCGCCCCGGTCAGAACGCTCGCCCCGGTCGTTACGCTCGACACGCTCGGCACGCTCGCCCCGGTCGTTGCGCTCGCCACGGTCCGCCCGCTCGGTCCGCTCCGGACGCTCGGCCCGCTCCGGACGCTCGGCCCGCTCCGGACGCTCGGCCCGCTCCGGACGCTCGGTCCGCTCGGCGCGCTCCGGACGCTCGGCCCGGTCCGGACGCTCGGCACGCTCGGCCCGCTCCGGACGCTCGGCCCGCTCCGGACGCTCGGCCCGGTCGCGGCGGTTCTCGCCACGGTCGGCCCGCTCGCCGGCTTCCGCCTCGTCGGTACGCGCCTCGCTGGGACTTGCCTCAGTGGGACGCGCCTCAGTGGGACGGGCCTCAGTGGGACGGGCCTCAGTGGGACGGGTCTCCGCCGCCGCGGTCCGACTCCTCCGGGTGCGACCACGGCCCTCGGTCTCGGCGGCCGGCTCGGACGGCGCCTGCTCGGCACTGCGCCCTTCGGCTGCCGGCCGGTCGGAGGTCTCCCGCACCTCGGCGCGCACCCCCTCACGGGTCGGAGCGGCCGCGGCCGCGACCTCGGCCCGCGGTCGAGGGGTCCCGGCGGCGTTGCCGCCCTGCCGCTCGGAAATCGCGGCGATCAGCTCGCCCTTGCGCATGCGAGCCGTGCCGGAGATGCCGAGCGACGCAGCCAGGCTCTGCAGCTCTGGCAGCAGCATCGCCGACAGACCGGTGCCGCTACGCCGACGACGGGCGGGAGCGGCGGCGGTGGCATCGCCAGCGACGTTGGAAACATCCGACGTCACGTCGGTGGTGTCGCTCAATGGATTCCTTCCCTCGATAAAGGCCGGGACTGCCCGGAGTCGGAGCTCAGGTGGCCGGGCGGCCTCGGTGCACCCGCCTCGCAAGGACGCGTCGCGGGAGTCTGTGGCACAGCAGCCGGTCGGTATCCCGACTCACCAACGTCGGTGAGCAGGTCTCGCCGTCTGCGCGACCGGTGGAAACTGCGGTGCGGCGTGGGCCTTTGGCAGGGGTGACGGGCTGACCGCCGAGAGCTTCGGGGTGCGCCGACCCGCAGGAGATCGCGTGCTTCGCGGCTGTGCTAGGCCTAGAGCGTAATCAACTCTTCCGACCTGCGGCAACAGGGTCCCGCTCGGCGTGTCCAAGTCTACCCCGTGCAAGCCGGGCGCCGCTGACGTCTATCGGTAACTGCCAGATCTGCCAGGCTGTTCCCACTGGGAAGCTCGCCGGAGGCTCGCTGAGCGCCAGCACAGTCGGACCCGCCCCACTGACCACAGCCGCCACACCGGCCGCTCGCAACGCGTTGACCAGGGCAGATGTGCCTGGCATGCCGGCTGCGCGGTAATCCTGGTGGAGCCGGTCGACGGTGGCCGGCAGCAGTAGGGCCGGGTCGGCGGTGAGCGCGTGCACCAGCAGTGCCGCCCGCCCAGCGGTCAACGCGGCGTCACCATGGGGCACGGTGGCCGGCAACACGGCCCGCGCGGTCGCGGTCAATCCACGCTCGGCCGGGACGAAAACAGTGGGCCGGACCCCGTCGGCGACCGGCAGGGACACTGCCCGGGCACCGGTCGACTCCGACCAGGCCAACGTGAAGCCGCCGAGCAGGCACGGCGCGACGTTGTCGGGATGGCCCTCGATCTCGGCGGCCAGCCGTAGCGCGCCCGCGTCGTCCAGCCGGTGCTCGCCGTCGGTCACCAGGGCACGGGCCAGCAGCACCCCGGCGACGATCGCGGCGGACGAGGAGCCCAGCCCACGCGCGTGGGGGATCCGGTTGACGCACTCCACACTCAGCCCCTCGGGGTGCGCGCCGAGCACGTCGAAGGCGGCCCGCATGGCCCGCACCACCAGGTGCTGGTCGTCGTCGGGCAGCTCGCCGGCACCCTGCCCGGTCACCGTCACCCGGACCCCGCCCGACGCGACCTCGGCGGCCACGTCGTCGTAGAGCCCGAGGGCGAGACCCAGCGCGTCGAAGCCCGGGCCCAGGTTGGCGCTGGTCGCGGGGACCCGGACACGGACCGGCCCGGCAGTGAAGTTCGTCGGCACGCGTTCATGCTAGGGCTCGGCACCGACGGTTCGGTTTCGAGCCCGCAGCCTGGGACCGCCCGCGTCAGCCGGCCGGGTCCGGAACCGGCTCGGCGACCGGGTCGGTGAGCGGGTCGGTGAGCGCGAGCCCGCGGGTGGCGATCCGCCAGCCGACCGCGTACACGAGGGTGACCAGCCCGCAGCCGGCGAGCACCACCCGTTCGTCCACCACGTCCACCACCAGGGCCACCGCCAGCTGGCTCACCGAGATCGCCAGGGTCGCGAACATCATGTCGGTGGCGAAGACCCGCCCGCGCAACCGGTCCGGGACTTCGCCCTGCAGGGCGAAGTTCGACATCACCCAGTTGCTGCCGCCCGCGAAGTGCCCCACGAAGACCAGCAGCAGGACCAGCGGGAACCAACGGGCCACCGATGCGCCCAGGTAGGACAGGCCGTAGAGCGACATCGACAGCGCGAGCCCGGGCAGCAGCCAGGCCCGGTTCGTCAGCACCCGACGCATCAGGATGGGCCCCACCAACGCCCCGGCCCCGCGCACCGCGAAGAGCAGGCCAGCTCCGAGCGGGCCGACGCCGTACACGCCAGCCAGCAACGGGAACACGGTCAGCACGCCGTTGCCCAGACCCACCGCCGACTTCACCGTGACCAGCGCGAGCACCCGGGGACGGTGACCGATGTAGCTGAGCGCCTCGCGGACGGCCGTCCAGGTCCGCTGGGCCGGTTGGTCGGTGTCCCGCGGTGCCTGCAACGGCCGGCGGATCCGCGTGGCGAGGCCGGCGGCCAGCGCCAGGCTGACCGCCGCCACCCAGAAGCAGACGTACGGGCCGGCAGCGGTGCTGAGCACGCCACCGAGCGAGGCGCCGACCACGGTCATGGTGCCCCAGGCCGAGCCGGCCACGGCGTTGCCGGCGGCCAACTCGTGTGGCTCAAGCACGTTGGGCAGCGCCGCCTGGGCAGCCGGCGAGTAGAAGGCCTTGGCGACCGCCACCACGCCGATCGCGACCAGCGCCAGCCACGCCGATCCGGCGCCGCGCACGCCGAGCAGCAGCAGGACGCCCGCCAGCGCGGCCACGTTCGCCGCAATCATGATCTTTCGGCGGTCGAAGCGGTCGGCGATCGTGCCGGTGTACGGCAGCAGCAGCGCCACGATGCCGGTGTCCACCGCCAACACCAGCGCGCCCCAGACCCCGCTGCCGGTCAGGTGCGGCAGCAGCACCAGCAGCGGCACCATGACGAACCAGTCGGCGCCGAAGACCACCAACTCGGCGAGGAACAGATTGCGAAAGCTCCGATTGCCGGTGAGGACCGAGAGGGTGCTTGCCACGGAGCGGGACCCTACCCGTTCCAGGTGCGGGCTAGGCCTTCCCCAGCAGCGCAGAGACGGTGACGAAGGTGTAACCACGCGACCGAAGTCCGTTGATCATGTCGGGCAGGCCGCGCAGTGCGACCAGCCGCCGGCGCGCTCCCACATCGTGCCCGAGCACGATCGTTCCCGGTCGGACACCGGCCACGATCTGTTGGGCTTGGCCGGCCGGATCGTCGGGGAACTCGCGCTCCACCATCTGCAACGACCAGAGCACCAACCGATAGTCCAGCCGGGCCGCCGCGTGCAGCACCGCCCCACCCAGGTGGCCGTACGGCGGCCGGAGCAGTCGGGGTGACACCCCGGTCACGTCGGCGATCGCGTCGTGGCTGCGGCGCAGGTCGTCGTACGCCTCGGTGGCGTCCAGTTCGGCCAGGTCCCGGTGTTCCCAGCTGTGGTTGCCCACCTCGTGCCCGGCGAGCCGATCGCGGATGACGTCGGCGTGCCGCCGGACCTGCGACCCGACCAGGAAGAAGGTGGCCGGAACCCGGTGCTGGGCCAGGGTGTCGAGCACCATCGGAGTCCACTGTGGTGCTGGGCCGTCGTCGAAGGTGAGGGCCACCAGTCGCTGCCCGGTCGGCCCCGACCAGACGACCTCCACTGCGCCGGAGCCGACGCTCTGGTGTCCGCTGCCGAGGGTGGCACTGGCCGGGCCGCCGGCGAGCGGAATCCGACGGTTGGTCCTCCACCATGCCTCGGACGCGCCCGCGCCGATGGCCACCCCACCGGCGACCAGCAGGCCGCGGCGCAGTAGGTCGCGCCGCCCCCACCCGCGCCCGCCCCCGGTCATCCGTTCCTCCTGCTGCACCCGCACCCCCACCCCAGGAGTATGCAAGAAGCGTTGCAAAGCGTGGCCGGCGGTTCGGAGTGTCTCGGCCGGTGAACCTGGAACGCCCCCGGCAGAACCCTGCCGGGGGCGTTCCGAGATGCCTTCCGACCTACTCGGTCGGCTCCGACGGAGGCAGTGGCGAGGTGCGGCTACGGGGAAGCCGCAGCACCTCGAACTGGTCCGTGCCATCCACCAACGCGCCGGACGGAGCCGGTCGCCCGGCCGACTGCGAACCCCCGACCGCCACCGGTGCAGGGGCATCGCTCGGCACCGCGACCTGGTTCGGGCCCGCCACCTCGTCGGTCTCCGCCGCGGTCACCGCCGGCTCTCCGGAGCGCCGCCGACTGCGCCGATCCCGCAGCGATCCCTTGGTGTGCTCCACCATCGTGTACAGCGTCGGCACCAGGATCAGCGTGAGCAGCGTCGAGCTGAGCAGACCACCGATCACCACGACCGCCAGTGGCTGAGAGATGAAGCCACCCTCACCCGTCAGGCCGAGCGCCATCGGCAGCAGCGCGAAGATGGTCGCCACCGCGGTCATCAGGATGGGGCGCAGCCGGCGTCGACCGCCCTCGACAACCGCCTCCCGGACCCCCATGCCCTGCGCCCGGTACTGGTTGATCAGGTCGAGCAACACGATCGCGTTGGTCACCACGATGCCGACCAGCATCAGCACACCGATCAACGCCGGCACGCCGAGCGGCGTCCCGGTGATCAGCAGCAGGCCGATCGCACCGGTCGCCGCGAACGGGATGGAGATCAGCAGGATCAGCGCCTGGGTGAGGCTGCGGAACGTGGCCACCATGATCAGGAAGACGATCGCGATCGCGGCCAGCACCGCCAGGCCCAGGTCACCGAAGGCATCCGCCTGATCCGCGCTGACGCCACCGATGGTGAAGCTCGCGCCCGGCACATTGATGCCGTCCAGCCGCTTCTGCAACTCCTTGCTGGTCGCGCCCAGATTCGAGCCCGTTGCCGCGCCGGTCACCGACACGCTGCGCTCACCGTCGATCCGGGTGACCTGCTGCGGCCCCTCGCCCTGCGTGACGTCCGCGATGTCATCAAGCTTGACCGGACCCACCGGCAGTGCCCGCAGCTCCTCCACGGTCACCGGTGGCTGCGTGCCGAGCCGCAGCACCACGTTCTGCTGCTGGCCGTCGAGCGCGACCTGACCCAGTGGCGCTCCCCGGAACGCCTGCGACACGAGTTGCCCCACCGCGGCCTCGGTGAGCCCGGCCTTGCCAGCGGCGACCCGGTCGACCGTCACGTCGACCCGCGGCACCCGCTCGGCCAAGCTGGTGGAGACGTCCTCGACGTCCGGGACACCAGCCATCGCCGCCCGCGCCTCCTCGGCGGCCCGGGTCAGCACCTCCGGGTCGCTCGCCTGGACGATCACCTCAAGCTGACTGGTCGACGCCTCCTGCCCGCCACCAAAGCTGATCTCACCCACGCCGGTGCCGAGCTTGTCGAACTCCTTGCGCAGCACCTCCCGCATCTGCTTCGCGTCGGTGTCACCGTCGAACGCCAGCGACCAACTGGCGACGTTGCTGCCGCCGCCGCCCGCCCACGGGTTGTCCCCACCGCCCACGGTCACCTGGTACGTCTCGACGCCCTTGGTGCCCGACAGCACCGACTCGACCTGCTTGGCCGCCGCGGCGGTGGCCGCCAGGCCACTGCCGGCCGGCAACTCCTGGCTCATGTTGAGGGTGTCCTGGCCGGAGTCGTCCAGGAAGTTGGTCTCCACCTTCTGCGCGAGGCCGAAGGTGCCGAAGAGCACCAGCAGGCCGAGCCCGACGGTGATCCAGCGGGTCGACCACTGGCGGGTGGCGAACCCGATCACCGGCAGGTACGCCCGCTGCAACGGGCTGCGCAGCTCCTTCTCCTCCGCACCGCGCCGCACCGCCTCGTCGTCCGCGGTGCCGCCGCGCGGCTTGAGGAACCAGTACGCGAGCACCGGGATCACGGTCAGCGACACCAGCAGCGAGGCGAGCAGTGCCACCGTCACGGTGATCGCGAACGGCGCGAAGAGTTGGCCCACGAACCCGCCGACCAACGCGATCGGCGCGAACACCGCCACCGTCGTGAGGGTGGACGCCGTCACGGCGCCGGCCACCTCGCGGACGCCGGTGATGATGGCGTGCCGCTTCTCCTCGCCGTACTCCAGGTGTCGTTTGATGTTCTCCAACACCACGATCGAGTCGTCCACCACCCGGCCGACCGCGATGGTCAGCGCCCCGAGGGTGAGCAGGTTGAGCGAGTAGTCGCCGATCCACAGGGCGATCAGCGCCACCAGGACGGAGAGCGGGATGGAGACCGCGGTGACCACCGTCGAGCGCACCGACAGCAGGAAGACCAGGATGACGATGACCGCCATCACCAGGCCCAGCAGACCCTCGGTGGTCAAGGACTCGATCGACTTCTCGACGAACGGCGCCTGGTCGAAGACCACGGTCAGCTCCGCGCCGGAGGCGTCCTTCAGGTCAGCGAGCCGATCACGGATCTCGTGCGAGATCTGCACGGCGTTGCCGTCCGGTGCCGCGGTGACCGCGATGCCGAGGCTGTCCTTGCCGTTGGTCCGGGTGATCGCGGTGGCCGGAGCGAGCTGCTGCACGACCGTCGCCACGTCCCCGAGGCGGACGGGTGCCGCGCCCGGGGCGACCACGATGCCGCGCAGGTCCTCCAGGGTGGCGATCGGCGTGCCGACCTGCACCGGAAGGGCCAGTGCACCGTCGGTCACCGTGCCGGCCGGAACCGCCACGCCGTTCGTCTTCAGTGCCGCGCCGATCGCCGTCGGCTGGATCTGCGCTGCGGCCAGCTTCGCCGGGTCCGGGGTGACCACCACGACGTCATCGCGGGTGCCGGTCACCTCGACCGCGCGTACCCCCTCAATGCCCTTTAACTCCGGCACCACTGTCGCGCGCAGCTTCTCGGCGAGCGCCCGCTCGTCCGTTGCACCAGCCGCGGCCAACACCACCGCCGGCAGGTCGTCGGTGCTACCCGCGATGACCTGCGGGTCGACGCTCTCCGGCAGCTGGGAGTCGATCCGGCTCAGCGCGGTCTGCATCTTGTTGACCACGTCGTCCAGGTCGGTGCCGAACTCGTACGTCACCTGGACGGTGGCTGATCCCTCACGGGACGTGGAGGTGACCTTGTCCAGCCCCGGGATGCCCTGAAGGGCGTTCTCGATGGGCTCGGTCACCTGCGACTCGACGATCTCGGGCCCGGCACCGGGGTAGGGGGCCACGATGAACGCGGCCGGGAATTCGAGCGACGGCAGCAGTTGCTGCTTCAGCGATGGCACGGCGAACGCTCCGAAGGCCGTGATCACCACCGCGATGAGGGCGACCAGCCCTCGGTTGGCGAGGCTGAATCTGGCGAGCAGCGACATCGGCCTGGCTCACTCCTGAACGAGAATGCGGGCGGGGATACCCGAAAGTGTGCCGGACTCGATCACCCCGACCCCCGCCGCCCCCACGCCGTTCCGCCGCCGACTGCCGCCCGCCGTCACCACCGGCCCGCACAGACGGGCGCTGGCCGCACTCAGGCCAGGTCGAGGGCGCGGGCCGCGGCCATCGGGTCGTTCGCGATGGTCAACGGCGCCGGCGCGGTGGAGATCGCCCATTCCGGGTCCTTCAGCCCGTGGCCGGTCACCGTGCAGACCACCGTCGAACCGGGGGGCACCGCGCCCGCCGCGGCCTGCTGAAGCAGGCCGGCCACGCTGGCCGCGCTGCCCAACTCGACGAAGACCCCCACCTCGCGGGCGAGCAGCCGGTACGCGGAAAGGATCTCCCGGTCGGTCACCGCAGCGATCAGACCACCGGAGGCGTCCCGGGCATCCAACGCCTTGGTCCAGCTCGCCGGGTTGCCGATCCGGATCGCGGTGGCGATGGTCGACGGCTCCGGCACGACCTGACCGGTCACGATCGGGGCCGCCCCGGCGGCCTGGAAGCCATACATCTTCGGCGTCCGGGTGGTGGCGCCGGCGGCCTGCTCCTCCGAATATCCCATCCAGTAGGCGGAGATGTTGCCGGCGTTGCCGACCGGCAGGCAGTGGATGTCGGGGGCGTCACCGAGCGCCTCGACGATCTCGAAGGCGGCGGTCTTCTGGCCGTGCAGCCGGTCGATGTTGACCGAGTTGACCAACGCGACCGGGTGATCCTGAGCCAGCTTCGCGGCGAGCGCCAGGCAGTCGTCGAAGTTGCCACTCACCTGGAGCAGCTTCGCGCCGTGCACCAGCGCCTGGGCCAGCTTGCCCAACGCGATCTTGCCCTGCGGCACCAGCACCGCGCAGGTCAGCCCGGCCCGAGCCGCGTACGCCGCGGCGGAGGCGCTGGTGTTGCCGGTGGAGGCGCAGATGATGGCCTTGTTGCCGGCCTCGACCGCCTTGGACACCGCGAGGGTCATCCCCCGGTCCTTGAACGAGCCGGTCGGGTTGGCGCCCTCCACCTTGAGGTGCACGTCGCACCCGATCCGGGCGGACAGCACGGGCGCGGGCAACAGCGGAGTGTTCCCCTCGTGCAGCGTGACGACCGGCGTGGCCGCGGTGACCGGCAGCCGATCCCGGTACGCCTCGATCAGACCACGCCACATGTCGTTCTCCTCGCCTCTACCGCCGCGCCGACCCGAGCACCAGGACACCCTGGACCAGCCTGCCGGAGTGCCCCGTGGCAGGCCCCGGGATACCCATCTGGCGGGACGAGCGAGCCGTCCCACCCGTACAACGACTCAGACCCCGCCCTCGACCCGCAGCACACTGGTCACCGACCGGACAATGTCCAGACCGCGCAGCTCGCCAACGGTCGCGGCGAGCGCGGCGTCCGGTGCCACATGGGTGACGATGACCAGCTCGGCGTCGCCGTCGCGGCCGGGCGGCCCACTCGCCGAGCCCTGCCGAACGGTCGCGATCGACACGTCGTGCCGGGCGAACACGCTCGCCACCGAGGCCAGCACACCTGGGCGGTCGGCCACGTCGAGGCTGACGTGGTAGCGGGTCAATGCCTCGCCCATCGGCCGGACCGACAGATCCGCGTACGCGCTCTCACTGGCCGCGCGCACCCCGGCGAGCCGGTTGCGGGACACCGCGACCACGTCACCGAGCACGGCGCTGGCGGTCGGCGCGCCCCCGGCGCCCCGACCGTAGAACATCAGCTGCCCGGCCGCGTCCGCCTCCACGAAGACCGCGTTGAACGCGTCGCCGACGCTGGCCAGCGGGTGGCTGCGCGGGATCATCGCCGGGTGCACCCGGACGCTGACCGTCTCCCGGCCGGTGGGGTCGACGCCCCGGGCCGCGATGCAGAGCAGCTTGATCGTGCAGCCCATCGCCTGGGCGCTGGCCATGTCCGAGGCGGTCACCTCGGTGATGCCCTCGCGGTGCACGTCGGCGGCGCCGACCCGGGTGTGGAACGCCAGCGAGGCGAGGATCGCCGCCTTCGCCGCCGCGTCGAAGCCCTCCACGTCGGCGGTCGGGTCGGCTTCCGCATACCCCAGTTCGGTGGCCTCCTCCAGCGCCTCGGCGAAGCCGGCGCCGGTGGCGTCCATCGCGGAGAGGATGAAGTTGGTGGTGCCGTTGACGATGCCGGTGACCCGGTTGATCCGGTCACCGTGCAGCGACTCCCGCAGCGGGCGCAGCAGCGGGATGGCCCCGGCCACGGACGCCTCGTAGTAGAGGTCGCCACCGCCCTCGGCCGCCGCCTCGTGCAGGGCCACGCCGTCCTCGGCGAGCAGCGCCTTGTTGGCGGTGACCACGCTCTTGCCGGTGCGCAGCGCCTCGACCAGCCAACCTCGGGCGGGCTCGATGCCGCCGACCACCTCGATCACCACGTCCACGTCGTCGCGCTTGATCAGGCCGAGCGCGTCGGTGGTGAACAGGTCCTCATCGACCGGCAGGTCGCCCCGGTCGCGGCCGAGCCGACGGACGGCGATGCCGGCGATCTCCAGCGGAGCGCCGATCCGCGCGGTCAGGTCGGCCGACTGCTCGTGCAGCAGTCGGACCACCTCCTGGCCGACCGTGCCACAACCGAGCAGTGCCAAGCGCACAGGTGACGTCATCCCACATCCAAAGCGAGCAGGTCCTCTTCGGTCTCCCGCCGGACGATCAGGCGTGCCTTGCCGTCGCGCACCGCGACAACCGGTGGCCGGGGCACATGGTTGTAGTTGCTGGCCATGCTCCGGCAGTACGCACCGGTGCCGGGCACCGCGACAAGATCTCCGGGCTGCACGTCGGCGGGCAGGAATTCATCCTTCACCACGATGTCCCCGGACTCACAGTGCTTTCCCACCACGCGGGCGAGCAACGGCTGGGCGCCCGAGGCGCGGGAGGCCAGCGTCGCCGAGTAGGACGCGTCGTACAGGGCGGTGCGGATGTTGTCGCTCATCCCGCCGTCGACGCTGACATACGTCCGGATGCCGTCGAGGTCCTTGACCGTGCCGACCTCGTAGAGGGTGAACACGGCCGGCCCGACGATGGCCCGCCCCGGTTCGATCGACAGGTGCGGCACGGCCAGGTTCGCCGCCGCGCACTCCGAGTCGACGATCTTGCGCAGTCGCTTGGCCAGGTCCGGTGGAGTGGCCGGGTCGTCCTGGGTGGTGTACGCGATGCCGAAGCCGCCGCCCAGGTCCAGCTCGGGCAGCTCCACCCCGCGCGCGTCGCGGATCTGCGACTGCAGGGTGAGCACCCGACGGGCCGAGACCTCGAAGCCGCTGGCGTCGAAGATCTGCGACCCGATGTGCGAGTGCAGACCGCGCAGCTCCAGCACACCCTCGTCGAGGATCTTGAACGCGGCAGCGGCGGCCGTCCCGCCGGCCAGCGAGAAGCCGAACTTCTGGTCCTCGTGGGCGGTGGCGATGAACTCGTGGGTGTGCGCCTCGACGCCGACGGTGACCCGGACCAGCACCCGGGGTCGGACCCCCCGCTCGCGGGCCAACGCGGTGAGCCGGTCGATCTCGGTGAACGAGTCGACGATGATCCGTCCCACCCCGGCATCCAGCGCCCGGGTCAGCTCGGCGACGGACTTGTTGTTGCCGTGGAAGCCGATCCGTTCCGGCGGCATTCCGGCGGAGAGCGCGGTGGCCAGCTCACCTCCGGTGCAGACGTCGAGGTGCAGCCCCTCCTCGGCGATGATCCGGACCACCGCCCGGCAGAGGAACGCCTTGCCCGCGTAGAAGACGTCCTCGGTCGGGAAGGCCGCCCGGAAGTCGCGGCAGCGCGACCGAAGGTCGGCCTCGTCGAGGACGTACACCGGGGTGCCGAACTCGGCCGCGATGTCGCGGACGCTCAGGCCCGCGACGGCGACCGCGCCGTCGGCGCCGCGCGTCACCGACCGCGGCCACAGCGTCGGCAGCAGGGCGTTGACGTCCTCCGGGGCACGCAGCCAGGCCGGCCCCCGGTTGCTGATGTCCGCGTGCAGCGCACCAGCCTCGTGAGCGCGCATGTCGTCACATCCTCTCGGGGGCGGAGACGCCGAGCAGGTGCAGGCCGTTGGCGATCACCGTGCGGGTGGCGTCGTTGAGCCAGAGCCTTGCCCGGTGCAGGTCGGTGACCTCCTCGTCGCCCAACGGCAGGACCCGGCAGTTGTCGTAGAACCGGTGGAAGGAGGCCGCGACGCTCTCCTCCAGGTAGCGGGCCACCCGGTGCGGCTCCCGCAGCTCGGCGGCGGTGGCCACCACCGCCGGGAACTCGGCGAGCGCCTTGAGCAGCTCGTTCTCCTTCTCGTGCCCGAGCAGCTCGGGGCGGAAGGCGTCGGCGTCGCCCTGGACGAGCCCCACCTCGGCGGCGTTGCGGGCCACACCCGCCGTCCGGGCAGCCACGTACTGGACGTAGTAGACCGGGTTGTCGCGGGTGGCCCGGGTCCACAGCTCCACGTCGATGTCGATCGGGGAGTCGCTGGAGTAGCGGGCCAGCGCGTACCGGGAGGCGTCGACGCCGATCGCGTCCACCAGGTCCTCCAGGGTCACCACGGTGCCGGCCCGCTTGCTCATCCGCACCGGGGCGCCGTCGCGCAGCAGGTTGACCAGCTGGCCGATGAGGATCTCCAGGTTGCGCTCCGGGTCGTCGCCGAAGCAGGCCGCCATCGCCTTCATCCGGCCGAGGTAGCCGTGGTGGTCGGCACCCAGCATGATCACGACCCGCTCGAAGCCGCGCTCCCGCTTGTCCAGGTAGTAGGCGCAGTCCGCGGCGAAGTAGGTCCACTCGCCGTTGGACTTGCGCAGCACCCGGTCCTTGTCGTCGCCGAAGTCGGTGGTGCGCAACCAGGTGGCGCCCTCGGACTCGTAGAGGTGCCCCTGCTCGCGCAGCCGGGTCAACGCGAGGTCCAGCTCGCCCCGGTCGTGCAGGTCCTTCTCGTTGAAGTAGGTGTCGAACTCCACCCCGAAGTCGCGCAGCGAGGAGCGGATCTCGTCGAACATCAGCGCGACGCCCTCGATCCGGAAGACCTCCTGGGCGGCGTCGTCGTCGAGGGTCAGCACCTCCGGCCGGCGGGCCTGCACCTCGGTGGCGATCTCGGCGATGTACGCCCCGCCGTAGCCGTCCTCCGGCGCCGACTCACCCTTGGCGGCGGCGAGCAGCGACCGGGCGAACCGGTCGATCTGCGAACCGGCGTCGTTGAAGTAGTATTCCGTGCCGACGTCGGCACCGGTGGCCCGCAGCAGGCGGCTCAACGCGTCGCCGACAGCCGCCCACCGAACCCCACCGATGTGCACCGGCCCGGTCGGGTTGGCCGAGACGAACTCCAGATTGATCTTTTCGCCGGCGAGCCGGTCGCTGCGGCCGTACTCCGCGCCGGCCTCGACGATCACCCGGGCGAGCTGACCGGCCGCGGCTGCGTCGAGCCGGATGTTCAGGAAGCCCGGCCCGGCGATTTCAACCGATTTGACACCCGGCGTCCGGCCCAGCTCGTCGGCCAGGGCGGCGGCCAACTCCCGGGGCGGGACGCTCACCTTCTTGCTCAGTTGCAGAGCGAGCGTCGAGGCGTAGTCGCCATGCTCGGGGTTGCGCGGTCGCTCCACCACCGTGCGCTCTGGCAGAGCTGCGCTGTCGAGCCCGCGTTGGTTGAAGACGGCGTGGGCGGCGGCAAGGACGACCGAGGCGAGTTCTGCAGGAGTCACCCAACCATGTTATCGGGGGTAGACTCGGGCACTCGGTGGCTACCCTGCGCGTCATCCGGCCCGCCACTCCCCTGACCGACCGACCTGACGAGGCACGATGAGCATCAGCACCTCCGGTGGCCCTGAGCGCCGCCCGACCGTGGTCAGCACCGGCAAGAAGCCGGCAGCGGGCCGCCCGGCGTCCGGCGCCAAGGCCGGCCCCGCCAAGCCGGCGGGCTCCCCGCGGGCCGGTGGCAAGGGCCCCCGCAAGCCGATCAGCCCGGTCAAGGTGAGCCAGGGTCGGGCCTGGGGCCCGATCGCGCTCTTCGTCGCGGTGGGCGTGCTCGCGGCCGGCATCATCGGCTACGGCGCCTGGGCGTCGTTCCAGGGGGCCAAGCCCTGGGACAAGCGGGCCAACGCCATCGAGGGCATCGTCAACATCCGCAAGACCGACAAGGCGAGCCTCGACTACGAGTCGCACAAGTCGGGCCCGCTGACCTGGAACTACTCGCCGCCGGTGGGTGGCGTGCACAACGCCGCCTGGCAGAACTGCATGGGTGACGTGTACGACGCCCCGATCGCCAGCGAGCACGCGGTGCACAGCCTGGAGCACGGCGCGGTGTGGATCACCTACCGCCCGGACCTGCCCCAGGACCAGGTCGACAAGCTCGCCGGCAAGGTGCGCGGCGTCGAGAAGACGCTGATGAGCCCGTACGAGGGCCTGGACAAGCCGATCTCGCTGCAGGCCTGGGGCTACCAGCTCAAGCTCGACAACGCCGACGACTCGCGGATCGACGAGTTCATCAAGGACCTGCGGGTGAACGCCTCCGTCGAGGGCCCGACGGCGCTGTGCAACACGGGTATCACCGCCACCGGCACCACGCCGCGTGAACTTCAGCAGCAGCCGACCCAGTAAGGACTGCGATGACTGCCCCCGCCACCACCGACAGCGAACACGACGAGTTCCCGACCGCCCTGGACGAGGGTGGCCGGGACCCGGCGCGGCGCTACGGAGTGCTCGCGCTGGCCGCCCTGCTGGTGGTGGGGCTACTTCTCGGGTACGCGGGCGGTCTGCTCACTCCGCGGCTCACCCGACCCGGTGACGCCTCGGTCGAGGCGGGCTTCGCGCGGGACATGACGACACACCACGCGCAGGCGGTGGAGATGAGCCTGATCGCGTACCGGTCGGCGACGCTGCCCGAGGTGCGGCAGATCGCCGTCGACATCGCCACCGCGCAACAGGGTGAGATCGGGGCCATGCAGACCTGGCTGCGCGAATGGGAGCTGAGCCCGACCGGGTCGCAGCCACCGATGTCGTGGATGTCCGACGGGACCACCGTCAAGGACGGGCTGATGCCGGGCATGGCCACACCGCAGCAGATGGCCGCCCTGCGCGACGCCCAGGGCATCGAGGTCGACCGCCAGTTCCTGGCCTTGATGTACAACCACCACCTGGGCGGCATCCACATGGTCGACGCCGTGCTTGACGAGACCGACAACGCCGAGGTGGCGCGGGTGGCGCAGACGATGAAGTCCACCCAGCAGACCGAGCTGAACAACCTCCGGCAGCTCCAGGCGCAGGCCAAGGGCTGATCGACCGGACGGGCGTACCGGGCCCGCGTCACCGCCGCACACCGGCGGGGCGCGGGCCCGCGTCATTGTCGGCGCACGGCGAGACGCAAGCCCGAGGCGCCGGCCGTGATCGACTCGGCAGCAAGAAATCGGGCTGTCGAGGCGGCCAGGACACCCCGATTTCCAGGACTCCGAGTCGATCGTGACTGCCTCCTGCCCCCTATGGGCGTTTTGCGCGGCACAGGCGATTACGTTGCTTAGAGAGTTTTCTCCCCACATATCGTGACCAGTTGCGATTCGTGCTCGTTGCCCAAGACGTGGGGGTTGCACTCAGAGACGCACGGCGTTCGGTCACCAGTTGGTGCCGACGCCACACCATCGGTGGTGACGGGGCGGTGGCAGCCGTCCGTCGCGGACAGCGGCAGAGCGAGCCGGGAATGCTCAGCCGCGAACAGGAACTCGAACTGATCGACACACTGCGGGGCGTCCACCCCGACGAGTTCGGCCTGGACGAGGAGTTGTGGACTCGGCAGAGCCTCACGACGCTCATCCAACGGCGATTCGAGTTGCCGCTGGACGCTGGCGCGGTCGGGGCGTACCTGCGGGCCTGGGGGTTGGGTCCGCGGGAGCCGCGCGAGCGGGCCTGCGGGCTCTGCGTCAGCGCGGTCGAGCGCTGGGTCCGCAGCGAGTACCCAGCGATCACCCGAGCCGCCCAGGAGCACCTCGCGGAGGTCTACTGGATCGGCCGGATCCGGCTGCGCGGCACCATGCCGGCAGCCGACGTGATCTCCGCGGTCTCTTCCCGCGGCCGGGTCCGCTTCATGATCACCACGCCGACCGTCGACCCGCCGCTCCCCCGCGACTTCGTGTTGCGGCTCAGCGGTGCGGAGCAGCGCACCGTGCACCTGATCGTGGACGGCTCCTGGCCGCGCAACGAGTGGCCGCGCCGGCTCCCCCGGCGAATCGTCCTGCACCCGCTGCCCAGTTGCGGGCGGGCGATCGCGGCCTGAGCACCGGGTGGGCCGGTCGCCGACACGATCGGCTCACCCGATACCGATTCGGCGTACACGGAGGAGGTTTGCTAGTCTTCTCCAGTCGCTGAGCCCCCGTAGCTCAGGGGATAGAGCACCGCCCTCCGGAGGCGGGGGCGCAGGTTCGAATCCTGCCGGGGGCACGTCACAGAACTGCAGACGCGCAACGCGACCGGCCGATCACTGATCGTAGAGGCCAGTTTCGCGTTCGAGTAGACGTTTAAGGATGCCCCCGGCCGAGCGGCTGGGGGCATCCTCGCGTTGGCTCGGTGTACGGGCGCGGAACGCGCCGGGATCGCTGCTACATGTTGACTGGCGGTACGACCGCAGCCCGGCCAGGCTTGGTCGAGGTGACCGGCGGGATCGCTCCTATCGCGGCTGCCCACCGTAATTTGGTGTGGCTCTCATCCGGCATGCGTCCTGCCTGATTTCGGCAAGTTGAAGTGGCCCCGGTTCGGCATTCTGAAGTGGCCCCGGTGGTTCGCTCAGGCGATACGGCGCGGTTTGCGCTCATCACGGAGCGCCACCGGCGTGAGCTGCAGATGCACTGCTACCGGATGCTTGCGAACTACGAGGACGCCCAGGACATGACGCAGGAGACGTTCCTGCGAGCGTGGAACAAGCGGGAGTCGTTCAAGGGCCACGCTGCGCTGCGGACCTGGCTGTACCGGATCGCGACGAACGTCTGCCTTGACTTCCTGGAGAAGCGCAATGACCGCACACCCGTACCGTCCGGGCTGTCGGACCCCGGCTCCGAGGTGCTGTACCTGCAGCCGTACCCCGACCGGATGCTCCCCGAGGACCCGCAAGAATCGGTGGTGGCGCGGGAGACGATCGAGCTGGCGTTCATCGTCGCCGTCCAGCACCTGCCGCCGCGGCAGCGGGCGGTGTTCATCCTGCGCGACGTCGTCGGCTGGCCGGCGTCGAAGGCCGCCGACGCCCTCGATCTGACCATCGCATCGGTGACCAGCGCGCTGCAGCGGGCGCGCGTGACGATGCGCGAGCAGCTGCCCGACCGCCGCCTCGACTGGCGGAGCCCCGCCGCCCACGAGCTGTCGAATGACGAGCGCGGCGTGGTGAAGTCGTACATCGACGCCCATGAGCGCAACGACCTCGACGGGCTGATGTCCCTGCTGCGCGACGACCTGCGCTTCGTGATGCTGCCCGAGGCGGGCACCTCGGTCATCACGGCCAAGGACGCGGTGGACGGCTGGGTCTCCGGTGGGCTCTTCCAGCCCGGCTACGACGACTGGCGCTGTATCGCCACGACGGTCAACCGCATGCCCGCCGCCGCGCTGTACCTCCGCACCCCTGACGACCCGGAGTACCGGTTGTTCAACATCGCGGTCCTGCACATCGTCGACGGGAAGATCGCCGAGCTCACCGGATTCGACGCCACCGACAAACCATGGCTGGACCTGCCCCCAACACTGTGATCAGACAAGTCCCCGTCGTCGACGAGTCCAGCGCCACGGGCCGGCGTCACCGAAGTCACCGCGGAATGAGCACCCCGACCAGCTGAACACCAACGCGACAACGCGAACACCACCGCCCCGCCGGCGTTGCCGGCGGGGCATCTTGGTGCCCGAAGAACGTCAGGAAGGATTTCGACCCGGCCTCACGAACCGAGCAACTGGCCCGTGCTCATCGCCTCGTCTCGTATCGGGTCAGCACGACGCCGCCGGGAAATGTCCGCGTCTCCACGAGGTTCAGGTTCACCCAGCTGTCTAGCGCGGTGAAGAACGGCGTGCCGCCGCCCACCAGGACCGGCACGGTGACCAGCATGTACTCGTCGATCAGCCCGGCCCGCATGGCCGCCCCGGCGAGCGTCGCGCCGCCGATGTCCATCGGGCCGGCGTCCTCTGTCTTGAGCCGGGTGATCTCGGTGACCGCGTCGCCGGTGACCAGGCGGGTGTTCCAGTCGACCGTGCTGGTCGTCGAGGAGAACACCACCTTCGGCATGTCCCGCCAGCGGCGGGCGTACTCGATTTCCGCCTGTGTGGCGCCGGGCTGCTGGTCGGCGGTCGGCCAGTGGGAACTCATCGCCTCCCACAGCTTGCGCCCATACAGCGCCAGGCCCGTCGCCGCAACCGCCTTGGCAGCTCGAACACGAGGTCAGCCCGCGCATCGGCGCAGCTCAACCCAGGCAACGTCACGGTCAAGCCGTGCAGGTTTGTCTCTAGCCGGGGGCACGTCACAGAACTGCAAAAGCGCAGCGCGACCGGCCGATCACTGATCGTGGACGCCAGCTTCACGCTTCGAGCGATCGAGGATGCCCCGGGCGAACCGCCCGGGGCATCCTCGCGTTCAACCTGATGATCGACATCGGACCCGCCCGGATCGCGGCTACCTATTGCACCTCACGGAGAATGATGCCGTCGCCATCTGATGGACATCCCGTGCGGCCCACTTCACGTAGACCACGGAGGAGCTTGCCTTGATCGTCGTCTTCGGTCCCGCCGAACACCCCCGCGCCACCCGGCAGCGACATCTTTGCGTGTCACGCATCTTTGCGTGTCACGCATCTTTGCGGGATGCGCAACTAGTGCTAGCGTGATGGCATGACGGGGCTGCGGGAGCGCAAGAAGGCCGAGACGCGGGCGGCGCTCGGCTGGGCCGCGATCCATCTCACCGTGGAGCGCGGCTACGACAACGTCCGCGTCGAGGACATTGCCGAGGCGGCTGGTGTCTCCCCGCGCACCTTCAACAACTACTTCTCCAGCAAGGCCGAGGCGATCGCCTCCCGCCACCTCGACCGCAGCCTGCGCACCGCCGCCGCGCTGCGCGAACGCCCCGCCGACGAGCCGCTCTGGGCGGCGCTCATCGGGGCCGCGCTGGAGCAGTTCACGCGCGGCCCCGAGGTCGAGGCGATGCCCTCCCCCGCACACGCCCAGTGGGTGACCGGCGTACGCACCATGCTCGCCGAGCCCGCGCTACAGGGCGAGCGGCTGCGCGCCGTCGCGATCGCCGAGGCCGAGTTGGCCGCTGCGGTCGCCGAGCGCACCGGCACCGACCTCGCCACCAACATGTATCCGAGGCTCGTCGCGGCCGCCGCCAGCGCCGCCGTCGCCGTCGCCGTGCAGCACTATCTCGACAGTGCCGACCCGCCCACCCCGATCGAGCGTCTCATCACCGACGCCTTCACCCAGGTCGCCGCCGGCCTCCCGGCACCGCCCCGCTAACGCCCCCGACCCTCGCTCAAGGCATTGCCTCACCCACGTCTCCAGCCGCGTCACACCCCGCGGCAGGCCGGCCGCGTGCCGCGCCTGCTGTGGCGATGACGCACATCCCGAAGGGATCACGATCATGATCGATGTCCTCATCGTCGGAGCCGGCCCCAACGGCCTCATGCTCGCCTGCGAACTGGCCCTCGCCGGCGTCCACCCCGTCGTCCTCGAACGCCACGCCGCGCCCGCTGGCGAGCCCCGCGCCAACGGCCTCGTCGGCCAGGTCGTCCGCCTGCTCGACCGGCGCGGCCTCTACGCGCGGCTCAGCGGCGAGAGCACTCCGCCGTGCCCCCAACCAGCCTTCACCTTCGGCGCGTTCCCGCTGGATCTCACGATGCTCGCGGAGAACCCGCACTACGTGCTCGGCGTGCCGCAAGCCCAGCTCGAGGCCGCCCTCGCCGCCCGAGCCGCCGAGCTTGGAGTCGACCTGCGTCGCGGCCACGAGGTCCTCGACCTCCGCCAACACCCCGACGCGGTCGAGGTCTGCCTTGCCGACGGTACGCAGCTCGCCTCCCGTTTCCTCGTCGGCGCCGACGGCGGCCGCAGCGCGGTGCGGCGCCTCGCCGGCATCGACTTCCCCGGCGTCACCAACGACCGGTCGATCTCCCGCACCGCCACCGTGACCGTCCCCGCGTCCTCCCTCGACCCCGAGACCGGCGGCCTGCGTGCCGCTGGCTACGGCATCGTCCCGCCGTTCCAGCACACCCGCACCGCGCGCGGCCTCATCGTCTGGGCCCCGTTCCCCGGCCGCCCGGCAATCCTGAGCACGACGGAGTGGCCCGACGCGCCAACGAGCGACGAGACCCCGATGAACCTGGCGGAGCTACGCGCCAGCGTCGCCCGGGTGCTCGGCGCCGACATCCCCATCGGCGCGCCCGACGGCCCTGGCCTGCTGCGGCGGCTGACCGGCGGCAACACCCGCATCGCCACCAGCTATCGCGCCGGCCGGGTGCTGCTGGTCGGCGACGCCGCGCACGTGCACCCCGCGATCGGCGGCCCCGGCCTCAACCTGGGCCTGCAGGACGCCGTCAACCTCGGTTGGAAGCTCGCCGCCACGGTGCACGGCTGGGCACCGCAGGGCCTGCTCGACACGTACGAAACCGAGCGTCGCCCCGTCGCCGAACGGGTCGTCATGTCCACCCAGGCACAGTCGGCGCTCATCGGCCCCGGCGACGAGATCACTGGCCTGCGGGAACTCTTCGCCGAACTGCTGCGCAAGCCGGAGGTGGCCGGGCATATCGCAGCGCTGATGTCCGGCGCGGACATCCACTACCCCGCCGACCCCGCCGACCCGTTGGCCGGCCGCTGCGCCCCCGACGTGGTCGTGCACGGTGACCACGGCCCGATACGCCTCGCCGAGCTGACCCGCGCCGCCCGGCCGCTGCTGCTGGACTCCACGGGCGCCTACGCCGGGGTCACCGCGCCATGGCGAGACCGGGTCGACGTGGTAATCGGCCCACTGCAGGGCACGACCGCGACCGCGTTGCTCGTGCGCCCCGACTGCTTCATCGCCTGGTCCGCCGGGGACGCCGGCACGCTGCGCGCATCGCTCACCCACCACTTCGGCCTTCCACAATGACCAGCAAACACCGTCCACCAGCATAAACGCGTAGGGCGCTCACCTCTGTGCCCCTCACAGGTCCTGGTCGAGCGCCCGGCGCCGTGAAAATCCATGCCGCCGAGGTCAACCATGATTGGGCGCGCGTGGCATCCGCTCATCCGCTAGATGAGTGCGTCGTGGTCGACACGGTGAGGGTGCGATGCGAGCACCGGCAACGGGCCGGCCGTCACCACGAGGCCCGCTCGGAACCACCAATCTGCAACCGCCTTGGCAGCTCGGACACGAGGTCACCGCGCATCGGCCCAGCTCAACGCAGGCAACGGCATGGTCAAGCCGTGCAGGTTTGTCTCTAGCCGGGGGCATCAGAGCTGACCAGCACGAGAAGGCCGCCGACCAAGGGAAAACCCGGTCAGCGGCCTTCATCCTGTGTCCGGTTGTCAGCGGCTGTTGGCGGGCGACGAGATCACCAGCTACTGGAAGAAGCTCAGCGAGGGCTCGATCGTCGTGGTCGACCTCGCACCCGCCGGCTGGGCACCCCTCTACGGCATGCTCACCGACCCGTTCGGCATCACCTGGGTGCTCGACGTCGCTGTCGGGTACAACCCCCTCCTGACCACCCCACGAAGGCCGGCGATCGCACGAGATCAAGAATGTCGCCATGCTGTTTCTCGTGTTGCTCCTCGCCGGTGCGGGCGCCGTCGCCATGTACGCGTAGGGTCTGCTCCACCTCGGCTACGCGGTGCTGCAGGCGGAGGACGGCGGAACCGGCTCCTCCCCGATCGAACCCTGCCGCGAGGCCGGGCCGCAGCGGGCAAGCCAGGTCGACGGGTACGACGTCAGCTACCTGCCGATCCGCTTCGAGTGCCGCCTGAGCAGCGGCGGCACGTTCGTCACCTCATCCGTGCCCGGGTACGTCAACCCGACCACGGCCGTCCTCGGGCTGATCACCGCTACGTGCGGAATCCTCGCCACCACGACGGCACAGCGCGCCCGGCCGCCGGTCGGGTAGACGTTCGACCGGCGGCCACGACCTTCGGTCAGGTGCCGACGTACGCCGCCAGGTGTTCGCCGGTGAGGGTGGATCGGGTGGTGACGAGGTCGGCGGGTGTGCCCTCGAAGACGATCCGGCCACCGTCGCGGCCGGCGCCGGGACCGAGGTCGATGATCCAGTCGGCGTGCGCCATGACCGCCTGGTGGTGCTCGATGACGATCACCGACTTGCCGGCGTCGACGAGGCGGTCGAGCAGGCCGAGCAGTTGCTCGACGTCGGCCAGGTGCAGGCCGGTGGTCGGCTCGTCCAGGACGTAGACGCCGCCCTTCTCGGCCATGTGGGTGGCCAGCTTGAGTCGCTGCCGCTCGCCGCCGGACAGGGTCGTGAGCGGCTGACCCAGGCTGAGGTAGCCGAGCCCCACGTCGGCGAGCCGGTCGAGGATGGCGTGCGCGGCCGGCGTACGCGCCTCGCCGGCGCCGAAGAACTTCTCGGCCTCGGTCACCGACATCGCGAGCACCTCGCTGATGTCGCGACCGCCGAGACGGTATTCCAGCACCGATGCCTGGAACCGTTTGCCCTCGCAGTCCTCGCATCCGGCGGCGACACCGGCCATCATCGCCAGGTCGGTGTAGATGACGCCAGCGCCGTTGCAGCTCGGGCAGGCGCCCTCGGAGTTGGCGCTGAACAGCGCCGGCTTCACACCGTTGGCCTTCGCGAACGCCTTGCGGATCGGGTCGAGCAGCCCGGTGTACGTCGCCGGGTTGCTCCGTCGCGAGCCGCGGATGCCGCCCTGGTCGATCGACACCACACCCGCGCCACCGGGGATCGACCCGTGCACCAGGGAACTCTTGCCGGAGCCGGCGACACCGGTCACGACGACGAGCACTCCGAGCGGCACGTCGACGTCGACGTCGTGCAGGTTGTTGGCCGTCGCGCCACGGATCTCCAGTTTGCCGGTGGGCGTACGCACCGTCTCCTTGAGGGCCGCTCGGTCGTCGAGGTGGCGGCCGGTGATGGTGCCGCTGGCCCGTAGGCCCTCCACGGTGCCCTCGTAGCAGACGGCGCCGCCGTCCGTACCGGCGCCGGGACCGAGATCGACGACGTGGTCGGCAATGGCGATGGCCTCCGGCTTGTGCTCCACGACCAGCACGGTGTTGCCCTTGTCGCGCAGCTGCAGCAGCAGCTCGTTCATCCGCGCGATGTCGTGCGGGTGCAGCCCGATCGTCGGCTCATCGAAGACATAGGTGACGTCGGTGAGCGACGACCCGAGGTGGCGGATCATCTTGGTGCGCTGTGCCTCGCCGCCCGAGAGGGTGCCCGACGGCCGGTCGAGCGACAGGTAGCCCAACCCGATCTCCTCGAACGAGTCGAGGAGGTGTTGCAGCCCCGCCAGCAGCGGGGTCACCGACGGCTCCTCGATCCCCCGCATCCAGGCGGCCAGGTCGCTGATCTGCATCGCGCAGACGTCGGCGATGTTCCTGCCGTTGATCTTCGAGGACCGAGCCTCCGCGCTGAGCCGGGTGCCGTCGCACTCGGGGCAGGTCGCAAACGTCACCGCCCGCTCCACGAAGGCGCGGATGTGCGGCTGGAGCGCGTCGACGTCCTTGGAGAGGAAGGACTTCTGGATCGACGGGATCAGCCCGGCGTACGTCAGGTTGATGCCCTCGACCTTGATCTTGGTGGGCTCCCTGTGGAGCAGGTCCTGCAGCTCCCGCTTGGTGTACTTACTGATCGGCTTGTCCGGGTCGAAGTAGCCGCAGCCGCGGAAGATCCGGCCGTACCAGCCCTCCATGCTGTAACCCGGGATCGTGATCGCGCCCTCGTTGAGCGACTTGCTGTCGTCGTAGAGCGCCGACAGGTCGATGTCGGTGACCGCGCCCATGCCCTCGCAGCGCGGGCACATGCCGCCGAGACGGGTGAAGGTCGCCTTCTCGGTCTTCGTCCTGCCAGCGCCACGCTCGACGGTGATCGCACCGGTGGCCTTCACCGAGGGAACATTGAACGAGTACGCGTTGGGCGAGCCGATGTGCGGTTGCCCGAGCCGGCTGAAGAGGATGCGCAGCATCGCGTTGGCGTCGGTGGCGGTGCCGACGGTGGATCGGGAGTTGGCCCCCATCCGCTCCTGGTCCACGATGATCGCCGTCGTCAGGCCATCCAGCAGGTCGACCTCGGGCCGCGCCAGCGTCGGCATGAAGCCCTGCACGAAGGCGCTGTAGGTCTCATTGATCATCCGTTGCGACTCGGCGGCGATGGTGCCGAACACCAGCGAACTCTTGCCGGAGCCGGAGACGCCCGTGAAAACCGTCAGCCGGCGCTTGGGGATCTCGACGCTGACGTCCTTGAGGTTGTTCACGCGCGCGCCCTGCACGCGGATCAGATCGTGGCTGTCAGCAAGGTGCGGTGCGGACGGCTGGGTGGCCGTGCTCATCGTCTCTCCATCTGTGGGGCCGGACGGTCAGCGCACTTCCTGGATGCGGATCATATTGCCCGCGGGGTCCCGGAAGGCGCAGTCGCGTACGCCGTACGGCTGCTCGGTCGGCTCCTGGACGACCTCGGCGTCGCTTGCTTCCAACTGGGCAAAGGTGGCATCGAGGTCGGAGGTGGCCAGGTTGACGCCAAAGTAGCTGCCCTTGGCCATCAGCTCGAGGATGGTCTGCCGCTCGCTGTCGGTGATGCCAGGGTTGGCGGCCGGCGGGTGCAGGACGATGGACGTCCCGGGCTGACCGACCGGCCCGACCGTGATCCAGCGCATCCCCCCGTACCCGACGTCGTTACGGACCTCGAAACCGAGAGTGTCGCGGTAGAAGGCCAGGGAGGCGTCCGGGTCGGTGTGTGGAAGGAAGCTCGAGTGAATGGTGATGTCCATGACCGTCACGCTAGTTGCGGCTCCGTGACCTGCGCTTCTCGATTCCTGATCGGTCTGGTCACCTGCTTCGCCACGCACGACGGCATCCCCGCCGTCGCCTGCGCCGCCTGACGCCGGTAGACGCTGGGCGGCACGCCGACCAACTCGGTGAAGCGAGTGCTGAAGGTGCCCAGCGACGAGCAGCCGACCGCGAAACAGACGTCGGTGACGCTCAGGTCGCCACGACGCAGCAGCGCCATCGCGCGCTCGATACGGCGCGTCATGAGGTAGCTGTACGGCGACTCGCCATAGGCGAGCCGGAACTCGCGGCTGAGGTGCCCGGCCGACATGTGCGCGCCACGGGCGAGCGCGTCGACGTCCAGCGGCCGCGCGTACTCCCGGTCGATCCGGTCGCGGACCCGGCGCAGCCGCGCTAGGTCGCTCAGTCGCTGGCTCGCGTCGGGTTTGCTGGTCACCTGGGAAATCGTGCCACAACCCACCGTCATTCGGCCTGCCGCCGGGCGCGGGCGCGACGCTTGCCCTCGTGCATGGCCTGCACCCGGGCCACCGGGATGGTCCGGCCCTCCGCGACCAGGTCGGCGGGGAGCGGTTGCGGGGCCGGCATCAGCGCGGCCCACGGGTCACCGTCGGCGACCAGCGACGGCGCGGTCCGGATGGTGAAGTCGGCGGGGGTCACCTCGGTCAGGTCGGCCCAGTCGACCGGGAAGGAGACCGGCATCCCGGGGCGCAGCCGAGGGCTGTACGCGGCCGCCACGGTCGCCCCGCCAGCCCGGGTGGCGTCCACGAAGACCCGGCCACCCCGGTCTTCCTTGATGTACGCCGTGGTGGCCAGCGCCGGATCGAGCCGCTCGGCGCGGACGGCGAGGGCCCGGGTGGCGGCGGCCAACTCCTCCGCCGTGGGCTCGTCGGCCACCGGAACGAAGACGTGCACGCCCTTGGCGCCACTGGTCTTGACCGCACCGGCCAGGCCGGCGTCGGCAAGCGCCTGGCGGACCAGCAGGGCTGCGGCGACCGCCGCGCGGAACCCGTCGCCCTCTGGCGGGTCCAGGTCGAGCACCAGGTGGGTTGGGCGGTGCAGATCCGCCGCGGTGGCCAGCGTCGGGTGGTACTCCACCGCCCGCTGGTTGGCGAACCAGAGCAGGGTGCGACGGTCGTCACAGAGGGCGTACGAGATCTCCCGGTGCGACGCCTCTGCCCAGACCGGCACCCGGCGGACCCAGTCCGGGGTGTAGCGGGGCAGGTTCTTCTGCATGAACGGTGGCTGGCCGGGGCGGACCCGGATCACCGACAGCGGCCGGCCCCGCAACTGCCGGAGGATCTGGTCCCGGACCGCGTCGAGGTAGTCGACCAGGTCACGCTTCGTCGCGTCGTCGCGGTCGGACAGCGGCTGGTCCAGGTTGGTCAGGGCCACGCCGTCCCGGGTCTCATCAGCCTCACTCACCCGACCACCCTCCCGGCCTCGCCGCCGTCGGTCAACCGGACGCGGCGCTTCGGTACGGATCGATTCCGGCACCTGCGCCGACGGGGCCTGCGGGATGGGACGACACGCTCCACGAAACTCCTCCTTGGTGCATGGTTTGTTACCGAGGTCATCGTCTGTGACCATGAGCCGGAGCGGAAGGAGGCACTGTGATGTCCCAGAGGAACAGCGATGTGTCCGCGCTGGTGGAGGCCGAGCTGACCTGCGCGCCCGAAAACGTGCCGTTCACCCCGGGGCAGGCTCGGGCGTGCACCGTCCGCGAGGTGCTCGACCGGGTCGGCGGCAAGTGGAGCATCGGCATCCTGGTCGCCGCGTCGAACGGGCCGGTGCGCTTCACCGAGCTGGAGCGGCACATCGAGGGCATCAGCCGCCGGATGCTCACGTTGACGCTGCGCAACCTGGAGCGCGACGGCCTGCTGCACCGCCGGGTCTATCCGACCGTCCCGCCCAAGGTCGAATACACCGCCACCCCGATGGCGCTGGAGCTCTACGAATCGCTTGTCGCGTTGACCAGTTGGGCCGAGCGACACCGCCCGGCCATCGCCGAGGCGCGGACCAGGTACGACGCCGAGCACGCCGGATAAACCCACCCCGGGTGTGGTGAACGCCACCAAGGTTCTCTGACCGATCGGTCAGGTCCTGACCGATCGGTCAGGCATGCTGGTCCGCGGGAGGTGGACCGGCCATGGTCAGAGCGGTGTCCGAAACGCACGGCGAGATCCTCGCCGCAGCGGCGCGACGGTTCGGGACAACCGGCTACCGGGGCACCTCCCTACAGGACATCGCCCGCGAGGTCGGCTGCTCCAAGGCCACCGTGCTCTACCACTTCGCCAACAAGGAAGCCCTGCTCGCCGAGCTGATGGCTCCCGCGATCGGGGTGCTGCGCGACCTCGACGACCAGCTCACCGGCCTGACCGGAGCGGCCGCCCAGCAGGTCGCCGCACAAGGCTTCGTCGACCTCGCGGTCCGGTTCCGACGGGAGATCGCGGTACTGCGCGGCGAATTCCCGGAGCTGCTGTGCCAGCCGGCCTTCGCGCACATCCAGCAGATCTCCGATCGGCTGCGGGACGCGTTGGCCGGGCATTCCGACCGGCCGGGCGCCCGGATCGCCGCGCTCGTGCTGCTCGCCGGCATCTCCGAGGCGTGCGCCGAGTTCGTCGACATCCCCGACGACGAACTGCGCCCCGCCCTGCTCAGCCTCGTCCGGCGGGCCGTCGAACCCGTCGACGCACCCCTGCCCCAACCACCCACGATCGAGGACAAGGACTCCTGATGGCCACCCTGCTCTACCGGCTCGGCCGGGGCGCGTTGCGCCGGCGACGGCTCGTCGTCGCGCTCTGGCTCGTCGTACTCGTCGTCGCCGGCCTGGCCGCGGCGACCCTGCGCGGCCCGACGGCGAGCAACTTCACCATGCCCGGCACCGAGAGCCAGCGCGCGCTGGACCTGCTGGCCGAGCAGTTCCCCGCAGCCAGCGGTGCCACCGGCACCATCGCGGTCAAGGCCCCGGCTGACGGTCAACTGGGCACCCCGCAGGGCCAGGCCGTGGTGCAGGAGCTCGTCCAGCAGGCCTCGACACTGCCCGGCGTGGTCGGCGCGGTCAACCCGCTCCAGGTCGGCGCGGTCACGCCCAACGGCCGGTACGCGCTGGTCCAGGTCCAGTTCGCGACCGGCGGGGACGAGGTGACCGACGAACAGCGCACCGCGTACGAGCAGGTTGGCGCAGCGGCGAAGGCACAGGGTTGGCAGGTCGCCCCGGGTGGCGAGGTGCTCGGCGGCGAGCCGGAGATCGGCTCCACCGAGGCGCTCGGCGTACTGGTTGCCGCGATCGTCCTGATCATCACGTTCGGCTCCCTGGTGGCCGCCGGAATGACCATGCTCAACGCGCTCATCGGCGTCGGCGCCGGAATGGCCGGGCTGTTCGCGCTGAGCGGCGCCGTCCAGCTCACCAGCACCGCCCCGATCCTGGCGCTGATGCTCGGCCTCGCGGTCGGCATCGACTACTCACTGTTCATCACCTCCCGGCACCGGCAGAACCTGCTTGACGGCCTGTCCCCGGAGGAGGCGGTCGGCCGTGCCGTGGGCACCGCCGGCTCCGCAGTGGTCTTCGCGGGCGCCACCGTGGTCATCGCGCTGGCCGGGCTTGCCGTGGTGAACATCCCGTTCCTCACCGTGATGGGCCTCGCCGCCGCCGGCACGGTCACCGTCGCGGTGCTCGTCGCGATCACCCTTCAGCCGGCACTGCTCGGCTTCGCCGGTCGCCGGGTGCTCCCCCGCCGGCTACGCGCGGTCGCCACCGACGGAACGGCTGCCGACAGCACCGCACCGGCCGCCGAAACCACCACGACCGAGGACGAGTCCCGGTTCGGCTTCCGCTGGGCGCGGCTGGTCACCCGGTTCCGCGTACCGGTCATCCTGGTCGGCCTGCTCGGCCTGGGCCTGCTCGCGCTGCCCACTCCGGACATGCGGCTGGCCCTGCCGGGCGCCGCGACGGCCGCCGTCGGCTCACCCGCCCGCGTGGCGAACGACCTGACCATCGAGGGCTTCGGAGCCGGCTTCACCGGCCGGCTCGCGGTGGTGGTCGCCGGCGACACCCCACAGGCCACCTCGGCCGCCGTGCCGCAGGTGACCGCCCTGCTCCAGCGCACCGAGAACGTCCTCGCGGTGGCGCCGGCCCAGCTCAGCCCGGACGGCCGGACCGCGCTGCTCGGCGTGGTGCCGAAGACCGGCCCGACCGACGAGGCCACCGAGACCCTGGTCCACAACATCCGCGAGTCGGTGGGTGGGATCCGCGATGCGGACGTGCTGCTCACCGGTGTCACCGCGATCGGCATCGACGTCTCCGAGAAGCTCTCCGACGCGCTACCGGTCTACCTGCTGCTGGTGGTCGGGCTCTCGGTGCTGCTGCTGATGCTGGTGTTCCGCTCGCTGCTGGTGCCGATCAAGGCCGCGCTGGGCTTCCTGCTCACCGTCGCCGCCACGTTCGGCATCACGGTGGCGGTCTTCCAGCAGGGGCACCTCGCCGACCTGGTCGGCCTGGACACGCCGGGCCCGCTGATCAGCTTCCTGCCGATCCTGCTCATCGGCATCCTGTTCGGGCTCGCCATGGACTACGAGGTGTTCCTGGTGTCCCGGATGCGGGAGGACTTCGTCCACGGCAAGTCCGCCCGGAAGGCGACCATCAGTGGGATGGGGCACGGCGCCCGGGTGGTCACGGCCGCCGCGCTGATCATGATGTCGGTCTTCGGGGGCTTCGTCTTCCTGGAAGACCCGGTGATCAAGTCGATGGGCTTCGCGCTCGCCATTGGCGTCGCCATCGACGCGTTCGTGGTCCGGATGACCATCGTTCCGGCGGTGATGTCGCTCCTCGGCGACCGCGCCTGGTGGCTCCCCCGCTGGCTCAACCGCGCCCTGCCGAACGTGGACATCGAAGGCGAAGGCCTGCGCGCCCAGATCGAGGACCGCACCCCGACGCACGTCTGACCCGTCCGCAACGGAGGTGGGGTGCCTGTCGGGCAACCCACCTCCGTTGCGTGTTCGGACCGGTCACACGCCGGCTGGGTACGTATCCATCTCGCCGGGGAGGGCCGTGACCGGCAGCGGGTGCAGGGCGGTGGTCTCATCGCACCAGATGAAGGCGTCGTACCGGTCGCCGAGCCGCGTCGGCACATAGTTGCCCCAGGACTCGAAGGACGGGTCGTAGACGACCCCGATCGCCCGGTGGTCCGCGGTGTCGGTGACCCAACCCGGCTGGTCGTCGCCGCCGAAGATCAGCACCGCTCGCTCCGGCATCAACTCGTGCAACCGCCGCTCGATCGACCCCTTCCGAGCGGGAGGCACCACCATCGCCTCAGGAGGCGAACCCCAGCGGGGTGCGGCGATCACCGTGCCCCGGTAGCTACCGAAGCCAATCAGGGCCACCGCGTCGTCGCCGTGCCGTTCCCGGGCCAACTGACCAATGTTGATCATCCCGCCCGCAGCCATGTCGGTGGCCCGGGCGTCTCCGACATGCGTGTTGTGCGCCCAGACGATTCCCCGCGCGTCCGGGCCGTACCGGTCCAACAGCCGGTCCAGGGTGTCCTGCATGTGGGTGTCGCGGATGTTCCACGAGTCCGGACCGCCGGCCACCATCGCCCGGTAGTAACGCTCCGCGCCGGCCACCACCTCCGCGTTCTGCCAGGCCGAGAATCGGTCCGGACCGTCGGAGAGGGCGTGTTCGCGGGTCCGGGCGAGCAGCCGGACCACTTCCTCCTCGCACCGGGCGGAGACGAACCGGCTGGCCGCGCCGTACTCCTCGATCCTCTTGCCGTACGGCTCGAAGCAGCGGTACGCGTCCTGCGCCGCCTCCAGCGAAGTCGGGTCCTCCTCCCCCAGGTAGTCGAAGATCGCCTGCATCGACTCCCAGAGGCTGTACACGTCGAGCCCGTGGAACCCGGCGCGTTGATCCTCCGGCCGCTCCACATTCCAGGCCCGCAGCCAGCTGGCGAACCGGGCCACCTCGGCGTTGGCCCACATCCAGGTCGGCCAGCGCTCAAACTGGTCGAGCGCGAGCTGCGGTTCGAGTGCGCCGCCCGGCGCGGCGGTCACCGAACGGTGCACCCGGTCACAGTCCGGCCAGTCGCCCTCCACCGCCACGAAGGAGAAGCCGCACTCCGCGATCAACCGGCGGGTGAGCTGCTCACGCAACCGGTAGTAGTCGTAACTGCCGTGGGTGGACTCCCCGATCATCACCACCCGGGCGCCCCGAACGCGCTCCAGCAACGGGTCGAAATCGCTCGGCGCGCCGAGCCGCTGAACCAGCATGCCAGCGGCTACCCGGCCGCCGCTACGGCAAACCGTGGGCGCGTCGTGGGCCGACACGCCGGCCGCCGGCCGCCGGGCCGACCGGTGTACGGGTGCGGCGAGTGGGTAGCCGGCCGGCATGACCGTCATCGGGGTTCAGTTGCAGGAGTACCTGGCCGGGCTCGACTACCCGGTGTCGCGGGAGGACCTGATCCGCTGGGGGCAGGAGAACGGGGCCAGCACGGCGATGTTGCAGATGTTGCAGGCGTTGCCAGCAGAGCAGTTCGACTCACCAGACGAACTGAACGCCGCCCTAACCACCCTCTCCTAACCACGCACCACGCCCCCGTCCTCGCCCCCGTCCTCGTCGATCTAGGGCATATCGCTGTGATCGGAGATCGTCCAACGACGATATGCCCTAGATCGACGAGGACGGGGGCGCGCGGGGCAGGGGCGCGCGGGGCAGGGGCGCGCGGGGCAGGGGGGATGTTGTGGGTTAGTCCCTGCCGCTCCGCTTCGCGAAGCGGAGCGGCCCTAATCGGGAGGAAGTAGGTCTACTTCCGGATTAGTCCTTGCTGCTTCGCTCCGCGAAGCGGCCCTAATCGGGAGGAAGTAGGTCTACTTCCGGGTCAGGGGAGGCGGATGGTGCGGGATTCGGTGCGGGCGGTTTCGGCGGCGGCGAGGATGCCAACGACCTCACGCCCGAAGCGGACGTCGCAGCGGTGATCCCGCGTACCGGCCTGCACCTGCTCGACGAGCTGGTCGATCGCGACACCGAACGCCGTGGCGGCGTCGTTTTCGCCGAACGGGACGGTCTCGATGCCGTTCTCGCCGTAGAAGACGAACTCCCGGGCCATCGACTCGGTCGGGGCGTCCAGGGAGAGCGAGGCGCTGCTCGTGGCACCGCCCTCGTGGGTGAGCAGCAGGTGCACCATCCCGCTCGGCCCGTCCATCGCCGCCACCTGGGTCACCCGGCCCAGCACCGGCAGAAGGATGGAGAGCGCGTGCGGGGCGATGTCCCAGAGTGCGCCGTGCTCCCGGCGCCACAACGAGCCGCCGTACGGGCTACCGTCCTGAAAGATCGAGGCGAAGGCGGTGGTCCGACCATGCTGCCACCCCCCGGCGGCGGCGGTAGCGGCGAGGAAAGCGGTCACGTTCGGCTGGAAACGCTGGGTGAAGAACACGACCGAGGCGACCCCGGACTCCTCGGCGGAGGCCACCACCCGGTCGGCATCGGCCACGGTGAGCGCCAACGGCTTGTCCAGCAGCAGGTGCCGGCCGGCGGCGGCCGCCCGAACCGCGATGTCGGCCTGGATGTCCGGCGGCAGGGCGACGGCGACCGCCTCGCACCGCTCGATCAGTGCGTCGACGTCGGCGAAGGCCGGCACCCCGTACAGTTCGGCCAGCGCCGAGGCCCGCTCCGGGTTACGGCCCCACACCCCGACCAGCTCTGCGTCCGGGTGTGCGTGCAGCGCCTTCCCGTGCGTCTCGATCGCCCAGTTACCGGTGCCGAACAAGCCGAACCTCAGCACGTGTACCTCCGCCTATTTCCTTCGCCGTGGCATCGCCCCGGGCCTGATCCACGCTAGTCGTCCCGCCTGCCGCCCCGGCGGAGGGTCGACCAACCGAGCCGTCCAGTTCGCTCCGCAACACCTCGCAGAAGCGTCCGGAGGCAGCAGATTCCCCGAAAGTGCGCGGATCATCGGACCCGCGCGCGGCCTGGATGGACGGGCGGGCCGGGCGGCGGCGAGACGGGGTCAGTCGCTTACTACGACGGTTAGTAGGCTGTGCCGGTGACCGAGGCAACGACCAGGTGCGGCCGATGACCAGCGCGGCGGCGGCCAACTCACCGGTGGACGGGATCCTGGCGACGACATCGATCGTGCTGTCGCTGCTCGTCGCGGCGTGGGCGCTGGTGGCGACGGTGCGCCACCGACCGCCGGACCGGGTGCAGTTCATCGGCCTGGCCATCCTCGAACTGGCGCTGCTCGTGTTGAGCGTGCTGGCGCTGGTCGCGGTCGGCGGTGGGGACCGACCCGGTGAGCCCGGCGCCTTCTTCGGCTACCTGGTCACGCTGGTGTGCCTGCCGCCGTTGGCCTGGGTGCTGGCCCGGATGGAGCCGACCCGTTGGGGCTCGGCGATCGTCTGCGCGGTCTGCCTGGTGGCTCCGGTGGTGGTGGTCCGGTTGCAGCAGACCTGGGAGGTGCTCGGTGGTTGAGACACGACCGGGCGGACGCGCCACGAACGCCGGCCCGGGCCGACTGCTGATCGCGGTCTACCTGCTCTTCGCCATCGCGGCGACAAGCCGCGCCGGCCTGCAGATCGCCACCAAGTTCGACGAGGCGCCGGTGGCGTACCTGCTGTCCGGTGTGGCCGCGCTCATCTACATCGTGGCGGCGGTGGGGTTGGCCCGCGCCGGGCACACCGGCCGACGGGTCGCGTTGGTGTGCTGCTCCGTGGAGTTGGTCGGGGTGGTCGCGGTCGGCATCCTGAGTTTGGTCGACAAGGAGCTCTTCCCGGACGAGACGGTCTGGTCGCAGTTCGGCAGCGGGTACGGCTACATCCCGCTGGTGCTGCCGGTGCTCGGCCTGATCTGGCTCTGGCGCACCCGCCGCACCCCCGCCTGACCCGGCGACGAGGGCGTCTCCTCCGCGAAGGAAGCGCCCTCGTCGGGAGTACGGGTCAGTCCCGTGGGCCGCCGGCGACGTAGATGACCTGGCCGGAGACGAATCCGGCGCCCTCGCTCGTCAGGAACGAGATGGTGTGCGCGACGTCGTCCGGCCGTCCCGGGCGACGGACCGGGATCTCGGCCGCGGCGTGCTTCTGGAAGTCGGCGAAGTCGACCTTCATCCGGGCGGCGGTGGCCGCGGTCATGTCGGTGACGATGAAGCCGGGCGCGACGGCGTTGACAGTCACCCCGAACGGCCCCAGCTCGATGGCGAGCGTCTTGGTGAAACCCTGCAGGCCGGCCTTGGCGGCGGCGTAGTTCGCCTGGCCCCGGTTGCCCAGGGCGGAGGTGCTGGAGAGGTTGACGATCCGCCCCCACTTGCGGTCCACCATGTGCTTCTGGGCAGCCTGGCTGAACAGGAACGCGCCGCGCAGGTGCACCCCCATCACGGTGTCCCAATCGGCGTTGGTCATCTTGAACAGCAGGTTGTCACGGAGCACACCGGCGTTGTTGACCAGGACGGTGGGCGCGCCCAGTTCGGCGGCGACACGGCCCACCGCCGCCTCGACCTGGTCGCGGTCGGAGACGTCGGCGCCCACACCGAGCGCCCGACCACCGGCGCTGGCGATGGCATCCACCGTCTCCTTGGTGGCCGCCTCCTCGATGTCGACCACGGCGACGGCCATTCCGTCGGCGGCCAGCCGCCGGGCGGTGGCCGCACCGATACCGCGTGCGGCTCCGGTGACGATGGCGACGCGGGGCTCCTCCGACATGATTACCTCCGGGTAACTTGGGGTCGATCGAAGGAGCTTAACCCCGTGCTCTTCCGGCTGAGGTCAGCAGGCGGGGCCCCGACAGAGCCGGATCCACCGGTAGCCGTGGCCGGAAACCTTCACCGCGCCGAGCTTGCCCAGCTCGCCGTAGCCACGATCGGCGAGCACGTCGACCGGCAGGTCGGCCTCCGGCTCAAGGGTGCTCAGGTCCACCTCGACGTCGTCGGCGCCCAGGTTGTGCACGAACACCATCGTCCCGCTCGGCCCGTCCGCCCGGTGCGCGAGCACTCCGGCCGGCATCGCCACGTCGATGTGGGTGGTGGAGCCGGAGCCGATCTCGGGGGCCTCGCGCAGCGTGCGAATCATGCGCTCGAACCAGCCGAGCAGCGACTTCGAGTCGTTACGCTGGGCGGTGACGTTTACCGTCTGATAGCCGAACTCACCCTTGTCGATCAGCGGGCGGACCAGCTTCTCCGGATCCGCCGTGGAGAAGCCGGCGTTCGCCGCAAAAGACCACTGCATCGGGGTACGGATCGCCTCCCGACCGGGCAGCGACAGGTCCTCGCCCATCCCGATCTCCTCGCCGTAGCGCAGCACCGGCGTGCCGCGCATCGAGAACTGCAGGGCGTACGCCAGCTCGATGCGCCGCCGGTCGTTGCCGAGCATCGAGGCGAGCCGACGACGGATGCCCCGGTCGTAGATGCGCATGTTCTCGTTCGGGCCGAACTGCGCGTACACCTGGTTGCGCTGTTCGGTGGTCAGCCTGGACAGGTCGATCTCGTCGTGGTTGCGCAGGAAGGTGGCCCACTGGCCGCCGACGGGAAGCTTCGGGGTGTCGCGCAGCGCCTCGATCAACGACTCCGGGTCCTGCCGGGCCAGGGCCAGCATGAGCCGCCCGTTGAGCATGAAGTCGAAGAGCATGTGGATGCGGTTGCCGGAGCCGCTGGCGTCACCGAAAAAGGTCGGCAGCTGGTCCGGCTCGACGTTCGCCTCGGCCAGCAGGACGGCGTCGCCGCGCCGCCACTGCACGTGCTGGCGCATCTCGGTGAGGAACTCGAAGTCCTTCGGGGAGTTGGGGTTGCCCGGTTCGGTCAGCTCGATGATGAACGGCACCGCGTCCATCCGGAAGCCGGAGACGCCGAGCTGGAGCCAGAACGACATGATCTTCTTGATCTCCGCCCGCACCTGCGGGTTGGTGAAGTTGAGATCCGGCTGGAACTTGTAGAACCGGTGGTAGAACCACGCCTTGGCGGTCCGGTCGTAGCTCCAGGTCTCGTTCTGCTCGCCGGGGAAGACCATGCCCTGGTGCCGGTCGGCCGGCTCGGTGTCGGACCAGACGAACCAGTCACGGTACGGCGAGTCCGGCGAGGAGCGGGCGGACTGGAACCACGGGTGCTCGTCGGAGGTGTGGTTGACCACCAGGTCGATGATCACGCGGATGCCCCGGTTCTGTGCCTGGTGCAGCAGCTCGGCGAAGTCGCCCAGGGTGCCGAAGCGCGGGTCCACGTTGTAGAAGTCGGTGACGTCGTAGCCGTCGTCGCGGTTGGGCGACGGGTGGATCGGGTGCAGCCACAGGCAGGTCACCCCCAGCCGGGCCAGGTAGTCCAGCCTCCCGATCAGCCCACGGATGTCACCGACCCCGTCGCCGTCGGAGTCGGCGTACGTGTCGATGTCGAGGCAGTAGACGACGGCTTCGGAATACCAACGGTCACCCATGCTGGAGAAACATCTCCGGTTGATCATTGCGGCAAACCAGCTCCGCGGGCCACGGGCCGCGGTGGGTTACCGTGCCGAGCATGCAGATCGACCTCGTACCGCCGAGTGAGCCGTTGGACTGGTCCCGGGGCAGTTGGCTGCACCCGCCGGTACGCGTCGAGGAGGGCCCGTCCGGTGAGCTGGTCGTCGAACCGGCGGCGGAGAGCGACTTCTGGCGGCGGACCAGCTACGGCTTCGTCCATGACAACGGGCCGGCCCTGCTGGCACCACTGCCGGTCGGCTCCGCCATGGAGGTGAGCTTCCGGCTGGACTTCTCGGCGCAGTTCGACCAGGCCGGTGCGCTCGTCCGCGTCGACGAACGGACCTGGACCAAGGCCGGCGTCGAGATGAGCGACGGCGAGTCGCAGCTCGGCGCGGTGGTGACCCGGGAGTTCTCCGACTGGTCGGTGGCGCCGGTGCCGGAATGGGCGGGCCGGGAGGTGACCGTCCGGGTCAGCCGGGCCGGCGACGCGCTGACCGTCCGCGCCAGAGCCGACGACGAGCCGTGGCGACTGGTTCGGCTCGTTCCGCTGGACCCGGCGGCCGAGGCCATGGCCGGCCCGTTCTGCTGCGCGCCGTCCCGGGCCGGTCTGACCGTGGTGTTCACCGGCTGGCGGCAGGGTCCGGCGGACACCGCGCTGCACCCGGAGCACTGACCGGCAGGTGTGCACGGGCCGGCTGCGGGTATGACAGTCCGATCCCACAGCCGACCCGGAAGGACGACCATGGCGTACGCCCAGACTGGCGACCCGTCCGAGTTCACCGGGTTGACCGGTTGGGTGGCCACCGTGATCGAGGCGATGGGCCCGGTCGGCGTGGCGCTGCTGGTGGCGCTGGAGAGCATCGTCCCCCCGATCCCCAGCGAGGTCGTGCTGGCGATGGCCGGCTTTCTGGCCCACGAGGGCCAGTTCAACGTCGTGGTCGTGACGCTGGCCGCGACGGCCGGCTCGCTGGTCGGCGCGTTGGTGCTCTACTGGCTCGGCGCGGCGCTGGGCGAGGAACGGCTCAAGCGCTGGCTGGACCGCATCCCGTTGGTGGACCGCGACGACCTGGAGAAGGCCGACCGCTGGTTCGAGCGGCACGGCCGGTGGGCGGTGCTGATCGGCCGGGTGGTGCCGGTGGTCCGCAGCCTGGTCTCCGTGCCGGCCGGGGCCAACCGGATGCCGCTGGGCGAGTTCATCCTGCTCACCACCATCGGCAGCGGGGTGTGGAACGGTCTCATCGTCGGGGCCGGCTACGCGCTCGGCAGCCAGTGGCAGGACGTCGAACGCTACAGCGACTGGTTCAACTACGCGATCGTCGCGGTCTTCGTCGTCATGGCGGCCAGTTGGGTGATCCGCAAGGTCCGCCGACGTCGGGAGCGCAACGACCGGCGGTCGGTGACCGCCAATCGCTGATCCGTGTCACCGGTTACCGCTGGCACCCTCGATGGACGCCAGCGAGGGCTTTCAGTGGCAGGTTTCATGCGACCCTCCACGCCCGGGACGGGCATCCATCGACACCAAGAGGTCGACGCGATGATCGGGCCTCCCGCCGCGCGGCTACGCGACGGGAGGCCCGGAAGGTGCCCGCCTCAGCGGCGGAAGGTGAACCAGTTGACGTTGACGAAGTCGTTCGGTTGGCCGCTGGTGAAGGTGAGGTAGACGGCGTGCCGGCCGGTCACCGCGCCGACATTGCCGGGCACCGAGCGCCAGCTCTGCCAGCCGCCGGTGTTGCCGATCGCGAAGCTGCCGATGGGCGCCGCCGTCGGGCTGTCCAGCCGCACCTCGACCAGGCCGCTCACCCCGCTCGCCGCGCCGGAGGCCACCCGTGCCACGAAGTCCCGTGGCGGCGTGGAGCCGAACTCGACGTTGTCGTAGCGCACCCAGTCCCCGTTACGCAGCGCGCCGATGTTCTGCCCGCCCTCGGCGCACGCCTCGACGATCACGCCGTTCTGCGCGCTGAACGCCTCGGCCTCGATCTGCCCGTACGCATCCCTCGTGCCGCCGGGCGGCGGCGTGGTGGGCGGCGGAGTGGTGGGCGGCGGAGTGGTTCCGCCACCGCGGCGGTACACCGCCACGTAGTCGACCAGCATCGGCCGACCCGGGACGGTCGCCGCAGTGGGCGTGCCACTGCCGGCCACCCCGTTCGGGAACGCCCCGCCCATCGCCACGTTGAGCAGCAGGAAATAGCCCGCGTGCGAGGTCATCTGCGACCAGGCCGGTTCGCCGACCCGGCTCTGGGTGACGGTGTGGTAGAGCTGCCCGTCGACGTACCAGCGCAGTTGCTGGGGGCTGATCGAGGCGTCCCACTCGAACCGGTAGGTGTGGAAAGCGGACTGGCAGCTGGCACCCGGGCAGGCCCGGGACGCGCCGATGCCGTTGAACTCGTCGCACGGCCCGCCCGGGGCGACGCCGCAGTGCAGCACTCCCCAGACGGAGTTGATGCCATTGACGTTCTCCATCACGTCGAACTCGCCGATGCCCGGCCAGTTCTGGTAGTTGCCCCGGTAGGGGGCGCCGAGCGCCCAGAACGCGGGCCAGTAGCCGGCCGCGGCGGCACCGGTGACGTTCGGCATCTGGATCCGACCCTCGATGGCCAGCACGCCACCGGCCGGGGCCTTGAAGTCGCTGCGCACGGTCTCGATCCGAGCGGAGGTCCAGCCGCCCCCACCGTCGCGCAGCGGCGTGATCCGCAGGTTTCCGCCGCCGTCGTGGCTCACGTTGGCGGTGCTGGCGGTGTAGTTCTGGATCTCGCCGGTGCCCCAGTTGGCCGGGCCGCCGGGGTAGTTGTGCCCGGTGTCGATGATCCAGTTGGCGGCCGACGGCAGGGTGCCGGCCGCACCGGTGAAGTCGTCGCTCCAGACCGTGCTCCAGCCGGCGGCGGGGGGCGGAACGGCGGCCTGCGCGGTCACGGTGATGCCGGCCAGGGCGGTAGTGGTGGCGACGAGCAGGACGGACGCCAGCAGGCGTCGTCGGACGGGCGGGGCGGCGGTGGCCGCCGGAGGAGGTGGCATGGACGTGCCTCTCTGCGGGGGACGGGTCGAGAGAGCGCTCTCTCAGAGTTGTACGTCTCGCGGAGAGAGTTGTCAACGTCGATCTTTACCGACCACCGCGGCGAGCGTCACGCCGTCTGGCCGAATCGCGGCCCTACCTGATCGGTCCGTCGAGGACGACGTACCGCCGCCACGTTTCCCGGCATCGACACGTTGGGTAACCAAACGGGGGACCGACGCGGATGGACCACGAACGGTAGGAACGGACGGTGGTGTCGATGACCGGCCAGGTGGCGGAGGCCCCCAGCGAGATCGCTGCGGCGACCGGGTTGCTCACCGTGGGAGTCGAGGAGGAGTTTCTGCTCGTCGACCCGCACACCGGGGCCGCGGTCCCGGCCGTCGACCTGGTCCTGGAGCAGGTGCCGGCGGAGCTGCGCGGGCAGGTGGAGCGGGAGTTCCAGACCAGTCAGATCGAGATCGGCAGTCCGCCCGGCCTCGAACTCTCGTCGATCCGGCACTCCCTCGGCGTGCTGCGTCGGTCGCTCGCCGACGCTGCCGAGCGGGCCGGCGTACGCCTGCTCGCCATCGGCACCGGCCCGGTGAACGGCCCGGTGCCCCCGGTGGTGGACAAGCCCCGCTTCGACCGGATGATCGAGCGGTTCCGGCTGCTCGTTCCCGGTCCCGGCAACAACGGCATGCACGTGCACGTGGGCGTGCCCGACCCGGACACCGGCGTGCAGGTGCTCAACCACGTACGGCCGTGGCTGCCGTTGCTGCACGCGGTGACCACCAACTCCCCGTTCGCCCGTGGCGAGGAGACCGGCTACGCCAGTTGGCGCTCGGTGGAGTGGGAGCGCTGGCCGTCGGTGGCCCCGACGCCGTGGCTGGAGTCGCACGAGCACTACCAGCGGCTGATCCGTCAGCTGATCTCCAGCGGGGTGATGCTCGACGAGGGGATGCTCTACTGGTACGCCCGCCTCTCGGCGAAATACCCGACGGTGGAGCTGCGGATCGGCGACGTCTGCCCGTCGGTGGACGACGCGGTGCTGGTCGCCGCGCTGGTCCGGGCCCTGGTGGCCACCGTCATGGCGGATGTCGAAGCCGACCGGCCGGCGTTGCGGACCGACCACCACCTGCTGGTCGGCGCGCACTGGCGAGCCGCCCATGACGGCCTGGAAGGCGACGCCGTCGACGTGACCACTGGTGAGCTGCGCCCGACCTGGGAGCTGCTGGACCAGTTCGTGGAGCGGCTGCGGCCGGCGCTGGAGCAGCACGGCGACTGGGCCGAGGTGACCGACCTGCTGGGCGGGCTGCGCCGGCACGGCAGCGGTGCGGCACGGCAACGCACGGTGTACGCGCGCACCGGACAACTCACCGACGTGGTGCAGGACGTCGCACGGCAGACCCGCGGCTGATCACCGTGACAGGATGAACCCGTGGCGCAACGGCTGATTGTCATCGGCGGGGACGCCGCCGGAATGTCGGCGGCGTCCCAGGCCCGACGCCGCCGCGACCGTGCCAACCTGGAGATCGTGGTCTTCGAACGAGGCCACTTCACCTCCTACTCGGCGTGCGGCATCCCGTACTGGATCAGCGGGCTGGTGCCCAATCCGGAGGCGTTGATCGCCCGGGATCCGGAGACGTTCCGCACGACGTTCGCCATGGACGTTCGGATGCGCCACGAGGTCACGGCCATCGACCTGGAACGCCGCGAGGTCGTCGCCCGGGACCTGGACGGCGGCGGCGAGGTCCGCGAGCGCTTCGACGACCTGATGTACGCGACGGGCGCGGTGCCGGTGAAGCCGCCGTGGGCGGACACCGACGCGGGCGGCGTGTTCGGCATGCAGACCCTCGACGACGGGGCGGCGCTGCGCGAGTGGCTGGACGGCGACCCGAAGCCGCGCCGGGCCGTGGTGGTCGGTGGCGGATACATCGGCGTGGAGATCGCCGAGGCGCTGTTCGAACGAGGGCTCTCGGTGACCCTCGTGGAGGCGACAGAGCAGCCCATGGCAAAGGTGGACGGCGACATGGCCGAGCTGGTCGCCGACGCGATGCGCGGCCTCGGCATCACGATCCGCACCGGCCTGCGGGTGACCGGCCTGGAGCAACAGAACGGCCGGGTGTCCGCGGTGGTCACGGCCGAGGGGCCGATGCCGGCCGACGTCGTGGTCCTGGGCCTGGGTGTACGCCCGAACGCCGCGCTGGCCGAGGCTGCCGGGTTCCCGATCGGGCCGACCGGTGGGATCCGGGTGGACCGCCGGATGCGCGTGCCAGGGCGGCCCGGGATCTGGGCGGCCGGCGACTGTGTGGAGACGCTGCACCGGGTCAGCGGGATGCCGGTGCACGTGCCGCTGGGCACGCACGCCAACAAGCAGGGCCGCACCGCCGGGATCAACATCGGCGGCGGGTACGCCACCTTCACCGGCGTGATCGGCACGGCGGTGACCAAGGTCTGCGACCTGGAGGTCGGTCGGACCGGCCTGCGTGAGCAGGAAGCCGCCGAGGCCGGCTTCGAGTTCGTCTCGGTGGTCGTCGAGTCGACGAACCGGGCCGGCTACTACCCCGGTGCCCGGCCGATGACCGTCAAGCTGATCGCCGAACGGCCCAGCGGCCGGTTGCTCGGCGCGCAGATCGTCGGCTGGTCCGAGGCGGCCAAACGGATCGACACGCTGGCCGTAGCTCTCTGGAACGGCATGACGGTGGACGATATGACGTCGCTCGACCTGGGCTACGCTCCGCCGTACGCGCCGGTGTGGGATCCGGTGCTCATCGCCGCCCGAAAAGCGGTCGACGCGCTCGACCGCTGACCCGCGCCCGTCGTGGAGGACCACCCCGTGACCCAGACCCCGACCCGGCCGACTGTGCGTCGGCGCCCGACGATGGTCGACGTGGCCCGGCGCGCCGACGTCAGCCTGAAGACGGTCTCCCGGGTGGTCAACGACGAGCCGGTGGGGCAGGAACTGGTCGGCCGGGTGCTGGCCGCCATCGCCGAGCTGGGCTTCCGGCGCAACGACATCGCCCGCAACCTGCGCTCCCGGCAGCTCAACGCCACGGTCGGGCTGCTCATCGAGGAGATCGCCAACCCGTTCTACGCGACCATCGCGAGCGTCGCCGCCGAGATCGCCGCCGCCCACGGCACCATGCTGATCACCGCGTCGTCGGAGGAGGACCCGGAGCGGGAACGCGCCCTGCTCCAGGATTTCACCCAGCGCCGGGTCGACGGGCTGCTGGTGGTGCCGGCGGGCCTCGACCACTCGTTCCTGCGTCGTGAGGTCGAGCTGGGGATGCCGGTGGTCTTCCTGGACCGGCCGCCGCAGGGGCTGCTGGCCGACGCCGTGCTGTTGGACAACCGGGGCGGCAGCCACGCCGGCGTCGGCGCGCTGCTCGACGAGGGACACCGACGGGTGGGCCTCCTGCTCGGAGCGCCGAGCGTGCCCACGATGCGGGAGCGGCTGGCCGGGGCGCGGGCGGCGCTGGACGCGGCCGGGATCGAGCCGGACGAGTCGCTGGTCCGTGAGAGGCTCATCGCCCCCGAGGAGGCGGGGCTGGCGGTCGCCGCGCTGCTCGACCTGGCGGACCCGCCCACCGCCTTCTTCTGCGCCAACAACCGGCTCACCGTCGGCGCCCTTCAGGAGCTGCACCGGCGGGGCAGTGACGCGGCGCTGGTCGGCTTCGACGATTTCGAACTGGCCCACCTGATGCCCCGGCCGCTGACCGTCGTCGCCTACGACACCCGGGAGCTGGCGAGGGTGGCCACCGAGCGCTTGTTCCAGCGAATCGCCGGCGACGACGACTCCCCACCGTCAACGACGGTGCTCCCCACCAGACTCCTACCCCGAGGCCTGACCCCACCCCAACCCCCACGCGATCTTGCACTTGCTGTCGCCGATTTGCCCAAGATGGCAACTTTTGTCGAGGCAGAAAGTGCAAGATCGCGGGATGCGGTGGGTCGGTCCGGGCCAGCGCGAGGCGGGGTTTAGCTGGGAATCGCCAGCAGGGCCGCCACCTCGGCTAGGGTCGGCGGGTCTGCGCCCCGGCGGCTACTGGTCAACGCGGCCACCGTGGCGGCCTGCCGGAGCACCGCACCCCACTGCGACGCGGTCACCGCGGCGAGCCGGTCGGCCGGCCGGTCACCGAGCGCGTCGAGGTCGGCCAGCGCGGCCAGCAGACCGCCGGTGAACGAGTCGCCGGCACCGACGGTGTCGACCACGGTGGTGCGTACCGCCGGTTCCTCGTGCAGCGAGCCGTCCGGGGCGAGCAGCCACGCGCCCTCACCGCCCCGGGTCACCACCGCGCACGACACCCCGGCCGCATGCCATTCGGCCATCACGTCGGCCGCCGACCGGTCCGGGTAGAGCCAGTCCAGGTCCTCGTCGCTGGCCTTGAGCAGGTTCGCGAGGGGCACCTGCCGGCGTACCCGCTCCTGCTCCGCCGCCCGGTCCGGGACGATGCTCGGCCGCAGGTTGAGGTCGATCGAGACGGTGAGCCCGTCCCGGCGGCGTTCGCGGGCGAGCAGGTCCGCCAGCACCTGCGCGCCGGGTGCCAGCGCGAGCGCGAGGGACCCGGTGTGCAACGCGGTCGCCGGTGACCCGGCCAGCTCGGGCAGCTCCTGCGGCGTCCACTGCCAGTCCGCCGCGCCGGCCAGCCGGAACTCGTAACTGGCCTGCCCGGTGGCGCTCAACGTGGCCACCGCCACCGAGCTGGGCTCCTCGCCGCGGACCGCCCAGCCCAGGTCCACCCGGTTGGCGCTCAGGTGCTCGGCGAGTTGCCGACCGTACTCGTCGGTGCCGAACCGGGCCAGCAGCCGTACCGGCTGGTCGAGCCGGGCCAGGGTGACCGCCACGTTCGCCGGGGAGCCGCCCGGCACGGCCCGCTGCCCTTCCGCGGTGACCACCAGGTCGATCAACGCCTCGCCCGCGACCACGATCACGCGGTCACCTCGCCTGGTGCGAGCGGACCGGGGCCGCCGAGCCCGCCGGCCGAGCGGGACAGCAGCACCACCTGGTACGCGTGGTAGACGTCCGGCCGGCCGTGCCAAACCGTGTCGGCGGGTAGGTTCTGCGCGTCCAGCTCATGCCGCCAGCCGGTACCGTCGATCAGATGGCGGCGGGCGTACGCCCAGAAGACCCGGTACCAGTCGAGGTAGACCGCGTCCCCGGTGCGACGGTGCAGGGTGACCGCCGCACCGATGGCCTCGGCGAGCACCCAGTGCATCCGGGAGCGCACCACCGGCCGGTCGTCCCAGTCGATGGTGTAGACGAAACCGTCGGCGCCGTCGACCGCCCAGCCGCGACGCACGGCGGCGGCGAACAGGGCACGGGCGTCGTCGAGCAACCAGCGGGGTGGCTGCGGCAGGACCGCCTCCAGTTCCAGCAGCAGCCGGGCCCACTCCAGCCAGTGGCCGATGGTGGAGCCGTACGGCCGGAACGGGTCGGCGGGCTGGTTCCGGTTGTAGTCGGGCAGCGGCGCCCAGTCGGTGGTGAAGTGCTCGGGCAGCCGCCAGTCGTGCCGGGCGGCCTCGGTGTGCACCAGGTGGGTGGCGATCTGCAGGGCCCGGTCGGCCCAGCTCGCGTCGCCGGTGGCGGCGGTCGCGGCGAGGTACGCCTCGACCATGTGCATGCTGCTGTTGGCACCGCGGTAATCCTCGGTGACCGTCCAGTCCCGGTTCCACGATTCGCGGACCGCACCGGCGTCGGCGTCCCAGAACCGGTCCCGCACCACGGTCTGCACATCGGCGAGCAACTGGTCCGCGCCGGGCCGTCCGGCGCGCGCGGCGCTGGACGCGGCGAGCAGCACGAACGCGTGGTCGTAGCCGGCCTTGCGATCGTCGAGGGGCGCACCCTGCTGGTCCACGGCGCTGAACCAGCCGCCGTACCGGTCGTCGCGCAGCAGTGTGCTGAGCGCGGCTACCCCGTGATCGACCAGGGCGGCAGCGTCCGGGTCGCCGTTGCGGTGGGCGAGGGCGGCCACGTGGGTCATCCGGCAGGTGATCCAGGTGTGTATCGGTTCGCCGCGGTTCGGGGTGCGGTCGTCGGTCAGCCACCAGAAGCCGCCCTCGGGCCGGACCGCGCGGCGGGCCGTGTCGAGCAGCGTGTGGGTCTGGTCGGCGAGGAACGCGTCCAGGTCGGGCAGGTCGGGTGACCCCGAAGGAGCTGGGGTCGTTGCGGCGTCGGATCGGGGCACGTCGGTCATCTCAGCTGGTCACCGCCGGGTAGGGAAGGGACATACGGCCAGGATCGGCGGGCGGACCGGGGTCCGCACCGGGAAACCGCCAACGGGACGTCGCGAACCGGCTGGCCGCACCGGATGCGCCGCGAAGAGAATCATGCGTGGAATTCCCCCCTTTTTGCCCGTTGACATCGTTGTCAACTGTCAACCCTGCTCCGGCATCCCGTCGACTGTCAATTCCAGTTGCCTCACACCGCAGTGCGGCAGCCACAGCTGCCCGGGCCTGGTCGGGCGGGTGGTTGTGGTCGCGGCGGCCAGCAGCGCCACCGCCACCTACGGCCAGTGCCCGCGCTTGGGTCAGGGGGCACAGAGCTGTGCTCGTAGCGTGTCGAACGTCCATTGCTGCCATCGTTCGGTCGACCAGCCGCGTTCGCGCACGAACAGCAGGTACAGGGCTGGACTCAGCAGCGCGAACAGGATGTCGGCCGCCGCCTCGGCGGTGACGTCGGCTCGTGCACCCGGCTTGGTGACGATGGCCTCAGCGACAATCGTTTGCACCTGAAGCCGGGGCCGCTCCCCGTCCGGCCAGAGCTGTGCGATCTCCGCGTCGGAGGCCACCGCGGTGGCCACCATGTCGGTGATGGCCGCCACGCGGTGCAGCACCTCGCCGACGCCCCGGACATACGCGCGGAGCAGGGCTTCGGCGGTCTCCGATGCCAGAGCCTCACGGAACCACGGCCGGTCCATCGTGGTGATCGACTCGTCGTCGCCTGCGATCGTGACGTCTACGAGCTCCTTGAGCAGCTTGCGCTTGTTTCCGAAGACGAAGTAGATCGTCTGGATCGCGACCGTCGCCCGGTCGGCGACCTCCTGCAGGTTCGTCGCGCCGTACCCGTTGGTGATGAACAGCTCACGCGCGGCGTCGAGGATGCGCCCCCGCGTCTCCGCCGCCCGCTGGGTCCTCGTCTTAATGCTCTTGACTTCAGCCACCGCAGTAGTCTATCTCTAGAACCGTTCATTAGAGATAACTTCTAGAGATTGGTTCTGGCATGTCTGTCATCACCGTTACTCGATTCACGATCGAGCCTGACACCGGGACCGCGCTGCGCACCCGGCACGCCGACCTTGTCGCCGCGATCAGGTCGGCGACGCCCGGCCTTGTCGAGACGCGACTCGGGCAGGTCGACGAGCAGACCTGGATCGGCATCTGGCGGTGGGACTCCGCCGAGCACCTCCAGGCGGCCCGCCGGATCGCCCCCGATCTTCCGGAGACCACGGCCACCTTCTCGCTGGCCCGCGCGGTCACCGCCGCCGATGTGGCTGTCGTCGATGAGCACTGACCCGGTGCACGGCGAGCTGGCGATCGAAGCCACCGGCCTGGTCAAAGCTTTCGACGGCCACCGCGCCGTCGACGGGGTGGATCTGGCCGTGCCCGCCGGCGGTGTCTTCGGTTTCCTCGGTCCAAACGGGGCCGGTAAGACCACCACCCTCCGCATCCTCGCCACCCTGCTGCGACCGGACGGCGGCACCGCGCGGGTGCTCGGCCACGACGTCGTACGCGAAGCTGATCGTGTCCGCGACCGGATCAGCCTGACCGGCCAGTTCGCCACGATCGACGCGGAGCTGACGGCATTCGAGAACCTCACGATCCTGGCCCGGCTCCTCGGCTACGGCAGGGCCGGAGCCAGGAGCCGCGCCGAGGAACTGCTCGACGGATTCGGGCTCACCGATGTCGCCGGCGCGACCGTCAAGACGCATTCGGGCGGCATGCGGCGCCGGCTGGACCTCGCCGCCAGCATCATCGTCACCCCGGACCTGCTGTTCCTGGACGAGCCGACCACGGGCCTGGATCCACGCAGCCGCAACCAGGTGTGGAGCATCGTGCGCGCCCTCGTCCGCGAGGGCACCACCGTGCTACTCACCACGCAGTACCTCGACGAGGCCGACCGGCTCGCCGACCGGCTCGCCGTCGTTGACCGGGGCCGGATCATCGCGGCGGGCACACCCGCACAGCTCAAGGCATCGGTGGGTGCCGGAACCCTCCAGGTCCAGGTGCTTGAGCCGGACCACCGGGCCGAGGCCGCGCGACTCCTGGCCGGCTCCCTTGGCGTCGCAGTCCAGACCGGCACCGACGACGGTCTGCTCTCGGCCCGGGTGGACGACCCCGCCCGCGCCTCGGTCGCGTTCGCTGAGCTGACCCGGGCTGGGATTCACCTCACGACGTTCGCGCTCGGCCTACCCAGCCTCGACGAGGCGTTCCTGGCCCTCACCGGACGCAGCAGCAGCACCCAGGTCGGCACCGACGCAGCGGAGAAGGCGGCATGACCATGACATCGACGACGCCGGACACGATCGACCAGACCCTCCCCGACGCCGTGTCGACGCGTCCGCGACCGCCGCGTGCCAGCCCGGTGTCGGCGTCCCTCACGTTCGCTCGGCGCGCCCTACTGAAGATCAAGCACGTTCCGGAGCAGCTCGCCGACGCGATCATGATTCCGGTGCTGTTCACCGTCATGTTCACGTACCTGTTCGGCGGCGCCATGGTCGGCTCGACGCATGAGTACCTCCAGTACCTCCTCCCGGGCACCACAGTCTTCGCGGTGCTGCTCATCACCGTGTACGCGGGCGTCAACCTCAGGACCGACATCACCACCGGCGTGGCCGACCGCTTCCGGTCCATGCCGATCTGGCGCCCGGCCCTCATCGTCGGCGGCCTGATCAGCGACGCCGGCCGCAACCTCCTCGCCGCAGGGATCGTCCTCGCCCTCGGACTCGTCATGGGCTTCCGCCCCGAGGGCGGTGCCGTCGGCGTCCTGTCGGCGGTCGCGCTCATCCTCGTATTCGCGTTCGGCCTGTCCTGGGTCTGGGCGACGCTCGGGCTCGTCCTTCGCACACCGAGCGCCATCTCGGCGGTGAGCTTCCTCGTGCAGTTCCCGCTCACCTTCGCCAGCAACGTCTTCGTCGACCCGAAGACCATGCCCGGATGGCTGCGGACGTTCGTCGAGGTCAACCCGGTCAGCCTGCTCGTCGACGCCGTCAGAGGGCTCATGCACGGCACCGCCGAGCCCGACCGGATCGGCGTCGTGCTCCTCACCGCGGTCCTGCTCGTGGCGATCTTCGGTCCGTTGACGATGCGCCTGTATCGCACCCGCACGTGACCACCGACACCGCTCACTCGCCGCGACCCATGCCCATGAGGAGTAGACCAATGCTGACCCGCCTCCACCTGCTCGCTGCCGCGACAGCGGTCACCACGACAATGTTGCTCGTCCTCGCCGCGCTCAGCACCGCGCTGCTCGACGCGCACCATGCCGTCGACGTCCGGCGGGCCGTGCTGTGGGCACTGCTCGTCCTCGTCCCGGCCGTGCTGCTTACCGCAGCGACCGGTTTCCGTCTGGCTGGCGCCTCGATCGACCCGAAGGTCATGGCCAAGCGAGGCCGTATGCCGTTCATCGCCGGCATCGGACTGTTCCTGCTGACTCCCGCCGCGTTCGCCCTGGACCGGCTCGCCCTGGGCGGCGAGTTCGGTGCCGTGTACCTGCTGGTGCAGACCGTCGAGGTGCTCGCCGCCACGACGGCCCTGGCCCTGATGGCCGGCAACATCCGCGATGGCCTCCGGCTCACCGGACGCCACTGACCGCTTCTCAACCATCGGCCGGCCGCACCGCGCGGCCGGCCCTTCGAAGGGCACGCCATGCAATTCCTCATGCAGCCGATCGGCACCGTGCACAACAGCCGCTCGGACATCGCCATCACCGACCATTGGGGGGCCGTGACCAGCACCATCTCACTGGACCAGCGGTTCGACGAGGACTGCCTACTCGGCCTGGACGAGTTCTCCCACGTCGATGTCTTCTTCGTCTTCGACCGGGCGACGGAACGGGCGCACTACCGACCCCGCCCGCCACGTGGCCGGACAGACCTCCCGCCGGTCGGCGTCTTCGCCGACCGCGGACCCCACCGCCCCAATCGCATCGGCATGACCACCTGCCCCATCAAGTCGCTGAACGGCCGGACACTCGAAGTGCTCGGCCTCGACGCCGCAACCGGCACCCCCATCATCGACCTGAAACCCACGACGATCGAATTCCAACCCACCGACATCCGGCAACCGGCATGGGTCACACGCCTCATGGCCAACTACTTCCTGCCATGACCCACGGTGAGGCGGACAACGACCTCGCTGATTTCAATGCCGGCGGACTGTGCGACCGCGAACGGGCGGGCCGGCCGTACGAGAGGCGACTGCTCGACGCGGCGCTCACCCTGCACGCCGCTCGTCGCCGACGAGGTCGTCTTTCCGCACCAGATCGAGGTGGTCCGCTGGCTGCTCGACATGGGCTGACGCCCCGGCTCAGCCGACCTGGCAGGTACGGCACCAGTAGAGGTTGCGCCCGGCCAGCTCGCCACGGCTGACCTCGGTGCCGCAGACGTGGCAGGGCGCGCCGGGGCGGCGGTAGACGTACACCTCGCCACCGTGCCGGTCCACCCGTGCCGGCCGGCCCATCGCCTCCGGCAGGTGCGTGTCGCGCACCGTGTCGATCCGGCCGTGCTCGACCGCGAGCCGCATCAGCCCGACCAGGTCGACCCAGAGCGCGTCCCAGCTGGCACGGGTCAACCCTCGGCCAGGCATCGTCGGCGGCAGCCCGGCCCGGAACAGCGCCTCGGTCACGAAGATCAGCCCGGTGCCGGCCACCACCGACTGGTCCAGCAGCAGCGCGGCCAGGGGCGTCGGGCTGCGCGAAATTCTGCGGTACGCCCGCTCCGGGTCGGCATCGGCGCGCAGCGGATCCGGCCCGAGGCGGTCGCGCAGTGCGGCCACCTCGGGTGGGGTGAACAGTTCGCAGGCGGTGGGCCCGCGCAGGTCGAGCCAGTGCCGGTCGCTGGCCAGTCGCAGCCGCACCTGACCGACCGGCTCCGGCGGCTCACCCGACCCGTCGGTGACCTTCCCGTACAGCCCGAGGTGCACGTGCAGCGTCAGCTCACCGGCATAGTGGTGCAGCAGGTGCTTGCCGTACGCCTCGGTGCCCTCCAGCACGGTCCCGGAGAGCCGGGCGGCGCCTTCGGCGAAGCGGCCCTGCGGGCTCGCGGCGTGCAGCTTGTCCCCGGCGAACAGCTCGGCGTGCCGGGCCGCCAGGCGATGGATCGTGTGTCCCTCTGGCACGGGTGCCAAGGATAGCCAGCCGCGCGCGCCGGGCCGAGGCGCTGATCGACTCGGCATCAAGGAAACCGGGGGTCCACCTGAGCGATCAAGGGTGGTACGGCCGCCGTACCCGTTATTGGTGTCAGGAAACGCCGAGGTGGGTAGTTCAGGGCGGTACCGCGTGGGTGCCACCCCTTTTCGTCGGCCACCACGCATTCATCAGGAGGTGTGTAGTGGTCAGGATTCCTTCGCTGTCCCGCAGGTCCGAGCCGGGAACGACTCGGGACGAGAACCTCGATGGCCGCATTGACGGTCGCGACACCCCGGTCACCGACCGGGAAGGCTCGGCGGTCACCGACACCGGCCGGTCGAACGACGTCGCCGGCCGCCCGGTGGCCACCGACCAGACGACGTACCGCAGCGCCGCCACGCCCACCGAGCAGGCTGGCGAGGCCGAGCAGCGGGCCGCCGATCGGGCCTCGGTGGCCCGGGCCGCCACCGCGCGGTCGGTGCAGAGCGAGCCCCGGCCCGCCACCGTTCCGACCCCGGGGCACACCGCCGACCGGGACGTCGACCTCGACAGCACGACCCGGCGACCCGACACGACCGACCGGGCCTCGACCGGCCGCGAGGTCGACCCGACCCCGGCGCCGACGGCGCCCGAGACGCCGGTGACGCGTGGCCCGAAGCCGCGGGCCAGCCTGCTCGCCACCCTCGGCCTGATCGTTTCCGTGGCCGCTGCGCTCTTCGTCCTGACCGGGACCCTGGCCGGGTACGGCATCGGGCTCGGCGCGGTCGGCGCGGTGCTCTCGGTGCTCGGCCTGATGGCCACCCGCCGCCGGCACGTCGCCGGCAAGACCGACGCGTTGTTCGGCGTGCTGATCGGGCTGGCCGCAGTGGTGATCGGGGTGCTGGCGATGACCGGCCAGTTCGACTGGCCGACCACCGACGGCGACTGGGTCCAGCGCTTCCGTGAGTGGCTCGACTCACAGTTTGTCGATCGCTTCTAGCGGGCACTGTTCCGCTCGCCGGTGATGCGCCGGCGAGCGACCCGGCGGTTTCGTCGGCAGCCCGAACTCCCGGTGGTTCAGAGGCCGGGCGACAGCCTTTCAGGGGCGGCGGTTCGCCGCCCCTGAAGTGCGTCCGGGCCCGGCAGGTTTCCCTGGGGGTCGGCTCTCTCTTAGGCCCCGACGCGTGAGCCCTCCGGACCAGCGGCGCCGGCCACCCTTGCTTTCCTCCTTTGCTCTGCTTCACCCCACGCAACTCCGCACGTCCGGTATCCGGACGTTGGGTGCTGCGCCCGTTGAAGCAGGCAAAGGCTGCGCGAAGGCCCCAGCGGCAGGTGGCCCGGAACACGATTCCGGCCCGCTCAACCCTGGGCGCAACGAATCGCTACCACAGACCGCTCAGACGCAACGAATGTTCGGTCCGTGCAACTCTCAGTGGTGGATCCTGCCGCTGGCGCCGCATAACGTTGAGCAACGGCGCCAGCCCGTCGGCCACGGTGGCCGGGCGCGCCCGACCCCTTGGAGCAGGACAATGACGATGGACGACACCAGCCAGCGCCTGTTGATGTGCCGGCCGACGTACTTCGCCGTCGACTACGCGATCAACCCCTGGATGGACCCGAGCGCGCCGGTCGACACCGCGCTGGCCGTCCGGCAGTGGGAGCAGCTGCGCCAGACGTACCTTGACCTGGGCCACACCGTCGAGGAGATCACTCCGGTGCCCGGCCTGCCCGACATGGTCTTCGCCGCCAACGGTGGCACCGTGATCGACGGCAAGGCCATGGCCGTGCAGTTCCGCGACCCGCAGCGCGCCGACGAGGCACCGGCATACCGGGCCTGGTTCGAGGCCGCCGGCTTCGAGATGTACGACCCGAAGCACGTCAACGAGGGCGAGGGCGACGTCCTGCTGGCCGGCGATTACCTGCTGGCCGGCACCGGCTTCCGCACGGCGCACGCCTCGCACGCCCAGTTGCAGGAGGTCTTCGGCTACCCGGTGATCACCATGCAACTCGTCGACCCGCGCTTCTACCACCTGGACACCGCGCTGACCGTGCTCGACGAGCGGACCGTGGCGTACCTGCCCGAGGCGTTCGCCCCCGGCAGCCAGGCCGTGCTGCGCCGGCTCTTCCCCGACGCCGTGCACGCCACCCTGGCCGACGCCGAGGTGCTGGGGCTGAACGCGGTCAGCGACGGGCGGCACGTCGTGCTGCCCGCGCAGGCCACCGACCTGGCCGCCAAGCTGCGCGACCGGGGCTACGAAACCATCGGTGTCGACCTGTCCGAGCTGCGTAAGGCCGGCGGCGGACCGAAGTGCTGCACGTTGCGACTCCGTCAGGGAAAGGCAAGCAAGTGATCGTGGATGACATCCTGCGGACGCCGGGAGCGGTCCGGGACGCCGAGCGCTGGACGGCGCACAACTACCACCCGCTGCCGGTGGTGATCTCGTCCGCGGAGGGTGCCTGGCTCACCGACGTGGACGGCCGCCGCTACCTGGACTGCCTGGCCGGCTACTCCGCACTGAACTTCGGCCACCGGCACCCGCAGCTGATCGCTGCCGCGCACGCACAGCTGGACCGGCTGACGCTGACCAGCCGGGCGTTCATCCACGACCAGTTCGCCGACTTCTGCCGGGAGCTGGCCGAGCTGTGCGGCAAGGACCTGGTACTGCCGATGAACACCGGCGCCGAGGCGGTGGAAACCGGGATCAAGGTGGCCCGCAAATGGGGCTACCAGGTCAAGGGCGTGCCCGCCGGGCAGGCCAACATCGTGGTCGCCGAGGGCAACTTCCACGGGCGGACCACCACCATCGTGAGCTTCTCCACCGACGAGGACGCCCGCGCCGACTTCGGGCCGTACACCCCGGGGTTCACGGTCGTGCCGTACGGCGACCTGGACGCACTGGCCGCCGCGATCGACGAGAACACCGTGGCCGTGCTGCTCGAGCCGATCCAGGGCGAGCAGGGCGTGGTGGTGCCACCGGAGGGCTACCTGCCGGGCGTACGCCAGGTCTGCACCGAGCGCAACGTGTTGTTCATCGCCGACGAGATCCAGTCCGGCCTGGGGCGTACCGGCGAGACCTTCGCCTGTGACCACGAGGGCGTCGTGCCGGACATGTACCTGCTCGGCAAGGCGCTCGGCGGCGGCATCGTGCCGGTCTCCGCGGTGGCCGCGAACGCCGACGTGCTCGGTGTGCTCAAGCCCGGCCAGCACGGCTCCACCTTCGGCGGCAACCCCCTCGCCTGCGCGGTGGCCATCGAGGTGGTCCGACTGCTGGCGACCGGCGAGTTCCAGCGCCGCTCGGCCGAGCTGGGCGAGCGCCTCCGGGCCGGCCTGGAAGGGCTGCTCGGCAAGGGTCTGGTCGGGGTACGCGTCCGCGGTCTGTGGGCCGGTCTGGACATCGACCCGGCGCTGATGAGCGGGCGCGAGGCGTGTGAGCGCCTGATGGAGCGCGGCGTCCTCGCCAAGGACACCCACGGCTCCACCATCCGGCTCGCCCCGCCGCTGGTGATCACCGAGGACGAGATCGACCTAGCGGTAACCCAGCTAGCCGATGTACTGACCAGCTAAACCCTTTCCCCACCCCACCCCGCCCCACCCCGCCCCCTCTCCGCCCCCCGCCACCCTCGCCCCGTCGATCTAGGGCAGATCGTCGCTTAATGATCTCGAATCACGACGATATGCCCTAGATCGACGGGGCGGTGGGGGGGCGGGGCGGCGGGGCGGGGGGGCGGGGGGGCGGCGGGCGGCGGGGTGGGGGGCGGGTTAGGGGCGGGGTAGGCGCATGGCCATTGTTGGGGCTTCGGCCATTACCGAGGTGGGGGTGAACGGGGCGCCGGTCGGCAACTCCTCGGCGCGGCCGATCTGCACCCCGGGGTAGAGCTCCACCATGTCGTTCTCGCCCAACACCCGGGACTGCTGTGGTGCCAGGGGGATCCGGTCCGACTCGGCCATCGAGCCGGCCGGGCGGATGCCGGAGCCGTTGGTGCTGACGTCGGTGACGATGACCTCGCCCACCCGCAGCTCGAAGTGGACGTGGCCACGGCTGATCCACCGCCGGGCCTCGTCGTTGAGCCACTGCCCGAGCATGATGCCGCCGTCCTCCTCCGGGGCTCGGCCAGCCACCACCGGCTGCTCCTCGCTCAGCACGAACCGCCGCCGGACCAGACCGCCGACGCGCACCGCGAGCACCTCCGTACGCGGACGAGGGCCACCGTCACCGAGCCGTACGCCGTGCCGGGGGCAGGTCGGTACGCCGTTGCGCAGCGCGGGCGGTGGCTGCCCGGCGGGGCTGCGTTCGACCACCCGGGCCAGGTCGGCGAACGCGCCGCCCCCGCCACCGCTGCCGAACAACGCACAGCCCGACTCCGGGCAGCGCCACTGGCGGGCCAGCAACTTGGTCCCGGTCTGCGAGCGCTTGCCGGCGACCGGCGTGTGCCCGCCGCCGACGTGCGCGATGAACACCGGCCCGCCGGCGCCCGGCACCGGGGCGAGCACCCGACCGGGCTGCTCGACCAGCCACGGGAACCGACCCCGCAGCCCATCGAAGCGAACCCTGCTGAGCACCGGCAGCCCGAGCAGGTCGGCGACCTCCAACATCCGGTCGCCCGGGTTGTCGAGCACCTCGACGAGCCCGTCGTCGGCCCAGCGGCGGACGACCATCCGCTCGTTGGAGGTGAGGTCGGCGTCGGAGAGCAGCGCCCGGTGGACCACCGCGTAGACCTGGACGCTGTCCTCCTCCAACTCGCGGGAGAGCGCGTCGATGACCATGCCCAGGCGCAGCAGGCTGGCCGGCCGGCCGCCGTCGATGTCCTGGTAGCGGATCACCTCAGCCAGGTCGACCACGGCCCGGGCCAGCGATGGGTCGGTGCACACCCGTCCCTCGATGGCGTCCAAAACCTTGCTGATCTCGAATCTCATGCCGCGCTCCGGACGATGTCGTCGATCCGCCGGGCCAGCTCGATGTCCCGGTGGGTGACCCCACCGGCCGAGTGCGTGACACAGCGGAAGGTCAGGGTCCGCCATCGGATGTCGATGTCGGGATGGTGGTCGAGCTCCTCGGCCACCGTCGCCACCCGGTCCACCACTGCGATGGCGTCCGGGAAACTGCCGAGCTGGACGGTACGACCGATGCCGGTCGGGTCGCCCGACCAGTCGGTCAACCCGCCCAGCTCTTCTCGCACCGCGTCCGCGGTGAGCAGGTCTGCCATGACCAGACCCTACCGGTGGCGCGTCCGACGGGCCGGACGCGCCGTCGTGCGCCGGATCTGCGGTCCGAAAATGCGCCGGCGGGGCGGCATCGTCAGATGCCGCCCCGCCAATCAACCCTCGTGTCGGCCGTACCTGTTCAGCCGCGCAGCGGTTGACCGACCGCGTGCAGGTGACCAAGTGCCTGCCGGTACGACTCGACCAGCCCGGTCTCGGCGTACGGGATGCCCTGCTCGCTGCAGTAGGCGCGCACGATCGGCTGGGCCCGGCGCAGGTTGGCGCGCGGCATGTTCGGGAACAGGTGGTGCTCGATCTGGTAGTTGAGCCCACCCAGCGTGGTGTCGACCAGCCGGCTGCCCCGCACGTTGCGGGAGGTCAGCACCTGCTTACGCAGGAAGTCCAGCTCGTCCTCGGCGGTCGGCATCGGCATGCCCTTGTGGTTCGGCGCGAACGCGCAGCCCATGTAGAAACCCCACAGCGCCTGGTGCACGGCGGCGAAGAGGAGCGCCTTGACCGGCGACATGACCGCCAACAGCAGTGCCACGTAGCCGGCGGTGTGCGCGACGAGCAGCACCGCCTCGACCGCCCGGTGTCGCATCGGGGTGGTGTACCGGCCGTCCGGCTCCCGCCCGACGATCGCCCGGATGCTCGCCACGTGCAGGCTCAGGCCCTCCAGCAGGAGCATCGGGAAGAAGAGGTACGCCTGCCGCTTGGCCAGCCAGCGATTGATCCCTCGGGTCTCCTGCGCCTGCTCGGGCGTCCACACCAGGGCACCGGCGCCGACGTCCGGGTCCTCGTCCTCGTGGTTGGGGTTGGCGTGGTGCCGGTTGTGCTTGTCGACCCACCAGCCATAGCTGATCCCCACCGCCACGTTGCCGGCGAGCAGACCCACCAGCTCGCTGGGACCGCGCCGACGGAACATCTGGCGGTGCCCGGCGTCGTGGCCGAGGAACGCGACCTGGGTGGTGGCCACCGCCATCAGGGCCGCGAGCGGCAGCTGCCACCAGGAGTCGCCGAGCAGGAACACCGCCACCCAGCCGGCCACGAAGGCGCCGAGGGTGAACGCGATGCGGGTGACATACCAGCCGGGGCGCCGCTCCAGCAGGCCCGCCTGGCTGATCCGTCGGGACAACTGTGCGTAGTCACTGCCTCGCCGTTGTACCGGCGGTTCCGCCACCGCTCCCAGCGCCATCGCTGCTCCCGTTCCGCTTGCGCCCGTACCGGAGTGGTTCGGGCTTATTGTCAAGTCTCCGGCTCACGGTCGCGCTGAGTAACCCAGACAACCCCCGAATGGGAGGTAGGGCGAGCCCTACCCCTGTGGTCCGGCTCAGCCCAGCCGGCCCACGGCGGCGCGCAACCGAGCCAGGTCACGCCGCCGCCGCTCGTAGCTGGCGGCGAGTCCGACCAGCGCCAACCCGCCGGCACCCAGGTAGATCCACCGGGGCAGCAGGTCCCATCCTCGGGCCAACTCGTGCAGCGCCAACAGCGCCAGCACCCCGCCGCCGAGCAGCACCGGTGCCTGCCATCGGCGGGTTGCGCCGGCCAGCACCGCGCCCAGCGCCGCCGCGCCGAGGAGCAGTCGCCGCCCCGACTGCGGGTCCGGACCGGCCAGTACCGACACGAGGCTCGGCAGCAGCGCCGCGACAAGCCCCGGGCCGAGGGCCGGCCAGCTGGTCAGCCCGGGTCGGGTGCGCAGCGCCAGCAGACCCGCGCCGAGTGCGAGCGCCGCAGCCGGCAGGGTGTACGCCTCCAGCGCGGTCACCCCGCCGGCGGCCAGCAACACCCACGCCCCGAGCAACTCGCTGCCGGCTGCGATGCCGGCGAAGGCCCACCGCCGGCCGGCCGGCTCACCCCGGCGCAGCAGCCGCAGCGCGACGGCGACACCCCAGAGCACGCAGACGGTGGCGAGGTGCCGCGCCACTTCGACGGCGAGCACCGCCGCCACCAGCGCCACCGCCTGCGCGGCAGCGTCCAGCACCCGCCCGACCCGTGCCGGGGCCGGCATGGCCGCGACCGGCTGCGGCAGGGTCGCCGCGTCGGCGGGCGACGGGGTGGTTGCGGCCGCCCGCGGCGGGGTGGTCGCGGCGGCGACGGCCAGCACCAGTGCGGCCACCGCCAGCAGTGGGTACGCGGCCGCCCGCAACGGCAGCCCTGCGGCGAGCGGGGCGGTCAACGCCAGCGCGGATGCCGCACCCACCGCGGCGAGGCAACCGGCGATACGCACCTCGACCATGCGCGCCCCGACGGCGACGACAACCGCCGCCACCAGCAGCACCCCCTCGGCGGCGAGCGTCCCGGCCCGGGTGGCCAGCAGCCCCACCACACCGGAGGCGACCAGCACCGCCCCCACCGGTACGGCGATCGGTGCGAGCGCCGGGCGAGGCGCGACCAGAGCGGCGAGCAGCAGCGCGGCCAACCCGGCGAGCAGGACAGCCGCCGGCAGCACCGGCCACGGCGCGCCGACCGCGATGAGCAGCACCGGAAGCGCCGCCGCGACGAACGGCAGCGCGGGCAGCACCGCCGGGCGGACCCGTCGACCGACCAGCACGGCGGCCACCGCCAGCACGACCAGCGCCAACCCGGCGGGAAGCACCGTCGGGTCGGCCAGGAGCGTGGGCACCCCCGACCACACCCGCCCCCGGCTGTATGGCGACACGAGCGCGGCCAGCACCGCCGGCAGGGCCGCCAGGACAGCGACCGCCGCCAGCGCGCCACCCGCCACCACCACACCCGACCGGCCGGTCACCGACGGCCCCCCGACCGCCAGCCCCCCAGCCGGCGCCGCCCCGATCGGCGATCCAACTTCCTGCGGCTCACCCGACCGGACCGACTTGTGATCGGCGGCCGGCGGCCGGTCCCAGCGGGCGACGAGCGCGACGCCCAGCGCCGCCAACGCGGCGTACAGCGCCAGCGGCTCGTTCCCCGCCACGACCAGCGGCGCGAGTCCCGGCACGGTCACCGCGACCACGGCGCCGGTCACCGCGTACCCGGTCAGCTCCACCCGGTGGCGACGCGCCGCGAGCACCGCGACCAGCGCCAGCCCGGCGGCGGCCAGCGCGAGCCGGGCCTGCCACCACGGCGGCGCGCCCGCGGCGAACAGCGCCACCACCGCGGCCCAGGGCAGCGCGAGCTGCGCGACCAGCAGACCTACGCCGGCCACCTGCCGGTACGGCCCGGTGCCCCGTCGTACGGCCAGTGCCAGCCCGACCACGGCGATGACGCCGAGCGCCACCAGGACGCCGGACGGGGCGGCCAGGGCGACCAGCAGCCCGTGCCCGAGCAGGACGGCACCGCCGAGCGCGCGGGTGCGCAGGGAGGCCGGGTAGGTCGCCGGGCGGGCCAGCACGGCGAGCAGCAGCACGACCCCGCCGACCAGGTCGACGGCCACCACCTGCGGCCAGGAAGCCGTCCAGCCGGCGGGCACGGCGAGCAGCACTGCCACCGCGCCGGCCGTGGCGAGCACCGCCCGCGCACCCCGGGGCATCAGCAGCACCGTCGCGCCGATCGCCAACGCCACGGCGGGTGCCAACTGCCAGCCCCAGTCCAGGTCCGGTCCCGTCCCGGCCCCGCGCCACGGCGGCAGCGACCGGCCGACGGCGGCGACCGCGAGCACGGCGGTGACCAGCACGGCCAGCTGCGCCGTTACCGCCGCGACCAGCAGCGCACCGGCACCCGGGCCGGTCCGCCAACCGCCGACATCGGGCACCCCCGATCCAGCCCAGGTCGGCCGCTGCCGCGCCGGCCCGGCCAGGTCCGGCAGCAGCCGCACGGCCGCCGCCAGACCGACGGCCACCGTCGCCGCCGCGATCAGCAGCAGTGCCGGCCGCAGCTCGGCCACCGGACGCAGCAGGGCGACGGCGAGCACCGGCACCAGCAGCCCGGCGGCCACCGACCGCAGCGCCCACCCACCGACCAGCCAGGCCGCACCGAGCCCGGTGAGCGCGACCAGCAACAGCGGCAGCCCGGCCAGCAGTGGCGAACCCGCCGCCCGACCGAGGATCAGCGGCACGAGGGCGCAGGTGGCGGCACCGACGAGCGCGGCGACGTGGCCGATCCCGGCCAACACCCGGCCGACGAGCTGCCCCACCCCGTCCCGGCCGTGCAGCGCGACCAGCACGGCCAGGTTCAGCAGCGCCACCCCAAGCAGGACCAGCGCCCAACCGGCCGCACCCGGTTCGGCCTCGACGGCGAGCAGCGGCAACACCGGCTGGGCGGTCAGCAGGGCGGCGAACCAGGGCCCGGTCAACCTGCTCCACCGGCCGTACGACACGGCGACCGCCGCGCTGGCCCCCCCGACCAGCGCGGCGTACCGGCTGCCCGGCCAGCCGGCCACACCGGCCAGGTCCACCGACCAGGCCGCGTAACCGTCCAGCACCACCAGCAGCAACCCGACCGCGGCGAACGTCTCCGCCGTGCCGCGCAGCCCTCGGCGGACCGCCAGCAGCGGTACGGCCAGGGCGAGCGCGGTGAACGCGGCCAGGAACAACGCCCGCCCGCCGACCCCCACCGCCGCCCAGGCCACCGCGGTGAACACCACCGCGGCGGTGCCGAGCAGGAGTCCACCGAGGACGAAGAGCAGCCCCTGGACGGTCCGGGTCGAGGTTTCCGCCGCACCCGGCGCCGATTCCGCCGTGGTGACCGGGCCGATGGGCGGCGACGCCGACCCGACGAGAGTCACGGGCCGCGCCACGACGGGAGCGGCCAACCCGGCGCGGACGACCGCTGCCAGCTCAGCCCGCCGCCGCGACGTGGCCGACAGTCGTCCGGCCAGCTCGACGTACACGCGACGGGCCCGGTCCACCTCCGGCTCGAGCTGGGCGACCTCCCGACTCAGCCGGACCACCTCGGCGGCGATCGGGTCGGGCGCGCGCCGACAGCCGGCGCAACCGGTCCTCAGATCGGCCGGGGCACCGCAGGCGGGGCAGGGATAGCGGGTCTCATCCACCCGGTCATCATCGGCAGCCGACCGGGGCGCGGCCAGAGTGCGCGTACTCAGGGGCGGGTGTGCTCGAACACCCAGGTGGCGTAGTCGGGATTGCCGCTCGCCACCCTGGACACCAGGATCTCCGGCACCTCGTACGGGTGGCTGACCCGGATCTGGTCCACCAGCGCGGAGAGCCGATCGGGCGAGGTCTTGAACTGCACCGACCATTCGGTGCTGGTCTCCACTCCGGACCGCCACCAATAGGTGCTGTCCACCTGACCACCCACCTGGGCGCAGGCGGCGAGCCGACCGGCGACGGCTGCGGCCGCCAGCACGTCGGCAACCGAACGCGCATCCACCACCGTCGTTACCACGCAGATCTGCTGCACGACCGCACCCTACGCGGCATTGTCCCGATTGACCGCGATCCACGCGTCGATCTGCGCCCACCAGTCGAAGAGCCAGTCGATGCGTTGCTGCCGTCCGGTCGGTACGTCCTCCGGCGGCACCGACCAGAACCGCATCACGATCCGCTTGTCCATCGGCAGTTCCCGCCACACGTCGGCGACGGTGAGCATCCGGTCCAGCCCGGTGTGGGCGACGAAGATGACCCCGGCGTCCGGGGCGGCGTCCAGCGCGGCGAGCATCCCGCCGGGCTGCGGGGCGAGCACGTGGCGCATCCGCTCGGCGCGCAGGGCCATCCGTTCCAGGCCGAGGGAACGCAGCCGGGCGATGGCACGCAGTCGTCGCCTGGGGGTGAAGTTGCCGCCCTCCGGGAAGATCACGAACGCGTCGTTGTCGTCCAGGCCGGCGGCCAGGTGCCCGACCTGGCGTACCGTCTCCTCGCCGCGCTCCGGCGTCGGCGCGATGAACCGGTTGGGCAGCCGGTTGAGCAGCACGTCGATCGCCGGGTCCCACTGGAGGCTGTCCTTGAGGACGATCCGTGGCTCCCGGTTGAACCAGTTGACCAGCCCGTGGATCAGGATGAACGAGTCGCCCGGCCCGGCGTGCCGGCAGAGCACCAACTCGGGCCGGCCGGGCAGCGCGGTGTCCGGGTCGGTGCCGACCACGTCGATGCGTAACCGCAGTGTCCAGCGGGCCTGCCAGAACAGCACCCGCAGGAACCAGCCGGCCAGCACGTAGTGTGCGCGCTGGAAGGCCGGGGACCGGGCCCGCCAGCCGAAGCCGGAGGCGACCCAGAGCACGAAGAGCGCGAGCAGCGCGGCGGCATCCCAGACCAGGTAGACGCAGCTGATCCAGAGCAGCCGCAGCGGGCGCAACCGGCCCGGGACCAGCGGCGACGCGGCGGCGGCGAGCAGCGCCCAGACCGGCAATGTGGTGACCACGACGAACGCGAGCACCACCACGGCGGGGGCGATCAACAGCCGACGCAGCCACCTGGGGGGCAACGGCATCACCGCTCCACATGGGTGGCGAGGTAGCGCCGGGAGGCGGTGTACGCCCGGCTGATCCGCCGCCCCACCGCCGCCATGTCCCGGTACGCCCATGGGGTGTCGTCGCGGGGGTTCAGCCCTCCGGTCGGCAGGACGTGCACCTCCACCCCCTCGGGCAGCGCCGCCATCTCCCGGAAGAAGCGGTGCCGGCGGGAGATCTCGAACGCGACCTGCGCGATCTCCCACGGCCGTCGGGGCGGCGTCAGGTCCCGTTCGATCCGACCCACCTGGAGGACGAAGATCTGGCGGGCGCCGACGGCCACCGCCTCGCCGATCGGAATGGAGTTGACGATGCCGCCGTCCACGTAGTGCGCGCCGTTGATCTCCATGGGTGGAAGCAGGCCCGGCACCGAGGCCGACGCCAGCACCGCCGGCACCACCGGGCCACTGTCGAACCAGTGCTCGGCGGCCCGCTCGATGTGTGCGGCGCAGCAGCGGAACGGCACCCGCAGATCGGCGAAGGTGGTGTCCACCCCCAGCTCGGTCTCCAGCAGGCGGCGCAGCGGCCGGGGTGAGTGCAGGTGGGTGCGGGCGGCGAAACGGCGCAGCTGCCGGGCGACCGAGTCGCCGTACACCTCGCTCGCCTCCGGCGAGGCCCAGAGCCGGACCAGACGGTCGGTCACCGCCTCCGACGGGTCGGCGGCGACCAGGGCGCCGTTGACCGCGCCGATCGAGGTGCCGAGCACCAGGTCGGGTTGGATGCCGGCGCGGAACAGCGCTCGCAACATGCCCACCTCGACCGCGCCGAGCACTCCCCCTCCGCCGAGCACGAACGCCACCGGTCCCCCCGCCATGCCCCTCATCCTGGCACGGGACCGCAGCCCGCCGGTCGGCCGCCGTCGCCGGGCGGTAGGCGCACGCCAGGCGCCGCCCGTCGAACGGGTGCGGCAACGGCGTTGACAGGCCGGACTCATTCGCGCAACCTGATACCGCTCCCACCCCTGAGGCAGGTGCGATCGGTGAAGGCAGCACTGCATCCGGGCCGTTTGCTGGCCCGCAGATACCGACTTCTCGACCAGATCGGCGCCGGCGGCATGTCAGTGATCTGGCGTTCCCGGGACGAGGTGCTGGACCGGGTCGTCGCGCTCAAGGTGCTCGCCCCGTCGCTGGCCGCCGACGTGCGATTTCGGGGCATGGTGCGCGATGAGGCCCGGGCCGCCGCCCAGTTGGTGCACCCGCACGTGACCTCGGTGCACGACTACGGCGAGACGGTCGCCCCGGACGGCTCGATCACCTCGTTCGTGGTGATGGAGCTGCTCAGCGGGGAGGAGTTGAAGCTGCGACTCACCGAGGGGCCGTTGCCGTGGGCCGAAGCGGTCCAGGTGGGCGCGCAGGTCGCGGACGCGCTGGCCGCCGCGCACCGGCTCGGCATCGTGCACCGGGACATCACCCCGGCCAACGTGATGATGACCGGGACGGGTGTCAAGGTGCTCGACTTCGGCATCGCCACCCGGATCGGCGCGCCTGACGAGGACGAGGACGGCGAGACCTTCGGCACCCCGGCGTACGTCGCCCCGGAACGGCTCGACGGCGCACCGGCCCAGCCGTCCACCGACGTCTACTCGCTCGGCGTACTGCTGCACGAGGCGCTCACCGGCCGGGTCCCGTACCCGGCGGACACCTGGGAGCAGCTCAGCGCCGCGCTGGCCAGCGGCCCGCCGCCGACGCTGGCCGAGCTGCCGGAGCTGCCCCCGCCGGTGGCCCGGATCTGCCTGCGCAGCCTCGCCCGGAATCCGGCCGATCGGCCGACCGCCCGGCAGGTGGCCACCGCACTACGCGACCAACTGCTGCCGGCCGATCCTCCGGCCGCGACCATCCGGGTGCCCACCCGGCCCCTGCCGCCACGGCCGGCCGCCGTCCCGGCGGTGGCCAAAGAGACGGCGGCCGGGTCGGACGAGACGGCGGCCGGGTCGGGCTGGTCCCGACGGCGACTGGCGCTGCTGCTGGTCCTGGCGATCGGGGTGGCGCTGGCCGGGGTGGCCCTGCTGCCCGATGAGCAGCCGACACACCGGACGCAGCCCACGGTCGGCCCGGTGCCGACGTCGTCGACCGACCCGCCGCTCTCCGCGTCGCCCGAGCCGACCGCCGCATCGCCAACGAAGCCGAGCACCAGGTCACCCGCCTCGGATCCGGGCACCCTGGTCGAGGCCGCCAACCGGGTCGACGGGCTGATCGGCGCCGGGCTGAGTGCCGGTGAGATCCGTGTCGACGTTGGCCTCGACCTGCGCAACGAGCTGCGCAACCTGACCGCCGCGGTCAGCTCCGGCCGCAACGAGCTGGCGCCGCTGGTGGCCCGGCTGCGCGAGAAGGTCGCGGTTCGCCTCGGTGAGGGGGGCATCAGTCCGGCGTACGCGGAGCAGCTCGACGCCGCCATCGCCGAGCTCGGTGCGGCCCGGGTCTGACCGGACGGCGACGCCGAGGTCGGGAGCGTCAGCGGGCCGACACCCGGGCCGGTTCGCGGATGTCGTGTCGCCCGGCAGCGAAGCGCCGGTAGACCTCCGCGTAGCCGTACGCCATCCGCTCGGCCGAGAAGTTTTCCGCGACGTGTGCCACGCAGTCTTCCGGGGCGAGCTGCTCGACAGCGAGCAACGCCGCGGGTAGCTCCTCCGGCTGCTCACAGACCAGCCCGGTCAGCCCGGGCCGGACCAGCTCCGGCACCGCACCCCGGTTGAGCGCGACCACCGGTGTGCCGGTCGCCATCGCCTCCAGCATCACCATGCCGAACGGCTCATCCCACTGGATCGGCATGATCAGGCAACGGGCGTCGACCAGCATCCGGAGGATCTCCGGGCGGTCGGCGTTGAGCACGACGGTCACGTCATCGTCGACCAGCGGCGCGACGACCTGCTCGTAGTAACGGCGCTCGGCCGGCTCGTTGCACTTGCCGGCCAGCACCAACGGCAACCCGGCTGCCCGGCACGCCCCGATGGCGAGGTCCGGACCCTTGTCGGGGCTGAACCGGGCCAGCCACAGCACCGGCCCCGGGCCGGGCTCGGTCTTACGCGGCAAGCCACCGATATCCAGCGCGTTGTGCACCGTGCCGGCCCAGGGCAGGCCAGGGTTCAGCCGGCGTTGGGCGTGCGAGATCGCCACCAGAGCGACACCCGGGTCGATGTCGCCGAGCACGTCGCCGTACTCCCCCACCGGGTTGCCGTGCACGGTTGCGACCGTCGGCACGGCCCGGCGGCCGGCGACCAGCGGGCCGATCGTGGTGTGGTCGTGGATCACGTCGAAGTCGGCCGCCGTGATCAGCCGTTTCACCCGGGCCAGGTGGGCCAGCTCCGGCAGTGACTCGCCGAGCCGCTCGTACTGGACCTCGGGAACGGTGGAGACGAAGCCGTCGGCGGCGGTGCCGTGTTGGCTGCCGGCGCCGAACAGGGTCACCGCGTGCCCCTGGCTGGTCAGCTCGTCCACCAGGGCGGCGACGACCTGCTCAAGGCCGCCGTAGCCGGGCGGCGGCACGGACAACCATGGCGGAACCACCATCGCGATACGCAACAACCGCCTTTTCGGGCGGCCCGCAGGCGGGTGGTTCACGGCCACGAGTCCTCCCCGTTGGTCCCCGGCGCGGTGTCGCCGCCGGTCGGCGTGGTCGGCGGCGGGTTCCCTGTGGCGTCCCGGGTAAACCGGACAAGGTGGACGACGCTCACCCGCCGACCAGAAGTTGGTCGTGAACCACCCGCACTCCCGGCGCAGACCAGGCCACCCGCTCGACCTGGTCGCGTTCCCACCAGGAACGAACCACCCCGGCGAGCACCAGGGTGTCGCCATCCACCTCGACGGTCACCCGCTCGGCGCCGATCGTGCGCAGCAGCGCCCGCTGGACGTCCCGACGCAGCCGTTCAGCGGGTGGAGCCGGGGGTCGTACCTCGATCAGGTTGGTGATCCCCCGTACGCCGTCGAGCCGGCGCAACTCCCCCTCGGCAGCGCGGCGCTGCCACCCGAACTCGACCTCACCACGGATCATCAGCCAGCCGTTCGCCACGGTCAGGTCCAGCCGCTCGGCGGGCACGAAGCTGTCCCACTCCAGCGCGCGAGAGGCGGCGAGGGCGACCTCGGCGTCGGTACGCCCCGGCGTGCCGGGCAGCCGCACCTCGATCTCGTCGGCTACCGCCCGTACGCCGCGAACCCGCTGAGCGCACCGGGTCGCGGCCCAACTGCGGGCGGCGCCGTCCACGAACCCGGTCAGCGTGACCACGCCCTCGTTCACGGTCACGCCGATCTCGTTCGGTTGCAGCCGGGCGTCCCAGGCCAGCTCCGCCAGGACGTCGCGTTGAATCCGCCCGTCGTCGCGGACATCGTCGGTCATGACACCCCCCGGTTTCGGTTACGCGCCCACCGAACCTGTCGGACAGAGGGGTGACGGCGGTTCACCCGATCCGGGTGAACCGCCGTCCGGGCGGAAAAAGCGGCGGGTGACGGAGCCGACCCCCTCGGCCCCGCCACCCGCCGCCAGCGGGAGGAGGCAGGTTCAGATATCCGTCAGGACGTCTCGGCAAGCGTCACGGTTGCCGACTTCTCGACGCCGTTCCGCTTGAACTGCACCTCGACCCGGTCGCCGACCTTGCCGGCCTGCACCGCGCCGACCAGGTCGTCAGAATCGTTGATCGGCTTGTCACCGAACCGGGTGACGACGTCGCCACGCTGGAGGCCGGCCTTCTCGGCCGCGCTGCCCGCGGTGACCGACGCGACGAGCGCGCCACCGCCCTCGGCCCGGTTGACGCCCACTCCGAGCGACGGGTGGCTGACCTTCTCGCCGCGCTGGAGCTTGCCCGCGACGTCCTTGGCCTTGTTGCTGGGGATGGCGAACCCGACGCCGATGTTGCCGGTGCTCTGCCCGGAGGTCGCGATGGCGGTGTTGATGCCGATCACCTCGCCCCGGGTGTTGACCAGCGCGCCGCCGGAGTTGCCGGGGTTGATCGGTGCGTCGGTCTGGAGCAGACCGGAGATCGAGCTGACGGGCTGGCCCTGCTGGGTCGGGTCCTGCTGCTGGCCCTCGCCGGCCCGGATGGTGCGGTCCCGGGCGCTGAGGATGCCCGAGGTCACCGACCCCTGCAGGCCGAGCGGGCTGCCCAGGGCGAGCACCTGGTCGCCGACCTGCATGGCGTCGCTGTCACCGAGTTTGGCTGGCTTGAGGTCGCTCACCCCGTTGGCCTTGACCACCGCCAGGTCGGTCTTCGGGTCCGTACCGATGATCTTCGCGTCGGCGGTCTTGCCGTCAGCGAAGACCACCCGCACGATGCCGCCAGCGGCGGAGGCGACGACGTGGTTGTTGGTCAGCACGTACCCGTCGGCGCTGAGCACCACCCCGGAACCCTCACCGCTGTCGGTGGTGATCGAGACGACGCTGTCCTGCACGGACGCGGCGATCCTCGGCAGGTCGGCGCCGTTGATCACCGGGGCCGCGGAGTAGGTGCGGGTGATACCGCCGCCGTCGCCGTCGAGGGCGAGCGCGAACGCTCCGCCGGCCACGCCGGATCCGAGCATCAGGGCGAACACCGCGACGCCGGCGCCGGCGAACTTGGCGATCCGACCGGGCCGGGGGCCGCTGCCGGGCGGCGCGACCTGTGGGCCCCACGGCGGGACCGGCTGCCCCGGGTGCTGGGCGTGCTGGGCGTGCTGCTGGTGCGGCGGGTACGCCATACCCGGCTGCCCCCCGCCAGCCCAGCCAGACTGCTGGCCCGCGTGCCAGGGGGGACCGGGGTACTGGCCGGCGGTCGGCTGCGGGTAGCCGGGCTGGCCGGCCGCCGGGTAGCCGGAGACCGGGTACGGCGGTGCGGAAGGGGTGGCGGCCGGGGGCTCGTACCCGGTCGGCTGGGCGGCGGCCGGCGGCGCGCTGGCCGGCGGCCCGGCGTACGCGGCGGGGGCGGTCGGTGCGTCCGGCGTGGGCGGAGTGAAGGCGGTGGTCTCCGCGTCACCGGTGGTCGACACGGCCGGGACGGGAGTGGTCGGGGAGTCGGACTGCGCGCGCTCGTCACGCGGCAGCTCGGCGGTGAGGTGCGACGGCTCGGCGTCGGTGGGGGCCGGCCGGCGCTGCGGGTCGGACTCGAACTCGGTCATGGCACTACCTTCTCCCTCGGCACTGCGATCACGCTGGAACCGTCCTGGAAGTTCCCTGAAAGTCACTCGCCCACTCCGTCGACCTGTGGCAGCAGCGGCAGCCGGACCCGGAAGGTGGCCCCACCGCCGGGCGTGTCGGCCACCTCGACCGAGCCGTGGTGAGCGGCGACCAGCGCCGCCACGATGGCCAGGCCGAGGCCGGTGCCGGTGTTGCCGTCGGCCCGCCGCGTGCGCGCCGCGTCGGCCCGGTAGAACCGCTCGAAAACCCGTTCCGCCTGCTCGGCCGAGAGGCCTGGGCCGGTGTCGGCCACCTCCACGACGGCGAGGTCCCCCGGTTCGGCACGCAGCCGGACCCGGATCTCGGCGTCCGGCGGGGTGTGGGTCAGCGCGTTGGTGACCAGATTGCCGATCACCTGACGCAGCCGCGCGTCGTCGGCCGAGACGACGAGCGGGCCCGATTCAGGCTCGATGTCCAGCTCGATCCGCCGATCCGGAGCCATCGCCCGGGCGGCGTGCACGGCGTCGGAGGCGAGCACCGGCAACTCCACCGGAGTCAGCGAGAGCGGCCGTTCCCGGTCCAGGCGGGCGAGCAGCAGCAGGTCCTCCACCAGCAGCCCCATCCGGGCCGCCTCGTCCTCGATCCGGCGCAGGAGGCCGGCGGTCTGCTCCGGCGCACGGGCCGCGCCCTGCCGGTACAGCTCGGCGAAGCCGCGGATGGTGGTCAGCGGGGTCCGCAGCTCGTGCGAGGCGTCGGCGACGAACTGCCGCATCCGCTCCTCCGAGCGGATGGCCCGCGTCTCGGACACCTGAGCGGCGACAGCAGCGTCCCGGGCAGCGCTCTCCGCCCAGCGCGCCGCGCTCTCCGAGGCGGCTCGGGCGGTGAACGCCGCCTCGATCTGGGTGAGCATCGCGTTCAACGCACGCGAGAGTCGGCCCAGCTCAGAGGTCGGATATTCCTGCCCCTGCTCCGGGTCGGGCACCCGGCGGGTCAGGTCACCGCCCGCAATGGCGGCAGCGGTCTGTTCGATCTCGACGAGGGGCTTGAGGCTGGTCCGGACGATCGCCGCGCCGACCGAGGCCAACATGACCAGCACGGCGCCGCCGACCAGGAGGTCGATCCAGACGAGCTGCTTCACCGCCCGATCCACGTCGGTCAGCGGCTGCCCCACGGCGAGCACGGAGCCGTCACGCTGGGGGGCGTAGTACACCCGCCACCGGGTGTAGCCGTCATGGGACACGACGGTCTTCGGCTCGCCCTCCTCCGCCTCGAAGCCCGCACGGCTGGTGGGGAACGCGGGCAGCTGGTCGAGGTCGAGACTGCGGTCGTCGTACGTGGGTGCGTACACCCGCTGCTCGTCGGCCACGATCACGACGTAGTCACTGGGCAGCATCGCGTTGATTTCCCCGCTGCGCAGCTTCGGGAGCAGCTGGCCGAGACCCTGGGCAGTCGACCTGATCTGGCCGTCCACCTGGCCCTCCAGGTAGTTGCGCAGGAAGTAGGCGGTCAGCGAGCTGATCACCAGCAGCGCGACGGCGACCAGTGCCAGCACCGAGGTGACCAGCTTGACCCGCAGCGGAACGCTGCGTACCCGTCCCTTCGCCTGCTGGACCGCGTTCACGCCGCCGGCTTGCGCAGCACGTACCCGACGCCACGCAGGGTGTGGATCAGTCGGGGCTGGGTCGTGTCGACCTTGCGCCGCAGGTAGGAGATGTAGGACTCGACGATGTTGTCGTCGCCACGGAAGTCGTAGTTCCAGACGTGGTCGAGGATCTGTGCCTTGGACAGCACCCGGTTGGCGTTGAGCATCAGGTAGCGCAGCAGCTTGAACTCGGTCGGCGAAAGCTGCACGCGCTGGCCGGCCCGGTGCACCTCGTGGGTCTCCTCGTCCAACTCGAGGTCGGCGAAGGTGAGCCGGGACGGGGCCTGCTCGCCGGTCGTGGTGCGACGTAGCACGGCGCGGATCCGGGCGGTCAACTCCTCCAGGCTGAACGGCTTCGTGACGTAGTCGTCGCCGCCCAGGGTCAGCCCACGGATCTTGTCGTCGGTGGCGTCCCGAGCGGTCAGGAAGACCACCGGGGTACGCGTGCCGCCCTCGCGGAGCATCCGGATGACCTCGAAGCCGTCCAGGTCCGGCAGCATCACGTCGAGCACCACCAGGTCGGGCCGGTGGTCCTTGGCGGCGTTGAGCGCGGCGCTCCCACTTGTCGCGGTGGCTACGTCGAAGCCCGCGAACCGCAGGCTCGCGGAGAGCAGTTCGAGGATGTTGGGGTCGTCCTCGACGACGAGCAGACGCGCCTCGGTCTGGGTAGCGGGCATGTGCCCATCATCGGTGACGTCACTGCGCCTACGCTGGACGATTCCTGCAAAAAGCCTGTGAGTCCCGGCCGTTTCTCCGGCCGCTCGGCACCGCTGGTCAGCGCAGCAGGCGGCGCAGCCCGTCCAGGGCGCCGTCGAGCAGCCGGATCGCGGTGCGCAGCTGGCCGTCGCTGAACTGCCGGGCGCGCACCAGCCGGCCCACCTCGGCACTGAACGCGGTCAGCCGCTGGTCGAACTCGTCGAGCAGCGCGGCGTGCGGCCCGGCGGCCGACGTCGGCCGGGGAGACGGTGCCGGTGCCTCCCAGCGGGTACGCCGGGTCTGCCGGGTGGCCTCGCTCAGCTCCCGCTTGAGGTCGCGTGCCGAGCCGCGTACCTCGCTGCGGATCTCGCCGGCCAGGGTGGAGAGGTCCGCCACCGAGGCCGCGATGTCCGCCTCCAGCGCGGTCAGCTCGCCGGCCCGCTGGCGCAGCTCGGCACGGCCAGTGTCGGTGATCTCGTACGTCTTGCGGCCACCGGCGGCGGTGTGGCTCACCAGACCCTCAACCTCCAGCCGTTGCAGGCGGGGGTAGATGGTGCCGGCGCTGGGCGCGTAGAGCCCGAGGAACCGGTCCTCCAGCAGGCGGATCAGCTCGTACCCGTGCTTGGGGCCGTCGTCGAGGAGCTTGAGCAGATAGAGCCGGAGCCGTCCGTGGCTGAACACGGCGGTCACGGCAACTCCTCCCCATCGTCGTCGACAGCTCGGGCGAGCAGGGCGATGCTTCCCGAGGTCGCGGAAGCCCAGAGCTTACCTTCGCCGGCGCCGAGCACTCCCTCGCTGTTGAACAGTGGAAACGTCGAGGTGCGCACCTGCGGGAAGCCACTGGTGATCCGGCCCGAGGCGGTCTGTAGTTGGACGGCGAGGTCGCTGTCCTCGCGGACCCGGACGGTGATGCTGCCCGAGATGGTGGTCAGCCGGATCTCGCTGCGCCGAGGATTGTCCAGGTCGCACGTGATGGCACCGGAGACGGTCTGCGCCCGCACCCGGTCGGCGGCGCTGTCGGCAATGATCACCTCGCCGGAGACCGTGTCCAGAGTGAGGTCGCCGCGTACGCCGAGCGCCTCCACCGGGCCGGAGGTGATCTGCGCGGAGGTGTTGCCGCGCAGGCCCATCAGGGTGATCTGGCCGGCGACGACGTGGACCGTGGTCTGCCGGCGCAGGCCGGAGGCGACCAGCGATCCCGCGACCAGGCCCAGATCGGCGAGGACATCGGCGGGCACGGCGACGGAGACGTCCACCCGCGGATAGCGGTGGATCATCCGGAACCACCGCAGGACGTCCGACCAGCCCCGGCCGCGCTCCTGCCGGATGTTGAGCCGACCGTCGGCGTGCTCGATCAGGACCGGTCGGCGACCGACCTGGGTGACGTCGATCCGGGTCGGGCCGTCGGTGGCGACCACGTTGAGCCGTCCGCTCACCAGGCGGACGTTCAGCCGGGTGACCGGGCCGTCCATGGTGAGCCGCTGTGGGCTCTCGACCGTCCATTCGGCCATGGCGTCCCCCTCTCGACGGCGCGCGGACACGCGCCTGACAGGGAGCACAGTAACGCGATACATCGCGACAGCACAAGACAGGTCGCGAGTTGGTCGTCGTCCGGCCGGCCAACTCGGGCACCCGCACGAGCGCGCCGCCTGCCGCTCCCCTCAGGCCGCCAGGTCCAGCTCCCGGCCGTTGACCGGCGTCGGCACGGGAACGGCCGGGGTCACCGTGGGCACCGCACGCAGCCGGGCCCGCGCCACGGCACCCGCCTTGGGCAGCAGGTGTACGGCCGACTCGGCGGCCCGGGCCAGCAACCGCCGGTCGGCGTCCCGGGCCGGGTGCAGCGCGGCGGCGATGGTCACCGACACCACCAGTTCCCGCGCCGCGACCACCCGGGTCACCGACCGCAGCAGGGTGTCCGCACCGAGGAAGGCGGCGGCCGTGGTGGTCGTCCCGGTGGCCTCGCAGCGATAGGCGAGCCGCAGCGGCACCACCGGGCTGCCCGTGTCGATGGCCGCCTGAAACGCCGCGGGCCGGAAACCGCCACCGGGGCGGCAGTCGGCAGCGCCATCACCAGCGCACCAGGTCGTACCCTCCGGAAAGACCGCCACCGACCGGCCGGCGCGCAGCGTGTCGGCGACCCGGCCGACGGTGCTCGGCAGCGCCCGCGGCCGGGAACGGTCCACGAAGACCGTGCCCGCCGCCGCGGCCAGCAGCCCGACCACCGGCCAGGAGCGGATCTCCCGCTTCGCGACCATCCGGGCCGGCGCGACGGCCAGCATCGCGAGGATGTCCAGCCACGACACGTGGTTGGCGACCAGCAGCGCCCGCCGCCGGGGCAGCCGACCCCGGATCACGAGTCGGACGCCGAAGGCGCGGGCGCTGGCCCGAGCCCAGCCGCGTACCGCCGCCTGCCGTTCCCGGGTCGGGAGCACGGGCAGCAGCACCACCAGTCCGACCCCGGCCAGCAACATGCCGGTCGCGGCGACCAACCGGAGCACCCGTCGGGCCACCGGCACCGTGGGCACCTCGCCGGCCCTCGGCAGGCAGTCGTCGTCGCAGCCCGACGAGGGCCGCCACAGCTCGTGCGGCACGGCGGTCACCGCTGCGCCTCCTCGCCCAGGAAGTGCCGCAGGTAGCGCGGGTTCATCCGGTCCAGGGAGAAGAGCACGTAGAAGTCCGCGCACCCGAAGTCGGGGTCGTACGACGGCTCGCCGCAGATCCATGCGCCGAGCCGGAGGTACCCCCGCAGCAGTGGCGGCACCGCAACGCGCCCGGCCGGATCGGCAGCGGCGACCGGGGCAGTGGCGACCCGGTGGTGAGCGGCGGCCTGGTCGGCGAACCAGGGCCGCAGCGGGCGGACCCGCAGCGGCGGCGGCGACAGGTGCCGGGTCTGGGCCTGGGTCCACACCTCGGCGACCATCCGCCCACCGTCGGCCACCGGCACCGAGGCGCAGCCACCGAGCCAGCGGGAGCCCCGCAGGTGCAGGTACCGGATGATGCCGGCCCACATCAGGTTGATCACCGCGCCCGAGCGGTGATCCGGGTGTACGCAGGACCGGCCCGCCTCGACCAGGTCGTCGCGGAGGGGGTCGAGCGCGGTCAGGTCGAACTCGTCCTCGGCGTACCGCCGGTTGGTGCGGCCGGGCGGCAGCAGCCGGTAGGTGCCGACCACCTCGCCCGTGCTGTCCTCGCGGACGATGAGGTGGTCGCAGTACGCGTCGAAGGGGTCCACGTCCAATCCGGGCTCGCCGGGAAGGAGGGTGGCGCCGAGTTCAGTGGCGAACACCTCGTGACGCAGGCGTTGCGCGGCCGCGACCTGGATGGGGTCGTCGGCGATCAGCAGGGTGTATCCGCTGGTCGTCAGGGGTGCGCCAGCGGCATGCAGAACGGCCATGGGATCTGTGTAGGTGCCCGGGTTGCCATCCACGGGGACCACCGGTGTCGATCGGATGAACGCCGGTCGGCGGATGGGTCCGACCACCTCCGTGCGAGGCTGCCGATACGGACCGGCGACGGCGCCGGCACGCCCCACCGGAGGTCGACGATGCGCATCGAGTCCCGCTACAACGGGCCACCCGGTTCCGGCAACGGCGGCTGGAGCGCGGGGGTGTTCGCCGCCGAGGCGGGCGGCACCGGACCGGTCGAGGTGACGCTGCGCCGGCCACCACCCCTGGAGACCGAGCTGAGTCTTGTCGGCGGCGAGGTCCGCGACCCGGCCGGCGAGCTGGTGGCGGAGGTGCGCCCGACCGGGTTGGTCGATGCCGTCGTACCCCCTGCCGACCTGGACACCGCGGCGGCTGCGGCGGCCCACTACCCCGGCCTGGTCGAGCATCCGTTCCCCGGCTGTTACGTCTGTGGGCCACAGCGGGCGGACGGGCTGCGGATCTTTCCCGGCCGGCTGCCGGACGGGCGGACCGCCGCGCCGTTCCGGGCACCCGAGCAGGTCAGCGAGGCCACGGTCTGGGCCGCGCTGGACTGCCCCGGCGGTTGGACGGTGCTCGCGCCGGGCCGCCCGTACCTGCTGGGCCGGATCGCCGCCGTGGTCTCGGCGCTGCCAGGGCCGGGCGACGAATGCGTGGTGACCGGGGCTCTGCTCGGCGTCGATGGGCGCAAGGCGCTCGTGCACACCAGCCTGTACGGCCCGAACGGCGCCCTGCTCGGCGCGGCACGGGCCACCTGGATCGGGCGCTAAACTCCGGCTGTCGTCCCTGGGGAGGAGCCGCCTCCACCCTGCGACGGACCGCACAGTACGGACCGCGTCTAATTGACCTTGTTGCCACTGGCCGTCACGCTGTGCCACGGCGTACCTCGACGCCACGCACGGGAGGAGAACAATGACTGACGGGCAGCGAAGCCCCACCAGCGACGGTCAGATCGTGGTGTCCGGTCTGACGAAGCAGTACAAGAGCGTTCGGGCGGTGAACAACCTGTCCTTCACCGTGGCGCCGGGGCGGGTGACCGGCTTCCTCGGCCCGAACGGCGCTGGCAAGACCACGACCCTACGCATGCTGCTGAACCTGGTCACGCCCACCGCCGGCACGGCCACCATCAGCGGCAGCCGGTACGCCGACCTCGCTGACCCGCTACGGCACGTCGGCGCGGTGCTGGAGGCGTCCAGCGCGCACAAGGGCCGTACCGGCATCAACCACCTGCGGGTGATCTGCGCGGCGGCCGGGCTGCCGAAGCAGCGGGCCGACGAGGTGTTGGCCCTGGTCGGGTTGACCCCGGCGGCGAAGCGCAAGTTCAAGGGTTACTCGCTGGGCATGAAGCAGCGGCTCGGTATCGCCGCCGCGATGCTCGGTGACCCTCGGGTGCTGATCCTCGACGAGCCGGCCAACGGGCTGGACCCGGAGGGCATCCGTTGGATGCGCGGGTTCCTCAAGAACCTCGCCCACGAGGGCCGTACGGTGCTGGTCTCCAGTCACCTGTTGTCGGAGATGCAGCTGCTCGCCGACGACGTGGTGATCATCGCGGCCGGGCAGCTCGTCCGCCAGGGGCCGGTCGATCAGGTCCTCGGGTCGATGGCGCAGGGCGCCCGGATCCGGGTCCGTACGCCGCAGGCCGAGGCGCTGATCACCGCGCTGAAGGCGCAGTCGGCCACCGTCGACACCGACGAGCAGGGCGTCCTGCTGGTCGGCGGAGTGGACGCCCCGACAGTCGGCCGGGCCGCCCTGGCCGCTGGCGTGGAGCTGCACGAACTGACCCCGGAACGGCCCGACCTGGAACGGGTCTTCCTGGAGCTGACGGCCGGAAAGGCGGACATCCGATGAACCTGGTCCGATCCGAGCTGCTCAAGATCCGCACCACCAGCACCTGGTGGATCTTCGCGCTCATCTCGCTGCCGCTCTGGGCACTCACTCTGCTCATCAACTGGCTGCAGGCCGAAACCCTGACCAACGGGGACCTCAGCGAGGTGCCGGCCGACCAGACCGACACCCTGGTGGCCGTTGCCAGCCCCGACGCGCTCTCGTCGAACCTGTTCACCACCGGGCAGTTCTTCGGCCTGCTGATCGTGATGCTGCTCGGCATCATCGTGGTGACCAGCGAGTTCTTCCACCAGACGGTGACCACCACGTTCCTGACCCAACCGCATCGCACGGCGGTGATGGGTGCCAAGCTGGCGGCGGCGGGCATACTGGCGCTGCTGTTCTGGCTGGTCACCACCGTGTTCAACCTGATCGCCGGCTCGGCGGTGCTGAACGCGGTCGGGATCGAATCGCAACTGGGCAACGACGCCGCCTGGCGGGCGATCGGGTTGAACCTGCTCGCCTACCTGCTGTGGGCGGTGTTCGGCGTCGGCATCGGTGTGCTGATCCGCAGCCAGATCGGCGCCACCGTGACCGGCATCCTGCTCTACCTGGGCGGCTCGATCGGCGCCATCTTCGTGATCGCCATCCTGGCCGATCGCTGGGGTGACTGGATCAACAACCTGCAGTTGCTGGTGCCGTCGCTGGCCTCGTCGCTGATGGTCACCGGGGCGGACATCCCGGGCAACCCGCCGCGCTGGGCCGGCGCCGCCGTGCTGATCGGATACGCGGTGGTGACCGGCGTGGTCGGCACCCTGCTGATGCGTCGGCGCGACATCTCCTGATGGACGGCCCCCGGGTGGTGGCGTTGCCTGCCGCGACCCGGGGGCCAGGCCAGCTCGCGCTGCGCCCTAGCAGTGATCGACGGGACCCGCAGGAGATGCTGAACTTCTGGCATCTTCTGTGAAACCGGCCACGGGACCGAGGCGGAAATGCCGACCGGATCTTTACGGCGTAGCCTGGGACCCGTCCAGTCCGTGCCCTAATCGGGCGCAAGGGACACACCGCGTGCCACACAAAACCCGCGTGAAAGAGGCGATTACCGGCCGTGTCGACCCAGCAGACTTCGCAGGAGAACCCGCTAGCGGGTTTCGGCCCGAATGAGTGGATCGTCGAGGAGATGTACCGGCGCTACCTCGCCGACCCAACGAGCGTCGATTCGGCCTGGCATGACTTCTTCGCCGACTACCGCCCGGCGCCGGGCGCAGGCACGCCGAGTGAGGCCGAGTCGTCGGACAAGCCGGCCGCCGCGCCGCAGCCGGACGGCCAGCCGGAGGCAGCCGCCACGGTCAGCCAGCCGAGCGCCACGGCGCAGCCGGTGACCGCGAGCAAGCCGGCCGTTGCCCGGTCGGCACCAGCCAAGCCCGCCGCCGCCGCGCCGGCTCCGACCAAGGCCGCACCGGAGAAGGCCGCCCCGGCCAAGCCGGCTGCGAAGCCCGCCGCGCCGAGCGCCGACGGCCCGCAGACCACTCCGCTACGCGGTGTCGCCGCGAAGATCGTCCAGAACATGGACGCCTCGCTGAGCGTGCCGACCGCGACCAGCGTGCGCGCGATCCCGGCCAAGCTGCTGGTGGACAACCGCATCGTGATCAACAACCACCTCGCCCGGGGGCGCGGCGGCAAGGTCAGCTTCACCCACCTGGTCGGCTACGCACTGGTCCGGGCGCTGGTCCAGCACCCCGAGATGAACAACTCCTTCGCCGAGACCAACGGCAAGCCGGCGGTGGTCCGCCCGCCGCACGTCAACCTCGGCATCGCGATCGACCTGGTCAAGCCGGATGGCAGCCGCAACCTGGTGGTCCCCTCCATCAAGGGCTGCGAGCAGATGGACTTCCGGCAGTTCTGGCAGGCGTACGAGGACGTGGTCCGGCGGGCGCGGCGCAATGAGCTGACCATGGACGACCACTCCGGCACCACGATCTCGCTGACCAACCCGGGCGGCATCGGCACCGTGCACTCGATGCCGCGGCTGATGCAGGGGCAGAGCGCGATCATCGGTGTCGGCGCGATGGAATACCCGGCCCCCTACCAGGGCATGTCCGAGGCCACCCTCGCCGAGCTGGCCGTCAGCAAGATCATCACGCTGACCAGCACGTACGACCACCGGATCATCCAGGGCGCGCAGTCCGGCGAGTTCCTCAAGGTGATGCACGAGCTGATCCTTGGCGAGCACGGCTTCTACGACCAGATCTTCACCTCGCTGCGCATCCCGTACGAGCCGGTGCGGTGGATGCGCGACGTGGCGGTCAACTCCGAGGGCCAGATCAACAAGACCGCCCGGGTGCACGAGCTGATCCACGCGTACCGGGTGCGGGGTCACCTGATGGCCGACACCGACCCGCTGGAATTCAAGATCCGCAAGCACCCCGACCTGGACGTCCTCCAGCACGGGCTCACCCTGTGGGACCTGGACCGCGAGTTCCCGGTCAACGGCTTCGCCGGCCGGCAGCGGATGAAGCTGCGCTCGATCCTCGGCGTGCTGCGCGACTCGTACTGCCGCCGGGTCGGCATCGAGTACATGCACATCCAGGACCCGGAGGAGCGGCGCTGGATCCAGGAACGGATCGAGCGCAAGTACGAGAAGCCGGCCGCCGACGAGCAGAAGCACGTGCTCAACCGGCTCAACGCCGCCGAGGCGTTCGAGACCTTCCTGCAGACCAAGTACGTCGGCCAGAAGCGTTTCTCGCTGGAGGGCGGCGAGTCGCTGATCCCGCTGCTCGGCGAGGTGCTGGAGTGCTCCGCCGAGAACGGTCTGGACGAGGTCGTCATCGGCATGGCGCACCGGGGTCGGCTCAACGTGCTGGCCAACATCGTCGGCAAGCCGTACGAGAAGATTTTCTCCGAGTTCGAGGGTCACCTGGACCCGCGTTCGACGCAGGGCTCCGGCGACGTGAAATACCACCTGGGCCAGAACGGCAAGTTCACCACCCCCGACGGCGAGCACGCGGTCAAGGTGTCGGTGGTGGCCAACCCGTCGCACCTGGAGGCTGTCGACCCGGTGCTGGAGGGCATCGTCCGGGCCAAGCAGGACCGGATAGACCTCAAGCTGGAGGGCTACACCGTGCTGCCGCTGTTGGTGCACGGTGACGCCGCGTTCGCCGGGCAGGGGGTCGTCGCCGAGACGCTCAACCTGTCGCAGCTGCGCGGCTACCGCACCGGCGGCACCGTGCACGTGGTGGTCAACAACCAGGTCGGCTTCACCACCGCCCCGGAATACAGCCGGTCCAGCCTCTACAGCACCGACGTGGCCCGGATGATCCAGGCGCCGATCTTCCACGTCAACGGCGACGACCCGGAGGCCGTGGTCCGGGTGGCCCGGCTGGCTTTCGAATACCGGCAGACGTTCAACAAGGACGTCGTGATCGACATGGTCTGCTACCGCCGGCGCGGACACAACGAGGGCGACGACCCGTCGATGTCCAACCCCCAGATGTACAAGATCATTGACTCGAAGCGCTCGGTCCGCAAGCTCTACACCGAGGAGCTGATCGGTCGCGGCGACATCACCGTGGAGGACGCGGAAGAGCTGCTGCGCGACTACCAGGCGCAGCTGGAGAAGGTCTTCAAGGCCACCCGGGACGCCGCCTCGGCACCGCGCCAGCTCAACCGGCCGCACCGCGAGGAGGAGCCGGAGCCGCAGGTCGACACCGCCACCGACGCGTCCGTGGTGAAGGCGATCGGCGAGGCGCACATCAACCTGCCGGAGGGCTTCACCCCGCACAAGCGGATCCAGCAACTGCTGGACCGGCGGGCCAAGATGTCCGTCGAGGGCAACATCGACTGGGGCTTCGGCGAGATCATCGCGCTCGGGTCGCTGCTGCACGACGGGGTCACCGTCCGGCTGGCCGGGCAGGATTCGCGGCGCGGCACGTTCGTCCAGCGGCACGCCTCGGTGGTCGACTCCCGCACCGGTGACGACTACCTGCCGCTGATGTCGCTCACCGGCGACGGCGAGCGCTCCCGGTTCTTCGTGCACGACTCGCTGCTCAGCGAGTACGCGGCGATGGGCTTCGAGTACGGCTACTCGGTGGAGAACATCAACGCGCTCGTCGCCTGGGAGGCCCAGTTCGGCGACTTCGTCAACGGCGCCCAGTCGGTGATCGACGAGTTCATCTCGTCCGGCGAGGTGAAGTGGGGCCAGCGCTCCGCCGTCACCCTGCTGCTGCCGCACGGCCACGAGGGCCAGGGCCCGGACCACACGTCCGGCCGGCCGGAGCGGTTCCTGCAGATGTGCGCCGAGGACAACATGCGGGTGTCCATCCCGACCACCCCGGCGAACTACTTCCACCTGCTGCGCCGCCAGGCCCTGTCGCCCAAGCGCAAGCCGCTGGTGGTGTTCACGCCGAAGTCGCTGCTGCGACACAAGCTCTGCATCTCGTCGGTGGAGGACTTCACCACCGGCACCTTCCAGCCGGTGCTGCGCGACACGGCCGCCCCGGCACCGGAGACGGTGAAGCGGGTGCTGCTCTGCTCCGGCAAGGTCTACTACGACCTGTTCCAGGCCCGCCAGGATCGCGGCATCACCGACACCGCGATCATCCGGATCGAGCAGCTGTACCCGCTGCCGGTGGAGGAGATCCGGGCCGCCCTCGCGCAGTACCCGAACGCGGAGGACTTCGCCTGGGTCCAGGAGGAGCCCGCCAACCAGGGCGGCTGGTCGTTCGTGGCGCTCAACCTGTTGGAGCACCTCACCGACGTGCGGCTGCGCCGGATCTCCCGCCCGGCCGCGGCCGCCCCGGCGGTCGGTTCCGCCAAGACGCACGAGGTGGAGCAGAACGCGCTGATCGAGGCGGCACTTCCCCGCCCGTGACCTGACCGCAGCACGAGAGCCGGGGCAGGGCCGTTCACCGCGGCCCTGCCCCGGCTCCGTCGGCCCACCCGCCCACCTGCCCGGCCGGAGCCGGGCCAAGCACAAGGACGTACCGATGTATTTCACCGACCGTGGCATCGAAGAGCTGGTCGAACGCCGAGGTGACGAGCAGGTCACCCTGGAGTGGCTGGGTGAGCGCTTGCGCGACTTCGTCGACCTGAACCCGGAGTTCGAGACCCCGGTCGAGCGCTTCGCAACCTGGCTGGCGCGGCTCGACGACCCCGATGATGAGTAACGTTCAGCGGTTGACTCGCCTCTCTCCGTGACGTCCACTGGAGGGCAGCGTCTCCGGTTCCACCAGGCCCGCCGGATCCCACGCCGCCGGACGCCAGGAGGCGAACCATGAACCCGAAGCTCGACAAGCCCCCGCAGGACGCGGCGACCGTACGCCACCTGCGCCTCGGCGTTGGATCGGTCGGCATCGCCCTGCCGATCGTGCTGGTGGTCGGCCACATGGTCGCCACCCGTCGCGTCGTCATCCTCGACTCGCTCAGCGCGTATTACCACACTGAGATGCGCGACGTGTTCGTCGGCGCCCTGTGCGCGATCGGGGTGTTCCTGATCGCCTATCGCTACCGCCGGCCGGACGACCTGTTGGGCACGATCGCCGGGACGCTCGCGATCGTCGTGGCACTCTTTCCCATCACGGTCGACGCATCGACCGACGGCACCAGCGGCGACGGCCGGGCGGTCGGGGTGGTGCACCAGGTCGCGGCCTCGGCCCTGTTCCTGCTCCTCGCCGTCTTCTGCCTGTTTCTGTTCACCCGGTCCGACCGCGCCGGCGTGCCTCCCGGACGCGTCGCCAACCGCTTCTACCGCACCTGCGGCCTGCTCATCCTGGCGGCGATCGTGGTTGCGCTGGCAAGCAGGGCGCTACCCACGGATGTCCACCAGCGGCTCCAGCCGCTGCTGTGGTGCGAAATTGTCGCCGTGTCCGCCTTCGGCACCGCCTGGCTTGCCAAGAGCGATGCGATCTTCCGGATGGCCGTGCTGCCCGACGTGCCACCCTCCGACGAGGAGGTCGGGCAGACCGCCACGACGGCGTTGCCCTGACGACCGGCCCGGACGGCCCGGGCCACCGGACCCCGGCGCTACTTAGCGCGATCTTGTAGCGTGAGGCCGTGGCGCGCAGTGTGTATCTGACCAGCGTGGGGTCGGGCGGGGGCAAGTCGACAATTGCCCTCGGGCTGGCCGAGTTGCTGTCCCGCCAGGTCGGTCGGATCGGCGTGTTCCGGCCGCTGGTCGCCGACACCGGCCCGGACCCGATCCTCGCCCTGCTCAGCGAGCGCTACCGGGTGGAGGTGCCGCTGGCTGAGCTGGCCGGGGCGAGCTACGCCGAGGCCGCAGCGCTGGTCGCCGACGGCCGGCGCGAAGAGCTGATCTTCGGCATCGTCGAGCGCTACCGGGCGGTGGAGCGGCAGTGCCCGGCGGTGGTCGTGGTGGGCAGCGACTTCGACGACCCGGGCGACCCGGCCCATCCCCGGGAGCTGGCCTTCAACGCCCGGCTGGCCACCGAGTTCGGCAGCGTGGTGGTGCCGGTGGTGGACGGCTTCGGGCAGGAGCCGGCGGCTGTCGCAGCCGCGATGCGGGGGGCGTACTACGATCTGGCCGACCTGGGCGCGACCGTGCTCGCGATGATCGCCAACCGGGTGGTCGAGCCGATGACGTTGCCCGAGCTGCCGGTCCCCGCGTACGCCATCCCGGAGGTGCCGAGCGTGTCGGCGCCGACGGTCGCCGAGGTGGCCGCGGCGCTCGGCGCCACCCTGCTGGCCGGTGACGACGCGGCGCTCGGCCGGGACGTGCTGGACTTCGTGGTCGGCGCGGCGCATGTGCCAACCCTGCTGGGCCACCTCACCGAGGGCGCCCTGGTGATCACCCCCGGGGATCGGGCCGACCTGCTCGTCGCCGCGAGCGCCGCGCACGTGGCCGGTCAGGTGTCGGTGGCCGGGCTGGTGCTCACCCTCGGCGAGCAGCCCGACCCCAGGGTCATGCGGCTGGTGGAGGGGCTGAACACCGGGCTGGCGGTCCTGTCCGTGCGCAGCGACAGCTACGACACGGTGGCCGCGTCCAGTCGCATCGAAGGTCGGCCCAGCGCGGCCAACCCTCGCAAGGTGGAGGCCGCGCTCGGCGCGTTCGAGCGTTGCGTGGACACCGACGACCTGGCCCGCCGGCTGCGGGTCAGCCGGTCGACCCGGGTCACCCCGCTGATGTTCGAGAACGAGCTGCTCGACCGGGCCCGCTCGCAGCGCCGGCACCTGGTGCTGCCGGAGGGCACCGAGGAGCGGATCCTGCGCGCGGCGGAGATCCTGCTCCGTCGTGGGGTGGCCCAGCTGACGCTGCTCGGCCGGCCGGACGACATCGCCCGGCGGACCCGTGAACTGGGCATCGACCTCGGCGACGCGAACGTGGTCGACCCGGTCACCAGCGGGTGGCGCGACGACTTCGCGGCCGAGTACGCCCGGCTGCGCGCCCACCGGGGCGTCACCGCCGAGTTGGCGCACGACATCGTGGCCCAACCCAACTACTTCGCCACCCTGATGGTGGCGACCGGACGGGCCGACGGCATGGTCTCCGGCGCCACGCACACCACCGCCGCGACCATCCGACCGGCGTTCGAGATCATCCGTACCGTCCCGGAGGTCTCCGTGGCCTCCAGCGTCTTCTTCATGCTGCTCGCGGACCGGGTGCTGGTCTACGGCGACTGCGCGGTCAACCGCGACCCGGACGCCGCCCAGCTCGCCGACATCGCGATCTCGTCGGCCGACACCGCCGCCCGGTTCGGCATCGAACCTCGGGTGGCCATGCTGTCGTACTCCACCGGCAGCTCTGGCGCCGGCGCGGACGTGGAGAAGGTCGCCACCGCCACCACGCTGGTCCGGGAGCGCCGGCCCGACCTGCTGGTCGAGGGGCCGATCCAGTACGACGCGGCGATCGACCCGGCGGTGGCGGCGACGAAGCTGCCGGGCAGCCCGGTCGCCGGTCGGGCCACGGTCTTCATCTTTCCGGACCTGAACACCGGCAACAACACGTACAAGGCGGTGCAGCGCTCCGCCGGGGCGGTCGCCGTCGGCCCGGTCATGCAGGGCCTGCGCCGGCCGGTGAACGACCTGTCCCGTGGCGCAGGAGTGCCGGACATCGTCAACACCGTGGCGATCACCGCCATCCAGGCGGCCACCGAGGAGGCCTCATGAGTCGGGTGCTGGTGCTCAACTGCGGGTCGTCGTCGGTGAAGTGGCGCCACTACGACGGCGACCGGGTGCTCGACCAGGGCACCGTCGAACGGATCGGTGAGCCTGGCGGCGGCCCGGCGGACCACACCAGTGCGGTCCGGCAGATCCTGGACGGGCTGGACCTGACCGGGCTGGCGGCGGTGGGGCACCGGGTGGTCCACGGTGGCCGGAGATTCACCGCCCCGGTGCTGGTCGACGACGCGGTGCTGGCCGCGATCAAGAACCTGGTGCCGCTCGCCCCGCTGCACAACCCGGCCAACCTGGCCGGCATCGAGGTGGCCCGCGCGGCGCTGCCGGACGTCGCGCAGGTCGCCGTCTTCGACACCGCGTTCCACCACACCCTGCCGGAGGCCGCCGCGACGTACGCGATCGACCTGGACACCGCGCAGCGGTACGGCATCCGCCGGTACGGCTTCCACGGCACCTCGCACGCGTACGTGTCCCGCCGCACCGCCGAGCTGCTGGGCCGCCCGTACGAGCAGCTCAACACGATCACGCTGCACCTGGGCAACGGGGCCAGCGCCTGCGCGGTCGCGAACGGTCGCAGCGTCGCCACCTCGATGGGCATGTCCCCGTTGGAGGGGCTGGTGATGGGCACTCGCAGCGGCGACCTGGACCCGGCCGTGATCTTCCACCTGCGCCGGGAGGGTGGGCTGTCGGTGGACGACATCGACGACCTGCTCAACCACCGCAGCGGCCTGCTGGGGCTGACCGGCGTCAACGACATGCGCGAGGTGCTCCAGCGCCGGGCGGCCGGGGACCCGGCAGCGGAGCTGGCCTTCGACGTGTACTGCCGGCGCATCACCGGGTACGTGGGTGCGTACTACGCGCTGCTCGGCCGGGTCGACGCGATCGCCTTCACCGCCGGGGTCGGTGAGCACGCGGCGCCCGTCCGGGCCGCCGCGCTGGCCGGCCTGGAGCGGCTCGGCATCGCCGTGAACGAGGCCCGCAACGACGGCGACGGCGACCGGTTGATCTCACCCGAGGGCGCCGAGGTGAGCGTCTGCGTCATCCACACCGACGAGGAACGGGAGATCGCGCGGGAGGCCCGGGACGTGGTCGGAGGCCGCTGACGATCGGGCGCGGGGGCCCGAAAACCTAGGCGAGCCAGGCGACGAGAGCCACCACCAGCACGACGGCCGCCACCGCACCGACGATCAAAGGGGTGCGGGACGAAGCCTCCGTCGGCGCCGCGGCTTCCGGCGTCTGACTGAAGGCGCGGAACGCCTCGGTGTTGCCACTGGGGTCGGTGTAGTTCTCAGGCATGCCGGTGACCCTAGCGAAACCGGTTCCGCGGCACCGCCCCCGGCCCACGTCGTTCCGGGTGGGACCCGGCCGGTGGAGGTGAACCGGCCTGACCACCCGCTGGGCGGCGGCCGGTTTCGTGGGCCGCTCCCGCGTTCCCGCACACCCGACTTCACCACCTCCGGGATGCATCAAACGACTCTGCGGGACAGGGCACAATTGAGTTCATGTCCCGTCGCTTCACCCCCGCACTGATGGCCAGCGCCCTGCTCATGGCCGGTCTGGTCGGCTGCTCCACGGATGCCCGCACGAACGAGGGCTGGCAGGCGCCCGCCGAGCCACCGCCGGCCGCCACGCCGGCGCCGCAGGTCCCTGCCGGGACCGCCCCGGAGCGTGCCTTCGCGGTCGGCGTACGCCAGCTCAAGCTGGACCGGGACGGCCGTGCGCTGCCGGTGACCCTCTGGTACCCGGCGGCCGGGGAGGCAGGCGGTGCGGTCAAGCGGTCGGCGGCAGCCGCGAGCGGCCGGTTTCCGGTGGTGATGTTCAGCCACGGCCTGGGCGGGCGGCCGGACGATTACGCCACGCTGCTGACCCGGTGGGCGGCGGCGGGTTTCGTGGTGGCCGCGCCGACCTTCCCGCACACCTCCAAGGGCGGCGACGGCAACGTCCTCGACGTGCTCAACCAACCGGCCGACGTGTCGTATGCGTTGGACCAGGTGCTGGCGCTGGACGGCAAGGCCGGCGACCCGTTGCGTGGCCGACTGGACGGTGACCGGGTGGCCGCGGCCGGGCACTCGGCGGGCGGGGTGACCACGATCGGGCTCTTCACCGCCAGCCGGGACGAACGGCTGGACGCGGGCGTGGTGTTCGCCGGCACGGCGCTCGGCGTGGGCACCGCGTTCGCCGGTGCGTCCGCGCCGCAGCTGTTCGTGCACGGGGAGCTGGACGAGGTGGTCGAGTACGCGGCGGGTAAGGCCGCGTACGACAAGGTGCCCTGGCCGAAGGCGATGCTGAGCCTGCCGAAGGGCGACCACGGGCGGGCGCTGCTCAGTGACGGCGCGACGCTGCGGGTGGTCTCGGACACGTCCGTGGAGTTCCTCCGCTGGTCGCTGTACGGCGACGCGGAGGCCAAGAAGCGCATCCCCACCGACGCCACCCGCGGCGGCATCGCCACCTTCGACGACCACCTCTGAGCCGCACGCGCCTACGGCTTCTGGCCGATCAAGATCGCGCAACAACCAGGAAATAGTGGCCTCTCACGACGCCGAGGCCACTACTTTCATGATGTTGCGCGATCTTGCGGGCGGCGGGGCGGAGGCGTCTGGCCGCGCGGGGCGTCAGGCCGTGTGGTCGATGACGATCTTGCCAAAGGCGTCGCCGGAGTGCATGCGCGCGAAGGCGTCCTCGACCCGGCTGAACGGGATGACGCTGTCCACCACCGGGCGCACCTCGTTGTCGGAACAGAACGTCAGCAGCTCGTACAGCTCGCCGGGCGTACCCATCGAGGTGCCCAGGATCTCCAACTGCATCGCGAAGACCCGGCGCAGGTTGACTACCGGTTCGTGCCCGGCGGTCGCGCCGGAGACCACGATCCGGGCCATCGGCGCGGCCGACTTCAGCGAGTGGTCGAAGGTGGCCGCGCCGACCGTCTCGATCACCACGTCGACCCGTTCCGGCAGCCGGGCACCGGGTTCCACGGCGGTGGCGCCGAGGGCGGCGATCCGTTCCCGCTTGGCGGCGTCACGGCTGGTCGCGTACACCCGCTTGCCCATCGCGACGGCGAGCGCGACGGCCGCGGTGGCGACGCCGCCGCCCGCGCCCTGCACCAGCACGCTGTCCGCGTCCGCGACGCGGCCCTTGGTGGTCAGCATCCGCCACGCGGTCAGCCAGGCCGTGGGCAGGCACGCCGCGTCGGTCGCCGCCATGCCGTCGGGCAGCGGGATCAGGTTCGACCGGGGTACGGCGACCCGTTCGGCGAGCGTCCCGGAGAAGTGCTCGGAGAGGATGGAGACGCCGCGCGGGTCACCCGGAGTGACTACCACCGGGTACACGACCACCGGGTGCCCCTCCGGGTCCAGCCCGACCGCGTCGCAGCCGAGGATCATCGGCAGCTGGGCCTCGGTGAGCCCCACCCCGCGCAGTGACCAGAGGTCGTGGTGGTTGAGCGAGGTGGCCCGCAACTGCACGGTCACCCAGCCGTCGGCCGGATGGGTCGGCTCGGGCTGCTCACCGACGGTGAGCGCGGCGAGCGGATCGGCGTCGTCGAAGCGGGAGGCGAAGGCAGCACGCATGATCGGCACGGTAACAAGCTGAGCGCCCGTTAAGAAGTGCCGGCCCTACCGACGGGCGACGCCGTCGCGGCGGGCGGCTTCGGCGACCGCCGCGGCGACGGCCGGCGCGACCCGCAGGTCGAGCGGAGACGGGACGATCGCGTCCACGGTCAGCGACTCGGCCACCACGCCGGCGATGGCGTCCGCGGCGGCGACCTTCATCGCCTCGGTGATCCGGGTGGCGCCGGCGTCCAGCGCGCCGCGGAACACCCCCGGGAACGCCAGCACGTTGTTGATCTGATTGGGGTAGTCACTGCGCCCCGTGGCGACCACCGCGACGTGCCGGGCAGCCACCTCGGGGTGCACCTCCGGGGTCGGGTTCGCCAACGCGAAGACGATCCCGCCGGGCGCCATCCCGGCCACCGCGGCCTCGGGGATCTGCCCACCGGAGACCCCGATCAGCACGTCCGCGTCGCGCAGCGCCTCGGTGATGTCGCCGCGGCGGCCCTCCGCGTTGGTGCTCGCCGCCAACTCGGCCTTGGTGCCGGTCAGCTCGGTGCGGTGCGGCCCGATGATCCCCTTGGAGTCGCAGACCACCACCTGGTCGGGGTTGACGCCCCCGGCGACCAGCATCTTCGTGACGGCCACCCCGGCCGCGCCCGCGCCGCTCACCGCGACCCGCAGGTCACCGAGCTTGCGGTTGAGCAGGGTGGCGGCGTTACGCAGCGCGGCGAGCACCACGATCGCGGTGCCGTGCTGGTCGTCGTGGAAGACCGGGATGTCCAGCGCCTCGTCGAGTCGCCTCTCCACCTCGAAGCAGCGCGGCGCGCTGATGTCCTCCAGGTTGATCCCGCCGAACGAGGGGGCCAGCGCCCGCACCACGGCCACGATCTCGTCCACGTCCTGGGTGTCCAGACAGATCGGCACCGCGTCCACCCCGGCGAACTGCTTGAACAGCACCGCCTTGCCCTCCATCACCGGCAGCGCGGCGCGGGGGCCGATGTTGCCGAGCCCGAGCACCGCCGAGCCGTCAGTGACCACCGCGACCGCGTGCGACACCCAGGTGTAGTCGTCCACCAGGGTGGGATCGGCGGCGATCGCCTCACACACCCGGGCCACCCCCGGGGTGTACGCCAGGGAGAGATCTTCCCGGCTGGTGAGCGGCACGGTCGAGGTGACGGCCATCTTGCCGCCCCGGTGCAGCAGGAAGACGGGATCAGCGGGGTCCACGGTGGACGAAGACATGGCGGTGACTCCAGGATCTGTCGAGCAGACGGGGCGGCCGGCCCGGCCGCGAGGTGGGCGGCGAGCGGTGGCACGCGGTGCGGGGGGTCACCCGGGCACTTCCGAGCATAGTGTCGGCACTGCTGCTCGGATGTGAGCAGGGTCATAACTGGTGACGAGGAACCCGTCCGGGGCGCGGCCAGTAGCGGGCCACCACCCTCCCCCGCACGTCGGCCACCCCGTACGCCCGGGAGTCATCGGTGATCAGGTTGTTGTCCCCGTGCAGCCACCAGCCGCCGTCCTGCGGCCGGACCGCGCGCTTCACCACCAGCAACTCGGGGCGGGTCCGGAAGACCGCGACCACCACGTCTCCGGGTCGGATCGGGCGACCACCGGGGCGAACCAGCACCGCGTCGCCGTGCCGCAGCGCCGGCGCCATGGACGGTCCGGTCACCAGAACAGCGGTGAGCGGTTTCCGCAACCGGACGGCCTCGGCCGGGTGATCAGGACTCATCGGTTTCACCTCCACCCGGTTCGGGGAGCACTCCCAGGAGTAATGTCGCCTTTGATCATCGCAAACTTCCCATGGAGGATCCCGATGCGACTTCCGCGCATCCTTGCGCCCCGCGTCACCGCGAGCGCTCACTGCGACCTGCCGTGCGGTGTCTACGATCCAGCTCAGGCTCGGATCGAGGCCGAGTCGGTCAAAATGATCTGCGAGAAGTACCAGGCGAACACCGACCCGGAGTTCCGCACCCGCGCCGTCATCATCAAGGAGCAGCGCGCCGAGTTGGTCAAGCACCACCTCTGGGTGCTCTGGACCGACTACTTCAAGCCGCCGCACTTCGAGAAGTACCCGAACCTGCACAGCCTGTTCAACGAGGCCACCAAGCTCGCCGGCGCCGGTGGCGTCAAGGGCAGCCTCGACCCGGCCACCGCCGAAAAGCTGCTCGCGAAGATCGACGAGATCTCGAAGATCTTCTGGGAGACCAAGAAGGCGTGACCTCACCGGTCACACCAACGATCCGGCCGGCACGTCCCGAGGACGTGCCGGCCGTGGTCGCCATGGTGCACGAGCTGGCGGAGTACGAACGTGCCCCCGACCAGTGCCACCTGACCGCCGAGCAGTTGACCTCGGCCCTGTTCGCGACCGCTCCAGATCCCGTCCCGGCGCTCTTTGGGCACGTCGCCGTGGACCAGCACGACGAGCCGGTCGGCTTCGCGCTGTGGTTCCTCAACTTCTCCACCTGGGCCGGCGTGCACGGCATCTACCTGGAAGACCTCTACGTCCGGCCGGCCGCCCGGGGCACCGGGGCGGGTCGGCTGCTGCTCGCCACCCTGGCCGACATCTGCGTACGACGCGGCTACCGTCGGCTGGAGTGGTGGATGATCGACTGGAACCCGGCCGCCGGGTTCTACGCCTCGATCGGCGCGGAGCAGATGAGCGAGTGGGTCCCCTACCGGCTCAGCGGCGACGCGCTGCGCGATCTGGCCGACCATGCCACCGCCGTCGACACGCGTACGGGCGACCGACCGGGTAGAGTCCCCGACCGGGGGGATGAGGCGTGACTCAACTGACTGGCCAGCCGGCGACCGACGACGACGTGGTGCACCTCACGGTGCCGGCCGACGGCGGTTACCTCGGCGTGCTCCGCACCGCCACCGCCGGTCTGGCGGCCCGGTTGCAGTTCGCGCTCGACGAGATCGAGGATCTGCGGATCGCGGTGGACGAGGCGTGCGCCATGCTGCTCGCCATCGCCACCCGCGACGCCGAGCTGGAGTGCCGCTTCGCCGTCACCGAGGACGCGTTGAGCGTCGAGGTGACCGTGCCGACCGTGCGCGGTGCCACGCTCCCCGCCGAGGCGTCCTTTGCCTGGAAGGTGCTCACCGCGCTGACCACCTCGGCGTCCGCCACGGCCACCGACGGTCGGGCCACGATCGCGCTGCTCACCCGCCGCTCCGGCGGTTACTGACCGGCCCAGCGCCCGCCGGCCCGGTCACTCGAAGCCGAGGGCCCGGGTCGTCGGAGGGCTGACCAGCAGCCAGCCCACACCCAGGCCGAGCGCCATCAACGGCACGCCCAGCCAGCCCAGCCCAGCCTGGATCATGAACCACCCGATCGGCAGCAGCATCAGCTGAAGCACGATCGCGGGGGCGCGTGCGCCCGCCTGACAACGCAGCAGCGCACGGCCCAGCGCCCAGAGCGCGACCGCCGCACCGATGGCGAACGCGGTCACCAGCAACGCCGACGGAAGATCGGTGGTGGTGGCCGTGAGGTTGGCCCAGACCAGCCAGGCGGCGATCAGCCCGACGACAGCCGCCTCCGCCCACAGCAGCCGGACCGCCCAGCGGAGCGTGACGGGAAACGGGGCCGAGTCGATGGTCACGCGGGCCACGATACCCGGGCTTCTGAGAGGTACAGTGCCGCCCATGCGCGCCGTCCTGGTGGTCAATCCAAAGGCCACCACCACCAGCGAACGCAGCCGGGACGTGCTGGTCCGGGCGCTGCGCAGCGAAGTCGACCTCAGCGTGCGCTACACCCGCCGGCGCGGGCACGCCGTGGCGCTGGCCCGGGAGGCCGCCGCGGAGGGGGTCGACCTGGTCGTCACCCTCGGTGGCGACGGCACCGTGAACGAGGTGGTGAACGGCCTGATGACGGCCGACCCGCCGATGCGCGCCGACGACGCCCCGATGGCCGAGCGACTGCCCGCGCTGGCAACCGTCCCGGGTGGCTCGACCAACGTGTTCGCCCGCGCGTTGGGCCTGCCCCGGGAGTGGCCGGAGGCGACCAGCATGATCCTCGAAGGGTTGCGGCTGGGCCGGAGCCGGACGGTTGGGCTCGGCCTCGCGGACGACCGCTACTTCACCTTCTGCGCCGGGTTCGGGCTGGACGCCGCGGTGATCCACCGGGTGGAGCAGGCCCGGCGCAAGGGCCGGGTGTCCACGCCGACGCTCTATCTGCGCTCGATCATGAACCAGTACTTCCTCGCCTCGGACCGGCGCCATCCGGCGATCGTCCTGGAGCGTCCGGACGAGCCGGAAGAGGCCGAGTTGGCCACCGTCATCATCCAGAACACGGCGCCCTGGACGTACCTGGGCGACCGGGAGGTCAACCCGAACCCGGCCGCGTCGTTCGACCTCGGGCTGGATGTGCTGGCGTTGCGTCAGCTCCGGGTGGCTAGCACAACACGAACAGTGACGCAGTTCCTGTCTCGGCAGCCGAATCCACACGGTCGGCAAGTGTTACGACTCCATGACACGCCGGAGTTCACGCTGGTCTCCAGCCGTCCGCAGGCGTTCCAGCTGGACGGCGACTATCTCGGCGAGCGGGAGAAAGTCAGATTCACCTCCGTTCCGGCCGCACTGAGAGTAATCTGCTAGGTCTCGGGGTACTGCCTCAGGTCGACACGGTGGCCACAACCGCATCGACACGGTCGCCACACCGAGGGGCAGGTGCCGGAAATGTCAGCAATGTCGCGCGCACTGTACTATATTGATCCTCGGCTGTGGCACGGCGGGTAACCGGGTAAGCGCTGAAACCCGGACAAATGGGTTGTGGGCTTGCTCACCGCTCGGAGTTTTTCCGAGCGTCACCCTTGACATCACGAGTGTTCGTGAAAGTATTCACAAGCGAACTTGAGTTACCGGGACATTGCCTGGATATGCTCGTCAAGTTGAGCTGTTCCAGCAGGTCCCCGGTGTGAACCGCCTGCTCACGCACTGCCGAATGGACAGACGCCAACTGTCACCATCGGCACTGCGGATGCATATAGGAAAAGCACGACAAGCAATTGTTTGCCACCCATCCAGAATGAGGAGTGTTGCCGCCATGGACTGGCGTCACCATGCTGTCTGCCGCGACGAGGACCCGGAGCTGTTCTTCCCAATCGGGACGTCCGGACCGGCTCTCCTGCAGGTCGAGCAGGCCAAGGCCGTCTGCAGGCGCTGCTCCGTGACCGACCAGTGCCTGCAGTGGGCACTCGAGTCTGGTCAGGACGCCGGCGTCTGGGGCGGAATGAGCGAGGAGGAGCGGCGCGCTGTCAAGCGGCGCGGCGGCCTCCGGGTGCTGCGCGCTCACTCCGCCTGATTCCCAACGACACAGCTGTACGCCCCGGTGGGTTCGCCCACCGGGGCGTTCCGCTGTCCAGCACCGGAACAGGTCAACCCACCGGTGTCACCACGTGCCGGCCGGGCGGGTCGTCCACCCGGCGCAGCACCAGCTCGACCAGCTCCGGCGCGTCGGTCAACGGCGCGGCGACCGTCACCGCACCGGCCACCCGAGCCGCCTCGGCCACCGCGTCGTGGAACAGGCCCGGCGCCAGGAAGTACGCGGACACCGCGACCCGGCGTGCGCCGGTCGCCCGCAGCCGGGACACCGCCACGCCAGCCGCCGGTGGAGCCGCTGAGGCGTACGCCACCCGGCAGGGCACCCCGAACTCCACGCCGAGCGCGTCCGCAACCCGGCCCACCGAGCGGCGGGCCCGTGCATCCCGGGTCCCGGCCGCGGCCAGCACCAGCGCGTCGAAACGGCCCGGATGCGCCTCACCGAGCCGACGGCGCAGCCCGGCCAACAGCCCAGGGTCGACGGTTCCGTCCGCCGGGCCGAGCACATCGGTCACCCGTACCGCCATCGGTGGCCCCGCCTGCGCCGCCGCGACGATCGCCGCCGGAATGTCCACCCGATGGTGGTACGCGGCGGTCAGCAGCAGCGGCACCAGCACCGCCCGACGGTGGCCGGCCACGGCCAGGTCGCGCAGCACCTCGGTCGGCCCTGGCTCGGTGTGGTCCAGCCAGCTCGCCCACACCGGTGTGCCGGGCCGGGCCACCGACACGGCCCGGGCCAGTGCCCGGGTGGCATCGGCCGCTCGTGGATCACGGCTGCCGTGCGCGACCAGCACCACCGGATCCGCCCCGCCGGCCGCACCGGGGCCGGTCGGGGTCGTCGCCGGGGAGGTCAGACGTGCAGCCCGCACTCGGTCTTCTCGAACATGGCCCACCGGCCGGCCCGCGCGTCCTCACCGGCCTTGGTGCGGCGGGTGCACGGCCAGCAGCCGATCGAGCCGTAACCCTGCTTGAACAGCTCGTTGACCGGCACATTGAAGCGGGCGATGTAGGCATCCACATCCCCCTGCGACCACGCCGCGATCGGGTTGACCTTCACCCTGCCGCGCCGCGCGTCGAAGGTCACCACCGGCGTGTTGGCCCGGGTCGGCGACTCGTCCCGACGCAGGCCCGCGGCCCAGGCGTCATACCCGGTCAGCGCCCGCTCCAGCGGCTCCACCTTGCGCAGCTGACAGCAGTCGTCCGGCGACTTGTTGAACAGCCGGGGGCCGTACTGGCCGTCCTGCTGGCCGACGGTGAGCCGGGGCCGGATCGAGCGGACGTTCACCGGCAGCGTCCGGGCAACCTCGTCGCGCACCCGGAGCGTCTCGGGGAAGTGCAGGCCGGTGTCGAGGAAGACCACGTCCACCCCCGGGGCCACCCGGGACACCAGGTGGGCCAGCACGGCGTCGGCCATCGAGCTGGTGACGCAGAACCGGTCACCGAAGGTCTGCGCCGCCCAGCGGGCGATCTCCAGTGCCGGGGCGCCCTCCAACTCCTGAGCCGCCTGCTCGGCCAGAGCCCGCAGCTCGTCCGGGCTGCGTCGGGCCGGGTCGGCCGGCGTCGGACCAGCCGGGCCGACCAGGCCCAGGCCTGCGGCGGAGACGAGGCTCATCGGGTCACCGCCCGCGGGAGCAGCCCGGTGAACTTCACCGAGAAGACCCGGGTGCAGGCGTGGCACTCCCAGGCGCCGTGCCCCGCCTCGTGCGGCCGCAGGTCCTCCTCGCCGCAGTACGGGCAGTACAGAGGTGCCGCTCGGTTCTCGCTGCTCACCGCAGTTCCTCCTCGTCGACTCTGATCACCCAGTTGGCGAACGTCTCGCCCTCGCTCCGACCGGCCAGGTAACGGCGGGCCAGTCGTTCCACGTACTCCGGAAGCTCCTCGGCGGTGGTCTTGAGGCCGCGCAGCTTGCGGCCGAAACCGGCGGTCTGCCCCCGCGCCATGCCCAACCCGCCGCCGAGGTGCACCTGAAAGCCCTCCACCTGTCGGCCGTCCGGGCCGACCACCAACTGGCCCTTGAGCCCGATGTCGGCCACCTGGGTGCGCGCGCACGCGTTCGGGCAGCCGTTGATGTGGATCGAGATGTCCGCGTCGAAGTCGCGCAGCCGCTGCTCCAGCCGGGCCACCAACTCCTCACCGCGGGCCTTCGTCTCGACGATGGCCAACTTGCAGTACTCGATGCCGGTGCACGCCATCGTGCCGCGCCGCCAGGCCGACGGCCGCGCCTCCAGGCCGATCCCGCGCAGCGCGTCGACAAGCGACTCCGTGCGCTCCGACGGCACGTCGAGCACCAGCAGCTTCTGGTACGGGGTGAGCCGTACCCGGTCACTGCCGTGCGCCTCGACCACATCGGCCAGTTGGGTGAGCTGCACGCCGGAGACCCGCCCGACCACCGGGGCGGCGCCCACGTAGTGCCGCCCGTCGGCCTGCTCGTGCACGCCCACGTGGTCGATCGGCTTCGACGGCAGCACCGGCGCCGGGCCGTCGAGCAGCGTCCGGCCGAGGTAGTCCTTCTCCAGGACCTCGCGGAAGCGCTCCACGCCCCAGTCGGCCACCAGGAACTTCAGGCGGGCGCGGTTGCGCAGCCGGCGGTAGCCGTAGTCGCGGAAGATCCCGACCACCCCGGCCCACACGTCCGGCACTTCCGCCAGCGGCACCCAGACGCCGAGCCGCTGGGCCAGCATCGGGTTGGTGGCGAGACCGCCGCCGACCCAGACGTCGAAGCCGGGGCCGTGCTCGGGGTGGTCGACACCGAGGAAGGCGATGTCGTTCGACTCGTACGGCGTGTCCACCAACCAGGAGATCGACGTCTTGAACTTGCGGGGCAGGTTGGAGAACTGCTTGTCGCCGATATACCGGGTAACGATCTCGTCCAGCGCCGGGGTCGGGTCGAGCACCTCGTCACGGGCCACCCCGGCGACCGGGCTGCCCAGCACGATCCGGGGGCAGTCGCCGCACGCCTCGGTGGTCTGGAGGCCGACCGACTCCAGCCGTCGCCAGATCTCCGGCATGTCCTCGACCCGGATCCAGTGGTATTGGATGTTCTGCCGGTCGGTGATGTCGGCGGTGTCCCGGGCGAACTCCCGGGAGATGTCCGCGATCACCCGCAGCTGGGCCAGGCTGAGCTGACCGCCGTCGATGCGGACCCGGAGCATGAAGAACTCGTCCTCCAGCTCGTGCGGCTCCAGCACGGCGGTGCGCCCGCCGTCGATGCCCGCCTTGCGCTGGGTGTAGAGGCCCCACCAGCGGAACCGGCCGCGCAGATCCTGCGGGTCGATGGAGGCGAAGCCGCCGTGCGCGTAGATGGTCTCGATGCGGGCCCGGACGTTGAGCGGGTCGTCGTCCTTCTTGATGCGCTCGTTGACGTTGAGGGGCTCGCGGTGGCCGAGCGCCCACTGACCCTCACCCCGTGGCCGGCGCGGCGCCCGGGCCGGGCGGGCCGTCGGGTCCTCGGAACGGGCCGGGATGCTGCTGACCGCCATCGCGGCGTCCTCCGTTGTCTGCTGTGCCTCGGGGCACGCGCGGGGCGCGGCGGCCAGCCCGAGATCGGGCGGGACAACGGTGTCTGAGACAGCCGGCGCGGAGCGCGCCCGAGACGGATTGGTCGGGCGTCGTCAGTCGGCCGGACAGATCGCGCTGCGGACGCGGCCGTAATCAACGTGGCGACGAGCCACGAAGCGGCGGATGACAGCGGCGGTCATGGGCCTATGCTGCCACACGGCGTGGGGGCCGGCCAATGTCCACGTGCGGGATCCCACATCACGGGCCGAGGGCCACCCGACCAGCTGGTCACCGAGGACGGTTCAGACGCCTGCCGCCGGCTGACACCACGGACCGCATGGCCGTGGCAGGCTCGGACCGTGGGCAGATTGTCCGAGTCGACCGGGGCGGCGTGGGACCGCCTGCGCCGCGTGCCGGTCTGGCTCCCGCCGGCGCTGCTGACCCTGGCGGTGACCCTGACCGGGCTGGGCTCCGCCCAGCTCTGGCGCGACGAGCTGGCGACCTGGAGCGCGGCCACCCGCTCGCCCGGCGACCTGGCCCGCCTGGCCGGCACCATCGACGCCGCCACCGGGCCGTACTACCTGCTGATGCACGTCTGGACCGCCGTCGCCGGCGACTCCACGATCGCCCTCCGCGTGCCGGCTGTGCTGGCGATGACCGTGGCCGCCGGGTTGCTCGCCGTGCTCGGCGCGCGGCTCGTCGACCGGCGCGGCGGCCTCTTCGCCGGGCTGCTGTTCGCGGTGCTCCCCGGCACCTCCCGCTATGGGCAGGAAGCCCGCCCGTACGCCCTGGCCACCATGCTCGCGGTGCTCGCCACCCTGCTGCTGGTGACCGCGCTGCGCCGACCGGGCTGGGCCCGTTGGGCTGGTTACGCCGCCGCCGTCGCCGCTCTCGGACTCGTCCACCTGATCGCGCTCACCCTGCTCGCCGCGCACGGGCTGGTCGTCCTGCTCGCCTGGTGGCGCGGCCCGACCGCGGCCGGCATCGCCAGCCCGGCCCATCCCGCCGTGGAGCGGGACCGGCGGGTGTGGCGGTGGGTGGTCGCCGTGGTGCCGGTCGCGCTGCTGGCCGGTCCGCTGTTGCTCAAGGCCCGGACACAGCAGTCCCGGCAGCTGAACTGGGTCGGCCTGGCGCGGCTGGACGACCTGACCGCGCTGCCCGGCGGCGTGGCCCAGAGCAGCGTGGTGGGCGGCGTGCTGATCGGGGTCGCCGCGCTGGGCGTGGCCCGGCTCGGGCGGCGCGCCCTGCTGCCGGTGAGCGCGGTGCTGCTGCCCGTGCTGCTGCTCTTCGCCGCCGGCGCGGTCGTGCCACTGTGGGTGCCCCGGTACCTGGTCTTCGTGGTGCCCTTCGCGTGCCTGCTCGCGGGCGCTGCGCTGGCCGCGGTGGCCGCGCCGGCCGCGCTCGTCGTGGTGGTCCTGGCCGGGCTGCTCGGCCTGCCCGACCAGGCGGCGCTGCGGCGGACCCACGAGTGGCCACGCAGCGCGCCGGTGGACTACACGGGCGTGGCGCGGGTGATCGCCGACGGTCAGCGACCGGGCGATGCGGTGGTCTATTCGCCCCGGCACAGCTGGCTCTTCCTCGACCTCGGCATCGAGTACCACCTCGCCAACCCGCCCAGGGACGTGCTGGTCACCGAGGACGAGGTCCGCCGGGGCGACCTGTGGGCCGCCGAGTGCCCCCAACCGGCGCAGTGCCTGGCCGGCACGCCACGAGTGTGGCTGGTCGTCGCCGGCCGGCATGCCGAGCCGCTGGGCGCCGTGCGGGGCGCCAAGGGCGACGCGCTACGCGCAGACTTCACCGTCACCCAGGTCTGGCAGCGGCCCGGCCTGACCGTCGCCCTACTGACCAGCCGCCCCGGCCGCTGACCTGACCGGACGGGACAGGCCGGAACGCGTCCCTCAGGCTTGTGAACGGCCGTCCGGGGCGCTGCGGGCCAGTGGGACGACCAGCACCGCCTCGGTGCCGCCGTTGGCACCGGCGCGCAGCTCGATGGTGCCGCGCAGCTCCCCGGTGACCAGGGCCCGGACGATCTGGAGGCCGAGCCGGCTGCCACGTTCGGCGTCGAAGTCGGGCGGCAGCCCACGCCCGTTGTCCGTGACCGAGACGTGCAGCATCTTGCGGAACCGGTGCGCCGAGACCACCACCTCCGGACGCACCGACGGATCGACCTCGGGTACGACGACCGGCACCAGGCCCGGGGTGGCGGCGGGCACGCCGGCCTCGTCCGCCTCGTCGGCCGGCGGGAAGCCGTGCTCGACGGCGTTGAGCAGCAACTCGTTGAGGACCATCACCAGCGAGGTGGCGATCTCCGCCGGCAGCACGCCGAAGCTGCCCCGCCGGCGCATGCCGACGCTCACCTCGGTCGCCGCGACCTCGGTCGCCGCGCTGGCCACCCGGTCGACGATGCCGTCGAACTCGACCGCCTCGTCGCTGGACATGGAGAGCGTCTCGTGCACCAGGGCGATCGAGGCGACCCGGCGGACCGATTCCTCCAGCGCGACCCGCGCCTCCGGCATGGAGACCCGGCGGGCCTGCAACCGCAGCAGCGCGGCAACGGTCTGGAGGTTGTTCTTCACCCGGTGGTGGATCTCCCGGATGGTGGCGTCCTTGGTGATCAGTGCCCGGTCGCGGCGGCGGACCTCGGTGATGTCCCGGACCAGCACCAGCGCGCCGATCGGCACCCCGGCGGGCATCAGGGGCAGCGCCCGGGTGAGCATCGTGGCACCGCGCGCGTCGATTTCCCGTCGGGGTGGCGCCTCACCGCGCAGCGCGGCCAGGATGCCGTTCGCCGCCTCGGTACCGTCCAGCGGGTCACCGGCGAGCCGGCGGTGCAGCGCGGCCAGGTCCTCGCCCACCAGGTGGGAGGCGTAGCCCAGTCGGCGGTACGCGGACTGCGCGTTCGGGCTGGCGTAGGTGACCTTGCCGCCGGCGTCGAGCCGGACCAGGCCGTCGCCGACCCGGGGCGCGGAGGTGGTCTCGCCCGGGTGCCGCGGTGGCGGGAAGGTGCCATCCGCGATCATCTGCGCCAGGTCGTCCGCCGTGGTCAGGTAGTTGAGCTCCAACTGGCTGGGGGTACGCGCGGTGGAGAGGTTGGTGTCCCGGCCCACCACGGCGATCACCTCGCCGGCCTCTCCCTCGGCGGTCCGCAGACGAACCGGAATCGCCTCGTGCCGGGCGGGTACGTCGCCGTACCAGACCGGGTCGCCCTCCCGCCAGATCCGGCCCTGGGAGTACGCCACCCCCAGGTGAGCCACCTCCGGCCCGCCGACGATCCGCCCCACCTGGTCGTCCTGGTACGCGGTGGGCGCGGTGGTCGGGCGGACCTGGGCGACGCAGAGGAACGTGCCGTCGGCGTCGACCGGCACCCAGAGCAGCAGGTCAGCGAAGGACAGATCGGAGAGCAGTTGCCAGTCGCCGGCGATCCGGTGCAGGTGGTCGATGTCGGCCGGACGGAGATGGGTGTGCTCCTCGGCGAGGTCGCGCAGCGTGGACACGCTGACCAGGGTGCCACGCCGCACCTCACATCGTCGCGGTGACCTTCTTCAACCCGCGCGGCGCGTCCGGGTCCTCACCTCGGGTGAGCGCCAGGGCGAGCGCCAACCGCTGCAACGGCAGGATGTCCAGCAGCGGGGCGTACCGCTCGTCGACCTCGGGGACGGCGAGCCGGGTGGCGCCCGGCACGGCGGCGGAGCCGACCACCACCACGTCGGCGCGGCGTTCGTCGAGGCGGGGCAGCACCTCGCCCATGGACCGTCCACCTGGACCCGAGCCGACCACGGCGAGCACCGGGACCTCCCGGTCGGTCATCGCGAGCGGGCCGTGCAGCAGGTCGGCGCCGGAGAAGGCGAGCGCCGGCAGGTACGAGGTCTCCATCAGCTTCAGCGCGGCCTCCCGGGCGGTCGGGTAGGCGTATCCCCGGCCGGCGGCGACCAGCTGGCGGGCGAACCGGTAGCGCGGTGCGAGCTGGGCCGGGGTGTCGTCGGCCAGGGTGCGTGCGGCCAGCTCGGGCAGCGCGTCGAGCGCCTCCCGTTCGGCCGCCGGGAGCACGCCGTCGCCGGCCCGGATCCCCTCCACCAGCATCAGCAGGGCGAGCAGTTCAGCGGTGTACGTCTTGGTGGCGGCCACCGCCCGCTCGTGCCCGGCGTCGATGTCGATGCTCAGCTCGGCGACCTCGGCCAACGGCGAGTCGGGGGCGTTGGTCACCGCGAGGGTGAGCGCGCCGGAGGCACGCGCGGCGCGCAGAACCTCGGCCAGGTCGGGTGAGCCGCCACTCTGACTGACGCCGACAACCAGCGCGTCGGACAGGTCGGGGCGCCCACCGAACAGGGTGACCACGCTCGGCGACGCGAGGCCGGCGGGCAGGCCGAGCCGGATCTCGGTCAGGTACGCCCCGTAGAGGGCCGCGTGGTCGGAGGTGCCTCGGGCGGTGAAGACCACATGCCGCGGGCGGCGTTCGGCGATGGCCGCGGCCACTCGGGCGATCCCGGCGGCGTTTGCCGCCGAGAGCAGGCGCGCGTAGCCAGCCGGCTGCTCGTCGATGTCGGCGGCCATCCCAGCCCCTGCACGTGTCACGGACACTCCCCCTTGCGCGGTTACCGCGTGTTTGCTGCTCAGCCTTGCACGTTTCAGCACATCTGGGCAATTGAACGAGCAGGAGTGAGCAGATGATCACCGGATGATCTCAATATCAACTACGCTTGCCCCGCTGCACACGGTCTAGCCTGCGACGAGAGGACGACGTGCCCGAGGGAACGGACGACCCCGCGCTCTCCGCGACGGAGGAGCTGGCGCTGGCCCGGCTGGCACTGGACGAGGGCGACCTGCACCACGCCGCCAGCCACCTCGCCAGCGCGCTGGCGGGGGCGCCCACCCTCCCAGAGGTGCACGAGACGTTGGCCCGGCTCGCCGCAACGAGCGGCGGTGGCCTCGATCTCTTCCCGATCAACCACCACACCTTCGTGGGGGCGGTCGTCGCCCGCGCCCACCTGCTCGCCACCGCCGGCCGGCCCGCCGAGGGGCTGGAGCTGCTGGCCGCGGCGACCGCGTACGCGCCCGGCACCCAGTGGGCCGGCGTTCCGTGGGTCACCGCGCCCGAGTTGGCCGAACGGCTGGACCCGGAGCACATCGCCCGCGTCCTCATGCAGGTCTGCGCCGCGCTGCCCGACCCGGTGCCGCGGCTCGGCCGGGGCGCCCTGACGCCGTACCTCACGCTGGCCCGCAACGCGGTCACCGTTCACACCGAGCACGGTCTGCTGCTGGGCGCGGCGTCCGCGCTGGCCCGGCGTCTCGGCGAGGTCGCGCTGGCGGTCCGCTGGGCCACCCGAGGGGTACGCGCACAACCCTCGAAAATGGGCGAGGTGTGGCTCGGGTACGCGTACCGCAGCGCGGGCCGGACCCGCGACGGCCTCGCGGCCCTCGGTCGGGCCGTCAAGCTGGACCCGGACGACCTGGCGATCTACGCGGACATCGCCGGCACCCTGGCCGAGATCGGCCGGCTGGACGAGGCGCTGGAGTGGACCGAGCGGGCGTTGGCCCGCGACCCGTCGTTCGACTGCGCGGTGCACACCGCCCACCGCCTGCGGCACCTGCGCGACGGCGAGCTGACCCACCTGGTCGCGCTCGCCGACTTCGTCCGTGACCACCCCGACGACAGTCACGAGCACGGCGACCTCGCCCAGTGCTGCCGAGGCCGGCCCTGGCTCGGCCAGCTGACCCCGGCCAGCGGTCCCCTTGTCGACGCGATGCGCCAGGCGGTGGCCGACGACGACAACGGTCTCGGCAGCGCCGTACGTCTGCTCGCCGCCGCACCGCCGAGCGCCGTTCGGACGGCGACGTCCACCGCCCCCGGGCTGCGGATCGAAGTCGTCGGCGCGCTGGAGCCGGACCCGCGCGAGCCCCGACGGGCATCCGCCCAGCGGTTGTGGCACTACGCGGACGACGTCCCCACACCCGCGCTGCCGGCGCCCTCGGCGACGGCGGTCGAACGGATCGGGCAGGTCGCACACCCAGCGTGGCCGCACCCACCGGCGGCGTACGACGCGGCGGTGGGCCTGGCGGGCCTCGACGTGGCGGATCTGCTCGGCCTACTGGTGCACCCGCCGGCCGCGCCGGCCAACGCGGTGGGTCGGCTGCTGGCCGCCCACGACCCGTCGGTCTGGGTCCGTGGTGTGCAGGTGTGGGCCTGCCTGGGGCTGCTGCACCACCGCACCGACGAGCCGTGGGAGAGCTCGACCCGGCGGCGCGTGCTGCTCGACCTGATCTGGGGCGTCGAGGACTGGGTCACCGAGGCAGCGCTGTTCGCCCTGGTCACCGCCGCCTGGGTGGATCCTCCGGTGCGGCCGGACGTGGCGCGGGTGGTGGCGGAACGGCTCGCCGACGCAGCCGCGGTGGCTCGGGACCGGCCGGTCCCGATCGCCGCCTCGCTGGCCCACCTGGCCTTCGCGGCCCCGGAGCTGGACCCGGCAACCGCAGCCCTGGCCACCGAACTGCTCGGCACGCGATCCCCCCAACTCCCCCGCCCCCGCAACCCCCTACGCCGCCTCTGGCACCGCTTCAAAGGCCGGTAGGAAACCCCGCCCCACCCCGCCGATCTTGCACTTGCTGTCGTCGATAAGCCCGGTAACAGGGCTTATGCCGGGGCACAAAGTGCAAGATCGCGGGGAAGGGGCGCGGTCAGGTTACGGGGGCCTTGCCGAGAGCCACCTCGGCCTGCTCCTCCGGGGCGGCCTGCGGCGGCGCCTCGTTCACGGTGCGCAGCGGGATCTCCTTGATGAACCAGGCGAGCACCGGGATCGCGATGGTGAACAGCACCGCCCAGAGGAAAACATGCGAGATCGAGTCGGCGAGACCACCGAGCACCAACTCGCGCGCCTGGGCCGGCAGTTCCTTGAGCTTCTCCAGATCCATCCCGCCACCCCCGCCATCGAAGGCCGCGCCGGCGGTGGAGTCGGCGAGCCGGTTGGCGAAGATCGCTCCGAACAGCGAGATGCCGAACGAGCCGCCGATCGACCGGAAGAACGTGGCCGCGCCGCTGGCCGCACCGAGGTCCTTCTGCTCCACGCTGTTCTGCGCGATCAGCATCGAGGTCTGCATGAGGAAGCCCATGCCGGCGCCGAGCACGACCATGTACAGCGAGGACGTCAGCTTGCTGGTGTCGCTGTCGAGCATGGACAGCAACGCCATACCAGTGGTCATCACCACGCCACCGACGATCGGGTACGCCCGGTACCGGCCGGTCTTCGTGATCGCCCGGCCGACGACCAGCGAGACGACCAGCATGCCGAACATCAGAGGCAGCAGCAGCAGGCCACTGTTTGTCGCCGACGCCCCCTGCACGGTCTGCTGGTAGAGCGGCAGGAAGTTCATCGCGCCGAACATCGCGAAGCCGAGCAGGAAGCCGATCAGCGAGATCAGCGCGAAGTTGCGGTTGGCGAAAAGCTTCAGCGACAGGATCGGCTCCGTTACCCGGCGCTCGACCAGGCCGAACACCACCAACGCGAGGACGGCCAGCACGGTCAGACCGAGGATCTGCGGCGACGTCCAGTCGTACTCGTTGCCACCCCAGGTGGTGATGAGCACGATCGCGGTGATGCCGACCGAGAGCAGCCCGGCGCCGAGCCAGTCGATCCGGTGCTCGGTGCGGTACTTCGGCAGGTGCATCGTGGTGATCAGCACGAGCAGCGCGACCCCACCCAGCGGCAGGTTCACGTAGAACGCCCACCGCCAGGAGAGGTGGTCCGTGATGAAGCCACCGGCCAGCGGGCCGGCAACCATGGCGATGGCCATGATGCCGGCGATCATGCCCTGGTAGCGCCCGCGCTCGCGGGGCGGGACCAGGTCACCGATGATCGCCATCACGCCGACCATGAGGCCGCCGGCACCGAGGCCCTGCACGGCACGGAAGGCGATGAGCTGGACCATGCCGTCCTGGGGGCCGCCGAGTATCCCGGAGCCGGCCATGCCACAGAGCGCGGAGCCGACGAGGAAGACGACGACCGAGGTCAGGAAGATCGACTTGCGGCCGTAGAGGTCACCGAGCTTGCCCCAGATCGGGGTGGAGACGGTGGTGCCCAGGACGTACGCGGTGACCACCCAGGTGAAGTGGTTGAGGCCGCCGAACTCGCCCACGATCCGCGGTAGCGCGGTGCTGACGATCATGTTGTCGAGCATCGCGAGCATCATCGCGATCATCAGCCCGAACAGCACGACCCGTATGTTGTTGGGTCGCACGCCGGTCTGGCTTGTTGCCTGAGTCATGGGTAGAGCTCCCCGAGATTGCTGCGCTTACTTGCCGGCCGGCTAGTCACCTTACTAGCCGCACGGTAAGTTGGGTGCCAACTGACGGTCAACCGATTTGGAGGCATGGGTGAGGGAGAGCACAGGCGGGACGCGGGACCGGATCAAGGCCGTCGCGCTCGAGCTCTTCACCGAGCAGGGGTACGAGAAGACATCACTCCGGGAGATCGCCGAGCGCCTCAACGTCACCAAGGCTGCGCTCTACTACCACTTCAAGAGCAAGGACGACATCGTCGCCAGCTTCGTCGAGGAGCGACTGGAGCGGATGGACACGCTGAACGCCTGGGCCGCGACGCAGCCGGCCACCCTGGCCACCCGGCGCGAGCTGATTTCCCGGTACGCCGACACGATGTTCGACGGTACGCAACCGTCGGTGATGCGCTTCTTCGAGCAGAACCAGACCGCGCTCAAGAGCCTCGCGGCCGGCCAACAGATGCGCGGTCGGATGATGGAGCTGGCCAACGCGCTCTGCCGGGGCGACGACTCTCCCTCTGCCCAACTCCGCGCCGCGCTGTCCCTGTTCGCGGTGCACAGCAGCTGGTTCGCGGTCCGCGCGCCGGGCATCACCGACGACGAGCGCCGCAAGATCGCCTTGGATGTGGCCGACGAGCTGCTGTCCGCCATCGGCACGCAACCTGACAAGAGCACCGCGCCGGACCAGGGCGCCGCACCTGACAAGAACGTGGCCGGGGCCGAGCTGGGTTGATCGGCCGGCGGCTCAGCCGCGCGTCAGATCCAGTCGCAGGCCGAGCAGGTCCACGCCCGCCAGCGGCGACCAGTCCTTCTCCGGCGAGCGGACGAACCCGAGCCGCGCGTAGAGCCGGTGCGCCGAATCGGCCATCCCGGCCCGGACGCAGATCACCACCGCCGTGCAACCCAGCGCGGCGGCGCGGTCGACGCACGCCCCGGCCAGCGCGGCACCGACACCCCGCCCCTGGGCACCCGGGTCGACCGCGAGCATCCGGAACTCTGCCTCGCCCGGCCCGGCCAGCTCGGCGAACGGGGTGCCCGGCAGCACGAAGGTCACCGAGCCGAGCACCGCGTCGGTCACCTCGTCGACCGCGACAAGCACCTCGCCGCTGGCGGCCCGGGTCGACACGTCGGCCAGCACGTCGCCATACCCGTGTTCGCCCTTGAGCTGGCCGTCCGCCTCGTACGCGGCCACGGTCAGCCGGGCCACCGCCGGGAAGTCGGCTGGCTCAGCACGACGGACCCGCAACCCGGTCAACCGATCACCGCGATCAGGTCACCGTCCTGCACGACGTCACCCTCGTTGACGGCGAGCCGCTCGATCACACCATCGGACTCGGCGATGACCGGGATCTCCATCTTCATCGACTCGAGGATCACCAGGGTGTCGCCCTCGGCCACGGTGTCACCGGCCGTGGCGACAACCTTCCAGACGTTCGCCACCATCTCGGCGCGGATCTCCTCGGCCATGTCCGGGCCCTCCCTTTTCGCGATGTGCCTGCCGACGTATCCAATCATGCGGCGGCCGGCCCTGGGCGCGCAGCGGCCTGGCAGGGATGGCGCGCCCGCCCTGGGGACGGCGACGGGTGTCGACCGCACTACCATCAGCGGGTCGGACCCGATGCCGGGCCGCCGGTGGGTCCACCGGCGCCGAGGTCGTGGGCAGAACGGATCCGACCCATCACGAGGAGGTCAGCATGGCGAAGAAGTCCCGGAAGAAGAAGGCCCGCAAGAAGAGCGCCGCGAACCACGGCAAGCGTCCCAACTCCTGAACGGGTCGGCGGGCCGGCGGCCCGTCACCGATCAGCCCGACCCGGCCGACGCCGGGTACACCGGTGGCCCGGGTCGACATCGACCCGGGCCACCGGTCTCTGGTCCGTCAGATGGGCCGACGCTCAGTCGGCCAGCTCGCGGGAATCACTGGTCTCGAAGACCACCAGCTCGGTGAGCTTGACCCGCAGCCGCTCGCGCAGCTCGTCCGGCGCGGTCTCGTTGCCGCAGCAACGTGCCACCAACGCCCGCACCTCCTGCTCGAGCCCGTACTCGCGCAGGCAGGGCCCGCACTCGTCCAGGTGGTGCCGGATCAGCGAGCGCCGCTCGTCGGCGCACTCCAGATCCAGGTAGAGGTAGACCTCCGCGAGCACTTCGCGGCAATCCGTCTCGTGCGGCTCCCCACAGCTCACGTCAGACCTCCCGGCCGGCAGCGGCGGCAGTCGAGCCCTTCGATGAGCGGGCCGCACTGAAGCCCCGCTCCCCGGCGTAGCGCTCGAGCAACTTGCGCAGATTACGACGGCCCCGGTGCAGACGCGACATCACGGTGCCGATCGGCGTGCCCATGATGTCGGCGACCTCCTTGTACGAGAAGCCCTCGACATCGGTGAGGTAGACGGCCAGGCGGAACTCCTCCGGCAACTGCTGGAGGGCCTCCTTGACGTCGCTGTCCGGCAGCCGGTCCAGCGCCTCGGTCTCGGCGGAGCGCAGCCCACTGGAGGTGTGCGACTCGGCCTCGGCGAGCTGCCAGTCGGTGATCTCCTCGGTGGGCGCCTGGATCGGCTGGCGCTGCCGCTTGCGGTAGGAGTTGATGTAGGTGTTGGTCAGGATCCGGTAGAGCCAGGCCTTCAGGTTCGTGCCCTGCTCAAACTGGTGGAAGGCCGCGTACGCCTTCAGGTACGTCTCCTGGACCAGGTCCTCGGCATCCGCCGGGTTGCGCGTCATTCGCAGCCCAGCAGCGTAGAGCTGATCGACGAATGGCATCGCGTCCCGCTCGAAACGGGCCCTGCGCTCGTCCGTCTTCTCGGTGGTCAACCGCACATCCCCTCGCGTCGGATGCTTTCCCGCCGAGGATACGCGCACGGACCTGCCCGCAGATTCACTTCCGGCTGGTGTGCCCGTGCTCACCGCACCCAATCCGCCCGATCCTGCCGTCGCGGACCACTCCGGGCCATCCAGCAGCTGCTTCAGCTGCCGGGCGTCCCGCTCGTCCCGTTCCAGGCTTCGTGTCCCGGTCGGCACCGGTCACCCCCCTCGCAGAAAAGTCTTCCGCGGGTTGTAACGCGAGATGACCACTGAGGCATTCCGGCCGGCCCTCCCGTTCCTGGTCCCGGCCCCGACGGCGGCCGGCGCTGGGACCAGGAAGGGCCTGGGAGGACCGGTGCCGCCGGCCCGGATCGGGCCGGCGGCACCATCGGATGCAACGACCCGCGCCCGGCACCGGAAACGGTCGCCCGGGCGAGCCGGTCAGCCCACGGCGCCGAGCGGCGCTGGGCCGAGTGCGCCGGGCGAGCGGCCACGACGGATCAGTCGGCCGCCCAGCCCTGGGCGTGCAGCCAGTCCCGCACGACGGCCGCGGTGCCGGCCGGATCCCGCCGCAGGTCGTGCGTCTCCCCCGGACGGGTCACCACCTGCACGGGCGGCCTCGGCTCCGGCGTACCGAACGGGTCCCGGTCGCCGTTGACGACCAGCGTCGGTAGGCCGGTGTCCAGTTCGGCGGCCCGCGAGCGCTCCGGCCGCCCGGGCGGATGCAGCGGAAAGGCCAACGCGACGACGCCGGCCGCGCCCACCGCACGGGCGGTCCGGCAGGCCACCCGCGCGCCGCTGGAACGACCACCGACCAGCACCGTTGGCACGTCGGAGTGCCGGTCACACAGCACGGCGAGCACCGCCGTCCAGGCCTCGTCGAGGTGACCTGCCGGTGCCGGCGCACGTCGACCGGCGACCCGGTAGGGCTGGGTCACCCGGACCACCGCCAAGCCGGCCGCGATCGACGCGTCCCGTACCGCGAGCAGGTCCGGGGCGTCCACGCTGCCGCCCGCTCCGTGCCCGAGCACGAGCAGAGCGGTGGCCGGGCGGGCCGGCAGGTCGGTGTCGATCCGCGCCAAACCGCGCGGGGTGTCGATGTCGTCGCTGGGCAGCACCGACCCATTCTGCGCCGCCTGACCGGCGACGGGTGCGGACCGGGCCGCTGATCAGCTCAGCGGGACCAGCGTGAGCAGGCGATCCCGCACCGGCGGGCCGGCATCGTCGACGGCGTCCGGGTCCGGTTCGACCTCGCCACGCCAGGCGACCAGCATCGCCCGCCGCTCCCGGGGCGTGGTGGCACCCCAGACGCCATGGCAGTCACCGACGTCGAGGGCCCAGGCCAGGCAGGACCCCTGCACGTCACAACCGCGGCACAGCGCGACCGCGGCGTCTGCCGGCTCGTTCGGTGCCGGAAAGAATGTCTCCGGATCGACGCTCTGACAGGTGCCTCTGGTGCGCCACGCGTCGTCCTCTCGCCGCTCGCGCACGGCCCGCAGCAGTCGCGGATCTCGCCGCGCCGCTGCCACCTCGTGCGGGCGGGGCATACGCGCCCGTGTCATCCACCCACCTCCCCCGTGGGACCGGCAAGATCGGTGGACGCCGTCCGCCCCGTGCGAATCGGCAGCCACTACCGGCGCTGTGTTCTATCGCACTTCGCGACACCGAGACAAGGGTCTGCCGGGAACATGACTGAATATCCAGGAGACGAATCGAGCGCAACCCAGGCAAATCGGCACTCAACGATGGACGTCAGTCTCAGAACAGGGTCGACTCCTGCGGTGTCACCGCCGGCGCCACCGGCACCCGGGCGGTCAGTTCCGGCCCGTCGTTGCGAACATCGCCCACCGCCGCCCCCACCGGGCGGATCTCCAACCCACCCAGCCACTCCGCCGAAGCCGGGGTGAGCAACCGCTCCGGCTCGTCAGTCGGCGCCAGCCACGACGACCAACGCTCGGGCGGCAGCAGCACCGGCATCCGATCGTGCACCTCGGCCAGGTCGCCGAGCGCCGCAGTGGTCAGCACGCTGAAGGTGAGCCGGGTGTCCGTGCCGGACTCCCAGACCGACCAGATGCCGGCCAGAGCGAGCACCGAGCCGTCGCTGGGGGTCATGAAATATGCCTGTCGCCCACCGTCGGGCTGACGGACCCACTCATACCAGCCGTCGGCCGGGACGAGGCAGCGGCGACGGGAGAACGACCCGGCGTACGCCCGGCTGGTGGCCACCGTCTCCGCCCGCGCATTGATCATGCGGGCGGCCCCGGCGGCGGACCGGGACCAGTGCGGCAGCAGACCCCAGCGACCGACACAGAGGCTGCGGTGCCCCTCCGGGCTGACCCGGACCAGCGGCACCGGGTCGGTCGGCGCGACGTTGTGATCCGGTCGGACCAGGCCATCGGTGTCGTCGGACGACTCGAACAGCGCGCTCAGCTCGCCGGAGCTCCGGGTCGTCGCGTACCTGCCGCACATGGGCACACGGTAACGCGTCGCAGACCCCGCCGGCTGTCCCGCCAACCGGGAGTACGACCGCCGGTCGCCTCCGCCCACCGGCTGACACGGCAGAATGTAACCGTGGGGAACCTGACCGCGACCCGGCCGCCGCAGCCGTGGACCGCACCGACCGCATCCGACCCGGTGGCGGCGACGCTGCGCCTGCCCGGTTCCAAATCGATGACCGCCCGCGCCCTGGTGCTCAGCGCGCTGGCCGCCGGCCCGTCGACGCTCGCCGGGCCGCTACGCGCCCGCGACACCGAGCTGATGGCCGCCGGCCTGCGGGCGATGGGCGCACACGTGTCGATCAGCGACGACGAGCGCTGGCTGGTCCGGCCGCACCCGCTGGTCGGCCCCGCGCACGTCGACGTGGGCCTGGCCGGCACGGTGATGCGGTTCGTGCCGCCGGTGGCCGGGTTGGCCGACGGGCAGGTCACCTTCGACGGCGACCCGCACGCCCGCACCCGGCCGCTCGGCCCGCTGATCGGTGCGCTGCGCTCGCTGGGCGTCCGGATCGACGTCACCGGCGTGGGCAGCCTGCCGCTGACCGTGTTCGGCACCGGCCGGGTGACCGGCGGCGAGGTGGTGATCGACGCGTCCGCGTCCAGCCAGCTCGTCTCCGGGTTGCTGCTGGCCGCCCCGCGCTTCGACCGGGGCGTCGTGGTGCGGCACGTCGGCCCGCCGGTGCCCTCCGCGCCGCATCTTCGGATGACGGTGCAGATGCTGCGTGCCGCCGGCGCGGCCGTCGACGACACCACCCCCGACGTGTGGACCGTCGAGCCCGGCCCGCTCACCGGGCGCGGCTGGGAGATCGAACCGGACCTCTCCGGCGCGGTGCCGTTCTTCGCCGCCGCCCTGGTCACCGGCGGCGAGGTGACCCTGCAAGGCTGGCCGCACAGCAGCGCGCAGCCGGTCGAGCAACTCCGCTCACTGCTGCAACGGATGGGTGGCGAGGTCACCCTCTCCACCAGCGGGCTGACCGTCCGGGGCACCGGCGTGGTGCACGGCCTGACCGCCGACCTCTCCGACGTCAGCGAGCTGACCCCGGCGCTGACCGCAATGGCCATGCTGGCCGACTCACCGTCGGTCTTCACCGGCGTCGGGCACATCCGTGGCCACGAGACCGACCGGCTGACCGCGCTCGCGCGCGAGTTCACCGGGCTCGGAGCGGACATCAGCGAGGCGCCGGACGGGCTTGAGATCCGGCCCCGACCGCTGCGCGGCGGCATGTTCCGCACCTACCACGATCATCGGATGGCGCATGCCGCCGCGGTGGCCGGGCTCGCCGTCCCCGGCATCGAAGTGGACGACGTCGGGTGTACCTCCAAGACCATGCCCGAGTTCCCGGCACTATGGTCAGCGATGGTGACCGGCAAGAGCTGACGCGAGAAGAGGACAGGTCCTGGCGACCAAACGGCGGGAGTACGACGAGGACGACGTACGGGTCCGACCCGGCAAGTCATCACGCCCGCGTACGCGCACCCGCCCCCAGCACGCCGACGCCGTGGACGGCTTCGTCATCGCCGTCGACCGGGGGCGCTACACCTGCGTGCTGGCCGGGGCCGAGCACGGCGTGGCCGGGGCCGAACTGCCCACGATCACCGCGATGCGGGCCCGCGAGCTGGGCCGCAAGTCGGTGGTGGTGGGCGACCGGGTCAGCCTCGTCGGGGACACCTCCGGGGCGGAGGGCGCCCTCGCCCGTATCGTCCGGATCGCCGAGCGCCGCTCGGTGCTGCGCCGCACCGCCGACGACGACGAGACCACCGCCGAGGGCCGGCTGGAACGGGTGGTGGTGGCCAACGCCGACCAGTTGGTGATCGTCAGCGCGCTGGCCGACCCGCCGCCGCGCACCGGGTTCATCGACCGCTGCCTGGTGGCCGCGTACGACGCGGACGTCGAACCGCTGCTCTGCCTCACCAAGGCCGACCTGGCCGGACCGGAGGAGGTGCTGGGCTACTACACCGAGCTGGAGCTGCCGTACGTGCTGAACCGCCCCGACTCCGACCTGAGCGCGCTGCGCGCGCTGCTCGGAGGCCGGGTCTCGGTGCTGGTCGGGCATTCCGGGGTGGGCAAGTCGACGCTGGTCAACCGCCTCGTTCCGGACGCGCTGCGCGCGGTCGGCGTGGTCAGCGCCATCGGCCGTGGCCGGCACACCTCCACCAGCGCGGTGGCGCTGCGGCTGCCACCGGTGCCCGGCGTCGACACCGACCCGGGTTGGATCATCGACACCCCCGGGATCCGCAGCTTCGGGCTGGCGCACGTCTCGGCCGACAGCCTGCTGCACGGCTTTCCGGACCTGGTCGAGGGCACCGTCGACTGCCCGCCCAACTGCCAGCACACGGCCGACGAGGCCGACTGCGGGCTGGACGCCTGGGTGGCTGCCGGCAAGGCCGACCCGCGCCGGCTGGCCTCGTACCGCCGGTTGCTCGCCTCCCGCGCCGGCGAGAGTGACTCGCGTGGTGAGAGCGACCAGCGCGGTCCCGGCGAAGGTGACCGACGCGGGCCCGACGAGTGAGCCGACGGGCGTGGGCTAGGTTGCCGGCATGACCGGGTACGCCGACGACCTCGCCCTCGCCCACCTGCTCGCCGACCGGGCGGACGCCATCGCCACGGCCCGGTTCCGCGCGCTCGACCTGCACGTCGAGTCGAAGCCCGACCTGACGCCGGTCTCGGACGCGGACACCGCCGTGGAGCGGGAGATCCGCGCCCTGCTTGCCGAGCACCGGCCGGCCGACGGGCTGCTCGGTGAGGAGTACGGCGCCGAGCCGTCCACCGACCCGGACGGCCGCCGGTGGATCATCGACCCGATCGACGGCACCAAGAACTTCGTCCGCGGTGTGCCGGTCTGGGCCACCCTGATCGCGCTCTACGACGGCGACCGGCCGGCGGTCGGCGTGGTGTCCGCCCCGGCGCTGGGCCGGCGCTGGTGGGCGAGCGCGGGCGCGGGCGCGTACGCCGGGCCGGGCCCCGCCGCCGGCGAGCGGATCGGGGTGTCCGCGGTGCGCCGGATCGCGGACGCCAGCTTCTGCTACTCGTCCCTCAACGGGTGGGAGCGCGCCGGGCGGCTCGACGCGATGCTCGACGTGATGCGGGCCAGTTGGCGCAGCCGGGCGTACGGCGACTTCTACGGCTACGTGCTGTTGGCCGAGGGGGCACTGGACGTGATGGTCGAGCCGGAGTTGTCCCTGTGGGACGTGGCGGCACTGGTGCCGATCATCACCGAGGCGGGTGGCACGGTCACGGATCTGTTCGGTCGACCGGCCCCGGCCGGCGCCCCGGGCACCGACAGCAGCGTGGTGGCCACCAACGGTGTGCTGCACGCCGACATCCTCGCCCGGCTCGGTCGACCAGCCGAGCGCTGACACCCGGCAACCTCTATCCTCGCCAGGTGGTCTCCTCCGGCTGGTGCTTCCTCGCGGCGATGATCGTCGCGTACGGCTTCGCCAACCTCCTCCAGTCGGTGGCTGCGGCCCGCACCACAGTCCACAACACCTTCGATCCGGGTCTGCTGCTGCGCCTCGCCGGGCACCGGACGTACCTGGTCGGCCTGGGCTGCCAGATCTGCGGCTTCGTGCTGGCGTTCATGGCCCGGCGGGACCTGCCGCTGTTCCTCGTGCAGGCCAGCGTGGCGGCCGGGTTGGGCGTGACCGCCATTCTCGGCGTGCTGGTGCTGAAGTGGCGACTACCGGCGGCGGAGGTGGTGCTGCTGGCCCTGCTGTTCGCCGGGATCACCGCGCTGGTGCTGTCCGCCCGGCCGGCGCCGTCGCGGCAGCTCGGCACCGCCGGCTCGATCGCCCTGCTGGTGGCGCTCGGCGTCATCGCGGTGCTCGGCTTCTTCGCCGTCCGGTTGTGCGGGGCACCTGGTTCGGTGGCTCTCGGATCGCTGGCCGGGTTGGCGTTCAGCTCAGCCGCGGTCGCCGCTCGGCCACTGGCATCCGCGCCGTCCGCCGAGGTGTTCTTCGCCGACCCGCTGTTCTACCTGCTGATCGCCCACTCGATCGTCGGTCAACTGCTGCTCGGCCTGGCCATGCAGCGCGGCTCGACGACCGCCGCGGTCGCCGCGATGGACGCCGCCGGCGCGGTGCCGGCCGCGATCGTCGGCCTGCTGCTGCTCAACGACAAGATCTGGCCGGGTCGGGAATGGCTGGCAGCGGTCGGCTTCCTGGTCACCCTGGCCGCGGTGATCGGGCTGACCCGGTACGCCGAACCGCAGCAGCAACGCTCGGTGGAGCGCCGCCGCGACCGGGCCATGGTCGGCGCCGGCCAGCCCGGCTGACGAACCGGGCCGGCCGACAGCCCGCTCAGGCCTCCACCGGCTTGCGGCGGCTCACCACCCGCTCGTAGAGCCGCTCCAACGCACCGGCGGTCCGCTCCCACGTGTAGCTGCTGCGCACCCGGTCCACCGCGGCGTGCCCGTACGCGAACCGGCCGGCGTTGTCGGAGAGCATCCGGCGCAGCGAGACTCCGAGTGCCCGCACGTCGCCGGGGGGAACCAACCGGCCGGTGACCTCGTCGACGACGGCGTCCGCCAGGCCACCCATCGCGTAGCCGATCACCGGCACGCCGCAGGCCATCGCCTCCAGCGAGACCCGCCCGGCCGAGGAGTAGTGCGGCGTGCAGGCGACCACGTCCGCCGACCGGTACCAGGTGGCCATCTGGTCGTGCGGTATACCCCCGACGAGCCGCACCTGGTCGAGGACGCCAATCTGCTCGGCCAGCTTCCGCAGCCGTCGCGCCTCCGCGTGGTTGACCAGCTGGTCGGCCGGCGGTCCACCGGCGATCACCAGCTCGGCGTCGCCGACCAGACGCATCGCCCGGATCAGATCCTCCTGACCGTGCCCGGCGGAGAGCGAGCCCACCGAGAGGATGCGGGCGCGCTGTTCGCGTGGTGCCGCCTCGCCGTCGGGGTGGAACTGCTCGATGTCCACGCCGGCCGGCACCAACGCGACCGAGCTGCGTTGCAGGCCCATCCGGGTCAGCTCGTCGACTTCGTCGTTCGACTGAGCCACGGCGATGTCCACCGCCCGGGTCAGCGCGCGTTCCAGCGTGATCCGCTCCCCCGGCCCGTCGTAGTGGCCGCCCAGGTGACGCAACTGCTCGACGCCGAGCGAGTGGAACGTCTGCACCACCGGGATGTCGGTCTCCCGAACGGCGTGCGCGGCGGCCAGGCCACCGATCCAGTAGTGCCCGTGCACCACCTCGGGCCGCCAGGCGCCGGCCCACTCGTCGGTCAACCAGCGGCCGAACTCCGTCACGTACGGGACCAGCTCGGCGGTGGCCAGTGGGGTGGGCGGGCCAGCGGTCACCTGGTGCACCTGGTAGCCGTCGATGTCGACCGTCACCGGCAGCCCCGGGTCGTCCCGGCGGTCGTAGAGCCGGACGTCGTGGCCTCGTTCGGCCAGCTCGGCGGCGACCCGTGCGATGTGCTGTCGGGTGCCGACCGGTGGGCCGTCGGCATGGCGGTACGAACTGGCGTGCGCGCAGACGAGGCCGACGCGCATGGGTCACCTCCGTGCGATCTTTCCTCGGCAGTGGTCCTCCCGGTTCAGAGCGTCCCATTAACCTCAGGACCCGGAGTCGAAACCTGGCAGATCGGGAACAGTCGTGCGAGTCTCGCCGAAACTTGCGCCACGGCAACCACAAGGTTGCGGGGCACCGACGGATCCCCCGATGATCGACAAGCGGTCCCTGGTATGACCAGGCCCGGGCGGGGGTACCGCTCAGGGATGCCGCTAACCCGCAGCCTCGACGATTCGACCGTGGTGATCACCGGCGCGTCCAGCGGGATCGGCACGGCGACCGCGTACGCGTTGGCCCGTCGAGGTGTCGCCGTCGTGCTGGCGGCTCGGAGCGAGCCGGCCCTACGACAGGTCGCGCAGCGCTGCCGCGAGTTGGGTGGCGAGGCGCTGGTCGTTCCGACCGATGTGACCGATCTGGAGTCGATGCAGCGGCTGGCGGAACGGGCTGCGGTCGAGTTCGGCCGGATCGACGCCTGGGTGAACAACGCCGCGGTGAACGCGGTGGGCCTGTTCGACGAGATTCCGGTCGCCGAGTTCCGCCGGGTGCTGGAGGTCAACCTGCTCGGGGCGGTGCACGGCATCAAGGCGGCTCTGCCGTACCTGGGCGCGGCCGGTGGCGGTGTGCTGGTCAACAACGCCTCGATGCTGGCCGAGGTGGCCATGCCGTACCAGTCGGCGTACAACGCCACCAAGCACGGCATCCGAGGGCTGGCCGACACGGTCCGGCAGGAGCTGCGGGTCACCGGCCGCGGTCAGATCTCCGTCTGCACCGTGCTGCCGGCCACCATCGACACCCCGTTCTTCCGGCACGCGGCCAACTACAGCGGCCGCGAGCTGGTGCCACCGCCGCCGATCTACCCGCCGGAGGTGGTCGCCGAGACCATCGTCCGGGTGCTGCGCCGGCCCCGCCGTGAGGCGTACGCCGGCGGTGCAGCCCGGCTGCTCGGCCTGCAGTGGCGGCTGGCGCCCGCGCTGATGGAGCGCACTCTCGGCTGGTACGCCCAGCGCGCCCAGTTCGGGCCGGGCGCTCGGGTGGACAGCAGCGGCAACGTCTTCCACGCCGACGCCCAGGCCAGCCGGGACGGTGGCTGGAACGGACGGCGCCGCCAGTTGGTGCGGATGACCGCCGCGTTCGGTCTCGCCGCCGTCGGCACCGCGGTCGGCACGATGGCGGCCATCAACCGTCGGTCCCGGTCGGACCGCTGATGCCCAGCATCGAACGCCCGAATGCGCGAACCGTCACTGGCGCGCACAATGGGGCGATCATGTCGAGCTGTCTCGTGGAAATCGACGGGTCGTCAGCGGTGATCCGGCTGACCGGTGTGCTCGATGCCGCCGGAGCCGAGGCGGTCCGCGGCGCGCTGCTCGCCCGACTCTGCGACCGACCCGGTCCGGTGGTCGCCGACGTGACCGGGCTGCGGGTCGCTGACGCGGCTGGGCGGGACGTCTTCGCCGAGGTTCGCCGGGAGGTCGCCGACTGGCCCGCCGCGGACCTGCTGCTGTGTGACCCGACGGTCGACGGGCCCGACCACGCGGACGCTGGAGTGCTGGCCTGGCCGACCGTGGACGGCGCGCTGGCCGCGATCGCGGCGGCACCGCTGGCGGCGGTGCTCACCGCGGAACTGGCCCCGACCGTGGGCGCTGCCCGGCAGGCCCGGGAGCTGGTCACCACCGGTTGCCAACACTGGGGCATGCCGACGCTCACCGACCCGGCCTGCATAGCGATCACCGAGATGGTCAACAACGTGGTCGCGCACGCCCGGACCCCGATGACGGTGCGGCTGGCACCCCAGGACAGCACCCTGCACCTGGCGGTCCGCGACCACTCCCCGCTCCGGCCGACGTTCGCCGGGTTGGCTCCGCCGACCCGGGCCGGTGGCCGGGGTCTGCTGCTGATCGACACGATGGCCCGTCGCTGGGGCAGCAGCGTCGTACCGGACGGCAAGGTCGTCTGGTGCGTGCTGCACCCGGACGACGAGGCCGCTGCCCTCGGCTGACGGGGCATTTCGCCTCCGGTGCCGGTTTCGCCGTGGCACGGACGACGGTGGTCCGGTTATGGCGGGAGGGCAGCGGGTAGTGATCAGACATGCGCGACAACGAGTTCCCGACCCCCGTGTCCGACACCGAGGCGCAAGGGCTGCCCGACACCGCCGATGACGACTCGACCGCCAACGACGACGTGCGCACCGGGCGCGAGGCGGACGGCCCGGACCCGGGCCAACTGCCCGGCGACCGGACGCCGGTCGCGGTGGACCGGTTCGGGACGACCGCCGAGGAGCAACTCGACGGCGAGTCGTTGGACTACAAGCTCGACCGAGAGGTCTACGAGCGCCCGGCGGACGACCCGCTGGCTGGAACGATCGACCCGCAGATCGCCTTCGAGGCGGACAACCTGGAAGCCGCGGCGGAGGCCCAGCTGGACGCCGACGTGATGGACCCGGGGCCCACCTCGGACCCGAACTCGCCGGTCTCCCTCTATGACCACGGTCAGCTCGGCACGGTGGCCGACGCCACGGTGGGCCGGCTGGTGGAGCCGGACGAGGGGGCACACACCGACCAGGAGACCAACTCGGTGGCCTACGACGCCGGAGCGGCCGGCGGCGGGGCGACCGCCGAAGAGTTGGCCATCCACGAGACGGAGCCGCCGCGCTCGGTCTGAGGCTGTCAGTCGTCGAGGCCGCGTTCGATGGCGTACCGGGTCAGCTCGACCCGGTTGTGCAGTTGCAGCTTGCCCAGGGTGTTCTGCACATGATTCTGCACGGTGCGGTGCGACAGCCCGAGCCGCTGCGCGATCTGCTTGTACGACATCCCCTTCGCGACCAGCCGCAGCACCTCCGTCTCCCGGTCGGTGAGCTGGGGCGTCGCGGGCTCCGCGCTGCCGGCCGGGTCGGCCCCCGGCCCCGGCCCGGCGGCCAGCCGGCGGTACTCACCGAGAACGAGCCCGGCCAGGCCGGGGGTGAAGATCGCGTCGCCGGCCGCGGTACGGCGAACCGCCTCGAGAAACTCGGCGGGCGCGGTCGACTTCACCAGGTAACCGGTGGCCCCCGCCTTGACCGCGTCCAGCACGCTCTGCTGTTCGCCGCTGGCGCTGAGCATCAGCACCCGCACGTCGGGCAGTGCCGCGCGCAGCCCAAGGATCACCTCCACGCCGGAGATGTCCGGTAGTTGCAGGTCGAGGACGACCACGTCGGGCCGGGCGGCGGCGGCCACCCGGATGGCCTGTCGCCCCTCGCCACTTGTCGCCACGACCAGGAATCCGGCCTCGGTCAGGTCGCGGGCCACACCCTCGCGCCACATCGGATGGTCGTCGACCACCATCACCCGGGTCAGGTTCACCGCTGCGCCCTCGGCACGGTCAGCTCGATCTCGGTGCCGGCTTCGGGCGCCGACACGATCCGCACCGTCCCGCCCAGGTCGACCACTCGCCCCCGGATCGACTGGGTCACGCCGAGCCGGCCCTGGGCGGCCGCCTCGGCGAGCCGGCCGTCGGGAATGCCCGGCCCCTCGTCGCGGATCGACACGGTCACCGTCGCCCCCTCATCCTCGATCAGCACCCAGGCCCGCCCGCCGGCATGCCGCCCCACGTTGTCCAGGGCCGCGCCGGTCGCGGCGGCCAACTCTCCGGCCACCCGCCGGGGCAGCGGCACGGGGGTGGCCGGGGCGGAGAGCGCCACCGCCGACGAGGCGTACCGGCCGAGCAGGGTCCGCAGGTCCACCGCGGCGGCCTCGGGGCTGTCCGGGATCACGGCAGCAGCCGGGCCGGCGTCGGCGATCAGCGCCCGTAAGGCGGCCTCCTGCTCGCCGGCCAGCCGGGCCAGCTCGCCGGCCTCGCCGGGCAGGTCCACGCCACGCCGCTGCACCAGCGCCAGCACCTGGAGCACCGAGTCGTGAATGCCCCGGGCCAGCCGCTCCCGCTCCCGGGTGGCAGCCTCCAACTCCACCGCGCGTTGCAGCCGTTCCTCGGCGGTTGCCGCGAGCCGGGCCACGTGCCCGACCACCACTCCGGCGAGCAGCATCAGGATCACCCCGGTGAACGAGGACTCGCCGATCCGCTGCCGGGTGGCCAGGTCCGCGCCGGCGACCAGCAGCGCGGCGACAGTGCCCCGCCGACGGCCGCCGGAGACTGCCCAGGCCAGCACCGGGCCGGCCATCCAGGCCACCCCCATGGTGGGTACGCCGGTGGCCAGCGCGGCCCGACCGACCACCCACGGGGTGGCCAGTACGACGGCCAGCACCACCCCGAGGTCGGCCAGCAGCAGTGGCCAGCGCCGCCGGGCCGGCCGGGCGTACCCGATCACGGTCGTCCCGGTCCAGACGATCATCACCAGGATCAGGACACCGACGGCGTACGGGTGGGCGTACCGGTCGGCGTCACGCACCGCGAGGGCGCAGACGTATGCCAGGGATGCCAACCTGAACACCGTGAGCGCACGCCACAGCGGCACTTCGAGTCCACCTGACGGCGACGGCATGGCGGTCAGGATGCCACAGCCGGGCCAGCCGCGCGGCGAGCAGCGAGTGCGGTTCGGGAAACCCTGACGTACGGTGGAAAAGCCGCGAAATACTCCGAGATTTGCCGCCGGGACGGGCCCATGACGAACGCAGATCCGCACGCACCGCGTACGGTTGTGCCCATCGAACCTGCCCTCCTGATCGCCGACGCCTTCGACCAGGCTCAGGTGACCGAGATTCGACACTCGGTCACCTCCTGCGCGCATGCCTCCGGTCTCCACGGTCAACGGCTGGACGACTTCGTGCTCGCGATCAACGAGTTGATCACCAACGCCGTGCGGCACGGCGGTGGGCGCGGGTGGCTGCGGCTCTGGCAGGAGTCGGGCCTGCTGGTCTGCGAGGTCGCCGACCACGGGCACGGGATCAGCCAGCAGCGGCTGGGCGACCGCAGTCGGCCGGCTCCGGACACCGCGGGCGGCTGGGGCCTCTGGCTGGCCCGCGAGCTGACCGACAACATGGAGGTCAGCACCGGCACCGCTGGCACCACCGTCCGCGTCACCACCGGCCTCTCCAGCCACAACCGCACCCCGCACTGATCCCCGTGTCCGCGTCGTACGGCTGCGCGGCTCAGGCGAACAGCGCGGAGACGGATTCCCCGTTGTGGATCCGGCGCATGGCTTCGGCCAGGGCGGGGGCCACCGACAGGACCTGCAACCTGGGGGCCCGCTTGGCGGCCGGGATGGGCACCGTGTTGGTGCAGACGATCTCCAGGACGCCGTCCTGGTCACTGAGCCGCTGCAACGCATCGCCGGAGAAGAGGCCGTGCGTGCAGGCGATCCGGATCGACCGGACCTTCAGACCACGCAGATGCTCCATCAACTCGACCACCGTGCTGCCCTTGGCGATCTCGTCGTCCAGCACGATGACGTCCCTGTCGGTCACCTCGCCGATCACCGCGCTGATCTTGACGAGGTCGTCGCTGAACCGCTGCTTCGCCCCGGCCGCGACCGGCGTGCCGAGCAGCCGGGCGAAGGCCGCCGCCTCCTTGGCATTGCCCAGGTCGGGTGAGACCACCACGGTGTTGCTGAGGTCGTAGCGGCGGAAGTGGGTGGCCAGCTCACGCAGCGCGTGCAGGTGATCCACGGGGACGCTGAAGAAGCCGTGCACCTGCGGCGAGTGCAGGGTCATCGCGAGCACCCGGTCCGCCCCGGCCGACGTGAGCAGATCGGCGACGAGCCGGGCGCCAATCGAGATCCGCGGCGCGTCCTTCTTGTCCGAACGGGCGTACGCGTAGTGCGGCAACACCACCGTGATCCGGCCGGCGGACGCACCTCGGGCGGCGTCGATCATCAGCAGCAGCTCGACCAGGTGCTCCTGCACCGGCGGCACCAACGGCTGGATCAGGAAGACGTCCCGCTCCCGGCAGTTGGCCTGCAACTGCACTTCCAAGCAGTCATTGGCGAACCGGGACACCCGCACCGGATGCAACGGCACCCCCAGGTGAGCACAGATCTCGGCAGCCAGTTCGGGATGGGCAGTTCCGCTGAAAACGGCGATGTCACGCACGTTCGCACATCGTAGGCGAAGCGGCCGACGGCGGACGACAGCGGCCCGCATCCGGCCGTGACGCAGGTCGCAGCGCGCCGCCGACCCGGGTACGGTGCTGCGGGTGACCCCCCAGTACGTCGCTGCCATCGACCAGGGCACCACCTCCTCCCGGTGCATCGTCTTCGATCGGGCCGGGGAGATCGTCGCCGCGGCCCAGCGCGAACACCGGCAGATCTTCCCCCGACCCGGCTGGGTGGAACACGACGCCGAAGAGATCTGGAACAACGTCCAACAGGTGGTCTCCGAGGCGCTGCGGGCCGCCGGCACCGACGCGGCCGGGCTGGCCGCCGTCGGCATCACCAACCAGCGGGAGACGACCGTCGTCTGGGACCGGGCCACCGGCCGCCCGGTGGCCAACGCCATCGTCTGGCAGGACACCCGGACCGGCCCGCTACTGCGCGAGCTGGCATCGGCGTACGGCGAGGAGCGGTTCCGGTCCCGCACCGGCCTGCCGCTGGCCACCTACTTCGCCGGGCCGAAGCTGCGCTGGCTGCTGGACGAGGTCGACGGGCTGCGCGAGCGCGCCGAGCGCGGCGAGGTGCTCTTCGGCACCATGGACAGCTGGCTGATCTGGAAGCTGACCGGCGAGCACGTCACCGACGTGACCAACGCCAGCCGGACCATGCTGATGGACCTCACGACGCTCGACTGGGACCCGGAGCTGCTGGACGCGATGGGCGTGCCGGCCGCGATGCTGCCGGAGATCCGCTGCTCCGCCGAGGTGTACGGCCACGCCACCGGCGTGCTCGCCGGGGTGCCGGTAGCCAGCGCCCTCGGCGACCAGCAGGCCGCCCTGTTCGGGCAGACCTGCTTCCAGCCGGGCGAGGCGAAGTGCACCTACGGCACCGGCAGCTTCCTGCTGCTCAACACCGGCGCCAGCCCGGTCCCGTCGGCGCACGGCCTGCTCACCACGGTCGCCTACCGGATCAAGGACCAACCGCCGGCGTACGCCCTGGAGGGCGCGATCGCCGTCACCGGCTCGCTGGTGCAGTGGCTGCGGGACAACCTCGGGTTGATCTCCACCGCCGCAGAGGTGGAGGAACTGGCCCGCACCGTGGACGACAACGGCGGCTGCTACGTGGTGCCGGCGTTCTCCGGGCTGTTCGCCCCGCACTGGCGCAGCGACGCGCGTGGCGTGATCGCCGGCCTGACCGGCTACATCACCAAGGGGCACCTGGCGCGGGCGGCGCTGGAGGCGTCGGCGTGGCAGACCCGCGAGGTGGTCGACGCGATGAACGCCGACTCCGACGTGGCGCTGCACCGGCTCCGGGTGGACGGCGGGATGACCTCCAACGGCCTGCTCATGCAGTTCCTCGCCGACGTGCTCGACGTGCCGGTGGTCCGGTCCCGGATCACCGAGACCACCTGCCTGGGCGCCGCGTACGCGGCCGGTCTGGCGGTCGACTTCTGGCCGGACCTCGCCACGCTGCGCGCGCAGTGGCGCTCCGACGCGCAGTGGGAGCCGGCCATGGCCCCGGAGTTGCGCGACCGGGAGCTGCACAACTGGCGCAAGGCAGTTCAGCGCACCCTCGACTGGGTGGGGTGACCCGGCTCAGCTCCAGCGGTTGCCGGTGAGCTTCTCGTACACGTCGATGTAGCGAGCCCGGGTCGCTTCGATCACCTCGGCCGGCAGGTCCGGCGCCGGGCCCTGCTTGTCCCAGCCGCTGCCGGTGGCCCAGTCCCGCACGTACTGCTTGTCGTAGGAGAACTGCACCCGGCCCGGCTGGTACGACTCGGCCGGCCAGTACCGCGACGAGTCGGAGGTGAGCAGCTCGTCGGCGAGCACCAGCGTGCCGTCCGGCCCCCAACCCAGCTCGATCTTGGTATCGGCGACCAGGATGCCCCGGTCGGCGGCCAGCTCCGCGCCGCGCCGGTAGACGTCGATGGTGATCTGCCGCAGCCGCTCGGCGGTGGCCTGGCCCACCTTGTCCACCACGTCGGCGTACGTGATCGGCTCGTCGCGCTCGCCCGCCGGCGCCTTGCTCGACGGCGTGAAGATCGGCTCAGGCAGGATCGACGCCTCGCCGAGCCCCCGGGGCAGTGGCACGCCGGAGACCGCACCGGTCTGCTCGTACTCCCGCAGGCCGCCGCCGGTGAGGTAACCCCGGGCAACGCACTCGATCGGGACCATGTCCAGCCGCTGGCAGCGGATCGCCCGGCCGACGAACTCGGCCGGCACGTCGGTGGCCGAGATGACGTGGTTCGGCACCAGGTCGGCGAGCTGCTCGAACCACCAGAGGGAGAGCGCGGTGAGCAGTCGACCCTTGTCCGGGATCGGCGTCGGCAGCGCCACGTCATAGATCGAGATGCGGTCCGAGGCCACCAGGATCAGATCGTCGCCGTCGGCGTAGACGTCCCGAACCTTGCCCGAGTGCAGAAGTTCCACGCGCCCTAGTACACCACGCGACATCGGAAGGCCCGATGCGGCCACCCACGCCGGAGGTGACCGGACGGACGTTGACACCTTCGTGCGCTGCCTGCGTGAATGGTCCGACCGTCGCCCCCGCAGGTCCAGGAGACCCCCGTGTCCGTTGTTCGACCCCCGATCGACCGCCTCGGCGCCGACCCGGGCCGGCGCCGACTGCTCGGTGTGCTGCTCGGTGCACCCCTGCTCGCGTCCGGTGGGCTGGCGGGATGCAGCGACAATTCCGCCACATCAACCCAGGACGGGCCGGTCGAGCTGTCGGTCTTCTGGTGGGGCGGCACCAAGCGGGCCGAGCTCACCGAGAAGGCGCTGCGGCTCTACTCGGATCGCAATCCCCGGGTCACCTTCCGGGTCACCTGGCAGGGTGCTGACGGCTACTACGACCGGCTGGCCACCCAGGCGGCCGGCGGGAACGTGCCTGACCTGGTCCAGATCGACGACGCCAAGCTGACCGAGTACGCCCAGCGCCAGATCATCCTCGACCTCACCGACCGGGTCGCCGACCACCGCCTGGATCTGCGGGGCCTGCCGGAGGGTCTGATCCGCTACGGCACGGTGGAGGGGCGAATGATGGCGGTGGCCGCCGGGCAGACCCACGCGAGCGTGGTCTTCAACCGGAGCCTGCTGCAGGAGCTGCGCGTGCCGGAGCCCCGCGGAGGAATGACCTGGCCCGAGTACGTCTCCTGGGCGGAACAGGTCACCGAGGCCAGCGACGGTCAGGTGGCCGGCACCATGGACGCGTCCAGCGACTACCGGGCGCTCTGGCTCTGGCTGCGGTCGCAGGGCGGCGAGTTCTACCGGGGCAGCCAGCTCGGTTTCGGTGCGGAGGAACTGGTCGCGTGGTTCGAGTTGTGGCAGCGTGCCCGCAGGGGGCGGGCCACACCGGGCGCGGCGCTGGTCGAGCAGGCCGACAGCGGGGAACTGGCCCGGCAACCGGTGGTGACCGGGTTGACCGCCACGTCCTTCGCCTGGTCCCATCAGCTACCGGAGCTGCAGCGGCTCACCGAGGACGAGCTGGGTGTGACCGGCTTCCCAGGGCCGGCCGGCGCGCAGTGGGCGCGGGCGTCGATGTACTGGGCCGCCTTCCGTGGCACTCGCCACCCGGACACCGTCACCGACGTGATCAATTTTCTGACCACGAACGGCGAGGCCGGCACCGCCCTCGGCCACGAGCGCGGTCTGAACGTCAGCGTCCCGGTCCGCCGCTACACCGAGGGCAGCATCACCGACCCGGCCCAGCAGCGCGCCGCCGCGTTCAGCGCCAGCATCGCCGACCAGCTCGGGCCGGCCCCGGCGCCACCGCCGAAGGGGCACGCCAAGGTACGCACCCTGCTGGTCACCACCGCGGAGAGCATCCGCGTCAAGCGGGCCGGCACCCGGGCGGCCAGCACGCGTTTCGTCGCCCAGGCCAACGCCGCCCTGGCGGAGTGATCACCGGCTGCCGGCCGTCGGCCGGCCGCCGGTGACCGGCCGCGTGGGACGGGGCTTGTCGGGTCAGCGCGGCGGGCCGCCCCGGCGGTTGCGCATCAGGCGCAGCACCAGGAACACGATGATCGCGACCACCACCAGGCAGCAGAGCAGCGGGAGGACACCGAAGCCGCTGCGGCCTCGCCGCCGGGCCGCCTCCACCACGAGTTCGCCGGTACCCGTGGACGCCCATGCTGCGACAGGCACGAAGACCGCCAGTACGACCGCACCGAGGACCGCGCTGAGGCGGCCCCACCACTTACCGAATGAAGACATGTGCCCATCCTCGCCGAAGGGCGCAACCTCGGCATGGTGGTCCACATCCGGGTGACCGCCGAGGCGCCGGCCCCTCCGTGGTCCCTCGTCCGGCTGGGCAGCAAAAAGGCCCGGCCCCCCACATTGTGGGGGGCCGGGCTTTACCACTTCCAGTTGTAGCGGGGACAGGATTTGAACCTGCGACCTCTGGGTTATGAGCCCAGCGAGCTACCGAGCTGCTCCACCCCGCGTCGACTGGTTAAGACTAACCCATCCCGTTCGGGCATGATCAGTGGGGTCACCAAACCTCAACACCGTTGCGTTAGGGCGGGGATCGGCGTGGCAACACCAGGTGCGTCCGTGCGTGCGCGCTGCCGATCCACCGTGGCAACGGCGTTGCACCAAACCTCGCCAACGCCCGTACCCGACAACGTCGAAAAGCCCGCCTCCGGAAAACCGGAGGCGGGCTTTTCGAACTGATGTTTCTCTCGTAGCGGGGACAGGATTTGAACCTGCGACCTCTGGGTTATGAGCCCAGCGAGCTACCGAGCTGCTCCACCCCGCGTCGACTGGTTAACCCTAGCGCACCGACGTGGGGCGCCGCAAAGCGACTCCAGTACCGCTGCCGCCGACACCCCTGACCTGGACCGCTGTCAGTTGAGCCAGTGCCCATCCCGTCCGGGTACGGGGCCCGCATCTCGAACAGCACCGACTCGTCCCCGTACTCCCCCGAGGCCAGCACACACCCCGGACACAGCGGAGCCCCCGCCATCAGGACCGGTTGGTCCAACGACGGGGGCTCCGAGCTGAACTCCCGGCGGTGGCGGGTCAGCCTCCAGCGCTCGGGCTGACACTCGGCGACGGGCCACCGCTGGGCGTACCGGCTGGGTTGCCGGCCTGCTGCGCCTGCTGGAACGCGGTGAGGGCCTCATCCAGCGCCTTGAGCGCGCGACCGTACCGCTCGAAGTCGCCGGACGTCTGCGCGGCCCGGACCTCGACGATCGCGGTCTGCACCCGGTCCGCGGCGATGGCCAGTTCACCGGTCGGCGGCGGGTTGCCGGTGCCGGCGCTCGGCGTCGGCGTCGGCGGGGTCGTCGGGGTCGTCGGGTTGCCCCCGGTGGTCGGAGGCGGCGACGTGCCCTGCCCGGCCCGCTTACCCTGCTCGACCAACTGCTTGATGCCGTCGTTGATGTTGTCGGCGAGCGCCACGAAGGAGCCACCGTCGCCGTAGGAGAGCAGCACCTTCTGCAACAGCGGGTACGCGTCCTGCTGGTTGCTCTTCACGTAGACCGGCTCGACGTAGAGCATCCCGTCGGCGAAGGGCAACGACAGCAGGTTGCCGTACTGCACCTGCGCCTGGTTGCTGGAGAGCAGGTTGAGCTGCTGGCGGATGTTGGCGTTGTTGGTCATCTGCTGGTGCACCTGCACGGGGCCGGAGATCCGGGTCTGATCCGGCAAATCCAGCACCTCCAGCCGGGGCTTCCCGTCGATGTAGGACCCGGAGATCAACGCGGCGAGGTTCTGCCGACCGTTGGGGGTGACCGCGGAGGTGAGCTGGAACCGAGGGCTCTCCTGCCCCGGGAACTGGGTGAACAGGTAGTACGGAGGCTGCTTCTGGCCGCTGTCCGGAGCGTCCGGCACGTTGGGCACCTGCCAGAAGTCCTGTGCGGAGTAGAAGTCACCCGGGTCGGTCACGTGGAACTTGGTCAGCAGGTTGCGCTGCACCTTGAACATGTCCGCCGGGTAGCGCAGGTGCTCGGTCAGCTCGCCCGGAATATCCGCCTTCGGCAGGATCAGGGTGCCGCCGAATGCCTTGTTCCACGCCTTGAGCACCGGGTCGGTGTCGTCGTACTCGTAGAGCTTCACGGTGCCGTCGTACGCGTCGACGGTGGCCTTCACCGAGTTGCGCATGTAGTTGACGTTCTCCCGGGCCAACTGGAAGGTGCCCCGGTTGGTCAGCTCGTCGGTGGTCTCGGTCTGCAGGTTGACCCGCTCGGCGTACGGGTAGGTGGCCGCCGTGGTGTAGCCGTCGACGATCCACTGCACCCGACCGTCGACGACCGCCGGGTACGGGTCGCCGTCCAGGGTGAGGAACGGCGCGACCTTCTCCACCCGGTCCCGTGGGTTGCGCACGTACAGCAGCTTGGAGTCCTTGTTGACCGCCTCGGAGAGCAGGAAGTTCGACTCCTGCTCCTTGATGGCGTACAGCAGCCGCCGGGCGAAGGAGCCGATCTCGACGCCCCCCTCACCGGTGTAGGTGTAGGACTCGCCGCCACCCTCACCGACCGGCCGGTCGAACTCGGCCTTCTTGTTCGGGTCGGCCTGACCGACGATCGCGTAGTCGTCCGCTGCCATCCGCTCGCCGTAGTAGATGCGCGGCTGCTTGGCCGGGATCTGCTCGGTCTGCGAGGAGCACGCCTCCTGGGTCTTCTCGCCGAGGAAGCCGGAGACGAAGAACGGCTGCCCGCCGCAGACCACCTGGTTGGCCGGGGCGGCCACCAGCCCGAACCCGTGGGTGTAGACGGTGTGCCGGTTGATCCAGGTGTTCTGCTGGTCGGTCAGCTCGCCATAGTTGATCTCCCGGACGCCGACCACGTAGTCGGAGACGTTCCCGTTCACCCCGTACCGGTCGATGTCGAGCTTGGGGCCGAAGTCGTAGAAGCCACGCACCTGCTGGAGCTGGGTGTACGTCTCGCTGACCAGCTGCGGGTCGAGCAGCCGTACGTTCGACACCACCGAGGTGTCGGTGGCCAGGTTCGCTGGTGGGGTGAGGTTGTTCGCCGCGTACGGGGTCGTCTCGGTGGCCGCCAACCCGAACGCCGCACGCGTCGCGTCGATGCTGCGTTGGATGTACGGCGCTTCCTTGTCCTTGGCGCTCGGCTTGACCTCGAAGGTCTGCACCGCCCAGGGGTAGATGCCGCCGATGGCCACCGCGGACACGCCGAGCAGTGCCAGCGAGATCCCCGGCCAGACCAGGTTCCGCATCCAGGCGTTGGAGAACACGATGATCGCGATCGCCACCACGATCGAGATGTAGGCCAGGATCTCCTTCGCCGGCAGCAGCGCGTTGACGTCGGCGTAGCCGGCGCCGTACAACTTGGCGCCCTCGTTGTACTCCAGCAACATCGCGCGCCGGTCCAGCACGTACGCCATGGCCTTCAACAGCACGAAGACCGCGACCAGGCTGCTCAGGTGCGCTCGGGCCGCGTTGCTCATCCGGTCCCCGATGCCCTGCAGGCGAACCCCGCCGAAGAGGTAGTGCACCGCGAGCGCACCGATCACCGCCAGCACCACCGCGGTGAAGGCGACCCCGAGCAGGTAACGCCAGAACGGCAGTTGGAAGACGTAGAAGCCGATGTCCACCCCGAACTCCGGGTCCTTGATCCCGAAGTCACCGCCGTTGCGGAAGAGCAGCCACTGGTTCCACCGGTTCTGCGCGGAGAGGCCGGCGAAGAGCCCGACCACCGCGGCGGTCAGCAAGATCCAGGTGCCGAGTCGCGGGCCGAGCGCCATCCGGTAGCGCTCCAGGGTCGCCTGCTCCACCGAGTGCGGACGCAGCCGCGGGCGCAACCGGTAAGCCAGCCACAGGTTGCCACCGACGATCACCGCCATGCCGAGACCGACGGCGAGGAAGAGCACCAGCCGGGTGAGCAGGACACCGGTGAAGACCTCGGTGTAGCGAACCTCGTCGAACCACAGCCAGTCGGTCCACGCCTGGACACCCCAGCCGAGCAGGGTGAAGAGCACGAACACCCCGACCAGGACAGCGATGGTGACGCGCCCGCGCCGGCTCATCCTCGGAAGGGGGCTGTTGCTACGCATTACCACTGTTGGCTCCGCACGCTCGATATGATCGGCTCCGACCAGGCACCCAAGAGTACGGGGTGTTTCTAAATGTGTCGGGGCACGGTCACACCAGTCAGCAGCGAACCGGCTGGCCGCCCTCGCGCACCCTCTCCAGAGCAGTCATCGCCTCGTCCAACGAACCCACCCGCAACAGCGGCAGGTCGGGCTGCGGGTTGCGGACCGCCTCGGCGCAGTTGTCCGCCGGCACCAGGAAGACCTTGGCGCCGGCGCGCTTCGCGCCGACCAGCTTCTGGGCGATCCCGCCGATCGGGCCGACGGTGCCCTCGTCGTCGATGGTGCCGGTGCCGGCGATGACGAGGCCGCCGGTGAGGTCGGCCGGGGTCAGTTTGTCCACGATCCCCAGGGCGAACATCAGGCCGGCGCTCGGCCCACCGATGTCCTCCAGGTCGATGCCGAGCGTGAACGGGTGCGGCTGCTGCTGATCGATCTCGACGCCGATCCGCGGTCGGCCGTCCTGCTCCCGGCTTGTCACCGTCGCGGTGGCCGGCACGCCGTCTCGGGTGTAGCCGATGGCCAACGCCGTGCCGACCGGCTTGGCCCGGATGAGCTCGGTGACCTTCGCGGCCGCCGGCACCGGCTGACCGTCGACCGAGGTGATCACGTCGCCAGCCTTCAGCGCCCCGGCGGCCGGACCATCCCCGGCCACCGTCTTGATCACCACCTGCACCGGAAAGCCCAGCTCCCGCAGCGCGGCGGTCTCCGCGCTGGTCTGCGACGCCTTGAAGTCCTCCGCGTTGCGCTGCTCGACCTGCTGCGTCGACTCTCCGGGCGGGTAGACCAGCTCACGCGGCACCACCGCCTCATCGTCGGAGAACCAGCCCGCGATCGCCCCACGCAGCCGCACCGTGGGCTGCACCCCTACCGTGGTCAGCCGCAACTGGCCGGCGGAGGTCGAGGTCTCCCGTCCGGAGACCTGGATGACCTCCTTCCCGTCGGCCGTACCGAGGGTGTTGACCGTCGGACCCGGACCGAGCACCACGTACGGGATCGGCACCCGGAGCACCCCGATGCTCAGCAGGGCGGTGAACAGGGCACCGAGCAGGACCGTCAGGCCACGACGTCTCATGCCGCAGAGCGTACCGACCGGCTGGGTGTCTCCTGCCGGATGCGCCGCGCGACTTCGCCCTCAGCGCAACGCCAGCGGCGGCGACCTGGGGCGCGTCCCGCGTACCGTAGACGTCGTGCCTGATATTCCGTTCGGTTTCGCGCTTCCGGGTGGGCAGCCACCAGACCCCAACGATCCCGCGCAGATGCAGCAGTTCATGTCGCAGTTGCAGCATCTGCTCTCCGCACCGGGCAGCGGGCCGGTCAACTGGGACCTGGCCCGGCAGGTGGCAGCCAGCCAGCTCGCGGCCGCCGGCGACCCGGCGGTGTCACCGTATGAGCGCAACGCGGTCGAGGAGGCGCTGCGCCTGGCCGACCTGTGGCTGGAGCCGGCCTCGGCGTGGCCGTCGGGCATCCAGTCCCCGGTCGCCTGGAACCGCAATGAGTGGATCTTCAAGACGCTGGACGTGTGGCGCAAGCTCTGCGACCCGATCGCCAGCCGGATGGTCGGCGCGATGGGCGACCTGGTGCCGCCGGAGGCGCGCGCCCAACTCGGCCCGATGCAGTCGATGGTGGCCACCCTCGGTGGCGCGCTCTTCGGCGGTCAGCTGGGCCAGGCCCTCGGGTCGCTCGCCGCGGAGGTGCTCTCCGCCGGCGACATCGGGCTGCCGCTCGGCCCGGCCGGCACGGCCGCGCTGATCCCGGCCAACATCCGGGCGTACGGCGAGGGCCTCGAGCTTCCCGAGGATGAGGTCCGCCTCTACGTGGCGCTGCGCGAGGCCGCCCACCAGCGGCTGTTCCAGCACGTCCCGTGGCTGCGTGGGCATGTGCTCACCGCGGTCGAGATGTACGCGTCGGGCATCCGGGTCAACCGGGATGCGATCGAGGAGGCGATGGGCCGAGTCGACCCGAGCGACCCGGAGTCGATGCAGGCGATCGCCCTGGAGGGCATCTTCACCCCGGAGGACAGCCCGGCGCAGAAGGCCTCGCTGGCCCGACTGGAGACCGCACTCGCCCTGGTCGAGGGCTGGGTGTGCCACGTCGTGGACAACGCCGCCAGCGACCGGCTGCCCAACGTCGTCCGGTTGGGCGAGGCGTTCCGCCGCCGCCGGGCGGCCGGCGGTCCCGCCGAGCAGACCTTCGCCGCGCTGGTCGGCCTGGAGCTGCGCCCGCGCCGACTGCGCGAGGCCGCAGCGCTCTGGGCCGCGCTCACCGAGCACCGCGGCATCGAAGGCCGCGACGCCGTCTGGGGCCATCCGGACCTGCTCCCGTCGGACGACGACTTCGCCGACCCGGTCGCCTTCGCAATGAACGACATGGACCTGAGCGAGCTGGACAGCTTCGACTTCAGCGCTCCCGGCGGTGCCCAGGAGAAGGCCCCGGGCCAGCCCGACGAGACCGACGGCGAGGGCGGCGCCAAGCCCTGACACCAACGCAGCGCCCGGGGGTGCCCGCACTGAACGACGGCGGGCACCCGGAGCGCAGGTGGCCCTCGTCAGACAGGGCTGGCTGGTCAGGCGGGCTCGCCGCTCAGGCGGGTCGGCCCGAGCCCGAAAGAAGGGCGCGGGTCGCTTCCCACCCCTCGAAGGCCGGGTCCAGCGTCGCCAGGTCAGCCGGGCCGCGCAGCCTTCGCCAGCCGGTGGTCACCGCCACGTCCCCTGGTCGAGGGGCGCCGGAACGCGCGTCAGCCGGCGTCGCCGTGTCCAGGTCCAGCGGAGGTAACCAGCCCGGCACGGGCAGTCGCACAGCCACCCCGAGCAGGCCCGGGCCGCCATCTACCGGAGCCACCGCGACCGGTCGGGTGGTGAGCGGGCGCAGCAGCTTGCCGACGGTCAGTGCGGGCAGGTCAGGCACGTCGCCGACCAGCACCGCAGCCTGGTCGTAGCCCTCCAACGCGGCGAACACGGCGTTCGGCGTCGGCTCGGCCACCTCGTACACGGCCGTTCCGGGCCATACCAGGGCGTCGGCCAGAGCACGATCGGCCGGGGTCACCGCGACCGCGACCTCCACCTCGTTGAGTGTGGCGAGCAGGTCGATGACGTCTTCTGCGAGAGCCGCCCGCCACTCCGCCCGGTTGACGCCGGGCGGCGACCAGTGGACCGGCCCGAGCAACGCCACCACCATCCGTCGTGCCACACCCCGACCCTAGCGCGCACCCCGACCTCGACCCGACCCCGCCGAGCCCGCGCCGTGATCGGCGCGGACCACCCGGGCCGGGCGGGCATCGGCCGGGGTCAGCTGGGGAGTGGGGCACCGGAGGCGGCCGCAACGCCTTCGAGGTAGCCGCGGGCGCGTTCCGCCTTGGGGTAGCGGCCGACCAACGCCCAGAACTGGGCGTTGTGGCTGGGCACGATGAGGTGCGCCAACTCGTGCAGCAGCACGTAGTCGATCACCCAGTCGGGCATCTCCTGAACACGGTGCGAGATCCGGATGCTGCGGTCGGCGGGCGTGCAGGAGCCCCACCGGCCGTTCTGGTTGGTGACCCATCGGACGCTGGCCGGCACCGCCTTCGTGGCGTACCCGGGGAGGTAGAGGTCGATGAGCCGGGTGGCTCGGGCCAGCAGCTCGGCGTCGGAGCGGGCGAGTCGCCCCTCCCGGGCGGCGAGTCGGGCGAGCATCCGGTCGACCCACTCGCTCTCCTCGGCACGGGAGAACTGGTCGGGGATGAGGACGACAACTCGCTCACCGTCACGGTAGGCAGACACCGTGCGTCGTCGGCGCTGGCTGCGCCGTACCTCGACGACCGGCTTGCGCGTCCCCGCCATCACTGGCCCGCGCAGCCTCGGCTACGTGTCACGAAGGAAAGCTAATGCCCACTGAGCAGGGGTCCGCAAGAGTCAACCGCACGACACGCGCCCAGAAAATGGTGATTGGTCGCCAGGCGTCCCGAAAATTTCTTGACCGCAACGCCATCACGCCATCTCGTCACCCTTCGTGAACACCGATGGCGCGCGTACGCGGCACCTCTCCACCGTAGGTGATCACCGTCCCGGTGCTGCCGCGGGGGCACCCGCACGGGTGGCTGTGGGGCTTTGGTCGGCGTGTCCCCGCCAAACTGACTTATCCGACCTATTTCGCCGTGCACACTCTCGACGTCGACTTGCTCACAGTGTCGATGCACAGCTGACATGGAACTACCCAGACCTGGGTAGGGTCCGCGAACCAGCGGTCACGCAGGTGGCCGTGGAGTGAGACCCAGCGCCGGTGCCCCGTGTGGCCCGCCGCCGGGCCCCCGCCGGGACGGCATCGACCGGCGGACGAGACGAGGAGGGCACCGTGGCCGACCAGGCCCAGACGACCTACAACGGTTACTGCGTGAAGTGCAAGGAGAAGCGGGACTTCGAGGGGCACGTCGAGGTTTCGAAGACCGGAATGAACATGGCCAAGGGCAAGTGTCCGGTATGCGGAACAACAGTGAACCGCATCCTGGGCAAGGCCAAGGTCTGACCCGTACGGGTGGCGGGGGCGGGGTGGCCGTGGCCATCCCGCCCCGTTGCCGTTCAGGGACATCGGGGCGGGCGGTCGACGGTTTGTCGGGTGACCGACACCCGCACCGGCAGGCTGTGGAAAACCCGCCGAATCCTGTGGACAACCCTGGACAGGGCCCCGGCCGCCTGTGGACAACGATCGACCGAACGCGAAGTTGTGGTCACGATTCGTAACCATGAGCCGCACCGTACTGCCCCGCCCCACGCTGCTACCCGGCCTCAACCGGCTCTGGCGAGATCGGCACACCCTCCAACTCGGCGTCGGTCCCGGGCCCGCCGTGCTGCTGGAGTTGGCCAACCCGCGCGCCGCCCATCTGCTCGACCTGCTCGACGGCACCCGCAGCGAGCGGGCCGTGCTGGCCCAGGCGGCCACCGCCCGGGTCGCTGCCGACGATGCACGTACTCTGCTCGACGCCCTGCGTACGGCCGGCCTGCTGGTGCCCGCGCACAGCCTGCTCCCCCGCGACCTGGCTGGCCCGGTCCGTGCCCGGCTCGCGGCGGAGGCCGGCGCGCTGGCCCTGGCCGGTGCTCGACTGCCCGGCACCCCCGCGCAGGTTCTGCGGCGGCGGCGGGCCGCCCGAGTCCTGCTCACCGGCGGCGGGCCGCTCGGCGGGCCGCTGGCGGTGGCGTTGGCCCAGTCCGGCGTCGGGCAGGTCATCCCCCAGCTCACCGGCCCGGTGCGTGCCGTCGACCTGGTTGGCACGGGCATCCCCGCCACCGAGCTGGGCCACCCGCTCGCACCGGCGGTGCGGGCCGCCGTCAAGCGCGTCGCGCCGGGCACCGGCACCCACCCGGGCCGGGCCGGCCGGGTGGACCTGGTGATCCAGCTCGGCACCGACCGACCGCCCGCGCTGCTCGCCGCCGGTCTCGCCCAGCGCCGGCAGCCGCATCTGCTGATCACCCTGCGCGAGGGCGTACCGGTCATCGGGCCGCTGGTCCGCCCGCCCGCCGGACCCTGCCTGCACTGCGTCGAGCTGCACCGGGCCGACCGCGACCCGGACTGGCCGCGGCTCGCCGCCCAACTCGCCGCCGCCGACCCGGTGGCCGCCGGTGCGACCGGCACACTGCTCGCAGCCACCGGGTACGCGCTGGCCGAGGCACTGACGCAGCTCGACGGCGGTCAGCCGGAGACGCTGGGCGGAGCCATGGAGATCACCTGTGCGGGCCGTTTTCGTCGTCGGGGCTGGCCGCCACACCCGGCGTGTGGGTGTTCGCAGGGCCGAGCGTCCGCACCAGCCCGGCCGCAGAGCAGCAGCGGAGCCCTTCGGTCGGTAACAATGACCGGGTGACCGACATCCCGCGCCGCGCCGTGTCCCGCACCGCCAAGCTCGCCGCCCTACCGCTCGGCTTCGCCGGCCGGACCGTTCTCGGCATGGGAAAGCGCGTCACCGGGCTCGCCTCCGACGTGATCTCCGCAGAGATCCAGCAGCGCACCGCCGAGCAGCTGTTCAGCGTGCTGGGCCAGCTCAAGGGCGGGGCGATGAAGTTCGGCCAGGCGCTGTCGGTCTTCGAGGCGGCGTTGCCGGAGGAGATCGCCGCACCGTACCGGCAGGCGCTCACGAAGCTCCAGGAGGCGGCGCCACCGCTGCCGGCCGCCAGCGTGCACAAGGTGCTGGCCGAGCAGCTCGGCCCTGACTGGCGGGACCGGTTCGTCGAGTTCAACGACACCCCGGCCGCCGCCGCCAGCATCGGCCAGGTGCACCGGGCACGGTGGCGGGAGCCGGGGTTCAACGAATCGGGCGCGCCGAACAGCCGCGACGTGGCCGTCAAGATCCAGTATCCGGGCGCCGGCGACGCGCTGCTCAGCGATCTCAAGCAGCTCTCCCGCCTCGGCGGGATGTTCCGGGCCATCCAGCCCGGTCTGGACGTCAAGCCGCTCCTGGTCGAGTTGCGCGAGCGGATCACCGAGGAACTGGACTACGAGCTGGAGGCCGAGTCGCAGCGTGCCTTCGCGGCCGCGTACGCCGGCGATCCGGAGATCTACATCCCGGAGGTGGTCAACGCGGCGCCCCGGGTGCTGGTCACCGAATGGGTGACAGGCACCCCGCTGGCCGACATCATCCGCGAGGGCACCGAGGAGGATCGGGACGAGGCGGGCCGGTTGATGGCCACCCTCCACCTCTCCGCGCCACAGCGGGCCGGGCTGCTGCACGCCGACCCGCACCCGGGAAACTTCCGGCTGCTGCCCGACGGCCGACTCGGGGTGATCGATTTCGGTGCGGTGGCCCGGATGCCGGAGGGCACGCCGGCGCCGATCGGTCGCATCGCCGCGATGGCCCTGCGCGGCGACGCCGACGAGGTGGTGGCGGGGCTGCGGTCAGAGGGGTTCATCGGCTCCGCCGAGGAGATCGACGCCGAGGGGGTGCTCGACTTCATCCGTCCGATGCTGGAGCCCATCGCGGCAGACGGCTTCCGGTTCACCCGGGCCTGGCTGAGGGCGGAGGCGGGCCGGCTGGCGAGCCCCCGCTCCCCCACGTACCAGCTGAGCAGGCAGCTCAACCTGCCGCCGTCGTACCTGCTGATCCACCGGGTGACGCTCGGGTCGATCGGGGTGCTCTGCCAGTTGGAGGCGAAGGCGCCGTATCGCAGCATCCTGGAGCGCTGGCTGCCCGGCTTCGCCCCGGTCGCCTGACGACGCCAAGAAGGGCGGGTGCCGGTCGGCACCCGCCCTTCTGCATGGGGTGGTACTAGAGAACGCCCAGTTCGCGAGCCGCCTGGTTGCGGCTGTTCATGGCGACGGTACGGGCGGAACGGGTTGCCTCAGTGCTCGTGGTGGTGCGACCGGCCTGAGGCCGGCGCATTCGAGCCCGGGACAACGCTTGGTGGAGTAGTTGCATCTCGAAGGCTCCAGACGGGACGTTCAACATCGTTTTCTCACTCACTGCCGGTGTGTCACCGGCGTAGTTGGTACGGGTCGGGAACATGTCAGGCTGCCAGCCGGACCGCGCCACGCACCTCGGACAGCCCACTGGCCGCCAGACGCGCCTCGGCCTCGACCCGAAGCTCGACGTCACGAGCGACGTCTTCCTTACGCGGACGGCCACGGGGCCGCTTACGCGGAACAACCGCGCCACGCTCGAAGATCTCGCCGCCCCAGACGCCCCACGGCTCCGCTCGCTCCACCGCCCCGGCCAGGCACTCGACGCGCAGCGGGCAGTCCCCGCAGAGCGACTTGGCCAGCTCGAGCTCGGCAGGCGAGTCGGAGAACCACAGGTCGGGGTCGAACTTCCGGCAGGGCAGGTTCGCCTCCATCTCGACGCTCACGTCGAGGGGGGCCAACGCCAGACTCATCTCCCGGTCACCTCTCTCTCACTTCGATCTCGTGGATCGCATTCCGACGTACTTACGGCGGGGCAAAAAAACTAAGGCCGCGGATCCCGGTAAGCGGGTTCCGCGGCCTCAAGGTGAGCCGGTGTCTGTTGGTCAGACCGGTCTACCTCGAGGTGGAACGCCGCGGACATCCGTGCGCTTCTTGGCGCCCTGGATGGCCATGCCCGTGAAGCCACTGGTCCCCTCGACTCCGGTGGGTGCGACAGTCGGGTTCAGCTCGGCCTGAACCTGGTGCACCTGCGGAACCGACGGTCGTGCAGCCGCAAGGGCCACCCGGACAGTCGACAGCGGAGCGTGGACAGACGGCATCGCCGCCAGACGCTCACAGGTGAAGATCTCCACGGGTGCCACCTCCCTCACGTTCCTCGAATCGACTGGACCAACCATGTGAGCAGCCGGAATGGCGCCGCTCGCGTGGTGTGTCCTGAGGCTATTCCTCACGCCGGGGCGAGGGCAAACGAATTTACGACGAGATTTCGAAAGTTTTCTCCGGGCAGACATCGTCCACCCCCGCGCCCCCCACCAGCGCCAGCACGGATTCCCCGTAGAGGCCCAGTTTGCGGGGGCCGATACCGGCGATGGCGATCAACTCCTCGGGCCGGCCGGGGCGCCGCTCGGCCAGCGCGATCAGCGTCGCATCGGTGAAGACGACGTACGCCGGGACCTTTTGCGCCCCGGCCACCCGCCGCCGCCACTCGCTCAGCCGTTCGTGCAGCTCCTCGTCGATGTCGGATGGGCAGGTGGGGCAGCGGCCGAGCTTGCGGTCCGGGCCAGCGAGCAGGGTGGCGCCGCAGATCCGGCAGGAGACGATCTGGGTTCGACGTCGCTCGGGGCGTTTGGCCGCCGGACCGGCGCCGCCGGTCGCCCGTTCGGCGCCGCCGGAACGGTCCAGTTGGGGCAGGAACCGCGACGGCCGCCGGGCCCGTCCGCCCGGCGAGCGTGCTGCGGCGTACGACAGCCAGAGCCACTGCCGCGCACGGGTGATCCCGACGTAGAGCAGGCGGCGCTCCTCCTCGACCTGCTCGACGGTCTTGGCGTACGTGGTGGGCAGGGTGCCCTCGGCGAGTCCGACCAGGAAGACGGCGTCCCACTCCAGCCCCTTGGCCGAGTGCAGCGAGGCGAGGGTCACCCCGTCCACCGTCGGTACGTGCTGCTGGGCGGCCCGACGGGCAAGTTCCTCGGTGAAGTCGGAGAGGGTGACGGGGCGTTCCACGGACGCGGCCTCGCCGATCGGCACCATTTCCGGGGTGGCCGCGTACTCCTCGGAGAGCTGGACCAGCGCGGACAGCGCCTCCCACCGCTCGCGGGCGGCGCCACCGGCCGGGGGCGCGTCCGGGGCCCAGCCGACCGCGGTGAGCGCCTCGACGACGGCGACCGGCAGTGGCGTCTCCCCGGGGATCGATCGGGTGGCGGCGCGTAACGCGACCATCGCCTGGCGCACCTCGGTCCGCTCGAAGAACCGCTCCGCGCCCTGCACGACGTACGGCACCGCGGCCTCGGTGAGCGCCTTCTCGTACGCCTCGGACTGCGCGTTGATCCGGAACAGCACGGCGATCTCCTTCGCCGGCGTGCCCGCGTCGATCAGCGATCGGCAGCGCGCGGCCACCGCGTTCGCCTCGGCCGGCTCGTCGGTGAAGATCCGCAGGTCCGGCTCGGGGCCGGGTGGGCGCTGCCCGCTCAACTCCAGCCGCAGGCGCGCCTCGGTGCCCCGGGCCTGAGAGATCACCGCGTTGGCCAGCCCGACCACCTGCGGGGTGGAGCGGTAGTCGCGGACCAGCCGGACCACTGTCGCGTTCCGGTGCCGGCGGGGAAAGTCGACCAGGTACGCCGAGGTCGCCCCGGTGAACGAGTAGATCGTCTGGCTGGCGTCGCCGACCACAGTCAGGTCGTTGCGGCCGCCCAGCCAGGCGTCCAGCAACCGCTGCTGGAGGGGGTTGACGTCCTGGTACTCGTCGACCACGAAATGCCGGTACTGGCCACGGACCTGCTCGCCGACGTCCGAGTGCTCCTCGATGCCCCACACCGCGGCGCGCAGCATGTCCTCGAAGTCGATCACGCCGTTCGAGCGCTTGACCTGCTCGTACGCGGTGAACACCTCGGCCACCTTCGCCGGCTCGTGCGGTGTGTCGCGCAACGCCCGGGCCGCCGACACCACGTACTCCGATGGCTCGACCAGCGACGACTTGGCCCATTCGATCTCACCGGCCAGGTCCCGCGCGGCGGCCCGGTCGGTGCGCAGGCCGACCCGGGCGGCGGCGAGCGTGACCAGCCGCACCTTGCTGTCCAGCAGTTCGGGCATGGCCCGGCCGGCCAGCAGCCGGGGCGCGAAGTACCGCACCTGGCGCAGCGCCGCCGCGTGGAACGTGCGCGCCTGCACACCGCCAACCCCGAGCACGGTGAGCCGGCTCCGCATCTCGGCAGCCGCCCGGGCGGTGAAGGTGACCGCGAGCACGTGCCGGGGGGAGATCTCACCGGAGAGCGCCCGGTGGGCGATCCGGGAAGTGATCGCCCGGGTCTTGCCGGTGCCGGCGCCGGCCAGGATGCACACCGGGCCGGCGGGTGCGGTCACCGCGGAGCGTTGCTCCGGGTCCAGCCCGGCGAGCACCTTTTCCGACCCTGAGTGAACCACCACAACCAGGAATCATCTCAGCTCCCCCGAGCGTTGCAGCGAACAGCCTCGGCTTGATCCGCAAGCCGCGGCCGGAGGAGTTGGAGGATCCGACCATGCTGACGATGTATTCCACCCCCTGGTGCGGCTACTGCCACCGGCTGAAGTCGCAGCTCGACCGGGAGGGCATCGGGTACGAGGTGGTCGACATCGAGCAGGACCCGAAGGCCGCGGAGTTCGTGATGACCGTCAACGGCGGCAACCAGACGGTGCCGACGCTGCGCTTCGCCGACGGCAGCGCCCTGACGAATCCCTCGATCACCCAGGTCAAGCAGCACCTGGAGACCCTCAGCGCCTGATCGCCGGAGCACTGTCGACGAGCGGCCGCCCCACCCGGGGCGGCCGCTCGTCGTGTCCGGAATCGGTCACCGTGGCGGCGGCCGGTGGGTGCCGGTCGCCACAGGCCGGTCAGCCTCCTCGGCCGGTCGCCGGGGTGCCGGGATCCTCGGGCGGGTCGGCGGCGTGGGCGGGCGGGCGACGGACGGCGCGCTCAGGTGCCGGCCCCGCCAGAGATAGCTGCCAGCAGCCAGGGTGGCCACCCCGACCAGCGCGAACAGCACCCGATAGTCCAGGAAGCCGACCAGCAGGGCGCCTGCCCCGATGGAGAACGCCTGCGGCCCGCTGACCACCGCCTGGGTGGCCGCGGCGACCCGGCCGACCAGCGCGGACGGGGTCCGACGCTGGATCAGCGTGTGCAGGCCCACCGTCGTCAGCGGGAGCGAGACTCCGGCCAGCAGCACCGCCGCGAACCCGAGCCGGAGATCGGGGTACGCGAGCGCGAGCGCGGCCGGGGAGAAGAAGGCGACCCCGGCGGCCATGGTGCCGACCTCCCCGAGCCGGCGGACCAGCGTCGGTGAGCAGAGCCCGCCAAGCAGCCCGCCGACTCCCTGCACGGTGACCAGCACCCCCACGAACGCGGCATCCCGGCTCAGCCCCTGGTCGACGTAGGCGAAGATGAGCGACTCGCTGAAGCCCATCACCAGCGACCCGAGCCCGTAGCCGAGCAGGGCCCGACGCAGCGCGGGCTCGCCGGCCAGGTGCCGCAGACCGGCGCCCAGCTCGGCTGGCCAGCGCAGCCGCACGGCCGGCGGCACCGGTTGCGGGGTGGGCAGCACGGCCACCACCGCCGCCGCGGTCAGAAATCCGACCATGCCGATCCCGGCCAGCGCCCACCCGCCGAGCGCCGCGTAGAGCGCCGCGCCGGCCAGCGGGCCGATCAGCCGCATCCCCTGGCGTACGGTCTGCAGCAGGCCGTTCGCCTCGGCCAGCAGCTCGACCGGCACCAACTCCCGAATGAGCCCACTGAGCGCCGCGCCGAGCGTGATGGACGACAATCCGTACAGTGCGGCCACCAGGTAGACGATCCAGACGTCGCCCGCGTCCCGGACGGTGAACAGCGGGGTGAGCAGGGCCGCGGTGACCACGTTCGCGGCCACGAAGAACGGCCGGCGCGGATACCGGTCGACGAACCAGCCGACCAGCGGTGCCAGGGTCATCGGCGCGATGACGGCGAAGATCGTGGCACCGGCCAACCCGTTCGAGCCGGTCAGATCCTTGACCCAGATGGCGAGCGCGAGCAGCAGGATCGACTCGGCGGTCATGCTGGCCAACAGGCCGCCGAAGAGCAGGCGGAAGTCGGGTCGGCGCAGGACGGTGCGCATGGGGTCCCTCCGGCGGGATGGCGTGCCCAGGTGGGCGGGGTCGACGAGGCCGCGACCGTGGGTCCGTCATCGTCCGGCGTACCCGTGGTCCATTTTTCGCAAGACACGCCCCCGCCGGAACCTCCGACACCGGTCGCGCCGTCCATACTGACCGTGGGGGGCGAATTTCATACAGTTACCGTCGCGTCTGCGTCGGTCGACGGGAAAGAGGACACTGTGCCTCCTGCCGCACCCAGCCCGATCCTGCGTCGTCGCCGGTTGGGCGTCGAGCTGCGCCGCCTGCGCGAGGCCGCGGGCCTCACGGGCGACCAGGTCATCGAGCGTATCGGATGGGCCTCCGCGTCCAAGCTGTCCCGTTTGGAGAATGGCCGCAGCCGACCGGACCCGCAGGACGTCGGCGATCTGCTCGATCTCTACGGCGCCGACAAGGCCGTGCAGGACGAACTGCTCGGCATCACCCGCGAGGCCGGCGACATGCGCGGCTGGTTGAAGAACTTCCCGGTGATGACGCAGCAGCAGCGCAGCTGGGCCGAGTTGGAGGCGGGCTGCGCGGAGATCTCCGAGTACAACCCGGTGCTGGTTCCCGGCCTGTTGCAGACCCCCGGGTACGCCCAGGTCCGGATCGTCTCGGCCCGGCAGGTGGGCGAGGGCGCGGGCGAGCCGGAGCCCGACGACGAGCCGGAGACCGAGGTGCAGGCGCGGCTGGCCCGCCAGTCGCTGTTGACCCGGGAGCCGCACGCGCCCCGCTACACCGCCGTGCTGGAGGAGGCGGCCCTCGGCCGCCGGGCCGGGCCACCCGAGGTGCTGCACGAGCAGTTGCTCCAGCTCTGCGAGCTGGCCCTGCTGCCCAACGTGAGCCTGCACGTGCTGCTCCGGGACACCCAGGTAGGCAATTGGTACCTTCCGCCGACCGCGTTCTCGGTCTACCGGTTCGCCGATCCCCTCGATCCGGAGACATTGGCCATCGAAGGTGGCTTCACCGACGTCATGTCGACCGAGGCAATCGCGCTAAATCGCTATAAAGTAGTGTTCGAGTGGCTATGCACGGCGGCACTTAGCGTTTCGGACACCCTCTCCTGGCTGATCGAGGCGACGGGACGGCTGACCGAGGCGACGCCCCCTTCCACAGCGGCGTTCGGGCCGGCAACGGCGCCGACCCAACGCCGCCGGGCCTCGGGGCGGCTGACGGAACGGTGATCCACGGGGGACCATCCGTCGGGACGTGCGGCACCACTCGTCCCATCGGATCAGTTCACATCAGGAGCAGAACCATGAACGACATCCGCAACACGCCGTCCGTCTCCGCCCACTCGTTGGCGGATGCCCCGTGGCGTACCAGCACGCGCAGCCAGACCTCGAACTGCGTCGAGGTCGCCCCACTCGGCACCGGCCCATCGGCGGTCGCCCTGCGCGACAGCAAGGACCGAGGCGGCCCGGTGCTGCAGTTCAACCGCGCCGGGTGGCTCGGTTTCATCACCGGAGCAAAGAAGGGCCAGTTCGATCTGAACTGACCTGGTGACTCGTACGGGGCCGTCGGCGCGCTGCCGGCGGCCCCGTCGCGTTGGGCACCGCCGACCCTGCTGAACAGCCATCCCCCGATCGGACGAGGCTCGAAACCGATAGGCGCGTTTCAGTTGCTGGGACGAACACGGGGCGTAGCATGGCCTCGAGAACGTGGAACTTCCACACTGGTTCATCCGTCGCGGTTCATCCGGAGACCCTCATGCGGTTCCTGATCGTTCGCACCGACATCCGCGCCGTCGCCGACGGGGACATCGCCGCCGCCTGGTCGGACGGCCACCGACTTCGTGACGAGACGACCACGCCTGAGTCGCGACGGCAGATCGTGCACGCCGAGGACCGGGACGCGGCGCTGCTGCTGGCCCGCGCCCTGGCCACGGTCGGCGCGGTCCGCGCCGGCAAGCAACGGGTCAAGGTCCTGCCGCTGAGCGAGCCTCGACCCGCCTTCCGATACAGACCGGGCAGCATCGGCACCTGATTCCACAGGACGTCCGTTGTGGTCGGACCGGCTCCCCCGCCGCTTTTCGCACCCGCCGACCACGACGGCCCGTGTTCCCGGCTCGTGACCGCCGCGGCAACGGCGGCCACGGGCCGGGACCGTGCTCAGCGGTCGCCGTCCACCCAGCCGTCCAACCAACGGTGGATGAGGAACAGCGCGATCGACGACGGTGGCGGCAGGATCAGCCGAGCTCCATCGCCCACGTCCACCGTCTGCCCGGCCAGCGCCGCCCCGATCTCCCGGCGTGAAAACCACCGAGCGTACGCGATCTCGGACGGGTCGACGTGCACCGGATCGGTCGGGTTCGCGGTGGCCAGGAAGCCCAACATCAGCGAACCGGGGAACGGCCACGCCTGGCTGCCCACGTACCCGATGCGCTCGACCTCGATGCCCACCTCCTCGCGGACCTCGCGCAGCACGGCGGCCTCCGCCGACTCGCCCGGCTCGACGTAGCCGGCCAGGCAGGAGTAGCGCCGACCGCCCGGAGTGCCCGGCCAACTGGCGTTGTTGCCGAGCAGGCAGCAGCCGTCCACGCCGTCCACGCCGTCGTGCACCAGCACGATCATCGCCGGGTCGGTCCGCGGCCAGATCCGCCCACCGTTGCGGTCCACCCGGGACCAACCGGCCTCGTCCATCGCGGTCGGCGCCCCGGTGCTCGTCGAGTAGCCGTGCCGGGTGTGCCAGTTGACCAACGCCAGGGCGGTGGTGAAGATGCCGGCCTCCCGATCGGCGAGCAGGTGGCCCACCTCGCGCAGGTTGACCGCCCGGGTCCCTGGTAACGCCGGCAGCGGCGCGTCGACCGCGAAGACCGGCACCCCGTCCGGCTCGACACCGAGGAACATCGCCGTCGACTCGGACCCGGCAGGCACGTCGGCCGCACCGAACAGCACCAACGCCGGAGGCGACGTGTCGGTGCGGGCCAGCGTCCGACCCTCGTCGGTCGAGTCGAGCAGCAGCACCCGGGCACGCAACCACGCCTCGGTCAACCACTGCGCGTCACCCCGCCGGTGAGCCGCCCGGTCCAGCGTGGACCGGGCCAACGGCGGAGTCATCTCCCCGCTCACGCCAGCTCTCCGCTGCTGAGCCTCATGGCTCGCTCGCTGCGCTCGCTCACGACACAGGCTCGGTGCGGACCGTGGTCAGCGCGGCCAGCCCCGGGGTGACCCGTTCTGCGTCGCCGAGCACCACGATCGCCGCCCGGGCTGGCGCCAGATACCGGGCCGCCGCCTGCGCGACGTCGTCGATGCTCGCCTTCGCCAACCTCGCCGCGTACTCGGCGAGGAAGTCCAGACGCAGCCCGTTGCCCGCGTACGCGCTGGTCAACGCCGCCAACCCGGCCTGGGTGGACATGCCGAGCTGAAGGGTGCCCAGGGCGTACTGGCGGGCCTGCTCCAATTCCTCGGGCTTCGGTGGCAGCGACGCCAGCCGACCCAGCTCGTACGTCGTCTCCAGCAACGCCGGACCGGTGACCTCGGTGGCCACCTCGGCGGCGGCGACCAGCACCGATCCGGCGACGGAGTGCTCGATCCCCGAGTGCGGGCCGTAGGTGTAGCCCTTGTCCTCCCGGATGTTCTCCACCCAACGGGAGGAGAAGTAGCCACCGAAGATCAGGTTGGCCAGTTGCAGCGGGGCGTGGTCGGGGTCGGTGCGGGACACCGCCGGAAGCGCGATTCGCAGCGACGACTGCACCGAGCCGGGCCGGTCGACCAGCAGCAGCGGCCCAGGCTCCAGCGGCGGAGTCGCCGGCAGCTCGGCGGTGCGCCCGGCGCCGGCCCAACTGCCGAGCGCCCGCTCGGCCGCGTCCAGGGCCTTCTCCGGCTGCACATCACCGACCAGCACCAACTGCGCGTTGGCCGGGTGGACCCGTTCCGAGTGCACGGTGCGCAGCGCCGCCGGTCGGACGGCGCGGATCTGGCCGGGCTCCGGGGTCTGCGTCGCGTACGGGTGCCGGCCGTAGATCCGCTTCAGCAGCGCCTCCCGGGCCAGGTGCGCCGGCTGACTCTGCGCCACCTGGATCCGGTCGACAAGTCGGTCCCGTTCGGTGGCCACGTCGTCGCTGGGGTAGCTGGCGCCGGTCAACACCTCGGCCAACAGCTCCAGCATCCGGTCCAGGCCGGTGACCAGGCCCGCGCCGGAGAGCATCAGCCGGTCCGGGTCGACGCCCGCGGAGAGCCCACCGCCTACCTTCTGCAACTCGGCCGCGATCTGCACGCTGGTCATCGACTCGGTGCCGGAGAGCATGGTCTGCGAGAGCATCGCACCGCGGGCCAGGTGGACCCGACCGAACGGGACCCAGAGCCGCATCTCGACCAGCGGTACGGCGGGCCGGCGTACGGCGATCACGGTGAGGCCGTTGCGCAGCGTGCGTTCGGCCTGCCTGGGCACCTTGAGCTTGCGGGTCGGGCCGAGCGGGGGCAGCGTACGCGGCCCTGCGGGAGCGGTGGTCGTCACTGAATCACCTTCGTTCGCGACTGCGGGGCTCGCAGAACCGGCTCACTCCTCGCGCTCACCGGGCACCTCCGGCAATGACCTCGATCGCGGCCCGGCGCTCCGGGCGCAGGGTGGCAGCGGCGGCCCGGACCTGCTCCTCGGTGACCTCGCCAACCAGCCGGGGCAACTCGTTGAGCAGGCCCGGTTCGCCGCGTTGCTGCTCCAGCACGGCCATTCGCAACGCCCGGCCGAGCACCGCGTCGGTGTCCCGCAGCAGGTGGGTCGCCATCCGGGCCTGGGTGCGGGCCAGCTCACCGTCGGTCAGCCCGTCGGTGGCCAGCCGGTCCAGTTCCTCGTCGATGGTGCGCAGCACCTTGTCCACGTCGCCACCGGGCGGCAGGTGCGCCTGCAACAGCAGCGCGGTGGGGTCGCGTACGTCGAACGGGTCGCCCATGAAGCCGAGGTATCCGCCGAGGCTGGTCACCGCGCGGTCCCGCTGCACCAGGCGCTCGACCAGCCGCGACGCGTCACCGTCGGTGAGCACCTCGGCCAACACCACGTACGGCAGGTAACCGGCGAAGTCGGTGACCGGGTCGGGCACACGCCAGGCGCCGGCCACCGCCGGCAGCGGTGCCAGAGCATCGGTGTACGAGGTACGACGCTCGGCGGTCAGGTCGGGCTCGGTGAAGTCGGGCCGCTTCGGAGCCGGCCGGGCCGGTACGTCCCCGAAGTGCCGGGTGACCAGCTCGGTCGCCTCGGCCACGTCGATGTCGCCGCTGACGGCGAGGACCGCGTTGCCGCTGGCGTAGTAGCGCCGGAAGAAGTCCGCGGCGTCGGCGACGGTCGCCGACTCCAGATCGTCGAAGGACCCGTAGCCGTCGTGGGCGTTCGGGAACGTGTCGAACATGACCGGCGGCAAGGTCAGCCAGGGAAATCCGCCGTACGGCCGGTTGAGGACGTTGACCCGGATCTCCTCCTTGACCACGTCGACCTGGTTGCGCAGGTTCTCCTCGGTCAGCCGGGGGCCGCGCATCCGGTCCGCCTCCAAAAACAGCGCGCGTTCCAGCGCGTTGCTCGGCAGCGTCTCGAAGTAGTCGGTGTAGTCCAGGTGGGTGGAGCCGTTGAAGGTGCCACCGGCGCCCTGCACGTGCCGGAAGTGGGCCAGCTTCTCCAGGTTTTCCGAGCCCTGGAACATCAGGTGCTCGAAGAGATGGGCGAAGCCGCTGCGCCCCTCCGGCTCGGAGCGGATGCCGACGTCGTAGACCACCGCCACCCCGATCACCGGGGCACTGCGATCGGGGGTGAGCACCACCCGCAGGCCGTTGTCGAGGGTGAACCGCTCGACCGGATACTTCGTCGCTGGAATTCTGGATCTCCGCGCCGCCACGGGACCGACCCTAGCGCGTCGGCACGCCCGCCACCCGCGACCTCCCCGGAGCCGCCGCGACCGGGGCGATGCCGAGGGGCAGCACCTCAATGCCGACCCGCTCGGTTACCTCCCGGTGCGGCCAGCCGGAGACGCACCATCCCGCCATGTGGATGAACCTTGACGCTGGCCGCAGCCTGACCCACTCTTCCTACCAACTAAGTAGGAATACTGCGGATTGGATGGGACGATGAGACGGCTCCCCCTACGCCGGTTGGTCACCCTGGCCACCCTCGCCGCCCTCGGCGCGGCGACCCTGGGCAGCACCGCCGCGTGCGGCGACGACAGCGAGGGCGCGAGCGGCAGCTCCGGCCCGGTGACGCTGCGCCTCGGCTACTTCCCCAACATCACCCACGCGCCGGCGGTCGTCGGCGTGGAAAAGGGCATCTTCGCTGAGAAGCTCGGTGCCAACGTCAAGCTGGACCCGAAGACCTTCAACGCCGGCCCGGCCGCCATCGAGGCCGTTTTCTCCGGCGCGCTGGACGCCACCTACATCGGTCCGAACCCGACCGTGAACGCCTTCTCCAAGTCCAAGGGTGAGGCCGTCCGGGTCATCTCCGGTGCGGCCTCCGGCGGCGTCGCGCTGGTGGTCAAGCCCGGCATCACGGGCCCGCAGGACCTGAAGGGCAAGAAGATCGCCACCCCGCAGCTGGGCAACACCCAGGACGTGGCGATCCGTTACTGGCTCAAGCAGCAGGGCCTGACCACCACCAAGGAGGGTGGTGGCGACGTCAAGATCGTGCCGCAGGAGAACGCCCAGACGGTCGAGACGTTCAACAGCGGCGCGATCGACGGCGCCTGGGTGCCCGAGCCGTTCGTCTCCCGCCTGGTCAACGCCGGCGGCAAGGTGTTGGTCGACGAGCGCGACCTGTGGCCGGACAAGAAGTTCGTCATCACCAACCTGCTGGTCAGCACGAAGTTCCTCAAGGCACACCCGGACGTGGTGCAGAAGCTGGTCGACGGCCAGGTGGCCGCCAACGAGTTCGTCAACAGCAAGCCCGACGAGGCGCAGCAGGCCATCTCCGACGCGATCGGCAAGATCACCGGCAAGCCGCTGGACCTAAAGCTGATCAAGCAGGCGTGGCCGACATTGGAATTCACCAACGACCCGATCTCGTCCTCCCTGAAGGCCGGGCTCGACCACGCCGTCGACGTGGGGCTGACCAATCCGGTGGACCTCAAGGGCCTGTACGACCTGACGTACCTCAACAACGCGCTCAAGGCGCAAGGGAAGCCCGAGGTCGTCCAGCCATGACGTCGACCACGACGGCACCGGGGAGCGCGACCACCGCGGTCGCGCTCTCCGGCGTGACCAAGGTGTACGGGCGCGGGGCGAACGCCGTCCTGGCCCTGGACGGTGTGTCGCTGGACGTCGCGCCCGGCGAGTTCGTCTGCCTGGTCGGCGCGTCCGGCTGCGGCAAGAGCACTCTGCTCAACCTGGTGGCCGGGCTGGACCGGGTCAGCGGTGGGCAGATCACCCTGGCCGGCGACGCCAACCCGGGCCTGATGTTCCAGGAGCCGGCGCTCTTCCCGTGGCTGACCGTCGACGCCAATGTGGAGGTGCCACTCAAGCTGCGCCGGCTGCCCCGAGCCGAGCGCCGTGAGCGGGTCGCCGAGCTGCTGCGTACGGTGCACCTGGCCGACTTCGGCCGCAAGCGCCCGCACGAGCTCTCCGGCGGGATGCGGCAGCGGGTCGCGCTGGCCCGCACCCTGGCCCTGGACACCCCGGTGCTGCTCATGGACGAGCCGTTTGGCGCACTGGACGCGATGACCCGGGACATCCTGCACGACGAGCTGGAACGGATCTGGTCCGAGCGCAAGCTCTCGGTGCTCTTCGTGACGCACAACGTCCGCGAGGCCGCTCGGCTGGCCGACCGGATCATCCTGCTCTCCAGTCGGCCCGGTCGGATCATCCACTCCACCGAGGTGAACATCGGGCGCCCTCGTCGGATCGACTCCCCCGAGGTCGCCGCCATCGCCGCCGACGTCACCGAGCGGCTCCGTACGGAGGTGGGCCGCCATGGCCAGTGACACCCTCACCAGTTCGGCGCGTACCGACGCGGAGATCACCGGCCTCGACGCGCTGGAGATCGCCGGCCGGGACAAGGAGGTCTCCCGGGGCGCCCGGATCTGGGCGGCCACCTGGCCCAAGCTGGCCGCACTGGCCATCGCCATCGCGGCCTGGCAGTTCGTGGTCTGGTCCGGCTGGAAACCGCCGTACTCGCTGCCGGGGCCCCTGGAGGTCGGTCGCGAGCTGGTGAGCCAGGCCCAGGGCCCACAACTCTGGGACGGCCTGCTCACCACGCTGCGCCGCGCGGCCGTCGGGTACGTCTTCTCGGTCGCCGTCGGCCTGCTGCTGGGCCTGGCGGTGGCCCGGTCCACGGTGCTGCGCGCAGCCATCGGCTCAATGATCACCGCGTTGCAGACCATGCCGTCGATCGCCTGGTTTCCGCTGGCCATCCTGCTCTTCGAGCTGAGCGAGAAGGCGATCTTCTTCGTGGTGGTGCTCGGCGCGGCGCCGTCCATCGCCAACGGGGTGATCTCCGGTGTGGACTACGTGCCGCCGCTGCTGCTACGCGCCGGCCGCAACCTGGGCGCCCGAGGGCTCAACCTCTACCGGTACGTCATCGCACCGGCCGCATTACCGGCGATCGTCGCCGGGCTCAAGCAGGGGTGGGCGTTCTCCTGGCGCAGCCTGATGGCCGGTGAGCTGCTCGTGGTCGGCATCTCACAGACCTCGCTCGGCGCTCAGCTCACCTACTCCCGCGAGTTGTCCGACGCACCCTGGCTGCTCTCCACCATGATCGTCATCCTGGTGCTCGGCCTGGTCGTGGACGCCGCGTTCGGCGCGGCGGACAAGGCGATCCGGCGTCGCTGGGGCGTGCTCGACCAGGCGAGCAACTGACCGGCGTTGCTCACCCACAACTCGACCGGCCACGCCCCCACCACCGCGTGAGCGGGTCCCGACGACGATCGGCGCAGCATGATCGTGCTCGATCATTGATGTAGTGCCCTCGCCCGCGTGGGAAGGCCCTGTTTCCTGGATCGAGCACGATCTTGAGCGCGACACCTCGGCCGAGGACGGCGCGGAGGCGATGTGGTCGGGTCGGTGCCCCGCCGACCCGACCACATCTCGTACCGATCCTGACCGGGCCTGCCCCTCCGCCGGCACCGGTCGGCCGGTCACTGCTCAGCCCACGTGTGCGACCGCCGGGCCGGAGCCCGGGTCGCCAGGGCTGTGCAGCTCCACCAGACCGGCGGGAGCATTACCCGCCGGGGTGGCGTGCCAGGGTGCGAAGGCCGCAACCATGGCGAGCAACAACCCGGCGAGCGCGACCGCGACCACCAGGATCAGTTCGCGCAGTGCACCCGAGCCGGGTCCGCCCGCCATGGTCACCCCTCCCGTGCCGGGCCCCCCGCCCGGTTTCCCCCCGCCGGTCAGCTTCGACCACGGCCAGCCGGTGCGCAGTCAGCCAACCGACCCAGTGGAGGCTGATTCCCGACTCAGAAAAGCACCCGGACCGCGCCAGCCGCGCCAACTCCACGGCCGGCGCCGTCGCGGGCACCTGCTCTTTCACCAAAGGCAGTCACAAGGGGAGGTTGTCCACCCCCGGCGCGGCCAGCCGAGTGCCTGCCGCCGCTGTTGCCGCAGACGAAACCGACCCACCCCGCCGAAGCGGGACGGGTCGGTCGCGGAGTGTCGGAGATCAGACGGTGCGGGGGCGGCGCGGGCGGCGGGACCGACCCGACGCGCGGTGCGCCGGCCGGGCGCCACCGTCGGCGACCGAGCCGCCGGCCGTACGTACCCGACCAGCAGGCGCCGACGGGGCGACGATGGTCACCGGCACTCCGGACGGCTCGCGAGCACCGGTCACCCGGGCCAGCGCCTCGCCATCGGAGCGCACCTGGACCGACTGCGGCCGGATGCCGGCGGTGGCCATCAGCCGGGACACGTCCCGGCGCTGCTCGGGCAGGACCAGGGTGACCACCGAGCCGGACTCACCGGCCCGGGCGGTCCGGCCGCCCCGGTGCAGGTAGTCCTTCGCCTCGGTCGGCGGGTCCACGTTGACCACCATGTCCAGGCCATCCACGTGGATGCCCCGGGCCGCCACGTCGGTGGCGACCAGGGCGGTCACCTGGCCGTTGCGGAACTGCTCCAGGATCCGGGTGCGCTGCGGCTGGGACTTGCCGCCGTGCAGCGCGGCCGCGCGTACGCCCTTGGAGAGCAACTGGCGGGCCAGCCGGTCGGCGCGGTGCTTGGTGCCCATGAACAGGATGGTGCGGCCCTCACGGGCGGCGATCCGGGTGAGCGCGTCGGGCTTGTCCAGCGCGTCGACGTGCAGCACGTGGTGGGTCATCGCGGTGACGGTGGCCGTGCCCGGGTCGACCGAGTGGGTCACCGGGTTGCTCAGGAAGCGGCGGACCAGCCGGTCCACACCGCCGTCCAGAGTGGCGGAGAACAGCATCCGCTGCCCCTGCGGCGCGACCTGCTCCAGCAGCTTGGTGACCTGCGGCAGGAAGCCCATGTCGGCCATCTGGTCGGCCTCGTCCAGCACGGTGATCTCGACCTGGTCGAGCCGGGCGTCACCGCGGTTGATCAGGTCGTGCAGCCGGCCGGGGGTGGCGACAACCACCTCGGCGCCAGCGCGCAGAGCGTCCGCCTGCCGCTGCAACGACAGGCCGCCGACGACGGTGGTGCAGCGCAGCCCGACGGCGCGGGCGTACGGGGCCAGCGCGGTGGTGACCTGCTGGGCCAGCTCGCGGGTCGGCACCAGCACCAGGGCCAGCGGGCGACCCGGCCGGGCCTTACGGCCGGCGGTGCGGGACAGCAGCGGAAGCCCGAAGGCGAGGGTCTTGCCGGAGCCGGTACGACCCCGGCCCAGCACGTCCCGGCCGGCGAGCGAGTCGGGCAGCGTCGCCGACTGGATCGGGAACGGCTCGGTGATGCCCTGCGCGGTCAGCGCGGTGAGCAGCGCCGGTGCCAGACCGGTAGGAGCAAAAGAAGGAATAACTGTGGTCATGCGGAAGCCTTCCTCGACGCGGCACGTGTCGAGGGAGGGCGCCGAAGTCGGCGCTGTCACCGGCGGCGCAAGGCAGCCAGGACTCACAAGCACGAACCGATTGGAGTACGGGCCGGCCCGCCGCCGGGCCGCCGCCTGCGTACAGCAGGCGGCGGCGAGGCGGGCCGGTCCCGTCACCGTCACACCCGGAGGGCGCGACAGGTAATGCTGACCGATCCGAAGATCAGATCGGGCGGATGTTCTCCGCCTGCGGGCCCTTCTGGCCCTGGGTCACCTCGAACTCGACCCGCTGGTTCTCGTCCAGGCTCCGGTAGCCGGAGGACTGGATCGCCGAGAAGTGGGCGAAGACGTCAGCGCCGCCGCCGTCCGGGGTGATGAAGCCGAAGCCCTTGTCAGCGTTGAACCACTTCACGGTGCCAATAGCCATGTGTTTCGTCTCCTTGACGGAACGTCGGACCCGCACTTGTTGCGTGCCCGAAGAGGAGCGCTCCGCGCGGGGATGCGCGAATCGCCTGTCGCTTCTGGTCGCCCCGCCCGGAGAACTCCGGACACAACAAAGAGCGCCTGGGGCCACAATCCCGCCAGGCGCACACAGAGTCTCTGGTAACCAAAACTGCAACCCGGTCAACATACCACGGATTTTCCCGCCGCAGTCAATGTTGGGCGGAATCTTCGGGCAACTGGGCGATCATGGCCGTGAGCCCCGTCACGTCCAGCAGGTCGGCGGGCCGGACCGTCACCCCGTGCCGGACATAGTGGAACGCCGCGCCCACCCGGTCGACCGGCACGCCCGCCAACTCCGCCCAGGCCAACCGGTACACGGCCAACTGCACGGCGGCCACCTCCGCAGCCGGCCCGGCGGGCTGCGCGCCGGTCTTCCAGTCGACCACATCGAACCGTCCACCCGGCCGAGCGAAGACCGCGTCCATCCGCCCCCGCACCGCGACTCCGGCGATCACCGTGGCGAACGGGACCTCCACCTCCACCGGTGACCGGTCGGCCCACTCGCTGGCCAGGAACCGCTCCTGGAGCTCGACCAGCGCCTCGTCGGGCGCGGCATCCGCGTCGGCCGCACCAGGCAGCTCGTCCAGGTCCAGGAGGCGATCAGCACCGAAGCGCTGCTCCAACCAGGCGTGGAAGGCGGTGCCTCGGCGGGCGTACGGGTTGGGCTCGGCCGGCACCGGGCGGCGCAGCGTACGGGCCAGCGCCGCCGGGTCACGCCGCAACGCGACAAGCTGGGTGACGCTCAGCTGCCCGGGCAGGGCCACCTCGATCGCACCGGAGAGTCGGGTCAGCTCGGCCCGCTCAGCCAGCAGCAGATCCGCCTCGCGCTGCCAGCGCGCCACCTCCGGGTCGGCCTCAGGGGCCACCGCCGGATCGACCTGGGGGTCGACCGACACCACCGGCCCGGCGACCACCGCAGCCGGGCCGTCGGTCATCAGGCGGCGCACCAGCCCGGCGGCCTCGGCCAGCGCCGGCCGGCGCCCGCCCAGCGGGTCGGCCGGCCACTCCGCGCGGAGCACCACCTCGGCCGTGGGGTTCGTCGCATCCGGGGTCGGCTCCGGCGCCCACGCGTCGATCAGGTGCCCCGGCCCGCCGTCGAGGCAGGCGTCGTACACCTCGCGCAGGAAGACCGACGGACCTCGCGGCCGCTTCGTGCCCTCGCCCCACCAGTAGCCGGAGCAGAGCAGCAGGCGGCGCGGCCGGGTGACCGCCACGTACGTCAGGCGGCGTTCCTCCCGCTCGTCGTGGGCCCGCCACGCGTCGGTGAAGTCGGTCACCGCCCGAGCCACCGCCCGCTGGTCCGCCGCCTCGTCGAGCCCCAACTCGGGCAACCCGTCGGCGTCGCCGCGCAGGGGGAACGGCAGCACGCCCAACCCGCCCAACCAATGGTCGGAGTTGCGGACCGGCCCCGGCCACAGCCCACGGCTCAGCCCGGCCACCGCCACCACGTCCCATTCCAGGCCCTTGGCGGCGTGCGCGGTGACCACCTGCACCGCTCCCTCCACCACCTCGACCTCGCCCGGCGCCAGACCACGCTCCTCGTCCTCGGCGGCGGCCAGGTAGGACAGAAACCCGGAGAGCGTCGCGCCGGGGGTCTCCCCACTGAAGCGGGCCGCCACGTCACCCAGGGCGTCCAGGTGACCCCGGGCCAGGCCGGCGTCGCCGGCGCCGTCCCGGCCGGCCCGCACCGCGACCTCCACGTCCAGGCCGATGGTCCGCTCGATGTCCGCGATCAGGTCCGGCAGGGCCTGGTCCAACCGGTAGCGCAGCAGCGCCAACTCCCGGCCGTACGCGCGCAGCCGCGCGAAGCCCTCCGCCGAGTACGCCTGCGCCGGCCCAAGATCGGCCAGGGCCTCCACCAGAGTCGCCTCGTCCAGCAGGTCGGGGCTGATCTCCGAGGTGTCGTCGGCGGCCACCTGTCGTCGCGCGTTGGCGATGGCCCGAGCCCGGCGGTGCAACGCCACCAGATCACGCGGCCCGATCCGCCAACGGGCGCCGGTGAGCAACCGCAGCAGCGCGGCACCGTCGGTCGGGTCGGCCAGCACCCGCAACGTGCAGACCACGTCGCGTACCTCGGGGGTGTCCAACAGGCCGCCCAGCCCCACCACCTCCACCGGGAGGCCGCGCTCGCGCAACGCCGACTCGATCGCCGGAATCTGGCTGCGGACCCGGACCAGCACGGCGGTCGTCGGGCGCTGCGCCACCGGGATGTGCTCGGGGGCCGCGCCCGGCAGCCGGGCCGCCCCACGCCAGGCGGCGAGCACACTGTCAGCGATCCAGCCGGCCTCGTCGGCGTACGTGGGCAGCATCGCGCAGTGCACCGTGCCGCCGGCCGCACCACCCGGGCTGCGGTGCGGGATCGGGTCCTGGACGGTCAGCGCGGAGCGCAGCTCCGGCACCTGCGCACCCGCCGCCCGCAGCGGTGTCGACAGGGCGTTCGCCACCCGGAGGATCTCCGGGCGGTTGCGCCAGCTCGTGGTGAGCCCCAGCGCCTGGGCCGGCTGACCGTCGGTGCGGGCGAACTCGGTGGGGAACCGATCCAGTGTGCCGGCGCTGGCCCCCCGCCAGCCGTAGATCGACTGACACGGGTCGCCCACCGCGGTCACCGCGTGCCCGCCACCGAACAGCGCGTTGAGCAGCACCACCTGGGCGTGACTGGTGTCCTGGTATTCGTCGAGCAGCACCGCCCGGAAGCGGTCCCGCTCGATCTCGCCGACCCCCGGGTGATCCCGGGCCACCCGGGCCGCCCGCGCGAGCTGGTCGGCGAAGTCCATCGCCTCGAAGTCCTCCTTGCGCCGGGCGTACGCCCGCACCAACGGCAGCAGGCGCAGCCGGGTCTGCTGCAGGGTGAGCGCCTTGCGCACGTCGGCGTACACCCGGCCCGGCCGGGACTGCACCTCGGCGAAGAACCGACCGGTCCAGGCCGCCAGCTCGTCCGGCGCGACCAGGTGCTCGTCCAGCTCCCCCGCGAGCGCCAGCACCGCGTCGGTGATGGTGCTCGGCATCCGGTCCACCTCGGACATGTCGCCGTCGTAGTTGCGCACCAGCAGGTCGACCAACTGCCAGCGGGACGCCTCGGTGAGCAGCCGGGTGGACGGCTCGTAGCCAGCGCGCAGCCCGTGCTCGGTGACGATCCGTCCCGCGTACGAGTGGTACGTGGAGACGGTGGGCTCACCGGCGAGCGGGTCGTCCAGCGGGTCCCGTCCCTGCCGGCCGAGGCGGCGGATCAGTTGATCGAGCCGGGTCCGTACGCGGTGAGCCAGCTCGCCGGCTGCCTTACGGGTGAAGGTCAGCCCGAGGATCTGCTCCGGGCGCACGTACGAGTTGGCCACCAGCCAGACCACCCGCGCGGCCATCGTCTCGGTCTTGCCCGATCCGGCCCCCGCGACCACCAGCAGCGGCTCCACCGGGGCGGCGATGATCGCGGCCTGCTCCCGGGTCGGCGCCGGCAGCCGCAGCAGCTTGGCCAGCTCCATGGGCGTGTACCGGGGGCCGGAGTCCGCCCGCCGGGGCGCAGGCGCGGGACCCGCGCCGAACAGGGTGGGCTGGCTCACGGTGCGGTCTCGGGTCGCAACACCGGCTCACTCCTCGCCCTCACGGTTTCGGACGGTTGGCGGCTCGACCACCTGACGCCCCTGCCCGGAGACCGGGCAGCTGGTGCGCACCGGGCAGACCCGGCACTTCGAGTTGGCCACCGCGGCGAACGTGGCGGCTGCCATCGTATCGGCGGTCCGCCGGACCAGCGCGGTCGCCCAACCGGCCGCCGGCCCCTCACTGGCCGCCGGCTGATTCTGCTCCCTGGCGTCCTTGGCGGAGGTGCCGAGCTGCACCAGCGCGGCGCCACCCGACTCTTCACCGAACTCGGCGAACGCCCCCGCCTCCACCGCCGCCTGGTAGGCGCCGAGCTGCGGATGCTCGGCCAACTCGGTGCCGGTGACAGCAGTGGACTTGCCGGTCTTCAGGTCGATCACCACGAGCCGCCCGGCCTCGTCGACCTCCAGCCGGTCGACCCGACCGGTCAGGTCGACCGGCCGGCCCGGGTCGTCCAGGCGGACCGCGAACTCGTGCTCGATGGCGAGCAGCCGACGCGGGTTGGTGGCCAGCCAGCGCAGCAGCTTGTCGACCATCGCCTCGGCGCGCTCCCGCTCCGGCCCGGCCATCCACCGGGCGGCCAGCTCGATCGCGTCGAACCGGGCGGCCACGTAGTCGAGCAGAGCGCCCCGGTCGGCGCTGGCGTCCTCGGCGAGCATCGCGGCGGCGTGCACCAGGTTGCCCACCCCCTGCGCGGTGCTGGTCGGGCCGCTGCCGCCGTGCCGTTCCAGCAGCCACCGCAGGCTGCACCGCAGTGCACTCTCCATTGCCGACGGGGTGACCCGCACCGGATCCCCGTCGTCGACGAGTGGCCGGTCGTCGGAGAGCGCGCGCAGTCCCCACCAGTCGTCCGGGTGCGCACCGGGAACCCCGGCGGCGGCGAGCCGGGCCAGCTCGGCCGCCGCAGCGCGCCGCCGGACCGCCGGGGCTGCCGGGTCGGTGATGGCGGTACGCAGCTCGGCGACCAGCGCCGGCAGGGTGAGCGCCCGGGGTGGACGGGTCACCGGCAGCGCCCCGGGAGGGTCCGGCTCGGCCGGCCCGGCACCGCTCGGCGGTCTGGGCGGCGCGGCGGGGGCCAGCTCGTGCAGGAACCGGCTCGGCTGCTCCTCGTGGTCGTCACCGCCGACGGCGGCCGATGCCACGGCGCTGACCAGCAGCCGCTGCCGGGCGCGGCTGATGGCGACGTGGAAGAGCCGGCGTTCCTCGTCCAGCAACGCCGAGGTCTGACCCACCACGTTCGCCGCGGTGGCGCCGCCGACGGACCGGCCGGCCAGCACGTCGACCAGGCGCTCGGAGCCGAGCAGACTGCCGCGCAGTCGCAGGTCCGGCCAGATGCCCTCCTGCACACCGGCCACCGCGACCAGGTCCCATTCCAGGCCCTTGGCGGCGTGCGCGGTGAGCAGGCGTACCGCCGCGCCCCGGTCGGCGGTCGGGGAGATGGTGTCGGCCGGCAGGTCCTGGGCGAGCACGTGGTCGAGGAAGACCTCAGTACGGGCGCCGGGCAGCCGGTCGGTGAACCGGGCCGCCGCGTCGAAGAGCACCAGCACAGCGTCCAGGTCGCGGTCGGCCGCTTCGGCCCGCCGCCGCCGGGACAGGTCCCCCTCGCCGGCCTCCGGCCGCCCCTGGTTGATCGCGCCCGCCCAACGCTCGGCCAGACCACTGGCGTGCCAGACGGCCCAGAGCAGGTCCTCGGCGGTCGAACCCGGCCGGGCGGCGGCGTCCCGTGCGGTGGCCAGCAGCGCGGCCACCGTCTGCGCCGGCTCCGCCCAGCGCCGGTCGATGCCGGCCAGCTCCGCCGGATCGCGCAACGCCTCGACGATCAGCTCCCCGGAAGGGCGTCGGTCACCGCCAGCCAGCGCGAGCGCACGCAGGCCCTGCCGCAGCCGCCGCTCGGCCAGCGGGTCGGCTCCACCCAACGAGGAGTGCAGCAGCGCGACCGCCGTCTCCTCGTCCAGTCGGTCCGGCTCGAGCGCGCAGCGCAGCAGGAGCAGCAGCGGCGCGACCGCCGGTTGCAGGTGCAGGGGCAGATCCTCGCCGTGCACCACGGTGGGTACGCCGGCAGCGTGCAGTGCCCGTCGCAGGGTGGGCAGCTGCAACGCGGTGGACCGCACCAGCACTGCCATCCGCGACCAGGGCACGCCGTCGAGCAGGTGGGCCGAGCGCAGCGCGTGGGCCAGCCAGGCGGCCTCGCTGGTCGCCGAGCGGAACGTGTGCACCTCGACCGTCCCGGGGGGCGCATCCGGCAGCGGGTGCAGCCGGCGGTGCGCCGAAGGGCCGCGCAGCCGGCGGCCCAGTCGGGCGATCGCGGCGAGCAGACCCGGCCCGGCCCGGTACGACGTGGTGAGCAGCACCTGGGCGGCCGGCGCTCCGGACGCGGTCCGGAAGCGGTGCGGGAACGTGGTCACCCCGGCCGGGTCGGCGCCCCGGAAGGCGTACGTGGAGGAATCCGGATCGGCGAACGCGACCAGCGACTTGCCGCCTCCGGCGATCACCGAGAGCAGCTCCAGTTGGGCGGGGTCGGTGTCGGCCAACTCGTCGAGGTACACGTGGGCGAGCCGTCGGCGCTCGGCGGCCAGCAACTCCTCGTCGTCGCGCAGCAGCCCGGTGGCCGCCCGGACCAGCTCGGCCGGGTCGTACGCGATGGAGCCCCGGTTGCTGACGTCACGCAGCGCGAGCACGGCGACGTACTCCCGCAGGAAGCGGGCGGCGGCCGGCCAGTCGGCGCGGCCGAGCTTCTCGCCGAGCCGGGCCAGGTCGACCGGGCCCACGCCGCGCTCGGCGGCGCGCATGAGCAGGTCGCGCAGCTGACCGGCGAAGGCCCGGGTCCGCAGGGCGGGGCGCAGGTCGGTCGGCCAGCCGACCGGGTCGTCCTCGGGCTCCTCGCCCACCACGTCGAGCAGCTCGCGGATGATCAGATCCTGTTCGGGGCCGGTGAGCAGCCGGGGGGACGGCTCGCCCCGTTCGGCGGCGGCTCGGCGGAGCAGCCCGAAAGCGTACGCCGGGAAGGTGCGGACCAGCGGCTCGCGCAGCACCCGGTGGCCGTCCTGCGCGACTCGGGCCTCAATGCGCTGACGCAGCGCGGTGGCGCCTCGACGACCGAAGGTCAGCACCAGGATCCGTTCGGGATCGACCCCCTCGGCCACCCGGGCGGCGACCGCCTCGACAAGCGTGCTGGTCTTGCCGGTGCCCGGGCCACCGAGCACGAGCATCGGCCCGTCGGTGTGCCCGACCACCTCCGCCTGCACCGGATCGACCCACAGGCCCGTCCCCTCGGCGGGCAGGACAACGCCCGCGGTGCCATCAACCGGCCCGCCCCCCGGCGCCGGCCCCGAAACCCGCCGAACCAACCGGTACGCCTGCATCAGCCCATCCCATCACGCCCCCCCGACACAAACCCCCACCCCCACCCCGACCCCCACCCTGTCGATCATGAAGTTAGCGGCGCGACACGCCGACAGCGGCGCCGCTAACTTCATGATCGACGGGGTGGGGCGGGGTGGGGCGGGGCGGGGCGGGTGGGGTCAGGTTAGGTGGGACTCCAGGGCGTTGAGGGCGGCGGGGACAGTTGTGGTCACCGTCAGGAGGTTGCGGCCGGCGGTCTTGAGGAAGTTCTGGTCGGCCAGCGCTTCGAGCCAGTCCAGCAGCGGACGGTAGAACCCGTTGGTGTCGATCAGCACCATCGGCTTGGAGTGCAGGGCGAGAGTGGCGGTGGTCCAGACCTCGAACAGCTCGTCCAGGGTGCCCAGCCCGCCGGGCAGGGTGAGGAACGCGTCCGACTTCTCGATCATCAGGGTCTTGCGGCTGGCCATCGAGTCGGTCACCAGCAGCTCGTCCGAGGCCAGATCGGCGACCTCCAGATCGACCAGCGACTGTGGGATCACCCCCACGGTGCGCCCACCGGCGGATCGCGCGCCGTCGGCCAGCGCGCCCATCATGCCGACGCAGCCGCCACCACTGACCAGCGTGTGCCCGCGCCGGGCCAACTCCGCACCGGTCTCGGCGGCCAGGTCCAACCAACGCTGATCGAGGGTGCGGGAGGAGGCGCAGAAGACGCAGATCGCCGCCATCAGTCGTCCCGCGGCCGTTCGGCGGCCTGTTCGGCGGCGGCCTGCTGGTCAGCGCCGGTACGGGCGACGGCCTCGTCGCGGACCGCCTCCTGCTCGACGGAGAGTGCGGCCTCCGCTTCGACAATGTGCCGGACCGCGGCGTTGACGTCGTCGGTGAGGCAGATCAGCTCCAGATCGACCGGCCCGATCTTGCCCTCGGTGGCCATCGTGTCGCGCAACCAGTCGAGCAGACCCTGCCAGTAGGCGACCCCCATGAGCACCACCGGGAACCGGGTGACCTTGCCGGTCTGCACCAGGGTGAGCGCCTCGAACAGCTCGTCCATCGTGCCGAACCCGCCGGGCAGTACGACGAACGCCTGGGCGTACTTGACGAACATCGTTTTGCGGGCGAAGAAGTAGCGAAAGTCGATGGCGAGGTCGACCCATTCGTTGATGCCCTGCTCGAACGGAAGCTCGATGCCGAGCCCGACGGAAAGCCCGCCGGCCTCGCTGGCGCCGCGGTTGGCGGCCTCCATCACCCCCGGCCCACCCCCGGTGATCACGGCGTAGCCGGCCCGGGCCAGCGCGGCGCCCACCTGCTCGGCCAGCTGGCACTCGGCGCTGTCCGGCCCGCTGCGCGCGGAGCCGAAGACGCTGACCGCCGACGGCAGGTCGGCGAGGGTGTCGAAACCTTCGACGAACTCGGAGAGGATGCGCAGCGCGCGCCATGCGTCCTTGGTCTTCCAGTCGCCCCGGCTGCGGGAATCCAGCAACCGCTGATCGGCGGTGCTGCTCGGGATCGCGCCTCTGCGCAGCGTGACCGCACCCCGGTGCCGCTCTCGTCCCGGACCGTGACCGGCCTCCCACCTGTTGCTCTGGCTCATGGGGCAACCGTAGTGGTCCACCCAGCAGTTGCAGGGGCGGGGCGCGGACGCCGAGAAAAAGTTCAGGATCATGGGCAACTATTCGGCTGCCCCGTACGTCTTACTATTCACATACCGGGTATGCCCCGGCGCGCGCCTTGGGGGAGGAGACAGCGTGATCAGCAACAGCGAGATGATCCGGATCCGTCGCCAGATGCAGCGACGGATCCGAGACGTGGTGGCGGAACGCCGCCGCACCCGCCAACAGGACCCAGTCCCCCTATCCCTCATCTCCCCCACAGCCCCCGCCCCATCCGCAGCCGATCAAGAGGTTTGCGTCGCCGACAACGGGCCCGGCTGACGCAAACCTCTTGATCACCCGGCGCGAACGCGCGACAGGCGCGGCCGGGTCAGGCTGGGGCCAGCCAACGGTGCAGGGTTGCCGCGCCATCGCGGATCTTGCTGATCTCGACGTGCTCGTCCTTGTGGTGGGCGAGGTTGGGGTCGCCCGGACCGAAGTTCAGCGCGGGGATCCCCATGGCCGCGAACCGGGCCACGTCCGTCCAGCCCAGCTTGCCGATCGGCGCCGCGCCCACCGCCGCCAGGAACTCCTTCGCCGGAGCCGCCTCCAGCCCAGGGGCTGCACCGGCCGCCGCATCGGTCACCGCCACCTCGAAGCCGGCGAAGACCTCCCGCAGGTGCTCCTCCGCGGCCGCCGGGTCGCGGTCCGGCGCGTACCGGTAGTTGACCTCGATCTCGCAGCGATCGGGGACCACGTTGCCGGCGACGCCACCGTTGATCCGCACCGCGTTCATGCCCTCGCGGAAGTCGCACCCCTCGATGGTGACCCGGCGTGCCTCGTACGCCTGGAGGCGCCGCAGCACCTCACCGGCCGCGTGGATGGCGTTCACACCATGCCAGGAGCGCGCCGCGTGCGCCCGCTCACCCGTCGTCGTCACGATGGCCCGCATGGTGCCCTGACAGCCCGCCTCGACGATGCCGTACGTGGGCTCCAGCAGCACCGCGAAGTCCGCCTCCAGCCACTCCGGGCACGCCTGGTGGACCAGGTTGAGCCCGTTGTACTGCGACTCGATCTCCTCGGCCTCGTAGAAGAAGTACGTCACGTCGTAGCGCGGGTCGGGCAGCGTCACCGCCAGGTGCAGCGCGTACGCGACACCGGACTTCATGTCGGAGGTGCCGCAGCCGTACATCAGGTCGCCGCGCAGGGTCGACGGAAAGTTGTTGTTCAGCGGCACCGTGTCGAGGTGCCCGGCCAGCACGACGCGCTGCGACCGACCGAGGTCGGTGCGCGCCATCACCGTGTTGCCGTGCCGGTGAGTGGTCAGGTGCGACACGCCCCGCAGCACCTCTTCGACACAGTCGGCGATCGCCTTCTCGTTGAGGGATACGGACTCTATGTCGACCAGAGCGCGGGTCAGCTGTACCGGATCGGCGAGGACCTCGGGGGTCAGCGGGTTCTCCATGGTTCGCACGGTACCTTCAGGTCTGTCAGCGTGAGGAGCGAGCTTGCGGCCATCCCGGCCGCGACCGAGAGGTGTAACAGTGACGTCCGCAGATTCCGCCTGGGGCATCGGCCTGGCCACGGTCACCGCAGACGAGCAGGTGCTCGACACCTGGTACCCGACCGGCAAGCTGGGCCTGGGCGAGCTGCCGCTGGTCGCCGGCGAGGACAAGGCGGACGTGCTCGACCTGCCGCCGGCCGCGCTCGGTGACCGGTCACTGCCCGGTCTGCGTACCGTCCAGGTGGTCACCGTGATCGGCTCGTTGGACGACCCGATCAAGGACGCCTCGGACGCGTACCTCCGGTTGCACCTGCTCTCGCACCGGCTGGTCCGACCCAACCAGCTCAACCTCGACGGCATCTTCGGCAAGCTGGCCAACGTGGCCTGGACGTCCGCCGGGCCGTGCCCGCCGGAGCGGGTGGACGAGCTGCGGGTGATCGAGCGGGCCGCGGGCCGCCACCTGGCGGTGTACGGGGTGGACAAGTTCCCCCGGATGACCGACTACGTGATCCCCTCCGGCGTGCGGATCGCCGACGCCGACCGGGTCCGCCTCGGCGCGCACCTGGCCGCCGGCACCACCGTGATGCACGAGGGTTTCTGCAACTTCAACGCCGGCACGCTCGGCACCTCGATGGTCGAGGGACGGATCGTGCAGGGCGTGGTGGTCGGCGACGGCTCCGACGTCGGTGGTGGCGCCTCGATCATGGGCACGCTCTCCGGTGGCGGCACCGACAAGGTGAGCATCGGCGAGCGGAGCCTGATCGGCGCGAACGCTGGCGTCGGCATCTCCCTCGGCGACGACTGCGTGGTCGAAGCGGGCTGCTACATCACCGCCGCCTCCAAGATCACCCTGCCGGACGGTCGGGTCGTCAAGGCCCGGGAGCTGTCCGGCGTCGACGGCCTACAGTTCTGGCGCAACTCGGTGACCGGCGCGCTGGAGGCCCGGCCGAGAACCGGCCACGGCATCGAGCTGAACGCCGCCCTGCACGCCAACGACTGACGGACCCGCCGGGTCCGCGGCGCTCGGCCGCGGACCCGGACGGGGTACGCCTCAGCGCAACCGGTACGCCTGAATGATGCGTTCGGTCACCGTGTTGCCAGCGGCGTCCCGGGCGGTGGCCCGCAGGGACGCGTAACCGGGCCCGGCGGGATGCCGGACGGTGGCCGTCCAGCCGTGCCCGCCGTGCCGGACCTGAGCGGGCTGCCAGCTTCGGCCGCCGTCGTAGGAGACGTCCACGGTCAGCTTGGTCACCCTCGACCCGGCGGCACCGGGTTGCCGCTGCACCTGCACCGGGATGGCCAGACTCCGGCCGGCGGCAGCGCTGTTGTCCGCGTTGAGCGGCGGTGCGAACCGGATGGCCGACACCGGCAGCCCGCGATAGTCGTCGCCGGTGACGTGTCGGGAACGGAACGTCCACGCCGTGCTGACCTCGGTGCTGAGGTCGGTGAATCTCCGCGTCGACGACACCTCCAGTCGGTAGCTGGCGTTGCCGGGCGGCACCGTGAACTGCCCGTAACCCGGCTCCGGCGACTCGCCGACCAGCTTGCCGTTGCGGTAGAGGGCGGTCCGGGCGGCGTCGGGGACCGACCCACCGGCGTGCCCCTCGGCGTCGCTGTGCAGGGGAATGTCCACCTGAATCTCGTCACCGATTCGGGTGACGCCCTGGCCCGGCCAGCGCGGCGTCGGGAACGACGGCCCGTACGGTGCGCTGTTCCAGCTCTCCCGGGTGTGCCGGCCGGCCCGGTACGCCCTGGGTTCGGCGATCAGCACCGCCTTTCCATCGAGCCACCCTTCCTCGGTGGGCACACCGAACATCAGCTCCGAGGACCACCGCACCCCACGGGTGTTGTAGTGCTCGACCCGCTGCCCGGGCACCGCGGTGGGCAGATTGACCGCCCAACTGCCCACGTCGGGGTCGAGCTGCGCGAAGACCACCCGGTCCGCGATCAGGCCCGGATAGCCGCCCCGGAACTGGTGCGTGACGCTGGCCAGATCCTTACTCCGGTACGTCTTGTCGACGCCGGTCGGCATCCGGCCGGGGAAGGTCTCGGCGACCGCGTACAGGTAGGGGCTGTTGGCCACCTCCGGTTGCGCCCACTGGCTGCTCACCGTCGCGACGAACCGTTCACCGGACACCGTTCGGCCGAGGTGCCCGGTGGTCAACCCGGTGAAGTCGGACGAGAGGATGCCGAACCCGTAGTAGCGGCCGTCGTCGCCGAAGAAGAGCGCCGCGATGTCCACCAGTGCCGGCGCGGCCGATCGCTCCGGAACGGCCATCCGCACGGGCCGGGCTTTCCGGGCGTCGATGGTGACTGCCGTGTTGCCGTCGACGACCAGCTCCGGTTGGGCCAGCTGGGCGAGCCCGTTTTCGGCGAAGAGAATGCTGACGAGCCCGTAGCGGCCCTTCGGCACCCGGATGTCGTCGGTGCCGTCCGGGTCGTACAGGTCGTAGGCGACGGAGGTCTCCAGGTTGATCAGCATGGTGACGTGTTCCGCGGCGGCCGCTCCCGTCGCGTCCAGGTGGCGCACCGTGACCTGGTAGCTCTCCACCTCCCGGTTGACCGCCACCGGGGTGACCGCGACTGTCGACCCGGAGCGGGCCACGATCCGCCCGGTCCAGTAGCCGTCCGTGCCGAGCCGGGTGTCCGCGGTGACGGTGGTGCCGGCGGTGCCGCCAGCGGGCACGGTGACCTGGCTCGCACCGAGGGCGAACATGCCGGCCGGGGCTGGTTGCCCGTCCGGGCCGGTCACCTCGATGGTCAGATCCAGGGTGATCGGGTCCGGGCCGTCGTTGCGCCAGCCGACCTCCCGGGTGGTCGGGGTGTCGTCGTCGTGCGGCCAGGCCGGCTGCCCGAAGCCGAGGCTGACCGGGTCGCTGACCACCCGCTGGGTGATCGCACGGGCCACGTCGACCCGGCCGGCACCCTGCTGGAAGGAGGTCAGCTCCGGGTGCGGCTTCGCCGACGCCATCAGGGTCGCCTTGAGCTGGGCTGCCGCCCAACCGCTGTGCTGCTGGGCGAGCAGCGCCACCGCTCCGGTGACGTGCGGCGCGGCCATCGAGGTGCCGGAGAGCGCGACGTACTTCTCCCCCACCGGGTCGCCGAGCAGCGTGCCGTCGCCCCGGGCGGCGACGATCTCCACCCCGGGTGCGGTCAGGTCCGGCTTCAGCCCGCCGTCGCCCACCCGAGGGCCGCGGCTGGAGAAGTCGGCCAGCGCGTCGTCGCGGTCCACCGCGCCCACCGACAGCGCGGCATCCGCGGTGCTCGGTGAGCCGACCGAGCCGTCCGCGCCGTCGTTGCCCGCCGAGATCACGAAGAGCGCGCCGGTCTGGGCGGTCAGCGACTCGACGGCCGCCTCCAACGGGTCGACGTCGGGCGTGTCGGGACCGCCCAGGCTCAGGTTGATCACATCGGCGTGCTGGTCGACGGCAGCCCACTGCATGCCGGCCAGAATCGCGGACTCCGCGCAGCCCTGGTCCTCACAGACCTTGCCGTTGAGCAGCGTGGCGTCCGGGGCGACACCTCGATACTTGCCACCGGAGGCAGCGCCGCTGCCGGCGATGATCGAGGCGACGTGGGTGCCGTGGCCGACGGTGTCACCGGCATCGGTGGCCTCGGTGAAGTTGTGCGACTCGGCGACCCTGCCCGTCAGGTCGGGGTGGCCGGCATCGATGCCGGTGTCCAGCACCGCGACGCGGACGCCCTGGCCGGTGAACCCCGCCTGGTGCGCGGCCGGTGCGCCGATCTGCGGCACGCTGTGATCCAGGGTGATGTGTCGTTGGCCGTCCAGCCAGATCCGGTCGGCACCCCCCGCCGTGCCGACCCGTGCGCCGGTCCCGGTGAGCGCCGCCCAGACCGCCGTAGCGCGGTGCTTGTCCGCCGTCGCGGCCACCCCGCCGATCGCGGGCAACTGCGCGGTGACGGTCAGCCCGGTGGGCGCGGCGACGCGCTGCCGAGCACCCGCGCCACTGGTGACCAGTACCGGCAGGTGGTCCCGGCGGGCGTCGTCGTAACCGGCGGCGATCAGCCCGGTCACGTTGAACAGTCGCCGGTCGACCCGGCCGGACCGGACCAGCGGTAGGGCGTCCTGCGGCAGCACGGTGAGCTGGCCACGGTCGCGGGTGGTGAGGAAGCGCAGATGAGTACGACCGGGCGCGGGTCGGACCGAGGCGGAGCCGGACGCGGTGACGGTGACCCGATCGCCGGTGAGCAGGGTGACCGTCTTCGTGGTGGCGGCGCCGGTCGCGGAACGCGGGGCGGCGCCAGGGGCGGTGGTGGGTGGGTTGGCCACGGCGGTCACCGGAGTGCCCAGTACGAGGGCTGCTACGGCGGTGACGGCGGTGACCATTCTGCTGCGTCGATGCAACGGATCCTCCTCGGTGGAGCGTTGATTTCCATGAGAGGCATAGACCGCGGCCAGTATTGCATACCCGGTATGCAAAATAGGGGTCGAGAATATGACGGACCTGCCAACCCACGACGGGATCGGCAGGCACCATCAACCGGGTGACCTCCATGAAGGACCGGATGCTCGCCGGCGAGCCGTACCTGGCGGACGATCCCGAGATCATCGCCGACCTGGACCGGGCTGCCCGGCTGATGGAACGCTTCAACACCAGTGCCGCAGCCGACCCGCAGGCCCGCCTCACGGCACTGCGTGACCTTCTCGGCGAAGTGGGCGAGGGCACCTGGATCCGCCCACCGTTCTACTGCGACTACGGCTGGCAGATTCGCATCGGGCCCCGCAGCTTCGTCAACTACCAGACGGTCTTCCTCGACGTCGCACCGATCACCATCGGCGCCGACGTCCAGATCGGACCGAACGTGCAGCTGCTCACACCAACCCATCCGGTGGAGCCCGGTCCGCGCCGCGACAAGTGGGAGGCCGCCAAGCCGATCGTCATCGGCGACAACGTCTGGCTCGGCGCCGGTGCCATCGTGCTGGCGGGCGTGACGATCGGCGCGAACACCGTCGTCGGCGCGGGCGCGGTGGTCACCCGGGACCTGCCCGCCAACGTGGTCGCGGTCGGAAACCCCGCCCGGCCGGTCCGCGAGCTCGACCAGCGGAGCGAGGACCGCGGCGTCGCGGAGTAACGCAGCCCGGTGCGCCCCGGCGGTCTCGGTCAGGCCGCCGGGGGCTCGGTCAGGCGGACCACCAGATCGGCACGGTCGGCGGTGGGGGTGATGAGGGCGGCATTCGACTCGTCGCTGCCCAACGCCCACGCCCGTGCCTGCTCCGGCGACCGGCCAAACGCCTCGTGCCGGGCGGTCAGCCGACGCTGCCGCACCTCGGCGTCCAGGTCGAGAAACCACGCCTCGTGCAGCAACGGGCGGATCTCCTGCCATGGGAAGTCCGGCAGGAGCAGATAGTTGCCCTCGGTCACCACCAGCCGGGTTGACGGCGGGACCTCGATCGCCCCGGCCACCGGCTCCTCCAACTCCCGCCGGAACTCCGGTGCGTAGACCGAGGTCGGCTCCAGCCTGTGTAACCGGCGCAGCAGCGAGACGTAACCATTGGCGTCGAAGGTGTCCACCGCACCCTTACGGTCGGCGCGGCCCAGTCGGACCAGCTGCGACTGCGCCAGGTGGAAGCCGTCCATCGGCACCAGCCGGGCGACCGATCCGACCTCGGCCACGATCCGCTCCGCCAGCGTGGATTTCCCGGCGCCCGGCGTGCCGGCGATGCCGAGCAGTTGTCGCGGACCAGCCTCGGCCAGCGCGCACGCCCTCGCCACCAACTCCTCGACGGACAGCACCCGGGCCGGCGGCATCAGCCCAGGACCGGGTCGCTGATGGTGAACCGCGCCTGCACCGCCGCCTGCACGGTCTGCGGCTGCGGGTCCAACTCCAACTCCGGTGCGCCGCCACCCGCGCCGCCTCCGACGTCGAACGCCGCACGGGCGAACATCGGCCGGTCGGCCGGGCCGGCGTCGGCCAACTCGATCAGCGCGGTGACCTGGGCGCCGAGCGCCTCCGCGTATTCCCGGGCCCGCAGCAGCGCGTCGTTGATCGCGGCGTGTCGGGCCTCGCGGTGCGCGGGGCTGTCCGGGCGAAGCTCCCACCAGGGCCCGGCCACCTCGACCTGGTCCTGGTCGGCCAGCCGGAGCATCAGCTCGCCGAGAGCGGTGAAGTCGGTGACGGTGACGGTGGTGGTCACACTGCCGTGCCAGGCGATCACCCGCTCGCCCGAGCGCCGGGTCTCCGGTCGCACCCGCAGGTCGCCGGCCTCCCGCCGCGCCACCGCCGGCCCAGAGCTGTCCAGCAGCACCCGAACGGCGGCGGCGCGCTCGGCCAGCCGGGTCAGCGTCGCCTCCCGGTCCCGATCCCGAGCTGTCGCCGTGACCGCGAACCGGGCCAACTCGGGCGGCACCTCCCGGTACGCCTCGCCGCGCACCTGCACCACCGGGCTGCTGACCGCCATGCCCCTCAGCCTAGTCAGCCACCGGTAGCCACGCGGTGTAGGAAACCGCGTCCGGGCCGACCTGACACCCGGTCAGGTGGCCTCCGGTGTGGCCCAGCCCGTGCAGCCAGGTCACCTCGGCGTCATGGTCGCCGCTGGCCGGGAACTTCCGGGCCTGACCGGCGAACCGCCGGTCCAACAGCGCCGACCGGGCCGCCCTGGCCTCCGCGTACCGGGCGATGAGCGCTGGCGCGTCGTCGGCCCGCAGCGCGGCGGCCAGCCCGTCCAGGAACGCGCGTACCTCGGACAGCTCGTGCAGCACCCGGTCGCGGTTGCCGAGCAGCATGTTCGCGGTGCGCTCCGCCGGGGTGCCGGCGACCCGCGTGCCGTCGGAGAAGCTGCCGGCGGCAAGCGCCAGCACCGCGTCACGCAGCGGCGCCCGCTGCGTCGCCCCGGCCAACGCACCGGCCAGCAGGTGCGGCACGTGCGAGGCGAGCGCGGCCGCCGAGTCGTGTGCCGGCGCCGACATTGGCACGACCCGGGCGCCGAACAGCTCCACCAGCAGCCCGGTCAGCCAGCGGAAGGCGTCCGTCGCGGCGCCCGTCGCCGGGCAGAGCACCCAGGCGGAACCAGCCAGCAGGGTCGGCGAGGCGGCGGTCAGGCCGGCGGACTCCGCGCCGGCCATCGGGTGCCCGGGAACGAACCGGTCGGCGAGCCCGAGTCGATAAGCCGCCTCGGTCACCTCGGCCTTGGTGCTGCCGACATCGGTGAGCACGCAGCCGGGCGCGGTCAGCTCGGCCACCCGGGCCAGGGTGTGCGGGAGCGTGGGCAGCGGGCCGCAGAGGAAAATCACATCCCGGTCGGCCACGGCCTGCTCGATCGTGGCTGGGGCGACCACCCCCCGACGCTGGGCCCGCTCACGGGTCGCCGGGTCCGGATCCCAGCCGGCAACGTCCAGGCCGGCATCGGCCAGGCGCAGCAGCACCGAGCCGCCGATCAGCCCGGTGCCGATCACGGCCGCCCGCACCCGCGCGTACCGCCCGGTCGTGCCGTCGGTCATCGCCGGGCCGCCCGGGGTCAGGCCCGCAGCCGGCCGGCGACCGCCGCGACGCGCTCGTCGGACTCGGTCAGCGCAACCCGGACATGCTGCCCGGCGGTGGGGCCGTAGAAGACGCCGGCGGCCACCAGGATGCCGCGCCGGGCCAGCCAGTCGACCGTCTGCCAGCAGTCCTCACCTCTGGTGAGCCAGAGGTAGAGGCCCGCCTCGGAGTGCTCGACCGTGAACCCGGCACCGGTGAACGCGGCGGTCAGCACCTCCCGCCGGGCCCGGTAGCGCTCCCGCTGCTCCTCGGCGTGTCGCTCGTCCTCCAGTGCGGCCACCATGGCCGCCTGCACCGGCGCGGGCACGATCATGCCCGCGTGCTTGCGGACCTTGAGCAGTTCCGCGACGAGCGCCGGGTCACCGGCGACGAAGCCGGCCCGGTAGCCGGCGAGGTTGGAACGCTTGGACAGCGAGTGCACGGCGAGTATTCCGGCATAGCTGCCGCCGCTCACCTGCGGGGACAGCACCGAGACCGGCTCGGCCGACCAGCCGAGCGGCAGGTAGCACTCGTCGCTGGCGACCACCGCGCCGCGCTCCCGGGCCCAGTCGACCACCTTTTTCAGGTGCGCCGCGGGCAGCACCCGGCCGGTCGGGTTGCCGGGCGAGTTGACCCAGACCAACCGGACCCGCGAGGTCGGCCCGACCGAGGTGAGCGAGTCGGTACGGACGACGGTGGCACCGGCCAGCCGGGCACCGTCCTCGTAGGTTGGGTAGGCGATCGACGGCACCACCACCAGGTCACCCGGGCCAATGCCGAGCAGGGTGGGCAGCCAGGCGACCAGCTCCTTCGAGCCGATGGTCGGCAGCACGCCGAGACCGTCGACCCCGGCGCCACAGGCCCGGGACACCCACGCCGCGATCGCGGCCCGTAACGCCGGGGTGCCGGCGGTCAGCGGGTAACCGGGAGCATCGGACGCGTCAGCCAACGCCCGCCGGATCACCTCGGGCACCGGATCGACCGGCGTGCCCATGGAGAGGTTGATCAGGCCCTCCGGATGCGCCGCGGCCAGGGTGGCCGCGGCGTCCAGGGTGTCCCAGGTGAACTCGGGCAGTCGCGACGAGACCGGCGCGGGCCGGTTCAGTGGCCCTCGCCGCGCGGCGGCTGCGCGGCGACGAAGGTGGCGTCCTTCTCCACCTTGCCGATCTTCGAGGCACCACCGGGCGAGCCCAGTTCCTCGAAGAACTCGTAGTTGGCGCCCGTGTAGTCCTTCCACTGCTCCGGGACGTCATCTTCGTAGAAGATCGCCTCCACTGGGCAGACGGGCTCACAGGCACCACAGTCGACGCACTCGTCGGGGTGGATGTAGAGCATCCGATTGCCCTCGTAAATGCAGTCGACCGGGCACTCCTCGATACATGCCTTGTCGAGCACATCCACGCACGGCTCGGCGATGATGTAGGTCACCGGTCTTCTCCTCCGCAAGACACGCCGCGATCTCCCGCGACAGTAAGAGCCTAGTATCTCGCCGGGGAGGGGGTCGATCGTGCTCCGACAGCAGGATGTGGGACACCGGATCGTGGTCCGCCGGATTGTGGGGATTCGCGAAGGCCGACCACTCTTCTCCGACGCCCTCGGCGAGTTGGTCGAGCTGAGCGAGACTCATCTCACGCTGGCCACCGCGCAGGGCCAGCTGCGGGTCCCGGTGGCGCAGGTCCACCGTGCCAAGCGGGTGCCGCCGACCCGTCGGCCGACCGCTGCGGCAGTGGTGGCGCTGGAACGGGCCGCCGACGAGGCCTGGCCGGCACCGACGCGGGGCCGGCTCGGTGACTGGCTGCTCCGGTCGGCTGACGGCTGGACCGGGCGGGCCAACTCGGCGCTGCCGATCGGCGACCCGGACCGACCGCTGCCCGCCGCGGTGGACGCGGTCGAGCGCTGGTACGCCGAGCAGGGCCAGCCGCCGATGATCAACATGCCGCTGCCACTCGCCGCGCCGGTCGGCGCCGAGTTGGACGCCCGCGGCTGGGGCGTCCGCCCGCCGACCCTGGTGCAGACCACGCCGCTCCCCGTGGCCGAACCGGCCGACGCGGCGGGCGAGCACGCCGGCACGGCCGGCGGGCAGGCCGGCGGGTGGGGCAGTGCGGTCGTTGAGCTGGCCACCGCGCCGAGCGAGGAGTGGCTGGCCATCGCCGCCGGTCGCAAGGGCGGCCTACCGGAGGCCGCCCGGCACGTGCTCACCGCCGTGGACCAGGTCCGCTTCGCCCACGTGTACGCCGACGGCACGCTGGTGGCAGTCGGCCGAGGCACGGTGACCGGCCAAGGGCGCTGGTTGGGCCTCAGCCTGATCGAGGTGCTGCCGGTGGCCCGCCGGCAGGGGCTGGCCCGCCGGGTGATCCACGAGCTGGCCGTCTGGGGCGTGTCCAGCGGCGCGACGCACGCGTTCCTTCAGGTCGAGCAGCGCAACACGGCGGCCGTCGCGCTCTACCAGCGGCTCGGCTTCACCACCCACCACACCTACCTGACCCGGGTCGCTCCGGTGGGCTGATCGACTCGACTTCCACGATGTCGCGGTATCCGGAGGCCCGGGACACCCGGACATCAACGAACCCGAGTTGTTGATCAAGCCGCACGAGCCCGGCGGCGCACGCCCAGCCGGCGCACACCCGGCGTCCAGCCCGGCGGTGGGTCAGCGGCGGACGACTCGGCGCGGTTTGGCGGCATTGGCCTCGGCGTACCGCTTGAGTTGCCGGGAGCGATAGTCACGCCCGAGCGCGGTGAGCACCAGGTAGCCGATCAGCAGGCCGGCGCCAGCGGCGAGCAGGTAGAGCCAGATCTGGGCCATGAACGTCGCCGCACCGCCAGCGAACGGGTTGTGACCGACCAGCAGAGGCCCGACAAGTACGGTCAGCACCATCGCCACCGGCACCACGAGGGCCATGTCGGCCGCCCAACCCGCCAGCGGTCGGTGACCACCCCAGCGGAAGGCGACCACGGCCAGGATCAGCCCGATCACCACGAACATCGCCAACGACATCCGGTCGGCGGCGGTGTCGTCACCGTCGTAGCCGAACCGGATGATCAGCCGGGCGACCACGTTGACCGCGAACAGTGCTGCCACGAGCACCCCGACGTCACGCCACCGTCTGTCCACCACAGGACCTCCTGCCGTACGCCCCGTCGCGGGGCCCGTATCCCTGGCAGGAATATCTACCACCCCTACCTGTGTGCCGTCATCAGCCATGCAGAGTGGGCGGCGGGGCGAGGATCTGCCGGAAGCCCATCACCGCGAACGTCATCGCGCCGGCCACGATCATGGCCAGGCCGACCCAGTTGTCGCCGGCCAGCAGCAGGTCGCCCTCGTTGGTCCGGATGGCGGCCACCGCCATCAGCGCGAACCATGGCACCGCCGGCAGCGCCACCGCCCATCTGCGGCCGACCGCCTCGTGCGCGAACCAGCTCAGCACGATGTTGGCGCCGATGGCGAGGAGTGCCGACACGCCGATCAGTTGTCCGCCGACGCGGACCGTGGCGAGCAGCAGCTCCAACACCCCGGTCAGCACTCCGGCGACCACCACGACGATCGCACCGGCCAGCCGCAGGCCCAGGTCCAGCAGCCGCGGCGGCGGCCCCGCCGGAGGCGGGGTGTCCGGGGTGTCGACGACCGTCATCGGTACGGCGGGCAGGGTCACCGGAGACCGGCCGCCGCGACCGGGGACCGGCCCGGGCCGGTCTTCTCGGGCAGCCCGGCGAAGAGGTCGTCCTCCCAGCCGTACGGTCCGGCGCCCGGGCCCTTCTCGCCGACCGCGAGGGTGAAGAACTCGACGCCCATGAACTCACCTCCGAAGTTGCCGGCGATCGAGTAGAGCCAGGAGGTGGCCGGGATCTGGGTGCCGTGCGCCCGCATCGCGGCCTCCTTGGCCGTGTGCTGGTCGGTGCCGTCGATCCGGGCGGCGATCTGGGCGTCCGGGGTGCCGAAGGGCAGGTCGGTAATGTCCTTGATGCCGCCGAACGGGTTGTCGGAGGACTCGGCGAAGTGCGTCATGCCGGCCTCCAGCACGCTGAGCGGCATGGCCGTCCAGTAGACCTTGAGCGGGGCGCAGCCCTCGGCGGCGGCCAACTCGACCGCGCGCATCGCCACCCGGTGCGCCTGGATGTGGTCGGGGTGGCCGTAGAAGCCGTTCGGGTCGTACGTGATCAGCACCTGCGGGCGTACCTCCCGCATGATCTCGACCAGGTGCCCGGCGGCCTCGTCGAGGTCGGCCTGCCAGAAGGCGCGGGGGTGCTCGTTGGTCGCGAGCCCCATCATTCCCGAGTCGCGGTAGCGGCCGGCGCCGCCGAGGAAGCGGTGGTCGCTGACGCCGAGCGCGGCGCACGCGGCGGCCAGCTCGGTGATCCGGTACCCGCCGAGCTGGTCGGCCTCGGCGGCGGCGAGTTGGGCCAGCGCGGGCACGTGGATCTCGCCCTCCTCGCCGAGGGTGCAGGTCACCAGCGTGACGTGCGCGCCGTCCGCGGCGTAGTGGGCCATCGTCGAGCCGGTGCCGATCGACTCGTCGTCGGGGTGCGCATGGACCAGCAGCAGGCGGCGGTCGGGCAGCATCGTCACGACGGTCACTCTAACTGGCTGTTCCGCCCGCCCGACGCTGACGCGTCCGCCCAGGTCGGCCACATCACCCCCGATACCGCTCTACGATTTGGCGTGTGGACTTTCCGGAGCTGGCCGCCCGCACCCGCCGGTTCAGCCATGGCGCTCCACGCGCTGTCTCCGTGGCTGAGGACGGCTCCCGGGTGATCTTCCTGCGCTCTGCCGGCCCGGAGGATCCGGCGGACGCGCTCTGGCTGCTGGACGTGGCCACCACCGAGGAGCGCCTGGTCGCCGATCCGGCAACCCTGCTGGGCGAGGGTGGGGATGTCAGGTCTCTCTCCCCCGGTGAACGCGCGCTGCGCGAGCGGCTGCGGCTCAGCGCCGCCGGCATCGGCTCGTACGCGCTGGACGCCGCCGGTCGGGTTGCGGTGTTCGCGCTGGCCGGGCGGTTGTTCCGGGCCGACCTGGTGCACGGCGACGTGGTGGAGGTGACCGCCGTCGGCCCGGTGCTGGACCCGCGTCCGGACCCGAGCGGGCAGCGGCTGGCGTACGTGACCGACGCGGCCGAGGGTGTGCGCCGGGGCGAGCTGCGGTTGATTGAGGCCGACGGCACCGACAGCCTGCTGGCCGGCGAGGACGCCGGGGTGAGCTGGGGGTTGGCCGAGCACATCGCGGCTGAGGAGTTCGGTCGGCATCGGGGCTACTGGTGGGCGCCGGATGGCCGCTCGGTGCTCGCCGCCCGGGTCGACGAGTCCCGCCTGGACCGCTGGTACCTGCACGACCCCGCCGAGCCGGCCAGCCCGCCGACCGCCGTCGCGTACCCCCGGGCTGGTGGGCCGAACGCGGAGGTCAGCCTGCACCTGCTGGACCTGGACGACGGCTGGGTCGACGTGCACTGGGACCGGGAGACCTACCCGTACCTGACCGCGGTCAGCTGGGTGGAGGGCAGCCCGCTGATCACCGTGCTGCGCCGCTCGCAGCAGCACGGTCTGGTGCTGGCGGTGGACCCTCGAACGGGTGAGACGCAGGTGCACGCCGAGCTGGCCGATCCGCGTTGGGTCGAGCCGATCGCCGGCACACCGGCGCACCTGCCGGACGGGCGGGTGCTGGTCGGTGGGGAGCTGGCCCACGACGGGTACGACGCGCGGTGCCTGTTCGCCGACGGCACCCTGCTCACCCCGCCGTCGCTGTACGTGCGGCGGGTGGTGGGTCGGTTGCCGGCCGCCACCGGACCGGCCGACCTGCTGGTGGAGGCGAGCGACGGCGAGCCGAGCGAGCGGCACCTGTTCCGGGTCCGCACCACCATCGGCGGCGGGGTGGACGCGCGGCGGCTGACCACCGACTCCGGCTGGTACACCGCCGCGGTGGGCGGGGACGTGCTGGTGGTCGGTATGGCGTCGCTGGACCATGCCGGGGTGCGCTGGACGGTGCGCCGCGGCGACCAGGAGCTCGCCGAGTTGCGGTCGTTCGCCGCCACCCCGCCGTATTCTCCGCTGCCGCTGCTGGAACGGGTGACCGACCGGCGGCTGCCGGCGGCGGTGCTCTACCCGGACAACCACGTGACGGGCCGGCGGCTGCCGGTGCTGCTGGACATCTACGGCGGCCCGGGGCACCAGGAGGTCGTGGCGGCGCGGGCCGCGTGGTTGGAACGGCAGTGGTGGGCCGACGCCGGGTTCGCGGTGGTCACCATCGACAACCGGGGTACGCCGGGGGTGGCCCCGTCGTTCGAGAAGGCGATCCACCGACGGCTGGCCGACGTGATCCTGACCGACCAGATCGACGCGCTGACCGCACTCGCCGGCAAGCACCCCGACCTGGACCTGGGCCGGGTGGGGGTACGCGGCTGGTCGTTCGGGGGGTGGCTGGCCGGGTTGGCGGTGCTGCGCCACCCGGAGCTGTTCCGCTGCGGGATCGCGGGCGCCCCGGTGACCGACTGGGCGCTGTACGACACCGCGTACACCGAGCGTTATCTGGGGTTGCCGGAGGACGGCACGGACGTCTACGCGCACCACTCGCTGGTCGAGTTGGCGGCCGAGCCGGTCACCGGCCCGGACCAGGCCCGCCCGTTGCTGCTGGTGCACGGTCTGGCCGACGACAACGTGGTGGCCGCGCACACGCTCCGGCTCTCCGCGGCCCTGCTGAACTCCGGCCGGCCGCACGCCGTGCTGCCGCTGACCGGGGCCACGCACATGGCCGCGAACGGCACCGCCGAGCGCCTGCTCCCATTGGAGCTGGACTTCCTCCGTACCCATCTGCTGTGACCTGCCTGCCATTTCACAGAACCCCCAGGGCGATGGCGAGTTGGGTGATCGTCGGTGGGGCGTCCGGGTCGCGGGCGACCTGGGCGACCACGTCCCGTGCGGCTGGCCGGTGGCGGATCTCGGCGGGCGCGATGCTGTCGGCCCGCAACAGGACCCGGGCCGCGTTGGCGGAGTCCAGGCCAGCCTGCACGAGCAGCGAACCACACAGCGACAACTCCTGCGGCGTGCCAGCGTCAAGATCGGACAGGGCGATCTGGTAGGCGGCTGCCAGCATCACCGGCCTTGCCCGCGCCGATGCCCGCAGCACCTGGCCCAACTGCACCGCCGCGCACGCCAGCAACACCCGATCACCGGCGGCGGCGGACATCGCCCGGTCAGCGGCCAACCACGCAAGGCTCCCCTCGTCCAGCTTGACCAACAACGCCGCCGTCACCCGATACGCCTCCACCACCGCCGCCCGCCCGACCTCCGGGTCCTGCGCGTGGGCACGGTGAACCTCGGTCACCAACGTGGGCAACAACTCGACCAGACGCGGATACCGGGCGTGCTGGAAGGTCATCCACACATGCCGCACCTCCCGAGCCAACCGATCGGCCGACATCACCTCCCGGCCCGTCGGGCGACCAAAAGCCATCTCGTACGTCGACAACGCCGCCCGAATCCGCACGACGCCTTCGCGACACTCGGCCACCCCAACGGGCTCGACATCACGACCAAGCAGCGCCGCGGCATCAACCCTCAACACCGCCGCGATATCCCGGATGGTCGACACCCGCTCCAAGGAACGGACCCCGCGCTCGACCTTGTCCACCCAGCTCTTCGACTTCCCCAACCGATCCGCGAACGACTGCTGCGACAACCTCCGCCGCACCCGCAGATACGCCACCCGACGACCGATCGGCACCGGATCACCGCCCACCGCGCCACCGCCGATCCGGCACCGCCCGAGTCGTCTCCTGCACCGGTATCCGCTCACCCTCGGCCTGCGCTAGCAACCGGCGTATGGCTGCTTCCCGCTCGGCGGCATCTATCTGCTCGCCCCTGCTGGGCGTATCGGCGTTGTCCTGGCCGCTCATTCCCACCTCCGCTGGCAGGGGTGCGGCGGCCTGCTCAGGTCAAGGACCACGTCCGCCGCACCCGACTACGGGCGGGTCTGTTGTCCCGATCGCCGACCTGTTTGTGCTGTTCCCGCCCCACTCCCAGCATCTGGTGAACAGGCGGTAACAGAAAGCCACCGGCTGTCCGCTGGTCGCGCGTGCTGTCCGCTAACGAATCGTGGGACGGTACGCCTCGTACACCTCGCGGAACGCCGCCGCATCCGCCGCCCCGGTCAGCTCGACCTGCCGGAGCACTTCCCGCGCCCGCCACCAGTTCGAGGACACCACTCGTCCCGACCGGACCGCTTCGGCGGCGACGACGCTGGCCTCGTCCGGCTGGTCGGCGGCCAACAGTGCCATGGCGAGATCCAGACGGGCGGAAGCAGAGCGCCGTGGCCGCTTCCCACCATCGCCGCGCGGGTCCAATTCCGCCAAGGCAGTCCGGGCGATCTGCTCTGCGGCCGGGTCACCCGCCCACGACAGCGTGGTCGCCGTGTACGCCAACGCCTTCGTCGGGTCGTACCGATAGTGGTGCTCGGCCTGCTCCGGCACCGGCAAGTTCGCTGTCAACCGCTCCAGACGATCCAGCGCATCACGCGTCCGTCGCACGTCAGCCAACCGCGCCCACACCCGCGCCTCCTGGGCGGTCGCCTGGATGTACGCCGAACTACCCCGCGGCGCCACCCGCTGCGCCTGCCGCGAAAGGTCCATCGCCCGCCGGCAATCGCCCTGAGTGAGCCAGTCCCACGCCTGCGTCTCCAGACACCACGCCTGGATCTCCGGATGCTCAGCATGCTCGGCAAGAGCCATGGCCGTGCGCAGATGAGCGCCTGCTGCGGGCTGTTGCAGCAGATCAATGTGCACCGTCGCCCGCAGCACCGTCAGCCACCCACCGGCAACGACGAGCCGCCGACGCTGCGTCAACGTCCCACGACCGTCGAGCAGCCTCCCCACGTAGGCCAACTGGCGCCGCACCAGCGGCAGCAGATCAACCGGCCGCACGAGCGCGTATGCGCTTGCCAGGTCGTCCACACCCGCCTCGATCCGAGCGAGCGTCTCGGCGCTGACATCGCTGACCCGCACCCGAGCCAGCAACTCCCCGGCCTCGGTGTCGTGGTCGACGGGCTCGTCCACCAGACGGATGAGTGTCCCGTCGGCTCGCAGCACTTCGTCGAGGTGCCTAGCCGTTTCAGGGGTGGGGGCCTTCGCCCCGGTCTCCAGATCGTGCAGGTGGCTCTTGCCCCGATGAGCGAGCTGACCTAGTGCCCGCAACGACAGCCCACGGTCGGCCCGAAGCACACGCAGTTGGGCACCGAAGCGCGGATCGACATGCGACACGACGACGCCCCCAATTGACAAGCAGGACAGCTCAGACCAGATCGGCGGACCACTGCTACGGACAGTACATCGAGCAAACACGGTCTCGCGCCGACCGCACGATGCCGTTGCCGCTGCACCCAAGGACAGCCGTTGACTCCGCATCATCACCTCCGCTTGGGTGGCGCAGCGGAAAGCTCAACCGTGCTCCTTCATCGCCTTCCACCGCGCCTGGCTACTCCCAGTCCGACAGCCGGGAATATCCTCATCTAGCCGATGAGCGGTCGCCGTGACATACGCGTCCCGCGCGCCTCGGTCGGGTGCACGTGTTGGGCGAAGTAGGACCGGGTGGAGGGTAGTCGCCCCGCCAACTGAGGGACCTCCGAAAGTGGACGCCCGAAACTACGATGAGTGCCGGCGCGGCCCTTGGTCATCAGGCACATTCTCCTTCGCCCGTGAATTCGGAGGCATCGTGAAGCTCTTGCTTACGTCCGGCGGCGTCACGAACCCGAGCATCCACTCGGTGCTCGTGCAGCTGCTCGGCAAGCCGATCGATGAGTGCCACGCCCTCTGCGTCCCGACAGCACAGTGGGGTCACCCGATGTGCGGTCCGACATCGGTACGGGACTTCGTCGCCGCCGAGCCCAAGCCTGACTGGCAGTACATGTCCGGCCTGGGCTGGGCGTCGCTCGGTGTCCTCGAGCTCACCGCATTGCCCACCCTCGGCGCGGAGCGATGGGTCCCCTGGGTCCGGAAGGCCGACGTGCTCCTGGTCGACGGAGGCGACGCGACATACCTGTGCCACTGGATGCGCGAGTCCGGGCTAGCCGATCTGCTGCCTTCGCTGCCCGACAAGGTCTGGGTGGGAGTAAGCGCCGGAAGCATGGTGATGACGCCCCGGATCGGGGACTACTTCGTCGAGTGGCCGTCCGCACCAGACGACCGCACCCTCGGAGTCGTCGACTTCTCGATCTTCCCGCACCTGGACCTCTTCCCGACAAACACCATGGCTGACGCGGAGCGATGGGCCGCCGACATCGGCGTCCCGGCCTACGCCATCGACGAACAGACGGCCATCAAGGTCGTCGACGGCTCAGTCGAGGTGGTCTCCGAAGGGCAATGGACGAAGTTCGGGTGATTGTCGCCGGGCGACTATCCGGATCTGCCGCCGACCGGGCGCGGCCTGCTGATCGGTCTGTCAGTATCCGTGGCCGCCGATCGGGTTGATGTCGCCGCGCCGGCCGGCTACGGCGTCCAGTCGCACCGGAGTAGACCGTAGATCACCATGTCTACGAAGCCGTCGCCGTCGTACTCGCGCTCCCGCTGGGTGCCTTCGTGCGTAAAGCCGCACGTCTCCGCGGTCCGCCGCATGGCCGCGTTGCTGGCCAGCGTCTCCAATTCCAGACGGCGTAGGTTGCGGTTGCGGAAGCCGTACCGGCAGAGCAGCCGGATCACCTCGGTCCCGTACCCCTGGCCACGCGCCTCGGGTAGCAGTGAGATGCCGAGGTGGGCGTACTGGTTGAATGCGTTGATCCCCCACAGCACGCTGCCACCGAGGAAAGTGCCGTCGGCGACGGTTTCGGCGAGCAGCGACACGGTGGTCGCGCCGTCGGGCGGCTCGGTGACCTGTTTCTCCAGCCGGGCCCGGATTTGGCCGACGTGGCACGGCAGGAATGGCTCGCCGTCTGTGATCAGGTGCAACTCGGGATCACCGTGCAGGCGGAACATGTTCGGCGCGTCGTCGGGCGTGGGCGGGCGCAGTCGGACCCGGTCGGTGGCGAACATGCCGGCGACGCTAACAGCCGGCATGGAGATCCACGACCGGGTTAAACCGGGGCACGCGGACCGCGCGGCGTGCCAGACTCCGCCGTGATGATGACGGACCGCGCCGCCAACCGGCCACCATGGCAGGGGCACCGATGATGTCCGGATCTGCCGCAGATCGCGCGTCCTGGAGCACAGCCGCCGCGACAGGTGGCGAGGTGCGATCGTGCCGAAAAGTAGTGCATCCGATCTTGCTTGAACTGCGAGCACCCTCAGCGGCCGAGCGGTCGGCGGCAGCGCGGGACGACGACCTTTGACGGCGATAGCACAAGTGCTACGGTAGGGCGTATGCATGAAGTTGGACTGCGGGAAATGCGGCAGAACGCCAGCGACCTGGTGCGTCGGGCGCAAGCGGGTGAACGCGTGACGATCACCGTCGCCGGCCGACCGGCAGCCGTGCTCGGCCCGGTCAGTCCTCGAACCTGGCGCGAATGGGACGACCTCGCCGGCGTGTTCGACCAACCAACCGACCCAGGGTGGGCGGGCGATCGGGACCTCCTCGACGACACCGTCACCGATCCGTGGGTTGAGCGGTGAGCCGCGGCATCCTCGACACCAGCGTCCTCATCGCCACCGACATAACCCCGATTCCCGGCGAACTGGCCATCAGCGTCGCCAGTCTCGCCGAACTCCAGTTCGGTGTCCTGATCGCGAAAACCGCCGAAGCGAGGGCGCTCCGGTTGGCGCGGCTGAGCACCATCCAACGCCGATTTGATCCGCTACCCATCGACGAAGCCATCGCCGACAGCTACGCGCGACTGGCCGCCCGCGTCGTCGAGACCGGCCGCCAACCGCGGGCCAGGGTGATGGACCTACTCATCGCTGCGACCGCACATGCCCATGACGCCGCCATCTACACCCGCAACGCCGACGACCTCGCCGGTCTCGAAGATCTCATCACGATTCACACGATCTGACGTCACCGTGAGACGGGGTTCTCCGGCTGCTCGACACCGGCTACTTCCTGCTGGAGGTCAAGCTTGACGTCGCTGCGCCGATGATCCGCGATTTCCTCGACCGTTCCATCGGTCTGTAGTGGCCAGACCTCGACGACACCCTGCGCGACTGGCCATGGTGTTTTCGACACGAGTTGGCCGCCCTGCGATCCTTTGTCAGGGATCTATGCAGAGCGACCACGCTGCTCAGAGGGTGACTTGCCGGCGGGCGGCCATTCTGCTGACCGTGACGTTGATTGCAAAAATTCCGATTACGGCTCCGAGGAGCAAATTTCGCGGTCCCACGTCCCAACCATAGAGCGTCCAATTGGTTGGCTCATAGGCCAGCATAGGCAGGATTAGCGCCAGAAGGACTGCGCTGGCCGCGATCGATATCCGAACATCGAGCGCCGCGCCCACGAAAGCCGCCACCAGCCCGGCGGCCACGATGACCGGCAGGGTAAACCGGTCGACCCAGCCATTGAGCGGATTAGGCGTCATGACAGCCATGGTCATTGCCGCGCCGACAAGCCAGGTCCATGGTCGCGCCACCCGTGATTGACGCGCTCGAAGCAGCGGCACCATCGTCAGGACGGCCAACAAGCACGCCCACGTAGAAAGCTGCATGGCCAGGTATAGACCCGCCCGGAGCCCCAACACCGCGTCGATCCCCGTCCATGGCCCTACCGCGTACCACAGGTCGTTCGCCGCGGAGTACCAGATCTCCGCACCAAAGGCGCCAATGGTTATGGCGAGTGCGAGGCGGTAGCGAGCCCATGCCGCGGCGGCCAACGCGAGAAGCAACAATGCGGGCGTGACCAGGCTCCCCCCATGCAGAAAGCTGGCGGAATTACCCGGAAACAGCAGCCATAAGCGCCACATGAGGGGCAGGGCCGTAAGGGTAACGCCACACACGAGCAGGGACAGCACGGTCAACCGCAGCGCGGAGTATCGCAAGGTGTCCCGGGCACCGAGCCGGTCCACACCGGAGCGGACCCGGAGACCTCCCACCACGAGTGCCAGGGACTCCCGAAGGCTCAGGTGCCTTCGGTCCGCCTCGCCCACGACCAGCAGCGTTTCCAGCATCTCGTCGGCGCGGTACTGTCGATAGGCCCGAGGGTATGCGCGCAGCAGCCACCGGTAGCGGCGCTCCTGGCCGGTCATGCCGGCACCGTCCGAACCGTCGCAGCCGTCGACCGCACGGAACGGTCTCGAACGATCCGAGCTGCGGCGATCATCCGCGCCGCCTCCTCATGCAGTGCGGACAACCCACGCTCGGTCAGCTCGTATGTGCGACGGGCGCGGCCGTTGACCACCGTCTCCTCGGCCACTTGCACCATCTCCTCGCGGGTAAGCCGGTCCAACGCGGCGTACAGCGTGCCGGTCGTCAACCGCACTCGCCCGTCGGACAGCTCCTGCGCACGCTTGACGATGGCGTAGCCGTGCAACGGTTCGTCCTGCAACGCGCCGAGGATGAAGTATGTGGGTTCGCGCATCGGTGCGGAGGGTTTAGTCATGCCATCATCATAAGCAGATGATCGACGTATCAGTCAAGGCATCCGCCACTCGGCAGGCGGGGCGTCACTGACCGTCGGGGGTGGTCATGCTCGTCCGCCGCAGCCCGCGCCGAAGGCCAGACGCCACTCCAGAGCGCCCCGCCGCAGCGACCCGCCGCGCCGATCTTGCAGTTTCGGTCGCCGAGATGCGTGGAATGTCCCCTAAGTCGAGGCAGAAAGTGCAAGATCGCGAGAAAGGGGCAGCCCGGACCCGTCGAGGCAGTACGGGCTGACGAACAATGCGCGCTACACAGCGCCCTGCCAAGCTGACCCGCTTGCTGCTGATGTCACCAAGGTCATCATCGGCTGGCGGTTCGCGCGGAGCCGATCGGACAAACCTTGCACATGCCGCGCTAACGGTGCCAGGAACGAGGCGAAGGCCCAGCTCAGCGAGCCAGACCTTCACCTCGAAGGGGAGATGTCGAGATTATGCGATTGGGCGCTGCCGGGATCACGCAGCGACCTGTTCGGCGGGAACGGAAGGGTCCCCTCCCGACGGCGTTGTCGGGAGGGGACCCTTCCTGCCTGCGGTGTGACTTACGGCTTGACGTGCGCGTTGACGAACGACGGGTAGCCGAAGACGCTGGAGATGAAGACCCCGCCGGCCTTGGACCCGTGCACGTTGTAGGCCACGTCGACGTAGAGCGGCACCACCGGGGCGTGCTCCTTCATGATCCGCTCGTCGAGCTTGGCCCACTCCGGGCCCTGGTCGGCCGGGGCCAGCGCCAGGATGCGGTCCATCTCGGCGTTGATCGTCGGGTCGTTGAAGTACGCGCTGTTGCTGTTGCCCTCGGCCTTGATGGTGCGGCCGTCGTAGAGCACCGGCAGGATCGAAGCGCCGCTCGGCCAGTCAGCCGCCCAGTTACCGATGTAGAGGTCCCAGGGGTTGTCCTTCTTCTTGACCTCGTCGAGCTTCGCGTCGTCGGAGATGTTCCGCAGCGTGATCTTGAAGCCGGCCCGCTCCAGGTTCGCCTTGAGCTGGGCGCCCTGCTGCTGCTCGGTCGAGCTGTCGGCGACGCCGAGAACCAGCTCCGGCGTCTTGCCGCCGAGCAGCTCCTTGGCCTTGTCGACGTTGCCGTTGGGGCCTGCCGGATACGCCTCGTACGCCTTGTAGCCGATGGTGGCCGACGGCATCAGCGTGGTCAGGGGCGCGGCGACGGTCTGACCGCCGAGTGCCTTGATCAGACCCTCGCGGTCGATGGCGTAGTTGAGCGCCTGACGGATCTTCAGGTCGGTGACCCGCTGGTTGTTGATGACCAGCTGGTTGGCGCTCGGCGTCGGCGAGAGGATGGTCCGGGACTTCAGAGCGGCGTCCCCGGCGACCTTGGCGACCAGCGAGGCGGGCACGGCGTTCCAGGCCAGCGCGGTCTGGTCGGCGCCGTTGTCGGCGATCACCCGGTTGTTGGCGGCGTCCGCCGTCGGGCCAAAGCTCCACACGAACTGGTCCGGGTACTGGTGGCGCACGGCGTCGGTGGCCGGGTCCCAGTTGGGGTTGCGGTCCAGGGTGAGCTGTACGCCGGTCTGGTTCTTCGCGATCTTGTACGGGCCGGACGAGAACGGCTGCTGGTCCAGGTTGACGCCGGTGTCCTTGTCAGCGGGCAGCGGCGCGGTGGTCGGCAGCGAGACCGCGAACGGCAGGTCACAGCGGGGCTTGGCGAACTCGAAGCGCAGCGTCTTGGCGTCCGGCGTGCTCAGGCCCGGCGGCAGCGACGTCTTGTTCTTCTTGAAATCCCACTTCGTGTCGAACTGCGCGGTGTCGGCCAGCCACTCCTGGATGTAGGTGGGGCCGCCGGAGAGGTCCGGGTCGAAGGAGCGGGCGATGCCGTACGCGATCTCCTTGGAGGTGATCGGGCGTCCGTCCTCGAACTTCACCCCGTCCTTGACCTTGAATTCCCAGACCTTGCAGTCAGAGTTGACGTTGGTGCCCGGCGTCTCGGCCAGGTCGCCGACGAGCACCAGGCCGCCCTTGCCGTCGTCCTTCCAGGTGGTCAGATAGCGAGCGAAGAGCGGGTTGGCCATCAGACCGGCGAACGAGTACGTCCGCTGCGGGTCCAGATGGGAGATCGCCGTCTCCCGGATGATGGTGAAGGTGCCGCCCTTCTGGGCGCCACTCACCTCAGCCGCCGGGCCCTGCGAGTCCTTGGGATCGGTCGCGATGACCCCGGTCTGCTGCCGCTCGGTGTCCACCGTGGTGCCCTCGCCCGTGTTCTCCGAGCACGCACCCAATGCCACAACCAGAGCGATCGCGCCGCCTGCGGCAGCCGCTACGCGTGGTCTCATGACGTACCTCCTTCACCCATGTGCCGTGCGGTCCGCCGCGGCGAGAACCGCCGACGTCCCGAGGATCGTAAAGAAGAAAACCTACGGATTGTGTAACAGTTGTTGATAAATTTCGCCGCCGACCGGGTGGTGGACACCCTGGCCAGCCGCCCGGCTCAGCGCAGCCGGACCCGGGGGTCGATGGCCGCGTAGAGCAGGTCCACCAGCACGTTCGCCAGCACCACGAAGACGGCCGAGATCAGCACGGTGGCCATGATGGTGGGCAGGTCGCCCGAGCGCACCGCGTCCACCGCGGTACGCCCCAGCCCCTGGATGCCGAACGTCGTCTCGGTGATCACCGTGCCGCCCAGCGCGCCACCGACGTCCAGGCCGGCGATGGTCACCACCGGGGTGATCGCCGCGCGCAGCGCGTGCCGCCCGTACACCTTGGGTTTGGCCAGGCCCTTGGCCCGCGCGGTCCGGACGAAGTCCTCCGACAGCGTCTCCAGCATCTGCGCCCGGGACAGTCGGGCATAGATGGCCGAGAACAGGAAGGCCAACGCCACCCAGGCGAGCACCAGCCCACTGGCCCACTTCGCCGGATTGTCGAAGATCGAGGTGTAGCTGGGCACCGGCAGCACCCGCAGGTTGTAGACGAAGACCAGCAGCAGCACCGCGCCCACGAAGTAGAGCTGCAACGAGGCGCCGGTCAGGGAGAACCCGATGGCCACCCGGTCCAGCCAGGTGCCCCGCCGCAACGCGGAGACCATGCCGAGCCCCACCCCGAGCAGCAGCCAGAGGATCGCCGCCGGGAGCACGATGCTCAGTGTCACCGGCAGGACCCGGGCGATGGTGTCCGAGACGGCCTCGTTGGTGACGTACGACCAGCCCAGGCAGGGCGCGTCGCACTGGCCACCCTGGGCGCTGCCCAGGTCCCGTCCGGTGACGATGCCCTTCATGTAGCCGGCGTACTGGCTGATCAGAGGGTCGTTCAGGCCCAGCTCGGTGCGGACCCGTTCCAGCCGCTCCGGGTTGCAGTTCTTCGGGCACATGCCGGTCACCGGGTCGCGCGGCAGGGCGAAGAACATCAGGAAGGTCAGCACGCTCACCGCGAAGAGGGTCAGCGTGGCGGAGAAGAGCCGCTTGATCAGAAATCGCGCCATGAGAAACCCCTACCGGGACGACTTCGGGTCGAGCGCGTCACGCAACGCGTCGCCGAAGAGGTTGAAGGCGAACACCAGCGCGAAGATCATGATGCCCGGGAAGAACACGTACGCCGGGTCGGTCTGGAGGAAGTCCAGACTGCGGTAGATCATTCGGCCGAAGCTCGGCGTCTCGTCGCTGAGGCCGACACCGATGAACGAGAGCGCGGCCTCGCTGGTGATGAACTGCGGCACCGCCAGGGAGAACGAGACCAGGATCGGCGCCCAGATGTTCGGCAGGAGCTGCCGGAAGAGCATGTGCCCGAGCCCGGCGCCGCTGGCCTTGGCCGCCTCCACGAATTCCCGCTCGCGCAGCGCGATGACCTGTCCGCGTACCAGTCGGGCGGTGCTGGTCCAGCCGAAGATGGCGAAGACGGCGATCAGCACGCCCACCCCGAAGGCGGACGACACCTGCCCCCGCTCGCCGTAGAAGCGCAGCGTGATGGTGGGGGTGAGCGCCAGCGCGATGATCAGGAAGGGCATGGCCAGGGTCAGGTCGGTGATCCAGTTGATCACCGCGTCGAGCCAGCCACCGAGATAGCCGGCGAGCGCACCGAGCACGACCCCGATCGTCGCGGTGATCAGGGCCGCGGCGAGGGCGATGAACAGCGAGGTCCGCAGCCCGTAGATCAGCCGGATGAAGATGTCCCGGCCCAGCCCCGGCTCCAGACCGAACCAGTGCTTCCCGGTGACCCCACCGGCGTAGCCCAGTGGCATCCCGAAGCCGTCCAGCAGGTTCTGGAACTGCTCACGCGGCCCGATCCCGTAGACCATCTCGATCAGCGGGGCGGCCAGCCCCACCAGCATGAAGAAAACGAGCAGCGCACCACTGACCACGGCCGTCCGGTCGCGGCGCAGCCGCAGCCAGGCGAGCTGACCTGGCGAGCGGCCGACGACACCCTTCACCGCGGGCGTGCCCGTGCCGGTGTCGGACTCGATCTCCGCCAACGCCACACCCTCCACCGGGGACAGGCTCACGGCGACACCTCCTCGATGACCTGGGCAGTCGACCCCGCGGGTTCCGGGCCGGCGCTGGCTGCATCCCCTTCTGGGAAGTGACACGCGGTGGCCTGCCGGCCCCCGTCGCGCGGGACCAGCGCCGGCTCTTCGGTGGCGCAGATGTCCTGCGCCTTCCAGCACCGGGTGCGGAACCGGCAGCCCGACGGCGGGTCGAGCGGGGTGGGCACGTCGCCGGTCAACCGGATCCGGCCCGCCGGGCCGAGCTGGGTGACGTCCGGGATCGCCGAGAGCAGAGCCCGGGTGTACGGGTGCTGTGGGCGCTCGTAGATGTCCGCCCGGTCGCCGATCTCCACGATCCGGCCCAAATACATCACCGCGACCCGCTGGCAGAAGTGCCGGACCACGGCCAGGTCGTGCGCGATGAACACGAACGCCAGGCCAAGATCCCGTTGCAGGTCGCGCAGCAGGTTGACGACCTGCGCCTGGATCGAGACGTCCAGCGCGCTGACCGGCTCGTCCGCGACGATGAGCTTGGGCCGCAGGGCGAGCGCGCGGGCGATGCCGATGCGCTGGCGCTGCCCACCGGAGAACTCGTGCGGATACCGGTTGTAGTGCTCCGGATTCAACCCGACCAGTTCCAGCAGCTCCTGCACGCGGGCCTTGATCCCACCCGGCGGCTTGATCCCGTTGACCTGCAACGGCATCGCCACGATCCGGCCGACGGTGTGCCGGGGATTCAGGGACGCGTACGGGTCCTGAAAGATGATCTGAAGTTCCTGGCGCAACGGGCGCAACTCCCGGCGGCCGGCGTGCGTGATGTCCCGCCCGTCGAACTCGATGCTGCCGCTGGTCGGCTCCAGCAGCCGCACCAGCATCCGGCCGGTGGTGGTCTTGCCGCAGCCCGACTCCCCCACCAGGCCGAGCGTCTCGCCCGGGCGCACGTCGAAGTCGAGCCCGTCCACCGCCTGCACCAGGCCGGTGGAGCGCAGCCCCTGGCGTACCGGGAAATGCTTGGTCAGGCCGCGTACCCGCAGCAGGGGTTCATCGGTCATCGGGCCACCCCCACAGATGCGATGTCCTCGGCGTAGAGCGCGGCCCGCTCCTCGGCGCTGAGGTGGCAGGCGACCAGGTGGTCGGCCTCGCCGGCCAAGCCCGCCGGGCGCAGCTCGGGCACCTCAGTGCGGGACCGGCCGCCGGTGCGCTCCGCGTACCGGCAGCGCGGGTGGAACGCGCAGCCGGGCGGCAGGTTGATCAGGCTGGGCGGGTTGCCCGGGATCGGCAACAGGTCCGCGTCCGCATCGCCGTGCAGCGACGGCACGCTGGAGAGCAACCCCCAGGTGTACGGGTGCTGCGGCGAGCGGAGCACCTGCTCGACGCTGCCCCGCTCGACGGCCCGGCCTCCGTACATGACCAGCACCTCGTCGGCGACCTGGCCGACGACCCCGAGGTCGTGGGTGATCAGGATGATCGCGGAGTGGAACTCAGCCTGCAGGTCGGCGAGCAGGTCCAGGATCTGCGCCTGCACGGTGACGTCCAGCGCGGTGGTCGGCTCGTCGGCGATCAGCAGCGCCGGGTCGTTGACCAGGGACATCGCGATCATCGCGCGTTGGCGCATGCCGCCGGAGAACTCGTGCGGGTACTGGTCGAAGCGACGCGCCGGTTGCGGGATGCCGACCCGGTCCAACATGTCGACCGCTCGCTGGCGGGCCTCGCGCCGGTTGGCCTTCGGGTGGTGCACCCGGTACGCCTCAGCGATCTGCCGGCCCACCGTGTAGTAGGGGTGCAGCGCCGACAGTGGGTCCTGGAAGATCATCGCCATGTCCCGGCCGCGCAGCCGGCGTACCTCCTCGTCTCCGAGGCCGACCACCTGCCGGCCGCCGACGGAGATCTCCCCGGTGATGGTGGTCCGCTTGGGGTCGTGCAGGCCGAGGATCGCCAGCGAGGTGACGCTCTTGCCGGAGCCGGACTCGCCGACGATGCCGAGGGTGCGGCCCCGCTCGACGGCGAACGACACCCCGTCGACGGCGCGCACCACGCCATCTTCGGTGTCGAACCGGACCCGCAGGTCACGCACCCGCAGGTAGGCGTCCTCGTTGCCACGCTGCGCCGGCACGGCGGGACGGTCGTCCGGTTCCCCGGACGGCGCCGGATCCGAGTTGTCCACGGCCGCCTCCCTCAGTGACGAAGAGAACTTACAGGAAAATCCTGAGGGTGAAAATAAGCTACAAAGTCGGCACCTGTCAGCGGGCCAGAGCGTAACGAGTCGGCATCGGCCTGAACACCCCAGTCACCTCGCCATCCACGCCCATTCATGGCTCTGATCGCACGTCAAGTGCGATCATTGGGCGAGTAGCCAGCAGAGGATGCCCGTGGCACGAGGTGGAGGTGACGATGACCGCGGCGGTGTTCAACCACGAAGGCCCGTGGACCGAAGAGGAGTACCTCGCCCTCGGCGAGACGCAGCAACGCGTCGAACTCTTCGACGGGAGCCTCCACGTGACCCCAGCCCCCACCCCCCGACACCAGAACATCTCCGGCGAACTGCGCGCGGCCCTACGGGCTCCGGCTCGTGAGGCCGGTCTGCACGTGCTGGAAGCGGTGAACGTCCGACTCAGGCCCGGCCGAATCCCGATCCCCGACCTCGTGATCACCGGCCCGATCGACTTCGACGAACTCAACGTCGAGGCGGGTGATGTGCGGCTGGTTTGCGAGATCATCTCGCCGAGCAACGCGTCCACCGACAAAGTGCTCAAGATGCACTACTACGCATCGGCCGGGATCGAGTGGTACCTGCTGGTGGAGCAGGCGAATGGCACGCTGCACCTCTACCGACGGCAGGGCAGCCACTACACCGAGCAGTCCGTGACCAGGCCAGGTGACCTGCTCGTGCTCACCGAGCCGGTGAAGGCCACCATCCGGCCGGAGGAACTGCTTCCCTGACGGGTGTCGGGCGGCTGGCCTAGGGTCGGTCGCATGACCGAGTTCGACGCTGCCACCGCCGCCGTGCAGGCCGCCCTCGACGCGGGCGCCCGGTACGCCGACGCCCGGGTGATGCACCGCCGCTACGAGTCGATGACCGCGCGCAACGGCGACGTGGAGGAGCTGACCCAGGACGAGAGCATCGGGCTCGGTGTCCGGGCGCTGGTCGGGGCGAGTTGGGGCTTCCACGCCGTACCCGATCTCTCGGACGCCGCAGCCCGCGACGCCGGCCGTCGTGCGACGCGGACCGCCAAGGCGAGCGCCCGGGTGCCCGGCCCGCCGGTCGACCTGGTCGCCGTCGAGGCGGTCACGGCGAGCTGGGCCTCCGGTTGCCAGATCGACCCGCTCGGGGTGCCCCTGTCAGACAAGGGCGACCTCCTGGTCGGCGCGACCCGGACGATGGCCGAGCACGGCGCGGACCTGGCCGAGGGCCTGTACCAGATCTGGGACACCGCGAAGTGGTTCGTCTCCAGCGAGGGCCACCGGATCGACCAGCGGATCCGCGAGTGCGGCGGCGGCATTTCGGCCACCTCGATCGGCGACGGCGAGACACAGCGCCGGTCCTGGCCGAGTTATCGGGGGCAGTACGGCACCACGGGCTGGGAGCTGGTCGAGTCGCTCGACCTGGCCGCGCACGCCGCGCAGATCGCCGAGGAATCCCGGGCGCTGCTCACCGCGCCGCCCTGCCCGGCCGGCGAGACGGATCTGATCCTCGGCGGTGAGCAGCTCGCCCTGCAGATCCACGAATCGGTCGGGCACGCCATCGAGCTGGACCGGATCCTGGGCTGGGAGGCGGCGTTCGCCGGCACGTCCTGGCTGGACCTGGCCCAGCTCGGCGCACTGCGCTACGGCTCGGAGCTGATGAACATCACCATCGACCCGACGATCCCGGGCGCACTGGGCAGCTTCGGCTTCGACGACGAGGGCTCCCCGGCGGTCAAGCGGGACGCGGTCCGCGACGGTCGCTGGGTGGGTGTGCTCGCCGGCCGGGACTCCGCCGCCCTGGCCAGCCTCGACTATGGCGGCAGCGTACGGGCCGACGGGTGGGCCCGGCTGCCCATGGTGCGGATGACCAACGTCGGCCTGGAACCCGGCCCGCACACTCTGGAGGAGATCATCGCGTCCACCGACGACGGCGTGTTGATGGACCTCAACCGGTCCTGGTCGATCGACGACAAGCGGCTCAACTTCCAGTTCGGCTGCGAGGTCGGCTGGGAGATCAAAAAGGGTCGGCGGGGGCGGATGCTGCGCAACCCCACCTACACGGGGATCGGCCCGCTCTTCTGGCGGTCGATGGACATGCTCTCCAGCGAGACGGTCTCCTGGGGGACGCCCAACTGCGGCAAGGGCCAGCCCGGCCAGGTCGGGCACACCGGTCACCCGGCCGCGCCGGCCCGCTTCCGCAACGTCCGGGTGGGGGTGTCGGCGTGAGCGAGCTGGAGCTGGCCGGGCAGGTCGTCGAGCTGGTCCGGCGCCTCGGCGGTCCGGGCGCACAGGCCGATGCGGTGGTGACGCGGGCGGACCTGGCGCTGACCCGGTTCGCCAACTCGGCCATCCACCAGAACGTCGCGGAGTCGACCGTCGGGGTCCGGCTGCGGCTGCACGTCGACGGTCGGACCGCCGCCGGCAGCGGCAGCGTGGTCACGGCCGACGGGCTGCACGCCCTGGTCGAGCGCACCCTGGCCGCGGCACGGCTCTGCCCGCCCGACCCGGGCTGGCCAGGGCTGACGCCGCCCACTCCCACACCGGACGCGCCGCCCGTCGACGAGGCCACCGCGCACGCCGAGCCGGATCAGCGTGCCTACCGGGTCGGCGCGTTCGTGGCCGCCGCCGGGGGCCTCAGCACGGCCGGCTACTGCCGCACCGCGCACCGCTCGTCGGCGTACGCCAACTCGGCCGGGCACACGGCGTACGGCCGCTCGGTGGAGGCCGCGATGGACGGCATCGCCCGCCGTGACGGCGCGGACGGGGTGGCCCGGCGCTGCGCCGACCGGCTGTCCGACCTCGACGGCGCCGAGTTGGGCGCGCAGGCCGCGGCGAAGGCGCAGGCGGCGGCCGACCCTACGGAGCTGCCGCCGGGGCGCTACGAGGTGGTGTTCGAGCCGGCCGCCGTGGCGGACCTGCTGCAGAACCTCTCCTGGCACGGCTTCAACGGCAAGCGGTACGCCGAGCGCCAGTCGTTCGCCGAGCTGGGGGCGGCCCAGTTCGACTCGACGGTGACCCTGGTGGACGATCCGCTGGGCGCGTCGGGGCTGCCGTTCGACGCGGAGGGCACCGGTCGACGGGCACTGACCCTGGTCGACGGGGGCACCACCCGGGCGCTGGCACACGACCGACGGACCGCTGCCGAGGCGGGTGCCCAGTCCACCGGGCACGCGGTCGCGGGCGGTGCCACCTGGGGCCCGATGGCCCGCAACCTGCGCCTGTCCGGCGCGCTGGCCGGCCCGGCCAGCGCGGTGGGCCGCAGCACCACCGGCGGGGCCGGCGGCGCGGTGGTCGACGCGGACACCGCAGCGCTGGTCGCCGGCGTACGCCGAGGGTTGCTGGTCACCGATCTCTGGTACACCCGGGTGCTCGACCCGAAGAGCCTCGTCGTCACCGGGTTGACCCGCAACGGCGTCTGGCTGATCGAGGACGGCACTGTCGTGCGCGCGGTCCGTGACCTGCGGTTCACCGAGTCGTACCCGCGGGCGCTCGGTCCGGGGGCCGTGTTGGGGCTGGGCACGCGGGCGGTGCGCCAACCGGATCGGGTGGACGGTGCGTGGTGGGCCGCGCCCTCGCTGCGACTGGCATCCTGGCACTTCACCGGAGGTGCCTCCGGCTGAGCGCGGTGGCATCCGCACCAACGCCTCACCGATCGGTGTTCCAGGGCTTTTCCGCAGGTCAGACACACGGGACGGTCCCTTGCGCGGACGGCTCGCAGAGATCGGCGTAACGTGTGTCACTTAGCTGCGTCGGTCGAGCCGGCGCGGTCGTTGGTGTGCGCATGACGTGGCAGCGGGTGCGGGTTCGCCGGACCGCGTGCCGACCGGAGAAAGATCAGCCCGCCCGTACGGGCCCGTCGAGGAGACGACTCGAATGACTTCAACGGCAACGAAGCCGCGAGGAGCGCGGGCGCGCGCTGCCATCGCGGCAAAGACGTTGCGTACCGACCGCTGGTGGTTCGCCCCGCTGATCACCGTGATCGGGCTCAGCGCCTGGGTCGCGTACGCGACGGTCCGGGTTTTCATGCACGACTTCTACTGGGTCGCGGAGCACCACTACCTGACCCCCTTCTACTCGCCCTGCGTCACGGAGCGGTGCATCGAGGGCGCCTCGCACTTCGGCCGGTTCCTGCCGGGCTGGTGGATCATCCCGGACGCCGCGCTGACCCTGCCGTTCCTGCTGCTGTTCCGGCTCACCTGCTACTACTACCGCAAGGCGTACTACCGGTCGTTCTGGCTGTCCCCGCCGGCCTGCGCCGTGCCGGACGGCCACAAGGAGTACGGCGGTGAGACCCGCTTCCCGCTGCTCGGTCAGAACCTGCACCGCTACTTCTTCTACGCCGCCGTGATCATCTCGCTGATCAACTCCTGGGACGCTGTCCTCGCCTTCCACTCGCCGAAGGGCTTCGGCTTCGGGCTGGGCAACATCATCCTGCTGTTCAACGTGGTGATGCTCTGGGGGTACACGATCTCCTGCCACTCCTGCCGGCACATCATCGGCGGCCGGCTCAAGCACTTCTCCAAGCACCCGGTGCGATACAAGGCCTGGACCTTCGTCTCGGCGTTGAACGTCCGGCACATGCAGCTCGCCTGGATCACCCTCGGCACCCTGGCGCTGGCCGACTTCTACATCATGGCGCTCGCTGCCGGCTGGTTCTCCGACCTGCGGTTCATCAACTAAAGGGCCCCTGACATGACCACAACCACTCGCATCGAACGACACCACTACGACGTCGTCGTCATCGGGGCCGGCGGCGCCGGTCTGCGCGCGGCCATCGAGGCCCGGCTCGCCGGCAAGAAGACCGCGATCATCTCCAAGTCGCTCTTCGGCAAGGCGCACACGGTGATGGCCGAGGGCGGCGCGGCCGCCGCGATGGGCAACGTGAACAGCCGGGACAACTGGCAGGTGCACTTCCGCGACACCATGCGCGGCGGCAAGTTCCTCAACAACTTCCGGATGGCCGAGCTGCACGCGAAGGAGTCGCCGCAGCGGATCTGGGAGCTGGAGACGTACGGTGCGATCTTCGACCGCACCAAGGACGGCAAGATCTCCCAGCGCAACTTCGGCGGCCACGAGTACCCGCGCCTGGCGCACGTTGGCGACCGGACCGGCCTGGAGCTGATCCGCACCCTTCAGCAGAAGATCGTCTCGCTCCAGCAGGAGGATCACCGGGAGTTCGGCTCGTACGACGCCCGGATCAAGGTGTTCTCCGAGACCACCATCACCGAGCTGCTGCTCGACGGTGACCGGGTCGCTGGCGCGTTCGGCTACTACCGCGAGTCCGGGGAGTTCGTTCTCTTCGAGGCGCCGGCCGTCGTGCTGGCCACTGGTGGCGTCGGACGCTCCTACAAGGTCACCTCGAACTCCTGGGAATACACCGGAGACGGGCACGCGTTGGCGCTGCGCGCCGGGGCGACGCTGATCAACATGGAGTTCCTCCAGTTCCACCCGACCGGCATGGTGTGGCCGCCCTCGGTGAAGGGCATCCTGGTCACCGAATCGGTACGCGGCGACGGTGGCGTACTGAAGAACTCCGACGGCAAACGGTTCATGTTCGACTACGTCCCCGACGTCTTCCGCAAGCAGTACGCGGAGACCGAGGAAGAGGCGGACCGCTGGTACACCGACCCGGACAACAACCGGCGTCCGCCGGAGCTGCTGCCCCGCGACGAGGTGGCCCGCGCGATCAACAGCGAGGTCAAGGCCGGCCGGGGCTCCCCCGCCGGTGGCGTCTTCCTGGACATCGCGAGCCGGCGCTCGGCCGACGAGATCCGCCGACGGCTGCCGTCGATGTACCACCAGTTCAAGGAGCTGGCCGACGTCGACATCACCGCCGAGCCGATGGAGGTCGGGCCGACCTGCCACTACGTGATGGGCGGCGTGGAGGTCGACCCGGACTCGGGTGCGGCCTTCGGCCACGTACGCGGGCTGTTCGCCGCCGGTGAGGTCTCCGGTGGCATGCACGGCTCCAACCGACTGGGCGGCAACTCCCTGTCCGACCTGCTGGTCTTCGGCAAGCGGGCGGGCGGGCACGCGGCCAGCTACGCCGACGGGCTGGCCGCCCGGCCGAAGGTGGCCGTGGACGCGGTCGAGGCTGCCGTGGAGACCGCCCTCGCGCCGCTGCAGCGGGACACCGGCGAGAGCCCGTACACCCTGCAGCAGGACCTCCAGGCGGTCATGGGAGATTTAGTAGGAATCATCCGCCGGCACGGCGAGCTTGAGGACGCATTGGGCCGGCTGGCCGAGCTGCGGGAGCGGGTGGCCAAGGTGAGCGCGGCCGGCGGCCGGCGCTACAACCCGGGCTGGCACCTGGCTCTGGACCTGCGCAACATGCTGGTGGTCTCGGAATGCACCGCGAAGGCGGCGCTGGAGCGCCAGGAGTCGCGCGGCGGGCACACCCGGGAGGACTATCCGGCGATGGAGCCGAAGTGGCGGCAGGTGAACCTGGTCTGCACGCTGGACGGTGACACCGTGCAGCTGACCCGGAAGCCGCTGCCGAAGATGCGGCCCGAGCTGATCGGCCTCTTCGACCGGGTCGAGCTGGGCAAATACCTCACCGACGAGGAGCTGGCCGACTTCGACGCTCTCGTCGTCGACGCTGGAGAGGCGGACAACCGATGAGCGGGAAGCGTCAGTTCCGGATCTGGCGGGGCGACGAGACCGGCGGGGACCTGCAGGACTACATGGTGGAGGTGAACGAGGGCGAGGTCGTCCTCGACGTCATCCACCGTCTGCAGGCCACCGACGCGCCCGACCTGGCCTGCCGGTGGAACTGCAAGGCCGGCAAGTGCGGTTCCTGCTCCATGGAGATCAACGGCAAGCCGCGGCTGGGCTGCATGACCCGGATGTCGACCTTCGGCGAGGACGAAACCGTCACGGTCACGCCGCTGCGCACCTTCCCGGTCATCCGGGACCTGGTCACCGACGTCTCGTTCAACTACGAGAAGGCACGGGAGACCCCGGCGTTCGCCCCGCCGGCGGATGTCGCACCGGGTGACTACCGGATGCAGCAGGTCGACGTCGAGCGCTCGCAGGAGTTCCGCAAGTGCATCGAGTGCTTCCTGTGCCAGACGGTCTGCCACGTGATCCGCGATCACGACGAGAACAAGCAGGCGTTCTCCGGCCCGCGGTACTTCATCCGGGCAGCCGAGCTGGACATGCACCCGTTGGATGCCCGGACCGACCGCAAGGAGTACGCGCAGGCCGAACAGGGCCTCGGTTTCTGCAACATCACCAAGTGCTGCACCGAGGTCTGCCCCGAGCACATCAAGATCACCGACAACGGGATCATCCCCATGAAGGAACGGGTCGTCGACCGCAGGTACGATCCCCTTGTGTGGCTTGGTAGCAAGATCTTCCGTCGGGGCGAGACGCCCCAGACCAGCGTGACCACCGCCCGTCAGGGCTCGACGTCGCCGGCTGCGGCCAGGGGCGGGGTGCACTCGCACGCGGGCCGTTCGCACGACCCGCGGGCCGAGGCGCAGGCGCAGAGCGGCGTCAACTGGGACCGGGAGGTGCCCCACCCGACCGCTCCGGCGGTCGACGACCGGGGCCGGTTGCCGCTGACCGAGCTCACCTTCGACCGGGCCGCCGCGCCGTCGCCGTTCGGTGACGACGTGGCCTTCCCGCTGCCTCCGGAGCACCTCAACTTCGCGCACCCGGACCAGGACAAGAAGCACTGACAAGACCACCAAAACGAGGGCTACCGGCACTGCCGGTAGCCCTCGTCCCATACCCCCACCCCACCCCCACCCCACCCCTCGTGGTTGATCATGAAGTTATTGCCATGCTCTCCGGCGTGTCGCAGCAATAACTTCATGATCAACGAGTGCTGGAAGAGAGACCGGGGCACTCGTGGGGCGGTTAGGGGGTCAGGAGGGGGCGGAGGGCCGCCACTATGGGGGCATCGGCGGGGAGCCAGGTGACCGAGTCCAGTTCGTTGGCCGCGAGCCAGCGGAGCGCCTCGTGTTCCAGGGCCTGCGGCTGGTCACCGCCGATCAGGCGGGCGGCGTAGACCTTGAGCACCGAACGGCCGTGTGCCATCCGCACGTCGCGGCCGACCCGGTCGCCGATCTCGACGCGTACGGCCAACTCCTCGGCGCACTCCCGGATCAGCGCGTCGGTCTCAACCTCCCCCGGCTCGACCTTCCCGCCCGGAAACTCCCACATTCCCGCCACCTCGGGCGGGGCGGCGCGCGCACAGGCGAGCACCCGCCCGTCCCGGATGATCGCCGCACCGACGATCACCTTCAGGTCCCGTCGTTCGGCCTGCCCGCCATCATTCGCCCGTTCGGTCCGCACGGGCGTCCAGGGTGCCAGATCAATCGGCGGTTTGGGTACCGTAACCGTCCGCTAGGCCAGTAAGACACGGAAGTGTGGGCGTGGACACCCCTTCCGAGCAGCGACAGACTAGGGGCACCGACAAGACACGGGATGGCGACGATTTGGCCACAAGCCGGCAACGGCGCTTGGGGGGTGCGGTGATGCGCGTGCTGTTCAACAGCAGGGCCAAGCACGACTACCTTGCCGACGCGTTGACCTTGCTGTCTGGTTGGACACGCGAAGGCGAACAGATCCGACGGACGCTCGCGATCGACGATACCCAACACGCGGCACTAACTGAACGGGTCAAGGTGGTCGCGGATGCGCTACACCTGCGACCCGAGATCAGCCGCGGGTCCGACAGCACCCAGATCCGGGTCGGGCACGGCAACGACGAGCCCCTGACCGAGGGCGAGGTCCTGCTGGCCGCCCGCATCGAGGACGCGTATCGAGCGGTCACCGAGGGCTGACGACCGTTTCCGAACCCGACCCCGCGTCCTGCGGGTACCAGCGCAGCTCCACCGAGTTGCCGTCCGGGTCGCTGACGTAGATCGAGGTCGCCGAGCCGCGGGCGCCGAACCGGCTGACCGGCCCGGTCAGCACCGTGAAGACCCCCGATTCGATCACCTGCGCCCAGTCCAGTGGTGCCACCACCAGGCAGAAGTGGTCGACGTTCGCGCCCTGCGGCTCGCCTCGGACGAGGTCGATGATGCTGCCCGGGCTGATCCGCACCGACGGGAACGGGACGCTGCCCGCCCGCCACTCGTCGACCCGTACCGGTGCCAGCCCGAGCTGGCCGCAGTAGAAGTCCAAGGACCGTTCCACGTCGGCGACGGTCAACACCAGGTGGTCGAAACCAGTCACCCGCACCGCGCTCACTCCTCCTCCAGGTCGGCCGCCGAGCGCAGCCAGTCGGTGAACAGCGCCGGGTTGATGTCCGCGACGCCGCTCAGCTTCACCGCTGCCATCGCCCGCGCACCGGGTATCAGCCGCCCGGACGGGTCGACGATCTCCTGCCCACGCCACAGCCCGAAGGTGACGTACGACCCGTACGCCTTGACCAGGCAGATTGGCCGCTGGCCGGGCCGGTCGCCCAGGCCCCAGACCGGGTGGCCGTGCCACATCGCGCCGGTCGCGCCGGGCAGGGCCGTCGCGATGATCGGCGTCAGCTTCTCCCCGATCTCGCGCAGTGGGCCGGCCAGGTAGTCGTTGATGCTCATCTCGCAGCCTCTCGGTCGGGTCGTTCCCTGCCGCGTTCACGATCCGCTGCTCGGAGCCGCCGACCAAGACCGACTGCCGCTACGATCGTTGACCACAAGTCAACGGTGGGAGCGGCGTGCTGGAGCGGTACGAAGTCGAGACGTTCCTGACCCTGGCCGAGGAGCTGCACTTCGGTCGGACCGCCGAACGGCTGCGGGTCAGCACCGGCCGGGTCAGCCACGTCGTCAAAAAACTGGAGCGCCAGATCGGCGCACCACTGTTCGCCCGGACCAGTCGGGTCGTCCGACTCACTCCGATCGGCCGGCAACTCGCCGACGACCTGTCCCCACTGGTCGCCGGGATGGACGAGGCGGTCCGCCGCGCGGTCGACGCCGGCCGGGGCGTCACCGGGACGCTGCGGGTGGCGTTCCTCGGCGAGTGGACCGCGCCGGTCCTGCTTCGGGCGGTGGCCCTGTTCACCGAACGGCACCCCGACTGCCGGGTCGAAGTGCGCGAGGCGCAGCTGTCCAACACCCGGTCCGGCCTGCTGGACGGCTCCACCGACGTGCTGATCGCCTCGTACCCCTTCGACGGGATGGCCACCGGCCCGGCGCTGCTCTCCGAGGATCGGGCGCTGGCAGTGGCCGCCGGGCATCCGCTCACCCGGGAACGGTCCGTCTCGCTGGAGGTGCTCGCCGACCACCCGGTGGTGCAGTACCCGACCGTGACCTCGGTGGAGTTCAAGCGGGACCGCACCCCGGAGCGCACCCCGTCCGGCCAGCCGATTCCTAAGGGCCCCGCCGGCAACACCTTCTCCGAGATGCTGTCCCTGGTCGCGCTGGGCCGGGGTGTGCTGCCGGTGGGCGAGCACACGCGGCGCTACTACCCGCGCCCCGACGTGGCGTACGTGCCCATCCACGACGCGCCACCGATCGAGCGAGGGCCGGTCTGGCTACCCAGCAACACCACCACCCGGGTACGCGAGTTCGTCCGCGCCGCGACCGACGCGAACGCCCGGTGAGGCACGGCGAGTTCCTGGTCATCGCCCACACCGGGCGGCTGGCGCCGGTTTTCTAGCCTGGGACACATGGCGAACATCGCGTACGACCGCAAAGAGCAGGTCCAGCAGATCGAGAGTGGCCTCCTCGAGGGTGAACAGATCATCGCCGTCTACGACGCGGTCGGCACCGGCACCGGGTTCATCGGGCTGACCGACCGACGGGTGATCATCCAGGACCGCTCCTTCGTCGGAAAGCGGTTCGCGATCACCAGCATCCCGTACTCGAAGATCACCAGCGTGAGCGTGGTCAGCAACAAGTCCTGGGGTGGCTCGTTTTTCTCCACCGGTGCGATCGCCATCCACGTCGGCACGCACACCTACGAGGTGGAGTTCCGTGGCGCACAGAAGAGCCACCACGTGCACAACGTGATCCTGCACCACATCTCCTGACCGCCCAACCCCGCCGTCGGCCCGGCTGGCGTAATTGCCTTGCCGGGCTGTGACGCCCTCTGATGTCCTCAGTCGACAGCCGCGCGAAGGGAGCAACCACCATGCCAGTCCCGACGAAATCTCCCGAATCGACCGTCATCCGGCCTGATGAATCGAGGCTTCGTGGAATCTGCTCCCCTGCCGACGACGCGGCTACGCGCCACTGACACCAAACCCGGAGGCCGCTGATGTCGGTCTTCGACGATCCCGGCCTCTTCGGCCGGCTGTGGGCCGCCGGGTACGACGACGGAGCCAACCCCGACCCGGCGCCAGCCGTCGACTTCCTGGCTGATCTGGCCGAGGGTGGTCCGGTCCTCGAGTTGGCGATCGGCACCGGCCGGGTCGCACTGCCGCTGGTCAGACGCGGTCTCACCGTGCACGGCGTCGAGGCGTCCGAGGAGATGCTGGCGCAGTTGCGGGCCAAGCCCGGCGGCGACCAGATCCCCGTGGTCGTCGCCGACATGGCGGACGTGCCGGTGCCGGGTGAGTTCCGGCTCGCGTACCTGGTCTTCAACACGCTGTTCAACCTGGTGGACGCCGAGCGGCAGGCGGACTGCTTCCGCAACGTCGCCCGGGTGCTGTCGCCCGGTGGCGCGTTCGTCATCGAGGCGTTCGTGCCCGACCCGCGCGACTTCGACTCCGACGAGCAGGTGCAGGTGCGCACCGTGACCGAGGACTCCGCGACGATCCGGCTGCACCGGTACGACCGGCCGGCGCAGCGGTTCATCCGGCAGACCATCACCTTCGACGGGGACGGCGTACACCTGAAGCCCTTCGCCATGCGGTACGCCTGGCCGCACCAGATCGACGCGATGGCGCAGCAGGCGGGGCTCCGGCTCACCGAGCGGTACGCGGACTGGCAGCGACGACCGTTCGACGCGGACAGCACGGCCCACATCTCCGTCTACCGTGCGGAGTAGCGGCGGTTGGTCGACTCCGGTTCCGGGAACCCGGGGTGTCGAGGTCTCCTTGACCCCCCGACGTCAAGGAACCGGAGTCGATCTCCGATCTGATGGCCGTGGAACGTCGTACCTGGGCTGCACAATTCGACGCATGTCTGAGTCTTCGCCGCAGCGGCACCACGCCATCGACTACCTGGAGTTCACGGTCACCGACCTTGATCGGGCAAAGCGCTTCTACGCGGAGGCGTTCGGGTGGCAGTTCAACGACTACGGGCCGGGGTACGCCGGCATCCGCAGCCCGCACGGTGACACCGCACCCGAGGTGGGCGGTCTCCGTGTGGACCAGGACGTGCGGGCGGGCGGGCCGCTCGTGCTGCTCTTCTCGGCCGACCTCGACAAGTCCGTGCAGGCTGTGCGGGACGCGGGTGGCGAGGTGGTGAACGGGCCGTACGAGTTCCCCGGTGGTCGTCGATTCCACTTCACCGACCCCAGCGGCAACGAGCTGGGCGTCTGGGCCGAGCACTAGCGCGCGAGCTGCACCCCTGACCTGTCACCGCGCCAGCGGTTGATCGACTCCGCTTCCCGGAACTCGGGGTGTCGACGAGACGACGACACCCCATCCTCAAGGAACCGGAGTCGATCTCCCGGCGGTGCAGCCGTCCCGAGATCAGTGCCAGTCGCTGATGCTGACGTCGTCCGGCGCCGGCCTGCCGCGCCCGGTCTCCACCAGCTCCTTGAGACTCATCAGGAAGATCGCCCACTTGGTGCTGCAGTGGTGCATGAATTCGACCGGCTCGCGCCAGCCCTCGTGCGTGAACTGGACGATCGTGTACTCGCCGCGCTGGTCGAGACGCCAACTGACCTCGGTGCCGACCCATTCCTCGGGGCCGTCGACGACCCGCCACCGCACCCGGCCTGCGGGGTCCAGGTCAAGGACCTCCATGTCGAATCCACCGGCGTCGCCGAACCGGAAGGCCAACTGCCCACCGACCTCGCTCTTGCCCACCGTGTCTGTCGTCCACCAGCCGGCGAGCCCTTCTGGAGTTGCCACCGCTCGGTAGACGTCGTCGAGCGGGGCGACGACGCCGACCCGGTGCAGAATGTCGACCATTCTCATGCTCCTTGGTTGTTGTGGCGGTTGCGTTCGATCGCCTCGGCGATCCGCTTGATCCGGCGGAGTCGGGCGTCCCAGCTGGAGCCGACCGCCGACAACTGCGCGACGGCTCGGGCGAGCTGCGCCTCGTCGACCTGGTAGTGACGCTCGCGACCGGCCGGCTCGGCGTGAATCAGCCCGACCCGGTCCAGGACCGCCAGATGCTTCGAAACGGCCTGGCGAGTGATGGGCAGCCGCCTGCTCAACGACGTGGCAGTGCCCGGCCCATCGGAGAGAAGAAGATCGATCATCGTACGCCGGGTGGGGTCGCCGATCGCCGACCACAGCTCATCGTCGACCGCCGTACTCATGGGGTCGCGACCAGCCGCGCGACGTACGTGCCCAGCCTGCCGAGGTAGTGGTCCCACCCGTTCTCGTGGTCGCGGTACTGCTCCTCGAGGACGGCGATCTCCCAGCCCATCTCGCGGAACCCGGTCTCGGTCATGCGGACCAGGGTCCCCGCACCGCTGGGGACCAGGTCGAAGGTGACGAGCAGCGACTGCCCGCTCCGATCTGCGTCCGTGAAGCACCACCGGAAGGAGAATCGCTTCGGAGGGTCGACCTCGACGACGGCGAGTGCGACGGTCTGCGTCTCGCCCGTGTCACCGTTACGCCACACCAGCTCACCGGGTGCGCCCGCGACCGGCTCGAATCGCGCGTCGTCAGGCCACCACTCCCGCATGTGCTCGGGCTGGCTGACGACCTCGAAGACCGCCTCGGGTGACGCGTCGACCTGAATGTCGCGCTCGATGGTTCCCTGCTCCATGCGTCTCAACCTTTCGCAACCTTTGGTTGCACTTAACCTACGGCATCCTGCGCGCCTTGCGCAACCTTTTGTTGCTACTGGCGGTGCAGGCGATGCCACCCCGCTGCGGGAACAGCGGGAAACCTCCTGGCGCTAACGGTCCTGAACAACTCCTCACCGCAGTCACCAACGTCGTCGGCGGCGCGCCGACCGCACGTGCCGACTTCGAGGCTGAGCCGACCGCCTACCGATGGACATTGCAGCGGCGCGGCTCGGAGGTTGAGACCCGCCTCCTGGAGGTGCCCTCGGACCGCGTACCCGACCACGGTGTCGGCGCCAGCAGGCTCATCTGGTCAAGCAGCCAGTCCGTCGACACTCTCGCTCGGGTCGTCGTCCGCGCGTTCGACGCCGTCAGCAGCCGGGGGTGTGATCTCCAGACGTTAGGGCGGCGGTCGTGGTGGCAACCCCTCCGAAGACCGCTCCTGACGCCGAATGACTGACCCGAACGTCGGACGAGGGGGTCGGCACCTAACCATCGCCCTCTTTGCGCTGCTTCAACCCAGGCAACACCGCGCGTCCGATATCCGGACACCGGGTGTTGCCTCCGCTGAAGCAGAGCAAAGGAGGACCCGAACACCCTCGCCACCGGAGGGACGCCCAGTGACCAAGCCCTTGCCTCGCCGACCCCGCCCTCACGCAACGGCGTTGACATCCAGGATCGAGCGTGACCTTGGCGGGCCACGAGGCCGAAGCCCCGCATTCGGGCCGGGTGCGAACAGGAAGTGGGGTCATGCTCAGACCACTCCGAGGCTGAAGGCGAGTTGGGTGATCATCGCCGGGGCGTCAGGGTCACGGGCCACCTGCGCGACGACCTCGCGGGCCGCCGGCCGGTGCCGTACCTCCGCAGGCGCGATGCCGTCGGCCTGCACCAGGACCCGAGCCGCGTTGCCGGGGTCGTCGATCTGGAGGTAGGCGCGAGCCGCGTCGACCAGGTGTGCCGCTCGGTGCTCGACGGGCAACCATCGCCACCCTTCTCGGCGGGTCGCCTTCTCGTGCCAGGCGACCGCGTCCTGTCCGTCGCCGAGATCGACGGCAGCGGCGACCTGTGCCAGTTCGACGGCGGTCGGTCCGAAGGCGGTCCGGTAATGGTCGTGTCCGTCGCCCACCCGAGCGGCCAGCTCGGTAGCTTCGTCGAACAGATCGACAGTGGCGCGGTCATCACCGGCTCGTGCCGCCATCAGCGCAGCTTGGACCAGGAGCGACCCGCACAGCGACAGCTCTTGCGGTGTGCCCTCATCAAGGTCGCGTGGGGCGATCAGGTACGCAGCCGCCAGCATCACCGACCTCGCTCGCGCCGACGCTCGGAGCACTTGGCCAAGCTGCACCGCTGCGGCAGCCACCAGCAACCGATCTCCGGTCGCGGCGGACATCGCCCGGTCGTCCGCCAGCCAGGCGAGGCTGACCTCGTCCAGCTTCACCAGCATCGACGTCGTCACCCGGTAGGACTCGACCAGTGCGACACGGCAACCCTCCGGATCCGATGCGTGAGTGCGCTGAACCTCGGTCAACAGCTTTGGCAACAGCTCCATCAACTGCGGATACCGTGCGTGCTGGTACGTGGTCCACGCGTGCCCGACCTCCCGGGCGAGACGGTCAGCCGGCACCGTCGGTCGGCGCGCTGCCGGCCGGCCAAGCGCCATCTCGTACGTGGACAGCGCTGCCCGAATTCGCGCGACGCCCTCGATCTGCTCGGTCACGTCGACGGGCCGCGCATCGCGCCCGAGCAGCGCTGCGGTGTCGACCCGCAGGACAGCCGCGACGTCTCGGATGGTCGACACCCGCTCCAGCGATCGGACTCCGCGCTCGACCTTGTCCACCCAACTCTTCGACTTGCCAAGGCGATCAGCGAAGGATTGTTGCGACAGCTTCCGGCGGGCACGCAAATACGCGACCCTCCGCCCGATCGGCAGGTGATCACTGCTCACGACGCCACCGCCGCTCCGGAACAGCCCGAGTCGTCTCCTCGACCGGTATTCGCTCCGCCTCGGCCTGGGCGAGGATTCGCTGTTTCGCCGCCTTGCGCTCTGCCGCTTCCGCCTGCTCACTCCGGCTTGACCCTGGATCGTGCTGCGTACCGCTCACCTGTGACTGCCCGCTGAGGGACACTGCGATGGACTCGGGAACGATGCCCCGTTGCTCGGAGGCGTGCCTGCGCCAGCGACCAGTTCCCGGCTGCGACTTGCTCCCGGCTCCGGATGCGCTGCCCAACGCCTGGCGGGGCGGTAGTCCGGCCCGCTTCCGCACGAGCTCCCGGGGATCGATGTCGCCATGGTTTGCCTCCCTCCGCGCGGACGCGGTGCGTCCGACCGTCCGCGTCTGCACCTCACGATGCCGTCTTTCTGTCGCCGAATGCGACGACACAGAACATGGCATAGCGGGCACAGTAGGGGCGACATTTAGACGACAGTCGCCTAATGTGAGGTGCATGACAACCCCCAATGCCGCCCTTCGGGCAGTCCGCGCAGGGATGCGGATGAGTCAGGACGACTTCGCCCGCGCACTTCAAGCCGCAGGCCACCGCGCAGGCGAACCCAATGACGCCAACAAGCGGCTCGTCCAGCGGTGGGAGTCCGGTGCGATCGCCGCGCCGCGGCCCGTCTACGCCCGCGCCTTGGAGGTCGTCACCGGCTTGCCCATCTCGCTTCTCGGGTTTGCCGAGGTGCCCAACGGCCAAGCCGCCGAGGACCAGCGTGGTGGCCACGACCTGACGTCGCCGATGTCCGACCTGGCCACGCCGACTTCCGCACGCCGGTCCGCCGCCGCCCACGGGTCATACGAGGGCGTGTGGCTCAGCCGCTACCAGTACCACTCCAGCGGGCGAGAAGAGTCGTTTGCCGGGCAGCACTACGTGGTCGTGATGCAGCACGGGGACCGACTAAGCGTGCGCAGCCTCCCGGGCTCGGCCGCGTCGTCGCTGTCGCTCGACCTCACCGTGGACGGCAGCGTCGTCACGGGCACGTGGGTGGAGCAGACTGACCCGGGCGGCTACTACCGGGGCGCCAGGTATCACGGCGCGATCCAGTTGCTGGCAGAGCCCACCGGCAGGCGGATGGCCGGCAAGTGGGTCGGGTTCGGCAAGGACATGGATGTCAACACCGGGCCGTGGGAGCTGGTCTTCCAGGACGCCTCGACCTCCAAGGCGACCCTCGATCGGTACAACGTCCCCATCGTGTAGCTCCCACCATCAGCCTTGCAGACAGCATCGGCCCTGGCTCGCCGCGGAGTACGCGGTCGTCCACGGCGAAGAGGCCGTCCGTCCCTGACGCCACGAGGCGCCGGCCCGCTGTGCCCACCTAGTCCGCGCCGCCGGAAGAGACGGCACCGGAGCGCGGACCGTCACCGCCGCCGGGCGCGCAGCGCGCCGGTCAGCATCGGCAGGGTGAACTCGCCCTGCGCGGTTTCGGGTCTACTCCCGAGGAAGGCGCGGATCCGGCCGAGCGTGGCCGCCCGTTCCTGTTCGGGCATGACCAGCATCCCGGCCCGCGTCGCGAGCGTCGCGACGAGAGAGTCGGCGGTACGCCGCTGCCCGTGCGGGAACTCGACCTGCTCCGCCGACCCGAACCACGCGACCAGGCCGGTGCTCGGAACGAGCATGTCCGCCGTCGCCGTACGCCAACTGCTCAACGTGTCACGCGGGCCGATGGCCGCACTTCCGCTGACCCGTTCGAGCCCGGCAACCCAGTCGATCCGGTCGTCCATGACGTTCCACAGACCGGCAAGGATGCCGCCGGGGGCGAGGACCCGGGCGATCTCCGCCCCAGCAACGGCCATGTCGAACCAGTGCAGGGCGTTGCCGGCCAGCACGGCGTCGACGGACGCGTCCGGCAACGGGATGGCCTCGGCGCTGCCCGGCAGGGCACGGACCGCTGGCAGCGCACGGCGTAGCTCGGCGCGCATCGCCGAGTCGGGTTCGACCGCCACGACATCCGCGCCCACCGCGATCAACGTCGCGGACAGCTTGCCGGTGCCGGCGCCCAGGTCGAGCACACGTAGACCGGGCGCAGGCTCCAGCGCCCACCGCACCGCGGCCTGCGCGTAGTCCGGGCGGTGCTCGGCGTACGCGGCAGCGGCCGCGCCGAACGACGATCGGAGCAGTTGTTCAGCGATGCGGTCAACCTACCGCCAGTTGTGGACATCGACTGCGACCATGGCCACCGTGCAGATCTTGTGGAGCTGGTGGCGCGTCCGCTACCCCGCCTACGTACTCGGCCTCGCGGTCGGAATGGTCATGATGTGGCTGCCCGTCAAGACCTTTCAGGACAACGACGCCTGGGAGAGTCGACTGCGGGTCGATGGTGTGCCAGCCCCGGCAGTCGTCGATGAACTGGTGCACAAGCGGCGGAACAGCAACACGATGCACCTGCGCTACGAATTCGCCGGCGCCCAGCGTCAGGCCGAGGTTGGCTGCTGGGAGGTCTGCCTACGGGCGGGCAGTGCGGTGCGGATCTGGGTCAACCCCGACGACCCAGATGATTTCGTTACCGATTTCGGCGTGCTCAGTGGGCATCGAGGCCGGCTGCAAGGGGTGGTCGGGGCGGCAGGTCTGGTTCTGTCCGGGTCGATGGCACTGGCCGTGATCGCCCGCCTGTACCAGCAACGACGTGACCGCCGACGACGCGACTGGCAGCAGCAACAACGAGACCAGCGCCAACGACAGTTCGTCAACGCCAGGGTCGGAACGAAGCGCAAGCCGAGCAGGCGCCACTATGGCCAGCAGTAAAGCGCCGCGAGTGCTCGGGCAGGCCGGCAGGGCAGCGAACACAGACCGAGCCTGGCGACGCCGCTGTCCTCGCAGAGACTGGTTCTCGCACAAAAGCGATAACCACTGACCCATTCACCTTGGCCTACGAAGCAAACCCCTGCTCAAGCCACGTTTATCTATCCGTTACCAAGTGCGGGCTTCGCAGAGACTGCGGTAGCTATACGGTCCAACTTAGACACCTACAGATAAGGAGAAGTTGATGAGGAAAGCAACGCCGAGGAGACTCGCAGCGGCTGGCGGCGCCCTCACGCTCGCGTTTGCCGGCATTCTTCCGATCGCGGCACCGGCAGCTGCGGCGGTCGAGCCCGTTCCGAGCGCAACGGCGAACGAAGTGGGCGCCGTACCGACGGAGGTCGGAACGATGGCCTCCTGCTCGAACTGGACGCCGCACATGAGGCGGGTCATCGTCGGCAGCGCCGCGGTGCACACCAGCTATTCGGGGTCGTCCACGGTCATAGCCCACTGGAAGTCCAAGACGCTTTTCCGTATCGACAAGCGCTGCGTAAACGACGCCGGAAACCTGTGGTGGCACTCGGACTGCTGCACTGGCGTCAAGGGCTGGATCTGGAACGACTATACCGAGTTCGCCCACTACAACTGACCAGGCCGACAATGGGCAGTTGGCTCAGCGCATGGCGTGCGTCGCTCCTCAACAATGGCGAGGAGTGCGTCACCTCGAATATCATCTACCCGGGCGCGGAGCACTCAAAGTCGGCGCAGTGACCGGCCTGATGATCAGGTAATAGCAAAAGCAACCATCTGGCGACTAGCCTCATGCCTCGTCGGTGAAGTGGTCAGGGCGACAAGGTACGGCGTCCTGCCGGACATTTAGCCTTGTCGCCCGCCGCGTCATCCTCGCCCAAGGCGGTCGCCAGACCAGTTTCAGACGTTGAAGCGGAACTCCACGACGTCGCCGTCCTGCATGACGTACTCCTTGCCCTCGATGCGGACCTTGCCCGCCGCCTTGGCCGCCGACATCGAGCCGAACTCGACCAGGTCGTGGTACGAGACCACCTCGGCCTTGATGAAGCCGCGCTGGAAGTCGCTGTGGATGACACCCGCGGCCTCCGGCGCGGTGGCGCCGACCGGGACGGTCCAGGCGCGTGCTTCCTTGGGGCCAGCCGTGAGGTACGTCTGGAGGCCGAGGGTGCGGAAGCCGACCCGGACGAGCTGGTTGAGGCCGGGCTCGTTCTGCCCGATCGACTCCAGCAGTTCGCGGGCCTCCTCCTCGGGCAGGTCCACCAGCTCAGACTCGATCTTGGCGTCCATGAAGACGGCCTCGGCGGGGGCGACCAGGGCGCGCAGCTCGTCGAGGAACGCCTCGTTGGCCAACTCGGCCTCGTCGACGTTGAAGACGTACAGGAAGGGCTTGGTGGTGAGCAGGTGCAGCTCGCGCAGGTGCTCCAGCTCGATCTTCGCGGCGGCGGCCCCGGAGTAAAGGGTGGTGCCGCCGTCGAGCACCTCGATGGCGGCCTTCGCGGCGGCGACCGCGGCGGCCCGGTCCTTGCGGAGCTTGGCCTCCTTCTCCAACCGGGGCAGTGCCTTGTCCAGGGTCTGCAGGTCGGCGAGGATCAGCTCGGTGTTGATCGTCTCGATGTCGTCGGCCGGGGAGATCTTGCCGTCGACGTGCACCACGTTCGGGTCGGAGAAGGCCCGGACGACCTGGCAGATCGCCGAGGCGTCCCGGATGTTGGCCAGGAAGGCGTTGCCCCGACCCTGCCCCTTCGACGCGCCACGCACCAGGCCGGCGATGTCGACGAACGACACCGGGGCGGGCAGCACCTTCTGCGAGGAGAAGATCTCGGCCAGCTTGCCCAGCCGCTCGTCGGGGAGCCCGACCACGCCGACGTTGGGCTCGATGGTGGCGAACGGGTAGTTCGCCGCCAGCACGTCGTTCTTGGTCAACGCGTTGAAAAGCGTGCTCTTGCCGACGTTGGGCAGGCCGACGATGCCGATGGAGAGACTCACGACCAGCCAGCTTACGCGGGTGCCTGCCGGGCCGGTCCAGGCGGCTCCGCTCCGGCCGCGCCGGGCGGTCGATCGTCGCTTCCGCGAGGCCCCGGCAAGCGTTGCTACTCTCCCGGTTCGATGGTTCGCTGTTGGAGGTGGGATGGCCTCGACCTTGCCCGAGCTGTACGTCGCCGTCGATGTGGAGGCGGACGGGCCGATCCCCGGGCCGTACAGCATGATCTCGCTGGGCATGGCCGTGGTAGGCCACCCGGATCTGACCTTCTACACCGAGCTGCGCCCCATCTCCGACGAGTTCGTTCCGGCGGCGCTGGCCGTCTCCGGCCTGGACCGGGACCGTCTGCTGCGGGAGGCGCCCACCGCGCAGGAGGCGATGTCCGCCGCGGTGGCCTGGGTCAACGGGCTGCGCCGGATCGGGCGCCCGGTCTTCCTCGCCGCACCCGCCGTCTGGGACGGCATGTTCGTGCACTGGTACTTCGTCCGCTTCGTCGGCCACAGCCCGTTCGGAGCCACCGGCTCCGGAGTCGATCTCCGCAGCTACTGGATGGGCCTGACCGGCAGCGAGTGGGTCCAGACCCGCAAGGGCAAGATCAAGCACGAGCTGGGCCTGCACGACGTGCCACACACGCACCACGCCGGGGAGGACGCCGCCGAGCTGGCGCAGGTCTTCGACGCGGTGCTCCGCCGCCGGCAGCCGGGCGAGCAAGAATGACGCTCAGCCGAGCAGGCGTGGGGCGATGACCGCCTCTTGGACGCTGCCGTCCGCGCCGCGGCTGACCTCGTACGCCGAGACGCCCTCGCGGTCCGCGATTGCCTCGACCAGCCGGGTGCCCCGGTAGAGCAGGCCGACCCCGTCGTCGGTGCAGTGGCTGGTCGGCAGCGTCCCGTCGCCGACCAGCTCGTGCATGAGCGGGCGGCGCTGGCCCTCGCTGTCGTAGTGCACCCCGTTGCCGTACGGCAGCCAGGCCAAGCCCTCGGTGAAGCCGCGCAGCCGGGGGCCGAAGCTGTCGGTGGCACCGCCGACATGCCAGCAGATCGAGCCGGCGGAGACGCCGGCCAGCACCACGCCGGCCTGCCAGCACTCGTGCAGGATCTCGTCGAGCCCGTGCACCCGCCAGACGGCGACCAGGTTGGCCACGCTGCCGCCGCCGACCCAGATCACGTCCTGGGCGAGCAGGTGGGCGCGGACGTCGTCGACGTTCGGCATCGGGAACAGGGCGAGGTGCGACAGCCGGAACCGGGTGTCGGCGAACGCGCCGTAGACGGCGGCGAACGAGGTGGGCTGATCGCCGACGGCCTGCCCGAGGTAGCAGACCCGCGGCTGCGGACCGGCCTCGGCCAGCTCGGCCGCCAACTCGAAGACCGGGCTGGGGCGCAGGTCGGCGGGACCTCGGTCACCCCGGAAGAAGCCCATGCTGGTGGCGAGGATGGTCGGTTCACTGGCGGGCATCGGAGCGTCCTTCCGTCGGGGGCGGGGCGGCGTCCATCCTGCCGCAGCCGGCGTCCCGCCCGCTCAGCGCGGGGCCCGACCTCCACTTTAGGCGATCATGGGGTTGGCGGGGAGTGTGGAGGTCGAACACCCCGCCAACCCCATGATCAACGAGATTGGTCGGGCCGCCGTTGGCGGGGCACCTCGACCTCCGGCCAATGACCCAGGGCCGGGCGGTCGGCCGGGGGCAGTTGCGCGGCGGCAGCACGCGGCAGGGTGAACCGGTCGGCGGCGGCCGGACCGGCCGAGACCGACTCGCGCAGCATCCACCGCACCTCGTCGGCCGTCCAGCCCAACCCTGGCCGAGCGGCGATCTCCCGAACCAGCCGCCGACCGACGCTGGTGTCGTCGTCGTAGAAGCGCATGCACCAGTGGTGCGTCCACATCCCGAGCGCCCGCAGGCCCGCGTCGTCGAGTGAGCCGGCCAACCGGCCGCAGGCGGTGTCGGGGAAAACCTGCTCGGGGTCGCCCGCCCGGTCCCGTTCGATGGCGCCCACCGCAGCCGGCGCGACGGCCCGCATTCGGCGGTAGAAGGACTGCGCCACCGCGCGGGGCAACGGCGGGAACGCGCCCTGTGTCGACGCCGCCGCCCAACCCGCCACGCTCGTCATCCCCGCACCCCTTCTTGAGTTGGTGGCCGGACGGTACCCGGCACGACCGACACTTCCGGGCCGAAAACCCCTCGGATCATGGATAGCGACGATGACCTGGGGCGTCTGTATGGGTGACAACGAAATGGGGTGGTGGGTGGACGAGGACGAGCGAGCCCGGTTGGCCGAGTTCGTCGCCAGCCGGACTCCGGCGCTGATGCGGGTCGCGTACCTGCTGGCCGGGAACCGCAGCGCTGCCGAGGACCTGTTCCAGTCGGCGTTGGCGCGGACCATCCCCAAGTGGGGAAGCATCCGGCACGCCGACCCGGAGGGGTATCTGCGCGTGGTGATGTACCGCGAGCAGGTCAGTTGGTGGCGGCGAGTGCGCCGATGGCGGGAGACGCCGCTCAACCCGGCGGACGAGCCGGTCGGCGCCGACCCGAGCGGCGGGTCGGACGTGCGGTTGGCGATGCGTGCCGCGCTGCGTCACCTGCCACCGGCACAGCGGGCGGTGGTGGTCCTGCGCTACTACGAGGACCTACCCGAAGCCCGGGTGGCCGAGTTGCTGGGCTGCTCGGTGGGCACCGTACGCAGCCGCACCCACCGGGCGGTCAAGCGACTGCGCGACCTGCTGCCGGAGGTCGAGTTGCTGGAGGTACGGCAATGAACGATCCCTTCGAGCACCTCATCCGCTCCACCCTCACCGACCTCGCCGAGGAGGCACCGATCGTGCATGACCAATTGAGCCGAGCGGAACGGCGGGTGCGCAACCGGCGCCGAGCCACGGTGACGATGGGGGCGGTAGGCGCCCTCGCGGCGATCCTGATCGCCACCCCGCTCGCCCTTGCCGCGACCGGCTCGGACGAGCTTCCACCGGCCGTGCCCAGCCCGGCGGGCCCGGCGGCCGTGCCCAGCCCGGCCGTGCCCAGCCCGTCCGTGCCGCCGTCGGCCACACCAAGCCCCGACGGGCCGACCCCATCGCTGTCGCCGTCGAGTCCGCTGGGCCCGCCCGGCGTGCCCGGCCGGCCGACGATCAGCCCGACCCCGCTGGGCCCGCCCGGCGTGCCCGGCTGGCCGACGATCAGCCCAACCCCGCTGGGCCCGCCCGGCGTGCCCGGCCGACCGACGGCTTCGCCAAGCCCGTCGCGTTGAGCAGGACCGGTCAGGCCGGCGGTTTCCACGCCCCGGCCTGACCGGCCAGCCCACGGCGCGATGGTGGCCTCCTCCGGAGATCCCGGTCACCTTCGCGCCGGCACTCCCCGTACCAGCGAGCGCCGGGTGTCGCGGCGAACAGGTTGCGCCGGTCCACCGAGTTTGTCGAGGGCGGCAGGCCCGCTCATTCTTGGGCCATGACCGATCGCGGACACCCGAGGTGCGAGCTGCGGGGGCAACGATGAGCACCGCCATGGCCCGGGTGCCCGACTCACTCACCGGGCAGATCGTCACACCCGGCGATCGCCGGTACGCGCAGCTGCGCTCGACGTACACCACGTCGGCGTCGCCGGCCGCCGTCCTGCTGCCGAAGACCACCGCGCAGGTGATCGACGCCATCCGGTACGCGCGGGAGCAACGGCTGCCCATCGCCGTTCGCAGCGGCGGGCACGGCTTCTCCGGGGCGTCCTCCAACAACGGTGGCGTGGTCATCGACCTGTCCATGCTCAACCGGGTGCAGGTGCTCAACGAGCGGGCCGGGCTGGTCCGGGTCGAGGCCGGCGCCCGCTGGGCGAATGTCGCGAAGGCGCTGGCCCCGTACGGCCTGGTGATCAGCTCAGGCGACCACGGCGGTGTCGGGGTCGGCGGCCTGGCCACCGGCGGCGGTATCGGCTGGCTGGTCCGTGCCCACGGCCTGACCATCGACCGTGTCCGCGCGGTCGAGGTGGTGCTCGCGGACGGGACGCTGGTACGCGCGGACGCGGAGCACGAGCCGGAGCTGTTCTGGCTGGTCCGGGGTGCCGGTGCGGGTGCGGGGATCGTGGTGGCGTTCGAGATCGAGGCCACCGAGCAGCGCAACGTCGGGGTGGCGCAGCTCGTCATTGAGGCGCACCCGGACGGTCAAACCGTTCGGGAGTGGACGAGCTACCTCGCGCAGGCCCCACGGGAGTTGTCCGCAGCCGCCGTGGTGTATGCGGAGGGCCGCTCGGCCCTCATGTCCATCACCGTCGTGGTGGCCGCCGAGAGCCTGCGCCGGGCCCGGCCCGCGGTGGAGCCGCTGCTCGCAATCGGCAAGGTGCTCGAACACCGGACCGACCTGCTGCCCTACCCGACCCTGGTGCCGACCGCGCACCTGCACCCGAACGTCGGGCAACAGCGGGGCACGACCACCAACGGTCTGTTCACCGAGCTGGGCGACGCCGGTGCGCGGGCGGTGATGCGGGCGGTCACCGGACCGGGGCGGGCGGTGATCCAGCTCCGCTCGGTGGGCGGGGCGGTCAACGACGTCGCCCCCGACGCGACCGCGTATCCGCACCGGCATCAGAACACGCTGGTCATCGCCTCGGTGTTCCCGCCGCAGGGCGGTGCGGCGTTGGGCGCCGCCTGGCGGGCCGTGGGCGCCCGCGCCGACGGCGCGTACGTCAACTTCGAGAGCCGGCCGGACCCGGCCGCGTTCGCCCGGATCTACCCGGGCGAGACCGGGATCCGGGTGCGGCGGCTGTGGAAGCGGTACGACCCGGACGGTGTGTTCCGGCCGGCCCTGCTGACCGGCCAGCCCAACCGATCCGGTCAGTCCGTCCGGTCCGGTCAACCCGCCCGGTCCGGCCAGTCCGCCCGGTCCGGCCAGTCCGCCCGGTCCGGCCAGTCCGCCCGGTCCGGCCAGTCCCACCGACGCCGCCGCTGACCGTCGGCCGGGCCGTCGACCCATCCCGACCCGAAGGCGCGCACGCCGAGGTCCGATTCCCGCCAGCCGATGGCCCGCCGAGCGGGGCATCATCGGTGCCATGGAGATGGACTTCGAGCGGTGTTACCGAGCTGTGGACAGCCGTGACCAGCGGTTCGACGGCTGGTTCTTCACCGGCGTGACGTCCACCGGCATCTACTGCCGGCCGTCCTGCCCGGCGATCACGCCCAAGCGGCAGAACGTCCGGTTCTTCCCGTCCGCCGCCGCCGCGCAGGGTGCCGGGCTGCGCGCCTGCCGCCGCTGCCGACCGGACGCCACGCCCGGCTCGCCCCTGTGGGACGTCCGCGCCGACGTGGTCGGTCGGGCGATGCGGCTGATCGCCGACGGCGTGGTCGACCGGGACGGCGTACCAGGGCTGGCCTCCCGTCTGGGCTACACCGAGCGGCACCTGCACCGGATGCTGAGCACCGAGATGGGTGCCGGGCCGCTCGCGCTGGCCCGGGCCCAGCGGGCACAGACCGCCCGGATCCTGATCGAGACCACCGACCTTCCGATGGCCGAGATCGCTTTCGCGGCGGGCTTTGGCAGCGTGCGGCAGTTCAACGACACGCTCCGCGAGGTGTACGCGAGCGCCCCGTCCGACCTGCGGACGGCCCGTGGCCACCAGCAGGCACCGGCCGGGGCGGGGACCATCGCGCTCCGGCTGGCGTACCGCCCGCCGTTGCACTCCCGGGCGCTGCTGGACTTCCTCGCGGTGCGGGCGCTGCCCGGCGTGGAGGAGGTCCGCGACGGGACGTACCACCGGGGTTTGCGGTTGCCGCACGGCACCGGCCAGGTGGCGCTGACCCCGGCGGACGGGCACGTGGCGGCGACGCTGCGGCTGGCCGACGTGCGGGACCTGGCGCCGGCGGTGGCCCGCTGCCGCCGCCTGCTCGACCTGGACGCGGATCCGGTGGCCATCGACGCCACGCTCGCCGCCGATCCGGCGCTCGCCCCGGCGGTCGCTGCCGAACCCGGCATCCGGGTCCCCCGCGCGGTCGACGGTTTCGAGATGGCCGTCCGCGCCATCGTCGGCCAGCAGGTCTCGGTCCTCTCCGCCAAAACAACCCTGACCCGCCTCCTAACCACCCCCACCACCGCCACGCCCGGCCACGTCGATCATGAGGTTGACGGGTCGGTTGGAGATCGAACCCCAGGTCAACCTCATGATCAACGGAACGAAGGCGGGTCGGGGGGACTGCGGGGGTTTTTGGGGCCGGAGGAGGTTTTGTCCTTGCCGGACTCGGCTTTCGGGATGCCCTCTGGGCGGCGGGAGGCCCTGCGAGGGCTGGCTTGCGCGGTAGTTGACGGGTCCCTCGACCTTGCGGCGGGTGTGGATCGGGAGGAGACCGTGCGGCGGCTGCTCGCGCTGCCCGGCATCGGCCCGTGGACCGCCAACTACCTGGCCATGCGCGCCTTCGGCGACCCTGACGTCCTGCTCAGCACCGACCTCGCGATCCGGCGCGGCGCCGCCGCGCTCGGCCTGCCCGACACCCCGACAACCCTCGACAGGTACGCCGACCGTTGGCGTCCCTGGCGGTCCTACGCCACGATCAGACTCTGGAGAGCGGCATGAGCATCGACAGCACCGTACTGAGCACGCCGACCGGCCCGCTGAGCATCCTCGCCGGCCCGGACGGCGACGTACGGGCAGCCGGCTTCACCCCGGACCCGGCGGCGCTGCTGCCCCTGGTCCACCCGACCCTGCGGGCGCCGCTGCGACCGCGGACCGACCTCGGCCCGGTCAGCGCGGCGGTCCGGTCCTATCTGGACGGTGACCTCGCCGCCATCGACGCGGTGCCGGTCCGTCAGCTGACCGGCGGAGAGTTCATGGCGCACGCCTGGCAGGTGCTGCGCGAGGTGCCGCCCGGCACCCCGGTCACCTACACGGGGTATGCGGCGCTGGCCGGCCGGCCACCCGCGGTGCGGGCCGCCGCGGCTGCCTGCGCCCGGAACGCGGCGGCGCTGTTCGTGCCCTGCCACCGAGTGCTGCGTACCGACGGCACGCTCGGCGGCTACCGCTGGGGGCTGGACGTGAAGAGGTGGCTTCTCGGTCATGAGCGCCGCTTGACAACAAGCTGACAGAAGCATCGACACCTATTGACGCTACCGTCGGGTAGTGCCTGTGGAGAGCGACGGCGACGCGGCCGCCCGGGCCGCCGCGGGCACCCACCCCGTGCACAACCTCTGGCGGCTGCGCCCCTACCTGCGCCCGTACGCCGCCGAGTTCGCCTGGCTGCTCGTCGCAGGGCTCGCCGGCACCGCCGCCGGGATCGCCGTACCGCTGGTCGTGCAACGGGTGGTGGACGGGCCGGTGGCCCGACACGAACCCGCTGGGCTGCTCCAACTCGGCGGCCTGGCGCTGCTGCTCGGCGTGGTCGAGGCGGTGCTCATCTTCATCCGCCGGTGGGTGCAGTCCTCCTCCGCCGTGGGCATGGAGGCGGCGCTGCGCGCCGACGTCTACGCCCACCTGCAACGGTTGCCGACGAGCTTCCACGACCGCTGGCAGTCCGGCCAGTTGCTCTCCCGGATCACCAGCGACCTGTCGGTGATCCGCCGGTTCCTCTCCTTCGGCGTGTTCTTCCTGGTGCTCAACCTGACGACCTACGTGGTCGTGGTCCTGCTGCTGATCAACCTGCACCCGGCGCTGGGGGTGCTGGTCGCGGCCAGCGCGGTGCCGCTGCTGCTGATCAGCCGCCGGTTCGGGCGGCACTACCACGCCGCCTCCCGCCGGATGCAGGACCAGCAGGGCGACGTGGCGACCCTGGTCGAGGAGACCGCGCAGGGCCTACGCACCATGAAGGCGTACGGCCGGGGGCCCGAACTGGCCGCCCGTTTCGCCGGTGGGGCCCGGCGGCTGCACGACACGGGTGTCAGCAAGGGGCGGCTGCTGGCCAACACCTCGGCGCTGCTCGACCTGGTGCCCAACGTGACCCTGGGCGTGGTGCTGGTGGCCGGGGCCGCCGCCGCCGCGGAGGGCGTGCTCACCATCGGTGAGCTGGTCGCGTTCGTCAGCCTCCAACTGATGCTCATCTGGCCGGTGCAGTCGCTGGGTTGGATCATCGCCAACGGTCAGGAGGCCGCCACCGCCGCCGACCGGATCCAGGAGGTGCTGGACACCCCACCCCAGATCGTCGACTCCCCCGGCGCGCTCGCGCTGCCCCGCGACGCGGTCCACGGCCGGCTCCGCTTCGAGCGGGTCGCGTTCAGCTACCCGGGTGCCACCGCACCGGTGCTGCGCGAGATCGACCTGACCATCGAGCCAGGCGAGACGCTGGCCCTGGTCGGCGCCACCGGCTCCGGTAAGAGCACGCTGCTCTCCCTGGTGCCCCGGCTGCACGAGGTGACCGCCGGCGGGATCACCCTGGACGGGCACGACCTGCGCGAGCTGCGGCTGGCCTCACTGCGCCGACTCGTCGGGATGGCGTTCGAGGAGCCCACGCTCTTCTCCATGTCGGTGCGGGAAAACCTCACCCTGGGTCGCCCGGACGCCGCCGATGACGACGTCCGGGCGGCCCTCGCGCTGGCCCAGGCCGACTTCGCGTACGACCTGCCGTGGGGGTTGGCCACCCGGGTGGGTGAGCAGGGGTTGTCCCTCTCCGGCGGGCAACGGCAGCGGCTCGCGTTGGCGCGGGCCGTGCTCGGCCGACCGGCGGTGCTGGTGCTGGACGACCCGCTGTCCGCTCTCGACGTGCACACCGAGGCGCTGGTCGAGGCGGCGCTGCGGCGGGTCCTGCGCAACAGCACCGCGCTGCTGGTGGTGCACCGCCCATCGACGATCGCGCTGGCCGACCGGGTCGCCCTGCTCGAAGACGGGCGGATCACCGCGATCGGCCGGCACTCCGAGCTGCTGGCCACCGTGCCGGCGTACCGGGCGCTGCTCGCCGCCGAGCCGGCCGCCGGGCAGCCGCCGTCAGCCGGAGCTGCCGGGCCGAGCCCGTCCCCTTCGGACGGGTGGGGGCTGGTCCACTCGTGACCGTGCCGGAGCAGGCCGCCCCACCGCCGGAGGAGGAGCCGGAGCTCACCCGCTGGCGCGGAACCGCCACCGACCCGGAGGCCGACCGGAGTCGAGCCGAGGACGAGGCACCCGAGGCGGTGGCCCGGCTGCGCCGGCTCAGCCGGGCCCTGCTGGCCGACCTGCTCCGCCCGCACCGGCGGCGACTCGCCACCGCGGTCGGTCTGCTGCTGGCCCAGAACGCCGCCGCGATGGCCGGCCCGTACCTGGTCATGATCGGCATCGACGGGGCCATCGGGCCGTTACGGGCGGGCGACCCCGGCCCGCTGGCCGCCGTCGCCGGGGCGTTCGCGGTCGCCTCGGTGACCGAGTACGCGGCCCGCCGCGGGTTCCTCGCCCTCTCCGCCCGGATCGGCCAGGCCGTCCTGCTCGACCTGCGGCAGCGGGTGTTCGGGCACTTCCTGCGGCTGTCCGTGGGCTTCCACGAGCGGTACACCTCCGGCCGGATGGTCTCCCGGCTCACCAGTGACCTGGACTCGATCGCCGAGCTGGTCGACGGTGGCATCGACAGTCTGGTGCTGGCCGGGCTGGCGATCCTGTCGGTGGCCGCCATCCTGCTCTGGCTGGACCTGCCGCTGGCCACCGTGACGCTGCTCGCCTTTCCGTTCCTCTTCTGGCTTTCCCGCTGGTTCGCCCGGTCGTCGGCCAGCGCGTACCGGCGGACCCGGGACGCGGTCGCGCTGGTCATCGTGCACTTCGTCGAGTCGATGCGAGGCATCCGGGCCGTGCAGGCGTTCCGCCGGGAGCCGCGCAACCAACGGATCTTCGCGGCGCTCGGCGACGACTACCGACGCACCAGCCTGCACACGTTCCGGCTGATCGCCACGTACTCGCCCGCGATCAAGCTGATCGGCAACGTCACCGTGGCGGTGGTGCTCTGCTACGGCGGTTGGCAGGTGCTCGGCGGTCAGACCGAGATCGGTGTGCTGGCCGCGTTCCTGCTCTACGTGCGCCGCTTCTTCGAGCCGATGCAGGAGTTGAGCCAGTTCTACAACTCGCTGCAGTCGGCCACCGCGGCATTGGAGAAGCTGGCCGGGGTGCTCGACGAACCGCCCGCCGTCGCCGAACCGGTCCGGCCCACACCGCTGCCGACCGGGCCCGCTCGCGGCGAGTTGACCTTCCGGGCGGTCTCCTTCGGCTACCGCGCGGACACCCCGATCCTCGCCGGGCTGGAGCTGACCGTGCCGGCCGGGCAGACCGTGGCGCTGATCGGGCCGACCGGCGCGGGCAAGTCGACCATCGCCAAGCTGGTCGCTCGATTCCACGACCCGGACACCGGCGTGGTCCGGCTGGACGGGGTCGACCTGCGCGACGTGAGCGACGCCGAGCTGCGCCGGGCGGTGGTCCTGGTGACGCAGGAAAACCACCTGTTCAGTGGGACCGTCGCGGAGAACATCCGGTTCGGCCGCCCGGGCGCGGACGACGCCGCGGTCCAGGCCGCCGCGCGGGCGATCGGCGCGCACGACTTCATCGCCGACCTGCCCGAGGGGTACGCCACTCAGGTGCACCGACGCGGCGGTCGGCTCTCCGCCGGGCAGCGGCAACTTGTCGCGTTCGCCCGGGCGTTCCTGGCCGACCCGGCCGTGCTGATCCTGGACGAGGCGACGTCGTCGCTGGACGTACCGACCGAACGGCTGGTGCAGCGGGCGCTCGGCACCATCCTGCGCGACCGCACCGCCCTGGTGATCGCGCACCGACTCTCCACCGTGGAGACCGCCGACCGGGTGCTCGTCCTCGACGACGGGAAGGTCGTCGAGGACGGCCCACCCGCCGCGCTGGCCGAGACCGACGGCCGGTACGCGGCCCTGCACCGGCAGTGGCGCGACTCGCTGATCTAACGAGGCGGCCCCGGCCGGTGGCCGTTCCCTGTCGGCCGTGTGTTCGGCTACAACCACGTCGCTCCGCACTCTGCAGGTGTCTACGATCGCAGGATGACCGACACGGCGAGGACGGCCCGCGCCGGCGTTCCCGAGCGTCCGACCCTGGACGGGCTCGAGGAAAGCTGGGCACGCCGCTGGCAGGAAGAGGGCACGTACGCGTTCGACCGGAGCAAAGAGCGGGTCGACGTGTTCTCGATCGACACGCCGCCGCCGACCGTGTCGGGCGAGTTGCACATGGGGCACGTGTTCTCGTACACGCATACCGACACCGTCGCGCGGTACCAGCGGATGCGCGGCAAGGCCGTCTTCTACCCGATGGGTTGGGACGACAACGGCCTGCCCACCGAGCGTCGCGTGCAGAACGTGTACGGGGTGCGCTGCGATCCGGCACTGCCGTACGACCCGGTGTGGCGGCCAGCGTCGGCGCCGGTCGACGACGCGACCCGCCGCGACCCCACCCCGATCTCCCGCCGCAACTTCATCGAGCTGTGCGAACGGCTCACGGTCGCCGACGAGCAGGTCTTCGAGGCGCTGTGGCGGCGGCTCGGGCTCTCGGTGGACTGGTCCCTGACGTACACGACGATCGGCCGGATCGCGCGGGCCACCAGCCAGCGGGCGTTCGTGCGCAACCTGCTCCGCGGCGAGGCGTACCAGTCGGAGGCGCCGACGCTCTGGGACGTCGGCTTCGCCACCGCGGTCGCCCAGGCCGAGTTGGAGGACCGGGAGCGCCCCGGCGCCTACCACCGGCTGCGGTTCATCGCGTCCGACGGGCGCGACGTGCTCATCGACACCACCCGACCCGAGCTGTTGCCGGCCTGTGTGGCGCTGGTCTGCCACCCCGACGACGAGCGGTACGCCGACCTGGTGGGCGGCACCGTGCGCAGCCCGTTGTTCGACGTCGAGGTGCCGGTGCACGCCCACCCGCTCGCCGACCCGGGCAAGGGCACCGGCGTCGCGATGGTCTGCACCTTCGGTGACCTGACCGACGTGACCTGGTGGCGTGAGCTGGGGCTGGCCACGCGGGTGGTGATCGGCCGGGACGGCCGGCTGCTCCCCGAGCCGCCGGCCGGGGTGCCGGCGCAGCCGTACGAGGCGCTGGCCGGGCAGACCGTCAACGGCGCCCGCCGAAAGATCGTCGGAATGCTGGCCGACGCGGGTGACCTGATCGGTGAGCCGCGCACGATCACCCACCCGGTCAAGTTCTACGAACGCGGCGACCGGCCACTGGAGATCGTCTCGACCCGGCAGTGGTATCTGCGCAACGGCGGCCGGGACGACACGCTGCGAGCGACACTGCTGGCCCGGGGCGAAGAGCTGCACTGGGTGCCGACGCACATGAAGCACCGCTACGACCACTGGGTGGGCGGCCTGACCGGGGACTGGTTGGTCAGTCGCCAACGCTTCTTCGGGGTGCCGGTGCCGGTGTGGTACCGGCTCGACAACACTGGCGAGCCGGACTGGACCCACCCTCTCACGCCGGACGAGTCCGCGCTGCCGGTCGACCCATCGACCGACCCGGCACCCGGTTACGACGAGTCGCAGCGCGGCCAACCGGGCGGCTTCATCGGCGACCCGGACGTGCTGGACACCTGGGCGACCTCGTCGCTGACCCCGCAGATCGTCGGCGGCTGGGAGATCGACCCGGACCTGTTCGCCCGGATCTTCCCGATGGACCTCCGCCCGCAGGGGCAGGAGATCGTTCGGACCTGGCTCTTCGACAGCGTGGTCCGTGCACACTTCGAGCACGGGGTGCTGCCCTGGCGGGACACCGTGCTCTCGGGCTGGATCCTCGACCCGGACCGCAAGAAGATGGCCAAGTCCAAGGGCAACGTGGTCACCCCGCTGGCGCTGTTGGAGCAGCACGGTTCGGACGCGGTGCGCTATTGGGCAGCCAGCGGCAAGCCCGGCATGGACCTGGCCTTCGACCCGGCGCAGATCAAGGTCGGCCGACGGCTGGCCACCAAACTGCTCAACGCGTCCAAGTTCGCGCTCGGGTTGGGCGCGGCGGACACGCTGCACGCCCCGGCGACCGCTCCACTGGACCGGGCCATGCTCGCCGAGCTGGCCACCGTGGTCACCGCCGCGAGCACCGCCTTCGACGCGTACGACCACACGGCCGCGTTGCAGACGACCGAGGCGTTTTTCTGGCGGTTCTGCGACGACTACATCGAGCTGGTCAAGGAACGCGCGTACGGCACCGGTGCGGCGGCCGACTCGGCGCGCGCGGCGCTGGCGTCGGCGCTGTCGGTGCAGCTGCGGCTGTTCGCCCCGGTGCTGCCCTACGTGACCGAGGAGGTCTGGTCGTGGTGGCGGTACGGCTCGGTGCACCGAGCGCCGTGGCCCACCACCCACGAGGTGGCCCGGACCATCGCGGGGACGGGTGAGCCGGCGCTGCTGCGGCTTGCCGGCGACGCGTTGAGCCAGGTGCGGCGGGCCAAATCGGAGCGGAAGCTGTCGATGAAGGCGGAGGTGCCGCTGGCCGAAGCGCTCGGCCCGGCAGCGCTTCTGGAACAGCTCACCCTGGTCGCCGACGACCTGCGGGCGGCCGGCCGGATCGACAAACTCGACCTCCTCCCCGACCGCACCCCGGAGCTCGTCATCGCCTGCGCCTTCTGAGCTGCGTCCGCCGCCTGTTCCGCCGGAGCGGCTGCGTCCGCCGCCGCCCACCCCGCCGGGGCGGCGGCGGACGGGCCGTCACCAGCCGCGCAGGAAGCGCAGCCCGAGCAGGAACGCGACCACGGCCGGCCCCACCAGCAGGGTGATCGCCTGGAGGCGGTAGGGCATCCGGTGCCGGGTCAGCTCAACCGCGTTGCCCAGCACGATGGCCCCGGCCAGCATCAGGAACGCACCCCACCAACCGGTGTCCAGGTGGATCAGATCCACCCGGATCAGTTGCAGGGTCAGGCCGAGCAGCGCGCCGGTCAGCGCGAGCAGGGCCACCGCCCGGTGCAGGCCGCGGGCCAGCGGGTGGGCCGCCCGCCAGCCGTAGGTGCCGGCGACCGCCAGGCAGGGCAGCACCACCAGCAGCGGCCAACCCCGCCTCATCACGCCGAACATCAGCAGCGCGCCCACCGCGAACACCAGGGTGCCGACGCAGGCGAGCATGTACCCGGCGAAGGCCCGGCCACCGCCCCGGACCAGCAACGGCCCGCCGCTGGCCGCGATCAACGCGGCCGGAATCAGGATGAACACCGCCCACCAGTGAAACTGGCCGCTGCCCTGAGCGGCCGTGGCGACCGTGGCGCACGCCAGCCCGGCGCCCGCCAGGCTGGTCAGCCACGGCCGGCTGCTCCGGGAGTACGGCTCAGCCAACGACGTCTGCTCCGCTTCGACGCTCACGCCCAACAGCCTGGCCCGATGTGGCCCGACCGGTCCATCCGGCCAGCCATACCGCCGGGCGGGGGCTGGCCGGAACAGCGCCTCGCACGGGCGTCAGCTCGTCTCGCCGGCCACGCTGAACGAACGCAGACGGTCGATGGCCAGCACGGTGAAGCCGACGCTGACCAGCGCGGTCATCACCGACGCCACCGGCACCGACACGGTCGTCTCCAGCAGCCCGGTGGGGGCGATCCGGTCGGCGAGGGCGATCACGTACTGCTGGATGGAGAGCACCTTGGTGCCGCTGACGAAGTTTCCCAGCAGACCCTCCCAGATCAGCACGTAGACCAGGCCGAGCAGCACCGGCCGCCTGGTGACCAGGCTGAGCGCGAGAAAGAACGCCGAGTATGCCAGCGCGCCGAGCGCCGCCGCGACCGCCAGCGCGAGGCCGAGGCGTACCGAAGCGGCCAGCACGCCCGCGACGTAGAGCGGCACCGCGACGGTGGCCGCGGTGACCCCGGCGGCCACCGCGAGCTTCGGCAGCACGATCTGCCAGCGCGGCAGCGGCTTGGTCAGGATGTGCACCACCGTGCCGTCGTCGATCTCGGCGCCCAGCACGCCGGTGCCGATGATCAGCGCAACCACCGGCAGCACCACGGCCAACCCGAGGCCGACCAGCACCGGCGGCCCCCACTCGCGCGGGTCCACCCCCAGCGACCGACAGAGCACGGCCAGCCCGAGCAGCACCAACGGCAGCGGGAGCAGCAACAGGAACCGACGGCGGCCGAACAGCCCGCGCGCGGTGATCCAGGTAATTGTCGACATGTCAGGCCTCCACCAGGTAGGAGAAGACGCTCTCCAGAGACTCGTCGGACGGCACCAGCTGGCGCACCCGGATGCCTTGGTTGAGCGCGATCCGGGGTAGCGCCCGGGTGAAGGCGCCGTAGTCACCGGCTCGCACGGTCAGGCCCGTGGGGTCCAACTCGACCCCGCTCACCGACGGCTCGGCGATCAGCGCGACGGCCAGCGCCCGGTCGTCGGTGGAGCGCACCGCGAAGACGTGCGGGCGGTTGGTCATCAACCGGCGGATGGTCCGGAAGTCGCCGGAGGCCGCCAACCGGCCGGCCACCATCACCTGCACGGTCCCGGAAACCTGCTCGACCTCCTCCAGGATGTGCGAGCTGAACAGGATCGTCCGGCCGGCGTCGCCCAGGGTGTGCAGCAGGTCCATCATGTGCAGCCGCTGGCGCGGGTCCATCCCGTTGAACGGCTCGTCGAGCAGTAGCACCTGCGGGTCGTGCACCAATGCCGCGGCCACCCGGGCGCGCTGCCGCATGCCCTTGGAGTACGTGCCGATCCGGCGGTCCTGCGCCGACTCCAATTCCACCAGGTCGATCGCCCGCCGAGCCGCCGCCGCCGGGTCGGCCAGCCGGTGCAGCTTTGCACTGGCCAGCACGAACTCGTACGCGGTGAGGAAGCCCTGCACCGCCTCCCGTTCGCTGACCAGCCCGAGCCGCCGGTAGACGTCGGGGTTACGCCAGGTCGGCTGGTCGTCGAGGGTGACCGTGCCCCGCGACGGGGAGAGGAATCCGGCCATCATGTGCAGCAGCGTGGTCTTGCCGGCGCCGTTCGGGCCGAGCAGCCCGGTCACGCCCGGCCCCAGGGCCATGCTGATGTCGTTGACCGCGACCACGTTGCCGTACCACCGGGACACCCCGGTCAGGCTCAGCGTGCTCATCAGGAGGCGACCTTCCGGTAGCGGGCCAGCAGGAGGGCGGTGGCACCGGCGACCAGCAGCACCGCGGCCAGGGCGTAGACCGGGCCGAACCGGCCGATCGACGCCCCACCCTGGCCGTCTTCCACCAGCAGGTCGCCCAGCGACCAGATGCCCACCCCCTGCACGAGGGTGGACGGCGAGGCCAGCCCGGCCAGCTCATTCGCCGTACGCGACGGCAGGATGCTCAGGGTGCCCACGATCGGGGTGGTCATCAGGAAGACCGCGACAACACCACCGGCGGCGAAGGCGCGCTTGCCGGTCAGCGATGCGATCAGCAGCCCGACCGACGCGAAGACCACCGCCCACAGCCCGGCGTAGAGCAGCCCGGGCAGCAGGTCGAGCAGCTCGTTCCAGACCCCACGCATGCCCTCCTTGGTGGTGAACGCAGCACCCAGGAACATCACCACCTGCGGCCCGCCGAGCAGCAGCCAGAGCGCCGTGACCAGCGCCAACAGCTTGGCCAGCGCGTAGTCGCCGCGCGGCAGGGGCCGGGAGAAGTACAGCGGCAGGACACCGCTGCGCAGGTCCCGGGAGACCAGCTCCGGCGCGGCCACCGCGACGAAGAAGAGGACCAGCCAGCTCATCGAGTCGGCGAACTGGGCGTACGTGGCGACCGGCTCGCCGATCTGGCTGCGTATCGCGGTCAGGGCCACCGCGACCAGGGTGACGATGCCGACCACCAGCCACGGGAAGATCTTGGCCTTGGCGCTGCGTCCGAAACCGAACGTGGTGCGCAGCCCGTGCACGTAGAGCGCGCCGAAGACGTGCCGCCGGCCCAGCCTCGGACCCTCGTAACGCTGGTAGCCGATGTCGTGGATGACGCCGGTGGGCGTGGACCGCACGGCGGCGGAAGACGGCTCAGGCATGAGTGAGCTCCCTCGTGGCGAAGAGTTCGGCCACCCGGTGCCGGCGCTGGTCCAGTCGGTGCAGTGGCAGGTCCAGTTCGGCGACCGCGCCGAGGATCAGGTCGTAGGTGCCGTCATCGGCGAGCGGCACGAGGAGCAGTCGCCCGTCCCGCGTCACCGGCAGCTTGAGCTCGGCGAGCCGGGCGGCCAGTTCCTCGGTGCCCTCACTGACCTCCACGGCGAGCACGTCGGTGGCCGAGGTCATCGCGGAGATGTTGTCGGCGCGCAGCAACCGGCCGCCGTCGATGGCGATCAGCGTGTCGCAGATCCGCTCCACCTCGCCGAGCAGGTGCGAGCAGACCAGCACGGAGATGCCGAACTCGGTGCCGATCCGGTGCACCAGGGCCAGCATGGCGTCGCGGCCGGCCGGGTCCAGGCCGTTGGTCGGCTCGTCGAGCAACAGCAGATCGGGGTCGTGCACCAGCGCCTGGGCCAGCTTGACGCGTTGCTTCATGCCGGTCGAGTAGCCACCGACCGGGCGATAGCGCTCCTCGTAGAGCCCCACGTGCCGCAGCGCCTCCGACGCCCGCTCGCGGGCGGCGGTGCGTGGCAGGCCGCTCATCCGGCCGAGGTGGGTGACCAGCTCGGCGGCGGACAGGTCCGGCGGGAGGCAGTCGTGCTCGGGCATGTAGCCGACCCGGGCGCGGACCGCCGCCGGGTCGGCGGTCGGGTCGATGCCGAGCACCGAGACCTGACCGCTGGTCGGGGCGATCAGGCCGAGCAGAATCTTGATCAACGTGGATTTGCCGGCGCCGTTCGCGCCCACCAGGCCGATGATCCCGGGCTCGACGGCGACGGTGAGGTCGGCGAGTGCGGTGACCCGACCTCCGTACGTCTTGGTGAGCGACTGGGTCGCGATCAGTGTCACGCTGCCCAGCGTAGGGAGTCGATGCCCACGACGGACACCGGCTCGCCCCCGGCGCTCCCCTGATCCTTGCCGCGGCGGACCCCTAAGGTCCTCCGCCCGGGGCGGTTGCGACGTTTCGGCCGGTCCCGCGCTCGGCCCGACCCCGCCTGGGGAAAGACAGATCCCGGGTGGCACCATTCACCTCCCGTTCATCAGGCAGCAAGCCCGCCGGGTGATCGACTGACGCGGGAGGGATCCTGATGGCCGAAGTTGGCGTCCCCAAGGTGAGCGTCGTCGTGCCGGCTTACAACTGCGGCCCGCACATCGAGAAGCTTGTCGCCTCGCTGCTGCGTCAGTCACTGCCCGCCGACGAGTTCGAAGCGGTCTTCGTCGACGACGGCTCGACCGACGACACCGCCGAACGATTGGACCGGCTGGCCGCCGAGCACGCACACATCAGGGTGCTGCACATCGAGAACTCCGGCTGGCCGTCGCGCCCCCGCAACCTGGGTGTCGAGAACGCCCGCGGCGAGTACGTCTTCTTCGCCGACGACGACGACTGGTTCGCCGACGAGGCGCTTGAGCGGCTGTACGCCTGCGCGAAGACGAACGACGCGGACATCGTCGTCGGGAAGATGGCCGGATACGGCCGCTCCGTGCCCCGGGAGCTGTTCCGGAAGAACCGCTTCGAGGCCACCCTGGGGAACTCCCCGCTGATCGACAGCCTGACCTGCCACAAGCTGTTCCGGCGGTCGTTCCTCAACGAGCACGGTCTGCGATTCCCGGAGGGCGGCAAGCGTCGGCTGGAGGACCACGTGGTGGTCGTGCGGGCCTACTTCCTGTCCCGGCGCACCTCCGTGCTGTCCGACTACACCTGCTATCACCACGTCCAGCGGAGCGACGCGCGCAACGTCACCGCGACCCAGTTGGACCCGTCGAGCTACTTCGTGAGCGTGCGGGACGCGCTGGACATCGTGGATGCCAACACCGAGCCGGGTCCGCTGCGAGACCGGCTGCACCGGCGGTGGCTGCGCAACGAGATGCTCAGCCGACTGCGCGGGAAGCGGCTGCTGAACGCCCCGGAAGACTGGCTGGAGCAGCTCGCGCTGGAGACCCAGAAGGTCATTCAGGACAGGTTCGCCCCTGGCGTCGCCGCTGGGCTGCCACCCCTGCTCCGGGCCGTGGCGTACCTGGCCGAGCGAGGCCGTGTCGCGGACCTGCGCCGGCTCGCCCGCTGGGAGGCGGGCATCGCCGCGTGCGGCACGATCGACGAACTTCAGCGCGACGACCGCGCCGTCACGGTGACCATCTCCGCCGAGCTGCGCTCCGCGGGCCAGCCGGTCGGCTTCCGCGCCGAAGACGGCCGCGACGTGTTGGTGCTCCCGATGGAAGAGATCGCCCCCGAGGTGCTCGACGCCACAGCGCAGGTCCGCAAGGCCCGCCTGGATCTGGTCGCCCGCCGGCGGGAGACCGGTGACGAAATTTTCCTCCCGGTGACCTTTGAGACCGAGCGGATCACCGGGACGACCGGAGCGGACACCGTCCACCTGGTCCACCGGGCCACCACCACGATCGACTTCGGCGCCCTCAACGGCGGCCGGACCAGGGGTAGCTGGCTGCTCAAAGCCCGAATCACCAACGTGGGCTGGACCGAGGACGCGCGGCTGCCGCTGGTGTTCATCTGCCGGGCCGACGGCTCGCGGCCCCGGATCCGCGACGAACGGAAGGTGTGGAACCGGGTGCGGTCGGCGGTGGGCCGGCGGATCCGGCGCTGATCCGCCCGCCTGGGTCGTGGAGTGGCGCCCTCGACCGATCGGCGGTCGGCTGCGAAACTGTGTGCCGGTCAGCGAGTGGGGGGCGTGGATGAGTAACGGCTGGGTGCTGCCCGACGAGGTGCTGCGGGACGCACCGGCGTACACGCCACGTCCCGGTGAGCTCGCGGATCTGGAGCTGTTGCTCACCGGCGCGTACACGCCTCTGACCGGTTTCATGACCCGCGCCGACCTGGTCTCGGTCAGCCGACGCGGCCGACTGGCCGACGGCGCACCGTGGCAGGTCGCGGTGACCCTCCAGGTGCCGCCCACGCTGGCCCAGAGCCTCGATCCGCGCGACCCGGCCCGCCGGGCGCTGGTGCTGACCGACGGCGAGGGCGCGCCGACGGCTGCGCTGGACGTGGCGGACGTCTGGCAGGTACGCGAGGGCGTGTCAGGGGTGGGTGGCCAGGTCCGGCGACTGGGCGACGGTGGCCACGGCCCGTTCCAGCGACTGCGCCGCAGCCCGGAGGAGGTCCGCGCGCTGCTGCCCCCGGGCCGGGTGCTCGGGGTGATCGCCGACCGGCCACTGCATCGTCCACAGCTCGCCCAGATCGCTCATGCGGCCCGCACCCTGGCCGCGCACCTGCTCGTGATGATCCCGGTCGGCGAGGGTGGCGTCGGTGGTCTCCCGCCGGAGGCGCTGGTACGCACCATCTTCGCCGCCCGGGACCGGATGCCGCCCGCCACCCTGGTCGCGGTGCCGCTGTCGCACCGACGCGAGGAGATCAGCGACGCGCTGCTGCGCGCCCGGGTCTCCGCCGCGTACGGGGTCACCCACCTGCTCTCCACCGGGGAGATGCTCTCCGGTGCCGGGCTGCGGGTGCTGGTCCCGCGCGAGCTCGCGTACGACAACCGGGACGGGCAGTGGCGGTGGCGGGAGGACATCCCACCCCGCAACCGTCGACTGGCGCTGACCCAGCAGGAGATCGACGACCTGCTCGACCGGGGCTTCCCGTTGCCGGAGTGGCACACCCCGCCGGCTGTGGCGAGGGAGTTGGTCCGGGCTCGGCCGCCGCGCCGGCACCGGGGGTTGGTGGTCTTCCTGACCGGCCTCTCCGGCTCCGGCAAGTCGACCATCGCCCGAGGGCTGGCGGACGCGTTGCGGGAGAGCGGCGACCGCACGGTGACCCTGCTCGACGGGGACGTGGTGCGCCGGGAACTCTCCGCCGGGCTGGGCTTCAGCAAGGCCGACCGGGATCTGAACGTCCGGCGGATCGGGTGGGTGGCCGCCGAGATCGCCCGGCACCGTGGGGTGAGCATCTGCTGCCCGATCGCCCCGTACGCGGCGGCCCGCGCCACGGCCCACGAGATGGCCCTGGCCGCCGGGGCGGGTTTCGTGCTGGTGCACGTGGCCACTCCGCTGGAGGTGTGCGAGCGTCGGGACCGCAAGGGCCTGTACGCGCGAGCGCGGGCTGGACTGCTCACCGGGATGACCGGCATCGACGACCCGTACGAGGAGCCGACCGACGCCGACCTGGTGCTCGACACCACCGACCTGAGCGTGCCGGACGCGGTGCAGGCTGTGCTGCACCATCTGACCGAGACCGGCTGGGTGGAGCTGAAGATCGCATCTGCCTGAGGCGCCGTACCCCGTTCCTTCCACGCCTGTCGGCCACGCGCTAGTGTTCATCTTTGTTGGAACACGTTTGACCGCGTGAGAGTACGTGGACCCCCGGGAGGCACGGCAAATGCTCGCTCAGCAGCGGCAGGCGGCCATCCTGGAGCGGGTCCGTTCGACCGGCGGTCTCCGGGTGAGCGAGTTGGCAGGCGAGTTCGGTGTCTCCGACATGACCATCCGGCGCGATCTGGAGGCACTGCACGAGCGCGGCCTGCTGGCCAAGGTGCACGGCGGCGCCACGACAGCCGGGCCGGGCTCGACCGACGAGCCGGGCTTCCACGCCAAGTCGGTCCGTCAGTTGCCGGAGAAGGCCGCCATCGCGGACCGGGCGGCCCAACTGGTCCGGCCTGGCGCGGCGGTCGCGCTCTCCGCCGGCACCACCACGGCCGAGCTGGCCCGGAGGCTGGTGGACGTGCCCGGCCTGACCGTGGTGACCAACTCGCTGCCGGTGGCCGAGATCCTGCACGCCGGTGGTCGACCGGACCAGACGGTGGTGCTCACCGGCGGCGTCCGCACCCCGTCGGACGCGCTGGTCGGTCCAATTGCGGTCGGGGCCGTCCGGTCACTGCACCTGGATCTGCTCTTCCTGGGCGTCCACGGCATCACCGAGCGGGCCGGCTTCACCACCCCGAACCTCATGGAGGCGGAGACCGACCGGGCGCTCGTGGCCGCGGCGGACCGGCTGGTGGTGCTCGCCGATCACACCAAGTGGGGCACAGTGGGCATCTCCTCGATCGTCGAGCTGGCCGCGGCACACGTGCTGGTCAGCGACGACCGGTTGCCTCCGCCCGCACGACTGGTGCTCGGCGAGCAGGTGGGCGAACTGATCATGGTGAAGGCGACGACAGGGGCGGACCGCGCGACGCGCACGCCGACGAGTGAGGGGACGGCGCAGTGAAGCGCACCGCGACCGACCTGGCCGACGGCCGGGAGCTGATCTACTTCGACGAGCGCGACGACGCGGTCCGCGACCAGCCGGACCGCCGAGACCTGCCGCCGCCGCCCCCCGCATCCCAGCTGCGCTACGACCCGCTGACCGACGAGTGGGTGGCGGTCGCCGTGCACCGGCAGACCCGCATCTTCCTCCCGCCGGCGAACGAGTGCCCCCTCGACCCGTCGGTGGGCGACCGGCTGACCGAGATCCCCGCGCCCGACTACGACGTGGTGGTCTTCGAGAACCGGTTCCCGTCGCTGAGTGGCCAGGTGGCCGACGAGCCCGGGGAGATCACCCCGTTCACACCGGTTCGGCCGGGCCTCGGCCGGTGCGAGGTCGTCTGCTTCACCTCGGACCACAACGCCTCCTTCGCCAGCCTTCCTCCGCGCCGGGTCCGCACCGTGCTGGACGCGCTCGCCGACCGCACCGAGGTGCTCGGCGAACTGCCCGGCGTGGAGCAGATCTTCTGCTTCGAGAACCGGGGCGTCGAGATCGGCGTGACGCTGCACCACCCGCACGGGCAGATCTACGCGTACCCCTTCGTGCCGCCGCGCACCCGCGCGCTGCTGGCCGCGGCACGCCGGCACGCCGAGCGAACCGGCGGGGGCAACCTGTACGCGGACGTCCTGGCCGCCGAGCGCGCCACCGGTGACCGGGTGGTCGTCGAGAACGAACACTGGACGGCGTTCGTCCCGGCGGCTGCCCGCTGGCCGTTCGAGGTGCACGTCGCACCGCGCCGTGTGGTGCCGGACATCCCGGCGCTCAGCGACAGCGAGCGGGACGCCTTCGGGCCGCTCTACCTGGATCTGCTGCGCCGCTTCGACGGCCTGTTCGACATGCCGATGCCGTACATCTCGGCCTGGCACCAGGCGCCGGTACGGATCGACCGCGAGCTCGCCCACCTGCACCTGCAGCTGTTCAGCACCCGGCGAGCCAAGGACAAGCTGAAGTTCCTGGCGGGCTCCGAGTCCGGAATGGGTGTCTTCATCAACGACATCGCCCCCGAGCACGCCGCCAACCTGCTGCGCGCCGCCTGAGACGGCGGCGGCACCGCCTGACCTGGGTGAGAACAGGGCGCGGGGGGCCCGGGACAGGGCCCCCCGCAGGGAAGGGACGGCTGGCTGTGCACGGCACAGCCGGGAAGGCTGGCTGGTCGGCGCACGGGTGCCGCGGGTCGACCGAGGTCAACCTCCTGGACTCGACTGGCATCTCGTCCATCCGGAACAACGAGGCGTGGCGGCCGGAGTGACGCCCAAACGGCGCGTCAGCGCCGGACACGCCGAAGCCCGCCGGCGGGTGCCGGCGGGCTTTGGCGATGCGGTACGCCTGGATCAGGCGGCGATCTTGCGGGCCAGGTTCTCGTCGAGCGCGTTCATGAACTCGTCGGTGGTCAGCCACGGGGCGTCACGCGAGATGAGCAGCGAGAGGTCCTTGGTCATCTGGCCGCCCTCGACAGTGTCGACGATGACCTGCTCCAGGGTGTTGGCGAACTCGGTGACCGCCGGGGTGCCGTCCAGCTTGCCCCGGTGGGCCAGGCCCCGGGTCCAGGCGTAGATCGACGCAATCGGGTTGGTCGAGGTCTTCTCGCCCTTCTGGTACTGCCGGTAGTGCCGGGTGACCGTGCCGTGCGCGGCCTCGGCCTCGACGGTCCGGCCGTCTGGGGAGAGCAGGACCGAGGTCATCAGACCCAGCGAGCCGAAGCCCTGCGCGACGGTGTCGGACTGCACATCACCGTCGTAGTTCTTGCAGGCCCAGACGTAGCCGCCCTCCCACTTGAGCGCGGCGGCGACCATGTCGTCGATCAACCGGTGCTCGTAGGTGATGCCGGCAGCGGCGAACTCGGCCTTGAACTCGGCCTCGAACACCTCGGCGAAGATGTCCTTGAACCGGCCGTCGTACGCCTTGAGGATGGTGTTCTTGGTGGACAGGTAGACCGGGTAGTTGCGGTCCAGCCCGTACCGGAACGACGCCCGGGCGAAGTCCCGGATCGACTCGTCGTAGTTGTACATGCCCATGGCGATGCCGCCGCCCGGGAAGTTGGCGACCTCCATCTCCATCGGCGCGCCGCCGTCGGCCGGGGTGTAGGTGATGGTCACCGTGCCCGGGCCGGGGACAACGAAGTCGGTGGCCTTGTACTGGTCACCGTGGGCGTGCCGGCCGATGATGATCGGCTTGGTCCAGCCGGGGACCAGCCGCGGCACGTTGGACATGATGATCGGCTCACGGAAGACGACGCCGCCGAGAATGTTGCGGATGGTGCCGTTGGGCGACCGCCACATCTTCTTCAGGCCGAACTCCTCCACCCGGGCCTCGTCCGGGGTGATGGTCGCGCACTTGACGCCTACGCCGTGCTCCTTGATGGCGTTGGCGGCGTCAATGGTGACCTGGTCGTCGGTCTCGTCGCGGTGCTGGATCGACAGGTCGTAGTAGTGCAGGTCGACGTCGAGGTAGGGCAGGATCAGCTGCTCCCGGATCTGCTTCCAGATGATCCGGGTCATCTCGTCGCCGTCGAGTTCTACGACCGGGTTGTTTACCTTGATCTTCGCCATCGGCCGGCGCTCCTCTCGGGGGACACGTGCTCAAGCAGTACGAGCGTACTGCAATTGGGCCGGCAGCCCCCAGTCGGCCTCGACCGGCCGGCGGGAACCGGGCTGCACGGCACAGAATTCCCTGACACCATCGCCCGATGCCACTGAGCCGCACTCTCGGGTCCATCACGGTCACGACGCTCACCGACGGGGAGGGCGCTTTCTTCCAGCCCCGCACGCAGGCGTTTCCAGACGCCACGTCTACCCGCTGGCCCAGCGCGACCCCCGCTCGGTGACGCCGACGGGCAGTGGTGACTGCCGTTCCGCAGCTTCGCGATCCGCACCGGCGACGGGCCGGCCACCTGGTCGACGCCGGGATCGGCCCGGCCGACGCGCCCGCCGCGAGCTGGGCGCCGGTGCCCGGCCGCATGCCGGCCGAGTTGGCCGCCGCGAGCATCGACCCGGCCGACGTCGACACGGTCGTGCTGGTCGACGGCGAGACCACCCTCACCCCAGCGGTACGCCCGCTGTCCACCCCCAGCCCGCCCCGTTGATCATGAAGTTATTGCGGCGACACGCCGACGAGGCGGGCAACAACTTCATGATCAACGCTGGGTGGGGTGGGGGTGGGGTGGGGGGACGGGGAAGGGCCCGCTGGCTCAGCCGGCGGGCCCTTCCGTGGGTCTGGTTTCGGGGTTACATGCTGGAGATGTCGCCCTGCTTGGCGCGGACGGCTTCGGCGGCCTCGAGGAGGCTGGCGCGCTCGTCGGCATCCAGGTCGGTCTCGACGACCCGCTTGACGCCCTCGGCGCCGATCGCGGCCTCGACACCCAGGTAGACACCGGAGATGCCGTACTCGCCGTCGACCCAGGCGCAGACCGGCATGACGTCGCCGGAGTCCTCCGCGACGGCCTTCGCCATCCGGGCCGCGGCGGCGGACGGGGCGTAGTACGCCGAGCCGGTCTTGAGCAGCGCGACCACCTCGGCGCCACCGTTGCGGGTCTTGACGACCAGCTCCTCGATCTGCTCGGCCGGCATCACGTCGCGCAGCGGCTTGCCGTTGACGGTGCTCTTCGACGGCACCGGGACCATCGTGTCGCCGTGCGAGCCGAGGGTCAGCGTGCGCACCGACGCCACCGGTACGTTCAGCGCCTCGGCGACGAAGTTGCTGAACCGGGCGGTGTCCAGCATGCCGGCCTGGCCGAGCACCCGGTTCTTCGGGAACTGGGTGGCGAGCTGGGCCAGTGCGGTCATCTCGTCCAGCGGGTTGGAGACGACGATGACGACGGCGTTCGGGGCGTACTTGGCGACGTTCTCGGCGACCTGACGCACGATCTTGGCGTTGGTCGCCAGCAGGTCCATCCGGCTCATGCCGGGCTTCCGCGCCAGACCGGCGGTGATCACGACGACGTCGGAGCCCTCGATGTTCTCGTAGCCCTCACCGTTGGGGCCGGTGGTCACGCCGACCACCTTGGTCTCGAAGCCCTCAATGGCCCGGGACTGGTTGAGGTCGAGCGCGAGACCCGCGGGCTTGCCCTCCACGATGTCGGTGATCACTACGGTGTCGAAGACGTCGTACTCGGCCAGGCGCTGTGCGGTGGTGGAGCCGTAGAAGCCAGCCCCGACGACAGTGACCTTCTTACCCATGGTCGTCCCACTCCCTGCTACCAGTCGGTTTTCCGGACCGTATCAGTCATCCTGGCACCGATCGGGCCAGGGGCGGACGGTTACGGCCCTACATCTCAGCCGCGCTCGGCACGCTCCACGACGTTGGTGAGCAGCATGGCCCGGGTCATCGGACCAACGCCGCCGGGCATGGGGACCAGCGCGCCGGCCGTGTCGGCCACCTCCGGGTCCACGTCGCCGGTGTAGCGGCCCTTGCCGTCCGCGCCGATCACGCGCGTGATGCCGACGTCCACCACGACCGCACCGGGATTGATCATGTCGACGGTGAGCAGGCCCGGTACGCCGGCCGCGACGATGACGATGTCGGCGGCCCGGGTGTGCGAGGCGAGGTCGAGGGTGCCGGTGTGGCACAGGGTGACCGTGGCGTTCTCGCTGCGCCGGGTGAGCAGCAGGCCGAGCGGTCGACCGACGGTGTTGCCCCGACCGACCACCGCGACGGTGGCGCCGCGCAGCGCCACGTCGTGCCGGCGGAGCAGTTCGACGATGCCGCGCGGGGTGCAGGGCAGCGGGCCGTCGTAGCCGAGGACGAGCCGGCCCAGGTTGACCGGGTGCAGGCCGTCGGCGTCCTTCTCCGGGTCGATCAACTCCAGCACCCGCTGGGTGTCGAGGTGGGCCGGCAACGGCAGCTGGACGATGTAGCCGTGGCACGCCGGGTCGGCGTTCAGCTCGGCCAGCACGTCGTCGACCTGCTGCTGGGTGGCGTCGGCCGGCAGCTCCCGGCGGATCGAGGCGATGCCCACCTCGGCGCAGTCGCGGTGCTTGCCGTTGACGTACGCCTGACTGCCCGGGTCCGCCCCGACCAGGACCGTGCCCAGCCCGGGGATGATGCCGCGTTCCGCGAGTGCCTTCACCCGGATCCGCAGCTCGTCCTTGATCTCCGCTGCGGTCGCCTTGCCGTCCAGAACCGTCGCCGTCACGACCAGATCGTCTCACGGCCACCGCCTGCGGTTCAGAGGACCAGCTCGGGCCGCCCCCGCCATCTCGCTCAGCGCCGCCGGGCGTGACCGTGGGTGACGTGTCGATAGTCACTCTAAGTAACAATCTGTGGATTCGGTCACCGTCGAGCCAGACACGAAGGTGGGGTGCAGCGTAAACCGGACCTCCGGCCCAGAGAGTTCCAGCTTGGCCCAGGCGGGGACGGCCAGCCCTCCTGAGCGTCTAAATACGGGCAGGCCAACGAGGTTTAGCCGCTTTTCACTACCAGACCGGCCGGGCTTCGGCAAGAGGGGTGGCCCTGGATCGTTACCCACTCGCAACTGCATCGTTGCCGAAGGCCGGTCACCGACCTACCGTTTCCACTTGTTGCGCAGAGTAAACCCAGCGTCGGGCTTGACTGCGCAGCGTGAGGAGATGAGGAGGCTCAATGCGAGTTCGTAGACTCGCTGCCTGGACCGCCCTCCCGCTCGCGGTGACGATGGGCCTTGCGGCCTGCGGCAGCGGCGGAAACGGCGGATCCGGCAGCAGTGACCCCAACGCGGCCGTCAGCATCCAGATCGGCGAGCCGCAGCACCTGGTTCCGACGAACGCCACCGAAACGTCGGGCGCGCAGGTGCTCGCCGGCCTGTTCAGCCCGCTCGTGGACTACGACGCGCAGAACAAGCCGTACGAGGTCGCGGCCGAGTCGGTGACGTCGCCGGACAACAAGGTCTGGACGATCAAGCTCAAGGACGGCTTCACCTTCCACAACGGTGAGAAGGTCACGTCCGAGGACTACGTCAACGCCTGGAACTACGGCGCGTACGCGCCCAACGGTCAGGGCGGCGCCTTCTTCTTCGAGAAGATCGCCGGCTACCAGGACGTCCAGGGCGAGAAGCCGAAGGCCCAGACGATGTCCGGGCTGAAGAAGGTCGACGACCTCACCTTCACCGTGACGCTGTCCGAGCCGTACATCGACTTCAAGACGATGCTCGGCTACACCGCGTACTTCCCGCTGCCGGATGCCGCGTTCTCGGCCCCGGGCGTGCTCAAGGACTCGTACGAGCAGGCGCCGATCGGTCAGGGCCCGTTCAAGATGAAGGGCACCTGGCAGCACGACTCCAAGATCGACCTCGAGCGGTACGACGCGTACCCGGGTGAGAAGCCCAAGGTGAACGGCGTCGAGTTCCGGATCTACCAGCAGCTTTCCGCGGCCTACGCGGACGTCCTGGGCGACAACCTGGACGTGCTGCCCACGATCCCGACCGAGAGCCTGAGCAACGCCCCGACCGACCTGGGCGACCGGTTCCAGACCAGCCCGATGTCGTCGTTCCAGTTCCTCGCGTTCCCGACGTTCGACAAGGCGTACAGCAACCCGGACGTGCGTAAGGCCATCTCGATGGCGATCGACCGGGACGAGATCACCACGTCGGTCTTCAAGGGCTCGCAGCAGTCGGCGCGCTCCTTCGTCTCGCCGGTCCTGCCGGGCTACCGCGAGAACACCACGGGCGCGGCCGGCGAGTTCAACCCGACCGAGGCCAAGAAGCTCTACCAGGCCGCCGGTGGTCCGTCGAAGATCGTCATTTCCTACAACGGCGACGGCGGTCACAAGGACTGGGTCGACGCCACGGCCAACCAGCTGAAGGCCAACCTGGGCGTCGAGGTCGTTGGCTCGGCCGAGCCGAAGTTCGCCGACCTGCTGACCAAGGTCGAGAAGAAGCAGTCGGTGGGTGTCTTCCGGTTGGGCTGGGTCATGGACTACCCGACCATGGAGGACTACCTCGGCCCGCTGTACACCACCAACGGTTCGTCGAACTACTACGGCTACAGCAACCCGGAGTTCGACAAGCTCGTCAAGGAGGGTTCCGCGGCCAAGACGCAGGACGAGGCGATCGTCAAGTACCAGCAGGCGGAGGACATCCTGGCCAAGGACATGCCGGTGATCCCGCTCCGCTTCGGCGAGAACGTGTTCGGCCACTCGTCCAAGGTCAAGAACGTCGAGATGGACCTGTTCCAGCGGGTCAACCTCATCAAGATCGAAGCGGCCAGCTGAGCTGACCATGGTGCGGGCCACCCGGGCGACGATGCTCGGGTGGCCCGGACCGCACTGTCCCGGGCCGGGCCGCTCACGCGGGCCCGGCATCAGTGGCGCCGGCCTGCCCCGGGCCGGACGGCACGTCTCGGACATATCGGGTACGACCAGAGATGCCGTCCTGCGACCCTTTCGCATATTTCCGGAGAGACTGCTAAGCATGTTCCGCTACATCTTGCGGCGCCTACTGCAGATGGTCCTGGCGTTCTTCGGGACCACCCTGATCGTCTACGCGCTGATGTTCGCCGGCCAGGGCGACCCCATCCAGGCCCTCGCGGGTGAACGACCGGTGACCGCAGCCCAGCGGGCCTACCTGACGGAGAAGTACCACCTGGACGCCACCGGCGTCGGCGGCTTCTTCTACCGCTACTTCGACTACGTCAAGAACCTGCTCCGGGGCGACCTCGGCCAGTCACTGACCGGCCGCCAGATCGGCGACATCCTGCAGGCCGCCTGGCCGGTCACCGTGAAACTCGCGCTCATCGCGCTCGCCGTGGCGATCATCGTCGGGGTCACCGCCGGTGTGGTGGCCGGCATCCGCCGGGGCAGCATCTTCGACAACTCGACGCTGGTGCTGACCCTGCTGGTGCTGGGCATCCCGACCATCGTGCTGGCGCCGCTCGCGCAGTATTTCCTGGGCGTCAAGTGGCAACTCTTCCCGCCCACCGCCGGCTCCCAGCCGACGTTCTACGCGCTGCTGCTGCCGGGCATCGTGCTCGGCTCGCTGTCGCTGGCCACCGCGCTGCGGCTGACCCGTACCTCGGTGGCGGAGAACCTCCGCGCCGACTACGTCCGCACCGCCCGATCCAAGGGCCTGGTCAAACGCCGCATCGTCACCGTCCACGTGCTGCGCAACTCGCTCATCCCGGTGGTCACCTTCCTCGGTGTGGAGCTGGGCAACCTGATGAGCGGCGCGATCATCACCGAAGGCGTCTTCAACATCCCCGGCATTGGCTTCAACCTCTTCCGCGGCATCCGCACCGAGGACGGCCCCCTGGTGGTGGGCATCGTCAGCGTGCTCGTCGTGGTCTACCTGGTCTCGAACCTGGTGGTGGACGTCCTGTACGCCGTACTCGACCCGAGGATCCGCTATGCGTGAGCGCAGCGAACGAATCATCAGCGCAGCGTGCCTGAGCTCTCCTGCCCGCATCGAATGCAGCGAGGTGCCGGCATGAGTGACTTTGAAACCGTGGCGGCCACCGAGAACCAGGCCGCTCGCCGTGGGCCCTCGGGCGAGCCCGGCGCACCGAACCAGATCGGCGCACCGCAGAAGCCGCGCAGCCTGGCCGGGGACGCCTGGCGCGACCTGCGCCGCAACCCGATCTTCTGGATCTCGCTGACACTGGTCGTGATCCTCACGCTGATGGCTCTGGCCCCCGGCGTGTTCACCACCAACAACCCGAGGGACTGCCTGCTCTCCCGGCAGCACGCCGGGCCGTCCGGCGGAGCCATCTTCGGGTACGACTTCCAGGGCTGCGACACGTACTCCCGGGCGGTCTACGGCACCCGCGCCTCACTGCTGGTCGGCGCGCTCGCCGCGCTCGGCACCGGGTTGATCGCGCTTGCGGTCGGCATGCTGGCCGGGTACTTCGGCCGTTGGGTCGACGCGGTGCTCTCCCGCGTGATCGACATGGTGCTCGGCATCCCGCTGCTGCTGGCCGCGATCGTGCTGCTCAAGCGAGTGTCCAGCCACAGCGATACCGCCCGGATCGCCGCGGTGATCTTCGTGCTGGCCATCCTCGGCTGGACCACGGCGGCCCGCGTCGTCCGCTCCTCGGTGATCACCGCCAAGGAGCAGGACTACGTGGCGGCGGCCCGGATGCTCGGCGCCGGCAACGGTCGGATCATGTGGCGGCACATCCTGCCGAACTCGCTGGCCCCGGCCATCGTGGTGCTGACCATCGCGCTCGGCTCGTTCATCGCGGCCGAGGCCACGCTCTCCTTCCTGGGCATCGGCCTGAAGGCGCCGACCATCTCGTGGGGCCAGGACATCGACACCGGCCGGATCCACATGCGGGAGGCGGCGACCCCGCTGATCGTCCCGTCGGCCTTCCTCGCGCTGACCGTGCTGGCGTTCATCATGCTCGGCGACGCGATCCGTGACGCCTTCGACCCGAAGCTGCGGTGACTCTCTCATGACCCACTCCATTGTCGAACCCACGCCCGCCTCCGCCACGCCCGAGGGCGGCCACCTGCTGGAGTTGCGGGACCTGCACGTCGAGTTCCGCACCAACGAGGGCGTGGCCCGGGTGATCAACGGCGTGTCGTACCACCTGGACGCCGGCGAGACGCTGGCCGTGCTCGGCGAATCCGGCTCGGGGAAGTCGGTCACCGCCCAGGCGATCATGGGCATCCTGGACACCCCGCCCGCGTTCGTCCGCTCCGGCCAGATCCTCTACCAGGGTCAGGACCTGCTCACCTGCTCCGAGGAGCAGCGCCGGCAGGTACGCGGCAAGGAGATCGCAATGATCTTCCAGGACGCGCTCTCCGCCCTGAACCCGGTCTTCCCGGTCGGCTGGCAGATCGGCGAGACACTGCGCCAGCGTGCCGGCCTGTCCCGCGCCGATGCCCGGCGCCGTGCCATCGAGCTGATGGATCTGGTCAAGATTCCGGGCGCCGCGAAGCGGATCGGCGACCACCCGCACCAGTTCTCCGGCGGCATGCGGCAGCGCGTCATGATCGCCATGGCGCTGGCGCTGGACCCGAAGGTGCTGATCGCCGACGAGCCCACCACGGCACTCGACGTGACCGTGCAGGCCCAGATCATGGACCTGCTGGCCGACCTGCGCCGGGACCTCAACATGGCGATGATCCTGATCACCCACGACCTGGGCGTGGTCGCCGGTGTCGCGGACCGGATCGCGGTCATGTACGCCGGCCGGATCGTCGAGCACGCCGACGTCCGCACGCTCTACAAGGCGCCCGCCCACCCGTACACCAAGGGGTTGTTGGAGTCGATCCCGCGCCTGGACGTCCGCGGCCAGGAACTGTCGACGATCAAGGGGTTGCCGCCGAACCTGATGCGCATCCCGTCCGGCTGCCCATTCCACCCCCGGTGCCCGTACGTCCAGCAGGTCTGCGTGGACGTAGTGCCGCACGACCTGGTCCTCGGCGACGGCCGGACCAGCGCTTGCCACTTCGCGCAGGAGGTCCGTGATGACAGCGTCACCCGCTAACTCCACCAAGGTCCGCGGCGAGACCATCCTCTCCGTCGACAACCTGGTGAAGCACTTCCCGATCACCCAGGGCGTGCTGTTCCAGCGGCAGATCGGCGCGGTGAAGGCTGTCGACGGGGTGAGCTTCGAGCTGCGTCGGGGCGAGACGCTGGGCGTGGTCGGCGAGTCCGGCTGCGGCAAGTCGACCCTCGCCCGGCTGCTGATGCGGCTGGAGACGCCCACCTCGGGCCGGGCCACCCTGGAGGGCAGGGACCTGTTCAATGCCTCCGGGCGCGAGCTGCGCCGGCTACGCCGCAACATGCAGATGGTGATGCAGGACCCGTACACCTCGCTGAACCCGCGGATGACCGTCGGCGACATCATCGGCGAGCCGTTCGAGATCCACCCGGACGCCGCGCCGAAGGGCAGCAAGCAGGGGCGGGTCCAGGAGCTGTTGGACGTGGTCGGGCTCAACCCGGAGCACATCAACCGGTACCCGCACCAGTTCTCCGGCGGTCAACGTCAGCGCATCGGCATCGCCCGTGCGCTCGCGCTGCGGCCCGAGATCATCGTCTGCGACGAGCCGGTGTCGGCGCTGGACGTCTCCATCCAGGCCCAGGTGATCAACCTGTTGAAGCAGCTGCAGGACGAGCTCGGGCTCTCGTACATCTTCATCGCCCACGACCTGTCCGTGGTGCGGCACATCGCCGACCGGGTCGCGGTGATGTACCTCGGCCGGATCGTCGAGATCGGCACCGAGGACGAGATCTACGAGCGCGCCACCCACCCGTACACCCAGGCGCTGCTCTCCGCGGTGCCGGTGCCGGACCCGGAGGCCCGCGAGCAGCGCAACATGATCCGGCTGGTTGGCGACGTGCCGAGCCCGGCCGACCCGCCCAGCGGGTGCCACTTCCGGACCCGCTGCTGGAAAGCCCAGGACATCTGCGCGACCCAGGACCCCCAAACGGTGCCCCGCGCCGCAGACCCCCACCCGTCCGCCTGCCACTTCGCCGAACTCCGCCCCCCGCTCACCCCGTAACCCCCCTCCCCCCGCCCCCCTCCCCCGCGCCCCCTCTCCCCCGTTGATCTAGGGCATATCGTCGCGAGTTGATCTCCGATCGCGACGATATGCCCTAGATCAACGCGCCTGGGCGGGGCGTGCGACCCGCCAGGGGGCCCCGGGGGGGGCGGGTTAGTGGAAGAAGTGGCGGGTTTTGGTTAGGTACATCGTTACGTTGGCTTTTTGGGCTGCGGCGATTACTTCTTCGTCTCTGATCGAGCCGCCGGGCTGCACGATGGCGCGGACGCCGGCGTCGATGAGGATCTGCGGGCCGTCGGCGAACGGGAAGAACGCATCCGAGGCGGCGACCGACCCGCGAGCCCGGTCAGCGCCGGCGCGGTTGACCGCAAGCTGCGCCGAGTCGACCCGGTTGACCTGCCCCATACCGACGCCGACGGTGGCGCCGTCCTTGGCGAGCAGGATTGCGTTGCTCTTCACCGCGCGGACCGCCCGCCAGGCGAACGCGAGATCCCGCAGCAACTCCTCGTCGGCAGCCTCGCCGGTTGCCAACTGCCAGCCCGCCGGGTCGTCACCGGGGGCGTCCACCCGGTCGGCGACCTGGGTCAGCACGCCGCCGGTCACCGGCCGCCACTCAATCTTTGCCGGGGTCCAGGCCGGCGCGCGCAGCAGCCGGATGTTCTTCTTGCCCTGCAGCACCTCGACCGCGCCCTCGTCGAAGCCGGGGGCGACCACCACCTCGGTGAAGATGTCGGCGACCTGCCGGGCCAGCTCGACCGAGACCGGCCGGTTGACCGCGATGACGCCGCCGAACGCTGACACCGGGTCGCAGTCATGCGCCCTGCGGTGTGCCTCGGCCACGTCCGCGCCCACCGCGATGCCGCAGGGGTTGGCGTGCTTGATGATCGCCACCGCTGGCTGGTCGACGAAGTCGTTCGCTGCTCGCCAGGCGGCGTCCGCGTCGACGTAGTTGTTGTAGGACATCTCCTTGCCGTGCAACTGCTCGGCCTGTGCCAGCCCCGCCGGGGCGTCCGGGTCGGTGTAGAGCGCGGCGGGCTGGTGCGGGTTCTCCCCGTAGCGCAGCACCGTCGACTTGCGCAGCGCCGAACCGGCGAACGTCGGCCAGGAGTCGTCGGCCGGGGCCAGTTCCTGGGCGCACCACTGGGCCACCGCTACGTCGTACTCGGCGATGTCGGCGAACGCCCGGGCGGCCAGTGCGCGGCGCTGGGCCATGGTGAAGCCACCCTCGCCGAGCGCACCGAGCAGCGCCGGGTACGCGGTCGGGTCGGTGAGCACGGCGACCGAGGCGTGGTTCTTGGCGGCGGCTCGCACCATGGCCGGGCCGCCGATGTCGATCTGCTCCACGCACTCCTCGACGCCGGCGCCGGAGGCGACGGTCGCCTGGAACGGGTAGAGGTTGGAGACCAGCAGGTCGAACGCCGCCACCCCCAGTTCGTCGAGCTGCGCGACGTGCGTGTCCTTGCGCAGGTCGGCGAGGAGACCCGCGTGCACCTTCGGGTGCAGGGTCTTCACCCGGCCGTCGAGCACCTCGGGGAACCCGGTCACCGTCTCCACCGGCGTCACCGGCACGCCGGCGGCGGCGATGGCGCCCGCCGTGCTGCCGGTGGACACGATCTCCACACCGGCCGCGTGCAGGGCCTGGGCCAGCTCCACCAGCCCGGTCTTGTCGTAGACGCTGACCAGCGCCCGCCTGATCGGGCGGCGCCCGTCCTGAGTGGGACGACTCACGGAATCGTGACCTTCCTTCCGGTGATGGTCCAGCCTTCGCGGACCAGACGGCCGACCTGCTCGACGAGCTGGCGCCGCTCGGCTTCCTTGATGCGCTCGGTGAGCGTGTCCACGTCGTCGTCGTCGAGCACCGGCACCGCGACCTGCGCGACGATCGGCCCAGTGTCCAGGCCGGCGTCGACGAAGAAGAGAGTGGCCCCGGTGAGCTTCACGCCGTAGGCGAGGGCGTCACGCGGGCCGTGGATGCCGGGGAACGCCGGCAGCAGGGTGTTGTGGGTGTTCAGGTAGCGATCCCCGAAGGCCGCGAGGAAGTGCGGGCCGACCAGCTTGAGGAACCCGGCGGAGATGACCAGGTCGGGTTGGTGCTTCGCGACGTGCGCGGTGAGGGCGCGGTCCCAGTCCTCCCGGGTGTCGTGATCGCGGACCCGCTCGACGAAGGTCGGCACCCCCGCCGCGTCGGCCCGGTCCAGGCCCACGATGCCGTCGCGGTCCGCGCCGACCGCGACGACCTGCGCGCCGTACGCGGGGTCGACGGCGGCATCCAGCAGCGACTGAAGGTTGCTCCCGGAGCCGGAAACGAGGACGACGATGCGGGCGACAGCCGCGGGCTCGGTCACCGGGTCACCCTATCGGGCAGGGTCAGGATGCCCCTCCGCTGGGCGGCGCGTCGATCTCTGGCAGTGCCGACGGGCATCGACCCGGTACGCTGCCGCTCGCTCGGGCCGGACGGCCGCGCCGACCCGTGCTCCGCCCGTGATCCGGCACACGAAGTGGTCAACACGTACATTTTCGAGTGTTTTGGGAGGCATGTCGTCCTGTTCTGCACTGGTGCATTGGGAGGACTGGCCGCGATCATGGGTGGAAACAAAAGCAGTAACTGACGGAACCAGTCCAAGGAGCTTCTCGAATGCAACCCGGTAACCCCGGTCAGGACCCGTACGGCCAGCAGCCCAATCAGGACCCGACCGCCCCCCAGCCGCCAGCCGCCCCGTACGGCCAGCAGCCGCAGGATCCGTACGCGGCACCGCAGGCGCCGTACGGCCAGCAGCCGCCGCACCAGGACCCGTACGCTCAGCAGCAGGCCGGCGGCGGTCCGACGTACCCGAACGCCGGTTACCCGCCGGCACCGGGGCAGGGGCAGAACAACACCCTCGGCCTGGTGTCGATGATCCTCGGTATCGCGTCGATCCCGCTGCTCTGCTGCCTGTACCTGGGCATCCCGGTCGGCATCGCGGGCGTGGTGACCGGTTACCTCGCCCGGCAGAAGGTCGCCCAGGGCCAGGCCAGCAACGCCGGACAGGCCAAGGCCGGCCTGATCTGCGGCGCGGTCGGCGTCGTGCTGGGCATTCTGCTGCTCATCGTGAGCATCGTGGCGCAGGTCAAACTGCCCACCGCGCCCTGACGGGCTCGGAATCGACGGGGCGCTCCGGATTCGTCCGGGGCGCCCCGCGCTCGTCTACTGCGCCGGGGCGCGCCGGCCCTCCGGCGCGGGGGCGCGGGTGAGCATTCGGGTGGCAGCGGCGCCGAGCAGTGCGCCGACCGCGATGACACCGGCCGCCACCGCTCCGACCTGCCAGCCCACCGGCCCAACCTGCGCCAGCCGACCGGCTCCGAGCGACCCGCCGGAGACCGCGGCGGCTACGCCCAGCAGCACGCCGGCCACCGGCCCGGCCAGCGCTGCCGGCGCCAGCAACTCGGCCCAGCGCTGCGGGGCCCGCTCCGGCCCGGCGAGTCGGGCCACCCGGCGGGCGAGCAGCCAGCCGGCGACCATCCCGGCCAGCACCGGCACCGCGAGCAGCAGGGCGCCGAAGCCGTCCACCGGCCCACGCGGCAGGCCGGCGAGCAGCGGTACGGCCGGCAGCGCGCCGACCGACACCTCACTGGTGCGCACCGCGGTGTCGGTGCCGACCGCAAAGCCCGGGCCGAGCAGGTAGCTGGCTGACCAGATCGCCGCGTTCGGCGCGTACGCGACACTGACCAGGGTGACCCCGGCCTGCCCGGCAACCCCGGTCCGGTACGCCCCGATCATGTCCGCCGCGTCGCCGCCGCCGGTGGCCACCGCCAGGCCGGCCGCGCCGGCGCCCGCGCCGAGCAGCAGCAGCCCGGCCACCAGACCGGCACGAATGCCGTCGCGCACCGGACCCGGCATCCGGGCGTGCAGTAGCCGGGTCACGGCAGTGATGCGGGTGGCGCCGACCAGCGCGGCGAGTGTGCCGACCACCGCGAAGGTGGCTCCCGCACGGACCGGGGACACATTCGGCCCACCGGTGCCGACCAGCACCGCCGCGAGCGCGCCGAGCAGCGCGTACGCGATGCCAACCGCGCCCGCGGCGAGCAGCGCCCGGCGCGGTGAGCGGCTGTCACGGGCGCCGATCGCGCGGCTGACGTGCACACCGGCCCGGGTCAGCCGCCAGAGCGCAAGCACGGTCAGCGCCAGCGGGGCGAGCCCGAGCGGACCGGACTCCGTGTGTATCGGCACGCCGTGCCCGAGCAGCCAACCGGCCAGCGCGGTGCGCAGGGTGCTGGTCAGGGTGGTGGAATCCGCGCCGAGATGGACCAGGCCGAGCACGATGGCAACCGGCAGATAGGACGTCAGGGCGGCCCAACCGGCAGCCACCGCGGCGGCGACCGGCAACGGTGCGCGCCCCCGTGGCGACCCACCCGCACGGGGCGCGGGCACCCGTCGGGCCGGCACGGCACGGTTGACCGGCCGGCCGTCGGCGCTCACACCGCCGGGACGGCTGGGACGGTCAGGGGTGACGGGGGACATCCGCTCTACTCTGGCACGTCGCACGGGGCGGTGGCAGTCCGTTAACCCCTCGAAGGGCGGCGAGTTGACCGAACCGGGGTCCAGCCCACCCGGTCCGGTCTAGCCTCGGCCGAGAGGGGGGCGCGAGTCGCCGCCACCCGGGTCGGGTCCGCCGGTCGGGGTCCGGGTCGGCCCGCCGCCCACGACCGCCCGGAGGACGCCGTGACGACCGCATACCCGCAGCCCCCGCCGCCGCCGGCCAGGGGACGGGACCGCACCACGCTCTGGGGCGTACTGGGCATCGTGCTCGGCCTGATCTGTTGCGGCATCCTCGGCATCATCTTCGGCTACCTGTCGATCCGCGACGCCCGGCGCTACGGTCAGTCGCCGGTGCTCGGCTACCTCGCCATCGTGTTCGGCGTGATCAACATCATCGGTGGCGCGATCCTGCGGGCGACCGGCAACTACCCGTTCTGGAACAACGACTGAGCAGGCTGGTCGTCAACAACGAGCCCGCGCACGTATGCCGAAGGGGGCCGACCGGTTGCGGTCGACCCCCGTCGGCGTAGCCTGGCCGGCTCAGTTGCCGGACATGATCTCCCGCATCAGCTTCGCGGTCTCGGTCGGCGTCTTGCCGACCTTGACACCGACCGCCTCCAGCGCCGCCTGCTTCGCCTCGGCGGTGCCGGCCGAACCGGAGATGATCGCCCCGGCGTGACCCATGGTCTTGCCGGGGGGAGCGGTGAAGCCGGCGATGTAGCCGACCACCGGCTTGGTGACGTTGGCCTTGATGAACTCGGCGGCCCGCTCCTCGGCGTCGCCACCGATCTCACCGATCATGACGATGGCGTCGGTCTCCGGGTCGGCCTCGAACGCCGCCAGGGCGTCGATGTGGGTGGTCCCGATGATCGGGTCACCGCCGATGCCGACGCAGGTGGAGAAGCCGATGTCGCGCAGCTCGTACATCATCTGGTAGGTCAGCGTGCCGCTCTTGCTGACCAGGCCGATCCGGCCGGAGCCGGTGATGTCGGCCGGGATGATGCCGGCGTTGGACGCGCCGGGCGAGGCGATGCCCGGGCAGTTCGGCCCGATGATCCGGGTCCGCTCGCCCTGCGCCACGTTGTACGCCCAGAACGATGCGGTGTCGTGCACCGGAACGCCCTCGGTGATCACCACGGCCAGGCCGATCGCGGCGTCGATCGCCTCGACCACGGCGGCCTTGGTGAACTGCGGCGGCACGAAGATGACGGTGACGTCGGCCCCGGTCTCGGCAATCGCGTCCGCGACGGACGCGAAGACCGGCAGCTCGGTGCCGTCGAAGTCGACCTTCTGGCCCGCCTTGCGCGGGTTGACGCCGCCCACCACGTTGGTGCCGGCGGCGAGCATCCGCCGGGTGTGCTTGGAACCCTCGGAACCGGTCATCCCCTGGACGATGACCTTCGAGTCCTTGGTCAGCCAGATAGCCATGATCAGACCCCCGCAGCTGCCAGCTCGGCGGCCCGCTCGGCCGCACCGTCCATGGTGTCCACCCGCTGCACGAGTGGGTTGTTCGCGCTGTCCAGGATCGCCCGACCGGCCTCGGCGTTGTTGCCGTCGAGACGGACGACGAGCGGCTTGGTGACCTGCTCGCCGCGCTGCTCCAGCAGGGCCAGCGCCTGGATGATGCCGTTGGCGACCTCGTCGCAGGCGGTGATGCCGCCGAAGACGTTGACGAAGATGCTCTTCACTGCCGGGTCGGAGAGCACGATCTCCAGCCCGTTCGCCATCACCGCGGCGCTCGCGCCGCCGCCGATGTCGAGGAAGTTGGCCGGCTTGACGTTGCCGTGCCGCTCACCGGCGTACGCGACCACGTCGAGGGTCGACATGACCAGACCCGCACCGTTGCCGATGATGCCGACCTCGCCGTCGAGCTTGACGTAGTTGAGGTCCTTGGCCTTGGCGGCCTGCTCCAGCGGGTCCACCGCGGCCTGGTCGACCAGCGCCTCGTGGTCCGGGTGCCGGAACGCCGCGTTCTCGTCCAGGCTGATCTTGGCGTCGAGCAGCAGCAGCCGACCGTCGCCGTTCTTGGCGAGGGGGTTGACCTCGACCAGCGTGGCGTCCTCGGCGACGAACGCCTGCCACAGGCCGACGGCCACCTCGACCACCTGGTCGGCGACCTCGGCCGGGAAGCGGGCGGCGGTCACGATCTCGCGAGCCTTGGCCTCGTCCACGCCCTTCACGGCGTCGATCGGGGCCTTCACGACCTGGTCGGGGGTCTCGGCAGCGACCTGCTCGATGTCCATCCCGCCGGCGACGCTGGCGATGCAGAGGAAGGTGCGGTTAGCCCGGTCGAGCAGGTACGAGAAGTAGTACTCCTCGACCACGTCCGCGGTCACCGTGATCATGACCTTGTGGACGGTGTGACCCTTGATGTCCATGCCGAGGATGTCGGTGGCCCTGGCCACCGCCTCATCCGGGCCCTCAGCCAGCTTGACGCCGCCGGCCTTACCTCGGCCGCCGACCTTCACCTGCGCCTTGACGACCACGCGACCGCCGAGGCGTTCGGCGATCGCACGGGCCTCTTCCGGGGTAGTGGCGACGCCGCCGGCCAGCACGGGCAAGCCGTGCCGCTCGAACAGGTCCCGCCCCTGGTACTCGTACAGGTCCACGATTGCGCGTCCCGTCCCGTCTCCGCGGCGCGCCGTCGCGCCGCCACCAGCGTTCAAGAAACAGTTTGACGCCTGTCATCAGTTGAAACAGGCCATTGGCCGCAGCCTAACGATGTCGGCACCACCGGCAACCGAGCGGGTGCACGGTGTGCGGTAATGCACAACCGGGCAGCGGGCGCGGCCGGTTTCCGGCCATGACTCGGGCGGCATCCACCGTCCGGGCGATGTTGCCGGGGGTCCGTAACCCGGCCGTGGGGGCGTCGTTGAGTGAGGTGTCGGAGCGCTGCACAGCGCGATGACGGGAGACGGCCGATGCCCTGTCGGTCGAGGGGTGGCGGCGGGGCATCGTGCATAGAGGGGCCGGACGTGTGAGGGGTGCGTCCGGCCCCTCCCCCGTGCCCGGAAACCGGTCTCCGACCTATTACCGCCAGCCCTTCGCGGGTGCCTCAGGAAACCGGCTGCGCGACGTTCTGTCGGACCCACTCGACAATCGCCTGAGTGGTGGCGCCCGGCGTGAAGATCTTTGCGACGCCCAGCTTCTCCAACTCGGGAATGTCGCCGTTCGGAATGATGCCGCCGCCGAACACGACGATGTCACGGGCGTCCCGCTCAGTGAGCAGTTCCAGCACTCGCCGGAAGAGCGTCATGTGCGCGCCGGACAGGACGGACAGGCCGACCGCGTCGGCGTCCTCCTGGATAGCGGTCTCCACGATCTGCTCAGGGGTCTGGTGCAGGCCGGTGTAGACGACCTCCATCCCGGCATCACGCAGGGCGCGCGCGACGACCTTCGCGCCGCGGTCATGGCCGTCCAGGCCGGGTTTGGCGACGACGACCCGAATACGAGAGCTCATCAGCGCACACCTTTCACCGGCTCCACGGCCTTCACCTGAACGAACGGTAACCCGGCGGACCCAGCCCGGGAAATCCGGGCTCTGTCACCGGTTATCGCTCTTTGCGACCAGCGGGCAACCTGGGGAGGCCCGCTGGTCGCGATCCGACACTGCCGCGGCGCCATCCGGCACTGCCCGCAGTCAAGCCGGACGACTCCGCCGGACCGGTCACGCTCGGCGACGAACGGGCAGCAACAGGGGCGCCGTTCGGCGTCGCGATGCGTGACAATCATGGACGCAAACGGACAGAACGACACGCCAATTTCTCGGTCTAGCTTGTGACTCGCCTGGTGGTTGGCTAACGTGTCCACGGTTGTCATCAGGTCCATGGACGGGTGACGACGCGGTCAGCGGACGTTCACTGGAGCTTCACGAACGTCCACCGGCCGCTTCGGAACCCCGACAACGGAGGGTGTGCGTGCGCCAGCGCCTGTCGTCTGAGCCCGATCGATATCGCGGTCGCCGCCGCGTACCCACCCCACCGCGGAGCCGTTACGCCGCTGTCGTCACCACCGCGTTCGTCGGGGCCGGCCTCGTCGCACTCGGCGCGAGCGCCCTGCCGGACGCCAAGGACGTCAGCCCGACGGTGCTCGACGAGCTCAAGCAGGCGTCGGTCACCAGCCAGGACGCCGCGGCCCGTGCGGACAGCGCCGACCGCGCCTCCCGGGACAGCCGGAGCAAGGACAGCGCCGAGCCCGAGGTCTGGCTGCTGCCGTTGCAGGGCTACGACTTCAACTCCCCCTACGGGATGCGCTGGGGCAAGCTGCACACCGGCGTGGACCTGGTCGCTGCTGAGGGCACTCCGTATGTGGCGGTCCACGACGGACTGGTCACCAAGGCCGGTTGGTTCGGCGGGTACGGCAACGCCGTGATCGTTCAACACGCCGACGGCAGCGAGGCCATCTACGGCCACTCCTCCGCGGTGAGCGTGAAGGAAGGCCAGCAGATCAAGGCGGGTGACCAGCTCGGCCTGGTGGGCCAGACCGGTCACGCCTACGGCACCCACCTGCATCTGGAGATCCATGTCAAGGGCCAGCCGATCGACCCGGTGCCCTTCCTCCAGGAGCGCGGAGTGGACATCAAGCTGCAAGTCGAGGCAATCTACAGCGAGGTAGCCGCGTCCTGACGCTGCGTACCGACCGTTGACCGCCCGGATCTGTCGATCCGGGCGGTTTTTCGTTGCCCGGGTTCGGCGGATGTCTGCCGGGTCACAGCCCGGAGTGTGACCGGCGACACCCAGCGGCATGATCACTTTTCTAGATGTAACGCCGCACAGCGGGTCATACCCGGGCAGGCGGTCCACCGTCCACCACCCGGTCACCCGGTCCCCGTACCAGCCCCAACTCGGCCCGACACCAGTATTTCGAGGTCAAGTGCCCCTCGACTCTGAAGGTCCGCCGTGCAGGAAGACAGCCCCGTGCAGAACGAGAACACCCCCGACACCGCCCAGACCGAGCAGCCGCAGCGCGGCGGCCGGCGGAACCGCCTCATCGTGCTCAGCGCTGCCGCTCTGGTAGCCCTCGGCCTCGGTGGTGTCGCCGTCGCCACCACCGGCAACGACCACCCGGCACCCGCCGCCGTCAGCCTCGACGCACAGTCCCGGGCCGAAGCTGCCAGCCGGGCGGACCGCTCCGCCCGCGAGTCGAGCACGCCGGTCGCCCCCGCCGCCAGCCCGACGCCGAGCCCCTCAGCGGCCAGCGCCAGCCCGACACCCACGAAGACGGCCACCGCGAAGGCCAAGCCGAAGCCGAAGGCCACCAAGCCCACGCCCGCCTGGGTCGACCCGATGCCGGGCGCCGCAGTCACCTCCTGCTACGGGCAGCGCTGGGGCACCCTGCACGCCGGTATCGACCTGGCGCTGCCCTCCGGTACGCCGATCCGCGCCGCAGCGGCCGGCACCGTGACCCAGGCCGGAGACGCCTCCGACGGGTACGGCAACTCCGTCTTCATCGACCACGGGAACGGATACCTGACCAACTACGCCCACCAGAGCCGCGTCGCGGTCGCGGTCGGCCAGAAGGTCAAGGCTGGCCAGGTCATCGGCTATGAGGGCGCGACCGGCGACTCCACCGGCCCGCACCTGCACTTCGAGGTGCACCAGGGCATGTGGAACCAGATCGACCCGGCCCCGTTCATGCGGGCACACGGCGTGGACCTGGGCTGCTGAGCCAATCCGCCTGCGCGTCTGAAGATCCGCCTGTTCCGCACAACATCATGGAAAGAGTGGCCTCCGCGCTGCCGGAGGCCACTCTTTCAACGAAGTAGCGCGATCTTGGTCGGGCGGGCGGCGGACGGGCGCTGCCTTGGGTCGTTTGGGTCAGAGCTTGTCGACCGGGGCGTGCCGCAGCACCAGCCACATGGTCTGATCGCCGAAGTCGATCTGCGCCCGGGCACCCGGGCCGTGCCCCTCGACGGCGAGCACCCGCCCCAGCCCGTACCGCTGGTGATTGACCCGGTCGCCGGCAGACACCTTCGGCCCCTGCGGCAGCTCGCTGGCCGTGGTCAGCCGGCTGGCGTCCACACCGAGCCGCTGGGCCAGCTGAGCCGCCTTCGGCGTGCCTCCGGTGAAGGTGCCCCGACCGCCGGGCGCACGGTCGGCACGGCCGCCGACGCCGCCGCCTCCACCAGCCCACGAGGTGTACGACCCTTCGGTGCGCTCCCAGTGCACCAACTCCGTCGGCAGTTCCTCCAGGAACCGCGACGGCGGGTTGTAGGACGGCTGCCCCCAGGCCGAGCGTGTCACCGCCCGGGAGAGGTAGAGCCGCTGCCGGGCGCGGGTGATGCCGACGTACGCCAGCCGGCGCTCCTCCTCCAACTCGCGGGTGTCGCCCAGCGAGCGCAGGTGCGGGAAGACGCCGTCCTCCAACCCGGTCAGGAAGACCACCGGGAACTCCAGCCCCTTGGCGGTGTGCAACGTCATCAGCGTGACCACGCCCTGGTGGTCGGGGTCGTCAGAGGGGATCTGGTCGGCGTCGGCGACCAGCGCCACCTGCTCCAGGAAGCCGGCCAGGGTGGCCCGCTCCCCCTCCTCGCCCAGCGCCTCGATCCGCTCGGTGTACTCCCGGGCGACGCTGACCAACTCCTGGAGGTTGTCCACCCGGCCGGCGTCCTGCGGGTCCAGGCTCTCCTCCAGCTCGGTGAGGTAGCCCGAGCGGGTCAGCAGCGCCTCCAGCACCTCTTCTGGCGTGCCGGTCTCGGCCAGCTCCCCGGCACCGTCGAGCAGCGCCACGAAGTCGGCGATGCCGTTGGCCGCCCGGCTGGAGATGCCCGGCGCCTCCCTGGCCCGGCGCAGCGCCGCGCCGAACGAGATCCGGTCGCGGCTGGAGAGCGCCTCGACACACGCCTCCGCGCGGTCGCCGATCCCCCGGCGAGGGGTGTTCAGCACCCGCCGCAGGCTCACCGTGTCGTCGTCGTTGACCACCGAACGCAGGTACGCCAGTGCGTCGCGGACCTCCTTGCGCTCGTAGAAGCGCACCCCGCCGACCACCTTGTAGGGCAGGCCGACGCGGATGAACACCTCTTCGAAGACCCGGGACTGGGCATTGGTGCGGTAGAAGACCGCGACGTCGCCGGGGCGGGTCTCGTCGGCGTCGACCAGCCGGTCGATCTCCCGGGCCACCCAGTCGGCCTCGGCGTGCTCGGTGTCGGCCACGTACCCGACGATCTGCTCGCCGGCACCGGCCTCGCTCCACAGCCGCTTGGGCTTGCGGGAGGTGTTCCGGTCGATCACCGCGTTGGCCGCGTTGAGGATGGTCTGCGTGGAGCGGTAGTTCTGCTCCAGCAGGATCGTCCGCGCGTCGGTGAAGTCCCGTTCGAACTCCAGGATGTTGCGGATCGTCGCACCCCGGAACGCGTAGATCGACTGGTCGGCGTCGCCGACCACGCACAGCTCGGCGGGCTCCAGCCCGTCGGTGCCGGAGACCAACTCCTTGATCAGGACGTACTGGGCGTGGTTGGTGTCCTGGTATTCGTCCACCAGCACGTGCCGGAACCGCCGACGGTAGCTCTCCGCGACGTGCGGGTGGGACTGGAGCAGGTGCACCGTGGTCATGATCAGGTCGTCGAAGTCCAGTGCGTGCGCCTCACGCAGCCGGCGCTGGTAGAGCGTGTACGCCTCAGCCAGCGCCCGCTCGTTGGGCCCGGTGGCCCGCGCCGCGAACTGCTCCGGATCGATCAGCTCGTTCTTGAGATTGGAGACCTGCGCGGCCAGCCCACGCGCCGGGTAGCGCTTCGGGTCGAGATCGAGCTCCCGGGTGACCAACTGCATCAGCCGGCGGGAGTCGTCCGCGTCGTAGATCGAGAACGTCGACTTGAGGCCGGCGTGCTCGTGCTCGGCCCGCAGAATTCGGACGCAGGCGGAGTGGAACGTCGACACCCACATCAGGCGGGCCCGCGGGCCCACCAACGCGGCGACGCGCTCCTTCATCTCGCCGGCCGCCTTGTTGGTGAAGGTGATCGCGATGATCTCCCCGGGATGCACGTCCCGCGCGGCGAGCAGGTAGGCGATCCGGTGCGCGAGCACCCGGGTCTTGCCGGACCCGGCGCCGGCCACGATCAGCAACGGCGAGCCGGCGTGGCTGACCGCGTCGCGTTGGGGCCCGTTCAGCCCGTCGAGCAGCTGCTGCGGACCGAGGCGCGCAGCGGCCGACCCTGGTCGGTGCGGGCGGGCCGGCGCGGACTCCGGCGCAGGCGGGGACGCGGGGATGTCGAAGAGAGGATGCATCGCCCGACAAGTCTATGCCGCCACCCGGACACTGCGCCTTCGGCGCTCAGCAGCTCGTGCCCGACCGCGCGCTACCACCACCCTCCACGCCCAGCGGCAGGAAAGGACCCCACGTCAGCGCCGAATGCTTGCGCACCCGGTGCCGACGTGGGCATACTCGACGCGTGTTCGCTCAGCGCTACTACTTTTACTACGGCACCGGGAGTCCGGCTGCCGTAGGTCGCGCCTGATCGATTCAGACCTGCGAAAAGCCCCGGGCTCCTGGAGTCCGGGGCTTTTCCGTCCCAGGTTCCGGGCACCGGGCACCACAGTGCGAGAGGTACCCGATGATGACAAACGTGATGGAGCAGAGCGGCAGCCCGATCCGACCGAAGGTTGAGCAGCCCACGGTGAACGGGAGCGAGCCAGCGGTCCCGGTGCCGCCGGTGACCGGAAACGCTGGGCAGGCCGAGGCACGGACCGGCACCGAAGAGCCGTCCGCCGTGGCCCGGATCGTGCAGATCAGGGAACGGATCGACGAGATCGACAACGCGCTGATCACGCTCTGGCAGGAGCGGGCCGCGTTGTCCCAGGAGGTCGGCACGACCCGGATGGCGTCCGGGGGGACCCGCCTGGTGCTCTCTCGGGAACGGGAGATCCTGGAGCGGTTCCGGATCGCGCTCGGCGCCGACGGCACCCAGTTGGCCCTGCTGCTGCTCCGTGCGGGCCGCGGCCCGCTGTGAGCCGCGCGACCCGCGGTGACGCCGCGCCCGCGGGGAGCCACATCGGCCCCAGTTGGCCACGCGGGCCGCTGTGAGCTCTGCCGGCGCGCCACCGGCTGCCGGGGCGACCCCCAACTACCGACCGACCGTTCGGCGCGGGAGCGGCCCGTTCCTGGTCCTGGAAAGACGAAACCGCCTGCCGTCGTCGTGGTGACGTCGGCAGGCGGTTCCGATGACTCACGCCTCGTGAGTGGCGACGATCTCGCGCCGCTCCGCGAAGTGGCAGGCGCTCGGGTGGTCCGAGTCCCGCCGGATCTCCAGCAGCGGGACCTGCTCGGCGCAGACGTCCTGCGCCTTCCAGCAGCGGGTCCGGAACCGGCAGCCCGAGGGCGGGCTGATCGGCGACGGCACGTCACCCGTGAGCCGGATGATCGTCTTGTTGTTCCGCTGCGTCGGGTCCGGAACCGGCACCGCCGAGAGCAGAGCCTGGGTGTACGGGTGGGTCGGCCGCTCGTAGATCTCGTCCTCGGTGCCGATCTCGACGATTTTGCCGAGATACATCACCGCGACCCGGTCCGAGAGGTGGCGGACCACCGACAGGTCGTGGGCGATGAAGACGTACGAAAGCCCGAACTCGCCCTGCAGCTGCTCCAGGAGGTTCATCACCTGGGCCTGGATGGAGACGTCCAGCGCCGACACCGGCTCGTCGCAGACGATGATCTCGGGCCGCAGCGCGAGCGCACGGGCGATGCCGATGCGCTGACGCTGACCGCCGGAGAACTGGTGCGGGTACCGGTTGATGTGCTCCGGGTTGAGCCCGACCAGGTCGAGCAGCTCCCTGACCTTGGCCCGACGGCTGCCCTTCGGCGCCACCTCCGGGTGGATCTCGAACGGCTCACCAAGCAGGTCACCGACGGTCATCCGCGGGTTCAGCGAGGTGTACGGGTCCTGCATGACCAGCTGGATCTGCCGGCGGAGGCGCCGCAGCGCCCCACCGGACAGCTTGGAGGTGTCCTGGCCCTTGTAGACCACGCTGCCAGCGGTCGGCTTCTCCAGGTTCATCAGAACCCGGGCGAGGGTCGACTTGCCGCAGCCAGACTCGCCGACCACGCCGAGGGTCTCACCGGCACGCAGGCCGAACGAAACTCCGTCGACCGCCTTGACCTGACCAACGGTCTTCTTGAACACCACACCCTGGGTGACGGGGTAGTGCTTGACCAGGTCACGGACCTCGAGGATGTTCTCAGACACGGTTCACCAGCTCCTCGGCGAAGTGGCAGGCGCTGGCCCGCGCGTTGCCCACCTGCAGCAGCGGCGGGACCTTCTCCCGGCACACCGGCTGAGCCATGGGGCAACGCGGGTTGAACGGGCAGCCCGGTGGAATGTTCATCAGGTTCGGCGGGAGGCCCTTGATCGTCCGGAGCTGCTGCCCCTTCTCGTCCAAACGCGGGATCGATTCGATCAGGCCGATCGTGTACGGGTGCGCCGGCTTGGCGTACAGGTCGTACACGTCGGCTTCCTCAACGATCCGGCCCGCGTACATGACCGCGATCCGGTCCGCGACGTCGGCGACCACGCCGAGGTCGTGCGTGATCAGGATCATGCCCATCTGCCGCTCACGCTGAAGCTCGGCGAGCAGGTCCATGATCTGGGCCTGCACGGTCACGTCGAGCGCGGTGGTCGGCTCGTCCGCGATCAGCACCTCCGGGTCGAGCGCCAGCGACATCGCGATCATCGCGCGCTGCCGCATACCACCGGAGAACTGGTGTGGGTAGTTGTTGAACCGGCCCTTGGCGTTCGGGATCTTGACCTGGTCGAGCATGTCGATCGCGCGCTTCTTGGCCTCCGCGCGACCCATGCCCCGCCGGACCCGGAACTGCTCGGCGATCTGGAACCCGACGGTGAAGACGGGGTTCAGCGCGGAGAGCGCGTCCTGGAAGATCATCGCGATGCCCTCACCGCGGATGCGGCGGCGCGCCTCGGCGGACATGCCGAGCATGTCCTTGCCGTGGAAGCGGACCTGCCCACCGGTGACGAAGCCGGGCGGCGTGTCGAGGATGCCCATGATGGTCTGCGCCGTGACGCTCTTACCGGAGCCGGACTCGCCCAACACGGCGAGGGTCTCCCCCGCGTCGACGTGGTACGTGACCCCGTTGATGACCTTTGCGACGCCGTCCCGGGTACGGAACTCCACCCGCAGGTCGTCGACCTCGAGCAGCCGACCGGAGGGACGTCCGGACCCGCCGGGTCCCGGCGCGGACTGCTCGGACACGAGAATGTCGGACACTGGATCTCCCCTAGCGGAGTTTCGGATCGAGGGCCTCGCGGACCGCCTCACCGAGCATCACGAAGCTCAGCACTGCGGTGACGAGGAACGCGGCGGGGAAGAAGACCAGCCCTGGCGCGACCCGGAGGAAGTCCTTACCGTCGCTGATCATGATGCCCCAGGAGACCACCGGCGACTTCAGACCGACGCCCAGGAACGACAGAGTGGCCTCGGCGCCGATGAACGAGCCGACCATGATCGTGCCGTAGACCAGCAGCGGGGCCAGGCAGTTCGGCAGCAGGTGCTTGAGGATGATCCGGCCGGTGCCGGCACCCAGGGCGCGGGCCGCGACGATGTAGTCGGCCTCCTTGGTGGCGAGCACCGAGGAACGCATCAGGCGCATCACGACCGGCCAGCTCAGCACGATCAGGGAGATGGTCACCAGGCCCATGATCCGGGTCTTGCTGTTGCCAGTGCCCGAACCGTTGAACGTGGTCAGGATGACGATCGCGCCGAGCACGAACGGCAGGCCGAAGAAGACGTCGGCGATCCGGCTCAGCAGCCCGTCCACCCAGCCACCGCGATAGCCGGAGATGATGCCAGCGGCGCCACCGACCAGCAGGGTGCCGAGCACCGAGAGCACGGCTACCTGGATGGAGGCACCCGCGCCATAGATGACCCGGGCGTAGACGTCGCGGCCCTGCAGGTCGTAGCCGAACCAGGCATCAGCGGACGCCTTGTCGAGGCTGCGGGACAGCGATCCGTTGACCGCGTCGCCCGGGGCGAACAGCGCCGGGAAGGCCGCCATCAGCAGGAAGATCATGATCAGCGTGGCCGAGATCCAGAACAACGGCTTGCGCCGAAGGTCCCGCCAGGCATCGCCGAGCAGGCCACGAGGCTTTTCGTTGCTCTGCGGCTGGCCCACGGTGGCAGGGGCGGCAGAGTCGGTCGGGTGCGCGCCAGGGGTGCTGACGATCGATGCGGTACTCGGGTCACTCATAACGGATCCTCGGGTCCAGGGCGGCGTAGAGCAGGTCAACCAGCAGGTTCATCACGAGATAGACCAGCACTAGGACGACCACGATGCCCACCACGGTGGCGCTCTCCTTGGTCACGATCGCGCGGTACACCGCACGGCCGATCCCGTTGATGCCGAAGATCCCCTCGGTGACGATCGCGCCGCCCATCAGGGCACCGAGGTCGGTGCCGAGCAGGGTGACCACCGGGATGAGCGAGTTGCGCAGCAGGTGCACACCCACCACCCGACGCATCGGCAGACCTTTGGCGATCGCGGTGCGCACGTAGTCGGCGCGGCGGTTCTCCGCGATGCTCGTACGTGCCACCCGGGCGATGTACGCCACTGACGCACTACCGAGCACGAAGCCCGGCACGATCAGCTCGGACCACCGCATCTCGGAGGAGACGGTCGGCTTGACGATGCCCCACTGCACGCCCAGCAGCCACTGGAGCACGAAGCCGACGACGAAGACCGGCAGCGCGATCAGGAAGAGCGTGGAGACCAGGACCAGGTTGTCCAGGAAGCCGTTGCGGCGCAGACCGGTCAGCACGCCGGCGCCCAGGCCGATAACGGCCTCGATGGCGAGTGCCACCAGGGCCAGCTTCAGCGTGTTCGGGTAGGCCGTCACGATGATGTCGCCGATATCGCGTTGCGAGAACGTCTGACCGAAGTCACCCTGGAGCAGGTTCTTCATGTAGTTGGCGTACTGCACGAAGACGTTCTGGTCGAGGTGGTACTTCTCAGTCATGAAGGCGATGTACTGGTCCGGGCAGCGACGCTCGCCGCACTTGCCGGCGAACGGATCGCCCGGGACGGCCCAGACGAGCCAGTAGATCAGGAACGTCGTACCGATGAAGACCGGCACGAGTTGGAGCAGCCGTCTCAACAGATAACGGCCCATGGGGCGGTCCTCCAGACAGGGGGCGCGTCGGACGGCCGACACGGTGGTGACAACGTGCGAGTGGAGTGTGGTGACAACCGCTCGCGGAACGGCCCCGGGTCGGGCTCACCGGATGTGGCGAGCCCGACCCGGGGTCAGACCGTTCGGATCAGAGCTCGACCGAGGTGATGTCGATCTCGCCGACGTTGTTCAGCTCGAGCTTCTTGATCTTCTCCGAGTGGCCCGACTGCTGACCGTAGAAGTAGACCGGGATGCTCGGGACGTCCTGGTCGACCAGCTCGACGGCCTTGGCGAAGGCCTCGTGCGAAGCCTCCAGGCTCGGCGCAGCGCCGGCCTGCTTGGCCAGGGCGTCGACGTCCTTGTTGCTGTAGAGGCCGTCGTTCGAGGACCCACCGGTGACGAAGAGCGGGTTGACCCAGTTCTCGACGTCCGGGTAGTCCTGCTGCCAGGCGGCACGGTACGGGCCGCTCATCTTGTGCGCGTTGATGTTCTGGCGGAAGACCGCGAAGGTCGGCACGCCCTCGGCCCGAGCCTCGATGTTGAGGTTCGTCTTGATCTGCTGCGCAACGGCGTCCATCCAGTCCTTGTGGCTGGAGTCGGCGTTGTAGTAGAAGACCATCTCACCGGTGAAGCCACCGGCCTCGGCCAGCAGCTGCTTGGCCGTGGTGGGGTCGAACTTGCAGGCGGTGCAGTTGCCCGGCTTGGCGCCCGGGGTCAGCGGGTTCGCCCAGCTGTCGGCCGGCTTGCGGGTGCCGAAGAAGATCTTGTCCGAGATCTCCTGCCGGTTGACCGACAGCGAAACGGCACGACGCAGCTTCGGGTCCGCGAAGCGCTTGTCGTAGATCGGGAACGCGATGAACGCGGTCGACGGCGTGACCGTGTTCAGGCCCCGGTCGCCGAGGTCGGTCTTCCACTTGTCACCGGCGAGCGCCGAGGTGGGGACAACCTCCATGAAGTCGAGGTTGTTCGCCAGCAGGTCGGCGTAGGCGGCCGTCTCGTCCTGGTAGAGCTTGACGTCGACGTCCTTGATCTTCATCTTGTCGCGCAGGTTGTAGTCGTCGAAGCGCGTCAGCTTGATGAGGACGTTGTCCTCCCACGACACGAACTTCACCGGGCCGTTACCGATCGGCTTCTTGCCGAACTCTTCGGGCTTCATGGTGAAGAAGGCGTCCGGCAGCGGCATGAAGGTGCTGTAGCCGAGCTTGGTCGGGAAGACCGCGGTCGGCGCTGCCAGGGTGACCTCGAAGGTCTGCTCGTCGATGACCTTCAGGCCGGACATCTCCTTGGCCGCCGGCTCCGGGGCCTTCTTCGGGCCGTCCGGGCCGTCCGGGTCCTCGGTGTAGGTCTGGTCGAAGCCCTGGATGTCGGCGAAGAAGGTGCCGTTCTGCGCGCCGTTCGGCGAGTAGGCGGCCCAGTTCCAGGCGTCGACGAAGTTCTTCGCCTTCACCTCGGTACCGTCGTGGAACTTGGTACCCTTCTTGATCTTGATCGTGAAGACCTTGGAGTCCTTGGTGTCGATGGACTCCGCCAGCGCGTTACGCGGGGCCCCACCGTCGTTCGGGTACTCGACCAGGCCGGTCCACAGCCAGTCGATGACCTTGCCACCGCCGGTCTCCGTGGTGTTCGCCGGGACCAGCGGGTTCTCCGGCTGGACACCGTGCACAACGATCGCGCCGTCCTTGCTGTCGGCAGCATCGCCATCGCCACCACTCGAGCAACCGCTCGCGACAAGCGCGGCAGCCGCGCTGAGCGCGATCGCGCTCGTCGCCCGCTTCGAGACTCTCATTCCGAGGGGCCTCCTCTTTCTAACCAGGTTCCGTCGTGGGTTTCACGCACGTTTGGGGGGTGACACCGCCCGACCACCCAGGGGCGCGGGTCGCCGGGACCACAGGGAAGTTGGGGACACCCTGATGTTCCGATCCGCCGGGCTCCCCGCCAACGAGGCGCGACACGACGCAGGAGGCACAGCCACGAACCGCCGCGAGCGGCGAGGACATGGTCATGGGCCGTACGGAGTGCCACACACCGATGGTGAGGTGCTGCCACTGTGACACCCACCGGCCGCTTCCGTGAAGGTGCCGTTATCAAGCCGTTAGTTGCCCGCCACCCCGCCGATACTTGAAAAATGATCATAAAACGGTTGGCGCGGGCAGCGCTGAGCAGGAAATACGTTGCGCCACCCAAGAATCGGGCTACGGCCCTGCTGGCTTCCGCGGGTCCACCCGGGCGCGGTGGGACGTGCGTCACCACTCAGGTTTCCACCCGTCCGGACAGGTCGACTACGGCTGCACGGGCACGATCACCGGACCAGGTGGACGAGGGCGCCGAGATCAATCCTCTGATCCTCAGCCCTACCGACGCACGGTCACACGAGCCGGCGGTCCGCCGCCCAGCGGGAAAGCTCGTAACGGTTGGACATCTGAAGCTTGCGCAGCACGTTCGACACGTGCGTTTCCACCGTCTTGATGGAGATGAACAGCTCCTTGGCGATCTCCTTGTACGCGTACCCCCGGGCCAGCAGCCGCAGCACCTCACGCTCACGGTTGGTGAGCTGGTCCAGCTCGGGGTCGGCCACCGGGGCGTCCGGTCGCGCCGCGAAAGCATCCAGCACGAACCCGGCCAGCCGCGGGCTGAACACGGCGTCGCCATCGGCCACACGGCGGATCGCCGCGGCCAGTTCGTCCGGGGAGATGGTCTTGGTGACGTACCCCCGGGCGCCGGCACGGATCAGCCCGATCACGTCCTCCGCCGCGTCGGAGACGCTCAATGCCAGGAACTTGACCTGCGGGTGACTGCGCCGCATCGCCTCCAGCACCGCGCGTCCGCCGCCGTCGGGCATGTGCACGTCGAGCAGCACCACGTCCGGTCCGACGGCGGCGATCCGGGTCACCGCCTCGGCCACCGTGCTCGCCTCGCCCACCACCTCGACGTGGGCGCCCAACTCCGCGCGCACTCCGGCCCGGAACATGGCGTGATCGTCCACCAGGAACACCCGCAGCCGCTCAGGGCGGGCATCCGCCGGGTCGAGGTGCTCGGTCGACTGCTCGGCCATGGTCATCTGTTCCTTTCCGCTGCGGACGAGTCCCGGGAGATCGGCAGGATCAACCGGACCTCGGTCCCCTCCCCCGGACCGGACCGGATTTCGGCCCGTCCGCCGTGCCGCTTCATCCGCCCGATGATCGAGCCGCGTACGCCGTGCCGGTGGTCCTCCACGGTATCCGGATCGAAGCCCTTCCCCCGGTCCCGGACGAAGACGCTGACCTGATCGGGCTCCACCTCGGCGTAGAGCGACACGGTCTGCACGCCAGCGTGGCGGGCCGCGTTGACCAGCGCCTCTCGCGCGGCCGCGACCAGCGCGCCGACCTTCTCGTCGGTTTCCCGGTCCCCGACCACCACCGTCTCCACGGTGATCGCAAAGGTGTCCTCAACCTCGGCTGCGGCCTGCTCCAGCGCGGCGGCGAAACGCTCACTCGGCGACGCCGTCGGCTTGTAGAGCCAGTTACGCAGGGAACGCTCCTGCCCTCGGGCCAGCCGCTGCACCGTCTTGACGTCGCTGGCGTTGCGCTGGATCAGCGCCAACGTGTGCAGCACCTGGTCGTGCACCATGGCGGCCAACTCGGCCCGCTCCTGCTCGCGGATGCGCCCCTCGCGCTCGGAGCGGAGCTGGCTGTACGTCCGCCAGAGCACCGGCGCGGCGACCACGCCGACGCCCGCCAGCCCAACCAGTGCGAAGATCACGCCGTTGATGACCGCGTCGAAGTTCTGCGCCGGCGAGTAGACGGCCGCGACGCCGATGATGCCGACCGCGACCAGCACTCCCCCGCCGATGAACCGGAGCACGAAGGCACGCCGATCGCTCTCCTCGACGACCGCGCCGAGCCAGGGCACCGGCATCGCGTCGCCCCACTGCCGCCGCCGCTCAGGCGCGGACTGGTGCCAGATGACCCCGGCGCCGACCGCGATGATGGCCACCAGCCAGCCGGCGGTGCCCGCCGCGCCGACCGAGTCGAAGACCATCACCTGGATCAGCAGGACGCCGAGCCCGATCCCCACGAACGGCAGGAGTTGGGCCACGTCGCGTCGGGGCGGCACCGCCGTGTCACCGGGCCGCAGCGGCACCACCGCCCAGAAGGCCGCGTAGAGCAGCAGGCCGAGCCCGCTCAGCCCGAGCAGAACCATGAACGCGACGCGTACCCGCAGCACCGAGATGCCCAGATGGTCGGCGATACCGGCGGCGACGCCGGCGGCCATCCGGTGCTCGGGGGCCCGATAGAGGCGCGGGGGCGGACTCACAATGCTGATCGGAGGCTCCCTGGTCATGGTGGCCGGCTGGTCGAGGCCGGTGACCCGATCGTCACACGCTGAGGCGTCCACGGCCACGGGGACGCCCCCGACATTCCGGCCGCCGGATCTCAGGGTGGGGTCAGGGTCGGGTCCTGAGGTCGCTCGGGCTCCCATGGCAGCAGTATCGAAGCATGACCGAGGACGCTGCCCCGCCGCCCCGACCGGGGTCGGCACAGCCGGGCGGTTCATCACCGCCCCCGCCAGCCGCCACGCCCGCCGAATGGACCGAGCCCAGCACGTTCGGTCCGTACACCGGCTCCGGCCCCGCCGCCGGACCCGCACCAGCCGATCCGGCCGGCGGCTACGGGCCGCCCGCCCCGGGCTACGGCCCGGGCCCAGGGTTCGCGTCCGGCACCGGCTACGGGGCCGGAGGCACGCCACCCGGGCAGGGGGGTCCCGGTCCGTCCGCGACGCCACCGCCACTGGGCGGCACTGGTTTCACCTCGCGGTACGGGCTGGTCCGACCGCGCGAGGGTCGGTATCTGGCTGGCGTCTGCGCGGCGATCGGACGAGCCACCAACACCGATCCGGTGCTCTGGCGGGTGCTGCTCGCGGTGCTCGGGTTCTTCGGGGGCATCGGCATCCTGGTGTACGTCGCCGCCTGGCTGATCATCCCGAACGAGGGCGACACGGCGTCCCCGATCGAGTCCATGCTCGGCCGCGGGCGCTCCAGCATGTCGCCGGTGACGGTGATCATCCTGGGCATCCTGGTCGCGGCCAGCTTCGGCTACATCGTCACCGACGCCTTCCGTGCGGTGCTGCTCGGCGCGGCCATCCTGGTCGCCGGCGCGCTGCTGCTCAACCGGGACAGCCGCAACCCACAGCCCGGCACCCCTGGCGGTCCGGCACCGTCCGGGCCTTCCGGCGCCCCGCCCGGTCCGGTCCCACCGGTGGCCTGGCCTGCGCCGTCGTACGGTGCGGCGCCGCCGACCGGCCCGCTGACGACGGCACCGATGGTCGGCGGCGATCCGGCATACGCGGCGCCGACGGGAGGAACGCCCACCGTCACCGCCCCGGCGTACGACGTGCAGCCGACCAGCGGTCCGCAGCCGTCCGCCACGGCGCAGCCGGTGTCCGGGGCGGGCCCGTTGTCCGGGCAGCCGGCCCGCACGACGACTGTCCAGGCCGGCTGGCCGGCACCAGCCACGGGCTGGCCGAGCACCGGCACGCCCAGCGCCGGCTGGCCGTCGACGCCGGTGACCGGCGCACCCGCTGCCCCGTCCGGCTATCCGACCGCCGCGCCACCATCCGGATACCGCCCCCCGTTCGCGCCACACGGCCCGTACGCCTCGCCGGCGCCCGCCGCGTACCCCCCGCCCAAACCACCGAAGCCACCGAAGCGCCCCCGGGAGCGTTCGCCGCTCGGCGCGGTGACCTTCTCGCTGATCTTCCTGGTCATCGGGGTGGTCGCCCTGCTCGACCTGCTGGACGTGTTCGTCGTCAGCGCCTCGGCGTACTTCGCGGCCGCGTTGGCCACGATCGCGTTGGGGCTGCTGGTCGGCACCTGGTTCGGGCGGGCCCGCTGGCTCATCGCGCTTGGCCTGGTGACCGCGGCGGCGCTGGGCACGGCGACTGTCGCCGAGTCCTACGACCGGATCCGCGGGGTCGACGGTGCGGTGACCTGGGCGCCCACCGACCATCGCGACCTCGCCGACCGGTACGAGAACAGCTTCGGTGACGCCGTCCTCGACCTGCGTGGGATCGACTTCGCAAAGCGGGACAGCCAGGTGACCGTCGCCATCAACTTCGGCAAGGGGACCGTGGTCGTACCCCCGAACGTGGACGTCACCACGGTGGCCGACGTCAACGCGGGTGACGCCACCATCTTCGGCAAACGATCCGGCGGGCTGGACGGCCGCCTGCGGGAGACCACCGACCTCGGCGTGGACGGGCCCGGCGGCGGAACCCTGCGCCTCTACATCCATGTCAATGCCGGCAACCTGGAGGTGACCCGGTGAAGGCTCACCGCACTGATCTGGTGTCGTTCGCCTTCGGGCTCGTGTTCCTGGCGCTGTCCGCCTGGTGGCTGCTCGCCCAGCTACTCGGGCTCGCGTTGCCACCGGTCGGCTGGTTCCTGGCCAGCGCACTCATCCTGATCGGAGTCTTCGGGCTGGTCGGCGCGCTGCGTTCGGGTCGGCCGGGCCAGCCGGAGCCAGCCGCCGGGGCCGGTGCCACCGAGGCAGCCGCACCCGTCTCCGGCGCGTCTGTCTCCGGCGCGTCCGCGCCGGATTCCGGTGCCGCCGCGCCGACCTCTGGCGCGACCCTGCCGGTCTGGGAGGCTGAGCGGTTCACCCGGGACGCTCCCTTGCCGGGGCCGACACCCCAGACGCCGACCACCGAGGTGATCCATCCGGCCTGGCTGGCTCATCCTCCGTCGGCTCCCCAGACCGCTCCGGTCAGCGGCCAGCCCGACGACGGGAACGAGGAGCTGAGCACCGGGATCCTCTCCCGACCGGCACCGGTCGAGGGGGACGAGCCGACCCGGCCCGGCCACCCGGTCGAGGCCGTCGGCGACCAACCGGACGACGAGCGGGAGGGCCGACGCAGGGAGGCCTGACCTCGGGCGGCTGCCGACGTCGGCCTACTCCACCGCCACAGCGGTGCGGCTGGCTCGAACGGACGCATATGCTGGCCGGTGGAGATTTCGCCTCCGCCGGCCGGCCCGTCCCGCCATGGCGGTCCCGCCGCGATTCCCGTCTCTACCCCCGTCAGGAGCCCGCCCGACATGACCCAGTCCCCCGCCGTGCGTACCACCGGCCGGTCCGGTCCGGTCCGCATCGGCGAGCGAGCCGCCCGAACGCTCGTCACCGAGCTGGTCCGGATCAACGATCCCAAGGTCGCCCTGCTGGTCGGGGCGAGCCCGGAGTCCGCGGTGCTGGCCGCGGCGATCGAGGCACTGCTGCCCGGTGACCGTCTCACCGTGGTGCCCGCCGAGCCGTCTGGCGCTGCCGCGCTCCGCGAGCACGTCAACGCCCAGGGCAGCTGGGTCGCCGACCGGGTGGGCGTCGTCGACTCGCTGGCCGAGGCTGAGGCTGCCGGGGTCGTCATCGCCGGTGAGGTGTTCACCGGCACCGCCGAGGAGACCCGCAGCGGCATCGAGGGGCTGGTCAAGTACCTCTCCGACGGCGCGGTACTGAGCGTGGCGACCATCGCCACGCCCGGCCGGACCACCGGCGCCGCCGCCGAACTGGCTCGACAGGACGCCCTCTACGGTGTCGGCGCCGATCTGGTGCTGCGCAACTCGCCGCCGGTACGGGTCTACCGGCTGCGGTTCACCCCGGCCAGCCCGGCCGCGGCCGACCGGCTGGCCCCCGCGCACCGGCCGTCGAGTGTGCCGCTGACCCGCGGTATGCACATCGACTCCAACGGCGTGGCCGCCGCGGGCATCGCGCTGGGCCTCGCGGCGCTGGCCCGGGTGGCACGTCCGTCGTCCAAGCTCTGGCTGGTGCCGGCGCTGGCCGCCGGGCCGGTCGCCGCGTTCTTCCGCGATCCGGAGCGGGACGTGCCGGAAGACCCGACCGCCGTGGTCGCCAGCGCGGACGGGCGGGTCCTGTCGGTGCAGCGGCTGCACGACGAGCGTTTCGGCGACGGCGAGTGGCTGCGGGTCGCGGTCTTCCTGTCGGTGCTGGACGTGCACGTCAACCGTGCCCCGGTCGCCGGCAAGGTGGTGGACTACTTCGTCGCCGACGGCGGCTTCGTCAACGCGATGAAGCCGGACGCCGAGCACAACGTGGCGGCGTACACCGTGCTGGACACCGCTCGCGGCACGGTGGTGGTCGCGCAGCGCACCGGGCTGATCGCCCGCCGGATCGTGCAGCGCGCGCCGATCGGCGCGCTGCTGGCCAAGGGCGAGCGCTTCGGGCTGATCCGGTTCGGCTCACGGACCGACGTCTACCTCCCGGCCGAGGCCACGGACCCGCTGGTCGGGCCGGGCGACAAGGTGGTCGGCGGGTCCACGGTCATCGCCCGTTGGCGCTGACCCGCCGCCAACGAGAAACGGGGCGCCGCTGTTCGCGGCGCCCCGTTCGGTCTGCTCGGATCAGGCGGTACGACGCTGCCGCAGCCAGAGCACCGGCCCGCTGACCAGGTAGCCCACCACGATCAGGGCGAACGTGAGCCGGATGTCGACCAGCGCGCCGATCACCGGGGCCAGCCAGAGCCACGGCGGCAGCTTCACCAGGCGGGCGAGCTTGGCGTACGGGAAGCTCGAAACCATCGCGAAGGCGAGCAGCGCCACCCCGGCGACCAGCACGACGCCGGGCACCGGCAGGCCGATCGCCACGGTCACGGCGAGCACCGCCGCGGCCATGGTGGTGGGCACCCCGCAGAAGAAGCGGCCGTCCTTCGGCGAGACGTTGAAGCGGGCCAGTCGAATCGCGGCACACGCCGCGACCAGGGCGCACGCCACCGCCACCGCAGCCGTGGAGACGGAGCCGGCGAGCGAGGCGTAGACCACCACCGGCGCGGCGAGACCGAACGAGCACATGTCGGCCAGTGAGTCCATCTGCGCGCCGAACGGGCTGGCCACGCCGAGCCGGCGGGCCAGTGCGCCGTCCAGACCGTCGAAGCCGACGCAGGCGATGAGGCAGAGCGCGGCGATGCGCACCTCGCCCTGCATGGCCAGGAAGATGGCCAGCATGCCGAGCATCAGGCTGGCCAGCGTGCAGGCGTTGACCAGGCCGAACTTCATCCGGCGGGCCATGGTGCGCTCGCCGGGCAGCAGTGGGATCGACCGGGACGAGTCTTCGTCGGCGTGCGCCATCGGCGGCATCGCCGGGCTGACCGGCATGACCGCCTCGATCTCCGCTCGACCGACGCTCCGCGCCGGTCGGCTGAGCCGGTCCAGACCGTAGCGACGGCGCTGCCGGTCGGCGTACCGGTGCTCGGGCTGGGCCACGTCGGCTCCGTGCAGGTCACCGTCACGGCGACCGACCCGGACCAACAGCACCTGGCGGGCGAACGTGCTGCTGCGGCGCAACCGGCCCGCCCAGCGACGCCCTGCGGGGCGCGGACTGTCAGTAGTACGACGCCGGCGCCATGGGGCTCTCGGCACGTTTCCTCCATCACCGGATCGGCTTGCCGCCGTGGGGCGGGTGTCCGGCCATCTCGTGCCGGACCTTGCATGGCCCGGCAGCTTTGCGGAGTACACCATCGCATAGGAAACATGGCTTGGCGATAGCTGCCGGCGGTACTTATATCTGGCCTAAACCGCTCGAACCGCTCGCTTATTCCCATCCCGGGCTTCATCGCCCGTTTCCTTCATCATTCCGATCTTTGACTGTACCGGAGGGTCACCATCTCGGCTCACCGAGCCGTGTGCTACCGCCACTCCCTCCGATTGCCGAGGCAGCGATATCGCTCAACGGCAGGTCAACGGCCTGGGCCCGGGTGAACCAACCAGCCCGCGCCGTCGAGCCTCCGGCTGATTCGGTGACCACCGCATCAGTAGGTACGTCCACCAGCACCCGATAGATCACCCGTACGCCATGCCAGTCCAACGGCCGACCCTCCGGGCCAAGTGCGGCAGGATTGTGCAGATTGTCCATGCCGAGGAGTTCCACCACCCGACCCAACTGGCCACCCTCCTCGACCAACTCCCGGAGCAGCCCGGTAGTCGGCTGCTCACCGTGATCGGTGCCACCGCCGGGCAGGTGCCACTGGCCGGCCCCCGGATAGCCGTCCGCGATCTGCGTGAGCAGGATCCGCCCGGTCGGGTCGGTGACCAGCCCGTACGCCCCGAAGCGCAGCCGGCGGTCGGGGTGCGGCGGCGGAAACGGTTCGCGCGAACGGTGTGTTCCGGGCGGCAGCGGGGTGACCTGCAGGCCGAGCACCTCGGCGGTGAACGGTGCCAGCGGCAACTGCGCCACCTCGGCCAGGGTGAGCCAGCGCACCTGGTCGATCGGGCCGCCTCCAGCGTCACCCAGCGCACCGCTGCCCAACGCACCGCCGCCCAACGCACCATCGTCGTGCACGGTGAGCTCGAACAACAGCCGGTCGGTGTGCAGTGCGGCGTCGTGCTCCGCATAGGGGGTCACGTCGGCGACCACCGCGCGCAGCCGACTCACCGTCACCGTCAGCCCGGTCTGCTCGGCGACCTCGCGGACCACGGCGCGTTCCGGGTGTTCGGCGTGCGCGACAGCACCGCCTGGCAGCCCCCAGATCCCCGGAAACTCACCCTCGACCCCGTCCCGAACCACCAGCACCCGGCCCGAGTCCCACAAAATCCCATAAACCCCGACCCGCCGCAGAAGTTCCATCCCCACCCACTCCGCTCCCCGCCGCAACGCCCGTCGATCATGAAGTTATCGCCGCCCATCTCGGCGTGTCCTGACAATAACTTCATGATCAACGCGGAAGGGGGGCGGCGGAGGGGGCGGGGGCTGGGGGCTGGGGGCGGGGCTGGGGAGGGCGGCGGCGAGGCGGGAACGGCCGGAGGTCAGGTGAGTTGGGCGGCTTGGACTGCTTCGGCGGTTACCTCGGTGAGGTGGTCGGTGGGGAGGGCGCCCAGCTCCTCGCGCGCGAACCAGCGGGCCTCGCAGGTGGAGCCGCCCACGTCGGCGATGGTCAGCGGGTTGGGCTGGTCGACCACCACGCGGTAGAAGGCGCGCACCCCGTGCCAGTCGATCGGGTAGCCCTCGGGGCCGAGCGAGGCGGCGTCCCGGTGGCTGGCCACCCCGAGCAGCTCGACCAGGCGGCCGGTCTGCCCGGTCTCTTCGACAAGTTCCCGGATCAGCGCCGCACCGGGCTGCTCGCCGTAGTCGGTGCCGCCGCCAGGGAGGTGCCAGCAGCCGGCGCCGGGGTAGCCGTCGGAGACCCGGGTGAGCAGCACCCGACCGGCCGGGTCGGTGCACACCGCGTACGCGGCGAAGCGCTGCGCCCGGTGCAGCCCGTCCGGGCCGGGCACCGCGTAGAAGGAGGGGAACTCGGGCGCCTCGTCGGGCACCACGTCGGCCGAGGAGGCGGGCAGCCCGAGGGCACGTGCGGTGAACGAGCGCAGCGGCAGCTCGCGCGCCTCGTCGAGGGTGTACCAGCGGGCCAGGTCGGTGGGGCGCTCGCCGACCCGATCGGCCAGCGTGCCGCCGCGCACCGCCACCCGGTAGATCAACCGGTCGGTGTGGATGGTGATGCCGCGCTCCGGTAGCGCCCGCATGTCGGCGAGCACGTCGGCCAGGCCCGAGACGGCGACTGAGAGACCGGTCTCGGCGGCAGTTTCGCGGACCACCGTGTGGTTTGGGTCCTCGCCGTGGTCGACCGCCCCGCCGGGCAGCGACCACGTGCCGGGGGTGCCGGAGCGCTCCGATGCGCGGACCAGCAACACTCGACCTCTTGAATCAGCACAAACTGCGTATGCCGCGATCCTACGAAGCGGCTCCAGCAAGGTGGTCACGGGAGCAAATTCTCCCCGGGCCGGGTGACCGGAACCGAAAAGAGTCGGATTCCTGACTGTCTGACCCTGATCAGGGATTGGTCAGGGTAAGGATCCGGGCGGTCACCGAGGGCAGGCCGGGCACTGGCGCGGACTGTGGGGGTATGACATCCCACACCACTCCCCACGCCCCGTACAAGCAGCTCCGTCGACCCACCACCGACCGCATGGTCGCGGGGGTCGCCAGCGGCATTGGCCGCTACTTCGCCGTCGACCCAACCCTGGTCCGGGTGATCTTCGCGGTCAGCGGCCTGCTCACCGGCGGGCTCGCGCTGTTCGCGTACCCGATCATGTGGTTCCTGATGCCGGAGGAGCCCACCGGCGCGCCGGCCTGGCCGCACGGGGCGGGCGTCGCGCCGCAGACGGGCCCGCAGCCCACCGCCGGGCCCGCGCCAGGCGGGCTGGAGCCGGGGTACGCCCCGACGCAGCCCTACCCGCCGACGAGCCAGCCCTACCCGCCGACGACTCCGTTCAACACGCCGCCGAGCCCGCCGTCCGCCTCGTGAGCCGCGCTCACTCCCACTCGATGGTGCCCGGTGGCTTGCTCGTCACGTCCAGCACCACCCGGTTCACCTCAGCCACCTCGTTGGTGATCCGGGTGGAGATCCGGGCAACCACCTCGTAGGGCAGTCGCGACCAGTCCGCCGTCATCGCGTCCTCGCTGGAGACGGGGCGCAGCACCACGGGATGCCCGTAACTGCGCCCGTCTCCCTGCACACCGACGCTGCGCACGTCGGCCAGCAGCACCACCGGGAACTGCCACACGCCCCGGTCCAGGCCGGCGGCGGTCAGCTCCTCGCGGGCGATCAGGTCGGCCTCGCGGAGCAGGTCGAGGCGCTCCTGGTTGACCGCGCCGATGATCCGGATGGCCAGGCCGGGGCCCGGGAACGGGTGCCGCCAGACCATCGCCTCGGGCAGGCCCAGTTGCAGGCCGAGCGCGCGGACCTCGTCCTTGAACAGCGTGCGCAGCGGCTCGACCAGCGCGAACTTCAGGTCCTCCGGCAGGCCGCCGACGTTGTGGTGGCTCTTGATGTTGGCGGTGCCGGTGCCGCCGCCGGACTCGACCACGTCTGGGTAGAGGGTGCCCTGGACCAGGAATTCCACGTCACCGTGTGCGGCGATCTCGCGGGCCGCGGCCTCGAAGACCCGGATGAACTCCCGGCCAATGATCTTGCGCTTCTGCTCGGGGTCGGTCACCTCGGCCAGCGCGCCGAGGAACCGGTCGGCCGCGTCGACCACCTTCAGCTTGATGCCGGTGGCGGCCACGTAGTCCTTCTCCACCTGCTCGGCCTCGCCGGCACGCAGCAGGCCGTGGTCGACGAAGACGCAGGTGAGCTGGTCACCGACCGCCTTGTGCACCAGCGCGGCGGCGACCGCCGAGTCCACCCCGCCGGACAGACCGCAGATGACCTCCTTGTCGCCGATCTGGGCGCGGATCCGGGCAACCTGCTCGTCGATGATGTTCTCGGGCGTCCAGGTCGGCGCGATGCCGGCGATGTCGTAGAGGAAACGGGTCAGCATCTCCTGGCCGTGCGCGGTGTGCCCGACCTCCGGGTGGAACTGCACGCCGGCCCGGCGCCCGGTCAGGTCCTCGAATGCGGCGACCGGCGCGCCCGCCGACTCGGCGGTCACCGTGAAGCCTTCGGGCGCCTCGGTGACGCAGTCGCCGTGGCTCATCCACACCGGCAGGTCCGCGGGCAGGTCGCGGAGCAGCACACCGGGATCGAGGAGGCGGGGGCGCAGCGGCGTGCCACCGTACTCACGGCTGCCGGTCTTCGTGACCGTGCCGCCGAGCGCCTGGGCCATCGCCTGGAAGCCGTAGCAGATGCCGAAGACCGGCACGTCGGCGGTGAACAGGCCCGCGTCGATCTGCGGTGCGTCCGGCGCGTAGACGCTGGCCGGGCCACCGGAGAGGATGATCGCGGCCGGGTTCTTCGCCAGCATCTCGGCGATCGGCATCGAGTGCGGCACGATCTCGGAGTAGACCTTCGCCTCACGGACCCGGCGGGCGATGAGCTGGGCGTACTGGGCTCCGAAGTCCACCACAAGGACGGGGCGAGGCAGGCTCATGTGCACAAAGCCTACCGACAGTCACGGCCCCTGCCGGCACCGGCTCGCCCCCGGACCCAGCCGGGCTCAGCCGCGCAGCGCGCCCGGGGCGTTCGTCGACACCGCCGGGTGGTGCGGGGGTACGGGGGTCAGCCGACGGTACGGCGTATCCAGCGCCGGCCGGGGGTCCTCCTCCCCCTTGTTGGGCCAGAAGGACATCGCTCGTTCCGCCTGCGCGGTGATCGTCAACGAGGGGTTCACGCCGAGGTTGGCCGAGACTGCGGCACCGTCGACAACGTGCAGCCCGGGATGGCCGTACACCCGGTGCCAGGGGTCGATCACCCCGTCGGCCGGGGTCGCCCCGATCACCGCTCCGCCCAGGATGTGCGCGGTCATCGGGATGTCGAACGGCTCGGTGAGCGAGCCGCCGGCGGTGCCGCCGATCTCGTCGGCGAGCAGTCGGGCCGCGGTGTTGCCGGCCGGGATCCAGGTCGGGCTCGGCGTGCCGTGGCCCGGGCTGGTGACCAGCCTGCGGCCGAGCGCGCCGCGCCGCCAGCGGGTGGTCAGCGAGTTGTCCACCGACTGCATCACCAGGGCGATCACCGTCCGCTCCGACCAGCCGCGCACCGACAGCATCCGGGCGGCCAGCCCTGGCTGCCGCACGATGCTGCCGAGCCAGCGCCGCACCCGGTGTGGGCCGCCGTCGACCAGCAGCGACTGGAGCAGCCCCATGGCGTTGGAGCCGCGCCCGTAGCGGACCGGCTCGACGTGGGTCTGCGGGTCGGGGTGGAACGAGCTGGTGATCGCCACTCCCACGGAAAAGTCGAGCTGCTCGGCCCGCGCCCGCTGACGTGGCACCGAGGCGCCCAGGATCGCCTCCGAGTTGGTGCGGGTCAGCTCGCCGAGGCGGGGCGAGAGCCCGGGTAGCGCACCCTCGGCCCGCATGGCGTGCAGCAGCCGTTGGGTGCCGAGCGCCCCGGCAGCGAAGACCACCTGGTCGGCGCGGATCACCTGCCGCCCCTTGCGCAGCCAGGTGCCGGTGCGCTCGGTGTGCACCTCGTACCCGCCGTTGGCGGCCGGCCGGACGGCGCACACCGTGGTCAGCGGGTGCACCGTGACCCCGAGCCGCTCCGCGAGCCAGAGGTAGTTCTTGACCAGCGTGTTCTTCGCCCCGTGCCGGCAGCCGGTCATGCACGAGCCGCAGTGCAGGCAGCCGGTGCGCTCCGGGCCGGCGCCACCGAAGTACGGGTCGGCGACCCGCTGGCCGGGGCGGCCGATGTGCACGCCCACCGGGGTGGCGTGGAAGGTGTGCCCCACCCCCATCCGCTCGGCCACCGCCCGCATGGCGCGGTCCGCGCCGGTCTCCACGGGGTACGTGGTGACGCCGAGCATCCGCTTCGCCTGGTCGTAGTGGCGGGCCAACTCGTCACGCCAGTCGGTGATGTCCCGCCACTGCGGGTCGGTGTAGAAGGCCGGCAGCGGCTCGTAGAGGGTGTTCGCGTAGACCAGTGAACCGCCGCCCACCCCGGCGCCGGAGAGCACCAGCACCCCATTGCCGGAACGTCGGTCGGCCGGGCGGAGCAGGGTGAGTCGCTGAATGCCGTAGCAGCCCAGCTTCGGTGCCCAGAGGAATCGGCGGGCCCGCCAGGACGTCTGTGGGAACTCGTCGTCGGCGAAGCGCCGGCCAGCTTCCAGCACTGCGACCGAGTAACCCTTTTCGGCCAGCCGGAGCGCGGTGACGCTGCCGCCGAAGCCGGACCCGATGACGACCACGTCATACCGCATGGACGCATCATTACCCGCCAGTAGCGCTCGCGCCAGCGACAGTTTCGCGCGATCATGCACCGGCCGACCGACCCGGGCCCCCGGTCACAACCCGGAGCACTCGTCGGAGCGTTGTTCCGGAAACGGGTGGAAGGAATCCAAGATGACCCTCGGGTCGATGGCGCCGCGCCAACGGTGGCTGCTGCTGGGGCTGACGGCCCTCGCCACCGTCGCGTTGATCGCGGCGAGCGCGGTGGTGATCACCCGGCTGACCGGCGACAGCAAGCCGGACCGCAGCGCTCCGGTGGCCGGCTCGCCAACCCCGTCGCCGGTCGGCACACCCACCCCGAGCCCCAGCGGCCCACCGCCGGGCGCGGACATCACCGGCCCGCTCAACCTGCTGCTGGTCGGTGTGGACACCCGGGTCAGTGTGCCCGGGTGGGAGCCGCACTCGGACGCCGTGCTGGTGCTGCACGTGCCCAAGGGGTTGGGCCGGGCGTATCTCTTCTCGCTCCCGCGCGACCTGCTGGTGGACATCCCGGCGTTCCCCAAGGCTGACTACAAGGGCGGCAAGACCAAGCTCACCCACGCGATGAGCTTCGGCAGCCGGGTGCCGGGCAAACCCAAACAGCCGAGCACAGCCCAGGGGTACGAACTGCTGCGCAGCACGGTCAGCGGGTACACCGGGCTGCGCATCGACGCCGGTGCGGTGCTCACGTTCAACGGGTTCGACCGGCTGGTCAACGCCCTGGGCGGAGTGGACATCTACGTCGATCAGCGGGTCGCCTCAATGCACCGCCGACCGGACGGCAAATACCGGGAGAGCGCGCCGGGCGGGTACACCGGGCCGCAGCAGGTCTATGAGAAGGGCACCCAGCACCTCAACGGCTGGCAGGCGCTGGACTACGCGCGGCAGCGTTACATCACCGGCGGTGACTACGCTCGGCAGCGTCACCAGCAGCAGCTGATCCGGGCAATGACCCGCAAGATCCTGGATGAGGGCCTGGCCCGGCAACCGGATCGGGTCGACCAGGTGGTCGCCGCGCTGGGCGACACGCTGGTCTACGTGGGCGGGCGCCGGATCGTCGATATCGCGTACGCCCTGAGCGGCTTGCCGGAGAACAAGTTCGTGCTGGTCAGTCTGCCCGGTGCCGGCGTCGGCAAGGGCAGCGCCTACCGGGGCGAACAGCTCACCACTGTCGGGAAGCAGTTCATCACCGAACTCCGCGCCGGCCGCGCCGATGCCTACCTGGCAGCCCATCCCACCCTGGTCGTCAAGAACTGACCCCGGTCAGAGCGGCTTGGGGAGTGCGGGCTTTTTCGTGCCGTAGAGCCAGGCGTCGAAGACCGCGTCGAGTTGCTTGCCGGAGATGCGCTCCGCGAAGGCCACGAACTCGGCCGTGGTGGCGGTGCCGTTGCTCTTCTCCGCCGCCCAGGTCTTGACGATCTCGAAGAACGCCTTGTCGCCGACGGCCACCCGTAGGGCGTGCAGGGTCATGGCACCACGCTGGTAGACCGACTCGCTGAACAACTCCTCGACCCCCGGCTTGCCCGGAGGCGTCTTCCACACCTGCGCGGGCACCCTGGCGTACCGGGTGTCGAACGCCTCCTTGGCGGTGTACTCCTTGGTGTGCTCGGCCCAGAGCCACTCGGCGTACGTCGCGAAGCCCTCGTTGAGCCAGATGTCCTCCCACTTGGCCAGCGCGACGCTGTCACCGAACCACTGGTGCGCCAGCTCGTGGGCGACCACCTCGGTGTTCTCGCCCTGCCGGAAGAAGCTCGCGGAGTAGACCGGGCGGCTCTGCGTCTCCAACGCGTAGGCGATCCGGCTGTCCGAGATCACCACACCGCCGTACGCGGCGAACGGGTACGGCCCGAACACGCTCTCCAGGTAGTCGGCCACCTTGACGGTCTGCGCGATCGACGCGTCGGCGGCGCCCTTGGCCACGGTGGTGGTGACCGCGTTGTACACCGGGCGGCCCTTGTGCTGGCCAGTGGTGATCCGGAACTTGCCGATCACCAGCGTGCTCAGGTAGCTGGCCATCGGCGACTTCTCCGACCATTTCCAGGTGGTCCAGCCATCCGTGCTGGTCTTACCGCCGGGAACGCCGTTGCTGACCGCGGTGAGGCCGTCCGGAACGGTGATCTCGAACTCGTAGGCCGCCTTGTCGGACGGGTGGTCGTTGACCGGGAACCAGGTGCTGGCCGACTCGGGCTGACCCAGCGCGATGGCACCGTCGGAGGTGTGCAGGAAGCCGCCGTCACCGAGCGTCTCGTTCTTGAGCGGCTTCGGCACCCCCTTGTAGGTGATCTCGGCGACGAACCCGTTGCCGTTGATCAGGCCGGAGGCCGGCTTGATAACCAGCTCGTTGCGCTCCCGAGTGTGGATTGCCGGTCCGCCGTCCACAGTGACCGCGGTGACGGTCAGGCCGGCCAGGTCGAGGTTGAACGTCGACAGGTCCGCCGTCGCGGTGGCCTGCACGGTGGTCGTACCGGTCAAGTGGTCCTTTGCCGGGTCGTAGCGCACCTTGACCGTGTATCGCCCGACGTCGTAGCCGCCGTTGCCGTAGGTCGGGAAGTAGGCGTCGCCGACCCCCGCCGCGCCCGCGGTGAACGTCCGCTGCGGTGTGGCGGACGCGCTCGGTGGCGGCCCCGCCTCCGGGGCCGTCGAGTCGCATCCGGACAGTGCGAGTGCCCCGGTCACCAGCAGACCGGCGCCCATCCGCAGTCCGTGCCGCGTCACCCGCATCCCACACCCTCCCCGTACGGTGGCGGTGGCGGCGTACGCCGCTCCGCGCGAACGGGCTGCTCCCCGCCGTTCGCAGGCGGGAGCATATCGACCGGCCAGCACGACTCGTCACGGCAGTGTGGGAGCTGACCCACCCACCAACCAGGCGTCGAAGAGTGGGCGCAACTGCCGGTCCGCCACCCGCTCGGCCAGCGCGACGAGGTCCGAGGTGGTCGCGTTACCCGCCGCCCGCTCGGTGGTCCAGGTGCGCAGGATGCGGAAGAACTTGTCGTCGCCGACGGTCCGGCGCAACGCGTGCACGGCGAGCGCCCCGCGCTTGTAGACGGCCGTGCCGAACATCTGCTTTCGGCCCGGCTCGACCGATGGCTGCGACCAGTCCGTCGCGGCGTACTGGATCTCGAAGTTGCGCTGGGCGGTCCGGCCGCCGTCGTGCTCCTCCCACAGCCACTCGGCGTAGCTGGCGAAGCCCTCGTTGAGCCAGATGTCGCTCCACCTGCTCAGTGACACGCTGTCGCCGAACCACTGGTGGGCCAGCTCGTGCGCGACGACGCCCGGGTTGGGCCGGTCGTCCGCGAAGAAGGCGGGCCCGTAGACCGGGCGGGACTGGGTTTCCAGCGCGTACCCGATCCGGTCGTCGGCGATGACGATCCCGCCGTAGGAGTCGAACGGATACGGGCCGAAGCGGCTGGCCAGGAAGTCCGCGATAGCACCGGTGCGGGCCAGTGAGCTGGCCGCGCCGCCGGCCGGCGGCAGGCTCGCCGCCACCGCCGTGACCATCGGCCGGCCAGCATGAGTGCCAGTTTCCACCCGGTAGTCACCGATCACCAGCATGCTCAGGTAGCTGGCCATCGGGGCGCGCTCCGACCAGCGCCAGGTGGTCCAGCCGTCGGCGCTGCTCTTCGGCCCGGGCACCCCGTTGCTCAGTGCGGCCAGGCCGTCCGGGACGGTCACCGCCAGGTCGTAGCTCGCCTTGTCCGACGGATGGTCGTTGACCGGGAACCAGGTGGCGGCCGAGTCGGGTTGGCCGAGCGCGACCGCGCCGTCGGTGGTGTGCAGGAAGCCGCCGCTGCCCAACGACTCGTCGACGACGGGGGCGGGTACGCCCGCGTAGTCGACCGTCACGGTGAACTGCCGGCCGCGCGGGAGCTTGTCGCGCGGGGTCACCACCAACTCGCCGTCGTGGCGACGGTGGTCGGCCCGTGCGTCACCGACGGTGACGGCGCTGACATCCAGGCCGGCCAGGTCGAGATTGAACCGGGACAGGTCCTGGGTGGTCGTGGCCGTGATGACGGCTCGACCGGTCAGCCGGTCGGTCGACGGGTCGTAGCGGACGTCCAGGCCATAGTGGCTGACGTCGTAGCCGCCGTTGCCGTGCCCCGGCACGTACGGGTCCCCAGCGTCGGCCGCTCCGGGCCGGAACCCGTCGCTGTCGTCGCCCGTGCAACCGACCACGAACAGGCCGATGACGCAGGTCAGCGCGGTGGCCGTGGCGGCCAGTCGACGGCTGACCGGTGTCCGTCCGGTCAGGGCCATGCACACTCCTCCTGCGGTCCCGGTCAGGACGAGCGTAGTCAGCGCCGCTCACCGCGCGCCCCGAATCGACGATCATCAGTAACTTTCGTTGAAACAAACAAAAGTAGCCGTTGATTGACACTTTCTTTTGCCTTAAGCCGACGTTAGTGTCTGTCTCCAAGATGTAACGTGCTCGGAACATTCAAGCCGATCACGGCCGGGACGGCACACCTGCGCCCTGGCCCAATACGCGCAACGGGCGTTCGGCGGCGCCCCCCGCGACCGGACCCTCGTCGCACCTCTGCTGATCGTCATCGACGGCTAGCGCCGTCGCGAAAGGTGGAACCATGTCAAACCACACCGCACCCGACGCCTCCCCCACCGGCCGGCTCAGCCGCCGGTCCCTTCTCGCCGCCTCCGCCGGCGCCGCCGCCGCGCTCGGCGCAGCCGGCCTGCCGATCCTCGCCACCGGCACCCCCGCGCTCGCTGACCCCAAGGACAAGGGGAAGAGCAAGCTGCGGGTCGAACCGCTGATCCCAACCAACAACCGCGGCATCATCCTCTACAGCGTCCGGGACCGGATCTCCGCCGCGCCCGACGACAGCGGCGTGCCGTACGGCTTCGAGCGCGTCCTCGCCCGACTCGCCGAGATCGGCTACAAGGAGATCGAGTTCGCCGGCTACACCCAGAGCAACGAGATCCTCGGCCGGCAGATCACCCCGCGCGAGATCCGCAAGATCCTCGACGACAACGGTCTGGTCGCCAACGGCACCCACGCCACGATCCGGGCGGACACCTTCCAGCAGCAGCTGGACATCGCCGAGGAACTCGGCATGAAGAACATCGGCACCGGCAGCGACCCGACCAACAGCGCGTACCGGGCCGACTGGGACGCCGCCGCCGACACCTGGAACGAGCTGGGCCGGCAGGCCCGAGCCCGGGGGATGCGGCTCTACACGCACAACCACGACGTCGCGTACAGCTTCCTGCTCGACTCCGGACCGCTCGACGCGCAGGGCCGCCCCACCCGATCCTCCGGCATCCGGCGGCTGGAGTACTTCTTCGGCAAGACCGACCCCCGGTACGTCTTCTTCGAGTTCGACATCTACTGGGGCTACGTGGCCCGCTACAAGCACCAGAAGTACGTCGACCCGGCCGGCCGCGAGCAGACCGACCTGTTCGACCCGATCCTCAACGTGGCCGACCGGACCACCCGGTTCCCGCTCTTCCACGCCAAGGACGGCGACCGGGACACCAACGTGCCCAACGGCCACCAGATGACCCCGCTGGGCGAGGGCGACCTCAACTTCCAGCAGTTCTTCCAGACCATCGGCGAGCCGGACTTCCACCACGCCAACTGGGAGATGGACACCGCCCCCGGCGGCACCGCCAACCGGGGCCAGTCGCTCGACTTCGCGGCGACCAGCTACCGCAACATGTCGGACCTGACCATCTACCTCAAGAAGTGACCTCCGGCGCGGCCGGCGTCCGTCCGACGCCGGCCGCGCCCCACCCCGCCGGCGACGCCGCCGGCCGGTGACGGGCCTGACCGACCACCGGCCCGATCACCCCGCGCCTCCCGTACGGCGACGGGACGCACCCCGGTCCATCCCCCACGCAGTCGCGCTGCCGGCCCGAACAGGCCGGGGATGCCGTGCGCCTGCCGAGCACCGGAGCAACGATGACCCGACCGACCGGACGACGATGGCTCGCCCTCGCCGCTGGACTCATCCTCACCATCCCCCTCACCTCCGCCGTCCCCGCCAACGCCGCACCGACCGACGACGTGGCCCGGACCGCGCCCACCGTCGTGGAGAACGGCCCGGCCGCACTCCGCTCCACCGCCCGCGCCCCGCAGACCTACCGGGTGCTGGTGTTCACGAAGACCGCCGGTGAGCGCCGGGCGTCCATTACCGACGGTGTCGACACCATCCAGAAGCTGGCCAAGGCAAACCACTTCACCGTCACGGTGAGCCGCGACGCCGCCGTGTTCACCGCCGCCGAGCTGGCGAAGTACCGTGCGGTGGTCTTCCTCAACACCACCGGCGACGTGCTCAACGCCAGCCAGGAGGCGGCCTTCGAGGCGTACGTCAAGGCTGGCGGCGGTTACGTGGGTGTGCACGCGGCGGCGGAGACCGAGCCGGACTGGACCTTCTACCAGGACCTGGTCGGTGCGAAGGTGGCCGGCGCCTCACCGGTCGTCCGTGGCGTGGTGGACGTCGCCGACCGGGCCCACCCGGCCACCGAGACGCTGCCGCGCACGCTCACCCTCACCGAGGAGTGGTACAGCTTCAACCGCAACGTCCGGGGTACCTCGCACGTGCTGGCCACGGTGGACGAGCAGACCTACACCGGCGGCGCGATGGGATACGACCACCCGATCACCTGGTGCAAGGACCACCAGGGCGGGCGCTCCTTCTACACCGGCCTCGGGCACAGCATCGAGACGTACCGCTTGGCGAGGTTCCGTGAGCACCTGCTCGGCGGCATCCAGTGGTCCGCCGGCGTGGTCGAGGGCGACTGCGGTGCCACGGTGCTCGGCAACTACGAGAAGGTCACCCTCAATGACGACCCGGGCGAGCCGATGTCGCTGGCCGTCCTCCCGGACGGGCGGGTGCTGCACAACACCCGCGGCGGCGAGGTGCGGCTCTACGACCCGGCCAGCGGCGCCAGCCCGGTGATCACCACCGTCGACGTCTACCAGCACGACGAGGACGGCCTCCAGTCGGTGGCGATCGACCCGGACTTCGCGACCAACAAGTGGGTCTACATCTACTACGCGCCGAAGCTGAACACCCCGATCGACGACCCGGCCACCCCGGGCGTCAACGAGGGCGACGCACCGGCCACCTCCACCGACCCGACCGTGTGGGACAAGTTCAAGGGCTACAACCAGCTCTCCCGGGTCAAGCTGGTGGACTCCCCCACCCCGCACCTGGACATGAGCACCGAACAGCAGATCCTCCGAGTCGACGTGGACCGCGGCATCTGCTGCCACGTGGCCGGCGAGATCAAGTTCGACGGTAAGGGCCTGCTCTACCTGATCACCGGGGACGACACCAACGCCGGCGGCTCCGACGGCTACACCCCGATCAACGAGTCGCCGACCCAGGGCCCCGGCTACGACGCGCAGCGCTCCGCCGCCAACACCAACGACCTGCGCGGCAAGCTGCTACGAATCAAGGTGCGGGCCAACGGCACGTACACCGTCCCGAAGGGCAACCTCTTCCCCGAGGAGCGGGACACCGCCGGGAAGACCCGGCCGGAGATCTTCCTGATGGGGCTGCGCAACCCGTTCCGGTACGACGTGGACGCCGGGGGCATGGTCTACGTTGGCGACTACTCGCCGGACTCCCGCGTCCCCAGCGCCACCCGCGGGCCGGACGGCGCCGGTCGCTGGTTCGCCACCAACAAGGCCGGCAACTACGGCTGGCCGTACTGCTACTCGCCGAGCCTGCCGTACATCGACTTCGACTTCGTCACCCGGACCTCCGGCGCACCGTTCAACTGCGGCGCACCGGTCAACAACTCGCCGCGCAACACCGGCCTGCGGGTGCTGCCGAAGGTCGAGCAGCCGCAGTTCTGGTACACCTTCGACGCGCGCACCCCGTGTGCCGGGTCCTACCTGGAGACCCCGCCGGTTGGCTGCGACTTCAAGTGGCCGGTGATCGGCACCGGCGGCGTCGGCCCGATGGGCGGCCCGATCTACTCGTACGACCGGGCGTCGACCTCCGAGGTGAAGTTCCCCGAGTACTACCAGAACGCGGTGGTGTTCGGTGAGTTCACCCGGGACAAGATCTTCATGATGCGGACCGACGGCCGGGGCAACCTGACCGGGGTCGAGCAGTTCCTGCCAGGCGTCGTCTTCGACAACCCGATGGACATGGAGTTCGGCCCGGACGGCTCGCTCTACCTGCTGGAATACGGCGACGGCTTCTTCCGGGCCAACCCGGACGCGCAACTGTCGGTGATCCGGTACGTCAAGGGCACGCGGTCGCCGGTGGCGAAGCTCGACGCCACCCCGACCTCGGGCACGGCACCGCTGACCGTGCGGTTCTCCTCGGCCGGCAGTTACGACCCGGACCCGGGCGAGTCCATCTCGTACGCCTGGGACTTCACCAGCGACGGCACGGTCGACTCGGCCGACCCCAACCCGTCGTTCACCTACACGGCGAACGGGACGTACACCGCCAAGCTGACGGTGACGGACTCCAGCGGGAAGACGGCGGTGCTCACCAAGGAGATCGTGGTCGGTAACACCGCACCCACGGTGACCGTCACCTCCCCGGTGAGCGGCAGCTTCTTCACCTGGGGTGAGAGCGTGCCGTTCACCGTCACGGTGACCGACCCTGAGGACGGGCCGGTGGACTGCGCACGGGTGACCGTGACGTTCGTCCTCGGCCACGACAGCCACGGCCACCCGGACAGCTCCACCACCGGCTGCACCGGCACCCTCGCCACCCCGGCCGACGGCGGTGATCACGCCGGCGGATACCTGTACGGCGGGATCAGCGCCTCGTACACCGACCTGGGCGGCGGCGGCCAGGCTCCGATCACCACGGTCGGCCAGGCGATCATCCAGACGCCCCGACAGCAGGCCGAGAACGCCCAGGTGAAGCAGGGCGTCGAGGTGGCCACCACCGGCGACACCGGCGGCGGGCAGCACGTCAACGCGATCGACCCGGGCGACCACATCGCGTTCGACCCGATCAACCTGGGTGGGGTGTCCACGGTGACGTTGCGGCACTCCGGCGGGTCGGCCACCACCGCCGGCACCCCACGGGCGGCGGTGGAGCTGCGACTCGACTCGCCGACCGGCCCGGTCGTCGCCACGGCGACCCTGAACGCGACGGCCGGCAACGCGGCCTTCACCAGCACCGCGGTGCCGGTGGACCACCCGGCCGGAGCGCACCGGCTCTACCTGGTCTACCGCACCGTACCCGGCGGCCCGACCAGCGGTTTGGGCAACCTGAACTGGGTGGAGTTCACCGAGGGCTGACACTCCCGGTACGACGAAGGCCGGCCCCGCACCATGCGGGGCCGGCCTTCCGGCGTCTGACGGACAGGTCAGCGGTCGAGGACCAGGCCGACCTTCTGGAACTCCTTCAGGTCGCGGTAACCGCACTTGGCCATCGCCCGCCGCAGCCCACCGAACAGGTTGAGCTGACCGTCGGCCTCGTCGGCCGGGCCGAAGAGCAGCTGCTCCATCGACCCGAGCGGCTCACCGGCAACCTCGAAGGCACCTCGGGGCAGCGACGGGTGGCTCGCCGCCGAGTGCCACCAGGCACCACCGGCGGGTGCCTCGTCGCAGAGCGACAGCGGCTCACCGAGCATCACCGCGTCCGCGCCGCAGCCGAGCGCCTTGGCGATGTCGCCCGAGGTCTGGATGTCACCGTCGGCAATCAGGTGCACGTACCGGCCACCCGTCTCATCGAGGTAGTCACGACGGGCCGCCGCGGCGTCGGCGATCGCGGTGGCCATCGGCACCCGGATGCCCAGCACCGACTCGGTCGTCGACCACTCGTCGCCACCGATGCCCACGATCACACCGGCCGCGCCGGTGCGCATCAGGTGCAGAGCGGTCTTGTAGTCCGTGCAGCCGCCGACGATCACCGGCAGGTCGAGGTCGGCGATGAACTCCTTGAGGTTCAGCGGCTCGTCAGTGGTCGACACGTGCTCGGCCGAGACGATGGTGCCCTGGATGACCAGGATGTCCACCCCGGCGTCCAGGATCACCGGGGCCAGCGCCAGGGTGTGCTGTGGGGAGACCCGCACCGCCACCGTGCCGCCACCGGCGCGCAGCTCGCGTACCCGCTCAGCGATCAGGTCCGGGCGGATCGGCTCGGCGTACACCTCTTGGAGGCGCTTGGTGGCGCGGGCCTCCTCGTCGAGGCTGGCCAGCTCGTCGAGCACCTTGGTCGGGTTCTCGTAGCGGGTCCAGAGCCCTTCGACGTTGAGCACGCCGAGACCGCCGAGCTGACCGAGCCGCACCGCCGACGACGGACTCATGGTGGCGTCGGAGGGGTGGCCGACGCACGGAATGCCGAACGGGTACGCGTCGAGCTGCCACGAGGTGGAGACGTCATCGACGTCCCTGGTGCGGCGGCTCGGCACGATGGCGATGTCGTCCAGGTGGTAGCCGCGCTGCGCGGTCTTGCCCAGCCCGATCTCGACCACGTCACGCATGGGGACTCCAGGTGGTTGGGGGTGGTGGGTCAGCGGGTGTGGTAGTTGGGCGCCTCGACGGTCATCTGGATGTCGTGCGGGTGGCTCTCCTTCAGCCCGGCCGCCGTGATCCGGATGAGCTGGCCCCGGTGGTGCAGATCCGGGATGTTCTCCGCACCGGCGTACCCCATGGCCAGTCGCAGCCCGCCGACCAGCTGGTGGGCCACCCGGGACAGCGGCCCCCGGTAGGGCACCTGACCTTCCACACCCTCCGGCACCAGCTTGTCGTCGCTGAGCACGTCCTGCTGGAAGTAGCGGTCCTTGCTGTACGACTTGGCCTGGCCCCGGGACTGCATCGCGCCGAGCGACCCCATCCCGCGGTACGCCTTGTACTGCTTGCCGTTGACGAAGATCAGCTCGCCGGGGCTCTCCTCGCAGCCGGCCAGCAGGCTGCCGAGCATCACCGTGTCGGCGCCGGCCACCAGGGCCTTGGCGATGTCGCCCGAATACTGGATTCCGCCGTCGCCGATGACCGGCACGCCGGCCGGGCGGGCGGCCCGGGCCGCCTCCATGATCGCGGTCACCTGCGGCACGCCGACCCCGGCGACGATGCGGGTGGTGCAGATCGCCCCCGGCCCCACGCCCACCTTGACGCCGTCGGCGCCGGCGTCGACCAGCGCCTTCGCGCCGGCGTACGTGGCCACGTTGCCACCCATGATGTCGATCGTGACGTCGGACTTGAGCCGGCGGACCATGTCCAGAACGGCCCGCTGGTGGCCGTGCGCAGTGTCCACGATCAGCACGTCGACGCCCGCGTCGACCAGGGCGCGGGCCCGCTTGTAGGCGTCCTCGCCGACACCGATGGCGGCGGCGACCCGGAGTCGGCCGGCGTCGTCCTTGCTGGCGTCCGGGTACTGCTCGCTCTTGGTGAAGTCCTTGACGGTGATCAGGCCGCGCAGCCGGCCCGAGTCGTCGACGATCGGCAGCTTCTCGACCTTGTGCTGGCGCAGCAGGGCCAGTGCGTCGTCCTTGCTCACCCCGACCCGGGCGGTGATCAGCGGGGTGTGGGTCATGATCTCGCGGACCGGGGTGTCCGGCTCGGAGACAAAGCGCATGTCCCGGTTGGTGACGATCCCGACCAGCTGGCCGTCGCCGTCCACCACCGGCACGCCGGAGATGCGGTAACGCCCGCACAGCTCGTCGACCTCGCGCAGCGTGTCGTCCGGGTTGGCGGTCACCGGGTTGGTGATCATGCCGGACTCGGAGCGCTTGACCAGGTCGACCTGGAGCGCCTGGTCCTCCATGGAGAGGTTGCGGTGCAACACGCCGATGCCGCCCTGGCGGGCCATGGCGATCGCCATCCGGGCCTCGGTCACCGTGTCCATCGCGCTGGACAGCAGCGGAATGGACAACTCGACGTTGCGGGTGAGCTTCGTCCGGGTGTTGACCCGGCTGGGCACCACGTCCGACTCGCCCGGCTGCAGCAGCACGTCGTCGAAGGTGAGCCCCAGCGGAACCACCCGGGCAGAGCCAGCCGGCAGCTCGGGCAGGTGGCCGCCCAGGTCGGCGCGCTCGACGCCGCCCGGAAGATCGGTGCTGGGCGAATTTTCCACGATTGCTCCCCTGAGCTGCTCGGATGGGCTTCAGCGAGGTGGCGCGGGCGGGCACCGGAGCGCGCCACGGTGCCGGCACGTCGCTTCATCGTACCTAGTTAGCTGGGCTACCCGTCCGTGGCGGGCCGGCCCGGCGCGAGGCCCGGGGGCGGACGTCCACGCCGCGTTGGGTCTACGGTGAGGGGGTGCACGACGAGCCCATCGACCCGTTCAACGGCGACCCGGCCGATCCGACTGCGGGTCTGGATGACCCGGGCGATGACGCGACGCCGGATCCGCTGACCGACGTCGAGCGGCAGGATGTGTTGGAAGACCTGGCCGACCTGGAGATCTACCAGGCGCTGCTGGCCCCGATCGGGGTCCGTGGGCTGGTGATCGAATGCGAGGACTGCCGGGAGCCGCACTACTTCGACTGGGACCTGCTCCGGGGCAACCTTCGGCACCTGCTCAACTCGGGTCGCCCCCGGGTGCACGAGCCCGCGTACGACCCCGACCCGGACCACTACGTGACCTGGGACTACGCCCGTGGTTACGCGGACGGGGTGCACGACACCCTGACCGAGGGCACCGACGACGAGCCGGACGCCCCGACCGCCACCTCGTGACGATCGTGGGCGGCGGGTGCTCAGGCGACCAGGCCGGCGCGGAAACCAGCTGCCACCGCGTGCGCCCGGTCCCGGGCGCCAAGCTTGCGGAACAACCGGCGGGCGTGCGTCTTGACGGTGTCCTCCGAGACGAACAACTCCCGGCCGATCTCCGCGTTGCTCTTTCCCTCGGCCATCCCGAGCAGCACCTGAAGCTCACGCTCGGTGAGCCCGACCGACGCCCGGGTGGGCCGGGTGTTCGGGGCGGGCCGGGTCGGGTCGGTCTGGTCGGTTGCCGACTCGCCGGTCGCTGACTCAGCCTCGTCGTCACCCCGCTGCACCGGCACCGACGGCACACCCGCCGGCCCCTCGCCGGGCTTGGCCGCCCAGCCGGGGTCGCCGGAGCCACGCGGCGACGGCCCGGAACGACCGGAACCGCCCACCGCCGCAGCGTCCCGGGCCGGATCGGTGATCCGCTGTCGGGAGGCCCGGCCGGGTGCGGTGAGCAGCAGCAGAGCCTTGGCCACCGCGCTGGTCAGGTCGTGGTCGACATTCTGGATGAGACCACGGGCACCGGCGCTGATGGTGGCCGCCGCGGCCTCGGACTCCTCGGTGCCGAGCAGCAGCACCGCGGCCTGCGGTGCACGGGCCAACACCCGACGGACGAAGCCGGCGCTGTCCGGCCGGGTCAGGGCCGTGTCGGCCAGCACGACGTCGGCCGGTCGCTCGGCCAACCGCAGCATCACCTCAGGATCGGAGACGGCGGTACGAACGATTGCGGACAACCCCAGCCGCGCGGCAGCAGAAGTAAGGTGCTGGGCCGCGAGTGGTGTCCGAACGCACACAAGAACGGTACGCACTGTGGTCTCCTCTCCGCCAACGAGCAGACCATGACGGGGTCGGCTGGGGAGGGGGTTCCCGGCAATCCTTCGAACTTTTCCGACAGGTCGGACAAAAGCCGCGATCTCTCGGGCCTTTTCGATCACAGACGTGTGAATCGGCGACAAGCCGGGTACCGGGACCTCCAGGCCGGGAACGGTGCGCCTGCGCGGCCCGCCGCCCGGATGCCGGCCACAAGGATTCTCGCGGAGCCGCGCGGGAGGAGGGGTGCTGATGTCGAACGTACGCAGACTGCCCGGACCCATCGTCGATCTCTGGGACTGGCAGCGGCTCGGTGCCTGCCGAGGGCGGGACAGCGCCCAGTTCTTCCACCCCGACGGCGAGCGGGGCTCCTCCCGACTGCGTCGCGAATCCGCCGCCAAGTCGGTTTGTCGCGCCTGTCCGGTCCGGGCCGAATGCGCCGCGCACGCGCTGTCGGTCCGCGAGCCATACGGCGTGTGGGGCGGCTTCAGCGAGTCGGAGCGGCTGCGGCTGCTCGCCGTCGGCTGGGAGGACCTGGCGGACCGCCGGCATGCCCGGGTCGACGTCACGCGGCTGGAGGCCCGACTGGGCCGCCCGCACAAGTCGACCGTCCCGGCCCAACGCAACGTCGCCTGACCCGACAAATCCGCTGACATCCGCTGAACCGTGCTCCCCGACCGGAGGCGCGGTTCAGCATGTCCCGAGCAAGATCGACGATCACACCAGATCGGCGCCGTCGGGGTGTCGGGGCGTCGCGGATGCCCCGACATCCGTGAAGACGAGCGAATCGTGCCCGGGATCGGGTGATTCGGAGCCGCCGACGTGCGGTTGCGTGGGCAGTTTATCCGGTAATGGGTGTCTCGGGGTTGTGACCGGTCGCACCCGTGGGCCGGAATCATGGCGGGCGCAGGGTCGTTACATACCCTGACGATCGCAGCACCACCGGCCCACCACCCCGCCCCCGGGGTTGGACGGCCCCGCCCGAGTTGGAATGCTGGGCCCCGCCCGGTCGTTGCAGTCCCCGCGAACGACCACCCGGCCACCGCCTCCACGAGGGTGCCGTTGGATGGGCCGCCCCCGGAATGACCCCGGCCCCCCGGTCGTTACACCTGACCCCGGCGCCACGAGCTCTCCGCTCGTAGGTCGCCGACCCCCGGACGCCGAGCCACCGTAGGCGCCCACCCCGCAGACCCTTTCCCCCCCCTTGTACATGCGGCGCCGGACGAGGTGCTCACACCCGCACACCACCGACCCCCATCGGTAAACGGGTGTCCTTACCCCCGAAGGAGCTAAATCCTCATGAACACGATCATCCGTAAGAGCATGCTGTCCGTTGCTGGTCTCGCGTTCGCCGGTGGTGTCTTCGCCGGCCCGATCGCCGCCCACGCCAACCCGGTCGACGCCAAGCCCGCCGCCGTCGCCGTGCAGACGGCCAAGCCGCAGGGCGAGCAGTCCCGCATCCCGCTCAACGACGAGCAGATCGCGAACGTCAAGGCGATCATCGCCGCCACGAAGAAGGCCGGCCTGCCCGAACGGGCCGCGGTCATCTCCATCGCCACGAGTTTCCAGGAGTCGAAGCTGGAGAACCTGGGCCACCTCGGCGACCGCAACGACCACGACTCGCTGGGCCTGTTCCAGCAGCGCCCGTCCAGTGGTTGGGGTACCCCGGAGCAGATCACCAACCCCGAGTACTCCACCACCGCGTTCCTCAAGGGCCTGAAGCAGGTCGACGGGTGGCAGGACATGCCCCTGACCAAGGCCGCACAGACCGTCCAGGTCTCCGCCTACCCCGACGCCTACGCCCAGTGGGAGCAGCAGGCCGCCGACCTCGTCGCCCAGCACTGGAACAGCTGACCCACCGCAACACCACCGCACGACACCGACCGCTGGCCGGCACCCCCCACCCCGGGGGTGCCGGCCAGCGACGTTTCGTCCATAGGCCGCAGACCCGTGGAGATCTTGGACAGTTTCCGTCACCCGCGCACGGAAACTGTCCAAGATCTCCACAGCCGGCGTACCGCCGCTCAGCCGGACGACCGGCGCTGCCCCACGCAGTGGGCGGGGGATCCCCGGCAGCAGAGGCCGTCCGGCTCGGTGGGTCAGCGAACGGTGACGGTGACCGTGTGCCAGCCGGTGGCGCCGTCCGGGACGACGCCCTGCGTACGCTCGGTCTGGGTTTCGCCGGTCGCGTCTGTCGCCCGAACCTGGAGCTGGTGCTCGCCCGGCGTGGCGTCCCAGCGCCAGGACCACTGCACCCAGGTGTCCACCGACACGGTCGGGGCCAGCTCTGCCTGCTGCCACTCGCCGCCGTCGACGCGTACCTCGACCCGGCGGATGCCCCGGTGCTGCGCCCAGGCCACGCCAGCGACGGTCACCGGCCCGGTGGTCAGCCGGTTGCGCCCCCGGGGTGTGTCGATCCGCGACTGCGTCTTGATCGGCCCCTGGGCGGACCAGCCGCGCGGCACCCAGTACGCGTCGAAGTCGGCGAACCGGGTCAGCTCCAGCTCGGTCACCCACTTGCAGGCCGACACGTAGCCGTAGAGGCCGGGCACCACCATCCGGACCGGGAAGCCGTGCTCGACCGGCAACGGCTCGCCGTTCATGCCGACCGCCAGCAGCGCGTCCCGCCCGTCGCGCAGCGCGGCGGTGGGAGTGCCGCAGGTCCAGCCGTCGACCGACCGGCCGACGACCTGGTCGGCGTCCTCGTCCGGCTCGACCTCGTCCAGCAGTTCCCGCAGGGGTACGCCGAGCCAGCGGGCGTTGCCGATCAGGTCCCCACCCACCTCGTTGGAGACGCAGGCCAGCGTGACGTAACGCTCGACCAGCGGCCGAGCCAGCAGGTCCGCGTAGCTGTAGGTGCGCTCGGTGCCGACCCGCCCGTGGATCCGCAGCCGCCAGGTGTCCGGGTCCACCTGGGGCACCACCAGCGCGGTGTCGATCCGGTAGAACCCGAAGTTCGAGCTGACGTAGGGCGCGAGCTGTGTCAGCGAGAGGTCCGCGCCCGCCGGCACGGCCGGCGCGGGGGCGACCGGCGCGGGCAGCCGGATCGCGTCCCGGGCGGCGGAGACCCCGCGCCGCCCGGCGAGCCATCGCCCACCGAGACCGGCCACCACGGCAGTGCCCAGCAGCACCCCGCTGCCGGTGAGGAACCTCCGCCGCGACTCCGGGTCGACTGCCGCAGACCCGGCCGGCTCGATCGTGCCCGCCCCCGGCGGCTCAGCCGGGGTGAGCGGCTCGGCCGGCGACTCTGGCATCGGGCCGGCGGGCGACACCGACGCGGCGGTGGGCGCGGCCGGCAGGGGTGGTGACCAGGGCCAGGGGTCCAGCTCGAACGGTCCGGCGATGAACAGCCAGAGCACCAGGGCACCGAGACCGCCGCCGACCAGCGACGGCAGTGCGTCGGCGGCGTCCGCGCCGGGACGGGTCAGTGCGGCGGCCACGCCGATCGCGCCGAACGCGGCGATGCCGGCCAGGCCGAGTGCCAGCCGGCGGACCGCCAGCACGCCGAACAGCGCGGCGAACGCTCCGAGCAGCAGGGCCGTGCCAACCAGCAGAGCGATCTTGTCGGCGGTGCCGAAGACGTCGATGGCGAACTGCTTCAACGACTCGGGGACGGCGTCGACGACCACCCCGCCGACCGCGACCAGGGGCGCCGACCGGGGGCCGGTCAGCACTGCCACCGGTTCGGCGATCCCGATCGCGACGGCGGCGGCGGTCACTCCGGCCAGCGCGGCGTAGCGCCGCGACGTGGTGCTCATCGGCCCAGTGTGCGCGATCATCTCGCTCGGTCGCCAACAACGTCAGCGTCCGGTAATGATCGGCCAAACGAGCCGGGGCACCCCGCCGTACGACGGTGTGCCCCGGAACGGGTGTCGCTACCGGATCAGAAGCCCGGGCCGTGCTGGTGGCCGTGGCCGTGGCCGCCGGCGGCGGCCGGTTCGGCCTGCTCCGGCTTCTCCACCACGAGGCTTTCCGTGGTGAGCAGGAGACCCGCGATCGAGGCGGCGTTGGTGACCGCGTTGCGGGTCACCTTCACCGGGTCGATGATGCCGGCCTTGACCAGGTCGACGTACTCGCCCTTGGCAGCGTCGAGGCCGTTGCCCCACTCCAGGTCGGCGACCTTCTGGGTTACGACGTAGCCGTCGTGACCGGCGTTCTGCGCGATCCAGCGCAGCGGCTCGACGAGCGCCTTGCGCACGACCGAGACGCCGACCTTCTCGTCACCGGTGAAGCCCAGGTCGTCGTCGAGGACCGAGCGGATCTGCACCAGGGCGGCGCCGCCGCCGGGCACGGTGCCCTCCTCGACCGCAGCCTTGGTCGCCGCGATGGCGTCCTCGATGCGGTGCTTGCGTTCCTTCATCTCGACCTCGGTGGCCGCACCAGCCTTGATGACGGCGATGCCACCGGAGAGCTTCGCCAGCCGCTCGGCCAGCTTCTCCCGGTCCCAGTCGGAGTCGGAGGCCTCGATCTCCTTGCGGATCTGGGACACCCGGTCGTCGACGTCGGCCTTCTGGCCGCCGCCGTCGACGATCGTGGTGTTCTCCTTGTCGACCACGACGCGCCGAGCGGTGCCGAGCACCTCCAGGCCGACCTGGTCGATCTTGTAGCCCAGCTCCGGGGCGACCAGCTCGGCGCCCGTGGAGATCGCGATGTCCTGGAGCATCGCCTTGCGCCGGTCACCGAAGCCCGGGGCCTTGACCGCGCAGACCTTGAGGGTCTTGCGCAGCGAGTTGACCACCAGGGTGGAGAGCGCCTGGCCGTCCACGTCCTCGGCGATGATCAGCAGGGGCTTGCTGTTCTGCAGGACCTTCTCCAGCAGCGGCAGCAGCTCCTCGATCGCCGAGATCTTCTGGGTGGTGACCAGGATGTACGCGTCCTCAAGGACGGACTCCTGACCCTCCAGGTCGGTGACGAAGTTCGGCGAGATGAAGCCCTTGTCGAACTGGAGACCCTCGGTCACTTCCAGCTCGGTGGTGAGCGTCGAGCCTTCCTCGACGGTGATGACACCGTCGCGGCCGACCCGCTCCATCGCCTCGGCGATCAGATCGCCGATCGTGGCGTCCTGCGCGGAGATCGTCGCCACGTTCGCGATCGACTCCTTGCTGGTGACCTCTGCGGCACGGCCGAGCAGCGCCTCGGAGACCTTCATGGCCGCCGCGTCGATGCCCCGCTTGAGGCCGGCCGGGTTGGTCCCGGCGGTCACGTTGCGCAGACCCTCGCGAACCATCGCCTGGGCCAGCACGGTCGCGGTGGTGGTCCCGTCGCCGGCGACGTCGTTGGTCTTGGTCGCCACCTCCTTGACCAGCTGCGCGCCAAGGTTCTCGTACGGGTTGGTGAGCTCGATCTCCTTGGCGATGGTCACACCATCGTTGGTGATCGTCGGCGCACCGAATTTCTTGTCCAGGACGACGTTGCGCCCGCGCGGGCCGAGGGTGACCTTGACCGTGTCCGCGAGGGCGTTGACACCGTGCTCCAGCAGGTGTCGGGCGTCGTCCGAGAAGCTCAGAATCTTCGCCATATATGTCCCTTCGAAGCGCCATTGCCCCGGCCCGGCGAGCCGGACCGGGGCAATGTCACTGATCGGTTGCTTACTTCTCGATGACCGCGAGGACGTCGCGGGCGGAGAGCACCAGGTACTCCTCGCCGGCGTACTTGACCTCGGTGCCGCCGTACTTCGAGTAAAGGACGGTGTCGCCGACCTTGACGTCAACCGGAACGCGGTTGCCGTTGTCGTCGACGCGGCCCGGGCCCACAGCGAGGACAGTGCCCTCCTGCGGCTTCTCCTTGGCGGTGTCGGGGATCACGATGCCCGACGCCGTGGTGGTCTCAGCCTCGTTCGCCTGGACCACGATGCGGTCCTCGAGCGGCTTGATCGCAACCTTGGTCGCGGTAGTCACGGGCATACCCTCCTGGGGTACTGGTTTCGTTGCTGGCCGGCGGGGCCGACCAGCGTCAATTGCCTCATGCCACCGGGCGGGGCCGTCGTCGCGGGTGCCGGTCCGCCTGGCGTGCGCACCCGGGTCGCGAGACCCGGAAGCTGGCACCCTCAGGGTGAGAGTGCTAATCGCAGGTTATTCCGTGGCTAGCACTCCGTCAAGGAGAGTGCCAGCGCGTCGCGCCCCGCCAGCCTTGATTTTCGGGTCGACCCGGACAATGACCGGGTGGATCTCGATCAGCTGGCGGCGCTGCGTACCCCCGAGGGGTCGGCCGCGCTCACGGCGGCGGCCGGGCTGGCCGGCGGCGATCCGCTGGCAGCGGCGTCGGCGCTGCGCGCGGGCGGGGTGCCGCCGACGCTGGCCGCGGCGGCACTCACCCAGGCCGAGCTGCGCCACCGGGCGGTCGGCAAGTTCGGCCCGGCCGCCGCTGGGATGTTCCTCACTCGCCCTGGCCTGGAGCAGGCCACCCGCCGGGTGGTCGCCGACCGTCGGGCCGCGCGGCTGCACGCGGCCGGCGTGCGCACCCTGGCCGACCTCGGGTGCGGCCTCGGGGCCGACGCGCTGGCCGCCGCCCGCGCCGGCATCCGGGTGTACGGGGTGGAGGCCGACCCGGTGACCGCCGCGATGGCCGCCGCCAACGCCGCGGCGGCCGGGCTGGCCGAGCTGTTCACGGTCGAGTGCGGCGACGCCACCGCGTTCGACGTCTCCCGGGTCGACGGGGTCTTCTGCGACCCGGCCCGCCGCACGACCGGCACGGGGCGCCGGATCTTCGACCCGCGCGCCTACTCGCCACCGTGGGATTTCGTCACCGGCCTGGCCGAGCGGGTGCCGCGCACCGTGGTGAAGGTGGCGCCGGGCCTGGACCACGCGCTCATTCCGGCCGGCGCGGAGGCGGAGTGGGTCGGCGTGGACGGCGACCTGGTCGAGGCCGCGCTCTGGTGCGGCGAGCTGGCGGGGGCGCCCCGCCGCGCCACGCTCTACCGCCAGGTGGGTGCCGAGGTGCACCGCCACCAGCTCACCGGCTCGGGTGCCCACGAGGCACCGGTCGGGCCACCCCGCCGATACCTGTACGACCCGGACCCGGCGGTCGTCCGCGCGCACCTCGTCGCCGAACTGGCCACCGACCTGGACGCGACCCTCGGCGACCCGAGCATCGCGTACCTGTACGCCGATCACCCGACCCGCACCCCGTACGCGCGCTGCCTGGAGATCACCGACGTGCTGCCGTTCTCGCTCAAGCGCCTGCGGACGCTGCTGCGGGACCGTCGGGTGGGCCGGGTGGAGATCCTCAAGCGTGGTTCCGCGCTCACCCCGGAGCAGCTCCGCCGGGACCTGCGGCTGGCCGGCGACGCGGCGGCGAGCCTGGTGCTCACCCGGGTTGGCGGAGCGCCGACGGTGCTCGTCGGCCGACCGGTCGACTAGCCGGAGCGCGTGTTCAAGTCGCTGCAGACCCGCTGACGGCTTTCATTACGGCCGATTCCTCCTGCGTGGCCGGGGAGTAACAGTCGCGTTGCTGAATTGTTATCGCTCCCAACAAACTTGGCACCTGCACAGTCTTGTGGACTCGGCGCGAGGCGCAATACGTTGCCGGACACAACAAAACAACACCTCCCCCACCCCGAAAGGACCCTGCACATGCGTAAGGGGATCCTCACCATCGCCGCCGTGGGCCTGCTCGCGACCGGTGGCTTGACCGCCTGTAGCGACGACTCCGGCTCCGGCTCGGCCGACTCCGCCAAGACCCCCAAGATCGGCGTGATCCTTCCGGACAGCAAGTCCTCCGCCCGTTGGGAGACCGCGGACCGTCGCTTCCTGGAGGAGGCGTTCAAGGCCGCCGGCGTCAAGTACGACATCCAGAACGCCCAGAACGACAAGTCCGCCTTCCAGACCATCGCCGACCAGATGATCACCGGTGGCGTCACCGCCCTGATGATCGTCAACCTGGACTCCGGCACCGGAAAGGCCGTGCTCGACAAGGCCAAGTCGCAGGGCGTCGCCACCATCGACTACGACCGGCTCACCCTCGGCGGCTCCGCCCAGTACTACGTGAGCTTCGACAACGAGACCGTCGGCAAGCTCCAGGGCGAGGGCCTGTCGAAGTGCCTGACCGAGAAGGGCGCCAAGAACCCCGTCGTGGCGTACCTGAACGGCTCCCCCACCGACAACAACGCCACCCTGTTCAAGGCCGGCTACGACTCCGTGCTCAAGCCGAAGTTCGACGCCAAGGAGTACGTCAAGGGCCCCGAGGACGCCGTGCCGGCCTGGGACAACACGCAGGCCGCGACGATCTTCGAGCAGCAGCTCACCAAGGCCAACGGCAAGATCGACGGCGTGCTGGCCGCCAACGACGGTCTCGGCAACGCGGCCATCTCGATCCTGAAGAAGAACAAGCTCAACGGCAAGGTGCCGGTGACCGGGCAGGACGCCAGCACCGAGGGCCTGCAGAACATCCTCGCCGGTGACCAGTGCATGACCGTCTACAAGGCGGTCCGGGAAGAGGCCAAGGCGGCCTCCGACCTGGCCATCGCACTCGCCAAGGGCGAGAAGAAGGACACCGGCCAGACGGTGAAGGACCCCGAGGGTGGCCGCGACGTGCCCTCGGTGCTGCTCACCCCGAAGGCCATCTACAAGGACACCATCAAGGACGTCATCGCCGACGGCTACGTGACCAAGGAAGAGGTCTGCGCCGGGGCGTACGCCAAGCTCTGCGGCGAAGCCGGCATCAGCTGACCGACGCCGTAGTACCCGCCGCGACGACCATCGCCGCCCGGCACGGGAGCACCCCTCCCGTGCCGGGCGGCGCCCGCCGGACGGGCCCCGACCCTCCCTTGAGAAGGAGACCCCCGTGTCCGCGACCCCCCTGCTGGAACTACGCGGGATCGACAAGAGCTTCGGTCCCGTCCAGGTGCTCCGCGACGTCGCCCTGACCGTCCACCCGGGAGAAGTGACCGCACTTGTCGGCGACAACGGCGCCGGCAAGTCGACCCTGGTGAAGTGCATCAGCGGCATCCACCCCACCGACGCCGGAGAGTTCCTGTTCAACGGTGAACCGGTACACATCGGCAGCCCCCGCGACGCCGCCGCGCTCGGCATCGAGGTCGTCTACCAGGACCTTGCGCTCTGCGACAACCTGGACATCGTGCAGAACATGTTCCTCGGCAGGGAGAAGCGCAGCGGCATCGTCCTGGACGAGCCGACCATGGAACAGCTCGCCGCCGAGACACTGGCGGGGCTCTCCATCCGCACCGTCACCTCACTCCGCCAGCACGTGTCCAGCCTCTCCGGCGGTCAGCGCCAGACCGTGGCCATCGCCAAGGCGGTGCTGTGGAACAGCAAGCTGGTCATCCTGGACGAGCCGACCGCGGCGCTCGGCGTGGCACAGACCGCCCAGGTGCTCGAACTGGTTCGCCGGCTCGCCGACAACGGCCTGGCCGTGGTGCTCATCTCGCACAACATGAACGACGTCTTCGCCGTCTCCGACCGGATCGCCGCGCTGTACCTCGGCCAGATGGTCGCCCAGGTGAAGACCACCGACATCACCCACGCCCAGGTGGTCGAACTGATCACCGCCGGGCGCTCGGGCGGGCTCGGCCTCGCCACCGACCCGGGCAGCAACGGCGACGGCCCGCAGCCGGCCGACTCGATTTCAGGAGGCGTCCGATGACCACCACCGCCGTGCGGAAGGACGGCCCCGCAGCCGTCACACCGCCGCCGACCGTCGGGAGCCACGCCCGCAACTACCTGAGTCGGGTACGCGGTGGCGACGTCGGGGCGCTGCCGGCCGTACTCGGTTTGGTCGTGCTCTGCACCGTCTTCGCGGTCATGCGGCCATCGTCGTTCCTGTCGGCCGGCAACTTCGCCAACCTCTTCACGCAGGGCGCAGCGGTCACGCTGATCGCGATGGGTCTCGTCTTCGTGCTGCTGCTCGGCGAGATCGACCTCTCCGCCGGCTTCGCCAGCGGCGTCTGCGCGGCGGTGCTGGCCAATGTGGTCACCGTGCTCGGCTACCCCTGGTGGGTCGCCGTGCTCGCCGCGGTCGCCACCGGCCTGGTCATCGGCACCACCCTCGGCATGCTCGTCGCCAAGATCGGCATTCCGTCCTTCGTGGTCACCCTCGCCGGCTTCCTCGCCTTCCAGGGCATCGTGCTGTTGCTGGTTAAGGAGGGCACCAACATCTCCGTCCGCGACGAGGTGCTGGTCGCCATCGCCAACCGCAACCTCACCCCGACCCTGGGCTGGGCGCTGACCGCCCTCGCGGTGGTCGGCTACGCGGCGGTGCAACTGCTGCGCCACCGCAACCGGGTGGCCCGCGGCCTGCTCACCGACCCGATCGCGGTGGTGGCGCTGCGGATCGCCGGACTCGCCGTCATCCTCGGCACCGCCGTGTACGTCCTCAACCTGGAGCGCAGCCGCAACGTACTGATCGTCTCGCTCAAGGGTGTGCCGATCGTGGTGCCGGTCATCGCGGTACTGCTCATCGTCTGGACCTTCGTGCTCCAACGCACCAGCTACGGCCGGCACATCTACGCGGTGGGCGGCAACCGGGAAGCGGCCCGCCGGGCCGGCATCGAGGTCGACCGGATCCGAATCTCGGTCTTCATGATCTGCTCGTCCATGGCGGCCATCGGTGGCATCGTGGCGGCCAGCCGAGCCAACTCGGTCGACCCGAACACCGGGGGCAGTAACGTACTGCTCTACGCAGTCGGTGCAGCCGTGATCGGCGGCACCAGCCTCTTCGGCGGCAAGGGCCGCGTCCTCGACGCCGTGCTCGGCGGCGCGGTGGTCGCGGTCATCGAAAATGGAATGGGCCTGATGGGGTACAGCGCGGGAGTCAAGTACGTGGTCACCGGCGTCGTGCTGCTGCTCGCCGCCAGCGTCGACGCGCTCTCCCGCCGCCGCGCGGCAGCAACCGGCACCCGCTGACCGCGCGGGAGGTAGCACCACCATGCGCCCAGGACCGAGCCAGGATGACGTCCGACGGCAGAACCTCGGGGCCCTGCTGAGGCACGTGCACGTCCACGGGGCGACCACGCGCGCCGAACTGACCACCACGCTGGGCCTCAACCGCAGCACCATCGGTGCGCTCACCGCCGACCTGTCCGCAGTGGGACTGGTCAGCGAGGGAGCGCCGAAGGAAACCGGCCGGGCCGGGCGACCATCACTTGTCGTCCGGCCCGAGTCGGCCCGGGTCTACGCGTACGCGTACTCGGTAGAGGTGGACCGGCTGCGCGCCGCCCGGATCGGGTTGGGCGGGGCGGTCCTGGACCGCCGGGATCTGGACCGACCGCGCGGACTGTTGGCCGCGGAGGCCGCGCCACTGTTGGCCGGCGCGGTCAAGGAGATGCAGCAGATGGTGCCGCCCGACGCGATCTGCGTCGGTGCCGGCGTCGCGGTCTGCGGCATGGTCCGCCGCGACGACGGCCTGGTCCGGCTCGGCCCGACCACCGGCTGGGTGGATGAGCCGATCGGCGCGACCCTCGCCGACGAGTTGGGCATCGGCGTGCCGATCACCGTGGGCAACGTGGCCGACGTGGCCGCGTTCGCCGAGCACGCACGGGGTGTGGCCGCGGGCTGCGACAACGTCCTCTACCTGTACGGCGACGTCGGAGTGGGTGCCGGCATCATCGCCGGTGGACGCCGGCTGACCGGGCACGGTGGGTACGGCGGCGAGGTCGGCCACATGAAGGTGGTCCGCGACGGCAAGCCCTGTGAGTGCGGCTCCCGGGGCTGCTGGGAGACCGAGATCGGCGAGCACGGTCTGCTCCGGGCTGCCGGACGCTCCGACGCCCGGGGCCGAGACGCGCTGCTGGCCGTCTTCGATGCCGCCGACCGGGGTGACGCGCGGGCCCAGACGGCGGTCCGCCAGGCCGGCGACTGGCTCGGCTTCGGGGTGGCCAACCTGGTGAACGTCTTCAACCCCGAGATGGTCATCTTCGGCGGCACCATGCGCGACCTCTATCTCGCTTCGGCGGCCCAGGTCCGCAGCCGGCTCAACTCCAACGCGCTCGGCGCCTGCCTGGAACACGTCCGACTGCGTACGCCGAAACTGGGCGAGGACGCCCCTCTGGTCGGGGCTGCCGAGTTGGCCTTCGAACGACTCCTCGCCGACCCCCTCGACGTGGGCTGATCCGCGTACGCTGTCCGGCGTGGATGTCGAGCTGCGCGCCTCCGACGACGACCGCAACCGGGTGGTCGCCGAGCTGCACCGGCACACCGCGGCGGGCCGGCTGACCCTGGACGAGTTCTCCGACCGGGCGGGTGCAGTGTGGACAGCGCGCACCCTCGGTGACCTGGCTGCGCTGACCCGCGACCTGCCGACCCTGCCCGATCCGGCCGTCGGCAGCGACCCCGTCGGGCACGGGCGTCGAGAGTTGCTGATGCTTTTCGCCGCCGCCGCGTTCACCCTGCTGCTGCTCGGCGCCTTTCTCGCCGTCACCCGAAACTGATCCAGGTCGCCCTTGATGAACTGATCGCGCGATCGGTCCGTACCAGTGGGCGGACGGGCAGCCAGCAGAGTATGGCTGCCCGGTCCAGACGCGTTTCGGTCCGGACCGAGGAGGCACCACAGACATGGCACCGCTCAGATCCGCCCGTCGCTGGCTGGGCAACCGGACCCACCGGGCGACGATGCTGCTCATCGCGATCGTCGCGGCGGTCGGTGTCCTGCCCGGTGTGGCCGTCGCCGCGCCCGCTGGCGGTGGCCAGCAGCTCAACGCCGCCGACATGACGCTGCTCAACGGGGTGCGCCTGGCCGGGCTGTGGGAGATGCCAGCCGGCCAGATGGCCGCCGAGAAGGGGCAGTCGGCCAAGGTCCGGGAGATCGGCGCCGGCATCGCCAGCGAGCACCAGAAGCTCGACCAGCTCGTCGTGGACGCGGCCAACAAGCTGGGCGCGAGCATCCCGAGCGAGCCGACCGCCGAGCAGAAGGGCTGGCTGGCGGAGATGCAGAAGGCCTCCGGCGCCCGGTTCGACCAGATCTTCGTCACCCGGCTCCGGGTGGCCCACGGCAAGATCTTCCCGGTGATCGGCGCGGTGCGGGCCAGCACCCGGGACGCCACCGTCCGTAAGCTCTGCGACGACGCCAACGGCTTTGTCCTGCACCACATGCAGATGCTGGAGAGCACCGGGTTGGTCCGCTGGCCGGAGCTGCCGCCGGCCGCGCTGCCCGCCCCCGGTGACGACGGGCTGCTGGCCGCCGCCGCTGCCAACACCGGCCCGCAGGTCGGGGTCAGCAGCACCGTCGTCTGGCTGGTCTTCCTCGCCGCGCTGGGCACCGGCGGAATCGCCACCTACCGGATGCTGCGCCGGAACTGATCATCGGCGGTGGCCTCGTTGGTGGCTCGCGTCAGCGGTCGACCTGGGTGAAGTCCCAGGAGTGCGGCGCGCGGGCCACCAGCAGGGCAGGCGGATCAGGCAGCGGACGCGGGTTGCTACGCCACTTGGAGATGACCACCACGCGGTGGTCGGTGGAGGAGAAGACCTCGCTGGAGACGTACAGCGGGTCATGTTCCAACTCGGGCAGGGCGGTGTCGCACACCCAGGTGATCAGATCCGCCACACCGTACGCCTCGGCGCGCGCCTCCCACATCCGCACGATCATGTCCGCCGCTCCCGTCACACGCTGACCGTGGTCAACGGCAATGCCGAATCGGCCGGCAGGTCCAGTCGGCTCGGCGCGACCCCTGCGGCGACCAGGTGCGACCCGAGCGCGGCCACCATGGCGCCGTTGTCGGTACACAGCTTCGGCCGGGGCACCCGGACCTGGATGCCGTACTTCTGGGCCCGCTGCTCGGCCAGCACCCGCAGCCGTGAGTTCGCCGCCACTCCCCCGCCGATCACCAGGGTTTCGATCCCGTTCGCGCGGCAGGCGGCGAGCGCCTTGCTGGTCAGGACGTCACAGACCGCCTCCTGGAAGGACGCGGCCACGTCGGCCACCGGCACCGGCTCGCCGGCACGCTGACGCGCCTCGACCCACCGGGCCACCGCCGTCTTCAGCCCGGAGAACGAAAAGTCGTACCGGTGGGCGGCGAGATCCTTCGCGGCGGTCAGACCGCGTGGAAAGGCAATCGCCGCGACGTCGCCGGCCCGGGCCTCCCGGTCGATGGGCGGACCGCCCGGAAACGGCAGCCCGAGCAGTCGGGCGACCTTGTCGAACGCCTCGCCGGCCGCGTCGTCGATGGTGGCGCCCAGCGGGGTGACACCCCGGGCGAGGTCATCGACGAGCAGCAGCGAGGAGTGGCCGCCGGACACCAGGAGCGCGATGGCGGGTTCGGGCAGAGGCCCATGCTCAAGCGTGTCCACCGCAACGTGGGCGGCGAGGTGGTTGACGCCGTACACCGGCTTCTCGGCGGCGAGCGCGTACCCCTTGGCGGCGGCGACGCCGACCAGCAACGCGCCGGCCAGACCAGGCCCGGCGGTGACCGCGATCGCGTCGATGTCGGCCAGCGTGACGCCGGCCTCGGTGAGCGCCCGGTCCATGGTCGGCACGATGGCCTCCAGGTGTGCCCGGCTGGCCACCTCGGGCACCACACCCCCGAACCGGGCGTGCTCCTCGACGCTGGAGGCGAGCGCGTCGGCCAGCAGGGTGTGCCCCCGCACGATGCCGACGCCAGTCTCGTCGCAGGAGGTCTCGATACCCAGGATCAGCGGTTCGTCAGCCATGGTCGTGTGGTCCGTCCCCGGTCGGCTCGGCGTCGCGCCGCATCACCAGCGCGTCAGTGTTGCTCGGTTGGTAGTAGCCGCGCCGCACCCCGATCGGCTCGAAACCGTACGTCGCGTAGAGCCGCTGAGCGGCGGCGTTGTCCATGGCGACCTCCAGCAGGGTGCTGCGGGCGTCGCGCCGGGCCGCCTCGGCGAGCAGATTCTCCAGCAGGGCACGGCCTACGCCGCGCCGCTGGGCGTCCCGGCGGACGGCGATGTTCTGCACCCACACCTCGTCCGGCGGAGCACCGGCGAGCCCGGCGTATCCGAGCACCGAACCGTCCGCGTCCACGGCGACCCGGTAGTGGTGCCCGTTGGCCAACTCGTTCCAGAACATGCCCGGCGACCACTGCTCGGCGCCGAAGAGGTCCGCCTCGATCAGCAGCACGTCGTCGATGTGCCACCAGCGGAACGGGGCGAGCCGTACCGCCGTCATGGCAGGACCGGTTTGCGGCTGATCGCCGCCACCGCGTCCGGGCGGCGCAGGTAGAGCGGGGTGAGCCGCTCACTGGACGCGCCCGCCCGGATCCGCTCGGCGGCGAGCAGCGCCAGCACGGTGGCGTCCGGGTATCGCGGCTCTACCCGCACGGGCAGATCCAGGGTCTCGGCGTACCGGTGCGCCCCGTCGCCGACCGCTATCGTCACGCCCAACTCCCGGGCACGCGCCGCGGCCACCACCGGCGTGGACACCTCCGGCCCGACGATCCGCTGGCCGGCGCCGTCATAGACGGCCCAGTAGAGCTCCTTGCGCCGGGCGTCGCTGGCGGCCAGCACCGGATCGCCGGACGCCGCCGGGTAACCGATGGCATCCAGCGAGCAGACTCCGTACGTGGGGATGCCGAGCACCTGGCCCATCGTCGCGGCGGTGACCAGGCCGACCCGCAGCCCGGTGAACGGCCCGGGGCCGAGCCCGGCGACGATGGCGGCCAGGTCACGCGGGCGCGCGTCGGCGTCGGCGAGGACCGCATCCACCTGGGGCGCGAGTAGTTCGCCGTGCGCCCGGGCGTCGACCGTGCACCGGTGCGCCCGGGACACCACACCGTCCGCCGAGACCTCCACCAGCGCCGCGGTCACCGCGGGGGTCGAGCTGTCCACCACGAGTACGAGCACGGTAAGCCAGCCTAGCCGCCCCACAAACGCCTGCGGTCACGCCCCGCCCCGCCGCTCAGTCACACCCCCACCCAACGCCCGCCGGCCCGCTCGACGAGCCGGCGGGCAGCGGGCAGCGCATTCCTCAATGAGCGTGATGCCGGTGAGTCATAAAGATGACTGACAGGCATCACGCTCATTGGGACAAGTCCTGCCGCTCGTCGGCCGTTCGCCCACCGGGGCGATCCTCGGTTCAAACGGCGGCGAGTCGTCAATATGCCGCAGAGGTATCGCGGGCCTCGCGGCCTGGTCCACCATGCCGGGATGTCGTCGACTCGCCTTGTCACCCTTCTGGGCACCGCCGTGCGTCAACAACGACACCTGCGCGAGCTGAGCCAACGTCAGTTGGCCACGCTGGCTGACGTCAGCCAGGCAGCGGTGGCCCGCATCGAACGCGGCGAACGTGCACCGAGCATCCCGGTGCTGGAGCGGCTGTTCGTCGCCATGGACCTCCAGCTGACCGTCGGGGTTGAACCCCTCGACGCGCACCTCGACGCGCGGATCGACGACCTGGCCGCCCGGCCGATCGACGAGCGGATCGACGCGCTGGGCCTGGATCGGGTGCTGGACCAGCTCGCCGACTTCCCGCAGGTGATCACCGGGAGCACGGCGGCGTTGTTGCAGGGCGCGCCGGTGCCCGTCGAGGCACTCGAGATCGCCGTACGTTGGCAGGACTCGAAGCGGTTCACCCGCTGGCTGGAGGCGGCCTGCGGCCAGCGGTGGAACGCCCGCTGGGGTGAGTTCGGCGGGCTGTGGTTGGAGCCCGAGGAGCCGGGCGAGCACCGTTGGTCGACCCGGTACGGCGAGATCAGGGCCACGATGTGCGACGCACTGCCGGAGACGATCGAGGTACGTCACGGTGGGCGGGGTTACCGGGTGGTGCCGCTGGTCGAGCTGGAGCTGACCGAGCCGCGCGCCGGCGAGCTTTTACGCCGCTACCGGAAACGGCAGCTAACCAGCGGAGGCCGAGCCAGCAGTGGCTGAGCCAGCAGTGGCTGAGCCAGCAGCAGGTCGTCGACGGCAAGCTCAGCCGGCGGTGCACTCCCAGTCGATGGTCGGCAGGCCGGCGTCGGCGAGCGCCTTGTTGGCCGCGCTGAACGGGCGGCTGCCGAGGAAGCCACGCGGGTTCATCGGGCTGGGGTGGCCGGCCTCCAGCACCACGTGCTGCGGGTTGGTGACCAGGGCGGCCTTCTTGCGGGCGTAACCACCCCAGAGCAGAAAGACCACCCGGTCCGGAGACGCGTCCAATGCCCGGATGGTCGCGTCGGTGAACTCTTCCCAGCCGGCGTTGGCGTGCGAGCCCGGGGTCGCCTGACGGACGGTCAGCACCGCGTTGAGCAGCAGCACACCCTGGGCGGCCCAACCGTCGAGGTTGCCGCTGCGCGGCTTGGGGACGCCCACGTCCTCGCCCAACTCCTTGAAGACGTTGCGCAACGACGGCGGCACCGTCACACCGTCGCGGACGCTGAAGCTCAGCCCGTGCGCCTGCCCGGCCCGATGGTAAGGGTCCTGCCCGAGGATCAGCACCCGAGTGCCCTGCGGTGAGCAGAGCCGGTACGCCGAGAACAGGTCCTCCAGGGGCGGGAAGACGGTCTGCGTCGCGTATTCCCGAGCGACGAATTCGGCCAGCGCGCCGGTGCGCGCCGCATCCAGGTGCGGGGTGAGCACGACACGCCACTGCTCCGGCAGCAGGGCCAACAGATCCAGGGCGGGAGCGTCGTCGGGCATCAGGAACCTTTCACAGCCAGGTTGGCGAGCCGCCGGGCCCAGTCGCCACCGATCGGGTCCAGCTCGACAATACGGGTGTCGTCGTCGAGGCGGTCGATGCGGACCCGCAGGTGCGCGTCCACCAACTGCTCCACCAGGCCCGCACCCCACTCCACCACGGTCACCGACTCGTCCACGGATGCGTCGAGGTCCAGGTCGTCGATCTCGGCACGGGGATCGACGGCGTCGCCCAACCGGTACGCGTCGGCGTGCACCAGGGCCACCCGACCGCCCCGGGCCGGATCGGGGCGGTGCACCCGGGCGATCACGAACGTCGGCGAGGTGATGTCCCCGAGGACACCGAGCCCGGCGCCGACGCCCTGGGTGAGCGCGGTCTTACCGGCGCCCAGCGGGCCGGTAAGCAGCACCAGGTCGCCGGCTCGCAGCAGCCCGGCCAGGCGGCGGCCGAACTCCCGAGTGTCCTCGATGGTCGGCAGCTTGACGACGTGACTCACCGTTCCTCCGGCTTCCCGAGTGACTCGAGGAACCGCGCGAGCGCGGCATTGACCTCGTCAGCGTGCTCCAGCATCACCACGTGGCCGCTGTCCTTGATCTTGACGAACTCCGCGTGCGGCAGCCGCCGGACGATCTCCTCGGAGTGGGTCACCGGGGTGATCATGTCTTTGTCGCCGACCACCACCAGCACCGGCGTCGCGGCCAACGCCGCGAGAGCCGGGAAGCGCGAATGGGTGGCCAGGGTCCGCAGATAGCGGGTCACCGTGTCGGCCGACGTCCGGGAGTTCATCGTCTCCACAAAGGACACGAGCCTCGGGCTGGGCTTGCGGGTGCCGAACCCATACCTGCGGGTCAGCAGCCAGGCCACGTTCGACGTCGACTTGCGGGCCCTGTCGATCACCGGCCCGCCGTACCGGGTGGCGTTGCTGACCATGTACAGCACCGGGCCACCGACCCGACCAAGCAGCGCGGGCGCGACCAGCTTGGTCTCCGCGACGAGCCCGCCCGACGTGGCCATCAGCACCGTGCCCACCACCCGGTCACCGAACAACTCCGGGAACAGCTCGGCGAACGCCATGATGGTCATACCGCCCATCGAATGGCCGACCAGCACCAGCGGCCCCTCCGGGGCGGTTCGGTCGATCACCTGGCGCAGCGTCCGGCCGAGCACCGCCAGGTCGTACTCTCCGGTCTCCAGCCGACCGGACCGGCCGTGACCGGGCTGGTCGTACGCCACGACCCGGTAGTCACCGCGCGCGGCGAGCATCTGGCGCTGGAAGTGGAACGTCCCCATGTCCAGGCAGAAGCCGTGCACCAGCACGACCGTCGGGTGCCCCGGCACCGGACTGGTCGGCTCGACCACCTCGACGTGGATGTCCGTGCCGTCCGGCAGCTCAAGACGGAACGCCTCGTCGTACCGCTGCTCGCCGAACTCCTCGTGCGCGTAGCGATCGGCCGGGTCGGCCTTGAGGCGGCGGACCAGGGTGCGCTCGGTCGCGACGCCGGCCGCCAGGCCGGCCGCGGCCACCCCGACCGCGGCGACGATCCCCGCGACCCGGCCCACCGCGGTCCGCGGACGCGGAATGCGATAGCTCACGGCCGCTCGCCGTCATACACCCTGGGCACGCGCGTGCTGCCGAACCGGGTGACGATCTCGTAGTTGATCGTGCCGACCGCCTCGGCCCAGTCATCGGCCGTCGGCTCGCCGTCGACGCCGCTACCGAAGAGCGTCGCCACATCGCCGTCCGCCACCGGGTCGTCGCCGCAGTCGATCACGAACTGATCCATGCAGACCCGCCCCGAGATCGTCCGCCGTACGCCACCGAGCTGCACCGGGCCGGTGTTGGAGGCGTGCCGGGAAACCCCGTCGGCGTACCCGAGCGGCACCAACGCCAGGTTCGCGTCGGCTTCCGTCGTGTAGATGTGCCCGTAGGAGACGCCGGTGCCGGCGGGCACCCGCTTGGTGAGCATCACCCGGGCGCGCGCGGTCATCGCCGGCCGCAGCCCGTACGTCTCACCGGCCACCGGGGAGAGACCGTAGATGGCCAGGCCGGGGCGGACCAGGTCGAAATGGGTGTCCGGGCGGGTCAGGGTGGCCGCCGAGTTGGCGAGGTGCCGCCAGCGCGGCCGCAGCCCGGCCCGCTCGACCATGGACAGCCCTTCGTGGAAGACGGCCAGCTGACGGTCGGTCGTGGGGTGACCGGGGATGTCCGCGTACACGAAGTGGCTCCACACGCCGACCACCTCGACCAGGCCGTCGGCCTGCGCCTTGGCGGCGGCGTCCAGCAGCGCCGGCCAGTCGGCGACGGTCGCCCCGCCCCGGGACAGCCCGGTGTCGATCTTCAGGTGCAGGCGGGCGGGGCGCCCGGCGAGCCGGCTTGCCTCGACCATCTCGTCCAGCTGCGGCAGGCTGGCCGCGCCCAGGTCCACCCCGGCGCTGACCCCCTCGTGCAGCGGCAGCCCGGGCGCGAGCAGCCAGGCCAGCACCGGCACGGTCACCCCGGCCCGACGCAGGGTGAGCGCCTCGTCGAGGGTGCAGACGCCGAGCCAGTCCGCCCCGGCGTCGAGCGCCGCGCGGGCGGCCGGGACCATGCCATGGCCGTACCCGTCGGCCTTCACCACCGCCATCAGCTCGGCGGTGGTGCCGGAGCGGAGTCGGCTCACGTTCTCGCGGATTGCGTCAAGATCGACGCGTACCTCGGCCTGCCACATGCACCCAGCCTACTTTCCGCTGTGATCAGCGCGGGCGGCGACGCCACGTCCCCGACCACCGATCCGGACGTCCCGCTCGAACCAGCCTGATCAACCCAGTCGGGCGATGACCGGACGCAGGGCGGTCGCCACGTCGGGCGCGGTCACCGGCCCACCCCGGGCCGCCTCCCGGCCGGCGAGCCCATGCAGGTACGCAGCCGAGGCCGCAGCCCGATCGGCGGGCACCCCGGCCGCCAGCAGCGAGCCGAGCAGCCCGGCCAGCACATCGCCGGTGCCGCCGGTGGCCAGCACCGGAGTGCCGGTCGGGTTGACGTACGCCCGACCGTCCGGCGTGCCGATCACCGTGCGGTCCCCCTTGAGCAGCACCACCGCGTTCATCCAGGCGGCCAGCCGCAGCGCGGCGCCGACCCGGTCGGCGCCGGGCTCCTCCCCGCAGAGTCGCGTGAACTCCCGGTCGTGCGGGGTGACCACGATCGGCGCGTCCCGACCGCGCAGCCGGTCGGCGAGCGAGCCGTCCACCAGCAGGGTCAGCGCGTCAGCGTCGAGCACCACCGGCACCGGGGCGGCCAGCACGGCGCGCAGCTCAGCCGCCGCGTCCCCGCCGGTGCCCAGCCCGGAGCCGCAGACCCAGGCCTGCACCCGGCCCGCGTCGGCGACCCGCTCACTGGTGATCACCGAGGGGTGCTGGTGCAGCACCTCGGCTCGGGCGCTGCCGGCGTAGCGGACCAGGCCGGTCGGTCCGGCCAGAGCGCCGCCCACCGAGAGCACCGCGGCACCCGGGTAAGTCGCCGAGCCGGTCGCCACGCCCACCACGCCCCGGCTGTACTTCTCCGATGCCGGGCCCAACTTCGGCCACCAGTCGTTCAGGTCGGACCACTCGGTGACCTGTAGCGCCGGGGTGCCCCGCAGCCACGGCCGCAGCCCGATGTCGACCAGCTCCACCTGCCCGGCCAGGGCGGCGGCCGGCCCGACCACCAGTGCCGGCTTCAGCGCGCCGAACGCCACCGTCACGTCGGCGCGAACCGCGGTCGGCCGCCCGGACGAGGCCAGCGGCACGTGGCCGGTGTCCACCGCGACCCCGCTCGGCACATCCACCGCCAGCACGGTGGCACGCTCGCCGTCACGCCCACGCAGCGTGCCGAGGCCCTGGACCACCTCGTCCGCGCTCGCCCGCAGCCCGCCGGTGCCGCCGATGCCGATGATGCCGTCGAGGACCAGGTCGACCGGGCCGGTCGGTCGCGGCACCAGCTGGCCGCCAACAGCTCGCAGCGCGGTCAGCCCCGCAGCGTGCGCCCGCCCGGGGGTGAGGAGCAGAGCGGACACCTGGACACCCCGGCGAGCCAGCCGCTCCCCCGCGTACAACGCGTCGCCGCCGTTGTCGCCGGAGCCGACCAGCAGCAGCACCCGGCCGCCGTAGACCCCGCCCCGCTCGGCGAGCAGCAGCGCGGCCCGCCGAGCCAGCCCGGCGGCGGCCCGCTGCATGAGCGTCCCCTCCGGCAGTGTGCCCATCAGCCCTGCCTCGGCCGCCCGTACGTCGGCCACCCGCCACACCGATCTCATGCCACCGTGCCCCTCCGTTCGCGGGTGGGCCCGAATCTCCCGCCCGGCCGACGTCATCGTTGCGCGACCACCATCGCCGACGCGATCCCCCCGTCGTGCGACAACGAAGATGCCGGTGATTGACCCCACGCGCGTCGGCCGCCGCCGCGACGGTGCCGGAGACGCGGGCGGCGAGCGACTCCGGCGAGGACCACCACACCACCCTACCGGCGGTCGAGGCCGCAGATTAGCCGTCGGGCCGGCGGTGGGCAACGCCTGTGGACAGGCCGCGGCACGGCCCACGGCGGCTGTCCACAGGGCACTCCGGCGCCTGCGGTGCGCGCCTAGCGTCAGCGCGTCGATGCCGATCGTCCACGGGGGTGTGGTCATGACCGATGAGCTGTTCGCCGTCCGGCCGGAGGAGTTGCGGGCCGTCGCTGTGCTGCTCGACGACGAGGCGCACCGGCTGGCGCTGGGCCTCGCGGGGGTGCCCGGGCTGCTGGTGGCGGCGCCCGAATGGCGAGCTGGTGCGGCCCTGGCGGGGCTGGAGGCAGCCGCGCACACCTGGTTCTGCCGGCTGGGTGGCCAAGTCGCGGCGACCTCCGGTGGGGTCCGGGCGGCGGCCGAGGCGTACGAGACGGTGGACGATCGGGCCGCCGACCGGTTCGCCGCCCTGCCCAGGTGAGCACCGTCGGCTACCGGCGGCTGTGGGCAGCGGATCCGGGCGGGTGGCGGGCCACCGGGGCAGCCTGGGCCGGGTTGACCGGGCCGACCGACCGACGCGCCGGCGAGCTGCGTACGGCCGCCGGGCGGTTGCGGGGCGGTTGGTCCGGTGCGGCAGCCACGGCGGCGGACGCCCGGCTCGCCGATCTGCGTGACGAGTTGACCTCGGTCGCGCCCGCGCTGATCGAGATCGATCAGGTGCTGGCCGAGTTGGCCGACCGGCTGACGGTGGCGAAGGCGCGGCTCGCCGCAGCGGTCGCCCAGGCGGACGCGGCCGGCCTGGTGGTGGACCGCTCGGGCGGGGTGCACGTCGATCCCGCCCGGTTCCAGCCCACCGAGCGGGCCGACGTGGCGGCGGCCCGGGTGGCGGCGACCCTGCGGGACGCGCTCGACGGGGCAGGGGCAGCGGATCGGGTCGCCGCCGACCGATTGGATGAGCTGGCCCGGGCCGCCGGCTCCGGCTGGGCGTCCCCGCCACCGCCCGGCCGGCCCGCCCCGGGTGCCGCGCCGACGCTGGTCCGCGCCTGGTGGTCCGGGTTGACACCGGCGCAGCGACGGTGGCTGATCGGGCGCGAGCCCGCCCTGGTCGGCCGGTTGGACGGGGTGCCGGTGGCCGCCCGGGACCAGGCCAACCGGCTACGGCTCGGGGTCTGGCGCGACGAGTTGCTGGCTGAGCGGCGACGGTTGCTGGCCCGGGTGCCGCCAGGGCCGCTCGCGTCGGTCCGGCTCCGCGGGGTGGCCGGACGACTGGCCGGCCTGGACGCGCTGACCGGGCGACTGGCGACCGCGGGGGCGCCGCGGGCGTACCTGCTCGGGCTGGATCCGGCCGGTGAGGGCCGGGTGGTGATGGCGCTCGGCGACCCGGACCATGCCGACCGGGTGCTGACCTACGTGCCGGGGATGACCGCCGGCCTGGATGACGCCCCTGGCGAGCTGGGCAGGGCGGCGCGAGTGCTGGACCGGTGCGCCGCGCTCGCCCCGGGTGAGCGCAGCGCGGCGGTGCTCTGGTTGGACTACGACGCTCCGGATTTCCTGACCGAGGCCGCTTCGGCCGGCCAGGCGCGGGACGCCGGCCCGGCGCTGCACCGCTTCCAGGAGGGGCTGCGGGTCAGCCACGACGGGCCACCAGCCCGACAGACCGTGCTCGGGCACAGCTACGGGTCGCTGGTGGTGGGTGTGGCCGCCCGGGAGCACGGGCTGGCCGCCGACGCGCTGGTCTTCGTCGGCTCGCCCGGGGTCGGCGCGTCGCACGCCGCCGAGTTGGGCGTGCCACCCGACGAGATCTGGGCAAGCAGCGCCCCCGACGACGTCATCCGGGCAGCCCTTCCAGTGAACGAGCTGGGCCGACGGGCCTTACTGGGTGCGGCTCCGCTGGCCGCCGTGCTGGGCTGGCCCGACCAGACCGGACATGAGCTGTGGTTCGGTCACGACCCGTCCGATCCCGGCTTCGGCGGTCGGGTCTTCGGCAGTGGGCGAGGCGGGCACACCGGTTACTGGGACCCGGGCAACCCCGCGCTGGACGGGATGGCCCGGGTCGTGCTGGGCGGCTGAAGGCTTACTCGACGGTGACCGACTTGGCCAGGTTGCGAGGCTGGTCCACGTCGTGCCCACGGGCAGCGGCGATCTCGGCGGCGAGCACCTGCAACGGCACCGTGGTGACGAGCGGGGCCAGCAGGGTCGGCGTACGCGGCACGTAGATCAGATGGTCGGCATACCGGACGACGGCCTCGTCGCCCTCCTCCGCGATCACGATGGTCCGCGCGCCGCGCGCCCGGACCTCCTGGATGTTGGAGACGACCTTGTCGTGCAGCATGCCCCGGCCGACCGGCGAGGGCACCACGCAGATCACCGGGGTGCCCTTGTCGATCAGGGCGATCGGGCCGTGCTTCAGCTCGCCGGCCGCGAAGCCCTCGGCGTGCATGTACGCCAACTCCTTGAGCTTCAGCGCGCCCTCCAGGGCCACCGGGTAGCCGACGTGCCGGCCGATGAACAGCACGGTCGGCTCGGACTTCAACTCCCGGGCCAGCTCGCGCACGGGCTCGATCCGGTCGAGCAGCTCGCGCAACTTGCCCGGGATCTCCTGCAACTGCGCGACCACCGCGCCCACCTCGTCGGCGAACTTGATCCCGCGCACCTGGGCGAGGTGCAGGCCGATCAGATAGCAGGCGACGACCTGGGTGAGGAACGCCTTGGTGGACGCGACGGCGATCTCCGGCCCGCCATGGGTGTAGAGCACGGCGTCCGACTCACGGGGAATTGTCGAGCCGTTGGTGTTGCAGATCGCCAGCACCCGGGCCTTCTGCTCCTTGGCGTGGCGCAGCGCCATCAGGGTGTCCATCGTTTCGCCGGACTGCGAGATCACCACGATCAGCGTGGACCGGTCGAGCACCGGGTCGCGGTAACGGAACTCGCTGGCCAGTTCCACCTCGCAGGGGATCCGCGTCCAGTGCTCGATGGCGTACTTGGCGACCATGCCGGCGTGGTATGCCGTGCCGCAGGCCACGATGAAGATCTTGTCGACGTCGCGCAGATCCTGGTCGCTGAGGCGGACCTCGTCGAGGGCGATCTCACCGGTCTCGGTGAGCCGGCCGAGCAGCGTGTCGGCGATGGCCTGCGGCTGCTCCTCGATCTCCTTGAGCATGAACCAGTCGTAGCCGCCCTTCTCGGCAGCCGAGGAGTCCCAGTCGATGTGGAAGTCCTTGCCGGCGGCGGGCTGGCCCTCGAAGTCGGTGATCTCAATGCTGTCACCGGTGATCAGGACGATCTGGTCCTGGCCCAGCTCGACCGCTTCCCGGGTGTGCTCGATGAAGGCGGCCACGTCACTGGCCAGGTAGTTTTCCCCGTCGCCCCGGCCGACCACCAGCGGCGAGTTGCGCCGGGCGCCGACGACCGCGCCGGGCACCGAGGCGTCGACGGCGAGCAGGGTGAAGGCACCCTCCAGTCGCTGGCAGACCACCCGCATGCCGGCGGCGAGCAGCTGCGGGTTGTCTGGCTGACCGGCGGCGCGCAGCTCGGTCAGCGCGGCGGAGAGCAGGTGCGCGGCGCACTCGGTGTCGGTGTCGCTGGTGAACTGGACGCCCTCGGCCTCCAGCTCGTTACGGAGCTTGGCGAAGTTTTCGATGATGCCGTTGTGGATGACCGCGACCCGCCCGTCGGGGGCAAGGTGCGGGTGAGCGTTGCGGTCGGTCGGGCCGCCGTGGGTGGCCCACCGGGTGTGCCCGATGCCGGTGGTGCCGTCACCGATGCCGATCGGGCTGGCCGCGCAGGAGGTCGGGTCGTCGGCGGCCCGCTCGGACAGCACCTTTTCCAGGTTGGCCAGCTTGCCGGCCTTCTTCTCGGTCAGGAGCTGGTCGTCGCAGACGATGGCGACGCCCGCCGAGTCGTAGCCGCGGTATTCCAGCCGCCGAAGCCCGTCGAGCACGATGCCGAGTGCAGGGCGCGCGCCCGCGTATCCCACGATTCCACACATGGCCCCCAGCCTAACCCAGTTTCACTCACGATGGGTGCTCGAAAGTCGGGTTATCAATCACGGAATCTGAGCGATTGGGAGCTGGCGGGTCGCAACCGGACGAGCTTCCAGGCTCTCTCGTGCCCGGCCCTGGCTGACGGGGTTGCGGCGGGTCTTCGGGTACGACAGTCTCTCGGCGGGTTCAGCGCTCCCGTCCACGGCCCGTTCGTTCCATACCCACTCCAGCCCGGAGCAGCCATGTCCGACGCGCCGCCGCCCGATCCGTCCCCCTCGTCCGCACCGGACCCGTCACCCTCCCCACCAGCACCGGATCCGACGGCCCCGCACTCCTCGGCTCCGATCCCGGCCTCCGACCCGCTGGCCCCGGTCCAGCCGTGGGCACCGCCGGCCCCGTGGGCGCCGTCCCCGCCGGCACCGTCTCCGCCGGCCGCGCCGTGGGCGCCGTCTCCGCCGGCCGCGCCGTGGGCGCCGTCTCCGCCAGCGACCCAGTGGATGCCCCAACCGCCCGCGACGCCGTGGACGCCGGAACCGACCACGGCCCCGTGGTCGCCGTCGCCCGACGCCTCGAGCCCGATGCCGGCCGGATCGCCGTCGCCAGCGGGGTGGCCCACGCCCGACGGGCCGACACCACCAGCAGGGTGGCCCACGCCCGACGGGCAGCCACCGCCCGCAGGCTGGCCGCCGCCCGCCACCGGATGGCCGCCGCCCGGTTATCCGCCGCCGTACGCCTACCCCGGGTATCCGCAGGTCAGCGGCAAACCGGCCATGGGCGGCGGACGGGTCGTCGGGATCGTCGTCGCGGTCCTCGTGGTGCTTGTCCTGACCGTGTGCGGCTGCCTCTGCGCGGGTGGTCTGCTGATCGAAGAGACCGACCCGGACCCGGTCGCCGAAGAGCCGTGGGGCATTCCCGAGCGACCCACCGTGGCGCCCACCCCCACCAAGCAGCCGATCACCCGGCCAACCTCGGGGCCGGCCCCGGTGACGGTGGTCTATGAGGTCACCGGAGCGGGCGCGGTCGACATCGCGTACTTCGACGCCGAGAGCGACCTCATCCACGTCGACGGCGCGAAGCTGCCCTGGCGCACCACCATCCGGACCAACGGCAAGAGCCGGGTCCTGGTGGAGGCCAGATGGGCCGACGATGAGGGTGAGAGACCACTCGACTGCACCGTCACGGTCACCGGCGCCGGCAAGCCGGTCGTCAACAAAGCTCGGGGATCCTGGGCTACCAGTTGCGCGCCCGAGTGAGGCTGGGGTTCGGCCGGGAGCACCCGTAGGCTGGCGCAGGTGACGACGAGCACCGATGTCGACCCGCTGGTGGCCCGGATGCGGCCGTTCGGCACGACGATCTTCGCCGAGATGTCCGCCCTCGCCGTGCGCACCGGCGCGGTCAACCTCGGCCAGGGCTTCCCCGACACCGACGGCCCACCGGAGATGCTGGCCGCCGCCGCCGAGGCGCTGCGCGGCGGGCAGAACCAGTACCCGCCCGGACCGGGGATCCCCGCCCTGCGCGCGGCGGTCGCCGCCCATCAGCAACGGTTCCACGACCTGGCGTACGACCCGGACGGCGAGATCGTGATCACCGCGGGCGCGACGGAGGCGGTCGCGGCGAGCATCCTCGCCCTCTGCGAACCGGGCGACGAGGTGGTCTGCTTCGAGCCGTACTACGACTCGTACGCCGCCTCGATCGCGCTGGCCGGTGCGGTCCGGCGGCCGGTGACCCTGCGCCCCACGGCCGACGGCCGGTACGCCTTCGACCCGGCGGCGCTACGCGCGGCGTTCGGTCCGCGCACCCGACTGGTGCTGCTCAACTCACCGCACAATCCGACCGGCAAGGTCTTCACTCCGGCCGAGCTGACCCTCGTCGCCGAACTGTGCCAGGAGCACGGCGCGTACGCGGTCACCGACGAGGTGTACGAGCACCTGGTCTTCACCGACGCGGCGAACCCGCACGTGCCGCTGGCCACCCTGCCCGGCATGCGGGAGCGGACGCTGCGCATCTCGTCGGCCGGCAAGACCTTCTCCTGCACGGGTTGGAAGGTCGGCTGGGCGAGCGGCCCGGCGGCGCTGGTCTCGGCCGTGCTGCGGGTGAAGCAGTTCCTCACCTTCGTCAACGCGGCGCCGCTGCAACCGGCGGTCGCGGTGGCGCTGGCCCTGCCGGACAGCTACTACACCGGCTTCCGCGACGGGCACCAGCAGCGGCGCGACCAGCTCGTCGGCGGCCTCAGCGACGCCGGGTTCGAGGTGCTCAGCCCGGAGGGGACATACTTTGTGACCGCCGACGTCACCGCCCTCGGCGGCCGGGACGGGGTGGAGTTCTGCCGCTCACTGCCGGAGCGCTGCGGCGTGGTGGCGGTGCCCACCCAGGTCTTCTACGACGACACCGACGCGGGCCGACGGCTGATCCGCTTCGCCTTCTGCAAGCGCCCCGAGGTGCTGACCGAGGCGGTCACCCGCCTACGCCAACTACCAACCACCTAACACCCCACCCCCGCCCACCCCCCGCCCGCCCACGCCCCCGCCCCGCCCCCACGCCCCCGCCCCGCTGATCTAGGGCATATCGTCGCGAGTTGATCTCCGATCACAGCGATTTGCCCTAGATCAACGGGGCGAGCGGGGGCACGGGGGGGTGGGGGGTGGGGGGCGGGGGTGGGGGGCGGGGGTGGGGTGGGGGTGGGGTGGGGGTTACGGCTTTGGGGGGCTGGCGGTGTGGACCTGCTCGGCGATCCGCTCGGCGACCTCGCGGGCGGTCGCCTCGGTGGCCGCCTCGACCATCACGCGGACCAGCGGCTCGGTGCCCGACGGGCGCAGCAGCACCCGACCGGTCTCGCCCAGCTCCGCCTCGGCTCGCTCGACCTCGGCGCGCACGGCCGGCGCGTTGGCGCCGATGGTCCGGTCGCCGACCGGCACGTTGATCAGCACCTGGGGCAGCGTGGTGACCACGGACGCCAGCTCGGCGAGAGATCGGCCGGTGGCCGCTATCCGGGCCATCAGGTGCAGCCCGGTGAGCACGCCGTCGCCGGTGGTGGCGTGTGCGGGCATGACGATGTGGCCGCTCTGCTCACCGCCGAGCGCCAGCCCGGAGGCGCGCAGCTCCTCCAGCACGTACCGGTCGCCGACCTTGGTCTCGATCAGCCGGATGCCCTGCGCGGACATGGCCAACCGCAGCCCGAGGTTGCTCATCACGGTGGCCACCAGGGTGTCCTGGGTGAGCGTGCCGGCATCCCGCATGGCCAGCGCGAGGATCGCCATCACCCGGTCGCCGTCGACCTCGTCGCCGTCGGCGGTGACCGCCAGGCAGCGGTCGGCGTCGCCGTCGTGGGCGATGCCCAGGTGGGCGCCGTGCTCGACCACGGCGGCCCGTAGCGCCTCGATGTGGTTGGAGCCGCAGTCGTCGTTGATGTTCAGCCCGTTGGGCTCGGCGTTGATCGCGATGACCTCCGCGCCGGCTTCCCGGTAGGCGACCGGGGCGACCTCGGCGGCGGCACCGTTGGCGCAGTCGACCACGACCTTGATCCCGTCGAGCCGGTGCGGCACCGTGCCGACCAGGTGCTGGACGTAGTGGTCCGCGCCATCGAGCAGGTCGTGCACGCGGCCGACGCCGGCGCCGACCGGCCGATCCCAGGCGGTGGTGGCGTTCGTCTCGACGGCGGCCTCGATCTGCAGTTCGATCTCGTCGGGCAACTTGTGGCCGCCGGCGGCGAAGAGCTTGATGCCGTTGTCCGGCATCGGGTTGTGTGACGCGGAGAGCATCACCCCGAGGTCGGCTTTGGCCTCGGCGGTGAGGAACGCCACCGCGGGGGTGGGCAGCACGCCGACTCGGACCACGTTGGCGCCGGCGCTGGTCAACCCGGCAACCACTGCGGCCTCCAACATCTCGCCGCTGGCGCGGGTGTCCCGACCGACCACCGCGAGCGGCGGATGGCTGCGGTCCGTCTCGGCGAGTGTGTGCGCGGCGGCCACGGCCAGCGCAAGCGCCAATTCGGGGGTGAGATCCGCGTTTGCCCGCCCGCGTACGCCGTCCGTGCCGAACAACCGACCCATACCCGCCAACCTCCGTTGCGCACTGCCGATGTGGAGAAAACGAAACGGCCGACCCACCTCCCCGTAGCGGGGAGGCGGACCGGCCGTCCGTCAGAAGTACAACGCGCTGGTGAAGATCAGCGCTTCGAGTACTGGGGAGCCTTACGGGCCTTCTTGAGGCCGTACTTCTTGCTCTCCTTGACCCGGGCGTCCCGGGTGAGGAAGCCGGCCTTCTTCAGGGCCGGGCGGTCGTCCGGATCGTTGATGATCAGCGCGCGGGCGATGCCCAGCCGGAGCGCACCGGCCTGGCCGGTGGTGCCGCCGCCACGCAGGTTGGCGATGACGTCGAACTGCTCGGGCTTCTCGGCGGTGACCAGCGGGTCCTTGATGAGCTGCTGGTGCACCTTGCTCGGGAAGTAGGCCTCGAGGTCCTGGCCGTTGCAGGTGATCTTGCCGGTGCCCGGGACGATACGGACCCGGACGATGGCCTCCTTGCGGCGGCCCACGGTCTGGATCGGCCGGTCACCACGAGGCGCGCGGGCGACGGGCGCCGGCGCCTCGGTGGCCTCGGGAACTTCCGGGGCAACCTCGGTCTCGGTGATGTCGGTCATGCTGCTTCCTTCGCCCGCGCTCACTGCGCGATCTGCTTGATCTCGAACGGCACCGGCTGCTGCGCGAGGTGCGGGTGCTCGGCACCGGCGTAGACCTTCAGCTTCTTGATCAGCTGACGGCCGAGCTTGTTGTGCGGGAGCATCCCCTTCACGGCCATCTCGATGGCCCGCTCGGGGCGCTTGGTCAGCAGCTCGTCGTAGCCGATCTGCTTCAGACCACCCGGGTAACCGGAGTGGCGGTAGGCGATCTTGGTCTGGCGCTTGTTGCCGGTCAACGCAACCTTGCCCGCGTTCACGATGACGACAAAGTCGCCCGTGTCGACGTGCGGCGCGAAAGTCGGCTTGTGCTTACCACGCAGCAACGTGGCGGCGTGGGTGGCCAGGCGGCCCAGCACGACATCAGAGGCGTCGATGACGTGCCACTGACGCTCGATCTCACCCGGCTTCGGGCTGTACGTACGCACAGGTCTACCTTGTCTCGTCGTCGGTCTGGGGTCGCGCGCCGAGGTGGCCAGATCTTGCAGGCCGGACCAGCGCGCACGAACGACCAAGCGTACCTGATAGGGCACGCCTCTGGATGTCGTACAACAGCAGGCAACGATACCCGGCGCCCCGTCCGCAGGTCAAAACGGGGGTGCGGTCACGCGCGGCGACACGCCGACGTGGCCCACCTCACACGCTGGCGAGCCGATCGGCACCCGGACGACGGAGACGACCCGCGTGATCGCGAAACACAACGCGTACCAGCCAATGAAGGCCAGGTAGGCGGCGTTGCCGGAGCCGAGGAACGACTGGCGGAACGCGATGTTGACCAGCACCCCAGGTGCGGCCGGCACGGCGGTGAGCAGGAACTTCCCGGCCGGATCGATGCCGTACGCGGGGCCGAGGAAGAGCACGGTGACCGAAAGAGGCGGGCCGGCGGCGGCAGTGAGCGTGCCACCCGGTCCACGGTCAGAGCTGCTGGAGGATGCGCAGCGCGCGGCCGACCCGGAGCATGGTGTCGGTGTCGGCGACGTCGACGCAGTCGGTGAACCACTTCTTCATCGGCGAGGAGATGCGGTCGGGCATCACCACGTACCGGCCCATCGTCACGGCGAGCGGCGAGTCGCGCAGCAGCGACTCCTCGACCACCTCGACCACGATCACGATGGGCACGTCGGTGGAGTTGTAGACGTCTGAGCTGATCACGAGTCCGAGGCGTTCCCGGGCGCCCTCGATGCGCCAGACCTCTCCCCTACGCAGCACGCGGCCGTCCGCCGGAGAGCAGGTCGTTGACCATGCCCACCTCGCGGGCGTCGGCGAGGGCGGCGGACTCCAGGTCCAGACCGGCACGGCCCACGGCGGCGGCGTGCGCGGTGAAGACCTCGCGCAGCGCCTTCTCCCGGGCGGCCTGGTCCATCCAGGCGGAGAGCGACAGCCCCTCACGCTTGGCGAACCGCCGGGCCTCCTCGATCGTCTCGTCGGTGAACGACAGAGTCACCTTGGCAGTCATGCCGCTGAGACTACCCAGCGGTATGACCGCCAGTCATCCACGCGCCCACCGGCTCGCCCACCGGCGTCGAAACGCGCATTCCGCCGGCTTTCACCGGGCCCGGCCGCCGAACACCGCGAAGCGCCACTCCTTGAAGTAGCAGTCGACGTCGGCCAGGCCCGCCTCGGCGAGCCACCGGCACTGGTCGGCGACGGTCGCCGGCCGGTCGTGCCGCATCCGCTCCCGGGAAGCCGCGATCTCGTCGGGGGACGCGCCCAGCTCGGTGATCCGCTCCAGCCACACCTCGTCGTAGCGCCGGTCCAACGCCGGGGTCGGGCCGGCAACCTGTTCGGCGTTGACGAACACCCCGCCGGGCGCCAGCGCGGCGGCGGCCCTCCGGTAGAGCTCCCGTTTGCCGGCGTCGTCCAGGTGGTGGATCGCCAGGGCGCTGACCACCGCGTCGTACCGGCCGGGCGGCAGTTCGTCGGCCAGGTCGGCCCGGACGGTCCGGTGCGGCACGGACCGGGCGTGCAACTGGTCGGTGGCGCGGGCGAGCATCGCCGGCGCCCCGTCCACCAGGGTCAGCCGGATTCCGGGCACCGCGGCGGAGAGCAGCAGCGAGAGCAGACCGGTGCCCGCGCCCAGGTCCAACACCTCCGGCGTACGCCCGGCGGACAGCGCGGCGCGCAGCGGTGGCGCGGCCACCTCGACCGCCGCGCCGTAGAAGGCGTCGAAGCAGGGCACCAGCCGCCGGCGGGCCTCGTCGTAACTCCCGGCCACCGCGTTGAAGGCGTCCGCCACACTCATCGTGGCCTCCCAGTTGTTGAGACGATTTTCCCAGATAATAAGCCACCGACGGGATGGACGTCGTATCGCTGACCACCCGGTGAGACGCGAAGCCACCCGCCACGCCCGCTGCCCCGGTGCGGTGTGAGCCCCACTTGACAGGACCGAAACAGCAGAGACCCGGGCTGGAAACGGCCCGGCGGCACGCTTTCCCGACATGACAGACGGTGCACGGCCGGCAACTCGACCGGGGCGGACGCCCCGGGAGGTGGCGACGCACTGCCCGTACTGCGCGCTCCAGTGCGGCATGGTGCTGCGCGAGGACGACACCGGGGTGTCGGTCCACGCCCGCCAGTTCCCCACCAATTGGGGTGGGCTCTGCCAGCTGTCCCGGGGCATCGCCGGCAGCCGTGGCGGAGTGCCGACGGTCGCGTCGCCCCCGCACAAGCAGGTGTACGACCTACGCAGCGGGCACTGCCTCGACCTGCCCGGGGTGGCCGTGGCACGGCACGACGCGCGTTGCCGCGACGGGCTGGCCGGGGTGCGGCTGCGACAGGAGGGCTGATGCGGGAAGAACTGGCCGGCTTCACCATCGGGGTGACCGCCGACCGGCGGCGCGACGAGTTGGCCGCGCTGCTCGAACGGCGGGGCGCCCGGGTGGTGCTCGCTCCGGCGCTGCGGATCGTGCCGCTGTCCGACGACACCGAGCTGCGCGAGGCGACCCCCGCCTGCCTCGACCAGCCGCCGGACATCTTGATGGCCAACACCGGCATCGGGATGCGCGGGTGGCTGGAGGCGGCCGAGGGCTGGGGGCTGGCCGAGTCGCTGCGCTCGGTGCTGGCCAGCTCGTACGTGGTGGCCCGTGGCCCGAAGGCGCGCGGCGCGATCCGCGGTCGGGTTGCACGACCAGTGGTCGCCGGCCTCGGAGAGTTGCGACGAGGTGGTCGACCACCTGCGCCGACGTGGCGTGGCCGGGCAGGTGATCGCCATGCAGCTGCATGGTGAGCGGCAGCCCGAGTGCACGCTCGCGCTGGAGGCGGCCGGAGCCACGGTGATCGAGGTGCCGGTCTACCGCTGGGCTCCGCCGACCGACCCGGCACCGCTGCACCGGCTGATCGACCTGATCGCCGGCCGGCTGGTGGACGCGGTGACCTTCACCTCGGCGCCGGCGGCCGAGGCTCTGCTGCGGGCAGCCGGGGGACCGTACCGACTCGGTGCTGTCCGCGTTCCGCAGCGACGTGCTGGCCAGCTGCGTCGGCGCGGTGACGGCCGAACCGCTGCTGCGGCACGGGGTGCCGGTGAGCGCGCCGGGTCGGGCCCGGTTGGGCGCGCTGGTACGGACCATCGTCGACGAACTGCCCCGCAGGACTGTGACGTTCAAGGCCGGCGGGCACCTGCTCACGCTGCGCGGGCACGCCGCGGTGATCGACGGCGAGCTGCGGCCGCTCGCTCCCGCCCCGATGGCGGTGTTGCGGGCACTGGCCCAGTCCCCCGGCCGGGTGCTGTCGCGTACGGCGCTGCTGCGGACGCTGCCCTGGGGCGCGGACGAGCACGCGGTGGAGATGGCCGTCGCCCGCCTACGCGCCGGCCTGCGCGCACCTCGCGTGGTGCAGACCGTGGTGAAGCGCGGCTACCGGCTCCGGGTCGACTGACGTGTCACGGCCGACTGGTGTGCCGGCCGTGACACGACGGTTCAGCCGACCGGCGTGGGGAACCCGCGCCCGTGCTCGGACTGGAGCCGGAGCATGGCGTGCTCGACCACCGTCACCAGCACCTGCTTGACCGAGTCCCGGTGCCGGGCGTCGGTCATCACCAACGGCACCTGCGGCGAGATCGCCAGCGCCTCGCGGACCTCATCCAGCTCGTACTGGGGAGCGCCGTCGAAACGGTTCAGCGCCACCACGTACGGCAGGTTGCGGTTCTCGAAGTAGTCCAGCGGGGCGAAGGCGTCGGTGATCCGGCGGGTGTCCACCAGCACGGCGGCACCCACCGCACCACGGATGATCTCGTCCCACATGAACCAGAACCGAGTCTGACCGGGTGTACCGAAGAGGTACAGGATCAGGTCCTGGGCCATGGTGATCCGGCCGAAGTCCATGGCGACCGTGGTGGTCTCCTTGCCCGGCACCTTGGACGGGTCGTCGATGCCGACACCGGCCGCGGTCATCAATGCCTCGGTGGTCAGCGGTGTGATCTCGGAGATCGCCCCGACCAGTGTTGTCTTACCGACGCCGAAGCCGCCCGCGACGACGATCTTCGCGGAGACGATTCCCCGGCCCGGCCGCCCCCCAGCGGGGTCATAGCCTGCGAAGTCCACTTAGCACCCTTCCAAGCAGTTCCATCCGCTCCTCGAACCCCTCGGCGGGAGCAGCAGTGTGTAACATCAGCAGGCTCTCGGCCACCATGTCGGCGACCAACACCCGGGCGACGCCCAGCGGCATCCGGGTGTACGCGGCGATCTCCGCCAGCGACTGCGCTCGGCCCTCACAGACCGTGGCGATGCGGTGCTTGTCGTGCCCGGCGAAGCGGGACTCGGCGACCTGGGTGGGAGACGCGGTGAGGACGGCCTCGAGGGCGATGTCCTGCCGGGGCTCCGTTCGACCACGGGTGACCGCGTACGGACGCACCAGCGCGCCGCGTGGGTCAGCGCGTCGTTGGTCCATTCCCGATCACCTCCTCGTCCCCTGTGGAGCCGGCCGGTGCCGCCTCCTGTCCCTGCTTCGACCGCGGTCCAAGCGCCGCCTGCCGGTGCTAGGAGCGCACCGCGTCCCGCGGCAGCGGCACCAGCGCGGCGCCCACCCGCTCGACCAGCAGCGCCATCTCGTAGCCCACCTGGCCCACGTCGCAGCTGCGCGCGGCAAGTACGGCCATCGACGAACCGTCGCTGATCGACATCAGGAAGAGATACCCGCTGTCCATCTCGATGACTGTCTGCAACACCCCGCCCGCGCTGAACATCCGGGCCGCACCCTCGGTCAGGCTCACCACGCCGGACGTGATCGCAGCGAGCTGGTCCGCCCGGTCCCCCGGCAGATCCCGGGAGGACGCGAGCAGCAGCCCGTCGGCGGACACCGCCACCACGTGGGCGATGCCCGCCACGCTGTCGGCGAAGTTGGTGAGCAGCCAACCCATGTCCTGCATGGCAGCTGGCCTGTTCATCGGCTCTCCTTGGTCGAGGTGCTGTTCAGGTCCGTTCCGGCCGTCCGACCGCGCTGCACACCGCGGTGGTAGGCCGACAGCAGACCACGTACTTCGTCCGGGGTCCGCCGGCTGCGGTCCCGGCCACTCTTCGGTTCGATGCCACCCGGCACGAGCTGTGCCTGCGGCGTCCGCTTGGGCAACCCGGATCGGGTGGTCCCGGCGGGGGCCGGCTCGGCGGCCCGGCTGGCTCGGGACCAGCCCTCGTCCGCGGCGGTCCGCCAGGCCTCCGGGTCTCGGGAGGGCGCACTGGGCGCGGCCGACGCCGTCCGGGGAGCCGGGGGCGAAGCGTACGCCTGGGGTACCGCTGGCGGAGCGTTGAACCCGCTGGCGGTTGCGCTGCTGCGGCCGCCCCCGGTGCCCGGTGTGGTGGTGCCGTTGGTGGTGGAACTGCCCGGGGTGCGGGTCGGCAGTGGCGGTCGTGCCGGCGCAGGGGTTGGCACACCGGCGGCACTCGGCTGACCGCCGTTGCCCGCGCGCAGGCCGGCGTCGGCCGGAGCGTCGGTGGCGGGCGCCGGCGGCTCGTCGAAGTTGGGCCGGGTGAAGATCGCGGTGGCGTCGTCGCCGTGCGACCGGAACCAGACCGCCTCCATCTCCCGGAAGATCGGCGCCTCGGCGGGGAAGTCGGGCCGGGTGCTGACGGGTGCAGCGGGCACCGACGGCGCGGCAGGCGGTGCGACTGCGCCGGGGCCGGCGACCGGCCCGACCGGCAGGACCGGGGCGCTGCGCGCGTCCGCGCCATCCGCGGTCGAGCCACGCCGGGGCAGCGGGTCGATGGTCGGGTGGGCCGCGGTCGGGCTGCCCATCGAGGCGCCCGCGCCGTTGCTGTACGAGGTCCGCGCCGGCGGAAGCGGGGCGGCGGGCGCCGCTACGGGCGGCACCGTCGAGCGCGTTGCGGTGTAGCCACCCGCCTGCACGGCCGACGTGGTGTCCCGTGCGTCGAGCGGGGACTGCCACTGGGCCGGTGCGGGCGCGTTGGTCCGCCACTGGTCGGGCAGCGTCGCCGCCGAGGTCGCGGCACCGGCGAACTGCTCGGCGTGACCGGCCGGGGCGAGCGGCGCCTGCTCCACGGCCATCGGCTGACGCGGCCGGGTGAGCACCTGCTCGCGGCCCCGGTTGCTGGGCAGCACCACGGTGGTGGCGGGCAACGTCACCTGGGCGACGGTGCCGCCCTCGACGTTGCGGCGCAACTCCACCCGGACGCCGTAGCGGGAGGCGAGCCGACTCACCACGGCCAGACCCATCAGCCGGAACGCGGCGACGTCGACACTCGGCGGGGCGGCCAGCCGGCGGTTGAGCGAGTCGAGCTGCTCGTCGGTGAGGCCGAGCCCGCGGTCCTCGATCTGGATCAGGACGTAGTCACGGATCCGGCGACCGTCGGCGACCACGGTGGTGTTCGGCGGCGAGAACCGGGTGGCGTTGTCAAGCAGCTCGGCGACGAGTCGTACCACGTCGTTGACCGCGTGCGCGGCCACCGAGATGTCGGTGTCCACCGTCCCGAACTCGATGCGGTTGTACAGCTCGACCTCGGACTGGGCGGCGCGCAGTACGTCCACCACCAGCGCGTTTTCGTGACGCGGTGCGGCGGAGTCGGCGCCGGCCAGGACCAGCAGGTTCTCGTCGTTGCGGCGCATTCGAGTGGCCAGGTGGTCCAGCTCGAAGAGCTGCGCCAACCGCTTCGGGTCCTCTTCGCCGCGCTCGATCGCGTCCAGCTCGCCGATCATCCGGTCGACCAGGGTCTGACTACGACGTGCCAGGTTGAGGAACATCGCGGAGACGCTGGTACGAAGCGCGGCCTGCTCAGCTGCGACCCGTACCGCCTCGCGGTGGACGACGTTGAAGGCCAGCGCCACCTGGCCGACCTCGTCACGGGAGTTGAGCTGGATCGGGTCCCGGACCTGCCGGACGATTTCGTCCACCCCGCCGTCGCCGACGCTGCCCATGTTCTGCAGCCGCTGCACGGCGTCGGGCAGGTCGTGGTTGGCCACCGAGAGCGCGCCCTCGCGCAGCCGGCGAAGCGAGTGGTTGAGCGACCGGGCCAGCACCACGGCCAGGGACACGGCGATGATCAGGGTGAGTAGCACCAGGACCGACTCGATCACGGCCTGCCGAATGACGTGCGCGCGCGCCTCGTCGGCCTGCTGGAGCAGCCGGTTCTGCAGTTGAATCTCGGCCCAGCGCATCAGGTCGTTCACGGCGCCGATGGCGGCGGTGGCGTCCTGCGCGGTAACCAGCGAGCGCTGCCCGACCGAGCGGGTGATGTCGGTGGCCACCCGGTCGGCCAGGCCGACCGCGTCACCGGAGACGGTGCTGTTGACCAGGGCGCGCTGCACCGGGTCGGCGGCCAGGGAGAAGGCGACCAGGGCCTCCTGCTGGCTGGTCAGCGTGGCCACGAAGGAGGAGAACTGCTCCGGGTCGAGCTGGCCCGCCGTCAGCGCGGTGAAGGCGACCGCTTCCTCCTCGGCGACAGATGCCTTGGCGCGGGCGAAGGCGGACACCGCACGGCGGCTGTCCGACAGACTCTCGTCGCCGGGTAACTGGGCCAGGCCGTCACCGTAGGAGACCAGGTCGGTGAGGATGACTCCGTAGCGGAGCACCGCCTCGGCGACCGCCATCTGCCGGCGGTCCAGCACCTCCTGACGGGTGCCGTCCAGCGTGGCCAGGTGGTCGTCGATGGCGGCCAGCCGGCCCCGCAGGGCCGCCGGCACCTCGCCGATGCGGCCTCGCTCGGCGCGGTACTCGTCCACCTGCTGCTGCGTCTTGCGGACCCGCAGGTTGTACGCGTCGGCCGGCTGCTGGGGAGTGGCCAGGTAGGCCGCCGCGGCCATCCGCTCGGCTTGGAGGTCCTGCGTGAGGGCACTAACGTCGATGGAGAGAGCCGTCAGCGACCGGGCCCGGGTGGCGTCGAAGGCACCCTCGCCAACGGAGATGAGGCGGACCGTGGCCAGCGCGATCACTGCCGCCACCGGGACAACCAGGATCAGCGCCAGTTTCGATCGGATCCGAGCGTCCCGCAGTCTCGGCAACCGTCGGCGCGCAGGTCGACCATTGTCGCCGAGCGCGGGCAGGGTCGTCGGTCCGGTGCTCACGACATCGCCTCCGTCGTTTCTTCCCCGCCTGAACCGCCGAGCCATGCCGTAAGCGGAGGGGACCACGCGCGGCTCGGCCGCGATTTCATCAGAGAAGATCCTGTTTGGGAAGCCGCAGTGGGGTAGGAAACGGTCGGACGGAGCGCATCCCGTGATCCGGGCAACTGATACCTTCATTTCCGCAAGCCCCTGAACAGGGCATGTAACTCCAGAGTGGCCACGCATGCATGCAAAGTGAGCTTTTACAAACATTGCGTTACCCCAGCATGTGGGATGGCCGTCCCGAAAATGCTGCCGGGGTCCGCGCTTGACCACAGCGCCGGCCATTGGCAAGGTTTTGCAGGCTTCGCGCACACCGTACGGCAGAGGAGATCCCGTCCTCCACTGAGGACGGATTAGCGGCGGTGACCGGGCAGCGCCCGCGCCCGCACCTGGAGGACTGAGTTGAGCCCCATCCGCTCCGCGACCATCGCGGCGCTCGCATCGGCCATAGTGGCCACTACGCTCACCGGCTGCCAGTTTGGCGGAGCAGAGCAGGACACGAGTCCGATCGTGATCGCTGCCGACCTGGAGCTCTCCGGCGCCGCGGCCTCGGTTGGCCGGACATACCAGCAGGCCCTCAAACTCAAGGTCGAGCAGTTGAACTCCTCCGGAGCACTGAAGGACCGGAAGATCGATCTGAGGGTGAAGGACAACCGTTCCGACTCCGCTGAGTCACTTCGCAACATCGCCGACTTCAGCAGCGATTCCCAAGTCAGCGCCATCATCATGGGTGGTTGCGGCGAATGCGCGGTCGGTGCGGTCGAGACCATCAACGAGAAGCGGATTCCCACCATTGCGCTCGCCGCTTCCGGTGCGATCACCAGCCCGGTCGCCGAACGGCGCTACGTGTTCAAGCTGGGCCCCAACGCCCCGGACAGCGCCGCCGCGCTAACCACCGAGCTGCGTCGCGACAACATCAGCAAGGTGGGGTTGCTCGTCAGCGACGACGACTACGGCCGGGAGGGCGCGACCGCGCTCAAGAGCGAGCTGGACAAGGCCAGGATCACGCTCCGTGAGCAAAAGGTCAAGAGCACCGACACCGACGTCAGCCAGCAGGTCCAACAGCTCACGTCGAACAAGCCCGACGCGCTGGTCTTCTGGACCCCGCCCGAGCAGGCGACACTGGCCGCCACCAGCGCCCAGCGGACCACCTTCCGTGGGTCGCTCTTCTTCGACGCCGGCGCGGCCGGGGACCTCTTCCTCGGCGCGGCGGCCAAGGCGACCGAGCGGGCCACGCTCATCTTCACCCAGACGTTGGTGATCGACGACGTGATCGCGACCACGCCGGCCAAGGCGGCGCGACGGCAGTGGTTCCAGGACTACACCGCACGCTTCGGTGGCTACAACGGGTCCTCGTCCTTCGCCGCGGACGCCGTCCAGCTGATCGCCGACGCGGAACTGCGCGCCGGCGGCGAGGTCGGGAAGGTGAACCGCAACGGCATTCGGGACGTGCTCGAGACGTCCCAGATGGACGGTCTGTCGGGCCCGATCCGGATGACGCCGGACAACCACAGCGGGTTGATGCCACAGGCGCTCACCACGCTGGTCGCCCGCAACGGCCGGTGGCGGTTGGCGGGGTAACACCGCCCTTTGCGCCAGCGGCGTCGATGAAACGGGCCGGCCTCCTACCGGGAGGCCGGCCCTGCGCGTTGGTCAGCGGCTGCTGGTGGTTTCCCGCACCCAGGGCAGCGCGATCCGCTCGATCAGCAGGAGCGCCGAGTAGAGCAGGATGCTCACCAGCGCCACCAGCATGATCGCGGCCCACGCGGTGGCGGCGTCGCCGATTCCGGCGTACTGCAGGATGATGTACCCGAGGCCGCTCTCGCCGGCCTGGAACTCACCGATCACCGCGCCGATCGCGGCCAGGGGCATGGCCACCTTGAGGCCGACGAAGATCTGCGGCAGCGCGGCCGGGAAGCGCACCTTGCGAAACGCCTGCCAGCGGGAGGCGTTCCAGGAGCGCACCAGCTCGGCCAGGTCGGCCGGCGTGGTGGTCAGCCCGGTCGCGGTGGAGAGCACGATCGGGAAGAAACAGAGCAGGAAAACCATGGTCAGGATCGGCTTCTGACCCCAGCCGAACGCCACCACCAACAGCGGGCCCAGCGTGATCTTCGGCACTGCGTTCACCGCGACCAGCAGTGGGGTGAACATTCGCTCCACCGCGCGGGAAGTCGCCAGGGAGAGTCCGATCAGGATGCCGGCGGCCACCGACAGGGCAAAGCCGAACACGATCTCCTTCAGCGTGGCCCAGGTGTGCTCCAGCATCTGGGCGGGCTTGTCGACGAACGCGATGAAGACGTCGCCGGGCGGCGGCAGGGCAAACGGGTGGACGAGCTCCAGCCGGGCGGCCAGCCACCATGCCGCCAGGGCGATCAGGAGGCCGGCCGCGGGCAGCAGCGCCGTCCCGGCCCAGACCCGGAGGCCGGCACCTCGACCCGCACGCCCCGCCTCGGGGTCGGCACCCGGCGGTGGGGGTGCCGCAACCGCCAGGTCCGCTGACCGGACGTCGGTCATCTTGTCCTCCTCGAAATCCCACGGCCCCCATGGGCCGACGAGCGACGGGGGTACACCCCACCGGAATCGGTGGGGCGTACCCCCTGATGACGACCGGACGATCAGGCCTTCGGCGCGAGGCTGAAGTCGATGATCTGCTCGGGGGTGATGTTCTGCTTGAGCGCGCCGGCGCCCTGCAGGATGGCGATGCTCTTGGCGACCCGACCGCTGTCCAGGGTGCCGATCGCGGTGCCGGTGTTGCCGGAACGGACGTACGCGGCCATCAGCTCCAGCTCGGCGGCGGCCGAGGCCACCACGGTGGCGTCGACGTTCTTCTTCAGGATGTCGGCGGCCTCCTTGGAGTTCGCCAGGCTGTACTCGAGCCCCTTGAGCAGCGCCGCGGTGAACCGCTTCACCATCTCGGGCTTCTCCTTGGCGATCTTCGAGGACGTGATCAGCACGTTGCCGTAGAGGTCCTGCATCACGTTGCTGTACGGCAGCATGACGGCCTTCTTCTTGGCCACCGCCTCGATCGTCGGCTGGCCGACGACGAACTGGCCGATGCCGTCCACCTGGCCGCCGGCCAGCGTGCCGATCAGGTTCTGCGCCTCACCGTTGACCCAGGTCACCTTGCTCGCGTCCACCCCGGCGAGCCGGGCGTACGTCGGGAAGAGGTTGCGGACCACGGACCCGGGGGTGTCGGCGAGCTTCTTGCCCTCCAGGTCCTTCGGGGAGGCGATGTTCTTGCCCTCGACCGAGGCGATGCCCGCCATGGTGCGCTGCTGGATCGCGGCCACCACGGTGAAGTCCTTCGCCTGGCCGTTGCCGACCTGGAGCAGACCGCCGGTGAGGTCGATCGGGCCGAAGTCGGCCTGGCCACCGACGACGGTCTGGATCACACCACCGGTGCCCTGACCGGCCTTGATCTCGACGTCGAAGCCGGCGTCCTTGAAGAAGCCCTTCTCCTTCGCCACCCAGGCGTAGGAGTCCCGGCCGAACTGGCCGAAGGAGGTGAGGTAGGTCACCTTCTCCAGCGTCTTGCTGTCGCCGCCCTTGGCGTCGTCGGCATCCGACCCGCTGCTGCAGGCGGAGACAAGGGCGAGGGCGGTGGCCAGCGCGGCCGTAGCGACCGTACGGGTCAGCCTTCTCATCAGTAGCACCATGTCCTTTCCGACCGGGGCCGGCAGGCCACCGGAGGGGGTTGTCGTGACGGGCCGGCAGGAGGGGTGGAAGCCGGACGCCACCGTCGTGAGGGGACTCTTCGCGGGCACAGCGTACGAGAAACCCACCTTTGCGACGCCAGGCGTATCGGGTTGCGGAACGGGAACAACCTGACGAGCACCCCGGACGGTGCGATACGTAGACAGGCCGGCTAGCCTTTGTCGGGTTCCTGACCGTCCACTCAGCGGAGGTCCGCCGGAGATGATCCGACTGTCCGGGGTGTCCCGTACCTTCGAGGGCCGATCTGGCCGGGTGGAGGCGTTGCGGGGCATCGACCTCGACGTCGCCGAAGGCGAGTTCGTCGCCATTCTCGGCCGCTCCGGCTGCGGCAAGTCCACCCTGCTGCGGCTGATCGCCGGGCTGCTCCCGCTGACCGCCGGCGAGATCACCGTGTCCGGTACGCCGATCACCCGTCCTCGCCAGGACATCGCCATGCTCTTCCAGAAGCCGGCGCTGCTGCCCTGGCGCACCGTGCTGGACAACGTCCTGCTGCCGGTGGAGGTCTTCGGCTGGGGCCGCGCCAAGCACCGCGAGCGGGCCCGACAACTGCTCGACGTGGCCGGGCTGGCCGGCTTCGAGAAGCGGCTGCCGCACGAACTCTCCGGCGGCATGCAGCAGCGGGTGTCGCTCTGCCGGTCGTTGATCGGTGAGCCCCGGGTCATGCTGATGGACGAGCCGTTCTCCGCGCTGGACGCGCTCACCCGTGAAGAACTCTCCGGCGAACTCCAGCGGGTGCACATGGAGAACAAGCCGACCATCGTCTTCGTCACCCACTCGATCGACGAGGCGGTGCTGCTCGCCGACCGGGTGGTCGTGCTGAGCCCCCGCCCCGGCCGGATCCGCAAAGTGGTCGACGTCGACATCCCTCGGCCCCGCACCCTGGGCCGCAACGCCCACCTGGCCGATGTCGCCCAGGTCAGCGCCGACCTTCACGAGCTGTTGATGGAACGCGACCAGCCGGCCACGGCCGGCGCGGAAGGGCGTTGAACATGCGGGTCTCGGTCTTCACCGAGCCGCACCGGGGCGCCAGCTACGACACCCAGCTCCGGTTCGCCCAGTTGGTCGAGGCCTGCGGATACGAAGGCTTCCTCCGCGCCGACCACTACCAGTCGATGGGCGCCAACCCGGGCCTGCCCGGCCCGACGGACGCCTGGCTGACCCTCGCCGCGCTGGCCCGGGAGACCAAGCGGATCCGGCTCGGCACCCTGGTGACGTCGGCCACCTTCCGCCTTCCCGGCCCCCTCGCGGTGCTGGTCGCGCAGGTCGACCAGATGAGCGGCGGCCGGGTCGACCTGGGCATCGGCGCCGGCTGGTACGAGCGCGAGCACACCTCGTACGGCATCCCGTTCCCCGCGGTCGGCGAGCGCTTCGACCGGCTGGCCGAGCAGCTCGAAGTGATCACCGGGCTGTGGCAGACCCCGTCCGGCGAGACCTACAGCTTCAACGGCGACCACTACCGGCTGGTGGACGCCCCGGCCCTGCCCAAGCCGGTGCAGGTTCCTGGGCCACCGATCATCGTGGGCGGGCGCGGCCCCAAGCGCACACCCGAGCTGGCCGCCCGGTACGCCGACGAGTTCAACATGCCGTTCGAGTCCGTGGCGGACACCGCCGAGGCGTACGACCGGGTGCGCGAGGCGTGCGAGCGCACCGGGCGGACGGAGTCCGGGCGCGAGCCGTTGGTGCTGTCCGCCGGGATCGTCGTGGCCATCGGCCGGACCGACGCGGAGGCCCAGCGGCGGGCCGCGCCGCTACACGAAAATAGCGCGCTTCCGCCGGAGGACCCGGTGGTCGGCTCACCCGCGCAGCTCGCGCAGCGGATCGGCGAATTCGCCGCGATCGGCGCCACCCGGGTTCACCTGCGCCTGATCGACTTCGACGACCTCGACCACCTGGAACTGATCGCCGCCGAGGTGCTCCCTCAACTGGACGGACAACGATGACCGACGTGATCGACGGAACTGAACTCGGGCCGGTAGGTCAGGAGATCGTGTTCGAAAATGACCGGGTCCGGGTCTGGCACATCCGCCTCGAACCGGGCGAGCGGCAACCGCTGCACCGGCACGACCACCCCTACCTGGTGGTGGCGGTCGAGGGCGCCAAGAACGTCGTACAGACCATCGACGGCACCCGCATCGACGCCGACGAACCCACCGGCGGCGTGGTCTACCGGGACCCGGGAGCGGTGCACATGCTCACCAATGTCGGAGACACGACTTACCTGGCCCGGCTGGTCGAACTCAAGTAGACCCGCCGAGCGCGGGCCTGCGCGCCGCGCGGCGCGCCGGTGGCGATCGGGTGTACCGGGTGCGTAACGTGCCCGACATGGCCTTTCGGACCTGGGGCAGACTGCTGCTCACGGCGCTCGGGGTGAGCGTGCTGGCCGGGGCCGGCCAGCTCGGCGTCGCGTACGGTTTCGGCATCGTCCGGCTGACCGGCGCCTTCACCGGTACGACCGTCAACCAGTGGCCGGCCCAGCTCGTCTGGGTGGGCTGGTTCGCCGCGAACGCCGCCGTCGCTGGCGCCGTCCTGACCGGCCGCCTCGCGCGCCGCGATGCTCCGGCGGCCAGCACCGGCCGGCAGTTGGCAATCGGTGGCGCGGCTGCGCTCGGTGCCACCGCCATCGCCCCGCTCTGCATGCAGCCCGCCCGTGCCGCAGAGTTGATCTCCATCGATCCGGTCTGGGCGGTGGGCATCTGCGCCGTACTCGGTGCGGTGATCGGGTCGGGCGCGGCGATCGCCGTCCTGCTCCGGCCCGAGCTGGGCTGGAACATGGCGGCTGTGGCCGGCGCGGTCTGGCTGCTGGCGCTGATCTCCGTCCTGCCGTCGCTCGGCACGGCCGGCCCGCTGCCGACCATCCGGCTCGGCGTGCTGGAGCCGAGCTGGCTGAACGACGCCGCCGCACAACGACTGGCGCTGCTCCTGCTGCCCACCGTGGCGCTGCTGGCCGGCGCTGTGACCGCCGGGCTGGCCCGCTGGCGGGGCCAGGCTCCACTGGTCAGCGGGGCTACCGGGGTGGCCGGTCCGGTGCTGGTGGCGTTCGCCTATTTGATCGCCGGTGCGGGCGACGCCGTGGACCGCTACCAGGCCACCCCCTACTACGGCTCATTGATCGCGATCCTCGCCGGCGCGCTCGGCGCGGCCGCCGCCGCGCTGCTGCGCTGGCCGGCGGGTGCCCGCGCCGCGGATGCACAGGCGATCGAGCCCAGCGACATCCTGCGCCCACTGCCCGCCGGCCCTGCCCTGCCCAACGCCGCGTCGAAAGGTTCGACGAACGACCGGGACACCATCGAGCGCACCGGAGCGGAGTTGGCCAACAAGGAGCCGTCGATCGGACAGCCGGCCGGCGCGGAGCCGGCGGGCGCAGAGCTGGCCGCCGCCCCAGGTCCGCGGGCCGCCGGCGACCCTGATGGCGTACGCACCGTCCCGGCCCGCCGGGACAGGCCGGCGACCACCGCGAGCGGCCAACACGGTCCGACCCCCACCGCTGCGGCGAAGCCCGCATCCTGGCTGACCGATCCGACCGGTGAGTTCACCACCGCAGCGCAGACGCGCACGTCGAACCGGGACGATGTCACCTCCCCGGCCACCGTCGAGCCCCCGGCCACCGTCGAGCCCCCGGCCACCGCCGCGCCCTCGGCCACCGCCGACGTCAGCAGCTCGACGGGTGCCACCCCGACCAGCACTCCGGCGGGACGCGCCGATGCCGCGATTCCGGCAGGCGGCCCTCAGGCCGACGAGCCGACCGGCAGCGCGCCGACGGGCACGAGCGGCAGGCCGACCGGTGACCGCACCATCAGCAAGAAGAACACCCCCACCACCGACCCGGCCAGTGCGGCCCCGACCATCTCGGGCGCACCCAGCTCCGTCACCGCTGGCGCAGGCCTGTCCAGCACGGGCACAACCGACCCCGGCACGGTCGATGCACCGCTGACGGTCAAGCCGCGACGGACCCGTAAGCCGAAGGCCAACCCGGACGCCGCCACCGCTGACTCGCCCGGCGGCTCGCCGCCATCGGAGCCGGCGACGACCGACGAGACGACCACCGGCCGCACCCGAAAGGCCACCCGGCCCGGCAAGAAACCCGCTGACAGCGCCAGCTCTGGCACGGCCACCGACACTCCTGTGCCCAGCCAGGAGAGCCAGGGCACCCGGCCCGGTCTGACGACCGAGCCCATCCCGGCGGCTGCCTCCGGCGCAACGGCGGCAGCAACCGCCCCGACCACCGCAATCGGCCCGACGCAAGCACCGACCGCACCGACCACCGCAGGCGGCCCTGGTGCGGAAGCCCCTGAAGCGCCGCGCACCTCGGCTGCCACCACCACCGGCCACACGGTGCCGCCGGCCGACCCGGCCAGTGATTCCGCAGCTGTCGAGGCTGGCGGAACGGGCAGCGCGCGGGCCGCCACCGAGGACGGTTCCACCGCTGGGTTGTTCGGGGTCACTGCCACCAGCGACCCAGACGCGGGCCGGTGGGCGCCGGCTCCGTCGGCCTGGCCGGTCACCGCCGCGTGGACAGTGCCGCCGCAGGCCGCTGACCGGGGGCCAACCGCATCCGAGCCGCTTGCCGGGCCGGTTGAGCCGACCGAGAAGACGCCGCGGCCCCGGCACCGGGCGCCGCTGCCGGACTTGAGTCGGGCCACCCCCTGGAACGCCTTCAACACCGCCCGCCGTGCCGGACCGACGGGGCCGCAGGACAGCTCGACGGCCCAGACCGCGCCGGACGGCCCGGCCGCGACCAGCGAAACGGCCACCCCAGCGGAACGCCCGAGCACGACGGAGTCTTCGGTCGTTCCTGGTGAAGCTGGCGCTCCCTCCGCCACCGGCACCGACGGCCCGGTGAACATCGACGCCACACCGGCCGCTCTGACGCCCGCCACGGTGGCGGGGCAGCCCACCCGACGAGGACGGCTCGGCGGCCTGTTCCGTCGCAACCGGCCCCGGGCCGACGAGGAGGGCCGGGAGACGTCGACCGCGACGGAACCGCTGCCGACACAGGACGAGGAGTTCGTCGACTGGGTCGCCGGTCTGAGCAAGCCGGTGTCGGACAATGAGCCGGAGCAGGAGGATGGCCGCCGCTCGCTGCGCTCCACCGGTCGGCACCACCGCGACTGACCTCAGCGACGGCGCATCGGAACGCCGATCGGTCGACCCACTAGCTTGATCCACTCGGAACCGGGCGGACGGGCCGCGCCGGACCGGCCAGGCCGCGCGCCGGACCGGGCGGGACAGGTCAGGCGAGCGGCAGATAGACCCGGCCGCCGCCGGAGATGAACTCCTCCGACTTGTCCTTCATGCCGCGCGCCGCGTACTCCTTGAGCTCCTGGGTGATCTTCATGGAGCAGAACTTCGGGCCGCACATCGAGCAGAAGTGTGCCGTCTTCGCCGGCTCGGCGGGCAGCGTCGCGTCGTGGTACGAGCGTGCCGTCTCCGGATCCAGCGAGAGGTTGAACTGGTCCTCCCAGCGGAACTCGAACCGCGCCTTCGACAGCGCGTCGTCCCAGTCCTGGGCGCCGGGGTGCCCCTTGGCCAGGTCCGCCGCGTGCGCCGCGATCTTGTACGCGATCACGCCCGCCTTGACGTCGTCGCGGTCCGGTAGGCCGAGGTGCTCCTTCGGGGTGACGTAGCAGAGCATCGCGGTGCCGAACATGCCGATCATCGCGGCGCCGATCGCCGAAGTGATGTGGTCGTACGCCGGCGCGATGTCGGTGGTCAGCGGGCCCAGCGTGTAGAAGGGCGCCTCGTGGCACCACTCCTGCTGGAGGTCCACGTTCTCCTTGATCTTGTGCATCGGCACGTGCCCCGGACCCTCGATCATCACTTGGACGTCGTGCGCCCAGGCGACCTTCGTCAGCTCTCCGAGGGTGCGCAGCTCGGCGAACTGCGCCGCGTCGTTGGCATCGGCGATCGAGCCGGGGCGCAGCCCGTCGCCGAGGGAGAACGCCACGTCGTAGCGGGCCAACAGTGCGCACAGCTCGGCGAAATTCGTGTAGAGGAAATTCTCCTCGTGGTGCGCCAGGCACCACGCCGCCATGATCGAGCCGCCTCGGGAGACGATTCCGGTCACCCGGTCCACAGCCAGCGGCACGTACGGCAGGAGCACCCCGGCGTGCACCGTCATGTAGTCCACGCCCTGCTCGGCCTGCTCGATCACGGTGTCCCGGAACACTTCCCAGCTCAACTTCACCGGGTCACCGCCGGCCTTCTCCAGCGCCTGGTAGATCGGCACCGTTCCGATTGGCACCGGCGAGTTCCGCACGATCGCCTCGCGGGTCTCGTGGATCCGCTTGCCGGTGGACAGGTCCATCACGGTGTCCGCACCCCAGCGGGTGGCCCAGCTCAGCTTCTCCACCTCCTCGGCGACCGACGAGCTGACCGCGGAGGTGCCGATGTTGGCGTTCACCTTGACCAGGAACGCCTTCCCGATGATCGCCGGCTCGCACTCCGGATGGTTCACGTTGAGCGGCAGCACCGCCCGGCCGGCGGCGATCTCGGCCCGTACGAGCTCCGGGTCGACGTTTTCCCGGATCGCCACGAACTCCATCTCCGGCGTCACCACACCGGCCCGCGCGTACGCCAGCTGGGTGGGCCGGCGGCCGTCCGTCCCGGCGAGCGGCGTGCCCGCCCCCCGCACCGGCGCCACATCACCCCGCTCGGCGATCCACGGCCCACGCAGCGGCGGCAGCCCCACCTCAGGGTCGGAACCGGGACCGGACGTGTCGTAGAGCCGCACCGGCGGATGGTCGCCGGTCAGCTCCACCTCCGCGAACGGCACCCGGACATCCGGCCGTGAACCCTCGACGTACACCTTGCCTCGTGCCTGCATGACTGCCTCCCCGGCATTCAAGCGGACCAGCCGAAGTGGTTCAGCGGCCCGCGCCCAGCTCCCAGCTCCCAACTCCGCGCGCTGGTCAGCGCGCGGAGCACGTATTCCTTGGCGGCCCCTACCGCCGCCGGCACCGGATCGCCCAGCGCGAGCCGCACCACGATCGCCGCCGAGAACGAGCACCCCGTGCCGTGGGTGTGGCGGGTGGTCACCCGGGGCGCGCGCAACAGGGTGGTGACGCCGCCGCCGTGCAGCACGTCGACCGCCTCGCCTCCGTCCAGGTCACCGCCCGTGACCACGACGTACTCCGGGCCGCCGGCAGCGAGAGCCTCGGCCGCCACGACCATCCCGGCCACGTCGTCCACCGGCCGCCCGGTGATGGCGGCGGCCTCCGCGCAGTTCGGCGTCGCCACCTTGGCGTACGGCAGCAGCCGCTCGACCGCCTCCACCACGCCGAGCCGGTGGCCGCTGGTGGCAACCAGCACCGGGTCGACGACGAGCTGAGGTAGCCGGCCGTCCCGTGCGGCCTCGGCCACCACGTCGGCGACCGCCGGGGTGCCGAGCATCCCCGTCTTGACCGCGCAAACGGTGAAGTCGGCGAGCACGCTGTCCAACTGCTCGGTGACCGTGCGCGGGGGCAGCGGCAGCACCGCGTCGACACCCCGAGTGTTCTGCGCGGTGACCGCCGTGAGGACGCTGGTGCCGTACGCGCCCAGCGCGGCGAAGACCTTGAGGTCGGCCTGGATGCCCGCGCCGCCGCCGGAGTCCGAGCCGGCGATGGTGAGCACTGTGCTCGGGGTCATTGTTTTTCCCTGGTTGCGGTTTGGGGCTGCGGCCGACCGTGCCCACTCCGGGCGGTCAGGCTTGATCCCTGCGTGGGCACGGTCGGCCGCAGCCCCGTTCGTGGGGACCTGGCTGCCTCCGTGCCGGCTTTGAAGGGCTCAGGGGTCACCGCCTTCTCGAAAGCCCTGGTCAGCGTGGTGGCTGCCTCGGTTGGGTTCTCGGCTCGCATGAGTGCGCCTAGCACGGCTACTCCGGCGGCTCCCGCTTGGACGCAGGCGGTTACCTGTTCGGGTGTTTCGATGCCGCCCAGCGCGAGGACCGGCACGGGACTGACCTCGATCAGCTTTTGCAGGCTGAGCGGGCCGAGGGGCGGGCCGTAACCCGGCTTCGTCCTGGTTGGCCACAACGGGGACACGGTGGTGTAGTGCTCGGTGGTCAGGCGGGCCAGCTCGGTGTGGTTGTGGCAGGAGCGGCCGACGAGTCGGTGGGTCGGTGGCGGGTACGGGCCGGCGGCCGGCAGGTGGACGGCGTCGCCGCCGAGCGGGTCGGGACCGGCCACGATGAGGGTTCCGCCGACGTCGACGAGGATCGCGCGCAGGTCGGCGGCGAGGGCCGCGCGCTCGGCGTGGGGCAGGTCCTTCTCCCGGAGCACCACCCAGCGCACTCCCCCGGCCACAGCCCCCGCCACAACCCGCTTGAGCCCGCCCCGCGCCACCAGCCGGTCGGTCAACACGACAACACCGGACGGCGGGGTCACAGGTCGGGTCTTCCCTCGTCAGGTGTGGAGGCAAGCGCGTGGAAGCGACGGGCGATCCGGCCGGCGCCTGCGGCCAGTCGGCCCGCCTCGACCGCGTAGCGCATCGCGGTGGCCATCGCCACCGGGTCCGCGGCCCGGGTCACCGCGCTCGCCAGCAGCACCGCGTCGCAGCCCAATTCCATGGCCAGGGCCGCGTCGGATGCGGTGCCGATGCCGGCGTCGAGGATCACCGGCACGTCCACGCACTGACGGATCAGTCGGATGTGGTGCGGGTTGCCGATGCCGAGCCCCGAACCGATCGGGGAGCCGGCCGGCATCACCGCGGCACAGCCCACGTCGGCGAGCCGGCGGGCGAGCACCGGGTCATCGCTGGTGTACGGCAGCACGGTGAAACCTTCGGCGACCAGTTCCTCGGCGGCGCGGAGCAGCTCCACCCCGTCGGGCAGCAGCGTCCGCTCGTCGCCGATCACCTCCAGCTTGACCCAGTCGGTGTCGAACGCGTCCCGGGCCAGCCGGGCCACCTTCACCGCCTCGGTCGCGGTGTGGCAGCCGGCGGTGTTCGGCAGCAGCCGCACCCCGCATCGGTCCAGCAGTTCCAGCAGCCCTCCGGTGGAGCCCGGCGCAGTGCCCACCCGGCGCAGCGCCACGGTGACGAGCTCGGTGCCGGACGCCCGGATCGCCTGCTCCAGCACGTGCAGGTTCGCGGCGCCGCCGGTGCCGAGGATCAGCCGTACGGTGAACGTCTCCCCACCCAGCTCGAATGGCACGCCGCTCACCCGCCCTGCGCCGCGGTGAGCACCTCGACCCGGTCACCGGCGCGCAGCACCCGGGCCGGCCAGCCGGCTCGGGGCACCACCTCGCCGTTGACCGCGACCGCCACCCCACGCTGCTGAGGCACGATGTCGCGGACCAGGTCCGCCACCGAAACACCGTCGGGGACGCCGCGTCCGGCCCCGTTCACCGTCAACTCCACCGGTCCCCCTCCGTCGTCCGTTCAGGTCCGCCCGTCTCGACCGCCCCGAAATCGACGGAGCCGGCATCGGCTTCCCCGGGACGGGCCGAGCCGGCACTGCTGAAACGGTCGGCCCGCACGGGCGCGAGCAGCGGGTCGGGTACGCCGGTGAGCACCAGGTCGGCGATCAGGTCGGCGGTGATCGGGGTGAGCACGATGCCGTGGCGGTGGTGCCCGGTGGCGGCCAGGACGCCCGGCTGGCCGGGCAGCGGCCCGAGGATCGGCGCGTTGTCCGGGGTGCCCGGGCGCAGCCCGGCGACCGCCTCGACCAGGTCATACTCGGCCAGCTCGGGCAGCAGGTCGATGCCGGCGCGGAGTAGGCGCTGCACGGCGCCGACGGTGACGGTGGTGTCCGACCGCTCCTCGACCGTCGCGCCGAGCACGACCTCGCCGTCGGCGCGGGGCACCAGGTAGACGGGCTCGCCGTCGGCGTACCCGCGGATCACGTGCCGGAAGCCCGGCGCGACGCCATCGGGCGCGCGTAGCCGGAGGATCTGGCCCTTCACCGGACGCACGGGCAGGCCGGTGAGTGCGGCGGCCCCGCCGCCAGCGGCGACCACGGTGATCCGTGCGTCCACTTCGGACAGGCGCTGGACCGCGTGCGGCACGAGCATCGCGCCGGCCCGCTGCGCGGCCGTGCGCAGCGCCGGCACCAGCAGTCGGGGGTCGACCTGGTGGTCGGTGGGCGCGAGCGCGCCGCCGCGCACCCGCGGGGCGAGCGCCGGCTCGCGGTCGCGCAGCTCGCTGGGGCGCAGCGGGGTCACGGGCAGGCCCAATCCCTGCTGGTACGCCCAGAACCGGCGTGCCTCGGCCAGGTCGTCGCCGGTCAGTCCGACCATCAGGGTGCCCTCGGTCCGGTAACCGATGTCGGCGCCGGTAGCCGCGGTCAGCTCGGCGGCGAACTTCGGCCAGCGGGCGGCGGATTCCAGCAGCAGCGCGGTCAGCTCCCGCTCACCGAAATGCGCCTCGGCGACCGGCGACAGCATGCCCGCGGCCACTGCCGACGCCCCCGAGCCGGGTGCCGGATCGTGAACCACCACGCGCAGCCCGCGGGCAGCGCAGCGCCAGGCGATCGCCAGCCCGATCGGCCCCGCCCCCACCACCGCGACGTCCGGCCGGACCCGGTCGCTCGATCGCGGTGGCCGGGACCGGCCGGTCAGCACGTCAGGGCCTCGATCAGTTCGGCGGCGGTGCGAGCGGGGTCGGCGGCAGCGGAGAGGGCACCGACGACCGCCACCCCGTACGCCCCGACGGCGCGCAAGGCCGGCACGTGGGCGGCGGTGACCCCGCCGATCGCGATGACCGGCACGCTCACGGCGTCGGTGACGGCGCGTACTCCCGCAGGGCCGATCGGATTCGGCAGCCCGGACTTGGTGCTGGTGGTGTGGCACGGCCCGACACCCAGGTAGCTGACTCCTGCCGCGACGGCCTCGGTCGCCGTTCCCGGCGCGCGGGCGGTGGCTCCCAGCACGCCGGTGGGGCCGAGCACCCGGCGGGCTGCGGCGACCGGCAGGTCGTCCTCGCCGACGTGCCCGCCAGCGGCGCCCACCGCCAGCGCCACGTGCAAGCGGTCGTTGACCAGGCAGGCCGCCCCGTACGACGCGCAGAGCGCCAGCACCCGCTGGGCCAGGTCGTACGCCTCGCGGTCGGTGGCGGAATCCTCGACCCGGACCTGCACCACCAGGTCGGCGCGGGCCGCAGTGAGGGCGGCCCGGACCACGGTGAGTGGGTCCCGGCCGGGTCGGGTGTCGGTGATCAGATGCAGTCGCCCCAGAGACGGCACGGCAACGCTCCTCCCTGCGCCGGCATTACCCGGATCAGGTTCGACGGTCGGGGGCTGTCAGCCCCCCTCTCAGCCCGGCACACCGGGCTCCCGTGGGTTACTTGCGTGTCACCGTACGACAGATCCGCGGGTCTGCCAAGGCGGGGGTCGGTGGGGGTCGGCGGGGGTCGGCGGGCCGAACCGCGCCGAAAGGGGCGAGACCCGTGGGCGGTTCATGTGGTCCTGTTCGGAATGTCGCCTGCCGTTGCAGAACCGTTACCCGCCGGCATCTTGCCGGACATTGAGCCAGCCGAACTAATTTGTTCAGCGATTCGACAAAATGTTGGCGGGGGCACCCTGGCACGGTGTCACCACCGGCTCCATCTGGGACGGTCTTCGGCGAGCCGGCTCCCGCGATTCCCTGTCACTACGACATAGGAGGCGGCGTGTCCCGTTCTCATCGGGCCCGCGTACCCATCACCGCAACACTCATCTCCCTAGCCCTCGCCTCGACGACCCTGATCGGCGCGCCCGCACAGGCAGCCGCGCAGGCCCCCCTTCGGGAAGCGCCAGCCGGGGCCCCGGTCGCCCAGGTGGCGCCGAAGGCACCAAAGGCCGCGGACGATCCCTTCTCCGTCCTGGTCTTCTCCAAGACCGCCGGCTTCCGGCACGACTCCATCCCCACCGGCGTCGCCGCCATCCAGCAGCTCGGCGTCGCCAACGGGTTCACTGTGGACAACTCCGAGGACGGGGCCGCATTCAGCGACGCCAACCTGGCGAAGTACAAGGCGGTGATCTGGCTCTCCACCACCGGTGACGTCCTCAACGCCGACCAGCAGGCGGCGTTCGAGCGCTACGTGCGTGCCGGCGGCGGTTACGTCGGCATCCACGCCGCATCGGACACCGAGTACAACTGGGCCTGGTACGGCGACCTGGTCGGCGCGTACTTCGCCAACCACCCGCAGAACCAGCAGGCCACCGTCAAGGTTGAGGACCACGCCCACCCGTCCACGAGCGAGCTGCCGGACCGCTGGTCCCGGTTCGACGAGTGGTACAACTTCCAGACCAACCCGCGGCCGAAAGTGCACGTGCTGGCCAGCCTGAACGAGAAGAGCTACACCGCGGGCGCCGGCGCGATGGGCGCCGACCACCCGACCGCCTGGTGCCAGGACTTCGACGGCGGTCGTTCCTGGTACACCGGTGGTGGGCACACCCGCGAGTCGTACGCCGAGCCCGAGTTCCTCTCCCACCTGCTCGGCGGCATCCGGACCGCAGCAGGTGTCGAGGCCGGTGACTGCGGCGCCTCGAAGACCGCGAACTTCGAGAAGGTCACGCTGGACAGCAACACCAGCAACCCGATGGAGCTGGACATCGCCCCCGACGGGCGGGTCTTCTACATCGAGCGCGACGGCCGGGTCCAGATCATCAAGCCGGACACCGGCAGCACCGTCACCGCGGTCGACCTGGACGTCTTCACCGGCAACGAGGACGGTCTCATCGGCATCCGGCTCGACCCGGACTTCGCCACCAACAAGTGGGTGTATCTCTACTACGCCCCGAACGACGGGGTCACCCGCAACCTGCTGTCCCGGTTCACGGTGACCGGCGACACCATCAACCCGGCCAGCGAGAAGCAGGTGCTGCGGGTCGACACCCAACGCAACACCTGCTGCCACGCGGGCGGCAGCATGACCTTCGACAGCGAGGGCAACCTCTACCTGGCCACCGGTGACAACACCAACCCGTTCGAGTCGAGCGCGTACACGCCGATCGACGAGCGGCCGGGCCGTCAGGACTACGACGCGCAGCGCACCTCCGGCAACACCAACGACCTGCGCGGCAAGGTGATCCGGATCCACCCGGAGGACGACGGGACGTACACCGTTCCGGCGGGCAACCTCTTCGCGGCGGGCACCGAGAAGACCCGTCCCGAGATCTACGCGATGGGCTTCCGCAACCCGTTCCGGATCGGCACCGACCCGAAGACCAACACGCTGTACGTCGCGGACTACGGGCCGGACGCCAACGCGGACAACCCGACCCGGGGCCCCCGGGGCCTGGTCGAGTGGAACATCGTCACTCCTGGCAACTACGGCTGGCCGTACTGCACGGGGACGAACGAGGCGTACAACGACTACACGTTCCCGTCCGGTCCGAGTGGGGCGAAGTTCGACTGCGCGGCACCGGTGAACAACTCGCCCAACAACACCGGCCTGACCAACCTCCCGCCGGTCGTTCCGGCGACCGTCGACTACGGGTACGCCGGTGACGCGCGTTACCCGGAGATCGGCGGCGGTGGCGCCCCGATGGGCGGCCCGGTCTACCGGTACGACGCCAACCTCAACTCCAACCGCAAGTGGCCGGCGTACTACGACGGCAAGGCTCTGTTCGGCGAGTGGAACCAGAGCAAGATGTACACCATGCAGGTGACCGCCGACGGCAAGTCGTTGGTGGACATCAACCAGCTGCTCACCGGGATGAGCATGATCCGGCCGATGGACTTCGAGTTCGGTCCGGACGGCGCGATGTACCTGATCGAGTGGGGCAGCGGCTTCGGCGGCAACAACGACAACTCCGGCGTCTACCGGATCGACTACACGGCCGGTGATCGCGCGCCGATCGCGGCAGCGTCCGCCAACCCGACCTCGGGGCCGGCGCCGTTGACGGTCACCTTCTCCAGCGCCGGCTCCCGGGACCCGGACGGTGGCGCGCTCACCTATGCCTGGGTCTTCGGCGACGGGCAGACCTCGACCGAGGCCAACCCGACGCACACGTACGCGACGGCGGGCAGTTTCACCGCCCAGCTCACCGTCACCAACCCGAAGGGCCGTACCGCGGTGGCCAACGTGCCGGTCACCGTGGGCAACACCGCACCGACGGTGACCATCGAGTTCCCGCCGGACGGTGGCTTCTTCAACTGGGGTGACCAGGTCCGCTACTCGGTCAAGGTGACCGACCCGGAGGACGGGCAGATCGACTGCGGCCGGGTGCAGTTGCAGGTGCTGCTCGGTCACGATGAGCACGCCCACCCGCTGGAGCAGCACACCGGCTGCACCGGCACCGTCCAGACGTCGCTCGCCTCCGGGCACGGCGCCGAGGCGAACGTGTTCGCGGTCTTCGAGGCCACCTACACCGACGGGGGCGGCGCGGGCGGGTCCGGCCCGCTCACCGGCCGGGCGATCGAGGTCCTGCAGCCCAAGCAGAAGCAGGCCGAGTACTTCACCGCCACCGGGCGTGCGCCGGTGAGCACCGGCGGCGGAGACGCCGGCGTGCAGCGGGAGACCGGCGCCGACAGCGCCGGCGGCGGCCAGAACATCGCGTTCATTGAGGACGGCGACTGGTGGTCGGTCGCCCCGGCGGACCTGACCAACATCACCGAGATCCGGTTCCGGGCCGCCTCGGCCGTTGCTGGCGGTCGGATCGAGGTCCGTGCGGGTGCGGTTGACGGACCGGTGGTCGCCACGGCCACCGTCCCGACGACCGGCGCCTGGCAGACGTACACGGACGTGAGCGCACCGGTCACCGGTGCCGCGAGCGGCTCGCTGTACTTCCTGGCCCGCGACCCGAACGGCGGGACGGGCTCGCTGTTCAACGTCAACTGGATGGACTTCATTGGCCGCGGCGTCACCGAGAACGCGCCGCCGGTGGTCAGCGCCACCGCCACCCCGGCGACCGGCACCGCGCCGGTCACCGTCGCCTTCGACGGCACGGCCACCGACGCCGAGGGGAACACCCCGCTGACGTACGCCTGGGACTTCGGTGACGGAGGCACGGCGACCACCTTGGACGCCAGCCACACCTACACCAGCCCGGGTACCTTCACGGCCACCCTCACGGTGACCGACAGCAAGGGTGCCAAGTCGTACGCCACGGTGCCGGTACGGGTGAACGCGCCGGACACGTCCTGCTTCGGGGCGCGTTCGGACGACTTCAACGGCACCAGCCTCGACAGGAGCCGGTGGACCAGCGTGGTCCGGGAGAACCAGCTCTACTCGGTCAGTGGCGGCGCGTTGCGGCTGCCCACGGGGGTGGGTGACCTTTACGGCGCTCGCAACGACGCCACCAACCTGGTGCTCCAGGCGGCTCCGAGCGGTGCCTGGCAGATGACCACCAAGGTCACCCTGCCCGTGACGGCCAACTACCAGCAGGCCGGCATCATGGTGTACGGCGACGATGACAACTACGCCAAGGTGGACCTGCTGTACAACGGCAGCCGACGCGTGGAGTTCATCCGGGAGACGGCCGCCACGCCGCGCAACGACGCTGCCGACAGCGCCGCCGCACCGGCGGGTGACACCGTGTACCTGCGGATCACCAGTGACGGGACGAACCTGACCGCGGCCAGTTCGGGCGACGGTCAGACCTTCACCCCGGTCGGCCGGTCGGCCGCGCTCGCCGGCATCACCAACCCGCGGATCGGGGTCTTCGCGCTCAACGGCGGCACCGAGGCGCCGGTGGTCAACGCGGCCTTCGACTCGTTCGTGGTCACGCCGGACGCCCCGGCCGGCCCGGTCGACCCGTCGGACGAGTTCACCGGTGCCACGCTGGACAAGTGCCGGTGGAACGCGATCCTGCGGGAGGACCCGAGCGGTTACCGGGTCACCGGTGGCGCGCTGCGCATCGACGTGCCCAACGGTGACATCTACGGCACCGACAACACCGGGCCGAAGAACTTCATCCTTCAGACCGCGCCGTCCGGCGACTGGACCCTGGAGACGAAGGTCGACGGCAGCCTGCTGAACGAGCAGTACCAGCAGGCCGGTCTGCTCGTGCAGGCGGACGACGACAACTACATCAAGTTCGACTTCATCGCGGACAACCAGGCCGGCCAGGCGGTGACGCGGCGGATCGAGTTCCGCAGCGAGATCGCCGGGGTGGTCCAGAACCCGCAGCCGGAGGCAGGCAACCTGACCGCTGCCGTGTGGCATCTGCGGCTGGCCCGCACCGGCAACACGTTCACCGCGTCGTACTCGGCCGACGGGACGACCTGGACCGCGTTGACGACGCTGACCAACAGCGCGGTCGGGGCCACCCCGAAGGTCGGGCTGTTCACCCTCGGCGCCGCCCAGACGGCCTCGAAGACCGCCTCGTTCGACTACTTCCGGCTCAGCACGAAGGTGGCGGACGAAACCGCGCCGGTTACCACGGCGGCGGTTTCCGGCACCCCGACCGACGGGTGGTACACCGGGCCGGTGACGATCACGCTCACCGGTGCCGACGAGGCCGGCGGTAGCGGGCTCGCCGGTACGGCGTACCAGCTGGACGGGTCCACCACCTGGACGGACTACACCGCACCGGTGGCGGTCAGCGGGGACGGCGAGCACGAGCTGCGGTTCCGCTCGACCGACAAGGCGGGCAACGTCGAGTCGACGAAGACCGTCTCGGTCAAGATCGACGCCACGGCGCCGGTGACCTCGGCGGCGTTCGCTCCGGCGAACGACGCCGGCTGGCACAACGGGACGATCCCGGTCGTGCTGACCTCGACCGACGCCGGTTCCGGCGTCAAGACGGTCGAGTGGTCGCTGGACGGTGGCGCGTGGACGCCGTACTCGACGCCGGTCGAGGTGACCGGTGACGGGCAGCACGAACTGCTGTTCCGCTCGACCGACAAGGCGGGCAACGTCGAGACGCTCAAGTCGGCGGTGCTGCGCATCGACGGCACCAAGCCGACGCTGCTGGTGTCCGGGATCGCCGACGGCCAGCTCTACGGAGACAGCCAGGACGTTCGGGTGTCCTGGCAGGCCGTCGACCCGACCTCGGGCATCGCGACCGTGGTCGGTCAGTTGGACGGCAAGGCGTACGCCAGCGGCACTCTGCAGGCCATGTACGAGCTGCCGCTCGGCCTGCACGAGCTGTCCGTGACCGCGACCGACAAGGCGGGCAACAAGACCACCTCGACGGTCCGGTTCTTCGTCACCACCTCGTTCCGGGACATGCAGAACCTGCTGGACCGGTTCAAGGCGACGGGGCGGCTCTCGGCCAAGGCCCACAAGGATCTGACGAAGACGCTCGACGCCGTCCGTAAGGCCGAGGCGGCGGGCAACGACAACAAGGCGCTCAAGGAACTGGCCGCCTTCCGGAAGCTCGCCGCGGACACCAAGCTGGTGACCGAGGCGGAGATCCGGGACGTGCTGATCCGCGACGCCGACGCCATGACGGTGCGGCTCGGCGGGACGCCGGCCAGCAACGCCGGGGTCAAGGCGAACAAGGGCAAGCCCGTCAAGGGCGCCGGACGACTGGGTGAGGACGTCACCCGACTCGCACCGGGCCGCCAGCTCTGATCCATCCGAGGCCCCTTCCCGACACCGCGGTGTCGGGGAGGGGCCTCCCTCATCCGTAGTGGGGAGATGTCCGTGACGGGTATCCGCAAGGTGCTGGCCGCCGTTTTCGCCGGACTGGCCCTGACCCTGTTCGCCGCGGCCCCGGCGGCCGCCAAAGCCGACAAACTCAAGCTGACCGTGGCTGGCGACGGGGCCGAGGGGGTCACCATCCAGGCCACCTACACCGATGGCCGTCGGCTGGACCAGCTGGTGCGGTTGGTCCTCACCGCCACCGGTCCAGACGGGCAGCGGGTCGGGCCGGTGCAACTCGAACCGGCACCGGAGGGGCAGGGCTTCTACAGCAGCGGCCCGCTTCTCACCGCCGGCACTTGGCGCGTGAAGGTGAGCGCGCCCGCTCCGCACCAGAGCGAGGCCACCGCAACGGTGCAGGCCCGGGTGGCACAGTCGCCGCCAGTGCCCGCGCCGGTCGCGGTGACCAAGCCGGCAGACGGAACCGCCGGACTGGCGGGCGCCGGCTGGTGGCCGTTCGCGGCGGCCGGCCTCGTGCTCGTCGCCGCGGCGATGGGGGTGGCCATGCTGTTCGGCCGCCGCCGCACCGGCTGACCGACCGGCGCTCCGGCGCCCATTCAACGACCGGGCCGGGCCGCGACGAGCGGCCCGGCCCGCTGTCATTTGGCTCAGAGGATGGCGCGCAGGGCCGCCAGGTCCTCGTCGCCGGGCTCCCAGGTGCCGGCGGCGGCGTTGGCACGCACCTGCTCGGGCGTGGTGGCACCGGCGATCACCGAGGTCACCATGGGCTGGGCGGCCAGCCCGCCGATCGCCACCTGGAGCATGGTCAGCCCCCGCTCGCCCGCATACGCCTCGATCGCCTCGATGGTGTCCCAGTCGGCTGCGGCGAGCCGCTCGGCATACCGGCCACCGCCGGAGAGCCGGCTGCCGGCGGGCGGCTGACTCGCGCGCTTGTACTTGCCGGTGAGCAGGCCGTTGGCGAGCGGGAAGAACGGCAGCATGCCGAGGCCGAACCGCTCGCAGGCCGGGATCACCTCGGCCTCCACCGAGCGCTCCAGCAGACTGTAGTGGTTCTGCGCGCTGATGAAGCGGGCCCGACCGTTGGACGAGGCGACCCAGTCCGCGTCGGCGATCTGCCAGCCGGTGAAGTTGGAGTTGCCCAGGTAGCGCACCTTGCCGTCGTGGACCAGGTCGTCCAGGGCGGCGAGGGTCTCGTCGAGCGGCGTGCCCGGGTCGGGCTCGTGCATCTGGTAGAGGTCGATGTGGTCGGTGCCGAGCCGGCGCAGCGACGCCTCGACGGCTCGGGCGATGTAACGCCGCGCACCACGCGCGCCGTAGTCCGGCCCGTTGAGGCCGTGCATGTCCATGCCGAACTTGGTGGCCACCACGACGTCGTCCCGGCGCCCCTTGAGCGCCTGCCCGAGCAACTCCTCGGAGCCGCCCTGCGGCTCACCGTAGATGTCGGCGGTGTCGAAGAGGGTGATCCCGGCGTCCAGTGCGGCGTCGACCACCGCACGGGTGCCATCGAGGTCGAGCTTGCGGCCAAAGTTGTTGCAGCCGATGCCGACCACGGACACCACGAGCCCGGAGTCGCCCAGCCGGCGATAGGTCATGTCAGTCACGAGATCCACCCTATGCCGGCCGGACGCACCGTCGCCCGGGGACCGATCAGCCCACGTCCCAGACCGGTTCCGGGGTCTCCACCACCTCGCTGTCGCCCCCGAACAGCACGAACCGGTCGAAGGATCGGGTGAACCAGCGGTCGTGGGTGACCGCGATCACGGTCCCCTCGAACGCGGTCAGGCCCGCCTCCAACGCCTCCGCGCTGGCCAGGTCGAGGTTGTCGGTGGGCTCGTCGAGCAGCAGCAGGGTCGCCCCGGACAGCTCCAGCAGCAGCACCAGGAACCGGGCCTGCTGCCCGCCGGAGAGGGTGCCGAAGCGCTGGTCGCCCTGCCCGGCCAACTCGTAGCGGCTGAGCACCCCCATCGCCGCGTGCCGGTCCATCCCCGTGCGGTGCTCGTCGCCCCGCCAGAGGATCTCGACCAGCGTCTTCGACATCAGCTCCGGCCGGTCGTGGGTCTGAGAGAAGTGCCCAGGGCGGACCCGGGCACCCAGCCGGGCGGTGCCGTCGTGTGTCACCGGGGCGAGCGCGCCCGCCCCGTCGACCGGCCCGTTCGCCGGGTCGGGATCGGTGCCGCCCCGGGCCAGCAGCCGCAGGAAGTGCGACTTGCCGGTGCCGTTGGCACCGAGCACCGCCACCCGATCGCCGTACCAGATCTCCAGGTCGAAGGGGTAGGTCAGGCCGTCGAGCTCCAGCTGCTCGCAGATGACCGCGCGCTTGCCGGTCCGCCCGCCGCTCAGCCGCATCCGGATGTCCTGGTCCTTCGGGGGTACGGGCGGCGGCCCGGCCTCCTCGAACTTGCGCAGCCGGGTCTGCGCGGCCTGATAGCGCGAGGCCAACCCGTCGTTGTACGCGGCCTTCTGCTTGTACATCAGCATCAGCTCGCGCAGCTTCTGGTGCTCCTCGTCCCAGCGTCGGCGCAGCTCGTCGAGGCGGGCGTGCCGGGCCACCCGCGCCTCGTGCCAGCTCGCGAAACCGCCCGGGTGCACCCAGGCGCTGCCGCCCTCCACGGCGACCACCCGGTCGGCGGACTGGGCGAGCAGCTCGCGGTCGTGCGAGACGTAGAGCACCGACTTGGTCGACTCCCGCAGTCGCGCCTCCAGCCAGCGCTTGCCGGGCACGTCGAGGAAGTTGTCCGGCTCGTCGAGCAGCAGCACCTCGTCGGGGCCGCGCAGCAGCAGCTCCAACGCGAAGCGCTTCTGCTGGCCGCCGGACAGGGTACGAACCGGCCGGTCCCGCACGGCGTCCCAGGGCTTGTCGAGCACGATGGTCGCGACGGTGTCGAAGAGCACCTCGGCGTCGTACCCGCCGGCCTCGCCCCAGGCGCCCAGCGCGTCGGCGTACGCCAGTTGGGACTTGCCCGCGGCGTTGCTGAACTTGCCGTGGGCCTCGGCGGCCCGCATCGCCGCCTCGGTTTCGCCGAGCCGGCGGCCCGCGTCGCGCAGTGACGGCGGGGCCAGCGACAACGCCAGGTCGGCGAGCGTCGACTCGTCGCCGATCATGCCGATGAACTGGCGCATCACGCCCAGCCCACCGGCCCGAGCGACGACGCCGCTTGGCACTGGCAGGTCGCCGGCGACCATCCGCAGCAGCGTCGTCTTTCCCGCGCCGTTCGGCCCGACCAGGGCGACCTTGCTGCCCTCCCCAACCCGGAACGACACGTCGGCGAAGAGCTCCCGACCGTCGGGGAGAATGTGCCCGACCCCTGCCACGTCCACGTATCCCACGCCGGGATCCTGCCCCAGTCAGGGTCGGGGGGACATCCAATTACCGGGTGACCCGCAGCACCCGGAAGCCCTTCTGGCTGGCGTGCCGCTCGACCTGCCAGCTCTGCTCGGTGAGCCAGCGTTGCAGCGAGTCGCCGCCGAGGTGCCGGGCGACGACCAGCCAGCCGACGCCGTCCGGTGCGAGCCGGGGCATCCAGCGCAGCAGCAGGTCGTGTAGCCCGTCCTTGCCGATCCGAATGGGTGGGTTGGACCAGAGCTGGGCGAACTGGATGTCCGCCGGCACGTCGTCCGGCGCGCTGACCCGAATCCGATCGGCGGCGCCGATCCGGACCGCGTTGGCGGCGGTCAGCTCGCGGGCGCGGGCGTTGACGTCGACGGCCCAGACGGTGCTGGTCGGCGCGGAGTCGGCCAGCACGCAGCTGATCGGCCCGAACCCGCAGCCGAGGTCGAGCAGGTCACCCCTGGTGTCGACGGCCGGCAGCTCGGCCTTGCGCAGGAGCACCGCGGTGCCTGGGTCGAGCCGGCTGGCGGAGAAGACCCCGCCGGCGGAGGCGAGCCGGTAGTCGCGGTCGGCGACGGAGAACTCGACCTCGCGCGCCGGGGCGTCGCTGGCGGGCTGAGCGGTGAAGTAGTGGTCGCCGGTCACGTCGGCAATTCTCGCACCGGGCCGGGCGGGCCAGGACACGGCCCACGTACCCATTTACTGGATTTTACCCCCTAAAGGGACAATGGCTCTTACTCTGGGCGACATGGTGTATCGGTACGAGTCCGATGAGGATGCTTTTGAGGAGTACCCGGATCCCGGGTCCGACCTGCCGGTGCCCGGTGCCGGTCCGCCCCCACCGGCCGGGCCCTCTCCGTCACGCTTCCCCACGCCGTCGCTGCCCCGGCCGAATCAGCTCTCGCTGCCGTCGTCGCCGCCACCGCCACCGCCGCCGCCGCCACCGCCGCCGCCGCCGGCTCCCGCCGACATCCCGCTCGCCGCACCCCGCAGCCAGGTCTACACCTCGGCGACGCCGGTGGAGCCGCCCACACGGCGCGGCGGTGGTCGGCTGTGGCAGGTGCTGATCGGCGGCGCAGCCGTCCTGGTCCTGCTCGCCCTCTGCGGCCTGGGTGCCGCCGCGCTGCTCGTCGACCGCGACCGGCAACCGCAGAACACCCCGACGTACCAGGCAAACGCCGCCCCGACGACATCCGCTCCAGCGGAACGGCTGGCCCTCGACTCCCGGGACACCGACCAGGCCCCACTGACCGCCAAGGAACTCTTCCCCGGCAAGGAACTGAAGCTCACCGACGGCCAGCCGAGCTACCAGGTGCTCAAGACCCAGTCCAGCGGCAGTTGCGCGGTCGCCGCCACCGGCGAGGTCGCCGACCTGCTGGTCCGGCTCGGCTGCAACCAGGCCGTCCGCGCCACGCTGCGTACGCCCGGCGGTGCCCACCTGGTCACCGCCGGCCTGTTCAACCTCACCGACAAGGTCAGCGCGGAACGAGCTCGGGACCGGATCCGACAGCTGCTCGACGAGCGGCAGGGCCGGTTCCGTGGCCTCCCCGTCACCGACGGCGCCGCCACCGACGTGCTGACCAGCGCCCCGGCGCGGGTCGGCTGGCAGGTCCGTGGCCACTACCTCGCGTACGCGCTGGTGGTCCGCGAGGACGGTGCGGCGGTCAAGGCGGGTGACACCAAGGTCCGCGAGATCCTGTTCGACATGATCGAGCTGCACCTCAGCCGCGGCGTGCTGCAACAGCGGGCCGACGGTGGCACAGCCGCACAACCGTCGCCGGTGCCGACCGACGGCAGCGGGACCCAGGGCGGCAGCACCGGCCCCGGCGAGCTGCCAGGCGAATGACCCTCGCCACGCGGTCGTCAGCCGTTCCAGCCGCCGCGCGAACCGGGCGGTGGTCAGCCCTCGACCGGGACCCGCAGCCGGCGGGTGAGGTTGGCGCGGCGGGCGTACTCGGCCGGATCGGGCGGGTAGCCGACGGCGACCAGGGTCAGCCCGCGCGCGGGCGCCACGGTCACCTCGCTGGACCGATCCTGCCGGGTGAGCAGGCTGCCCGGCCACTCGACCGGGCGGCGGCCGTCCCCGGCCACCAACATCGCCCCCACCAGGCTGCGCACCATCGCCTGGCAGAACGCGTCGGCCTGCACGGTGGCGACCAGGATGCCGTCCGGGTCACGGCGCCAGTCCAGCCGGGTCACCTCGCGCAGGGTGGTCGCGTTCTCCTTGCGCCGGCAGTACGCGGCGAAGTCGTGCTCCCCGACCAGGCCGGCCGCCGCGGCATTCAACGCGGTCAGGTCCAGCGGCTTCGGCCAGGCCAGCACCTCGCGCCGGCGTAGCGGCTCGGCTCCGAAGATCGCATCGGTGACCCGGTATTCGTAACGCCGGAAGGTGGCCGAGAACCGGGCGTCGAAGTCGGCCGGCACCTCGGTCATCGCCCGTACGCGCAGGTCGGTGGGGAGCAGACGGGCCAGGCGACGCAGCAGCCGCCCCTCGTGCTGCCGCCACACGTCGACGGGCAGGTCCAGGTGGCACACCTGCCCCGTGGCGTGCACCCCCGCGTCGGTTCGCCCGGCCACCGTCAGCCCGGTGGCCGTGCCGGCGCCGAGGACCAGGCCCAGGGTTTCGACGAGCACCCCCGCGACGGTGCGCCGGGTCGGCTGGGCGGCCCAGCCCGAAAAATCCGTGCCGTCGTACGAGACGTCCAGCCGCAGCCGGATCCGCTCGTCCACCTCGTACCTCCTGTTACGGATCGGGCCCGACACCCCGATGGGGTGCCGGGCCCGACGTTGCCCTTGATCAGGCCTTGTTCTCGGTGGCCTCGTCGCTGTCCTCACGGGCGGCGTCGGTGTCACCGGACACCGACACCGGCGCCTCGGAGTCCTGGTCGGCCGGGGCCGACTGCGGGGTCTCCTCAGCCGGGGCGAGCGCCTCGACCTTGTCCTGCTGCGCGGCCTTGCGGGCGGTGGTCTTCTTGTTCGCCTTCGGCTCGGCGACCTGAAGTTCCTCCACCAGCTCGATGATGGCCATCGGCGCGTTGTCACCCTTGCGCGGACCGGTCTTCACGATCCGGGTGTAACCGCCGGGGCGGTTGGAGTACCGCGGCGCGATCTGGTCGAACAGGGCGTAGACCACGTCCTTGTCCTTGACGACACCCAGCACCCGACGACGCGAGGCGAGGTCACCGCGCTTGGCCTTGGTGATGAGCTGCTCGGCGAGCGGACGCAGCCGCCGGGCCTTCGTCTCGGTGGTCTTGATCTTGCCGTGCTGGAACAGCGCAGTGGCCAGGTTGGCCAGCATCAGCCGCTCGTGCGAGGGGCTGCCGCCGAGGCGGGGGCCCTTGGTGGGCGTGGGCATTTTTGGTGCTCCTCAGTTGTGGCGGCAGCGCGGACTAGAGCTGCTCGGTCTCGCGGTAGTCGTCGGTGTCGTAGTCGGCCTCGCCGAAGGTGTCCACGACATGCGCCGGGTCGAAGTTCGGAGCCGAGTCCTTCAGCCCGAGACCCATCCCGGCGAGCTTCATCTTGACCTCGTCGATCGACTTCTGACCGAAGTTGCGGATGTCGAGGAGGTCGGCCTCGGTACGCCCGATGAGCTCACCAACGGAGTTGATGCCCTCGCGCTTGAGGCAGTTGTAGGAGCGGACGGTGAGGTCCAGCTCCTCGATCGGCAGAGCGAGGTCCGCTGCCAGCTGGGCGTCCTGCGGGGACGGCCCGATGTCAATGCCCTCGGCGGTCTCGTCCAGCTCCCGGGCCAGCCCGAACAGCTCCACCAGCGTCGAACCCGCGGAGGCCAGCGCGGTACGCGGACCCATCGACGGCTTGGTCTCGACGTCGATGATCAGCCGGTCGAAGTCGGTGCGCTGCTCGACGCGGGTCGCCTCGACGCGGTAGGTCACCTTCAGCACCGGCGAGTAGATCGAGTCGACCGGGATCCGGCCGATCTCCGCGCCGGACTGCTTGTTCTGCGCAGCCGTCACGTAGCCCCGGCCCCGCTCGACGGTCAGCTCCATGTCGAGCCGGCCCTTGCCGTTCAGGGTGGCGAGCTTGAGATCCGGGTTGTGCACCGAGACGCCGGCCGGGGGCTGGATGTCACCCGCGGTCACGTCCCCCGGGCCCTGCTTACGCAGGTACATGCTGACCGGCTCGTCGTGCTCGGAGCTGACACACAGCTCCTTGATGTTCATGACGAGCTCGACCACGTCCTCCTTGACACCGGGGATCGTGGTGAATTCGTGCAGCACGCCGTCGATCTTGATCGAGGTGACGGCCGCGCCCGGGATCGACGACAGCAGCGTACGCCGCAGCGAGTTACCCAGGGTGTAGCCGAAGCCCGGCTCCAACGGCTCGATGGCGAACCGCGACCGGGTCTCGTTGATCGACTCCTCGGAGAGGGAGGGTCGCTGGCTGATGAGCATCTTTTCTCTTCTCTTCCGGGGCGCCCGCTATTTGACGCCCACGACACAAACTGTTCCGGTGGCCCGCCCCGAGGGGCGGGCCACCGAACGAGCTCGGACTACTTGGAGTAGAGCTCGACGATCAGCTGTTCCTGGACCTGCGTGTCGATGACCTGCCGGGCCGGGAGGGAGTGCACGAGAACCTTCATCTGGCTCGGGATGGCCTCAAGCCACGCCGGAACCGCCCTCGAGCCGGCCTGAGCCTGCGCGACGACGAACGGGGTGAGCTCCTTGCTCTTGCCCCGAACCTCGACGATGTCGTGCTCCTTCACGCGGTACGACGGGATGTCGACCTTCTTGCCGTTCACCGTGAAGTGACCGTGCTTGACCAACTGGCGGGCCATGTCCCGCGAGTGGGCGTAGCCGGCCCGGTAAACGACGTTGTCCAGCCGCGACTCGAGGATCTGCAGGAGGACCTCACCGGTCTTGGCCTGCTTGCCAACGGCTTCCTCGTAGTAACCGCGGAACTGCTTCTCCAGCACGCCATAGACGCGGCGAGCCTTCTGCTTCTCACGGAGCTGGAGCAGGTACTCCGTCTCCTTGGTGCGGCCGCGGCCGTGCTGCCCGGGCGGGAACGGCCGGGACTCGAACGGGCACTTCGGACCATCGCACTTGCTGCCCTTGAGGAACAGCTTCATCTTCTCCCGCCGGCAACGGCGGCAGTCAGCACCGGTGTAACGAGCCATCTCTCTCTACCTCTCAGACCCGGCGACGCTTCGGCGGACGGCATCCGTTGTGCGGCTGCGGGGTGACGTCGGCGATCTGCCCGACCTCGAGGCCCACGGCCTGCAGCGAACGGATGGCGGTCTCCCGGCCGGAGCCGGGGCCCTTGACGAACACGTCGACCTTGCGCATGCCGTGCTCCATGGCGCGACGCGCGGCGGCCTCGGCGGCCAGCTGCGCGGCGAACGGAGTCGACTTGCGGGAGCCCTTGAAGCCCACCTGGCCAGCGGAGGCCCAGGAAATGACCGCACCGGTCGGGTCCGTGATGGACACGATGGTGTTGTTGAACGTGCTCTTGATGTGCGCCTGCCCGTGGGCGACGTTTTTGCGTTCCTTGCGCCGGACCTTCTTGACAGCGGCTCCGGCACGAGCCTTCGGTGGCATAAGTCTGTGCGCTCCTGAATGGGTTTGGCTTGTCGCCCCGTTTGATGACGTAGACACCGGTTCCGGTTGGAGCCCGGCCTACCTCGGCGGAGAACGACCAGAATTCCGGTTAAAGAATTACTTCTTGCCGGGCTTCTTCTTGCCGGCGACGGTCCGCTTCGGGCCCTTGCGGGTCCGTGCATTGGTCTTGGTCCGCTGGCCACGCACGGGCAGGCCCCGGCGGTGCCGGATGCCGGCGTAGCAGCCGATCTCAACCTTGCGGCGGATGTCAGCGGCGACCTCGCGGCGCAGGTCGCCTTCAACCTTGTAATTGCCCTCGATGTGGTCGCGGAGCTGCACGAGCTCCTCGTCCGTGAGGTCCCGAGCGCGCTTGTCCGGCGAGATGCCGGTGGCGGCGAGTGTCTCCAGGGCACGGGTGCGACCGACCCCGAAGATGTAGGTGAGCGCGATCTCCAACCGCTTCTCGCGGGGGAGATCCACGCCGACTAGACGTGCCATGTGCGGGCGTACTCCTCGTGATGTGTGGCGGAGGTGTGGACCCGTCCCACCCCGCTACCGGCCGTCCCGTCTTTCCGACGCGGTGAGCGCCGGCGACCGGGATCGGTCGCTGCCCGAGCGGGCCCCGGCCTCCGACCGGGGGTCAACCACGCAGAAGTACGTCTCGCGTACCGCTCGTGGCTGGGACGAGCATGTGTGTTGTGTGTCGCTGGGGATCTGCCCCGGGCCAACACCACCCGGCCGCGTTCCGGCCGGCTGGGCTGAATCAGCCCTGGCGCTGTTTGTGGCGCGGGTCGGTGCAGATGACGATGACCCGGCCGTGCCGGCGGATCACCTGGCACTTGTTGCAGATCCTCTTGACGCTCGGCTTGACCTTCACGGTTGCCTTACTTCCCATCTGGCCCGGGGACGCGCGATGCGCGACACCGGACGTCGAAGACGGACACGGACTTCCCGGCCGTCGTCAGGACTACTTGTAGCGGTAGACGATGCGCCCGCGGGTCAGGTCGTACGGCGAAAGTTCGACGACGACCCGGTCCTCCGGAAGGATGCGGATGTAGTGCTGCCGCATCTTTCCGCTGATGTGAGCCAACACCTTGTGGCCATTCGCGAGCTCCACCCGGAACATGGCGTTCGGCAGGGGCTCGATGACCCGACCCTCGATCTCAATGGCTCCGTCTTTTTTCGGCATGTCCTCCGCTGTCCTGACGTCGATTGCTCCGGGCGGCCCACAACGTCTTACACGGGATCTGACCCAAAATCAGAAGCCCGCGCCAGCCGCGGCTCCAGGTCCCACCGAAGCGCAGGGTGGGCATGCCGGAGTGGACGCTGTGCGCCGATCTGAAAGTGTACGCCCGCCTCCGGCCGGTCGCCAAACCGGCCACCCATCGCGCCGCCGTGGCGGGTGCGGAGCCCTCGCCGGGGGCCCTGATGATCTTCACAAGACCATCCGTCGGCCGGCGGCCCAGGTCGTCGACGACCGGGCGGTGGCAGCAACTCCGCCGCCGTCGGCGGTCAGCCAGCCGGCTGCGGGTCGTCCCGTTCGTCCGATTCACCGGCACGCAACTCCCGCCGACGTTCCCGCTTCGCCCGCTTGCGCTGCCGCCTACGCTCCCGCTCGATCGCCTGACGCCGGGGCTCTCCCCCGGCCAACCCCGTGACCGTACGGACCACCAGCACCGCGCCCCAGGGCCCCGCCACCCAGGCCGGCCAGAAGTAGAGCGCCTGCCGGCTGAGCAGCGACGTCACCGCCCAGATGGTCACCACGATGGCGAGCACCCTCAGGTACGGGAACCACACCTCACCCAACCAGCGGGCGGTGACGCCACCGGCCGGCACCTGAGCGGGCTGGCCGCCCAGAGGGCTGACAGTCGGCACGGTGCCCGAGGCCGGCGCCAGGACCGACGACTGCGACGGCGTCACCGGCGGCAGATCGGTGAGCAGAGCCTCCAGGTCGGCGTACGTGCGCGCCGCGTAGGCCCGCTGCAACCGCTCGTCGTACTCGTGCAGGTCCAATCGACCCTCGTTGAGGGCGACCCGCAACCGGTCGGCCACCGCCGCACGGTCCGCGTCCGCAGCTCGCATTCCGCCCTGCCCGTCCATGCCGGCAAGCATGCCACCCACACGCCCGTAGCGTCCCCCCGGTAACCCCACCTTGATCACCAGCCCGAGCCCCGCCCTCGGTCCAGCAGCGATCCCCCCTGACACCGGTTGATCATGAAGTTATTGCCATGACGCGCCGCTGTCGGAGGCAATAACTTCATGATCAACGGGGTCGGGGTCGGGTGGGGGTGGGGGTGGAGGGTTAGGGGGTTGTTGAGGCGGCGGGCTGACGCGCGGTGACCAGGTCACCCAGGCGGGTCCGGCCCCCGTCGAACGCGGTGAGCACCCAGACCCCATCCGGCAGCAGAGCCATCGAGTGCTCGACGTGTGCCGCCACCGAGCCGTCCCGGGTGACCACCGTCCACCCGTCGGCCAACTCGACCGTACGCGGCGACGCCATCGTGATCATCGGCTCGATGGCCAACGCCATGCCGGGAACCAGTCGTGGCCCCTTGCCCGGCCGACCGTGGTTGAGCACGTGCGGATCCTGGTGCATCTCGGTGCCGATGCCGTGCCCGCCGTAGCCGTCGACGATGCCGTACCGGCCGCCCTTACGAACGGCGGTCTCCACCGCGTGCGAGATGTCGGTGAGTCGGCCCTTGCCGCTGGCCGCGCCCCGCGCCGCCGCGGCGATGCCGGCCCACATCGCGTCTTCGGCGACCTCGGCCATCTTCAGCAGCGCCGGGTCGACGTCGCCGACCCCGACGGTGATCGCGGAGTCGCCGTGCCACCCGTCCAGCACCGCACCGCAGTCGATGGAGATCAGATCACCGGCCTGGAGCACCTGCTCCGGCGACGGGATGGCGTGCACGATCTGCTCGTTGACCGAGGAGCAGATCGACGCCGGAAAACCGTGATAGCCCTTGAACGACGGAACGCCACCCGCCTCGCGGATGGTCGACTCGGCGATGGCGTCCAGATCGGCAGTGCTCACACCGGGGGCGACAGCCTCCCGCATCCGGCGGAGCGCCTGGGCCACCACCAGCCCGGCGGCCCGCATCTTCTCGATCTGGTCAGGGGTCTTCAGCTGGATGTCCAGCTGGGGACGACGCATGGAGCGATTACCTTTCGTTGCCGAACAGCGGGGCACGTCACGCGTACCCCGCTGTTCGCACTCTATCCGCCGTGGCCCGGGGAGGACCTCAGCCGCCGTACGACCGCAGCGCGTCTATGGCCCGGGTGGTGACGTCCTCCACCGGGCCGGTGGCGTCGATCCCGACCAGCTTGCCCTGGGCGCCGTAGTAGTCGACCAGGGGAGCCGTCTTCTCGCTGTATTCGCGCAGCCGCGTGGCGATCGTCTCCGGCTTGTCGTCGTCGCGCTGGAACAGCTCGGCGCCGCACCGGTCACAGATGCCGGACCGGGTGGTGGCGTCGAACTCGACGTGCCAGATCTTGCCGCAGCCCCGGCAGGTACGCCGACCGGACAGTCGCCGGATCACTTCGTCGTCGTCGACCACCAGCTCCAGGACCAGATCCAGGGCGGTGCCCAGATCGGCGAGGAGCTTGTCCAGGGCGGCAGCCTGCGGAGTGGTCCGCGGGAACCCGTCGAGCAGAAAACCCTCGCTGGCGTCGGGCTCGGCCAGCCGGTCCCGGACCATGTTGATGGTGACCTCGTCCGGAACCAGCTCGCCAGCATCCATGTACCGCTTTGCCTCGACACCGAGCGGCGTGCCCTGGGTGACGTTCGACCGGAAGATGTCTCCGGTCGAAATCTTGGGCACCGACAGGTGTGCGGCGATGAACTCGGCCTGCGTGCCCTTGCCCGCACCTGGCGGCCCAACCAGAACGAGTCTCATCTACCGCAGGAACCCTTCGTAGTTCCGCTGCATGAGTTGGCTCTCGATCTGCTTCACGGTCTCCAGACCGACGCCGACCATGATGAGCACAGCGGTGCCGCCGAACGGGAAGTTCTGGTACTGCTGGTTGTCCAGCCAGATGAAGAAGAAGTTCGGCAGGATCGAGACGGTGCCGAGGTAGAGCGCGCCCGGCAGGGTGATCCGGCTGAGGATGAAGTCCAGGTAGTCGGCCGTGGGCTTGCCCGGGCGGATGCCCGGCACGAACCCGCCGTACTTCTTCATGTTGTCCGCGACCTCGGTCGGGTTGAACGTGATCGAGACGTAGAAGTACGTAAAGAAGATGATCAGCAGGAAGTAGACCGCGATGTAGATCGGGCTGCTCGGGTTGACCAGGTGGTTCTGGATCCACACGTGGGTCTTGCCCGGATCGGTCTGGTCGAAGAACTGCAGAGCCAACTGCGGCAGGTAGAGCAGCGACGAGCCGAAGATGACCGGGATCACACCGGCCTGGTTGACCTTGAGCGGGATGTAGGTCGAGGTGCCGCCGTACATCCGCCGGCCGATCATCCGCTTGGCGTACTGCACCGGGATGCGGCGCTGCGACTGCTCGATGAAGGTGACCGCGGTGATGACCACCAGGACCAGCGCGATGACCAGCGCGAACATGCCCCAGCCCTTGCTGGTCTTGATCTGCCAACCCTCGCTGGGCAGCCGCGCCGCGATCGAGGTGAAGATCAGGACGGACATGCCGTTGCCGACGCCGCGGTCGGTGATCAGCTCACCGAGCCACATGACCATGCCGGTGCCGGCGGTCATCGTCATCACCAGGATGGACAGGGTCAGCCAGTTCGGGATGCCGGTGCCGGTGGGGATGATCGGGAACTGGTTGCACTTGCCCTGGAAGAGCTGCCCCGAGCGGGCCAGGGCCACGAACGCCGAGGCCTGCAGCACACCGAGACCCAGGGTCAGATAGCGCGTGTACTGGGTAATCTTCGCCTGACCGGCCTGGCCCTCCTTGCGGAGCTGCTCAAGGCGCGGGATCACGACGGTCAACAGCTGCAGGATGATCGACGCGGTGATGTAGGGCATGATGCCCAGCGCGAAGACCGAGAGCTGTAGCAGCGCTCCGCCGGAGAAGAGGTTGAGCAGGTTCACGACCCCGGTGGTGCCACCCTGGATGGAGTCGAGGCACTTCTGCACGTTGCCGTACGAGACGCCCGGGCTGGGGAGCGTTGCACCCAGCCGGTAGACCGCAATGATGCCTACTGTGAACAGCAGCTTCTTGCGCAGGTCAGGCGTACGGAACGCACTGAGAAAGGCGGACAGCAACTTCTTCCTCCTGCGCGAGGCGGGCCGCCGGTGATCCCTGGCGGGTCGGGGTGAATCACGGGCGAGTGCCCGCAATCCATGGCTGGGATGGGACTCTAACAGCCTCACCCCGGTCCGGGCAGATGCGCCCGGCTACATAAATCAATTCCGATATTACCGGGTGCTCAATGCCCAGGCAGACCATGGCGCCCGTCAGTTGCTCACAACTGGACGGGCGCCATGGAGTGGTACGCCTTACAGCTCGGTGACGGAGCCACCGGCGGCAGCGATCTTCTCCTTGGCCGACGCACTGAACGCGTGCGCAGACACCTGGAGCGCCACACCGCCGAGGTCCCCGGTGCCGAGGACCTTGACCGGGTGACCCTTGCGGACCGCGCCGGACTCGACGAGCTCCAGCGGGCCGACCTGGCCACCGTTCGGGAACAGCTCAGCGAGTCGGTCCAGGTTGACCACCTGGAAGACCACCTTGAACTTGTTCTTGAAGCCCTTCATCTTCGGCAGGCGCATGTGGATGGGCATCTGCCCACCCTCGAACGCCGCCGAGATGTTCTTGCGGGCCTTGGAGCCCTTGGTACCGCGGCCAGCGGTCTTGCCCTTGGAACCCTCACCGCGACCCACACGGGTCTTCGCGGTCTTGGAACCGGGTGCCGGGCGCAGGTGGTGCACCTTGATCGTCATTACTCGACCTCCTCGACCTTCACGAGGTGGTTCACAGTGAAGATCATGCCGCGGATCTCGGGCCGGTCCTCCTTGACCACCACGTCATTGATCCGCTTGAGACCGAGCGAACGCAGCGAATCACGCTGGTTCTGCTTGGTCCCGATAACGGACCGGACCTGGGTGACCTTCAGACGTGCCATCAGCGCGCCACCCCCGCACGCGACGCCAGCATGGCGGCCGGCGCGACGTCCTCCACCGGCAGGCCACGACGCGCCGCGACCTGCTCGGGGGACTCAAGCCCCTTCAGGGCAGCCACGGTGGCGTGCACGATGTTGATCGGGTTCGACGAGCCGAGGCTCTTCGAGAGCACGTCGTGGATCCCGGCGCACTCCAGCACGGCGCGCACCGGACCGCCGGCGATGACACCCGTACCGGCCGAAGCCGGCTTGAGCAGCACCACACCAGCGGCGTCCTCGCCCGTCACCGGGTGCGGGATCGACTGACCGATCCGGGGGACCTTGAAGAAGTGCTTCTTGGCCTCCTCGACACCCTTGGCGATAGCCGCGGGCACCTCCTTGGCCTTTCCGTAGCCCACGCCCACCGTGCCGTCGCCGTCACCCACGATCACGAGGGCGGTGAAGCTGAAGCGACGACCACCCTTCACGACCTTGGCGACGCGGTTGATCGCGACGACCCGCTCAAGGTGCGGGGTCTTCTCGACGGGCGCGTTTCCGCGGCCGCCCTCACGGCGGTTGTCGCGGCGACCACCCTCGTTGCCACCGGACCCGCCGCCACGGCGCTGTTGACCTGGCATCAGCAGCCTTCCTTATCTCTCGTGACGGGGTTGTTAGAACTCGAGCCCGGCTTCGCGGGCGGCGTCGGCAAGCGCGGCGACTCGCCCCGCGTACCGGTTGCCACCGCGGTCGAAGACGACCTTGGAGACGCCGGCGGCCTTGGCCCGCTCGGCGAGCAGCGCGCCCACCTTGCCGGCAAGGGCGCTCTTGTCGCCCTCGGCACCGCGCAGCGAGGCGTCCAGGCTCGACGCCGACGCCAGGGTGTGACCCTTGGTGTCGTCGACGACCTGGGCGACCATGTGCCGCAGCGAGCGGGTGACGACCAGGCGTGGACGCTCGGCCGTGCCGCTGACGTTCTTGCGGACGCGGAAGTGCCGACGCGCACGCCCAACGGCGCGCTTGGCGGCGACGCCGCGGCGGCGCTTGAGCAGCGTGGCGCTCACTTCTTACCTGCCTTTCCAGCCTTGCGGCGGATGACCTCGCCCTGGTACTTGACGCCCTTGCCCTTGTAGGGCTCCGGCGGGCGGATCTTCCGGATGTTGGCGGCGACCTCACCGACCTGCTGCTTGTCGATGCCAGCCACGTGGAACAGGGTCGGCCGCTCCACCGTGAAGGTGATGCCCGCCGGGGCGGGGACGATCACCGGGTGCGAGAACCCGAGGGCGAACTCAAGGTCCGAACCCTTGGCGGTGACCCGGTAACCGGTGCCGGCGATCTCCAGGCTCTTACGGTAGCCCTCGGTGACCCCGACGATCATGTTTGCAACCAGCGTACGGCTCAGGCCGTGGAGTTCCTTGGCCTTGCGCTCGTCGTTCGGCCGGTTGACGCTCAGCTGCCCATCCTCGGCCCGCTCGATCGAGATCGGCTCGGCGAGGGTGTGCTGGAGCTGGCCCTTGGGGCCCTTGACCTTGACGGTCTGCCCGTCGATCGTGATGTCGACGCCGGCTGGCACCGGGATCGACTTACGTCCAATTCGCGACATTTCTACCTGTCTCCCGTTACCAGACGAAGGCGAGGACTTCCCCGCCAACACTCCGCTTGCGGGCCTGCCGGTCGGTCAGCAGCCCCTGGGACGTCGAAATGATCGCCACGCCCAGCCCACCGAGCACCCGCGGGAGCCCGTCCGACTTGGCGTACACCCGGAGACCGGGCTTGGACACGCGCTTGATGCCGGCCAGGCTCCGCTCGCGGTTCTGGCCGTACTTGAGCTCGACGACCAGTCGCTTGCCGACGGCGCCCTCCTCGGGCTCCTCGACCGACCAGGTGGCGATGTAACCCTCGGCCTTCAGGACCTCGGCGATGTTCGCCTTGATCTTGGAGTAGGGCATCTTCACCTGATCGTGGTACGCCTGGTTGGCGTTACGCAGACGCGTGAGCATGTCTGCGATCGGGTCGGTCATCGTCATGGATTTCGTCAGCCTTTCTCGCCGGGGTTCCCGGAGCATCAGCCCCGGGCCTACGGCGAAGAGCAATACCTAATCGGTGCAGGAGTTCCCGGCCGACGGCCGGGACGCGGTCGCCCTTACCAGGAAGCCTTGGACACGCCCGGCAGCTCACCGCGGTGAGCCATCTCCCGGATGCAGACCCGGCAGAGCCCGAACTTGCGGTAGACCGCCTTCGGACGCCCGCACCGCTGGCAGCGGGTGTACGCGCGAACCGAGAACTTCGGCTTCGCGGCCGCCTTGATGATCAGCGCCTTCTTGGCCATCTCAGTTCTCCTTGAACGGGAAGCCCAGGAGCTTGAGCAGCGCCCGGCCCTCGTCGTCGGTCGTGGCGGTGGTGACCACCGTGATGTCCATGCCCCGCTGGCGATCGATCCGGTCCTGGTCGATCTCGTGGAACGCAGACTGCTCGGTCAGACCGAACGTGTAGTTGCCGTGCCCGTCCAGCTTGCGCCCGTCCAAGCCGCGGAAGTCGCGGATACGCGGCAGCGCGATGGAGAGCAGCCGGTCCATGAACTCCCACATCCGGTCGCCACGAAGGGTGACCTTCGCGCCGATCGGCATGCCCTCGCGGAGCTTGAACTGCGCGATGGACTTGGTCGCCCGCCGCACCTGCGGCTTCTGGCCGGTGATCGTGGCGAGGTCGCGGACCGCACCGTCGATCAGCTTGGCGTCGCGAGCAGCCTCGCCGACACCCATGTTGACGACGATCTTGACCAGCCGCGGCACCTGCATGGGGTTGCCGTAGCTGTGCTGCTCACGCAGCTGGGCCACGATCTCGTTGCGGTACCGCTCCTTGAGGCGCGGCATGGTCTTTTCGGTAGCCGTGGTCATCACAGGTCCTTACCGGTGCTACGCGCGATGCGGACCTTCTGGCCGTTGTCGTCGAACCGGTAACCGACACGGGTCGGCTTGCCGTCGGAGTCCAGGACCTGCACGTTCGAGACGTGGATCGGGGCCTCCTGAGTGACGATGCCGCCGGTCTTGGCGCCACGCTGGGTGGTGCTGATTCGAGTGTGCTTTTTGACCCGGTTCACGCCCTCGACCAGGATCTTGTCCTGCCGCGGGTAGGCCACAATGACCTTGCCCTTGGCACCCTTGTCCTTGCCGGCGATGATGACGACCGTGTCGCCCTTCTTGACCTTCACGGTCACAACACCTCCGGCGCGAGGGAAATAATCTTCATGAACCGCTTGTCCCGCAGCTCCCGGCCCACCGGGCCGAAGATGCGGGTACCACGCGGGTCCCCGCCGTCCTTGATGATGACGGCGGCGTTCTCGTCGAAGCGGATGTACGAGCCGTCCGGCCGGCGCCTCTCCTTGGCCGTGCGAACGATGACCGCCTTGACGACGTCGCCCTTCTTCACACCGGCACCCGGGATCGCGTCCTTGACCGTGGCCACGATGACGTCGCCAATGCTCGCGTAGCGCCGACCCGAGCCACCGAGAACCCGGATGCAAAGGATCTCCCGAGCACCCGTGTTGTCAGCGACGCGCAGTCGCGACTCCTGCTGAATCACGTCTATCTCCTATGTCTGCCGGTTCTCCGGCCGCCGTAGCGGCCGGAGCCTGGCGGAACCTACGCCCGACGCAACGCCGGGCTCGAGCCTTCGCTACTTAGCCTTTTCCAGGATCTCCACGATCCGCCAACGCTTGGTGGCGCTCAGCGGCCGGGTCTCCATGATGAGAACCCGGTCACCGGTGCCAGCGGCGTTCTGCTCGTCGTGCACCTTCAGCTTGGCCGTACGGCGCATGATCTTGCCGTACAGCGCGTGCCGAACCCGGTCCTCGACCTCGACAACGACGGTCTTGTCCATCTTGTCGCTGATCACCAGGCCCTCGCGGACCTTGCGGCGCGACCGCGCGGCGGCGGTGGCGGTCTCTTCGGTCATGATGCAGTCACCTCAGTCGGCGCGGCCGAGAGCCCCAGCTCGCGCTCGCGCATGATCGTGTAGATCCGGGCGATCTCCCGACGGATGACCTGCAACCGCCGGTTGTTGTCCAGCTGCCCGGTTGCGGCCTGCACGCGGAGGTTGAACAGCTCCGCCTTGGCCTCCCGCAGCTTCGTGACCAGCTCCTCTTCGGAGAGCTCACGCAGCTCGGTCGCCTTAACGCCCGCTGCCATCAGGATTCACCCACTTCGCGCGTAACAATGCGGCACTTCATCGGGAGCTTGTGGATCGCGCGACGCATAGCCTCTCGCGCGGTCTGCTCGTTGGGGAAGGACATCTCGAAGAGAACCCGCCCCGGCTTGACGTTGGCGACCCACCACTCGGGCGAGCCCTTGCCGGAACCCATCCGGGTCTCGGCAGGCTTCTTGGTGAGGGCCTGGTCCGGGAAGATCGTGATCCAGACCTTGCCACCACGCTTGATGTGGCGAGTCATCGCGATACGCGCCGACTCGATCTGTCGGTTGGTCACGTACGCCGGCTCGAGAGCCTGGATCCCGAACTCGCCGAACACCACCCGGTTACCACCCTTGGACGCGCCACTGCGGTCCGGGTGGTGCGGCTTGCGGAAGCCCTTCGGGGGCTTGCGCGGCATCAGCATCTGTCAGCCCTCCTGCTGCGTTTCTGCCGGAGCGGAAGCCGTGGCGGCGACAGCTGCGCTGTCGACCGGCTCGCCGCTCGGCGTCTCGGCCTGCTGCGCGATGGTGGTCGCAGCAGCCCGGCCAGCCTCGGTGCCACCGGCCGTGGTGCCGGACGAACCCGACCGGCCACGACGCGGACGCTCGGGACGGTCGCCACGCTCACCACGACGCGGGCGGGACGGACCGGCCTCGGCCGGAGTCTCCCGGCCCATGACGGCGTCGCCCTTGTAGATCCAGACCTTCACACCGATCCGGCCGAACGTGGTACGGGCCTCGAAGAAGCCGTACTCGATGTTGGCCCGCAGCGTGTGCAGCGGAACCCGGCCCTCACGGTAGAACTCGGTCCGGCTCATCTCGGCGCCGCCGAGGCGACCCGAGACCTGAACCCGGATGCCCTTGCAGACCGGGTTCTTCATCGCCGACTGCATGGCCTTACGCATCGCCCGACGGAAGCTGACCCGGCTGGACAGCTGCTCGGCCACGCCCTGCGCAACAAGCTGAGCGTCCGACTCGGGGTTCTTCACCTCGATGATGTTCAGCTGAACCTGCTTGCCGGTGAGCTTCTCCAGCTCGCCGCGGATCCGGTCGGCCTCCGCACCCTTACGGCCGATGACAATGCCCGGCCGGGCGGTGTGGATGTCGACCCGGACCCGGTCGCGGGTGCGCTCGATGTCGACCTTGGAAATCCCGGCACGCTCGAGGCCCTTGGACATCATGCGGCGGATCTTGACATCCTCGCCGATGTAGTCCTTGTAGAGCTTGTCCGCGAACCAGCGGGACTTCCAGTCGGTCGAGATGCCGAGCCGGAACCCAGTGGGGTGAACCTTCTGACCCATTACTCGGCGTCCTCCGTCTTGCTCTGCGCTTCGGCCGGTGCGGCCTCCGTGGCCGGGGCGGCCTTCTTCGCCGCGGCCTTCCTCGGCGCTGCCGGCGCGACCGCTTCGACCGCCACGGTGATGTGGCAGGTGCGCTTGCGGATTCGGTACGCCCGACCCTGCGCCCGCGGCTGGAACCGCTTCATCGTCGGGCCCTCGTCAACGAAGGCCTCGCTGACGAGCAGCGCGTCGGGGTCCAGCCGCTCGTTGTTCTCCGCGTTGGCGATCGCGCTAGCGAGCACCTTGTACACCTGCTCGCTCGCAGCCTGCGGCGCGAACTGCAGCACCGTGAGCGCCTCCTTCGCGGGCAGGCCGCGGACGAGGTTGACCACCCGGCGCGCCTTCATCGGCGAGATGCGCACGTGCCGCGCAACCGCCCGCGCGCCCGGAAGCACCGGAGCGTCGCCCTTTCCTGGCATCGCTGTAACCCCTTGTTCCCTCTATCCGTATGCCCGCGGCGTCAGCGCCGACGGCTCTTCCGGTCGTCCTTCTCGTGACCCTTGAAAGTGCGGGTCAGCGCGAACTCGCCGAGCTTGTGCCCGACCATCGCCTCGGTCACGAACACCGGGACGTGCTTGCGTCCGTCGTGCACGGCGATCGTGTGCCCCAGCATCTCGGGGATGATCGTCGAGCGCCGCGACCAGGTCTTGATCACGTTCTTGGAGCCCTTGTCGTTCTGTACTTCCACCTTCTTGAGCAGGTGGTCGTCTACGAACGGGCCCTTCTTCAGGCTGCGAGGCATGTCTTATCTCCCTCAGCCGCGCTTACGCGTGGCGTAGCGGCGGCGGACGATCAGCCGGTCACTCGGCTGGCCCTTACGGCGGGTGCGGCCCTCGGGCTTACCCTGCGGGTTGACCGGGTGGCGACCACCGGAGGTCTTACCCTCACCACCACCGTGCGGGTGGTCGACCGGGTTCATGGCGACACCACGGACGGTCGGGCGCTTGCCCTTCCACCGCATCCGGCCGGCCTTGCCCCAGTTGATGTTCGACTGGTCGGCGTTGCCGATCTCGCCGATGCTGGCGCGGCAGCGCACGTCCACACGCCGGATCTCGCCGGACGGCATACGCAGGGTCGCGTACGCGCCCTCGCGGCCGAGCAGCTGGATGCCGACGCCCGCGGAACGGGCCAGCTTGGCCCCGCCGCCCGGACGCAGCTCCACGTTGTGGATCGAGGTACCGACCGGGATGTTGCGCAGCGGCAGGTTGTTACCCGGCTTGATGTCGGCGCCCGGACCGGACTCGACGCGGTCGCCCTGCTTGATGTCCTTCGGCGCGAGGATGTACCGCTTCTCGCCGTCGGCGTAGTGCAGCAGCGCGATGCGCGCCGTGCGGTTCGGGTCGTACTCGATGTGAGCGACCTTTGCCGGCACGCCGTCCTTGTCGACCCGCTTGAAGTCGATCAGACGGTACTGACGCTTGTGACCGCCACCGTGGTGTCGCGTGGTGATCCGGCCGTGGGCGTTACGCCCGCCCTTCTTCGGCAGCGGAGCCAGTAGCGACTTTTCCGGCGTGGACCGGGTGATCTCGGCGAAGTCAGCGACGCTGGAGCCACGTCGGCCCGGCGTCGTCGGCTTGTATTTACGGATAGCCATTGTCTACACCCCTCAGCTGACCGGGCCGCCGAAGGCCTCGATACGGTCACCGTCAGCCAGCTTCACGATCGCCCGCTTGGTCGCCTTGCGCTGACCGAAACCGGTCTTGGTGCGCTTGCGCTTACCCTGGCGGTTGAGCGTGTTGACCGTCAGGACGCGGACGTTGAAGATCTGCTGGATAGCGATCTTGATCTCGGTCTTGTTCGCGTCCGGGTGCACCAGGAAGGTGTACCAGTTCCGGTTCAGCTCGCTGTAGCTCTTCTCCGAGACGACCGGCGCCACGATGATGTCGCGCGGGTCGGCGATGGTGCTCACTTGCCACCCTCCTCGGTGGTCTCGGCGGGCACGCCCAGGAACTCGTCCAGGGCGTCCTTGGTGAAGACCACGTCGTCGGCCACCAGCACGTCGTACGTGTTCAGCTGGCCGGACTCGATCAGGTGCACGCGCGGCTCGTTGCGCAGCGACACCCAGTTCAGCTCGTCGGTGCTGCTCAGCACGACCAGGACCCGACGGGCCTCGGTGAGCTTGGTCAGCGTGGCCAGGGCCGCCTTGGTCGACGGCTTCTCGCCCGAGACGAACGCCTCGACGACGTGCACCTGCCCGGCGCGAGCCCGGTCCGAGAGGGCACCGCGCAGCGCGGCGGCCTTCATCTTCTTCGGGGTCCGCTGGCTGTAGTCGCGCGGCACGGGACCGTGCACAACGCCACCGCCGGCGAACTGCGGCGCGCGGATCGAGCCCTGCCGGGCGCGACCGGTGCCCTTCTGCTTGTACGGCTTCTTGCCGCCACCGGCGACCTCGCCGCGGGTCTTGGCCTTGTGCGTGCCCTGTCGGGCCGCCGCGAGCTGGGCCACCACGACCTGGTGCATCAGCGCGACGTTGGCCTGCACGTCGAAGATGTCCGCCGGCAGCTCGACCGAGCTGCTGGTGGTGCCTTCGACGGTGCGCACGTCAACGGTGGTCACTTGGCCGCACCGCCCTTCTTCGCCTTGTTCTTGGCCGCGGTACGGACCAGAACCAGCGCGCCCTTGGGGCCAGGAATGGCACCCCGGACGAGCAGGAGGTTGTTCTCGGTGTCGACCGCCTGGACGGTGAGGTTCTGCACGGTGTACCGCACGCCACCCATGCGGCCGGCCATCCGGGTGCCCTTGAAGACACGACCCGGAGTGGCGCAGGCGCCGATGGAGCCGGGCGAGCGGTGCTTACGCTCGACACCGTGGCTGGCGCGCAGGCCGTGGAAGCCGTGCCGCTTCATCGGGCCGGCGTAACCCTTGCCCTTGGTCTTGCCGGTGACGTCGATGGTGACGCCGGCCGGGAACTCCTCGACCGTGACTTCCTGGCCGAGCGAGTATTCCCCAGCGTCCGTGGTGCGCAGCTCGACGATGTGCCGGCGCGGCGCCACGTCCGCCTTGGCGTAGTGCCCGCTGATCGGCTTCTTGACCTTGCGCGGGTCGATGATGCCGTAGGCCAGCTGGACCGCGGAGTAACCGTCCTTCTCGGCGCTACGAACCTGGCTGATGACGCACGGGCCGGCCTCGACCACGGTCACGGGAACAACACGGTTGTTGTCCCAGACCTGGGTCATGCCGAGCTTGGCGCCCAGGATCCCCTTGACTTGCCTGTCCATTTGTCCGGTCCCTACAGCTTGATCTCGATGTCGACGCCAGCCGGCAGGTCGAGGCGCATGAGCGAGTCGACCGTCTTCGGGGTCGGGTCGATGATGTCGATCAGCCGCTTGTGCGTGCGCATCTCGAAGTGCTCGCGCGAGTCCTTGTACTTGTGCGGCGAGCGGATAACGCAGAAACGGTTGATCTCCGTGGGCAGCGGCACCGGGCCCGCGACCTGCGCCCCGGTGCGCGTCACCGTCTCGACGATCTTCCGAGCCGAGGAGTCGACGACCTCGTGGTCATAGGCCTTGAGCCGGATGCGGATCTTCTGTCCCGCCATGGTGGCTTCTGTTCCTTCTCTCGATGCCGCTGTGTTGCGGGCGCCTGTACCGGCTGGCACAGGCCCACTTCGCCGACCCCCGCGGTCGGGCGTGTCGCGCCCTCGGATCGGGCTCCGCCCCGTGCTTCCGGAGCGGTGCTGACCGCGCGGTGGGTCAAGGCGCCGATCGCATTACCGCGACCTGAACGCCGTGCGAGGGTGGTTGGCGACTGGGCCGCCAACCACCCCACGCTCGACTGCCTCGCCACCCGGAGGTTCAGCGAAAGCCGAACACAGGCGACGAACTGTCGTTACGCAACCTGACTAGTATGCCGCACGACCGGCGGCGGGTCTAATCGGGGTTACCTAGTTCACTTCTGGATCTTGGTGACGAACCCGGCGCCGACGGTGCGGCCACCCTCGCGAATCGCGAACTTGAGGTTCGCCTCCATGGCGATGGGCTGAATCAGCTTCACCGACATGGTGGTGTTGTCGCCCGGCATGACCATCTCGGTGCCCTCGGGGAGGGTGACGACACCGGTGACGTCCGTGGTCCGGAAGTAGAACTGCGGACGGTAGTTCTGGAAGAACGGGGTGTGCCGGCCGCCCTCCTCCTTGGAGAGGATGTAGACCGTCGCCTCGAACTCCGTGTGCGGGGTGTTCGAGCCCGGCTTCACGACGACCATGCCGCGCTCGACCTCGTCGCGCTTGGTGCCACGCAGCAGCAGGCCGACGTTCTCGCCTGCGCGGGCGTCGTCCAGGGTCTTCCGGAACATCTCGATCGCGGTGACCTTGGTCTTGAAGCTCTTCTCCTTGATACCGACGAGCTCAACATCCTCGTTCGGCAGGAGAACGCCGCGCTCCACGCGACCGGTGACGACGGTGCCACGACCGGTGATCGTGAACACGTCCTCAACCGGCATCAGGAACGGCATGTCGACCTCGCGCTCCGGCTGCGGGATCGAGTTGTCAACCGCGGTCATCAGGTCCAGCAGCTTGCCGGTCCAATCGGGGTCACCCTCGAGGGCCTTCAGCGCCGAAACCCGAACGACCGGCAGGTCGTCACCCGGGTACTCCTGCGAGGAGAGCAACTCGCGCACCTCGAGCTCGACGAGCTCCAGGAGCTCCTCGTCATCGACCATGTCGCTCTTGTTGAGCGCCACGACGATGTACGGCACACCGACCTGACGGGCCAGCAGCACGTGCTCGCGGGTCTGCGGCATCGGGCCGTCAGTCGCCGCCACCACCAGGATCGCGCCGTCCATCTGCGCGGCACCGGTGATCATGTTCTTGATGTAGTCGGCGTGCCCGGGGCAGTCGACGTGCGCGTAGTGCCGCGCCTCGGTCTGGTACTCGACGTGCGAGATCGAGATCGTGATGCCGCGGGCCTTCTCCTCCGGCGCCTTGTCGATCTCGTCGAACGGCGTGTAGGGGTTCAGTTCCGGGTACCGGTCGTGCAGGACCTTGGTGATGGCCGCCGTCAGCGTCGTCTTACCGTGGTCGATGTGACCAATGGTGCCGATGTTGACGTGCGGCTTAGTCCGCTCGAACTTAGCCTTCGCCACTGGTGTCCTCCTGTGGACTTCTTGGTTCGTACGCCCGGCGCGCCGGTCGGCGCTTAGGACTCTGTCGACAGCCTTTCCGGCCTGACGGCCGGAGAGCCATTGTGGGTTCTGCGGCGATGAAGCCTACAGGCCCGGTCTCACGCGATCCGATCGTGGTGGTCGCGGGCGGGTGAACCATCCCGCGACCAACCACGAATCACCTGCTCAGGGCTTTACTCGCCCGTTGCCTTGGCGATGATCTCCTTCGCGACGCTCTGCGGAACCTCAGCGTAGGAGTCGAACTGCATGCTGTAGCTAGCCCGGCCCTGGGTCTTCGACCGCAGGTCGCCGACGTAGCCGAACATCTCCGACAACGGCACCAGAGCCCGGACGATGCGGGCGCCGCTGCGCTCCTCCATCGCCTGGATGATGCCGCGGCGGGAGTTGAGGTCACCGATGACGTCACCCATGTTCTCCTCAGGAGTGGTGACTTCAACGGCCATCATCGGCTCGAGCAGTGCGGGATCGGCCTTGCGGGCCGCGTCCTTCATCACCATCGAGCCGGCGATCTTGAATGCCATTTCCGACGAGTCGACCTCGTGGTACTGGCCGTCCAGCAGGGTCAGCTTCACACCGACCAGCGGGAAGCCCGCGAGGATGCCGTACTGCAGCGCATCCTGCGCACCGGCGTCCACCGACGGGATGAACTCCCGGGGGATCCGGCCGCCGCTGACGGCGTTGGCGAACTCGTAGGTCGGCGAGTCGTTGTCCAGCGGCAGCGGCTCGACGCTCACGATCACGCGGGCGTACTGGCCGGAACCACCGGTCTGCTTCTTGTGGGTGTACTCGACCTTGTCCACCTTGCGGCGAATGGTCTCGCGGTATGCCACCTGGGGCTTGCCGACGTTGGCCTCGACGTTGAACTCGCGGCGCATCCGGTCGACCAGGATGTCCAGGTGCAGCTCACCCATGCCGGAGATGACCGTCTGACCGGTCTCCTCGTCCAGACGGACGCGGAAGGTCGGGTCCTCCTCGGCCAGCCGCTGGATCGCGGTGCCGAGCTTCTCCTGGTCAGACTTGGTCTTCGGCTCGATCGCCACCGAGATGACCGGCTCCGGGAAGGTCATCGACTCCAGGATCACCGGGTTCGCCGGGTCGGAGAGCGTGTCGCCGGTGGTGGTCTGCTTGAGACCCTGCACCGCGATGATGTCGCCGGCCAGCGCCGACGGACGCTCTTCCCGCTTGTTGGCGTGCATCTGGTAGATCTTGCCGATCCGCTCCTTGCGGTCCTTGGTGGAGTTGACCACCTGGGAACCAGATTCGAGCAGACCGGAGTAGACCCGGACGTAGGTGAGCTTGCCGAGGTGCTTGTCCGTCTGGATCTTGAAGGCCAGCCCGGAGAACGGCTCCGACTTGGACGGCTTCCGGATCAGCGGGGTCTCGCCGTCGGTGGCCGTACCCTCGATGGCCGGAACGTCCAGCGGCGACGGCAGGAAGTCGACCACGGCGTCGAGCATGGGCTGAACGCCCTTGTTCTTGAACGCCGAGCCGCACAGCACCGGGTTGGCCTTGCCGCCGATGGTGGCACGCCGGATGGCGGCCTTGATCTCCTCGACGGAGACCTCCTCGCCTTCCAGGTACTTCTCCATCACCGAGTCGTCGACGTCGGCCAGGGTCTCCATCAGCTTCTCGCGCCACTCGGCCGCGGAGTCGGCCAGGTCGGCCGGGATCTCCTCGATCGCGTAGTCGTCACCCTTCTGGGTCTCCCCACGCCAGGTGAGCGCGCGCATGCCGATCAGGTCGACGACGCCGATGTGGTCGCCCTCGAGCCCGATCGGGATCTGGAGCACCAGCGGGGTGGCGTTGAGCCGGTCGATCATCATCTGCACGCAGCGGAAGAAGTCGGCCCCGGTCCGGTCGAGCTTGTTGACGAAGCACATCCGCGGGACGTTGTACTTGTCGGCCTGCCGCCAGACGTTCTCCGTCTGCGGCTCCACGCCGGCGACACCGTCGTAGACCGCGACCGCACCGTCCAGGACCCGCAGCGACCGCTCGACCTCGACCGTGAAGTCGACGTGGCCGGGCGTGTCGATGATCTGGATCGTGTGGCCCTTCCACTCGCACTTGGTGGCGGCGGAGGTGATGGTGATACCACGCTCCTGCTCCTGCTCCATCCAGTCCATGACGGCGCCACCCTCGTGGGTTTCGCCGATCTTGTACGTGATGCCGGTGTAAAACAGGATCCGCTCGGTGGTTGTGGTCTTACCGGCATCGATGTGCGCCATGATGCCGATATTGCGTACGTTGGCGAGCGCGTCTGCGGCGGCCACTTCAATCCCTACTTATCGTCGTCTCGACTCAACTGGTGGCGGTTCCGGCGCCCGTGGGACGCCGGAACCAGGGTGTTACCAGCGGTAGTGCGCGAAGGCCTTGTTGGACTCGGCCATCTTGTGCGTGTCCTCGCGCCGCTTGACGGCGGCACCGAGGCCGTTGCTCGCGTCCAGCAGTTCGTTCATCAGCCGCTCGACCATGGTCTTCTCGCGACGAGCGCGGGAGTAGGTGACCAGCCAGCGCAGGCCCAGCGTGGTCGCCCGGGTCGGGCGGACCTCGACCGGAACCTGGTAGGTGGCGCCACCGACACGACGGCTGCGCACCTCGAGGGTCGGCTTGACGTTGTCCATCGCCCGCTTGAGGGTGACGACCGGGTCGGTGCCGGACTTCTCGCGGCAGCCCTCGAGGGCCGCGTACACGATGGACTCGGCGAGCTGACGCTTGCCACGCAGCAGGATCTTGTTCACCAGCTGGGTGACCAGCGGCGAGTTGTACACCGGGTCAGCGACCAGCGGCTTCCGCGGAGCGGGTCCCTTACGCGGCATGTCAGCTCTTCTCCTTCTTGGCGCCGTAACGGCTGCGCGCCTGCTTGCGGTTGCGGACACCCTGGGTGTCCAGCGAACCGCGAACGATCTTGTAGCGCACGCCGGGGAGGTCCTTCACCCGGCCGCCGCGAACGAGCACGATCGAGTGCTCCTGCAGGTTGTGACCCACGCCCGGGATGTAGGCGGTCACCTCGATCTGGCTGCTGAGCTTCACACGAGCGACCTTGCGCAGCGCCGAGTTCGGCTTCTTCGGGGTGGTGGTGTACACACGGGTGCACACGCCGCGCCGCTGAGGGGAACCCTTCAGCGCCGGGGTCTTGGATTTGGTCGTCTTCGCTTGGCGGCCCTTTCGGACCAGCTGCTGGATCGTGGGCACCGGGTTTCTCCGCTCCCTTCGGCCGCACTGTTTGCGACCGCGCCGTCTGCTCGTTAGCCGGCCTGATGACCGGCTCTCCTACATTCCAACCAGGGCCACCTCACGGAGGCCCCGGCACCCGCGGTCGGGCGTGTCGCCCTCATCACGGTCCCGCCACGACGCTTTCGCGTGCGTACCGGGTTTTGTCACCGGCGCGCGGGTCGCCCCACTCCGGATCTTTAGCCTGTCGTGCCGCCGCCCGAACTCCGGAAGCAGCGCACGCGCGAGTTGCCCGGGCATGCCCGGGCACAAGGGGAAAGAGTACCTACCACAACCGCCCAGGTCAAAACGGAACGGCCCGGCGACTGTCTCACCTCGCCGGTCGAATCTCGTCCTGCCCCGTCGCCCACGATGGGCACTCGCGAGCACAAGTGTACCGGCTTCCCGGCGGGAGCACCCGTCGCCCCCGGGCGCGCACCGGGAGGCCACCGCGCGAACTGGAAAACGCGTCACGGTCAGGGAAGTGACCCGCCTCACATCAGGGCGAGCAACAGCGCCAGGCCCAGGCCCAGGAGGCTGAGTAGCGCCCCCGCCGCGCCACAGCTGATCCCGGCCACCGCCAGCCCTCGGCCGGTGAACCGGACCGCGGCTGGCTCGGCCGGACGGCGGATCTGCCGCTGGCCGAGCAGGCCGGTGACGACCGCCGCCACACCGGCCAGCAACCCGAGCGCAGCGAACGCCCCGGAAGCCCAGGCCCCACCCTCGTTCACGAAGGCCACCCCGAAGCAGATCACCAGCAGCGAGACCAGGACCGACGCGATCCCGGCCACCAGCGCCCCGATGGCGAGCCCCGAAGTGACCGGCGCCACATCCAGGTGCACGACACCGAACGGCGTACCAGGCACCGACTCCACTCGTTTCGGCGGCCGGCGCTGGTCGTCGGTGGGTGGCGGCGGCACCGGATGCCCCGCCATGCCACCCCAACCGGGTGCATGACCGGGCGGCGGGCCCCAGCCGGGCGGCACACCAGGCCCGGACGACGGCGGACCCCACCCGGGCGGGACGCCAGGCCCAGACGACGGCGGACCCCAGGCCGGCGGTGTCGGGGTCGGCACCCCGGAGACCGAGTACGGCTGACCGGAGCCGGGCGGAGTGGTCGTGCCCCAGCCGGGGTGTGGCGCGGCAGGGGTCGGCGCACCCCAACCTGGAGAGGACGCAGGTGGGTGCGGCTCGCCGCTCGGGCCCGGTTGAGCCCAGCCACGTGACTCGGACGGAGCCTGCGCCTCCGGATGGCCGGCCGGTTCGTCCGCAGGGGGCCGCGCCGGATCCGTCACGAGGTCCTCCTGTCGAAAGGCCGCCACCGCCGCGCGGCGGACACCGGCCAGGCTACCGCCGAGAGCGCCGGGCGCGGCCACGGGCGGCTCAGTCCATGTTCGCCGGGTAGTCGTGGCCGAACGGCGCCCCGGCCAACCGAACCACCCCGATGACCAGCACGGCCACCACACTGACCGCGACCAGCACCAGGCCGGTCCAGGCCATCCGCTCCCCCCGTCGCAGCCAGGCGCCGCCCGTCAGGAAACCCCCTGAGGCGTACGCCTCGCGGCGCGCCTGCCGGGCCAGTTGCAGTGCCACCGTCGCCGGCACCACTCCACCGATGAACAGCCCGGTCAGCAGGCCGAGCAGCCCCAGCGCGAAGACCGCCCGCGCCTTCGTGGCGCGGGCCGGATCCGGGTCCAGCGGGTGGCGCAGGCTCTGCTGCGCGACGGACACCTGCCCGGGTGCGGTCGTCATCCCCCCATCATGCCGAACTCGGACCGGGGGTGGGTGGGTCCGGACACGACGAGGCCCCCGGCATCCGCCGGGGGCCTCGTCGTGCGATTGGTGCTTAGCGGTACGACCCGAAGTCGAAGTCGTCCAGCGGCACAGCCTGCCCGCTGGCCGGCCCGAACCCGTAGTCGGTCTCCGGGTACCCGGTCATCGAGTAGACCTTGGCCTTGGCCTCCTCGGTCGGCTCGACCCGGACGTTGCGGTACTTGCTGATGCCCGTACCGGCCGGGATGAGCTTACCGATGATCACGTTCTCCTTGAGGCCGACCAGCGAGTCGCTGCGCGAGTTGATCGCAGCGTCGGTCAGCACCCGGGTGGTCTCCTGGAAGGAGGCCGCCGAGAGCCAGGAGTCGGTGGCCAGCGAGGCCTTGGTGATACCCATCAGCACTGGACGGCCGGCGGCGGGCTCGCCGCCCTCCGAGACGAGTCGGCGGTTCTCCGACTCGAACAGCGCCCGGTCGACCAGCACACCCGGCAGGAACTCGGTCGAGCCGGAGTCGATGACCGTCACCCGCTTGAGCATCTGGCGGATGATGATCTCGATGTGCTTGTCGTGGATGAGCACACCCTGCGAACGGTAGACCTCCTGGACCTCACTGGTCAGGTGGACCTGAACCGCCCGCGGACCCATGATCCGCAGAAGCTCGTGCGGGTCGATGGTGCCCTCGGTCAGCTTCTCGCCGACCGCGACGTGACCGCCGTCGTGGGTACGGAGCTTGACCCGCTTCGAGATCTTGTCGTAGACGATCTCTTCGCTGCCGTCGTCCGGCACCACGATGATCTTGCGCGAGCGCTCGCCGTCCTCGATCCGGATCCGGCCAGGGGTGTCGGCGATGGGCGCCTTACCCTTCGGGACCCGAGCCTCGAAGATTTCCTGCACACGCGGCAGACCCTGGGTGATGTCCTCACCCGCGACACCACCGGTGTGGAAGGTACGCATCGTCAGCTGCGTACCGGGCTCACCGATGGACTGGGCGGCGATGATGCCGACCGCCTCACCGATGTCGACCGACTTGCCGGTCGGCAGCGACCGGCCGTAGCAGGCCGCGCAGACGCCCAGCTTGGACTCGCAGGTGAGCACGCTGCGCACCCGGACCGTCTCCACGCCAGCGGCGACGATCTTGTCGACCCCGATGGAGTTGATGTCCTGACCGCGCTCGGCGACCACGGTGCCGTCCGGCCCCTTGATGTCGTCGGCCAGGGTCCGGGCGTGCACGCTGGTCTCGGCGTGGGTGTGGACGACGATCTTGCCGCCTTCGAGCTTCTCGCCGATCTGCATCGGGATCGCCCGGTCGGTGCCGCAGTCCTCTTCGCGGATGATGACGTCCTGCGAGACGTCCACCAGACGACGGGTCAGGTAACCCGAGTCGGCGGTCCGCAGCGCGGTGTCGGCGAGACCCTTACGGGCACCGTGCGTGGAGATGAAGTACTCCAGCACGGACAGACCCTCCCGGTAGCTGGCCTTGATCGGCCGCGGGATGATCTCACCCTTCGGGTTGGCCACCAGACCACGGATCGCCGCGATCTGCCGGAGCTGGAGCAGGTTACCGCGGGCACCCGAGTGGATCATCTTCCACAGAGGGTTCTCCTGCGGCAGCGCGGTGTCCATCTCCTTGGCGACCTCGTTGGTCGCCTTGGTCCAGATCTCGATGAGCTCGCCGCGACGCTCCTCGGCGGTCATCAGACCACGCTGGTACTGCTTGTCGATCCGGTCGGCTTCCTTCTCGTACCTCGCCAGGATCTCCGCCTTGCGCGGCGGAGCGATGACGTCCTCCATGCCGATCGTCACGCCGGACCAGGTGGCCCAGTGGAAACCGGCCTCCTTGAGCCCGTCCAGGGTGGCGGCCAGCGCCACCTTGGGGAAGCGCTCGGCGAGGTCGTTGACGATCGCGGAGAGCTGACCCTTGCGGATCTCGTAGTTCACGAAGCGGTAGCCCGGCGGCAGCGTCTCGTTGAACAGCACCCGGCCCAGGGTGGTCTCCACGGTCACCGCGTCGCCCTCGACGAAGCCCTCCGGGGCGGACCACGCCTCGGAGCCGCCGCCGTTGTCGACCTCGACCACACCACGCAGGCGGATCCTCACGGGCGCCTGCAGGTGCAGCTCACCGTTGTCGAAGGCCATCCGCGCCTCGGCGTCCGAGCTGAACGCCCGGCCCTCGCCCTTCTCACCGGCGGTGAGGTGGGTGAGGTGGTAGAGACCGATGACCATGTCCTGGGTGGGCATGGTGACCGGCTTACCGTCGGCCGGCTTGAGGATGTTGTTCGACGACAGCATCAGGATCCGCGCCTCGGCCTGAGCCTCGGCGGACAGCGGCACGTGCACCGCCATCTGGTCACCATCGAAGTCGGCGTTGAACGCGGTGCAGACCAGCGGGTGGATCTGGATCGCCTTGCCCTCGACCAGCTGCGGCTCGAAGGCCTGGATGCCCAGGCGGTGCAGGGTCGGGGCCCGGTTGAGCAGCACCGGGTGCTCGCCGATGACCTCTTCCAGCACATCCCACACGACCGGGCGCTGACGCTCGACCATCCGCTTGGCGGACTTGATGTTCTGCGCGTGGTTGAGGTCCACCAGCCGCTTCATGACGAACGGCTTGAACAGCTCCAGCGCCATCTGCTTGGGCAGACCGCACTGGTGCAGCTTGAGCTTCGGGCCGACCACGATGACCGAACGGCCGGAGTAGTCGACGCGCTTGCCCAGCAGGTTCTGGCGGAACCGGCCCTGCTTGCCCTTGAGCATGTCGGACAGCGACTTGAGCGGGCGGTTACCCGGGCCGGTGACCGGCCGGCCGCGACGGCCGTTGTCGAACAGTGCGTCGACGGCCTCCTGGAGCATCCGCTTCTCGTTGTTGACGATGATCTCGGGCGCGCCGAGGTCGATCAGCCGCTTGAGGCGGTTGTTCCGGTTGATCACGCGGCGGTACAGGTCGTTCAGGTCCGAGGTCGCGAACCGGCCACCGTCGAGCTGCACCATCGGGCGCAGGTCCGGCGGGATGACCGGGACGCAGTCGAGCACCATGCCGAGCGGCGAGTTGCGGGTGTTCAGGAACGCCGCCACGACCTTGAGTCGCTTGAGCGCCCGGATCTTCCGCTGACCCTTGCCGGACCGGATGGTCTCCCGCAGGCTCTCGGCCTCGGCGTCGAGGTCCATGTTCTGGACCAGCGCCTTGATCGCCTCGGCGCCCATGGAACCGGTGAAGTACTCACCGAACCGGTCGCGCAGCTCGCGGTAGAGCAGCTCGTCGGTGACCAGCTGCTTCGGCTCCAGCTTGCGGAAGGTGTCCAGCACCTCGTCCAGGCGGTCGATCTCGCGCTGGGCCCGGTCGCGGATCTGGCGCATCTCGCGCTCTCCGCCCTCCTTGACCTTGCGCCGGACGTCCGCCTTGGCACCCTCGGCCTCCAGCTCGGCCAGGTCGGCCTCGAGCTTGGCGGCCCGCTTCTCGATCTCCGAGTCGCGGCTGTTCTCGGACTGCCGCTTCTCGGCCAGGATCTCGTTCTCGATCGTCGAGAGGTCACGGTGACGCGACTCCGCGTCCACGCTCGTCACGACGTACGAGGCGAAGTAGATGATCTTCTCGAGGTCCTTGGGAGCGAGGTCCAGCAGGTAACCCAGCCGGCTCGGAACGCCCTTGAAGTACCAGATGTGGGTCACCGGAGCAGCGAGCTCGATGTGCCCCATCCGCTCACGACGGACCTTGGAGCGCGTCACCTCGACGCCGCAGCGCTCGCAGATGATGCCCTTGAATCGGACGCGCTTGTACTTACCGCAGTAGCATTCCCAGTCCCGCTGCGGACCGAAGATCTTCTCGCAGAAGAGCCCGTCCTTCTCCGGCTTCAGGGTGCGGTAGTTGATCGTCTCAGGCTTCTTGACCTCGCCGTGCGACCACTGACGGATATCGTCGGCGGTGGCGAGACCAATGCGCAGCTCGTCGAAGAAGTTGACGTCGAGCACTCTGTCCCCTATGTCGTCGTCTGTACTGCTAATTCTCGGGCGAGGTCGGGGGCCGGCACGCCGGCCCCCGACCGCTCACCTCAGACCTCTTCGACCGAGCTCGGCTCGCGCCGGGACAGGTCGATGCCCAGCTCCTCGGCGGCCCGGAACACCTCGTCGTCGGTCTCGCGCATCTCCAGGGCCACACCGTCGCTGGAAAGCACCTCAACGTTGAGGCACAGCGACTGCAGCTCCTTGAGCAGCACCTTGAACGACTCCGGGATGCCCGGCTCCGGGATGTTCTCGCCCTTGACGATGGCCTCGTAGACCTTCACCCGGCCGAGCACGTCGTCGGACTTGATCGTGAGCAGCTCCTGCAGGGCGTAGGCAGCGCCGTACGCCTGCATCGCCCAGCACTCCATCTCACCGAAACGCTGACCACCGAACTGCGCCTTACCACCCAGCGGCTGCTGCGTGATCATCGAGTACGGACCGGTCGAACGAGCGTGGATCTTGTCGTCGACCAGGTGGTTGAGCTTCAGGATGTAGATGTAGCCGACCGCGATCGGGTCCGGCAGCGGCTCACCGGAGCGACCGTCGAACAGGTGCGCCTTACCACTGGCACCGATCAGCTGGTTGCCGTCACGGTTGGGCAGCGTGGACGACAGCAGACCGGAGATCTCGGCCTCGCGGGCACCATCGAAGACCGGGGTGGCCACGTTCGTGTTCCCCTCGGACTCGTGCGCGTCGATTGAGCGCAGCTGCCGCTTCCAGTCGGTGTCGTCGCCTTCGACCTTCCAGCCGGTCTTGGCAACCCACCCGAGGTGGGTCTCCAGGACCTGGCCGATGTTCATCCGGCTCGGCACACCCAGCGGGTTGAGCACGATGTCGACCGGGGTGCCGTCCTCCAGGAACGGCATGTCCTCGACCGGCAGGATCTTCGAGATGACGCCCTTGTTGCCGTGCCGGCCGGCGAGCTTGTCACCGTCCTGGATCTTGCGCTTCTGGGCGACGTAGACCCGGACCAGCTCGTTGACGCCCGGCGGCAGCTCGTCGCCGTCCTCGCGGGAGAACGTACGCACACCGATGACCGTGCCGGTCTCGCCGTGCGGCACCTTCAGCGAGGTGTCCCGAACCTCACGCGCCTTCTCACCGAAGATCGCGCGGAGCAGCCGCTCCTCCGGGGTCAGCTCGGTCTCACCCTTGGGCGTGACCTTGCCGACCAGGATGTCACCGGGGACCACCTCGGCGCCGATCCGGATGATGCCGCGCTCGTCGAGGTCAGCAAGCATTTCCTCGCTGACGTTCGGGATGTCGCGGGTGATCTCCTCCGGGCCGAGCTTGGTGTCCCGAGCGTCGACCTCGTGCTCCTCGATGTGGATCGAGGTGAGGACGTCCTGCTGCACGAGGCGCTGCGACAGGATGATCGCGTCCTCGTAGTTGTGGCCCTCCCAGCACATGAACGCCACCAGCAGGTTGCGCCCGAGCGCCATCTCGCCCTCGTCGGTGCACGGACCATCGGCGATGACCTGACCGGCCTCGACGCGGTCGCCCTCGAAGACCACCGGCTTCTGGTTGACGCAGGAGCCGGCGTTGGAGCGGCGGAACTTGTGCAGCAGGTACGTCCGGCGGTGGCCGTCGTCCTGGTGGATGGTGACGTAGTCGGCGCAGAGATCTTCGATCACACCGCCGACCTCGGCGACCACCACGTCGCCAGCGTCGACCGCGGCCCGGTACTCCATGCCCGTACCCACGAGCGGCGCCTCGGCCTTGACCAGCGGCACCGCCTGGCGCTGCATGTTCGCGCCCATCAGTGCCCGGTTGGCGTCGTCGTGCTCGAGGAACGGGATCATGGCCGTCGCGACCGAGGTCATCTGCCGGGGCGAGACGTCCATGTAGTCGACGGCACCGGGGGCGATGTCCTCGGTCTCGCCGCCCTTACGACGGCACAGCACCCGGTCCTCGGCGAACGTGCCGTCAGCCTTCAGCGGCGCGTTGGCCTGGGCCTTGACGAACCGGTCCTCCTCGTCCGCGGTCAGGTAGTCGATCTGGTCGGTGACCCGACCCTCGACGACCTTCCGGTACGGCGTCTCGATGAAGCCGAACGGGTTGACCCGGGCGAAGGTGGACAGCGCGCCGATCAGGCCGATGTTCGGGCCTTCCGGCGTCTCGATCGGGCACATCCGGCCGTAGTGGGACGGGTGCACGTCGCGGACCTCGAAGCCGGCCCGCTCCCGGGACAGACCACCCGGGCCGAGCGCGCTCAGCCGGCGCCGGTGGGTCAGACCCGCCAGCGGGTTGGTCTGGTCCATGAACTGGGACAGCTGCGACGTCCCGAAGAACTCCTTGATCGCCGCCACCACCGGGCGGATGTTGATCAGGGTCTGCGGGGTGATCGCCTCGACGTCCTGCGTGGTCATCCGCTCACGGACGACCCGCTCCATCCGGGACAGGCCGACCCGGACCTGGTTCTGGATCAGCTCGCCCACGGTACGCAGGCGCCGGTTGCCGAAGTGGTCGATGTCGTCGGCCTCGTAGCCGTCCTCACCGGCGTGCAGCCGGCACAGGTATTCCACGGTGGCGACGATGTCGTCCTCGGTCAGCGTGCCGGTGGTGATCGGAACGTTGACTTCGAGCTTCTTGTTGAACTTGTAACGCCCGACCTTGGCGACGTCGTACCTCTTCGGGTTGAAGAAGAGGTTGTCGAGCAGGGTCTGGGCGTTCTCGCGCGTCGGCGGCTCGCCAGGGCGCAGCTTGCGGTAGATATCGAGCAGAGCCTCGTCGGCGCCGGCGATGTGGTCCTTCTCGAGCGTGGTCATCATCAGCTCGGACCAGCCGAACCGCTCACGGATCCGCTCAGCCGACCATCCGACGGCCTTGAGCAGGACCGTGACGGCCTGCCGACGCTTACGGTCGATACGAACGCCGACCGTGTCGCGCTTGTCGATGTCAAACTCCAGCCAGGCACCCCGGCTCGGGATGACCTTGACGCTGGAGAGGTCGCGGTCGGAGGTCTTGTCCGGCTGCTTGTCGAAGTACACGCCCGGAGACCGGACGAGCTGGCTGACCACGACGCGCTCGGTGCCGTTGATGACGAAGGTGCCCTTGGGCGTCATCATCGGGAAGTCACCCATGAACACCGTCTGGCTCTTGATCTCGCCAGTGGTGTTGTTGGTGAACTCCGCGGTCACGAAGAGCGGAGCGCAGTAGGTCAGGTCCTTCTCCTTGCACTCCTCGATCGAGGCCTTGACCTCGTCGAAGCGCGGCGCCGAGAAGGAGAGCGACATGGTGCCGGAGAAGTCCTCAATGGGACTGATCTCTTCAAGGATCTCCGCGAGACCCGAGCGTGCGTGCGGGTCGTCCGCCGACCGGCCCTGCCAAGCCTCGTTGCCGACGAGCCAGTCGAAGGACTCGTTCTGGATGGCAAGGAGGTTGGGGACCTCGAGGTTTTCGGTGATCCTGCCGAATGAAACTCGGCGGGGAGCGAATGCGCTCGACGTACGACTGGTCTTCGCAGGGCGGGAAGCTGCCAAGATGCGTCCTTCCGAGGACCGGTGCTGCAGAACGGCTGGTACGCGTGCACTCCAATGACCCCACCAGAAATATCCGTAAACGGACATTTCGGAGCAGGGGTCAAGTCAGAAGGCAGCGCAAACTAGCAGTGTAGCCGAGAGGCTAACCGCTGTCCAGCCCACCCCGCAGGTCGTTGCGGAACGTGCCTCGGCCCCCGTCAACCGGGGTCTGCCGGGCCGCTCAGAACGCAACGTCCCCACTGGGCCGCTCGGGTTACTGCGGCGATGGTGCCGCCACTGTCATACCCACGTCGTGGCCGTCGCAAGCGCGGTGTCTTGCTGGTGTCAGCGTGCCTGGCAGCCCGGGGCCGCGTCAAGAGCCGGTATCCGGGTTGTCCCTTGTTTCCCACCGGAGGGCGACCCGCCACGCTCGTTCGGGTCAACGGTGCCGGTCGTCGGAGCCCAGCTCAGGACCGGTCGGCGCCAGATCCACCAATACGGCGGGCGGCGATCCTCGTTGGATCACCGCCCGCCGCGACGCGATGATGTCCCGGCTCATGAACCAGGTACGCGCAGGTGGAACGTCAGATCACTTGAGGGTGACCTTGGCGCCTTCGCCCTCGAGCTTGGCCTTCGCCTTCTCGGCGGTCTCCTTGTTGACCTTCTCCAGGATGGCCTTCGGCGCGGACTCAACCGCGTCCTTGGCCTCCTTGAGGCCCAGGCCGGTCAGCTCACGCACGACCTTGATGACCTGGATCTTCTTGCCACCGTCAGCCTCAAGGACGACGTCGAACTCGTCCTGCTCCTCCTCGGCCGGAGCAGCAGCGGCACCGCCGCCACCGCCCTGGGCGACCGCGACCGGAGCGGCAGCGGTGACCTCGAAGGTCGTCTCGAACTGCTTCACGAACTCAGAGAGCTCGATCAGCGTCATCTCCTTGAACGCGTCGAGCAGCTCGTCGGTGCTGAGCTTCGCCATATCTGGCGTCCTTTCCTGATTCTGTTAAGTAAGAACTGGTGCGCCGTGGGGGCCTCAGGCCGCCTCGGCGCCCTCCTTCTCGCGCTTGTCCTGCAGGGCAGCCGCCAGACGGGCGGTCTTCGACAGCGGGGCCTGGAACAGGGCCGCGGCCTTGCTCAGGTTGCCCTTCATCGCGCCGGCCAGCTTGGCCAGCAGTACCTCGCGGGACTCAAGGTCGGCGAGCTTCGTGACCTCGGCCGCGGAAATGGCCTTGCCCTCGAAGACACCGCCCTTGATGACGAGCTTCGGGTTGGCCTTCGCGAAATCGCGAAGCCCCTTCGCCGCCTCGACGACGTCGCCCGAAACGAAAGTCAGCGCGGTAGGACCGGTGAACAGCTCGTCGAGGCCGGTGATGCCCGCGTCCGTCGCAGCACGCTTCGCCAGCGTGTTCTTCGCGACCGTGTAACTGGTCTCGGCGCCGAGCGTGCGCCGCAGCTGGGTGAGCTGGGAAACCGTCAGACCGCGATACTCGGTCAGCACGGTGGCGCCCGAGCTGCGGAAGCTCTCGGTCAGGTCAGCGACGGCCGTGGCCTTGTCGGCCCGGATCGGCTTGTCCGCCATGTCCCTCCTCTCTCGTTACTCGAGGCTGGTCCCCGTCACAGCCGAAGCCGGAACAGGGGCGGAAGCAGCACGACAACGAAAAAGCCCCGGCGCAGGGCGCACGGGGCGAGGGCCGGAAGCTCGTCACGGTCGGCGGACCATGCTCACTGCCGAGTTACGCTTGCCGCCCTACGCGGGTCGCCCGTTGTCGCAGGGCCTTCGACCGTGCCGAAGCACAGTGACCAGCGGTCTCTGGGTGGTTCCTCATCCATGACAACACGGATGACGTTTGAAGAGTACGCGACCCCGCGACCTGCGCCAAATCAGGTCCGTGTGGGCCGGGCCACCGTCCGCGAGCAACGTCGAGCCGGTCAGCCGTGGGACCGCCGCCGCCACAGGTAGCCGCCGAGCGCGACCGCGCTCCAGGCCAACGCCCACGCGCTGAGCCCGAGCAGAGTGAGCGCAGCGGCATCGCCCGCGGTGGTCCGGGCGGCGGCCATGATCGGCGGCGCCAGCCAGGGGGCCACCGAGCCGGCCAGGCCGAGCACCACCGCGCCAACACCGCCGAGCGCCAACACCGCGACGCCGTACGCGGCGCCGCCCACCGACGCCCGGCTGGCCAGCGCGCCGAGGGCAATCGCGGCTGGCACAGCGAGCAGGTGCGCCCACACCCCCAGCGCAAGCCCGACCGGGATCGACCGGTCCCCCGGGTCGACCGGGCCGGAGACCCCGCCGACCAGCCACGGGAAGAGCAGCGCGACGGCCACCGTCACCAGCGCCGCCACACCGGCGGCGAGAATCCCGGCCAACCGCTCCCGGGCCACACCGACCACCACCTGCGCCAGCCGGCGCTGCACATCCGGCTCCACGTCGAGAAGGATCTTGGTCTGCCAGGCGATGACCGGGAAGAGCACCACGGCCGAGACGCCATACGCCTCCGCCGGCTGGGCCCGGCCGCCGCCATAGAGGGTGCCGAGCGTGACCAGGCCGGCGAGCAACGGCGCCAACCCCCGCCCGGTCCGCAGGAAACCGACCAGCCGCATCCGCACGAGGGCGTTCACCGGGCCTCCCCCGCCGCGTGTTCGACCGCCACGGCGCCGTCCGCGTTCTCTGGATCCCCCGGTGTGGCCGACGACGCGCCGGAGCGTACCCGCAGAACCTGGTGGCCCTCGGCGCGTAACCGGGCAACGGTGCCGGCGACTCGCGCGGCCGGCACCGCAACCTCGACCACCGCGATCGCCTCGTCCGCCGACGACGTCTCCTCGGTCAGCGAACCGTCGCGCACCAACCAGCGGCGCGCGGCCGGCAGCCGGACCGTCTCCCCACGGTGGTCGCTGACCAGGACGGCACCGTCGCCGGCGAGCACCTCGGCGATCAACTCGGGCACCAGCTCACGGGTGGCGACGTCCAGCCCCTCCCACGGCTCGTCGAGCACCAGCAGGCCCGGCGGACGCAGCATCGCCTGGGCGAGGCCCACCTTCTGCGCGGTGCCCTTGGACAACTCCGGCAGCCGGACCGAACGGAAAGCGGACAGCCCGAGCCGGTCGGTCCAGCAGGTCACCGCGTCGTCGGCCGCAGCCCTGCCCAACCCCGCCACCCGGGCCATCCCGGTCAGATAGCGGGCCACGGTGAACGGCTGGTCAGCGGCGAAACGTTCCGGCACCCAGCCCACCCACGCCGGCCGTCCGGTGACCCGGCCCCTGTCCGGCCGGAGCACCCCCGCGGCCACCTGAAGCAGGGTCGACTTGCCCACCCCGTTGCGGCCCTGAACGACCGCCACCTCACCCGGACCGATCCGCACGCCAATGCCCCGCAGCACCCACGACCCTCGCCGGTGGTACCGCAACCAGACGTTCTCCAGCCGCATGCGGACGAGCCTGCCACACCTCAGACGCGCCGGGGCGCCGCCACTGTCGTGGCGGCGCCCCGGTGGAGCGATCTTGTCGACTCAGGCCTCGGCCAAGTCCTCCCGGAGGTTCTTCACCAGGTTCGGGTCGACCGGGACACCCGGGCCCATCGTGGTGGTCAGGATGACCTTGCGGAGGTACTTGCCCTTGGCCGCAGACGGCTTGGCACGCAGCACCTCGTCGATCACCGCCGCGTAGTTGTCCACCAGCTGGCTCTCCGTGAAGGAGGCCTTGCCGATGATCAGGTGCAGGTTGGAGTGCTTGTCCACCCGGAAGGTGATCTTGCCACCCTTGATGTCCTGCACCGCCTTGGTGACATCCATGGTCACCGTGCCGGTCTTCGGGTTCGGCATGAGACCGCGCGGGCCCAGGATCCGCGCGATCCGGCCGATCTTGGCCATCTGGTCCGGCGTGGCGATCGCCGCGTCGAAGTCCAGCCAACCACCCTGGATGCGGGCGACCAGCTCGTCGGTCCCCACCTCGTCCGCACCCGCCGCGGCGGCCTCGTCGGCCTTCGCACCGCCGGCGAACACGATCACGCGGGCGGTCTTACCGGTGCCGTGCGGCAGGTTGACCACACCGCGGACCATCTGGTCCGCCTTGCGGGGGTCGACGCCGAGGCGCATGGCGACCTCAACCGTGGCGTCGAACTTGACGTTGGTGGTCTCCTTGGCCAGCTTCACGGCCTCGGCGGGGGTGTAGAGCTTGTCCCGGTCGATGACGTCGGCGGCCTTGCGGTAGCTCTTGCTGCGCTGCATTGCTGATTACTCCTGTGGTCTCTGGCGGGCCGCTCGGCGCGGGCCCTCCCACGGTCGGATCGTTGGCCTGGGCCGACGTCAGTCGTTGACGGTGATGCCCATCGACCGGGCGGTGCCGGCGATGATCTTCTCGGCCTGCTCCACGTCGTTGGCGTTGAGGTCGGGCATCTTCTTCTCGGCGATCTCACGCAGCTGGGCACGGCTGATCGCGCCGATCTTCTCGGCCTGCGGAACGCCCGAGCCCTTCTGCACACCGGCGGCCTTGATCAGCAGCCGGGCAGCGGGCGGGGTCTTCAGCACGAACGTGAAGGACCGGTCCTCGTACACGCTGATCTCGGCGGGGACGATGTCGCCCCGCTGGGACTCGGTCTGCGAGTTGTAGGACTTGCAGAACTCCATGATGTTCACGCCGTGCTGGCCGAGCGCAGGGCCGACCGGCGGCGCCGGCGTGGCCTGGCCCGCCGGCAGCTGAAGCGTGAACGTCTTGACGAGCTTCTTCTTCGGAGGCATGTCACTTCCTGGGGCTTGGAGCTGGGAAAATGCGGCTGTCGCCGCCCTCGGAGCGCGCACGGTCAGCGCGGTGCGACAACGGCGACGTTCAAGAGTAGCGCAGGCCGCAGCCCACTCGTCCGCCGAGGTCGAGCGGGAAGGCGTTACGCCGACGTCGGCGGCGGGCCGTGCCCGCCGCCGACGACCAGTCAGATCTTGGCGACCTGGTTGAAGTTGAGCTCCACCGGCGTCTCACGACCGAAGATCGACACCAGCACCTTGAGCTTCTGCTGGTCGGCGTTGATCTCGCTGATCGTGGCCGGCAGCGACGCGAACGCACCGTCGGTGACGGTGACCGAGTCACCCACCTCGAAGTCGAGAACCTTGATCTCCGGCTTCGCCTTCTTCTGCTCGGTCTCGACGGCCGGCGCCAGCCACTTCAGCACCTCGTCGAGCGAGAGCGGGGCGGGCCGGTCAGCCCGGTCGGTCGCGCCGACGAAGCCGGTCACGCCCGGGGTGTTACGGACACACGAGTATGACTCGGCGGTCAGCTCCATCCGGACCAGGATGTAGCCCGGAAAGACCTTGGCCTGGACCTGGGAACGCTTACCGTTCTTGACCTCGACCTCTTCCCGGGTCGGCACCTCGACCTGGTAGATGAAGTCTTCCATGTCGAGGCTCGTGATCCGGGTCTCGAGGTTGGTCTTGACCTTGTTCTCGTAACCGGCGTACGAGTGCACCACGTACCAGTCACCCGGCGCGTAGCGCAGCTTCTGCCTCAGCTCGGCGACCGGGTCGTACTCCTCGTCCGGCGCAGGCTCGGTCGTTGGGAACTCCGGCTCGCTGGCGGCCTCAACCGACTCGTCGCCATCCGCCGTCGCGACCGTGGACTGCTCGTCCACCGGTCCGGCGGTCTCGTCGTACTCAGGCACGCTCGCTCACTTCCGTCACTATCGGCTGGAGGCAGCCGGTCAGTCCGAGTTGCCGAAGACAAACAGCACGACCTTGGCGAAGCCGGAATCCAGCACCCCCACGATCGTCAGCATCACCGCGACGAACGTCACCACCACGGCGGTGTAGGTCAGCAACTCCTTGCGGGTCGGCCAGATGACCTTACGCAGTTCGGCTACGACCTCGCGGAAGAACCGGGCGATGCGGCCGAACACGCCCACCCGACCGGTTTCCGAACGCGTGGTCGGTCGGCTGTCCGCCGACTCCGCCCGGGCACGCGACCGCGTGGCGGTGCCTCCCCGGGAGACCGGCTCGTCCGCGCTGGTGGCGTCGTCGTCAGCGACGTCGTCGACGACCTCGTCGTCCAGACGATCGTCGCCGGCGTCCTCGCCGTGCCGCTTATTGTCGGCCACTTCGCCCTCCGTCGCGGAATCTCGGGTCGTACGCCGAGCGGCGTACGCAGCGCTGGTCACGCTGGCCGTACCCAACCGTCCCGCGACGGGCCGCGGCCGGTGGATCATCCGGAGGGCCCCGATTGCCTCGGAACCACCCCGCCGATGCCACCACCACGGGCCGGACGCCGCCATGCTGGCGGCGCGACCCACGGGAACGGTCAGGCCTGAGGCGCAGGGGTGACAGGACTTGAACCTGCAGCCTGCGGTTTTGGAGACCGCTGCTCTGCCAATTGAGCTACACCCCTATGCGGCAACACTCGCCCCACGCGGTCACAGACGACCGAGCAGGGGTCACTTGCCCCACGGCGGACCAGTGTACGGGTAGCGGCCCGACTTTCCCAACCGGTCTCTCCGCCACGCGTGGCGGGCTCGGCTCAGCGTGCCGTCCGGATGGTTGCCCGGGCCTGCGAGAGCACCTTTTCGCCCAGGCAGGTGGCGGTCACGTCGAGTCGGGTGAGGCCGTCCTCGGTCACCTCACGGACCCGCGCGGTCACCTCGATCTCGGTCCCCTGGTCGTCGTCCGGCACCACCACCGGCCGGGTGAAACGGACGCCGTACTCGACCACCGCGTCGGGCGCCCCGGCCCACTCGGTGACCGCCCGGCCGACGAGCGCCATGGTGAACATGCCATGGGCGATCACCCCGGGCAGACCCACCTTGGTGGCGACCCGGTCGCTCCAGTGGATCGGGTTGAAGTCGCCCGAGGCACCGGCGTAGCGGACCAGGTCCGCGCGGGTCACCCGGAACGTCTTTGCTGGCAACTCCATCTCAGGCCTCCCCGCGTACGACGATCTTGGACCAGACGGCGACCACGGGTTCCCCGCCGACGGTGCTGACGTCGGTGCGCGTGGTCAGGAAGCCGTGCCCGCCCCGGTTGCTGACGTCCTCGATGGTGTTGGTGCAGACCAGCTCGTCGCCAGCGATCACCGGCCGGGTGTACGCGAACCGCTGGTCACCGTGCACCACACGGCTGTAGTCCACACCCAGGGCCGGGTCCTCGATGATCTGGCTGCTCGCGGCCATCGTGACGATCACCGGGAAGGTCGGCGGGGCCACCACGTCGGGGTGGCCCAGCGCCTGCGCGGCCTGCGGGTCGTGGTGGACCGGGTCGGTGGCGCCGATGGCGCTGGCGAACTCACGGATCTTTTCTCGGCCCACCTGATAGGGGGCGGTCGGCGGATAGGTCCGGCCGACGAAGGAAGGGTCCAGAGGCATGCCGCGAACCTACACGGAAAGCACAATCGCCGATCTGATCGGCAGGCGGCGGCGGAGCCGCGCCAAACCGTCAGATCGGCGATTGAAAAGCTTCGACAGCGGCCGGCATGAGGCCGGCCACGGGTCAGCGGGTCTCGCGGTGGACCGTGTGCCGACCGTCGCGCGGGCAGAACTTCTTCAGCTCGATGCGGTCGGGGTCGTTACGGCGGTTCTTGCGCGTGATGTAGTTGCGCTCCTTGCACTCCACACACGCCAAAGTGATCTTCGGCCGGACATCGGTAGCCTTCGCCACGGCGGAGTGCCTTCCTCGCTAACGGAAACGAACTACGACGCGCCAGCCTAGACGCTGACAGCGCGGACATGCAAAGTGGGCGCCGGAAGCGCCCATCTCCTACGACCACCGGCAACGAGCCCGGAAGACGAGAGTAGCGGTGGCCGGACTTGAACCGGCGACACAGCGATTATGAGCCGCTTGCTCTACCATCTGAGCTACACCGCTGCGATGGGTCCAGCTGAACCCTCGAGCCCCCTTACGGAATCGAACCGTAGACCTTCTCCTTACCATGGAGACGCTCTGCCGACTGAGCTAAGGGGGCCTGCGCGATCTCCCCGTGGGGCGCGCAGAAGTAAGAGTACACGGCCCGGCGCGACAGGTGAAATCGGATCCCCGGTGATCGTGCGCGCCCTGCTCAGGGCACGACACGAAGGCGCGGAAGCTCCCCGTTGGAGATCGTTTCCGGCTCGACCTGGGCACCGAACCAGGCGGCCAACCGTTCGTACGGCAGCGGCCGACTGAACAGGAAGCCCTGCCCGATCTCACAGCCGATGTCCTGCAGAAGCTCCAGGGTCAGCTCACTCTCCACGCCCTCGGCGACCACGGCCAGGCCGAACTGCTGAGAGAGGGTCACCACGGCGTTGACGATAGCCAGGTCCCCTGGGTCGGTCGCCATGCCCTGCACGAAGGAACGGTCCACCTTCACCTCGTGCACCGGCAGCCGGCGCAGATGCGCCAGGGACGAGTCGCCGGTGCCGAAGTCGTCCACCGACAGCCGGACACCAAGGTCGCGCAGCCGCTGCAGGGTCGGGATGGGCCGGTCCGTGCCGTCCAGCACCCCCGCCTCGGTGATCTCCAGGGTGAGTCGCTGCGCCGGCACCCCATACTCGGTCAACAACTCGTGGACGCGGTCCGGGAAGTGTCGGTCGGTCAACGTACGGGCCGAGATGTTGACCGCGATGGGCAGAGGCTGATCGGCCAGCGCCCAGTCCCGGCTGCGACGCAGCCCCTCGCGGAGCACCACCTCGGTGAGCCTGCTCAACTGGCCGGTGTGCTCGGCCACCGCCACGAAGTCCTCGGGAGCGACCGTGCCGTGCGTCGGGTCCTCCCACCGGGCCAGGCACTCGACACCAACCAGGCGCCGGTCCCGCAGGGTCACCTTCGGTTGGAAGTAGACCTCCAACTCGCCCTGGTCCAACGCGCGGCGCAGATCGCCGGCCAGACCCAGCCGGCGCAACGATCGGGACTCCAGCGCGGGGTTGAACAGCTGCACGCTGCCCGGCACGGATTTGGCTGCCGTGGCGGCCAGGTCGACCCGAAGCAGCAGGGTCGCCGCATCGCTGCCGTGATCGGGGTGCACGGCCACCCCGACCGCGGTGTTCATGTCCAGGGTGAGCGCGTCGAAGACCATCTCGTCGCGGATCTGGTCGCGCAGTTGAGCAGCCAACTCAAGCGCGGCGTCGGCGCTTTCCAGCCGCAGCGTCACCAGGAACTCGTCCCCGCCGGCCCGGCCGACCAGAGCCGACGACGGCGCGCTGGCCCGCAGCCGGCTGGCGACCTCGGCGAGGACCTTGTCCCCGGCCGCGTGACCGAGGGACTCGTTGACCTGGCGCAGCCCGTCGACATCGAAGAGCAGCAGCGCCACCACCTCACCGGGCAGGCGGATCTTGACCGACTCTTCCAGCGCTGCGGTGATCCGCCGCCGGTTGGGCAGCCGGGTCAACGCGTCGTGGTACGCGTCATGCCGAAGCCGGTCGACGAGCCGGGAGTTTTCCAGTGCCACCGCCGCGTGTGCGGCCACCGTCTCGAAGACCGAGATGTCGCGCTGGGTGAAGTACAGAGTGTCGGCGAGCCGGTTGGTGACCTCAAGAGTCCCGATCACCACCCCACTCGACTGGAGGGGAACGACGACGGTGTCCTTGACCCCCCTCTCCGCGAGGCTGGCCCTGAACTCGGGATCACTGGTCACTCCACGGCCGACCGTCACGGGGCGAGCCGTCTCCAACACCTTCTCCCGCAACGCCGACGGGGTCAGGGACAGGTCCAGCAGGCCCGAATCCTCGACCCGCGCGGTGAGCAGAATCTCGGGGTGTCGCCCCTGTGCTGGCAGCCAGAGCGTGGCGTACTCGGCCTGCATCAACGCGCGTACCCGACCGAGCAGGGCGTCGACAAGGGTGCCGTCCTGACCGCTGGCCGCCACCGCCCGACTCAACTCGTACATGTCGGTCAGCGTGCGGTGCTGGCGGAAGAACTGGGTGTACGAGCGGTAGACCAGTGCGAGCCCAGCCGCCAGCGCGGCCAGAGGCACCAGCGACCACCAGGACTCCCGGATCAGGATCAGGACGATCAGACCCGCGGCCACGTTGATGCCTGCGGTCAGGAGCAGGGACGGCACCGCGCGAAACGTTTCCCGGCCGGCCTGCCAACCCTGCAGGAGGGTATGCACCGAAGCAACGGCGGTGAGGCTGACCAGGATCACCACGCTGATCGCGCAACTGAGACTCACCCAGGTCGCCGGGCCAACACCGGGTCCCGGCGGCAACGCCTGGAGAACCAGTGTGGCGAGCGACGTGCCGGCCGCGGCCCGAGCGACGTTGAACCAGACCTTCGGCGCCGTTACCCGGTGCCGTAGCTGCGTGACCAGGGACGCGAGCGTGTAGATGACCACGACCGTCAACGGCGGCAGGAAGTAGAGCGCGAGAACGAGCGGCAACTCGGTCAGCGTCATGGCCACCGACTGCCGGCGGACGACCAGCACCAGCAACGGAAGACCCGCGGCAATCATCGCCACGAGAAGAAGCGCAGCCCAGTGCCAGTCACCAAACGGCCGGTCGGCGACCAGCCCGGTGAGAGTTACGCAGGTAACCGCGAGAAGGACCAGCGGAGCGGTGATGATCCAGGCGTCTTCCGATGACCTACGCCTCAACTGGTCCCGCCCGATCATCCCGCTCCCTGCCGGTGTGACGTGTCCTTGATAAGCGGCGACCCGTCGGACAGGGGTCGTCAGACCCAGATGATGTCCGCCAGGTTCAGGTCCGCGGGGACACCGTGATTGCCGATGACCATGGTGGCGACGGCGGCGAGGATGAGGAGCGAGCCATACAGTCGGCCCAACCTACGACCAGACATAAGATTGCTCCTGTCGGAAGGTCTCGTGGGGTAGTGGAGGTTCCACGATCGTGCCACAGTGCGGGCAGCCAGAGAAGTGGTGGTCGCCCTACTGGCCCCACCGTCTGTTACTTCCCGCCGTTCGGCCCACCGCCCTCATCGCACCGGGCCAGATCACGAGCTTGCGGCGCAGTTCACCGCTTCATGCAGCGTTGAATGCGACCTTCAACACAATTCGGGTCCAGCTGTGAACACTCGCCGCATCACGTCCGACGGTCACCGTCAGTAACTCTTAACAGCGGGCGCCTCCGGTCCAGCCATCGACCACCATACCGGCTTCGCGCCATCCCGCCAGCACCTCGTCGGGTTCCTTCACAAGGACGACGGTCAGCACGGCTGCGGACCATGAACGACATAGGCGCAGCTCAACCCGCCTGCGGCATCGACGATTGCAGATAGGTTGCGCTCCAGCACGTGCGAATTCCCCAACGAACTCGAGCGGCGTACCTGCTGCCGCCAACCTCCCTGGACGGTCTGACGACTGCCCGACGAGGGGATCCGGCTAGTCCACCGGCCGAGCTTGCGCCCAGCGCATGACGAACTCCTGACCCTTCTCGGTGAGACCGAAGCACTCCACCGCAGGCATCGCCATGAAGTTGCCCTGGTTCCCGCCCGTGTCCACCGGCATCAACAGACCGTCCTGGATCAGGTAGCTGAGCATGATTCCGAAACCACCTGGCAGTTGGATCACAGCCGTCTTCGGCTCTGCCGCGAAGATCTCCAGCAACCTACGTTCGAGGTCGCCGTAGCGATGGTTGAGCACCGACAGATTGGCCTTGTACTGCAACATCGACTCCCGGTCGATCTGCCCTGGTCGTAGCGGAAGTGGCACGTCGGGCAGAGGGCGATGAGGTTCGCGAACGCGTGCTCTTGGACCTGGTTCCAGGGTCGATGTGAGCCAACTCGGTTGGAACCTGGCGACAGGTTGAAATCGAGCAGCGATGACCAGCCTCGACCAGGACGTCGCGCTGAAACGCCATCGGGATCGCGGGCCTTCCCTCTGGCCTCTCATCTCCTGTCCAAGACGTGCCCGATCAGAGGGTTCAGCAGGGCACACCAGTCACAGACAGCGAAGGCCCTCGACCTCGCGTTTCCGCAGGTCAAGGGCCTTGCCGTTCCCTGGTGGCGGGTAGAGGCGCGACACGAACTGCCGAAGGCAGCCGCCACCCCGGAGCGTCCACAGGAGCCCGCGTCCGGCTTTGAGCGACAAACGCCAACCACTCTGCGTAGCCGCCGTCGCGCTCATCAAAGTCTTGACCTATGCGTTGATCATCTGCTTATGTTGACGACATGACTGGATCCTTCGCGTCGATGCGCGAACCCACCTACTTCATCTTGGCCGCGTTGCAGGACGAACCCTTACACGGCTACGCAATCGTCAAGCGGGCGCAAGAGTTGTCCGACGGGCGGGTGCGCCTCACGACGGGCACCCTCTACGCCGCTTTGGACCGACTCACCCGGGAAGAGATGGTGCGGGTGGCCGACGAAGCGGTGGTCAACGGCCGTGCTCGCCGCACCTACGAGCTCACCCAGCGAGGTATGTCCGCGCTGCGTGCGGAAGCAGAGCGGATGGCTGCGGCCGCGAGCGTCGTTCGTGACCGTTCCGTCCGCTCGATGGCTGCGGCGGGTTGCGTGGTGCCGGCATGACTGAGCTGGAGCGCCGTTACCGGTGGCTACTGCGGGCCTACCCCCGCGCCTACCGGCAGTATCGCGCCGACGAGATGCTCGAAACCCTGCTCGCCACGACTGAGGACGAACGGCGGCGGCCGAAGCTTCGAGAAGCGGCGGCGCTCGTGGTCGGAGGGCTACGCGCCCGCACCGGTGTTGACCGTCTTGGCTCGCGATCGGCGCTGGGATACTCCGCGCTGCGGCTGTCCGCGCTGTCCCTGCTCATGTACGGCATGACACTCTGGGCCGGAGGTCCGATCGCGTACTTGGTGACGATGCTGTCGGAGGGCCCATACAACGTCGGCGCATGGTGGTTCATCGTCATTCCGGCGCTGCTGACCATCGCGCTCTTCGCAGCGGCGTGGGGTAGCTACCGGCTAGCATTCGCTGCGGCGATATTGACCGTGGTCGCGCAACATTTGTCGGCAAATTGGTGGACCCCATCGCTCTGGTCGCTTGAGGGCCTCCAGGGCGCGATTGGCCCCAGGTTTTGGCCAGCGCTGCTGGCTTCGCTGGCCTTGCTGCGACTGCTCCGCGCACCCCGAACGCCCGTGACCAAACCGTGGGCCTGGCCCGTCCTCGGGGCACTGGCAGTCGTCGCTTTGACGCCGAGCCCGATCAACGGCTGGTCGGACGCACCGCTGATGTCCCTGTACGCGTTCGCCGCACTGGCCGTCATCACCGCGCCCATCGATGCACGGATGCCCATTGTCGCCTCGGTGCTTCTCCTGGTGCCAGCCTTGGCACAAGCCACCTACCAGCTCTACTTCAAACAAGCAGGGTGGGAACTGGAAATTTCCATCACCACGATCCTCATCCTCACGGCGGTCATGGTGATCACGCTTGCCGCCGGCACAATCGCAGGCCGCCGCCAAGCCCGCATGTAGACACGCATTAGCTCGGTGCCCCTAACCACATCCTCCTTGGTAGGCGAGGCAGCGTCGCCAAGCCCTACCTTGAATGCCTCAACAGCACGCTCAGCCGCCCGCGAGTCGTGGGCTGTGTCAGCGAGCGTTTCCAGGCTGTAGAGCATCTTCGCGAATAATGCCCGTTTATCGGCGTGCATCAGGCGATGTGTCTCAGACGCGCTCTGAACCCGGGCGGCCCCCAGCTGGCCGGAGCAAGCCACTCCCACGCCGTGACGACCATGCTCCCGCCAGGACGCAACCAAGATCCAGCGGTGACACGTATGTGACACAGCCAGCGGGATCGAGCGGGCTAGAGCGGGACTGAGTGAGACTCACGAAAGAAGGCCCCTGACCGGCGTTCACGCTGGTCAGGGGCCTCTTCGTGCACCTGGTGGCGGGTAGAGGATTCGAACCTCTGAAGCTTTCGCGACGGATTTACAGGGCGTCCGCGCTTCCACTTGGTCCAGGTGGCCTGGGCTGCGACTTCGCCTCGGCCAGCCGCCCACCACCGCTCGACCGCCCACCATTTGCCCACCGCCCGCGACCCTCCGCCGAGTCACGCATGCTCGTCCCCGTCGCGTCCTGGTGCATGAGGGTGGACACGTCCGCGAGGATCCGGTGTACGTCCCATACTCCCTCTACCCCTGATGCATGCCCGCTGATCAGTGAGATGACCACCGTTGCCTTGCTGCCGATCTCATGGCCACCCACAATGACCACCTCGTCGTAGCACTTACTGAGTTCATTCATCGCCAGGGCGAACGGCGTTCCGACCTCGTAGCGACCCGTGTATTTGATCTCCGAGTCGGCCGGCAGAGGAGGCAGCGATGCTTCATCCAAGGGCAGCGCGGCACCTGAGGAGACCAGCGACCTCGCCTCCCCAAATGCAGCACGGGCGAGTTGAAGGAACCTGACATAAACCAGTCGCTTCTCCGCTGCCAGGGCTACAGCGACACTAATCGCCCCCTGCGTCTTGGCCGCGTCAAGCTGATGCCGCCGACCCGCGTGAGCGGTCCATACCGTCCCAGCAACGCCCGCAACACCGACTACCGCCGTCGTGACCGGTCCAAGCCACTCCCACGCCATCCACTCATGGTGGTGACCGCCCGCAAGGTGCCGAGTCATCCGAGCGCGTCACCGATCTTGTCGTTCATGGTGTCGTCTCCCCCGTCGATGCAGTTGGCGTAGACACGCAGCAGAACGGCGACCCCGTGACCCAGGCGCCGGGCGACCTCGGTCGGCGGGACGCCAGCATTCAGCCAGAGCGAGGCCGCCGCGTGACGTAGGTCGTAGGGCCGACGGACGAGCGGCGAGGCAACCTGCGACTCCGTCAGCGCCCTCTCGCGGGCGAACTTCCACCATCGGTCATAGACCGACTCGGAGAGCCGCCCACCGTGCAGGCCCCGGAAGAACCGACCGTCTGGACTAACGCCGTGATTCTCGACGTGCGCGGCCAGCAGCTCGACCAGCCGAGGCGGGATCGGGACCGTCCGAGTCTCCGCCCTCCCCCTGTGCTTGAGTCCGCGCCGCTCGTGGGAGCCGCCGTCATCGGTCCAGTGCGACCCGGCGCGCGGCGAGGTGCCGACGAGCACCAGTCGGCCCCAGCGATGTTCGATCTTCTCGTGTTTGCAGGACCGGGAAGGCTTGACCGCCGCCAGGTCGTCGAAGTCGGCCCCGCAGTCGGCGCACCGGCCGGCAAGGTCGCAGTCCTCCCGCCGTAGGTCCGCGGCTTCCGAGGGACGCATCCCCGCGTAGTAGAGGCAGCCGAAGAACGCGGTGACCTTGTCGGCCCGTTTGCCGAGAGATTTCACCGCTTCCAGCAGCGTGGCGATCTGGGCCGGGTTCGCTACCACCCGCCGGTCGATGGACTGCGCGACCTCGGGGGCGGTCCACTGGACTCGGTCGACCGGGTTGGAGGCGATCAGCTCCAGCTCGACGGCGTACCCGAGCACGTTGTAGAAGGTGGCCCGCTTCCGCTGGACGGTGGAGGCAGCCGCGGGCTTGCCGTCGAGGCGTACGCACAGGCTGTCGAGGACGCGGCGGACCATCGCGGGCGAGTCCAGCTCGACGACCGGGAGCGACGCCGTTTCGAGCCACGCGAGCGCCGCCGCGTGGTCGGCCGGGATCTCGTCGGACCAGCGGCGCGGGTTGAGGCCGTAGAGGTACAGCGCCTCACGGAGCAGGGCAGCATCCGGTCGGCCGCGCTTTGTCGGCCGGGTCAGGGTCACCGTGATGGAGGTCAGCGCTTCGACGATCGAGCGCCGGGTCTTGGCCGCCGCCCGGGGCCACTTCATCTCGACGTACGCGCGGCTGTGGGCGTACCAGGTGGTGGGGTTCTTGGTTCTGGCCTCGGAGACCGGGCGCCCGGTGGCCGGGTCGAAGGGCTCCCCCGCGTTGGCCGCCTGGACCAGCTCTGCGCGGAACGAGTGCGCCAGCGCCTTGGTACGGAACATGTCCTCGAAGCGCTGGCCGCTCACCGCCCAGCGAACCCGCCACGGTCGAGCCTTCCGGTCAGCGCGCTTAGCGATCTCCCAGATCTGGACCTCGTAGCTCTTCATGCCGCGTCCTGCTCCAGGTCGCCGAGCCACCGACCGAGTGCCGACCGGCGGACCCGCAGCTGTCCGTTCGGGAGCTTGATCACCCGTGGTCCCTTGCCGGTCTGCCGCCAGTAGAACCAGGTCGAGCGCGGTACGCGCAGCTCGGCTAGCACTTCCGGCACGGTCAACAACTCCTCGTTCACTGCGTTTCCTCCCCGTCGTGCTGTGCGCTGTGCTGAGTTGCCGAAAGTTCTGAGGACCCCTGCGCGGCCCGGTCCTTGGCGGCGAGCAGTTCGGAGCGCCAGCGGGCGTGTTCGCTGATCGACCGCATGAGCCGGTGGGTCATTGGGCCGACGTCCGGGTCATCGGGGCGGGCGAGTTCCCAGGCGTGCCGGACCCGTTCGGTGGTGTCGCCCTGGACGTCGACGAGCTGCGTGCCGTCGGTGGTGACGCCGAGCAGTGCCCGCACCCAAGCCCGTGCGTCGTGCTTGTGGTCGGCGAGGGTCTTGCCGGACCAGTCGCGGGAAATGAGGATGCGTCGGCCGCCGATGCCGAGGGTGTCGCGCTGGTGGACCTTGCCCTTGCAGCGGCCGGGCTTGAGCTTGGCGTGTGCCTTCTTGGGCTGGACGCCGTAGAGCAGCCAGTTGGCGCAGCGGTCGGTGCACGGGGTCAGCTGGAGTTGCTGCCAGAGCCGGTCGAGGTGCTTGCGCTGGCGGTCGGTGGTGGCCTTGTGGCAGTCGCCGGTGTGCTTGGTGATGTATTTCGTGACGTACCGGATGGTGCGCTCGGCGTCCTCGGTGCCGGGCATGACGCCGCGGGCGTCGACCTGGGCACCGAAGCGCACGACGTGCACAGGCTCGGCGTGCGGGTCATCGTCGATGGCGTCGAGGGCTTCCGTCCAGGTGGTCAGCGGCTCGCGGGTGTCCGGGTCGACCCATGCCGTCGCCTGCTCGTCCCAGATCGGGAGCCGGTCGAGGGTGTAGCGCTGGACGTCGACCGAGGGCCACCACACCTGGTGGTAGGTCGCTGCCGCCACGGTGCGGAGGACGTCGCGAGGGATGGTGCCTCGGATGGCGAAGTGGGCATGCGGGGTGAGGCGGCGTTGCGGCTCGACGCAGCCGGCGTACTGGACGTTCCAGCCCTCGCAGCGTCGGAGGTTCTGCCAGAACCGGTCCAGTAGCCGAGGGAAGTGCACGGCGTCCCAGGCTGCGCGGCGGTAGTCGTATCTGGCCGGGTTGACCGGGGTGCCGTCGGGGCGGACCGGGCCGTACGAGTCGAGGGTGAGCGTGAGCCACATCGACGGTTGGTAGGTGGAGCCGTCCGGGGCGGTGTAGGTCTTGCCGACGGTGCGGCGCTCGACCTTGCGCCGAGGCAGTTCGGGGGCATCCTGGCGCCGCTTGGTGGAGCGCTTGCGCCGTGGGCCGGGCTCGTCGTCCTGGTCCTCGTTGTCGGTGGCGTGCGGTGGTCCAACGCGCCCGCGTAGGCCCTCAGCGGCGATGGCCTCCTCTACCTCGCGGATAGCCTCGTCGAGGTCGGTCACCTGATCCCACTGGGCCGCCCTCACCGCCTCGTCGCGGGAGAACTCCAGGTGTGCGCGGAACAGGATCAGGGACTTCTGCGCCTCGGTGGCGGGTTCCGGGCCGGGTAGTGGCTCGTCGTCGCGGTGCCAGCCCTCGCGGATCTGGGCTTGCCGTAGCCGGCGATTCTTCTTGGCGCACGGCGGGCACTTGTCCTCGCGGGTCGCGCCGCAGGGAAGGTCGATGACTTCGGTCAGGCCGGTGTCGAGGTCGGTGCGGCGCATGGCGAGCGGGCGGACGCAGACGCCGTACTCGATGGCGATGTCCTTGAGCACATCGATCGAGCGGGGCAGTGCCATGCGGGCCGCTCGCGACCCCGGCCGAGGAGCAACCGGGGTCGGGGCGGGTTCGAGGCCCGGCAGGGTCGGTGCCGTCATCGGCCCACCCCCACCGTGAGTCGAAAGCGGTGGTCTCGGGTACCGGCCCGCCGGTACTGTCCGGGCTCACCAAGAATCCGAGCGGCGAGGTCGACATGAACAGCGATGACGGTACGACGGTGCTGTGGCGCCCAACCGGGCCGAACGAGCTGGATCTCGTCCGCGAGTCCGGATGGCGGGCGTGGCCGCCGCGCCTGCCGGATCAGCCGATCTTCTACCCGGTCCTGAACGAGGACTACGCGGTGATGATCGCCCGGGACTGGAACGTGCCCGCGTCCGGCGTTGGCTACGTCACCCGCTTCCGGGTGGATTCGGAGTTCCTGAGCCGCTACCCGGTCCGCCAGGCTGGGGGTAAGACCATTCTGGAGCTGTGGGTGCCGGCCGAGGAACTGGACGAGTTCAACGCTCACATCGTCGGACTGATTGAGGTCGTGCACGAGTTCCGGTAGACGCCGTCCGGCGGCGAGGGTGGCCGTCATCGGATGATCCCGACGACCTGGGGCCGGTTGTGGTGGACGACGCCGATCGGAGGCAGCACCGCGGCTGATGCCGGCGGCATCACCGGAGCCGGCGGCGCTAGTTCGACCGGCTGCGGCTCGTCGTACCAATCGGCCTGCGGCTGATCGGGCTCAGGAGCCGGCGGGACGGTGGGTGCGCTGGACAGGACAACCTTCACCAAGGCGAGGAAGGCCAGCGACGGCACGGCCGCGACGATCCAGCCCCACACGGACGGTTCGGCTTCGGCGACCTGGGCGGCGAGGGAGAGCAGCGCGAATGCGATCAGCAGGACGCCGACCAGGCCGACGGGTCGACCATCACGGCGGCGGGCGCGGATCTCCAGGCCGAGGTAGATGGCCATCAGCTCGACGGCTACGGCGTTGGCCCAGCCGATCCAGTCGGGTTGGCCGTGGGCGACGGTCAGGTCGTGGACGTGGGTGAAGGCGGCGGCGCCGGCCATGGTGCCGATCGCGAGCAGGATCAGCACCCGAATGCCCGACTCGGCTCGGTGGCGGATCATTCGAAGTCGCCTTCCGGGATGCGAATGGTCACGGTGATGCGGATGCGCTGCCCGTCGAGGTCGCTGCGGCGGCGGACCATGTGCGCCAGGCCGTGCAGGGCAGCGGCGAGCCGGTCCGGGGAGCCGTTGAGTTCGATGTGCAGCGGCTTGAGGCGGTGGGTGCCGAGGAAGAAGCTCTTGAGGGACATCGGTTACCTCCGGGCCGGGGCGACGCGGGTACGGATGTGCTCGGGTGGCTCGCCGAGGGAGGCCACCGCTTCGGAGAGGCAGCGCCACAGCGCCCACGCCTCGTCGGGGGTCAGGTACATGCGGCGCCGGCCGCCGCCGACGGCGAGATAGACCGGGTACGGATCGGGACGGGCGGGGTCGACGCGCACGGACACGGCAGTGCTGGTGGCGCCGTCGGTGCCGGGCGCGCGTAGCCGGTAGAAGGTTCGGCCGTCGGTCGGGGCGGTCACCGCGGCTCACCCCCGTCGGTGTCCCGGTCGAGGATGTTGAGCAGCGAGTCGGGCAGCAGTGGTCCGCGACGCTGCCGGGGCAGGTGCGGCCGGGTCGGTTCGGTGGCGGTTTCCCGGCCGACCTGGGCGAGGATGTCCGCCGCGTCGGCCGGGGCCGGGTATTCGGCTGCCAGTTCCCGGATGTGGTCGTCGGAGATGTAGGAGAAGCGGACCCGGGCCGGCTCGGGGGTGCCGTCGAGGATCACGTAGCCGACGCCCTTGGCCCAGCGGGGCATCTGGTCGGCGAGGGCACCGCGGTTGCGGGCACCGTCGCCCAACACGAGGTCGACCTGAGCGGCCTCGGTAAGGCCGAGCGCGATTCGGGTCGGGAACAGGTCCCGGAACGGCAGCACCTCCTTGCGGGGGTCCTGCAACGCGGCCACCACCAGGACACCGACGCCGGCACCCTGCGACAGCAGCAGCCCGAGCGACCCGGCGATGCGCTTGCGCAGGTCGACGTCCTGGAGGTACGCGGTCAGTGCCGCCATCTCGTCGATGACGACCACGACCAGGGGGTCATCCAGGGTCGGAGTGTGGACCCGTACCGCGCCGGCAAGGCGGGTCTGCCGCTCCCGCATCACCGTCACGGCTTCGTCGAGTAGGTCGGCCATGGCCTCGAACGACTTGCAGGCGAACCGGGCGAACAGCGGCCGGCCCATGGCGAACTCCATGCCGCCCTTGGGGTCGATCACCCAGAGCCGGACCAGCCCGGAGGAGATCCCGCCGGCCAGCACGCGGACCAGGGACCACAGGACCGAGCCTTTACCGGAGCGGGTGGCACCGCCGATGAGGACGTGTGTGGCGAGGAGGTGCAGGCACCAGTGCCGCAGGTCTTCCCGCCGGGCCAGTGGCAGAGCGGTGAAGTCGGGCACCGACGGGACGTCGAACGGGTCGACCAGGGTGCGGAGCGCGTCCGTGCGGACCACCACCAGGTAGACCACCGACGGCCGGTCCCGGAACCGCAGCCGGTCCACCGCGCCCAGGACCATCGCCCAGTAGCCCGACCGGATCGGCGGGTCATCGGGACGCTCGGAGTAGACCCGGGCGTGCCGCCGGCCGAAGGCGTACGCCAGGTTCGCCGTTGCCTTCTGGAATTCCTCCGGTGTCTGGCCGCGGACCATGCGGATGGTCAGCACGTCGAGCGCCTGATCCGAGCGGACCCGCAGCAGCTCCGGCAGGACGGTTCGGTGGTCGTACACCTTGGCCAGGCCGCAGAGGGTCATGGCCTCGCGCCAGGCCCGCCGGTAGACGAAGAGCTGACGGAAGCGACCGAGGATCGGGCCGGCGCACCAGGTCCACCAGGACGACTCGTGGCGCCACCGCCACAGCGCCGACACGGCAGCGGCCAGGACCACGGGCACGATCACGCCGGACCGGCCGAACTCCCGGTAGAGGCTCACCCCGGCGACGACCAGGCCGACGGCGACCGGGTGGCGAAGACACCACCACAGGCCCCGGCACAGCCACCGCAGCACCAGGCCGAGCGCGATCAGCCAGACCGGCAGTTCCAGCCGGCGTGGCCGGATCACCATCAAGTCCCCGGCGGTGGTCATCACCACCTCGCCCCGCGGCCGGCGCATCACGGGGCACCCGCCACGACGAGCCGCCGCAGGACGGCAGGCATACGCTTGGAAATGTCACTACCTCTCTCGACAGAGCAGGGGAAAGAGACAGAGGGCGGGGCTGCCGTCCGCCAAGACCTGACAGCCCCGCCCCCACCAGATGCGGCTACTGCGCCGCCTTCGTCGCCACGCCCGCCGGGGCACGCATCCCGGTCGCCCGCAGCGAATACGCCATCCGACCGTTGTTGCCCACGTACGGCGTGACGGTCATGCCGTCGAACTCCACCGCCTCGAACAGGCCACCCGTCGGCGGCACCGGCTGGTAGTCCGCCGAGATCTTCACCGTCGTCTCCCGCGACCGCTTCCCCAGCTCCGGATCCAGGTCCATCACCCGCACCTGCCACACCCGCTGGCCGGTCAGCTTGTCCTTCGCCGGGCTACGCCGGCCGGTCTTCTCGTCGTAGTCCTCGACCTCGCCCAGAGACTCGGGCACCAACGCGCACCCCGCCGGGAACACGTCCTCACACCGCACCGCGAACCTCGTGCCGCCTCGCAGAGCCATCGCTCAACCTCCAGCTTGTTAACTTGTCTGCCAAGTCGCGTCCAAGGTAGACGGCACTTGGCAGACAAGTCAACAAGTTTGTGAGCCAGGCGCACATTGAGGACAGCTCAGTGGACATCCGAAGGGACAGCGGGAAGGACATGTCAGAGGACAGAAAAGATGCTATAAATCAGCTACCCCCCGATGACCCAGGAGCTACTAGCCATGACCGGACCCGTACCAGCACGGCGATACGCAGAAACTCACCCCTGGATCACCTTTCAAGTTGACCTCACGAAGCTCTCTCACAAGACCTGGCTACTGCTAGGCGAAGCAGAGTCGAAGTGCCAACATGTCGCCGGCGTACCCCTACGACCCGCCGTCGCGCGACGACTCCACGAGATCTACCTGAGCAAGGGCATCCACGGCACCGCGAGCATCGAGGGAAACACGCTCTCCGAGGACGAGGTGCTACAACGCGTCACCGGCGAGCTTAAGTTGCCACCGTCCAGGGAATATCTGGGCCGCGAAATCGACAACATTCTTGCCGCCTGCAACAACATCCTTAGCGATGTAGCGAACAGGCGCCCGATGGAACTGACCCCAGCGCGGATTTCTACCTTCAACGGTCAAGTCCTCAGCGGTCTCGACCTAGAAGATGGCGTTGCTCCCGGCGAAATTCGACAGCATCAGGTTGGGGTCCTTAATTATCGCGGAGCTCCTGCCGAAGATTGCGAATTCCTGCTTGATCGAATGTGCACATGGTTGAACCAGTTGCGCATTGACGATGACGCGATGACGTTCCCGCTCGCCATACTCAAGGCGATCCTGGCACACCTATACATCGCATGGATTCACCCGTTCGGGGATGGCAATGGAAGAACCGCTCGGTTAATCGAGTTTCAGCTTCTAATCCAAGCCGGCGTGCCGGTACCCGCAGCCCACCTGCTGTCGGATTTTTATAACAAAACCCGTGACGCCTACTATCGAGAACTTGCACGCACTAGTCGACCACCATTTCCTGTCGAGAGATTCATCGACTACGCAGTGCAGGGTTTCGTGGACGAACTGCGGGAGCAGCTTGAGGATATCCGCCGCGAGCAGATGCGGGTTACCTGGGAAAACTTTGTCCATGAGTCGTTTCGCGACGCTGACACTCCGGCCAAGAGACGCCAGAAGTGCGTAGTCCTTGATCTTAGCGAAAAGGGAACTCCGATTCCGGCAAGTAAGTTGCCGGAAGTATCCGGCAGACTTGCTGTGATGTACGCGGGCAAAGGCTCGAAAACGATCAGCAGGGATGTTAACGAGCTAGTGAAGATGAAGCTGTTAAGACGAGTTCGCGGCGGGCTCCTGGCAAACACCGATGTAATCAGAGCCTTCCTGCCGCTGCGGGCAGAGAACTAATCTCGACAACTTACCCCAACCGGTTCCACAACCAGACGGCAACTGAGATAGCGTTGAAGGGTATAAGCAGCGCATGCGGGAAGATAGCTCTGCTGTTTCGGCGAGCGAAGCGCACCGTCGTCCGCCGGGGACTGACGATGCAACCATTGAAGCCCTTGGTGAGCTAAGCAAGGCATTGGAAACGATCCACCGCGTACGCGGTCACCTGTACTCGGCACACCAGCTCGTCGGCGGCGCGGATCTCACCCTTGACCGGGTCGTGAAGCTACTCCGCCAGGCCGGGCACGACGAGATGGCCGGCCGGGTCGAGCGCGACCTGTTGGGGCGCAACGTGCTGCCCGGCCGGTGGACGTTCCAAATCGTGGAGGAGTTTGACGACGGCTACTACGCCGCGTTCCAGGAGATCGAGCGAGACGCGCGGGAGAAGCTGGCCGGCGGTCGGCGGCACATCTTCGAGGCGGAGATGAAGGAGCGGCGGCGTACCCACGGGATGCCGGGGCACGAAGCTACGCCGTAGCGCTGCCGTCGAAGCCATCCGGGATTATCGAGGCCAGGGCGTTGGCTCTGGCCTCGATGATCCTCATCCGTCCCTGGTACTCAGCCGGTTCCCGGTGTGCAGCCTGGCTGGTTACCTGGCCGGGCCACTTGCGGTAGAGCAGGCCGTATTCGCGGGTGAAGTAGCCCGCGGTGACCGCGTTGGCGGCGAGCAGGAGGCCGGTGTCCTCGGAGGCGGGCAGGGCCATCCAGCCGCCCAGGGCGAAGACGAGATCCCGCCGCAGGCACAGGGTCGCCGGGTGCACCGATGCTCGGTAGTCGTTGACCTTCCAGAACGTCAGGACCGAACCGCGGTCGATAACGCCGCCGGCCGGGTCCTTGTCCCATCCGGCGGTCGAACCGTCGGGGAGCAGGTCGAGTACCCGCGAGGTGGTCCAGCCGATCTGCGGGTGCGCGTCGAACGCGGCGATGTCCCGGGCGAGCGCGCCGGGAGTGAGCTGGTCGTCGGCGTCCAGGACCTTGATGAGTTTCCCGGAGACCCGGGAAAGAGCGAGGGTACGGGCAACACCAGGCCCACCGGGACGCCCAGTGCCCAGACTGATCCGAGGATCGTCAGGCAGCGCGTCGACCAGGGCGCCGGTCTGCCCGTCCTCCTGGACGAGCCATTCCCAGTCCCACCCGGACGGCATCTCCTGCTTGGCCAACGACTCGTAGGCGCCAGCCAGGTGCTCGATGCTGGGCGCGTGGACCGGAGTGATGACCGAGACGAGCTGCGTCAAGTTTTCCACCGCTGGAGTTTGTGGGAGTAGACAAGCTCGGTGCGGTCACCCGGCATCACAACGTCGGCGACCTCAACGATCCGGCCCGTGGTGTCGGTCGAGGTTTTCCGCACGGTGAGCACGGAGACGCCAGGGTCGATGTCCAGCAGTTCGGCCTCATCGGGCGACGGCGGACGCGCCCGGATCTCGTCGTCGATTCGGTCCAGCTCGATGCCGAGCGTGTAGAGCTGGTGCTGCGTGCCGCCCGGCCACGGTTCCTTGCCCGCGTCGAGCAGGTCCGGGTTCGCGGCCACCAGGTCGTACGGCAGATAGGAGTACGACACGGTCAGCGGCGCGTTCTCGTGCCGCGAGGACGTCCAGTAGACCCGGCGCAGCAACGAAGCACCCGGTTCGACCTGCAAGGCCGCCGCCATCTCCGCATCAGCCTGCACCTGGGAGTACTCGGCGTGGAACTTCAGGTCGTCGACGGTCAGGCCGGTGTCGTGCTCGGTGGCACCAGTCTTCAGCCGCTCGCCCTCGTCCAGCAGGACGCGATCCTTCTCCCACTGGTAGCGCTCGGTGTTACGACGGCGTACCCGTTGACGGGGTGCCCTCACGTAGGTGCCGCGCCCCTGCTCCGCACGGACCAGGCCCCATTCCCGGAGCTGCCGGATGGCATTGCGAACGCTCGTGCGCGACAGGCCCGAGGTATCGGCCAACTCGGTTTCGCTGGGCATCAGAGTGCCGGGGGCCAGCTCGCCGCTCACGATCTTCGCCCGCAACTCCTCCGCGAGTTGCAGGTAGCGAGGGCGCCAGTCCCGGCCATGCACACCGGTCACCGTACCCCCTAGACGTTCCAACGTCTGCCAGGTGGTGCCGCCGGCGGGCCGCTCAGAAACCGGCGGTACAGCTACCGCTGCTCGCGGTGGCCGCGCAGGGCGCAGGCCAGGAGTACGAGGAACGGCTGAGCCCCGACGGGTATTGGCGTTCACCGCGTCTCTCCGGCCCGCTCGCCGCCTTCTGCCGGTGTCAGCATCTCCAGCTGGGCGTACACCAGCTCGTCGATGAGCCGGTCCACCTGCGCGGGCGACAGAAGCACGGTCTGCGTCGCGCCGTATCGGGTCGCATCGAGCTTCACGGCCAGGTCCCGACGGGCGAACCGGTCGACGATCAGTTGGACGGTGACCCAGCCGGTCCGCTCCCGTCCGATGGTGGAGAGAAGCCCGCGGTGCATCGGGTCGTTCGGTCCACAGCCTCGACACCAGACCGGGCACACGACCGGCGCGACCGACGACGGCGACCGACCCTCTGGAATGGCAGCGCCCTCACTCATCGCCGGCCCCCTGCTGTCCGGTGGCCTGTGCCAGCGATCCGCGAAGTTGCTCGACGAGTTGGGCTGTCTGCGGCAAGGACAGTTCCGCCCAGGCGTTCCCGGCCCGGCACGTCACATGAACACCGACCATGGGACGACCCAGAGCCTCACTGCTGATGAGGTACGTGACGACAAGGCCACCCGCCCGACTGTCGCCGGCCCGCTCCATCGGGCCGCGATGACGGCGGGCCATGTGCGTCATCACCGGCGGCACCAGGTAGCCGCAGCGATCTGGGGCGCACCAGTCCGGGTGGCTTGTGACGGCGGCCGGCTTGTTCGTACGACTCATCGCGGCCACCGCCCGCCGTTGCCTCGGAAGAGCTGGGCTCGCGTCATCAATGGTGCGTATCGGAGTGCAGGCAACTCACGGGTGACAGCCGCGGACCACCGCAGCGAGGAGGTCGTACACGCCGCGAGAGGACTCCACGGAACGTTGCCGCTGGCGTACCGGGCAGATGGGCGCCTCCGAGAACACCAGGACGAGAACCAACGGTGTCGACGATGGGAGCCGGACATCGCACCTCCACAGGTAGACGGGGGGGCCGGTGGCCAGCCACGGGGGATGCGGCCAGCCACAGGCCCGAATGAAGGCACGGCGCACCGTCCGACGCCGGACGGGTCGGGTATCGCCGAGCCAACTTGTACGCGCGGCTACCGCAACCGGTCCGACAGGACGCCGCGCATCAGGTGCTATCAGAGGCGGCACCAGACCACTCCTGACACGGACCGTGACCCCAGCCGTGCCCAACGAAAGGTATCTACAAGTGGACGAGTTGTCTAGTCATGGGAATGGATCACTTGGTGGGCACTTGGTAAGACAAGTGCCAGGTACGGTGACCAAGTGCCCACCACGCGCTACGGCCACCGTCGATACCGCAAGATTGCCGACGACCTGAGGACCCAGATCAGGCAGGGTTCACTCCCGTCAGGGAGGCCCCTACCGACAGAGGCCGCGTTGGCTGTCGAGTTCAAGGCAAGCCGCGGAACCATCCGGCAGGCCTTATCGCTCCTAAGAGAGGAGGGTGTTGTTGCGACCCAACAGGGCCGGGGCACTTACGTGGTTGGCCCGAGCAGTCCCCTTGACTTACTCCGAAGCGGCGCCAGCAACGAATCGGGTCGGGTGCGGGACTATCAAGTCCCAGCACCTGAAGACCTGGCAAAAATATTCGGGGTGCCATCAGGGACCCCACTTTGGGTCCGGGAGGTGATCGAGCGTTCTCCCGAGTGCACCTCAAGCGTGGTTCGCGTCTATAGCGTAAGAGGCTAGCCCGATTGATCCAGGCTGCGACCTCTCAATGTCTCCGCATCAGCAACTACCCCTCGGTTGGCGGAAATGGCACTAATCCAGAAGTCTACCTTTGATCGCGCAGTCAAGAATGTGGCAGAGCGCGGCGATACCGACGTCTTTCCCTATCCGTTCGAGAACCATGTTCTCAACGATCAATCAGCAGCCGTTGTGTCGCTCCTCGACAAGATATCGAAGAACTTTAAGGAATATAGCAACTCGGCCATAAACAATTACTCGACTCTCGCGCCAGTTGGGTATACAGGTTTCAGGTGGGCGACACAGATCGATCCACTCTGGAATGCTTACCTGCTTAGCCTCGTACTGGAGCTTGCGCCAGAGATTGAACGGCGGCGCCTGCCGATCGAATCCCAGCAGGTTTTCTCATATCGCTACGTTGACAGCTCGACGGACGGTATTTTTAGTGCAAGCGGATGGCGCGATTTCCAGAATAGGACGCGCGAACTCGCCTCCACCTCGAGCTATGTTGTCACGATCGATATTGCGGACTTCTATTCCAGGGTTTATCACCACCGCCTTGAGAATGCGTTACAGCGGACCGACCCAGGCGGCAACTGCACGAACCAGATCATGTCAATTCTGGGAAAGCTCTCGAACAACACCTCATATGGCCTGCCCGTTGGAGGGCCGGCTGCCCGCCTGCTAGCGGAGCTTGTGTTGGACAGGGTAGACCACCTGATCGCCGCCGAGCCATCGTTGACGTTCTGCCGCTACGCGGACGACTACCGGTTTTTCGTAAACGACATGCAAGCTGCCTACAGGGCAATTGGTTTCGTTTCTGAAAAGCTCCTGAGGAACGAAGGAATGTCGCTTCAGAAAAATAAGACGCGCATCATGACTTCGGCCGAATATCTTGCGATGCTTGATCCGATCAGCCCTCCAGCTGGTAGCGCGTCAAAATTTCTAGGGCTCCACATTCATTACGATCCCTACTCACCGACTGCGGACGACGACTACGAACGTCTGAGAGATCAGCTAAATGAGTTCGACATTCTCGGGCTACTACGCGATGAATTGACAAAGGGCCGCATCCATGTAGCTCTAGCCCGGCGTTTGATTGGCGCCTTGGATCTGATGGACGACGAGCCGAGAGGTCAAGCCGTTCAGAGCCTTATGGAGAATATAGAGACGCTGGCGCCGGTGATCCCGCAGGTAATGATCGCGGTCCGCTCGTTCGTCGAAAAGTCGACGAATTCGATAGTCGTCGACGCTATTCAGCAACAGATCCGAAACCTGATCACTTCCGGCCACTACCTCTCACGCATCGACCTGAACCTGGCGTACATGATCCGGGCGCTTGTTGGCAAGTATTCACTTGAGAATGAACAGCTCTTGATCAGGCTCTACACTTCATCACATGGTTTCGGATCTGGGATCTCTCCGAATATTCAGCGAGACATCATGCTTGCCCTGGCACGCTGGGACGCTACTTACTGGCTTAGCGACCAGAAAAATTACGTCAGCTCTATTCACCCATGGGTGAAGCGGGCTTTCATCGTCGCTTCTTATGTGCTCAAAGACGAGGGTAAGCATTGGAGAGATGCAAGCAAATCAGGTATGCCGGAATTCGATATTATCGTACGTGATTGGGCAGCAAGCAAGGTCGCCTCTCCGACTTGGAGAGTGCCGATTTGATATCAGCTAAAGACTTCACTCATCAGACATCGGTATGGCGGCAGTGCGCTCCGATGCTTGACCGGGTGGCCCGATGGTTGAACACGCAGCAGATATCTTTGGGTCGAGTGGTAATCAGCGGCTCAACACCCCAACGTAACGCACTGTTGGCCGAGACTGCGTTTCTCACCGCAGCATCTGTTTACGGCTCGACAGGCATCACGGGGCGACGTGCGGCACAAGCAGCTCGTGAGGCTTTGCAGTTTCTCCCCCGTGGCGAGTTCGCGCGCGCGGACCTCGATTACGATGAGTTCTTCGAGGTTGAGAAGTTGTGCGACAAGATCCTGCGCTTCACCGAAGGTCTGCCTTCGGTAACCTTCTCTCCTCAGATCCCCGGTTGCGGCGTAGTCGTGAAGTCGGTAGGAGACATGGCGAGCCCAGGCCAGCTCATAGAGATCAAGACGGTCACTCGCCCATTTCGGGGAAGCGACTTGCGGCAACTGCTTACCTATACGGCGATGCTCTACGCAAAAGGTGAAGTGGTGCAAGACGTCACGCTCTTAAATCCAAGGCGTGCTCGATATGTAACGATGCCAGTGGAGGCGTTGGCGCAAGGATCAAGTGGCAGAGCTGGCGTTGAGCTAATGCAAGATTTGATCAATTCGATGGTGACTCTTCAGGTCTCGGCCTAACGTCTTGAACTACCTCCGATGGGGAGGCTAGGCATGAATCAATACTGTCCGCCAGTCCTAACAGGAGAGCCGTGAAAGCACCTGGCTAGCTCTCAGCCGCACCTACCATCTCGAAGAATCTTCTGATTTCTTCTAGAAGTGCGGCGTCGCCTTGGTAGATCAGGTCGATAGCAGTCGTCACGAGGTTCTGAATTTGACTACGCTCGTCAGTCTCTGCAGTACCTCTTAGGAAGTTAACCATGATATTGCAGTCACCCCCGGCGGGCCGAACGGCGACTTTAGCAATTCCTCCCATTGCGCCAAGCGACCCGGTAATATCCGTTGCTTGCCGCCCGGCGAGGCCTTGAGATGTTGCCGATTTGACGTCGACGGTCGCAGCAGGAGACGAGAACGCGATTTCTTGGAGGCGGTAGCGCTCCAATCGCGCCTGTATGTCATCCAGGTATGTCGGCCAGGACCCGTGGCGCGAGTTAGCTAGTTTCCTCTTGTCGTCCACCACATGACAGTCAAACCCCTCTGCCCCGAGTGTGAGCAATCCGCTCCGAATGCTCCAATGAGGTTCGTTGAGGCTCGGGTGTAGGGAGACGTTGCGGCGGCGGAGCATCGCCTGCGTGACCAACAGTCGATCAAGGTTAACTGTTATTAGCCGATCGAGGTTGGGCGACTCTCCGACATCACCAAGCGACTGAAGGAGCCGCAGGTCAATTACCTCTCCTACGAGTCTCCAAAAATCGTCGTCAACATGGGCAGCCCTAAGCAGAAATGGCAATAGCCATCTAATTTCGGACTCGGATAGCTGAGTCGACATGGTGTGACGCCCAGGAAAAGAGCTTAGAGGATTACCCGCGCTAAGCCACATTATTTGCATGACGCGCTCTATACGCTTTGCGTATTCAGATCTAAAGTTTCGTCGGACTGCCCACACAACTGCTCGGCCGTCATCAACCGAGCCACGCATCATAGCCGATCCACCCACGGCTACCTGATCCTGAAGTTCCGCAACTGCAGGCTGGTCAAGCAGACCCCGCGCCCCGCGAATCCAAACCCTCGCAGCTACGCCGGGGAGGACGGAGGAAGTCTCAGCCGGGGCAGTTCGAGTGGCGAAGCTATCAAGTGACGCGGCATCTGAAACGAGGCACTGACTATCGCCCACGAGCGCGGTAGCCAACTCGGCACGAGTGTCGGGATCCGCCTTAGAGGAGCGGATCCCTAAGAAGACCTCGTTCCCCTTCTCCATTCGGTCGACGTCTTGATAGAGAACGCTCGTCGAATCATTGCGAAGAAAGATGTCCCGCCGCTGATCAGTGCCGTTCTCGCGCCAAGAGACGACAAAGTCAGGAAAAAATGAGTGATTGAAGTGGTCGGTCGCTCTTACATCAAGCGATGAGTCTATTTCAGTCATCTCGCGGGCGATGATGGTCTTAACGTCTCTGATAGCGGCATCGCCCGAGGGTTGGTCCATTGCGTTATTAATGGCTACCTGCAGAGCACTATACATGTCATCGACTCTCCGCAATAATAGCCTGGACGCCCGCGTAGTGTTGCGGGCTCATTAGCAACTCTTCGTGGCGGTCTGAGATCACTATCAGCCAAAGTCTCTTGCTGACCAGCTTAACGACGTCATGATCGATTTCCTGACCCGCAAGCTTCGCGGGGTACTCGGTCAGGGCGCGAACAATTGTCGCTGGCGCGCACAGATCCCTCCAGTCAGACTGTGAGAACGGGTGCCACGTCACCCACATGAACTCGTTTTCCCTATCTAATTTCTCATCTATTGCTCTCTTAGTTGCCGAGTACGAGTGCGCAAGGTACTCGAGATACTTAGCGGGTTGCTTACCCACAGTGCTGTCAGTCTTAACCTCAACGAAGAACGGCTTGCAGGGCGGCTCTATGAAGTGGCCCGCTAGGTCGTAGCTGTCATGCTTGCCGGCCAGATCCAGTAGGCCGACGCGGGTTGGCGCTTCGTAGACCACCCACGGCACGTTGCACCTGGTCGTGTACTCAAGCCACTTCTTGCTAAAGTAGACACCCTTACGTCCCTTTTCATGCTGAACCTCGCCGCCTAGCATCCCGTCACGTTATCGACCAGTTACGTCGCGCAACAGCCCCGTAGGTCTGAATCTTGGGGGCCGGGGGGACCCTCCGGCTCGACAAGTCTCCGTTGTCGCATGGCCACCTATGGGGTCGACCGCAGCCAGGAGCGCTGCAGCGGCGGGGCAGGGACCGATCGGATAGCCGATATCGGACACGGCACAGATAGAAGCCGTCGAGCCAGGACAAGCCGCCATCCGCCGCCTCTCCGTCGCCACACCGATGCACCGTCGACCGATGCACCCCCGCAGTTGGCCGCTACCTCTGTCACATCCGACCCGGCCAACACCGCACGGACCGCGTCCAACCGTTGCTCAACAATCGACAAGGCAACCAGCGCCAATCCCGGCCTCCCCCGAGTCCCGACGCCCTGCGGAGACGTCGGGCCCAGAGAGCCGAAACCGACCACCGTCGCAGATCACCTGGCGGACGCGTGTCGCACATCAGCCCACGGAGGACAGGCCGGTGATTCGCCTCGCTGCCGAATTTCTCTGTTCTGGATCAAGGCGCCGCGCTCCGCGCGGCGCGGGCGGTGAGCCGGCCGGCGGCAAGCCGCCCCGGCCGCCTCCGGCGCCGGGGCGGAGAGCCACCGACTGCCGCCGGACCGCCGCCCCGAACTCCACTGATCCAGACGCAGCACGACCACGGCCAGGCGGCACGGAAGCCGGCAGGTCGACCTGATCGAGGGCGAGGGCTTCCGACTGCCGCGCCAGTCCAACCCCGGGACTGGCTTGCCCCCGAGCTACCTACGCAGCCAGCTAAGCCCGCGGCAGCCTCAGCCGGTGCTCCAAGTGCGATCACGCCGGGCCGGCAACTCCCGGAGCACGGGCGATTCGCAGCCCCCAACGGAGCACTGAGAGGCAAGATCGACCTGCCCACCATCTGCCCACAACCAGTCGTCACAGGCTGGACCCAGCCGGACCCGGCCAGACAAACGACACCGGCCCCCGATCAGCATCTCTGCTGGTCAGGGGCCGTGTCTGCACCTGGTGGCGGGTAGAGGATTCGAACCTCTGAAGCTTTCGCGACGGATTTACAGTCCGCTCCCATTGGCCGCTCGGGCAACCCGCCAGGGCACCCCACCGCGTCGTAACGCGGCAGCGGAAGCAAGGATAGCGGCTCGCCCCGGCACCAGCGCAACCGGGTACGGTCAGGGGGTCGTGCCGCTGGTCGGCGGCCGACGGCAGGCCCAGTCCGCCGGACAGCAGGAGCAGAAACATGGCAGCGAACCCGTCGTTCGACATTGTGAGCAAGGTTGACCGTCAGGAGGTCGACAACGCCCTTCGGCAGGCGGAGAAGGAGCTCGCGACGCGGTTCGACTTCCGCGGCACCGGCGCGGAGATCTCCTGGTCCGGCGAGGAGGCGATCGGCCTTCAGGCGGAGACTGAGGAGCGGGTCCTCGCCGCTCTGGACGTGTTCAAGGAGAAGCTGGTCAAGCGGAACATCTCGCTGAAGTCGCTGGACGCTGGCGAGCCGCGCCCGTCCGGCAAGATTTTCAAGATCGACTGCAAGGTGATCCAGGGCATCGAGACGGACAAGGCCAAGGCGATCAGCAAGAAGATCCGGGACGAGGGCCCCAAGGGCGTGCAGGCGCAGATCCAGGGCGACCAGTTGCGGGTCACCGGCAAGAAGAGGGACGACCTGCAGGCGGTCATCTCGCTGCTCAAGGGCGAGGACTTCGGCGTCGCTCTCCAGTTCAACAACTACAGGTAACGCAGCCCCGGCCGACCTGGTCATCGCGTCGGCCACGCTGCTTCGCCTGGGCAGACGTCGTCACCAGTGGTCGTCCTTCGTCGTTCCGGATCGGCTTTCGACGGCCTGGTGACGGCCTGGACACAGGCATTCGGCGAACCGTGACGAGAGCGCCGGCTCCCTACAAAATCGATGGTGCCAGGCCACTCTTTGGGTTTGGGTGCGCCATGAGCATCACTTTGAGCACCCCGAGCGTTGCTGAGCTGTCCCAAGCGGTGGACGCGCTCAAGGGGTGGCAGTACGACGGGGGACCGCTGCATCTGCATTCCGGCGATCTCGGCTGGCACTCGTTACGTGGTGCCGAGGCTACGGCCGCTGCCATCCGGATGTGGTCGTGCGACGGGGAGGTTCTCGCGATCGGGCTGCTGGACGGCCCCGAGCTGGTGCGCATGGCCGTCGCTCCCAACTGGCGTGATGACGAGGCACTGGCCCGCCGGCTCGCCGCTGATCTGGACGATCCGGCGCGTGGTGTCCTGGCTCCCGACAGCGCGACCGTCGAAGCCCGAGGTGCGGAGTTCCTCACCCAGTTGCTGCTGAAGCGGGGTTGGGAGCGGGATGAGCCGTGGACAACGTTCCACCGCAGTCTCTCGGGCCCGGTGGAGGACTGCGGTCTGCGCGTCGAGACGATCGAGCCCGATCGCGCCGAGGTGTGGGTCGCCGTCCACTGGTCCGCGTTCCGCGGGTCGCCCTTCACCGATGCCGACCGACGCCGCACGGTCGGACGTTGGCTCGCCATGGTTGGTGGCCCGTTCTACGGTGACGCACGCTGCCTCGCCGCATTCGACGAGAACGACGACGCCGTGGCAGTGGCGGCTGTGTGGTCAGCCGGCCCGGGGCGGCCAGGACTGCTGGAACCGATGGGCGTCCACCGCAGTCACCGAGGCCATGGTTACGGCACGGCGATCACGCTTGCCGCCGCTGCGGTCCTTCGCGACATGGGTTCGTCCAGCGCGAGTGTGTGCGTGGAGAGTGCCAACGTCGGCGCCGTCGCTACCTACGCCTCGGCCGGCTTCACGCCATCAGCTGAGGTGGCCGATCTGCGCCGCGGTTCCCGGTGAACACCGGGCGAAGGTGTCTGGCCGCGCGGTGCGCTGGCCGTGTCGGGGAGGATCATGCTCGTGGCTGACCACCACAGATTGACCCCGGCGTCGGGCTGGGTCGGTCTCGATCAGGGTGTCGTCAAGTCACTGGCAGTGTCTGGCGGCCTCGGTGGCCAGCAGCGACGCTGTCGCCGAGTACAGGACCTTGGCCATGAGCCGAGGGTACGAGCGAGGCTCGGGTTCCTTGATGTCGAGGTGTCCGCCAGACGGGGATACCCCGACATCAAGGAATTCGAGTGGATCACGCCCGAGTGGATCAGGGCTGACGGGTCAGACGGTGACGGGCTGTTCGGTGCGTACCGCCGTGCTTTCCGCGCGGGCGATGGGCCCGGCGGGCAGCGCCGCGACCGCGGCCCCGACGGCGACCGCCGCCCCGGCGAACAGGAACGCCCACGGGACGCCACCGGCGTGATCCACGATCAGGCCGGCCACCGAGCCGCCGGCGGCGCTCGCCGCCACCGCCACGGTGACCACCCAGGTGTACGCCTCGTTCAGCATGCCAGCCGGGGCGATCCGACCGACCAGGGTGTTCTCCAGGGTCAGTGCGGGCGCGATGGTGGCCCCGCCGACGACCAAGGCGACCCCCAACGCCAGCGGGGTGGGCATCAGCGCGAACACCACGAAGGTGCCGGCCAGCGCACCGAGCAGCAGGGCGAATTGCCGGGTCATGTTCGGTGCCGGCTTCCGGGCGCCGAACCAGAACCCGCCAGCGGCGCTGCCGATCCCCCAGACCGCCAGCAGGATCCCGGCCAGGCTCTCCGGGTCGTCGGTGGCGGAGTTGCCGGCGTAGGCCGGGACGGTGACACCGGCGGCGCCGAAGGCGATGCCGAGCCCGGCCACGCAGAAGAGCAGGGCCGGGAAGCCGGGGACCCGCAGCGGGCCGAGCCCTCGCGCGTGGTGCTCGCGCGGGTGCGGGCGCCAGCCGCGCATCACCCGGCCGAGGGCCACGGCGGTGGTGCCGACCAGGGTGACCACGGCCGCCCCGATGAGCGCGGCGGCAGCGTCCGCGAAGATGACGAAACCGGCCACGAGCAGCGGGCCGAGCACGAAGACGATCTCGAACAGTGAGGTCTCCGCGGCCAGTGCGGTGTTGCGCAGGGCGTACCGGCCGGAGTTGGGGCCGGTCAGCTCGTTCCAGGCCCCGCGGATGGCGGCGGTGAGCGGCGGGTACGTCGCACCGGCGACACCGGCGGCCAGGTAGATGGCGGCCAGGGCGTCGTTGCCCGACCGGCTGGCCAGCAGCAGCCCGATGAGCGCCAGCGGATGCGCGACGGCGGTGACCAGCAGGACCGGGCTCGGGCCGACCCGGTCGGCGATCCGCCCGGCCACCGGGCTGATCGCGGCACCGGCGATGGCGTAGATCCCGCCCGCGACGGCGGCGAGCGCGTACCGCCCGGTCACCTGTTCGACCACCAGGAGCAGCGCCAGCGGGGTCATACCGATCCCGAGCCGCCCGATGATGCCGGTGACCAGCAACATCGGGGCGCCGGGGACCCGCCAGACACCCAGGTACTGACGCAGCGCGGCCACCGAACCTCCAAAGGATGTAATGAGCGTTAGCCGTTACGACCCTAAGCCGCGTGGTTGGCGGGCAGAACCGGATATCGCGACCGACACAGCACTCCGCCCGTACCCGGATACGACCGGGGTACGGGCGGAGGCGTGAATCAGCGGGTCAGCGCTGGAACTGCACCGGCCCCGCGTTGGCGGCCATCTGCTCCAGCCGGGCGACGCGGTCCTCCATCTTCGGGTGGGTGGCGAAGAGCGCGGACATGCCACCGCCCCGGAACGGGTTGGCGATCATGAGGTGCGCCGTGCTGGTGAGCTGGCCCTGGGCCGGCAACGGCCGACGTCGAGCCACCGCATCGATCTTGCGAAGTGCGCTGGCCAGAGCCAACGGGTCACGGCTCAACTCAGCGCCCGAGGCGTCGGCCTGGAACTCACGGCTCCGGCTGATCGCCAACTGGATGATGCTGGCCGCGATCGGGCCCAGGATCAGGGTGAGCAGCAGCACAGCCGGGTTGGGCCGGTCCTCGTCGTCCCCACCGCCCAGTGGGATGAAGAAGGCAAGGTTCGCCAGCAGGGTGATGATGCTGGCCAGGCCAGCCGCCACGCTGGAGATCAGGATGTCCCGGTTGTAGACGTGTGACAGCTCGTGCCCGATCACACCGCGCAGCTCGCGGTAGTCGAGGATCTCGGTGATGCCCTGGGTCACGCAGACCGCCGCGTGCTGCGGGTTACGACCCGTGGCGAACGCGTTGGGCTGCGCGGTCGGGCTGACGTACAGCCGCGGCATCGGCTGCCGGGCCTCGGCAGCCAACTCCCGCACCATTCGGTACAGCTCGGGGAACTGTGCCTCGCTGACCGGTTGCGCCCCCATCGAGCGTAGTGCGATCTTGTCGGAGTAGAAGTAGGAAACGCCGTTCATGACCAGAGACACGACGACAGCGATGACGAGACCCCCGCTGCCGCCGAACCAGTAGCCCACCGCGAGGATCAGGGCGCTGAGCAGGCCAAGCAGCGCTGCGGTCTTCAAACGGTTGTGGTGCACGATCTCTCCTTCGGTGCACGGATCGCCGGGATCCGCTGACCGGTCCAACAACCCGGTACCCGTCAACCATCCGTCTCAACGCTGAGAGTTCACTGAGACTGCCGGGTCGACCTCTGTGCGGTCAGCGACCGGCCAGGTCGAGCACCAACTGCGGGGCGACGCCGAGCACCACGGCGGCCACCGTCGCCACCGCCAGCACCACGCCCACCACACCCACCACCGGTACGGCCGTCGCACCGCCGACATCCGCCGGGGCGGCGAGGGGCGTAGGCGCCCAGAGTGCGGCGGCCACCCGCAGGTAGTAGGCCAGCCCGATCACCGCGTTCAGCGCCACCACCAGCGCCAGCCAGGCCGCCCCACCGTCCAGCAGCGCCCGCACCACGGTCACCTTCGCGAACAGGCCGGCCAGCCCCGGCGGCAGGCCGGCAAGACCCACCAGCGCGAGACCGAACGCCGCAGCCCGCCACGGGTGCCGGCGGGCGATCCCGCGCAGGTCGTCGAGCATGCCACCGTCCGCACCCGCCGGGCGCAGCGCCGTCACCCCGGCGAACGCGGCCAGCTCCAACACCACGAAGAAGACGGCGTACGCCATTACGGCGGCGTATGCGGCGGATCGCGCCTCGTCGGTACGGCCGGCGGCCAGCGCCAACGCTCCCAGCGGGGCGAGGATGTAACCGGCCTGCGCGACGGACGACCACGCGAGCAGCCGGACCGTACGCCGCTGGCGCAGGGCGACCAGGTTGCCGACGGTCATGGTGAGCACCGCGAGCAGGGCGAGCACCGGGCCGGTCTGATCCGCCGGCAGCGCCCGCTGCACCACGGCGAGCAGAGCGACCAGGCCGCCCAGCTTCGACGCCGTGGACAGGTACGCGGCCACCGGCAGCGGCGCGCCGTCGTAGGTGGCCGGCGCCCAGGCGTGGAACGGCACCGCCGCCACCTTGAAAGCCAGCCCGACCAGCAGCACCGCCACCGCGGCGGTGGTCAGCGGCAGGTCCCGCAGCTCCGGCCGCTCGGCGAGCAGCGCGCTGAGCCGGTCCAGGTGCAGCCCACCGGTCACCGCGTACAGCAGCGCCGCGCCAAGCAGAGTCAGGGTGGTCGCCACCACGCTGACCACGAAGAAGGTCACCGCCGCCTCTGCGCTGGCGAGGCTCCCCCGGCGCAGACCGACCAGCGCGTACAGCGGCAGGGTCAGCGTCTCCAGAGCGACGATCAGGGTGATCAGGTCGCCGGCCGCGCCGAGCACCACGCCGCCGGTCATCGAGCAGGCCAGCAGGAAGCAGTATTCCCCCACCGGCGACCGCCCGGCCAGCAGCGCGGGCACGGACAGCCCGAGCACGCCCAGGGTGAGCAGCGCCACCACCGCGGCGACAAGAGCGGCGCGGCCACCGAAGATCCAGGAGCAGTCGGGGCCGACGCAGAACGTCCGCCGCTCCCCAGCCGCGCCGACCAGAGCGGCGCCGGCGACGGTGCCGAGCGCGCCGAGCGCGGCCACCACGATCGTGGCCCGTGGCCGGGCCAGGAGCAGGTCGGTGAGGAGCACGAGAACGGCGGTGCCGGCAGCCAGGTAGGCCGGCAGCAGCGCGACGCTGTCCACGCTCTGCACGACGTTCATGTGCGCCTGCCTCTGTTCGCGACTGCGGGGCTCCGCTTCGCCGCACCTCTCGCGATCACGGGGAGACCACCCCAATCAGGGCGTCGACGGGGGCCTCGGCGACGCCGAGGACCAGCGCCGGGGCCAGCCCGATGGCCAACGCCAGCAGCACCAGCGGCACCCAGGCGGTCAACTCCGCACCGGCCAGGCCAGAGCCGACCCGCCCGACGGCGGGGCTCGGCCGGTTGTGGGTGACCTGACGCAACAGCCGCAGGAAGTACGCGGCGGTGAGCGCTCCGCCGACCGCGGCCAGCACCCCGAGGGTGGTCCAGAGCGGACCGCCAACCTGAATGGCCGCGATCACCGCGAACGCCTCGCCCCAGAAGCCGGCCAACCCGGGCAGGCCGAGCGACGCGATCGCCGCGAACGCGAACAGACCAGCCAGCCGAGGCGCGGTCTCCCGCAGCCCGGACAGCTCGGCGAGAGTGCCCGTGCCGGTCCGGTCCTTCACCGCACCCGCCAGGAAGAACAGCAGGCCGGTGATCACCCCGTGCGCGACGTTGCCGATCAACGCCGCCTGGATGCCGGTGGCGGTCAGCGTGGCGACGCCCAGCAGCACGAAGCCCATGTGCCCCACGCTCGAGTACGCGATCAGCCGCTTCACGTCGGCCTGAGCCAGGCAGACCAGCGAACCGATCAGGATCGCGGCGACGGCCAGCACGCCGAGCACCGGCGCCGCCCAACGGGCACCCTCCGGCGCCACTCCCACGGCCACCCGGATCAGTCCGTAGGTGCCCATCTTCAGCAGCACCCCGGCCAGCACGACACTGCCCACCGTGGGGGCCTGGGTGTGCGCGTCGGGCAGCCAGGAGTGCAGCGGCCACAGCGGGCTCTTCACCGCGAACGCCAACGCGAGCAGGGTGAACGCGGCCAACTGGGTGCCCCTGGACAACCCGTCGCCACCGGTCAGCGCCACCACGTCGGCGGTGCCGGCGGCAGCGACCACGACGTACACGCCGACCAGCAGCAACACCGAGCCGAACAGGGTGTAGAGCGCGAACTTGCGGGCCGCCCGTCGCCGCTGCGCGCCACCCCAGCCGGCGATGATCGCATACATCGGCAGCAGGACGACCTCGAAGAAGAGGAAGAACAGCACCAGGTCCAGGGCGAGGAAGGTGCCCAGGATGCCCACCTCGACGACCAACAGCAGCGCGACCAGCGCCCGGCCACTGCCGCCGTCCGGCACCCGCCACATCGTGTACGCGCAGCAGAGCAGGGTGAGCAGCGCGGTCAACACCACCAGCGGCCAGGAGATGCCGTCGACGCCGAGGTGGAAGCGCAACTCCAGACCGGGCACCCAGGGCAGATCCAGTTGGTGCCACGGACGCACCGCCGGCGCGTCGGCCGACCAGGCGAACCAGCCCCGACCGCCGAACACCAGCGGCACCGCGGCCAGCAGGGTCAGCGCCGCCGCGACCGTGCCGACCAGCCGGGCCGCCCGGTCCCGGGGCGTCACCGCCACCGCGACCGCGCCGAGCGCCGGCACCGCCAGCACAGCGACAAGCAACACCTGCCCAAACGTCACTGGACCGCCTTCGTTCGCGACTGCGGGGCTCGCAAGACCGGCTCACTCCTCGCGCTCACGAAGCCCACCTTCGTTCGCGACTGCGGGGCTCGCAAGACCGGCTCACTCCTCGCGCTCACCGGGCCACGCCAATCACGGCGGCGGCCAGCCCGATCAGCAGCGCGCCGGCCAGCACGCCGGCGGCGGCCCGGGGCAGCGCCGCTCGGTGCAGCGCGGCCAGACCGGCGCCCAGACCGGACGCGGCGCGCCCGCTGCCCTCGACCGCGCCGTCCACCACCACCTCGTCACCGGTGCGCGCGGCGCGGGCCAGTGCGCGGACGGGGCGTACGACAAGGGTGTGCTGGACGTCGTCGAGCCGGAACGCGCGGGCGAAGACCGGCCGCAGCGCACCCAGCGCGACCGCCGGGTCGGCGGCCGGGTCCCGACGCCAGCCCAGCGTGACAAGCCCGGCGCCGACCAGCAGCAACGCGAGCGGCAGCAGCACCTCCGGCCCCACGTGGACCAGGCCGTCCTCGGAGCCTGCCACCGGCACGGTGGGGAACCGCAGGCGGTCGGCGAACACCCCGACGAACCCGGCCAGACCGAGCAGCGCGGCCGGCACGGCCAGCAGCAGCACCGGCCAGCGCAGCAACGCCGGCGGATCGTGCGGCCGGACCAGCGGCAGGCGGGGAGCGCCGAAGAAGGTGCGCAGCAACAGCCGACCGGCATACCAGGCGGTGATCGCCACACCGGCCAACCCGGCCAGCCACACCAGCCAGCCCACCCAGGACGGCACCGGACCGGTGCCGTCCAGGGCGGCGGCTTCGGCCACCGTCAGTACGCTGTCCTTGCTCCAGAAGCCGGCCAACGGTGGCACCCCGGCCAGCGCGCCCAGGCCCACCACCGTGCACCAGAACGTCACCGGCATGCTTCGCCGCAGCCCGCCCATCTCCGACATCAGGGTGGTGCCGACCGCGTGGATCACCGCACCGGCGGCGAGGAACAGCAACGCCTTGAACGCGGCGTGGGTGAGCAGGTGGAACAGCGCCGCCGACGGTGAGCCGACCGCCAGCGCGCCCGTCATGTAGCCCAACTGGGACACGGTCGACCAGGCCAGCACCCGCTTGATGTCGTCCTGTGCGGTGGCGGCGAGCGCGCCGAGCAGCAGTGTGATCGCGCCGAGCACCCCCAGCACGGTCAGCGTCACCGGTGCGGCCGTGAACAGCGGGTAGAGCCGGGCCACGGCGTACACCCCGGCGGCGACCATCGTCGCGGCGTGGATCAGCGCGGAGATCGGCGTCGGGCCGGCCATCGCGTCCGGCAGCCACGTGTGCAGCGGGAACTGCGCGCTCTTACCGGCCACGCCGGCGAGCAGCAGCAGGCCGGCGGCGGTCAACGTCACCCCGGAGTGGTCATGGGCGAGCACGTCGGCGATCCGGAAGCTGCCCGTCGACACGCCCAGCAGCGCGATGCCGAGCAGGAACCCGACGTCACCGACCCGGGTCACCAGGAACGCCTTCATCGCGGCGGCCGGTGCGCCGGGCAGTCGGCGGTCGTGGGCGATGAGCAGGTACGAGCAGAGGCCCATCACCTCCCAGCCGACCAGCAACATGAGCAGGTCACCGGCGACCACCACCAGCAGCATGGCGCCGGTGAAGAGGCTGATCTGAGCGGCGTACGGCGGGTAGCGGTGGTCGACGTCGATGTCGTCGTGCGGACCGCGCCGCAGGTAGCCGATCGAGTAGACCTGCACGGCCAGGGCGACCGTGGTGACCGCCACCGCGACCAGCGCGGCGGCGCCGTCCAGCCGTACGCCGAGCGTCACCGCCAGCCCGCCGACGTCGACCCAGGTGGTCGACGTCTCCGTCGCTTCGTCGACCGTCAGCAGCAGCGCGACGGCCAGCGCCAGCGCACCGGCCGCGCCGGTGACCCCGAGCGCGACGGCCGCCCGGCGGGCCCGGTCACCGCCCTGCGCACCCGCGTTCGGCTGAGGCGGGGCCGGCGGCAACAGCAGACCGGCGAGGCCGGCGACCAACGGTACGGCGGGCAGCAGCGCTCCGAGCAGCCCGGTCACCGGCCAGCCTCCGTGTCCAGGACGGCCGGCTCTCGCCCGCCGACGGGTTGCGCCGGCTCGGTCAGCGGCACGTCATCCACCGCCACGGTGGCCCGCAGCCGGTAGAGCTGCAGGACGATCGCCAGCCCCACCCCGATCTCGGCGGCGGCGAGGACGATGACGAACAGCGCGAAGACCTGCCCCGAGTGCGGTAGCACGGCGCGGGCGGTGGTGTCCGCGGTGACGAGGATCAGGTTGACCGCGTTGAGCATCAACTCGACCGACATCAGCACCAGCACCGCGTTGCGTCGGCGCAGCACGCCGTAGACGCCGAGCCCGAACAGCAGCGCCGCGGTGACGTACGGGATGACCGGCCTCACCGGCGCACCCCGGAATCCACAACACCAGGTGCTGCCGTGCCACCGCGTTGCGGGGCTGGTCGGCCGATGTCCGGCCGGGACAGCACCACCGCGCCCACCAGGGCGGACAGCAGCAGCACGGAGAGCACCTCGAACGGCAGCACCCAGGATTGGAAGATCTGCTCCCCCAACCGCTCGGCGGTGCCCGGGCCGGGCAGCGCGACGGTGCTCCAGCGGTACGCGTCGACAAGCAGGACGGTCAGCCCCAGCCCGGCGCCGCCACCGATCAGGGCAGCCGGCCAGCCAGGCCGGTCCAGGTCGTCGGAGGCGCCGATCGGGGCCCGGGTGAGCATCACCGCGAACAGCAGCAGGACCACCACCGCGCCCACATAGATCAACACCTGCACCCAGGCCACCAGCTCGGCGCTGAGCACCAGGAAGTCACCGGCCAGTGCACCCAGGCACACCACCAGGTAGAGCCCCGCGCGGACCAGGTGTTTCGTGGTCACCACCAGCACGCCGGCACCGACCGCCACCGCGCCGAGGGCGAGCAGCAGCACGTCCGCGCCGGTCACCGGGCCGCCCTCGACTCACGTCGCGCGGTCACGACGCCGGGCCTGGGTCGGTGTCAGGCTCGGGGCGTACCGATGCAGGGGCCGGACGGGCGGCAGCCGCCTTGCGCGCGGCGGCCGTCTCCTCCTTGGCCGGCTCGCCGTTGGGGTCGTGCGCGGGCGGCGGCGGGACGGTGGCCATCCACTGACCGAGGTGGTCCTTGTCGTGCAGCAGGTCCTTGATGTCGTACTCGGCGTACTCGAATTCCGGCGACCAGTAGAGCGCGTCGAACGGGCAGACCTCGATGCAGATGCCGCAGTACATGCAGAGTGAGAAGTCGATGTCGAACTTGTCGAGCACGTTGCGCTGGCGGGGGCGGGTGGCGCCGGGCACCACCACCTCCTCCTTGTGCGAGTCGATGTAGATGCACCAGTCCGGACACTCGCGGGCGCAGAGCATGCAGACCGTGCAGTTCTCCTCCGACAGCGCGATCACGCCACGCGAACGGGGCGGCAGGTCGGGGGCCACATCCGGGTACTGCTGGGTGGTCGACCGGCTGGTCATCGTCTTGAGGGTGACCGCCAGCCCCTTCACCAGGCCCGCGCCGGGCAGGCCACGCGCACTGGTGGCGCCGGCCGGGTCACCGTGCTCGCTGGGGTCGGTCATGTCGACCATCCTGCCCTGTGGCCCCGGCGCGCGCGACCACCACCCACAGGTCTGCGGCGGTACGGTGGTCGCGGGGAGAACGACGCACCTGGAAGGACCCGCCCATGACCGCCGCGCTGCAGAGCGACTATCCGCCCGAGAGCGGATGGACGACTGACGATCTGGATGCGCTGCCCGACGATGGCCGCCGCCGGGAACTGCTCGATGGAGTGCTGCTGATTTCCCCCTCCCCCACCCGTACCCACCAGACCATCGCGATGCGTCTTGGTGCCGCGCTCGACGAAGACTGCCCCGACGGCTACGACGTCACCCAGGCGGTCGAGGTGCGGATCAGCCGCACCCGCTCCTTCATCCCGGACGTGCTGGTCACCACGGCGGCCGCGGCAGCTCGTGAGCCGTCGAAGTACGAGCCGCACGAGGTGGTCGTTGCCATCGAGATCGTCTCACCGAGCACCCGCTCGATCGACCGGGTGTTGAAGCCGGCGCTGTACGCCCAGGCCGGCATCCCCTTCTACTGGCGGATCGAGACGGAGGGTGGCGCGCTGGAGGTCGTGACCTACCGGATCGACGCGGTCAACGAGGTCTACGCCGAGACCGGGCGGTGGACGAAGTTCGTCGACACCGGCGAGCCCTTTCCGATCAATCTGCCGATCAGCCGGATCACGCCCCGGGCCCACTGACGACGGTCGGTGGCAGCATCTCGACGCCGAGCTGCTGGAGCAACTGGAACAGCTCGTTGCAGCTCCACACCTCGACGATCCGGCCCGCCGCGTCGAAGCGTAGGAACGTCGCACCGGAGTAGCTGACCACCTGCCCGGTCGGGGGCACCGGCCCGAACTGCCCGGCGTGGGTGCCGGCCGCGCGCCAGTGCACGGCCACCCGCTCGCCGGCCGCCACCACGTCCACGATCTTGTAGCGCAGGTCCGGGAAGGCCGCCCGCCGCTCGCGGTGCCAGGCCAGCGTCGCCTCCGGCCCGGTGCCGCCCAGCCCCGGGCACTCCTCGGCGATCAACTCGTACGCCGACTCCTCCCGGCGTGCGTTCCACACATCAGCGATGAACCGCCGGGCCGCGGCCTCCACATCCGTCATGACGGCAGGGTAGTCGGGACCACCGCGCATCGGTGCGCGGTAGATCCGTGAGGATGGGGTAGAGACACTGACCACACCGGGAGGGTGACGTGGGCGAGGAAACAGGCGGGAAGTACGTCGAGCCGGGCAGCGAGTTCACCCGCGACCAGCGGTACATCGCCACTCGGATCACCGAGGACGGGCGCGACGGGTACCCGGTGGAGCCGGGCCGGTACCGGCTGGTGGTCAGTCGGGCCTGCCCGTGGGCCAACCGTCTGATCATCGTGCGACGGCTGCTCGGCCTGGAGGACGCCATCTCGATGGCGGTGGCCGGCCCGACCCACGACGCCCGGAGCTGGACCTTCGACCTCGACCCGGGCGGGCGGGACCCGGTGCTCGGCATCGAGCGCATCCAGGAGGCGTACTTCAAGCGCTTCCCGGGCTACGAGCGCGGCATCACCGTGCCGGCGATCGTGGACGTGCCGACCGGGCAGGTGGTGACCAACGACTACGCGCAGATGAGCCTCGACCTGTCCACGCAGTGGGGCGCGTACCACCGCGACGGCGCCCCGCAGCTCTACCCCGAGCACCTGCGGGCGCAGATCGACGAGGTCAACGCCGTGGTCTTCCGGGACGTCAACAACGGCGTCTACCGCTGTGGTTTCGCCGGCAGCCAGGAGGCGTACGACAAGGCGTACCACCGCCTCTTCGACCGGCTGGACTGGTTGACGGAGCGGCTGACCGACCAGCGCTACCTGGTCGGCGACACCATCACCGAGGCCGACGTGCGGCTGTTCACCACGCTGGCCCGCTTCGACCCCGTCTACCACGGCCACTTCAAGTGCAACCGGCAGAAACTGAGCGAGATGCCGGTGCTGTGGGCGTACGCCCGGGACCTGTTCCAGACGCCCGGATTCGGTGACACCACCGACTTCGACCACATCAAGCGGCACTACTACGAGGTGCACCGCGACATCAACCCGACCGGGATCGTGCCGCTCGGCCCCGACCTGTCCGACTGGATCACCCCGCACGGTAGGGAAGCCCTGGGTGGCCGCCCCTTCGGCGACGGCACCCCGCCCCCGCCGCCGGCCGAGCCCGTCGACCCCGCACACACCCCGCTGCGCTGAGCGGCTGTCTACAGAGCGATGCGGACCGCCGCCGTGAGGACCAGTTGCCCGAGTGCTGCGGGCACCAGCACCAGCCAGCAGAGCCGTTGCAACTGGTCCTCGCGCAACCGGGGGTAGGACACCCGGAGCCAGATGATCACGAAGGACACGGCGAAGATCTTGAGCAGTGTCCAGAGCCAGCCCAACTGCTCGTCGGCGAACGGGCCCTGCCACCCGCCGAGGAACAACACCGTGGTCAGCGCGGCGATCACCACGATGCCGACGTATTCGGCGAGCAGGAAGAACGCGAAACGCAGACCCGTGTATTCGGTCATGTAGCCGAAGACCAGCTCCGAGTCGGCCACCGGCATGTCGAACGGCGGCCGGCGGATCTCGGCCAGCCCCGCGACGAAGAAGATGATCATCGCGGGTGCCTGCCAGAGCAGCCACCACGGCTGCCACGCCTCGACGATGCCGGAGAGGCTGAGCGTGCCCGCCGCCATCGCCACCGAGGCGGCGGCCAGCACCAACGGCAGCTCGTAACCGAGCAACTGGGCGGCCCCACGCAGCCCACCGAGCAGGCTGTATTTGTTGGCCGACGCCCACGCCGACATCAGCACCGCCACGACCCCGACACCGACCACGGCCAGCACGAAGAACAAGCCGATGTCCAACGGTTGCCCGACCAGGTCGTTCGGGCCGAGCGGGATGACCAGCAGCACCAGCAGGTAGGGCACCAGGGCCACCGCCGGGGCCAGCCGGAACACCGTCCGGTCCGCCTCGCGCGGTGTGATGTCCTCCTTCTGCACGAACTTGACCCCGTCCGCGACCAACTGGGCCCAGCCGTGGAAGCCGCCCGCGTACATCGGGCCGAGCCGGCCCTGCATGTGCGCCATCACCTTGTGCTCGGTCTGGCCCACCAGCAACGGCAGGGTGAGGAACGCGACCAACACCCCGCCCACCCGCAGCACCAGCTCCACCCAGAGCGGCATCAGGTCGTACCCCCGTCGTCGTCGGTGTGGTCACCGCGGGCCGGCGGGTCCGCGACCGGGCCGGGCGCGGGCTGCTCGGGCGCGGCCGGGCCGTCGTCGGCCGCGACAGACCGGGGAGTACGCGCCGGACGGGCCCCCGGGGCGGGCCGCGCCGGACGCTCACCGGCCGGCCTGGCCGGGGTGCCGCCGCGCGGGCCCTCGCCCACGCCACCCGCGCCGGCCGGGGTGGGCGTGGTCCCCCACTCGCCCGGAGCGGGAACGCCCGGCGGGCGGATCGGTCGGCGCCCTCCGCCGGCCTCCGACTCGCCCGGCTCCTTCGCACCCGGCCAGGGCTTGGCCACCCGGGAGGCGAGCACGAACTCCTTACGCAGCGGGTGGCCCTCGAACTCCGGCGGCAGCAACAACGGCAGCAGCTCCCCGTGACCGGCGAAGTCGATGCCGAACATCTCGTGCGTCTCCCGCTCGTGCCAGGCGGCACCCGGGTAGACGTCGACCACCGAGGCGACCGTCGGCGCACCGCGCGACAACCGGGTACGCAGCAGCACACCGTGCCGCAGCCGCGTCGACCAGAGGTGCGCCACCACGTCGAAACCCTCGGCCAGCTCGTCGACCGCGGAGAGCCAGTCGAAGAAGTCGCAGGCCAAGGCGGCGTCGTCGCGGGCGGCACGAACAGCGGTCACCCAACTCTCCGGCGGCACATCGACGGTGGCACGGGCGAACCGTTGCCCGCCGGAGACCGACGGGGTCGCCTCAACCGGCGCGAGCAGCGCGACCAGCCGAGCGCCGACCTCTTCGGGAGTCATGCCGCTGATCCTAGGACGTCCCGCCGGTGCGGGCCCGACCCGCGCCCTCCGGCCACCGATGCCCAGCGATCTGCCGGCTTTGGGCGCGGCGTAGCCCTCGGCAGGGAAAGATGAGGGCGTGCGCGCTGTGACTGTGACACCCGGGATCGCCAATTCGCTGCGCCTCGTCGAAGATCAGCCGGAGCCGGCTACCGAGGAGGGCTCGATCCTGGTCGAGGCGCTGGCGGTCGGGATCTGCGGCACCGACCACGAGATCATCGACGGGGAGTACGGCGAGGCACCGCCGGGTGCGGACCGCCTGGTCATCGGGCACGAGTCGTTGGGCCGGGTCGTGGAGGACCCGACCGGCACCCTGCAACCCGGTGACCTGGTGGCCGGGGTGGTCCGGCATCCGGACCCGGTGCCCTGCTCCAACTGCGCGGTCGGCGAGTGGGACATGTGCCGCAACGGGCAGTTCACCGAGCACGGCATCAAGGGGTTGCCCGGCTTCGCCCGTGACCGGTGGCGGATCCAACCCCGCTTCGCGGTCGGGCTCGACCCGGCGCTGTCGCGGGTCGGCGTGCTGCTCGAACCGACCAGCGTCGTCGCCAAGGCCTGGGACCACATCGAGCGGATGGGGCACCGGGCCGAGTGGCAACCCCAGACGGTCCTGGTGACCGGGGCCGGGCCGATCGGTCTGCTGGCCGCGCTGCTCGCCACCCAGCGTGGGCTCGCCGTCCACGTGCTGGACCGGGCGACCGAGGGCCCGAAGCCGGAGCTGGTCGCCGCGCTCGGTGCCACGTACCACTCGGTGCCGGTCAACGACCTGCCCTTCGACCCGGACGTGGTGGTCGAGTGCACCGGCGCACCCACGGTGGTCCTCGACGTCATGTGCAAGGCTGCCCCGACCGGGATCGTCTGCCTGGCCGGGGTGTCCAGCGGCGGCCGGAGCATCGACTTCGACGCCGGTGCGCTCAACCGGGCTCTGGTCCTGGAGAACAACGTGGTGTTCGGCTCGGTGAACGCCAACCGCCGGCACTGGGATCTCGCCGCGGATGCGCTCACCCGCGCCGACCAGGGCTGGCTCGGCTCGCTGATCACCCGGCGGGTGCCGGTGGAGGCGTACGCCGACGCGTACACCTCCGGGCCGGACGACATCAAGGTGGTGCTGGAGTTCGCGACCTGAGCTACGCCCCGCCCGATCAGATGCCCGGCAGCCGGCCGTTGCGGAACAGGTCGACGAAAAGCTGGTGATCCTGCCGGGCGCGCACCCCGTACGCGTGCGCGAAGTCGACCAGGTGGGCGACGAAGCCCGCCTCGTCGGTGTCCACCGCCGCGACGATCGCCTCCTCGGTGGAATAGTCCACCAGGTCGTGACTGGACTCGTCGTCGGCGACCGAGTGCATCCGGGCCACCGCCCGGCCGAGGTCGACGAGCACCCCGGTCAGGTCCTCCGGCTCATTCACGTCGGACCAGTTCAGGTCGGCGGCGTACGGGGAGACCTCGGCGACGAGCTGACCGGCCCCGTTCAGCTCGGTGAAGCCCAGCCACGGGTCGGCGTGCGCCTGCAACGCCCGCTGCGACTCGGCGGTCCGGTGCCCCTGGTGCTGGAAGTAGCCGCGGACCGACTCGTCGGTGACGTACCGCGCCACAGCCGGCACCTGCGCCTGCTTCATGTAGATGACGACGTCGTTCTCCAGGGCCTGGGTGTGCCCCTCCAACAGCAGGTTGTACGACGGCAGCCCGGCCGACCCGATGCCCACCCCCTTGCGCAACACCACGTCCTTGATCCGCGCCGCCACCGGCTGGAGCTGCGTCGAGGCGGTGGGCAGGGTGCCCAGGTAGTCCTGGAAGGCGGCGCGAACCAGGTCCCGGGTGGCGTCGTCGATCTCGAAGACCCCGTCACCGATGGAGAAGCGTCGCTCGTAGTTGTCGATGGTGGTCTGCGCGGCGAGCAGGTCGACGCGGGTGTTGAGCCGGGCCTGCTGGAGCACCCGGCGCAGCACCCCGTCGGCGTTGTCGAGGGTGATCGAGCCGATCGCGTCGTCACCGCCGGCGGCGATGGCCCGCAGCTCGGTCAGGTACGACCGGGCGAAGCCGGCCACCAGATCCCCGATCGCCGTGTCGGAGAGCGCCTTGCCGTAGCCGAGCAGCGCCACACTGGCCGCGAGCCGCCGCAGGTCCCAGGTGAACGGCCCGACGTACGCCTCGTCGAAGTCGTTGACGTTGAACACCAGCTGCCCGGAGGCGTTCATGTAGGTGCCAAAGTTCTCCGCGTGCAGGTCACCGTGGATCCACACCCGACTGGTCCGCTCGTCCAGGAACCGGTCGTCGGCGAAGTCGCCGAGTTGGTCGGCGTAGAACAGCGCGGCGCTGCCCCGGTAGAAGGCGAACGGTGACGCGGCCATCTTGCGGAACTTGCGGCGGAAGGCGGCCGGGTCGATCGCCATCGACGCGCCGAACTCCTCGGTGAGCACGTCGACGATGTGGGCGGACCGCTGGTCCACTGAGCTGCTCATGTTGCGCAGGCTAGTGCGGCGGGTCCACAACGGGGTGGCACCGCCCTCACGGGGCAGCGGGTGGGCGTACCGGCGGGGCGGTGAGCGAGTCGACGGAGCGTGGGGCGGCGGCTTCACGAGGCGGAGCGTCCAGCGGCGCGGCCAGCACATCCCGTTGAGGCACACCGCCGATGCCGGACTGCTCGGCGGCGATCTTCTCCTGCAGGCGCAGGATGCCGTGCAGCAGCGCCTCCGGCCGGGGCGGGCAGCCGGGCACGTACACGTCGACCGGGATGAGCTGGTCGACGCCCTTCGTCACCGAATACGAATCCCAGTAGGGGCCGCCGCAGTTGGAGCAGGCGCCGAAGGAAATGACGTACTTCGGCTCCGGCATCTGGTCGTAGAGCCGCTTGATCGCCGGCGCCATCTTGTCGGTCACCGTCCCGGAGACCACCATCAGGTCGGCCTGCCGGGGGCCGTGAGCGAACGGGATAACGCCAAGTCGGATGAAGTCGTGCCGACCCATGCTGGTGGCGATGAACTCGATCGCGCAGCAGGCCAGACCGAAGTTGAACACCCAGAGCGAGTAGCGGCGCCCCCAGTTCAGCACGAACCGGATCGGCTCACCGAGCACTGCCGGCAACTGCACGACCGCCCCCCTCCTGTCCCCCACCGGACAGTCAACCACAACGTCCCGCTGCAACCCTGAGGCCCGTTCGGGACTTCTACCGGGGAGGGCACGCCGACAACGGCCGGCCGGTCAACGGGGAGGGGCAGTGACAGCGATGACGGGAGCCCGCGCCAACGAGCCGCCGGGTGCGACTGCCGCGGCGACCAGGGAGCATGCGGCGACGGTGAGCTTCGACGACTTCTACCACGCGCACTTCCGCAACGTGACCACCCAGCTCGGCGCCTACACGGGCGACCTCTCGCAGGCCCAGGACCTCGCGCAGGAGGCGTTCTGCCGCGCTCTGGCCCGGTGGGACCGGCTGGCCCGGTACGACGATCCGGTCGCCTGGGTCCGTCAGGTCGCCTGGAACCTGGCCCGGAGCCGCTGGCGGCGGCTCCGGACCGCGCGCAACCACCTGCTGCGGCAACGGCGGACGGAGGCTGCGATGGCCGGTCCGACGCCCGATCGGGTGGCGATCGACGCCGCACTGGCCCGGCTGCCCGCCAACCACCGACGGGCCGTCATCCTGCACTACCTCGCCGACCTGTCGGTCAACGAGATCGCCAGTCAGGAGGGGGTGGCCGAGGGCACGGTCAAATCCTGGCTGCACCGCGGCCGGCTGGCGCTGGCAGGGCTGCTCGACGAGAGCATCGAGGGGGTGGGCAATGTCTGACATCGACCCGCGGCTACGGGACCAATTCGCCGCGTACCGCGCCGAGACGGTCCCCCGGATCACCGGTCCGGGACCTGACGAGGCCCGGCGTACCCTTCGTCGGCGCCGCCGGACGACGGCCGTGGCCGTAACGGTGGCGGCGATCGCCCTGGCGGTCGCACCCATCGTCGCCAACGCCGCACTGCGTGACGACGGGTCGGTGCCGACACCGGCGGAGACCGGCGAGCCGACCACCGCGCCGACCAGCGATCCCGCACCCACGCCGTCCGGCCCGCTCGCGCCCAGCACCACCACGACCACGAGCCCGGCCGCGCCGGACGGCCGGATCAGTCGGGCGCAGTTGCTGGCCGCCCGCGTCGTCCTGCCGGCCTGGTCCTCGTCCGCGCCGAACTGCGCCACCTCGGACGTGCGGCTGCGGCCTCCGGCGCGCAACCAGAATGTGCCGACGCTTTCGGACCTGGACCTGGGCTACACCGACCTGGACGGCGATGGCGCGACCGAGACGGTCGCCCTGGTCACCTGCCGGTTCGGCGAGGCCTCGGCGAAGCAACTCGTCGCGTTCGACCGCGACGAGCACGGTCGGATCGTGACCATGGCTCGGGTCGTCGGCACCGAGGAAGGGCTCGATGACATCACGGGCACCGCCGTCACCCAGGACGGGAAGGTGCGGGCACAGGTGGCGGACATCCAGCCCTGCTGCTCCACACCGAGTTACTGGGCGCGACAGCAGTGGCGGACGTACAGCTGGACCGGTGACCGGTTCACCCAGAGCGACGGGCCGAGGTCCTTCGGCAAGGACACCCGGCTGACCGATCTGGTGCTGACCGGCGGCGACCTCGTGCTCGGGCCGGCCGGCGCCGACGGAAAGCGTCCGGGCAGCCTGACGCTGACCGTGACGAACAAGGGACCGGTGGACGTGGCGCACATCGGCTTCGCCGATCTGAGCCTCATCGGCGCGTCGGACAAGGCCGACTCGTCGATCTGCGTGCCGTGGCAGAAAGGCGACGAGTCGGGGACCAGCTGCCGCACGGCCGGCCTGCGGTCCGGGGAGCGCCGGACGTACACGTTCCACCTGCTGGTCGATCCGGCGGCGCTGGGCCAGCCCAGCGTCCGGGTGCTGCACTTCGACGACCAGGACCGGCACTGGCAGGACCTGACCTCCGGAAACAACCACGTGGACCTGCGGGTGGTTTCCTGACCCTGCCGATCGGGCCCGGCCGGCCCTCCCGGCCGGGCCTGCTGCCGCACGGTCAGCTGGACGCCCAGGTGGGGCGCTGGAGCAGGCTGACGAATTCGACCAGCAGCCGCTCGCGTAGCGCCGGCGGCGCGACGTCGAGCAGGGTGTTCACCAGCGCCATCCGCTCCGGCAGCGGCCCCGCGTCCGACCCGCCACCCGCACCCGGCTCGCCGCCCAGGCCCAGCCCGGCGGCCAGGCCGACGACCAGTTCCGGGGTCAGCGCCTCGGGGGTCAGGGTGCCGACCAGGGACGCCAACTCGGCGGGCAGCCGCACCGGGCCGGTGGCTGTGGCGGCGGCCACCGCGTCGGTCAGGTCCGGCCCGAACTCGGCCACCCGGGGCGCGACCGCGGCGGTCACCGTGAGGTGCACGCTGGCGGGCAGGCCGTCGTACGACAGCTGGGGTTGGGTGTGCCAGCCCCGCGCGGTCAGCTCGTCGACCAGGACGAACAGGTCGGGGCCGCCCTCGGTGGCGGTGAAGCAGACCACGGTGGACTCCGGCTCGGCCATCAGCCGCAGCCCGTCGACGGCTCGGACCGCGTCGGCCAGGCCGGCGACCGCGTCCCGGGTGAGGGCGGCCAGCCGCAGGTAGCCGTCGTCGCCGAGGTGCCGCAGGGTCGCGTACGCGGCGGCGATCGGCCCACCCGAGCGGGTGGACGCGATCACCGGGTTGATCATCGTGTAGCCGGGCCAGTCGGCGTACGCGAAGTACTGCGGGGCACGCAGCGCGGCGTCGCGGTGCAACAGCACCGACACCCCCTTCGGCGCGTACGCGTACTTGTGCAGGTCCACCGAGATCGAGGTGACCCCGGGTACCGCGAAGTCGAACGCCGGCACCGGTTCCCCGAGACGGCGCAGGTACGGCAGGGTCCAGCCGCCGAAGCAGGCGTCCACGTGGCAGCGCACCCCGGCGTCGGCCGCCGCTGCGGCGATCTCCGCGACCGGGTCCACCACCCCGTGCGCGTACGACGGCGCGGAGCACGCGACCAACACCGTCTCCGGGCGGATCGCGGCGGCCAGCGCGGCCGGGTCGGGGCGCAGCGTGTCCGGGTGGACCGGTACGACGTCCAGCGCCACCCGCAGGTAGTGCGCCGCCTTGGCGAACGCGGCGTGGGCGCTCGACGGCACCACGATCCGGGGTGCGGCGATCTCCGGGTGAGCGTCCCGGGCCGTCTTGACGGCGAGGATCAGCGACTCGGTGCCGCCACTGGTGACGCTGCCGACGACGTCCGGGGCGGTGGTGCCCGGCCCGCCGCCGAGCACCCGGCCGGCCGCACCGACGAGCGCGTTCTCCATGGCCAGCAGGGACGGGAACGCGGTCGGGTCCAGCCCGTTGACGTGCGCGCTCTCCTGGTGGGCGGCGGCAGCCAGCTCGTCCAGCCCCGGCACCGCCGGGTCGTAGACGTACGCGAACAGCCGCCCCCCGTGCGTGGGTCGGTCGGCAACGCGCAACTGACGAACCTCGGCCAGGACCCGTTCCGCGGGGACCCCGGCGGCAGCGAGTGCCCCCGCCCCGACCCTGCTCTCGTCGATCATGGGGTTATGGTGCCCTTCTCATGACGGTCAATGACTTTCATCCCCCACCACAACTCCATGATCGACCCGTCCGTCGCGGGTGGCGTTGCGGGTGGCGGCGGTTAGGACGGCGGGGGTCAGGGTGTAGCGGCGTAGCAGGAGGATCGGGGGAGCTACCAGCAGGGCCGGGATGATCGTGAAGCCGAGGAGAACGCCCAGTCGGGCCGTGTCGGACTGGGCAGCCGCCGAGCCGGTGTCGGAGGACACGTAGCCGGAGAACTCGAGCACCAGTCCGTAGATGCCCGGGCCGAGCGCCAGCCCGAGGGTCTCCCCGGCGGTCCACAGGCCGGTGAAGACACCCGCCTGCCGTCGACCGGTGCGCGCCGTGTCGTACGCGATGCAGTCCGGCAGCATCGCCAGCGCGAAGACCTGCTGCCCGGCGTACCCCACTCCGATCACGGCGACCATGAGGTAGACCGCGACACGTGGCACCACCGGCGCGGCGACCAGGGCGAGCGCCCCGGCGGCGAGGATCAGTGATGCGACGACCAGCGCGGTCCGCTTGCCCAGCCGGGCACCGACCCGGGTCCAGATCGGCATCACCAGCAGCGCCGGCCCGACGAAGCAGACGAACAGCAGGGTCGGCCCGCTCTGCTCGTCGCGCAGGATCTGCCCCGCGAAGTAGTTGACCCCGGCCAGGATCGTCGCCACCCCGGCGGACTGCACCACGAAGCAGATCAGCAGCGCCCGGAACGGGCGGTTGGCGCCGGCCACGGCGAGCTGGGCACGCAGGGTCGGCTCGCTGGCGCCCACCGTGCCGGTCGGCGCGGACCGGGTGCCGAGGAACGCGCCGAGGGCACCGAGGGCGATCAGCACCGCCACGAACAGCCCCATCCACCGGTGTCCGGCCACGCCGTCACCACCGGCGGTCACCACCAGCGGGGCGACCGCGCCGGAGACCAGGATGGCCAGCGCCAGCACCGCGATCCGCCAGGTCATCAACCGGGTGCGCTCGGCGTAGTCGTCGGTCAGCTCCGCCGGCATCGCCACGTACGGCACCTGGAAGAAGGCGAACGCGGTGGCGGTGGCGAGGAAGGCGAACGCCACATACACGGCGGCGGCCGGGCCGTTACCGAACGGCGCGGCGAAGATGGACGCGAACAGGACGGCGAGCGCGAGGCCCCCGATCAGCAGGTACGGCCGGCGGGCACCCCAGCGCGACCGGGTGCGGTCGGAGATCCGTCCGGCGACCGGGTTGACCAGCACGTCCCATGCCTTGGGCAGCAGGACCAACAGGGCGGCCAGCCCGGCGGCCACGCCCAGCGTGTCGGTCAGGTACGGCAGCAGCAGCAGACCGGGCACGGTGCCGAACGCTCCGGTCGCCAGTGAGCCGAGGGCGTAGCCGGCGTGCACCGTTCGGGGCAGCGGGTTTGCGACTGACGAGCCGACGCCCGGCGGCATTTTCATGCGGCCGAATATTACTCACGTTATGTCGAGGGTCACATCCCCTCATCAGGCGACCAACGCGCCGCCGCGATGTCCACGCCCTCGCCGCGCAGCGGCACCCCCTCGGCCCGCAGCCGGGCCCACGCCTCCCGCTCGTGTCCCGGAGGTAGCCGGCCACCCGCCGTCACCACCCGGTGCCAGGGCACCGCGCCGCCGTGCCGAGCCATGATGGTGCCCACCAGTCGCGCCGAGGCACGACCCGAACGCTCCGCGAGCGCGTCGGCGACCGCGCCATAGGACATCACCCGGCCCTCGGGGATTCGCTCGACCAGGTCGAGCACGGCCTCGACGTACTCGTCAGGAGTCACAATCCGCCACCATATGGGAACGCGTCCAGTCGATGCGGCCGTGACCACGCAGAATGGTCGGGTGCGCGACGCAGTCACGACGGCCCGGCGGGTCGTCGTCAAGATCGGATCCTCCTCGTTGACCACCGCCACCGGCGGGCTGGCCGACGAGCGTGTCGACACGCTGGTCGACGCCCTCGGACGGCTCACCGCGGAGGGGCGCGAGGTGGTGCTGGTGTCCTCCGGCGCGATCGCCGCCGGCCTCGCCCCGCTCGGGCTGCCCCGACGCCCGCGCGACCTGGCCACCCAGCAGGCCGCCGCCAGCGTCGGGCAGGGCCTGCTCATCGGCCGGTACGCGGCCAGCTTCGCCCGGCACGGCCGCACCGTCGGGCAGGTGCTGCTCACCGTCGATGACGTGACCCGGCGGGCGCACTACCGCAACGCGTACCGAACGCTGCGCAAACTGCTCGACCTGCGGGCGGTGCCGATCGTCAACGAGAACGACACGGTGGCCACCCAGGAAATCCGGTTCGGCGACAACGATCGGCTGGCCGCGCTGGTGGCCGCGCTGGTGCACGCCGACCTGCTGGTGCTCCTCTCCGACGTGGACGCACTCTGGACCGGCGACCCCACCAATCCGCACTCGACCCGGATCGCGGAGGTCCGCGACGACGCGGACCTCGCCGGGATCACCATCGGCGGGACCGGCCGGTCCGGTGTCGGCACCGGCGGCATGGTGACCAAGGTCGAGGCTGCCCGGATCGCCACCGGCTTCGGCATTCCGGTGGTGCTCACCGCCGCCGACCTGGCCGCGCCCGCGCTGTCCGGCGAACCGGTCGGCACGCTGTTCCACCCGCAGCGGCAACGCCCGACGGCCCGACTGTTCTGGCTGGCCCACGCCACCTCACCTCGGGGGCGGCTGCACCTCGACCCGGGCGCGGTGGCCGCCGTCGTCGGGCGGCGCAAGTCGCTGCTGCCGGCGGGCATCACCGCCGTGGACGGCTCGTTCACGGCGGGCGACCCGGTCGACCTGGTGGACACCGCCGGCGCGTCGGTCGCCCGAGGGCTGGTCAACTACGACGCGGTGGAGTTGCCCGGGCTGCTCGGCCGCTCCACGTCCGAACTCGCCGCGGCGCTCGGCCCGGCGTACGAACGGGAGGTCGTCCACCGCGACGACCTCGTACTGCTGTGAGCCAGGGCAGCTTGTCAACACATGAGGAGAGCAGGATGAGCCAGCGCCAACGAGTGAGCGAATCATCGACTCAGGGCGTGAGCGTCGTCGAGCAGGCGCGACGGGCACGGGACGCCGCCGCCGAGTTGGCCGTCGCCACGCGTACGGTCAAGGATGCCGCGCTGGTGGCGATGGCCGACGCGCTGGTGGCGCGTACCCCGGAGATCCTGGCCGCGAACGAGACGGACCTGGCAGCCGGCCGGGAGGCCGGGCTTAGCGCGGCCGTGCTGGACCGGCTCGCCCTCGACGCGGGCCGGGTGGCCGGCATCGCCGACGCGCTGCGCCAGATGGCCGCGCTGCCCGACCCGGTCGGCGAGGTGGTCCGCGGTTCCACCCTGCCCAACGGGCTGGAGTTGCGCCAGATCCGGGTGCCGTTCGGGGTGGTCGGCATCATCTACGAGGCGCGGCCGAATGTGACCGTGGACGCCGCCGGGATCTGCCTCAAGTCCGGCAACGCGGCGCTGCTGCGCGGGTCGTCCTCGGCCGCACACTCGAACGCCGCGCTGGTCGCGGTGCTGCGCGACGCGGTCGCCGACGCCGGGCTGCCGGCCGACGCGGTGCAGCTGCTCGACGCCAGCTCCCGCGACTCGGTCAAGGAGCTGATGCGTGCCCGAGGGCTCGTCGACGTGCTCATTCCGCGCGGTGGCGCGTCGCTGATCCGCACCGTGGTCGAGGAGTCGACCGTGCCGGTGATCGAGACCGGGGTGGGCAACTGCCACGTGTACGTCGACGCCGCCGCCGACGTGGCGAAGGCCGTCGCGGTGACGCTGAACGCCAAGACGCAACGCCTGTCCACCTGCAACACCGCCGAGTCGCTGCTGGTGCACGCGGGCATCGCCGACGCGTTCCTGCCGCCGGCGCTGGCTGCCTTCGCCGAGGCCGGGGTGACCGTGCACGGCTCCCCCGAGGTGGCCGCATACTCCGCCGCCGTGATCCCGGCCACCGAGGAGGACTTCGCCGCCGAATACCTGTCGGCCGACATCTCGGTCGCGGTGGTCGACTCGCTGGACGCGGCGGTCGCGCACATCCGCCGCTTCGGCACCGGGCACACCGAGGCGATCCTCACCGACTCGGCGAGCGCGGCCCGCGACTTCGTCGCCCGGGTGGACGCCGCGGCGGTGATGGTGAACGCCTCGACCCGGTTCACCGACGGAGGCGAGTTCGGGTTCGGCGCGGAGATCGGCATCTCCACGCAGAAACTGCACGCCCGCGGCCCGATGGGCCTGCCCGAGCTGACCAGCACCAAGTACGTCGTCACCGGGGACGGGCACCTGCGCTAGGGCGGTTCAGCCGATTCAGCCAGGCGGCGCGGGCCGGGAGGCCCGGATCGCGGACAGGGTGGTGTGCACGTCGAACTGGTGGCCGTCGTCGCTCTCCCAGCCGCCGTCGCTGCGCTGGGTCTCGGTCAGCCGGCGCAACGCCCGGACCATGATCCAGTCCTGCGGGTCGATGCCGGCGCGGCGCAGCGTGGCCGCCAACCACGCCACGTCCCCCGGGGACATCTTCGGCATCCGTTCGGCGAGCACCACCTGGATCCGCGCCGACTCCTGGAACATCTCCTGCCGGTGCAGCACCGCCGCGCTCAGCCAGCCGGCGGCGAGGAACGACGGCCAGCTGCCGTCCGGACGCAGCCGCGCGGTGAGCGAGTGGGCTGCCGCCTGCACCACCCCGGCGTACGCCCCGCCGACCCGGTGGTCCAGCGGGCCTGAGGCGCGGGCGTCGAGGCCGGCAACGGTGAGCCAGAAACCGGCGTTGGCCGACAGGAGGAACCCGGCCTCCGGGTCGCCCGGCCGGGCCCACTCCGGAGCCGAGTCGGCCAGCGACGCGTCCTCGTCCCATCCGCCGTCGGCGTGCTGCCGGGACGCCAGCCAGTCGAGTGCGCGGCGAGCGGCGGGCCGGCCGAGCGCGCCCAGGTCGTCCAGCTCGGCGAGCCGGAAGCAGGTGGCGTCGACCGAGGCGATGTCGCCGCCCCAGGTGGCCGGCCAACCGCCGTCGGGTGACTGGCCGACCTCGGCCGTCTCCAGCAACTCGGCGGGCACGGTGGTGCCGTTGCGGAGCCACGAGAGTCGGGCGCGTTCTACCGCGTCCCCATGCGCCACGACGAACCCGATCGCGGCTTCCAAGTCGACCACGGCAGAGACGCTACCTGCGCAGACGCGACGCCGCCTCGGGGAATCGGCCAGCCCGGGATGGCTGCGTCGCTCCGGCGGGAGGGCTGCTCGGCGTCGCCTGCGTCGATCTGCCGGGGCGACGGTGTGCGCCGCCCCGGCTCGGCCGGTCAGTACGCCGGCAGCGACGGGTCGATCTGCTTGATCCAGGAGAGCACGCCGCCCTGCACGTGCACGGCGTCCTTGAATCCGGCCGCCTTGAGCGCGGCGAGTGCCTCCGCCGAGCGGACGCCGGACTTGCAGTGCAGCACGATCTGCCGGTCCTGCGGCAGCTTCACGAGGGCCTCACCGGAGATGATGTCGCCCTTGGGGATCAGGGCGGAGCCGGGGATGCGGACGATCTCGTACTCGGCCGGCTCCCGCACGTCGACCAGGAAGATGTCCTTGCCGGCGTCCTGCCAGTCCTTGAGTTCCAGTGCGGTGATGGTCGAGTCGAGCGTCGCCTCCTGGGCCTCCTCGGAGACCGCGCCGCAGAAGTCCTCGTAGTCTTCGAGCAGGTCGGTGAGCGTCGGGTTCTCGCCACAGAGCGCGCAGTTCGGGTCCTTACGGACCTTGATCTTGCGGTATTCCATCTCCAGGGCGTCGTAGACCATCAGGCGGCCGACCAGCGGCTCACCGATGCCGGTGAGCAGCTTGATCGCCTCGTTCACCTGGATCGAGCCGACCGACGCGCACAGCACACCGAGCACGCCGCCCTCGGCGCAGGAGGGGACCATGCCAGGCGGCGGCGGCTCCGGGTAGAGGCAGCGGTAGCAGGGGCCGTGCTCGGCCCAGAACACCGATGTCTGGCCGTCGAAGCGGTAGATCGAGCCCCAGACGTACGGCTTGCCGAGCAGCACCGCCGCGTCGTTGACCATGTAGCGGGTGGCGAAGTTGTCGGTGCCGTCGACGATCAGGTCGTACTGGGCGAAGATCTCGCGGACGTTTTCCCGGTCCAGCACGGTGTTGTGGATCTCCACGTTGACCAGCGGGTTGATCTCGCGGATCGACGCGGCGGCGGACTCAGCCTTGGACCGGCCGATGTCGGACACGCCGTGGATGACCTGGCGCTGGAGGTTGGACTCGTCGACCGTGTCGAAATCGATGATTCCGAGTGTGCCGACCCCGGCTGCTGCGAGATACAGCAGGGCGGGCGACCCAAGGCCACCGGCGCCGACACAGAGCACCCGGGCGTTCTTCAGCCGCTTCTGCCCGGTCACCCCGACATCCGGGATGATCAGGTGGCGTGAGTAGCGGCGGATCTCGTCAACGGTCAGCTCGGCGGCGGGTTCGACGAGCGGGGGCAACGACACGGTGAACTCCCCGGGATCGGCGGTGTGAACAGCCATTGTTGCTCGCGGGAGCCCCGCTCGGCCATGAGGGACGACACGTGGTCCGCAATGCGGGAGCGGGAATAACCGACGACCCTGCTGATCAGGGAACGATGTCACCCGCGTAGCGACGGCCGTCGAGGTAGGGCCAGGCGTTGGCGACACAGTCGTGCAGGCCGTACGTCTGCTGCTGCATCACCGGGGCGGGCTCCCCCGGGCCGGGGCATGCCTCATGTTCCTCGCCGAACTCGTGGCCCACCTCATGGTTGATCACATAGGTGCGGTAGGTGTCCAGCGAGGCGCCGTAGTCGGGGACCGCCTCCATCCAGCGGGCCAGGTTGATGATGACCTGGCCCGGCAGGCGGCAGGAGGTGTAGCGCTCGGTGGTCAGCCCACCCTCGGCGCACATTCGCTCGGACGTGACCGGGGTGGCCAGGTAGATGGTGAAGTCGGCGGCCCTGGCATCGGCCACCCGTTGCACCCGCAGCTTGTCGGAGGCGATCCAACTACGCGGGTCGGCCAGCACCTCGTCCACCCTGGCAGCGAACGCGTCGGCGTCCTGGCCGGTGCCACGTTCGACCGCGATCCGGTAACGGCGCAGCGGCCCGTTCGCACCGTGCACGGGTGTGTCGCCGTCGGCCGCGGTGAACCGTCCCGCTCCGATCGACGGGTAACTGGTGGGCGTCGGGTGGGCGGGCACCCCAACTCCGAGGCCCATCCCGCCCTGGGTGGTGGCCGGAGCCTCGGCTGATGGCTCGCCGCCCCGGCTCACCGTCACGCCGATGGCGGCGGCGAGCCCGAGCAGGCCGAGCAGGCCGAGCAGGCCGAGCAGCAGGCTGCGGCGACGTCGCCGGTGCATCCGTACGAGCGTGCGACGCCCACCCCCGTAGGACCGGCCGGACTGGTCGGGCGGCCCGGTCGGGCCGAAAGGGGACGACGGCGTCATGACGTCGAGCCTGCCAGATTATTCGGGCATTTCTCCGTTTTTACTGCTATTGCCGCAAGACGCCTGTTGGGGGGTGAACGATCGGCGTGTCGGCCGATCGTTCAGAGGGCAGGGCCCGCGTAGCGGCGCCCGTCGACGTACGGCCACGGGTTGACCCGGCACCCGTTGAGGAAGAGCGTCTGCTGCATCATCACCGGCGCGGGCCGACCCGCACCGGGGCAACGCTCGTGCCGGTGCCCGAGCTGGTGACCCACCTCGTGGTTGACCACGTACGTCCGGTAGACCGCCAGCGGCACGCCGGCCGAGACGTAATGCGGCACGGACAACCGCCACCGATCCAGGTTGATGATCACCTGGCCGGGTGCGCGGCAGGAGGTGTACGGCCGACCCCCGACCCGGATGTCCACCCCACCCCGAGCGCACATCCGACCCGCCGTACGGGCGGTGGCGAGATAGACGGTGAAGTCGCGAGGCGCGTCCCCCGGCACCTGCTGCAGTCGTAGTCTGCCGCTGTCGACCCAGCTTCCCGGCCCGGCGAGCGCCGTCTGAACCGCCAACGCGAACCCGGCGGCGTCCTCGTTGCTGCCCGACTCCACCGCGACCCGGTAACGCCGCAGCTCACCCGCGCGACCCAGCACCGGGCCGGAGCGGGCGTCGTGGTCGAACTTTCCCGTACCGGCGCTCGGGACCGCGCCGGGCACCCGCAGAACCGGGGGCGGGCTGGACGGGACCAAGTCGGAGGGCGACGGGCCGGCTGACGGCGGCAGCGGCGCAGCCACCAGCGGCGGCGGGGTGTCGATCTCGTCGGCGGCCAACTGGTCGGCGCCGGGGCGCCCACCCGGCCCCTCGGCGATCACGGTCACCGCCGCGCCGACGGCCAGCACCACCGACACCAGTTGGGCGAGCAGCGCGAAACGGCGCCGACGGCGCACAGGTAGGCGGGCGGAGCTGAGCATCCAGCTCAGCCTGCCAGATCAGACCGCCCGACGGTGTCCCCCGTTTCGGCGAGGAGGCCGACCACCGCCCGGGCAACCAGACGGGGGACTTCCAACTGCGCCACATGACCGACGTCGTCGAGCATCATCAGCCGGCTGTCCGGGATCACCTGGGCGGTCTGCGGCGCGACCCGGACGTCGATCAGACGATCCTGTCGGCCACCCACCACCAGGGTCGGTGCGCGCACCGCCTCGGCGAGGCGCCACAGCGAACCCGGCCCCGGCAGGTACGCCCGCAGGAAGCTGGAGACCAGACCGCGAAACGTCCGGACGTACGCGGCTGCGTAGTGCTCCGCTTCGTAGCGCACCCGGATCTCCTCCAGCGCCTCCGCCCGGCGCTGGTCGCAGATCCGGCTGAGGTCGGCGACGCAGGCCTCCAACACCTGCTGGGCCATCGCCTCAGGTGCGAGCTGGGTGAGCCGCCGGGCGACCAGCCGTTCACCCCGCGGAATGGCGAGCACTGGCAGCATCCGCCCCTGCAACGAGCGACGAAAGTCCAGGAACGGCAGTGCCGGGGAGATCAGGGTGAGGGTACGGACCAGGTCAGGCCGGAGCCCGGCGACCTGGACCGCGACCGCACCGCCCAGCGAGTTGCCGAACAGGTGCACGGGACCCCGACCGGAATGCTCGATCCAGCGAACGACAAGATCCGCGAAGGCCGGAATGGTGTAGCGACGGCCCGGCTCGCTGCGGCCGAAGCCGGGCAGGTCGATGGCCTGACCGTCCAGCCGGTCGGCGAGCAGCCCGGCCAGGTCGGTCCAGTTCTGCGACGACCCGCCCAGCCCGTGCACGTACAGCGCCGGCTCCGCGCCAGCGGCGGTGGCCGGGGTGTCCCGCACGTACGTGACCAAGCCGTCGAGGCGGACCTCCCGGCCCGGCCACGGCGGCGGGACACGGTCATCGGGGAGCAGATGGTCCGGCCAGAGGGTGGCGCTCTTCATCGCCCCAGTCTGCCTCGAACCAATCAGGACAGCAGCGCCTCCAGCCGACGGTTGACCGCCGCCAGCGTGGCCCGGACCACCGCCTGCCGCGGATCACCGGCGACCAGAGCCGAGCCGGCGAGCTGCTCGACCCAGCCCTCACAGACGAGCAACACCACGACGGTGGCCACCTCGCAGTTGCCGAACGGCACCACCGCCGCGTGCTCGACGAAGCAGCGTCCCCGCTCAGCGTTCTCCACGCTGCGCAGCAACTCGTCCACGGCGGCGGCCGCCGCCACCGCGCAGAGCCGCAGCACGTAGCCGTCCACCGCCGGCCCGGTGGCGTACCCGGAGGCGCTGTCGCCCCCGGCCAGCAGCCGGATCTCCACGTTGGCGTCCAGGCCGAAGGTGCTCACCTGCACGTGGTCGATCACCACGCGGGGCCCTGGCGTGCCGCCGGTGTCCAGCGGCCGGGACGGCGCCGACTCCGTCGTGGTCACCTGACCACCGGAGTACGACGCGCCGACCGTCGCCGGACTGCCGGTTGCGGCACCAGCCGGCGCGGCCGAGACCGATCCCGGCTCCTCAACAGTGGCGCGACCCCGGTGCGGGGCGTTCGACCGACGGCGGCGCGAGGTGTCCGCGCCGGTCCGCTGCTCCGTGGCTGCCGGCGTGGCCTCGCCCCGACCGCCCGGCGAACGACCAGCCGCCGTCGACTCGGCCGCCCGGATCTCACCGGTACGCGGGTCCACACCGGCATCGCGCGGAGCTGCACTTGGAGGCTCCGAGGTACGTCGCTCGGCGGCTCGGGGCTCGGCGAGGCGGCGGCGAACCGGCGGGGGTGGCGTGGTGGGAAGGCCGGGCACGTTCTGCGGGGCGGCTGCCAACCCCATCCGCTCCTGGAGCAGCCGGGCCACCTGTCGGCTCACCTCGGCCGGGTCAGCGCCGTCGGCCAGGTCCAGTCGCAGACTGTGCGCCCCCGCCGGGGTACGGCGCAGCGCCGCGTCGCGGACACCCGCAACCTCCCGAACGGCGTCCAGAATGGCGTTGACGTCGAACCCCTCGGGGCGCTCCCGCAGCGGGGCTGGCTCGTCGTCACGGCGCAGGTGGGTGGCGATGCGGGCGAGTTCCGGGGTTTCGGCGGGTGGCTCCACGGCTGGCGGCTCCGGCACGACGGGCACGTCCGGTTCCGCGGGGACGCGCTGCGGCAGCACCACCGCTCTCTGGTCCGACTGCTGGCCGTCGTCGCCCGGGCCAGCCGGCGACGTCGGGTCAGGGGCGGATCGGCGAGCCGCGTAGGGGGAGACGGACGCGTTTACGGGCCGGTCACGGCCCCCGGACCTGTTGGTGGAGGGAGGCGTGGCGTCGGCGGATGACGGGTCGTTCGTCGGCGCGGTGGCACTGGGCAGCTCGACGGCAGGACCGGACGACTCGGGTGGCGCCGGCCGGAGCCGGAACGGTCCAGTCGGCCGGCTCTCAGGCCGTGGCAGGCCGGGCTTCTCGCCCGCGTCGCCCCCGCGGGGCGTGCTGGCTGACTGGCTTGCCGCCCAGGAGGGGCGTTCGACAGGTGCGTCGGAGATGCGGCCCTCGGACCAGTCCGGCCGCTCGGCCCGGGAGGCGCTCGCCGGGGTGGTCGACGATCCGCCGACCCAGGAGGGGCGCTCTGCCACGAGGGGCGGGCCCGCCGGAGCTGGTGGTGCGTCGGCCAGCGTGGGAGGTGGCCCGGCCGGTGCCGGAGGTGGCCCGGCCAGCGTGGGAGGTGGCCCGGCCGGTGCCGGAGATGGCGCGTCGGTCGATGCCGGGCCGGCAGGCCAGGAGGAGCGCAGCGGCGGGGAGGTGGCCGGTGCCGGATCGGAACCCCCAGCCCAGGACGGCCGCACTGACGGTGCGCTGGTGGGCTCGGGGTCGGCCCCGCCAGCCCAGGACGGGCGGTCGGCCCGGGGTGCACTGGTCGCTGCGGACCCAGCCCACGATGGCCGGTCGGCCGGCGGGCCGCTGGTCGGGGTCGGGGTCGGGCCGCCGGCCCAGGCGGGGCGCTCGACGACCGGTGGTGCCATGCCTGACGACGACACCGGCGGCCCACTGGTCGGAAACGGGTCCGCGTCGCCTGCGGGGAGCGGGCGGTCGGCGGGCGGTGCGGCCCAGGACGGGCGGTCGGCCGGCAGTGCGTTTGTCGGGGCGGCGGCAGGCCCCGGCGCAGCCTCGGACCCGCCCCGGGCTGGGTCGTACCCGCGAGACGGATCGGCGCGGACCGGCCCGTACGGGCGAGGCGACTCGGCGCGCACCGGCTCGTAAGGCTGGTGGGGCTCGGCGACCCAGCCCGGCGCGGACTCGTCCCGGGCCGGGCTGGCCGGCTCGTCGTCCTGACGGGACCAGGGCGGGGCCCACCCGCCGCCACCCCAGCTCGGGCGGTTCCAGCTCGGCCCCGTCCAGTCCGGCTCGATGGCCGGCGATTCCCCGGCACGGTGCACATCCTCGGCGCGGTGTGCGTCCTCGCCTCGGTGCACGTCCCCGGCGCGGTGTGCGTCCTCGGCACGGTGTGTTTCTCCCGGCCCGGAACTCTCGGCGGCGCGACCTGGCTCGGTCGCTTCGGCGTTCCCAGCCGGCCCCGGGGCTGCCGCGTGCTCCGGTGAGAGCGGGTCCTGCCAGGCGCGTGGCGCAGCTGGCGGTCCCTCGGCGGCCATCCGCTCGCCGGCCGGTGCGCGGAAGCCGGGGGGCACCTCGAAGCCCGACGCGGCGGTGCCGACGGGCGGCACCTGGACGGCCGGCGGCGCCGAGGTGGGCATCCCAGGTTCGGCCCAGCGGGCGCGGTGCACGGCGGCCGGATCGGCGGTGGAGCGCTGGGCGGGGCCCAGGTCGGGCGAGCCGCTCCCCTGCTCGATCGGCGGCGGTGCGGGACGTTGGGCGGGCACCGCCAGCCGGTCGCTGGCCGCCTCGGGCCGGCCTTCGGCGGGTAGCCCGGGCGGTGCGCTCACCGGCGTCGGGCGTCCTGCGGGCGGTTCGAGACCGGGATGACGGGCGTCGTCGGCGGGGTCCGGGTGGTGCACGCCGTTGGCGTGGTGGCCATTGGCGCGGGCCGGCGGCTCGAACTCTCTGGGCAGCCCGACCAGGGGGGACGGCAGGTCGCCATGACGGGTCGAAGAGGTGCGCCAACCGGACGCGGGGTCGGGCTGCCAGCGCGGTGCCTGGTCCCGGGCGTCCTCGCTGTCGGCGGCTCGGGGCCACCCACCCGTCGGGGGCGCCCACCCGCTGACGGAACGGCTCGGGTCGTCGTGCTGACCCGCTCCGTCACCGTGCTCTCCCGGGGTGGCGGCTCCGGGTTGCCCTGTTTCAGTCACCGCGCGCTCCTTGGTCGCCCCCGCTGAGGCTACCGTGTGCCGAGAGTGGCGATAGGTTACAGCGGCGGGCCATTTCCACGACGGGGGTCACGGGCGCAGCCCGGTCTGGGGGAAAATGCCGGCTCGTACGGAGAACTCGGAGGATCCCATGACCGCTGCGGGGAACGGTGCACAGACCGCTGGCCGGCCCACCCGCCTGCCCCGCTCCGCGCGTCGTAAGCAGCTTCTCGCTGCGGCGCAGGAGGTGTTCGTCGCGCAGGGCTACCACGCTGCCGCGATGGACGACATCGCCGAGCGTGCCGGAGTCTCGAAGCCCGTGCTCTATCAACACTTTCCCGGAAAGATGGATCTCTACCTGGCGCTGCTGGACAAGCACTGTGACGCCATCGTCGCTCAGGTGCAGGACGCGATGCGCGGCACCAGCGACAACAAGGAGCGGGTCGGCGCGTCGGTGCGCGCGTACTTCGACTTCGTCGACCACGAGAGCGAGGCGTTCCGCCTCGTCTTCGAGTCGGATCTCCGTAACGACCCGGCGGTGCGGCAGCGGGTGGAGCGGGTCGAGCAGGGCTGCATCGCGGCGATCACCGACACCATCATCTCGGACACCGGGGTGAGCCGGGCGCACGCCGAGTTGCTCGCCTCGGGGCTGGTCGGCGCAGCGGAGACGGCCGCGCAGTTCTGGCTGGCCGGTGGCCGGCAGGTGCCGAAGGCCGAGGCCGAGGCGTTGGTGGCCGCACTGTCGTGGCGGGGCATCGCGAGCTTCCCGCTGCAGGGTGAGTCAGCCTGACCGCCGACCCCGTGATCGGATAGCCTTCGCAGGGCGGTTCTTTCGCCCCAGTTGAGGAGGCACAGTGGAGGTCAAGATCGGCGTGCAGTACGCGCCGCGCGAGCTGGTAGTGGACAGCGCGCAGTCGCCGGCCGAGATCGAGCAGATCGTGACCGACGCCTTCGCCGGTAACGGCGGCACGCTCTCCCTGACCGACGAGAAGGGCCGGCGGGTCATCGTTCCGGTCGAGAAGGTCGCCTACGTCGAGATCGCCGAGGCCTCGCCCCGCGCGGTCGGTTTCACCGTCCGCTGACTGGTCCGGCCGTCGCGGCAGGTCGGCGTCCGGCCCACCTGCCGCAGGCCGGCACCGAGCCGACTCGCCGGGCGGTCAGTTGTTCAGCCCGGCCGAGGTCATCCGCGCGGTGCGCGCGGAAGTGAGCCTCCCGAACAGCACCGGCACGTCGACCCGGTCGCCCCACCGATCAGCGCAATGAGTGTGGCCCGCTCAGCGGCAACGCGACCGGCCTGGGACAACGCCTCGCCGATCAGCCGCCGCACCCACCTGGAGAGCCGGCCAGCCACCCGGGGGGCGTCGGCAACGGCTACCCGGATCTCCGCCGCGGCGAAGTCCGCGTACCGGGAGTCGTGCAGGACGTCCAGCACCAGCGCCCGGTCCGGCTCCTCCAGCGCGGCGGCGCAGGCCGGGGGCGAGCCGGGCGTCGCCGGCCATCCGTTCCAAGGCGAGCAGTTCGCCGAGGCGACCAGACCCAGCAGGTCGGCGACAGCGGAACCGGGGGCGGTCGGCGCGGACTCGCGCGCAGCCGTGTACGGGTGGCCCGCGCGGGGCACGTCACCCGGTAGGCATATGGCGCAGATCACAACCATTGGCCCCGCGTGGCGCCTGGCCGGCGGGGAATCGGGACGGAGCCATGCCTGTTCAGGTAACATGGAGCAGTTGCCGTGGGCGCCGATCTGATCGAAGCTCAGCCCGCGGCGCGCGTGCGGCCCGGTCCGGCTCGGCAGTCTGCCGCCGACCGTGTGGCCCGCGTCATACCGAACGCGCCCTGAGGACATGACGGGCGCACCCACGAGAGGGCACCCCCACATCCACATGAGCGAGCTGACTCAAGATCTGATGGACGGCCAGGAACTGGCCCCCACCGCCCCGGTTCGACCGGAGGCCCCCACGTTTGCCGCACTCGGCGCCCGTGCCGAGACCGTCGAGGCGCTGGCCGCAGCCGGCATCACCCGCGCCTTCGCCATCCAGGAATATGCGATCCCGATCGCGCTGCGCGGCGTCGACCTGATCGGCCAGGCGCCCACCGGCACCGGCAAGACCCTCGGCTTCGGCGTACCCCTGTTGGATCGGGTCTTCGCGCCGGGCGAGGGCAGCGACGGCGTCCCCCAGGCGCTGGTCGTCGTTCCCACCCGCGAGCTGGGCATCCAGGTCGCCAAGGACCTGGCCGCCGCTGGCCGGACGCGGGGCGTCCGAGTGCTGCCGATCTACGGCGGCGTGGCGTACGAGCCGCAGATCGACGCGCTGCGCAAGGGCGTCGAGATCCTCGTCGGCACCCCGGGCCGGCTGATGGACCTGCAGAAGCAGAAGCACCTCCGACTGGACCGGGTGCACGCACTCGTCCTCGACGAGGCCGACCGGATGCTCGACCTGGGCTTCCTCGACGACGTCGAGAAGATCCTGGCGATGCTTCCGGAAGACCGGCAGACGATGCTCTTCTCGGCCACCATGCCGGACCCGATTGTCACCCTCTCCCGGCGTTTCCTGCGCCAGCCGATGACGATCCACGCCGGGCACACCGCCGAGACCGGCCCGTCGCCGCAGACCCAGCAGCTGGTCTACCGCACCCACTCGATGAACAAGGTCGAGGTGGTGGCGCGCATCCTCCAGGCGGAGGGGCGTGGGTTGACCATGATCTTCACCCGCACCAAGCGGGCCGCCGACCGGGTCGCCGAGGACCTCGACTTCCGCGGGTTCGCGGTCGCCGCGGTGCACGGTGACCTCGGCCAGGGTGCCCGCGAGCGGGCGCTGCGGGCCTTCCGGGCCGGCAAGATCGACATTCTGGTCGCCACCGACGTGGCGGCGCGAGGGCTGGACGTCACCGGCGTCACCCACGTGATCAACTACGACTGCCCGGAAGACCAGGACACCTACACCCACCGGATCGGTCGTACCGGCCGGGCCGGCGCGACGGGTGTCGCGGTGACCTTCGTCGACTGGGACGACATGCCGCGCTGGCGGATCATCGACAAGACCCTCGGTCTGGAGATGCCGGAGCCGCCGGAGACATACCACACGTCGCCGCACCTCTACACCGACCTGCACATCCCCACCGACATCAGCGGCACGCTGCCCACCGCCGATCGCACCCGGGCCGGGTTGTCCGCCGAGGTCGAAGAGGACCTGGGCGGCACGACGCGTTCCCGCCGGGGCGACAGCGGTGGTCGGGGCCCGCGACGCGGTGAAAGCCGTGGTGAGGGCCGAGGTGAAGGCCGAGGCGAGCGCCGTGGTCGGAGCGACGGCCGCCGCGACCGCTCCGACGCCGGCACGCCGGCCGTCGCCGAGGCACCCGCGATCGCCGAGGCCGCCGACACCGCCGAGGAAGGCACCCGTACCCCACGCCGCCGTCGGCGCCGCCGGGCCGGCGAGGCGGTCGCGGGCGAGCCGACCGCGGTGATCTCCGCCGACACCGGCCCCACCGAGCCGGCCGCCGCGTCCGACGGCGAGCCGTTGAAGCCGCGCCGCCGTCGGCGCCGCCGTGGTGGCGGTTCCGACGCGGGTACGCCGGCCGAAGCGACCGCGGACTGATCACCAGCCACACCTGACATCCCTCGCACCGCCTCGCGCGGTACGGGGGATGTTCCCTTCCCACCCCACCTGCCGAAGATGGAACGATGCCGGAACCACTGGACGCCGCCCTGACCGAGGTCCGGGCCTTGCTGCTCGACCCCTCACTGACCCGGGCGGTCGCCGCCGGACGCCGTCGTGGGCGCCATCCCATGGTGATTCGGGCCGAACTGCGGCCGGTGACGCTCAAGGCCGGGCCCCGACTGCAGATCACCACGTCCGATGGCACTCGCCCGTACACCCGCAACGTCGCCACCGGTCCCGAGACGGTCCAGGCGGTCGACGAACTGCTGGCCGAGCCGTTCGGCAACTGGCACGTCGAGACGGCCGACGCGACGCTGCAACTGCGGGTGACCAAGTCCGGCGAGGCGCAGGTGCACCGGGCCGCGACGGCCCGTCCGGCGGCGACGCCCGGCGGTAATGACCGGGCCAAGGAGTATCTGCTCGACCCGGGCGACCCGATCTTCGCGGAGATCGGCGGCTCGGCGGCCAAACGCCGCCAGGTCGACGCGTTCCTGCGTGCCCTGGCCGCGACCCTGCCCGACGAGCTGACCGGTCCGCTGCGGGTGGTGGATCTGGGCTGCGGCAACGCCTACCTGACGTTCGCGGCGTACCGCTATCTGACGAGTCGGGGGCTCGACGTCCACCTGGTCGGGGTGGATGTCCGGGAGGACCAACGGCGGCGCAACACCGAGCTGGCGCAGCGACTGGGCTGGGCCGACCGGGTCAGCTTCGTGGCCGGCACGATCGCCGACGCTGTCGTCGACCCCTCTCCCGACCTGGTGCTGGCGCTGCACGCCTGCGACACGGCCACCGACGAGGCCCTGGCCCGCGCGGTGCGCTGGGAGGCCCGCTGGGTGCTGGCCGCCCCGTGCTGCCACCACGATCTGGCGAAGCAGCTCCGCGCCCACCCCGCCCCGGCCCCGTACGAGCTGCTGACCCGGCAGGGCATCCTGCGCGAGCGCTTCGCCGACGTGCTCACCGACGCGCTGCGCGCCGGGTTGCTGCGGGTGCACGGGTACCGCGCCGAGGTGGTCGAGTTCGTGGACTCCCAGCACACGCCGCGTAACCTGCTGATCCGTGCCCGCCGTACCGGCTCCGGGGCGACCGAACCGCAGCGCGCGGAGTACCGCGAGCTGGTGGACCAGTGGCGGGTCAAACCCCGGCTGGAGACCCTGCTGGCCGCCGCCGAGGAATCCGCCTCCTAGCGACGGCGGTCCCCGGGAACGGTACGACCTTGCCCGCGCTCTCCGCGTTACCGGCTGCGGCGTGCGGAACACCAGCACCAGTAACCAGATCCAGAACACGGCGGCGAAGAAGAGGCTCACCGCCGGAGAAAAGTCTCGTCAACGGGACAGATTGTGCGGTCAGTCAATTGTTTCCGGCCCTGGGCGTACTACCCTCGGAAGGCGCATCGTCCCGGTGCTCCGGCAGGAGGGAAAGACACACAGGGATGGGATCCGCCGACGTATCACCGCAGATGGCCTTCGCCCGCTTCGTCCGGCGTGCCATCGATGACGCTCGCGACGAACGCGGTTGGACCGTGACCGATCTTGCCTCGCACACGGGCGTGGGTCGCTCCACCGTGTTCCGCTGGCTGGCCGGAGACTGGCAGGATTATCCCGAGTTGGCCAAAGTTCGGGGCTTCTGTGCGGCCCTGGATCTGCCGGTGGCGGCCGCGTTCCGGGCGCTCGGGCTGCCCGACGCCGGCCCCACGCCTCGTCGGCGCCACGACGACGGCCCGGTCGAGGCGGACGTCCGGGTCATCCTGGACCGGCTGGCCGACCCCACGGTCCCCGCCGAGGAGAAGCACCACATCCGCGACCTGCTCCGCTACCTGGCCCGCCGCCCCATCCGCCGCGCCAGCTGACCCCACCCTCCTCGCGCGTTGATCATGAAGTTATTGCCATGACACGCCGCGGGAAGAGGCAATAACTTCATGATCAACCGGGGTCGGGCAGGGTGGGCGGACAGGCGGACGGGTGGAGGTCAGGGGACGGTGAGGGTGAATTCGGCGGTGTGGACGTCGGCTCCTACCTGGAAGTCGAGGTAGAGGCGGTAGCGGCCTGGGCTGGGGGTGGTCAGCCAGAACTTGACCTGACCGTCCACCAGTTCCGGCTCCGGGTGCACGTGCAGGTAGCCGAGGTCGCCCTCGCGCAACGCCACCAGGTGCCCGTACGCCCCGAGGTAACGCTCCAGCGGGGCGGCACCGCCCGCGCCGTCGACCCGGAAGGTCAGCGGCACGGTCGCCCCGGCCTGCGGAGTGCCCTGGTAGCCGACGGTGAACCCGTCCACGGTCGTCGAGGTGGCCGGACCCGGCAGCGAACGGGGCTGGTAGCCGCCCGGCGCGACCAGGTCCGTGCCGAGGGTCACCGCGGTCTGCGCGCCGTTGTCGGCGACGACGGTGAAGTCGGCGTACGCGCGCCAGACGCCGGGCTGCGCGAGGGTCAACGGCACCGACCAGGTGCCGTCCGCCGCCATGGTGGGATGCAGGTGCTGGTAGCCGCTTAGGTCCCGGCGGACGACGATGAGGTGCATCGGCTTGTCGTGCACGACGGCGAAGCGGGTGACCGGCCGGCGCTGCACGTCGCGCACCTGGAAGCGGAGCTGACCGGGGTGATTGGCCGTGAACTCGGTGGCCAGGGGGGCCAGGGTGAACCCGGCTGAGCTGACCGCCAGGCCGCCCGACTCGATGGCCGCGCCCTGATCGGTGCCCATGGCGGTGCCATGGTTGTGCGGCCCGATGCCCGGTGGGTCGGTGTGCTGGGCCGCCAACGACGGGCTGCCGGTGGTGGCGGCACCGTTGGCGTTCAGCCGGCCGAGGCCGAAGCCCAGCAGCACCGCCAGCACCAGCCCGCCGACCACCAGCGCCAGCCGGAGCGTGCTCCGGTCCGGCGCGGCGGAGATCTGGTCAGGCACCGCCGGCGCCCAGCGCGTAGCCGGCCTCGTCGACGGCGGTCGTGCCCGTGACGGCGTAGGCGCGGGTGACGGGCTGCTGGTCGGTCATGGCACCCACGGTACCGGCGCGTCGTGCCACTCCAGGCCGACGCCCGGACGGCGTGGCGCCCGTCGCATTCGGCGGTGCCCGGGAACTTTCCGCCCGACCGGGCGCAGACAGCACCGCAAAGGCGAGCCCGCGCGACCAACCGCCCCCGAACGCCCCGAACGCCCCGAACGCCCCGCGCGACCAACCGCCCCGAACGCCCCGAACGCCCCGAACGACAGCAGACCAACCGGCCAACCGCCCCGACCGCCGCGAACGGCAACGGACCCGACCACCGGCGAACGGGAGTGGGTCAGCCGGCCACGGCGAGGGCGAGCGGGAGCACGTCGGCTGCGCCGGCCCGGCGCAGTGCCCGGGCCACCAGCGTCATCGTCCAGCCCGAGTCGATCAGGTCGTCGACGAGCAGCACCGGGCCGTCCAGGCCAGCCAGGGCGTCGGCCAGGTCGGCCGGCACGGTGAAGGTGTCGTGCAGCGCGCGTACCCGCTGAGCGCTGTTGCCACGCGGCCCGGCTGGGCCGCCCGGACCGGTCGGGGTGACCTCGCCGAGCAGCGGCAGTCGACCCACGGCGGCGATCCGCTCCGCGAGCGAGCCGACCAGCCGGGGCCTCCGCCGGGAACCGACCGCGACCACCGCCACCGGCCGACGAGGCCACGGGGCGTCGCCGTGCGCCCACGCCTTCAGCACCTCCACCACCGCGCCGGCGACGTCGTCGGGCACCGGTGCGTCCGGCGCTTCCGGGCCGACGAGGTCACGCAGTCGGCCACCCCAACCCAGGTCGGAGAGGCGCCCGACGGCACGGCCTGGCAGCGCCTGCTCCGCGGGGGCGATCCGGCCCTTGAGAGGTACGCCCACCGCGTCGAGCCCGGTCGGCCAGAGCTTCTTCGGCGCGATCTCCACGCCGGGTCGACCCAGGAAGGTCTGCGCGGCGGTGAGCGCGGCCGTCGACACGTCGGCGGCGAAGAGCGGGTCGGCGCACCTGTCGCACCGGCCGCAGTCGGCCGCCCCGGTGTCGTCCAGACACTCCCGTAGATACCGCATCCGGCAGTCGGACGTGGTCGCGTACTCCCGCATGGCCTGTTGCTCGACGGTGCGTGCCTCGGCGACGCGGCGCAACCGGGTCTCGTCGTAGACCCAGGGCTCGCCGGTGGCGAGCCAACCACCGCGCACCCGGCGGACCGCGCCGTCCACGTCGAGCACCTTGAGCATCAGCTCCAACCGGGCCCGGCGCAGGTCGACAAGTGGTTCGAGGGCCTGGGTGGAGAGCGGGCGGTCGGTGTGCAGGGCGGCCAGCACGGCCCGGACCTGCTGCTCCGGTGGGAACGCCAGTGAGGCGAAGTAGCGCCAGATCGCGGCGTCCTCGACTCCGGGCAGCAGCAGCACCTCCGCGTGCTCGACGGCACGGCCGGCGCGGCCGACCTGCTGGTAGTACGCGATCGGCGAGGGCGGCGCGCCGAGGTGGACGACGAAGCCCAGGTCGGGCTTGTCGAAGCCCATGCCGAGCGCGCTGGTGGCGACCAACGCCTTGATCTTGTTGTCGAGCAGGTCCTGCTCGGCCGCGCGCCGGTCGGCGTCGTCGGACTGCCCGGTGTACGAGGCCACCGGGTAACCCCGGGAGCGCAGGAACTCGGCCGCCTCCCCTGCTGCCGCCACGGTCAGCGTGTAGACGATGCCCGAGCCGGGCAGTTGGTCCAGGTGGTCGGCGAGCCAGGCCAGCCGGTGCGCCGGGGTGGGCAGGTCGAGTACGCCGAGACGCAGCGACTCGCGGTCCAGGGTGCCGCGCAGGATGAGGGCGTCGCCCAACTGCTCCGCCACGTCCTGGGTGACCCGGGCGTTGGCGGTGGCGGTGGTGGCGAGCACGGGGGTGCGCTCGGGCAACTCGGCGAGGAACGTCCGCAGCCGCCGGTAGTCCGGCCGGAAGTCGTGCCCCCAGTCGGAGACGCAGTGCGCCTCGTCGACCACCAGCAGTCCGGTGGTCGCGGCCAGTTTCGGCAGCACACCGTCGCGGAAGTCCGGGTTGTTCAGCCGCTCCGGGCTGATCAGGAGCACGTCCACCGCTCCGGTCTGGATCTCGGCGGTGATCTCGTCCCACTCGTCGAGGTTCGCCGAGTTGATCGTGCGGGCTCGGATACCGGCTCGGGCGGCCGCCTCGACCTGGTTGCGCATCAGCGCCAGCAGCGGCGACACGATGACGGTCGGGCCGTGCTCGCCGCCCTCGCGCAGCAGGGCGGTGGCGACGAAGTACACGGCCGACTTGCCCCAACCGGTCCGCTGCACGCAGAGCACCCGCCGCCGGTCGACGACGAGCGCCTCGATTGCCCGCCACTGATCCTCGCGCAGCCGGGCGTGGTCACCGGCCAGCCGGCGCAGCACCGCCTCGGCCCGCTCCCGTACTGACCCCCGCTGTTCCCGCTCCATCCGGCATTTCTACCAGCGCCGCACGTCATCCCCGGGTGCAGAACCCGTCGATCATGAAATTAGCGACATCCAGCACGGCGTGTCGCGGCAACAACCTCATGATCGACGGGGTGACCGAGGGGGGAGGGCGGGGCGGGGTCAGTGGAGGGATCGAGTTAGGTGGGACAGGCGGGGGGCCAGGCTGGTCAGACCTCCTGGGAAGAAGTAGACGGCCAGGATGAACACCGTGCCCAGGACGAACAGGGGCTGGCTCAGCGGGCGGCTGAGGACGGCCGGCAGGTTGTCGACCGCGTCGGAGGCGCCGAAGGCGGTGAGCCGGTGGTCCAGGTACATGTAGAGGACACCGCCGAGCACCGGCCCCCACCGGGTGCCCGGCCCGCCGAGCACCACCATGACCAGCAGCGACAGGGTCAGCTCGGAGGACGTGATGTGCGGCGACGCGCCGCCGACGATCAGGACGTAGACCACCCCGCCCGCCGACGCCAGCCCGCCGGCCAGGGTGAACGCCACCAGCTTGTAGCGGTACGGATCCAACCCGAGCACGCCGATCCGCCGCTCGTCGTCGCGCAGCCCAGCGAGCACCCGCCCGGTCGGCGAACCGCTCACCCGGTGCACCACGAAGACCACCAGCGTCAGGTACGCCAGCGCCAGCCAGTACAGGTTGACCGTGTTCGTCACCCCCACCAGCCCGGCGGGCAGGCCGGACACGTCCAGTGGCAGGCCCTCCTCGCCTCCGGTGAACCCACCGAAATCGCGTGCGACCAGGATCGCCCCGACCTGGGCGAACGCCAACGTGACCATGGCGAACGCGATGCCCACGGTCCGCAGCGCCACCGCGCCGAGCAGCGCGGCGAGGATCGTGCCGCCGGTGATGGTCAGCAACGCCGCCTGCCAGAGCGGCAGGCCGGCCCGGGTGACCAGGATGTCGGTGCCGTACACGCCGGCGGCGAAATAGAGCGCGTGCCCGAAGGAGAGCATCCCGGTCCGACCGAAGAGCAGGTCGTACCCGGCGGCCAACCCGCCGAAGATCAGGCAGATGGCGAGCAGTTGCAGGGTGCCGGGTGAGTTGACCGGCCCCTCGAAGATCCCCGGCAGGGAGATCGTCGAGTACGGCAGGATCGCCAGCACCACCAGCGCGACCAGCGGCAGGAACGGGCGGAGCCGGTGCACACGGCTCGGTTGCGGCGCGGTGGGTGCCGGTGCCGGGGTCACATCGAGGAGCGTCATGCCGTTGCCACCTTTCCGGCGATGCCCTGCGGGCGCAGCAGCAGCACCACGGCCAGCAGCCCGACCACGCAGATGTCGCCGAGCCCGGACGTGCCGTAGTAGTTGACGAACTGTTGCACCAGCCCGACCACGACCGCCGCGTACGCGGAGCCGACCACCGAGCCCATCCCGCCGATCACCACCACGATGAACGCGAAGATCAGCAGCGAGCCGCCCTGCCCGGGCGACACGGTGCCGAAGTAGACCCCACCGAGCGCACCGGCCAGCGCGGCAGCCGCCCCACCGATCGCGAAGACCAGCGTGAACGCCTTGCGCACGTCGATGCCGAGCGCCGTCACCATCTCCCGGTTCTCCACCCCGGCCCGGATCACCAGGCCATACCGGGTCCAGCGCAGGAACGCCAGGATCGCACCGAGCACCAGCACCGCCGCGATGATCAGCAACAGGCCCCCGTTGGGCACCTGCGCGCCGAGGATCCCGGTCACCTGCCGGGTCCAGTCCGGACGCGGAAACGGCCGGGCGTCCGCACCCCAGGTGGCCTGCAGAAGCGCCACCCCGGCCAGGGACAGACCGACGGTGACCAGCACCTGTTCGATGGTGCGGGAGTAGAGCGGGCGGATCAGCACCAGCTCGACCAGGATCGCCACCAGCGTGCCGGCAGCCACCCCGAAGGCGACCGCGATCACGAAACCGAACCCGTCGCCACCGGCGCCCGGCAGGTTGCCCGCCGCCCACCAGGTGCCGTACGCGCCCACGCCGAGGAACAGCCCGTGCGCGAAGTTGAGCACGTCGGCCAGACCGAAGACCAGGGACAGGCCGGAGGCGACCAGGAAGTACAGCGCCGCCAGGCCCAGCCCGGTCAACGTCAACAGGATCACGGTGCCCATCAGTGCTGGCCCTTCTTCGCGACTGCGGGGCTCGCAGGCTCACTCCTCGCGCTCGGCGCGTGCGCCTCCGCCGAGCCGACGCCGAGCAGCGACCTGGTCAGCGCGGTCTCCAGCAGCAGCTCACGGGCGTCGCCGGTCCAGGCCACCTTGCCGGCGGCCAGCACGACCGCGTCACGGGCCAGCCGGCGCACCACTGCCAGGTTCTGCTCGACGAGCAGCACCGGCACCGACTCCGCGACCCGTTCCAGCACCTCGGCCACCTCGGTCACCACCTTCGGCGCCAACCCCTTGGTCGGCTCGTCGACCAGCAGCAGCCGGTTGTCGTTGAGCAACACCCGGCCGATCGCGAGCATCTGCTGCTGCCCGCCGGAGAGCGAGCCGGCCCGTTGCCGTCCGCGCCGGTCCAACTCGGGGAAGAGCGCGAAAACCTTGTCGTACGCCGGGCTGGTGCCGCGCCGCTCGGCGAGCCGCAGGTTCTCGGCGACGGTGAGGCCGGCGAACACGCACCGGTCCTCGGGCACGTAGCCGAGCCCGCCGCGAACCAGCCGGTGCGTGGGCCGGGCCAGCAGGCTCTCCGCGCCCATCCGGATGGTGCCGCGGACGTCCCCGGCGGGCGGGGTGAGGCCGACGATCGCGCGCAACGTGGTGGTCTTGCCGACGCCGTTGCGGCCGAGCAGGACGGTCACGCCGGTCGGGGCGACCGTGAAGGACACCCCCTGGAGGATGTGCAGCCCGGAGATCCGGACCGACAGTTCCTCCACGGTGAGGATCGGTTCCATCAGAGCGACTCCCCCAGGTAGGCCTCTTGCACCGTGGGGTTGGCCATCACCGTCTCCGGGGTGTCGCAGGCCAGCAGCGCGCCGTGGTGCATGACGGCGATCCGGTCGGCCAGTTCGAGGATGACGTCCATGTGGTGCTCGACCATCAGCACCGCCCGGCCGCTGTCGCCGGTCAACGACTTGATGACGGCCACCAGTTCGGGCACGTCCTCGGCGCTGACCCCGGCCATCGGCTCGTCCAGCAGCATCACCCGCGGTTCACCCGCGAGCAGCAGGGCGATCTCCAGTTTGCGCTTCTCGCCGTGGGCCAGGGTGCCGGCCAACGCCGTACCCCGGTGGGCGAGACCGACCCGGTCGAGCGCCGTGTCGGCGGCGACGGCGACCTCCCGGTCGGCCGCCGCCCGCCGCCACAGTGCCATCGAGCCCCCGCGGTGCGCCTGCACGGCGAGCCGGACGTTCTCCCGCACGCTGAGCGAGCCGAAGACCGAGGACGCCTGGAAGGTACGGCCCAACCCGAGGCGCGCCCGCCGGTGCGGCGGGAGCCCCCCGATGTCCTGCCCATCCAGGGTGACCCGGCCCTCCGTGGCCCGGCGCAGGCCAGTGATCAGGTTGAACAATGAGGTCTTGCCGGCGCCGTTCGGCCCGATCACGCCCAGGAACTCCCCCGGTGCGAGATCGAGGTAGACGCTGTCGACGATGGCGACCTCACCGATCCGCCAGGTCAGACCGCGGGTGGCGAGCATGGGTCAGCCCTTCATGGCCACGGCCGGTGGCGCGGTCTCGTCACCGGTGAGGCTCTTCTGCGCGGTCGCTGTGAAGGCGGTGCCGCTGCCGGTCAGCTTGGCCTGGAACATCGGCTGGAGCAGCGCGTGGTCGGCAGCCCGGATGGTCATCTTGCCCTTGACCCCGTCGAAGCTCCAGCCCTCCAGAGCGGTGACCATCTTGTCGACGTCGTCCCCGCCCTCCTGGGCCGCACGGACCACCATCTGGGCGGCGGCGAAGCCGTCCGGGTGGAACAGGTCGATGGTGGAGACCTTGGCCTTCAGCGCCTTGCTGGCCTCGGTGTCACTGGCACCGTCGAAGTAGTGCGACAGGAAGGAGATCTTCGCGCCGGCAGCGCCGAAGGTCGGCCACGAGGCGCGAATGTCCAGGCCGGTGACGACCGTGGTGGACGAGAGCACGCCCTGCTGGTCGAGGGTCTGCCACATGGCGGAGGCGGTGGTGCCGGCCCAGGCCACGAAGAGCAGGTCCGGCTTGGCCGCCTTGATCTGGCTGGCGAACGGGGTGAACTCGCTGGCGCTGGCCGGGGCCCGGACGCTGCTCACGGTGGCGCCCGCGCCACCGATGACGGCCTTGACGGCCGCCTCGTTGGCGTCGCCGAACGCGCCGTCCTGAGCGAAGACCACGACCTTCTTACCGGCCGGGTCACCGATGAACGACTTGGCGGTCACCACGTCCTGGTAGGACTGCCGGCCCGAGCGGAACGTGTACTTGTTCGCTCCGGTCACCGCGTCGGTGGCAGCCGGGCCGGAGATGAACAGGACCTTGTTCTGCGCCGCGATCGGAGCGACCTGGAGCGCCACGCCGGATGCGGTGGAGCCGGCGATGATCTTCGTGCCCTTGCCGATCAGGTCCTTCGCCGCGGAGACCGCCTTGGCCGGGTCGCCCGCGTCGTCGACCTCGGTCAGCTCGATCTTCCGGTCACCGACCTTGCCGGTGCCCTTGGTGGCGAAGTCGAGCCCCGCCTTGAAACCCTCGATGTACTGCTTTCCATAACTGGCCAGGGCTCCCGACTGGGAGTACACCAGGCCGACCTTGACCGGGGCGGCGCTGTCGCCGCCGCCGGTGGCGGTGTCCTGCGGGCTGCCACAGGCCGTGGCGGCCAGCGCCGCGGCCATCATCGTGGCGGCGGAGAGGAACACCCGCCGCGTCGTCCGGACCGTCATTGCGACTCCACATGAGGACTCGGAGGGAGAGAACTTCTTCGTGTCGGCTCACGCTAGAAGTGACGTCACCCACGAGCTATGTGGCAGAAACACACAAGTAACAGGATTGGGGTGGCCGGGGGTTACAACGGGCCGCACGGTCACCGGAGAGCCGGCGCTCCCGATGGCCTGAGCCTCCACGGACCACCCGAGGTCTGTGTCGCCTCGCCCCATCTGCCCCGATCGGTCAACCACAGGGACCGTCATGGGCCGCCGCGCGCGGGCAGCGCCGTCGACCGTCGAGCAGGCTGTCGCAGAAGACCCTATGACGTACGCACTGAGCATCCTCCTCGGACACCGTCGTCTCGGCCCGGTCCACGTCGGCGAGGAAACCCAGCGCCCGGGTGATCGCCCGAGCGAAGCGCAGCGCGCCCGGCAGGTCTGCCGCAACCACCGGCAGATGCACCACGAACCGATCCCTCGCCATGCGCGCGACCACCGCCTTTCCCAACATGTCAGCCTGGAGGGAGGCCCGGTGTGCGGGTAGGGGACGCACACGGACCGCCCGGCCCCACGCCCGCAGCCCTCGTCGGCGGTACGAACGCGGAGCCCACCTCACGCCCGCAACCCCGAGGGTTTGCCGAACCAAGCGGAGCCGGACATCAGTAACCTACCCCAAATACTTGTGTAGGTCGACCCTGCGAAGCAGCGACACCACAGCCTGTTGCAGTAACTGGTGTAGGCCGGCATGATCGAAGACGCCGAACCGACCGGAGTCCTCACCATGCCCACAGCAGAAGCCCCATATCGTCGCATCGCCAACGAGATTGCCGCGAAGATCAAGAGCGGTGAACTGAAGCCGGGCGACAAGCTGCCGTCCACCCGGGAACTCGCCGAGACCTATGCCGTGCACATGAACACAGCCTCACGGGCGCTCTCGCTCCTTCACGACCGCGAGCTGATCACCGGCCAGCCCGGCCGCGGCACCTACGTAGCCGAGCACCCACGGGATTGACTCGTCCGACTGTCAGATCGAGGACACGGCCTGCCCCTGAACCACCACTCGTCGGCCATTACGGCTGGTGAACGGCATGACGAACTCCCGGACCCAGCTCTGCGCGAACACCAGGACGAAAATCGACCGCACTCTTCGCTACCTTCACATCACTACTGGTGATGCGAAGGAGATCCGGTGTCGGCGAACGACGACTTCTTCCGATCCCGCAAGGCTGCCGCCGTGCTCAAGCACGGCATCCTGAAGCGTTACCCGGTCGTCTTCGCTTCCAAGACCGGCCAGGGCAAACCAGTCGTCTTCCTCGATGGCTACGCCGGACGAGGCGAGTACGAGGAGGAAGGGGAGGAAGGATCGCCGCTGCTTCTGTCCCGGTGTGCCGACACGGTCAGGAGCTTTCGGAGCGTCTTGCTCTTCTTCGTGGAGAAAAATCCTTCCCACTTCGCGAACCTGCAGCGGGTTCTGGAGCAGCGCGGAGGCTCAACGAGGCGCATTCTCCGGCAGGGCGACGTGGCAGATCATCTGCCAGAGGTCCTCTCGGTTGCTCGTCAGGCTTCACTCTTTGCCTTCCTCGATCCGTTTGGTCTTGCGCTTGACTTCGGTCTCGTGCGCTCAGGGCTGCTCGGTCGACCCCCTTCGCCGCCGACGGAGGTTCTACTTCACTTCAGCATCTCTGCTATCGCGAGGATGGGACGAGCGGTTCAAGTAGCGCGCTCCCGGGGCGACCGGCTGCCTTCTGCTGAGCAGAAGACGGCCGACCACCTCACGAGATTCCTCGGCGATGACTGGTGGCAGGACCACTTTGCCCGGGTCAACGGTGATGGCGATGAGGAGACCGCGACCGAGGTAGCTCTCAAAGTGGGCGCAGAGTACGAGAAACGGTTGACCACGGGAACGAGCTATAGCGCGATCACTATGCCGGTCCGACCGCGCCCGGAACTCTCGCCGAAGTATGTCCTGATGCTGTTCACGAGACACACGGAAGGCGCTTGGCACTTCGCCGACGCCGTGGGGCAAGCTGGCGTGGACCTAGAGGAAGCCCGTTACAAAAGCCAGATGAGCCAGGACACCCTGTTTGGGTCACTTCCCTTCGATCGGCCGGCACATGTGAACAGCGCCCTACCGCGGGTGGCGCAAGTTGTTGAGCGGAACATCGTCCGGCTGCTTGCGGAATCGAACCCGGTCCAGCTCGCGGAGCGAGTGCCCGAGGTCTATCAGGGAGTTCTTGGCCAGGCGTGGACGCGTCATGCGCGGTACGCAGTCAAGTCGTTGCACAGTCAAGGTCTGATCGACCACAGCGGCGTCGGGGACTTCTGGAAGAATCCCATCCGGCAACTCTGAGAAGGTGAAACCCCGACGAGGCCGACCGGCCGCAATTAGGCGGCAGCGGGCAGGCGAGGCGTTGGCATCTCATCCCAGGTGCGACCATCGAGTAGGCGCCCACCGGCCTTGGGTGTGCGGCCACCCCACTGTTTGAAGAAGAAGGCAGTCCCCGCCCGATCGCATTGGTCGCGCAGGTCCGCGACCCAGGAGCCATCCATCGGGCGACAGCCCTGACCCGACTCACCCCCCGCGATCAACCAGTCCATCCCAGCGAGGTCGAGCTGCGGCAACGGGCCGAGCAGCGGCTCGGCCGAGATGAAGCGAACCGCCGCCGGCACCTGCCGAAGGAAGTCGATCCGAGATCTCTGGCTGTCGTCTTCGACGCTCACCCCCATCCAGACATTTGCCGGCCAGTCCAGATCATGAGCAACCTTGGCGAGCCGAGATGCGCGCTTCGTCAGCACTTGGAAGGTGTGACGCGGCGTCTCACGCATGACGTCGAAGACCTGCTGCACGTACGTGAGAGGAACCCTCGCGTGGAACAGGTCAGACATCGAGTTGACGAAGACTGTTCGAGGATCACGCCAGCGTCGCGGGATATCGAGGGCGTCCGGGTGGATCGCAACCCCGAATCCCGGCCCAGAGGTGCGGGGGTCGCCATCGGTCTGATACTTGGCCGAGCCCATGGCCTTCAGGCGCTTCGCGAGAGTCATCGCATAGCAGTTGTCGCACCCCGACGAGATGCGGTCACAACCTGTAGTGGGATTCCAGGTTGCTTCCGTCCACTCGATGGCGCTTTTGTCCGCCATGCGCCGCTCCTTCCACTCGACGCGACAATACTGTCGAACAACCGTACGCATGGGAAGGGTTGCGCGGCGTGTCGGCCCGTCAGGTTCTGCCCTTTCGGGGCAGCCAACCGTGCGTCGCGAAGCACGCAGCTGCTGGCCCCACCTCACCCTCCCAAGATCGCGCCCGATCATTGATGTAGTGGCCTTGGCGGCCTTGTGACACCACCACTTCCTCTATCGAGCGCGATCGTGCCTTCGCTGCGGCCGTGCGCGTCGACGCGACGCGGACCGAAACGCCGTTGGCCCGCCGTCCGGGTGGTGGACGACGGGCCAGCGGATGGGCCGGGCGTGATCGGCCCGGCGGTCGGCTCGGAGCGGATCAGCTCCGGGCCGAGGTCGGCTCGGCGGGCAGGTTCCCGCCGACGGGCGGAGGGGTCAGTTCCCGGCGAGGCCGGCGCGGGCGGCGACGGCGGTGTCCGGGTGGTCGCTGAAGACGCCGTCCAGGCCCAGGCCGAGGAAGAGTTCGTACTCGGCGGTGATGTCGCCACGCGCGTTGGGGTCGGTGCCGATCCGGAAGTCCACGGGGAGGAACTGGTTCTCCGCACGGAACGTCCAGGAGTGCACGAGCAGCCCGTCCCGGTGCGCGTCGCGTACCACGTTGGTCGGGGCGAGCAGGGCGCCGGCGGCGTCGCGGGGCACGATCAGGTTCTTGTTCGCTCCGATGCCGTCGGCGTACCCGGCGATCCACTTCAGCCCGGTCGGCTTGGCGAGGTCCTGGTAGCTGCGGTTGTCGCCGGCGACGGTGAAGTCGTACGGGCGGCCGGTGGCGTCGAGCAACTGGATCAGCTTCACGTCGGTGAGCCGGCTCAGCCGACGCAGGTTGGCCGTCTCGAACGACTGGATGAAGACCGGCGAGTTCTTGCGGTCCAGCTTGTTCTGGCGCAGCACTCGGAGCAGCGGCTCCTCCAACGGCAGGCCAATCGAGGTGAAGTAGCTCGGGTGCTTGGTCTCCGGGTAGATGCCGATGGTGCGGCCCCGTGTCCGCCCCTCGGTCCGGACCAGGTCGATGACCTCCTGAAGGGTGGGCACCTCGAAGCGACCGTCGAAGGCGGTGTTCGCCACGCGGACCTGCGGCAGTCGCTCCTTGGCCCGCAGCGTCTTCAGCTCGGCCAGGGTGAAGTCCTCGGTGAACCAGCCGGTCACGGCGACACCGTCGATGGTCTTCGTCGCCTTACGGGCCGCGAACTCCGGGTGCGTCGACACGTCGGTGGTGCCGGAGATCTCGTTTTCGTGCCGGGCGACCAGGACGCCGTCGGAGGTGGACACGAGGTCTGGCTCGATGTAGTCGGCGCCCATCCGGATCGCCAGCCGGTACGCCTGAAGGGTGTGCTCCGGCCGGTAGCCGCTGGCGCCTCGGTGACCGATCACGATCGGGCGGTCGTTCGCCCGGGTGCGGTCCGCGCCGGTCGAGGGGCCGGCGGCGGCCATGGTGGGCACGGCCACGGCGGCGGCGAGCAGTGCGCCGGCCACGCCGAGAGTCGAGAGGGTACGTCGCAACGCCATCTCCTGTCGTCGGGGATCGCCCTTCAGCAGACCGTCCGCGATTGGCCGGGAGTTGGTCGACGACTGGCCGGCAGGTGAATCTCCGGAATGGGCGTTCCCACTCCGACGCCCACGCGGAGCAGGAAGATTGTCTGGTGCGCCGGTTTTTCCGCAACCCCGTGCGGCTGGTGCCGTTCGCGTTCCTGGTGCCGATCCTGCTCGGTACCGGGTTGCTCATGGCACGCTGGGCGACCGCCGAACACCAGCGTCCGCCCCTGGTCACCGCGCTGTTCACCGCCACCTCGGCGGTGTCGGTGACGGGAATGGCGATCACCGACACCCCCCACTACTGGTCCGGCTGGGGCCTGCTGGTGATCACCCTGCTCACCCAGTTCGGCGGTCTCGGCATCCTCACCGCCGCCGCGCTGGCCATCCTCGTGGTCTCGCGCCACCTCGGGCTGCGCAACCGGCTGCTCGTGCAGGCTGAGACGGCGGAGTTCGGCATCGGCGACGTGCGCCGCCTGCTACGCCGGATCGCGCTGACCGTCTTCGCCTGCGAGACGGTGATGACCGCACTGATCGCCGGTCGGCTCTGGTTGGCCTACGACTACCCACCCGGGCGGGCCCTCTGGTCGGGTGTCTTCCACGCCGTGCAGGGGTTCAACAACGGCGGATTCGCACTCTACTCGAACGGCCTGCTGGCCTTCAGCCGCGACCCGTGGGTGTCGCTGCCCCTGGCGGTCGGCGCGATCATCGGCGGGCTCGGGTTTCCCGCGCTGTTCGAGGCGGTTCACGAGTGGCGCCAGCCGGCGCACTGGGCGGTGGCGACCAAGCTGACCATCTGGGGCAGCGCGGCGCTGCTCCTGATCGGCTTCGCCGGTCTGCTCGCCGCCGAGTGGACCAACGTGAGAACGATCGGCCAGTACGACGTACCGGGCAAGATGCTCGCGTCGTTCACCCAGATCGCGTTGAGCCGCACCGGCGGCTTCAGCGTCCTGAACATCGCGGCCCTCCAGGAGGAGAGCTATCCCCTGCTGATCGTGCTGATGTTCATCGGTGGCGGCAGCGCCAGCACGGCCGGCGGCATCAAGGTCTCCACGTTCTTCCTGCTGGCGTTCACCATCCGGGCGGAACTGCGCGGCGAGCCCGACGTGACCATCGGGCACCGTCGAGTGGCCACCGCCAGCCAGCGCCAAGCGGTCACCGTGGCGCTGCTCAGTGTCGCGCTGGTAGCGGCCGGGACGATGGCGCTGCTGCTGCTCACCGAGGGCGTTCGCTTCGTCGGGGCGCTGTTCGAGATCACCTCCGCGTTCAGTACCACCGGTCTGACCGTCGGTCTGGCCGCCGAACTGCCGGCTGGCGGCCAACTGGCCCTGACCGTGCTGATGTTCATCGGCCGGGTCGGGACGCTCACCCTCGGGTCGGCGATCGCCCTGAACACCCGACGCCGGCTCTACCGCTATCCCCAGGAACAACCCATTGTCGGTTAGTGAGGAGGGGTGCCGTGTCGGCTAGACGAACGGACAGCGGCAGCGTCGTGGTGATCGGGTTGGGCCGGTTCGGCTGCCACCTGGCCGGGTCACTCACCCGGATGCACCACGAGGTGCTGGCCGTCGACCGCAACCCGGAGCAGGTGCAGCGCTGGTCGGCGCAGCTCGACCGGGTGGTCCAGGCCGACGCGACCGAGGAAGGGGCGCTGCGCCAGCTCGACGTCGCCAGCTTCGGACGGGCGGTGGTGGCCATCGGGGCCTCGGTGGAGGCAAGCGTGCTCACGGTGCTGGCACTGGTCGAGCTGGGCCTGCCCCAGGTCTGGGCCCGGGCGACCTCGCAGAAACACGCCAAGATCCTGTCGTCGGTGGGCGCGCATCACGTGATCTTCCCGGAGGCGGAGACCGGGGACCGGGTTGCGCACCTGATCGTCAGCCAGCTGCTGAACTTCATCGAGTTCGACGACGACTTCGCCATCGCCACCGTCCGGGTGCCGGAGTCCCTGGTCGGGCGTACCCTGCTCGACCTACGACCGCAGGAGCGCTACGGGATACGCGTCGTCGGTGCCAAACTGCCGGGCGAACGCTTCCGGTACGCCTCGGACGACACCGCACTCGCCCAGGGTGGGGTGCTCGTCGTGGAGGGTGGGATCGACCAGATCCAGCGGTTCGCGGGACGGCGTTGACCGTCACTTCTTCCGACCACCGTGCCCCTTCCCCTCACCCCTGGTTACTTTCCCGCTTTTCCCGAACCACCACCCGGCCCCTTGCCCTTGCCGGGCTTCTCGGGCTTGGCCTTCGTCGCGCCCTTGCCAGGGCCGGAGCCGCCGGCGGTCGGGGCCTTCGGCGGCGCCGCCTTGCTCGGCGGGGCGGTGGACGGAGCCGTGCCGGCCACCCCGGAAACCCGCACGCCACAGATCGAGTCGCCGAGCCGGAACTCCACCGGCAGCGGGTTCGCCCCGCTGTACTTCCCGGCCAGGGTGACCTTCTCGGCCGCACCGGGCGCAAGCGTGGTGCGCTGGGCCGTCGGTCGGATCAGCACCGTCCTCCCCTGCTGCTGCACCGGCGTCGGATCCGCCTTCGTCACCGCCTGCTGCCCGGGAAAGGTGAAGCTCATCGTCCAGTCCCGCAGTTCCTGGTCGCCGCTGTTGGTCAGGGTCAGCTCGGCGGCGAAGTCCTTGCCGGAGTCGGTACGCAGCGCGTACGTCACCTCGCAGGGCGCCGCCTTCGGCAGGCTCATCCGGGCCTCGGTGGTCGGCCGGTCGCCGCCGCTGGCCGGGCTGCGTGAGGTGAACCCCCACATTGCTCCGGTGACCGCGATGACGCCGACGGCGGCCACCCCGGCCTCCACCCGCCGCCGACGTCGCTGCTCCCGGTGGGTGCGGTTACGGGTACGCGACAGTGGCAACGCGTCGGTCGCCGCGGACCAGGGCAGGATCGTGGTGCCCGCGCTGGCCAGCGCGGCCGGGTCCAGTGGCCCGGCGGCCGGCGAGACCGGCACCAGCGTCCCGGCCGCCTCGGCGAGGGTCCGGGCCAGCTCGGCCGTCGCCGGCCGATCGACGGGCTGCTTGGCCAGGCAGCGCCGCACCAGGTCGGTCACCTCGTCGGGCAGCCCTGGGACGGTGGGCATCGGGTCCGGGTCGTTGTACATGTGCGCCCGCAGCATCTGGGTGGTCGTGCTGGCCTGCCACGGCAGCCGGCCGGTGAGCATCCGGTAGAGCAGCAGCCCGACGGCGTACACGTCGGTGGCCGGTGAGACCTGGCCGTTGTCCAACCGCTCCGGGGCGAGGTACGCGGGTGTGCCGAGCAGCGCGCCGTCCGGCCCCTTCTCGCTCTCCCCCACCAGCGCGGAGATACCGAAGTCGACCACCTTGACGCCGGTCGACGTGAGCATCACGTTGCCCGGGGTGACGTCGCGGTGCACCACACCGCGGGCGTGCGCGGTGGCCAGCGCCGAGCTGACCTCCGCGCCGATGGTCACCGCCTCGCGCCACGGCAGCTGACTCTCCCGGCCGAGCCGGCTGGCCAGCGAAGCACCGTCGACAAGCTCCATCACCACGTACGGCACGGTCAGACCGACCTGATCGGACTCGCCATAGTCGTACACGTTGGTGATGTTGGGGTGGCAGAGCCGCGCGGCGGCCTGCGCCTCGATCCGGATCCGGTGCCGGAAGGCCCGGTCGCTGGCCAACCGGGAGGCCAGCACCTTGACCGCGACCTGGCGGCCGAGCACCTCGTCGTAGCCGCGCCAGACCACCGACATGCCGCCCGCGCCGAGCTGCTCGATCAGCCGGTACCGCTCGTCGAGCAGCTGCGCGTCATTTCGGTCCCCACCCATGGTCACCGTTGTTGCCCACGGGCGGCCAACCTACACCTGGAGTGTCGGAATCGGTCAGGGCTGTCACCCGTTCAGGCGGTGGCGAGCAGTTGGTCCACCGGGGCGTAGTCGTCGGTCAACACCATGGCCCCGCCGACGAAGTCCGTCAGCGCCGCGCCGGACAGCAGGCTGACCTTCGGGTCCACCTCGCCCAACCGGGCCCGGACGGCGTCCAGCGGCAGCGGCGCGTCGGAACCGACGATGAGGAAGTTGGAACCCCGCTCCTCGGCGAGCGCCTCCGGCGGCGCGATCAACGCGACGTGCCCGAACTCGGCGGCCACCGTGGCCAGCTCGGCGCGGATGAACCGCAGCGGCGGGTAGTCGATGACGTTCTGCACGTACACACCGCCGGGGCGGGTCACCCGTCGAACCTCGGCGGCCATCTCCCGGGTGGCCAGGTGCCAGGGCACGACCAGGTGACCGAACGCGTCGCCGACCACCAGGTCGCGGCTGTCCGTCGGCTCGCCGGCCACCAGCATCCGGGCGTCGCCCACCACCGGCCGCAGCTCCGGGCCTGGGCGTACGCCCAACTCGCGCTCGCCCAGCTCGACCAGCCCACCGTCGATCTCGAACACCACGTTGTCGGTGCCCGGCCGGGTGGCGGTCAGGTAGCCCGGCACGGTGAACCCGCCGCCACCCAGGTGCAGCGCGTCCAGCCGCTCACCGGTCGGCGCGGCGACGTCGGCGACCGCTCCGATCCACTTCGTGTACGCGTATTCCAGGTGCTTCGGGTCGGCGAGATCCACGTACGAGTGCTGGGCCGAGTTGAGCAGCAGCGTCCGTCCGGTGGGCCGGTCCGGGTCCGACGTGACCCGGGCGCAGTGGTACGCCGTCTCGATGTCGCACGGGTTCGGTGCCACGGTGGTCAGCCCCGCCCCGACCAGGCCGAGCACGGCCAGCGCGGCCCGGGTCCGGGCCGGACCGGGCAGCTCGGTGGGCGCCTGCCGGCGCAGATACCAGCCGAGGCCGATGCCGACCAGCCCGAGCGCCACCGCCAGTGCCAACAGGATCACCGTGCTGCGCAGGGCGGCGACCAGCACGAACCCGGTGAGCAGGGTGGCGGTGATGCCGCCCAGGGTGCCGATGCCGGACAGCCGGCCGACGACCTGACCGGTGCGGCGCAGGTCGGCGAGTTGGAGCTTCACGACCAGCGGGGTGACCGCGGCGAGCAGCGCGGCCGGCACGAACACGGCCAACGCGACGAGCAGCAGGATGGCGCTGGCCGCGCCGCCGCGCAGCACCTCACCGGCGTACCGGACGACGGGCAGGGTGACCGCGGTGGCGATGCCGGCCAGCACCAGCGCCGGTGCCAGCAGGCCACGCGGGTTACGCCGGTCGGCCAGCCAGCCACCGGACCACGCCCCGTACGCGATCGCGGCCAGCGCGATGCCGATCACCGAGCTGGTCACCTGGAGGGTCACCCCGACGTAGGGGCCGACCAGGCGCAGCGCGACGGTCTCCAGCACCAGCACGGCGCCGCTGGAGAAGAAGACCAGGAAGGCGGCCAGGCCGTTGGGCAGCGCCCGGCCGGTGATCGGCACGGGCGCGGCCGAGGCCTGTCGGGCCGCTACGTCGGACGGTGGGGAGCTCATCGTCGCGATGGTACGCAGCGAAACTGCTGCTCCGGGTCAGTACATCGAGAGATGAACATGGTTCGTGTGGCTGGCGGCGGGACTGCCGCTGCCGCTGTACGAGCGCCATCCGGTGCCGGGATGCCAGATCTGCCGGTACCAGATCACGTAGAGCACGCCCAGGCGGTCGGCGTTGCGCACGTGCCAGGCGGCCAGACTGTCCCCGTACGCCTTGTCGCCGCCGGTCGCGTTGCGGTCCTCGAAGCCGTTGGTGGCGGCCGAGAAGTCACAGGCGCGACCCTTCGGGTGCTCGCCGCCCCCGCCCTCACGCTTGCAGGAGACGTGCCGCTTGTAGCCGGCCGCCTGGGTCTGCTTCAGCGCGTTGAGGGTGCGCGGGGTGATGCAGCCGGAGGTGGTCGGGTCCTTCACCGAGCAGGATTCCGACGGCCAGGACCCGTCCGAGTTGCGCGGCGCCGGCTTCGCCGAGGTGGAGTTGCCGCCGCTGAAACCGTTGCTGCTGCCCGAGCTGACCTCGGCGAGAGCCGCCTCGGCCTCCTTCTTCTTCTTCGCCATCACGGCGAGCTGCTTCTGCTGCTCGCGGACCTCGGAGTCAATGGCGACCTTGGCCTGCTGCGCCTGCTGCTGGGCCTCGACGAGATCACGCAGCCGCTTGCTGTCCCGCTGGGCCATCATGTCGAGGTCGCTGGCGCGTTGCAGGAACGCCTGCGGCGTGGCGGTGTTGAGCAACATCGACGCCGGGCTGAGCCGGCCGACGCGGTACGACTGCGCGGCCACCTCACCGACCTGGGCGCTGAGCCCGACCAGCCGACCCTCGACGGCCGTCAACTCGCCGGTCAGTGCCGTCTGCCGACGCTTGGAGTTGTCCAGTTTGGCCTTGGCCTCGATGTGACCCCTGGCGGTCAACTCCAACGCGTCCTGCAGCTTCTTGCTGCCACCCTCGCCGGGCTCCGCGTAGGCGGGCACGGCGGTGCCGCCGAGCACCAGCGCGACGGCGGCGAGCAGAGCGAGCAGGCAGCGGTGACCGAGCCGCGGGCTGCGCGTGGTCCTGGGCACGAAAGCGTCCTTCCGTCGACCGCCGGCCCCCGGTGAACCACTGCACGGCGGCGTCCCCGCCGGCGCCGGTCGGCGGCCTGCTGGCAGAGACCGCCGGTCACGATACCGGACTGCGCGCCGGTGACCAGTCCCCTGACCCCCGGGCTGCCTCGATGTCGACGGAGCGTCCCAACACCGTCGCGCAGTGCGCGGATCAGGGGGTGAGGAGGGCGTCGCGCACCTCGGCCCAGACCTGCTCGTTGGCCGCGACGAGCAGACCACTGCCGTCGTCGGCGGGGTGGTAGTCGACGCCGTCGAACCGACGGGCGACGCCGCCGGCCGCGCGGACCAGCAGAGTGCCCGGGGCGTGGTCCCACGGCAGGGTGCGCCAGAAGAGAGCGAACTGCTGCTCGCCGGTGAGGATGTCCAGATACTCCCGGCCGGCGCAGTGCTGGCCGGGCAGCAGCTCACCGAGCCGCCGGCCGCCGGCGCGGACCCGGTCCCCGGTCTCGGGCGGCAGGAACCGGGTCATCGCCGCGCCGCGCAGCTCGCCGAGCGGCGGCACCGGGGCGGTGCTGTCCACCGGCCGGCCGTTGAGCAGGGTGCCGTTCTCGGCCCGACCGGTGGCCAGGGTCTCGGCCAGCGGGTCGAGGATCCAGCCGGCGGTCGGCCGCCCGTCGGTCAGCAGCGCCACCATCAAAGCGAACGGTCGGCGACCCGCGGCGAAGTTGGCGGTGCCGTCGACCGGGTCGACCAGCCAGACGTCCCCGCTGTCGTTCAGGTGCCGAAGCAGGCTCGGATCGTCGGCGACGCCCTCCTCGCCGACCACCATCGAGCCCGGCCGCAGTCGGCGCAGCCCCGCCGAGAGCAACTCCTCGGCCCGGCGGTCGGCGACGGTGACCACCTCGCCGTGGGCCTTCTCCGACACGTCGGCGTCGTCGAGCTTGCGGAACAGGGGCAGCACAACCTGGTCGGCGGCCTCCCGGAGCAGGTCGCCAACGTCGTCGAGCAGGGTGTCAGCCACGCGGCGGCAGCTTGACCACGCTGACGAAGAACTCGTCGATCTGACGGACCACGGCAATGAAGCGCTCGAAGTCCACCGGCTTGGTCACGTAGGCGTTGGCGTGCAACTGGTAGCTGCGCAGGATGTCCTCGTCGGCCTGCGAGGTGGTGAGCACCACAACCGGGATCCGACGCAGCTCCTCGTCCTTTTTAATCTCTTCCAGCACCTCCCGGCCGTCGCGGCGGGGCAGGTTGAGGTCGAGCAGGATCAGGTCGGGCGTCACCGCGTCGGCGTACTGGCCCTCCCGCCGCAGGTAGGCGAGCGCCTCTGCGCCATCGGAGACAACGGCCAGCCGGTTGCGCAGCTTGTGCTCCTCGAACGCCTCCTGGGTCATCAAGACATCACCCGGGTCGTCCTCCACGAGCAGGACCTCGATCGGGCACTTGCCATCCGCCGGCGCGGTCATCCCACCGTCTCCCTCATCTCACCCGTTCTACCGCTTTCCAACGACTCGCCGGCCTGGTCCGGCCGGTCCGACCCTCCGGACTGCTCCGCCAGCGCTGCCGGCATCTCGTTCGAGGGCGACGTGTCGCCCGCGGCCAAAGCCGGCGGCGGCTCCGGCGAGTCGGCAGCGGCAACGGCCTCGACGTCCTGGGGCAGCGCCGGCAGGGTGAACCGGATCGCGGTGCCCTCCGGCACATCGGTGTCCACCCAGACCCGGCCGCCGTGATATTCGACGATCTTCTTGACGATGGCCAACCCGATGCCGGTGCCCGGGTACGCGTCCTTCGAGTGCAATCGCTGGAAGATCACAAAGATCTTGTCAGCGAACTCCGGCTCGATCCCGATGCCGTTGTCCTGGCAGCTGATCTCCCACTCGGCACCCACCAACCGGGCCGAAATGTGCACCTTCGAGGGCACATCCGGGCGGCGGAACTTGACCGAGTTGCTGACCAGGTTGGCCAGCAGGTTGGTGAGCAGCGGTTCCTCACCCGAGATCACCGGCAGGTCGGACCAGGTCAGCTCGGCATCCGCGTACTGCCGGGCGGCCTCGGTCTGGCCGGCCACGTCGCTCATCACCTTGTTAAGGTCGACCTCGACGAAGCCGGTGGTGAGCCGGCCGATCCGGGAGAACGCGAGCAGGTCGTTGATCAGACGCTGCATCCGTTGCGCGCCGTCCACCGCGAAGGCGATGTACTGGTCGGCCCGCTCGTCGAGCTGCCCGGCGTAGCGACGCTGGAGCAGCTGGCAGAAGCTGGCCACCTTGCGCAGCGGCTCCTGCAGATCGTGCGAGGCCACGTACGCGAACTGCTCCAGGTCGCGGTTGGACCGGGTCAGCTCCTCAGCCTGCTTCTGGAGCTGGCTGTTGACCCACTCGATGCGCTCGCGTGCAGCCCGCACCTCGGCCAGGTCGGCGGCGATCTTCTGGCGCATCGCGTCCACGTCCTCGCCGAGCCGGATGAACTCCGGCGGGCCGCTGGTGGCGATGCCGTGCTGGTAGTCACCCTCGGCGACCTCGCGGACCTGGTCGGCCAGCCCGATCAGGGGCCGGATGACCATCCGGTCCAGGGAGAGCAGCAGCAGCGCACCCGTGGCGGCCACCACCAGCGCGGCGACGATCAACAGGACGACCAGCACGTTGCTGCTGGTACGTACGTTGGTGGCGGCCTGCTCCCGGGCGGCCAGGATCTCCTCCTGGAGGTCGCTCACCGCCGAGCGCACGTTGTCGAACTGCTGCCGGGCCTGTTCGGTGATCAGCGCCTGGCCCGCTCTGGTGCCGCTCTGCTCGGTGGTGGCGATCACCGGCTCCGCCACCGTCTGCCGCCACTGCGCGGTGGTCTCCTCGACAACCCTCAGCTCCTGGCCGATCTGCGGGTAGTCGTCGAGCAGCGTCCGCATCGCGGCGATGACGCTCTTTTCCTGGTCGAGCCCCTCCTGATAGGGCCTCAGGTCGGCCAGGTTGCCGCTGACCGCGAACCCGCGGATTGCCGTCTCCTGGTCGAGCAGCGCGTTGAGCAACTCCTGCGACTGGACCCGCAGCGGGCCGGTCTCGTTCAAAACCGCGTCGATCTGGGTGCGGTTGCGGGCGGCCATCGCCGCTTCCGCGCTGGCCAGGGCGATCAACAACAGGCCCACGACGGTGAGCAGGGTGATGACCCGACGGCGCAGACTCCAGCCGCCGATCACCGGCTTCACCGGCCACCACCCCGGCTGACCAGCAGCATGGCCACGTCGTCGGCGAGTGGGCCGCCGTTGAGCCGCTCGGCCTGGCCCACCAGCCAGGCCGGCAACTCGGGCAGCGACACCGCACGGCTGGCCGGCTCGTCCAGTAGCCCACTGAGGCCCGGCACGTCGAGCCGTTCGTCGCCGGCATCCACCCGCCCCTCGATCAGGCCGTCGGTGTACATCAGCAGGGACCAGTCATCGGTGTCGAACTCCAGGTCGTAGGCGATCGGCCGGCGAGGTCGTACGCCCAGCAGCCGGCCGCCGGGCGCGGGCACCGGGGCCACCCGGCCGCCGGAGAGCAGGAGCGGCGGCGGGTGCCCGGCCAGGCGGACGGTGGCCCGGTTGGCGTCCAGGTCCAGTCTGGTGGTGGCCACCGTCGCGAAGATCTCCTGAAGGCGGCGCTCACTCATCAGCACCTGCTCCAGCGCGGGCAGCACCTCGTCGTCCGGCACTCCGGCGAGCACCAGGGCCCGCCAGGCCACCCGTAGCTCGACACCGAGCGCGGCCTCGTCCACCCCGTGCCCGCAGACGTCGCCGACGATCAGGTCGAGACGGTCCGGCCGGGTCTGCACCACGTCGTAGAAGTCCCCGCCGATCAGCGCGGCGTGCCGGCCGGGTCGGTAGAAGGTGTGCACCGCCACCTGGTCGGTCGTCATCAGCGGCTGGGGCAGCAGGCCACGTTCGAGTCGGGCCGATTCGGCCTGGCGCAGCTCGACCTCGCGCAGTCGGCGGGCGTTCTCGTCGGCGCGCTTGCGCTCCACGGCGTAGCGCAGCGCCCGGGTCAGCAGCACCCCGTCTACCTGGCCCTTGACCAGGTAGTCCTGTGCGCCCTCGGCGACCGCCATGATGCCCAGGTGCTCGTCCGAGCGGCCGGTCAACACACAGACCGCGGCGCCGCTGGACATCTCCAGCACCTGGCGCAGCCCGTCCAGCCCCTGCGCGTCGGGCAGGCCCAGGTCGAGCAGGACGCAGTCGACACCGGTGATCCGCTGCCGCGCCTCGCTGAGGCTGGTGGCCACCAACAGCTCGATCATCGAGTTCGTCTCGGCGAGCAGCTCACCGACCAGGAAGGCGTCGCCCTCGTCGTCCTCCACCAGCAGCACCCGCAACCGCTCGCCTGGCGGCAGGTTGGCGTGCCGCGCCAGGCCGCCGTGCGGGTACGGCACAACTGAGGAACCGGCCAGGCCGGCCCCCCGGTGCGGCCGGGTCACCGCCGCGAGACGCGGGAGTTCGCTGGTGATGTCGGGCTCCTTCCGAGTGCCCTGCTGATCCTGTATTAGACAACGGTCGCACACAACACGACGCTCTCGGCGCGGGCGGGGATGGGCGGCAGCACTGCCCTGCGAATGACGAACCGGGCGGCGGTCGATGCAGGCGTACCAGCCATCCCATCCGGGACCGTTGACGGGCAGGATGGTGCCACCCCAGGCCCCACCACCCCCCGAGGAGTTTCCGTGGGCGCACCCACCACCCGGGCCACCGGCACGTCGGCCCGTCCGAGTCCAGGCGTACGACCTGCCGACCGCGCGCTGACCCGGCCTCGCCGGCGACTCGTGGCCGCCGCCGCGGCCCTGGTCGCGCTGGCCGCCGTCGGCGCCGGCAGTCTGCTCGACCTGCGCGTCCCGGCACCGAAGCCGACGGACGCGGCGGCGGGTGAGTTCAGCGCCGGCCGGGCGTACGAGGACGTCCAGGTGATCGCGGCGCGGTCGCACGTCGCCGGCAGTCCGGCCAACGATCAGGTCCGCGCGCACATCGAGCAGCAGTTGCGCGGGCTGGGCCTGGAGACCGAGGTGCAGGACACGGTGGCACGGGAGGCCGGCCAGCTCAGCGGGGCGGCGGGCGGGGCGACCCTGGCCCGGGTACGCAACGTGGTGGCCCGGTTGCCCGGCACCGATTCGACGGGCCGGGTCTTCCTGGTCGCCCACTACGACTCGGTGCAGACCGGGCCGGGCGGCAACGACGACGCGGCGGGCACGTCGGCCATCCTGGAGGTGGCCCGCGCGCTGACCACCGGCCCCCGGCCCCGCAACGACATCATCTTCGTACTGACCGATGCCGAGGAGGCGTGCCTCTGCGGCGCGTCCGCGTTCGCCGCCAGCCATCCCCTGGCAGCCGACGGCGGCGTGGTGCTCAACCTGGAGGCGCGGGGCTCCACCGGGCCGGTGATCATGTTCGAGACGTCGAAGAACAACGCGAAGCTGGTGGACGTCTTCGGCCGCGCCGCCCCGCACCCGGTCGGCACCTCGTTCGCGGTGGAGATCTACCGCGCGCTGCCCAACGACACCGACTTCACCGCGTTTCTGGACCAGAAGTTCGTCGGGCTGAACTCGGCGTACATCGACGGCGGGGCGATCTATCACACACCGTTGGACACTCCGGCGTCGATGGACCAGGGCAGCCTCCAGCAGCACGGGGACAACGCGCTGGGCCTGGCCCGGGAGTTCGGCCGTACCGACCTGACCGACCTCCGCTCCGGGCACGATGCCACCTACTTCCCGGTCCCCGGCGGGCTGGTCCGCTACCCGGGCTGGCTCACCCTGCCGCTGGCCCTGCTCGCCGTGGCCGCGGTGGCCGCCCTGGGCTGGCTGACCCGTCGGCAGGGCCGGGTCAGCACCGGCCGGCTGGCCGCCGGCTTCGGGCTCGCCCTGGTGCCGATCGTGGCCGCGCCGGTCGCCGCCCAACTGCTCTGGCTGGCGATCACCACAATCCGGCCGGGGTACGCGGAACTGCTCGACCCGTACCGTCCGATCTGGTTCCGGTTGGCCGTGATGGCGCTCGCCGCCGCCATCCTGTTCAGCTGGTACGCGCTGACCCGCCGCCGGATCGGCCCGGCGGCACTCGCTGTCGGCGGGCTGGCCTGGCTGGCGCTGCTCGGGGTGCTGCTGGCCGTGGCGGTGCCCGGCGGGGCGTACCTCACCACCCTGCCGGCGCTGGCCGGCGCGCTCGGCGGGCTGGTCGCGCTGCGGACCCGGCAGACCGGGCCGTGGCCGGTGGTCGCGGTGACCGCCGCCGCGGCCGTCGGCGTGGTCATCCTGCTGCCCACCGTGGTGCTGCTCTTCCCCGCGCTGGGGATGGCGATGGGCGGGGTGGCCGCACTGGTCGCGGTGCTGCTCGGCCTGACCGCCCTGCCGGTGGTCGACCTGCTGCACCCGCAGGCCGGCGGCCAGCGTGGCCTGCGGGCGCTGCGGGCCCGACGGCTCGGCGTGCTGCCGGCCGCAGCAGCCGCCGTGGCGGCGGTGGTGCTCGCCGGGGTCGGGCTGGCCGTCGACCGGTTCGACGCCGCCCACCCCGCGCCCACCCACCTGATGTACGCCCTGGACGCTGGCACCGGCCAGGCCCGGTGGCTCAGCCACGAGAGTGACCCGCAGCCGTGGACGGATGGCTACGTGGACGGGGTGACCACTGTCGAGGACTTCCCCGGCCTGGGCGATGCCGAGCTGCACGGCGGTCCGGCCCCGGCGGCGGACCTGCCCGCGCCTGAGGTGGAGGTGCTCTCCGACACCCGATCCGGTGATGAACGGCTGGTGCGGGTGCGTGTCCTGCCGCAGCGTCCGGTCCGCCTGCTCACGCTGCATGTGAACGGACCGACGGCGGTGACGTCGGCCACGGTGAACGGACGACAGTTCGACGTTGCCCGGACGGCGACTCAGAACCCCTGGGGCTTCGGCGTGGTGTTCCACGCGCCACCAGCGGAGGGGGTCGAAATCGCCCTGACCATGTATCCGATGCTGGGTGACGGCCCGGTCACTCTGCGGGTGATGGACGCCAGTGACGGGCTGGACGGGGTGCCCGGGTTCCGTCCCCGGCCGCCGGCCGTCGGCGTCGTCGGGTCACACACGTCGGAAATGCTGGCGGTCGCCCGCACCTATCCCATCTGACGGGAAGCACGCTGGTCCGGCGGAGCGACTCGCCCGCCGGACCACCGGCTATTCGTAGCGACTGAAAATGCCTCCGTCGATTCGGATCCGGCCGGTGCCATATTTCGTCAGCTCACCGGTTCGGGTTGGCCGGCGCCGATACGCCGCCAGCGATTTCCGTCGTGATCGGTGAGGTGAGCTCCACCAGAATGGTGTCGATCGGGCGTAACCGGTGCTCTGCCGCGACGGTGACAAAGAGATCGTGAGCGTCGCGGCCCGGCACCCGGCCGACCTGTTTCGCCGCGGCCAGCCCGACCGGTTGGCTGTCCGGATCGTCGGGCGGGACGAGCCGAGCCAGCACCGCCACGTCCAGCACCGGCGCGTCACTCTCGTTGGCCACGGTGACCCGCAGCACCGAGGTGCCCCGAATCTCGGCCACCGCCGAGACCAGGCGAGCCTGGGTGGCCCGGACCCGCATGTCATCGGTGCGACGGGCGCGGATCTCCCGCCGCAACCCGAGGTAGACGAAGAGCACGCTGGCGATGGAGCCGACCGCGCCGAACCAGTCCGGTACGGAACCCCAGTCGACCATGTCCTGGATTGGCGAGAGGTTCATAAGTCCATCGTGGAGGCTCTTGTCGAGCGTCAAGCACGGCGGATCGGCCGGATTCGACCGCGAATTGGGAATTCCGGCACCGATTCCGGTCACCCGGGCGGCCTAAACGGAGAGTGTGCAACCCAGTACGGGGATGGATACCCTTGCGGTTGACGTGGTGCCGGTGACAATCCCCGCCGACTGTCCACCAGATGGACAGGACCTTCCGCCGCCAGCCCACTGCAACGTCGCCACCGAAGGGGGACCGCATTGACTGCGGACGTTCCACCCGAGGATGCCCGCGTGCCCCGGCCAGCGTACGACCGGCCGAGTCGCGTCTCGGTCGACCCACCGCTCGGGCGGTTGGACAGCCCGCTGCACGGGCGCGACGACCTGATCGACGAGATCGTGCAGCCGGGGGAAGACGCTGGGGATCGCCCCTCGGTGCACATCCTGTGCGGCATGGGCGGGTCCGGCAAGAGCCACGTCGCCCTGGAGATCGCCCGCCGCGCCCGGGCTGGCGGCCGGACCGTCTGGTGGGTGCAGGCGGGGCGGCTCAACTCCGGAATGCGTGAGGTGGTCAGCCAACTCGGTGCCTCGGAGACCCAGGTCGACCAGGCCTGGGCCGGGATGATCAGCGCGACCGACCTGGTGTGGCGCTATCTCAACCAGACCGCGCAGCCCTGGTTGCTGATCTTCGACAGTGCGGACGAGCCTGCCACGCTGGGCCCCACCGACGGGGTGCTCGCCGACGGCACCGGTTGGCTGCGTCGACCGGAGGCCGACGACGGCATGGTCATCGTGACCACCCGGGATGGCAACCGGGCCACCTGGGGCACCTGGTCGACGCTGCACCAGGTGCGCCCGCTCGACGCCGACGCCGGCGCGCAGGTGCTGATCGACCGGGCTGGCGAGCAGGCCGGTGACCTGACCGACGCCCGGGAGCTCGCACGGGAATTGGGCGGGTTGCCACTCGCCCTGCGCGCCGCCGGCAACTACCTGCGGTCGGTCAACGCCAGCCCGGTCTGGCGCGGCTCGTCCACCATCACCACCTTCGCCGACTACCGGGCCGCCGTGCAGCGTCGCTTCCGCTCACCGCGCGACGCCGCCGACGTCGACCTCGACGAGTCACTCGGCCTGGAGATCGTCCGCGAGGTCGACGACATCTCACTGGACCTGCTGGCCCGCCGACAGCTCCAACAGAGCCGGCCGCTACTCAACGTGCTGGCCTGCCTGAGCGTCTCCCCGGTGCCCTACGAAGTGGTGCTCAAGCCGGCCATCCTGGCCGGGTCGCCACTCTTCACGGGGCTCACCGCCCGGCAGCGGGTGCGGGTGCTGGAGGGCATCGGCGACCTCGCCCTGGTCGACTTCGACGTCCAGGAGGAGGTCACCGACCCGGCGTTCGCGCACGTGTTGTCGCTGCACCCACTGGTGCACGCGATGTTCCGCGACCGGGACGAGGTCCGTGAGCAGATCGCCGAATACCACGGTCTGGTCATGAAGCTGCTGCTCGCCGCCACCGAGGGCCAGAGCCCGGACGACTCGGCGGCCTGGGCCAACTGGGACGTGCTGGTGCCGCACCTGGTCGAGGCGGTACGCGAATACCTGGTGCCGCAGAGACACAAGCACGACCCCGAAACGGTACGCCGCGCGCTGGAGCTGGCCCGACTCACCGCCCGCTACCTCATCGCGATCGGCCTACCCGGCTCGGCCTTCGACATCCTGGACCCGATCGTGCGCGGCTGCGCCGCGTACGACCACGACCTGGACCGGCCGCAGGTGCTGGCGCTGCGCCACGAACTGGGCCGCACCTGGCTGGAGCGCAACCAGCCGGAAATGGCCGACCGGGTGCTCCGTGAGGTGATCGCGGACCGCACCAGGGTGCTGGGCAGTGACGACGCCGACACCCTGGCCAGCCGACACAAGCTCACCAAGGCGATCATGGCGCAGCGCCAGTGGCCGGAGGCCGAGTTGGAGCTGCGGCAGATCGTCGCCGCGGAGGACCAGGTCCGCGGCCCAGAGCACTGGGACACCATGATCGTGCGGCACAGCCTGGCGCTGGCGGTGCTCGCCCAACAACGGGCACCCGAGGCCGAGGTGATGCTGCACGCCATCCTGGAGGTCCGATACCGGACCTGGCCGCTCAACCAACCGGAGACCTGGCAGGCCCGTCACACGCTGGCCCGCTGCATGCAGGAGCAGGGCCGGCTCGCCGAGGCAGAGGCCGAGCTGCGGGCCACCCTGGCCACCGTGGAGCCCCGGCACGCCGACCGCAGCGAAGTGCTCGCCATTCGGGCCACCCTGGCCGCGGTGCTCCTGCTCGACGGGCGGCTCGACCCGGCGATCGAGGCGTACGAGCAGCTGCTGGCTGACCGCCGGCGACTGCTCGGGGACGCCCACCTGGACACCCTGCAGGTGGAGCACGCGCTGCGCCGCCTGCGCAACGGCGGCTGACCGGTCAGTGCGGCGCGGCCGGGCCCAGGTCACTCGGGTCGGTGTTGCCACCACAGATGATCACTGCCACCCGCTCTTCGGGCTGCGGCACGTACGCGCCGCCGGCCAGCGCGGCCAGCGCGGCAGCACCGCCCAACTCGGCGGCGACCCGCAGCTCCGACCAGAGCAGCCGACGCGCCCGCACCAGGTCCTCGTCACGGACCAGCACGGAGACCACCCCGGTCCGGCGGGCGGTGTCGAAGGCGATCTCGCCGATGCGACGGGCACCCAGCGAATCCGTGGCGATGCCGCCCACTTCGATGTCGACCGGCCGGCCCGCTCTGAGGGCCGAGTTCAGGGTCGGGATCTGCTCGGGCTCGACGGCGACGACGCGTACCGACCCGCCGAACCAACTGGCGATGCCGGACACCAACCCGCCGCCGCCGACCGCCACCAGCACGGTGTCGATCCCGTCCACCTGCCGCTCCAACTCCCGGCCGACGGTGCCCTGACCGGCCACCACCTCCGGCTGGTCGTACGCGTGCACTACCAGCGCGCCGGTCTCCCCGGCCCGCTGGGTGCTCGCCGCCAACGCCTCGGCGTAGTGCTGGCCCACCTGGCGCACCTGCGCTCCCAACCCGGCCAACCGCTGCACCTTCACCGGCGAGGCGGTGACCGGCACGAAGACCTCCGCCGGCACGCCAAGCGATCGGGCCGCGTACGCGACGGCGAGGCCATGGTTGCCACCCGACGCGGCGATCACCCCGGCCGAGGGCAACGACCCCTGGAGCATCCGGTTGAACGCGCCACGCGGCTTGAACGAGCCGGTGTGCTGGTGCAGCTCCAACTTGAGGCTGAGCTGCCCGGGCACACCCAGATCGGCGCCGTCGACGGCGATGACCGGGGTTTTCCGGACCCGCCCCTCGACAAGGGCCGCGGCCGCCTCGACGTCGCTTCTGTCCACCATGGGGAAACGCCCTTCACTACGACCAGAGGGCCAGTCGACCGTCGTCGGTGAGCCCGACGAAACATCCTATGGAGATCCGTCGGCCATCCGACGCCTGACGCACCGTGTGATAGTGCCGCGGATCGAACAGAAAGCCCTCCCCGAGCGTGGGGCGCAACGTCAACGACTGCGTGTCGGCGGCCACCGCCTCCTGGAAGCCATACCCGCCGGGGATCCGCAACGGCTCGTCGTCCGGCTGCCAGCGCCGCCGCCACAGCACCGTCTCACCACCGGCCGGTGGCACCCGGATGTAGATGTTGAACGCCAACTGGGCCACCACCTCGCTGTCGAGCAGCCGGCCCGCGTACTCCCGTACCGCGTCGTCGAAGTGCACGTGGAGCCCCGCGTTGATCTCGCGGACGATGCCGACGTGCATCTCCCGCCCCTGCCGCCGCCCGGGTGCCACGTCCGGCCAGGCACCGCGGAACGCGGCCAGGCACAGGCCCCGGGGCGAGTCCGGCAGACCCAGCGTGGACCAGCTCTTCTCGGCCGCGCGGGCCGCGTCCCAGTAGTCCTCGCGGAGTGCCCCGGCGGACCGGTGGTCGTTGATGGCCGGACCGAACTTGGCGACGACGGGAAAGACCCGGCTCTCGTCGTAGCGGTCCATCGGCGCGTTGGCGAGGGCGGCGGTGATCGCCTGGCAGCGGGCCGCGGAGAGCAACCCCGGCACCCGAACGGCGGCCAGCCGCCCCGCGATGAGCCCGGCGACATCCGCTCGGGTGATCGATTCTGATTCGACGGCGACGAACAAGGGATCGGTAGTGCTCGAATGCTGCACGGCGGTCCTCCCGTAACGAAGATCCTCACCGGATTTGTCGCGCCCCCGACCCGCGCGTTATGCAATGTACAAACCGCAGGCAAGACGCGGTAACCGCAGTTCCACGCGGCGTGGCGCGGTCACCGCTACCATCGGCGCAACCGGGGTAAGTGACACCGAACCGTACGGCGGAAGCTTTCCACCGATCGGGGAATGGTGACGATTCTCGGCGTGACGCATGATGCGACTAGTTCGAACGCTGACAAGGAGTTCGAGATGGCAGGCGCCGGCCCGACGGATCTTGACATGCACGTCGACCGCCTGGAAATGGCGCGTCGAATAGCCCGGGAAATGATCGAGTCCGACCATCAGGCTCTGGAGCTCGCCGTCCGGCAGCGTCCACAGTGCTGGTCCCGACGCCCCACCGGCCACGGCACCCGCGCCGACGCCCTCGCGGGCTGACCCTTCACACATCTGCCCCCAGCGCCCCGACAGCGCTGTTACCCTGGCGCGTCGCGACAGCCGGCACGGGGGTGCAGCATGAATTGCTCGACTTGCGGGAGCCAGCTCGACCATCCTGGGCAGGGGCACACCTGCCTCGGCGACGCCACACCGCCTCCCCGGCCACCCGCGTACTGGCACGCGGCCCAGTGGGCGCTCGTGACGCTCGCGGTGTTCTTCGCAGGGCTCTCGTTGGTCCGAGCTGCGATCACCGCCGACCTGCTGACGCCGCCGAGCGGGAAGGTCATCAGCGCCCTGTCGATCGCCGGGCCGCTGGCCCTCTTCGCCGCATTCCTCACCTGGTCGAACGTCACCAAGCGCGTCATCGACGCGCAGTCGATCGCTGCGGCGTCGATCCGGCACTGGGCGGTCGGAGCGGGTGCTCTGCTCTTCCTCCTGTCGTACCTCCTGCCGGTGAAGACCCCGACCGCCTTCCACGTCGTCCGGGCGGCCGCCGCGATCCTGCTCGGCGTCGGTGCCCTGATCACCCACGGCAGAGCCGCGCGCCGGCTCGCTGACCCGGCCACCCCCGCAGACCAGAACGACGCCACCGGTACGGGCATCGCGCCACTCCGCATGGAAGAAGCTCGGCCGGGACAGGTGGCGAACCAGCCCGCCCGATTGGCGCTCGACATCGAGACGCAGCCGGAGGACTGGAACGCGTCCCTGTGGGATCCCGAGGTCCAGCGGGACATCGAGCGCCGGCGCCGCCAGCAGGCGCCACCCGCCTGACGCTCCAGCTGGGACTGGCTATTCGTAGGTCGCGACCGCCTGGGCGATGCGGTTCAGGAACGGACGCCCGAAGGCCGACGTGCCGTCGACGGTGATCACCGCTAGGTAGCCGAAGAGGCGCCAGAGCTCCCGCCGTTGCCGGAACCCCGGGTCGATCGGCGTGATCTCGGCGTAGGCGTCGAAGACCGCGCTGGGGACCGGCTCGAAGTAGTCGATCAGGGCAAGGTCGATCTCGGGGTGCCCGAAGTACGGAGCCGCGTCGAGCAGGATCGCCTGGGTGGCGGTGGTCAAGAAGTTGTTCTGCTGAGCGTCGCCGTGCAGCAGCGTGGGCCGGGTCTCCGGCCCACAGAGGGCGGGCAGCCGGTTGATGAGCCGTTCGACGCCTGCGGCCAGTTCCGGGAACAGGTGACAGCTGTCGACCGCCGACCTCAGTAGTGGCAGCAGGCGGCGTTCGGCGTAGAAGTCGACCCACCGGTTCGAGGCCACCGGGCGGTTGTCCTGTCGCAACGGACCGAAGAAGCCGTCGAACTGCTCAAGGCCGAACCGCTCCTCGTGAACCTGGTGCAGGGTGGCCAGGGCATGCCCGATAGACCGCCACTGGTTCACCGAGCGCGCCTGGGCGGGGATCTCGGGGACCGCCTCCAACAGCGCCGCCCGCTCGATCTCACGAACGATCGGCGCGCGCGCGAGCGGATGAGACGTCAGCACCAGCAAGATCCTAGGGCGGTCGTCCCTCAGACGTTCACAGCCCAAGCGCGACGGGTTGGGTTGGCGTGCCGTCGGTGATCAATTCGGCCAACGGCGTGGCGAGGTCCCGTGGCGAGAACAGTTCCGGACCGCGGTGTGCCCTGATCTCCGACAGCGACCACCAACGCCAGCCGATGACGTGCTCGGCGGCGAGTTCCTCATCGCTCATCGCACCGCGCGGCGTGAACGACGCGGTCCGAACGAGGAAGTAGTCGTTCACGACGCCATCGTGGCCGGGTGCGAACCCGGCGGCGACTATCTCCTGGCGCCAGACCTGAGGCGGGTCGGCATTGAGAGCAAGTCCGACCTCTTCGCGCAGCTCTCGCCGCAGGGCGGCCAGTGGCGTCTCGCCGTCTTCGACGCCACCTCCGGGAGTGATCCAAACGGCGATCGTGCCAGCCGGATCGGGAATGGCGAGTCGAAGCAGCAGGACACGGTCGTCCTCATCGACGACGACCGCACGCGCCGATCGCCGCAGGTTCACCGTCGACATCAGGACACCCTACGGCTCAACGATCACCGTCGACGCCTAGCTGGCGTCGGCGTCCACGAGGGGCGCCGCCAGGTCTGCGCTGTAGGTACCGTGCGGAAATGACAAGGAGCGAGCGGATCGCGGACCAGCTGGACCGGCACTGGCACAAGAACCTGCGGCCGCGGCTGCACGGTCTTGCCGATGAGGAGTACTTCTGGGAGCCGGTGCGTGGCTGCTGGAGCATCCGCCCAGTTGGCACGTCGGTCGCACCGATATCGGTAGGTACGGGGGAATGGACGATGGACTCCGCGTCCCCGGACCCGGTGCCGGCTCCGGTGACCACGATCGCCTGGCGGCTGGCGCACATCATCGTCTCCTGCCTGGCCTATCGGGTCGGATGGCACTTCGGCGGCCAGGACGTCGACTCCCAGACATTCCCCTACGCGGGGACCGCTGACGAGGCGCTGAAACAGCTCGACGAGATGTATGGGCGATGGAACGCGGGGGTCCGCGAACTCTCGGACGCCGACCTGGAAAATCCGCCCACTGTGGGCCCCGAGCGGTCTCCCATGGAGGGCATCGTCCTGCATGTCAACAGGGAGCTGATCCATCACGGCGCCGAGATTTCCCTGCTGCGCGACCTCCACCGCTGGCAGGACGAAGCCGCACCGCGATCAATGGGTCGGCAAGCGGCACCGGGCCTCGTAGCGTTCCCGGAGTGAGCAGGAACGACGAGCGTGACGTGGTCCGACGCGGGTACGACCTACTCTCCTACCACTACCGACCGGACGACGCTGCCGACGGCCAGTACGCTCCCTGGCTGGCCGACCTACACCAGCGCCTACCCGCCTCAGCGGCAGTCCTCGACCTCGGATGCGGCTGCGGGGTGCCGGTCGCCCGCTTCCTCACCGACGCCGGACACCACGTCACCGGTGTCGACATCAGCGACGTGCAGATTGAGCGAGCGCGCCGCCTCGTACCCACCGGCACGTTTCTCCGCGCCGACGCCACCCAGCTCGACCTGCCGCCGGCCTCGTTCGACGCCGTGGTCTGCCTGTACGCCTTCATCCACATGCCCCTGGCCGACCAGCCTCAGCTCATCAAGAGCATCGCCACCTGGTTACGCCCCGGCGGCTGGCTGCTCACCACCGTCGGCAACACCGCCTGGACAGGCACCGAGGACAACTGGCTCGATGGTCCCGCCAGCATGTGGTGGAGCCACGCCGACGCCTCTAGCTACCGCTCATGGCTGCAACAGGCGGGGCTGACGATCACCGCCGAGGATTTCGTTCCGGAGGGCAGCAGCGGCCACGCCCTCTTCTGGGCACAGCGCCCACCGGGCCGACCTGGCCCGCGCCATGTGCGAGGCTTCGGCGGTGACTGATCTCGGCATCCGCGCAGCCACCTCGGCTGATTACGAGTTCCTGGTCGACATGCTCGCGGAGGCCGTGAACTGGCTGCCTGAGCGCAACTGGTCGCGCGAACAGATCCTGTCGAATCCTGCGCTGGCTCACTATGTCACCGGGTGGATGCGGCCAGACGACTTTGGCCTGGTTGCGGTGGACCGAGCTGATCGGTCAGTCGGCGCGGCCTGGTTCCGATTCCTGACCGCCGCTGATCCGGGCTATGGGTACGTGAGTGACGACGTACCGGAGCTGACTATCGGGGTGGTGGAAACCTGGCGGGGCCGGGGTGTGGGCCGGGTGCTTTTGCGCGCTGTTCTGGACGCCGCACGAGAACGTGGCATCCGCACGGTGTCGCTGAGCGTGGAGCGGGCGAACTTCGCTGCAAGGCTGTACGCCGCTGAAGGATTCCGCACGGTTGAGTCGTTCGAGGACGCGGACACGATGGTCGCTGAGATCGGTGCCTGACGCGCGCAAAGGCGGACACTGATCCGCTCGTCGGCCGTGCTGGGCAGCCTGTCCGCAGTGCTTCCGCTGGCCGTGTGCGGACTCCTCATCGTCAGCCTCTGACCGAACGCCGCTCGCATCAGATCAGCCGCTGGATGCGGACCTTCGGACGCTCGTTTCGCAGGTGGCCGTGTTTGTGTTGGCGAATCTGCTCGTCCCAGACGTCCTGGTCGTAGTCGGGGTCCGGCGGGATCCACTTGTGGGAGCCGTCGCTGTAGTGGAACTTCTCGTCACCCGCACGAAGGATGCTCACCGGGTCCAACCCAGGAACCGATAGTGCAGATGGCCAGCGGGTACGTGGGCCAAGTCCTGGGCGGCGTCAACCAATTGGGCGGCCAGGTAGAGGGCGAGCGACACCGGGGCCCGGTCGTACTCCGCTTGCAACTCCTGGCGGCGAGTCTGGCAGGGCCAATCGGCACCGCAGCCGCCGCAGGTCCAGCCCGGGGTCATCGGGAGGTGGCTCGTCATCGGGCGCCGCCCTGACTCGGCCAGTGTCCGCGGTTAATGGGGATGCGGTGGCGGCGTCTAGCACGGCTACCCGCTCGCGGTCTGCCGTCTTCACCGCGTCGGTGCTCCTCAATTTGCTCACGTAGCGCCGCCTGCCACGCCTTGCTACCGGCCTCGTCGGCTGGTTGGGGGCTGCCCATTACCGCGTCCATGCCACGAAGCGCTCGTACATCTCGGCCGGCGTCACGTCGGGCAACTCCAGGGCGACGATGAAAAGCAGGCCGCCAACGTAAGTGGAGAGGCCAATGCGGTCAGGTCCGTACGCCTCGGCCAGGCGCACCCGCGCCGGGTGGCACGGCCATGGCGTACCCGCCTCGCACATCAGGCACTGCCACTGCGGCCGACGCGGCAGATGCTCCCCGTCCATCCGGCGATCCAGTGCCGACGCCGACCGCTCTGCCTGGCTCGCTCGTGCCTTCTGCGGCATGTCGGCCGTCACCAAGTCATCCGCCGGCCATCGAGATTTCCGCCCCGCGTGAACTGCCACCACGCCTCCCACCAGTCACCGCGCGTGCTCGTCCGGTACACCCTGCGGCGGTACGCTGACCTCGGTCGACGGGTTGCGGGTTGCCAGCCTGCGCCGGCAACCCTGCAACTCCGGCGGGAGGCGCGAGACATGCCAACATTCGGCGTACGAATGCGACAAGCGCGGGAAGCGCATCGCCTCAGCCTGGCCGCGCTCGCCGAGCTGCTGCCCGCCGATAAGGGGCATCTCTCCCGGCTTGAGAACGGCCGTCGCCGCCCCGGCGAGGATCTGGCCCGTCGAATCGACGACGTCCTCGCCACTCGCGGGGAACTGATCGCTTGCGCCGCCCTGGATGTCGCCGCCGCCACCGACACCCGGCCGTCCGAAACCGTCGAACTGCTACATCGAATGCACGCCAGCGACACCGCCCCCGCCACCATCGAGACGTTGCAGGCGACTATCACCGAGCTGTGCTGCCAATACGGGTGGCGCGACGCTGGGGAACTCCGCGCCGAAGGTCAGGGTTGGCTGCGTGAGGTAGCGCGGCTGCTACAGCGACCGACCGGGCTACGGCAACACCGCGAACTGTTGGTGTGCGCGGGCTGGCTGGCACTACTGATTGGCTGTGTCGAGTACGACCTCGGCATGCGTGCCAGCGCTGAAGCCACCCGTATCGCCGCCCGCCAGCTCGGCGACGAAGCCGGTCATGCTGACATCACCGGCTGGGCGTGGGAGATGGCGGCCTGGTTCGCACTTACCCAGTCCCGACACCAGGCGGCGCTGACCGCCGCCCAAACCGGCCAGGAAGTCGCCGGCCGGCAGCGGGTGGGGGTTCAACTAATCGCACAGGAAGCCAAATCGCTGGCACGGCTCGGCGACCTTCAAGGCGCGGGGATGGCACTCGATCGAGGTCGGCGGCTACTCGACGAACTCGGTGCGCCCGACCGCCCCGACAACCACTTCGAGGTCGATCCGGGCAAATGGCTGTTCTACGCGATGGATACCTGCCGTCTCGCTGAACACGACACTCTCGCCGACCACTACGCCACCGAGGTTCTGCGCCTCGGCGCTGGGACTGACGGCATCGAACGCTCACCTATGCGGATGGCCGAGGCCCGACTCACTCTCGCCGCCACTGCCCTGCGCGCTGGCGAGCTGGATCGGGCTGTTGAGCAGGGGGTAGCGGCGTTCGCTGCTACTCGCCGGTCCCTGCCGTCGTTGCTGCTGGTCGCCGGCGAGGTTGACGTCGAATTGCACCGTCGCTACCCGCACGAACATGCCACCGCCGACTTCCGTGACGCGCTGAACGCGGTTCGTTAGCTGAGCGGGTTGAGTTCGGTGCGCCGGCCGGTGAACATGACCCTTCGAAAAGCTAGATTCAATCTAGCTTTGGAGCGATCTACCTAAACCCAAAGGTCGCTATGGTTGTGCCGTCGCTGGCCTACGAGGAACCCGCGCCGAAGTCGGTCGCCACTGCCCCGAGGAGCGCGGGCGTTACGATGGCGCTCCGCTTGCGCAGTTGAGTAGTTCGAGGACGGGGATGACGCCAGCGGTCGGAATCGCGCAGTTGCTCGCTGGTGATGGCGGGACAGACGCCGACGTGTGACGCGGTGGGCACGCCTCGGCCGGAGTGCCAGGGCGGGAGTCCAGAACAGGAGGGGAGTACTGGACCCCCGCGTGATTTGGCTATTCGACTCTGAGGACAGTCGTCAAAGGTCGGGCGCCCTTGCCCTTTTCCCAATGCATGTGAAGCCAACGCGGCAAGACATCGGCTAGCAACAGCTGAAATCTGGCAATCAGCTTCAAAGTAACGTCGAAGCACAAGGCGGTGCTCAAATGATGTGCACCCTCTCAACTTCCCCGTCCGGGTGAATGACCCGTATGCTTCCCCCGCCTCGCTTGCACATTTCCTGGATCACGGCGTAGACCTGCAGGGCACGGTTAACCGTATCGGTTTTCGAGTCCCCCGATTCCTTGCTCGCCTTTTCCAGGGCTTCGCTTGAACGAGGCGTCAAGTTAACTGTAAGGCGCACTAGCTGACCTCCTGTGCCCGCACTCCCTGGAGGGAGGTCGTCGGCCTTAGGGGTGTCGCGCCGCGGCGCCGAGGGGGAGGACACTGGCGGGCCATCCTCGTCGGGGTGGGTACGGATGTGTTCTTCAGTGCCTTGCCGGTCGAGCACGCTCGTCCTTACTGGCATTGTAAGTTCATCCCCTTTCATACCCTTTCCTTGCTCGGAATGTCGCTAGGACAGGTGGATTCACCCTCTCCGGTTGGAGAGTCGGCTCCTACGGGGGCAAACCAAGGCCACCTACACGTAGTAACGACACAGTCACCTCCCGGGTTCGGCTTGTACGGCACTTACGCGCCGGTAGTATGCATGTTTGCAGTATGTCTTGCCTAGCCTGAACCTGCCACCCGGGATCCGAAGGTGCGGTATTCTGACCCGTTTCCGCCTCCACCGTACAGGCGCAACGAGCGGCCTTGCATCCCCTGGACGTATGAGTGCTGCATGATCACCGTACGTTTGTACGCGTGAGGCACGTACCCGAGTGGCTCTCTGATGCGCGTAGCGGTGTACTCTCGGTCAGGTTCGTTGGTGCACGCAGGGCAGCCCCTCATCGGGGGCGGCCACGGTGGGCAAGCTGAGAAGTGGCCTCAAGAAGGGGTTGAACATGGCGAAACCGCCGCGGCAGCCGGAACAGGTGAACATGGACCTGACGGCAGAACCCGGAGAAGGCGTCCCAGGAGAACGGGCTGATCCCGCGATCCGAAGGAACACGGTCAACATCAAGTTCTGGGTCAACAGGGTGCTAGGCCTCGAGCTCGGTCTGGAAGAGTCCGAGACGAACGCCCGAAGCGCCTCCGTGGTGCACTTCGCGGTCATCACGGCACTGGCCATGATCATGCTCTTCATCGTCTGGGCCATGAGCCACAGCACGGTGCTCAGCCTCGTCGCCGGCGCCATCACGATGGCGGCGGGAATCCTCTTCGTGCGCACAACCCACGCGCATAAGCGGGTAGCTGAATCTGATCGACCGGGCGCCTGAGCAGGGCCCCGGGTCTCGTCGACCCGGGGCCACCTGCATTCGTGTGAGCAACGGAGTGATGAGAGTGCTGCCATGATCGCGTGGTAGAGATCCAGCAGTACCGAGCGCGAATAGCGGCGAAAGGTGCCGAGACCGGCGGCGTTTGGGCACGTCCAGGGCTGACGTGGGAGGCCTCCAAGTCGGGCCAGTCATTTCCAGCGGAAGTGGACGAAGAGTCGGCCGAAGTTCTTCGAGTCCTTCTCCACGCGGTGGTAGAGCTGCTTGACGTCCTTCTGGTCGAGGAACCGCAGCACCCGCTTCTTGAGCTGGCCGGACCCCTTGCCGGGGATGATCTCGACGAGGGTGGCCTTCTTCGCCACCGCCTCGTCCATGATCCCGCGCAACGCCCTGTCGATGTCCTGGCCCTTGTTGAAGATCTCGTGCAGGTCCAGCTTGAGCTTCATGCCGCAGCCCCCGGCCGGTCAGGTCCCATGTCCGCCATCCTAGGCACGTCCGGCAGGTCGCCCGCCAGGCGACGAAGGGGCGGCCCCGAGGGGCCGCCCCGCAGCGTCACCGGGTCAGGCTCAGCGCCTGCCGCCCAGTCGGGTCTCCACCCGTTCCAGCGCGGTCCGGTAGTCGTCGTTGGCCGCGTACATAGCGGCGGCGATCCGCAGGTGCCGCAGCGCGTCGGTGTGTCGGTTCAGCCGCTCCAGCGTCCGACCGAGCACGTGGTGCGCGTAGTGGTCGCTCGGGTCCCGCTCGACCAGCTCGCGCAGATGCTCCTCGGCCCGGTTGAGCTGGGCCGACTGGAAGTACGCCCGGGCCAGCAGCTGCCGGACCGCCGCGTTGCCTGGTTCGGCGTCGATGATCGGCTCCAGCAGTCGGGCTGCCCCGCTGGGGTCACCGGTTTCGAAGAACATGGTCGCCCGCCGGTAGTCCGCCAGAAGATCCATCTGCCACCTCCTCGGGTCGCACCGTCACCTGTTCCGACGCTGGCACAACACCTGACGTTTGGCGACTGTTCCCGGGGTCGAGATCCGGGTCACTTCCGGCCGCCGAACCCCACCGAACGCCGCCCACGGGCGCCGACGGCCGCCGAAGGGTCAGGTGCGGGCGTCCCGGCGTCCGGTGGAGAGCTCCCAGGCGCGGACGCCGCCGACGATGCCGGCGGTGTTGGGCACCACCACCACGTCGTCGCCCATCCGGGTCAGTTGCTCGGGCCGGATCAGTCGGGAGTTGCCCCCGCCCAGATAGAGCCGGTCCCAGCGGAACACCGGGCGGAGCCCGTCCACCACCTGCCGGATCCGGCGGGACCAGAAGGCGTCGCCGAGCCGCCGACGTTCCGGCTCCCCCACGTACGTGTCGTAGGTGGTGCCCCAGCGCACCGGCGCGTGCGACAGCTCCAGGTGCGGTGCGAGCACCCCGCCGTCGAAGAGCGCGCTGCCCAGCCCCGTCCCGAGGGTCAGCACCAGCTCGCAGCCGGTGCCGGCGACCACCCCGGCGCCGTGCACCTCGGCGTCGTTGAGCACCAGCGCCGGCACCCCGAACGCGTCGACCAGCGCGCCCCGCGCGTCCCAGCCGGACCAGTCGGCGAGCAGGTCCGGGTCGACGCGGGTCCGTGGGCCGTTGCGGGTCACGTAGTGCGGTGTGGTCACGACCACTCCGTGCCGGATCATCCCGGGTACGCCGACGGTCAACCGGTCCGCCGTTGGCAGCCGCCTGCCAAGATCCAGCAGGGTCCGGACGAACAGCGCGGGCGGCAACGGGTACGGCGTCGGCACCCGCAACGGCCGGGCCCGCATTGTCCCCGCCTCGTCGAGCACGGACGCCTTGATGCCTCCGCCGCCACAGTCGATCGCCAGTGTGGTCACCACGTCGTTGAGTCTGCCCGCTGCCGGCCGGTCGTATGCGGGCGGCCGGATAGGCTGCCGTCCTGATGAGCGCCACGATGATCGTCAAGGACCTGGCCGCCGGGCACGGCGACCGCCCACTCTTCGCCGGGTTGGACCTGGTGGTCGCCCCCGGCGACGTGGTCGGCCTGGTCGGGCCGAACGGAGCCGGCAAGTCGACGCTGCTGCGTACCCTCGCCGGGTTGTTGCCGGTCGAGGCCGGCACCGTGCGGCTCAGCCCGCCCACCGCGAGCGTCGGACACCTGCCGCAGGAGCCGGAACGGCGGCCTGGCGAGACGGTGCGCGACTTTCTGGCCCGGCGGACCGGGGTGACCGCCGCGCAGGCGGCGTTGGACGCGGCGACCGAGGCGCTGACCGCCGGGGCGGCCGGCGCCGACGACGCGTACGGCGACGCTTTGGAGCGCTGGCTCACCCTCGGCGGCGCGGACCTGGACGAACGCGCCGAGCAGGTGAGCGCCGACCTGGGGCTCGCGGTCGACCTGGACCACCCGACGACCGGGTTGTCCGGCGGCCAGGGGGCCCGGGCCGGGCTGGCGTCACTGCTGCTCAGCCGGTACGACGTGTTCCTGCTCGACGAGCCGACCAACGACCTGGACCTGGCTGGGCTGGAGCGGCTGGAGGAGTTCGTCACCGGGCTGCGGGCCGGCACAGTCCTGGTCAGCCACGACCGGGAGTTCCTCACCCGCACGGTGACCCGGGTGCTGGAGCTGGACCTGCCACAGCAGCAGGTGCACCACTACGGCGGCGGCTACGCGGCCTACCTGGAGGAGCGCGAGGTCGCCCGCCGGCACGCCCGCGCGGACTTCGAGGAGTACGCCGACACCCGGGCCGGCCTGGAGGCGCGGGCCCGCACCCAGCGGGGCTGGATGGAGAAGGGCGTGAAGAACGCCCGGCGCAAAGCCACCGACAACGACAAGATCGGTCGCAAGTTCCGGAGCGAGGCAACCGAGAAGCAGGCCGCCAAGGCCAAGCAGACCGAGCGGCTGATCGAACGGCTCGACGTGGTCGAGGAGCCCCGCAAGGAGTGGGAGCTGCGGATGGAGATCGCCGCCGCCCCCCGCGCCGGCGCCGTCGTGGCCACGCTGCGAGGTGCGGTGGTACGCCGGGGCGGGTTCACTCTCGGCCCGGTCGACCTGCAGATCGACTGGGCGGACCGGGTCGCGGTGACCGGCGCGAACGGATCGGGCAAGTCCACCCTGCTGGCCGCGCTGCTCGGGCGGCTGCCGTTGGACGCCGGCACCGCCCATCTGGGGTCCGGGGTGGTGGTCGGCGAGGTGGACCAGGCACGAGGGCTGTTCCTCGGCGACGCGCCGCTGATCGACGCGTTCCAGGCGGCCGTACCGGAGATGTCGCCGGCGGACGCGCGGACCCTGCTGGCCAAGTTCGGGCTACGTGCGGCGCACGTGCCCCGGCCGGCGGCCACCCTCTCCCCCGGTGAGCGGACCCGGGCGGCGTTGGCCCTGCTCCAGGGCCGCGGGGTCAACCTGCTGGTGCTCGACGAGCCCACCAACCACCTGGACCTGCCCGCCATCGAGCAACTCGAATCGGCACTGGCCAGCTACCCCGGAACGCTGCTGCTGGTCACTCACGACCGACGGATGCTGGCAGCCATCGAGACGAACCGTCAGCTCCGGGTCGACGCCGGGCGGATCGCCGAGGATTGATCCGTGCCGGCGGGCCAGCCCGGGGTGAGAATGACGTCATGCTCAAGTGGGAGTACGCCCTGCTGGTCCGCCGCCGCCAGGCGGCGACCAACGACCTCGGCTGGGAGGTCGTCTTCGTCTGGTACGGCCCGGACGGCTCGATGGTCGACGTGACGCCGTACGGCGACACCTCACTGGCCCACCTGAACCGGGCCGGCGACCAGGGCTGGGAGTTGGTCGCGATGAGCGAGGACCCGTCCCTGCCCGGCCATCACGAGTTGCACCGTTACCACCTGAAGCGGCCGAAACCCTCTGACCCGCCACCCCGCCAGCGGGTGCGCGGGGGTCGCCGCACCTTCTCGGGCTGACTCGACCGCTCCGGGTGCCCTCTGCCGACGCGGCCCTTGCCGCTCCGGCGCGGGCCCTTTGCGGCGCTTGCGCGGGCCCGGTGTTTCTGTTGAGCCTGATGCCTGTGAGTCATTTTGATGCCTCACCGGCATCACGCTCATTGCGGCCAAGCCCCGGATCCTGCGACACGCCCACCCACCGGCCACGCCCGCCCAGGCGACGAGGCCGACCGGTCCGCATATCAGGCGCGAATGCGGGTAACGCGCGGCGGGAGGTGGCCCGAATGGTCGCTTTGGCGCAGACTCAGCCCTCGGCCGACCGGCTGCGGGCGATCGACGAATTCCTCGCTCACGCGTGGGCGGACCAGGTCCGGCACGATGACCGGCTGCGGGGCCTGGCGGTCGAGGTGCGGTTCGACCGGGGGGTGGCCCATCTGAGCGGGGACGTCGCCGAACCCGCCGAGTTGCGGCTGGTCAGTGATGTGGTGGGGCGGCTGGCCGGCGTCTACGGCGTCTGGTGCCGGGTTGGCATCGGTGGGCGGGCGCCGGTGGTCGTGGACCTCGGTTGCGGGCCGACCAAGCAGTGGTCGAGCAACCTGGGGCTGGACATCTACCCGGCGCCGGGGGTGAACGCGGTCGCTGACCTGTCGGGCTCGCTACCGCTCGCCGACAACTCGGTGGACGTCCTCTTCGCGGTGCACATCCTGGAGCACCTGATCGACTTCCTGCCGCTGGTGGACGAGTGCCACCGGGTTCTTCGTCCGGGTGGCGTACTGCATGTGATGAGCCCCTGGTGGGGGCACGTGAACGCTGTTGCCGACCCGACCCACGTCCGACTGTTGGACGTGCAGACGTTCAAGGGGATCTGCCAGGGCCGGCCAGCGGGCACCCCGCGGTGGTACCCATTGCACGCTGGCTGCGACGGTGCCTCGATCTTCGCCGACCTGACCCCACTCCCACCCAACGCCGACCCCGCTCCGCAGTCCCACCTAGCCCGCTTCTTCGACTAACCCCCACCCACCCCCACCCACGTCGCCCCTGTTGATCATGAAGCTATTGCCACGAAACGCCGTCTTCGGTGGCAATAACTTCATGGTCAACGCCGGCAGATGGTCGGTGATGCCGGAGGCGATCACCCGTTCCTGCTCGCGCCGACCGCCGGCCTAGTCGATCAGCACCGTCCAGCCGCACTCGGCGGCGGCGGTGACCACGTAGCGAGCCAGCTCGGCGAAGTACGGAATGTCGAGTTCCGGAACGGCCAGCGCGATCACGCCGGTGCGGCCCTTGCGCGGCTCAACTGCCGGCGGTCGACTCGCGGGTTGATCGGACGCGCCCCCTTGCGGTAACGATCCGAGTGTGAAAATTTTCTACCTGCGGCAGATAGCCACCGGCGAATCTTGCCGAGGGTGCCGCGCCGATCAACCGGGAGCCCCACCGAAGGGACACACCGCATGAAGGCAACTCGCCTCGGAGCCGCCGGGCTGGTCGCAGCCCTGCTCGGCACGCTCGTCACCGTCACCCCCGCGAGCGCCGCCCCCAGCGCGGGCGGCACCACCACCGCCACCTGCACCACCGACCCGGCCACGCCCAAGCGGCAGTTCCGGGCCATGTGGATCTCGTCGGTGGTCAACATCGACTGGCCCAGCAAGGCGTCCCAGACCAGCCCGAACCAGGTCGCCGCTCAGCAGGCCGAGTATCGGGAGCTGCTCGACCTCGCCGAGCGACTGCACCACAACGCCGTCGTAGTGCAGGTCCGACCTACCGCCGACGCGCTCTGGCCCTCGCCGTACGAGCCCTGGTCGGAGTACCTGACCGGCGTCCATGGACAGGACCCGGGCTGGGATCCGCTGGCCTTCCTGGTCGACGAGTCGCACAAGCGGAACCTGGAATTCCACGCCTGGTTCAACCCGTACCGTGTCTCCATGCCGGCACCCGGCGGTGCTGGCGCGGACCTCACCCAGCTTGCCCCCGGCCACCCGGCCCAGCAGCACCCCGACTGGACCTTCGCGTACCCGCCGGCCGGCGTGGCCGGCAGCCGGCTCTACTACAACCCCGGCATCCCCGAGGTCCGCGAGTTCGTGCAGACCGCAATGATGGACGCGGTCAGCCGGTACGACATCGACGGGGTGCACTTCGACGACTACTTCTACCCCTACCCGAGCGGCAGTTACCAGGTGCCGGACGACGCCACCTTCGCGGCTTACAACCGGGGCTTCACCGATCGGGCGGACTGGCGGCGGGACAACATCAACCTGCTGATCCAGGGGATGAACGGCAAGATCAAGGCCGCGAAGCCGTGGGTGAAGTTCGGGGTCAGCCCGTTCGGCATCTGGCGCAACAAGACCGCCGACCCGCTCGGCTCGGACACCACCGGCAGCCAGTCGTACGACATCATCTCCGCGGACACCCGCACCTGGGTCAAGCAGGAGTGGATCGACTACGTGGTGCCGCAGCTCTACTGGTACATCGGCCAGTACCCGGCGGCCGACTACGCGCGGCTCGTGCCGTGGTGGGCCGAGACGGTGCGCGGCACCCGCGTGCAGCTCTACATCGGGCAGGCCGACTACAAGAGCGGCGATCCGACGTACGGGCCGTTCTGGCAGAACCCGAGTGAGCTGTCCGACCACCTGACGCTCAACCGGGCGTACCCGGAGGTGCAGGGCAACGTGCACTTCTCCGCCGTCCAGGTGCGGGCCAACCGGCTCGGCGCCACCGACATCTACGCCGCCGAGCACTACTCCCGCCCAGCGCTCGTGCCGAGCATGCCGCACCTCCCGGCGAAGCCGCTGCTTTTCCCGGTTGTCACCAAGGCGGTACGGCAGGCCGACGGGGTACGGCTCACCTGGCACCAACCGGCTGACGGCGTCGGGCCACTCGGCACCGCCACCTCGTACGCGATCTACCGGTTCGACGGCACCACGCTGCCTGGTCGGTGTGGTACGGCGGACGCCGCGCATCTGGTCGACACCGTCCGGGCCGTGCCCGGTGGAGTGCAGTCCTGGGTGGACAACACGGCCGAGCCCGGACGGCGCTACACCTACCAGCTGACCGCCCTGGACCGGTCGGCCAACGAGAGCCCGGCCAGCCCGCCGGCCTTCGTCCTGCGCTGACCCGTCCCTTTCTCGCCGGATGCCCCGGGTGCCCCGCGCACCCGGGGCATTCGTCTGTTTCGACGTATGTCACCAATAGTTGGCGCGACGCATACCGTCCAGTTGATCAGTTGATCGAGACTCATCGACATCCGGTAACCCGCCGGTAACTTCCGTCCCACCCGCCCACTCCCGCGGAGGTCACCCGTGCCCCGACGTCTCGCCACCCTGCTCGCCTCGGGCGCGCTCGCGCTGCTCGCCACCCTCGCCATCGCCTCCCCCGCCGCCGCCGTCACCCCCGCCCAGCGGCTGTCGGTGCTGTCCAGCTGGACCCAGACCAGCGCGTCCAGCTACAACTCCTGGAACAGCGCCCGGGTCAACCGGGCCCCCTGGGCCGAATACAACTTCGACTGGTCCACCGACTACTGCTCGTCGAGCCCGGACAACCCGCTCGGGTTCACCTTCAACCTGGGCTGTTACCGACACGACTTCGGCTACCGCAACTACAAGGCCGTCGGCCAGTTCTCGGCCAACAAGTCCCGACTGGACAGCGCCTTCTACGAGGACCTGAAGCGCGTCTGCACCACGTACAACGCGGTCGTCCGACCGGCCTGCTACAGCCTGGCCTGGACCTACTACCAGGCGGTCAGCATCTTCGGTTCAGTGGCGGCCGTACAGCAGGCCGACATCGACCGTGCCGCCCGAATGAAGGCCGACGCCGAACGCGCAGCCGCCACCCGCGCCTAAACCCCACCCCCACCCCCACCCCCACCCCGCCCCCACCCCGCCCGTTGATCATGAAGTTATTGCTGCGACACGCCGCGCCGACGGGCAATAACTTCATGATCAACAACGAGGGGGGGTGGGTGGGGATTGGGGTTGGGTTAGGCGCGTTCGGTGCGGGTGGCTGGGTGGCGGTCCGGATCGGCGGGACGGCGGGGGGTTGGCTGGGACAGGCCCGTGCTGAAGCGGGTCGAATCAGCCGCCAGGTCCGGATGTTCCACGTCGAGCGCCAGCGCGGCGGCCTCGTCCAAGCCCAACTCGGCACCCTCGCCGTACGCGTCGTCGAAGGCCGCGTCACCCAGCACCGCACGCAACTCGGCCTGCTGCTCGGCCCAGTAGCCGCCGTAGATGCCCGGGGTCGCCCGCATGCTCGCCCGGGTGGCCTGCGCCGCCCCGAACAGGCGGGCGGCGGTCAACCGATCCCCGCCGATCGCGCAGCGCACCGCGATCGCGTTCAACGTGTCGCACGCCCGGCCGTGGTAGCCGTGGCCCATCCGGGAGCGCAGCGCCACCAGCAGGTGCTCATGTGCGGCGACCACGTCGCCCCGGGCCAACGCGACCATCCCGAGCAGCATGTCCACCGAGCGCCGGCCGCGCTCGACCGGCCGGGCCGCCTCCACCGGCCGGACCGCCCCCAGCAGGTCCGCCGCCTCCTCCGAGGCGCCCCGCCGCCAGAGCAGCTCGGCCAGGCTGAACACCGCGAACAGCACTTCACCGACCACGTCCTGCCCGTGCGCCCAGTCGATGACCTCCCGGCACACCCGCTCGGCCTCGACGAACTGCCCCATGTCGACCAACGGCGCGGCTCTGCCCGCGAGCACCCGGGCCAGCAGCCCGGCATCACCGGCCTGCCGGGCGGCCGCCTCCGCCCGCTGGGAGTAGCGCAACTCCTCGGCGAACTCGCCGTCCGCGCCGGCATGCAGCGAGTGCATGTGGTAGACCGCCGCCAGCTCCGCTTCCGGGATCCGCTCACCCGTTTCAGCGAGACGCCCGTACAACCGGAACAGCCACAGCCGCCCCTCCCGGGCCAGGCCCCGCTCAAGCCACCACTGGTCCAGGCCACCAGCCAGGCCGAGACCGGCACGGGCGCTGCCGCCGGTGGCGCACCACCGCAGCGCCGCGCGCAGCTCCCCGGCCAGTGGGTCGAGGGCATACAGCGACAGCGTCACCGGCCGGCCGTCCTGACCCAGGTGTGCCCGGTTCAGTGCATGCGCCGACCAGGCCACGTGCCGGTCCCGGGCGGCCTGCTCCTCACCCACCTCGACCAACCGCCGCGCCGCGTACGCCCGGATGGGGTCGAGCATCCGGTAGGTGCTGCCGGCAGCACGCGGCTCCGCCAACACCATCGACTTGTCCACCAGCACCGAGAGTGGATCTAGTGGGTCGTCGCCCAGCAGCCACTCCACCGTTTCCAGGTCCACCGGCCCGGCAAAGATCGCCAGCCACCGCAGCAGTCGGGCGGCCCGAGGCCCCAGCGTCCGGTACGACCAGGTGACGGTGGCCTGCATGGTCAGGTGCCGCTCGGTGGCCGAACGCTGCACCGCCCTGCTCGCCGGGGTGGGCGGCGTCGCCCCGGCCGCCGCGGCGACCAGGTCCACGGTGTCCTGCTGGTTGCCGGACCAACCCCGCTCCACCGGTGGCGGCTCCGGGTCCTCCCGGCCGGCGTCCAATGTGCCGAGCACGTCGTCCAGTCGCTCGGCGAGCTGGCCGACAGAGAGCACCCGCAGCCGGGCGGCGGCCAACTCGATGGCGAGCGGCAACCCGTCCAGCCTCTGCACCACTCGGCGCAGATCGGCCGACTCGGCGGGGTCCGGTTTCCGGCCGCCGCGCGCCGCCGCCGTTCGGTCCAGCAGCAGCGCCACGGCGTCGCTCTCCGCGCCGTCCGCCCGCGGGTCGACCGAGAGCGGCGGGATCCGCCACACCACCTCACCGGGCAGGCTGAACGATTCACGACTGGTCGCGATGACCCGCACGCCGCTCCCGCCGGACAGCAACCGCGCGATCACCTCCGCACAGGCGGCCGGTTGGGTGTCGCAGGTGTCCAGCACGACCAGCATGCGGCGGCCGGCAGCGTACTCGACAAGGGTGTCCAGCATCGGCCGTCCCGGCTCGGGTCGCAGGCCGAGCACCGCGGCGATCGCGAAGGCCACCAGCCCCGGGTCGGTCACCGCAGCGATGTCGACGAACCAGACCCCATCCGGGTACGCCTCGACCACCCCGCTCGCCAACTCCACCGCGAGCCGTGTCTTGCCCGCGCCACCCGCGCCCAGCACTGTGACCAGGCGGTGCTGTTCCACCAGCAGACTCAACTCGACGCGCTCGGCCCGGCGACCAACGAACGAGGTCACCTGGGTCGGCAGGTTGTGCGCCACCGCGTCGGCGGTGCGGGGCCGGGGGAACTGCCGCTCCAGGCCCGGCGCGACAAGTTGGAACAGTCGTTCCCGGTCGTCGAAGCCACGCAGGCGGTGCAGGCCCAGGTCGAGCAGTGCCGCACCGGGAGGCAGCGGCTCGGCCCGACGTGCGGTGGACGCGGAACAGAGCACCTGCCCGCCGTGCGCGGCGGCGGCCACCCGGGCGGCCCGGTGCACCTCGGGGCTGACGTACTCGCCGTCGCGCGGCTCGGCGTAGCCGGTGTGCAGGCCCATCCGCACCCGGGGTGCGGCTTCGCTGGTGGGCCATTCGTGGCTGGACAGCGCCCGCTGGGCTGTCAGGCACGCGGTCAGCGCCGCCGCCGCGTCCTCGAAGGCCAGGAAGAACGAGTCGCCCTCGGTCAGCAGCTCCGCGCCACCCGTGCTGGCCAGCGTCCGGCGCAGCAACCGCCGGTGCTCGGCGAGCACCGGCCGGTAGTCCGGGCCGAGTAGCTGGGCCAGCCGGGTCGAGCCCTCGATGTCGGTGAACACGAAGGTCACCCAACCGCTCGGGAGCTGGATCCGTGGCGACATGCGTGACCTCCGCCCGTGACGTCGGATTCATGCTGCCTGAGTCCGAGCGATCACGCATCGTGAGAACGGCCGGGCAGGTGCCGCCTCAAGGTGCCACTCGGACCCGCTCCCGGCAAGGACAGCCCACCAGGCGGCCGTGACTTGGCCCGATCAGCAGCCGCAGGCGCCGCCGCAACAGCCACCACCGGCGGGTGCCGGGGCACCACCGGCGGCACCACCACGCCCGGTCACCGCAACCGCGGAGAGCAGCTTGACCGTGTCGGCGTGTCCCTGCGGGCAGGTGGCGGGCTCGCCGGCCGCCGCCATCGAACGGTTGACCTCAAAGGTGTCGCCGCAAGCGCGGCAGCGGAACTCGTACCGGGGCATGGAACCCAGGGTACGTGGATCTGACGTTCGGCGGAGCATGGGTGATACTCGACGGGTGGTGGACGGCGAGGACGACACGCGTGTGAAACCGTTACGACCGGCCGCGCCGCTGGACGGGCCACTCGAAGGCTCGGGGTCCGCGCCCGATCCGGTGCGCGCGGTGCCCCGCCCCCGCCGCCCCTGGTTGAGCGCCGACGCGCCGGCCGACGAGGCGAAGACCGTCACCATGTCCGGCGCCGTGGATCCGGCGAAGACCACCGTGGACGAAATGCCGGTCGTGCCGGCGTCCGAACCCACCCGGCGACGGCGGGTGCAGTTCGCGCACGCGCTACGGCTGCCGCCGCGTCAGGCAGCGGCGACCGCCGCCCGCGCGACCCGCGCCTGGGCTCGTCGGCCGAGCGGTCGGCTCACCCTGCCCGGCGTCTTCCTGCTGGCGCTGGTGGCCGCGACCGCCGCGGCGGGCGCGCTGCTCGTGCCAGCCACGATCCGCGCACCACGCCCGGTCGCGGCCGACTCCTCGGCCGCGCCGACCGCAGCCGCACCACCAACGGTGCCGTCCGGCCTACCCACCGGCCCGTTGCCCACCTGGCCAGTTCCGACCGGCCCGGTGCCCGGCGGCGGGCTGCCCACCAACGGGCTGCCGACCGGGCCTCCCATCGGGGCGGGGACCGGGGTCCGGCCGTCGGACGCCCTGGCCGGCTGGGCTCAGCAGGTCGGCGCCAAGGTCAGCGTCCCCCCAGCCGCCATGCAGGCGTACGGCTATGCCGAGCTGGTGCTCGCCCAGACCAATCGCAGCTGCGCGCTGAGCTGGACCACGCTGGCCGCGATCGGCCAGGTTGAGTCGGGGCACGGCTCGGCCAACGGCGCGCGGCTGGGGCAGGACGGCAAGGCGCTGCCGAAGATCATCGGGTTGCCGTTGGACGGAAAGGACGGCCGGATGCGGATCATCGACACCGACCGTGGGCTGCTCGACGGGGACACGACCCTCGACCGCGCGATCGGGCCGATGCAGTTCATCCCGACCACCTGGCAGGAAATCGGGGCGGACGCGGACAACGACGGGGTCAAGGACCCGCACGACCTGGACGACGCCGCCCTGGCAGCAGGAAACTACCTCTGCAAGGGCGGCCGCAACCTGAGCATCGCGGGCGACTGGTGGAACGCGATCCTGTCCTACAACGATGTGCGGCGGTACGCCCAGGACGTCTACGACACCGCGAACCGGTACGGACGGGCCAGTCGCCTGTGAAGTGATCGTCTCGATACGTTGGAGAACTGGACACTTCCCCCGGGCAGCTGTTAGCGGCAAGCTAGACGGGTGATGGTGCGCGAGTGGGACCCCAGGACCGCGTCGTCCGCCGAGATCGCGTCGCTGTTGGTCACGCTGAACGCGGTCCTGGCGGCTGATCTGCCGCAGGACCCGCCCTGGCGGGAGACCTCGCTACGCGAATACCTCGCCGAGGTGATGCCCGGCGAGCGGCGGATCTCCTGGATCGCCCAGGCCGAGCCAACCGGCCCCGGCGACCCGGGGGCGGTGCTCGGCCAGGTTCACGTGCTGCTCCTCGGTGACATCGGCGTGCTCGAGGTGCTGGTGCACCCGTCCGCGCGGCGCAGCGGCCTCGGTCGTGACCTGGTCCTGCGTGCCGCCCGCCGGGTCTACCAGGAGGGCTTCCAGTCGATCGGGGTCGAGGTGGTCGGCGACACGCCCGCCGTCGGGTTCTACGAGTCACTCGGCTTCACCCGGGAGTACGTGGAGACGCGCAGCGTGCTCGACCTGACCGCGGTCGACTGGACCGAGCTGGCCCAGATGGCCACCGGCATCGGGGCGGGCTATCACCTGGAGTTCTTCCCCGGTGGGCCACCGGACGACCTGATCGAGGCGTACGCGCGGGCGAAGGCCGAGGTGCGCGACGTCGACGACGGTGAGCTGCGCCCCAGCTCCTACGACCCGGAGCGGCTGCGCGACAGCCTCGACACCCTGCACCGGCGGGGCATGAAACCGTACATCGTGCTCGCCCGGCACGAGCAGAGCGGTGAGGTGGCCGGTCTGACCGAGGTGGTGGTCCCGGCGCAGCACCCGACCCGCGCCGACCAGTACGACACTATCGTCGCGCAGGGCCACCGGGGCTACGGCATCGACCGGGCGATCAAGGCCCGGATGCTGTTGGAGCTGCGCTCCGCCGAGCCGGAGCTGATCGAGGTGCAGACCTGGAACGCGCAGGCCAACGAGGCGATGCTGAAGGTCAATGCGGAGCTGGGCTACCGGCCGGACCGGGACTGGTGCGAATACAGCGTCGACGTCGCTGAGCTGGTGCACCGCCCCGATTCGCCGCCGCGCTGAGGAAATTCACGAGACTGTCCATTAGGGGATGGACGGTGGACAGTCGCGCACCTTAACGTGCGTTGACTCCCATCCACCCATCCACCCATCGTGGAGGCCCTCTGCGCCCGCGCCGCTCAATCGCCGCGCTCGCGATCGCCGCCGCCGCCGTCACCGTCACGGCGCTCGGCGTCGCACCCACCGCGGCCAGCGCCGCGCCCACCGACCTGTTCATTTCGGAGTACGTCGATCCTCGCCCAGGCGTGTTGGCCGCCGGGCAGACGTCGGTGGCCTTCCCGGTGACGGTGCGCGGTGACCGGAAGCGGGAGTCGGACGAGAAGCTGACGCTGCTGGTGGCCGGCGTGCCCGGTCTGCGGCTGGCCGATCCGCTGGCGGTCGGCATCTTTACCAACGACGACTGATCCGCCAGGCGCCGTGTCAGCGGCCCGTCGTCCGGATGTCCCCGGACGGCGGGCCGCTCGTCGTTCGCCCGGCCCAGTCAACGTGAGGGCTCAGTAGTAGTCGTGGACGATCGGCGGGGGTGGCACGTTGCGGTGCTGCGCCACCCGCACCTCCCACTGGCTGCGTCGGCGTCGCGCCTCGCGGTCTGCCGAACTGCGGTGGTAGGTCTCCGGAGGCCGGGCCAGCCCATAAATGTCCCCCCACCACTCCCCCTGCTCCGGGTCGAGGATGGTGTCCAGGTGCGAGGGATAACGGCGACCCGCGCCGTCGTGAACGTCATCGCGGTCGGCCATTGGTTGAATGACCCGGCCCTCCTGGTCCACCACGGTCAGATAGAGCCCGGCCGTAGCGAGCAGGCGCTCCAGCACGGCCAAACTCGGTGTCATGTTGCCGGCCTCGACCTTCCCCACGGTCGAGGGTGAAACCTTGGCGAATCGCGCCATCTGGCGCTGGCCCAGCCCTTTGATGCGGCGGGCCCGACGCACCAGGCCGGCGATGGGAAAGCGACCGACGGTGGGGCCGAGGGAGGGAGGAGGATCGAGTGCCGAAGCCATGCGACCACGATCCGCAACCCGAACGCTCGGCTCAATCCCTGTGGAGAAACCTGTGGACAACTAGTGGGAGCCGGGGACCGAGGGCATCCCACGTCACCTTTGCTCTGCTTCAACGGAGGCAACAGTTCGGGGCTCTGAGTGTTGCCTCCGTTGAAGCAGAGCAAAGGGCGAGAAGAGGTACACCAGCGCACAGCCCAGGGGCGCAGCCCAAGGAAGGAGGGGCGCAGCCCAAGGCGCACGGGCGAAGCCGCAGCGCCTGGCGGCCGCCAGGCGCTGATCGTCAGTAGCGCTGGCGGAGCAGACCGGCGGCCTCGACCGCCCAGTAGGTGAGGATGACCTGCGCGCCGGCCCGCTTGATCGAGGTGAGCGTCTCCAGCATGACCCGCTCCCGGTCGATCCAGCCGTTCGCGGCGGCCGCCTCGACCATCGCGTACTCGCCGGAGACCTGGTAGGCGGCGACCGGAACGTCCACCGCGGCCCGCACCGCCGACACCACGTCGAGGTAGGGCAGCGCCGGCTTGACCATCACCAGGTCGGCGCCCTCGGCGACGTCGAGCGCCACCTCGCGCAGCGACTCGCGCAGGTTGGCCGGGTCCTGCTGGTAGGTGCGCCGGTCGCCCTCCAGCGCCGACTCCACGGCGTCGCGGAACGGGCCGTAGAAGGCGGAGGCGTACTTCGCGGCGTACGCCAGCACGGCCACGTCCTGGTGCCCGGCGGCGTCGAGCGCCCGGCGTACCACGCCGACCTGGCCGTCCATCATCCCGGACGGCCCGACCATGCCGACCCCGGCGGCGGCCTGGGCCACCGCCATCTCGGCGTACGCGGCCAGAGTGGCGTCGTTGTCGACCTCGCCGTCTCCGGTGAGCAGCCCGCAGTGCCCGTGCGAGGTGAACTCGTCCAGGCACAGGTCGCTCATCACCACCGTGGCGTCACCCACCTCGGCCACCACGTCACGGATGGCGACGTTCAGGATGCCGTTCGGGTCGATGCCGCCGGAGCCGGTCGGGTCCCGCCGTTCCGGCACGCCGAAGAGCATGATCCCGCCGACACCGGCCTGGACCGCTTCGATCGCCGCCTTGCGGAGCGAGTCCCGGGAGTGCTGGAGCACCCCCGGGAGCGACGCGATGGCCCGGGGCTCGGTCAGCCCCTCCTTGACGAACATCGGCACGACCAGCTCGGCCGGGTCGACCCGGGTCTCGGACACCAGCCGGCGGATCGCCGGGGTGCGGCGCAGCCGGCGGGGCCGGATCTCGGGGTACGACATGGGAGGCCCTCCTGAAGACGACTACCGGAAGCGCAGGGCGGTCGGCCCCTGCACCTTCGAGCCGCGGCGCTGCTTGGCCGGCATGGCGGCCAACTTCTCGCGCAGCTCGACGGCGTAGGCGGCGAGCGCCTCCACCAGGTCGGGCACCGCGGCGTGCGGCGGCTGGACGTCGACCCGCAGGCCGAACTCCGTCGCGGTCTCCGCCGTCTTGGGCCCGATGACGGCAACAACGGTCCGGGCGTGTGGCTTCCCGGCGATGCCGACCAGGTTGCGCACGGTGGAGGACGAGGTGAAGAGCACCGCGTCGAACCCGCCGGACTTGATCGCGTCCCGGATCTCGGCGGGCGGCGGGGCGGCCCGCACCGTCCGGTAGGCGGTCACGTCGTCGACCTCCCAGCCGCGCTCGGTGAGCCCGGCGGCGAGCGTCTCGGTGGCGATGTCGGCGCGCGGAAGCAGCACCCGGCCCACCGGGTCGAGGATCTCGTCGTGCGGGGAGAACTCGGCCAGCAGCCCATCGGAGGACTGCTCCCCGGCGGGGATCAGCTCCGGCTGGATGCCGAACGCGCGGACCGCGTCCGCCGTCGCCTCGCCGATGCAGGCGATCTTGACGCCGCCGAAGTGCCGGGCGTCCAGGCCGTGCTCGGCGAACTTTTCCCAGACCGCGCGGACCGCATTCACCGACGTGAAGATCACCCAGGCGTACCGGCCGTCGACCAGGCCCTTGACGGCCCGCTCCATCTGCGCCGGGGTGCGCGGCGGCTCGACCGCTATGGTCGGCACCTCGCACGGGATCGCCCCGTACGCGCGCAGCCGAGCGCTCATCACGCCGGCCTGCTCCTTCGTGCGGGGTACGAGCACCTTCCATCCGTACAGCGGGCGGTTTTCCCACCAGCTCAGTTTGTCGCGCTGCCCCACCCCGACACCGACGGTGAGGACCACCCGGCCGGTGAAGCCGAGCGCGGCGGCCACGAAGCTGTCCACGGTCGACGTGGTCGTGTACTGGGTCTCGCCGGTGCCGTCGCCGGTCACACCGACGCCGGTGGTGCCGTCGACCCCGGCGGCGAGCAGCCCGTCCCGGACGGCGGCAAGGTCACCGGCGTCCACGGCGAGCGCGAGCGAACCCCGCCCGACGGCTGCGGCCAGCGCCTCGAAGTCCAACGCGCTGACGTCCTCGACGTCAGCGGCGGTACGCACACCCGGCAGCGGGACGCCCGCGTAGGTGGCCACGCCCTCGGCCTGGCCAACGCCGGGCACCACCTCGAAGTGGGCGGCGGTGCGGGCCACGGCCTGCACCTCCTTGACCACCGAGTCGTGGCCGAACGGGTCGCCGGCGACCAGGTGCACCGCGTTCAACCCGGACCGGGCCGCGGAGATCAGCACCTTCGCCACGTCCCCCGGCGCGCCTTCGGCCGGGGTGAACTCGGCATCGTCCCTGGCGTCGGCGCGTACGACGGCGAGCAACGACTCGGGGACTCCCCGGTCGTAGATCACCTGGTCGGCGTCGACCAGGGCGTCATGCGCCCGACGGGTCAGCAGACCTGGGTCACCGGGGCCGGCCCCGACGAACGCGATACGGCCGACGGGCTTACGGGTGCGGGTCATTCTGTGCTCCCAAATTGCTGGGTCCCCGGGCCGGTGTGTCCTTCGTGGCCGAGGATCGAGTCGGCGCCGAGGTCGAGGAGTTCGGCGGCGAGTGCCTTACCGATCTCCGCCGCATCGGCGGGCGTTCCGGTGCGGGACAGCCGGAGATCACGAGTGCCGTCCGGACTGATCACCGCCCCGCGCAGGTAGATCTCATCGCCGTCGTCGCCTTCGGCGAGTTCGGCGTAGGCGGCGACGGGTGCGCTGCACCCGGCCTCCAGGGTTGCCAGAAACGCGCGTTCCGCGGTGACCGCAAAACGCGACGGTGCGTGGTCGAGCACCGCGAGCAGCTCGACCAAGCCCTGGTCGTCGACCCGGCACTCCACGGCCAGCGCACCCTGGGCGGGGGCGGGCAGCATCAGCATCGGGTCCAGCGTCTCGGTGATCACGTCGGCCCGGCCGAGTCGGGCCAGCCCGGCCCGGGCGAGCACGATGGCGTCGAGGTCGGCCTCGGGGCCGAGCACCCGCGCCAGGCGGGTGTCCACGTTGCCGCGGATCGGGGTGACCTCCAGCTGCAGGCCGAGCGCGTGCAGCTGGGCGATCCGGCGCAGCGCGCCGGTGCCGATGGTGGCCCCGGGCGGCAGCTCGGCGAGCGTCCGGCCGCCGCGGGCGACCAGCGCGTCGCGCGGGTCCTGCCGGGCCGGTACCGCCACGATGTGCAGCCCGCCGGCGGCACCCGTGGGCAGATCCTTGTAGGAGTGCACCGCGAAGTCGATCGCCCCGGCGGTCAGCGCGTCACGCAGCGCGGAGACGAACACCCCGACGCCGAGCCGATGCACCGGCGCGCTGGAGCGGTCGCCTGCGGTGATCACCTCGACCAGCTCGACCGGGCGGCCGGTGGCGGCGGTCAGCGCCTCGGCGACGTGGCCGGACTGGGCCATCGCCAGGGCGCTGCCCCGGGTGCCGAGGCGTAGGGGGGCGGTCATCGCGCACCTCCGGTGGGCGGGGTCGGGTCGGTGGCGTCGGCTCCGGACACCGGGTCGGTGCCGGGAAACGCCATGCCGAGGTCGGGGGTCAGCACGTCCGGGACGGTGTCCACCGGCGAGGTCTGCGGCACCTGGAGGTCGAACAGCTCGCGCAGCAGGGCTGCGTACTGGTCGCCGCCGGGCTCCGCGGCCAACTGGCGGACCTTGACGGTGGGCTGGTGCAGCAGCCGCTGCACGACCCGGTGCACCGTGCGGGCCACCTCGGCCCGCAGGTCATCGCCGAGGTCGGGGCGACGCTGGGCCAGCCGGCGCAGCTCGGCGGTGACCACGTCGTCGGCCCGGACGCGCAGCGCGGCCACGGTGGGTGCCACGTCGGCGCCCCGCAACCAGGTGAGGAAGCTCTCCACCTCGCCCAGCACGATCCGTTCGACGGTGGCGGCGTCCGCAGCCGCCGGACCGTCGGCGAGCACCGCCGCCATCCGGTCGATGTCGATCACCTCGACGCCGGGCAGCTCTGCGACGCCCTCCTCGACGTCGCGCGGGACGGCCAGGTCGAGCAGGACCAGCGGGCCCCGGGCCGGGTCCCGTCCGGTCAGCGCCGCGCTGACCACCGGGCGGGTGAGGACCGGTTCAGTGGACGCGGTGGCGGCCACTACGATGTCCACTGTGGAGAGGGTGTCGGCCAGCTGGGTCATCGGCGCGGCGCTCGCCCCGTACGACTCGGCGAGCCGGACGGCGCGTTCGGCACCCCGGTTGCTGACGGTGAGCGGCCCGGCGCCCAGCCGGGACAGCGTGGCCACCCCGAGCGAGCCCATCGCGCCGGCACCGACCACCAGGGCCGGGCGGCCGGCGAGGTCGCCGTCGAGGTGCCCGGCGGCCAGCTCCAGTGCGGCGGTGACGACGCTCTGGCCGGCCCGGTCGATGCCGGTCTCGGCGTGGGCCCGTTTGCCGACCCGCAACGCCTGCTGCATCAGCTCGTGCAGCAGCCGGCCGGCTGAGTCGGTGCCGGTGGCCCAGTGGTACGCGTCACGCAACTGGCCGAGGATCTGCGCCTCGCCGACCACCATCGAGTCCAGACCGGTGGCGACCCGGAAGACGTGGTCCACGGCGGCGGTGTCGTAGTGCACGTACAGGTGGCTGGCGAGCGCCGCCGGCGGGCTGCCGGCCTGCTCGGCCAGGACGGCGCAGACGTCGCCGAGCCCGCCGTGGAAACCGGACACGGCGGCGTAGACCTCCACCCGGTTGCAGGTGGAGACGATCACCGCCTCGGCCACGTACGGCTGGGCGACCAGGCGGTCCAGGGTGCGGGTCAGGTCGGCGGGCGGCACGGCCAGTTGTTCCAGCATGGCGACCGGGGCGGTCCGGTAGGACGCGCCGACAACGAGCAGTTTCACGTGCCGATCGCCTCCTGGGTGTCGGTGGCCGCGAACCCGCCCGGCAGAGCGGTGAGTGCGGACCCGCCGGTGGCGGGCAGCGCGGTCAGCGACGCCTTGCGGTGCTCGTGGAAGGACAGAATCTGCAGCTCAATGGCGAGGTCGACCTTGCGCACGTCGACCCCCTCTGGAACCGAGAGTACGCACGGCGCGAAGTTGAGGATGCTCGTCACACCGACGGCGACCAGTTGGTCGGCGACCTGCTGGGCGGCGGCGGCCGGGGTGGCGATCACGCCGATCGCGAGGGATTCGGCCTCGGCGACCGCTGGAAGCTCGTTGACATGCCGGACTACCAGGCCGTTGATCTCCTCGCCGACCCGGGAGGGATCGGCGTCGAGCAGTGCGGCGATCCGGAAGCCCCGGCCGGCGAAGCCGGCGTAGCCGGCCAGAGCGTGACCGAGATTACCCACACCGACCAGGGCGACCGCCCGGCGTTGGGTGAGCCCGAGCACAAACTCGATCTGCTCGATCAGCAGCGCGACGTCGTAGCCGACGCCCCGGGTGCCGTACGAGCCGAGGTGGGAGAGGTCCTTGCGGAGCTTGGCGGAGTTGACGCCAGCAGAGGCGGAGAGACCTTCGCTGGACACCGTCTCGTGCCCGGCGTCGGCGAGGTTGTGCAGCGCGCGCAGGTATTCCGGGAGCCGAGCGACGGTCGCCTCGGGCAGATCCGGGAGCGCCGGTACGGCACCGGCGCTGCCGGGCGCGCCTGGGTGACGGTGCTGACTCATGAGACTCCGTGCGGTGCGATCCTCGGCCAACTCCGCTGGTGGGCCGCTTATGGACTCCCGCTGGCGACCGAGGTTGCCGGCTGTGCTAGCAGGGCGCGTCGGAGTCACAGCGTAGGCGCTTGTGAAGACGTGCACAAATCGCGATCTTGCCGCTGCGTCACGCGACCTCACCAGCACCTCCATTCCACAAGATCGATCCAGCGGGTCTCAACCCCCACCGTCCGGGCGATTATTACTCAATCCCGACTTCTCTGACCAATCCCGCGCCGAGCCTCACAGGGCCGGCCCGGAAGGGGTAGGGACAGCACTACGGGGGAGAGGCACGGCTTCGGGATGGGGACGGGCAGCACGGATGCCTAGCCTTTGAGACATGACCGCCGTTGCCGCCACCAGCGACCAACCGATCCTGGCACCGAGCATCCCCCGCCAGCTCTTCGTCGACTCCGGGTACGTGCTGCTCGGCCTGCCCCTGGCGGTGGCCAGCTTCGTCGTCCTCGTCGTCGGCCTCCTGGTCGGCATCGGCCTGGTCGTCACGGTGATCGGTCTGCCAATCCTCAGCGGCACCCTGTACGCGGCCCGTGGGCTGGCCGACATCGAGCGGCTGCGGCTGCCCGCGGTGCTCCGGCAACCCCGGATCCGGCCGCACTACCGGCTGCCCGAGGCGGGAGCGAACGCCTGGCGGCGGATTTTCGTGCCGATACGGGACGCCCAGTCCTGGCTCGATCTGGCGCACGGCATCCTGCGGCTGATCGCGGCGGTGGGCACCTTCGCGGTGACCGTGGTCTGGTGGGCCGCCGCGATCACCGGCTCGCTCTACTGGGCCTACGACTGGGCCCTGCCCCGAGCCGACGGCAAGGGTGACAGCGACCTGGCGCAGTTGCTCGGCCTGGGCGACTCGACCACCGCCCGAATCGGTTTGTACACCGCGGTCGGGGTGTTCTTCCTGATCACTCTGCCGATCGTGGTTCGGGGCTGCGCGCTGCTCCAGGCCAGCTTCGCCAAGGCCATGCTGACCGGGGTCGCCGAGATGCGCGACCGGATCACCGTGCTGGAGGAGCAGAAACGGGCCGCCGTGTCCGCCGAGGCGTCCGCGCTGCGCCGGCTGGAACGCGACATCCATGACGGCCCCCAGCAGCGCCTGGTCCGTCTGGCGATGGACCTCAGCCGGGCCCGGATGCAGCTCGCCTCCGACCCGGAGGCAGCCGGCCGGACCATCGACGAGGCGGTCACCCAGACCCGGGACACGCTCGCCGAGCTGCGGGCACTGTCCCGGGGTATCGCCCCGCCGATCCTGGTCGACCGGGGTCTGCCCAGCGCCCTGGCCGCGATCGCCGGCCGCGGGCTGATCCCGATCGAACTTCAGGTCGACCCGCAGCTCGGCACCCCGGCCGGGCGGCTCGACCCGGCGGTGGAGAACACCGCGTACTTCGTGGTGTCCGAAGCGCTGACCAACGTCGCCAAGCACAGCAGGGCCACCGAGGCCGTGGTGGCCGTGGCCCGGCAGGGCGCCGAGCTCCAGGTGCGGGTGGGCGACGACGGGCAGGGTGGCGCGCACCTCGCCAAGGGGCACGGGCTGGCCGGCATCGCCGACCGGGTCCGGGCCGCCGGCGGTGAGCTGCTGGTGGTCAGCCCGGCCGGCGGCCCCACCGAGATCCGCGCGGAGCTTCCGCTGTGAGCAGTCGGGCGCCGCGCCGCGCCCTCGCGACGGGCCGAACGTGGTAGACAACACGACCATGCGCATCGTGATCGCCGACGACGCCGTCCTGCTCCGGGAGGGGCTGGTCCGGCTGCTGACCGAAAGCGGGCACCAGGTGGTGGCCGCCGTCGGGGACGGCGACGCGCTGGTCGAGGCGGTGGTGAAGCACCGGCCGGACGTGTCGATCGTCGACGTCCGGATGCCGCCGTCACACACTGACGAGGGGCTGCGGGCGGCGGTGGAGGCACGACGGCTGGTGCCGCGTACCCCGATCCTGGTGCTCTCCCAGTACGTCGAGGTCTCGTACGCCGATGATCTGCTCGCCACCACCGGCGGTGCCGGCGGCGGAATCGGCTACCTGCTCAAGGACCGGGTGGCCGCGATCGACGAGTTCCTGGACGCGCTGCGCAGGGTGGCCGCCGGCGGCACCGTGCTCGACCCGGAGGTGGTCGGCCAGCTCTTCGCCCGACGTCGCCGGGACGACCCGCTGAGCGAGCTGACCCCCCGCGAGCGTGAGGTGCTCGCCCTGATGGCCGAGGGGCGCTCGAACACCGCCATCGCCCGCGCCCTCGTGGTCAGCGACGGCGCGGTGGAGAAGCACGTGCGCAACATCTTCACCAAGCTCACCCTGCCGCCCGACACCGAGCAGCACCGGCGGGTGCTGGCCGTCCTCACCTATCTGCGGAACTGACCTCCCGGGCCAGGGCGACCGCCTCGGTGAGGGTGTCGGCCACCGGGTGACCGGAGGCGCGCAGCCGGGCCGGATCGGTGAACCCGCCGGTGTAGAGCACCGCACCGCCGCCCACCGCGAGCGCCGCATCCGCGTCGTCGATGGAGTCGCCGATCAGCACCACCGAGGTGCCGTCCACGCCCAGCTCGGCCAGGTGCAGCTGAAGTGACTCGGCCTTACGGCCGCCGCCGACCGTGGCCCGCAGGCCGTCGACCCGGGTGAAGTGGCTGGTCAAACCGTACGTGTGCACGGTCGGCACCAGCTCCTCGTGGAACCACATGGAGAGCAGACTCTGACTGCCCGGCCAGGCGGCCATCGCGGTGCGCGCGTCGGCAGCCAGCTCACAGGTGGTCAACCCGCTGCGGTACGCGTCGTGGAAGATCCGGTCCAGTCGGCCGAACTCGTCGTCGTCCACGGCCTGCCCGAGCACCTCGGCGTAGTACTCGGCGATCGGCCTACGGAACCGCACCCGGTGCTCGTCGGGGGTCACCGTCGGCCCGCCCAGGCTCTCGAAGACGACGTTGGTGGCGGAAACCACCAGGCTGAGGTCGTTGAGCAGGGTGCCGTTCCAGTCCCACACGAGGTGCGGGTGCGCAGGGGTCATCAGAGCACCATAGGCAGCGCTCAGAGCTGCGGCGTGGTCAGGTCCCGCAGCAGCCGGTCCTCCTCGACCCGCCAGTAGCCGTGCTCCTTGCCGTCGAGCATCACCACCGGCAGCCGGTCCCCGTACTCCCGCTCCAGCCCCTCGTCGCCGGTGACGTCCCACTCGACCCACTTGTCGCCGGTGACCGCCACCACCCGGTCGAGCGCCGCCTTGGCGTCGTCGCACAGGTGGCAGCCGGGTCGGGTGATCAGGGCAAGTCGGGCGTCACTGGGCATCGGTTACCTCCGTGCGGGTGTCGGCGATCGCCGGCGGGTCGGGCACTTGAACCGGGCCAGGTTGCGCGCGCAGTGGGCGAGCAACTCCTCGCTGGTCACCGGTCGGCCCTGCGCCGGCACCACGTACGCCCGCACAGTCTCGCCGGTCCGCGGGTGCGGCACACCAGGTACCGCCGACTCGGCCACCCCGGTGAGCACCAGCTCGGCCTCGTGCGGATCGCCGCCCGGCGGACCCGGTCGGCGAGGTTCGACGCGGGGTGGTCTGCCGCTGCGTCCCGCACGGTGATCGAGTCTGGCACAGCGGGCCGTGACAGGCCACGCCCGACGGTTGGGCCGGAGCCCGGACGCCGGCGTCGCGCCAGTCCCACTCACGGGACTGCCCGGTGTGTCACGGGCGATCCGATCAGGTCCTGTCGATGGGACGGGTGACGCCGTCCACAGTCGGTTCGGCGCGCCCGCGCGGCCACCCGGCGCAGCGGACCAGCCGATCAGGCAATGCGCTTCCGACCTGGGAATCCATCCTGGAACACCGGGCCGACGGAAAGTCAATCGCACACGACGGACAACCGGTCCGCCGCTGGTGCGACGGAGCGGGAAATACTTCCGCCTTGTGTAACGGACTTGCCACGCGCGGGTGACGTTGGCCCTATCATCACTCGGGTCGGGTCACCCCATTTGCCGTGAGTCGACACCCCTCAGCCCGAGGAGGCCCCCGTGCCTGTGAGCGCATTGGACCAGCACCTCCAGGGGAATTGCCGCCCGTCGGCAATTCCCGCGACAGTCCTGCCCGACCGGTTGCCCGGTCGGTCCGCCCCGACGAAACACAGACCGGCCCGTCCGGCGACCGACGGGACGGGGGCAACTCGGTGACCACCTTCGGTTACGCGGAACGCCCAGCCGGCCTGACCGGTCAGCCCACCCGCTCCCACGTCAACGAGCGGCCAGCGGCCCGCGCCCCGCTGGACGATTCGCACGGCGCCGCCGTGCGGGGCGACGGCGCGGCGCATCGGATCCGCAGCCGCCCACACCACAACGAGCCGCCGCCGCGGCCCGCGGTGCCCGGCGCGAACGCGAAGCCGGCCGGCGGCCGGGTCGCCGTACCGGCCCGACCGATCATGCCTTCGCAGGGTCGACGGGTCAGCGACACGCCAGCGGTGACCACCGACCCGGCTGCGGGTGAAACAGCGGTCATTCCGGCAGTGCCGGCCATTCCGGCAGTGCCGGCCACCACCGCCACCACCCCGACCGGCTTCCCGAGCCGCCCGGATCCGTCCGACCCGGCCACCGAGGTCTGGATGCTGATCGAGCGGGCTCAGGCCGGCGAGTCCGAGGCGTTCGGTCTGATCTACGACCGATACGTGGACACCGTGTTCCGGTTCGTCTACTTCCGGGTCGGCAACCGGCAACTCGCCGAGGACCTCACCTCGGACACCTTCCTGCGCGCGCTCAAGCGGATCGGCAGCTTCACCTGGCAGGGCCGCGACCTCGGCGCCTGGCTGGTGACGATCGCCCGCAACCTGGTCGCGGACCATTTCAAGTCGGGCCGGTACCGGCTGGAGGTCACCACCGGCGACGTGCTCGACGCCGACCGGGAGGACCGGGGCCCGGAGGGCAGCCCGGAGGCGGCGGTGGTGGAGCACATCACCAACGTCGCGCTGCTCACCGCCGTCAAGCAGCTCAACCCGGAGCAGCAGGAGTGCATCGTGCTCCGCTTCCTCCAGGGCTTCTCGGTCGCCGAGACGGCCCGGGCGATGGGCAAGAACGAGGGTGCCATCAAGGCCCTCCAGTACCGGGCCGTTCGCGCCCTGGCCCGGCTCCTGCCCGACGGCTTCCAGCCGTAGTTTGTTACGGCGGGACCGATGGGGCCGATCAACGTTCGTGCAGCTCAGAGTCGGTCCCGCCCGGTGACGACCATCACTTTCTGTAATTTCCGCCCCGCCAGGCCCGTAACCCGTGCCCGGTCCGCCGCGTTTCTCCGGGTGCGACCGGTAGTTGTCCCGGCAGGCCCGGGTCACCGAGGTCCGACCGGCACGCCGGCGGCACCTCACCTCCGTGGTGTCACACTGCCGCCCGGTCGCTGGCAACGACGGCGGCCGACCGGCCGTGACCAGCGAGAGGAGGTGCCTGCGGTGGACGACATCCTCTTCTCCCGCCGGCGTGCCGAGCGCTTCGCGCAGCTTCTCGACGAGGCCAACGGCGCTCGGCGACACCACGTGCGTTCCCGAGTGGACGGTCAACTCGCGCCGCTCGTCGCAGTGGGCCAGCAACTCAGCGTCGACCCACCGGCTGTCGAGGTGAACCCGGACTTCCGTACCGGCCTGCGGGCGATGCTGCTCGCAACCGCCGAACGGGAAGGGCTGGGCACCGCACCGGCGGCAAGCGAACCGGCCACCACGACCGCCCGTGGGCGACTGCTGCCGGCGGCCACCGCCCGGCGGGCCCGAGCCCGGGGCGCGATCCTGGTCGGCATCGCCGCCGGCGCCATCGCCGTCTCCGGCATCTCCGCCGCCAGCGAGAACGCGGTGCCCGGCGACGCGCTGTACGGCATGAAGCGGTCGACCGAACGGGCTCAACTCGCTCTGGCCAGCTCGGACATCAGCCGCGGCCAGCTCTTCCTGGACTTCGCCCGGACCCGAGTCGGCGAAGCCGCCAAGCTGCGCGGCGACCGCATCGGATACAGCGCGGTCCTCGACGACATGGACGCCGACACCCGGCAGGGTGTTCGGCTGCTGACCGCCGCCTCGGTGCAGCGGGCCGAGTCGGGCAGCCTGGACACGCTCAACATCTTCGTCTCCGGCCAACGCCGGGCGGTGAGTGCCCTGCTCGACGGGAGCACCCACGTCGACCGGGGGCGGACCCAGCGGTCGCTGCTGCTACTGGACAGCATCCGGGAGCGCTCGGACACACTGCGCGCGGCGATCGCCTGCGGCCTGCCGGTGCCGACCACCAGCGACGCCCTCGGCCCCGACCCGAGCACCTGCCCGGGGGCTCGCTGACCCCGCGCCCTTATACCGCACGTTTGACCGGCCGCGCCACAGTTCGTTCTGTGCCCGGCCGGTCGACCGTACGCGGCGGCTACCCTCGCTGGAGGCATCCGTCGTACCGGTGAGGAAGGGAATCGTGTGGCGCGCAGCCGTAAGGTGACGGTCAGCACTGACGCCGCCGGGCACACCGCCGGCTGGGCGGAGACCGACCTGGCCCCGGTGGCCGCCCCCGCACCGGACCCGACCGCGGCGGCGTTCTTCGACGTGGACAACACGATGATGCAGGGCGCCTCGATCTACTGGTTCGCCCGTGGGCTCGCCTCCCGGAACTACCTCACCACCGCCGACCTGACCCGATTCGCCTGGCAGCAGCTCCGGTTCCGGCTGCTGGCCCGGGAGCACGCCGGTGACATGTCCCTGGCCAGGGAAGCCGCGTTGGCCTTCGTCGAGGGCTGGCGGGTCGACGAGGTGGAGCGCCTCGCGGAGGAGATCTTCGACGAGATGATGGCTCCGCGGATCTGGGCCGGCACCCATCAGCTCGCTCAACGTCACCTCGACGCCGGTCAGCGGGTCTGGCTGGTCAGCGCCGCCCCGGTGGAGATCGGCCGGGTGATCGCCGCCCGGCTCGGCCTGACCGGTGCCATTGGCACGGTGGCCGAGGTGGTGGACGGGGCGTACACCGGGCGGTTGGTGGGTGACCTGATGCACGGGCCGGCGAAGGCCGAGGCGGTCACGCAGCTCGCCGCGGTGGAAGGGCTCGACCTGATCCGCTGCGCGGCCTACAGCGACTCGACGAACGACCTGCCGCTGCTCTCGGCCGTGGGCAGGGCGGTGGCCGTCAACCCGGACGGCTCCCTGCTGCGGCAGGCCCGCCAGCACGGCTGGGAGGTACGCGACTTCCGCACCGGCCGTCGGGCGGTCAAGATCGCCGTACCGTCGACTGCGGCGGCCGGGCTGGTCGCCGGCGCGGTCACCGTCGGCCGGGCCCTGCAACGCCGCCGCCGCGCCGGCTGACTCAGGCGCTCAGGGGCCGAAGGGGTCGGGCCGTCGCTCCAACAGCGTGTGCAGGGTCTGCTGGATGGTCTCCCGCACCTGGTCGGCGAGGTTGAAGACCACCAACGGGTCGTCCGCCGAGTCGGTCAGGTGAGCGGTGGGGATCGGCGGGCAGAACTCGATCAGCCACTTACTGGGCAGCGGCACCATGCCCAGCGGGCCGAGCCACGGGAAGGTCGGCGTGACCGGGAAGTATGGCAGCTTGAGCAGCCGCGCCAAGGGCTTGATGTCGGCGAGCATCGGGTAGATCTCCTCGCCGCCGACGATGGCGACCGGCACGATCGGGGTGCCGGTGCGCAGCGCCGCCGAGACGAAGCCGCCCCGCCCGAATCGTTGCAGCTTGTACCGGTTGGCGTAGAGCTTGCCGATGCCCTTGAAGCCCTCGGGGAACACACCGACCAGATCGCCGCCACCGAGCAGCCGCTCGGCGTCCGGGTTGCAGGCCACCGTGCCGCCGGTCTTGCGGGCGAGCTCGGAGACCACCGGCATCCGGAAGACCAGGTCAGCGCCGAGCAGCCGTAGGTAGCGGTGAGCGGGGTGCTTGTCGTGCAGCGCCGCCGAGAGGATCAACGCGTCCAGAGCCACCGTCCCGGAATGGTTGCCGACCACCAGGGCGGGCCCATCGACGGGCACGTGCTCCACCCCACTGACCTCGGTGCGGAACCAGTCCCGGTAGAGCAGCCGCAGCAGTGGGTGGAAGACGGCGTCGGTCAGATCCGGGTCGAAGCCGAACTCGTCGACCTCGTAGTCGCCGGAGAGCCGTCGGCGCAGGAACGCCAGGCCGTTCGCGACCTTATGGTCCCAGGGGTCCCCCGGCCGGTCCGGCACCGCCGGCTCGACCGGCGTCAGGGGCCGCGTCGGCGTCGGAGGCGGGGTCGGCGCGGCCTGAGCGTCCGGTCGATGTCCGTTGCGCCGCGCCAGCGCCGCGTCCGGTGCGGGCAGCTTCTGCGGTACGTCGAAACGCCCGACCCCCTGCGAGTCGCGCCCCTCCCCCGGCCCGGTCACGACGCCACCTCAGTTCGCGACTGCGGCGCTCGCAAAACCGGCTCACTCCTCGCGCTCACGACGACCGCTCCCGCACTGCCGAGCGGACCTGCCGGATGCCGTCGAGGACGAGCTGCTCGGCGGCGGCCAGCTGACCCCGCGTGACCACCACCCCGCCGTGATGGGCGCGGATGAAGTCCTCGAACGCTTCGGCGGTGGAGCGGGGCGTGAAGCCGTACTCCTGCTCAAGCCGGGTGGTGTCGACAACCCGGCCGTGCACGAAAAGGTCGACCTGGTCCAGGCCGTAACGGCCGAAGCCCATGCTGCGGGCCAGCGCGGCGGCATTGGAGAGACCCGGCTCCAGCACCGGCACGGCCACCCGACCGGCCCGCCGGATCGCCTGAGACAGCGACAACACCCCCGGACCGGCGACGTTGTACGTGCCGGGGTGGTCCTCCACGATCGACCGGTGCAGCACCTCCAACGCGTCGTCGAAGTGCAGGAACTGCAGACGAGGGTCGCGGCCGAAGACGGTTGGCACGAACGGCTGCGCGAAGTAGCGGGTCAACGTGGTGTCGGCGGTCGAACCGATGAACGGGGCGAAGCGCAGCACCGTCGCGGTGACGTCGGACCGGCGGCGCCGGAAGCCGCGGACGTACCCCTCAAGGTCGAGGATGTCGCGGCCGAAACCGCCGCGCGGCACCTCGCGGGGCTCGGTCTCCTCGGTGAAGACCGCCGGGTCCCGGAACGACACCCCGTACGCGGCGGTCGACGAGCGGACCACGAGCTTGCGCAGCCGGGGCGCACGTTGACAGGCGGCGAGCATCTGCATGCTGCCGATGACGTTCTGCTCCTTCATGGCCGACCGGCCACCGTGCTGCGGATCGGGGGAGCTGACCAGCGCGAGGTGCACCACCGCGTCGACGTCCAGGTCGACGAGGAGGCCACCGAGCGCACCGGTGTCGACGCGGATCCGTTCGACCCGGTCCAGCAGGTTGGTGAACTCGGTGCCGGAGTCCGGCGCGTCCACCCCGATGACCCGTTCGATCCGCGGGTCGGCGGCCAGTCGGGCCGCCACGTGGGCACCCAGATAACGGCCCACCCCGGTGACGAGGACGACCCCCGGAGCACCTGAGGTGCCACCGGGGGTCATCTGACGCACCTACCCAGGCAGGAAGGATCGAGCCGGGACGACCACGGCCTGATCACCTGAGCCTCCGGGAGTCGACAGTTTGGCAAGTGACGCCGAACGCCGGGCCGTGAGCCCGGCGGCGATCACTTGCCGAGACGGCGACGCTGGACGCGGGTCTTGCGCAGCAGCTTGCGGTGCTTCTTCTTAGCCATGCGCTTACGGCGCTTCTTGACCACCGAGCCCATACGACAGCCTTTCGATACAACGTGCGGGGCGGACCGGATGACACCACGCAGGTGGCGACGGCGACCGCTTACGGACAACGGACCGGACCAGTCTGGGCGGCGGGACGCACCGGTGGGGTCTCGGTCGGGGTTCAGGGTAGCCGGAGAGCGTCAGCCGGACCAACGCGCCCCCGTCGATGCCGGTTACGTGGCACTCGGAGGGCGGTCCGGTGGCTCAGGCGGTCTCCTGAAAAGCACCCCGGAGATATTCGTGCACCGCGTGCTCGGGCACCCGGAATGACCGGCCAACCCGCACGGCAGTGAGCTCACCGCTGTGCACCAGGCGATAGACCGTCATCTTCGACACCCGCATGACCGTCGCCACCTCCGCGACGGTCAAGAACTTGACCTCCGACAGCCGTCCGTCGGACTGCGACCCGGCCATGGCTCACCGACCCATCCCATGCCCGGCGCGTGCCAACCCGGCGGATGCTCCGGGCCGGGCCAGCGACGCGCGTGTTACCAGTACGGTAGCGGGGCGGCTGTTACCGGCGCGATCCCTTCGTGCAACTGATCATGTTTCTCCTCGCCGGTTCACCCGATCCGTTCCCCCATTTTCGCCCGCCTGCGTCCGCCGTCCGGTTGCTCCGCCGCTGCTCACTCGGCGCGCAGCGCGACCACCGGGTCGAGCCGCCCGGCGCGCTGCGCGGGGACGACCCCGAAGACGATGCCCACCACCGCCGACACGCCGAAGGCGAGCGCCAACGACCACCAGGTGATCGCGGCCGGGATCGGCGACAGCGCGTCGACCAGCAGGGCGGTCCCCACCCCCAGCGCCATCCCGGTCAGCCCACCGATGGTGGTGAGCAGCACCGCTTCGAGCAGGAACTGCACCCCGATGTCGCGGGGACGCGCGCCGACGGCCTTGCGCAGCCCGATCTCCCGGGTCCGCTCTCGGACACTGACCAGCATGATGTTGGAGACACCGACGCCGCCGACGAGCAACGAAATGCCGGCGATGGCGGCCAGTACGCCGGTCAGGACGCCGAGGATGTCGCCGAGTACGCCGAGGATCTGCTGCTGGGTGACCGCGCTGAACTCGGTGTCCGGATGACGGCGGTTCAGCTCGGCCACGATCCGCTCGCCCAACTCCTCGATCCGTTCCCGATCCGGAGCCTTCACCGCGATGCCGTCCACCCGCTGGGTGCCCCAGAGCCGCTGCGCGGCGGTCACCGGCACGTGCACCTCGTCGTCCCGGTCGACGCCGAGGCTCTGCCCGAGCGGCGCGAAGACACCGATCACCCGGAACCGCACCCCGGCCAGCGCCACCTGCTGGCCGAGCGGGTCCCGGTCGGGGAAGAGCGCACGGGCCACCGAGTCGCCGAGCACCGCCACCCGTCGGCTGGTGTCCACGTCGGTGCGGGTGAGGTAGCGGCCCCGGGCCAGCGACCGGGTGAACACCGCCGGGGTGGTCTCCAGCACGCCCTGCACGGTGGTGAAGTCGGAGCGCGCACCGGCTCGCGCGGTCGCCCCGGAGGCGACGGTGACCGCCACCCGATCGGGGTCGCCGACCACGCGGGTGACGGCGTCCACGTCCTTCAGGGTCAGCGGCGAGAGCACCGGCGCGTTGCCCACCTCGATCCTGCCGGGCACGACCAGCAGCAGGTTGGAGCCGAGGCCCTCGACCTGTTGCTCGACCTTCTGTTTGGTGCCGGTGCCGATGGCCACCAGCAGGACCACCGAGGCCACCCCGATGATCACCCCGAGCATGGTCAGCCCGCTGCGCAGCCGGTTGGCCCGTAGGGCGTCCAGCGCCACCCGCCACGCCTCGGCGACCCTCACGTCGCGCCTCCGGGCCGTTCGGCCGCAGCGGCCTCGCCCGGGGCGGCCTCGCCCGGGTCCGCCTTGGCCGGCGCGGCCTCGCCCGGGGCGACGTCGCGCGGGTTGGTATCGGGCCGCCCGGCCTCCTGCGGAAGGCGTCCGGTGGCTCCGGCGGCGCCGCCGGAGCCACCGGACGGGTGCCCCGGGCCGCTTCCGGACGCGGACCGGGGCTCCGCGCTGGGAGCGGAGACCAGTGTCGCAGGTCGACCGTGATCAACGGACGGCGGTCGATCATGAGAGGAGGACTGGTCGGCGCTGTCCGCCACGACGACGCCGTCGCGCATAGTGATTCGGCGCTGGGCCCGGGCCGCGACCTCCTGGTCGTGGGTGACCATCACCAGTGCCACCCCGGACTCCGCGTTCAACTGCTCCAACAGCTCCAGCACCGCCGCGCCGGTGACGCTGTCCAGGTTGCCGGTGGGTTCGTCGGCCAGCAGCACCGTCGGCTCGGTGACCAGCGCGCGGGCGATCGCCACCCGCTGCTGCTCACCGCCGGACATCTGGTTGGGCCGGTGGTCCAGGCGATGCCCGAGGCCGACCCGACCGAGCATCGCCGCCGCCCGCGTCCGACGCTGCCGGGCCGGCACACCCCGGTAGACCAGGGGCAGGGCCACGTTGTCCACCGCCGAGGTACGCGGCAGCAGGTGGAACGCCTGGAAGACGAAGCCGATCGTCTCGTTGCGCAGGGTCGCCATCTCCGGCGGGGCGAGGGCGTTGACGTCCCGCCCGCCGATCACCAACCGGCCACCGGTGGGCCGGTCCAGCCCGCCGAGGAGATGCATGAGGGTGGACTTGCCCGAGCCGGACGGGCCGACCAGCGCCACGTAGTCCCCCGGCTGCACGATCAGCGACACCCCGCGCAACGCCTCGACGGACACCCCGTCCAGTTGGTAAGTCCGGGACACATCCACCGCCTCGATCGCCGGCGGGGCGCCGGTCACCGGACTTCCTGGCCGTCGCGCACCTGGTCGGTGCCGCGCACCACGATCCGGTCGCCGGGTTGGACACCGTTGAGGATCTGCACCAGATCCGACCCCTGAACGCCCACGGTGACGGCTGCCCGGCCGGCCTTGCCGTCACGGACCACCCAGACCACGTCCCGGCCGTCGGCGGAGAACACCGCCGAGGCGGGGACGGTCACCGCGTCGGCGGCCTCGCGTACCCGCAGGTGCACGATCGCGTTCATGCCCGGTCGGGGGCTCGGGGCCAGCTCGTCCTCAGCCAGCTTCCCGGCGCCCAGTGCGAGGCGTACCCGGTAGGTGACCCCGCCCTGAGCAGAGCTGGTGGGCAGCACGTCCACCGAACGGACCGTGGCGTCGTAGCTGGCACCGGTGACAGCGTCCAACTCGACCGTGGCGGTGACGCCGGCCTTCACCAGCAGCACATCGGTCTCGTCCACCTCGGCGAGCAGCCCCAACTGCCCGGTGTCCACCACGGTCAGCACCGGCGTGCCTGCCGTGACCTGACCGCCGACCGCGACCGCGTCATCCACCCCGGCGGGCGGTCCGTTCTGGCCGGGGGTCAGCACGGACGGGTCGAGGCCGGCCCCACCGGCCTGCTCCAGCAGCCCCGCGAGGCCACCGGACGAGCCGCCGCCGGCCCGGGTGCCGCCCGGCTGCACCACCCCGCCGATCGGGGCGCGCAGGGTCAGCGCGTCAACGGTCGCCCTCGCCAGGTCGTACGCCTGCTGGGCCTGTAGCCGTTGTGCCGCGGAGAGCGCGCCGACGGCGGAGCTCAGCCCGTTGATCCCCCGCTGCACGGCGCGGACGGCCTGGTCGGCGCTGCGCGCGGCGGCAGCGTACTGCCGCTGCGCGGAGGTCACCTGGGTCAGCAGCGCGTCCCGCAGCTGCGGGTCGGCGATCTTTTCGGCCGCCTTCCGGGCGGCGTCGAACGCCTCGTCGGCTGCCTTGTCGGTGCCGCGCCGGCTGCTGGTCAGGCTGCCGGTGGAGACACCCCGTCCGGCGCGCTTCGCGGCGGTCAACGCCTCCTTGGCCTGACGGAGGCGCTGCTGGGCGGAGGGCGAATCGACCACGGCGAGCACCTGCCCCCGCTGCACCAACTGTCCGGGTTGGACGCGCAGGCTGGCCAGGGTGCCGTCGGCCGGAGCCGTCAGGGTGGCGGCGGCCCGAGCGGTCACCGTCGCGGGTGCGTCGATGACCTCGCTGACCGGGTTGCGGGCGGCCGAGGCGAGCGCGACAGGCGGCTGGTCGTCCCCGCACGACGCGGCGGTGGTGCCGGTGAGGACGGCGACGGCGGTCAGGGCGATGAGCAGGCGGGGCCGCGTGGCGCTCGCGGGCCGCGACGACTGGGGGCGGCGCACCCACCGATGGTACGGCTCCCCGTCGTGCCGCCCACGAGCCCGTCAGCCGGCGGCGGCCCGGACGTACGCGACGCACTCGTCGTGCAGCGTCGACCACTGCTCGCCGAACGCCTTCTCCGCAGCCACGTCGAGGGTTCTGCGATCGTGCACCACGGTCTTGAAGAAGGTGAGCAGTCGCAGCGGCCCGTACCTGTCGACGAGGTGCCGGACGGCCAGGTAGCCGATGCCGTAGCTGCCGCCGACCCGCTCGGCGGAGGCGTCGTCGGCGGGGTTGATGCCCTCCAACTTGCCGTCCCAACCGCCCCGGACCAGTTTCCGCACCTCGGCGATCCCCTCGTACCGGTCGACCGCCTGGTCGCCGGCGCCGGCGAACTCGGCCAGCCCTTCCACCAGCCACCAGGTGTCCTTGCCCGGGTAGCCGCGCTCCGGCAGGGAGGCCGCGTGGGTCAACTCGTGCCGGAGCAGGTCGTCGGTGCCGTTGCTGGAGAGCCCGTCGGCGTTGAGCACCACCTCGTGGTGCCCGCCGCCCACGGTCACCGCGTAACCGCCGGTCCATTCAGGTCGCTCGCCGCCGTACCAGCGCTGCCACTCGGTGCGGCCGGCGTAGAAGATCCGGTAGCGGTCCGGCCGCGATCCGGCTACCGCGTACCCGTCGGCGACCCTGGCCGCCGCTTCGGCCTGGACGAGCAGGCCGGGCAGTTTGCCGCGCAACGCCGGGGTGGTGGCGACGATGGTCCGCTCGCCGATCGCGACGGCCAGGTCGCTGATCTCCCACGGTCGGGTGCCAGTCTCCACCGACTTGGATTCCTCCATGGCGACCAACCGGGGCTGGTCGCCGTTCTCCCGCCAGCGGGTGCCGATCAGCACCGGGCTGGGCCGGCAGTTCGGTGTGACGAAGCAGTACTGGAAGCGCACCAGGAGGCGCCACTCGCCGGGCTTGCCGATGATCGGCACGGGCAGGCCGCTCGGCTCGGCTCGCCAGCCGGTCACCTTGAGCTCGCGTAGTGCGGCGTAGCGTCGGCGCAGGTCGGTGTGGGCGGCTGGATCGGCGATGGCGAGGAAACCGGCGCGGTCGCCGCTGAGGAGTGCTGCGGACTGCCGGTGGAGCTGGGCAGTGATCCGGTCGGCCAGCTCTCTGGCCACCGCCGTCGCAGGGTCGTCGGCCGCCGAGGTGCCAGCGCGGCTGAGCGTGGACCGGGCACCGCTCTCCCGGATCACTCCCGCGACGAGCACCGCCGGCAGGCCGCAGCCCAGCAGCAGGACGACCACCACGAGCACCGTCCACAGCGGCCAGAGCCGCCGTGGTGCTGGCTGCTGCACCCCGTCAGTCACCCGCCGAAGGGTACGACCAATCGGTGGATGGGGCGAAGCCGCCCCGCGCCGATCGGCCCGGCCAGCCGGCTCACGCGTCGGAGTTTGGCCAGGAGCGGAACGAGATGTCCATGCTGGCGACCAGTTGGTGGTACGAGCGGTCGACCTCGCGGGGCAGGCCGAAGCCGCCTGCGGCCTCCAGGGTGATGAAGCCGTGCAGGGCACTGCGCAGCACCCGGGTCGCGTCCACCGCGTCGTCGCCGGTGAGCCCGTAGCCGCGCAGCACCGCGAAGATGGCGCCGACCGCGCGCTCACCCGCCTCGATGTGCTCCGGGTCGGCCGGGTCGGGCACCTGCTGAGTCGCGGGGTAGCGGCCGGGGTGCCGGTGGGCGTAGTCACGGTAGGCGCCGGCCATCGCCCGGAGCGCGTCGCCGCCGGCCCGGCCTGCGGCGGCGGTGGTCAGCTCGGTGGCCAGCTCGGCGGTGGCCAGGGCGGAGAGCTTCTGCGCCAGCGCGTCCGCCCCCCGCACGTGCTTGTAGAGGCTGGGCAGCGCGACGCCGAGCCGGCTGGCGAGCGCGGCGAGGGTGAGCTGCCGGTAGCCGACCTCGTCGGCCAGCCGGGCCGCCTCCCGCACGACGGTCTGCTGGTTGAGGCCGACCCTAGGCACCGGTGCACACCGCCAGGAAGCCGAGCAGCTCGTCGGCGGTGCGCTGCGGCCGGTCGGCGTGGGGGTAGTGGCCGGACTCCTCGATCATCCGGGCCTCGGCGGTGCGGAAGAGCCGGCGGGCGGCCCGCGCCTCGGCGCCCGGGTCGGGGAAGTCCGGGTCCTTGGTGCCCATCAGGATCAGCACCGGCTGCCGGACCTGCGGGGCGCGGGCGGTCCAGTGCGGTTCGACCGGCAGGACCACACCGCGCATCGCGGCCATCCGGCCGGGCTCGCGCAGCTTTGCCACCATCGACCGGCGGTACGCGGCGTCGTCGGCGGGCCGGTGCACCGGGAACAGCGTCTTGTGGAACATCCCGAACAGGCGGGGGCTGCGGAGCACGGCCGCCAGCGCCATCCGCATCAGCGGGTTGAGCTTCGCCGCACCGACGAACGCGCCGATCTGCACGATGCCCGCGACCAGCTCGGGCGCGTCGGTCGCGGCGAAGACCACCGCCGCCGCGCTGGATGAGCTGCCGACCAGCACGGCCGGCCCGGCGTCGAGGTCGCGGACCACGGCCAGCAGGTCCGCGCCGACCTCCGCCGGGGCGTACGTGGACCAGCCGACGCTGGATTCACCGTGGCCCCGAACGTCGACCGAGGCGACCCGGTGACCGGCTGCGACCAGCAACGGCACCAGGTGTCGGTAGCTCGCCCGATTCTCACCCATGCCGTGCGAGAGGACGACCAGCGGGCCCTCCCCGTGCACCTCGTACGCGATGTGTCCGCCGTTCCGCCGCACCTGGCTAGTTGTCATAGCCATAAAGCTAACCTGATTAGCCAGCGCTCGTCAAGCGCATACGCGAACGGGCCGGCGGGACCACAGGGTCACCGCCGGCCCGCCGACCGGGTTCGGGTTACTTCTTGGAGATCAGGGCACGGCCGAAGAAGACCAGGTTCGCCGGGCGCTCGGCGAGCCGACGCATCAGGTAGCCGTACCACTCGTCGCCGTACGGGACGTAGGTGCGCACGGTGTAGCCCTCGCCGACCAGCCGGGCCTGCTCCTCGGGGCGGATGCCATAGAGCATCTGGAACTCGAAGCGCTCCGGCCCCCGGTCGAACCAGCGGGCCCGGTCCTCGCCGATCGCGATCAGCCGAGGGTCGTGGGTGGCCAGCATCGGGAAGCCGTCGCCGGACATCAGGATGTTCATGCAGCGGACGTAGGACTTGTCCACCTCACGGGCCGACTGGTAAGCCACCGACTCCGGCTCCTTGTACGCGCCCTTGCACAGCCGCACCCGCGACCCGGCCGAGGACAACTCCCGGCAGTCCGACTCGGTCCGGCGCAGGTACGCCTGGAGCACAGCGCCGGTCGACGGGAAGTCCTTGCGCAGCTTGGCCAGCACCTCCAGCGTCGAGTCCGTGGTGGTGTGGTCCTCCATGTCCAGGGTGACCGTGGTGCCCGCCGCGTCGGCCGCCGCGCAGATCGCCCGCGCGTTGTCGTACGCCAGCTTCTCGTCGAACATCTGGCCGAGTGCGGAGAGCTTCACGCTCACCTCGGCGGCCGGGGTGAGCCCCGCTGCGGCGAGCATCCTCAGCAGTTTCAGGTATTCATCGCGGGTGGCGATGGCCTGCTCGGGGGTGACGGTGTCCTCACCGAGGTGGTCGAGGGTGACCGCGAGACCATCGTCGACGAGCCCGCGGGTCGCGCGCAACGCGTCGTCGGTGGCAGCGCCGGCGACGAACCGGCGAACGACGTCCCGGGTGTACGGGGCGGTCGCGACGAGCCGCTCGACCTGGGATGACCGGGAGGCGGCGAGGATGACGGAACGGAGCATGAACCGAGCGTATCGCCCCTGCCAGGGGCCCCGCTGAGGGGCGGCCGGGCCGCCCCCGCTCAGGGGCGGGGCGGCGGCGGTGGCGACGATCGGCTACAACGATGCCGTGGACCAACGCCCCCGCCGCCGGCTCCGGTCGGCCTCCGTGCAGCTCGGCGCGCTCACCGCTCTCGCGCTCGCCCTCTCCGGCTGCAACATGACCTCGGACGACGACGATGACGACTGCGCCCTCGGGCCGGTCGGTGGCGGCGACACGGTCGCACTGGCGATGCGGGTCCCCGACACGGCCGCCGGTCGCGCCGCACCGGAGCCGACCACGGCGGCCATGCCCGAGCGCGGCGGGTTCGGCACCCACCTCGCCTCCTGCGGCGGCTGAGGTGCGCCGCGAGACGGTCACGCCGCGACCCGACTGGGACGCCACCATCCGGGCCCAGGGGCTGGTCTACGTCGACACCGAGCTGCCCGACGGCGGGGTCATGTCGTACTGGGACGAGACCGCCGCGTACGCCTTCGAGCTGGACGAGGTGCTGCGGCTGGAAGAGGCCACCGAGGAGCTGCACCGGATGTCGGTGGCCGCCGCCGAGCACGTGGTGGCCCAGCGCCGGTACGCCGAGTTCGGCATCCCGGCGTGGGCGGCCGACGCCGTGGCCCGGTCGCTGCGCGAGGCCCCACCCACCCTCTACGGGCGCTTCGACCTCGCCTACGACGGCACCTGGCCGCCAAAGATGCTGGAATACAACGCGGACACCCCGACCGCGCTTGTCGAGGCGAGCATCATCCAGTGGTACTGGCTGGAGCAGACCTGGCCGGACCTGGACCAGTGGAACAGCCTGCACGAGCGGCTGGTCGGCGCCTGGGCCAAGATCGGGGCCGGGCTGCACGATCCTCGGGTGCACGTGCTCTGGTCGAACGAGGAGGAGTCGGGCGAGGACCACATGACCGCCGGCTACCTCGCCGAGACCGCCCGACAAGCCGGCCTGGACGTCGCACTGCTCCCGATCCAGGAGATCGGCTGGGACGGCCGGCGCTTCGTCGACGACGCCGACCGCCCGGTGACCACCTGCTTCAAGCTCTACCCGTGGGAGTGGATGCTGGCCGAGCCGTACGGGCCGGTGGCGCTGGCGCCGGGCACCCCGACCACCTGGATCGAGCCGGCGTGGAAGCTGCTGCTGTCCAACAAGGCGCTGCTCGCGGTCCTCTGGGAGCTCTACCCCGACCACGAGTTCCTCCTTCCGGCCTACCTCGACTCGCCGCGCGGCATGCCGGAGTACGTGGCCAAGCCGCTGCTCGGCCGAGAGGGCGGCTCGGTACGCATCGTCACCGCCGAGGAGGAGATCACCAACCCGGGGATCTACGGCGACGAGGGCTGGTGCTACCAGGAATTCCGGGCGTTGCCACAGTTCGACGGTCATCGGATGGTGCTGGGCAGCTGGATCGTCGACGGCGAGTCAGCCGGGGTGGGAGTGCGGGAGAGCGCCAGCCTGATCACCGACGGTTACGCCCGTTTCCTGCCGCACTACATCGACGCGCCGCGCACCCCATGAGTCGTCTACCGTTGGGGGCGTGAACTTCGACGCGTACGCCCGGACCGGCGTTGACCTGGTCAACGCCCGCCTGGACGACCTCGACGACCTGCGGGCCCTCTTCCCCGACGACAACGCCTGGATGCGCGACGAGGTCGCGGACCGGGACGTCGCGATCTTCCGGCGGGCCCAGAAGCGGTTGCGCAACGTCTTCGAGTACGGCACCTCGGGGCGGGACGCCCAGGCGGTCACCGAGCTGAACACGCTGCTCGAGGCGTTCCCGGTGCAGCCGCGGATCTCCGGGCACGACTCCAGCGACTGGCACATGCATGTGACCAGCCGGGGCGCCTCGGTCAGCGCGGAATACCTGGCCGGCGCGGTCTGGGGGCTGTCGGTCTGGCTCTGCGAGTACGGCAGCGCCCGGTTCGGGGTCTGCGCCGACGAGCGGTGCGGCAACGTCTACCTGGACACGTCGTCCAACTGCTGCCGGCGGTTCTGCTCGGAGCGCTGCGCCACCCGCTCGCACGTGGCGGCGCACCGGGCCCGCAAGCGGGCGGCGGTCGGCGAGCAGGTGACGGTCGCCGCGCAGCCGACCGCGGGCGCCGACTCGCTCACGCCGGTCAGCTGACACCGCCACCGCCACCGCCACCGCCACCGTCCCGGGGCGGGGCGGGGCGGACGGGTCAGGCGTCGATCGGGGACGGCGCGGTCAGGTGCTGGCGGGCGAATTCCAGCGCGGCGCGCAGGTCCGCCTCGCGCACCGCGCGGCTCTTCGCGCCCCGGGTGGCGACCTCCACCGCCACCGACCCGGTGAAGCCCCGGCCGGCCAGCGAGGACAGCAGCTCCCCGCAGGGTTGGGTGCCGCGCCCGGGCACCAGGTGCTCGTCGCGGCCCTCGCCGGTGCCGTCACCGAGGTGCACGTGCGCCAGCCCGGCGCCCATCCGGTCGGCCATCTCCAGGGGGTCGCTGTGCGAGGCCGCGCAGTGCGACAGATCCAGGGTGTACGACGGGTAGCCGGTGTCGGTGGGATCCCAACCCGGCACGTACGGAACGAACTGCCGACCCGCCATCCGCACCGGGTACATGTTCTCCACCGCGAAGCGCAGGCCGTTGAACTGGTCCGCGACCGTAGCCAACCCCTCGGCGAAGTTGCGCGCGTAGTCGCGCTGCCAGGTGAACGGTGGGTGCACCACGACGGTCGGCGCCCCCAGCGTCTCGGCCAGCTCGCCGGCCCTGCGCAGCCGCTCCCACGGGTCCGGGCTCCACACCCGCTGGGTGACCAGCAGGCAGGGCGCGTGCACCGAGAGCACCGGCACGTCGTAGTGCGTGGAGAGGCCGCGCAGCGCGCCCGCGTCCTGGCTGACCACGTCGGTCCAGACCATCACCTCGACGCCGTCATAGCCGAGTGCCGCGGCCAGTTGGAACGCCGCCGCGGTCGGCTCGGGGAAGACCGACGAGCTGGACAAAAGCACGGGAACGCGGGAAGTCACATCAGCCAGCGTAGCCCGGCAGCGCCGGAGGCACCGTGACGAGAGCCGGCAAAGCGGCCGAAACCGGCCGCCCGGTCAGATCGGTTCGAGGTGATCCAGCCGGCGGAGAATGACCCCCTCCCGCAGCGCCCACGGGCAGATGTCCAGCGAGTCCAGATCCAGGCGGCGCATCACCGCCTCGGCGACCACGGCACCGGCCAACAACTGGTGGGCCCGACCGGCGTTGACCCCCTCCAACTCCATCAACTGGGCCGGTGGGATGTGCCGGATGAAGCCGATGACCTGCCGCAACCCGGCGCGGGTCAGCCTGCGCCGCACCCAGAGCCCGGCACCGGACGGTGCCGCCCCGGCCAGTCGGGCCAGGGTGCGGAACGTCTTCGAGGTGGCCACCGCCCGGTCCCAACCCACCTCGGTCACCTGATCGACGACCTTGTCCAGCCGGCCGTCCACATACTCCCGGAGCTTGTCGATGGTCTCCGCCGACGGCGGGACCGCGCTGCCCGACTCGACCCGCAGCCACTCCCGGGTCAGCCGGCCGGCCCCGAGCGGCAGTGAGACCGCGACGTCCGGGTCCTCGTCGATGCCGGCGGCGATCTCCAGCGAGCCGCCGCCGATGTCCAGCACCAGCAGCCGCCCCGCCGACCAACCGGACCAACGCCGTACCGCCAGGAACGTCATCCGCGCCTCGTCCGCCCCGGAGAGCACCGCCAGGCGTACGCCGGTCTCGTCACGGACCCGGGCCAGCACCTCGGCCGCGTTGGTGGCTTCGCGAACCGCGGAGGTGGCGAACGCGATCAGGTCGTCGACCTTCAGCCCGGTGGCCGCCGCCTTGGCCATGCCCACGGCCTTGACCAGGCCGTCCGCGCCCGCCTCGGTCAACGCGCCATCCGGGCCGATCTGCTCGGCCAGCCGGAGCACCACCTTCTCGGAGTGCGCCGGCCACGGGTGCGCGCCGTGGTGCGCGTCCACCACGAGGAGGTGCACCGTGTTGGACCCAACATCGAGGACACCCATTCGCATGGTGAAGACCTTAGGTGCAACACGTTTGCGCGGCTCGGCGGCCCACGGACGGCACCGCGCGTACGCTGGGCCGAGTGACGATGGAGCTCCGTGTGCTGGTGGACGACCCGGGCGACCCGCGCAGCCGCGAGGTGCCACTGGACTTCCCCCGGGAGTGGATCGAGTTCACCGACCCGGCCGACGAGACGCACCTTATCCGGGCCGACCTGACCTGGCTGCTCTCCCGCTGGACCTGCATCTTCGGCAAGGGCTGCCACGGCATCATCGCCGGCCGGGCCGCCGACGGTTGCTGCTCGCACGGGGCGTTCTTCACCGACTCGGACGACGAGAAGCGGGTCCGCAAGGCCGTCAAGCGGCTCACCCCGTCGACCTGGCAGCATTTCCGGCGCGGGTTCAAGAACTGGACCGACGAGGACACCATCGACGGCAAGAACCCGGCCCGCCGCACCGCCACCCAGGGCAGCGAGGGTCCGTGCGTGTTCCTCAACGACGCCGACTTCGTCGGCGGGGGCGGCTGCGCTCTGCACGCCCAGGCGTTGCGCGACGGGGTGCACCCGTTGGAATACAAGCCGGACGTCTGTTGGCAGCTGCCGATCCGCCGAGATCAGGACTGGGTCAATCGACCGGACAACTCCAAGGTGCTGGTCTCCACCCTGTCCGAGTTCGACCGGCGGGGTTGGGGAGCCGGCGGGCACGACCTGGACTGGTGGTGCACCTCCTCGACGGACGCGCACGTGGGCGCCGAGCCGATGTACCTGTCGTACTCCCCGGAGCTGACCGCGCTGATCGGCGCTGCCGCGTACGAACGGCTGGCCGAGCTGTGCGCGGCCAGGACGAAGCAGGGCATGGTCGCCCCCCACCCCGCCGACAAACTTTAGCTGATCTTGGTAGCAAGCTTGCTACCATTTGCGGTATGGCCATGACGCTCCGACTTGACGATGACCGGGAACGGCAACTCCGTCTCGTCGCGGACGAGGAAGCGCGGTCGATGCACGCCGTCGTCGTCACCGCGATCGACGACTACCTGGCACGGCGAAACGCGAAGGAGTTCGGCGACCTCGCGGACGAGATCATCGAACGCCACGCCACGCTGCTCGCTCGCCTGGCGGAGTGATGACGGAGATCCGTTATCCCACGCTCGCTGACGTCGCGGGCATCGCCCGCAAGCTCGGCGTCGGAATCAGGGACGCCGGCCTCGCGGAGTCGGCCGTGGCTCGGCCGCAGACGAGCGTGTTCGGGGAGGACGCCTACCCTGACCTGTGGACCAAGGCGGCCGCGCTGCTGCATTCACTGGTCAACAACCACCCGTTCCTGGACGGCAACAAGCGGATCGGCTGGATCGTGGCCATCACCTTCCTGTTGCAGAACCGCGCCATCACCATCACGCAGCTCGACAAGACCGATCAGGACAACGCGTACGACCTGGTCATCGGCGTGGCAGAGAGCCGGCTAACGGAAGTTGCCGAAATCGCCGCAGCGTTACGCAAGCTGTTCTGAGCTGAGCGCCACAGCCGGCCAGCGCGTCAAACATCCCGACCAACTGGTCGCGCGGCTCGTTGCCGGCGTCCCGAGCTGCCGGCTCGACACCGCCAACTTCAAACATCAAGGTTGTCCGCTGAGCGAGCGCGGACGGCCCGAAGGGGCCTGCGTCGAGCGCAGGGCCCCCTTCGGGTACGCCGATCACGGCTCGAACTTGTAGCCCAGGCCCCGGACGGTGACGATGAAGCGCGGCGCGGACGGCTCTGGTTCGATCTTGGAGCGCAGCCGCTTGACGTGCACGTCCAACGTCTTGGTGTCACCGACGTAGTCGGCGCCCCAGACCCGGTCGATGAGCTGGCCACGGGTGAGCACCCGGCCCGCGTTGCGCAGCAGCAGTTCCAGCAGCTCGAATTCCTTCAGCGGCAGCTGCACGGCCCCGCCGTCGACGGTCACCACGTGCCGCTCGATGTCCATCCGCACCGGCCCGGCGGCCAGCGTCGGAGCGCCCGCGTCAGCCACCTCCGGGCTCTGCCGGCGCAGCACCGCGCGGATCCGGGCGACCAGCTCCCGAGGCGAGTACGGCTTGGTGACGTAGTCGTCGGCGCCGATCTCCAGCCCGACCACCTTGTCGATCTCGCTGTCCCGGGCGGTGACCATGATGATCGGCACGGCGGAGCGCTGCCGCAGCTGCCGGCAGACCTCGGTCCCCGACATCTCGGGCAACATCAGGTCGAGCAGCACGATGTCGGCGCCGGTTCGGTCGAACTCGGTGAGGGCGTCGGTGCCGGTCGCGGCGACCGAAACCTCGAAGCCCTCCTTGCGGAGCATGTACGACAAGGCGTCGGAGAACGACTCCTCGTCCTCGACCACCAGAACGCGGCTCAACGGGGATTTCCTTTCCATTGCTGTCAGACCTGCCGTAGCCCAGTCGGACCGGACTCGATCCCAACCGGCGGTAGTGTCGCCAGCAGGTCTTCCGGTGGGCTGGCGGGCAGCCGGAGGGTGAACGTCGATCCGCCACCAAGAGTGCTCGATACCTCGACCCGTCCGCCATGGTTGCTCGCGATGTGTTTCACGATCGCCAGGCCGAGCCCGGTGCCGCCGGTGGCACGCGAGCGGGCCTGGTCGGCCCGGTAGAACCGTTCGAAGATCCGGTTCACGTCGGTGGGGGCGATGCCGATGCCCTGGTCCGCGACGGCGATCTCGACGTGCTCGTCGTCGCCGCGGAGGGTGACCCGCACCGCGGTGTCCTCGCCCGAGTAGTTGATGGCGTTCTCCACCAGGTTCGCCACCGCTGTGGCGAGCTGCGAGTCGCTGCCGTACGCGGTGAGACCACGCTCCCCGTCCACGATCACCTCGACACTCCGGGCGGAGGCCGTGGTGCGGGTCCGGTCGACCACCTCGGCGATCACCCAGTCCAGCGAGACCGGCTCCGGTGGCGGCTGCGGTTCGGCACCCTGCAACCGGGTCAGCTCCAGCAACTCCTGCACCAGCCGGCCCAGCCGGGTCGACTCGTGCTGGATCCGTTCGGCGAACCGGCGGGCGGCCACCAGGTCCTCGGAGAGGTCAGGCGCTGCGGCGTCGGCCGGCTCGGTCGCGTCCAGCAACGCCTCGGCGAGCAGTTGCAGCGCCCCGATCGGCGTTTTGAGTTCGTGGCTCACGTTGGCCACGAAGTCGCGTCGCACGCGGGTCAGCCGGTGCGCCTCGGTCACGTCGACCGCCTCGACCGCGACGACACCGTTGCCGAGGCCCATCGCCCGCAGGTGCACGCCGAGCGGGTTCTCCCCGGCGCTGTCGCGGCCTCGGGGCAGGTCCAGCTCGATTTCGCGCCGCACCCCGGTGCGTCGCACCTGGCCGGCAAGGGTACGGATCAAGGGGTGCGCGGCGATCGAGCCGGGGGTGCTGCCGGTGCGCAGAAGCCCCATCGCGCGGGCGGCCGGATTGATCAGAACGGGCACGTCGTCGTCGTTCAGGACCACGACACCGGCCCGGAGCGAGTCGATCGTCCGGCGGCCGAGCCCGGCCTGCTGCTCGTCGGCTATCGCGGGCCTCCCCCTGCTCCAGCGGGAGCTCGCGCTCCCCGTCGACGTGGAGCGATCCTCCCGCGCCGGCAGGAACCGGGGCAGCAGGAAACCGGCGGCGACCCCGGCCACCAACACCACGGCCACGACGGCCGCCACTGCCCACTCCACCCGGCGATCGTAGGGTCATTGTTAACCTGGCTACCATCCAGACCGGGACGAAACCCCCTCACTTCCGAAATTGTTCACCCCTGCGTCTGGCGTCGTTCACCGTGGTTCATCCGAGGTCCGTCATTGCCCCCTACCCTTGGCGTCGCACCTGCTCAACCCCCTGCGCCGGCACCCGTCGGCGGCGACCGACCACAGGACGTGATGATGCGCGACGAGTTCCGGGCCGACCTCCAGATCGTCAGCCAACTGCTGGTGGACATGGCGGAGGGCGTCCGCGCCGCCTTGCGCCAGGCCACCCGGGCCCTGCTCACCGCCGACCGGCAGTCCGCCGAGACGGTCATCGAGCGGGACGCCGAGATCGACGACCTCTACCGGCACGTCGAGGAGCGGGTCTGTGACCTGCTCGCCCGACAGGCACCGGTTGCCTCCGACCTCCGGGCGATGATCACCGCGCTGCACGTGGCCGCTGATCTGGAGCGGATGGGCGACCTCGCCGAGCACGTGGCGAAGACCGCGTTGCGCCGGCACCCCTCCCCAGCCGTTCCGGCCGAGCTGCGGAAGGTCTTCACCGAGATGTCCGAGATCGCCGACCGGATGGCCGTGAAGATCGGTTCGGTGCTGGCGAAGCCCGACGCCGACCTCGCCAGCGAGCTGGACCACGACGACGATGCCATGGACGAGCTGCACAAGAACCTGTTCGCGGTGCTGCTCGGCGACGACTGGCCGTACGGGGTGGAGACCGCGATCGACGCCACCCTGCTGGGTCGCTTCTACGAGCGCTTCGCCGACCACGCGGTCAACGTCGGCGAGCACGTGGTCTACCTGATCACCGGCCACAGCACGCCCACCAGCAACTGACCCCGATTGAGAAGGGGCGCCTCGTCATCGCTTTGCCGCGATGACGAGGCGCCCCTTCCGTGCTGATCAGCGACCCTGGTTGGCCACCGCCGCGGCGGCTGCCTTCGCGGCGGTCGGGTCGAGGTAGGTGCCGCCCAGAGTGAGCGGACGCAACTGCGGGTCGAGATCGTAGCGCAGCGGGATGCCCGTCGGGATGTTCAGCTTGGCGATCGCCTCGTCGGAGATCTGGTCGAGGTGCTTGACCAGGGCGCGCAGGGAGTTGCCGTGCGCGGCCACCAGCACCGTCCGGCCGGCCAGGATGTCCGGCACGATCGAGTCGTACCAGTAGGGCAGCATCCGGTCGACGACGTCCTTGAGGCATTCGGTACGCGGCATCAGCTCGGCCGGCAGCAGCGCGTAGCGCGGGTCACCGACCTGCGACCACTCGTCGTTGTCGTCGATCGGCGGCGGTGGCGTGTCGTACGACCGGCGCCAGAGCATGAACTGCTCCTCGCCGTACTCATCCAGGGTCTGCTTCTTGTCCTTGCCCTGCAGGGCGCCGTAGTGCCGCTCGTTGAGCCGCCACGACCGGCGCACCGCGATCCAGTGCCGGTCGGCGGCGTTGAGCGCCAGCTCGGCGGTGCGGATCGCACGGCGCATCACGCTGGTGTGCACGACGTCCGGCAGCAGGCTGTGCTCGCGCAGCAGCTCGCCGCCGCGCCGCGCCTCGTCCTCGCCCTTCTCGGTCAGGTCGACGTCCACCCAGCCGGTGAAGAGGTTCTTGGCATTCCAGTCGCTCTCACCGTGCCGCAGCAGGACCAGCGTCCCGACGGTGGGCCCTTCGCTCGCAGTCATGCGGATCATCCTGCCTCAATCGCCCGGTGGACACGCGGGCAGCCGTCGTGACGACCACCACGTGAAAATGCGGGTGACCGACGGATCCGCCCGCCACTAGGGTCGTAAGGCGCGACAGTCACATCGGTCATTACTTACAAGCGGGGCGCCATATGCGGTCGATGCGGAATTGGTTCCGGGACACCACCGGCGGCCTTCCGACCACCTTCTGGTATCTGTGGTGCGGCACCCTGATCAACCGGCTCGGCTCGTTCGTCCTCATCTTCCTCGCCATCTACCTGACCCAGGAACGTGGCTTCTCGGCCTCTCAGGCCGGCCTGGTGATCGGCCTCTGGGGCGTCGGTGGCGCGTTCGGCACCACCGCCGGCGGCACCCTCGCGGACCGGTGGGGCCGACGACCGACGTTGCTCACCGCGCACATCGGCGCGGCCGCCATGATGCTCGCGCTCGGGCTGGCCCGGGACCTCTGGGCGGTGGCGCTGGGCGCCCTGCTGCTCGGCATGTTCGCCGAGGCGGCCCGGCCCGCGTTCGGGGCAATGATGATCGACGTGGTGCCGGCGAAGGACCGACTGCGTGCCTTCTCGCTCAACTACTGGGCGATCAACCTGGGCTTCGCCTGCGCCGCCGTCCTCGCCGGCCTCGCCGCGCAGGCCGACTACCTGCTGCTGTTCGTGGTCGATGCCGCCACCATGCTGATCACCGCGCTGATCATCTTCAGCCGCGTGCCGGAGACCCGGCAGACCGACCCTGCCACCGCTGCCGCGGCGAAGGCCCCGCGCGGCGCCCTGCGCACGATCCTCACCGACCGCGTCTACCTCGGCTTCGTGGCACTCAACCTGTTCGCCGCGCTGGTCTTCCTCCAGCACATCTCGATGCTGCCGATCGCCATGGGCGACGACGGCCTGAGCCCGGCCACCTACGGCACGGTGATCGCGCTCAACGGCGTCCTCATCGTGGTCGGCCAACTCTTCGTGCCCCGACTGATCCGGGGCCGGAGCCGCTCACACGTGCTCGCGCTGGCGTCCGTGGTGATGGGCGTCGGGTTCGGGCTGACCGCGTTCGCCGGCACCGCCTGGTTCTACGGGCTGACCGTGCTGATCTGGACGATCGGCGAGATGCTGAACTCGCCCTCCAACGCCACGCTTATCGCGGAGCTCTCCCCAGCCGAGCTACGCGGTCGCTACCAGGGCGTGTTCTCCCTCTCGTGGCAGATCGCCGGGGCCAGCGCGCCGATCCTCGGCGGCCTGGTGCGCGAGCACGCCGGCAACGACACGCTCTGGTATGGGTGCGCCGCACTCGGCGCCCTGACCGCGGTGGCCCATCTGGTGTCCGGGCCGGCCCGGGAGCGCCGCGCCACCGCCTTGCGCCGCTCCGGCGAAGCGCTTGCACCGGTCACCGCCAACCGAGGGTCACAGCCCGCCGAGGCAGTCGTCTGACGACTGGCGCGGCGCGGCCCGAGTTTCTACTGTGCAACAGTTAATAAACTGAACTGTCGGGAGGTCGGGTGTACGCCCTGCGGCGCTGGTGGCACGACACCGCGGGCGGGCTCCCCGCCACCTTCTGGTACCTCTGGGCCGGCCTGCTGATCAACCGGGCCGGCGCGTTCGCCATGCTGTTCCTCTCGCTCTACCTCACCGACGAGCGGGAAGCAAGCGTTGGGCTGGCCGGCACGGTCGTCGGCGCGTACGGGGCCGGCGGGGCGGCCGGAACGCTGCTCGGCGGGGTGCTTGCCGACCGGTGGGGCCGCCGGGCAACCCTGCTCGCCGCGCACCTCGCCACGGCCGTCCTGATGGTGGCACTCGCCTTCAGCCGGCCACTGCTCCTGATCGCGGTGCTCTCCGCGCTGGTCGGCGTGGTCCACTCGATGCCGGGTCCAGCGTTCGTCGCGGCAATCGTCGACGTGGTGCCCGCGCAACGCCGCTCGCGCGCGTTCAACCTCCAGTTCTGGGCGTTCAACCTGGGAATGGCGGTCGCCTCACTGCTCGCCGGGGTGCTGGCCGAGGCGAGCTTCACCGCGCTTTTCCTGGTGGACGCCGGGGCAACCCTGACCGCCGCCGCCGTGATCGGTTGGAAGGTGCCGGAGACCCTGCGGCTGGCCACGACAACGGCCGAACCTCCGCAGGCCACCCGCCCGGCGCCGCGGTCCGTCCGGCCCCGCCGACCAGGACTGCACACCGCGCTCACCGACCGTACCTTCCTGGTCTTCGTCGGGCTCACCTTCCTGCTGGCCGTGCTCACCATGCAGACGTCGACGATCATGCCGCTGGCCATGCGCGCGGACGGCCTGGGTCCATCGGCGTACGGGGTGGTGGTGGCGCTCGGCGGCGCGCTGATCGTGGTCGGGCAACTGTTCGTGCCCCGGCTGATCGATCGGCACCGCAAGGACGTCGTGCTGGCCACCTCCACCGCGCTGCTGGCGCTCGGCTTCGGGGTGCTCGCCGTCGCCGACGAGCTGGCCATCTACCTGGGTGCCGCGGTGATCTGGACGGTCGGCTCGATGCTCGCCGCCCCGCCGAACGCGCAGATCAACGCCGACCTGGCACCGCCGCAACTACGGGCGCGGTACCAGTCGGTCTTCTACCTGACGTTCCCGGCCGCCGCGTTCGTCGCTCCCACCCTCGGCGGGGTGAGCCTGCAGCACCTCGGCGACCGGCACTGGTTGATCGTGGCTGGGCTTGGCCTGCTGGCCGCGCTCGGGCATCTGCTCGCCGGGCCACCCCGCGAGCGGCACGTCGCCGCGCTGCGCCGGGTCGCCAGCCGGGAGCCGACGACAGCCACAGATCGCGTGCCGACCGCGTAAACGGCAGGTGACGCAAAGCGCCCACCACGTCCCTGAGGTCGTGGTGGGCGCCCGCCGGTGGGGCCGGCGGCGGCGGGCAACACTCACCCCCGTAAGCATCGCCCGCTCACGCCGCCGGTCCAAACAGGTGGGCACCGTCCCCCAACGGTTATCCACCCGTTTCCTCGCGTCTCGCCTGGTGCGCGGATCTGATCGATCCGCCGCTCCCCCGAACGTTCCCAAGCGTGGCGCGGTGCAATAAAGTTAGTTCGCCCGGATTCTGGATTCAACCTGGAACGCTGTCTCGCCGGTCACAACTGGCGAGGATCCGCTGCTCGGGCCTTGATCTTTGACAACAACGGCGTACCCGTCAGCCATTCCCGCAAACACCTCTCAACCGTCATTTCGATCGGGTGACTCGGTGCGGAAGAAGTTGCTCTGCCGGCCGTCGCGCATCTGCTCCTGATAAATCAGGTTCAGCCGGCGCAGGTCAAAGGTGTAGAACCACTCATCCCAGGTGATCTCACGGATCCGGCTACTTTCCCGGTATCCGGGGATGTTGAAGGTCAACACACCCGCCCGGCCGTCCCGCTCGGTGCCAGCGATGGTCGCCGGCTTCGCCCCGCGCTCCCGGGCCCAGCGCTGGATCACCTCATGATTCGTGGTGATCAGGCTCCGTCCCGGTCGCTCCGGCCGGTCCATGATCGACGAGATCACCTGGGAGCTCCTGACCGACCGACCGCTACCCGGTCCGGTCCGGATCCCACCGGCCGCCGTGCTCCCTCCGGCCGACTGCGGCGCCGTGCGCTTCGCCGTGGTGCGCTCGGCAGGTGCCGCCCGCTTCGCCGCAGCGCGCTTGGCAGGTATCGCGCGCTTCGCCGCCGGCCGCGCCGTTGTCTTCTTCGCCGCCGTTGTCTTCTTCGCCGCCGTTGTCTTCTTCGCCGCCGTTGTCTTACGCACGGCGGTCGTCTTCTTCGCGGCGGCCCGCTTCGCGGGTGCGCTCTTGTTCGCCGGCGCGGCCTTCGCGCGGCTCGGCGCCGCCTTGGCCGCCGACTTCTTGGTGGCAGCGGCACGACCCCCCGGGCCGGTGCTGCTCCGACCCGCGCCGGCCCGCATCGAACGCACCAACTGTTTCACCAGGTCGGGTTTACGCAGCGCGGAGATCCCGGAGACCCCGCGTTCGCGTAGCTGCCCGCGGATGTCGTCCACCCGCATCCGGGAGATCTCCGACTCGGAGATTCCAGAGGTGCCCGGCGTCTGGTTGCCGGACTGTCGCTTGGTTTTGGTCGCAGTCGCGCCGCGACCTGAGCTGTTCCGCTGAGCCATTGGGACGCTCCGCTCCTTGACACTCCGTCCTCGGCGCGCGGGGGTCCCTTGCCGCACCGCGCGGGTGCGGCATACCCGCCAGGAGCACTCCGAACCACCGTCAGTTCGCCATGAGCGGGGTGTTGGATCCAGGATCGAGTGGCATTGGCGCGTCGGTGAGGCCACTACTTCCTGGTAATTCCTGTCTGAACGCGATTTTGCGCGAGGCGCGAGGCGAGTGGTCAGGCCGGGTCGGAGCCGGAGCCGGAGGGCTCGAAGAGATGGGCGAACGCGGCCAGGTTGGCGGTCGACTCGCCGCGCTTGACCCGCCACTCGTACTCGCGCCGGATCGAGCTGCCGAAGCCGATCTCCAGCATCGTGTCGAACGACTCGTCGGCGTACGTGAGCACGGCACCGAACAGCCGGTCCAACTCGTCGGCGTCCACGCCGGCCGGATTGACCCGCCCGGTCAGGTACACGTCGCCAACGGCGTCGGTGGAGAAGGAGACCCCGTACATCCGGGCGTTGCGCTGCAACAGCCAGGCCCACAGCTCCTCACGGCGCTCGTCCGGCTGACGCATCACGAACGCCTCGATCCGCAGCGCGTGCTCGCCGACGATCAGGTTGCAGACCGTCTTGAGCTTGTGGGTGCCCGGCAGGGTCACCGCGTACGAGCCGGGGCCGGTCGACTCCCAGACCAGGTCACGCTCGGCACAGACCGACTCGATCAGGGTCGCAAGATCGCTCTTCGGGCTCACCGGACCCACTCTACGACCGACCCGGCCAACGCACGGTTGACGACCGGCGCCCCGGGTCACCAGGAGCAGGAGAGCGCCGGGTTGGCCACCAGGTCCGCCGCGAGCCGGGCGCGGTGCGCGGCGATCGCCTCGCCGTAGACGCCGAGCAGACCGGCGACCGTACGGTCCCAGGAAAAGTGCCGTGCGTGCTGCTCGGCGCCACGGGCCAGCACCGCCCGGAGGGCCTGGTCCGGCAGCAGGCGGCCCAGCGCACGGGCCCAGTCGACCGGGTCGTGCCCGTCGATCAGTACGCCGCTCACCTGATCCCGAACGGCGGTGACCAGACCTCCGACGGCGGCGGCCAGCACCGGCGTACCGCAGGCCTGTGCCTCCAGGGCTACCAACCCGAACGATTCGTTGTGCGACGGCACCGCGACCAGATCGGCCGCCCGGTACAGGGCTGGCAGGTCGTCACCGGTGAGCGGCGGCAGGAACCGCACCCCGTCGGTGACCCCGAGCTTGGCGGCCAGCTCGATCAGCGCGGTCGGCCGGTCCAGCCCACTGCCACTGGGTCCGCCGCAGATCACCACGGTCACCTGATCGGCCAGCGCCGGGTCACGCTCCCGCAAGGCGGCGACCGCACGGATCAGCACGTCGGGGGCCTTGAGCGGCTGGATCCGACCGACGAAGGCGACGACGTACCCGTCGGTCGGCAGCCCCAGCCTGCGGCGAGCCTCGCGGGCAGCCGCGGACCGGTCGCCCGGCGCGGGCCGGAACCGGTCCAGGTCGACGCCAGGCTGCACGACGGAAACCCGGGTCGGGTCGGCGTCGTACCGATCAAGGAGGTCGGTGGCCTCGACCCGGGTGTTGGCGACCAGCCGGTCCGCCTCGGCGACCACCTGTTCCTCGCCGATCACCCGGGCCTTGGGCTCTGGCCGATCGCCGGCCGCGAGCTGGGCGTTCTTGACCTTCGCCAGGGTGTGCGCGGTGTGCACCAGCGGCACCCCCCAACGCTCCTTGGCCAGCCAGCCGACCTGGCCGGAGAGCCAGTAGTGGGAGTGGATCAGGTCGTAGTGCCCGGGCGGGCGGGACGCCTCGACCCGCAGCACCCCGGCGGTGAAGGCGCAGAGCTGGCCAGGCAACTCCTCCTTGGTGAGGCCCTCCAAGGGGCCGGAGGTGATGTGCCGGACCTGCACGCCGGGTGCCATCTCGACCACCGGGGGCAGATCACCGGAGGTGGCCCGGGTGAAGATCTCCACTTCGACGTTGGCCTCTGCGAGTCGCCGGGCGACCTCGAGGATGTAGACATTCATTCCGCCGGCGTCGCCCGTGCCGGGCTGGTGCAGGGGGGAGGTGTGCACCGACAGGGTGGCGATGCGGCGAGGCCGGGGCCACGGTTGGGCACCTCGCTGACGCCCGACACCGGTGTGCATTTCCGCCACGTCCGCTCCTTTGTCACGGTTAATGCCGTCTCGCACGACCGGCGCTTCTCGGTCAACCCGTACGCCGGATGTCATCTTCCCCATCGGGCTCTGGAAATTCCCCGGCGCGGCCCCGCGGGGTGACGGACCTCATCACCGCATGCCCGTCAATGGCCCCCCGCGCCCGGGTCGGGACGGGTCGTGCGGCCCGGGTGACAATGTCGGGATGACCTCTGTCGCCATCGTCACCGGAGCGTCCAGCGGGATCGGCGCGGCCACCGCCCGCCGACTCGCCGCCGAGGGCTTCCACGTGCTCGCCGCCGCCCGCCGCGCCGAACGGCTCGCCGACCTGGTTGCCGAGATCACCGCCGCTGGCGGGCAGGCCACCGCGGTGACCTGCGACATCACCTCGGACGAGTCGGTGGCCGGGCTGGCCGAGGCCGCCGCCCAGGCACCCGGACCGGTCACCCTGCTGGTCAACAACGCTGGCGGAGCGCGTGGGCTGGACCCGGTGGAGTCCGGCTCGGTCGCCGACTGGCAGTGGATGTACGACGTCAACGTGCTCGGCACGCTGCGGGTCACCCAGGCGCTGCTGCCGGCGCTGGAGGCGTCCGGCTCCGGCACCATCGTGGTGGTCTCCTCCACCGCCGGCCTGGCCGTGTACGAGGGCGGGGGCGGCTATACCGCGGCGAAGCACGCACAGACCGCCATCGCCGGCACACTCCGCTTGGAGCTGTGCGGCCGACCGCTGCGGGTGATCGAGATCGACCCGGGCATGGTGAAGACCGACGAGTTCGGGCTGGTCCGCTTCGAGGGTGACGCGGAACGGGCCGCCGCCGTCTACGCCGGGGTGCCGGATCCGTTGGTCGCCGAGGACGTCGCCGACTGCATCGCCTGGTGCGCCACCCGCCCCGAACACGTCAACGTCGACCGGCTGGTGGTTCGGCCGAGGGCGCAGGCAGCCCAGCACAAGGTGCACCGGGTCAGGCAGTGAAGCGACCTGGCCTGGACGGTGCTGCGACCCGGCCGGCTCGCGAGGAGTGAGCCGGGTTTGCGAGCCCCGCAGTCGCGAACAGAGGTCGGCACTGAGGTCGTCGACGGGAGGGCGGCATGAGCGGTGCGGCGCGGCATCGGCCGCTCGGCGCGGTCACCCGGGGCACGACCAACCCGAACCGGCTCCGTCGGGTGGACAACTGGATCGTCGCCACCTGCGCCGACCGGCTGTTGGCGGCGGCCGACCCGTTGGTGGTCGACCTCGGCTACGGCGCCACCCCGGTGACCGCGGTGGAACTGCGCGCTCGGCTGGCAGCGGGGGTTCGTCCCGACGTACGGCTGGTCGGGTTGGAAATCGACCCGGCCCGTGTGGCCGCCGCGGCACCGGCCGCCGACCCGCCTGGCCTGACGTTCGCCCGTGGCGGGTTCGAGTTGGCCGGGCTCCGGCCGGTGCTGGTCCGCGCGTTCAATGTGCTGCGGCAGTACGACGAGAGCGAGGTGCCCGACGCCTGGCGGACGATGATCACCGCGCTCGCCCCGGGTGGGGTGCTCGTCGAGGGCACGTGCGATGAGTTGGGGCGGCTCGCCACCTGGCTGCTGATCGACGCCGACGGCCCCCGGACGCTGACCCTGGCCGCGAAGCTCACCACGCTGGGCAGCCCTGCCGAGTTGGCGGAGCGACTGCCCAAGGCCCTGATCCACCGCAACGTCCCCGGCGAGCCGGTGCACGATCTGATCCGTGCACTGGACGACGCCTGGCAGGCCGCCGCTCCCTACGCCACCTTCGGCCCCCGCCAACGCTGGCTGAGAGCGGTGACCCGTCTGCGCGAGACCGGTTGGCCCATCCTCAACGGCCCGCCCCGCTGGCGCCAAGGCGAGCTGACCCTCCCCTGGCCCCTCCCCTGACCCCCCCAACCCCAACCCCGCCGATCTTGCACTTTCGGTCCTCGATCTGCGGCTTCAGGGCGGGTATGTCCCGGCAGAAAGTGCAAGATCGCCGAAATTGGGGTCGGGCGTCGGTGGGTTAGAGGGCGCAGTTGATGAGGACGGGTTCGGGGTGGAGGGTCACGCCGAAGCGGGCGTGCACCGTGTCACGGATGTCGCGGGCCAGGGTCAGCAGGGCGGCGGTGTGGGCTGTGCCGCTGTGGTTGGTGAGGGCCAGGGTGTGCTTGCCGGAGATGGTGACTCCGCCCTCGCCGGGGTGGCCCTTGGTGAAGCCGGCCCTGTCGATCAGCCAGGCCGCGCTCACCTTGACCATGCCGTCGGCCCCGGGCCAGGCGGGCGGGTCGCCCAGCTCGGCGGCGCGCTCCAGGAACAGCTCGTACGTCGCCCGGTCGAGCACCGGGTTGGTGAAGAAGGAGCCGACCGAGCGAGTGTCCGGGTCGGTGGCGTCGAGCACCATGCCCTTGCCCGCACGTAGCCGCAACACCGCCGCTCGGGCTTCCGCCAGCGGCACCTGGTCGCCAACCTCGACACCGAGCGCCCTGGCCAGCTCCGCGTAGCGCACCGGCCCGGAGAGCGGGGACCGGGTGAGCCGGAAGTCGACGGAGAGCACCACCCAGCGGTCCGCGTACTTGAAGATGCTGCCCCGGTAGGCGAACCCGCAGTCGGCGGCGGGGATCACCTGTCGGGTGTCCTCGACCCGGTCGTACACCTCGACGCCGGTGATCGTCTCGGCGACCTCCTGGCCGTACGCGCCGACGTTCTGGATCGGGGTGGCGCCGGTCGAGCCGGGGATGCCGGAGAGGCACTCCAGCCCGGCCCAGCCGTTCGCGACCGTGGCGGCGACCAGGTCGTCCCACGGCTCGCCCGCGTCGACCCGTACGGTGACCGACGCGCCGTTCTCGGCGACGACCCGCAGGCCACGGGAGCGCACCAGCACGACGGTGCCGGGGAAGCCGGAATCGCCGATCACCACGTTGCTGCCACCGGCCAGGATCAGGACCGGCTCGTCCGCGGACCGGACGGCTCGGACGATCTCGTCGGCGCTGCCGGCGGCCACGATCCGCTCGGCCGGCCCGCCCATTCGCAGAGTGGTGTAGCTGGCCAGTGGACCAGGGATGGCACGATCGGCGTCGGTTGTCGGCTGGGCGGAGGCGTCTGGCACGCCCTTCACCTTAGGCTGAGTAACAGCCGTGGCACCCACTGGTCGCCCGGCACCCGGGAGGATGGCGATGAGCAGACTGCAGGGCAGCAAGGATTTTTGGATCGGGGCGCTCCGGGCGGAGGGTCCGGCCTTCGCGGCGGCGGTGGCTGAGGCGCCGCCGGAGACACCGGTGCTGTCCTGTCCGGGCTGGACGGTCAACGACCTCACACTGCACCTCGCTGGCGTCTACCACTGGGTTTCGTCGTTCGCCGGCTCCGGCCTCACCACCAAGCCGACCCGCCCGGACCGGGTCGAGGCGGACCGGGGCGTGAGCCCGCTCCAGCTGTGGCAGCAGGGGTACGACCAGCTGATGACCCTCTTCGACGGGCTCGACCCGGAGGCGCCGGCGTGGAACTGGGCTCCGCAGCCGAAGAAGGCGAGCTTCTGGCCGCGTCGGATGGCGCACGAGACGGCTGTGCACCGCTGGGACGCCCAGCTCGCCATTGCGGCCGGTGACCCGGTGGAGGCGAAGCTCGCGGCCGACGGGGTGAGCGAGGTGCTGGACACCTGGCTGCCCGCGGGCCGGCGGCGGGTGCCGGGCGACTGGCACGGGGTGGTGCAGCTCTCCGCGACCGACGCGGCGCAGGAGTGGTATCTGCGGCTGCGTGGCGAGGGGGTGGCGCTGCTCGACACCGCGACCATCTTCGACCACGACGATCACCACGCTCGGGCGAAGGTCAGCGGCACCGCGAGCGACCTGCTGTTGGCGCTCTGGGGTCGCGTGAGCTTCGAGACGCTGAACGTCGCGGGCGATCGCACCCTGTTGGATGGTCTACGCACCCGCTGACCGGGCTCTGCACGACGAGGGGCGCCATCCCACCCGGGTGGCGCCCCTCGTTCGCGTCCTGGCAGCGTCGGCAGGTTCGAGAGAGCGCTCTCTTGACACCGCTCGAAGTACCCACCACCCTGTCGTGAGAGCGCTCTCTGAGCTACTGCCACCACCCGCCCGCCTTGAGAGAGGTCGATTCCCATGGCTGTCTTCCCGCGCCGCCGCCTCGCCGCGGTGGCCCTCACCGCCGTCACCGCCCTGCTCGTCACCGCTGGCTGCGGCGGTGGCGACGAGCAGGGTGGTGACGGGAAGGTCACCCTGACCGTCGACGTCTTCGGCCAGTTCGGCTACGAGCAGGTTTACCAGGAGTACATGACCGCGAATCCGAACGTGAAGATCGTCGAGCGCGGCACAGGCACCAACCTCGACGAGTACTCGCCGAAGCTGACCCAGTGGCTCGCCGCCGGCCGGGGCGCCGGTGACGTCGTGGCCATCGAGGAGGGCCTCCTGGTCGAGTACAAGGCCAACCCCGGCAACTTCGTCAACCTGCTGGACCACGGCGCCGCCGACCTCAAGGGCAACTTCCTCGAGTGGAAGTGGAACGCCGGCCTGACCGCCGACGGCAAGCAGCTCATCGGCCTCGGCACCGACGTCGGCGGCATCGCCATGTGCTATCGCAAGGACCTCTTCGCCAAGGCCGGCCTGCCCACCGAGCGGGACGCGGTCTCGAAGCTCTGGCCGACCTGGCAGGACTACATCGCCACCGGGGAGCGGTTCGTCGCGGCCAAGACCGGGGCGTCCTTCCTCGACGCGGCCACCAACACGTTCAACACGATCCTGCTGCAGACCGCCGGCAACACCACCGGCTACAGCTACTACGACACCAACGGCAACCTCGTCGTCGACAGCAACCCGGCCGTACGGCAGGCCTGGGACACCACCATGGACATCGTCGACTCGGGCCTCTCCGGAAAGTACGGCTCCTGGTCCGAGGAGTGGGTGTCCGCCTTCAAGCAGTCGAAGTTCGCCACCATCGCCTGCCCCGCCTGGATGACCGGGGTCATCGAGGCGAACGCGGGCCCGGCCGCCCAGGGCAAGTGGGACATCGCCCAGGTGCCCGGCAACGGCGGCAACTGGGGCGGCTCGCACCTCGCCGTGCCGAAGCAGAGCAAGCACCAGGCCGAGGCGATCAAGCTGGCCAAGTTTTTGACCAGCGCCAAGGGCCAGATCGGCGCATTCAAGGCCAAGGGTCCGCTGCCCTCTTCGCCGCAGGCGCTCGACGACCCGGCGATCACCGGCGCGGCCAACGCGTACTTCTCGGGGGCGCCGGTCGGGACGATCTTCGGCACCGGCGCGAAGAGCCTCAAGCCGGTCTACATGGGCCCCAAGAACCAGGCCGTCCGCACCGAGGTGGAGAACGCCGTAAGAACGGTGGAACTGGGCCAACGCAACCCCACCCAGGGCTGGACCGACGCGGTAACCAACGCGAAAAAGGCCGCCGCCAAGTAGCCCCTTCCCCACCCCCCGCGCCGATCTAGGGCGAATCGTCGTGATCAGAGATCGACTGGCCGCGATATGCCCTAGATCGGCGCGGGGGTGGGAGGGGAGGGGGAGGGGGAAAGGAGTTTCTGGGCATGACCGTTCAGCTTGACGCGCGTCCGCCGGTAGGCGGTGGGTACCGCCGATTTGCGGGTCGGTTCAGCCGGCTTGACAACCGGCTCTCGCCGTACCTCTACGTCGCCCCGTTCTTCCTGCTCTTCACGGTCTTCGGGGCCTACCCGCTGGCGTACACCTTCTGGGTGTCGCTGCACGACTGGGACCTGCTCGGCACCGACCACCCGTTCGTCGGGGCGGAGAACTACACCCAACTGCTGGCCGACGTCGACTTCTGGCACGCGCTGGTCAACACACTGGGGATCTTTGTCATCTCGACCGTCCCGCAGCTGCTCGCCGCGCTGTGGCTGGCCAACCTGCTCAACCGGGGGCTGCGGGGCCGTACCGGCTGGCGGATGGCCGTGCTCGTCCCGAACGTCACCTCCACCGCCGCCGTGGCGATCGTCTTCGGGGTGCTCTTCGGCCGCGAGTTCGGCATGATCAACTGGCTGATCGACCTGGTCGGGATGGACGCGATCGAGTGGAAATCCAACCGGGTCGCCTCCTGGGGGGCCATCTCCGCCATGGTCGACTGGCGGTGGACCGGCTACAACGCGCTGATCCTCCTGGCCGCGATGCAGGCCATCCCCCGCGACCTGTACGAGGCCGCGGCGATCGACGGCGCCAACCGGGCGCGGCAGTTCTGGTCGATCACCGTGCCGCTGCTCAAACCGACGATCATCTTCTGCACCATCATCGCCACCATCGGCGGGTTGCAGCTCTTCACCGAGCCTCGGATGTTCCACTCCGGCACCAACCCGATCCGGGGCGGGCCGCTGCGCGAGTCGCAGACCCTGACCATGTACATGTTCGAGAACGCCTTCGCGCCGCATTACAACTTCGGGTACGGCTCGGCGGTGGCCTGGCTGCTCTTCGCACTCATCGCGGTCGTCGCAGCGGTCAACGTGCTGCTCCTGCGCCGACTGGGCGGCCGACGGAGCCCGGGCACCCGGAAGGGAGTCAACCGATGAGCCGGCTCTGGCGGGCCAGCCCGCTCACCTACCTGGCCCTGGTGTTCGCCGCCGGCCTGTCGATCTTCCCGATCTGGTGGATGGTCGTCGTCGCCAGCCGCACCAACGACGCGATGGGCCAACTGCCGCCCCCGATCACCCCCGGCGGCAACCTGGGCGCGAACATCTCCCGGCTGTTCGACAACGCCGACGCGTACTTCCTGAACGGCCTGATCAACTCGGTGATCGTGGCCACCACGGTGACCGTCTCCGTGGTGTTCTTCTCCAGCCTGGCCGGGTTCGCCTTCGCGAAGCTGCGGTTCCGCGGCCGCAACGCGCTACTGCTGGTGATCATCGCGACCATGATGGTGCCGACCCAGCTCGGCGTGATCCCGCTCTACCTGCTCATGACCCGGCTGCAATGGAACGACCGGCTACCCGCGGTGATCGTCCCGGTGCTGGTCACCGGGTTCGGGGTGTTCATGATGCGGCAGTACGCCGGACAAGCCATCAGCGACGAACTGATCGAGGCCGCCCGGATGGACGGCTGCGGCACCGCCCGGATCTGGTGGCACGTGGTGGTGCCCGCGTTGCGCCCGGCCGCCGCAGTGCTCGGTCTGCTCACGTTCATGACCACCTGGAACGACTTCCTGTGGCCGTACGCTGTGCTGAACGATCCGGCGAATCCAACCGTGCAGCTCTCCCTGCGGGCACTATCGGACGGGTATTACCAGGACATGTCGCAGGTGTTCACCGGGACAGCCATCGCGACGCTGCCCCTGCTACTGGTCTTCGTGTTGTTCGGCCGGCAGATCATCGGCGGGATCATGGAAGGTGCGGTCAAGGCGTGAATGAGATCCGTTTTCCCGAGCATTTCCTCTGGGGGGCGGCCACCGCCGCGTACCAGATCGAGGGTGCGGCCCGCGACGACGGTCGCGGTCCGTCCATCTGGGACACCTTCAGCCGTACGCCGGGCAAGGTGTACCAGGGCCACACCGGCGACGTCGCCTGCGACCACTACCACCGGTACGCGGACGACGTGGAGCTGATGGCCGAGTTGGGGCTGCGGGCGTACCGGTTCTCGGTCGCCTGGCCGCGGATCCAACCGGACGGCACCGGCCCGGCCAACCCACGGGGGCTGGACTTCTACGACCGGCTCACCGACACACTGCTGGCTCGGGGCATCGACCCGATCGTCACCCTCTACCACTGGGACCTGCCCCAGGCCCTGGGCGACCGTGGCGGCTGGACCAACCGCGACACCGCCGAACACTTCGCCACCTACGCCACGGCGGTGTACGCCCGCCTCGGCGACCGGGTGGACGTGTGGACCACGCTCAACGAGCCGTGGTGCTCGGCCTACCTCGGTTACGGAAACGGGTTGCACGCCCCGGGCGAGCAGGATCCGGCAGCGGCCTTCACCGCCGTACACCATCTGCTGCTGGGGCACGGCCTGGCGGCGCGGGCGTTGCGGGCGGCCGGCGCGCACAGCGTGGGCATCACCATCAACCCGGCCGACGTGCGCCCGGCCGACCCGCAGAGCGCGGCCGACGCCGTTGCGGTCCGCCTGGTCGACGGCCTGCACAACCGGATCTTCCTCGACCCGCTGCTGGCCGGTGGCTACCCGGACGACGTCCGCGAGCAGGTGGCACGCATCGTCGAGCCGACGTTCATCCGGGACGGCGACGAGAAGCTGATCGCCGCCCCGATCGACCTGCTCGGGATCAACTACTACGCACCCACCTACGTCGCCGGCCGACCCGACGGCGAAGGCAACGACGCGTACCCGGGCACCGAGGGTGCCGTGCACTTCCTGCCGCCGACCGGGCCACTCACCGACATGGGCTGGATGATCGAGCCGGCCGGGCTGACCCGGCTGCTGGAGCGGATCGCCACCGACTACCCCGGGGTGCCGCTGCTGATCACCGAGAACGGGGCGGCATTCCCCGACAAGCCGGGCGCCGACTCGGTCAACGGGCCGGGAGAGGTGATCGACACCGACCGGATCGCCTACCTCGACGGGCACCTGCGCGCCGCACACGAGGCGATCTCCCGGGGCGTGGACCTGCGCGGCTATCTCGTATGGTCATTCCTGGACAACTTCGAGTGGGCGGAGGGTTACCGCAAGCGGTTCGGGATCGTGCACGTCGACTACCTGACCCAGCGGCGCACACCGAAGGCCAGCGCCCGGTGGTACCAGGAGGTGATCTCCCGGAACGGGCTGTGACGAGCGGGGGGGGAGGCGCGATGACGACGGCGCAGCGGCCGACGCTCGAAGCGGTGGCGGCACGGGCCGGGGTGTCCCGGGCCACCGTGTCCCGTGTGGTCAACGGCTCCACCACCGTCGCCGAGCCGATCCGGGAGGCAGTCACCCGGGCGGTCGCCGAGCTGGGGTACGTGCCCAACCTCGCCGCCCGCAGCCTGGTCACCCAGCGCACCGACTCGATCGCCCTGGTCATGCCGGAGGCGGCCACCCGGGTCTTCTCCGACGACCAGGTCTTTCCCGGCATCATCCGTGGCGTCAGCCAGGAGTTGGAGGCGGCCGACAAGCAGTTGGTGCTGATGCTCGCGGGTTCGCCGGCCGGGCATGCCCGGGTCGAGCGGTACACCACCGGCCGGCACGTCGACGGGGTGCTCTTCGCTTCGCTGCACGGCGCCGACCCGCTGCCCGGCACGCTGACCCGGCTCGGCATCCCGGTGGTGGTCAGCGGCCGGCCGCTCGGCGACGTTCCCGTGCCGTACGTCGACGTCGACCACGTGGCCGGAGTGACCGCAGCCGTACGACACCTGGTCGACAGCGGTCGCCGACGGATCGCCACCATCGCCGGACCACAGGACATGGTCGCCGGAATCGAACGGCTCAGCGGTTACCGCAGCGCGGTCGCCGACGCGGGGCTGCCCGAGCTGATCGCCGTCGGCGACTTCACCCGAGAATCCGGGTCGGCCGCGATGCACCGGCTGCTCACCGAACACCCCGACCTGGACGGCGTCTTCGCCGCCTCCGACCTGATGGCGCACGCCGCCCTGCGTACGCTGCGCGAGGCCGGCCGGCGGGTGCCGGGGGATGTCGCGGTGGTCGGCTTCGACGACATCGAGACCGCCGCGTACACCGAGCCGCCGCTGACCACCGTCCGACAGCCGATCGTGGAACTCGGCCGGCGGATGACCCGGCAGCTGCTCCGGCTGGCCGCCGGCGAAGCCATCGAACAGGCGATCATGCTCCCCACCGAGCTGATCCTGCGCGACTCGGCGTAGCCGGGGGCCCTCCTCGACGAGGAGAGCCCCCGGGACCCGCTAGCAGTTCCGGGTGCTCTGCTGGCCGATCAGCTCTCCGCGTCCCGGCGGCGACGCACGGCGATCAGCGTGGCACCGAGCGCCACCGCACCGATGCCGAGGATGGCCATCGGGATCAGGCCGCTGCCCGCCGACGTGCCGGTGATCGGCAGCTGGCTCTTCGTCGGTGTGGCCGTGGGTGGCGCACTGGTGGGCGGCTGGGTGGTGGGCGGCGGCGTGGTCGGCGGCGGCGTGGTCGGCTGACCGCTGGCGGCACAGGTGTGGGTCAGCACGAAGAACTCCGCCGTACCGGTGATCACCGCGGTGGCGTCGGTAAGCGTCCAGCCGGCGGGCAGCCGGATCCACGCCTTGCTGGTGCCCATGTCGTTGACGATCGCCCCACCGTCGGTGGGGATCGTCCGGGTCACCGTGCCGTCGTTCGGGATGCTCCAGGTGCCAGTGACCGTGACGAACTGACCGGAGGTCCCCGGGTTGCCTGGCAGGTTGAACACCCACACGTCCTGGTCCGGGAACGGCCCACCGCCGAGGTTCGGGTCGCAGTTCTGGGTGAACGCGGCCGCGGTCGTGGGGACGTTGCCCGGGTTGATGTCGATGTTGCTGACTCGAGGCGCCGGCTGGGTCGGTTCGGTCGGCTGGGCGAGCGCCGCGCCTCCCGCCCCCACCAGGAACGCACCGGCCATGGCACCAGTTGCGACGAGTTTGACGAGTACTGCTCTCACGTTTCCCCCATGATCCTCGCGGTGATTTGTTCCTTTTTCTTCCGATATGGGATGCTAGTCTGCTTTGCACCGCGTAGGGGCTTTGTTCCTTGCTTTTGCAGCTGCCAGGGGCTCGTGTGCGGCGTTAATCCGTCGCCCGGGGACCCGATCGTCGTTAGCCTCGCCGGCATGCCGGATCCTGTCGCGTTGCTGCACGTCCCCGCCCTGCCCGACGTCGCCGCGTACTACGCGGCCACCGTCGAGGTCAAGGCCGTTGCCGCCGTGCGAACGGGGGCCTGACATGCGGATCCGCGTGGCCCAGCCTGATGACGCCCCGGCCGTGGTGGCCCTGCGGACGACGGTCTACCCGTACCTGGTGCGCGGGGTCGAGTCGACCCGGAAGATGATCGCCGAACCGCCGCCCGAGGAGGGCTGGATCGCGTTCGTGGCCGAGGTCGACGCCCAGGTCGTCGGTTGGGTGACGGCGCAACGCAACGGTTCGACCTCGACGGCTGACTTTGGTGACATCGGCCTGCTGCACGTGCACCCGGAGCATCGGCGGCGCGGGATCGGCACCGCGCTGCTGATGACCGCGACAGGTCACCTCGCCCCGCTGGGGATCCGCCGGCTCCGCGCCTTCGCACAGCCGGAAGCGCTGCCGTTCGCCCGTCGGCACGGCTTCGAGCCCAGCCGGGAGCTGCGGTACTCGGCGCTCGACCTGAGTCCGGCACCTGTGCTGCCCGCGCCGCCGCCGGGCGTACGGCTGCGCCCGATCGCCGATCTGGACCCGCACCTGCTGTACGTGGCGGACGTGGCCTCGGCCGCAGACGAACCTGGCGACGTGCCGGTCGACGCGGTCAGCTACGAGACCTGGCAGTACGACGTGTGGGACAACCTCGGCCTGGACAAGGCGGCCAGCACCGCCGCCGAGATCGATGGTGCGCTGGCAGCGTTCAGCCTGGTGAAGCGGGACGGGGACCGGATGTGGTCGGACTACACCGGCACCGTCCCGGCGCACCGGGGTCGAGGGCTGGCCCGGCTGGCCAAGTCGGTGGCGCTGCACCGGGCTGCCGCCGACGGCGTGCGCGTCGCGTACACCTCGAACGACGAGGAGAACGCAGCGATGCTCGCGATCAACGCCCGGCTGGGCTACCGGCCGGTGGCATCCCAGTGGTCCTGCCTGGCCGAGCTGACCTGATCAGCAGTCACCCTCGAGGCGAGGTGGACCTCCACCAGGAACCCGTTCCTCAATAGCGATCGGCCCGGCGCGAGCGGCGGGCCAGGGACAGCCACCCGAGAAAGCGGGTATGCATCACGGCGAGATCCGGGCGACCGCCCAGGCCGTACATGTCGTCGACGGCCTCTTGCATCGACGAGGCCAGGTAGAACGCCAGAGCAATCGAGTGACCGTAAAACTCGGCAATAAGGTCGAGTTGAGCCGGACCGCAGGGCCAAGGCGCGGCGCAGTTGCGACACAGCCACGCGGGGCGCATCGGCAAGTGCGGCCGGGGGCGGGCGGTCATCCGACCCTCACCGGTCCACGGCGTACCGGCCGGCGAGTCGTCGACCGGGCGGCTGGCGCCGGACTGTCCTGCCATATCAGCCCCGCCATCTGGACGAAGAGTGACCGCCGAACGATCGCCACACCCTTCGGGCCTAGCTCGTAGCCCTCAATCCAAAGCCAGCCGTCATAAGTCACCCAGTCGGGAAGCCGGATTACGCGGACGAAGATCGGTCGGAGGAACTGCACACTCGCGGCGCGGGTCAGGTGCAAGACATCGCCCGACTTCACCTTCCGCGCAGACCCGCTCACCGGGCCATCCAACGGCGGTCGAGAACGCGATTGACCCGCAACCCCGGGCGCGGCGGGACCGGACCGATGGTTCCGGGTGGCCACGGGACCGGCGGGCGTTCGACGGGTGCGGGCGCGGGCTTCGGCACGGGTTGCGGTTGCGGTGCAGGTCGCTCCTCGGGCATGTCTCCCCCTCCGATTGTCTAGGAGGGCCGCCCCTGAGTGCTCGCCCACGGGCGGCCCCGGGCTAGCACCGCCGCCGGGCGTCGCTTCCACCAGCGGTACCGCCTATCCGTACGGTTTCAGCGGGTGCCGGACGCCTGTACCGTCCGTGTGCGACCATCGGGGACGTCTAGGAAAGGTCCCCTTGCGATGACGCGAAACGACGCCCTCGGACAAGCCCTCAGATCGGCGGGGCTGACTGTTGTTGACCTCGCCGAGAAATGCGGTGTGGATCCAAAGACGGTTGAGCGGTGGATCAGCAGGGGTCGCGTTCCTCACCCTCGCTCCAGGATGCGGGCCGCCGGGGTGTTGGGTCAGGATGTAGAAGTGCTCTGGCCCGAAGTCGTCCGCCGCGCTATCAAGGTCGGTTCAGATCGTGAGCTAGTTGGCGTGTACGCACGCCGATCCGACCTTCCGCGTTCGTTATTCCGCGAGTTGATCAATAAAGCGGACACACGGTTGTGGTTCGGCGGGTACACGAGTTACTTCGTATGGCTTGAGGTACCCAACGCCGCCGCCACGCTCGGCGCGAAGGCCCAGGGCGGCACCGATGTGCGTTTCCTGCTCGGTGACCCCGGCAGCGCGGTCACCACGGCGCGAGAGCGCATCGAGGCAACGCCCCTCACGCTCGCGACCCGCATAGCCATGACACAGGCAGAGATCGCGAAGTCTCCGGAACCCCTTGCCGCCCGACTGTCAGAACGGCACGTTGCCATGTCCGTTTGGATCTTCGACGACGATGCGATTGTGGCTACGCATATCGGCGCAGGGCTAGGGCAGGACTCAGTGACGATGCACCTCCGCCGCCGGGAGGCCGGCGGTCCATTCGATCGTTACGTGGAGCACTTCGAGTCCCTGTGGGATGACGCACGGGCGGCGTAGCCCCACCCGCTGGGCGGTGATGTCCCCCCTCGACCAGAGTGATCTGCATCTAACTCTCGTCGATCGGCTGGCCGAGCGAACGGCGGCCAGCAGAGTGGCCCCGGCCATTCGGTAGCGCCCGTCCCGGCTTCGCCGCGCCTGGTCTGCGCTGATCATTTGATGGTGAGTAGTTGAGGCCCGCTCCTGAGAACTACTTACCATCAAATGATCAAGGGAAGGGCTGTTGCCCTACGCGACGGAGTTGTCGAAGACCTGGCGTGCGGTGGCGTGGGTGTCGGCGCCGAAGAGCACCAGGCGCGCCTCGGTGACCGTGGCCGGTGTGGCCGGGCGCAGCACCGACAGTGCCTGGCGGACCGCGTCCTCGACCGGCCAGCCGTAGATGCCGGCAGAGACCAGCGGAAGCGCCACCGTGGTCGCGCCCAACTCGTCGGCCACCTGAAGGCTGTTGGCATAGCAGTCGCGCAGCAGCGCCGAGCGGTCCTCGGTGGCCGACCAGACCGGCCCGACGGTGTGGATCAACCAGCGGGCCGGCAGCTCACCAGCCGTGGTCGCCACCGCCTGCCCAGTCGGCAGCCCGTCGGGGTAGCGGGACGCCCGCAGCGCTTGGCACTCGGCCAGGATGGCCGGGCCGCCACGCCGGTGGATGGCGCCGTCGACGCCACCGCCACCGAGTAGGGACGAGTTCGCGGCGTTCACGATGGCGTCCACGCGCTGGGCGGTGATGTCCCCCTCGACCAGGGTGATCTCCATGTCAGCTCTTCTCGATCGGCTGGCCGAGTGAACGTCGGGCCAGCAGGGTGGCACCCGCGACCGCGGCCGGCATGACCAGCACCGCGCCGAACGGAATGAGGAAGCAGAGGAAGACCGCCACCCCGAAGCCGAGCGCGGTGGGTCGGTCGGCCTTCAGGATCGTGCGGCGCTGCGGCAACCGCATTCCGCGCCGGTAGAACGGGGCCCCGACCAACTCCACGGCAAGGAACCAGCCACCCACCGCCGCCCCTATCACCGGGACGACCGTCTGGCCGACCACCGGGATGAAGCCGGCGAGGAAGAGCGGGATGCCGACCAGCGCCGTGAGCGCCACCAGCCGTACCGAGTCGGCGAGGCTGCGGCGCAACGACGACCAGAAGGCCACGTCCACCGCGCCGGGCGTGCCGCCGTACCGCTGCTCGACCTGCTCGGAGATCTTCTCGTAGAACGGGTCGCCGATGACCAGGGTGACCGCGGTGAAGGTGAGCACTCCGAGCAGGCCGCCAACCCCCAGGAAGGCCAACCCGGCGATCACCCGGACCAGGCTGCGGGTGGTGCTCGACCAGTCGTCGGCGAACGGGGTGACCAGCGCGGCGAGGTCGTCCACGAAGTACACGAGGGTGGCGAGCGCGGCCACGAAGAGCGCGCCGGAGATCAACGCCGGCACGACGCCGAGCAGCATCAACCCCGGGCTGCGGACGTAGAGACCCAGCCCCCGCAGGAGCAGCCCCGCCCCGGCGAGGAAGCGTCCGACGACCCCGGTCACCGGGCTGGCGATTCTGCTGACGTCCACGATCGAGCAGCCTAGCGAGCGGTGCTCGAACCCGCCTGGCCGAGCGCTAGCAGCGACTCTCGCCGAACACATCAACCGGTTGATGGGCGGAAGTGATCCACCGGGGACGCCGATGATCATCACCGACCGGTCGATTCACCGCCGGGTCACCCCGGCAACCATTGAGGGGTACGAAGCCAGCGGCGGAAGGCGGCGAGATGCCGGTCATTGAGGTGACCAACCTGCACAAGCGGTACGGCGATGTCGTCGCCGTTGCCGACGTGTCGTTCGCGGTCGAGGCCGGGGAGATCTTCGGCGTACTCGGTCCGAACGGCGCAGGGAAGACCACCACGGTGGAGTGTGTCGCCGGGCTTCGCGTCCCGGACGGGGGCGGGGTGTCGGTCCTCGGGCTCGACCCCCGCCGGGACGCGGCCCAGCTCCGCCAGCGGGTTGGCGTGCAGCTCCAGGAGAGCCAACTGCCGGACCAGTTGCGGGTCGCCGAGGCGCTGGAGCTGTACGCCTCGTTCTACCGCACCCCGGCCGACCCGGCGGGCCTGATCGACAGGCTGGGTCTGGGCGACAAGCGGAACACCGCGTACAAGAAGCTCTCCGGTGGTCAGAAGCAGCGGCTGTCGATCGCGCTGGCGCTGGTCGGCAATCCGCAGATCGCAATCCTGGACGAGCTGACCACCGGACTGGACCCGCAGTCCCGGCGGGACACCTGGGCCCTCATCGAGCAGATCCGGGACAGTGGCGTGACGATCGTGCTGGTCACCCACTTCATGGAGGAGGCCGAGCGGCTCTGTGACCGGATCGCCGTGATCGACCGGGGGCGGGTCGTCGCACTGGACAGCCCGGCGGGTCTGGTGTCGGCGGTGGTCCCGGAGCAGCGCGTCCGGTTCCGCCCGTCCAGCCCGGTCGACGACCGGCTCTTCACTGACCTGCCCGAGGTGAGCGCGGTACACCGCACCGGCGCCCAACTGGTGGTCAGCGGCACCGGTGACGTGCTGCACGCGGTCACCTCGGTGCTCGCCCGCAACCAGATCGTCGCCGCGGACCTGCGGCTGGAGCAGTCCACCCTCGACGACGCGTTCGTCGAGCTGACCGGGCACCGGCCCGCCGCCTGAGGGAGAACCGACATGCACGCCTTCGGGCAGATCCTCAAGATCGAGACACGGCTCTTCCTGCGGGACTTCGGCTCGCCGCTGTTGACCGTCGCGTTGCCGCTCGCGCTGCTGCTGGTGTTCGGGTTGATCCCGGCGCTGCGCGAGCCGGATCCGCAGTTCGGCAACCTGTCCTTCATCGAGTACTTCGTCCCGTCGCTGCTGGTGATCACGCTCGCCATGTCAGCGGTGAACATCCTGCCCACGGTGCTGGCCACCTACCGGGAGCGTGGGGTGCTGCGCCGGCTGGCCACCACTCCGGCCAGCCCGGCCGCGCTGTTGGCCGCCCAACTGGTCATCTCACTCGCCACCATCCTGGTCAGCGCCGTGCTGCTCATCGTGGTCGGTCGGCTGGCCTTCGACGTGCCGCTTCCGCAACGTCCGCTCGGCTTCGCGCTGGCCCTCGTCCTCGGCACGGCTGCGCTGCTCGCGCTGGGCCTGCTGGTGGCGGCGGTGGCCCGCACGGTCAAGGCGGCGCAGGCCATGGCGGTGCCGGTGTTCATGCTGACCATGTTCTTCGGCGGCGTCTACCTTCCCCGGTTCCTCCTGCCGGATTTCCTGGTCCGGATCGGCGACTACACGCCACCCGGGGTGCAGGCGCTGCTCGATGCCTGGACGGGGACGTCGCCACACCCGCTGCACCTCGGGATAATGGCGGTGGTCGCGGTGGCCGCTGGCGCGACCGCCGCAAAACTTTTCCGCTGGGAGTGAGCAACAACTGATGACCAGCACCGCCGAACAGGTCGACCGGCTTGCCGTGTGGGAGGCGCGCGAGGCGGACGTCTACCGGGTTGTGCCCTTCGTCGGGCTGCTCGTCGGGACCGTGCTGGCACGCTTCGCACCGGCCCCTGGCAGCCTGCCGTTCCCGCCGACCCTGGCCGTCGCCGTGGCAGCCGGCTGCTGGGTCGCCTGGTTCATCACCCTGCACCCGCAGTGGATCACCCGGCGGGCCCTGATGGCGGCCTACTACGTCGGGCTGCTCGCCTCCAGCGCCGTGTTGGTGGTCGCCAGCCCGTGGTACGGCTTCTTCGCCTGGGTCGGCTTCCTGCACGCGTTCCTCGTGCTTCCCGGCCGGTGGCGGTTCGCCGGGGTGGCCGTCACCGGTGTGCTGGTCGCGACGGCGCAGAGCGCGGGCCCGCCCACCTCGGTGGAGCACTGGCTGCTCTGGTCGGTGCTGGTGCTGTTCAACGCCGGGATAGCCGGTGCACTGGCCTGGTTCAGCATGGTCAGCGAGCGGCAGAACGCCAACCGCAAACTGCTGGTGGAGGAGCTGGCCGAGGCGAACCAGAAGCTGGCCGACACTGCCAGGGAGAACGCGGGGCTGCACGCCCAACTGCTCACCCAGGCTCGCGAGGCGGGCGTGCTGGACGAGCGCCAGCGGATGGCGCGGGAGATCCACGACACGCTGGCGCAGGGGCTGACCGGCATCATCACCCAACTGGAGGCGGCCGAGCAGACCAGGGACCGCTCGGAGGACTGGCGTCGGCACGTCGACAACGCGCTGGCCCTGGCCCGGGAGAGTCTCACCGAGGCACGCCGCTCGGTGCGGGCGGTCCGCCCGGAACCGCTGGAGACCGCCCGGCTGCCGGACGCCCTCGCCGAACTGGGCGGGCGGTGGACGGATCTGCACGGGGTACGGGCCGAGGTGGCCACCACCGGCACGCCCCGCCGACTCCACCCGGAAATCGAGGTGACCCTGCTGCGGGCCGCACAGGAGGCACTGGCCAACGTGGCCCGGCACGCCAAGGCGTCCCGGGTCGGGCTGACCCTGTCGTACATGGCGGACGTGGTCACCCTGGACGTCCGCGACGACGGAACGGGATTCGACGTCACCCACCAGCCGACATCCCGGGAACCCGACGGCGGGTACGGTCTGACCGCGATGCGGCAGCGGGTGACCCGGGTCGGCGGCGAACTCGCCGTCGAGTCCGAGCCGGGTGGCGGCACCGCCGTCTCGGCAACCGTCCCCGCGCTCCCCGGCGGTGCCGGTTGACCGCCCCGGTACGGCTGCTGATCGTCGACGACCATCCGGTGGTGCGGGACGGGCTGCGCGGCATGTTCACCGGCGACCCCGGCTTCGAGGTGGTCGGCGAGGCCGCGGACGGGGCCGAGGCACTGGCTCTGGTCGCGACGCTGCGCCCGGACGTGGTGCTGATGGACCTGCGGATGCCCGGGATGGACGGGGTGACCGCCATCCGCAGGCTGGCCCGCGCCGGCAGCGCCGCCCGGGTGCTGGTGCTCACCACCTACGACACGGACGCGGACGTGCTGCCGGCGATCGAGGCCGGTGCGACCGGCTACCTGCTCAAGGACACGCCCCGGGTGGAACTGGTCCGCGCGGTCCTGGCCGCCGCCCGGGGTGAGTCGGTGCTCGCGCCGAGCGTCGCCGGTCGGCTGATGGGCCGGCTGCGCGCCCCTGCCGAGGAGCCGCTCAGCCAGCGAGAGCTGGAGGTACTCACCCTGGTGTCCCGCGGTGCCTCCAACCGGGAGGCGGCTGCCCGCCTGTTCATCAGCGAAGCCACCGTCAAAACGCATCTGCTGCACGTGTACGCCAAGCTCGGCGTCAACGACCGGGCTGCCGCGGTGGCCACCGCGTACGACCGAGGGTTGCTGACCCCCGGCGGGCGGTGAGCGGGGCCGGGGCAGGATGGGCGGGTGCGCGCGTCCCGATTGATCTCGCTGTTGTTGCTGTTGCAGACGCGCGGGTCGATGACCGCGGGCGAGCTGGCGCGGGAGTTGGAGGTCTCCGAGCGGACCGTCTACCGGGACGTGTTGGCGCTCTCCGCCGCCGGTGTGCCGGTCTACGCCGACCGGGGTCGAGCGGGCGGGTACCGCCTGCTCGGCGGCTACCGCACCCGGCTGACCGGGCTGACCCGGGACGAGGCGGAGGCGCTGTTCCTCGCTGGGCTACCCGGACCGGCCGGCGACATGGGGCTCACCGACGCGGTCGCCGCCGCCGAGCTGAAGGTGCTCGCCGCGCTGCCGCCAGCCCTGCGCGACGCCCCGGCCCGCGCTGGGCAGCGGTTCCACCTGGACGTGCCGGGCTGGTTCCGGGAGACCGCGCCGCCACCCCGACTCGCCGAACTGGCCCGGGCGGTCTGGGCGGACCGGGTGGTGGAGCTGCGCTACCGACGCGGCGAACGGGAGGTGACCCGCCGGGTCCAGCCGTACGGGCTGGTCCTCAAGAGTGGGGTCTGGTATCTCGTTGGCCGGGTCGGCGACGACGCCCGCACCTACCGGGTGGACCGGGTCACCGGCGTCGAGGTGGGCGAGGAACACTTCGACCGCGACGAGGGTTTCGACCTGGCCGGGCACTGGCGCGAGCAGGCCGGTGCGTTCCTGCGGACCATGCTGCGGGCCGAGGTCACCGTCCGGCTCAGCCCGGCCGGCCTGCGCCAGCTCCGGCACCTGGTGGACGCCCCCTTCGTGTACGACGAGGTGGTGGCCGCCGCCGGCGCACCCGACGGGCAGGGCTGGGTGGTGGCCGGGCTGCCCGTCGAGTCCGTCCAGGTGGCGTACCACCAGCTGCTGGGGCTCGGCCCCGAGATGGAAGTCCTCGATCCACCCGAGCTGCGCCGGTTGTTCGTCGAGGCGGCCGACCGCCTCCGCGCGCTCTACCGGTAGCCGGTGACGTCGGCCGGCTTGCCCGCGTCGACCACCTCGACGATGTACCGGAAGGCCTCGGGCTGGCTGCCGTCGACGTCGGTGAACCCGTACACCTTGGCCAGCGTGCCGGCGTCGACGGACCTGCCGCTCCAGCGGGCCTTTTCCGTGTCGGCGGCGAGCGCGGCCACCGCGCGGCCGACGAAGGCCGGGGTCTCCGAGATGTCGTCGTTGTACGCCTTGGTGCCGTCGCCCATCTCCACCACCAGGCCACCGGGCTTACTCAGTCCACGAGACGGACGCGGACCCGGCGGTTGGCCCGGCCCTTGCTCTCCACCTTGACCACCTGCACCTTGCCGATCTGGGCGGTGGAGGCGACGTGGGTGCCACCATCGGCCTGCACGTCCAGCCCGACGATGTCGACGATCCGGACCTCCTGCTCGTCCGGCGGGATGAGGTTGGACTGGGTGCGGATGATGTCCGGCAAGGCCAGGGCCTCGGTGCGCGGCAACACCCGCACGGCGACCGAACGGTCGGCGGCGACCTCGGCGTTGACCAGCTCCTCGATCCGACTCTTGAAGTCGGCCGGCACCTCGGGGAGGTTGAAGTCCATCCGGGCCTCGCCCGGCTCCATCGAGTTGCCGGTCACGAGCGCGCCAAAGTCGCGGAACACCACTCCGCAGAGCACGTGCAGCCCGGAATGGGTACGCATCAGCCGGGTGCGGCGCTCGTCCTCCACCGCACCGACGACCTCGGTGCCGGCCGGCGGCAGCGGGTCACCCTCGGCGGGAATCAGGTATGGGTCGTCGCCCTTGCGGGTGCCGACGATCCGGGTCTGCACGCCCTGCCAGAGGAGCACGCCGTGGTCCGGCGGTTGACCCCCGCCACCCGGGTAGAACGCTGACCGGTCCAGCACGATGCCCTGCTCCGGATCGGCATGCAGGACCGTGCAGGTCCACTCGCGCAGGGTCGGGTCGGCAAGATCGAGACGCTGCGTACGGCCGTGCTGTGTGACGCCCATGACAGGGCACGTTACTCGTTGAGGAAGCCGGAGATGCGGTCCCGCAGGTCGGCGCGTTCCGACCAGAGGACGCCGGGCCGGTCGTACACGTGCAGGGTGGCCTGGGGCAGCGCGGCGGCGAGCCGCTCGGCGACCTCGACCGGGTGCAGGTCGTCGCCCGCGCAGCCGATCACCAGCGCCGGCGCGGTGACCGCCGACAGGTCGCTGATCTCACGCAGCGGCGTCTGCCCCGCCAGCGTGGCCAGGCCGTCGGCCAAACCGTCGCGGAGCAGCTGGTCGAGTCGCTGCCGCAGGTATGCCCAGCCGGCCGGAGTGTTGCGGATCGCCGCGGGCAGCTCCAGTGAGACGACGTCGGCGACCGCCGAGGCGTCCCCGCTCTGCACCGCCTCCAGCAGGTCCGTGACGCGTTCCCAGGCGACCGGCCCGCGCGGCTCGTCGAGCACCGCCGGTAGGAAGAAGACCAGCTTCTCGAAACGCCCCGGGCTCTCGGCCAGTAGCCGGCAGAGGGCACCCGCGCCGAGGCTCGCGCCGAACGCCCGACTGGCCCGGCCGAGGTCTGCGATCGCCCGCAGATCCCGGGCCAGGTCCAGGTAGGTCCACGACCCGTCCGGTGCCTCGGAACGGCCGTGCCCGCGGAACTGGAAGAACACCTTGCGGCCGGTCACCCCACTGCCGAACGGACGGGTGGTGGCGATGCCGTTGCCCAGCCCGTGCGCGAAGACGGTCACCGGATCACCGGTGCCGGTGACCAGCCGTTCCAGCCGGACGTCGTGTGGGGTGGTGACCAGCTCGGTCTCCGGCTCCGGCAGCGCCGGTCGGCCGGTACGCGGCCCACCCGGGCCGGGCCCCCAGGTGCGGGGCCCGCTGTCCGGCGGAGGTGGCCAGCGGAAACCTCTCACCAGAACCCTTTGCCGTCGCCGAGTTCGCGTAGGCCGACTCGGACGTCGAGGAGGTAGATCAGACCGGCAGCGATGCCGACCAGTCCGAAGAGGCTGATCGGCCCGAAGCCGAGCAGAGTCAGTAGGAGGCAGACCGCCAGGATGGCGATCCAGCCACCCTTGGGCAGCGTCCCGATGGCGGGAAAGGCATCGGAGCGCTGCGTGATCGCGTGCACCAGGGCGACGCCCTGGACGATCAGCGCGAAGACGAGCAGGATCAGCTGGATCACTTCACGGACGGCAAAGACGAAGATCGGCGCGGCGTTGGCCATGCCGGCAAGCTTATGTCGAGGACCCCGACTACGTCCGACAAGGACGCCGCCGGGGTCGTCGACATGACGAACTACTCGGCCGCCGGGCTGGTCCGCTTGGTGGCCCGGGGGAGCTTCGCCGACGGGCTCGCGGCCGGCTTGGCAGCCTTCGGCGCACGGGCGGCCTTCTTGACGGCGGCCGGCTTGGCCTCGGCGATCTCGGCCACGTCGGCCGGGGTCGGGATGTCGGCCGGGGTCGGCACGTCGGCCACGGCCGGGGTGGTGGCGACGGCCGGAGCGGTGGCCGACGTCACAACCTGGGTCGCCTCGATGTCGGCGTTGACCGTCTCGGCGGCCTCCAGCACGCCGGTGCCGACGACCCGCTCACCGCGGGCGACCAGCGCGCCGTAGGCGGCGAACGCCCGCTCCTGGGCGGCCTGGGCACCCGCGACCACCAGGGCGGCGTTGCGGGTCGCGGCGGCGCGCAGCTTGTCGGGGTCGGCAACCTCGCGCAGCTTGTTCAGGTCGGCCGATTCGCGCAGCTTGTTCAGGTCGGCCGATTCGCGCAGCTTGTTCAGGTCCAGTTCGGCCTGGGCCCGGTCGCGCAGGGTGCCGGCGGTCTCATTCACGGTACGCAGCGTCTCGGTGGCCTTCTGGCGCAGCTCGAAGCCGGTCAGCACGGCCCGACCACCCAGGTCGGCGACGACCCGGGTGCCGAGGACGCCGACCACGGCCGGCAGCTTGCGCAACTGCTCGAGGGCCAACTCACCCGCGCCAGCGGCGGCGTAGATCGGGGCGGGGATGCGGTTGGTCTTCGGCTCGCTCATGACGTCTCCTCTTCGGCCGCCTCGGCGGCCTTCCGGACCGCCGGACCGGCGGCCTTCTTCTCAGGGGTGTTGGTGCTGTTCGGGGCGGGGGCGGTGCCCGCCTCGGTGACGGCGACCGACTCGAGCACGGCTTCGGTGGGGGTGCCGCCTGCGGTGGTGGGGCCGGTGGCGGCCAGGTTGGCCACGTCGGCGGGCTGGTCGGCGACGTCGGTCGGGGTGGTGACCCCGGCCGTGCCGCTGCCCTCGGCGGCCTGGGCCTCGGTCGCGCCGCTGTCGTCGGCAGCGGCCCGGGCCTCGGCGAGCCGGGTGTTCTCCCGGCGGAACGTCTCGTAGATCTGGCTGAGCGACTGCTTCTGGGCCATCGTCAGGTCGGCGTCCACGGCGATGGCGGCGAGCACACCGTGGCCTTCCTTGTCGTCGAGCAGCCCGGCGCGCAGGTACATCGCCGGAGTGGAGACCCGCAGCGCGCTCGCCAGTTGCTGGAGCACCTCGGCGCTGGGCTTGCGCAGGCCGCGCTCGATCTGACTGAGGTACGGGTTGCTGACCCCCGCCTGCTCGGCGAGCTGCCTCAGCGAGATCTTGGCGTTGCGCCGCAGATCGCGGATGAACCCGCCGACGTCGGGAAGGTCCTTGGGTGTGGCCATGACAGCGACGTTAATCCCCCGCGCTAGCTCCTGCAAGCAAAACGCTTGCCATAGTTAGCAAGGTCTCAGCATGCCGTTTGCGCACCGCTCATCCGATCCGTACGGTCCGTCCGTGCACAAGATCACAGTCAATGGAGCAAGCATCGCGTACGACGAGGCCGGCACCGGTTCGCCCGTCGTTCTTCTGCACGCCGGCATCGCCGACCGGCGGATGTGGCGGGGGCAGCTGTCCGCGCTCGCCGCCCGGCACCGGGTGATCGTTCCGGACCTGCGCGGCTACGGCGACTCGGAGCTGCCCCCGACCCCGTTCTCGCACCATGACGACGTGGCCGGACTGCTGGACGCGCTCGACCTGCCCCGGGCCGCCCTGGTCGGCTGCTCCTTCGGTGGGTCGGTCGCCATCGACACCGCGCTGGCCCACCCCGACCGGGTGAGCGCCCTCGCGCTGTTCGACACGGCGGTCTCCGGCAACGAGTGGTCCGACGAGGCGAACGACCTCTGGGACCAGCTGGTCGGAGAGGTCGACCCCGACGACTTCGTCGCCGGCGCAGCCGGCGAGGTGCGGTTCTGGGTGGTCGGCCCGGGGCGTCAACCGGAAGACGTCGACCCCGAGCTGCTCGCGTTCGCGCAGGAGATGGACCAGCGTGCGCTCGCCGCCGAACTGGCGCTCGGCGCGGTCGAGGTGGGAGAGCTGACGCCGCCGGCGATCGACCGTCTCGGCGAGCTGAAGGTGCCCGTCCTGGTCACCGCCGGGGCCGTGGACGTGCCGGACATCAGCCGGCTCGCCGACCGGATCGCCACCGAGGTCCCCGGCGCGGTACGACTGCCCGACGTGCCGAATGCCGCGCACCTGCTGCCACTGGAGCGCCCGGAGCCCGTCAATGCCGCCCTGCTCGACTTCCTGAGCTGAACGCGCGGCACCGGTTCCACGGCGCCCGGCGGCGCGGCGCTCACCAGAGCGGGCCGACCGCCCCGACGGGAACACCACCGCCGAAGAGCGGCACCTCGGCGTACTCGGTCAGCACCGGAGCGTCCACGCCGAGCCGGCGCAGCGCCGAGACGAGCACCGGCATCCGGGCGCGGTCGGCGCCGTCGTCGATCTTCAGAGCGACGGCGCCGACGCCCGGCAGCGCCACCGCGATCACGCCCTCGGCACCGACCTTGGCCAGCAGGCCCGGGACACCACGCATCAGCCGGGTGTCGTCGGCCTGGGTGCCACCGACGATCTCCGGGTGGGCGCGCATGGCGTCGGCCACCGTACGCGGCACCGAACCGGGTTCGGCGTCAACCAGCCGGAGGTACGCCCCGGCCAGACCGGTCAGCGACACCGCGAGCACCGGGGCACCGCAGCCGTCCACGCCCACCGCCGCCGCCTGCTCGCCGGTGAACTCCTCGATGGCCGCCCGTAACCGCTGCTGCAGCGGGTGCTCCGGCCGCCAGTAGCCGTCCAACGGCCAGCCAGCGGCCTCGCAGGTCAGCAGCATCCCGCTGTGCTTGCCAGAGCAGTTCATCTGCACTCTGGTGGGGCCGCCACCGGCGCGCAGCACCGCCTCCCGGGCCGCAGCGCCCACCGGCAGGTCGGGCGGGCAGTGCAGCGCCGATGCGTCCAGCCCGGCGCGCTCCAGCAGCGCACCGACCCGGGCCAGGTGGAAGTTCTCACCCGCGTGACTCGCCGCCACCAGCGCCACGTCGGCCGGGTCGGTCAACGTCAGGCCGGCGCGGAGCATCCCGATCGCCTGCATCGGCTTGCTGGCCGAACGGGGGAAGACCGGCGACGTCACGTCCCCGGCGGACGCCACCGGCAGACCGGCGGCGTCCAGCACCACCACCGAGCCGCGGTGCGCACCCTCCACGAACCCGGACCGGACCACCTCGGCAAGCGGCGCGCCGCCCTCGTACGTCTTCGTCACGCGCTGGACGGTACCGACGGTCCAGGGGTGCCCGGCGGCGGGGTGACCAGGTGGTCCACCGCTCGGGTGACAGGGGCGCCGGACAGGCCCGGCCTTACAACCCGAGTAGCTCGCGGGCCTCGGCGGTGGTGAGCGGCGGGCGCTGAGCGAGCTGCGCGAAGCCGACCGCGCGGGCGACCAGCTGCATGTTGGACTCCACCGGGCGGCCCTTCGCATACGTCACGGTGTCTTCCATGCCGACCCGCAGGTGGCCGCCCGTCGACAGCGAGGCCAGCAGCACCGGGATCGTGCTGCGGCCGACGCCGGTGGCCGAGAAGGTGGTGCCCTCGGGGAGGTCCCGCAGCATCCGGTGGGCCGCGACAAGCGTCTCGGTGGTGCCCGGCATCCCGCCCGGCACACCCATCACGAAGTCGACATGCACGTGCCCGCCGGCCGGCAGCCCGTACTTGCCGAGCAACCGCTGCAACGCGGACAGGTGGCCGAGGTCGAAGATCTCGTACTCCGGCACGATCCCACGCTCCTGCATCCGGGTGTGCAGGTCGACGATGAACTCCCAGCGGTTGAGGAAGACATCGTCGCCGAAGTTGACCGTGCCCATGGTGCAGGAGGCCATGTCCGGCCGGGCGTCGAGCACGGCGAGTCGGGCGGCCTCCGGGTCGGTCACCGCTCCGCCGGAGGAGAGCTGCACGATCAGGTCGGTGCTCGCCCGCAGCGCGGCCACCGTGTCGGCCAGGCGCACCGGGTCGAGGGTCGGCCGCGCCGCATCGTCGCGGATGTGGACGTGGATCACGGCAGCGCCGAGTGCCTCGCACTCCTTGGCGGTGAGCAGCAGCTCGTCGAGGGTCACCGGCAACGCCGGCACCTCCGCCTTGGCCGACTCCGCGCCGGTCGGGGCCACCGTGATCAACGTTCCTGTCATCATGCCGGCGATCCTAGACGGCCCGCTCAGGACGGGTCGATCGCCGCCGCGGTCTCGCCGATCATCAGCGCGGCATCGTCCGCGACGTTCCGCTTCAGCACCGCGAGGGCGACCTGGCCCAGCTCGTGGTGCAGCACGGCGGTGCCGACGAAGCCAACCGCCCGGCCGTCGAGGGTCACCGGCGTACCGGCGGTCGGCGGCTGGTCGGTGGTCACCCCGTCCAGGTGCAGCAGGACGAGGCGACGCGGCGGCCGGCCCATGTTGTGCACCCGGGCCACCGTCTCCTGGCCCCGGTAGCAACCCTTGTCCAGATGCACCGCCGGGGCGATCAGGTCGACCTCGGCCGGAATGGTCCGGTGGTCGGTGTCCACCCCGACCCGGGGCTGCCGGGCGGCCACCCGGATCGCCTCGTACGCCCAGAGCCCCGCGAGCGGCACGCCGGCGCCACGCAGCTCCGCCACCACCTGGTCCATCGCTGACCGGGGCACCAGCAGGTCCACCCCGAGCGGGCCGCGTCGGGCCCAGCCGCCGATCGGCAGCGGCCGGACGTCGTACCGAACGCTCGCCCGGGGTGGCACGGCGCCGTGGGCGAACTTCGGACCCGGCACCGGGATCAGGTCCGGCGCGGCCAGCCCGGTCACGCCGAGCGTGCCCAGCGCCTCCGTCGCCGCCGGCCCGACCAGCGACAGCAGCGCCCGCTCGGCGGTAGCGTCACGCGGGTCGACCTTGCTGAAGAACCGCATCTTCTCCAGGTAGGCCAGTAGACCTTCGGTGGCCCCCGGCTCGGTGTCCAACCAGGTGGTCTCGCCGTCCTCCGCGACCAGAGCGTGCTGCTCGACGTGGCCGTGGGGGGACAGCACCAGCAGTTCGGTGCCCTCACCGGCGGCCAGCGTGGTCAGGTGCTGCGAGGTGACCGTGTGCAGCCAACCGGCCCGCTCTTCCCCGGGCACCGCGATGACCCCTCGGTGCGACCGGTCGACCAGGCCGACCTCGGTGTCGAGGGTGCGCTGCTCGCGCAGCGGGTCGCCGTAGTGCGCGGCCACCCCTCGTACCCCGGCCGCGACGTGCGCCGGATCCGGCTGGTCGCGGCTGGCCTCGTCGATGCTCTCGACGGCCACCGCGCCCGCGATGTCGATCATTTGTCGTCCCCGTTCTCGCAGCGTACGCAGACGCCGAAGAGTGACACGTGCCCGATATCCACCAGGAACCCCCGCTGCGCGGCCAACTGGTCGGCGAGCGGACGGAGCAGCTCGGGATCGATCTCATCGATCGCGCCGCACTCCCGGCAGACCAGGTGGACGTGTTGGTGCTCACCGGCCGCGTGATAGGTCGGCGAGCCGTGCGACAGGTGTGTGTGGGTGACCAGGCCGAGCCGTTCCAGCAGCTCAAGCGTGCGATAGATGGTGGTGATGTTGACGCCGGCGGCGACCTCCCGGACGGCGGTGTGCACCTGCTCCGGGCTGGCGTGGCCCAGATTGAGCACCGCCTGGAGGACGAGCTGCCGCTGGGCCGTCAGCCGCAGCCCACGGGCCCGCAGCATTTCCGCGAGGGAGGATTCGGACACCATCCGATCATAGTTCGGCCACCAGGCCAGTCCCCGCACTGCGACGACCAACGCTAGGCTCGACGGTCATGGTGATGTCGTCCGTCGGGAAGGTCGCGGCCGACCCGACCGCGCGGATCGTCGTTCTCGGGCGCGGCCCGGTGGCGGTCGGCGACCCCGTGCTCCGCGGCGACGACCTCGGCGTACTCCGCGGCGACGGCCTCTTCGAGACCATGCACCTGCGGCAGGGCCGACCGTGGCTGCGCGACGAACACCTGGCCCGCCTGGTCGTGGCGGCCTCCGCCGTCGACCTGGCCCTGCCTCCCACCGCCGCGCTGATCGATCTGCTCGACGACGTGCGCGCAGGCTGGCCAGCGCAGGTGGAAGGGGCACTTCGACTGGTCTGCACGCGGGGCCCGGAGATCGGCGGCCCCCCGACGGTCTACGCCACGCTGACCGAGGTGCCGGCGTCGTCCCGGGTCGCCCGGCGGAACGGGATCAGTGTGGCCACCCTGCCGCTGGGGGTGCCCGCCGACGCTCGCAACGGGCTGAGCTGGCTGCCGGCCGGGATCAAATCCACGTCATACGCGGTCAACAGCGCCGCCCGCCGCTGGGCCGGCCGGGCCGGGGTGGACGACGTGCTCTGGATCTCCTCCGACGGATACGCGCTGGAGGGCCCCACGGCCAACGTGGTGTGGCTCACCGACGACACGCTCTGCACCGTGCCGGCCGCCACCACCGGCATCCTTGCCGGCACGACCGTGGCCTGGCTGCTCGCCCAGGCGGCCGCGCTGGGCCTGAGCGCCGCCGAGCGGATGGTCACCACGGCCGAACTGCACGCCGCGGACGGCGTGTGGTTCACCTCATCGGTACGCGGAGCCGTCGAGGTCCACACGCTGGACGGGGTGCGTCGGGCCGACTGCCCGCGCACCCCCGCCCTGCAGGCCCTGCTGGGTTTCCCCGCCTAGCCGCCGACCCGGATGAGCCGGGCGGAGAGGTGCGGGCTGAGCCCGTGCCCCATGGCGGCCATCTCCTGCGCATACAGCAGCGCGCCGTCGACGATGCCGAAGAGCCGGTGCCCGCCGGTGACCTCCTTGGCGGTCGGAGTCCGGATCACCGCGTCGGTGGCGAACTCGACCTGGGTGCCGGTGCGCTTGCCCAGGTGCAGCTCCGTCACCCCCGTCGGGGTGGTCAGCAGCGCCTCCAACTCGTCGGTTGCCCGACCATCCACCAGCACCGGCCGCCACCAGCCGACCTCACGACCGGCCGGACGGACCGGCTTGCTCTGCTCGTCCAGGATCCAGGCACGGGACTCGTAGTGCAGGAACGGCCGGCCGTCGTGGCTGATCCGGATCTCCTGCGCGTAGTCGAAGTCCTCGATGGTGGGGAAGCCGCCCTTGCCCCGGCCGCGCCACAAGCCGATGTAGGGCAGCAGGCCATCCAGCGCGGGGTGCAGCTTCGGCCCGACCCGCAGGTCGTGACTCTCCTCGAACGGGTACTCCTCGACCGGCGGCGCGTTCAGCCACGGCGGCTGCAGCGGGTTCTCGCTCACCAGCGTCCTCTCGAAATGCGTACGGCCAGGTAGACGAGGCCACCGGCGAGCCCGCCCAAACCGGCGACCAGCAGGCTGACAAACCCGATCTCGGTAACCATCCGGAACATCCTATGCTGGGCCTCATGGCCCGCAATCTCGTCGTCAAGGCCACCGCGGGGGCGGACGCCCCGGAGCGGTGCGCGCAGGCATTCACGGTCGCCGCGACGGCGGTCGCGGCCGGGGTGGACGTGTCGCTCTGGCTGACCGGTGAGTCGACCTGGTTCGCCCTGCCCGGTCGTGCCCAGCAGTTCGAGCTGCCACACTCCGCACCGCTGGCCGAGTTGCTGCACGTCATCCTCACCAGTGGCCGGGTGACCGCCTGCACCCAGTGCGCGGCCCGACGGGAGATCGGCCCGGACGACGTACTGCCCGGGGTCCGGATCGCGGGTGCTGCGGCTTTCGTCGAGGAGGCGTTGGCCGAGGGCGCGCAGGCACTGGTCTACTGACCACCGGCGCGGCGGATCGATCGAGTGGAGTGCCGATACCAGCCCGACATCTCGGACGGTTGCCTACGATCTGGATGTGACCGAGGCGACGGAGAGGTTCTTTGAATCACTGCCGTCGCGCGCCCCGGACGTCCTGGGCGGCCTGATCGACGGGACCCTCCAGATCGACCTCGGCAGCGACCACCGGACCGAGCACTGGCTGGTCCGGACGCGGCCCGGGTCGGTGCAGGTCAGCCGCGCGCGCGGGCCGGCCGACGCCCTCTGGTACAGCAGTGCGGCACTCTTCGACCGGCTGATCAGCGGCGAGGCCCAGGGCCTCGCCGCGGTGCTGCGCAACGAGAGCACGTTCAGCGGGAACGTGGTGCTCTTCCTCGCCTTCCGCCGGTTCTTTCCGAACCCGCCCGGCACCCGCGACCCCCGCGAGGTGGCCCGCAGAGCAGCCGGGCGGCCGGCGTGAAGGAACTCGTCAGCATTCTGGACGGCAACACCTTCCTGGTCAGCGACCGGCGGGGGGACATCGAACCGTCCTACGACTTCCCCACCGGCTTGTTCTCCTTCGACACCCGATTCCTGTCCAACTGGGTGCTCACCCTGAACGGCGAGCGGCTGCACGCCCTCTCCGTCGACGACAACGAGTCGTACGGCAACAAGTTCTTCCTTGCCCCCGGTGAACCCACGCACTATCTGGACGCGAAGGCATCGGTGATCCGCAGCCGGGCGATCGTGGGCAGCTTCGAGGAGGAGCTGACCGTGCTGAATCACACTGGTACGGAGGCCGAATTCACCGTCCGAATCGACATCGGAGCTGACTTCGCCGACCTGTTCGAGATCAAACACTCCCGGCAGAAGCAGGGCCGGACCACGACCTCGGTCGCGGAGAACGAGCTGCGGCTGACCTACCGACGGGAAGCATTCCACCGGGAGACGCTGGTCAAGTCCACCGCGCCGGCGCAGGTCGACGCCGACGGGATGACCTTCCGGATCCGGATAGCCCGCAACAGCAGGTGGACCACCCGGCTGCACGTGTCCAGCGTCATCTACGGGGCGCGTGGCGAGGACATCCGGACCACCCTGCCGTACGGCGGCAGCCGCAGCGCGGCCGCCATCCGCGCCGAGCAGCAGGAACTGATCGACCGGGCGCCGAAGCTCGGCTGCGACTGCGCGCCACTGGCCGGGGCGTACCGGCGCAGCCTCAACGACCTGGCCGCACTGCGCTACGAGTCGATCGCCCTGGGGGTGCGGCTGATCGCGGCAGGACTGCCCTGGTTCATGACTCTCTTTGGCCGGGACAGCATCATCACCTCATTGCAGGTGCTGCCGTTCCTGCCGGAGCTGGTTCCGCCGACCATCCTGATGCTGGCCGGACTCCAGGGGCAGCGGGTGGACGACTTCCGGGACGAGGAGCCCGGCAAGATCCTGCACGAGCTGCGGTACGGGGAGACCGCCGGCTTCGAGGAGCAGCCGCACTCGCCGTACTACGGATCGGCCGACTCGACGCCACTGTTCATCATCCTGATCGACGAGTACGAGCGCTGGACCGGCGACGCCGCGTTGGTCCAGCGACTGGAGCCGCAGGTCCGCGCGGCGCTGGAGTGGATCGACACCTACGGTGACCTGCTCGGCACCGGCTACCTCTGGTACCAGACCCGCAACCCGGACAGCGGACTGCAGAACCAGTGCTGGAAGGACTCCTGGGACGCCATCTCCTACGCCGACGGCCAGCTGCCCAGCTTCCCCCGGGCGACCTGCGAGCTGCAGGGCTACGCGTACGACGCGAAGATCCGGGCTGCCCGGCTGGCCCGGACCTTCTGGAACGACCCGGAGTACGCCGACAGGTTGGAGCGGGAGGCCGCCGATCTCAAGCGGCGGTTCGACCGTGACTTCTGGATCGCCGACCGCGGGTACTACGCACTCGCATTGGACGTCGACGGCCGGCAGGTGGACGCCCTGACCTCGAACATCGGGCACCTGCTGTGGAGCGGCATCGTGGACGAGTCCCGCGCCGGCAAGGTGGTCGAGCACCTGCTCGGGCCACGCCTGTTCTCCGGTTGGGGAGTGCGTACGCTCGCCGAGAACGAGGGACGGTACAACCCGATCGGGTACCACGTGGGCACCGTCTGGCCGTTCGACAACTCGATCATCGCCTGGGGGTTGTGGCGGTACGGCTTCCGGGACGAGGCCGGGCTCATCTGCGACTCGATGCTGGCGGCGTCCCAGTATTTCGAGGGGCAGTTGCCGGAGGCCTTCGCCGGCTACGCCCGTGACCTCACCGGCTACCCCGTGGAGTACCCGACCGCGTGCAGCCCGCAGGCCTGGTCGACGGGCACCCCGCTTCTGCTGCTGCGGGTGATGCTGGGGTTGGAGCCGCACAACGAGCACCTGATCATCGACCCGGCGGTGCCACCGGGCATGGGCCGGATCGAGCTGCTGGACATCCCCGGCCGGTGGGGCACGGTCGACGCGTTGGGCCGCAGCCGTGGCCCGGAGGATCAGCCGAGCGGCGGCTGACCCGCGAGGACTGCTCGACTCAACCCGGGCAGCCGACGGTGGCGGCCAGTCGGGTGGCGTCCGGGCCGAGCTCGGCCAGCACCGTGACCGGACCGGTGCGGTACGCGTACACCGGAGGTTTGTCCAGCAGTGGGGCGTCGCCAGCCAGCGGGGCGAGCGCGGCCACCGAGGCCGCCGGGCCGGGATTTCCCGACGACCGCGCGGTACGGGCCAGCCCGCCGCCCGGGCAGGGCGCGGTGATCAGCTCCGACGCGGCGTCGCTCGGCCGGTCGAGCGCCCGCAGCGCGGCGGTCAGGGCGACGGCCTCCGGGCCGACAGCGGTGGCCGGGGCTGGCGTGTAGCCGGAGCCGACCGGCCGGCAACCGGTGTCGACGATCAGTCGGACCCGCCCGTCCACGGTCGGCCGCCCCGAGACGGCCACGAACTCTCCGGCGTCGGCGTGCAGCTCGGAGCCGTCCAGCCCGGGCCCGACCCCGGCCCGCCAGTTGGCCGGCAACCGCTCGGCGATGCCGGCCAGCACAGCCTGCTCAGTGCCGGTGGGCGCGAGCACGACGACCTCGCGCCGCAGCCTCGCCCCGTCGGCCAGCGGGGTGACTCGGCAGCCTGACGCGATCCGCGGCGGACCCAACTCCAGCATGGCCGCACCAGCCGCCCGGGTCAGCTCGCCGACCGCCCGGTCGACCACCGGGCCGGCCTGGTCGAGGGAACGCTGTTCGCGCACGGTCGGCGGATCGTCACGCACCGACGTCCAGGTGAGCAGGGCCAGCACCACGGCCCAGGCCGCGGTCGCGGCCAGCAACCAACGCCGCCACGACCGGGCGGGTGCCGGCGCGGCGGGACCGGTCGAAGAGGCCAAACCCGTTTGGACAGCACCGCTCACCCGACCATGGTGTCACGGGTGGTCCGCCGGCCCGGCGGCGGAGGCGGCGGCGGTCCAGGAACTGGCGACGGCCTGCGATCAGGCAGGCCGGGGCGGAGGGCCGAGCCGATAGCCGACCCCGCGCACGCCTGCCCTCGATCAGAGTGACACGACATCACCAGCTAGCTACGCACTGGGCACACCCCGCCGACGGAGCGCGTCCTGAACACGACCGGGGTCGGCCACCCCGTGTGGGTGACCGACCCCGGTCGATCAGAGCAGTGGGTCAGGCGACGGTGACGGCAACCTCGTTGATGCCCCGGCCGGCCGTGACGGCGGTGTCGCCGTTGCCATGCCGGGACAGCGCCCGCAGCGTCCAGGAACCCGGCGCGGCGAAGAACCGGAACTGGCCGGCCGCCGAGGTCACCACCTCGGCGGTGAACTCACCGGTCGAGTCGAGCAGCCGGACGTACGCGCCCGGCACCGGCTCGTCCTCAGCGGAGCTGACGATGCCGGTGATCACGGTTTCCTTCTCCAGGTCCAGCCCGGCCGGCAGCGGCGCGGCCTGGTCCGGCGCGGCGCAACCTGTGGCGGTGGGAGTGGTCATGATCAGGCCTCTCCGGGTTCGTCACCGAGCGCGACCGGCACGCCGACCAGCGAACCGTACTCGGTCCAGGAACCGTCGTAGTTCTTGACGTTGGGGTGGCCCAGCAGCTCCTGGAGCACGAACCAGCTGTGCGAGGAGCGCTCACCGATCCGGCAGTAGGCGATGGTCTCCTTGCCGTCGTCGAGCCCCGCGTCGCCGTAGATCCGGCGCAGCTCGTCGTCGGACCGGAAGGTGCCGTCCTCGTTGGCAGCCTTGGACCACGGCACGCTGATCGCGGTCGGGATGTGCCCGCCCCGCTGCGCCTGCTCCTGCAGCAGGTGGGCGGGGGCGAGCAACCGGCCGGAGAATTCGTCGGGGCTGCGCACGTCGACCAGGTTCTTGGTGCCGATCGCGGCGATGACCTCGTCGCGGAAGGCCCGGATGGAGGTGTCCGGTTCCTGCGCGACGTACTGCGTCGTCGGGCGGGACACCGCGTCGGTGACCAGCGGTCGGGCATCCAGCTCCCACTTCTTGCGACCACCGTCGAGCAGCTTCACGTCGCCGTGGCCATAGAGCTTGAAGTACCAGTAGGCGTAGGCGGCGAACCAGTTGTTGTTGCCGCCGTAGAGGATGACGGTGTCGTCGTTGCTGATGCCCCGCTCGGAGAGCAGCGCCTCGAACTGGGTCTTGTTGACGAAGTCCCGGCGGACCTGGTCCTGCAGGTCGGTCTTCCAGTCAATCTTGATGGCGCCGGCGATGTGGCCGGTGTCGTAGGCCGAGGTGTCCTCGTCGACCTCGACGAAGACGACGCCCGGGGCGTCGAGGTTCTTCTCGGCCCACTCGGCCGAAACGAGTGCGGTGTCGCGACTCATCGATTCACTCCCTGGTGAGGATGGATGGTGAGCCAACGCGCGAGTATCGATGGGTGTGGCTGTCGCACCACGCGCGGGACCCAGCGGAAGGACGGGATCACGGGTTCGTGCGACGGCGCCGCTGCCGGGCGTTCGGTGGGATCCGGAGGGTGTGAGAACCCTGTGCCGGTGGCCGCCGTCAGGCGGCCGGAGACAGCCCCGCCGTCAGATGACGGGGCGACACAGGCAGGTGGTCACGCGACACAGGTCGACCGCGCGCCGTTTGGTGAGGTGGGTCCCCATGGCCAGGAGCTTACCAGCCAGTGACCGTGCTGCCACTGAGCCGACCACCATCCGGGAATCGCCAACGCCACCGGCGGGTTCGGCATCCCACCGCCGGCCCCGGGTCAGCCGGCGGAGTTGATCGGCACGTTCTTCGCGTCGGCGGTGACCGCCAGCCCCTCCGGTAGCGGTCGGACCTCCCGGACGGCGAGCTGAAACGGCAGGTCAGGCAGAGGCACATCGACGGAGATGCTCTTGGCGTAGTTGTTCAGCAAGGCGCGCGCCAACGGCAGGTTGGGCAGGCCAGCCGCGTCCAGATCGTTGAAACGGAGGGCGACCGCACCGTTGTCGGCGACGGTGACGTCGGCGGTGCCGCTGACGGTGAGCTTCTGACCGAGGATGTCGACGGGGGCGGTGACGGCGAGCTTGCCGTTCTGCTCGCCGAGGGTGAGCCCCGGCCGCTTCAGCAGCGCGGCCAGACTGTCGTAGCTGATCGTGCCCGTGCCGTTGACCGTGTCCGCGACGACGTCACCCTGCCCGGTGCGCAGGGTGTCCAGCGAGGCCCGCACGTTCCGGGCGTCCACGTCGAGCACCGGCAGCCGTACGGCGTCGCCCTCGACCGAGGCCTGCACGTCCCGCAGCTTGATGGAGATCCGCTGGTAACGGCCATCCAGCACCTGGGTGAGGAACGGGGTGCCGGCAACTTTCACCACGGGCTTGGCGGACTGCGCACCCTGCTTGGCGACCTCCTGACGGACCCGGTCGGCGATGGCCCGCTCGGCCACCCCGACCGCCACCCGGTCGGCGACCACCAGCAACCCGGCCACCAGTAGAAGCAGGACGAACAGGCCGATGAGCAGCTTGCGGCCGCGCCGTCGGGGCCGCGTCCCCTCCGCCGGATAGTCCTGCGCCACGCCGCCTCCTGTCTTTGCCCGCCGCACCGCAGCGGGCCGTCGATACCGGTTGCCGCAGGGCGGCGCACCCATAGGTACCCGACCGGCTCCGGGCTCAACCGTGACTCAGAGGAAGAGCATGCACATGGCGTACGCGGCTGGCGCCGCCAGGGCGAAGCCTCCGAGGGGGCCCTGCATGTGCCGGGCCACCCACATCGTGGGCGGTTCGCCGGCCATCAGCCGGCCCGCCTCCGCATACCCCACGGCGAGGTCGGAGAGGACGGCGGTGACCGCCGCGACCAGACCGATCACGGCGGCCCGGGTCGGCGTGAAGGGAGCCACCAGGTAGCTGCCGAGGAGCGCGCTGGTCAGCGTGCCGACCATCGCACCGGCGACCACGCCAGCGGCACCTCGGGGCACCTGCGGGGCCAGCCGCGGCCAGGGCAACACGGCGTCGGTGAGCCGGGCGACTGTCAGCGCGACGCCGCTCGCGGTCAGGCAGACGGTGATCGCCTGGGTGCCGGCCGGGATTCGACTGAGCACGATCAGGGTGCCGAAGGCCACCACCCCGACCACGATGAGCAGCGTGGCGCCGAGTGAGTCGGTGACCCGGACCCGGTCGACCCGGCGGACCAACTGGCCGAGCACCGCAGCGAGGAACCCGCCGGCGGCAAGGTAACCCAGCGGCGCCAGGCCAGCGATGTCGCTCTGCACCGCGGCGATGTCGACGAGCGCCGCGACCGCGGCGCTGATCCCGGCGACCACCAGGAGCGCGGGCGGGCGCATGGCCATCGTCCAGGCGAGCACGAACAGCAACTGGACGCCGAAGATGATGAACGCGAACGGCAGCCGGTGACCGGGGCCTGACGTCTGGGCGCCGAGCACCAGGCCGACACCGAGCAGAGCGGCGAAGCCGGCGATGGTCAGCGCCAGCTGACGGCGCACCTCGACCGGGGGCATGACCTCCTCTTCCGGCTCGTCGATCTCGTCTTCGGATCGACGGGCCGGCTCGCCAGCGGGCCGGGCACGACGCGGCCCACCCCGTTCGCGGCGATCGCCGTCGGTGGTGGCCGGGCCGGTACGCGGCGCGGGCGGCTGGCCGCGGGCCGGTCCGGCCGGGCCCGGGTGGGGCCCGGCGGGCCACGATTCGCGGCCGGCCTCGGGCGAGGTGGAGGGAAACACGACCTGATCGTGCCAGACCGACCGCCCGACGCGGTGGTCACGGGTTTCAGCAACGTTAAAACCTGCGCCACGATCAGGGGCAAGGTGGACAAACGGGAAATGGCCTGACGGTACGGCCGAGGCGATCGGTTACGCTCAACCCGTTTACCCGCCCGTCAGCGACGCCGGGACCACGCAGTTTCTCAGCACACTCCATCGTGAGTGTGACTGGTCGCGTGCGGCCGTGCGCCGCCGGGACGGAGGTGATCGTGGAGATCTTGCTGCTGGTGACCGCGCGCGCAGGGGAACCGTCGGCTGTGCTGCCGGCACTTGACCTGCTGCCGCACTCGGTTCGCACCGCGCCACGCGACGTCCGCACCCTTGTCGCAGGGCCCAGCCCGGACGCGGTGCTGGTGGACGCCCGGTCGGAGTTGAGCGAGGCCCGAGCGACCTGCCGAATGTTGCACGCCACCGGGCTCGGCGTGCCGCTGGTCGCGGTGGTGACCGAGGCCGGTCTGATCGCACTGAACGCCGACTGGGGCATCGACGACGTCATCCTCGCCTCGGCCGGTCCCGCCGAGGTGGAGGCACGACTGCGGCTGGCAGTGGGCCGGCTGAGCAACGCGACCGCCGGTGCGGGCGGCTCGATCCGGGCCGGCGAGCTGACCATCGACCCGGACACGTACGCGGCCAAGCTCAAGGGACGCCCGCTCGACCTCACCTACAAGGAGTTCGAGCTGCTGAAGTTCCTGGCCCAGCACCCGGGTCGGGTGTTCACCCGGGACCAGCTCCTGCGTGAGGTCTGGGGCTACGACTATTTCGGCGGCACCCGCACGGTGGACGTCCACGTCCGGCGACTACGCGCCAAGCTCGGTTCGGAGTACGAGTCGATGATCGGCACCGTTCGCCAGGTCGGCTACAAGTTCGTCGTTCCGCCGTCGCGGTCGCTGCCCGAGGCGGAGCACGCGCCCCTGCCGGTCTGAATCTCCGAGCCCGCCTGAACTATTTCCATATGCCCTTTTTGCGCAGCTTGGCAGCTCTATTCTGACTGTCGGGTTTGTCGGAGAAAGGGGCGACGGTGCGCGCAGCAACCACGGGGGCGACGGACCGGCCAGCCGGGCGGAAGCCGTGACACGGGGCAACTCGCCCGCGAGGGCGACGGGAATCGTGACGCTGGTGGTGGCGGCGCTGCTGGGCTCGGCGTACATGCTGGGCCGCAGCCTCATCCCCGACCAGAGCCAACGGCACTCCAGCAGTGTCACCACGAACGCCGACGGGCCGCACTACGCCGACCAACCCAGCGGCGGCGAGCCGACCGGCGTCCCGAGTGCCAGTGCCAGTGCCAGCGCCGGCCCCGCCGAGGCCGGTCAGAACGGGTCGGAACGAGCCGCCGGAGACGACAAGCTGTTCGGCGCGCACACCACCACCGGCTCTCCACGGCTCGCGCTGACCTTCGACGACGGGCCGGACCCGCGGTACACCCCGCAGGTGCTCGCCACACTGCGCGAATACGACGTCAAAGCCACGTTCTGCGTGGTGGGCGAGAATGCCCAGGACCACCCGGACCTGATCCAGGCGATCGTGGCCGACGGGCACACCCTCTGCAACCACTCCTGGCAGCACGACGTCTCGCTGGGCAACCGGCCGCCGGACCAGATCCGTGCCGACCTGAGACGCACCAACGCGGCGATCCAGGCGGCGGTGCCGGACGCGCCGATCGTCTGGTACCGGCAGCCGGGCGGCGCCTGGACGAACCCGGTGGCGTCGGTGGCGCGGCAACTCGGCATGACCCCGCTGCACTGGTCGGTGGACCCGTCGGACTGGGAACTGCCCGGCGCCGGCAAGATCACCGCGACGGTGCTGACCCAGGCCGAACCGGGCTCGGTGGTGCTGCTGCACGACGCCGGCGGGAACCGGCAGGGCACGGTGGACGCACTACGCCGGATCTTGCCCGACCTGATCGCGCGGTTCCAGTTGGAGGCACTGCCCACCGACCCGATATGAGCCGCGGCTTTACTCGGCCGACGGTCCGGGCGTTACGACACGCAGCGGATACGGTGACGGAATGAGCAGCGCGGAGGCGACCAGCGACCAGGTGACCCGGACTGACCGACTGGCACCGGCGGACATCGCCGACGTGCTGGCCCTAGCCAGCTCCGCCGGCGACACGGACGGCGCGGACCCGCTCGACGAGCACGTCCTGCTCCGGCTGCGTGACCCGGACGCCCCGGCCCTGCACCTGACCGCCCGGGCCGACGACGGCACCCTCACCGGCTACGCGCACCTGGACACCACCGACCCGGTCGGCGGGATCGGGGTCGAGCTGGTGGTGCACCCCGCGTACCGACGGCGGGGCACCGGTCGTGCGCTGGCCCGGGGCGTGCTCGCCTCGGCCACCGGGCCGCTGCGGGCGTGGGCGCACGGCGACCACCCCTCGGCGGCGGCGCTCGGCGTCGACCTCGGGTTCACCCGGGCGCGGGTGCTCTGGCAGCTGCGTCGGCCACTGGCTGCCCCGCTGGGCGAGCCGCGCCTGCCCGACGGGGTGACGCTGCGGGCGTACCGACCCGGGGCGGACGACTCGGCCTGGCTGACCCTCAACTCGCGCGCCTTCGCCGAACATCCCGAGCAGGGGCGCTGGACCTCGGACGACCTACGGGCCCGTCTCGCCGAGCCGTGGTTCGACCCGGCCGGCTTCCTGCTCGCCGAGGAGACCGCGACCGGTCGACTGCTCGGCTTCCACTGGACCAAGGTGCACGAGCGGCCGGGGTCGGCCCGGATCGGCGAGGTGTACGTGCTGGGCGTGGAGCCGACCGCGCACGGCGGCGGACTCGGCCGGGCGCTGACCACCGCTGGGCTGGCGTACCTGCGGGACCGGCGCGGCCTGGACCGGGTGATGCTCTACGTCGACGAGTCGAACACCGGGGCGGTCGCGCTCTACGAGCGACTTGGCTTCGCCCGCTGGTCCGCGCACATCAGTTACCACCTCGGCTGATCATCGGGCGTCGCCGTGACCGGGTCACCGGTGGGTAACGGCCGGGCTTCGGCGGGATAACGGGCAACCGGAAATATCCCCATACTTCCGACAGGTGCACCCAAGTTCATTTGACGGACAACTCATCCTCAGCGAGCGGTCATCTCGGTGGCCGTACGTGTTCACCTTGCGTTCACTTGCGACCGGCGAACCGGCTACCTGGCACTTCTAACTTTCGTGTCAGCCGGTCAGTGCCGGTCCTCGGGCCCCGGGATCGGGGTGCCAAGTCAGACGCGAAGGGAAACCCCTCAGGTGAAGCTCCAGCGGTACGGCACTATTGCCTGCCTCGCTCTTACCGCGACGCTCGGTCTCAGTGCATGCGGCTCGGACAATAACGAGCCCGCCACCGGCGCCAGCGCTTCGGGCTCGGCCGCCGCGGTCGACTGCGCCACCGGAACGCTGAACGCCCAGGGCTCGTCGGCCCAGAAGAACGCCATGGCCGAGTGGATCAAGGCGTACCAGCAGAAGTGCCAGGGCACCACGATCAACTACGAGGCCAGCGGCTCCGGCGCGGGCATCCAGGCGTTCATCGCCGGGACCGCCGACTTCGCCGGCTCCGACTCCGCGCTCAAGCCGGAGGAGCAGCCGCAGGCCGACGCCAAGTGCGTCGGTGGCAAGGCCATCCACCTGCCGATGGTGATCGGCCCGGTGGCCGTGGCCTACAACATCAGTGGCGTGGACAACCTCCAGCTCAAGCCGGCCACCCTGGCGAAGATCTTCGCTGGCAAGGTCACCAAGTGGGACGACGCGGCGATCAAGGCCGACAACCCGGACGCCAAGCTCCCGGCGACCACCATCCAGACCGTCCACCGCTCGGACGAGTCGGGCACCACCGACAACTTCACCAAGTACCTCTCGAAGACCGCCGAGGCGGACTGGACGCTGGGCAACGCCAAGGCCTGGAAGGCCCCGGGCGGCACCGGCGCCAAGGGCTCGGACGGCGTGGCCAGCCGGGTCAAGGGCGCCGACGGCTCCATCGGCTACATGGAGTGGTCGTTCGCCGAGAACGCCGGTCTGAAGATGTCCAAGATCGGTAACGGCAACGGCGAGTTCGCCGCGCTGACCGCCGAGACGGCCGGCAAGACCATCGCCGGTGCCGCAGTCGAGGGCCAGGGCGACGACCTCAAGCTGAAGATCGACTACAACACCAAGGAGGCCGGGGCCTACCCGATCGTCCTGGCGACGTACGAGATCGTCTGCAGCAAGGGCCTCCCGGCCGACAAGCTGAAGCTGGTCAAGGGCCTGCTGGGCCACGCCGCCAGCGCCGAGGGCCAGAACTCGCTGACCGACCTGGGCTACGCCCCGCTGCCGGAGACGGTTCGCGCCAAGGTCGAGACCGCGGTCAAGAACCTCTCCTGACCCCACCCCACCACCTCAGCAACCGAATCGAGCGAGCAGATGGGTGAAACCCCTCACCGCTCGGCCGACGCCGGCACCGGCGGGACGCGCGTGACCCAGAGTCACGAGTGGCCCGCCGGTGCCTCGGCGCGTGTGGCCGAGGCACCAGTCAGCACCCGTTCCCCGGGCGGCATCGGGCTGGGCGGCGGCGGCGCGCTGCCGCGCAGCCGCAAGTTCGGCGCCGAGCGGGCCTTCCGCGGTCTCACCCTGGCCGCCGGCACCGCCGTCCTGGTCATCATCGCCGCCATCGCGATCTTCCTGGTCGCGAAGGCGGTGCCGGCCCTGCGCGCCAACACCGAGAACTTCTGGTCCTACGAGGGCTGGTCCCCCAACGACACGCAACCGAAGTTCGGCATCGGTGCGCTCGCCTTCGGCACCGTGCTCAGCTCGGCGCTCGCGCTGCTGATCGCGGTGCCGGTGGCACTCGGCATCGCGCTCTACCTCTCGCACTACGCGCCGCGCCGGCTGGGCACCGCGCTCGGCTTCCTGGTCGACCTGCTCGCCGCCGTGCCGAGCGTGGTCTTCGGCCTCTGGGGGCGCGACGTCTTCAGCAGCCCGGTCCGGGACTTCTCAGTCTGGCTGAACCAGCACTTCGGCTGGATCCCGCTCTTCGGCGGAGACGGCCCGTTCGGCGCGTCCGTCATGCTGGGCGCCCTGGTGCTCGCGATCATGGTGCTGCCGATCATCACCTCGCTCTCCCGCGAGGTGTTCCTCCAGACGCCGACCGCGAACGAGGAGGCCGCCCTCGCCCTGGGCGCGACCCGCTGGGAGATGCTCCGCACCGCGGTGCTCCCGTACGGCCGTCCCGGCATCATCGCCGCGATGATGCTCGGCCTCGGCCGGGCGCTTGGCGAGACCATCGCCCTGGCGCTCACCCTCGGCATCACGTTCGGCATCTCGTTCAACCTGATCCAGAACGGCGGCAACACCATTGCCGCCAACATCGCCAACGCGTTCGGCGAGGCGAACGAGACCGGCCGGGGCGCGCTGATCGCCTCCGGCCTGGTGCTGTTCACCATCACGCTGATCGTCAACATCACGGCGCGGGCGATCATCTACCGCCGCCGGGAGTTCACGGAGTCGGCCGCATGACCACAACCGTCACCTCCCACCGCACCCGGCCGCAGGCCCAGCCCTCGCTGCGGGCTCGCCGGCTGCCCTGGTACGCCGCACCGGCCATCGCCGTGGCGGCCCTGGCGCTCTCCGCCGTCATCGTCTACGGCACCGACATCGGCGGCCTGGTCCTCGTGGTCGTCCTCGGCGCGATCCTCTACCTGGTCGGGCTCTTCGCCGCCGCCAACGCGGTCGAGGGGCGCCGGTCGGCCCGCAACCGCACCTGGAGCGCGCTGATCCACTCCGCGTTCGTGCTGGCGGTGCTGCCGCTCGTGTCCGTGGTCTGGACGCTGGTCAGCAAGGGCGCCGAGCGGCTGGACGTCAACTTCTTCCAGACCTCGATGAACAACATCGGGGCCCGCGACGCCAACGGCGGCGCCTACCACGCGATCATCGGCACGCTGGAGCAGGTCGGCATCGCCACCCTGATCACCGTGCCGCTCGGCCTCCTCTGCGCCATCTACATCGTCGAGTACGGCCGGGGCAAGTTCGCCTTCACGATCCGGTTCTTCGTGGACGTGATGACCGGCATCCCGTCGATCGTCTCCGGCCTCTTCGTGCTGGCGTTCTGGGTGCTGATCGTTTCGCCGTGGTTCAACGACGGTCGGCCGAGCTTCTCCGGCTTCGCCGCCGCGCTCGCGCTGAGCGTGCTCATGCTCCCCACCATCGTCCGGTCCAGCGAGGAGATGCTCCGCCTCGTCCCGGCGCCGCTGCGCGAGGGCGCCTACGCGCTCGGCGTACCCAAATGGAAGACCATCCTGCGGGTGGTGCTGCCGACGGCGCTGCCCGGCATCGTCACCGGCGTCATGCTCGCCATCGCCCGCGCGGCCGGCGAGACCGCGCCGGTGCTGCTGGTCGCCGGCGGCGGCGCCGCGATCAACATGAACCCCTTCGAGAACAACCAGTCGTCGCTGTCCCTCTTCGTCTACCAGCAGGCCGGTGACGCGTCGAAGTACGCGCCGGCACGGGCGTGGACCGCGGCACTCACCCTGGTCGCCCTCGTGCTCATCCTGACGATCGCGGCGAAGCTGCTGGCCCGTCGCAACCGGCTCAGCCGATGAACCCCGGAGGTACCACCATGGCCAAGCGCGTCGCAGCCTCGAACGTCACCGCCTACTACGGCGGGTTCAAGGCGATCGAGAACATCAACCTGACCGTCGAACCGAAGACGGTCACGGCTCTCATCGGACCGTCCGGATGCGGCAAGTCGACCTTCCTGCGGTCAATCAACCGGATGCACGAGGTGCTGCCGGGTGCCCGGGTCGAGGGCAGCCTGACCATCGACGAGCAGGACATCTACGACCGGGACGTGGACGTCACCGCGGTCCGGCGCATGATCGGCATGGTCTTCCAGCGGCCGAACCCGTTCCCCACCATGAGCATTTTCGAGAACGTGGTGGCCGGGCTGAAGCTCAACGGGGTCCGCAAGAAGTCGATCCTGGAGGAAGCGGCAGAGAAGGCGCTGCGCTCGGCGAACCTGTGGGACGAGGTCAAGGACCGGCTGGGTAAGCCCGGCGCGGGCCTCTCCGGCGGTCAGCAGCAGCGGCTCTGCATCGCCCGTACCATCGCGGTCGAGCCGCAGGTCGTGCTGATGGACGAGCCGTGCTCGGCCCTGGACCCGATCTCCACGCTGGCGATCGAGGACCTGATGTTCCAGCTCAAGGACAAGTTCACGATCATCATCGTGACGCACAACATGCAGCAGGCCGCGCGGGTGTCGGACCGGACCGCCTTCTTCTCGATCGAGAAGACCGGCGACCCGGGCCGGCTGATCGAGTACGACAACACCCAGAAGATCTTCAGCAACCCGAGCGTGAAGAAGACCGAGGACTACATCACCGGCCGCTTCGGCTAAGCCCCTCCCGCCCCCCTCTCCCCTCTCCCCTCTCCCCCCTCCCCCCTCTCCCCCCTCCCCCCGCCGCGCCCCCTCCCCACCCCACACGCCGTCGATCTAGGGAAGATCGCTGTGTTCAAAGATCGACTGACAGCAACAAGCCCTAGATCGACGGGGCGTGGGGGCGGGGAGGGCGGGGGGCGGGGGGAGGCGGGCGCGGGGGGAGGCGGGCGCGGGGGGCGGGGTGGTTAGCCGAGCACGAAGCGGGGCTCGCCGTTGGCCGGGAAGTCCAGGCGCGGGGCGACCGGGGTGGCGGCATCCCGGTCGGCCGCCGTCCGCGCGACTCCGGCCAGGTCGCCGGCCGCCGCCACCTGGGCCAGCGTGACCAGGGTCGGCGGCAGCATGGTCAGCTCCCCCGCCTCGGCCCGGGCCAGCGCGTCCGCCGGCCTGATCCACAACGTGTGGTCGGCTTCGCCGGAGACGTCGCGGGTCCGCTGCCCCGCCGGCAGCAGAGCCACGAAGAAGTACGTGTCGAAGCGGCGCGGCTCGAACTCCGGGGTGATCCACCGGCTCCACGGCAGCAGCAGGTCCGACCGCAGCGTGAGCTGGCGGTCGGCGAGCAGCGTCGCGAAGCCCAGCCGGCGTCCCTCCAGGTCTTGGCGGGCCGCCTCCCAGTCGTCGCCGCTGACGTCGCCCACCACGGTCGCCTGGTCCGGGCCGGCGAGCAGCACACCCGCCTCCTCGAAGACCTCCCGGGCCGCGGCGCAGACCACCGCCTGGGCGGCGTCCGAGGCCACGCCGAGGCGGCCCGCCCACTCGCTCGGCGCCGGGCCGGCCCAGTCCAGGTGTGCCTCGGAGTCGGAGCGGTCCACGCCGCCGCCGGGGAAGGCGTACATCCCGCCGAAGGTCATGGCGGCGACCCGGCGGATGACGTACACCTCGAAGTCGGTGTCGGTCGGGCGCAGCAGCAACACGGTCGCCGCGACCCGCGGCACCGCCGGGGTGCCGCCCTCGGCCCGGAACCGACGGGCGTGCTCGACCAGGGCGGCCGGGGCGGTGAAGCCATCGCTGTCGATCGTCATTCCGCGAGCCTAGTTGCCGAGGACGCGGCGATCGGGGCGCGCCCAGCCGTGATCGGGGCACCATCCCGGCAAGCGGCCGGCTAGCCGGCGATTCACCTGGCTCGGCTAGCGTTTCGGCATGACTCGTTGGGGCATCCTGGCCACCGGCCACATCGCCAGCCGTTTCGCTGAAGACCTCCGGCTGGTGCCGGGCGCCGAGCTGGTCGCGGTCGGCTCCCGTAGCGCTCAGAGCGCGCAGCGCTTCGCCGATACGTACGGCGCGAAGCGCGCGTACGGCTCCTGGGTCGAGTTGGCCGCCGACCCGGAGGTCGACGCGATCTACGTGGCGACCCCGCATTCCGCGCACTACGAGGCGGCGATGACCTGCCTGACCGCCGGACGCGCGGTGCTGCTGGAGAAGCCGTTCACCCTCGATCTGGTCACCAGCACCGATCTGGTGGACACCGCCCGCGCCGCCGGGGTCTTCCTGATGGAGGCCATGTGGATGCGATTGAATCCGCTGATCCTGCGGGCGGCAGAGTTGATCGCGGATGGGGCGATCGGCACGGTGAGCAACGTCCGGGCAGACTTCGGGGTGTCCGGGCCGTTCCTGCCGGAGCACCGGATGCGCAACGCGGCGCTGGGTGGGGGCGCCCTGCTCGACCTGGGGATCTACCCGATCGGCCTGGCTCACCTGTTGCTCGGAGTGCCGCAGCACATCCGGTCCTGGGCGCAGCTCGGCCCGGAGGGGACGGACGAGAACACCGGCATCCTGTTCGGCTACGACACCGGAGCGCTGGCCACGCTGAGCTGCGGCATGGTCGGGTCGAGTGAGCTGTCCGCCTCGATCACCGGCAGCACCGGCCGGATCGACCTGCCGGAGCCGTTCTTCCGTCCCGGTTCGCTGACCCTGCACCGGGCCGGCGCCGAGCCGGAGACGATCGCCGCCGACGGGGTCGGCAACGGCTACCAGTACGAGGCGATCGAGGTGCAGCGCTGCCTGGCCGCCGGGCTGACGGAGAGCCCGATGGTGCCGCACGCGGCAACCCTCGAGGTGATGGCGCTGCTGGACACGGTCCGCGAGCAGATCGGCGTCCGGTACGTCTGAACAGAGAATGCCCCTTGTCAAGGCGAGACCTTGACAAGGGGCCTTTCACAAAAACGGCGGTCAGCCGAAGAGCGGCCGGACCAGCAGGTAGGTGACGCAGGCGATCAGCGCGGCGGCCGGGAATGTGATGATCCAGGCGAGCACGATGTTGCCGGCGACGTTCCAGCGGACCGCGGAGAGCCGTTTGGTCGCGCCCACGCCCATGATCGCCGAGGTGATCGTGTGGGTGGTGGAGATTGGCGCCTTCAGCACCAGGGCGTTGAAGTAGAGCACCGCGCTGGCGACCGTCTCGGCGGCGAAGCCCTCCGGCGGCCCCAGGTCGATGATCTTCCGACCGAGGGTGCGGATGATCCGCCAGCCACCGGCGTACGTGCCGAGAGCCAGCATGGTCGCCGAGGTCCAGAACACCCACCCCGGGATGTGCGTCTTGCTCGTCTGGAAACCACCGGTGTAGAGCGCCAGCACCACGATGCCCATGGTCTTGGCGGCGTCCTGCATGCCGTGGCCGACCGACATGGCCGCCGCCGAGGCGGTCTGCGCCCACCGGAAGCCCCGGTTGAGCTTGCCCGGCTGCCCCTTCCGGAACAGCCAGAGGATGGCCAGCATCAGCAGGTAGCCGAGGATGAGGCCGACGAGCGGTGACAGCACCATCGGCAACAGCACCTTCTCGGTGATGTTGGCCCACTGCACGATGCCACCGGCGGACAGCAGGGTCGCGCCGACCAGGCCACCGAAGAGCGCGTGTGAGGACGACGACGGCAGACCGAAATACCAGGTGATGAGGTTCCAGGCGATCGCGCCGAGCACCCCGGCGAAGACCACCCCGAGGCTGCTCACCCCGGTGGGGAGCGTGACCAGGTTGTCGCCGACGGTCTTGGCCACCCCGGCGCCGAAGTGTGCGCCGACGAAGTTGCCGACCGCGGCGAGCCCGAGGGCGATCCGGGGGGTCAACGCCCGGGTGGAGACACTTGTCGCGATCGCGTTGGCAGCGTCGTGAAAGCCGTTGGTGTAGTCGAACGCCAAGGCGACCGCGATCACCGCCAGTACGGCGATGAGTTCGGGAGACGGAGACACCGGCTCAGGACTCCTTGACGGCGATGGTCTCGACGGTGTTGGCCACGTGCTCGAAGGCGTCGCAGGCGGCCTCCAGCTCGTCGGCGACCTCCTTCATCTTCAGCACCGTCAACGCGTCGTACTCGCCGGAGAAGAGGCGGACGAGCAACTGCCGGTTGATCCGGTCGCCCTCGTTCTCCAGCCGGTTGCACTCGATCCAGTAGTCCTCGAGATCCTTCATCGACTTCAGCCGGGGCATCGCGTCGGCGGTCAGCTTGGCCTGCTGGTCGAGAACGTTCACCATCTCGTGCAGCTCGCGGGGCAGCGCCGGAAGCTCGGTCAGCCCGTACAGGTAGAGCAGGTCGCCGACCGCTTCCAGGTGGTCCATCACGTCGTCCAGCAGCGAGCCGAGCCGGTAGATGTCCTCGCGGTCGAACGGGGTGATGAAGGTCGAGTTGATCTTCTTGAACAAGTCGTGGGTGATCTGGTCGCTGTCGTGCTCGACCTCGGTCAGCCGCTCGCTGACGGACTGCACGTCGACGCCGGGCAGGGCCAGCTCGTTGAGTAGCGCGGTGCCCCGGACCAGGTTCTGCGCGGCCCTGGTGAAGAGCTCATAGAAGGCGCCCTCGGTGGGGCGGAAGGAAAACTTCACAGCACAGACCTCGTCGCGTCGGTGGGAGGGTGGCGGCACCCGTCGGGCGCCCGCTCGGTGAATGCTAGGAAACGACAGAACCGTGAATTCGCCGGCCCACCCCTGGCCAGACGTCATTCACCACTCGTTCACCTGCTGTTCATCTCGGGCGTCCCACCCGCAACCGCTCCCTCAGCACACAACCGCTCCCGCTCGTGCGCCACGTCGAAATCGGCAGCCGGATACCCCAGATCGAGGGTGTCGAACGTCTCACGCAGCAGCTGGGCCACCGCCCAGTCCCGATACCACTTACGGTCCGCCGGCACCACGAACCAGGGCGCGGCGTCCGTGCTGCACCGGCTGAGGGCCTCGGCGTACGCGGCCTGGTAGTCGTCCCAGTGAGCCCGGGAGTCCACGTCGGAGGGGTTGTACTTCCAGTGCTTGTTCGGGTCGGTGAGCCGTTCCAGCAGGCGCTTGCCCTGCTCGGCGTACGAGATGTGCAGCATCACCTTGATCACGGTCACGGCGTCCCCGGTCAACTCCCGCTCGAACGAGTTGATTTCGTCATAGCGAGCCCGCCAGGTCGCCTCCGGCACCAGCGCGCCGACCCGGGCGATCAACACGTCCTCGTAGTGCGAGCGGTTGAACATTCCCACGTACCCCGGCGGCGGCAGCTCCCGACGGATCCGCCAGAGGAAGTCGTGCCGCAACTCCTGGGGACTCGGCGGCCCGAACGAACGGATGTGCAGGCCCAGCGGATTCATCGCGCCGGCCACCCGCTTGATCGTGCCGTCCTTGCCACCGCAGTCCATCGCCTGGAGCACCAGCAGCACCCGGCGCGTCGGCCTCTTTGACCCGGTCTTGGCCATCGCGAACAGCATCTCCTGCCGCCGGCCCAGCTCGCCGCCGACCAGCTCCACCTGCTCTCGTGCCCAGGCCTTACGGTGCTCTCCGCGCCCGGCTGTCCTCGGCAGGCCAGGCGTGGACCGTGGGTCGATCGCGCCGAGATCCACCGGTGCCGTGATCCGCAGCAACTCCCGCACGGAGCCGCCGTCCGGCGCCACGATCTGCCCTTGCTGGGGTGCGCTCATCCACGGATCATCGCTCACCCGCAGGCCTTCCGCCCGTCGAGGGTCGCCCGAGCCTCGACAGGCCGTCCGGCCCAGGGCTGCCAGCGCGTCCAGTCGGCGCAAGGATGTACGCCAGGACGGTGTCGACCGGGGAGGGTGGTGCGTCGTGCGGGACCTGGCGACGGAGTTCGAGGCCGAGCGGGGGCGGCTGCTCGCGGGGGCCTACCGGATGCTGGGCAGCCGCAGCGAGGCGGAGGACGCGGTGCAGGAGACCTGGCTGCGCTACGCCGGGGCGCTCGCCGACCCGACGGCCCGCGCCGAGGTCCGCGAGCTGTCCGCGTGGCTGACCACCACCTGCGCCCGGATCTGCCTGGACGTGCTGCGCTCGGCCCGGGTGCGGCGGGAGGCGTACCCGGGGCAGTGGCTGCCAGAACCGGTGGTGACTCCGTTGGACGACGGTTACGCGCCCGACCCGGCGGAGCGGGCGGTTCGCACCGACGAGGTCGGTACGGCGCTGCTGGTGGTGCTGGAGCGGCTCGCACCGGAGCAGCGGGTCGCCCTCGTGCTGCACGACGTGTTCGCGGTGCCGTTCGCCCGCGTCGCCGACGTGCTCGGCACCACTGCGGTGGCCGCCCGGCAGCTCGCCTCCCGGGCACGCCGGGCGGTCACCGCGCCGGACGTACCCCGGCACACCGCCGACCCGGCCGAGCAGCGCCGGGTGCTCGAAGCGTTCGTCGCCGCCACCGAGTCCGGCGAGCTGGACCAACTGCTCCAGGTGCTCGCGCCGGACGTGGTCTTCGTCGGCGACTCGGGCGGGCATTTCCCCTCAGCCCGCCGGCCGGTGCTCGGCGCGGACGCCGTGGGTCGGTTCACGCTCGGCCTGTTCGGCCGGGCGGGCCGGTACGCCGACCGGGTGCTGGCCCGGGTCGTGCTCGTCGACGGCGTGCTCGGCCTTCAGATGGAGACGGTGCACAGCGACGGGCGGCCGATCCGCCTGGTCACCGCCTTCGCGGTGGACCAGGGCCGGGTCACCGCCATTTACAACCAGCTCAATCCGGAGAAGCTGGCCGACGTGCCGCCGCTCGGTGCGGGCGCCGGCTGGCCACCGCGCTGGTGAGCCGGGCGCGCGGCGTCAGACCACCAGTGCCAACCACTTGCGGTACGTGGTGGCGAACGGCTCGGTGCCGTCCCCGAGCACCCCGAACAGCCGGCGGGCCGCGGCTTCGGCCTCGACCACCACGTCGTCCGGGTAGCCGAACCGGGCCCGGTGCTCGGCGAACTCGTCCTCGTCGAGCAGCTCCACCAGGCCGGTGACCCGACGCCGGACAACGTCCAGGTCCAGGTCGATCAGGTGGACGGTGTCCTCGGATTCCCAGCGGGCCGGGGTGGCGATGTCGCAGTAGACCTCGCTGGTGCGGGGTGGCGGGTTGAACATGGCCGTCCACCAGGCACGGTGTGGCACCAGCAGCACGAACGGAATCTTCTCCACCGACGGCCGGCCGTGGTAGACCGATTCGGTGCCCTCGGGCACGCCGAGCCAGACGCCGAGGTCGTCCTCGGTGAGGCGGCGGGCCGGGTAGTCGCGGTGGGCGCTGCCGTCGTACTTGCGGTAGATCACTCGGACCACGTCGCTCGGCATGATTCGCACCCTAACCGATCCTGCCCACGCGTCGTAGTGCGGCCGTAACGGGACGGCATCGACCACACCGACCGGCATCGCCGGCATCGCGCCACGCGGCGGATGGGCGCGGTCGGTGTCGGCGGCGCCGGGTACCGTCGCACGGTGACTCCGCCCCGCACCGCCACCGGTTCCGCCACCCCGTCGGCCCGTGCCAAGGGCCGGCGGCGGGGTGCCCGGCCCAGTGGCACGGAGCTGCTGGCGGCGGCGGTCGGCGCGGTCCCCGGTGGTGCGGAACGCCCCGGCCAGCAGCAGATGACCACAGCGATCGAGGAGTGCGTGGCCGGCGGCGAGCATCTGCTCGTGCAGGCGGGCACCGGCACCGGCAAGTCGCTGGCCTACCTCGCGCCGGCGCTCACCGTGGACGGCCCGGTGGTGGTCTCCACCGCCACCCTGGCGTTGCAGTCCCAGCTGGTCGACCACGATCTGCCCCGGCTGGCCGACGCGGTCGAGCCGATGCTCGGGCGTCGGCCCACCTTTGCGGTGCTCAAGGGCCGCCACCACTATCTCTGCCTTGCCCGCCTGGACAACTCCACCGAGGAAGAGCCGGAGGACACCCTCTTCGACGCCCCGGCGACCCGCCCCGGCGGCGGGACGAAGTGGCTCGGTGAGGCGGGCCGGTTGGGTAAGCAGGTCGAGCGGCTGCGCGACTGGGCCGAGCGGACGGCCACCGGCGACCGGGACGAGCTGGACCCAGGCGTCGACGATCAGGCCTGGCGGCTGGTGTCGATGCCGGCCCGGGAGTGCGTCGGGGCGACCCGCTGCCCGTTCGGTCAGGAGTGCTTCGCCGAGGCGTCCCGTGCGCGGGCCCGGGAGGCCGACATCGTGGTGACCAACCACAGCCTGCTCGCGGTCGACATGCTCGCCGACCGGCACATCGTGCCGCCGCACAAGCTGCTCATCGTCGACGAGGCGCACGAGCTGGCCGACCGGGTCTCCTCGGCGGCTCAGGCGGAGTTGGTGCCGGAGCTGATCGACCGGTCCACCCGGCGGGCCCGCCCCCTGCTGCGGCCGGAGACCGCCGAGGCGCTCACCGCCGCCGGTGACGCCCTCGCGGTCGGGCTGGCCGAGGCACCGGCCGGGCGTATCACCGCCGGGCTGCCGACGCCGTTGCGGGAGGCGTGCACGCTGCTCGACGCCGCCACCCGCAGCGCCCTGGACTCGATCGGCGACATCAAGTCCGACGACCCCGACCCGGTCCGCAAGCAGCAGGCCAAGGCCGCGTTGGACGAGCTCTCCACCACCGCGCAGCGGCTGTTGGAGGAGGCCGACCACGACGTGGCGTGGGTGGAGAAGAACGACAGCGGCAGCCGCCGGGCACTGGTGGTCGCGCCGCTGTCAGTGGCCGGCACCCTCGCCACCCACCTGTACGACGAACGCACCGTCGTCGCCACCTCGGCGACCTTGGCGCTGGGCGGCCGGTTCGACACGGTGGCCCGTGCCCTCGGGCTGGACGCGCCGCCGCCCGCCCCGCCGACCCCCGCCGCAGCCGCACTGGCCGCCCGCACCGGCCCTGGCCGCCCGGCCGCCGAGACGCCGGGCCGTCGGCTCGCCGGCGACGTCACCCCGAGTGCCGTCGTACCGGCGACCGAAGGCCCCGGTTGGCGGTCACTCGACGTGGGTTCGCCGTTCGACTACGCCCGGCAGGGCATTCTGTACGTCGCCGCGCACCTGCCCCGACCCAGCGTCTCCGGGCTGCCCGACGCTGCCGGGGAGGAGCTGCTCGGGCTGGTCGAGGCGCTCGGTGGTCGTACTCTCGGGCTCTTCTCCTCCCGACGGGCCGCGCAGCAGGCGGCGGACCTGCTGCGCGCGCGGACCGACCTGCCGGTGCTGCTGCAGGGCGAGGAGGCGTTGCCGCTGCTGGTCCGCCGGTTCCGTGCGGAGCGCGCCAGCTGCCTGTTCGGGGTGATGTCGCTCTGGCAGGGGGTGGATGTGCCGGGTGACGCCTGCCAGCTCGTGGTCATCGACCGGCTGCCCTTCCCGCGCCCGGACGAGCCGCTGGCGGCTGCCCGCGCCGCGGCTGTGGACTCGGGCGGCGGCTCCGGCTTCGCTGCGGTCAGCGTGCCGATCGCGGCGGTGCGGCTGGCTCAGGGCGTGGGCCGGCTGATCCGGGCGAGCGGCGACCGGGGCGTGGTCGCGGTGCTCGACTCACGATTGGAGACGGCCCGAGGCTACGGGCCGTTCCTGCGCCGCTCGCTGCCACCGTTCTGGTACACCACCCGCCCCGAGGTGGCCCGGGGTGCCTTGGAGCGCCTCGCCAAGTCCTGACCGGCGGGTTGGTCAGGGGGCCTGCGAGGCGACGACCACGGCGTCGGGCGGGGTGTCCGGGACCCGTCGGGCGGCAAGCCGGCGGACCGCGGTGTTCAGCACCGCGATGAGCGGCACCGAGACGAGCGCGCCGGTGATGCCGGCGAGGACGACACCGGCGGCGATGCCGATGATCACCGCGAGCGGGTGGAGAGCGACCGCCCGTCCCATGATCAGCGGTTGAAGGATGTGGCCCTCCACCTGCTGCACACCGATCACCGCTCCGAGGATGATCAACGCGGTGACCGGGCCGCTGTCGACCAGCGCCACCAGCACCGCCACACCGCCGGAGAGCGCCGCACCGACGATCGGGATGAACGCGCCGAGGAAGACCAGCGCGGCCAGTGGGAAGGCGAACGGGACATCGAAGATGACCAGGAAGATGCCGATGCCGACCGCGTCGATGAAGGCGACCAGCACGGTCGCGCGGACGTACGCGCCGAGCGTGTGCCAGGAGGCGCGGCCGGCGTCGTCGACCTTCCACCGGGCGGCGACCGGCAGCAGCCGGACCAGGAAGCGCCAGATGCGATTGCCGTCGCGTAGGAAGAAGAACGTCGCGAAGAGCACCAGCAGCGTGCCCGTCAGCACCTCGGCCAGCGTGGCGGCGGTGCTCAGCGCGCCGCTGGTGAAGTTGGAGGTGTTGTCGTTGATCCAGGCCTGCGCCTCGTCGATGTAGCGGTTGAGCTGGGTGTCCGAGAGGTGCAGCGGGCCCGTCTTCAGCCAGTTCTGGATCTGCCGGACACCCTCCGACGACTTCTGGCTCAGCTCCGGCACACCGCGAATGAACTCGTTGACCACCAGCGTCAGCGTGCCGATCACCGCGGCCAGGCCACCGACCAGCACCACCGCCGTCGCCATCGAACGGGGCAGTCGGACCCGCAGCAGCCAGCCCACCGCCGGCGCGAGCAGCGCAGAGAGCAGCAACGCGATGGCCAGCGGAATGATCACGATCTTGATCGTGCCGACGATCCTGAGCAGTGCCCAGGCCACCACGCCGATCACGATCAGGCGCCAGCACCACGCGGCGGCGATCCGCAGCCCGTGCGGGACATCAGCGTCGTCCCGGCTGGAGGTCGAGTTGTGCAGGTCCACCGGAGGTTCCGAGCCGACGACCGAGGCGCTCGGCGGCGCGGCCGGCCCCGGCACGGCCGGCGACGCCACCTGGGCCGCCTCCGACACGTCACTCGACGTGCCCCCGTCGGTGCTCGCCGACTCCTGTCGCAACTGGTAGGCGCGGCGGAGCCGCCCGCGTACCCACTCGAAGCGGCTCAAGCGCACCTCCTGGCAGAGAAACCGGTCCGCCCACAACGACAGGTCGGACAGCATACGTTCGTTCCCGACACCGTAGGGCAGTTCCGCTACACAATGCCCCGACCACTTCGGCGTAACCACCAGCGGGCCCGCCAGCGGCGGCACGGTAGCGTCTGCGGCGTGACCGCCGACAACGATCTCGACGCCGGCCTGCCGATCCGACTGCTGCACGACCGCGTGCTGGTGCGGATGGAGGGCAGCGAGGGCGAACGACGCTCCACCGCCGGCATCGTCATCCCGGCGACCGCGGCGGTCGGCAAGCGCCTCGCCTGGGCCACCGCAGTCGGGGTGGGGCCGAGCGTCCGCGCCATCGTCTCCGGCGACCGGGTGCTCTTCGACCCGGACGACCGCTCCGAGGTCGAGCTGCACGGCCGCGGGTACGTGCTGCTGCGGGAGCGGGACGTGCACGCCGTGGCCGCCGAGCGGATCGAGAACGACCCCACTGGCCTCTATCTCTGACGCACCTCCCCCGGCCACCAGGCCCCGCCGCGCACCGTTTGCCTGGCCGCACGACGGGAAGCCATCCGGCGACCGTGGCCCTGGGGAGGGACGATGCCGGTATTCGTTAAGAAGTTGTTGACCTGGGGCAGTGTCGCGTTCCTGATCTACTTCGTGGCCTTCCGGCCGAACGGCGCCGCGCAGATGTTCAAGACGATCGGGACAGGCCTGATGGCGATGTTCCAGGGCCTCGGTGACTTCCTCACCACCCTGATGACCTGAGCCGCCCTGATCACCCGAACCGCCCTGATCACCTGAGCCGCCAGCCCGGGGCCGCACCTCATCAGGGGCGACCCGGCGGCCAGGGCGCTGCCGGTCGCGGGACGGGCCAGCCAGACGGGGCGTACCCCACCGGGGGCGGAGCAGGGGCCAGCACCACCGGGATCGGCACCACGGGCTCGTCCGGCGCGTCCACCGGACGCTGCGTACCGTCGGGGAAGCGCAGGTGGTAGCGGCTACCGTCCCAGACCCCCGCCGGGGCCTGCGGGTCCCGACCGACGAAGAACGACCGGTACGCGCTGATCGCGTCCAGCAGCTCCCGCTCCTCACGGGCGGTCCGCTCCTGCTCGGCCGGCTTGCGGTCCAGGCCGCGCAGCGACCCGTCGCGCAGCAGGGCCAGCCGGGTGGCGGCGAATTGGTATCCGCGCATCGCCCGTACCCCGGCGTCGCCGGCCACCCGCCGGGCCCAACTGCGGGCCGCGTGCCGCCGGCCGAGGCTGCTCAGCGCGGCCACCTCGGGCGGGCTCAGCCAGCCGGCGCGTACGTAGGCCGGCAACGTCCGCTCGGTGAGCCGCCCCTCCCAGGCGCGCAGCCACACCGCCAGCCCCACCATGCCGAAGAAGACCGGCACCATCAGGCCCAGGAAGCCGTACAGCATGATCACCGCTTCGCCGGTGGCCTGGGTCAGCGTGGGCAGCAGGTTCCACGTGCCGTGCAGCATCATCGCCAGCAGCAGGCCGCCGATCGGGGCGAGCACTCGGACCCGCCGGTCGGCCGTCCGAGCCGCGATGCCCAGTCCCACACCGGTCATCGAGGTGAAAAGCGGGTGGGCGAACCCGAACAGCAGGATCCGGACGATGAAGATCGCGATGACCTGCTGCGTGCCGGTCGCCGGGCCGTACCGTTCGGCGCCGGTCGCATAGCCGTATCCGCCCAGGTAGAGGATGTTCTCCACCATGGCGAAGCCGACCGCGGAGAGCCCGCAGTAGACCAGGCCGTCGGTGATCCCGGACCACTCACGGCGGCGGAACACCAGCAGCAGGATCGGGCCCAGGGCCTTGGTCAGCTCCTCGATGAACGGCGCCACCAGCACCCCGGTGAGCGCGGACGGCAGGCTCCAGTCGGCGAAGCGGTTGGCCGCGAAGTCGTTGACCGTGAGCGAGGCGGCGGTGGAGACGAACGCCCCCCAGGCAAAGCAGAAGATCAGATACTTCAGCGGCTCCGGTTCGTAGCGGTCCAGCCAGAGGAAGCAGGCGACCAGCACCGGCACCGGCAGGATGGCGGCGACCACCCCGATCAGCAGGGCCCGCACACCGAGCGACTGGCCGAGCGTGAAGACCATGAACACCGCGCAGGCGGCGATGAACAGCACCACCCCGGCCAGCACCAGGAACCGTCGCCAGCCCAGTCGGCGCAGCGGCATCCGGGGTGCCTCGCCGACGGACGGGGCCGTGGGTGGGGGCGACGACGGCAGCGGTGAACCGGGCGGGGTGTCGGCCATGCGGTCAGCGTAGCCATCCGTTGCCGGCCGGTCCGGTCGCATCGGTCGACCTGCGCACGCTCGACGTGCTGAGGGCCCGACCGCTGGTGGCCCCCGCTCAGCCGACCGGCGGGGCGGTGGGTGGCTTCAACGCCTCGCCGGGCTCGGCCGGCTCACCGACCGGCCGTTCCTGCTCGCCGAAGGCGGTGCGGATACACCGGTTCGCCTCCTCCTGCTCGATCCCGGAGGCCACCAGCAGGTCGCTCGCGGTGGTCCGGATCTGGGCGATCACCACATTGCCGGAGAAGCCGACCCCGGCGCCGTACGCCCGGCCGGCCTCGCTGACCGCCCGCAGCGACCGCTCCCGGGACTTCTCCGGCTCCTCGCCGGCGGCGAACTCGTGCTTGAGCAGCCGGACCGACTCGGCGAGGTGGCCGATGGCGTCCGGCATCGGATCGGGCACCGGCTCCTCGTCCTCGAGCAACGTGACGGACCGGCGGATCAGCGTGCCGGTGTTGCGCATCGCCCGGTCGATCGGGTCGGCCGCCTCCGCGTAGTGGACCAGCTCGTCGCGCCGGTGCCAGCGGGCCGGGGAGAGGATGGCGGTCTCCTTCGCGCCCTCGACGGCCTCGGTCAACGTGGCCAGCTCCCCCTTGTTGTTGCGCAGCCGGTCCAGCGCCAACTGGATGCCGGCGCGGTCCCGTTTGCGCAGTCCGTCGGCGGTGGCGTCGAGCTGGGCGGCGAGCAGGTCCAGCGCCGGCCGGGCGGCTCGGTTGATCACCCGGAGCGGGTTCAGGGGCAGCAGCACCGCCGTCACCAGCAGCGCGATCCCACCGCCGAGGAGCGCGTCGATGAAGCGCGGGATCTCCAGATCCTTGGTGACGGGACTCAGCGTGACGATCAGCACCGCGGTGGCCGCCGCCTGGATGACGATGGCCACGCTGGCCCCGGCGAAGATCGAGAACAGAATCGCCACGGTGACCACCAGGCCGAGCTGCCACGCCCCGGTCCCGAGCAGGTAGATCAGAAAATCGCCGACGGCCACCCCGATCCCCACCCCGATGATCAGTTCCACGGTCCGGCGGAACCGCTGGCCGACCGACGCGGCCAGGGTGCCGACCGCGGAAATCGGCGCGAAGACGGGCTGCGGGTTGCCGAGGTACCTGTGCGAGATCAGGTACGCCAACGCGGCGGCCAGCCCGGCCTGCACGGCCAGCCCTCCGGCCATCCGCAGCCGGTGCAGCCGGTCGTGCAGGGTCGCCCGGCCGCGCTGCCGCAGCTCCTCGGTGGCCTCGGCGATCCGGGCGCCGTCGACGTCCACGAGCCCCTCACGCAGCGCCGTACGCCGCACCAGCGGAGATCGTTTGTCCCGGGCCACGGCCATGGGCGCGACTACCCATGGCAGGCTCGCTGAATCCTCCCGCCCGCGCTGCGGCCGGATGCGGCAGACTCGGGCGGTGGCCGATTTGCTGGACCAGTGGCGGGTGGCGGCCCGGGGTGCCGGTGCGAGGCCGGACGCGAGGTGGACCAGGGCCGGGAAGCTGCTGCTCGCCCGGTGGCGGGAGCCGCACCGGCACTACCACACGGTGGCCCACCTGACGGCGGTGCTCGACGTGGTGGACCGTCACGCCGAGCTGACCGACCAGGCCAACCAGGTCCGGCTGGCGGCCTGGTGGCACGACGCGGTCTACGACCCGCGGGCCGCCGGCGACACCAACGAACGGGACAGCGCCGCGCTGGCCGAGAGCGTGCTCACCGGGCTCGGGGTGCCGGCGCCCGCGGTGGCCGAGGTGCGCCGGTTGGTGCTGCTCACCGCCGGCCACGCGGTGGCGCCGGGCGACCTGGGCGGCGCCCTGCTCTGCGACGCGGACCTCGCCGTGCTGGCCACGCCGCCGGCCACCTACGAGCGTTATGCGGCGGCCATCCGGCGGGAGTACGCCCATGTGCCGGAGCCGGTCTTCCGGGCCGGACGGGCCTCGGTGCTCACCGGGCTGCTGGAGCTGCCCGCGCTGTTCCGGCTACCGCAGCTGGCCAGCCGCTGGGAGGAGCCCGCCCGCGACAACGTGCGCCGCGAGCTGGCCACGCTCACCGGGTCGTCGGCGGGCGCGGACTGACCAGGTGCCGAGGCGGGCTGACCAGGTGCTTCGGGCGGCGCAAGCCGGCGTCGCGGAGCAACCGGACCAGCTCCCGGCTCGGCAACACCTGGGCACCGAGCCACACCGCCGCCGCGAACCGGTCGGCCGGAATGTCGTAGTGGTCCCGGTCGAAGCCGCGCCGGGGAGCGCCCAGCGCCTCCGCGAAGGCGTGCAGCTCTGCGTGGGAGACGTCGCTGATCAGGTGCGACCAGAGCCGACCGCGCCACGGCCAGGCAGGCCGGTCCAGGTAGAGCATGGTGCCCAAGCTATCCCGCGGAGTCGATCATGTTGATGATCGCCGGCCGGCGACCTAGCCTCGGCTGCATGGCCCCCACCACTCTCCTCGACGACCTGCGCGCCGCGCTCGGTGACGACGCCGTGCTCACCGACCCGGACCTGCTGCGCGTGCACCAGCGGGACGAGGCCGACCTCTGCGCCGCCGGCACCCCGCTGGTGGTGACCCGCCCACGCACCACCGAGCAGGTGGTCGCCGTGGTCCGGGCGGCGGCGCGGCACGGCGTACCGGTGGTGCCGCAGGGCGCGCGGACCGGGCTGGCCGGCGCGGCGAACGCGGTGGACGGCGCGGTGGTGCTCAGCACCGTCGCGATGGCCGAGATCCGGGAGATCGACCCGGTGAGCCGGATCGCGGTGGTTCAGCCGGGGGTGGTCAACGCGGCTCTGGCCGGTGCGGTCGCCAAGCAGGGGCTCTGGTACCCGCCGGACCCCGGCTCCTGGGAGTCCTCCACGATCGGCGGCAACGTGGCCACCAACGCGGGCGGCATGTGCTGCGTGAAGTACGGCGTGACCACCGAGTACGTGCTCGGCCTGGAGGTGGTGCTCGCCTCCGGTGAGGTGCTGCGCACCGGCCGGCGTACGGCCAAGGGGGTGGCTGGCTACGACCTGACCCGGCTCTTCGTCGGCTCGGAGGGCACCCTCGGGGTGATCACCGAAGTGACCGTGGCGCTGCGGCCCGCACCGGCCGACTCGTTGACCCTGGTGGCGGTCTTCCCGTCCACTGCGGCGGCCGGCGCGGCGGTGGCCGACATCGCGGCGCGTGGGCTCACTCCCAGCCTGCTGGAGCTGCTCGACCAGACCCACCTGCGGGCGATCGAGGCGTACCAGCCGATGGGGCTGCGGACCGACGCCCAGGCCCTGCTGCTGGCCGCTGCGGACACCGGCACCCGGGCGGCGGACGACCTGGCCGACCTGGCCGAGGTGTGCGAGGCGGCCGGCGCCGACGAGGTCTACGCGGCCACCGACGGGGTGGAGGCGTCGGCGCTCCTACAGGCCCGCCGGCTGGCCCACCCGGCGATGGAGAAGTTCGCCGCCGACGCCTACCCGGGCGGCAACGGCGGTCTGGTGATCGACGATGTGGCGGTGCCGCGCGGCTCGCTCGCCGCCCTGCTGGACGGGGTGGCCCGGATCGCGGCGGAGTGCGAGGTGCCGATCGGCGTGGTGGGGCACGCCGGGGACGGCAACATGCACCCGAACATCGTCGTCGACCGGGCCGACCCGGCGAGCGTGGAGCGGGGCCGGCGGGCGTTCGACGAGATCATGCGACTCGGCCTGGACCTGGGCGGGACGTGCACCGGAGAGCACGGGGTCGGGCTGCTCAAGCGGGACTGGCTGGCCCGGGAGATCGGGCCGGTCGGCGTCCGGGTGCACCAGGCGATCAAGTCGGCTCTGGACCCGGCTGGCCTGCTCAACCCCGGCAAGGTGCTCTGACCTGCGCGCCGGTGCGGCGGCTCAGCCGATGATCTCGGCCGGGGTCGCCTGGGTGAGCAGCAGCAGGATCTCCCCGGCGACCGGCGTGCGTTCCTCACCTGGGCAGTCCTGCGAGGTGACCAGCCCGGTCGAGGTGAGCAGGCTGGACGTCAGCGCGTCGATGCAGGTGGTTCGGTATCTCCGGGCCTGATCTGTCTCGGTGGCCAGCGCCGGGTCCGCGAGCAGCACCTGGAGCCGTTCGGTGAGTTCCGGCGCGAGGGTGCCCCGGGAGGTGACGCCGTCGCCGGCGCAGTCGAGGCACTGCCACGCGCCGTTCCGCTCGACACTCAGGGTGCGCAGCGGGCCGTCGGCGCCGAGCCGCTGAAGCAGGCTGACCTGGCCTGCGGCAACGGTGGTGGGGATCTCCAGCTGCGTTCCGCCACCCGCCGCGCCAGCGGTCGGTTGCACCACCGATATGCCCCCCGCGTCCCGGTCGAACAGCGAACACCCGGTCAGGGCACCGACGAGCGCGGCGGCAAGGAGGGGTACGAGTAGACGAGGGCGGGAGAGCACGCGCGGAAACCTACCCCACCGTAGGTAGCATCCGAAACCACCATCCGGGTCGGTAACGTTAGTTACCCTTCGGTAACGTTCCAAATCGTCACCGAGCGGACGGACGCAGCTCAGCCTGATCGTCGTCGCCACCCCGGTCGGCCGCGTAACCCCGGACGTCCGGAGCGCCGAGCCGTGCCGCGTCCGCCGCGACGTCGTCCGGCATCAACTGGGACTGCCGCTCCGCCTCCACCCGGGCGCGGTAGTGCTCGACCTCGCGCGCCCGGATGGCCGCGTCCCAACCGAGCACCGCGCCCATCAGCTCGGCGGTGTGCTCCGCCGACTCCAGCCCTCGGTGGCTGGTCTCGAACGAGATCCGGGTCCGCCGGGTCAGCACGTCCTCCAGATGCAGCGCGCCCTCGGCCCGCGCCGCGTAGACGACCTCCGCCGCCAGATACTCCGGAGCACCGGCCAGCGGAGAAGCGAGCAGTGGATCGGCGTCGATCAGCGCCAGCAGGTCCAGGGTGAGGGTCCCGTACCGCTCCAGCAGGTGCTCCACCACGCCCACCGGCACGCCGTGCCGGCGGGCCAGGTCGGCCCGGTCCCGCCACATCGCCGGGTACCCGTCGGCGCCGAGCAGCGGCAGGTCGGCGGTCCGCGACGAGCGGGCGCCACCCAACCGACGCACCGCCCGGTCGACCACGTCGGAGGCCATCACCCGGTACGTCGTGTACTTGCCGCCGGCGACCAGCAGCAGCCCGAGCATCGGCTCGAAGACCGCGTGCTCCCGGGAGAGCTTCGAGGTCGAGTCGGCCTCGCCGGCCAGCAGCGGCCGCAGCCCGGCGTACACCCCCTCGATGTCGGCGGTGGTCAACGGCCGGTCCAGCACGGTGTTGACCTGCTGCAACAGGTAGTCGATGTCGCGGGCGGACGCGGCCGGGCGGGACCGGTCCAGCCGCCAGTCGGTGTCCGTCGTGCCGATGATCCAGTGCCCGCCCCAGGGGATGACGAAGAGCACCGACTTCTCCGTACGCAGGATGAGCCCCGTCTCGCCGGTGATCGCCGAGCGGGGCACCACCAGGTGCACCCCCTTGGAGGCGCGCACCCGGACGCCGGGCCGCAGGCCCACGTCGTTGAGCATCCGGGACATGTCGTCGCTCCACACCCCGGTGGCGGCGATGACGGTACGGGCCTGCACCTCGAACTCCGCGTCCGGTGAGCCCTCCGGCGCCTCCAGGTCGCGGACCCGAACGCCGGTCACCTCGCGCGCCTGCCGGATCAGCCCGACGGCGCGGGCACTGCTCACCACCGTGGCGCCGAGGCTGGCCGCGGTACGCGCCAGGGTGACCACCAGACGGGCGTCGTCGACCTGCCCGTCGTAGTAGCGGATCGCCCCGGCCAGCGCGTCGGCCCGCAGGCTCGGGAAGATCCGCCGCGCGCCCTCCCGGGTCAGGTGCCGGTGCAGCGGCATACCCCGGCCACCGCCGAAGAGACCGGCGAAGGCGTCGTAGGCGGCCACGCCCATGCCGTAGTACGAGCGGCGGAAGATCCGGGCCGGCAGGTCCCGCAGGCCCCGCCCGGCCGGCAGCGGCACCAGGAACGGCACCGGGCGCACCAGGTGTGGCGCGAGCCGAGTGGCCAGCAGGCCACGCTCGGTGAGCGCCTCGTGGACCAGGTGGAACTCCAACTGCTCCAGGTAGCGCAGGCCACCGTGGATGAGTTTGCTGGACCGGCTGGAGGTGCCCGCAGCGAGGTCGCGCGCCTCCACCAGGGCCACCTTCAAGCCCCGGGAGGCCGCGTCCAGGGCGGCACCGGCACCGGTCACCCCACCACCGATGACCAGCACGTCGAAGCGCTCATGGCGCAGTCGACGCAGATCGGACGCACGGCGGACCGGCGAGAGCTGACCGGCGACGGATCGGGAGATATTGGGGTCGCGCACCCGTCCACCGTAACCGCCGCACCGGCGTGCCGGCATTCGCCGCCCACCCCGCCTTCACTCACGACGCGTTGATCGGGTCGAAACTGTTCATCGTGGTCGTAAGGTTCTCGGATGCACGGTCAACCTGCGCACCCCGGATTCAGCAACCGCAGTTCCCCATGGCCGGTGGTCGCGGCCGTGCTGGTCGGCTGCTGGACGGTTGCGGTCACCGTGGCCACCCAGACGGGTGGCTGGGTCACCGATCAGGTGCTGCTGGGCTTCGGGCACAACCGGGTGGGCTGGCTCTGGCCGGTGCTCGGCCTGGCCACCGTCGTGCTGGTGGGTGCACCCAGCCTGCTGCTGGCCGTGCTGCCCCGGTCGGCCGCGGTCCGGGCCACCGGGAGGGCCTGGCTGATCGGGGCACTCGCACTCGGGGTGCTCACACTGCTGCGGCTCGTGCCGCCGGTGCACCACGAGGCGTACCTCGCCGGGCTGGCCGGCGCGGCGTTGCTCAGCGCGCTCGCCGTGCGCTGGTCGGCACGCCGGTGGGCGTACCCCGGACCAGCCGGCTCCGTCGGCGGCGCGGCACCCACCGGGGACGGCGACGCCGGGCGGCCCGAGGCCGCCGGAAGCCCGCAACCGGTCGAGCGCCAGCGGGGATCGCGCCGGCCCGGCCCCGTGCCGCTGCTCGCGGTCGCCGCCGGGTTGGCGCTGCTGCTGCCCTGGGCCTGGCTGGGCGCGCTCGGTGGGCTCCTGGAGACCGTGCTCGCGCTATTCGCGGCCGCCGCGCTCGGGGTGCTGGCCGCGACGCTGCTCGACGCGACGTTCTGGTCCCGGTTCGCGGTCGGTCGGCCGCCCCGGCCGGCTCGGCTGGTGCTGGTCGGGGGCCTGGTCGCCGGGGTGGCGCTGCTGCTGCTCGCGGCCGGCACCGGCCAGTCCGGCGCGCAGTTGCCCGCGCTGCTGATCCTGCCGCCGTCGGGCTTCGCGCTGGCCGCGCTGTGGGCCGCGACCTGGCGGCCCACCGCCGACCCGGCCGACGCCACCCGCGCTGGTCCACGGGCGACCGGCTGGCTCGTGGGCCTGGCCGCACTCGGCCCGCTGGCCTTCACCGACCCGGAAGAGATCACCCTGCTGCTGGTCGGCACCCGGGACGTCCCGTTCTGGGTCGCGGTCGCCGCCGGTGCCGGGCTCGCCGTCGCCGTCCTGGTCGCCATCGGGTACGCGGTGCTGCTCGCCCGGCCGTCGGCACGCACCCCGAGCCGTCGGGTGGCAGCGGTGGCAGCCGTGGTGCTGCTGGTGACGTTCGGCGTGGTCGACCTCGGCCCCGGCCAGCCGGGCCTGTACGGCGAGCGGCTGCTCGTGGTGCTGCGCGCGCAGGCCGACCTGACCGGTCTACCAGCCGGCGCGTCGGGTCGGGCGGGGCGGGACGCCCGCGCGGCGGAGGTCTACCGGCGGCTGGTGACGACCGCCGAGCAGAGCCAGGCCGACCTGCTCCGAGGGCTGACCCGGCTCCGACTCGACCCGGTGTCGTACTACCTGGTGAACGCGGTCGAGGTGGACGGTGGCCCGGCGGTGCGGGCCTGGCTCGCCCACCGACCGGAGGTGTCGCGGGTGCTGGTCAGCCAGCGCCTGCGGCCACTGCCGGCTCCGGCCGGACAGAGCCGGGGCACCGCGCCCACGCCCACCGGCCCGGAGTGGAACATCCGCCAGATCGCCGCCGACCGGGTGTGGTCCCAGCTCGGGGTGACCGGCACGGGCATCGTGGTCGGCAGCTCGGATTCGGGGGTGGACGGCACCCATCCGGCGCTGCGAGCAGGGTTCCGGGGCGGGAACGACTCCTGGTACGACCCGTGGAACGGCACCCGGAGCCCGACCGACCAGGGCGGGCACGGCACCCACACGGTGGGCAGCGCGGTCGGGCGGGACGGCATCGGGGTGGCACCGGACGCGCAGTGGGTGGGTTGCGTCAACCTGGACCGCAACCTCGGCAGCCCGGGGCACTACCTGGACTGTCTCCAGTTCATGCTGGCGCCCTTCCCGGCCGGCGGCGACCCGTTCACCGACGGCCGTCCGGAGCGCGCCCCGCAGGTGCTGACCAACTCGTGGGGCTGCCCGCCCATCGAGGGGTGCGACCGGGGCGTACTGCGACCGGCCACCGCCGCGCTGGATGCCGCCGGGATCTTCGTGGTCGCCGCGGCTGGCAACACCGGCCCGTGGTGCGCGTCGATCGACGACCCGCCAGCGCCGTACGCGGACGTGCTGACCGTGGGTGCGGTGGACGCGCAGCGTCGGGTCGCCGAGTTCTCCTCGCGCGGGCCGGTGCCGGGCGGCACGGGTAAGCCGGACGTGCTGGCGCCGGGCGTGGGCGTGGTGTCGGCCATGCCGGGCGGCACGTATGCCGCGCTGGACGGCACCTCGATGGCGACGCCGCAGGTGGCCGGGGTGGTCGCGCTGATGTGGTCGGCGAACCCAGCGTTGGTCGGCGATGTGAGCCGGACCCGGCAGATCCTGCGGGACACCGCCACGGCGGCGACACCGACCTACCGCTCCGGCAGCCCGACCGACACCTGCGGTGCTCCGTCGAACGTCACCGGCGCCGGCCAGGTCGATGCCTACGCCGCCGTTCGTGCCGCCCAGAAATAGGAAGGTTCCCTTCTTGAGACAAGAGGCGGGAGCGCAGACCGGCACCCGGTGATTTAGGGTCGGCGACCATGGACGCCGCGATCACCGTCACCGAGTTGACCCCCGACCTGGCCCCCACCGTGGTACGGCTCTGCGAGCAGGCTCTCGACCTACCCGAGGACGCCGCCGAGGCGGCCCCCATCGTGGACGTGCTCTGGCCCCGGGCCGCCGCCAACCGGGCGGTGGTCGGGCTGGGCGCGTACCGGGGTGCGGATCTGGTCGGGGTGTTGATCTGCTCGGTGTCGTCGACCGAACCGGGCATCGGGCACGTGGACCTGGTCGCGGTCCTCCCGGATCAGCGCCGCCAGGGTGTCGGCCGGGCGCTGCTCCAGAGGGCCGAGCGGGTGCTCGCCGAGCGCGGGGTGACCGAGGTGCTGCTGGCCGGAAACCCGCCGTACTACGCGTGGCCGGGCGTCGACGTCCGCTACACGCCGGCGGTCTGCGCCGCCGTCGCGCTCGGCTACGAGCAGGACCGGACCGCCTGGAACATGACCGCGGACCTGTCGTACGACGGGTCGCCGGCACTGCGGTCCACCGAGGCGGCCCAGCGGCGGCTGGCCGATCAGGGCGTGACCGTACGCCGGGCGGAGCCGGCGGACCTGCCGGCGCTGGTCGAGTTCGCCCGGTCCACCTTCGGCGGCACGTGGGACGGCGAGTTGGCCGGGTCAGTTGGTCGGGACGGCGCCGGTTGCCACCTGGCGGAGCGGGGCGGCGAGGTGCTCGGCTTCGCCGCGTACGGGTCGTCCCGGCCGAGCTGGTTCGGGCCGATGGGCACCGCGCCGGCTGCCGAGGGGTCGGGCATTGGCGGGGTGCTGCTGCGGCGCTGCCTCCGGGACCAGCAGGTGGCGGGGCTGGACCGGGCGCAGATTGGCTGGGTGGGGCCGGTGGCGTTCTATTCCGGCAGTGCGGGCGCCCGGATCGAGCGGGTCTTCTTCCTGTATCGACGGGCGATCGGCGCAGAATAAGGGCGAATAGGATATAGACCCAGATAGCGCCATTCGGCCGCATCGGCCATCGACGCCCCCTACCGTTTCGGTAGAGGAGGCAGCCATGACCACGGATGAAGACCAGACCGAGGACGGCCCGCCGATCACCTGGAAACCGATCGGCGAACTCCCCGGCCAACTGCCGTTCGACCGGCTCGACTACGGCGACGCCGAGCAACTGGCCGAGATGACCACCGACGGCGAGTCATCGGTGGTCGAGGAGCCGCAGGAGATGGTGGACGCGCCGATCCAGCTGCTTCCGCCGTACGACCGGGCGCAGAAACGGCGCAACCAACGCCCACTACCGACCTGACGACGAACGGGGCGGACCGCGTCAGCGGCCCGCCCCGTTCGGTGTCGGAACTGGACTCAGAAGTCCATGTCCCCGCCACCCGGGCCAGCCGGGGCAGCCGGGTTCTTCTCCGGCTTGTCCGCGACCACAGCCTCGGTGGTGAGGAACAGCGCCGCGATCGAAGCGGCGTTCTGCAGCGCCGAGCGCGTCACCTTGGCCGGGTCGATGATGCCCGCGGCCAGCAGGTCCACGTACTCGCCGTTGGCGGCGTTGAGGCCGTGACCCGCTTCGAGGTTACGGACCTTCTCCACCACAACGCCGCCCTCGAGGCCGGCGTTGACGGCGATCTGCCGCAGCGGGGCGTCCAGCGCGACCTTGACGATGTTCGCACCGGTCGCCTCGTCGCCGACCAGGTCGAGCTTGTCGAAGGCGGTCTTGCCGGCCTGAACCAGCGCGACGCCACCACCCGGGACGATGCCCTCCTCGACGGCTGCCTTCGCGTTGCGAACGGCGTCCTCGATGCGGTGCTTGCGCTCCTTGAGCTCGACCTCGGTGGCCGCGCCGACCTTGATGACCGCAACGCCGCCGGCCAGCTTGGCCAGCCGCTCCTGCAGCTTCTCCCGGTCGTAGTCGGAGTCGCTCTTGTCGATCTCGGCCCGGATCTGGTTGACCCGGCCCTGGATCTGCTCGGCGTCACCGGCACCGTCGACGATGGTGGTCTCGTCCTTGGTCACCACGACCTTGCGGGCGCGGCCCAGCATGTCGAGGCTGGCGGCGTCGAGCTTGAGGCCGACCTCCTCGCTGATGACCTGGCCACCGGCGAGGATGGCGATGTCGGTCAGCATGGCCTTGCGGCGGTCACCGAAGCCCGGCGCCTTGACGGCGACCGACTTGAAGGTGCCACGGACCTTGTTGACCACCAGGGTGGCGAGAGCCTCGCCCTCCAGGTCCTCGGCGATGATCAGCAGCGGCTTGCCCGACTGCATGACCTTCTCCAGGATCGGGAGCAGGTCCTTCACCGACGAGATCTTGCTGTTGGCGATCAGGATGTACGGGTCGTCGAAGACGGCCTCCATACGCTCCGGGTCGGTCATGAAGTAGGCCGAGATGTAGCCCTTGTCGAAGCGCATACCCTCGGTGAGCTCCAGCTCCAGCCCGAAGGTGTTGCTCTCCTCGACGGTGATGACGCCTTCCTTGCCGACCTTGTCCATCGCCTCGGCGATGATCTCGCCGACGGTGCTGTCGCCAGCGGAGATGGAGGCGGTGGAGGCGATCTGCTCCTTGGTCTCGACGTCCTTGGCGAGCTTGGACAGCTCCTCCGAGACGCTCGCGACCGCAGCCTCGATGCCCCGCTTCAGGGCCATCGGGTTGGCGCCAGCGGCCACGTTGCGCAGGCCCTCGCGAACCAGGGCCTGGGCCAGGACGGTCGCCGTCGTCGTGCCGTCACCGGCAACGTCGTCGGTCTTCTTGGCGACCTCCTTGACCAGCTCAGCGCCGATCTTCTCGTACGGGTCCTCGAGCTCGATCTCCTTGGCGATGCTCACACCATCGTTGGTGATGGTGGGGGCACCCCACTTCTTTTCGAGCACGACGTTGCGGCCCTTGGGGCCGAGGGTCACCTTTACGGCGTCGGCGAGCTGGTTCATGCCCCGCTCGAGGCCGCGGCGCGCCTCTTCGTCGAACGCGATCATCTTGGCCATACGGCGTTGTCCTCCTGGACACTCACGGGCCATCCGAGATGTGTGCCCCGGATGGGCCGCCTGGTGTACGCACCTTGGGACGTCGCCACCTGGCGACGACGACGTCCTTCGGCCGGGCCGGATAGCCCGCGACGACCGGCCATGTGCCGCCCCGGCGTCTCCACGCCGGTGCAACCTGGCCCCACCGTCCCGACCATTGGCACTCACGGTATGCGAGTGCCAATGACTTGTTTAGCACTCTCCCCTGCCGAGTGCAAGCACGATGGGGCCGCTCAGCCGAGTTCCGCCGCCAGTCCGGCGCTGTTCACCGGTGCCTCATGAGCCCTCTGCTCGGCGTACGTGACCAGCAGACCAACCATCTGGGCGAGATGCGCCGGCAGGGCCAGCACCGCGGTGACCCCGATCACCGCCACCGCCCCGACCGCGGCACCCGGCGACGCGAAGGGATCCGTACCGAACGCGGAGGTGCCCACCCCTTCCAGGGCGCCAGGGATCACACTGCCGACGATCACCGCCAGGGCCACCAGTGCCACCCGACCGAGCAGCAGGCCGAGCCGGTCGTGGAACATCCGGAACGATCGGCCGATCGGGTTGCGGCGTTCGAAGAGATAGACCGGGCCGGCCATGCTCAGCGCGAACGCCAGGTAGATGCCCGGCAGCACGCAGAAACAGACGCCGATGCCGATGAGCACGCTGATCAGCAGGGTCCAGCCCCACAGCCCGAGTGCCCGACGGAGGCCGTAGCGCAGCGCCGACTCCAGGCTGGCCGGCTGGCCGGCCGCCTGCTGAGTGATCACCCAACTGCCGGCGGCCCACCCGACGGCCTGCACCAACCCGATCAACAGGCTGCCGCCGACCAGCACCCCGAGAAGGCTCACCAGTTCGACGGCGAAGTTGTCCGGCAACACGGCGGTCGGATTCGCCTCGATCTGGGCGTCCCAGTTCGCCGACGGATCAACCCCGAGGGAGATCACCGAGAGCACCGCCGCCGGCAACACCTGGGTGAGCAGCATGATGGGCACCAACTGCCGCCAACCCCGGCGCAGCGCTCCCCCACACCGGTTGAACCAGCCGGCGAGACCGGCACCCGGCGGGGTGACCAGGGCGTCGTTCGGGTCGAACCCGTAACCCGGCGGATACCAGCCTGCCTGCGGCCCCGGATACCACGGCTGCCCACCGTAGGGAACCGCCCCGGGCGGGTAGCCCCCGGTGGGCGGGAACACCCAGTGCGGGGGCGGCGGACCCCAGGCACCCTGCGCGGGACCCCAGCCGGGCGGCGGGCCAGCCGGGCCGCCCGGCGGCACGCCCGGCCCCCACCCGGGTGGCGTGCCTGGTGCCGCGCCGGAACTGCCGGCGGGCGAGGTCGGGTCGGACGGGCCCGGCTCCCCCGGCCCGGTGGGAGGGGTGGGTGGGGGTGGCTGGTCGGTCATGAACGCTCCTCAGCATCGGCTGGAACGGTTCACGATCTTCCCGGTTGCGCGCCCGTGCCGCTGCACCGACTCGCGGGGCCGAGCCGGGAAGAAAACTCAGGCGATGACGCGTACGTGTTCGGCCTGCGGGCCCTTCTGCCCCTGGGCGATCTCACACTCCACCCGCTGACCGTCGTCCAGCGCCTTGTAGCCGTCCATTTCGATCGCGGAAAAATGAACGAACACGTCCTGACCGCCGTCGACGGCGATGAAGCCGTAGCCTTTTTCGGCGTTGAACCACTTCACGGTGCCCTGTGCCACGGTGCACTTCCCTCACTCTGCACGGCGTTGCCTGACCCGGCGCACGGCGCGGCCGGGTGCCCTCGGGTCACCGCCTCAGCGATCGATGACGGCCATTGAAGAAGGTGACCGAAATCGCACGTTACACGAGCAGCGACAGCCGCGCACGACCACAAATCAGGCATATTTCGGGCTCGGAAAACGGCGTCCACCCCCTGTGGTAGGCATGCAGACATGACCACCGAGACCGGCTCAACCGCCGTTCGCCAGGCGGAGATCCGTCGAGTCCGGCCGGAGGACGCCGCCCGGATGCGGGCGCTGCGCCTGGAGATGCTCGCCGACGCACCGCTGGCTTTCCTGGAGACCCTGGCGGACGCGGCGGCCAGACCGCACACCGAGTTCGCCGCGCGGGTCGCGTACACCTCAGCCGGTTCGAGCAACGCGCAGTTCATCGCCGACCCGGGCGGCCGACTGGTCGGGCACGCCGGTGGCACCCTCGCCCCGAACGAACCCGGGCTGACCGTGATCTACGCCGTGTACGTCACGCCGACCTGGCGGGGCAACGGGCTGCTCGGCGAGCTGATCGACGGCGTGGCCGCCTGGTCGCGGGCCTGCGGTCGGCCGGAGCTGCTGCTGGAGGTCGTGGTCGGCAACGACCGTGCCTACCGGGCCTACCAGCGGCTGGGCTTCACCGACACCGGCGTACGCGTCCCGCACCCCACAATCCCAGCCCTGAGCGAGCTACAAATGCGCAGAAAAGCCTAAAACCCAAGAACCATCCCAGGGCAGAACCACTGTGATGTTTTAAAGCCGGCTGAGTGCCGATCAGCGTGCCCCACGAAGGGTTTCCGGGGGGAGCCCGCCCGCGGAAGGATCAAGCCTGACCGCCTGGAGCGGGTGGGCTCCCCCCGAAAACCCCCAACCGCAACTAAAGATCAAACATGACGCCGAGACTGCACGATCCGGAAGCGGTTCGAAACATAAGCCCCGTCCGTCAACGCCGAGTTGGCCGCCGCGTTGGCCCCACTGCCGTGGAAGTCGGAGAACGCCGCCGACTGGTTCACGAAGACCCCGCCGGTGAGGTTGCAGGACAGGTGCACCCCGACCTCGACCGCCACCGCCTCGGTGGCGTCCAGCACCGCCTCGTCGGTGGAGTAGACCCCGGCGGTGAGCGCACCCTTCTCGCCGACCGTCCGGCGCAGCAGCTCCAGGCTGTGTGCGGTGGAGTCGGTCGCGATGGCGAACGAGATCGGCCCGAACCACTCCCGGCCGTACGTCTCCGCGTCGTCCGCGGTCAGCTTCACGATCGTCGGGGTACGCACCACCGCGTCGGCGTACGCCGGGTGGGCCACGGCCCGCGACTCCAGCACCGGCTCGCCGACCTTGGTCACCTCGGCCAGCCGTTCCAGCACCCCGTCGTTGACGATGGCGCCGGTCAGCTCCACGCCTCGGGCCGGGTCGGCGGTGAGCTTGCCGATTACCGCGGCGATCCCGCCGGCCACCTCGTCGAAGCTCTTGTGCCCCTGGTCGGTCTCGATGCCACCGGCGGGGATGAGAATGTTCTGCGAGGTGGTGCACATCTGACCGCTGTAGAGGGTCAGCGTGAAACCGAGGTTGCGGCACATGCCGACGAAGTCGTCGGTGGAGTCGATGACGACCGTGTTCAGACCGGCCTTCTCGGTGTAGACCGACGCCTGCCGGGCGTGCGTCTCCAGCCAGTCGCCGTACTCGGTGGAACCGGTGAAGTCGACGATCCGGATGGAGCGGTGCAGGGCCAGGTCGCTGGCGAGCTTCTCACCGGGCGCCTCGGCCGCCAGCATGATCAGGTTTGGGTCGAAGCCGGCCTCGGCGAGCACCTCCCGGGCGTACTTCACGGTGATGGCCAGCGGCAGCACCGCACGCGGGTGCGGCTTGACGATCACCGGGTTGCCGGTGACCAGCGAGGCGAACAGCCCAGGGTACGAGTTCCAGGTCGGGAAGGTGTTGCAGCCGATGACCAGCGCCACCCCACGCGGCACCACGTGGAACGTCTTGGTCATCCGCAGCGGGTCACCCTTGCCGGCGGCCTTCTCCCAGCGTGCCGTCCCCGGGTGCCGGGTCATCTCGGCGTACGCGTACGCCAGCGCTTCCAGCGCCCGGTCCAGCGCGTGCGCGCCGCCGGCCTGGAAGGCCATCACGAACGCCTGCCCGCTGGTGAACTGCACGGCGTTGGCCAGCTCGAAGATGTGCTTGTGCAGCCGGTCGAGGATTTCCAGGCAGACCCCCACCCGCGCCTGCGGGCCGGCGTCGCGCCACGCCGGCAGCGCGGCGGAGGCGGCGCTGACCAGCTCGCCGGTGCCGGGGTGCGGGTACCGCACCGCCAACTCCACCCCGAACGGGCTCGCCTCGGTGGCGACCCGAACGCCTGCGCCCGGCTGGTCGAGCGGGAAGTCGCCACCGAGGTACGCCTCGAAGGCGGCCTTACCGTCGGCCGCGGCGGTCTCGCCGTACACCCGGGGGCTGGGGGATTCGGGGTAGGCGGACCAGTAGCCCCGCTCCGTGATCGCGGTCAGCGCACGGTTGAGGATGTCGGCGTGCCTGTCGTACAGGGGCTGCGGGGTCTCCGTCATGCCAGCCATCATGCCTGAGGACCCGACGCGAGCAGTAACGCCGATACCGGTCAGAGGGTGAGCTGCCAGTCGGTCCAGGAGTCCACCGGGCGGAAGCCGAGCTGCTCGTTGATCGCCACCATGTAGCTGTTGCTCGCCGCGTTCCAGGTGTCGATCACTTCTACCGCCGGCTCATGGGTAAGCAGGTGGTGCAGGTTCTCCGCCTTGGCGATGAGGCCGAGCCGGTGCCCACGGTGGGCCGGGTCGACGATGGTGATCTGCTGGAACGCGTGCCAGTCGGCGGAGGCGCCCACGTCCAGCAGGGTCCAGGCGACGATCCGGCCGGTCTCCTCGTGGCGCATGCCGAGGTGGTAACGCCGCCGGCCCTTGGCGTCCAGGGCGCGCTCGGTGCCACGGATGCGCTCGGCGTCCACCTGTTCCGGCTCCCACTGCACGTCACCCATGGGTGCGTCCGTCAGCAGGCGGCCGTCCAGGTAGGCGATGTCCGCGACGTACTCCTGCGGGGTCGCCCCCTGCCAGCAGACCGGCTGGTAGCCCTCGGCCCGCGGTCGGGCCTCGGCCAGCGCCGCCCGCAGCGCGACCCGGTCGATCTCGCCGACGTCGAGCCGGCGACGGACCTCGGCCAGCGCGGACTGGGCGCCGGTCGAGGCGGCGAACGCGTCACCCGCCACCGATCGGGCCGGCCCGTCGGGCAGCGCGGAGACGGTCATCGCGACCACCCGCTTGCGCCCGTGCTCGCGCAGCAGGCGCACCCCGTACTCGTGCAGCGCCCGGCCGACGCCGCGCCGACGCAGCTCGGGACGCACCACCAGCTCGGCGGTGGCGTTGTCGGTGTTGTCGAGCTGCGGCAGGTCCAGCTGAAGGTAGCCGGCCGGCACGCCGTCCAGTCGGGCCAGTGCCCAGAGCGAGTTGGTGCCGGGCATCGGCGTGTGGAACAGCGCGTCGAAGCGCCGCCGGCAGAAGGGCGGGAAGTCCGGCAGATCGACGTCGTTGGCCGACGCCCCGATCCGGTACGCCTCGTCGACCGACGCCCCGTCGGCGCCGTCGAACGACGCGATCGTGATGCTCATGGCGCTGAGCGTGCACTCGGGAAAGCGATCGGGCCAGCGAATTATTCGCTGGCCCGATCGAACGTGGTCGGGAGGGACACTCGCACAACGCCTCCGGCGTTGGGTCGCAAGAACTTCAAAAGTCTTCGGCGAAATGCCCTCCCGCACGGAGCATCTTGCGCCGTCCGGTTCCTGCCGTCAAGTCCGTAGCGGCGGGTTTTCCACACTCACAGCGAAAATCCAGTTACCCGGCGGATCGACCCGTCCGGAGTCAGCCGAGGAGGCCGGCGTCGCGCGCGGCACGCAGCGAGGGCTTGATGTGGTGGGTCGGGCCGATCTGGCCAGCCACCGCGTCGATGGTCTTCAGCCCTTCGCCGGTGTTGAACACGACAGTCTCCGCCGTCGGGTCGAGCCGACCGGACTCGACCAGCTTGCGCAGCACCGCCACGGTCACCCCGCCGGCGGTCTCGGCGAAGACGCCGGTGGTGCGGGCCAGATCGCGGATGCCGGCGCGGATCTCGTCGTCGTCGGCGTACTCCATCCAACCGCCGGTGCGGCGGACCGCCTCCAGGGCGTAGAGGCCGGCGGCCGGGTCGCCGATGTTGAGCGACTTGGCGATGCCGGTGGGTTTGACCGGGGTGATCGTGTCGGTGTCGGCGTGCAGGGCGGTGGCGATCGGGTTGCAGCCTGCCGACTGGGCACCGAAGACCTTCCAGCCACCGGCCGGGGCCTCGACCAGGCCGATCTCCACCAGCTCGGAGAACGCCTTGTCAATCTTGGTGAGCAACTCGCCGCTGGCCATCGGGATGACCACCTGCGCGGGGATCCGCCAGCCGAGCTGCTCGGCCACCTCGTAGCCGAGCGTCTTGGAGCCCTCCGCGTAGTACGGCCGGACGTTGACGTTGACGAAGGCGGTGTCCTCGAATTCGTCGGTCTCCACCAGCTCGCCGCAGAGCCGGTTGACGTCGTCGTAGGAGCCGTCGATGGCGACCAGCTCGCCGCCGTAGACGGCGGTGTTGATGACCTTGCCCTGTTCGAGGTCGCTGGGGATGAAGACCACCGAGGGCACCCCGGCGCGGGCGGCGTGCGCGGCCACCGAGTTGGCCAGGTTGCCGGTCGACGCGCAGGCGAACCGGGTGAAGCCGAGCGCCTTCGCGGCGGTGAGCGCCACCGAGACGACCCGGTCCTTGAACGAGTGGGTGGGGTTGGCGCTGTCGTCCTTGACCCAGAGCGGCGCGGTGATGCCCAGCTCGGCGGCGAGGTGCGGGGCCGCCACCAGCGGGGTCAGCCCCGGGTCGAGGGTGACCCGGCTGTCCGGGTCCTGACCGGCCGGGAGCAGCGCGGCGTACCGCCAGATGTTCTTCGGGCCGGCCTCGATCTGCTGGCGGGTGACGGTGGCCAGTGCGGCCGTGTCGTAGTCGACCTCCAGCGGGCCGAAACACTCGTAACAGGCGTGCTGGGCGGCGAGCGGGTAGCGGGCCGAACAGGCGCGGCAGACCAGGGCGCGAGCGGGGCTGGCGGAGGTGTCGATGCCGGAGGCGGGGAGCGTCGACGTCATGTCGAGGAGTCCTCTCATCTTTCCCCGCATCGCACGGTGCGGCGGGGACGGAATTGGCACCTGCCCCGCGGGTCGCTCAGCGGTGAGCGCGCGGGGTGGTTGCCGGGGCGTCGTCGGGCCGTATCCCTAAGCCCCTCTGGATGAGGTATGCAGTTGTGCCGTCGATTCTAGGCAACGTCGACGGCGGCCTCCACCGCAGATCCCAGTGAGTGGGTCAGCGGACGCTCACCGCCCTCTTTGCCGGCCGCGGTCCTCGCCTCGGGCAGGTGGACCTGCCACCGGCGCACGCTGTGGAGCTGAATCGTTTGTGACATCAGCGAAGGGCGGGCTCCGGAACTGGGCCAATCCCACGTTGCGGGCGACCCCTGACCGGACGCGTCGCCGAAGCCGCCTCGTCGAGGCTCCGGCGACGCGCGGTACGTGTGTGGTCAGACGGACACCGAACTCGGCTCGGCCGCCGACACCGCCGGCGAAGACGGAGCGCCGCCGCGACGCCGGGCGAGCAGTGTGTCGAGCGCCCAGGAACCTGGGCCGAGGGTCGCTACCAGCAGGAACGACCAGCAGAAGAGAGCTGACAGCTCACCCCCGTTGCGCAGCGGCAGCAGGCCCTCGGGCTGGTGCACCACGAAATAGGCGTACGCCATCGAGCCGGAGGCGAGGAGCGCGGCGGGCCGGGTGAAGAGCCCGATCAGCACCAACGCGCCGCAGACCAGTTGGATCAGCGCGGCCCACCAGCCCGGCCAGGTGCCGAACGGTATCGCCTTACCGGTCATCGGGTTGCCGCCGAACAACCCGAAGACCGAGGACAGGCCGTGCAACGTGAACAGCAGGCCGGTCACGATGCGAAACAGGGACAGGGTCGGCCCGCCGAGCCGAGAGACGTTCATGGAAACCTCCATGGATAGGAATCGATACTCACCCATGGTGAAGCATGAACGCATTGAAGTTCATAAATTCCTTGCTGGTGGGAAAATCCCCGGCCGAAACATGCCAGGGCTGCACCCGTGGCGACGAGCAGCCCGGTGGCAATGCGGGGGTGCCGATGCCCCTCAGCTGCGCCCACACAAGAACTCGACCCGAGCGCCATGCCAGGCCGACCGCCATGGGAGCGCTCCCGAACTGACGGTACTGCCTGTCGAGCGCCCCGTACAGCAGTCGAACGGCCCCAGACACGGGGCAGACGGCCGGCCCTACGAGAGAGATGACGCGCTACGCCACCTCGCTCGCCGAGATGGCGTTGTTCTTGATCGTCCGCAGGATCGAGACCATGCGGTCGGCGTCGTCGTTGGAGAACAGGGCCTCAGGTCCGCGCGGAGCGACGCCGTTGAACGGGGACTCGTAGAGGCGTCCCGGCTCCGTCACACCGTTCATCGCCAGGTCGTTGATGATCAGGTTGATGAAGTCGAGCTGGGCGCCATTGAGCGTCCGTAGCTCGCAGTCCCGATGCCTGCGGATCTACTCGGCAACGAAGACGCCGAGGCCCTGATGGCCGTACAACTCGCCGGTCTCGATCAGGATCGTGATGGCCTGCCGGACGGTCGACTGACTGCCCACGTTGTAGAGGTCCGCCAGCTCCTTGGTCGAGGGCAGCTTGTGCCCGGGTGGCCACTCGCCGTCGGCGATACGCCTCCTGATGTCAGCGATGATCCGCCGGTAGTGCGGCTCGAACTTCCGTGGTGAGGGCATGCGAGGTACTCCCAGCTAGGCATGCCCATCTGATCACGACAACAGGAGTCACCTCAAGCGCATCGTTGACTTCACCGGCATTACCAGTAAAGCTGTGCAGAGGAACTTCCAGCTAGGCACTGGGCGGTTCCCCCTGCCGGGGCAGCGCGCAGGGCGGTTCAGATGTCCCCCATCTGGGCTGGTTGTCGCGCTGCCCCGGCACCCACCAATCCAAAAGGAGGGCCAACGTGACGGTGCCCGAAGCAAGCGCCGCCTGGGGGGGTCGAGCAGGTGGCCGGCGAGCTGCGCGAGACGTACCTCGCCGTGGCCGCCGCGACCGTTCTGCTGGAGCGGACCAGCGCGGGCTGCGCCCACCCGGCGATCCGGCAGGCCCGACGCAGCGGGGACGACGCGCTGGCGTTGTTCGCTACTCCAGAGCGCGCGCCCGCCGCAGCGCCCCGCCGCGTCTTGCAGTTCCGGTCGCCGTGATGCCTGGAATGCCCCCTAAGTCGAGGCAGAAAGTGCAAGATCGCGAGAACGGGGCGGCCGCGGATCAAGGCCGCCGGCCAGCAACTCGTTGATGCCGGCCAGGCCGACGCGGCCACCGAGGCAGCGAGCGGGCAGGTGGTCCAGGGCCGCCGAACAGCTCGACCTGATGTCGGAGCGTCTCACGGCGGCCGTCGCGGCGCTCACGTCGTACACCGAAGGGTTGTCCGGAGCGACCACCTGAAGCCGGCCCGGGGCGGGTGCCGGGCTCCGACCGGCGTGGGTCCGGACCCCCGCCGGCCGCCCCCGCCCGCCTCGGCGCCGCCGCAGCGAAGGGAGAACCATGACGGAGTACGAGGTGCCGCCCCGCTGGATCGTGCACCTGCCGACGACGCTGACCAGCGTGGACGGCGCACGGGCGCTGGCCGAGGCACTGCGCGACTCGCTCGGCCATGTCAGCGCTATCGACTTCGGCGAGACTACTCTGAGCGAGGAGGACCGCCAGTTCGTGCGTACCCGGGTCTGGTGCGACCACCGCCTCCCCGGCGGCGCCCGCTGCGGCCCTGCCGCTCGACCACCCCGGCGGGTTGTGTGGGGCCGGTCCGGCAGCCGTGAAAACATGCTCGGATGAGTCCCGAGAGCCGCCGCCGTAAGCGTGCCAAGCCCAGTCGGTCCGGCCAGCAGGTCGTGCGTCGCGCCCGTCCCGCCGGCGTGGATCAGTGCGACTGCGCGGCCTGCTCAGATGCTGACTTTGCCCCGCAGAACTTCATCGACGACCTGGTTGCCGGCGCTGCCGACCTGATCAAGACGGATGATCCCATCGAGGCCGAGTTGTTTGCCGCGACGTTCCTGTCCGCCGGTGACCTTGCTGGCGAAGGCTTCACCGAGGCGCTCAACGAGGGCATGCTGCCGGCCGTCGCCGAAATCGGTACGTCGGAGGCGCTCGCGGTGCTGCTCGCGATCGACTCCGTCCAGGAGGGCCCTGTTGCCGCAGCCGCCGCCCAGCGTCTGCTGGACGAGGGCGTGGCAGCGCCGAGTTGGGCCAGCGAGTTGCGCCAGCCCGTGCGGGTCGGCCCATGTCGACGGTTTGCCGACCCGGAGGGCAGCGCATCCATGCTCGTCTGCGCCTTCGAGCGAGCCGGGCGATCGTACGGGTTCGTCGTCCACGTCGACCACCTCGACTGTGACGCCGCGGCCGACATCGTGCTCTTCCCCGCCCACGCCCTGGACGAGGTTGTCACCACCATCCAGCAGAACGGCCGTCATGCCGGCCTGGCAATCGCCGAGGAATTGTTGGACCCGGCCGAGTTCCGGTGGCAGGTCGAACGTGCCCTCGACGCCCGCGCGGACCACGACCGGGAACGTGACCCCTCGGAGTTCGACGACGAATTCGACGACGAGGACGGGCCAAGCTATCACCTGCTGGCGGTGCTGCTGCGAGCCCGGATCCGTACGCTGCCCGAGCCGACGCGCCCACCAGCCCAGCACGACGCCGGTCAGCCGACCCTCGATCTACTGGAGATGATGACCCAGATCGCCGAGCAGGCGCAGCAGATCCAAACCCGGGCACGACGGCGTACCGCCGGGCGGAAGCTGCCGGCCAAACGGAAGAAATCCGGCCCTGCCGCACCCATCTACCAGCTCAAGGTGGGTCTGCGCGAGGCAAAGCCGCCGATCTGGCGGCGTCTGGAACTGCCCGCCGACACCAGCCTGGCCGACCTGCACGACATCATCCAGGTGGCCTTCGGCTGGGACGACTCCCACCTGCACGTCTTCGAGACCGCGTACGGCGACTTCGGGGTCGCCGACCGGGAGTTGGGTCACCGCGCCGAAGCCCCGGTGACCCTGGAACAGGTCGCACCCGGCGTCGGTGACCGGTTCCGGTACACGTACGACTTCGGCGACAGCTGGGTGCACGAGATCGTTGTGGAGAAGGTGCTGCCTCGCCAGCTCATCGCGTACCCGCGATGCACGGGCGGTCGGCGCGCGGCCCCGCCGGAAGACTGCGGCGGTGTCTGGGGCTACGCCGAACTTGTCGAGGTGTTGAACGATCCCGGTCACCCCGAGCACGGCGACCGGCTGGAATGGCTCGGACTGGCCTCGGCCGCCGACTTCCAGCCCGCCCGGTTCGACGCCACCGAGATCACCCGAGCCCTGGCCGAAGGGGGCCACGGGTGATCGACCCCGCCGGCGAGCTGATCCTCTACCGCGCCGATGACGGCGGCTCCGTCGTCCAGCTGCCAGCAGCCAAGGGGACCGTCTGGTTGACGCAGGCTCAGATGGCGGAGCTGTACGGCACATCGGTCCCCAACATCGTGCAGATCATGCGCCGAGTGCTGGTCGACGAGGAGGTGACCGAGGCAACTATTAACTCTGAGTTAGTAGTTCGCGTCGAGGGCGGCCGGCAGGTGCGGCGTGAGGTCAAGGTCTACAACCTGAACATGATCCTGGCCGTTGGCTATGGGGCAGCTCGACAGGGCGCGCGACAGCCGCGGCCGGGCGACGCCGGCACGCCGACGTAGGCGAGGATCAACGGATGATCTCCCGTGACATCGCAGCATGGCGACGGATCAGCGTGACGGTCGCGGCGGCTCTCGTCCTCGGCGCCTGCACTCCCACGGACGATCGGAGCCAGGCCGGGGACGGCCCGAACAAGCCGCCGACCGCGCCCAGCCCGTCAGCGAGCATCGACCCGTGCCCGGCGTCCGGCGTCCAGATCCGGTCGACCGGAGGCGACGCCGCGATGGGCCTGCGCGCTCTCGGCCTGGAGCTCACCAACTGCGGCGACCAGCCCTACCAGCTCAACGGATACCCGGTGCTGCACGTGTACGACGAGCAGCGCGAGCCGATCATGCTGCAGGTGGTCAATGGCGCCAAAGAGATCACCATGGGTTTCGACCAGCCACCCCGGCAGGTCACGCTCGCCCCCGACGAGCGGGCCACCGCCGTGGTGCTCTGGCGCAACCTGGTCACCGATTCGACCGTGGTGGCCACCAACGGCGAGTTTCTGACGGTGGCACCCGCCGCCGGGCAGCCGGCCGAAGAGGTCGACCCGGACGGGCCGATCGACCTGGGCAACACCGGCCGGATCGGCGTCAGCGCCTGGAAGAAGGCCGACCCGTCCACATCTTTGCCGACTCGGCCGGCACCGCCGCCGGCACCCAGCGCGGTGCCGTCGTCGGTGAGCCCGCCCGACAGCCGACTATGAGGTGATGTCCTTGCGGGTGAAGCGCCAGAACGCCAACCCCCAGAACACCGTCGCGTAGCTGATCGCCGAGATGCAGCCGCGCACCACGTCGTCGGTCTGCACCGGGGTCGAGAGCAACCCCAGCCAGGCGGCGCTGAAGTGGGTGGGCAGGAAGTCACGCACCGCGCCGAGGGCGGTGATCTGGTCCAGAATGCTGGACAGGATCCAGAGCAACACCGCACCACCCACCGCGCCCAACGCGGCGTCCGTGGTCACCGACAGCAGGAACGCCAGCCCGGCCACCACCAGCAGTACGACCGCCAGGTAGCCGAGCACGGCCAGCAACCGGAGCAACCCCTCGGTCGGCTCCAACTCGGCGGCGACCGTGCTGCGCAGTGGCGACCAGCCGTAGCGCAGGGTGCCGGCCAGCAGTGCGGTGCCGGCCAACAGAACCAGAGCCAGCCCCGAGTACGCGAGCGCGACCACGAGCTTCACCGTCAACAACCGGGCCCGGGGCACCGGGATCGCCAGCAGGTAGCGCAGGCTGCCCCAGCTCGCCTCACTGGCAACCGTGTCGCCGCAGAACAGCGCGACGACCACCACCAGCAGGAAGGACGCCGACACGAAGATCGAGAACAGGGTGAAGTTGAGCCCACCCGAGGTGGCGAGGTCGACCAGGCTGGCGAACTCGTTGTTGCCGTTGTCGTTGTTGCCGCCGGAGTTGAACTGGAAGGCGACCAGGATGATCAGTGGCAGCAGCACCATGAACCCGAGCGCCAGTTGGGTCCGCCGCCGGGACGCCTGTCGGCGGAACTCCGCCCCGAACGGCATGGTTGCCGACGGCCGGTAGCCGCTGGCCGCACCGGCCGGGTCGGGCACGCCCACCGGCGTGTCGACGGAAGAGCCAGCCATCATCGGTCACCGCTTCCCCGAGAGTTCTCGCCCACCAGGGCGAGGAACGCGTCCTCCAGGCGTCGCCGGGGCACCACCCGGTCCACTCCGATGCCGGCACGCACCAGCTCAGCCACCACCTCGCTGCGGGCCGTGCCGTTGGTGTCGACCACCAACTGGCCGTCGCTCTCCGGCAACACGCGGACTCCGTGCAGCCGGGCCAGCACCGCCCGCGCCGCAACCGGGTCGCTGACGTCGAAGAGCACGCTCGGCGACTCGCCCACGATCTCCTCCACCGGCCCGGACGCCACGATCCGGCCCTTGTTCACCACCACCGCGTGCGTGCACGTCTGCTCGACCTCAGCCAACAGGTGGCTGGAGACCAGCACCGCCCGGCCCTCTGTGGCGTACTGCTGGAGCACCCGGCGCATCTCGGCGATCTGCGGTGGGTCGAGCCCGTCGGTCGGCTCGTCCAACACCAGCAGTTCGGGGAGGCCGAGCATGGCCTGGGCGATGGCGAGGCGCTGGCGCATCCCGTGGCTGTAGTTCTTGATCCTCCGATGTACGGAGTCGCCCAGCCCGGCGATCTCCAGGGCCGCGTCGAAGTGCGCGTCCTCGGCTGGCCGTCCGGTGGCCTGCCAGTACGCCTTCAGATTGTCCAGACCCGACAGGTGCGGCAGGAAACCAGGCCCCTCGACCAGCGCGCCGATCCGGGACAGCACCGGCGAGCCGGGCACCAGCCGGCGACCGAAGACGTAGATCTCCCCGGCGGTCGGCTGGGTCAGCCCCATCAGCACCCGCAGCGTGGTGGTCTTACCGGCACCGTTCGGCCCGAGCAGACCCACCACCTGACCCGGGTGCACCTCGAAGTCCACGTTCGACACCGCGACGAAGCCGTCCGCGTACTCCTTGCGCAGTGAGCGCACGGCCAGCGGGGTGTCCGCGTACTCCGGATGCACCGAGCGGTCCTTGCGGCGGTGCCGGCGGCGGACCACGGCGACGACCACGACGAGGCCGATCGCGATGGCGGCGAGCAGGCCGGCGAGCACCCAGCGCCAGAGCGTCGCCGCGGTGGGGATCGGCTCACCGCTGACCGTGGGCAGGGTGAGGGCGCCGTCCGCCGCCACGGTGTAGACAATCGGCTGGGCAGGCGTGGTGTACGCCTGGTCGGAGCTTGCCACCACCAGGCGCAGCCGGTGCCCGGCCTCCACCCGCCGGACGATCCCCGGCAGCGTCACGGTGACCGGGCGGGCGTCCTGCACCTGCTGCGGCAGGCCGGTGAGCCGGATCGGGGCGACCAGCCCGTTCGGCAGGGTGGCCGCGCCGTCCTTGTCGACGTCGTAGAGCTTGACGAAGAGCACCGCCTCACCGGTCGGCGATGCGGCCCGCAGGGTGACGGTGGGTGCACCGGCCACGTCCACGGCCTCGGTCAGCGGCGCCGACTCGAACCGGGCGTGCTGGCCGGGCACGTCGCCAGCCACGCCGTCCAGCAGCGAGGCGAGCCCGCCGGCGAACGGGATCGAGGAGATGGCGGCCGGGTTGCCGTTCGGCGGGTTCGCGATCGGCTGTGCGGGGCCGGCGACCGGGACGTCCCGGCGGGCGGTGCCGGTCAGGCCCGGGTAGTCGGCGCGGCGGAAGCCGATGGCGACGAGACCCCGGCCGAGCGCGTCGAAGCCGGCGATCCGCGACCAGGTGAAGTCGTCGCCGGGCGCGTCGCCCCCGCCCTTGACGTAGTGGTCGAGCCACTGGACGGTCAGGAACTTCACCCGGTCCGAGTCCGAGCGGGGGCCGGCACCGCCGTCGTGCCCGCCGGTGAACCAGGCGACCTTCACGGGGGTGCCGGCGGCGGCGATGCCGCGCGCGTTCGCGTCCGCCTCACCGAGGGGGAAGAGCGTGTCCGCCTCGCCCTGTACCAGCAGGGTGGGCGCCCTGATGCGGTCCAGCACACCCGCCGGGCTGGAGCGGCGCAGCAGGTCCACGGCCGCCTGGTCGGCCTGGCCGGTGGTGGCGATCCGCAGGTACGCGGCGCACACGTCGGCGGCGAACCGACCGCAGGACGGGTCGGCGGCACCGGCCGGGGCGCCACCGGGACCGGTGCCCGGGCCGGCGCCCGGCTGCGGGCTGGGCGGGCCGGCCGACGCCGGTGCGCCCTCGGGCTGGGCTGCGGTCCCGCCGGAGAGCCCGGTCGGGCCGGAACCCACGTTGCCCCCGCCGCCAAAGAAGAGGCCAGCCCAGCCCTTCTTGAACACACCCTCGGTCGGCGCTCTGCCGGTGCTCTCCGGCAGGAACGCCCGGGACAGGTCATTCCAGGTGATCATGGGGACGATCGCGTCCACCCGGGGATCCTGGGCGGCCAGCAGCAACGCCAACCCACCGCCGTACGAGCCGCCGACCACACCGACCTTCGGGTCACCGGCGGCGTTGGTGAACACCTCCGGTCGCGCGGCCAGCCAGTCCAGCAGCCGCTGAGCGTCGCGCACCTCGTAGTCCGGGTTGTCCAGGTGGATCTCGCCGCCGCTGCGCCCGAAGCCCCGCGCGGTCCAGGTGAGCACCGCGTAGCCGCGCCCGGCGAACTCCTCCGCGTCGGAGCGCACCGACTCCTTCGTGCCGCCGAACCCGTGTGCCAACAGCACCGCCGGCACCTTCCGACCGGACGAGGCGTCACCCGGTAGGTAGAACGTCGTGTCCAGCTCCACCGGTTGGTCGCCGGTCGGTCCGGAGCGGACGGTGAGCATCGCGCTCTCGCTGCGTACGCCCGGTCCCTGCGGCCACACCGCCCAGGTCACGGCGGCGGCCACCAGCACGACGACCGCCCCTGCGGCGACCGCGCGGCGACGGGTGGGCAGGGCACGCCGGAACCACGCGGCCGGCGACGGCGATGTCATGCGGCACACGCTACGGCCCACAGCCTGAGCGTTGGCTGAGATCCGCCGTACGTCCGTCCGGTTACCCCGATCGGTGGTCGATGAGATGCGAGCGCGCATCGTCCGACGCGGCCCAGTGAGTTGAGTTCGGATCCCGTGAATTCCGATCTTCGGCAAATATCCACATCGATCCCTCCATGTCACACCCACTGATGAAACAGAACGTGCCGGTAACGCAGACAAATGGTGACATCGCTCGAACTGACGCGAACCTGACTCATCGGCCAAGGGCCGACCAGCGGGGCATTCGGTTAGTTTTCCGGTCCGGTGCACGGGACTCGTCGGTGAACCCGACACTGCGCCGATCCGCGCCCCACGCCGAGGAGACACACACATGACAGTCCCCGCGCCGCGGGCCCGTCGACGGTCGTCCGCGCTGGGCCGACTGCTGCCGCTACTGCTCATCGGGGCACTGCTGGCACCGGTGGGCCTGCTCCTCACGTCTACCTGGCGGCAGACCACCGACGACCGGGACCTGGCCGCCCGGGAACGGCTCGGCGTGCAGTACCTCAGCGCTCTGGCCACGGTCACCGACGCCCTCGTGGAGGCCCAGTCCGCCGCGGTCAACGGTCGCCCCGTCGCCCGGGAGGCGCTGAACCGGGCGGTCGAGGAGGTCGCCGCGGTGGACGCTCGCATCGGCGTCGAGCTGCTCAGCCAGGAACGCTGGGCCGGGGTCCGGGCCAAGCTGGAGGCGCTACGTGCCCCCGGCCCCGCCGACCCGGAGTCCGCCTACACGGCGTACAGCGAGGCCGCCGACCTGCTACTGGCCCTGCACGACAAGGTCCGAGAAAGCTCCGGGCTCGTACGCGATCCCGAGGCCGACTCCTACTACCTCCAGGACAGCGCCGGCGAGGAACTGCCCGAGGCGGTGGTGTCCGCCAGTCGGCTCGCCGATCTGGGCACGCTGGTCTCCCGCCGGCCGGCCGCCGAGCAACCCCGTGGCCTGATGGAGCTGACCGGCCTGCGGGTGGCCGCCCTGTCACCCGCCACCGACCTCATCAACAACCTGCGCTCCGCCGTGGAGGGCTCGGAGAGCACCGATCTCGGCGCCAACGTGCTGACGCCGCTGGACACCTACCAACGTTCGGTGGAGGCGTTGGCCGCCTACTCCGCCCCGGCCAACGGCACGGGCGTGTTGGACCCCGGCCAGTTGGGTGCTGCCGCGCTCAACACGCACCACGCGGCCCGCCAGCTTCAACCGGTCATCCTCGCGGAACTGGACGCCTTGCTGGTCGAGCGCATCGACGAACTCGACCGGGACCGCTGGCTGATTGCCGGAGCGGGCGTGTTCGCCGGCCTGTTGCTGAGCTGGCTCGCCGCGCTGCTGATCACCGCCGCTCGTCGGGCCCGGCGCCGGGCCGCCATGGCCGCGACCCACGCGGAAACCTCCGACACCCCTTCGCAGGGCGACCCCTGGCAACCGGCGGCCCCCGACCCGCGAACGCTGCAATCGGCTGGCGCGGCCCGTGACCCGGAGACCGCGCAGTGGGGGGCATTCGATGCTGCTCGGTAGGCTCCGCATCCGCGGCAAACTCGCGCTGCTCGTGGTGATCCCGCTGCTCAGCATGATCGGCCTGGCCGTGCCCGTGATGCTCGACCGGGTGGCCGCGGCACAGCGGGCCGGCGACACCGCCGACCGGGTCCGGCTCGCGAGCCGGGTCGGCAGCCTGGTCCAGGACCTTCAGCAGGAACGAATCCTCTCGGTCGGCTTCCTGCTCGGCCGGATCGGACGTAGCGAGCTGGTCCTCACGTCCGCCGACGTGGACGACCGGGTGGCCGACCTACGGGCTGGAGGGAACGACGCGCTGACCGACCGGGTCGACCGCGCCCTGGACGGGGTGTCCAGCCTCGTCGACCTGCGCACGGCCGTGCTGGCCCGGACCGCGAACCCGGCCCAGGTGATGGAGGCGTTCAGCCCGGTCAACGTGGGGTTGATCGACTCACTGCGCCTGGTGTTCGGCGTGGACACCGAAACGCAGGCGGGCCGTCAGGTGCTCGCCCTCGACGGGCTGCTGCGCGCCGACGAGGGCCTGGGCGCCTGCTCCACCCTGAGCGTGCTGGTCAAGGCGATCGGCACCCCGGACACCAACGCCGCATACGTGGCGTGCATCGCCGGGCTTGAGGTCGACAATCGACGCTTCCGCACCCTGATCACGCCAGAGCAGCTCAAGGTGGCTCAGCTCAACGACGCGGCCGTGGCCGCGCGTACCAGCCCCGACTTCCTGACCACCAGCGCCCGGGACCCGGCCGGCGCCGTTCGGGACGTGCCGATGGAGGTGCTCTTCCCGGCCGTCCGCACGATGATCCGACTCGGTCAGTTCGTGGAGAAGAAGCTCGTCGCCGACGTGCTCACCGAGGTGAACGCCGAGCAGCGGCGGGCGCTGACCGCCGCGTACCTGGTCGGTGCCGCGGCGGCGCTGATCCTGGCCCTGGTGGTGCTGCTCAGCGCGGTGGTCGCGCAGACGGTGGCCCGACCGCTGACCCGACTCACCCGCTCGGCCGACCGGGTCGCCCGGGTCGCCGAGGCGGAGCTGGTCCGGGTCACCGACGACGAGACGGAGAGCCCTCAACCGGTCCGGCTGGAGCCGGTGGACATCCGGGGCAACGACGAGATCGGCGACCTGGCGCGGGCCTTCGACCGGGTGCAGAGCACCGCCGCGCAGCTGGTCGAGCGGCAGGTCGCCGGCCGACGCAACGTGGCGCAGATGTTCGGCCACGTCGGGCGGCGCACCCAGAACCTGGTGGGCCGGCAGATCGCGCTGATCGACCGGTTGGAGCAGCAGGAGGTCGACCCGGGCCGTCTGGAACACCTCTACCGGCTCGACCATATCTCCAGCCGATTGCGACGCAACGCCGGCAGCCTGGTGGTGCTCTCCGGCTCGGCCGGGGCCGACGCGCACACCGCGCCGGTGCCGCTGGCCGATGTGGTCCGGTTGGCGCTCGGTGAGATCGAGGACTACACCCGGGTGGAGGTGCGGGTACCGGCGGGCATCTCAGCCGCGCCAGCGGTGGTCGGCGATCTCATCCTGGCGCTGGCCGAGCTGATGGAGAACGCGACCGTCTTCTCCCCGCCACACACCCGGGTGCTGGTGGCCGCCGAGGCGTCCGGCCTCGGCGCGCGGATCATTGTGGTGGACCACGGCATCGGCATGGGCGAGCAGCGGCTGACCGAGGAGAACGCCCGGTTCACCCGCCGGGAACGGCTCGACCTGGCGCCGACCGAGGTGCTCGGTCTCTTCGTGGTGGGCCGGTTGGCCCGCCGCCACGGCTGGGAGGTGGGCCTGGCCGGGACCGTCGGTGGTGGGGTGACCGCACACCTGGAGATCCCGTCGGCGTCACTGGTGCTGCGCCGCGCCGACCGGGCCGGGGCCACCGTGGCCCGGGCCGCGGTGCCGGAACGAGACCGCCGTACGGCGGCAACCCCCGACCCCGGCACGCTGTCCCTCACGGCAGCCGTGGCCACGCCGGCGCGCTTCGACTCGGACCTGCTCAGCCGGGCCACCCGCAGCCTGGGGGCCGGACCGTCCTGGAACGCGTTCGACGCCGGTCAACCGGAGCAGACCGCTCCCACCCCCGAGGGTCCGGAACCATCGGGCACGCCGTCCGGGCCGCGGGTCCGGCAGCGGGTGCCCGGAGCCAGCCTGCACGCCGCCGCCGCTTCGACCCGGCCGGTGGACGCCACCGGCGCGGACCCCGCCGCCGCCCGCGCGCTGGTCGAGGCGTTCCAGGCCGGCGTACGCCGGGCCGAGGCGGCCAGTGCCGGGTCGGCCGCGGCGCCGCCGAGCGTCGACCTGCCGAGCACACCCGGCGGCGCCGGCCCCACGGTGGCGGATAGCGCTGGCTCGGCCGATGCCACCCAGAGTCGGCCCCGACTGAGCCGACGGGTGCCGGGGGCGAACCTCACCGCCGTCCCGGCGTGCCAGCCACCCAGTACGCACCTCGGTAACCCGGCCGAGGTCCGCAATCTCATCACCGAGTTCGAGGCGGGCGTCGCCCGCGCTCTCCGCGAAGTCAGCCCAGACCGCCGGAACGAAGAAGGATCATCACGGTGACCAGCCCCTTCCTGCACGACAACGTCGACCAGAGCCAGCCCAGTGCCAGCGGGGACCTCAGCCCGGAGGCCCGTACGTTCAACTGGCTGCTGGACTCCTTCACCTCCAGCACCGCCGGGGTCCTGGAGGCGATCGCGGTCTCCTCGGACGGCCTGCTGATGGCCATGTCGGCGATCAAGGACCGGTCCAACGCGGAGCGGTTGGCCGCCGTGGTCTCCGGGATGACCAGCCTCGCCGGCGGGGCGGCCAGTTGGTACGCGCTCGGCGGTCTGAACCGGGTGATCGTCGACATGGCCGACGGCTACCTGCTGATCAGCGCGATCAGCAGCGGTTCCGTACTCGGGGTGGTCGCCGACCGGTCGGCGAACCTGGGCACCGTCGCATACGAGATGACGCTCTTCGCCGGGCGGGCCGGTGGCGCCCTGACCCCGCGGCTGATCGTCGAGTTGAAGAACGCCGTCCAGCAGTGACCCCCGACGTCGCCGGCGGGGATCCGGACCCGGATCCCCGGGTCCGGATCCGCCCGTACCTGCGCACGCCACCCCCGACCGGGGACGGCGCGGCGGCGACACCAACACTGCCGGAGCCGGAGCCGGACGGTGGTCGGCCGTCCGGCCCCCGTCCATTCGTGCTCACCTCCGGACGGGTGGCGGGTGCCGACCCGGCGATCGGGCTGGAGACGCAGGTGACCGCCCGCACGGAGAGCGGCTGGTGGGCCGGCCCGCCCGGCACCCTGCTGGCACCGGAATTCCAGGCGATCATCGCGCTCTGTGCCGAGCCGATCTCGGTGGCCGAGATCTCTGCCCGGACCCGGCTGCACTTCGGCGTGACCCGGGTCCTGGTCGGTGACCTACGGGCAGCCGGACACCTGGACGTGCACGTCACCGACGCCGACGACGCCTTCGACCCCAACCTCATCCTGCGAGTGATTGATGGACTCCGTGCGATCTCCTGAAGGACCGGTCGCCCCGCTCGGCGGGCCCGCCGCAAACAGCGCCGCCGCCCGTTACGGCATGTCGCCGGGCACCGGGCCCATCGTCGGGCGTGCCAGCCCGCAGCCGACCGCACCGCCGCCGCCGTACCAGCCGCCGTCCGGCACGGGGTCGACGCGGCCACCGGTCGGCAAACCGGCCGCACCGCCGATCCCGGTCAAGATTCTGGTCGCCGGTGGGTTCGGGGTGGGCAAGACCACCACCGTGGGTGCGATCTCCGAGATCGCGCCCCTGACCACCGAGGCCGAGATGACCACCGCCGGGATCGGTGTGGACGACCCGGGTGCCCGGTCCACCAAGACCACCACCACGGTGGCGATGGATTTCGGCTGCGTGACCATCGACCGCAGCCTGAAGCTCTACCTGTTCGGCACGCCGGGTCAGTCCCGGTTCGGCTTCATGTGGGACGACCTCGCCCGGGGAGCGCTCGGCGCACTGGTCGTGGTGGACAGCGCACGGCTGGACGACTGCTTTCCGGCGATCGACTTCTTTGAACGGGCCGGGCTGCCGTTCGTGGTCGGGGTCAACGCCTTCGACGGTCGGCTGGCCCTGGAACTCGGCGAGATCCGCTGGGCGCTGGCCATCGGTGACCAGGTTCCCCTGGTCCAGTTCGACGCCCGGGACCGGCTCTCGGTGCGGGACGCCCTGCTGGTCGTCCTGGACCGCGCGCTGGACCGTGCTACCCAGGACAGGAGGGCCTGAGCCAACCGGCTCCGGCCGAGGCGGGAAGGGGTGGATCTGGTGAGGGGCGACCTGGACGAGACGCTGGCCCGACTGGCCCGGCGTGAGGAGGCGCTGCGCCGGCGGGCCAACGACCGTGACGACACCGCACCACCACCGGACCAGGTCGGGCCCCATCGCGGCGACACCCGCAACGCCGGACCGAGCCGACACGACGCCCGCCACGCGGGTGTGGACGCCCCGGGCGACGTGGCCGGGTGGGGGCCGGTCGAGGACGTGGCCGAGGCGGTCCGCCAGGTCGTCGGCGCCTATCCCGGGCTGACGGTCACCCTGCACGTGGAGCACGCCGGGCGTACGTACCCGTTGCGGGTCTCCTGGGACGGACCGAACGTCACGGTCGGGCCGGTGGCCCCGGCGGCCCCGGTGGAACCCCCGCCGGCCTGGCCGCTGTCCGGTCGGACGGTGCCCGCCTGGGTGCCCGGCCCGGACGGGTTGACCCCGGACCCGGCGGCCCGGTTGGCGGAGCTGATCCGGCGGGACCCGTCGCTGCTGGACGAGTTGGATCCGCGGCGCTGACCGGCGGGACTGGCTGCCGGCGGCTACGGTCGGGCGGTGGCGCAACCCGACCTGACTCTGACGGCGAGCCTCCGGCCGGCCGCGCTGGACGCCCGACGGGGCATCGTGCGGCTGCACCCGGAGGCGCTCACCGCGCTGGGGCTGCGCCCCGGCGACCCGGTCCGGCTTGCCGGCCGCCGGGAGACGGCCGGAATCGTGGCGGCGGCCGCGCCGGGCGCCAGCAGCGCCCTGCTGTACGCCGACGACCTGACGTTGGGCAACCTGGGCCTGCGTGACGGCGGTCAGGTGCGGGTGTCCCCGGTGCCGCTGATCCCCGCGGGCCGGGTCATCCTGGCCGGCCCGGTGGGGGTGGTCGCGGCGGTCAGCCCGGAGATGCTCCGGCTCGCCCTGCTGGGCAAGGTGCTCACCGCCGGCGACGACGTGTCGCTGCTGCCGCAGGATGTGCTGCCGGACGCCTCGGTGCGCAGCCTGGTCGAGGCAGCTCGACGCAGCCTCGCCAACACGGTCGGTTTCGCCTGGACCAGCACCCTGCTCACCGTGGTCACGGTCGAGCCGGACGCCGGCGCGCTGGTCACCATGGACACGTCGATCGCCTGGGAGCACGGCCCGGCCACCCACGGCGGGACCGCCCCGGTCGACGCCCCGCCGGCCCAGCCGCGCGCGACGACTGACGCGGTCCCGGCGGTGGAGCCGCCCGACGACGCGCCCGACGTCGACGAGCTGCCCGGGCTGCGGGCCCAGGCCGAGGAGCTGAACGAGCTGCTCGACCTCGGCTTCCACCACCGGGAGGTGTTGGGCCGGCTGGGCACCACCATCTCGTTGGGGGTGCTGCTGGTCGGCCCGGCCGGCTCCGGGAAGTTAGCGCTGGTTCGGGCCGTCGCCGCCCGGGTCGGCGCCTGCGTCCACCCGCTCTGGGCACCCGAGGTGGCCGCGCTGGCCAACCAGGCCGCCGCCGACCGGTTGCGCGCAGCGGCGACGGCGGCCCGAGCTGGCGGACCGGCGGTGCTGCTGGTCTCGGACGTCGAGGCGCTCGCGCCGGCGGACGATCCCGGCCCGGTGGCGACGGTGTTCCGCCAGGTGCTCGCGGAGAGCATCCGAGCCGGTGTCGCCGTGGTCTGCACCACCGGCCGACCGGAGGCGGTCGACCCCGCACTGCGTGCGCCCGACCTGCTGTCACTGCGGATCAGCATCCCGCTCCCCGACCAGGCGTTGCGCCGCGAACAGCTCACCGTGCTGACCCGGCAGATGCCGCTGGCCGACGACGTCCGGCTGGACGAGGTGGCCGCGCGTACCCCCGGGTTCGTCGCGGCGGACCTGGCCGCGCTGGTCCGGGAGGCCGGGGTGCGCGCGGCGTTGCGGCAGAAGTCCGCCGAGACGCCGACGGTGTCGATGGCCGACTTCACCGCCGCCCTGGAGGTGGTCCGGCCGACCACGATGGCGGCATCGACCCTGGATCTGGCCTCGGTGACGTTGGACGACGTGGGTGGCCTGGACGAGGTCAAGCAGACGCTGACCGAGTCGGTGCTGTGGCCGCTGACCTACCCGGACACCTTCGCCCGGCTCGGGGTGCAACCGCCGCGCGGCGTGCTGCTCTACGGACCACCGGGCTGCGGCAAGACATACCTGGTCACCGCACTGGCTGGGTCGGGGCGGGCCAACGTGCTGTCGGTGAAGGGCGCGGAACTGCTCTCCAAATGGGTCGGCGAGAGCGAACGCGGGGTCCGCGAGCTGTTTCGTCGGGCCCGGGAGGCGGCCCCCACCCTGATCTTCCTGGACGAGGTGGACGCGCTGGCCCCGGTACGCGGCCAGGCCACCGACGGAGGGACCACGGACCGGGTGGTCGCCGCGCTGCTCACCGAACTGGACGGGGTGGAGACGCTGCGCAACGTGGTGGTGGTCGGCGCGACGAACCGGCCGGACCTGATCGACCCGGCGCTGCTGCGGCCGGGCCGGTTGGAGCGGCTGGTCTACGTGCCGCCGCCGGACGGGCCTGCCCGCGCGGAGATCCTGCGGGCCGCGTCAAGGCAGGTGCCGCTGGCACCGGACGTCGACCTGGTCGTCCTCGGCGACGAGCTGACCGGCTTCTCCGCGGCGGACTGCGCGGCGCTGATCCGGGAGGCGGCACTGGCCGCCATGCGGGAGTCGCTGGCTGCCGCCACCGTCACTGCCGAGCACGTGGCGAGCGCGCGGGCACGGGTACGCCCGTCGCTGGACCCAGCCCAGGTCGCCTGGCTGGCCGCGTACGCCGCCAACCGGGAGTGATCAGAGCACGGGCGGCGTCGAATCCAGGCAGATCTCGGCGCGCACCTTGCCGCCCTTGTCGTGCAGGGTGGCCCCGCACTTCTTCAACACGGCGACAGCACCGACGTTGTCCCGGGTCGTCTCGGCCACCACGGCCCGCATGCCCGCCCGAGCGGCGGCGTTCAACAGCTCCCGCAGCGCGGACGCGCCGATCCCCTGGCCACGTGCCGACCGACCGAGCCACATCCCGGTCTCGACCGTGCCGGGCTCGTCACAGCGCGTCATCCGCACCATGCCCACCACCTCGCCGCCGACGAGGATCGCGTACATCTGGGTGCGAGTCGGGCCGTTCAGCCCGTCGAAGCTCGCCCGGTGGAACTCTCGGAACGCCTCGCGGCGGGCGAGCGACCAGCCAGCGGGAGCTTCGACCGGAGGCATGACATCACAGGGCTCCGCCTCGGCAGCCGCTACGGAGAGCAACGGCTCCAGGTTCTGCTCGTCCACCGGCTCCAACCGGACCGCACCCGCCACGTGCCGCAGTCTGCCGCCCTCATTGGCCGAAGTCCACCCCAATGGCGATGCACTGGCGGTCCGGCTATCGGTACCGGCCGGTCAGGCGGCCCGGGTGTCACTCCTCACGCTCTGTTGTCAACCGTTGGTGCTCGGTTCGTCGGCCTGAAGTCGCAGAACACCACCGAGGCGTCGTCGGTGGGCTTGTGCCGGCGCAGCCGATCAGGGTGGTCACGCTCGGCGTCCCGGACCCGGTCGAGCAACGCGCCCGGCCCGTCGGCGCTGAGCAGATCCAGCAGACCGGCCCAGTCGGTCAGCCCGAACTGCTCCACCGCGCTGGACGCGCCGTCACTGAGCAGGGCCGCCCGGCGAAGCGCCGTCGGACCTCGCCGGGGCATCGTCCCGGTCACCGCGTGGAAGGCCGCGTCCGGGTCGGAGGCCGCCACCCAGTAGCCGTGGGTGCGGTTCATCCGCTCCCGCTGCACACTCACGGCGTGCCGGAACCGGGTGACCGGGTCCGCCCCGCCGCCGGGCACGGTGGCTACCGTCTCCCGCAGCTCAGCCATCGCCACGTCCAGCCTGTTGTCGGTCACCACGCTGACCTGACCGCCAGCGTCCAGAACCAGTGGGCTGTCGCAGAGCACCAGGTAATCCACCTGGTCCCCGCAGTCTCGCAGGAGGCAGACCGTGCTGGACGGGGTGCCGGGATGGTCGAGGTCGCACTGCCCGCCGTGGTCGGCGCGCACTGCGAGGATGGCCGCGGCCAGGTTGCTGGTCAGCCGGGCCGCCGGGCGGGACGCCTCAGCGACGCCGAGCCGGGCGGCCAGGTGCCGGACGTACCACTCCGGCCCGTGCACGCAGCCGGTGTCGAAACCCTCCGGCACGGTCGCGCCATCCAGGACACCGACCAGCGGGCCGAACCGGAAGACCAGGTCCTCGTTGACCGGTCGGCCCGGGGCCGGCGCGGACGCGGAGCGTACCCGCATCACCGGCGCCGGCCCCGCCGCGCTCGGGTCAGCGCTGCCGAAGGTCATCGGCGGCCGCATGCGCCTGCCCCTGGACCTGACCGGCGGCAGAGCGACCCTGGTCGCGCACCGCGAACGCACCCTGCTGGGCGGTGGACCGCACCGACTGTGCCGCCTGCTGCGCTGGCCCCCGCAGGTTGTCCTGCATCTGGTGGCCGACGTGGCTCGCCTGCTCGCGCAGCTGATCGGAGTGTTCACTGACCATGCCCCGCGCCCGTCCGGCGAGCTGCCGCTCACGCCCGCTCGGTGGGATCAGCGAGGCGGCCAGCAGGCCGACGCCGAAGGCGACCAGGCCAGCGGCCATCGGGTTGCCCTCAGCCTGCTCGCGGGACTGCTGCCCGAGCGAACGGGTCTCGGCGCGTACCGAGCCGGCCGCGTAGGACATTCGCTGGCCAGCTTCCTGCCCGAGATGGTGCGAGTTGCCCATCATCTTCTCCTTCGCTCGGGTGAACGCGCCGCGGGCCTGCCCGGCCCGGTCACCGGCGATCCGACGCGGGTTGACCTTGTCGGTCAGGGCGTCGACGTCATTGCTCAACTCGTTGCGGGTGGTCTCGATCTCCCGCCGGATCCGATCCGGATCACTGGACATGACCTGTTCCCTCCCGACTCGTTCACCGGCCCCGCAGGGCGTCCGGCAACTCCCGGGCAGTCTGCTTTGTCCGGGGCAGAACCGCACGTGCCCGCTTCAGCTGGGTCCGGGCGTTGATGAAGAGACCACCGGCCACGGCGGCCCAGAGGACCGCGACGATCAGCGCCGCCCATCCCTGGTCCATCGTGTTGGACAGCCCCCACCAGATGGCGTACGACACGAAGAGCACCGCCAGGAATCCGGCCAGCCCGGCACCGCCGAACATGCCACCAGCCTTACCGGCCTGGCTGACCTCCTCGCGGAGCTCGGCCTTGGCCAGCTCGACCTCCTTGCGCACCAGGGTGGAAACGTCCCGGGTCACATCGCCCAGCAGATCGCCGACCGATGCCTGGGTCCGTTCCTTCTCGGGGGCGCTCACGGGGCCACCCCGCCGGGCACGTCCGGCGCGGGTCGACCGGCGGGCGAGACGTTCTGCGCCCGTGCCGTCCCCACGTACGCCTGCTGATCGGCATCCGCCGGTGCGCCCTGCGCGGGCGGCGGAGCGCCGGACGCGCTCCCACCCTGACCGTTGCCCGAGGGCGGCGCGGTCAGGCCACGGGTGAGCCGCCCGACCAGCAGCCCGGCCACCGCTGCGCCCGCGAGGAACGTCCCCGGATGGCGCCGCGCGTACGTGCGTACCTCGTCGAGCACTTCACCCGGCTCGCGTTCGTCGAGCCACCCGGCGGTCTGCTGGGCGGCGTCGGCCGCCCGGCGTACCGCTTGACCGGCCAGCCCGGAATCGCCGTCCTTCTCAGCCATCGACCCCAGGTTTCGGCCCAGGTCGCGCAGGCCCTCGGCGGCCCGCCGCTGCTGCGTCTGCGCCTGATCCCGAAGTTGCCCAGTGGCCTGGCCGGTCAACTGCTGGGCCTGTCGCCGCGCCTCTGCGGCCACGTGCCCGCCCTGTTCGGCGGCGGTGTGGGCGACCTGACCCCCGGCCTGCGTGGCCTGCTGGCCGACCCGGGAGGCCCCCTGTCGGACCTGCTGTCCTCGCCCGCTCTGGTTCGTTGCCGTCATACCCCGCTCCCTTCCTGAGTCCGGGGTCGCGTGGCGACCTCGGGACGCCTCCCGCCTACCCGCCTGGCCAGCCGGCATGCGGTAGGTCCGCCGTCCAGGGCGGGAAGACCGGAAGCGGAGCCGCCAACGGGAGGAACAGGCCAAATGCCCGAGCAGGGGTACGGTGCCGTCAGCGGCGGCGGTTGCGGGCGCGCGACGAACGCAGCCGGCGGAGCCGACCGATCAGCAGGGGGTCGGCGACAAGCGCAGCCGGATTGTCCAGCAGACCGTTGAGCAACTGGTAGTACCGGGTCGAGGAGACCCCGAAGGTGTCCCGGACGGCCTGCTCCTTGGCGCCGGCGTGCCGCCACCACTGCTGCTCGAAGGCGAGGATGGCCCGTTCCCGCTCAGTCAGCTGGGCCGCTGGCGCGCTGGGCTCGGCGTCTGCTTCGTCGTCCGGCGCGGGGTCGTCGGTGCTTTCGACGAAAGGTGCCGGCCGGGGAGTCGGGACCGTGGGCCCACCGGTCACCGCGACACCCGGGTGAGCGTCGGTGGACGGCTCGGGGGCGGTCGGGGTGGTGTCGGCGGGCATGGCGTTCAGCCTAACCAGGGTCGACCAGGGTCGCAGCAAGCGGCGCGGCCGGCCCTGCGCCGCCGGGAATCCCGACGGCCGGGCCGGCCGCGTCGCGTCGCTCTGGTCAGGAGATGTCGCGGCGGCGCATCGCCCAGAGCGCCGCTCCGAGGATCACCACCAACCCGACCGAGAACAGCACGGAGGACTGCTGCCAGGTGATGTCCAGGGTGGCCGGCTCGCACTCCCCGTAGTAGTTCGCGCGGCAGGAGTTCCAGTCCTGGAGGGTGACCGTCTTCGTCATCCAGGCCAGCGCGTACGTGGGCAGCAGCCATGCCTCGGCGAACCGCACGCTCGCCATCGACAGCAGGATGCCCAGGCCGAACTGGCCGACCACCATCACCGCCACCACGCCGCCGAGTGCCATCGCGGTGTGCCGACCCAGTGAGGCGAGGGCGAAACCGACGGTGGTGAGCACCAACACCAGCACCACACCGCGTACCCCGGTCAGCATGAACGACTGCCAGACCCCGGAGGTCATCTTTTCGGTGCTGCCCCGGAACGAGGCAACCGCCCAGAACCCGGCAAACCAGAGCACCGCGGCGGGCAGCGTCACCGCCAGGATGCCGGTGAGCAGCGCGGCCAGCTTGGTGAGCAGCACGGTGAGCCGCTTGGGTCGCCAGAGCAGCAGGTTCATCATGCCGCCGGTGCTCCACTCGGCGCCGACGAAGGACGCGCCGATGACGAACCCGACCAGGGCGAGGATCGCCGCGAACGGGATCAGCGTCTCGGCGAACGTCTCTTTGAAGTCGAACGTCGAGGGCAGGAACCAGCTCGCCTCGATCTGGTCCCGGGACGGTGCCGTGATCATCGAGCAGTCGTCCGGGTAGCGGCCGTCGTTCGTCGTGCCGGCCGTCTTGGCCTGCTCGCACGCGGCGCGCTCCTGCTCGCTCCAGCGCACCTGCTCCTGGTACTGCTGGTCGGCTTGACGTTCGGCCTTGGCGAGCTGGCCGGCATCGATCTTCTGGTTGGTGAAGAACACCCCGACCACCACCGCGGCCAGCACCAGCAGGCCGAGCAGTGTCATATAGCGGGTGAAGCGCCGCTTGGCGAGCCGGCGCAGCTCCGTACGAAAGAGGCTCACGCGCCCCACCCTCCCCCGGCGGCACCGGGCTGACCCGTCCCACCGACCTTCATGGACTCGTCGACCTGCCGGTGCTGCCCGGGTACCGGCGCGGTGGCGGTCAGTTCGAGGAAGACGCTCTCCAGATCGACGGCGATCGGAGCCAACTCGCTGACGTAGAGGTTGCGCTCGGCGAGCAGCCGCGTCACCGAGGCCGGCTTGTCGACGCCGGCCAGCATCAGGTGGTCCGGGTGGCCGGTCACCCGGATCCCCGCCTGGGTGAGCGCCTCGGTGGCCGCCGGCAGGTCGCTGACCGCTTCCAGCCGGATCCGCACCGCACCGGACGAGTGCTGCGCGAGCACCTCGTCGACCGGGCCGAACGCGACCCGCCGGCCCAGCGAGATGATGGTGACCGAGTCGCAGATCAGCTGGATCTCGCCGAGGATGTGGCTGGACAGCACCACGGTCATCCCGGACTCGGCGAGGGTGCGCATCAGCGTGCGCATCTCCCGGATGCCGCCCGGGTCGAGGCCGTTGGCCGGCTCGTCGAGGATGAGCAGCTTCGGGTTCTTCAGCAGGGCCGAGGCCACGGCGAGCCGCTGCTTCATGCCCAACGAGTACGTCTTGACCCGCTCGCCGGACCGGTCGCGCAGCCCGACGAGCTCCAGCACCTCGTCGACCCGGGTTTGCGGCACCTCGCCCGCTCCGGCCAGCAGGGACAGCGTGTCCCGTGCCGAGAAGTGCGGGAAGAACTGCGGGCTCTCGACGATCGCGCCGACCTGACCGGCGACTGCGGACAGCGCGTCGGGGACCTCGTGCCCCAGCAGCGCCATCCGACCGCCGTCGGGCCGGATCAGGCCGAGCAGGGTACGCAGCGTGGTGGTCTTGCCGGACCCGTTGGGGCCCAGGAAGCCGTGCACCTGCCCCGCGTCGACCCGCATGTCGAAGCCGTCGAGCGCGTTGCGGGTGCCGCGTCGACGACTCTTGTACGTCTTACGTAGACCTTCGATCTCCAGGACAGCTGGCAAGCTGCACCTCCCCCGATGGATGGGCGTGACAGCCGACACCATACGCGGTATGCAGACACGCGCAGTACGCGGTATGCATCGACGCGCCGATCGGGCTACCTCCTCGACGGAACGTGACCGCTCAGGCGCAGATGACGTGCACGCCGGCAACGCGGAACGCGTCCACCACCTCGGGGGCGGCGCCGGAGTCGGTCACCAGCGTCTCCACCCGCTCCACCGGGCAGATCCGGGCGAAGGCATGACCGCCCAACTTGGACGAATCGGCGATTATCACCACGCGCTTGGCTCGGGCCACCATCAGGTTGTTCATGGCCGCCTCCCCCTCGTGGTGGGCGGCGGCGCCGAGCTGCGGGTCGATCGCGTCCACGCCGAGCAACGCGACGTCCAGGGTGACCTCGCGCAGCAGCGCCCCGCCCAGCGGTCCGACAAGTTCGAACGACTTCGGGCGTACCACCCCGCCGGCCACCACGACCTTCATCCGGGACCGGACCAGCAGCTCGTTGGCGATGTTCAACGCGTTGGTCACCACGGTGAGCTGCGCACCCTCGGCACTGGTGTTCAGGTCCGGTCGGACGGCGAGCGCCCTCGCCACCTCAGTGCTGGTGGTGCCGCCGTTCAGGCCGACCACGGTGCCCGGCGTGACGAGCGCGGCGGCGGCCGCGCCGATCCGCTGCTTCTCCGCCGAGTGCTTGGCCGTCTTGTAGCGCAGTGGCAGGTCATACGAGACACCGTTCGCGACGGCGCCGCCCCGGGTCCTCGTGATCATCTGCTGCTGGGCGAGCTGGTCGAAGTCACGCCGGATGGTGGCCTGGGAGACGTCCAACCGCTCGGCTGCGGCCTCGACGCTGACCCGGCCGTTGTCGGTCAGCATCTCGAGCAGGGCGTTCCATCTGGCATACCGGTCCACCGCGGGGGCCCTCCTCCCAGTAACTGCACGGACGGTGATTGATTGCGTGCACACTAGTGCGCGAAACTAGGCTGGCGCAAAAGACTGACCTGCGCGATCGGCCGGTCGGTTGCCACGGCCACTCGCGCTCGCGCAGAATAACGCGCGAAATGCGGGTCTAACGAGCCGTATTGCGCACCGATCGCCCCTGCGAGGAGTTCCCATGGCGTACGTGGACGCGGAGATCGCGAGCCAACCCGACTGCTGGCGGGAGGCGGCCGAACTGGCCGGCGTCGTCCATGCTGACCTGCCGCGCCCCGGTGAGCGGGTCGCCGTCGTCGGTTGCGGCACGTCGTGGTTCATGGCGATGGCGTACGCGGCCCGCCGCGAGCAGGCCGCGCCCGGCCGCCTGGTCTGGGCGTTCGGCGAGCTGCCCGACGGGCTACCCGAGGATGTGGCGGCCACCGGCGCAGCTTTCGTGCACAGCCGCACGCACGGTTGGCGCACGGTCCTGGGCAGCTGGTCCTCCGGCCGGACCCCGGTCGACCCGATGGCCGACCTGATCCTGGCCCAGCGCTTCGCGGTCGCGCTGGCGACCAGCCGGGGCCTCGACCCCGACGCGCCCCGACACCTGAGCCGGTCGGTGGTGCTGACGTGAGCGACGGCGACACCGTGGGCACCGACCAGATCGTCGTCGCGCTGGACGTGGGCGGCACCGGCATGAAGTGCGCCCTGGTTCGGCCGGACGGCGTCGCGGTACGCACCGAGCGGCACCCCACCGACGCCGCGCGGGGCCCGGCCGCCGTGGTCCACACCATCCTCGACATAGCCGAAGGGCTGGCCGACAAGGCCCGCGCCGACGGGTTCGCTCCGATCGCGATCGGCATCGCCGTCCCCGGGGTGGTGGACGAGGCGCGCGGGGTCGCGGTCTGGTCGGCGAACGTGGGCTTCCGGGACGTACCCCTGCGGGACCTGGCGGTGCGGCGGCTCGGCCTGCCGGCGGCGCTCGGCCACGACGTGCGTGTCGGTGGTCTCGCCGAGGCCCGGCTCGGTGCCGGGCGCGGCACCGGGAACGTGCTCTTCGTGGCGATCGGCACCGGTATCGCCGCTGCGCACGTGGTCGACGGCACGGCCGCCGCGGGCGCCCACGGCGCCGCCGGGGAGATCGGCCACATCCTGGTACGGCCCGACGGCCCGCGCTGCGGCTGCGGTCGACCCGGCTGCCTGGAGGCGATCGCCTCGGCCGCCGCGATCGGCCGGCGCTACGCCGACCTGGCCGGCGGGACAGCCGACGCTCCGGTGACGGCGGCCGAGGTGGCCGAGCGGGCCGCAGCCGGCGAACCGCTCGCCAGCCAGGTCTGGCAGGAGGCGGTCGAGGCGCTCGCCGACGGCCTCGCCACCGGGCAGGCGCTGTTCGACGTGGCGACGATCGTGCTCGGCGGCGGCCTGGCCCAGGCCGGGGACCGGCTGCTGACCCCACTGCGGGCGGCGCTGCACGAGCGGATGACCTTCCACCGGGAGCCGCAGCTGGTCGCGGCAGCCCTCGGCGACGAGGCCGGCTGCCTCGGCGCTGCCCTGCTCGCTCTGGACGCCGTGGGCGTCCGTGACCACCAGGAGATTCGATGACCGTACGGGTGAACGGCCGAGTGGTGACCCCGACCGGTGTCATCCGCCAGGGCTGCGTCGAGTGGGACGGGGATCGGATCACCGCGGTGGCCGAGTATCCGTCGGTCCGTGACGGGCACTGGATCCTGCCCGGCTTCGTCGACATGCACACACACGGCGGTGGTGGGCACACCTTCACCACCGGGGATGCCGACGAGGCCCGGGCGGCGGCCGACTTCCACCTCGCACACGGCACGACCACCCTGCTGGCCAGCCTGGTCAGCGCGCCCTTCCCGCTGATGCGCGCGGCCACCGAGGCGTTCGCCCCGCTGGTCGACGAGGGTGTGCTGGCGGGGGTCCACTTCGAAGGGCCCTACCTCTCCGCCACCCGCTGTGGTGCGCAGAACCCGGAGTACCTGCGCGACCCGTCGACCGACGAGCTGGCCGAGCTGATCGAGCTGGGCCGGGGCGCGATCCGGATGGTCACCCTCGCTCCGGAGCGCGATGGCGCACTGGAGGCGATCAAGCTGCTCACCGCGCAGCGGGTGGTGGCGGCGGTAGGCCACACCGACGCAACGTACGAGCAGACCCGCGCCGCGGTCGCCGCCGGCGCCAGTGTCGGCACCCACCTCTTCAACGGCATGCGGCCCGTGCATCACCGCGAGCCGGGGCCGGTGGTCGCCCTGCTCGACGCGCCCACCGTGACTTGTGAGCTGGTCGCCGACGGGGTGCACCTGCACGACGGCACGCTGACCTTCGCGACCGCGACCGCAGGCCCGGACCGGGCCGCGCTGATCACCGACGCGATGGCCGCCGCCGGAATGCCCGACGGCGAGTACGAGCTGGGCGGCCAGGCTGTCACCGTGGCCGACGGGGTGGCCCGACTCGCCCGCGACGGGGCGATCGCCGGCAGCACCCTGACCATGGACGCTGCGCTGCGGCACGCCGTGAATGCCGGAATCCCGATCTCCGACGCGGCGCGGATGGTGGCCACCACCCCGGCGCGGGCCATCGGCCTGGGCGACCGGTTGGGAGCCCTACAGGTGGGCCTTCGCGCCGATCTCGTCGTGCTGGACACCGACCTGAACGTGGTACGGGTGCTGCGCGGCGGCTCCTGGGTGGAGTGACGCCGGGGGCCTGTCGAGCTGCCCCAGATTCGGGGCAGACAGGCGAGCGAGCAGCCGGGCAGCGGGCGGGAAGCGTAGCCGACCGGTAGGCGGGGTGGGTCCAACTCCGCACGCTCGGTGTCGGCACATGGCCGCAGCCTGCCCACGTGTGGGGCAGCTCGACAGTGCACCTAGAGAGCCTTTGGAGCTGAATCGTTTACGACATCAGTCTCGTCACCGGCGTCCTCGTGCACCCGACATGACCAGATGACGAGCGCCTTAGCAACCCAGGAGCGCGGGCCCAGCCGAGCCGACCGACTCAACCGACCAGGGCTGAATCGTCTACGACATCAGCTCCAAAGGCAGCGGCCCAGATAGTCCGGTCGCCGAGCCGACGAGGCAACCGTATGAGCAAGCCGGACCCCGGACAACCAGGCTGGGTCTCAGCTCAGGCTGGGGACTTCCACGCCGAGGACGGCCTGCTCGTCGGGGCGGTGCACCAGCACGTCGGCCAGGTACGACTGGACCGCGTGGCGCATCCCGACGTCCCGGCCGGCCTGCTCGGAGAGCAGCCACTTGTGCTCGATGATCTGCGCGAACAGCTCCTGCGGCTCCAGCTTGCGGCGCAGATGCGCGGGAACGGCCCGGACCACCGGCTCGAAGACCTCGGTGAGCCAGCGGTGCGCGGCCTGCTGCTCATCGGTCAGGTCGCTCTCCGCCCGATAGGCGTCCAGGTCGTTGAGCAGCTTCCGCGCCTGGTTCTCCTCAGCGTCCAGACCGGTCAGCCGCAGCAGCCGCCGGGTGTGGTAACCGGCGTCGACAACCTTCGGACGGACCAGGAAACGACCATCGTCGATGGACGACATGGCCACCTCGGCCACGTCGAAGCCCAGCTCGTTGAGGCGGCGAATCCGACCCTCGATGTCGTGCCGGGCCTCCCGCTCGATGGCCTGCTCGTAGGTGATCTCGTGCCAGAGCCGCTCGTAGCGCTGCACGACCTCCTCGGAGACCACCTCCGGGTCGATGGACTCGTGCAGCAGGCCGGCGGCCTGCAGGTCCAACGCCTCGCCGAAGATGTTCACCCGGGCGATCTCCAGGTCCTCACCGCGCTGCCCGTTGGAGAGCGAGTTGTGCAACGCGCCCGTCTCCGCGTCCACCAGGTAGGCGGCGAAGGCGCCCGCGTCCCGGCGAAACAGCGTGTTCGACAGCGAGCAGTCGCCCCAGAAGAAGCCGGTCAGGTGCATCCGCACGATCAGAGCGGCGAGCGCGTCGAGCAGTCGGCTCATCGTCTCCGACCGCAGGGTGTGCGAGAAGAGCGCCCGGTACGGCAGCGAGAACTGCAGGTGCCGCGTGATCAACACCGATTCGAGGGGCTCCCCGTCCTCGGTCTGCCGGTCGGCGACGACCGCCACCGCCTCGACCGAGGGAAAGTCGATCCGCTCCAGGGCCCGGAGCAGGTCGTACTCCCGCTCGGCGATCCGCTCGCGAGTCTCCTTGAACGCGTAGACGTACTCACCGAGCCGGACGAACCGGACGATGTGTCGGGAGATGCCCTGCGGCAAGGCCACCAGATGTTGGGCAGGCCACTCCTCCAGCGGTGTCGACCAGGGCAGGTCGAGCAGCGCCGGGTCGACGAGGGCAGATGTGATCCGCACGGGCACAAGCATGACTGGTGCCCCCCGCATCCGCCTCTCATCGTGGCTGGGCACACAGCGCGGGACGCCACAGCCTCGCGTCGGGCCGGTAGCGTGGTCGCGTGCCCAAACCCACGGCGGTACGACGTGACCTGCGGCTACGGCCTGTCCGCCCGGCCGGCTGGTGGTTCGACGCGCTGCTGCTGGTCGGGTTGGTCGGGTTGACGGTGGCGCTCACCGCCGACCAGCTCTTCGGGCTGGACCGGGCGGTCGCCGACTGGGCCGACGGGCACCGCCCGACGGTCGCCTACTGGGTGGCCCGGGTGTTCAACCTGCTCGGCCAGGGCACCCCGCTGACCTTGATCGCCGCCGGGCTGGGCGTGTTGCTGGCCGTCCGGCTGCGGTCGGTGCGGCCGATCCTGCCGCCGGTGGTCGGGTTCGTGCTGACCTACCTGACGATCGGTCCGCTCAAGGTCTGGACGGCCCGGGCGGCACCGAGCGCCAGCGTCAAAGAGCCGTTCCTGACGCCCGAGCAGACCCTGCCGCTGTTCCACGACGACCTTCCAGTCCGATACGCCCAGTCCTACCCGTCGGGGCACGTCGCCAACGCCATCGTCTGGTACGGCGTCATCGCGCTGCTCCTCGCCCCGCTGGCCCTCAGCTTCGGCCGGCAACTGCCCGCCCGACTCGTCACCGTGATCCGCATCGTGCCGCCGCTGGTCGTCCTCACCACCACCACCTACCTGGGCTGGCACTGGCTGACCGACTCGGTGGCCGGGCTGCTCCTCGGGCTGCTGCTGGACCGGCTGCTGCACCGGGCGCCCTGGGATGATCTGCCACTCCCCGACCGGCTACGCGAATGGGACCGGCCGTTCACCTCGTACACCTAGGATTTTGGCCCATGGCTCAACTGGCGCGGCGGCTCGGCGTACCCGACGCGGTTGTCATCGGGTTGGGCTCGATGCTCGGCGCGGGCGTCTTCGTGGTCTTCGGGCCGGCCGCGGCGGCGGCCGGCGGCGCCGGCCTGCTGCCCGCGCTGGTGCTCGCCGGTTTCATCGCCTACTGCAACGCGACCAGCTCGGCGCGGCTGGCCGCCCGCTACCCGGAATCCGGCGGCACCTACGTCTACGGCCGGGAGCGCCTCGGGCCGTTCTCCGGGTTCCTGGCCGGCTGGGGCTTTGTTGTCGGCAAGACCGCGAGCTGCGCGGCGATGGCGTTGACCATCGGGGCGTACCTGTGGCCGGGACAGGCCCGGCTGGTCGCGGTCGGCGCGGTGCTCGCGGTGACCGCCGTGAACCTGCGCGGCATCGGCAAGACGGCCACCATGACCAGAGCGCTGGTCGCGCTGGTGCTCGTGGTGCTGACCCTGGTCGCGGTCGTCGGCGTGGCGGGCGGGCCGGTGCACCTGGATCGGCTGACCGACCCCGGCGGCTCCGCCCGGGGCGTGCTCACCGCCGCTGGGCTGCTCTTCTTCGCCTTCGCCGGGTACGCCCGGATCGCCACGCTCGGCGAGGAGGTTCGTGACCCACAGCGGACCATCCCCCGCGCGGTGCCGCTGGCGCTCGGGGTGGTGCTCGTGATCTACCTGGTGCTGGCCGTGATCACACTCGGCGTGCTCGGCGCCGACCGGCTGGCCGGTTCCGTCGCGCCCCTGGTCGACGTGGTGACCGCCGCCGGGCTGCCCGGCCTGGCCTGGGTGGTGCGCGCCGGGGCCACGATCGCGGTCACCGGGGTGCTGCTGTCCCTGGTCGCCGGAGTCGGCCGCACCACGCTCGCGATGGGCCGCCGCCGTGACCTGCCCGGTGCGCTGGCCGCCGTGCACCAGGTGCACCAGGTGCCGCACCGTGCCGAGCTGGCGGTCGCCGCCGTGGTGATCCTGGTGGTGCTGCTCGGTGACGTACGAAACGCGATCGGCTTCTCCAGCTGCACGGTGCTCGTCTACTACGCGATCACTAACGCGTCGGCGCTCACGCTGGGGCGGGAGCCTGGCCGGCGGCTGCCGGTCCAGGTGCTCGCCGGCCTGGGGCTGGTCGGCTGCCTGGTGCTCGCGGTCAACCTGCCGCTGGGCAGCACCCTCGCGGGCTTCGGCGTGCTCGCCGCTGGCGCCGCCGGGTACGCGCTGCGCTCCGCGCGCCGGTGACCTGAGCAGGCCACCGGCGACCAGGGGGTCAGCGACTCAGCCGCTGGTATCGACGCACCGCCAGCGGAGCGAACGTCGCGATCAGGAGCACCGGCCACACCACCGCCAACACCATCGCGTGCTCCGCGGGCCAGGAGTCGCCACCCAGGCCCGGGTTGCCGAACAGCTCGCGGATTGCCGCGACGGTGGCCGACAGCGGGTTCCACTCCGAAATCGCACCGATGAACGACGGCATGAGCTCAGGCGACACGAAGACATTGGAGATCGCGGTGAGCGGGAACGCCGCCGGGAAGACGATCACCCCGACCGTGTCCGGATTGCGAACCAGCAGCGCCAGGTAGATCCCGATCCAGGTGATCGCCACTCGCAGCAGCAGGAGGAGCCCGACGGCGAGCAAAGCTTTTCCGACGCCATGTCGCCACTGCCACCCGACGAGCAGGCCACAGACCAACAGGGTGGACATCTCCAGCAGGGCGCGGAGCAGGTCGGCCGCACTGCGGCCGGTCATCAGGGCGGACCGGGCCATCGGCATCGACCGGAACCGGTCGACGACACCTCGGCTGAGGTCCAGCGCCACGCCGGTCGCGGTGGCGCCAAGGCCATACAGCATCGTCATCACGAAGACCCCGGGCAGCAGAAACTCCCGATAGTTGCCGCCACCCGGCACCTGCATGCCACTGCCGAAGACATACCCGAAAACCAGGACGAACATGATCGGCAGCGAGAAGTAGAGAATCAACTCCTCCGGCCCGCGGATCACGTGGATCATGTTTCGCCTGGTCATCGTCCAACCATCGGCGATCGCTGCCGTCATGCCACGTCCGCCTTCCGGCCGGCGCCGACGGGCTGGCGGGCTTCGTCCGGCCGGTGCCCGGTCAGGTGCAGGAACGCCTCGTCCAGCGTCGCGCGCCGCAGGCCGATGTCCTCGACCACGATCCCCGCGTCGTCCAACGCCCGTACGACGTCGACCAGCCCGGCCACCCGGTCGGCCACCGGGACGCTGAGTCGCCGAACCTCCGGATCGCGCTCGGGCTCCAGCCCGCAGATCGACGCGACGATGCGGACAGCCTGGGTCAGGTCGGCCGCGTCGCGCACCACCACCTCGATCCGGTCACCGCCGGTCATCGACTTCAGCTCGTCCGGTGAGCCCTCGGCCACCACCCGCCCGGCGTCGATCACCGAGATCCGGTTGGCGAGCTGATCGGCCTCCTCCAGGTACTGCGTGGTGAGCAGCACCGTCGTCCCGTCCGTGACCAGGGCGCGGACCAGGTCCCACACCTGGTTGCGGCTGCGCGGGTCCAGGCCGGTCGTCGGCTCGTCGAGGAAGAGCACGCGCGGCGTGCGGATCAGGCTGGCGGCGAGATCCAGCCGACGGCGCATCCCACCCGAATACTCACCAGCGGACCGACCCGCCGCCTCGTCGAGCCCGAACCGGTCCAGCAGTTCGCCGGCTCGTTGGCGGGCTGCCCGTCGGCCGAGCCGGAACAACCGGCCGAACAACTCCAGGTTCTGCCGGCCACTGAGGGTCTCGTCGATTGCGGCGTACTGCCCGGTCAGGCCGATCCGGGCACGCACCTCGTGCGGCTGGCGCAGCACGTCGAACCCCGCCACGGTCGCCCTGCCGGTGTCGAAGCGCAGCAGTGTGGCAAGGATTCGTACGGCCGTCGTCTTCCCGGCGCCGTTCGGTCCCAGCAGTCCGTACACCGTGCCGGTCGGTACGGTCAGGTCAAACGTGTCCAGCGCGCGGGTTGGGCCGTACCGCTTGCCCAGACCCTCGGCGACCACCTCGAATGTCGTCATGCCCCCACGGTGCCGTCGGGCGCTGACGGGTCACGCACCGTCGGCTGACGGCGGCGCGCCAGGCCCGGCTTTCTCCGCTTCGGTGATCTGCTCGAGGACGAGCAAGATCTCCGTACGCGTGGCCTCGCCGACGTACCAGCCGGTGAGCCCGCCGGCCAACGCCTCGTCGCAGAACCGCCTCGCCTCGACGAGATCTCCGTGCAGCCGTGCCACCTGGGCGAGGCCGAGCCGGGCCGCAGCAACGAACTCCGGTGCACCGCTGCGCTGCGCGAGGAGCAGTGCAGCGGCGAAATCATCGCGCGCCCCGGCGAGGTCGCCGGTGCGCAGCCTGATCTCGCCCCGGGTACGCAACATGTCGGCCTGGTCGACGGCCGATCCGAGTTCCTCGGCAAATCCCATGGCCTGATCCATGTGAGCGCCCGCGGCCTCCGGATCACCCTGCCAGGCGGCGAGTTCACCGAGCGCACCGAGTGTGATCATGGATCCCCACCGGTCCCCGGCGCTTCGGAAGCCGTCAAGCGCGGTGACCAACGTGGTGTTGGCCCGGTCCCACTGGCCACCCCACATCTGCGCCGAGCCGCTTCCCATCGCGCCGAGCGCGTTGATCCACACATCCGGCCCGACCAGCCGCCGCAGCTCCCGCATCAGTTCGTCGATGTGCTCAGCTCCGCCGGACGGCGGCCCCGTCGAGATCCCCGACAGATACAGGAGGAACGGTTGTCGAGGCGGCCGTTCCAGGCTGCGGATCACGGACCCCTGCGTTCCGAGCGACGGCAGGTGGCCAGAACCGGCGAGCGAGGCGTTGTAGACGCAGAGGGCGAATTCCTCGACCAGACCCGGCGGCGCTTTGGCGCCGAGCACGTCGAGGACGTCGGCGGCGAACCGGGCCCCTTCCCCGCGCATGCCGCGCAGCCACCAGTAGAACGACAGGGCAGCGACCAACCCGGCGGCTTCGGACGCGTCACCAGCCGCGGTGGCACGGCGCAGCGCCGCATGCAGGTTGTCCCGCTCAGCGTCGAGCCGTCGCAACCAGTGCAACTGTTCCGCTCGCCGCAGGTGGTCGCTGGCGATCCAGGCGAACTCAAGGAAGTACGCCGCGTGGGCGCGGCGAAGTTGGTCGGCCTCGCCAGCCTCGGTAAGACGCTCGGCGCAGAAGGCGCGGACCGTCTCGAGCATCCGATAACGACCACCGGTCATTTCCACGAAGGACTTGTCGACCAGACCGGTCAGCGCGTCGACGAACTCGGCGGTGGGCAGGCCGGAGACTCGCCCGGCCGCCTCCAGCGTGGCACCGCCGGCGAAGACGGTCAGCCGGCGGGCCAGCCGCCGTTCGGCGTCGTCGAGCAGGTCCCAACTCCACTCGACCACGGCCCGGAGTGTGCGATGTCGCGGCGACGCGGCCCGGCTGCCCACCGAGAGCAGCCGGAACCGATCGTCGAGACGGGCGGCCACCTCGGCGACGGGCAGCGCCCGCAGCCGCGCGGCGGCCAGCTCGATCGCCAGCGGCAGGCCGTCGAGGCTACGGCAGATCCGCAGCACCACCTCGACGGTGGCCGGCGTGATGGTGAAGTCGGGCGCGACGTCGGCGGCCCGCTGGGCGAACAGCCTGACCGCGGCGTAGTCGTCGACGTCCAGCACCGACACGTCGGGCGGCGGCAGGGTGAGCCCGGACAATGGGCACAACGCCTCACCGGCCAGCCCGAGCGGCTCGCGACTGGTGGCCAGGACGCGCAGCGCCGGGCACGCGCTCAGCAGCCGTGCGGCCAGCCGGGCCGCGTCGGCGATGACATGCTCGCAGTTGTCGAGCACGAGCAGCAGCCGCCGCTCGGCCAGCGCCTCGACCAGCCGGTCGGTTGGATGGCGGCTCGGCTCGGCCGGGGCGCGCAGGCCCGCATCGCGCAGGCCGAGAGCGCTCAGCACCGCCTGCGGTACGTCCGCACCGTCGGCCAGACCGGCCAGCTCAACGAAGCGCACCTCGCCGTCGAGACGACCCGCAGCCTCGATCGCCAACCGCGTCTTGCCCGCTCCTCCAGGGCCGGTGAGCGTGATCAGCCTTCGCTCACCGAGCAACTCCCCAACGCGCTTGAGCTCCGCCTCCCGCCCGACGAACGTGGTGAGCTGGCTCGGCAGTGCCTGCTCGATTGTCCCGGGTTCGGCCGGGCGTTCCGCACCCCGCAGCACCGCCAGGTGAATCGCGGCCAGCGCGGCCGACGGGTCGACGCCGAGCTGTTCGGCCAGCGTGCGCCGGGCGTCCTCGAACTCAGCCAGTGCTTCGGCCGGCCGGCCCAGTGCGGACAGGGCACGCAGGAGTTGGCCCCGCGACCGCTCCCGCAACGGATGCGCGACGACCAACTCCCGTAGCTCCGCGACCAGTGCGGCGTGCGCGCCCAGCGCCAGGTCCGCCTCGATCCGATCCTCGATGGCGGCCAGCCGCAGCTCGTCCAGCCGAGCCGTTTGCGCGGGTGCGCCGGCCACGTCGATGACATCGGCCAGGGCGGGACCACGCCAGAGCTCCAGCGCCTCGCGCAACACCGTTGCCGCGCGGGGCCAGTCGCCGTCGGCGAGCGCGCGGCGCCCCGCCTCGGCGAGCCGCTCGAACCGGTACGCGTCGACGTCGTCGGGATCCACCGCCAGGCGATAACCGGCCGGGTGAAACTCGACCGGATTGTGCCCGGCGGGCAGAGCCTGACGCAGGCGCGACACCTGGGACTGAAGCGCGTTGGCCGCGCCCCGGGGCGGATGCTCGCCGTACAGGCCGTCGATCAGCCGCTCGGCGGAGACAACCCGGCCCGCGTCAAGCAGCAGGAGCGCCAGCAGGGCGCGCAGCCGCGGACCGCCCACGGGGATCTCGCGCCCGTCGGCCAGCAACACCTGAGTCGGCCCCAGGATGCGGAAACGCATGCCATGGATTGTCGCCCACTGCCGGCCGGTTCCTGCTGACCGATCCGCCGACCTTGCTCATCAGGAGGTCCCCGGAACTGCCGTCACCTCGGCCGACTGCTACTTCGCCCCGTCTGGGTGGTCCGCGCCGGGGCCAGGAGTCGGAGTGCTTCTGTCCCTGGTAGCCGAGTCGGCCGCACCACGCCCGCGATCACCGCCTCGACCGACCCGGCGCACTGGCCGCACCCGTTCGTGTGAAGTCGCGGTGGCGGTGCTGTTTAACCACAGCGATGGGCAGGGCCCGGCCGGCTGTCTGCGTGCCGACCGAACCCGGTCATGCTCTTCTCTCGACCCGTACGCATCTGGCATCTCCATCAGGACTTCGCGCCGCGCGTCCAACGCCATCAGCATCACGTATCACTAGGCGATCGCTTTTCGGTTCATGTCCATGAGATCAGGATCGTGCTTGAGCAACTCGCTCTCAAACTCGCTCCAACCGCGATCCGCCACGATTTGCGCTTCGCCGGACGTCACAGGGATCAACCATGCGATAGCCACCGGATCACCGTTCTCAACAATAACAGACTTGAAGTCCGCGTCGTAGTAAACGGGCAGCGCCGCGTACAGGCAGGTGAAACGGGAACCTCGGACGACGTCTTCCGGCAAAGGTGTGACGTCACCCCGAAGCACCGCCTCGCGGGTATCGAGACACCTCGACGCCACGTATTCCAGCGCGCGGGGGAACAGGCTGCTTGAAACGTCGTCAGGACCGTGCTCAGCGGCGATGAACTCCAAGAAGAGGTGCCCGTCGTGGCCAGGGTGGTGCAGCGGCACACGACTGAGCCCCACGGTGGCGTAGCCGGTGGTCTCCGTGAAGACACCACCGGCAAAGCACGCCACGTTGACGGTCGGCAGTCCTTCTCGCGGGGTCCCCTTCCAGCCATTGGTCAGCTGTCCCAGGCGCCGCTCGAGATGATCGATCAGTAAAGGCACTCCGGTACCCTACCCGTCCTGCCGATTACCGGCACCTCGGTTGCAAGGTATGCATTCTATTCGTACGTCCTTTTGATATTCGTCCAGGAAATCCTCGCGGCTGATGTTGGCGGGATAGGAACGATTCGTATGCGCGGCCGGGTAATGGCCCATGTCCCCGGCCGGCTGGCCTGCCGTCGGATTGCGGAACACCTCGCCCGCACAGTTCGGCCCCTGGCGCGGACACATCACTCCACCCGCAGATCCGGGTGTTCCGTTCGCCCAGGCTGCATTCGTCGTGTCTGCCCGCCAACTGCGGTCTTCGGGTCGAAGCTGTGCCGACGCCCGGCCGACGTCCGGCACCCTCCGCCCCCGCCACCGACCGAGATACCAGCGGCGGAACGGGCTCCACCGCCACCCTTGCGGCTCAACCCACCCAGCCCCGGCACCATGTTCTCCGCGGCCGCCCGCGGGTTGTAGGTGCCCGACGAGGCCAACTGCCCGACCGCGTCCTCGACACCATTCTCGGCCGCCTCGGTCGCCAGGCGGCCCACCAGACCGGTGCCGACCTTCTTCGCCACCGCCGCACCAACCCGCGCCGCGATCGCACCACCCGCACCGCCGATCAGCCCGGTGACCGCACCCGTACCCAGCGAGCCCAGCGCATCGCCGATGCTGTGGATGTCACCCTGCGCGGCGTCCTTCGCGAGGCTGATCAACGCCCCAGCGCCGGCCATGCAGGCGATCGCACCAACACCGGCCGTCACCGCCGTGCAGGCGATACCAGCGAGGATCGCGCCGCCGATCGCGGCGACCTCCAACAGGACGTCCTTGTGTTCCTTGACCCACTTCGTCGTCGCGTTGGCCGCGTCCCGCACGGCGGTAGTGGCCTTCTTGACCACCCGCTGCGCCTTGGCAGCGACCTTCTTACCGGCCTGCTTCAGTTTCGCCGCCGCCTGCTTGGCGCGTTTCTTGACCGCCGCCGCCTTCTTGGCGACGTATTTCCGGGCCTGGTCGAGCTTCTTCTTGACCGTCCGTTTGGCCTGGTTGTACTTCTTCTTGACCTGCTTCTTGACCTGGTTGTACTTCTTCTTGGCCTGGTGATACTTCTTCTTCACCGCGGCCTTGGCCCGCGAGGCCGTCTTCTTCACCGTGGACTTCGCGGCACTGTAGGTCGACGACGCGTACGAGTAGGCCGACGACGCGTACGACGAGGCGTACGAGTAAGCGGACGACGCGTACGAGCGGACGCTCGAGGTGACCGAGCTGACCGCACGGGAGAAGGACTTCTTCAGGCTGCCCAGGCCGAAGTGCCCGCTCGGGTCGGTGACGGTCAGCGGGTTCGCGTCGCCGTACTGGTAGCGGTTGGCGTTGATGGAGTCCGGCAGCGGGCTGTTGCTCGCCGTGTCCCGGGTGTCGAACTGCCCGGTGTCCGTGTTGTACCAGCGGGCGTGCATGTTGACCCGGTTGGTCAGCGCGTCCGTCCACTCCGACTGGTAGCCGAGCTGGCCGAGCAGGCCGCTGGTGTTGAGCGCCTTGCCCAGCGGGTCGTAGGTCACCGAGCCGGTCAGCGCCGTCCCGGTCGAGGTGAACTGCCCGACCACGTCGGAGTGCAGGTCCGTCCAGACCATCCGCTGGTTACCGCCCGCGGTGGTCCCGACCACCTCGCCGGACGCCCCCCGCACGTAGGTCGCGCCCGCGTCGGCCGCCAGGTCGTTCCCCAGACCGGTGTACGAGTGGCCGGGCCGGATCGCCCGCCCCAACCCGTCGTACGTGTAGGTCTGCGTACCGGCCGCCGACTGCTGCGACACGACCTGCCCGAAGGCGTCGGTGCCGGTGCTGTTGCCGCCAGCGTTGGCCAGGGTCCCCCGGGCGGTGTACGTGTAGGTGGCGCCGTCTGCGGTGAGCAGCCGGTTCCGCTGGTCGTAGGTGAACAGCTTGGAACCGTTCTGCACCCGGTTGCCGGACTTGTCGTAGGCGTAGGCCGTGGTGTTGGTGCCGTCGTTCCAGGACGTCAGCCGGTCGGCCAGGTCGTAGGTGTAGGTGTTCGCGGCCGGCAGCCGGATCCACGTCGATGGCCAGGTGGGTCCATGCTCCGGCCACCGCTGAGCCATTCACCCCGCCGCCACCGATCCAGGAGACGGTGCCCACCGGCCACGCCGGGTGGACCCCGTCAGCTCACCTCGCCGATCCCGTCACGCTGGCGGGTCAGCTCGAATTCGTCCGGTGGCCCGCCATGGGTTGCTGGGCGAGCGCCGACGGCGGGAGGAACGGGATGCGCCGCGCCGGGCGCGGAGGCGGCGACCTCCCAGTCCGCCGGCCCCGGCACCACAGTGGGCGCCACCGTTGGGGTGGGCTCCCCGCGGTGGACGGGCCCGGCTGGCCGAGGGACCGGGCCCGTGCGGGCAGGCGGGGCGCACTGCCGCGTCAGCCAGTCCAGGCCGCGGCGGCGGGCGACCACGGTCAGCCGGTCGCCCGCGAAGATCACCTGTCGGGGGTCGAGGTCCTTCCACCAGATGGTCTTGCCACCGCCGGCCGGGGTCCGGGCGATCAGCCGGACCTGCCCGTTCCGCGAGACGGCCTCCAACGGCCGGCCGTCGAGCCCGGAGCCGGCGGCGACCGGCACCTCGGCCACCGGCAGCGCGTGCCGGTCGACCGGGATCGTGGTGATCACCGCGCGTTCGGTGAGGGCGCCGATGAAGGCCGGAGCAGCCAGGTAGGAGACCGACCGGGAGACTCCTAGGGCGAATGCCTCCTCCACCCGTTCGGCGAAATCACCGTCGAAGAGCCGCAGCACCACCCGCAGGTCGCGACGGAGATCGCGGGCAGCGAGCGCTGCCTCCAGGTTGGCCACGTCGTCGGTGGACGCCACCACCAGCGCCTGACAGTCGGCCACCGACGCGGCGACCAGCGTCTCCGGCAGCGCGGCGTCACCGACGATCAGCGGCACCTCCAGTTGGCGGGCCAGAGCGGCGCCGCGCGGCTCCGGGTTCTTGTCGATCGCCACCACCTCGACGTCGTACTCGCGCAGCTGGGCCATCACCCGGGTCCCCACGTTGCCGAGCCCGATCACCACGACGTGCCCCATCCGGGCGGGCTGCGAGCGGCCGGTGTGCAGGGCCAGCCGCGCGTTGACGATGCCGTCCACCACCACGGCGGTGATCAGCGGGATCAGTGCCAGACCGGCGAGATTGAGCACCACCTGCATGATCTGCGCGCTGGCCGCCTTGTGCGTGTCCGGGTCCGCGCCGCTGAGCGTGGTGACCAGCGTCAGGTAGAGCGCCTCGGCCGGAGAGACACCCTCGGCCCGGGAGATCAACGCGCCGAGGACCGCGATCACCGCGAGCACCAGCATCACCGCGACGCCGATCTTGCGGGTGGCGAAGCCGCGTACCGCGCGCAGCAGCACCTCCATCGGGCGGCGCCGACGGCGGGCCCGGACCAGCCTGCGAGCGGCGACCTCGGTGCCCGGCGGCTGGCCGGTCGCCTCGGCCAGCACCAGGTCGGCGGGGACCGGCCCGTCCGGCAGCAACTCCACTCCCTGCTGCTCGGTGATGTGCGCCAACGCGCAGACGACGTCCTGCTCCCGGACGTCGGCCCGGCGGGCCACCCGCAGCGTCTTGTCCCGGTGCTGGAAGGAACTTGAGTCGACCTCGCCGAGCGCCGCGGCGACGAACGCCGGAGCGGCCATCTCGGCGTCGGAGAGCACCTCGACCGGCGCCTTGAGCAGCTTGCGGACCCCGTCGGCGAGGGTGCCGTTGAACATCCGCAGCACCTGACGGACCCGCTGGTCGACGGCCTGCGCGCAGAGGGCGGCGTACAGGTTGCCCACGTCGTCCTGGTGCAGCAGGGCCAACCCGGCCGCCCCGGCCAGGCCGGCGGCCTCGAAGGTGGCCACGTCCAGCCGATCCGAGCGGACCACCCGGAGCCCGCGAAGCCCGGCCACGTCCGGCCCGTTGCTGCGGTAGCGCTCCGGAACCACCACGGTCACCCGAGCACCGCCGTCCGGCAGGTCGGATTCGAGCATCGCCCGAGCCACGTAGTAGGCGAGCGCGTCCCGCCCGCAGATCACGTAGTGCGGACGCGGATCACCGGCGGACCGCAGGCGCCAGTTCCAATCGACCGCCCGTCGCGCCCGGTCCCGCCACGGCTCCGCCATGCCCGGATCGTAGCGAGCACGACCACGTCGGGCGACCCTGTCCGGATCATCCCCACCAGGCATGCCCGCCCGGGTGACGGGTAGAGCAGCGGCATGCAGACCTTCCTCCCGTACCCGGACTTCCTGGCCAGCGCCCGCACGCTGGACCAGAAGCGGCTGGGCAAGCAGCGGGTGGAGGCCATCCAGGTGCTGCGCGGGCTCACCCGACCGGGGTACGGCTGGCGCAACCACCCGGCGGTGCAGATGTGGGCCGGGTACGAGGAGGCGCTCACCCGCTACGGGCTGGACGTGTGCGCGGTCTGGACCGAGCCGGGGCGGGCCGACACCTGCGCCACCACGATGACCGTCGACCTCGCCGCCGCCTGCGGGGCCGGTGTCGTACGGACGCAGGACGAGCTGGCCCGGGCCGGTGAGCTGCCACCGTGGCTGGGCCGCGACGACCTGCACCTGAGCCACCGCTCGTCGCTGCTGCGCAAGGACCCGACGCACTACCGCCCCATTTTCGGGGACGACGTGCCGGGGGACCTGGAGTACGTCTGGCCCGGCTCGGACCGCACCCGCCGCTGCTTACCGCCCGACTAGCCGAAGGTGCGGCAGACTGGCGTCCATGGCGTTGTCGCAGGTGATGGGTCGGCTCATCGGCGTACGCCAACATCAGGTGGACCCGGGCGGCGGTGGCGCGGCTCGCGTGCCGCAACCGGCCACGGCGGTGGTGGTTGGCGGCGGCATCGCCGGCATGTCGGCGGCGGTGGTGCTGGCCGAGCGGGGTGTGGCGGTCACGGTGCTGGAGGCGGCACCGACGCTCGGCGGTCGACTTGGCGCCTGGCCGGAGGCGCTCGCCGACGGCAGCCAGCAGAACGAGCACGGCTTCCACGCGTTCTTCCGGCAGTACTACAACTGGCGGTCCATTCTCCGCCGGATCGACCCTGACCTGGGCTTCCTCAAGCCCATTCCGGGCTACCCGATCCTCAGTGCGCAGTGGCCGACCGAGGAGTTCGGCAAGCTGCCGCCCGCACCGCCGGCGAACCTGCTCGCGCTGCTGTTGCGCAGCCCCAGCCTGCGCCTGGGTGACCTGCGCCTGATGGACCGGGACGCCGCGCTGCCGCTGCTCAGCTACGACCCGGTACGCACCTACGCCGAGCTGGACGACGCCACCGCCGACGAGTTGCTGGCGTCGCTGCGGCTGCCGGACCGGGCGCGGGCCATGCTGTTCGAGGTCTTCTCGCACTCGTTCTTCAACCACGAGGCGGAGATGTCGGCTGCCGAGATGGTCGCCCAGTTCCATTTCTATCTGCTCGGCAACCCGGAAGGGCTGGCGTTCGACTGCCCGGACGAGGATTACGGCACGGCGATCTGGGAGCCGCTGACCCGGCACGTGGGGAAGCACGGCGGCCGGGTCCTCACCAGCTGTGGCGCGACCGGGGTGCGCCGCGACGCCGAGGGCTGGCGGGTGACGACCACCGACGGCGGCAGCCACCCGGCGGGCCACGTCGTGCTCGCCGTCGACCCGCCAGCGCTCGCTGCGCTGGTCGCGGCCTCCCCCGACCTGGCTGAGCAGGCACCGGAGCTGGCGGCGCGGATGCCCGCCTTCGGCACGCCCGGCCCGCCGTACGCGGTCGCGCGGTATTGGTGTGACGGGGACGTGGCCGCCGAGCGGGCGGTGTTCAGCGGTGTGTCCCGCCAGCCCACTCTGGACTCGGTGACGCTCTACCACCGGCTGGAGAACGAGCCGCGGCGCTGGGCGCGGCAGACCGGTGGGTCGGTCATCGAGCTGCACGCGTATGCCTGCGAGCCCGGCGTGCCGGCCGAGGAGCTGGCCGAGCGGATGCGCCGCGAGCTGGTCGAGCTCTGGCCGGAGGCCGGCGAGCTGCGGGTCCGCGAGCTGCGGGCCCGGGTGGAGGCGCAGGCGCCGGCGTTCACGCCGGGCAGCCACGCCTGGCGACCAGGGGTACGCACCGACGCGCCCGGCCTCTACCTGGCCGGCGACGGCATCGCCACGGACTTCCCCAGCGCGTTGATGGAACGCTCCGCGGCGACCGGCATCATCGCCGCGAACCACATCCTGCGCGCCGAGGGTGGTGCGGCCGAGCCGGTGCGCTCGATCCGGCCGCGTGGGCTGCTGGCCGGTCGCGGCGGGCCAAAGCGACAAAACACCAAATAAGCACCGGTACGCTTGATTGATCAACCGTCGATCGACCGCACCCGCCGTCAGCGTCGCGCCCGGGAGGCTGGCCGATCGAAATACGTTGCCCGCCCCTCCCGCATCGACCTACCGTGATCGCGCAAGGTCAACCACCGATGCGGGAGCACCTCATGACGATGTCGCACGTCACCACCGTGCCGTCGATGCTGCCCGGCGACGGTTGCCGAGCGGAAGGTCCCCGGGCGGGCCGGCCCGACTGACGCGTACCCGTACGCGCCGAGCCGCCCCGTCCGACAGCCGGACCGGGCGGCTCTTCGCTGTCCGTCACCATTGTGGAAGGAGTCCCGGTGGACGCCGTTCTCGTCGTCAACGCCGACCTCGGCCCGCTGCACCGGGTCACCGTTCAACACGCCGTGCGGATGCTCTGCCGCCAGGTGGCCGAGATCCACGAGGCCGAGCCGGACCGGGTGATCGGGGTCTTCCCGATGCCCCGGGTGGTGCGGCTGGTCCGCTACGTGGTCACCCGGTGGAGGTTCAGCTCCGGGCCCGCCTGGTCCCGCGCCGGCGTGCTGCGCCGCGACGGCCAGTGCTGCGCGTACTGCGGCGGCCCGGCCTTCACCATCGACCACATCCTGCCCCGCTCACGGGGCGGCCGGAACACCTGGCGGAACACCACCGCCGCCTGCTACGCCTGCAATCAGCGCAAGGGCGACCGGACCCCGGCAGAGGCGGGTATGCCGCTGCGCCGGGAGCCGGTGAACCCCGGCTGGGGGGCGCTGGCCGGGCGGTGACGGACCGGCCGGCGGGAACGGGGGGCCGCGTCCCGGGTACGTCCCGGGCGCGGCACCCGCCGGCCCCCGGTCAGACGGCGCGTTCCTTCACCTTCGGTTTCGGACTCCCGTTGGGGCAGTGCACCCGAATTTCGCTCCGGTACTCGGTGGACGTCAAGTCGACCTGGACCTGCTTCGCCGGGCCGGGGTCGTACGCCTCCGCCCGGTAGCCGGGCGCGAGCGTCACCGCGAGCACCTCGGCCAACTTGTCGACGCAGCGAACGGTGACCGTCCCGCCGCGCGCGTCCACCGGCACGCCGGAGGTAGGGGTGGGCGTCTGCGCGGCCCTGGTCGGGGTCGGTCCGGGCATGGTGGCGCTCGGGCCCGGGGTGGCGGTCCCGCCCGAACCGGTCCGGGAGTCGGGCGCAGTGTTCCTGGCCGACGGGACGGCGGACGGTCGAGCGTCGGCTGCGGTGAGCGGCTCCTCGGTGTGTGGCATCCCCACCGTGGTGGTGCCCGGCCCGATGCCGGTCGATGATGCACCGTGCGCCGGTCGACGATTGCTCGAGTCGCCGAGCGGCCCGGCCATCGCCATCGCGGCGATCACCGCACCGCTGACCGCCAGCATGGCCCGTCGCCGACGCCACGACCCTCGCCCGGGGGTAACGACACCACTCATCGACCCCATGGGATCGGCGGTCACGGCATCGGTCTGCTCGGCGGTGCCTGCCGCTGGTCGGACGAGGGTCCCACTGGCGACGGCCGTCGTGCTGGCGGCAGCGAGCAGGATGCGGGCCGCCTCGGCAGCCGGCGGCCGATCAGCGGGGTCCCGGGCCAGGCACCAGCGGTAGAGCCGGCGCACCTCGGGTGGCACGCCGTCGATCTGTGGCAGCGGATCTGGCAGCACCTGCGAGTGGGCACCGAGCGTCCCGGTCGGCGCCTCGGCACGCTTCGGCAGCCGCCCGGTGAGCACCCGGTGCAGGAGCAGGCCAAGGGCGTAGACGTCGCAGGCCGGCAGCACCTCGCCGGCCTCCAGTCGCTCCGGGGCCAGGTAGGCCGGCGTGCCCAACAGCCGCCCCTCGAAGTCGATCTCCGGCGCACCGATTGCCGCCGCGATGCCGAAGTCGAGCACCTTGGCGCCGGTGGGCGTGAGCATCACGTTGCCCGGCTTGATGTCGCGGTGCACCAACCCCTGGGCGTGCGCGGCAGTGAGCGCGGCGGCCACCTCGGCGCAGACCCGCAAACCCGCGCGGGGCGACAGCGGCCCGGCCACCAGCCGTTGTTCGAGGCTGTGACCGCCGAGCAACTCCATCACCACGAACGGGACCTGGGCACCGTCGACCAACGACTCGCCGAAGTCGTAGACGCTGGTGACGTGCGGGTGCGACAGCCGGGCCGCGGCCTTGGCCTCGCCCCCGATCCGCTGCCGAGCGTTAGCGTCCGAGGTGACGAGCACTTTCACCGCCACGTCCCGTTCGAGCACTTCGTCGTACGCCCGGTGCACCGCCGACATGCCGCCACTGCCGAGACGCTCCAGGACCCGGTAGCGGCCCGCAAGCAACTGATCACGCTGCACGATGGACAGCCTGCCGTACCGACCCGCCCCGAGACCACCCGGGATCGAGGTATTGCGATGAGTGGGACCGAACTGGCCGCAGAAAAACCGGCGCACTCAGTCGTCGGCCGTTGCCCGCCAGGCGAAGCGAGGCGTCCGGCACTCGCTGATCGCCGCGACCCCCTCCCGGGCCTCGCCGGTGGTCACCACCTTCCGGTGCCACCAGGCGATCCGCGCGGGCTCGGCCCGATCGTCAACGATTTCCTTCGCGGCGGCGACGCTCAGCGGCGACCGCTGGGCGATCGTCGCCGTGAGGTCGTCCACCCGCTCGGCGAGCCGGTCGGCCGGCAGCACCTCGTCGACCAGGCCGATCCGCAGGGCCCGCTCGGCGTCGATCAGCTCGGCGGTGAACAGCAGATGCTTGGCGGCGGACGGGCCGACCAGCCGGGCCAGCCGGCGCGTCGTCGGCGCCGGATAGACCAACCCGAGCCGGGCCGGCGGTACGCCGAAGCGGGCGTCGGCTGCGGCGATGCGTAGGTCGCAGGCGACCGCGAGCTGGGCGCCACCCCCGACGCACGCGCCGCGGATCGCCGCGACAGTCGGTTTGGCGAAGCGGGCCAGCCGTTCCTCGGCGGCCACCGCGATGCTGGCGTCACCGGCGTCCAGCAGCTCCGCCAGGTCGCCGAGGTCCGCACCCGCACAGAAGGCGTCGCCCGCACCGGTGAGCACCAATGCCCGTACGTTGGGGTCGGGTTCCAGCCGGTCGAGCAGTTCGGGGAGCTGACGCCACATGGCGGCGGTCATCGCGTTGCGCCGCGCCGGGTTGTGGATCACCACGGTCGCGACCGGTCCGGTCACCTCGACGGTCAACTCCGCGTCCGACACGTCCGCTCCTTCCCGCGCCACCCGTCCAACGCCGCCGATCTGGCCCGCCGACATCCTGCGCCAGTGGGGCGACCATAACGGCGCGAGCCCGGCGACCACCGTGAGGGGTGGCCGCCGGGCCCGCTCGGGAATCGGTCAGGTCAGGAGACGGTGACCGCGGTGTCGTCAACCACGAAGGACGTCTGCAACGAGACGTCCTCGGTGCCGGTGAACTTCAGGCTGACGGTCTGCCCGGCGTACGCCGCCAGGGAGAAGGACTTCTGGCTGTAGCCGGTGGCCTTGTTCAGGTTCGAATAGGTCGCCAGGGTGGCCAGCACCGTCCCGCCCGAGTTGAGCACCTGCACGTTGAGCTTGTCGTAAGCGACGCTGGTGGTGGTCTCGGCGGAGTCGATGTGCAACCAGAAGGTGACGTTGTACGACGTGCAGCCGGACGGCAGGCTCACCGACTGGGCGAGCGTGTCGGTGTGGCTGCTGCCATACCCGTCCATCCACGCCTTGTACGTCCCGGTGCGGGCCGCCTGGCCGCTGGAGCTGGTGATCACGCCGGAGCTGGCCGTCCAGCCGGTCGAGCCGGACTCGAAGCCCGGGTTGGCCAGCTTCTGCCCCGGCGCGGTGCAGCCACCGCCGGTGCCGTTCACGGTCAGCGTGTAGGTCGCGGTCCGGTTGACCGCACCCGCGCCGTTCACGGTGACTGAGTAGGTCCCGGGCGGGGTGCTCGCCGAGGTGCTGATGGTGAGGGTGGACGAGCCGCCCGAGGTCACCGAGGCGGGACTGAACGAGGCGGTCGCCCCGGTCGGCAGGCCGGACGCGGAGAACGTCACCGTCTGTGCCGAGCCACTGGTGGTGGCGGTCGACACGGTGGTGGAGGCCGAGCTGCCCGGGTTCACCGAGCCGGCGGTCGGCGACAGCGACACGGAGAAGTCGTTGCCGGTCGAGCAGGCCGAGTCGCTGCCGGCCACGTTCACCGCGGTCCAGGCGGCCTGCACGGCCTTGTACTCGGTGGAGCAGCTGCCGTACAGGTCGGTGGCCGCCCGCAGGCTGTAGGCGCGGGCGGTGTTGGCCGGGTTGCTGGTGTTGACGTACGCCGTGTTGGAGGTGAAGTAGACGTCCAGCGCCCGGAACCAGATCTTCTCGGCCTTGGCCCGGCCGATGCCGGTCACCGCGGGGGCGGAACCGCAGACCGGCGAGGTGCCGTACGCGGTGGCGCCGGTGCCCTCGGCGAGGTTGAAGTAGAAGTGGTTGGCGACGCCGGACGAGTAGTGCACGTCCTTGTTCTTGGTGCTGGTGGACCAGCAGCTGTCCGAGGAGCCGTCCAGCGACGGGTTGTACATGTAGCGCAGCGGCGTACCGTTGCCATTGATGTTGATCTTCTCGCCGACCTGGTAATCGCCCGGGTCAGCCGCGGTGTTGGCGTAGAACTCGACCATGTTGCCGAAGATGTCGCTGGTGGCCTCGTTGAGACCACCGGCCTCACCGGAGTAGGTGAGGCCGCCGGGCACCACGTTCTCGGTGACACCGTGGCTCATCTCGTGCGCGGCCACGTCGAGCGCGACCAGCGGACGGGAGTTGCCCGAGCCGTCGCCGTACGTCATCCGGGAACCGTCCCAGAAGGCGTTGACGTAGCTGCTGCCGTAGTGGACCCGGCTCGGCACGCCGGTGCCGTTGCCGAAGATGCCGTTGCGGGCGTGCACGTTCTTGTAGTAGTCGAACGTCTTGGCAGCGCCGAAGTGGGCGTCGACGGCGGCGGACTGCCGGTTCGAGGTGGCCCCGGTGCCCCACGTGTTGTCCGCGTCGGTGAAGGTGGTGCAGGTCGACGTGCCGTTGTTCATGTCGCAGGTCGAGCCGTTGCCGTGCGAGGGGTCGATCATCTGGTACGTGCTGCCGGAAAGCGTCGTGTCGACGCTGACCGTGCCCGAGTAGAGGCTGCTGCCGGTGCCGGTCACCGATTCGATCTCGTCGAACGACCCGACCACCGCATTGGTGGTGGCGTCGGTGATCACGTGCAGCCGGGACGGGGTCTGCCCGTCGGGCTGCCACCCGCTGATCACGGTCTCCCAGGCCAGTCGACCCACGCCGGAACTGGCGTCGACGAACAGCTCCGGAGTGCCCACCGCTTCGGCTTTACCAGTGAACCTGGCACTGGCGGCCTTCTTCGCGGTCGCCGCGGTGATCCTGGCCGAGGTGGCGAGGGTCAGCGGCGCGGCCAGCCCGACCGAACTGCCGGCGTACGTGCCGTTCGGCGCGGTGTGGATGACGAAGTCGCCGCCGTACACCCGTAGGCCCTGGTAGCTCCGGGTGTAGCGGGTGTGGGCGGCGCCGGTGGCGTCCACCTTGGTGCTGTGCACCCGGTAGGACTCGGCGCCCGAACCCTGGACTGCGCCGGGGTTCGCCTGTAGAACGGTTGCCGCTCGGGCCACGGCGGAGGTGTCCGGCGCGGGAGCGGTGGGCGGGGCCGCATGCGCCGCGGTGGCGACGCAGGTCAGCAGACCGCTGGTGAGCAGTACTGCGCTGACGGCGGCAAGGGGTCGTTTCACGTGCCCTCCTGGAAGGAGAAAGGGTGTGACTTGAGAGTCACGCATGTACATATAGCAATGTGTGAAGTCGAAGAAAAGACTTAGACTGTTCCCGGACATTGATGATGGCCGTTCGGATGAGGTGCATGACGAGGGAACCAACCCTCCAAGCCATGCGTCCGACGGATATGAGACCCGCCTCGACAACCGGCGTCACGATCGCGCTACTGGTCGCCCTCCTGGCCGGCTGCACCACGTCCGACCAGGCCGGCACCACCCCGGACCAGCCGCCGAGCACCCCCAGCACGACACCAACCGCCCCGGCCAACGGCGCTCCGGCGCCAACTGTCGCGCCCACGGTCGTCCCCACGACCAGCGCCGCGGCCATCCGGGTGATGCTGAAGCGCTCCGGTGGCTTCGCCGGCCGCGGTGACGCCGTGACCGTCGAGCCGGACGGTCAGTGGGCGGCGGTGGACCGGGCGGGCAACCGGCGTACCGGCCGCCTCAACCCTGCCGACCTCGGCCGTCTGACGGGACTGGCCGCCGACCCCCGGCTGGCCACCGAGGCGCGTCAGACGGCCGCTTCGACCGGCTGTGCGGACGTGTTCAGCTACCGCCTCACCGTCGGCACCATCGAGACCGGGTACGTCGACTGCCCGACCGACGCGCCCCCGCCGCCGGCCACCCGCGCGCTGGTCGAGCTGCTGCTGCGGGCCACTGCCTGACCGCCGGCAGTCAGACCAGATAGTCCGCGGGCAGGCCAGTGCCACGCAGTTCCGGCGGCAGGTGTGCCACATCGTTGACGGCGACCAGATTCGGCGGTCCGGCCGGGCCGTACCGGATCACGGTCAAGCCCGCGTTGTGCGAGTTCAAGCCCAGCCAACGCCACTCCGGCGCGTCGAGGGCATGCCGCACCAGCCAGCCGATCAGGAAGCTGTGCGTCACGATCAGCTCACGAACCGGCTCGTCGCCGGCGGCTCCCTCGCTGACCGGGCCGGCGAACCGCCGCACCGCCTCCGCCGTCACTCGCGGTCCGTCGACCCGCTCGGCCGCCGAGAACTGCGCCAGGAATTTGGCGTACGCGGGCGGAAGTCCAGCCGGATCCGTGTCGTGCGGGAGGTGGTCGCCGGCCAACTCCGTCGCGTACACCGGAACCTCGGGCAGTGACCTGGCGACCAGCTCAGCGGTCTGCGCGGCCCGGCGCAGCGGCCCATGGTGGACGGCGGCGAACCGGCGGCCTCGCAGGCGCTCACCGAGCAGCGCGGCCTGCCGCCGGCCGCGCTCCGACAGGCCGGAATCCGGTTCGGCCAGATCGGGCTCAGCTGGCTCGGTCAGATCCTGCTCAGCGTGTCGGGTCAGGTACAGCAGCCGGGTCACCATGCCGGACACCTCAACACAACGGGAGGTGCGGGTTCGACCCCGCACCCCCCGGTCCCGCGGGCCGTCAGCTCAGTCGGCCTGACCCGATGCCGTCCGCGCGAAGGTGACCGAGACCCACAGCCAGCCGAACGTCACCGCCAGGCCGAACGCCACCATCACGGCCGGGGAGGGTCGGACGATCAGCGCGACCCACGCCACCGCGAAGAAGACCCCGGTCGCCAGGCTGTACGCGGCTCGGCCACGCTCACCCTGCCCTGCGGCCCGGCGGGCCGCCACCACCGTCGCCACGATCAGCGACACGAAGGCGACCGCCGCCACCAGGAAGTGCAGGCCGCCGTGCCAGCTGATCTGACCGGCACCCCGAGGCGTGCCGGCCGGGAACCCATCGGCCGGGTCGGCGCTGAAGATCGCCGCCCCGACCAGGCCCAGGCCGTACAGCCCGAGCAGCCGGGGCAGCCAGACCGACCCGCCGCCGGTACGGCGACGCAGCACGTCGGCGGCCAGCGCACAGAGCACTCCGGTGACCAGGAACGTGACGATCTGGACCCAGCCCAGCTCGCCGGTGCTCAACACACTGACCGGATGCCGACGGAAGTCGAAGCCCTCCCGGGTCGACGCCTGCACGATCGCCGAACCGGCGAAGATCGGGCCGGCGAGCACACCGCCGATCAGCAACACACGGTCCCGACCAACGGCGGCCGGTCCTACCACGGGGAAAGGCGCGGCCTGGCTCATCGTCCGCTCCCCTACGCCCGCGGGAACATCTGGCCGATGCGGATCCGGTTGCCGAACGGGTCCCGGACGCCGAAGTCGATCCCATACGGACGCTCGGTCGGCTCATCGGTGATGTCGACGCCCTTCGCCACGAGGTCCTCGTACGTCTTGCGGGCGTCGTCCGTGGTGATGCTCAACCAGCCGCTGAGGGCACCCTTGGTGAGCAACTCCCGGACCTGCCCGGCGGTAGCCGGGTCCAGCGCCGGCGGGCCCGGCTTCTCCAGCAAAATCTCCCGCTCCGGGTCGCCGGGCAGGTTGACCGTCAGCCAACGCATGAAGCCGAGATCCTGGTCGGTGTTGACCTCCATGCCGAGCTTGTTGACGTAGAAGTCAAGCGCCTCGTCCTGGTCGAGCACGTAGATCTGAGAGCGGGTGATCGCGTTCATCGTCATGCCCATGACGCTAGAGGTCGACCGTGACCTGCTGCTTATCCAAAACTGCTGGGTCGGGTCCACGCCTTGGTGAAGCACGACGGCACATCGGCCGGCGCGACACGATGACGCCGGAAATCCGAGGGCGACTCGCCGACGATCTGCCGGAACGTCCGGCTGAACGTACCCAGGCTGCCAAAGCCGACGGCGTAGCAGATGTCCGTCACATCCCGGCCGGTCTCGACCAGCAACGCCATCGCCCGCTCGACCCGACGACGTTGCAAATAGCGGTGCGGGGTCTCACCGAACGTGGCCCGGAAAGTACGAATGAAGTGCGCCTCGGAGACGTGCGCGATCCGGGCCAGCGCGGGGATGTCCAATGATTCGGCGTACGCCCGGTCCATCGCGTCCCGGGCACGCAGCATCGCCCGGTTCGACTCCTCCACCGCGCGACTCATCGGCCCCCGTCCCGCTCCGCTCGTTTGCCACGCCCAGGCTACAACTCAAGGCAGCCGCAGCAGCGCCGCTGACGTGGTACGACAGCGCAGTTGGGTAGCCGAAACCGGTGGCGCATCTACATCTACCGGGCCGGGCAACGTACCGGATCGGGATCCTCGTGCTCGCCGCCGTCACACCCGGGATAATTCTGGTGCCGCCGCTGGGGGCCGTCATCGCCGCCGCCGTCGTCCTGGCCGTGGTCGACACGGTCGACGGCGCCGGCCCGAACTACCGTCACCACCCACCTGGCCAACGGTTGGTGGGTGGTGACGTCAGATGCGACATCGCTGGTGGAATTGGAGCCCCCGGCCGGGATCGAACCGGCGACATCTCGCTTACAAGCTCTGTGTAGCTCGTCCTCCCCGTCCGGGAACGGTCGCCAGCTCGGAGCACCGTCCGTCTCCGCGCCCGCTGGCCCGCCGCCGTCTGGTGCGGTTGCTGTCAGCGTTGCTGTCGACGGCGTTCCCGCCGCCGCTCCCGGTCGGCATACAAGTCAACATGTACAGCAACACGTGGACAGCGCCACGTACCCGGTTGCCCGCCCGGATCCGTGCCTGTGCCCGGTCCTAGGGTGGTCGCCATGGCCGACATCGAGCTCACTACGCCGCCGACGCTCCCGCAGTCCAACGGGTATAGCCATGTAGCGACCATTGGTCCAGGACATCGGCTGGTCTGGACGTCGGGTCAGGTGCCCATCGCCGCCGACGGCACCCCAGCGCCCGTTGGCGACTGGGAGGCCCAGACACGCCAGGCCATGCACAACGTCGGCGCCGCCCTGTCCGCCGCGGGCGCAACGTGGGACGACGTCTTCAAGCTCACCTTTTACATCGTCGATACTTCTGCGCTGGCGACCGTACGAGCAGTACGGGACGAGTTCATCAACATCGAACGGCCGCCGACTAGCTCACTTGTCCAAGTAGCAGGTCTGTTCCGACCGGATCTGCTGATTGAGGTCGAGGCGGTCGCAGCGATCGCCGACCGCTAAAAACGAGTCCCGTTGCTGTCAGCGTTGCTGTCAACCGGTCGACTCGCGGCGGTGCCGGTCGGGAAAAGCCTGGTGGAATTGGAGCCCCCGGCCGGGATCGAACCGGCGACATCTCGCTTACAAGGCGAGTGCTCTGGCCAGCTGAGCTACAGGGGCGCGTGCGTCGAGGTCAGCATAGCGACTGACGTCCGGATATCCCGTCGCGCGGGCTCCCAAGCACGGGAAAGGTCAAGAACCCGACGCCCGTACGCCTTCACGTCGCTTGGCCGTGTGTCGATTGATGGTCGACCGTGTCGGAGTGACCGGAATGCGTAGGCCGTGGGCCACGTTCGGCGCTCCCCCGCCTTGGCAGCGCGGGGAAACCCGTTTACGGTTCAGTGACACGGACGACAGCCCGGCGCCCTCGCGACCGAGCCGCCGTCCGCTGACCGGCGCGGGCACGCGCCGGTCGCTCCTTCACTCGGATCGTCCGGCACGTTCCTGCCGGTGAAAGGAAGCGCTTCACCATGGCTACGGTCACTTATTCCAAGGCGTCCCGGGTCTACCCGGGCCAAGAGCGTCCCGCCGTCAACGAGCTCGACCTCGAGATCGGCGACGGCGAGTTCCTCGTCCTGGTCGGCCCCTCCGGTTGCGGCAAGTCCACCAGCCTGCGGATGCTCGCCGGCCTGGAGGACGTCGACGCCGGCTCGATCTACATCGACCAGCGTGACGTCACCCACCTTCCTCCGAAGGCCCGCGACATCGCGATGGTCTTCCAGAACTACGCCCTCTACCCGCACATGACGGTGTACGAGAACATGGCGTTCGCCCTCAAGCTGCGCAAGACCTCCAAGTCGGAGATCGACCGGCGGGTCAAGGAGGCGGCCGGGCTGCTCCAGTTGGAGGAGTACCTCAGCCGTAAGCCGAAGGCGCTCTCCGGTGGTCAGCGTCAGCGTGTCGCGATGGGCCGGGCGATCGTCCGCGAGCCGCAGGTCTTCCTCATGGACGAGCCGCTGTCGAACCTCGACGCCAAGCTGCGTGTGCAGACCCGTACCCAGATCGCGTCCCTGCAGGCCAAGCTGGGCGTCACCACGGTCTACGTCACGCACGACCAGGTCGAGGCCATGACCATGGGTCACCGGGTCGCGGTGCTGCTCGACGGTGTCCTGCAGCAGGTGGACACCCCGCGGGCGCTCTACGACACCCCGGCCAACGTGTTCGTCGCCGGCTTCATGGGCTCTCCCGCCATGAACATCAAGACCGTTCCGCTGAACGACAGGGGCGCCGAGTTCGCCGAGCTGCACATCCCGCTGACCCGGGAGCAGGTCGAGGCGGCTCGCGCCGAGGGTGGCAACGGCAAGGTCACCGTGGGCTTCCGCCCGGAGGACTGCGATCTGGTCAGCCCGACCGAGGGCGGCATGCCTGTCGTGGTCGAGCTCGTCGAGGACCTCGGCTCGGACGCCAACGTCTACGGCCACGCCGCACTGGGTGGCACCTCGGAGCGCTTCGTCGTCCGCACCGACCGGCGCAACATGCCGAACATGGGTGACACCGTATTCGTCCGGCCGAGTGCTGGTCGCAGCCACGTCTTCCACGCCGTCACCGGCAGCCGGATCTGACGTAACGCCGTACCGACAAGGGCGGTCCGCTTCGGCGGGCCGCCCTTTCGTCGTACCGGCGGTGGCTTCTCAACCTGCGGAGCCAGCGCGGATGTGGCTCTGTGCGCTGACTCGGCACGGCGGGCCGGACTCGTACCGGCACGGCGACCCGAACCCGAGGAGACGCCGTCCTAACGACGAGGCCCCATCCCGCGGTTGGCGGGATGGGGCCTCGGTGACGGGTCGTTCCTACAGTTCGGCGGCACGCCGGCGGGCGACCTCGGCCAGGGTGACCGCGGCGGCCACGCTGGCGTTGAGCGACTCGACCTCAGAGATCATCGGAATGCTGACGGTCAGGTCGCAGGTCTCCCCGACCAGGCGGGAAAGCCCGCGCCCCTCGGAACCGACCACCACCACCAGCGGACCGACCGCGGCCTCCAGCGTGTAGAGGTCGGTGTCGCCGTCGGCGTCCAGGCCGACCACCATGAAGCCGGCCGTTCGGCACGCCTTCAGCGAGCGGGTCAGGTTGGTCACCTGCGCCACGGGCACCCGCGCGGCCGCGCCAGCGCTGGTCCGCCAGGCGGTCGCGGTGATTCCAGCGGCACGCCGCTCGGGTACGAAGACACCCTGCGCGCCGAACGCTGCGGCCGACCGGATCACGGCACCCAGGTTGCGTGGGTCGGTGACACCGTCCAGCGCGACCAGCAGCGGGGCCTGCTGCTCCAGGGCAGCGGCGACCAGGTCCTCGAACGGCTGGTACGCGAATGGCGGCACCTGCAGCCCGACGCCCTGGTGCAGCACCCCGCCGGTCATCCGGTCCAACTCAGCCCGGCTGATCTCCAGGTTGGCGATGCCACGGTCGGCGGCGGTCCGGATTATCTCGTTGACCCGGTCGTCCATGTCGATGCCCTGGGCGGTGTAGAGCGCTGTCGCCGGCACCAGGGCGCGCAGCGCCTCCAGCACCGGGTTACGCCCGACCAGCAGCTCCGGGGTGTCCTTGCTCGGGTTGGACTTGCGTCCCGGCGCGACCCGGGGGCCGGACCGCGCGGTGGGCTTGCCGCCCCGGCCGCTGGTGGCACCCCGGCCGACCGGTACGCCCCGACCGCCGCCCCTGCCCCAGGTGGTGTCCTTGCTGCCCGGCTGACCGATCTTCGGAGCGCGCCCCTCCTCGAGCGCCGCGCGGCGCTCCTTGTCCTGCTTCCAGGCGGTGCGCTGGGGCAGCTTCTCAGTGCCCGAGTAGCCCTTGTGCCACGGCCGCTCATCGGCGGGCAGGGTGCGTCCCCGCCCAGCCAGCGAGTCCTTGTTCTTGCCGCCGGTGCCCTTGGGGGCGCCTGCCTTCGACGTCAGTCGCCGGCCACGGCGCTGCGAGTTGCCGGCCATCAGTCCTGCTCTCCAATAGTCCAACGGGGGCCCTGGGGGGTGTCCTCGACCACCACGCCGGCCAGCTTGAGCTGGTCACGTACCGCATCGGCGGCGGCCCAGTCCTTGCGGCCCCGGGCCTGCGCGCGCTGCTCCAGGGCCAGCGCGATCAGGGAATCCACCACGGCACGTAGATCATCCGAGCGACCGCCGCTGGTCCAGGCCGGGTTGAGGGGGTCGATCCCGAGGATATCCAGCATTGCCCGCACCACGGCCAGGGTGGTGCGGACGGTCACATCGTCGCCAGCGCTCAGTGCGGTGTTGCCGTCCCGGAGGTGCTGTTGCAGCACGGCCAGCGCGGCGGACGTGTTGAGGTCGTCGTTCATCGCCGCGACGAACCCGCTCGGCAGCTCAGCGAGCTGCCCGGCACCGACCCGCTCGGCCGCCCGCTGCACGAAACCCTCGATCCGGCGGTACGCGGTCGCTGCGTCGCGGAGCGAATCCTCCGAGTAGTCGATCACCGAGCGGTAGTGCGCCGCTGCGTAGTAGTAACGAAGCTCCACCGGCCGCACTCCGAGCGAGTCCACGTACGCCAGGTCAAGCGCGTTGCCGGCGGACTTGCCCATCTTGGCCCCGCCGATGCTGAGCAGCCCGTGGTGCACCCAGTAACGGGCGAACGGAAGCCCGGCCGCCTGGGACTGGGCGATTTCGTTCTCGTGGTGCGGGAACGTCAGGTCCAGTCCGCCGCCGTGGATGTCGAACTCCGGGCCGAGATACCGCCAGCACATCGCCGAGCACTCGATGTGCCAGCCCGGACGGCCCAACCCCCACGGCGACGGCCAGTAGGCGTCGGCCGGCTCGTCCGGTTTGGCGCCCTTCCAGAGCGCGAAGTCGCGCGGGTCCCGCTTGCCCCGGTCGGGGGCGTCGCCGGCCGACTGCATCGCGTCCGGCGATTGACCCGACAGCGACCCGTACGCCGACCAGGACGCCACGTCGAAGTAGACGTCGCCGGAGCCGTCGGCGGCCGGGTATGCGTGCCCGTCGGCGATCAACTTCGTGATCAGCTCGTGCATCTCCGGGATGTGCCCCGTGGCGCGCGGCTCATAGGTGGGCGACAGCACGTTCAACGCCCGGTACGACTCGGCGAGGAGCAGCTCGTTGGCGTAAGCGATCGACCAGAACGGCTGACCCTGTTCGCCCGCCTTGATGAGGATCTTGTCGTCGATGTCGGTGAGGTTGCGAATGAAGGTGACCTCGTAGCCGGCGGCCAGCAACCAGCGGCGCAGGACGTCATAGTTGACGCCGGAGCGAAGGTGACCAATGTGCGGCGGGGCCTGAAGGGTGAGACCACACAGGTAGACCCCCACCTTGCCGGCTTCCCGCGGGACGAAGTCCCGCACCGATCGGGTGGCGGTGTCATACAGGCGTAGCGTCACCGTACAAGGGTAGCTGTCCGTGCCTGTCCGAGCCCGCCGGTGTCGGGTCGTACGCTGCCAGGCGTGGATGTGACCGCACGCTCCGGTGCGACGCCGGCCAGCCCCAGCGCCGCCGACACGGTCGTTGGACAGGCCGACGCAGTCTCTGGGCGGGCCGACGCGGTCGTAGGGCGGGTCGGGGAGACGTCGCAGACCCTCGACCGGGGGTTACGGCTGCTGCACCTGGTCGCCGACGCCTCGGGTGGTCTGACCGTCACCGAGGCCGCGAACCGGCTCGGCATCGGCCGGGCCGCCGTCTACCGACTTGTCGGCCCGCTGACCGGGCACGGCATGCTGCGCCGCGACGGCGACGGCCGGCTGCGCCTCGGCGCCGGGTTGTTGCACCTGGCCCGACGCGCCCAGCCGTTGCTCGCCGAGGGCGCACTGCCCGCGCTTCGCCGCCTCGCTGAGCAGGCCGGCGCGACAGCGCATCTGACCGTCGTCGAGGGTGGCGAGGGCGTCGCCCTGGCCGTGGTCGAGCCAAGCTGGACGTCGTTCCACGTCGCGTACCGGGCCGGGGCACGACATCCGCTGGACCGGGGGGCGGCGGGCCGGGCCATCCTGGCCGGTCGGGCCGGGGTGGCGGAGCCGGTAAGCAGCAGCGGGGAGTTGCAGGCCGGGGCGTACGGGGTGGCCGCGCCGGTGCTCGGCGTGCCGGGCCTGGAGGCCAGCGTCGGCGTGGTCACGCTCGCCCCGCTGGACGTCGACACGATCGGCCCCCAGGTGCTGGCCGCCGCCACCGCCATCACCGCCGCCCTCACCTGATCCCTGGAGCAGCCGCCACCGACCCCATCGCCACCTGATCAGCCGGCCGGCCCTCCCGTGCCATACCACGATCGGCGAACGGATTCGCGGTTGTCCACAGGGTCGGACGGCGCGCGCGGGTCAGGTTGTCCACAGGGGTATCGGCGGTCGATGGGTGGTCGGCAGGCTGCTGGGCATGCCACCACGTCCGCACCGCCCCGATGCCCTGGCGTGGCAGGTCTTCCGCGGCTCCGACGCCGTCCGGGATGGCCTGCTCACCGAGCATCAGCTGCGCAGCGCCGCCTGGGTGCGACTGCGCCACGACATCTACGCCGACGCACGGCTGGACCGGGACTACACCCTGGCCTGTCGCGCCGCCCTCCTCCGGCTACCGCCCGGGGTGGTGGTCGGGGGCCCATCGGCCGCATACCTGCACGGTGTCGAGCACGCCGCGTCCTTCACCGATGACGTTCACGTCCTCGTGCCCCGACCGTTGCGGATCGGCCCACAGCGCGGCCTCCGCGTGCACGCCAACGCCATCACCTCGCGCCCACCGGACGTAAGGCGCCCACCGGGACCAGGGTGCCCGCCGGCCGTCGGAATGCCACCAAGCCCGACACGGCAACTTCCCCGGGTGGGCGCAGCGTCGGCCAGAGTGGGCGGCATGGCGGCGGCCAGACCGGGCGACGCGCGGGTTGCGGCCTTCACGCCCGGCCCCAGCTGGGCCCCGGGCAGCCCGATCCCCCGCTCCGACCCTGGGCAGGCCGCCTGGGAAACGGCAGTCTGGCTCGAACCGGTGCGCGCAGTCGCCATCGTCGACTCGCTGCTCGGGCAGGGGCTGACCGATCGCGACACGCTGGCCGCCATGGCCGCCCGCAATGCCGACCGGCCCGGTGGGCGGCGGGCGCGGTGGCTCTTCGACCTGACCGACGGCGGAGCCCAGTCTCCGCCGGAGTCGCACCTACGCGTACGGCTGGTGCTCGGCGGGCTGCCACGCCCCGCCGTTCAACATCCGGTACGCCTGGCCAACAGCGTTGTCCTGCACCCCGACCTGGCGTGGCCGGAATATCGGGTAGCGGTCAAGTACGACGGGCAGTGGCACTCCGACGCAGAACAACTGCACCGCGATCGCCGCCGGCTGAACCTGCTGGTCGGCGCGGGTTGGCTGGTCCTGCATGTGACCAGTCGACGGCTGCACGCCGATTTCCCAGCAGTGCTCCGCGAGGTGCGCGCAGCGCTGGTCAGCCGGGGATGGCGGCGGTGACCCCGCACCCGACCAGGATCATCTCGCGTTCCTGGAAAGCGCGCTTTCCACCGGCCGATGACACCCCGCCATCAAGGAACCCGAGTCGATCATCGCCGGGAACGACGCCGCGCACGACGCCGCGCACGACTCGGCGCAAGCCAGCAGGGCCCGGGACGCCAGCAGGGCCCGGTCGACGATCGTCGACCGGGCCCCGAGGCGGTGCCTTACGGGCGGGCGTTCGGCTTGAGCGGGGTCTTCACCGCCGAGTAGGCGTCGACGATCCCGTAGCCGTAGAAGCCGTTGAAGTTGACCCCACCGGCGCAGTAAGCGTCGTAGGTCTCGTTCCGGCCCTCGTTGCGATACTGCTGCAGCCGCGGCTCCGGGCAGGCGTGCTCGGTCGCCGTCCGGTAGAGGTGCTGCTCGACCAGGTCCGGCGACATCCCGAAGCCACCCCGACGCTCCGGCTTGCCATACCGGCTGACGATCAGCGCGGCGACGCCAGCGGCGTGCGGGGACGCCATCGAGGTGCCCTGCAGGTAGGTGTAGTAGCCACACTCACCGTTGGCCTTGCACTGCTTGAACACCGATTCCTCGAAGCCGGCGACGATGTTGCCGGCGGCGTCGACCGATCCCTCCTCCTGAAGCACATGCTTCGGGTACGAGGAGAGGATCATGTTGGCCTCGGTCCGGAACGTGTCGGTGCCGAAGCCGTCCCGGAACCAACCGCCCGGGGCGGCGACCGAGATCTGCTCGGTGCCGTAGTTGGAGAAGTCCGACTTCTTGCCGGACGGACCGACCGACGACACGCCGATCACGTGCGGGCCCTCGGTGGGCAGGTCCCAGCAGCTCTCGTTGTCGATCGGCCGGGGGTACGGGTCGGCGCCGTAGTCCGGGCTCGACACGTCGGTACGGGGTGCGCCCAGGTCCTCATTGTTGTTACCGAGCGCGCCGACCAGGGTGACGCCGTTGTTGTGGGCGAAGATCAGCGCCCGCTTCATCGCCTTGATGATGGCCCGCTGCTCGGCCTGGTCCTCGGGCGAGTCCGCGGGGTTGGCGGTGCAGTTGTAGAGCCACGGGTCGACGTAGAACGACATGTTGACCACGTCGATCCCCGTTTGGCCGGCGTAGACCAGGGCGTTGACCACCGGGTCGAGGAAGAAGTAGCCGGAGTCCTGGCCACCCTTGAGCTCGACCAGCGAAACGTTCGGGGCAACGCCGGAGAGGCCGAAGCCGTTGGCCGCGGCGCCGATGGTGCCGGCCACGTGGGTGCCGTGACCGCCGTCGTCGGTGCCGACCGGGTCGAGGCAGCTCGGCACCTCGCAGGGGCCGTCCACGTCGATCAGGTCCGGCGCAAAGTTGCGCGACAGCGACCAGTTGAAGTTCGGCGCGATGTCCGGGTTGCTGGCGTCGATGCCGGTGTCCAGTACGCCGACGGTCACGCGACGGTCACCCGACTCGATCTTGCGGGCCTTGTCGGCCCGGACCATCCCCAGGCCCCACAGCTTGTCGTCGAGCGGGTCCATTTTGGCGCTCTTCTTGGCGGCGGCACCGGCAGCGGCCTTCGCGACCGTCCGGTGCTCCTGCTCGACCCGGTCCAGCTTCGGCTTGCGGCCGATGGCCTTCTGCTCGGCGGCGCCGATCAGCGTCGGCGCAGCGGTAGCCCTGGCGGCGAAGTCGGCCCGGTCACTGGTGACCTGGAACATGCCGACCTCGTCGGACCGGGACACCACCGTGCCACCGGCTGCCCGGATCGCGGCGACCGCCGTGTCGGCGGCGACGCCGTCCTCGGCAACGACCGTGAAGGTGCGGGAGTTGCTTGGCGCGGCGCTGGCCGGTATGCCCAGCCCCGAAGCCGTAAGTGCCAGCACTGCCGCGGTCGCGACGGCACGGGCGGTGAAGCGCTTGCTCACCACATCAGATCCTCTCGTTGAGGGACGTGGCAGCCATCACACAACACCATGCGGGTTTACGCCAGATGAACGCCCGTTATGGCGGCGAATCTCTCGTTCATCCACCCAGTTCGACGGGAACACCACCCACATCGACGGGAACATCACCCGCATCGATGCGCAGCTGGGCGAGCGCGGCAGGCAGATCGGCCATGCTGGACACTTCGGCATCGGGCGTGCACCCGACTGGGCGAGGTTGATCGTGCCGGTTCAGCCACACCGATCGCAGGCCGGCCCGTTGGGGTGCCACCACGTCGTGCTCCCACGAGTCACCGACGTACACGATCTGCCCGGCGGGCACCTACCGTCGAGCATCAGCACGCTCATCGACCGTCGAGCGCCAGCGCGGGCTCGGGCCCGACCGGCGTGGACGCCGACGGCGACCCGCGCAGCTCGTCGAGGCGCACCAGCGCGACCCCAGCGATGATCAACGTGCCGCCGAACAGCTGCCAGCCGGTGGGCAACTCGTCCAGGATCAGCCAGGCGATCAGCACCGCGAAGAGCACCTCGGTCAGCCCGACGAACGACGACAGCCGGGGGCCGAGGATCCGGGTGCCGGCGATGCCGGCCAGGTACGCGATGACGGCGGCCACCAACGAGAGCCCGGCGATGGGCAACAGCCAACTGGTGCGCTGCCCGGCGAAGGTGACCTCGCCGAAGGTGGCGTGCAGCGGCAGCAGACCGGTAACCCCGACGAGAAGCAGCAGGGCGGCGCCGACGGCCATTCCGCCGCTGGCCATGGCGACCGAGGGCAGTCGGGGATCGACCCGCCCAGCGAGCACGAAGTAGCCGGCCAGGCCGAATGCCGCGCCCAGACCCCAGAGCACGCCCACCGGGTGGAAGTCGGCGGTGCCAGCGAGATCGAGCACGAACGCCAACCCGGCGAGGGCGGCCACCGACCCGGCCACGGTGAGCCGGCGCGGACGATGCCCGTGCCGCAGCCACATCCAGCCCACGACGAGGATGATGCCCAGATACTCCAGCAGCAGCGCGACACCGACCGGCAGGTAACGCACGGCGTTGAAGAAGCAGACCTGGGCCAGCGCCACCCCGAGGAGCCCGAACAACCCGATGGCGGTGGCGTTGCTCCGCAGCACCTGCCACCTGCCCCGCAGCGACAGCAGGGCGGGGATCGCCAGCACCAGGGCGGCCACGCCGACCCGGGCGATAACTGCGGACCCGGGCGACCAGCCGCCCTCGATGAGCGATCGCGCGAAGGTGCCCGAGGTGGCGAAGGTGACCGCGGAGAGCAGCGCCAACGCGGCGCCGGCGGCAGGTCGTGAGTGCATGTCGCGCTCCTCGGGATGGCACCGTGTCATGAGCAAACTATCCTTGTGCTGATGACGCTAGGCGGCCTCTGTGACAGGAGTCAAGTTGCTGTTCGCTCATGACACCGAATGTTCGCTGATCGCCGCCGCCGCGCTGGTCAATACCGCGGGTCGGGACGGCGAGTTGCTGCCCGACATCGCCGCGCTGGATGCGTTCTTCCTCCGGCACGCCTACAGCGGGCGGCACGAGCACACCGACGCGGAGTTGCGCGCCGTCCGGGAGTTGCGGCCCCGGCTGCGCCGCATCTGGTACGCGGAGCCGCCCGAGATCGTCGCGGTGGTCAACGGCCTGCTGCTGGAGCACCGGGCGCTGCCCCAGCTCATCGAGCACGACGACGAGCCGTACCACCTGCACGCGGTTCCCCGCGACGCACCGCTGGCCACCCGGATCGCGGTGGAGGCGGCGATGGCAGTGGCCGACCTGGTCCGCGCACGCGAGCTGAGCCGGCTGCGGATCTGCGAATACCCGGACTGCGACAACGTGGTCGTCGACCTGTCCCGCAACCGGTCGCGACGGTTCTGCGAAGCCGGCTGCGGCAACCGCGCCGCGGTGACCGCCTACCGCGCCCGCCGGGCGGCCGGCCGCTCCTGACCGACGGCTGCCCACTCCTCGGCCCGCAACTCGTACTCCACCTCGCCGTGCTCGGTGCCGGGAATCGGGTCGTCCCACTGAAGGTGGAACGTACGCACGTGGTGCAGCCCGGCCTTGACCATCACCCGCCGGGACCGATCGTTGACCGTCATCGTCTCGGCCCAGACCCGCCGCACCCCGACCATGTCGAAGGCGTACCGGACCAGCGCCCGGGAACCCTCGGTGGCCAGCCCTCGCCCCCACGTCGAGCGGCGCAGCCGGTAGCCCAGCTCGGCCTCGGTGCCGTCTGCCGACGGGTCGAGTGCGAACCAGCCCAGGAAGTCGCCGGTCTCCCGGTCGAGCGCCGCCCAGCGCCCCAGCCCGGGGTGCCGCTCGTACTGGGCCAGCAGCCTCGGCAGTTGCTCGTCGCGGACCGTGGCCAACGGGGTGGCGACGCCACCGGTGAGGAACCGCATCACCTCGGGATCGCTGTCCAGTTCGGTCAAAGCGTCCACGTCAGCCATGGTGAACCGCCGCAATCTCAACCGCTCAGTCCCCGCAGGCAGCGCCGCGTCATTCCCACCCATGGCCGGATCATCCCGCCCACCCCGCGACACCGTCGAGCTGTTTACCCGGCGCCGCCGCCCGCGCACAAGATCCGCGCAACATTGGTGAAACTGCGGAAAACCCGGACCGCCGTCGCCCGCGAGGCGGTCGCGTCAGCGCGGGGGCGCGACCACAAAGAGCCGCCAGGAGTACGCGTCGACGGCGAGCACTGGTCCGTCCGGGTCCTTGCTGTCTCGCACCCCGACCACGTCCCCCAGATTCAGAGCCACCTCGACGCACTGGTCGTTGGAACCGCTCCGGCTACTCTTCCGCCATCGGGCTCGGATCAACTCCACGACTCCGCCACTTCCCTCAGCAACTCGATCGACTCCTGCGGTGGCAACGCCTGCCCGAGGGTCGCTTCCCAGGTCCACTGTAGGCGGAGCAGATCGGCTGGTCGGTCGAGTTCCTGACCACCTATTTGACCACCAAGGTAGGCAAGGTCGCTGTGGTCGGCAAGCGTGGCAAGGATGAACGGCCCGTTCAGGCCGGGATATTCCTCGGCGGTGCGCGGCACGACATGTAGCTGAACCCTCGGGTGCTCGGTCGCCACCTGTGCCAGGTGCAGAAGCTGCTCGCACATCACCTTCCGACCACCGACGCGCCGCCGGAGAACCGCCTCATCGACCACCGCGACGAGGTGTGGCGGCGGGTTCTCGTAGAGAACTCGCTGGCTGTCCAGCCTGTCCGTCAGCCGGCGCTCAACCTCATCAGCGTCCAGCAGGCGGTCGGACTCGAAGATGGCGCGCGCATATCCGTCGGTCTGCAGCAGCCCAGGAACGTGCAGCGGGTCGAACCACCGCAGCGCGCGGGCCTCCGCGAGGATCTTGCGCCAGCCGCGCAGCCAAACCTGGGCTTTGTCCAGGCTGACCAGCTCGGTGGACATGCGGCCGAAGAGGCCGCCGGTGTCCAGGGCGCGGTCGACGAGTTCCAGGTATTTCCCGGTGGGCGGTTGTTGGCCCAGCTCGACGGCGCTGACCATCGACGCCGAGTAGTTGACCGCCTTGGCCAGCTCGTCCTGACTCCAGCCCCGCCGGGCCCGTGCCCGGCGCAGTTCCGCGATCAGGAACGCCGCCGCCGTCATCTGCCCATCGGCCATGTCCTGCCGCCCTCCACCCCGCCGACGATCAACTCCAGTCGGCCGCCAGCGGTGGTGCCGCCCTGGAACAGGGCAGCCACGACAGGTCAGCCAGACCCTTCCGACCGTAGTCGCCTGATCACCAGACTGTGAAGTGCGGCACCGCTCCCCGTCCCCCGGGTTTGTCGGCGCCGCACGGGACCGCCCGCTCCCCCGGCCGGGCGGTCCCAATCCAGACCACGCCGACCGCCCCCGCAAGAGCGTGCTCGATCGTGGAAGTAGTGGGGTCCCGGCGGGCTGAGACCACTACATCCAGGATCGAGTGCGATCTTGGCGGCGGCGGGGTGATGCCGCAAACGATTCAGCTCCAAAGGAAGGCCGCACCATGACCCGGAGCGCCCCGGACGACCAGACCAGGCCGCTACGGCGACCGCACCTACCCCTGCGCCCACTCTGGCTCTGCCGGGTCTGCGCCGCGCCCTGGCCGTGCCCGGTCGCCCGGCTCACCCTGCGCCAGGAGTACGCGCACGACCGGATCGCGTTGAGCATCTACCTGTGCACGGTCCTGCACGACGCGGCCGCCGACCTGTACCGACTCAACCCACACGACGGCCCGAACCCCGCGGCGCTATTCACCCGCTTCCTCGGCTGGGCGGCACCGCGCGGCGGCCCGCGCTGAGCAGGACACCCACCGGATCAGGGGTGGGTCATGCGGAGCAGGTCCAGCGTCTCGTCGAGTTGGGTCTCGGTGAGCTTGCCGGAATCGACGTGGCCCCGGGAAATCACCACCTCCCGGATCGAGGTCTGCTTGGCCAGCGCCTCCTTGGCGATCGACGCGGCCTCGTCGTACCCCAGGTAGCGGTTGAGCGGGGTGACGATCGACGGCGACCCTTCGGCGTACGCCAGGCAGACCTCGGCGTCCGCGACCAGGCCGACCACCAGCCGGTCGGCGAACAGCCGGCTCACCGCGGAGAGCAGCCGGATCGACTCCAACAGGTTGCGACCCATCACGGGAAGCATCACGTTCAGCTCGAAGTCGCCCTGCGAGCCGGCGAAACCAACGGTCGCGTCGTTGCCGATCACCTGTGCGCAGACCTGCCGCATCGCCTCGGCGACCACCGGGTTGACCTTGCCCGGCATGATCGACGAGCCGGGCTGCAGGTCGGGAATGCGCAGCTCGCGCAGGCCGGCACGGGGACCGGAACCCATCCAGCGGATGTCATTCGCGATCTTGTAGAGGCCGACCGCCACGGTACGCAGCTGCCCCGAGGTCTCCACCAGCGCGTCCCGGGCGCCCTGCGCCTCGAAGTGGTTGCGCGCCTCGGACAGCGGCAGCCCGGTCGACTCGCGCAGCTTGCCGATCACGGCGGCGGCGAAGCCCAGCGGGGTGTTGATCCCGGTGCCCACGGCGGTGCCGCCCAGTGGCAGCTCGGCCAGTCGGGGCAGCGAACCCTCCAGCCGGTCCACGCCGTAGCGGACCTGGGCGGCGTACCCACCGAACTCCTGGCCCATGGTGACCGGGGTGGCGTCCATCAGGTGGGTACGCCCGGCCTTGACCACCGTCTCGAACTCCGCAGCCTTGGCCTCCAGCGCCGACGCCAGGTGGGCCAGCGACGGCAGCAGGTCCTCCACGATGAACTGGGTGGCGGCCAGGTGGATCGAGGACGGGAAGACGTCGTTGCTGGACTGGGAGGCGTTGACGTGGTCGTTCGGGTGCACGTCCCGGCCCAGTTCCCGGGTGGCCAGGGTGGCGATCACCTCGTTGGCGTTCATGTTCGACGATGTGCCCGATCCGGTCTGGAAGACGTCCACCGGGAACTGGTCGTCGTAGCCGCCGTCAGCCACGTGCGCGGCGGCGGCGGCGATGGCGGCGGCCACGTTGGCGTCGATCACGCCCAACTCGCCGTTGACCTCGGCCGCCGCGCCCTTTATCTGTGCGAGGGCCTTGATCTGGGCCGGCTCGAGACCCCGGCCGGAAATCGGAAAATTCTGCACCGCACGCTGGGTCTGTGCCCGCCACAGCGCCTCGGCGGGCACCTCCACCTCGCCCATTGAGTCGCGTTCGATGCGGTAACCGGTCGCTTCTGGAGTCGTCACGCGTACCATCCTGCCGCGCCCGAGGCCGACCCGCAGATGATCCGTCAGCCCAACTCGGCGAGCAGGCGTTCCACCTCGTGCTGATCCGGCGACTCGACCTGCCGGAACAGGAACAGCGCCCGATCCAGGTGCGCCCGGGCCGCCGTCGGATCGGTGGCCCGTACGCAGCGGGCGATGCCCTCCAACGCCCGGGCCTGCTCGTAGCGGGCGCCCAGCCGGTTGGCGTCGGCGAGCACCCGGCGGTGCAGGTCGAGCGCGCTGGCGACATCGCCCTGCTCCAGGATCGCGCGGGCCAACAGGTTGCGTGAGGCACACTCCCCGATCCGGTCGCCGGCCTCCACCATCGCCACCAGCGCGTCCCGGTGCGCGGCGGCGGCACGTTCCGGCTGTCCGGCGCCACGCTCCAGCACACCGATCTCGTTGAGCACCTCCCCCTCGCCGAATCGATTGCCTCCCCGGCGTTTGAGATACAGCGCGACCCGCAGCAGACGGCGAGCAGGACCCAGGTCACCCATCCGGTGCCGGACCATGGCGACGTGCCCCAGGGCGTTGTCGGTCTGCCGGCCGTCCTTCGTCTGCCGGGCCAGCAGGAGGTGCAGTCTGGCCAGGCGCAGCGCCTCGTCGTAGCGGCCCCAGCCGATCAACGTATAGGACAGGTTGTTCAACAGATTGGTCATTGCATTGGCGTCGACCATGCCCCGGACCAGGCCGAGTGCCTCGTCGAACTTCGCCTCACCCTGCCGGAGGTCACCGTTCGCGGCGTACGAGATGCCCAGGTTCCACAGCGTGCTGAGCACATCGCCACGCAGCCCGAGCCGGCGGCGCAACGTGAGCGCCACCTCCATCGCCCGGATCGCCTCAGGGAATCGGGCCAGTCGGAAATACCCAGAGGAGAGGTAGTTCAGCATCGTGGCGATGGCCGCCTCGTCGCCCAGCCGTTCGGCGACTCGCAGCCCGATCGTATGGGTCTCGACCAGCTCGTCGAGGTGTCCGCCGTCGAAGTTGAGCCGCCAGCAGGCCCGGGCCAGCTTCCAGCACTGAACCGGGAAGCCCTCCTCCTCGGCCAGCCGGACCAGGGCGGTGAGCCCGGCGTGGTTCTCCTCGAACCAGGCCCGCCCCTCGAACACCGGGGCGGCGATCAGATCGGGTCGGCCGGGCGTGTCCGCGGGAATGTTGCGGCGACTGCCCGCCGCCTCGATCATCCGGGCGATCGCCAACGTGACGGACAGGTGGTGGTCCAGCAGCCGTTCCAGGGCGGGCCGGCGCTCGGCCTGCCGCTGGGGACCAACGAGCAGCAGCCGGGCGTACTCGCGGAGCAGGTCGTGTAACCGGTATCGGCCCGGCTGCACCTCCTCCACCAGGTGCGCGTCGACCAGCTCGTCCAGGAGGTCCTGGGTGTCGGCCAGGGGAAGCCCGGCGAGGGCGGCGGCCACCCGACTGTCGAGGCGTCCGCCCGGGTACAGGCCGAGCAACGGGAACAGCCGCTGCGCCGACGGTGAGACCTGCGCGTACGACAGGGCGAACGCCTGTCCCACCGAGCGCTGACCGGCGGCCAGCTCGGCCAGCGGGCCCGCCCCGGCGACCAGCCGCTCGGCCAGGTCGGCGACCCGCCAGCGGGGCCGGTGCGCCAGGCGTGCGCCGGCCAGCCTGATGGCGAGCGGTAGGTGGCCGCAGCGACGCGCCACCTCGGCCGCCGCCTCCGGTTCGGCGGCGATCCTCTCCGCACCGGCCACCCGGCCGAGCAGCTCGATCGCCTCGTCGGCGTCGAGCACCGGCAGCGACGACGGCCGGCCCTCGTCGAGCCCGACCAGTCGGCGCCGACTGGTGATCAGGACCAGGCAGTGCGAGCCGTTGGGCAGCAGCGGTGCCACCTGGTCGGCGGTGGCCGCGTTGTCCAGCACCACCAGGGCCCGCAGGCCGGCCAGCTCGATCCGCCAGAGCGCCAGCCGGTCGTCCAGGTTTTCCGGCATCCGCTCCGCCGGCACACCGAGCTGGCGCAGCAGCGCCGCCACGGCCGCGCTCGGCGTCAATGGTCGACGTTCACTGTGCCCGTGCAGGTCGATGAAGAGCTGAGCGTCGGGATAGCGGTCGGCGAGTGCGGTGGCAACGTGCACGGCGAGCGTGGTCTTGCCACTCCCGGCCATTCCGTCGACCACCTGGATCCGGGTGCCGTCCTCCTCGATCTCCTTGACCAGGCGGGCCACCGTCTCCTGGCGGCCGATGAAGTCGCCGATCGCCCGGGGCAGCGCACGGACCGGTCCGACGGGTCGGGTCTCCCGACCGGCCAGGGCCAGGTCACCGGCGAGCACCCGTTGGTGCAGCCCCTGCAACTCGACGCCCGGTTCGATGCCCAGCTCGTCGGCGTAGATCCGCCGGCCCTCACGGTAGACCGCGAGCGCGTCGGCCTGCCGGCCGACCGAGGACAGGGCCAGCATCAGCTGGCCGCGCAGACGCTCCCGCAGCGGGTGCTGGTCGACGCTTTCGACCAGCTCCTCGATCAGCTCAGCGGCCTGACCGAGGCGCAGCTCGACGTCGACGCACTCCTCCAGCACGGTGAGGCGCTGCTCGTCGAGGGCCTGTGCGCGACGGCGGACACTGCGGCTCGGGATTCCGCCGAGCGCCGGCCCTCGCCAGAGCGCCAGGGCGGCGCGGAATTCCGTACGCGCGTCGACCAGGCGACCGGCCGCGACGGCGGCACGGGCCACCTCCACGCCCCGGGCGAAGTCCTCGGCGTCCAGATCGGTCGGCGCGGTGCGGACGCCGTACCCCGCCGGGTCGGTGACGATCGTCTCCGGCGCCAGCCCGAGCTCGGCGAGCCGGCGGCGTAACCGCGACACGCAGGTCTGCAACTGGGCCCGGGCGGTGGCCGGGGGACGCTCTTCCCACAGCGCGTCAACCAGCTCGTCGACCGGCACGAGCCGGCCGGCCCGTAGCAGCAGCATGGCGAGCACGATCCGGTCGCGTCCTGCCGTGACAGTGGACTCGCCACCGCCGACCCGCAGGGGCCCCAGGATCCCGAACCGCATTTACTCCCCCGCATCAATGGCGTAACTTCCAGCAGAGTAGTCCGGTGGTAACAGACCGCCTCGGTCAGGCGATAGTGATCTGAGAGCGGATCGACAGCGGTGCGCAGCAGACTCGCTCCGGGTTGTCGGTGACGGCATCCGACGGGGGCGGTGCGCCCGTTCCACCCCACCGGGGCAGGCGCACCGATGTCGGTGGAGCACAGACGACAGAAGGGGCGCCGGGCGTGTTCGCCTGGCGCCCCTTCGCGTACGTGCCGGGTCAGCGGCGGCCGACGGTGAGCACCGGCTTGGTGACCTCGGCGAAGAAGTCGTTGCCCTTGTCGTCGACCACGATGAAGGCGGGGAAGTCCTCCACCTCGATCTTCCAGACCGCCTCCATGCCCAGCTCCGCGTATTCGAGGACCTCGACGTGCTTGATGCAGTCCTGCGCGAGCCGGGCCGCGGGGCCGCCGATCGAGCCGAGGTAGAAGCCGCCGTGCTGCTGGCAGGAGCGGGTGACCTGACCGGAGCGGTTGCCCTTGGCCAGCATCACCTGTGAGCCTCCGGCAGCCTGGAACTTCTCCACGTAGGCGTCCATCCGACCGGCGGTGGTCGGGCCGAAGGAGCCGGAGGCGTAACCCTCGGGGGTCTTCGCTGGGCCGGCGTAGTAGACCGCGTGGTCACGCAGGTACTGCGGCATCGGCTCACCGGCGTCCAACCGCTCGGCGATCTTGGCGTGGGCGATGTCCCGTGCCACCACGAGCGGGCCGGACAGCGACAGCCGGGTCTTCACCGGGTATTTGGACAGCTCGGCGCGGATCTCGTCCATCGGCCGGTTCAGGTCGACTCGGACGACCAACTCGGCGTCGAGCGAATCGTCGGTGACGTCGGGCAGGAAGCGTGCCGGGTCGGTCTCCAGCCGCTCCAGCCAGACACCCGACGGGGTGATCTTGGCGACCGCCTGCCGGTCCGCCGAGCAGGAGACGGCGATCGCCACCGGGCAGGACGCGCCGTGCCGCGGCAACCGGACCACCCGCACGTCGTGGCAGAAGTACCGGCCACCGAACTGGGCACCGATGCCGAAGTTGCGGGTCAGCTCCAGCACCTCCGCCTCCAACTCCAGGTCACGGAAACCGTGCGCGCTCATCGAGCCCGAGGTCGGCAGCGCATCGAGATACTTGGCGCTGGCGTACTTCGCGGTCTTCAGGGCGTACTCGGCGGAGGTGCCACCGATGACGATGGCCAGGTGGTATGGCGGGCAGGCGGCGGTGCCGATGAGCCGCAGCTTCTCCTCCAGAAACTGCATCATCCGCGTCGGGTTGAGCAGCGCCTTGGTCTCCTGGTAGAGGTACGACTTGTTGGCCGAGCCGCCACCCTTGGCCATGAACAGGAACTTGTACGCGTCGGGGTGCCCGTCCGGGTCCTCGGCGTACAGCTCCACCTGGGCCGGCAGGTTGCTGCCGGTGTTCCGCTCGTCCCACATGGTCAGCGGTGCGAGCTGGGAGTAGCGCAGGTTCAGCCTGGTGTACGCCTGGTAGACGCCCCGGGAGATCGCCTCGGCGTCGGTGCCGTCGGTCAGCACGTGCCGGCCGCGCTTGCCCATCACGATCGCGGTGCCGGTGTCCTGGCACATCGGCAGCACCCCGCCAGCGGCGATGTTCGCGTTGCGCAGCAGGTCCAGTGCGACGAACCGGTCGTTCGGCGAAGCGGCCGGGTCGTCGATGATCGCCCGGAGCTGGGCCAGGTGCGCCGGGCGCAGGAAATGCGCGATGTCGTGCATCGCCTCGGCAGTCAGCGCGGTGAGCGCGGCCGGCTCCACGGTGAGGAACCGGCGGCCTCCCGGGCCGTGTACGACGTCGACGCCCTCGTCCGTGACCAGGCGATAGTCCGTCTGGTCGGGGCCGGTCGGCAGCAGGGGGGCGTACGAGAATGCAGCGGCACCGCTCATGAGCGGCAAGCCTAGGGCAGACCGGTCGGTCACTCCCACCCGCCGGGCTGGTCCTGGGACGCCGCTCTCATCCGCTGGGCCTGCTGCGCTCCGCCGCCAGCTGGATCAGCAAGCGAGCCGCCCGCTCAGCCGTCCTTCCCGCCGTCCGGGTCGGGGCAGAGCTCTCCCTTCGGCCCGCAGTCGCCGTTGTTCTGCCCGCCGGGGCCGGTGCCGGGGCCGGTGACGGGGCCGGTGCCGCCCGGCCTGGGATTCCCGCCGTCGCCGGGCGTTCGGGCTGGCGACCCCCCGGTCGCACCAAAACGGACATACCCGATCTCCCGCCCCTCGCCAATGATCATGCCCTGTGACCCGACCGCGAGGGCGTTCGCCGAGGTGCGCAGGACGGCCAACTCCCGGCCGCTGCGCGGGTCCAGCGCGGCCAACCGGGACGGCTTCTCGTCGGCGACCACCGCCGCGTACGGGGTGAGGGCAGCACCGGCCTTGCCGCTGGCGGGCCGCGTCCACAGCACCCGGTCGGTGCCCAGCTCACGGGCGATGACCGAGCGTTTGTCGGCAGCCCGGAACACCGCCAGGCGGTCGTCGACCGCGATCAACTTGGTGCCCGGTTCGCCGACCCAGAGCAGCCGTCCGTCGTACCCGTCGATGACCGCCTCGCGACTGTCCGGGCTGACGCCGATCAGCACGTTGCGCGCACCCTGCGGGTCTTCGCGCTGCACGCAGCCGGCGTTGTCGGCGGTGCGCAGGTTGACCCCGGCCCGCTGCCAAACCTCCTGCCCGGTCGCCGGGTCCCGGGCGGAGATGGCGAAGTAACAGGTGCCGTCCTGGGATCGGGCGGCGATCCGCAGCATCCGGCCGCCCACCACGGAGAGCCGCTCGTCCCGGCCGGGCTCGACGTTCTGCAGGACCCGGCCGGTGGCGGTGTCGACCACGTGCACCCGGCCGTCGACCGGGAACCCGAGCAGCGGTGGTGCGGGCTCCGCGCCGGCCACCCCGTCGTCGATCCGGGTGGAGGTGAGCCGGCGGGTGCCGCGCAGGCCAGGGTTGTCGGCGAGCAGACCGCTGTGCACCCCGGGCAGGAAGGCAGTCCACAGCGGTGCGGTGCCGCGTGGGTCCCAGGCGCTCAGGGTGCAGTCGGTGGCATCTGTGCAGCGGGCGTCGAGGAGCAGGTTGCGGTACGTCCACACGGCCACCGCGTCGTCGTCTCGTCGCCTGGTCGCCCCGGTGGCCGGGTCGAGCAGCTCGTACCCCTTGACCAGGAGCTTGCCCACGGCGACGACCGGGTCCCGGTCGCCGCCAGCGACCGCCGACCAGTCCGCCTTGCGCTCCCAGAGCTGGGTGCCGGTGGCCAGGCTGCGGGCCTCGACCCGGGTGCGCTGCTCGACCACGACGGCGTCGCCGGCGATGGTCACGCTCTGCGGGGTGCCGCCGACCCGTTGCTGCCAGACCACATCGGGCTCAGAGATGGGTTCGCTGCGGTCCACCCAGTCCCACATGCCCGGGAAAGGGTTCCACACGCCGGTCGCGGCGAGCGCGACGACCACGGCGAGGCCGAGCAGCAGCCCGCCGCGCACGCTCCCCTTCGCCACACCGCACACCGTAGCCACGATCACGGATCTTCCGTACGCCCGCGCCGCCGTGTCGCCGCGCTTTCTGAGGCCGGAGGTGTTAGAGCGTCAGGAAGGTGCCCTTCCGTCGGCCCGTACGGCGCTGCGCACCAGGGGCAGCGTGCGGTAGGGGATCTGCTCGGCCAGCGCGATGATCGTCGACGCCCGGGTGATGCCGGCGGAGGAGACGATCTGGTCGATGACCCGCTGCAGGTCGGTGTTGGAGCGGGCCACGATCCGGCAGAGCAGGTCGCTGGAGCCGGTGATGGTGTGCGCCTCCAGCACCTCGGGGATGGCGGCGAGGTGGGCGGTGACCGGGTCGTGGCCGTGCCGCTGACTGATCTCCAGGGTGACGAAGCTGGTCACCCCGAACCCGATCGCGGCCGGTGAGATCTCGGGGCCGAAGCCCTCAATGACACGCCGCTCGACCAGCTTGTCCAGCCGGGCCTGGACGGTGCCCCGGGCCACCCCGAGCCGACGGGAGCACTCCAGCACCCCGATCCGTGGCTCGTCGGCGAGCAGATCGATCAAGCGCACATCGAGCGCGTCGAGCTGTACATTCTGCTCACCATTCATGAGGTAAGACCATACCGAATGCGCAACCTGACCAGCATTTCTGTCAACAGTTGCCCACCTGGTGTCGGCGCAGCGATCCTCGCCACAAGACCGAGGACGGCCCACCCGGCCGGCCGGTACGCGAGGGAGACCACCATGACCCAGGCGATCGACCGACCCCAGTCGACCGAGGACGTCGACATCGACCGGCTCGTCGGCGCTGTCGACCACGACATCAGCCGCGACCCGTTCCCGGTGCGGGGCCTCGACCACGTGCACTTCCTGGTCGGCAACGCCAAGCAGGCCGCGCACTACTACTCCACCGCGTTCGGCATGACCTGCGTGGCGTACCGCGGCCCGGAGCAGGGCTACCGGGACCACGCCCAGTACGTGCTGACCAGCGGCTCGGCCCGGTTCGTGCTGACCGGCGCGGTGCGCCCGGACGCCGACGGCGCCGAGCACGTGGCCCGGCACAGCGACGGGGTCAGCGACATCGCGCTGGAGGTGCCGGACGTCGACGCCGCGTACGCGCACGCCGTCGCGCAGGGCGCCACCGGCGTCGTCGAGCCGCACGAAATGACCGACGAACACGGCACCGTTCGGATGGCCGCCATCGCCGCGTACGGCGACACCCGGCACACGCTGGTCGACCGGTCCCGCTACACCGGCCCGTTCCTGCCCGGCTTCGTGGCCCGCGGCCCGATCGTGGACCGGCAGCCGATGATCGCCGCCGGCATCCAGCCGAAGCGCTTCTTCCAGGCCGTCGACCACGTGGTCGGCAACGTGGAGCTGGGCCGGATGGACGAGTGGGTCGAGTTCTACAAGCGGGTGATGGGCTTTTCCAACATGGCGGAGTTCATCGGCGACGACATCGCCACCGACTACTCGGCGCTGATGAGCAAGGTCGTCGCGAACGGCACCCGCAAGGTGAAGTTCCCGCTCAACGAGCCGGCGATCGCCCGCAAGAAGTCCCAGATCGACGAGTACCTGGAGTTCTACCAGGGCCCCGGTGCCCAGCACATCGCCGTCGCCACCAACGACATCGTGGCCAGCGTCGACGCGATGCGCGCGGCCGGAGTGGAGTTCCTGGACACCCCGGACTCGTACTACGAGGACCCGGAGCTGCGCGCCCGGATCGGCAACGTGCGGGTGCCGATCGAGGAGCTGAAGGCCCGCAAGATCCTGGTCGACCGGGACGAGGATGGCTACCTGCTCCAGATCTTCACCAAGCCGGTGCAGGACCGCCCCACGGTCTTCTTCGAGCTGATTGAGCGGCACGGCTCGCTCGGCTTTGGCAAGGGCAACTTCAAGGCGCTCTTCCAGGCGATCGAGCGGGAGCAGGAAGCCCGCGGCAACCTGTAACACTTGCAGGCGTGACGCAGCCTCCGTCGTACCCGACGCCGCCGGTCGGTGGGCCTCAGCCCGCCGCCGGCGGCTTCGCGCCGCCGCCCGGACCACACCCCCAGGGGTACGCCGCGCCGCCGCAGTACGCCCCACCCGGGTACGCCCCGCCGCCGCTCTACGCCGGACCGCCGCAACCGGTGGCCCCGCCGCCGACGCTGAGCCCGAGCGGACAGCCGCTGGCCAGTTTCAGTGACCGGCTGCTGGCCTGGCTGATCGACACGGCGCTGGCGACCGCCGTCTCACTGGCGCTGTTCATGCCGGTCTTCCTCATCCTCTGGTGGCAGATGTTCACCGAGATGACCCGAACCAACCCGGACGGGACTCCCGTGGAGACCGACCCGAGCACCTTCTTCATCAGCTTCTTCCTGCCGATCCTGCTGCTCCAGTTCGGGCTCCTCGTTCTGATGCTCGGGCTCTACTGGCTCTACCACGTGGAGTACCTCAAGCGCGACGGTCAGACGCTCGGCAAGAAGCTCATGAAGCTGCGTGTGGTGCCGATCGACCCGACCCGCACGCTGGACCGGCGGATGGCCGGCCGGCGGTGGCTGGTGCAGTACCTGGCCGGCTCGCTGGTCCCCGGGGGCAGCTACCTCGACGGGTTCTGGCAGCTCTGGGACAAGCCGTGGCAGCAGTGCCTCCACGACAAGTTCGCGGAAACGGTCGTCGTTAAGGTGTCCTCGTGAGCGAGCGGAGCGAGCGAACCAACGGGCTCAGTAGCGTGGCGCCTCGCGCCGTCGTGGAGCGAAGCGGAGCGATGGCGTGAGCGTGCAACCTGGTTGGTACGTCGACCCTGCCGATACCGAGACCCGGCGTTACTGGGACGGCGAGGGTTGGCTCGGTGCGCCCATTCCCGTTGACGCCACCCCGCCGGACGGCCCACCGCCGGTCGAGCCGCCCCCGGTCGAGCCGCCGCCCGTGCCGGCCACTTCGGCCGCGCCCGCGGCGTCGGCCACCCCCGGCCCGGCGACCGCTGCGCCCGGCTGGCCGCCGCAGCAAGGCCAACAACCGGGACACGGCCCAGGTTGGGGACCGCAAGCGGGTCCTCCCGGGGGGCCGCAGGGTGGTCCGCCGGGCTGGGTCCCACCGGGCGGCCAACCCGGCTGGGCGCCACCGGCCGGTTACCCCGGCTGGCCCGTGCGGCCGCCCGAGCCGCGACCGCATGGCCTCGCGTTGGCCGGCTATGGCCGCCGGTTCACGGCCCGGCTGATCGACTTCGGCGTCCTGCTCGCACTGAACGTGGTCGTCAACGGCTGGTTCATCTGGCGATGGCTGCAGGAGTGGGCGCCGTACTGGCAGGAAATCTTCCGGCGAGCCGCGCGGGGCGACACCTCCGCCGACAACCTGCCGATGCCCGGTGAACAGGCTGGGCCTCTCCTCGTGGTGATCCTGCTGATCGCCACCGCGCTCTGGCTGGCGTACGAGGTGCCCGCCATGGCCTCTGGTGGGCAGACCATCGGCAAGCGGGTGATGCGGATTCGGGCTGTGCCGATCGCCGCCGACCAGCCGCTGGGCTTTGGCCGGGCGCTGAGCAGGTGGAGCACGCTGGGCCTGCCGACTCTGCTCTGGTACTGCGTCGGGCTCGGCCTGGTGCTGCAACTGGTCGACGCTCTCTCCCCCCTCTTCGACCACCCGCTGCGCCGGGCACTGCACGACAAGCGCGCGCAGACGGTGGTCGTCGAAGTCCCCGAAACCCCCGTTTCCGCCCCCTCGAACGACCGCGACCAGCCCTCGGGAGACACCCCATGACCGACTCCGGACGTCACCAGCCGGCACTGCGGCTGACCCGCGCCGACCTGGACGCGCTGCCCAACTACGTGCCGGGGCGCAGCCCCGCCGACCTGGCTCGGGAGCTGGGCCTGCCGGAGGCCATCAAGCTGGCCAGCAACGAGGTTCCGTACGGGCCGCTGCCCGGCGTGGTGGAGGCGGTCACCGAGGCAATCACCGCCTCGCACCGCTACCCGGACATGGGCGTGGTCGCGCTGCGTGACGCGCTGGCTCAGCGGTACGGGGTGGACGCGGACCGGATCGCCACCGGCTGCGGGTCGGTGGCGCTCGCGGAGCACCTGGTTCGGGCCACCTGCCTGCCCGGTGACGAGGTGCTCTACTCGTGGCGGTCCTTCGAGGCGTACCCGATCATTGCGGCGACCAGCGGCGCGACAAGCGTGCGGGTGCCCAACGACGCCGGGCACGGGCACGACCTGGCGGCGATGGCCGCCGCGGTGACCGACCGGACCCGGGTGGTCCTGGTCTGCAACCCGAACAACCCCACCGGCACTGCGGTACGCCGGGCCGAGTTGGACCGGTTCCTCGACGCGGTGCCGGACGACGTGCTGGTGGTGATCGACGAGGCGTACCGGGAGTTCGTCAACGACCCTGAGGTGCCGGACGGGCTCGACTACCTGGACCGGCCCAACGTGGCGGTGCTGCGCACCCTGTCCAAGGCGTGGGGTCTGGCCGGGCTGCGGATCGGCTGGCTGGTTGCCCAGCCGGTGGTGGCTGCCGCCATCCGCAAGGTGGCGACCCCGTTCTCCACCAGCACCGCGGCCCAGGCCGGGGCGCTCGCCGCGCTGACCCAGGCCGCGGAGATGGAGCGCCGTTGCGCCCTGGTCGTCGCTGAGCGGGACCGGGTCACCGAGGCACTGCGCAAGTTCGTGCCCGAGCTGCCGACCAGCCAGGCCAACTTCGTCTGGCTGCCGCTGGGCGAGCGGGCGGTGGCGTTCGGCAAGGCGTGCGAGGCGCGTGGGGTGATCGTGCGGCCGTTCACCGGGGACGGGGTTCGGGTCACCATCGGCACCCCGGCCGAGAACGACGCGTTCCTTACCGCTGCGGAGTTGGCGCTGATGTGACCGCGATCGTCGCGGCCAGGATCAGGTGGCGGCCAGGATCACCGCCTCGGAGGTCAGGTAGTAACGCTGGTCGTCCCCGTTCGGGTCGACCGGCTTGCGCAGCCGTTCCACGGCGAGGTAGCCGTCCTCGGCTGTCACCGCACCGGGCGCCCAGCCGGTCCCATCCGAGCCGACGTTGAGCGAGAAGCGGGACAACTGCGTGCCAGTCGCCGGGTCCAGCGTCACCAGGTCGTTCGCCTCGGTCAGCAGGTGCACCCGGCCAGGCTGTGCGGCCAGCACCCGTGCCGTGCCCAGGTCCGCGGACCGCCACAGCTCGGTGCCCGTACGCGCCGACCGACCCACCGCCACCCCGTCGAGCACGACGACCGCCTGCTCGCCGACCAGCGTGGCGCCGGCCGGATCCAGCGCGGGGGCGGCGACCGGCTCGCCGGCACTCAGCAACCAACCCCGCCCGCCCGCGTCGCCCGGACCGGCGGTCCGCAGGGCCAGGCAGTCCGACCGGCCGGTACGACAGCCGAGCGGAGTCACCACCAACTCGTCCGGGGCACCCGGCGGTCGCCAGCGCTCGCGCACGGCGCCAGTCGCCGCGTCCCGGAACTCGACCGTGGCCGGCGCGGTGCAGGTGTCCAGACCGATCACCTGCCCGGAGGCGGTGGTGCCAACGTCGCTGCGGCAACTGCCGGGTAGATCGACCCGCCACAGCTCCCGACCGCCACTCAACTCGACCCCACGCGCCTGGGTGTCCCCGCTGACGACCAGCACCGTTCGGCCGTCCGGGAGGTCGGTGAGCTGAAGCCCGCGCGGGTCCCAGACGGTGGCCGCACCGGTTCGCCGCACCACCGCCCCACTCGTGGCGGGTTCCGGGCCGTCGGTTTTCCAGAGCACCCGGCCGGTTGGCGCGGCGAGTGCGACAAGTTGACCATCGGACCACCGACTGACCACCGTGCTGCCGCTGGCCACGACCCCGGTCAGCTCCGCGGGCCAGCGCCGGTACGACCAGTACGGGGTGGTCCGGTGCCGCCCGTCGACCGGACGGTCGGCGTAGACCTGGCGGTGTGCGGCGTACACCCGCAGCCTCGCGTCCACGATCAACGGGGCGACGGGCAGTCGACCGACCACTCCGGCAGCCGGCCGGGCCGGGGCCGGGTAGTCAGCCCGCGCCACCGTGCTCACCTCTGCCGGCGCGAGCACCCGGTGGACGATGACCGCGACGGCCGCGATCGCGAGCAGCGCCGCGACCACCAGCACGAGCCGTCGCCGGCCCCTCGGGAACCCCATGCCGCACCTCCGCCCGGCACCCTACCCAGCGGAACCGGCCACACCCCGATCAGGTCGCGCGCCGCAGCGGGCGGACGTGACCGGCAGGGGCTCAGGCGGCTTCGACGGAGCCGATGGCACCGGCCGCGACGGCCAGGTCGGCGAGATCACGCCGGAGCGCCACCTCGACCGCCCGCGCGGCGAGCCCGCCGAGCAGCAGCGCCACCACCCGACCGTACGGGGCGGTCGGCACCGCCTCCTGGGTGACGGTGATCGCCGTGCAACCCCGACGGCGACGGCGGACCGGCCGCAGGCTCCAGGTGATCCGGTAATCCACGCCGGCACCGGAGGAACAGAGCACCAGCCGCTGCGGGGTGAACGCCTCCACCACCAGAAACTCCTCGGTCAGCGTGCCGCCGCCCGGCTGGGCACGCTCCTCACGCCAGGCCGTGCCCGGCCCGAACGGACCCGGGGTGAGCACCTCGATCGGGCCGGCCCCGGTCAGCCGGGCCGCCCGGCCGGGCAGGTCGGTCAGCAGACGCCAGACATCGACAGCGTGCGCCTCGATGAACCCGGTAACCGCCACCGTCGACATGCCACCCTCCCGTGTGCCCGACGGTACGCGGAGTGTGGGCCGAGCGTGACCCCCGGGACGGAATTTCCACCACCCGGAGGCCACGCTGTCCGTTTCGGCATTCGCTTGGCCGGTCGTCGACCGTTGCCGGCGCGCCGGTCAGCGTTCGAAGCGGCCACCCCGGGCGGCGCCGATGAACGCCGTCCACCCCGGCGGGCTGACAGCCAGTGTGGGTCCGGCCTGGTCCTTGGAGTCGCGGACCCCGACAACGCCGAGGACATCGACCAGGTTGTCCGCCACCTCCACGCAGAGTCCCTGGTCGTTCGAGCGGCTGCTGGTCCGCCAGATCGCTCCCGCAAAGTCGTGCATCGTGGTTACCTCCGTGTGCGATGGAATTGCCCCACCACTGGCAGACGGGCAGAGGCCCGGTCCGTGCCGGATGGCGGGACGACATGATCCGCGTCAACCAACGGGGCAACGGGGCTTGGTGATCGCACAGCCGGTGCGATCACCAGTCCCACCGGCGGGACGGCCCGCCGGACAGTGGGTCAAACCCGCGCCGGGTCGGGTGGAGGTGCCCGACTGAGCCAGGTGGCTGGCGGGCCGGGTAGCTGGCGGGCCCGGCGACAGGCCCGCGCAACGATCCCAGCGCCCGGCCCGCTCAGCGGCCAAGCGACAGGGCGGCTCAGCGGGCCGGGCGAACCGTGCCGGTGACCTCGCCGAGGGCGATGGTGGAGCCGTCCGGGCCGGGAGCGGTGGCGGTGATGGTCACCGTGTCGCCGTCGGCGAGGAAGGTGCGCCTCTCGTCGCCCACCTGGACCGGCTCGGCCCCGCCCCAGGTCAGTTCCAGGAACGAACCGACCTGGGATCGGTCCGGGCCGGAGACGGTGCCGGAGGCGTACAGGTCGCCGGTGCGCAGTGACGCGCCGTTGACGGTGAGGTGCGCCAACTGCTGTGCCGGCGTCCAGTACATGGTGGCGAACGGGGGCTCGCTGACCTGCTCGCCGTTCCACTCGACCGCCAGTCGGAGGTCCAGGCCCAGGTGCGGCACGTCCCGCAGGTAGTCGACCACCGGCGGGTCCTGGTCGGGGGCCGGCACGAAGGCATCGCTGAGCGCGTCCAGCGGCGTCACCCAGGCCGAAACCGAGGTGGCGAACGACTTTCCGAGGAACGGGCCGAGTGGTTGGTACTCCCAGGCCTGGATGTCCCGGGCCGACCAGTCGTTGACCAGCACCACCCCGAACACGTGCTCGGCGAAGTCGTCGACGGACACCCGAGCACCCAACGAACTGGGTACGCCCACCACGAAGCCGACCTCGGCCTCGATGTCGAGGCGTACCGATGGGCCGGTGACCGGGCCATCGGCGGAGGCCCGCTGCCCGGTCGGCCGGATCACCGGCGTGCCGGAGACCACCACCGTGCCGGCCCGCCCGTGGTAGCCGATCGGCAGGTGCTTCCAGTTGGGCAGCAGCGGCGGCTGGCCGGGGCGGAAGATCTGCCCCACGTTCGACGCGTGGTGCTCGGAGGAGTAGAAGTCGACGTAGTCGGCCACCTCGATCGGAAGCAGCAGCTCCACCTCGGCGAGGGGCACGAGCAGCGGTTCCACCGCGGCCCGGTGCGCCGGGTCGGTCAGCAGCTCGGTGATCCGCTGCCGCACCGCAGTCCACTGCGGACGACCCAGTGCCATGAAGTCGTTGAGGGTGGGCCGGCACAGCGCACCGGCAGCCAGCACCAGCTCGGCGGCCTCGGCCGCGGCCAGGTCGAACACCCATGACCCGATCCGTACGCCGATCCGCGACTGACCCCCGTCGGACCGGAACACCCCGTACGGCAGGTTCGTCACCCCGTACGGCGAACCGTCAGCGCCGGTCACCCAGGTCATGCGTCGTAGCCCCCGTTCACCAGCCCAAGCCGGATCAGATCGGTCAGTGGTTCCAGGATGCTGCACGAGCCGAAGCCGACCCACAGTGGGCGGGACGCGTCCAGCCGGGCGGTCGCGCGCTCCAGCAGCGGGCGCGGATCGACCACGGTCAGCAGCTCGGCGACCGTCTCCACACCGTCACCGTCGGCGGCTGCCAGGGTCGCGGCCAACACGTTGGCGTAGCCGTGGTGGGTAAACCCGGTCTCCGGGTCCACGTGCCGGACCGCCTGGTGCAGCCCGGCGGTGAGCTTGAACGGCAGGCCCCGGTCGCGGCACGCGCAGATCACCGCGGCCAGTCCGGCTGGCGTGGGGAAGAGTTCGGCGGCCAGGCCGCCGGTGCGGAACTTGGCCGCGATCGGCACCCCGTCGTCCCGGGCGGCGGCGAGCGCGTCCAGCGCGCCCATCAGTCCGAAGGTCAGCGGCAGTTCGGCGTAGACGGCCTCGACGCCCGGCATGGCATCGGTCAGGCGCAGCAACTCGGCGATGCCGGGCAGCGGGTCCTCGCCGCGCTTGGCGACCGCCACCTCGACCTGGCGGGCGGTGACGCCATCCGGTGCCAGGAACGAGAGCGCGAACGGCAGGCTCCCGATCCCGGTGTCACCGATCACGCCGACCACCAGGCCCTCGCCGGGATCGACGAGACCGCTCAGCTCACCGGCCGCCACGTCCGAGGCGGGGATCAGCAGCGGGCCGACCAGGTCGGCGTACCAGGCGGTGCGGTGCTGACGGTGGGCGGTCAGCGCGTCGTGAAGCGCGGCGCTGCCGGGAGGGAAGACGGCGGCGTCGTCCACCAGGCCGTCGAGAAGCGGGGGCACCTGCGTTGACACGGAACAAGAATGTACGGGACGCTACGAGGAACGGACAACAGCGTCCGATTATCGGACACTCCTGGCCGATGGGCGGGACATATCGGGAGGCGAGATGCCGTATTACCGCAGCGTCGGCGAGGTGCCGCGCAAGCGCCACACCCAGTTCCGTCAGCCCGATGGCAGCCTCTACGCCGAGGAGCTGATGGGCCAGGAAGGCTTCTCCTCCGACTCGTCCCTGCTCTACCACCGGCACGCGCCCACCGCGATCCTGGCCGCCGACGAGTTCACCCCGCCCGCGTACACCCGGGCACCGAACCTGCCGCTCAAGCCCCGCCACCTGCGCACCCACAAGCTGGACACCGGCGGCGCCGACCCGGTCCTCGGCCGGCAGTACCTGCTCGCCAACGACGACGTCCGGATCGGGTACGTGCTCGCCGACCGGCCCTCACCGCTGTTCCGCGACGCCACCGGCGACCACTGCCTCTACGTCGAGTCGGGCACCCTGCGGGTCGAGTCCCCGTTCGGGGTGCTGGACGCGGTCGCCGGCGACTACGTCATCATCCCCACCTCGACCATCCACCGGCTCGTGCCCACCGGTGACCAGCCCGTCCGGCTGCTCACCGTCGAGGCGGCCGGGCACATCGGCCCGCCGAAGCGCTACCTCTCCGTACGCGGCCAGTTCCTGGAGCACTCGCCGTACTGCGAGCGCGACGTCCGCGGCCCCGACGCCCCGCTGCTCGTCGACGGCGAGGAGGTCGAGGTGCTGGTCCGCCACCGGCGTGGCTGGACCCGCTACGTCTACGCCAACCACCCGTTCGACGTGGTCGGCTGGGACGGGCACCTCTACCCGTGGGCATTCTCCATCCACGACTTCGAGCCGATCACCGGCCGCATCCACCAGCCCCCGCCGGTGCACCAGACCTTCCAGGGCCCCAACTTCGTCATCTGCTCGTTCGTGCCGCGCAAGGTCGACTACCACCCGGATGCGATCCCGGTGCCGTACAACCACCACAACGTGGACTCCGACGAGATGCTCTTCTACACCGGCGGCAACTACGAGGCCCGGCGCGGCTCCGGCATCGAGCAGGGCTCGATCTCCCTGCACCCGTCCGGTTTCACCCACGGCCCCCAGCCGGGTGCCGCCGAGCGTTCCATCGGCGCCGACCACTTCGACGAGTTGGCCGTCATGGTCGATACCTTCCGCCCCCTGGATCTCTGCGACGCCGCCAGCGGCTGCGAGGACGAGGGCTACGCCTGGACCTGGGCGCGTCGCGTCTAGATCAGGAACGGATCGCGGTGCGGGTGAAGACGGCGAGCTCGGCGATCGCCGTGACGGCGATGGCCAGCACCAGCGGCCACGGCGAGCCGACCACCGCGTACGCCAGCAGCAGCACCGGCGCGGCGGCCACGGCGTAGATCGCCAGGGCCATCGCCCGGTCCGAGTGCAACATGGCGGGCAGGACGCTCCGGGTCAGTCCCGGCAGCCGGGCCGCGAGCTGCCAGACGACGATCCCGCCGGTGAGCGCGGCGAGCACCGCCAGGATTCGGGAGAACCCGTCGCTCATCGAGGCCGCGAACGCGACCAGCACCGCCGCCAGCAGCGACCAACCCGCGCCGTAGAGCACCAGGCGGTGCAGGCCGTACGCGAGGGTCCGCGGCGAGTCGATTCGGCTCGGGCTGATCGTCACGGCCTCGGCAACGTGTTCCAACGCCTCCGACCAGCAGCGCTGCTCCAGTCGCAGGACACCCACGTCGTGGCCGGCCTCGGCGATGCGCGGGTCGAGCCGCAACGCCTCCCGGTAGGCCCGCTCAGCCAGGTCGAACAGGTCCAGCCGGGCGGCGACCAGGCTGAGCACCAGATGCGCCTGCGGCTCCTCCGGGGCCAGTTCGACCCCGCGCCAGGCCGCGTTCAGCGCCGGCTGGCCGTTGCGGGCACCGGCCAGGATCGCCGCCGCGCTCCGTTGGGCGTACGCGTCGGCCGGGCCGAGGGCGAGGATCCGGTCGGCAGTGGCGGCCGACTCGGAGTAGCGCTCCAGGTCGGCCAACGCCATGCCCCTGGCAGCCAGCGGCGGGAGTGCCTCCGGTGCGGCCGCCACGGCCGTGTCCGCGGCGGTGAGCGCCTCGGCCGGACGGCCGGCGGCCAGGTGCACCCGGGCCAGCATGGTGAGGGCGTCCACGTCATCCGGCCGCAGGGCCAGCCCGTAGGTCAGCTCTCCGGCCGCCTCGTCGTGACGGCCGAGCTCGGCGAGAAGTTGGGCCCGCTGGACATAGCCGTCGGCGGCGGACTGATCGGGGGCGGGGTCGCTGGACATCGCGGCGAGCCTAGGTGGCCGGTGCGTCGTACACCAGCGCCACCGCGACGCCGGCCAACCCTTCCTCGCGGCCCGTGAAGCCGAGCCCGTCGGTGGTCGCGGCGGAGACGGTGACCGGGGCGCCGACGGCTGCGGAGAGCACCTCCTGTGCCTCCGCACGGCGCCGGCCGATCTTGGGGCGGTTGCCGACGACCTGCACGGACACGTTGCCGATTTCCAGGCCGGCGGCGCGCACCCGGCGGGCCGTCTCGGTCAGCAGGGCGACCCCGGACGCGCCGGCCCACTCCGGCTCGCCCACCCCGAAGGCCGAGCCGAGATCACCGAGGCCGGCGGCGGAGAGCAGCGCGTTGCAGGCGGCGTGCGCGACCACATCGGCGTCCGAGTGCCCGGCGAGGCCGTCCTGGTCGGGCCAGAGCAGGCCGGCCACCCAGCAGGGCCGGCCGGGCTCGAACGCGTGCACGTCGGTGCCGATGGCCACCCGGGGAACGATCATGATCAGAGGGTACGCGTCAACCGGCGGCGGCAAGCAGATGCTCCGCCAGAGCCAGGTCGAACGGTCGGGTGATTTTCAGGGCATACTCCGAGCCCGGCACGCAGCTCACTGTGATGCCCTGCTTCTCGACAAGCCCGGCGTCGTCAGTGAGGGAGTCGCTGGCGGCGGTGTGCGCGGCGCTGAGCACGGCCCGGCGGAAACCCTGCGGGGTCTGCACCGCACGCAGGGCGGAACGGTCGACGGTGCCGAGCACCACCTCGCCGGCACCGACCTCCTTGATCGTGTCAACGACCGGCAGGACTGGGATCACCGCGTCGCACCCGGCACGGACCGCCGCCGCGACGGATTCGACGAGCTCAGGCGGGGTGAGCGCGCGGGCGGCGTCATGCACCAGGACGATCATCGGGCCGGCGGGCACCGCAGCCAACGCGGCGGCCACCGACGCCTGTCGTTCCGCACCGCCTGCTACCACGATCACCGACGCAACCGGGGTCAGCAGTTCGCGGACGACCTCCACGTCGGCGACCGGCGCGGCCACCACGATCGTGTGCACCGAAGGTGCGGCGGCCAGCCGACGCACGGCGTGCACCAGGAGCGGCTCGCCGGCGAGCAGGCGCAGCGCCTTGGGTCGGCCGGGGCCGAGCCGTACGCCGGCACCCGCCGCAGGCACAAGGACCGCGACGTCACCGCGCGGATTGAGCTGCGCGGTCACGTCGCGGTCCTCGGTGGTTTCTTCGCTACTTAGTGGGTACGACGATGCTGTGCGGACTAGGCCTCGGTGAGGACCTTGTCGAGCAGCATCTCCGCCTCGTCCTTGGTGCTCTTCTCCGCCAACGCGACCTCGCCGACGAGAATGTCGCGGGCCTTGGCCAGCATCCGCTTCTCGCCCGCAGAGAGGCCCCGCTCCCGCTCCCGGCGCCACAGGTCGCGGACGACCTCGGCGACCTTCAGCGGGTTGCCGGAAGCCAGCTTTTCCAGGTTGGCCTTGTAACGCCGCGACCAGTTGGTCGGCTCCTCGGTGTGCGGAGCCCGGAGAACGTCGAAGACCAGACCGAGGCCCTCTTCGCCGACCACCTCGCGCACACCCACGATCTCGGCATTCTCGGCGGGCACCCGGACCGTCAGGTCACCCTGCGCGACCCTCAGGACGAGGTATTTCTTAGGCTCGCCCTTGATGATCCGAGTCTCGATTGCCTCGATGAGTGCGGCCCCGTGGTGGGGGTAAACAACGGTCTCGCCGACACTGAAAACCATAGGTTCGAAACCCCTTTCGCTGTGTCTAGGGTAACACGGTCAGGCAGCGATGTCTCTCCGATGTCCTGACCATTGGCGCAGCTCAGGGGCCCTGTGAGAGGTCTTGCTTCAGCTTGACAGGCGGTCAAACCAATGGTTCGAACACGCTCCGTAACGCACGGATGACTGCCCGATGCGGGTGAACAGAACGTCGAGATCAAGGGCTATGCGCTCCTCCCATGGTAGCCCGGCCGGCGGGACTGCGCCCAGATGTAGCGGGAGGTGCCCCTGGTGCGCGACCCTGGAGACCGAGCCGCACTCCGCTCTCGAGACGCTTCCAGGAGGTCCGATGGGCAAGCCGGATGCAGAGGGCCCGGGGCCAGCCGACGGCCTGCCCGGCCTGCCGCCCGCATGGGGCCGCGTGGTGATCCCCGACGACGCCTCCGCGCTCGCCGCCGAGGCCGCCCAGATCCGCCGCGAGCTGCGCAGGGCCACCGGCCTGCCCGGCGGCCACCGGGCTCTGGGCCTGCCGTTGCTGGTTCTGCTGGTGGTGGTCCTCACCACGCTGACCGGTCTGCTCGTGGCCACCTGGCCACGAGCCAGCCGCAGCACCGACCGTCCGGCCCCGGCCCCCTACTCGCCGCCCGCGACCCTCACCGGGCGGGCCCTGCCCGCGCTGGACCTGGTCGACGCGAGCCAGGCGCCGGTGCCACTGCGCGGCCTGCTGCCCGCCATGATCATCCTGCTGGACGGCTGCCCCTGCCCGGAGCGCGTCGCCGACGCCCTGGCGGCAGCGCCCGCCGGTGTCTCCGTGGTCACCGTCACCGGAGGGCGGACCGTCCCGGCCGGGCCCACCAACCAGCGGCACGCCCGCGCGCTGGCCGACCCCGCCGGAGGGCTGCGCTCGTTCCTGGGCCAACCGGCCCGCCCCGGCACCGCGACCGCCCTGCTGGTCGACCGCACCGGCAAGGTGACCCGGGTGCTGCCCGACCTGGGGCCGGTCGAGACGTACCGGACTGACCTGACCGCCCTGGCCCCCTGACAGCGGCAGGACGTAACCCGCCCCGCCGCGCCGATCTGCAGTTCCGGTCGCCGAGATGCGTGAAATGCCCCCTACGTCGAGGCAGCAACTGCATGATCGCGAGGAACTCGGTGACCAGCTCTAGCGGGGCAGAGTGACGAGCTGCGCCTCGACGTCGATCTCCCGCTCTGCCGCCGTCGCCAACGACACCCGGAACGGCCTGCCGTGCGAGAACACCTCGGCGCTGGTGGTCATGCCGTCACAGTCGATCTCGGACGGCCCGGACAGGTCGGCCCCGAAGATCGTCACCAGCAGCGTGCCCGGCCTGGTGCACCGGTATTGCAGCAACTGCCGGGAATCGCTGCCCGCCGCCTGTCGGACGACGCGCTCTCCCGGAACGAGTGCCGTCTGCTCGCGCCAGATCGTCTCGCGAAACGAGGGCAGCTCACCCTGGAAGAAGAGCCAGCTCGGATCGCCCTCGATGTCGGTGATCATGCCGGTGGCCGAATCGATCTCCGTTCGTACCATCTCCGTCGGGCCCACGATCGTCAGCCGCTCACCGGCTGCCCTGACGACCAGGGCGCGGTCCAACGCGGTGCTGACGCTCGGCCCCACGGTCGGCGAGGCCGCCGCCGAAAAAGCAGCCGACCCGACCGTCGAGGCGGGCGCGGCAGCGTGCCACCACCAGCCACCGACGGTCAGGGCCGCCACCGCAGCGCCGAACAACACCGCCGACCGCAGCCGGTCGTCCGCCGTCGCATCCATCCAGCGAGCGTACCGGCCGGGTCACCGGAAGTTCACTCCTGTCGATCGAGCAGGGCGGCGTAGAGGGTGAGGCCGGGGCCGAACGCCAGCATGACGATGCGTCGAGCCGCCGGCGTCGCACGGCCCAGGCGGTCCAGGATCAGCAGCACGGTCGGCGACGAGCAGTTGCCGTGCTCGTCGAGCGTCGCGCGAGACGCCGCCAGCCCCTCCGGGGGCAACGCCAACTCACGCTCAACCACGTTGAGGATCCGCGGCCCGCCCGGGTGCACCGCCCAACCGTCCACCTCGGAGCTGGTGACCCCGTGCCGGGCCAGCAGATCGTCGACCAGCCCGCGGACATGCCTCGAAAGCACCTGCGGCACCTTCGGTGACAGCCCCATCCGGAAGCCGGCGTCGGTGACGTCCCAGGTCATGTGATCGGCCGTCGAAGTGTCGGTGACGGAGGTGACCTCGCGCATCGCGTACCCCGGACCGCCCGGCGTGACCACGGCGGCGACCGCGGCGTCCGAGAAGAGTGCGTGGGACACGATCTGCTGGGTGTCCACCCTGGCGCTGGACGGTTGGATGTGCAGGCTGGTCAGCTCCGCGCAGAGCAGCAGCGCCGGTCGCCCCCGGGCGGTGACGAAGTCACTCGCCGCGCCGAGCCCCGGCAGCGCCGCGTAACAGCCCATGTGGCCGACGAACATCCGCTGGGTGTCCGCCGCCATGCCGAGGTCCCGAGCGAGCAGGATGTCCAAGCCGGGGGTGGCGTAGCCCGTGCAGGAGCAGACGATGAACAGCCCGATGTCGCCGGCGCCCAGCCCGGCGGCAGTCAACGCACGGCCCACCGCCTCCTTGCCCAGGGGCAGAGCCTCCACCTGATAGCGGCGCATCCGGCGCTCGGTCGGCCAGTCCGAGACGTCCTCCAGAAGAGGATTGACCGCGGCCTGCCGCCGGGTCACCCCCGAGTTCGCGAAGATCCGCTGGGCCAACGACCGGGTGGTGCCGGAAAAGTGCCGGGAGAAGAAGCCCTCCCACAACTCGTCCTGCGAAGCGGACGGCGGCTGTGCAGCCCCGAGCCCCGCGATCACTGGTACGGACACGATCCCACCTTTCGTCAGACGCTGTCCTCCCCCTGGCCGTCCCACCAGCCACCCCGGCCGGTCTGTCTCCCGCGCGAGTCCCGCAAGGCCGGCTCACCAACGCGGTGCCGATCCGTCACGATCCGGGTCGCCGCCCAGCGCGGCGATGCCGAGCCAGTCGGCGCAGACGTCCGACGTGGCCGGGTGCAGCGAACCGCAGCGGGCATCGCGGTAGAGCCGTTCCAGCGGATGACCACGGCGGGTCGCCGAGGTGCCCGCCGCCTCCAGCACCGAGGCCGCCACCTCGGCGGCCGTGGTGCCGGCGAGCAGCTTCGCCCGCCATACCCAGCGGTTGGTATCTTCGTCGCCCGGCGCCTCGTCCACCCGGCGGGCCGCCTCGGTGACCACCAGCTGCGCGGCCGCCGTCGCCGCGTCCGCCCGACCCAGCCGGGCTCGCACCGCGGGCAGGCCAGCCAGGTTGCGGGCGTTGAGATGCTCGGCCGCCGCGTCGATCGCCGCTCGGGCCACCCCCACGTAGACGGCCGCGTAGCTGGCCACGAGCCAGTGCGGCATGAGCTGGGCGACCACCAGCGCCAGCCCCTCCACCCCGCCGAGCAGGCGGTCGGCCGGCACGGTGACGTCCAGGTGCAGGTCGTGTGAAGAGGTGGCGCGCATGCCGAGGGAGTCCCAGGTCGGCTCCACGGTCAGACCATCGCCGGCCGGCACCAGGAACTGCGAGACAACCGACTGGTCGGCCGCGCTGCGCGCCGCGACCAGGTAACCGTCGGCGTGCCCGGCGCCGGAACAGAACGTCTTGCTGCCCTTGAGATGCCAACCCCCGTCGGTCGCCTCGTAGACCGTGCTCAGCTGCGACAGCCGGGCACCGGCGCCACGCTCACTCATCGCGACCGCGTACCAGGAGCCCTGCGCCGCTGCGCTGAGCAACCGGTCCCGGGCAGCCAACGCCTCGTCCGGCACGCCCAGCGCCTCGGCCAGTTCCTCGGTGACCGCGCCCAGCGCTCCGGTCACCGAGGCGTGCATGTTGAACACCAGGGCCGTCGCTCCGTTGCCCCGAGCAAGCTCAGTGGCCACTGCGGCGTACTCGGCGAAGGTGGCTCCCAGGCCGCCCAGCGCCCGCGGCACCATCAGCCCGAACAGGCCGGCCTCCCGCAGGTCCCGGAAGTCGTCCACCGGAAAGGAGCCGTTCCGGTCGTGCTCCGCCGCCCGCGCGGCGAACCGCGGCGCCAACCGGCGGGCCGCCTCAAGCGCATGCACCGTCATATCGCTCCCTCCTCGGCGTCCCATACCCCGCCCCGACCCGACTATCCGGTTCGGACCCCCCGACCCTGGTACAACACGGCGGTGGACCGGGTCGGCACGATGCGCGGAGCGCGGCCGGCAGGTGCCGGATCGGCCGACCCGGCCGCGCGGGCGCGACGCAGCAGCCAGGCAACCAGGCCGCCGACCTGCGGACGGATGCCCCGCAGTCGCAGATCGACGCCGTGCCTAGCGCATTCGGCAACCAACGCACGGGCGTCCACGAACAACCGTGGATCGTGGATGCCGCGCGGCACCGTCGGCAGCCGCTCGGCGATCCGCACCGCGACGAGCCGGGCCAGCGCGGTGTCGTTCAGGGTGTCCAACACCAGCAGACCGCCCGGGCGCAGCAACCGGCACGCCTCGGCCACCGCGCGCGGCCAGGCCGGCACATGCTCCAGCAACTCGCCCGCGGAGACCACGTCGGCGCAACCGTCCGGGAGCGGGACCGCGGTGGCATCGCCCTGGATCACGCGCACCCCGTGCTCGGCTGCCTGCACCAACGCCGAGCGGGTCAGATCCACCCCGACGTGGCGGTAGCCCTTGCCGATCAGGTGCGGCGCGAGCAGACCGGCACCGCAACCCAGATCGACCAGCAACGCGTCGGGGCGGGTGGCCGGTGGCACCAGCGCCGCGCGAGCCTCAGCCAGCCAGTGCAGCATCGCGAACGCGCCATCCGGCCGCCACCACTCACCGGCCAGGTCGTCGTACTGGCGCGGATCGTTGCGCGGCAGCAACCTGGGATCGGTGGACGCCTCGGCCGCAGCCACGTCTCGCATGGCACCGAGCGTGGCACGACTGCTCGGTAACGACCAGACTTTCCTTATGTCGTCGAGGGTGTTAGGGCTGGTCAGAGCGAGCCATCCGGAACCGACCGCAGCGGTCACCACGGTTGCCGGTCTGCTGGCCTGGGGGGTGGGCCACCGGCCGATCGGAATCGTCTCCGTGGTGCTCGCCGTGCTGGCCAGTCAGCTTGCCGTCGGCTGGACCAACGACGCACTGGACGCCGAGCGGGACGCCACTGTGGGGCGTACCGACAAGCCGGTCGCCGCCGGCGCGGTCGGCCGGCGCACCACGGCCTGGGCCGCGGCGGCGGCCGCGGTGGCCTGTCCGTTGCTGGCGCTGACCGCCAACCCGACGGCGGCGTTCTGGCTGACCGTGGCCCTCGTCTCGGCGCTGCTCTACGACTGGCCGCTGAAGGCCACCGCGTTCTCGGTGCTGCCGTACGCCGTCTCCTTCGGCGCGCTGCCCGCCTTCGTGGTGCTGGCGCTACCCGGTCAGCCAACTCCACCGGCCTGGCTGTTGGCGGCGGCGGCGCTCCTGGGCGCCGGCGCGCACTTCGCCAACGTGCTGCCCGACCTGGCCGACGACGCTCGGACCGGGGTGCGCGGCCTGCCACACCGCCTGGGTGCCGCCAGCAGCCAGGCGGCGGCGGCCGGTCTGCTCCTCGCGGCGACGGCGACCCTGGTCCTCGGGCCCCCCGGGCCGCCGTCGGCGATCGGGGTGGCAGCGGTCGGCACGGCCGCCGTGGTGCCGCCACTGAGCTGGTACGCCGGGCGCTCGGCGGTCCGGGCCGGCCGGCGGCCGGTGTCCGCGTTCCGCGCGGTGATGCTGGTGGCCCTGATCGATGTGGTTCTGCTGGTGGCGAGCGGTCGGGTGGTGTGAACGGCACCCGGCCAGGTGGCATTGCCGGGTCCGCGTGCGGGCCTCGATCAGTCCCAACTACCCTGGAGCGCGGTCTGCGCGGGTATGGCCACCGTGCCCGGCGTACGACCCGGGTGGGGATTGTGACGAGGAGGACCGACGTGACGCGCTCGATCAGGGGATCCCGGCGGGCGGCCCTGTTGCTGTCCGGGATTGCGGCGGCCGGCCTGCTGGCCTCCGGATGCGGCACCGGTCAGGTCGCCGAGACCGCGCTGAAGGAGCCGTCGGTCCAGGGCGTCAGCCTCACGACCAGCAACGGATCCTTCTACGTGCGGGGCTTGCTGGTGGACTACCCGGGCGTCGAGGGCTACCGGGCCGGCCAGGACGCTGCGCTCAGCGCCGTGATCTACAACGACTCCAAGGAGACGGTGACCGTCACCGTCACCACCGAGAGCGCCCGCGAGGTCGTGATCGGCGGCGGCTCGGCGAGCCCGTCGCCGTCCGCCTCCACCAGCCCGACCCCCTCCGGCTCGCAGAGCCCGTCGACCTCCGCGTCCGGCTCGGCCAGCCCGTCGGCGACCCCGTCGGAGACCGGGTCGTCCTCGGCCACCCCGTCCGCTCCGGAGTCGGCGCGGGCGTCGGGCTCGGCCAGCCCTGCCGCCCCGGGTCAGCCGGCCCGGATCGAGCTGGCTCCGCTGAGCTACATCCAGTTCAACTCCGAGGCCACCACGCAGCTCCGGCTGATCGGCCTGACCGAGGCGCTGCGCTCCGGTCAGAACGTCCTCGTGACCTTCGACTTCGGTAACGGCAACACGGTGACCGGCCAGGCGCCGATCGCGGTGCCGCTCACGCCGGCGGCACCCCCGTCGCCGATCATCGAGCGCGAGGGCGGCTACGAGGGCGACACGGCCCACGAGTGACCCGACCTGCACATCGACAAACACCCCGGCGTGGTGACCACCACGCCGGGGTGTTTTCGTCGTACGCGAGGACTAGCGTTTTGATGTGACCACCTCCCGATCGACCCCTCCGCGTGGCGGCACGGCCGGTGCCGCCCGTGGTCGGTCCACCACCCGCGAGCCGCGTCCGGCCTACGAGTGCGACGCCTGCGGGCACCAGCCGCCCAAGTGGGTGGGGCGCTGCCCGGAGTGCGGCGAGTGGGGCGCGGTGGTCGAGAGCACGGTCACCGGCCCGACCGTCTCCGGTCGGGTGGTCAGCTCCCGGATGCCGGCCGAGCCAGCCCGGCCGATCGCCACCATCAGCGCCGCTCCGGCCCGCGCCCGTCCCACCGGGGTGAGCGAGCTCGACCGGGTGCTCGGCGGTGGCCTGGTCCCCGGGGCCGTGGTGCTGCTCGCTGGCGAGCCCGGCGTGGGCAAGTCGACCCTGCTGCTCGACGTGGCGCAGCAGTGGGCGGTCGGCGCGGGCAGCCCCTCGCTGGTGGTCAGTGGGGAAGAGTCGGTAAGTCAGGTGCGCCTGCGCGCCGAGCGGATGGGCGCCCTGCACGACAAGCTCTACCTTGCGGCGGAGAGCGACCTGGCCTCGGTGCTCGGGCACCTCGACGCGGTCAAACCGGGCCTGCTGGTGCTCGACTCGGTGCAGACCATCTCGACCACCGGCACCGAGGGGGTGCCCGGCGGGGTGACCCAGGTGCGCGCGGTCACCTCCGCGCTGGTCTCGGTCGCGAAGGAGCGGGGCATCGCCACCGTGTTGGTCGGGCACGTCACCAAGGACGGCCAGGTGGCCGGGCCTCGGGTGCTGGAGCACCTGGTCGATGTGGTTTTGTACTTCGAGGGTGACAAGCATTCCTCGCTGCGCCTGGTGCGCGGCGTGAAGAACCGGTTCGGCGCGGCCGACGAGGTCGGCTGCTTCGAGATGCACGAGGGCGGCATCAGCAGCCTGGCCGACCCGTCCGGGCTGTTCCTGACCCGCTACGCGGAGCCGGTCCCGGGCACCTGCGTGACCGTGGCGATGGAGGGGCGGCGGGCCCTGGTCACCGAGGTGCAGGCCCTGATCGGCGCGACGGTGGCCGGCTCTCCCCGACGCACCGTCTCCGGCCTCGACTCGGCACGACTGGCGATGGTGCTCGCGGTGCTGCAACGGCGCACCGAGCGGCTGACCCTGCACGACCGGGAGGTCTTCGCCGCCACGGTGGGCGGCATCCGGGTGGTGGAGCCGGCCGCCGACCTGGCGGTCGCGTTGGCGGTCGCCTCCGGCGGGCTCAACCTGGCCATCGCGCCACACCTGGTGGCGATCGGCGAGGTGGGGCTGACCGGCGAGGTGCGTCGGGTCGGTGCGGTGCCGCGCCGGCTGGCCGAGGCGGCCCGGCTGGGTTTCAAGGTGGCCCTGGTGCCGCCCGGTTGCGGCCCGGCCAGCACCGGCGCCGGCCCCGAGCAGATGCGGGTGACCGAGGTCACGGACGTCCGTTCGGCGCTGCACCATGCGGCTCGCGCGTCCGCCGAGTGACGCATCGTGCCGACGGGGACGGCGATATCGGACAGCACGTCGCAAGCGGGAACCGGTTGGAAGGGCCGCATCGTGACACATCACAGTAACCACGACAGCACCCACCGCACGGCAGTCCGTAGACTATGCCCGTGCCGATCGACCGCGATACCACCAAGCCAGCCGGTGCGCCGCCCCAGGCCCGCACCGGCGCCGTGGGCTCGCCCGCCCGCCCGATCAGCGTGAGCGTGACCGCGGGAGCCGCCGGGGGGACCGGGGATCCGCTGCGGGCCAACCTTGCCCTGATGGCCCCCGGCACCGCCTTACGCGACGGTTTGGAGCGCATCCTGCGCGGCCGCACCGGCGCGCTCATCGTGCTCGGCTACGACAAGGTCGTCGAGGGTCTGTGCACCGGCGGCTTCGCGCTGGATGTGGAGTTCTCCGCGACGCGGGTGCGAGAGCTGTGCAAGATGGACGGCGCCGTCGTGCTCTCCAGCGACGGCACCAGGATCGTCCGGGCAGCCGTGCACCTGATGCCCGACCCGTCCATCCCGACCGAAGAGTCCGGCACCCGGCACCGCACCGCCGAGCGGGTGGCCCGGCAGACCGGCTACCCGGTCATCTCGGTCAGCCAGTCCATGCGGATCATCAGCCTCTACGTCAACGGTCAGCGGCACGTGCTCGACGACTCGGCGGCGATCCTCTCCCGGGCCAACCAGGCGCTCGCCACCCTGGAGCGCTACAAGCTCCGGCTGGACGAGGTGTCCGGCACGCTCTCCGCACTGGAGATCGAGGATCTGGTCACCGTGCGGGACGCGGTGGCCGTGGTGCAGCGACTGGAGATGGTTCGCCGGATCGCCGACGAGATCGCCGGGTACGTGGTGGAGCTGGGCACCGACGGCCGCCTGCTCGCCCTGCAACTCGACGAGCTGATGGCCGGCGTGGACGCCGACCGGACGCTGGTCATCCGGGACTACCTGCCGGTCGGCCGGAAGTCGCGCACCCTGGACGAGGCGCTGGTCGAGCTGGATCTGCTCGGCGCCACCGAGCTGATCGACCTGGTGGCGGTCGCCAAGGCGATCGGCTACCCCGCCGCGTCCGACGCACTGGACGCCGCGGTCAGCCCCCGGGGCTTCCGACTGTTGGCCAAGGTGCCCCGGCTGCCGGTGGCGGTGGTCGACCGCCTGGTCGTGCATTTCGGCAGCCTTCAGCGGCTGCTCGGCGCGACCGTGGAGGATCTGCAGGCCGTCGAAGGGGTCGGTGACGCCCGGGCTCGCGGCGTCCGGGAGGGGCTGTCCCGGCTCGCCGAGGCATCCATCCTGGAGCGGTACGTCTGATCCGGCTCAGCCGGTGACGGTGAGCTTCACGCCCGCGCTGAGCTTCGTGCCGACCCGGGCGAACACCTGGTATGCCCCGAGCGGCGGGAACGGCCCGGCGGCCAGCCCGCTGCCGTCGCACCGGCTGGTGTCCCGACCGTTCCACGCCACCCGGTAGGAGCGCTCGAAGTTCGGCGTGAAGGACTGCACGTCCGAGCCCTGGACCTTGCCGCAGGTGTCCGACGACCAGATCTTCTCGGCACCGGACTTGATGAAGATCTCCTGCAGGTCGGCGCCGACGTTCCGACTGCACGTCCGGTCCGACGTGTTCTTGACTTTGAGTTGCAGGTCGACCGTCGCCCCGCGCTGGACCGAGTTTGGACTCGCCACCGAGACCACGCTGATCTCCGCGTCGGTGCAGGTGCCGTCGTCCTCCGAACCGGCGGCCGCGCCCAGCGGAGGTTCGTTGCTGGTGACCGCGGGGCTCGGATTCGTCGCACCTGTGTCGGCGGACGTCGCCGGCGCACCGGTCTGAGGTGTCAGCATCGGCCCACCTGGCCCCGGAGACGCGGCGGACGTCGGCGCCGAGGATGGCGGCGCGCCCGCCTTCTTGCCCCCGTCGGAACGACCCGAGCCGGTGCAGGAGTAGAGCAGGACAATCAGGAAGAGAAGACCCGCTCCGAGTACGACGGCACGACGCCGCCAGTACACGGCGGGTGACAGAGGGCCGACCGTCAGACGCATGATGCCCCCCACCGTAGCCGCGCTACGCCCGCCAGCGCGACGCGACGCGCCGGAGTCGCGCCGGGGCACCCCCGAAACAGTCCATTCAGGACTGACGCGTTGATGGTGCGGCAGCCGATCAGAGGTAGACCTTGCGCTGATAGACGGCGTGCGCACCGGCAACCCGGTCCAGAAAGAGCAGCCCCGCGCAGTGGTCGATCTCGTGCTGCAACGCCCGCGCCTCGAAGCCGTCGGTCACCAACCGGACCTGCTCGCCGGTACCCGGCAGGTCACCCTCCACCACCAGCCGACTGGCCCGCTTCACGTCCCCTGTCAGGTCCGGCACCGACATGCACCCCTCCCGGCCCGGTTTCCACCGGGTCGCCTCGACCACCCGGGCATTACAGAGTACGAAGGTGCCATGCACCGTGACCGCCTTCGGATGCCCGGTCACATCGACGGCGAAGACGCGAGCGCCCACCCCGACCTGCGGCGCGGCCAGCCCAACGCAGCCCGGCGAGACTCGCATCGTCGCGACCAGGTCGGCAGCGAGCTGGACCGTCTCCTCCGCCGTCGGATCAACCTCGTCGGCGGCCCGGCTCAGCATCGGATGCGGGGCGGACACCACCGCCCGCACCGCACCCGGCACGACCAGCGACTCCGGCGTCCAATCGCCCAGCCCGGCGTACGTGTCACCGTCCGGCCCGCTCACCTCGCCGGTCACAACAGATCCGGGTCCGCTGGCCGGAGGGTGACCTCCACGCCCAACTCGGCGGCCGTCCGGTGCAGCCGGTCGATCAGCGTGTCGGCCACGCCGGCCGGCAACTCGACCTCGGCCAGCACCACGTAGAGCGGGCCGGCCAACCGCGTACTCAGGTCGGTGACATTACCGCCGGCGTCGACCAGCACCCGGGTCATCGCCGCGACGATCCCCATCCGGTCCGAACCGTGCACCGCCATCACGAACGGCTCACCCGCCGCAGGCACCTCGCCGTCGGGGGTGACCGCGCGTACCGTCGCCAGCAGTTGACCCTCGGCGGCCAGCGACGCCAGCGCGGCCTCAACCTCGGCGGCGGCCGGCCCGGTGCAGATGAGGGTCATTGCGAAATGCCCCCGCAGCCGCGTCATCGTGCTGTCGGTGAGGTTCGCGCCCAGTCGGGCCAGCACCTCGGCGACGTCGGCCACGATGCCCGGCCGGTCCCGACCGATGACGGTGATCGCGAGCTCGTTCATCAGGGCATTCTCCCCGACCCGTCGGGCGCCGCCGTGGCACCCCGCCCGAGCCGCCCACCCAGCGGGATCCCAGCGCGTGACATCATCGACGGCGCCATGACTCAACCCGATTTCGCCACCCTGGTCAGCCGATGGTTCCAGCAGCACGCCCGTGACCTGCCGTGGCGTGCGCCCGGGGTCAGCCCGTGGGCCATCCTGGTCAGCGAGGTCATGCTCCAGCAGACGCCCGTGGTCCGGGTGGTGCCGACCTGGCAGGCATGGCTGGCCCGCTGGCCGGACCCGGCAGCGTTGGCGGCGGACACCCCCGCCGAGGCGATCCGGATGTGGGGACGCCTCGGCTACCCCCGCCGGGCGGTCCGGCTGCGGGAATGTGCGGTCGCTATCGTGGACCGGCACGGCGGCCAGGTGCCGGACCGGCTGGAACAACTGCTGGCACTGCCGGGAGTCGGCACCTACACGGCGCGGGCGGTGGCCGCCTTCGCGTACGGGCAGCGGCACCCGGTGGTCGACACCAACGTGCGCCGGGTGGTTTGCCGGGCCGTGGCCGGCGAGCCGGACGCGGGGCCGGTCACCCGGCCAGCCGACCTGGTCGCCACCGAGGAACTACTCCCGGCGGAACCGGCTGCGGCGGCGCTGGCCAGCGCCGCGTTCATGGAGTTGGGCGCGGTGATCTGCACGGCCCGGTCACCGCGCTGCACGGCCTGCCCGGTCGAGTCGGTCTGCGCGTGGCGGGCCTCCGGCCAGGAGGCGCCAGCGGGGCCAACCCGCCGATCCCAGCGGTACGCGGGCACCGACCGACAGGTACGCGGCCTGCTGCTCGGGGTGCTCCGGGAAACCACTGGGCCGGTCCCGCACCAACGGCTGGACCAGGTCTGGACCGATGACGTGCAGCGCGCCCGAGCCCTGGCCGGCCTGGTGCAGGACGGGCTGGTCGAACCAGCCGGAGCCGACGCCTTCCGCCTCGTCGGCGACGGCCCGTCCCTCCCCACCGCCGACCTGACCGCCTGACCCGCCCGGCCCGCCCGGCCCGCCCGACCCGCCCGACCCGCCCGACCCGCCCGACCCAAGATCGTGCTCGATCCTGGATGAAGTGGTGTTGGACACGCCGGATGCCACTACATCCAGGTTGTTGCGCGATCTTGCCGGCGAACGCCTCCACCGGCACGCCCTACCGCCCCGGCGAGCGGTTACGGCGGGCGTAATCGTGAGCGGTGCGGTGACGACGAGAAGGCGGGGCCTCGATGGCTCACGCCACCGAGGCCCCGCCCCCTGCTGCTGGTTGTGCTACTCGTCGGCGCCCGCGGTGGCGGTGTTGCCGAGGTCGGCCGGCACAGCGTCCGGAACTTCGACCGGCTTCTCCGCGCCCCGGAAGACGAGCTTGGACTTGTCGATGTCGTTCGGGTCGCCCTCGCAGTCGACCACGACGATCTGACCCGGGGTCAGCTCGTTGAACAAGATCCGCTCGGAGAGGTTGTCCTCGATGTCGCGCTGGATCGTGCGACGAAGCGGACGGGCACCGAGCACCGGGTCGAAGCCCTTGAGCGCCAGGTACTTCTTGGCGTTGTCGGTCAGCTCCAGGCCCATGTCCTTGTTGTGCAGCTGGCCCTCGATCCGCCGGATCATGATGTCCACGATCGAGAGGATCTCGGTCTGGCGCAGCTGGTGGAAGACGATGGTGTCGTCGATCCGGTTGAGGAACTCAGGCCGGAAGTGCTGCTTGAGCTCGTCGTTGACCTTCTGCTTCATCCGGTCGTAGTTGGACTCGGAGTCCTCCGACTGCTGGAAACCGAGCGACACCGCCTTGGCGACGTCCCGGGTGCCCAGGTTGGTGGTCAGGATGATGACCGTGTTCTTGAAGTCCACGATCCGACCCTGACCGTCGGTGAGCCGACCGTCTTCGAGGATCTGCAGGAGCGTGTTGAACACGTCCGGGTGGGCCTTCTCGATCTCGTCGAAGAGGACCACCGAGAACGGCCGACGCCGCACCTTCTCGGTCAGCTGCCCGCCCTCGTCGTAACCGACGTAGCCGGGAGGAGCACCAACGAGCCGGGAGACCGTGTAGCGGTCGTGGAACTCGGACATGTCCAGCTGGATGAGGGCATCCTCGCTGCCGAAGAGGAACTCGGCGAGCGCCTTGGACAGCTCGGTCTTACCCACACCGGACGGGCCGGCGAAGATGAACGAGCCCGACGGGCGCTTCGGGTCCTTCAGGCCGGCCCGGGTACGCCGGATCGCCTTCGAGACCGCCTTGACCGCGTCCTCCTGGCCGATGACGCGCTTGTGCAGCTCGTCCTCCATGCGCAGCAGGCGCGAGGTCTCCTCCTCGGTCAGCTTGTAGACCGGGATACCGGTCCAGTTGCCGAGCACCTCGGCGATCTGCTCGTCGTCAACCTCGCTGACGACGTCCAGGTCACCTGCCTTCCACTCCTTCTCCCGCTGAGCCTTCTGACCGAGGAGCTGCTTCTCCTTGTCCCGCAGCTGCGCGGCGCGCTCGAAGTCCTGCGCATCGATCGCGGACTCCTTGTCGCGACGCACCTGAGCGATCCGCTCGTCGAAGTCACGCAGGTCTGGCGGCGCGGTCATCCGACGGATCCGCATCCGCGCACCGGCCTCGTCGATCAGGTCGATCGCCTTGTCCGGCAGGAAACGGTCGGAGATGTATCTATCGGCCAGAGTTGCGGCAGCCACCAGCGCTGCGTCCGTGATCGAGACCCGGTGGTGCGCCTCGTAGCGGTCACGCAGGCCCTTGAGGATCTCGATGGTGTGCGCCAGCGACGGCTCACCCACCTGGATCGGCTGGAACCGGCGCTCGAGAGCGGCGTCCTTCTCCAGGTGCTTGCGGTATTCGTCAAGGGTGGTGGCGCCGATGGTCTGCAGCTCACCACGGGCCAGCATCGGCTTGAGGATGCTCGCGGCGTCGATCGCACCCTCGGCGGCACCCGCACCCACCAGGGTGTGGATCTCGTCGATGAACAGGATGATGTCGCCGCGGGTGCGGATCTCCTTGAGCACCTTCTTGAGGCGCTCCTCGAAGTCACCGCGGTAGCGGGAACCGGCGACGAGCGCGCCGAGGTCGAGCGTGTAGAGCTGCTTGTCCTTGAGAGTCTCGGGCACCTCGCCCTTGATGATCTTCTGGGAAAGCCCCTCCACCACGGCGGTCTTACCGACGCCGGGCTCACCGATCAGGACCGGGTTGTTCTTGGTACGGCGGGAGAGCACCTGCATGACCCGCTCGATTTCCTTCTCGCGCCCGATGACCGGGTCGAGCTTGCCCTCGCGGGCGGCCTGAGTCAGGTTGCGGCCGAACTGGTCCAGCACCAGGCTGGTCGACGGCGCGGCCTCACCCGGCGCGGCGCCCGCCGCGGCAGGCTCCTTGCCCTGGTAGCCGGAGAGCAGCTGGATCACCTGCTGGCGGACCCGGTTGAGGTCGGCGCCGAGCTTGACCAGCACCTGGGCGGCGACGCCCTCGCCCTCACGGATCAGCCCGAGCAGGATGTGCTCGGTGCCGATGTAGTTGTGGCCGAGCTGCAGCGCCTCGCGCAGCGACAGCTCCAGCACCTTCTTGGCCCGCGGCGTGAACGGGATGTGCCCGCTCGGCGCCTGCTGGCCCTGGCCGATGATCTCCTCGACCTGCTGGCGGACGCCCTCCAGGGAGATGCCGAGGCTCTCCAGGGCCTTTGCCGCGACGCCTTCACCTTCGTGGATCAGGCCCAGCAGGATGTGTTCCGTACCGATGTAGTTGTGGTTGAGCATCCGGGCCTCTTCTTGGGCCAGGACGACAACCCGTCGCGCTCGGTCGGTGAACCGCTCGAACATGCCCTCGTGCTCCTCACATGCCGTGCGCCTTGATGGTCAAGATCTTGGCGGGGCCGGTGCACGAACGTCCGGGACGGGCGTCCGTGCCTCCTTACTCTATCGTCGCTGACCGACTCAGCTGAGGTCGTGTGTCTCTGGTCTGGGTCGGTTCCACGTCGTTTTGGACAACCGTCCGCGCTCAGGAGGTGTTCCGGTAGCCCTGGCGCTACGCGCAGAGCGAAATCCGACTGGCGCTACCGAAGCTCAATTCCGGCTCCCGAGGCGCTCCGGGAGGACGGTTGGGCTGTCGCGACGAACGCCGCGACCAACCCTGGGGACGGTTGTCCACAGGCTGTGGATAGCTGTTCCACTGGTTGTGGACAACGCCGGTGAGCGCGGAATGCTTCCCCGGACCTCAGCCCGACCTGGCCGGCCGCGGATGCGGCGACGCCGGCCCGGAGAACTGCTCCGGCCCGGCGTCGGCGTCGCCTGCGGTGGCGGCTGGCCACCTGGGTGCTGACGGATCAGCGCTTTGCGTGGAACTCGTCGACGATGTCCTGCGGGATACGACCCCGGTCCGAGATGTCCTTGCCGGCCTTCTTGGCCCACTCCCGGATCGCCTTGTTCTGTTCCCGATCGGCGGTCGCGCCGCCCCGACCACGGGCAGCCCGCCCACCGATCACCACGCCGCCGCGGCCGACCTTGGTGCCGGCGCCCACGTACGCGGCAAAAGCGTCGCGCAATTTCGCGGCGTTGGCACTCGACAGGTCGATCTCGTACTGGACGCCGTCGAGGGCGAACTTGACGGTCTCGTCAGCGTCCCCGCCGTCCAAGTCATCGACCAGCTTGTGAATGATCTGTTTGGCCACGTCCCACATTCCTTTCGAGCAGGCTGCTCCTGCTAACGAGAGCACAATAACCCGCGCTCTGCTTGCCGCGTCAATAGGATGCCGTTACGGCTCGGCGTGGGCCGGGCCGAGACTACTCGGGGCGGACCAACGGGAAGAGGATCGTTTCCCGAATTCCGAGCCCGGTCAGGGCCATCAACAGCCGATCGATTCCCATTCCCATACCGCCGGCCGGCGGCATTCCATACTCCATCGCCCGAAGAAAGTCCTCGTCGAGACGCATCGCCTCGTCGTCGCCACGCGCAGCCAGCTGCGCCTGGGCCACCAGCCGCTCCCGCTGCACGACCGGGTCGACCAGCTCGGAGTACGCGGTGCCCAGCTCGAAGCCGAGCACGTAGAGGTCCCACTTCTCAGCCAGCCCCGGCTCGCTGCGGTGCGCCCGGGTGAGCGGGCTGGTCTCCTCCGGGTAGTCCCGCACGAAGGTGGGTGCCTCCAGACCGGGGACGACCAGTTCCTCGAACAGTTCCTCGGCCAGCTTGCCCGGGCCCCACTTCGGGTCCACGGCCAGTCCCACCTTGTCCGCGTACTCCACCAGGCGGGAGCGCTCGGTGCGGACCGTGACCTCCTCGCCCAGCGCTTCGGAAAGCACGCCGAACAGCGTCACGGACCGCCACTCGCCGCCCAGGTCGAACTCACGCCCGTCGGCGTGGGTCACCACCATCGAGCCGCTGACCGCGATCGCCGCCTGTTGCACGAGATTGCGGGTCAACTCGGCCATCGTGTCGTAGTCGCCGTAGGCCTGGTACGTCTCCAGCATCGCGAACTCGGGCGAGTGCGAAGAGTCGACACCCTCATTACGGAAGTTGCGGTTGATCTCGAACACGCGGTCGACGCCGCCGACCACGGCGCGCTTGAGAAACAGTTCCGGAGCGATTCGCAGATACAGATCGGTGTTCAATGCATTGCTGTGGGTCACGAACGGTCGAGCTGCCGCACCACCATGCAGCAGTTGCAGCATCGGCGTTTCCACCTCGATGAAACCCTGCCCGTGCAGTGAATCGCGCATACTGCGTACCGCAGCGGCCCGGGTACGGACCATCTCCCGCGCCTGCGGCCGGACGATCAGGTCGACGTAACGCTGCCGGACGCGGGCCTCCTCGGAGAGCGGCTTGTGCGCCACCGGCAACGGTCGCAGCGCCTTGGCGGTCATCTCCCACTGCTGTGCCAGCACCGACAGCTCACCCCGGCGACTGGTGATCACCTCGCCGGTGACGCCGACATGGTCGCCGAGGTCGACCAGGCGCTTCCATGCCTCCAACCGCTCCGGTCCGACCCGGTCCAGGGAGAGCATCGCCTGCAACTCGGTGCCGTCGCCGTCCCGCAGAGTCGCGAAGCAGAGCTTGCCCGTGTTGCGTACGAAGATCACCCGACCGGTGACCGCGACCTGATCACCGGTCGCGGTGTCGGTCGGCAGGTCGGCGTAGCGCGCCCGGACCTGCGCCAGGGTGGTGGTGCGGGAGAAACCGACCGGGTAGGGCTCGACGCCCTCGGCGAGCATCCGGTCCCGCTTCTCCCGGCGGACCTTCATCTGCTCGGGAAGGTCATCGGCGGGGTCCACTGGCACGGCGTTCTGCTCGCTCACGGCACGCTTCCTCGTCACGGGAGATACAGGGGGTCAGGCCCGAGCGTACTCAAGCGGTCCGGAGGCTGTTACGGGATAACCTGCCCGTCCTGGTCGATCACACTCACGCCCTCCCCTTCGGGGCTGCGGCGACCGGTTTCGGCCAGTTTCTCGGCCGGCGGCCGGGGTCACAGGTTGCGCTCGTAGACCATCCGCAGACCGATCAGCGTGATCATCGGCTCGTGGTGGGTGATGCTGCGGCACTCGTTCATCACCAGGGCGGCCAGGCCGCCGGTGGCGATCACCGCCCGCACCTCGCCCAACTCCTCGGTCATCCGCTCCACGATCCGGTCCACCTGGCCGGCGAAGCCGAAGTACAGGCCGGCCTGGAGGCACTCCACGGTGTTCTTGCCGATCACCGAGCGGGGCTTGGTGGCCTCGACCTTGCGCAGCTGCGCAGCCCGGGCGGCCAGCGCGTCGAAGGAGATCTCGATGCCCGGGGCGAACGCCCCACCGAGGAACTCGCCCCGCCCGCTGATCACGTCGAAGTTGGTGGTGGTGCCGAAGTCCACCACGATCGACGGCCCGCCGTAGAGGGTGAACGCGGCCAGGGTGTTCACCACCCGGTCGGCGCCCACCTCCTTCGGGTTGTCGATCGCCAACTGCACCCCGGTCCGTACCCCGGGCTCGACGATCACGCTCGGCAGGTCGGCGTAGTAACGGCCCAGCATGGTGCGCAGCGACCGCAGTGCGGCCGGCACCGTGGAGCAGGCGGCCACACCGGTGATCTCGACGTTGTCCCCAGCGAGCAGACCTCGGAACATCAGGCCCAACTCGTCCGCCGTCGAGCGGGCATCGGTCTTGATCCGCCAGGAGTGCACCAGCTTGTCGCCGTCGAAGGTCGCCAGCACGGTGTTGGTGTTTCCGATGTCGATGCAGAGCAGCACGCACGCAGCCTAGACAACGACCGTACGGGCGGGCGCGGACCGGCCCACGGACCGTATCCTGGTCGTATCGCGACATGAACATGGGTCTATCCACGGCGCGGCCGGACGGGGAGCGGACATGTCGGGGACGTGGTGGGTGCGGGGTCGCAACACCCTGCGCCGACGTCGACGGCACGTGCTGGTGCTGGTCGCGCTGGCCGGCGGCGCGATCTGGATGATCGTGCAGGCGTGGCGGGTGTCCCTCCGGGAGAGCGACAGCTTCGCCGGCGACCTCTACCTCAACATCGGCGCCGCGCTGATCATGACGCTGCTGACCTACGTGGTGCTCAACCCGCTCTTCCGCGAGCTCCAGACGGTCAGCATCATCGAACACCCCCGCCTCGACCGGGACGCCCTGATCGAACGGGTCGCCCAGTCCCGGGAGGTCGTGGCCATCCTGGAAACCTGGACCAGCATGCTGGAGGGCCCGTACGCGGCCCGGTTCGTGGCCGCGCTGCGCTCCGCGCTCGCCAACGGCGCCGACGTCAAGGTTCTGCTGCTCGACCCGGACTCACCGGCGGTCCGGCTGCGCGGCGAGGAGCTACGCCGGCGGGACGCCTCGGTCGCCATCCTCAACAACCTGTGGCACCTCGCGCGGCTCAGCGAGGAACTGCCCGAGTCGGCCCGTGTCCGACTTCAGGTCCGGGTCTACAGCGCCGCTCCCTCCGTGCAGATGTACCGCTGGGACGGCAAGGCGTTCATCTCGTTCTTTCCGGTGCAGGGCAGCACCTTCGACACGCAGCAGATCGAGGCGTTCGTCTCGACCCCGTTGGGCGAGTTCGTCGACGACCGGTTCGCCGAGCTGTGGGACACCGCTCCCCTGGAGGATCTGGCGGCCTGCCTCACGCTGCGGCTCTGCCTGCGCCGAGCCGGCCGCGACCTGGAGACCTGCGACGCGCTCTACGTACGCTCCGACGGCGACTGGTTCATCGCCGGCACGGACCTGGTGCGCAACGTGGCCCGGCACGGCCTGGCCGGGCTGACCGTCGTGCTGGACCGGCCAGAGGCGGCCGGCGAGGTCTTCGCCATCGGTGAGGCCGACGAGCTGGCGCCCGAGATCTACAACCGGGTGCTGGAGCTCTTCCGGGCCAAGTACGGCCTGGACGGCCGACAGGACACCGAGAACCGGGTGATCTTCAACCTGGTCACCAACTCGCTGACCACCGTCTGAGACCGACAAGCGCCAGCTATCCGGTCCGCAGGTCCAGCGCGATGTCCAGGATCGGCGACGAGTGGGTCAACGCACCCACCGAGAGGAAGTCGACGCCGGTGGCCGCGTACCGGCCCGCCACCTCCAGAGTCAGCCCGCCGGTCGCCTCCAGCTCCGCCCGGTCACCCACCGCGGCCACCGTCTCGGCCAACACCTCGGGCGTCATGTTGTCGCAGAGCAGGAAATCCGCCCCCGCCTCCACCGCCTCCACCGCCTCGTCGACCGTGGTCACCTCGACCTGCACCGGCACCTCCGGGAACGCCTCCCGAACCCGCCGGTAGGCATGCGTGATGCCCCCGGACGCCAGCTTGTGGTTGTCCTTGATCATGGCCACGTCGTAGAGGCCCATCCGTTTGTTGGTGCCTCCACCGGCCCGCACCGCGTACTTCTCCAGCGCCCGCAGGCCCGGCGTCGTCTTGCGGGTGTCCAGCACCATCGCCTTCGTGCCAGCCAACGCGTCCGCCCAGGCGCGGGTGTGGGTGGCCACCCCGGACATCCGGCACAGCAGGTTGAGCGCCGTCCGCTCGGCCGTCAGCAGCAGCCGGGTCGGGCCGGTCACCGTCGCCAGCACGGTGCCGCGGGCCACCCGCTCACCGTCGCGGGCCACCACCGACACCTCGACGGTACGACCGAAGCCCGTCACCTCGCCCACCAACTCGAACACGGCGGCGGCCACGGCCATCCCGGCCAACACCCCGTCCGCGCGGGCCACCAGGTCGGCCGTGTCGGTCTGTTCCGCCCCAATGGTGGCCACGCTGGTGACGTCGAGGAAATCCGGGCCCAGATCCTCGACCAGCGCGGTCTCGATCACCCGCCGCACCTGCGCCGGATCCAGTCCGGCCGCCCGCAACGCCTGCAGCGTCGACTCGGTCATGACTTTGCCTCCCAAAGCTGGCTCACCCGACCCTGCGCCCCGACCGACCCGACCAGGTGGCCCAGCCACCGCTCGTCGGCCGTCGGGAAGTCCTCCCGCCAGTGGCAACCCCGGGTCTCGCCGCGTGCGTACGCGGCAGCGACCAGCGTCGACGCCACGGTGAGCAGGTTGGTCGCCTCCCAGTCGGCGGTCCGCGGCCGACCCCGGGCGACGCCCAACTCGGTCAGCGTCCCGGCCGTCTGCGCCAGCGTCGCCGCGGATCGGAGCACCCCGGCCCCCCGGGTCATCGCTCGTTGCAGGGTCGGCGTCGCCTCCGCCGGCACCACCCAACCCGCACCCCCACGCCAGGCACCGGTGTCCGCCGGTTGAACCTGCTCGGGCAGGCCGGCCGCGATGTCCTCGGCGATCCGCCGGGAGAAGACCAGACCCTCCAGCAGCGAGTTGCTGGCCAACCGGTTCGCGCCGTGCACACCCGTGCAGGCCACCTCGCCACAGGCGTACAGGCCGGGGATGGAGGTGCGGCCGCGCAGATCGGTGCGGACGCCGCCGGAGGCGTAGTGGGCGGCCGGCGCGACCGGGATCAGATCGGTCGCCGGGTCCACGCCGATCGCCAGGCAGGACGCCACGATGGTGGGGAACCGCCCGGCCAGGAAGTCCCCGCCCAGGTGCCGCGCGTCGAGGAAGACATGGTCCGCGCCGGTGGCCAGCAACACCCGGTGGATGCCCTTGGCCACCACGTCCCGGGGTGCCAGCTCGGCCAACTCGTGCTGGCCCACCATGAACCGCTTGCCGTCCGCGTCCACCAGATGCGCGCCCTCGCCGCGCAGCGCCTCGGAGACCAGCGGCTGCTGCGCGTGCCCGACACCGGGCACTCCCCCGCCGGACGGGGTGATCAGGGCGGTCGGGTGGAACTGGACGAACTCCACGTCGGTCACCGCCGCGCCGGCCCGCATCGCCAGCGCCACCCCGTCCCCAGTGGACACCGCCGGGTTGGTGGTGGCGGAGAAGATCTGCCCCATCCCGCCGGTGGCCAGCACCACCGCCCGGGCCAGCAGCGCGCCGACGCCGTCCTCGCTGCCCTCGCCGAGCACGTGCAGGGTGATCCCACAGGCCGGGCCCAGCCCGTCCGGGCCGTCGCCCGGCGCTCGCAGCAGGTCCAGCACCAGGGCGTGCTCGACCAGCCGGATCCACGGGTCGCGCTGCACCGCGGCGTGCAGCGCCCGCTGCACCTCGGCGCCGGTGGCGTCCCCGCCCGCGTGCACGATCCGATCCGCCCGGTGCCCGCCCTCGCGGGTCAGCATCAGGGAGCCGTCCGCGTGGCGATCGAACTCGGCTCCGACCCGGATCAGCTCGCGCAGCCGGGTCGGGCCCTCCTCGACCAGCACCCGGACCGCCGCCGGGTCGCAGAGCCCCACCCCGGCGACCTCGGTGTCCCGGACATGCGCCGCTGCGGTGTCCGTCGGGTCGAGCACGGCGGCGATGCCGCCCTGCGCCCATCTGGTCGAGCCATCGTCGATGTTGACCTTGGTGACCACCGTGACGTGCAGACCGGCCTCACGCAGGTGCAGCGCGGCGGTCAACCCGGCCACCCCGGAACCCACCACGATCACATCGGTGGTCTCCACCCAGCCGGGGGCGGGTGCGGCCAGCAACGCGGGCAGGGCCGGCAGGTCGACGGTCGGAAGATCCATCCCCCCAGTCAACCCGAACCACCCTCGCTCAGAGCGGCGGGGGCGGGACGAGTGCTTTGGGCGACCCCGTCCGGCACCGGGCCGACCGTCGGGCCGTGGTCACTTCGTCCGGACCGGTAGGCCAACCGGGCCCGCGCCCTTCAGCGAGGCGGTCACCGTACGGTCGCTGAGCCACAGGTAGCAGCGGACACCCCGGTCACCGACCTTCCAGCGCCCAGCGCCCGGCGGGCGGACCACCACACCGCTGCGGTAGCGCAGCTGGGCATCGTCCGGCACGCCCGCATACCGGCCGAGGATGCTGCGACAGCCGGTGTAGAGCGGAGCCCAGTCGGCGTCCCGGGTCGGGTACGCGATGTCCGGCGCGCGCCACACCCCGACGAACTCGGCGTCGTGCTGCTTGCCGCACTCCACCGGGACCAACGTCTGCACACCCCGGCCGCCCGCGCCACGGGTCTGCTGGCAACCCAGCCGCAGCGCCGAGACCCCCTTCAACGTGTCCCGCAGACTGCCCGACCGGACGACCACGGTGGCCGCCGCCTCGACCGTGGTCAACTCGGTGAGGTCACACCGGAACCACCGGGAACCCGCCACCCAGCCCGGACCGGAGGGCAGCGCCACGGACAGCCGTAGCCGGCCAGCCCGCCAGTCGTCGCCCACGTAGCCGGTCGCCCGGGTGTCGCACTCGGCGAACGCACCCCGCAGCTCCGCCGAGCCACCCGCCGGAACGCTCGACCGCTCGACCGGGAACGCCCCCACATGCACGGTCTCCACCCGGTGCGGGCCGGCGCAGTCCACCGGCTCATAGCTGGCCAGAGTGACCACATCGGTGAAATCGGCGGCCTGACACACACCGGCGGCCGGGGTGAAAACCGACGGTGGCGGCAGCGCCGCCCAGTCGTCGGTCAGGTCACCGTCCAGGTCACCGGACCCGGCACAGCCCACCAACAACGCTGCCGTGGCAACAGCGGCGAACAGGGTCGTCATCGCACTGCGCAAAGCGGCCTCCCCCAGCCACCGGCCGGCTTCCGCCAGCGCGCCAAGGGTAACCGGAAATGACCTTCTGGTGACAGACCGGAATCGCGTCGTGCGGGATCAGACGCTGGACACGGCCAGCGGGCTGGGCACCGGGTCACCGGCCGTGCCGGGCGCCACCGCAGCCGGGTCGGCACCCAGCTCGATCACCCGGTTGTCGGCGTCCACGTGCACCACCCGTGGCCGGTACGACCGGGCCTCGGCGTCGTCCATCTGCCCGTACGAGATCAGGATGACCAGGTCACCGGGGTGCACCAGATGCGCGGCGGCGCCGTTGATGCCGATCACGCCGCTGCCCCGCTGGCCCGGAATCACGTACGTCTCCAACCGGGCGCCGTTGGTGATGTCCACGATCGCCACCTGCTCGCCGGGGAGCAGGTCGGCGGCGTCGAGCAGGTCCTCGTCCACCGTCACCGAACCGACGTAGTGCAGGTCGGCCTGGGTCACCGTGGCTCGGTGGATCTTCGACTTGAGCATGGTCCGCAGCATCGGGGTGCCCTTTCGCGAAAGTGGTGAGGTGGTGCGGCCAGGTCAGGGGCGAGGGGCGAGATGGACAGCCGTGTTGTCGATCAACCGGGTGGCGCCCACCCACGCGGCGATCACCAGCCGGGCTGGCCCGGCCACCGGCCCTGGCTCCAACTCGGGATCGGTGAGCACCAGGTAGTCGAGGCGGGCGCCGGGCGTACCCGCACCGAACGCGGCGTGCGCGGCGGTCAGCACCGCCCCCGCGTCCAGGCCGTCGTCGGCCGCCCGCGCGCCGGCCCGCAGGGCCGCGGACAGGCTCAGCGCGGCGGCCCGCTCCGGCTCGCTCAGATAGCGGTTGCGGCTGGAGAGCGCCAGCCCGTCCGGCTCCCGGACGGTCGGCACGCCGACCACCTCGACCGGCACGTCCAGGTCCCGGACCATCCGCCGGACCAGGGTGAGCTGCTGGTAGTCCTTCTCGCCGAAGAACGCCAGGTCCGGTTGGGTGAGCTGGAGCAGCTTCAGCACCACGGTGAGCACACCGTGGAAGAAGCCGGGGCGACTCGCGCCCTCCAACTCCACGCCGAGCGGGCCCGGGTCGAGGCGTACGCGGGGCTGGCCGTCCGGATACATGTCAGCCACCGACGGGGCAAAGACAAGATCGGCACCCGCCCGCCGGCACACCTCCAGGTCCGTGTCGAGGGTGCGCGGGTAGCGGTCGAAGTCCTCGTTCGGCCCGAACTGCAACGGGTTCACGAAGATCGTCACCAGCACGTGGTCGGCCTGCTCCCGGGCCGCGCGCAGCAAGGTCTCGTGCCCGGAGTGCAACGCGCCCATGGTCATCACCACGCCGACCGTGCCCTTCAGCCCGGCCCGGGCCTCAGCCAACTCGACGCGCGTGTGCACGAGCTGCGTCATGCGGCCACCTCCCGACCGCTGTCGGCCAGCACTCCCAGCAGCGACTGCGCGTCCACCGGCCGCAGCCGGCCGGCGGCGATCGCCCGGTCGGCAGTACGTCGGGCCAACGCCAGGTACGCGGGCACGGACTCCGGTGCGGTGGCGGCCAACCGGGCCAGGTGCTGCTGGACGGTCCCCGCGTCGCCACGGGAAACCGGGCCGGTCAACGCGTCGTCACCAAGCCGCAGCGCATTCTCCAGGGCGGCCCGCAGCAGCGGAGCGAGCACCTTCTCCGGCCGGTCCACCCCGGCGTCGCGCAGCCGGTCCGTCGCCTCGTTCACCAGGGTCACCAAATGGTTCGCGCCGTGGGCCAGCGCGGCGTGGTACAGCGGGCGGTCCGACTCGGCCACCCACTCGGGCACGCCGCCCAGGTCGGCGACCAGCCGGGCAGCAAACGGGCGCAGCTCCGCCGGGGCGGTCACGCCGTACGAGATGCCGGCCAGCCGGGCCAGGTCGTCCGGCGTACCGGTGAAGGTCATCGCGGGGTGCAGGGCGAGCGGCCGGGCACCGACCTCGGCGGCCGGCCCCAGCACGGCCAGGCCATGGGCGCCGGAGGTGTGCGCGACCACCTGGCCCGGGCGCAGCGCACCCCGATCGGCGAGGTCGGCCACCACACCGGCCAGCGCGTCGTCCGGCACCGCGATCAGCAGCAGGTCGGCGGCGGCGTGGGCCACGGCGGCGACCGGGCGGCGGGGCACCTCGGGCAGGAGCAGCGCGAGTCGGGCGCTGCTGGCTCCGGAACCGCCGGTGACGGCGACCACCCGATGCCCGGCGGCGGCGAGTGCGGCCCCCAGCACGGCTCCGACCCGACCGGCACCAATGACACCGACGGTGAGCAGACGGGGGGCGACGAAGGCGCCGATGTCGGCGCGATCCCGCGAGGCGGCGGGCCCGTGCGGGGCGGCCGGACGCGGGCGCAACGGTGCGCTCATGACGACGATCCAGTCCTCGAGAAGGGGTACCGGTCGATCGCAAGTATGCGCCCGGCCCACCGAACCGGGCCAAGCATGTGTGAAAACGCTCACCACCGAAGGAAGGGCCCCTTAGCCACCACACCGCCGCGCGTCTTGCAGTTTCGGTCGCCGAGATGCCTGGAATGCCCCCTCCGTCGAGGCAGCAACTGCAAGATCGCGGGGCACCGTGACACCGGACCGTAGGGTCGGCACGGTGACACACCCTGAGCTCGGAGTGAACTGATGTCGATCCTGTGGCGGGACGCGATGAGCCAGGCCCTCTACGGGCCGGGTGGCTTCTTTGTGGCCGGCAGCGGGCCGGCCGATCACTTCCGCACCAGCGTGCACGCGTCCCCGGCGTTCGCCAGCGCACTGCTGCGCCTGATCGCAGAGGTCGACTCGGCCCTCGGCCACCCGTCACGGCTCGACGTGATCGACGTCGGGGCTGGGCGGGGGGAACTGTTGCGTGCCCTACATGGGCTTGTCGCGTTCGAGGGCGCCGTCGGGGGCGCCGTCGGGGGCGCGGTGGGGGTTTCCGGGGAGGAGCCCACCCGCTCCGGGCGGTCAGGCTTGATCCCCCCGCGGGCGGGCTCCCCGGAAACCCTGACTCCCACGGCCGTCGTCCGTCGGTTGCCCGACGAGCCGTCGTTGGTCGCCGAGCGTCCCTCGCTCGCCCAACGGGTGCGTTTCACAGCAGTCGAGTACGCGGCCCGCCCCGCAGATCTGCCTGACGAGATCAACTGGGTGTCTGATATCCCCGGCGATATCACGGGGGTGCTGCTGGCTACCGAGTGGTTGGACAACGTCCCGTTGGACGTGGCGGTGCACACCACCGATGGCTGGCGATATGTACTGGTCGACCCCGACAGCGGCGTGGAGACGATCGGCGAGCCGGTCACCCCCGACGACCTCGACTGGCTGACCACCTGGTGGCCCAGTCCCGCGAGCCCTCGCAGTGCGGACCGTGACCTGACCGGTGGTTCAACCTCGACTGATGCGACAAGCGAAACCCCCCACAGCGACCACCGAGCAGAGATCGGCAGACCACGGGACGAAGCATGGGCCAACGCGGTGCGACAGATCAGCCGAGGGCTGGCGGTAGCAGTTGACTACGGGCACCTGAGAGAGGGCCGGCCGGTCGACGGGACGATGACCGGGTATCGGGGTGGGCGGCAGGTGCTGGCGGTGCCGGACGGGTCGAGTGATGTGACCGCGCACGTGGCCATGGACTCGGTCGCCTCCGCTGGTGCGGGGGTGGCCCGGTGTGCGTACTCCCTGGTCCTGCAGCGGGAGGCACTGCGGGCGCTCGGGGCCGACGGCGGCCGACCGCCGCTGAGCCTGGCCGGCACGGACCCCGTCGGGTACGTGCGGGCGCTGGCCGCTGCGTCGGCGGTGGCCGAGCTGACCGACCCGGCCGGGCTCGGTGGGCACTGGTGGCTGCGCCAACCGGTCGGCATCCCGCTCGGGCCGGCCGTGGCACGATGACGGGCATGACCACCGACGCCGGGGACCTCCGTGAACTGACCGTCGGCACCGGGGCGGGCCTGGTCGCCGGCACCGGCGATCAGCAACTCGGCACGGACATGGTGCTGAACATCGGTCCGCAGCACCCCTCCACGCACGGCGTGCTGCGACTGAAGCTGGTGCTCGACGGCGAGCGGGTCATCACCTGCGAGCCGATCATCGGTTATATGCATCGGGGCGCGGAGAAGCTCTTCGAGGTGCGCGACTACCGGCAGATCATCGTGCTGGCCAACCGGCACGACTGGCTCTCGGCGTTCTCCAACGAGCTGGGTGTGGTGCTCGCCGTGGAACGCCTGATGGGCATGGAGGTGCCGGAGCGGGCCACCTGGCTGCGGATGGCCCTGGCCGAGCTGAACCGGGTGCTCAACCACCTGATGTTCCTCGGCTCGTATCCGCTGGAGATCGGGGCGATCACGCCCATCTTCTACGCCTTCCGGGAACGGGAGACGATCCAGGCGGTGATGGAGGAGGTCTCCGGCGGCCGGATCCACTACATGTTCAACCGGGTGGGCGGCCTCAAGGAAGAGGTGCCGTACGGGTGGACCGGCCGGGCCCGCGCGGCGATCGGCGAGGTACGCCGGCGGTTGCCCGACCTGGACCACCTGATCCGACGTAACGAGATCTTCCTGGCTCGGACGGTGGGCGTGGGTGTGCTCTCCGCCGCGGACGCCGCCGCGTTCGGCGCGTCCGGGCCGGTGGCTCGCGCCTCCGGGCTCGACCTGGATCTGCGCCGCGACGACCCCTACCTGGCATACGACGAGCTGGACGTGCCGGTGGTCACCCGGACCGCCGGGGACTGCCACGCCCGCTTCGAGGTGCTGCTCGACCAGGTGTACGCGTCGCTGGACCTCGCCGAGCAGTGCCTGGACCGGGTGGATCGGCTGACCGGGCCGATCAACACCCGACTGCCGAAGGTGCTCAAGGCGCCGGAGGGGCACACCTACGCCTGGACCGAGAACCCGCTCGGCATCAACGGCTACTACCTGGTGTCCCGGGGTGAGAAGACGCCATGGCGGTTGAAGCTGCGCACGGCCTCGTACGCGAATGTGCAGGCGCTGGCCACCCTGCTTCCCGGCTGCCTGGTCCCGGACCTGATCGCGATCCTCGGCTCGATGTTCTTCGTGGTCGGCGACATCGACAAGTGACGCGGGCGGCCTGAGGGGTCAGCGCCAGTGGTCGCCGGGCGGCGTGCCGCCGGCGCGCGGCCCGTCGTCCTGCGGCGGGTAGCCGTAGCGCTCGTCGACCCGGCGTCGACCGGTCCGCTCCGGTGCGGGTTCCGCCTCGTGACCGCGCTGGCGGGGTGGGCGCCACTCGTCCGGCACCGGGACGCCGCCCGTCGGCAGCGCCGGCCGGTCCGCCGGCTCGGCCCGCCAGCCGCCGTCGCGATCGTGCCGGCGCGCCGGCTCGTCCCGGTGGTACGACTCGCGCTCCTCATGGCGGCGCGGCTCCTCATGCCGCACGGCGGCCCAGCGGTCGGCCACCCGGTACTCGGTGCCGGTGGCGTCGGCGTGCACCTCGGCCCGGCGTTCGCCGACCCGCAGCTCACGGCCGTTCTCGTCGTCGCGGACGGCGGCCCACCGGTCGCCGGCCCGCAACTGTGACCAGTACTCGCCGGTGTCGTCGGCCCGCAGGGGCGGCCCAGGCTGCGGCGCGGCGGCGCTCGTCCGGTCGCGCTGCTCCGACCAACCGCGATCGTCCGGGCTGCCCCAGGAACCCGAGGCCGACCTCTCCGGCGTGCGGTGCGACCGGGCCGCCGAGCCGCGCTCGTCGGACTGGGCGTACGCGTCGCGCGGATCGGTCCACTCCGGCTCGTCGCGGCGGCCCGTCCAGCCCGGCTCATCCCCATCGAGGTCGGGTCCGTTCCGTTCGGCACCCCAACCCGAACCGTCCCGCGCGCCGCTCCACTCAGGCTCGCCCCGGGTCGCGGGCTGCGCCCCCCGGGTCCGGTTGTCGCCGGAGCGGGCCCGGTCGTCGCCGTACCCGGCTCGGGGGCGTTCCTCCGGCTCGCTCCTCGCTCGGCCGGCCGAGCGGGAGCGCTCATCCGCACCGCCGCCCCGGGTCCACTCCTGCGCCGGCGCGGTCCACTGGCCGGCGTACCCGCCGCCGTAGCGCCCAGCCGGCTCGGCCGGACCGCCGTCCACCACGGTGTGCCGGGTGGTGACGTGCACGGTCTCGGTGTGCCGGACCACGCCGCCCGGCCGGTGCGCCGGTTCCGGGCGATCGTGCTCACGGGGACGGGCTGAGGCGTACGCGGTGGCGGCCGGCCGTTCCGCGCCGTACGTCCCCGCGGTCGCCGCTGGCTCGGCGGCTTCCCGGGGGTACGCCGGCTCGTCGTCGTCCGCGCGCTCGGAGCGACCCCACCGGGCCGCGTCGTCCGGGCTGGACACCCGGACGCGACCGGCGGGCGCGTCACCCTGCACCTGGACCCGGCTACGGGCCACCGGGGCGTTGTCCACCGGCGGCTCGACGGCCGGCACGCGCGCCCGGCCGGGCCCCGCCGGCTCGCCAGCGGGGACGGCACCGGCGAGGGCAGCACCGCTGGCGTCGAGACGGCGGCGGACCGCGGCAACGCCCTCCTGTGCCCGTTGCGCCTGGTCGAGCGCCTGGTTACCGCGCTGCGCGACGGCCACGATCTCCGTGCGCAGCTCCCGACGGAGCTCCTCGATCTCATCCAGCAGCTCGTCGGCCCGCGCCGAGGCGCCCTCACCGTCGGGACGCAGCGCGATGGAGAGGCCGATCAGGACCACCGCGAGGATGGCGAGCACCGCGGCGAAACGCAGCGGGCCGTTACCGTCGGCAACCAACAGAATGAGCGCCGCCACCGGCGCGAGAGCGACGCCCGCCCAGAAGAGCACGGTCAGCAGCGGTGATTGACGCCGGGCGTCAGAGGTGGCCGGGGCTGGCATAGGTGCGCAGCCTACCGACGTTCTCCATCAGAGGGAACGGGGTCCCGGGATGCGAGGACGCCCCCGCCCGGTCGGGGCGGGGGCGTCCTCGGCACATCAGGAGAGAGAGCTCAGCTGGTGGCGAAGGCGCCGTCCGAGGAGAAGATCAGGCCAACGCTGATCGAGCCGTCGCGCAGCCCGCTCTTGGTCAGCGGTCCGCCCTGGTCCAGCGAGGAGAACCTGCCCACCGACAACCCGTACGTCTTCTCCAGACCCGGCTTGCAGAACGGACGCTGCTCGCACTCCGGCGGGCCACCCAGCACCGTCGCGCTGCCGGAGCACTTCGCGGCCAGTTCGGAGAGGGTCCGCACGCCGTACTTGTCGGCGAAGGCCTGGGTGACGGCGAAGGCGTTCTGGTCCTGTGCGGCGGCCGGGGCACCGAAGGTGATGCCGGCCTTGTCGCCCTCGGCCTTGAGCGCGGTCACCGTCGTGTTGATGTCCGGCGAGGAGACCGGCTGGGCCTTGGCGCCGTTGACCTTGGTGTTGAGGAACTCGGCCATGGTCGCCGCGTACTCCGGGACGACCTGGATCTCGCCCTTTTCCAGCGCCGGCTCGTAGAGCTCCCGGTTGCCGATCTGCTGCACCTTGACCTGGTAACCGGCGGCGGTGAGCGCGATCCGGTACAGCTCGCCGAGCGTCTGGCTCTCGCTGAAGTTGCCGGCACCGACCACGATGTCGCCGCCCGGGCCCTTGGCGATGCCCGCAGTGAGGTTGTTGGCGGAAGCGAACTCCTCGGCCGCCACCTTGGGGGTCTTACGATCCGTGTCGACGGCCTTGTTGAGCTGGACCAGCTTCGGCGTGTCGAGCGCGGCAGAGACCTTGTCCAGTGCGGCGATCAGCTGCGGGTTGGCCACCTTGCTGTTGACCGCTGGGATGACGTTGTCGGAGTTCTGGAGCTTCTTGTCGTCCTGCAGAGCGATGAGCTGCTGACCGGCGACCGGGGCGCACCCGGCGCCGGAGGCGCCCTGCTGGGGCGCGTTGGTGCCGGACGAGCCGGCATCACCACACCCGGTGAGGAGTGCTGCCCCGGCGACGGCGCCGATAGCGCCGACAGCCAGACGTGTACGTGCGCGCATGTGCCCGCCTTCCGTGTCCCGGCGCGGCCCGTCCCGGGCCGGCCGCGTGTCCGACGGGCGATCCTGACTGTCGGTCGCCCGCGAATATCCACCCAACATGTTCCGCAACCGACCGACAACTTGGGATGGACTTCGTCACCGCATCGTCACCGATCGACCTACCGTCGGTCGCCGGCTCGACGGAACGCTCACCCTGACGAGTCGCCCGCGACAACGCGGGTCAGGCGCTCCCGGTGGCGTCGGCGGGCCGGGCCCGCCCCGCGCTCTGCGGCCCGCGCCGCAGCGGACGGGGAGTGACCAGCCGTTCGACACCGCCGAGGACCACCTCGGCCAGCAGCGCGAGCCCGGCCACCAGCACTCCGCCAGCGACGATCTGGCCCCCGCCGGCCGCGATACCGATGCCGAAACCGGTCCGGATGATCTGGCCGAGGCCGCCGCCGTTGACGAACGAGGCCAGCGCGGCGGTCGCGATCACCTGGACCGCGGCGGTTCGGAACCCGGCAGCCAGGTAGGGCACCGCGAGCGGCAACTCCACGCGGCGCAGCAACTGCCCGCCGGACAGGCCCATCCCCCGGGCCGCGTCGCGGGCCTCCGGGTCGACCTGCCGCACCCCGGTGTACGCGTTGGCCAGCAGCGGCGGGACGGCGAAGACGGCCAACGCCACCACGACCGGCGTCCGCCCGAAGCCGCTGGCGAAGACCACCGGCAGGATGGTCAACAGCGCCAGGGTGGGGATGGCCAGGGTGGCGTTGGACACCAGCACCACCAGGCCGCCGCCCCGGCCGACGTGACCCAGCCAGAGACCGAGCGGCCACGCCACCAGGCAGCCGAGCGCCACCGCCAGGGCCGAGATCGTCAGGTGCTCGCCGAGGCGGTCCAGCATGCCCCCGGGATTGGTCCAGTTGAGTGGGTCGTTGATCCAGACGACTGCCTGGCCGATCGGGTTCGCCGCGACGGTCACCGTGCCCTCCGGGTGGACCAGGGGCTCACCAACCGGGCGACCAGGACGAGCAGCAGGTCGAGCACGACCGCGAGCGCCACGCTGAGCAGAGCGCCGGTCATGATCTCAGCCTTGTAGAGGTTGTTCTGGAAGCCCGCGAAGATCAACTGACCGAGACCGCCATGCCCGACCAGCACCCCGACCGTGACCAACGCCACCGTGGAGACGGTCGCCAACCGCACGCCGGTCACGATGCCTGGCACGGCCAGCGGCAGGTCGATCCGGAACAGCCGCCCCCACCGGCCGTAGCCCATTCCTTCGGCGGCCTCGCGAACCTCCGGCGCCACCTGGTTGAGGCCGGCCACCACGTTGCGCACGATCAGCAACAGTGCGTAGAGGACCAGCCCGACCAGCACGGTGGTGGCCCCGGTGCCCAGGTAGGGCGCGATGAACGCGAAGAGCGCCAACGACGGGATGGTGTAGACCACCCCACTGACGGCGAGGATCGGGCCGGCGAGCGGACGGACCCAGTACGCCAGCACGGACAGCGGCAGGGCGATCAGCACCGCGATCAGCACCGCACGCCCGGTGAGGGAGGCGTGTTCGCGCACCGCGGCGAGGATCGTGTCAGAGTTGTCCCGCACGTACTGCCAGGAGAACCAGGGGTTACCCGGGTCGGCCCGGTAGCTCAGGCGGAAGGACATACGTGGACGTTACCCCGGAGGCCCCCGACGTGACCCAACCCCCTCGCGCGGCGTCGATCTCCCTGCAGGGCATCCAGAAGCGCTACCCGAACGGCACCGAGGCTGTCCGGGAGCTCAGCCTGGACGTCCGGGCCGGCGAACTGGTGGTGCTGATCGGCCCGTCCGGCTGCGGCAAGTCGACGGTGCTGCGCATGATCAATCGCCTGATCGAGCCGACCGCAGGCCGGATCACGCTCGGCGACGAGGACGTCACCGACGTCGACCCGGTGCGGCTGCGCCGCCGAATCGGGTACGTGATCCAGAACGTCGGCCTCTTTCCACACCAGACGGTTCGGGCCAACGTGGCCACCGTCCCGGGCCTGCTCCGGTGGCCCAAAGGCCAGACCCGGGCCCGGGTCGACGAACTGCTCGACCTCGTCGGACTGGACCCGGCCCAGTTCGGCGGCCGCTACCCGCACGAGCTGTCGGGTGGCCAGCGGCAGCGGGTCGGGGTGGCCCGCGCACTCGCCGCCGACCCGGTGGTGCTGCTGATGGACGAGCCCTTCTCGGCCGTCGACCCGATCGTCCGGGCCCGCCTCCAGGAGGAGTTCCTCCGCCTCCAGGCCGAGGTCCGCAAGACGATCGTGCTGGTCACCCACGACCTCGACGAGGCGGTCCGCCTCGGCGACCGGATCGCGGTGCTCTCCGAGGGCGGGCACCTGGAGCAGTACGACACGCCGGCCGCACTGCTCGGCGCACCCGCCACCCCGTTCGTCCGCGAGTTCGTCGGCGCCGACCGGGGCATCCGCCGGCTGGCGGTCACCCCACTCGACCGGGAGTCGCTGGAGCCGGTACCCGGGGACGCCGCAGCAGACCTGCCCACCCTCGCACTGGACGGCTCCGCGTACGACGCGCTGGCGGTGCTGCTCACCTCGGGACGAGACCAACTCGTGGTGACCGACGCCGGCCGCCCGGTGGGCGCGCTCAGCCGACAGCGTCTCCTCGACCTCGGCCGCCCGGCGAGCTGACCTGCCCCGGACTGGTCAGGCGCGACCGCCGAGGCTGGCGGTGCCGATGATCCATCCGGTGAGGAAGCCGTAGCCGGCACCGGTGCTGGCGTCCTGCAGGGCGCCCAGCAGTGACGGGGCCGGACCGAGCAGCGCCGCCAGCACGGCGGCGAGCCCCCCGGCCAGCACGTACGCGGCCCAGCCGGAGAAGAACTGGCTGACCGGGCCGGGCACCCGGGCCACCTGGGCGGCGGGCAGAAGATAGAGCAGGGCCACCGCGAGGACCACCAGCAGCACCGCCCGCAGGTCGGCGGCGAACAACCCGCCGGCCTGCCCGTCCGCGTCGAGCCGCCAGGCCGGCCACGCGAGCAGGCGCAGGTAGAAGGCGCCGGCCGACTCCAGGTCGGTCTGCGTGGCGGCCCAGCGGGTGTACGCCGGGCTGCCACAGACACCGACCAGCAGCAACACGGCGAGCGCGCCGGTGCCGGCCGCCGTGCCGTAGCGGCCGACCGGGCCGGAGCGGTGGACGAGCGATGCGATCCGCCCAGGCCCCGAACCGGTCGCTCGGGCCGACCTGGGCTGCCCCGAGCGGCTCAGTGCTTCATCAGGTAGTCGATGAAGGCGGCCCGCAGCAGCGGCGCCGACTCCTCATAGCCGTGACCGGTCAGCTCCCGCCACAGCGCGTTGGCCTCGTCGATGGTCGGGCCGATCGAGTTCGGTGCGCCGTCCAGCACCGTGGCCTCGTCCGCGTTCGGAAGGTGCCGCAGCACCGACCAGTAGAACCCCACGTCACGACGCTCCCGGGCCCGGGCGAACGCCCGCTCCCGCAGATCCTCGGTGGACAGCGCGTCAAGCTCCTCGAACGAGGATCCGCCGGGGCTGGCGGCAGGTGTGTCGGTCATGTCGCCGAGCCTAACGGTCGAGATCAGCTCCGGCCCGGTGGACGCGACCCGGGTCACCGCTCATCGGCGTCCCACCGACGTGGGCTGTCCTCCCAGCGCGGATCCCGCCACGGGTCGACCGGTTGGGGCGCGGCCGGCGTCGGCAGCGTTGGGGGCCAGTTGTCGACCGGCTGCGCCTGCGGGATGCTCCAACCCGCACTGATCGTGCCGTCGCCAACGGGCTCGGGTTTGTCGGTGCTGCCCGGCCGGGGCCGCCCGAACGTCTCGACCAGCCGGGTGACCAGCAATCCGACGCCGAGCGCCGCGCCGCCGATCGCCCAGATGCTCAGCGTCCACCCGCGCTCCGGCGCGTACGCCTGAAAAACAGTGACCAGGCTGACCGCCAGCACCGTGCCGAACACACCGCCCCGACGACCGTACGCGCTGGTGCCAGCGAGGAGGGCCACCCCGATCGCCAGGACCGTCCAGTCCAGCCCCGAGGTGGGCGCGACCGGCCCGGGGTCGTTGGCGGCGAGCAGCACGCCGGCAAGGGCGGCCAGCACGGTGGAGCCGACCAGCGCGACCGCGGTGACCACGGCGGCCACCGCGCCCCGCCGACGGGCCGGATCGGCGATCGGCCGGTACCGGCCGACCAGTCGCCGGATCGTCCGGATCATGCCGAACAGCCCGCCGAGGGCGGCCACCGCGGCGAAGCCGGCGAAGAGGTATCCGGCGCTCCGCCCGGGGTCGTAGTCGCCTTGGACCAGCACGGGCGCCGAACGGCGTTCGATGTACACCACAACGCCGGCCGCGCCGGCCAGGCTGGCAGCCCAGCCCGGCACGTGCAGCACCACCACGGCCAGCGCCAGCGCGAGCCCGCCCAGCGCGGCAACCGCCACGGCCGGGCCGATCGACGCCGGCAGACCCCGATCGCCCTGCTCGGCGTAGTGCAGGGCGGCGGCGACCGCGATCGGCCCGACGGCCAGGTTTGGCGCGGCCGTACGCAGGCTCAGCCCGGCGGCCAGGGCGAGCATCCCCAGCCCGACCGCGTCGACCAGCAACGTGCGCAGATTGCCGTCGCGCAGGGCGGCTGGATTGTCCTGCCAGAGCAGCCAGCCCACGGTCGCCAGCCCGGCCAGCAGCAGGAACTCCCATCCCAGGTGCACGCCGACCCGATCCCGGCCGGGCTCACCGTGGGTGGGGTCGTCGAAGACGTTCTCCAGAACCGCGGAGGGCACCCCGGACGATGGCTCGGCCGACCGCTCCCGGCCCGCTTCTTCGTACCCCATGACGCCGCCTCCCCAGTGGCCGGCCGTCCCCAGTCCGCGCGCGGACGAACCGTGGGCGGCCCTTGCTCTCTGATCGCAGGCACCGTACCCGCGCCCGGAGCCGGGCGTAACCCCCTGCTCAGCGCTGGCCGGGGCGGCTCTCCCGTGGGTCCTGCTCGTGCTCGTCGTCCGGGCGATCCGGCACCCGGCAGGAGCGCTCCAGCCACAGCGCGGCGCCGACCAGAGCCAGCGAGGCGAGCAGGCCCCCGCCGGCGGTCGGTCGATCATCCAGCGCGGCGCGGGTGGTCTCCACGAAAAGCCAGCCGGTGAGCCCCGCGTAGAAGCCGGCGAAAAGGGCCGCGGCCAGCGCCGACGCCTTGGCCAGCACCACGAACCGGGCAACCATCAGCGGGTTGACCGGGTCCCGGCCGGACTTGCGCTGGATCCGGCCCCGGGTGTCGAAGGCGGCGTACGCCTCGAGCACGGCGAGCCCCGCCAGCGTCACCACCGGCAGCCAGGGCAGCCGGGGGATGCCGCTGTAGTAGAGGCTGCTGATCAGCAGCCAGGCCACCGCCGCCGCAGCCAGGGCGGCCACGACCAGGGTCGAGATCCGGGTGGGACCCATCCGTGACCGACCCGGGCCCGACCCGCCCGGTGGTGGGGACTTCGCCTGCGTCATGCCGGCCAGCTCCGCTCGGTCATGCCGTCGACTCTAACGCCAACTCCGGCCGGGGACGCAGTTCCAACGCCTCATCCGCCGCAGGGCCGTTGGTCAGCAGGTCGGTCAGCCAGCCGTGACCGGGCAGCCGACCGTACGGCTGGATGTCGATCCACGGCCGCAGCACGAAGGCGCGCAGGTGCGCCCGGGGGTGCGGCAGGGTCAGCTCCTCCTCGTCGCTGAGCACCGGCTCGTCGTCGTCACCCCAGACCGCGATCACGTCGACGTCGAGAGTGCGCGGCCCGAACCGCCGCTTTGGGTCACGGACCCGACCGGCCGCGCGCTCCGCGGCGCGGGCCCGCTCCAGCCAGTCGCGCGGGCTCGCGGTCTCGTCGTGGGCGAGCAACACCGCATTGAGGTACGCGGGCTGGTCGGCGTCGCCCCACGGTGGAGTCTCGTACACCCCGGAGAGTACGAGCACAGAATCACCGAACGCGGCCACGGCCGTGCGCAGGTGACCCAGCCGATCGCCCAGGTTGCTGCCGAGCGACAGCACCGCCCTGGTCACCGGCCACGCATCCGGGTCATGGTGACGGCCACGTCGGTGAAGGTGTGCGGCACCGGAGCCTCCGGCTTGTGCACGGTGATCGTGGCGGCACTGACCCGCTCGTCGATCAGGCAGACCGCGAGGAGTCGGTCCGCGAGGCTCTCGATCAGGTTGACCGGCTCGCCGGTCACCACCGCGACCAGGCGTTCGGCCAGCTCGCCGTAGTGGACGGTGTCGGTGACGTCGTCGCTGGCGGCGGCCGGGGCCAGGTCCACCTCGAGGACGGCGTCGACCACGAAGTCCTGACCCTGCGCCCGTTCGAAGTCGTACACCCCGTGCCGACCGCGGGCCCGCAGGCCGGTCAGTTGGATCCGGTCCGTCGTCATCGCTGCACCTTCTGCTCGTGATCGTCGGTCGCGGCGGCCAGGCGCGGGCTGCCGGTCGCGGGAGTTAGGCGCGGGCTGCCGGTCGCGGCCCAGACGGCGAGCGCGTCGGCGGTGGCCTGCACGTCGTGCACGCGTACGCCCCAGGCGCCCGCGGCGACCGCCAGCACGCTGGTGGCCACGGTGGCCGCCTCCCGCCGGGCGGTCGGTCGCGGGGTGCCGTCGGGGGCGGCGAGCAACCCGCCGAGGTACGACTTGCGGCTGGCCCCGAAGAGCAGCGGACAGCCGAGGTCCAGCAGCTCCGGCAGGCGGGCGCTGAGCTCCCAGTTGTGCGCGGCCGTCTTGGCGAAGCCGAGGCCGGGGTCGACGATGAGGCGGTCGGCTGCCACTCCGGCGGCCAGCGCCGCCTCGATCCGTTGGGCCAACTCGGCTCGGACGTCGGCCACCACGTCGGTGTAGCTGGCCAGCTCGCGCATCTCCCGGGAGTGGCCACGCCAGTGCATCAGCACCCAGGGGCAGCGCGCGTCGCGCACCACGCGGGCCATGTCCGGATCGGCCAGCCCGCCGGAGACGTCGTTGACCACCGCCGCTCCGGCAGCCAGGGCGGCCTCCGCCACCCGTGCGCGACTGGTGTCGATGCTGACCGCGACGCCAGCGGCGGTCAGCTCACGGATGACCGGCAACACCCGCTCGGCCTCGGTCACGGCGTCGATCCGCTCGGCGCCGGGACGGGTCGACTCGCCGCCGATGTCGACCAGGTGGGCTCCGGCGTCGCGCAGACGGACGCCATGTCCGACGGCCGCGTCGAGGTCGGCGTACCGTCCGCCGTCGGAGAAGGAGTCCGGTGTGACGTTGAGGACGCCCATCACCACCGGGCTCGAAGCCCGCACCAGATCGGTCACGACTAGACGGTACCGGTCGCGGCAGCGGTGCTCACCGACCCGGGTCGGCCTCGCATCACCACCTCTGACGTGGCGATTAGGACAGGTGTACGATCGGTCATTCAAGCAGCAACGGGCAGCCCCTTCGCGGCTTGTCGCAATCCGGGGCGGCCCGTACGCTTTGGAATTGGCCAGCAATCGAGATGGCGAAGCTTGGAGGGAGGGCCGAAGCGGGGAAAATCCGCCCAAACCTCGCCACGCTCCGTGGTGAGTAACGAACGCAGGGTCAAGAACGCTGCGCTCTGTGGAGCAATTTCTCGCCAGGCTTGCCTATTGCACCGCCGCGGCACCGCCGGCCGCGCTATGGGGAGGTTCCAGTGATCGCCTTCGAGCTCATGGAGACGGCGTCGTCCGGCGTCACCCACGCGCTCTCCACTCTGGCGTCGGCTCCGCTCGCAGAGCCGGCACCGAAGGGGATCGACACCAACAGTGTCGTCACCTTCTTCGCCAGCAAGATCGCGCCGATCCTGCTCGCCGTCCTGGGCGTCATCTTCATCGGCCGTGCCAGCCGCGGCGAGATCTCCAAGGTGCTGACCAGCTCTGCAATCGCCATCGTCGGGCTGGCCTTCATCGCCGGCGCGGCAACACTCTTCTTCGTCGGCGATTACCTGATCGACCTGATCTTCGAATAGGCGCGTTCACCACATGCGGCTGCGCACCGACGACGACATCTACCGGGCCCGCCTGGTCTACCTCGGGCCGCCCGGTTACACCCTTCCGGTCCACCTGCCCTACGCCCAGTACGGGCTCTTCATGCTGCTGGTCCCCCTCTACATGTTCATCCACTGGCTGTTCACATTGACGGTCGAGCTCTTCCCGGCCTGGGAGATCGCGCTCGCCATCGTGACCACGTCGTTCATCTTCCGGCACGTCGACCCCGATCGGCCGGCGCGGGTGGTCATCCGCACCGCGCTGACCGACTGGCGACGCACCCGGGAGCCGGCGATCGAGCAGCGCGATCCGCGCCTGGTCGGCAGCCGGATCAGGATTCGGGAGGAGCTGGCATGACCGGGCGTACGCCGATCGGTCCGTCGCACGGCGCGGGCAAGAGTCTGCCGACCGTCTCCGAGGCGGTCGCATGAGTCGCTCTTCCACGCCGGGTCCCCCGGCCGGCCGTCCGGCCGTACCGGCAGGTCACCGTGCGCACTCGTTCGACTACACCGACGACGAGGATGAGGTGGCGCTCGATCCTGCGCTGGTGACCTCGCCCGGCCACGGTGCCGTCGGCGTGTTCCAGGCACCCCGGCCGATCCCCCGCCGGACGCCACCCGCCGAGCCCAGCGCGGTGTCGGCCGGCGAGAACGCCGACATCGACTCCCCGTTCCTGGACCTCTTCGGCGGGGCGCGGCCCGGCGCGGCACGAGCCGTTACGGCCGGCCCGAGCACCCGGGAGCGGCCAGCGATCCCACAGCAGCCGCCAGCCGCCGCCGGCCCGGCACCAACCCGCGCGGTTCCCGAGTTGGAACCACCGTGGACGCCCGCCGAGCAGCCCGCCAGCGGCGGCCGGCCGGCCGAGCCACGACACGGAGGCGGCCACCCGGCCAGCGAATCCCGGGTGCCGCATCAGGCCGGCGACCGGCGGCCATTGCTCCGTCCACCGGGCGAGTCCGACCCGACCCCTGGCGGCGCGTCGGCGGCGGCGACCACCGGCCCCACCAGCCGGCCAGCCAACACCGTGCAGGGCGGCCGCCCTGCGGCTACGCCGGCAGCCCGGCCGACGACTCAAGCGGCTCGACCGACGACTCAGGGCAACCGGCCAACGGCCCCGGCGGAGCAGCCGGCCAGCACCGCGCCCGCAGATCGGCCGGCTCTGGAGCGCGCGGCGCGCCGCGCCACCGACTCCGATCGACCCAGGGGCCTCGGCACCGAGCCGACCGGGCGGGAGGTCGCCCCACCCCGACAGCGTGCCGCGAGCCGACCGGACCGACCGACCAGACCGACCCGGGTCCGCGCCCCGAAGATCAAGTTTGGGGATCGGGACCCGTCGGTCGAGCTGGCCATCACCGAGATCGCCGGTCACCTGACCTTCACCCCCAACACCGTCACCGCCTGGTATTGGCTGCCCGAGGTCCGCTGGGCGTTCCGGCCGGACGCCGAACGCGAAGCGTTGTTGTCGGCGATCTCCGAGCAGTACGCCGGCCTGGCCGGCTTCCGGCTGCACCTGCGCCGCACCACCCGGCCGTTCCCCGCCGACGAGTGGGCGCGCACCATCGACGCGCACACCCCCGCACCGCTCGCCGACGTGCCCGGCACCACCGGCTGGGCCGATCACCTGGTCGCCGCCCAGCGGCACCTGATGGCGGTCAACCACGCCGAGGGGCAGACCTACCTGGGCGTCACCTTCGCCCGCCGGTCCCTCGGTGACTCGCTCACCGAACGGTTGCTGCGCACCTTCGGCAGGGGCACCGCCGAGGGCGAACGCCGCAAGCTGGGCCGCACCGTGGAGCAGTTCGACGAGGTGCTCGGCGCCTTCGGCATGCGCGGCCGGCGAGTCACCGCACAGGAGCTGGAATGGCTGCTCTACCGCTCGGTGGCCCTCTGCATGTCGCCGCCGGGCACGCTCTCCCCGGTGACCGACGGGCGCTGGGAACGCGGGGATCTGCTCGCCCTGACCGAGCAGGTCGAGCGCTACCGCACCCCGTACGGCTCAACCGTCAAGCTGGTCAACCGGATGACCGGCGAGGAACGGCACGTGGCCGTGCTCGCGGTCGGCCGGATGGAGCCGCTGGAGATCCCGGAACGGCACGAGCCCTGGCTGCATTTCCACGAGCGGCTGCCCTGGCCGATGGAAATCTCCACCCGGGTCGACATCCTCGGTTCCGGTGACTCCTTCCGTAATCTCGAGCACCGGCTGCGGATGATCCGCTCGCAGCAGCTCGACTACGCCGAGCACGGCATCGATGCGCCCCCGGAGCTGGAGCGGCTGGCCAAGCGGGCGTTGGTGATCGGCGACGAGATGACCACCGGGCTGCCGGTCGACTCGGCCCGCGCGCACGGCTGGCACCGGGTCGCGGTCGGCGGCCGGACCAGGGAGGAATGCCTGGAGCGGGCCCGCCGGCTCATCCAGCTCTACTCCCGGGAGCTGCGCATCTCGCTGCAGCACCCGAAGAACCAGGACTGGCTGGCCCGCGAATTCATCCCCGGCGAGCCGATCGCCAACACCGGCTACGTCCGCCGGATGCCGGTTCCGCTGCTCGCCGCCGCACTCCCCCAGGCCGCCTCGAACGTGGGCGACCGCCGGGGCGACCTGATCGGCCGTACCGCCGGCACCTGCCGCCGACCGGTCTTCCTCGACCTGCACTTCCCCATGGAGGTCCGGGAACGCTCCGGACTCGCGGTCTTCGTCGCCGAACCGGGCGGTGGCAAGTCGACCCTGCTCGGCGCGCTGGGCTACCTGGCCGCCCGCAGAGGTGTCCAGGTGACCCTGCTCGACCCGTCCGGGCCGCTGGCCCGACTCTGCGCGATGCCCGAGCTGCGGCCGTACTCTCGGGTGTTGAACCTGACCGGCTCGGAGCACGGCACCCTGGCACCCTACTCTCTCATCCCGACGCCGCTGCGCACCGAGTTCGGCGCCGGCGCCTCCGGTGACCGGGAGTTCGAGATCGCGGTCTCCAATGCCCGAGCCGAGCGGCGGATGCTGGTCCAGGACATCTGCATGATGCTCGTTCCGCCGCAGGTGGCCCGGGAGGCGTCAACCGCCACCCTGTTCCGGCACGCGGTCCGCCAGGTCCCCGCCGAGGAGACGTCCACCCTGGACGACGTGGTGAGCTGCCTCGGGCGGCTCGACGACGACGCCGGCAAGGAACTGGCCAACCTTCTGCTGGACACCGCCGAGATGCCGCTGGCCATGCTCTTCTTCGGCCGGCCACCGGAGGGGCTGCTCGGCGCCGACGCCGCACTCACCGTGATCACCATGGCCGGGCTGCGGTTGCCCGACCTCAAGATCGAACGCGAGTACTGGTCCGCCGAGGAAGCGCTGGCCCTGCCGATGCTGCACACCGCGCACCGGCTCGCCGTCCGCCGCTGCTACGGCGGCTCCATGTCGTCCCGCAAGCTGGTCGGCCTGGACGAAGCGCACTTCATGGAAGGCTGGCGGTCCGGGCGTTCGTTCCTGGTCCGGCTCGCCCGCGACTCCCGCAAGTGGAACCTCGCCGCGCTGGTCGCCTCGCAGAACCCCCGCGACATCCTCGGCCTCGACGTGCAGAACCTCGTCTCCACCGTCTTCGTCGGCCGGATCGCCGAGGACGCGGAGATCGCCTCCGAAGCGCTGCGACTGCTACGGGTGCCGGTCAACGACGGATACGAGGCCACCCTCGCCTCACTCTCCGCCGCCGACACCAACTCGGCCGCCCGCCTCGGCTTCCGCGAGTTCGTGATGCGCGACGTCGACGGCCGGGTGCAGAAGGTCCGAGTCGACGTCTCGTACGTCGACGGACTGCTGGACTACCTCGACACGACGCCCGCCGCGATCGCCGCGGCGGCCGGAGTGCTGCCGAGCATTCCCCTGCCGGATCTGGAGGCGTGACATGGCTAGGGCCTGGGTCAAGGTCCTCGGTCGAGCCGAGGCGGAGTCCAGGCAGCGTCCGGCAAGGCGGAAGTTCGGACGGATACCGGCGCTGTATCCGGCTGAACCTCCAACGCAGCCGGTCGTCGCCCGGGCCCGCCGCAGGCCGGCCGAGGGCCTTGCCCCAGGCCCTGGGGCCCGGGCAAGGATCACGTCGCTCCTGCTCGCCCTCGGCGTACTGGCCGGGGCAACCCTCTCCTGGCCGCTGATCGGTGCGGAGGCCGCAGCCGCCGCACCGCCCGCCGCCCAGGCCCGCGCCGACCTCTGCACCACCCCTGAGTGGCAGGCCGACTTCCGCGCCTGCGTGGGAAAGCTCCAAGCGGTCAGCGATGAACAGATCAGCTGCCGCAACGCGCCGACGCCCGGCACGCCGGACTCCGGCCTCGCCGGCTGGTTCGCCGGCCGCCCAGACTCTGCCAAAGAGCTTGGGCCGAAAGGGCTCTACAGCGACTACGGCTACGCCGGCTATAGCTACCCAACGTACGACATTCCGGGTGGCTGCGCGTCGTCGGTCCTACATCCGGACTACAAGTTCACCACCACCGTGGCGAACGGGGAGTTCATGGTCGCTACCGCGATCGTAGGGGCCTCGAACGCGCTGCGGGAGCGGGCCTGGGACCCACGCTCGATGTGGGGCTGGGCCGACCCGCTGGTCGAGCAGGCGACCAAGGCCGTGTACCAGAAGGTGTTCAGCGTCTTCGGCATCGTCACTCTGTGCGTGGTCGGGCTCTATCTGCTCTGGCGGTCCCGCCAATCAGACATGAGCAACGCGATGACCACCGCGGGCTGGGCACTGCTGGTGATGGTCGCGGTCACGGCGCTGGCCGCATGGCCGGTCAAGTCGGCGAACATCGCGGACGGAACGCTGGTCACCACGTTGGGCGTGGTGCACGACGCCGTGGGTCCTGCAGCCCGGGACACCCCGCCCGATCGTTGCGCCGTTCCCAACCCAGACGCTTGCGTTGACAAACGGCCACCCGCCGTACGGGCCAGTGATACCTCCACAGAGGCGATGCTCTACCGGAACTGGCTCCGAGGTGTGCTCGGCTCGGCTGACAGCGAGACCGCCCGCAAGTACGGCCCGGCCCTCTACGACGCCAAGGCACTCTCCTGGGATGAGGTCGAGAAGCTACGCGCCAACCCGGCCACCCGTCCAGCGACCGTCAGGGCCAAGCAGCAGCAGTGGGCGCGGGTTGCCGAGCAGATAAAGACCGAGGACCCGGAGGCGTACGAGTACCTCCAGGGGGTGCGGGACATGGACCGGGTCGGTGCCGGGTTCATCGCGGTGCTGGCCGCGGTGCTGTTCGCCATGTTCGACCTGACCGCGTCGCTGCTGGTTCTGCTGGGCTTCTTGATCTTCCGGTGGGCGGTGATCGCGGCGCCCATCCTGGGCACCGTCGGACTGATGCGACCAGCCAGCGCCGGCTTGCGGCGGTTGGCGAACGCCGTGGTCGCCGCGGTCTTCAACATCGCCATCTTCGGCACCGGCGCCGCGATCTACCTGTTCGCAGTCGATCTGATCATGAGCACACCCACCCTGCCCGGCTGGCTGCAGGTGGTGCTGGTCTGGCTCTGCGGGGTGGTCGGCTGGCTGCTGCTGCGGCCCTACCGGCGGATCACCCAACTCGGCGGCAAGGACAGCAGCGAGGCCGTCAGTTCGGCCGGGTCCTGGCACCGCCGGTTCTTCCGTGACATACGGGTCGCAGCGCGGCTGGACGTGGCGGAGCCGGGCGGAGCCGAGCCGGTGGGCGGGCGTCGACGGTCACCCGACGCGGAGCAGACCCGGCTGCGCCCGGAGGCGCGGCGGGAGGATCCGGTCCCCGGGCCGACCCCTGCGGCCGAGGGCGGGCGAGCGAGCGCGGGGCGCCCCGACGGTAAGGAACGCCCCGACGAGGCACCAGCAGAGGAATCCAGAGGCCGGGGCCGACCGGTCGCACCCCAGCCTCGACGCCGGCAGCCGGCGACCTGGACCGAGCCGGACGTGCCGGCGGAGAACCCGTCGTTCGTGGTCTACCGACCCGGATCCACCGAGCGTGCACCGGATCGCACCGGACCTCGTGTGCGGTCCGAGGCGCGGTGACGGCGATGCGGCGGGCACTGGAGTTCCTCTTCAACCGGGCGCTGCGGTCTCGGCTGGGAGTGGCATTGGTGATCGCGGTGCTCGTCCTCGGCATAATCGGTGCGGCCAGGCTGATTTCCGGTCCGATCAACCCGACGGAAGGGTTGAGCAGCCGGCCGAACCAACCGATCACCACCGTCGACCCGACGGCTGGCGACGACGGCCTGCTCTCTACCGGGCCGCCGCCGTCGCCGGTGACCCGGCCCGGTGCCCGCACACCCGAGCAGACCGCCGACCGGTTCACCGCCACCTGGCTCGGCCGCCCCGGAATCACCGCCGAGCAGTGGCAGGACGGCCTGCGCCCACTCTCCACCCCGGCGTTGACTGAGAAGCTTGCTGGCGCCGACCCCGCGGGGGTTCCGGCCGCCGAGGTCACCGGGCCGCCGGCGGTGCAGTCGCGCACCGAAACGTTCGTCGAGGTGCTGCTGCCCCTCGACACCGGTCGGCTCCGACTGGAACTTGTCGCCACGGACGGCGGTTGGCTGGTCGACGTTTTGGACTGGGAGCGCCCATGAACGACGGCAGCGGCTCCGCCGCCCTCCGCCGGCCGCTACGGCTCGGCGTTGTCGCTTCGGTGCTGACCGGAGTGCTGCTCCTGCTCTGCTGTACCGGCGGTACCGCGGCCTTCTTCCTCAGCGGGCTCAGCGGCGACGCGGAGGACGGGGACACACTGGCTAACGAGGACTGCGGCCCCGTGCGGCCCGTGAACATCACCGGCAAGCTGCCACGGTTTGCCGAGTACGGCGACGCCCAGGTCCGCAACGCCGCGATCATCATCAAGGTCGGCCAGGACATGGGCGTGCCTTCGCGGGGATGGGTGATCGCCCTCGCCACCGCGATGCAGGAGTCCGGTCTGCGCAACCTGGCGAACAGCGGCGTGCCCGCGTCCCTGGCCCTGCCGCACGAGGGCGTCGGCGCGGACCACGACTCGCTGGGCCTGTTCCAGCAGCGGCCGGGGTGGGGCACGGTCGCCGAGCGGTTGAACCCCGCGTACACGGCCCGCAAGTTCTACGAGAAGCTCGTCGGGGTAGAGGGCTGGGAACGTCGCCCGCTGACCGCAGTCGCGCAACGGGTTCAAATCAGCGCCTATCCAGACGCGTACGCCAAGCACGAGGAGCTGGCCAGCCGGATCGTGAACGCGTTGTCCGGCGGCGCGGCCCGCACCATCGAAATCAACGGCAAGGCGGTGTGCGATGCGGCCGAACGTGGTCAGATCGCCGCCTCCGGCTGGACCGCCCCGATCCCTGGCGGCGTCGGCTCCGGGTTCCGGACCGCCAGTCGACCCAGCCACAACGGGGTCGACATCGGAGCGGCCAAGGGCACCGAGATCCGCGCCGCAGCGACCGGCCGGGTGCTCGTCGCCCGTTGCGATCCGGACAACCGGGGCCGGCTCGACTGCAACGTGGACGGGTACCCCGGTAAGGGCGGCTGCGGCTGGTTCGTCGACCTGCTGCACGCTGGCGGCTACATCACGCGGTACTGCCACATGGTGGTCCAGCCCCGCGTGCAGCCCGATCAGATCGTGGCGGCCGGCGAGGTGATCGGCCAGGTGGGCAGCAGCGGCAACTCCTCCGGCCCGCACCTGCACTTTGAAGTGCATCTAGGCAACGACCGATCCAGCCGCGGCGCCATCGACCCGAACCAGTTCATGCGCGGGCGGGGCGCCCCGCTGCGTCGCCCGGCATGAGGTCACCGAAGGCATGAGTGGCCCCCTGCCGGACCCGTTCGCCGACCAGCCTGACTGGGCGCCTCGGCCACCCCGGCCACTGGCGATCGTGCCCGCCACCGACCGGGTGGAGCTGCGCGGAGGGCGGGTGCTGGTCGGTCTGCCGGGGCTGGGCTGGCGGGGCGACCTGCGTGCCGACGACCGCGTGGTGCAAGGCGCCCGGACGTACGTGCCGGTGATCCCCGAGCACGAGTGGTACCGGGCCGAGGCTGAGCAGGTCGAGGTGTTCGCACCACTGGTACCGGTGGATCGGGTCTGGGTGGAGACGGTCGGCAGCCGACCAGGGTCGGAGGGTGCCCGCGACACCGGCCTCCGGTTGGTCTCGCTGGACGGCCCGGCCCACCGGACCCCCACGCCCGTCATCGAGGCGGACGCCGTCACCGGGCGCAGGGTGGTGCACGTCGAGGATGGTGTGGAGCACCGCGATCTGCGAGCGGTCACGGAGACCTACTCGGGCGCCGAGGGAGACATCTGCGTTCGGATCACGCCCGAGGTGGAGTGGTACCGCTGGGCCTGGCGCGGCCAGTCGCCCACCACCCTGGAGGTCCCGGTGCATCTCCTATGGATCGAGTGATATCAGCTAGCTCGTTTGCCGCCACAGACTCGCCAGCTTTCGGCTAGCCGGGTGTCGAATCGCCAGGACTGACGATCGCTTTGATTAATCCCGTCGACTCGGGCAGAGATGATCAACGCCACCTCAACAGCAGCGGCGTTGCCGCCCTGCTTCTGCACGCCCAAGCTCCCCCAACTGACAGTAATCGTCACTCCGAATCGCTCTTCGCGCGCGAGCAGGTCGGCCCGCAGCGAGCGAAGAGCCTCCAATTGCGCGCCACCCTCACAGGTGAATAGGTTCGCTCTCGTGTCGTTGCGATCCACGAGAAATGCGCGCAGATAGTTGTCCACCACCACGTCGGGTGCGCTGCGGTCCGGGGCTGACGCGCGGTTGTACAGCACGTAGCCGGTGATGGCAGCGCCGATGCCGAGCAGGGCGAGCACCCCCGCGACGACGGTGAGCACGGTCCGAACCCGGCGGCGCGGCGGCTGTGGCGCCGGCGTTACCGGGGCCGGCGGCAGCTGCTCGGAAGGTGTCCGTTGGGCCGGTACGCGGGAGACCTTGGAACCGGCGGGGGGCTGCACTGATTCCACCTCCTGAAGTTATCCGCTGGACGCCGCGGAGCCAATGCCTCAGATCCAGCGGATCGTGACGGACCCGTCCCCACCGGTGAGATCCGCGACAACACCGGCGCATTGCCGAGGCGCCTCCCAAAGGAGCAGACTCGGCTGGGATACCGTCTCTGCTCGGGGAGGGGTTGCCAACCTCGGGCAGAGGGGGTGGACGCGGTGGCCGGTCCGAAGGCACGCACGAACCGCGCCGCAGCCCTGCATCGCCGGGCCGCGGCCGTTGCGACCGCCGCGACGGGGATCCTCGACGAGACCCGGCCGGCTCCGGCCGATCAGCGCCGTCAGTACGAGGTGGCCGACCGCTTGCGGGCGGTTGCGGCACGACTGGCTCCGGGTTGGTCGGGCGCGACACTGGACTCGCTCACCGTGGGCTCCCCGGCGGGTGACGGCCCGCCGCCGTTCGTCCGGGTTGGCACGGCGGCGCCGTTGGACGACGCCCGTTTCCCCGCACTGGTGCCACTGCTCGGCACCGGTCATCTGAGTGTGGACGCTGACGCCCGGGAGCCGCGGGTGGCGGGGTTGCTCCGGGCCGTACTCCTGCGGTTGCTGGGTGCGACGCCGGCGGGCGCCCTGCTGGTTCGCGCGGTGGATGCCACCGGCGCCGTGTTGGCGCCGTTCGGAGCTCTCGGTGATGCTGGCCTGCTGCCGCCGCCAGCGGTGGACGTGGCGGGTCTGCGCGCGGTGCTGACCGAGGCGGAGCAGTGGGTCACGCCGGGCGCGAGCGGGCGGCGCCGCCACGACCGTACGTTGTTGCTGGTGATCGCCGCACTGCCGGAGTCGGCTGGCTCGACCGATCTGGCTCGCATTGAGGCGTTGGCCGAGCAGGGGCCGGCCGCAGGGCTGCACCTGGTGGTGGCCGGCTGGCCTCCCGCCGGCCCGTACGCGACCAGGGTGCCGCTGCCGCACACCACGCCTCTGGCGCTGCGCAACGCGTACGCGCTGCTCGGTGACCCGCCGGGGGCCTCCTTCGCCAGTCCGGGCGCCGATCCGCCGGGCGGGTTGAACTCACCTGTCTTCGTCGAGTCGGACCCACCGGCCGAGTTGGTCGACGCGGTCTGTCGGCGGCTCGCTGAGCAGGTGGAGGCGGGTTCCCGGTTGGCGTTGGCGGCCCTGCTGCCACCGACGGGCGAGCGGCTGTGGGAGTCGGATTCCGCGGACGGGTTGACCACGACGGTTGGTGATGCCGGGGGCCGGTCGGTCCCGCTGGGCTTCACCGAACTGACCCCGCACTGGCTGGTCAGCGGCCGGTCCGCGGCGGGCCGCGCGGCGTTCCTGACCACCGCGCTGCTCGGCCTGGCCGCCCGGTACGGCCCGGACGAGCTGGCGCTCTACCTGGTGGATCTCGGCGACGCTGAGTCCTTCGTGGAGTTCCTGCAGACGGAGCGGGACCGGTCGTGGATTCCGCAGGTGCGCGCGGCCGCGATGGCCGCCGACCGGGAGTATGTCCGGGACCTGCTCGACGAGTTGACGGCCGAGGTGCAGCGTCGGACGGAGGCCGGGGCGCGGGCCGGCGGGCAACGCTTCGCTGAGCTGCGTCAGCACCAACCGCTGCCGCGGATCGTCTGTGTGTTGGACAATGTGCCGCTGCTCTTCGCGGAGCGGGACCGGCTGGCCACTGAGGTGGCCGCCCAGTTGGACGGGCTGGCCCGGGCCGGTCGGGCGTACGGCGTGCACCTGGTGTTGGCCGGTGCGGGCGAGCTGGGGCTGAGTGTGCGCGCGGATGCCGGTCATCGGGATTCGGTGCTCGGGCAGTTCCCGGTGCGGGTGGCGCTGCCGGGCGGCAGCCCGGTGCTGGAGCCCACGAACGACTCGGCCGCCGGCCTGCCGGTGGGCAGCGCCGTGGTGAACACCGCTGGCGGGCTCGGCGGCCCCCGGGGTGCGACCCGAGGTCACGAACGGCTGATTCGGCACCCCGACCCGCAGGACCACCCGCAGGTGGTGGAGGAGCTGCGGCACGAGCTGTGGGCGGCCCGGCCGGCGGGTTCGGTGCCACCGGTGGTCTTCGCCGGGTACGCCCGGCCGCTGCTGGGCAACGATCCACGACACCGGGCGGCGTTGGCGGGGCAGGCACACGGGCCGGCGGCCCTGCTGGGCCGGGCGGTGGACGTGGCCCGCTCGACGGTCGCCGTACCGTTGGGGCCGGCGGCCGGGCGCAACCTCGCGGTGCTGGGGTCCTGCGCTGCGGCGGGCGGGCTGCTGGCGACGGCGGCCCGGAGCACCGCGGTCCACCATTCCCCGGGCACCGCCCGCTTCCTGGTGGCGGCACCGGACCCGGGCTCACGAGCGCTCGCGGAGGCGTTGACGGCTGAGTTGGCGACCCGCCATTCGGCCGAGATGGTGGATCTGTCGACGCTGCTCGCGGACACGGCCGACGAACTGCCGACCTATCTGGTGGTCTTCGGGCTGGACCGGCCGGGCCCTCGGGAGCTGGCGGTGGACCGGCTGCGCGCGCTACTGCGGGACGGGCCGCCGGCGGGGAGACACCTGCTGGGCTGGTGGCGTGCGGTGCCGCCGTTCGCCGCGCTGCTCGATCCTGCGGGCGAGGTCGACAAGCTGACCGCCGTGGCCGTGCTGGACGTGCCGGTCGCGCAACTTGCCGCGGTCTTCGGTCGGCCGGTGGAGTGGCGGGTTCGCCCCGACCGTGCGGTGCTCTGGGACGGTCCGGACGAGCGGGGCACGGTCCTGGTGCCGTTCGCCGATGAGGCCGGGTGATCCGGTGGTGCGGGCGGGGGGTGACGAGATGAGTCCGAACGCGACGGTGACCGGGCCGGGGCGGCAGCGGGCCGCTGTGGCGAGCGAGGACGCTCTCCCGGCGGCGGTCGAGCCCAGCACGGCCTGGGCGGAGTACCTCGCCGCGGCTCGTCAGTTGGACGGGGTCCGCCGCAGCGCGGCTGCCGCCGCTGGTGAGCAGGCCCGGTCGGCGGAGGCCGCCCGGGAGGAGCTGACGGTGGTCCGCACCGGGCTGGCGAGCCAGCAGGAACGGCTGCGGGAGTTGGGCGTACCAGCGATCTCTCTGGTGCCGTCGCCGCCGGAGCTGACCGAGGCAGCCCGGTCGATGGCGGGCGGCCCGGCGGCTGTGCTGGCGGCGCTGCGGGCCGCGCGGGGCTGGGCCGAGGCGGCGGACGCGGCCTTGGCGGCGCGCCGCCGGTTCCGGCCGGGGTCCTGGCCCGCGCGGGCGCGCAACCTCCTGGTGTACGGGCCGTTTGCGCTGCTGGTGCCGCTGATCCAGGTCGCGGTGTACGCGGCGACGGGAGTGGGGCCGGCCAGTGTTGCGGCGCTGATCTGCGGGCTGCCGATGCCGGCGGTCGCGTTCGTCGCCGGTTGGGTGGGCATCGGGCGGTTGTTCCGCGTCAGCCCTGCCGAGCGGCTGGACCGTACGGTGCGCTTCGGCGCGCTGGTGTGTCTGGTGCCGGCGGTGCTGGTCACGGCTGGCCTGCTGCTGGCCCTGCTCGCTGGCTGACCAGCCCTGGGGGGACGGGTGCGGAAACGGAACGGCCGGCCGTCCCGGAAGGATGTCGGCCGGCCGTGGTGCATCCGGGTGTCAGCGGGGGATAATCAGCGCCATCGCCTCGGCCCGCGACTTGGAGTCCGACTGCAGGATGCCGCGTACCGCTGACGTGATGGTCCTGGCACCGGATTTCTGGATGCCCCGCATCGCCATGCACATGTGCTCGCAGTCGAGCACGACGACGACGCCGCGCGGTGCGAGTTTGCTCATCAGCAGGTCGGCGACCTGCGAGGTGAGCCGCTCCTGCACCTGGGGCCGACGGGCGAAGACCTCGACCAGTCGCGCCAGCTTGGACAGGCCGGTGATCCGCCCGTCCGGGCCGGGGATGTAGCCGATGTGCGCGCTGCCGCGGAACGGCAGCAGGTGGTGCTCACAGAAGCTCATCACGTCGATGTCGCGGACGATCACCAACTCTTCGTGGTTGGCCTCGAAGGTGGTGCTGAGCACCTGGGCCGGGTCGACCCGCAGACCGGCGAAGAGTTCGGCGTACGCGCGGGCGACCCGGGCCGGGGTCTGCTGGAGCCCGTCGCGGTCCGGGTCCTCGCCGACCGCGATCAGGATTTCCCGAACGGCTTTCTCGATCCGGCCCAGGTCGACGGCGTCTTCGACCGGGCGGCCGGTCAGCCTGCCGCTGATCAGCCGCGCGGCTACGTAGTCCAGCCGGTCGTCGCCGTCGGGCTCGGTCGCGGAGACGGCCAGCTCCCGGTGTGGGGAGCTGGCCGTCGGGTCGTTGCTCAGTGCGTGCCGTCCGAGTTGTTGGACGGTGCCCCGCCGCCAACCGACGCCTGCGCGCCGTCGGCCTGGGCCTGCGCCTTGAGCTTGTCCTTCTCCGTAGGGGTGAGCACGGGCGGCTCGGTGGAGGGCTGGCGCTTGCCAAAGCCGTTGTACGGCACCAGCGGCGGGCGCTTGACCACCCGGGAGCAGATCCGCGCCATGTCGGCCGTGGAGAGGGTTTCCTTCTCCATCAGCTCGAGCACGATGTTGTCCAGGACGTCCCGGTATTCCACCAGGATCTCCCAGGCCTCGTCGTGCGCCAGCTCGACCAGTGCCCGCATCTCGCCGTCGATCTCGGCGGCCACCGAGTCCGAGTAGCCCCGCTCGTGGCCCATGTTGCGGCCGAGGAACGGCTCGTCCCCGCTGGTGCCGTACTTGATCGCGCCGAGCTTGGAGCTCATGCCGTACTGGGTGATCATCGCGCGGGCCAGTTGGGTGGCCTTCTCGATGTCGTTGCCGGCACCGGTGGTGGGCTCGTGGAAGACCAGTTCCTCGGCGGCCCGACCGCCCAGCGCGTACGCCAGGGTGTCGATCATCTCGGCGCGCGTCTGGGTGTACTTGTCTTCGGTCGGGAGCACCAGGGTGTGGCCCAGCGAGCGACCACGGGACAGGATCGTCACCTTGTGCACCGGCGCGGCGTGCGGCAGCGCCCAGGCGACCAGCGCGTGCCCACCCTCGTGGTACGCGGTGATCTTCTTTTCCTGGTCGCTCATCACGCGGGTCCGTCGCTGCGGACCTGCGATCACCCGGTCGATCGACTCTTCCAGCGAGTCGTTGGTGATCGCCCGCTGGTCCTTGCGGGCGGTGAGCAGGGCCGACTCGTTGATCACGTTGGCCAGGTCGGCGCCGCTGAAGCCCGGGGTCCGTCGCGCCACCGCGTCGAGGTCGACGTCGGGGGTGAACGGCTTGCCCTTGGCGTGCACCCGCAGGATGGCCTTGCGACCCTCCATGTCGGGGGCGTCCACCGGGATCTGCCGGTCGAACCGGCCCGGGCGCAGTAGCGCCGGGTCGAGGATGTCCGGCCGGTTGGTGGCCGCGATCAGGATGACCCCGCCCTTGGTGTCGAAGCCGTCCATCTCGACGAGCAACTGGTTGAGCGTCTGCTCGCGCTCGTCGTGACCGCCGCCCATGCCGGCGCCGCGGTGCCGGCCGACGGCGTCGATCTCGTCGACGAAGACGATCGCCGGGGCGTTCGCCTTGGCCTGCTCGAACAGGTCACGGACCCGGCTGGCGCCGACACCGACGAACATTTCCACGAAGTCGGAGCCGGAGATGGAGTAGAACGGCACCCCGGCCTCGCCGGCGACCGCGCGGGCCAGCAGCGTCTTGCCGGTACCGGGAGGACCGAAGAGCAGCACGCCCTTCGGAATCTTGGCGCCCAGAGCCTGGTACTTCGCAGGGTTCTGCAGGAAGTCCTTGATCTCGTACAGCTCCTCGACGGCCTCCTCGGCACCCGCGACGTCCGCGAAGGTCGTCTTCGGAGTGTCCTTGGTGATCATCTTCGCTTTGGACTTGCCGAAGTTGAGCACCCGGGAGCCGCCGCCCTGCATCTGCGACATGAAAAACAGCAGCAGGAGGACGAGCAGCGCGATCGGCAGCAGGTTGACCAGCAGGCTCACCCAGATGCTGTCCGACGAGACCTTGGCGTCGGCCGTGCCGGTGACCCGGTTGGCCGCCTTGGCGTCCTGGACCTCGTTCCAGACCTGGTCGCCAACCTGGTACGGGAATTGGGCCTCGATCTTGTCGGTCTCGGTCTTACCGAACTTCGTCTTCTGGGCCAGGTCGAGCTGGAGCGTTTGCTCCTTGTCCTGGAAGACGACCTTGTTGATCTTGGCAGTGTGGAGCTGATCGAGCGCAACGGAAGTGTCCACGCGGTGGTAGCTGGGACCAGCGGTGAACAGCTGACTGAGCACAACGGCGCCGAGGATGACCAGGATGATCCAGACCACCGGTCGGCGGAAGAAACGCGTACGTTCCATACTGTTGTCGAGCGCCGGAGCGCCCGCATCCTCCTGATCGACGTCCTGACCGTCTGATGGTGTCGCCGCATGTGCGGCGGTCGGAGCCGCCGTGCGGGCCGGCCTCAACCCCGAAGCGCGAAAACTGCCGCGCCGCGGTCATTCGACGGTACACCGTGCACGCGAGGCGCGAGCTTGCGAGCCCCGCACTCGGCACACCTTCGAGATCGACGGCACGCACCGCAGGCAGGCCCACCAGCCCCGCAACGAACGTGCGCGGGTCCGGGTAGAAACCGGCGTGGCGGGGAGTCCGACACGGCCACCTGACCGCCCGGTCACGCGGTCGAGGGGGTCGAGCGCAGAGTAACCTCCGAGCCACCGGGGTCCACGGTAACCGCAACAACTGAGAGCGCGCTGAACGTCGGCTTGATGGATGCCGATGCGAGTCGACCTCACGCCGCCACCGGATTGCCCCGACAGGTCGGGTCCAACGTCAGGATCGGGCGTAGACCTCGGGCTTCAGCACCCCGACGTACGGCAGCTCCCGGTAGCGCTCAGCGAAGTCCAGGCCGTACCCGACCACGAACTCGGTGGGGATGTCGAAGCCGACGTACTTCACCGGGACCGGCACCTTGACCGCGTCCGGCTTGCGGAACAGCGCGACCACCTCGACGCTCGCCGCGGAGCGCGACTCCAGATAGCGCAGCAGCCAGGAGAGGGTGAGCCCGGAGTCGACGATGTCCTCGACGACCACGACGTGCCGACCGGCGATGTCCCGGTCCAGGTCCTTCAGGATGCGGACCACCCCGGACGAGGTGGTGCCCTGGCCGTAGGAGGAGATGGCCATGAAGTCGAGCTCCGCCGGTGGGCCGTTGCGGCCCAACGCCCTGGCGAAGTCGGCCATGAACATCACCGCGCCCTTGAGTACGCACACCAGCAGCAGTCCGTCGGTCACGTGGGCGTAGTCGGCAGAGATCTGCTTGGCCAACTCCGCCGTCTTCTCGCGAATCTGCGCCTCGGAGATGATCACGTGGTCGATGTCGGCGTCGTACCAGGAGCCATCAGCCATGACTCCTAGCCTGCCGTACGTCGGATGGCCTTCGTCGGCGGGGCCGCACCTTTTGGGCGCGGTCCCGCCAAGGACTTTCTTCGCAAATTACCTTAACCACATCAGTTGGTGCGTGATCGCCAGCGGCGGCCGTCGTCGCTGGGCTTCCAGTCGGCCGAATCGCGGCTGTCGAGGGTGAGGCCGGCCGCCGAGGCGACGGCGAGCAGGACGAGGAAGAGGAGGAAGAGCAGGAACTCCATGGCGGCGCTCACTTTCGCATGATTGCTGTTGGTTTCGCCGCCGGTGCGCACCGGACTGAGACCAGTCTGCGGCCACTCGCGCCGACCGGACAGTGGCAGGAATGCCACTGCCCATCGATTTACTGCCACCTGTCGAGTTACCCTCGTCACATGCTCAGATCCATCGCCGTCCTCGCCCTCGACCAGGTCGCCCCCTTCGAGCTCGGCGTGCTCGCGGAGGTGTTCGGCACCGACCGGACAGCCGACGGCTTTCCCGGCTACCGCTTCCAGGTGTGCAGCCCCGACGGCGCCCCCGTGCGTACGTCGTCCGGCTTCCACCTCACCCCGCACGCCGACCTCGGCCCGGTCGACGAGGCCGACCTGGTGGCCATCCCCGCGCACAGCCAGGGCACGACCGTTCCCGGCCCGGTGCTCGACGCGCTGCGCCGGGCCGACGCCCGCGGAGCGCACCTGTTCAGCGTCTGCTCCGGCGCCTTCCTGCTCGGCGAGGCCGGGCTGCTCGACGACCGGGAGTGCACGACCCACTGGCGGTACGTGGACGAGCTGCAACGCCGGCACCCGCGCGCCCGGGTGCGCTGCAACTCGCTCTACGTCCAGGACGGCCGGCTGCTCACCAGCGCCGGCACGGCGGCCGGCATCGACGCCTGCCTGCACCTGATCCGCCAGGAGCACGGCTCGGCCACCGCGACCCGGCTGGCCCGGCGGATGGTGGTCCCGCCGCACCGCGACGGCGGCCAGTCACAGTACGTCGAGGTGCCCATCCCGAAGGCCCCCGAGGCGTCCACCCTGGAGCCGGTGCTGGAGTGGCTGATGGGTCACCTGGATCAGACGATCACCGTGGAGGAATTGGCTGCCCGCGCCGGCATGGCACCACGTACGTTCGCCCGCCGTTTCCGCGCCGAGACCGGCACCACCCCGCACGACTGGCTCACCAACCAGCGGGTGCTGCTCGCCCGGCGGCTGCTGGAGGAGACCCCGTTGAGCGTGGAGGCGGTCGCCGACCAGTCCGGCTTCGGCGACGCGGCCGCCCTGCGCCACCACTTCAGCCGCCGAGTCGGCGCCACCCCACACAGTTACCGGACCACCTTTCGGGACCGGGCGGTCAGCGGCTGAGGCCAGCCAACCCGACGCACCACCCGAAGGATCTGGTCAGGTCGGCTCCACCGACGCCAGTCGATCGGCGCGGCGAAGCACCCGGACGCCTCCGGGCAGGTCGGCCGGGCCCTGACCGCGCCAGCCCGTGACCAGGGCGTCCAGAGCAGCGACGTGCCGGTACGACAGGGCGCCCGGCGAAGCGCCCAGCTCACGCGCCCAGGTGTGCAGCACCCGGCCACGCACTGCGGGGACCAACTCGACCAGCGCCGGCACGGACAGCTCTCCGTCGGAACATCGAGCCGCCGCCAGCGCCGTTCCCGCCAACTCGTCGAGCGCGGCGTTGTCGGCCGCCACCAGCCGGGCGGTACGCGCGAGGTTGTCCACCACACCGGGCCCGAGCGCCCGCACCAGCGCCGGCAGCAGGTCGGCGCGCACGCGGGACCGGGCGTACGACGGGTCGGTGTTGTGCGGGTCCTGCCACGGGCTCAGCCCGAGCACGGCGCACGCGGCGCGCGTCTGCTCCCGACCGATCTCCAGCAGCGGACGCAGCAGCGGCACCCCGTCCAGCTCCCGCCGGGCGGGCATCCCGGCCAGCCCGCGTGGGCCGGCGCCCCGGGCGAGCGCGAGCAGCACCGTCTCCGCCTGGTCGTCGCGGGTGTGCCCGGTGAGCACCGCGATTGCGTTCTGCTGCCGGGCCGCCTCGGTCAACGCCTGGTAGCGGGCCTCCCGGGCGGCAGCCTCCGGCCCGCCGGGACGCCCGGCCACCTCCACCCGGACCACGGTCGCCGACGCGAACCCGACCCCACGCGCCCAGCCGGCCACCGCCTCCGCGCGCTGCGCGGAGCCGTCCTGCAAGCCGTGATCGACGGTCACCAGCACCGCGGAGCCACCCAGCCGAGGTGCCACGAACACGGTGGCCGCCGCAAGAGCGAGCGAGTCGGCGCCGCCGGAGCAGGCGACCAGCACCGGCCCGCCGGACGGCAGACCGGTCAGGGCTCGGCGGACCGCCACCCGGATCGCGGCCACTGGCGGGGCGAGCGCGGCCACCGGCGGGTGATCAGCCAGCGGCCGGGAAGGTGCCGGCCGGGCCGTGCACCCGGGTGACCCAGGCATCGGGGTCGCCCAACTCCGACAGCCGAGGCAGGGTGAGCGGCGAGTTGAAGATCGAGTTGAACCCGTCCATACCGACCCGCTCCACCACACCGTGCACGAACTTGCGCCCCTCGGCGTACTGGCGCATCTTGACGTCCACCCCGAGCAGCCGGCGGATCGCCTTCTCCAGCGGGTTGCCCGCCTCCCGGCGTCGGTTGAACGACGCCCGGATCCGCTCCACGCTGGGGATCACCTGCGGGCCCACGCCGTCCATGACGAACTCGGCGTGCCCCTCCAGCAGGGTCATCAACGCGGTGAGCCGGTCCAGCACAGCCCGCTGCGCCGGGGTCTGCACAATGTCCAGCACGCTGGTGCGGCTCTCCGGATCACGGACCGCCTCGGACAGGGTGGCCACCCCGCGCCGCAACCGCTCGACCATCTGCTCGCTCCCGCTCGACGAGGCGTCGACGAACGCCTGCACCTCGCTGAGGAAGTAGGCCCGCATCCACGGCACGGCGGTGAACTGGGTCCGGTGGGTGACCTCGTGCAGGCACACCCAGAGCCGGAAGTCCCGCGGGTCGGCGCCGAGCTTGCGCTCCACCTCGACGATGTTCGGTGCGACCAGCAGCAGTTGGCCCGGGTCGGCCGAGAAGACCTCGTACTGGCCGAGCACCCGGCCGGAGAGGTACGCCAGGACGGTGCCGGCCTGCACTCCGGTCAGCCGGGACCCGATCGCCTCGGTCAACGCGCCCGGCTGCTTGTCGCCGGCGAGCCGGCTCACAAGCGGAGTGATCACCTCGCGAAGACCAGCGATGTTGGTCGCGGCCCAGTCCCGGCGGTCGACCACCCGGACCGGCGGATGCGCCACCTGCGCCCGTAGCCCCGTGTAGTCGGCCACGTGCCCGGCCGCCTCATCGGTCAGCCGGCGCAGGTCGCCGACCACGTCAGTGGCCTCGGCATACGACACCCGGGGGCCCGACTTGCTCAACGCCCCCGCGGTGGCGGCGGCCAGATCCCAGTCCACGAACTGCGCCATGGACCCACCGTACCCGCGCCGCGACACCCCGGCCCGGGCTCGCGCCCCCGATCGACGTCGATGGCGGCTCCGGCAGGGCCGGAAACTCCCGATCCGTGACGGTCAGCGGCAGCCGCAGCCAGCCAGCGCGGCGGCGATCCGGTCCAGCGCAGGCTGGGCGGTTTCCTTCCCACCGGGCACCTGGTCGGTGAGCACCGCGAAGGTGAGCAGCCGGCCATCGGCGGTGGTGACCAGGCCCGCAATGGAGTGCACCTCGGTCAGCGTGCCGGTCTTGGCCCGGACGCTGCCCGCACCGGCGGCCGTGCCCGGGGTGTTGCGGTAGCGGTCGTCCAGGGTGCCGGACCAGCCACCCACCGGCAGGCCACCGAAGACACCGGCCAACTCCGGATGGTCCGGGCTGGCCGCCAGCCGGACCAGGTCGGTCAGCAACGACGGGCTGATCCGGTTGCTTCGGGACAGGCCGCTGCCGTCGGAGAGGGTGATCTCGTCGGCGGGCAGGCCCAGCTCGGCCACCTCCGCGTCCATCGCGGCGGCGCCCCCGTCGAACGAGGCCGGCTGGTTGCGGGCCAACGCGACCTGGCGGGCGAGCGCCTCGGCCACCAGGTTGTCGCTTTCGCTGATCATGATGTCGACCATCCGGATCAGCGGCGGAGACTGCACCACGCCAAGCTCGGCGCCCGGTGCCGGGGTGCCACCGGCCGCGGCCGGCGCCGGGGCCGTTCCACGTTTCACGGCACTGGTCGGCACGCCGAGCAGCCGGGCGAACGACTTGCCGGCCGCCAGGTCCGGCTCGGCGAACCGCTCGGCGGACCCGTGCTCGACGCCCGGGTCCCTGCGCGCGCCGTCGGTCATCAACGCGGTCACCGCGCCGCCGGACCCGCCAGTGGGGATGTCGGGGTCCCAGCCCGGGCCGTAGACCGGGCCGGAGTAGACCGAACCGTCGACGACGACATTGGTCGGGGCGACTCCGCCGAGTGCGGTGCGCACCTGGGCGGCCAGGTCGTCGAGGCGCGCCGCCCCGGGGTAGTAACCCTTCTTGTCGATCGCGAGGGTGGGGTCGCCGCCACCGACGATCACCACCTCGCCGGCCTTGGCGCCGGCGACCACCCGGGTGGGGATCTGGTAGCCGGGTCCACGGGCCGCCAACACGGTCACCGCGGTCACCAGCTTGGTCACCGAGGCGGGCACCGTGCCGTCGTCGGCTCCCTTGGCGAACAGCGTCTGGCCGGAGATCACGTCGGCCACCGAGACGTTCACCCGGTTGCCCAGCGCGGCGGCGCCGACCAGCGGATCAAGCACCGCACGAACCCCGTCGGGGGTGGGCACGGGGGCGTTCGGGTCCGGGCCGGCCAGCACGTCCGACGGGGCACGCTCCGGGGTCACGGCAGCGGCGCTCGGCGCCGACCCGGCGTCGTCGCCCAGCCACCCGGCGACCGGCCCCGGTCTGGTGACGACGACTCCGACGCCGACGAGCACCAGCAGCAGCACGACGGCCAGCACCACCAGCAGCCGCCGCCGACGGCGCGGCGCGACGGGCGCGGGTGCGGGTGCGGCACCAGTGGGCGCGGGCAGCGCGGAGATCGGCGGACCCAGCGGTGGCACGCCGGCCGGGTCGGGAGTGGTCGGCGCGTGACCGGACGGCGGGCTGACCGGCGCCGGGCTGACCGGGACCGCGGCGCTTCCGCGCGGCGGGCCGCTCACCGGTCGCTCACCGCCGACCACCGGGAAGCGACCGGTGTTCGGGCTGGGCGGAGCCGTTCCGGCCGGCGGGCGCCAGGGCAGCGGCGGGGGCCGCTCGGGCACCGTCTCCGGCGCAGGGGTCGCTGGCTCGGGAGCCCGCGGAAGGTGTGCCTCCGGGACCGGAAATCGCCCCGTGGCACCACCGGAGCCGGATCGTCCGGTACCGTGCGCGGAGCCCCCGTCCGGGCGGTAGTGTGAATCTTCCCTCCCCACGACCCCCTCCTCCCCCAGCGAAAATCGGCTTGGGTGACACTACTTCGGTCCGAAGACTATGCGGCGGCCGGAGTCGGCGGGTGGGCATTCGCCCGTCCGGAGGGCCGCCAGTGGTTCCGTTAGCCAGCGTGGGCAGACGAGGGAGCGTGCAGATGGATTTCGACGTGACGGTTGAGATCCCCAAGGGTCACCGGAACAAATACGAGGTGGACCACAAGACCGGCCGGATCCGGCTGGACCGCACCCTCTTCACCTCCACCCAGTACCCGGCCGACTACGGGTTCATCGAGGACACGCTGGGCGAGGACGGCGACCCGCTGGACGCGCTGGTGCTGGTCCCCGAACCGACCTTCCCGGGCTGCCTGATCCGCTGCCGCACCATCGGCATGTTCCGGATGACCGACGAAAAGGGCGGGGACGACAAGGTCCTCTGCGTGCCGTACGAGGACCCGCGCCAGGAGCACCTGCGCGACATCCACCACCTGGGCGAGTTCGACCGGCTGGAGATCCAGCACTTCTTCGAGGTGTACAAGGACCTGGAGCCCGGCAAGTCGGTGGAGGGCGCGACCTGGGTCGGCCGCACCGAAGCCGAGGCCGAGATCCATGCCTCCTACCAGCGTGCCAGGGACGCCGAGGCGCGCGGCGAATCCGCCCACTGACGACCGCTGACGCACCGGGCCCGGAGGCCGCTCAACCGAGCAGCCCCCGGGCCCGGTCGTACAGGTCGAGCACCGCGCAGGCGATCGGCACCACGGCGACCACCAGGGCCGTGTCGGTGAGGTCCGCGACCCGCCCGAGGTACGGCGAGACCGGCCGGCGGGCGTACCCGGTGCCGCCGGCGACGGCCACCAGGGCGAGCGCCGCACCTCCCAGAACCAGCGCCAACCGCCCGGCGTCGTCGGCCCGGCCGACCAGCACCGCGCCCAGCACCGCGTAGCCGGCCAGCCCGGCGAGCACCGTCGGCACCCGGTGCCGCAGCGCCACGAACAGCCGCGACCGCAGCAGCAGCACGGCCGAGGTGACCGCCACCAGCACCCGACCGGCCATTCCGCCGGCAACCCCCAGCACGACTGCCGCCGCCACCGCCAGCAGGGCGTGCCCGATCAACATTCCGGTCAGCATCTCCTCGGTGCGGGTCACCGCGGCGTGGACCCGGCTCCGGTCCGGCAGGTCCCGGGCCCGCTCCGGCTCTTCTGCGGCGGTCGAGGTCGGCAGGGTGATGGGCGGCAAGGGGAGCTTGCCCAGCCGGATGGCCAGCAGCGGGATCACGCCGACGGCGAAGACCAGTGCGCTGAGCAGCACCGCCGCCGTACCGGCCGGGGTCAGCAGCAACCCACCGAGCGCGGCCCCGGCGCCGATCAGGCCGACCGTGACACCGGCCACGAAGACCCGCAGCCGGCTGGCCACCCCGAGCAGGCCGATCAGCGCCACCAGCAGCAGCACCACCGAGCCGGCCAGCAGTTCGGGGGCACCCACCCAACGGGCCGGCCCGAACGGCCCGACCGGGTCGCCGGAGCCGACCGCGAGGGCACCGGCCGTGAACGCGTACGGCAGCGCGTAGCCGCCGAGCGTCGCCCCGGCGGTGCCGTCGCCGTTGGCGCGGGATGCCACCGTGCCGGCCACGGTGAGCACCAGCGCCACCACAGCGGCCGCCAGCCAGCCAGCCCGGTGCGTCGGGCCGCCGGCGAGCAGGGCGAGTAGCCCGACGGAGAGCGGCACGGCGGCACCGGCCAGACCGGCGGCCCGGGTGGCGGTGGGCAACCAGGCTCCGCCGCGGCGGCGGGCACCATCGGCGATCGCCTCGACCACGTCGTCGTACTCCAACTCGGGCCAGTGCGCGCGAGCCGGCACGAGATGCAGCACCTCGCCGTCGCGGACCCCCTGTGGCAGCAGCGCCTGGGCGGTCGCCAGCAGCGCGCCGTCGGTGCGGCGTAGAACCCAACCACCGTGCTGCTCGCCGTCGTCGGCCAGCCCGACACCGGCGTGCCGGAGCACGTCGGGCAGCAGTTCGGCCAGGGGCACCTGCTCCGGCAGGGCGACGTCCACCCGTCGTTGCGGCGCGCTGATGGTGACGCGGGCCAGACCGGTAGTCATCGACTGGTCTCCATGTTGAGAGGGATCGGAGGCTGCGCGGACGACAGGACTTTACCTACCATGAGCCAGGCTCGGGTTACCCAGCGCTGTCAGGAGGCCGAGTGTCCACCGTCGTCATCAAGCGTCCGCCGCGTCGACCAGCGCCGGAGATCCCCGCCGGGGAGCTGCCGGTCGACGCGCCGCCGGAGATCCCCGTGGTGGCCGGCGGGCGGTGGCAGCAGATGTTCATGCTGCTGCCCATGCTCGGCGGCACGGTGGCGATGGCGATGATGTTCGGCCGAGGCGGCGGCGCCTACTCGTACGTGGTGGGCGGAATGTTCGGGCTCTCCTCGTTGGCGATGCTGGTGACCTCCTGGGGCAGCGCCTCCGGCACCCCGAAGAAGTCCGAGATGATGGCAGCCCGCAGGGAGTACCTGCGCCACCTGGCCACGCTGCGGCGACGGGTCCGACGGACCGTTGGACAGCAGCGGGCCGGCCTTTACTACCGGCACCCGGACCCGGGCGGACTCTGGTCGACCGTGGACAGCCACCGGGTCTGGGAGCGGCGCCCCGCCGACCCGGATTTCGCGGTGGTGCGGGTCGCCGTCGGGCCACAGACCCTGGCCACTCCGCTCGTCCCGCCGGTCACCCGGCCGCTGGAGGAGCTGGAACCGATGACCGCCGGCGCGCTGCGCCGCTTCCTGGACGCGTACTCCGTGGTGCCCGACCTGCCGGTGGCGCTGTCGCTGCGCAGCTTCGCCCGGGTGCACGTCCGGCCCGCCGGCCGCCCCGGGGGCGCCACCCCGACCACCAGCGGGCCACCCACCGGCGACCCGGCGGCGCAGGCGCTGGTCCGGGCCGTGCTGACCCAACTGGCGGTCTTCCACGCCCCCGACGAGCTGCTCGTCGCGGTCTGCGCCGGGCCGGAACGCCGCACCTGCTGGGAATGGGTGAAATGGCTCCCGCACGCCCACCATCCCGGCCGCAACGACGCGCTCGGGCCGGTACGGCTGGTCACCAGCTCCGCCGCCGAACTGGAAGGGCTGCTGGCCGACGTGCTGGCCAGCCGGTCCCGGTTCAGCCCGGCCGGTGCGGCCACCGACGGCCCGCACGTCGTGGTGGTCCTCGACGGCGGCGACCTCACCGGCGCCAGTGACCTGACCGGTGACGGCGGCATCGACGCGGTCACCGTGCTGGACCTGGACACCCCACCGCCTCGGCTGCTGGACCGGTACGCGCTGCTGCTGGAGTTGCACGGTCGGCGGCTGCACTCGTGGTCGTCCGATGGGCACGCCGAGGTGGGCACCGCCGACCAGCTGGACCTCGCCGACGCCGAGGCGGTCGCCCGACGGTTGGCGCCGCTCCGGCTCGCCGGTGCGGCACGCGGACCGGACGCCCCGCTCCAGGCCGACCTGGGTCTTCCCGAACTACTCGGTCTCGGCGACCCGGGGAGCTTCACGGCCGAGCAGGGCTGGCTGCCGCGCTCGGCACGGGACCGGCTCCGGGTGCCGATCGGGGTGGGCGCGGACGGCGGTGCCATCGAGCTGGACCTCAAGGAGTCCGCCCAGGACGGGATGGGCCCGCACGGTCTGCTCATCGGGGCGACCGGTTCCGGCAAGTCCGAGCTGCTCCGCACGCTGGTGCTGGGGCTGGCCGCCACGCACAGCTCCGAGCAGCTCAACTTCGTGCTGGTCGACTTCAAGGGCGGCGCCACCTTCGCCTCCTTCGACCGGCTGCCGCACACCGCGGCCGTGATCACCAACCTGGCCGACGCGTTGCCCCTGGTCGACCGGATGGTCGACGCCATCAACGGGGAGCTGGTCCGCCGCCAGCAGCTGCTGCGGCGCGCCGGCAACTTCGCCAGCGTGCGCGACTACGAGCGGGCCCGGGCGGCCGGCAGCCCACTGGCCCCGCTGCCGTCGCTGCTGCTGATCTGCGACGAATTCTCCGAACTGCTCTCCGCCAAGCCCGACTTCATCGACCTGTTCGTGCAGATCGGCCGGCTGGGCCGGTCACTCGGCGTGCACCTGCTGCTCGCCAGCCAGCGGCTGGAGGAGGGTCGGCTCCGCGGGCTGGACACCCATCTCTCGTACCGGATCGGGTTGCGGACCTTCTCCGCGCTGGAGTCCCGCACCGTGCTCGGGGTACCGGACGCGCACGAGCTGCCCCGGTCGCCGGGCCATGGCTACCTGCGCGCCGGCACCGACCCGCTGGCGCGGTTCAAGGCCGCGTACGTCTCCGGCGCCGTCCGCCGTCGGGCCGCGACAGCCGGCGTCACCGCCGAGGGGGGCGCACGGCTGCGCACCTTCACCACTCACGTCGTGCCGGTGCCCGAGCCGGCAACCCCGGTCGCGCCCGTCGTGGCAGAGGAGGAGAGCAGAGAGATACTGCTCGACCTGCTGGTGGACCGGCTCGTCGGGCAGGGCCCGCCGGCCCACCAGGTCTGGCTCCCGCCGCTCGGTCAACCACCGGCCCTGGACGAGCTGCTCGGCCCGCTGGAGGTGAACCCGAAGCGCGGGCTCACCGTGGGCAACCCGGAGCTGCACGGCGCACTCGGAGTGCCGCTGGCCGTCGTGGACAAGCCGTTGGAGCAGCGCCGGGACCTGCTCTGGCTGGCGCTGGACGGCGCGGCCGGGCACGTCGCGGTGGTCGGCGCACCGCAGAGCGGCAAGTCCACCGCGCTCCGCACGCTGATCTGCGCGCTGACGCTCACCCACACTCCGGCCGAGGTGCAGGTCTACTGCCTCGACTTCGGTGGTGGCGGGCTGGCCGCGCTGCGCGACCTCCCGCACGTGGGCGGGGTGACCGGACGTGCCGACCCGACCGCCGTCCGGCGCACCGTCGGCGAGATGACCACCCTGCTGGCCGATCGGGAGCGCCGCTTCGGGGAGCTGGGCGTGGAGTCGATGGCCGCGTACCGGCAGCGCCGGTCCACGGCGGGGGCGACCAGCCAGCCGGGCGCCGATCCGTTCGGCGACGTGTTCCTGGTGATCGACGGTTGGAGCAGCATCCGAGGCGAGTACGACGACCTGGAGCCACTGGTCACCGACCTGGCCACCCGGGGCCTGTCGTACGGGCTGCACGTGGTCGCCAGCGCGCTGCGCTGGCTGGACTTCCGCCCGGCGATCCGGGACCTGTTCGGCTCCCGGTTGGAGTTGCGCCTCGGCGACCCGGCCGACTCGCTGGTGGCCCGGCGCGCGGCCGCGAACGTGCCGGAGCGCTCCGGCCGAGGGGTGACCGCGGAGGGCCTGCACTTCCTCACCGCGCTGCCCCAGCTCGCTGCCGCCAACGGGGACACCGCCGATCTGGTCAAGCGGGTCGCCGACGGGTCGGCGGGCCCGCTGGCGCCCCGGGTCCGACTGCTCCCGCCGGTGCTGCCGTACGCCGATCTGGACCTCGCCGCGACGACCGGGCTGCGGCTACCGATCGGGATCGCGGAGGCGGACCTGCGACCGGTGCTGCTCGACTTCGCCGCCGAGCCACACTTCGTCGTCTTCGGGGACTCGGAGTGCGGCAAATCGTCGTTCCTGCGCGCGCTGGCGACGTCGATCATCACCCGGTTCACCCCCGAGCAGGCCCGGATGATCCTGGTCGACTACCGGCGCAGCCTGCTCGGTGCCATCGAGACACCACACCTGATCGGCTACGGCACCGCCGCGGCGCACACCGCCGACCTGGTCGAGTCGGCCGCCGGGTACCTGGAGCGGCGGGCCCCCGGCCCAGAGGTCACTCCGCAGCAGTTGCGGGACCGGTCCTGGTGGTCCGGGCCGGAGCTGTTCGTGCTGGTGGACGACTACGACCTGGTGGCGGCTGGGCCGGCGAATCCGTTGCGGGCGCTGGAGGAGCACCTGCCGCACGCCCGGGACGTCGGGCTGCACCTGGTGCTGGCCCGCCGATCCGGTGGCGCGGGTCGCGCCCAGTACGAGCCGATCGTGCAGCGGCTGCGGGAGCTGTCCACCGCCGGGCTGGTGATGGCGGGCAGCCCGGATGAGGGCGCACTCGTCGGGCCGGTGCGGCCTGGACCGCTGCCGCCGGGGCGTGGCCGACTGGTCACCCGACGAGAGGGCGTACGCCTCGTTCAGCTCGCACAACTGCCGCCACCATGACCTGACTCGCCGGTTCTTCCCGTGACGGGTGGGGAAACCGGTAATCTCCGATCGTCGTGGTTCCGTCGGGATGAATGGCTGGGGATGTGACTGGGGTGCGGCACAGCGGTCCGTCGGCGGCCCAACGGGCAGTCGTTCGGGCGCTGCTCGGTGTGGCTGCGGCGTTCGCCGTTGTGGCCCCGACCGCGGCAGCCGTGCCCGTCGCCGCGCCCACCAACGGGGGACAGCTCGCCGGCGCGCCGATGACGTTCGCCCCCGGCGACGCCGTCGCTCGCACCGACCAGGTCCGCGACGAGCAGTGGCAGCTCGACGAGTTGCAGGCCGAAACGGCCTGGCGCACGTCGACCGGTCGGGGCGTGACCGTCGCGGTGATCGACTCCGGTGTGGACGGCACTCATCCCGATCTGGTCGGCCAGGTGCTGCCCGGCGTGGACCTGGTTGGTCCCAACGGTGGTGCGGGCCCGGATCCGGTGGGGCACGGCACGACGGTCGCCGGCCTGATCGCCGGGCGCAACGACGACAAGCGGGGCGCGGTCGGCCTCGCGCCGGACGCCCGGATCCTGCCGGTCCGGGTGCTCGACGACCAGAACCGCTACGACGACGCGTTGATCGTCGCCCAGGGGGTTCGCTGGGCGGTCGACCATGGCGCCCGCGTGATCAACCTGTCGTTGGGCGGCAGCGGCGACAGCCTGGCCCTGGCCGCGGCCCTGGACTACGCGTTCGTTCGGGACGTGGTCGTGATCGCCTGCACCGGCAACCTGGCCACCTCCAGCGACACCAAGGTCTGGTATCCGGCCCGTGAGCCGGGTGTGATCGCGGTCGCCGGCCTCGAACGCAGCAGCGACAACCTGTGGTCCGGGTCGATCACCGGCCGGGCGACGGTGCTGACCGCTCCCGCCAGCGGGCTGGTCGGCGCGAAGCCTCCCAGTGGGTACTGGCGGGTGCAGGGCACCAGCTTCGCCGCACCACTGGTGACGGCCACCGCCGCGCTGGTCCGGTCCCGCTATCCGCAGATGCCCGCGGGTGAGGTGGTCAACCGCTTGCTGGCCACGGCCCGGGACCTCGGCCCGACCGGGCGGGACGACCGCTTCGGGTACGGCGTGGTCGACCCGGTGGCCGCACTGACCGCCCAGGTGCCGCCGGTGACCGCCAACCCGCTGGACGATCACAAGTCGCCGGGTGTGACTGGTTTCGGCCCGGCTCCCGGCTTGGCCGACGACGACCAGGTCGCCGGTGCCGGCAGTGATCCGCTCGGTCTCGCCGCAAACCGCCAGCAGACCAGGTGGACGGCCCGGGCGGCGGGCGGCCCGGACACATCCGCACCGGAGCAACTGTGGACCGGGGTCGTGCTTCTCGTCGCCCTGGTCGGCGGCACCGCTCTGCTGGTGCGCCGGCTCCGTCAACGGGCCCGTTGATCACCGCCCACCAGCAGGCCTGACCGGTCGCCCGGGCGGGTAGAACCGACCCATGAGTACGCATCGGCCGCCCACTCTCGCGCCCATCGGCCAGCCGTCCTGGCGGCACCGCCGACTCGACCCGGACAATTCGCTGGGTCTGCGGCTGACCCTGGCCGCGGCGGCGGCGTTCCTGGTGCTGGTGCCCTTCGCGCTGCTCGCGCTGCTGGTGCTCGGCGCCTGGGCACCGCTGCACCGGCTGGACGCGGCGGTCACCGACGCGCTGCACGGCTATGCGCTCGACCACCCGACCTGGGTCGTGCTGATGCGGATCTGGACCGAGGTGTTCGCGCCGATGCCGCTGCGCGCCGTCGTCCTGCTCCTGGTGATCTGGCTGCTGCGCCGGGGAGCCCGCCGGCTGGCCCTCTGGGCGACCACCACCATGGTGGTCGGTGGGTTGTTCGGTCCGCTGCTCAAGCTGCTCGTTGGCCGGGACCGGCCGGAGTTGCTGGAACCGGTGGCACGGGCCGCCGGCTACTCGTTCCCCTCCGGGCATGCGCTGAACGCCACCCTGGCCGCCGGGGTGCTGCTGCTGGTGCTCCTGCCGTACGCCAGGCGGGCAGCGGCGCGGGTCGCGCTGTGGGCCGCTGCGGTGCTGATCACCGTGGTGACCGGGCTGAGCAGGGTGGCGCTCGGCGTGCACTTCACCAGCGACGTGCTGGGCGGCTGGCTGCTCGGTGTCGCGGTGGTCGCGGCGACCACCGCCGCGTTCACCAGTTGGCGGGCGCACACCGGACTCCGGCCGGTCCGGCCGGCCCGTGACGGTGTCGCTCCAGAGGTCGAGCGGCATCCCGGAGCGGCCTGAGGCGTGCCGGCGGGGCCAGCCGGGTACTGGCCGACGCATGTCCGACACCGTGGTCCAGATCGTCCGGCGGGTGCTGCTGCCGGTGTCCCTCCTGCTCGGCGTCATGGTGCTGCTCGGGGTGCTGGTCACCCGGGTGTTCGCCCGGACCTGGCCGTTCACCGTGGAGGACGCGGTGAACCGGGAGTTTGCCGCCGACCGCACCGGCGGCTGGAACGACGTCTCGCTGGTGTTCAGCACGCTGGCCAGCACCCAGCTGATCGTCGTGGTCACCGTGCTGGTGGCGTTGGCACTGCGTCTCTGGCTGAAGCGTTGGCGGGAGCCGCTGTTCCTGTGCGCGGCGGTGACCGCCCAGGCGCTGGTGTTCCTGCTGACCACGCTGGCGATCGACCGACGGCGGCCGGCGGTGGAGCACATGGATGTCTCGCCGCCCACGTCGAGCTTCCCGTCCGGGCACACTTCGGCGGCGGTGGCGCTCTATGTCGGTATTGCCGTGCTGATGGCGTTGCGGGTGCGGAGCACCGGGGCGAAGGTCGCCTGGTGGACGCTGCTGCTGATGGTGCCGCTGGGGGTGGCGCTGACCCGGATGTATCGGGGAATGCACCACCCGAGCGACGTGCTGGCGTCCTTCCTCAACGGCGGCACCTGTGTCGCGATCATGGCCCGGACCGTGTTGGACCGAGGGCTGCGGTGGGGGCGGGCGAAGCTGCCGACCGTGGGGCGACCGGCCGCGCCGGCCCGGAGCTGACTGCGCCCAGCGGTCAGGTGCACTCGCCGGTGGCGACCTGCCGGTTGCGTTCGGCGCCGGCCAACGCCACCGGGCGGGCCTCGGCCGCGGTCACCGCGAAGCCGGTGTTCGGGTCGTCGGCCGCCGCCGCGAAGATCACGCCGAGCACCAGGCCGTTGGCGGAGAGCAGCGGGCCGCCGGAGTTGCCGCTGCGGACCAGTGCCCGGATCGTGTAGATCTCCCGGGTGACGTCGCCGGAGGAGTAGATGTCCGGCCCTTTGATCCGGTCGACGTCGCGAATCCGCGCCGACTGCGCGTTGTAGGGACCGTCGAGCGGGAAGCCGAGCACGATGGAGTCGGAGCCGCTGCCCGCGTTGCCGGCGGCGAACCGCAGGGACGGACCGGGCAGCCCGGGCACGAGCAGCACGGCCAGGTCCCGGTCCGGGTCGTAGACCACCACCTTGCCGTCGTACCGCTCGCCGCCCAGCTCCACAGCGACCGAGCGGGTGCCGGCGACGACGTGTGCGTTGGTCATCACCCGGTCGTCGGCGTACACGAAGCCGGATCCCTCGATGCGGCGTGAGCAGCTGGGCGCGGAGCCGAGCACCTTGACGACCGACCGTTGACCGTTGACCACCACCTGTGAACCGGCCAGCGCCGGGTCGGGCGGGTCGACCTGCCGGGCCCGCGTGGGCGCGAGGTCACCGAAGACGTCCGGGAACCCGTCGGTGTCGACGGTGTCCTCCAGCGCGGTGGACAACTGGTGGGCCTGTTCCGGCAGGACCCGGTTGACCACCGTGATCAACGCGCTGTTGCGCACCGAGGCGGCGAGCCAGGGCACCGACGACGAGCCGAGCGGCACGGCGACCAGCCAGGCGAGCAGGAGCACCGCGAACAGCGAGACGAATGCCCCACCGACGTCGTCGATCCGTTTGCCCACGTCGCTGGTGATCGTTTTGCGCAGGTGCGAGCCGAGCCAGCCAGCGAGCGCCTGCCCCACCACAGCCAGCCCGAAGATCGCCACGAGCGAGATCAGCACGCGGGTGCCGGCGTCCACGAACTGCCGGGCGAACAGCGGCCCAAGCTGGAGGCCCAGCAGCAGACCCAGGAAGAAGCCGGACAGCGACGTGATGCCGATCACGAAGCCTTGACGGTATCCGCTGATCGCGAACACGAGCATGAGCAGCAGCAGGACGAGATCCACGACGGACACGGGTCAAGCGTACGGGCAGTGCGCCCGCCAGATGACCACCGCTTGCGGAAGGTGACGGTGCGGTCAGCGCAGGGCGGTCTCGTCGGCCTCGTCGGTGCCGGCCGACGGCGCCGGGGTCGCCCCGGTCGGCGGCAGCTCCAGCACCCGGCCGCGCGGCCACGGGCGGGCCCAACCGCCCATCTCGAGCAGGGTGGCCAGCACCCCGGCGGTGAAGCCCCAGACAAGCATCCCGCGCGCCGAGAACGCCGGCCCGATCCAGCCGCTCGGGTGACGGACCCGCAGCCGGTTGGCCGGGTCGACCAGCTCGCTGACCGGCAGCCGGGCGACGTGCGCCACCTCGGCCGGCTCCCGGGAGTGCACCGGGTGCGGATCGTGCCACCAGGCCAGCACAGGTGTGACCACGAAGTCGCTGACCGGGATCCACAGTTTCGGCAGCTCGGCCAGCACGGTCACGCTGGTCGGGTCGAGGCCGACCTCCTCGTTCGCCTCGCGCAGGGCGGTGGCGCGGACGTCGGCGTCCTCCGGGTCGGCCGCGCCACCGGGAAAGGCCGGCTGGCCGGCGTGGTGGCGTAGGGTCGCGGCCCGTTGCAGGACGAGCACGTCGGGGCCGGCGCCGGGCTGCTCACCGAGCAGCACCAGCACGGCGCTCTCCCGGCCACCCTCGGCCGGGGTGGTCAGCCGGGTGAAGTCCTCGACGCGGGCGGTGCCCAGCCGGGTCAGCAACGGCTCGATCCACTCGGGGGGTCGACTGGTCAACCCGGCACCGCCAGGCCAAGGTGTTGGCGGACCAGCTTGGCGAGCTGGGCGTCGTTGAGCGCACCGGTGGCGTCCACGTGCCGGATCCGGCCCTGCGCGTCGACGAAGAGGGTCAGCGGGAAGGCGTTGCGCTTCAACTCCCGTTGCAGCGCGTCGCCCTGGTCGACCAGGATCGGGAACCGTACGCCGAAGTCCTCGCCGATGGACTGGGCACCGCCCCGGCTGTCCCGGGTGTTGACCCCGACCACCTGGAGTCGCCCGGCGGCACGCTCGCTGAGCCGCTGGAAGGCGGGCAGCTCCTTGCGGCACGGCCCGCACCAGGACGCCCACACGTTGATCACCGCCGGCCCGGCCACGTCCCGCAGAGCGACGGGGGCACCGCCGGTGAAGCAGGACAGCGTCAGCTCCGGTAGCGCCTGCCCGCCAGCGGCGGAGGCCGTCGTGCCGGAGCCGGGCGTGGCGGGGGTTGTCGTGGCGGAGCCGGGCGATACGGCGGTGGGCGCGGTGCTCAGCGTGGCGCAATCCCGGAACGGCGATGGTCGCTCAGCGGCGGCCCGGCCGGGGGCCGGACCGTCGTCGGCCGCACCGCTGGTGCACCCGGCGGCGGCCAGCAGCAGCGGCAGGACCAGGAGGGCGAGGCGCCTGTTCACGGCACCTCCGCAGCGACCGCCTGCGCGGGCACCAACTCCGGGTCGACCCCGGCAGCCACGGCGAGGTCGCGCGCCCGGGGGCCCTTGAGCAGCTTGGCGGCGGCGGCCGGCTCGGTCGTCCCGGTGCCGTACGAGGGGCAGAGCTTCGCGAGGGTGCACGCACCGCAGGCCGGCTTGCGGGCGTGGCAGACCCGCCGCCCGTGGAAGATGATCCGGTGCGACAGCATGGTCCAGTCGCGCTTGTCGTACAGCGCGCCGATCGCGTGCTCGATCTTGACCGGGTCGGTCTCGGTGGTGAGCTGCCACCGGTGGACCAGCCGCTGGAAGTGCGTGTCGACGGTGATGCCCGGGACGTCGAAGGCGTTGCCGAGGATCACGTTGGCGGTCTTGCGGCCGATACCGGGCAGCGTCACCAGGTCGACGAGCCGGCCGGGGACCTCGCCGTCGTACCGGTCGAGGAGGGTCTGGCCGAGCTTGAGCAGCGAGTTGGTCTTGTTGCGGTAGAAGCCGGTGGGCCGAATCAGCTCCTCCATCTCGCCCCGGTCGGCTCCTGCGTACGCGGCGGCGTCCGGGTAGCGGGCGAAGAGCTTGGGAGTGACCTCGTTGACCTTCTTGTCCGTACATTGCGCGGAGAGGATGGTGGCGACGGCCAGCTCCAGGGCGTTGGAGTGGTCCAGCTCACAATGCGCGTCGGGGTGGGTCTCGGCCAGCACCCGGCCGATCTTGCGGGCACGACGTTTGCGCCCGAGGTCGGTCTCGCTGGCGTCGGGAGGACTACTGGTCACGACGGTCAGCCTACGTCGCGCCCCGGACGTTCCCGCCGGGTCAACCGGCGGTCGGCGGCGAGATCTTGCCCTGCCCGTCGAGCCGGGCGCCGCCCTTCTGGAAGTCGGTGCGGCTCAACTCGGTGACCAGGCCCAGGCCCCGGTCGTCCGGGTCCATCGTCGGCTTGCCGGCGGAGTTCATGTACGTCGAGGTGAACGAGCCACCGGCCCAGCTGCCGTCCGGGTTGAGCGACACCTTCAGCACCCCGCCCCAGCCGAGACGGCCGGTGTTGCTCAGCGAGTTGCCGCCACCGGCGAAATTGCCCAGGCTGTAGGCGATGAGGCGGCCCTGGTAGAACTCCATCCCGCGCAGCACGTGCGGCCCGTGCCCGACGATCAGGTCGGCCCCGGCGTCGATCATGGCGTGCGAGAACTTCACCGGGTCACCCCGGTTTTCACCCAGGAACATCTCGGTGCCCGGCTTCACCCGGGTCTTGTCCGCTCCCTCGCCACCCATGTGCACCTGCACCACGACCAGGTCGGCCATGGTGGCCGCCTTGGCGACCACCGTCTTCGCCTTGGCGATGTCGACCAGACTGTTGGACCAGACGTACGACGAGAAGCCGGCCACGGCGACCTTGACGCCCTTGACATCGACCACGGTGATCTGGTCCGGCGCCCCGGTGTGCTCCAGGTCGTACTTCTCCAGCGCCTTCTGGGTGTTCTCGTAGCCCTTCGGCCCGTAGTCGTAGCCGTGGTTGTTGGCCTGGTTGAGCACGTCGAAGCCGGCGTCGCGCAGGTGTGCGGCGTACTCCGGTGGGGCCCGGAACTGGAAGCAGCGGGTGGAGTTGGCCCCGCACTTGCCGGTGCCGGTGTCCACCGTCAGCGGCTCCTCCAGGTTGCCCATCACCAGGTCGGCCTTGAGCGCCTCGGTGACCGAGGTGAAGAAGCCCTTACCGCCTGCGGCCGGCAGCCGGCTCGGCGCGTTGCCCATGATGATGTCGCCGGTGGCGGAGAGCGAGATCGCGCCGCCCGCACCGGAAGCCGCAGGCCCGGTGGCCTTCGGGCCGGCCGTGGACACGGGCGCGCCGGTGCCACCGCCTCCGGCGCCTGGCTGCCAGACGGGGGCCTCGCCGCCGGGATCGGCACAGCCGGCGGCGAGCAGGGCGGCCAGCAGCGCGGCGAGGCCGAGGGCGACGCGGCGGCGCGGGCGGGACGCGAGAGGGGCGGAAGCGTACATCGCTGGCGACCCTACCGGGCTGTGAACGCGCCGACGACAGCCGATCGGGTGGAAGTTAGCCGGTGAGCTGCTCGGACCAGGGCACGACCGCCCGTGCACCCCCGGCGAGCACTGCGGCGTGCACCGCTCGGGCGAGCGGAGCGCCCCAGGTGGAGCGCGGCCCGGCGTACGCGGCCTCCGGCCCGTCGACCGGGCAGAGCACGGTGACCGCGTCGGTCGGGGTGCCGGTCCCCGGCAACCCCAGCTCGGTGATCGCCTGGGTCTTCGCCTCGGTCGCGGTGGCCACCGCGTTGACCAGTGCCGAGTCGGCGAGCCGGGCCGGCACGTACACCACGATGTTGACCGTGCCGACACGCTGGGCGAGCCCGGCCGGAGCTGGCGCGGCCGCGAGCACCGGTGTGCCGAGCCCGACAGTCGCCCAGGCCCGCACCCCGGTGTCGGTCCGCGCCACCACCTCAGCCACATTGACGCCGGTCAGCAGACCAACCCCGGGCCCGTCGAGGGCCAGGTCCGCGGCGAGCGCCACCAGGTGCACGGCAGGGTCGTCCCGGTCGTACGACATGGGTACGGTCGCGTTCAGCACCCAGCGCCGGACCCCGATGCCGCCGCCCAGTGGGCCACTGCTGACCGCTCGCAGGGGCACGTCCGCATGCCAGACGAGCAGCGGAATATCGCGCCCATCCTCGGCGCGGCTGGTCAGAATCGGCTCGCTCAGCACGTCGGGCAGGTTACGCCCACCGATCAAGATTCCAGGGGCGACCTCTGATTCCTGCTCACGTGCGCCTAGACTTGGCGGCGCGCGAGGGGATCAGCGGACGGCGGACCCGCCGACGGACGGCACGCGTAACCGGAGGTGCGCGATGGACGAGGTACTTGCCCGCAGCGGGATCTTCCAGGGTGTTGACCCGGAAGCTGCCGAGGCGCTCGCCAAGGAGATGGAGACGATCGAGGTCCGCAAGGGCGAAATCGTCTTCAATGAGGGCGAGCCCGGTGACAGCCTCTATATCCTGCTGTCCGGGAAGATCAAGGTTGGTCGCCGCGCAGCGGACGGCCGGCAGAACCTGATTGCGGTGATGGGGCCGTCGGACATGGTCGGTGAGCTGTCGCTCTTCGACCCCGGTCCGCGTACGGCGACCGCCACCGCGGTGACCGACACCCGGCTGGTGCGACTGCGCAAGCAGGCGCTGCGGCCCTGGCTGAACAACCGCCCGGAGATCGCCGAGCAGTTGCTCCGGGTGCTCGCCCGGCGGCTGCGCCGGACCAACGACTCGCTCGCCGACCTGATCTTCACGGACGTGCCGGGCCGGGTCGCCAAGAACCTGCTCCAGATGGCCGGCCGGTTCGGCACCCGGGACGGCGGCGTGCTGCGGGTGACCCACGATCTCACCCAGGAGGAGATCGCCCAGCTCGTTGGCGCCTCCCGGGAGACGGTCAACAAGGCGCTGGCCGACTTTGCCTCGCGCGGTTGGCTGCGGCTGGACGGCAAGAGCATCATCATCCTGGACCCGGAGCGCCTCGCCCGTCGCGCCCGCGTCTGAGCAGCACATTCCGTCCCCGCCTCCCGTCACCGACGGGAGGCGGGGACGTTTGCGTCTGCCGGGCGCAGATTTCCTGGACGTGGCGCAGCATCCGCGGTGAGGGTGCGGCTGGGGACATGGGGTCGGGGTGCCTTTGGAGCTGAATCGTTTGCGACATCACCGGATGCGACCGACGCACGCGACCGACGGATGACTCGTTTGTGACATCAGCTCCACAGCGAGCCAGCACACCGCGCCCACCCTCTGAGCCGCGCCGCCACCGCACGGCGGCGGCGCCGCACTTCCGCGCGCGCCGTGGCCTAGAAAAAGTCAGTCTTGACTGTTTGTTTCGGAGGCCGCAGGCTGTTCCCGTGTCCACCGCATCGACGCGTGTCCCTCAGCAGGAGCGCAGCCGCGCCACCCAGGCCCGGCTGCTGGAAGCGACCGTCGACTGCCTGATCGAGCACGGCTGGTCCGGCACCACGACCACCGTCGTCGCCGCACGGGCCGGTGTCTCCCGTGGCGCCCAACTGCACCACTACCCGACGAAGGCCGCCCTGGTGACGGCCGCCGTGGCCCATCTCGCCGAGCGGCGGGCCGCCGAGTTGCGCACCGAGGCCGAAGCGTTGCCGGCCGGCCCGCAGCGGCTCGACCGGGTGATCGACCTGCTCGGCGTGGCGTTCACCGGGCCGCTGTTCGTGGCCGCGCTGGAGCTCTGGGTCGCCGCCCGCACCGATCGGGAGCTGCGGGACGCGCTGGTGCCGCTGGAGGCGACGGTCGGCCGGGAGATGCACCGCCTCACCGTCGCCCTGCTCGGCGTCGACGAGCGCCGACCCGGAGTCCGCGAAGCGGTGCAGGCCACCCTCGACCTGCTCCGCGGGCTCGGGGTGGCCAACCTGCTCAGTGACGACTCGGCCCGCCGCACCGCCCTGTTGACCACCTGGAAGCGCCAGCTCGCCACCCTCCTCACGCCCGCCGCCGGCACGGACGGGGTACGCGCATGATCCGGATCGGAAACGCCTCCGGCTTCTACGGCGACCGGTTCAGCGCTTGGCGGGAGATGCTCGACGGCGGCGAGTTGGACGTACTGACCGGGGACTACCTGGCCGAGTTGACCATGCTGATCCTCGCTCGGGACCGCCTGCGCGACCCCGACCTGGGCTACGCGAAGACGTTCCTGCGTCAACTGGAGACGTGCCTCGGCACCGCCCTAGACCGGGGGGTGCGGATCGTGACCAACGCCGGCGGGCTGAACCCGGCCGGTCTGGCCGCCGCCATCGACGCCCTCGCCAGCCGTCTGGGCCTGCCAGTCCAGGTCGGGTACGTCGAGGGCGACACGATCCAGCGTCCGGACGCGTTGAGCGCGAACGCCTACCTGGGCGCGTTCGGGATCGCCGCCTGCCTCGACGGCGGTGCGGACGTAGTGGTCACGGGCCGAGTCACCGACGCGTCGCTGGTGGTCGGCCCGGCCATCGCCCGGTACGGGTGGGGCCGCGACGACCTCGACAAGCTGGCCGGAGCGACCGTCGCGGGGCACCTCGTCGAGTGCGGCGCACAGGTCACCGGTGGCAACTTCAGCTTCTTCACCGAGCTGCCCGACGGCGGGCATCGGCCCGGATTCCCGATCGCCGAGGTGCACGTCGATGGTTCAACGGTGCTCACCAAACATGCGGGTACCGGCGGCGTGGTCACCGTGGAGACGGTCACCGCCCAACTGCTCTACGAGATCGGTGGGCCGGCGTACCTGGGTCCGGACGTGGTCACCCGACTGGACACGGTGACGTTGCGCCCCGACGGACCGGACCGGGTCCGGGTCTCCGGTGTCCGGGGCACGCCGCCGCCGGCCACGCTCAAGGTGGGCGTCAACAACCTCGGCGGGTTCCGCAACTCGATGACATTCGTCCTCTGTGGGCTGGATATCGAGGCGAAGGCGTCTCTGGTCCGGGCGCAGGTCGAGGAGGCGGTGGGCAAGGACGGGCTGGAGTTCGTGCTGGCCCGGACCGACCACCCGGATGCCGCCGACACCGAGGCTGCCAGCGCCCTGCTCCACGTCCACCTGCGCGACGGCGACAAGGCGCGGGCCGGACGGGCCTTCTCGGCCGCCGCGGTGGAGCTGGCACTCGCCTCGTACCCGGGCTGCACGCTGACCACCCTGCCGGGCGACGCGACACCGTACGGCGTGTTCACCGCCGACGCGGTGCCGCAGGACGCAGTGGCGCATGTCGCGGTGCTGCCCAGCGGTGAGCGGGTGCCGATCGCCCCGCCGAGCCGCACCGCCCCCGCCTCGGAGCCCGAGACAGTCCCGGGCGGTGACGCGGCGGTCGACGGCCCTACCCGGCGCGGGGCGCTCGGCGAGTTGGTCGGCGCGCGCTCCGGAGACAAGGGTGGGGATGCCAACCTCGGTGTCTGGGCGCGAACCGAAGCCGGGTACGCGTGGCTGCGCACCTGGTTGACGGTGGAGCGACTGGCCGAGCTGCTGCCGGAGACCGCGCCGCTGTCGGTGCAGCGCTACGAGTTGGCGAACCTGCGGGCGGTCAACTTCGTGATCGAGGGCCTGCTCGGGGCGGGGGTGGCCGCGTCCACCCGCTTCGACCCGCAGGCCAAGGCGCTCGGCGAGTTGCTGCGCGCCCGGATCGTCGACCTGCCGGTCGACCGAAATCATGAATGAGATCATCGCGAAGGGATTGGGGCTGTGAGCACCCTGGACACCGCGGTCGACCCGTCCGCACCCGCGTACCTGGCGAACCGGGCGGCTCTGCTGGACCGACTGGCCGAGTTGGACGCGGCGCTGGACCAGGCTCGGACCGGCGGTGGCGAGAAGTACGTGACCCGACACCACGCACGCGGCAAGCTACTCCCCCGGGAGCGGATCGAGCTGCTGGTGGACGCCGACAGCCCGTTCCTGGAGTTGTCGCCGGTCGCCGCGTACGGCACGGACTTCCCGGTCGGGGCCAGCGTGGTCACCGGCATCGGGGTGGTCGAGGGCGTGGAGTGCCTGATCGTCGCCAACGACCCGACGGTACGCGGCGGCGCGGTCAACCCGTGGTCGCTGGCGAAGACCCGACGGGCCGGCGAGATCGCCCTGGCCAACCGGCTGCCGATGGTCAACCTGGTCGAGTCGGCCGGGGCGGACCTGCCCACCCAGGCGGACATCTTCATCCCGGGTGGTCGGGTGTTCCGTGACCTGACCCGGCTCTCGGCGGCCGGCATCCCCACGGTCAGCGTGGTCTTCGGCAACGCCACGGCCGGTGGCGCGTACGTGCCGGGGATGTCCGACCACGTGATCATGATTCGGGAGCGGTCGCAGGTCTACCTGGCCGGGCCGCCGCTCGTGAAGATGGCGACCGGCGAGGTCACCGACGACGAGTCGCTGGGTGGCGCGGCGATGCATGCGGCCACGTCCGGGCTCGCCGACTACCTGGCCGAGGACGAGCGGGACGCCATCCGGCTGGCCCGGCAGTGCGTACGCCGGTTGAACTGGCGCAAGCAGGGCCCGTCGCCGCGTACGGCCGTGCCGCAACCCCCGAAGTATGACCCGGAGGAGTTGCTCGGCATCACCAGTGCGGATCTGAAGGTGCCGTTCGACCCTCGTGCGGTGCTGGCCCGGATCCTGGACGGCAGCGACTTCGACGAGTTCAAGCCGGCGTACGGGGACGCGCTGGTCACCGGCTGGGGCGAGCTGCACGGGTACCAGGTGGGCGTGCTGGCCAATGCCCGCGGGGTGCTGTTCAGCGAGGAGGCGCAGAAGGCGGCTCAGTTCATCCAACTCGCGAACGCCGCGGACACCCCGTTGATTTTCCTGCAGAACACCACCGGCTACATGGTCGGCACCGAGTACGAGCAACGCGGCATCATCAAACACGGCGCTTTGATGATCAACGCGGTGTCCAACTCGACGGTGCCACACCTGACGGTGAACCTGGGTGCCTCGTACGGGGCCGGCAACTACGGCATGTGTGGTCGGGCGTACGAGCCGAGGTTCCTGTTCACCTGGCCGAACGCGAAGTCGGCCGTGATGGGTCCGGCACAGCTCGCCGGAGTGCTCTCCATCGTCGCCCGGCAGGCCGCCGCCGCTCGCGGGCGCGACTACGACGAGGAGTCCGATGCGGCGATGCGTTTGATGGTCGAGCAGCAGATCGAGTCGCAGTCGGGCGCACTCTTCCTCTCCGGCCGGCTCTACGACGACGGGGTGATCGACCCCCGGGACACGCGTACGGTCCTCGGGCTCTGCCTCTCGGCGATCCACAACGGACCGGTGAAGGGCGCCGACGGTTTCGGCGTCTTCCGGATGTAGGGGGCTGGTCTCTTGATTACTCGACTTCTCGTCGCCAACCGGGGGGAGATCGCCCGCCGGGTCTTCGCGAGCTGCCGGGCGCTCGGTGTGGAGACGGTCGCCGTGTACTCGGACACGGACGCCGACGCGCCGTTCGTCGCCGAGGCCGACCAGGCGGTCCGGCTGCCGGGGGCCACGCCGGCCGAGACGTACCTGCGGGTCGATCTGATCCTGGACGCGGCCCGGCGCGGCGGCGCGGACGCCGTCCACCCGGGGTACGGGTTCCTCGCCGAGAACGCCGAGTTCGCGGCGGCGGTGACCGACGCCGGGCTGACCTGGGTCGGGCCACCGGCCAGGGTGATCGCCGCGATGGGCGACAAGCTCGCCGCGAAGGCGCTGCTCGCCGAGGCGGGTGTGCCGATGTTGCCGAGCTGGTCCGACACCGACGAGATCACCGACTTTCCGGTGCTGGTGAAGGCGTCCGCCGGTGGCGGGGGTCGCGGGATGCGCATCGTCCGGGACGCCGCCGCGCTGGCCGAGGCCGTCGCCTCCGCGCGCCGCGAGGCGGCTGCCGCGTTCGGCGACGGCACGGTCTTCATTGAGCGGTACGTCGAGCGCGGCCGGCACGTCGAGGTGCAGATCTTCGGCGACGCCCACGGCCGGGTGGTGGCCCTCGGTGACCGGGAGTGCTCGATCCAGCGCCGGCACCAGAAGATCGTCGAGGAGGCGCCGGCGGTCGTGCCGGAGCGGGTGCGGACGGCGTTGCACGAGGCGGCGGTGGCCGCCGGGCGCGCGGTCGACTACCTGGGCGCGGGCACGGTGGAGTTCCTGCTCGCCCCGGGCGGTGAGTTCTTCTTCCTGGAGATGAACACCCGGCTCCAGGTGGAGCACCCGGTCACCGAGCTGTGCACCGGGCTGGACCTGGTGGGGTTGCAACTGCTCGTCGCCGAGGGTGAGCCACTGCCGGCGACCCTGCCGGCCAGCACCGGGCATGCGATCGAGGTACGCCTCTGCGCCGAGGACGCCGCGGCGGGTTGGCGGCCGGCCACCGGCACCCTGCACCGGTTCGCGGTCTCCGGAGTGGCGGCTGAGTTCGGCGGGCTGGCCGGGCCGGGTCTACGGCTCGATTCGGGCGTGGTGGCCGGCTCGGTGGTCGGGGTGCACTACGACTCGATGCTGGCGAAGCTGGTCGCCTGGGGTCGCACCCGCGGGGAGGCGACCCGGCTGCTGTCCACCGCGCTGGCCCGGGCCCAACTGCACGGGGTGACCACCAATCGGGACCTGCTGGTCCGGGTCCTGCGCAGCCCCGCGTTCGCCGCCGTGGAGATCGACACGGGCTTCCTGGACCGGCATCCCGAGGTCTTCGCCCCGCTGCTGCCGGCGGCGAAGCTCCCGCTGGCCGCGCTGGCCGCCGCGCTCGCCTCGGCCGCCGGCCGCCGGGCCGGGTCCCGGGTGCTCGCCGGGCTGCCGTCGGGCTGGCGCAACGTGCCCGCCGTCCCGCAGGTCACCCGCTTCACCGGGCCGGACGGCGAGATCGAGGTCCACTACCGGCTGGACCGTGCGGGCGGGCTCGCCGAGTGGTCGGCGACGTCGACCGGTGACGCGGCGACGGCGGGTGCCGAAGGGTCGGCCGTGGCGCTGGTCGAGGCGGCTCCGGATCGGGTCGTGCTCGACGTCGACGGCGTGCGGCGCGCGTACCGCGTACACCGGGTGGGGTCGGCGGTCTTCGTGGACGGGCCGGACGGGGCGGCGAGCCTGGCCGAGCTGCCGCGTCTCCCGCTGCCCACCGCGGAGGTGGCCGCCGGGTCGCTGCTCGCGCCGCTGCCCGGCGCGGTGACCCGGGTGCATGTCCAGGTCGGCCAACGGGTCGCGGCCGGCGATCCGCTGCTCACCCTGGAAGCGATGAAGCTGGAACATCCCGTGCTCGCCCCGACCGACGGCGTGGTCGCCGAGCTGCCGGTGCCGGCCGGCGGTCAGGTGCGCACCGGCGCCGTGCTGGCCGTCATCGACAACTGAAGAGGAGAACCTTCGATGACCTTCGACCTCACCCCCGAGCAGGATCAGCTGCGCGACGCCGTGCGGGCGTTGGGCCGTCGCTACGGCCACGGCTACTTCGTCGAGAAGGCGAAGGCCGGCGAACACACCACCGAGCTCTGGGCCGAGGCCGGACGGCTCGGCTACCTCGGGGTCAACATCCCCACCGAGTACGGCGGCGGAGGCGGCGGCATCACCGAGCTGGCCATCGTCTGCGAGGAGTTGGCGGCGGCCGGTTGCCCCCTGCTGCTGCTGGTGGTCTCGCCCGCGATCGCGGCCACCGTGCTCACCCGACACGGCACCGAGGAGCAGCGCAAGCGGCACCTGCCCGGCCTCGCCGACGGCTCCCAGAAAATCGTCTTCGCCATCACCGAGCCGGAGGCCGGTTCCAACTTCCACCGGCTCGGCACGGTGGCCCGCCGTGACGGCGACGGCTGGCTGCTCAACGGCCGCAAGTGCTACATCTCCGGGGTCGACGAGGCCGACCACGTGCTGGTGGTGGCCCGTACCGAGGACGCGGGGACCGGAAAACTCAAGCCGGCGTTGTTTCTCGTGCCGACCGACACCCCCGGGCTGACCCGGTCCAAGCTGGACATGGAGATCGTGTCCCCGGAGAACCAGTTCCTGCTCTACCTCGACGACGTGCGGGTGCCCGCCGACGCGCTGGTCGGTGAGTCGCTGGACGCCGGGCTGCCGGCGCTCTTCGCCGGGCTCAACCCGGAGCGGATCACGGTGGCCGCGATGGGCGCCGGCACCGGCCGGTACGCCATCGAGCGGGCCAGCGAGTACACCGCCACCCGCAAGGTCTGGGGCGGCCGGAGCATCGGCTCCCACCAGGGGGTGTCGCATCCGCTGGCACACGCGGCGGTGCAGGTCGAGCTGGCCCGCCTCATGATCCAGAAGGCGGCAACCCTGTACGACGCCGGCCGCGACCTGGAGGCCGGTGTGACCGGCAACATGGCCAAGTACGCGGCCGGGGAAGCCGCCGCGCTCGCCGTCGACACCGCTGTTCAGGTGCTCGGCGGGGCCGGCATGACCACCGAGTACGGGGTCGCGACCCTGCTCGGCGCGGTCCGGGCCGGCCGGATCGCCCCGGTCAGTCGAGAAATGATCCTCAACTTCGTGGCCCAACACGTCCTTGGCCAGGACAAGTCGTACTGAACCCTCGGCCGCCGGGCTGCGCCGGCGGTGCCGTCGGCATTCAGCCGGGGGTGCGGCAGGCGGCGTCGATCCGGTGCACCGGTCGGACGCGACGGCCCATCCCCTCCAGCAACGAGTCCTCGACGTGGAAGTCGTGGATGCGCAGCCGGTGCCGGGGCAACTCCTCCTCGCTCGGGCAGAGCACCTGCGCGCGGACCAGGTCGACCGGCACGTACCGCACACCACCCCGCTCCTGGAGGATCACCATGTTGACGTCGTCGGTGGTCACCACGTGCCCGCGTACGTCCTCGGTGGGGCCGTTCTCCGCGCCCACCGTGGTGACGGTCAGCGGAAGCACCGGCGTGCTGATCACCGGCAGCGCCGCCCAGACCAGCATGGCCAGCACCGCCACCTCGGTCACCGACGCCAGCGGTCGGATCACCATGCCGGGCAGCGGCCCGGCGATGAACACGGCCAGCACCGGAGGCACCACGACGAGAGCCAGCACCAACCATTCGCCCTGCTCCCTGGCGTCGCGCAGCGTGGGCAGCAGCAGCCAGCCGTACCCGGCGAGCAGCGCGACGACCAGCAGCAGGCGTGGCAGGCGCCCCTCGTGCAGCCGCTCGGGGCGCAGCTGGAACGCGGCCACGAACGCCGGCAGCAGCAGCGGAAGGTAGAGCAGCGGCCAGGTGATCAGGGCGAGTAGGAAGCTGGCGAGCACCACCCAGGCCGGGGTGATGTCGGCCCAACGGGCGAAGAGCGGACGGCGACGGGTGCCGGGCGGGAGTCGGTCCGCGCTGACGGCCAGCACCGCGCCGAGCGCGAAGACGGCGACCATGCCGGTCGAGAGCAGCCGGGCCGCCGTGGTGAGGAAGCCGGCGAGCAGGTTGACCGGCCCGACGTTCGCCACCAGCAGCAGCGTGGTCTGGAGTTCGCCTCCCGCCTCCACCCCGAGGCGGAGCACCGAAAAGATCGCTGGTACGCCCACCACGGCCGTCCAGAACGACTGGCTGGCGCGGGCACGCCGCTCCGCCGGGTCCCATCGGACCCGCCCGGGCTCGACGTCGGCGACGACCGGCGCGGCGGGTTCGGCGACCGGCACGCCGGCCGGCCAACCGACGCCGTCCACCGCGCCAGCGGCCGACGGCGCGGCATTCTGCGACGCTGCCTCCGTACCGTCGATTGTCGGCGGGGCGGCGGCGTCACCCGGCACGGGTGTGCGGGGCGGCGGGACCGTGCCGTCGCCGCCGGTGGCGGTCGGCAACGTGCTCACTTCGTGGGCACCTTGTCGTCGAAGTCGACCAGCTTCGGCACCTCCAGCGGTTGCGGCTGGCGTTTCTCGGCCCGCAGCCACGGGCCGAGCGTCCGGTTGTACGCGGTCTGCCAGGGGCTCGCCTGCTCGTCCCGGCCCTGCTGGTAGCTCTTCTGCAGGAAGAACGCGACCAGGTCGCGCAGCGCGGGGTCGCCGATCGGGACGCCGATGCCCAGCAGCTCGCTGGTGCCGAACGGCATGTCCACCATCTCGAACTCCTTGGGGAAGCTGGCCAGGAAGCCGGCGAGGATCGTCTCGTCGCTGCTGACCGCGTCGTACCGGCCCTTCCGGATGCCGTCGACGCAGTCACCGACGTCCTTCACCACAAACGTCTTGACCTGGTGCTTCTCCAGCTCGGCCTCGGTCGTGGAGCCGCCGCTGGTGCAGACCTTGTAGGCCGGGTCGCGGAGGTCCTCGATGGTGCGAATCCGGTCCTTGAGCCGGGCCGGCACCAGCACCTCCTGCGTGGTGACAAAGTACGGCCCGGCGAAGCTGACCAGCTTCTTGCGCTCCTCGGTCATGGAGAAGCTGGACACCACCAGGTCGACCGTGCCGCCCTGCAGGGCCGGGATGCGGTCCTCTGTGGAGACTGAGACGAACTCGAGCCGCTGCGCACCTTCGTAACCGAGTGAGGCGGCGACGTACCGGCCGATCTCGACGTCGAAGCCGACGTGCTGGCCGTTGCGCAGCTCGCCCATCAGCGGCTCGTTGGTGGCGACGCCGATGCGCAGCTTCGACTGGCCGTAGATGTGCGTTTCGCGCAGCTTTTCCTGCACGGAGGGCAGGTCCGGCTGCTGCCGGCTGTCACAGCCGGCGGCGGCGGCCAGGGTGAGGGTCAGGGCGACCGCCAGCGTCGTCGCGACCGAGCGGAGCCGGGACTGGGCAGTGCGTGTGTGCATGGGCGACCTCGCTGACGGAACCGGCCTGCGGGACACCGAGAGTAGCGGTTCCAGTCCACTCCGTGTGCGCGCCGATCGGTCAGGTCGGCAGGTCCGGCCGGCGGCGTCGATCGGCATACCGGGCGGCTCCGCGGTTGACAGCGGGCCCCGCGACGACATGCTAGAGGGGTGAGTCGATTGTCCAGGCCCAATGCGCGGACGGTAGCGGTGGTCGCGGTGCTTGCAGCCCTTGCGCTGCTGGTCACGCTGGTCGTCTGGCGCCGCCAGGATCTTCTCGGCGTGGTCCTCGCGTTGCTCTGCGTCCTGCTGACCATGGTGGCCGGCGTGTCCGTGTCCGCCGCCAGGCAGGGCAACGACCCGGAGCCGGTGGACTGGTCGGCGATCGTCGGGCCGCCCGAGTTGATGCCGTACGGGATCGACGCGGACACCCTCGACGCCCTGGACAGCCGGGACGCGTTGCGTGCGGTGCGTGACCGGCGGCGCGGGTCGACCGGGCTCAGCGGCCGGTGAGGGTGGGCGCGGTGAGCGCGTCGACACCCCGCCCGGCCAGGCACCGGTAGGCCCGGTCGATGCTGCCGTCGACCGGCGGTAGGACCTCCAGGTGCCAGCCGGTCGGCTCGGCGATCCCGGTGGTCAACCGGAACGTCGTGGCGCTGCACACCTGCCGCACCTGCTGATCGGCGATCACGTCGTCGTAGTCAGCGCCGACCAGCGACACCGGCAGGATGCCCTCGGCGTACGTCTCCCAGGTATGCCGGCCAGCGCAGGACAGCCGAGCCGCCTCGGCGCGGCTGCCGCGGATCCGCATCGGGCCGAAGCATTCCAGCTCGGGCAGGCACCGGGCACCCTCGGGCAGGGCGGTGGGCGCACCGGTGCCGGTTGCGCAGCCGGGCAGCGGCCCGGTCGCCGGTGCGGCGACCTGGGTGACCGACGGGTTCGGGGCGGGCGGTGGCGCCCGGTCGGCGACCCAGGCCCCGGCGGAGGCGGAGGCGGCGAGCGCGAGCACCGCGACACCGCCGAGGAACCACCGCCGCCAACGCCGGCTACCGAAGACCGTCGGCTGGGTGTCCTCAATGGGCGGACGGGGCGCCGGCTGGCTGGGCGCGTACGGGCCGGAGAGGCCTGCGCCACCGCTGACCGGGGCACCGCTGACCGGCGTCGACGGCGAGCCGAATGGCAGGTTGGCGAGCAGGTCGTGCAGTTCGAGGGCGGAGGGACGCTCGGCCGGGTCGTTGGCCATGCCGGCGCGCAGCACGTCGATCATCTCGTCCGGTACGCCGGGCAGGGCGGGGAGCGGCTGGTTGAACATCTCCAGAACGGTGACCAGGCTGGGGTTGCGCTCGGACTGCCAGCGGGGCGGCCGGCCGTGCATCACCGCGTAGAGGGTGGCGCAGAGCGCGTACACGTCGACGGCCGGCGACGGCGGGCTGTGGCTGAACATCTCCGGCGGCGCGTACGCCGGGGTGAGCACCTCCAGGGTGACCGAGGCGTCCCGGTGCTCCGCGAGCACGGCCAGGCCGAAGTCGGCGAGCACCGCTGAGTTGAAGTGCGAGTGGAGGATGTTGGCCGGCTTCACGTCTCGGTGCAGCACCCCGGCCGCGTGCGAGTGGGCCAGCGCGTCAGCGATCTTGAGGCCGAGGTCACGGGCCTCCACCGGGCCCAGCGGTGAGGTGCGCATCCGTTCGGCGTACGAGCCGTCGCAGAGTTCCATGATCAGGTAGGGGTGCTGGTCGACGGTGACCCCGACGTCGAAAAGGTCCACCACGTGTGGGTGCGACGACATCCGGCCGGCCGCCCGCGCCTCGCGCAGGAAACGGGCCTGATCCCGCTCGCTGTCAAGCGTCCGGTTCTCTACCTTGACGGCGACCTCACGACCCACGGAGATCTGGGTGGCCTGGTAGACAGTCGCGTAGCCACCTCGGGCAAAAACCCGCAAATCAGTCAGACCGGGCACGATCGGCACTGGCAGGCCGCCGGACGGGGTGTCGGTCACCGCTCGAAAATACCCAACCCGGCCGGCGGCTCAACGCACCGCATCGGCAGGAGCGGCACCGGCCGGACCGGTACCCTCCTCGGCGACCACGGCCGCCCCGGCACCCTCGGACGTTGCGACTTCGCCGGCCGGCGCGCCCCTGCGGGCGTCCAGGCGCAGGCCGACGGCGGTGGCCACGGCCCCCAGCCCTTCCCAGGCCGCCACACCGAAGAACCGGTCGGGCGCGATGTCGGCCAGCACCGCGATGGTGAACACGCTGAACGTGACCAACCGGAAGACCACCGTGAACCGGTAGAACGCCCGCCACTCGGTGACCGTGGCGAGCAGGTAGTAGACGCCCATGTTGAACGCCGCCATCGAGGACGCCAGCAGGAACGTGCCGGTGTGATCACCGACGGCACGGGTCGCCGGCACCTCGAGCCCGAGCATGCGCAGCTGTGCCTCGGGCCAGAGCAGCCCGACCGCGCCCATCACCAGCGCCAACACGCCGAAGACCGCGATGGTCCAGCCCGCGATGGATCGCGGCAGCTTCATGAAAGGCCTCCCCGGGCACGGCGATGGTCACCACTACGGACCAGCACGCGGTGGTGACACGCTAGCCGCTCACCCCGACCACCACATCCCCAGAACCGACAAACCTGCGCACCCCACCGCCTGGGCCACGTTTTTCGGTCACCACAGGCCCGTGCCTGGCGGAGGTGGTCAGGCGGTCAGGCGGGCGCGAAGGGCGTCGGCTGCGGCGCGTTCGCTGCGCTGCTCGGTCGCGTACGCCAGGCGGACCGCCTCATCCGCGCAGGACAGGGCCTCCGTCGGGCGACCGCAGGCGGCCAGTGCCTCGGCCAGCACGCTGGCCGCGATCACCTGGCTGCGCACGTCCTCGGCTGGCGCGGTGACGGCCCGCCGGGCCCAGTCCAACGCCTGCTCCCGCTGGCCGTGAGCAAGCAGAGCCGACGCGTACTGGGCCATCGTCTGGCGACGGGAGAAGAGCAGCGAGGGTGCGTTCGCGGCGGCCGTGGCCACCGGGGCGAGCAGCCCGACCGCGGTCGCCGAGTCGCCGGCGGCCAGGCGGGCCGTCGCCAGCAGCACCTGGGGTGCCACCTGCGCCGGGGCCTGCGGGTTGTGCGGCTCCACGGCGGTCAGCACCATGCGGGCGACCCGCTCGGCCGTCTCGCAGTCGCCCATGTCCATCGCGACAAAGCCGCGCAGGGTGCCGGCCATCCCGGTGAGCAGCGGGTGCGAGGTGCGCTCGGCGTACGCCAGGGCGTCGGTGAGCAGGTCGGCCGCGTGCTCCGGCTCGCCCAGTCCACGTGCCACCACGGCCCGGACCACGAGCGCGAACCCGCGCCCCCAGTCGTCGGAGGCGGCGGCGAACTCCCGGTACGCCCGCCGGGCCTCCCGGTCCGCCTCGGCCAGGTCACCCAGCTCGGCGGTCGCGAACGCCGCCACCGCGCGCAGTGTGCCCACCGCCCACGCCTCACCGACCCGCTCGCCGAACGGCAGGAACACCTGCGCCATCCGACACGCCTCACGCAGTCGACCGGCGAGCAGCCGGGCGAACGCCGTGGTGCCGCGCAGCCAGGCCCGCCCGTACGGGTCCTTCAGCTCGGCGAAGAGCCGGGCGGCCCGTCCGAGCACCGCGTCGGTGCCGGCGAAGTCACCCCGGGTGGTGGTCACCCAGGCCAGATTCTGCAGGGACCAGGCCTGCCCCCGCCGGTCCTGCGCGCCGAGGCTGACCTGGTACGCGGCGGCCAACCGGCTGCTCGCCTGACTCAGCCGCCCGGCCACGAAGTCGGCCATGCCGAGCCGGCGCATCGCTGTGGCGCGCTGGATGGGCAGCTGACCCTCCGTGGCCACCTGCAACGCCTCCTGCCAGGCGGTCACCGCCCGGCCCTGATCACCGAGGGTCTCCTGGGCCTGCCCGGCCAGCAGCAGGGCGTTGACCCGGGTGATCTCGTCCCCCGCGTTCGCGGCGATCTTCTCGGCGTACGCCAGCGCGTCGACGACGCGGCCGACCTGGAGCAGCGCCCGTGCGTGCACCACCCGATCGGCCGCCGGCACCCCGTCGCGGGCCAACTCGGTGGCCCGCTCGGCGTACTCGACGGCCAGCACCGGCTCACCGGCGGACAGTGCCCGGCGGGCGGCCCGACCCAGCGCGGCGACGCCGAGCGGGACCACCGCCCGGGCGGGCGCGTCCGGGCGCAGCTTCACCGCGTCGGCGAGCGTGGCAGCTCGCTCGACGTGCGTCGCCACGAAGTCGTCCCGGGCGTCGTCGGTGAACCCGCCCGGCAGTTTGGTCACGGTCTCGTCCACCGGCGCCGCCCAGCGGGCCAGCGTGGCGTGCCGCTCGGCCAGCTCCGCCTTGCTCACCCCGGCGTACGCGGCCTCCCGCATCAGCGGGGTCGCGAACGAGTAGCCGGCACGGGAGCGGTGCAGCATTCGACGTTGCAGCAGCTCCTCGACAGCCCGGTCGAGCTCCACGGCGACCACGGCCGATGGCCGGCCATCGCGGCCGGCGCGCTGCTCACGCATCGCCTCCAGCGCACCGGTCGGCACGGTGTCGCCGATCACCGCAGCGTCGCGCAGCACCGAACGGGCATCCGGCGGCAGCGCGTCGATCCGGGCGGCGAGTACGGCGGCGAGGTCCCGGGAGAGCAGCCGGCTGCCCAGCGAGCCGGGTACCAACCGCCAGCTGGCCGACGCGCTCTGGTCCCGCTCGCCGGAGCCGGGCCGTTCCACGGCGGCGCGGGCACCGCGCGCTGATTCCGTGGTGAGCGCTCCGCGCTCGATCAGCAGGGTGACCAGCTCGGCCAGATAGAAGGGGTTGCCCTGAGCGGTGGCGAGCAGTCGGTCCGTGTCGGGCTGCGGCAACTTGCCGCCGCCGAGATAGCTCGTGAGCAGCCGCGCCGCATCGGCGCCGCGCAGCGGCGGCAGGGAGTGCACCTCGGCGTCCGAGACCCGGGTCAACGCACCGGCGGTACGCACCAGCTCGGGGCGGCCGAGCAACAACACCAGCACCGGGCCGGTGAGCCTGGACAAGGTCAGTCCGAGGGCGTTGATCGTCTCGGCGGTGGCGTCGTGCAGGTCGTCCACCACGATCACCAGCGGCGCCTCCGAGGCGAGCCCGCTGAGCAGGTCGGCGACCGCGTTCGGCACCGCCTCGGCATCCGCGGCCGGGGTGCCCGACCCGCCCCACTCGCCGGTGTCGGTGCCACCGTGCACCGGGAGTTCGGCGTAGCCGAGCAGGGCGAGCAGTTGCTCGGTGGCGATCGGCGCGGTCTCACCGGCGGAGCGGGCGAGCCGCTGCCCGAGCCGCCGCAGCCGCTCCTCCACCGCCGGCCGGGTCAGCGCGGTGGAGGCGTCACTGGGCAGGCCGACGGCGGCACGCACCAGATCGGCCAGGGGCGCGAGCCGGCGCCGCTCACCGAACGCGGCGCAGCGCACCGAGAGCACCCGGGCGCCCGTGTGCGCCGCGTACCGGCCAGCGCCCACGTCGTACCCGGCGGCGAGACGCTCGACCTCGGCGGCGTACCGGGACTTGCCGATGCCTGCCTCGGCGGTCATCAGCAGCACCCGTGGGTCACCCTGGTCGATCACCTCGGCGAGCCGGCCGGCGACCCGGCCGATTTCCGTCTCCCGGCCCACGTACGGCGCCTCGTCGCCGAGCCCCGAGCGGGTTCCCGGCGCGTCCAGCAGACCCAGCAGCTCGTACGCCTCGACCGGCTCCCGCTTGCCCTTGAGCCGCAGTGGGCGCAGCGCCCGCCAGGAGGACACGTGCCGAGTGGCGGCGGCGGTGCGCCCGCCGGCGTAGACCGCGCCGACCGCGGCGGCGTCGGCCAGCCGGGCGGCGGTGTTCACCGTGTCGCCGATGACCGTGTATTCGATAGCGGCCTGGATGCCCGCGATGACGTCGCCGGTGTTCAGACCGACCCGCAGCCCGAGTGGAGCCCCGCCGCCCCGCTCGTCGTCGAGCACCCGGCGGACGGCCCGCTGCATGGACAGAGCGGCCCGGACCGCGCGTTCGGCGTCGTCCTCGTGCGCCACCGGGGCACCGAAGACCGCCATGATCCCGTCACCGGTCAGCTTGTCGACGTGCCCGCCGAAGGTCTTCACCGCGCCGGCGAGCGCGGCGAGCACCCGGTCGGTGACCGCGCCGACGCGTTCCGGGTCGAGATCCTCGGACCAGGAGGTGAACTCGGAGAGGTCACCGAAGAGCACGGTGACCACGCGGCGCTCGGCCGCCGGCAACGTGGCGGCGGCCGGCAGCGCGGCACCGCAGTTGTGACAGAACCGCGCGCCGGGAACGGCGACGGTTCCACACACTGGGCAGGTCACATGTGCTCCAACCCACTGACCCCGGGCGCGGATTCCCCGGTGCCGACACCCAGATACTCCAACTGGGCACGGACCGACCATTCGGCTGCCCACCAGAGCGACCGGTCCACGTCCGCGTAGACCGCCGCCACCACGTCGGCGGGCGTCCGGGCGCCGGCCGCGACCGCCGCCCGGACCTGGTCGAGCCGGGCCCGGCGGTGGGCGAGGTAGAAGTCGGCGGCGGCAGCGCAGTCGGCCAGCGCCGGGCCGTGTCCGGGCAACGCTGGGATTCCCCGGTACGCGGACAGCAACTCCAGGCTGGTCAGGTAGTCACCGAGGTGCCCGTCCGGGTGGGCGACCACGGTGGTGCCCCGGCCGAGGATGGTGTCACCGGTGAGCACCACCCGCTCGTCGCCGTGCTCGACCAGGAAACAGACCGAGTCGGCGGTGTGCCCTGGCGTGTCCAGCAGACGGATCTCCAGGCCGAAGCCGCCGAAGTCCTCGCCCGGCTCGGTCAACGGCGCACCACCGATGGTGTGCGTCGGGTCGACGGCGAGGACGTGCACGCCGCCGAGCAGCTCACTCAGCCGCGCGGAGCCCTCGGTGTGGTCGGGGTGGCCGTGGGTGATCAGGATCAGCCCGATGGGGCCGTGCTCGGCGACCCGGGTCAGGTGCCCCTCGTCCGCCGGCCCGGGGTCGACCGCGACGCCGTACTCGGCTGCCGGGGCGCGCAGCACCCAGGTGTTGGTGCCGTCGAGGGTCATCGGCCCCGGGTTCGGCGCACGCAGCAGTGTCACCCAGGTCGGCAGCTCGTCGGCGAGCGCCGCCGCCGGCGCCGTCACGTGCCCACTCATGGCTGCGATCGTACGACCCCGCCCGCCACCCCCCGCGATCTTGCACCTTCGGCCCCTGATTCGTCCCCGTTCAGGGCTTTCCTCCGGGCCGGATGTGCAAGATCGCGGGGGGTGGCGACGGGTCAGGCGACCTCGACGATCAGTTCGATCTCCACCGGGGCGTCGAGGGGCAGCTCGGCCACCCCTACGGCGCTACGGGCGTGGCGGCCGGCCTCGCCGAAGACGGTGCCGAAAAGGTCAGAGGCGCCGTTGATCACCATGGGCTGACCGGTGAAGCCGGGCGCGGAGGCCACGAAACCGGTCACCTTGACCACCTTGACCACGTTCTCCAAGCCGACCAGCGAGTCGACCACGGCCAGCGCGTTGAGCGCGCACCGCTGGGCCAGATCCTTCGCCTGATCGGCGGAGATCCCTGCGCCGACCTTGCCGGTCGCGAGCAACTTACCCTCGGCGATCGGCAGCTGGCCGGAGACGTACACGTGCTGCCCGGACTGCACGGCCGGCACATAGCTGGCCACCGGCGGCACGACCTCGGGCAGTTCGAGGCCCAGCTCAGCGAGCTTCGCGTGCGGACCGTTGCTCACGCCTTGGGTCGCTTCAGGTAGGCGACCAGCTGGTCCGGGTTGGGTCCGGGGACCACGGCGACGAGCTCCCACCCGTCCTCGCCCCAGTTGTCCAGGATCTGCTTGGTCGCGTGGACCAGCAGCGGGACCGTGGAGTATTCCCACTTCTGCATCGCTGAAGGGCTCCCTCTCGGTACGGAATTGTTCGAGGGACAGCCTACGGTCCGCTGGCCGGGCGAGGCGCGGGACGCTGCTCCGGCGTGGCCGGCAGCTCCCCGCAGAGCCCGTCGTGCTCGTACCCCTGGGGGCAGCGGGACCGGTCGGGCAGCAGCAGATCACAGAAGACCCGGTGCCGGTTGTTCTGATCGTCGGCGTTCGACACGGTGGTCTCGCCGGCATCCAGCTCGGGCAGGAAGCCCAGGGACACCGCGACCCGGCCGGCCAGCACGGTCGCCGCCGCCAGATTCGGCACCCGGATCGGCAGGTGGATCACGAAGCCGGGCTCGTCGTCGTCGCGGGCCCGCTCGGCGGGGCTGCCCGGTGCCCGAGCCATTTCCGCCTGCTCCGGCATCCGGCGGTACGACCGTTCGTTGATCGGCTGACCGCCGACCTGCCCGCCGGCCTCGACCAGCGACCCGGGCCGGCGCGGCCGCTCGTTGGTCGGGAACTGGGTGCGAGGGATATTGTCCGCGTCGCGCATGCACTGCCTCCGGTCGTACCTCTCGGATCATGCTTCCGGTCCGAACCCATTCGTCCGTTCCGGCCCCCGCACCGGGACGAAGGTAGGTCCGTGGTCGCAGTCCCGCCAACAGGACGCGCACAACGGTCAGCAACAGTCACATATGCGACACATCGCAGGTGGGAGGCCCGACGCCGGGTCCAACGGAGGTACCGCCGACCGAATCGACGGACCGGCGGCACGGCAGGGGCGACACCGAACCGGTCTTTCACCGCTACCCTTCCGGTCGGACGGTCGCGCCGCGCCCGGCCGCCCGCTCGATCACGCTCGGCGCCAGGGGTGGCGGCGGGCGCCGCACCCCCGGGGGAAAGACGATGACCCAACCGCCCAGCGGCGACCTGGCTGGCAGCTCCGCCCACCGGCCGGCTCACCCGGATTCCGCCGGTCAGCCCGGCGCTCAGGCCGTCCCTGGCCAGGCCGCCCCCGCCGCGCCGACCGGGCAGCTCGCTCTCCCCGCATCCCCCGCCCAACCGGCGCTCCCCACCCAGCCGGAGGGTCCCGCTCAACCAGCCGGTCCCACCCAGCAGCCCGTCCCCACCCAGCAGGCCTTCCCCGGACAGCCCGCCGGTCCCGGACAGCCGGCCTTCCCCGGACAGCCCGGCGGTGGCGCTGGCGGTGCCGGGCAGCCGGAAGGGCCGGGCGGCTCCTTGTCTGCCGGGGCACCGGCGCAGCCGGGCACCCCGGCCCCCTCGGCGATCCCGCCAGCCCCACCCGGATACCCGCCCTACCAGGGCACGGCCGAGCCGAAGAAGAAGCGCGGCCTGCTGATCGCGGCGATCGCACTGGTCGTGATCATGGTGCTCTGCGTGGGCGGCGGTGTGGTGGCGTTCCTGACTTTGCGCAATGCGGAGACCGGTGAGGGCGCCAAGGAGCCGGCGGTCGCCGTCGACGAGTTCCTCACCGCGGTCTACAAGGATCGCGACGTGACCAAGGCGGCCAGTCGCGTCTGCGCCGCCTCCCGCGACGACGAGAAGATCGCCGCGAAGGTGGCCGAGGTGCAGAAGTACGCCTCCACGTACCAGAACCCGCGCTTCCGGTGGACCACCCCGAAGGTGGACAACCAGACCGGGGAACGGGCCACCGTCTCGACCCGGCTCACCATGACCACCTCGGACGAGAAGGTGGCCGACCAGGACCTGCGCTTCACGGTGGTGCAGAAAACGGGTTGGTGGGTCTGCGAGGTCGCGTGACCGCCGGTCCTGGATAGGCTCGATGGGTGTGTGCAGCTGAGCGGTCGATCGAGCCGGCCGGTACCGGATGGTCCACCCGCCTTCACGTGGTGACCGGCAAGGGCGGCACCGGCAAGACCAGCGTGGCGGCGGCACTGGCCCTCGCGCTCGCCGCCGGTGGCCGGCGCACCCTGCTGGTCGAGGTCGAGGGGCGGCAGGGCATCGCCCAGCTCTTCGGCATCGACCCGCTGCCCTACGAGGAGCGACACCTCGCCGACGCGCCGAACGGCGGTGAGGTGCGCGCCCTCGCGGTGGACGCCGAGGAAGCGCTGCTCGAATACCTCGACATGTTCTACAAGCTGGGCGCGGCGGGCCGGGCACTGCGCAAGCTCGGTGCCATCGACTTCGCCACCACCATCGCGCCAGGCCTGCGGGACGTGCTGCTGACCGGCAAGGTGAAGGAGGCCACCACCCGCACCTCCGGGCAGCGGCGCGCGTACGACGCGGTGGTGCTGGACGCCCCACCGACCGGGCGGATCGGTCGGTTCCTCAACGTGACGGCGGAGACGGCCCGGCTGGCCAAGGTCGGCCCGATCAAGACCCAGAGCGATGGGGTCGCCGCGCTGTTGCGCTCTCCGATGACCGCGGTGCACGTGGTCACGCTGCTGGAGGAGATGCCGGTACAGGAGACGGTGGACGCGATCGCCGACCTGACCTCGCTCGGCTTCGGCATCGGAAAGGTGATCGTCAACGGCACCCGCCCCCCGCTGCCGGCCGGCCGGGCGGTCACCGCCGCAGAGCTGAAGCGCGGGCTGGTCGCCGCCGGGCTGCCGGCCGATCGGGACACCGTGGCCGGCTTGCACAACGAGGCGCGTGACCAGCTCATCCGGCGCAAACTGGAGGATTCGCTCCGCGCCGACCTGGTGGAGTTGGGGCTGCCGATGATCGAGCTGCCGTTGCTGCCCGACGGGGTGGACCAGGCAGGGCTCGCGACACTGACCCAGGCCCTCGTCCGCGCCGATTGACTCACACCTGAGCTCAGCACGGGCGCACGGACCCACGCGGCCCGATACGCTCGATTGGTGCCTTCCGAAGACGCGGCGCCGCAGCTGGACGTCGACCAGATCCTCGCCGACCCGGGCGTGCGGATCGTCGTGTGCTGCGGAGCCGGCGGGGTGGGAAAGACGACCACGGCCGCGGCGCTGGCGCTGCGGGCCGCCGAGCACCACGGCCGGCGGACGGTGGTGCTCACCATCGACCCGGCCCGCCGGTTGGCCCAGTCGCTGGGCCTGACCGAGCTGGACAACACACCCCGCCAGGTCAAGGGGATCGACGTCGAGAACAGCGGCGGCGAGCTGCACGCCATGATGCTGGACATGAAGCGCACCTTCGACGACGTGGTGCTCCAGCACACCGACCCGGCGAAGGCCGCAGAGATCTTCGCGAACCCGTTCTACCAGGCCATGAGTTCGACGTTCGCCGGCACGCAGGAATACATGGCGATGGAGAAGCTGGGCCAGTTGCACGCCCGGGGCGAATGGGACCTGATCGTGGTGGACACGCCACCGTCCCGCTCGGCACTGGATTTTCTGGACGCGCCCGCCCGGCTCTCCCGTTTCCTCGACGGCCGGATGCTGCGACTGCTGCTGGCCCCGGCGCGCAGCGGCGGGCGGAGCATGTTCAGCCTGGTCACGGCCTCGTTCGGGATGTTCTCGAAGGTGGTGCAGAAGGTGCTTGGCGCGCAGCTGCTCACCGACCTGTCGGGCTTCGTGGCCGCGCTGGATTCGATGTTCGGCGGTTTCCGGCAGCGGGCCGAGCAGACGTACCGGATCCTCCAGGCGCGAGAGACGGCCTTCCTGCTGGTCGCGGCACCGGAGCCGGACGCGGTCCGGGAGGCCGCCTACTTCGCTGGCCGTTTGCGGGACGAGCGGATGCCGCTGGCCGGCCTGGTGCTCAACCGGGTGCACCGACTGACGGTGCCGGAGCTGGACGCCGAGCAGAGCGGGGTCGCCGCCGAGCGGCTGACTGAGCTGGGTGGGCATGAGGCCACCGCCGACGTGCTGCGGGCGCACGCGGCGCTGGCACGTCAGGCGGTACGCGAGCAGCAGGTCGCCGCCCGGTTCACCGAGGCGTTCCCGGCGGTGCCGGCGGTGTCGGTCAGGGCGCAGCCCGCCGACGTGCACGACGTCGACGGGCTACGGACGATCGGCGCGGCGATCGGCCGGGCATGACCGGCGTCAGTTGACCGCGCTGACGAGGATCTTGTCCTTGCCGGCCTTGTCCTTGCTGTTCTTGTTCATCGCGGCCTCGAACATCTTGCGCCAGCTCGTCACCTGCGGGTGACGACGCAGCAGCGCCCGCCGTTCGCGTTCGGTCATGCCACCCCACACACCGAACTCGATCCGGTTGTCCAGCGCGTCGGCCAGGCACTCGTACCGAACTGGGCAGCTCCGGCAGATCCGCTTCGCCACGTTCTGTTCGGCACCCTGTACGAACAACGCGTCCGGGTCCCCGTTCTGACATGCCGCCAGCGACGGCCAGTCAGTGATCATGCCCATGTGCCACGTCCCCCCTTGCAGTACCTACCGACCTCGTCGATGCACGTCAGCCGGCAATTTCCCCCCGATCGCCCGGCCTGCCTTCCCCAAGGCAGCGCGGACGACATGTGGCGCTTTCGCCGCCCCCATCATGCTCTGTAGTCGACTGATTACGCAACGTTGTCGGCGAAATCCATCATTCCGGACTTTCCCGGCTTCCCGTGCCTTGTGACCGCCGGTTACCCCGCCGAGGTCAGCGATAACGCTGCGCCGCCTCCTTGAATCGGAGGAGACTCACGCCAGGTCACACGCAACCAAGCACCGGGGGTCGTGCGTTTAGCACAACGAGGGCAGCGCACGCAGGAAATGGGGAAAGAACGCCCCAGCGCTCCTCGTTCCCTACTCGCGTACCCTGCTGAGGTGACCTGGATGCGGAAACGTGACCACAATGTGCTGACCAACGCCGCATCGCTGCTCGTATGTGGCCTGTTGGCCGGCGTGGTGGTCGCTGCGGCGGCCTTCCCCGCGGTGGCGATGTCCGGCTTGGCCGCAAAGGCCGGCGCCAAGACATTCGGCGCCCTACCCAAGGAGCTGACGGTGGCCCGCGCGCCGCAGATCAGCTACCTGCTGGCCTCGGACGGCAAGACACCGCTGGCGACGATGTACGACGAGAACCGGCGCGACGTGAAGCTCGCCGACATCTCGCCGTTCATGCAGAAGGCGATCATCGCGGCCGAGGACCATGACTTCTACAAGCACAACGGCGTCGACATCAACGGTGTCGCCCGCGCGTTCGTGAACAACCAGAGCGAGGGCTCCAGCCGGCAGGGCGCCTCGACGCTGACCATGCAGTTCGTCCGGCTGGCCATCGCCTACTCGGCCACCCACCCGGCCGACGTGGTGGCGGCGACCGAGGACACCAGTGCCCGCAAGCTCAAGGAAATGCGGCTGGCCCTTCAGGTCGACAAGGAATTCTCCAAGGACGAGATCCTCACCCGCTACCTCAACCTCGCCGCGTTCGGCAACGGCGCGTACGGCATCTACGCCGCCAGCCAGGTCTACTTCGGCAAGCCGCCGAGCAAGCTCAAGATCGAGGAAGCGGCGCTGCTGGCCGGCATGGTCAAGGCACCGACGACGAACAACCCGACCACCAAGGGTGGGTACCCGCTCGCGTTGGAACGGCGCGACTACGTCATCGACAACATGGTCAAGATCAAGGCCATCACCCAGCAGGAGGCCGACGCGGCCAAGGCCGTCAAGCTGGTGGTGAAGGACAAGCGCACCCCGAACGGCTGCGTCGCCGCGAACGTCAACAGCTGGGGCTTCTTCTGCGACTACTTCTACCGCTGGTGGATGCAGCAGGAGACGTTCGGCTCGACCACGTACGACCGGGAGCGGCGGCTCAAGAGCGGCGGCTACACCGTCGTCACGTCGATCGACGTGCAGGCGCAGAAGGGCGCGGACAAGGCCGTCCGCAAGGCCAAGAGCGAGAACAGCAAGGAAGCCGCCATGGTCGCGGTGGTCGAGCCGGGCACCGGCCGGGTGCGGGCGCTCGCGGTCAACCGGCAGTTCAAGCTCGACGACCCAAAGAACCCGAAGAACAAGATCTCCAGCGATCCGGCAAAGAGCAAGAAGGGCATCCGGGGCAACTACCCGGCGACCGTCAACCCGCTGCTCACCGGCGGCGACGGCATCACCGGCTACCAGGCCGGCTCTACCTTCAAGATCTTCACCATCGTGGCCGCGCTGGAAAAGGGCATCCCCCTCAGCTACTCCATCAACGCGCAGAAACAGTTCACGTCGGAATACATCATCCAGCCCGGCAAGGCAGCCTGTCCGGGGACCCACTTCTACTGCCCCACCAACTCGACCGACAGCATGGCCGGCGTACACAACATGTGGGGCGCGTTCGGCCGGTCGGTGAACACCTTCTTCGTGCCACTCCAACAGCAGGTCGGCGCGGAAAACGTGGTCAAGGCCGCCAAGAGGCTGGGCATCAACTTCCGGGCCCAGGAGGATCTGGACCTGGAAAAGGGTGCGCACCAGTGGGGCGCGTTCACCCTGGGCGTCTCGCAGACCACCCCGCTGGATCTGGCGAATGCCTACGCCACCCTGGCCGCGGACGGCACATTCTGCGAACCGATCCCGGTCCAGGAGATCCGCGACCCGGAGGGCAACAAGCTGGACATCGCCAACCCGCGCTGCGAGAAGCGGTTCAGCACCGATGTGGCCCGCGCCGCGGTGGACGCGGCCCGTTGCCCGGTCGGTGACCGGTCGTCCACCTCCCAGTGCACGGGAGCCACCGCCGGCAACGTGCGCAACGACGTCGGTGCGCCGGTGGCCGGCAAGTCCGGCACCACCGACTCGGAGAAGACCGCCGCCCTGGTCGCGATGACCAAGCAGTACGCGGTCGCCGGCATCATGGCCGACCCGGACTGGCCGCAGACCAACGTCAAGATGAAGCACAAGGAGAAGGACGGCATCAACCCGCCGGTGTGGGAGACGCTGCGGGACGCGATGAAGGGCAAGAAGTCGATCCAGTTCGAGCCGCCGGGCCAGAAGATCTCCGAGGGTGACCAGCGCCGCATTCCCGACGTGAAGTGTGTGTCGGTGGATCAGGCGAAGTCCCGGCTCAAGGGCGCCGGCTTCGAGCCGGTCGTCTCCAGCGCGAAGGTGCCGTCGTCCTGCAAGGCCGGCGAAGCGGCCGGCACCAGCCCGGACGGCCGCACGATCAAGAATGGCCTGGTCACCATCCAGGTCAGCAGTGGTGGCGGCAACACGCCAGGCAACACGCCGAGCACGCCCGGCAACACGCCCGGTCGACCTGGCGGCCGCCCCGGCGGCTGACCCGACGAGCACGACACGTTCGGGCGGGCACCCTCTCCGGGTGCCCGCCCGTTTCGTCTGTCCGGACTACCGGCAGGCCGCGACTACCGCCGCTGATTCGGCCGCGACCTCGACGCCGCTGATCGCAGTGGGTCAGAGGCCGAGCTGTCGGCGTACCTCGGCGGCCACCCGACCACCCTCGGCCTGGCCCGCCACCGCGGTCTGGGCCGCCTTCATCGCCGGGCCCATCTGGGTCTTTCCGGCGAAGCCGCCCGCGGCGAGCGCCCCCGACACCAGCTCGGTCAGCTCAGCGTCCGAGAGCTGCTTGGGCAGGTAGCGGTCCAACACCTCACCCTCGGCGGTCTCCTTCGCGGCCTGCTCGGCGCGGCCGGCGTCGCCGAACGCGGTGGCCGCCTCCCGGCGCTTCTTGGCCTCCTTGGTCAGCACCGCGAGCACCTCGTCATCGGTGAGCTCGCGCTTGGCCTTGCCAGCGACCTCGGCGGTGCCGACGGCGGCCAGGGCCATCCGCAGCGTGGAGGTGGTCAGCTCGTCGCGCGCCTTGAGCGCGGAACGCATGTCGGCAGTGAGGCGGTCCTTCAGCGTGCTCATGGACGGTCAAACTACCCTGAACGCCATGCGAAAGCGCACACTATTCCGGCTCGCCGCCGGAACCGCCACGATCGGCGCGGCCACCCTCGCGTACGCGTCGCTCATCGAGCGCAACATGTTCACCCTGCGGCGGTACGACGTGCCGGTGCTGCCGACCGACGCGGAGCCGCTGCGCGTGCTGCACCTGTCGGACCTGCACATGATGCCCGACCAGGCGCGCAAGCAGCGCTGGGTGGCGTCGCTTGCCGCCCTCGACCCCGACCTGGTGGTGGTGACCGGCGACAACATGGCGCACCCGGGCGCGGTGCCCGGAGTGCTGCGGGCCCTGGAACCGCTGCTGGACTACCCGGGAGCGTTCGTGTTCGGCTCCAACGACTACACCGGGCCGGTCCTCAAGAACCCGTTCACCTATTTCCTGCCCGACCGGGAGTACACCGAGGGCGTCGAGTTGCCCTACGAGGAGCTGCGCCAGGTGCTCACCGGCGCCGGCTGGGCGGATCTCAACAATGCCCGGACCACGCTGAAGGCCGGCGGTCGGCAGTTCGACCTGGTCGGCGTGGACGACCCCCACATCGGCCGGGACGACTACCCCTCCGTGGCTGGTGCGGTCTCGTCCTCGGCCGACCTGTCCATCGCGCTGACGCACTCCCCTGAACCACGGGTGCTCGACGAGATGGCCGCGGACGGCTTCGGGCTGCTGCTGGCCGGTCACACCCACGGCGGTCAGGTCTGCGTACCGGGCTTCGGGGCGCTGGTGACCAACTGCGGCCTGCCCCGCTCGATGGCGCGCGGTCTGCACCGGTGGCCGGGCTCGGATTCCTGGCTGCACGTCTCCGCGGGCCTCGGCACCCACCCGACCGCCCCGGTCCGCTTCGCCTGCCCCCCGGAGGCCAGCATCCTCACCCTCATCCCCCGCTGACCCCGCTCGGCGCGGTCCGCTTGGCGGTCCGCTTCAAGAGCGGCACAACTTCACGGATATAGGGTCTCAGCGCGCCGTGAGGCCACTACATCCCTGAAGTTGTGCCGCTCTTCGGCTGCTCCGGGCTGGGCCCGGCCGGCGGGGGTACCGAGTTTGACCATCGGGGCGGGTGGGCTACTATTTGTCGGCACGCCTCGGGGTGTGGCGCAGCTTGGTAGCGCGCTTCGTTCGGGACGAAGAGGTCGTCGGTTCGAATCCGGCCACCCCGACCAGAGGCAAGAGGGCACATCCGATCGATGGATGTGCCCTCAAGCGTTTTGCGAACCAGGCGGCGGGCCCGGAGGGACGCCTGAAACCAGGAGTGACCACGTCCGATCTGAACTGCCGGCACGGGTGACGCCGGCCGGGCGCCTCGCTGGTTAGCATCGACCTTGATGGAGCTGCTGGAGCGCGCGGACGCGCTCGCCACCCTGGATGGGCTGCTGGCTTCCCCCGGCGGCGCGATCGCGCTCGTCGCGGGCGAGGCGGGCGCCGGCAAGTCCGCCCTGGTCGGCGCGTTCGCCGCGACGACCAGGGCCAGGGTGCTCTGGGGCAGCTGCGACCCGTTGCTGACACCGCGAGCGCTCGGCCCGCTGCACGATGTCGCCCGCCAGGTGGGTGGGGTGCTCGCGGACCGGTTGGCCGCGCTGCACGCGGTGGCGGAGGCTGAACGCCGAGGTGCCGTGTTCGACGCGCTCCTCGACGAGCTGACCGATACCCGGCCCGGCCGCCGGACGGTGATGGTGGTGGAGGACGCGCACTGGGCGGACGGGGCCACCCTGGACCTGATCGCGTACCTCGGGAGGCGGCTGGGCCGTCACCCGGCGCTGCTCGTGCTGACCCTGCGCGACGACGAGGTCGGGGCGGAGCATCCACTGCACGCCGTGCTCGCTGGCCTGCCCCGTCCGCTGGTCCGCCGACTGCCGCTGCCGGCGTTGTCGACCGACGCCGTCGCGGCGCTGGCCCGCGCCGTCGGCCGCGTTCCGGACGGGTTGTACCAGGCGACCGGCGGCAACCCGCTGCTGGTCACCGAGGTGCTGGCCGCGACCGGGCCGGGCGTGCCGCCGACCGTACGCGATCTGGTGCTGGCCCGGCTGGCCGTGCTGCCGGCACCGGCCCGGGAGGTCGCCGCCCTGGTTTCGGTGGTCCCTTCCCGGGCCGAGCCATATTTGCTGGCCGATCACCCGCCGGCCGCCGTGCAGGAATGCCTGGACCGGGGCGTGCTGGTGTCGGTGGGCAACGCGGTGGCGTTCCGGCATGAGCTGCTGGGTCGGGCGGTACGCGAGTCGCTGTCCCCGGTGCGGCGGGTGGCGCTGCACGCCGCCGTGCTGGCCCGGCTCACACCACGCGCCGACGTGGACGCAGCCCGGCTGGTGCACCACGCGCACCACGCCGACGACCCGGCGGCCGTGCTGCGCTGGGCGCCGGTGGCGGCCGAGCGGGCCAGCCGCGCGGGCGCCCACCGGCAGGCGACGGACCACTACGCCGTCGCGCTTCCGCACGCTGCGGGCCTGCCGGCACCGAGGCGGGCAGAGTTGCTGGAGGCGTACGCGACGGCGGCGTACCTGGCCGGGCTGGCCGCGCAGGCGCTGGACGCCCGCCGGAACGCGCTGGCCCTGCGGGAAGCCGATGGCGACCCGCTGCGGATCGGCGAGAACCTGCGTTGGGTTTCCCGGCTGTGCTGGTGGACCGGGGACAGCCCGGCGGCGCGGACGGCGGGAACCCGCGCGGTGCAGGTGCTGGAGTCTGCTCCTCCCGGTCGGCAGCTGGCGATGGCCTACAGCAACATGTCGCAGCTGCTCATGCTCGCCGACGACAACCACCGGGCCATCGACTGGGGTGACCGGGCCCGGGAGTTGGCCCGACGGCTCGGCGACGTCGAGACCGAGGCGCACGCCCTGGTCAACGTCGGTTCGGCGCGTCTTCAGGGCGGGGACGTCGCCGGCCTCACCGAGCTGGAACGTGGGCACGCCCTGGCCGTCGCACACGACCTCGATGACCATGCGGCACGTGCGTTGGTCAACATGGCCACCATGGCGGTGGAGTGGCACCGGCTCACACCGGCCGCCGAGGCCCTGGACCGGGCGTTGCGGTTCACCACCAGCCGGGACCTCGACGGGTACGCCCGGCACCTGCTGGGCTACCGGGCCCGGTTGCGATTGACGACCGGTGACTGGGCCGGCGCGCGCTCCGACGCCGAGCGGGCGATGGCCGGCGCCGCGCAGCCCGGCGGGAGCCTCGTCCCGGCCCTGGTCGCGCTGGGCCGGCTCGGTGCCCGCCGAGACGAGCCGACCACGCACCTGGACACGGCGGCACGTTGGGCGGTGCAGAGCCGGGAACTCCAGTTCGTGGTGCCGGTCGCGGCGGCGCTGGCGGAACGGCACTGGCTGGCCGGTGAGCCGGGGCCGGCGGTCGCCGAGCTACGGCGTGCGTACCAACTCGCGGTCGAGGCGGGCCAACCCTGGTTCGCCGGGGAGCTGGCGTACTGGCTGTGGCGGATCGGCGAGCCGCCCGGGGACACCGACGCGCTGGCGTCGCCGTACCGGCGGCTGATCGAGGGCGACTGGGCAGGTGCGGCCGACGAGTGGCGGCAACTCGGCTGCGCGTACTCCCGGGTCGAGGCACTGGCCTGCGGCGACGGCCCGGCGGCCGGCGAAGCGCTGCGGATCCTGGACGGTCTGGGTGCGGTGGCCGTGGCCCGACGGGTCCGGGCCGACCTGCGCGGACGTGGCATGGCCCGGGTGCCGAGGGGGCCGCGACCGGCAACGGCCGCGCACCCGACAGGTCTGACCGCGCGGCAACGGGAGGTGCTCGCGCTGCTCGCCGACGGGCTCAGCAACGCCGAGATCGCCGCCCGGCTGTCGCTCTCCACCCGGACCGTTGACCACCACGTGTCGGCGGTGCTGGGCAAGCTCGCGGTGCCCAGCCGGGGCCAGGCGGCCGCGACGGCCCGCCGGCAGGGCCTGGTGCCGCCAACATAGGTGTTTCTACCGATCCCCGAGGGTGCCGCGACACCTAGTGTCGATGGCACAACGAACCGTCCAAAGGGGGAACCACCGATGACCACCACACTCGATCTCAACGCCGTGAAGGCACGCCAGCAGGTGACCTGGGCGAGCGGCGACTACGGCGCGGTCGCCGCGCTCATCCAGCCGATCTCCGAGTTGCTGGTGACCGCGGCCGACCTGTCGGCGGGCGCCCGGGTGCTGGACGTGGCGACCGGCTCCGGCAATGCCGCCATCGCCGCCGCCCGCTGCGGCTGCGTCGTGACCGGCGTCGACTACGTACCCGAGCTGTTGGAACGGGGCCACGCGCGGGCCGCGGCGGAAGGGCTCCCGGTCACGTTCGTGACCGGGGACGCGGAGCGCCTGGCGTACGCCGATGGCTCCTTCGACGCGGTGCTCTCCGTCGTCGGCGTGATGTTCGCGCCGAACCAGGAGCAGGCGGCGGCCGAGCTGGTCCGGGTCTGCCGGCCCGGCGGCACGGTGGCGCTGGCGTCGTGGACGCCGCAGGGGTTCATCGGCGACCTGTTCCGCACGGTGGGGCGGCATGTGCCACCGCCGGCGGGGCTGCGCCCGCCGGTGCAGTGGGGCGACGAGGGCCGGCTCCGCGAGCTGCTCGGCGGGGCCGTGGGCGACCTGCGGGCGGTACGCCGGGAGTTCGTCTTCCGCTTCGGCACACCGGAGGAGTTCACGGACTTCTTCCAGGCCAACTACGGGCCGACGTTGAAGGCGTTCGAGGCGCTACCCGAGGAGCGACGACCGGAGCTGCACGCCGACCTGGTGGAGCTGGCGCGTACGCACAACCGGGCCACCGACGCCACGCTGCGGATCCCGGCGGAGTACCTGGAGGTCGTGGCGCAGCGGATCGCCGAACCGGTCTGACGCGCGTCAGTCCTGTCGTTCGGTGCGCTCGATCTCGGTGAACGCGGCGGCCAGGTAGTCGTCCAGCGGGACGCTGGTCGCCGCCAACAGATCGGCCACGAGCAGCGGGGCGTGCCGGGCCAGGGCCGACGCGTCCGGACGCGACTCGTCGCCCTCGGGGTCGTACACCCCCAGCGCACCGGCCAGCAGGACGAGCACCACGTGCGGGTCCACGTCCGAACGCCACCGCATCGCGCCCTGCACGCAGCGGGTCAACACCTGGCGAATGTCGTCGCCGGTCAGCCCCTCGGGATGGCCCTCCTCCAGCAGCAGCCGGACCACCGCTCCGAGCACCAGGCCGGACCGCTCGTCCGCGGCGAGCCCGCCGACCGCCTCGTCGTACGCCTGACCGTCGCGCGCCTGGGCGGCGGCGACGGCTGCGGTGGCGGTCACCGCGATGGCGCGGGCGGTAGCGGGCAGGTGTCGCCAGGTGCCGGTCATCGGGAGAGCATCGCAGACCCGGCGGACACCGACGGATCCCGATCGAGCCAAGTGGATCATCGTGGGATTGGTCACCCGACGCCCCGGCAAGGGCGGAGCGCGGCCAAAACGGTTCGCGCGATGTCACATCCGACGAACAGAATGCCGGACATGCTGCGTCGTGCCCTGCCCCGCCGTTCGGAAGCTCGCCGGATCCTCCTCGGCACCCTGCTGTCGGCGATCGGGCGCGGCCTGACCCTGCCGTTCCTGTTCATCTACCTGACGGACGTACGCGGGCTCACCGACACCCGCGCCGGGCTCGTGATCGGCTGGTACGGCGCGGTCACCCTGGCTCTGTCGCCGCTGGGCGGGACGCTGATCGACCGGATCGGCGCCCGCCGGGTGGTGGTGCCCTGCCTGCTGATCGAGGCGGTCGGCACCGGCTCTCTCGCGCTGGTCAACTCGACCGGGTCGGCTCTGCTGGTGATGACGGTGATCGCCATCGGCGGCTCGGCGATCTGGTCCGGGCAGAACACGATCCTCGCGTCGTTGACCGACGACAATGAGCGGCAACGCGTCTTCGGGCTGAACTTCGCCCTGCTCAACCTTGGTATCGGCATCGGTGGCATGACCTCCGGCGCGATCGTCGACACCGCCCGGCCCGGCACGTTCCAGGCGATCTACCTGCTGGACGCGGTGACCTACCTGCTGCCGGCGCTGATCCTGCTCACCCTGCCCACCGTGGGCCACCGACTCGGCAACCGTCGAGGTGTCGACGAGCCGTCGCCCGGCGGCTACCTGACCGTGCTCCGCGACCGCCCGTTCCGGCGACTCGTGATCTTCGGACTGGTCCTCACCACCTGCGGGTACGCGCAGATCGAGGTGGGCTTCGCCGCGTACGCGGTGCGGGTGGTCGAGGTGAACCCCCGAGTGGTGGCCTGGGCGCTCGCGGCCAACACCGTGATGATCGTGCTCGCGCAACTGCTGGTGATCGGTCGGATCGAGGGGCGCAGCCGAACCCGGGCGTTGGCCGTGGTGGGGGCGGTGTTCGCCGCCGCCTGGTTGGTCCTCGGCGCGGCTGGCCTGGTCAGCGGTGAAAGCGCCCTGCTGGCCGCCCTGTGCGTGGTGGCCTGCTCGGCGATCTTCGGCTTCGGCGAGACGATGCTGTCGCCGGTGATGCCCGCGCTGACCAACGCGCTGGCCACGGACGAGCTACGCGGCCGGTACAACGCGATGAGTTCGATGATCTTCGGGATCAGCGGTGTGATCGGCCCGGTAACCGCCGGCCCGCTCATCGGCGCCGCCGACGGCAAGGTCTGGGTGGCGACGGTGGTCGGCGGCTGCCTGGTCGCCTCGCTGATCGCGCTCTCCCTGCGCAGGCTGCTCAGTGCCGAACAGGACGGCCGCGCAACACCCGCCCCGGCGTCCCCCGTCCCGGCCCCCACCCTCGCCTAACGTCGCACCGCCCGCCGCCCACTGCCCGCCGCCCACTGCCCGCCGCCCGTCGCCCACTGCCCGTCGCCCGTCGCCCGTCGCCCGTCGCCCACTGCCCACTGCCCGCCGCCCGCCGCCCGCCGCCCGCCGCCCGCAAGATCGTGCTCGATCCTGTATGTAGTGGCCTCGGCCGGCTTCCATGCCACTACATCCTGGTTCGAGCACGATCTTGCGCGGGGGAGGCGCGGGGGCGGACCGATGCGCGGGCGGGCGCGGGGCAGGGCGCGCAGAGTGCGGCGCTAATTGGCGGCCGCGGGTGAGGAACAGCAGTGCCGTGGGACGGGCCGGGCCCCGGAGCAGGTGCTCCGGGGCCCGACGTCGCGGGGCCGGCCGTCAGGCGGCGGGGACCTCGGCGGTGGTGCGGATCCGGTCCAGCGTCGGCGCGGAGACCGGCGACTGGGCGGTCAGGTAGTCCACGAAGGCGTCCAGGTCGATCTGGCCGGTGACCAGGTTCGTTCCGCCGGTGAGGGCGCTGAAGCCGTCACCGCCGCCGGCCAGGAAGTTGTTCACCGTCACCCGGTAGGTGGCGGCGGTGTCGACCGCGGTGCCGCCGAAGGTGAGGCTGCCCCGGACCACGCGGGTGCCGGCGCACGGGTCGGCCACCGTGCCGGTGGTGCCGTTCGGGTCGACCACGTAGCCCACCGTCGCCGACGGGTACAGCGTCCGGTTGGTAATGAACTGCTGCTCCAGGACGCAGTAGAGCTGCGCGCCGGTCAGGTCCAGCGTCACCAGGTTGTTGGCGAACGGCTGCACCGTGAACGCCTCCTCGTAGGTGACCGGGCCGGCGTCGAGGTCGTCTCGAACCCCGCCCGGGTTCATGAACGCGGCGACCGCGCCCTGCTCGTCGTCGGTGGCGGCTAGCTGCGCGTCGGCGATCACGTTGCCCAGCGGGGATTCGCCCAGACTCGTACCGAAGAGGGTTTCCTGGCGGCGGGTGATCGCCTGGGTGGTCTCGCCGACAACACGGTCGGCGACTGGGCCGAGCACCGTCTTGTACCGGTCGATCAGATCGGTCTGCTTCGGGTCCTTGGCCACGTCCCGGGTAACCACGACGTTCTCCGCCGCAGCGGAGATCACGTCGCCGGACCGACGGTCGATCTTGAGGTCGATGTTGGTGATCAGACGACCGAAGGAGCTGGCACTGGTGACCAGCTTGCCGTTGATGTCGCAGTTGTACGCCTGATGGGTGTGCCCGCTGACCACCACGTCGATCGACGGGTCCATCCGGTTGGTGATGTCCACGATGGGCCCGGTCAGGCCGACGCAGTCGTTGATCCCGCCGGTCGCCGCCTGGGTGCCACCCTCGTGCAGCAGAACGACGATCGCCTCGACGCCCTTGCGGCGCAGCTCGCGAGCGTACCGGTTGGCGGTGTCCGCCTCGTCGGCGAAGCTGAGGCCGGCGACGCCCTGCTGGCTGACGATCTGCGGGGTGCCCTCCAGGGTCATCCCGATGAAGCCAATCTTGACGCCCTGCACCTTGTGGATCGCGTACGGTGCCATCAGCGGCTTGCCGGTCGCGGTCTTGAAGGCGTTCGCGGACAGGTACTGGAAGCCGGCGCCCCGGAACGGGGTGCCGTCGGCGCAGCCGTCCACCGGGTGGCAGCCGCCGTTCTGGATCCGCAGCAGCTCGGCGGCGCCCTCGTCGAACTCGTGGTTGCCGACGCTGGCGTAGTCCAGGCCGGCCATGCTCAGGGCCTCGATGGTCGGCTCGTCGTGAAACGCCGCGGAGAGCAGCGGGGACGCGCCGATCAGGTCACCGGCGGCGACCGTGATGGTGTTCTTCTTCTTGGCGGCGGCGCGCAACTCGGCCAGGTGGGCCGCCAGGAACTCGACGCCGCCCGCGGCCTGCCCGGCGATGGTGCCGTTGGACCCGCTCGGCGGTTCGAGGTTGCCGTGGAAGTCGTTGAGGGCCAAAAGGCTGACGTCGACCGGCTTCGGTTGCGCGTCGGCTTGCTCAGGGCTGGTGGTGACAGCACCGAACACGGTCACCGCGAGCGCGGTCAGACCGACAGCGGCCCGACGCATCCCGGATATGGACATGGATCTCCTCGTGAGAGTCGGCGTGTGCGGTGCCCGGCCTCTGGGTCGACCGGGCCGCCGACCGACGCCGTCGGAAGGGTCGATCGTGGATGGCGGCGATTGGGGTGGCCGCCTGCATCGACACCCTCTCATCCGAACGCCGACCGGTCGACCCAGGCAGAGCGGATCATGTCCGCGGCGGCCGGTCCACCGGATCAGCCGGCGGCGATCGTCCCAGTGACCTGGGCCGCGCCGGCCCGGGACGGGAAAGAGCGTGATGACTCTGAGGCATATTTATGCCTGAGGGTCATCACGCTCTCAGTGGTGTTGGGGCCCGGAGGGTCAGGCGGTGACGCGAGGGCGATCTGCCAGCTGGCGTCCGCCGCGCCCCCGGGCACGCGCCCACAGGCTGCGTCCACAGGCTGCGTCCACAGGCTGTGGATAGCACGTGTGTACGAAGCTCGGCCGCCCCGCGCCGCCGTGAGTACGCTTGATCGCGCGGCTCGGCACCGGCCGGCCCCCTCCCCTACCTGGAACGACGTGCGAGTGGATCATCAGCGAGTCATCCGTGACGTCACCGTCCGCCTGCCGATGGCGTCGAGCGCGCCAGAGGCCTGTCGGGCGACGGTCACTGCGCTCTCCCGCCACACCACCGCGACCATCTCCGTCCTGCTCGCGGTCCACGACCGCCTGCGCTGCGTCGCGGCGACCGGGGCCTGGCAGGTCTTCGCCACCGTGCCGGCCCGGACCGGCATCGTCGGCCGGGTGTACGCCACCGGCACCCCCGCCGCCGTACCGGACGTCACCGTCGACCCGGACTACCTACCGGTACGCCCGGACGTGACCGCCGAGCTGTGCGTGCCGGTGCTGGACCCGGCAGGCCGGCCGATCGGCGTGCTCGACCTGCAGTGGAGTGAGCCAACCGACCTGGAGCTGTGGCGGGAGACCGCACAGCGGCTGGCCAACCGGCTCGGCGAGCGGATCGCCGCCCTCGGTGGCCCACCGGCGGAGAGCCGCAGCGAGAAGCTGCTCCGGCACGCCGCCGCACTCTCCGGCGCACCGACCGAGGGAGACGTGCTGAGCGTGGCGGCCTGCGCCGCCCGGGAGGTCTCCGCCCTCTCCACCGCGGTGCTCCTGATCGCCGGCCAGCTCAGCCCCTCCCCGGTGGCGCCAAGCGAGCTGGAGACCCGGATCCGCACCGAGCTGACCGAGGCTGGTCCGGCCGCCCTGGACCGGATGGTCGACCGGGCACACCGGTACGGCGCCGGGTACACGCTGGGCGAGGCGGGGCACCCGCCGACCGAGGACTACCGACCGCTGACCCGGGCGGGGGTGCACACACTTGTCGCCGTTCCGGTGGGGCCGCCGGACGCCAGCGGGGTGCTGCTGGTCGCCGACGAACACGCACTGCGTCCGGACCCGACCACGGTCAGCCTGATGGAACTCCTCGCCGGGCAGGCCTGGACGTGCCTGGACCGGCTGCGCACACTGACCCGGCTGCGCGAGCAGGCGAGCTCCGACCCGCTGACCGGGTTGCGGCACACCGGCCCGTTCGGGCAACGGATCGCCGCGGCCACCCCGGGGCGTACGGCCCTGCTGGCGATCGACGTGGACGGCTTCAAGACCGTCAACGACACGTACGGCCACCAGGCCGGCGACCGGGTGCTGGTCGGGTTGGCCCGGGCGCTGGAGGGGGCGCTACGGCACGGCGACGAGCTGTACCGGATCGGCGGCGACGAGTTCGTCGCGGTGATCGAGGTGAGCCGTCCCGAGGAGGCGGTCCGGATCGCCGAACGGCTGACCGAGGCGGCCCGGCGCATCGGCCGCACGATCAGCGTGGGCGTCGCACTGCCCCGCCCGGGCGAATCACCCGATCGCACCCTCCGGAGAGCCGACCAGGCCCTGTACGCGGTCAAACGCCAGGGCCGGGACGGCGTACACCTCTCCGCCGCCTGACCCCTCGACTCGGGGCGGTCAGGAGCTCTTCAGCTCTTTGGCCAGGAGTTCGGCGATCTGGGCCGTGTTGAGGGCCGCGCCCTTGCGGAGGTTGTCGCCGGTGACGAAGAAGTCGAGGGCGCGGGGGTCGTCCAGGGCGCGGCGGATCCGGCCGACCCAGGACGGGTCGGTGCCGACCGCGTCGATCGGCATCGGGAACTCGCCCGCCGCGGGATCGTCGACAAGAATCACTCCGGGTGCGTTGCGCAGTGCCTCGCGGGCGCCCTCTGCGTCCACCTCGGTCGCGAAGACCGCGTGCACGGCCACCGAGTGGGCGGTGACCACCGGCACTCGGACGCAGGTGGCGGACACCTTGAGGTCGGGCAGGCCGAGGATCTTCCGCGACTCGTTGCGGATCTTCATCTCCTCCGATGACCAGCCCGCGTCTGTCAGGAAGCCGGCCCAGGGCACCACGTTGAGCGCCAGCGGCGCCGGGAACGGGCCCAGGTCGTCGCCGACCGCCTGCCGTACGTCGCCGGTCCGCGAGCCGAGCGCCCGATCGCCGGCGACCTTGGCGAGTTGGTCGTGCAGGATGTCGACGCCGGACTTGCCCGCGCCGGAGACCGCCTGGTAGGAGGCGAGCACCAACTCCCGTAGGCCGTACTCACGGTGCAGCGGCGCGACCGCGACGATCATCGCAAGGGTGGTGCAGTTGGCGTTCGCGATGATGCCCCGGGGCCGGTTGCGGACCTGCTCGGGGTTGATCTCCGGAACGACCAACGGGACGTCCCGGTCCATCCGGAACGCGCCGGAATTGTCGACCGCGATCGCGCCCCGGGCGACGGCGATCGGCGCCCACTCGGCGGAAACCTCGTCGGGCACGTCGAACATCGCCACGTCGACTCCGTCGAACGCCTCGGGAGTCAGCGCCTGGACGACGAGTTCCTCGCCCCGGCAGCGCACCCGGCGCCCTACCGAACGCTCGGAGGCGACCAGCCGGATCTCACCCCAGACGTTGCGGCGCCCGGTGAGCAGCTCACACATCACGGTGCCGACGGCACCGGTTGCTCCGACCACGGCGAGGGTGGGCAGCGCCGTCATCGGCGCTACCTACCCGTCCCCGCGTAGACCACGGCTTCGGCGTCGCCACCCAGGTCGAACGCGTCATGAATGGCGCGGACGGCGGCGTCGAGGTCGGTGTCCCGGCAGACCACGGAGACCCGGATCTCGGAGGTGGAGATCATCTCGATGTTGACCCCGGCCGCTCCGAGCGCGGCGAAGAAGCCGGCGGCCACACCGGGGTGCGAGCGCATGCCGGCGCCGATCAACGAGACCTTGCCAACGTGGTCGTCGTAGAGCAGGCCCTTGAACTTGACCGGCTCCTGAATCTTGCTGAGCGCGGCCATCGCGGTCGGGCCATCGTCCTTGGGCAGGGTGAACGAGATGTCCGTGCGGCCGGTGCCCTCGGTGGAGACGTTCTGCACGATCATGTCGAGGTTGATCTCGGCCCCGGCGACCGTGTCGAAGATCCGCGCGGCGGCACCCGGCTCGTCGGGCACCCCGACGATCGTGATCTTGGCCTCGCTGCGGTCGTGCGCGACCCCGGTGATCAGTGCCTGCTCCACGGAAAGGTCCTCCATCGATCCGGTGACCATCGTGCCGGTGTTGGTCGAGTATGACGAACGGACGTGGATCGGCAACCCCGCCCGCCGGGCGTACTCCACGCTACGCAGGTGCAGCACCTTCGCGCCGCACGCGGCCAGCTCCAGCATCTCCTCGTAGGTGATGTATTTGATGTGCCGGGCATTGGGCACGATCCGCGGGTCGGCGGTGAAGACGCCGTCCACGTCGGTGTAGATCTCACAGACGTCGGCGTGCAGGGCGGCGGCGAGCGCCACGGCGGTGGTGTCCGAACCACCCCGGCCCAGCGTGGTGACGTCCTTGGTGTCCTGCGAGACACCCTGGAAGCCGGCCACGATGACCACCGCCCCCTCGTCGAGCGCGCCCTTGAGCCGCCCGGGGGTGACGTCGATGATCCGTGCGCGGCCGTGCACGGAGGTGGTGATCACGCCGGCCTGCGAGCCGGTGAACGAGCGGGCTTCGTACCCCAGGTTGTGGATGGCCATGGCGAGCAACGCCATGGAGATCCGCTCCCCGGCGGTGAGCAGCATGTCCAGCTCGCGGCCCGGCGGCAGCGGGCTGACCTGGTTGGCCAGGTCGAGCAGCTCGTCGGTGGTGTCCCCCATTGCGGAGACCACCACCACCACGTCGTCGCCGGCCTTGCGGGCGGCGACGATGCGATCGGCCACCCGCTTGATCCGCTCGGCGTTGGCGACGGAGGACCCGCCGTACTTCTGCACCACGAGTGCCACGACGGTGCACTCCCTCCCAGCGACCCTGAGCGTGCCGACGCCGCCGGAACCGGGGCCGGCGGCGCGTGTCAAACCCCTTGAGGGTATCCGGCAGGTAACGATGCCGGGTCAGATGATCCCACCATCCGGCCCACTCGGGGCCGGCCGGGTCGGTCCCACCAGGTCGGGCGGTACGCGGGGACAGCCCCGTCCGACACGCCGGACGAGCCTGGCACGGGGCGGCCCCCACCAACCGCCCGCACCCACCAGAATGGGCCGGTGCCCGTCCTCATCCGCTCTGCCGGCCGCGTACTCGGGCCGCTCGTGTTCGCCCTGCCGGCGCTCCTGGTCGCCTGCACGAGTGAGCAGCCACCGACCCCGCCGCCCGCCGATCCGGGGTCGGTCGAGGTGGACGCCGCGCGGGACGAGCTGGCGGCCCTGGCCGCGGCTGCCCAGGACCGCCACGTGGTGGCGCAGTACGTGTACAGCCGATCGGGTCAACCGGACCGCACCATCGTGTTCACCAGCGCGAACGACGGCAGTTGGCGGGTCGACGTGCCGGGGGGCGCGTTGGGTGGCGCGGCCGACGTCTCGCTGGCCGCCACGACCGACGGGCTGTTCCAGTGCGCCCTGCCGTCGGCTGGCCGTCCGGAGTCGGCGAGCTGCGTACGCCTCGGTGAGCGCGACGACGCGATCCCGCGCCGGTTGGACCCGCGGGTCCAGCATCCGCTCACCGACTGGCTGGACGTTCTCACCGACCGGCGCGCACCGTTGGCGGTGGCCCCGGCCAGCACACCCGAGGGCCTCACCGGCACCTGCTATTCGGTGGATTCCACCTCGGCGTCACTCAACGCTCCGCTGGATGTGGGCATCTACTGCTACGACCAGGACGGCACGCCGACCGGCGTCCGCACCGGGGTCGGGACTCTGCGACTGGCCGCACCACCCGGCCCGGCACCGGCCACCGTGCAACTGGCCGGCCCGGTGGTGGTCGACCGGGACCCGCTCGACACGGCGGCGCCACCGACCCCTGACTCGTCGGACAGCCCGAGCGCGGGAACGCCCTGATCTTCGTCCCGTTACGGGTGCTCTTGCCCACATTCAAGCACCCCGGACAAGAGGGCGAATTACCCATACAGGACGATCCTTCTATGGCCGATCTCACTCCGTTACTCGCCTTCCGCTGGAGCCCTCGGGCCTTCGACCCGAGCGCCGAGCTGACCCCGGACGAGGCGGCCTCGCTGCTGGAGGCCGCACGCTGGGCACCTTCGGCGGAGAACAGGCAGCCCTGGCGGTTCGCCCTCGGCCACCGGGACGACGAGAACTGGAAGCGGATCCTGATCAGCCTCCCGGACTGCGACCAGGGTTGGGTCCGACACGCGGCAACACTGGTGGTCGGCGCACACACCGGCGGCGATGCCGAGCGGACCGCGTACGACCTTGGTCAGGCGATGGCTCACCTGACCATGCAGGCCACCGCGCTCGGCCTGCACGTGCGCCAGCTCACCCGCTTCGACCAGACCGGACTCGCCACCGAACTCGACCTGCCCGGCGGCGTCCGCCCGCTGGTGGTCGCCGCCGTCGGCCGGCTCGGAGACCCGTTCGCTCTCCCGGCCGAGCTGCGCGCCCGGGAAACCGGCCTGCGTCACCGCCGCCCGGTCGCCGACCTGCTGCTCCGCTGATCGACCTCGGCACCCCCGACACGAGGCACGGAGCGGACCATGACGCCGGTCCCATAGTCCGGACCTACCTTCCCACCCTCCGTTTCATCACGTAGGGTGACCTGGTCATGTGGCGGGCGTTTCTTCTCCTTAGCAGCCGCGACGAGGCCTGACCGGCCGGCACCTCGTCGCGGAGTTGCATCGCGCCGTCCAGCACATCCGAGTTTCTTCTCGGCACCGCCGCGCACTGTCGCCCGGCATCTCGCCGACACCTTCCGATCTGCTGACGCCACATGTTCCAGGGAGCACTCTGAGATGGCTCAACCTGTCACCGACGCTGAGACCGATCCGATCGCCCGGCAGCGCCCCAGCCGGATGCCCTACCACCGCTACGAGCCGTATCGGGAGCAGTTCCGGGTGGACCTGCCCGACCGCGCCTGGCCGACCCGGCACGTCGAGGCCGCCCCACGCTGGTGCGCGGTGGATCTCCGCGACGGCAACCAGGCGCTGATCGACCCGATGTCGCCCGAGCGCAAGCGCCGGATGTTCCAGCTGCTGGTCCAGATGGGCTACAAGGAGATCGAGGTCGGCTTCCCGTCGGCCAGCCAGACCGACTTCGACTTTGTCCGGCAGCTCATCGAACAGGACATGATCCCGGACGACGTCACCATCCAGGTGCTCACGCAGTGCCGGGAGCACCTGATCGAGCGGACGTTCGAGTCGCTGCGCGGCGCCAAGCGCGCGATCGTGCACTTCTACAACTCGACCTCCACCCTCCAGCGCCGGGTGGTCTTCGGCCTGGACAAGGACGGCATCGCCGACATCGCCACCACCGGGGCGCGGCTGTGCCAGAAGTACGCCGAGATCCACACCCCGGACACGGACATCTTCTACGAGTACTCGCCGGAGTCCTACACGGGCACGGAGCTGGAGTACGCGCTGGAGGTCTGCTCCCGGGTGATCGACGTGATCGACCCGACGCCCGACCGGCCGCTGATCATCAACCTGCCGGCCACCGTCGAGATGGCCACGCCCAACGTGTACGCCGACTCGATCGAGTGGATGCACCGGCACCTGCCGCGCCGGGACAGCGTGATCCTGAGCCTGCACCCGCACAACGACCGGGGCACCGGAGTGGCCGCCGCCGAGCTGGGCCTGCTCGCCGGCGCGGACCGCATCGAGGGCTGCCTGTTCGGCAACGGCGAGCGCACCGGCAACGTGGACCTGGTGACGCTGGGGCTCAACATCTTCTCCCAGGGCATCGACCCGATGATCGACTTCTCGAACATCGACGAGGTTCGGCGGGCCGTCGAATACTGCAACCAACTGCCGGTGCACGAGCGCCACCCGTACGCGGGCGACCTCGTCTACACCGCCTTCTCCGGCTCCCACCAGGACGCCATCAAGAAGGGCTTCGACGCCCTCGCCGCCGACGCGAAGGCGGCCGGCGTACCGGTGGACGAGCACACCTGGGCGGTCCCCTACCTGCCGATCGACCCGAAGGACCTGGGCCGCACCTACGAGGCGGTCATCCGGGTCAACTCGCAGTCCGGCAAGGGCGGCGTCGCGTACATCATGAAGAGCGAGCACCAACTGGACCTGCCTCGCCGGCTCCAGATCGAGTTCTCCGGGGTCGTGCAGCAGGTCACCGATCACGACGGCGGCGAGGTCGACCCCGGCGCGATGTGGGAGATCTTCGCGACGCACTACCTGCTCGACCACCAGCCCGACCCGGCGGTCCGGCTGGCCAGCTACACGATCGGCACCACCGACGGCAAGGTCGAGATCGAGGCCCAGGTCGGCGTGGGCGCCGAGCAGCGCTCACTCACCGCGGTCGGCAACGGCCCGATCGACGCGTACGTCAACGCGCTCCAGTCGGTCGGGGTGGGCGTGCGGGTGCTCGACTACCACGAGCACGCGCTCTCCTCCGGCGGGGACGCGCAGGCAGCCGCGTACGTGGAGTGCGAGGTCGACGGTCGGACGGTCTGGGGTGTCGGCACCGACGCCAACATCGTCACCGCCTCGATCAAGGCGGTAACCAGCGCCGTGAACCGCGCTCGAAGCTGACCGTTCCGGCACACCTCCGAGGTAGTCCCCTACCTCGGAGGTGTGGCGGCGGGCATCGAGTGGCAGGGCTGTGACGGCGGGGCCTTTCGGGGCGGACGGCGGACCAGCACGAGGGCCAGCACCGCGCCGGCCACGAGCAGCCCGGCACACCACTCCATCGCGCCCCGGAACGCGTTCGTCAGCTCGGCCTTCTGCTCGTACCCGCCGCCGGAGAGGCCGACCAGCAGCGGCAGCGCCGCCACCGCGAGCAGACCACCGGCCCGGGACGCGGCGTTGTTGAAGCCACTGGCCACTCCGGAGAACCGGTCCTGCACCGCGGCCAACACCGACGCGGTCAGCGGCGCCACGACCAGGGTCAGCCCGATGCCGAAGAGCAGCACCCCGGGCAGCACGTCCGTCCAGTACGACGCGCCCGGCCCGACGCCGCGCAGCAGCAACAGGCCGATCGCGGCCACCACCGGCCCGACGGTCAACGGCAGCCGCGGGCCGATCCGTGCCGACAACGCTCCCGCTCGGGCCGATCCGACCAACAGCAGCAGGGTCATCGGCAGCAGCGCGATGCCGGTGCGGAAGGCCGACCACTCGACCACGTTCTGCAGGTAGACGGCGAAGAAGAAGGTGAAGCCGCCGAGCGCCGCGTAGACGACCACGGTGAAGATGTTCAGCACCGAGAAGAGCCGGCTGGTGAACAGCCCGGTGGGCAGCATCGCCGCGTCGCCGCGCCGCCGTTCCAGCAGGACAAAGGACACTGCGGAGAGCGCCCCGACCAGCGCCGCGATCAGCACCGGCGCCGAGTCGTAGCCGCGGGCCGGGGCGTCGATCAGGGCGTACGTGACGCCGGCGAGCGCCAGCGCGCCCAGCAGGGCACCTCCGACGTCGAACCGCCGTCGGGTCCGCCCCGGGCCTTCGGTCCGGGACGCGCTCTCGTCCCGGCTCTCCGGGACCCAGTGCATCGTGGCCAGCACCACCAGCACGGCGATCGGCAGGTTGAGGAAGAAGATCCAGCGCCAGGACAGCGCGTCGATCAGCCAGCCCCCGATGAACGGGCCCAGCGCGGTGGACACCCCGGACAGCCCGGCCCAGGCGCCGATCGCCCGACCCCGGTCGTCCGGGTGGAAGCTGGCCTGGAGCACCGACAGCGACCCGGGCGTGAGCAACGCACCACCGGCGCCCTGGAGGAACCGGGCCGCGATCAGCCAACCGGTGCCCTGGGCCAGCCCGCAGAGCACGGAGGCGGTGGTGAACCAGACCACGCCGATGAGGAAGACGCGTCGTCGACCGAAGCGGTCCCCGAGTGCGCCGCCGAGCAGCACGAACGCCGCCAGCATCAGCAGGTAGCCGTTGATGGTCCACTGGAGATCGGCCACATTGGCGCCGAGATCCTCGCCCAGTTTCGGCAGCGCCACGTTGACGACCGTGCTGTCGAGGAAGACCATGCCAGAGGCGAGTACGGCGGCGAGCAGCGTTCCCCGGCCGGCGGCGGTGCCTATCCGGAGGGCGGGCGCCGGTACGGGTGCGGTCATCCCACCAATCTGCCTCGCGTCATGTGGGAGATGCCACGAAACGCCGAAACCATTCCCGGGTACTGTGCGCAATCGCCGGGAGACCGCAAGCTGGAGAGGTGTCGTCTGTGCGTACCACATCAGGACCGCGAGTGGCGGTGGCCGCGCTCGCCGCGGCGCTGACGCTCGGCGTTGCCGGTTGCGTCCCGCAGGATGAGCCGGAGGCGTCGCCGTCGGGTGGCGGCGGCAACGCCGTGGAGCAGCTCGGCCAGCTCACCGTCGCCACCGCCGGCTCGATGAAGGGCTACAGCCGCAACCACTTCCCGCACTGGCGGGGCACCGGCAAGAACTGCGACGTGCGGGACAGCATCCTCCAGCGCGACGGCAAGGACGTGAAGCTCTCCGGCTGCAACGTGGTCGGCGGGCGCTGGGAGAGCGTGTACGACGGCCGCAGCGCCGCCGATCCCTCCCAGGTGGACATCGACCACATGGTGCCATTGGCCAACGCGTGGCGCTCGGGTGCCGACGAGTGGGACGACGCGAAGCGCGGCGACTTCGCCAACGACACCACCCGTCCGCAGCTCCTCGCGGTTTCCGCGTCCTCGAACCGGTCAAAGGGTGACCAGGACCCGTCGCAGTGGAAGCCGGCCAACCGGTCGTACTGGTGCAAGTACGCTGAAAGCTGGGTAACGGTCAAGCACTACTGGCGGCTAACGGTGACCAGCGCCGAGAAGGCTGCCCTGACCGACATGTTGGGGGGCTGCACAGTGGGGAGCGCATCGTGACGGCCGCCGAGCAGAACGCTGGCACCGGCCCGGCCGCCGCCGGCATGACCGCGGACGGCAACGCCGAGGCGCCCGCCGCTGTGCCGGGTGCCGGCATGGTCGCGGATTCGGGCGGGGCGGCTGGCCCGCAGAGCCGCACCGCCGACATCGTGCCCGGCCCCGGCGGGGTGATGACCGACGAGGTCGGCGTCGTCACCGGCGACCTGACCCTGCGCACCGAGTACGCGGATGGCAAGGTCACCCTGCGGGTGCAGTACAAGGACGCGGACGAGTGGTACGTGGTGACCGGCGCGTCGGTCGCGCTGGCCGACCCGGCCGGGCTGGACGCGGTGCACGGCGTCGCGGTGGGCCTGCTGCACCGCCCCGAGGGCTGACCCGCACGCCGGAGCCCGTCGAGCGGTCAGGGACCGTCCTGTGGCAGGACGGCCCCTGATGACGTCACGGGGTCGGGATCAACTCTCCCGGCGGGTCGAGCGGGCCGGTGCCCTCGGTCGGGCGGACCAGCTCCACCTCAACCTCGTGCGGCCGGATCCGGCCGGCGGCGATGTCCTCGGCGAAGTGGCAGGCGACCCGGTGCCCGCCGACCACGTCGCGTAGCGCCGGCCGCTCGTCCGCGCAGCGGGTCTCCTGCGCCCACGGGCACCGGGTGTGGAAGCGGCAGCCCGACGGCGGGTTGGTCGGCGAGGGCAGGTCGCCAGCGAGCAGGATCCGCTCCCGGCGGTCCTCCACCAGCGGGTCCGGCACCGGCACCGCGGACATCAACGCCCGGGTGTACGGGTGCATCGGCTCGCGGTACAGGTCGTCGCTGGACGCCTCCTCGACCAGCCCACCGAGGTACATGACACCCACCGTGTCGGCGATGTGCCGGACCACCGCCAGGTCGTGGGCGATGATCAGGTACGTCAGGCCGCGCTCGTTCTGCAGGTCCTCCAGGAGGTTGAGCACCTGAGCCTGGATCGACACGTCCAGCGCGGAGACCGGCTCGTCGGCGACGATCAGCTCTGGATTGAGCACCAGTGCCCGGGCGATGCCGATCCGCTGACGCTGGCCGCCGGAGAACTCGTGCGGGTATTTGCCAAGCGCCGACGAGGGCAGGCCGACCGCCTCCAGCGTGTCGCGCAGCCGCCGGCTCGTCTCGGCCTTGTCGTCGGCAAGCCCGTGGGCCTTGAGCCCCTCCACCAGCAGCGACTCCACCGACTGTCTGGGGTCGAGGCTGGAGAGCGGATCCTGGAAGATCATCTGCATCCGGCGGCGGGCCTGCCGCATCGCCTCGCCCTTGAGCGAGCGGACGTCGATGCCGTCGAAGATGATTTCGCCGTCGGTGGGTTCGACCAACCGCAGCAGGCCACGGCCCAGCGTCGACTTGCCGCAGCCCGACTCGCCGACCAGGCCGTACGTCTCGCCCTTTCGGATGCTCAGCGACACGCCGTCCACCGCGTAGACGTACCCGACGGTGCGGTCGAAGAGCAGGCCACTCTTGATCGGGAAGTGGACCTTGATGTCGCGCAGTTCGACCAGAGGTCCGGTCTGTTCGGTCATCGGACCGCCACCTCCTCGGGGACGGGGTTGTTGCAGCGGAGGTCGCCGCCGGTAGCGGTGGGTTCGAACGGCGGGGGCCCTTCGAGGCAGGCGTCCACGACGTTGTCGCAGCGCGGCGCGAACGCGCACCCCTCGACCCACGGGATGTTGTCGGAGACCGACCCACGGATCGCGTGCAGCCGCTCACCCCGTGGCGAGTCGAGCCGAGGCACCGAGTTGAGCAGCCCGTGCGTGTACGGGTGCCGGGCGTGCGCGAACAGGTCGTGCCGTCGCGCCCGCTCGACCACCTTGCCGCCGTAGAGCACGTTGACCGTGTCGCAGAGCCCGGCCACCACACCCAGATCGTGCGTGATCATGACGAGCGCGGTGCCGGTCTCGTCCACCAACTGCTTGAGCAGAGCGAGGATCTGCGCCTGGATGGTCACGTCGAGCGCGGTGGTCGGCTCGTCGGCGATCAGCAGCCGGGGCTTGCACGCCAGCGCGATGGCGATCAGCGCGCGCTGGCGCATTCCGCCCGAGATCTGGTGCGGATACTCCGTGAGCCGCCGCTGCGGGTCGGGAATCCCGACGGCGTCGAGCAGCTCCCGCGCCTCCCGCAGCGCCTGCTTACGGTCCCGGCCCTGGTGGCGCTCCAGCACCTCGGCAACCTGGATCCCGATCGGAATGACCGGATTCAGTGAGGAGAGCGGGTCCTGGAAGATCATGCTGATCTCTCGACCGCGCCGATCGCGCATGTCGTCCGGCCGCAGCTTCAGCAGGTCGGCGCCCTCGAAGAGCACCTCCCCGGTGACCTTGTTGCCCCGCTTCGGCAGCAGGCCCATGATGGCCAGGCTGGTCACGCTCTTGCCGCAGCCGGACTCGCCGACCAGGCCGACCGTCTGCCCCGGCTCCACCGTGAAGCTGACCTTGTCCACGGCGGTGAAGGGCCGCTCGCCGCGTCGCTGGAAAACCACGTTCAGGTCACGGACGTCGAGCAGGCTCATCGCGTCACTTCCTCTCGCCGACGGGTGCCGGCCGTGCTGGTTGCGCGCACCGTCGTCACCGCCGGTTCTTCGGGTCGATCGCCTCGCGCATCGCCTCACCGAGCAGGGTGAAGCCGAGCGCGACCACGATGATCGCGAGCGCCGGGTAGTACGCCAACTCCGGGCGGACCTCGAAATAGCGCTGACCGTCCACACCGAGCATCAGGCCCCACTCGGCCCGGTTGATGTCCGGGTCACCGAGGCCCAGGAAGGAGAGCGCCGCAGCGTCCAGGATGGCCACCGCGAAGGTCAGGGTGGCCTGCACGATCACCGCGGTCAGCGAATTGGGCAGCATGTGCCGCAGCACGATGTTGCGCTCCTTCACGCCGAGCGCGCGGGCGGCGAGCACATGGTCGCTCTCACGCTGGGCCAGCATCGAGCCGCGCAGCAACCGGGCGAAGATTGGCACGCTCACGATGGCCACCGCGAAGATGACCGTCCACTGGCTCGACCGGCTGGCCATCGCGACCAGGGTGATCGCGAGCAGCAGGCTCGGCAGGGCCAGCATCACGTCGGTGAGGCGCATCAGAACCACGTCGACCCAGCCGCCGAAGGCACCGGCGATCGCGCCGATCAGCACGCCGAGCGCGAGACCGATGAGGGTGGCGAGCACGCCCACGAAGAGCGTCTGCCGGGCACCGTAGATCATGCGGGACAGGAAGTCCCGGCCGAGCGGATCGGAGCCGAACGGGAACTCGCTGCTGGCACCCGGGATGGTGTCGACGGTGAGGTTCTTTGTCAGCTCGTCGAAGCGCTGCGCCGGATCGTGTGGCGCGATCAGCGGAGCGAAGATCGCCACCAGGACGAACAGCCCCACGATGCCGGCCCCGACGATGGCGACCGGGTTGCGCCGCAGCCGGCGCACCGCGTCCCGGACGAGGCTCACCCCGCCGCGGTCGGCCGCACTCGCCTGTGCCAGCTCGTCCAGCCGTGCCCTCTTGCGGTCGCCGAGCAGGCCGATGCTGCGCTCGCTCATACCGGGGCGTGGTGTGTCGTCCCCGGGGCGTGGGGCCGGCGTGCCGGCCTGGGTGATCGGGTCACTCATCGCACACGCACCCTCGGGTCGATGAAGGCGTAGGAGAGGTCGACCAGCAGGTTGACCACCACGAAGACCAGTGCGGCGAGCAGGATGATCGCCTGGAGCACCGGGTAGTCCCTACCGCCGCTGATCGAGTCGGTGATCAGGGTGCCGATGCCGCCCCAGTTGTAGACCTTCTCGGTGAGCACCGCACCGGAGAGCAGCGCGCCGGTCTGCAACCCGATCGTGGTGACCACGGGCAACAGCGCGTTGCGCAAGATGTGCCGGCCGCGGATGGTGCGGTGCCGCAGGCCTTTCGCCTCGGCGGTCCGCACGTAATCCTCATTGAGCACGTCGAGCACGCTGGCCCGGGTGATCCGCACGATCACCGCCAGGGGGATGGTTGCCAGCGTGATCGCCGGCAGGATCAGGTGCCACAGCGCGTCAGCGCTGGCGTCGAGCTCCCGGGTGAGCAGGCCGTCGAGCACGAAAAAACCGGTGACGTTGGTGTTGTCCAGACCGGTCGTGAGCCGCCCGGACGGCGGGAACCAGTGGATGTTCTGCGTGAAGACGTCCTTGAGCAGGTAGCCCAGGAAGAAGATCGGAATCGAGATGCCGAGCAGGGTGCCGACGATGGTGAGATTGTCCAGGGACCGTCCACGCCAGCGGGCGGCGAGGTAGCCGAGCGGCACCCCGAGGCCGACCGCGATGATCAGCGCGGCGAGGGCCAGCTCGATGGTGGCCGGGAAGGCGCGGCTGATGACCTCGGTGACCGGATCACCGGTCCGGATCGAGTTGCCGAAGTCGCCGGTCAGCACTCGCTGCATGAACTTGCCGTACTGCACCAGGATCGGCTGGTCGTAGCCGAGCGCCTTGGTCAGCAGGACGCGGCGCTCGGGCGTGGCCCGCTCGCCGAGCATCGCTTCGACCGGGCCGCCGGGCAGGTTCCGCAACCAGATGAAGATCAGCGCCGACAGCGCTATCAGGGTCACCACCAACTGGAGCAGGCGGCGGACTATGACTCGCAACATCTCTCACACACCAGACTCTCGATGGTCGCGGAATCGGCCCGGGCCGGGAGGAGCCCCGGACCCGGGCCGATCACGCCTACGGCGTCAGCCGTTGGACGTCACTTGGTGACGCTGACCGTGTTGAACCGCTCGTCGGTCAACGGGCTGGCCACCAGCCCCTTGACATCCTTGCTGACGACAATGGCCGGCGGGGCGTGCCAGATCGGCACAGCCGGCAGCCACTTGGCCGCGATGTCCCGGTTGACCTGCTCCCAGGCCGCCTTCTTGCCGGCCTCGTCCACGGTGCCGTCAGCCTTGGTGATGGCCTCGAACATCTCGGTCATCGACTGGTCGCCGAACTCGGCCTTGCCGCGACCAAAGAACGTGCCGACGAAGTTGCCCGGGTCGTTGTAGTCACCGGTCCAGCCGAGGATGTGCAGGTCGTGCTTGCCGAACTGCTGCACGTCGTCCTTGAAGCCACCGTTCCACGGGCGAGGCACACCGGTGACCTTGATGCCGACGGCCTGCAGGTCGTTGGCGAGGACGGTGAAGATCTCCTGCGGGTTCGGCATGTACGGCCGGGTGACGTCCGGCGGGTAGTAGAACTTCAGCGTCAGACCCTCGGCGCCGGCCTCCTTGAGCAGTTGCTTGGCCTTCTCCGGGTTGTACTCGTACTTCTGCACGTCCGGGGCGTAGCCGAGCACGGTGTCCGGCATGAACTCGTCGGCGACCTTGGCGCCGATCGGGCCCTTCGTCTGCACCAACTGCTGGCGGTTGAGCGCGTAGGCGAGCGCCTGCCGCACCCGCAGGTCCTTCAGCTTCGGGTTCTTCTGGTTGATGCCCAGGTAGAGGATGTTGAACGCCGGGCGGTTGATGACCTGGAAGCCCTCAGCCTCGAGCGCCTTGCCGTCGGCCGGGGCCGGGAAGTCGATGCCCTGAACGGTGCCGGCGCGGAGCTCCTGCTTGCGGGTGCTCTCGTCGTCGATGCTCTTGATGATCATCTTGTCCACCTTGGCCTTTTCGCCAAAGTAGTCCGGGTTGCGGTTCAGGGTGATCTCGTTCTTGGCCTTGTCCCAGCCACCGAAGGTGAACGGGCCGGTACCCACCGGGTTGGTGGTGGCGAAGGCGCTGTACTCGAACGAGTCGCCGTTCTGCTTCACCGTGTTGGCGTCGTACTTCTTCAGCGCGTCCGGGCTGGCGATCGAGAGCGCGGTCAGCGCGAAGGCACCGGGGAAGGCACCCTTGTACTGGTTGAGGGAGACGACGGCAGTGCCATCGTCCTTCGCCTCGCACTTGTTGTAGAGCGGCTTGCCGGCGTCCGGGTTCTCGTTGGCGGCAAAGCCCCCGAAGACGTCCATGTAGTAGATCATCTGAGATTGGGCGGCAGCGCCCTTCATGTTGTACCAGCGGTCGAAGTTGAAGCAGACCGCAGCGGCGTTGAACGGCGTACCGTCATGGAACTTCACGCCCTGGCGCAGCTTGAAGGTCCACACCTTGCCTTCGGGGTCGTGCTCCCAACTCTCGGCCAGACCGCCCTGCAGGTCCGCAGTGCCGGGCTTGTGGCTGACCAGCGTGTCGAACATCTGCCGGACCGGCCGGAACGACTCACCGTCATCGTTGAAGATCGGATCGAAGTTCTTCGGGTCACCGGCACCCGCGAAGATGAAGGTGCCGCCAGTCTTGGCCTCGCCACTGTCGCCGTCGCGCTCGCTTTCCACGCAGCCTGCCGCGCCGACCGCCAGAGCGGCAACGGTCGCGATGACCACAGCCGTTTTGAGCCTTCTCGCCTGCATCTCTCACCTCTGTCATGCGCATGACCACCCGAGTTGTGGCTCGGTCCGTGTGCGGGAGGCTATGACATGTCACACGTGCAGCGGAACGGGCGTTAGGCAATCGCTATCAAGCCGACACCTAGCGCCGGGGTCTGACAGTCGACGGCACGGCGAATGCTTGGGGCGACACATCGATTCCACACGGGACGGATGCCGCGACGGGTGGCACCGTCGATGACGGCACCACCCCCGCAGGTACGTGCTCAGACGGCCCGGCGGCCCTCGAAGGCCCGGCCCAGGGTGATCTCGTCGGCGTACTCCAGGTCGCCGCCGACCGGCAGCCCGCTGGCCAGCCGGGTCACTGCGATGCCCATCGGCTTCACCAGCAGCGCCAGGTAGGTGGCGGTCGCCTCGCCCTCGGTGTTCGGGTCGGTGGCCAGGATCAGCTCACGCACCGTGCCCTGGCCGAGCCGGATCATCAGCTCCCGGATGCGCAGATTGTCCGGGCCGATCCCCTCCAGCGGATTGATCGCGCCGCCCAGCACGTGGTAGCGACCGCGGAACTCACCGGTCCGCTCGACGGCCACCACATCCTTGGGTTCCTCCACCACACACAGCACCTCGTCGGTGCGGCGCGGGTCGCGGCAGATCCGGCACTGCTCGGACTCGGCCACGTTGTAACAGGTGGTGCAGAACCGCACCAGCTCCTTGACCTTGCGCAGCGCGCCGGCCAGCCGGTTGACGTCGGCCGGATCCGCCGACAGGACGTGGAACGCGATCCGCTGCGCGCTCTTCGGGCCGACGCCCGGCAGCCGACCCAGCTCGTCGATCAGATCCTGGATGGCACCTTCGTACATCTGCCGGCTCAGAAACCGGGCAGGCCGAGGCCGCCCATGCCGCCGGCAACCGGGCCCATCTTGCGCTCGGTCAGCTCCCGGGCCGCCTCGGCGGCGTTGTGCACGGCCGCGACGACCAGGTCCTCCAGCGTCTCCACGTCATCCGGGTCGACGGCCTTCGGGTCGATCTTGATGGCCTTCAGCTGACCGGCACCGGAAACGGTCGCGGTGACCAGCCCGCCACCGGCGGTGCCGGTCAGCTCGGCCTCGGCCAGCTCGGCCTGGGCGGCGGCAATCTGCTGCTGCATCTTCTGCGCCTGCTTCAGCATCTGCTGCATGTTCGGCTGTCCACCTGGGCGCACGGATGGCTCCTTCTCGCACTCGTCTGCTCGGCCGCCGCCCAGCCTAACCGCTGGGACCGACCCCGCCCCGTTCCGGTGCGTCCGCCCACGCCGGGGCCGGACGGACTTCGGCGGGTACGGCTACCACTACCCCTAACCGGCCATCTGCGGGTAGTGCGACGGGAGTCACCGCCTTGGTCTGCTTGACGCATGAAACTCAACCGCACCGGCCGGGTCGGCGCGCTGTGCGGGGTCGCCGCCGGACCGATCTTCCTCATCGCCAGCCTGATCACCGGCCTGCGGTGGCGCGAGCCGGCCTACAGCTGGGCCACCCACAACATCAGCGATCTCGGCAACGTCCACTGCGGCGTCTGGGACACCGCCCGGCCCCGCTACGTCTGCTCGCCCTGGCACCCTCTGATGAACGCCGCGATGCTGGTCACCGCCGTCCTGCTCGCCGCCGGACTCCTGCTGACCTGGCGGCTCCTCGGCCGCGGCGCAGTGGTGCGCTCGGCGCAGGCACTTCTACTGCTCGCCACCGTCGGATACGCCCTGGCGGCCGTCTACCCAGCCGACGTCGACGAGAACCTGCACGTCCTCGGCGCATTCCTGATCATGGGACTGGGCAACGTCGGCCTGCTCCTCGCCGGCTTCGCGCCGGGCACCACGACGCTCGGTCGGCGGCGACGGCTGACCCTCGCCGCCGGGCTCATCGCGCTGGTCGGGACGGTGCTGTTCTTCGCCCAGCAGGGCGTCGGGATCGGGGTGGGCGGCATGGAACGAGTCGCCGTGCTGCCCTTCCCACTCTGGGCCTGCTACCTCGGTGTCCTGCTCGCCGCATCCGCTCCTACACGCGATCTTGCACTTCCTGCCTCGACATAAGAGGACATTCCACGCAAGACGGCGACCGAAACTGCAAGATCGCCGATCCGGGGAGGCGTTGCTAGCGGGCGTCTACCTCGTCGATCTTCTCGGCGCCGAACGTCTCGCGGAGCAGCCGTACCGCCTGCTCCTCGCTGGACTCCCTTGCGGTCTTTTCGTCGATGACCTCGTCCAGCGGCTCGTCGCCCGGGTCGAACCCCTCGTAGGCGGGCGTCGCCGCTGGTGCCGCGCCACTCGGCCGACCACTGCGCGACGGGCCATCGAAGTCCGGGTCGTAGGGCGGTTCGCCGGCCCATTCGGCGTCCGCGACGGGCCGGGTCGCCGCTCCGGTACGCGCACCGCGCCCCGCCGCCGCCGCGCGAGCTGCGGCGATGGCGCTGCTCACCGGGGCACCACCGGCTGTCGCCGGCTGCCGGGCCGCGGGTGTCGGGTTACCCGCCCGTCCGTCCGGTTTAGCGGTCGCCGCGCCAGAGCCACCTGAGCCACCACCGTTCGGTCCCGCGCCGCCGCCGTTCACCACGCCGGGGCCGCCGCCGCTCGATCCGGTGCGGGCCGCGTCGCTGCCGTTCACGTTGGTCGGTGCAGGTGCCGAGCTGGAGCCGCCCGAGGCGGGGTCGCGGTCGTCCACGGCAGCGCCGCCCGGCCGGGCGGCTTCCGGCCAGTCCTCGCCATCCGTCGCCTGGGCGGCGGGAGCGTTGCCGCCGGGGCGAGCAGCCTCCGGCCAGTCGTCCTCGTCGTCCGCTGACGACGCAGCGGGCTGAGTAGTCGTCGAGCCCGCAGCGGTGGCCGTGGTCGTCGGAGTTGGAGACGCGTTGGTCGAGATGGGCGACGCGTTCGCCGGGGCGGGTCGGGGTCGGGCATCCGCCGGAGGAGGCGGCGCGGCAGCGGCAGCGGGCGGTGCGGCAGCGGCAGCGGGCGGCGCGGCAGCCGCAGCGGCAGCGGCAGCGGGCGGTGCGGCGGGTCGGGTCGGCGCGGCGGGTTGCGAGCGCGGCGGGCCGGCCAGCGACACGCCACCTCGCTCGCCGGCCACCTCGCAGCGGATCTGCCAGCGCCCGCCCAACTCCTCGTAGAGCGCGTCGGTGAGCACCGCCGCGTGATCGGCCATCATCTTGGCCAGCACGGTGGACTTCACCGTCAGCACCAGCATGTCGCCGTCGAGTTCGCGGACCACCGCGTCGCGCATCAGGGCCGCGATCCGCTTGTTGGTCCGGTTGACCTTGCCGACCACGTCGGGCCAGACCCGGCGTACCGCAACCGCGTCCAGTGCCGCAGCCGGCGCACCGGGTCGTGGCGGCGCTGGCGTCGCCGGGTCCGGGAGCACCGCCGATGGCGGCACCACACGGCGTGGGGCCGGCGAGCCGGTGCCCGGCCCGGCGGGCGAGACGGGTGCGGCCCGATCGGCGGGTGCCGACCCGGCGGCGGTCGACGCACCGGGCGACGCTGGGATCGGCGAGCCGGCGGCCGAGGCATGCGAGGCCGGGGCGCCCGAAGTCGGGGCGTCCGAGACCCGAGCAGCCGAGACCTGAGCAGCCGAGGCCAGCGCAGCCGAGGTCGGGGCGCCGGCCAGCGCAGCAGAGGCGGGAGCGCCTGGGGCCGCAGTGTGCTGGGTCGGGGACGTCGCCGGGTCGACCTCCCACGGCGGTGCCGAGGTCGGGGCGTTGACGGGTGCCTGGGTGGCGGCAGCCGGGACCGGAGGGGCGTGCTGTGGGCGTACTCCCGGGTTGGTGGCCGGGGCGGAGTCGGCGGCGGCCGACGGCGCGTCGGTGCCGCTCAGGGTGAGCCGGCGTTCCATCCGCTCCAGGCGCTGGAGCAGGCCACCGGTGGAGTCGTCCGCGCCGGGCAGCAGCATCCGGGCGCAGATCAGCTCCAGCAGCAGGCGGGGCGCGGTGGTGCCACGCATCTCCACCAGGCCGTCATGCACGATGTCGGCGCAGCGGGAGAGCGTGCCCGGGCCGAGTTGCGAGGCCTGGGCGGCCATCCGCTCGATCTGGTCGGCGGGGCCGTCGATCAGGCCCTTCGCGGCGGCGTCCGGCACCTGCTGGAGCACGATCAGGTCGCGCAGCCGCTCCAGCAGATCCGACGCGAACCGGCGCGGGTCGTGCCCGGCCTCGGCCACCCGGTCGACGGTGGCGTACGCGGCGGCGCCGTCCCCGGCGGCCAGCGCGTCGCACATTTCGTCGATCAGCGCGGCGTCGGTGACCCCGAGCAGGGCGGCGGCCCGCGCGTAGGTGACGCCCCCGGGACCGGCGCCGGCCATGAGCTGGTCGAGCACCGAGAGGCTGTCCCGGGCGCTACCGCCACCGGCGCGGACCACCAGCGGGAAGACCGCCGGCTCGACGCTGACGCCCTCGGCCTGGGTGAGCTGCTCCAGGTACGGGCGGAGCACCTTCGGCGGGATCAGCCGGAACGGGTAGTGGTGGGTCCGCGAACGGATCGTGCCGAGGACCTTCTCCGGCTCGGTGGTGGCGAAGATGAACTTGACGTACTCCGGAGGCTCCTCGACCAGCTTGAGCAGGGCGTTGAAGCCCTGGGTCGAGACCATGTGCGCCTCGTCGATGACGTAGATCTTGAACCGGCTGCTGGCCGGTGCGAAGAAGGCGCGTTCGCGCAGCTCGCGGGCGTCGTCGACACCGCCGTGGCTGGCCGCGTCGATCTCGATCACGTCGATGGAGCCGGCGCCATCGGTGGCCAGCGAGCGGCAGGACTCACATTTGCCGCACGGCTCGGGGGTGGGGCCCTGCTCACAGTTGAGCGAGCGGGCCAGAATCCGGGCGCTGGAGGTCTTGCCGCAGCCGCGCGGGCCGGAGAAGAGGTAGGCGTGGTTGAGCCGCCCGCTGCGCAGCGCCTGCGACAGCGGCTCGGTCACGTGGTCCTGACCGATGATCTCAGCGAAGGTACGCGGCCGGTACTTGCGGTAGAGCGCCAGCGTCACTCGTCCCGCCTCCTCTCGAGGAGAGCCATTCTGCGCCGGTCAGGCGCGGGTGACCACCCACCACCCCGGGGCGCCTGGGTTGTCGCGCGTTGATCGACTCGACTCTTGGAAGTCGCGGTGTCCACATCCCCGGGATACCGCGAGTGGATCAACCGGCCCACAGACAAAAAGGCCTCCCGTGCACCCGGCAGAGCTCGCTTATCCTTGCTGCCTTCCGGCCCTGGGGAGGTTCACGAGATACCGCCGCACGGGAGGTGACGCCCAGCCTACCCGACCGCCCGTCGATCTTCAGGGGGTGGTGGGGTGGCCCGGCCGACGTGGGCCTGTATCCTGGCTCGCGGAGGATTCGCCTAGAGGCCTAGGGCGCACGCTTGGAAAGCGTGTTGGGTTTACACCCTCACGAGTTCGAATCTCGTATCCTCCGCTCGCTGAGCAGCACGAACGACAGGGCCGGCCCCACCTGGGGACCGGCCCTGAGTCGTCTGCACGGTTGGTCAGCCCACCACCTGGACGTTCTCCGCGCCCTGCGCCGAGAACCACGCCGCAAGTTCGCCGCCGCCGAGGGACCGGGTCGCACCCTCGTCGACGAAGACCGGACCGACGACGGCCCCCTTCGCGCCTTCGAACTGGCAGCCGAACATCCTCGCGCCACTCAGCACCGCGGGCATGCTCGTGCCACCGAGCGTGCACCAGCGCAGGCTGGCGAACTCAAGATTGGCGTCACGCAGATCGGTTTTGTAGAGCTTGGCGGAATTGAGGATCGCGTAGCTGAGATCCGCCTCCGCCAGAACCGCATCGTCGAGTTGCACCGAGAACAGCCGAGCCGAGCGGAACCGCGCTTTACCGGCTGAGCAGCCGACCATTTCCGCTTTGGCCAGGTCAGCGAAGGAAAAGTCCGCGCCCTGCAACTCGGCGTTGGCCAGGTTGGCGTCGCCGAGGTTGGCCTCCTCGAATCGGACGCCGACCAGGTCGGAATTGGCAAGATAGGCGCCGGCCAGGTCGAGACGGCTGAGATCCGCGCCGCGAAAATCAAGAAAATCACCCGACAGGTACGCCGTGGATGGAGGTGCGGCGAACCACTCCTCAAGCGCTTCCCGAGCGTCGGGGCTGTCCGGCCAGCGGATCACATCGGCGCCGCTCCGCTTATATTTGCTCATTTGTCGAACACCACCTTGCCGTCCCACTCCGGTCGTTCAGCGACCCGCGCCCTGAGATCGGCCAACGCACTCGGCGACAGGCTACGGGTGTTGAGAATGACGTTCTGTCCACCAGCGACCTCGTCGGCGAGTTTCTGCTCGAACTCCTCGCCATCGTAGCGGCCCTTCATACCCTCGGGCATCGGCTCGCCAGCCCGCCGCCCGGCGGGGAACAAATCATTGGGCGACTTGACGTCCCAGTTCTGCCCGTTGGAATCGAAGAACTCACCCTGGTCCTTCTGGAATGCGGGATCCGAGTTGTCGAGTTCGGCCCGGCGGATCGGCCCAGGGATCTTCCCATCCGCCTCGGCCGCGAGGCCAACCTCGGCCTCGATCCGGGACTTCGCGCTGATGTTGCCGTTGTGGGCCGGGTCGGCGGCGAGTTCCTCCAGCCGCCGGTCGTACTCGGGGGTGCCGGGCTTGGGGCTCTGGTATCCGTCGTCGCCGCCGGACGGGCGACCCGGCCGGTCGCCGGAGTCGCCGCCCGGCCGACCGAGCTTGAACTCCGCGGCGGCGAAATCCTGCCCGCCGGTGACGGTTTCGGGCACCTCGCTGGAGTTGCGGCGACGCTGTCCCGGGATGTCGCTGTCGCCGTCACCCGGACGCGACGACGTTCCGCCGTCACCGTTTCCGCCGGGAGGTGTCTTGGGTTTCGCCATCGTCGCCGCCCTTAGCCGTTCAGCAGCTTGGACAGGTTGGTGAGGCTGGAGATCAGTGCGCCGACGTAGGTGAGGATGCGTCCGGCCCACTTGACGACGGCCGCCACGATCGACGCGGCGATCGCCGGAATCGTGACGACGAAGATCGCTTCGATGGCCCACACGATCACGCGGGCCACCAGGTCGGCGATGAGGTCGCGGACGATATCGCGGGTAAACGCCACCAGGTTCCCGGCGGCCTGGGTTGCGGCGGCCATCGCGGCGGAGATGCCGCTCAACGCGTCGATCCCGGTGACGTTGTGCGCCATCAACGTTTGGTACGCCGTGGCGGCCTGCCCCTGCCAGCCGGGCATGTCCACCCCGAGGTGTGTCTTCAGGTCGGTGGCCATGCTCTCCAGCTCGGCGGCCATGTTGTTCCAGGTCGCCGCGTGTGAGGTCACCACGTCGGGCATGCCGGTGAGTTGGTCGAGGATTTCGCGCAGCGGCTCGAAGTATTCCATCGCCCAGCCCAGCCCGTTGGCGAGCAGGGCGCTGAAGGGGTCCAGCACCGTCGCGACGGCCTCGACGCCGAATGCCGCACCGGCCAGGAGGTCGTCGACCCAACCTTCGCTGTGGATGGCGTCGACCAGACCTTGGAAGCTGTCCGCGGCGGCCGCGCCGGTCCAGGGCTTGCGGGTCGACTCGACGCCGGCAATCAGCGATGCGTCGGTCATGACGTCTTGTCCAGTTGGCTGCCGACCTTGCGGATCGCGCTGTCGGAGTCCACGTCCGCGTTGTCGTAGTTGTCGGCGGTCGTGCCCAGCCCCTTCACCACCAGGGACAGGTTCTCTTCGACGTAGGCGATCAGCTCGTCCTGCCGAGTATGCCGACCCTCCAGGATCCCGGAGATCCACCCACACAACACCCCGTACGCCGCGTCGTCCTGCGTGATGTGGGCGCTGGCGGCCTTGACCGCGCCGAACCGGGTGCGCAACGCCTCAATGTTGCGCGCGTGCTGGCGGATCTGCTCGGCGTCGACCTCGAAACCGCTGCTCACCGACTCACCACCGGCCGTGCTGCTCGTCCGGGCCGTCCATTGAGGGGTTGGCCTCGCGCAACTGCTGCCCGACACGTTCGGCGATCGCCCGCGCCGCCGACGAATCGGTGCCCAGGGTGTCGCCGATGATCTCCTGAGCGCGGTCGGCGAGCTGCCGCTTGGCCACACCGATCGTGTTCATGATCGTCCTGGCGACGACATCGGGTGCGACCCGTTGAATCCGCTGGCCCAGCTGCAGATCGACCAACGCTCCCCCGGAGTCGACCGTGACCTCCACCAGCCCGTTGCCGTCGGCCACCGTCACCCGTAGATCCTGGATGCGGTCGCTCATCGCATCGGTGGCGGTCGCCAACTGGTCCAGGCGCCCCTTCCACTCCGCCAACCGATCCATGGCGCCGCCCGGGTCCAGTAGCCCTCCCGCGTGTGGAACCTCGGCTGTCATGTGTCCCCTCGGTCGCTCAAGGTGATCATGCTTGGCTGAGCGAGATTAACATTAGCGGGCCTCCAGGACTGTCCACGTCAGACGCCAAACCCGATCCCGCACGCTGCCCTGTGGTCTCATCGACGTCGTGACCGACGCGACGTGGCAGTGGGACGAGACCTTGTACGCGGGCAGCGCCAGCCACTACAGCATCGGTCGTCTACCCTATCCGCCCAGCCTCGCCGAGGCCATCGGCACCGCACTCGACCTCGACGGCACCGGCCGACTCCTGGACGTCGGCTGCGGGCCCGGGTCGTTGACGCTGCTGCTCGCGCCCCTGTTCGAGGCGGCGGTCGGCGTCGACGCCGACCAGGACATGCTCGTCGAGGCACGGCGCAGGGCCGACGAGGTCGGGGCCACCACCGTCGAGTGGCGACACCTACGCGCCGAGGCCCTGCCGGCCGACCTGGGCACCTTCCGGGTGGCCACGTTCGCCCAGTCGTTCCACTGGATGGATCGCCCGCTCGTGGCTGGTCACGTCCACGACATGCTCACGCCCGACGGGGCCTGGATCCACGTCGGCGCGAGCACCCACCAGGGCGTGACCGGGGACGACCCGCTGCCGTACCCCCGACCGCCCTGGCAGCAGATCGACGAGCTGGTGGCGAGTTATCTGGGGCCGGTCCGCCGGGCCGGGCAGGGGTTGCTGCCGGCGGGCACCCCCTCCGGCGAGGCCGAGATCATGCAGGCCGCCGGCTTCACCGGTCCCACTCGGATCGAGGTCGGCGGCGGGACGGTCGTGGAGCGCTCGGTGGACGAGATCACCTCGGCGGTGTTCTCCCTGTCCAGCTCAGCGCCGCACCTGTTCGCCGACCGGCTCCCCGCCTTCGAGGCGGACCTGCGCCGGGTTCTGACCTCGGCGGCGCGCGATGGCCGCTTCTCCGAGCGACGACGAGAGATCGTCATCGTGATCTGGCGTCCCTGACACCCGTCAACCGCGAGCGCGGGCCCAGGAGAGGAAGCGTTCGGTGAGCCGGGCTGGGTCGACCTCCCCGAGTTGCGCGCTGGCCTCCACCTGGAGCGTCGCCAGGTAGACGGTCATCGCCAGCCGGTCATGCCGGTACTCGGCGAGCAGCCGCAGCTTCGCCGCTGAGCAGGGCCAGGCGATGCCGCACGCCGCGCATCGCCAGGTGGGGCGGGTTGGCAGGTGATCCCGGTGGCGGCGGCGGGGCATCGGCAGGGCCTCCTTCGGCGCTGGAAGGGTGCCGCCCCGCCTCCCCGTCGGGGCGGCACCCGGACTGACGCCGACCGCCGGGCTCCTGCGCCTCCAGCGGTCGCGCCGTCTTCTGTGGACCACCCTCAGGCGCGTCACCAGACAGATACACCGCGTAGCGATATGGTCTTCAGATATTCGAGACATCTGATGGAGGGGCCGTGAACGACGCGCTTCGGGTGGCGCTCAGCGACACCGGGCACACCACCGAATCCCTCGCCGAAACTGTCGGCGTCGACCCCAAGACCGTGGGGCGCTGGTTGGCCGAGGGCCGGATCCCGCATCCGCGCCACCGCCTGGCGGCAGCGGAGGCCCTCCATAAGGACATGTCGGACATCTGGCCGGACACTTCAAGACGTCGTGACCCCATCTGGTTCCGTCCGTGGCAGGAAATCGAGCGCGAGGCGGTGTCGCTTCGCTGGTTCGAATCAACCGTCCTGCCGGGTTTGCTTCAGACCGAGGCGTACGCCCGCGCAGTGCTGACCCGCGCGGGCCTGATCCCCCGAGGCGACATCGAGCGGCATCTCACGGTGCGACTCGGCCGTCAGGGCGTGCTCAAGCGGGACGACCCGCCGCAGTTCACGGCCGTCATCGACGAGGCGATCCTTCATCGCCCGGTCGGCGGCCCGTCGACCATGCGCGAGCAACTGCTGGCCGTGGCGACCGCCTGCGCCGAGCCGCACATCCGGGTGCACGTCGTGCCCAGCACGGTCGGTGCCTACGCCGGTCTCAACGGGCCGTTCGTGATCGCGCACAGCCACGACCACCGGGTCGCCGGCTACCTCGACAACCAGCTCCAGGGACAAGTCGCTAGCGACCCGGAGGACATCGCGGCCATGATGGCGGCATGGGAGAACGTGCGCGGAGAGGCACTGTCCCACTGGCAGTCGGTCGATCTCATCACGGAAGTGGCGGAGTCATGGAGCTGAACGGCGCCCGGTGGCGCAAGAGCAGCCGCAGCAGCGGCAACGGCGGCGCATGTGTTGAGGTCGCCGACAATCTGCCCGGCATCATCGGCGTACGGGACTCCAAGGACCCCACCGGCCCGGCGCTCGCCTTCGCGCCGATGGCCTGGCGCGCGTTCGTCAGTCGGCTCGCCCGACGCGCCTGACCGTCACGCGTCGTGCACGTCGGCCGCGCCTCGCGTGCGACGGCGGCGCCTCGCGTACGACGGCGGGCGGTCGGGAGTCAGCGAGCAGGAGCCCCGGCGGGAGCCGCGGCCGGTACCGTGCCACTGACGGGCCAGGGGCCGTCGTACACATGTTCTATCCACAGGCTGTGGACGGCGGAGGGTCCAATGGGTTACCAGCTCAGCGCGGTGGTCGCGGACGCCGAACTGCTCCGCGAGCAGACCGCCGAGCTGGATCACGCCGTCCTCGGCGAACTGCGCCAGGATTTCGGACTGCTGCCGGTCACCCCACAACTGGTGGTGGAGCTGACCGGGTCACTGCCGGATTTCGCGACGGATGACCGGAGTGCCGAGCACCCGTTCGGCCTGGTCCTGTCGACGGCGCTGGTCGAGTTGCTGGCCCGCTGGTCGCAGGTGGGGCCGGTGGCGTATCTGGAGGCGGAGTTCGGTGGTGGCGCCGGCTACCAGTCGGCGGCGGTGTGGCTGGGTGGGGCGCCGTCCTGGGGGCCACGCTTCGACGACGAGTTGGATTCGCCGCGCGAGCAGTGGCCAATCAACGGGGCACTGACCCAGCTGGGTGTCGAGCCGGGCGCGTGGATCGACCCCTTCGCCGAACTGGGGCTGCACCTGGAGCGGAACACCGACGGATGGCTGGCGCACGGGCGTCGTCGACTGAGTGCCGACTACTGGGATGAGCTGGTCGAGCAGTGGGAAAACCAGTATTCCGGCGACCGGCAGCAACCTGAACGCTCCCGTTCCGTTGGGGACTGGGGGATTCCATGAAATTGCGACAATTTGCGTTTATTGCCACGCTGATGACGGCTGCCTCGATTGCTGGCAGCGGCGTACCGCCAACCGGGTCGATGCGGGACCGCCGGCCCGCCGGCAGCGTGGAGATCATCGACTTGAACGGCCTGCGCAACATCGAGTTCGGTGCCACCGAGGACGAGCTGACCCGACGCGGCATCCTGCGTACCAGCCTGGATGCCTGCGGGCCGATGCTCGTCGGCCATGACACGGTCAGCCCGGTCTTCGTAGAGGACAAACTGGTGCTGCTCTGGGTCGGCGACCCGATGCGGACACCGGAGGGCATCACGGCAGGCTCACCCGTAGACCAGGTCTGGGACCGCTATCCGCTGGTCACTCGGCTTGCCGCTCCACAGGGGACGCACCGTCTCGATGGGCTGCTCGCCCGCAGCGGCGACCGCGCGTACCTCTTCCTGCACGACGGGCGCACGGTCCGAAAAACCATCGCCGGGTACGCGGACTGGGCCCGCCGCCTCTTCGACGAGGGTGCGGGCCCGTGCTGACCGGCGCAGACTGATCAGGGCCGCCCGCCGGCAACACCCGGGGCTGCCAGTGCTGCTGCTGTCCCAGTACGTGGAGCGCGCCTACGCAACCGAACTGCTCGCCGACGGGCAAGGCGCCGTCGGTTACCTGCTCAAGGACCGGGTGTCCCGGGTCGATGAGTTCCTCGACGCGATGCGTCGGGTCGCCGCCGGCGGCACCGTGCTGGACCCGCAGGTCGTGGCCCAGCTCGTCGCCGCCCGGCGCAGCCCGCTCGCCAACCTCACCCCACGTGAACGCGAGGTGCTCGCGCTGATGGCAGGAGGCAGCACCAACACGGGCATCGCCGCTCAGCTCGTGATCACCGAGCGCGCGGTGAGCAAGCACATCGGGAACATCTTCACCAAGCTCGACCTGTCACCCGACACCGATGTGCACCGCCGGGGCGCCGCCGTGCTCACCTTTCTCCAAGATCCGGGCCGGTGAATGGGTCGATCTACCGTGGACCGACCCACCCGTCGCGTCCGGGCTGGCGATGGCATCAGCCGCGGAGCGACCGCCAGAAGTCGTACGAGTGCGCTGTGGCGAAATCAGTCGGCGGCCAGCAGCAGCTCTAAGAAGCGGAAACGCCCGGTCGATCCTCGCGGATCGACCGGGCGTTGCTGTGCACGGCTCAGAAGATCGGGCCGCCACTCTGCGGCCCGGCGATCCGGAGACCGTGGCGCAGGGGCCAGACGACCTCCGTCCGCAGAGACAGACCACTCCACGTCCTGTTTTGCGGTACGAGCCCGCCGGCTGAGCCGTAGAACGGATTGATGACCCCGGACGAATATCCGGCATAGTCACCGCCCACCTCTTCCCCAGGAGACGCCGCGACGGCGTCGAGCCCGCCGGTGCCGTCGAGGTTCAGCAGGGCGATGGTGGAGCCGAACTTGTCCCCACTCTCGGACCCATCCGGGACGGCCGGGTGGTTCTGGTCGAACGCCTGCGCACCGGCCCCCGTCAGCCCGCCGGCGGAGCCCTTGAGCAGGGTGACGCTGCCGGCCGCGACCTGCGAGCCGATGTCCTCGCCAGGAGCACCGACCAGCACGTCGGCTCTACCGTCGCCGGTCACGTCGCCGACCGCCAGCGCACCACCGAAGCGGTCGTCGTCCCCAGGGTCGCCCGGTACGCCTGACGTACGCTGCGTGATGACCTGTACCGCGCTGCTGGACAGGCCACCGGAGCGGCCGGTGAAGGCCGCGATGAGGCCGCCATTGATGTGCGGGGTCTGCGCGCCGGAGGCTCCGACGATCACCTCGCCCAGCCCGTCGCCGTTCACGTCGCCGATCGCGAGCGCATCACCCAGGTACCAGGCGATGGTGCCGGTCCCATCGTTGGGCTCGATGGCCGCACCGGTGACCGAGGTGGCACCGGTGGACGACACACCACTCGGCGAGCCCCACATCAGGGTGACCATGCCGCTGCCGTCCCAGCTCACGCCGTCGTTCTCCCGAGGAGCGCCGATGACCAGGTCGTGGTAACGGTTGTTGTCGACCTTCCCGATGGCGAGCGTGTAGCCGAACTGGTCGTTGGCCTCGGCCGCGCCGGGCACCGAGGCCAGGTCCTGCTGAAGGTGCTGGGCGCCGGTGGCCGTGAGGCCGGCCGACCCACCGAAGAGGACGGTGACCGCGCCAGCCATCGCCTTGCTTCCGATCGTTTCGCCCCAGGCGCCGATGGCGAGGTCCTCGCGGCCATCCCCGTTGATGTCGCCGGCTGCGAGGGCACCACCGAACTGGTCGAAGCTCTCCGGACTATCCGGAACACCCGGCGAATCCTGGGTGAAGTGGATTGCCGCGTCGACCACCAGGCCAGTGCCGCTGCCAGGGATGACCCAGACCCCGCCGGCGTGGGTCTTGTTCTTGGGATCCGGCTCGTCGGGGTTGCCGATTGCCAGGTCGTCGTAACGGTCGCCGTTGAAGTCCCCCGCCACGAGGGCCATCCCGAACGCGACGGAGCCGCCATCGCCCGGCACGACCCCCATGAGGTAGTCGACGTGCGGGGCCGAGGAGTAGCGCACGGTGACCACACCGGCCGGGACCAGCGGCAAGTTGTAATAGAACGGGTCGCCCGTGGCCGCGATGTCGTCGATGCCGTCACCGTCGAAGTCGGAGCGGCCGGCACCCGTGCCCCGCAACCGGGTCATCGTCTTCATCCAGGACACCCTGTGGTGCTGAAGAACCACGCCCTCCCGGGTGATGGTCCGGACGCCTTCCGCAGCCTCCGCCGGGACACTGAGTGCCAGGCTGGCCAGAACGGCCGGAAGGACAAAAAAGGATACGCTTCGCCGCATTGAAGACCCCGTTTCGGTAGGCGCCTGGACACCATAGGCAGCCGCACGGGTTGCCGAAATGAGACGAACGGGCAGGACCATCCCGTAATTCGCAACCGTTCCGGGGACACCAACGACGAAACGCCCGGTTCGTCCTCGCGGACTCCCCGGGCGTTTTCGCATTTCACGAGCGGTGGCGGAGGGATTTGAACCCTCGGAGGGCGTTAACCCTCACACGCTTTCGAGGCGTGCTCCTTAGGCCACTCGGACACGCCACCGCCGACGAGGGTACAGGACCGCCGGTTCCGACGCCGAACCGGTATCGCCCGAGCCGGCCTGGCAGGATCTTTGCCATGAGTACGCACATCGGCGCGAAGCCGGGCGAGATCGCCGAGCGGGTCCTGATGCCGGGCGACCCGCTGCGGGCCAAGTGGATCGCAGAGACCTACCTCGAGGGCGCCACCTGCTACTCGACGGTCCGGGGCATGCTGGGCTTCACCGGCCGCTGGAACGGCGTCGAGGTTTCCGTCCAGGGCTCCGGCATGGGCATGCCGTCGGCCTCCATCTACGCCCACGAGCTGATCAACGAGTACGGCGTGAAGACGCTGATCCGGGTCGGCTCCTGCGGCGCCCTCAGCACCGACCTGCAACTGCGCGACGTGGTGGCCGCGATCGGGTCGTCCACGGACTCGAACATGAACCGGATGCGCTTCGACGGTCTGATCGACTACGCCCCGGTGGCGGACTTCGGGCTGCTGCGTACGTCGGTCGAGGTGGCTGAGCGGCGCGGCATCACCATGCACGTCGGGCCGATCCTGGCGGCGGACGCCTTCTACACCGACCGTCCGGACCTTTACGACACCCTCGCCGACTACGGCGTGCTGGCGGTGGAGATGGAGTCGGCGGCGCTCTACACGATCGCTGCGCGGTTCAAGGCCCGGGCGCTGACCGTGCTGACCGTCAGCGACCACATCAAGACCGGCGAGAAGACCACCTCCGAGGAGCGCGAGCAGACCTTCAGTCAAATGGTCGAGATCGCCCTCGACACAATCATCGCCTAACTCGGAAGTAGACCTACTTCCTCCCGATTAGGGCCGCTTCGCGGAGCGAAGCAGCAAGGACTAACCCCTCCCCCTCCCCCTCCCCCTCCCCTCCCTCCCCTCCCTCCCCGCCCCCACCTCGTTGATCTAGGGCATATCGTTGCTAGTGGATCTCGGATCACGACTATATGCCCTAGATCAACGAGGTGCGTTTGGGCGCCGGGAGGGCGCGAGCGCTGCCGGTGGGCGGGTGGGGCCGTTAGCACGCGGGTGGGGCGCGTGGGGGGTTGTCCACAGGGGCGTTCGGTTGTCCACAGGGCGCGGCCGTGGGCGAGCGCAGCGGCGGTGGGTGCGGCAGGTTTCCCCTCGTGGACCTCTACTCGCAGGCGGCTGGGCTGCCCTGGCGGATACCGATCGATCTGCAGCCGACCCGCTACCGTCAGCTGGTGGGTGCCGGGTTGTCGGCAGGGACGATCAAATGGCGCTTGAACAGAGGGCGCCTGCATCGGCCGTACCACGGCAGGTACATCTCCGGTCCCGACCTGCCGGGACTGTGGGGTCGGGCGAGGGCCGCGCTGATGGACAACCCGGACGCGATGCTGGGCTTCCACACCGCTGCCGAACTTCAAGGCTTCGGGGTTGCACCGACCGACGACGTTCACCTGCTCACGCCCGCAGGGTGCCCCTTCCCACAGCGGCGAGGGATCACCTCACACCAGACGGTCCTGCCAGCCATTCCCCCCGTCTACATCCTCGGCCTTCCCTGCGCGATGGCGGCGCGCGCCGCCGTTGATCTCGCCCGTACGCTCCCTCGGTTCGACGCCCTGCCGGTCCTCGACGCCGCGCTCTTCGCCGGTGCGGTGACACCGGAAGAACTGCTCGTTGAAGTTGGCCGGCACGATGGTCTACGCGGTGTACGGCAGGCTCGCGAGTTGGTGGTGATCGCGGACGGGCGAGCGGAGTGCAGACAGGAGACCCAGCTTCGACTGCTCCTGGTTGACGCAGGCATCAGGGACTTCGTACCCCAGTTGCCGGAGCTCGACGGCAGAGGGCGTGTTCGTTACCGCCTTGACCTGGGCGATCCACAGCACAAGATTGCCGCAGAGTACGACGGTTCATCCCACCTCAACCGCCAAAGGTTGCGACAGGATCGGATCCGCCACAACTGGCTCGAGCAACAGGGCTGGGCAATGCGCTACTTCACCGCGGCGGACCTGTACAACTCCCCGGAATACATCCTCGCCACCGTCACCGCCGCCCGTCGATCTAGGGAGAATCATCGCCCATAGAGATCAACTCACGCTGATATGCCCTAGATCGACGCACAGGGGGGCGGGCGACGCACAAGGGGGGGAGGGGAGGGGGCGGGGGGGTTTTAGCGGAAGAAGGCTTGGAGGACGGCGGCGGTCTCGGCCTCCAGCACCCCGCCGTAGACCTCGGGGCGATGGTTGAGCCGGCGGTCACGCAGCACGTCCCAGAGCGATCCGGCCGCACCGGTCTTGGGCTCCCAGGCACCGAAGACGACGGTGGAGACCCGGGCGAGGACCAGCGCTCCCGCGCACATGGTGCAGGGTTCGAGGGTGACCACCAGGGTGCAGCCGTCCAGCCGCCACTGGCCGGTCCGCTCGGCACCGCGGCGCAGGGCCAGCACTTCGGCGTGGGCGGTGGGGTCGCCGGTCAGCTCCCGCTCGTTGCGTCCGATGGCCAACTCGGTCCCATCCGGCCCGTAGAGCACCGCCCCCACCGGCACGTCGTCGACGTCGGTAGCGCCTGCGGCAGCGCTGGCAGGGCCCGTGACGGCGACCTCCAGGGCGCGGCGCATCCACGACTCGTGCCGCTGCCGCCGACCGACCCCGCCCAGGTCGGCCAGGCCCTCGTGGGCACCTGGCCCGGCGCGACCCACCGCACCGGGGGTCGGCTGCCCCGGCCGGATCGTTTCCAGCGACGGATCGGTGGCGTCGGCTGGCTCAGACCTCACGCAGTTCCTCGACCTCGTCCACGCAGCCGAGCACCTGGCAGATCTCGGCGGTGACGTCCGCCGGCAGCATCCCCTCGTGCGTGCACAGGGCCAGCAGCTTCTGCGCGGAGATGCCCAGGTTGGCCAGCAGATCGGCATCACCCACCGGGTCCGCCTCCGGGTCGACGACGGGCTGCTCGCTCTCCTCGTCACCGCTGGTCGCCGGGCGCGGTTCCTCATCGCCGTCGAGCCCGGTGACCGAGGTCTTCAGGTCACCGACCAGCAGCGAACCGAGCGGTGACTCCTCGGCGTACGCGGAGTCCGAACCGAACACCCGCAGGTCCTCGCCCTCGTCGAGACGCAGAATCACCAGGTACGCGTCGTCGGCCTCGACGAAGAGCAGCGACACGTCGGCCTCTTGATCGACGTCACGCAGCCGGTCTGCGACCTCGTCGATGTCGGTGGCGCCACGCAGGCTGACCTCGGCGGCGGTCCAGCCACTGTCGTCGCGCACAACGGCCGCAGCGAAGTACGACACGGTCCCCCCAATAGCCCTCGACACAGCGTCGACTCGTTACGCGTGCACGTTAGCCGGTCGGATCGGCAGGCGACCCGTCAACGCCCCGACGGGCCGGTCATTCCTGACAAAGTTGGATCAGCCGGCTACCCGACGGCGGGTGGCGATGAGCTCGCGCAGACGCTCGGTGCGCTGCCGCTGCGGTCGACTGCGCTGACGGACCGCCCGGGCGCCCGCCAACTCGGCCAGCAACTGCAGGCGGCGGCGGCTGCGATCGGGGTCCTGTCGCGGAGTGGTCCTGGCCATGGTGCCGAGCGTGCCGAGTCTCGGCGGCCACGTCAAGACGGCGTTCGCTACGCAGCCAACCGGGCACACCGCGCAGTCATCGGCAGTCGTTTCGGGGCCTGTCCGACCCGCTCACCACAGCGGCCAGTCACCGCTGGTGGCCCAGCGGACCGCCACGACGGCGGCGGCGATGCTCCAGCCACCCGCCGTGACGATGGCGACGCCGGTGGCAACGCCACGGTCGCCGTGGCGAACGAGCACCAGCGCGGTCAGCCACGCCAGCAGGCCGGCCACCACCGTCCACCACGCGTAAGTGGTCACATCGGTGCCGAGCAGGCCGAACAGCACCAACCAGCCGGCGGCCGCGCCGCCGCCAGCGGCGACACCGCCGCCGGTGATCGGGTGCGGCTCGCGGTAGGTGGGGCGGGGTGGTGGCCCGGTCGGAAAGAGACCCGAAGGGGTACGCGCCACCGGGTGCACGGTGGCACCGGATTCCGGGCCAGGCTCGGGTCGGGCGATGGTCACCGTCGCTGCCCTCCCCTCACGCGCGCCGCTCGTGCCCACGGTACCGGCTCTGCCAGGATGACCGGATGTCCTCGCCGACGATCAGCCGCCGCGCGCGTCCGGCGTACCCGATCCTGTTGCTGCTCGCCCCGGTGCTGGCCGCCGGCTGCGCGACCACCCGGCCGGGGGTGCCGGCCGACGGTGCCGCACCGACGCCGCCGGAGGTCTGGGCGACCGCCGTGCAGCCAGCGGCCCCGTCGGCCACGCCGACGACAACCGGCCCGACCCTGGCACCGTCGTCGGCCAGGCCGTCGGCGACGGCACCCCGCACCGGGCTTCGGCATGTCTTCCCAGTACGCGCCGACAACGTGGACTATCACCCGACGCATGGGGCGTACCCGGCCACGGATCTGTTCGCCGACTGCGGTGAGTCATTCGTCGCGGTGACCGACGGGACGGTGCTGGAGGTGAGCCGCGTCGACCGGTACACCAAGCGTGGGCCGCAGGGTCCGGAGAACGGCGGCCTGTCGGTCTCTCTGCTCGGCGACGACGGGGTGCGCTACTACGGCTCGCACCTGAGCGTCGTGTCCAGTGGCGTCGACGCCGGGGTGCGCGTCCGCGCCGGGCAGCAGCTCGGCAAGGTGGGTCGCACCGGCAACGCGAACAACGTCTGCCACGTGCACTTCGGCATCTCGCCGCCGTGTGCGGGCAAGGACGGCTGGTGGATCCGGCGCGGGGTGCTCTGGCCGGCGCGCTACCTGGATTCCTGGCGGCGTGGCGGCAACCGGGAACCGGCCGCCGAGGTCACCAGGTGGCAAGGCAGACACGGGTGCCCGAAGGCTCCCTGACCGGCCCGACACCGACTAGGTTCGGTGGGATGAAGGCCCGGGACCCCATCGCCGACCTGCGCCGGATCGCGTTCCTGCTGGAGCGGGCGAACGAGGCCACCTATCGGGTACGCGCGTTCCGGTCGGCGGCGAAGGCGCTGGCGGGCCTGCCTGCGGCCGAGGTGACCGAGCGGGCCGGCGACGGCACGCTCACCAGGCTGGCCGGGGTCGGGGACGTCACGGCTCGCTGCGTGGCCGAGTCGCTGGCGGGTGAGGAGCCGGTCTACCTGCGCCGGCTGGTGGCGACCGAGGGCAGCGATCTGGATGCCGAGGCGGCGGCGCTACGTGCCGCCCTGCGGGGCGACTGTCACACCCACTCGGACTGGTCCGACGGCGGCTCACCGATCGAGGAGATGGCCCTGGCCGCGGTGGAGTTGGGCCACGAGTACATGGTGCTGACCGACCACTCGCCACGACTGAAGGTGGCCCGGGGGCTGACCGCGGACCGGCTGCGCCGGCAGCTCGACCACGTGGCGCAGGTCAATGCGGCGCTGCCCGAGGGTTTCCGGATCCTCACCGGGATCGAGGTGGACATCCTCGCCGACGGCTCGCTGGATCAGGACGATGAGCTGCTGGCCCGGCTGGACGTGGTGGTCGGTTCGGTGCACAGCGGCCTGCGCGACGAGCGGTCGAAGATGACCAGGCGAATGCTGACCGCGGTCGCCAACCCGCACCTGGACATCCTCGGCCACGTCACCGGCCGGATGGTGTCGTCCCGCCCGGTCGGGGTGACCGGTCCGGGCGACCGGGGGCACCGCGCCCGGACTCGGGCGGAGAGTGACTTCGACGCGGACGCGGTCTTCGCCGCCTGCGCCGAGCACGACACCGCCGTCGAGATCAACTCCCGGCCGGAGCGGCAGGATCCGCCGAAGCGCCTGATCCGCCGCGCGTTGGAGGCTGGTTGCCGGTTCGCCATCGACACGGACGCGCACGCGCCCGGCCAACTCGACTGGCAGCGGTTCGGCTGCGAGCGGGCCGCACGCTCTGGCGTCCCGGCCGACCGGGTCGTCAACACCTGGTCGGCGAAGCAGTTGGTGGCCTGGACGCACGATCGGCCCTGATCGGCGCCGCTCGTGGGTCAGCGTTGGGTGGCCGGCTCGGCTGCCGGCTCGGCTGCCGGCACGGCGGGGACGCCGACGACGGGGCGGGGACGCCGCCGGCCGATCACACCCTGGGAGACCGCGACCCCGAGCAGCACGATGAGCGCGCCGACCGGTTGGTGCCAGTTGAGTCGCTCGTCGAGCGCCACGGCACCGATCAGCACCGCGAAGATCGGGATCACGTACGTGACGGTGGACGCGGTGCTCGCGCCGGCTACCCGGATGTTGCGCATGTTGATCACGAATGCGAGCCCCGTGCCGAGCGCGCCGAGGGTCAGCACGCTTGCCGCCACCCCCGTCGACAGCTCGGTGGGCAGCGGTGGCATGCCGGCGACGAACGGGGTGACGATGGCCAGTTGCCCAGCGGCGAGCAGCAGCTGCGCGGCGGAGAGCGACAGGCCGGAATGCGTGCTGCCAGCGACGAACCGCTTCTGGTAGGGGATGCTGACGCCGTAGCAGGCGGCCGCGCCGAAGCACATCAGCTGCCCGGTGAAGTGCGCCCCGCCGACGCCCTCCCAGACCCCGAGCACCACCAGCACGCCGAGGAAACCCATCCCGAGCCCGACCGCCCGACGCACGGTCAGCCGCTCGGTGCGGAAGACCAGCACCGCCAACGGCAGCACGATCAGTGGTGTGGTGGCGTTCCAGATGCCAGCCAGCATCGACTCGACCCGCTGCTCACCGTAGCCAAAGAGGGTGAACGGCACCGCCACACCGAACGCGGCGACGACAGCCAGATGCGCCCAGACCCGCGGCTCGCGGGGCAGCCGGTCGCGCAGCACGGCGAGGACCACCAGCAGGGTCAATGCGCCGGCGACGACCCGGTAGAGGGTGAGCTGGACCGGGTGCAGCTCGCTTACCCCGACCTTGATGAAAAGGAAGCTGGAACCCCAGATCGCGGCGAGGGCGGCGAAGCCCGGCAGCCAGGCACGAATGGGTGCCTTGTCAGGAGTGGTATCGGTGGTCACCCCTGACACTCTGCCGTAGCCGTCCGACAAAGTCGCGCGCCTTTCGGACGTTGCACACTGTCGCAACCTGTGGCTTGAACACCGCAAACGTCGTCGACACGGGGGCATGGTGGTCACGTAGGGTCGCAGCGTGGGACGAATTGATGAACTCGCCAACCGATACGTGGCCGAGTGGGCGCCTTTGAGCCCCACCGGTGCAACCTACGTCGGCATCGCCGGCCATGACGACCAACTCGACGACCTCTCGCCCGAGGGTTACCGAGCGCGTGCGGACCTGACCCGCCGGACACTCGCCGAGCTGGCGGTGACCGAGCCGGATACCGAGTCGGAACAGACCGCCAAGGAGGCCATGCAGGAACGGCTCGGCCTGGACCTGGCCCGCTACGACGCCGGCGAGGTGACCAGCGAGGTCAGCGTGATCACCAGCGGCCTGCACGAGATCCGCATGGTGTTCGACCTGATGCCGACCGCGACCAACGATGAGCAGGCCAACATCGCCGCTCGGCTCAACGGCTTCGCCGGCGCGCTGGAGGGTTACAAGACCACGCTGCGCGAGGCGCTCGCCGCCGGCGAGATCAGCTCGAAGGTGCAGCTGGTCGAGGTGGCCAAGCAGTGCGACATCTGGGTCGATCCGACCGGGGACAACTTCTTCCACGGGCTGGTCGAGCGGCTGGGCGCCGAGGGCACGCTCGACGCCGAGTTGCGGCGGGGTGCGGCGGCGGCGACCGCGGCGACCGCCGAGTTCGGCCAGTTCCTGCGTACCGAGCTGGCCCCGCACGGGCGTGACAAGCAGGCCGCCGGCCGCGAGCGCTACGAGCTCGCCTCGCAGTATTTCCTCGGTGCCCGGGTCGACCTGGACGAGACGTACGCCTGGGGCTTCGCGGAGCTGGCCCGCCTGGAGGCGGAGTTGCGGGTCGTCGCCGGGCGCATCGCCGGCTCCGGTGCCACCGTCGACGAAGCCGTGGCCACGTTGGACGCCGACCCGGCCCGGACCATCCAGGGCAAGGAGGCGTTCCGGGACTGGATGCAGGCGCTCGCCGACAAGGCGATCTCCGAGCTGCACGGCACCCACTTCGACATTCCGGAGCAGGTCCGGCGCATCGAGTGCTGCCTCGCCCCGACCAGCGACGGTGCCATCTACTACACCGGCCCGAGTGAGGACTTCTCCCGCCCGGGGCGGATGTGGTGGGCGGTGCCGCAAGGCATCAGCGACTTCTCCACCTGGCGGGAGGTGACCACGGTCTACCACGAGGGCGTGCCAGGTCACCACCTCCAGGTGGCGCAGACCGCCGTCCGGGCCGACCTGCTCAACCGCTGGCAGCGGCTGCTCTGCTGGGTCTCCGGGCACGGCGAGGGCTGGGCGCTCTACTCGGAGCGGCTGATGGACGAGCTGGGCTACCTGGAGGACCCGGGCGACAAGCTGGGCATGCTCGACGGCCAGGCGATGCGCGCAGCACGGGTGATCGTCGACATCGGTATGCACCTGGAGCTGGAGATCCCGAAGGACAATCCCTTCGGCTTCCACCCGGGTGAGCGGTGGACGCCCGAACTGGGCTGGGAGTTCATGCGGGCGCACTGCCGGATGCCGGACGAGAATCTGCGCTTCGAGCTGAACCGCTACCTGGGCTGGCCGGGGCAGGCACCGTCGTACAAGGTGGGTGAGCGGATCTGGCTCCAGGCCCGCGAGGACGCCAAGGCCCGCAAGGGTGCAGATTTCGACCTGCGGGAATTCCACCGGCAGGCGTTGGACCTGGGTGCGCTGGGTCTCGACCCGCTGCGCCAGGCGCTGGCCCGGCTCTGAACCGGCGGCGGCTGTGCGCGACGGCGGTACGACGAGTCCGCCGACGCGCGCAGCTGCGCGTTCCCCGCAGGTCGCACCTTTTGCCACATGATCGAGGGGTGGACCTCGTCGCGGTCCACCCCTCGGTCGTGCTTCCTGTCGTACCCGTTAGCGCTGTTCCACCTCGCCGGGTGCCGGACGCTGGGTCGGCACCGTCGGATCCTCGGACTTCCAGTTCGTCGACGCCGGCGGGATCTCGTCAGTCAGCGGACCGCCCACAGGCTGGGGTTTGGGCTGCTCGACGGTGTCCGTGTCGCGTACCGGCTCCTGGTCCACTCGGGTTGGAGTCGGGTCGGCAACCGGAGCGACGACCGGCGGCTCGGCGCGGTGCCGGGCGGCGCCGCCCTCGGGTCGGGTCACCAGCCACACGCCGACGACGAGGGCGATCAGACCAAGGACACCGGCCGCGATCGGACCCCAGAAACTGATCAGGCCGATCTTGAAGCGGTTGTCCTTGACCGTCTGGACACTGCGACTGACCGTGTCGTCGGTGTAGTTGAAGTCCGCGTCCAGCAGCACCGTGGGGGAGCCGGTGTTCGGGCGCAACTCCTTGTGCTGCTGCTCCCGGACGTTCACGTAGGAGCCGGTCACCGGGTCGACCCAGAGCGTGCGGGTGTTGCTGTAGACGATCTGACCGCTGGTGGCGCCCGGTGCGAACTTGCCGACCAGCGTCTGGATGCTGCTCTCCGGGGTGGCCAGCACCTCGTTCTCGATCCGCTGCTCGAAGCGGTACGCGTCGATGCCCTTGACCTTCTCGGTCCCGGTGAACTTCGCCGGGAGGGCCCGCTTCAGGTCACGGTCGAAAACCTGGTAGTCCCGCTTTCCCGTGTCGAACGGGAACTTGTAGATCTGACCGGAGTAGCTCACGTTGCCGACCGGGGTCTGATCCGCGCCGGTCTCGTTGAGCCACTGGTCCTTCCACGGGGCGGCCGCGCCGGAGATCCGGTAGAGAGCCAGCTCGGTGCTGTACTGGCTGACCACATCCTCGTTGTCGGTACGCCTGACCGTCTGGTAGACGTCCCAGATCACCGCGTCGCCCTTGAGCTCCTTGGGCAGCCGGTCCTTCGTGTCGTCGGGCTGCGGAATGACCTCGACGTTGGACACCAGGTCGCCCTGCGGGACCTCGATGCTCACTGAACTTCCGCTTGCGGTGATCTTCAGGAACGTGGCGTTCTTCGCCTCAGCGATGGACGTCGTTGGTTCAAGATCATATGGGAGCTTGGTCACGGCAGGGGCCACATAGAACGGCAGCCCGGCCGCGAAGACCAGCAATAAGACACCGAGCCCGAAGAGCGCGGCGCCCACGCGAAGCTTCACTCATCCTCCTGTAACCTGCCGCCCTACGACCTGTTGTCCGGGGCACCCGATCCTTAACATGGCGGGAGGTTACTCCCCGGTCACCTTCAAAGCGATCCCCTGGATGTCCAGATGTCCACAGCCGCCGCGCCAACAGTTTCGGAGCACTCGGTAACCGGCCGACTCCCCGCCCTCGACGCGCTGCGAGCGATCGGCGCCGTGGCGGTCGTCGGTCACCACGTCGGGTTCCAGACCGCCGTCACCATGAACACCACATGGGGCGGCTGGCTGGCTCGCCTGGACGTCGGCGTCGCCGTCTTCTTCGTACTCTCCGGGTTTCTGCTGTTCCGGCCGTGGGCCCTCAGCGCCGCGACCGGCCGGGCCCGGCCGCGCGCCGGGCGGTATCTCTGGCGGCGGGCACTACGGATCCTGCCCGCCTACTGGCTGGCGGTGGTGGTCTGCCTCATCGTCCTGCCACAGAACCGGCCGGCGTCCGCCGGCGACTGGATCCGCCACCTCACCTTCACCCAGATCTACGGGTCTGGCCAGTTGCGCTACGGGCTCAGCCAGACCTGGAGCCTTGCCACCGAGGTTGCGTTCTACCTGGTCCTGCCGCTGATCGCCGTGCTCGCCGTGGGCCGGTCCTGGCGTCCCATCCGAACCGTCCTGATCGTCAGCGGGGGTGTGCTGGTGACCGCGGGGTGGCTCACCATGATGGCGTTCGGCTGGCTCGACACCGCCCTGCACACCATGTGGCTCCCGTCGTACGGGGCCTGGTTCGGCGCGGGCATGGCACTGGCGGCGGCGCACGTCGCCCTGCGCACCGGGACCGCGCCTGCCGCCTTCCGCGTACTGGACGACCTCGCCTCGGCACCGGTCGCCTGCTGGGCGGCGGCAGTCGCCCTGATGGCGATCGCGACGACGCCGGTCGCCGGCCCCCGCGACCTCGCCGGTCCGACAGCCGCCGAGTTCGCGGTCAAGCTTGCCCTGTACCTCACGATCGCGGCTCTGATCCTGATCCCGGTGGCCTTCGGTGGACCGAGTCGGGTCAAGGGGGTCTTCGGCAGCACGTCCGCTCGGTGGCTCGGCACCGTGTCGTACGGACTGTTCCTGTGGCACCCGCTGGTCATCGAACTCATCTACCTGCTCGACGACCGACCGCTGTTCACCGGCGGGCTGCTCAACACCTTCGCCCTCACCATGGTCTTCGGTCTGGCGTACGCCGCGGTCAGCTACTACAGCGTCGAACGGCCTCTGCAACTGCTCGGCTCGCAGTGGGGCCGTCGGGCCGGCCCTGAGCCGGCGAGCGCTGGCCCAACGGGGCATTGCCGGCCGGCAGCCCAGCCCCTAGTGTGACGCGCGTCCCTAAATTACCTGAGAGTAGGGTTCGCGTGGAGCGTAGCTTCGGCATGCCCGGACACGTGCTGTTCCTCAACTGGCGAGACACCCGTAACCCCGAGGGTGGCGGTTCCGAGGTGTACGTGGAGCGGGTCGCCGCCGAGCTGGTGGCCCTCGGTTTCCGCGCCACCCTCTTCTGCGCCGCCCACAGCCAGGCTCCCGCCGACGAGGTCAACGAGGCGGGCGTACGGCTGGTCCGGCGCGGCGGCCGGCACACCGTCTACCTCTGGGCGGCGCTCTGCTACGTGGCCGGCGCGCTGGGCGTGGGCCCGCTGTCGACCCGCCGGGGCGGCCGGCCCGACATCCTGGTCGACGTCTGCAACGGACTGCCGTTTCTCGCCCCGCTGTGGGCGCGGCGCCCGGTGGTCAAGCTGATCCACCACGTGCATCGCGAGCAGTGGCCGGTGGTCCTGCCACAGTGGGCCGCCCGGTTCGGCTGGTGGATCGAGTCGTCGCTCGCCGTGCGCGTCTACCAGCGGTGCCGGTACGTCACCGTCTCCGAGGCCACCCGCCGAGAACTGGCCGTGCTCGGCGTACCGCCGGAGCAGGTCGCCGTGGTGCACAACGGCACCCCGGAACTGCCCCGCACAGACGCCGAACGGTCGACGTTCCCCCTGCTCGTGACGTTGAACCGGCTGGTGCCACACAAGCGGGTGGAGGTGGCACTGCGGGCAGTCGCGGCCCTCGCCGACGAGCTGCCCCAACTGCGGCTGGTCATCGCCGGCCAGGGCTGGTGGGAGTCGCACCTGCGCGAACTCGCCGCAGAGCTGAACATCTCCGAGCGAGTGGATTTCCGGGGCTTCGTGACGGAGGAGGAGAAGGCCGCCCTGCTCGCCTCGGCCTGGGTCGCCCTCACCCCGTCATTGAAGGAGGGCTGGGGTCTGACCATTGTGGAGGCAGGTTCGGCGGGCACACCAACGGTGGCGTTCCGTCAGGCGGGCGGGGTTGCCGAAGCGGTCGTCGACGGGCGCACCGGCCTGCTGGCCGACGACATCGACGATTACCTGGCGAAGGTGCACACGCTTCTGCACGACGATGAGCTGCGGCGCGAGATGGGCGCCCAGGCCCGGGAGCACGCGGCGAGTTTCACCTGGCAGATTGCGGGTGGGCGCTTCGCGGCCCTGCTGGAGGGTGCGGAGTCGCCCCGCCCAGTGCAGCAGCGGGGCGAGCCGTCCTACCTGTCGCCGTAAACCTCGGGGGCGTACGGGTCCTTCTTTCCGGCCCGCTTGGCCGCTTCCGAAACGGTCTTGGCCTTGCTGGCCGCCTCTTCGTCGGTGGCGGTTGCGGCGGCCGACAGCCCGCCGAGGGCCAGGATCCCCAGCAACGCCGCCACCAGGCCGGACACGACCAGGGTCAGAGCTCTACGCATGCCAATCCTCCAATGGCGAGACGTGCGAGCGGACGTTACCACGCGGTAGGGCGCCGGTGTAGTGCCGAAACGGCGGCAGCGAGGACCACCAGAAGGGCAGCACCAAGCGCCATCACGACGGCCCACGGGCCGTGTTCCGGCGGGGCCCGTTGGGGCAGAACAGCCTGATTGCGGTAGAGAGTGAGGAACGGTCCCTCGTGGACGACCTGGAGGTCGCGGAGGGTCGCCGGGTCCACCTGGCTGGGTAGTTGGTGCTGCACCACCACCCAGCGCACACCGGTGGCCGAGACGGGACGCCCGTCGGCCAACACCTGGCGCACCTCGCGGAGCCGTGGATTTTCCCCGGCCACCGCGACGTCGCCAACCCGGAGTGTGTCGTCGGTCAGCACCGTCCCCGGCAGAAAGCGGGGCGCCGGGTCCAGGACGACCCGTCCGGGGTTCCACGAATAGGCCCGGTAGGCGGACAACGGCAGCGCGAGGATCTCCCCCGGCTCACCGGCCACCCGCTCGGCCACCGCCTGCCAGTCCGCCGGATAGCTCACCGGACGAATCCGGCCGGCACCGCCGAACGCGAGGTCCGGCATGACGGCCACCGGCAGGAGCAGCAGGCCGACCAGAATTACCCCCGCCACCTCCCGGTCAACCCGGGCCACCAGCCGCTCGGCACCCAGCGCCGCGCACACCACCAGTAACAGCGCGTACGGGGCCAGGAACTTCTGGCCGTCGCGGAGCAGCCCCGCACCCGGCAGGTGCACCACCGCCCAGCGCAACGCGGCGTCCCCGCCCGGGAGCACCCCGAAAGCAGCGAGGAGACAGCCGATCCCGGCGAGCACCCCCAGCCGCACCGCCGCACCCGGGGGCAGCCGACGCCGCAGCAGGCCCGCGCCGACACCGGCCAGCATCAGCAGCACCAGGGTCGCCAGCGGCACCAGCGGTGCGGCGCGGCTCGCGGGCGTGGCCTGTGCACTCCAGATGCCGCCGGTGCCCGCGAGCGCCACCAGCGGGCCGGCCCAGTTCTCCGAACGCGCCACGAACGCCGCCACCCCCGCCGGGTCGGAGGAACCGCCGGCACCGGTGACCAGGGCCGCAATCACCCAGGGGGCGTTCAGCATCCCGACACCGGCCAACGCCAGCGCCGACCGACGCGGATGCGCCCGGTCCGACACCAGCAGCAGCACCGCGCCCAACGCGATCAACCCGCCGGTCGGCGTGATCGCGGCGGGAGCGGCGGCGAGCACCACCCGGGCGAGCGCGCCATCGCGTCCCGCCCGCAGATCCAGCGCCGCCCGCACCAACCAGGGCAGCGCGGCGTACGCGAGCAACAGACCCCACTGCCCGATCAACAGGCGCTCGGCGAGGTAGGGCGTCCACGCGTACGCCACCGCGGCGAACAGCCGGACCGCGCGCCGGTCGGTCGGCACCAGCCGGCCGGCGCCGACCGCCGCCAGGAGGACCGCCCCGCCGAGCACCAGCCGCTGCACCAACCAGCCCGGCACCAACTGGGTGATCAGGGAAACCAGTGCGTCCATCGGCACCGCCCGAGGCAGACTCTGCGCCGGGGCGACAAGATCCCAGCTCAGCGGCTGCCGGGGTACGAACACCATGTCGTACAGCAGCGCGTAGCCGGGCGCCCCCAGCGGTGCCAGCACCAGCACCGTGACAACCGCCGCGACGGCGTAGAGCGGCAGCGTGTCCCGCCCCCGCCGGACCGGTGGGGACGGGACACCGGCGGTCCGCTCAACCATTCACGGTGCCGGCACCGCCCGGCCGACGGTGATCAGTTGGGTGCACACCCCGACCCCCGGCGTGCTCACGGTGACCTCGACAGCGTCCCCGGCGCCCTCCAACAGGAAGAAGACGTCGTTAAGCCCGCGCCGCAGCGTGATCTCCCGCGTGGCGTCCCCGAGCCGGAACAGCGCCGTCGAGTCGCCCGAGCTGAGGTAGCCGAAGTGCACCACGTACGGCCACTCCACCAGGTGCCCGTCCAACGGGATCCGCGTGGGCCGGCCGCCCTCCGCCAGGTGCCCGCAGTCGGGCACCGGACCGGGCACGATCTTCTGCCCCTGCACCACGACCGGATGAATCCGGCCGAAGTCGTCGAACATCGACGGTCGCGCGGCCTCCGTCACGAAGGTCGGCCGGCGCTCGGCCGGGCGGAAGAAGTGCGACTGAAGATTGTCCGGCCAGAAGTAACCGGCGACGACACGATCCGGGACGGCGGTGTCCAGGAAGACGGTGCCCGGCGGTGCGACGGCAAGCTCGGCCTGGGCCGTCGCGAGGTAGTCCCGTCCGTACTTCGTACTCCAGTTGTCCCCGAAACGGGCCGTGCTCCACAGCGTGCCCACCCCGATGGTGGCCAGGACGACGATTATCGAGACCAGGCCGACCGCGAAGGCACCCGGCTCCCGCAGGACCGTCGGGACCGGCCACGCGGACACCTCGTCCTCGTCGGTGTCCTTCGTCCCCAGCAGGGCCGCACCGACACAGATCGCGGCGACCAGCACCACGTCGGCGACGTACCGGGGGACGATGCCGACCACCGGGCCGAGCGGGCCACCGAGCCGGGTGACGCCGAAGAGCGCGGCGACCAGCCCAAGGTAGGAGGCGAGCAGCAGCCAGGCCCGCCCGGCCGACGGGCGTCGCCGCACGGTGATCACGACGAGCGTCGCCAGCAGCGCCCAGGACAACCACTTGGCGATGTCGTACGGGTCCACGAGCGGGGGACCGTCGCCGGCGTAGGTCCAGCGCCAGGGGCCCCCGAGCAGACCCGGTGCCATGGTTTTGCCGACCAGGTCACCGAGGAAGGTGAGGACCTGACCGCCGGACGTGGGTTCGTCCAGCTCGCGGGCGGGTCGGGTCAGATAGAACGCCAGATATGCGCCCGAGAGCACGCCGAGCATCAGCCACGCGGGCCAGTGCCGACGGATCGCCGTCACCAGGCTGCGCCACGCGCGACCGGACGTGAAGAGGAAGACGGTCAGCAGGAACAGCAGCGGCACGATCAGCAGGGACTTGGTGTCGAAGAGCAGACCGAACACCAGCCAGAACGCGACCGTCACGAGGTGCCGCAGGCGGCCGGTCCGCACGTATCGCACCTGGGCCGTCACCGCCATGACCAGGGCCAACTGCATCGGCAGCACGAGCAACCCGACCAGCCACAGCGAGGAAACCTCAAGCGTCAGCGGGCTGAACACGAACAGGCACAGCGGGATGAGCAGCCCCCAGCCTGGCCGGAGCAGATCACGCAGCAGCCGGTAGACGGCGATCCCGGTCGCCGCCTGACCGACCGCCAGCAGCAGCACCCACGGCCAGGTGACAAAGCCCGCCGCCCGCACCATCGCCCACGCCACCAGCAGGCCGCCGGGCATGAGGTGGTTGTTGAAGGTACGCAGGAGATAGTCCGCGTCCAGCCGGGTGTCGAGGACCTGGGCGGCGATGACGAACTCGTCCTGCGAGAACCAGCCACGGGTGGCGAGCCCGGCGCGCCAGGCGACGGACACGACGATGAGGGCGACCGCTACGGCGCGGACGCGGTCGGCGCGGAGCCACCGGCCGATGGGCCCCGGTCGATCGCCATCGGAAGCGACGCCTTCCGGATGCGTCTCGGCCTCAGCTTCTGGCATTGACATGGTCGGCAGCCTGCCACACGCTTACACGCCGTGGGGACGGCCGTTCTCCCGATAACGCCCTCGCAGCGCCCCTGGTCGCCCGTCCGTGCCCGGTCCGGATAACGTCGCGCGACAGTCGTCGGTTGCAGGTGCGCGTCCGGCCAGCGAAGACAGGAGCCGAAATGCGTGCAGAGGTGACCAGTGGCGCCGCGCCGGGGTCCAGCCGTACCCGGCACACGGCCCGGCGGTTCCGGCACCTGACCATCTGCATCGCTCTCACCGCCCTCGCCTTCCAGCAGGCCCCGGGTCAGATCGTCCCCGACACCAAGGTCGATTTGAACGTCAACCCAGCCGGGTGGCTACTCCGCTCCCTGCACCTGTGGGACCCCAACGGCACGTTCGGCCAGCTCCAGAACCAGGCGTACGGATACCTCTGGCCAATGGGGCCGTTCTTCCTGCTCGGATCGAAACTCGGCCTCGCGCCGTGGGTGGTCCAGCGGCTGTGGTGGGCGCTGCTCTTCTGTGTCGCCTACCTGGGTGCGGTGCGGCTGGCGGGCAGGCTCGGCATCGGCACACCGGCCGGACGCATGATCGCCGGTGTCGCCTTCGCGCTGTCACCCCGCATCCTCACCCAACTCGGGTGGTCCTCGGTGGAGGCCTGGCCCAGCGCCGTCGCCCCCTGGGTGCTCATCCCGCTGGTCGGTCTGGCCCACGGCACCCCGCTGCGACGCGCCGTCGCCGGGTCGGCCCTCGCCGTCGCCTGCGCCGGCGGAGTCAACGCCACAGCCGTGTTCGCGGTGGTGCCGCTCGCCCTGCTCTGGCTCGCCGCCCTCCAGCCCGTACGCCGCCGCGTCACCGCCATCGTCGCCTGGTGCGGCGCGGTGGCCCTGGCCACGGCGTGGTGGTTGATTCCGCTGCTGGTCCTCGGGCGGTACAGCCCACCCTTCCTGGACTACATCGAGACCGCCCGGAACACCACCAGCGTCACCGACGCGGTGACCACGCTCCGGGGCGCCTCCTACTGGGTCGCCTACCTGGCCTCGCCGTTCGGACCGACGATCCCGTCCGGTGCACGGCTCGCCAACGAGGCGCTACTGGTCGCCGCCACCCTGGCGGTCGCCGCCCTCGGTGTCCTCGGGCTGTCCCGACGCGGGATGCCGCACCGTCGGTTCCTCATCACCGGTCTGGTGCTCGGGGCCGCGCTCGTCGGCCTCGGGCACATCGGTGACCTGCCGAACATCCTCGCCGGGCCACAGCGGGAGTTCCTCGACGGCGTCGGTGCCCCGCTGCGTAACGTGCACAAGTTCGACGTCCTGCTCCGTCTGCCCCTGGCCCTGGGCATGGCGCACCTGATCGGCCTGGCCGTTCGCGCGGCACGCACCGCGCCCGCGCCGCACCGCCCACGAGCCGCCGCACGCGCCTGGCTCACGGCCGGCGCGGCCATGGTCGCCGTCACGGCGGTCGCCACGCCCGCGCTCGCCGGTGGTCTCGCCCCGTCGGACAACGTCAAGGAGGTGCCCGGCTACTGGCACGAGGCCGCCAACTGGCTCGACGCGAACACCGGGCGCGGGCGCGTCCTCGTCGTACCCGGGGCGCGCTTCCCGTCGTACGACTGGGGCAGCACCACCGACGAGATCACCCAACCGCTGCTGAACAGTCGGTGGGCGGTACGCAACGCCATCCCCTTCACCCCACCGACCACGATCCGGCTGCTGGACGCGATCGAGTCGACGCTCGCCACCGGCTCCGGCTCGACCGGCCTGGCGGACCTGCTCGCCCGCTCCGGGATCAGCCACGTCCTGTTCCGCGCCGACCTCGACCACGGTCGCTCCGACACGGCCCGCCCGGCAGTGGTACGCCAGGCACTGGAGCGCTCACCCGGGTTGACCCGCGTCACCTCCTTCGGTCCCCTACGCGGTGGGCCCTCGTCCCCGGACGAATTCCGCGACCAGGGGCTCGACGTGCCCGTCCGGGCGCTGGAGGTCTACCGGGTCGACCGGCCCGGCGAGCCGGTGGTCGCGTACGACAGTGACGACGTGACGACCGTGGTGGGCGGCCCCGAATCGCTCCTCGACCTCGCCGAGGCAGGGCTGCTCGGCTCCGCACCCACGGTCCTGGCGGGAGACGCGCCGGCCGCCGGCGTCGTCGGACCCGTCGTGATGACCGACGGGCTGCGCAGGCGGGACGTGTCGTTCGGCCGACTACGCGACAACGCGTCCCAGACTCTCACCGCCGACGACACCTTCGAGGTGGCGGCACCCGCGCACGACTACCTGCCCGAGTGGGGGGCACAGCAGTCCACCGTCGCCCGCTTCGAGGGCATCAGCGCGATCCGCGCATCGACCGCACGCTCTCAGGTGGACGCCCCCGGCGGCGCCCGCCCCGAGCACCAACCGTACGCGGCGATGGACGGCGACCCGGCAACCTCCTGGCAGTCCGCACCGTACTCGGTCAGCAACCGTCAGTGGGTCGAGCTGGGCCTCGCCAACCCGACCCGGGTCACCCGGGTCGAGGTGTGGTTCGACCTGAAGGCCGACGCCCTGCCCACGACGGTGACCGTCACCGCCGGGTACGAGAGCCGCACCGTCGAACAGTTCAGCGATCACATGGTCTTCGAACTGCCCGGCGTTCACGCCACCCGCGAAGTCCAGATCTCGGTCGACGGGGCGTACGACCTCCGCCCGTTCGGCAACGGGTCGGTCGGCATCGCCGAGATCAAGATTCCCGGCATCGAGACCAGCCGGACCCTTCTCCTTCCCGCCGCACCGGCCACCGACCGACCGGCGACCGTCGTCGTGTCGGCCGCGCCCACCACACCGGCCTGCTTCTCCGTCGACGGGCACCCGCACTGCTCCACCGACGCCGTCCGCGGTTCCGAGGACGGGTCCACGATCGACCGGACCCTGACCCTGCCGGCCGCCGGGGCGTACGACGCCAAACTGTGGGCGCGGCCGACGGCCGGCCCGGACCTGGACAAGGCCCTCGACAAGCTGGTGGCCGACGCACAGCCGCTACGCCTCGCAGCACAGGTCAGCGCCTCCTCGACGGCCGTGCCCGACCCGACGGGCCGGGCCGGCGCGGTGCTCGACGGGGACCCGACCACCAGTTGGTCGCCGGCGCTCAACGACGAGGCACCGATCCTGCGTCTCAAGTGGCTCAAGCCGCAGACCATCACCGGGCTCCGCTTCGCCGTCGACGACGAGACCGCCGCCACCCGCCTCGGCAGTGTGCGGGTGGTCGGCGACGACGGTTTCCGAAGCAGCCTGCTCGGCGACGACGGGCTCCTCCGCCTGGACCCGCCGATGCGGACCGACGAGATCACCATCCAGTTCCTCGACAAGCCGTCCGCCACCAGCACCGACCCGTACAAGCTGCGGTTGCCGGAGCAGTTGCCGGTCGCGGTCGGCGAGGTGACCGTGCTGCCCGGGGCGTCCACCGTCGGACCGCACCTCGACACCCCTCTGACGCTGGCGTGCGGATCGGGTCCGACGCTGCAGATCGGCACGGACCGGGTGAGGACCACGCTGCGCGGCACGCTCCGGGATCTGCTCGAACTGCGCGAGATGCCGGTGACGATGTGCGGCCGGGACACGCCCCGACAGCTTGACCTGGGCCGCGGCGAGCACCGCATCGTCACCACACCGAGCACGCTGGCCTCGCCCACCCTGGTCGCCCTGGTGCCACAGACTCCCAAGCCGGCCCCCGCGGTGGCCGCCAGCACCATCGAGGTCGGCTCGTGGGCGACGACCGAACGCCGGATACGGGTGGCCAACCACCCCGTCGACCGGGTGCTCGCCGTGCGGGAGAACACCAATGCCGGCTGGCAGGCGAGCATCGGCGGGCGGACCCTGAAGCCGCTGGTGGTGGACGGGTGGCAGCAGGGCTGGATTCTGCCCGCTGGCACCTCGGGCGAGGTGCTCCTGCGCTTCGCCCCGGACACGACGTACCGGGCGGGCCTTCTGCTCGGCGGCCTCCTGCTGGCTGTGGTCGTCCTCCTCGCGGTGCTGCCCGCCCGACAGCCCACCGGGCGCACCTCGTCGACCGCCGTACCGCACGGCCGTCGCCGAGCCACCCGATCCCTACCGCTGCTGGCCGTCGGCGCCGCCGCGCTGGTGCTGTCGAGCGGCCTCATCGGCGGCCTGGTGGTCGCGGCGGGGTTCATGCTGGCGGTTCCCGGCCCCCGCCGCCTGCCCTGGACAGCCGACCCACGCCGGGCCAGGACGATCAGACGGGCCGTCGAGACGTGGCTCCCCGGCGCGCTCGTCGTGCTCGCCGGGTGGGCCTACCTCGAGTCGACGCACCGGAACACCGACGCCCTGCTGCAACTCACGATCGTCGTCGCCCTGGGTGCTCTCTGGCTTTCCACCACCGCCCGACGACGACCCGTACGTCGAGCCACGCCGACTCCGGCGGCCCCAGCCGTTTCGGCAGAACCGGCTCCGGTGGTCGCGGAGGCACCGAAGCCGAACACGACCGACGGGCACCTTCCCACCCTCTCCGAGATCACGTGAGCCCTCGGCAACTCGGCCGTCCGGAGGAGGCCGCGGAGACGGAGCGGGCCGGCGGACGGAACAAGGGGCTGGGCGCGGCGGGGGTCAGCGTCACCCTGGCCGGCGTCCTCGTCAACGGCCTGGCCTACCTGGTCCCGGTGCTGGCCGCCCGGCGGCTCGACCCGGCCGGCTTCAGCGCACTCGCCACCGCCCTCGGCCTGGTGGCCATCGTCAGCGTGCCAGGGCTCGGTCTGCAACTGGCCGTCGCCGTGCACCATGCGCGGCACGGAACCTCCGACACCCGGCGGCTCACCGCGGTCACCGCCGCCGTGTGCGCCGGAACCCTCATCGTGGCGACGCCACTGCTGGTCGCTGCTCTGGACCTCCCGGTCGAGGTGCCCGCGCTGCTGGCGGTCACCACGGCGGCGATCGTGCTCTCCTCCCGATACCTGGGGGAGTTGCAGGGCGGCCAGCGCTTCCTTCGACTCGCCACCGGGATGGCCCTGCTCGCCGCGGGCCGCTACGGCGGCGTGATCGCCGGGCTGCTGCTCGGCGCGGGACTGACCGGCGCGCTGGCGGCCGGCGCGCTGACCGCCGCGCTCGCCCCGGCGGTGCTGGCCCGACTCGCCCGCACACCCGGACGACCGTCCACCGCACCACGGCTGACCACCGCCCAGGTGGTCGCCGGCTGCGGCGCGACCCTGGCGATGCTCGTCGTCTCCTACGCCGATCTGCTCCTGGCCCGGCAGCTGCTTCCCCCTGCGGGGTCCGGGGCGTACTCGGTCGGCACGGTCCTGAGCAAGGGCGCGCTCTGGGCGCCGCAGGTCGCCGCCGTCCTCGCCCTGCCGCGTCTCGCACGCGGTGACCGCCGCAGCCGCGCGGTGGCGCTCACGGTGACGGGTGCGTGCGGCCTGGTGCTGGTGCTCGCGTCGACCCTCGCCGGAGGGCTGGCCTTCCGCCTCGCCGGCGGACCCGCCTACGCCCACCTCGGCCGGTACGCGCCGCTCTTCGCTGCGGTCGGTGCGCTCTACGCGGTGGCGTTCGTGCTGCTCAACGACCGCCTCGCAGCCGGTGTGCGGTGGGCGGCGGCACCGCTGTGGGTGGGCACGGCCGGCCTGGTGACCGTCGCGGCGACCATCCGGCCCCGCACCGTCTCCGATCTCCTCCTCGCGGCCCTGGGCACCGCCATCGTCACCACTCTGATCATGGCGGTGACCGTCCGTCGACCACCTGGCGCACCGTCGGTCGGGCCGGGCTAGCCCTTCACAAGCCAGTCGTTCAGGAGGCGGTGGTCGATCGCGTCCACCCGGCCGAGCGTACGGCCGCAAGCCACCCGGTCCCGCAGCTCCGCCCTGGTGAACCAGCGCGCCTCCAGCAACTCCTCGCCGTCGACACGTACCTCGTCGGACGTGGCGGTGGCCCGGAAGCCAACCATCAGGCCGGCGGGAAACGGCCATGCCTGCGACCCCTGATAGGTCACGTCGGTGACGGTCACACCCGCCTCCTCGGCCATCTCCCGACGGACCGCGTCCTCCAGGCTCTCACCGACCTCGACGAAGCCGGCCAGCGTCGAGTACGCGTCCTCGGGCGCCCCCGCGTGCCGGGCCAGCAGGCAGCGCCCGGATGCGCCGGGTGCCTCGACCAACACGATGATCGCCGGTTCGATCCGGGGGAACAGGACACGTCCGCACTCCCCGCCGGTGCAGGTCCGCAGGTGCCCACCGCCGCCAGCGACGGCCGGCGCACCGCACGTCCCGCAGTATCCCTGCTGCCGGTGCCAGTGCAGCAAACCCCTGGCGTACGCCTGGACGGCCGCGTCGCCCGGCGCGAGCCGCCCGACCAGGGCCCGTACGTCGACGGACCGCGTCGCACCGGCCATCTCGGCGGCGGACCGCTCGGTGAGTGCGGACAGGTCCACGGCGAACACGGCAACGTCCCCGTCGAGCCCCAGGAAGACGGTCTCACTGGCAGCGGACCGAACGAGAGACGCACGCTCCGCGGTGAGCCGGACCGGCCCGTCGCCGTCGATGAGGCAGCGGTCCCGCCACATCGGCAGCACCACGGTGGTCGGCTCGGTGAGCAGCGCGCTCAACCGGGTCGGGTCGGTACGCAACGGGCCCGCCCGGTCCAGCCAACCGCCGCCGTACGCCAACACCCGCTCCGCAGTGTCCACCCGGCCACCGTGCCACGTCTGCGGTCCGCCGCCGACACCGGCCCCGGGCTCCTGCGACAGGCCGCGCGACGCGCCGCAGCAGGGCCCGGTGGGCGCAGCCCGCAAGGACGGCCGAGCATTCGTTACCGTAGGTGCTTCCGGGAGGGAGGACCTCCTGCGGCACCCTGGCGATCGAGGTTGCAGTGACGCTGTACGGCGATAAGAGTCCACCCGCCGACGACCGGCCCACCGTGCAGGTCACCGCGGTCACCTGGCCGGACGACGGGCCGGGGCCGGTGACGGCACCCGCGCCCGTCGAGCCGGAGGGCGGTCCGCGCCGCCGCCGGGCGCGGGTGCTGCTCGCCGCCGGCGTCACCGGTGGCGTACTCGCCGCCGTGGCGGGTGCCGGCGCCTGGGCGTACGCCGGGGATGTTCCTCGCGGCACCAGCGTGCTCGGCACCGAGCTGGGCGGCCGGAGCCGCGCGGACGCCGACCGGGAGTTGCGGGCGGAACTGGACCGGCGGGCGGCGACGCTCGCCGCGCCGCTCAAGGTCACCGTGGATGGGCGGACCGCCGAGATCAACCCGGCCGACGTGGGGCTTGCCGTCGACGTGCCGGCGACCGTCGCGGCAGCGGCCGCGGCCGACGCGCACCCCGTCAGCCGGCTGGTCGGCTCCCGCACGGTCGACCCGGTGGTCAGCGTCGATGTGGACCGGTTGGACGACGCGCTCCGTAAGGTGCTCGGCGACCAGGCCCAGGGGATGACGATGCCGGCGATCACCTATCAGGGCACCACGCCGAAGGTGGTGCAGCCCAAGCCGGGGCTGGCCTTGGCGCCGCAGCGCTCCGCCGAGGTGGTCCGCGCCGGTTGGCTGGCCGGCACGCCGGTCACCGTGCCACTGGTGGAGAGCCACCCGGCGACCACCCCGGAGGAGTTGGACCGGCTGGTCACCGAGCTGGCGAAGCCGGCGGTCGCCGCACCGGTCACCCTGCGTACCGACAAGGGTTCGGTGCGGGTCCCGCCCGCCGCCATCGCGAAGAGCCTGCGATTCACGGCCGACAAGACCGGCAAGCTGACCCCGTCGGTGGACGTCAAGCGGCTGCGGGCGGCCCTCGGCGACGACCTGGCCGCCATCGAGGTGCCGCCGAAGGACGCCACGATGACCATCTCCGGTGGCCGGCCCACCGTCACCGACGGGAGGCCCGGGCAGCAACTGGACACGGCGACCCTGGGTCGGGACCTGCTGGCGGTGCTACCGAAGTCGGACGGCCGCGAGGTGACCGGCGAGCTGAAGCCGACGCCGCCGGAGCTGACCGGGGAGAAGCTGGCCGGCCTGGGCATCAAGGAGCGGGTGTCCACCTTCACCACCCGTTTCACCGGCGGCATGGCCTCGTCGCGCAGCCAGAACATCGCGACCATCGCGAAGAAGGTGGACGGCACGGTCGTCCTGCCCGGAAAGACGTTCTCGCTGAACGGTCACACCGGTGAGCGCGGGTACGCCCAGGGTTACCGGGACGCACCGGTCATCCTCGACGGAAAGCTGGTGCCGGGGGTCGGCGGCGGCACCTCGCAGTTCACCACCACGTTGTTCAACGCGACCTACTACGCCGGGCTGGAGGACGTCGAGCACAAGCCGCACTCGTACTGGTTCGACCGGTACCCGGCGGTCATCGAGTCGACCATCTTCTGGCCGAGCCTGGACTTCAAGTTCCGCAACAACACGGAGTACGGCGTGCTCATCGACACGTCGTACACGTCGAGCACGATCACCGTGTCGATCTGGAGCACGAAGATCTACGACAGCGTGAAGACGGAGTACGGGCCGCGCCGTAACATGACCGTGCCGAAGCTGATCCATCTGGAACCCGGGCCCTCGTGCATCGCGACCAACGGCATCAACGGCTTCACCCAGGACGCCTTCCGGGTCATCAAGAAGGGCGGCGTGGTGGTCAAGCGGGAGAAGTTCACCTGGCGCTACGACGCGGAGCCCCGTTACGTCTGCGGTCCCAAGCCCTCCTGAGCCGCGGCTGTCCGCCGTACGACTCTAATGCTGAGGACCGCCGGGACCACGACCACCACGGTCCCGGCGGTCCTCAGCGCGTTTACGTGGGCCACCGGACGGGTGCCCAGCGACGTCTCGTGGAACCTGCCGCCGTCGGAGGTAACCCACCGGTGCAGCCAACTGAGCAGGCAGGGAATTGCAGGCCCCGCAAATGCGTATGGGTCTGGATACGCAGAAAGGGCCACCCTCACGGGTGACCCTTCCTGGAAAGATTGTCCGGCGGCGTCCTACTCTCCCACACCCTCACGAGTGCAGTACCATCGGCGCTGGAGGGCTTAGCTTCCGGGTTCGGAATGTGACCGGGCGTTTCCCCTCCGCCATGACCGCCGTAACTCTATCGACATATCAAACAACACCACACACAATGGTCTGTTGTTCGTTTATCGAGAGTTGCACAGTGGACGCGTAGCAGCTTAGTAGTCAAGTCCTCGGCCTATTAGTACCGGTCAACTGAACCCGTTACCGGGCTTACATTTCCGGCCTATCAACCCAGTCGTCTAGCTGGGGGCCTTACCCCACCAAGGTGGGTGGGATACCTCATCTTGAAGCAGGCTTCCCGCTTAGATGCTTTCAGCGGTTATCCCTTCCGAACGTAGCTAACCAGCCGTGCCCTTGGCAGGACAACTGGCACACCAGAGGTTCGTCCGTCCCGGTCCTCTCGTACTAGGGACAGCCCTTCTCAAGTATCCTACGCGCGCGGCGGATAGGGACCGAACTGTCTCACGACGTTCTAAACCCAGCTCGCGTGCCGCTTTAATGGGCGAACAGCCCAACCCTTGGGACCTGCTACAGCCCCAGGATGCGACGAGCCGACATCGAGGTGCCAAACCATCCCGTCGATATGGACTCTTGGGGAAGATCAGCCTGTTATCCCCGGGGTACCTTTTATCCGTTGAGCGACACCGCTTCCACTCGCAAGTGCCGGATCACTAGTCCCGACTTTCGTCCCTGCTCGACCTGTCAGTCTCACAGTCAAGCTCCCTTGTGTACTTGCACTCAACACCTGATTGCCAACCAGGCTGAGGGAACCTTTGGGCGCCTCCGTTACCTTTTAGGAGGCAACCGCCCCAGTTAAACTACCCACCAGACACTGTCCCTGAACCGGATAACGGTCCGAAGTTAGATACCCAAATCAACCAGAGTGGTATTTCAAGATTGCCTCCACCCATACTGGCGTATGGACTTCACCGGCTCCCACCTATCCTACACAAGCTAATTCGAGTACCAATGTCAAGCTATAGTAAAGGTCCCGGGGTCTTTCCGTCCTGCCGCGCGTAACGAGCATCTTTACTCGTACTGCAATTTCGCCGGGCCTGTGGTTGAGACAGTGGGGAAGTCGTTACGCCATTCGTGCAGGTCGGAACTTACCCGACAAGGAATTTCGCTACCTTAGGATGGTTATAGTTACCACCGCCGTTTACTGGCGCTTAAGTTCTCCGCTTCGCCCCCGAAAGAGCTAACAGGTCCCCTTAACGTTCCAGCACCGGGCAGGCGTCAGTCCATATACATCGAATTACTTCTTCGCATGGACCTGTGTTTTTAGTAAACAGTCGCTTCCCCCTGCTCTCTGCGGCCATACAACGCTCCACCCGCGCGGGGCTTCACGTCTCCGGCCCCCCTTCTCCCTAAGTTACGGGGGCAATTTGCCGAGTTCCTTAACCACAGTTCGCCCGATCGCCTCGGTATTCTCTACCTGACCACCTGTGTCGGTTTGGGGTACGGGCCGCTAAGAACTCGCTAGAGGCTTTTCTCGGCAGCATAGGATCACTGACTTCACCTGAATCGGCTCGGCATCACGTCTCAGCCAACATGTGTTGCGGATTTGCCTACAACACGGCCTACACGCTTACCCCGGCACAACCACCGGCCGGGCTCAGCTACCTTCCTGCGTCACCCCATCGCTTGACTACTACCCATCAGGTTCCCACGCTCCCCACCATCAGTCCGAAGACATCAAGCAGCTCGGGTGGTTAGCACAACGAGGTTCATCAGGGACGCTCTTTCGCGGGTACGGGAATATCAACCCGTTGTCCATCGACTACGCCTCTCGGCCTCGCCTTAGGTCCCGACTCACCCAGGGCGGATTAGCCTGGCCCTGGAACCCTTGGTCATCCGGCGGAAGGGTTTCTCACCCTTCTTTCGCTACTCATGCCTGCATTCTCACTCGTGCCGCGTCCACAACTGGGTCACCCCGCTGCTTCACTCGCGGCACGACGCTCCCCTACCCATCCACACACCTGCACAAGGAATCAAGTCCAAGCAAGGTTAAAATGTGAATGCCACAGCTTCGGCGGTGTGCTTGAGCCCCGCTACATTGTCGGCGCGGAACCACTTGACCAGTGAGCTATTACGCACTCTTTAAAGGATGGCTGCTTCTAAGCCAACCTCCTGGTTGTCTGTGCGACCCCACATCCTTTTCCACTTAGCACACGCTTAGGGGCCTTAGCTGGTGATCTGGGCTGTTTCCCTCTCGACTACGAAGCTTATCCCCCGCAGTCTCACTGCCGCGCTCTCACTTACCGGCATTCGGAGTTTGGCTGATTTCGGTAAGCTTGTGGGCCCCCTAGACCATCCAGTGCTCTACCTCCGGCAAGAAACACGCGACGCTGCACCTAAATGCATTTCGGGGAGAACCAGCTATCACGGAGTTTGATTGGCCTTTCACCCCTAACCACAGGTCATCCCCCAACTTTTCAACGTTGGTGGGTTCGGCCCTCCACGCGGTCTTACCCGCGCTTCAGCCTGCCCATGGCTAGATCACTCCGCTTCGGGTCTAGGACACGCGACTGAATCGCCCTATTCAGACTCGCTTTCGCTACGGCTCCCCCACACGGGTTAACCTCGCCACATGCCACTAACTCGCAGGCTCATTCTTCAAAAGGCACGCCGTCACCCCGTAAGGCTCCGACGGATTGTAGGCGAACGGTTTCAGGTACTATTTCACTCCCCTCCCGGGGTACTTTTCACCATTCCCTCACGGTACTTGTCCGCTATCGGTCACCAGGAAGTATTTAGGCTTACCAGGTGGTCCTGGCAGATTCACGGCAGATTTCAGGGGTCCGCCGCTACTCGGGAACACCCACAGAAGGTCAGCAACTTTCACCTACCGGACTTTCACCGTCTACGGTCAGCCATTCCAGACTGTTCGACTAGCCACTAACTTTGTAACTTCTCGAACAAGTGTCAGCTTGTTCAGCAGGGTCCCACAACCCCGACCACGCAACCCCTGACAGGTATCACACGCAGCCGGTTTAGCCTCGATCCGCTTTCGCTCGCCACTACTCACGGAATCACTAAATTGTTTTCTCTTCCTGCGGGTACTGAGATGTTTCACTTCCCCGCGTTCCCTCCACACACCCTATGTGTTCAGGTGTGGGTGACACCACATGACTGGTGCCAGGTTTCCCCATTCGGACACCCTGGGATCACAGCTTGGTTGACAGCTCCCCCAGGCCTATCGCGGCCTCCCACGTCCTTCATCGGCTCCTGGTGCCAAGGCATTCACCGTTCGCCCTTGACAACTTGACCACAAAGATGCTCGCGTCCACTGTGCAATTCTCAACAAACGACCAACCCACAACCCGATCCGCCCCACACCAAACCCGACCAACCGCCGGCGGTATATGAGGCCAGGCCATGCCTGGCAACCTCGCAAAGCTATTACGCTTCACTCAAGGCTCTGAAACAACAACACAACGGTTGTTCCTTCAGGACCCAACAGGGTGCTTAGCGCCTCCACCCAGCCGCACCAAGACCAACCCGTTCCCACCACCCCAAAGAGTGGCTGTACTAAGAAGTCTCAGCCGTTGCCGAGGAAAAACTTGCCAGTGTCTCCGCCATCTGAGCACCCCAACCCAACACTATGTGGGCCGCGGGCTCCATACCGGCTTTCACCGGATGGTGCTCCTTAGAAAGGAGGTGATCCAGCCGCACCTTCCGGTACGGCTACCTTGTTACGACTTCGTCCCAATCGCCAGCCCCACCTTCGACGGCTCCCTCCACAAGGGTTGGGCCACCGGCTTCGGGTGTTGCCGACTTTCGTGACGTGACGGGCGGTGTGTACAAGGCCCGGGAACGTATTCACCGCAGCGTTGCTGATCTGCGATTACTAGCGACTCCGACTTCACGGGGTCGAGTTGCAGACCCCGATCCGAACTGAGACCGGCTTTTTGGGATTCGCTCCACCTCACGGTATCGCAGCCCATTGTACCGGCCATTGTAGCATGCGTGAAGCCCTGGACATAAGGGGCATGATGACTTGACGTCATCCCCACCTTCCTCCGAGTTGACCCCGGCAGTCTTCGATGAGTCCCCGCCATAACGCGCTGGCAACATCGAACGAGGGTTGCGCTCGTTGCGGGACTTAACCCAACATCTCACGACACGAGCTGACGACAGCCATGCACCACCTGTGACCGCCCCCGAAGGACCTCACATCTCTGCGAGTTTTGCGGCCATGTCAAACCCAGGTAAGGTTCTTCGCGTTGCATCGAATTAATCCGCATGCTCCGCCGCTTGTGCGGGCCCCCGTCAATTCCTTTGAGTTTTAGCCTTGCGGCCGTACTCCCCAGGCGGGGCGCTTAATGCGTTAGCTGCGGCACAGGAAACCGGAGAGGCCCCCCACACCTAGCGCCCAACGTTTACAGCGTGGACTACCAGGGTATCTAATCCTGTTCGCTCCCCACGCTTTCGCTCCTCAGCGTCAGTTTCGGCCCAGAGACCCGCCTTCGCCACCGGTGTTCCTCCTGATATCTGCGCATTTCACCGCTACACCAGGAATTCCAGTCTCCCCTACCGAACTCTAGCCTGCCCGTATCGCCCGCAGGCTTGGAGTTGAGCCCCAAGTTTTCACGGTCGACGCGACAAGCCGCCTACGAGCTCTTTACGCCCAATAAATCCGGACAACGCTCGCACCCTACGTCTTACCGCGGCTGCTGGCACGTAGTTGGCCGGTGCTTCTTCTGCAGGTACCGTCACTCTCGCTTCGTCCCTGCTGAAAGAGGTTTACAACCCGAAGGCCGTCATCCCTCACGCGGCGTCGCTGCATCAGGCTTCCGCCCATTGTGCAATATTCCCCACTGCTGCCTCCCGTAGGAGTCTGGGCCGTGTCTCAGTCCCAGTGTGGCCGGTCGCCCTCTCAGGCCGGCTACCCGTCGTCGCCTTGGTAGGCCATTACCCCACCAACAAGCTGATAGGCCGCGAGCCCATCCTAGGCCGAAAAACTTTCCACCCAACCTCATGCGAGACCAAGTAATATTCGGTATTAGCCCCCGTTTCCGAGGGTTATCCCAAAGCCTAGGGCAGGTTGCTCACGTGTTACTCACCCGTTCGCCGCTCGAGTACCCCGAAGGGCCTTTCCGCTCGACTTGCATGTGTTAAGCACGCCGCCAGCGTTCGTCCTGAGCCAGGATCAAACTCTCCAACAAAAAATTAGTTGAACAGCATCCTGACAACAAACAAATGTTGCCAAAGGAATCCCAACCAGCCAGACCCGAAGGCCCAACCAGTCCGGGGTATAAATCATAATTGGCACTGGCTTTTAAAGCACCCTGTTGAGTTCTCAAAGAACAACCACACACCGACCAGAAGCCCCACCACAGTGGAACCCCATCCCGGGGCCTTCCGCGCTGCGTCCCCGCCGCTCTCGCGCCGGGCACTTTTACTACGTTACCTCACCGTCTCTGCCGTGTCAAACCGTGTGTCCCGGTCTGTCGTGCTTCGTACGGGTCAGCGCCGACGCTCTCACGCAGCAGCGGACCGCTGCGTCAGGTCGTCGGATTTGGCAGGCCGGCCGCTGCGGTGTCCCGCAGTCTCGCCCGGTGCCCTGCCGGTCGTGAACCTTACCCGGTCGGCTTCGCTGCACCAAATCCGCCTCGCGGCTGATTCGGCGAGCCCCGCCCGGACCGCGCCCCGCAGGAGTGAACCCCCTGCTTGACCGGCTGCCTGCCCGTTCCGGTGCTTCAGGACTTTCGTCCCGTTTGCCCCGTTCCCGCGCTGGCAGAGAGAAAGCTACGCGTCTGCGGGTTTGATCGTCAAATCCGCAGGGGGCGTCCCGCGTCACACTCCCCGGCCGATGCGGTTCCCCGCTGCCGCTGACCCGTCGCCGACCCGCTGCCGATCAACTGCGGCGCGCGGCGAGCCAGGCCCGGAGGCCGAGGACACCGACGGTGGTGCCGATGGCCAGGGACGCGGCAATCAGCAGCGCGTGCACCCACAGAAAGCTGGTGGCGGCGCCGTCGGCCACCGTGCCGGACGCCCAGGACCGCGGGTCCCGCCAGATGGCCAGCGCGAACCGCGGCCAGATCACCCAGGTCCAGATTCCGACTCCGACCAGGAAGACGGCCCACCCTCGCGACAGCACCATGGCAGCCGAGTATGCCAGCGCGCCTGTTTCAGCAGGCCGGGCTGGCCGAGGAGGCCATCCGGCTGGGCGGACCCTGAGGGAACAGAGCCGCCGATCGCTCGCCACCGGTGCGGCGGCGGCGCGCTGTACCCTTCCCCGGTGAGTCTGCCTCTGCCTCCCGGCGAGTTCGCCGCATACCTGTTCGACTGCGACGGCACCATCGTCGACTCGATGCCGATGCACTACCTGGCCTGGCAGCGGGCCCTGGACGAATGGGGCTGCGAGTTCCCGGAGGACCTCTTCTATGCCTGGGGTGGGCGGCCGACCGCCGACATCATCGTGGCCCTGAACGAGCAGCACGGCCTCACCATGCCGGTGGCGACCGTCGTCGAGCGCCGGGAGAGCTACTACCAGGAGCTGCTGCCGCAGCTCTCCGCCGTGCCCGAGGTGCTGGCGCACATCCACGACGCGCACCGGCGGGTTCCGTTCGCCGTCGTCTCCGGCAGCACCCGCGCCTCGGTCACCGCCTCCCTCGACGCGTTGGGCCTGCTGGACCGGTTCGACGTGCTGGTCTGCGCCGACGACTACACGCGGGCCAAGCCCGACCCGGAGGCGTTCCTGCTCGCGGCGCGGCACCTCGGCGTACCCCCGGGGTCCTGCCTGGTCTTCGAGGACACCGACCTGGGCATCCAGGCCGCGACCGCGGCCGGCATGGCATCGGTACGCGTGCCGCAACAGCGCACCCGCTGAGGTCTCAGCTGATCGTCAGCAGGAGCTTGCCCGCGTAGGAGGTTTGCAGGCGCTGGTGCGCCTCCCGCACCTTGCCCAGCGGGAACGTCTCTGCGACGTGCACCACGAACGGCCCCGCCTCAATGAGTTCGTTGAGGCGCTGCAACTGTCCAGGGCTCGCTTCGCCGTCGTACGCCCGGACCACGACGCCGGGCCGCTCGTGCGGCTCCGGCCGCACACCGTGGGGGTACGCGACCACGCCGGCGTCGACCAACGCCTCGGTGAGCCGGTCCAGGGTCTCACCGCCGGCCATCGCCAGGATGGCGTTCACCCCGGCCGGTGCCGCCTCCCGGATCCGGGCGAGCACGTCGGTCACGTCGCCGTGGCCATCGAGGGACACGTCGGCACCGAGGCGGGTCACCAGCGCGACGCCGTCCGCCCCGGAGGCCACGGCGATCACGTTCAGTCCCTGCCGTTTGGCCAGCTGCACGGCCAGGTGGCCCTGACCGCCGCTCGCACCGAAGATCAGCAACCAGGCGCCGGCTGACAGGCTGAGGGTGTCGAGCCCGGCCAGCGCGGTCAGCGCGTCGGTGGGCATGGCACCGGCGTGCTCCACCGGCACACCATCGGGCAGCTTCGCCGCGTACTGCGCTTTGGTTGCCGCGTACTCGGCGTAGAAGCCGCCCTTCGGCCGGGTGGTGGCGCAGACGTAGACCAGATCGCCCACCGCGAGGTCGGTCACCTGGCTGCCGGCCGCGACGACGGTTCCGGCGCCGTCGGGGCCGGGCACGATCGGGAGGGCTGAGCCCTCCGGCACCAGCACACCCTCGCGCTCGTACGCGTCCCACACCCCGACGCCGGCACTCCAGACCTTGATCAGCACCTCGTCGTCGGCGATCTTCGGGATCGGCAGCTTCCGCAGGGTGATCACCTCCGGCCCGCCGAACTCGTCGAAGGCCGCGGCCTGCATCCGCTCTGGCACATCCCCGTCAACCATGTGGAATCCCTCTCCGTGCCGGCGTCACCGTCGCAGCATGCCGGCTCGGCGACAGGTGTGGCGCGGAGCTGAACGCCGTTCACCCACAAGGGCCACCGCCCGCTCTCGGCGTGCCATGACGGGCATAGCCGGGGCGGGCGCGGGAATGGCTGCCTACCCGGAGGCTGCGGACGTCGGGCGAGCGCGGCGGTCACGTTGCTGGCAGGATCTGGGGGAAGGGGCGCCGCACGCTCCGTCGACGCGGGCTACGGCCTGGCTTTTGGTGGCGCTGGTCGGGGCCTCCGGCTGCATCGACGTGACCTGCCTGACCAAGCTCAACGGATACTTCGCCAGCGTGGTCACCGGCAACCTGGTGCACTTCGGCCACGCGTTCGCCACGACGGACGGCCGATCGCTCGCGGGTGCGGTGGTGGCAGTTGGTGGATACCGAGTTGGTCCGGCGTCGGGTCGTCGACCCGCACCGGTTCGCCGACGTGGGTGGCGTCGGCCGGTTGGCGGGGCTGGTGGTCGGCGCCGTGCTCGGCACGGTGGTGCTGCGGATGGCCCCCACCTGGGCACCCGTGCTCGCGGCGGTGCTGGTGATCGCGGTGATCACGGTCGCTGTCGGTCTGCCCCGCCGCGCGGTAGCCACCGCTGGCCGTACCCAGCGACGTTGACGATAGCCGCGATCAGGACGTCTGCGGCTCCTGACCACGCAGCGCCTGCTCGACGGCGTCGCGTACGCGGGCGTCCTCGCGCACCTTGCGCTGCGTCCGGTTCGACGATGCGCACGATGCCATCCCCAGCATCGCCAAGGCCATGGAGATGGGCCCGGACCTCGTCGTCAACGCGGGCAACGACCTCATCGACGCGCTCGCTGGGCCGGGCTTCGCCGCAGAGCCGCACGGCCCGACGCGGAGGCTTGTGAACCTCCGCACCGGGCCTGAGGGTTACGCGGCCGAGCAGGTGGGGGTCATTCCCGCACCGGTGCCGGTGCCCTGGTAGCCGAACTCGGTTGACTGCCCAGGTGCGATGGAGCCGTTGTAGGCGACATTGGTGAACTGGACCGTGCCGGTGTTGCCGCTCCGGTTGGCGCTCCAGATGCTGGTGATGCTGGCACCCGACGGCAGGGTCATGGTGACCGTCCAGCCGTTGACCGGCGCGGCGCCGGCGGTCACCCGCACCGTGGCGACGAACCCGCCCGTCCACTGGTTGATCGACACCGTCGCCGCACAGCCGCCACCGGTCGGGGGTGGGGTGGTCGGGGGAGGCGTGGTCGGGGGCGGGGTGGTCGGGCCGTCAGCCAGGACCGGCGTCTGCCAGTCCCGCCAGTCGGCCAACCGGCCGAGCGCCTTGCTGTGGATCCGGATCACGCCCGGCTCGTTCCCGGTCTTCAAGAGGAACTTCCGGATGTTGTTCTGCAGTGGGGTACGCCACTCGGGGCGGTTGGCGCAGTGGCTGCCATCCTGGACATCGGACCAGTAGGTGATGTTGTCGCCGACGCCGAGCGCCTGGTAGACCTCCGCACCGCCCAGGGCCGCCACGCTCGCCGACCGGGGGCCGAGGTTGGCGATGTGCGGGTTGTCCATGATGAACAACCCTCGCGGCGCCACCATGGCGACCATCTCGTGCGTGTCCACCGGGAGCCTGTTCGGGCTGCTGGTGAAGGAGCCGAACGCGTCACCCAACCAGGGCTGCTCGCCGTACGCGCTGCTCAGGCTCTGCGCGCCTTCCCCGGGGATGCCCCGGAAGATGGGAACACCCGCGCTGCCCGATTCGATCGGCATGGTCAGGGCGATGCGCTGGTCGAACACACCGATCGCGAAGGCACCCTTGCCGTAACGTGAGCAACCGGTGACGCCCATCGCGTCAGCCTTGAGGATCCCGCCGCCGGACTGCTCGATGACGTCGATGATCCGGCTGACGCCCCAGCCCCAGGCGGCGAGCAGCCCGGTGCTGCTCGATGAGCCATAGATGCTGTAGAACGCGCCCTGCTTGTTGTTGCGGGGCGTGCCCTCGCGGCCGACCGCCAGGGGGTCGTAGCTGATGACTGCGGCGCCAGCGGCCTTGATGGTTGCGGTGTCCGCGCCGAATCCGCCCACGACCACGACGGCCGGGAAGGGACCGGTGCCGCTGGGCAGCTCGACCCGCGCCGAGAAGCTCGAGCTCCTACCGTTGTGCGACACGTTGACGGTGATGTTGCTGTTGGAGACCGTGCCCGTGACTGTCGCGGGCTTGGCGGGCTTGTCGCCGTAGACGAACTTCTCCGCAAGCTCCTTGATCTCCGCCCGCCGGCAGCGCCAGTCGGACCTGGAGGTGATGGTCGTGCCGTTCAGCTTCTTGAAGGGATCGGGAAGCTTGGCGTTGGTGGGCAGCGAGCCCAGGTCGGGAAGGCCGGATACCGCGCAGTCGGCGCCGTCGTCCTCGACGGGCGCGGCGGCCAGGATGCCGGCCGCAGTCGCCTCTGCGGATGTCGTTCTTGCTACTTCCGTCACCGATCCAGCGATCGTGAGCGCTGCTATCGCGAGCGCGACGATCGTCGACCGGGTGATCGAGCGGCCCGAGCTGATGATCATCGGGGCTCTCCTTCCAGGCGTGGTGATGGGAAGGACGAAGCATGATCGAAGATCACGAATGCCAGCCGCCCCAAGTGTCGGTCCGGCCATCAGAAAGTGTCAATGCTTGCCCGAAAGTTTCGGCGCGACTGACCGTCCTGCACCCTCGTTCGAGGCAGAGACGCAGCCGCCAGGACATGGCTGCCTGTCGAGGTTTGAGCTGCTTGGTCTGCGCATGCCCGGTCCAGGCGACACGGTCGCGCCGCACCGAAAAATCTCCGACAACTTGGTGTGCCGATCCGGCGGATCCGACGGACCGGAGGGCCAGCCCTCGGTGTGGTCGTGTTGCTGGTCGCGCCGGGTGACCGCCGCCGTCGGTCGGCGGGCACTGGCGCAGCGGCCGACGAGCACGCTCGCCGCCGACAGCTGACGGCCGGCCCGGGGGCGGCGTCGTTGTCGATCCGGGCGCGTCCCGTTCGTGTGGAGAGGGAGCGGATGACGCGGTGTCGTCCGCCGAGTCGAGGGGTGAGGTCATGCGGAAACTGATCGTCGTCGAGTTCGTGACGCTGGACGGGGTCATGCAGGGGCTGGGATCGCCGGACGAGGACCGGGACGGCGGGTTCGAGCACGGCGGCTGGGCGGGGCCGTTCTTCGACGACGCCCAGGCAACCGCCGCGGTGGAGGGGCTGCGGCCGACGACGGCGTACCTCTTCGGTCGCAGGACCTACGAGAAGATGATCGGCTTTTGGCCGAGCCAGCCCGACGACAACCCGATGGCCGCACACCTCAACGCGACCCCCAAGTACGTCGCCACCCGTACTCTGACCGACCTCACCTGGTCCAATGCCCGGCGACTCGACGGAGACCTCGCGTCGGCGGTCGCGGAACTGAAGTCAGCGGGTGAGGGCGCCATCGTCGTGCTGGGCAGCGGGGTGCTGGTGCAGGCACTCGTCGCGAACGACCTGGTCGACGGGTACCGACTGTTCCTGCACCCGCTCCTGCTCGGCTCCGGCAAGCGGTTGTTCCGCGAGACGGGCCGGCCGCGACGGCTGCGGCTGACCTCCTGCACGCCGACCAGCACCGGCGTGCTCATGCTCGAGTACGAGGTGTCGTAACCGTTCAGAGGGCGCCCGGGCTTACCGGCTCCCGGGCGTCCTGCGTACGCTGCGCGCCCGACTGGAACTCCCGAAGGTAACGACGGGTCTGGTCACCGCGGTCATCCGCGGTTTCCGCAGCGCCGGTGACGGTCACCACGCTGGACCTACTCTCTCCTGACGGAAGAGTACGGTCAGGGCCGGTCGTCGTAGCGGGACCCGAAGGGCCTCCTGCGGCGACCGTGCCGTGTCCGGGGTGACGACACCCAGGCGGGCCCCACCGACCGCTGCTGATCGGTGGGCGATGGTTGGGCGCGTCCCAGTGACGCCCGAGTGGAAATGGCTGTATGTCTCCTGTGCTGTCCGCGCCGCCCCGGCCGCGTCTTTCCCGCCCGTCCTGGCTGTCGCCGAAGGTGTTCCGCACTGAGGTTCTCGCTGGCCTGGTCGTTGCTCTCGCGCTGATCCCGGAGGCGATCTCCTTCTCGATCCTGGCCGGGGTCGACCCCCGGGTGGGGCTCTTCGCCTCGTTCACGATGGCGGTGACCATCGCCATCTGCGGCGGCCGCCCGGCGATGATCTCCGCCGCGACCGGAGCCATCGCCCTGGTCGTCGCGCCGCTGGTCAAGGAGCACGGCTTGGACCATCTGATCGCGGCGGTGATCCTCGGGGGCACGATCCAGGTTCTGCTCGCGGTGCTCGGCGTGGCAAAGCTGATGCGCTTCATTCCGCGCAGCGTCATGGTCGGTTTCGTCAACGCCCTGGCCATCCTGATCTTCGCCGCCCAGGTCCCGCACCTGCTCGGCGTGCCGTGGCTGGTCTACCCGCTCATCGCCGTCGCCCTGGCAATCATGGTCGGGCTGCCCCGCCTCACCCGCGCGGTTCCGGCACCGCTGGTCGCCATCGTGGTGCTGACCGTGGTGACCGTGGCCGCGCACGCGGCGGTGCCGACCGTCGGCGACGAGGGAGCCCTGCCGGACAGTCTGCCCACCCTCGGCCTGCCCCAGATCCCGTGGACGCTGGGCACTCTCACCGTGATCGCCCCCTACGCCCTGGGGATCGCGCTGGTCGGGCTGATGGAGTCGCTGATGACCGCCAAACTGGTCGACGACATCACCGACACCCGTTCCAACAAGACCCGCGAGTCCTGGGGACAGGGCGTGGCCAACATCGTGACCGGGTTCTTCGGAGGCATGGGCGGCTGCGCGATGATCGGCCAGACGATGATCAACGTCAAGGCGTCCGGTGCCCGGACCCGACTGTCGACCTTTCTGGCCGGCGTCTTCCTCCTGATCCTGGTTGTCGCGCTCGGCGACGTGGTCGCGGTGATCCCGATGGCTGCCCTGGTAGCGGTGATGATCATTGTGGCGGTGTCGACGTTCGACTGGCACTCCGTCGCGCCGAAGACTCTCAAGCGGATGCCGTACGGCGAGACGATCGTCATGCTCGCCACCGTCGCGACCACCCTGGCCACCCACAACCTCGCCGTCGGCGTCGTCGTCGGCGTGCTCACCGCCATGGTCATCTTCGCGCGTCGGGTCGCTCGCCTGGTCGATGTCACCAGCGTGCTGGACCCGGACGGCGGCACCCGCATCTACTCCGTACGCGGCGAGTTGTTCTTCGCTTCCAGCAACGACCTCGTGGGTCAGTTCGACTACGCGAACGACCCCGACCACGTGGTCATCGACATGACCCACGCCCACGTCTGGGACGCCTCCTCGGTCGCCGCCCTGGACGCGATCACCACCAGGTACGCCACCCGGGGCAAGACCGTCGAGATCATCGAGTTGAACAAGCCCAGCGCCGACATTCACGCCACCCTTGCCGGCCAGCTCGGCGTCGGCCACTGATGGCCGCCACCAGCCGTGCGGCCGGGCCGGGGCACACCGCAGGCCGGTTGATGCAGATCGGCGAGGCCGCCGAACGCATCGGGCTGAGCATCCGCACCATCCGCCACTACGAGGACGCGGGCCTGATCGTCCCCTCCGCACGCAGCGAGGGCGGCTTCCGCCTGTACGCCGAACCCGATCTCGACCGCCTCGCTGTGGTCAAGCGGATGAAACCTCTCGGGTTCACCCTCGACGAGATGCGCGACCTGCTCGCTGTCCTCGATGCCCTCGACACCGCAACGGGCACCGACCGGGACGCGCTGCTCGATCGGCTGGGCATGTTTCACACCGCCGTCGCCACCCGCGTCACCGCCCTCCGCGACCAGCTGACCATGGCCGAGGACTTTGCCAGCACGTTGCGCGACAGACTCGACCACCACGGCGGCCCCACGGTCAGGGCAGCACGGTTGCCCCAGGCGATTGAACAGGTGACCGAGGACACGGTGCACTGACTCGTCCGGAAAGGTGGAATTGAATGCGTGAGTAGAGCAGGCACCGGCGAGTGATGTCATGAGGTGCACTCTGCCGATCCGCGATCCGGGTCCCTCCAGTGCTGGCGCCGTCCCCGCACTGGACGAACCACTGCGGGCGACGAAGGCCCCTCGGCAGCGATGGGCGGTGGAAACGATGGGCGTCGCGCCCGACGACCAGGTGTTGGAGATCGGATGCGGTCGGGGAGCGGCCGTCTCCCTGGTCGCCAGCCGGCTCACGACCGGCCGAATCGTCGCCATCGACCGCGCGGCGACGATGGTGCGGCTCGCGACCGAACGGAACCTGGGCCACATCAACGCCGGTAGAGCTGAGATTCGAGGTACCGAATTCGAGTCGGCCGACCTCTCAGCTCACCGTTTCACCAAGATCTTCGCGGTGAACGTCAGCCTGTTCTGGCTGGGTGACGCCACGCGGCCGATCGAACGAATGCGGAGCCTGCTGGCAGCGGGAGGACGGCTCTACGTGTTCGCCGAGCGGCCCACAGCCGCACACGCCACGGCGAACCTCACCGCGACCGAGCTGCTGCTCGAAACCCACGGCTTCATTACGACCAGGTCGAGCGCCACTCGCGGTCAGGGCCGGGTGCTCACCTGCGTCAGCGGCACACCAACCGAATGAGGCTGATGCTTTCGGCACCGCGCACCCTCTACGTGAGCCGGGCGGGCTCGGTCTTCACCGAGCCCGCCCGTTCAGTTCCACTCGATCCTGATCACGGGCAGGAGCACCCGAGGTGGACCGGCGTCCTGGCCGTCAGCGTTGCAGGGTCAGCAGGCCCGGCCGGTACGGCAGAAGGCCGTAGTCGCCGCCGGAGCTGGGGGAACGGCCCTGGTAGAGCAGTTGCAGGTTGCAGGCGTTGACGGTCATCGTCTGGTCCGCGTTGGTCCGCAGCAGCTCGCCGTGGCTGATGTCGTTGGTCCAGGTGGCGCCGCTGTTGGCCTTGCCGGCGAACGGGTTGCTCTCGGACGTGGCCTGCGGCGTCCACGAACCACCCAGGCTGGTGGCCGTGAACGAGCGGAAGTAGCGACCCTGCGAGCCGATCGCCTCAACGATCATGAGGTACTTGTTCAGGCCCTGGAGCTTGTAGACCTGAACGGCCTCGAAGAGGTTGTTCGTCGAGTCGCTCATGATGGTCGTGTAGTTGGAGCCGAAGCTGCCCGGGAAGTTCCCGATCGGCATGCTGGCCCGGTAGATCTTGCCGTTGTCGCCAGCGAAGAACAGGTACATGTTCGTGCCGTCACCGATGACCGCCTGATCGATCGGCCCGGTACCGGAACCGGAAATGCTTCCGGTGAACAGCGGCTGCGCCCCGGACCACCCATTCGGATTGGTGGGGTCGGTCGAGGTCCGGTAGGAGAACGCCGTACCACCCCACTGGTAGGCCAACACCCAGATGTTGCGCGGCGCGAAGTAGAACAGCGACGGCGCGACGGTCGCCGAGTTCATCGCATTCTGGCTGGCCGAGGCCATCTGCGAGTAGTTCGTGAAGAGGCCGAAGTTCATCGAACCCCAACTGCTCCCGTTGTCGTGCGTGGTGGCGTAGACGAGTTGCTGGCCGTTGTAGGGGGCAACGGTGAAGTCCTTGAGCGACACCCAACCCGACCTCGGGTTCGCCAGCACACCGGTCGAGGACCAGCGGTACGTCGAGGGAAGGTCGCAGGTGCCGCCCGGCGGAGGCGTCGTCGGCGGCGGAGTGGTGGGGTTGCCCCCGCCATCGACGCGGACGAACTGCCACTGCTGGTTGCTGCCGCCCCAGTCGTCGTACTGCACGATGTTTCCGCCGTCGGCGGTCGAAGCGCCCTGCACCTCAACCGCCTTGTTGCTGTTCCTGTTGATCAACCGGACGTAGCCGCTGTCCGAATCGGCCAACCGGAACTGCTGGTTGGTGCCGTTGCCGTCGGTCCACTGCACGATGCTGGCACCGTTGGCGGTCGAGAAGTTGTAGACGTCCAGCACCTTGCCGGACAGCCGCGACTTCACCCGGTAGTAGCCACCGCCGGAGTCGACGAACTGCCACTGCTGCTGGTTGCCGTTGTTTCGGGCCCACTGGGTGATCCGCGCGCCGTCATTCGTGGCCAGGTTGTACACGTCCAGGGCCTTACCACTGTTGCGGTTGATCAACACGTACCACGCGTTCGTGTCGACCGTCGCCGCGGCGGCGGGTGACGACACCACCGCTGCGGCGCCACCACCGACCGCCACCGCCATTGCGCCAGCGGCAAAGACCCGCAGCAACCACCCACGCCGCCGCGATGGCGGCGCGATCGATGGAGACCTATCAAGGGCAGACATGATCCTCCTTTAATGACCAAGAGCCGAACGGTCTGCCCGAAGATGGGCGTACCGCGACACGTTGCGGGGCGCATGCGTCGGAGAAGTTAGCGCTAACAAGACGCCTGCCTGCCCTGGTGCACGCCTGATTCGAGGTCGACGAATCAGGCTCGCCCGGTAAGCCAGAGGTGTCGTCGTCCTTAGCCATCGACTGTGAGCGATAACATGCCGTTCGTCAAGACGTAACTTGCTGGGAACATCAGCCAGTGACGGACGGGCAGCCCTTGGCGCGGTCTCCCCTCACCGACTCCCCGCAGGCCACCACGTCTTCCAGCGGCAGAGAACCGCGGCTGGGCAATTGAGGATGGCGGCATGGTGACGCTAACATCGACGCCTGCCCATGGTGGCGAGCACCCGGCTCATCCCTGAACAGGAATCAGCTCTCCCACAGCCTTCGGCGGGGTCCTAGCGACCGCCCTTCCGTCCGATCGTCGTGGAGTCGGCAGGGCTGAGGCGTTTGGCGAACTCGATGGCGACGACGTTGACGATTGTGAGCACAGCCAGCGTGGCCACGATGGCGGGCGGCAGCGGGGCCAGCCCGAGCGGCTTGGCCAAAGGGCTGAACGGCAGCGCGACGGTGACCACGATGAGCAGGAAACCGGTTCCGGCCAGCGCCTTTGAGGGGCGGCTGCGCAGGAAGGTGCGATTGGTTCTGAGCACCATCAGCGCGATGATCTCGGTGACGGTGAACTGGATGAACCACGCGGCGCGGAAGACGTCGGTAGGCGCCCGCCACCACCAGTGCAGCAATGCGAGCGCGACGAGGTCCACGGCGATGCTGATGGAGCCGTACACCAGCATGAACGTGCGGATGGTCCGGATGTTGATCGTGCGGGGATGCTGCAGCTGCTCCGGGTCGGCGTGGTCGGTGGACAGGGTCGTGTAGGGGATGTCGGAGAGGAAGTTGAGCAGCAGGACCTGACGAGGCAGCAGCGGCAGGAACGGCAGGAGCAGCGTGGCGACGCTCATGCTCACGACGTTGCCGAAGGAAGCGCTGGTATTGACCCGGATGTACTTCAGCGTGTTCGTGAAGGTGCGCCGGCCGAGCCGAATCCCGTCGGCGAGCACGTCGAGATTCTTCTCCAGCAGGACGATCGCAGCGGCCTGTTTCGCGACGTCGACAGCGGTGTCGACGGAGATACCCACGTCGGCGGCATGCAGCGCGGGAGCATCGTTGATGCCGTCGCCGAGGAAGCCCACGACCTCGCCGCGGGTGTGCAGCGCGGTCAGGATGCGCTCCTTCTGCACCGGGTCCACCTCGGCGAACACGCTGGTGGTGGCGATGCGGTCCGGCAGTTGCCCGTCCGGACAGGCGGCGAGGTCGGTGCCGATCAGTGGCTCACCGGCAAGCCCCACCTCGGCGGCGACGTGTCGTGCGGCGTGCCGGTTGTCGCCGGTGACCAAGCGGACCTCGACGCCCATGTCGGCCAACCGGCGGATCGCGGCGGCGGCGTCGCTGCGGGGCGGGTCGTTGAAGGCGAGCAGCCCGACAAGGGTCATCTCCCGCTCATCGCCGGCGGAGGCCGTGGTGGCCCCCGGCATAGCACGGATGGCGAGGCCAAGCACCCGGTGCCCCTCGCCGCTGAGCGCGGAGAACCGCTCCAGCACACGGTCGCGTACGTCGTCCAGCGGCACCGTGTGACCACCGGCCCGTGCGCTGCCGCAGGCGTCCAACACCGCACGGAACGCACCCTTGGTGATCAGGACCGGCCTGCCGCCGTCGCGGACCAGCAGCGACAGGCGTTGGCGGGTGAAGTCGTACGGGGCCTCAGAGATCCGGGCGGCCGGATCGGCGGGCTGCTGGCCCGCCATGATCGCCGCGTCCATGGGGTTGGGGAACCCGCGCTGCAGCCCGGCGTTGAGCCGAGCGAGGCGGCCCACCTCGTCATCCGGCACGCCATCGACCGACAGGCAGGCGATGAGGGTCACCGTCCCTATGGTGAGGGTGCCGGTCTTGTCGGTCAGCAGCACGGTCATGGCCCCGAAGTCCTCGATGACGTCCAGCCGTTTGACGATCACCCGGTGCGCGGCCATCGCCCGGGCCCCAGCGGAGAGGCTGACCGCGACGATCGCCGGCAGCATCTGCGGGGTCAACCCGACGGCGAGGGCCAGCGAGAACAGCAGGGAGTCGATGATCGGCCGATGCATCAGTAGGTTGGCGGCGAAGATGCCGACCACCAGCACAGCCATGATCCGGACCAGCAGCAGCCCGAAGCGGGTCAGCCCACGCTGAAATCCGGTGCTGGCGCGGCGGGCGGCAACCCGGCTGGTGACCTCGCCGAAGGAGCTGCGCCGGCCGATGCGCATCACCACCGCCCGCCCGGTGCCGCTGACCACGTGGGTGCCCATCCACAGGGCGTTGGCGCGTGCGGTCAGCTCCGCGTCGGCCGGCGACGCGTCGGTGGACTTCGCGGCCGGGAACGGTTCCCCGGTCAACACCGCCTGGTCGACCTGCAACTGGTGGGCGTCGACGATTCGGCAGTCCGCGGGCACCACGTCCCCAGCGCGGAGCACCACCAAATCCCCGACGACAATCTCGTCCACGGGTACGGAGACCTCGTGCCCGTCGCGAACCACATCGGCGTCGACCCGCACGCGGGCCTGCAACGCGTCGACGGCCCGGCCGGCGGCGTGCTCCTGCCCGAAGCCGAGGCCACCGCTGGCCGCGACGATGGCCAGGATGATCGCGCCGTCGATCAGGTCCCCGACGGCCATGGACAGCACGGTCGCGGCGATCAGGATCAGGATGATCGGGCTGGTGAACTGGGACAGCAGGAGCCGCCAGCCCCGCTTGCCGCTCACCTCAACCCGGTTGGGTCCGTGCTCACGCAGTAGGTCGGCGGCCCGCTGCCCGGACAGCCCGGCCGCAGGCGCCCCGGCGGCGGCCAGCGCGTCCGGCAGTGGCCCGGCCCAGAACGCCGTCGGGCGGGCCTGCGGGTCGCCCTCTGCTCGCTCCGCCATCTCGCACTCCGCCGTCGTCCACCGCCCGCAAGTGACGCTACCGACCCTCTCGACACGGTGCGGACGATTGGCCGCAGCGGTCAACGGTCATCGGTCGGCTCGACCGCGCCGTATCCAACGCCGCCACACGTGCAGCGCCACGCCGCCGACGATCACGGCCAGCAGTGCAATTTCGCCGATCCCTAGTTCCCGCTCCAGGTAGTGGTAGGAGGCCCCGCCGAGGTAGCCGAGCAGTGCCACGGCCGCCGCCCACAGCAGCCCGCCGGCCAGATTCGCCCGCAGGAACGGCGGCCACGGCATCCCGCCGGCGCCAGCGACGATCGGCACAATGACCCGCAGGACCGCCACCCACCGGCCCGCCACCACCGCCCACGCCCCACGCCGGGCGATCAGGCGGCGGGCCCGGCCGATGTCGACGTGCCCGCGCAACGATTTCGGGACGTGGGCCAGCATCCCCGAGCCGTACCGTCTGCCCAGCGCGTAGCCGACCTGGTCACCCAGGCACGCCCCAACCGTCCCAGCGACGACCACCGCCCACAGCGGCAGCTCGCCGCTGTGGGCGGCCAGCCCTCCAAACAGGATTGCCGTCTCGCCCGGCACGACCAGCCCGAGCAGGGTCGAGGACTCCAGGGCCGGCAACACGAGCACCAGGGTCAGGACAAGAAGCGGCGGTAACCCAGTGAGCACCGCCACCACCCTGTCCACCTGCTGATTGTCGACCCTAGCGGGTTGTTTCCGGCCAAAAACCTCTCCGGCCGCGTGCGGTCCGTAGGGTTGGGACCGACAGCTAGAACCGAGCCGGATGAGGGGTCAGCCGAGGATCGGTGGTAACGCGGACGCATCGCCCATCACCGGCGCTGCTGGTCAGCCTGGCCGTCTCAGCCGGGCTGCTGGCCGCCGTCAGCGCCTTGACGCGGCACCGCCCCATACCGTTATGGGAGCGGGACCTGTTCACCCTGATCAACCAACTTCCGGCAGGGCTGACCCCGGTGCTGGTCGTCGTCATGCAGGTTGGCTCGTACGCGGCAGTGCTCGTCGCCGCCGCGACGGCCGTCATCCTACGGCGCACCGGCATCGCCTGGCGGTTCCTGCTGGCGGGCAACCTCGCGTACTGGCTCGCGCTCGCCGTCAAGGCCGTGGTCGCCCGGCAGCGGCCTGCGGCGCTGCTGACCGATGTGACCCTCCGGGACACGGTCACCGGTCTGCTCGGCTACCCCTCGGGACACGTCGCGGTCGCCACCGCCCTGGCCCTCGTCATGGCCCAGTCCGGCAACCCCCGCTGGCGCCACCTGGCCTGGATGGTGATCGCTCTGGTCGCCGTCGCGCGGATCCACGTCGGCGCGCACCTGCCGGTCGATGCCGTCGGCGGGATCCTTGTCGGCTGGCTCGCGGTGTGCCTGGCCCGGCTCGCCATCGGCGAGGTCGGACCGCAGCAGTCCGCCCGCGATCTACGCGAGGCGCTGCGGCGACGCGGATTCGATGTGCGACGGCTGGAACTGATCCCTGGTGACGCCCGCGGCTCCCAGCCGTGGCAGGCCGTCACCGATGCCGGGCGGCGGCTGTTCGTGAAGGCGACCGGGGGCCAACAACGCGACGCGGACTGGGCCTACAAGCTCTACCGGAGGCTGCGCTACCGGCATGTCGCCGACACGCCGCCGTACCTGAGCGCCAGGCAGCAGAGCGAGCACGAGGCCTACCTGACTCTGCTGGCCGAACGGGCTGGCGTACGGGTGCCAGCCGTCGTGGCGACCGCCACCGCACCCGGGGGGAACGCCCTGCTGGTGCAGGACTTCGTCGACGCTGCGGCGCTCGACGCCGTCGTCGGGCCGGTTCCGATCGCCGCCGTACGGGACGCCTGGGAACAGGTGGCGCTGCTGCACCGGGCTGGTATCGCGCACCGCGACCTGCGCGCCGCCAACGTGCTCATCGGCGGGGACCGCGCGTACCTGGTCGACCTCGGTTTCGGCGTCGACGACGCCCCGGCCGACCAGTGGGCGAAGGACATCGTCGAGATGCTGGTCGCCTTGGCCACCCGGGTCGACCCGGCCACCGTCGTAGCTGCCGCGGTCGACCGGCTCGGCCCCGAAACGGTGGCCGACAGTGTCCCGTTCCTACAGCCGCCGGTGCTTTCCCACGCCGGCCGCAGCGCTGTCCGCGCCCACCCCGGCCTGCTGAAGTGCCTGCGCGAGGAGATCCTGCGGCGCTGCCCGGACCGTGCCCGCCCACCGGCCAAGGTGATCCGGGCGGCGCCGCGCGACATCCTGCTCCTGGTGGTCCTGGGGCTGATCGTGTACCTGCTGCTCCCGCAACTCGGCGAGGTCCGCACTGCGCTGCATCTGATGGTGCACGCGAAGCCGGTAGCCGTCGTGGCGACGCTGCTCGCCTCCGCCCTCACCTACCTGCTCAGCGCCGTCGTGCTCCGGCTCGCCACGGCCAACCGCGTCCCCCTCGGCGAGGCCACCCTGGTGCAGGTCGCCGCGTCGTTCGCCAACCGACTGGCCCCCGGCAGCCTCGGCGGTGCCGCGCTCAGCCTGCGCTACCTACACCAGAAAGGGCTCGCCACCGCCGAGGCCGCCACCGCCGTGGCCGTCTCCCGCACCGCCGGCGTGGTCTCGGTAGTCGTGCTGCTACCGGTCCTGCTGCCCTTCGCACGGCAGCCCGCCCGCGTTCTCATTCACAGTTCGACCAAGGCGCTGCCTCTACTGCTGGGCACCCTCGTCGCACTGCTCGTCCTGGCGGCCATCCTCGCCGCACCCCGGGTCCGCCGCCGCGGACGCGTAGCCGCCGACCGGGTCATCGCCGCCCTACGCACCCTGCCCCATCAGCACCGGCTCCGGCGGCTCCTCGCCGCCTCCGTGACGCTCACCCTCACCTACGGCCTCTGTCTCTACCTCGCGCTACTCGCCACCGGGCAGCCGATCGACCTCGCGCTCCTACCCCCGGTGATACTGGTCTGCGTTATCGGCGAGGGCGTCTCCTCCGCCGCGCCCACCCCCGGCGGACTCGGCGCCACCGAGGCCGCGCTCGTCTCCGGCCTGCTGGTCTACGGCGTAGAACTGAACATCGCCGTCGCCAGCGTCCTGATCTACCGCCTCGCGACCTTCTGGATTCCGGTGCCCCCGGGCTACCTGGCCCTCCGCACCATGACCCGTCGCCGCTTGCTGTAACCACGACTGCCCAGAACACACACACCCGGGCACACACCAGATGGTGATCGCCGATGGCCCGGTCCACGTCGTGACGTACCCGCGCCTGTTCTAGGCGGGAACGGGTACTCGACGCCAACTACTCCTCGTGTCGTAAGCGGGAGGGCCGACATGCGGCCACTGATGCTGGGAACCGCCGCGGTCACCGCCTTGGGGGCAGCGGTGCACGCACTGCCGGCGGTAACCATCCAGGGGGCGGTACGCCGCCGGCTCTGGCCGCGTCTGTCCGGAGCGGGTCCGGCCGCCCGGATCGCGTTGACCTTCGACGACGGACCCGACCGCACCTCTACCCCGCTGTTCCTGCGACTGCTGGAGCAGACACCCGTGCGGGCGACCTTCTTCCTGCTCGGTGCCATGCTCGACCGTGACCCGGGGCTCGGACGCGAACTGGTCGCGGCCGGGCACGAAGTCGCGGTACATGGGTGGGAGCACCGGAACCTGCTGTGGCGCTCGCCCGCCGCCACCTACGCCGACATCGCGCGGGCTCGGGACCGGATCGCCACCGTGACGGATGAGCTGCCGATCTGGTACCGGCCGCCGTACGGGGTGCTGACGATGGCCGCGCTGCTGGCCTGCCGGCGGCTGGACCTGACTCCGCGACTCTGGACGGCCTGGGGGAGGGACTGGGAGGCGTCCCGGCCGCCGGAGCTGATCTGGCAAACGATCATCAAGGATCTCGACGGCGGTGGGACCGTGCTGCTTCACGACTCCGACTGTGCGTCCACCCCCGGTGCCTGGCGGGGAGCCCTAGCCGTCCTGCCACGCCTCATCGACTGGGCTGGGGAACGGCACCTGGCGATCGGGACGCTCAGCGCGCACACCCACGCCGAGGTGGAGCGATCAGACCCGATGGTGCGGCGCCGACGGTATGGCCGAAGGGCGCATGGCGGTGGCGGGAGCGGGTAGCCGTGCTTCGTGAACCTGCGGGGTAAGGGGGCACGCTCGGGACCGGATGTCGTCACGTTTGACGGCATCCGGTTGCGCGGTGCCGGAACCGCACCGGCCGGTGACCATGAGAGGCCCGGCGACCCGGCGGGCGACCCTGACCGGGAGCGGGTCGTCGTCGTGTCCGCGGACATCGGGGCGGGACACGACGCCGCCGCCGCCGAGCTGGCTGGCCGGCTGGCCGCTGACGGGATCGTGGTGGAGCATCTGAACTTCTTCACGGCGCTGCCACGGCCCCTGCACGCGGTCGTCCGCGAGGGCTACCGGACCATGCTCCACTGGCTTCCCTGGAGCTACGACGCCCTGTTCACGATCACCGACCGCTCGCCAGTGACGGTCACGGCGATCAGGACCGCACTGCGGCTGGCCTCACGGCGGATGCTGATGCAGCTACCACCCGACACCAGCCTCGTCGTCACGACCTTTCCGTTCGCCAACCAGGTCCTCGGGCCGCTGCGCCGCACGGGACGGCTCACCACACCGGTCATCACCTACGTCACCGACTTCGTGGTCCACCCCACCTGGATGTCACCCGGCGTCGACACCTACTGCGTCATACACGACGCGGCGCAGCAGCAGGCCATCGCGCGCGGGGCCCCCGACGTCCGAGTGGTCAGCCCGCTGGTGTCCGCCCGGTTCACGCCGCTGCCGGCAGACGGCAAGCGCGCCGCACGCGCCCGCTTCGGACTGCCCGAGCAGGACCGCCTGGCCCTGATCGTCGCCGGATCCTGGGGCGTCGGCGACGTAACCCGCACTGCCGCGGAGGTGCTCGCCACCGGCTGCGTCACACCGGTCGTCGTCTGCGGACGCAACGATGACCTGCGCCGCCGGCTGCACGCATTTCCGGGACACATCATGGGTTGGGTCGACGACATGCCGACCCTCATGCGGGCGGTCGACGTCGTCGTGGAAAATGCCGGCGGACTCACCTGCCAGCAGTCACTGGCCTCCGGACTACCGACCGTCACCTACCGACCGATCCCCGGCCACGGCAGAGCCAACGCCGAGCTGCTGGCCGACGCCGGACTGACCACCCACGTCACCACCGCCGGGCACCTGCAGCCGGTCCTTACTGCGCTGACGGCCCCCGAGAGCACCGCGCCCACCAGCATCGTCACCGCGACCGACATGGCCACCGTGGTCTCAGAAGCCGTCCGGCAGGCAGCCCGCCGGCCCACCGGCCATCGGCGAGATCAGCCGTGAAGGCAGCATGGCGTGGCGTCCCCGATGACCTGCCAGTCACGACGTGATCCCGATAGCGCTCGCCTCCGCGTTCTGCTTCGCGCTGGCCTCCGCACTGCATCAGCGTGCCGCGAAGCAGCAGCCGCATAGCGCCGCACTGGACCCGCGCCTGCTCTTTCGACTGGTCCGAAGCCGGCTCTGGCTGTCGGGCTGGATCCCCGACTCCGCCGGCGTCACGCTCCAGGTCATCGCCCTGCGACTCGGACCGCTCGCGGTCGTCCAGCCCGTCATGGCCAGCGGGCTGTTCATGGCGGTGCTGATCGAAGCCGCCATGCTACGGCGACGCGTCGCGCGTCGGGATCTGCTCGCCGTCGCGGTGGGGGTGGCCGGCCTGACCGCGTTCCTCGTCCTCGCTGACGTCCACCCTGGCGTGCCCAGTGTCCGCCCTGCGGCCTGGACCGGCCCCGCCATCTGCGGGGCGCTGATTGTCTCGGGCTGCGTCGTGGCCGCATACCGCCTCAGCGGTGCCGCGCGAGGCGCGTTACTCGGCGTAGCCAGCGGCCTCGCCTACAGCCTCGCGGCAGCACTCGTCAAGTACGTCACCGGCCGCCACCGCGGCGACATCCTGACCACCGTGGGCAGCTGGCCATTCGCGGCCCTGGTTGTGGTCGCCGCGATCGGGCTGCTGCTGAATCAGGCCGCATTCCAACACGGCCGCCTCGCCGCCCCGCTCACCGCCCTCACCCTCACCGACCCCATCGCCAGCGTCATCATCGGCATCACCATCTTCCAGGAAACCCTCACCGCCAACCCGGCACGAATCACCGGACTCACCCTGGCCGGTGTCGTCACCGCCGCCGGAGCCTGGCTCGCCGCCACGGCGTCAGCGGGCCAGCAAGACAGCGTGCCGCTTTGAAGGGACTCGAACCCCTAACCTTCTGATCCGTAGTCGCCCCGTTGGACGGTGGGCTTGACTCCGTAGCGCCGGGATTCCCTCGGAGCCTGCCGCTCCGTACGGTCACGAGGGGAAAGCTTCCGAAGCCCGGACGGGCGGACGAAGAGTTCCCGGCGGGCTACCGCCTCGCCCCGAGCGTCCAGCTCGTACCCCTCGATCCAGGCCCACCCGTCGTAGGTGATCCGGTCGGTCAGTACGCGGATGAGGCGGAAGAGGAACGGCCGGGAGAACTGGACGCTGGCCGCTTGGGTGATGCGGAGGAGGTCACCACTTCTGAATGGGGGCACGACCCACCACCCGTCGCCACGCCAAGATCCGCGCTCGGGCCACCGCGACCCTCGGGCACCAGCCGTCCGGGTGGCACCGGCTGCACCGTTGCATCCGGTGGTAGTCGATCACTGTCCAGGAAAGCTCCACCACGAACGGCACGTTCATCGCCACAGACCCGCCCGACACTCCCCCGCGAGGGTCAGCAGCGGAGCCTCTGGCGGATAGACCACCCGGGCGACCCCTACAGCCCGATACGCGCCCGAACGCTCGGGGTAGGCGGTAGCCGGCCCAGTCCGGTCGAGCGGGGCGGTGCGACGGCGCAACGGCCAGAGCGAGAGCTTCATGGCGGCCTCCTACAGACGGTGAGCACTTACCGACCCAAGGTAGTCCAACCTGTTCACCCAGTATAGCCCGTACAGCCTGACTAAGCCGGGCAACCCGTACCCACTGGCTAGCCTGTGCTGAGCGTCCATATCGTGTCGATCATGGTTGACGAGATGAGCCCGGTTCCCTTCTACATCCAGCTCGCAGATCTCCTCGCCAAGCAGATCGAGAGCGGGAAGCTCAAGCCTCGTCAGCCGCTCCCCTCCGAGGCCCACCTTCAGCAGGAGTACGGCGTGGCTCGCGGCACCGTCCGTTCGGCGGTACGGCTGCTGCGGGAGCGGGGTCTCGTCGTCACGTTCACCGGGCGCGGTACGTTCGTCGCGGAGAAGCCCTAGCCCCTACGCCTCCCGGACCACCCCGGAGACGAGGCAGCCGCCCGCCCTCGATCGAGACCGCCGACTACCTGCACCAGCGCGGCGCCGGTTACGTGTTCACCGTCAAGGGCAACAGACCTGAGCGGTCAACGTCTACGCAAAGACATCATCCACGGCATCACGAACCTGACCGCCCAGGCCATCACCGGCGCAGGCATCGCCGACTACACCCGCCGACACCGGGGAGTCGAGAACAAGATCCACTGGATCCGGGACGTCCTCTTCGCCGAAGACCACCACCATGCCTGGCTCGGCGCCGTCGCTCACGCCATGGCCCTGTTCCGCAACCTCGCCATCGGACAGTGTCATCGATTCGAGTGACCTTCTCCCATGGGCATAGCCCTTTGGGCAGCTTGTGGGCCCGATTCGTACGGACCTACGGTCGGTGCGTCGTTGCGAGCCCAAAATGGGGGTGGGTCATGCCCGTACGTCCGACTGCCGGTGAATCGGCGGTGGCGCCGTCGTGAGCACCACGGAAGCACCGACCACGGTCGTCTGGGACGGCCCGGCCCGGATCCGCCGCCTCGCCGCCACGATCGCGCTCGGCGAGACGGCCGGCGTGCTGGTTCCGGTGGTGGTGATCGCGCTGATGGCCCGGATCAGCGTCGAGGCGATGTACGTGCGCTCGCTCTACGTACCGCTGGCGCTGCTCTTCGCCGCCCTCCAGGTGGGTTTCGACGTGAGCAACCAGGTCGCCGCGTCGGTGAGCCGCGGCGCGGGCCGGCCGGGGGACGTCCTCCCGGTCGCCGCCAGCATGGCCCGCGTCGGCGCGGCCGTCTGGGGCACCGTCAGCCTCGCACTGATCCTGGCGGCGCCCTGGCTGGCGGCACTGCTGAACGTCCCGGACGCATCCGTGGGGGAATTCGTCGCCTTCACCCGCTGGGCCTGCCTGGCCAACCTGATCTTCTTCCCGACCGTGCTGCTCTCGTCGAGCCTGCGCGGCTACGGCCGGCCGGGCTCCGCGGCGGCCGTGGTGCTGACCGGCGCGGTCCTGGAGGTGGGCGGCGTCGCGGTCCTAGGCTTCGGCACCGACCTCGGGGTGTACGCGCTTCCGGTCGCGATCGCGGTCGGCGGCGTGGCCGCGCTGACCGTCGGCGTGGTGCAGGTGTACCGCTGCGGGCTCTGGACGGCGAGCGGGCCGCTGACCTGGCGTCCGGAGGCGATCGGGCGACTGACCGGCACCGGGCTGCCGGTCACAGCGTCGTTCGTGGTGATGGCCGTCGCGAACGCGGGCCTGCTGTGGGCGCTCAGCCCGTTCGGTCCGGACGTGGTGTCCGGGTATTCGGCGGCCGGCGCGCTGCAGAATCTGGTCATCGTGCCCGCCTCGGCGCTCGGTTCGGCGACCGCGATCGTGCTGAACCAACTGCGGGGTGCGGGGCGGCCCGGCGAAGGGCCGGCCGCACTCGGCGCCGGACTGCGCCTGACCGCCGCGGTGTACGCGGTGCTGGCCGCCGCGATCTGGTTGTGCCGGGAGCCCCTGGCCGCGGTGCTGGCCGGTGACCCGGCGGTGGCGTCGGAGACCGGACGATTCCTGATGATCGTCGGCCTGACCTACTTCGGCCTGGGCCTGAACGTGATGACGCTGCTCCTTCTCGAGCAGGTCGGCGGGGGCCTGATCGCGCTGCTGCTGAACGTGCCCTACTTCGGGGGCATGGTGGTGGTCGGCAGCGCGCTGGCCCGGACCCAGCAGGATCCGTCGGCCCTGTACTGGACGATCGCGGTGCTCAACGCCTGCGGCATGCTGATCGTCCCGCTGCTGACGTGGCGGCACGTCCGCCGGATCAGCCGGGCGGACGCCCGGTGAGCCGTCCCGAGTGGCGGGCGCGGGACGTACGCCTCAGCGTGACGATCATGCATCATCCGGCTCGCGACGTCGCCCTGGACACCCTCGTCGAGGCGTGCCGCCCGCTGACCGCACGCGTCGTGCATGACCCGGCCCCCGGTGCCGCGCGCAGCCCGTTGCGGACCGCGAAGGTCGCCTGGGCCTCGATCGCCGAGGGCGCCACGCATCACCTGGTGCTGCAGGACGACGCCCGGCTCTGCGACGACTTCGCCACGCACGTGGTCGCCGCGATCGCGCACCGCCCGGCACACGGCATCGCCTTGTACACCGACTGGATCAGCCCGCAGAACAGCTTCCTGTCCCGACTGGCCGCGGTCGCCGGATCGCCGTGGGCACCGCTGTCCCCGATGGAGTGGACCCCGGCGCTGGCGTTCCTGCTGCCGGCCGGCGTGGCTGCGGACCTGGCCGACTATCTGAGGCCAATCCCGGACGAGGTCACCGACGACGACCAGATGATCGCCCGATACTGCCGGGAACGCGGAGTGCCGCTGCTGGCGACGGTGCCCCACCTGGTCGACAACCGCGGGCTGCCGACACTGATCGCCGGGCACGGTGGCCGGCACCATGCCACCGTGTGGGCGCCGCCGGTGCCGTCCGCCACGCACTGGGAGCTCGACCCTCGGATCGACACGACCCTGGCGTCGCGGTCCCGCTACCAGTCCCATGACGAGTACGTCGTGCAGGTCAAGGACTCCCGCTGCCTGATCCGGCTGCTCCGGCCGCACACCGGTGAGCCCGGAGGCAACGAGTTCTGCTGGTACTGGGAGGACTGGTGCGACCTGATCGGGGTCAGCGCCCAGGAGGTGACGACCGCGCTGGGCGCGTACCTGGACAGCCGGCCGGGACCGCAGCCGTCGGCGCGGGCCGCCCTGGAGATCTGGGCCGCCGGATACCTGCTCGGTTTGGAGGCCGCGGCGCTACGCCGTGACCTGCCCGCCCCACTCGATCCCGCCCACCCCGCCCGGATCCGTGCGGCCGTGTCGTCCTGGGTGGACTCCGGCCTGACCGCCCCGCACGGTACGGCCCTCGGCACCGCCGGCCGGACGGCGCTCATCGACCTCGGCGCGGCGGCGGTCGCCCTCGGCCTGCACCGCCGGAGCCCAGGCACCATCGTCACGGCCGGCGTTCCGGCCGACGCCCGTGGAGAGGACATCCGACATGACCACGCTTGCCACGACTCCTGACCCGGCCCTGGGCACCATGGTCGAACGGATGGCGCGCCGCGAGGTGGCGGCGCACTTCCTCATTCCGGCCGATCAGCCGCCGGGGGTGATCCGCCCGCCCGCACCCCCGATGGCGGTCCGGGTCATGTCCTGCCCGGACTGCGGCGCCAATGCGGTCACGTTCCGGTCCGCGGGCATCGCGCTGCCCTTCGCGGAGTGGCGGATCGTCGCGGCGGACGACCCCGACACCGGCGGCCTGCCCACGCTGACCGTGCTCGGCTGCGAGTGGTTCGCACCGCGGGCGATGCTGCCGGTGGCGATCGCGATCGAGCGGTTCGGCCCGGTGTCGGCGACCGGCTTCCGCAGCCGCGCGGTGGCGGTCACCGAGTTGCGTGGCCTGCCGTTCGACGCCGTGCTGGCCACCCTCGACGAGCAGGAGAGCTGGGCCGATGCCGTGTTCACCGGCAGCGGCCTGCCGGTACAGCCGGCGCGGACCGTACCGGCCGCCAGCCGGCTGGTCAGCCCGGCGACCACCTGGGCCGCCTACCGCGCCTCGGTCACCGCCCGATTCCTCGGCCCGCACGCCTCCGACGCGGCTCTGGGCCGGTGGAACAAGGTCTACCTGGAGAACCGCCGGGACGCGGCGGTCCGGACACTGGACGGCTACGCATCGTGTCCGGCCTGACCGCCGACGTGCGCTGGCAGCCGGCGTACTTCACCGGTTCCCGGGCGATCATCGAACACCTGACGTGGGGGCAGGTGCTGGTGGAACGCGACATCCGGCGGATGCCGCCGGGCACCGCCTACAACGTCACAGTCCCGGTGCTGATCCCCGAGGGAGTGGACCTGGCCACGGTGTGCGCCGCGGTGGGTGCGCTGGCCGGCCGCTTCGAGGCACTGCGCACGCGGTTCCCGCGACGGGACGGCCGGCTGGTCCAGGAGGTGCTCGACAGCGGCAGCATCCCGGTCGGGGTCTTCTCCGGCGCCGGTACGGCCGAGCAGTTCGTGGCGACCGCCCGGGACCTGGACGAGCAGTTCGAGGCGACACCGTTCGACCACGATCGGGACCTGCCGATGCGCGTCCTGGTCTGCGTGCACCACGGTGTGCCCCGGGCTCTGGTGCTCTGCATCGCTCACCTGGCGGCCGATCTGCAGAGCAGCCGCCTGGCGGCACGGGTGCTGGCCGAGATGCTGGCCTGCCGGGCGGCGGGGCGCCCGGATCCGGCGACTCCGGAACTGGTTCATCCTGCCGACCTCGCCGCCTTCGAGCGTTCCCCCCGGGGCCGGACGGTCAGCGCCGCCGCCGTGGCCCACCTGCGCCGGCAACTGAACGCGGTCCCGCTCGACAACTTCGCCGCGGTCCGGCCGGTGGCCCCGGCCGAACCCCGGTTCTGGCGCGGTGTCCTGGACTCGCCGATCTCGGCGCCGGTGCTGGGGCTGCTCGCCGACCGGTACCGCACCAGCACTGCCACGGTCGCGCTCGCGGTGACCGCAGCCCTGCTGGGCGTGGTCGCCGAGACCGACCGGTGCGGGCTGCTGCTGGTCACCGGCAACCGCACCACCGCACCGCAGCGGGCCTCGGTCGGCACCCTGACCCAGCACATGCCGGCCGTCGTCGACCTGACCGGGCCGGCCTTCTCCGACCTGGTCCGGCACTGTTGGGGCACGGCCGTACGGACCTTCCGGAACGGCCGGTTCGACCCGGTGGACGGGTGGTCGGCGCTGGCTGAGGTGAGCCGGGAACGCGGCGCCGAGCCGGAGATCCGATGCTTCTTCAACGACATGCGCGGCGCGCCGGAGACGCCGCCCGCCGCCGTGTCGCTCGACCGTGACGTGGTGCAGCGGGTCCTGGCCGAGCCGAGCTTCCGGTGGACCGAGCGCCGGCCGGCCGGTTCCTCGTTCTTCATGGAGGTCGGCGACGTGCTCGACGCCCCGGGGCAGCTGCGCTGGACGCTGCTCGCGGACACCACCCTGCTTCCCCCGGATCTCATCCGTGCGGTCCTGATCGGAGTGGATCGGATGCTGCTGCGACTGCTCGACACGGATCTGCTCCTCTCCGAGGTCGGCGAGGCCGCCGGTCTGCACCGCGGCGTGGTGGCCCCGCACTGAACGACCCGATCAACCGGGGCGGGGCAGTGGGGGCTGCCCCGCCCCGGTCTTTCAGCCCTGGGCGGTTGCCGTCAGCTCCGACTGCGCGTCGCCGGCGACCGGAGCGGAGGGGACCGGCGGCCGGCCACCCAGGAAGCGGGGCGCCCACCACGCGGCGCGTCCGAGAATCGCCATCGTCGCCGGGACCAGCAGCATCCGGACGATCACCGCGTCGATCAGGACGGCCAGCACCAGGCCCAGGCCGACCTCCTTGATCGGGGCGAAGCCCCCGGTCATGAACCCGGCGAAGGTGACCGCGAGGAGCAGGGCAGCCGCGGTCACGATGCCACCGCTGCGCTGTAGACCCTCCCGGACGGCCTGGTCCGGGGCCGCGCCGGCGAACCGGCGCTCGCGGATCCGCGAGAGGACGAACACCTCGTAGTCGGTGGAGAGACCGAACGCGATCGCCGCGACCACCACCGGCACGGTCAGGTCGATGCCGTCGAGCCGCTCACCGCCGAGCAGGCCGACCAGGTGCCCCTCCTGGAACACCCAGACCACCACACCGAGCGCGGCGAACAGGCTCAGCAGGTTGGTGAGCACGGCCTTCAGCGGGATCAGCACCGACCGGGTGAAGGCCAGCAGCAGGACGAAGGTGGCCAGCAACACGATGCCGCCGGCGATCGGGAGGCGGTCGCGCAGCTCCTGCTGGTAGTCGACCAGACGGGCCGCGTCCCCGGTGACCTGCACCGTGAAGGGGGCGTCCAGGTCGCGGATGTCGCGTACCGCCCGGGCGGTGTCCGGGTCGCTCGTCGGGTTCTTCGGGGTGGCCTGCAGGACGGCCAGCCCGCCGCCGCTGCGCCCCGGGTTCACCACGGACACGCCGGGCACCGCGGCGACCCGCTGCCGGAACTCGGCCAGGTCGGGGTTGTCGGCCGAGGTCCGGGCGACGATCGTGATCGCGCTCGGGCCGGCCAGTGCCGGGAAGTGCTCGCGCAGCTCCTCGGTGAGCTGGCGGGTGGCGCTGTCGGCCGGCAGCGACTTGGGGTTGCTGGTGTCCAGCCGCAGGTTGGTCGCCGACAGACCGGCCACGATCAGGCCGGCGAGCACCACCAGCAGGGTCAGCACCGGCATCTTCTGCACACCACGGGCGACCGCGGCGAAGGACCGGCCGCGCTCCTTGCGCGCCCGGACCGGCTTGATCTTGTTACGCAGCATCTGGAGCAGCGCGGGAAGCAGGGTGATCGCGGCGAGCATGTCGATCAGCACCACGGCGGCGCCGGCCACGCCGATCGACCGCAGGAACGGATCGGCGAAGACCACCAGGCTGGCCAGGCTGACAGCGATGGTCAGACCGGAGAAGACGATGGTCCGGCCGGCGCGTTCGGAGGCCCGCACGAGCGCCTCCGCCGCGTCCTCGGTCAGCGCCCGTTCCTCCCGGAACCGGCTGACCATCAGCAGCGCGTAGTCGACGCCGAGACCGATGGCGAGCATCGTGGTGACCTGGATCGAGTAGATCGACACATCGGTGAAGAAGCTCATCACCAGCAGCGTGGAGAAGGTTCCGCCGACACCGACCAGGGCGATCAGCAGCGGCAGCCCGGCTGCGATCAGCGACATGAAGACCAGCAGCAGCAGGAGTAGCAGCAACGGCACGGAGATGATCTCGGCTCGCCGGGTGTCCGAGGTGGCCTGGTCGTTGAACTCGCGGTCGGTGAGCGGCCCGCCGGAGACCACCGCGGTCGTCCCGTCGATCCCGGTCAACTGCTTCTGCACCTTGTCGGCCAGCAGGTCGCCCTGGTGCGCCAGTTCCACGTTCACCAGGACCGCCGCGCCGTCGGTGGCGACCGGGGCCTCGGGACCGAACGGGTCGGTCACCGCCAGCACGCCGTCGGTGGCGCGCAGCCCGGTGAGCGCGGTGGAGACCTTGGTGCGGAAGGCGGGGTCGGTGGCCGAATCGCCGGAGATGACCGCGTTGATCACGGGTGGCGCGAGCTTGGCGTCACCGAGCGCCTTGGCGCCCTGCTGCGACTCGCTGCCGGCGATGGCGCCGACGGTGGTCGTCATCCGGGCGAAGACGCCGTTGCCGACCGTGAAGCCGGCCGCTGCGATCACCAGCCAGATGACGAGCACGACGGCAGGGCGCCGGCGAGCGAAACGCGTAACGACACGGATCATCACACAGCTCCTCAGGACGGAAAGACCGATGTGATCTCATCCTGGTGAAGCGGGCTCCCCGGCAGATCGCCGACGAGAACGAAATCTGGTCTCCCCCGTGCGGGGGAGAGAGCTCAGTCCAGATCCTCACCGGGACTGATCAGGCCGGCCTCGTAGGAGAACACCACCGCCTGCACCCGGTCCCGCAGGCCGAGCTTGGCCAACACGTTGCTGACATGGGTCTTGACGGTGTGGTCGCTCACCGTCAACCGGGCGGCGATCTCGGCGTTGGAAAGCCCACGGGCGACCAGGCACAGGGTCTCCCGCTCCCGGCCGGTCAGCTCGTCCAGCAGGGCCGGCGGGCGGAGCGCGCCCTGGGGCCGCCGCAGCAGGTCGGCGATCACCCGCCGGGTCACCGTCGGGGCGAGCAGCGCCTCCCCCTTGGCGATCACCCGGACCGCCTCGACCAACTCGGCCCGGCGCATGGTCTTGAGCAGGAAACCGTTCGCGCCGGCCCGTAACGCGTCGTGCACGTGCTCGTCGACGTCGAACGTGGTGAGGATGAGCACCCGGGCGTTCGTGGTGGCGCAGATCCGGCGGGTGGCCTCGATGCCGTCGATCGGGCCCTCCATCCGGATGTCCATGACCACCACGTCCGGTTTCTTCTCGGCCACCACCCGCAGGGCCTCCAGGCCGTCCGCCGCCTCGCCCACCACCGTCAGATCCGGCTCCGCGTCAAGGATCATGGCGAAGCCGCCCCGAACCAGATCCTGGTCGTCGACGACCACGATGCGCACCATGGGGCGCCACTCCTCGATACGTAGCAACTCACTCGGCGGGCAGGACGGCGCTCACCATGAAGCCGCCGCCATCGGGACCCGCTCCGATGCACAGCTCACCACCACAGGCGGTGACCCGCTCCCGCATGCCCATCATCCCGTATCCGCCACCGACGTCCACCGCGCCGATGCCGTCATCGGTAACCGTGACCCGGATCTCGCGCGGATTGAACTCGATCAGCACGTCCACCATCGACGCCCGCGCGTGCCGGATGGTGTTGGTCAGCGCCTCCTGCACCACCCGGAAGACCGTGGCTTCCACGTCGGCGGGCAGTGGCCGCTGCTGCCCGCGCCAGCGCAACGCCGCCTCCAGGCCGCCCCGACGCGCCTCGCCGAGCAGCTGCGGTACGTCACCCACCCCGCGCACCGGGGCCGGTGACTCCTCGCCCTCCGCCGAGCGCAGCGCGGCCAACGACCGCCGAAGCTGGGCGATCGCGGACCGGCCGCTCTCGGCTATCACCTCGAAGGTCTTCTCGACCCGAGCCGGGTCGGTGCGGGCCACCACCGGCCCGGCCTCCGCCTGGACCACCATGATCGCGACCGTGTGCGCCACGATGTCGTGCACCTCGCGGGCGATCCGGTTGCGGTCGCGCGCGGCGGCGGTGGCTCGTTCCTCCTCCTGGCGGGCAGCCCGTTCCTCGAGCACGGCGATCCGGTCGCCGCGCCCTCGGGAGGCGATCCCCATGCTGTACGCCGCCACGTACGCCATCCCCACGTATCCGAAGGTGGCCGGATCCTCGTTCGGGACCACCAGCGAGACGACCACCCCCACGGCCTGCACCCCGATCGCGACCTGCCGCCAGGGCGACGGGCTCAGCGACGCGAACGTGTACGTCGCGACGAGCGGCCCGAAGGGCAGCGGCGGCAGCTGGTGCGACAGCCCGAGAACGCTGATCGCCAGGCCCACGGTCACCGTGGTGAGCAGCGGAGCCCGCCGGCGCCAGATCAGCGGCAGCGAGGCGCCGGCGGCCACCAGGACGTGCCAGGCCTTCCCGTCCTGGGAGAACGTCACCGGCAGGGCGGTGCCGACGAACACGGCCACCGCGATCAATCCGTCCAGCCAGAGCGTGGCGTTGCGGGGCAGCCGTGCGGGCCGCGCTCGTGATCGGGCGGTGGCCGGAAGCGACATGGACAACGGCACGATCGGCTCCTCAACGCGCGGCGGTCCCCAGTATGCGGCTCCGGGACCGTCCGGCCGGCACCCACGCGACTCAGGCCGCCGTCGATGTCCTGTTTAGGACATCGAGGTGGAGACCGAGACGAGCGGATCGGTTGGATGGAGTTCTGTCGCAGAGAGAAGGAGGCACCACGTGGGCGCAGTCCGCGTCGCCATCGCCGGGGTCGGCAACTGTGCCGCGTCGCTGGTGCAAGGCGTTGAGTACTACCGGGACGCGAGGCCGACCGACACCGTTCCCGGCCTCATGCACGTCGCCTTCGGCGATTACCACGTCGGCGGCATCGAGTTCGTCGCGGCTTTCGACGTGGACGCGAAGAAGGTGGGCCGGGACCTGTCCGAGGCCATCGTCGCGAGCGGCAACAACACCATCAAGATCTGCGACGTCCCCCCGTCCGGGGTCGTCGTGCGGCGTGGCCCGACGTTGGACGGTCTCGGCGAGTACTACCGGGAGATGATCGAGGAGTCCGACGAGCGGGCCGTCGACGTCGTTCGCACACTGCGCAACTCCGGGGCCGACGTCCTCGTGTCGTACCTGCCGGTGGGATCGGAGGACGCCGACCGGTTCTATGCGCGGTGTGCGCTGGAGGCAGGGGTGGGGTTCGTCAACGCGCTGCCGGTGTTCATCGCCTCGGACCCGGTGTGGGCGGCCCGATTCACCGACGCCGGCGTGCCGATCGTCGGCGACGACATCAAGTCGCAGGTGGGCGCCACCATCACCCACCGGGTGCTGGCGAAGCTCTTTGAGGACCGCGGGGTCCGGCTGGAGCGCACCTACCAGCTCAACTTCGGCGGCAACATGGACTTCATGAACATGCTGGAGCGTCGGCGCCTGGCGTCGAAGAAGCTGTCCAAGACCCGGGCCGTCACCTCGCAGGTGCCCCACGAGATGGCCGCCGGCGACGTGCACATCGGCCCCAGCGACTACGTGCCGTTCCTGGAGGACCGCAAGCACGCGCTGGTCCGCCTGGAGGGGCGGGCGTTCGGCGACGTGCCCCTGCAACTGGAGTACAAGCTCGAGCTCTGGGACTCCCCCAACTCGGCCGGCGTGATCATCGACGCGGTCCGGGCGACCAAGATCGCCATGGACCGGGGGGTCGGCGGCCCGATCCTCTCCGCCTCCTCGTACTTCATGAAGTCGCCGCCCGAGCAGTACGACGACGCCAGCGCCCGGGACGCCGTCGAGCGCTTCATCCGCGGCGAGGTCGAACGCTGACCGACAGGCGGTGGGGGAGCCGGAGTCCGGCTCCCCCGTCGTCGTCTGTCACGGTGTCCGCCGGAGATCGCGGTGGAACTCGCGGTGGTGGCAGGGTGCGGGATCCGCTCCGGCCAGCGCCACGGCACCGCGGAAGGCGCCGTGGTCGGGCAGGTCCCGGAGGAAATAGGCGCCGGGCAGCCGGCCGGACGGATCGCGGACCACCGCCCCGCTCGCCACGCCGGGGACCGGCAGCCGCAGCCCGAGCGCCAGCCGCGCGCCGGCGGCCTTGACACACGCCTCCTTGCGGGTCCACAACCGCAGGTACGCGGCATAGGCCTCGGTGCCCGCAGCCGCCACCCGGGCGGCCTCCGCGGGGGTGAAGAAGCGTGCGGCCATCCGCCGCGGATCCAGCCCGAACCGGGGACGGTCCAGGTCCACGCCGACCTCCCGGCCGGCGACCGCGATCAGCGCCCGCTCCCCGGCGTGCGCCAGGCTGAAATGCAGCGACCCGCCCGGCAGGTACGGCCGCCCTCGCGGGTTGCGGCGCAGCGGCAGCGCGGTAGGCCGCAGGTCCAGCCGGCCGGCGAGGATCCCGTTCAGGGCGGCGTGCGCCACGACGAAGCGGCGGCGCCCGTCCGGGTCGCCGATGGCGGCAGCACGCCGCAGCTCAGCCGCGCTGAGCCAGCGGGCGGCGTCGACATCCCGGTCCAGGTGGACGGTCCAGACGTCGACGCCGCCCGGCTCAGTCACGGCCGAGTTTGCCCTGGACGAGGCCCTGGAAGGTGTTGAGTCGCTGGATGTTGCCGGTACCTTCCATGAATTCCACCCCCCGGGCGTCGCGGATCAGCTTGTCCAACATCGGCTGCGTCAGCCGTGCGCCCGGACCGAAGTACTCCAGCGCCTCCAGCGTCACCTCCTCGGCCAGTCGGGCCGCCCGGGCCTTCGCCGCCGACGCCAGGTGGCCGTTGGCGGGCTGGGCGTCCACGATCGAGGCAGCCTGCCAGATGAGCTGTCGCACGCCGTCGATCCGCTGGCCGGTCCGTTCCCAGCGCAGCCGGTCGGCCTTGGACAGCGAACCGCGCCGCTCGGTGACGTAGTCGTGCGCGGACCGGGCGATGCCCAGGGCGATCGCCGCCACGCCCGGTCGGAGCCGGTTGAACATCTGCACGCCGCTCCACACCCCGCGCCGGGTGGGACTGAGGTGACGCCCGAGCACCCGACCGGCCGGGACCGGCACGCCGTCCAGGGTGATCGCGCTGAGCTGGGCGCCGCGCAGGCCGATCGTCGGGATCGGCTCGGCCTTGAAGCCGGGCGCGCCGGTCTCGACCATTACCGCGGTGGCACCGAGCGGACCGGGCCGGTCCCGGGCGAAGACGACGCCGACCTGGGCACGGGCGCCATTGCCGATGTAGCGCTTGGCGCCGCGCAGGAGCAGGCCCCCCTCGCCGTCCGGGTCCAGCGTCGTACCCATCGCAGCCGCATCCGATCCATGATCAGGTTCGGTCAACGCGAAGAAGGTCCAGGTCGGCGCGGCCAGCAGCCGGCCGTAGAACCACTCCTTCTGCTCCTGGTCGGCGAGCAGATCGATGAGCACCCCGGACAGCGAGGCACCGGGAGACGCGAGCATCATGCCGGCGTCACCGGCGGCGATCTCCTCGGCGAACACCACCCGTTCCATGGCGGTCATGCCGTCGAACCGGTACCCACCGATGAGCGTCCGGTCCGGCAGCCACGGCGCCGGAATGAGCATGGTGGACAGGTGCCGTACGGCCGGGTTGTCCAGGCACCGGTACACGGTGTCCGGGTCACGGTCCAGCTCCAGCGCCGTCGAGCGCAGGTCGCGCGCCCAGTCCCGGGCGTGCGCCCGGGCGGTGCCGAGTCGGTCGTCCAGTTCGATCACGGTGCCCACCCCTCTCCACCGATCCAGGCGTCGGCCAGCAACTCCGACGCGTTGACCACCGCGCCCGGCCCGTCCGCGATGAACCCGCTGGCCCCGAGCAGGCGCAGCAGCATCCGGTCGGCCATGGTGATCTGCCGATGCAGGGAGGCCAGGGATCCGGCCGGTGGCGGCATACCGGTCAGCCGGACCTTGATCTCGATCTGCTCGGTGACGACGTCCGCCAGAGCGCCCTTGATCAGCTGTTGCAGCAGCAGCGGGGTGTCCCCGGCGCGGCGGTCGCCGAGGTGGGCGACCGTGACATCGAGCAGTGCCTCGGACAGCCCGAGCCGGAGCCCGGCCAGCGCGGCCAACCAGTCCGGCCAGGGCGCCGGCGCACCGGCCGGACCGGGGGCGCCCCGGTAGCGGACAGCCGCCAGCCGGCCGTCCGGTGTCTCGACCGTGCCGAGCCGCTCGACGGCAACCGGGTCCAGGGCGGCGACCGTGCCCCCGGTCCAGACCCGGCCGGCGTCGTGCAGCGCCGGCTCGGGCAACACGCAGCACCCGGTCGGGCCGCACGGCAGGACCCGGTCCGCCAGCGTGTCGTGCATCGTGGTGAGCGTGGCGGTGAGCCCGCGGGTCCGGGCACTGCGGCGGGCCTGGTCGGCGCTCACGACCGCGCCTCCGGGTCCGAGCCGGCGAAGACCGCCACGCAGAGGGTGCCCGACACCGGGTCGTGGTCCGCCACCGCGATCGGCCCGGCGGTGCCCGCCCGACGCTGGGCGAACTCGGCCCAGACACCGGCCGCCCCCAGATCCGGTGCCGGCACCACCGGACGGCCGGCGGTCAGGCCGGGGCCGGCGATCAGGACGGCATCCGCCGGCACCAGCTCGTCGAGCAGCGTCCCGGCCGCCGCGGGCGAGACGTCCGGGCACTGGTGCACGGTGGCCCCGTCCGAGCCGGCCGGCTCGAACAGCACGGCCACCCCGACGTCGTGCCCGGGTACCGGATAGCGAGGCACGACCACCTCGTACGGCATCGTCGTCTGCTCCAGGATCAGCAGCAACGCCCGGCAGCCCGGGAAGTCGCCGGAGTAGGTCCCCAGCAGCCGCAGGGCGGTGAACGCCGCCACCGGCCCCTGATCGGACACCGCGAAGGCGAGGGGATCGCCGTGCACCAGCTCGTTGAGGTAGCAGGCGGTGACCCGGCGCGGGTCGGCGTCCGGGGTGGAGTGCGCGATGGCGATCAGATCCACCGGCACCGCGAGGTCAAGATCGCGCACCAGGCAATCCGCCATCTCGGTGAACGAGTTCCGGCCGGCGGCCGCGTGCCGATCCCGGTCGAACCGGCGACCGTACAGCTCGGTCATGTCCGAGAGGTATTCCTCGAGCAACGGATCGTCCCGGTACGGCTCCGGGTCGGGGTCGAACCGGCGGGCGATCACCTGAGCCGGCCGGAGCCGGCCCGTACGGGCCGGCGGGGCCGGGGCGATGGACAGGAACATCGGCGTCAGGCCAGGCCCTGCTCGAGGACGTAGTCGGCGAGGGTGCCGACCGACTCGAAGTGGTGCTGCTCCAGCGTGTCCGAGTCGATCACGACGTCCAGCCGGTCCTCGAGGTGCATGAGCAGCTCGAGAACGTTCGTGGAGTCCAGGCCGAGCTCGTCCATCAGCCGGGTCTGCTCAGTCACCTGGACCGAGTCGCGGTTCAGCACCGCGACAACGGCGTCGATCACGTGGTCGACGACCGCGGCGCGGTCGACGGTGGCTTCCGAAGCCATGGTCATGGCGGTTCTCCTGTTTGCCGGTCGGGATGGGTCGTCAGTCGAGGATCTGCGGGCCGAGCAGGTCCTCGACGGTGTCGCGGCGGCGAACCAGTCGGGCTCGGCCGCCGTCCACCAGCACCTCGGCCGGGTGGCCGTGGCTGAGGAAGAGCACCGGTGAGGCGCTCGGGCCGTACGCGCCGGAGCGCAGCACGCCGACCAGGTCGCCCGGCCGCAGCTCGGGCAGTTCCACGTTGCGGCCGACGGTGTCGTTCGGCGTGCACAGCGGGCCGGTGACGTTCCACGGGCCGGCGTCCGTGCCGGCCCGGTTGAGCAGCCGCATCGGGAAGTTGCGCTTGACGAAGGAGCCGATGCCGACGGCCGCCATGTGGTGGTTGGTGCCGCCGTCGGTGACCGCGAAACGCTCCTGCATCGAACTCTTCACGTACCGCACCCGGGTGACGTAGGTGCCGCACGGCGCGGTCAGGTACCGGCCGAGCTCCAGCAGCAGCCGGGCCCCGGGGTGCGCGGCGCAAAACGCCTCGACCACCGGGTTGAGCAGGCGGGCGACCGCGGCCGGGTCGAGATCCGGTTCCCCGGGGAAGTAGGCCACGCCGAGGCCACCGCCCACGTCGACCGCCTCCAGGACGAAGTCCAGCCGATCGGCGAGCCGCTCGGCCAGGTCGATGATCCGGCGGGCGTTCTCGGCGATCACCTCGGGATCGAGGATGCGGGTGCCCAGGTAGGCGTGCACGCCCAGGACGCGTACCCCGGGATGGTTCTTGACCAGGTCGGCCTCGTCGAAGAGCTGCTGCTCGTCGATCCCGAACTGGCGCGGCCTGCCGCCCATGGTGAGGCCGGAGCCCTTGACCGCGAAGCTCGGGTTGACCCGCAGCATCACCGGGGCGATGACGCCCCGCTCCCGGGCCAACTCGTCGATCACCGCCAGTTCCCCGAACGACTCGCAGACCAGCGCGAAGACGCCCTCGGACAGGCACGCCTCGAGTTCGGCGCGGCTCTTGCCGGGGCCCAGGAAGATGATGTCGCCCGGAGCCACCCCGGCGGCGAGTGCGGTGCGCAGCTCCACCATGGACGACACCTCCGCCCGGGCGCCCTGCGAACCGAGCAGGGCGCAGACGGCCACGTTCGGGTTGGCCTTGAGCGAGTAGAAGATCTCCATCGCCGGATGCAGCCGCTCGCGCAGCCCCAGGTACTGCCCGCGCAGGCTGTCCCCGTCGTATACGTAGAGGGGCGTGCCGAACCGCTCAGCCAGTTCGGACATCGCAACGCCCTGGATCGCCACTTCTCCGGTCACCGTCTTGTTCCTTCCGCCACGGCCGCCAGGCGGCCCGCGATCTCCCCGTCCATCGCCATCAACTCGCCGGCCGTCGGCGCGGTCAGGAAGCCGTACAGGCGGCCGTCGGCGGCCCCCGCGCCTTCTCGCACCAGGGCGTTCACCGTCGAGAAGTTCTGCACCACCATCCCGGCCTCGCCGGCGCCGCTCAGCAGCCACGGCCCGAGCCCGTCGCGGACCTCGCCGAAGCGGAGCGGCCGCGCCAGGTGCAGCGGGTACTGCCGGGCCAGCGCGCACCAGCCCGCCGGCACCAGGTGTTCCTGGAGACCGACCTGGTAGGTCGACATGTTGTTACGCGCGTTGATCTCCACGACCGGGTAGACGCCGCCCTCCGGGTCGAGCATCGCGTCCACCCCGACGACGCCGTGGTAGCCGTCGCGGGCGAGCCGGGCGCCGAGCACCGCGGCGCTGTGCGTCACGATCGCGAGCTGCCGCGCGGTCAGCCCCGCCGGCATCCGGTGGCCCTTGTGTACGCCGTTGGCGGTGACCGCCTCCTTGACGAAGTCGAAGTGCACCCCGCCGTCGCGAAACACGGTGAACTGATAGTTGAGGTCGGTGGTCTTGGCGACCCACTCCTCGACCAGCAGCGCCAGCCGGTGATCGCCGGAACGGTCGGCCCGGCGACGCAGCGTCCGGTGGATCTGGTCCAGGCGCGCCTCGTCCCGGATCAGCAGCAGGCCCTTGCCGGACACCCCGTACGAGTCCTTGAGCACCACCGGCCGCCCGGCCGCGAGCAGAGCCCGCGCGTGCTCCACCGCCTCGTCCAGTTCCTCGACGGTCTCGCAGGTCCAGCCCGCGGACTGACGCAGCCCCAGCTCGGTGGCGATCCGCCGGCTGTAGATCTTGCCGTTGACGGCCTTGCAGACGGCCGCCGGCGACCCGGCCAGCGCCACCCCGGTACGCGCCGCGAGCGCCTCCTCGTCTCCGGAGACCCCGTGCGGGACGATCGCGGCCGCCCCGGCCAGGGCGGACAACCGGGCCAGCAGGGCCGGGCTGTCCAGCGCGTCCTGGGTCACCGTGTGGTGCGGGTCCTGCCGGTCGGTGATCAGCAGATGCGGCAGGGCCCACCCGAGCGTCTCCAGGTAGGCCAGGTGCTCCGGGTCCGGCTGGTCCTTGAGCACCACGTAGTCGTCCGGGCCGGCCAGCAGCAGGGCGAACTCGTCCATCCGGTTCACCATCGCGTCGCCCGCGGTCAGCGCGATGCGGGGCAGGCCCGGCTCGTCACCGCCCCACCGCTGCTCGACCTCGAAGTTGCCAAGGAACACCAGGGGGGTCCGGTCGGTGCCCAGCAGCGCCGTCCGCAGTCGTCTGACAAAAGGTTCCAGTGTCGTCGCCATAGCGGTCCTATCAGTGCTCGAAGACCGTGGCGGCGAAGGTCGAGCCCAGCCCGACCGCGGCCATCAGGTAGCGGTCGCCGGGCCGTAACCGGCCCAGGTCGCGGGCCGCCACGTAGTTGAGGAAGGAGTCGGCGCAGAAGCAGTGGCCGGTGACCGGCATGTTGTCCAGGAACAGGCGCTCCACCGGGATCCCGACCTTGCGCGCCACCCGCACCCAGGACACCCGGTTCACGTTGTGCGGCAGCACCAGGTCCAGGTCGGCGACGGTGATCCCGGCGCGCGCCACCGCCGCGAGGATCACCTCGGCGAGCGCATCCGGATAGCGCTGCTGGAACTCCAGGGACATCTCCGCGGTCAGGGACAGCCCGGCGTTGAACTCGCCGTGCGTGGCCGAGGCGTACGACAGCAGCCGGTCGCGCCGGCCACTGCCGACCAGGACGGCGGCGCACCCCTCCCCCATCAGGGCGGTGCCCGGGATCATCCGGGCCGACGGGGTGAACGCCTTCTCACCGACGAAGACCAGGGCCAGCGCGCCGGGATCGCCGTCCTCGGCGAGCAGCCGACCGGCCATCTCGACGGCGAGCAGGCCCGAGGCGCAGGCGTGCTGGGTGACCGCGAAGGCCTGGGCGTGCCGCAGGCCGAGAGCCGTCACCACGTCGTGCAGCGGATCCTCCGGGTACGGCGCGATCGCCTGCAGGGTGCGGGCCTGCACCACGTACCGCACCTGGGATTCGCGGCCCCGCAGCTCGGACAGTTTCGCCGCGGCGTTGAGCATCAGGTCGGTGATCGTGCCGGTCGGTTCCCGCAGCACCTCGGCCAGTCCGTAGTACCGGTGGAACATCCGAACCTGCGTGTCGGTCAGTCCCAGTTCGCCGGCGAGCGAGTCGATCGGCACCCGTTGCGGCGGCAGGTAGGCGGAGACCGCTTCGAGGGCGGTCATGTCCCGGCGTCCAGCGGCAGGCCGGACAGGTACTCGGTGAGCGCGTCGATGCTCGGGTGGTCCCACACGATGGTCGGTTCCAGGGGCACCCCGAGGTGGTCCTCGATCTCGCCGCAGAGCGCGAGCGCGTACACCGAGTCGAGGCCCAGGTCGGCCAGCGGCGCGGCGGTGTCGATGGTGGCCGGGTCCCGGTCGGTGAAATCGGCGACGCGGTCCTGCAGCCACGGACGGAGCTGTCCGGCGGCCCGATGGTTCGGCAAGATGGTCAATTCCGGCTCCTTGGAAGGTCGGGCAGCACGCTGTCGGACAGATCGAAGGCCCGGCCGGCGGCATACCGGCCGGCGAGCTCCGCGTGGATCGGGCCGGCCAGCGCGGCCGGCAGCGACCGGGACGTGCCGTCCAACTCGCCGGCCAGCCGCAGCAGGGCCGCCGTCACCCAGGCCGGGTCGGCCAGGAAGGTTCCGGGGCGGCGCTGCTCGGCCAGCCAGAGGTTCAGGCAGGTGGCGGCGGTCAGCACCGCGGTGTAGCGGGCGGTCAGGTCGAGTGCCGCCGGGTCCCCACCGATCGCCAGGTCCACCGGACGCAGGCCGAGCGCCGCCGAACGCAGCCGGGCCAGCTCGTCGGTGAACCGCCGGACCAGCCCGCGCAGCCGGTCATCGCCGGCCGGCATCGCCTCGGCGGCGGTGAGCAGCTGCGCCGTGAGCGGGTCGGCCGTCGAGGCGATCCGGAGCCGGTCGAACGGCAGTGCCGGGAGATCGGCGCCCAGGTCGTACAGAGCGGGCGGCGGCTCCTGGCCGGTCGCCCAGGAGCGCCGGGCCAGCCGGGGGAGCTGCGGGAGGATGGTGGCCAGGCAGGCGATCCGGGCGGCGTGCCCGAATCCTGCCGGGGCCAGGTCGCGCTGCAACTTCTGGAAGATGCCGTACTCGCCGGTGCGCAGGTAACTCTGCGCGCCGAGCAGCTCACCGAGCCGGGCCATGGCGCGGATGGACCGGCCGGACACGACGTACTTGACGGCCGAGGCGTACGCGTTGGTGTCCTCGGGCAGCAGGTGCACGGCGCGGGCGACGGTGGTGGACAGGCAGTCGGCGATCAGCAGGTCCACGAACGCCTCAGCCAGGGCGGTACGGACCACCGGCATCGCGCCCACCGGCCGTCCGCGCAGCCACCGGTCCTCGCCGAACCGCAGCACCGCACGCAGGCCGGTGTCCAGCACGCCCAGCGTCATCGCCGGCAGCCCGGTCCGGGTCAGCTGGAACGAACGCAGAGCGACCTCCATGGCCGAGCCGAGCGGCCCGAGCGCCACGCTCGCGTCGACCGGGCACCGGTCCAGCTCGATCCCGCCGAGCTGCACCCCGCGCATCCCGCTGCTGGGGAACCGGGGCAGATACCGCAGCTCGCCCGGGGGCAGCGCGTCCTTCTCCACGAACAACTGGGTGTGGCTGCGGCCACCGGTCGCGTCCGAGGTGCGGCTGAAGATCACCATCGCGCTGCACCGCTGCGCGTTGGTGACCACCTCCTTGCGGCCGGTGAGCAGCAGCTCGCCCGGCCGGCCCGGGTCGGCCCGGAAGTCCACCCGGGCGAAGTCGTTACCGTGCGCCAGCTCGTGGTAGACGGACGCCACCCGCCGGCCGGAGAGCAGCAGCTCGGCCAGCCGCCGCTGCTGGGCCTCGTCACCGCCGGCCCACACGTTGACCGAGGCGATGAATGAGCTGGCGCCGTAACCGAGGCCCAGGCAGGGGTCCCGCCGGAACACCGAGCGCATCATCCGGATCAGCCGGTCCAGGCCGGCCATCCGGCCGCCCCGGGCGACCGGCACGAACTCGGCGTTGAGCCCGAAGTCGCCGAGCATCCGCTCACCGTCGGCGAACATCTCCTGCCGCTCGTCGGCCGCCAGCACGGCCTGGTTCCCGAGTGGGTTCGCCGGGTCCCACGGGTCACCGAAGCGGCTCTCCAGCTCCCGCACTGTGGTCATCACGCCTCCTCGGTGCCGTCGAGATCAAGCACGGAGGGGCGACGGCCCGGGACGAGGGACGCGTACACCCGGTCGTAGCTCTCGGGGTGGTCCGGCGCGGCACCGAGCCGGTGCAGCACCCAGGTCAGCGCCGCGTCGAGCCACAGTCCGTCCGCCCACAGCGGGTCGGCGCCGGTGTGCTCGTGGTTGTGCAGCCACAGGTGCACCGCGCTCGCGCCGGCCACACACAGCTCGTAGCGGTGGGCCAGGTCGTAGGCGGCGGGTTCCACGTCGTGCGGCCGCGGGCGGTACCCGGCGAGTTCGGTGTGCAGCAGCTCTGTCGCGGCCAGGAGCGCCTCGGCCCGGGCCGACGGGCCGCCGGCCGCGCGGACGGCCGCCACCGCCGCGGCCAGCCCGCGCAACGGCAGGCACCCACGACCGCCGGCCAGCGAGATCCGGTCCGGGTCCAGCTCGGGCACCGGGACCCGCAGGTCGGCCAGCGACCGTAGTCGGGCCACGTCCACCGGGTCAGCGGACCAGCCCCGCGCCAGTTGCGGGAACTGGTTGATCAGCGCGTTGCGGTTGACCGGGGTGCTGCCGTCGAAGATCCCGACGATCCGGTGGTCCCGCTCCACCTTCTGGAAGCGTCCGTAGTCCGGGATGCCGGTCAGGAAAGCGCGGGCGCCGAGCTGCTCGCCGCACCCCCCGATCAGTTGCTCGGTGAGTTCCGGCACGAAGGCCTTGAGCACCGGGGCGAGCACGCCCAGTTCCTCCGTTTCCGCCGTCACCGCCCGGGTGACCAGGGCGGTCACCGCCTCGGCCAGGAACAGCATGGTGTGCAGTCGGCCCACCCCGCGCCGCAGGTACGGCACGTCGGCCAGCCGCCGGCCGTAGAGCCGGCGGTCGGTCAGGTATCGCCGGACCAGCGCCAGCGCGTGGTCGGCCGCGCCGAGCGACAACGCGGCACACGTGGTACGCGTCAGCTGCAGGGCGCGCAGCACCGTCTCCAGGCCGGTGCCACGCGCACCGACCAGGGCCGTCGCCGGCACCGGCGCGTCGTCGAGGACGATCCCGCTGATGTCGGCGCCCCGGATGCCGTGGGTCGGCTCCCTGGGCAGGCACCGGTACGAGTGCGCGGGAAGTTCCCGCTTGTCGGCGAGCAGCACCGTGAACCCGCGTGCCCCACCGTCCGGGTCGGTCCGCGCCAGCAGGCACACCACACCGGCCCGGGTGGCGTTGTTGATCAGCCATTTCGTCCCGGTCACCCGGTACCCGTCGTCGTGCCGGACCGCCGAGACCTCGCCGCCGAGCAGGTCGCTGCCGTGGCCCGGCTCGGTGAGCGCCCAGCAGACGGGCACCCCGGCCAGGATCGTGCCGGCGAGCATACGGGCCTGCGCCCGGTCCGCCTCGTCCCGCGGCGACCGGGCCCAGACCGAGGCCGCGCCGAGGAACGTCTTGCCGTGCCCGATGGCCGTGGTCAGGTCCCGGCGCGCGATCACCCGCAGGACCTGTACCAGGGTGTCGAAGCCGCGCAGCTCGCCGCCGTACGCCGCCGGCACGTAGTGCGCCGGCAGGCCGAGCCGGTCCAGGTGCTCGCAGATCTCCGCCGGGAATTCCTCGATCTCGTCCGCGGCGGCGACCCGGGCGTGGTTGAAGACGACGTCGGCGTCGTCCGGGTCGCCGAGCCGCTCGTCGAGTTGCCGGGCCACGGTCGCGGCCAAGGGCAGGGTGGGCGCGGCCATCTCAGGCCCGCACCCGGTCGCCGGCCCGGCGCGCGGCCCGCACGCCGTCGGTGAGCTGCTCGTGCTCGACGCCGAGGGCGCCGGTCAGGAAGAGCATCCGGGCCAGGCCACGCTGGATCTTGCCACTGGTGGTGCGGGGCACCGTACCGGGACGGACCAGCACCACGCTGACCGCGCCGGTCCCGAACTCCCGCGACAACACGTGGCGGATCGCGGTGACCACGGCGGCGCGGGCCGCCGGATCGAGGGACCGGACCCGGCACTCCTGCACCACGACGAGTTCCTCGTGCGGCACCTCGACGGTGAAGGCGGCACCGACACCTCGGGACAGGCTCTCGTCCACGGCGCGCACCGCCACCTCGACGTCGTGCGGGTACAGGTTGCGGCCGTTGACGATCAGCAGTTCCTTGATCCGGCCGGTCACGTAGAGCTGGCCGTCGCGCAGCAGGCCCAGGTCCCCGGTACGCAGGAAGCCGCCCTCGCCGTCAGCCAGCTCGTTGTCGAACACCTCCCGGGTGGCCGCCGGGTTGGCCCAGTAGCCCCGGGCCACGCTGGCGCCGCGCAGCCAGATCTCGCCGATCCGGTCCGGCGGCTGCGGCAGCCGGGTGACGGGATCGACGATCCTGATGTCGAACTCCGGGGTGGACTCGCCGCTGCTGACCAGTTCGCGCACCGGCTCCGGGTGGCCGGCGCCGACCGGTGTCACGATGTGCCGTTCCAGCTGTTCGCCGTCGACCGTGAGCACCACCGGCGGGCGACCGATGGTGGCGCCGCTGACGCTGAGCGTGATCTCGGCCAGGCCGTACCCGGGGCAGATGGCGTCCGGTCGCAGCCCGGCGGCGGCGAATCGACGGCCGAACGCGGCCAGGGTGGCCGCCTGCACCGGTTCCGAGCCGTTGACCGCGCGCTTCCACCGGGACAGGTCGAGGCCGGCGATCTGCTCGTCGGTGATCCGCCGGGTGCACAGGTCGTACGCGAAGTTCGGTGCCGGGGAGACCTCGATGTCGTGCCGGTCGATCAGCCGGAGCCAGGTGCCGGGGCGTTTGAGGAACGTCGTGGCCGACATCCCGACGCTGCAGCCACCCTGCGAGAGTGGGGCCAGCATCTGTCCGATCAGGCCGAAGTCGTGGTACATGGGCAGCCAGCCGCCGACCCGTACGCCCTCGCCGGTACCCAGGATCTCGTTGAACGCCCGCAGGTTGGGCAGCAGGTTCGCGTGGTCCACGACGACGCCCTTGGGGTCGCTGGTGGAGCCGGAGGTGTACTGCAGGAAGGCGATGGTGGACTCGTCGATGGCCGGCCGCCGCCACGCCGTCGTCCGCTCCAGGGGGACGTCGTCGAAGGCCAGGCACGGTACGTCGGACAGCCCGCACTCGGCCGCCCACTCGCGGACCGCGGCGAGGGCCGCGGCGTCGGTGACCACCGCGGCCACCTGGGCGTTGTGGGCGATGCCGGCCAGCCGCTCCCGTTGCCGACGGTATCCGTCGGGCAGCGGGGCCGGGACCGGGATCGCCCCGGCGTGCTGGACGCCGAGGAAGTTCTCGGCGAAGGCGGTGCCGGGCTCGTTCAGCACGAGCACCCGGTCACCGGGGCGGACGGTGCCGGCGAGCAGCGTGGCGATCTGCCGGGCCCGGGCGGCCAGGTCGGCCCACGGCACGGTGCGCACCGCGGCGTCGCCCTGTCCGGGATCGGCGTCGAAGATCAACGCCGGTCGCCGCGGGTGGGCGGCCGCACGCTCCTGCAGCAGGTCGACGAACGTTTCGTGGTCAGGCATCAGGCGCTCCCCCGCGGGTCGGTGGCGTGCCGGACCAGCGTCGCGCCGGAGCCGGCATGTGCAGAAGGCTCGATCGAGCGGGCGGTTGGGGTAGCCGAACAGGTATGCCAGGCGGTCACGGCGTCTCCTGCCAGCCGCCGAGCCAGCCCTGCGACACCCCGGCCAGGCCGATGGCGACCAGAGCCGCCCGTTGTTCGGTGGTCAGACCGGAGGCGTCCGGCTCTGCCAGGCCGGAGGTGATCCAACTGGTCATCGCGGCCTGGGCGAGCCCGGCCCCGACGGCCGCCGGCGGCCAGACCCCGTCCGCCTCCCCGCGGCGGACCGTCACCGCGTCCGCGCCGAGCAGGTAGCCGGCCGCCCACACCTCCAAGGCGAGTCGCCAGTGCAGGCCCGAGGGCAGGCCGGTGACCCCGAGCAGGCGGTCGAACCCGTCCACCACCTGGCTGACGGTCACCCCGACCAGGCCGCAGTGATCAGCCCAGTACCAGCCGAAACCGTGTTCGACCGGTTCCCCGGTGCCCGGCCGTAGCGGTCGCAGCAGGCACCGGCTGCGATGCAGCTGCACGGTGTAGGGCAGCTTCTCCTCGGAGCGGCACCGCCGTGCCAGGGCCTCCTCGGCGCTCGCGCTGAACTGCCAGTACGCTGGCGACAGCGCCGGGGCCGGCAGGAACACGGTGGCGTGGAACCGGCCCGGATGCCCGACGATCGTCGGATCGAACCGGTGGTCGACCAGGTGCGGCACGGTCCCGACGACCGGGATGCCGGCCTCCCGGCAGAACATCACCACCATCTCGTCGTCGTCCTTGACGTCGTCCGGAATGCCGGCCAGGTAGTCGGCCAGCTCCCGGGCCAACGTCACCGGCAGGACGAACCCCTGGGTGGGGGTCCACTCGAACAGCGACAACGGCGCGAACGGCCAGCCGGCGATCACCGCGCGGCGGACCAGGTACGAGTTCTGCGGGCTGTCCCAGTGCGAGTAGAGCGAGATGCCGTGTTTCGGACGGGCCGAGATCGCCCGGTGCACCTGGGTGGCGAAGCCCCGGACCAGCCGGATGTCGTCCTGCAGCACCAGGTGGTGGGTGGCGCCCTCGGCGACGGAGCGCCAGGCCACCTTGGCGGTACGCAACGGGCTGGGCACTCCGTCCGGGTCCGGATCGGTCACCACCCGGGCGGTCAGCGGGGCGCAGTCGCGCACCAGCGGTGGGATGCGTTCCCGTCGGCGCGGGTGGTGCATGATCGCCACGCTGAGCCGGATCTCGGTGGCCGTCACCGCGCTTCCGCGGCCGAGAGGCCGGCCGGGACGACCGGCTCCCCACCGCGGGTCGCCGACCGGTAGGCCGCCTCGATCAGCGCCGTCGTGGTGACGACCTCCCGCATCGGCCGGTCCCAGCCGGTGCCCGCGGCGATCAGGCCGGCGAAGTCGGCGAACATGCCGCCGAACCACTCCTGGTGGGTCTGGTCCCGGTTCGGCGGGGCCAGGTCGGTGCGCTCCACCCCGTCCGCCGTGCGCACCTCGGCCACCCCGTCGTGCACGTCGGCCGTGCCGTCCGGGCCGCTGACCAGATAGCGGTTCGACCGGGTGTCACTGACCCAGCTCAGATCGATCTCGCAGGTCCCGCCGTCGCCGAACTCCAGGTCCAGCCGGGCGGCCACGTCCATCCCGCCGGCGGCGTCGCCGTCCGCCCACTGCGCGACGCAGGAGACCGTCCGCGGCGCCTCGCCGAAGACCTGGGTGGCCATGTACGCGCAGTGCGTCCCGTGGTCGAGCATGATCCCACCCCGTGCCACCGAGATGTCCCGACGCCAGTCCGGTTGCCATCCGGGCACCCCGCGGGCGTGCGAGTCACGGGCGATCTGGAACCGGGCCCGCAGCGGACCGCCGAGCCGCCCGCCGATGACCGCGCCGGTGAGCACCCGCATCATCGGCGAGAACCCGTAGTTGTGCGCGGGGTAGAGCAGCCGGCCCCGGTCCCGGGCCAGGTTGATCAGGTCGAGTGCCTCGTCGGTGCGCACCGCGACCGGCTTCTCGCAGATCACGTGCAGACCGGCGGCGAGCGCTTCGCGTTCCAGCTCGACGTGGTGGTTCGGTGGGGTGCAGATGTCGACCGCGTCCACCGGCTGGGCGGCGAGCAGCTCGGCCAGCGTCGTGTAGGTGGCCAGGCCGGGGTCGAGCCGCAGTGCCCGGGCCCGCCGCTCCGGCGACGGTTCGAGCACCGCGACGACCCGGCCGGCGGTGACCGTACGATATGCGTGCAGTCGCCCTTCCCCCGCAGTGCCGAACCCGATGATGGCGATCCTCATGCCGGTCCCTCCTCGAGGTGCTGGGGCGCCGCGCCGTCGATCAACACGCGGCGAATGATCTCGACGGCCTGCTCGGCCAGCTCCGCGTCCACGTTCAGCGGTGGGTAGAGGCGCAGCGTGGTGCCCCCGGTCATCACCAGCACCCCGGCGTCGAGCAGCGCCAGGAACGTCTCCCGGAAGGCGCCCTTGTCCAGCGGCCGGCGGGACCGCTTGTCGGCGACCAGCTCGACGCCGATCGCGAACCCGGCGCCCCGGACGTCGCCGACGAGCGGGGACTCGTCGATCAGCGGCTCGAGCGCGGCCAGCATCTCGGCGCCGAGCTTGCCCACCCGGCTGGGCAGGTCCTCGTCGACCAGCACGTCGGTGGTGGTGGCGACCGCCCGGCAGGCCAGCGGGAACGCGCCGAAGCTGGACGAGCTCGCGCTCGGGTCGGAGAACGGGCTGGCGGCCATCAGCTCCGCGGTGGAGATCACCCCGGTGACCGGGTATCCGGCGCCCATCCCCTTGCCGACCGTGATGATGTCCGGCACCACCTCGTCACGCATGAAGGCGAACGACTCACCGGTACGGCCGAAACCGGTCATCATCTCGTCGACGATCAGCAACGCGTCGAACTCGCCGGCGACCGAGGCCAGCGCGTTCAGGTAGCCCGGTGGCGGCACCACGTTGCCCGACCGGCCCTGCACCGGCTCGACGACGAGGGCCGCCAGCGAGCCGGTGGAGTTCTCCTTGATGGTGTCCCGCACGGTCTCCACACAGGCGTAGCCACAGCTCGGGAAGGTCATCTTGAGCGGGCAGTGGTAGCAGTTGGCGTACGGTGCGCTGAGATAGCCCGAGGGCAGCGGCCCGAGACCGGCCCGCGCCCCGGCGGTGAGTGCCAGGCTGCCCAGCGTCTTGCCGTGGAAGCCACCCCAGAACGACAGGAACTCGTGCTTGCCGGTGACCGACTTGGCCAGCCGCAGCGCCGCTTCCACCGCCTCGGTGCCGCCGCTGTAGAGCTGGATCCGGTCCAGCGGCGGCGGCAGGAACTCGCGCAGCGACTCGGCCATCGCCCGGCGGCCGGCCGACCCGAACGCCCCGGCCGGCGCGGTGGCCAGCTCGGCGGTGAGGGCGGCGATCAGGCGTGGGTTGGCGTGGCCGATCGAGTTGACCCCGCCGGCCCCCTGGAAGTCGATGATCTCGTTGCCGTCCGTGTCGACCAGGACCGCGCCGGCGGCGGACTCGACGCACAACTGCGCCCAGAGCATGACGGCCTGGAGGCCGGGGCCGATCACTTCCTGCTCAGCGGCCCAGTGCTGAGCACCACGCGGCCGGTCGGGCGTACGCCCGAACCGTCGGCCGTCGCCTGAACTTTCTGCCATCGCTCCGCCTCTCGGGTGCGGCCGATCCACCGGTCACGCCGACCGCGGGCCGCTTCCGCCCATGCTCGGGATCCGGCGGCGAGCTCGGGAGCCTCGATCGGCCACGACGAATGGGCATGCCCGGACGGCTGGCACGTCCGGGCAGCGCGGCACCGTGGGGGGACCGGTTAGCGTGGCGCCGTGACCAGCACCGTGCAGCACCTCATCGACGTGGCAGCGCAGTCCGCCGTGGACGCCGGCCGCCTGATCCGGCAGCGGTTCGGTGACCCGATGGATGCGTCCACGAAGGGGGCGGCCCACGACGTCGTGACCGGGACCGACCTGGCCGCCGAGGAGTTGATCCGCGCCGCGTTAGGTGGCGCCGCCGCACACTCGACGGTGGTGGGTGAGGAAGGCGGCCGGCAGAACGGCACCGCGATCGGGGCGGATGATCCGGTGTGGCTCGTCGACCCGATCGATGGCACCTACAACTTCGTCCGGGGTATCCCGTTCTTCTGCGTGTCGATCGGCCTGCGAATCGGAGGTCATACCGTGGGCGGCTGCGTCTACGACCCGATGCGCGAGGAGTTGTTCACCGCGGCGGACGGCTGCGCGTGGCTGAACGGCGCTCAGTTGCCCGCGCGTACGTCCGCGCCGTCGGCGCCACCGCTGGTGCTGTGCGACATCCCGAACGCCGGCGGGCCGCCGGCCACCACCGAGACCGATCTGCTGGCCGCGCTGCTTACCGCCGCCGCGGACGTGCGACGGCTCGGTTCGTCCGCGCTGGCACTGGCGTACGTCGCGGCTGGTCGCGCCGACCTGGCCGCGAACGCGGACGTCTACGACTGGGACACCGCGGCCGGGCGGGCGCTGGTCACCGCGACCGGCGGCGGTTACCTGAGTCACCCTGATCCGCTGCCGACCCGGCGGCGGGGCGGCTTCGTCGCGTGGGCCCCGGCGTACGCGACCCTCGGCCACGCGGTCGGCGAGGCCCTGCACCACTATGGCTTCGAGGAGACCGTGTGACACACCGGCGCTTTCTGTTCATGGGCGGCATGCACCGCAGCGGCACCACTCTGCTGGCCACGCTTGTCGGCACGAATCCGCAGGTGACCGGGTTTCGGCAGACCGGCGCGCCGATGGACGAGGGTCAGTACCTGCAGACGATCTGCCCCTACGACGAGCAGCACGGCGGTCCGGGGCGGTTCGCGTACGCGCCCGGGGCGCACATGACCGAGCACCACGAGCTGGCCACCCCGGCCACCGCCCGCCTGCTGCGCGAGCAGTGGGGCCGTTACCTGGATCCCGGCCGACCGGTCCTGCTGGAGAAGTCGCCGCCCAACCTGTTGCGTTTCCGGTTCTTCCAGCGGCTCTTCCCGGGCTCCCGGTTCGTGCTGGTCACCCGGCATCCGGTGGGGGTGGCGATGAGCACCCGGAAGTGGACGCCGGCGCTGACCGTGCGGCAGCTCGTCGAGCACTGGCTGCACGCCCATGAGCTGGCCCGGGCCGACGCCACGCACCTCGACGCGTTGCTGACCGTCCGCTACGAGGACCTGATGGACGACCCGGACCGGACGCTGGAGGCCATCGCGGCCTTCGCCGGCATCCCACCCGCCTTCGACGTCGGCGACCTGGACCGGGACACGAACACCCGGTACCTGCGGGCCTGGCGGCAGGGCCCGGGGGCCGACGACGACCTCGTCGACCTCGCCGAACGGGTCGAACGGTACGGCTACCGGCTGCCCGGGATCGCCTGAACCGGCTTCGTCTGAGAGGAGAGAACGGATGTCCCGGTTGCTCATCGTGCACGGCACCGGCGGACCACGGCGCTCCGACGACTCGGTTCGCCGGGAGTGGATCAGCTCCGTCGAGGACGGCCTGGCGCTGGCCGGCTACCCGGCGGTGGCACCGGATGCCACCCTGGTCAACCTCGATGCCCCGGACCGCGTGCCGGCCCTCGGTGACAGTGATCCGGCCGCCGAGGCCGCACTGCTGAGGCGCTGCTGGCGGGCCGCCACCTTCGACACCGAAGCCGGGGCGGAGCCCATCGGCGAGGACGCGCTGGCCGCCCGCCTGGCCTGGTCCCGATACTTCTGCGGCCTGACCGCCGAGGAGCTGACCGGAACCCTGCGTCAGGTGCGGGCATTCGCCACCGGCCCGGCGGCCGGGCACCCCGCGATCGACGACGTACGCGCGGCACTCGCCCCGGACACCGAGATTGTGATCGGCCACTGCCTGGGCGGGGTGGCGGCCGCGCTGGCCCTGGCCGATGCCGGTGCCGCCGCTCCGGCGTTGATCACCCTGGGCGCACCGCATCCCCCGGCCGTGGGACCGCCCGCGTCCGGACCGGCCACCTGGGTGGATCTCACCGACGTGCAGGACACACTGCTCCTGGCGGCCGGGACCGGTCCGGCCGGCGTCACCGGGAAGGTGTCACTCGACTGCGACCCTCGGCTGCGCGGCGCTCGCAACTATCTGGCCTCGCCGGAGTTCGGCAAGGTGCTCGGCAGCCTGCTGGAGACCTGTCACGGCGATTGACCTCCGGAGCATGTCCGGAACGAGACATGGTCCTGGATGGAGCGTGCCGTCGTCCGTTTCGATGATTCGTGTGACTCCGAGTGAGAGGAGCGCGGTCATGACCGCGACGATCGTCGAGCACCATCCGCACCGCGAGTCGGCAAGCCTGCGCATCGCACTGGTAATGATCAATGACATCCTGCGGGACGGCCTCAGCGTGGCACTCCGCGGTCTGGCCCTGACCACTTCCGTCCGCGCCTACCGCTCGATGCCCGAGCTGCTGACCGAGGCCGTCGACCAGCGACCGGAAGTGCTCGTCGTCAACGCGGCCGACGGCGTCGGGGGCATCGCGGCCGCCGCGCTGATCGCCCCGGAAAGCAAGATCGTCATGCTGATCCACGACGCCCGTGCCGCCGAGGCGGTGCTGGCCCACGGCGTCGTGGTGGACGGCTTCCTGCTCCAGCAGGACCTGTCCGGTCGCACCCTGGAGAACGCGCTGCGGGCGATCATGACCGGTGAGGTGCCGATGCCCGCGGTCCTGGCGCAGCAACTGCTGGCCCGGGCCGGCATTCGCCGTACGCCCTCGTCGATGGCACCCATCACGCTGACGCCGCGCGAGCACGAGACGCTGTTGCTGCTGGTCGAGGGGTTGAGCAACAAGCAGATCGCCCGGCGCCTCAAGATCTCCGACCACGGGGCGAAGCGGCTGGTGGCCGGGGTGCTGCTCAAGCTGGGCTGCACCAATCGGACGTCGGCGGTGGTCACCGCCATACGCTCCGGCCTGGTGGAGTGCGCGTAGGGCGGGCCGGGACGGCTGTGAGGTCCCGGTCCGAAGGCCGATCAGCACCCGGGTGGACGTGCGCGGAGACCACGAAGGTGGCGGCACCGCTCCGGCACCGCCACCCCCGTGGTGTCCTCAGACCGCCTGTGGTAGCGGGGGCCGCTCGTAGAGGCCGTGCACGGCCAGCTTGATGCCGAGCTCGAGCCGGCTCCGGGCACCTACCATCTGCATGATCTGCGTGACCTGCCGCTGCACCGTACGGGTGGACACCGCCAGCGCCCGCGCGACCACGTCATCGGTGGCCCCGCTGGCCAACCGCCGCAGCACGTCACGCTGCAGCGGGTTGAGCCTGCCGTGCAGGTCACTCTCGTCCGCCCGAGCCTCGGACCAGTGGTGATGGAAGATCGTCACCAACGCCTGCACCGCGGTGGGCGAGCGAACGGCCAGCGGTGACGCGGCCCCGCCCCGCGACACGATCGCCAGGTTGCGGTCCAGCACGACCATCAGAGTCGGCGAGTGCTTGCCGCTCCGCACGTCGGCCCCAACGCCCAGCAGGGCCTGCAGCCGGGCGACCCGGTCCAGCAGGGTCTCCCCGGCCACCACCGCGCGCACCTGGGTGGCGCCGGACCATCCGACCCGGGTCGGCCAGGCCCGGCCCGGCTCCTGATCGGACAACAGTGCACAATTGGCCGGGATCAGCGCGAGCACCTCGTCGCGCGCGGCTCTGATCACCCGCGTCGCCAGACGCCAGCCAACGCCTTCGGCCCCGATGGCCTTCGGCTCCGGTTTTATGGCCCCGTCCTGCATCATCTCTCCCCCGAGTTGCCGTCGCACGCACGCCGGCATGCGCCAAGCGGACAGTGATTGAAACGTAGCGATCGGCGAACTTCGCGGGTACCGGGGAATCCCTGCCTCGCCGAGCCGGGTTTCCACCGGCTCACCCGCGCTACGGCCCCCAACCGGCGGAACTGTTGGACCGGAGGTACATCAGCACCGCCCGCACCCGCCGGTGCACACCCTCCGCCGCGTCGATCTGCAGCCGCTCCAGGATGCTGGTCACGTATGACTCGATGGTCTTGCTGCTCAGACGCAGGCGGTCGGCGATCGCCCGGTTGGTCAGCCCCTGCGCCATCAGCGCCAGCACCTCCTGCTCCCGGACGGTCAGGCGGTCGATCCGGCCACCCGTCCGGCGCCGGGCCATCAGCTCCTCGACCAGGGCCGGATCGATGACCGCTCCGCCGTTCGCCAGCTCACGCAACGCGGTGACCACCTGCTCGACGTCGAGGATGCGCTCCTTGAGCAGGTATCCGACGCCACCCTCGCCTGAGTTGACGATCGCCAGCGCGTACTCCGTCTCGATGTGCATGGAGAGGACCAGCACCGCGATGCCGGAGTAGTCCCGCCGGATCCGCTCGGCGACGGCCAGGCCCTCGGTGGTGTAGGTCGGTGGCATCCGGATGTCGACGATCACCGCGTCCGGACGGTGCACGGCCACCGCGTCCAGCAGTTCGTGCGCATCCTTCACCGCCGCGAGCATGGTCATCCCGGCCTGCCGCAGGAGGGCTGACAAGCCCTCCCGGATCAGCACCGCGTCGTCTGCAATGACGATGCGCACGGGATCACCGTCCGTAGCGTCGTGCCGACCCCGGGTCGGCTCTCCAGCTCCAGCCGGCCACCGAGTGCTTCAGCGCGGCGGCTGAGGTGGCTCAGACAGTCATCGTCGGCAAGGGTCCGGGTCGAGCCGGAGCCGTCGTCGCACACCTCCAGGTGCAGGCAGTTCTGCTCCATGCGCATCCGGATCACCACCGTCGAGGCGCCACCGTGCCGGACCGCGTTGGTCAACGCCTCCGCCACGACGAAGTAGGCGGCCTCCGCCACCGCACGCGGAACCAGACGAGGACGCCCTTCGATCCGCACCGTCACCGGCGTGTTGGCGGTCAACGCGGCCAGCGCCTCGTGCAGCTCACGCCGATCCAGTGCGGGCGGCCGCAGCCCTCGGCTCAGCAGCCGCAACTCGGTAAGTGCCATGGTCAGCTCAGTGACCGCCGTATCCAGGTGGGCGTCGGCCTCGGCGGTATCCCGTATCGTCTTGCGCGCCATCTGCAACAGCAGTGTCGCGTTGATCAGCCGCAGCTGCGCGCCGTCGTGCAGGTCCCGTTCGATCTCGCTGCGCGCCCGGTGCCGGCCGTTCCGCGCCTCCTGCTCGTACCGGCTTTCCCAGAGCGCGGCGTCGGCCTGCCAACCGCGGGCGTTGGCGAGCAGGACCAATGGCGGTATCAGGATCTGCAGGACCACACCTGCCGCATTGCCCACCAGCCAGGCCACATGCGACGGAATGGTCAACATGGGCACCACCGCTGCGGCGCTCACCTGCAGACAGATGAACACGCCCGGAAGCGCGACGATCCGCTGCGCGCGCTGCCACCGCCGGATCAGGTGGACGGCGAGCCAGATCGCCACCACCGAGACCACCAGCCGCGCGGCCACCGGCAGGTATGGCTCGGCGGCCCAGCCCGGCGCGGGAAGGCAGGCCAGGCACGGGTCGATCGGGCTGGCCGGCGCGGCACGGCTGTCGACGATCAGCAGCGGCAGCCCGCCGAGCGCGGCCGCCAGCAGGACGCGGTCCGCCCGGGTACGCGTGCGGCTGTGCGGCTGGGTGACCAGGATGGCCACCAGGAGAATCCAGATCAGCGGGTGCGCGACGGCTGCCATGCCGGTACCCGTCACGCCGTGCAGCGGCCCGGTGCTACGGGCCAGCCAGACCACCGCGACGGCGAAGAACAGCATGCCGGTCAACGTGTCGGCGGTCGACCCGATCAGGATCATCCCGGCGGTGCCGTAGGAACAGACCAGAACCAGAGCGGTAGCGACGAAGAGCGTGGTCTCCGGATCACCGGACTGGATCACCCGAACCGTGGCGACCAGGCTCCCGCCCAACATCACACAGACCAGCAATGCGACAGCCGCGCTCCGCAACGCTGGTCCCGCGTCGACTCGGCTGACTCTGCCGAGCATCGGAAGCCAGACCAATCGTCCCCCTGCGGTCGGTGCCGATGGGAGCCGACCACTGGACGGTGGTGAAACTGACGAACGCTCGCTCGACGGTCGCGACGCGACGCCTAAAGATGATCAATCCGCCCGGATCGGTCTCCACGGTCGACAGCAACACTATCGCAATCGTCGATTAATCGGGGGGCCGTAATTGCATAAGAGTTTCTCGCAAAAGCGGTCATTACTCACCCACAGCCGCCGTAGCGGCCCCAAGCACTCGAACCGGACAGCTCGCTGAGCCGTTAACCGATATCACCTACGAGTCTGGTGGAATTGCCCTCCCATTCGGACCAGCAGGTCGCCGTACCCTCCCATCCGCTCAGCTCCAGCTGTAGCGCATCGAATTCCATCCTGCGGCACGCGTCTTCGAGTTCCCGCCGCCCGCCCCCAGCCGGCAGCGCAGCGGTTCCCGGAACCGGCACCGGCCCGATTCCACGCCTTTTCGCCTTATGCCCGATCAGGCAGCGCGAGGGTGGCACCTCTCGGCAGCCCGATGTGAGCCGCTGCCGAAACCTGCAGCTTGTCCACGGCACGGCCCACACGTGCAGGGCAAGGAAGCCGAGATCGTCTTGTTTGTCCCTGGCGGCAACCCGGCGAAGCCCGGCGCCCGGCAGTGGGCCGCTTCCCGGCCCAACCTGTTCAACGTCGCGGTATCCCGCGCAAAGCAACGCCTGCATGTCGTGGGCAACCACGCGAACCGCCGGTCCGCGTGCTGCGTAGCGAGACCCACGCAACGACTAACTTGATCAACGGGGACGACGTGGTGCCATTGTTGCACGCACTGCCTTGCCTACAGCGCGTAGGCAGCAGCGGCCCACGAGAGCTAACACGGGGGTCGGAGGGTTAGCAGTGCGGAATTGTAAAGGGCGAACGCCTGCGCACTACGGAGGGCAAGCAACCATTGTGCGCTCTGGAAGCAGTGTTTAGCGTGGCAGAGCGGGGTGCCGAAAAGGGCCACAATGAGGAGCATGCATATATATTGAGCAGCACATATCATTTCGAGAGGAGTGCGCAGCAAAAGGGTGGTGCCCCTTTTGTGCCATTGTTGGTCACCAACGGACTGACCCTGTCAAAATGTGCCATTTTCCGCCGTAGAACCTTTGTGCATTGCGAAAGCCCCTCCCGGAGAACGAGGCCTTATCGCAGCGAGGACTACAAGCGGTCTGCTGGGGAGATGCGTCGGGCTGCCATCTGCGCCCGCTCGACCTCGGCGCTCCGGCCGTACCGGCGGGCGACGCCGAGCTGCGCGCCGGCCCGGCGCAGGCGGCGAACCTGCCCGCCCCGAAGCTGGAGGTGCTCGCCGACACCACCGCCGGCACCGAGCGCACCCTGCGCCTGCGGCTCGTCCCCCAGCGGCAGGTCCGCCTGACCACCCTGCATGTGGACACGGATACGGCGACGGTGCTGCGGGCGGAGGTGGCCGGCCGCCCGGTCCCGGTGGAGGGCGGCGCGGGCCGCTGGGGCTTCGGCGTGGTCTTCCACGCCCCGCCACCGGAGGGCGTCGAGGTGACCCTGACCGTCGCGCCGAAGGCGGGGCAGGTGGCGCTGCGCGCGATGGACGCCAGCGACGGCCTGGACGCCCTGCCGGGCTTCCGCCCCCGCCCGCCCGACGTCGGGATCGTCGGCTCGCACAGCTCGAAGATGCTGGCCGTGGCCCGCACCTATCCACTCTAGGCAAGGTGGGGGATGAGGAACTGCTCGACATTTCGGGTGTACGGGGGAGTGTCAAGACGGTGTACCTGAATTTTGTCGATCGCTACTTGCGACCTGCGGACAGGCGTTCCGGCAGACCTGCCAGCGCCGCGGGCAGCCCAGCAGCGGTTTCGGGCAGGGTGACCGCCGATGCGGCGGACACAGACGAGATCAGCAATGATGGCAGGGCGGGCATGACTCACTTCGGACGATCAACAAGGCGTCGAGAACCTCGATGATCATCTGAACCGGTCATGCCGGCCCTGCTACCACCAGCAATGGCGCGTCTACACCAACCACATCAAGCCGGGCACCCCGCTTCGCCGGGCCCTGCGTTTCGACCGGCGTGCGGAGCTGGCGGCGGGTGTGGCTCGGGAAACGGTCGTTTGCCGAGCCACACCCGCACCTGTCAGCAGCGGATCGCCGTGACGTCAGCTCAGCCGCGGGTGACCGTGACGTCAGCGGTGAAAGCACCGTTGCCGTTGCCCGGCTTGTCGTCGTTGATCCGCAGGTACAGCGGGCTGCCGGTGCCGTAGTAGGTGAACATCGTGCCAGTCCCGACGGAACGGTAGTTGCCATTGGTCTTGGCCAGCAGCGAGAAGGCGCGGGCGTTCGTCATCGGGAACTTCGAGTCGTTGGCCATGTTCGTCCAGCCCTGTGGACCGTTCTCCCCGGTGAACCACACCCCAGCCCAGATCTGCCCGTAAGCGCTGATCTGGACCCGGTCGCCGTCCTTCAACGAGCAGCCGGAGTTGACGTCGTACGACGCCTCCTCGACCTGCTTGGTCTCCTGGCAGACGATCGTGCTGGTGGTCGCCGCCTGTGCCGGCGTCACACCGACCATCGCGCTGCCTGCCACGGCCGCCGCCGCTGCCAGCCGGGCCGATACCGTTGCGAACCTCATGTTGTCCCCCTCCATTGCTTGCCCTTATGGAGATCAACACTAGGAATCCGGACGGCAGGGCACATCAGTGCCAGCACGTAATTGATGTCAGCCAGGGGTCACTTCAGTCAGTCCGCCAGGAAGGTCAGCACCGCGAGCACCCGCCGGTGGGTGTCCGGCTCGTCGGCCAGACCGAGTTTGGCAAAGATGCTGCGTACGTGGGTCTCCACGGTGCGCTCGGAGAGGTGGAGGTCAGCGGCGATGCCCAGGTTGGCCCGACCTGCCGCCATCCGGGCCAGGATCTCACGCTCACGCGGTGACAGCAGGCCGATACCACCTGACACGCGAGGCCGGCGCAACAGCCGGTCGACCACGATCGGATCGATCGCCGTGCCTGCCGCCGCGACTTCGCGCACGTCGCGAAGGAACCCGGCGACATCGGTGATCCTGTCCTTGAGCAAATAGCCGACCCCGCCGCCGGGCTTCTGGAGCAGGGCCAGAGCCTCGCGGTGTTCCAGGTGCTGGGACAGCAACAGCACGGCGACGCCGGGGTGACGACGGCGTACGGCCAGCGCAGCGCGGACGCCCTCCACGGTGAAGCTGGGCGGCATGCGGATGTCGACGATCGCGATGTCCGGCTGGTGCTGGGCGACAGCTGCCAGCAGTTGCTCGCCATCGCCGACCTCGGCCGCGACGGTGATGCCGTGCCGCTCCAGCAACAGTGCCAGGCCGCTGCGCAGCAGTACGGAGTCGTCGGCCAGAACGGCTCTGGTCATGACGCCGCGAATGGCATGACGGCGTGTACAGCCGTGCCACGCCCCCGGGTGCTCGACACCCGCAGGGTCCCGCCGCACGACTCGACACGCTCCCGCAGGCCGTGCAGCCCTCCGCCCGGCACCGCGAGCGCGCCGCCGATCCCGTCGTCGTGGACGGTGACCTCGACCCGGCCCCCGCTGGTGGCGAGCGTGACGGACACCCGGCCCGCCCGGGCGTGTTTCTCACTGTTCGTAACCGCCTCCATGGTGACGAAGTAGGCGGCGACCGCGACCGGTTCGGGCAGCGTGAGGTGGCTGACCCGATCGTCGACCAGGACCTGGACCGCGGCGCGCTCGGCAATGGCAGCCACTGCCCCGGACAGGCCGTGGCACACCAGGACCGCCGGGTTCATACCCCGGACAAGATCGCGCAGATCGGCAATCGCCTGGTCGACCTCTGTCGCGCCGCGCGCGATCAGCGCGGGATCGTCCTGCCGCAGCATCATGGCGGCGGCGAGCAGCCGCTGTTGCACTCCGTCGTGCACATCACGCTCCACCCGGCGGCGTTCCCGGTCGCGAGCCCGGAGCAGGTGGCGGCGCTCGGCGCGGTGCATGCTGAGCGCGGCCCCGACCGGGATCAGCGCCGCACCGAGGGCGTAGAGCGTGGTCGGCCAGTGCCCGGAGCCGTAGGTGACAGTGCTCAGCATCGCCGTACACAGGCCGTTGACTGCCAACGCAGCCCAGAACGGAGCGTACACATGCCGTTCGGCGCGGCCGGCCCGGCGATACCGCACGATGAACAACCCGGCGAGGAACACGCCGACCAGCGGATAGGACAACGCCCGCAGGTGCAGCAGATAACCGCTGCTCAGCGTCCCGGCTGCCATCGCCCCGACAACGATCACCGGCCAGTAGGCGTAGCCGGCCGAGGCGATGAGCCGCTCCCACCGCCCCCGCAGCCGGCCCGACGACACGATGAGACCGACGTGCAGGTGCATCGGGTCGTGCACGATGCTCAGCATCAGGCCGGCGGTGAACAGGGGATGCAGGGCGGCGCGACCCCAGGCGTCCAACAGCCACACCAGGCCACAGGCCACCAGCAGCAGCCCGATGCGGTTGTCGGGGCGCTCCCGCCATAGCCGCAGTCCCACCTCGACGTGCAAGACCCCGGTGACGGCGAGACAGGCCAGCTCCCAGGGATCCATCCAGTACAACGCCAGCAGCGGTCCGCACAGTAGCGTCGCGGTCGCAACGCGGAGCGGCCACCGTAGAAGTTCCATGGATCATGATGTTGCCCCGCGGTTACCGGCATCGCCCAGCATCCGTCGGTAGCCCGACTTTCTGGATTTTTGGCTACGGTCGGCATAGAAAGGCCATCCCTGGCGGTGGGCGGCCGGCGACGAGGCTTACGGCAACGATCCACGCCTGGCCGTCCGGCTGCGTCAGCTTGTGGTTCTGCGGGCACCCGCGGACGGCACACTCTGGTCCCTCGCGCAGGACGCGACGGCGCAACTGCGAGCAGCACGCGACGCCGCCCGCGACTCGGCACTCATGCTGGCTTCGCTCAACCCCGCCGACGCCTTGCAGGCAGAGGCGGCGATGCTCGCCGCCACCACCGCCGACCTGAAGATCACCAACCTGGGGACATCCGAGCCCGACACGCCGTCCGCAGTCGCGTTCTGGGGACCGACGATGACGACGCAGGTCCGGGACGAACGGATTCTCGGCGTCGTCACGCACGCCGGGTCGCTACGAATGGTGCTGACGACGCACAGCGGTACAAGAGGTCTTCCTGCTGACTGAGTCCGGGGAACGCCCCGAGAACGACCCCCTTCGTCTATCCGTCGGCATGCCAGCCGCACGCTGGTCGACCGCTCCCGACGCAACCGCTCATCGGCACGACCGGAAGTCGAGCTGCACGCCCGACGACTACCGTGCGTGACGCTCGGTCAGCGGCATGAGAGTGAATCCTTGCTAGTCGCACGCAACCTCGTGGCGAGGGTCATGATCCGAGTAGATCGAGGTCACGAACGCAGAAACCGTGGTGCGCCCACTCCTCGTCCAGTACCACCTGAACGCACTCCAGCACCGACTTCCCCCTGGCATACGGCGGCCAACCCGGGCCCGCCGGCACTGGCGCGGGCGCCGAGAGCTGATCGGCCGTCACCGTCGACAGCCAACGCTCTAGCTCAGCGCCTTGCACGTCTCGCGCGGCCAGCACCTCGTCGAGACTGGGGGCCGCCGCTCGGTCCAGGCCAGGACGAGGGCGAGGCGTGTGAGGAGCAGGACCAGCCCGACCCGCAGACCATCCAGGCGACCCTGGCGCTGGTCTGCAGTATGGCCGTCAAGCCGGCACCCGGAGAGGAACCGTGCGCGGGTGCGGTCATCGACGCAGAAGTGCTGCGGGGGTACGTGCCGACGCAGGAGGGCGGCCCCGCGTGCGGCAGCCCCCTGGCGCTGACCACACCGGACCAGTGCACACCGACGATGACCGTCATCAGCCCTCAGCAAAGCTGGCAGGCGTACGTGGTGGCCGCGCTGGCGCGGGTCGGCGGCAAGGGCTTCGTCATCCCCGTGCCGTCGCAGTACATCGGTGGTCCGGGTCAGCCGCGCACGTGTGGCCCCGACCTCGACGAGCCCTGCTGATCTGACCGCGAGGGCGGTCCGCGACGCGCGGGCCGCCCTCGCGGGGCAGTCGGCAACAGCTTGACCTCAACCTGGCCAGGGTTCGTGGTGGCCCTGGCTGATCGGGTGTGGTCAACCGCCCAGGCCCGCGTCTCTGGCCCGGATGATCGCTTGCGCACGGTCGACCACGCGAAGCTTCGCGAAGATCGACGAAACGCTGTTGCGGACCGTCTTGATGCTCAGGCCCAGTCGGCCGGCGATCATCGCGTTGTCGTGGCCGGCCGCGACAAACTCGAGGACCTCGCGCTCGCGCGGTGTGAGTTCAGGAAACGGCTGGGCTCTCAAGTAAGCGCCACCGGCGAAGAAGGCCTGCACTCGCCGGGCGATCGACGGCCCGAAGAGTGCCTCGCCGGCGGCCACCGCCCGAACCGCGCGCATGATCTCGTCCTGATCGGCGCCCTTGAGGAGGTAGCCCAGCGCACCCGCCCGCATGGCGGCGAAGACGGAGTCATTGTCATCGAACATTGTCAGCACGCAGATCCTCACGTCCGGCGCTTCCCGCACCAGACGACGCGTGACATCGATTCCATTCATGCCGGGCATATGGAGGTCCATGAGAACGACGTCGGGCGCGTGCTCCCGCACCGCCCGCAGCCCGGCCTCACCGTCCCCGGCCGACGCGAGCACTCGGACCCCCGCGGCCTCCAGCAGTGCCTGCAGGCCGCGGCGAAAGACCGGGTGATCATCGACGATGACGACCCGAATCGCCTCGGGCTGCCGGTTCTCGGCGTCGGGAATCATGATGGCACCGCGCACGGGAGGACGGCCCACACCCGGGTGCCGCCGCTCTCAGCCGGGCCGACAGTGAGCCGGCCGCCGACCTCGGCTGCCCGTTCACGCATGGAATTCAAGCCGATGCCGCGCGGCTGCCCGGGGTGTACACCGCAACCGTCATCCACCACCTCGATCCGCAATTCCCGCGCCGACCGGCGCAGCCGAACCTCGGCCGATCGGGCACCTGCGTGCCGGATCACATTGGTCAGCGCCTCCTGAGTGATGCGAAACGCGGCCACCTCGACCGCGGCCGGCAGGTCGTCGAGGTCATCGGCCACCACGGTCAACGCGAGCCGCCCCGTGGGGATGCTCGAGCGGATGGCGCCGGCCAGGCCCAAATCGTCCAATGTGGCAGGTCGTAGGCCATAGACGAGCTGCCTGATGTCGCCGATCGCTCGCCGCACATCGCTACGCGCGTCGTCGAGTAGTTGCCGATCCGGTCCGGGTGCGCTGACGGCGCAGGCCGCGTCTATCGACATGGCCGCACCAGCGAGCAACGGCCCTAGTCCGTCGTGGAGATCTCGACGAAGCCTACGGCGCTCCTCCTCCCGAGCCGACATGATGGTCTGGCGGGACAGGTCGAGGTCGCGAGTCACCAACAGATTCTGGGCGAGGGCTCCGAGCGCCGGCGCCAGGATCGCCAGCGTCCGGCGGTCCACGGAGCTCACCCAGTCGGCGTCAACGTCAGCGGCGAGCATCACGCGCCCCACCTCCCGGCCCTGCCAGCGCAGGGGCACCGTCACCGCGCCGTCCCCCGGCGGGTCGCCGGCGAGATAGACGGCAGCACCGATCTCGATCCACACCACCCGGCCGGAGAACTGGTCGCCAAGGAGCTCGACGACCTCGTCCACCGCCTGTCGCGGGCTTGGCGCGTCGCGGATCAGGTTCGTCACCGACGCCAGCAGGTCGCGCGGGTCGGGCCGACCCAGCGAGAATGCCCGGTCGACGATCCGGCGGATCCGATCGCGGATCGGCGCGAACGCCAGGGCGACAACGAGCGCACCGGCGAACGCGACCATGCCCGGTCCGACGATCCTCCCGGCCAGCGCGCCGACTCCGGCCACCGTCACGGCGTACAACGCACCGAGGATCACCACCAGGCCGAAGCCCACCGCGCCGCGCGACACCAGCAGATCGATGTCGTAGAGCCGGTAACGAGCGACCGCGACCAGCACCGCCGCCAGGTAACCCGCGCAGGCAAGGCTGGCAAGCCAGCGGGGATCGGCGAAATCGCTGACGATCAGGACCGCCGAGGCGATGCTCACCAGACCGATCTGACGCCGCAACAGGGAACTCGAACGGCGGAAGCGGACCACGATGCTCGCGATCGATCCAGCCGCCATGATCCCGAAAACCACGGTCAGGACAGCGCCGACCTGGCTCAGCCACCGCGCGTCGCCGGTCACGATCAACGGATTCGCCAGCCCGGGGAACTGCGTCGCCTCGGGGGCCAGGGCCAGCACCCCGGCCACCAGAACAGCGATCGCCAGGGTGGCCCGCCACCACCACCGCCACGCCCCAGGCAGGGTCACCCCGTCCGGGAAGACCTGAGGCAGCACCACCAGGCAGATCAGCAGCACAGGGAGCCACGACCACGTGGTGACCCAGCCGGTCCACGGCAACCAGGCCGCGGCAGGGGCGGCCACCTGACCATATTCGGTGAAGGCCAGCGCGGCGCAGTAGACGCCTGCCAAGGCACCGCTGACGACCAGCAACCAGGCCACCCGGTTGCCTGGCCTGCGGTTCGCGATCAGCGCGCCCACCACGCCCGCAAAGAGCCCCACCATCGGCTGGGGTGTACCCCAGAAGTCAACCCGATCCGCTGGTGGCACCACCTGATGCACCGCCAGCCCGGCGGCGGTGAGGACCATCCCGAGGATGGTGCCGAGCCAACCGACGACAACTGCCCGCCGCAATCTACGTGCGCCGCCCGCGGTCTGTACCGCGAGCGGCGCTTCCGGCATGGCCATGATGGTCCGCACCGTAGTCGAGCCTCAGACTCCGTACCAGTCGCGGTCAGGAGTCCGCGCGATCGCCACGGCGGCACCCACCGCGAATACGACAAAGATCACATGCGCGTCGAACCATCCCAGGTCGGGTACGACGAAGTCGGCCACCAGGAAGACCAGCAACGCCACCGGCAGCCACCGCGGCACCGACCGCGAACGCCAGAGCGCGATCGCGGTGGCGATCATCCCCACCGCGGAGCCAAGCAGGAAGCTGACCAGGAAGATCGGGAAGGCCATCCCGCCGCTCTCCCCTGTCAACGCGGCCAGCACGGGCGCCAACTGCGCGGGCTCGAGCGGCCGGGCCAGATCGTAGAGCGCGGCCAGCGACGCGGACATCGCGAAGAACCCGATGAAGCCGACCGTGCTGGCGATGATGCCGATCCGCGCGGCGACCGGGGCACGCCGGCCGCTGTACTGCAGCAGACCGATCAGGCCGAGCAGCATCAATGGAATGCCGGCCACATTGGCCAACGCGCCCAGCACACCCAGCAGCCCGCGTTCGTCGATCGCGTCCGTGTAGCCGGCGGCACTCGTGTCACCGGAGTTGAACATCGTGGCGAGCACTGAGGCGGCTTGGTTGAAGACGGCGCCGACGGCCAACGCGACCAGGGCGGTTCGCCGGCCGACGGAGACCGGTCGCGGAGAGGTCACGAGCGGCGCGGGCAATGTCTCGACTGTCGTCATGCGATCCCTATCTAGGGCAAGGTGCGGGCCCTTCCCGCATCCACCCGCCACACTGGCGCGCGCCCCCGCCCGGGCGGCAGGGTCGGCAGTCCCGGGCGGTCCGGGATTGTTCCGGCGCTTACTCGACGTGCCGGCGCACGATGGGGTCGTACTGCGCAGGACCAGCCGGTCCGGATCGTTACGGCGGTTCTTGCGGGTGACGTAGGTGTAGCCAGTGCCGGCGGTGCTGCGCAGCCGCACGATCGGCCGGACGTCGGTCTGTCGGGCCATCAGACCTTCATCCCTTGGGCGCGCAGCTCGGCGACGACCTTCTCGATGCCCTTGCGGTCCACGGTCTTGAGTGCCTTGGCCGTCAGCCTCAATCCGTCAGAGGGTTTTGATCCCTGCCTGTCTGGTTCGGCTTGACCGTTTTGTCCCTCGCTGGTGAGTGCGGGTTGGCCGCGTGTCGCTGCGGGCGCGCCGGGTCTCCTGACCGGGGGCGGTCTCTTTCTCCTGGCGGGGGCCGTGGGGATGGGTCAGGTCGTTAAGGCTGGCAGGGCGAGGCGTTGCCAGCAGAGGAGGAACGCGTCGGCCCAGGACCAGGTGTCGGCGATGGTCAGGGTTCGTCGGCGGGCGTGGGTGGCGAGTTTCGCGGGTAGGTGCAGTAGCCGGTAGCGCAGGGTGTCGGGTTCGGCGTGGGCGAGCTCAGGTTGGTCGTGCAGGCCGAGGAGTCGGGTCCAGGCGGCGAGGTCGGCGGCGATATTGCAGGTGAGGACCCACCCTTGGTTGACGGTCCAGGACTTCGATGGCAGGTTGCGCAGGCCCATGGCCTTGTTCGTCCGTACACGGTCTTCGACCCCGGCGTGCGAGCGGTGCAGCACGTCGAGGAACTGCGGGTGATGCGAGCCTGGTATGGCGTGGATCCGGCTGATGTTGGTGGCGACGATCGCGTACCGCCAGCCGGTCTTCTTCTCGAGGTCGGTGAGTTTCTTCTGGTGCCGGGCGGCGGGCCGGGTGCGTCGGGTGATCAGCCGTAGACCGCTGGTCCACTTGTCGACGCGTTCGCTCAGACCGGTCAGCTCGGCGACCTGGGCCTGATCGGTGGCGGTGCCGTCCTACAGAAGGCTGTCTGTCCAGGCGTGCGCGGGCAGGGCTGCGATCGCGTTCTCGTGGGTCTCGGTGATCGTCCACCCGACGGTGAACTTCACGGTGCGCCACAACCGGTTCATCTGCTCAATGTGTTCGAGCAGGTCGTGGGTGGCGCCGGCGCCATCGACCCAAATGAGGATCTTGCGCCGGTACTGCACGGGCAGCTGGGCGATCGCGTCGCCCAACACGCGAATGTGGTCGGTGACCGTGTTCGAACCGGCGTTACCCGGGCGCAGCAGCATGGCCAAGCTTTCGGTGGTGTTCGCGCACCACGCACCGAGCGGGTGGAACCCGAAACCGCGTTTGAACGTGGCCGCCGCGTTCTGCTTGTCACTGTGAGCAGTGATCAGAGTCGCGTCCAGATCGATGACCACCCACCCGGTCAGCACCTTTCCCGCGACCACGAGCCACGGGAAGCCCTCCGGCCGGCGAGCGAGCAGGTCCCAGACCCGGGCCCGGACCTTCGCCCTGGCCTTGGCGATCCGGCCCAGCATCGCCGTGTCCAACCCGGCGAGAGCCCGGCGCACGGTCGCCTCCGACGGCGGATCAGCGAACACCACAGCCTGATGAGCGAGCAGGCTGATATCCGACATACTCGTCGCGCCGAGCACGATCGATGTCGCTAGACAGACCAGGACCGTGCCCCGGTCCCACCAGCCCGGACCCTTCCCCCTCGGCAGGACCTTGTTCAACCCGCCGGTCAGACCGGTCCGATCCGCGCACCGCCGCAGCAAGATCGCGCCAGCGTGACCGACCAGACCTTTACCACCCGAGGCGACCTGCAGCCGCTGATCCCACCCACTACTCTTACTCACCGGAAAGGTGCACCCGATTCTGCCCTGGATATGACGTAGACACTCACATCCTTGCAGGTCAGGAGCACCTTTCCCTTGTCGCCCTCGATGCATCAATTCCACTCTGAACGGGCGAGGCCAGGACCACACCTGCGACGGGCCGGTCGCGACCAGCTCCGGACGCACCCGGGGCGGATGGGTGGCCTGCCGGCGTCGTTCCCGGCTCTGCCCCGCTGCCCGCGCGATCCGATACATCGTGGACATCGAACACCAGTACCGGCCCTCGTCGAGCTCCCGCGCCCATACCTGCGGGATCGCCAGATCCGCATACCCGGGCGCGTTCAGCACCGCCAGGACCTGTTCCCGCTCGGCCAGGCTGAGCGTCTGTGGTGGCGGGGTCCGCGGCAGCCACGGGCCATGCATCGGCCCGATCGGTTTCGCCTTGCGGTAGTAGGTCGCCCGCGAGATCCCGGTCAGGGTGCACGCTCTTTGCACCGCAATCTCAGCGGCCCGCAATTGTTCGAACGTGGCGGTCAGGACTTCTTCGGCGGTATCTGCTCGTCCGCGCTCTCGGACAGTTCCGCCAAGAGCGCGTGTGGTCGGGTCGCCCGGGGGAATTTCACCCCCGGGCTCCCACAGATCCCGGCGTGACAGTCTCCCGTCACCGGGCTCTTATCGTCCTGATCACCAGATCGAGTGGACCCATTTCCAGTGGACGAAGAAAAGCGGATACGCCTTGGTGATCTGCTTCCACCGCCGATGGAACTTGTTGAATGTCTTCAGCCGCCGGAACTTCTTCCGGACCCAGCGCATCAGGTAGTAGTTGATGCGCCGCAGGAGGGGATACAGTTCAGTTTTGTAAAACGCCCCGTAGTACTGCATCCAGCCACGCACGATCGGATTGATCCAACGTGCGAACTCGGTGAAGGTGTAGCCGATGTGCATGTGGAGCCGCCAGGAGCGGACTTCCGCACTCATCTTCTTGAGGGCGTCCTTGCTGACCGCTGGCAGGAACGAGGTGAATATCTTACCGTTCCTGTCCCGTGCTGCGCGGCGCTGAAACGTGAAGCCGAGGAAGGTGAACGACGTCGCCACGAGATCGTCGCGGCGTCGGTCTCTTCCGCAGTACACGACCCGGGTCTTGGCCGGGTGCAGTTGCAGCCCGACCTCCTCCATCCTGTCGCCGACCGCCCGCAGGACTTCACGGGCTCGACGCTCGGTTCCGCAGTGGATAACCGCGTCATCGGCGTAGCGTTCGAACTGGACGTCCCGAAAATTGCGGGCGAGCCACTGGTCGAACGCATAGTGCAGGAACAGATTCGCCAGCACAGGCGAGACCGCAGACCCCTGCGGGGTGCCTCGGTCTCGCTGCCGCAAGGTGCCGTCGGATAGTTGAAGCGGTGCGGCAAGCCACCGCTTCACATACAACACTACCCATGCGGCATCGGTGTGGGCTTCCACCGCTTTGACGACGAGGTCCCAGCGGACGCTGTCGAAGAATTTCGAGACATCGAGGTCGATGACCCAATCCTTGTCCCAGCACCGCCGTCGGCATACCCCGACCGCGTCCAGAGCCGACCTTCCGGGCCGGTAGCCGAAGGAGTCCGGGTGGAACACAGGTTCCACCCGCTTTTCCAGATGCCCGGCTACCACCGTCTGCGCGATCCTGTCAGCGACCGTAGGCACCCCGAGTAGACGGACCCCTCCGCCATGCGACTTCGGGATTTCCACACCCTTCACCGGAGGCGGGAAGTAACTACCCGAGGACATCCGATTCCAGATCTTGTAAAGGTTTCCCTTCAGATCTTCTTCGAACTCCTCGATCGTGCAGCCATCCACCCCCGGAGCGCCCTTGTTGGCTTTGACCTTCAGGTACGCCTCCCACACGTCCCGTTTCGAAATGTCGAACGGCTTGATCTGTGACTTCAGCTCGCTCACACAGTTCCTCCCAGCACATTCCTGGTTGACCGAACAAACGAACCACGGACAATCCGGCCCCTTCGCTCCACCCCCACCGCGCCCAGCAGGGGCTTCACCACTACTACGAACCGGTCCGCCAACACACCCCGCATCGGTACTCAGTTCCTCGCGGGTTGTCCGCTTGGAAGGCTCCCTTACACAACCGGGCCCGACAAAGGGGACAGGTTGAAGCATCGGAGTGTGTCTTCCCACGTTCCGCACGGCAGCAGCAGACCAGGCTCACGTCGCCTCCACGCCGGGCACCGCCTGGCCAGTAAACGGGTTTCCGCCAGACTCATCCCGGGCCAAAAAGTAACACCCGGTTTCGATGCCATTTCATCAATAACGACGCGTCAACAGCGATCCTCACTTGAGGACTGCGCTCCGTCTTCCTGATCCCCACCTGACGCCTCATGGACGCCTTTTCCACAGTCGCTCACCACGGTCGCGTCACCGCTCCCGCAGCATGTGGCGGTTTGAAGCCTCCCCCCGCAGGGCGGCTCCGAAGGGCCCAAGTCCTACATCTGCCATGCAGCACCGCGCTCAGCTACCAACTACCTCAAGCAGCCTCCCGCGTTCGTGGCACACCTTTTCCCATGATGTCTAGTGCCATCCGGGTTTTCTTCAGATCGGCCTGCAGTTTCTCGTTCTGCCGGCGTAGTTTCTCCAGCTCGAGTTGTTCACTGTTCTTCCTCTTCGGCCGTCCCGTTCCCGCCGTTCCGGAATCGGTCTCCCGGCCTGGTCTGCCGAGCAGGCCCGCGTCACGAGCCCGTGTCCATTCGATGATGTGCGACGAATACAAGCCTTCCCGGCGCAGCAGAGCGCCTTTTTCTCCGTTCGGGGCGCTCTCGTACGCGGCGACCATCGCGAGCTTGTACGCCGGGCTGAACGCCCGACGCGACGGCTTCGGCGCCGGATCGACCCCGTCACCGGCCGACGCCGGCTGCTTGTCAGATGAAGTGGACACGCTCACAAGGATCTCCGATCCCCGCCCTCAGGTCATCACCCCACAGTCACACGGGGTGTCTCACACGATCTTGACCGAGAGGGAGCAGCCATGCGGGAAGTGGCCGAGGAAGTCAGCCTGACCGATACTCGCTACGGCGCGTACCTCGGACAGGAGGCATACGCCTTCACCGACCACCGCCACAACGCCGGCCCGGGACGAGGGCTTCGTCCAAGCTCACTGGCTTGACGCCCCCGCCGCCCGACAGGCCGCCAGTCATGACCAGTTCCAGCAGATCCTGGACCGCGCCCTCGCCATCATCGCTTGGCGCTCCGTACGGCCACTCCCCTTCAGCCCAAGGCCAACTACACCGTTCACCTCCGAGTCTGCTGGACGTACGAAAGACCGAGGCTAAGCACCGGGCACGGGATGCCGCTGAGGCTACTGACGTGTCCTGAACCCGGCTCACGTGCCGGCTGTGCGCTCAGCGACGGTTCGTGCTCCGTTCCTGCGCCAGCGTGCAACTACATGGCTGCCGTCGTAGAGGTCGGCGACCGCTTCGTCGGTCATGCGCTCCTTGAGGACCACCTTGCACAAGGCGGCCAGGGCAGAAGCAGCTCGGCCGCAAGTTCCGCGGTGGCCTCCTGCCGCAGCCCCTCGGCGACGGCGTCGGCCATCAACTCCTCGTCCTCCACGACCAGGACCCGCACCCCGCCACCTCCTCGACCGACCGGACCGACCGCTCGACCCCTCGACCGCTCGACCGCTCGACCGCTCGACCGCTCGCCAAAGTATGCGCGGGCGTTGTTAGCGCAGCGTTAGTGAAGTCCCTCTCGGCACCCTCACACGCCCTGCTGTTGGCTACCGAACGTGACTGGAGAGCCGGCAGCAGTGCCCGCCAATGCACTACGATTCGCGCGCGGTACCGGCTCACCGGCGGCTCCGACGTCAGTGATACCGACATCAGCGCACGGGCTGCGCAGTGGAGCAGGCTGGCGTGCCACACGGGGGAGATATCAGGATGTTCGACACTGCGACGACCCAGGTGATCGAACCGGTCCCGCCACAACCGCCTGACCGGCGTCGCACACGCGGCCTCCGGATGCTGTTCAGTGGCCTGCTGACCCTGCTCCTGGGCGGCACCGCGCTGGTCGCGATCGAGCCGCTGCGCCGCCCGTTGCCCGCGCCGACGGTCACGCAGACGCTGCCCGCGTCGACGATCATCCCCGGCACGGCCCCGGCGGTGCCGTGGCCGAAGACCGGGCAGGCCGCCCTCTCGGTCGAAGGGCTGGGCTCGCTCGGCACGTCGGGCGGGAGTAACCCGGTGCCGATCGCGAGCGTGACCAAGGTGATGACGGCGTACGTCATCCTGACCGAGCATCCTCTCGACCGGGGCGAGCACGGACCGAAGCTCGCCGTCAGCGCGGAGCAGGCCGCGGCGTACCCGGGGGAGCTGGCGCGCGGCGAGTCCCTCGTGGCGGTCGTCGCGGGCGCGGTCTTCACCGAGCGCCAGGCGCTCCAGGCGGTGCTGCTCCCGTCGGCGAACAACATGGCGCGGATCCTCGCCGCCTGGGATGCCGGCAGCGTCGAGGCATTCGTCGCCAAGATGAACCGCACCGCCGTCGCGCTCGGCATGACCCACACCCGCTACACCGATCCGTCCGGGCTCGACCCGGACACCGTGAGCACCGCCGTCGACCAGGTGATCCTGGCCCGCAAGGCGATGCAACTGCCGGCGTTCGCGGAGATCGTGGCGCAGAAGAAGGCCACCCTGCCGGTCGCCGGCACCGTGCAGAACTACAACTCCCTGGTCGGCCGGGACGGCGTCGTGGGGATCAAGACCGGGTCCACCGACGAGGCCGGGGGCTGTCTCGTCTTCGCCGCCGTCGTGAAGGTCGGCGGCCGGAAAATCACGGTCGTGGGCGCGGTCCTGGGGCAGCCCGGCGCCAACACCCCGGTGCAGCTGGACCGGGTGTTCCGGGTGACCCGTCCGCTGGTCCGCACCGCCGCCGCCGCGATCACGGAGTACCCGATCGTCCGGGCCGGCGATCAGGTCGCCACCGTGCGGGGGCCGCTCGGCACCGGCACGACGATCAGCGCTGCGAAGGACCTGACCGTCGTGGGCTGGCCCGGCATGCGGGTACGGCTGGACGTCGAGATCCCGGCCGTACCGACACGGCTGCCGGCCGAGGCCGAACACGGCCGGGTCAGTGCGGTCGCCAGCGAGGGCACGCCGGTCGCCACCGCGCTTCGCACCGGCGTACGGCTGGAGCCGCCGAGCACCTGGGATCGCATCCGACAGCACCGCTGAAACGGCGACGCTACGGCCCGAGGGCTCAGGATGTCCGCAGCGGCCGGAACACGGCCCGCATCTCGCTCGCGAACAGGTCGGGCTCCTCCCAGACGGCGAAGTGGCCACCCTTGTCGACCTCGTTGAAGTACGCGAGGTCGGGGTAGACCGTCTCGACCCAGCTGCGCGGGGCAGCCCAGATTCCGCCGGGGAACGTCGTGAAGCCGACCGGAACCGAGACCGCCGCCGGGGCGGCGGGCACCCCGAAGGTTTTTCCCGTCCACGGCGATCACCGTCCGATACCGGTGCGGCCGAGGCGTGGTCACCCCCGGGCGCGGGCGGGTCACGCGTCCATCGTGATGTCGCCGCCGTCAACCGTCAGCTCACGGTGTACCAGCACACCCTCGGACCAGCCGGCACGGTCACCGACAGTTCCGACGAACGCCAGCACAACCCCCGCCGAAACAGACGAGCACCAACGGAGCACCACCGTCCCACGAGGCGGGAGAAGTGAGCGCGAAAATGGGAAAGAAGAAGGCCGCAACCCTTGTTCTTGCAGGTCACGGCCTTGATCGTCTGTGCGCCCGAAGGGACTCGAACCCCTAACCTTCTGATCCGTAGTCAGATGCTCTATCCATTGAGCTACGGGCGCTTGTGCTCAGCCAGTGTACACACCCGGCTTTCGCGCGGAGACTCCGGGATTCGAACCCGGGAGGGGCTTTAAGACCCCAACCGCATTAGCAGTGCGGCGCCATAGACCAGACTAGGCGAAGTCTCCCCGGTGGCCTGTCAGACCACCGCGAACGAGGATACAGGTCGCTACCCATGAGGAGCAAAACGACTTCCGGGGTACGCCCACCAGGGCTGCCCGCCCCCGTGTTTCGCCGCTGTGCGGCGGCGCGTTCGGGACTACGCTCCATCGATATGCAGGAGCAGCCGCCCAGCGAGCCGACCCGTCGAGAGCCTGCCGATAGAGCGCGTCGGCGCTCCCCGCGGGCCACCTTCACGCCGCCGACTGCCGCCGAGCAGCCCGCCGAGACGGCGGCACCGCCGGCAACCGCTCCGGCGAGCCAGCGTCCTCGACGGGCCAAGGCCGCCCCGACGGTGCTGTTCCAGCCACCGGCGCCGGACCGCCCCCTGCCCCGACAGCCGAGGCCCACACCGACCGGCACGACCGGCCCAGCGGGCGTCGACCAGCCCGACCCGCCGAGCAAAGTCGACCAGCCAGGCCCGGCGAGCAAGACAGCGGACGTCGACCAGCCAGGCCCGGCGGCAGGCGTCGAGCCAGCTCTCCGGACGCCGAAGGCCCGGACCACCCCTGTTCGCAAGGCCGCCACCCGGAAGGCAGCCGAGACGGCCGCCGATGTGACCCCGAGCACCCCGGCACCGATCCCGAGCAAGCGCGCCGCGAGCCCCACCAAGCGCGCGGCGACGCCTCGCAAGAGCACCACGCCGAGGAAATCCGCAGGGGAACCCTTGGCTGAACAGCACACGGCAACTGAGCAGCACACCGCACTGGTATCCCCCGCCGAGCAGCAGACCCCGCCAGCTCTGGCGCGTACCCCGGAAGCGGAGCTGCGGGCGGTTGCCGCGCGCGTACTCGATCATCCGGGCTTCGCTCCGGAGCTGTTGGCCCTGGGGGCGGTGCGGGCGCTCGGGCCGGGCGCGACCGAGTGGGCCACGCGGCTGCGCGACCGGTATCCGGACGCACCGGCGGACGGCCTGGCCCGGTTGGCCACCCGGCGGTTCGTCCGCTCAGCGGGCGCGGGCGGGGCGACCGCGGCGCTGGCCGGTCTCTTCGCACCGCTGGCCGAGCTGGCCTCGGTGCTGTGGTCGCATTCGAACCTGGTGCTGCACCTGGCTGCGGCGTACGGCAAGGATCCAGCGCATCCCGACCGGGCTGCCGAGCTGCTGGTGCTCACCCAGGTGCACCCGGACACGGCGAGCGCGCAGGCAGCCCTGGCTGCCGCGCAGACGGCGGGCGACCCGGTCGAGGGGGCCTGGCCGAGGGCGGCGGAGGCCGCCTGGCGGCTGGCCGCGCCGCTGACGGCGCAGGCCGGCGGCTGGGTTGCGTTGCGGCTGGTGGCCCGACTGCTGCCGGGCGCGGCGGTGCTCGCGGCGGCGCTGGGTGACGCGGCGGCGGCCGACCGGCTCGCGGCCCGAGCGGTGGCCGTCTACCGACCCGACCCGCGGTGACCGGTCAGAGCCAGTCGAACCACTCCCGGGGCAGCAACGCGTAGCCGACGAAGGCGACCACGTCGAGCAGCGTGTGCGCGATGACCAGCGGCATCACCCGTCGGGTGCGCAGGTAGAAGAAGCTGAACACGACGCCCATCACCACGTTGCCGACGAACGCGCCGAAGCCCTGGTAGAGGTGGTACGAGCCGCGTAGCAGCGCGCTGGCCGCGATGATCGCGGCGAGCCGCCACTGGAGTTGGCGCAGCCGGGTGACCAGGTAGCCGACCACGATCACCTCTTCCAGCACGGCGTTCTGCACGGCGGCGAGGATCAGCACCGGGACCGCCCACCAGACCTGCGGCAGCGCAGCCGGCACGAGCGTGGCGTTGATGCCCAACTCGGCTGCCACCCAGAACAGGGCCAACCCGGGCAGGCCGATCAGCGCCGCCAGCCCGGCACCGCGGGCCAGATCCTGACCGGGCCGCCGGGCGTCCAGGCCGAGGGTCCGCGCCGGGTCGCCGGGGTCACGGCTGAGCAGGTGTACGGCAAGCAGCACCGGAAGCAGCGCGAAGACGATGCCGAGCAGCTGGTACGTGAGGTCCAGCCAGGGTCGGGCCGACGCCGAGGTGTTCAGCGAGGCGGTCTGCTTGGAGAGCGGACCGTTGGCGGTCAGCTTCGCGATGATCGAGACCACCGCGTAGACCGCGGACTGGCCGAGGGAGAGGCCGAGGACCAGCAGCGTTTCGGTGCCCAGCACTCGGCGGGACACCGGGCGGGTCAGCTCAACGGTCACCGCACCACTCTGCCCGACGGGCGACACCGGTGACACGGCCGACCGGACAGCATGAGCCGATCGCACATTCTGTGCGACCAGTCGACACGCTCCGTGGAGATTCTATGGGCGCCCGATCCGCTGCCGTCTGGAGTAGGAGCGCCCCCGTGGACAACCTCGCGCGGTTGCTGAAGGAGAGCTGGACCCTGGTCGAGGACGATCGGGCCCGGCTGCGCGACCACTTTTACGCCCGGCTGTTCCTGCTCGACCCCGCCCTGCGGCAACTCTTTCCGGTGCAGATGACCGGCCAGGGCGACCGCCTGTTGGAAGCGATCATCACGGCGATCCACACGGTCGACGATCCGGAGAGCTTCGACGAGTTTCTCCGGGCGCTGGGCCGCGACCACCGCAAATATCACGTCGACGACCAGCACTACGCGACGATGGGCGTCGCGCTGCTGGACGCGCTGCGGAGCAGCGCCGGCGACGGCTGGAACCTGGAGTACGACCAGGCGTGGCGGGAGGCGTACGCGGCGATCGCCGCCCTGATGGTGGCCGGGGCGGCGGCCGACGACGACCCGCCGTTCTGGCACGCCGAGGTGCTGACCCACGAGCGGTACGGCCCGGACTCCGTCGTGCTGACCTGTCGGGCGCTACAGCATCCGCTGCGGTGGCAGGCGGGGCAGTACGTCAGCCTGGAGGTGCCGCGCTACCACCCCCGGGTGTGGCGGAACTACTCGGTGGCGAACGCCCCGAACGACGACAACGTGTTGGAGTTCCACGTGCGGTCGCCGGGGGCCGGCTGGGTGTCCGGCGCGCTGGTGCGTCGGGTGCGGCCGGGTGATCTGCTCCGCCTGGCGGCGCCGATGGGGTCGATGACCCTGGACCGTTCCTCGGAACGGGACGTCCTCTGTGTGGCCGGCGGGGTGGGCCTGGCGCCGATCAAGGCGCTGGTGGAGGAGTTGGCCACCTTCAACCGGACCCGTTGGGTGCACGTCTTCTACGGCGCCCGGCAGGCGGCCGACCTGTACGGCCAGGCCGGGTTGGAAGAGTTGGTCGCCGTACACCCGTGGTTGTCGATCACTGCGGCCTGCAGTGAGGACCCGGACTTCGACGGTGAGCTGGGCGACATCGCGGACGTGGTGGCCCGGTACGGCCCGTGGACCAACCACGACTGCTACGTCTCCGGCTCGGCCCGGATGGTCAGGTCGACGCTGCGGGTGCTCGCCGCGGACGACGTGCCGCCGCCGCACATCCGCTACGACACCTTCGGTGACCTCTAGACGTTCCTCCCCCCACACCGGGGCGCGTGCCCCTGCCCCCTGGGGCACGCGCCCCGGTCCCCCCAATGGTCAGTAGCGCCAGGGGTGCCCGGTCTCGCGGTATTCCTCCACCGGCACCAACGGCACGCCGGGTGCCATCCGGTCGACGTAGAGCCGGCCCTCCAGGTGGTCGATCTCGTGTGCGACCAGCCGAGCCATGCCGAATTCGAACGAGGTGATGATCCGGCTGCCGTCCCACTGGGCATGTTCCACGTCCAGTCGCAGCGGCCGGGGCACCAGACCTCGGTGATCGAAGAAGGAGAGGCAGCCCTCGTACTGCTCGTCGGTGTCCGGGCCGGCGTCGACCACCCGGGGGTTGAGCAGGACGACCGGCTCGGCCGACCGGTCGGGGGGCCGCACCACGGCCGCCGCCCGGCCGATGCCGAACTGCGGGGCGGCGACGCCCACCCCCTTGCTGAACGGGTGCTGCTCGTCGAGCCGGGCCAGGGCCGTGGTGAGCCGGTCGACCACGTCCCGGGCAGTCTGCTCTTCCCCGGGCAGGTCGAACGGGCGAACGCGCTGGCGGAGCAGGTCGGCGCCGCGCTGCACGATGCCGAGGCCGCGCATCCGGTCGCTGGGCCGGACCCGGGTACCGCCGGTGCCGCCGTCCGGGTCGGGTTCCGGGCGGGCGCGGAAGCGCCACTGCATCCGGTAGCGGGCGTTCAGCGGTGGGTCGTCGGTCTGCCAGTCGAAGATCGCCCGGTCACCCTCGTCGTGACGCTGCGGCGCCGTCCGCAGCGGGCCCTCCTCCGCGGAGAGCGAGGTCTCCACACCCCAGACCTGCGGGTCGAGCGCCGCGGGCAGATCCAGACGTACGGCGAGCTGCCGGGTCGGTAGGCGGACGGCCCGTTGGAACCAGGGACCCCACTTCTCGTGCCCGACGCTGTACGCGTACTCGATGGTGGCCCGGTCGCCCGGGTACAGCGGGAAGCGCCGCTCCCCGTTCTCGAAGAGCAGCCAGATCTCCTTGAACGCGTCCCGATCGTGTTTGGCGCGCCAGTGCATCGACTCCGGGTCACCGCCGCTGTCGTCTCGGCGGGCCTGTAGGTGCAGCTCGGCGAACGTGAGTGGGTGCTCCCGGTGGTGCCGGTTGGAGCGGCCGGGGTCGTTCGGGTAGCGGTCGACGGCGACCCGGACCAGGTAGCGGGTGACCGGTTCGGTGCCGGCGTTGTACAGCGCGCGGTGGATGACGCACCGGTAGCCGTCCTCGGTGTGGGTGAGGGTGGCGAGCTCCCGTTCCACGACGAGGCCGGTGCCGGGTGGCAGCCACTGTCCGGGTAGGGACGGCTCCCGGGGCGGCTGACCCGTGCGGGCGTGCCGCAGGTCGTCGTACTCCCGGAAGCGCTGCCAGATCGCGCCGCTGGCCTCCAGGACGGCCTCCGCGCGGCGGGCGAAGTCCTCGGTTGGACGGTGTCGGCGCCCCTCGACGTGGCTCACGTAGGACGGGTCGAACCCCATCAGGACGGCCAGTTGTTTCTTGGACAGCCCTCGCCCGGTCCGTTGCCGGGCGAGCTCGGCCGCGAAGGAGTCGGCAGCCCGTTCGAGGGGTGAGGTCGTCATCAGCTTCCTCGTGGCCGGGGATATAAGTTTCACGTTGTGTGCCCGAGCGCACACGCAACTGGCATCTTTTAGACACACCGCTTGACAATCCACCGATGACCATCGATCATCCGGCCGCGTTTCTCTGCGCTGACGCCGGGTAGTACGCGGAGCATGGGGCGCCGCTCCGCCGGGAGCCGGAGTGACCTGGGCCTCCCGATCCGACCAAGGTGAGGCTTCCCTTAGACCCGGAGGCATGGTTAGGCTAGCCTTAGCTCAGGACGGCACGTGGTCGTCCGCCGGGGCACACCCCCGGCCACACGAACGGGGAGTGACTCAGGTGACAGCGGTGCTGCCGAGGCGGGACGCCACCGCCACGCCGCTCGCCCCCGTCACCGCGGCACTCCGGGCCATGTTCGGCACCGACGACCTTCCCGGGCTCGCCCCGGGCCTGTTGGTCGACGACGAATTCGGCTGGGCGCCCGCCACCACCCTGATCGACGGCAGTCGGCTGCCGGAGCTGCTGCGTGGCGCTGCCGTCCGCTGGGGCGGCACCCCGCACGCCTGCGCCGCGCTGGCCTGGAAGTCGTACAGCTACTGGACCGCGCTGCCGGTCGTGCTCGGCTGGGCCTCGGCCCGGCGGGTGCCGCTGCTCGACCCGGCTGACGTGCTGATCCACTTCGAGGACCACGGGCAGCTGCTCACCCTGGGCCTGCGCCGTAGCACCACTGTGGCGGTGCTGCCGAGCGACCCGCTGGCGCTCGCCGGCCTGCCGGAGGTGCGGGTCGTCGCCGACGAGGCAGAGCTGCTGGCCGCACTGCGCGCCACACTCCTCGACGCCCACCTGGCGCCGCTCATCACGGCGATCCAGTCGGAGGTCCGGGTGGGCACCCGGACACTGCTCGGCTCGGTCGCCTCCGGCATCGCGCACGGCATCCTGCGAGCGGCGGACGGTCTGCCCGGCTCGACGGTGCAGAGCATCGACACCCTGCTCGGAGCGCTGGACCTGGCCGACCTGATCGAGCTGGTGCCGGGGCCGACCGGTGAGCCGACCGTGCAGCGACGCACCTGCTGCCTCGCCTTCACCCTGCCCCGACCGAAGGTCTGCCAGGGCTGCTGCGTCCGCTAGCCCTGCCTGAGCCTCGTTGGCCTCAGTCGGTCAACGACCTGACGTCCCACACCCACACACCGCCGGTGAAGACCGGCTGGATCCCGGTCAGCTCGGTCATCCCCCGATGCAGCGCGGCCTCGTGCTCGTGCGGCCCGAGGATGACCACACCGGCCCGCCAGAAACGCAGGTCGTCGACCGCTTGGACCCGGCTCTGCGGGGTGATCGGCGGCACCGCCCCGGTGCGCCGAATGGTGGCGAAGAAGCTGCTGGTGGGGCGGGGCGGCGCTCCGAACAACGCGACCCGCGGGGCCTCGGCGTTCGGGCGGGTGTCCGGGCCGAGGAAGTAGCCGCGGGCCAGCGGCATGTCCAGCCCGGTCGCCGCCGACCACCGCAGCGGCTCCGCGTAGGCGCTGTCCGGCAACGGCAGGGCCACCACGCTGCGCCCGCCAGTCACGTACGGACGCCAGGCCCCACTGGTCACAAAGGTGGGGACCGGGTCGAGGTGGTCCACGGGCAGCGGCGTGGGGACGATCGGCAACAGGGCCATCGTGAGCACGGTCGCGGTGACGAAGCGGATCTGCCCCCTGGCTGCCGGATGCGAGCCGGCCAGCTCGCGGGCGCGTTCGGCACCGTAGGCGAGCAGCAGCCCGATGATCGGGGTGATCGCCAACGCCCATCGGGTCGGCACCACCGCATGCAGGATGGGCAGGTTCTCCAACGCCGCCCAGGGCCCCGGCACACCCGTGCCCCGGTTGTCGAAGCGGATTTCCCGGCCCAGCGAGAGCCCCGCGAAGAGGAGCCCGAGCGCGGCCAGCGCGAGCACGACGACCGAGCGGCGCAACCACCAGACCAGTGCGATCACCAGCACCACCAGCGCCCAGCCGAAGAAGCTGTTCTCCTCGGTCGGGTTCTTGGCCAGGCCCGCAGCAGTGCGCGGGCTACCAGCAAGCGACTCCCGGGAGTACGCGACGAACGAGGCCAGGTCACTGGAGTAGCCGCGGATCAGGCGGGACAGCCCGGAGTACGCGTCCGGCCCGAAGAACTGCACGTACAGGGGGTACGCGAGGAGCAGCGCGGCGACCCCGGCGGCGACGGCAAGGCCGGCGAGAAAGGGCCGGGCCCGTGACCGCAGATCCGCGCGAGCCAGGGCGAGCACGGCGACGATCACGCCGAGCCCGATCGCGGCCATCAGCAGGATCTCCAGGTTGAGGAAGGCCTGCCAGACGATCACGAGCGCGAGAAGGACCCCGTTGCGCAGCCAGCGACCCGGCTCGCCGAGTCGCAGCGTGCGCCAGATGATCAACGGGACGACGAACTGCGACACGATGTTCGGATGCCCATTGGCGTGCGACACCATGGCCGGCGCGAACGCGCAGAAGCCGGCGCCCAGCCACGCCGGCCCGCGGGTGCCGATCAGGACCCGGGAGAGCACGAAATACCAGGCCGTGGCGGTGGCAATCATGCCGGCGGTGAGAAAGACCAGGAATGTCGCCCGCGGACCGAAGAGCAGGGTGATCGGCGTCAGTGGCAATGAAATGGATAATACGGACGTATTAGCCATCAGATTCACGCCGTCCGGAACGTTCATCTGATCGGAATGGAACGGGTACGCAAAATGCGTGACGACTCGCGCACCGTGCGCCATCATCCATTCGAACTGCGACTGATCAGACTGGTTGTCCCGCACGCTACTGCCCGGGTCCAACCAGAGCCGACCGGTTACCCAGAAGCCGAGCACCACGAAGCTCAGCACGGCGGCGAGATCGGCCCACTTCCCTCTGCGGGAAGGCCGAGCGCCGTCAGGGGCCCCTTCCACCGACGACGCGGCAGCCGGGCCGCCACTGTCGCTGGGCACGTCCGGTTCAGGAGTAGTCATGACAATTCATAGGGTAGTCAGGCTATGGCACCGCCGTGACATGTTTCGGGGTACTGCCGTACTATGTGCCGGGTTCGTTGGCCGCCGATCGCGAACCCACCCCCCGACCACAATTCGGCCACCCCGATGCCTCGATTCTTTGCTGTCTCAGCGGATGATTCACTCTGTCGGTCCAGGCACGGGTCGAGTTCAAACCGTGAGGAATCGACGCATGGCAGAAATCACTGGGGATCAGCGCGTGCAGTCCGAGGTGCTGGAAGGCCTGGCGACAGCTGTCAACCACCGTCGCTGGTTCATCGAGCTGGCCGTGCCGTACCTCGGCGACGACCCGATCGAGATCGGCAGCGGCCTCGGTGACTACGCACTGGAATGGTCAGAACGGCTGCCCCGGTTCACCGCCACCGAGGCCGACCCGGACCGGCTGGTGCAGCTCAAGGAGCGCCTCGCCGACCGACCGAACATCGATGTCCGGCAGATGCTGCTGCCCCACAACGACCGGGGCCACTACAGCGCTGCGGTCTCGTACAACGTCCTGGAGCACATCGAGGACCACGTGGGCGCGCTGAGCAGCATGCGCGACCTGGTCCGACCCGGCGGCGCCGTGATCATCATCGTGCCGGCGTTCCAGTTCGCGATGAGCCCGGCCGACATCGCCACCGGGCACGTCCGCCGCTACACGAAGAAGACGCTCGAGGCGGCGATGACCGAGGCCGGCCTGACCGTCGAGAAGATCCACTACGCCAACGCGTTGGGGCTGATCGGCTACTTCATGGCCACCAAGGTCTTCCGGCTGATGCCGAAGGAGGGCCCGATGGTCAAGGTGTACGACACCGTCGTCCTACCCGCCACCAAGGCCGCCGAACAGCTCGTCCGCCCCCCGTTCGGCCAGTCCGTCTTCGCCGTAGCCCGCGTCCCGTCCTAACTCGGAAGTAGACCTACTTCCTCCCGATTAGGGCCGCTTCGCGAAGCGAAGCAGCAAGGACTAACCCGCCCGCCCCCGCGATCTCGCACTTTCCCTCACCACCACGTGCAAGATCGCGGGGTACGGATCATTCCTTGATTTGGTACGTCGGGCGGATCACCGCCCGAGCCAGGGTGTGGAACGTGAGGTTGAAGCCCACGTAGGCGGGGCTGGCATCGGGGGTCAGGTCCAGGCGGTCCACGTCGACGGCGTGCACCGCGAAGACGTACCGGTGCGGGCGGTCGCCGGGCGGCGGAGCCGCCCCGCCGTAACCCTGCTCGCCATAGTCGTTGCGGACCGAGAACGCGCCACCGAGGTCGGTGCCCGCCGCGCCACCGGCACCGCTGGGCAACTGCGTGACGTCGACCGGCACGTTCACGAGCACCCAGTGCCAGAAACCGCTGCCGGTCGGCGCGTCGGGGTCGTAGCAGGTCACCGTGAAGCTCTTCGTCTCAGCGGGAAAATCCGACCAGGTCAGCTGCGGCGAGACGTTGTCACCCCCGGTGCTGCCATGCGCGTGCCGGGCATCCATCGGCTCACCGTTCTGCACGTCGTCACTCGTCAGCGTGAACGAGGGCAGCGTCGGCAGCAGCTCGTACGGGTCCGGGGCGATCGGTCGTTCCAGGGTCATCGGGACGCGTCCTTCCGGTATGCGGAGTTACCAGCCCCTTCTTACCCCGCCGCGGCCCCTCCCACGACCGGAAGCACGCGCTGACCGGCGGTGGTTTTCCGGAGCTACGGTTGAGTGCGGGCAACGTTCCTCAGGGGGACACCGTGGCCGGAATCTGGCGGGACTTCGTGACAGCCGTCCTCACCGCGTTCCGCCGCCGAGACGAGCGAGCCATCGCCGAGGAACGCCGACGCGCGGTCGAGCGACTGGCCGAGGAGACGATCCGCCGGGACCGACGGGCCGCAGACCCGCCGGAGTGACCGGGCCGCCGGGTGCCGAACCCGGCGAAGCCGCTCGACACGTGACCGGGAGTGGATTGCTGATCGACCATGGAGGCACCTCGCCGCATTGGGGTGCATCGCGTACCCCGACCGTACGCCGCGATCAGGTGCCCGTCGATGAGCGGAGGGTGTGGGATTCGAACCCACGAAGACATCGCTGCCTTACCGGTTTTCAAGACCAGCGCCATCGGCCACTAGGCGAACCCTCCTGGGCCGCCACCCGCAGGTGTACGGCCACGCATAGTCTGCCACGGCTCCCGTCGGGCGGCCCGGCGTCCCTCCCCGAATGCGCCGACCAGGCAGCCCGGACAATCCACAGTGGCCTGGAGGGTGCGCCTGCGGCACCCGGCGACATTGGGTAAGACTGAGCTCATGCGAGCCATCACCATCCCGCAGCCCGGTGGACCCGACGCACTGGTCTGGGCCGAGGTGCCCGACCCCGAACCAGGCCCCGACGAGGTGATCGTGGATGTGCGGGCCAGCGGCGTCAACCGCGGTGACCTGCTGCAACGGCAGGGGCACTACCCGCCGCCGCCGGGCGCGCCCGCGTACCCCGGCTTGGAGTGCTCTGGGGTGATCACCGTGGTCGGCTCGGAGGTCGCCGGGTGGGCGGTCGGGCAGCAGGTCTGCGCGCTGCTGGCCGGCGGCGGGTACGCCGAGCGGGTCGCGGTCCCGGCCGGGCAGTTGCTGCCGGTGCCGGCCTGCGACCCGGTCGACGCCGGCGCACTGCCCGAGGTGGCCTGCACGGTCTGGTCGAACCTGGTCCAGGTGGCGCGGCTCAGCGCCGGTGACACGCTGCTGGTGCATGGCGGCGGCAGCGGGATCGGCACCTTCGCGATTCAGCTCGGGGCAGCCCTCGGCGCTACCATCCTGACCACGGCTCGGGGTGCCAAGCACTCCCGGCTGCGTGAGCTGGGCGCGTCACACCCGATCGACTACCGGGAGCAGGACTTCGTCGAGGAGGTCCGGCGAGCCACCAACGGCCGCGGCGCCGACGTCATCCTCGACATCATGGGCGCGTCCTACCTGGGCCGGAACGTCTCCGCTCTGGCCACCGACGGTCGGCTGGTGGTGATCGGGATGCAGGGTGGGCGCAAAGCCGAGTTGGATCTCGGCGCGCTGTTGACCAAGCGAGCGAGCGTCACCGCGACGTCGCTACGCTCCCGACCGCTCGCGGAGAAGGCGGAGATCGTCCAGGGCGTACGGGACGAGGTGTGGCCGTTGATCGAGACTGGCAGGATCCGACCTGTCGTGGACCGGCGGCTGCCGATGTCCGAAGCCGCGGAGGCGCACCGGCTCGTCGAGTCGAACGATCACTTCGGCAAGGTGCTGCTCACGCGCGGGTGATGCGCGCTGGCCGTCAGGCGAGCGAAGCCGCCGGCGTGGGGTCCTCGGTCGGTCGGGGCAGCACCAGGCGGGCGCCCGGCCCCTCGCCGGCCAGGGCGTCCTCGGGGTTGTAGAGCGCGCAGCGCTGCATGGAGAGGCAGCCGCAGCCGATGCAGCCGTCCAGGTCGTCGCGGAGCTTGGCGAGCAGCCGGATCTTCTCGTCCAACCGGCCCCGCCAGTCTGCGGAGAGCCGCGCCCAGTCCTGCGGGCTGGGCGTGCGGGCTTCGGGGAGCGAGTCCAGTGCCGCACGGATCTCGTCGAGCGAGACGCCGACCTGCTGGGAGATCCGGATGAAGGCGACCCGTCGCAACTCAGCGCGGGCGTACCGTCGCTGGTTGCCACCGGTACGGTCGGCACGGATCAGCCCGAGTCGCTCGTAGTACCGCAGCGCCGACGGCGCCACGCCGGAGCGGACGGACAACTCACCGATCGTCAGTAGATCCAGCATCACCAGGTCCTTGAGTTCAAGTCCACTTCAACTCACACAGTAGTGGCATGGCCATCACACTGACCACCGACACCGGCCCCCGACTACCCGGGCTGCTCCGACGACTGACCGGCGACGAGAAGCACGCGCCCAGCGCGCACTCCACCATCGACGTGCTCCAGGTGCTCTACGACCGGGTGCTGCGGGTCACCCCCGATACCGCCGACGACCCGGAGCGGGACCGGTTCCTGCTCTCCAAGGGGCACGGACCGGCCGCCTACTACGCGGTGCTCGCCGCGCACGGCTTCATTCCGGACGCCTGGCTCGACGACCTGGCCGGGCCGGGAAGCCGGCTCGGCCACCACCCGGACCGACTGCTGGTGCCCGGGGTCGAGATCGGCTCCGGCTCTCTCGGCCACGGGCTCGGGCTGGCCGTCGGCACCGCCCTCGGCCTGCGCGCCCAGGGACTGCTCACACCCCGGGTGTACGTGCTGCTCGGCGATGCCGAGCTGGACGAGGGGTCCAACCACGAGGCGATCGCCTACGCGGGAGCAACCGGCCTGGGAAATCTCACCGCGGTCGTGGTCGACAACGCGTCGGCCACCCACGGCTGGGCAGGTGGCATCGCCAGCCGGTTCACCGTCAACGGCTGGACCGCCGACACCGTCGACGGCCGGGACCACACCGCCCTGTACACGGCGCTGACCGGGCACCGGCCGCGACGGCCGCACCTGGTGGTCGCCCACGTCGAGAGCAATGGATGACCGCCATGCGTACCGCCTTCATCGACACCACCGCCGCGCTGCTCGACGAAGATCCGCGCACCGCACTCGTGCTGGCCGACATCTCGGCCAGCCAGTTCACTCCGGCCGCCGACCGTCATCCGGACCGGGTGCTCAACGTCGGCATCCGGGAGCAACTGATGATCGGTGTGGCCGGCGGGCTCGCCCTGACCGGGCTCCGCCCGATCGTGCACTCGTACGCCACGTTCCTGGTGGACCGGGCGTACGAGCAGATCAAGTTGGACCTGGACCACCAGAGCGTGGGCGCGGTCCTGGTCAGCATCGGCGCGTCCTATGACGGGTCGAAGGGGGGCCGGACCCACCAGTCGCCCGGGGATGTGGCGCTCTTCGACTCGCTGGGCGACGGTTGGACGGTGCGGGTGCCCGGCCACCCGGACGAGGTCGTACCGCTGCTCCGTAACGCCGCGACCACCGACGAACCGGTCTACCTACGACTCAGCGAGCAGCGCAACGCCCAGGCGCACCCGGACGCCGACCGGCTACGGGTGCTCCGGCAGGGCGGAACGAACGCGCCGCTCGTGGTTGCCGTCGGGCCGATGCTCGATCCCACCCTGGCGGCGACCGAGGGAATGGACGTGACGGTCGCGTACACCCACACTCCCCGGCCGTTCGACACGCCCGGCCTCCGGGCGCTCGCCGGGACCGAGGTGGTGTTGGTCGAGCCGTACCTCGCGGGGACGTCGAGCGCGGTCGTCAGCCAGGCCCTGGCGGACGTGCCGCATCGACTGCTCACCCTCGGGGTGACTCAGACCGACCTGCGACGGTACGGCGATCCGGCCGACCACGCCCGGTGGCACGGCCTCGACGCCGACGGCCTGCGGGGGTCGATCAGGGCGTTCCTGGGATCAGCGGGCGGATGAGGCGGCAGGACGGCGGCGGGCGCGTTCCCGGCCGAGGATCCAGATCGCCTCGACGCCGTCCTTCCAGGTGATCTTCTTGCCCTCTTCCCGGCCACGTGCCCGGTAGCTGATCGGCACCTCGTACGGTCGGATCCGGCGGCGCAGCAGCTTGCCGGTCACCTCGGCCTCCATGCCGAAGCCACGCGAACGCACCTCAAGCGACCGGTAGAGCGCCACCGGCATCAGCTTGAAGCAGGTCTCCAGGTCGCCGATGTACGAGTTGAACAGCACGTTGGCCGCCATCGTGACGCCCTTGTTGCCCATCACATACCAGAAGCTGTAGGCGCTGTGGCTGCCGAAGGTGCGATTGCCGTAGACCACCGTGGCCCGCCCGTCGAGCACCGGGTCGAGCAGCTTGGGGATGTCCTGCGGGTCGTACTCCAGGTCGGCGTCGAGGATGACCATGTAGTCGCCCTCCGCGCTGTCGACCGCCGTCTTGATGGCGGCACCCTTGCCGGCGTTGCGCTGGTGGGTGATGACCCGCAGGCGTGCGTCGTCGGCGCGACCGAGGACCTCGCCGGTGCCGTCCCGGCTGCCGTCGTCGACGACGACGAGCTCGATCTCGCAGGGGTAGTCGACCGCCAATGCCTGCTTGAGGGCATCCGCAATGCGTTCTTCCTCGTTGTAGACCGGCATGAGGATCGAGAGCTTCACGGAAATCTCCATGGTGGCGGCGACACGTCAGGCATAGCCTAGCCTGGTTGCTTTGCGCGTCGCTTGCCGCCGCCGTCGGGCCGTCGGCGTGGCGCGCGCGGGCCGATGGTGTTTACTTCCCGCCATGTCGGCTGCCGGCTCCCTGCTCGCGGCGGTTCCTGCCGCCGCGGTGCTCCTGCTCACCGCCGCGATGAGGCCACGCACGGCCAGCGCGGTGGCACCGCTGCGGCTCGCCGTGGTGCGCGCCGCCCTGCTCAGCGGGGCGTACGCGGTGCTCGTCGTCGAGCTTCTCGGCGCGTTGCACGCGCTGACCCGGCCGGCGTTCGCTGCCGCCTGGCTGCTCTTCCTGGCCGCTGCCGCGACAGCGGTCGGTGTGCGGCGACGACGGGCCACGCGTCTCGCGCAGCCCACCGAAACACCGCAACCGGTACCGGTCGGCGCCGTGGTGTCCGGTAGCAGCCCCGAGACGACCACCCCGGCCGTCGACAGCGGTGCGGCCGGGCCCGACACCGCACGGAACCGGACCGGTCGGGCACCCTCCGGCCTGCTCGCCGTGGCGGTCGACGCCTGGCGTACGGCGGGTCGGGGCGAGCGGCTGCTCGCCGGCACGGTCGGTGGGCTGGTCCTGGTGGAGTTGCTGGTCGCGCTGCTGGCCGAGCCGAACAACTTCGACTCGCAGACGTACCACCTGCCGAAGGTGGAGCACTGGGTGGCCCAGGGCGACCTGGATTTCTGGCCCACCGCCATCCACCGGCAGGTGACCATCCCGCCCGGAGCCGAGTACCTGCTGCTGCACCTACGCCTGCTCACCGGCGGGGATCACCTGTACAACCTGGTGCAGTGGGCGGCCGGAGTGGTCTGCCTCCTGATGGCCGCACGGATCACCGCGCAACTCGGCGGCGGTCGGAGGGCCCAGTTGCTCACGGCGTTCGTGCTGGCGACCACGCCGATGGTGGTGCTCCAGGCGACCAGCACGCAGACCGACCTGGTCTGCGCGGCGTGGGTGGCCTGCGCGGCGACCCTGGCGCTGGACGGGCTGCAACGGCGGACCGGCTGGGGCACGCTGCTCGGGCTGGGTGCGGCCACCGGTCTGACCGCGGTGACCAAGACCAGCGGCCTGATCGCGGTGGGTCCGCTGCTGGTGCTCTGGGGGTTGGCCCAGCTCAGGCTGGCCCGGGCCGAGAGCACGGCACCGGCCGGCCCGGCTACGGCTACGGCTACGGCTACGGCTACGGCTACCGAGGGTCGGCAACGCCGGGCGGTTGGCGGGCTGGCCCGCACGGTCAGCGGTTCGGTGCTGATCCTGCTGGTCGCGGCCGTGGTGGTCGGCCCGTTCCTGGCCCGGGTGACCGCCGAGTTCGGGCACCCGCTGGGGCCACCCCGGCTCCGCGAGTCGATCCCGATGGAACGGCACGACCCGGCGTCGATCCTGGTCAACGCTCTGCGGATCGGGCACACGGCGTTCGACACGCCGCTGGCGCCCCTACGCCGGGCCGGAGCTGAGGCGATCATCGACGGCGCGGGCGCGATCGGGGTCGACCCGCAGGACCGCGCGATCACCTTCGGTCGGGAGGTCTTTCCGGTGCCGGCCTGGTATCCGGACGAGGACCGGGTGGCGTTTCCCCTGGCCGGGGCACTGGCTGCGATCGGTGCGATCGTCGCGATCGCCCGTCCGCGCCGGATCGACGCCGAGCAGACCGGGCCGCTGCGCGCGTACGCGGTGGTGGCGCTGACCACCGTCCTGCTGCACACCTCGATGATCAAGTGGCAGCCGTGGGGGAATCGGCTGATCCTCTACGCCCTGGTGCTCGCGGTGCCGCTGGCCGGGCTCTGGCTGGACGCGCTTCTCCGTCGGCGGGCGGGCGGCGCCACGGCGGCGGCGGCGGTTGACCGTGGGCGGCGATCGGTGGCCACGCTGGTGGCCGTCTCCGTGCTGGCTGCCTCGGCGTTGGCCGGGGTGCTCGCCCTGTCGTACGGCTTTCCACGGCGGCTGGTCGGCGCTGGCTCGGTCTTCACCACCTCGGACTGGGACACCCGGTTCCTACGCCGCCCACAGTGGGCCGACGAGTTCCGCTGGGCCGCTACGGCGGCCCGCGACAGTGGTGCCCGACGGATCGGGCTGGTGCAGCAGAACGACAACTGGGAGTACCCGTGGTGGCTGCTGCTGCGGCAGCCGGACGGGCGCTCGCCGGAACTGGTGGCGTTGCAGTCGGTGCTGCCGGATCGGCCGCCGGCCGATCCCTCCTCGGTCGACGCGATCGTCTGCACCGGTAGCCAGCCGGCCTGCGCGAAGCTGGTCCCGGCCGGCTGGCGGCTGGAGTTCCGCGGTTACGTCGGCTACGCGCTGCCGCCGGGCCGCTGACCCGGCGGGTCCGCTGCCGCGCGCCTTGCCGCCCGGATAGTCCGATCCGGGCGGTTCAGCATTCCGCGCCCAAGGATCCGAGGTGCATTCACATCCGTTGATCCGCACGTTACCGTCTGGTAACTCAATCGACGTCCTGCGATTGAGGCGAAAGGAGTGCGTCGATGCCTGCAATCCCCGCCAGGCCCGAACGCGCGACCCGACGACGGGCCATCACCGTCGCCGTCGCCGTCGCCGCTCTCGTCCTACCGATGCTCGCCGGGCCCGCCGCCCCCGCCAGCGCCGCCGACCGTCCGGCCGTCCAACCACTCCCCGCCAACCTTGAGGCCATCCGGGCCGCCGAAGCCACCGCCCTCTACGGCAGCCCGCAGATCCGCCCGATCGACCAACGCCGCACCGCGCTGATCACCATGGGCGACAGCGAGATCTCCGGCGAAGGAGTCGGCAACTACGTCCCCGGCACCCACCAGGACGGCAACTGGTGCGACCGCTCGTACGACCAGGCGGTGTTCCGCACCGGCATCACGTCCGACGCGCAGTACAACATCGCCTGCTCCGGTGCCACCCCGTGGAACCTCATCGCCGGCGGCCCGACTCAGCACAACGAGCTGAACCAGGGCGACTACCTGGGCATCAAGGCGCGCAACACGCACGTGAAGCTGATCTGGGTGGTGGTCGGCGCGAACGGTGACGGCACCATCCAGTTCGGACCGGTCGCCACCGACTGCGCCATCCGCCGGGTCCTGTTCCAGGGGGTCTGCTACCCCACCTACACCGACCAGTGGACGATCCGCACCGACGGCAGCCGGCAAGCCGTGGAATCGGCGCTCACCGACATCCGGAAGACCATGACCAACGCCGGCTACCTGCGGTCGGACTACGAGCTGGTGCTGATGTCGTACCCGAGCCCGGGCAGTCCCGACGTGGAGGACAACCCGAACTTCCCCGGCTGGTACTCCGGCGGCTGCCTGCTCTACCTGGCCGACGCCGCGTTCGCCCGGAACAAGGCGGTGCCGCTGTTCGAGTCGGCGCTGCGGTCGGCTGCGGCGAACACCGGCACCCGCTACCTGGACGCCAGCCGGCTCTTCCACGGGCACGAGGTGTGCACCGACAACACCTCGGTCCGCGGCCTCTTCATCGAGATCGGGATCTGGAACGAGAACGCCGCCCGCCAGTCGTTCCACCCCAACGCCCGTGGGCACGGCATGTTCGCCCAGTGCATCACCCAGTTCTGGAACTCCGGCCAGGATCGGGCCAGCTGCGTCGACCCGGCCAGCACCGGCGGCGGCGTGCTCTACCCGGGGCTGCTGGAGTTCAAGCAGCTGCGCAACCTGGCCACCGGCACCTGCGTCGACGGCAAGGGGTACGACTCCCGCAACGGCACCGTGCAGCAGCCGTACTCCTGCCACGGTGGGCGTAACCAGGGCTTCTGGTACGACCAGAACCGGCGGTCGCTGCACTCGGAGCTCTCCCACGACCGCTGCCTCGACGTCGCCAACAGCTCGATGACCTCCGGCACCGCGGTCAACATCTACGACTGCAACGGCAGCGCCGCCCAGCAGTTCGTCTTCGCCGGCAACCAGCTCAAGCCGGCTGCGGCGAGCAACCTCTGCGTGGCGTTCGACAGCCCCTGGCTGGGCACCCCTCGGCTGCGGTTGACCGGGTGCTCCAGCAGCACCCGGCAACAGTGGTCGTTCGAGTCCCGTACCGCCGCCAATCCGGTCGGCTACGGTCACGACGACTTCATCGGCTCCCGCGTCTACTGACGAACGAGGGGCCCCTGCTCGACACAGGGGCCCCTCGTTTCACTTCGTGCGGGGGATGAGGACGAGTCGGGCCACACCCTTGTCGCCGTCCTTCGCGCCGGCGACGCCGAGCGTCGCGCCGACCTTGACCTCGCTCGGCTGCACGGTCGCGCGCCGCTCGACGACCCGCAGGTCGGCGCCAAAGGTCCAGGTCATGGTGAAGCCGTCGGTGGACTTGACGGTCATCGAGTCGCCGTCGATCGCGGTCACCTCGCCGCGCTGCACGACGACGGTCTGCGTACCGTCCTTGGTCTGCACCACCGCCTCACCGTGCAGGGTGTTCTTGCGCAGCAGTACGCGGGCCTGGCGGCGCTTGCGCCACTCCTCGCCGCGCTTCTCCCGGGCCTTGTCCTGGGCCGTGGGTGCGGCACCCGGCGCCGGGGTGGCCGGCGCGGCGACGGTCTGCACGTCCAGGTCGTTGGCGTCGAAGCCCATCGCGGCCAGCGCCTGGCCCTCCACACCCAGCGCGGCGGCGACCTCGACAGCGGCCTCCCGAGCGGGCTGGCTGGCCACCTCGGCCGCACCGCAGCCGGTGAGACCGAGCGCGACAGCCGCCAGTAATGCCGTGGTGCCGGTGGCAAATCCCCAACGTGGCATGACGTTCCCTCTCGTCCGTGGAGGCCAAAGCATCCCCTCCGATGACGAGCGCAGCGTCAGGCCGATGTTCGAGCCAGGTAAGGATCACCGGGCAGCCGGACCGTGAAGGCGGCACCGCCCTCCGGTGCGTGCCCTGCGGCGATCTCCCCGCCCAGTCGGCGGACCAGCCCAGCGGCCAGCGCCAGGCCCAGACCGCTGCCCACCTTGCGCACTCCCCGGTAGCGCTGGTGCAGCGCACCGCGTTCGAACGCCACCGCCAGGTCGTCGTCGGTGAAGCCGGGCCCGCCGTCCCGGACCTCCAACACACCGCCGAAGGCCGGATCCGCGCCAGCCGGCCGGACCGCGAGCACCACCGGCGACCCCGGGGGTACGACCCGGAGCGCGTTCTCCAGCAACCCGTCCAGCACCTGCCGGATCCGCCCGGGATCGGTGTACGCGGGCACCGGCTGACCGGGCGTCTCCACCCGGAACGGCACCCCCACGGCCGCGCACCGGCCGGACCAGGTCGGCTCCGCGTCCAGGGCCAACTGGGTCAGGTCCACCGGCACCGGTTCGAGAGGAAAGTCGGCGGCCTCCAGCCGAGCCAGCGCCAGCAGATCGCCGATCAGCCGGTCCAGGTGTTGGGCCTCGGCCAGCATCGTCCGGCCGGTGTCGACGGTGTCATCCGCGCCGAGCACCCCGTCGGCGAGCGCCTCGGCGTACCCCCGGATCGCGGTCAGCGGGGTGCGCAGTTCGTGCGAGACGGACAGCAGGAACTCCCGCTGTCGGCCCTCGCTGGTTGCCAGCGCGCCGGCCAACCCGTTCAACGCCTCGGCCAGGTCGGCGACCTCGTCCGGCGGCTCGACCGGCACCCGGACGGCACGGTCGCCGGCACGTAGCCGGGCGGCGGCGGTGGCCGCGACGCGGATCGGCCGGGCCAGCCGGCGGGCCAGCAGCAGCCCCGCCACCACACCGGCGGCCAACCCGGCCAGGAGCGGCAACCAGAGGCTGAGCAGCACCTGGGTCCACAGCCCGTTCGCCGAGGGACGGGAGAGCACCACCCCGTTACCGCCTGCCAACGCCCGGCCCTCGACCAGGGCACGTTTGCCGTTGACAGGGCGCCGGACCGACACGTTGCGGCCCTGCTCGATCCGCTGCACCACCCGGGCTGGCAGGCCCGGCCGGTCGACCACCCCGCGCCTGATCAGGTACGCGTCGATGCCCTGGTTGCGCAGTTGCTGGATGAGCCGCTCCTCGTCGGCGCTGCGACCCCGGTCCAGGCGGGTCCGCAACACCTCGGCGGCGAGCCGAGCCTGCGCGGAGAGCGCCTCCTGATCGCGTCGCTCCGCGCCGCGGATCGCCAACGGCACCGCGACGATCGCGGTGACCAGCACCGACACCAGCGCCACCGCGCAGGTGACCAGCACCGCCCGAGCGGTCAGCGTACGGCCGAACCGGCTACGTCGAGGTGCCGGCGGTGGGCGGGTGCCGACCACCGGCAGGGCCATGGTCGGCGGCTCGGCGCGCCCGGAATGGTCAGGCATCGACCGCGTACCCCACGCCGCGATGGGTCCGGATCACGCTGGTAGGGCCGAGCTTCGCCCGCACCTGGGCGACGTGCACGTCAACGGTGCGAGTGCCGGCGTGCGCCGCGTAACCCCAGACCCCGGCCAGCAACTCCTCCCGGCTGAAGACCCGGCCCGGCCGGGACATCAGGTAGGCCAGCAGGTCGAACTCGGTGGAGGTGAGCTGCACCGGGACGCCTGCGGCGGTCACCGTCCGGCGGGCCGGGTCGAGCGTCACCGGGCCGACGACGCGCGGCCGGTCCGCGCCCACCGGGCCGCCGGCGGAACGGCGCAGCACCGCGCGTACCCGGGCGACCAGCTCCCGTGGGCTGAACGGCTTGGTGACGTAGTCGTCGGCGCCCAACTCCAGGCCGACGATCCGATCCACCTCGTCGTCCCGGGCGGTGAGGAAGATGACCGGGGTCCAGTCACCGTCCTCGCGCAGCCGGCGGCAGATCTCGGTGCCGGGCAGGCCCGGCAGCGCGATGTCCAGGACGCAGGCCACCGGGCGCAGTCGGCGGGCGGCGCTCAGGCCAGCGTCACCGTCGCGTTCCAGGTGGACGCCGAACCCGTCGCGGGTCAGGTACAACCGGACCAGGTCGGCGATGGCCCGCTCGTCCTCGACCACGAGGACGAGCCCGCGGTGCGGCGGTTCGACGGTCACCGGCCCATGATTGCCGACCCGGCGGGCTCGGCGCGATCGGTGCGTGTTCGGGTTCGGTAAAGACGGCGCCGAACCCGGTGGGGCGTCAGCTCACCACAGCGGGACGGAACACGCTGGGCCGCACGGCGACCGGCGCGTCACCGATGGTGGCGACGATCCGCTCACGGGGCATCCGTAGGCGGGTCCGGAACGCGTGGTTGAGCAACGCGTCGAGCTGCCAGACCCGCTTCGGGTGACTCGTACGGATCAGGAACCGCTCACGGATCCCGTCGATCGCGGTGGCCGCCAGCTCGACCGAGTGCAGCCGCGGGTCCGGGCTCCAGGTCACGTTGCTCAGCTCGCGCAACTCGGTGTTGAGGTGCAGGCGCAGTCGGTGCAGCAGTCGGGTCTGCTGGGTCACCACCAGGCTGCGGTGGGTGAGCAGCAGCAGGTAGTCGCCGGTGACCGGGCGGTCGGCACGGCTGCAACGGGTGACCAGGATGGTGGCGTCACCGGAGCCGACACAGCGCCGGAAGACCGGCATGTGCCGGCTCACGGTCTGCACGGCCAGGCCAGCCTCAGCGGCGGCGGGAAGGAACGTTCGGGAGAAGACGTCCATGACGTGCCCAACGACCTTCCCAGCGGGGTGACGTGGGTCATGCCGGTTTTTTGGAAGTTCCACGCGGCGGGTCGCACTGCCTGTCCGACTTCCGACTCCGACGGATCATGGTCAGGAGTCGGGCTGGAGGGGGTTGGCGGCGAACAACTCCTCCAGCCAGCCGGGAACCGCGTCGGCGTACTCGGTGCGGGACTCGTCGACGGTGTCCAGGGCGCGACGCCAGGAGAGCGATCGGCTCACCGGTCCCAGGCTGATCGCGAGGTCGGCGGCCTCGACGAGAGTCCGACGGTCGTACCGGTCGGTCCACGCCTCCAGGTAGGCGTCGCGCAACCGAGCCAGCCGGGCGTCGTCGGCTGCCAGCTTCTTGGCGTGCCCGATGGAGCGCAGGGTCACCAGCAGCGTGCCGAACGGGTGCGCCACCGAGGCGTCGCCCCAGTCGAAATAGCGATACCCGTCCCCAGCGGCGAAGACGTTGCCGTCGTGCAGGTCGTCGTGTTGCACCATGGCCGGAATGCCGATGTCGGCGAGCCGGCGGCACCGCTGCGCGTACGACGGCACCTCCGCCCGCAGCCGCTCGTGCAGGTCCGGGCTGAGCCCGCCCTCGGCACCGATCAGCAGTGCCTCACGATCGTCGAGGAGCTCGGCGAGCAGCCCGGCCAGCAGCTCGGGGCGGTGGTCCGGCACGCCCAGAGCGACCAACTCGTCGGCACGCTGCGCGGTGGCCAGTTGGAGCGCCGCGTACCCGGACAGCGCCCGCTCCCAGTGCGCCAGATCGGGCTCACGTCCCAGCACGTCGCGCAACGAATCGCCGCCGTCGGGCAGCAGCGACCAGCCCTGGACCGGGTCCACCGCGATCGGTGTCAGCACCCGATCGGGCGTCAGCTCGGCGAGCGTCGCGATCAGGACGGTCTCGTGCACCGTGCCCGGGTTGTTGGCCTTGAACCAGACCGGGCCGTCGTCGGTGGGCACCCGCCACACCAGCGACCAGGGACGCACCCTGGGCTCCACCAGCCCGGTCACCCGCCGGCCGGCTCGGCTCAGCTGCGCGTCGACCCAGGACCGGGCCCGCACCTGCCACTGCTCGCTGGACCACTCGGGGGCGCGCTCACCGGCGATCGTCGTCACGCTGGGCACCCTAGGCGGCCTTCCCGGGCCGGGCGAGGCGTTTTCCTGGCCGGGGCGTCAGACCAGCTCGACGATGGTGGCGTTGGCCATGCCGCCGCCCTCGCACATGGTCTGCAGACCGTAGCGGATGCCGTTGTCCCGCATGTGCTGAAGCATCGTCGTCATGATCCGGGCACCGGAGCCACCGAGCGGGTGACCGAGGGCGATCGCCCCACCGCGCGGGTTGAGCCGCTCCGGGTCCGCCTCGGTCTCCGCCAGCCAGGCCAGCGGCACCGGCGCGAACGCCTCGTTCACCTCGTACACCCCGATCTCCTCGATGCCCAGCCCCGCGCGGCGCAGCGCCTTCGCGGTGGCCGGGATGGGTGCGGTGAGCATGGTGACCGGGTCGTCGGCGGCGACCACGGCGGTGTGGATGCGGGCAAGCGGCCGCAGGCCGTGCCGGCTGGCCCATTCGGAGGTGGTCACCGCGAGGGCCGCGGCGCCGTCGGAGATCTGGGACGCGGACCCGGCGGTCACCACACCGTCGGCGCGGAACGGGGTGGCCAGCTCGCCGAGCTTCTCCAGCGAGGTCTCCCGACGGATGCCCTCGTCGGCGGCGAACTTGCCACCATCGGCGAGCGGCACCGGCGTCAGCTCCGGATCGAACGCGCCGGCGTCCTGCGCGGCGGCCGCCTTCTCGTGGCTGGCCAGCGCAAACTCGTCCAGCTGCGTACGCGAGAGGCGCCACCGCTGGGCGATCAGCTCGGCCCCGACCCCCTGGTTGAACGGCAGCGGCGCGTCGTCGGCGAAGCCCTCGACGCCCCGGTAGCGGGCGCGCAACTGGTCGCTGAAGGGCATGCCGCCAGCCACACTGGAACCCATCGGCACGCGGGTCATCGACTCCACCCCACCGGCGACCACCAGGTCGGCCTGGCCGGAGAGCACCGTCGCGGCGGCGAAGTGCAGTGCCTGCTGGCTGGAACCGCACTGCCGGTCCAGGGTCGTGCCGGGCACCGTCTCGGGCCAGCCGGCGGCGAGCACGCCGTTGCGGGCGATGTTCCACGATTGCTCGCCGACCTGGGACACGCAGCCCCAGAAGACGTCGTCGACCTGCTCCGGGTCGAGCCCGGTGCGCTCGGCGAGGGCGCGCAGCACGTGCGCCGAGAGATCGACCGGGTGGACGCTGGCGAGGCTGCCCTTGCGCCGCCCGACCGGGGTCCGTACCGCGCCGACGATGACCGCGTCACTCATGTTTACTCCCCGGTAACTTGGGCTGCCCCGATCCTACTTCGTTGCTGGACCGGCCGTCCGCCCAGGCGTCGAGGTGCCTGCACCCCCAGCGCCCGACGGCCGCTGGCATGCTGGGCGGGTGGATGAGATCTCCCCCGTACGGCAGTGGCGGGTGCCGGCGAGCCTGCCCGCCGCGAAGCTGGCCGGCGCGGTCCTGCTGGTCGCGCTCGGGCTGCTCTTCGCCGACGGCGACCCGGTCCGCCTGGCGCTGGCCGTCCTGGCCGCCGCCCTGCTGGCCGGCTGGGCGGTACGCGACCTGGTCGTGCCGGTCCGGTTGGCGGTGGACGCCGCAGGGCTCACCGTCATCCACGGATTCGCGGGCCGGCGGCTGCTGCCCTGGTCGGCGGTCGAGGCGATCACCGTGGACCGTCGGCCACGGTTGGGGCTGACCAGCGAAATCCTGGAAATCGACGCGGGCAACTCACTGCACCTGTTCGGTCGGTACGACCTGGGAGCCACCCCGGAGGAGGTGGCCGCCGCACTGCGGGACGCCCGCCCGAACCCTTGATCTGTCAGCCGAGCAGGTAGGCGGTCCGGAAGAGCACCAGCGCGAGCAGGATCAGCAGGATGATCGCACCGCCGGCGACCTGCACCAACGTGCGTCGGCCGCGCGGTGCGTACGCGAGCACCAGCGCCATCGCCCCACCGACCACCAGGCCACCCAGGTGCCCCGGAATCGAGATGCCCGGCACAGCCAGCGTGAACACCAGGTTGATCACCAGGATCGGGATGATCTGGGAGATGTCCCGGCCCATCTTGCGCTCGATGATGATCAGCGCGGCGAAGAGCCCGAAGACGGCGGTCGACGCGCCGGCGGTGGCGGAGTTCTGGGCGCTGAACAGGTAGGCGGCCACGTTGCCGCCGAGGCCCGCGATCAGATAGAGCGCGGCGAACCGCACCCGCCCGAGGTTGGCCTCCAGCGATCGGCCGAGCACCCACAGCGCCCACATGTTGAGCAGCAGGTGAAGGACGCCGTAGTGCAGGAACATGGCGGTGACCAGCCGGTACCACTGGCCGTCCGCGATGCCGCCGAGCGTGCCGTCAGGGAAGACCGCCAGCCCGAGCACCGACCCCCAGTTGGTCAGCGGGGTGCTGCCACCCATCAGGCCGCCGAAGCCGGAACCGCCCACCGCCGCGTCCCCACCCCGGTCGGAGGCGATGGAGAGCAGCATGATCAGCACGTTCACGGCGATCAGCGCCTTGGTGACATAGCCGTGCCGGCCGGCCGCACCGCCACCGAAGGCGGTGCGCGCCGGCCGGACACTGCGACGTCCCTCGTTGACGCACTCCGGGCACTGGTGCCCGACGGACGCCTCCCGCATGCAGTCCGGGCAGATCGGCCGGTCGCAGCGGGTGCACCGGACATAGGTCTCCCGACCTGGGTGCCGGTAGCAGGCCGGGGCGGTCGGAGGGGACTCGCTCACCGGGTCGACCCTCCGTCCACCGCAGCGCGATCCACCGGCGCCAGCCGGTGCGGTGTTCCGGAGCGCTCAATCATGCGAGCAAAGGTACCTCGCCGGTCGGTCAGGCAGCAGACCGCTCGATCTCGACCCGCTCGATGACGACGTCCTGGAGCGGACGGTCGCTCGGGCCGGTCGGGGTGCTCGCGATCGAGTCGACGATCTTCACCGACTGCTCGTCGGCAACCTGGCCGAAGATGGTGTGCCGGTTGTTGAGGTGCGGCGTCGGGGACACGGTGATGAAGAACTGCGAACCGTTGGTGCCCGGTCCAGCGTTCGCCATCGCCAGCAGGTAGGGCCGGTCGAAGCGCAGCTCCGGGTGGAACTCGTCGGCGAACTTGTAACCCGGCCCGCCCCGACCGGTGCCGGTCGGGTCGCCCATCTGGACCATGAAACCGCTGATCACCCGGTGCGAGATGGTGCCGTCGTAGTACGGACCACTGCCCGGCTGACCGGTGCGCGGGTCGGTGTACTCCCGGTTGCCCTCGGCCAGGTCGACGAAGTTGCGGACGGTCTTCGGCGCGTGGTTGGGGAAGAGCTCCAGCCGGATCGGGCCAGCGTTGGTGTGCAGGGTGGCGTAGACAGCCTCGGCCACGGGTACTCCTCACTTGTTGGTCAGTTCCATGCGGATCCTCCCATGTGCCCGATCTGGCATCGCGGAGGCATCCGAAGGTGGAGGATGACGAAGGAACAACTCCCAGGAGGTAGGACCGTGTTTGGATTCGGGCGGCGTAAGTCCCAGGGGCAGCAGGCCTTGGCCGAGCTGAACCAGAGCATCAGCCACCTGGTGCAGGCAGCCAATCACGCCGCGAAGGGTGCCGGCGCAACCGTCGGCCCGGGGGTCCAGGTGGCCCGGGGCTACGTCGGGCCGGCCGCGGCGAAGGTACGCGACCGCGCGTCGACCGGCTGGGGGACGACTCTCACCACGCTGGCACCGCTGGCGGCGGCGGCCCGTGACGGCGCCACGCAGGCAGGGCCGCTGACCAGGAAGGCCAGGTCGAAGACCATGCGGATCACCGGTAAGAAGAAGCAGCCGCGCCGTCGCGGCTCGATGATGACCGGCCTGTTGGCGGCGGGTGCCATCGCCGGCCTGGCCGGCGCGGTCGCCCTGCGTCGCCGACGGGAGCAGCAGGAGTGGGCCGAATACGACCCGACCCGCACCCTGGAGCCGATGCACGACGAGGTCGACTCGATCGAGGTGCGGACGCCGTCCGCCACCAAGGGGACCGACGGGTCCGCCATGACCGGTGCGGCTGCGATGACCGGTGCGGGCAGCTCAGCGGCGGCCGGCGGCACGAGCGCCAGCACCACCGGCACGGCCAAGCAGACCGGTATCCGCCCGACCGACAAGGTCCCGTCGGTTGCCGAAGGTGCCACGGACGTCTCCGGTCGGCCGACCGACGACCTCGCCAAGGCGCTGGGCAAGAACACGGCCCGCACCAACGGCCGCCGCTGACCCAGCGACAGCGCAGCGAGCGCCAGCGGCGCGGGGCCACCCCGCTCGCTGGCGCTTCCGCGTGCCGGGCGTTCCCGCACTGGCGCTTCCGCGTGCCGGGCGGCTGCGCCTGCCGGTCAGGGCCGGCCGCCTCGCGGTCAGAGCCAGCCGTTGCGGCGGAACCAGCGGTAGAGGGCCAGCGAGACACCGAGCATGAGGGCCAGGACCACCGGATAGCCGTACGTCATCTTCAGCTCGGGCATGTTGTCGAAGTTCATCCCGTAGATGCCCGCGATGGCGGTCCACACCGCGGCGATGCCGGCCCAGGCGGCAATCTTGCGCATGTCGTTGTTCTGGTCGACGGTGACCTGGGCGAGCCGCGCCTGGAGGATCGAGTTCAGCAGGTCATCGTAGGAGTTCACCTGCTCCACGGTGCGGCTCAGGTGGTCCTGCACGTCCCGGAAGTAACGCCGGATCTCCTTGGGCACCTCACGGTTGACCTGCGAGGTCAGCGCCATCAGCGGTCGTTGCAGCGGCACCACTGCCCGCTTGAACTCCACCAACTCCCGCTTCATCTGATAGATCCGCTGGATCCGCCCATGGCTGTGGCGGTCGAAGACGTCGGCCTCCAGCACGTCCAGGTCATCCTCAAGCTGGTCGGCGACCTCCAGGTAGAGGTCGACCACCCGGTCGGTCACCCCGTACGCCACCGCCCACGGGCCCTGGAGCAGCAGATCCTGCTTGGTCTCCAGGTCGGCGCGGATCGGGGCGAGCTGGCAGGCATCACCGTGCCGGACGCTGATCACGAAGTTCGGGCCGATGAAGAGCATCACCTGGCCGGTCTCCACGACCTCGGAGTTCTCGGTCAGCTCGGCGTGCTCGCAGTATCGGGCGGTGCGCAGCACCAGGAAGACGACATCGCCGAACCGCTCCAGCTTGGGGCGCTGCTCGGCCTTCACCGCGTCCTCGACGGCGAGTTCGTGCAGGCCGTAGGTCTCCGCGATGGCGGTCATCTCGGCCAGCTCCGGCTGGTGCAGACCGATCCAGACGAAGCCGTGCTCCACGCGGCGGGCCGCGGCCAGCGCGTCCGCGTACGTCCAGTCGCCGGGTTGCCGCTTGCCGTCGACGTAGAGCGCGCAGTCGACCACGGCGCTGCGGTCGGTGCCAGCGGGGGTCGGCGCGGGCGGCGAGCCGTCGGCGTTGAGGATCCGGGTCATCGCCCGGACCGGCGACGGCCACGCCCGAGGTCGTAGCACCCGACCGGTCGTCGACGGTGCCGTCCGGTCCCGCTCTGTCCGATCCGTCATCGCGTCACCTCCCGCGCTCAGCTGCGGCTTGCAGGCTACGCCGCCTGCGGTCGAGGACACGTGTGACGGCGGTCGCGCGGGGGCGGCGCCGGGTGGGCCGGGCCGCATCGGGGGGTGCGGGGACGACACGGCCCACCCGGCGCCGGTGGGGGCGGGGGTAGTGCTGCCGCGTCATCCGGGTCGCCCAGCCTGGAGGCTGGGCGGTGATCTCCACTACACCTGACGGGTGACGCTCGCAGCATTGTGGGCCGCCGGCCGCCCGGGCGGAGGCCCGGGACGGCCGGCATCGTCATTCTGTCGGGAACCCGACAGGCGAATCAGCCGCGGACGGCTTCGACGGCCTCCGCGAGGCGGCGAACGCCCTCGTCGATCCGGTCGGCGGTCACCGCCGAGAACGCCAGTCGAAGGGCATGCCGCCCACCATCCAGCACGAAGTCGCTGCCCTTGACCACGGCGACGCCGCGCTCGGCCGCCGCCGGGGCGAGCCGGTCCACCAGGACGTCCTCCGGGAACTCCACCCAGAGGAAATAGCCGCCGTCGGGCTCCACGAACCGGGCCTGCGGCAGGTGCCGGCGCAGCGACTCGGCGAGCACCCGGGCTCGCTCGCCCAGCGCCGCGCGTACGGTCTCGATCGAGCGGTCGATGTCACCGGAGACGCAGAACTGGTGCACGATCGCCTGCGACACCATGCCGGGCGAGATGTAGAGGCTCGTCGCATTCTTGGCGATGTCGGCGATCAGGTCCGCCGGGCCGATCAGGTAACCGACCCGCACACCCGGGCAGACCGTCTTGGTGAAGCTCGACGCGTGCACCACCACGTTGCGGGTGTCCAGCGAGAGCATCGACGGCAGTGCGTCACCACGGAAGCGGACGTCCGCGTACGGGTCGTCCTCGAAGATCGTGAACTCGTACTCGGCGGCCAGGTCGAGCAACTCCCGGCGCTTCTCCAGCGACAGCGTCACGCCGGCCGGGTTCTGGTAGTTCGGGATGACGTGCGCGAGCCGGGGGCGGACCCCGGACTCCAGCAGCTTGCGCAGCTCGGCGGTGTCGAGGCCGTCCGGCTGGACGGAGATGCCGTGCAGCTCACTGCCCATCCGCTGGAGGTTGAGCAGCGTCCGGTCGTACGTCGGGCGTTCCACCACCACCGCGTCGCCGGGGCGGATCAGGTGGTCGAAGAGGAACGCGTCGGCCTGGAGCGACCCGTTGGTCACCAACACCTGGTCGACTTCGACCCCGTGCTTCTCGGCGATCCACTTACGCAGCGGAACGTAGCCGACGGAGGTGCCGTACGCCGTGACCCCTGCAGGGTCGGCGTCGAAGGCGCGGACGGCGGCGGCCTTGAGCCCCTCGACGTCGACGATGTCCAGCGAAGGAGCCCCACGGGCAAAGGAGATCAACTGCTCGGCGGTCATGGATGTTGAGCGTACGGGCGGCGGCGGGGGACGCGCCGACGGCACGGCGATGTCCGCATCCTGAGCCACCGGGTCGGGTGACCCGACTCCACCGGTCGGCGGCAGATCAGACCGGAAGGGCGAGCGCGTCGTGGTGCGCCGCCCGGGAAAGTCCCTCCAGCTGCACGCCGAGCGCATCGAGGAGCTGGCTCCAGTCGAAGTAGGAGCGCCAGGCGGTGATCCGACCCTTGCGGGCCCGGACCACGTCGGCCACCTCCCAGCTCACCACCCGGCCGGTGGGCGCGACGGTGCCGTACGGCGAATGCAACGTGCCGCTGTGGGTACCGGTCAGGCGCAGCTCGACGGCCGCACCACCGCCGGTGCGGACCGTGCCCAGCGGGTCGACCCGCAGGTCTGGAAAGGCGCCGGTCCAGGTCCGCAGGAGCGCGGGCAGCTCGATCGGACGGACGGTCACGCCCGGCATGGCGTAGAACGCCTCCGGGGCATAGAGATCCGGCAGGCGGGCCACGTCCCGACGCAGGAGCATGGCGTACTGCTGCTCGACCAGGCGCTCCGCGTCGCGCATCGGGACCTCCCCCGCGGGCCGCGGCATCTCCGCGCCCGCAAGGGATCCCTACCCGTCTATCCGGCCAGGCACACCTGCGTGCGCCGAGATTCCGGCCCGCCCGCCCGCCCGGTCAGGTCGCGGCGATGGCGGCCTGGCTCTCCGACCAGACCCGCATGATGTCCCGCACAGAGATCACCCCGGCCACCTCTCGGCCGTCCAGCACCACCAGGTGCCGGAACCCGCCCCGGGCCATCGCGGCGGCAGCCTCGGCCACCGTCCACTCCGGGCCCGCGTAGACCACGTCCCAGGTCAGGTGGGCGCCGGTGCGTTCCACGTCGCAGTCCAGGCCAGCGCCGATGGCCTTCAACACGTCGCGTTCGGTCATGATCCCAACGCCCTCGGAATCCGGATCGATCACGACCGCCGACCCGACACCGCGGGCCGACATCATCCGGGCCGCCTGACGGAGCGTGTGCTCCGGACCGACGACGAGGACCTGGCTGGACATCGCATCCCGTACCTGCATCACGCATCACCCCTTTGGGACGGTGGCATCCGGTACGGACATGGTGGTCCGTAGATGTTTCCGGGACAAGACCGAACATCGCCGAACCACCGGACGCTCGGGTCGAACGGTCTGTGAACACCATCGAGCTGGCAGGTGGCGCACGGGATGCTCCACCGCGGCCCGGGCGGCTCGCTCTGCGCCGCCCTGCCCGCCGGCCCCGAGCGGCTCGCCATCGAGCTGGAGACCGACCGACGGGCGGCCGGCCCGTACGCCGCGCTCAGTGCCGAGGAGCGGCTGACCATGCTCGCCGACCTGGCGGCGTTGCCCGGCCGACCCGGTTGGCCGGAGCGGCGCGGCCACCCGGCGCTATCCTCCAGCGGTGACGGGGAGCAGGACGAGGGAGGATGTCGCGATGATCGGAATGGTGCTCGCGGCCGGAGCGGGACGCCGGCTGCGCCCGTACACCGACACCCTGCCGAAGGCGTTGGTGCCGGTGGACGGCGAGACCACGATCCTGGACATCGCGCTGGGCAACCTCGCCGAGGTCGGGCTCACCGACGTCGTGATCGTGGTCGGCTACGCGGCGGACGCGGTCCGGGAGCGGCAGGCCGACCTGGAGAAGCGGTACGGGGTCACGCTCACCCTGGTCCACAACGACAGGGCCGAGGAGTGGAACAACGCCTACTCGCTCTGGCTGGCCCGGGAGTACTTCGCGCGCGGGGTGCTGCTGGTAAACGGGGACACCGTGCACCCGGTGAGCGTGGAGAAGACCCTGCTCGCCGAGCGCGGGCCGGGCATCCTGCTCGCGGTGGACACGCTCAAGCCGCTGGCCGAGGAGGAGATGAAGACCACCTTCGACGCCGCCGGCCAGCTCACCCGGATCACCAAGGTGATGGACCCGGGCGAGGCGTACGGGGAGTACATCGGCGCCACGCTGATCGAGCCGCAGGTCGCCGACGCCCTCGCCGATGCGCTGGAGGCGACCTGGCGGCGTGACCCGAACCTCTACTACGAGGACGGCTACCAGGAGTTCTCCGACCGGGGCGGGGAGGTGCGGGCGGCGCCGATCGGTGACATCCCGTGGGTCGAGGTCGACAACCAGGCCGACCTGGCCCGCGCGCGGGAGATCGCGTGCCGCTACTAGCGCGGAGCGTCCTGACCCCGCTGCACATCGACGTGCGGCGCGGGGCGGTCGCCGACCTGGCCGCGATCCTGGCCGACGGGCGGATCTCCGCCGGCGGTGACGTCGCGGTGGTGGTCGGCCCAGGTCAGGGTGCCCAGATCGCGGAGCTGATCCGACCGTCGCTGCGGACGGCCGACGTGTTCACCGTCACCGGGGGGACCCTGGACGCCGCCGACGACCTCGGTGGAAAACTTCGCGCCCGGTCGTACGACGCGGTGGTCGGGATCGGCGGCGGCAAGACCATCGACGTGGCCAAGTACGCGGCGACCCGCCGGGGTCTGCCGATGGTGTCGGTCGCGACCAGCCTCGCCAACGACGGGATCGCCTCCCCGGTGGCCAGCCTCATCACCGATGGGCTCAAGGGCTCCTACGGGGTGCACATCCCGATCGCGGTGATCGTCGACCTGGACTTCGTGGAGAGCGGCCCGGACCGGCACAACCGCGCCGGCATCGGCGACGTGATCAGCAACATCAGCGCACTTGCCGACTGGGAACTGGCCCGCCGGGTACGCGGCGAGCCGTTCGACGGCCTGGCCGCCTCGCTCTCCCGGGCGGGCGCCGAAGCGGTGCTCAACCACCCGGGCGACATGAGCGACGACGCCTTCGTCACCGTGCTGGCCGAGGCGCTGATCTCCAGCGGCCTGGCGATGGCGATCGAGGGCACCAGCCGCCCGTGCAGTGGCGGCTGCCACGAGATCATGCACGCCATCGACGCGCTCTTCCCCGGCACCGCCTCGCACGGCGAGCTGGCCGGGCTGGGTGCGCTGTTCTGCACCTGGCTGCGCGGGGATCTGCGCCGCTTCGGGGAGATGTCGGCCTGCCTGGCCCGGCACGGTCTGCCCCGGCTCCCCGCCGAGGTGGCGCTCACCGACGACCAGTTCATGGAGGCGGTCCAGTTCGCGCCGCGTACCCGACCGGACCGGTACACCATCCTCGAGCACCTGGCGCTGTCGCCTACCGAGACGCGGGAGCGGCTGGCAGACTACGCCGGTGCAATCCGCGACCAGCTTGGCTGACCCCCGTCCCACCGTCGCCGACTTCCACCGGGTGAACCGGGGCGGCGGCCTCTTCAGCGAGTCGATCAGCCAGTGGCTGGGCGCCGTCTTCGCGCTGGTCGCCCAGCGGCTCGGGCTGCGCCCGACCGCGCTGACCATCACCAACCTGGTGCTCGGGCTGGCCACCTCGGTCACCGTGGTGGCGCTCGCCGGCCCGGTCGCCGCCGGGGACGTACCGGCCTGGGTGGTCGGTCTGCTCGCCCTGGTCGGCTGGCAGGTGGCGTACTCGCTGGACTGCGCCGACGGGCAGCTGGCCCGGGTGACCGGCCAGGGCAGCGCGGCCGGTGCCCGCGTCGACGTGCTCTGCGACGTGGCGGCGCAGATCGCCCTGGTCGCCGCCCTGGCCGCCACCGCCGTCGCGCAGGAGCCGTCGACCCCGACCTGGCTGGTGGCGACGTTCGCGGGCACCTGGATGGTCAACCTGGTCACCTCGGTGATGCAGGCCGGCCCGAACGCAGCCAGCATGGTCACCTCGACCTCGCTGCTGGTTCGCCTGGTGAAGCTGGTCCGCGACTACGGCGCGGTGATCTTCGTGGCCGCCGTGGTGCTGGCCGTAGCCCCCGCGCTGGTCCTCTGGGTGATGGTCGCGTTCACCATCGTCAACGGCGGCTTCCTGCTCGCCAGCATCGCCTTCTCCGCCCGCGCCTCCCTCCGCTGACCCCACCGCGCCCCGCATCCGCGCCGCCCCGCACCGCACCGCCCGCGCCGCCCGCGCCGCCCACGGCGCGCCGCGCCGATCTAGGGCACATCGTCGTTAGTTGATCTCCAATAACTGCGATTCGCCCTAGATCGGCGGGGGGCAGGGCACGGCGGGGCACGGCACGGGGCGCGGCGCGGCGCGGCGCGGGGCGGGGCAGACAGGGCGCGGGGCAGGGCAGGGCGCGGTTCAGGGGCGGGTGGGGGTGCGAGCCAGACCGGCGTAGATGTCGAGGAGGCGCTTGGTGACCACGTCCGGGTGGAAGGTCTGTTCGTAGCGGAGCCGAGCCGGCCCGGCCAGGGCGGCGGCGCCGGCCCGGGCGACGGGGAGCGCGGCGGCCAGTGCGGCCGGCTCCGGCGACACCACCCAGCCTGCGGTCCCGGTGCGCACACCGGCCGGCATCGACACTCGGCCACCTCCGGCGGGCTCGGAGGCGACCGCGGAGGCGACCGCGGAGGCGACCGCGGAGGCGACCGCGGCGGGGCCGGTGCCGGCGGGCTCGTGCGGGGCGTCGGCCCCGACCAGGTACGGAATGCCGCCCAACGCCGTGCCGAGGACCGGCCGGCCGCTCGCCATCGCCTCGATGATCACGGTCGGGAGCACGTCGTGCCACATGGCGGCGGCGATCACCACCGCGCTCGCCTCGACCGCGGCCCGCACGCCGGCCCGGTCGAGCTGACCGAGGTAGACCACGTCGGGTCGCTCGGCGGCAGCCGCCTCGACGAGCGGGCGCAGCTCGCCGTCGCCCGCCACGCGCAGTGTGCCCAGTGCGCCGACCGGGTGCCGGCGCCAGGCGTCCAGCAGCAGGTCGACGCCCTTCTCGGGTGAGAGCCGGGCCATGTAGAGGAACCCGTCACCGAGCGGTGTCGGCCGGCCCGGGTCGGGCACGGAATTCGGCTTCACCACGATCCGGTCGTCCGGGATGCCGTAGTCACGGAGGTGATCGGCGATCGCCGAGGTGAGCGCAATGTACCGATCCACCGACCGCCAGGTGCCCCGGTGCACGGCCAGGGTGGTCGCCATCAACGCGCTCTGCACCGCCGAGTCGCGGTAGCAGCGATGCTTGATCGCCGGCACGCCCAGCGCACGGCCCTTGCAGTCCTGGCAGATCACGCCGTCGCGGAAGTAGATCCCCGACGAGCAGACCTGCCGGTAGTTGTGCACCGTCTGCACCACCGGCACGCCGTGGCGGTGCGCGGTCCGCACCACCCAGGGCGACAGCAGGGGGTACGGGTTGTGCAGGTGCAGAACGTCCGGTTGGTGCTCGGTGAGCAGCCGGCTCAGGTCGTGCTGGGCGCGCGGAGCCCAGATCGGCGAGATCGGCAGCAGCGCCTTCGCCGCCTTCGACATCGACGGGATCTCGTCCGAACTGCGGATGAAGGGCAGCACCTCGACGCCAGCGGCGGTGAGCTGAGCGATCTCCAAATCGACGATCGTGTTCTCACCGGAGGGCTGGGCTTCCCGGTACCGGTTGTGCGCCACCACGATTCTCACAGAGCTCGCCTTTCGTTCGCGATTGCGGGACTCGCAAGCTCATTCCTCGCGCTCACCGGAAAGAAGGCTACCGTTGTGTCGTGCCCGAACTACCGGAGGTTGAGGCGCTCGCGGGTTACCTGCGACAGCGCGCGGTGGGGCGGCGTGTCGATCGGCTGGAGATCGCCGCGATCAGCGCCCTGAAGACGTACGAACCGGCGCCGACCGCGGTCACCGGTCGGGCGGTGGTGGACGCCAGCCGACACGGCAAGTTCCTCGATGTCCTCTTCGAGGGTGGTCTGCACCTGGTGGTGCACCTGGCCCGGGCGGGCTGGCTGCACTACCGGGAGGCGTTCCCGGCCACCACCCCGTTGCGTCCTGGCAAGGGCCCGATCGCGCTGCGCGTACGCCTCGACGACGGCTCCGGCTTCGACCTCACCGAGGCCGGCACCCAGAAGAAGTTGGCCGCGTACCTGGTCACCGACCTGGCGGCGGTGCCCGGGGTGGCCAAGCTGGGCCCGGACGCGCTCGCGGCGGACCTGCCCGCCTTCGCCGAGCGACTGCGTGGCCGGCGGGGGCAGGTCAAGGGGGTCCTGACCGACCAGTCGGTGCTGTCCGGGGTGGGTAACGCGTACTCCGATGAGATCCTGCACGCCGCGAAGCTGTCCCCGTTCGCAATCACCGATCGGCTCACCGACGCCCAGATGGCCACGCTGCACGCGGCCACCCGGCGGGTCCTCGGTGACGCGGTCGAGCGGTCCCTCGGTCAGCGGGCCGCCGAGCTGAAGGGCGAGAAGCGCTCCGGGTTGAAGGTGCACGCCCGCACCGGGTTGCCCTGCCCGGTGTGCGGCGACACCGTACGCGAGGTGTCGTTCGCCGACTCCAGCCTTCAGTACTGCCCCACGTGCCAGACCGGTGGCAAGCCGCTCGCTGACCGACGGTTGTCCCGTCTCGTACGGTGAGTAATGCCACTCGGCGACTACGGAGCGGAATCGCCCTCGCTGAGCGGAAGCTCCCGTCCGCCGTTCTCGCCACAGGCGCATCCATCGGTATAGTGGCCCGGTCCCCGGCTTCTGAAATGGTGCAGAGCCGGCCAGATCCAGCCGGCACCATCGGTCGCCAATCTCCTTCGGGGCGGCGACCGGTCGGAGCCCGCGTGGGAGACTGGGACGGTGGGCGACCCGGGCCCTCACGCCGAGTGAGCGGCCCGTGTCATGCGGGAGGACATGGGTGAGGTGACGGCAAGCCTCCAGCGCCCGGTAACCAACGAAGGCCGGAGCAGACTCGTGCGGCACGTCGACAGCTTCGAGATCCAGCCGCCGACGCCGCCGTCACACAACGGCGTCCCTCGGTCGGCGTGGACCCGGGCGCGGCGTCGTGTCTCCCGCTGGCACCGCCCCTACATCGCGATCCTGCTGCTGCTGGACTTCGGCGCGGCCGCGTTCGCCAGCTGGATCGCGATCCAACTCTTCGACCAGGCTGCCTCCGGGTTCAACGACCTCAAGCAGGACCCGACCTGGTTCCACACCGTTTCGTACCTGCTGCTCCCGCTCGGCTGGGTGGTCATCCTCTGGAGCAACAGGGCCTACGACCGGCGCTATCTGGGCCTCGGCCCGGACGAGTTCAAGCGGGTCATCAGGGCCGCGGTGACCGTCGCCGCGAGCGTGTCGTTCCTCGCGTTCGCCACCAAGACCGCGCTGTCCCGCTGGACGGTCGGCACGGCGCTGCTCGGGGCGCTGCTGTTGATCCTGTGGGGCCGTTTCGTGGCCCGCTGGGCGCTGCACTACATCCGTCGGCGGGCCGGTCAGGCCGCCCACCGGATGGTGCTGGTCGGCACCCTGCCCGAATGCCTGGAGGTCTACGCGGCGGTCACCCGCAGCCCGGCCGCCGGGCTGATGCCCGTCGCCATCCACATCACCGACGGGTACGCGGCGGCCCGCGGGATGCCGACCCCGGTTCCGGTGTACGCCGGACGCGACGTTCTGGCCCTGGTTCGTGAGGTCGGCGGCGACACCATCGCCGTCTGCGGGTCGGCCAGCGCCGAGCCGGGCGAGTTGCGCCGGCTGGCCTGGCAACTGGAGGGCTCCGGCGTCGACCTGGTGGTCGCCCCGCAGCTCACCGACATCGCCGGCCCTCGGGTGCACATCCGACCGATCGAGGGTCTGCCGCTGCTGCACGTCGAGGAGCCGACCCTCTCCGGGCCGGCGCTGCTGGCCAAGAATCTGATGGACCGGGTCGCTGCCGGCCTCGGCCTGCTGCTGCTGGTCCCGCTCTTCCTGGCCATCGCCGTGGCGATCCAGATCTCCGATCGTGGGCCGGTCTTCTTCCGCCAGCCCCGGGTGGGGCACGAGGGGCGCACGTTCCGGGTGTGGAAGTTCCGGACCATGTACGTCGACGCGGAGGATCGGCTGGCCAGCCTGGTCGACCGGAACGAGACCGACGGCATGCTGTTCAAGATGAAGCAGGACCCGCGGGTCTTCCCCGTCGGTCGCTTCCTGCGGGCCTCGTCGTTGGACGAGTTGCCGCAGTTGATCAACGTGCTCTGGGGTGAGATGTCGCTGGTCGGGCCCCGCCCGCTGCCGGCCGACGACGGCGACTTCCTGGGTGACGTGCGGCGGCGGTTGCTGGTCCGTCCCGGTATGACCGGCCTGTGGCAGGTCTCCGGCCGCTCCGACCTGTCCTGGGACGAGTCGGTCCGACTGGACCTCTACTACGTCGACAACTGGTCGCTCGCGTACGACCTGAGCATCCTGTGGCGCACCGTCGGAGTGGTGCTCGCCCGCAAGGGCGCGTACTAGGGGGTTGGCGCGCCGGGTCGCAGGGGCAAGGATCACCGCGTGGGTGCCAATCTCTCCGCCGTGGTCGGCGTTGTATCACTCGTCACCGCGCTGACCGCGGCCCTGCTGGCCGTGCTGCGGTTGCGTGCCCGCCGTGGCATCGCCACCGCCACCCAACGGGCCACCTACGAGGTGCTGCACACCGCCGGCCTGGCCGCCGAGCCGCTACGAGCTGGGCTGAGCGAGGTGGGCGCGGCGAAGGCCGTACGCCATCTGCGGGCCCTGGTGGGGGCGGCCGGGCTGGCGCTCACCGACGCCGACCGGGTGCTGGCCCTCGACGGGCGCGGCACGCACCACGGCGAGCAACTGCTCGCGGCGGCCCGGCGGACGGTGGACACCGGGCGTTCGACGGTGCTCGGTGAGCAGGAGCTGCACTGCGACCGGGTCGACTGCCCGATCCGGGGGGCCGTGGTCGCCCCGTTGCAGGGGGCGGACGGCCGGGTGGTCGGCGCGCTGGTGGCGATCGCCGACAGCCCACCGGCCCCGGGGTTGGTGCAGGCCACCCTGGAGACCGCGCACTGGGCTGGCAACCAGCTCGCCCTGGCCGAGCTCGACTCGTCGCGGGAGCGGTTGGCCCGTGCCGAGATCCGGGCGTTGCGGGCGCAGATCAGCCCGCACTTCATCTACAACGCGCTGACCGCCATCGGCTCGTTCGTGCGCACCGACCCGGAGCGGGCCCGGGAGCTGATCCTGGAGTTCGCCGAGTTCACCCGGTACTCGTTCCGGGCGCATGGGGAGTTCACCACCCTCGCCGAGGAGCTGCGGTCGATCGATCGCTACCTGACCATCGAGCGGGCCCGCTTCGGCGACCGGTTGCAGGTGCGCTTGCAGATCGCCCCGGAGGTGCTGCCGGTGACGCTGCCGTTCCTCTGCCTACAGCCGTTGGTGGAGAACGCGGTCCGCCACGGGTTGTCCCGCAAGCCGGGCACGGGCATGGTGAGCATCGAGGCCCGGGACGCGGGCGCCGAATGCCACATCACGGTGGAGGACGACGGGGTGGGTATGGATCCGACCACGCTGACCGCCGGCATCGCCGAGCTGGCCCGCGGCACCGGCGACCCGGGCGACGACACGGGCCAGCACGTCGGCTTCTCCAACGTCGACGAGCGGCTGCGGTCGGTCTTCGGGGACCGGTTCGGCCTGGTCGTGGAGACCGGGCTGGGCTCGGGCACCAGGGTGAGCCTGCGGGTGCCGAAGTTCCACCCGGGCGTACGGGCAGGATCGTGAGCGAGCGCAGCGAACGAACCGGGGCAGAGCAGTGAACACGACCGGTTTTCTTCGGGTGCTGGCGGTGGACGACGAGCCGCCCGCGCTCGACGAGTTGGCGTACCACCTGCGGGCCGACCCTCGGGTGGCCCGGCTGCACACGGCCGGGGACGCGACCGAGGCGCTGCGACTGCTGCGCGACGGTGACGTGGACGTGGTCTTCCTCGACATCCGGATGCCCGGCCTGGACGGGATGGAGCTGGCCCGGGTGCTGCGCCGCTTCGCCCGGCCGCCGGCGATCGTCTTCGTGACCGCGTACGACGACGGCGCGGTGGACGCCTTCGATCTGGGCGCCACCGACTACGTCCGCAAGCCGGTGCGCGCCGACCGGCTGGCCGAGTCGTTGCGCCGGGTGATCGGCTCGCGGGTGGTGCCGTCGCACCCGGCGGCGCTGGCCCGCGCGGAGGAGGACCCGACCATCCCCATCGAGTTGGCCGGCACCACCCGGATGCTGCCCCGCTCGGCGGTGCGGTGGGTGGAGGCGCAGGGGGATTACGCCCGGTTGCACACCGCGGAGGGGTCGCACCTGGTGCGGGTCTCACTGGCCACGCTGGCGGAACGCTGGGCCGATGCCGGTTTTGTCCGGGTGCATCGGTCGTACCTGGTGCAGTTGAAGTTGATCGCAGAGCTGCGGCTGGTCAACTCCGGCTATGTGGTGGTGATCGACTCCACCGAGCTGCCGGTGAGCCGGCGACACACCCGGGAGCTGAAGGACAAGCTGGTCAGGGCCGCGAAGCAGGACTGGAACCGGTGACCCCGGCCCCAGCCCGGCCCGCCTCGGCGGTCGTCAGGCCTTGACCCGCCCCTCCAGGTAACGTGCGATGGCGGTCACCTGCTCCCGGGACAGCGGGGACTCCGGCTGCGCCGGCACCGCCGACTCGTCGACCCCGACCATGTTCACGGCGCTCACCTCGAACACCCGGTTGTCCGGCAGTTGGACGCTCACCACGTGCTGCACGCTCTGCTGCCGCCGGCCGGTGTACGTCTCGGTCTTCGTCCGGGCACCGCTCGGCGTCGTCCCCTCCGTGCACTCGCGGCGGTACCGGTTGTCCTCCTGGATGTCCGGCGGCAGCGGGCACGGCCAGTGGAACCCCACCTCTACGCACTGCGGGCGGAACCGGTCGCCCTCCTGGGCGCATGGCCCGGTCCCGTCCGGGCCGCTGCGGTCCGGCGCGATCGACACACCCAGAGCGCCCTTGCGACCCTGGTAGCTCACCCCGGAAGTGCCGTTGACCAGGTCGGAGGTGCCGTTGTTGACGAACCTCGGCGGCTGTCCGTCCGGCTTGCGAGGCTCGCCGAGGTATTCCGGCATCCAGGTCCACTTCGCGCCGGGCGCCACCTCCCGGAGCGCCCGGTCCAGCTCCTGGCTGAGGCGCTTGCCGGTGGCGTCGGCCGTCTCCTCAGTGTCGAAGACCAGGCGGAACCGGGTGTCCGCGGTGGGCGAGGAGGCAACGGCCTGCGGCGCGGCACCGGGCTCCCGATCACCTACGGCGGCGTTGACACCGCCGGCCAGCGCCAGGGCCAGCACGGCGGCCAACGAGCCGCCGAGCCGCCGGCCGGCCCTGGCCCGCCGTTCCCGCCGGACGATGCCCCTGGCATCGACCCGGGGCGGCGGGGGTGTACCGATCAACTCGTCGAACAGTTGGTGACTCATCTGGTGCCTTCCCACTCAGTGCTGTCCGTTGACGGCGGTGCGCAGGTTCGCCAGCCCCCGTGCGGACTGGCTCTTGACGGTGCCGGCGGAGATACCGAGCATCCGGGCGGTCTCCTCGACCGAGTAGTCGAGGTAGAAGCGCAGGACGAGCACCGCCCGTTGCTTCGGGGCGAGCGAGCGCAGCAACGCGGCGAGCCCGTCGCGATCGGTCACCGTCTCCGGCACGACGCCCGCCACGTCCGGCACCTCCGCCCACGACTGTTCCCGCTTGCTCCAGGGCCGGCGCCGCTCGTCGAGCCAGGAGCGGGTCAGGACCCGCTGCGCGTACGCGTCGCGGTTCTCCGCCCGCCGCACCATGCGCCAGCTCCGGTAGAGCCTCGTCACCGTGACCGAGACGACGTCGTCGGCCGCGTGCCAGTCCTGACAGAGCAGGAATGCGCTCCGTCGCCAGCGGTCCAGCCGGTCGGCGACGAAGTCGTGGAAGTCGTCCTCGTCGGCCCGCCTCACTGCGGTCTTCCCTCTTTGCTGACCATCACGGTCGTACGACGGAGCAGTTGTCCACGAGGGTTGCATCGTCGCGGCGGGAATATCCCCACCCTGCCGTACGTCGTACGGTATCGGACCGACGAATGGAGCCCGCCCGTGTTCAACGCCGCCACCGAATTCGACCGCCAGCTCGACGGCCTGGTGGAGCTGGGATACCCGGCGCTCGCCGGCCTGACCGAGGACGCCTTCCGTGATGTGGTCGCCCCGCTCCGCCCGGCGGCGATCGCGGGCGCGGCCGGGCTGCCCGCCCCCACCGACGCCCGGGTGCCGTTCCTGCTGGTCATCACCCGCGACCTGATCGGAGTGCTGGAACGGCTGGAGGTCACCACCCTGGCCGGCAAGCGCAAGACCGGCTTCCTGGATCGGAACTACGCCGAGGACGACCTGCCCCGCTTCGACCCGATCAAGGAGTTGGGGGTCCCGGCCGGGCCGGCGTACCTGCTCTTCGACGTCGACCGGGGCGAGGAGTTCCGCAACCTGGCGCCAGCCTCGGCGATGGAAGGAATCACCGCTCAGGGTCGGCTGCCACTCACCATCGACGAGGGTCTCGCCTTCATCACGCTGCACCCGGCCGCGCTGGCGAGCAACCGGTGCTTCTCGCTCGTCGGTTCCCGCTGCGGCGACAAGCGGGTGCCGGCGCTCTGGATCAGCCAGGGCGCACCGAAGCTGGGCTGGTGCTGGTACGGCAACCCGCACACCTGGCTCGGCTCCGCCTCGGCCCGGCCGGAGCGCGTCGGCCTCGAGTGACCGCCGGACGGGTCATGTCCTCGGCCGACCGACATGGCCCCGAGTTATCCACAGGCGTGAGCCGTTCTCCACAGGTTATTCACAACGCAACCCACTGATCTCCACGGCGGCTCCCTACAGTCGGGACCCATGAAGGAACGCCGGGTACTGGTGGTCGAGGACGAACGGACCATCGCCGAGTCCATCGCCGCCCGATTGCGGGCCGAGGGTTTCACGGTGGAGGTCGCGGCGGACGGTCCCAGCGCGGTCGCGCAGTTCCACGCCGGGCAGCCCGATCTCGTCGTCCTCGACGTGATGCTGCCCGGCTTCGACGGCCTGGAGGTGTGCCGCCGGATCCAGGCCGAGCGGCCGGTGCCGGTGCTGATGCTCACCGCCCGCGACGACGAGACCGACCTGCTGGTGGGGCTCGCGGTCGGCGCGGACGACTATCTCACCAAGCCGTTCTCCATGCGGGAACTGACCGCCCGGGTGCACGTCCTGTTACGTCGGGTGGAGCGGGCCGCCGCCACTCCCGGGCCGCCCGCCATCCGCCTCGGCGACATCGAGATCAACGAGGCTGAGCGACGGGTCCGCCGGGCCGGCGCGGACGTGCACCTCACCCCGACCGAGTTCGACCTGCTGGTCCACCTCGCGGGGCGGCCCCGCACGGTGCTCCCCCGGGAACGGCTGCTCGCCGATGTCTGGGGATGGGGCGACGGGAGCGGCACCCGCACGGTGGACAGCCACATCAAGGCTCTCCGCCGCAAGCTGGGCGCCGACCTGATCCGGACCGTCCACGGCGTCGGGTACGCCTTGGAGGTACCCGCGTGACCGGCCGTCTGCTGGACTGGCTGAATCGGGTGCTACCCCGTCCGCTGGACCCGGTCCGCTCGATCAAGATGAAGCTCGGCGTTCTGCTGGTCGCCTCCTGGGCCGTGGCCATCGGCTACTTCTGGTACGGCATCGGTTGGCTCCCACCGGGCACGTCGATCACGGCCGTCTGCATCGCGCTGGTCACCTCGCAGGTGCTCGCCCACGGGATGACCTCGCCGTTGCGGGAGATGACGGCGGCCGCGGGCGCGATGGCCCGGGGCGACTACACGCGTCGGGTCCGCGCCACCTCCCGCGACGAGGTTGGCGAGCTGGCCCAGGCGTTCAACAAGATGGCCGAGGATCTGCACGCCTCCGACCAGCGCCGACGCGAGCTGATCGCCAACGTCTCGCACGAGCTGCGTACGCCGATCACCGCGTTGCAGGGCGTGCTGGAGAACATGGTGGACGGGGTGGCCGACCCCGAACCCGCGGCGCTGCGCTCGGCGTTGGCCCAGACCGAACGGCTCGGGCACCTCGTCGCCGACCTGCTCGACCTGTCCCGCCTCGACGCCGGGGTGGTGCCGCTGCGGCGGGTCCGCATGGACGTGGGGGACTTCCTCGACGAGGCGGTGGAGCACGCCACCGCCAGCGCTTCCGGCGCCGGCCTGGACGTGCACTTCCAGCTCCGCGACCTGCCGGCACCGCTGACGGTCCACGCGGACCCGTGGCGGCTGCACCAGGTTTTCGCGAACCTGCTCGACAACGCGGCGCGACACAGCCCACCCGGCGGCACCGTGCGGGTGAGCGCTGAGGAACACGGCGACCAGCTCCGCTTCGAGGTGAGCGACGAAGGCCAGGGCATTTCACCGGCCGAGCGTTCCCGGGTGTTCGAGCGTTTCACCCGCGGCGACCGGGCGGCCGGCGGCGGAACCGGGCTCGGCCTGGCCATCGCCCGGTGGGTCGTCGAACTGCACGGCGGTCAGATCGGTGTCCTCGATCCCGCCGGACCACACCGGGGTGATCGGCCCGGCTGCCGCATCCAGGTCACCATCCCGTGCGACAGGCCATACCGAGAAGAGGCCGCATGACCAGCCCTGGCAGTACCCCACTTCCGGCAACCGGGCCGCCGCCGGGCTCCCCAACCGTCAGGCCCGGCTCGGCCGCACCGCCGACGGCCGGTCGGCCCCAAGCCTCTCCGGCCGCACCGGCCCTGCCCCGACCACCGTCGATGATCGCGCGGCGCTGGCCTGGACCGTCCGGCACCGCCCGTCCGATGGTGCTGGCGGCGCTGACGACGGCGGCAGTCGTCGGGGCCTCGGCGCTCACGATGGTTCGTCCGGGCCTCGGCTGGCTGGTGGCCGCGCTGGCCGGCACCGCCGCCCTCGTCACCGCCGGAGTCATCCGGTCCGGGACGTCCTCCCCGGTTGCGGACCTCACCAAGCCGGCCGCACCCGGCGCCACAACCGGCGCCGCATCCGCCCGTCCCGGTGCCACGGGGGCACCGGGGCGGGTGGCGCAGGCCGCCTGGGCCGCCGCGACGGTCGCGTTGGTCGCCGTCGGCACGGTCCGGGCCGCCGGCTGGCTCTTCGTCCTCTGCCTGCTCGCGGCGGCGGTGACCGGGACACTCGCGGTGACCGGCGGGCGAAGCCCGCTCGGGATGCTCGTCGCCGCGACGCTGCCGCCGGCCGCGACGGTACGGGCGCTCCCGTGGGCGGTACGCGGAGTGCGCAACACCCGTCCGGCGGGGTCGGGGATCGGGTTCGGACGCATCCTGACCAGCCTGGCGATGTCCGCCGTCCTGCTGACGCTGTTCGGGCTGCTCTTCTCCTCCGCCGACGCGGTCTTCGCCGACCTGGTCAGCGGTCTGCTGCCCGACATCTCGCCGGCCGGTGTGATCGGCTGGTTGATGCGTCTGCTCCTGATCGGCGGTGGTCTGCTCGGGGGCGCGTACCTGGTCAGCCGCCCACCCGACCTGGAGGGCCTGCGGCCGGCACCGGCGCGGCCAGCTCACCGACTGGAATGGACCCTCCCGCTGGTGTTGCTCGACGCCCTGTTCTCCGTGTTCGTGCTGGTCCAGCTGACGGTGTTGTTCGGCGGCGCGGGGCACGTGCTGCGCACGGCCGGGCTCACCTACGCCCAGTACGCCCGCGGCGGGTTCTGGCAACTGCTCGCCGTCACCGCGCTCACCCTGCTGGTGATCGCGGTCGCCGCCCGCCGGGCGCCGAAGGCCACCCGGGCGGACCGGTTGCTGGTCCGCGTGCTGCTCGGCACGCTCACCGCGCTCAGTCTGGTGATCGTCGCCTCGGCGCTCTACCGGATGCAGGTCTACGCCGACGCGTACGGCGCGACCCGACTGCGGCTCGTCGTGTCGACCGTCGAGCTCTGGCTCGGGCTGCTCTTCGTCCTGGTCGGGGTGGCCGTGGTGCGGCTGCGGGCCGACTGGCTCCCCCGGTTGGTGGTCGGCACAGCGGTGCTGGCGCTGCTCGGGTTGGCCCTGGGCAACCCGGATCGCTTGATCGCCGATCGGAACGTCGACCGGTACCTGGAGACCGGCCGCTTGGACGTCAGCTACCTGTCCGGCCTGTCGGCCGACGCCGTACCGGCCCTGGGTCGGCTACCCGAGCCGATGCGCTCCTGCGCGCTGGGGGAGATCGCCGCCGAGCTGCCCCGGGACGGCTTCTGGGCGACGAACCTCGGCAGGGAGCGGGCCCGACGGGCGCTCGACACGATCCCGGTTAGCGGCAGCATCACGGACTGTCCCGGTCTGCGGCGCTGGTGAGCGCGAACGCTTGACAATCGCGTACGGCGGGCGAGACTGCCGGGGTGGCCAAGCAAATCCCTGACGTGGGGTCGGGCGGTGCGATACCGCCGCCCCAGCGGACCCGGATCGTGCTGGCCGACATCACCCGGCAGGACACCCGCGCCGAGCGGACCCGCGCCGAGTTGGCCCAGCAGACCCAGGTCGGCGAGGCGCTGGTCCGTGGCCTGGTCCGGGCCCAACTCGCGCTGGCGCTGCGACTCTCCCTGGTGGTGGCCATCGGGTTGGGCGGGCTGCCCTGGCTGTTCGCCATCGCACCCTCGCTCGGCCGGACCACCGTCGCCGGCGTCAACCTGCCGTGGCTGCTGCTCGGTGTGGCCTCCTTCCCGTTCCTGATCGGGGTGGGCTGGGCGTACGTGCGGCTGGCCGAGCGCAACGAACAGGATTTCACCGACCTGGTGCAGCGGCCGGAGCACTGAGGTGGGCAACGACTTCGTGGTCCCGGCCATCGTCGCGGTCACCCTGGTCACCGTCGGGATCGGCTTCTACGGACTGCGGCTGGCCAGGACCACGTCCGACTTCCTGGTCGCGTCCCGGGTGATCAGCCCGACGTGGAACGCCGCCGCCATCGGCGGGGAATACCTGTCGGCGGCGAGTTTCCTCGGCATCGCCGGGCTGGTCCTCAAGTACGGCGTGGACGTGCTCTGGTACCCGGTCGGGTTCGCCGCTGGTTACCTGGCCCTGCTGCTCTTCGTGGCGGCGCCGCTGCGCCGCTCCGGCGCGTTCACCCTGCCCGACTTCTGCGAGCTGCGGCTAGGGTCCCGCCGGCTCCGCATCCTGGCCACCGCGTTCGTGATCTTCATCGGTTGGCTGTACCTGGTGCCGCAACTCCAGGGCGCCGGGCTGACCCTGGCCACGGTGACCGGCTCCCCGTACCCGCTCGGTGCCCTGCTGGTGGCCACCGTGGTCACCGCGAACGTGGCGCTGGGCGGGATGCGGGCGATCACCTTCGTGCAGGCATTCCAGTACTGGCTCAAGCTGACCGCGCTCGCCGTACCGGTGATCTTCCTGGCGCTGCAGTGGCAGGCCGACGGCCGCCCCGCGGTGACCCCGCCCGACGGGCCGACGTTCCGGGCCGCGACCACCGTCGTGGTCGAGCACCGCGCGACCCTCACCCTGCCCGACGGCGACATCCGGGAGGTACGCCCCGGCGACGAGTTGACCTTCGCGGCCGGCGACCCGGTGCCGGAGGTGTCCGGAGCGGCCACCGACGCCAGCGACTGGCTGCTGCCCAGCGCCGTGGGCGACGACGACCGAGGGCTGTTCGCCACGTACTCGCTGATCCTGGCCACGTTCCTGGGCACCATGGGCCTGCCGCACGTGCTGGTCCGCTTCTACACCAACCCGGACGGCGCGGCGGCACGCCGGACCACCCTGGTCGTGCTGGCCCTGGTCGGCGTCTTCTACCTGCTGCCCACCCTGTACGGGGTGCTCGGCCGGATCTACACCCCGCAACTGCTGGTCAGCGGGCAGACCGACGCGGTGGTGGTGTTACTGCCCGGTGCGGCCCTCGGCGACGGGACAGTCGGGCGACTGCTCGCCGCACTGGTCTCGGCGGGCGCGTTCGCGGCCTTCCTCTCCACCTCGTCCGGGCTGCTGACCAGCGTCGCCGGCGTGATCTCGACGGATGTGCTCGGCCGAGGGTCGGTGCGGGGCTTCCGGCTGGCCACGGTGATCGCCGGAGCTGTGCCGACGATGCTGGCGCTGCACGTCTCCGGACTTGACGTGTCGCAGGTCGTCGGGCTGGCCTTCGCGGTCGCCGCGTCGAGCTTCTGCCCACTGCTGGTGCTCGGCATCTGGTGGCGGGGGCTGACCGATCTGGGCGCCGCCGCCGGGGTGCTGGTCGGTGGCGGGGCAGCGATCGGCGCGGTGGTGGTGACCGTGCTCGGCCCGCCGCTGTCCGGCTGGCCGGCCACACTCACCGCGCAGCCGGCAGCCTGGACAGTCCCGTTGGCCTTCACCGTGATGGTCGCGGTGTCGATGGCGACCCGCCGTCGTGCCCCAGCCGACGTCGCCGCCACCATGCTGCGCCTGCACACCCCCGAAGCGCTCAGGTTGTAGTGATCACGGGGGCGCGTACGCGGGACAGCCGCTCCGCTGTCCCGGCCGGCTGGCTCAGCAGTTCCGAGAATGAAACGGACTCCAAGGGCATCGACATGACATCAGCACTACTTCAGAAGTCGGGGTGGTCGCCAAGAAGTCGGGGTGGTCGCCGGGACCTCCGTCTCCAGGATGATCGCGGGTCCGTCCGCCGCCGGACGGCGGAACTGCCGATCGACGGATAACGTCGGCGCATGACTGTTGAGCACCCCGCGCTCGCACTGCGTGGCCTGGCCAAGCGGTTCGACGGCACGATCGCGGTGGCCGGCGTCGACCTGGACGTCCCCGCCGGCTCCTTCTACGGCCTGCTCGGTCCGAACGGCGCCGGCAAGACCACCACCCTGTCGATGGCGGTCGGGCTGTTGCGGCCGGACGCCGGTTCGGCCTGGGTGCTCGGGCACGACGTCTGGCGGGACCCGGTCACCGCCAAGCGGCTGCTCGGCGTGATGCCTGACGGGGTCCGCCTGTTCGACCGGCTGACCGGGGCGGAGCTGCTGGCGTACAACGGGTTGTTGCGGGGAATGGACCCGGCGGTGGTCGACCAGCGGGCTGCGGAGCTGCTGGACGTGCTGGCGCTCGGCGACGCCGGTCGGACGCTGGTGGTGGACTACTCGGCGGGCATGAAGAAGAAGATCGGCCTGGCCTGCGCGCTGCTGCACGGCCCTCGGGTGCTGGTGTTGGACGAGCCGTTCGAGGCGGTCGACCCGGTCTCCGCCGCGCTGATCCGGGGCATCCTCACCAGGTACGCGGCCGGCGGCGGCACGGTGGTCTTCTCCAGTCACGTGATGGAGGTCGTCGAGCGGCTCTGCTCGCACGTGGCCATCCTGGCCGGTGGCACCATCAAGCGGGTCGGGACGATCGGCGAGGTCCGCGGCGACCGCTCGTTGGAGCAAGTCTTCGTCGAGGTGGTCGGCGGACGCACCGCGACCGGCGATGAGTTGTCATGGCTCTCCCGGTGAGCGCGACCGTCACACCCGCGGCACCCGTGCGTTCGGTCTCCGCTCGGCACTTCGTGCGGCTCAAGCTGCGGGTGATGGGCAACAACTTCCGGGGCCAGGGCTGGCGGATCGCCCTGTTCATCGGTGGTGGGCTGGTCGGGCTCTGGTTCGCCGTCGGTGGCTTCTTTCTCTTTGCCGCGCCCGGCCTGACGGGCAACGGCCAGTACGCGGTGCTGGTCGCGGCTGCGGGTGGCGGGCTGCTGGTGCTCGGCTGGCTACTCCTGCCGCTGGTCTTCTTCGGTGTGGACGAGACTCTGGACCCGGCCCGGTTCGCGCTGCTGCCGCTGCCCCGCCGCACATTGGTGACCGGCCTGTTCGCCGCGGCTCTGATCAGCGTGCCGGTGCTGGCGGTGCTGGTCGCGTCGTTCGGGCTGGTGTTCACCGCCCTGTCTCTGGGCGGTTGGTCGGCGGGGTTGGTCGCCGCCGTCGGCGTGATCGCCGGGCTGCTGCTCTGCGTGGCTGCCAGCCGGGCGGTGACCAGCGCCTTCGCCACCATGCTGCGTTCCCGCCGGGTACGCGACCTGGCGGCCGTGCTGCTGGCGGTGACCGCCGCGCTGCTCGGCCCGTTGCAGGTCTTCGGCCTCGCCGCGTTGCAGGACGCGGACTGGACCCGGCTGACCGGCGTGGCGACCGTGATCGGCTGGACGCCGTTCGGCGCACCGTGGACCGCCGGCATCGACGTGGCCCAGGGGCGGGTCTGGGCCGCGCCGATCAAGTTGCTGATCACGGTGGTGGCACTCGGTGCCGTGCTGGTCTGGTGGTCGCGGTCGCTCGAGTCGGCGATGGTGGGTGCGGCGAGCACCGGTAAGGCCCCGACGCGGCGCGGAGTTACGGGTGGCGCGGTCGCCCAACTGTTCCCCCGGGTCGCCGGCTGGGCCCGTCGGGACCGGTTCGGTGCCATGATCGCCCGGGAGGCCCGTTACTGGTGGCGGGACGCTCGCCGCCGGGCCAACCTGATCACGATCGCGGTGGTCGGCATCTTCGTGCCAGTGATGATCAACCTGGGCGGCGCGGGGTTCGCGGCCGGGGATGGGCCGGAACTGACGATGAGTGCCAGCGACAGCTCACCGGTCCTGGTCACCATCTCCATGCTCTTCGTGGGCGTGCTCGCCGCGGTCACCCTCGCCAACCAGTTCGGCTTCGACGGCAGCGCGTACGCCGCGAACGTGGTGGCCGGGGTGCCCGGCCGGGTCGAGCTGCGCGCGCGGATGACGGCCTTCTCGCTGTACGTGCTGCCGATGCTGGCCTTCGTCGCGGTGGTGCTGTCGTTGGTGCTCGGCCGACCGGGTTGGATCGGGCTCACGGCTGGCGGCCTGGCCGCCAGCTATGGTGCCGGGCTCGCGGTGAACAGCCTGGTCTCGGTGCTCGGGGCGTACTCGCTGCCGGAGACGAGCAACCCATTCGCCATGAACAGCGGTGCCGGCGTGGCCAAGGGGCTGCTCACCCTGCTGGCCATGTTCGCCTCGGCGGTCGCCGCAGTGCCGATGGTGGTGGCCGCGGCGCTGCTCGGTGACGCCTGGCTTTGGCTGGCTCTACCGGTCGGCGCGGCGTACGGGCTGGGGGCGGCGCTGCTGGGCGCGTACCTGGCCGGCGACGTGTTGGACCGGCGCCAGCCGGAGCTGCTGGCCACGGTCACCCCCCGCCGTTGACCAGCGGGGCACCCCCAACACCCCCGTTGATCTAGGGCAAATAGTCGTGATCCGAGATCCACTAGCAACGATATGCCCTAGATCAACGAGGTGGGGGGGCGGGGGGGCGGGGGGAGGGCGGGCAGGGGGCGGCGCGCTGAGCTGCACTGGCGCTTCTTGGGTTGGGCGCGGGGGTGGGGCGGCACAATGTTTCACGTGAATCATGAACCGGGTGCCGAGATCCACCACACCGATCCGTTCGCGGTGCCGACCGGGCAGCGGTCGCCGGTACGGCGCCTGCGTGGTCGGCTCGCCGCACCGGTGACCCTGTGGACGGCGCCTGGCCCGGCCGGGCTGACCGTCTCGTCCACGCTGGTGGCCGAGGGAGAACCGGACCGGCTGCTCGGGCTGATCGACCCCGAGTCCGACCTCTGGGCGGCCGTGGAGGAGTCGGGCCGGTTCGCGGTCGCGCCCCTCGGCCCGCCGCACCGGCAACTCGCTGACCGGTTCGCCGGCCTCTTCCCCGCCCCCGGCGGGCTCTTCGCCACCGGTGCGTGGATCGACACGCCGTACGGTCCGGTCCCGGCGGACGCCGGCGGCTGGGCCGGGTGCCGACTGGACACTGCCCGGGAGTACGGCTGGGCACTGCTGGTGGAGGCCACCGTCGAGGCGGTCGACCTGGCCGAGGAGACCGCTCCGCTGCTGCACTATCGCGGTCGCTATCACGAGCTGCCGGGCTGAACGGGCGGCCCGCCCAGACCAACCGGTGACCGGAGTGACCTGGGTCACTTGGCGCACCCAGCCAACCGCTCGGCGCATTCGCTGACCGGTGTCGATCGCAGCCTTCCTTGCCGGGAGTGCGCTCTTTTACGGTGCGCGAAACTCCTCTGATGCCTGCGAAGGTGGTGATCCACAGATGTCCACGGACACACCCGCTCCGGCCGCTTCCCAGTCGGACAAGTACCTGGCCGTACAACGGTCGGACGAGTTCGCCGGGCTGCGGCGTGCGTTGCGCGGCTTTGTCTTCCCGATGACCGTCGCGTTCTTCCTGTGGTATGCGCTCTACGTCATTCTCTCCGCGTACGCCCGGGACTTCATGGGCACGAGACTGTTCGACAGCAACATCAACGTCGCGCTGGTCTTCGGCATGCTCCAGTTCGTCTCCACGTTCCTGATCGCCTGGCTCTACTCCCGGTACGCGGACCGGAAGATCGACCCAATCGCCGACCGGATCCGCACCGAGATCGGGGAGGTGACCCATGAGCAGGGTCCTCGCGGTTGAGACGTTCCTCGCGGCCGAGGCGGGCAACCACACCGCCCGCAACCTGACCATCACGCTCTTCCTGGTCTTCGTGGCGGTGACCCTGGGCATCACCATCTGGGCCAGCCGGCAGACCAAGACGGCGACCGACTTCTACGCGGGCGGCCGGTCCTTCACCGGATTCCAGAACGGCATGGCGATCGGTGGCGACTACATGTCGGCCGCCTCGTTCCTCGGTATCGCCGGCATCATCGCGCTCTACGGCTACGACGGCTTCCTCTACTCGATCGGCTTCCTGGTCGCGTGGCTGGTGGCCCTGCTGCTGGTCGCGGAGCTGCTGCGGAACTCGGGCCGGTACACGATGGCCGACGTGCTGGCCTTCCGGATGCGTCAGCGTCCGGTGCGTACGGCGGCGGCGGTCTCCACCATCACGGTGTCGATCTTCTACCTGCTCGCGCAGATGGTGGGTGCCGGCGCGCTGGTCGCGCTGCTGCTCGGCATTCGGCCGGGGACGACCTTCCTCGGCATGGACGCGGCCACCGCGAAGGTGGCCACCATCATCATGGTCGGCACCCTGATGATCATCTACGTCACCGTGGGCGGCATGAAGGGCACCACCTACGTACAGATCGTCAAGGCGTTCCTGCTCATGGGCGGCGCGCTGGTGATGACCGTGCTGGTGCTGGCGAAGTTCAACTTCAACCTGTCGGAGCTGCTCGGCCAGGCGGCCGAGGCCTCCGGCAAGGGCAGCGCGTTCCTCGAACCCGGGCTGCGGTACGGCGTCGAGGTCGCCGGCAACTCGACACAGACCTTCTACAACAAGGTCGACCTGCTGTCCCTGGGTATCGCCCTGGTGCTCGGCACCGCCGGTCTGCCGCACATCCTGATCCGCTTCTACACCGTGCCGACCGCGAAGGCGGCCCGGAAGAGCGTGCTCTGGGCGATCGGCATCATCGGCACCTTCTACCTGCTCACCCTGGCCCTGGGCTTCGGTGCGGCGGCGCTGGTGGGCAACGAGGCGATCACCGCGCAGGACAAGGCCGGCAACACCGCCGCGCCGCAGTTGGCCGAGGCTCTCGGGATCGACTTCTTCGGCGGCGAACTCGGTGGGGCGGCTCTGCTGGCGATCATCGCGGCGGTCGCCTTCGCCACCATCCTTGCCGTGGTCGCCGGGTTGACGCTGGCCTCTTCGTCCAGCCTGGCGCACGACTTCTACGCGAATGTCATCAAGCGGGGTGAGGCGTCGGAGCGGCAGGAAGTGCGGGTCGCCCGGATCGCCGCCCTGGGGATCGGCGCGGTGTCGATCGTTCTGTCGATCTACGCGCAGAACCTCAACGTGGCGTTCCTGGTGGCGCTGGCCTTCGCGGTCGCCGCCTCGGGCAACCTGCCGGCGATCCTCTACAGCCTCTTCTGGCGGCGGTTCAACACCTCCGGCGCGGTGTGGGCGATCTATGGCGGTCTGCTCGCGGCCGTACTGCTGGTGTTCTTCTCGCCGGTGGTCTCCGGTGCGCCGACCTCGATGTTCCCGGATCACGACTGGCAGTGGTTCCCGCTGTCGAACCCGGGCATCCTCTCCATCCCGTTCGGTTTCCTGTGCGGGTGGATCGGCACTGTCATCTCCAAGGAGCACGACGAGGACAAGTACGCGGAGCTGGAGGTGCGCGCCCTCACCGGCGCCGGCGCCCACTGACCGCGGCACCTCTGAGGAGGGGTCCCCTGTTGACGCGCGACGTCCACAGGGGGCCCTTCCGCAATTTCGGGGGTCGGTAGGCTGAGCGGTATGAAGGTTGCTGAGCGCTTTGGGTCCGGTCACCGCGTCCTCGTCACCGGCGGCGCTGGTTTCGTCCCGTCGCACCTGGTGGACGTCCTGATCGCTCGCGGTTGCACGGTGGTGGCGCTGGACAACTTCGTGACCGGCTCCAAGGAAAACGTCGCCCACCTACTGGATCGGCCAACCTTCACCCTCGTCGAAGCGGACATCTCCGAGGGTCTGCCGACCCACCACCCGGCGCTGGCGCAGCGGTTCGACGCGATCCTGCACATGGCCTCACCGGCCAGCCCCACCGACTTCGCCCAACTGCCGGTGGAAATCCTCCGGGTCGGTTCGGTGGGCACCCTGCACCTGCTGGAGCGCGCGGTCGCCGACGGCGCCCGGTTCCTGATGGCCTCCACCTCCGAGGCGTACGGGGACCCGAAGGAGCACCCGCAGCGCGAGACCTACTGGGGCAACGTCAACCCGATCGGGGTCCGCAGCGTCTACGACGAGGCGAAGCGCTTCTCCGAGGCCGCGACGATGGCATACCACCGTTACCGCGGGCTCGACGCGGCGATCGTCCGGATCTTCAACACGTACGGCCCGCGGATGCGTCCGGACGACGGCCGCGCCATCCCCACCTTCATCTCCCAGGCGCTGCGCGGCGAGCCGATCACCGTGCACGGCACCGGCAACCAGACCCGGTCCATCTGTTTCGTCGAGGACCTGGTGCGGGGCATCCTGCTGCTGCTCGATTCGACCGAAACGGGCCCGGTCAACTGCGGCACCGAGCATGAGCTGTCCATGCGGCAACTCGCCGAGTTGATCGTGTCGCTCTCCGGCAGCACCTCGCAGGTGATCTACGTCACCCGAAGCTCGGATGACCCGGAGATGCGTCGGCCGGATCTCACGCTCGCCCGTGAATTGCTCGGATACGAGCCGACGGTGGCGCCCGAAGACGGCCTGCGACGCACGATCGAGCACTTCCGGGCGCGGCTAGGGTAACCGCTTCATTGCGCACCGCCTGCCGCTGAGTGTCGCCTGAAGGCGGTAGTGGCTCGTGCTACGTACCCTGAGTTACATGTCCGCGACTTCGTCTGCCGGCGTCCCGCATCCGCACCTGCACCGCAGCGCCGGGCGCGCGTCGGTGCCTGGCCCCGATCGGGGCGCCTCCGGGCGTGCCCGTCCGACCGACGCGCGCTTCTACCCGTCGTACGACGAGGAGGTGCCCAGGTCCGGCGGCCCGGCGGGGCCGAGAGGACCCGGCGGGCCGGGTGGCGTCGGCGGGCCGGGGCGGCGTGGCCCCCGACCGCGCTGGGGTCGGATCGCCCTCGTGGGGGGGATCGCGGTGCTGGTGCTGGCGCTGCTCGGCGGCGTCGGTGCCTGGCTGTACGCCCGCAACCTCAACAGTGACCTGGCCCGCACGGACCCGTTCGCGGAGATCACCGGTGGCCGGCCGGTCAAGACCGTCGACGGTGCACTGAACATCCTGTTGGTCGGTAGCGACTCGCGGGACCCGGACGCGCCGGTCGACACCAAGAGTCAGTGGCGCGCCGACACGATCATCGTCATGCACATTCCGGCCGACCACCAGGAGGCGTACCTGGTCTCCATCCCGCGTGACCTCTACGTGCCGATCCCGGAGAGCGCCGGCGCGGACTGCGGCTCCGGCCAGCGCGCGAAGATCAACGCGGCGTTCGCGTTCGGTGGGCTGCCGCTGGCGGTACGTACCGTGGAGTGCTTCACCGACGTTCGGATCGACCACGTGATGGCGATCGACTTCGGCGGTTTCAAGGAGGTCACGGACGCCCTCGGCGGGGTGGACCTCGAGGTGGAGCGGACCGTCACCTCGATCCACAAGCCGTATCGGACGTTCACCAAGGGCACCAACCACATGGACGGCGCGGAGGCGCTGGACTGGATTCGGCAGCGCAAGCAGTTTCCGGACGGGGACTTCGCCCGCATGCGGCACCAGCAGGAGTTCCTTCGGGCGCTGATGGACAAGGCGGCGAGCACCGGCACGCTGGCGAACCCGAAGAAGCTCAACGACTTTCTCCAGGCGGTGACCGCGGCCGTAACCGTCGATCAGGGTTTCTCGGTTACAGACATGGCACTGCAGTTCCGCAACCTGCGCGGCCAGAACCTCACCTTCGTGACCAGCCCGAACTCGGGCAGCGACACGATCAACGGCGAGTCGGTGGTGGTCTCCGACCGGGAGAAGGCGCTCGCCATGTACCGGGCCATGTCGGGGGACACCATGGCGGACTGGGTCACGGCCAACCCGCCGAAGGGCAACAACGGCGGCTGACCGTACGGGCGGGTGGCCTGCCGGTACGGCTGTCGGCGGCCCTGCGGCCACCCGGCCGTTCGGGTCATCGAGCGGCGACGTTCGACTGGATTCGAGAAAATCGGCGTCCGGATTGACCCGGGCTGAACTCGCCAAGTCGATTTGATGTACGTACAGTGGTGCCTCCCCCTCCTGATCACGAGCTGGAGCACGAATGCCGGTTCAGGCCAGTCGTCGCCCTTCGTCCCCCGGGTCCGCCGCGCCCAGCGGCCGGGTTGCTGCGGCCATACCAGCGCAGCCGCGCTCGTCGGGCGGCGGGCCGGGCGGTCGCCCGCCCGGCAGCGGCGGCGACCGCGCGGGTGGCGGTGGGTCGAAGAAGCGAACCAGACGCAAGGACCCACTCTGGGCCCGGCTGACGGTGGTGTTCGGTGCGGTGCTGATGCTCAGCAGCGGGGTGGCCATCGTCGGCAGCAAGGTGCTGATCGGGCAGGCGACCGGCGACATCGCGCAGCGCAACCTGCTGGGTGACGCCGGCAAGTCCGACGCCGAGGGCGGCGCGAGCCTGGACGGCCCGATCGACATGTTGCTGCTCGGCGTGGACGCCCGGGAGCGCTGGGCCGCCGATGACGTCCGGTCGGACAGCATCATCATCCTGCACATCCCGGCCACGCATGATCAGGCGTATCTGATCTCGATCCCCCGGGACACCGAGGCGCAGATCCCGGCGTTCTCGAAGAGCGGCTACGGTGGCGGCACCGGAAAGATCAACGCCGCGTTCCAGGCCGGCGCCGCCAACGGCGGTGGCTGGGAGGGTGGCGCGCAGCTCATGGCGCAGACGATCAAGCGGCTCACCGGGATCAGCTTCGACGGCGCGGCGATCATCAACTTCGGCGGCTTCAAGAACGTCATCGACACCCTGGGCACGGTGCGCATCTGCGTCAGTCAGGAGGTCAAGTCGCTGCACATGTCGTACGTCGACGGCAAGCCGATGTGGAACGCGGACGCCAAGAAGACCGGCAAGTCGCGGACCCCGGTGGTGCACAAGAAGGGCTGCCAGGAGATGGAGGGCTGGGCGGCACTCGACTACTCCCGGCAGCGCAAGTCCCTCCGCAACGGCGACTACGACCGACAGGCGAACCAGCAGCAGCTGATCAAGGCGATGGCCAAGAAGGCCACCGACGGCGGCATGCTGACCAACCCGGCCAAGCTGAATCAGCTGACCAAGGCGGCGGGCAAGTCGCTCGTACTGGACACCGGCGGCGCCAAGATCGAAGATCTCATCTTCACCATGCGCGGGGTCACCGCCAACGAGCTGACGATGCTCAAGACCAACAACGGCACCTTCAACGCCAACGGCAACAACACCGAGGGCTTGAACGAAGAGACGATGGCGATGTTCCGGGCGGTCAAGCAGGACAAGCTCGCCGAGTTCGTCTTCACCCACCCCGAGGTGATCTCCACCCGGAAGTGAGGCCGGGAGTCGCGGAAAGTCAGCGACGACGCCGTCACCGTCCTTAGGCTGGCGTGAGTAGGTTTCACGTACCGGCTGCGGGGAGGCGGTCACGCCCAGGTGGGGACGGAACGCAGCGGGCCGGGCCGGAGCGGCCCCGTCCGCCCGATCAGGCAGCGCCCGTGGGTCGCGGATCCTGCTCGGCATCGGCCTGGCCCTCGTCCTGCTGGCCGGGCTCGCCGTGGCCGGGCTCAAGACGCTCAGCCACCGGTACGACCGCACGGTGACCAAGGAACAACTACTCGCCCCCGACGCCCGCACCGACCGGACCGACCTGCACGGGCCCCTCAACTACCTTCTGGTCGGCTCTGATCGGCGCCCGGGCAGCAGCGGACCGGACCAACGCTCGGACAGCATCCTCATCGTGCACGTGCCTGCCGGGCAGCGGGAGGCCTACCTGATCTCCATTCCGCGTGATCTGCTGGTCGCCATCCCGCCCGCGAACGGGTTCGGTGGCGGCCAGGACAAGATCAATGCCGCGTACGAGCACGGCGGCGGCGGGCAGGCCGGTGCCCAACTGCTCTCCGCCACCCTGAACCGGCTCACCGGAATCCGGTTCGACGGTGCCGCGTTGATCGACTTCTCCGGCTTCCGGAAGGTCATCGACCTGCTCGGCGGGGTGGAGATGTGCGTGGACACCGAGGTCCGCTCAATCCACACCAACCGGGTATTTCCCACCGGCTGCCAGAAAATGGACGGGGCGCAGGCGCTGGACTACGTACGACAGCGCTACGACCTACCCGGCGGTGATTACGACCGGCAGCACCACCAGCAACAGTTGCTCCGGGCGATGCTGGACAGCGCCGGCAAGGCGGACCTGCGCAGCGATCCGGTCAAGATGGACCAGGTGCTCCGGGCGGTCGGCAGCTCGTTGACCGTCGACACCAACGGCGTACCCCTGGAGGACCTGCTCCTCGCGCTACGCGCGCTGCCGCCCGACGGGATGCGCGGCGTCCAGGTGCCCTCCGCGCCGCAGAGCATCGGCGAGGTCTCGTACGTGGTGCTGGACAACGGGGGCAATGGGCTCTTCGAGGCGGTTCGCGGCACACGAATGCCGGCCTGGGCGCAGGCCAACCCCCGTTGGGTGACCCGGTTGTGATGGTGCCGACGGCCGGGTCGGTGCCGAACCGGCCCACGAGGATCTAGTGTTGCTTCCTGTGTTCGGACCCCAGGTTCCCACCGTGCCCGTGACCGAAATCGCCGCCGAGACCTACCTGCTGGATGTGCGGGAGGACGACGAGTGGGCGGCTGGTCATGCCCCCACCGCCCACCATCTGCCGATGATGGAGCTGCCGGCCCGGCTCGCGGAGGTGCCGACCGACCGGGACGTGGCGGTCGTCTGTCGCTCCGGCGGGCGTTCCGCCCAGGTCGTCGCCTACCTGATCAACAACGGCTGGGAGCAGGTGCGTAACGCCGACGGCGGGATGCGCCAGTGGGCCGCGGTCGGTCGGCCGGTGGTCGACGCGAACGGGCAGCCCGGCCAGGTCATCTGAGGCTGCCGGAATGGGTGGCCCACTGGTCTTCGCGCACCGCGGCGCCTCGTACGACCTTCCCGAGCACACCCTCGCCGCGTACCTGCGCGCTCTCGACGAGGGTGCCGACGGCCTGGAGTGCGACGTCCGGCTGACCCGGGACGGGCACCTGGTCTGCGTGCACGACCGACGGCTCGACCGCACCAGCAACGGTCGCGGTCTGGTCAGCGCGCGCACGCTCGCCGAACTGGACGCGCTGGACTACGGCTCGTGGCATCCGGGCAGCGCGCCGAACGGGGACCTACCGCCGGATGAGTCGCACACCCGGCTGCTGACCCTGGCCCGGTTGCTGGACGCGGTGCTCGCCGCCGGCCGGCCGGTCCGGCTGCTGGTGGAGACGAAGCACCCGTCCCGCTACGGCTCGAACGTGGAACGACGACTGGTCAGCATGCTGCGCCGGTACGGGCTGGCCGACCCGGCGCCGGACGACCCGGTGCAGGTCACCGTCATGTCGTTCTCCCCGCTGGCCGTCCGCCGGGTACGCGAGCTCGCGCCGGCGCTGCCCACGGTGCTGTTGCTGGAGGTGTTGCCGCGCTGGCTGCGGTTGGGGCGGCTGCCGTTCGGCACCCGTGTCGCCGGACCGGGCATCAGCCTGGTCCGGGCCCGCCCGCAGCTGCTGCCCGCACTGCGTGCGGGCGGCAACCAGGTGTACGTCTGGACGGTCAACGAGCCGACCGACCTGGAGCTGGTGCTTTCCGCCGGGGTCGACGGGATCATCACCGATCGGCCGGCGTACGCCCTCGCCCGGCTGGGCCGCTGACCGGGCGGGGTGCCCAAATCCGGGTCGGCGGGGCAGACTCGGCACATGCCGGAGCGTATTGACTTCCCCGCTCTCATCGCCGGCCACACCGTCGTGATCGAGATGATCAACTCTGGGGACGCGGGCCTGCCGGTCCTCACCCGGCTGCTCCGGGTGGTCCAGCCGGCACTCGGCGCGACCGGTATGGCGTTCGTCGAGTTCGGTCCGACCGGCGGTCGCGTGATCGCCGTGACCGGCGCGGCGGAATGGGCCCTCGGCCGTCCGCTGGCGGCCGACGACCCGGACACCGTCTGCCTGCTCGCCGGGCCACGGGTGCGCCAGGCTCGGGTGCGCCACCTCAACGGCAAACTGGCCGGCGAGCTGGCTGACAGCGGCCTGCACTGGATGGTGGTCTCCCGGGCCGAGATCGGCGGCCACACCGTCGGCAGCCTGCACGCGCTCTATCCGGGCGAGGACGAACCGGGCACCGAGCAGCAGGCGGTGGTCGCCTACCTCGCGTCCTGCGTCGCGCACATGTACGGCGACCAGAGCGGCCTTCCGGTACACGGCGACGGCCCAGTGGTGGCGGCGCTCGCCGACGGGCTGGCCGTCGTCGACCGGGACGGACACGTCCGACTCTGGAACCCAGCCGCCGCCCAGGTCACCGGCCGGCCGGCCGAGCAGGCGCTGAGCCGCCCGCTGCCGTTCCCCCTGCCGCCCTCCGGTCAGGTTCGGGACCACCGGATGCCGGACGGCCGCTGGCTGCGGATCACCTCCGGCGAGTTGCCCGGGCCGGGCACGTTGCGCGTGGTCACCTTCCGCGACATCACCGACCAGCAGCGCCGCGACCACGACCGGGAGCTGTTCGTCGCGGTGACCAGCCACGAGCTGCGCACCCCGGTCACCGTGATCAAGGGGTACGCGGACACCCTCACCGACCACTGGGAGTCGCTGACCGACGTCGACCGACGGCAGGCTGCCCGGGTGATCGGGCAACGCGCCAACGAGTTGGCCCGGTTGGTCGACCGTCTCCTCAGCTCGGCGGCCGAGGCGGGGCCGGGGGACGACCCGCCCACCCCGTTCGACCTCGGCGAGGCGCTGCGCTCCGCCGTCGTGGACCTGCCGGCGGAGTTGCGTCGCCGGATGGTGCTCCTCCTCCCGACCGACCTGCCCAAGGCGCTCGGCCATCGGCCCAGCCTGGCCACTGTGCTGACCGAGTTGACGACCAACGCCGGCAAGTACTCGGCACCGGATTCCCCGATCGAGATCACCGCCTCGTTCGACGGTCACCTGGTGGCGTTCCGGGTCAGCGACCAGGGCATCGGCATCCGACCCGAGCACGTGGAGCGGGCGTTCGACCGGTTCTGGCAGGGCGAGTCCGGCGACCGGCGCGGCTACCCCGGGGCAGGGCTCGGCCTCTATCTCGTCCGCCGAATCGTTGAACAGCAGAATGGATGGGTATCCCTACGTCCGAGGACCGGCGGCGGTACGGTCGCGGAAGTGCGGCTACCGCGCGGTTGACCGCGGTGGCGAGACGGGGAGGCGACGGTGGCAGCGGCAGCGAGGGACCGGGCGTGGTGCGTGGTGGTTCCCCACCACCCGGGCGGGGCACGGCTGGCCCGGCACCGGCTCGCCGGTGAGCTGGCGGACGTCGTACCCCCGACGCTCCTCGCGGATCTGATCGCGGTGCTCGCGGAGCTGGTGGGCAACGCGGTGCGGCACGCCAGACCTCTGCCCGGTGGGGTGATCCGGGTGGCCTGGCGGTTGCGGCCCTCGGCCGAGGGCGCACTGATCCAGCTGAGCGTCACCGACGGCGGCGCGAGCACCGGGCCACGGCTCCGGACGGCCAGACCCGACGCGGCGGACGGGCGAGGGCTGCACATCGTGGCCGGTCTGGCCACCCGCTGGGGCGTCGAGCGGGACGGCATGGGCCAGCGCGTCTGGGCGGAGTTCGACCCGGCGCCGACACCCCGACCCGACCTGGTGCCGGCGGGCTGAGTGCGGCTCGGGCGGGTCCCGCCCGCGGCGAGCCGGTCGGGGCTCTAGGCTGTGACGCCGTGAGCAAGCGTCGAAAGAGCCAGCGCACCGCCGCCGACACCGCCCCCCGCCGAGAAAAGGTACGCGACGTCTTCGTGCCGCATCCGTTCGAAGGGCTGGTCGACGAGTCCGAGTGGATCGCGCTGCGCGAGTTGGTCCCCGCCGCCTCCGCGCCGCTGCGGCTGGCGCCCGCCCTGGTCGAGGAGTTCGGTGACCGGTCGGTGACGCTCGCCACGGTGCTGCCGATGGCCGCCCCGGCGATCACCAAGCCGGACGGCCGGGTGCTGATCGGTCTTCAGCGCCACCAGCAGTCCGGTGACGTCTCCCGGGACCTGGCCGAGGCACTGCTCTGCGGGCTGCGGGCCGAGCCGGGTGGCCAGGTGACCGTGCCGCCGCTGCCTGGCCCCGGCCCCCGCCTGCAGGACATCCTCGTGGACGGGCCGCTGGACATCACCATGCACGACGGTTTCGATTTCTGGCTCGATCCCGGGGCCGCCGATGATCCGACCGTCCAGGCGTCGCTGGAGCGGGCGAACGCGGCCATCTACCCGACGGTGCGGCTGACCGCGGCCAAGGCCGCGTACTGGTGCCAGGTCCCGGAGAAGGCACACGTGCGCTGGGTGCTGCCGGACGACGAGGACGCCGCCCTGGACGCGCTGGCCCGCCTCGGCGCGGCCGGCACGCTGCCATTGGGCGAGCAGACCAGGTTCGCCGGCATGTTCCGGGCGCACGGTCGGCTGGTGCCGGTCTGGGACCTGCCCGAGAAGACTCCGGCGGCCGAGTGGGAGGAGCCGGTGGCGCAGTTCGCCAAGCGGTACGCCGAAGCGCTCACCGCCACCGACCCGCTCGACGCCGCCGGCCGGCGGGCCCGACAGGGTCTGCTCGGCCGCCAGCTCACCCTCCGCTGACGACGTCAGGAAGGGGCCCCTTGTCACGCGGTAGGCGCTGACAAGGGTCCCTTCCCTGGCAAGGGGTCGCGGGTGATCGGGCAGGACATGCAGCGCGGCCCGCCCCGGCCGGAGCCCAGCTCGGAACTGGCGATCGGGATCACCTCGATGCCGGCCCGCTCCAGCTGGGCGTTGGTCTCGGTGTTGCGCTCGTAGCCGACGCAGAGCCGGGGCGCCAGAGCGAGCATGTTGTTGCCGTCGTCCCACTGCTCGCGTTCCGCGGTGACCGGATCCAGCCCGGTGTCGATGACCCGGAGCAGGTCGAGGTCCATCGCGTCGGCGGCGGCCCGCAGGAACGGCGCGGGCCCGTCCACCCGTGGGTCCGCACCGTCCGAGCCGGCGATCACGGTGTACGCGGACAGCGTGCTCGCGATGTTGGGATACATCAGTACGGCGTCCACGTCGACCATCGTGCAGACGGTGTCGAGGTGCATGGTGGCGCGCTTCTGGGCGATCGGCACCACCAGGATGGTGTGGGCCAGGCCGGCGGCGAAGACCTGCCGGCCGAGGCGTTCGGCTCCGGCCGGCGTTGTCCGCTCGCCGACCCCGACCGCCAGCACCCCGGGTGCGAGCAGCAGCACGTCCCCGCCCTCCAGGTGCTCGAGGTTCGGGCGGTAGACGAACTCGGTGCCGGCGAAGCGTGGATGGTGGCGGTAGATGGCGTCGGTCAGGGTGGTCTCGCGGCTACGGGCCGGCATGGCCAGGCTGGTGACACCGACCCGATCGCCGATCCACAGCGAGGAGTCGCGGGTGAACAGCAGGTTGGGCAACGGGTCGATGACGAAGTCCTGTCGGTCCATCAGCGTGTAGACCAGCCCACCCGGCCGCTCTGAGCTGATCCGCAGTTCCTCGTGGGCCAGCCCGGCGGTGAGTACGTCGGCCAGGGCGGCCGGGTCCAGGTAGGAGAGGTGGTCGGCGACGCGGGCCCGCAGGGTGTCGCCGAGTCGCCGGGAGCGCAGCACCTGCTCGGTGAGTTCGGCACGGGCTTCCGCGACGGCCAGCGTCTCGGTCAGCAGGGCGGCCAGGTAGAGGACCTCGACCCCGCGCTCGCGCAGGGCGGCGGCGAACGCGTCGTGCTCCTCCTGGGCCCGCCCGACCCAGGGGATCGCGTCGAACAGGAGCGAGTCGTTGTTGCGAGGGGTGAGTCGGGCCAGTTCGGGGCCGGGCCGGTGCAGCAGTACGGTGCCGAGCCGGCCGACTTCACTGTCGACGTAGTGGGTCACTCCCGCAGCGTAGGGCAGGGTTTGGCAGTATCCGATAAAAGAACTGGGGATGAATATGGCATTCATCCACAGTCACTCCGGCGTTCCGGCTTGCCGAACACGGGTAGTGGCGACGTAGGGTAGTGAGGACATAACTTCGAGGGACCTTTTGCCGGAGGTCGCGATGACTGTCTTTCCCGCACGACGAGCCGTACCGTCCGCTCGGGCACTGCCGCCCGTCGCGGTGCCACACCCCCGCGTCGAGTCGCCGGGGGTTCTCGAACCGATCCGTCCGACACCTCTCGAATGGGCCCGCCGCCGTCGGGCCGAGCGGGGTACGCGTCGACTGGAGGCGGCCGGGGCGCGGGCACTGGGTCAACTCGACCACCTCGGGCCCGCCTGGCACGTCATCGAGTGGCCGCGTACCGACGTGGCCGACGTCCTCGACCGCGGTCAGGACGAGCGTGCCGGGTTCCTCGCCATCGGGCCGAGTGGCCTCTTCGCCGTGACCATCGCCGACCACGGCCGGGCCAGGGTGCTCGTCGCCGGGGACGTCGTGCAGATCAACGGCAAGCGTCCGCCGTACGTGGCCGAGTCCCGACGGGACGCCAGACGGGCCAGCAAGGCCCTGTCCGACGCGGTGGGGCTGCCCGTTCCGGTGACGCCGGTGCTGACCTTCGTCGGCTCCGGCGTGATCAGTGTCTACGGCCTTCCCAAGGACTGTCTGATGGCCACTCACCGGGAGCTGGACCGGCTCCTCGTGGCCGGTGGCAGCCGGATCAGCCCCGCCACCGCCGAGAAGCTTTCCCGGGTCGCACAGCACCCTGGCACCTGGCTGAACGGCACTTACCGTCCAACGGCCGACTACCGGTGGTATGACGAGGGCCGAACGGCCGCTGACAAGCCGGCCCACCACCGGTAACGTCACCAGCGACGCCACGCGGCTCCGGTCCCCCCGTCCACCTCACCGGTTTCCGCGCCGTCACCGGCCGCCTCGGTTCAGGCTGTGCGGCCCGGTGACCCGGTGCGCTCGGTGATTCCGTCGGCGACCCGCTAGCGTGGACAGTCGTTCGGAGTACATAGGAGGCGCGGTGGCCCACGTCGAACTTTCGCTCTCGGAAGCGTTCGTGCCGGCGGCGCGGGCCTCGACAGAGCCGGAGTCCGACAATGTCGGCCAATGGTCCTCGACAGTCTCCCGGGCCGATGAGCCGTGCCTGCTGATCGACGCGGCCACCCGGGTGGTGGCGATCTCCACGGCCGGCTGCGCGCTGCTCTGTCTGGGCGAGCCGGACGGCCTGATCGGGCGACCGCTGCTCGACGGCGGGCTGCGCCTACTCGACTTCACGGCCAACCGGGGCGAGCTGACCGAGGCCGAGATCGACATGATCCCGCCCCTGCTGGCGCTCTCCTCCGGCCGACTCGCCCGCGGGCTGCTCCGGGTGCAGGCCGCCTCGGCGAGCAGCTCCGACGCGACCGTCGACGCGATCTCCACCCCGTTGCTCACCGACGGCGCCGTCGCCGGTTCGCTCACCTTCTTCTCCGAGGTCTGACCTGCGGCGGAGTGTGTCCTTCGCCGCATGCGGCGTTGCCGGGGCGGCCCCGCCGGAGGCCGTAAGGTGCCCTCATGCTCGATATCGCTCTACTGCCGGGGGAATACACTGTGTGCCGGTTGGCCGCCGGCGCCACCCTGCCGTACGCGTTGTCGAGTGGGCTGCGCGGCACCGACGTGGTCACGGTGAGCTGGACTTCCGACGGGATCTCCGTGATCTGCCCGACCGACCGGGCTCCGGCGCAGGCCGTGGTGGAGACCGCCTGGCGCTGTCTTCGGGTCACCGCCCCGGTGGAGTTGGCCAGCACCGGCAGCCTGGCCGCGCTCGTCGACCCACTCGCCGAGGCACGGGTCAACGCGGTCACGTTCTCCACCTTTGACACCGACTACCTGCTGGTGCCCGCCGTCCGGCTGACCGAGGGCACGGCCGCGCTGCAGCGCGCCGGGCACCGCGTCATCGGCTGAGCTTCACCCGGCCGGCCGCTCACCCTACGATGGGCTCGGCCACCCCGGCCGCGAAGAACTCTCCGATGTCCCGAGGATCGGCCCGTGCCGTTCACCCCGCCCCGCCCCGCGTCTCCCCCACCGCAGGCGACGATCCACATCCCACCGGCGACTCGCGACCACGCGGCCGACCGCGTCCCTGCGCGGCCCGCGGCCCGGATCCTGCCGGTGGTGCTCGCGCTGCTCACCGTCGTGATGCTGGCCGGCTGTGGCGCCCCACCCGGGCTGGGGGAGCCGACGGCCGTACCCACTCGCACCGCAGCCCCGACGACACCCGGCCCGAGCACCGCACCCGCCACCGCACCGCCAATCCGTGCGGTCACGCCCACTCCGGACGCCGGGCTGGTCGCGACGGCCTGCCGGAACGGGCCGACCGGGCAGCGCGTGGTGCAACTGTTGCGCGGCCGGGCAGGAGTGCTCCCGGCCAACGTCCGGGTCCAGGTGAGCACCGGGCCGCTCTGCGCCGGTGACTGGCAGTTCACCGTGCTGGAGGTGACCGGGCATGAGGAACTCCAGGTGGTCACCCGGGGTCAGCCCACCGCACCGGTGCTGGTCACCGCCGGCACTGACGTCTGCACCATCGAGGTACGCGCCACCGGCCCGGCCGGGATTCGCGCCCTTGCCTGCGACGCCGGTCCGGCCATCCGGCCGGGTGCGTAGGCTGTTCTGCATGCCGGGAACACCGCCGACGCGCTTCGTCTACCTCGGGCCGGAGGGCACCTTCGCCGAGCAGGCCCTGCGCTCCGTCCCCGCCGCCGAGCGCGGCAACCGTACGCCTGCCCGCAGCGTCGGGGAGGCGCTGGACAACGTCCGGGCCGGGGACGCCGACGCCGCGCTGGTGCCGCTGGAAAACTCGATCGGCGGCGCGGTGGGCGTCACACTGGACGAGATGGCCGAGGGCGAGCCGCTGGTGATCACCCGAGAGGTGGTCCTGCCGGTGGAGTTCGTGCTCGCCGCCCGGCCGGGCACCTCGTTGACCTCGGTCCGCAGCGTGGCGGCCCACCCGCAGGCGTCCACACAGTGCCGGGGCTGGCTGCGTGCGCACCTGCCCGACGCGGTCGTGGTCGACGTGCTCTCCAACGGCGCGGCCGCCGTCGGCGCTGGGGCAGGCGAGTTCGACGCGGCGGTCTGCGCGCCGATCGGGGCGACGCGGCACCGACTCACGGTGCTCGCCGACAAGATCGCGGACCATCCCGACGCGGTGACCCGGTTCGCGCTGGTCTCCCGCCCCGGGCCGCCCCCGCCGCCGACCGGCGACGACCTCACCTCGCTCGCGGTCTACATGGCCCACGACCGGGTCGGCGCACTGCTGTCGGTGCTGATGGAAATGGCCGTCCGGGGAGTCAACCTGACCCGGATCGAGTCCCGTCCGACCGGCGAGGCGCTGGGCCGGTACGTCTTCTTTCTGGACTGCACCGGGCACGTGGCCGACGTACGCCTGGGCGAGGCGTTGCAGGGGCTGCGCCGGGTCTGCGCCGACGTCCGCTTCCTGGGCTCGTACCCCCGGCACCGATGGGCCGCGGCGGCGGGCGAGCGGCCGGTGCCCGCGCCGGCGGGCCTCTCTGACAGGGACTACGCGGACGCGGCGGCCTGGCTGGCCCGCCTGCGTACCGGTGAGTTGACCTGACCGGGCGGGGGCGCCCCCGCAGTCCGGGAGCGCCCCCGCCGCTGCGCTCAGCTCAGCAGACCGCCGAGCAGGCCGCCCTCCTGCTGCTGCTGGCCGCTGCCCATGACCGGCGGCTCCTCGGACGGCTGCACCACCACGAAGCCCTGGCCGGCGAAGCTCATGGTGAACGCCTCACCGGTGCGTCGACCCAGCAGCGTGCCGAGGCCGAGCTGCTCGGCCCGGTGGTAGCCGGTCTGCAGGTTGGCCGACCAGCAGACCACGGCCTGCGGGTCGACGTACGTCGGGGCGTCCACATTCAGCACCACCGGGGCACCCTTGGTGGTGATGGCGATCCGCCCGTAGCCGCTGAACACGCAGTTGAACAGGCCGGACGAGGAGGCCATCCCGGCGCCGCCGACCATCCTGATGTCGTACTGGAGGGTGGAGTCGAAGGCGAGCACGCTGGAGCCGTTGATGGAGAGGGCGTCGCCCGGCTCCAGGTCGATGATGTGCACGTCCTTGGCCAGCTCAGCGAGGAAGACGTCACCCTGGCCGGAGACCTTCATCAGCGGAACGCCCTCGCCGGTGAGCTTCTGCTTGAGAAACTTGCCGAGCCCGCCCGAGCCCAGGGCCTGGAACTGCACGTTTCCCTGGTAGGCGACCATCGACCCGACCCGGGCCATCGCCTCGCCGTTGAGCTCGATCTTCAACATCTTGGAGTTTTGCAGCCGCATGCCGGGCTGCGCGGACTCCTTCTCCAGATTTTCCGCGGAGAACAGCTCGCTGCGCATGGAAGTGCCTCCTGAAAGAGTCGCGGTAGCTGCACTGAAGGTAGGCGACCAGGGCAACCAAGGGCCTTCGGCCGAGCGGCGTGGCGCGGCAGGCGGTGAGCCGGCCGGGTCAGCCCCAGCCCAGCGCGTGCAGTCGCGCATCGTCGATGCCGAAGTGGTGGGCAATCTCGTGCACCACGGTCACCGCCACCTCATCGACGACATCGTCGTCGTTGTCGCAGATCCGCAGGATCGGACGTCGGTAGATGAAGATCCGGTCCGGCAGTACGCCGGAGTAGCCCCAGCCGCGATCGGTGAGCGCGTGGCCCTCGTAGAGGCCGAGCAGATCGGGCTCGCCCTGCGGCGGGTCGTCCTCGACGAGGATCACCACGTTGCTCATCAGGCCGAGCAGTTCCTCGGGCACCTCGTCGAGGGCATCGGCGACGAGTTCCTCGAAGTGTTCGCGGGTCATTTCCACCGGCACCTCACCCATTCTGCCCGATGGCGGGTCCGGCCGGCCCGGTCACGGTGCCGCTGACCGGACCCGCGGGTCCACGGAGAGAGTGACCGCCCAGGGGCGGGCGGAAACTCTGACCGTGAACGAGCGGGTGTGGGTCGACCGGCTCAGGCAGCCAGACGGGCGTTGAGAGTGATCTCGGCGCCCGGCGAGAGCAGCCGGGAGATCGGGCAGTTGGCCTTGGCGGCCTCGGCGAGCTTCTGGAACTCCGCGTCGTCAATGCCCGGGACCTGGCCGACGGTCTCCAGGTCGATCCGGGTCACGGTCATCCCGGCGTCGGTCTTGTCCAGGTGGACCTTGGCGGTGGTCTCGACCGAGGTGGCGGTCGAGCCAGCGTCGGCGAGCGCCTTCGAGAACGCCATCGAGAAGCAGCCGGCGTGCGCGGCGGCGATCAACTCCTCGGGGTTGGTGCCCTCGCCCTCCTCGAAGCGCGACTTGAAGGAGTAGTTGCCCGACAAACCGCCCTTACCGGTGCGAACGGTGCCGGAGCCCTCGGTGAGATTGCCCTGCCATTGTGCTGAAGCGGTACGGATAGGCATGAGGAGAACGCTAGCGGAAAGGTGACCGTCGAGCGACCGACCGGCACGATGCCCGCCCTGCGATCCCGGTCACCGCCAGCCGGCTGTGCCATGATTCGACCCAGGTCCGTGACCGGCGGAGGGGTGGCCGATGTCCGAGGAGCTTCCGATCCCACGCCAGGGCGACCGGTCCGAGGGTCCAGCCGTGATCGAGTGGGGTGCTGTCGACCCGGGCCCGCGGCACCGGTTCGGTTGGTCCCTGGCCGGCCTCACGCGAGATCCTCGGCTCCCCCTGCTGCTCGCCGGTCTGGGCGCGGTGGCCGGGGTCGCCTCGATGATCGGTGAGTGGCTGGTGATGAGCCTGCCGAACGGCGGGCCCGAGGGGGACACCACGATCGAGGTGCCCGCCGGGGTGTCCGAGGTCGGCGGCTTCGGGGTTGGTTACCTGGTCGGGCTTCTCGGCCTCGTCTGCGCCGTGGTGCTGGCCCTGCGGGGCACGGCGGCCGTGCGACCGAACGCCCGGCTGACCGGTCTCACTCTGGCCGGCGCCCTGTTGGCGCTGCTGGTCGCCGCCACGGCCACCCTCGACGATCCCGGTCAGCGCAACTTCTTCTACGCGCTTCAGGACGGCTTCCGGGTCGAATACGGACGCGGCCTGGTGATGGCGTTCGCCGCCTGCCTGCTGCTCGGCGCGGCGCTGCGACTGGCTCCAGCCGCACCGCCCGGCCCACCCGAGGGCGACCAGCCCCCGAATGTGCCCGAGACACGTACCTGGCGGCGCCGCCGAGACCGTGACCCGGTTCAGGAGGACGGCCTGCCCGCGCCGGCCGACCTGACCGTCACCCCGGCCGCCCCGTTCGCCCGCCCTGATTGACCGCGACCCGCTCTCCCCGGCGCGATCTTGCACCTCCTGCCTCGACATAAGGTGCATCTCACGCATCACGGCGACCGAAAGTGCAAGATCGCGTGGGGGTTGGGGGACACCCCGGGGGTGTCGCTGTTGGCGCCCTGTTTGCCTGAATGCCGTGGTTGGGGCCGTTTTCGCGAGGTACGGTTGCTGCCCGCCGTCACGCCGGGCCTCGGCTTTGAGACCGCACGGCAGGTTGCGACGCGCGGCGGGCGAAGGAGGAACGATGACCCGCCCGGGACTACCCAAGCTGATCGCGACCGACCTGGACGGCACGCTGGTGCGCAGCGATGACACCGTCTCCGCGTACACCCACGGGGTGCTCGACCGGGTGCGGGCCGCCGGAATCCCGGTGGTCGGCGCGACCGGTCGCGGCCCTCGGCTGACCGAGTTGACCCGTAACGACATCCGCGCCGCCGACTTCCTGGTGATGGCGGGCGGCGGACGGGTGGTCGACCAGAGCGACCCGACCGGTCCGCTGGTGCTCCGCGACGAGCGGCTGCCCGCCGAGGTGCTGGCCCGGCTGCTCGCCGACCTGGAGGCCGAGGTCGGCCCGCTGACCGTGATGGTCGAGGCGTCCGACGAGCACGACGCGCCGCTCTGGGGCGACTACCACGAAAGCTGGCCCTACCAGGACCGGTTCGAGGCGCGCAGCCGCGCGGAGTGTCTCTCCAGCGACGTGATCAAGGCGTTCGCCCGGACCGCCGACCACCACGTGGACGAACTGCTGGCGGTGGCCCGCCGGATCGTCCCGCCGGAGGTCGCCACGCTCACCCAGGCCGGGCTCGGCTTCATCGAGATCTGCCCGCCCGGTGTGGACAAGGCGAGCGGGCTGACCGTGGTGGCGCAGACCCTCGGGGTCGACCCGGCCGACGTCCTGGTCTTCGGTGACATGCCCAACGACCTACCGATGTTCGAGTGGGCTGGCTGGTCGCGGGTGGCGGTGGCCAACGCCCACACCGACGTCCGGGCCGCCGCCGACGAGGTGACCCTGCGCAACGACGACGACGGGGTGGCGGTGTATCTGGACCGGCTACTGTCCCGGTGATGGGAGAGACACCCCGGCTCATCGCCACCGACATCGACGGCACGCTGATCCGCGACGACCGCACGGTCAGCCCGCGCACCGCCGACGTGCTCGCGCGGATCTCCGCGCGAGGCACGCCGGTCGTTCTGGTCACCGGCCGTCCGGTCCGCTGGCTCAAGATGGTGTACGACCAACTCGCCGAGCCGCTGCCGGCTGTCTGCGCCAACGGCGCCGTGGTCTACGACCCGTTCAACGATGAGGTGCTGCGGGCCGATCCGCTCGCGCCGCAGCACCTGGCCGAGGTGGCTCGGAGGCTGCGCGCCGAGGTGCCCGGCATCAGCTTCGCCGTGGAGATCCTGAACAGTCGGGAGATGCGGCACGAGGCGCACTATCCGCTGCGCTGGGACGTCGACCCGGACGGCATCCGACCGATCGAGACACCGGAGGAGTTGCTCTCGGTGCCGGCGGTGAAGCTGCTCGCCCGGGCCGGCGAGCAGGACCCGGATGCCTTCGTCGAGCTGATCGCCGCAGCGGTGGCGGGGCTGGCCGAGGCCACGCACTCGTCATCCTCGGGCCTGGTGGAGATCTCCGCGGCCGGGGTGACCAAGGCGGCCGGCCTGGACTGGTACTGCGACCGACTCGGGGTGCGCGCGGCGGACGTGCTGGCCTTCGGCGACATGCCCAACGACGTGCCGATGCTGAGCTGGGCCGGGCGGGGCGTGGCCGTTGCCAACGCCCACCCCGCCGTCCTGGCGGTCGCCGACGAGGTGACGACGGCGAACTCCGAGGACGGCGTGGCGGCGTACCTGGAAAAGGTCTTCGGGGTGGGCTGAGCGGGCCGTGACCGGTCGGTCAGAGGTACTGGCCGGTGTTGTGGCCCTCGCCGCCGCCCGGCTGGCCGATGCCCGGCATGCCGGGGACCATTCCGCCGGGACCGCTGGGCAGCGCCTGCCGGCCGCCCCGCATCTGCTCCAGCTGAACCCGGGCGGCCATCTGCTGGGCCACCAGGGCCGCCTGGATGCCGTGGAACAGGCCCTCCAGCCAGCCGACGAGCTGGGCGTGCGCGATCCGCAACTCGCTCTCGCTGGGGGCCTTGTCCTCGGCGAAGGGCAGCGAGATGCGCTCCAGCTCGTCGCGCAGCTCGGGGGCGAGGCCCTCCTTGAGCTCGACGATCGACCGCTCGTGGATCTCTCGCATCCGGTTACGGCTGGCGTCGTCGAGGGGGGCGGCCTTGACCTCCTCCAACAACTGCTTGATCATGCTGCCGATCCGCATCACCTTGGCCGGCTGTTCGACCAGGCGGGTCGGGTCCTCGCCCTGGCCCTCGTCCGTCTGCATCGTGCCGATCGGCCGGCCGTCTGGGCCGACCACCACAACGGTGCCGGAGTGGCCGGAGTCGTCGGGGCCGGGCTCGTCGTTCTGTCCAGCTGAGCGCGCTTCGGTCATGGGGTCCATCTTTACCCAGCGGGCTTCACCCATGCCGCCCGGGACCTACTACCGGGGCCGAACCACCCGGGCGGGGCGCGCTACCGTCACGCCATGCCTGCCGACCCACGCGCCGTGCTGACCCGTCCCGCACCGGAGCCGGACCGGACCGTGGCGTACGGCGACCACCCGGATCAGGTGGCCGACCTGCGGCGCCCGGCGGGAACCGGCCCGGCGCGGCCGCTGGTCGTCGTGTTGCACGGCGGTTTCTGGCGGGTCGAGTACGACCGGCGGCACACCGGCCCGCTGGCCGCGGCCCTCGCCGCCTGCGGCTACCCGGTGGCGCAGCTGGAATACCGGCGGACCGGGCAGCCAGGGGGTGGCTGGCCGGGCACGTTGACCGACGTGCTGACCGGGGTGGCCGAGCTGCCCGTGCTGGCCGCCGAGGCGATGCCCGGCCGGGTGACCCGGGCCGCGCCGATTCTGATCGGGCACTCCGCCGGCGGCCACCTGGCGCTGTACGCGGCGGCCGCCGCCCCGGCAACGGTGGGCGGGGTGCTCGCCCTGGCTCCGGTGGCCGACCTGGGCGAGGCGTACCGGCGGAATCTGGACTCTGGCGCGGTGGCCGCGTTGCTCGGCGGCGGTCCGGCAGAGGTTCCGGACCGGTACGCGGCAGCGGATCCGCGATTGCTGGTACCCATCCGGACACGGACAGTAGTCATTCATGGCTCAGAGGATCAGCAGGTCCCGGCGGAGATGAGCCGGGACTTCGTCACAGAGGCCCGTGTCGCGGGATCCGATATCTCCCTTGTTGAACTGCCCGGGTGCGAGCATTTCGGGCTTATCGACCCGAAGTCTCCCGCCTGGCCTCGGGTTCTTGATGCGCTGCGGTCCATGCAGGATGATCATTAGCCATTGACGCAGCGTCGCGGACCAGGTAGAACGCCGGAGGGGCGTTGTTCTGCCCTGCAACGCTCCTCGGAAGGAACTCGGTGTCGCAGATGAATCGCAGGCGGGCGCTCCAGCTGTTGGCCGCGCTCGGTACCACCGGGTTCGTCGCCGGGTGTGGCTCCGACACCGAGGCCCAGCCGACCCCGAACCGCAGCCCGATCAAGATCGGGCTGATCACGCCGCAGAGCGGCGGTTTCAAGAGCATCGGCGACGACATCACCAACGGTTTCCAGATCTTCCTCGACCTGCACGACCATCGGCTGGGTGGCCACCCGGTGGACCTGCTGACCGCCGACGAGGGTGACACCGCGAAGACGGGCAAGGCCGCCGTCGAGGGCCTGCTCAAGCAGGGCGTGCTGGCACTCACCGGGGTGGTCAACTCGGCGGTGATGGTCGGCATCCGGGACACCGTGGAGCAGGCCCGGGTCCCGCTGATCGGCTCCAACGCCTCACCGAGCAGCCTGCAGAGCGTCTTCTACATCTGGCGGACGTCGTACGTGCTGGACGAGGCCGGCCGGGCGCTGGGCCGCTACCTGCGCGACCAACTGCCGGCCAACGGCCGCGTCGCGATCATCATGCCGGAGAACGTCGGCAGCCCGGACGTGGTGCGAGGCTTCCGGCAGGAGTTCGGCACCACCGACCCGCGCATCGGCGACCCGGTGACCTACACCAACGCCACCCCCACTCCTGGCAAGACGACATACTCCGCGGACATCAGCAAGGCACTGGCCAAAAAGCCCACGGCGGTCTTCTGCTTCTTCGCCGGAGCGGCCGCGGTGGAGTTCATCAAGCAGCTGCGTGAGAAGTTCGCCGGGCCGATCTACGCACCCGGCTTCCTCACCGAGGGCAATGTGCTGGACAACTTGAAGGACAACGCGCTGGGCATCCAGACCGCGCTGAACTACTCGGCCGACCTGAACAACACGTCCAACCGGGTCTTCGCCTCGGCCTACCGCAAGAAGCACCAGGTCACGCCCACCACGTACGCCATGGCGTCGTACGACGCGGCGCAGGTGCTCGACCAGGCCATCCAGCTGACCGGCGGGAAGCCGACGCCGCAGCAGGTCAACCTGGCCCTGGGCAAGATCGGCCAGATCGACAGCCCGCGCGGCATCTGGCAGTTCAACCAGCCGCGCACCCCGCAGCAGAAGTGGTATCTGCGGGAGGTGCAGCGCGACGGTCAGGTCATGTCGAACGTGCTGATCAACGAGCTGGCCACGCTGGGCTGAACGCCTACCGGAGCAACGTCAGGGGCCGGTCTCCCGTTCGGGAGGCCGGCCCCTGACGTACGTGGCGGAGTGCGGGTCAGTGCCGCAGTTCGGCGATGCAGCACTTCACACTGCCGCCGCCCTTCTTCAGCTCGGCCAGCTCGACGGGGACCGGGGTGTAACCGACGGCCTTGAGCTTTCCGGCGAGGCGGGTGGCCTCGCTGTTGAGCACCACGTTCGCGCCGTCGCTGACCAGGTTGAGCCCGAAGGCCATCGCGTCCTCGTCGTCGGCGATCACCGCGTCCGGGAAGAGTTGGGTCAGCACCCGCTGGCTGGCTGCGGAGAACGCGCCCGGGAAGTAGACGACGTTCGAGTCGTCGATGACCGCGAGCGCCACGTCCAGGTGGTAGAAGCGGGGGTCGATCAGGCGCAGCGACACCACCGGCCGACCCAGCGCCTCCTGCGCCTCGGCGTGCGCCGGGATCTCGGTGCGGAAACCGTGCCCGGCCAGGATGAGCCCGCCGTGCGCCTCCGGCACGTACGCGAAGTCACCCTCGCCCTCGTTGGTCTCGCTCGGTGCGATGAACCGCCAGCCCTGCGACTCGTAGAAGGCGTGGTGGGCGGCGGCCTCAGCGGTCCGCTGCTCGTGCTTGAACCGTGCGCCGTACGCGCTGCCGTCCACCACGAAGGCACCGTTGGCGGCGTAGACCATGTCGGGTAGACCCTGCTCGGGGGTGAGCAGGTGCACCTCGTGGCCGAGGCCGATCAGCGTCTCGCGCAGCCGGTCCCACTGCTTGACGGCCAGGTCCCGGTCGACCGGGGTGGTCACGTCCATCCACGGGTTGATCGCATACTCGACCGCGAAGTGCTCGGGCGAGCACATGAGATATGTCCGCTTTCGCGGCACTCGGTGCTGGTTCACGGTCACCAAGAGTAGGTACCGTAGAACTTTGGTAACAGCCACAACCGTTGCTTCTCAGAGGCGGAACGTTGCAGATAGACGCGGTAGACCAGCGGATCATTGCGTTACTCGTTGCGGACGCCCGTGCGTCGTACGCCGACATCGGTACTCGGGTGTCACTCTCCGCCCCGGCGGTCAAGCGTCGCGTCGACCGATTGCGCGCCACCGGCGTCATCAGGGGATTCACGGCGGTGGTGGATCCGGCCGCCGTCGGCTGGACCACCGAGGCATTCGTCGAGCTGTTCTGCGCCGGCCGGACCACCCCGGCGCAGATCGGCGTGGCCGCCCGCCGACACCCGGAGGTGGTCGGCGCGTACACCGTCTCCGGGGAGGCGGACGCGCTGGTGCACCTGCGCGCCGCCGACATCGCCCATCTGGAGGCGGCGCTGGAGCGGCTGCGCGCCGAGTCCTTCGTGACCTCCACCCGCAGCACCATCGTGCTCTCCCGGCTGGTCGACTCCCCCGGCGTCGGCCCGTCCCCCCGCACCCCTTGACCTCAACCCCGGTTGAGGAGATGGACTGGCCAGGAGTGTGGGCACGCCGCCCACCGCAGCCGAGGGGGATTCCATGCGGGCGGTCTGGCTACGTGAGTTCGGCGGGCCCGAGGTGCTGGTGCCCGGCCCCGCGCCCGATCCGACGCCCGGTCCCGGCCAGGTGCTGATCGACGTTGCGCACGCGAACATCACCTTCGTCGAGACACAGCTGCGCTCGGGTCGCCCCGGCCCGTTCCGCGTCACCCCACCGCTGATCCCCGGCAACGGCGTCGGCGGGGTGATCGCCGCCGTCGGGCCGGACGTCGACCTGGCGCTGATCGGGCGGCGAGTGATCAGCGCCACCGGCGGCTCCGGCGGATACGCCGAACGCGCGGCGGTGGACGCTTCCGCGCCGATCGAGGTGCCAGCCGGGTTGGCCATGGACGCGGCCGTGGCGCTGCTGGCCGACGGGCGTACCGCGACCATGCTGGTCGACGCTGTCGACGTACGCCCCGGTGACCGGGTGCTGGTGGAGGCCGCCGCAGGCGGGGTGGGCAGCCTGCTGGTGCAGCTCGCGGCGCGGGCCGGCGCACGGGTGGTCGGCGTCGCCGGAGGGCAGCGCAAGGTGGACCTGCTGCCCGGGCTGGGTGCCGAGCTGGCGGTCGACTACCGCGAGCCGGGCTGGGCGGACCGGATCCGGGACGCGGTGGGCGGCGTCGACGTGGTGCTCGACGGGGTCGGCGGGGCGGTGGCCCGGGCGGCCTTCGACCTGCTGGCCCCGGGCGGCCGCATGGTCAGCTTCGGGTTGGCGAGCGGGGAGTGGTCCCCGGTGTCGGCGGAGGCCGCCACCGCACGGCAGGTCACCCTGGTCCGGCCGGACGTGCCACCCGAGCGACTGCGGGCGTACACGCACCAGGCCCTGGCGGGCGCGGCCGCCAGCCGCCTGCGACCGCTCATCGGCCAGCGCTTCCCGCTGGAACGCGCCGCCGACGCGCACGCCGCCATCGAGGCGCGCGCGACGGTCGGCAAGACCCTGCTGGACGTCTCCTGATCCGGGCTCAGAGGTACATTCCGGTGCGGTGCTGCGACTCGTCGCGCCGCACCGGCTTGTCGCCCTCGCCGAAGAACCGCTTGCCGCCGAACTCGCCGTGCAGACGGTCGTCCAACTCGTCGGCGAGACCGGTCATCACCTGCACCGCCAACATCAGGTGGGTCGCCTGGAAGTTGCGGCCGAAGACCGGGATGGACGCCCAGACCGTGCCGTCGGCGCAGTAGAGGCGGCCGATCGGCATCCGGTTCGTCAGCTCGGACAGCTTCACGTAGAGCCGCTCGGTCGGCTGGACCTCGGTGAGCACCGGGGAGGAGACGTCCACCAGGGGCGGATTGTCCCGCACCCGGACGAAGACCATCGCCGAGCCCGCGCGGATGTTGATGTCGCCGTCCGAGTCGATCTGCAACCGGTCGGTGTCCGATTTCAACATGGTGGAGACCACGGTACGGACCCGATCCGCCAGGTCGAGCACGTCGTCCCGCTCGACCTGGGCGGCGGCGGCCTCCGCCAGCGCCTCCTCCAGGTCGGCCTCGACGTCGGCGTCCGGACCGAACTCGCTGCGCGCGGTGCCCAGCGGGTCCACGGCCAGCGGTTCGCCCTCGGTGTCCTGCACCGCATAGACGAGGAAGGCCGGGTGCGGGGCGCCGTAGACGTCACGCAGCGTCCGAGACAGCAGCGCGGCGATCCGGGTCGACTCGGTCGTCGTACCGTCCAACCCGAAGGAACCGCCGGAGCCGGCGACCACCCCGGGCGGGGACCAGCCGAGCGCGATCATGTCCGCCACCGCGCTGCGGTCCAGCCGGTAACCCGCCGGCAGGGTGGCGTTGCCGACCGCCCGGGCGGACAGCACTCCATCGCCGTCCACGTCGACGCTGACCGAGTAGACGGCATCGCCGGTGCCGGAGGCGGTGGGGTCCAGGGTCACGTCGAGGTGCGCGCCGACGGGAAGTTCCCCCAGCCGTACGGCGAGCGCGCGGGCGAACTCCCGCCACGCCTCGGTCACCTTCGCCCGCAGGTCAGTGGTGCTGGGCTCGTCGAGCAGGACCGATTCCGCCGGCTCAGCCGTAGCGCCGGGCAGCTCGTCGTGCGGCGCCGAGGGGTGGTCAGCCGTCATGATCGCCTCCGTCCGTCACGATCACCCTACCCACGCCGACCGAGGGGCGGATCAGCCCGGACCGGGATCGGACAACAGCGTTCAGCCGGCCGTCGGGTCCGCGGGGTCGGCGCCCAGCTCGACAGGCCAGGTGCCCGCCAGGGCGCTGAGCCGGGCCGCGGCGTCCGCCGGGTCGGCACCCCGACCAACCGCCAGCCCAAGCAGGTACGCGGTGACCGGCGCGCCCGGCCGCAGCACCTGGTGGGCGACGTCGCGGGCCAGATCCAGCACCGCCGGCACGGGCACCCCGGCCGGGTCCAGATCCAACTCGGTGCACACCGCCGTGACCCAGTCGTCCAGCACCGTCATCGCGCCCACTCCTCCGCCCGGCGTACGTCCTCATCAGTGTCGCAGTCGAACCAGGGCGGCGGGCCCTCGCCGGACCAGGGCACCTCCCGCACGACGAGGCCGGCCAGCAGCGCCCGGACCGGGGCTCCGGCCAGGCTGCCACCCCGCTCGACCGCCAGCCGGTCGAGCCCGGCCCGCAGCGCGGCGACCCGCCAGACACCGCAGAGTGACTGCCGCCGCCCGTCCGCGTCGACGAAGCACGTCCCATCAGATCGTCGCTCCGACCCGGCGGTGCTGGTGCGGCCCCTGTCGGCACCCGGGGCGAGATGGTGAAGCAGGTCGCCGATCGCGGAACGGCTGAGCAGCGGCAGGTCGGCGGCGAGCAGCGCGACAAGTTCCGTGTCGGGATCGAGTAGCGCCAGCCCGGCAGCCGCCGCGGCGACCGGGCCCCCGCCGGGCGGATCCTCCCGGGTGACCCGCACGCCCTCCGGGACGCCGTCGGCCGGACCGACCAGCACCCGTGGCGTGGCATCGGAGACGGCCCTCAGCACACGGTCGCGCATCGGCCGGCCGCCGACCGGAAGCGCGGGCTTGTCGACCCCGCCCATCCGTCGGGCGGCCCCACCCGCGAGCACCACGGCGCCGTACGTCCCCACCAGGCCACCGTAGCCGTGTCGACGTTCGGGTGGCGTTCGCTGCCGGGTGCCCGATGCCCGGTGGCCGTGCGGGCGTGCGGGCGCGAGGTGCAGGATGGCGGGATGGGACGGGCAACTGATCGACGGGGTGTACTCCGGATCGACCTGGACGCTGCGACCGCCGGGCGCGGGTCCGTCCGCCGCCCGGACACCCTCGCGGTGGAAGAACCACTGGAGATCCGGGTCGGCGTGGCCGGGCCCGGCCGGCGACGGCCGCTCGCCGTCACCATGCGCACCCCCGGTGACGACCTGGACCTGGCCATCGGGTTCCTGCTGACGGAAGGTCTGATCCGGTCGACCGACGACGTGCTGACCGCGCAGCTCTGTGCGGGCACGGAGACGCCGAACACGTACAACGTGGTGGACGTGGTGCTCGCCCCCGGCGTGCCGGCACCGGCCACCGACCCGTCCCGGAACTTCTACACGACCAGTTCCTGCGGGGTCTGCGGCAAGGCCAGCATCGACGCGGTCCGCACCCGGTCGATGTTTGCGGTCTCGGCGGATCCGCTCAGCGTGCCGGCGGCGCTCCTCGCCGAACTGCCCGACCGGCTGCGCGCCGCCCAGCGCGGCTTCGATCGGACCGGTGGACTCCACGCGGCTGGGCTGTTCACCCCCGACGGCGAGCTGGTGGTGCTCCGGGAGGACGTGGGCCGACACAACGCCGTGGACAAGGTGATCGGCTGGGCGGTGCGGGAACGCCGACTGCCACTGGCCGGGCACCTGCTGCTGGTCTCCGGCCGGGCCAGCTTCGAGCTGACCCAGAAGGCGTGGATGGCGGGGCTGCCGCTGCTGGCCGCGGTTTCCGCCCCGAGCACCCTCGCCGCCGAACTGGCCGACGAGGCGGGGATGACGCTGGTCGGTTTCCTGCGCGGCCGGACCATGAACGTCTACACCGGGCCGCACCGGATCACGCTGGAACAGCCGACCTGAGGGGATCCCGCCCCGGGCGATCGACCTCGGGGGACGAGGGATCCGCACCGGGGCGGGAGTCGGTGGGCTATCGGGCCTGGACCCAGCCGGTGAATCGTTCGGTCAGGTCATCCGGCGGCGTGCCGCCGTGCAACTCGGTGAGGTGTTCGGTCGCCTCAGCTTGCAGCGTCGTCAGGTGCTCGATCAGCTCGTCGCGGCGATTCCGGTACGCACCGAGCAGGCGCAGTTTCGCGGTCGAGCAGGGCCAGGCGATCCCGCAGGTGCGGCAGCGCCAACTTGGCTTCAGCAGGGGGTGTTCGGTCATCTGCCAGCCTCCACTGATTCGCGTCGGGTCCCCTGGCGGGCGGACGGACCGGCCGACACCAGGTTTGCCCCCTCGCGGAGCACGAAGAGCTCTCGCTTGGCCCGCGCGTTGCCGGCCGTCATCGTCCCGATCATCACTTCACCCCCGGGTCGGCCCAGCGCGATGCGGGTGGCGTCGGTGGCGGGTTCGTGGGCTTCGGTTTGTTCGGCATGGCTTCCCCTCGTCTCTGGGAGGGGCCGCCCCGGAGTGCTCGCCCGCGGGGCGGCCCCGTTACGAACGCGACCGCCGGGTCTCGGGTAGTCCCTGCCGGCCTCGCCGATAAGAGGCACACTTCCAAGGGTTGCGGTCCGAATACACTGCGTAGGAATATCTCCTGTGGACGTCTGGGACGTACTAGGGAGGACTCGGATGAATCGCGCGGTCGCTGAAGCCATGTCGGCATCCGGCCTTACGGCGGACAGCCTCGCAGCTCAGATCGGGGTGGATCCCAAAACGGCGGCCAAGTGGGCGAACCCGGGACGGATTCCGCAGACTCGCCACCGGTCAAAGGTCGCGGAGATCCTCCGTCGCGACGAGGGCGATCTCTGGCCCGACCTGTTCAAGCGGCGCGAGCCAGCCTGGTTCCGGCCCTGGACGGACATCGAGCGCGAGGCGGTGGGGCTGCGGTGGTACGAGTCGGCCGTGTTGCCCGGTCTCCTGCAGACCGAGGCGTACGCCCGAGCCGTGTTGAGCAGCGGGCTCTGGGCCAGCGACGACCTTGAGGCGCACGTGGAGACCCGCCTTCGTCGGCAGGCCGCCGTGTTCGATCGACCTCGTCCGCCGTTGAGCGTCTTCGTGATCGACGAGGCCGCGCTGCGCCGGGGCCGACCCGACATCATGGCCGACCAACTCGATCACCTGATGGTGCTCGCCGAACGGCCGGCGGTGATGATTCACGTGCTCCCCCTGACGGCTGGTTTCCATCCCGGCCAGGCCGGGCCGTTCGTCATCGCCAGCACGCCGGACGGCGGGGATGTCGGCTACCTCGACGACCAGGCGGCCGGGCGCCTCAGTAATGACGTTGCTCCGCTGTGGGCGGTCTGGGATAGCGTGAGGTCGTTAGCGCTACCGCGAGACCTGACCATCGACCTGATGAGAGCGCGAGCATGGATGACCTGACCGGCGCCCGTTGGCGCAAGAGCACCCGCAGCAGCTCGAACGGTGGCGCGTGCGTGGAGGTGGCCGACAACCTGCCCGGTGTCGTGCTCGTGCGCGACACGAAGGACCGGGACGGCGGCACGTTGACCTTCGGGCCGCCGGCTTGGGCGAGCTTCGTCAGGCTTGCGAGGGAGATCGGCCCCGTCGGCTAGGGCATGCCCTGTCGATTTCAAGGTCGACTCGGGTTCGCTGATAGCGGGGTCTCCCGGTAGCGGGGACACCCCGATTTCCATGAAGCAGAGTCGATCAGCTGCGGTCGCGCCGTGGGCGCCGCGTGCCGATGACGCTGCGGGGGCGGAGCACACCGGGCATCCCGACCGACGGCCAGCCGTCCAGCTCGGACGGGGGCACGCCGCGCCGGAGCAGGTCGTCCAGCAGCACGGCGAGCGAATAGTCGGGGTGCAGGCTCAGCGTCCGTTCGAGCGCGACCGCCGCCAACGCCCCCTGTCCCGCGCGCCAGGCCGCGAACGCCAGCAACGCACCGGGCGCGGCGGCCAACTCCGGCTCGACCCGGCGCAGCACGTCGGTCCAGAGGGCGATGTCCCGGTCCCGACCGTCGGTGCGTTCCCAGGCGTGATCGCGGACCGGCAGGTGGGTCATCAGCAGGCTCAACCAGGCCACCTCGTCGTCGTCAAGTCGCTCACCGCGCCGCTGCTGGCGCTGGGCCTCGCGGACCGCCGCCACCCCGGCGGAGCGCAACGCCCGGCCGCCGAGCAGGTCACTCTCGGGTGCCTGCTCGATCAGCTCCGCCAGCCGCAACTGGGCGCGGGCGGTGGCCGCACGCGCCGCGTCCCGGGCCGAGCCGTCCACCGGTGACACCTGCGCCACGAGGGCGGCCCGGTCGGGAAGTGCGACCTGGCCGGCGAAGACCGCCGAGGCGGTCACCGGGTTGGCGGTCGGGTCATAGCGCCGGCCCTCGGGCGGGCAGCAGTCGGGCTCGGTGCAGAGATAGGACCACCACCGGCCGTCGGTCACCCGCAGCGCGTCGAGCACCTCCATTCCGGCGTCACTCAGTGCAGCGCGCACCGCGTCCACGGCCGGGGTGACCCTGTCGGGTTGCCCGTAGCCGACCACGGTGGCGGCCTCCGCGCCCTGCCGGCGGATCACGGCGGCCAGGTGCCGGGCCCGCTCGACCGCTTCAGTCGGCGGGTCGGGCAGGTCCGCACGGGCCGCGAAGATGATCTGCCGGCCGAGCAACGCCACGGCGACCACGCTGTCCGTGGGATGAAAGCCGAGCAGGTACGGCACGGCGGCGATCAGGTCAGCGGGTGAGCGGACAGCGAGCTGAGGGCGTTCGGTCGAGGTCATGTCGGAAGCCTGCGGGGGGTCTGCCCGGCTGCACAGACCCTGTGGATGACACGCGGCTTATCCACAGTTACTCAGCGTGTTTTCCCTGCTCATCCCACACCTACGGGTGCCGGAAGAGGCCCGATTGTCTTCGGGCGGCTCCTTGTTGTCATGGGGAGCGGTTACCGTGCGCTGATGGATCTGCCGTACCTGCGCGCACACCCGGCACACCTGCCGACCTTCCGGACCCATCAGCGGCTCCGGGAGACGCCGGTCGCCGGTGGCAACATCTGCGCCGCGGCCCGGCTCACCCTCGACGACGGCCACTCCGTCTTCGCCAAATCCTGGCCGGAGGAGGCCGACCGACCGATGCCGGAGGGCTTCTTCGCCGCCGAGGCGGCCGGGTTGCGCTGGCTGCGGGAGGCCGGCGCGATCGGCGTACCCGAGGTGATCGTGGCGTTGCCGGACCTGCTGGCGCTCGACTGGGTGGAGCCCGGCGAGCCGACGCCGGAGGCCGCGGAACGCTTCGGCCGGGAGTTGGCCGGCCTGCACCGGGCGGGCGCAACCGCCTTCGGTGCGACCTGGCCCGGTTTCATCGGGTCGCTTCCACAGGACAACACCCCCGCCGAACCGCCCTGGTCGACCTGGTTCGCCGAGCGGCGCCTCGCCCCCTACCTGCGACGCTCGGTCGACGGTGGCGCGCTGACCAGCGCCGACGCCACGCTGGTCGAGCAGGTGATCGGTCGGGTCGACGGGCTCGGCGGCGACGAGCCGCCCGCACGCATCCACGGCGACCTGTGGCCGGGCAACGTGCTGTGGGGCGTCGACGACCGGGCCTGGCTCGTCGACCCGGCGGCGCACGGCGGGCACCGGGAGACGGATCTCGCCCAGCTCGCTCTCTTCGGCGGCATCGCCTACCTGGATCGGGTGCTGGCCGCCTATCAGGAGAGTTGGCCGCTGCCGGACGGCTGGCGCGAGCGGATGCCACTGCATCAACTGCATCTGCTGCTCGTGCACACCGCGCTCTTCGGCGGCAGCTACCGGGATGTGGTCGTCCAGACTGCCCGCGCCGTCCTGGGCCGGGCCGAGCACGCTACGGTCGACAGGTGAGCGTCACCCCGGGGGCTGACGGCGTCCTCGTCGACCGGTACGACCGCGTCGCCCGGGACCTGCGCGTGTCCCTCACCGACAAGTGCAACCTGCGCTGCACCTACTGCATGCCGGCGGAAGGGCTGCCCTGGCTGGCCGGCCCCGAGTTGCTGACCGACGAGGAGGTCGTCCGGTTGGTCCGGGTGGCCGTCGAGCGGCTCGGTGTGACCGAGGTGCGGTTCACCGGCGGTGAGCCGCTGATCCGACCCGGGCTGGTCGGCATCGTGACCGCGGTCGCCGCGTTGACACCCCGCCCCCGGGTCTCGCTGACCACCAATGGCATCGGGCTGGACCGGCTGGCCCCGGCGCTGCGCGCTGCCGGCCTGGACCGGGTGAACGTCTCACTTGACACCCTGGACCCGGGCCGCTTCCTCCGGCTCACCCGCCGCCCCCGCCTCGACGCGGTGCTGGCCGGGCTCGCCGGGGCGGCAGCGGCCGGGCTCAGTCCCGTGAAGATCAATTCCGTGCTGATGCGTGGTGTCAACGAGGACGAGGCACCGGCCCTGCTCCGCTTCGCCGTCGACCACGACTACCAACTGCGGATCATCGAGCAGATGCCACTGGACGCCCAGCACGGCTGGGACCGCGACACGATGGTCACCGCCGAGGAGATCCTGACCTCCCTGCGTACCGCCTTCGATCTCAGCCCCGACCCGACCGAGCGCGGCGCGGCGCCGGCCGAGACGTGGCTGGTCGACGGCGGCCCCGCCCGGGTCGGTGTGATCGCCAGCGTCACCCGCCCGTTCTGCGGAGACTGCGACCGCACCCGGCTGACCGCAGACGGCCAGGTCCGCGCCTGCCTCTTCGCCACCGAGGAGTCCGACCTGCGCGCCGCGCTACGCGCCGGCGCGGACGACGACGAGGTGGCCCGGCGCTGGCGTACCGCGATGTGGGGCAAGCGCGCCGGGCACGGCATCGACGACCCGACCTTCCTCCAACCGACCCGGCCGATGTCCGCGATCGGCGGTTGAGGCGTGACCCCGACACCGCTGACCGTCCGCTACTTCGCGGGCGCCCGCGCCGCCGCCGGGCGCACCGAGGAGGTCGTGCCCGCCGGCCGGTCGCTCGACGCCCTCACGGCCGAGCTGACCCAGCGACACGGCGACCGGCTCGCCGCCGTGCTGCGGGTTGCGAGTTTTCTGGTGGACGGCGTCACCTGTCATGATCGTCAGGCACCCCTACCGGCCGGGGCCACGATCGACGTCCTGCCCCCCTTCGCGGGCGGCTGAGGGAGGCGCGCAGATGCTGGCGGTTCTGGGGTTCGTGGCCGTCCTGGCACTGGTCACCGGTCTCATCCACCTCTACCTGTGGAAGCGGCTCGTTCGGGACACCACCACCCCGGGCCGTTGGCGGCGGGCCGGCGGGATCGCCGCCCTGGTGTTGGCGCTCCTCGTGCCGGTCACCCTCGCCGGGACGCAGGCCGGGCTCTACTGGCTCGCCTGGCCGGGCTACCTGTGGCTCGCGCTGATGTTCTACCTGCTGGTCGTGCTGGTCGTGCTGGAAGTGCCGATGCTGATCACCCGGCTGGTGCTGCGCCGCCGCATGACCGCCGCGGAGCCGACCACCGCCGCGCCCGAACCGGTGCTGGTCGGTGCCGCCGGCACGACCGAGCCGCCGGCCACCGGTGCCGTCGCGGCACCGGGCCACGACCCGGCCCGTCGGCTGCTGCTGGCCCGGGGGGCGGCCATCTTCGCCGGCCTCACCGCCACCGGCATCACGGGGTACGGCGTCCGCACGGCGCTCGGCCCGCCACGACTCGACCGGGTGCAGATCCCGCTCGCCAAGCTCCCCCGCAGCATGGACGGCCTGCGCATCGCCACCGTCTCCGACATCCACCTCGGCCCGCTGCGCGGCCGGGCGCACACCGAGCGGATCGTCGCCGCGATCAACCGGCTCGACGCGGACCTGGTCGCGGTGGTCGGGGACCTGGTCGACGGCTCGGTCGCCGAGCTCGGCTCGGCCGCCGCGCCGCTGCGCGACCTGCGTTCCCGCTACGGGAGCTTCTTCGTCACCGGCAACCACGAGTACTACTCGGGGGTGGAGGAGTGGGTCCAGGAGGTCGACCGGCTCGGCCTGCGGGTGCTACAGAACCGGCGGCAGGAGATCCAGGCCCGGGGCGGTGTGCTCGACCTGGCCGGCGTGAACGACCTGACGGCGGCGGGCACCGGCCTCGCCGCCGGGCCGGACTTCGCCGCCGCCCTCGGTGACCGCGACCCGAGCCGCCCGGTGGTCCTGCTCGCGCATCAGCCGTTGGCGGCGAAGGAGGCGGCCAGATACGGCGTCGACCTGCAACTGTCCGGGCACACCCACGGCGGGCAGATGGTGCCGTTCAACCTGGCCGTCCGGCTGCAGCAACCGGTGGTCAGCGGGCTGGGCGAGGTCGACGGCACCAAGGTCTACGTGACCAACGGCGCCGGCTTCTGGGGGCCGCCGGTCCGGGTCGGGGCAGAGCCGCAGATCAGTCTGGTCGAGCTGCGCTCGGCATAGCGGACGTCACGTCCGTGCGTGGCGGCGGGCGGCCGACGCGGCGGGCGTGACAGGATGCGGCGTGCCTCCGTTCAGCGCCGTACCCCCCGGTGGCCTCCCGCCATTCGTCGCGGACCTGCACATCCACTCGAAGTATTCGCGCGCGTGCAGCCGCGACCTCACCCTGCCGAACCTCGCGTGGTGGGCCCGGCGTAAGGGCATCGGTCTGCTCGGCACCGGCGACTTCACCCACCCCGCCTGGTACGACCACCTGCGGGAGACGCTGCGCCCGGCCGAGCCGGGGTTGTACCGGCTCGACGCCGAGGCGGAACGGGACATCGCCCGCCGGCTGCCGCCCCGCCTCGCCGGGACGGCGGAGGCGGACCCGGTCCGGTTCATGCTGAGCGTGGAGATCTCCACCATCTACAAGCGGGACGACCGGACCCGCAAGGTGCACCACCTGATCTACCTGCCGGATCTCGACGCGGTGGCCCGGTTCAACACCGCTCTCGGCCGGATCGGCAACCTCGGCTCCGACGGCCGGCCGATCCTCGGCCTGGACTCCCGCGATCTGCTGGAGATCACCCTGGAGGCCAGCCCGGACGGCTACCTGGTGCCGGCGCACATCTGGACGCCGTGGTTCTCCGCGCTGGGCTCGAAGTCCGGCTTCGACGCGATCGCGGACTGCTACGCCGACCTGGCCGAACACATCTTCGCCGTGGAGACCGGGCTCTCCTCCGATCCGGCGATGAACTGGCGGGTCGGCAGCCTGGACGGCTACCAACTGGTGTCCAACTCCGACGCGCACTCCCCGCCGGCCTTGGGCCGGGAGGCGACCGTGCTGACCTCCGAACGGGACTACTTCGCCGTCCGGGAAGCGCTGCGGACCGGCGATGGCCTGGCCGGCACCATCGAGTTCTTCCCGGAGGAGGGCAAATACCACGCGGACGGGCACCGGCTGTGTGGGGTCACCTGGTCCCCGGAACGCACCCGCGCGGCCGGCGGGCGCTGCCCGGAGTGCGGCAAGCCGCTCACCGTGGGCGTCCTCAGCCGGGTCGAAGAGCTGGCGGACCGCCCGGCGGGGCACCGGCCGGCGCACGCCCGCGATGTCACCCACCTGGTGCCGCTGGCCGAGATCCTCGGTGAGATCAACAAGGTGGGCGCCCGGTCGAAGAAGGTCGAGGGGCGACTCAACGAGTTGCTCGCCGCGCTCGGCCCGGAGCTGGAGATCCTGACCACGACGCCGCTGACCGACATCGCGCAGGCAGGTGGTGAGCTGCTGGCGGAGGGCATCGGGCGGCTACGGCGCGGCGAGGTGCACCGGGTGCCGGGCTACGACGGCGAGTACGGGGTGATCACGCTGTTCGACGCGGCGGAGCTGGGCGGCAACGCCGGCACGGCACAGGAGACGCTGTTCGACGTACCGGTGCCGGCGCAGCGGCGGCCCACGGAGCCGGCGGCCCGCTCGACGGCCAAGCGCCCGGCGGCGAAGGCGGAGCCGAAGCGTAAGCCGACCCCGGCTCCCGCACCGCCGATCGCGTCGCCGCCGTCTCCCCACGAACCGTTCGAGCCGATGCTCTCCGGCATGGAGGAGGTCGGCACCGGCCTGCTGGACCGGCTGGACGCGATGCAGCGGGTGGCCGCCTCCGCACCCGGCGGTCCACTGCTCATCGTGGCTGGTCCGGGCACCGGCAAGACCCGGACGCTCACCCACCGGATCGCCTACCTGTGCGCGGAGCTGAACGTCTTTCCCGAGCACTGCCTCGCGATCACGTTCACCCGCCGGGCCGCCGAGGAGCTGCGGCACCGCCTCGACAGCCTGCTCGGCCCGGTCGCGGAGGACGTCACCGTCGGCACGTTCCACGCGCTGGGGTTGACCATCCTGCGGGAGAACGCCGACGCGGCGGGCCTGCCGGCCGATTTCCGCATCGCCGACGACGCGGAGCGGGCGGCGGCCCGGTCGGAGGCCGGCGACGACAGCGCCAGTTACACCGCCCTGCTACGCAAGCAGGACCTGGTCGACCTGGACGAGCTGGTGAGCCTGCCGGTGGAGCTGCTGAAGGCCGACCGGAAGCTGGTCGAGCGGTACCGGGACCGCTGGCGGTGGATCTTCGTCGACGAGTACCAGGACGTCGACGCGATGCAGTACGAGCTGCTGCGGCTGCTCAGCCCGGCGGACGGAAACCTGTGCGCGATCGGTGACCCGGACCAGGCAATCTACTCGTTCCGGGGCGCCGACGTCGGCTACTTCCTGCGCTTCTCCGAGGACTTCACGGACGCCCGGTTGGTCCGACTCAACCGCAACTACCGCTCGTCGGCGCCGATCCTGGCCGCCGCGGTGCAGGCCATCGCACCGTCCTCGCTGGTCCGCGGTCGACGGCTGGACCCGGCCCGACTCGACCCGGAGGCCCCGCTGGTCGGGCGCTATCCCGCAGGTTCCGTCGCCGAGGAAGCCGACTTCGTGGTCCGTACCGTCGATGATCTGGTCGGCGGGCTGTCCCACCGTTCGCTGGACTCGGGTCGGATCGACGGCCGGTCCACCTCGCTGTCGTTCTCCGACATCGCCGTGCTGTACCGCACCGACGCGCAGGCCGCGCCGATCGTGGACGCCCTGACCCGGGCCAACATTCCGGTGCAGAAGCGTTCACACGACCGGCTGCGGGATCGGCCGGGGGTGGCGGCGATCGCCCGCGAGCTGCGGCACGCCGACGGGTTGGCGGGCTCGCTGGCGGCTCGGGTGCGGCTGGCCGGCCAGGTGGTCGCGGAGCGGTTCGCCGTGCCCACCCTGGATGGCACCGGCACCGTGCGTCCCGAGGACGTCCGCTCGGCCGTGGACCTGCTGACCCCGCTGGCCCGACGCTGCGGCGACGACCTGGAGACGTTCCTGTCGCAACTGGCCACCGGTGCGGAGGTGGACGCGCTCGACCCGCGCGCGGAGGCGGTCACGCTGCTCACCCTGCACGCCGCGAAGGGCCTGGAATTCCCGGTGGTCTTCCTGGTCGGCGTCGAGGACGGGTTGCTGCCGCTGCGCTGGCCGGGCTCGACGCCCGACGAGGACGCAATCGCCGAGGAGCGCCGGCTCTTCTTCGTCGGCCTGACCCGGGCCCAGGACCGGCTGTACGTCAGTCACGCCGCCCGCCGTACCCGCCACGGCACCGAGCGCGACTGCGCCCCCTCGCCGTTCCTCGGCACCATCGACCCCGGCCTCTTCGAACGCTTCGGCGAAACCGAACCGCGTCGCCCCAAGGATCGCCAACTCCGGTTGATCTGAGCCTCCCGGCGCCTGCCGGCCATCGGCGTGGCGCGCTCGGGCCGACTTCTCGCAGTGAGCGTGATACCTCAGAGTCATCAATATACCTGTGAGGCATCACGCTCATTCCGGCGAAGGCCGCCGACAATGGCACGCACGGTGACTGCCCGCTGCGGTCTTCGGCCGCGTCAGCCGAGGAGAACACCAAGCCAGGCACCGGCAAGCAGAGCTGGCCCGAGTGGCAGCAGGGCGTCGCGGCGCACACGCCGGGTGACGAGCAGACCGAGCACCAGTCCACCGTGCAGCAGATGAGGCAGGAGTAGCCCAGCCAGCAGGGCGTCCCGCCCCAGCCAGCCGAGCGGTGCGCCGAGGACGGCGGCCAGCTTGACGTCCCCGAAGCCCAGCCGGGACCCGGGCAGCAGGGCCAGCAGGACGTGTGCCGCGCCCGCAACCGCCGCACCGGCCAGCGCGCCGACCAGCCGGCCGGGAGTGCCGGACAGCAGCGCCGCACCGACCAGGCCGCCGAGCGCCGACACCCCCGCCGCGAGGACCAGCGGGTCGGGCAGCCGCAGGCAGACGAGATCAACCCGAGCCAGCACCAGACCGACAGCCGCGACCGCGAGGAAGACCGGCAGCGCCGGATCGTCACCCACGGCGACGGCGAGACCGGCAAAGACGCTGGCCGCCACCATCGAGCCGAGCCAGGGTCGTCCGCCGTGCCGTGGCCCCGGCAACGCCCATGACTGGCCGTCCGTCGTGCCGAAGCGCCGGGCCAGCCGGGGTACGACGAGGCCGACCAACGCGCCGAGCAGCGCGACCGGCACCAGCGCAGCGGCCGACATGGGCCGGACGCTACCGGCGGTCGCTCACCGGCGAGGCCCCCGAACGTGATCCCGCGCCCGCCCGGCGGGGCCGTTCGGTGGTCACCACCACTGCGACCCCGGCGACGATTACCGCACCGCCGAGCAGCACCTGCGGGGTGATCGGTTCGGCCACCAGGAGCGCACCGAGCGCCACCGCGACCGCCGGATTGACGTAGGCGTACGTCGACACCAGCGAGATGGGCGCGTTGTGCAGGAGCCAGACGTACGCGGTGAAGGCCATCAGCGAGCCGGCCACCATGAGATAGGCCAGCGCCAGCCAGGACCGGGTGCTGACCGCCGCCGGGTGGAAATCGGCCAGCTCGCCCCGACCGGCGGCGACGACGGCCAGCACCAACGCGCCGGCCACCATCTCGTACACCGTGGCCACGAAGGGGTCGGTGGGCATCCGGATCCGTCCGGACAGGAACGACCCGACCGACCAGGAGGTAGCCGCCACCACCACGGTCAACGCTCCGACCAGCGGTACCGCGTCCGAGTTGCCGGCGGGCAGCACCAGCAGGATCAGGCCAGCGAAACCCAGGGTGACCCCGGCGAACGTCCAGATCGGTGGGCGGTCCCCGGTGGCGGAGCGCAACAGCACCACGAGCAGCGGCACGGTCGCGACCAGCAGCGCGGCGATCCCGGACGGCACCGCCACTCCGGGTGGCCCGGATTCGGCGAACACCACCAGGCCGTTGCCACCCGCGAGCAGGAGCACGCCGACCAGCGCGGCGGAGCCGAGTTGCCGCCGGTCCACCCGTAGGGCCCCGGGGCCTCGGCGCAGCCGCAGCACGACCGCCAGGATCAGGCCGGCGACGGCGAACCGCAGGGCGGCCGACAGCAGCGGAGGCAGCGTCTCCACGGCGATCCGGATGGCCAGATAGGTGGAACCCCAGAGCACGTAGACCACGATCAACGCGGTCCAGATCAGGGTCGGCGCGGCGCCGGCGCGACGGTCAGCGAGGGCTGCGGCGCTCGGTGGAGGTGAGCTCATCAGGGGACCACGCTACGGTGACGTTGGAGTCGGCGTCGCGCATTGGTGGCCGGCCTCTCACCACTTGTGCAGGAGGGCGGCATGACGAACTACGGACCACCGGGGGGCGGCAACCCGGGACCGTGGCGTGGGCAACGACCCGACGAGACGCCCGGACGGCCGGTGCAGCAGCCCTACCCGCCGGCAGTTCCGTCCTACCCGCCGGCAGTTCCGTCCTACCCGCCGGCAGTTCCGTCCTACCCGCCCGCCGTTCCGTCCTACCCGCCCGCGCCTCAGGGGCGACCCGGGGCATACGGCGACCCACCCGCCGCTCCCTACGGAGGTGGTTCAGGGTCGCCCTACGGCCGTGAACCCGGGACGCCCTACGGCGACTCGTACCGGCCTGCGGGGGCGAACCCGGCGTACGGCGGGCAGCCGTACCGGCCCGACGAAGACCCGTACGGCGGGGATCCGGCACCGGGCCGACGCGGTCGGGGACCGCTGATCGCGGTAGTGGCCGTCGTACTGCTGGTGGTGGCTGCCGGCGGTGCGTTCTGGCTCCTGCGCGGGCAGGACGATCCAACGTCGGTGGCCGCGCCGACCGGTTCGGCCGTTGCCGGTGAGCCCAGCGCGGACGCGACCGAGCCCGCGCCGAGCGCCGCAGCGCCGGAGTCGTCGGCAGATCCCCGGTTCGCCAAGGTCGGCCAGTGCGTCCGCAACGATGCCGCGGCGGGCGGCAAGCCCAAGCTGCTGATCAGCGGCTGCGCCCCGAAGTCGTACGAGGTGCTGAGCCGGATCGACGGTCCGACCAGCGGCGAACGGGACGCCGAGGCCAAGTGCGGGAAGATCGAGGGTTACACCAACTGGTACTTCTTCGACAGTGAGCTGGACACTCTCGACTTCGTCCTCTGCCTGAAGCAACGCTGAGACCACCCACCCCCGGGATGACATGACGACCTACGGACCAGCGGGTTCCGGTCAGCCGGACGACCCGTACCAGCGCCCACCAACCGGTTCTGACGGCTCGCCGCCGGATGACCCAACCGTGCCCCAGTGGGGCACCCCGCCGCCTGCCGAGGATCCGACCCGCCAGCAGTGGGGGCCGCCGCCGACCGGCGCGGAGCCGCCGACCGCACCAATGTGGGCGCCGCCACCCACCTCGGGCCCGGGATACCCGCCACCCGGGCCGTTCCCGCCGGCCGGGCCAATGCCGGGTCAGCCGCCCGCGCCGTGGGGGCAACCGCCCCCGGGCGGTTACGGGATGCCGCCCGCCGCGCCGGTGAAGAAGACCGGCCGCAAGGTCGCTCTCATCATTACGCTGGTGGTCCTGCTCCTGCTCTGCCCGTGCCTCGGCCTGGCCGGTTGGGCGGTCTGGAGGGTCGCCGACGCCAGCGGCGACGCCACGTCTGCGCCCTCGACGAGCGCGCCGGTCGTTCCGCCCGCCCTGCCCAGCGACGCACCGCCGTCGGCCGCGCCGACCCCGGACACGGAGTTCGCGAGAGGCGACTGCGTGGTGAACGAGGGCACCGAGGACGACGCGGAGTTGCGCAAGGTCAAGTGCGGCCCGAACACCTATCAGGTGCTGCTGCGGATTCCGGCGACCACCGACGGGGACCGGTGCGAGACGCTCGCGCCGCAGGCCACCGCGAACTATGTGCACGACAACTCGGTCGACCTGTTCGACTACGTGCTCTGTCTGAAGAAGCGGTAGCCCCGATTGCCAAAACTAGGGCTGTCTAGCCTGGACGCTAGACAGCCCTAGTTTTCGGTCGACGGCCTCGACACGCCGGTAGCCCCATCTATCCATCTCTAGCCTCCCAGCTAGATGGCCCGATACTCTGCGATGCGTGGATCCGGTCCGCAACCCGTACGCGCCGGGCGCCGGCCAGCGTCCGCCCGAACTCGCCGGGCGGGGGCGGGAGCTGGACGTCTTCGACATCGTGCTCGAGCGCATCGCACGGGGCCGACCCGAACGCAGCCTGATGCTCACCGGGCTGCGCGGCGTCGGCAAGACGGTTCTGCTCAACACTCTCCGGTCGCAGGCCATCAACCGCCTCTGGGGCAGCGGCAAGATCGAGGCACGGCCGGACCAGTCGTTGCGTCGCCCGGTCGCCGCCGCGCTGCACATGGCGGTCCGGGAGCTCGCCCCCCGACACCGTGCGCCCGATCGGATCGACGCGTTCCTCGGCGTCCTCAAGGCGTTCGCCCAGCGGTCCGTCCCGACTGGCCGGGCCGGTGCCGCCCCGAAGCTGCGCGACCGGTGGCAGCCCGGCATCGACGTGCCCGCGGCCAGCGGTCGGGCCGACTCCGGCGACATCGAGATCGACCTGGTCGAGCTGTTCAGTGACGCCGCCGCAGTGGCCAGCGACGTAGGCACCGGCATCGCTGTCTTCATCGACGAGATGCAGGATCTCGGCCCGGAGGACGTGTCGGCGCTGTGCGCCGCCTGCCATGAGCTGTCCCAGCTCGGCGCGCCGCTGATCGTCGTCGGCGCCGGCCTTCCGCACCTGCCGGCGGTGCTCAGCGCCGCCAAGTCGTACTCCGAACGGTTGTTCCGCTACCAGCGCATCGACCGGCTCGACCGGATCGCCGCCGACCAGGCACTCTGCGCGCCCGCCGAGCGCGAGGAGGTCGAGTACGAGCAGAAGGCACTCGACCTGCTCTACGAGAAGTCCGGCGGCTATCCCTACTTCGTCCAGGCGTACGGCAAAGCGACCTGGGATCACGCGCCGCGCTCGCCGATCACCGCCGCCGACGTGCGGGTCGCCGCGCCCGAGGCGGAAGCCGAACTGGCGGTCGGGTTCTTCGGATCCCGGTTCGAACGGGCCACCCCGGCCGAACGCGAGTACATGCGGGCGATGGCCATGATGTCCGCGGTCGAGGGCGAGTCCGCAGCGGTGGTCCGCGACGACATGGACGCCGCGGTGCCCACCGCGGAGATCGCCCGAGCCCTCGGCCGCAAACCCGCCAGCCTCTCTCCGGCCCGGGACGCGCTGATCAAGAAGGGCCTGATCTATTCCGGTGAGCGGGGCACGGTCGCCTTCACGGTCCCGCACTTCGGCCGGTACCTGCGCACCCAACCGGCCTGACCGGCACAACGCGTCGGCGCGGTCAGACCTTCGCCCAGGGCGCCGGAAAGAGCACCTCGCCGCGAGGCGGGGGGCCCTCCTCACCGGTGGACGGCGGCAGCACCAGCGCCTGCCAGGGCTCACCGAGACCGGCCCACGGGCCGGTCAGACCCAGCTCAGTCGCAGGGCTGAAGCCGAACCGGCGGTAGAAGGCCGGGTTGCCGAGGACCACGACCAGCCGCTCGCCCAGCTCGGTGGAGGCGTCCAGGGCGGCCTGCACGACCGCCGAACCGTGCCCGACACGCTGTCGGTGCGGCGCGACCGCCACCGGGCCGAGTGCCAGAACCGGCACGTCCGAGCCCCGCTCCGGCCGCACACGCACCCGGGTGAGCAGCGCGTAACCGACCACCTCGCCGCCGTACTCGGCGACCATGGCCAGCTCCGGAAGCCAGGCGGGAGTGCCGCGCAACTCGTCGACCAGGCTCACCTCCGGCGGCGTCGCCACGTCCGGGCGGGCGAAAGCGGCGGCCAGCACGCGGCGTACCGAGCCGGCGTCTGCCGGGTCCTCGGGTCGTAGCCGCAGCGTGGTCACCCGCGCGACGTTACCCGCCACGGCCCGTCCATCCGTGACGGTCGCTCGAATCGGCGTGGCGCAGGTGCACGATCACCAATCCGGATCCGGCGGTTGCCGGGGTAGCAAACCCCGCGACGGGGTATGACTGATCCATGACGCCCGTACGCTCCCTCGCCCGCGCCATGTTGAGCGGCATCTTCGTGGTCAGCGGGTATCGCAACTTCCGCAACCCCAGTCGCCTCACAGTGGCTGCTCAGCCGGTGACCGACAAGGTCGCACCGTTCCTGAAGAAGGCACACCCAAACTTCCCCACCGAGACCGAGACGTTGATCAGGCTCAACGCGGCAGTGCAGGTCAGCGCCGGTTTGATGCTGGCCACCGGTCGGTTGAGCCGACCCGCCGCGCTGGTCCTCGCCGGCACGCTGGTGCCGGTGACCGTCGCCGGGCATCCCTTCTGGAACAACGACGATCCGATCGCCAAGAACAACAACCAGATCCACGCCCTGAAGAATCTCGGCCTCATCGGCGGGCTGCTGCTGGCCGCAGCGGACACCGGCGGCAGGCCGGGTCTGCGTTGGCGGACCGGTCATCGCATCGGCCACTCTCGACGTTCCATGGAGCGCGCCGTCCGGACGGCCAGGCGGGAGGCCCGGATCGCCGTCCGCTCCGCCTCCACCGCACGTCGACTCCCCGGCTGACCTGCGTCGATCCGTTCCGGTGCCACCCCATCCCCCGCTAAGGCCACGAATTACCTGAACCACCCGGTAGGCGTTAACGCGGTGGAAATGTCAAAAACATGTGTGGGATCGGACACGGTCGCATAACGCGGGAGGCACTGACGTGAGGCGCCGCTCTAGGCTCCGTGCAGGACCTGGACGGGTAGGACGAACTTGGTACGGGGGTGGCCACGCCATGCCGACGGCTGTCGGTAGACGGGCGGACCGCCTCGCCCCAATCCAACGTGTGACGCGCGGCATCGACCGCGTGACGCACGGGATCGATCGCAGGAACGTCGTACGGGGCGCCATCGTGGCTGCCGTCGCCTACGCCGCATGGCTCGCCATCGGCGCCTTTGGGCGGCCGTACAACTTCTTCGACATGAAGATCTACCACGGTGCCGTGGTGTGGTGGGCGAGCGGTCACGAGCTCTATGAGTTCATCGCGCCCGGAACCACGCTCGGCTTCACCTACCCGCCGTTCGCTGGGCTGGTCATGCTGCCGATGGCGCAGCTGCCGATCGGTACGGCCGGCCTGGTCAACGCTGGCGCCAGCATCGCCGCGTTGGCGCTGGTGCTGGCCGGGCTGCTCCGCCCCATCGTGGACCGGCTGGGGTGGCCACTGTGGTTCACGGTGGCTGTGGCGGTGCCGCTCGCGGTCGCCATCGAGCCGAGCCGGGAGACCCTCGGCTACGGCCAGGTCAACATCCTGCTGTTCGCGTTGATCATGGCCGACCTGATCGGTCTTCGCTGGCGCTCCCGCCGGGGCACCCACTACGCCGCGACGGACGGCCCCCTGCTGCGCTTCATCTACGGCGGGGCCTGGGCTGGCGTCGGCATCGGCCTGGCCACCGCGGTCAAGCTCACCCCGGCACTGTTCATCGCCTACCTGCTGCTCACCCGCCAGTGGCGGGTGGCGGCCACTGCCATCGGCACCACGATCGGCGTGACGGTGGCGACCTTCGCGATCGTCGGCGACGAGTCGCGAACCTACTTCGGCAGCGTGCTCTGGCAGACCGAGCGGGTCGGCGCGGCGGACATGACGCCCAACCAGTCACTCGCCGGCCTGCTCGCCCGGCTGTACGACTCGATCGAGACCCCCGGGCTGCTCTGGTTCGCCTTCTCAGTGCTGATCCTGGCGCTGGGCCTGTCCCGGGCGGCCAGTTCCCGCGCCGACGGTGACGAGCTGACCGCGTTCACGCTGGTTGGTCTGACCGCGAACGTGATCAGCCCGATCTCCTGGACGCACCACCTCGTCTGGGTGATCCCGGCGATCATCGTGCTGGCCGACGCCGCCGTGCGCCGCCGGGAGGCGAGTCGGGGGATGCCACTGCGCACCGGCCAGGGCCAGGTGTTCGGCGGGCTGCCCGGGGTGAACGGGCTCCGCCCGCCGATCTGGTACCCCACGCTGACCGGGCTCCGCCACGGCGTCGCCGCGATCGGGCTCTACCTGCTTTTCCTGATCTCCCCGATCTGGCCGTACGAACACCAGCTGCCGGAGATGTCGCACTACCAGGACGGTCTCTTCGGTGCGCTGATGGAGAACTCGCTCGCGGTTGCGCTGATCGTGCTGGTCACCGCCCTGCCGTGGCGTCCGGGCGCGGAGCCGGCGTTCTACGGCGACCGCCTCGCCAGGGCCGTGCTGGTCAACGGCCGCCGCTGAGCGCGGTCAGGGGCAGTTGACCCATTCCTCGGTGCCGTCGGTGAAGACCTGCCGCTTCCAGATCGGCAGGCGCGCCTTGGCCTCGTCGACCAGTCGGGCGCAGGCCGCGAAGGCGGCCGCCCGATGCGCAGTGCTCACGGCGGCCACCAGCGCCACGTCGCCGATCGCCAGTGAACCGACCCGGTGCGACACCGCCACCGCGTAGACGTCGGGCTCAGCGGCGATCTCGGCGGCCACCTCGCGCAGCACCTGTGCGGCGCTCGGGTGTCCCTCGTAGTCCAGGCTCGTGACCTGGCGGCCGTGGTCGTGGTCGCGGACCACGCCCTGGAAGGAGACCACGGCGCCGGCCCGACGGTCGGCGACCGCCGCCTCGTGTGTGGCGAGGTCGAGCGGCTGGTCGGTGATCTCGCCGAAGGTGATCGCTGGCGCGGTCACGACGCACGCTCCCCGGGAAGCAGCGGCAGCGGCACGATCGGCACCCGGTCGCCCGGCTCGCCGCTGGTGCCGGGCCGGATGACGGCGAACCCGTCCGCGCCGGCCAGCCCGCGCAGCATCGCCGAGCCGACGTGTCGCACCGGGGACGCGGTCCCGGCGGCCCGGTCCAACCGGACCAACGCCAGGTGGGTGTGGTCCCCGCGACCGGGCACCGCCTCGGTCAACGTGGCGTGCGGCAGCACCGGCATCGAACGGCCCTGCAGGCCGGCGAGCAGCGGGGCGACCAGCGACACCAGCGCGACGATGGCGGACTGCGGGTTGCCCGGCAGCCCCGCCACGAACCGGACCCGCCCGTCGGGGCCGGCCAGCCGGGCCACCAGCATCGGGAAGCCCGGCCGAACCGCCACCGTGTTGACCACGTAGTCGGCGCCGAGTGCTTCCAGGGTCGGGTGCAGGTGGTCGACCGGGCCGTTCATCGTGCCGCCGGTGGTGCACACCAGGTCGGCGCTGGTCAGCGCCGAGCGCAGGGCCGCCACGTGCGCGGGCAGCGTGTCGGCCACCGGGCCGACCACGTCGGATGGGCGGACCTGACAGCCGTACCGCCGCAGCCACGCCGGCACCGCAGGGCCCAGCGCGTCCCGGACCCGACCAGCCCCGGGAGGGCCTGCGGTCAGCAGCTCGTCGCCGAACACCAGCAGCGCGGCGCGCGGCGCCCGCCGGACCCGCAGGGTGTCGTGCCCGCAGGAGGCCGCCAGGCCGATCACCGCCGGGTCGACCGGCGTGCCGACCGGCAGAAGTTCCTCATCGGCGTACGCCTCCTCGCCGGGCTTCCGCCACTCGGGCGTCTCCCGGGGAACGCCGCTGACCAGGCCCTCGACAGTCGTGGACTCCTCCACGCGCAGCACGGCGGTGGCGCCCTCAGGCACCATGGCCCCGGTCGCGATCTCGACGGTCGTGTCGTCCTCGGTGAGCGGCGCGGGGGTGCTGCCCGCCAGCACCCGGCCGACGACCCGCCACGGGCCGCCGCCGCGAACCGCCCAGCCGTCCACGCTGGAGGTCGGGAAGGCGGGCAGGTCGGTGCGGGTCGTCAACGGCTCGGCCAGGGTCGACCCGTCGGCATCGATCAATGGTCGGGCAACGGTGGGCAGCGCGGCGGCCAGACCGACCGCGTAGACCCGCGACCGCGCTTCCTCCCACCCGGCTGGTGGGGGTGCGGCGACCCGATCCGCGATGGGTGCGGTTTCCGTGCTCACCCGACCGAGCCTAGCGGCACGGACCGACACCCGCCCCGGCCTGGCGTGCACCGGTCAAGGGTCACCGCCGCGAATTCAGTGGTCGCCGCCGCGAAGCTGGTCGACGGTGTGCCCGAGGATCGGCCCGAGCACGGCCAGGCCGTCCCGGGCACCGCCGGTCGAGCCGGGCAGGTTGACCACCAGCATCCGGCCGGCGACCCCGGCCAGCCCACGGGACAGCACCGAGGTGGGCACCCGGTCACGACTGTGCGCGCGGATCGCCTCGGCGATGCCGGGGATCTCGTAATCCAGCAGACCTCGGGTCACGTCCGGCGTCCGATCCGACGGGGTCACCCCGGTGCCACCGCTGGTCAATACCACGTCGACCCCGTCGGCGCGGGCAGCCTGCAAGGCGATGCCGACCGGCTCACCGTCGGGCACCACCACCGGCTCGTCGACCTGGCATCCCAACTCGCGCAGGCCGGCGACGAGCAACGGACCACTTGTGTCGGCGTAGACACCGGCCGCGGCCCGGTTGGACGCGACGATCACCCGGGCCCGGATCACGGCCGGTCCTCCGGTCGGACCCACTCGCCGGTCTTGCCGCCCTCCTTGCGGAGCACCCGGACCGCCTCCACCGAGGCCGCCGGGTCGACCGCCTTGACCATGTCGACCAGTGCGAGACCAGCGACGGCGACCGCCGTGAGTGCCTCCATCTCCACCCCCGTACGGTCCGCCGTGCGGGCGGTGGCTGTGATCTCCACGGTGTCGGCGGTCAAGCGCAGGTCGACGGTGACGCCATGCAGGGCGATCGGGTGGCAGAGCGGGATCAGGTCCGGGGTGCGCTTGGCCCCCATGATCCCGGCCAGCCGACCGACCGCCAACGCGTCGCCCTTGGGCAGGCCGTCGCGGTGCAGCAGGTCGATGACCTCGGGCGTGGTCCGCAAACGGCCGGCCGCGACGGCCAGCCGGCCCGTCACCGCCTTGCCGGACACGTCGACCATGCGGGCCGCGCCAGCGCGGTCGACGTGGCTGAGCTGCGCGGGTTCGGTCACGGCCGTGAGCCTATCGGTGCGGTACGACGGTGCTCGGAAGGAGCGGCGTCACACTATCCGCCGCGCCGGGTGCTGACGGCGCACCGGCGGGACGCCGCTCCTTCCTCACCGACCCGCCGCCGAGGTCGCTGGGGGGACCTGGCAGCGGGTGCGTGTCGACGACCCGGTTCTGCCCAGGGGCAGAACCTCCCCCGTTCGCCGATACGCCCGAGAAGCTACGCGACTCGGCGATAGGAAATCGATAAGCGCCGTTCCTGCTGGTCAGCGCCCCGCGTGCAGCCGTGTCAACCCAACTCGGCGAGACGACGTTCGGCCTCGAAGCGCTCCGGCACACCCATCCGCCGGAAGATCGCCAACGCCCGCTCCCAGTGCCGCCGGGCTTCGACCGGGTCGACGCGGGCGAAATGTTCGGCAAGCCCGGCCAAAGCTCGTCCCTGCTCGTACGGGTGTGAGATCCGAGTCGCCAACCGCAACGCCTCCCGGTGCATGTCGGCCGCCTCGCCGCCCCGTCCCTTCGTCAGCAGAGTGCGCCCGAGCTCGTTCAACGCAGCCGCCTCGACGTGTCGTTCCCCGCTCAGCCGCGCGGCGTCCATCGACGCGTGATGCAGCCTGAGCGCCTCGTCCAACCGACCGAGCTGTCGGTGGGCGGTCGCCAGGTCGTTGAGGGTCTCCGCCTCCCCATAGCGGTGACCCGTACGATCCCGTAGCGCCATCGACGCAGCCAACAGGCGGACGGCCTGCTCGCTGTCACGCATCCGAGTTCGGACACCTCCCAGGTGACTCAACGCGTTGCAGATATGGAAATAGTCGCTGGCCAGCCTCGCGTGGAGGAGATGGAGGCGGTGGACCTTCAGAGCTTCGTCATACCGGCCCAGGGCGCTGAGGGTCAGGCCGGTATTGGGTAGCAGCAACAGCCCGCTCAAGTCATAGCGACTTCTTGTCATCTCCTGGTTGATGGTGAGCGCCTCGTGGAGCCTACCCGTCAGCCAGAACACGGATCCGATGTTTACACGCGCTCTCGCCACGCCGTTGTTGTCGCCCAGTTTACGTCTTATGGAGATCGTCTTTTCGAGATGCGAAAGTGCCTGCCCATACGCGGCCTGCCGCAGATGGGCAGAGGCAATGTAGTTGTGCATCTCGGCGGCGGCTCTCAGTTCGGATCCGGCCTCGGCGGCAGCAAGCCCCTCCTGATGGTTCCTGATGATGTCATCGAAGTATCCGCGGATATAGCAGAACCGCCAGGTGACCCGCGCCAACTGCCATGCGAATGTCCCCAGGCCCTCCAGTCTCGCGTTTCGAACGAGCGCTTCGATGTTGGGCCTCTGAGTTTCCAGCCAGCGAGCATCGAACAATGACGGCTCGCCGAGGAGATCCGTTCGCCGTGGCCTGGAAAGCCTCAGATCAGCCCGCAGGGCTCCGGATTTCTCCAAACGTTCCGCCGCCAAGACCGCGGCGTGCAGCGTATGGTCCAGCAACTCTTCGAGCGCATCTCGTCTATCGGCCGCCGAATCAGTCTCCATTGCGAGCCCAAGCGCGTAGTGACGCATCAGGTCGTGGAGACGGAAAAGGCCATCGTCGACTTCTTCGACAAGATGTTTGTCGACGAGCTCATCGATGATCCCTGACGCCACGTCCAACGAGACCCTGCCCGCCGCAGCAATCATGGCGGGATTGAGATGGTCGCCCGGGTGTAGGCCGACCATTCGGAACAGCCGCTTGGTGCCCTCGGCGAGTGGCTCATAAGAGGCGGCGAACGCCTCGACCACCGTCCGATCTTCCGCGCGGAGCTGCGACAGCAGCGCCACCGGCTCTTCGAGACGTCGAGCCAGGTCCCCGATCTGCCACTGCGGACGATGCGCGAGACGCGTGCCCACGAGCCTGAGAGCCAGTGGCAGGTAGCCGCAGCGCTCGGCGATGAACCGGGCGGCCTCCAGGTCCGTCTCCAGCCGTTGCCTCCCGACGACCGTCGCCAGGAGCTCCGTCGCCTCCTCGGGGGCGAGAGCGGCGAGTGTCACCGGCAGTTGGGCACTGGGAATCGCGAGGCGGCGCCTGCTGGTGACCAGCACGACAGCCCCTGGCCCCACCGGCAACAGTGGCGCGATCTGCGCACTGTTGGCGACGTTGTCGAGGACGATCACGACTCGCCGTCGACCCAGTTCCTGGCGCCAGAGGGAGACGCGATCCTCGCTGCCCGCTGGCATTCGGGTGCCGGGTACGCCGAGCTGCCGTAGCAGTGTGGCGAGCGCCGCTGCCTGGTCCACCGGCTCCTGTCCGTGGCCACGCAGATCGATGAACAGTTGGGCGTCCGGGTAGCGGTCGGCCAGCCGGCGGGCCAGGTGCACAGCCAGTGTCGTCTTACCGATGCCCGCCATGCCGTCGATCACATGCACCGCTGAGCTGGTGCCCGCGCCTGGCTCGGTTTCCGACAGCAGCTGGGAGACGAGTTCCTTGCGTCCGATGAGCTGCTCGACCGTCCGAGGCAACCAGGCGGCGACGGTCGGCAGCGACCTTTCCACCTGGGCGTCTGCCGCGCCCCGCCCTGCCGCGGTGCCCGGCGCCGGATGAACCGGAATTCGTGGAGCGCCCCCGTCATCCGACAGCCCGGTGATACTCCGCCAGAACTGTTGCAGCTCGGGCCCGGGCTCGATGCCGAGCTGTCCGCGTAGGGCTTCGCGGGCGGACTCATAAGCGGCGACCGCGCCGGCGGCGTCACCGTACAGGTGCAGGGCACGCATCAACATCTGATGGGCCGACTCCCGCAGCGGATGAAGAGCCAGGAGCTGCCTGAGCAGCGGAATCGCCAGCTCGGGACGCCCGATCCGCGTGCGCGTCTCCGCCAGCAACTCAATCGCGAGGCGGCGCTCCTCCTCTGCCGCCGTACAACGGGCGGTGAGAATCGGGCCAAGCGGAACGCCGACGAGCATCGGCCCTTTCCACTGGTCCACCGCCAGCCTGAGTCGCTCTTCGGCTGACCCCGGAGAACCCTGCGCGGCGAGGTTCCGTGCCTCCCGATACTGGTTCTCGAAATGGATGAGGTCGATTCGGTCCGGGTCAAGTTGCAGACGGTAGCCATTCCGCTGCCGATTCAGTACAGCCTTGCCGGCAACCGCCGATTCGAACATACGTCGGAGGTTGGCGGCGTAGCCACGCACGTTGGGCACGGCCGAACGCGGCGGTGCGGCTGGCCACAGCTCGTCGATCAGTTGTTCGACCGAGACGATCCGGTTGGCGTGAACAGCCAGCATCGCGAGTACCGTCTGCTGTTTAGGCGTTCCGGGATGCAACTTGACATCGGCAAGCCGCACCTCGAGCCCACCCAGGACCTTGATCTCCAACAGTCCCCCGACTCCAAAATCTGTGGGTGTTCAGATGATCACTCCGAGAAAGATTAGCGGTGACGGAATTCGGGGCCAAACCCGTTAGTGACGGCACGGAACCGGCGACATTCCGGCATGTGGCACAAATTCATCCGACAGGACCTACGCTGAGCCCGAACTCCGGATGAGGCCGACGAGTTTGCTCGTTCAGACTGAGGGACGACGGCGGGAGCGTGGACCCCGAGCGCATCTCCCGGCGGTGGTTGGCAACATGCGACCTGCAGACCGAACAGTGTGACCGCGCTCCGCATAGGAGCCATAGACACAACGTTACAAAACCCTCTATCTTGACTTATATTGCGCATACCGACATTTATTACTGCTAACCGCTTCGAGTTCGCCTTAGGCTCTCGCCACGAAAGACAGCCCGGGACGCAGAACCAAGTCCCGGAGGACGAGAGTGGAGGGAGCGTGCAATGCGCGGCAGCGACTGGCACTGACATTCGAGTGACACACAGCGGTAAGCTCCTGTCGTCAACATGTAACTGTCGGCAACGACAGGAGCTTCATGAGTCGGGTTGCATCCGAGAACACCACCAGCGCAGACCGGCGACTTTTGTTGCTCGTCAGCTTCATCGTCGTACTGGCTACCGGCCCGACGCTCATCGCTGTCGCCGACATGCTGGCGCACCCGCCCAACTCGGTGGGCGATGGGGCGACGATCGTCGCGCTGGCGTTCATGACGGCCCTCGGGACGATCATCAAGGCACCCATCCGCATCCGCTCGACCACGCATGCCATCACCTGGATCGAGGCGGCGATCGTGATCGGGCTCGCGGTGGCTCCACCTGCCTGGGTGTTGCTGGCGACCGGGGTCGGCGTCGGCATCGCGTCGGCGATCATGAAGCTTCCTTCGATCAAGACCGCCTTCGGCGTCAGCAAGAACATCCTGGTTGCCGGTGGAGCGAGCGCCACCGTGCTGGCGGTCAACTGGCAATGGCCACCCGTGGGGCTGATGGAGCTCATCGGCCTGTTGGGAGCCATCTACCTGGTCGCCGCCCTGTTGGACGACCTCCTGGCAATCCCGGTGATCGCGCTGGCGACCGGCACCCGGATCTCCCGTCAGTTCCTCAACAACCTTGACCTGCGGCTGGCCGGCTTCGGTGTGCGCTTCGTCGTCGCCCTCTGCACGCTATTCATCCTCTGGGCAGACCCCCGACTGCTGCTTGCCGTTCCGCCCCTGGTCCTGAGCCTGCACCTGGCCTACTCCGCGCGTATCCGGGGCCGCACCGAACAGCAGGCGTGGCAGCGGCTGGCCCGGACCACCGACGCGCTCAACGTGGTCGACCTGGACAACGTCCTCACCACCGCCGTTACCCAGGCCGCCGAGCTGTTCTCCGCCGACGAGGTCGAGATCGAGCTGCACGACGGCGGTCGCTCCGTACGCGGTGGCACCGGCGGCATCACCTTCGACGGTCCGACCGGTACGCCCACCGACGTGGACGGCACGGTCGTTCCCACGCCGCTGGAAGGGCATGACCGGACTGTCGATGTCGGGGTGCTGCGGCTGCGCTTCCGCGGCCCCGTGCAGCTCTCCGAGCGGGAGCAGTACACCCTGCGCACCTTCGCGTCCGCGCTCTGCACGGCCGTTCGTAACGCGCAGGCGTACGCCGAGCTGGCCCGGGTCGCCGACGAGCACGCGTACGCGGCTGCGCACGACGCGCTGACCGACCTGGCCAACCGCCGGCACCTCCTCGACGAGGGCACCGAGCAGTTGAGCGCCCGGCACGCGGACGGGGTGACGGCGCTGGTGCTGATCGACCTCAACCACTTCAAGGAGGTCAACGACACGCTCGGGCATGCCGCTGGCGACCAGGTGCTGGTGCAGGTCGCCGACCGGTTGCGGGGCGCAGCCCAGGCGAGTGACCTGGTGGCCCGCCTCGGCGGCGACGAGTTCGCCGTCCTCCTGCGCGGGCTGCCGGCCCCGGCGGTGGCCGCGCACCGGGCCGAGACGCTGCTCGCCGCTCTGCATGAGCCGTTCGAGCTGGACGGCATGCGGATCAGCGTCGAGGCCAGCGGCGGGATCTCCGTCGCCCCGTCGAGCGGTGGCATGGCCGAGCTGCTGCGCCGCGCCGACGTTGCCATGTACCAGGCCAAACGGGCCGGGCAAAGGATCTCCACGTACGCCCCGACCCGGGACACCGCCGACCTGGGCCGCCTCACCCTCGGGGGCGACCTGCCACGTGCGGTCGCCGACCACGAGTTCATCGTCAACTTCCAACCGATCGTCGACCTGGGCACCGGTGAGGTGACCAGCGCGGAGGCTCTGGCTCGCTGGCACCACCCCACCCACGGGATGATCGACCCGCTGCGCTTCCTGGAGGCGGTGGAGCGTTCGGGCCTGCTGCCGGCCTTCGCTGAAGCGATCCTCGACCAGGCGCTGATCGCGGCGGCCAACTGGCGCGACGCCGGCTTCGACATACCGGTCGCGGTCAACGTGTCCCCGCGCAGCCTGCTCGACGCGCGATTCCCGGGCTCGGTGCTGGCCCGCCTGCGCGCCCACGACCTACCACCGGACCGGCTGGTGCTGGAGCTGACCGAGACGCTGACGCTGAGCCAACTCGACGTGGTCGACCGGGTGCTCAGCCGGCTACGCGACGAGGGCGTCCGGTTGGCGTTGGACGACTTCGGCACCGGCTACTCCTCGCTCTCCCTGCTCTCCCGCATCCCGGTGCACGAGTTGAAGATCGACCGCAGCTTCGTGACGACGATGGAGAGTTCGGCGGAGGCCGCAGCCGTCATCCGCTCCACGCTCGACCTGGGCCGCAGCCTCGACCTGGCTGTGGTGGCCGAGGGCGTGGAGAGCGAGCCGCAGCGGCGGGCCCTCTGGGAGTTGGGCTGCGTCGCCGGCCAGGGGCACCTGTTCGCCCGGCCGATGCCGGCCGGCACCCTGCTCGCGGCGATGCAGCGCGGTTCGGGCGGTCGGCCGGGCACCCTGGCCGCGCCGTTGCACGACGCTGGCGCGGTGATCCGGTTGAGCCAGAACCGCCGCCAGGCCGGCCGTTCCCGCCCCGACCGCCTCCCGCACCTGCCCGCCTGATCTGGCGGCCCGGTGCGGGAGCAGGTCGGTCTGCCAGACTGGCGCCGTGATCGCCGACGACCCGACCGCCCGCCGCCGTCGCTGGCACTGGCGGACGCTCGACACCGCCGCCGGCGGGTTCGCCCTCGACCTCGGCCTCTACGCCGTCTCGGCCATCTTCGCCGCGATCACCGCGGTCACGTCGACCCTGCTGCCGCACCGAGCCTGGGGCGCGGTCGCCGCCGTCGGGTACCTGGTCGCGGCGCTGGTGGTGATCGCCCAGCTCCTGCTGCGTCGGCGCTCCCCGGCCTCCCGGCTGGTCGGTCTGCCAGCTCGCTGGGCGGTCACCAGTCTCGCCTGGGCGGGCACCGCACTGCTGCCCCTGCTCTGGCAGAGCATCGAGCGGGCCAGCGGGCGCACCGACCGGGCCCAGGAGGAGGTGCTGGTCGTGGAGCAGGCCGGCATCCGCCTCCTCGAACACGGCACGCCGTACCTCGGACCCGACGCGATAGCCGCCCTGCCACCCGGCGAGCAACTGCTCGGCTACACCCCGTACCAGCCCGGCATGGCGATGTTCGGCCTACCCAGAGCGCTCGCCGACACCTGGTGGACCGACTCCCGGGTCTGGTTCGCGGTGGGCACCGCGCTGGCGCTCGCCCTGGCCGTGGCCGCCCTGCGCAGAACACCGGGCACCACCGGCCACACCGCCACCGCCGGCACCGCTCACCGGCGGGACGCCGCGCTGCTGCGGGGCGTGCAGGCCGCCACCGTACTGCCGATCTGCGCCCTCACCCTCGCCACCGGCGGCGACGACCTGCCCGTACTCGCGCTCTGTCTGCTGGCCCTCGCGCTCGCCGCCGCCGACCGACCCGGTCGGGCCGGCGTCGCGGTCGGGCTTGCCGGCGCGCTGAAGCTGTTCGCCTGGCCGGTCGCCCTGGTCCTGATCGTCTGGGGCCTGAACCGGCGCGCCGGCACCCGGGTCGCCGCCGGCGCGATCGGCCTGCCCGTCGCCGCCCTCCTGCCGGCGATGCTGGTCGACCGCGACGCGCTGACCGAGAACGTGCTGCGCTTCCCCCTCGGCCACGGCCTGGTCACCAGCCCCGCGCAGTCGCCGTTCCCCGGCTACCTGATCGCCACCGCGCTGCCCACCGGCCGGCTGATCGCCGCCGCGCTACTTGTCGTGGCCGGCGTGGCCATCGCCGTCCGGCTCGCCCGCCGCCCGCCCCGCACCGCCGTCGCCGCCGCGCTGATCTGCGGGTACGGGCTGCTCGTCGCCATCGCTCTGATGCCCTCGACCCGCTTCGGCTACCTGCTGTACCCGTTGGCCCTGCTCACCTGGGCACCCGCCCTGCGCCGCCCGATCGACGCGCCGACCGCCCCGGCCCCCGCTGACCTGTCCGGTCGGACCACTTCGGCGTAACTGCCAGGCGGAAGGGCCCATCAGGGCGTAGACCTGAAGGCATGACGACGTACCACGACCGGGCCGAGGCGGGCCGGGTGCTCTCCGATCGGCTCACCGCACTCATCGGCGATCCGGACGTCGTCGTCCTCGGCCTCGTCCGCGGCGGCGTGCCGGTCGCCCGGATCGTCGCCGAACGGCTCGGCGCGCCACTGGACGTGCTGGTCGTCCGCAAGCTCGGCATGCCGTGGGCCCCCGAGGTCGCCTTCGGCGCGCTCGGTCCGGGCGGTGTCCAGGTGCTCAACGACGAGGTGGCCAGCCGACTCAGCAGCGACGACATCGCCGAGGTCAGCCGTCGGGAGCAGGCCGAGCTGGAACGCCGGGAGCGGCTCTACCGCGGCGGTCGCGCACAGTTGGACCTCACGGGGCGGACCGCGGTGATCGTCGACGACGGCCTGGCCACCGGCGCGACCGCCCGCGCCGCCGTGGCGGTCGTCCGCCAACTCGGGGCACACCGGGTCGTGGTCGCGGTCCCGGTCGGCGCGCAGGAGGCGTACGAGCTGCTCGCCGCCGAGGCGGACCAGGTCATCTGCGCCCAACGCCCCCCGGATTTCGGCGCGGTGAGCGTCTACTACGAGGACTTCCACGAGGTTTCCGACGAGGAAGTCACCGAGGCGCTCACAGCAACTGGTTAGGTCGAGCGGGTACCGTCGGGCGATGAATAGTCTCACCTGTCCCAAGTGCCACGGAGATATGCGCCAGTACGAGCGCAGCGGCGTCGTCATCGACCAGTGCGGGGAGTGCCGAGGCATCTTCCTGGACCGCGGCGAACTGGAGAAGCTGTTCGAGGCGGAGGCCAACTGGAGCCGCCAACAGGGTGGTGGCGCGCCACCGCAGCCCGCCCAGCAGCCGGCCGGCTACCCGCCGCCACCTCCTCCGGCGCCGCACCAGCCCGGTTACGGTGCCGTCCCGCCGCCGCCGCCCCCACCGCCCGCACACGGCTACCCGCCGGCGCCGGCCTACGGCCACCAGCAGCAGCACTACGGCTACCACGGGCACTACCGGCAGAAGAAGCGCAAGGGCTTCCTCGACGAGATGTTCGGCTGATCCCAGAGCCGACATTCCGCCCGGGTCGATCGACGTGTCGGCCCGGGCACATCGCCCACCCCGTCGATGGTTGGTGGGCGCGATCGTCCATGCGAGGGTGATCCGCATGACCGTGATCCGACCGGACGAGGCGCTGGCCCAGGCGTACGACGGGATCACCGCGGCCGTCGACGGCCTGGACGACGCAGGCCTGCAACGAACCACCCGCTGCCAGGGCTGGCTCATCGCCGACCTGCTGCTGCACGTCCTCGGCGACGCCCAGCGGGCACTGGTCGCACTGGCCAGCCCCGCCGACGGCCCCGCCGACGTCGACGACGTGAGCTACTGGCGCGACTTTCCCGGCGGCGATGACAACGCCACCCGGCACGCCTGGCGGGTCCGCCGATCGGCCGCCGCCTTCGACCGTCCGACCGGGATCGTCCGGCTCTGGCGGGAGACCGCCCCGGCGGCGGTCCGCGCCGCCGCGTCAGCCGACCCCGAGGGGTACGTGACGACGCAGGGGCACGTGCTGCGCGTACCGGATTTCCTCGCGACCCTGACCACCGAGGCTGTCGTGCATCACCTGGACCTGACCGTGGACCTGCCCGGCGCGCCGCCGCCCGGCCCACTGGCGGTACGAGTCGCGGTGGCGACCATGGACGGCCTGCTCAGTGACGACACCGTCCGCCCCCGCCTGGGACGACCACGACTTCCTGCTCAAGGCCACCGGGCGCGTGCCGCTCACCGAGCGGGACCGGCTGGAGTTGGGCGAGTCGGCGGGCTGGTTTCCGCTGCTCGGCTGACCGGCGACGTGACAACTTCCGCCTGCCTATGAAGGTCGGTCAACCGACTTGTCTGAGATGCTGCGAGGGATCAGTCGGACGGACAGCCGCTCAGAATTTTCTCTGCGGTTTTCGCCTTGCGCGCCAATGCAACTGGCGCTTCCGCGTACAGCAAGCTGATTATTTTCTCGGCAGGTCCACATGTCGTTCCGATCGTGTAGATCGATTTGTGGGGCCGAACGGAAAGACCGCAGATGCCGTGATTCCTGAGGAAGGCAGCGAACGCGTCCAAGAGGCGTTGACTTCCCACCAACCTGAATTGCGCGAATTCCGACAGCCGAGGACCCGGCCGGCGATAACTTCCAACCGAACCGTCTCCATCGACGACACCACGCCAGAAGTCACGCGACTCGTCCAGTCGTTCGCCGAGCGGGCCTTCGTATCTCCCAAGAGCGATCATGCGCTCCGCCAAGCGGGTCGAGCGCACCGAGAACTGGCACGACCCCTGTGTGGGGTTAGTCCTTGCTGCTTCGCTTCGCGAAGCGGCCCTAATCGGGAGGAAGTAGGTCTACTTCCGAGTTAGGTGCTGAGATGCTGCTGCTCGAACCTAGGAACGTACGGAGCAAGACAAGGTGCTCGCGGTCCCGTTGGGCGAGCCCAACGGAGATCTGCGGGAGATGACCTGCGCGGTACGTGACGCACCCGTCCGCGAAGAGAAACCCGAGCCAGTAGCACGTTTCCGGCGTCAACAGGTCAACCGCGTCGTGCCGAAGCGTGTGTACGACCCTCCGAATCACTACGCCGCGCCGTACCAACAAACCCCGCATCCCCGGCGCCGTGAGTCCGAAATTCTTCGCGACCTCCGTCAGCGACAGGCCCTCGTTATACAGCCTGACCGCCTCCACGCATTCCGAATCGGTCAGCTTGGAAACTGCCCGTGCCGGCACCCCTCGCCGGCGCAATAGACCACGGATCGCCTGCCGGCTGACGCCGTACGAATATGCGATTCGAGTGAGGCTCTCGCCCTTTGCCGCACGCTGCACGGCATCCTCGATTTGCGAGGGCGTCAGACGAAAACCCGTGCTTCTCATCCGATGGCCATGTCCACGAACCGCGACAGGTGCAACTGCGCCGCGACGGTTACCGTGTCAGTTGGCCCATTTCGATGCTTGGCAATTATGAAATCCGCCTCGCCCGCCCGCGGCGACTCCTTGTCGTAGTAGTCGTCACGGTGCAAAAGGATTACAACGTCAGCATCCTGTTCAATTGATCCACTTTCACGCAAATCGGATAGCTGGGGTCGCTTGTCCGTGCGCTGCTCGGGGCCACGGTTCAGCTGACTGACCGCGATGACCGGGCACTCGACCTCCTTGGCCAACAGCTTCAGGCCACGGGAAAGGTCTGCGACCTCCTGCTGGCGGCTCTCGGTGCGCTTCGGTGAGGTCATCAGCTGGAGATAGTCGACCACGATCATCTTGAGGTCGTGCCGCTGCTTGAGCCGACGAGCCTTGGCCCGGATCTCCATCAGGTTCATGCTCGGCGTGTCGTCGACGAAGAGCGGCGCCTCACTGATCTCGCCCATGCACCGGGCCAGCTTGGTCCAGTCGTCGTCGGAGAGTTGCCCACTGCGCAGCACGTGCAGCGGCACCCGCGCCTCGGCCGAGAGCAGTCGCATGACGATCTCGACCTTGCTCATTTCCAGCGAGAAGATCGCGGCGGCCTGGTTGGCGCGGATCGCAGCGTGGCGGGCAAAGTCCATGCTAGCCGTGCTGTTGTGGGTAGGAATCATTGCCCGGCTGGCCAGGTAAAGATGCTCGGGGTTGTCGACCGTGACGCACCGGACCGGCACGCTCGGCGCCGGCCGGACGTCGACGATGAACCGCGAGGTTGTTCGGACGTCGGAGGCGGTGCGGCGGCGTTCGGCGTGCGCATCCCGCTTCCGTTTGAGGCGGAAGATGACATCCGGCGTGGAGAAGTTCAACGTGTACGCGATGGACGACTCGGGGGTGCGACCGCGTACCGGCTTCGCGTTGACCGTGCAGCGGTAGCCGAGGCTGACGATGAGCTCGCGCACGTTCTCTGCCAACCGCTTCGAGGTCGACGTGTACTGAAGGTTGCCGGCGGGGGCGACGGTGCCATCGGTGTCCATCAGCCCAGCCAGCAACGCCCGGCGCTGAGCCTCGGAGGCGCGCAGGTAGACGCCCGGGATGTGCTTGTCTGCCGCCACCCCGATCTGACGCAACAGCCCGAGGAAGGAGCCGTTCCGGCTGTGGCAGCCGGCACACTTCATGGTTGCTGGATTCGCACGCAGCGCCCGGGTCGAAACGCCGCAGTCCACGCAGACGCCGTTTTCACGAGCGGCAGGCTCAGGCGGCAACCGGACGGTGTAGACCATCGGCCCGCTGGGCCGAACGGCGAAGCCGTCCGCCTCGACCTGCGTGACCATTTCCGGATCTGCGGTGGTGAATCGGCTGGCCGCGGTGTGGCCGTCGCCGAGCCACGCCCCCAACGTGTAGGGCGGGACCAACAACTCCCGGTCCGGAAGGTGAAGGGGAGCGCTGTTCCGTACGGCGTGGTTGAGCCGTCGTTCGGCGGTGTCGGTACGCAGCGTGGCCGCGATCTCGGCAGTGGTCACGACACCGTCGTGATCGGCCCGGCTGTCAGCATTGACCTCCCGCTCGGCCCGTTGAAGAAGCGCGCTCAGAAGCGGGCCGGCCGGATAGCCGGGCGCAGTCCAGTTCCGTGGCTTGCCGCTGCGGACGACAGGGCGGCTGCTCCGGCCGATCGACCCGACCTCACGGGCGACGGTGTGCAGGACATGCCGGAACTCCGGCCCAACCTGCTCGATCGTGTCGAAGAGTGTGATCGGCTGGTTCTGCAGGGCGCTGAGCCTCTTGTTTGCCGCACGTAGGTTGGCCAGCGACGACTCGGGCCAGTGCCGCCTTTGCCGCGCCGGCCCCTGCCACCGACTCACGCGGCTGGTGGTCTTCCACAGGTGCTCCGCGTCGGCCACGATGACCGTGCCGTCGGAGAACTCGACCTCGTAGCAGGGACGGTCGTGCATGACATCGAAGGCGTGTGTGACCGTGGTGGGGCTACCGTCTGCCGCTAGCAGTTGATCACCCGCACGGACCTCGCCCATGGTGGTCCAGCCGTCCGGGGTCGGCAGTGGGGTGTCGAGCGCGAGTGCCTTTCCCAGACCGGGCCTTCCGGCCACGATGATCAACTGCCCGGCGTGCAGGCCGTTGAGCAGTCGGTCCAGGTCGCTGAAGCCGGTCGGGACGCCCGTCATCATGCCGCCCGACGCCCCCACCGCCTCGATCTCGTCGAGCGTCGGCTGCAACATGTCGGCCAGGATCGCGAAGTCCTCGCTGACCCGGCGTTCGGTGACGTCGTAGACCGCCTGCTGGGCGAGGTCCACGACGTCGTCGACGTCGCGGCTGCCGCCGCTGGCGGTGCCGTAGCCCAGCTGCACGATCTTGGTGCCGGCCTCGACCAACCGGCGCAGGACCGCCCGTTCGCTGACGATCCGCGCGTAGTAGGCGGCGTTCGCGGCGGTCGGCACGCTGGCGATGAGGGTGTGCAGGTAGGGCGCGCCGCCGATGCGTACCAGGTCACCGGAGTCGGCCAGCGCCGCCCCGACCGTGATCGAGTCGGCCGGCTCACCCCGGCCGTAGATGTCGAGAATGATGTCGAAGATGGTGGCGTGCACCGGCCGGTAGAAGTCGTTGGTCTTGAGGATCTCGACGACGTCGGCGATGGCGTCCTTGGAGAGCAGCATGCCGCCGAGGACGCACTGCTCGGCGGCAACGTCCTGGGGAGGGGTCTTGTCGAACTGGCCGTCCCGCTGCGCGGGTGGCTGGCCACCGCCGGAGCGTGGCTCTGCCCGCATGTCGTCGGTGACCGACACGGGTACCCCCTCCACTGCGCCGGATCCGATCCCAGCTCTACCGCTGAGGTGCGACACTTCCGTCCGACCGGGCCGGTCGATCGGGGGCCATCGCCGGCGGTCGAGGGCCAACCATACGGACCCCGAGGTCAGAGACTCAACAACGCCGGTGGACGAGCCTCGGGACAACCTGTGGATGCCGGGGGACAGCATGTGCGCAGTGTGTGGACAACCTGTGGACAACCACTGGGGAATTCTCAGTCATACGTCGTTGACCTGCGGAAACCTCCTCCCCAGCCTGTGGAGGAGAATATTTCGGTCGGGCCTGTGACACGATCGTCCCGTAGTATCTCCAGCGAACGGCTACACCTGGACAGCGGATTCCGCTTTCGGTTCAGAAGGGTCACACTCCGGCCGTGAATTACCGGGACTGGGGACGCGGGGAGGGCAGCCCGCACGAGCGCCAGCCGACCGCCTCGTGGAGTGAGCGCGCGGCGTCCCTTCCCGTTGACCCGTATGACGAGGACGGGCGCTACCGCACCTCCAGCCGACGGCGTGCCCAGGACCGCGGCCAGGACGAGCCCGTCGACGCCTACCTGCCCCGGTGGGCACTGGAGTCGGGAGTCCGGCACGCTGACGGCGGCGGCCGCCACGCGGCACCGGACGAGCGCGAGCCCGAGCCCGAGCCCGAGCGGCCAACGTCCGGTGCCGGCCCCCGGTACACCGAGTCGCGGGGCAGCCGGCGGCGGAGCGGCGAGACGGGTTGGCCGGAGCAGGCGGCGATCGGCGCGGCACCGGAATCGGACCACACCCGAGAGTGGACGCTCGACCGTCCGCAGGAGCAGGGGTACGCCGGTCGCCGACGTGCCGACGCCGGGGAGGACGAACCGGTCTCCGGCGCTGTCCCGGACCGCCGTCCCCGCCGTGCGCCCGCTGGCCGCCCGCAGGTGATCTGGTCGGGTGGGGATCTGGAAGCCGCCCCGACCGAGCCGGCGCCTGAGCAGGACGTGAGCCGACCCAGCCGGCGCAGCCGCCGTGCGGCGGAGGAGTCCTGGTCCCGGCCGGCGGCCGACCCATGGGCACGCGGGTCGGACCGGGTGGCTGAGCCCGAGCCGTCGTACCCGCCCGCCGTGGATCCGTGGGACGCCTCGGGCCTGCACGCGTGGCCGCCTGCGGACGCTGCGGACCTGAGCGGGCAGTGGTCGGCGGTGGAGAGCCTCGGTGGCTGGGAACGGTCCGACCGCACCGGCCAGTGGGAGCGGTCCGCGATCGAGGACGACCAGTGGGACCGTACGATGCCGCCGCGCTCCGACCGGTCGGTGGCGGCCGAGGGTTGGCCGCCCCGGGACGACGGGTTCCTGTCCGGCGCTCGGCTGGCCGATGATGACCCCCGTTGGACGGATCCGCCGACGTCGGCGCCCCGGTCCCCGGTGGTGGGCTACATCGCTCCGCGCCCGCGCAGCGTGCCGGTGCCGAGCGGGGGTGCGCCACGGCGTCGGGCGGACCGGCCGACGGTTGGGGCGGCGTCGGTGCGTCGGCGGGTCGAGTCGGCGGCCACGGGCGCCTGGGCACGGCGCCTGGAGGACGACCTGCTCGACCCGGACCCGGGTGGGTCCTTCCGGCCGTTGCTGTACACCGCTGCCTGTTACCTGGTGCCGGCGGTTCTGATCTTCGTCTGGCTGTTGACGCTGGACAGCCAGGCACCGGCTGGTTGTGTGACCGACATCAGCGGGGGCGGGTGCGACTCGCCCCGGTCACGCGCGTTGGAGTCGCTACTCGCCGGCTCGCCGCGCTTCGGGTTGGCGCTGGTGAGCAGCCTGGTGGTGGCCGCACTGCTGCGTCGGGTGGGCACGACGTGGCGCTCGGCGACCATCGCGCTGGCTGCCGCCGTGGTGGGCGGCGGCCTCTCCACGGTGCTGATCAGCGCGGTGACCGGTCAGCCGATCGGCTGACCGGCCTGCGGGTCGAGGCCACACCGGGCGGGCCGCGCCCGTATCAGGCCGGGCCAGGACCGGGGCCCCGAATGGCGTACGCACGAGAGCCCGCACCGATCGCTCGGTGCGGGCCCTCGTGGTGGTGTTGCGGACGTCAGCCCTGAACGACGTTCAGGTTGAACGACGCGGTCACCTCAGGGTGCAGCTTGATCTTCACCGGGTAGGTGCCGATCGACTTGATGTGACCGGGCACCTCCAGCCGCCGCCGGTCGAGGACCGGGCCGGTGGCCGCCTTGACGGCGTCGACGATCTCGGCCGGAGTGACCGAGCCGAAGAGCCGTCCGCCGTCGCCGGCGCGGACCTTCAGGTTGACCTTGAGACCCTCGAGCTGAGCCTTGACCTCGTTGGCGTGGTCGAGGTCGCGGATCTCGCGGGCCCCACGGGCCCGCTTGATGACCGTGACCTGCTTTTCCGCGCCCTTGGTCCAGACGATCGCGAAGCCCTGCGGCAGCAGGTAGTTACGGCCGTAGCCGTCCTTGACCTCGACGATGTCGCCCGGGGCACCGAGGCCGGACACTTCCTGAGTCAGGATGATCTTCATATCGGTGCCTCCTCTCAGCGGGTGGTGGCCGTGTACGGCAGGAGCGCCATCTCACGGGCGTTCTTGACCGCACGGGCGATCTGCCGCTGCTGCTGCGAGGTCACGCCGGTCACCCGACGAGCGCGGATCTTGCCGCGATCGGAGATGAACTTGCGCAGCAGCGCGGTGTCCTTGTAATCGATGTAGGCGATCCCGTCCTTGTCGAGCGGGTTCACCTTCTTCTTCGGCTTGCGCAGTGCCGCAGCCTTGGCCGTTGCACGTGCTCCTGGTTTGCGATCGCGAGCGCTAGGCGCCATTAGAACGGTGGCTCCTCGTCAAAATTGGCGCCCGAACCGGCACGCGCGGGAGAGGGAGCAGCCGAAGCCCAGGGGTCGTCGAAGTTGCCTCCGCCGCCACCCTGACCGCCACCGCCACCTTGACTGCCACCGAAGCCGCCGCCAGCACCGCCGGAACGGGACATCTTCTGCACCTTTGCCGTGGCGTAGCGCAGCGACGGGCCGATTTCGTCGACCTCAAGCTCGATGACGGTGCGCTTCTCACCCTCGCGGGTCTCGTACGACCGCTGACGCAGCCGGCCCGACACGATCACCCGAGCGCCACGCTGCAGCGACTCGGCGACGTGCTCGGCGGCCTGCCGCCACACGGTGCATGCGAGGAACAGCGGCTCGCCGTCCTTCCATTCGTTCGACGCCTTGTCCATGAAACGGGGCGTCGAAGCGACTCGGAACTTGGCGACCGCCGCCCCGGAGGGGGTGAACCGCAACTCGGGGTCATCGGTCAGATTGCCGATGACCGTGATGGTGGTGTCTCCTGCCATGACCATCTCCTCGCGCACTCAGCGTCTCGTCGTACAGGCTCGCAGAGCCGTGCGACAGAGTCGCGGAGGCTGATCCGGACGAACCGGGGTTTGAATGCTTTAGCGCATTTCCGGTCGGATGACCTTGGTGCGCAGCACGGACTCGTTGAGGCGCAGCTGACGGTCCAGCTCGGCCACCGCAGCAGGCGTGGCCTGCAGGTCGATGACGGCGTAGATGCCCTCAGCCTTTTTGTTGATCTCGTACGCGAGGCGCCTGCGGCCCCACACGTCGGTCTTCTCAACCGAGCCACCCGCGGTCCGAATCACGTTCAGGTACGTGTCGAGCGACGGTGCGACGGTGCGTTCCTCGAGGCTGGAGTCGAGGATGACCATTACTTCGTAATGACGCAAGACGTGCTCACCTCCTGTGGGCTAAGCGGCCACGGTCCTTCCGTGGCAGGAGGTCGTGCGTCGCTGCCCGCACGTGCCGGGGGAACCCGGCCGGACGCGGACAACCTGGCCAGGATACCCGGTCCGGACGATCATGCCCGGGGAGGTCGGGTCAGCGTTCCGACGTGCTGACGGGGGTCCACCGTCCGACCGTCTTCCGGCCGGTGGTGGACCCCCGTCTACAAGGCCGCGGGGCGTCCGGTCCGCATTCCTTGGGTGGGACCTGGGGAGGAACGACCACACCGATGAGGTTGGACCGAAGACGCCCCGCGGAGCTTTATCGTGTTGTTATCTGACGATACAACGGCACTCGTACCTTGTCGGGGGGAAAAGCACAAATTTCCGAGATTCTTCATCGGTGGATATCCGGTACGCGAAGGGCCTCCCCCGCCACGCCGGGCCGCGCGGCGGGGGTGACCTCGCTGTCGGCCGTCGACCACCGGTCGCCGTTCGTCGGCGGCACCGGGCGCTGGTCGCCGGTTCAAACCCATCAACGATCGTCGGTCCGTCCAGTGACGCGACACCGCCCCGGCCGTCGCCCCGGCCGTCAGGGTCGCGACGTAGGCTCGCTCGCATGCGTATCGGAGCCCACGTCGATTCGACCGACCCGCTGGCGGAGGCGGCCGCCCGGTCCGCCGACACCGTGCAGTTCTTCCTCGCCGACCCACAGGGCTGGAAGGCGCCCAAGCCTCGGGAAGACGCCGAGCGGCTGCGCGCGGCCGAGGTCGACCTCTACGTGCACGCGCCGTACGTCATCAACGTCGCCACCCTCAACAACCGCATCCGGATTCCCAGCCGAAAGCTGCTGCTCGGGCACACCAACGCGGCCGCTGAAATCGGCGCCAAGGGCGTGATCGTCCACGGTGGGCACGTCAACGCCGGGGACGACCTGGCCGTCGGCTTCGACAACTGGCGCAAGACCTTCGCGTACGCGGCTGACTCCGGCGGCTTCGGCGTGCCGGTCCTGATCGAGAACACCGCAGGCGGCGACAACGCGTGCGCCCGACGGCTGGACGCGCTCGCCCGACTCTGGGATGCCATCGGCGACTACGAGGTCGGCTTCTGCCTGGACACCTGCCACGCGTACGCGGGCGGCGAGGACCTACTCGGCGTCGTCGACCGGGTCAAGGCGATCACCGGAAGGATCGACCTGGTGCACGCCAACAACTCCAAGGGCGCGTTCAACTCCGGCCAGGACCGACACGACAACCTGGGCGGCGGGACGATCGACCCGGAGCTGGTGGTGGCGGTGATCCGGGCGGCCGGGGCACCGGTGGTCGTCGAGACACCGGGCGGCGTGACCGGCCAAGCCGCCGACATCGACTTTCTCCGCCAGCAGCTCGGGAAAAAGAGCCCGGCAGCATGACAACCGGACAGCCTGGGACCGGGAACGCCCGGCCCACCCCCGCCAGCGCGGACGCCGAGATCCGACCCGCCACCGCGTCGCCGACGGGCACCCCCGCCCAGCCGGCTCGCACCTCCGACGCCGTCTCGGACAGGGCCGTGTCGAGCGCGGAGACCGCCCCGGACAACCCGCATACGAGTGACGGTGGGACGACCGGAGCCGCCGCGAACAGCGGCAGCACCGACAAGGACAGCAGCACCAAGGTCGACGCCGCCAAGGACAGCGACCTGACCAGGGGTGGCGCCACGAAGGTCGACGCGGCCGAGGGCGGTGACCCGGGCAAGGGTGAAGAGGCGAGCCAGACCGACGGTCCGGTGAAGACCGACGGCGAGGCGAAGCCGGTCGGCCCGGAGCGTTGGGAGGCGTTCGCCTCCGCTCCGGAGCCGAGGCCCTCCATCTTCAGCCGGGCCGGTCGAGCCGTCGGCCGATTCCTGATCCACGAGTGGACCCTGGCCACCCTCGGCGCGCTGGCGCTGGCCGTGCTGATGACCTGGCCGACGCTGCGCTATCCGCGCTACACACTCCCGCAGGACTACTGGGACCCGAGCCTGCAAGCCTGGCAGATGGCCTGGTCCGGGCACATCCTGCTGGCCGATCCGGCGCATCTGTGGCAGTCCAACACGTTCTTCCCCGAGCTGTGGAGCTTCGCGTTCTCCGACACGCTCCTTGGGTACGCCCCGGCTGGGATGCTCGGCAGCGGCCCCGAGGACGCGTTGCTGCGCTACAACATCATTTTCGTGCTGGCGCACGCGCTCGCCACGCTCGGGGCGTACGCGCTGGCCCGACAGCTCGGGGCGGGCCGCATCGGCGCCGCCGTCGCTGGCGTCAGCTACACCTACGCACCATGGTTGCTGGCTCAGGCCGGGCACCTGCACGTGCTCTCCAACGGCGGGATTCCGCTGGCGCTGGCGATGTTGGCGCGCGGGCACGGCTGGTCACTGCGGCACGGTTACCGACCCGAGCGCCGGCACGACGGTTGGATCTACGCCGGTTGGTTGATGGCGGCCTGGCAGCTCAGCCTCGGTTTCGGCATCGGGCTGCCGTTCGCGTACTTCCTGGCCGGCGCCTTGCTGGTCGCCGTCGTCCTCTTCTTCGCGCGGCGGCTGCGCACCGGTCAGGCCGTGCCGTTCGGTCGCCGGTTGTTCATCGCCGACCTGCTCGGCGGGTTGTTCTTCGCCGGTGTGGGTCTGCTGATGGCGTTCCCGTTCTACAAGGTGACCGAACTGCACCCGTACGCCGAGCGCACCATCGGCGACATCAGTATCTTCTCGCCGCCCGCGTCGGGTTTCGTGACGGCGCCCGCCGAGTCGCGGATCTGGGGTGGGCTGCACGAGGGGGCCCGCGCGGCACTGCCGTGGCACCCGGAGATGACCCTGCTGCCGGGCTTCGTGCTCTACGCGCTCGCCGCGGGTGGGCTGTTCTTCTCGGTCTGGCGGTTGCGGCACCGACTGCTGCTGCTCGCCGGGGTGCTGGTGACGATGGCCTTCGCGATGGGCACCCGCTTCTTCGACGGCACCTTCACCTACGTGCCGCTCTTCGATCACCTGCCGGGCTGGAGTGCGCTGCGTACCCCTGGTCGGTTGATGCTCTGGACCACGTTGTTGCTCGGTCTGCTCGCGGCGGGCGCGGTCACCGCGCTCACCGACCGGGTCCGCGAGTTGACCGCGCAGCGGATCCCGTCGTGGCCGGGGCCGTGGCTGCGGATGGCCAGCCTGCTGCCGCTGCTGCTGGTCACGATCGAGGGCCTGAACACCACCCCGCATCCGGTGGTGCCGACCCAACCGGCGGCGATGCGTACGGCAGAGGGGCCTCTGCTGGTGCTGCCCAGCAACCAGAGCCTGGACCAGCACGTGATGCTCTGGTCGACCAGCGGGTTCCCCGACGTGGTCAACGGCGGTAGCGGCTTCACTCCGCGTCAGCTCGACGACGTCCGTCGGGTGAGCCAGTCGTTCCCCGACCAGACCAGCGTCGACTACCTGCGCACGCTCGGCGTCCGCACAGTGGTGTTGCTGCGCGGACAGGTGGCGGGCACACCCTGGGAGATCACCATCGACACGCCGGTGGAGTCGCTCGGCATCAGCCGGCAGGACGTCGGCGACGCCGTCGTGTATCGGCTCTGAGCCTGGCTGGTCTTTAGGGCGGGTTTTCGGGGGAGCCCACCCGGCTCCGGGCGGTCAGGCTTGATCCCTGCGCCGGGCGGGCTCCCCCGAAAACCCTGACGTGGTGCAGGCCGCGTTCGACCTAAGGGTCAGGTAGCTGCGACGGGCTCGGGTTGGGGTTCACTGCTCGTGTCCTTGCGGCGCCAGCGGTCCAGCCAGGGAGCATCTGGTGCGCCGTCGAGGACGCCACCGTCCGGGTCGTCCGGATAGGTCGCCCGCACCGCGTCCCGCTCGGGGTGCAGGATCTCCTTGACGACCAGGACGCAGAGCACCACCACGGTGGCCAGCCGCAACGTCGAGGCCAGCACGAACACCCCTTCCGGGAAGACCGGGCGGCTGGTCGCCGCGCCGAGCAGCTCGCCGTAGAAGGCGACGAAATAGCAGACCTCGGCGATCTGCCAGGCCAGGAAGGCACCCCACTTCGGCCGGGCCAGCACCACCAGCGGCAGCAGCCACAGCACGAACTGCTGCGACCAGACCTTGCTGAAGATGAGGAACGCCGCGACCACCAGGAAGGCGACCTGACCCAGCCGCGGTCGGCGCGGCGCCCGCAACGCCAGCACGGCCACACCGAGACAGGCCAACCCGAAGAGGGCGTACGAGATGGTGTTGAGGGTGGGAATGTTGGCGTTCAGCCACTCGAACGGGCCGAGCCGGGCGGGGTCGTTGCCCACCTTGCCGTCCAGGTAGCGCCCGATGTACCAGAGCGTGCCCCAGTCGATCGGCCGGGTGGTGTTCAGCTCGAAGAATCGGCCCCAGTTCTCCGGGTACGCCCGTGCGGCCGGCAGGTTCACCAGCACCACGGCGGCGATCGCCGTGCCGGTGGCGATGAGCGCGGCGCGGACCCGGTCGGCCCGTAGCGCCAGGACGAGGATCGGCCCGAGCAGGAACAGCGGCCAGAGCTTCGCCGCACCGGCGAGCCCGAGCAGCACGCCGGCCACCGCGGGTCGTTTGCGGGCCCAGGCCAGCAGGCCGAAGGCGGCCAGCCCGATGGCGAGCAGGTCCCAGTTGACGGTGGCGGTGAGCACCAGCGCCGGGGCGAGCGCGAACAACGCGGCGTCCCATGGTCGTCGGCGGCGCAGCGCGAGGATCACCGCCACGGTGGCCACCGCGAGCGCGCCCAGCACCAGCGCGTTGAGGTTGTAGAACCACTGGCCCTGGTTGATGCTCGGGTCGCCCTCACCGATGGCGTGCACCGGCAGGCCCAGCGCCCCCATGAAGTAGCCGGTCAGCACCGGGTATTCCACCGGGTGGTCGCGGTAGGGCACCTTGCCCTCGTTGAGCCCCTCGGCGTAATAGAGGGCGAGGACGTCGGTGTAGCAGAACCGGGTGTACTGGACGTTGTTCTGCCAGGCCCCGTCCTGGCAGGGCGACTTCTGCACCCAGTGCAGCGCGAGCGTGAGGCAGACCATCGCCAGCACGATCCGGACGGCAGTCCAGAAGCGACGCTCCCGGCCGACCGGCCGGTCCAGCGCGGTCGCGTGGTCGCCCAGCGGGCCGCCGATGACGCCGGAGACGCCGCGGACGAACCCGTCGGATCGGGACGGGTGATCGGTGGTTCCGGCGTCGTCGATGCCGGGCGTCGACTGGGTGCTCATGAAAAGGCATCCTGCCGTACGACGGGGGCTACATGGAACAAGGAGCGTTGCAGTCTGCCGTTTCGCTGCCGATCATGGGAGGCAAGGGTGCCCACTTCCCGGCGCCACTCACCCGATGTGAGGGTCGAGAGCCTCAGAATGAGCCCTCGACCCCCATCACCAAGATCGCACCGGGTGTTGCTTTATTTCATGGACTTTTCTAGGCAAAGAAGGCCGCCTTATGGGCGCTCTGGGCAAGCCACCGAGTCAGTTGCAGGAACCAGTTTGCCAACGGTGTGAGCGCATCCATCCCTCGCCGTTGTACTTCGATCCCCTAACAGCGCAATACCACTCGGAACCATAGTTGGCGTTAAGGTAGAGATGAACACCGGGGTAGCTAGTACTCGTGCCACGATTCCAAAAAGACTTCATGGATGTGGTCTTCGACCAAGAGCAGACGGTGGCACCAGCCCACCAGTCGTTGTCCGCGTCAGTCCAATTACACCTTGAACCGGTGCCGTTCGCACCTGACCAGGCGCAGAAATCTCCTACTGGACAGTCCCAGGCCGCTAACGTGGTCACGGTAGAAGGGCTAGCCGCACTAGCGGCACTTAGCGGCGCTCCGAGAATAATTGCAACCGTCAAGCCTAACGCAGCAAAAAACCGCCTTGCCATTCGCATGCTTCTCCTCCCCGCAGGAAAAATGGCTCCGCTCGAAGCGGCGCGCGCCACCCAAGCAAATGCCAGCTCCACAACCTCCGATAAGGTATGGCTTGCATCGAGGATATAGATGCTTGGCACTTACCGGAAGATTGACATCTGAACCCGACTGCTATATGGGGACCTGCGCAGGCAATCCACCTTCGCCACCCCAGTCACTACTTATCCTTGGGAAGGCCCCATTGTCACCCTTACCAGGCCTCAAGGCGCATGAGGACGGGCATCGCGATGTCCACACTGTTCCACCTAGTGCCGTGACCACGAACGTTCACGGTGTTGGTGTCAGGCTGCTCGGGTGGCGGGTTGGCCCCATCGTTGTTGGCGTTCGCTGCGGATGCGGGCGCGTTCGCGGCGTTGGGCAGTCAGGACGTCGGGGTGGCGGGCGTTGGCGTTGCGCCACCGCAGGTAGGCCTGCAACCGTCGGGTCAGCGCCGGGTGGTTCGAGCCGGCGATGACGAAGGTGCGCAGCGGCCCGAACTGGGCCTCGATCGGGTTGGCCCAGGAGGCGTAGGTCGGGGTGAAGCAGAGCTCGACCTTGTTCCGGGCCGCCCGCGTGCGGATCTTGCGGCCTTTGTGCGCGGACAGATTGTCCAGGATGACGTAGATCGGCGCCCCGTCCGGACGCGCGGCTCGGATCGACTTGAGCGCGGCCAGGGTGTTCGCGGCGCTCTTGCGCCGTCGGACCACGCCCCAGAGTTGGTCGTCACCCACTGAGTAGCAGCCGTGGACCTGCCGGACTCCGTGCAGCTTGTGGTAGTTCGCGGGCAGCCGGTGCGGATGCCCGACCGGCGCCCACCCGGCGCCAGCCTGCGGACGGATCACCAGGGGCCCGAACTCGTCGAACGCGAACACCCGTTGTGGGAAGTGGCTGCTCACGTACTCGATCCGGGCCAGCTTGGTGTCGCGCCGCGGGTCGGTGGACTCCTTCCACGTCTTGGTCCGTTGGAAGGTGATCCGGTGTCGGTGCAGGATCTGCCGCAGCCGTTCCCGCCCGATCCGGACCCGTCGAGTCGAGTGCAGGCGCAGGTGGTCGGCGAGCTTGCGGATGCTCCACCGGGTGAACGGTCGCCCCAGTTTCTCGGGGCGGGTGTTGGCCGTCTCGACGATGAACTGTTCCTCGTCGCTACTGATCTGGCGGGGACGGCCACCCGCCCACTGAGGGTCCAAGCAGGCCATCCCCATCTCGTTGAACCGGTGGATGACCTGCCGGATCGTGTCCTCATCGGCCTGAACCAGACGAGCGATCGCCGGCACCGTGTTCCCATCGGCAGACGCGAGCACGACCATCGCCCGCCTCAGCCGGATCGGGGAACCGGTTCCCCGGCGAGTGATTCTGAGCAGCTGCTGACCTTCCTGATCACTCAGCCGCCGCACACGTACAAGATCTGCCACCGCCACGCCGCCCGGCCGACAGGCCAGACGGCGTGTCATCCAACACCGTGAACGTTCGTGGTCACGGCACTAGCGATACTCCATCTCAGCGCCACGAGAATTGCCCCCATCGCCAACCGGGTGCTACCAGCGGAGCCGTCGGGGTTGCTTCGGGCTCCATCCGGGATCTGGGAGTGTTTGGGATATCCCCACGAGCAGCTCATCGGGTAGAGAGACAGGTTCGTCAGCGGGTCACAGACCGAGTGGCGCGCCCGGGCGGTGCACCGGCGGTTCAGCACGGATTGACCGCCAGAGCAAGATGAGTGTTCCCATGCCACCCAGGCCTATCGGGTACGGAAACGCCGCAGCCGGTCGGACAGATCGTCCGGCCGACTGCGGCGTCGTGATGCGATGCGGGTAGTCAGTCCCGGTTGGGCGGCAGGCCGGGCAACAGCCCGCCGCCGTTGCCGCCACCCCCGGGGCCACCTGGAGTGTTCGGATCGTTGCCGCCCGTGTTGCCGCCTCCGCCGCGCGGGCAGAACAGGTCGATCCGCGGGTCACAGGGCGGGTTGGGCTGATTCGGCTGATCCGGGAAGATCGGCGGCGGTGGTGCCTCCGTCTCCTTGCCGTTGCCCTTCGTGGCGTCGCCCTCGCCGGTGACGTTGGGCAGGGAGATCTCCTCCTGGCCCTTGAGTGCGGTGTTCATGTACTTCTCCCAGATCGGGCCGGGGAGCGTCGAACCGCCGATGGCCTTACCGCTGGTGAGGCGGATCTGCGGCTTCTTCGGGTCCCTGCTGCCCACCCACACAGCGGTGGCGTTCTGCGGGGTGTAGCCGACCGTCCAGGCGTGCGCGTTGTCCTTGTTGTCGTACTCCCAGGTGCCGGTCTTGGCGGCGGCCTGGCGCCCGTTTTCCAGCGAGAGGTTGTTGGGCCGGGGAATCTGCTTCAGGACACCGGTGACCTCGTCGGTGACCTTCTTGGGGATCCGCTGCTCCGGCTTGATGCGCTCACTGCCGACGACCTTCCACTTGCCGGTGTCCTTGTCCTGCTGCTCCACCTTGATGACGAAGTGGGCCTTGATGTATTTCCCGTCATTGGCGAACGTGGCCATGGCGTTCGCGTGGTCGAACACGGTGATCGGGTACTTGCCGAAACCGGTGTAGTTGTCGAACGGGTTCGGCTGCTTCTTCGACAGGTCGAAGGCTAGCGGCGGGTCGACGCCCCACATGGTGGTCACGCCGGCCTTCCTGGCCATGTCGACCACCTTCTCGGCGCCGAGCTCCTTGGTGACCCAGTAGAAGGGCACGTTGTACGACTGGACCGTCGACTCTTCGAGGGTGCACCACTTGCCGCACTTGAGGTTGGTGCGGCCGGCGTTGCCGATTGCGACCTTGGAGCCCTCGGGCTTGTACGGCGTGGGGTCCCAGTGCGACTTGACCGAGATGCCGGCCTCGATCGCGGCAGCCAACGTGTACACCTTCATCGACGAGCCCGGCTGGTGTCCACCGGTGAGGTCACCGTTCTTGTCGGTGTTCTTGCCGGCGTAGTCGAAGTCGGCGCCGCTGTCGCCGCCGTAGTAGGCGAGCACTCGACCCTTCGACGGGTCGATCGACACCACTGCCGCCATCAGGTTCTTCGGCTGGTCGTTGAGCTCCGAACCCTTCTTCGACTGCATCGCTGTGTTCTCGGCGGCGGTCTGCAGCTTCGGGTCGATGGTGGTGGTGATCCGGTAGCCACCGTCCCGCAGCGCGTCGACGCAACTGACCTTGCCCTCCGCGCCGCTGTCGGAGCACAGATTCATCTCGTCCATCTCTTGGCGGACGTAGTTGATGACGTTGCCCCGCGGGCTGTCGACACCAAACCCGTTGCCGCCCTTCTTCGGCGGCAACACCTTCGGGTACTCGATGGGCGCCGGAGGGTGGTTGGGGGAGTCCAGCCAGCCCTCCTTTTTCATGCCGTCGATCACGTAGTCCCACCGCGTTTTGGCATCGCTTAGGTTGACCGCCGGGTCGAACCCCTTGTGGGTATCGCTCGCCTGCGGCTGCTTGATCACTGCGGCCAGGACCGCGCCCTCGGCGGGGGTGAGCTTGATCGCCGGCTTACCGAAGTAGGTCTGCGCCGCCGCCTCGATGCCGTACGCGCCACGTCCGAAGTAGATGACGTTCAGGTAGTGCTGCATGATCGTCGGCTTGTCGTACTTGTCGTTCAGCTTGGAGGCGAGGATGGCCTCCTTCACCTTTCGGCCGTACGTGTCGTCCTTGAGGTTCTCGAACGCGTTGCGGGCGTACTGCTGGGTGATCGTCGATGCGCCCTGCTTGTCACCACTGGAGACGTTGTTCCACGCGGCCCGGACGATGCCCTTGTAGTCGACGCCCGAGTGCCGGTAGAAGTTCCGGTCCTCCGCCGCGGCGACCGCATCCTGCACGTGCTGCGGGATCTGCTGGATCGTGACGAAGGTGCGGTTCTCGCTGCCCAGCTTGGCGAGCTGCGTCTTGCCGTCTTTGGCGTACACCGTGGTGGACAGCGGCAGCGGCATCTCGTTGGGCATGACCACGTTGGTCGAGTAGTAGGTGAACCCGACCACGCCGACGCCGGCGAGCATGATGAAGACCGCGAACCCGGCGATCAGCAGGTTCATCCGCTTGCGCTTCTTCGCCCGCGCCGCAGCGCCCGAGCCACCCGGACCACGACCGCCCCGACCCGGACCGTTGGGCCCACCCGGGCCACCTGGTCCTCCCGGGCCACCTGGTCCTCCCGGGCCGCCAGCGACCGGTGCGACGCTCGCCCGGGCGACCGCCGCACGGCCACCCACCGACGCGGAACCGACGCTGGCCCGGCCCGCCGAGGCGGTGCCGACAGAAGCGGCACCGACCACGGCCCGACCTGCCGGTGCGCCCGGCGCCGGGGAGACGGGCACCGAGGCCCGGCCCGCGCCGGCACGGCCGGCGACACCCGGTGCCGGTGACACCGGCACCGAGGCCCGGCCCGGGGATGCCGAACCCACCGAAGCGGACCCGGCGGCCGCACCGCCACGCGGGGGCACCGAGGCCGAACCGCCGACCGTGGCCCGCCCACCGGCGGCCCGCGGTGTCACCGAGGCGCGACCCGGAGTTGCCGCGCCGCCTTCCGAGGCCGACCATCCGCTCTCGCGGGAGTCACCGCCAGGTCGGCGGTACGGTTCGTCCGCGCCCGGCCCGGGGTCGCCGTCCGTGCCCGAGAACTGGGCCCGTCCGCGCGCAGAACTGGGTTCGCCGTACGAGTTCATTCCTCACACCCTGCCGGTCGCGGTGAGGCGCGGCTGCGCCACCACCGGGTTGCCGTGAGTTGCTTCACCCGGGACACCGGCACGGGGGTGCCGTTTCACCGAGGTAATTGCCGTATTAATCGGGCCATTCGGACCATCGAGCGGTCGACCCTCCCAGGTTTCGTCTGCGGCCCCTGGGCCGGTCCTACCAACTGCGATCACCGTTGCGCCTCTCGCCTCCGCCGGCCGGCACCTTCGGCGACCGCCGCGTCCTGCTCACCCGTGCCGTCGATGTCACCGGTCAGACCATCCCGGCCGAGCAGGTACTGCTCGACGAGATGGTTCCAGTCACAGCCGAGGCACACCTCCACCACGAAGACCTGGAACTCACGCAGTGTCATCGCCAGCACTGGCAGCTCGGTCAGTGTCCGGGCCTGGCCGGCGGACTGCTTGAGTTCGTCACCGTAAATGTAGTGGACGAGGGTCAGGTTCTCGCTCCGACAGATCGGGCAGCGCCGGTCGGTCGGCTCGCCGTGGAACCGGGCGGCGTTCTTCAGGTACGGCGACGCGTCGCAGACGTCGTACGTGCCGACCCGACCGGCCAGGAGCTCACGCAGCACTGCTCGCTTCTGAAGCGAGTAGTCGACGACCTGGCGCTGCGTACGCATGCGAAGAAGGGTACGCGGTCCGGCCCGGGCAGGCGACCACGCTCACGATCCGTGACGACAGGATCTCGGAGTGGGGGTTTGCCCTGACCCGCGCGACCCGCTAGCGTGCGATGTATCGGTCCGATACATCGCGGCGGTTACCAACTCACGCCGGAGGGTAGAGAGAGGGTGGCCAGTGCTTGAGTTCGCCATCCTCGGCCTCCTGCAGGAGTCTCCGATGCACGGCTACGAGTTGCGCAAGGAGCTGGCCGCCAAACTCGGCGCGATCCGGGCGGCAATCAGCTACGGCTCGCTCTACCCGACCCTGCGCAGGCTGCAGGCGGCGGGATGGATCACCGAAGCTGCTGAGACACCCGCCACTGCCGAGGAGGTTCCCGCGCTGACCAGCCGACGAGGTCGGGTGGTCTACAAAATCACCGCGGACGGCAAGGAGCGCTTCGCCCAGCTGATCGCACAGGCAGGGCCTGAGACGTACGACGACGCGGGCTTCGGGGTGCACTTCGCATTCTTCGCCCGGACCGATCAGGCGACCCGACTGCGCATTCTGGAGGGTCGCCGCCGCAAGATCGAGGAGCGTCGCGAAGGGCTTCGTGACGTGCTGGGCCGGGCGGCCGAGCGCCTCGACGCTTACACGCTGGAACTGCAGCGCCACGGCCTTGACGCCTGTGAGCGCGAGGTCCGCTGGCTGGAGGAGCTCATCGCCAACGAGCGCTCCGGCCGAGCCCCGACGGTCCCGAACATCGGGACAGCCGGCGGCCGACGACAAGACAACAGCCCGCCTCCGCCTGGAGAGACCAGGAATGAGCGGCCGTGACAGAAAAGAAGGAGGCAGACGCTATGGGCTCCGTCCGCGTCGCCATCGTCGGTGTGGGTAACTGCGCCTCGTCCCTGGTTCAGGGCGTCGAGTACTACCGGAACGCCGACCCGAACGACCGCGTCCCGGGTCTCATGCACGTCACCTTCGGCGAGTACCACGTCTCTGACGTGCAGTTCGTCGCGGCGTTCGACGTGGACGCCAAGAAGGTGGGCATGGACCTCGCGGAGGCGATCGTCGCCAGCGAGAACAACACCATCAAGCTCTGCGACGTGCCGCCGACCGGTGTGTCCGTGCAGCGCGGCCCGACCTTCGATGGTCTGGGCCAGTTCTACCGCGAGATCGTTGAGGAGTCCGACGCCACGCCCGTCGACGTGGCGCAGGCGCTGCGCGACGCGCAGGTCGACGTCGTCGTCTCCTACCTGCCGGTCGGCTCCGAGCAGGCCGACAAGTTCTACGCCCAGGCCGCGATCGACGCCGGTTGCGCGTTCGTCAACGCCCTGCCGGTCTTCATCGCCTCCGACCCCGAGTGGGCCAAGAAGTTCGAGGACGCGGGCCTGCCGATCGTCGGCGACGACATCAAGAGCCAGGTCGGCGCCACCATCGTGCACCGCGCTCTCGCGAAGCTCTTCGAGGACCGCGGGGTCGAGCTGCTGCGCACGTACCAGCTCAACTTCGGCGGCAACATGGACTTCATGAACATGCTGGAGCGCAAGCGGCTCGTCTCGAAGAAGATCTCGAAGACCCAGTCGGTCACCTCGCAGATCCCGCACGAAATGAGCAAGAGCGACGTGCACATCGGCCCGTCGGACCACGTGCCGTGGCTGGACGACCGCAAGTGGGCGTACATCCGCCTGGAGGGCCGCTCGTTCGGTGACACCCCCCTCAACGCCGAGCTCAAGCTCGAGGTGTGGGACTCGCCGAACTCGGCCGGCGTCATCATCGACGCGGTCCGGGCCGCGAAGATCGCGCTGGACCGCAAGATCGGCGGCCCGATCCTGTCGGCCTCGTCGTACTTCATGAAGTCCCCGCCGGTGCAGTACGCCGACCACGACGCCCACCAGGCCGTCGAGGAGTTCATCGCCGGCGAGGTCGAGCGCTGACCCGCTGAGCACCAAGCACGGCCGAGGGCTGGGTCCGCATGGACCCGGCCCTCGCCGCGTTCAGCTCGACCTTGCGTCAACCGTGGGACCAGGCGTGTCGCAGCGCGACGCCGGCCTCCAGCTCCAGCAACTTGACCTTGCGGGGCAGGCCCCCACCGAAGCCCACCAGCTTGCCGCCGACGCCGACGATCCGGTGACACGGCACGATCACCGGGACCGGGTTGCGGTTGCAGGCCACGCCCACCGCCCGGGCCGCCCCGGGATCGCCGACCCGGCGCGCCACTTCGCCGTACGTCAGCGTCTCGCCGTACGGAATGCGGGTCATCTCCCGCCACACCGCCCGCTCGAAGTCGGAGCCGCGCGGCATCGACACCGGAACGGTGAACGCCGTCAACTCACCGGCGAAGTACGCCCGCAGCTCGGCGACGGCCTGCCCGGACAGCACGTGGTCGGGTTGCTCCGTGGCCGCCTCGACCCGGCCGAAATACGCGCCGCAGACGCTCGTGCCGTCGGTGGCGACGGAGAATTCGCCGATCGGTGAGTCGAGCACGGTCCAGCGCATCGACCCATTCTCCCCCACCCGGCGTACCCCGCCGGGTCGGAGGCGACCGGCGTTGCGCGACGTGGATACCGTTCAGGTCGTGGCAACAGGGACGCTCATCTTTCTCATCATCGGTGGGGCGGGCATCGGGGTGCTCGCGCTCGCCCTGCTCGGCACCGAGATTTTCCAGTTCGGCCACGCCGACGTGGACGGTCCGATCTCGGTCGAAACGGTCGCCGGCTTTGCCGGGGCGTTCGGGTTCGGCGCGGCCATCGTCAACGAGTTGCTCGGTGCGCGTACACCGGGCATGCTCGTCGGCGCGGCGGTCGGCGGCGTGCTCGCGGCCGTGCCCACCGGCTGGTTGGCGTCCCGGCTGAGCCGGTCGGCGCGGAACATGCGCACCGACCCCACCCCCACCCGCAACGACCTGATCGGCACGCTCGGCCTGGTCGTCACCCCGGTGCCGGTCGGCGGCTACGGCGAGGTCCGGGTGCGCCTCGCCGGCCAACCGGTCAAGCTCAGCGCCCGCGCGGACAAGCCGATACCGATCGGCACCCAGGTCTTCGTCGTGCAGGCGCTCAGCGAGACCAGCGTGCACGTCGAAACCTACTGACTTCCTCCTCATAGACAGGACTTATTCATGGCCCTGCTCATCGCCATCGGTGGCGCGGTCCTCCTCGCGCTCATCCTGGTGCTCTTCGTGCTCTCCCGGATCAAGGTGGCCGGGCCGAACGAGGCGTTCATCGTCACCGGCCGCAAGGGCCGCACCACGCAAACCGCCGACGGGGCCCGGTCGACCGACAACTCCGGGCAGAAGGTCGTGCTGGGCGCCTCGGTCTTCGTGCTGCCGGTGGTGCAGAAGCTCCAGTCGCTCGACCTGTCCAGCCGGCGGATCGACGTCGGCATCCGGGGCGCGGTGAGCAAGCAGGGCATCCGCGCCGATCTGCACGGCGTGGCGATCGTCAAGGTCGGCGGGACCGAGGACGCGATCCGGGCCGCCGCCCAGCGGTTCCTGCACCAGCAGGACGAGATCGACAACTTCACCCGGGAGGTGCTCGCCGGGGCGCTGCGCTCGATCGTCGGCCGGCTCACCGTCGAAGAGGTCATCCGGGACCGGGCGGCGTTCGCCAGCGCCGTGGCCGAGGAGGCCGAGCACTCGATGACCAACCAGGGTCTCGTGCTGGACACCTTCCAGCTCCAGGACATCCTCGCCGAAGGGTCCTACCTGCAGGACCTCGGCCGACCCGAGGCCGCCCGCGTGCTCAAGGACGCGGCCATCGCCGAGGCGCGGGCCCGGCAGGAGGCCGAGCAGGAACGGCTGCTCGCCGAAGAGGCAATCGCGGAGGCGAACCGGAACCTGTCCCTCAAGCAGGCCGGCATCCAGGCCGAGATCGACGCGGCGAAGGCGAAGTCCGCCGCGGCCGGTCCGCTCGCTCAGGCTGAGCGGGACCAGGCGATCCTCTCCGAGCAGCAGAAGGTCGCCGAACGCAACGCCGAACTCAAGCAGCGCCAACTGGACACCGAAGTGCGCAAGCCCGCCGACGCGGCCCGGTACAAGGTGGAGCAGGAGGCCGAGGCGTCCCGCAACGCGGCCGTGCTGCACGCGGACGCCCAGCGGCAGTCGGTGATCGCAGCCGCGCAGGCCTCCGCCGAGCAGGCGCGACTCACCGGTGAGGGTGAGCGGGCCCGGCGTGCCGCGCTCGCCGAGGCAAACGCGATCGAGGGCGCCAAGGAAGGTGAGGCCGAGCAGCGCCGACGCTCCGCGATCGCCGAGGCGGTGGAGCGGGAGGGTCAGGCCGAGGCCGCGGCCATCCTCGCCAAGGGTGAGGCGGAGGCGGACGCGATGGCGCGCAAGGCCGAGGCGTTTGCCGCGTACGGGGAGGCAGCGGTGCTGGACCTGCTGGTCAAGGTGCTGCCGCAGGTGGTGGCGGCGGCCAGCGCGCCGATCGGGGCGATCGACAAGATGACCGTCATCTCCACCGATGGTGCCTCGTCGCTGACGAAGTCGGTGGCCGGCAACGTCGCCCAGGGGCTCCAGCTCGGCAGCGACCTGACCGGGATCGACCTGCCCGGTCTGCTGGCCCGGCTCGGCTCGGCGTCCTCGGTTGGCAACGGCACCACGGCCGGCAAGGGCACCGCAGCCGTGGACGGGACGGCCGTCGAGACCCGCTGACGGTGTACGCCGACGGGCGCCGCTCCGAACCCGGAAGTGGCGCCCGTCGGCGTATCGAAAACCGACGGCCCGGTGGGGCTTACGTGATCAGGCCCTCGGCGCGGGCCCACCGCAGCAGCTCCACCTCGGCGGCGTCGCGGTCCAGCGGCCCGTGTTCGAGGCGCTGCTCCTTGAGATGCTTCCAGGCCCGCCCGACCACGGGCCCCGGCGGTACGCCGAGCAGCTCCATGATCGCGTTGCCGTCCAGGTCGGGGCGGACCCGGGCCAGGTCCTCCTCGGCCTCGATCCGGGCGATCCGATCCTCCAGCGCGTCGTAGTCAGCCGCGAGTTGGGCGGCCTTGCGCCGGTTGCGGGTCGTGCAGTCCGAGCGGGTCAGCTTGTGCAGCCGAGGCAGCAGATCACCGGCGTCGGCGACGTAGCGACGCACCGCCGAGTCGGTCCACTCGCCCCGCCCGTACCCGTAGAAGCGCAGGTGCAGCGCGACCAGCGCGGTCACCTTCGCGATGATCTCCTTCGGGTACCGCATCGCCTTCATCCGGGCCTTGGTCAACCGGGCACCGACCACCTCGTGGTGGTGGAAGCTGACCCGACCGTCGGGGGCGGCAGCCTTGGTCGCCGGCTTGCCCACGTCGTGCATGAGGGCGGCCATCCGCAGAATGAAGTCGCAGCCCTCATCCTCGTAGGAGACCGCGTTCTCGACGACCGTCAGCGTGTGCTCGTAGACGTCCTTGTGCTGGGCGTGCTCGTCGATCTCCAGCTTCAGCCCGGTCAGCTCCGGCAGGAACCGCTCGGCCAGCCCGGTGTCGACCAGCAGCCGCAGCCCGGTGATCGGGTCGATGCCGCAGAGCAGCTTGGTGAACTCGTCGCGGATCCGCTCGGCGGTGATCCGGTCCAGGTCGGCGGCCATCTCGCCCATCGCCGCGTGCACGTCCGGGTGCACGGCGAAGCGCAACTGCGCGGCGAACCGGGCGGCCCGCAGCATCCGCAACGGGTCGTCGCCGAACGACTCACGCGGGGTGCTGGGGGTACGGATCACCTTGGCCGAAATGTCGTCCAGCCCGCCGTGCGGGTCGGTGAACCGGTGCTCCGGCAGGCTGACCGCCATCGCGTTGATCGTGAAGTCGCGCCTCTTCAGGTCCTCGTCGAGGCTGGTGCCGTACACCACCACCGGGTTACGGCTGACCTGGTCGTACGACTCCGCTCGGAAGGTGGTGATCTCCAGCCGGAGGCCGTCGCGCTGGGCGCCGATGGTGCCGAACTCCCGACCGGTCTCCCAGATCGACTCGGCCCAACCCTTGATGATCCGCAGCGACTCGTCGGGGTGCGCGTCGGTGCAGAAGTCGAGGTCTTCCCCGAGTCGGCCGAGCAGGGCATCCCGTACCGAGCCGCCCACCAGATGCAACTCGTGACCGGCGCGGACGAACCGGCGGCCCAACTCGTCGGCGACCGGGGAGACCCGGAGCAGTTCGGCGACGGCGTTGCGCTGCGCGGCGGTGAGTTCGCGGCGGTCGGCGGCGGGGGGAACGGAGGCTTCGGACATGGGATCGCCAGCCTATCGGGCCGGGGTGTATTCCGATCCGCCGGGCGCGGGTAACAGGTAGCGGTTGACTAAGGTCTGTGGCGTGCGGGTCGGTGCCCGGCTCGACGTACCCCCTGGAGGCTGGAGATGAGCGGCGGGCTCTACCGCAGCGCGAATGCCGCGCACGACGGCGGGCCCGGAGCCAGTGGGCGCCCGGGAGACGGGGCGATCTTCATCTCCGCGGAGCCGCTCAACCAGCCGGCCATGGAGTCGACCGCGCCGCCGCAGGAGCAGGTGGCCGAGGCGAGTGCAGCTGCCAACAGCGCGGTGATGGCGGTCGGCAGCCTGGTCAGCCGTGGCACTGGTTTTCTGCGCACGTTGGTGCTGACCGCCGCGCTCGGCTCAGCGATCGGCAACGCCTACACCACGGCACAGATCCTGCCCGGGATGGTCTACGAGTTCCTACTCGGCGGCATCCTCACGAGTGTGCTGATCCCGGTGTTGGTCCGTCGGCGGAAGTTCGACGCCGACGGCGGCCAGGCGTACACCCAGCGGCTGTTGACCCTCGCGGTGCTCGCCCTCGGCGCGGCCGCGGTCATGGCGGTGCTCCTCGCACCGGTGCTGACCTGGCTCTATGCCAGCGACAAGTCGAGCCAGGACTATCAGGATCTCGTTACCGCCCTGGCCCGGCTCATGCTGCCGATGATCTTCTTCACCGGTCTCAGCGCTCTGATCAGTGCGGTGCTCAACACCAGGGGTCACTTCGCCGCGCCAATGTGGGCGCCGATCCTGAACAACATCGTGGTGATCGCCACCGCCGGCCTCTACATCGTGATCTTCGGGGCGAAGATCCTCGACCCGGGCCAGTTTGGCACCGGGCAGATCCTGCTGATCGGCGGCGGCACGCTGCTCGGCGTGGCGGTACAGGCCGCCGGCCTGCTGCCCGCCCTGCGCAAGGTGGGCTTCCGCTGGCGGTTCCGGTTCGACTTCCGCGCGTTGGGCCTCGGTGAACTCGGCCGCCTCGGCGCCTGGATGTTCTGCTACGTGGCGGTCAGCCAGCTCGGGCTGGTCGTGGTCTTCAACCTGCTCAGCAGAGTCCCGAAGGACGCCGCAGGTGCGCTGATCTACAACAACGTCTTCCTGCTGTTGATGATGGCGCACGGCATCATCGCCGTCTCGATCATCACCGCGCTGATGCCCCGGATGAGCGCCGCCGCGGCCGACGGCCGCTACGCCGACCTGGCTGCTGACCTGTCCCGGGGCACCCGCACCGTCTCCGCGGTGCTCGCTCCCATCGCGGTCTGCTACGCCGTGCTCGCCACACCGATCGCCTTCACCCTCTTCCGGTACGGAGCGTTCACCGACCAGAACGCCCGGTCGGTGGCTCCGGTGCTCTTCTTCGCCGCTGTCGCCCTGGTGCCGTTCGCAATCAGCCAGCTCTTCACCTTCGCCTTCTATGCGTTGCCGGACACCCGCACGCCGGCACTGGTCAACATTCCGGTGGTGGCACTGCGGGCCGGGGTCCAGATCGTGCTCTTCGCCGCCTTCTCGGCGAGCGCCGCGGCCTCCGGCATGATGATCGGCAACGCGGTCTCGTACCTCGCTGCCGCCGTTGCTTCGGCCTGGCTGCTCCGTCCCCGGGTCGGCCGGATCGGATTCGGCCACATCATGCGAACCCTGGGCCGCATCGCGCTCGCGGCGCTGGGCGCCGCCCTGGTCGGCCTGCTCGTGGTGAAGCTGCTGCCAGGGGACGACACGCCGAGCCGGCCGGAGGCGATCGTCCAGCTCGTGATCGGCGGCGCGGTGATTGGCGGGACCTACCTCGGTCTGGCCATGCTGCTGCGGATCGGGGAGATCACCGAGGTGGTCGGCATGGTTCGCCGCCGCCTCGGTCGCTGACCGCCAGCATCCGATTACAACAAGTTGATGCACACGGACCGTGACCGCGGATCACCAGGCTGGGGATGCACCTGTGGATAACTCCGCGATTCGCCGGTCAACCACCGCGTCAGCCTGTGGATAACCAACCGTACGGCTGAGCGTGACAATCCGATCGGCGGGAACATGCCAGTTGGCGGGAGCGCCCCGGCCACCCCGGCCCCGGCGTCGGTCACTTGCGGTGAAGCCGTAGATTAGCTAGTACATGTGCCAGCAACGTGGCTGACAACGGTCGTAACCGGACGAGTTCTCCGACTGCCGGAACCCCGCCGGGTGCGGCGGGAAGATGACATGTCGGGGAGACGGGCAACCCGGGTAAGGTCGCTCTCGACGGATACGGCCAGGGGCCAACGCTGAGCGTTGACACCGGTCGGCCGGTTCCTTCAACGGCAGAGCGGGAAGCCACATGCCCAGCAGTTCGGGTCCATCGATCGACACGATCACCGAGGGAGGACGGGTGACCCAGGTCGGCGAGGGTCAGGAGGCAGACGAAAGCGCTCCTCCGGTCATGACCTTCGGTGCTCCCACGGCCGGTGAAGTCCTCGCCGAGCGGTACGAACTGGTTGAGCACATCAACAACGACAGCGCGGGTCGGCTGGTCTGGCGCGGGGTCGACGTCATCCTGCGCCGCCCCGTCGCGGTGGTGCTGCGCTACCCGGGTGGGGACTCCGCCACCGAGATGCTTCAGGCCGCCGTCGCGGCCAGCCGGGTCATCCACCCCAACCTGGTCGGCGTCTACGACGCGATCGACGAGGCCGACCGGGCGTACGTGGTGCGCGAGTGGGTCGACGGGCAGTCCCTGCGGGACCTGGCGACCGACGGCCCACTGGATCCGGCTCGGGCCACCGCGATCGGCAACGCCGTCGCGAGCGCACTCGCCGCAGTGCACGCCACCGGCATGGTGCACGGCAATGTCCACCCCGGCACCGTGATGATCAGTGACGAGGGCCGCGTGGTCCTGGCCGACGCCCGCACCGATGGCGCCGACAGCCAGGAGAACGACATCCGGGCGGTCGGTGGTGTCCTCTACTTCGCCCTGACCGGCTACTGGCCGCACACCGAGGCGCCGCTGCACGGCGCCACCGCCGGCCACGGCCGCGCCGCCATCCCGGACGCTGTTCGGGACGCCGGGGGTGCCATCGCGGCACCCCGCCAGGTCCGGGCCGGTGTGCCCGCGTACCTGGACGACCTGACCATGGATCTGCTCGACGCCGAGATCGCGCCGCCGTCCTCCGATGTGCTCGCCGCCGAGCTGGCCCGACTGGACGTGCCGGCCGAGGAGGAGCACTACCTCGACAACAGTGGGCCGCTGCGGTTCGCCGCCGACACCGAAGAGGAGCCGTCGCCGCTGGCGGCGGCTGGCGGGCGCAAGGTCGCCGTGGGCATCGCCGGCCTGCTGGCGGTCGCCCTGGTCGGTCTGTTGATCGGGATCAGCGCGCTGAACGGCAAAGACAAGGACCAGCAGGCCAACCAGGGCCCCGCGCCCACGTCCAGCGCCCCGGCCGGCGATGCCACCCCGGCCGCCGTCGTGGTGCGCAAGCTGCCCGTGAAGAGCGTCCGGATCATCGACCCGGACAGCAAACTGCGCGATGAGCTGGGCGGCGCCGACAAGGTGATCGACGGCGACGCGGACAAGGGCTGGGGAACCGACACGTACACGGCGGCCAAGTTCGGCAACAACAAGTCCGGCATGGGGGTCTGGCTGGACCTGGGCGAGCCGCACAGCGTCAAGTCGGTGCAGGTGGTGCTCTCGGCCACCGGCGCGTCCGCCCAGCTCCTCACCGGCACCATCGCCCCACCGTCGACCTCCGCCGGCGACAAGCAGCTCATCGCGAACTACAAGACCGCCCAGAACGCCATCGGGCAGCCGTTCGAGGAGCACGACGGCACCACCATGGCGTTCAACGGCTTCGACGCCGACAAGAAATACCAGTACCTGCTGTTCTGGATCACCGAGTTGCCGGCCAGCGACCGGGGCTTCCAGGTCGACGTCCAGGAGATCACGGTCCAGGGGTCGTGAGCCTGGCACCTCCACCGGGGCACCGCATCCGCAGGACGTGGTGATGGACGGGCACGCCGCCGCTACGGATCTCGAGCTGCTGCGTGCTCACGTCGATGGCGACCCGCACGCCTTCGCCGAGTTGTTCCACCGGCACCGCGACCGGCTCTGGGCGGTGGCCCTGCGTACGCTGGGTGACCGCGAGGACGCCGCCGACGCACTCCAGGACGCGCTGCTCTCCGCGCACCGGGCTGCGGCCCGGTTCCGAGGTGACTCCGCCGTCACCACCTGGCTGCATCGCATTGTGGTGAACGCCTGCCTGGACCGGATCCGTCGCCGGCAGGCGCATCCGACCGTGCCGCTCCCGGATGGCAACCGTGCGGAGGACCGATCGGGCATCGGCGGAGTGGAGCCGGCCGCACCGGCGGAGGACCACGACACCGCACTGGTGGTCCGCGAAGCGCTCGCCGCGCTGCCCTTCGAGCAACGCGCCGCGCTGGTGCTGGTGGACGTGCAGGGCTACCCGGTCGTCGAGGTCGCCCACATCCTCGGTGTTGCCGAGGGAACGGTGAAGAGCCGGTGCGCCCGGGGCCGGGCCCGGCTGGCGGTGCTGCTCGGGCACCTTCGCCCGGCCGTCGCCGCAATGCCCTCGGTCCGACCGGACCCGGCCGGGCCGATCAGGGACGTGCCGGGCGTCACGCTGGGGAACCCGAGTCCAGCGAAGGGCGTCGGATCGAGGTCGGGCCGGTACCGGCGGGACGCCAACCAGGAGGAAACGTGACGACCGAGGGGTTCCGGGAGGTCGACGACGACCTTCTCGCTGACTACCTCGGCGGGGCGTTGGACGGCACCCCACAGCAGGAGGAGGTCGCCCAACTGGTGTCCGCGGACCCGGCCTGGGCCGAGGCGTACACGCTGCTGGCTTCCGCGCTGACGCAGGTCCGTACGGACCTGGCCCGCTGGGCCGAGCCGTCGCCGGAGATGCCGCCGGCGATCGTCGATCGCCTTTCCGCCGCGTTGGCCGCTGCGGAGCCCGTGCAGACCGGCACCTCGGTCGACGAGGACGGCGTCGCCGCGACGCCACCGGTCGTACCGGTGCAGGGCGGGGCCGGTCGCCGGCCGGCCATCCCGACACCGGCCAGGTCCGGGCACCCGGCGCCCACCGGCCCGGGTCGCCGCCGGGGCGGCTGGGCCCGCCGCGGCGCACCGGTGGCCGCCGCCGCGATCGCCGTCGCCGCGATCGCGCTGGGTCTCAACCAGCTGTCGATGAGCGCCTCGGACGACGCCAGCGGCGGTGCCCTGGACCAGCCGGTCAGCGCGCCCGAGGGCGCCGCGGCGGCCGGGGCGGTCCGCACCACCGGGCCGGCACTGCGCAGCGGTACGGACTACACGCCGCAGACCCTCGGCAACGCGCCGAGCAGTGACGCGCAGAGCAACCCGGCCCCCAGCCGAGCGGTCAGCGAAACGCCCGGCACGCAGCCGGGGGTGGACGCCGACGGGGATCGACGTCTGGCGGTGGGCGGGCTGAGCCAGCTGGCCCGGCTGACCGACGAGGCCGCGCTGACCACCTGCCTGGCCGACGTGGCGGCGGAGCACGGATCCGCCCCGCTGGCGGTCGAGGTGCTGGACTACGCGCGGTTCCAGGGAGAGCAGGCGCTGGTCATCCGTTTCACCGACGCAGCCGGGGCCCGCTGGGCCTGGGTGAGCGGCCCGGAGTGCGGGGTGCCCGGGTCCGGCTCGGACAGCCGGTATTCAGCGCGAGTAGGGTGAATCCACGGTCAACGGCACGATGACCGTCCACGTGAGCTGACCCACCGGATGCCCGGCTCGGGAATCCCCAGTTCGTACGATGACGTTCTGTAAGTCAGCTGTCGACCCCACCCAGGCGTCGGCAACTCGGATCAGCATCGGTGCTCGCGCCGACGCCGAACACACACAACTCGGGAGACGGCAGTGGACGAGGTCCGCAACCTGATCATCATCGGCTCGGGGCCGGCCGGCTACACGGCGGCGGTGTACGCCGCACGCGCCAACCTGAAGCCCCTGATCATCGAGGGCGTGCAGTCCGGTGGCGCGCTGATGACCACGACCGAGGTGGAAAACTTCCCCGGCTTCGCTGACGGCATTCTCGGCCCCGAGCTGATGGACAACATGCGCAAGCAGGCCGAGCGGTTCGGCGCCGAGTTCCTCACCGACGACGTGACCCGGGTCGAGCTGGTGGACACCGGCGACGCCGGGTCCGGCGCGGTGAGCACCGTCTGGGTCGGCGACAACGCCTACCGGGCCCGATCCATCATCCTCTCCACCGGTTCGGCCTGGCGTCCGCTGGGCGTGCCCGGCGAGCAGGAATACCTCGGCCACGGCGTTTCCTCGTGTGCCACCTGTGACGGCTTCTTCTTCCGCAACCAGCAGATCGTGGTCGTCGGCGGCGGTGACTCGGCGATGGAGGAGGCCAGCTTCCTCACCCGCTTCGCCGAGTCGGTCACCATCATCCACCGGCGCGACTCGTTCCGGGCCAGCAAGATCATGGCTGAGCGGGCGCTGAGCAACGAGAAGATCAAGGTCGAGTGGAACAGCACCGTCGAGGAGATCCTCGGCGACGACGGCAAGGTCACCGGCGTCCGGGTCCGCAACGTGCACACCGGCGAGACCAAGGTGCTGGACGTGACCGGCGTCTTCGTGGCCATCGGCCACGACCCCCGCAGCGAGCTCTTCCGTGACCAGGTCGAGATGGACGACGAGGGCTACGTCAAGGTCCAGGCCCCCAGCACCCGCACCAACGTGCCCGGCGTCTTCGCCGCCGGCGACGTGGTCGACCACACCTACCGTCAGGCGATCACCGCAGCCGGCACCGGCTGCGCCGCCGCGCTCGACGCCGAACGGTTCATCGCGACGCTCAGCTGAAGCAACGCAACACATCCCGGAGGAGGGGCATAGTGGGAAAGACCAAGGCGGTCACGGACGCGAGTTTCATCGCCGACGTGCTGCAGGCCGACAAGCCGGTTCTGGTGGACTTCTGGGCCGAGTGGTGCGGGCCGTGCCGCAAGGTGTCGCCGCTGCTTGAGGAGATCGCCGGCGAGATGGGTGACCAGGTCACCATCGTCAAACTCAACATCGACGAGAACCCCGAGACCGCCCGGGCCTACCGGGTGATGTCGGTGCCGACGCTCACCGTCTTCAAGAACGGCCAGCCCGTGCAGTCGATCGCCGGTGCCAAGCCGAAGGGCGAGCTGGTCCGGCTCATCGAATCGGCCCTCTGACCAGCGGAAACGTCAACCGAACCCCGCACCCGACGATCGGGTGCGGGGTTCGTTGTCTTCCCGGTCGCACCGTCGACGTTTTTCCCGGCCCGAGCCACCTCGCCGCCCCGGAACGCATAGCCTCAAGCCTGGGCCGCCCGGCCAGCGAGCGTCGTGCAGAGGGGGTCGTGCGTGCGTCCGATCCGACCCGGTGACCGGGGACCCGCGGTCACGGAGATCCGTACCATCCTGATCGGCCTCGACCTGCTCAGCACTGAGCCGCACGCGGACGAGTTCGACCTCGACACCGAGCGGGCGGTCCGCGCCTTCCAGCAGTCCCGTGGGCTGAGCGTGGACGGCCGGGTCGGGGCGGAGACCTGGCGCGCCCTGGACGCCGCCCGCTGGCGGCTCGGCGCCCGCACCCTCTACCACGCGGTCCCCGAGCCGCTCACCGGCGAGGACGTCCGGTCGCTGCAGGAACGACTACTGGAGATGGGGTACGACGTGGGCCGGGCGGACGCCATCTACGGCATCCGGACGTCCCGGGCGGTGGCACAGTTCCAGCGCGAGGTCGGGCTCACCCCCGACGGCTCCTGCGGCCCACACACGATGAACGCGCTCCGCCGGATCGGCCGCAAGGTGGTCGGTGGCCGCCCGCAGTGGCTCCGCGAATCTGACGCGATCCGGCAGTCCGGGCCGGCGCTGGTCGGCAAGACGGTGGTCATCGATCCAGGGCACGGGGGCACCGACCCCGGGATGGTGGTGCCCGACGGGTCGCTGCGCTGGACCGAGGCGGACCTGGTGCACGACCTGGCCAGCCGACTGGAGGGGCGACTCGCCGCGACCGGGGTGCGGGTGCAGCTCACCCGGGGCCCGGCGCCCGACAGTTGCCTGCCGGACACCGACCGGGCCCTGCTGGCCAACTCGCTGGGCGCCGACGTGTTCATCTCGCTGCACCTGGACGGCCACGCCAACCCGGACGCCGAGGGCGTCGCGACCTACCACTACGGCACCGACAACGGGGTGACCTCGGCGACCGGTGAGCGCCTGGCCGGGCTGGTGCAGCGGGAGATCGTCGCCCGGACCGGGCTACGGGACTGCCGTACGCACGCCAAGACATGGGACCTGCTGCGACTGACGCGGATGCCCGCCGTCCGGGTCGAGGTCGGCTACCTCACCTCGCCCACTGACCGCGCCCAACTGGTCGACCCCCGGTTCCGGGACCGTGTGGTGGAGGCGATCGTGGCCGCGGTGCAACGGATGTACTACCCGATCGAACGGGACGTCCCGACCGGTTCGCTGGACGTCAGCGAACTGCGGGCCGTCGTGACCGCCGGCACGGTGGCCGACTGATCCGCCGCCCGTTCAGCGGTCAGCCGTTGGCGGCGTGGGTAGCCGGGGCGGGACGGACCGGGCGGAGCAGGGTCTCCGGGCTCATCGAGCCGAGCAGCTTCTCCAACGCGTACTCGACGTCGGACTTCCAACTCAGCGCGGTACGCAGCTCAAGGCGCAGCCGGGGGAAGCGCGGATGCGGACGTACGGTCTTGAACCCCACTGACAGGAAGAAGTCGACCGGTGCCACGCAGCCACCCGCAGGGTCGTCCGCGTCGCCGAACTTGGCGTCGCCGAACGCCTCGATGGCCTTGATCCCCCGCTTGGTCAGGTCCCGGGCGACGCCCTGCACCAACATCCGACCCAACCCACCGCCGGCGAAGGCGGCAACCACGTTGGCGGTCATCAGTAGTACCGCGTCAGCGGAGACCGGCGAGGTCGGGAACGCCATCGAGCGGGGTACGTAGGCGGGCGGGGCGTACATCACGAAGCCCGCCGGCATCCCGTCGACGTAGGCGAGTTTGCCGCAGGAGCCCCACTCCAGCAGCGTCTGGGAGACCCACGCCTCCTTCTCCAGGCCCGGATCCCCGGCGGCGCAGGCCCGGTCCGCGGAGACCGGATCGAGCTCCCAGTAGACGCATTGCCGGCACGGGCGAGGAACGTCTTCCAACGTGTCGAGGGTCAGGCTGACCAGACGTCGCGACATTGGCGCATCCCCACAATAGGCTCGGTGGTGAGACCGGCATGGAACGACAGCGCCGCCTTCCTGCCCCCCGACGAGCGATCGTACGCCGCCGATCGGCGGTACGGGAGGGGACGCGCGAATGCCCACCACACCGGGGTACGCCGGTCACGGTCCGCCATGTGGTCGATCCATCTCAGCAGGTCGGCGGCGCGGCTTTGCCGGACTAGGATCGACATTTGGGTGTCCCCGCCGCCATGGTCACCGGGGTGTGGGGTACCCGGGCGGGAGCCGCCCGAGCAGCGATCGAGGTGAGGTCATGACCGGCACAACGCTCGACGACTACACCGACCGGTACGCCCGGCGGGTACGCGGGATGACCGCCTCCGAGATTCGAGCATTGTTCGCGGTGGCCAGCCGCCCGGAGGTCGTCTCGCTCGCTGGCGGCGCACCGTACATCGCCGCACTGCCCCTGGACGCGGTCGGTGAGATGCTCGGCCGGCTCGGCTCCGAGCACGGCGAGACCACCCTTCAGTACGGCATCGGTCAGGGCACCCTCGAGCTGCGCGAACGGATCTGCGAGGTGATGTCGCTCTCCGGGATCGACGCCGCGTGCGGCGCTTCCCCTGAGGACGTCGTGGTCACCGTGGGCGGGCAGCAGGCACTGGACCTGGTGGCCCGACTCTTCCTCGACCCGGGTGACGTGGTGCTCGCCGAGGGGCCCACGTACGTCGGCGCGCTCGGAGTGTTCCAGGCCGCCCAGGCACAGGTTGTGCACGTACCGATGGATGCGGACGGCCTGATCCCGGAGGCGCTGGAGACGGCCATCGCGGACCTGGCCCGCGCGGGCCGGCGGGTGAAGTTCCTCTACACGATCCCCACCTACCAGAACCCGACCGGCGTGACACTCAGCGAGGAGCGCCGGGAACGGGTGCTCGACATCTGCGAGCGCGCCGGCCTGCTCGTCGTCGAGGACGACCCGTACGGTCAGCTTGGCTTCGAGGGTGAGGCGCCGGCTCCCCTGCGGGCCCGCCGCCGGGACGGGGTCTTCTACCTCAGCACCTTCTCCAAGACCTTCGCGCCCGGGCTGCGGGTCGGTTGGATCCTGGCGCCGCACGCGGTCCGCGACAAGCTGGTCATCGCCAACGAGGCGCAGATCCTCTGCCCCAGCGGCTACGCCCAGGCCGCGGTGGCCACCTATCTGCGCACCATGCCCTGGCGGCAGCAGCTCAAGGTCTATCGCGAGGTCTACCGGGAACGCCGGGACGCCCTGCTCGACGCGATGGCCGACCTGATGCCCGAGGGCACCAGCTGGACCACACCGGCCGGTGGTCTCTTCGTGTGGGCCACCCTGCCTGACGGGCTCGATTCGAAGGCCATGATGCCGCGAGCGGTCGCCGCCCGGGTCGCCTACGTGCCCGGCACCGGTTTCTACGCCGACGGCACCGGCACCGGCACCATGCGGCTGAATTTCAGCTTCCCGCCGCCAGAGCGGATCCGCGAGGGCGTCCGCCGGCTGGCCGGTGTGATGGAGCAGGAAATCGCCATGCGCCGGGTCTTCGGTGCCGTGGGCGGCGCCACTGGCCGACGCGGCCGGGCCGGCTCCGACGTGCCAGGGCCCGACTTGGCATGATGCCGGCATGGGTACGACCGCCGCCGAGCGCCTCCTCGTGACCGATCCCACCGTCTCGACCGACTTGCGCGTTGTAGTGCTCGCAGGTGGGCTTTCCTACGAACGGGACGTGTCACTGCGCTCCGGTCGCCGGGTGCTCGACGCACTGCGTGCCATCGGGGTGGAGGCCGAGCTGCGGGACGCCGATGTGGCGCTGCTGCCGGCGCTGGGCGCCGATCCGCCGGACGCCGTGGTGATCGCACTGCACGGGGCCACCGGCGAGGACGGCTCGCTGCGCGGAGTGCTGGACCTGTGCGACATTCCGTATGTCGGCTGCGACGCCAGAGCCTCCCGAGTCGCCTGGGACAAGCCCTCGGCCAAGGCGGTGCTCCGCGAGGCCGGCATCCCCACCCCGGACTGGGTGGCCCTACCGCACGATCGCTTCTCCGAGCTTGGCGCGGTCGCCGTGCTGGACCGGATCGTCGACCGGCTGGGCCTACCGCTGATGGTCAAGCCCGCGCAGGGCGGGTCAGGGCTGGGTGGCGCGGTGGTCCGCGACGCCGCGGCGATGCCGGCCGCGATGGTCGGCTGCTTCGCGTACCACTCGACCGCGCTGGTGGAACGGTACGTGTCCGGCATAGACGTGGCGGTCTCGGTGGTCGACCTCGGCGACGGACCGCAGGCGCTGCCGCCGGTGGAGATCGTGCCGCGCAACGGCGTGTACGACTATGCCGCCCGCTACACGGCGGGGCGCACCACCTGGCACGCTCCGGCCCGGTTGGCCCCCGAGGTGAATGCCACGGTCGCTGACGTCGCCCTGGCCGCGCACGCCGCGCTGGGTCTGCGGGACCTCTCCCGCGTCGACGTGATCGTGGACGCTGCCGGCCAGCCGCACGTGCTGGAGGTCAACGTCTCACCGGGCATGACGGAGACGTCACTACTGCCGCTCGCCGTGCAGGCGGCGGGGCTGGACTTCGGCCGGCTCCTCGGCACCCTGGTCGCCCGCGCAGCGGGCCGCCTCACCACTCACTGACCCACTCACCAGGGCGCGGTGCTGCCCAGGGCCGACCATGAGGTTGGCGCGGGTGTCGCAGGCCCGGGGTTGCCGTCGCCATCTCATGGTCGGTCCAGCATCAGTTGGTGGTGCGTACGTCAGGCTCGTCGGGACCGTTGGTGTGTGAGGTCGCGCCAGGTGCCGCACCGGCGGCGCTGATGTCCGGGGTGCCGCGCTTCGGGGTGCTGGCGCCCGAGGTGCCGCTGTCCTGGGCGGCCGGTTCGGTGGCCTCGTCGGCTGGGCCGCGGCGGACTGCGGGTCCGTTGGTGGACGGCCCCACCGCGTCGGCGGCCGACGCTGGGGCTGGGGCCGCGGACGGTGGAGTGCCGGACGTGCCGCTCGCCACGTGGGTGATGGATGCCGACGGGATGGTTCTACCCGCTGGATCGGTGACGGTGCTCGTAGAGCCAGCATCGGGGTCCGTGTCCACGAGGATGGGATCGACTGAGGGCGCCGTATCGCCGTCGGTCGGATCGTCGTCGGGAGTGGAGTCGAGCGCTGGCTCCGGGATCTCCTCAGCCGCCTCGATGACCGAGACAGCCTCCGCCGCAGCCGCCTCCGCTGCGGCAGCCACGGCAGCGGACTGGGCCAGGAGGCTGGACGGTGCCTGCCACTGGATGCGCGGCGGCTCGGCGAGGGGGCGGCCACCAAACTCGGCGAGCCAGGCGGCGACGAGCGCCAGATTCTCCCGCCACTGCGCCTCGGAGATCGGGGGGAGGATCGAGTCCCACAGTGACAGGAAAGTGCCCCGCAGCTGAAGGCGCCCATACGGCCGGGCGAGGAACCACATGTGCAGGTGAGCGGAGCCATCGCCCCACCGGTTGACGTGCACCCGCGCCACGCCGTCGAGAGACCGGATGGCCCGCTCCAGACGAACGGTCATCACCCCCAACTCGGCAGCGAGCAGGTTCGGTAGGTCACCGAGGTCGAGGTGGGTCCGCGATTCCAGGATGAGCACCATGGGCAGCCCGGTAGGCCGGTCCATGGCGCGTACCCGCCACCGCTCTCCGACCCAGATGTAGGCGTCGTCGGGTGCGTTGCAGGCGGTGCATTCCCGGAGACCCTCGCCCTTCCGGGGCGGTTCGACCGGGACCGGATCATCGAGCTGCTTCACGTGGAGGTCGCCCTCGAAGGGGAACGACGGCCACTGGGTGAAGTCCGGGACTGAGGGAGGGGTGTCGTGCACGACGCTGACCCTAACCGAGTCTGGCACCGCTGTCCTTACCTGTTTGATCGGTCCCGGCCTACCGGATCAGCGCCCTTCGTCGGTCGAGTGGGCCCGGTCACCACTGTGCCGTAAAAGCGATATCCACAGGCTGCCGAGATCCTGAACACAGGCCGTCATCCACAGGCTCGCACCCGCTCCCACGCGCTGTTTCACGTGAAACGGGGGGTGCCTGTGGATAACGGGTGTGGATAACTTTTTGGCCCGTCGGTCGTTGCCCGCGAACGCTGGACCGACAGACCGGGGACTGCCCACCGTCGGTCCGCCGGGATGACCCGCGAGGCTGCCCAGCCGGTCCGAGGCGATCACCGGCCACTGTGCTCGCCGGCCAGGGCTGGCCGGCGCAGCGCGCCGCGCCGGTACGAGGCATGCAGGTGCAGCGGCGGTCGCTGGTCGGGTTGTGCCCAGCCCTCCATCGGTCGTGCGCCCTCAGCCTTGAACCGCGGACTGCGGACGGCCAACGAGAGGCGATCAGGCGATCGGGCGGCTCGGTTTGGCGCTCACGCGCAACGAGAGAGCCTCGGGATGGCCGAGTCGACCGCAACTACCCCCTGCGGCGCACGAGCCGGCAGCGGGCCACTGGGCGGCGCGCAAGGACACTCATGGTCATCCTCAGGCACCCCCGGTACGCCGCAGCCCTCTCGGCGGCCACCGTTTCACGTGAAACAGGCCGGAGTGGTGCCCCGTTGAGGCGAGCGGATCGCGAGCGACGACCGAGGGTCCGGGCACGGGTGACGACCGAGGGTCCGGGCACGGGTGACGACCGAGCGCCTCGGTCGCTCCCACACCGGCGGCAACGGAGACCGACAGCGAAGCGAAGACCAGCTTTGCTGTTTCACGTGAAACACGCGGGCCGGATGCAGAACGGCCGCGCACCCCTCGGGGTAGCGCGGCCGTTGGCGGAGGGCGGACTCAGTCTCCGTCCCCGCCCTCCTCCTGTTGCACTCCGATGATCCCGACGATCCGCTCAAGGTCGTCCACCGTCGCGAACTCGATCGTGATCTTGCCCTTGCTCCGGCCGATGTCCACCTTCACCCGGGTGTCGAACCGGTCGGACAGTCGATCGGCGAGATCGGTCAGGGCCGGCGCGTGCGCCTTCGGCCGACGCTTCGCGGCCTGACCCTTGGCCGGTCCGTCGTTCAGTGTCAGGGCCACGATCTCCTCGGTCGCGCGAACCGACAGACCCTCGGCCACGATCCGCAACGCCAACTGTTCCTGCGCCTCGGCCTCGTCGAGGCTCAGCAGGGCGCGGGCGTGGCCCGCCGACAGGATCCCGGCGGCAACCCGACGCTGCACCTGAGCCGGCAGGTTCAACAGCCGGATCGTGTTGGAGATCTGTGGGCGGCTCCGGCCGATCCGACGGGCCAACTCCTCGTGGGTGGCCCCAAACTCCTCCAGCAGCTGCTGGTAGGCGGCGGCCTCTTCTAGGGGGTTGAGGTTGGCTCGGTGGATGTTTTCGAGGAGGGCGTCGCGGAGCATGGCGTCGTCACGGGTGTCCCGGACGATCGCCGGGATGTTCTCCCGCCCCACGGCCTGGGCGGCCCGCCAACGCCGCTCGCCCATAACCAGCTCGTACTTCTCGTCGTCGAGCTGCCGGACGACGATGGGCTGAAGAAAGCCCACCTCCTGGATCGAGGTCTTGAGCTCCTCCAGTGCCTCCTCATCGAAGACCTGGCGGGGCTGCTTCGGGTTGGGCAGGATCGCGTCGACCGGGATCTCAGCGAATCGAGCTCCGGGCACCGGACTGAGCGCGGGCTGCTCCGGCTCGTGAACTGGCACCGCGGCGGCGGGCACCGCGGAGACGGCTGCGGGGCCCGCATCGTCCACGTACTCGTTCTCGTGCTCCGGTTCGGCCGTCACGGTGCCAGCGGCACCCGGCACCGGTCCGGTCGGGATCAGCGCCCCCAGGCCCCTACCCAGGCCGCCCCGAGGACGGTTCTTCATGCCACGCCTCCCAGCGACTCGTCCGCACTACGCATTCCGGCCCACCGGCTCCTTGACGCCACGCTCGGCGATCTCCTGGGCGGCTTCGAAGTAGCTCGTGGCGCCCCGCGATCCGGGATCGTAGGTCATCACCGACTGGCCGTAGCTGGGGGCCTCGGAGACCCGGACGTTGCGGGGGATGACCGCCTGGAGAACCTTGTCGCCGAAGTGGTTCCGGACATCCTGCTCGACGGCGTCGGCCAACCGGGTGCGGCGGTCGTACATCGTCAGCAGGATGGTGGAGACATCGAGCTTCGGGTTGAGGTGTTGGCGCACCAGGTTGATGTTGTTGATCAGCTGGTTGAGCCCTTCCAGGGCGTAGTACTCGCACTGAATCGGGATCAGCACCTCCTGCGCGGCAACCAGGGCGTTGACCGTGAGCAGACCGAGCGAGGGCGGGCAGTCGATGAAGACGTAGTCGAACTCGCCCGGGTACGCGGCGATCGCCCGGTCCAGGCGCGACTCCCGCGCCACCACCGACACCAGCTCGATCTCCGCGCCGGCCAGGTCGATGGTCGCGGGTACGCACCAGAGGTTGGGGATGCCCTCGACCGCCTGCGCCACCTCGGCCAGCGGCACGCTGTTGATGAGGCAGTCGTAGACATCCGGGATTCCGGTGTGGTGGGGGACGTTGAGCCCGGTCGAGGCGTTGCCCTGCGGGTCCAGGTCCACCACCAGCACCCGGTTGCCGTGCAGGGCGAGCGCCACCGCAAGGTTGACGGTGGTCGTGGTCTTACCCACGCCACCCTTCTGGTTGGCGACGCACATGACCCGCGTCCGGTCCGGCCGAGGCATGGTCACCTCGCCACTTGGATTCAGGATCTGCACGGCGCGCATCGCCTCCATAGCCAACGGTGGGTCATCCTCTTCGCGCGTCGGGGTTTCACGTGAAACGTACGTGGGATCGGCCGCCACGGCAGCCAACGACTCGGTCGAAGCGACCGGTGCATTGGCGATCACTGGCGTGGAGTCCCGAACAACCGCCGTGGGTTGGTGCGGGACCGTCGGCTCGAAGCGAACCGCGGCGGCGGTGTTGCGTCGGCCCGAGGTCGACCGCACCTCGGCGGCGTTGACCGGGCGACTCAACCCCTCCGGCGTCCGACGAACACTCGTCGACTCCGGGGTGGCTGATCCCTCCGGCCGTTCCGAGACCGCAGCTTCGCCACGCAGCGCGGGCGGATCGGCGTCCGCAGGTCGGGTCGATGGCCCGGTCGCCTCGGGCGACCAGCTCGGGTAGTCGGTTTCACGTGAAACGGGATCGCTGGTTGACCCGGTCACGCGTGGATCGTCGTACCTGCCGTCGTCATGCACCTGTCATCCCTGCCCGCTTCGGATGGTCGGTCCGCGCCCCGGTCAACTTGGCCACACCCACGCTCGCTTCCCGGAGCGTACGGCCCTCGGGAGCGGTCGGAGACCCGCGACGTCCGTCGCCCGCTCCACACACTATCGACGCGCGATCAGCCTACGGCGGACGGGCGCGGCCGGTCCACGTCGGGTTCTCAACTCCTCGTCCATCCGTACCGGTACAACGAGGCAACCCACCGGCCGGAAGCCCGATGGCGCGAAGTGTCAGCGTCGGCGGGGGCGTCCGTCCCGCGAGCGCTTGTTGGCCGCCGGGCGCGCAGGGCCGATCATCCGCTCGCGCACGATCTCCACGACGGTGGCGGGCGGATCAATCACCCCGACGCCACAGAGGTGCACGGTCGGCTCCCCGCCACCGAGACGCGCCACCACCTCGGCGTGCTCCTCGATTTCGGCAGCGGCGGACGAGCCCTTCAGTGCCAGCAGACGGCCACCACGGACGGCCAGGGGGAGGCTCCAGCCTGCCAGGCGATCCAGCGGTGCGACCGCGCGAGCGGTCACCACGTCGCCGCTGATCGGCTCCCGGCCGGTCAATCCGGTGGCCGCCTCGTCTGCCCGACCGCGGAACACCCGCACCGACTTCGCCAGACCGAGTTGCTGGACGACCTCGATCAGGAACGACGTCCGGCGGGCGAGTGGCTCGATCAGGGTCACCGTGAGGTCGGGGCGCGCGATGGCCAGGACCAGACCCGGCAGACCGGCACCGGAGCCGACGTCGAGCACGGTCGCGCCAGACGGAATCCGCTCGGCGATGGCGGCACAGTTGAGCAGGTGCCGGTCCCAGATGCGGGGTGCCTCCCGAGGACCGATCAGACCGCGGACAACGCCGTCAGTGGCCAGCAGTTCGGCGTACGCGGCGGCCAGGTCGAGACGATCGCCGAAGAGGGCCAGTGCGGCCGGCGCCAGCTCGGGCGGCAGCGCCGCGTCCTCTGGCGACGGGGCGGTGTCGCGCCCAGTCGAGTCGGCGTCAGCGGTAGCGGGCCGGGCAGCGGACGGCCCGGGCAGCGTGCCGCCCGGGCCGGTCACGGCGTCGGCCGTGATGTCCTCGTGGGTCACCCGGTCAGTCCGCCGGCCGTACGACGATGCGCCGGTTCGGCTCCACACCCTCAGACTCGCTCTCCACGCCAGACATGGCGTTGACCACGTCGTGCACGCACTTCCGCTCGAACGCGGACATCGCATCGAGCCGGACCGGCTCGCCGTACTCCTTGACCTTCTCGACGGCGTTCTTGGCGACCGCGGCGAGTTCCTTGCGGCGGTTGGTCCGGTAGCCGCCGACGTCGAGCAGCAGGCGGCTCGGCGTCCCGGTCTGCCGGAAGACAGCGAGGCGGGTCAGCTCCTGGAGCGCCTCCAGGGTGGCCCCCCGCTGGCCGACCAGATTCTGCAGCCGCTCGCCGACCACCTCGACCATCGGGCGCCCGGCGGCGACCAGCTCGTCGATGTCGCCGTCGTAGTCGAGGATGTCGAGCAGCCCTTCGACGTAGTCAGCGGCGATTTCGCTCTGCCGGAACAGGTCACCCTCGCCTACCGCCTTCTTCACCCGGCCGCCAGCGGCAGCCCCGATGTCCGCGGCCCCGGTGCCATCGCCGTCATCGTCGGCCTCGGTGCCATCGCCGTCATCGTCGGCCTCGGTGTCATCGCCGTCGTCGTCGGCCTCGGTGTCGTCGCCGTCCACAGCGAGCGTCGCGGTCTCCTCCTCGTCCAGGGACTGCTCGGCGCGGGGGATGCTGGTCTCGGTCACGGTCTCATCTCCGTACTCGCTCGGCCGGACCCTCGGGTCCGACTGGTTTCCCGGGGCCGGCGGGAGGTCACCGGTGCCCACGGGCACGTCTGTACGGGCAGTGTCGCCCGTGGCCGCGCGATGCGCGGTCGGTTCCGCCCGGCGCCGGCCATACGGCGGCTGCACGCTGCGGAACGGGCCGCCGCCAGTTGCCCGGCGACGGCCCCTTACCGGATCAGCCCTGCCGCTTGGCGGGGCGGCTCTTCTTCGGGTTGTTCATCGGCTTGGCGCCCGGCTTCGGCCCGGCCACCTTGGGCGCGGTCGCCTTGACCGGTGCCGGCGGGGCCGACTTGCCCCGACCGAACAGGCCAGCGGACTTGGCGGGCTGCGCGGGGTTACGAGTGGCGGCGGGGGCGACGGCCTTGTTGGCGGTCACCGGCGGCGGGAACTTCCGCAGCACCCACTGCTGCTGGCCGAGGGTGAAGAGGTTGTTGGTGACCCAGTAGATGATCACGCCGATCGGGAAGATCGCACCGGAGATCAGCAGCGAAGCGGGGATGCCGTAGAGCATCAGGCGCTGGATCATGCGCTGCTGCGGGTCCTCGGCCCAGCCGGTCTTGAGGATCATCTGACGGCTGGTCAGGTAGGTGGTCGCGATCATGACCAGAACCAGGAGGCCGGCAATGATCTTGACGGTGCTGCCGTTGGCGCCGAGGCGGGCCAACTCGTCGGCGGTGGACCCGAACTTGCCCGACAGCGGCGCGGTGAAGAGCTTCGCGTGCGAGGCACTGTTGAACTGGTCGACGGTCCAGCCGTAGATCGTCTTCTTGTCTTCCGGCTTGAACGGGTCGAGCCGGCGCAGGACGTGGAAGAGGCCGAGGAAGACCGGGATCTGAAGGAACATCGGAAGGCAACCCATCAGCGGGTTGGCCTTCTCCTTCTTGTAGAGCTCCATCATTTCTTTCTGGAGCGTCTCCCGGTCACCCTTGTGCTTCTCCTGAAGCTCCTTGACCCTGGGCTGGAGCGCCTGCATCGCCCGCTGCGACTTGATCTGCTTGACGAAGACCGGGAACAGGATCACCCGGACGGTGACCACCAGGAAGACGATGGACAGGATCCAGGCGAAGTTGGTGCCGAGCACCGCGCCGACCGGTACCCCGATGGCGTCCCAGGCAGAGTGCCAGGTCAGCAGGATCCACGAAATCGCGTAGTAGATCCAGTCGAGACTCAATTCGGGGCTCCAGTCGCATCAGCACGGCGGCGGCCGCCCGGCTCCGGCACCGGGTCATGTCCACCAGGGTGGAAGGGGTGGCAGCGCAACAGCCGCCGGACCGCCAGCGCGGCTCCCCGGAGCGCGCCGTGCCGAGCGACCGCCTCCTGGGCGTACGCACTGCACGACGGGTAGAACCGACAGCGGGCCGGCAGAGCCGGACTTATCCACCGACGGTACGCGATGATAGGCGCAATCAGCACCTTGGCACCGGTTGTCAACCGGCGTGGGCTGGTCTGGTCGGTGCCGCTCATCGGGACCGCCGTTCGCGGGGTGACCGGGCGACCGCGATGGCGGCGTCCAGGTCGGTGGCGAGCCGAGGGTACGACGCCTCCGCCGCTGCGGGGAGCGCCCGGACGACCAGGGTGCTGCCGGCCGGCAGGGCGGTCAACCGTTCCCGGACCAGTGCCCGCAGTCGGCGCCGGACCCGGTTACGGGTCACCGCGTTGCCGACGGCTTTGGACACGACGAAGCCGGCGCGGGACGGCACGGATGAGTGCTCCGCACTGTTGTCCCGCACCGGCTCCGGCGAGGTCGGTGTGCTGGGGTCGGCGGTCGCCGGCACGGTCAGGTGGACCACGACGGCACCACGTCCGGCACGTCGGCCACCGCGAACCGCTGCGGCGAAGTCAGTGCTGCGCCGCAGTCGTTGCGCGGCGGCCAGCACGATTGCCCACGTCCCCTGGACCCGCCCGGTCGGCTCAGGCCGACAGTGCGGTGCGACCCTTGGCGCGACGGCTCGAGAGGATGGCACGGCCGGCACGGGTGCGCATGCGCAGCCGGAAGCCGTGGGTCTTCGCGCGCCGGCGGTTGTTCGGCTGGTAGGTGCGCTTGCTCACGTCAGGCTCTCCGTTTTCGTACGCGCCCCGCGCGACGGGATCGCCGGGGTCGTGTGGTGGTCCAGGCCACCTCGACGGTGGCCCACGATCGGTGCTGTCCGGCGGAGCGGGACCTCGGCAGAGCGCGGATGCGACCGCGGACAGCAAGCACCCATCACCCTAGCAGAGGGCGAGAAAGCAGCCGTTCCAGCCTACGCAGGGGTGCAATGACCGTCAAACACACCGAGCAGCGGACAACAGGACGCGCCCGAGGCCGAAGGACGGTTTTCGCTGATGCCGACAAGGGCGCCGCCGCGTCGCCGGTTGATGGCGCAGGGACAACGCTGTTACCGTGCCCGATTGCGGTGAGCGTCGGAAGCTCCGATCGTCGCACAGGCAAGACCGGACAAGGTAGTGAATCGTTCGGCACGGTGAACCCGCTTCAGCGCCCGTTCAGGCAGTGGCAGGTCGCACCCGCGTCCGGCGGCGGCCACAATCGGTCGGTACACAGGCTGTGGATAACTTGTGGATGACCACCGGTCGACCGTCCGGGTGGGTGTTGTTCCACCCGCGAACGCGGCGGGCCCGGGACGGCCGGCTGGCAGACAGCGGCGGCCGGGAGCAGAGGCGAGGGGGTGGCACGACGGTGGCCGGTACGACCGACCTTGCCGCGGTGTGGTTAGCGGCGACCGACGAGCTGGCCGACGAGATCATCTCCGCCCAGCAGCGTGCCTATCTCCGACTGACCCGGCTGCGGGCGATCGTCGAGGACACCGCGCTGCTCTCCGTCCCGGACGCGTTCACCCGCGACGTGATCGAGTCACGGCTGCGCCCGGCGATCACCGAGGCGCTGACCCGCCGACTCGGCCGGCCGATCCAGGTCGCGGTCACCGTTCGGGTGGCCGAGGACGCCACGGGCCGACCGGCGGGCACCGTTTATCGCAGCGCCCCGGAGACCGGGCCGCTCGACGTCGAGGGCCCGGCCGCCACACCGTTCGACGATGACCAGGACGTCCGGCCGGTTGCCGACGCGATGATCCCTGAGCAGCCTCCCGCGGCGCGTGCGCCCGAGCCGGCCGCGCCACCCGCGCCGGCGGGTCCGCCGCTCGCGCCGACCGCTGACGGGCATCGTTCAGGGCTGATCCCGGCCAGCAGGGACGGGCAGGAGGCGCTGTTCAGCGCCGCGTTCGCGGAGCCCATGCGGCCGTCCCGACCGGGGCCGGACCGGCGCGGCTACGACGAGCAGGCTCGCCTGGACTCGCCCGGCCCGGACACCCGGCCCTACGAGCCCCGCTACCGGGAAGACTCGGCGTCGCCTCGCGACCAGCACGTGATCCGCGCGCTGCCCCGGGACAGCGGAACGGACAGCGGCCCGGGCCGCAGCGCTGTGGACCATCGGGCGGGTGGCCGCGACGACCGCCGGCTGCCCGGTGCCGACACCGGCGGCAACCGGCTCAACCCGAAGTACATGTTCGAGACGTTCGTCATCGGCTCGTCCAACCGGTTCGCGCACGCGGCGAGCGTGGCGGTGGCGGAGTCACCGGCGAAGGCGTACAACCCGCTGTTCATCTACGGTCACTCCGGGTTGGGCAAGACTCACCTGCTGCATGCCATCGGGCATTACGCCACGACACTCGGCAACGCCCGCTCGGTCCGGTACGTCTCGACCGAGGAGTTCACCAACGACTTCATCAACTCGCTCCGGGACGACAAGACCAGCGCGTTCCAGCGGCGCTACCGGGACGTCGACATTCTGCTGATCGACGACATCCAGTTCCTGGAGAACCGCGAGCGCACCCAGGAGGAGTTCTTCCACACCTTCAACACCCTGCACAACGCCAACAAGCAGATCGTGATCACCTCCGACCGGTCGCCGCGCCAGCTCGCCACCCTTGAGGACCGGATGCGAACCCGGTTCGAGTGGGGGCTGCTGGCCGACATCCAGCCGCCGGATCTGGAGACCCGGATCGCGATCCTGCAGAAGAAGGCGGCGCAGGAGCGGATGTACGCCCCGCCGGACGTGTTGGAGTTCATCGCCTCCCGGGTGTCGAACTCGATCCGGGAGTTGGAGGGGGCGCTGATCCGGGTGACGGCGTTCGCCAGCCTGACCCGCTCGACCGTCGAGCTGTCACTGGCCGAGGAGGTGCTCCGGGACTTCATGCCCGACGGCGCCGGGCCGGAGATCAACGCCGACCAGATCATGGCCTCGACCGCCGACTACTTCGGAGTGAGCCTGGAGGACCTGCGCGGTCAGTCCAGGTCCCGGGTGCTCGTCAACGCCCGGCAGGTGGCCATGTACCTGTGTCGGGAGTTGACCGAGCTGTCGCTGCCCCGCATCGGGCAGGCCTTCGGTGGGCGGGACCACACCACGGTGATGCACGCCGACCGGAAGATCCGTCAGCAGATGGCCGAGCGCCGCTCGCTCTACAACCAGATCGCCGAGCTGACCAACCGGATCAAGCAGAACACCTGAGGCGTACGCCAGCCGTCGCGACGGCACGCAGCCCGGGACACGCCCGGCCGGATCTCCGGCCGGGCGTTCTTTTTTCGTCCTCACCTGGACTCTCGACATGGTGTAGGCCACAGCATTGAGGCCGTGACCGCCTCGACTCCCACTCGTTGTCCACAGCTCGTTGTCCACCGTCGGTGGATAACTACGGCCCGCCTTTCCCTGGTTACCCACAGGCTGTGGAAAAACCCTGTGCACGACCCTGTGGACGCCTGGGGACAACCGTCACGTTTTCCACCGACGAACGCCACCCTGTGTACGAGCTGTTGAAGGTTCTGTGGATGAAAGCAATGATGATCTTCACCGTCATCCACAGACTTGGGGAGAAAGTCGGTGGATAACCGGTGGACAACCGGTGGACAACGGTGGACAACCGGCCGCCGAGACCGGGCTGTGGACACGCAAGCCGGTTGTACCCCCGGTTATCCACAGCTAAATCACCGGTGGATAACCTGTCTGAGCTGCGCAGACCCCGCTTTTCCACAGTTTGCACAGGTGCGATGAAGACTATGAGTTATCTCTTCTAAGAGAACAAAAACCAATCATCACCGTTGGGCTTTCTGTGGATCGGGCCGAACGCTGCCGGATCAGCCGGTCAGCACCGACGCGATCCATGGGGTCGGGCGCACAGCCGATACCCCCGCGCCCTAAGGTGCGATGGGTACCCGCACGGTTGGCGGGACGGTAGGCAGCGGTCGGCATGAGACAGTTGTCGCTGACGTCGACGCGGAGGCATTGATGAAGTTCCGAGTGGAGCGCGACGCGCTCGCCGAGGCCGTGGCGTGGACCGCGAAGAGCCTGCCCAACCGGCCATCCGTACCGGTGCTCGCCGGGGTGATGCTCCGCGTCACCGACGGCAACCTGCGGGTGTCCGGCTTTGACTACGAGGTCTCCAGCCAGGTGACCGTCGAGGTGCAGGGTGACGCCGACGGCGCCGCGCTCGTCTCCGGCCGCCTGCTCGCCGAGATCACCAAGGCGCTGCCGGCCAAGCCGGTCGACATCGCCGCGGTCGGCGCTCACCTCGAGCTGGTCTGCGGCAGCGCCCGGTTCACCCTGCCCACCATGCCGGTGGAGGATTACCCCGCGCTGCCCGAGATGCCGCAGAGCGCCGGCACGGTCGACGCTGCCGCGTTCGCCACCGCCGTCTCCCAGGTGGCCATCGCGGCCGGCCGTGACGAGACGCTGCCGATGATGACCGGCGTCCGCGTCGAGCTCTCCGGCAACACGCTGTCGATGCTCGCCACCGACCGTTACCGGCTCGCCCTGCGCGAGATCCAGTGGCAGCCGGACGACCCCGAGGTGAGCATCAACGCCCTGGTGCCCGCCCGCACCCTGAACGACACCGCCAAGGCCCTCGGCCCGCTGGGCGGCGAGGTCACGCTCGCGCTCGCGCAGGGCGCTGCGGGTGAGGGCATGGTCGGCCTGGCCGGCGGCACCCGACGCACCACCAGCCGCCTGCTCGACGGCGCCAACTACCCGCCGGTGCGCTCGCTCTTCCCGGCCACCCACAACGCTGCGGCCCGGGTGCCGGTCAGCGCCCTGATCGAGGTGGTCAAGCGGGTCGCGCTGGTGGCCGAGCGGACCACCCCGGTGCTGCTCAGCTTCAGCGCCGACGGCCTGGTGGTCGAAGCCGGCGGTTCCGAGGAGGCACGGGCCAGCGAGGCGATGGAAGCCACCTTCACCGGCGAGGCGCTGACGATCGGGTTCAACCCGCAGTACCTCATCGACGGCCTGACCAACCTGGGCTCCCAGACCGCCGTGCTCTCGTTCGTCGACGCCTTCAAGCCCGCAGTGATCTCCCCCGCAGGCGAGGATGGCGAGGTCATTCCGGGGTACCGGTACCTCATCATGCCGATTCGCGTTTCTCGCTGATCGCGCCCAGCAACACCAGATCCACGGAGGTAGAAACACATGCAGCTCGGCCTTGTAGGGCTCGGCCGGATGGGCGGCAACATGCGGGAGCGGCTGCGTGCCGCTGGTCACGACGTTGTCGGCTTCGACAACAACGCGCAGCTGAGCGACGTCGCGACCCTCGCGGGCCTGGCAGCGAAGCTTGAGTCGCCGCGCGCGGTCTGGGTCATGGTGCCCGCCGGTGTCACTGACACCACCATCGACGAGCTCGCCGCGGTCCTCGGCGAGGGCGACATCATCATCGACGGCGGCAACTCGCGCTTCAGCGACGACGCCCCCCGGGCCGAGCGGCTCAACAAGCTGGGCATCGGCTACCTCGACGTCGGTGTCTCCGGCGGCGTCTGGGGCCGGCAGAACGGCTATGGGCTGATGGTCGGCGGCGCCCAGGAGCACGTCGACCGGCTGATGCCGATCTTCGACGCGCTCAAGCCGGAGGGCGAGTTCGGCTTCGTGCACGCCGGGCCGGTCGGCGCCGGGCACTACTCGAAGATGGTGCACAACGGCATCGAGTACGGCCTGATGCACGCCTACGCCGAGGGCTACGAGCTGATGGCCGCCTCCGAGCTGGTGACCAACGTGCCGGGGGTCATCAAGTCCTGGCGAGAGGGCACCGTCGTCCGCTCCTGGCTGCTCGACCTGCTGGACCACGCGCTCGACGAGGACCCGGAGCTGGCCGAGCTGAGCGGCTACACCGAGGACACCGGCGAGGGCCGGTGGACCGTCGACGAGGCGGTCCGGCTGGCCGTGCCGCTGAACGTCATCACCGCCTCGCTGTTCGCCCGGTTCGCCTCCCGGCAGGACGACTCGCCCGCCATGAAGGCCGTCGCCGCGCTGCGCCAGCAGTTCGGTGGCCACGCCGTCCACAAGCGCTGAGCGGTATCCACAACCTGTGTACGTTCACCGGCTGGAACTGGTCGACTTCCGCTCGTACGAGCGGGTGGCCGTCGACCTTTTGCCGGGGGCGAATGTCCTGATCGGCGCGAACGGCGTCGGCAAGACCAATCTCGTCGAGGCGCTGGGCTACGTGGCGACCCTGGATTCACACAGGGTCGCCACGGACGCACCTCTGGTCCGGATGGGCGCCGCGTCCGCGGTGATCCGCTGTGCGGTGGTCCACGAGGGACGCGAGCTCCTGGTCGAGCTGGAGATCGTGCCCGGCAAGGCCAACCGGGCCCGGCTGGGTCGATCACCGGCGCGGCGGGCTCGGGACGTACTCGGTGCCCTGCGACTCGTGCTCTTCGCCCCGGAAGACCTTGAGTTGGTCCGCGGCGACCCGTCCGAGCGCCGCCGCTACCTGGACGACCTGCTGGTCAACCGGCAGCCCCGGTACGCGGGCGTGCGGGCCGACTACGAGCGGGTGGTCAAGCAGCGCAACGCCCTGCTGCGCACCGCGTACCTGGCGCGCAAGACCGGCGGGTCACGCGGCGGCGATCTTGGCACCCTCGCCGTCTGGGACACCCACCTGGCCCAGCACGGCGCGGAGTTGCTCGCCGGGCGACTGGAGCTCGTCGCCGCGCTCGCCCCGCACGTCGCCAAGGCTTACGACGCGGTGGCCGCCGGTCGGGGCGCGGCGAGCATCGCCTACCGGCCCTCGATCGAGCTGGCCGAGCCGACCACCGACCGGGCCGCGCTGGCCGACGCACTGACCGCTGCCCTGGCCGCGTCCCGCTCCGCCGAGATCGAACGGGGCACCACCCTGGTCGGCCCACACCGTGACGAGCTGGCGCTGACCCTCGGCCCACTGCCCGCCAAGGGGTACGCCAGCCACGGCGAGTCGTGGTCGCTCGCGCTCGCGCTGCGGCTGGCCGGGTACGACCTGTTACGCGCCGATGGCATCGAGCCGGTGCTGGTGCTCGACGACGTCTTCGCGGAGTTGGACACCGGCCGCCGGGAGCGGCTGGCGGAGTTGGTCGGCGGGGCGAGTCAGCTGCTGGTCACCTGCGCGGTGGACGACGACGTGCCGACCGCCCTGCGCGGCACCCGCTACCAGGTAGGCGAAGGGACGGTACGCCGTGTCGGATGAGCCACGCACCAACCGCCCCGCGGCCGGCGGAGGCGACGCCGCGGCCTCGCGTGTTCCTGAGGCGAAGGCGACGGGCGGTGAGCCGGCGGCCGCCGCCAGTGGGCCGGAGTTGGCTCGGGCGGTGCTCGACGCGGCGCTGTCCCGGCGGCAGGCGGCGGCGCGCGCCCGGCGTGCCCCCGGCGGAAGCGGCGACGCTGCCGGCGGTTCGGGGCGGCGGTTGCGTGGCTACTCCGGCCCGGGCCCGGACCCGCGCGATCCGCAGCCGCTCAGCGTGGTGCTGAACCGGCTGGTGAAGGCGCGTGGCTGGCAGCAGCCGGCGGCCGAGGCCACCGTGTTCGGTGCCTGGGAGCGGGTCGTCGGCGCAGAGGTCGCCCAGAACAGCCGCCCGGTCAAGCTGGAGAACGGCGAGCTGACCGTGGAGGCGCGGTCGACCGCGTGGGCGACCCAGTTGCGGCTGCTCGCCGGCTCGCTGCTCAAGCAGATCGCCAGCGAGGTCGGCCACAACGTCGTGCGCAAGCTGCACATCCACGGCCCGGCCGCGCCCTCCTGGGCGAAGGGGCCGCGTCGGGTACGCGGCCGGGGCCCACGCGACACGTACGGCTGAGCTGGCTTCTCAGCTCCGCCGGTCGGCCTCGGGGGCCGTCCGCTTCCGTTCGCGCTGCTCCCGGGTGTAGCGCTTGCGCTCGGCCAGGTCGCGTTTCCACGCCTCGCGGGCCTCGGCGGAGCCGCCCTGCACCGCACCCTGCACACCCTCGGCCGGGCCGGCGAGGTGCAGGAAGACCCAGCGCAGGAATCGGCCGCCTTCGCCGGGGGTCCTGGTGACCGCGCTGTCCTCGCTCATCTGCCGCCCTCTCCGCGTTGCGTCGTGCCGCCCGTCGAACGAGCAGATCATTGGGCCACCAATGGTTGGTGCACCAATGATCGGTACGATAGTCACCGTGCTAGGGGAGGGCAACCGATGAGCGAACAACCGGACGGCGTCGACCCGCTGGCGCTGGAGCAGCAGGTGTGCTTCGCACTCTCGGTGGCCGCGCGCAGCGTGGTGGCCGTCTACCGGCCGCTCCTGGAACCGATGGGGCTGACCCATCCGCAGTACCTGGTCATGTTGGCGCTCTGGCAGCACGCGCCGCTGTCCGGTCGCGACCTCAGCCGCCTGTTGCAGCTCGACCCGGGCACACTGTCACCCCTGCTCAAGCGACTCGAAGCGACCGGTTACCTGCGGCGGGAACGTGACCCCGGCGACGAGCGCAGCCTGGCGGTCACCCTCACCGCCAGCGGTGCCGCGCTCCGGAGCCAGGCAGAGTCGATCCCGGCCGCGATCGTGCAGCGACTCGGGCTGCCCGTCGAGGACCTGCAACACCTGCACGCGGTGCTCACGCAGGTGATCGCGGCGGCCAACCGACCGACCGGCGACGAGACCGCCCGGGAAACCGACCCGGCGCTCGGCGCGGCGGCTCAGGCGTCGGCGTAGACGGCGAAACCGCGCTCGGCGCAGCGCCGGTAGAACGCGGCCAGCACGCCCAGCTCGGCGCAGGTGAAGTTCCACTGCGGCGGGTCGCCGCGCTCGTCGCGCAGTGCGTCGAGCCGGCTCTCCAGCCACCGCAGCTGCTGCTCGGCCAACCTGCCGTCGCCGAGCAGCGAGCGCAGCACCGTGCTCACCGACTCGAAGGTCACCGCCTCGCCATCCGGGCGGTGCCCGGCCACGAACCTCTCGATACCGCTGGCGATCCAGGAGCAGCCGTCCGGGTCGATCACCGGATCCTCGTCCTCGGCGGCGGCATCTGTGGCGTACAACACACCTTCGAGGCCGAGGAGTAGATCCACCAACTCGGTGTACGCGGTCGCCCGGATGGTGCCGGTCTTCGCGATGAGTTCAGCCAGCGCCGCCGTCGGCGCGGAGATCCGCGGCAGATCGACGATTTCGCCGAAGTCGACGAACTCGGCCGGCGCGACCGGATCGTAGAAGCGGCCGGTCCGCGGCCAGTGCACCGCGACGTTGTCCAGCCCCATCTGTCACCTCTTCGAGAGCATGTGTCGGGTCGATCGAGTCGATCGTCCCGGTTCCGGCCGGTAAAGATCAAGGCTCGTGCCGGGGCGCCGCAAACGTACGGCACGGACGCTTTCGCCGCGACCCCCGACCCACCCGACCGCGGGTCAACGCGTCCGGGGGCGGCGCGTGCGATCGGGGCCTGGCGTGTGGGGGGAGTCGCGGGCAACGGGATTCTGCCGGCTACGGACTTCTCAGCCGCCTCTCTGAGGGTGCCGAGTGGTGGTTCTGTCCTCCACGCACAGTAGGATTGACAGCGAGACGAAGACCCGGTGCGGGAGAGGGACGGGGCCAGCGGGCCCAGGTTCATTCTCCACGTCGGGTCGAGCCGATCGCGATCCGCGGGCAACCGCGGCGACCGGCGCGTTCGACCCGTTGTCCGGAGGTCTCCGGCACCGGTCCGCGCGCCGACGTCGCGTCCTGTCCGCCGAACCCGCGCCCGACGCGCCCTACTGGCGTGGCTGACGCGAGAAAGTGGCCGAGGGTGGCAGCGCAGGACAAGCAGGAGTACGGCGCAGAGTCGATCACCGTTCTCGAAGGGCTGGAGGCGGTCCGCAAGCGGCCCGGTATGTACATCGGGTCCACCGGCGAGCGTGGTCTGCACCACCTCGTCTGGGAGGTCGTCGACAACGCGGTGGACGAGGCGCTGGCCGGTTACTGCGACACCATCGATGTCGTGCTGCTCGCCGACGGTGGCGTCCGGGTCACCGACAACGGTCGGGGCTTCCCGGTCGACCTTCACCCCAAGCTCAAGAAGCCGGGTGTCGAGATCGCGCTGACCGTGCTGCACGCGGGTGGCAAGTTCGACGGCAAGGCGTACGCGGTCTCCGGTGGTTTGCACGGCGTCGGCGTGTCCGTGGTGAACGCGCTCTCCACCCGGATGGCCGTGGAGATCCACAAGTCCGGTTTCGTGTGGCGGCAGCAGTACAACAACTCCAAGCCCGGCCCGCTGGAGAAGGGCGAGACCACCGACCGCACCGGCTCGGCCGTCTCCTTCTGGCCCGACCCGGACGTTTTCGAGACCACCGACTTCGACTTCCAGACCATCTACCGGCGCCTGCAGGAGATGGCCTTCCTCAACCGGGCGCTGCGCATCCACCTGCTCGACGAGCGGGTGGCCGAGGAGGAGGACGGCCGGCAGCGCGAGGTGACCTTCCTCTACGAGGGCGGCATCGCCGACTTCGTCCGGCACCTCAACGCCTCGAAGAGCCCGATCCACAAGACCGTGGTCGAGTTCGGCGCCGAGGAGGAGGGGATGTCGCTCGAAATCGCCATGCAGTGGAACGAGTCGTACGGCGAATCGGTCTACACCTTCGCCAACACGATCAACACGCACGAGGGCGGCACCCACGAGGAGGGCTTCCGGTCCGCGCTGACCAGCGTGGTCAACCGGTACGGCACCGACAAGAAGCTGCTCAAGGGCGACGAGAAGCTCTCCGGCGAGGACATCCGCGAAGGGCTCGCGGCGATCATCTCGGTCAAGCTGGCCAACCCGCAGTTCGAGGGCCAGACCAAGACCAAGCTCGGCAACACCCCGGTGAAGAGCTTCGTGCAGCGGGTCTGCAACGACCGGCTGGTCGACTGGTTCGACCGCAATCCGGCCGAGGCCAAGATGATCATCACCAAGGCATCCCAGGCGGCTCGGGCCCGGATCGCCGCGCAGCAGGCGCGCAAGCTGGCCCGGCGTAAGTCGCTGCTGGAGTCCGGCTCGATGCCGGGCAAGCTGGCCGACTGCCAGTCCACCGACCCGCGCGAGTCCGAGGTGTTCATCGTCGAGGGTGACTCGGCCGGTGGCTCGGCCAAGCAGGGCCGCGACCCGCGGACCCAGGCGATCCTGCCGATTCGCGGCAAGATCCTCAACGTGGAGAAGGCCCGGATCGACCGGGTGCTGAAGAACAACGAGGTCCAGGCGCTGATCACCGCGCTGGGCACCGGCATCCACGACGACTTCGACATGGAGAAACTGCGGTACCACAAGGTGGTGCTGATGGCCGACGCGGACGTCGACGGCCAGCACATCCAGACGCTCCTGCTCACCCTGCTGTTCCGCTTCATGCGTCCGCTGGTCGAGATGGGCCACGTCTACCTGGCAGCTCCGCCTCTCTACAAGATCAAGTGGAACAAGAAGGGCGACGACGCGCAGTACGCGTACTCCGACCGCGAGCGGGACGGGCTGATCGCACTGCGCCAGCAGAAGAAGCCGAATGCCAAGCCGGACGACATCCAGCGCTTCAAGGGCCTCGGCGAGATGAACTATCCCGAGCTGTGGGAAACCACGATGAACCCGGCGACGCGTACCCTGCGTCAGGTCACTCTCGACGACGCGGCGACCGCCGATGAGTTGTTCAGTGTGCTGATGGGTGAGGACGTGGAGGCGCGCCGGTCGTTCATCCAGCGCAACGCCAAGGACGTGCGGTTCCTGGATATCTGACGGGCCGCGGTGGGTCGGCCGGGCGCTGCCCGGTCGATCCACCGGTCCACAGAGTTATCCACAGCTTGGCCGGTATCCACAGCGGTTATCCACAGCACAAAAACGACTCTGAGTCTGATAAGGGTATACAGTGACCGATTCTCCCGAGTCCACACCGAACGAGCCCGAGGTCCCCGCCGAGGCCATCGCCGCCGTGGTCGCACACGACCGGATCGAACCGGTCGGGCTCGAGGTGGAGATGCAGCGCTCCTACCTCGACTACGCGATGAGCGTCATCGTCGGGCGGGCGCTGCCGGACGTCCGGGACGGGCTCAAGCCGGTCCACCGCAAGATCCTCTACGCCATGTTCGACTCCGGCTACCGGCCGGACCGCGGCTACGTGAAGTGCTCCCGGGTCGTCGGTGACGTGATGGGTCAGTTCCATCCGCACGGCGACTCCGCGATCTACGACGCGCTGGTCCGGATGGCGCAGCCCTGGTCGCTGCGGTATCCGCTGGTCGACGGCAACGGCAACTTCGGCTCGCCGGGTAATGATCCGGCTGCGGCGATGAGATACTGCGTTACGGCAGATGTCCGTATTCGTACCGCCGTTGGCAGCGTTCGGATCGCGGATGTGGTGGCCGACGCGGCACCGTCCAGCGAGACAGACATCGACCTCAAGGTCCGCGACCGTAACGGTGACCTGGTCCGCGCGTCGAAGTTCTTCCACTCCGGTGAGCACCCCACACTGCGGCTGCGCACCCGCGAGGGGTACGAGCTGACCGGCACCCACAACCACCCGGTGCTCTGCCTGGTGGACGTCGCCGGTGTGCCGACCCTGCTCTGGAAGCTGCTCGCCGAGATCACCCCGGGCGACCGGGTGGTCCTGCAGCGCTCGGTGCCGGACGAGATCGGCTACCCGATGCTGGAGCACGTCGAGGCCGCCATCCTCGCCGGTGCCTTCGTCAGCGAGGGCTGGGTCTCCCCGGGCCGCGCCGGTTTCAACAACGTCGACCGGGAGTTCTTCGTCCGGGTCCTCGCAGCCTACGACCTGGCCGTTGGTGGGCCCCGCTATGTCAGTGAGCGGGTGATCGCCTCGGGCAGCACCCTCCACGAACTCGATGTGCAGGATCTCAGCGCGCTGCGGACGAGCCTCCTAGGCGACCTGATGGGAGCGCGCAGCGCCGCGAAGTTCGTTCCCGAGTTCGTCTGGCAGGGGCCGGCAGCGGTCAAGCGGGCGTTCCTCCAGGCACTCTTCGAGGGCGACGGCTCGTCGTCGCTGCTGCCGCGGAACACCATCCAGATCTCGTACTCGACCCGCAGTGAGCGGTTGGCCCGCGAGGTCCAGCAGTTGCTGCTGGAGTTCGGCGTGATCAGCCGGCAGACCCGGTACGACAACGGCGAGATCAAGGTCGTGGTGACCAACCGCCGCGACGCCCGGATCTTCGCCGCCCACGTCGGCTTCCTCGGCCGCAAGCAGGCCAAGTTGGAGTCGGAGCTGGCCCAGGTGCCGGCGAGCAGCACCGCGCTCTCCAGCGACCACGTGCCGCTGGTCGGGGACTTCATCCGCGAGCACGGCGCGCAGCGCTGGACGGAGCGGGACTGGCTGCGCCGGCACAACGTGGACCGGGTGGAGCGTTGGGAGCGGGACCGCGACGAGATCGCCGCCCGGATCACCAACTCCGAGGTGCTCGACGTGGTCGAGCCGCTGGTCGATGGACGCTTCTACTACGCCGAAGTGGCGCAGATCACCGACGCCGGCGTGCAGCCGGTCTACAGCGTCCGGGTCGACACCGACGACCACTCGTTCGTCTCCGACGGTTTCGTCAGCCACAACACCGAGTGCAAGCTCGACCCCCTCGCGATGGAGATGCTGCGGGACATCGACGAGGACACCGTCGACCTGCAGGACAACTACGACGGTCGGGCCAAGGAGCCCACGATCCTGCCGTCGCGGATCCCCAACCTGCTGGTGAACGGCTCCGAGGGCATCGCGGTCGGCATGGCCACCAAGATCCCGCCGCACAACCTGCGTGAGATCGGCGCGGCGGTGCAGTGGTGCCTGGAGCACCCGGAGGAGGACGAGGAGACCACCCTCGAGGCGCTGCTCGGCATCGTCAAGGGCCCGGACTTCCCGACCCACGGCCTGATCGTCGGCACGACCGCGATCCAGGACGCGTACCGCACGGGTCGTGGCTCGATCCGGATGCGCGCCGTGGTGGAGGTCGAGGAGGACAAGCGGGGCCGGCCCGTCCTGATCATCAGCGAGCTGCCCTACCAGGTCAACCCGGACAACCTCGCCGAGCGGATCGCCGAGCTGATCAAGGAGGGCAAGCTCGCCGGGATCGCCGACATCCGCGACGAGTCCTCCGGGCGTACCGGCATGCGGATCGTGCTGGTACTCAAGCGCGACGCCGTCGCGAAGGTTGTGTTGAACAACCTCTACAAGCACACCCAGCTCCAGGAGACCTTCGGCGCCAACATGCTGGCCCTGGTCGACGGGGTGCCGCGCACGCTCAACCTGGCGCAGTTCATTCGCTACTACGTCGAGCACCAGATCGACGTGATCCGCCGGCGGACCGCGTACCGGCTGCGTAAGGCCGAGGAGCGGGCGCACATCCTGCGCGGTCTGGGCAAGGCGCTGGATGCGTTGGACGAGGTGATCGCGCTGATCCGGCGCTCGCCGACCGTGGACGACGCCCGGCAGGGCCTGATCCGGCTGCTGGAGATCGACGAGATCCAGGCGACCGCGATTCTGGACATGCAGCTGCGCCGGCTCGCCGCGTTGGAGCGGCAGCGGATCGTGGACGACCTGGCCAAGCTCGAGCTCGAGATCGCCGATCTCAAGGACATCCTCGCCAAGCCGGAGCGGCAGCGAAAAATCGTCTCGGAGGAGCTCAGTGAGATCGTCGCCAAGTGGGGCGACGATCGGCGGACGCAGATCATCCCGTTCGACGGCGAGGTCTCAATGGAGGACCTCATCGCCCGCGAGGACGTGGTCGTCACGATCACCCGGACCGGGTACGCCAAACGGACCAAGGTCGATCTCTACCGCTCCCAGCGGCGCGGCGGCAAGGGCGTCAGTGGCGCTACCCTGCGGCAGGACGACATCGTCAGCCACTTCTTCGTCTGCTCGACCCACGACTGGATCCTGTTCCTTACGAACAAGGGTCGCGTCTACCGGGCCAAGGCGTACGAGTTGCCGGAGGCCAGTAGGGTAGCCAAGGGCCAACACGTGGCCAACCTGCTCGCCTTCCTACCCGACGAGCAGATCGCGCAGATCATTGAGATCCCGAACTACCAGGTAGCTCCCTATCTGGTACTGGCCACGAAGAACGGCCTGGTGAAGAAGACGCGGCTTGAGGAGTTCGACTCCAACCGTTCCGGCGGCATCATCGCGATCAACCTGCGCGATGAGGACGAGCTGGTCGGTGCTGCGTTGGTTGCGCCGGAGAATGACCTGCTGCTGGTCTCCAAGAAGGCACAGGCGATCCGGTTCAATGCCTCGGACGAGGCGCTGCGGCCGATGGGCCGGGCCACCTCGGGTGTGATCGGCATGCGCTTCACGGACGACGATGTCCTGCTTGCCATGGAGGTCGTCCGGGAGGGTTTGGACGTTCTGGTGGCCACGAACGGGGGATACGCGAAGCGCACCCCGATCGAGGAATACCCGGTGCAGGGCCGGGGAGGTAAGGGCGTGTTGACTGCGAAGATCACCGAGCGGCGCGGTGGTCTGGTTGGCGCGGTGGTGATCGACCCGGACGATGAGCTGTTTGCGATCACCAGCAACGGTGGTGTCATTCGGACTCCGGTGAAGCCTGTACGCCGTACGCGTGACCGGAACACAATGGGGGTCAAGCTGATGGACCTCCCGGACGGCGTGACTATCGTGGCGATTGCTCGCAATGCCGACGAGCCTGACGAACAGGACTAGTTGAATGACGGAGACACAGGCGAAGTCGGGGAACACGGGGACCTCGACCAACCCGGTCGACGAGGAGGCCGCCAAGGGCGGCACACCAGCGACCGGCCGCGCGGCCGTAGGCCGGGCGACGGTCCCCGCCGATGCGCCTGCCCCGAAATTCACGAGGGCTCCGGGCATGACACCCCCGCCGGAGCAGACCGGCGATGACGCTGGGTCGGGCGACAAGACCGAGGCGCCCGGCGCTGAGGCGCCGACGTCCGTCGCCGCCACACCTCCGGGTGCGGCGGCGGCACCCTCGGCCCGTCCGGCGACCACCCAGCCGATCAACGTCCGGCCCGGCCAGGCGGCGTCCACCGGGACCACCGGCACCCAGCCGCGGATCACACCCGGCATGACCCAGCCGCAGCCGGCTGCGGCGCATACGGCCGCTGCCGGTCGCCCGGCCAGCGGCGGTGGCCTGCCTCCGGGCATCGGCAACGCGTCCGCCGTCGGGGCTGCCCGCGTCGGCGACGCCGTACGTGCGGCGCGTACGTCGGTCAGCTCGGCCGCGTCCCGCGGACCGCGCCGGGCCAGGCTGAACCTGAAGCGGATCGACCCGTGGTCGGTGATGAAGTTCGCGTTCGCCGTCTCGGTGGTGCTCTTCATCGTCGTGGTGGTCGCCACCTCGGTGCTCTACCTGGCGCTGGACGCCATGGGCGTGTTCCAGAGCGTCAACGAGAGCCTGAGTGACCTGGTCAACGCCGGCGGTGGGCAGAGCACCAGCGGCTTCCAGATCACCGCCAAGGGCGTAATCCTCAGCTCGGCGCTGATCGGCCTGGTCAACGTGGTGCTGTTCACCGCGCTGGCCACGCTGGGAGCATTCGTCTACAACGTTTGCGCCGACCTGGTCGGCGGGATCGAGCTGACCCTCGCTGAGCGGGACTGAGCCGACCGGGACGCCGGTGCACCGTGGAAAGCGGTCGCCCCGGCGTCCCGTACTCAGGTAGGTTTTGCAGGCGTCGACGGCCCGGCTCGTGCGGCTGGACCCCGATTTGGGGCTGGCTGAGCGGATGGGTTAATCTTGCTCGTCGCAACACGGGGCTATAGCTCAGTCGGTTAGAGCGCAGAGCTGATAACTCTGAGGTCGCTGGTTCGATTCCAGCTAGCCCCACCGCACGTCGTCCGACGGTAGTCGAGCACGAGGGGTCGCCGCATGTTCAAGAAGCTGCTGATTCTGGCTGGCGTCGTCGGCGTGGCCGCCGTCGTGTTCAACAAGATCAAGGCCTCGAACGACGAGCGTGCCCTGTGGCACGAGGCGACCACCGCGCCCGACCTGCGCTGACGTCCGGCCCGGCGACGGGCGTTCGACGCCGCTCACGGGGCCCTAGCTCAACTGGCAGAGCACTGCCTTTGCAAGGCAGGGGTTAGGGGTTCGAGTCCCCTGGGCTCCACCGACCGCACCATTGTGCGAACCGGTGGTTCTTCTGAGGTGCCCCCGTCCGTTTCGGGCGGGGGCATTGTCGTATCGGTGGGGATCTTGAACACGGGTACGACTCCCTGGTCGGTGAGTTGGACTTCGGCGATGAGGGTCTCGATGGCGGCCTTGCGTTCGGTGTCGCTGCCGCTAGCCATGATCGTGGTGAGGTAGTCGCGGATCAGGGCGATGGTGCCGGGCGCCGGTGGGGCGGGCTGGGCGGCGAGACCGGCTGCGAGTTCGGCGTGCCGGGTGTGGAGTTGGGCCAGTTGCTGGCGGAGTTCCCGGATGCGCGGACCGGCGGTGGTGTCGTTCATGGTGCCGTTCTCGAACGCGGTGTGATAGCGGTCGATAGCCGTTTCGGTGCTGGTGATCTGGTGGGCGAGGGCGGTGAGTTCGGCGCTGCGGTTTTCCGTGGTGCTGGCGCGTTGGGTGTGGGCGCGTTCGATCATGGCGGTCAGGACGGGTTCGGCGGTTGTGTAGAAGTCGTGCAGCGCTTTGAGGATGGCGTTGTCGAGGTCGTCGGCGGGTAGGCGGGGCGCGTCGCAGGTGGCGTGTTTGCCGTAGCGGGTTCGGGTGAAGCAGGTGTAGTAGCGGTAGCGGCGGGTCCGTCCGTTGGCGGACGTGCCGATGTAGCGCTGTCCGCAGCGTGGACATGTCAACAGGCCGGTGAGGTAGTAGTCCGAGTCGGACATGGCCCGCTGGGTTTGGACGTCCCCGCGGGCGGCGGCGATGTCCTGGGCGCGTTGGAAGGTGTCCCGGTCGATCAGCGGGTCGTGGGCGTCGGGGACGTAGACGTCGCGGTAGGCGATGTCCCCGACGTAGGCGGGGTTGTCCAGGATCCGGTTGATGGTGTGTCCGGACCACTTCTTCCCGGTCCGGTTCGGCACCCCGCGGGAGTTCAGCTCGGTGGCGATGGCGCGGGTGCCGACGCGGTCGCGGGTGTAGAGGCGGAAGATGTCGCGCAGGATGGGTGCCTCGTCGGGGTGGGGGACGAGGCGGTGGTCGGGGTTGACGAGGTAGCCGTAGGGGCGGGTGCCGCCGGCCCATTTTCCTTTGCTGGCTTTCGCGGTCATGCCACTTTTCACTCGGTCGATGATGATGTTGCGTTCGAATTCGGCGAAGACGGCGAGGAGTTGGAGCATCATGCGGCCGAAGGGGCCGCCGGTGTCGACGGGTTCGGTGGCGGAGGAGAATCGGACGCCGGATGATTCGAGGATGTTGATGAGGTCGAGGAGGTCGGCGACGCTGCGGCTGAATCGGTCGAGTCGGTAGACGAGTAGGACGTCGTAGAGGCCGGCTTTCGCGGCGTGGAGTGCTTTGCGGAGGCCGGGTCGGTGGGTGGTGGCGCCGGAGGCGTCGTCTTCGTATTCGGCGACGATGGTCCAGCCGGGTTGGGATCTGACGTATTTCTCCAGGGCGGCGCGTTGGGCGTCGAGGGAGAACGGTTGGTGTTCGTCGTCGGTGGAGCGGCGGATGTAGACGCAGACCCGGCACGGGCCGGCGGGCCGCTCGGCTGTGTTGGGTTGGTGGGCGCGTCGGCCGCGCCGCCTGGGTGGGGCGAGGGGTGGGGCTGTCACGGGCGGTGTCCTTGTCGGTGGACGGGTGGTACCCGGGGCGGCCGGGGTGGCCGCCACCGGCGGGGCGGGTTACTGGAAGAGGTCGGGGTGGTCGTCGATGAAGTGGTTGAGCAGGACGGCGAGTGCTTCGGCGGCGTTGTCGAGTTCGGCGGGGGTCATGGGTACGGTTTCGATCCGCGCGATCCGGATCGGAATGGTCGGGTTCTTTCCGCGGGTGCGGGGTGTTTTCGCACCGCCGTTTGTGGTGGCGGTACCGGGATGTGGTGCGTCAGGATAGCTCCGGACGTCGTTTTCGTGGTGGGGCGCGGTGGCCACGTTCCTCCGAAAAGCGGGAAAGCCGGCTGGGGTCGGAGGATTCCGTTCATACGTTGCTCCTTTCGCTCGGGTGATCCGAATTGCAGCCCGTCGAGTTGGGCGAGGGGGGTAGCTCGGCGATCTGTCAGCAGGCGGGACTTCTATCTCACCGCGAACTGTCAGGCGCGCTTTCGCGGGCTGTCGACAGATCCGTGACAGACCGCCGCTGCTGGCATCAGTCGGCGGTGGGGTCGCGGTGGTGGTCGGTGTGGAGGGTGTGGTCGGCCAGGTCGGCCAGGCGCAGCCGATGCGGCCCGCCGGTGGTCCAGACGGCGTCGGCGGGGCACAGGCCGGCGGTGGTGGCGTAGTCGCGGGCGGCGGTCGCGACGGGGAGTCCGGTGGGTTCGGCGGCCAGTCGGAGGCGCACGTTGCGTTCCCGGGTGGTGGAGTGCAGCCAGAACAGGACGGGCCAGACCTGGTTGAGGGTGCCGAACAGATCCCGGTAGCCGGCGAGTTTGCCGGTCAGCACGTCGAGCTGCTCGCCGCCGGTGTCGTACTCGACGAACACCGGCACCAAGCGGCCGTGTTCGGCCCACAGGGCGTAGCCGTCGGGTCGGACCCGGGGCTGGTAGGCGCGGACCAGGGCGGGGTCGTCGGGCCGGGTGAACGCGCCAGGACGGGCGCACGCGGCCTCGGGTAGCCAGCGGACCAGTTCCGTGTCGGGGTGGGTGCGGGCGTAGCCGGCCAGGTCGGTGAAGAACTGGTTCACCCCGAGCCGGTGGGCCAGTGTCCGGGTGGAGGTCCACCGCCGCCGCTGGGTGCGGGCATGGTCGCGCCGGGGTGGGCGCTCGTCGCGGTCTGCGGCGACGACGTCGGCGCCGAGCTGGTCGAGCAGGTAGTGGTAGGGGTAGGAGCCGCCGTCGGGCCGCTGCGGCCGGAACCGGTCCACCAGCCGAAACTGGTGCAGCTTGCGTAGCCGCCGTTGGCAGAAGTCGAGCGACGGGAACAGGGCGTGGGCGATCTGGAACGAGGTCAGCACGCCGTGGTCGTACAGCCAGCCCAGCAGGACCCGGTCCCGCCCGGTCAGCTGGGACTGGACCCGCAGCACAGGATCAACCATCAGCGGTGGTCACCGCCTCGCAGCGATGCGGATAACGCACCCCCGGGGGAGAGACCCGAGACATGGAGGGTCTGTCGGAGGACAGCCCGTAACTGGTGACAGTCGGGCCGACCTGCACTGTGAGCCTAGAACGGGGGTCCGTTCGGGGGTCAGGTTCAACACTGACGTCAACACGGACGCCAACCCTGACTCCCGAACGGGGATCAAGACGGGTTCTGTCAGCACCGGCCCGCGACATCGTGTCGGCCGGCGGTGCAGGCGATCGGGAAAGTGGGTGAGAGGCAACGGGAACTCCTTGTTGAAGGGGTGATTCGGCACGGGCTGCCGGCGTTGGCGGTTCATGGGTGGAGATCATTTCCGGTGGTGCATGCCGCTCCCTGACAGGGCAGGAGCGGGCACGGTACGGTCGCGCCCTGGGCAGGACGAGACGCGATGTGCGCGCGGTTCGTCGCTGTGCAGTTGTCAAGGAACACGGCCCCATTCCCGAGTGCGGCCGGGAGGCCAGGGCGGGGAGCGGACAGCACCCATCGCCACGGCTGTGGAAACCACCACCGTGGATGACAGACGCTCGGCAAACGGCGGAAGACCGAGCCAGCGGACCACTCGGCCCTCAGCCCAGGCGAAGGGCGGGACCGTGGCTACCGGGTGGGGCGCGTCAATTCGTCCCGCACCAGGGGCCTGGTTCAGCTCGCCGGAACCAGATCCTTCATCGGGGACCTCCCGTCGGTTGGCTCGTACGTCGCCGACGACCGGCCGAGGACCACAACGACGGCGGGCGCCCCACCCGGGAGCGCCCATCTGTCGGCTGATCGGCCCGATGGTCGGCCGCCGCACGAGGACGTGCCTCTATTGCGCATCAGCCGGTCACGCCGGTCAAGTACGATTGGCCACCCTGAAGCGCTGGCCGGAGCGATGAACGTTCGCCTCTGTTCGCCTGCGTACACCTGCGGCGTGCAACAGTCCGCTCCAGTCCCGCCCCATCCAGGCCAAAGAATCTTGAGGAAATCTCCCGGTCTCTCATAATGTGAGACGCCGGCCGGCCGATCGTAAACAAGCGGTGGTCTGTCCGTACCAGTTGGGATGAGATGCGTTCGGCATCATGGCCATCGATGAGCAGGGCGCCTCAGCAGGAGTGTGGATCCGGCGGACCGAGTATGTCTCCTGCCCGGCGTGCGGTCGGTACGAAGCCAGTCCGGCCGCCGACGCCGTGCTGAGCGCCGACAGGACGAAGGAGTTGCGTCCGTGCCCGACCAGGGCCGATACGGGCTGCACCGGCGTGGCTGAGGTGGACGCCTACGTCGAGGTGCCGCTGAAGGACTCGACGCACCCCAACCTCACGTAGTCATCGGCGCATTGATCAAGTGCGCCGATGCGCAGGCCAGCCGGGCTCCGCTGCGGCACCCTCGCGACCAATGCCCTCACGCATCACGACTGACGGCTGCTTCCGGCAGCACGGGATTGCCAGTGAGCATTCGCGGAATGAGTAGTTCGCGCAGCGTTTGGGTGGCTTGGATGACGTCCTTGTGCGCGCGGATCTTCGTGTCGATGGCCCTGGTGACCTCGGCAATGCCCTGCTGAACGGCTGCGGGCGGTAACACGAGCGGCATCTCCCGGACCTTGCGCCCGTTGAGTGTCGGCAGCACTCCGCGCTGGGTGTGTTCGGCCAGCCACTCCTGCACCGCCGGGTGGGTGAGGTAGCAGGCGAGGTACTCGGCGGATATGTCTCGGGTTGCGCGGATACGGATGCAGGAGCCGCCGAGCAGCCAGCGCTCTTGTCGCGCGGCCACCATCGCGTGCCGGGTTGTTCTGCCGATGCGCACGAGCACGATGTCGCCGGGGAAAAGCTCGTACCGTGGCCGTAGGCGTCTGGCGGTTTCCTCGCTGACGCTGGCGCTGGGGTGGATTCCCTCGGGGCTGATGTCGCCGGCTTTCACGACGGGGATGCCTCCGATCACATATGCAGAGGATCTCAACGTGGTGCCGGACGGGCCTGGTTGCACGCCGCAGCACTCGCCAAGACGCCGCGTTTGCCAGTCGTCCGGTACGGGGCCGATCAGCGTGTCCACGACACCAACCTTTCGAGACAGCGGTCGAGGTTCAGGTCAGCTGCTCTGGCGTCGGCGTCCAGTCGGGCCAGGCCGTTCTGCAGGGCGGGAAGCGTCGGCGAGGTCCGCGGATCGGGCACGATTTGCCGACGCTGGTTCAGGTAGGTGCTGGGCTGAAGGTCGTAGTCGTGCTCCCGGATCTCCGACACCGTCGCCGTGGTGGCGGCGATGTCTTCCCTCGCGATCGGGAGGACGGCCGTCCCGTTCGTCCATCCCTGGTACACGTCGAGGACCGCTTGGCAGCCATGTTTCGTCAGCACCCGGTGGGTGGGACTGCTCCTGCGAGTCGCTCCGCAGGCGTCGACGAAGAGAACTTCACCTGTCGTGTTGTCGCCGGGGCGGACCAGTATCCACACTGTTACCGGGACTGTGGTCTCGCGGAACAGGTGACTGGGCAGCGCGACAACACAGCGAACGGTTCCGTGCTCGACCATCGCCCCTCTGATCTCCCGCTCCCGGACGGCGAGCGCAAACGTGGCGTTGTAAGGCATGATCACGGCAGCCCGGCCGCCGGGTGCAAGCGCCTCGACCGCCGCCTGTAGCCAGGCCATGGTGACGTTGTGCGGGGAAGGCTCGCCGTACGGCCACGGGCGTGCCGAACGGGACGTGGGCAGGCTCCAGTTCCTCATGCCAAATGGCGGGTTGAGCAGCACGACGTCGAACCGGCCCGGTTCGGCGTCGATCTCCCCCGGGTCCGACGGCGGCCCATCTCCGAGGTCGACCCGCATGCCGTGGATTGCGGCGTTCATCGTGGCGAGGCTCCAGGTCCTGGCCGTCGCCGCCCGGCCGGTGAGAGTGACCGGTGAGCCGGTTCCGGCAAGGCGTTTCCCCGCAGCCACCAGCAGGTTTCCCGGACCGCAGCACGGGTCGTGCACGCGGTCGCTGGGCACGGGATCGACCATCCGCACCATCAGATGCGCCAGCTCGGCCGGGACCAGGTACTCGTCCGGGCTGCTGTGCCGGAACCTGGCGAACCGGTCGAGCAGGTACGCGAACACGTGACCGTCGGGCGCCCGGACCGCGGTAAGGATGCGGACGATCTTGAGGAGTCGATCCCGCCCGTAAAGCGTAGCTGCAGCGTCTCGAAGGGCTGTCGTGGCAGCCGCCATGCGCTCCGGCTGCCGCTGCCACGCCCGCGTGACGATCTCATGGATTGTGTCCACGGAGGATCTCGACACCGCCGCCCAGTCGACAGGAGAGGTATCGCGCAGGCACAGCAGGGACAAGACGACGGCCTCGAAGGCGGCCGGTACCTCGCTCTTGCGTAGTAGCGGCTCCAGCGGCGCCCACAGATCCTCGTCGAGTGACTCCGCAACCGGCGCTTGGGTTGGATCGTTGGCATTCGGTGATGCCGGGTACCCCACCGAGGAGCGGAACCGTTCCCCGTAGGTGATTCCTAGGCGCTCGCCCGGCAGCAATACGGGGCGTGGGATCTGGCGGCCATCGAACCACGCCGCCACCGCCGACGTCAGATAGCCATCCTGGGATCCGTGCCGGACGAGCTGAGGAAAGTTGGGGTGCCTACGCGCCCAGTTGCTCACCGCCTGCGTGGTGACGCCGGCAGCGCGGGCCACCTCCTCCTTCGTCATCAGCAGCTCCGAGGTGGACATCGTCAGCGCTCCTCTCGGCCACGGCCACGGGAGCCGCCTCCAGGGCGGACCGATCCCCGCACCGCGCGGATCAGCTGCGTGAGGTGACGGGTCCGCCGCTCGCTCACGATGACCCAGCCGACGAACAGCACCGGTAACAGAATCGCGCCCATGATGTACGGCCCGGGAAGATCACCGACCAGCTGCGCCAGCCTTAACGCCATGCCGCCTCCTCCTATGTGGTTTGTTGTCCGCACTCGAAGCTAGGAGGAGCAGGCCGACAAACAAATCGCGTATCGACGATACGCGAGTATTTGTTTCATGGCTGTCCCGGTTCACCTCGGAGGAGGGAGCACGCCGCGTGGGTCGATGAGACCCATCGAACTGAGACAGGGTGTCGTTCCTTGCGGATCAGGCCCAGGCCGCCGAAGGTCGGGAGGGTGCAGAGATGGGATCCGCTGAAGCAACATCAACTGCTGTTGCTGCGGCGCATCGGTGACGGGGACGACCTCAGTGGCCCCGACGGACTCGACCAGCGCCACTCCGCTCGGGCGTTGCAGACCCGCAGGCTCGTCGACATCAGCCGCCGGGGTGGCGTGTGGCGGGCGCAGATAACCGACGCTGGCCGCTTCTACCTCGACAACGGCATCCACCCCGACCACCCCGACCGGCTCCTCAGCAACACTGCGGCACCACGCCAACCCGCCCGGAGCACCACCACCGCCAAGCAGAGCCAGTCGGGTTCGACCCGGTCGGGAGTCGGTGGCGCCACCGCGACCGCCAGCTCGACGCGCTCCCCGACCGCCGCCATGATTGAACAGGCCCGGCGGCTTGTGGAACGCCTTCAGGCCGAAGGCGGGACCGTGCGAGTCGAGAGCCCCGACTCCGAGGAACGCGCCCGGTATCGGCGGGTCATCCACGCAGCCAAGCAGCACGGTCTCGTGCCCGCCGGGTTCCATCTCAAGCACACCGGCCGCGCCGCCGGAGACCTGATCATCCGGTTATCCAACGACGACGACCCGGACGACAGGGATTGGAACCGGATCCGGCTCAACACCCGCCGGGTCACCACCGATCCCGGCCTCGTGTTCGCCGCGCTGGAGAAGAACCCAGCCGGACTGGAGGTTACGAAGGCATCCGTCCCCAGGGCGCTGGACCTGATCCACGGCCTCGCCGCCGAAGCCCGACGGCGGGGCCACCGGGTCGGGGTGAACACCAAGACGAAGAACCCGTCGGTCTACCTCCAAGTCGACAAGACCCGCCGCAGAGTCCGGTTGATCGAGGAGTACGACGAAATTCCCCACGTCCCCACCGAGCAGGAGGCCCGGCAGTTGCGGCGCAACCGGTGGATGGTGCTCCCCAAGACCGACCGGGTCGCCTCCGGCCGGCTGCGGATGGAAATTTCCCGCGCTGGCTGGGACAGGAAGGACACCTGGGCCGACGACAAGCGCACCCCCTTGGAGAAGCGCCTTCCCCGCATCATCCGCGACGTCGAAGCCGGCATCGCCGCCGACGAGGAAGCCAAGCAGGCTGCTCAGCGTGCCCACGACGAATACATTGCTGAGCAAGAGAGGAAGCGGGCAGAAGAGCGTCGCCGCTGGCAAGCGGCCCTCGACGAGGCTCGTCCCCAGGCCGCCGAACTTCTACGCAAGAAGGCGTTTCGGCGGGCCTACGACTCATGGATCTCCGCCAACGAGATCCGCGCCTTCTGCGACGCCCTCGAAGTAGCCGGCCCCGATAGGCCGAACGACTTGGACAACCGTGCCCGATGGATCGGCTGGGCGCGAGCCGCAGCCGACCGCCTTGATCCCACCTGCGGCGACGGAGCCCTCGCCGGCATCGAGTTCGACATCGCCCCCCAGGCCGACGATCTCCGGCCCTTCATCGGCGACTGGAGCCCGCATCAGCCCCACCGCGAGTACCGCTCCGAGCGCGACCAGCAGGCCATCGACGTGACCCGACTTCAGGCCGCCACCTGGCACTACGGCATGCGCGGACGCCCCAGCTGGTGGCGCAAATAGCAGCCATGCGCAGAAGCGTGCCCATGATCGCCGACGGTAGGCTGGGCCCGTCCGTCGGATTCATTCGCCTACGGGTGGGTGAAGTGCCCGTACTTGGCACCGGCCAAGAAGCTCGTCCAATCCTCCCGGGGGAACAGGAGGGCCGGGCCGGTTGGGTCCTTGCTGTCGCGGAGAGCCACCGCGTCGGCAAGGTCGGCGATCTCGACGCATTGGCCGTTCCCGCTGGACCGGGTGCTCTTCTTCCACTGGGCGCGGGACAGGTCAACTGAGGTCATCCTGTACCTCCTTTCTGACTGATCGCCGCGGCGTGTTCCTGGATCAGCTTGATCGAGCTGGTCGGGTCGAGTGCGGTGGCGCGAAGGTGTTCGAACGTGCTGGTGTAGCGGCGGACGTCTGCTTCCCGTTCGAGGAACAGGTCGCCGGCCATGCTGTCGACGTACACCAGGGCGGGGTCGGCTGGGTCGGGGAAGTCCATGACGACGAAGGAGCCGGGCATGCCGGCGTGCGCGCCCGAGGTGAACGGAATGACCTGAAGCGTGACGTGTGGCTGGCCCGCCACGCTCACCAGGGCGTCGAGCTGTTGGGCCATGACGGCTGGTCCGCCAGTCAGCCGGTGCAGAACGGCCTCGTCGAGGATCGCCCAGAGGCGCAGCGGCTCCGTCTTGCGGAGCGACTCCTGCCGCTGCATGCGCGCCTCCACCCGGGCCTGCACGTCCGCGTCGGTCGCCAGCGGCAACACACCCCGGATCACGGCGCGGGCGTAGTTCTCGGTCTGCAAGAGGCCTGGGACGAAGAGCGACTCATAGTTGCGGACCGAGCGGGCTTCGGCTTCGAAGCTGATGTACGTGGTGTAGAGCTCCGGCAGTTCCGACTCGTACGCCTGGAGCCAGCCCAGCTGCGCGGCCTCGCGGGACAGGGCGATCAGCTCGCTGCGCTTGTCCTCGTGGGTGACGCCGTACTTGTCCAGCATCGCCATCAGGGTGCGCCGCTGCGGGCGGACCTTGGCCGTCTCGATGCGGTAGAGGGTGGCGGGATTGATGCTGGTCTGCTCGCTGACCTCGTCGCGGGTGAGGCCGGCCGCGGTACGCAGTCCGCGCAGCTCCGCCGCGAGCCGCCGGAGGCGCACGGTGGGCGGTTGCCGTCGAGCTGACAACTCCATGTCCCTTCGCTCCTGTCGTAGTCAGAGTGTGCCCGCCGTGCGGATGCAACCTCCAGGCAGGCCAGGCAAGTGACGTACATGCGAATGCAATCCTTGCATTATCACTAGTGCATAGGCACTATGGGCATGAGCGTGTCAGGTCGGTGCGGCTCATCAAAGCCGCGCGGTACGGCGGTGGGCTCGCGCTCCCAGGGGCTCACCGCCCGTCCGGCCTCGGACGCCTCTCGACGGGACGCAGCACGTCACCCGAAGCGGGCTGCGTCCCTGCCGAGAGGCCGAGTCAGGGAGGCAGCGCAGCTGTTCCATCCCTCGTCCTAGCGGTGGTCGCGATGCTCGGCTTCGCCGCCGGACTGTTCCTGTTCAAGGTCAAGTCCCGATGGTGCCGACGGTGCGGGTCGGCACTGAGCTGCCCCGACTGCGGAGGCCGCAGATCCCGCCCGCATCCCGGCCGGACGAGTTGGACGAGCGGACTGTGACCCCGACGCCGATCACACCTGTAGTCGCCGTCGCGCCCGGCGACGTCGTGCACCTACGCGAACAGGACTACCAGCACGGCAGCGGCCCACTTCCGCTGCGGATCATCGGCGTCCGCCTCGACCTCAGCCTCTGGTACGACGGCCAGTGGGTGTGGCTCGAAGGCATCGAAATGCCCTCGCCCGGCCGCGCCGCACGTTTCCGGCAGGTACTTGCCCGCGTCGGCGCCCTCCCACAGCCGCAGGAATGACATGGGCGCCACCGTCTACCTATCCGCAGCGGCCATCGACCAGCTCACGACCGCGCAGCGAGCGCTCGACGAGCACGTTACCTCCAGCGCCACCGGCTACTGCCTGCGCTGCCAGCTCATCGGCCCCTGCCCCACCAACGAGCAAGCCGCCGCCACCTTTACCCGCTACGGCCGCCTGCCCCGAAGAACACCCGGCGCGACCCGACCGCAGCTCATCAACGCCCGCCGCATCACTGCCGGCCCTGATCCCGCAGCCGACCTCACCCGGAGGTACCAACCGTGACCCTGCCCGACATCGCCGCCGCGCTCCGAGACCTCCACGTCTCCATCGGCCAACAGCAGGACCTGACCAAGGTCGTCATCCAGGACGCCGAGAACGCCCGAGCCGAGTTCCGTGCACTGACCGCTGGAGCCACCAACCCCCTGGTCAACCGGGCACTGGGCAACTACGCCCAAGGAATCGTCAAGCTCCGCGACGGCACATGGCTGCTCGCCGAAGCCGGCGGCATCCTCGCCGAGTACGCCCGAGCAATCGGCATCGACATGCCGCCTCGGCAGCCGACCGAGGGCAAGCGGAAGGTCGAGCCGACATACGACGAGCAGAGCGATATCGGGCCCCGGCAGCCCGGCACCCAACGGCTCCCGCAAGCCGAAGAGCCGGCACCGCGCGACCCGTCGGCTGGCTAACTCCCCGCTCCGAAACGCGGGCGGAATGTGGCGACGGCCGGCGCTCAGCCCCCGGCCGTCGCCACTGCCACCAAATGCTTACCGACGAGGTCCTGGGCCTGGTTGACCTCGTCCACGCCCTCTTCGAGACGGACAGGCGCTTGTCGGCACGCACGCACCGCGCTGTTCAGCAGGTTGTTGCCCCCGACCCGGCTGACCTTCTGGAAGTGAGCCTGGGCCTTGTTCACCGAGTCGACGACCTCGGCGATGCCACGACCCACCTGATCGCCGACCCTATCCAACGGCGCCACCCGCAGTCAGCCCCGTATTGCTTAGCGTGCTGAGCGATGGTGGTGAGGTGGTCTCTACCATGGCGAGGACATGCTTAAGCCATCGCACCGCCAGCACGGGGTAGCCGGCCACCGCCTGTCACCGCGGGGCGGGCCGCCTGCTGCTGCCCCTTCCGGTTCCAACTCGTTGGCGGAGGTCTCACGAGTGGGAACCGCATCACGGTGGTCAGCTGCTGGCGCGTGTAGCTGCTCATCAGGTTTCCATTTGGGGAGGAGCGCTCGTGCCGAACCACGTTGCGCTTGGGGACCTCACGCATCTTCCGTTCGATCAGCCGGCGCAGCGACGGGGCTATGACGACGTCAAGGGACTGAAGAGGTCTGAACGTCGGCTTTTCAGCTACAGCGACGTCACTGATTGGCCACGGAGCGCGTCGTGGCTCGCGGTCGGTGCGCCGTTTCGGCACACTGGCCAGAGTGGATCTGGGTGCACGGCGGGCGGAAAAGCGCAGAATGTCGAATGAGTGAGCTCTCGTCTCGCATCGGCCGATACGCGGTCAGTCGTAAGCTCGGCAGCGGCGGTATGGGTGAGGTGTTCCTCGCGTACTCGCCGGCGGGTTCGCCTGTGGCGGTGAAGGTCATCCGAAGTGATCGGCTGGATCCGGTCACCCGCGCCCGGTTCGAACGAGAGGCCGCCGTCGCCCGGACGGTGATCGGCACGAATCGCATCGCCCGATTCCTGGAAGCGGACCCCTACGCGGACCGGCCCTGGCTGGCGATGGAGTACGTCCCGGGTTACACCCTGCAGGAGTACGTACGCGAGCACGAGATGCTGCCCGTGGCTCTGGTGGCGAGCCTTGGCGCGCTCGTCGCGGAGGGCCTGGAGGCGGTACACGGTGCCGGCCTCCTGCACCGGGACCTGAAGCCGCAGAACGTGATACTAGGCGCAGACGGCCCGGTGATCATCGATTTCGGTCTGGCGGCATTCGTCGATGCCTCGTCGTCGCACGACTCCCTGTCGACCAGCGGGATGATCATCGGCTCGGTGCGGTGCATGCCGCCCGAGCAGGCCGGCGGGAACCCGCGGGTTACCGCGGCGGCCGACGTCTACGCGCTGGGCACAGTTCTTCTGTACGCGGCGGCCGAGCACTATCCGTACGACGGGCCGTCGTGGCAGGCCATCATCTGGCAGATCACGAACCCTGAGATCGAACCGGATCTCACTGGGGTACCCGCCCGTCTGCTCCCACTCCTGCGGAAGATGCTCGCCTTCGAGGCCGAGGAACGTCCGACGATCTCCGATGTGGCTGCCGCCTGTGCCGAACTGCTGGCGGACGCCTCCATCAGCCCGGCCGACGCACGGTTGGCTCTCATCGGCAGGACCGCCGGCCGAAATCCGGGTCTGCGGGAGGGCCAGGTGCCGTCGCCGTCGATCGAGGCAAGGCTCGACGAGCTGAGTGCTGTGGGCGGCGCGGATGCGGATGGGCCGCTCGATGTGCCTCCGGCGCCTCCCGAGTCGGTGGAAGCAGGGGCGCTAGAGATCGCGGAGCCCGAGGCCCCTGAGCCACCGGTTCGGCCTCGGGAACGTCCACCGCGACGGCCGGCGTCCAGCCGAGTGGCGGCGGAGTTGCGAGCCGCCTACGCGGCTCAACCGACCCTGTAGCAGGGTGTAGGGCGGCTCAACCGACCCTGTAGCAGGGTGTAGGGCGGTCGAACAGCAGAACGAGGAGCGGGGCAAAGAGTGAATATCGAGGCCGAGACCGCAACCGGCGAGGGCAAGGTGTCGGCCGGCTTCCCGCCGGGGTCGCAGGTACTCGTACGTGACGAGCAGTGGCTGATACGCAAAAGCACGTTCACCAGGCGCGACAAATGGATGATCGAGGTCACTGGGGTGTCGCCGTTCGTCCGCGGCGAGGAAGCCATCTTCTATCAGAGCCTCGACGACATCCGAATCCTCGATCCGCGCGAGACCAAGCTGGTGGCGGACGACTCGGCGAACCACCGGCGGGCCCGGCTGTTCCTGGAGGCGGTATTCCGCAAGACTGCGCTGCCGCAGACCGAGCACGGGCTCGCGCTCGCAGACGGCTTCCTGATGCATCCGCAGGTGCACCAACTGCGGCCGGCTGAGCTAGCGCTGTCGATGAAGAACCCGCAGCCTCGGATCCTGATCGCGGACGTGGTGGGCCTGGGCAAGACCCTGGAGATCGGTATCTTGCTGGCTGAACTGATCCGACGCGGTCGCGGCGAGCGGATCCTCGTGGTGACGCCGCAGCACATCCTGGAACAGTTCCAGCGGGAGATGTGGACGCGGTTCGCCATCCCGCTTGTCCGATTGGACTCGACCGGCATCCAGCGGGTGCAGCGGGAGATTCCGGCGGGACGTAACCCGTTCGCGTACTTCAAGCGGGCGATCATCTCGGTGGACACGCTGAAGAGCGCCGTCTACGCCCATCATCTGGAGCAGACCGACTGGGACGCCGTCGTCATCGACGAGTCGCACAACCTGGTCAACCGGGGCACCCAGAACAACGAGCTGGCCCGGTTGCTCGCTCGCAAGACCGACGCGCTGATCCTCGCGTCAGCCACGCCGCACAACGGCCGAGCGGAGTCGTTCGCCGAGCTCATTCACATGCTGGACGAGGCCGCGATCGCCGATCCGAGCAACTACGATGTCGACCAGCTTGAGCATCTCTATATCCGCCGGACGAAGACCTCGCCTGAAGTGCGGGACTCGCTGACCGGTTCCTGGCCGGATCGCGGGCCGTCGACGCCAGTGCACGTTCAGGCCAGCGCGGCAGAGACCGCAGTCTTCGCGGAACTGATCGAGCGGTGGATCCCGGCCGAGGGCGGTACTTCGGTCAGCACCCATCAGCTGGTGCCGTATCAGCTGCTCAAGTCGTTCCTCTCCTCGCACCGGGCGTTGCGGGCGACGATCCGGACGCGGTTGAAAACGATCGATACGTTCTTGGCCGAGAAGCCGGGCGATAAGGCGCGCCTTGCGGAGCGGACAGCGCTCCTGACGCTGCAGGAACTGACTGGGTACATCCAGGACGACGACGCGTCGAAGTTGACCGCCTTGGTGGCGCAGTTGCGTGAACTCGGCGTAGGACCGGGGTCGGGCACCCGGGTCGTGATCTTCTCGGAACGCATCCCGACGCTCACCTGGCTGGCCGAGACCGTTCCCGCCGTGCTCGGCTTCCCAGCTACCGCCGAGGTTGCCGATCGCAAACCCTGGACGGCTTTCGGTGGCGCAGTACAGGTCATGCACGGCGAGTCGACCTCCGATGAGGAGCAGCAGCGCATCGTCGAAGCATTCGGCCTGCGTGACGCCCCGGTCCGGATGCTGTTCACTGGCGACATCGCCTCAGAAGGCGTCAACCTTCAACAGCAATGCCACATCCTGGTCCACTACGACCTGCCGTGGTCGCTGATCCGAATCGAGCAGCGCAACGGTCGCATCGACCGGTATGGGCAGAAACACTCACCGCAGTTCCGGGCCCTGGTGCTTACCAGCGACCTGCCGTGGCGCACCGATCCAGAGTCCGGCGCGCCACGCACTCTGGACGACCGGCTGGTCGGCGAGAAGCTGCTGGCAAGGGAAGCCGAAGCCCACAAGATCGAGGGCTCTGCGGAGGCGGTGACCGGCCTGTACCGGGCGTCGGAGGAAGAGGATCGCCTGATCAAGGACCTGGTCGCCGGCCGTACCGTCGAGCAGTCGATCAAGAAGTCCCGAACCGGCCGGACCGGATTCCTGGCCAAGCTCGTCAGCCAGGTCGGCGCTGTCCCGGAACGCAAGGAGATCCGCAGAGCGGAGGTCTTGACACTCTTCTCCTCGACGGCGGACTACTTCAACGAGGGTCTCCGGCAGATCTGCCGGCCCAATCCCGAGGACCAACTGTCGCTCTACCGCGACGACAACGGCACCATCGCATTCGAGCCGCCGGCGGACCTGCTGTACCGACTGCGGTCGCTGCCCCGTTCGTATCTGAAGGAGCAGCAAATCCTGCCCGGCCCGGACTCGCCCGGCCGGCTCCGCATCACCTTCTCGAAGGATCTCGCCGACAACCGGCTGACGGCCGCACGGGAGAGTTCGGACTCGCAATGGCCGACGGTCTCCTACGTGACCGACGTTCATCCGGTGCTGGACTGGCTCACCGACAAGGTGCTCGTCGAGGTCGGCCGGCACGAGGCACCAGTCCTGACCGCGAGTGTGACCGAGCCGGTCTTCCTCGTCCAAGGCATCGCATCGAACCGGCTCGGCCGGCCGACCATAGTCAAGTGGATGGCGGTCACCGGGCTGCCCGACGCTCCCGAGACCCGGGAGCTGACTCCAGAACTGCTGGTTGAATACGGTCTCGGTCCGCGGATGCCGGCCCGCGCGGTACCAAGTGACTTGGACGGACTGACGAAGCTGGTACCAGACGCGATCGAGGAAGCTCGCCGATACTTCAGCGAGATCGAGGGCAGCTACCGCGACAGCCTCAAGGAGGCGCTGGCGCCGTACCGCAAGAAGGTCAGCATATGGAAACAGGAGGCGCTGTTCGCGGGGTCACGGCCGGATCACCGGCAGGTCGACAGCACGGCCGAGCGGCTGATTCAGCTGGTGGCGTCGCTGGAGTCGGTCGGGGCGCCGATGCTGCGCCTGCTGGCCGTGCTGGAACCGCTCGCTGACGGGGTGAAGGGAACACACCGATGAGCCGCGACTACGACTCACTCACCAACCGGGGCGAGTACTTCTCCGCGCACTACCTGGCCGAAGACCTGGACGCCGACCTGCGGAAAGGGATTTTCGCGGTCTGGACCGGGCGCGAGGGCGACGAGAACGACCCACGGCGTACGCCGCGCGAGCTCATCCGTGGTCTGCGCGGCAGCTACCTCGGCGAGGACGGCCGGCTCTACTTCGCCGGGGCCGCGGAACTCGACGGCGACGGCCTGATCCGCCTGGCTACCTACGACAACCCGGAGTGGCGCAAACGGCTGACCGAGTGGCACCAGGAGGTGCTGCGGGCGCTCGGCTTCGAGCCCGCGCCTGTCGAACTCGTCGCGCACCGGGCCGGCCGCGACCACACCGTCACTGCCGCACTGCACACCGACGAGATCATCGCCCTGGACTGCGGCTGGACCGGCAACGCCGACGCGGCTCTCGACCCGAACGGTGCCGGGCGCCTGCTGCATCCCCTGCACATCACCGGGTCCGAGAAGTACGAGACCGGCCCGGCGCTCGCGTCGTGGCTGTTCCAGAGCGAGATCGGCGGTCCCGGCGGCGCCCACCCGCGTTTCGTCCTGCTGCTGCACGGCGGCGTGATCATCCTCGCCGACCGTGGCACCTGGGCCGAGGGGCGCTATCTCGCCGCGAACCTCGACACGGCGTTGGAACGCTACGACCGGACCCAGACCGGCGAACTGTCGACCATCGCCGCTCTGTTCAGCCGCGACATGCTGCGCCCCGGCGACAACGATCCGACCCGCCGCATCGACGTACTGCTGAAGAACTCCAGCACCAACGCCGTCGGCGTCTCCAAGGAACTGCGGCACGGCCTGCAACGCTCCGTCGAGATCCTCGCCAACGAGGTTCTGCTCCGCATGGCGGAGTCGGGCAACAACGTACGCCCGGAGGACATCGAGAGCCCGAAGCTGCCGTTCGCCCGGGAGCTGACCCGCGAGTGCCTGCGATACCTCTACCGGGTCCTCTTCCTGCTCTACGCCGAGGCCCGGCCCGAGCTGGGCATCCTGCCGACCGACGACGGCAGCTACGAGAGCGGCTACTCGATGGCCCGGCTGCGGGAGCTGTGCGCCCTCGACGAAGAGCTCGTCGAGGAGGAGTCGAGAAACGGCTTCCATCTGTACGCGTCCCTCGACCTACTGTTCAACAAGGTCAACTTCGGGCACCGGCAGTACGGCACCGAACCCGACGACGACCTCCCCGGCGATGACGAGGCGACCCGCAAGGAGAAGGCCGAACGCCGCAGCGAGGATCACGGACTGCGGTTCGAAGCGCTGCGCAGCACTCTGCTCGAACCGGGCGCCATCCGGCTGATCGGCACCCGCACCCACGACCCGCGTAGCGACGAGGACGAAGATCCGCGCTGGCTCGACCTACGGCCCCGGAACGCCGCCCTGCACCAGGTGCTGCGCCTGCTCACCATGAAGCAGGGCAAAAAGGGCGAGCGCGGCGGCTTCGTCTCCTACCGTAACCTCGGCATCAACCAGCTCGGCGCCGTCTACGAGGCCCTGATGTCCTACACCGGCATCATCGCCGACGAGGAACTCTGCGAGGTCGCCCGCGAAGGGAACCCGGACGAGGGCTCGTGGCTGGTGCCCGCCCACCGCCAGCAGGACTACCCGGACGAGACGCTGGTCCGCTACAACGAGGCCGACGCCCGACACGGCCTGCGCGGCGTCAAGAAGTACGCGAAGGGCTCGTTCGTCTACCGGCTTTCCGGCCGTGAGCGTGAGACCTCCGCCTCGTACTACACGCCGGAGTCACTGACGAAGGTCACCGTCGAGCTGGCGCTCAAGGAGCAGCTCGACCAGGAACGCGACGCCGACGGCAACACGATCAAGACCCGAGCAGCAGAGCTGCTGTTGTACCGCCTCTGCGAACCAGCGCTCGGTTCCGGCGCGTTCCTGAACGAGGCTATCAACCAGGTCGCCGAGGAGTACCTGCGTCGGCGACAGGACGAGCTGGGGCGGTCCATCCCGTCCGGGCAGATGCTCACCGAGAAGCAGCGGGTCAAGGCCTACATCGCCCTGCACAACGCGTACGGCATCGACCTCAACCCGACCGGCGTCGAGCTGGCCGAGGTCTCGCTGTGGCTCAATACCATGCACCCGGGCATGCTCGCGCCTTGGTTCGGCCTGCATCTGCGGCGCGGGAACTCGCTCATCGGCGCCCGGCGCGCGATCTACGCTGCCGACGACGTCTGCTCCACCGCCAAGGAGTGGCTCAAGGCCAAGGGAACCCTGGCCCCGACTCCGCTGCCGATGCGCGATGAGTACGGCAACCCTCAGCCGCTGCCGGCCGACGCTGTGCACCAGTTTCTCCTGCCCACGCCGGGCTGGGCCGCTGTCGCCGGCAACACCGAGGCAAAACAGCTTTCTACCGACCAGAACAAGAAGCTCGCGGACTGGAAGAAGGGCATCCTCCAGCGGCCAACGCGGAACACCTCACATCTCAAGGCGGACGGCACCCCGAAACTGGTCTCCCGCACCCAGCAGCCGCAGCAGGAGAAGCCGTCCCAGTTCACCCGGCTCCGCGACGCCGCCCGGCGAGTCGAGTTCCTCTGGGCCGCGGTCGTCAAGCGGATGGACATGTCCGAGCAGAACATCGCCCGGCGGATCCCGATCTGGGGAGCTGGGACGGACGAACCCGAGTACGGCTTCCTGCACCAGCAAGAGCGATCGACACCCAAGGAGGACGTGCTCCGGGACCTCTTCGAGGCAGTCGACACCCCGTACTGGCGGCTGAAGCTGGTCATGGACGCCTGGTGTGCCCTCTGGTTCTGGCCGTCCGACCAGGCCCGGCTGCTCGATGGCACCGACGAGGAGTACGAGGTCAGTGGCAGCATCACACGCGACAGCCTGGCCCGCCTGATCGACACCACGGTTCCCGGCACCGACCCACCAGCCGAACTGCCGCAGCAGGCGACATCCACTGCGGTTGCGCCCTCGTCGCCAGCTGCCCGGCGCATGATCTCGCGGCCGATGACGCTCTTCCCCATGGACGGCGACCAGACGACCCTCGACGAACTTGGTTGGGGTCTGGAGCCCGAGCCGGCACCCGTAACGCAGCAGCCCCAGAAGAAGCCTGCGAAGGCCCCGAAGTCCTCGGCGCCGGCACTCCGCCGAGTCATCCCCCTGAAGAACCTCGACGACTGGCTCGACTTCCTCGAAGCAGTCCTCGGCACCGCCGACGTCCCGCAGAACAGTTTCCTCGACGCGTACGACACGCTCGACAAGCTGAAGGATTTCGAGAAGTCCCTGTCCGGGTTCTTGAACATGGACACCAAGCCGCCGGAAGACCGGTTCCCGTGGCTGCGGGTCGTCCGCGACATCGCCGACCGGCAGGGCTTCCTGCACTGGGAGCTGGAGTTCGCACTCATCTTCGCCGAACGAGGCGGCTTTGACCTCCAGGTAGGCAACCCGCCCTGGGTTCGGCCCCGCTGGGACTTCGACGCGGTGATGGCCGAGCACGAGCCCTGGTTCGAACTCGCCGACCGGCCATCCGAGTCCGACAAGGAACGCCGTCGCCGCGATCTACTCACGAAACCGCACATCAAGGCATTTGTCCTTGACGAACTGACCAACAACAGCGCGGCGGTGGCGCTTCTCGGGGCACCCCAGATGTATCCGCTGCTGGCTGGCACCCAGCCGGATCTCTACCGTGCCTTCATGTGCCAGATCTGGGCGCACATGTCGCGCCGAGGGACCGCTGGCATGCTGCACCCGGACACCCACTTCGCCGGCGAGAAGGAAGGGCCACTGCGAGCCGCCGCGTATCACCGGCTCCGCATCCACGGCGACTTTGTCAACTCGGGTCAGCGGTTTTTCCCGCGTCCGGTCGGCGACACGGCCCACTTCGGCATTCATGTGTACGGCCGCGAGAGAGAGATCAGCTTCGCCCATCTCTCGTGGTTGGTGTCGGCCGACGCCCTGCGGCTCTCCGGCGACCACGACGGTTCCGGGGACGTTCCGGGCATCCGTTTCATGAATCGCGAGTTCGATGAGCGACCCCACCGGAGCCGGGTCGTGACCGTGAACGAGGAGGTTCTTGACGTCTGGCGGAAACTGCTCGACGAGGAGCATCGACCAATCAGTCAGGCGCGTCTGCTGTTCCCGGTAAGCACCGCCGAGGCATCCGCTATCGAAGCGTTGGCCATCTACCCCCTCAGGCTTGGATCGCTCGAACCGCAGATTTCGCGAGGCTTCGACGAGGCTGGCGCCAAGAAGACGAGGCTGATCGACTACAACAGGCCGGATCCGAACACAGGACGAGAGTATCAGCCGAAAAGTTGGGACGAAATCGTCTTGAAGGGAACCCAACTGAGCATCGCTACGCCGGTGTTCAAGCGGCACGATGCGAACAGCAACGATCCCTACGGCGCCAACCTCGTCAGCTTGCCGACCGACTTCGTGCCGGACACCGCATATGTCGTGGTTCCCGGTCGCAAGGACGCGTTCCGGGACGCTCATGACCGGTGGATCGATCACATCGAGCTTGCGCGGCTCCGCTCCGACACCGAGGCTCTCGGCGACGCACGGGCGCTGATCGCCGAGTTGGAGAACATCCCCGAGTCGGACGTCGACCCGGAGAAGATCGACGCCATCCTGATCCAGAAGTCACGCCGACCCTACGTCGACTTCTACCGGCTCGCCTGGCGCCGTCAGATCGCCCCGAACACCGAACGCGCCCTCTACGCAGCCATCATCCCTCCAGGGCCTGCTCACATCGACGCGATGCATACCCTGACGATGCCGAATAACCAGGCCAACGTCCTGGTGGCGGGCTTCTGGGCGTCACTTCCTCTCGACTATCTATTGAGGGCGACCGGTCGGGGAGACCTGCGGGTGGCGGGTTCCAAGGCCATGCCGGCGCCTGATGAAGATCATCCGTTTGTAGATGCGCTCCTTCTTCGAACGCTTCGGCTTAACTGTCTGACCTCGGCTTACCGGGATCTGTGGGCCGAGTTGTACAACCCGAGGTGGGCAGCCAGCGAGACCTGGGCACGGGACTGGGCTGGGGCAGAACCGCTGGGTGATGTCGGCCCGGAGTGGACCTCGGAAACGCCGCTGCGGAGCGAACGGGACCGGCGAGCAGCGCTTGTCGAGATCGATGCCCTTGTGGCCGTCTGGCTGGGTATGAGCGCCGAGGCGTTGGTTGCTGCCTACCGGGGTCGCTTCCCCGTTCTGCAGAAGTACGAGGCCGTGACCTGGTTTGACACGGATGGGTGGAAGCTCGCCGGCAACGCCCGGACGATCGGTCAGCGGCAGACGAAGGCGACCTGGGCGCAGTTCGAGGCGTACCAGAATGACAAGTCCGAGCCGAAGACCGTTGCGCCTCCGGAGGGCTTCACGCCGCCGTTCTACAAGGCGGACCGGGTGGCTGAAATGACAGCGGCGCACGCGGTGTTCCAGGCTCGGCTGGATGCGGCGATCGCTCGCGGCGAGTGGGATCCGGTCGCGCGGAAGGCGGCGAAGCAGTGAGGCCGACCCTGGAGGCGCGCGGGCTGAAGGAGAGCCTGCTGCAGTACCTGTCGACCACCTACGCGCTGGCCGACGAGGGTGCCCGAGAGGCGCTGCACCGATTCCTCGGCAACGAGACGTCGGGGATGTTCCGTGGGCCGTTCCTGCGGATCAGGACTCCGTTCACCACGGCGGCGCCGGGTTGGGAGCAGCATCTGGAGTGGCGGCGGGAGGGCTGGACGCCGTACGCCCATCAGGCTCGGGCTTTTGCCCGGTTGAGCTCGGCGAATGGTCACGTGCCGGAGCCGACGCTGGTCACCACGGGCACAGGCTCCGGTAAGACGGAGTCGTTCCTTTACCCGATCCTCGATCACTGTCGCCGGGAGCGGGCGGCCGGGCGGTCCGGGGTGAAGGCGTTGCTGCTGTACCCGATGAACGCGCTCGCCACCGACCAGGCGCAGCGGATCAACGGGCTGCTTCTCGGGCACCGCGACGAGCTGGGCACGGTGACGGCCGGCCTCTACATCGGTGACCGGGCCGCGATCCAGTACGAACGGGTCTACACCCGGCGGCAGGACATGCAGCTGACCCCGCCGGACATCCTGATCACCAACTACAAGATGCTCGACCTGCTCCTTCAGCGGGTCGACGACGCGCCGCTGTGGCAGGACGCGGACCTTCGCTACGTGGTGGTGGACGAGTTCCACACCTACGACGGCGCGCAGGGTACCGACGTCGCGATGCTGCTGCGCCGGCTCGCGTCCGTCGTGGGCGCCGGCGAGGAGGGCCGCCCGCTGGGCCCGATCTGCCCGGTGGCCACCTCGGCGACGCTCGCCTCGGCGTCCGACGAGCGCGCCACCGAGGATCTGCTAAAGGTGGCGACAGCGGTGTTCGGCACCCCGTTCGCCGCTGAGGCGATCGTCGGTGAGGATCGCCTCACTATCGACGAGTTCATCCCACTGCGCGATATCGGGGAGCTACCGGACGAGGACGTGATCCTGCCGACCCCGACGCCGGACGAGCTGCTCGCTCTGCCGGACCCAACCAGCGGCGACGATGCGCTCCTGCTGCTGGCGCATGCTGTGACCGGTGTCGACGATCTGGATCAGATCGAGCTCGGAAGGCGACTCAAACGGCACCTATTCACCAAGGCGTTGCTCATCGCTCTCGAGGGCGATGTGAAGAGTGGCCCGGACGTGCTGCGGCTGATGTGGCGTGCCGGCGCGCAGAGCTGGTCGTCGGCGATCACTCGGCAGCCGGAGAAGGCCGCCGCGGCGCTGGCCAGGTTCGTGGCGCTGCTCTCGTACGCCCGTGATCCTCATTCTCCGCCCGGCGAGCTCCGGCCGTTCGTGCATGTCGAGGTGCACCAGTGGGCTCGGGCGGTGACCCGGCTGCTGCGTGGGGTGTTGCCGTGGCCGAAGGCGGAGTTCCGGTGGGACGTCGCCGGGACCCGCGATCCCGGCACCGATCAGGGCGTGGTGACGGTACCCGTGACGACCGCGACCGCCGGGCAGGCCGCGAACCTGTTCCTGCCGGCGGTCTACTGCCGGGAGTGTGGTCGCTCCGGCTGGGCGGTCTTCTCGCCGGAGAGCGACGACTGGGACGTCCAGTTCGACAGCTACAAGATCCGCCGGGCATCGACGGGGCAGGACAAGGTCCGGATCCGCTACCTGATCGCGGCCACCGACCGGGAGGCCGCCGAGGGCGCCGGCCGCAACACGATGCGTGACGCCGGCCAGCGCGTCGGAGCACCGTCGGCGGCACAGGGTTCTGGCGGGACGCTGATGGTGCTGGACGCCGTCCGGCAGCGGCTGCGGCTACCGGACCCGGGCTCCGACTACAACGAGGACGGACAGCCCGCACTAACCGCGCGGGATTCGACCTTCCTGCTGGTCAACCTTGGTTCGACGGCCAACACGGCCGCGGCGGAGGACTGGTGCCCGGCATGCGGTGAGCGCAACGCCATCCGCTTCCTCGGCACCGGTGCGGCAGCGCTGGCGGCAGCGGCGATCACGCAATTGTTCACCGCTGGCGAGCTGGACAAGGAGGCGTTCGAGGATAAGACCCTCATGTTCAACGACTCGGTCCAGGATGCGGCGCACCGGGCCGGGTTCGTGGCGAACCGGTCGTACACCTTCTCGCTGCGAGCGTTGCTCGCCGCGCACCTGCGCCAGGAGTCCGCCACCGCTCTGAACGACCTGATCGCCGACGTTGTGTCGGCGACGACCGATCCGCAGACCCTCGCTGCGGTCGTACCTCCGGATCTGCATGGCCTGCTCGGTGTCGACCGCCTACTGTCTGGCCGTGGACGTGGTGGCGATATCGCAACCTGGCAGTTGATCGGGCAGCGGCTGGCGTTCGAGACGCTGATGGAGTTCGGGTTCCGCTCCCGCAACGGCCGCACGCTGGAGCTCACCCGCACCGCGGCGGCGCACATCCACCTCGCCGATCCGGCCGCCGTCACGGCGATGGTCAAGGAGATCCATCTCGATCTGGGCCGGGACGGCCTGCCGATCATGGAGGCCGACGACGCCACCTACCTGGGTTTCGTCCGGGTATTTCTGGAACGGCTTCGCAGCCGCGGCGCTGTCTCGCACAAGTGGCTGAGCAAGTACATCGACGAGGCCGGGACGAGCCGGTACTTTATCTGGGGACAGCGTCCGCAGGGCATGCGAGCGTTCCCGAACCGGGTCGCGGCGCCGAAGTTCCTGCTCGCGGCGCCGAAGAACGGCAGTGACTTCGACGTGGCCTCCGGCCGGCTGTCCTGGTACGAGCGATGGGCGGGACGCACGCTCGGCCTGTCGCGGGAGGTCATCCCGGAGTTCTGGTACCGGCTGCTGCCTGAGCTGGCCTCGGCTGGGCTGTTGTCGGTTCGTACCCCGAATGATTCCTCCGCCCGCATCTACGGCCTGCAGCCGGGCAACGTAGAAGCCCTGCTGCTGGACGACGGCCAGGTGCGGGAGGCTTTCGTACGTTGCCCGGTCTGTTTCTGGGAGCAGACGGTGCATCCGTCACTGCTCGACCAGTGGCACGGCCAGCGGTGCCCGGCCTATCGGTGCCGCACCGGCCGCCTGATCGCCGGCAACCGGCCGATGGAACTCGGGCGCCACCAGCGTGACCGTGACTACACCCAGGACTACTACCGCCGGCTTTACCGGCAGGCGGGCACCTATCAGGTGAACACCGCCGAACACACCGGCATGCTCACCCGCCAGCAGCGGGAACGGGTCGAGCAGGCGTTCAAGCGAGGCCGCAAGCCCGACGAGACGGGCGTAGTGGCGTTCAAGAACCCGAATGTCCTGTCCTGCACGCCGACGCTGGAGATGGGTATCGACATCGGGGACCTCTCCGCTGTGGTACTCGCCGCGCTGCCTCGCCGACCAGCGGGCTACGCCCAGCAGACCGGACGTGCCGGACGGCGTACCGGCAACGCGTTCCTGCTGACCATCGCCGACCGTTCCCGGCGTGACCTGTACTTCCTGGATCAGCCGAAGGAACTCATCACCGGGACGATCGTGCCGCCGGGCTGTTACCTGTCCGCGGTGGAGATCCTGCGCCGGCAGTACCTCGCCCACCTTCTCGACCTCGCCGCGGCCGGCCGCCTTGTCCGCCCTGACGGGGTCGTGCTGCGGGCGCTGCCGGACCGGGTGAACGCGCTATTCGGGCCGTCCGGGTATCTCGTCGACCTGATCGAGGTCGCCATCACCCAGGCCGCCGAACTCGTGGCGGGTTTCCTTCGGCTGTTTCCCCGCGACGACCGCGCCGACCTGTTGCCACGCGGTGTCACCGACGATGCCCGCATCGATCTTATCGAGTACGCCACACGCGGCCTGCGGGCGGCGCTGGAGGAAGCCGAGCGGGAGTGGCGACGCCAGGACGAAGGGTTGCGGGCCCGGATCCGGACGATCAGCGAGGCCTACGACGAGCTGCACGACTCCGACCCTGACGAGGCGGATGAGAAGGCGATGCTGGATGCCGAGCGGCGTGCGCTCGGCAAACGGCTGATGGACCTCGGCCAGACCACGGCGCAGGGTGCGTTGTGCGATCTGGGCCTGCTGCCCAACTACGCTCTGGTCGACACAGTCACCACACTCAACGCCACGCTGTACGGGCCGGACGGTGTGAGCCCGAAGGACGGCAAGACGCCCCGGTACAAGTCGAAACCGGTGAGCTACCAGCGGCCCCGCCGATACGCCCTGGAGGAGTTCGCCCCCGGCAACACCTTCTACGTCAACGGCTACCGCCACCAGATTACCGGCATCGACATCATCACGTCTGGCCGGCCCGAGTGGCATCATTGGCGCGTCTGCCCCGGTTGCGGGTACATCCGCACAGAAGACGCCGTGCACGACCGGTCTGCCTGCCCCCGCTGCGACAGCACCTACATCGCCGACGACGGCTGCCTCTTCCAAATCGTCGAGCCGTCGACCGTGACTTCGCGTGACCTGCGGGAAGACGCCCGGATCCGGGACGACAAGGACGAACGCGACCGTCGCTTCTACACGGTCGTCGACGCGGTCGACTTCCCCGACGGCGAGATCGCCCCCGGTTCGTGGCGGCACGCGCACCAGACGTTCGGCGTCGACTACTGCCGGCGCGCGATGATCCGGCGCATCAACGTCGGGCCGGCCCGCTATGACGCGCCGCCGCGGGACGACTTCGCCGGGCACACCGTACGGATTAATCCGTTCCACGTCTGCACCGGATGTGGGGCAACGAGCGCGGACGGTCAGCCGGTCTTCAATCTCGAATCGGACGCTCTCACCTCCTCCCAGACGCGTAACCCACAGCTGAAGAATCACCGCCCGTGGTGCCCGCTGCGCCGGGGCAAGCCGGACAACATCACGCAGGAGAAGGTCCTGCTCGCCCACCAGTTGCGGACAGAGGCGCTGCGCATCCTGCTTCCCGCTGCGGCCGCCGACGTCGACACCCGGGTGCACTCCTTCCGGGCGGCGCTACGGATGGGCGTGGACCTGCACTTCGGCGGCGACCCCCAGCACCTGGACACCACCGTCGCCTCCATGCCGGACCAGGCGAGCGGGGAACGCCGCTGGTTCCTGGTCCTCTACGACCGGCTTCCGGGAGGCACCGGCTACCTGGACCGGCTCACCAAGGCCGAAGACTTCCAAAAGGTGCTCTTGAAGGCACACGCCGCGCTGCTCGACTGCAAGTGCAAGGACGAGCAGCGCCGGGCCTGCCATCGCTGCCTGCACCGGTACACCCCCGAACCGCAGCAGGACCTTGTCTCCCGCAACACCGCGCTTCGGATGATCAGCTCGCTGCTCTTCGACGACGACGGGTGGGAGACCGAACCGGTCGCCAACACCCGGAAGATCGGACTGGACGGCCAGCTCGAATCCGACCTCGAACAGCGCTTCCTCGACCTGCTGCGCGGCTGGGTGTCGGTTACCGACGGCGTATCGCTCGACGAGGACGGCCATGCCAGCGGGCACCTGCGCTTTGCCCGCGGTACTGACCTGGTCCACTGGCGGATGACTGCCCAGCAGCAGCTGCGCCGGACCAGGACTGACTTCACATTCAATCGGGTGGACGGTCCCAGCCAGAGTGTCACCGTCTACCTGGAGGGCTTCCGGTTCCACGCCACCCCTGAGCACAACCGCATCGCGTCGGACGCCCGGCAGCGGACCGTCCTACGCGCCGAGGGCCACCGCGTCTTCCAGGTCACCTGGTCCGACATCGAGCTGTTCGAGCAGCAGCCAACCTCCACCCGGCCGGTCTGGCCGCCGTACTCAGGAACGGCCCAGGAGCAGGCCAAGGACGCTTACGAGGAGTTCGACGGCAACCGGGCCCAGCTGACCGGCATGATCTACACCAATCCGGTGAACTCTCTGATCGCCTACCTGCGAGACCCCGACGAGCGGCGGTGGGCGTCAGCGGCGGGCGCCATGGTGACCGGGCTGCTGGCCGAGCCAGGAACCGCTCTCCTAACGGCGACGACCGATCGCCGGGAACTGGCCCAGACGCTCCGTGCCGAACTCAACGGACTCACTGCTGGCCAGTCCGAACAGCCCCCGCCTGCCGGGGACCCGGACGCCACGCTGCACGCTTTCCGGGCGCACGATCAGTGCGGGCTGCCGATCATCGTCATCCTCGACGTCAACGATCCGGACCACCCGCGCTGGACGGCGCTCGCGGCTCTCGACGACCGTGACACCGCACTCACCGGCGATGGCCACTGGCAGCGCTGGCGCTCGTGGCTCTACTGGACGAACCTCACTCAGTTCCTCGCGTACGCCGGCGGTGACGGAGTCCAACTCGCCTACAGCACCGCCGTCGACCTCGACCTCGACACCCTCCTCGTCTGCGGCGGCGTCGGTGAACTCGACTCGCTGAACGGCCCGCCGCCGCCGAAGCCGACGGTCAGCGTCGACAAACCCGCTGCGGCGACGTCCGGACCGCGGGACCAGCAGTGGGACGACGAGATCCTGGAGATCCTCGACGATGAGCCGGAAAACGGCGGTGACCTCGGTGTTCTCGCCCGCAGGTTGGCCGACCGGGGCAAACGCGCACCCGTGTTCGGCTACGAACTCGGCGCCGGCCGGTGGCAGGTCGACTTCGCCTGGCTCCTGCCAAACCTCAAGATCGCAGTAGTGGCCCTGCACGGTGATGACACCGACGCACGGCACCGGAACGATGCATACGCCGAGGAAGGCTGGACGATGCGAACCGCGGCCGAGTGGCTCCAACACCTCGACGAACTCGAAGACCTGCTGCCCGACATGGAAGACTCCGAGTCATGACCGCGCGACTCAGCCTGCACTACAAGGCCGAGGAAGAGCTCTACAAGCTCGACCGGACGGTCAAGGGACTGTTCTACGACTTCTGCCACCGGTTTCGGAAGAACCCAGATCAGCCTGGCCTGGATCTGAAGAAGCTCAAGGGCGACTCCCGCATCCACCGCGCCAAAATCAACCAGTCGTATCGGGCACTGCTCATTCCGGTCGAGACCGACGAGCGTGGCCGCCAGCACTGGCTGATCATCGCGGTCCGGCATCGCAAGGACGTGTACGACGAACTCCAGGTCGCGGTCAACCGAGTCACCGGAGAGCTCGAGTTCGTCGACCTCGCCGTGATGGGTGACAGCTCCCTGCAGCGTGCCGGGATCACGCTCACCCCGGCCGAGCCCGAAGATGTAGCACCAACGCCGGCTCCCATTCCAGAGCCTGATCAGGTTCCAGACCGGCCGCCCCTACTCGGCGCCTACACGGCCGACCAACTCCGCGACCTCGGCGTTGCCGAGCAGCTCATCGACTTGGCCTTGGCTGTCACGACTGATGAGGAACTCGACCGACTCGTCTCGGGTGCACCGCTGCTGTCCAAGGACGTGCTTTACGGACTCGCGGCAGGGATGAGCATCGATTCAGTGCTCGAAGAGGTGACCCGCCCGGTAAAACTGTCGACTGCCCCGGACCTCGCCGACATCTCTACCGCGGTCAGCCGAACCAATGTTTCGTCGATCGACGACGACGTGCAGGCTGCCCTGGACGAGGGCAGTTTCCGTAGCTGGAAGCACTACCTGCACCCGACCCAGGCCAAAACCGCTCGGCGTCAATACACCGGTCCGGCCCGCGTCTCCGGCGGTCCGGGCACAGGCAAGACCGTCGTCGCGCTGCACCGGGTCAAGTATCTCGTCGAGCAGCTGACCGGCGACGGTGTGCAGATTCTGCTTACAACCTTCACCGCCAACCTCGCCGCCGACCTGCGGCTCCGCCTCACCTCGCTGATCAGCGAACCGGAGCTGCTGGCGAGGGTTGACGTCATGCACATTGACCAGCTCGCCGCCCGTGTCATCGGTGAGAACACCGATCAGCGCAACCGGCGCAAGCGCATCAGCGATCAGGCAGCCATGATCGAGATGCGTCAGCTCCTCCTCGAACTCGACGAACAGCGCTGGGAGGCAGACTTTCTCCTCGACGAATGGGAGCAGGTTATTCTCGGCCAGGCACTGACAACCCGGTCGGACTACTTTAGCGCCCGACGCGGCGGGCGTGGCCGCGCACTCACCCGCCCAGAACGCAGCCAGATCTGGAAGCTCATCGAGCAGTTCGCCGCCCGTCTGGACAAGCTCGGCGCCGAGACCTGGGGCCAGGCCGCCGAACGCGCCGCCCGCTTCGAGATCGAACGCGCCGCCGCAGCGGAGCGGTACCGAAGCTCCCCTCCGACGGCTGACGACAGCTCCGGCTCTCGGCCTTTCGCGCACCGGTACCGGCACGTCATCGTCGACGAAGCCCAGGACCTCCGCGCCGCTCACTGGAAGATGTTGCGCGCCATGGTTGAGCCCGGCGCGAATGACCTCTTCATCGCCGGCGACACTCACCAGCGGATCTATGACCACCAGGTCTCCCTGGGTGCCCTGGGCATCAACATCCGGGGCCGCTCACGTCGGTTGACACTTAGCTACCGCACCACCCGCGAGATCCTGGAACACGCCCTCCGGATGGCCGAAGGCAACAAGACCGTCTACGACGATCTCGACGACGGCGTCGACAACCTCTCGGGATTCCGGTCCGTGCTGCACGGCCCCACACCGACCTTTTTGGGATATCAGAACTGGCCGGGCGAACTGGCCGGCGTCGGCACACTGCTACAGGGATGGCGCGACGAACTCTCGACGGACGACAGTGGCGCCCGCCAAGACCCGTCCGGCCACGTCGCGGTCGCGGTCGCGGATCACGAACAGCTGACCCAGGTCATCGAGTACCTGGAGACACAGGGCGGCCTGACCTGCGCTGAGCTCACTAAGGACGGGCCGCGTGGCGACGGCGAGATTCACGTGGGGACGATGCACCGGTTCAAGGGCCTTGAGTATCAGCGGCTGGCGATCATCGGAGTGCGCAAGGGTGCGATCCCACGTCCCTACATCGAACGCTACCGCCGGTCCGACCCGCAGCGGTACGAGCTCGAGCAACGCAAGGCCCGGTCGCTGCTGTTCGTCGCCGCGACCCGTGCCCGAGATGTATTAGCCATCACTTGGCACGGTGCACCCAGCCCTCTGTTGGATCCAGTGGTTAACGGCTGAGACCGCCCTGATGCGACTGCTCGATTCGGGCTGGGCCGTTCCCTCGCCTGTCTCAGCTACTGGCGGTTGCCGAGCTAGCACCGTCTGGTCCGGTGGTCGCGGTACGAGGGCGCTTGATGCCGATCAGGACGTCTTTGCCGAGGTGCTCTTTGATCAGGTATGCGAGGCGGTTGCCGTCGATGAGTTCGATCCGTCCGTGTTCGCGGGCCTTCTGCCAGGAGCGTGGTGTGAACCATGAGGTGGTGACGAGGATGCCGTGTCCGGCCTTCTTCTCTTCGATGGCGCCGGCGAGTTCGCGGATGTGGCTGACGCCCACGGCGTCTTTGTAGCGTTTGGCCTGCACGATGCTCAGCCTGCCGAGTAGGGCTGAGCGGTTGACGACGACGGCGTCGACACCGTCGTCGTAGTTTTGTTCGGTGGTCCAGCTTTCCACGCCCATCGCTTCGAAGATCTGCCGGACCAGGTGTTCGAACTCGGTGGGGCTCATCTTCATCAGGTCGGGGCGCGAGTCGAGCGTGGAGACGGCGTCCATGCCGTCGACGAAGGAGAACTTCGTTAGGTCGAAGTCCAGGATTGGGGTGATCGGCTCCAGTTCGTACGGGTGCGGCGAGACGAGGGCGTTGAGGTGGCGCAGGCACACCTCGGGGCGGACCTGGGCGAGGACGAGTTGGGCGAACAACTCACGTTCGACGTTGAGGCTGATCAGGCAGGGATATTCGCGCTGCCCGGTGCCGGGGTTGATTGCGTCGACGTGGCCGTTGAACCCGATGCTGGCAAGCTGTGGATCCGCTTCGAACAGGTTGTGCAACGTCAGGAGCGCTACCTGGGCGACGAGCGAGCGGTACAGCTCGCTGGTCTCCTTCGTGGGTCGTGGGACCGGTTGGATCTCGTCGCGGGTCTGGACGTACTTGTATCCACGGACCGTGGGTACAGCCTCGCGGCCGGGGAGCTGCATGCGTACGACGACCTGCGCCTGCTGGGGACTGAAGGTGATCTCCGCGCGCCGGGGGAAGTCGTCTGGCAGGGGGACCTGGTTGAGGGCGAGCCCGAGGACCGACTCGACGGTCTTTCGGTCTCGGGCGCGGTAGCTGGTGATCAGTTGCTCGACTTGTCGGTTGTGCTCCTCAATCTCCGCCAGATGTTGCCGGACCCGCTCGTCATGATGGCTGCGTGCAGCGTCGAGCCGCCGCCGCCGGTCGGCGTCGGCAGCCTGCCATGCCTGCATGGCCTGCTGATGGGCAGCGCGGGCGTTGGCGAGCTGCTGCTGGTAGCGGCTCTGCCCGCCGAGGAGCCGGCTGACCATACCGGGCTGCGGTGGCTCGAATTGCCCCCAGGCCGGCTGCGCGGCAACCGCGGCGAGGTCGCCCGGATTGAACGGCTGCTGCGAGGGCTGGCGCTTGAGCGAGGTCAGGTCGATTCGAGCGGTGTGGCGTAGGCCGGAGGTGAGGATCGCCTGGAGCTGCCGTGCCCGGTTCTCGACCTCGGTAGTCCGTAGCTCGGTCTCGCGCTTCTGGTCGGCGATGTGCTGGTCTCGTTTCGCCCGATCAGCGGCCTTGGTCGCAGCTGCGGTGGCACGCTGCTGCCGCTCGAGTTCTCGTACCTGTTGGCGTTGCCAGCGTTCCGACTCATTCGGCGAGGGAGACCTGCGCGCCATCCAGTTGCCTCCGGTGAAGAACTCGGGCTGCTGTTTCAGCGCGGCCAGGCTATCGCTGGAGATCGGCCTCGTCTAGCCGCGCGTAGCCGAATCATTACTTGAGGCGTTCGAGCGTCGTGCTGCCTCTGGCCCTGCCCCGCGGACGCCGCGAATCGAGGTTGCGTGCTGCGAGGGGCCACGACGGTCCTTCTTGGCCGGTGCCGACAGTGCGGCCGTGAAGCGCGCCAACCTGTGAAGTGGCGCTGGTCTGCGGGGGCCCGCAGCGGCCGACGCGATCTGTACCGTCTCGACATGAGCCGCGAGCCTTCGTGCATGAGGTCTAGGACGGATGGCGCTCAACCATGAACGACCCCCGACTCGAAGGATCTGCCGCAGTCGATGACGGCGGCGCGGACGCAGTCGAGGGGCACGACACCCACCACCGCCTCGACAAGCAGGTCAACGTCGGAGTCAAGCGGGTGCAGGTCCGCGTCCTCGGCCCACCGGCGATCCTCGGCGTCCCCAACGGACAACACGTCCGGCCGCAGGCAGTCGAGTTCCTCGTCCATCTCATCGTGCGGGGCGGATCGGCGTACCAACACGAGATCCTGGATGACCTCATGCCCGAGCCGCCGCGCCGGCTGGCCGCGCAGCGCCTACACACCTACACCTACAACCTGCGCCGAATCTGCACCCGCATCGGCGGCGAGAACACTTACCTGCAGCTGAAGCGACACCGCTACACCCTCAACCACGACGCCTTCGACGTCGACCTGTGGACCATGCGGGACGCCATCACCGCAGCACAATCCGCCACCAAGCCAGCCGCCCGCGTCGCCGCTCTACGGCGCGCAGTCGACGTCTACCGCGGGCCGCTCGCCAACCACGCCGGATACCTGTGGCTCGCACCGCACCGCGACACCGTGACGCGCGACTTCGTGACCGCGGCCCTGACACTCGCCGAGGCACTCGCGGACCGGCCCGCCGAAGCCAGGAGCGCGCTCCAGGCCGCCGCGTCACATCACCCCGACGATGAGCGCCTCGCCGCTGCGCTTCTGGCAACCCGCCGTCGACCGGACTGAACGCCCACCCGGATGGGACTGCAGCACCGAAGCGACGAGAGCAGAACTCTCTCGCACTACTAAACCGGCTCCTGTCAGATTCTGCGAACTCCTCAACTTCTTGATCTTACAAGATTCAGCCGAAAGTCTGATGGAGGAAAAACAACAAGATGGGCCAAACGGAATTTCTAGGAGAGGTCGCTCCACGGGTTGTCAACACCCTTCAAGAGCCATCTGCTGCTGGTTGTCCCGCGTCCTCAGGCTTGACCGCCGCGAGGCGCCGGACATGACGCTCGGACACGCCAGCGGCCAGAGCCAACTCCGCGAGGCTGGCCTGGGGACGTTCAACCCGCAGCCGGGCGACGACATCTGCCGTCCGCTCCGCGCGTCCCGTCACCCGCTTGCGTCGCCCGGTCCGACGCAGAGGCGGCGATACCTGACTCGTCGCCGGACCGTCGGCGGCCCCAGCCAGCTGCGCCTGGCTCGCCTCAGTCACAACGTCCGACGGATGCGACCCCAGTGGTGGAGACGCAGCGTCAAAGGCAAGCGGCTGGGCGGTGTCTGACGTTCGAGGGTTGTAGCCCGATGCCGGCTGCGCTCTGGTCAGCATCTCCACGACCAGCAGCAGCGCTACCGCTGGCCACGCCGCCACGATCCGCGCGCCGAGGCTGGGCTCGGCGGCGGCGATGTTCGCCGCCACGCTGGCCGCCACCCCCACCGCGAACGCCGTCCGAGCCGACCAGCGCACCCTCCGGCCGGCGCGCTTGTCCTCGACCATGGCCGCCGACGCGACGACCAGCATCCCGTCGACCGACAGCGGCAGCACATAGGCGACCTCGGGACGCTCACCGAACCTCAACGCCACGGCGACCATGTGACTCCACGACGACCAGGCAGCAATCCCGGCCACCGCCACCGTGCTCACGTCTCGGGCGAGCCGGGTTGGCGTCATCGGACCACCTCCGACCCGAGCCGTCGCTCGATGGCTTGGACCTCGGCGGGGTCCACTGATGGACGTCCGCTGATGTCCAAACGCATCTGGACGTCAGCCCATCGCCGACACCGGTCGACGACGTTGCCCGCGTCGAGACCGGTCGCTTTCGCGATGTCCGTCAGGTCCGCGCCAGCCTGCAGGGCGGTGTGGATCATCAAGGGTTGCCAGCGAGTCCACCAGGACATCACCGCAGCGGACAACGCCAACTCCGTCAGGACATCATCGAGTCCGGTTCTCGGCGTCCGAGCGACGGCATGGTCATGAAGATCGAGAAGGAGTTGGAACGGGTTGATCTCTTCCGCATCGGCGAACCGCACCGGCGGGTCGGATGGGTGGCCCGGGTTCATCGGGTACCGCCCGGTGCCCGTGAGCTGGGCAAAGTCAGCGGTAGCGGGTCACCGGCGATCGTGGCGATGTGGTTCGCATGGTGGTACCTCCGGCCCACCAGCACTTTCCTGGTTGATCTCGGTCCCGAGTACAGCCAAGCGGTCACGCCGTCCCCTCCTGGTCGAGAATCCGGTCGATGGTCCGCGGTTCCATCGCCGTGCCGATCGTGCTGGCGAAGACCAGGCCCAGATCCGACCACACATCCCCGGCCGCGAGCCGCTCCTTGGCCTGGCGCACGCACTGTGCCTCCAACGCCCAGACGGCCAGAGCCGACAGCGGCAGTGGACGGGCCGACCGGTGCGTCTTCGGTGCCCCTCCTCAGAGATGCCGCCGCGGCTCGCCTCGCCAGGCACCACAAGGGCTACCAGCCTCCCCGACGAGGAGATCCGCTTGAGTCGCAGAGGACTTGGGCCGTAGGCATTGGAAGCAGACCTGAGCGTGTGGGGAGCGTCGACGTTCCACCTGGCGGAGCCGTTGCAGCCGGAGGCAGCTTTATCGCAGCGTGCGGCTCTGGCAGGTGGTTGGCGGTAATCATTGGGCTGGAGATGACACAAGCCAGGGTGAACGTTCGTCAACCAGGCGGGAGTCTTGGATGGGTCCACCGGGAGAACGCAATGAGGATTGGTTCACCAGGGTCTACGCGGCCGATTACGGACAGGTTGTGAAGTACGGCCAGCGTCGGCTCGCCAATCTGGACGCGGCGGCTGAACTTGCGCAGGAGGTGTTCGTCGTCGCCTGGCGGCGTCGCCGCGAGGTTCCGGACCGCAGCCTGCCCTGGCTGTACGGGGTGGCCCGTCGCCTGCTGGCGAACGAATGGCGAGCTCGGAGGGCTGCGCCGGAGGTGCTACCGATTGCCGATGCCGGCCTTCTGCAGAAGCCGGGCTCGTCCGGCGCCGACGCGACAGTGGGCGTCACCGATCTCCACGCCGCTTTAGCCACCCTCGCCGACCTCGATCAGGAGATCCTCCGGCTGGTCGGTTGGGAGGAACTGACGGTTTCCGAGGCCGCTCAGATCCTCAGCTGTACCCGTACCACCGCTGCGGTGCGTCTGCACCGCGCCCGTAAGCGCCTCAACGAAGCGATGTCGTACCGAGCTGTACCGCCGGCGCAGCAGCCGGTGTTGACGAGTCCTCGAAAGGCCATGTGATGTTCGGAGAAGAGCGAACGCGTACCCTCCTCGGTCCGGCTGACCCCGCCCGGCACAGCACCGTCGCGCCGCCCCGGCTGTCGGCACACGATCTGATAGTCCGCGCGGAGGCTGTCGCCGAGCCGGCCGCCCATCACCGCCGGGCCCGCCCGACGCGCAGGCTGGTTCTGACCGCCGGGGCGCTGACCGCCGCAGTCGGCGTCGCCGCGATCGTCCAGACGTCCAGCCCGGGCACCTCGGGGACCGCCGATCCGCCTGGGGCGGACCCGGGGGTGGTGCTCGTGCCGGTGGCGTACGGCTCCGTCACCGGTGACGCGCGGAGCGAGCTACGCGCGTTGGCGAGCAGGCTTGTCGATGCGGAGTACGACAACCGCACGGGCCGGTACATGTACCACCACACGAAGACGTGGGACCCGGTGATGACGTCCGCCGACGGCCGCCACCATGTCGCGTTCGCCGACGAGACCAAGGTCTGGCAGGCGGCCGACGGGACCGGTAAGCAGGTCAGGACCCAGCTTGAGCCGCAGTATCCGGACCAGGAGTCCCGGGAGTACTGGCAGCGGAACCTCAAGCCCAGGGCTTCCGCCTCCGGAACGCCTGCGCCCGACGACATGCCGCTGCCACCGGAGGACCTCGCACCGCTGCCGTCGGGTCGAGCCCAGGTGAACGACCTGCTCAAGGTCAGGTACGGCGCGGGCGCCGTCAGCAAGGAAATCAGCACGGTGTACGGGCGATATGTCGTTCCGCGCCAGACGCGAGCTGAGATCCTGCGGGTCCTTGCCGATGTGCCCGGTTTCCTGTGGCGCGGCCAGGTGACCGATCGGGCCGGCCGGAAGGGCGTAGCCATCACCTTCGACGACCGCGAGCACAACCAGCAGTCCCTTCTGATCTTCCACCCGAACACTGGGGAACTGCTCGCCCACGAGATGCTGACCCTCTCGCCGGTACGGATCAGCTCGTACCAGGTAATCCTCGATACCGCCTGGGCCGATCAACCCAACTGAATCGCCGGTGCCGGGGGCCACTCCTACGGGGTGGCCCCCGGCCACCTCCACGGTCGGGGCTGGGCCATCCACGGGCCACAAGCCGGTGTCAACGGAGGGCATTTCAGGCCGCTCGAGGTTATGTCGACCAGGCAGGACGTAGTGCCCCGAACCGATCTTGTGCGATTCCCAAGCTGACAGTCTGGGAGCCACACGTGGAAGCCACCAGGGCGGACTGGACCGAACGAGACGGGACCGATCGAGCGCGGTTGGGGCTGGGCCTCTCGTCGGCATCAGGCGTTGATGAGCCCGTCCGATCACACCTTGAGGACGTCCACGTCGTACAGCGCTATCGACGCGTCGCGGGAGGCCAGGGTCAGACTCTCGGTGATCGCCTGGGCCACCAGCATGCGGTCGAAGGGATCGCGGTGATGCGGTGGCAGGCGGCCGGCGGCGATGGCGTGGGCGTGGGTCACCGGGAGTTCGCGGAAGCCCATGTCTCTTACCCGCTCGGCGAGGTCAGGGGGTCCGGCGAGTTTCCCCGTACTCTGTTTGATGGTGATCTCCCAGAGGGTGACCGGGGAGAGGAAGATGTCCGGCTCGTGGCGTAGCCGGTCGAGGAACTCGGTGTCGAGGGTCGCGTCGCCGGTGATGGCCCAGAGCGCGACGTGGGTGTCGAGCAGCAGGGTCATGCGCCGATGCCGAAGTCGGCGGCGATCTCGGCGTTGGTCTGTGGTGAGTCCCAGTCGCCGGAGAGGTCCAGTTGCCCGGCGAGAGAGCCGACTGCGATGCGGTTGGCCCGCCGAACCAGTGGCACGACCTTCGCCACCGGCGTACCGGCCCGGTCGATGATGATCTCCTCGCCGTGTTCCACCCGTTCGATGATGCGCGACAGATGGGTCTTGGCATCATGCATGTTGTAGTGCACGGCCTCATCCGACATGGCGCAACCTCCTCGGTTAGCTAGGGGATTAGTCTACCCTGTTTGGCCCCACACGCCGGTGGTTCGGCTGCTCGGATCGGAGTCACGAGACGTCGTCCGAACCCGTGATCTGGGCAAAGTCAGGGTCAGCGGATCACCGGCGATCCCAACGGCGGGGAGCTGGTTGTCTATCTGACCGATTCGGCCCGTCGGTCGGTGGGCTGGGCCGTGCTCTCGGTCGTGGCTTAGCCCAACTGTGCCGCGTCTGGACCTTCGCCCCAGATGTTCATCATCGTCCAGCGGGTAAGTCCGTAGACAAGCGTCCAGCCGACCGGCGTCAGGTAGGACAGCGCGATGACGAATGCGGCCACGGTGCCGGCCCGGATCCGGTCCCGCAGCGCCTGCTCTCCCTCGCCCTTCAGCGCGCGCCGGCCCCGCCAGGCAAGAAACGCCGCGAGTAGCGGAGACAGCCAGGCCACCACCATGGCCATCACCGTGAGCCAGGCAATCGGATGAGCCAGCGAGCCGCGCGCCGACTGCCCCTCACCCAGCGGCGCGTACACCATGTCGTACACGCTGTTGCTATCCCCGCCGTGCGGCCCGCCTAAGAGCCCAAAGAGGAAGAAGAACACCGCGAGCCCGAAAGCCCACACCAGGGCCAACTGCGTCCGCCACAGTCCGTTTGTCATCAGTCCAGCATCCAGTTCAGCAGCAGCCGGCCTGGCGGCAGCAGTGTAAAGACGACAAAGGCCAGCGTGAGCCCGGCCGCTCCGAACACCCAGCGCCGCAGACCGTCCGACATCTCCCGACGTCGCCTGGCCAGCGAGGTGAACGACATCAGCAGGAAAAGGACCGCGGCCATCGGCCCCACAATCGTGACGATCATGACTGGGATCAGCAGCACCGACATCGGACCGTCAAACACGCCGCCAGGTGTATGGCACTCAGTCGGCGAGCAATGGTCGGTCCCTCGGAAGGTGAACCTCACAAGGTAGGGAACGAGCGCGCCTGATACGTAGAGCGCCACCATCGATAGCTGCCCAACCACAAGCAACCGCGCCGCGATGAAACGGGATCCCGGCTGTGCCACGCGCGAAGCATAAGGTGTGTGAATTTTCAGCGCCAGCACGAGTGTGAGGGATTAGGTCGATGCTTTCAGGTACCCGGAAGGTCGGCGAACGACCAGAAGCGGTGTGAGGTGCCCTGACCAGGCCAACTGCAGCCTTGCCGGCTGTGATCTTCGTCCTCCCAAAATGAGGCTCCGCAGCTCAAGTCAGGGGCCTCTAGGGCGTCAGGGCGCCTCCGGGGCGTCAAACACCGGAGCAGGGGCACGGCCCTTGCTGGCCGTCTTTGCCTCAAGCTGAAGGGCTGAAGGAAGACCTGGGCGGAGCCGGTGCACCACCTGGTTCAGCACGGGTCGGTGCCGTCGCGCGGGGAGGCGTCAGGGGATGAGGCGGTCGAGCAGTTCGAACCGCTCGTACGGCTGGTTGTAGTCGCCGAAGTGCCCGTCGTCGCACACGATCTGGGTGCCGCCGAGCCGCTCGAACATGGCGCGTCCCTGTCGGTCGTCGCAGCCGTACGGATCCTTGCGGGAGTTGATGAAGTAGATGTCCCGCACGTGCGACCGGATCGCGGCCCAGTCGTAGCTCTGCTGGAGGACCGGCTCCTCCTCGGTGTTGGGCCGGGTGCAGTAGCCAGCAACCAGGATTGCCTGGGCGACGGTCACGTCCACATGCTCCAGGAGCGCGAGCAGGAGGGCCGCGCCGCCGGAATGGCCCACGAGGACCGTGTCCTTGTCGAAGCTGTGCCCGTTCAGCACCTTCGGCAGGAACGTGGCGATCGGCTCGACGTTGATGCCGGGGTGATGCGGCACCTCGACGTCGTATCCCCGGGCCGCGAGCCGCCCTGCCAGCCAGGGATACCAGCAAACGTCCGGGTTGCCGCCGGTCCCGTGGAAGATGATCGCTCTGCGCCCCACCGTGGCCCCCTTCAGATCGACGTACTGATCAAACCACGTGATCCGCAACAGGCGGTGAGCTGATTTTGGCGCACAGTCTTGGGCTTTCCTCCTACTGCCCAAGCATGCACCGGCACCCGCGCGGGCCGGTCGGCGGTCAGGCGGGCGGGTTGAGAGGGGCGGTCTCACCGCGGGCGATGGTGCGTACCTGCTTCACCCAGCCTCGGCGGCGGGCTTCGTCGACGAAGTGTGCCAGCGGGGAGCGGAACACCGGGTAGTCGTCGTAGTGGATCGGCACGGTCAGCTTCGGTCGGATCAGTTCCACCAGGTCGGCGCCCTGCCGGGCATCCATGGTGAGCAGAATGCCGGCGACCTTCGTGCCGCCGAGGTGGATCAGCATCGCGTCGATGTCCGGGTACCGCTCGGGGATGGTGGTGAGTAGCGGTCGGTTGAGCGTGTCACCGGTGACGTAGAGCCGGAATTCGCGCCTCCCGGAGCGCTCCACGTCGATCATTGTGCCCATCACGTCGGGCATCAGCCGGTCCAGGGCACCCGGGCCGTGCCTGCCGGGCATCGAGGTCAGACGCAGTGTCGTACCGTCGCGGTGCAGCTCCCGCGACGACCAGGTCGGCAGGCCCTGGGTGGCCTGGAATCCCCATCGACGCAGCTTTCGTTCCGCCGCTGGGGTGGTGACGATGGGCAGGCTGCGGTCCAGTTCCCGGCGGGCCACCCGGTCGAAATGGTCGCCGTGCAGGTGGGAGAGGACCACCGCATCCAGCTGCGGAAGCTGGGCGATCCGCAGCGCCGGGTCCGTGCGCCGGCGCGACCACAAACCCTTGCCCAGGTACGCCCGTTGACCCCGGTGCAGAAAGTTCGGGTCGGTCAGCAGGGTGAACCCGCCAATTCGCAGCACTGTCGTCGCGGTACCGATGAACGTCACCTGCGGTTGCTCTGCCATCGTGTCCACCTCCTCCGGCTGCGGTACCCGCGCGAGCCGTCGGCATGCGACGGGTCCAACGTTCAGCCCTTGGAGTCGCTCGCGCCGTCGCCGTCCGCCGCCGTGGTGTCAGGTCGGGCTTGCGGCACGTGTTCCATCAGTTTGGTGAGCGCGCCGTTGGCGAAGGTGGCGCCGAGCGCCGACCCGGCCCCGATGGTCCAGCCGACCGGCCCGAGCGGGGTGCAGCCGAAGAACTGGCTCACCCCCGGCGTCTGCACCACCACGACGAGCACCCCCAGCGACGCTGCCGTGGACGCCAGCACTGCCGGGCTGGTGCCGCCGGCCAGGATGGTCTGCCCGAGTTGGGTGCCGACCAGGGAGACCAGGGCGACCGTCCCGGCCCGCCGACGGCGTCCGGTGTACCGGGCCAACGTCCAGCCTGCGGTCGCGCCCAGCGTGGTGGCTGCCGCCCGCAGCCCGATCTCCCTGGTGAGGGTTTCTCCGAGCGCCATGTCGGGGCCCTCCCGGAGCAGCCCGTCGGCGCGGTCCGAGGCGGGTGGCCGGACGGCGATGGCCAGTGCCGGCGCCAGGTCGGTGAGCAGGTTGACCAGCAGTAGTTGTCGCCCGGTGAGCGCGGAGCGGCCGGTCGCCGCGGCGGTGAGCACACTGAACGCGATCTCACCGAGGTTGCCGCCGACCAGGATGCTGAGCGCGTGCCGTACCGACGCCCACATCGCCCGCCCCTCGACCAGGGTGGCGATGATGGTCTCCAACCGGTCGTCGGTGACCACCAGGTCGGCCGCGGCGCGCGCGGCGGGGGTGCCCCGTTGGCCGAGGGCGATGCCGACATCGGCCAGCCGGATCGCCGGGGCGTCGTTGGCGCCGTCGCCGGTCATCGCCACGGTGCGCCCGCACTTCTGCAACGCCTGGATGATCCGCACCTTGTGCGTCGGGGTGCAGCGGGCCACCACGTCGGTGTTGGCCAACCGTTCGGCGAGCGCGTCGTCGTCCAATTGGTCGAGCTCGCCGGCGGTGACCACCCGCTGTTCGTCGTGTTCGCTGATGGTGGCGGCGATCGCCTCGGCGGTGGCCGGGTGATCGCCGGTGATCATGATGGTGTGCACGCCAGCCTGTCGGATCCGGCGTACCGCAGGGGCGGCGCTCTCCCGGACTCCGTCCGCGAGGGCCAGGAAACCTACGAAGGTCAGCCCTCGAACGTCCCCGTCGGTCACCTTCGGGTCGTCCACCTGGCACTCGGCGACGGCCAGGATCCGGTTTCCCGCCCCGGCCCGGTCGGCGAGCATCCGCTCCAGCTTTGCGCGGCCGGCGTCGTCCAGTGGTTCCTGGGTGCCGTCGGTGCGCCGGGCCGAACAGCGCGGCAGCACTGTCTCCGGAGCACCCTTGACGCTCAACATCAGGTGGCCGTCGGTCTCGCCGATGCTCGCGTGGTAGCCGCGGGATGGCTCGAACGGCAGACCGCCGGCAGCGCGCCAACCGGCGGCACCGGTCTGCTCGACCACCCCCGCCTCCCTGGCACCCCGCCGGACCGCCCGGTCGGTCTGCAACGCCAACTCTTCGGGATTGGCAGCGGCGGGGGTGGCCCGCAGCGCCGCGGCCAGCGTCAACCGGAGGCGGTCGTCCAGCCGGTCCACCGGTGCATACCGGTCGCCGTTGCTGTCGCCGACGCCGGCGAGCAGCAACTGGCCCTCGGTGAGGGTGCCGGTCTTGTCGAAGCAGAGCACGTCCACCCGCCCCAGCGCCTCGATGGTGCGCGGGTTGCGGACCAACGCGCCGTGCTCGGCCAGGCGCCGGGCGGCGGCCAGCTGCGCCGCGCTGACCAGAAACGGCAGCCCCTCCGGCACCGACGCCACGGCGAGGTTCGCGGCGGTCGCCGCCGTTTCGGCCAGCGGTACGCCCCGAAGCAGTCCCGCGCCGGCCACCGCCACCGCAGAGCTGGCGGCCAACGGGATGGCTGCGCTGGTCAACGAGCTGAGCCGGGCTTCCACCCCACTGGTCGGTGGGTCCTGCCGAACCAGCGCCAGGCTGCGCCCGGCCTCGGTGTCGGCGCCGGTCGCCACCACCACTGCGGTGCCGTGCCCGGCGGCGACGGTCGTGCCGTCGTACAGCATCGAGTGTCGGTCGGCGATGGTGGCGGCCACCACCGGCCGGTTGAACTTGGCAACCGGTAGCGACTCGCCGGTCAGCGACGATTCGTCCGCCTCCAGGCCCACCGACTCGAGCACGCGACAGTCGGCCGGCACCGAGTCACCCGGCTCGAGGGCGATGACGTCCCCGAGGACCAGGTCTTCGGCGGCAACCACCTGCTCGGCGCTGTCCCGACGGACCCGCGCGGTCACCGCCGAACGGGACAGCAGCTCCGCCAGGGACCTTTCCGTGTTGCGTTCGTGCACCGCTCCGATCAGGGCGGACCCACCAACCACGCCACCCACCAGCGCGGCGTCCACCAGCGAGCCGAACGACGCGGAGAGCACCGCCCCGGCGGCCAGCACCGGTGTCAGCGGGTTGGACAACTCGTCCACGAAGGCGCGCAGCAGACCACCACTTCCGGGTGCGGTGTCGCCGTTGCCACCAGAGTCGTGGTGCCGGCGCTGCGCTTCCGCGCCGGACAGACCGTCCGGCGTGGTGCGCAGGTGGTCGAGCACGGTACTGACGGGCATCAGGTGCCAGGCGGTCGCCACGGGCGCCGGGGTGTCCGACCGGTCGTGCAGCCGGTGGGCCTGCCAGACCCCGTTCGCGAAGGCCAACCCGGCCGCTCCGCTGACCGCGACGAGCGAGCGTTGGGGCAGCTGGGTCGGTGGTGCCGTAAACGCGCCCAGCGCTCCGAGGCCGGTGCCGGCCATGGCCAGCCGGATGTTCTGCTGGGCCGTCCGCCGGGCCACTCCGGTCGCCTCGACCACCAGGGCCACCACCCGCAGGTCGTCACCGACCAGCAGGTGCGCACCCCATGGCGGCAGCTCCTCCGGCGCGGCAAGCCCGAGACCGCAGTCGGACGCGCCGAGCGCTTTCCGGTCTGCGGAAACCAGCATCACCACCGCACCGTCGCGCTGCAACGCGCGCACCGACTCGGCCAGCCGGTCCCCGCCGGGCAGCATCACATCGGCGAAGCCGTACCGCTGCTCGTCACCGCCGGCCACGACCAGCCGCAGGCCGGCGTGTCGGGCTGTGGCCGGCAGGCCGTCGACGCCGGGCGCGGGTTCCGGCTCGACCCGCAGCAGTGCGGCGAGTCGGTCGCGGTGGGCGAGGCCGAGTAGCTGGCCGCCAACGGACCGCAGCCGGTCGCCGTCCGGGATGTCGCCCGGGTCGCTCGTGGGCATCTGATCCAGCGGGCCGATCTGCCACCCGTCCGCCGTGCGGGTCGCAGCCGGATCGTCCGGATCGAACAACGCGAAGGCCCGCTCCGCCACCTGGTCGACGTCGGCTCCGGCCACCGGTGCCAGGTCGGCCAGCACACCCCGGTCCGAGCCGAGCACCGCGGCGTCCAGCACGAGCGTGTCGATCCGGTCCAGCTCCCGCAGCACCCTGCGGTCCATCACGATCACTCCGCGCCGGGCCAGCATCCGGCCGAGCTGCGCGGCGTACCCCTCGCGTCCGCTGCCCGGGGCCTTGGGCAGCGTGGACAGGCCCAGCGCGGCGGCTCGCTTGGGCCCGGCGAACGGTATCGCCGCTGCGCCGGCCGCTGCGCCGGCGGCCAGGGCCCGGTCGATGTACCGCTCGACCGGGCCGTGCGGCTTTGGTCGGGGACGGTCGGTTACCGGCCACCGGGCGACGGCACGCTCCGGGTCGCCGGTCAAACGCGGTTCGGCCTTCTCCCAGGCGGAGAGTTGGGCCCGATCCTCGCCCCACTGCACGAGCCGTTGGGCGCCGTCGAGAACGATGCCGGTCCAGCGGCCGGCCAGGCCCTGCACCACCGCCTCGGCCAGGGGAAAGAGGACGTCCGCGCGCGGGTCGGAACGCAACGGTTTGCCGAACAACGCGTGCAGCTTCGGTTGCAGGTCCACCGCCGACAGCAGGCCGGACACCTCACCGGGCAGAGGTGCGAACGGCAGGATCCGGGTGGCCGCCCAGAGACTCAGGCCCAGCGCGTCCGAGGCGAGCGCACCAAGGGTGCGTGGGGTGTGCGGCCCCTCCTCCGGCGGGTGCGGTAGCGCGATCTCCGGGTCAGGCTCGTGGTCGCAGGTTCGCTCGACCCGGCTGATCGTGGCGATGAGGTCGCGCAGACTCGGCTCGGGGGCCTGCACGGTCACCACCACCCGACCGGATGGGGCGTTCACCCTGGCCCAGGCGACCCCGGGCATCCGCTCCAGCGCGCCCTCCACCTGCCGGGCGAGCTGGTCGCCGCCGTGCTGGCACACGCCGTGCACCTCGATGTGGTGCCGACCGGGCCGTGACCAGACCCGACGTCGGGTCAGCCCGACCGAACGGGCCAGCCGGGTCGCGGCCGACCCGACGGTCCGGGACGCCTCACCGACCAGGAGCGGCACGTCGAAGGACGGGAGGATGCGGCCGGCTATGCGACCCGCCGCCGTCATCGAGGCGTACGGCTGGACGGACGCCGGCCCGGCTCCCTGTTGCTGCTGGTCCTGACCTTGGCCATCTCGTCCTCCCACCGCCTCACGTCCGGCGGCCTGGTTTCCCGACCTGCCGTCCGTTATGCCCCCGGGGTGGTGGAACTTTCCGCCGTTGGCGACGCATGGACGAGGTGGTCGGTGGAATCCGACGACCATCACCGGACCGGGGAGGCCGTTATGAGCACGCCTGACGGAGCCGAGTCGTGGGGGCGATTGACATGAATCCGGGTTGAGGTCGCATGCTCGGTCCATGCCGAGCACAGCCGCCACCCTCGTACCCGCCGCACCGGGACTTTTCGCCCCCCGGCTGAGAGCGATGACGGTGGGCAGCGTCGCATTGATCTCGTTGCTGGCGTTCGAGGCACTGGCGGTCGGTACGGCGATGCCGACCGTCGCCCGCAGCCTGGATGGGCTGGCGCTGTACGGGATCGCGTTCGGTGGTCCGTTCGCCACCGGTGTGCTGGCCATGGTGGTCTCCGGCATCTGGTGCGACGCCCGAGGTCCTCGAGGGCCGATGTGGCACGGGGTCGTCTGGTTCGTGGTCGGGTTGCTGATCGCCGGGACCGCCCCCGTGATGAGTGCGCTGGTCGTCGGGCGGGTGGTGCAGGGGTTCGGCTCCGGGCTGCTCTCGGTGGCGCTCTACGTGATCGTCGGGCACGCGTACCCGCAGGAGTTGCACCGGCGGATCTTCGCGGCGTTCGCGGCAGCGTGGGTCGTACCGTCGCTGGTCGGGCCGGCGGTGGCCGGTCTGATCGTGGAGTACCTGGGCTGGCGGTGGGTGTTCCTGGCGGTACCGGCGGTGGCCGTGCCGGCGGTGCTGGTGATCCATCCCGGCCTGCGGTCGCTGGGCCGGAGTGCGGCGACGAGCCCGCCGGCCGGAGCGGCGGCGCGGATCGGTTGGGCGTGCGGGGCCGCGGTGAGTGCCGCACTGCTGCACATCGGGGGACAGCAGCGCGGTGCCACCGCCCTGGTGCTGATCGTGCTCGCCGTGGTCGGTCTGCTGGTCAGCGCCCCACGCGTGCTGCCGGCCGGCTTCCTCCGGGCAGCCCGGGGGCTGCCCACCGTCGTCGGGCTGCGCGGTCTGGCGTCAGGTGCCTTCGTCGGTGCCGAGGTGGTCATCCCCTTGATGCTTTCCCGGGAGCGGGGCCTCTCGCCGACCGCAGCGGGGCTGGTCCTCACGGTCGGCGCGCTGGCGTGGTCGGTGGGCTCCTGGTTGCAGGGCCGGATCCCGGTGCCGGCCTCCCGAGCCAGCTTGCCGCGCGTCGGGCTGAGCTGCATCACGGTTGGCACCGCCACGGTGGCGCTGGCCGTCCGGCCCGAGCTGCCGGTGACCGTCGCCGTGGTCGGCTGGGCGGTCGCCGGCCTCGGCATGGGGCTGCTCTATCCGTCGTTGTCGGTGCTCACCCTGGAGTTGTCCGCCCCCGGTGAGCAGGGCCGCAACAGCTCGTCGTTGCAACTGGGTGACTCCCTCTTCGCGGCGACCGTGCTCGCGTTGACCGGGACCGTGCTGGCAGCGGGAAGCGCGCCTGGCCCGGCCAGTTACACGGCGACTCTGGCGGTGGCCGCTGGCCTGGCGCTGCTCGGGGCGCTGCTGGCCGGTCGTGTCGTGGTGGGCGGGGGTATGCGGCCGGTCGGGTGATCCAGGGATTCGGCCGCGGGGTGACCCGCCGCACACCTCGTCACGTGGGGTCGTCCTGTTCCGTCAACGCCAGGTCGGGCCGACGGCTCAGGCGTCGGACGAATCGGTGTGCCGTGGTGCGCGGCCAGGCGGGAGGACGGGATGAGGGTTCTGGTTACCGGGGCGGGCGGCCACCTGGGCCGCGCGGTGCTGGAGCGGCTGCGCGACGACGGGATCAGCGTCCGGCCCACCAGCCGGCGGCCGCGTGGCGGCTCGGACGTGGAGTGGGTGGTGGCCGACCTGGCCACCGGGGACGGGTTGGCCGAGGCGGTGACGGGGATGGACGCCGTGCTGCACCTGGCGTCCTCACCTCGGGGTCGGACTCACCAGGTGGACGTGCTGGGCACTCGCCGCCTGGTGGTGGCTGCCGGAGCGGCCGGTGTGCGGCACCTGGTCTACATCTCGATCGTCGGGGTGGATCGGGTGCCGATCCCGTACTACCGGCACAAGTTCGCCGCCGAGCAGGTGATCGCGGCCGGCCCGGTGCCGTGGTCGGTCCTGCGGGCCACCCAGTTCCCGCAGTTCCTGGACGACCTGCTGGCGGCCAGTGCGCGCATGGGACCGGTGATCGGGGACCGGGCGGTGCTCGCCCAACCGGTCGACCCGGGCGAGGTCGCGGCGCGGCTGGCAGCTCGGCTGGTCGCCGGCCCGCTGGGCGGCATCGAGGAGTACGGCGGGCCGCAGGTGCTCCGCTTCGACGAGGCGGTCCGAGCGTGGCGAGAGGCCCGAGGCTCACACCGACCGCTGCTGCCGGTGCGGATTCCCGGTCGCCTCGGTCGCGAGCTGCGCGCCGGTGGCCTGGTCACCGAGGCGCTGCCCCGGGGCGTCCGCACCTGGGCCGACCACCTTGCGGACACGTACGGGGGACCCGGGCGGAAATGAGAGCAACAACGGTTCACGTTCGTCTTACGGTGACGCCATGTTCGTTGTCGTCACCACGGTGATTCTCTACGTCTTCGGCTTCGTCTTCCTCTACGGCGTGATCCGGCTGGGTGTCCGCCACGCGATGGAGGACCTGGAGCTGCAACGGGTCAAGGTCCAGCGCGAACAGGAGCTGGCGGCCGCCCGCGACCGCTCCTTCATGCGCGACAACGCTTTCCTCGCCGGCAGTTGAGCACCGACTCCGTCCGGCCTGGGCCGGTGGCGTCACGGGGCGGCCCGGGAGCCGCCGGGCGGTTCAGCGTTGCGGATGCGAAGATCGCACCCGTGATGGGAACGCTGAAAACCGAACCGGCCCGCGCCCGCCTCGACCTGCTCGCTCCGCCGGTGGCGGAGGCCATCGCGCAGTGGCCCGCCGACGCGCCGGTCGACGTCAACGACGTGCTGGTCGCGCCGATCGACGCCGATCTCGCCGACACCGCCGCGTTCTGCGCGGCGTACGAGGTGGGGTTGGACGTGTCGGCCAACTGTGTCGTGGTGGCTGGTAAGCGTGAGGGTGTGGTCCGCTACGCGGCCTGCATCGTCCTGGCCACCACCCGGGCCGACGTGAACGGGGTGGCCCGCCGAGCGCTGGACGTCCGCAAGGCGAGCTTCGCCCCGATGACCGACGCGGTCGAGTTGACCGGCATGGAGTACGGCGGCATCACCCCGATCGGGCTGCCGGCACAGTGGCCGATCCTGGTGGACGCGCGGGTGATCGCCACACCACACGTGATCATTGGGTCCGGCGTACGGCACAGCAAGATCGCGCTGCCGGGGCCGGCTCTGGGTGCGCTGCCCGGGACGCAGGTGGTGGAAGGCCTGGCCAGGCCGGCCTGACCAGGCACCGACATCGATACCGTTGCACGTGAAACATCGCGGTTGTCGATGCCGGTGCCGTTGGGTCGGTGACTCAGTGTGAGTGGGCTGCGGACTCGCGCTGCTCGACCTCGGCGAGCGCGGCAAGCAGCGTCTGCACCTCCTGTGCCCCGGAAACCGCGTACTTCCCGGCCAGGACGAAGGTCGGCACACTGGTGATGCCCAGGTCCCGGGCGGCGGCCAGTTCGGCGGCGACGTCGTCGACGCGCTCGTCGGAATCGAGGAATCGACGTGCGTCGGCCGCGTCCAGGCCGATCCCGCCGGCCACGGTGGCCAGCGCCTCCCGGGAACCGACGTCGACACCCTGGTTGAAGTGCGCCTGGTAGAGCGCCTCCACCATCTCGGCCGCCCGACCGTGGTCGTTGGCGTAGGAGACCAGCCGGTGCGCGTCGAAGGTGTTGGCGATCACCGCGCGGCCGTAGTCCAGCCGTAGACCGTCACCCGCCGCGACCTGGGTCACGTGGGTGACCATCTGCTGGGCGCGCTCCTTGCCGCCGAACTTGGCGGCCAGCGCCTCCACCAGCGGGCGGGGCTCGGGCACCGGCGACGGGTCGAGCTGGAACGGCCGGTAGCGGACCGTCACCTCACCCTCGTAGCTGGCGAGGGCCTCATCCAGGCGGCGCTTGCCGATGTAGCACCACGGGCAGATGACGTCCGCGTAGATCTCGATCTCCATGATTGGTGGCAACCGCGCGGTCAGCCGAGTTGTTCCCGGACCTGCCGCTTGAGGCGGCCCAGGATCGCCGTGCCGCCGCGCACCCGCAGCGGGCTGATCGCCTGCGCCAGCCCCATCCGCTGGTAGAGGTCGTCCGGAACAGCCAGCACCTGCTCGGCGCTCGCGCCCGCCAGCCCCTCAGCGAGGATCCCGGCGAACGCCCGGGTGGTGGGCGCCTCCGGTGGGCAGTCGAAGAGCGTCTCCACGGTGCCCTCCGGAGTCACCCGGGCGCGCAGGAAGAACGCCGTCTGACACTCCGGCACCTGCTCCATGCCCGCGCGCTCGGCGCCGTCCGGCAGGGCCGGGATGACGTCGGCGTACTCCAGGAGCATTTCCAGCACCAGGTCACGCGGCGCGGCGGCGAACTCGTCGACGATCTCGGCCAGTCGGGCCGGCATGTCAGCCATGCGTCGAGGCTACCGCCGTCGTGCGGGACTCCTCAGACGGTGGGCGACTGCTCGCTGATCTCGCTGAGGGCGCTGGTGGGGTCGAGTTGCATGGCCAGGTCGCCGAGCGAGACGATCCCGACCAGCTTGCGGTCGCTGTCGCAGACCAGCACCCGCCGGATGCCCCGGTCCCGCATGAGCGCCGCCGCCTCACCCGCCGTGCAGTGCTGCTCGATCATGACCACCTCACGGGTGACGATCGAGCCGATGGTGGTGGTCGCTGGGGAGCGGTCCTCCGCCACGGCCCGCACCACGATGTCCCGGTCGGTGAGCATGCCGGCGAGGCTGGCGCCGTCGGTGACCACCACGTCGCCGATGTCCGCCTCTTTCATCACCCTGGCCGCCTCGTCCAGCATGGTCTCCACCGGCAGGTAAACGACCTGCTTGGTCATCACGTCGCTGACCCGGTAACCGGTCATGAGAGCCTCCGAAGACGTTTTCACCCGATCCGACTGCACTACCCCGTGAGGCGGCAGCTACACCAGGTTTCCACGTTCTCGGCGTACCTCATGGACAAGACGGTCCACCAGACCGTCCAGCGGTAGCTCGGTGCGCGCGTCGCCGGCCCGCTCACGCAGCTCGACGTACCCGTCGGCGAGTCGGCGGCCGACCACGACGGCCCGAGGGATGCCGATCAGCTCGGCGTCGGTGAACTTCACCCCGGCCGAGACGTGCGTGCGGTCGTCGACCAGCACCCGCAGGCCGGCGGCGGCGAGGCGCCCGCCGAGCTCCACCGCCGCGTCGAGCTGCGGACCCTTGCCCGCAACCACCAGGTGTACGTCGCACGGCGCGATCGCCGCCGGCCAGATCAGCCCCCGGTCGTCGTGATGCTGCTCGGCGATGGCCGCGACCACCCGGGACACCCCGATGCCGTAGGAGCCCATGGTCGGCCGGACCGGCTTGCCAGCCGGCCCGAGCACGTCGACCGCGAAGGCGTTGGTGAATCGGCGGCCGAGCTGGAAGATGTGCCCGATCTCGATGCCCCGCCGGATCGTCAGCTCACCGGCCTCGCAGTCGGGGCAGGGGTCACCGGCGCGTACGTCGGCCGCCTCGATGGTGCCCTCGGGTGTGAAGTCCCGCCCGCAGACGACGTCGGTCGCGTGTCGGCCCGGCTCGTTCGCCCCGGTCAACCAGGCCGAGCCGGCCACTACCCGCGGATCGACGAGGTAACGGATGCCCAGCTTGTCGAGCAGTTGCGGTCCGATGTACCCGCGTACCAACTCCGGATGCTCGGTCCACTCCTCGAAGACGGTCACCTCGGCCGGGTGTAGGGCGGCGCCGACCCGTTTCAGGTCGACCTCCCGGTCACCGGGAAGCCCGACGACCAGAGGCTCGGCCCGGTCCGCGCCCGGCTGGCGAACGGACAGCACGACGTTCTTCAGGGTGTCGGCGGCGGTCCAGCCGTCCCGATCGCCCAACCGGCGGGCGTTGGCCAACTCCACCAGGCTGGCGATCGTCGGAGTCTCCGGTGTGTCGTGGACCTCGACAGCCGGCTGCGTGGCCGGGTCACCGGCCGTCGGCGCCCGGGTGATCACCGCCTCGGTGTTGGCCGCGTAGGCGCAGGCGGTACAGCCGACGAAGGTGTCCTCGCCGACCGGTGTCGCCGCCAGGAACTCCTCCGACGCGGACCCGCCCATGGCGCCGGACATCGCCTGCACCACCGTGTAGTCCAGGCCCAACCGGTCGAAAATCCGCTGGTACGCCGCCCGATGCCGCGCGTACGCGTCCCGCAGCCCCGCCTCGTCCAGGTCGAAGGAGTACGCGTCCTTCATCAGGAACTCCCGGCCGCGCAACAGCCCGGCCCGCGCACGCGCCTCGTCGCGGAACTTCGTCTGCACCTGGAACAGCGTCACCGGAAAGTCCCGGTACGACGTGAACAGGTCCTTGACCAGCAGCGCCGCCATCTCCTCGTGGGTGGGCGCCAACAGGTGCTCGGCACCGCGCCGATCGGCGAGGGTGAAGATGTCGTCGCCGTACTCCGTCCACCGGCCGCTCGTCCGGTAGGGCTCAGCAGGCAGCAGCGCCGGGAAGTGCACCTCCTGGTCGCCGATCGCGATCAGCTCGGCGCGCACCACGTCGGTGATCCGATCCAGCACCAGCTTGCCCAGCGGCAGCCACGTGTAGCCACCCGGTGCGGCACGACGGATGTAACCGGCGCGCAGCAGCAGCCGGTGGCTCGGCACCTCCGCGTCGGCCGGATCCTCGCGCAGGGTTCGCAGCAACAGGGTCGACATGCGCAGCAGCATGGGTGCAGCGTAGGGCCGCGTCGATTGGACGAGCGAACCAATTCGTTCGGGCAGTTGGCCAATGACCTCCGCCACGTCGTCCGATCGGGGCACCGCCCGTCGTGGCTGCGGTGACAGACTGGCCGCCGCAGGCAACGAATGGCGTAAGGGGGGCGCGGGTGCGCTGGCGCAGTTTTGTCGCGGTCGGGGACAGCTTCACCGAGGGCATGGACGACGCGTACCCGGACGGCAGTTTCCGGGGCTGGGCGGACCTGGTGGCGACCCGACTCGCCGTCGAGGCAGGCCCCGACTTCCGGTACGCGAACCTGGCCATCCGAGGCCGGCTCTTCCCCGGGGTGGTCGCCGAGCAGGTGCCGGCGGCGGTGGCGATGAAGCCCGACCTGATCAGCTTCGCGGCTGGCGGCAACGACGTGCTGCGCCGCACCTTCAACCCGGACACGCTGGTCGCCCGCTTCGACGAGGTGGTCCGGCAACTGCGCTCGGGCGGCGCGGACGTGCTGCTCTTCCGGTTCGCCGACGTGATGGCCCGACTGCCCGGCCAGCGCCTCGTCGCTCCCCGGGTGCAGTTGCTCAACCAGGCGGTCGGCGAGACCGCCGAGCGCCACGGTGCCATGTTGGTCGACCTGTACGCCGACGACGCGTTTCTCAATCCGATGCTCTGGAGCACCGACCGTTTGCACCTCTCTCCGGCCGGCCACCGACGGGTCGCGGGTCAGGTGTTGAACGCGCTCGGGGTTGGGTGCGACGAGGAATGGTTGATGGTCCCGCCGCACCCGGCGCCGTCGCCGTGGCTGGCCGCCCGAGCGGCCGATGTGCGCTGGGCCGGTCAGCACCTCGCACCCTGGGTGAAGCGGCGGCTGACCGGTCGGTCGTCCGGTGACACGGTGACCGCGAAGCGTCCGCTGCTCGGGCCGATCGTCGACTGAGGGTGCGCACCCTGCACACCGCGCCGCTGTTACGGCGCGACCGGGACGGCGAGCCGGTGCCGGCGCACGCCGTGCTGGTCAGTGGCGACCGGGTCGAAGCCGTCGGCCCGCTGGCCGAGTTGAGCGAGGCGTACGCGGGTGTTCGGGTCCGCCGTTGGCCCGGCACGCTGGGGCCGGGTCTGCTGCACGACGGCCCGCTGCCGGCGGCGCCCACCCCGCGTGAGCGAGTGCACGCGCTGCTACGCAATGGGGTGACGGCGGTGCTGGGGCAGCACCTGACCGACCCGGCGCTGCGGGCCGCCGTCGACAGGAGCGACCTGCTGGTGCTGCCCGCCGCCGTGGCGCCGGCACTGCAACCGGGTGGGCGGGCTGACCTCGCGGTGCATGGCGTCGACGGCACCTGTCTGGTGACGGTGGTCGCCGGCCGGATCGCCCACCGGCGCGCCTGAGCAGGCTGCCCGCCGGGCCGGCCCGTTACAGCGGTCGAGGGCGGCCATCCGGCGTACCTTGGGGACCATGTCTGTGCCGAACGATCCTGATCCCCGCCTTCAGTCGTACGCGGACCCGCAGCGGCTGGTCACCACCGCGTGGCTGGCCGAGCACCTGGGCGACGAGGGCCTCGTCGTGGTCGAGTCCGACGAGGACGTGCTGCTCTACGAATCCGGTCACATCCCTGGTGCTGTCAAGGTCGACTGGCACCTGGAGTTGAACGACCAGGTGACCCGGGACTACCTGGATGCCAAAAGCTTCGCCGAGATGTGTGCCGCGAAGGGCATCGGCCGGGGCGACACGGTCGTCTTCTACGGCGACAACTTCAACTGGTGGGCCGCGTACGCCCTCTGGGTGTTCTCGCTCTTCGGCCACGCCGACGTGCGACTGCTCGACGGCGGCCGGCAGAAGTGGATCGCCGAGGGGCGCGAGGTGACCCGCGACAAGCCAGCTCGGCCCCGCGCCGACTACCCGGTGCCGAGGCGTGACGACGCACCGCTGCGGGCCTACCGTGAACAGGTCATGGCGCACATCGCCGCCGCCCGCCCGCTGGTCGACGTCCGGTCGCTGAGCGAGTACACCGGCGAGACGCTGCACATGCCGGACTACCCACAGGAGGGCGCGCTGCGCGGCGGGCACATTCCGGGCGCGGTCAGCAAGCCGTGGAAGTCGGCTGCCAATGACGATGGCACTTTCAAGTCCGCCGACGAGCTGAAGGCGATCTACGCCGACCAGCTGGGGCTCAGCCCCGACGACGACGTGATCGCGTACTGCCGGATCGGCGAGCGGTCCAGCCACACCTGGTTCGTGCTGCGGCACCTGCTGGGCTACCCGCAGGTGCGTAACTACGACGGCTCGTGGACCGAGTGGGGCAACCTGGTCCGGGCACCCGTGGTCAAGGGCGACCAGCCCGGTGGTCTTGCCGCCTGAGCAGTGCAACCGTCCCCGCGCGGCAGTAACTGTCGCGCGGGGACGGTGCTCAGCCGGCCAGTGACAGCACGCCGGTCAGGTTACGGATCACGCCGGTGATCTCGCCGGTCTCCGGGTTCCACCGTGCGACGGCAGCTGGTTCCAGCCGGACTAGCACCGCACCCTTGTTGTCCCAGCCCAGCACCTCGCAGCAGCCTTTGGCGCGATCCCGGCCGAGGTCGAGCACATGCGTCACCGCGCCGGTGCGGGCGTCCAGCACGGCCACCCCCTCGGCACCGTCGATCTCGCCGTTGGTGATCCACGCCGCGCTGGCCACCCGCTCGCCGTGCAGCCAGCCCCGGCCGTAGAACTCGTTGACCTGGTACGGCGACGGCAGCGCCGAGCCGGTGACCGGCTGTTCGGAGCGCATTCTGCCGTCGCGGGCGGTGCGGCTACGCAGCATCAGGCCGCTCCGCTCGCCGACCATCTCGATCAGCGCCGCCTCGCGTCCGGCCGCCGGATCGGGCGCGACCACGTCCCAGGCCGACACGTCGATCGTGCTCGCCGCGCCGGTGACCCGGTCCACCGCGTACGTCCGGTTGTCGCCGCCGACCAGCACCCGGTCGTTCGCCCAGACCACCAACTCCAGGTAACCGTCGAGCGGGATCCGGCGCACGGCCCCGGTGGTGAGGTCAACCATGATCAGCTCACCGGTCTGGGCGAACGCGGCCGACCGGCCGTCCGGCGACAGCACGCCCGGCTTCACGGCGAACGCCTCGTTGCCGCCCGCGTCCCGGGTGGGCGCCAGCGTCACCACGTCGAGACTGCGCACCACGCCGTCATCGCCGAGCACGCGGACCGGGCCGTCCGCGTGGAACTCCTCGTCCAGCGGCTGGAACAGCGCCAGCGCCCGCTTCACCGGTCGCTCGGAGAGCGGCACGGTCGCCGGGCCGGCGAGCCGCGCCAGCGGATCGGGTGGGAAGGTCAGCTCGGCAGGGGGCCGCTGCACCGGATCGGCGTGGGTGGGCTCGACGGTCGGTGCCACTGAATGAACCGGCGGCGAATCGGCGGGCGGCCGCAGGGCGGCCACCGTGCCACCGCCGACCAGTGTCACGGCCAGGGCGACCGCGCTGACGGCCCGTCGGGTCCGCCGGGTCCGCCGAGCCCGCTCCCATCCGGCCGTAGCCGGTTGGCTGGGTAGAACGTCCTCGACGCTGACGGTCAGTAGTTGGCGTAGGTCCTGCTCGTTCACGGGTTCACCTCCAGGCCGCTGGCCAGGTCGGCCGAGCCCCGGCCCGGTCGAGCGTCCCGGGCGAGGTCCGGGGCGACCTCGCGAAGTCGGCGCAGCGCCGCATGACACTGGCTTTTCACGGTGCCGACGGTCACCCCGAGCGCCTCGGCGGTGGCGACCTCGGTCAGGTCCTCGTAGTAGCGCAGCACCAGCACGGCCCGTTGCCGTGGTGGCAGCAGGCCCAGCGCGTCGTGCAGCGTCAGCCGCAATGCTCCGTCACGGTCGTGGGCCACCTGCTCCGGCGGCGCGGCGCTGAGCCACTCCCGCCGCCGGCGCCGCCACCACGAGACCGCGTCCCGGTAGAGGATGGCCCGCACGTACGCGGAGGGGTCGCCGTCACGGACCGAGGCCCAGCGCAGCGCCAGCTTCAGCAGGGCGTCCTGGAGAAGGTCTTCGGCCTGGTGCCGGTTGCCGCAGATCAGATAGGCCGCGCGGAGCAGCCGGTGTTGGTGGCTCTCCACGAAGGCGAGGTAGCCGTCGCGTCCGTCGTTCCCCGCCGGTGCCATCCGCCCTCCTCCCGGCCGTCGAGTTGCGCGTCACCTGGCAGACGCACGGGGAGGGCCGAAAGGTTGGGTCAGCTCTGCGGCATTCCAGTCAGATAGCGCTGGAGGGTCGGTGCGATCCAGGAGACCAGTTCCTCCGGTGTGGTGTCCACCATGGGCGGCAGGCGGACGACGTATCGGGTGTAGGCGAGGCCGAGGACCTGACTGGCCACCAGGCCGGCACGTCGGGCGGTCAGCGCCGGGTCGGTGCCGAACGCGGCCACGGCAGCGGTGAGTTGGTCGGCGAAGATGCCACGCATCCGTTCGGCCGCGCCCGGATTGGTGCTGGCGGCCCGGAGCAGCGCCACGAGCGTCTCGTCGCCTTCCCACCTGGCGAGGAAGTGCCGGACCAGCACCTCGCCGAGACGTGCGGGCGGCACCGGGGCCAGGTCGGGCAGGCGGAGGTCGAACTCGGCCGCCGCCGCGAAGAGGCCCTCCTTGCTGCCGTAGTAACGCATGACCATCGAAGGGTCGATCCGGGCGTCGGCGGCGATGGCCCTGATCGTGGCGCGCTCGTATCCGTCCGCCGCGAACCGTTCCCGGGCCGCTCGCAGGATCGCCGCCCGGGTGGCGTCCGAGCGGCGGGGATGGTTCGGCTGGGCGGACGCTGTCATGTCAACGACCGTATGCCAACAACTGTTGACAACGCAATCGACAGGGCTCTAGCGTCGCCAACAAGCGTTTGCCAACAGGCGTTGGCAAAGATCTTCTGGAGGTGGCCATGCTGCCCACGAGCACTGACGTCCTGGTGGTGGGCGCTGGCCCCACCGGTCTCGCCACCGCGCTGACGCTGGCCCGGCGCGGGATCGAGGTGACCGTGCTGGACCAACTGGCCGAGCCGCCGACGACCTCCCGTGCGGCGGTCGTGCACGCGTACACCCTGGAGGTGCTGGACCGGATCGGCGCCGCGGCGCCGCTGGTCGCCCAGGCCCTGCGGACGCCGCGCTTCACCGTGCGCGACCGGGACCGGGTGCTGTTGTCGGTGCCGTTCCACGAACTGCCGTCCCGCTTTCCCTACGCGCTGCTGGTCTCCCAGGCGGTCACCGAAGCCGTGCTCACCGAGAAGTTGGCCGAACTCGGTGTCCAGATACGACGGTCGCGCCAGCTCACCGGGCTGAGCCGCGCTGGAGAAGGCCTGCTCGCGCAGGTCGACGGAGAGGCGCTGCGCGCCCGGTTCGTGGTCGGCGCGGACGGCCTGCACAGCACCGTCCGGCAGTTGGCCGGCATCGGCTTCACCGGGAGCAGCGACGAGGAGTCCTTCGTCCTCGCCGACGTGCGGGTGCGCAGCGTGCTGCCCCGCGACGAGGCGGCGCTCTTCCTCGCCCGCCCCGGGCCGCTGGTCTGGGCGCCACTCCCCGGCGGGGTGGTCCGGTTGGTCGCCGCCGTGCAGACGGCCCCGGCCGACCCGGACGCGGCCTACCTTCAGGCGCTGCTCGACGAGCGCGGCCCAGCGCGACGACCCGACCGGGTTACCGACGTGATCTGGGGCTCCCGGTTCCGGGTGCACCACCGGATCGCCGACACCTTCCGAGCCGGGCCGGTGCTGCTGGCCGGCGACGCCGGGCACGTGCACAGCCCGGCCGGTGGGCAGGGCATGAACCTCGGCATCTGCGACGCGGTCGCGCTCGGCACCGCCGTGGCGGACGTGCTCGACGGTGGCCCGGAGACGCTGCTCGACGACTACAACACCCGGCAACGGCCGATGGCCGAGGACGTGATGAGCTTCGCCGCCGGGCTGACCAGGTTGGCCGGCACCTCCCCCGCCGGTCGGCCCGCCCGAGACATGCTGCTCCGGCTGCTCGGTGCCGTCCCACCGGCCCGTCGGCGGATCGCGCTGCGCCTGTCCGGGCTGTCCCACCGGGAGCGAACGCCGGGCTAGACCGCGCCGCTGCGGCTCAGCACGCCGGGCGCGGCTGGCCGCAGTGCCCGCCATGCCGCGAGGGTGACCAGCGCGAACGTCCCCGCCGCCGCGCCCGTCACCGGCACCGTGCCGTACGCCGAGGCGGCCAGCCCGGCGAGCGCCGCCCCGAGCGGCGCGGTGAGCAGACCGACCATCCGCTGGGCCGCACCGACCCGGCCGAGCAGCTCGCTCGGCACGTGCCGCTGCCCGTACGACGCGCAGAGGCTGTTCCACACCACCGTGCCGGCGGCGAAGACGGCCAGCGCGATCCCACCCGGCACCGGATGCCGGGCCAGCGCGAACCCGGTCAGCGCCACGGTCTCCACGGCCAGCACCACCCGCAGCGCCGGCACCGTGCCGAGCCAGGCGGCGAGCTGTCCCGCCCCGAGCGCCCCGGCCACGCCCCCGACGATGGCGGCGGCGGCGAACAGCCCGTACCCGGCCGGCGGCACCCGCAGCACGTCCAGCGCGTAGAGCACCAGCACCGCCATGATTCCGCTGATCGCCAGGTTGCTCGCGGCGGCGAGGACGGTGATCCGCCACAGGGGCCGGTGCGCACGCAGCCAGCGCAGTCCTTCGACGATCTCGCCCCACACCGATCCGCGCCGCGCTCCGGGGCGGGCGGTCACGCTCGCGACGGGAGTCGGGGTGAGGGCCAGCACGAGCAGGGCCGCCGCCGCGAAGGTGACGGCGTCGAGGGCGAACGGGAGGGCCGGGGCGACGGCGAACAGGACACCGGCGGCGGGCGCCCCGAGGAAACCACCGGCGACTGCGGACCCCGCCTGGAGCCGGCCGTTCGCCCGGGGCAGCGCGTCCGGCGGCACCAGCGCCGGGAGCAGCGCGAACGAGGCGGAGTCGAAGAAGGTGCCCAACGCGGCGAGCAGAAACGCCGCCACCAGCAGCACCAGGACGCTGACCCGGTTCAGCGCGACCACTACGGCCAGCGCCGTTACCACGGCAGCGCGTACCCCGTCGACCAGGGCCATCGTCCGCCGCCGGTCCCAGCGGTCCGCGTACACGCCGCCGAGCAGGCCGAACAGCAGTGGCGGCAACTGACCCGCCACGGTGACCGCCGCGATGACCCGCGGGTCGCGGGTCACGGTCGCGGCCAGCAGGGCCAGCGCCGGGGTACGCAGCGCGTCCCCGAACCGCGACGAGACGGCGGCGGACCAGAGCAGCCGGAAGTCCCGGCCGAGAGCGGAGGAGGTCATGCGGGTGACCGTGCGGGTTCAACCGGGTCGAGGGTCAAGCCGCAGTCGACCTTCAACCGCCGCTCCACCACAGGCAGCTCGCGGTCTACGCTTGCCCGGTGACGGTGGAGCAGCAGGCACGGGGTGCGGCGGGCGCGGGCCGGCGCAGGTCCCGCAAGGACGAAATCCTGGAAATCGCGGTCGGTCTGTTCGCCGCCCGTGGCTACCACGGTGTGTCGATGGACGACATCGGCGCGGCGGCCGGGGTCACCGGTCCGGCGCTCTACCACCACTTCGCCGGCAAGGAGGCGATGCTGGCCGCCGCGCTGATCCCGGTCAGTGACGGGTTGCTGGCCGGCGGGCGGGAACGCGCCGCCGGGCACCCGGACGATCCGCGCGGTGTGCTGGAGTCGCTGATCGACTTCCACGTCGAGTTCGCGCTGGCCAACCCGGCGGTGATCGCGTTGCACCTGCACGAGCTGGACCGCCTGCCGGAGGAGCCGCGGCGGCGGATCCGTCGCCTGCAACGGCTCTACGTCGAGGAATGGGTCACCGTGCTCACCGCGCTGCACCCGGGCATGCCCGACGGCGAGGCGCGGGTGCTCGCGCACGCCGCGTTCGGCCTGATGAACTCGACCCCGTTCCTCGGCGGTGAGGTGGATCGGCGACGCCGCGCCGAGCTGCTGCGCGACGCCACCCTGGCCGCGCTGCTCGCCTGAGCCCGACTCGTCAGAAGCCTGCCGGTCATGATTCCCTAACTATCGTCCCACCATCCGGACGCCGGGAGGAAACATGATCGAGTCACTGCTGGTCGCCAATCGGGGCGAAATCGCCCGCCGGATCATTCGGACCGCCAAGCGGCTCGGCATCCGCGCGATCGCGGTGTACTCGGAGGCCGATGCCGACCTGCCGTTCGTTGCCGAGGCGGACGAGGCGGTCCTCATCGGCCCGCCGAACCCGGCGCAGAGCTACCGCAACGTCGAGGCGATCCTCGCCGCCGCGAAGGCGACCGGCGCGCAGGCCATCCACCCCGGGTATGGCTTTCTGTCGGAGAACGCCGAGTTCGCCCGTACCGTCGAGTCGAGCGGCCTGATCTGGGTCGGGCCCGGCGCGGACGCGATCACCGCGATGGGCGACAAGATCAACGCTCGGAACCTGATGGCGGCGGCCGGCGTTCCGGTCGCGCCCGGCACCACCGACCCGGCCGCCGACCTGGACGCCGCGGTGACGGCCGCCGCCGAGATCGGTTACCCGGTGATGGTCAAGGCCGCGGCCGGTGGCGGCGGCATGGGCATGGGTGTGGCCGTCGACGAGGCCGCGCTGCGCACCGAGTACGGGAAGGTACGCGCGTTCGCCGAGCGGATGTTCGGTGACGGCTCGGTGTTGATCGAGCGGTACTTCCCCCGGGTGCGTCACGTCGAGGTGCAGATCCTCGGCCTGGCCGACGGCCGGGTGGTGGCGCTCGGCGAGCGGGAGTGCTCGGTGCAGCGGCGCAACCAGAAGCTGGTCGAGGAGTCCCCGTCGCCGGCCGTGTCGCCGGAGCTGCGGTCCCGCCTCCTGGCGGCGGCGGTGCGCGCCGGTGAGGCGGTCGGTTACCGCAACGCGGGGACCGTGGAGTGCCTACTCGATCCAACCTCCGGCGAGTTCTTCTTCCTGGAGATGAACACGCGGCTGCAGGTGGAGCACCCGGTTACCGAGTACGTCTACGGCGTCGACCTGGTCGAGGAGCAGTTGCGGGTGGCGTCCGGGTTGGCGCCGACCTTCGACCCGGACGCGCTGACCCCGCGTGGCCACGCCATCGAGCTGCGGATCAACGCCGAGGACCCGAAGCGCTTCCTGCCCGGGCCCGGCGTGATCAGGACCTGGGTGGAGCCGACGGGTGCGGGTGTCCGGGTGGACTCCGGCTATATCGAGGGCAACACGGTCACCCCGTTCTACGACAGTCTGCTGGCCAAGCTGATCATCAGCGGTGCCACCCGGGACGAGGTGCTCGAGCGCGCGAAGGCCGCAGTCGCCGCCTTCCAGATCGAGGGCCCGAAGAACAACGTCCCGTTCTTCGCCGAGCTGCTGGAGAACGACGAGTTCCTCTCCGGCACCTACGACACGGGAATCGTGTCCCGCATGCGCTGACCGGTCAGGTCGTCGCCCGGCGGCCCGGCGGCCCGGCGAGACTGGTATCCACGCCCTTTGCTCTGCTATCCCGACCCGACGTCACAGCGAGGTGACCAATGAGTCAGCTGCCACATTCCGTGTCGATCCGTGAGGTTGGGCCGCGGGACGGGTTGCAGAACGAGGACCCGATTCCGACCGATGCCAAGGTGCGGCTGCTCGACGCGCTGTCCCTCACCGGCGTCCGCCGGATCGAGGCCGTGTCGTTCGTGCACCCGAAGGCGATCCCGCAGATGGCCGACGCCGACGAGGTGTGGCAGCGGGCGGTGAAGGCCGACGGGGTGCGTTACTCGGCGCTGGTGCCGAACACCCGGGGTGCCCAGCGAGCTCTCGCCGCCGGGTTCACCGAGATCGAGGTGGTGGTCTCGGCCAGTGACACGCACAACCGGCGCAACGTCAACCGATCCACCGACGAGTCGCTGGACGACATCGCCGAGCTGATCGACCTGCTGCACGGCGCCTCGGCGCGGGTCGAGGTGATCGTGGCGACCAGCTTCGGCTGCCCGTACGAGGGGGACATCGACCCGGAGCGGGTGGCCGGAATCGTGGACCGGGTGGTCCGCGACGGCGCGGACCGGGTCGCGTTCGGCGACACCACCGGCATGGGCACTCCGCGCCGGGTCCGCGAGCTGCTGACCGCGGTACGCGACCGCAACGCGCACGTGCCGGTGCTGCTGCACTTCCACAACACCAGGGGTACGGCGTTGGCCAACCTGTTGACCGCGCTGGAGCTGGGGGTGACCGAGTTCGACGCCAGCGTCGGTGGCCTGGGTGGCTGCCCGTACGCGCCGGGGGCGAGCGGCAACCTGGCCACCGAGGAGGCGGTGCACATGCTGCATGACATGGGCATCGACACCGGCATCGACCTGGCGGCCCTCATCGAGGTGGCGGAGCTGGCCGAGGAGTTGCTCGGCAAGAAACTGCCGTCCGGTGTGCTGCGCGCGGGCCCGCGCACCCGGCTGACGCCGATGCCGAGCTGACCGTTCGGGAACGCGGGGAGGGGCCGGCACGATGCCGGCCCCTCCGTCGTATCCGGCTGATCAGCTCACGGAGGTGAGCATGCTCGGCCAGCTGCCGCGGAAGATGTCCGCCCCGGCGCGGTCCGTGCTGCGCTCGGTGGCGGCGAAGGTGCCGGCGAAGAGGCTGCTCACCCGGTTCGCCTCGGCGGTGCTCGGGTACGGGTTGGTGCAGCTGGTGCCGGCACTGCCACCGGACATCAGCAGCGAACAGTTCCCGTTGTAGTTGTCCGGCAGGCCGAGGATGTGCCCGATCTCGTGGGTCATGATCCGGAGCGGGCTGTACTGCGCCGCCTGCTGGGTGTCGATGTAGACCCGGCCGTTACCGAGGCTGGTCCGCACGGCGTACGAGCCACCGCCGGTGATCTGGTAGATCCGCAGGTTCGAGCCGCAGTTGGCGGAGAGCGTCAGGTTGACGGTGGCGTTGTTCCAGATCGAGGCGGCCTGGTTGGCGGTGCCGGCGTAGTTTCCCGCCTGGCTGGTGTTGTAGCAGATGGTCATGGCGGCGGACGCGGGCGAGGGGTTGGCGACCGTGACGCCGAGGGTGGCGAGTGCCGTCGCGAGCACCGTGACGGCGAGCCGATTGAGTCGTGAGGTCATCGCTGACTCCAATCCGGGAGGAGGGGTGCCAGGAGCCTAGCGACAAGTATTTATGTTTTTCAATGTCTTGCTCTTGGCTTCGCTGTCTGATTCGCTCGTGGGTCGCCGACAGTCGCGCCGATGCGCTAGCCTAACGATCGTTCAGTTGAGTATGGCGAGGGAGTCGGCGTGACGCTCGACGGTGAGGCACTGGAGCAGCTGCGCAAGCGGGCCCGGTCCGGCGGCGCGGACAAATACCACGCGGCCAACGCGGCCAAGGGCAAGCTCTTCGCCCGGGAGCGGGTCGCGCTCCTGGTCGACGAGGGCTCGTTCGTCGAGGACGGCCTCTACGCCAACACGCTGGCCGAAGGGCTGCCCGCCGACGGCGTGGTCACCGGGACCGCCACGATCGATGGCCGGCAGGTCTGCCTGATGGCCAACGACTCCACCGTCAAGGCCGGCAGCTGGGGCGCTCGCACCGTCGAAAAGATCATTCGGATCATCGAGCGGGCGTACGGCGCCGGCGTGCCCATGGTCTACCTGGTCGACTCGGCCGGCGCCCGGATCACCGACCAGGTCGACCTCTTCCCCGGCCGGCGTGGCGCCGGCAAGATCTTCTGGAACCAGGTGCGCGCCTCCGGTTCGATCCCACAGGTGTGCGCGTTGTTCGGCCCGAGCGCCGCCGGTGGGGCGTACATTCCGGCGTTCTGCGACGTGGTGGCCCTGGTCGACGGCAACGCGAGCATGTATCTCGGCTCCGACCGCATGGTCGAGATGGTCACCGGCGAGAAGACCACCCTGGAGGCGATGGGCGGGGCCAAGGTGCACACCGCCGAATCCGGTGTCGGGCATTTCCTCTGCAAGACCGAAGCCGACGCGCTCGACGTGGTGAAGACCTACCTGTCGTACCTGCCGGCGAACTGGACGCAGCAGCCGCCGACCGCGCCGGCGGTCGCGGCGCCCGCGAAGGCCGACCTGGCCGCGCTGGTGCCGGCCAGCGAGCGGCAGGCGTTCGACATGCGGCGGTACGTCAAGGGCCTGCTCGACGAGGGTTCGTTCTTCGAGATCCAGGCACTCTGGGCCAAGGAATTGACCATCGGCTTCGGCCGCCTCGACGGTGCGGTTGTCGGCGTGGTCGGCAACAACTCGATGTTCAAGGGCGGTGTGCTCTTCGTCGACTCGGCCGACAAGGCGACCCGGTTCGTGCAGCTGTGCGACGCGTTCAACGTGCCGCTGCTGTTCCTCAGCGACGTACCCGGCTTCATGGTCGGCAGCGTGGTGGAGAAGCAGGGCATCATCCGGCACGGCGCCAAGATGATCACCGCGATCTCCGAGGCGACGGTGCCGAAGATCTGCGTGGTGGTCCGCAAGGCGTACGGCGCCGGCCTCTACGCGATGGCCGGCCCCGGGTTCGAGCCGGACGCCACGATCGCACTGCCGACCGCGAAGATCGCGGTGATGGGGGCCGAGGCCGCCGTGAACGCGGTCTACGCCAACAAGATCGCCGCCATCCCGGACGCGGACCAGCGGGCCGCTTTCGTCGCCGCCAAGCGGGCCGAGTACGAGCAGGACATCGACGTCCTCCGGCTCGCCAGCGAGCTGGTGGTGGACGCCATCGTCGAGCCGCACGACCTGCGCACCGAGTTGGTCCGTCGATTCGCGGCGGCGCGTACGAAGGATCGGCACTTCTCCCGCCGTCGGCACGGCGTCACCCCGGTCTGATCCTCGACCCAGGCCCCACAGCGACCCGCCCCGGCGTCACGAGCGCCCGGCGGACCGTCCTTACAGGAGGATGAGATGGACTTCCGGCTCACCGACGAACAAGCGGCGCTGCGGGAAAGCGTGCGGGACTTCGCGCGCGAGGTGGTCGCCCCGGTCATCGCCGAGCACTACGAGCAGCACACGTTCCCGTACGAGGTGATCCGGCAGATGGGCAAGATGGGCCTGTTCGGCCTGCCCTTCGCCGAGGAGCACGGTGGCATGGGCGGCGACTACTTCGCGCTCTGCCTGGCCCTGGAGGAGTTGGCCCGGGTCGACTCCAGCGTGGCCATCACGCTGGAGGCGGCGGTCTCGCTGGGCGCGATGCCGATCTACCGCTTCGGCACCGAGGAGCAGAAGGCGACCTGGCTGCCCAAGCTGCTCAGCGGCGAGGCGCTTGCCGGTTTCGGTCTCACCGAGCCGGGCACCGGCTCCGACGCCGCCGGCACGCAGACGCGGGCGGCGCTCGACGGCGACGAGTGGGTGATCAACGGGTCGAAGGCGTTCATCACCAACTCGGGGACCGACATCACGGCCATGGTGACCGTCACGGCGGTGACCGGCACGAATCCGGACGGCTCCAAGGAGTTGTCGACCATCATCGTGCCGGCCGGCACGCCCGGGTTCACCGTGGCGCCGGGCTACTCCAAGGTGGGCTGGACCGCCTCGGACACCCACGAGTTGACCTTCGACGACTGCCGGGTGCCGGCGGCCAACCTGCTCGGCGAGCGGGGCCGGGGTTTCGCCCAGTTCCTGCGGATCCTCGACGAGGGCCGAATCGCCATCGCCGCGCTGGCCGTCGGCCTCGCTCAGGGCTGTGTCGACGAGTCGATCAAGTACGCGACGGAGCGGCACGCCTTCGGCCGGCCGATCGGCGCCAACCAGGCCATCCAGTTCAAGATCGCGGACATGGAGCTGAAGGCGCACACCGCCCGGCTGGCCTATTACGACGCCGCCGCCCGGATGCTGGCCGGCGAGCCGTTCAAGCGGCAAGCCGCCATCGCCAAGCTGCACGCCAGCACGATCGCGGTGGACAACGCCCGGGAGGCCACCCAGATCCATGGCGGGTACGGCTTCATGAACGAGTACCCGGTGGCCCGGTTCTGGCGGGACTCCAAGATCCTGGAAATCGGCGAGGGCACCAGCGAGGTGCAGCGAATGATCATCGCTCGCGACCTGGGTCTCTGAGCGGTCCGGCCGAGCGGGTCCACCGGCTCGGCCCGGCGGGCTGTCCGTACGGCTGTCGGGTTTCGGCGGGTGGGCGTCAATAGCCCGACGTTCGACTGCCGATGGTCGGCGTCGATCCGTACTCTTCGTGCCCATGACTCCGCCTCATGATCGGTCGCGGAGCCCGGCTGGCCGTACCGCTCTGCCGGAGCTGCTCCGCGGGCATCGACGCGCCGCCGGCCTGACCCAGGCCGAGCTGGCGTCCCGATCCGGGGTGGGCGTGCGGACGGTGCGTGACCTGGAGCGCGGTCGGTCGGTGCGGCCACAACGCACCACAGTCGAGCTGCTCGCTGCGGCGCTGGCGCTGACCGGCGCCAACCGGGTGGCGTTCCTGGCCGCGGCCCGCGGGCTCTCCGACGCCGAGTCAACCCGGCCGGACGCCACCTCGACGGCGCTCGCGATCGGCGGCAGAACCACGTCGGCAGCCGCACCCGCCGACCCGCCGGTCGCCCTCCCGCCACCGGTCGCGCTGATCGGCCGGGACCGCGACCTCAGCGAGCTGGCCGGGATGCTGACGGCGGAGCGTGGGCCTCGGTTGGTGAGCCTGGTCGGGTTGGCCGGAGTCGGCAAGACCGCACTGGCGACGTCGGTGGCGCACCTGGTGGCCTTCGCTCACCCGGGCGGCGTGGCCGGGGTGCTGGTCGGCGAGGGCTCGGACGGGCCGGACGTGCTCGCCGCCTCGATGGCCGTGCTCGGCGCGGCGCGGCTATCGGAACTCGTGGCCCGGCTCGCCGGGCGGCCGGCGCTGCTGGTGATGGACGCGGTGGAACGCGCCCCGAGCCCGGTGGCCGCGACCCTGCACCGGCTGATCGGTGCCCTGCCCTCGCTGCGGGTGTTGGTCACCGGACGGCACCCGGTCGGGTTACCCGGCGAGCTGGTCTGGCCAGTCGCGCCGCTCGACGTGCCGCCACCGGACGCCGAACGTGCAGGACCGGCCACGCTCGGATCATGGCCGGCGGTCGCGTTGTTCACCGCCCGGCTCGCTCAGGTCCGCCGGGAGCCGCCCACCCCGGAGGAGCAGCCAGCGCTTGCCGCGCTGGTTCGTCGGCTGGGAGGGCTACCCCTGGCCATCGAGCTGATGGCCGCCCGGGGCCGACTCCTCGACCTCACCGAGCTGCTTGACCGGTACGGCGACCGGGTGCTCGACCTCGCCACTCCCGCCGATCCGGCGGCGCACCCCGGCTGGGACGCACCGGATACGCTCACCCGTCAGTCGAGCGGCCCCGACACCAGCCGTGCGGCGGTGGCGGCGGCCACGGTCACCCTGCGGGACGCGGTGGCGACCAGCTACCGATTGCTGGCACCGGACGAGCGGGCAGCGCTGCGGCAGCTCGCCGTGTTCGGCAACCGTTGGTCGGTGGAGTTGGCTGAGGAGATGCTCGCCGACGAGGCCGACCGGGACGGCACGGTGGCGATCGACCTGGTTCCGATGCTGGACCGGTTCGTCGAGCTCGGGCTGCTGAGCGTACGCGGCACCGGGTCGTTCCGGTTCCGGCTGCTCGACGCGGTCCGCGAATATGCCGTCGAGCAGGCGGCCGGCGGGGGTGAGCTGACCTGCATCCGGCGCCGGCACGCGGAGGTGATCACGCGCCTGGTGGCGCGGACCGCGACCGACCTGGTCGGTCCACGGTTGCCCGAAGCGGTGCACCGGCTGGACGACATGAGCAGTGACATCAGCTCGTCGCTGGCCCACGCGGCCACCGACGACCCGTTGACCGCGCTGCGGCTGGCGGCCTGCCTGACCCGCTGGTGGCGGTTCCGTGGGCGCGACGTCGCCGGTCGGCAGTGGCTGCGGCGCCTGCTGGCGGACCCGCGTACCGCCGAGGCCGATCCGGTCCTGCGCGGCTGGGCCGCCCTCGGGGTTGCCCGGCTCGCGGCCGAGCACGGCGCGGGCGCCGAGGAACTGCCGACGGCGCAAGCGGCGTTGGACACCTTCCGGCAGGCCGGCGATGTCACCGGGGAGTTGGAGGCGCGAAACGTGCTCGGCACCCTGCTGATCTCCGTCGGCCGGCAGGCCGAGGCTCGCGGGCAGGCCGAGACTCTGCTGCGGTTGGCTGCCCGCAACGGCCGGACCCGAGACCTGGCGGTGGCCCAGAACAGCCTTGCCTGGCACGAGATCCGGGCTGGCGACCTGGCAGCGGCTCGCCGCCGGCTCGCTGCGGCGGACCGACTCGCCGCCGAGAGTGGGGAGCAGCGACTGCGGGTGCTGGCCTGGGCCAACCGCGCCGAGGTCGCCCGCCTGGAGGGCTGGTACGCGGACGCCGTCGACCAGGGCCGGCGGACGATCACGGCGTTGTCCGAGCTGGGTGATCCGGGGCGCCGACGCCGGGTGCTCGGGACGGTCGGGTTGGCGCTCGCCCAGGATGGGCGTGGCGCGGAGGCGACCGAGGTGCTGACCGAGCTGCGCGCGGGGGCCGCCGAGGCTGCCGGGGTCGGATCGGTGCGTACGCCGGCCCGGCGACCCGTGCCACCGCGTCAGCGCTCGGATGACGCGGCGCTGTCCTGGGGTGCGCCGGAGGTGGGGCGCTGTGCGTTGATCGAGGGAAATCTGGCGCTGCACCTGGGTGATCGGGAGCTGGCCGCCGAGTGGTTCGCCGCCGCCGCCGACGACGCGGGTCAGGATCGCAGAGACGCGGTGGAGGCGCTGGTGGGACTGGCCGCGAGCACTGCCGACCCGGCGGTCCTCGACCGGCTGGACCGGGTGTGCCAGGAGAGCGGCATCCGGCTACTGCCGCAGGAGTCGGGACTGCTCTACGCATTGACCGCCGCTCGGGGCGGGCCGGCAGCCCAGTAGTCGCGACGGACCAGGGGCTCTGGGCGCGGCTGAGGCGGCCGGGGCGGGAGAGTGGCGCGGACGGAAAGCCCCCTTGGTGCTGCCCCTCGCTGTCCGCCCGCGCCGTCACCCCCCGGTGATCCCCGGTGCACGAAGCCTGCCACCGCTACGGGGGCAGAAAGTCGGTTTAGACCGAATCCTCCGGCTTGGCTGGGTCAGTTCTGCCGGTCTTTCTGCCGGTACTGCCAGCCCGTCAGCGCGCGGTGCTCAAGGCTGGCGGACGATGTCGGTGCCGGCGATCTGCTGCTCAGTGCTGACGCCGTCGCTGCCGGCGGTGGCACACGGATGTGCGGCGTCGCGGACCCGGCGCAGCCCGTCGAGAAGAGCCGCCAGCGCCTCGGGGTCGAGCTGGCCGGTGAACCATTGCTCGATCATCTGCAGGTGCCCGGGTAGCGTCTCGTTCAGTCGGTTCATTCCGGCGGCGGTGACCACCGCGTACGAGCTGCGCCGGTCGTTCGGACACGCCCGCCGGGTGAGCAACCCGTCCCGTTCCATCCGGTCCACCACGCGCGTCACGCCGCTGGTCGACAGGGAGGTCTGCGCGGCGAGGTCGGTCATGCGAAGTTGATTGCCCGGTGAGCGGGCCAGGCGGGTGATGACCTCGAACTCGACCGCGGAGAGGCCGTGCTCCTCGAGTTGGGCGTTGAACCGGGCCGACAGCCCGGCGTATGCCTCGAAGAGCAGGCCGACGGCGGTGATCCGAGGATCGTCGAAGACGTTGGTCACTCGTTCATCCTACCAGTACTTGACACGGGGAATGTTGTTGCGGTTATATTTGCTCAAGCAGTCGTTGGGCTACTAAACAATTCTCCTGGAGGACAGCAGCATGACCAGCAGCATCGATGCAGTTACCCGCGACTGGGACGGCCTCACCATCCCGACGGCCGGCACCTACGCGCTCGACGTGGCGCACAAGCGAGTGGGCTTCGTTGCCCGGCACATGATGGTGAGCAAGGTCCGCGGTGAGTTCAACGAGGCGACCGCCACCATCACCGTTTCCGAGGACCCGCTGCAGTCGTCGGTCGTCGCGACCATCCAGGCGGCCAGCATCGACACCACCCAGACCGACCGGGACGCACACCTGCGCAGCCCCGAGTTCCTGGACTCGGAGAAGTTCCCGACGCTCGAGTTCCGCAGCACCGGGGTCAAATCCCGTCGCGGCAACGAGTTCGTGCTCACCGGTGAGCTGAGCATCAAGGACGTCACCCGGCCGGTCGAGCTGGAGGTGGAGTTCGAGGGTGTCGGCCGTAGCCCGTTCGGTCAGGACATCTTCGGCTTCTCCGCGAGCACCGAGATTGACCGCGAGGAGTTCGGCCTGACCTGGAACGTCGCCCTGGAGACCGGGGGCGTGCTGGTCGGCCGCAAGATCAAGATCGAGATCGAGGGCGAGGCCATCCGCCAGGCCTGATCCCCCCGGATCATCTTTACGCAGGGCCCGCGCCGCACGTCGGCGCGGGCCCTGCGTCGTCTCCCGGCCCGGCGCCGATGCCGTGGTAATTGTCACGAGATGTTTGCACCGTCATCGGGTCCGGTCGAACCCCGACCGGGTACAGATGCCGCCACGAGCGCGCCCGCCCGGGTCGACGTCGGATCACTGCCGGTGGCCTCTGGCCCCGGCCAGGTGAGCGCTCCTAACGTGAATGGTTCACAATGCGCTTCCGGGACGGCACAATCCCGATCGCGTCGGCCGTCGGGAGGACACACATGGGCAGGGACGTCCCGCAAGGCGCCTTCACCCGGGATGATCGCGCCCGCTATCGGCAGAAGGTGCGTCGGTGCCTGGACGTCTTCGCCCTGATGCTCGACGACTTCGGGTTCGACGCCGACCGGCCGATGACCGGGCTGGAGATCGAGCTCAACCTGGTCGACTCGGCGGCCGAGCCGGCGATGCGCAACGAGGAGATCCTCGCCGACATCGCCGACCCGCTCTTCCAGACCGAGCTGGGGCAGTTCAACCTGGAACTCAACGCCGAGCCCCGACTGATCGAGGGCACTGGCTTCGCCGACTACGAACATGACCTGCGCGGCAGCCTCTCCCGGGCCGACGAGCGCGCGGCCAAGTCCGACGCGAAGATCGTCCTGGTCGGCATCCTGCCCACCCTCACCGAGGGGCACCTGGTCGAGGACAACCTCTCCACCAACGAGCGCTACCGGGTGCTCAACGACCAGATCGTCGGCGCCCGGGGCGAGGACATCGAGCTGGACATCCGCGGCGTCGAACAGTTGCGGACGCACACCGACTCGATCGCCCCCGAGGCAGCCTGCACCAGCCTCCAGTTCCACCTCCAGGTGGCACCGGACAGCTTCGCCGACTACTGGAACGCGTCCCAGGCCATCGCCGGTGTGCAGGTCGCGATCGGGGCGAACAGCCCCTTCCTGTACGGCCGCCAACTGTGGGCCGAGACGCGGATCGCCCTCTTCCAGCAGGCCACCGACACTCGTCCGGACGAGCTCAAGGCCCAGGGCGTACGGCCCCGGGTGTGGTTCGGCGAGCGGTGGATCACGTCGATCTTCGACTTGTTCGAGGAGAACGTCCGGTACTTCCCGCCGCTGCTGCCGATCTGCGAGGACGAGGACCCGGTGGAGGTGCTGCACGCCGGCGGTGTGCCGCAGCTCGGGGAACTGCGGCTGCACAACGGCACGGTCTACCGGTGGAACCGCCCGGTCTACGACATCATGAACGGCCGCCCGCACCTGCGGGTGGAAAATCGGGTGCTGCCGGCCGGTCCGACGGTGGTGGACATGCTCGCCAACGCGGCCTTCTATTTCGGGCTGGCCCGCGGCCTGGCCGAGGCAGACCGTCCGATCTGGAGTCAGCTCACCTTCAGCTCCGCCGAGGAGAACTTCCACGCCGCCGCCCGACGTGGCCTCAACGCCGTGCTGCACTGGCCCGGGCTCGGCGACGTGCCGGTCACCAAGCTGGTGCTGGAGCAGTTGCTGCCCACCGCCGCGGCCGGCCTGGACGGGTTCGGTGTCGCCCCAGCGGAGCGGGACCGGTTGCTCGGCATCATCGAGCAGCGCTGCCGAACCGGCCGTAACGGTGCCGTCTGGCAGACCGAGGCGGTCTGGGCGGCCGAACGACGCCACGGCATGGACCGGCCGGCCGCGCTGCACCACATGGTCCAGCGCTATGCGGAATTCCAGCGCGTCAACGAGCCCGTCCACACCTGGCCAGTAGCCTGACCCCCCCAACCCACCCCCAAGGCCCGCACCCCAACCTCCCCGTTGATCATGAAGTTATTGCCATGACACGCTGGGCGAGGTGGCAATAACTTCATGATCAACGGGCGGATTGGTCCGGGCCCGGACCTGGCGACTAGCTCGTGGTGGGGCGGGTGGGGCGGCGGGTTGAGCGGGTTCCCCGGCTGGTTGGCGTTGGATTCTCTGCCGCTCCGGCGTCGGCAGGATGGACCGGACCTGAGAGGTCCGGCGTACGTGGGGCGGGCACCCGGGACGCGCCTGCGGCCTCGCCCGGCAGCGAGCCCGTCCTGGGCGTCTGCGGTCGGGCGTCGGACCTGCTGCGCCGGGCGGGGATTCTGGCAGTCGACGGCACCGAATCGGCCTCGGCGACCGAAGGTGGGTTGGCCAGCGCGTTCGGGGTCGGCCCGCTGGCCGTGGCCGGCGTCGAGTCGGCTCTCGTGTCCGGGGCAGCCGCACTCTGGTCGTCCGCCCGATGCCGGTATCCGGCCCGACTCCGTTCGGCTCGCTCGGCGAGGACGGCGGCCAGCACCGAGCCGCCGATACCGGCGATCACCGCGTACGGGGCGATCAGTTGGGTGGACAGCTGCGCGGGGCCCAGCGTCGACCAGTGCGGCAGCGTGGTCAGGTAGGCGAGCGCGACAAGGACCGGGCCGGCGGCACCGGAGGCCGCCGCGCCGGCGCGGTGCCCGGTCGACCTGGCGGGCCGTCGGGCGGCCAGTACGCCGATCAGCAGTGCGGGCACGAGTGCCAGCAGCGCACCGGGCCAGTAGAGCTGGTCGGAGATCCAGTACCGCGGGTGGTCCGGGTCGAGCTGCCAGGTGCCGAGCTGAGCGCCGGTCAGCCCTCGTCCGACGCGTACCCCGTCGATCACCGAGACCACCGCGAGCAGCCAGAGCCAGGCGGCAGTCGCGGTCACGTTGATCGCGGCGGCCCGGGAGCGAAGCGCCCAGATCGCGACGAGCACGCCGATCAGGATGCCCAGCACCGCCTGTACGGCGGCCGTCCGTTGCGGTGCCTCGGTGTCGGCGCCGGTCGCCACCCGCGCCGGTACGGCGATCAGCAGCACCGTGACCAGCCCGCCGAGGCCGGCGCCGAGCGCAAGGGTCACCCGTCGCAGCAGGCCGTCACGGTCGTTGGGCGGGGTCTCGGCCACCTGCCCGCCTGTCGCCTCCGGGCCGACGGCTTCGGCGGCAGGTGGACGCTCGGCACCAAGGGTCGCCTGCTCCGGCGCGGTCGCGGCGTCCGAATCGTCCGTCGCCTCCGAGCCGGTCACCTGCGGCTCGGCCGTCGCCGGTGCGTTGCGATGGTGTAGGCGCTGCGCGCAGACCGCGCCGAGGACCGTCGAGCTGGCGGCGAGCCAGGTGGCCCAGGCGAGGCCGTCCGCCCAGGCTGTGTCGGTGGCCCCGGCATCGGTGGGCGTCCAGGTGATGACGCCCAGCCCGTATCCGAAGCCCAGTTGCGCGGCACCCGCACCGGCAGCGACCCCGATCGCCGTGGCGATCGACATTCCCCAGCCCTGTCTGGCCATGCCGGGCAGCGTAACGTCCCGTCGTCGGCGCGGCGAGTCGTAACGACCCGCCGGCATGGACCGCCGATGCGGCGGATTGGGCGGCGGGCGGTACGGTCGCCGGTAAATGAGGCGGTGGGCGGTATGACGGACACGAACACGGGTCGGCAGGATGCCGCCGGTGGCCGGGACGGCGGCGGGGCGGGCCGGGCCAGCGTAATGCTGGGTGGTGGGTTGGCTGCTGTGCTGCTCGCCGCGGTCGGCGCGACCGGCGGCTGGCTGCTGGCCGCCGAGGACGACGCACCTTCGGGGGATCCGCTGGCGGTCGCGACCACGACCGGTCCGCCGACCGGCCGGGCCACCGCGCCCCGGCCGAGCATCGGTGGCACCACGCCGTCGGCCGTCCGGACCGCCGCCACCCCGACCAAGGGGTCGGGCCTGACCGTGCCACCGGTGATCGGCACCGACTTCGTGGAGGCCCGGGACATGCTGCGCAAGCAGCGGCTGGGCTGGCGGCTGATCTTCGGCGGTGGCACCGGTCGTACGGTCGAGAGCACCGCACCGGACGTGGGCACCGAGGTTGCCCGGGGTACGACGGTGCAACTGCAGGTGGCTGGGCCAGCGCCAGCCGCCGAGGTGCCGGACGTGGTCGGAAAGGACTGCGCCAAGGCCGTCGACAAGTTGATCGACGAGGGCCTCTACCCGCGTTACGTCAGCGGCCGCAGCGGAAAGGTCAGCCGGCAGGAGCCGGCCGAGGACGGCCCGGCGCGTTGGAACGACGAGGTCAGCATCTGGTGTGGGGCGGGCGCCCTCCAACCGCCGACCACGAAACCCGCTCCCTGATCCCCACCGACGACGGTGTCGGCGACTAGGTTGACGGTCGTGGGCCATGACGCCCGTCCGGTTCGGGAAAGGACGTGCGATGAGCGACGACCGCCAGGAGCCGCCCGCCGGCGAGCACGACGACGACCGGACCCGCCCCCTGCCAGCCGCCGCCGACCGGCCGGAGCAACCGCAACCGGCGCAACCCGCCGCCGAGCCGGATCAGACAGCTCCGATCAAGCGGCCCGCATCGCCGGATGAGACGGCTCCGATCGACCGGGCTGTCCCGGCCCGGCCCGCCGAGTCGCCCGACCAGACCATGCCGATCGATCGTTCCGCTGGCACACAGCCGGGCCCGCCGGCCGACCGGACGGCGCGGATACCCGCGGAGGCGTCGACCCCACCGTCGTGGTCCGGGCGGGCGGAGGTTCGGCCGCCCCGGCCGGCTGAACCCTCCGGGGAGTGGTATGTCGAGGAGCAGGGTGGCCCCCGATGGTGGCTGCCGATCCTCTGGGGTGTGCTCGCGTTGCTGTTCGCCGGTCTGCTCGGCGGGGCGCTCTGGTTGGTGCTCTCCCAGCAGGATCAGGACCGGGACGATCCGCGGTCCACCCCGTCACTCCCGCCAGCCAGTGCCACCAGCGCCGCACCGACCAGTGCATCTCCCACCTCGGCGGCGCCGACCAGCGAGACGCCGAGCAGCCCGCCGACCACCACCGCGCCGGCCCAGGTGCCGGTGCCACCGCTCACCGGCCTGCCGCAGGCCACCGCCGAGGGGTTGCTGGACCGGCTCGGCCTGTCCTACCGGGTGGTGTACCGCCCGTCGGAGCTGCCGCCCGGAACTGCGGTGGGCACCGAGCCGGGGGCGGGCACGCCGGTGTCGACCGACGACGAGGTGGTGTTGGTCATCTCTGCGGCCGACCCCTCGACCGGGGCGACCCCGACGACGCCGAGCGCCACGGTGACGAGCACGCCCTGACCGGCGCTCACCACATCCGACGGCGAGCGCCGACCAGGCCCAGGCCGGCCAGCGCGATGGTGAGACCGAAGATCCCGGACCAGAACAGCGAGTGGCGGATGTCCGTCGCGGTGTGCCCAGCCGGAGCTGCTTCGGTGAGGTCGTCCTGACGGCCGTCGGACTGGCCGCCGGCGCCAAGGCCGGACACCGGCCCGGTCGGGTCGGCAGCTCCGGCGTGGTTGCCCGGGGCGTCGGCGCCGATCCAGCCGGGTTCCTCGCGCACCAACGGACCGTCGTCCGTCGGCGGGTCGGCGTCGACCACGGAGATCTCCGGTGCGGGCACCGGTGCGGTCAGCCGGGTGGACGACATCGCTGGGTCGCGGACGAGGACCAGGAGTGTGGCCATCGCCCCCAGGAGGGCGAGCAGTCCATATACATAGGCGATACGGGAGCGGTGGTGCCGCCGCAGGGCGGGCTGATTGACCATGACCATCCCAGGGTCAGGGTCCTGGACGCGCGGGTGGAACGGTGCCGGGGTGGGCGTACCGATTCTATGGCGACGGCACGCCCACCGGCGGCGGATCGGGTCGGTCAGCCCACCCGGAGCGGGGTACGGGCGACCGGCCGCCGGGCCCGTACGGTGTGCGGGCGGGGCTCGGGGGCGGCCTGCAGCTGCTGCAGGCCTTCCCGCTGGACGAAGATCGAACGTCGGTTCACCGCGTCGCCCGCGGCGTTCAACTCGTAGCCGTCGAGCCAGAGCCAGCCGTCATAGGTAGGCCAGTCGAGCACCCGGATCACCCGGAACTTGATGGGCCTGAGGAACTGGACACTCGCCGCGCGAGTCACGTGCAGTACGTCACCGGTGCGGGGAAGCACATGGGCTCCTGGGGAGGATTGGCCGGCGGTTGTGCCGGCGGTGCCTGAACTGGGGGACGTCTCGGCCGGCGACGGGGTCGTGCCTCGTGAACCGGTGGTGCGGATGGTGGTGGTCGGGCCGTACTCCGCTGGTGGCGTGCCGCCACCCGACCATCACCCGGCTGCTTCCGGGAACCGCGCCCGCCGCCGCAGCTTGCCGGCTTGCAGCGGCGGGGTCTTCAACCCGGGGCAGGTCTCGGTGTCGTCGGCCGGGCCCGCGTCGTGCCCAGCTTTCCCGGATCGGTGGGGTCACCACTCCGAGGGAGCAGACGGAGACGCTGAGTGATCCGAGCCATACGGACAGACTGCATCAGGGGCGTGCTTCATGCAAGTTGCACGTCGACTTTTGCCAATACGCGAGCGAGTCGCGCGAAAGGGCTATTGAAGCCATCCGCGTCCGGACGGCACACTGAGAGCGGTTTCGCCCGTCGCGGCCGGCCGAGGACCGGCACCACGCCCCTGTCGCGAACGCTCGCCGGTCGACGGTCGCGCCCCCGGCGGGTGTCACCCAGTGGCGCGTCGACGGAGGTAGCCCGAGTGGGGTCGAGCAGCCAGCGGCGGGGACCAGCGACTCACGGGTTGCGCGATGAGTGAACGGCGCAGTCCCACCATCAGACGGCGGCGGCTCGGTGCCGAGCTGCGCCGCCAGCGGGAGTCCGCCGGGATCACGATCGAGGTGGTCGCCGAGCAGTTGGAGTGCTCGGCGTCGAAGGTTTCCCGGATCGAGACCGGGCACACCACGGCCACCCCTCGCGATGTGCGGGACATGCTGCGGATCTACGGCGTGGTCGGTGCCGAGAGCGACGAGCTCGTGCAGATCGCGCGGGAGGCCCGGCAGAAGGGCTGGTGGCACCCGTACAGCACGGTGCTCGTCGGCGCGTATGTCGGGCTGGAGGCGGCTGCGAGTTCGATCCGGGCGTACGAACAGCAGGTCGTGCCGGGCCTTCTGGAGACCGAGGAGTACGCCGGGGCGATGATCCGCGCCGCCCGGCCGGACTTCACCGCGGATCAGGTTCACCAAAGGGTGCGTGTCCGTCTGGGCCGTCAGTCGTTATTGACCCAGGACGATCCGGTCGATCTGTGGGTGGTGCTCGATGAGGCGGTGGTGAGTCGGCCGGTGGGCGGGGACGAGGTGATGCGCGGCCAACTCAAGCGGTTGGTCGAGGTGGCCGAGTTGCCGAACGTGACGCTGCAGATCCTGCCCTTCGAGGTGGGGGCGCACGCCGGCATGGACGGTACTTTCACGATCCTCAGCTTCCCTGAGCCCGGTGATCCGGATGTTGTGTACGCGGAGAACGCCACGGGTGGGCTCTTCCTCGAGAAGAGCGACGAACTACAGAAGTACAGCTTCATCTTCGATCACATCCGCGCTGCGGCCATACGTCCAGAGGAGTCCGTCGCACACATCGCAAAACTGGCAGAGGAGCCGTTGTGGAAATGGCGACCAAGGGGTTCCCCGTGGACCTGACGCAGGCAGCTTGGTTCAAGAGCTCGAAGAGCGGGCCAAACTGTGACAACTGCGTGGAGGTGGCATACGTGACGGGGGCGGTCGGAGTGCGGGACTCGAAGGACAAGGCCGGCCCGGCCCTGGTCTTCGCTCAACATGACTGGCACGCCTTCGTCGCCGGCACCAGAGACGGCGCGTTCGTCTCGGCCTGAAAGAGTGGTCACGTGAGGTCCCGTCCGGTTTCGACCGGGCGGGGCCTTCCCGTGTCCGAGGGACGGCGGCTCAGGTCGCCCCGTTGCCGTCAGGCTCGGCGAGGTTCCGCCGGGAATCCCGTCGCCACAGCGGGTCCGTCTCGTTGAACCGGTCGGTACGGCGCTGGTCGACGATCCGCCGCACCGACCCGCAACCGAGCGAGGTAGGCGAGACGGATGACAACGATCGGTTCAGACAACCTCACCAACGGTCCGGCCAAGCCGGAACGATTCGGTGGCAAGTACCGCGGGGCCCGGCGGGACACCGTTCTGACCGAGGTGGTCTCGACCGAACACGAGTTGAGCGGGCGGGAGGGGTCCTCCGAGGCGACGGATCCTCCGCTCTCGCTGCCCTCGCTGGACCCGAACCCGCTGGTCGAGCCGTCGTTCCCGCCGGCCGGCTGGCCGCTGGAGCCCAGCGAGTCCCTGGCTGACCACCCGTTGCTGCGTGGCCTGCTCATGGAGTTGCCACCCAAGGGCAGCGTGCCGTCGCAGGACTGGCTGGACCGCTGGTTCGAGGCGACACGCTCGATCCTGGAACTGCTATATGTGCAGAGGATCGGTCGCTCGCGCTGACCCAGGTGTCTGCGGGTGGGCCCGCTCGGCGAAGCGGCTGTGCCGCAACGCGTGCCGGACCCCGATGGCCACCACCGCGAGCGCGCCAACGGTGATCGCCGGCCCGGTGACACCGGGGTCGGCTCCGAGGTCGGTGCCGACCGCCGCGATCACCGCCGGCACCGTGGTCAGGGCGGTCACCTGTAGTGGCAGCCCGACGAGCGGGTGGGCCGCGGCGGCGCGCAGCCCGTGTGGCGCAGGCGTGGCAGGGGCACTGGCGAATGCGCCGGCCCCGGCCCGCAGCCGGCGGATCCGCCGTACGGAGCAGACCGCCGCCACGAGCGCGGGGCCGGCGACCAGGGTGAGCCCGGCGGCGGCCTGGTCGACCGGCGCCGTGCCGGCACTGAGCAGGCCAGCGCCGAGCACGGCCGCGGTGAGCGCCACGCCGGTGAGGGTCAGCACCAGCAACCATCCGGCACGCCGGTGCAGCATGCGGGTGTTGCGCAGCCGGGGAAGCCCGTCGGCAACGACGCCGGCGGCAAGCCAGACGGCGGCGACCGGGAGCAGGATGGTGAGCTGACTCTCCATGTACGAGAGTCTTTCCCGGATCGCGGCGGGGCGAATCCGGGCCGGTCCCCCGTTCACCCCGGACGCCAGGCCCGTAGGGGGTCATCCTCCGGAAGTTATGGACGTTTCGACATGTCCAAACTGTCCAGCCGCTGACCTACCCTCAGCTAGATCGGCGAGTGTCGATTGATGTTCGGACCGGTGGTCGCGTTCCGCCACCGGTCGGAGGGAGGTAGGAAATGGGTCTTCACAACTTATCTGCACTTCACCCGATCGAGTGACGGTGGCTTGGCGGTGACGGCATGGACCGGGCGCCGGGTCATCGAGACGGCTTCGGCTAGGATCAGCTCCTCGTGGACGCGGTCGCGGAGAGTTTGATGGTTGCTGTCGCGCCGGGACAGGTGACGTTGTCGGACCGGCGGACTCAGCGCCGGTGGTCGGTGGACGTTGAGCCGTTTCAGATCGGGGCGTTTCCAGTCACGCAAGCCGAGTACGCCAGGGTTGTTGGCGAGCGTCCGAGCGCGGTTCATGGGGATCGATTGCCCGTCGAGGGTGTTTCGTGGTGGGACGCGGTTCGGTTCTGCAACGCCTTGTCGCAACGGGAAGGGTTGGCGCCGGCCTACCAGTTCGATGGTGACGGTGAGGGCGTCGAGTGGGATCGCTCCGCTGACGGATATCGGCTGCCGACCGAGGCTGAGTGGGAGTACGCGTGTCGCGCTGGCTCGACCGGCCCGCGTTACGGACCGCTGGATGAGATCGCCTGGTACCGCGACAACTCTGGCGAGCGGGTCCACGAGGTGGGCGGCCGCCAGCCGAACGCCTGGGGCCTGTACGACATGCTGGGCAACGTGTGGGACTGGTGCTGGGACATCTACGACGCCGAGGTCTACGGCACCTACCGGGTCCTGCGCGGTGGCGGTTGGTTCGATGAGCACTGGAGCTGCCGCGCGTCCGTGCGCCGTCGCAGCCATCCGACCTACGCGATCGATGACGTGGGGTTCCGCATCGCCCGTTCCGGTCCGCACTGAGGCAGGTCGTTGGGCCGTTGCGAAACAGCGTGACGGGGTGGTTGAGGGGTGGAGGTGCATCAGTCGCCGTCACCCCTTGCCAGAGGCGGGCTGAGCTGGGCCAACGCGTCGATCCCGGACGCCGGCGCGGCGGTGACCAGCCCGATCACCATCGCCGGCTGCGGTCGCAACGCCTCGTCGGCCTCCACCGTGGCGGTGAACATCGTGCACACCTACCGCGGTGACCTGGTCATCGACCTGCTCGCCCCGGACGGCAGCGCATACCGTCTGAAGAACAGCAGCATCTCGGACAGCGCCGACAACGTGAACACCACGTACACGGCCAACGTGTCCGGTGAGGCCGCCGATGGCACCTGGCGGCTCCAGGTGCGGGACAGCTACTCGGGCGACACCGGCTACCTCAACACCTGGACCCTGACCGTCTGACCGGTCTCCCCCGACCGACCGAGGCCCCACCCCGGGCACGCGGGGTGGGGCCTCGTGTCGTACGCGTCGGGATCAGACCGAGAAGGTAGCCGGCCGCTCGGTGGCCGGGGCTGGCGGGCGGGCCTTCCACAGGCCGGTCTTCTGGGCGGCGAGCCGGGTCAGGTAGGCCGGGTTGAGGATCACGTAGCGGCGCCAGAGCCTCTTCGGCTCCAGGCCGAGACGCCAGAACCACTCCAGGCCGGCGCGCTGCATCCACGGCGGGGGCTGGCGCAGCAGCCCGGCGTGGTAGTCGAAGGCCGCGCCGACCGCCATCAGCGGCATGTCGAGCAGCGGTCGCATGGCGTACGTGAAGACCTCCTGGCGCGGGCAGCCGAGCCCGACCAGAACCAACCGGGCACCGCTGGACCGGATCCGGTCCGCGATCTCGGCATCCTCGCCGGGCTGGACGGCACGGAACTTGGACGGCTCCACGCCGGCGATCTTCAGCGCGGGGAACATCCGCTCCAGCGCCGGGATCAACCTGGCGAGGGTCTCCTCGGTTGACCCGTACAGGTAGACCGGCAGCCCTTCGTCGGCGAAGCGCGACAGCACGTGCAGAGTCAGCGTGGGCCCGTAGACCCGGTCGGTGAGCCCGGCGTGGTGCAGCAGGTTGAGCGCCCAGCGCACCGGCTGCCCGTCCGGCGTGACCAGGTCGAAGGAGTTGAGCCGCGCATTGTGCGCCGGGTCCAGCACCCCGGTCATCACGCCGTGCACGGCCAACGCGGTGAGCGCGAGCGGGCGCCGCTCGTGCGCCGCGGTCACCACCGCGTCGGTCGCCGTGGCGTAGTCGGTGGCGTCGACCAGGACGCCGAGCACGTTGCGTTTGGTCCGCGTGGTCATGCTTCGGGCACCCACTTGTCCACGTTGGCCTCGTAGATCTCCCGCAGGATCATCGGGACGTCATAAGTGATCTTCCAGTCCGGGTACTGCGCCTCGAACCGGGCCATGCTGCTGACGTACCACTGGTGGTCGCCGGTGCGGTTCTGCTCGACGTAGTTGATCTGCGCCGCACGGCCGGTGATCTCTTCCGCGATCCGGAACGCCTCGATGTGGGAGGTGTTGGAGTGCCGGCCGCCGCCGAGGTTGTAGACCTCCGCGGATCGCGGGGCCCGGAAGAACGCCTCGAACGCGGTCAGCACATCACGCGAGTGGATCGCGTCCCGCACCATCTTGCCCTTGTAGCCGAACAGGTTGTATGTCCGGCCTTCCATCACGCAGCGCATCAGGTAGGCCAGGAACCCGTGCAGCTCGGCTGCGGAGTGCGCCGGCCCGGTCAGCGTGCCGCCCCGGAAGCAGGCAGTCTTCATGTCGAAGTAGCGCCCGTACTCCTGAACCATCACGTCCGCCGCGACCTTCGAGGCGCCGAAGACCGAGTGCAGCGAGTGGTCGATCGACATCTCTTCGGTGATGCCCTGGTACCAGCGGTGGTCCTCGGGCAGTTCGTACCGTGTCTCCAACTCGATCAGCGGCAGGCCGTTGGGACGGTCGCCATAGACCTTGTTGGTCGAGCAGTGGATGAACGGCGCGTCGATCGCGTGCCGGCGGGTGTTCTCCAGGATGTTGAGCGTGCCGCCGGCGTTCACGTCGAAGTCCGTGTACGGCTCCTTGGCTGCCCAGTCGTGGCTCGGCTGCGCAGCGCTGTGGATCACCACGGCGATGTCGGAGGCGTACTTCTTGAACACCTGCTCCAAGCCGTCCCGGTCCCGGATGTCCACCGCGAAATGGGTGTACGCGTTGCCCAGGTCACGGCCGAGCCGCTCAAGGCTCCACGAGGTGGAGCCGTCCTCGCCGAAGAAGTACCGGCGCATGTCGTTGTCGATGCCGACGACGTCCAGACCGAGGCCAGCGAAGTGCCGGACCGCCTCGGAGCCGATCAGACCACCCGACCCTGTCACCAACGCGACACTCACACGCCACTCCTGGTCCATCGGAGGCAGAATCCATCGGAGCATAGCGTGACGCCCGGCACGCCCCGATATGACGGAAGGGCCCCGCATCAAGCGGAGCCCTCGTCGGTGGTGGGGATGGGGGGAGTTGAACCCCCACGCCCTTTCGGGCACACGGACCTGAACCGTGCGCGTCTGCCATTCCGCCACATCCCCGTGGCACGACCCGGAACACACTAGCCGCCCCGGGCCCGCTGTCTCCAGTGGGCCTCGGGAATACTACGCTGTCCCAGGTGCTCGCCACGAACGATTACCGTTCGTGGCGGTCGAAAGATTAGCACGGCAATCCCGGCCCTTCCGAACGGGTCGGAGCCAGACGGCCGAGCGGCGTGTGAGCTGCGCGCGCGCCGGCCGGATACCATCATGTCCTCGGGACCCGAGGAGGAGCCGGTGAGCGTGCTGCAACGCTTCGAGAAGCGTCTGGAAGGCCTGGTCGAAGGGGCCTTCGCCAAGGTCTTCAAAGGGGTGGTCCACCCCGTGGAGATCCTCAACGCCATGCAGCGGGAGGCCGAGGCGCACAAGGCGATCTTGGCCGGTGGGCGCACGTTGGTGCCCAACCGCTACGTGATCGATCTCTCGCCGTTCGACCACAGTCGGCTGGCGCCGTACGCCGCTGCGCTGGCCCAGGAATTGGCCCAGTCGCAGGCGGAGTTCATCGGCGAGCAGGCCTGGACGGTCTACGGCGACGTGATCGTCGAGATCGAGCGAGGCGAGGGCCTGGACACGGGCATGTTCCGCGTCACGGCCGAGGTCTACACCGGCGGCGAGGTCGCGCCGGTGTCGGCACCCGGCTACGACAGCGGTCCGCCCGCCTACCCCGCGTACGACCAGGGCGGTGGCTACGGCCCGCCGCCTGGGCACGGCGGCGGTCGCAACGTGCGGCTGGTCTCCGGCGACGGTCGCACCTATCCCCTTCAGATGGGGTCGACGGTGATCGGTCGCGGCGACCAGGCCAACCTGCGTCTGCCCGACGTCGGCATCTCCCGGCGACACGCCCGGCTGGATTTTGATGGTGGCCAGGTCGTGCTGACCGATCTGGGGTCGACCAACGGCACCATGGTCAACGGGCAGCGGGTCTCCGCCGTCGCACTCAACCCCGGTGACATGGTCCAGCTCGGCACGACGACGCTGACCTTCCGCGTGGACGGCTGACCCGCCTTGCCGGAGCTGGTCATCACCGTTGCCCGGTTCGGATTCCTGATCCTGCTGTGGATCTTCGTCTTCACGGTGGTCGGTGTGATCCGCCGGGACCTCTTCGCGGGCGCCCGGTCCGGTCGCCTGGTGGCCGCGCCGCGCACGGTGGGCGCCTCGACGGGGCAGGCGGCGAAACTGGCGAAGGTGAAGCGGGGCAGGGCAGCGCACCAACTGGTGGTGACCGCCGGTCAGCTGGCCGGCACGAGAATCACTCTCGGTGAAGCGCAGATCACCATCGGCCGAGCCGAGGACTCCACCCTGGTCATCACTGACGATTACGCCTCCGCGCGACACGCCCGGCTCATGCCGCGCGACGGGCAGTGGTTCGTCGAGGACCTCGGCTCGACTAACGGCACGTACCTCGATCGCGCTAAGGTCACCGGACCAACCCCCGTCCCCCTCGGCGTGCCGATCCGGATCGGCCGCACTTCCCTCGAATTACGGCCATGACTCTGACCCTGCGCTATGCGGCCCACAGCGACCGCGGTCTGATCCGAGACGGCAATCAAGACTCCGTCTACGCCGGGCCGCGGCTACTCGCCGTTGCCGACGGCATGGGCGGCATGGCCGCCGGTGACGTCGCCAGCAACATCGTCATCGGTGCCATGGCGCCGCTCGACGAGGACGTCCCATCCGACGCCCTCGTCGACGCGTTGCGTTCGGCCGTGGGCACCGCCAACCAACAACTCCGCGACACGGTGGACGCCAACCCGCAGCTGGAGGGGATGGGCACCACGCTGACGGCGACCCTCTTCACCGGCAGCAAGCTGGGAATGGTCCACATCGGCGACTCGCGGGCCTATCTGCTGCGCAACGGCGACTTCGCGCAGATCACCAAGGACGACACGTACGTCCAGATGCTCGTCGACGAAGGCCGGATCAGCGCCGAGGAGGCGAGCAGCCACCCGCAGCGGTCGCTGCTCACCCGTGCCTTGGACGGCCGGGACATCGACCCGGAGTACTCGGTGCGCCAGGTTCTGCCCGGCGACCGGTACCTGATCTGCAGCGACGGCCTCTCGGGTGTGGTCAGTGCCGAAACCATCGGCGAGACCCTGCGGGAGTACGCCGACCCGCAGCAGTGCGTCGAGCGGCTGGTGCAGCTCGCGCTGCGCGGCGGTGGGCCGGACAACATCACGGTGATCATCGCCGATGCCACTGATCAGGACATCGTCGAGGCGACCCCGATCGTGGGCGGCGCTGCCGCCCGGGACCGGGGAATGGCGACCTCGGCCGACGACTCGACCCCGGCCGCCCGTGCCTCGGCGCTCTCCGCGCCGCGCCCGGCCGTGCCCGAGGAGCCAGCGGCCTCGGACGACGAGTCGGACCGGCCGAAACGCCGCCCGGTGCGTACCGCGGCCATGGCGCTGGCCCTGCTGGTAATCATCGGCGGAGGGGCCTTCGCCGGCTGGACGTACACCCAGCGGCAGTACTACGTGGGAGCCACCGAGGAGGGGCAGGTCGCCGTCTTCCGCGGCGTCCAAGGTCAGATCGCCGGGATGGATCTCTCCGCCGTGCACCGCCGCAGCGGCACCCGACTGGACGACCTCACGGTCGCCGCGCAGGACACCGTGAAGGTCGGCATCCGGGCCAAGAGTGAGCCGGACGCCGAGCGCCAGCTCGCCGAGCTGACCAGCGACACCCCGAGCAACCCCAACCTGAAGCCGCTCTGCCCGCTCGACCCGAACGCCGCGGTGGGCGGCACGCCGTCGCCCACGCCGACCGCGGTCGGTATGACGCCGACCCCGAACGGCAGCCCGAGCGCCAACGTGTCGACGACCCCCAATGGGGTTGGCAACGCGAGCCCGACCGTCGGTGCCACCACCGCTGTCGGTACGAGCGGCCCGACCACCCCACCCGACGTCACGCCCTCCGACTCGGCCACGCCGGCGCTCGACCCGGCCGGCTGCCGGTCTCCTGAGTGAGCGTCGGCTGAGATCCCGAGGATTCCACCCGTGACCGTAGCGGCCACACCGGCACCCTCGCCCGCCATCGCGGGCGAGCAGTCCGGCGTACGCCTGGCGCGGTCGCGCCGCAACGCCGAGCTGTCCCTGCTGCTGCTCGCGATGGTGCTGGTGGCCGCGTACGGGGCGACCGTCGAGGCGAATCTGCTGGACACGGTCACCCCGGACTTCTGGATGCCCGCCGCCGCGCTCGGTGCGGTCTTCCTCGGGCTGCACCTGGTCATCCGGTTTCTCGCCCCGTTCGCCGACCCGGCGCTGCTGCCGGCGGTGGCCCTGCTCAACGGGCTCGGGGTGGGCTTCCTGCGCCGGATCGACCTGGGCGACGCCCCGGTGGCCGACCGGGAGACGCTGGCCATCTTCGCCGGGATCGGGGGGCGCCAGCTTGCGTGGACGCTCGCCTCGGTGATCCTCGCCGCCGGCCTGCTCGCCCTCATGCGTGACCACCGATCGGTCTCCCGGTACGCGTACACCCTGGGGTTGGCCGGCATCGTGCTGGTGATGCTCCCGGCGGTGCTGCCGTCGAGCATCTCCGAGATCAACGGCGCGAAGCTGTGGATCCGCGTGGGTGGCTTCTCCATCCAACCGGGTGAGTTCGCCAAGTTGGCGCTGCTGGTCTTCTTCGCTTACTACCTGGTCCGTAAGCGCGAGGTGCTGTCGCTGGCCAGTCGGCGTTTCCTCGGCATCGACTTCCCGCGCGGGCGCGACCTCGGCCCGGTGGTCGGGGTCTGGCTGGTCAGCCTCCTGGTGCTCGTCTTCGAGAAGGACCTGGGCACCTCGCTGCTCTACTTCGGCATGTTCGTGGTGACGCTCTACATCGCCACCGAACGGGTCAGCTGGCTGCTGATCGGCCTGGTCCTCTTCTTCGGCGGCGCCTACCTCGCCTACGTCCTCGGTTCGACGGTTGGTGGGCCGTTCGCCAACTTCTACGTGCGGGCGGAGATCTGGCTGGACCCGTTCGCCGACCCGACAAACAAGGGCTACCAACTCGTGCAGGGGCTGCTCGCCCTGGGCACGGGTGGGCTCTTCGGTGCGGGGCCGGGCGGCGGTCAACCGGACATCCTGCCCGAGGTGCAGAACGACTTCATCTTCGCCGGCATCGGTGAGGAGATCGGCCTCTTCGGTCTCTCCGCGCTGCTGGTCGTCTATCTGCTCATCGTGGAGCGAGGGCTGCGAGCGGCGCTCGCGGTTCGGGACTCGTTCGGCAAGCTGCTCGCCGGCGGTCTGGCGTTCACCCTCGGCCTGCAGGTCTTCGTGATCGTCGGCGGGATCAGCGGGCTCATCCCGCTGACCGGTCAGACCACCCCGTTCCTGTCCGCCGGTGGCTCGTCGCTGATGGCCAACTGGTTGCTCATCGCGGTGCTGCTGCGGGTCTCCGACGGCGCCCGCCGACCGGTGACCGGAGGGGGCGGCGGCAAGGCGGCCCGTCCCAGCGGTGGCCCGCCCGAGCAACTGCACGGTGCTCCCACGGAGGTGATCAAGCCGTGAACGCACCGCTGCGCCGCGTCGGCGTCGTCGTCATGGTCCTGTTCGGTCTGCTCTTCGCCAACCTCAACTGGATCCAGGCCTACAAGGACGACGAGTACCGCACCAGCGACTACAACGGCCGGGTCCAGGTTGCCGACTACAAGCGCAAGCGCGGCAACATCGAGGCTGGCGGCACCGCGCTGGCCACCAGCAAGGAAACCACCGGCAGACTGAAGTTCCAGCGCGCCTACCCGGGGGGCGCCAAGTACGCCCATGTGCTCGGCTACAAGCCGGTCAACCTCTCCGAAACCGGCATCGAGCGGGTGGAGAACGACTTCCTGGCCGGCACCAGCGACCAGTTGATCGGCGACCGGTTGAAGGACATGTTCACCGGCGACGACACCGGTGGCGGCAACGTGCTGCTCACGCTCTCCAAGCGGGCTCAGGACGTGGCGTACGACCAGCTGCGCAACAACCAGGTGGGGGCGAAGAGGGGCGCCGCGATCGCCATCGACCCGAGTACCGGTGCGGTGCAGGCGTTGGTCTCCATGCCCAGCTTCGACCCGAGCCCGCTGGCCAGCCACAACGGCAACGAGGCGGCTGCGGCGTTCAACAAGCTCGAACAGGACCCGGACGGTCCGCTGAAGAACCGCGCGCTTTCTGAGACGCTGCCGCCGGGCTCCACCTTCAAGATCGTGGTCGCCGCGGCGGCGCTGGAGAACGGCGTCACCAAGTCGACCCAGATCCCGGCCGGTTCCAGCTGGACCCCGCCCACCTCGGGCACCCCGATCCGCAACGCCGCCGCCTCGATCTGCCCGCAACCGAAGGTCACCCTGCTGGACGCGGTCACCGAGTCGTGCAACACCGGCTTCGCCCAGCTCGGCGTGCAGCTTGGCGCCGACACCCTCAAGGAGAAGGCCCGGCAGTTCGGGTTCGAGCAGGAGGACCTCACGGTCGGTCAGCTCGGCGAGGACGGTCTGCCCACGGCGGCCAGTCGGACCGGGGACATGCAGAACCCGGATGGCAGCACTGACCCGGCTGCACTGGCCCAGTCCTCGATCGGCCAGAACAACGTCCGGATGACCCCGCTCCAAGGCGCCATGATCGCCGCCGCGGTCGCCTACGACGGCAAGCAGCAGCGGCCGTACCTGGTGCGGCAGTTGCTCGCTCCGGACCGCACCACCAGCTACTACACCGCCAAGTCGCGGGAGCTGCGTCAACCGGTCAGCCCGCAGGTCGCCGCCGACCTGCGCGAGATGATGGTCAGCGTGGTCCAGAACGGCACCGGGCGGAAGGCCGCGATCAGCGGCTACACGGTCGGCGGCAAGACCGGCACCGCCCAGTCCGCCCCGGACCGGCCCGACCACGGCTGGTTCATCGGCTTCGCGCTGGACAAGAACGACAAGGCGGTCTCCGCGGTCTGCGTGATGCTCGAGCAGGCCGGCCCCGGTGGCAGCGCCGAGGCGGCCCGGATCGCCGGCCAGATCATGCGGGCCGCCATCACCGACCCCGGGGGTCGCTGACATGCTCAGCCCCGGCGTCCAACTCGGCAACCGCTACCGCCTCGACGAGCGGATCGCCAGCGGCGGCATGGGCGACGTCTGGCGCGGCACCGACCAGGTGCTCGGCCGGACGGTCGCGGTGAAGAGCCTGCTCCCCGCGTTGCTCGACGACCCGGACTTCGGCGAGCGGTTCCGCGGCGAGGCCCGCACCATGGCCACCATCAACCACCCTGGTGTGGTGGACGTCTACGACTTCGGCAACGACCAGCAGATCGCGTTCCTGGTCATGGAATACGTCGAGGGCGACGCCCTGTCATCCACGCTGAGCCGGGTCGGTCGGCTCACCCCGGCCCGGACGATGGCACTTGTCGCGCAGGCCGCGGACGCGCTGCACGCCGCGCACGAGAAGGGCATCGTGCACCGCGACGTGAAGCCGGGCAACCTGCTGGTCCGGCCGAACGGCACGCTGGTGCTGACCGACTTCGGCATCGCCCGCTCCGACCTGGTCGGCCAGCTCACCGCCGCCGGTTCGGTGCTCGGCACCGCCTCGTACATCTCGCCGGAGCAGGCCACCGGCGGCGTGGCCACCCCGGCGTCCGACGTCTATGCGCTCGGCGTGGTCGCCTACCAGTGCATGGCCGGGCGGCGACCGTTCGAGGGCGACAACCCGCTCGACATCGCGATGCGACACGTCCGGGAGACACCCCGGCCACTGCCCGCCGACATTCCCCCGCAGGTGCGCGCGCTGGTGGAGCGGGCGTTGGCCAAGGACCCGGCCGCCCGCTGGCCCAGCGCGGCAGCTCTCGCCGGGGTCGCCCGTCAGCTCAAGGCCACGCTCTCCCAGCAGGCCAGGGCAGGTGGCAACTCCAGCCCTATTTCTGCGGCGCCAGCTTCGCCCGCCGCGCCCGGCCGGGCCCAGGTGCCGCAGGCGCACCAACTGCGCCAGCAGCCCGCCCGCCCGCCGGTCGCCGGGCCGAGGCCGACCGCGGTCGCACCGGCCCAGCAGCCACGCCCCACCGCTGTCGCGCCGGCCGTCCAGCCCGGCCGGCCGCCGGTCGCACCGACCAGCTACCCGCGCGGTGCCGCAGCGGTGCCGTCGGCGCCGCAGACCCGCCAGGAACACCCGCCGGTGTACGCCCGGCAGGCCAGCCCGGCGCTGCCGTCACCCGAGCCGCACCGGTCCCGACCCGGAATGGTGCTCCTCGCCATCCTGGTGGCCATGCTGGTCCTGCTCTGCTCCGGCGTGATTTCCTACAACCTGCGGAAGCAGTCGCAGGCCGGTGAACCCACCGGGCTGTCTGCGCGCACCGTGACGTCCGGCGCGCTACGACTCGACGAGCGCGACGATCCGACCCGGACGTCGTACCGTCGAGAGGTACGACTCCAGCCGGGCGACGGCGGGACGACGACGAGCGAAGGACGACAGACGCGATGACAGCGCAGGCCCGCCTGCTCGGTGGCAGGTACCAGGTCGGCGAGCTGCTCGGCTACGGCGGCATGGCCGAGGTGCACCGCGGTCGCGATCTCCGGCTCGGTCGGGACGTCGCGATCAAGATGCTCCGCACCGACCTGGCCCGAGACGCGACGTTCCAGATGCGATTCCGTCGGGAGGCGCAGAACGCCGCCTCGCTCAACCACCCGGCGATCGTGGCGGTCTACGACACCGGCGAGGAAACCGCGCCGACCGGCGAGACGCTGCCGTTCATCGTGATGGAGTTCGTCAACGGGCGGACCTTGAAGGAGGTTCTCGGCGCGGAGGGTCGGCTGCAGCCGCGCCGGGCACTGGAGATCTGCGCCGACATGTGCGCGGCACTGGAGTTCAGCCACCGGCACGGCATCATCCACCGGGACATCAAGCCCGGCAACGTGATGCTCACCCAGACCGGCCAGGTCAAGGTGATGGACTTCGGCATCGCCCGCGCGCTGGCCAGCGGCGCGACCACCATGACGCAGACCAGCGCGGTGATCGGCACGGCGCAGTACCTGTCCCCGGAGCAGGCGCGCGGCGAGTCCGTCGACGCGCGCTCGGATGTGTACGCGGGCGGCTGCGTGCTCTTCGAGCTGGTCTGCGGGCACCCGCCGTTCGTCGGGGACAGCCCGGTCAGCGTCGCTTACCAGCACGTACGGGAGACGCCGCCGACGCCGAGCGACATCAACCCGGATGTCACCCCCGCTGTCGACGCGATCGTGTTGAAGGCGCTGTCGAAGAACCCGCTCAACCGCTACCAGAGCGCTGGCGAGATGCGTGCCGACCTGCTCCGCGCCGCCGCCGGCCGACCCGTGCTGGCCACTCCGGTGCTGCGCGAGGCGGAGACGGTGGCGATGGCCCCGGCCGGTGGCGGGGGCGGCTATCCGGCTCCCCCCGGTGGACAGCAGACCCGGCAGATCCCGGCCCGGGTGGGCGACCCGCGCCAGCGCAAGGCGTCCTCCTGGCTGATCGCGATGTTCAGCGCGGTCGGCGTGCTGGCGGTGATCGCCCTGGTCGCGGCCCTGCTCTGGAGCCAGCAGCAGGACAAGGCCGAGAAGACGGTGCCCACCCTCACCGGCAAGAGTAGGGATGTTGCGTTCGCCGAGATCCGCAACGCCGGTCTCTCGCCGCAGGTGGGTGATCCGGTGCTGGCAAGCGACTGCACGCCGGGCAATGTCGTCAAGCAGAGTCCGATGCCCGCCACCCGGCTGGAGCAGAACGGCACGGTCACCATTCAGGTCTGTGGCGGCAAGCCCGACGTGGCCGTCCCCGCCGGGCTCAAGGGCAGCAAGCGGGAGAGCGCCATCGCCCGGCTGACCGAGGCGAAGCTCAAATACGAAATCAAGACGGTCGACGACGAGGCGAGCCAGGACGAGGTCCTCAGCGTGAACCCGCCGGAGGGGCAGCGCGTCCCCGAGGACACGAAGGTGACGCTCACGGTCTCGAACGGCAAAATCCGCGAGGTGCCGGACGTCGTCGGGCTGAGCCAGGAAGAGGCCACCCGCGTTCTCCGGAACGCCAGCTTCACGCCCGTCCCGCAGAACGGGCCGGAGGTGCCTGCCGCCGAGGCGGGGAAGGTCACCGATCAGAGCCCGAACGCCAAGGACAAGAAGCCGAGCGGCACGAGGGTGATCATCAAGGTGAGTCAGCCGGAGCCGGAGACCGATCCGACGCCCACCGGGACGCCGACGGGCACCCCGACGACCACGCCGACCACCCCCGGCACCGGGGGCGGCGTCGGTCTGCCGCTCCCGCCCCCGCCGGCCCGGCTTCCTCAGGATTAGGCCCGCACCCCGGGCCTCGGGCCTCGGCATGACTGACGCACAGGCGCCGCATCTCGGGCCGGTGCGGCGATGGCCTCGACGCATGGCAGTCCTGGGCCTCGTCGCGCTGCTGCTCGCCAGTCTTCCGTGGCTGTGGACGACGCTCGCCGCACGCGGCCACGTGTATGCCGAGGCCGATGCGCCGGCCGCCGACGTGGTGATCGTCCTCGGCACCGCCGTGCAGACTGATCGGCAGCGGCCAGGAAACCGGCTGGCCGGCCGCTTGGAGACCGCCGCCGAGTTGGTGACCAGCGGGCGGGCCAGGGTCGTCCTCGTGTCGGGCGACGGTGGTGGCACGTCGGGTGACGAGCCGGCGGTGATGACGTCATACCTCACCGAGCTCGGTGTCGATCCGCGTCGCGTGGTGGCCGACCCGTTCGGCCTGGACACCTACGACAGTTGCGCGCGAGCGCGTGAGGTGTACGGCGTCGAGCGGGCCCTGATCGTGACCCAGTCCTACCACCTGTCCCGGGCGGTGACGCTGTGCCGGCATCTCGGCCTCGACGTCGACGGGGTGACCGCCCGCTGCGACGGTTGCGGGTCAGCCCTGCTCGCCGAGAAGTCGGTTCGGGACTACTTCGCCAGCGGCAAGGCGGCGTGGGACGCGGTCCGAGGCCGTGCGCCAGCGGTCCGCTCGCCCGCGGATCCGGCGATCCAGAACGCACTGCGGAGCTGACCCGGCTCCGCGTGGGGTCCCGGGCCCAGCGACCGAGCTGCGGGGCCTCAGGTGGTGGCGAAGGCGGCCCGGCGGCGGGCGTCGACGTCGGCGGCAAGCGCGGGTGCGCGTTCCAGCGCCTCCTGGTGACCGCAACTGGCCAGCCAGTTGGCCAGCATCAGGTGGCCGCCCTCGGTGAGCACCGACTCCGGGTGGAACTGGACGCCCTCGATGGGCAGCGTCCGGTGCCGCATCGCCATCACCACGCCGGAGCCGGTCCAGCCGGTGACCTCCAACTCGTCGGGGAGCGTCTCGGGCAGCACGGCCAGTGAGTGGTACCGGGTGGCGGTGAACGGGTCGGGCAGGCCGGTGAGTACGCCGACCGAGTGGTGCCGTACCTCGGAGGTCTTGCCGTGCAGCAGCTCGGGGGCGCGCGTCACGGTCGCCCCGAACGCCTCGCCGATCGCCTGGTGGCCGAGGCAGACGCCGAAGATCGGCAGCTCGCCCGCGTACTCCTGGATGACGTCCAGGCAGATGCCGGCACGGTCGGGGCTGCCCGGCCCGGGCGAGAGCAGGATGCCGGCGGCGCCCACCTTGCCCACCTCGGCGACGTCGATCTCGTCGTTGCGGCGGACCTCGCAGTCGACGCCGAGCTGGCCGAGATATTGAACGAGGTTGAAGACGAACGAGTCGTAGTTGTCGATCACCAGGACGCGCATGGTCACCTGCTCGGGGAGGGCGGCGCGGAGTTGTTCTGGTCGGTGTCGTACGGCAGCTCGTGCTCTTCGTCGGCCGGGGTGTCCTGAGTCACCGGGCCGCCGTCGCCCGATTCTGCGGGGACGCCGGACTCGACCTGCACGTCGTCGAAGGGCAGCAGGGGCTCCGCCCACGGGAAGGCGACATACCAGAGCAGGGCCACCGTGGCGACCACGAGCAGCACCGAGCCGGCCAGCTTTCCGGCCAGGCCGAACGGCAGCTTGCGCCAGATGAACGCGTACATCAGTCAGCCTCCCAGCTCCGCTGGACGGCCTGCCGACTTGGGTTGGGTGCGGTCCAGCTCGGCGTGAATGATCAGGCGCTGGTAGTTGTCGAACTTCGGGTTGCACGTGGTCAGGGTGAGCATCCGCTTGGACGGCTTCTTGTTCGGCTCGCCGGGCACCGGTGCCACCACTTCGACCTGGGTCGGCTTGACGATCCGGGACTGCGACACCAGGTAGACGTACCAGTCGGTCTTGCCTTCGACCACGATCGCGTCGCCCTCGCTGAGCTCGTCCAGCCGCCAGAAGGTGGCCCGGTTGCGGTGGCCGGCGACGGAGAAGTTGCCCACCTGGCCGGGCAGCGCACTGGTCGGGTAGTGGCCCGGGGCGTAGCGGATGTCGGCCTGGGTGACTCCCTCGACCACGACCCAGTTCTTGTCGAGCTTGGGGATGTAGAGGCCCGCGAGCGGCTTGCCGCGTACCGGCGGGGACGGCTTGACGCTCGGCCCGGCCGACGGGGCGACCGTCGGGTCGTCGGTCGGGCCCCACGCCTGAGTCAACTCGTTGTTGAGGTCGTTCTGGTGGGCGTCGACGATGGCCGACTTGCCCCAGACCTCGTAGCCGGCGAAAAGCAGCACCACCAGGCCGAAAGTGATCAGGACCTCGCCGGTGATGCGAATGCCGGTGCGCAGTCGCGAGCCGAGCGACGGGCGGGTGAGCTCGGAGTAGACGCTCTTGTAGCCCTCGCCGGTCTGGTGCGGCCGGAGCTGGACCACCCGCTCGCCCCGTCGGGGTTGGGGAGGCTCAGCGGGGTTGTCGCCGCCGCCGGTCGGCTCTTCGGGGACCGCCGTGCGGGGGACGGCACCCATCAGCGCTGTCATGTCCGCAGTTGGCGGCCTGCTGACGGGTGTCGCGGGCACGGCGGGAATCAACGCGGTCGCGGCAGGGTCGGCGACGCGATCCGCTCCAGCGGGAGAGACGCGGCCCGGCCTGGCCAGAGAGGAACGGTCCTGCCCGGTCGCCGAGGCGCGGTTGGAAGCGGCCGGTGAGACCGGGGCGGCTGGGGAGCCGGTCGGGCGCGGAGGCCTGGCGGCGAGCTGGGGTATGAACGCGGTCGGTGAGTCGGCCACCGGCGGAGTCGTGGGCCCGGACGGGACAGGCCGGCTGGGCGTCCCGGGGGTCGTCGGCCGGGTCGGCATCTCACCTGGCGTGCCTGGGCTGGTCGGCGCCCCGCCGGGCGTACCCGGGCCTCCGGCCGGGCCCAGGCCGGGAGCGGCACTGCCGGGCCAGGGCGGCGGGGCGTCGACACTCGGGGGACCCGGGGTGTGGGTCGGGTCGGGTCGGCCGGTGCTCGGCCGCGCCGGATGCTCGGGCCGCGGCGGGTGCTCGGTGCGGCCCGGCGGCGGCACGGCCGCCCGGTCGTTCTGAAGCGGCTCAGGGGTGCGGAGAGGACCAGGGCCGCGGAGAGGACCAGCGGTGCGGGGAGGCTCGGCCGCGCGGGGAGGCTCCGGGGTCGCCGCCGGCGGGCGCGACACACCAGGCCGGGTGGGCAGCACCGGCTCGGGCCAATTGCCGGCTTGGGCCGGTCGCGCGGGTGTCGGTGCGGGGCGGTCGACCTTGGGCAGGAAAGCGGTTGGCTCGTCGGTCTGGTCCCGGTGTCGCCCGTCGCGAGGTTCGTCCGGCCCGCTCATTCAGGCACCGTGGCCGAGCGCAGGGCGGTCGAGTCCTCGAATGCGGGGACTCGCACCGTGGAGGTCGTCTCCTTGTAGCCGAGCTGGTAGTCGTCGACCGCGTCCTTGAACCACTGGACTCCCTCAGAGCTGGCGAGGGCCTGCTGGAGGGCAGCGGGATCGCCGATTGCTACGATCTTGAACGGTGGGGAGTACACCCGACCATGGAGCAGCAGGGTGTTACCGACGCAGCGTACCGCGCTGGTCGCGAGCACGCGGACGTTCATGATTGACATGGCCTCCGCTCCGCCGGCCCAGAGGGCGTTGACCACGGCCTGCACGTCACCCTGATGCACCACCAGGTCGTCGTTGCTGGCGTCCGACTGGGTCCGGTCGAGTTGTGGCGCGTCGTTCAGTTCGACCGTGACCCCGGGGCCGGTGAGCGCGGTGAACCCGGCGGCCTGGAGACTGCCCTGGGCGCGATTCTGCTGATCCTTGATCGGGGCGTCCGAGCCGGCCAGCGTGTTGGTCCGGTCCTCGACCTCGCCGCGCAGTGTGGCGGCACGGCGTTCGCCTGCTGCCACCTGCTCGCGACGGTCCTCGATGAGCTGGTTGAGCTGGGGCCGCCGGTCCTCGCGCAGAGCGGTGCCGCCGGCGGTGGTCGCGGTGGTGGTGAAGAGCAGTCCCGCCGCGGCGGCGATCAGGGGCACCCCGATCGACCAGCCCGGTCGGCGTTGACGCGGTCGCCGGGGCAGCAGCCCGGCGGCGGCCCGTCGGAGGGCCTTCTGCCAGGAGGTTGCGCCGGATGTGTACTCCACCGAGCGTTCCTTCCGCGTATCGGGGATCGTTCCGCCCCGGCCGGGACGGTGATGCGAACAGTCCCGCCTATTTCGGTCACTCCGTGCACCGGCCTGACCTCATTTGTGGTCCGGGCGGGCAATCGGGACTACGCTAGCTGTCGAACATTATTGGCCATGGACCGTCGTCTCCGCGCCCGGTTGTCAGGCCGGACGAGGTCGTCACCCCTCTGGAGAGCGTCGTGCCCAAGTCTCAGGTCCGTAAGAAGAAGGTGTACACCCCGCCGACGGACGTCCGTCCGACGACGGCGTCGTCGTCGAGCAAGCCTAGCCCGGTGTGGTTGCCGATCACCGCGGTCGCCTTGATCGTCGCTGGGATCGGCTGGCTGGTGCTCTACTACCTGTCCGAGCAGCAGTACCCGGTCACGGCGTGGGGTTACTGGAACCTCGCAGTCGGCTTCGGAGCGATGGTCGCTTCGCTGGCGTTGCTCTCCCGCTGGCGCTGAGCCGGCTCGGCCGTCGCGCCGGCGGTTTCGCGTCACTCCACCGTGCCCCTGCCCGACAGGATCGGGCGGGGCACCCTATGGTGTCCGCAGGCGGCGTGGCCTACTGCGAGATGACTCACGTTACTGCTGGGTAACCTTCGCGTAGGCTGCACTGCATGACCGAGCAGGGCGAGGTCATCAGGCAGCAGACCGGGGAGGCCAACTCGATGGGCAGCGTCCAGATCGTCACCACGATCCTCGCGGCCGCCATCACCGCCGTGGCGGTGTGGCTTGCGGTGCGTGCGGTCCTGAAGATGGTGGCAGTCATCCGGCTCGGGCAGCCCGCGCCGGAGCGGTTCACCGACAAGGTCACCCGCGCCAGGACCATGCTGGTGGAGACTGCCGGCCACACCCGGATGCTCAAGTGGGGCGTGGTGGGTGCCGCGCACTGGTTCGTGATGGTCGGCTTCGTTGTCCTGTCGCTGCTGGTGCTCGAGGCGTACTTCGAGGTGGTCACCACGGGCGGTGGCCTGCCGATCATCGGGCGCTGGACGATCTTCGGTCTGGTTACCGAGATCATCGGGGTGCTGGGTCTGGTGGGAATCCTGGTGCTGATGGCGATCCGGCTCCGCAACCGGCCGACCCGGCCGGGCGGGCGGTCCCGGTTCACCGGCTCGACCATGTGGCAGGGCTACTTCGTCGAGTGGATCGTGCTGCTGGTCCTGATCTTCGGCTTCGTGATCCGGGGCTTCAAGGTCGCCACCGACCACTTCGAGTTCGCGTTCTGGGCCACTCCGGTCAGCCACGCCGTCGGTGCGGTGCTGCCGGCCTGGGAGGACGGGGTCAGCGTCGCCGCGGCCATCAAGATCGCCATTTCGATGACCTGGCTGATCGTCATCTCCCTGAACGTCACCATGGGCGTCGCCTGGCACCGCTTCCTGGCGTTCCCCAACATCTTCTTCAAGCGCGAGCCGGCCCGGCCCGCCGGCTCCGGCCTCGGCGCGCTGCGCCCGATGACGAGTCAGGGCAAGCCGCTCGACTTCGAGGAGGCCGACCCGGAGAAGGACCAGTTCGGCGTCGCCCACGTCGAGCAGTTCAGCTGGAAGGGCCTCCTGGACTTCAGCACCTGCACCGAGTGCGGTCGCTGCCAGTCGCAGTGCCCGGCCTGGAACACCGGCAAGCCGTTGTCGCCCAAACTGCTCGTGCTGAGCCTGCGGGATCACGCGTACGCCAAGGCGCCCTACCTGCTGGCCGGTGGCGGCAAGGACCTGACCGGCGAGGAGAAGGCCACCCAGGCTCAGCTCGCCCACCTGGACGTCCTGGCCCTGGCCGAGGCCAACAAGCCGTTGATCGGCACCGCCGAGGAGGGCGGTGTCATCGACCCGGACGTGCTCTGGTCCTGCACCACCTGCGGCGCCTGTGTCGAGCAGTGCCCGGTGGACATCGAGCACGTGGACCACATCGTCGACATGCGCCGCTACCAGGTGCTGATCGAGTCGAGCTTCCCCTCCGAGGCCGGCGTGATGCTGCGCAACCTGGAGAACAAGGGCAACCCGTGGGGCGCTCCGCAGAACACCCGCGAGGACTGGACCAAGGGTCTGGACTTCGAGGTGCCCCGGGTCGGCGAGGTGGACGACTTCGAGTACCTGTTCTGGGTCGGCTGCGCCGGTGCGTTCGAGGACCGGGCCAAGAAGACCACCCGCGCGGTGGCCACGCTGCTCAACGAGGCGGGCGTCACGTTCGCGATCCTGGGTGAGGGCGAGACCTGCTCCGGTGACCCGGCGCGGCGGATCGGCAACGAGTTCGTCTTCCAGATGCTCGCCCAGCAGAACGTGGAGACGCTGAACGAGGCGTTCGAGGGCCGAGACAAGGCCAAGCGCAAGATCGTCGCGACCTGCCCGCACTGCTTCAACACCCTGGGCAACGAGTACGGCCAGCTCGGCGGGGAGTTCGAGGTGGTCCACCACACCCAACTGCTGGCCCACCTGGTCGCCACCGGCAAGCTCACCCCGGTGCAACCGGTCGACGGTGGCGTCACCTACCACGACCCCTGCTACCTGGGTCGGCACAACCGGATCTTCGCGGCCCCCCGTGAGGTCCTTGGTGACGCCATCGCGGGCGAGCTCACCGAGATGCCGCGTAACAGCGAGCGTTCCTTCTGCTGCGGCGCTGGCGGTGCCCGGATGTGGATGGAAGAAAAGATCGGCAAGCGGATCAACGTGGACCGGGTCGAGGAGGCCATGGCCACCGGGGCGAAGACGGTCGCTGTCGGCTGCCCGTTCTGCTCGACGATGCTCAACGACGGGGTCAACGGCAAGGGCGCCGGCGAGCAGGTCGAGGTCATCGACGTGGCGAGCGTGCTGCTTCGTTCGGTCAAGCCGGAGCAGCCGCAGGGCGGCAAGGAGACCGCGCCGATCGGCGGCTGAGCCGCGTACACCTGGGATCTGAACATCGACGGCGGCGGCCCCCAAGGGGTCGCCGCCGTCGTGCAAGAATTTCGCCGAGGTGAGGCGACATCGACGGCCTACTCTTGACGACGCTGTTGCCCCTGGTCGGCTTCGTTGCGCTGACCGCGGGCAACGCGTTCTTCGTCGCGGCCGAGTTTGCCCTGGTCACGGTCGACCGCGCGGAGATCGACCGGCGGGCCGCCGCGGGCGACCAGGCCGCCCTGACGGTACGCACAGCGTTGCGCGAACTCTCCTTCCAGCTCTCCGGGGCGCAGCTCGGCATCACCATCACCGCGCTGCTCACCGGCTACCTGGCCGAGCCGGCCCTGGCCCGGATCTTCGCCCCGCTGCTGCGCCCGATGGTCGGGGACAGCACCGAGCGGTTCACCCCGTTTTTCGCGTTGGCCCTGGCCACGCTGATCTCCATGCTCTTCGGTGAGTTGGTGCCGAAGAACGCGGCGCTGGCCCGGCCCATGCCGGCGGCGCTGGCCACGGCCGGCCCGATGCACACCTTCTCCCGGACGTTCGGCTGGGTGATCCGGGGATTGAACGGCTCGGCGAACCGGCTGGTCCGGGCGCTCGGCGTGGAGCCGCAGGAGGAGCTGGCCAGTGCCCGTTCGCCGGAGGAGCTGGGCCTGCTGGCGGCCATCTCGGCCCGGGCCGGCGCGTTGCCGACGGACACCGCGATGCTGCTGCGCCGCACCATCCGGTTCGGCGACAAGCGGGCCGCTGAGGCGATGACCCCCCGGGTGGACGTGGTCGCGCTGCGCGTCACCGCCACCGTGGCCGAGCTGCTCGAGGCGTCCCGGCGGACCGGGCGAACCCGCTTTCCGGTGTACGAGGAAACCCTGGACCTGGTGACCGGCGTGGCCGGTGTGCCAGACGCGCTGGGCGTGCCGCTGGCCGACCGGGCGTCGACCATGGTCGGCTCGGTGGCCCGCGAACCGGTGTACGTACCGGAGAGCCTGAACCTGGACGGCGTGCTGACCGCGTTGAAGGCGGCTGGCGCGGACCTGGCCATCGTGGTCGACGAGTACGGCGGCACGGACGGGGTCGTGACGATCGAGGACCTCGTCGAGGAGTTGGTCGGGGAGATCGCCGACGAGTTCGACCCGGCGAGCGTGGACGACGCCGGTCCGGTCGAGCTGACCGTGCCCGGCGGTGAGCGCACCGTGCTGGTCGACGGGGTGCTGCGCTCCGACGAGTTGGCCGAGCAGACCGGCTTCCGGCTGCCCGAGGGGCCGTACGAGACGTTGGCCGGGTTCCTGATGGCCCGGCTCGGGCACATCCCGCTGGCCGGCGAGACCGTCGAGGCGGGCGGCTGGGAGTTCACCGTGGTGGAGGTGGAGCGGCACCGGATCGAGCAGGTCCGGGTGTTGCGCCCGGCGGAGCCGGACGACGATGACTGAGTTGCTGGTGACCGTCCTGCTGCTGCTCGGCAACGGGTTCTTCGTGGGCAGTGAGTTCGCGCTCATCGCGTCCCGCCGGACGGTGATCGAGCCGCTGGCCGCCGGATCGAAGCGTGCCCGGTGGGCGTTGTCGGCGATGAACCAGATCCCGTTGATGATCGCTGGCGCGCAGCTCGGCATCACGGTCTGTTCGCTGGGTCTGGGCGCGATTGCCGAGCCGGCGCTGGCCCATCTGCTGGAGCCGCCGTTCCACGCGGCCGGCCTGCCCGATCGGGCGGTGCACCCGGTGGCGTTCGTGCTGGCGCTGGGCGTGGTGGTCTTTCTGCACACGGTCGTCGGCGAGATGGTGCCGAAGAACATCACGCTGGCCGGTCCGGAGGTCTCCGCGCTCTGGCTCGGCCCGGCGATGCTGGCGTTCTGTGTGGCCACCAAGCCGCTGCTCATCGCGATGAAGTGGGCGGCCCGCCGGGTGCTCGCACTGTGGCGGATCGAGGCGTCCGAGGCGGTGAAGACGGTGTTCACCGCCGAGGAGTTGGCCGGGCTTGTCTCCCAGGCGCGTACCGAGGGTCTGCTCGACGAGGAGCAGCACGTTCGGATCACCGGTGCCCTGGCCCTGCACACCCGTACGGCGGCGGACGCGCTGCAACCGTGGTCGACGGTGGTGACGGTGGCCGAGGACGTCTCGCCGGCGTCGCTGGAGGTGTTGGCGACCCGTACCGGCCGGTCCCGGTTTCCGGTGGTGCAGCGGTCGACCCGTCGGGTGCTCGGGTTCGTGCACGTCAAGGACGTGCTCGGGTACGCCGGCCCGGGTCGCCGCGCGCCGGTGCCGGCCCGGGTCTACCGGCCGCTGGCGGTGGTGCCGCCGGAGCGTACGCTTGCCGACCTGCTGCTGGCCATGCGCCGCGAAAGGCGGCACATGGTGCTGGTCAGCGACGGCCGACGCCCTCTCGGTGTGGTCACACTCGATGACGTATTGACTGCAATCGTTGGGTGATGGACCAATACCCTTGGTGTGCAGGCAGTTGCACGACAGTGATGGTTGCTCTGCTCACCTTGATTACCGCCCCGAGCTTCCCTAATGTGAGGCACCGACCGCTGTGGGTCGTCTGCCTCGGCCCTTCCCGCACGCGAGGCGCCCGGCGGTCGGTTGCAAAGGAGTCGGTGCCGGTGGCAACCATGCCCCCTCATCGTCACGACCTGAAATCGTCTGCTCGGTCGGGTGGGCTGCGCCGCGTCGCTCATCGTCTACTCGTCCTGGTCGCCGCCGCGACGGTCGGTGCCGGTCTGCTGGCCGCGCCGGCACACGCCGAACCCACGGTGGACGAGATCGAGGCGCAGATCGACAAGAAGTGGGAGCAGTTGGAGCCCACCATCGAGCAGTACAACAAGGTCCGGGCGCAGTTGAAGGTCAACCGGAAGAAGTCGACGGACCTGCAGAAAAAGATCGAGCCGCTGGCGCTGCAGAGCGAACTGGCGCTCAACCGGGTCGGCGACCTCGCCTCCCGCTACTACATCTCGGGTCCCTCGCACGACATCGGCGCACTGCTCGTCAGCGCCAAGCCGGACACGCTCACCGAGCAGCTCACCGTCCTCGACCGCCTGGCCGCGCAGGAGCGCAAGGAGGTCGCGGGCATCCTGGCCGTGCGGGACAAGTACGACGGCGAGAAGCAGAAGCTGGACGCGCTGATCGTCACCCAGACCAAGCAGCAGAACGAGCTGGCGGCCAAGAAGAAGCAGATCGACGTCGAGATCAAGCAGCTCGAGGCGTCAATGCCCAAGACCTCGGTCGTGACCGCGGACTGCCCGACCATCAACGGAGTGGTGAGCGCGGCCGCCCGTACCGCGATCAGGACCGCCTGCGGGAAGGTCGGCAAGCCGTACGTCTGGGGCGCCACCGGCCCGAACTCGTTCGACTGCTCGGGGCTGACCCAGTACGCCTACAAGGCGGCCGGCATCAGCCTCACCCACCACACGGGTGACCAGTGGAACGAGGGTAAGGCCGTCTCACGAGCCGACGCCCGCCCCGGTGACCTGGTCTTCTTCTTCTCCGGCCTGAGTCATGTCGGGCTGTATCTGGGCAACAACCAGATGGTGCACGCCCCCCGGGCCGGCAAACCGGTGCAGGTGTCCAGCATCAACACCATGCCGGTCGCCGGGTTCCGCAGACCCGGCTGATCCCCACAGGCACGACGACGGCCCCCGGTCACCCGACCGGGGGCCGTCGTGGTCGCTCAGCGGGGTGCGCCCACCGGGGACGGCAGCAACTGCACGTCGGCCAGGTCGACGTACATGATGCGGTGGCCGAACTGGATCTGCGCGTACCGGTTCTTGCCGCGGATCACCGTCCAGTCGCCGGGGGAGGAGCCGTCGAACGTGCTGGCCCGGTAGTACTCACCGGCCAGCACCGCGCCGACGGCGTACCGCTGCCCGGCAGCAAGGGTGTACTGCAGCGGCGAGATCGCCTGGTAGGGCACCCCGGCCGGGTAGGCCGTCTGCTCCGGGTACGCCCGTCCGTACACCGGGATCGTGGCCCGTCCGGGCTTCGGGGTGGCCACCATGCCGACGGTCCAACTGGCGGTCGGCGCGGACGCCGGGTTGTGGAACCACGCCCGTTGCCCGAGGTACCAGATGGACGTCCAGTCGCCCTGCCGGCCGGCCAGCGCGTACGTCTGGCCGGCGGAGGCCCGGGCGCCGTGATCCGACACCTCCATGGTGTTCGGGGTGCCGTCAGGGCGCAGCGCGATGTCGTTCACCAGTGGCGCGTCCGAGGATGGCGCGGTGTGCAGCACCACCGACGAGGATCCGCGCGGCGTGCACGGCACGGCAGGGGTGACGCATCCGGTGAACGCCGGCTGGTTGGTGGCGTGGTTCGGGTCGATTCGGACCAACCCGGTGGCCGGGGTGCCGGTGTCCAGTCGCGGCGCGTGCAGCAGGTCGAAGTAGTGCGTCCAGTCCCAGTACGGTCCCGGGTCCCAGTGCATTCCGCGTACGGTCGATGCGACGGTGCCGGGCACGTTGTCGTGGCCGATGATGTGTTGGCGGTCCAGGGGGATGCCCAGCCGCAGCGCGAGGTGTCGGACCAGCTTCGCCGACGTCCGGTACATCGCCTCGGTGTACCAGGTGCCCTGCGCGGCAAAGCCCTCGTGTTCCAGCCCGATCGACTTGGCGTTGACGTACCAGTTTCCGGCGTGCCAGCCGACGTCCTTGGTTTTCACGTGCTGGGCGATGTGCCCGTCCACCGAGCGCAGCGAGTAGTGCCAGCTCACGTAGGTCGGGTCCTGGACGAGTTTCAGGGTGGTCGCCCAGCTTGCCTCGGTGTCATGGATGGCGATGTACTCGATCTTCTGCCGTGCGGGCCGGTCGGAGAGGTCGTGGTTGCCGTAGTCCCCGTCGCCGAACGCCTCGTAGGGCGCGGGGATCCACTCACAGGAGATGGTGCGGGGGCACTCCAGCCCGTCCGGGCGGGCCAGGCGGCGCAGGCCCAGTCGGTCCAGCCAGGAACGCTCCGGCTGTACCGCGCGGGCCGGCAGCGTGATCCGCTGGCCGTCGTCGGTCACCCGGGACTCGCCGGCGCTGATCGTGGTGAAGACCTCGTCGGCGAAGGCCGCTGCGGCATCGGCGCTGTCCGCACCGGCGTAGCGGGCCACCGCGCCGTACCAGGCAGCCGGGTCGGTGCCGGCGCCAACCGGCGCGCCCAGCTCCCGTTGGTACGCGGCGAGCAGTGCCGCCCCGCCCCGGATGTTGACGCTCGCGTCGGTGCGCAGCGCCTCGGGTGCCGCGCCGGTCAGCGCTGCGGCGGTGTCCACGGTCTGCAACGCGGCGGTGGGCGGCGCGGGGTCTTCGGCCTGCCGAGGAGCGGGCGCCAGCGCGGGTCGGGAGTCGTCGCCACGCGGGTCCTCGGCGCCGGTGTCGTGGTGGCCGCGCCCAGGCAGGGCGACCACGTGGCGGGCGTCGGTCAGGTGCATCGGGCCGTAGCCGCCGCTGGTGCTCGGTGTGCCGGCGTTGCTGTCCCAGCGGGACTCCAGGTAGGAGACGCCGAGCAGCACGCCGGTCGGCACGCCGTACTCCGCTGCCGCCGCGGCGTACTGCTGCTGGCGGTCGGCGGTGGGTGCGGCGGCGGCAGCGCCGGCGGGTAGCGGTACCGCGGTCGCTGCGGCGACCACGGCGGCGGTGAGCAGTGCGCGCCGCCGGAGCGACAGGGTTGGATGGTGCATCGAACCCCCTAAATTCCACGGGATGAAGGTGAGGTCACCTTCGCGCCGCCCGGGAGCCTGCGTCAATACCTTTCTATCTGTCGACGCGTCAGGAAAGAAATCTTCGCGTACGGTCCGTCACCCTCCCTGATCGGTACGGAGTGTCACGGCCGCACGGGTTGCGGATCGGTAACAGGCGTCTCTACTCTGGTCATTCGTCGGCCCGATATCAGTTCCGCCCAGCCCGGGCGGTAACGGACCGACACCGCCGAGTCGTTTCCGAGCGAACCGGGGACCCAGGTCCCTCGGGGTGAATCCGCAGCCACTGCGGTAGGGCGCCGACTTCCCGCCCGAACCCGTCAGCTAACCCGGTAGGCGGTCAGGAAGAAGGAGTACGGAACCCGGTGGCACTCCATGCCCCGCGGCCGTCGTCCGAGCGGCCGGCAGCAGCCGGCCCGACGTCGATCGCGCCGCGCTCACGCTGGTCCCGCTTCACCACCGCTCTCGCCGCGCTGGCCGGCGTCGCCGTCGTCCTGACGGGCAGCGCCACGGCGGCCCACGCCGATCCGTCCGTCGCCGAGATCGAGCGCCAGATCGACGCCGACTGGAACAAACTCGAACCGATCATCGAACGGCACAACGCCACCCGGACCGACCTCGCCGCCAAGCGCAAGCAGGCGGACGCGCTGGCCGCCCGGATCGGCCCGCTGGAGCGCCAGGTCGACGCTGCGATGAACAAGGTCAGCGCGCTGGCCGTGCGCGCGTACAAGGGCGAGAACGTCTCGACCGTCAACGCGGTGCTGGGCAGTCGATCGCCCAGCGAGGTGGTTGGCCAGCTCGAGATGCTCGACCGGTTCGCGCACAACCAGCAGCAGGACGTGCGGCAGGTGGCCGACCTCCGCGATGAGCTGGCGAAGCAGAAGGCGCCGCTGGACGAGATGGTGGCCCAGCTGACCCGTACCGAGGCCCAGTTGGCGGCGAAGAAGAAGCAGATCAACGAGGAGATCGACCGGCTGCAGAAGCTGCGCATCAAGGTGTACGGCAACGGTGGCGGCGGTTCGCTGCGCCCGGCGCCCTGCCCCGGCAGCTATCCCGGTGGCGCTGCGGGCACGGCGGTCAAGTTCGCCTGCGCGCAGATCGGCAAGCCCTACGTCTGGGGTGCCGAGGGCCCGAACTCGTACGACTGCTCCGGGCTGATGCTGGCCGCCTGGGCGAAGGCCGGTGTGTCGCTGCCGCACAACGCCGCCGCGCAGAGCCGCGCCACCAAGAACGTCAGCAAGGCCGACCTGCGCCCCGGCGACCTGGTCTTCTACTACAGCGACATCCACCACGTCGGCATGTACGTCGGCGGTGGCTGGGTGGTGCACGCCTCGCAGGCCGGTCAACCGGTCAAGATGAAGAAGGTCGACGACGGCCCGATCCACAGCTACGGCCGCCCAGGCTGATCAGGGGTGACCGAAGGGCCCGTCGCGATTCGTCGCGGCGGGCCCTCGTCGTCTGGCTGTCGTACCGCTCAGCGGGTGGGCCAGGTGCGCCAGTGCTGCCAGGCGCGGCTCGGCGTCGGCCCCCGCTGGCCCTGGTAGCGCGAGCCGTAGACCACCGAGCCGTACGGGTGCTCGGCCGGCGAGGAGAGCCGGAAGATGCAGAGCTGCCCGATCTTCATGCCTGGCCAGAGGGTGATCGGCAGGTTCGCCACGTTCGAGAGCTCCAGCGTCACGTGACCGGAGAAGCCCGGGTCGATGAAGCCGGCGGTGGAGTGCGTGAGCAGCCCGAGCCGACCCAGCGAGCTCTTCCCTTCGAGCCGGCCGGCGAGCTGGTCGCCCAGCGAGATGACCTCCAGTGTCGAGGCGAGCACGAACTCCCCGGGGTGCAGCACGAACGGCTCACCGTCGGGCACCTCGACCACGGAGGTCAGGTCGTCCTGCTGCATGGCCGGGTCGATGTGTGTGTAAAGGTGGTTGTTGAACACCCGGAACAGCCGGTCGAGTCGCACGTCGATGCTGGACGGTTGGACCAGGGTGGGCTCGAACGGCTCCAGGCCCAGCGTGCCGGCCTTGATCTCGGAGACCAGGTCGCGGTCGGAGAGCAGCATCGGACAACCATAGCGGCGGTGCCCAAAGCCGTCGGATTCGGTGCCGGTGACCAGCGCGTCGAGCTCGCTGCTCGTACAGTTGTTCGATAGAATGCTCGCATGGCTTCCTGGTCCGAATTCGCCGCCGACGAGCCCCGACTCGCCGACGGGATCCGCGTTCTCCTCCAGCAGTACGGGCCGGGCTTCGGCTACCTGGCCACGGTCCGCGCCGACGGCGGGCCCCGAGTCCATCCGGTCTCCCCGGTCATCACCGACGAGGGTCTGTTCTGCTTCATCATCGACTCCCCGAAGCGCCGTGACCTCGAACGCGACGGCCGTTACGCGCTGCACTCGTTCCCTCCGGAGGAGAGCGACGACGAGGCGTACGTGGCGGGGCGCGCCCGTCCGGTGACCGATCCGGCGCGGGTCGCCCGGTTGGCGCAGGGCGCCCGGGCAGAGCCGCAGGCCGACTGGCGGCTGTTCGAGTTCACCGTCGACGTGGCGATGCTGACCCGCCGCGAGCAGCCCACCGCGGGCATTCCGGGTCTCGCGCCGGGTCGGCCGGCCGTGCGGGTCTGGCTCGACCCGCACGCCCCGTCGGCGGCGGCCGCGCCGCTCGCCGTACCGCAGGCACGCCCGACCATTCTCAGTCGTGACATCCAGTACACGGCCGCCTGACCACGGCCCAACGACGCCGCTGCCGGCCCCGTCGTGACGGAGCCGGCAGCGGGTGTACGCGGATGAGCTACGCCGGGCGGGGTGCCTGGGTGCACGGGCTCGGCGACTCGGGTACAGTGGTGCCGCCTGCGGGTGTAGTTCAATGGCAGAACATCAGCTTCCCAAGCTGACAGTGCGGGTTCGATTCCCGTCACCCGCTCCACCGTGAGGCCCCAGCTCAGGACAGCTTTCCTGGCTGGGGCCTTATTCGTTGCTATTACTTCTTGCGCTTGCCGTGCCCGCTGCGTGCCCGATCCTGGCTCTTCTTGATCTGCGAACTGAGCGCGTCGGCGATCTGCTCGTCCTGCTCGCGGGCGGTGTGCTGGTAGATTTCCCGCCACCTCGGGCGCAGGGCCCCGGCTGGGTCACGCGCGGCGTGCGGGGGGCGTCAGGAACAGCTCCCGATCGCGCCAGACCACGATGACGGACAGCACCAGCAGCAGGGCGGTCTGGATTACCTTGGTGTCCGGGTGCGTAAGGAAAAGCTCGTTGCCAAAGTTGGCGGCGAGGTGGAAGACGATCGCGACAAGGACACTGCGGCCAGCGCGGTAGTAGAGCCAGTTCATCAGGATGACGAACGGTATCAGCGAAACTGCGAGGTTGAGGCTGTGGATCGCGCCCTCCTCGACGACCTCCGCCTGGTAGTAGCCCTTGATGAAGCCGAGCGGCACGTGCCACAGCACCCAGACGACACCGAACACCAGCGACGCCCACAGGACCTTCATCCGGGACACGAGCGCATCCGTGCCGTAGGTTTTCCAGGCGATCTCCTCCAGGACGGGGGCCAGGAGGAGCGTGATCCACGCCGGCAGCAGGCCCGAGGCGAACGAAAATCCGTTGCGGAACTCGAACTGCGAGAGGTCGTAGCCGAACGGGATGGAGATCGCGGTGGCGACGAGCAGGGCAGCGGGGAGCAGGGCGACGGCCGCCAGCCAGACCCAGGCGCGAGTGCCGCGCGGCGCGACCAGGCGAGTGAGGACGTCGCGGGTGAGCCCGTCCCTGCGGATGAACCAGATCGCCACGACGACCGGGGCGGCGAGACCGGCCAGGCCGAGGCCGGTCATGACGGCGATGGTGGTCTGACTGGGATTGGGCTGGTTCGACAGCCAGGCAGCGGTGAACCACAGCGCCCACGGGATGGCGGTGGCGAGGACGTAGAAGGCGAGGGGGTGGCGGTAGCGGCTGACGTTCTTCAACTCCACTGCGCGGCGCGTATCGCCTGGCCAGAGAGGTTGTGCCGAATGGGTCATGACCCCAGCCTTTCTCCGGTGCAGAGGAATCGCCACGGCCTGCAGGGTTAGTTCCGGGGCGCGTCAGGGTCGCCTCAGGGTTGGGGCAGGGTTCGGGTCAGGACCGGGGCGCCCCAGCCCTTCGCCAAGCGGGACGGGTGCAGGTTGTGTCCCCCGCCGTAAAACTCTAGGAACTTCATGACCAGCGGATCCCACTTGTCCGGGTCAATGTAACGATCGGTTCCGGGCATGAGGAGGTTCTCCTCGACATGCACCCGTACCACCTGAACGTCGACCGCCACAACGCCCGAGTCGGGCTCGCCGAAGGCGTGGATCCGGTTCACCGTCGCTTCAAGTTGGATGAGACATTCCGCGACACGTGGCGGATCGACCTTGTCCGACGGGGCCGGGGTCAGGCCGGCTGCGGCGAACTTGTCCGCCTCGTGGCGGTAACCCTTGGCCCGCTTGTGTGACGGCACTGTCCGGCTCCCGGTCAGCAGCGCCAATCTGTCGACTGAGGATACGAGCGCGGGGTCCGCGAGGTTCAACACGCATTGCCTGCTTCGCCGCAGGTTGTGGGTTGTCTGTGAGGTCTCGTCCAAGCCGAGCATTCCCGAGTGGCCTACCCAGAAAGCCGACGACATCGGGGCGAGGTTCGCTGAGCCGTCCTCGTTGCAGGTGCTGATCAGGACAACAGGGGTGCCGAAATAAAGCACCCGGGGCTCGATGACGCGATGCATGCTGGTTGACCTCCGGTGGTGATACGCCGTCGGCAACTCTGGCAGGCGTCGCAGATCGTGGCTGGCGGAAAACGGACGGTGGCTTCGATCGATATGCCACCGATCGCGACCGAGGGGAGGAGGACTACCGGACGCCCGGCCGACGCGCTCGCGTCAGGTGGATGCCCGAAACTGTTGGTGGCGCCGGAGGAGTTCCCGCAGCGCGTTGATTTCGGCAGCCAGTGCCGCCTGCCCTTGCGGGGTGATCCTGATCCAGGTCTTGGGTCTGCGGCCGTGGTAGCCCCTCTCGATCTGGATCAGGTCCGCTTCCTCCAGCACTGCGAGGTGTCGGGAGAGGTTGCCGGCGGTGAGTTCGAGCGCGTTGCGGAGGTAGGAGACCTCCACTCGCTCGGCCTCCGCGGCGATGGTGAGGATGCCGAGCCGGTTGCGCTGGTGGACGGTGTCGCTGAGCCCGTTCGTCGGGTGCCCGTCGTTGCCGGGGCCGGTGGCCGCTCCATGGGGACCGTCTGCACTGCTCACGCCGACCTCTTACCCGTGGTGAAAAGAGCGATGCTGCCACCGACGAGCAGGATCGGTGCTGGCAGCAGGGCCGCCAGCATGAAGCTGTAGCGGTTCAGGTCCCCCGACTCGAAGTCCGCGGTCTGGAAGTAGATGTTCACGAGGATGACCGCGGCGGCGTAGGCCACGGCCACGACCGTCAGGCCACGACTGCGTTCCAGTCGAGCCAGGACCAGCAGACCCATCGCGATGACCAGGTGCGGAAGCATGCCGCGATTGGAGATGCCCAACAGCGGTGTGGTCGCCCAACTGGTTCCGTTCGAGATCACCGTCGCCGCGTTGAGCAACAGGAACCGCAGCACGATCGGCAGCACGAGCCCGACCAGGGTGCCCACCAGGCCGGCAATGACGTACGCCCGGGTCGGGGTCTGCACGCCCACCCGTGCACCGTGCCACCGATACCACCCGAGGCTGAGCAGGTAGCCGCCGATGAGCGCCACTAGCCAATACCAGCCGAGGGCTGCCGAGCGTTCGAGGAAGTCCCCACCGAGGCCGGTCAGTGCGGGGTTGTCCTGCGAAACGCGCAGATCGGGTGATTCGACCGACTCGACGTACAGGGGTGCGGCCCCTGCCATGAGGACGCCGAACAGCAGGAGTGGCAACCAGTAGGCGTGCCGGGTGATCCGGGTGTGGCGCCGGAGGGCGGCCACCGACGCCAGGAGCTCTTCAGGTGTGTCCCTGCTGTTCGGCGTAGTGCTCGGTTGCTCCGACACGGTGACCTCCAGGCCGCTCGACTACTGCTGCACTACCATTAGGTTTGCACTGCAAATCGTTTTGCACAAGAGTTCCGGCGAGGCGACGACACTCGCCGGGATCGACCGTGGTGGTTCCTCCTGAGCCTCGGCACCGGCTACTGTCCGGCTTGGAGGTGGTCCGTGTTCACCGAAGCCTTTCCGATCGTGACGACACCCGACCTGCCACGACTGATCGCGTTCTACCGGGACGTGGTCGGCTTTGAGCTGACCTACCGGTTCCCCGAGGACGGCGACCCGGAGTTCGTCGCACTCCGACTGGGCAACAGCGAGCTCGGCCTGGCCGCCAACCCGGAGGCTGGCGAGCCGACCGACTCACACCGCTGGGAGCTGTGTGTCTATGCCGACGACTGCGACGCAGCCGTGGGCGCGCTGCGTGTTGGCGGAGCAACCGTGACGGAGGAGCCCGTCGACCAGCCGTGGGGTGAGCGGTCGGCTCGGGTCACCGACCCCGACGGCAACCGGTTGCTGGTGCTGTCCCGGCTGTAGAGGCCGATCGCCGACGGGTCACCGCATCGCCGTCGGGCCGCCGCCGCTGCCTCGATCGTCGAGCACGAGCGGGGCGCGACCGCGCACCGCGTACCGGATGTGGGTTACCAGTGGGGTGTGGAGGACCCGGGTCGGCGTCAGCTCGACCGCCTCCTTTTCGCCGAGGTCGAGGTCCGCGTCGAACAGCCGGAGACCGGTGCCGAGCACGACCGGTACGACGTGCAGCTCCAGTTCGTCGAGCAGGCCAGCCTTGAGCACCTGCCGCACCAGGCTGCCGCCTCCCGCCACGGCGACGTACTTGCCGCCGGACACGGCGCGCGCCTGCTCGACGGCGCTGGTCACGCCATCGGTGACATAGGTGAAGCTGGTGCCCCCTTCGCGCAGCAGACGTTGGCGCGGGCGGTGGGTGACGACGAAGACCGGCGCGCGGAATGGCGGCTCCTCACCCCAGGGCACCTCACCCCCGTCGGCCATCCGGCGCCCCATCACGTACGCCCCGGCCGCGCCGAACGTTTCGGCGATCACCTCGGAGTTGGTGTCCTGCTCCCCGCCAGCGAAGCCCTGTCGTTCGCGCCACGCCATCGCGTCGGTCGCCCAGCGGGTGACCCGGAAGAAGCCGGCGCTCTCCGCCGAGTCCATCCAGTTGCCGTCGCCGCTGAACCGGGGGCCGGCGTAGAACCCGTCCACCGACACCGACAGTTGTGCGGTCACCTTCGTCATCTCGTCCAGGTCCTCTCCTCGGGCGACACCCCGCCTGGGTGCCGCTCACGGATGGGTCGGAGCTGGCCGCGATCCCCCTACCGGAGAGCTGTGTGATGCGTGTCACTGTCGCCTTGCCCGAAGGGGCAGCATCGCTGGACCTACGACTTACGGTCGATGATCGCCGCCTCGATCCGCAGACCGACGCCGGTCAGGATGAGGAAGGCGGCAAGGATGTGCGGCTTGAGCCCGCTGTAGCCAGACGCCATGGTGAGCAGTGCGGTCATGAAGCCAGCCACCAGCGACACGGTGCCGAACGCTCGTACCGTGTCGACCCGCTGTGACCGTCGGTCCACCCCCGGACGGTAGCGAAAACCCGGTGCCGGTGGTGCCCCGGCTAGGCTGCGATCATGCGGATTGGCATCGTGATTCTGCCCGACCAGCGTTGGGCCGAGTCGCAGCATCGCTGGCGGCAGGTCGACGAGTGGGGCTTCGACCACGCCTGGACGTACGACCACCTGGGCTGGCGGGACCTGGTCGACGGCCCGTGGTTCGACTCGATGGCCACGTTGACCGCTGCCGCCACGGTGACCTCCCGGATCCGGCTGGGCACCCTCGTCGCGTCGCCGAACTTCCGGCACCCGGCCGCGTTCGCCCGGCAGATCACCACGGTGGATGACGTCTCCGACGGTCGGCTGCTGCTCGGCCTGGGTGCCGGCGGGATCGGCTTCGACTCGGCCGTGCTGGGCGGTGAGACGCTGCCGCCGCGTCAGCGGGTCGACCGGTTCGCCGAGTTCACCGAGCTGCTTGATCTGATCCTGCAGGAGGACGGCACCACCTGGCGTGGTGACTGGTTCGCCGCGGTGGACGCCCGCAACAACCCCGGCTGCGTGCAGCAGCCCCGGGTGCCGTTCGTGGTGGCCGCCAACGGGCCACGGTCGATGCGACTGGTGGCCCGCTTCGGGCAGGGGTGGGTGACCACCGGCACTGGTGACGACAACGACCTGGAGAGTTGGTGGGACAGCGTGTCGACGCTGTCCGTGCGGATGGACCGGACCCTGGACGAGGCCGGCCGCGATCCGGCCACCCTGGACCGTTATCTCCTGCTGGATTCGGCACCGGTCTTCTCGCTCAGCAGCGCGCAGTTCTTCGCCGATCAGGTCGGTCGGGCCGCCGATCTCGGCTTCACCGACGTGGTGACGCACTGGCCGCGCGCCAGCAGTTGGTACGCCGGTGACGAGGCCATCCTGGTGGACGTGGCGACCCGACTGCTGCCGGAGCTTCGCGGCTGAGGCGGCGGCGCCAACGGCGGGCGGCCACCGTCGGGGAAGCCCCGGCAACCGGTTCAGGTGCCGAGGTCGCCGCTGGCCACGCCGCCCTCGCCGCCGGAGACCAGCCGCAGGCGGAGGCAGACGATCGGGGTGTCGCCGTCGACCGGGGTGCCGAGCCGCGCCCAGTAGGCCGAGTGCCCCGCCCGCCATTCCTCGATCGAGCGGTCACCCTCACCTTCGGCGCGGGCAAAATCCCATGGCACGTCGGCGAAGCGGACCACCTCGACTCCGGTGATCTCCACGACGCCGGCCAGCGCATCGTCGTCGTCGACCAGGGCGAGCCGTTCGCCGACGTGCTCCAACGCCTCGCCCTCTTCCGCGTACTCGGCGAGCCGGCCGGCCGTCGCGGTCTTCACGCCGGCCAGCACCAGGGTGTTGAGGGTTGCCCGTAGCTCGCCGGGGGTGCCGAGGGCGAGGGCGCGCAGGTCACCGATCCGAGGCCACATCCTGCCGAGGCTAGGCCAGCGCGGCCCGCACCGCTGCCGTAATTCGCCGGGCTCTGCTCAGATCAACTGGCCGGCATAGCCGGCGGCGGCGAGTAGTCGGTCGTCGCCACTGGCCGCGTGCGCGTCGAGCACCGCGTCGGCGAGTTTGACCACGTGCGCGTCGCCGTGCCGGGCCGCGCGGGCGAAGACCTCCGCCGGGGTCGCGGCGGTCACGGTCGGCGGCGCGATGCCGTCGGCTGGGGCGTACACCGAGGTCATGGCCGCCGTCGCGGACCAGGCCGCGGCGAGGCTCGGTGCCCACAGACCCCGGTCCAGTGCCGGCAGGGTACGCAGCACGGCGGTCGGCGCGGTGACCGCGTGCACCAGCATGACCGGCGCCGCGTGCCCGAAGCGCAGGTAGTCCAGCCCGGCCCGGTGCACCAACGTGGTGAGCCCGCGCTTCGCCTCGGCCGGGCTGCGCGCGGGGTGCAGCGCCGCGAGCGCCGGCTCCCATCGGGGTACGCCCGGCAGTTGGCCCAGCCGATCCCGAACGCCCCCGGTCTGGTCGTCGATCCGGGGCAGCCCGGCCAGCGCGGTGTCCACGTCGATCCCGTCATTCGGCCCGTCCGACTCGCCGACGGTGACGCCGTCGAGCAGCCGGGCGGCGCCGGGGACCGGCTGCCAGCGGGCCGCCCAGTAGCCGAGGGCCTGGCCCAACTCGGTGAGTCGCTGCGGGTTCACCTGGTCCGAGCCGAGCGCGCGTACGGCGTGCCCGACCCGGATCACACCGTGGGTGGCGCCGGCGGCGATGCCGGGCAGCAGCCGGGGCCACCAGGTGCCGAGCACGTCGCGCCACGGGCGTTCGCGCAGTTGCCGGTCGAAGTACGCCAGCCAGTCACCGGCCCGCTTCGGATCGCCCAGCGCCCCCCGCCAGTCGTCGATTGGGTGCAGCCCTCGGGGCAGCTCGTCGAGCCGGCCGAGGTAGTCGTCGAGCCAGCGGTGCACCCGCTGCTGGTGCCCGTGTCGGGCCAGCGCCTCGACTGCCATCGGCCCGTGGTTGGAGAGCCAGCCCTCGTATTCGGGGCCGGTGCGGTGTAGTCGTTCGTACGCCTCGTCGAGAATTTCAGCACTCATGCGTCGATCGTCGGAGGTGAACCTCGGTTCAGGTCAAGCCGGCAGATCCGCGGCGTTGATCAGGCCGGTGATCCGTAGGTCGGCCGCGATCTCGGGCGGGCAGTCGACGGTCACGACGGCGGTGCCCAGCACCTCGGCACCGCGCGCGGCGCAGATGTCGTAGAGGGCGCGAAGTTGCGCGCCGGTACGCACCCAGTCGTCCACCACCAGCACCCGGTCGTCGGGGCCGAGGTGCCGGTCCCGTACGGCCAGGTCGACCTGCCGACCCCGGTAGTCCGGTGGGCTCTGTGCCCAGGTGAGCGGCCCGGCCGGCAGCCGACCGTCGCCGGGTTTGTGAGCGGCCACGAAGCCGACCCCGAGGGCGGTGGCGGCCAGCGGCCCGAGCAGCAGCCCGGTGACCGCCGGGGCGAGCACCACGGTCGGCCGGGCGGCCCGGTATGGCGCCACCAGGGCCGGTCCCAGCTCGGCCAGCACCGCCGGGTCCCGCCACCAACCGGAGATGTCGCTGACCAGGTGACTGGTGCCGGGGCCGGGATCGATCCACTGGAACAGGGCGGCCAGTCGGTCGGTCAGGTCAGCGGGCATCCGCCTATCCTGCGGCACCCGTGGTCGGCGTGTCGGCACCCGGGCCACCCGGCCCACCTGGGGTCGGATGATCGGCTAGACGTACCAGCGCAAATGCGGTCATACCACTATGATCACGTTGACTTCGGAAGTGCTTCTCTCGTTACGGTCCGACCCGGTTTGTTCAGTCGACGAAAGGACCGGGCCGGTGGCAGGTAAGCACTCCCGTACCCGCATCTTCTCCTCCCCGGCGGGCATCGTGGCCACCGCGGCGGTCGGCGTCGCCCTCGCCGTCGGGGGCACGTTCGGTGCCGTGCAGCTGACCTCCGGCTCCGGTCAGTCAGAGCAGGCGGCTCTCGATTTCACCCCGACCACCGCCGCCAGCAGCTTCACCCCCAGCTCCCCGGCAGCCTCTCCGAGTGCCAGCGCCCCGCCGAGCGTTTCCGCCAGCCCGTCGGCCTCCCGGTCGCAGCAGGCCGCCTCCCGAGCCAAGGCCCGCACCGTGCCGCCGAAGCCGAGCCCAACCGCCAAGAAGACCACGAAGGCACCGAATGTGCTGGCGAGCGGCTCGTGCGGTGCGTCGTTCTACTCCGACGGGCAGCTCACCGCCAACGGTGAGTCGTTCAACCCGAATGAGCTGACCGCCGCGCACAAGACGCTGTCGTTCAACACCAAGGTCCGGGTGACCAATCCGGCCAACGGCAAGTCGGTCGTGGTGCGCATCAACGATCGTGGCCCGTTCATCGACGGCCGCTGCCTGGACCTCTCCCGGGCGGCGTTCGCCACCATCGCGTCGGTCGACGTGGGCGCGCTCACTGTCCGCTACGAGGTCCTCGGCTGACCGGGGCAGGTGACGCCGATTCGGCCGGCCAACCGGGCCGGCTGGACAGAACCTCCTCAGACGACGGGTCAGGTTCATTCACCGTTTCCCGCGGATCAGGCAAACTGTCCCTCGTATCCACGCGACTCCTCCAGTCGGGCCGTCGCCCGCTGAGCCCCGGATCCCGCGCCGGCCTCGGCGCGGCCCTCGTTCTGCTCGCGATCGTGTCGGCGGTGGAGGCGGCGGACGGCCGGTTGGCGCACTACGTCGCGCTGTTGGCGGCCGTACCGTTCCTGGCCGCCGCCCTGGCGTCCTGGCCGGTGGTGCTGGCGGTGGGCGTCGCGGCGACCCTGACCGGGGCCGGCTTCGCCCTGGTCGAGCCGAAGATGTCGCTGGTCACCTCGGTCAACGTGGTCGCGGTCGCGTTCGCCACCGGGTTGGCGGTGGTGGTGGCGTCGCTTCGACAGCGGCAGGCGGAGAAGCTCGTCGAGCTGACCAAGCTCGCCTCGGTGGCCCAACAGGCGGTGCTGCGTCCGCTCGGGCCGCAGGTCGGCACGCTTTCGGTCGCGGGTCGCTACATCTCCTCCACCGCGACGGCCGAGATCGGCGGTGACCTGTACGAGGCCATCGACACGCCCTACGGCGTACGCATGATCATCGGTGATGTGCGCGGCAAGGGCCTGGACGCGGTCCGGCTGGCGAGCATCGTCCTCGGCTCCTACCGGCACGTGGCGTACGAGCGGGCCGACCTGCGCGCCGTCGTCGCCGACCTGGACCGCGCGGTGGCCCGCAACGTCGGTGACGAGGACTTCGTGACCGCGGCCCTGGTCGAGGAGCGCGGCGGCACGCTCACGATCGTCAACTGCGGGCATCCGCCACCGCTGCTGCTGCGCCGGGGCGCGGTGATCCCGCTGGAGCCGCCGGCGCCGGCGCCTCCGCTCGGGTTCATGCCGGTGGTCCGCCCCCGGGTCGAACGCCTGGAACCCGGGGACCGGCTGCTGCTGTTCACTGACGGCCTGGGCGAGGCCCGGCGCGACGGCGAGTTCTTCCCCACGGCCGACCGGGCCTGGCGACTGCTCGGCCACGGCACGGTCGCCGACGGGCTGGCCTCGCTGGAGACCGCCCTGGTCGAGTGGGTCCATGGTCGGCTCGACGATGACATCGCCCTGGTCCTCATGGAGTACGTCGGCGCCCGTAACGGCGCGGCGGCAGCCGTCCCGAGTTGGGAGGTCGGCGCCGCCGAGAGCTGATCGGGCCGGTCCGGCACGGAGGTGTGTAATCGCCGTCACTTGGGCGATCCACTTGTCGCTTCCTACCCGCGAGTAATACAGTCGGGGTTACTGATCGGTAACACCTGTCCGGAAGCGGGGCCAGTGACCATGACCCACTACAAGAGCAACCTGCGGGACCTTGAGTTCAACCTGTTCGAGGTCTTCGGGGCGGACCAGGCGTTCGGCCAGGAACCGTACTCGGAACTCGACGTCGACACCGCCCGCAGCTTCCTCGCTGAGCTTGACCGCCTCGCTCGCGAGGACCTGGCCGCCAGCTACACGGACAGTGACCGCAACCCGCCGGTGTTCGACCCGGCCACGCACACCGCGCCGCTGCCGGCGTCGTTCAAGAAGTCCTACCAGGCATTCATGGACTCCGAGTTCTGGCGCCTGGACCTTCCGCCGGCACTGGGTGGCACCAACGCGCCGCGCGCCCTCTGGTGGGCGCTCGCCGAGCTGGTGCTCGGCTCGAACGCCCCCATCTGGATGTACGCCTCCGGCCCGTCCTTCGCGCACGTGCTGCACGTCGAGGGCACCGAGCGGCAGAAGAAGTGGGCCAAGCTCTTCATCGACAAGCAGTGGGGCTCCACCATGGTGCTCACCGAGCCGGACGCCGGCTCGGATGTCGGCGCCGGCCGCGCCCGCGCCATCCAGCAGCCGGACGGCTCGTGGCACGTCGAGGGCGTCAAGCGCTTCATCACCTCGGGCGAGCACGACCTGAGCGACAACATCGTGCACTACGTGCTGGCCCGCCCGGTGGGCGTGGAGGGCGTCGGTGGCCCCGGCACCAAGGGCCTGTCGCTCTTCGTGGTGCCGAAGTTCCACTTCGACGAAACCACCGGTGAGCTGGGTGAGCGCAACGGCGTCTACACCACGAACGTCGAGCACAAGATGGGTCTGAAGGTCTCCAACACCTGCGAGCTGACCTTCGGCGAGCACGGCGTACCGGCCAAGGGTTGGCTGCTGGGCGACAAGCACGACGGCATCCGGCAGATGTTCATGATCATTGAGTACGCCCGGATGCTGGTCGGCACCAAGGCCATCGCCACCCTCTCCACCGGCTACCTCAACGCCCTGGAGTACGCGAAGAGCCGGGTGCAGGGCGCCGACCTGATCCAGCAGGCGGACAAGACCGCCCCGCGGGTCACCATCACCCACCACCCGGACGTGCGCCGCTCGCTGCTGCTGCAGAAGTCGTACGCCGAGGGTCTGCGTGCCCTGGTTCTCTACACCGCCACCTGGCAGGACAAGGTCGCCATCGCCGAGGCGGCCGGCGACGAGAAGGCCACCAAGCTGGCCAAGCGGGTCAACGACCTGCTGCTGCCGCTGGTCAAGGGCGTCGGCTCGGAGCGGGCGTACGAGATGCTCGGGCACGAGGCTCTGCAGACCTTCGGCGGCTCCGGGTTCCTCCAGGACTACCCGCTGGAGCAGTACGTCCGCGACGCCAAGATCGACACCCTGTACGAGGGCACCACCGCCATCCAGAGCCTGGACCTGATCTTCCGCAAGATCGTCCGGGACAACGGCAAGGCGCTCATGGCGGTCGCCGGCGAGATCCAGGAGTTCATCTCCTCCGAGGCGGGCAACGGCCAACTCAAGGAGGAACGGCAGGCGCTCGGCAAGGCGCTCGTCGAGGTCCAGAACATCCTCGGCGTCATGACCGGCTGGTTGGGCGAGGCGCAGGGTGGCGACACCCGCGCGCTCTACAAGGTCGGGCTGAGCAGCCGGCGGTTCCTGCTGGCGATCGGCGACCTGGTGGTCGGCTGGCTGCTTCAGAAGCAGGCCGACGTCGCGCTCAAGGCGCTGGCCGGCGAGGTCTCCGCCGCCGACAAGGCGTTCTACACCGGCAAGGTGGCTGCTGCCCGTTTCTTCGCCCGCGAGGTGCTGCCCCGCATCGGCGCCGACCGGCGGATCGTCGAGGGCACCGACCTCGACATCATGGACCTCCCGGAGGAGGCCTTCTGACCGTGCAGGGGGCAGCCGGCCCGCGCCGGGGGGCACCGGCCGGTTGAGGGCGAGCACGTATTGGGCGAGCCCGGCCGGGTATGCCCGTGGCGTGGCGGGTAACCGTCGCGTGACCTTGAAAGGGAACGCCCAGAGCCACCGCACGGGGGAGTGCAGCGCACATGGGTGTAGGAAGCGGCATTTTTCTCATCGCGATCGGCGCGATCCTGACCTTCGCGCTGAGAGCAAACGTCTGGTGGATCGACGTCCGGGCGGTCGGCTGGGTGTTCATCCTGGCCGGGTTGGCCGTACTGCTGACCACGCTCTGGTTCTGGCAGGACCGGCGCAAGCGGGCCCGGACCCTCATCGTGGAGGAGAACCGGCTGTCTCATCCGACGGCGATGATGCCGCCACCGCCAGACCCGCCGCCACCAACCGCGCCGCCGTCCTGAGCCCTGCACAACCAGGACGCGTGCCCCCTGAGCCACCCGTCAGTGATCGACGGGTGGCTCAGTCGTGGGCGATGTGCCGTGCCGTGATCGGCGCTCCCGCCCGCTTCAGCTCCGCCCAGCTTGGCGGGCCGCGGTGCACCGCCAGTTCGGCGGTGCGCAACCCCTCCTCGTCCGCCCCCTCCGGGTCGAGGAGTGCGGAAAGCAGCGAAATGCCCGGGTTGTGCGCAATCAGCAGCGCCGTGCGGGCCGCCGGGTCGACCGTGCGAACCAGCGCCAACAACTCCTCGGGATGGGCGTCGTACGCGCCGGGCTCGTAACGGACGGTCGGGCGAGGGCCGGTCGGGCCACCCTCCGGCGGTGAACCGGTCATCCCCATCGCCACCCCGTGCCAGGTCTGCCGGGTACGCCTGGCCGTCGAGCAGATCACCACGTCGGGCAGCAGCCCGTGGTGCGCGAGCCAGGCACCAGCCGCTGCCGCGTCGGCGTCTCCGCGTGCGCTGAGCGGCCGCTCGGCATCGTCCGACGCGTCGCCGCCCTGCTCGGCCTTCGCGTGCCGCAGCAACACCAGTGTCCGCGTCTCGGGGTTGGCGTCCGTCATGTCCTCAGCTTGCCCGATTGGCGATCTCCGTGCCGGGGTAAGTCGATGGATGCCGCACCCCTACCGACGGCCGCGGCGCGTCGTACGCCAGGTTTGAGCCGAGGAGCGAGACATGGGCATTGGTGGCAGCATCTTCTTGATCGCGCTGGGCGCGATCCTCGCATTCGCTGTGGAGGCCGACCTGGGCTGGCTGAACCTGGCCGTGGTCGGCTGGGTGCTGATGCTGGCCGGTGTCGCCGGCCTGGTCGCCACCCTCTACTTCTGGAGCAGTCGCCGCCGCCGCACGGTGGTCGCCGCGCCGGTACGCGAGGAGCATGTGGTGGCTGACCGGATGGTGCCGGTCCAGGACGACCAGGTCATGCGGGAGTACCGCGAGGTGCGTCGGCCGGGCCGACCGGTCTGATCCTCGCGCACACACTCCGGGTCCCGCAGCGTCGCGGGCCCCGGCTCGCGTGTGACCCCGGAGACGACGATCCACACGACCTCGATCGACGGGGACCAGTCGGCCCAAGATCGTGCTCGATCCAGTAAGCAGGGGCTGAGGGGTCACCCCTCGCACCGCCTGGGGTCAGGCGAACAGCGCGAAGTAGATCGCGATGTGATGGCATAGCGCCGCCAGCAGCGTGCAGGCGTGGAAGAACTCGTGGTGACCGAAGACGGTCGGCCACGGATTGGGTCGGCGCAACGCGTAGAAGACCGCGCCGATGCTGTAGATCGCGCCACCGACGATCAGCAGCACCAGTGCCGCGACACCGCCGCCGTGCAGGATCTGCGGCAGCATGGCCACCGCCACCCAGCCGAGCGCCAGGTAGAGCGGCGCGGACACCCAGCGCGGCACGTGTGGCCAGACCACCTTGAGCGCCACGCCGGCCAGTGCGCCACCCCAGACCAGGGACAGCATCACGGTGGCCGGCCGGGGCGCGAGCAGCATCGTGCAGAGCGGTGTGTACGTGCCGGCGATGAACACGAAGATCATCGCGTGGTCCAGTCGGCGCATCACCTGGTAGCCGCGCTCTGACCACACCCGACGGTGGTACAGCGCGCTCGTACCGAAGAGCCCACAAACCGTCAGGCTGTAGATGAGACAGCTGACCAGCGGCGCCCACCCCGCCCGGGTGGCGGCGATCGAGCAGAGCACGATCCCGCAGACCACGGCGACGAAGAAGGCATACGTGTGCAGCCAGCCGCGCATCCGGGGCTTACCGATGTCGACCGGCTTCAGGTGAAGCGGGGCGGAGGTGGTCACGTAGCCAGGTTACGGCACCGTAGGTTACTTGTAAGTAGTGGCGTTGGTGACACCTGGCACCGTCATCGTGAACACCACATCGGCGAGGATGAGCTGATGCGGATCCGGCCCGTCGGCGCGCACGCCCTGCTGCTCGACTGCACCACCCCGCCCGATGTCCCCGAAGCCGCGCTGGTCGAAGCGTGGCGGGCCGAGCTGTGGCGGCGTCGAGAGCAGGGCGATCTGACCGCCGTCGAGATCGTGCCGGCGGCCAGCACCGTCCTGCTCGACGGCCTGCCCGACCCGGCCGCCACGGCAGCGCAGCTGACCCGATGGGCGTCCGCGGTCGCCGCCGCCACCGTCCACAGAGACGCAGGCGACGACAGCGCAGGCGGCGACGGCGCGGAAGTGGTCGTACCGGTCAACTTCGACGGGCCGGACCTGCCGGTGGTGGCTGAGCACTGGGGCGTGGACGTGCCAGCCGTGCTGCACCGGCTGACCAGCACCCGGTTCCGGGTCGCGTTCTGCGGCTTCGCCCCCGGCTTTCCCTACCTGACCGGGCTGCCCGCCGAGCTGGCGCTGCCCCGGCTGGCCACGCCCCGTCCCCGGGTGCCGGCCGGCTCGGTCGCCTTGGCCGGCCCGTACGCCGGCATCTACCCGGGCGCGTCCCCCGGCGGCTGGCTGCTGGTCGGTCGGACCGACCTGGTCCTCTTCGACGTGCACGCCGACCCGCCGACCCGACTCGGCCCGGGCACCCCGGTTCGGATGGCGGCGGCGTGACCCACCCGGCCGCTATCGAGGTGCTCCGCGCCGGCGCGCTCACCACCGTGCAGGACCTGGGCCGACCCGGTTGGGCGCACCTGGGCGTACCCCGGTCCGGTGCCCTCGACCCAGCGGCCCTGCGGCTGGCCAACCGGCTGGTCGGCAATCCGGAGCACGCCGCCGGCCTGGAGATCACACTGACCGGCTGCACACTGCGGCTGACGCGTGCCACCACGGTCTCGGTGACCGGCGCCGAGGTGACGGTTCACGCGGGTGAACGGCCTGGTGACACCGGGCGTCCGCTCACCATGCCGGCCGGGACGGTGCTGCGGATCGGTCCCGCCCGACGGGGCGTACGGAGTTGGCTGGCGGTGGCCGGCGGCATCGACGTGCCGCCGGTGCTCGGCAGTCGGGCCACCGACACCCTCTCCGGGCTCGGCCCGGCTCCGCTGCGCGACGGCGACCGACTGCCGCTCGGCCAGCCACTGGGCGCACCCGCGCCGGTGGACCTGACCGTCTGCTTTGCACCCCCGCCGGAAGTGCACCTGACGCTGCGCCTGGGGCCCCGCGACGACTGGTTCACCCCCACCGCGCTCGACCGACTGTTCGGCACCGCGTACACCGTCAGCCCGGTGAGCAACCGGGTCGGCGCGCGGCTCGCCGGCGCGGCGCTGCCTCGCGCGGTCGCCGGCGAACTTCCCAGCGAGGGCATCGTGCTCGGCGCGGTGCAGGTGCCGGCCGACGGACAACCCCTGATCTTCCTCGCGGACCACCCGACCACCGGCGGATACCCCGTCATCGGGGTGGTCACCGACGTGACCCCGCTCGCGCAGGCCCGGCCAGGGACTACCGTCAGGTTCCATGGACCTCAACGCTGACCTGGGTGAGGGATTCGGCATCTGGCGACTCGGCGACGACGAGGCGCTGCTGGGCCTCGTCACCTCCGCCAACGTCGCCTGCGGCTTCCACGGCGGCGACCCGTCCACGATGCGGCGGGTCTGCGAGGGCGCCGCACGGCGTGGGGTCGCGGTGGGCGCGCAGGTGGGCTACCGGGACCTGGCCGGCTTCGGCCGGCGGCGCATCGCGTACGACTTCGCCGAGCTACGCGACGAGGTGACCTACCAGTTGGGGGCGCTGAACGCGTTCTGCCAGCTGTTCGGCACCCGGGTCCGCTACCTCAAGCCGCACGGCGCGCTCTACCACGCGGCCAGCACCGACGAATCTCAAGCGGCGGCGGTGGTCGCCGCAGTCACCGGCTACGACCCCGGCCTGCCCATACTCTGTCTGCCCGGCTCGACGCTCGCCCAACTGGCCGTCGGCGCGGGCCTGCCGGTCGTCGCCGAGGCCTTCGCCGACCGCGCCTACCTGCCCAACGGGGCGCTGATGCCGCGCGGCACCCCCGGAGCGGTGATCACCGACCCGGAGCAGGTGGCCGAACGGGCGGTGCGGATGGCCACCGAACGCAGCGTGGTGGCGGTGGACGGCACCGTCATCCCCTGTTCGGTCGACTCGATCTGTTTGCACGGCGACACCCCGCACGCGGTCTCCGCCGCCGAACTCGTCCGCGCCACTCTGATCGACGCCGACATCCCGCTGGCCCCGTTCGCGTGACCGGAGGGGCCCCACCGGGCCCCTCCGGACAGTCAGGCGTCCAGGCCGCGCAGCACCAGTGGGAGCCGGGTCACGGCGCCGTCGACCACCCGGACCGGCACGCCCCAGTCCTGCCGGGTCAGGTGGCACGCCGCGTGCTCGACGTCCGCGTCACACGTCGCCGCCTGAGCGGTCACCTGCAGCACCCCAGCGGTGATCTCGCTGTTGAGCACCAGCCGGCGGGACAGTTCGGTGCCCGTGCCGGCACCATCCACCAGCAGCTCCGGCGGAGACGCGGAGACCACCAACCGGGTCGACGGCCCGTACGTCTCGTCCAGCTTCTGCCCCGGCGCCGGGGTGAAGACGATGTCCAGGGTGACCTCACCGGCCGCGACGTCGGTCGGCTTGCGCTCGGTGCGGTGCCGGGGGCCGTCCACCGTGCTGGCACCTGCCGACGACAGTGCACCCGGGGCGAGCCGGGTCAACCGGTGCGCAGCGGACTCCACCACCAGCACCTCACCGGCCGGGGTGAGCACCAGGTCGCTCGGCTCCGCCAACCCGTCGGCGACCGTGGAGACCTGGTTGCTGGCCGGGTCGAAGCGGCGCACAGCGCCGTTGTAGGTGTCCGCGATCAGCACCGAGCCGTCCGGCAGCGCACACACACCCAGCGGGTGCTGGAGCAGCGCCGACTCTGCCGGACCGTCCACGTGACCGAAGTCGAACAGGCCCTGCCCGACGGCGGTGCCCAGCTCACCGTTCTCGACGTACCGGACGGAGCTGGTCTCGCTGTCGGCGACCCAGAGCCGGGTGCCGTCGGCAGAGGCGGAGAGCCCGGACGGCTGCGCCATCCACGCCTCGGCCAGCGGGCCGTCGCGCAGCGCCTCGACCGTGGTGCCGGCGTACATGCCGGCGGTCCGCTTGATCGGATCGAACCACCAGAGCTGGTGGATGCCGGCCATCGCAATGATCAGCTTGTCGTCGTACCAGGCCAGATCCCACGGGGAGGAGAGATCGACGGCGAGTGCGTCGTGGGCGTGGTCGTCGACCGTGGCGCGCCACTGCCGCCCACTGCCGGCCACGGTGACCACCTCGCCGGACTCGAGCCGTACGCCCCGCAGCAGGTGGTTGACCGTGTCGGCGACCACCAGGTCGTAGCCGGCGACCTCGGCGACATGCGTGGGCAGCAGGCACACCCCCTGCGGCTCGGAGAACGTCGCCGCGGCTTCCGGCCCGTCGGCCCGGCCCCGCTCGCCCGAGCCGATCCGGCGTACCGGCGTCTCGCCGTCCGGGGCCACCTCGACCAGGGAGTGCCGGGCCGAGTCCGATACCAGCAGGTTGCCGTTCGGCAGCAGCGCCGCCTTACCCGGGAAGCGCAGCGCGGTCTCCGGTGCCGGCGGCGGGACGTACGGGCCGTCACCCCGGTGCAGGGTGCCCTTGGCCTCGTGGGTGGCGACCAACTCGTCGATCAATCGGGCCAGCCCTTCGGCGTGCCCCTCGCCGGCCATGGTGGCCACCACGTAGCCCTCGGGGTCGATCACCGACAGGGTCGGCCAGGCCCGCGCCGCGTACTGCTGCCACATGTCCAGTTCGGGATCGTCGAGTACGGGGTGGTGCACCCCGTACCGCTCCACGGCGGCGGCGAGCGCGTCGGCGTCCTTCTCGTGCTCGAACTTCGGCGAGTGCACACCGATCACGACGAGCACGTCGCCGTACTTCTCCTCCAGCGGGCGCAGCTCATCGAGCACGTGCAGGCAGTTGATACAGCAGAACGTCCAAAAATCCGTCAGAACGATCTTGCCGCGAAGGTCGGCGAGCTTGAGATCGCGTCCACCGGTGTTCAGCCAGCCCCGACCGCGCAGTTCGGGAGCCCGTACTCGTGCGCTCATGCACCCATCGTGCCTGACCATCGGCCCGCGCCTGGCCGGAGGGGGAGTGCCCGAAGCTGAAGGCCCGGGTACGACGACGGCGGGGTCACGGTTGCCCGTGCCCCCGCCGTCGGTGAAGCTACTTCGTGGCCTGCTTGAGGCAGAGCACCCGGTTGGTGCCGTCACCCGGCAGCACCACGTGGGGCTGCGTCACGTCGGTGCACTTCTCCTTCGCGTCCACCTTCGAGACGATCGTGAAAGCGCCCGCCTCGCCGCAGTCCGCTGCCGAGGCGCCATCCTGGCCGGACTTCTTGACGCAGGTGCCGACCGCCGGGTCGAAGGCCGGTGCTTCCTTCCCACCGATCTTGCCGAGCAGCAGCAGCAGGCCGAGCGGCACCGCCAGGATGAGCACCGCGGCGATCAGCACCGCGGCCAGCACCCGGCCGTTGCGTACCTTTGGCGTCGGCGGCTCCGCCTTTGGCTCGTCGGCGTCCGGCTTGAACGCGTCGAACCGGCCCTGATTCGACTGGCTGGCCTCCTGGCCCCAGGACGGCGCGGGCTGCTGCGGTGGCGGGAAGGCCGGCGGGAAGCTGTCGCCCGCCGCCGGCTCGGCGCCGAAGCCCGGGCCTCCGAAGCCCGGGCCTCCGAAGCCCGGGCCGCCGGAACCGGGGCCGCCGAAGGCCGGCGCTCCGTTCATCGGGTCGGCACCGGTGGCAGGCGACGCGGGGCCGCCGAACTGGTCGACCGGCGGCTCCGCACCGCCGTGCGGCCGAGTGCCGTTCACCGGCCTGTTGCTGCCCGGCGTGTCGACGAAGGACGGCACACCGGGCGGGAACGCCGGCGGCGCCGACGGGGCGTCATAGAACGTGTTCGGTGCGGGCTGTCGGTCGTCGAAGCGCTGCTCGGCTGCGGACTCGCCGCCCCAACCCGCGCCAATCTGGCGCTGCGGGTCGTTCTGCCAGTCGGGTGCGACCTGGCGCTGCTGGTCGCTCTGCCACTCCGGTCCGCCCTGGCGCTCCGCACCCGGGTCGACCTGGAACGCCTCCGGCTCCGGCTCGTTCTCCGGCTCGGGTCGAGCCGGGCGGCCGTACATCCGGGGTTGTGGTGTGGCCGTGCCAGCCGGCCGGATGGCCTGGTCGGTCGGGGGCATCACCCGGCTGGCCAACGGCACCGAAGCGCTCGCCGTGGCCCGGGCTGCCGCGCCAGCTGCCGATTCGGCCTCCGACACCGGCACGATCGCCCGGCCTGCTCCGGGCTCCGGAGAGGTACGCGGGGCAGGCACCACCGCGCCACTGGCGGGAGCGTCCTCGGCGCGGCCCCAGGCTGGCTCGGCCTCGTACTGCGCGGCGGCGTCCGGGGTCTCCCGTTCGGCGTAGGCGGGCTGCTCGGGGATCGGAGCGAACTGGGCCTGGGGCGAGAAATCGGCAGGCGGGGCGGCAGTCAGGCTGGCGCCTGGCACGCGCTGCTCCTGTGGAGGCAGCGGCACCGCGTTTGCCGGCGAGATGCCCGGCGCCGCCCCGGGCTGGTAGGCCGGTGCCTCGTCGCCCCGGTCCGACTCCCAGCCACCGCGGGACTGGGCGGAGGCTTCCGCTTCGGCGCGACCCCACACCTCACCGGGTGCCCACGGCTCAACCGCCGGGACGCCGGAGTTGCCCTGCGCCGCATTGTCCGGGCTGGCGGCCCAGCCGGGGGCACCGTCGTTGCCGGGCACGCTGACGCTGGCACGGGCGGGAAGGCCGCTCTGCCCCGCGGGGGTCCACCCCGCCGGCTCCGGCGGTGCGGTCGGCTGGTCCTGCGGCGAGAGCACCCAGTCGGGCTGCTGCGGACGGCCCTCGGCACCGCCCCAGGCGGCCGGCTGCGCGGCCTGGTCCTGCCGCACGTCGCCGCCGTCGCTCCACCCGCCGGGCTGCGCCTGCTGCTGCTGTGCGGCCCACCCGCCGGAGCGGGACGGGTCGTCCTGTCCAGGCCAGTTCGTCGCCGGTGCCGGCACCTGGGCCGCGCCACGGGCCGCGTTCGGCTGGGCGGCCTGCCCCCACGCGGGGGCGGGCTGCTCGGTCGGTTCGGCGGGCTGACCCCAGGCCGGCGGCGACTGCTCTGCCGGCGTCCACACCGGCTGGTCGTCGCGTGCGGCGGTGCCGGTGGGCCAGGCGCCGCTGCCGGGCGCGTCGTCCTGCTGAGCGCCGCCGGACCAGCCGGCGGCCTGCTGCGGCTCGGCCTGCTGTGACTCCGCCCCGCGCCAGTCGGCGGCGGGCGGGTTGGCCTGCGCCGCGCCGCCCCAGCCGCCAGCGTGGGCCGGGTCTTCCTGGGCGGGCCAGGCGGCGGTGGCCGGGGGCACCTGTGCGGCGCCCCGCGCGGCCGGCTGGGCCTGCACCCAGTCGGGCTGTTCGGTGGCGCTCGGGGTCCAGGCGGGTGCGGGTGCACTCTGCTCGGCGGGCGTCCAGCCCTGCTGCTGTGCGGCCCAGGGGTCGGGCTGCGCCGGGGCTGGCGCGCCGTCGCTGGCGGGCCAGGTGCCGGGCTGCTGCTGCTGCGGCGGCGGCTCGCTCGCGCCGCCGCCGGTGGCCCAGGCGGGCTGCGCCGGGTCGCTGGGCTGCGGCGCTGCGGCGGCACCCCAGGCGGGTGCGGGCGGCTGCTCGGACTGGGTCGCCCATGCCGGCGTCGACGGGTCAGGCCGCGTCGGGGGCGGGGGCGCCCAGCCCAGGTCGGGGCCGGCGGCGTTGTGGCCGTTGTCCGGCTGCGCCGGGCGGTCGCCGTACGGCGCCGGTCCGCCGGTGCCCGGTGACACCTCGTCCGGCTCTTGGCCGGGGCCGTGCGGGCCCTCGGACGTCATGGGTGCGCCTCCTCCATCACATGTCGGCTCGCCGGTGCCGATCGGTCTCCTCGGCGTGGCTGCCGGCGTCACCGGCGTACCGCTGTGCCGGCTCCCCGCACGGTATCGGGTGGTGGCACGACACGTCCAAGGAGCACCAGTCGTCACTCCCCGTGGCCGGCCGGTGTCGAGCAGCTTCTGGCGGCTCGGCCTCTGCCGGGTCGGCGGGCGGCGACCGAAGCCCACCGTACCGGGCGTTGCGGCAGGGCGGAATCCCGGTGGCGGGTGCTGGGAAACGCCGATGGCCCACCCGGTGGGCCGGGTGGGCCATCGATCTGGAGGAGGTGCGGAATGTCGTGGAGCGTCAGCCCATGTGACGCTGGGCGATGACGAGGAGTTCCTCGCGAACTGCCGGCGAGTTCGCCGAGCGCAGCGCGTGCTCGATGGCACGGGCGCGGCGGGTGGCCTCGCGGTGGTTGCGGATTCGCTCGATCATGCTCATTGGTGGGGTCCCCCTAGCTATTCGGTTGTCAGCCCCTGATGCATCTATTCAACCCCAGAACCCGGCCGACTTCCATCGATTAGTAGGTGAGTTGAGCCACTTGCCTAACAATCAAAGGTCAAAAAGCCGTCTTGGCAATGGTTTCGTCACCCAACAGGCACGGCCGGTGTGCCGGGCGTTAACCCGTGGCACACCGGCCGTGGCTGGCGTCTCGAACGATCAGGTCCAGGCGAGCAACGCCGCCTCCGGGTCCGCGAGGAAGTCGCCGATGTCGCGCAGGAACTTCGAGCCAAGCTCACCGTCGATGATCCGGTGGTCGAAGCTCAGCCCCAGCGTGGTGACCTGACGCACCTTCACCTTGCCCTTGTGCACCCAGGGCATCTCCCGCACCGCGCCGAAGGCCAGGATCGCCGACTCGCCCGGCGGCAGGATCGGCGTGCCGGTGTCCACTCCGAACACGCCGACGTTGGTGATGGTCAGGGTGCCGCCGGACATGTCCGCCGGCGAGGTGCGGCCGGACTTCGCCGTCTGCACCAGGCCGTTCATGGTGTCGGCCAGCTCGCGCAACGTGAGCCGCCCGGCGTCCTTGATGTTCGGCACGATCAGGCCGCGCTCGGTGGCCGCCGCGATGCCGAGGTTCACGTACTCCTTGACCACGATCTCGTCGCCCGCCCAGGTCGAGTTGATCATCGGGTGACGCTGCACCGCGAGCAGCACCGCCTTCGCCACCAGCAGCAGGGGCGAGACCCGTACGTCGCGCCACTCCCGCCGACCGCGCAGTCGGTCCAGTGCCTTCATCGCCCGGGTCACGTCGACGGTCAGGAACTCCGTCACGTGCGGGGCGGTGAACGCCGAGTGGGACATGTTCTCGGCGATGAGCTTGCGGACCCCCTTGACCGGGATGCGCTGCTCCCGGTCCGCACCGAAGCTGGGGGCGGTCGTCGCCACCGACGTCGCCGTGATCGGCTCCGCCGCCGCGACGGCACCGCTCGCCGCCTGCTGCACGTCCTCCCGGGTGATCGAACCCAGTGGCCCCGACCCGGTCAACGTGTTGAGGTCGACCCCGAGGTCCTTGGCGAGCTTGCGCACCGGCGGCTTGGCGAGCACCAACCCGCCGCTGCTCGCCCCGTTGCGACGATCATCGACTTGTGGTGCCGGAATCGCGGGGGTTGCCGACGATTTGCCACCCACCCCAACTCCGTGATCGACCACGGCGGGCTGCGCGGGGACAGCGCCCTTGCGTGGGCGGCGCTTCGCGGCCGTCGTACGCGGGCCGTAGCCGACCAGCACCGCGGTCCGCCCACCCGGGGCCGGACCGCCGATCAGACCTGGCTCCACCATGCCCTCGGCCGGTGCCACCTCCACCGCCGCCAGCGAGGCCGCCGACGGGGTGGGCAGGTCATCGCTGCCCATGGCCGTGGTCGACGGCGTCTCCAGTGGACCGGCACCCGGGTCGGTGTCGATCGCGATGATCGGCGTACCGACCTCGACCGTGGTGCCGTCCGGGTGGAAGATCGCCTGCACCTGCCCGGCCCACTTCGCCGGAATCTCGACTGCCGCCTTGGCCGTCTCCACCTCGACGATCGGCTGGTTCAGCTCGATGGTGTCGCCGACCTTGACCAGCCAGGCCAGGATCTCGCCCTCGGTCAGCCCCTCGCCCAGGTCGGGCAGATTGAACGTCTTGATCCGGGACATGCCGCTCACCAGCCGAAGGTGCGGTCGACGGCGTCGAGCACCCGGTCCAGGTCGGGCAGGAACTCCTCCTCCACCCGGGCGGCCGGGTAGGGGATGTCAAAGCCGGTCACCCGCAGCACCGGCGACTCGAGGGAATAGAAGCACTCCTCGGTGATCCGGGCGGCCAGCTCGGCGCCGAGGCCGATGTTGGACGGCGCCTCGTGCACCACGATCGCGCGGCCGGTGCGCTTCACCGACTCGTACGCCGCGGTCAGGTCCAGCGGGGAGAGCGAGCGCAGGTCGATGACCTCCAGCTCCCGGCCGTCCTCGGCGGCGGCGGTCGCCGCCTCCAGGCAGGTCCGGACCATCGGCCCGTACGCCAGCACGGTGACGGCGTCGCCGGGCCGCACCACCCGGGCCGAGTGCAGCGGGTACGCCTCGGACAGCGGCGCCTCCAGGTCGACCTGGCCCTTCTCCCAGTAGCGCCGCTTGGGCTCCAGGAAGACGATCGGGTCGTCCGAGGCGATGGCCTGCTGGATCATCACGTACGCGTCCTGCGGGTTGGCGCAGGACACCACCTTCAGGCCGGCGGTGTGCGCGAAGTACGCCTCCGGCGACTCGGAGTGGTGCTCGACCGCGCCGATGCCGCCGCCGAACGGAATCCGGATCACCATGGGAATGTTGAGCTTGCCCCGCGAGCGGTAGTGCATCTTCGCCACCTGCGACACGATCTGGTCGTACGCGGGGTAGACGAAGCCGTCGAACTGGATCTCGCAGACCGGCCGGTAGCCGCGGATGGCCAGACCGACCGCGGTGCCGATGATGCCGGACTCGGCCAGTGGGGTGTCGATGACCCGCTGGTCGCCGAAGTCCTTCTGGAGCCCGTCGGTGATCCGGAAGACGCCGCCGAGCTTGCCGACGTCCTCGCCCATGATGATGACCTTGGGGTCGTTCTCCAGGGCGCGGCGCAGGCCGGTGTTGAGGGCCTTGCCGAGGGTGAGCGTTTCCGTGGCCATCAGTGGGTGCTCCCCTCGAACGACTCCAGGTAGCGGCTGAACTGCGCGCGCTGCTCGTCGAGCAGCGGAGACCCGTTGGGGTAGACGTGGTCGAACATCGTCACCGGCTCCGGGTCGGGCATGGCGAGCACCCGCTCACGTAGGTGCACCGACTCGCGCCGGGCCTGCTCGTCGATGTCGGCGAAGAAGTCCGCGTCGGCGATCTGCTGCTTCTCCAGGAAGGCCTTGACCCGGGCGATCGGGTCCTTGGCCTGCCACGCCTCGACCTCGCTGGCGATCCGGTAGCGGGTCGGGTCGTCGGAGGTGGTGTGCGCGCCCATCCGGTAGGTGTACGCCTCGATCAGGCTCGGGCCCTGCCCGTGCCGGGCGTTGTCCAGCGCGGTGCGGGTGACCGCGTACGTGGCGAGCACGTCGTTGCCGTCCACTCGAATGCCGGGGAAACCGAAGCCGGCAGCCCGCTGGTAGAGCGGGATCCGGGTCTGCCGCTCCAGCGGCTCGGAGATCGCGTACTGGTTGTTCTGGCAGAAGAAGACCATCGGGCTGTTGAACACGCCGGCCCAGACGAACGCCTCGTTGACGTCACCCTGGCTGGTGGCCCCGTCGCCGAAGTACGCGATCACCGCTTCGCCATCGTCGGTGCCGGTCTTGCCGTCCATGGTGATGCCCATGGCGTAACCGGTGGCGTGCAGGGTCTGCGCCCCGATCACGATCGTGTACATGTTGAACTTGAACTCGTTCGGGTCCCAGCCGCCCTGGTCGACGCCGCGAAACAGGCCGAGCGGCATGATCGGGTCGATGCCCCGGCAGTAGAGGACGCCGTGTTCCCGGTAGGTCGGGAAGGCCATGTCCTGGGTACGCAGCGCCCGCCCGGAACCGACCTGGGCGGCCTCCTGGCCGAGCAGGCTGGCCCAGATGCCCAGCTCGCCCTGGCGCTGGAGAGCGGTCGCCTCGGCGTCCAACTTCCGGACCAGCACCAGGTCGCGGTAGAGCCCGCGGTATTCCTCGTCGGTGAAGTCGACGCGGTACTCGTTGCCGTCCGGCCCGATGACGCTGTCGATCCGTTCGCCTTCGGGGGTGAGTAGCTGCACCAGTTGAGGGTCGCCGGTCGCGCCCTTCCTGGAGCGGGGTGCCGCCCGCTTACTGCGGGTGGTGCCACCGGGGTCGCCCTTTGCCATCGGTCTCTCCCTGTCGTGTCTGCGTCGGCACCCGGGGGGTCACCCGGCCGCGCAACTCGTGCGCCTGTCCGGCTGCTGCCGGACCGGTTCCTGGCGGCCGCGCCTAGCCCCGGTGGGGGTTGCCGCACGGCGTGAGCCGGGTTCTGGCCGAACCCGGATCGGGGAGCGCCGGCGTTCAACCGCGCCTGCCGCGAGGGTGCGCGGAGGTCACGGCTGCGTTGCCGTCATGCTCCATATTCGCAGAGCAGGTGAGCGCGCCCACAGTACGCCTGCCCTGCATTCCGACCGCCCACGCTTTGACGTCGTTTGTCGCCATCATGCCGGCCTGCGTCCCCGGGGCGTTCCGACGATGATTTGTCACCGTTCGGTCAGCACCGCGTGTCGACACGCGGTGGAGGTTGGCTGACGCAGGGTGACTGCGTAAGGCTAATTCCCGCAGGATCGCGCCTATCGGGTTAATTGCCGGCTTCCTGGCTGGCGGCGTCCCTCCATGTCCGCCGACGGTCAACGACAAGGGGTGTGCGGTGCACGAGCCAGGTGACGGTCCCGGCACACCAGCGCTCGGCCGGCACCGGTCGGCCGGCGGCTACCGCCGGGTGGTCGGCGTCCACCGTGCTCTTGGCGCAGGCGGCCCCTCCCGGGGTTACCTGCTCACCGTCGCACTGCTGGCTGGCACCGCGTCGATGCCCATCCTCGCCGCGATCAGCGTGGGCTCGGCCACCCCGGGCAGCACCGCACTGCCGGACAGCAGCACCCCGTTCATCCCCACTCCGTCGGTCGGGCCGGTGGTGATTCCGCTGCCGGTGACCAGCCAGCCGGCGCTCCCGCCGCGCACACCCAGTGTCGGCCCGACCAGCGGCTGGCTGCCCGCCGCTGGTCGGCGTACGCCGGGAGGGCCCGTTGCGGCCGACCAGAGGCCCGCCCAGCGGGTGACCTACCCGCCGCTGGCACCGAAGCCCACCCGGGGCACCTCGCCGGCCGTCCCCCCGCCGCCGCCGACCGACCCTGGCCCCGGCCCGACCAACCCGCCGGACCCGACCGACCCGCCGGACCCGGATCCGACGGACCCGGATCCGACGGACCCCGGCCCGACCCCGACCCTGACGCTGGACCCGACGCCCACGCTGGATCCGACGCTGGGTCCCACGCCCACGCCGACGGACGCCTCGACTGCGACCGCCGTGCCGACCAGCACCCTGTCCGCGCCGGCCACCACACCCGGGCCGACCGCCACCCCCGCTGCGCCGACCAGCGGGCCCAGCCGAGCAGTCCCGTCGCCTCGGCCCGTCGCTCCGACGCCCACGGTCGGACTGGCGCCGCCGGCCGGACCGACGCATTCCACGGTGTCCCCGGCGGTACGGTGACGATCAGGCGCGGCCCATCCGGTGCCGGCGGTGTTCGGCGGTAGACGCGTACCGGAGGGGGTGGCGTGGGCGGCGGTGCGGAACTCCGCCCGGTCACCACCCGGGCCGGCCCAGGGTTGCGGGTAGCCCGGCTGGTCACCGAGGTGACCGCACCGGCCGTGCTCGTGTCGCTGCTGATCATCACCGTGAGCTGGCACAGCGCACGCCGCCCAGGTCAGGGCCTTGTCTGGGGTCTGCTCGCCACGCTCTTCGTCACCGGCATCCCGTTCGCCTACATCGTCGGCGGGGTACGCCGTGGTCGGCTCACCGACCACCATGTCGGCCGTCGGGACCAGCGCCGGGCGCCGCTGCTGGTCGGCCTCGGTTCGGTCGCGGCAGGGCTCGCGCTGCTCGCCGTGCTCGGTGCGCCCCGTCCGGTGCTGGCGCTGGCGGTGGCCGGGCTGGTCGGCCTCGTGGTCGCCGTGTCGGTGAGCCACTGGTGGAAGATCTCGATCCACTCGGCGGTGGCCGGCGGCACGCTGGTCATCCTGATGCTGACCTTCGGGGCCCTGCTGGTCGTCGCCGTGCCGCTGCTGGCGTTGGTCGGCTGGTCCAGGGTGCGGCTGAGGGACCACACGGTGCCGCAGGTGCTGGCCGGTGGTGTGCTCGGCGCGCTGATCGCCGCAGTGGTCTTCGGCCTGCTCCGCTAGGACACCGGCCCTGGGCGGGCCCGAGGGCCGGGCGGCGTGGTGCCGCCCGGCCCGGATGTCGTCAGGCCCCGTCGTCGGCGAGGCGGTGCCGGTTCGCCTCGATCCACGCGTCCAGCGCGGCCGGGTCGTCCGGGTCCACCCCGTCGGCCATCAGCTGCGCCACCGCGGCGGTGGCCGCGCTGCGCCGCTCACCCGTCGAGTAGAGGCGGGCGAACTCCGGCACCATCTCCTCGATCGCCTCGTCGGTGCGCGTCGCCGCCGCCTCGGGCAGCCCGCGTTGGCGCGACGCGTACCGCGCCCAGGCGCGCAGCACCCGCGGCAGCATCGCCGCGTCGTCCATGTCCAGCACCGCGCGGCGGTGCACCCAGTCGAGCAGGAAGAGCCCGGACACCGCGGGGCTCCAGCGCATCGGGTCCGCGTCGGGGAAGGTCGCCGAGTGGTCCAGCAGCAGGCTCAGGCAGAAGTGCAGCGACGCCAACTCCGGGCCGTCGACGGCGTCCAGCCCGAAACGGGTGGCCTCCGGCGAGGCCAGGAACCGTCGGACCTGGTCGGTGCGCTCGGCAGCGGAGAGCGGCTCGACCTCCGCCGGGACGGTCGGGTTGGCCGCGGTGGGCAGCATCGCCAGTCGGGCGCCGACCAGCGCCCGGTCGGTGGCGAGCGAGCCCTCGCCGGGCAATTCGCCCAGGTCATCAGTCACCGCGAGGTGGCGGGCCACCTCGCCGCGCAGCCGGGCCGGATTCTCGGAACGGAACCAGGTCAGCTCATCGTCGGCGCACATCTGTCGAACCTGGTCCAGGATTCGTTCCGCCGGCCCGCCCACGAAGATGTCCTTGGTGATCCCGATGTTGTGGTCCACCAGGGCCACCAGCGCGTGCTCGGAGCCGCCGGACGCGTCGTCGTAGGCGAAGGTGGCGAGGTAGGAGGTCTGGTCGCCGTACACATCGCCGTACGCCCAGGTGCCGGTGAGGTGCACCCGACCGAGCTGACCGGACCAGGCGGGCGCCTGGCTGGCCGGACGCACCCGCTCGGTGCCCACGGCGTCCGGGACGAGCGCGGCGAAGACCTGCCGGATCGTGGTCGCCGCCGCGATCCGGCGGCGGGCGGTGGCAGCGAGGAACCCGGTGACGAACTCCCGTACGGCGGTGTCGCGGTCGGTCTCCGCGATTGCGTAGACACTGCCCAGCAGCGCGCTGCCGAGCATCTCGGCGTCGAGGGCGGACTCCAGCTTGGTCACGTCGCGTGCGGCGTGCAGCACCGCGTCGTAGGGGGTCTGAGGCGTGGCCATGCTCCGACCCTACGCCGCCACGGGGGTACGGAGAGCGGTAGCGAGCCGGGCGGGCCGTCAGCGGCGGGCGGCGTCCCGCAGCGCGTCGCGTGCCTGCGCGTACGAGCCGAGCACGATCCGCACCGGCGTCAGCACGTACTCCTCGCCCACCCGGGCGACCTTCGCCGTCAGCCGCTGCTCGGCGCGGTAACGGGCGCGGCGAGCGGCCCAGCGCACCACCGGCCGGGTCAGCGCCGCCACCAGCAGCCCGGCCAGCAGGCCGCCGAGAAGCAGCACGGTGGGCAGTGGCACCTGACCGACCATCGGGTTGTCCAGTGCGGGCAGGCCGAGCGCCCGCAGCGCGTAGCCGAGCACCAGCCAGCCCAGCCCGATCACGGCGGCCAGGGTGACCAACCACTGCACCCCGCCGACCACCCGCCACCACACCGGTCGACGACCAAGGCCGAGGTCGGTGCCGGCGATCGTGCGGTCCAGAGCGTCCGGCAGGTCGCCGAGGCGGGACCGGGCGGCGGAGGTCACCGCGCCGGGCCAGGCGGCGGGCAGGTCGGCGGCGGCCCGGTCGGCCACCGCGCGGATCGCGAGGCCGAGTGCCGAGCGCTGGGCAGCCGTCGGGTCCGGTACCGAGGTGGCCGCGACCAGGCTCTCCGCCGGGTCAGCCTGGTCGCCGGTCGGGCCGGGCAGGTGCAGCCGACGCAGCGGGTCGGGTCGCAACCGCCGCCAGCCCCGGACCACGGGCCAGCCGGTGGCCGCGCCGGCCCGGTGCCGGTACGCCTGCTCCACGGACGCGGTGACCGTGGGCACCCCGGCCGCCCCGGCCAACGCCCGGTTCAGTCCGTTGACGGCTGAGTCATCCGGCCCACCCGCCGGCCGGGCCGAGCCGACCAACTCGTCCAACCCGACGACAACCGTGTCGACGTCACCGGCGAGCCGGCGCAGCGCGGCCTGCCGCTCGGCGACCGTACGCTCCAGCGCGCTGCGCAGCCCGACCATCCCGGCCGGGTCGGTGGCGGTGGTGGACAGCAGGGGCACATCGGTCAGCCCGTCCGTGTCGAGCAGTCGGCGCAGGTCGTCCAGGACCCGGGGCAACTCGGCCGGGGGCAGCCGGTCGGACTGGTTGAGCACGACAAGGGTGACGTCGCGGTGCCGGTGGAACTCGCGTAGGTAGCTGTCGTGGATGACCCGATCGGCGTACTTCTGCGGGTCGACCACCCAGACCACCTGGTCGACCAGGCCGAGGAGACGGTCCACCTCAAGTCGGTGGGACCGCTGCACCGAGTCGAAGTCGGGCAGGTCGAGCAGGATCAGCCCGTGCAGCGCCGTCTCGTCGTCCGCGTCGAGGGCGCTCTCCCGGACGAAGCGGTGTCGGGGCAGCACGCCGATCCAGTCGAGCAGACGGTTGGCGCCCTCCAGGGCCCCCCACACGCAGGCGTGGGTGACGCCGGTGGTCGGCCGGCGGACACCGACCGGCGAGAGCTCCAGCTGGGCCAACGCGTTGAAGAGGCTGGACTTGCCACTGCCGGTGGCCCCGGCCAGGGCGACCACGGTGTGGTCCCGGGACAGCGCGAGCCGGGTGCCGGCCCGCTCGACCAGAGTGTGGGCGGGCACCAGCTCGGCGTCCGGCAGCAGGCCGTCCACCGCGGTCAGGAACCGGCGTACCGCGTCCAGTCGGGCGATCAGCGCGTCGGCGTCGACCCGCTGGTCCCCGCGGAACGCCTCGCGTACCCGGCCGGTGATCCCGGTCACCGGGAGCCCTCCTCGTCGGCGGTCGGCCGGGTGTCGCCGCCAGCGGACAGGCCGCTGCGGTGCCGGGCCAGCTCGACCCGGCCGGCGGCCCGGCGCAGCCCGTCGCCGGCGTCCGCGGCGGGGCGGGCGTCGGCGGTGCGGCTCAAAAAGCGGTCGGCCTCCGCGCCGAGCAGCGTCCGCACCCGGTCCAGCAGGTCGGCGCGGGCCTTGTCGGCGAGGGTACGCACCGCCTGGTCGCCGAAGATCGCCTGGAGTACGGCCTGCGCGGCAACCGTGGTGCCGGCACCGGTGGCCACCTCCAGCCCGGTCGGGATGAAGGCGGTGGAGGCAAAGACGGCGATCATCACGGCCAGCCCGGTGGCGTTGACCGCGTACGCGGCGGTGCGGGCCACGAACCGCTTGTCGGCGCCCTCGTCGCGGACCAGTTCCAGCACCCCGCGCTGCCAGTCCCGGACCATTCGTTCGGCGCGTTCAGGTAGGTCGTCGCTCGGGTGGGCGAGCGCCGGGTCGAGCAGCCCAGCGCCCGCCGGGTGTGCCTTCCACCCGGTGTACGCGGATTCGGCGGCCTCCGCGGCCACTCCGCGTAGCAGCGTCACCAACTGCGACTCGATGGCGTTGCGCAGCTCGACGGCGGGGGCCGGCCGGCCGGTGACAGCGGCCACGACCCGGTCCCGGAGGCGGCCGATCCGTGCCTCCAGAGTGCGGAAGAACTCCCCGGTGCCGACGAACTCCTGCCAGCGGGCGAGCACCTCACCGCGGAGCAGGCGGCCGTCCTGAAGCCCCTGCTCGACGGTGCGCTCGGCACCCCGGTACGCGGTCCGGACCCGTTCGTCCAGCCCGTCGGCGGCGACGACCTGCTCGTCGGCGGCGTCGGCCAACTCCTCGACGGCGGGGTGGAGCGCGGCCAGCGCCCCGTCCAGCGTCTGCCGGACCACCGCCGCCCGCGCGTCCGAATCGGCGGCCAACCGACCGAACCAGTCGGCCAACGATGCGGTCACCCCCTCGGGCAGCAGCCCCTGACCGTCGACCCAGGTCTCGGGCAGCACGAACAGCGGCGCCCGGCCGAGGTCCTGTTCGGCGAGCATCTCGGCCAGGTGCGCGGCGATCTCGTCGGTGGCCTCCGCGGGCACCCGGTCCAGCACCATGGCGATCACCGCGCCTCGCGCCCGGGCGCTGCGCAGCAGCTCCCAGGGCACCGCGTCGGCGTACCGGGCGGCGGTGGTGACGAAGAGCCAGAGATCGGCGGCGGCCAGCAACTGGGTGGCGAGCGCCCGGTTGGCGTCGACCACCGAGTCGATGTCGGGCGCGTCGAGGAAGGCCAGCCCGGCGGGCAGGGCCGGGGCGGTGACGAGGTGCAGAGCGCGCGGATCTTCGCTCGGCTCGGTGGTGCGGGTCAGCCCGGGCAGCAGGTCACCCTGCCGGAACCAGGCCGAGTCGGACGGGTTGCAGACCAGCACCGGGGAGCGGGTGGTCGGCCGGAGCACGCCAGCCGCGCTGACCCGGGCCTTGACCAGGCTGTTGACCAGGGTCGACTTGCCCGCGCCGGTCGAGCCGCCGACGACCACGAGCAGGGGGGCGTCCAGCCGGGCGAGCCGGGGCAGCAGGTAGTCGTCGAGCTGGTCGGTGAGGGCGGTGGCGGTGTGCCGGGCGGGGCCGGCAGAGGGCAGTGCGAGGGGATACCGGGTCGCGCCGATCGCCTCCCGGAGGCCCGACAGCGCACCGGAGAAGCTGCCGTCCCCGGTGGTGGCGGGCAACTTCCCCGCGGCGTCCGGCGGGCCGGTGCGGGCTGCGACGGCGGGCGCGCCGGAACGGGTGGCGGGATCGCCGTGCGTCGTCACCGCTAAAGCGTGCCCGACCGATGCAAGAGAAGACAACCGGACGGTAATAACGGGTGGGTTGCGTCGGGTTGACTCAACTCAACTTGACGATTCGCCAGGGCGTGGCACTATTGAGTCAAGTTCACTCAACTTGTGGTGGGGCCCGCTGCGGGCGGCGCTCGCCAGGCAGCCCGCGGGCAATGCCCGTCACCTGCACAACCTTACGAAGCGAGGAAGCGAACATGGCACGTGCGGTCGGTATCGACCTCGGCACGACGAACTCCTGCGTCAGCGTTCTCGAGGGCGGTGAGCCCACCGTCATCGCCAACGCTGAGGGGTCGCGGACGACTCCGTCGATCGTCGCGTTCGCCCGCAACGGCGAGGTGCTCGTCGGTGAGGTCGCCAAGCGCCAGGCGGTGACCAACCCGGACCGGACGATCCGGTCGGTCAAGCGCGAGGTTGGCACGAACTGGTCCGTCGACATCGACGGCAAGAAGTACACCCCGCAGGAAATCTCGGCCCGGACGCTGATGAAGCTCAAGCGGGACGCCGAGGCATACCTGGGCGAGCAGATCACCGACGCGGTGATCACCGTTCCGGCCTACTTCAACGACAGCCAGCGTCAGGCCACCAAGGAGGCCGGTGAGATCGCCGGCTTCAACGTGCTGCGGATCGTCAACGAGCCGACCGCGGCCGCCCTGGCGTACGGGCTGGACAAGGGCGCCAAGGAGCAGACCGTCCTGGTCTTCGACCTCGGCGGCGGCACCTTCGACGTGTCGCTGCTGGAGCTGGCCGAGGGCGTCGTGGAGGTCAAGTCGACCAGCGGTGACAACCAGCTCGGCGGCGACGACTGGGACCAGCGGATCATCGACCACCTGGTGAAGACGTTCCGTGGTGAGCACGGCATCGACCTCGGCCAGGACAAGATGGCCCTCCAGCGGCTCCGTGAGGCCGCCGAGAAGGCCAAGATCGAGCTGTCCGCCGCCACCACCACCAACATCAACCTGCCGTACATCACCGCCGGCGCGGCCGGCCCGCTGCACCTGGACGTGTCGCTCAGCCGCGCCGAGTTCCAGCGGATGACGCAGGACCTGCTGGACCGCTGCAAGGTCCCGTTCGAGCAGGCCGTGAAGGACGCCGGGATCAAGATCTCCGATGTCGAGCACGTGATCCTGGTCGGCGGTTCGACCCGGATGCCCGCCGTGACCGACCTGGTCAAGCAGCTCACCGGCAGCGACCCGAACAAGGGCGTCAACCCGGACGAGGTCGTCGCCGTCGGTGCCGCCCTTCAGGCCGGCGTGCTGAAGGGTGAGGTCAAGGACGTCCTGCTGCTCGATGTGACCCCGCTGAGCCTGGGCATCGAGACCAAGGGCGGCATCTTCACCAAGCTGATCGAGCGCAACACCACGATCCCGACGAAGCGCTCCGAGGTCTTCACCACGGCGGACGACAACCAGCCGTCGGTGCTGATCCAGGTCTTCCAGGGTGAGCGGGAGATCGCGGCCTACAACAAGAAGCTCGGGACCTTCGAGCTGACCGGCCTCCCGCCGGCGCCGCGCGGCGTGCCGCAGATCGAGGTCGCCTTCGACATCGACGCCAACGGCATCGTCAACGTGCACGCCAAGGACCTGGGCACCGGCAAGGAACAGAAGATGACGATCACCGGCGGCTCCTCGCTGCCGAAGGACGACATCGAGCGGATGCGCCGGGACGCCGAGGAGCACGCGGAGGAGGACAAGCGCCGCCGCGACGACGCCGAGACCCGCAACGTGGCCGAGGCGCTCCAGTGGCAGACCGAGAAGTTCCTCGCCGAGAGCGGCGACAAGCTGCCCAGTGAAAACCGGGAGCAGCTCAACGAGGCGCTCGGTGAGCTGCGCGGTGCCCTCGGCGGTCAGGACATCGAAAAGATCAAGTCCGCGCACGAGCGGCTGGCGCAGGTCTCCCAGCAGGCCGGTTCGCTGCTCTACTCGGCTCAGGCCGAGCAGGGTCAGCAGCCGGGCGGCGAGCCGGGCCCGGGTGCGACCGGCGCGACCGGTGCACAGGCCGGCGGCGCCGACGACGTGGTCGACGCGGAGATCGTGGACGAGGACGGCAAGAAGTGACCATCGGCCTCCGACACGTATCCACGGCGAAGGGATGAGGTAGCCGCATGACGCAGAAGCCGCGAGCCGCCGACCCGGGCGACACCGCGTCGGCGCCGGGTGGCTCCGCGCCCACGGAGCCGACCACCGGCAACGGGGAGCGGGTCGTCATCCGCAACAACCGCAAGCTCGTCGACACCTCTGAGCCGGAGGGCGCCGCCGCCGACGCGGAGATCGGCGTGCCAGCCGAGGGCCTGGTCGAGGACGCCGAGGTCGTGGTCGACGAGATCGAGGTCGAGGTCAACTCCACCGACGGTCCGGAGTCGTCCGGTCCGCCGGTGGTGGACGCCCCGGCGCAGCCGGTGGACGGCGGCGGCACGGGCACCTCGCTCGGCGCCGAGTTGGAGGGGCTCCGGGCCGACCTGGACGAGCGGACCAGGGATCTGCAGCGGGTGTCGGCGGAGTACGCCAACTACCGCAAGCGGGTCGATCGGGACCGCAACCTGGTGCAGGAGCAGGCGACCGGCTCGGTGCTGGCCGCGCTGCTGCCGATCCTGGACGACCTGGACCGGGCCCGGGAACATGGCGACCTGGTCGGGCCGTTCGGGGCGGTGGCGGAACAGCTCATCACCGCGCTCGGCAAGTTCGGCCTGAACGTCTTCGGCGAGGAGGGCGACCCGTTCGACCCGACCCGGCACGAGGCGGTCGCGCATCAGACCTCGGCCGAGGTCAGCGAGCCGACCTGCGTAACGGTCATGCGGCGCGGCTACCAGCTCGGTGAGCGGCTGTTGCGCCCCGCGCTGGTCGCGGTCGCGGACCCGGAATAGTGCGAGACAGTGACCGGGCCGTTCCGCCCACCGCGCAGCGGTGGGCGGAACGGCCCGGGCCATGACGGTCGGAAGGGGGTGGACCGGTGAGTTCGAAGGACTGGATCGAAAAGGACTTCTACGCCGTGCTCGGCGTGGACAAGGCCGCCTCCGCGGATGACATCAAGAAGACGTACCGCAAGCTGGCCCGTGAGTCGCACCCGGACCACAACCCGGGCGACCCGAAGGCCGAGGAGCGGTTCAAGGCCGCGTCCGAGGCGTACAACGTGCTGTCGGACGCCGGCCGCCGCCGCGAGTACGACGAGATGCGCTCGCTGTTCGGCTCGGGCGCGTTCCGGCGCAACGCCGGGGGCCAGCCGGGTGGCGTGCCGTTCGACGTCTCCGACATGTTCGGCGGCGGCGGGGGCGGCGACCGTCGCTTCGGAGGCACCGGCTTCCAGGACCTGTTCAGCTCGATCTTCACCGGCGGTCAGGCCGGTGGGCAGGCCGCACCGCGCGGTCCGGCCCGTGGCCGCGACGTCGAGACCGAAGTGGCGCTGGACTTCGGTGACGCGGTACGCGGGGTGACGCTGCCCCTGACGCTGCGCGCGCCCGGAGTCTGCGAAACCTGCCACGGCAACGGGGCCAAGCCGGGCACCCAGCCGCGTACCTGCCAGGTCTGCCACGGTGCTGGCGTGACCACCCGCAACCAGGGGTCGTTCAGCTTCTCCGAGCCGTGCCGCAACTGCCAGGGCGTCGGCACCGTGGTCGAGGAGAAGTGCCCGGAGTGCCAGGGCACCGGCGGCGTCACCAAGACCCGCACCATGAACGTGCGAATCCCGGCCGGGGTGTCCGACGGTCAGCGCATCCGGCTGGCCGGGCGCGGTGAGCCAGGCGAGCGCGGCGGCCCGGCTGGTGATCTGTTCGTGCACGTCAAGGTTCGGCCGGACGAGCTGTTTGGGCGTACCGGTGACGACCTGACGCTGACCGTGCCGGTCACCTTCGCGGAGGCCGTGCTCGGCACGGACCTGCGGGTGCCCACGCTCGACGGCGCGATGACCCTGCGGGTTCCGCCGGGGACGCCGAGCGGGCGGGTGCTGCGGGCCCGGGGCAAGGGTGTGGTCCGCCGCGACGGGCAGGCCGGTGACCTGCTGGTCACGTTGGACGTGGTGGTCCCGGCCCGGTTGTCGGACGAGGCGCGCACGGCGCTGGAGGCGTTCGCCGAGCAGAGCCCCCCGGCCGCTCGGGAACATCTCGACGCGCGGGTGCGTCGGGTCAGTTAGTCCGGTGGAATGGACGCGGAGGTGAGCGGGATGTCGGGCGAGTTCCTCGGTTCGGGCGACCCTGCCTACGAGGCCAAGGTGCTGATGATCTCGGTTGCGGCCCGGATGGCGGGGATGCACCCACAGACCTTGCGCCAGTACGACCGGCTGGGGCTGGTGCAGCCCGGCCGGGCCGCTGGCGGCGGGCGTCGGTACAGCGTCCGCGACGTGGTGCTGCTGCGCGAGGTGCAGCGGCTCAGCCAGGACGACGGGATCAACCTGGCCGGCGTCAAGCGGATCATCGGGCTGGAGCGGCTGCTGGAGCAGGCGCAGCAGCGGGTGGCCCGGCTGGAGGCCGAGCTGGACGCCGCGTACCGCCGGGTGGCCGAGCTGGAGTCGCTGGCCCGCTTCCCGGGCCGTGATCTGGTGCCGACCAACCGCACGTCCACCGCGCTGGTGGTCTGGCGACCCGGCCGGACGCCCGATCGCTGACCTGCCACTCACCCGGATCTGTTTCCTCGGCCCGGACCGCACCGGAATCCCCGGCGCGGTCCGGGCCGCTTCGGTTAGCCTGTCGATACGGGTCCAATCGGCTCAATCCGGACCTGCCGGCATGGCGAGGGGGAGCGATGACGGAGCCGGAAAAGACGGTGGCCCAGCAGACGGAGGACCGGTTGGAAAGCCTGGCCGAAACCGTCCGCGAGAAGTTCAACAAGGTGACCAAGGGGACCTACCGGGACCGGGTCGTCGAGGGCCGGTTCGCCGAACAGGGCGACAAGGGCGGCGACAAGGGCCCGGCCAAGATCGAACGGCAGCAGGACTGACCGGTGACCGACGTGCGGGCCGGGACCCACGGGGGGTCCCGGCCCGTTCGCCGTTCGTGTGTGCGGGCCGGGCGCGGGTGGCACCAGGGCGGGGGTCCCGGCCCGGCAGTCCTTTGGAGCTGAATCGTCTACGACATCACGCTGCGGGTCCGGCTCTGTCGCGCCGGGGCCGCGACCCCGTGAACCGTCTGCGACATCAGCCTCAGCCGAGGCGGCGGTTCTCCCGGACCAGGCCGCCTTCGCACCAGTCCCGGTAGACGAAAAGATCCGGTCGGGCCAGCAGCACCCTGCCGTTGTGCGCCCAGATCTTCATCAGCTCGTCGCCGTCACGCTCGGCCTGCTCGACGATCTTGCGGAAGCGGCGCTTGGGATGGGCGCGGAAGTTCGTCCGGATGCCGTCGGCCGCGTAGATGTAGAGGCAGTGCAGCGCGAAACGCCGGGCGGGGCAGGTCGGATCCATCGCCAACTCAAAGAGTGTCAACACCAGTCGGTCACCGGAGACCAGCAGGTCCCAGTCGGGTGGCATCGAGGACAACGGCACCGAATCGGGCTGGTACGCCCAAGCTCGCAACTCCGCCGGAGTCGGATCGACGGGGTTGGCGAAGCCGTGGAACGTCGACTCCTGCACGCTCACCGGCCAACCTCCCGATCTCGCCCACGTTGGCACTGGCTGCCTGCGGACCCTGGCTGCTGGGGCGAAACGGTAACCCGCCGCCGGGTGCTGCGGTAGTCCCCGTGGGGAGCAATTCAGCAACCATTGGTCGGGGATCGTCAGTCGTGGATCGGCACCGGCGCCGGCCGCTGAGCCGCCGCACGGTTGCGCAACCACCGCTTGAACCACGGGAAGTCCGGCAGCCGGGCCAGAATCGGTCCGGTCACCACGGTGATCAGGACGTACGTCGCGGCCAGCGCGGCCAACTGCGGCTCGACGCTCCCGGCGGCCACCGCGAGCCCGGCGATGACGATGGAGAACTCACCTCGGGGTACGAGTGCCAGGCCGGCCCGCCATCGACCGGGTTCCGCGATGCCGACCCGGCGGGCCGCGAGGTAGCCGGTGAGCGTCTTCGTCGCCATGGTGACCACGGCCAACGCGAGCGCCGGCAGCAGCACCGGCGGGATGTCCCCCGGGTCGGTGACCAGGCCGAAGAAGACGAAGAACACCGCCGCGAACAGGTCCCGAAGCGGGGAGAGCAACTCGGTCGCATGGTGCGCCACCGGACCGGAGAGCGCGATTCCGACCAGGAACGCACCGACCGCCGCCGATACCTGCAGCTTCGCCGCGAGGCCGGCGATCAGCAAGGTCAGACCGAGTACGCCGAGCAGCAGCGCCTCCGGATCCTTCGCGGACAGGGCGGACGAGATGAAATGGCCGTACCGGATGGCGACCCAGAGCACGAGCAGTACCGTGCCCACCGCAACGGCGAGCGCGATGCCGCCGCCGAGCAGGCCGATGCCGGCCAGCACGGCGGTGACCAGCGGGAGGTAGAGCGCCATCGCCAGGTCCTCGATCACCAGGACCGAGAGGATCACCGGGGTTTCCCGGTTACCGAGTCGGCCCAGGTCGGCGAGGACCTTGGCGATGACCCCGGAGGAGGAGACCCAGGTGATGCCGCCGAGCACCAGGGCGGCCACCCAGTCCCAGCCGAGCAGCAGGGCGAACCCCGCGCCCGGCAGCGCGTTGAGTACGCCGTCGATCAGCCCCGCCGGGGCCGCCGAGCGCAGGTTGCCGACCAACTCGTTGGCCGAGTATTCCAGGCCGAGCATGACCAGCAGCAGGATGACGCCGATCTCGGCGCCGACCGCGAAGAACTCCTCGCTGGCGGCGAGCGGAAGCAACCCGCCGTCGCCGAACGCCAGCCCGGCGAACAGGTAGAGAGGGATCGGTGAGAGGCCTACCCGGCGGCTGAGCCGGCCGAGGACACCAAGCAGCAGCAGCAGCGCGCCGACTTCGACGAGCAGAGTGGTGGAATCATGCATCCGCCTCAGCCGTCCGGGTCACTGTCGGCGAGGATGGCGGACACGCCGTCGAGACCCCTGCGGGTCCCGACAACGACCACCACGTCACCGGCCGCGAAGCGGAAGGAGGGGAGTGGCGAGACGATCACTTCGCCTTCGCGCAGCACCGCCACGATGGAGGCGCTGGTGCGGGTACGCGCCTTGGTGTCGCCGAGCTGGCGGTTGACGTACCGCGACCCCGCCGTGATGGCGATCTGCTCGGTGAGCAGCCCGGCGGCCTGTTCGCGGAGCCCGGAGAGTTGACCGAGCATCAGCGACGCGCCGAGGATGTCGGCCAGAGCCTCAGCCTCGTCGTCGGTCAGCGGAATGTCCGCCTGGCAGGCGTCGGGATCGTCGGGGTCGTAGAAGACGAGATCACGGCGGCCATTGCGGTGGGAGACCACGCCCAGGCGGCGTCCGGACTCCGTCACCAGATCGTGGCGTACCCCGATCCCGGGTAGGGCAATCTGTTCAACACGTACTCGCACACGCCAAGGCTACCGCTTGTCGTACAGAGCGCAGATCTTGGAAGGCCACGCCCCCGAGGCGCGTCCCCAGCCAAGATCCACTCGATGTCGCTGACCTCGGGGTGTCCAGGGCGGTGGGATCACCGTCTCCACCGAGGACGACCAGGGGGTGCGGCACTGGGTCTTCTGCGACCAGCGGCTGGACGGTGGCCGTCGCTGCGTGCTGCGTGCCGACCATGAGACCCCCTGCGTCGCCCGCCTACCTCGACGAATCGGACAGTAAGGCCGCGACGGAAGGTTGATCGACTCGGTTTCGGTGATGTCGCGATGTCGGTGACCAGCACGTCGGTGGCCTGGTGAGCGGCGTAGTGACCGCCGACGTCACCGCGGCCCTCGACGTCGCAGGTCTGTCGACGGTGCCGGCCGCGGACCCGCTGCCCGGCCCGCCTCCGGCGGCGGGGGAGTTCGACTGGCGGTGGTGCCGCCGAGAGTGATGGGTGTCACAGAGCTAAGGTTGAGCGGAATACGCTCAACTCTGGTTGTGTCCAACCCAGATGGACAACGCCGATCCGGGGGAGCCCATGAACACCGAAAGACTCACCACCAAGAGCCGCGAAACCATCACGGGCGCCGTCGCGCTGGCCAACCAGCGTGGTCACGCCACCGTGGAGCCCTGGCACCTGCTGCTGTCACTCCTGGACACCGATGGCTCGACCGCCACCGGTCTGCTGCGCGCCGTCGGGGCCGACCCGGCCGAGCTGCGCCGGGCCGGGCAGCGCGCGGTCGACGCCCTTCCGGCCGCGCGCGGCTCGAGCATCGCCGAGCCGACGTTGGCTCGGGAGTTCGTCAACGCCATCGGAGCCGCCGAGCAGATCGCCCGGCCGTTGGGCGACGAGTACACCTCCACCGAGCACCTGCTCGCCGGCCTGGCCCGGGTGGGCGGCGCGGTGTCCGGTGCGCTGAAGACGGCCGGTGCCACCGAGGAGGCCCTGGTCGCCGCGTTCCCGACCGTTCGGGGTGGGGATCGACGGGTCACCACCGCCGACCCGGAGCAGACCTATCAGGCCCTGACCAAGTACGGCGTCGACCTCACCGCCAGCGCCCGGGACGGCAAGATCGACCCGGTCATCGGCCGCGACTCGGAGATCCGCCGGGTCATCCAGGTGCTCTCCCGGCGTACCAAGAACAATCCGGTGCTGATCGGCGAGCCCGGCGTGGGCAAGACCGCGATCGTCGAGGGTCTGGCCCAGCGGATCGTCACCGGCGACGTGCCCGAGTCGCTGCGCGACAAGAAGTTGATCTCGCTGGACCTCGGCGCGATGGTCGCCGGGGCGCAGTACCGCGGCCAGTTCGAGGAGCGGCTGAAATCCGTACTGGAGGAGATCAAGAACTCCAACGGGCAGGTCATCACGTTCCTCGACGAGCTGCACACCGTCGTCGGCGCCGGCAAGGGCGAAGGCTCGATGGACGCCGGCAACATGCTCAAGCCGATGCTGGCCCGGGGTGAGCTGCGGATGGTGGGCGCCACCACGCTGGACGAGTACCGCGAGCACATCGAGAAGGACCCGGCGTTGGAGCGTCGTTTCCAGCCGGTGCTGGTCGGTGAGCCGACGATCGAGGACACCATCGGCATCCTGCGCGGGCTCAAGGAGCGCTACGAGGTGCACCACGGCGTACGGATCACCGACGCCGCGCTGGTCGCCGCCGCGACGCTGTCGGACCGCTACATCACCGACCGGTTCCTGCCGGACAAAGCGATCGACCTGGTCGACGAGTCCGCATCCCGGCTCCGGATGGAGATCGACTCCCGGCCGGTCGAGGTTGACGAGATCGAGCGGGCGGTCCGCCGGCTGGAGATCGAGGAGATGGCGCTGGCCAAGGAGCCGGACGCCGCCTCGGCCGAGCGGTTGGAGCGACTTCGTAAGGAGTTGGCCGACAAGCGCGAGCAGCTCACCGTGCTCTCCGAGCGCTGGCAGACCGAGAAGAGCCACATCACCAAGCTCTCCACCGCGAAGGAGGAGCTGGAGCGCCTCGGCGGCGAGGCCGAGCGGGCCGAGCGGGACGGGGAGTTGGAGCGGGCCGCCGAGCTGCGCTACGGCCGGATCCCCGCCCTCAAGGTCGAGCTGAAGCAGGCCGAGGAGGAGCTGGCCCAGCTCCAGGCCGATGGCGCGATGCTCAAGGAGGAGGTTGGCGCCGACGACATCGCCGCAGTGGTCGCCTCCTGGACCGGCATCCCCGCCGGCCGCCTTCTGGAGGGCGAGACGGCCAAGCTGCTGCGGATGGAGGAGTCGCTGGGCGGCCGGGTGGTCGGCCAGGCCGAGGCGGTCGGCGCGGTCTCCGACGCGGTACGCCGTGCCCGAGCCGGTATCGCCGACCCGGACCGCCCGACCGGCAGCTTCCTCTTCCTCGGCCCCACCGGTGTCGGCAAGACGGAGCTGGCCAAGGCCCTCGCCGAGTTCCTCTTCGACGACGAGCGGGCGATGGTCCGCATCGACATGAGCGAGTACGGCGAGAAGCACTCGGTCGCTCGCCTGTTGGGTGCCCCACCCGGTTACGTCGGTTACACCGAGGGTGGCCAGCTCACCGAGGCGGTGCGCCGTCGGCCGTACTCGGTGGTCCTGCTGGACGAGGTGGAGAAGGCCCACCCGGACGTCTTCGACGTGCTGCTCCAGGTGCTCGACGACGGCCGGCTCACCGACGGACAGGGCCGCACGGTGGACTTCCGGAACGCGATCCTGATCCTCACGTCCAACCTGGGGTCGTCAGTGATCAGCGATCTGACGCTGGCCGACGAGCAGCGTCGGGAGGGTGTCCTGGCGGTGGTCCGGTCGCACTTCAAGCCGGAGTTCCTCAACCGGCTGGACGACATCGTGGTCTTCGCCTCGCTGCGCGGGGATGACCTGCGTTCCATCGTCGACATCCAGCTGGACCGGCTGCGGCGCCGGCTGGCCGACCGCAGGCTCGGCATGGAGATCACCGACGCCGCTCGGGGTTGGCTCGCGGAGCACGGCTACGACCCGATCTACGGTGCCCGTCCGCTACGCCGTCTGGTCCAGACGGCAATCGGCGACCAGTTGGCAAAAGCCCTCCTGTCCGGTCAGATCCGCGACGGCGAAACGGTGAAGGCAGACCTGAATCCCGAAACCAACACCCTCACGGTCACCCCCGCCTGAACGTGTTGATCAAGAGGTTTGCGTCACGGCAACGTTTTCTCATGACGCAAACCTCTTGATCAACAGGGTGGAGTGGGGGCGGGCAGGGAAAGGGTGGAGGCATGTTTGGAATCCGGAAGGCCTGGGAGCGGGAACTGGACGCGGCCGTCGACGAGTTGGTGGCGGCTGACACGCTCGCCTTTGGCGGAGTGGGGATCGCGGGCACGCTGCTGCCGGTGACCAAGGCGTACCACCGGGTCGAGGCCGCCCTCGGCGACCACCCCGAGGAGGCGCGCCGGCAGCTCGACCGGGTGCTGGCCGATGGCACACCCGCCGGTCGGGCGTACGCGGCCACGCTGCTGGAGCGGATCGATCCGGCGGCGGCACGAGCGGCCTGGACGTCGCTGCGGGACGACCCGAGCGAGTTCACCACCTTCGTCGGCTGCCTCATGGACCGCGAAACCCTTGGGAACTACGCCAGCCAGCGGCTCGCCGCAGCTTGATCCATTCGCGGGCACCGGGAGAGCCAGCGCCCGCCCGGCCGTCACGGTGCAATCACGCACTCCGGGCGACGCCACGGGTGCCGTCGGTAGCTGAGCTGTCGGTCACGGTATGGGTCCGCTGATGCCGAAGGTTGTTACCGTCTGCGCCGAAGTACCTGGGGGGATGGTCGGGTGGGCGGGTCAGTGACGTACCTGGTGGCGGCGCTTGCCGTCCTTGTCGTGGTCGTGGTCGTCGTGCGGGCCCGGCGGCGGTCGGCGGCCCGACCCGACGGTGCGCTGCCGCCCGGACGGCCGGCGCGCGACCGCCCGGCGGAGTCCCTGCGCGACAGCCCGCTCGGCCTGGCCCTGGGCGACCGCGTGCGGATCCGCGAGCAGGAGTACGCGGTGAGCGGCACCATCCGCCTGGTCGAGGGGGACTGGAGCTGGGTGCAGCACCTGCTCGACGACGACTCCGGCGGTCGCCACCGGCTCTCCGTGGAGGACGGCCCCGAACTGGAGTTGGTGCTCTGGACAGCCGAGCCCGGCGCGACCGTCACCCCGGGCGCCCCGACCATCGACCTCGGCGGGCTGCGCTACACCTGGGCCGAGACCGGGCAGGCGCGCTACACCGCCACCGGCGAGACCGGGCTGACGTCGGCCGGGACCATGCGCTACCACGACTACCAGTGCGGTGGTGCCGCGCGGCTCTCCTTCGAGGCGTACGGCGAAGAGAGCTGGAGGGTGGCCCGCGGTGACCTGCTGGACCCCGCCGACCTGACGATCCGACCCACGTCCGAGGATCACTGAGCTGGATCGGGTGGGCGCGCCAGGCTCACCACAGCATGCCGAAGTGGCTGGTTGCCGATACGGTGTGGGCGCGATCTTAGGGAAGGAGAATCGTGGTCGAGTCCCAGAGCACGCCGGCCCGCCAGCGGCCATCCATTGTCTCGATTTCCAGCTACCTGCTCTTCCTGTTCCTGGCGTGCCAGGTGATCACTCTGATCATCACGCTCAGCACCATCGGTAAGACGCGTGACGCGCTTCGCGACGCGTACGCGGGCAGCACCGCCGCCAACGCCGACCAGGTGGCGGACGTCTTCCTCGCCGTCGGCGTCGGCAGCAGCATCCTGCTGCTGTTGCTCGCGATCGTGCTGGGCGTCCTGGCACTGTTCAACAACCAGGGCCGTAACGGCTCCCGGATCACCACCTGGATCGTCGGCGGCGTCATGGTCTGCTGCGTGGGTGGCGGCCTGCTCAGTAATGCGGCCGGCGGTTTCGCCGCCGGCGGGGAGACCGCCGGCGGTGGGCCGAGCAGTGCCGAGATTCAGCGCCGGCTGGAGGAAGCCCTGCCCTCCTGGGCCGCCCCGGTCAGTCTCCTGCTCGGCGTGATCAGCCTGATCGCGCTGCTCACGGCGCTCATCCTGCTGGCGCTGCCGAAGGCCAACGAGTTCTTCCGCAAGCCCACCGCGGCCTGGGAACCGCCGACCCCGGGCGCCAGCTACCCGGGTTACCCGCAGGCTCCGGGGCAGCCTGGTTACCCACAGGCTCCGGGTCAGCCTGGCTACCCGCACGGTGAGCCGGGTTATCCGTCGAGTGGGGAGCCGAGCTTCCCGCCGCCACCGGCCCCGAACCGGCCGGACGACACGCCGCCCGGGCCGTCAACCCCGCCGTCGACGAGTTGACCGCTCGATAACCACGACGCCGACGATCCCTCCGAGTAGGTTGCAACCCGACGCCTACCGGAGGGATTCGTCGTGTCGTACCCAGAATCGGCACCGGCCCGTCGGCCCGCCGTCGTCCTGTCGGCCGCGACCGTGCTGTTGGTGATGGCGGTCGCCGCGCTCGCGTACACAGTGGTCGACCTGGTGGTGCTGGGCGGGACGGTCGACGCGTTCCGCTCCGCGGCCCGGGACACCACGGCCAGTCCGCAGCAGATCGACGATGTGGTGACGCTGCTCCGCGTGTCCGCAGCGCTGTCGGCGGTGGTGGCTGCGCTCTCCGCGCCGGTGCTCGCCGGCCTGGCCCTCGGGCTGCTGGCTGGTCGCGCCGGCGTCCGGGTGGCCACCTGGGTGGTCAGCGGGCTCGGCCTGCTCGCGGGCTGCTGCAGCGTGGCGGTGCTCGTCGGCGAACGGGCCGTGCCGCTGCATCTGGGCGCCGGCGAGCAGGCTCTCACCGAGTTGCTGGGCCTGATCGGCGACGCGTACCCGTCGTGGTGGATTCCGCTCAACGCCGGGCTTTCCGTCGGGCAGGGGCTCGGTTACCTTGTAGTAGCTTCGCTGCTGGCCCTGCCCGGGGCGAACGCCTGGTTCGGTCGCCACCGCTCGACCGCGCCGACCATGCCATCCGCACCGCCCGCGTTCAGGCCCGCCCCGCACCAGCCCCCGACGGCGCCTCCCGCGCCCCCGTACCCGCCCAGGTGAGGACCGCCCCCGTGACGCTCGATCCAACGACTGCCGAGCGCCGAGCCCTCATCACCGGGGCCACCGCCGGCATCGGCGCCGCGTTCACCCGGCGGCTGGCCGCCGACGGCTGGCATCTGGTGCTGGTCGCCCGCGACGCGGCCCGGCTGACCGAGATGGCCACCGAGTTGGGTTCCACGCACGGCCGTGAGGTGGAGACGATTTCGGCGGATCTGTCCACCGACGACGGCTGCGCCATCGTGGAGCAGCGGCTCGCCGACGGCAGTCCAGTTCACCTGCTGATCAACAACGCCGGGATCAGCCTGAACAAACCGTTCCTGCGCTCCACGGCGGAGGATGAGGCGCGCCTGTTGCGGCTCAATGTGCACGCGGTCATGCGACTGACCCTGGCGGCGCTGCGACCGATGACCGAAAGACGAGATGGGGCAGTGATTAATGTCTCTTCGGTCGCCGGGTTCGGTACGGCGATGCCCGGGTCGACCTACTCGGCCAGCAAGGCATGGGTCACCAACTTCAGCGAGTCCGTCGGTCAGTCGGCGCGGCCGTTCGGCGTCCGGGTGATGGCACTCTGCCCCGGCTACACCCGCACCGAGTTCCACCAGCGGGCCGGCATCAACATGTCCAAGACGCCGGAGTGGCTGTGGCTGCGGGCCGAGGATGTGGTTGACGAAGGCCTGCGTGACCTGCGCAAAGGCAAGATGGTCAGCGTCCCGGCATGGAAGTACAAGGTGGTCGTCGCCGGCATGCGGCACGCGCCGCGCCGGCTGCTCCAGGCCGTTGCGCGGGACACCCGCGGCCGGATCGGTCGCGACGAGCGCTGAGCTTCGACAGGCCCACCGGTTCCCGCGGGTTGGCGGCGCGGCGTTGGCGCGCCGCTGTCAAGCCGGTCGCTGAGCGTAGTTGAGCATCGCCAGCCATCGGTCCCTCGCGGGGCTGGTCAGGATGGACCCCACACGCGGCGTTCAGACTTGCGCAGTAACCTCTATCGCTATGGGGGACCACGACGACCTGCGTAAATTCATTACCGACCTGGCTGTGGTCCACGGACGGGTCGTGCTCTCCTCGGGGCGTGCGGCAGATTGGTACGTGGATCTGCGGCGCGTCACGCTCCATCACCGGGCCGCTCCTCTGGTCGGCCGGGTGTTGCTCGACCTCACCGCCGACTGGGAGTACGACGCCGTCGGCGGCCTCACCCTGGGCGCGGATCCTGTCGCGCTCTCGATGCTGCATGCCGCCGTTCCGACCGGCCGTGCCCTGGACGCCTTCGTGGTGCGTAAGGCGGGCAAGGCGCACGGTCTACAGCGGCGGATCGAGGGACCGGAGGTGGCCGGCCGCCGGGTGCTGGCGGTGGAAGATACGTCCACGACGGGCGGAAGTGTTTTGACCGCTGTCGAGGCGCTTCGTGAGGCCGGGGCGGAAGTCGTGGGCGTGGCGGTTATTGTTGATCGAGGCGCCGGCGACGCGGTACGAGCCGCCGGATTGCCGTACCGGGCGGCCTATACGTTGGCTGACCTCGGCCTTGTGGCGTAAAAGTCTGCCGATTCGGATCTGCTGATATGCAGGCAGATCGATGCTGCTGGTGGAAGGATGGAATACGTGGGAACTGCGTTGGCCGAAATGACTATGCCTCAGATCTCGCCGCTTAACGGCGAGCCGATCGAACGTGCCGATGCCGAGCGTCTCGCCGGGGTCCTCAAGGCCCTTGCTGATCCTGCTCGGTTGCGGCTGCTCAGCCTGATCCAGTCGGCCCCCGAGGGCGAGGCGTGCGTCTGTGACCTGACGGCGCCGCTCGGCCTCTCTCAGCCGACGGTCAGTCATCACCTGCGTATCCTCACCGAGGCTGGCTTGCTGCAGCGGGAGAAGCGCGGTGTCTGGGCGTACTACAGCCTGGTCCCGAGTGCGATCGCGACGATCGCCGACCTGCTGACCCCGCCGCGTAAGCGGGCCACCAAGAAGGCCCGCTGACGTAGGCAGTACACGCCGTCCCGCGCGCCGGGACGGCGTCCGGTAGGAGCCAGGGGTGGCGCCACCGGTGGGTGACACCTGCTCGTCCCCGGCCGCACCGCCGGAGGCCGGGCGCGACATGCCGACGGCCGACCCCCTCACCAGGGGGCCGGCCGTCGTCGTACCTGGGGTTCAGCGGTCCTGGCCGTGCTCCGGGCGCTGGCGGTCGTGCTGGTGCCCGTCGTGGTCGAACGCCTCGCGGGCCGCTTCCGCCGCGCCAGCGGCGCTGGCTGCCGCGATCACCGCGACCGCCTCGCCGCGCTTACGAGCCCGCCGATCGCGGAGGAACTCGAAGAAGATCGGCAGCACCGAGATCACGATGATCAGGGCCACCACCGGCAGGATGTAGTGGTCGATCTTGTCGCCGATGGCCTGGTAGATCTGCTCGGCCAGCAGGTAGCCGATCAGCAGGATGCCGTCCACCCAGAGCACCGCACCGACGATGTTCCAGAGCAGGAACTTCCGGGCCGGCATGCCGAGCGCGCCAGCGACCGGGTTGAGGAACGTCCGAACGATCGGGATGAAGCGCGCCAACACCACGGCCTTCGCCGGGCCGAACTTGTCGAAGTAGTACTCGGCCTTCTCCACGTACTCCTTCTTGAAGAGCCGGGAGTTTGGCCGCTCGAACATCGGCCGGCCGTACCGCGCGCCGAGCCAGTGCCCCAGCTGAGCGCCGACGATCGCGCAGATCGGCCCGCCGATCAGGAGGCCGACCAGGGAGAGGCGGGTGCCGTTGCCGAAGATCGCGTCCGCGACCGGCGACGCGGCCACCCCGGCGAGGAACAGTAGCGAGTCGCCAGGGAAGAAGAAGCCCACCAGCAGGCCGGTCTCGGCGAAGAGGATCACCCACACGCCGATCAGCCCGAAGGTCTGCAACAGATCTTTGGGATCGAGCGGGTTCAGGGCGACGCTCTCCGCGAGAGCGCGGATGTTCTCAGCTGTGTCCACGGCCACAAAGGGTACCGAAGCCCAAGGCCCCTGCCGCGTCGGACCGGCCCCTCGCCACCCGCCCGCGTAGTGGGGCCCAACGACGGTGCCCCGCCGACCGGGATGGTCGACGGGGCACCGGTGGTGCGGGGTGGATCAGGCGACGAAGCGGGTCCGGCGGCGCTTGGCCACCAGGTAGCCGCCGACGCCCGCGGCGAGCAGCAGCGCGCCGAGGCCGGCGATCAGGCCGGTGGACTGACCGGTGATCGGCAGCGAGCCGCCGTCACCGTTGTCGCCACCGCCCGTGCCGCCAGCCGCGTTGATCAGGATCTTGGCGGCGTCGTTGGCCGGCTTCAGGTCGGCGTAGAAGCCGCCGTCGCACTCGCAGGGGAGGTTGATCTTGACGGCGCCGGTGTCGTTCTGGACGACTTTGTCGATCCGAAGCGTGAAGTCGACGGTTTCCTGGTCGCCGGCCTTGATGAACGGTGTCGGGTAGCAGCCGTAGACCCGGCCGCCCGGCTGACCCGGCTCGCCCCACTCCTCACCGGTGATCGGGGCGCAGAACTCGGGAGCCGCCACGACGCTGGTGTTCTTCGGGATCTCCACGTTCATGTGGGTGACCGCCGAGCCGCCGCGGCTGCGGTCCAGCGTTGCCGGTCCGTTGTTGCGGAAGCCGATGGTGACCTCGACCTCGTCGCCCTTCTTGCCCGAGGCGTGGTCACCGATCGCCTCAAGGTCGGTACCGTTCTTGCCGGTCACCTTGACGTTGAGGGAGGACCCGTTGTTGTCCGGCACGGTGTCGGCCTGGGAGCCGCGGGTCCCGGCCATCGTGGGGAGCTTGGCGAGGGCGAGCTTCCCGTCGGTCCCCGGCTTGCCTACCGAGACACCCACGCTGTCGAGATACGCGTCGAAGTCCTCAAACTCTGCGGGCGTCATCCAAATGATCTCGCCGTACTCGGAACCCGGAGCGTACGAATCTTCCCCGAGTCGGTAGGCGAGGTTGGCGCCGTAGGTAGCACCCGCTGCGAGGTCCTCGTCGAAATGACAGCTGCGCAGTTCGTCGTCCACGTAGGTGCAGTTGCTGTAGTGCTTGTCCGCGCGGATGCCGTAGTCGTTGTAGAAGATGACGCTCGCCCCGTTGGCGGCAGTCTTACCGCTGTTGCTGACCTTGAGGGCGGCGGTGAACTTTCCGCCGGGTGCCGCCGACATCTCGATCTCGGGTCCGGCGGCGAGGTCGACACCCTCACCCACACGGATCTTGGCGTCATGGCTGACGGAGTCGAAACCGGCGGCGCTGAGCGTCACCTTGACGGTGCCCGCATCTCCGTCCTTCGCGCCCTCGGTGGGCGCGATGACGACGGGGGCGATGCCGCCGAGGCCCCACTCCTCCACACCGATCTCAAAGGGGTCGGCGCAGAGCAGGACGCCCTTCTCGGGGACCGTGCAGTAGCCCGTTGCCGTCTCCGTCGCGATGGTGATCTTGTCAACCAGGTCGCGGTAGTCGTAGCGGACGGTGACGTCGCGGAGTACGACCGGGGCGCTGCTGTAGGCGGTCGTGGATTCGACCTTGCCGGCGGACTTGGTCGCGATGGTCGTGTCGCCGAAGTAGATGCCCAATTCGACGGGCGCTTCCTCGTTGGCAACGGCCGGGCTGGCGGAGGCGGCGACGAACGCGCCTGCTACGCCCAGTCCGGCGAGCCAGCGCCGGGTGGAGTGGGTGAGCATGAGGGGGTTCCTCCAGTTGGGGGTTCAGGTGGAGCCTGCGGATCTTAAGGAATCGCTAAGGCTGGCGGCAGCCCCGCGAGTTGTCCATCCAGCAAGACGAACCGAAAGGTTGATCAGCGACACCGCAATGTTCGGTCGGTCCGCTCCCGTCAGGACCGGCCCTTCATGGCGCTGGCACATTGCCCGGCGGTGGGGTCCAACGACGGTGCCCCGCCGACCGGGATGGTCGACGGGGCACCGGTGGTGCGGGGTGGATCAGGCGACGAAGCGGGTCCGGCGGCGCTTGGCCACCAGGTAGCCGCCGACGCCAGCGGCGAGCAGCAGCGCGCCGAGGCCGGCGATCAGGCCGGTGGACTGGCCGGTGATCGGCAGACCGCCGCCGTTGTCGCCGCCGCCGTTACCGCCATCGCCGCCGCCATCCGTGTTGGTCGGGTTGATGACGATTTTCGCGGTGTTGTTGCCCTTGTTCGGGTCACCCACCAGCGTGGTGGTGATGGCACCCGTTGCGTCCGGGACGACCTTGTCGATCCGCAGCGCGAACGAGTACGAGGTCTCGTAGTCCTTCCAGCTCTCAAGGACCTGGCAGGCGTACTCCTTGGCGCCCGGCTCACCCCAACCCGCGGTCCACGGGTCCCACTCCTTCTCCGGTGCGAATGGCACGCAGTCGTAGGGAGCCTCGATCACCGTCGTGTCGGCCGGGACAGACACCCGGACTGGCAGGTCCTCGAGCCGGATGCCCGGCGTGCCCTGGCCCAGGTACTCGAGCACAGCCGGCCCGAGGTTGGTGAAGCTCGGCTCGACGGTGACCACGTCACCCTTCTTGCCACTCGCGGTCACGCCCTTGGTCGCCAGGTCCGCGTGGTTGTCACCGGTCACCCGGACGGTCCCGAGGGTCATGTTGTTCATCTTGTCCAGGTCGGTCTGAGGCACCCTCGCCCCCTGCACTGACTGCGCGACCAGACGAAGCTCCTCGCCCTTGCCGGGCTTGACGTCGTCCAGGAACCAGTCCTTGAACGCCAGATCCCAGTCGTCCGTGGTCCACCAGTCCAGCACGACCGGGAACTTGGCACCCGTGCGTGCCTCCGGGGCGACGTTGATGGGCAGGTTCTCGGAGAGCTTGTACGACTTGCCCGGCTCGATCTTGGTGTCGAACGTGCAGAAGGCGGTCATCCCCCACTCGTCCGACTTGCAGTTCGAGAAGTCCCCGCCGTAGGCGGCGAGGTATTCGGCCTGCACGACGAGGACAGCGCCAACGACGGGGGTCTCACCGGCGTTGCGAACGACGGCCGGTAAGCCAGCTTTGCCACCCGGAGTGCCGCTTGCCTCCACGGTCGGGTCGCTCACCAGGTCAACGCCTTCGGCGATGGTGATGTCGGCCGTCGCCCTGGCGGTCTTGCCACCGGAGGTGATGCTGATCGCCAGGGAGCCCTTCTGCCCTGGCTTTGCGTCGTCCTTACCCGTGACCATGTAGGCGAACCAGGGCGACTGGCCATCCTCGACGTCGGTCTCGCAGTGCAGCTTGGTCGCCGAAACGTCGCAGGCCCAGCCCCACGCCGGCTCCACCGTGGCGAAGTCGGCGACTGCGGAGAAGTCGACGTCCACGGAGGTCTGACCGAACTTCAGCTCGGACTCGGTGTCGACCGGCTGAGCGTAGAAGTAGCCGTAGTCCAGGTGGCCGGGCGCGACGAGCAGATCGTGCGTCGCGATCTCGAAAGGGGCCTCGGCGGCGACGGCCGGGCTGGCGGAGGCGGCGATGAACGCGCCTGCTACGCCCAGCCCGGCGAGCCAACGCCGGGTGGAGTGGGTGAGCATGAGGGGGTTCCTCCAGTGAGGGAAGTCAGGTGGAGCCTGCGGATCTTAAGGAATCGCTAAGGCTGGCTGCAGCCCCGAGCGCCACCCATCGATCAAATCGATCCGAAAGGTTGATCGCCGTCACCGCAACGTTCGATCCGTCCGCTCCCGTCATTTGAGGCAGGAGCCCCGGGAGGTGCAGTGACGTACGAGGAGTTCGCGGACACGCGGCTGGCCCCGCTACTGCGGTACGCGGTGATGCTCACCGGCGATCCGCACCAGGCACAGGATCTGGTCCAGGAAACCATGGTCCGGGTCCAGCTCAACTGGCGTCGGGTCGCCCGAGCGGACGCGCCCGAGCGCTACGTGCGCCGGATGCTCACCAACCAGTACGTCGACTGGCGGCGTGGGTCCTGGGTACGCCGGGTGCTGTTGCGCGGGGAGCCCGACGCGACGGTGCCGGTGCCCACTGACCACGCCCAGTCCGCGGTGGACCGGGACCAGATCTGGTCCTGGCTGTCCCGGTTGCCGCGCCGGCAGCGGGCCGCGCTGGTGCTGCGCTACTACGAAGATCTGCCCGACGCCGAGATCGCCGACATTCTCGGCTGTGCCGTCGGGACCGTCCGTTCGTCCATCTCCCGGGCCCTGGCCACGCTCCGGGCCGAGTACGTGGAGGCGTGAACATGATCGAGGATGACCTGCGTGCCGCGTTCGCCCGGCACGAGCCGTTGACTCCGTCGACCGGCCCGCTGAGGGCCGCGATCGACCGGCTCGCCGCCACCCGCCGTCGCCGCCGGCAGCGGTTCCAGGCCGCCGGCGTCACGCTCGCCCTGCTCGCCGCGCTCGGAGTCGGCGTGCCGCAGCTGCGCCCCGATCGGCCGGCAGAGGAGTCGTTGTTGTCTGGCCAACGGGCTGACCCGCCGACCGAGTCGCTGAACGTCCTGCTGCTCGGCGTGGACGGCTTCGGCGAGGAGCCGTCGCACCGTTTGGCGGACTCCATCCTGCTGGTGCACATCCCGGCCGACCGGAGCCGGCCGTACCTCATCTCGTTGCCGCGCGACCTGGAGGTGTCGGTCCCCGGCCGGGGGATCGACAAGCTCAACACCGCGTTCCTCGACGGTGCCGGCGAGCCCCGGCCCGACCTGGACGCCGGCTACGACCTGACCCGCCGGGTGGTCGCCGACCTGACCGGGGTACGCGTCGACGCTGGCGCGGTGCTGACCTTCGCGGGGCTGCGCCGGATCACCGAGGCCGTCGACGGGGTGGAGGTGTGCCTGCCGAAGGAGGTTCGGTCCTGGCACACCCGCCGGACCTTCCCGGCCGGCTGTCAGCGGCTCGACGGCGCCGCCTCCGTCGACCTGCTGCGGCAACGGCGGTACCTGCCCGACGGCGCGTTGGACCGGGACCGTAACGCCCAGCGCTATGTCGCCGCGCTGATCCGGCGGGCGGTTGCGCAGGACGTGCTGACCAATCCGGTCAGGCTCGCCGCGCTGCTGTCGGCCGCCGGTAAGGATCTGACGGTCGACGACGACGGTCTACCACTGGCCAGGCTGGTGGCGGTGCTACCCGAGCTCAAGAGCGTCGACCCGGTGGGGCTCAGCCTCCCGGTCGGCCCGCCGGTGGCCAACTTCTCGCGGCTGCCGCTGGACCCGACGAATGGCTCGGCGTTCCTCGCCGCGCTGCGCGAGGATCGGTTGGCGCAGTGGGTGGCTCAGCACCCGGAGCAGGTCAATCCCGTCCGCTGACCGGACGAGGAGATCACGACGACGCCCCGCAGGCCCGGTACGGGTCGGCGGGGCGTCGGTCGGGTCGGGGTGGGTCAGGCGGCGAAGCGGCTGCCTTGGCGTCGGGCGAGCAGGTAGCAGCCCGCACCGGTGACGAGCAGCAGGGCCCCGATGCAAGCGATCAGGATGGTGGGGGCGCCGGTGATGGGCAGCGAACCACCGCCACCACCGCCACCGTCGCCGTCACCGTGGCCACCGCCGCTCTGGGCCGCGTTGACCACGATGGTGGCCTTGTCGTTGGCCGGCTTGATGTCGTCCTGGAAGCTGCCGCCGGCAGGGCACTCGCACGGCGCGTTGACCCGCACCGCACCACGCGCGTTGGGGATGACCTTGTCGACGCGTAGCCGGAACTTCATCGTGTAGCTCTGCCCGGCCACCAGCAGCATCTCCGAGGCGCACTGGTACGTGCGGGTGCCCTGCCGCAACTGGCAGCTGTCGGGGACCTCGACGGCGGTGGTGCCCGGCGGCAGCTCGACGGCGGTGTGGGTGGCGGCCTCGAAGTCTCCGTTCGTCTTGTCGAGCGTCGCGGGGCCGCTGTTGCGGAAGCCGACGGTCGCCGTGACGACGGCGCCGGCAGTGCCCTTGAGCGTGGCGCCGATCGCCGCGAGGTCGGTGCCGTTCGTGCCGGTGGCCTTGATGGTCCACCCGGTGTAGTCGTTGCCCGGGGCGACGTCGGTCTGGTCGGCCTTGCGCATCCTGCCGGGTGCCTCGGCCAGAGTCAGCTTCGGACCGCTGCCCGGGGTGGCCGCCCGGGCGCCGACGGCTGCCCGTACCCGGGTCAGGTCCTCGAAGTCGGCCCTGGTCATGAACTGGGCGTAGCCGGACTGGTTGGTCGGCGCGTACGTGTCCTTGGCGAGTTCGAGGTTCAGCGTGGTGGCGAGCCCCGTGCCCACCTGGATCTCCTCGTCGAACTGGCAGGAGACCAGGTGATCGTCGGAATAGAGGCAGTTGCTGAACCGGTCCTTGGTCCGGATCGAGTAGGCGAGGTCGAAGACCGCGACAAATCCCCGGACGGTCTTGTCGCCGACGTTGGCCACGGCCAGCGGCACTGTGAACTTCCCGCCCGGCTTGGAGGAGACGGTGGTGTACGGCCCGCCGGCAAGATCGACCCCCTCGCCGACACGTACATGCGAGGTGTAGCTGCCCCGCCGCCCGCCGGCCGCCTGGAAGCTGACAGCGACGTCGCCGGAGTCGCTGAGCTGCGCATCTTCGGTGAGCGCGATGCGCACCTGCTTGGTTGCGTTGCGGTAGATCCCGCTGCCGGGCGGCACCTCGTGGAGGACGACCTCGCCGGGTTCCTTGCAGACGAGAACGCCCGACTCCGGGGCGGCGCACTCCTGGTTCTCCCCGGGAGTAATGGTGATCTTGTTGGCCAGGGAGCGGTAGTCGTACCGCACGGAGACGTCGGTGAGGACCGTCGGCTCGTCGGCGTACAGGAACAGGGTGCGGGTGGTTGCCGCCGAACCGACGGCCAGGGTGGCGTCCTGGAAGTAGGGCTCGATGGCGGCCGCGGCGACGGCGGGGGTGGCGGAGGCGGCGACCAACGCGCCTGCGGCGCCGAGCCCTGTCAGCCAGCGGATCGATTGCTTGAGCATGTGAGTCCTCCCGTGGGGGGTACAGGTGGCGCTCGTCCAACCTAGGGAGACGCCGGCTCCTCCGGTAACCCCTACGGATCGATATCTGTCCAATGACCCGAACGGCTGAGCACCTCTGTCGCAACGGGCAGCCGACCCTGCGACGGGGTCAGCGGTAGTCGTCCTCGTCCCCGGTGACCACCCGGGCCTGCTCTATCGCGTCCCAGTCGTCGACCTCCAGGCCGCGGTGCGGCTCACTGTCGACGTCGGCGGGGCCGACCACGGCGGCCTGCTCGACCGCGTCGGCCGGATCGGCCTCGGGGTCGCGTTCGTCCGGAGCGAGGTGGTCGCCGGGGGTGAAGTCCTCATCGGGCTGACCCATCGTCCCTCCCGGGGGTCTCGAAGCACGGTTCGCACCCACCGTACGGGCTGTGCCGGCGCACCGCCCGGAAGCGGAGTAGACGGAATCAGCCCTCGGCAACGCGACCCGGTGCCAGGATGGTGCCGTGGGCTTCCTCATTCGACTGGCGATCACCGCGGTCGCGTTGTGGATAACCACGTTGATCGTGCCCGGGGTCGACGTGCACGGCCGCTCGGCGGGCACGACCGTCCTCACCCTGATCGTGGTGGCGCTGATCTTCGGCGTGATCAACGCGGTGCTCAAGCCGGTGATCAAGGTCGTCGGCTGCGTGTTCTACCTACTGACCCTGGGTCTGTTCGCGCTGGTGGTCAACGCGCTGCTGTTCCTGCTCACCGACCGGATCGCCCGCGGGCTCGACCTGCCGTTCCGGGTCGACGGTTTCTGGCCGGCGTTCTGGGGAGCCATCGTGATGACCGTGGTCACCTGGCTGATCAGCGTCATCGTGCCGGACGACCGGTGACCGGATTCCGGCCAGCCACCTGGGTCGGTTGTTCCGGCGCACCTCACCTACGGGATACTTCCGGTTGGAGGACAGCGCGGTCCGGCGCACACATGAAGAACCGCGGCCAGCACGGCCGAGAGTGGTAAGTAAGGAGCGCATCACATGCCCATCGCTTCCCCCGAGGCCTACGCGGAGATGCTGGACCGCGCCAAGGCTGGCCGGTACGCGTATCCCGCGATCAACGTGACCTCCTCCCAGACGCTGAACGCGGCGCTGAAGGGCTTCGCCGACGCGGAGAGCGACGGCATCATCCAGGTCTCCACCGGTGGCGCCGAGTACCTTTCCGGCCCCTCGATCAAGGACATGGTCACCGGCGCGGTGGCGTTCGCCGCGTACGCGCACGAGGTGGCCAAGAAGTACTCGGTCAACATCGCGCTGCACACCGACCACTGCCCGAAGGACAAGCTGGACGGGTTCGTCCGTCCGCTGATGGCCATCTCGCAGGAGCGGGTGAAGCGCGGCGAGGAGCCGCTGTTCCAGTCGCACATGTGGGACGGCTCGGCCGTGCCGGTCGCGGAGAATCTGCAGATCGCCTCCCAGCTCCTCGACGAGGCCGCCAAGGGCAAGATCGTCCTTGAGATCGAGGTCGGCGTCGTCGGTGGCGAGGAGGACGGCGTCGAGAACGCCATCAACGACAAGCTCTACACCACCACCGAGGACGGCCTGGCCATGGTCGAGGCGCTCGGCCTCGGCGAGAAGGGCCGCTACATGGCGGCGCTGACCTTCGGCAACGTGCACGGCGTCTACAAGCCGGGCAACGTCAAGCTGCGCCCGGAGATCCTCAACCAGATCCAGGAGGCGGTCGGCGCCAAGTACGGCAAGGACAAGCCGCTCAGCCTGGTCTTCCACGGCGGCTCTGGCTCCCTGCTGAGCGAGATCCGCGAGGCTCTGGACTACGGCGTGGTGAAGATGAACATCGACACCGACACCCAGTACGCCTTCACCCGGCCCGTCGCGGACCACATGCTCCGCAACTACGACGGCGTGCTGAAGATCGACGGCGAGGTCGGCAACAAGAAGCAGTACGACCCGCGTGCCTGGGGCAAGGCCGCCGAGGCTGGCCTGGCCGCCCGGGTCGTCGAGGCGTGCGAGCACCTGCGCTCGACCGGAACCACGATGTCCAAGTAACGACGTCCCACCGACGGTCGGCTCTCCCTCGGGAAGCCGGCCGTCGTCGTGGTCAGGCCGGCGCGGTGAGCAGGCGCACGGCCTCGCGGACGTCGTCGGTGAGGTGGATCGTCGACGACAGGTCACCGAACGGGGACGCGGACAACAGCGGACGCAACAACGCCTCCACCGGCAGCTCCCGGGTCCAGTAGTCGCGGTCCAGGAAGATGTACGCGCCGCTGGCGCCGTCGGTGCCGTAGTAGGTCTTGGTGGCCGCCTGGAACACCTCCTGCACCGTGCCCGCCCGCCCCGGGGCGAAGACGATGCCGCCCCGGGCGAGCCGCAGGATGGTGTCCTCCCGGATCGCGTTCGAGAAGTACTTGGCGATCCGCCCGGCGAACAGGTTCGCCGGCTCGTGCCCGTACAGCCAGGTCGGGATGGCCAGGCCACCGGCACGCGCCCAGCCCGGGTCGTCGCCACGCTGCCGGGGCACGCCCGCATACCGCTGCCGGACCGTCAACGCCGTCTCCGTGTACCGGTGGTGGTCGGTGAAGTCCGGGGCGGTGGCCAGCAGGTCGATCGCCGCGGTCACCTCCGTCGCCGGCTGGTCCGCCAGATAGGCGCCGAGGTTCGCCGCCTCCATCACCCCGGGACCGCCGCCGGTCACCACCAGGCGGTCGGCCCGCGCCAGCTCCCAACCCAGCACGGCAGCCATCCGGTACGCGGGACTGCCGCGCCGCACCGCGTGCCCGCCCATGATGCCCACCACCGACTGCGGCCCGTACCCGGCCAGCCAGACCCGGGTGGCGTCGGCCAACGCGTTGTCCACGCCATGGTCGTGCAGGCGCTGACCGAGCGCCTCCTTGACGTCCGGCAGCGCGCCGCCGTGCGCCCGATAGTGGTCGTACACCCGGGTGTCGTACATCCCGGTGAACCCGCCCTCGGCGAACCCGGCGGCCAGGTCCTCCGGGGTGTAGAGGTGCGTCGGCTGGGTCGGGTACGGCAGCCCCGAGAACGGCGGCACCACGTTCGCTCCGCGCCGGACCAGGTCGGCGCCCACGTCGCGGGAGGCGAACCGGCAGCCCACGAAGAGGGTGCCGGCGACCTCGACGCCGGTCAGGTCGGGCACCGGCGCAAGGTCGAGGCGCAGGCCCTGAACGGTCAGCCCGGTCAGTCGGCCGTTGGCCAGCTGTCGGTCCAGCTCGTCCCGGGTCTGGATTTCGCTGGCGTGCAGGTGCGGCTCGATGACGTCCGCGGGAGGTGGGGTCGGCACCCGGCCATCCTGCCCGTCCGCCGGGGCTGGCCAAACCTCGGGCCCGGGGGGTGGAACGACAGGAGCCCGGTGGTCGTGGCCACCGGGCTCCTGCATTACCGGTTCCTGGGGAGGCTCCGGACCATTAGTTGTAGTGGAAAACACCTGGCAGCGGCATAGGCCGCAGGCGTGACCAATTCCTCAGCCGTTCAGCGGAACGCGTCGGCCGACCCGCTCGCGTGTTGCCCTGTCCAGCGGGTTGAATGGGGCGATGCAGAACCTTTTGCCAGAGCCACCGGCCACCCGCCTGCCCGCGAACGACGAGGCCGACGCCGCCCTGGCTGCCGCCGAGCAGGCCGGCACCGATGAGGCGTTCGCCAACGTGGCGGCCGGCTTCCCGACCTACAGTGCGGCCTGGGCGGAGCTCGCGGCCCGGGCGTTCGCGCAGGATCAGGTCGTCACGGCGTACGCCTACGCACGCACCGGCTACCACCGGGGCCTCGACCAGCTGCGCCGCAGTGGTTGGAAGGGGCACGGCCCGGTGCCGTGGTCACACGAGCCCAACCGGGGCTTCCTCCGCTGCCTGTACGTGCTGACCCGCGCCGCCGACGAGATCGGCGAGGCCGACGAGGCGGCCCGCTGCGCCCAGTTCCTGCGTGACTGCGACCCGGAAGCGGCGGACGCGCTGGCGAGCAACTGACCCCGTTCGGTGGCCGGCCCGACACGAGGCCGGCCGTCGGCGGGTCACAGGCCCTCGGCGACCGCAGCGGCGATCTTCAGCCAGGCGTCCCGGGTGGCCGAGGAGAGCCCTCCATACCGGATCGGCTCGCCACTGTCGATGAGCCGCTCGTACGGGGCCAGCAGCACCGCCCGGGTGCGGGCCGCGAAGTGCTCCTGGATGGCTGGCAGGTCGATCTCCTTGCGGGACGGCGGCATCGACACCACCGTCACGGCCTGCCGGACCAGCCGTTGCCGACCGCTCTGCTCCAGGTGGTCGAGCATCCGGGCGGCGGTCTCCGCTGAGTCGTTACGGGCCGACATGGTGACCACCAGTTGGTCGGTGGCATCCATCGAGGCCTGCCAGTTCTGCGCCCGGACGTTGTTCCCGGTGTCCACGAAGATCAGCTTGTAGAACCGGCTGACCACCTCGCGGATCTCGGCGAACGCGGCCGCGGTCAGCATCTCGCCCCCGGTCGCCGACTCGTCCGAGGCCAGGACGTCGAACATCCCCTCGCCCTGCGAGCGGACGTACTGCGACAGGTCGCCGACCCGCCCGTGCGCACCCTGGAACTGCCCGAGGTCGCGCAGCATGTCCCGCACCGTGCGGGAGTGGAAATCCTGCTGGGCGCGCATCCCGAGGGTGCCCTGGGTCTCGTTGTTGTCCCAGGCCAGCACGTAGCCGCCGCGCTTCTGGCCGAACGTCATCGCGAGCAGCAGGATGGCCACCGTTTTACCGGCGCCGCCCTTCGGGTTGACCACGGTCACCTGCCGCAGACCGCCGAAGTTGCGGCGCACCATTTCGATGTCCCGCTTGAGCTCCTGCTCATGCCGCCCCGGCGAGAGCCGGAGCAGCCCCATCTTGTTGACCACCGCGCGTACACCCATTGTCGCGACCGGGTCGGCGGGCCGAACCTGCCGGCGCCGGGCGAAGTCCTCGGCGGTCGGCGCCGCGGTGTCCTCCGGCGTCCAGCTCGCGTCGGGGTATCCGGTCGCGTCCGGGTATCCGGCGGTGGGCACCCGGGTCACCCCTTCGGCCTCCGGGTACGGCTGCCCGGGCGGGACACCGGGCGTGCCCTGCTGCCATGGCGGTGGGTACCAACCCGGCGAGGGCGGGAACGGCCCGGGCGGTGGGGTCGCCGGCCCGGCCTGTTGGGGAGCTTGCTGCGGCGCGGGACGGCCGTGCGGCTGCTTGTTGAACTGCGTCAGGTCGGGCGGGGGCGGGATCTGCGCCGGGCCGGCCTGGCCAGGGATCGCCGGGGTGAACGACTGACCGGAGTACGCCTGCCCGGAGTGCGCCTGCCCGGGGCCGGCTTGCGCCTGGCCGGGGCCGGTGTGCGGCGGCTGCGGCACGGGTGGGGCGGGGATCGGGGGTGTTGCGATGGCGGCCTCGTCCTGGGCGGGTGCCGACGACCCCGCTGGGCGTTGCGGCGGGTAGGCCCACGGCGACTCGGTGGGCGGCCGCGCCGGACCGCCGGTGGATCCGTCCTCCCCGGTCTCGCCGACCTGAGATGCCGACCCGGCCGCTGCGGGGCTGGTCGTCGCGGGGCTGGTCGTCGCGGGGCCTGCCGACGCGGGGCCTGCGGCGGTCGGGTGGTCGGTGGGCGCGGTGCCTGCGGCGGTCGGGTGGTCGGTGGGCGCGGTGCCTGCGGCGGTCGGGTGGTCGGTGGGCGCGGTGCCTGCGGCGGTCGGGTGGTCGGTGGGCGCGGTGCCTGCGGCGGTCGGGTGGTCGGTGGGCGCGGTGCCTGCGGCGGTCGGGTGGTCGGTGGGCGCGGTGCCTGCGGCGGTCGGGTGGTCGGTGGGCGCGGTGCCTGCGGTGGGGCGGTCGGTGGGCGCGGCAGCCGCGGACGGGCGGTCCAGGGTGAACGGCAGGTCCAGGTCGACGCCGCCCGGGGTGATCGGCGAGGCGGGGACGGCGTTCGGACCCCGGTCACCGGCCTGAGCCTGCGCCGCTCCGCCTGCGGTGCTCGCCACTCCGCCTGCGGTGCGCGCCACGTCGGGTCGGCTGTCCGTCGACGCGGAGGCGGCGTTCGGTGTTGCAGCGCTCGCCGGTGTTGCGGGGTTTTCGGTGCCGCCTGGCACGCCGCTGCTCGCGGGAGCGCCGGTTACCGACACGGTGCCCTGTGCTGGCGGTGCTGGCGTGGTGCCTTGCACTGGCGGTGCTGGCGGGGCGCCCTGCGCTGGCGGGGCGGGCGGTGGCGACCCAGCGGCTGGCGCGGCTGGCGGCCAACTCGGCTGCGGCGGCGCCCAGCCCGACACCGCGCCGGACGGGCCGCTGACCCCCCAGCCCCCGGTCGCCGGGACAGCGCCGGTCAGCGACGGGTAGTCAGACGGAGAGGGCGGCGACAGGGCCGCAGCGCCGGGCTGTCCCGGAACCGGCGGTCGGCCGATCGGCGGCGCGGCCACCGGCGGCGTCACCGGCGGCTGCGCGATCGACGGCGGCGCGTCCCGCTGCTCGGCGACCGACGCCCAGGGCGGTACCGCGCCACCCGCGCCCCGGTCGGCTGGATCCGGTGGCCAGAGTGGTTCGATGTCCCGCTCCGGCACCGGCTGCTGGCCGGGCACCTGCGCCCGGTCGGCGTTCTTGTCCATTACGGCCCTCCCCAGTCCTCCTGCGAGGATAGGCCCATCCGCCCACGAGGGCCGGTCGGCGCAACTCAGGTCGGTCGGTTGGCGCAGCCGAGGTCAGTGGGCGCAGCCGAGGTCAGATCGACCAGACCGCCCAGGCGCCCGGCTCGATCCACCAGGACCGCTTCCGCGTCAGCTCGCCCTCGACACCATCGTCGAGGTACGGAACCTTTCCCTCTCTGGGCAGCACCGACACCGCCCGCCCGCGGGCTCGCCGAACTTCGAGGCGTACCCGCTTGCGACCCAACGCCGAGCGGACGACCACCGGCACGGCCACCGCGACCTCGACCTGGCCGTCGGCCGGGTCCGGCGCGGTCAGCAGCGTCACGTCGTTGAGCGTCGCGTACCCGCCGGCGTTGCCGACCGCGCAGGCCAGCAGCGGTTCGTCACCATTGCTGAGGATGGTGTCGTCCACCTCCACCCGGGCCCGCCAGTGCAGCGGCCGGCCGGCGTCGTCGGCGGCACCGAGCAGCGCGCCGTCCAGGGTCACCGAGCCGCCGTCGTTGCGGAGCAGGTCCAGCCGGCGCGGCGTGCCGTCCAGCACCGCGGCGGCCACCGCCGCCGGGTCACGGGGCAGCCCGAGCTGCGCCGCCAGGTCCCGGTGGGTGCCGGCATGGGCAGGATCGAGCGGGAGTACGGCCACCGGCGGCAGATCGGGCAGCGTCCGGTTACCGGGCAGATCCGCCGGGCGGCGGCTCGGCGGTGGCGCGTACCGCCGAACCAGTCGGCGCAGCACGGCGCGCAACTGCCCGTCGCTGGCTGTGGCGATGACCAGCCGGGTCTTGCCGTCCGAATCAGGCCAGGGGAGGCCGTCCGGGCGGGCCGGGCCGTCGAGCCGGGCCAAGACCGCGTCGATCTCCGCGTCGGACCGGGCGGTGACCGTCTCCACCCGGGCGCCCCGGGCGTTCAGCGCATCGGCGCAGGCCAGCACCGGCACCCGCGGCCGCTCGGTTGCGCACCGCTCGGTGTCACCGCTGGCCTGCGTCGCCGAGCCGGTGTCGACCTGGTCGGTATGAGCGTGGCCAGCGTCGGTCGGGCCAGCGTCGGTCGGGCCGGTGTCGGCCTGGCTGGCCGGGTCGGTGTCGGCCTCGGTCGCACCGCCGCAGCAGGCCCCTGCGCTGCCACAGCCCCCGGCAGCGTCCCGCTCCGAACCGAGGGTGAGCAGCAGCACGTCGTACACGGAAGGAGCCTCCTGCCTCTCGACGCGACCCCTGCCGGCCACGCCGTTACTACTTGTTAATCTGACACCCCGGGCTCGCCAAGCGGTCGCCACCTGGCACCCGAGCCTTCTGGAGGCGGAAAAGATGCCAGCGATCGTGCTCCTCGGCGCTCAGTGGGGCGACGAGGGCAAGGGCAAGGTTACCGACCTGCTTGGTGAGCGGGTCGACTACGTCGTGCGCTACTCCGGCGGCAACAACGCCGGCCACACGGTGATCACCCCGGACGGCCAGAAGTACGCGCTGCACCTGATGCCGTCCGGTGCGCTCTCGCCCAGTGCGATGATCATCATCGGCAACGGTGTGGTGGTCGACCCGAAGGTGCTGCTCGCCGAGATCGACGGCCTGGCCGAGCGCGGCGTCGACGTGTCCCGGCTGCGGATCTCCGGTGACGCGCACCTGATCATGCCGCACCACCGGGCGCTGGACCGGGTCATCGAGCGGTACCTCGGCTCGTCCCGGATCGGCACCACCGGCCGGGGCATCGGCCCGGCGTACGGCGACAAGGTCGCTCGGATCGGCATCCGCCTCCAGGACCTGCTCGACCCGGGCATCCTGCGCAAGAAGCTGGAACTCGCACTGCGCGAGAAGAACCAGATCCTGTTCAAGGTCTACAACCGCAAGGCGATCGATCTTGAGGCGACCGTCGAGGAGTACCTGGAGTACGCGGAACGGCTCAAGCCGTACATCGCGGAGACCCGGGCCATGCTCTGGGACGCCCTGGACCGGGGCGAGACGGTGCTGCTGGAGGGTGCCCAGGCCACCATGCTCGACATGGACCACGGCACGTACCCCTTCGTGACGTCGTCCAACCCGACCGCCGGTGGTGCCTGCGTGGGCGCCGGCATCCCGCCCACTTCGATCAAGCAGGTGATCGCGGTGAGCAAGGCGTACACCACCCGGGTCGGCTCCGGGCCGTTCCCGACCGAGCTGTTCGACGCCAACGGTGACCACCTGCGCAAGATCGGCGCGGAGTACGGCACCACCACCGGCCGGGAGCGCCGGTGCGGGTGGTTCGACGCGGTCGTCGCCCGGTACGCCTGCCGCCTCAACGGCGTCACCGACCTGGTCATCACCAAGTTGGACGTGCTCACCGGGATGCCGAAGGTGCCGATCTGCGTCGGCTATGAGATCAACGGCGTGCGGGTCGACGACATGCCGATGAGCCAGACGGACTTCCACCACGCCAAGCCCGTCTACGAGGAACTCGACGGCTGGTGGGAGGACATCACCAAGGCCCGCACTGCCGACGACCTGCCGGAGAACGCCCGCCGCTACATCGCCCGGGTAGAGGAACTCTGCAAAACCAGGGTCAGCGTCGTAGGCGTAGGCCCAGGCCGAGACGAAAACGTCCACCTCCACCCCCTCCTCCCCTAACAGTGCCCCCGTCCGGGCCTCCGGCCTCCGGGCCTCCGGCCTCCAGGCCTCCGGCCTCCGCCGCTGATCATGGGGTTGACGGGGTATTCGATCTACCAAGGTCCCGTCAACCCCATGATCGCGCAGGTGGTAGGCGCTGTTGTCCACAGGGTTGTCCACAGGGGTGGTGGTTGGCCGGCTGAGCGGTCAACGTGGGGCTCGTGGATCGCGCCGACCTCGTTCGTTCGATTGCCGCCGCTCAGGATGGCTTGATCACTCGAGCGCAGGCGCTGAGAGCTGGATTCAGTCGGCACGACATCGATCATCTGGTGGCCGTAGGCCGTTGGCAGGCTCTTGCTCGAGCCGTCTATCTAACGCACAGCAGGTACGGTGCGCCACCTACTCGTCGGTGTCGTATTCGTGCCGCCCTGCTCTCGTTGGGCCCGGACGCTCATGTGGTGTTCGGCACTGCGGCTGAGGTGTACGGCATCGCCGGACTGCCGCGTCGGGACGAAATCCATGTAGCGCTGCCGGGCAGGGCGGCAAAGCTGGCGCGGGCATCGGATCCCGCGATCCTGCTGCACCAGCTCGAACACCCTCCAGGCACGGTGATGCAGGTGAACGGGATCGCGGCTACGGAGCCACGGCTGACTGTTTCCGAGATCATCTTGCGGGAACGCCGGTACACGGCGGTCTCGGTGCTCGACTCCGCGCTCAACCGGGGGCTCCTGACGACCGATTGCCTGGCAACCATCCCAGGTCTGATCCGAGGTCGGCGCGGCGCGGTCGCGGCACGCGGCTACCTCGCTGAGGCGGATGGCCGGGCACAGTCGCCACTGGAGACCCGCTGTCGGCTGCGATGCGTTGACGGGCGGGTTCCGCCAGACGCTCTCCAACTGCAGGTGTGCGACGACGACGGGCATCTGCTCGGCATCGGCGACCTGGGCTGGCGAGGCCCCAGGTTGATCGCCGAAGCAGACGGCCGAGACGCGCACGGCACGCCGGAGGCCGCTTTCGCTGACCGCCGCCGGCAGAACCGCCTGGTCAACGCCGGCTGGACCATTGTCCGCTTCACCTGGCAGGACACCCTTAACCCCGACTACATCCCCCAAACCGTCCGGCAAGCAATCGCAGCCGCCTATTTCCGTCGATCATGAGTTTGACGGGTCAGTGAGCCTCTAGAAGTCCCGCCAACTTCATGATCAACGGGGGCTGGTGTGGGGGACAGTAGGATCTGGGGTCGTGCGGGTTCTTTTGGTGGGTGGTGGGGGGCGGGAGCATGCGCTCGCGCTTGGATTGGCTGGCGATCCGGCCGTTGTCGCGGTGGTTGCTGCGCCTGGTAATCCGGGGATCGCCTCGCTGGCTGAGTTGCGGGCCGTCAACGCTTCCGATCCGGCCGCGGTCGCGGCGTTGGCCGTGGAGACCGCCGCTGACCTGGTGGTGATCGGGCCGGAGGCGCCGCTGGTCGCCGGGGTTGCCGACGCCGTCCGCGCCAAGGGCATCGCCGTGTTCGGTCCCTCCGGTGAGGCCGCTCGGCTGGAGGGTTCCAAGGCGTTCGCCAAGGACGTGATGACCGCCGCCGGCGTGCCGACCGCCCGGGCGTACGTCTGCACGGACGACGAGAGCACCGCCCGGGCGTTGGACGATTTCGGCGCGCCGTACGTGGTCAAGGACGACGGGCTCGCCGCCGGCAAGGGTGTGGTGGTGACCGACGACCGGTCCGCCGCGTTGGCGCACTCCCGAGAGTGCGGCCGGGTCGTGGTCGAGGAGTTCCTCGACGGTCCGGAGGTCAGCCTCTTCGTGGTCACCGATGGGGAGGCGGCGCTGCCGCTGCTGCCCGCACAGGACTTCAAGCGGCTCGGCGACGGCGACACCGGGCCGAACACTGGCGGCATGGGAGCGTACGCACCGCTGCCCTGGGCTCCGTCCGGCCTGGTCGACGAGGTCCTGCGCGACGTCGTGCACCCCACGTTGGCTGAGATGCGCCGCCGGGGCACCCCGTTCGCTGGCCTGCTCTATGTCGGGCTCGCGATCACCGCCGCCGGCCCCCGGGTCATCGAGTTCAACGCGCGCTTCGGTGACCCGGAGACGCAGGTGGTGCTCGCGCTGTTGGAGACCCCGCTGGGCGGGCTGCTGCACGCGGCGGCCACCGGCACGCTGGCCGAGCATCCGCCGCTGCGGTGGCGCGACGGCAGCGCGGTCACCGTGGTGCTCGCCTCGCCGGGCTACCCGGCCGCGCCGCACACCGGCGACGTCATCACCGGCGCGGACCGCCCGGGCATCATCCACGCCGGCACCGCCCGCCGGGCCAGCGACGGCGCGTTGCTCTCCGCCGGCGGCCGGGTTCTCTGCGCCACGGCCACCGGCCCCGACCTGGCCTCCGCTCGGGACGCCGCGTACGCGTTGGTGGATGGGGTGGAGCTGGCTGGCTCGCAGCACCGCACCGACATCGCCGCCGCCGCGATCGAGAACCGGATCACGATCCCCAGCTGAGTCCCCGCATCAGCGGGCTGGGGTCTCGACCGCGAACGTCCGCGGTGTGGGTCGGGCTGATGGAGCCCGACCCGGTGTCGGGCCACCCTTGTAGGTCGTCCACGATCACGTAGCTCGATGCCCCGGTCCGAGCGGGCGGAGCGGATCGGCTTGGGCGCGGTCAGCGGGTTCGCCACGCTTCGGTGCCGCCGAACGACATTCTGAAGAGCCGCACCCGGGCACGTTCTGTCACCACCACGGCCGGACGGCCCGCCGACAATCCACCCGGCGCGCCGATCCGTCGCCTGGCCGAGCGGCGGGGTCGAACGGGTGGCGGACCGGTGCGGGCAGGAGATGCGCCAGTCTGGTGAGGTTGTCGCCCCCCGAGGGCAACCCGGCGTTGCTCCGGCCACGACTTAGCGGTGTCGGAGGCACAACGACGGGAGGAGTGGAGATGCGGGTTTGCGGACGATCACCGTGCTGTTGGCGGCCGGTGGGAGGACAGGTCCGAGGATGCCGCTGAGCCGGAGATCGGTCGAGCGGGCTGCGGCCGATGCCGAGTACACCGAGTGCGTTCGGGTTGGTCTGCCGCAGTGGCGGCGGACGGCGTACCTGATGTGCGGTGACTGGCATCAGGGCGACGACATCGTGCAGCGGGTGCTCACCGAGCTGTACCGCAACTGGTCCCGGGCACGGCGGGCCGGCAACCTGAATGCACTGGTCCGGACGATGCTGATGCGACGGTTGATCGACGAGCGGCGACGCGGCTGGGCTCGGGTGCGGCTCACCGACCTGCTACCGGAGCGGCCCGCACCGACCGCCCCGGACGCCGCCGAACGGCTCGATCTGGTGGCAGCTCTGTGCCAGGTCGCGCCACGGCAGCGCGCCGTCCTGGTGCTGCGCTTCTTTCAGGACCTGACGGTGGAGGAGACGGCGCAGGCGCTCAGCTGTGCGCCGGGCACCGTCAAGAGCCAGACCGCCAAAGGGCTGGCGACGCTGCGAGGCCTGCTCGCCCCCGCCCGAAATGACGTGCCGACCACCATGCAGACCGGCATGGCGAGTGGTACGCCGACCAACGTGTTGGCCCACGGGAGTTGACGATGATGGATGACATGGATGTGGCGCGGTTGATGCGCGCCGAGGTCGAGTCGGCCGAGACGCCGTCGGCCGTTGTGAACATCGAACGGGCGATGATCGCCGGGCGGCGGCAGCGCTGGTACGCACGGGGTGCGGGTGCCGCGCTGACGGTGGTCGCGGTGGCCGTCGGCGCGGTCACGGTGCCGGGTCTGGTTGCGCCGGACCGGTCGTTGGCGCCGGCGCTGGAGATGGTCGGCGCCCTGGCTCCGCTGGAGCCGTACACCGGGGAGGTGCCGTCGCCCGACGCGTCCCGGATCCCGGCCGCGTTGGAGACGGTCGACCCGACCGTTCAGTACGTTCGGTTCGGTTGGTTGCCGTCGGGTTTGGACAGCTTGCAGTACCAGTCGGGTCTGCTGCTGAGTGGGCCGGGTGTCATCCTGATCGGGCATGCCGCCGACTCGCCGAACCGTAACTGGGCAGGGGTTTCGGTCAGTCTCTACCCGCAAGGGGTGACGCCGCCCGTGCCGCAGGTCATGGGCATCGATCAACGGGCACCCACCCTGAGTACGGCACCCGCGCCCAATGTGCGGGGCGCAACGGCGACCTTTACCCAGTACGACGTCGACGGCACTGACCGGCTCTCCCTCCGCTGGCAGTACGCCCCGGACGGCTGGGCCGCGGTCGATGTCTCACCCTGGGCGGTGGGGCAGGATGCCCGCGAGATCGCCCTGCACGTGGCCCAGAAGCTCAGGTTCAGTACGACCGAGCTGGTGCGGATGCCGGCCCAGGTGAAGGGGGTGCCGCAGAAGGTGCGGCCGATCTGGACCAACGTCTCCGGGCCGCTGACCCCGGACGGCTGGCGGTGGTACGCCGGCGTCACGTACAGCGCCGAACCCTCCACGGCGGATCCCGGTAGGCAGCGGGCGAAGACGGTGGACGTCAGCTTCTCCCCGTACGTCGTGATGACCGACAAGATCCGGGCCGAGTTGAATGGGAAGGTGTTATACGAGCCGCCGAACACCACCATCGACGGTCATCAGGCGTATTTCAACGATCCCCCTGATCCGACCTGGTTGGAGAGGCTGGAGGTGCTCGACGTACGGGGGATGGTGGTCCGGATCGACGCACACCGCGGAACGCTCGATGAGCAGGGCACGAAGGGCCTGTTCCGGCAGCTCGACCTCGCCGAGGCCAAGCCGGACTGGCGGCCTTCGCTGATTGTCGACTGACGGGCGCGGTAATCGCCCCGGAACCCGCCGGTTTTCGCCGACGGTTCCGGGGCGGTCAGCCGTAGTAGCGGCGCAGCTCGCGGGTGAGCACCTTGCCGGTGGCGTTACGGGGCAGGTACTTCACGAAGATCACGTCCCGGGGGACGGAGAATCGGGCCAAATAGTGCCGGACGTACTCGCGTACCGCCTCGGGGTCGAGCGTCTCGCCCGGGTGCAGGGCGAGGAACGCGGACAGCCGCTGGCCGTACTCGGCGTCGGGTACGCCGATCACGGACGCCTCGCGGACCTGTGGCAGCCGGGCGAGCAGATCCTCCACCTCGGACGGGAAGACGTTCTCACCACCGGAGACGATCATGTCGTCGGCCCGGCCGTCGACGAAGAGCAGCCCGTCGGGGTTGAGTCGGCCGAGGTCACCGGTGTCGAGCAGGCCGTCGTGAATTTCCCGGCTGGCACCGGAGGTGTATCCCTCGAAGAGCATCTCGTTGCCGACGAAGATCCGCCCGACCTGTCCGTTCGCGACCGGCTGTCCGTTGTCGTCGAGCAGCTCGAGTCGGGTCCCGTGGGGTGGTCGGCCAGCCGTCGTGGGTGCCTCGCGCAGCTCCTGGGGACCCGCGATGGAGGCCCAGGAGACCTCAGTGGAGCCGTAGAGGTTGTAGAGGACGTCTCCGTAGACGTCCATGAACTTCGGGGCAAGCCCACCGGGCAGCGCCGAACCGCTGACCGCGACGACCTTGAGCGGGGGGCGCGGGTCCGGCGCGGGCACCTCCAGCAGCCGCTGCACCATCACCGGCACGGCGAACAGCGCGTCGCACCGGTGGTCGACCAGCGCGGCGAGCGTGGCGGCCGGGTCGAAGCGGCGCTGCAACACGATGGTGGCCCGTAGCGCGAAACAGACCTGAAGGGCGGCGAATCCCCAGGTGTGGAAGATCGGCGCCGTGATCATTACCCGGTCGCGGGTGTGCAGCGGGATGCGATCGATGATGGACACCAGCGGGCCGAAACCGCTGGGCGTGGGTCGTCGGGCACCCTTGGGCGCCCCGGTGGTGCCGGAGGTGAGCACGATGATCCGACCGTCGCGCTCCGGCGGGTGCAGGTCACCCGGCAGTGCCCCGGCCACCAGCTCCTCGCGGGCGCGTTCGTCGAGGCGGGGCAGTTCGGCGGCGAGGCCGAGGACCCGCTCGGCGAACTCGTCGTCGTGCACCAGTAGCCGCAGTCGCTGCTCGTCGGCGACAGTGCCCAGCTGGGCCGCGGAGAGCCCGGTGTTGACCAGCACCGCGTCGACGCCGAGCAGGGTGGCCGCGACGATCGTCTCGATCAGCCCGTGGTGGTTGCGGCAGAGCACGCCGATCCGGTCGCCGGCCTGTACGCCGAGCCCTGCCCGCATCGACCGGGCCATCCGTTCGGCCCGGTCGAGCAGGTCGTGGTACGTCAGCTCGACGCCACCCTCGTCGATGACCGCCGGCCGGCCGGGGTCCCGGGCGGCTGCCTGGCGTAGTTCGCCGGCCAGACTCCACCCCCACGTACGCAACGCGTTGAGCTGCGAGGCGACCCGGACCGGGCGGCCGGGGGTGAGCAGCCCTCGACGGGTCAGCGTGGCAACGATGAACGGCAGGTCCATGCCCAGACCTCCTCGGGGTGGTGCGCGGACGGGCAACCGGGCTGCCGTCCATCAGGGCGTCTTTCCTTGATCATGCACTGGACGCGGCGGGAGGCCCAGTTGGCGTCGGCGTGGGGTGACGAAGACGGCACGGATCGTGGATTCCGCAGCGCGCGGTAGGAGGACGCCGCCGGCCCGTCGGCCCGACCCCGGTCGCGACGGGGTCGGGCCGAAGAGTCAGCGGATCTGCATTCCGGAGATGGCGCGGGAGATGACCAGGCGCTGGATCTCGGAGGTGCCTTCGAAGATGGTGTAGATCTTGGCGTCCCGGTACCAGCGTTCGACCGGATGGTCGCGCAGGAACCCGGCCCCGCCGAGCAGTTGCACCGCCTTCTCGGTGACCGACACCGCCACCTCGCCGGCCTTGAGCTTGGACATCGACCCCTCGCCGGCGGTGAACGGGCGGTTGTTGCGGCCCATCCAGGAGGCACGCCAGACCAGCAGCCGCGCCGCGTCGATCTCCATCCGCATGTCGGCCAGCGCGAACGCGACCGCCTGGTTCTCGATGATCGGCCGCCCGAACTGGACTCGGTCCTTGGCGTAGTCCAGGGCGTACTCGTAGGCGGCCCGAGCCACGCCGAGCGCCTGCGCACCGACCGTGGGTCGGGACAGCTCGAAGGTGCGCATCGCGGCCTGCCCGGTGGCCCGCTGACCGGAGCGGGCCCGGTCGAGGCGTTCCAGCAGGGCGTCCCGCCCGCCGAGCAGGCAGCGGCCGGGCACGCGTACTCCGTCGAGGAAGACGTCGGCGGTGTGTGACGCGCGGAGGCCGAGTTTGCGCAGCTTGCGGGTGGCGGCCAGGCCGGGGGTGCCCGGCGGTACGACGAACGCCGCCTGGCCCCGGGAGCCGAGCGTGGGTTCGACCGAGGCGGTGACCACGTGCACGCCGGCGATTCCGCCGTTGGTGGCGTACGCCTTCTGCCCGGTGAGCACCCACTCGTCGGTGGCCTCGTCGTAGACGGCCCGGGTGCGCATGGCGCTGACGTCCGAGCCGGCTTCCGGCTCGCTGGTGCAGAACGCGGCGACGGCCGGCGAGTCGACGTCGCCGAAGCACTGCGGCACCCACTCGACCAGTTGGTCGGGGGTGCCGGCGCCGTAGATGGCGGCGACGGCGAGGGAGGTGCCGAAGATGCTCAGCCCGATGCCGGCGTCACCCCAGAAGAGTTCCTCGCTGGCGATTGGCAGGGAGAGCCCGGTCGGATCGGCCCAGCAGGTGGCGAGGAACTCGAAGCCGTAGAGGCCGACCTTGGCGGCTTCCTGGATCACCGGCCACGGGGTGTCCTCGCGTTCGTCCCACTCGGCGGCGGCCGGGCGCACGACGTCGGCGGCGAAGCCGTGCACCCAGTCGCGCAGATCCCGCTGCTCCTCGTTCAGGTCGAGCGAGAATTCAGCCATGTCAGGCCTTGGGGATGTCGAACAGGTTGGCGATGTTGGCGGCGAGGCCGAGGTCGCCCTTCGCCTTCAGCTTGCCGGTCATGAACATCATCACCGGGTTGGCGCCACCGGAGACGATCTTCAGGAACTCGACCGGGCCCATGGTCAGGCTCAGCTTCGGGTCGTGCTCCGGGGTCTCGTTCACGGCGCACGTGCCGTCGGCGATGACCACCTCGTAGGTGTCGCTGCCGCCGTCGGGGCGACCGGTGATGACCCAGTGGATGACCGCGTTGGTGGTGCCGGCCCGGTCCGCGCGGAACAGCGACGGCATCCGGCCGAACACCTCGCCCAGGACCTTGCCGCGCAGGTCACCGGACATCACCTGGGCGATCTTGTCGTCCGGGGTGGACTTGACCAGCTGGGCGAACTCCTTGGGGCCGACGTTGGCGAAGGTGGCCGGGTCGAAGTCAGTCATCAGGTGCGCCTTCCGGAAGATTGGCTACTCGCGCGTAACCTTACGCACGAGTAGGTATGCTCGCAAGGTGTCCACCGGCCCCGCCTTCAAGCGCCTGCCACGCGCCGTTCGTGAGCAGCAGATGCTCGACGCGGCCGTCAAGGTCTTCTCCCGGCGCGGCTTCCACGCCGCCAGCATGGACGAGATCGCCGAGGACGCCGGCATCTCCAAGCCCATGGTGTACGCGTACCTCGGCAGCAAGGAGGAACTCTTCGTCGCCTGCCTGCACCGGGAGGGCACCCGGATGATGGAGGCCATCGCCGGTGCCGCAGCCCCCGACCTGCCGGCCGACGAGCGGCTGTGGCGAGGGCTGAGGGCGTTCTTCGGATTCGTGGGCGCCTACCGTGACGGCTGGGCGGTGCTCTACCGGCAGGCCCGGGGCGAGCAGCCGTTCGCCGGGGAATTGGCCACCATGCGGGCCCGGCTGGTCGAGGTGGTCGCCGGGATGCTCGACCACGCGCTGCGCGCCGAGGGCCGCGAGATCACCGCCATCGACCTGGAGGTCGTCGCGTACGCCCTGGTCGGCGCGACCGAGTCGCTGGCCGACTGGCTCGCGGACCACCCGGAGGCCGACCCGGAGAAGACGGCCACCCGGATGATGAACGTGGCCTGGCTCGGTGCCGGCCAACTCCTGCACGGCGTCACCTGGTGCCCACAGCGGTAAGGGCTGCCGGTCAGTGGCGGCGCGGCGGTGCGCACACATCCACGGCGACGTGACCGTCCCACGGAGGAGGTCGAGCAGGGCTTCCGCGTCCCCATGCTCGCCGGGCGCGACCCGGCCGGTGGCCGAGTCGCCGGATCACCCGCCGGGACGTCCGGCGGAGGGGACCAGGGTCGGTGGGGCGAGCAGCGGGCCGTGCGGGGTCTTGTCGCCGGCGGTGGGGCCGTGCGAGGTCAGCACCACCGGTGCGCGCAGTTCCGCGCGTACCGCCTCCGCCCAGTCGGACGGCGGCTCGTCGTAGACCGGGCGGGAGCGCAGCAGACGGGCCGTGAGCGCGGCCTGCCGGTCCAGGTCCCCGGGCCGGCCGGGGGTGAGCCGGTCGGTGGTGTCGTAGCGGCGGCAGATCCGCAGCCCGGGGCCGGCGAGGTCGAGGTGGGTCAGCGCCAGGCCGTCGACCCCGCCGGCCGCGGCGAGGGCGTACCGGTGGGCGACCGCGTCGAAGTGGCCGAACCGGAACCGGCCCTGCCACGGGTTCGTCGGGTTGTGCGGGTCGGCCAGTGGCAGGTGCGGGTCCTCGGTCACCAGCGGGCCAGGGCCGTGCCGGGTGGTGACCAGCCGGAGCACCCCGATCCGGGTCGCGGTGCCGGGCAGGCCCGCCTCGGCGAGCAGGCTGTCGGCGTTCGCGAAAGTGGTGGTGCTCCACGTGGTGTACGGGTGGAAGCCGTGCCACTCGTCGAGCAGCACCCCCTGGGCGCCCTCGAAGACACAGGTCCCGGTGCGCAGCGCCCCGGCGAGCCAGCTCTCGTCGACGATCGCGACCCGACCGGCGAACCCGGTGAACGCGGGTAGACAGTCCTCGACCGGTGGGGCGTCCAGCGGGCCGAGCTCGGCGGCCAGCCGGTCCCGCAGGGCGGTCAGCCGGCGGCGCAGCAGTGCCGGGCTGCGGCAGTCGGCGACCCGGGGCGCGTCGTCGGGGTGGGCGAGGCCGTACTGGACGGTCTCGCCCACCCCCAGCCCGCAGGAGCCGTGCCGGTCGGCTCCCCGGGCGATCTCCCGGGCGCGGTTGGCGGCCCGATGGTATGGGGTGGCGAGCAGCGCATCCCCGTCGACGGTCAGCCGGTCGAGCGCGTCGGGCACCCCGACCGTGGCGAGGTGATCGGCCTCGGCGGCCAGCGCCAGCGGGTCCACCACCATGTGCTGGGACAGGTGCGTACGGACCCCGGGATGGAACGTGCCGGCGCCGAACTGTGCGAACGTGTGGTGCCGCCCATCGCGCAGCACGACGTTGTGCGCCGCCTGCGCGCCCCCGTTGAAGCGGACCACTGTGTGCACGGGTCGGGTGGCGCAGAGCCAGTCCACGACGGTGCCCTTGCCCGCGTCGCCGTAGCCGAGGTCGATCACCGCCACGTGCCTCACAGCCGGGTCACCCCACCAGCGGTGTCGCGAAAGGTCGGCAGCGTCGACACCTCGGCCCGCCGTCCCCGGCCGAGGCGGGCCAGCGCCTTCGACACGGTGCCGGTGGCGCCGGAGCCGGCGCGGTCCAGGTCGCGCAGGCCCTCGTCCAGGTCGATGGCCTGCTCGCCGAGGCCGATGGTGAGCGCGATGGTCTCGCAGACCGCGTCGAGGTCGTCGAGCACGACGGCGTTCTGCCCGAGCAGGTCCCGCCAGAAGTCGAGCACCGTGGCGTTGCCGGCGTAGTGGCTGCCGGCGGGGAGCAGGTAGTAGGTGTCCCAGCGGCGGGTCACCTCGTCGACGACCTGCCGCAGCGGGACGTCCTCGGCCAGGCCGTCGCCGATCAGGCCGGCCACCTCCCGGGCTTTCACCCGCGGGTATGCCAGCTCGTCGCCGATGATGAACAGGTAGCCGCGCCGGCCGCGCTTCTCCCAGCTGTCGGTGACGGTGTGCCGGGCCATGAAGTACATGGCCAGCTCGTACGACTCGGTCATCTGCCCGCCGCCACCACCCTCCAGCACGATCCGGCCGAGGTCGTCGTCCATCCGGTTGTCCGACTCGAACTGGCCGACCTGCAACGGCACCCGGTCGCAGGTGGCGTCACCGATCGCCCCGAACATGATCTGCGGGTCGCTGGCATAGCCCTGCCGTTGCAGCAGCCCGAGCAACTGCGGCAGCTTGCTCTGCAGGACGCGCGGCACCTTGCCCATCGAGCCGGTCACGTCGAACAGCACCGCGACGGGCGTCGAGCGCGGGTGCTCGTCGGAGTCACGGCTCTCTCGCGTCGCCTCCCGGGGGTCGAGCGCGGGGTGCACGGTGCGCGCTCCACTGTCGCTGTAGGAGAAGGCGCTCTTGCCGGTCGACCGGCGGTAGCGGTCGGCGGCGTCGTACACGTCGGTGGACCAGATTCCACTGCCCATGACAGCTCCTTAGGGGGTGAGGGTGAAGGGGCGGAAGGTGCGTGGCCCGTAGAGCCGGTCCAGAACCTGGTCGAGTTCGCGCAGCAGCCGCCACGCGTCGTCGGGTCGTTTGTCCAGGAACCGCTGCCGGCAGCCCTGGGCGAAGTCGAGCAGCTCGCGCGGCGCGTGGCGGTTCATCAGCGAGGTCATGCAGCGGCTGGCCATCGCGATGTCGGTGCCCGGCCCACAGGGCTGCTTCTTGGGGACCTCGGGCGGATACCAGTCCTCCTGGCCGGGCACCAGCGCCGGGACCGTGCTCCCGACGGGCGCGGAGAAGCACCAGTCGACCAGCACCACGCCGTGTGCGGCCGGCTCGATCAGCACGTGTCGCGGCAGGACCGCGCCGTGCACCACACCGGCCCGGTGGGCCAGGCCGAGCGCCACCAGCAGCCGCCGCCACATCCAGGCCAGGTCCCGGGCGTCCAGCCCGTCGGGGTACGCGCGCCGCACCTCGTCGAGGTCGTGCAGGCCGGGCGCGGTGGCGAGCACGTTGATCTGCCGTTCGGCGCCGGTCGTGGCGTCGCGGTGCCGGAAGTCGTCGACCAGCCGGGGCACGTACGGCAGGTAGCGGGGATCGCCGCGCTCGGCGATGGTGCGCAGGGCGTGCGCCTCGCGGGCCATCAGGTCGTTGTCGGTGGGCCGTCGGGGGAGCTTGAGCAGCCGGTCGGCGCCGACGTCGTAGAGGTCCGCGAGGTCGCCCGAGTGGGCCGGCGTGCCGAGGCGGTAGTCGCCGAGGACGGTGACCTGCCGGGCCTTCCACCGGGTGGTGACGTGGATGAACGCATCGAGGGCCTTGGCGCGTACCGCCGGGTCCGCCGGCAGACGGTCGGGGTGCAGGGCCGCGACAAGCTCGCGGTAGCGCCGGGCCGGCTGGTCCGTGCCGAACAGGTCGGCGTCGGTGTGGGCCGCCGTGACCAGGCCGATGGCCGCCGCGGTCCTCATCGCACCGTCTCCTCGCGGGCGGGACGCAGCAGCGCCGGGTGCAGCAGTCGAGCGTCGCCGGCCCGGTAGAGCCGGGCGCGCGGACCGCCCCGGGCGCCGCCGCGCTCGGTGCTGGCGCCCGTGCTCTCCACGAAGCCCGGCACGGAGAGCACCTTGCGGTGGAAGTTGCCGGCGTGCAGCGGGTGGCCCCAGACCGTCTCGTAGACGGCGCGCAGCTCGCTGATCGTGAACTCGGCGGCGAGGAAGCGCGTGGCGAGTGGGGTGTATTCCAGCTTGGACCGGGCCCGCTCCAGCGCGTCGTCGATGATCCGGCCGTGGTCGAAGGCGAGCTGCCGGCTGGTCAGCGCGGTCACCGGCAGCCAGATCGCCTCGTCGGCGTCGGTGCCGGCGGCCGGGTCCGGCAGGTCGGGGGCGAACGCGAGGTGGGCGATCGAGACGACGCGCATCCGCGGGTCGCGGTCGGGCGCGCCATAGCTGCCCAACTGCTCCAGGTGTACGCGGCGCAGCCCTTCGCCGCCGAGCCCGGTCTCCTCGGCCAGCTCGCGTCGGGCGCCGGCGGTCAGGTCCTCGTCCGGGTGGACGAAGCCGCCGGGCAGCGCCCAGTGCCCCTCGAAGGGAGCCTGGCCGCGCCGGATCAGCAGCAGGTGCAGTGCGTCGTCGCGGATGGTCAGCGCCACCACGTCGACGGTCACGGCGACCGACGGGTAGGCCCGGGGGTCGTACGCGGCCAGGAACTCCTGCTCGTCAACCATGTCTCTCTCAATCTGAGAACATCTCTCTGTGAGAACAACTTAGCGCACGAGAGCGCCCCTGCCAAGCCCGGATCCGGGTCGACAGGGGCGTCAGCGCACGAGACCCGCCAGGTGCGGTCGACCCCGCGAGTCGTGCAGGGCGAACCCGCCGTCGGGCAGGAGGGCGAAACTCACCGTGCTCGGCAGCGGTACGGGCAGCTTGAAGGCGACCTCGACGGTGTAGGCGTCCGGCAGTCGGCTGTCCAACGCGGCCAGGCAGCGCGCCTTGCTCCACATGCCGTGCGCGATCGGCCGGCGGAACCCGAACAGCCGCGCCCCGAGCAGGGAGGTGTGGATCGGGTTGTGATCCCCGGAGACCCGCGCGTACTGCGTACCGACGCGGGGTTCGACCCGCCACCTGGCGGTGGCGGCCGGCGCCTCGGGGCGTCCGCTCCGGTCGCTCCGCCCACCGCCCTCGGGCTTGCGTTCCCGTCCGAGGTACGTCGAGATGCCGCGCCAGACCTCCTCCCCGTCGACCGAGCCGACCAGCACCACGTCCACCTGCCGCCCCCGGTCGTGCGGGCGCAGGTTCTCCGCGTACGTCCTGAAGTCGAGGGTCTCGTCGGCGATGATCGGGCGGCGCACGGTGATCTGGTTGCCGACGTGCACCACGCCGGTCAGCGGGATGGGAAACTCCGGCGCGGTCATCAGTCGCAGGGTCAGCGGGAAGCCCATGACGTGCGGAAACGTTGCGGGCAGCCGGTCAGTGAGCCGGAATCCGCAGACCCGGTCGTAGTCGGCCAGGTGTGCCCGGTCGACGGTCACCCCGCCCGCGGCCAACTCGACCGCCGGCAGGCCGGGCCCGCGCCGCCGGCCGCCGAGGCCCGGCAGCGCACCGAGCAACGCGCGCCGATAGAGCGCCCCGGCCGTCGGTTGCCGTTGCGCGCCCATCACGCGCCCAGCAGGCTCTGGCCGCAGACCCGGACCACGTTGCCGCTGACCGCGCCGCTGGCCGGCCAGGCCAACCAGCCGATCGTCTCGGCCACGTCGACCGGCAGCCCGCCCTGGGCCAGACTGTTCATCCGTCGGCCCGCCTCGCGGACCACCAGCGGAATGCGCGCGGTCAGTCGGGTTTCGATGAAGCCGGGGGCCACCGCGTTGACGCTGATCCCCCGGTCCCGTAGGGCCGGGGCGAGTGAGTCGACCAGCCCGATCACGCCGGCCTTGCTGGTGGCGTAGTTGGTCTGCCCCCGGTTGCCGGCGATCCCGGCGATCGAGGAGACCGACACGATCCGCCCGCCGGTCGGGATCAGCTCCCGCTCCAGCAGCACGTCGTTGATCCGCTCCTGGCTGGAGAGGTTGACGTCGATCACCTGGTCCCACCGGTCGGCGTCCATCCGGCCGAGCGTCTTGTCCCGGGTGATACCGGCGTTGTGCACCACCACGTCGACCCGGCCGTGCCGGCTGGCCAGGTGATCCGCGAGCCGGGTCGGCGCGTCCGGCGCGGTCAGGTCGAGTTGGACGGCGGTGCCGCCGATGTCGTTCGCCACCGCGGCGAGCGCGTCTCCGGCGGCCGGGATGTCCAGTGCCACCACCTGAGCGCCGTCGCGGGCGAGCACCCGGGCCAGCGCCGCACCGATACCCCGGGCGGCACCGGTGACCAGCACCACCTGCCCGTCCAAGGGCCGGTCCCAGTCGGCCGGGGCGCTCGCCTCGCCGGTGCCGACCCGGATGACCTGCCCCGAGACGTACGCGGACCGGCCGGAGAGAATGAATCGGAGGGTCGATTCCAGGCTCGTCAGGGTGCCGGCCGAGTGGTCCGGGCCGTCCGAGCGGGCCGTGCCGGCGCGGGTCACGTAGACGAGCTGGGCGGTGGTGCCCCGGCCGAACTCCTTGCCGATGCTGCGGACCAGCCCTTCCAGGGCGCGCTGGGCGGTCGCCTCGCGGGGCGTCGCGCACTCCTGCGGCGGGGTGCCCAGCACGATCACCCGGCCGCTGGGAATGACGGCCCGGGCCTGCGGATGGAAGAAGTCGTAAAGCTGGTGCAGGTCGGTCGAGTCGGTGATCCCGGTGGCGTCGAAGAGCAGTGCGCCGTACCGCTGCGGGCTGTCAGCGGCGGTGTTGGCGGCCGGGCCGGCCAGCTCGACCCCGGCGGCGGTCAAGATCCTGGCGATCGGCTCGGCGAGCCGGCCGCCGGTGGCCGCGCCGAGCAGGGCCGGCCCGGGCAGCAGCGGGTCGCCGGGGTGGTGCCGGCGCAGCCGGGGCGGGTCGGGCAGCCCGAGGCGCTTGACCAGCGCGCGGCCGGCGGCCGATTGGACGAAGCTCGCGTACCTGTCCGTCATGGGCGTAGCCTACTGGCGAGTAGGGTTCGAGCAACACATGTCGAGGAGGCGGATCGTGCAGAGCATCCGGCGGGTCGCGGTCATCGGGGGCAACCGCATCCCCTTCGCCCGTTCCAACTCCCGCTACGCGGACGCCTCCAACGCGGACCTGCTCGGCGCCGCGCTCGACGGTCTGATCGCCCGCTATGGGCTGGCCGGACAGCGGGTCGGCGAGGTGGTGACCGGCGCGGTGCTCAAGCACTCCCGCGACTTCAACCTCACCCGCGAGGTGATTCTCGGCTCACGGCTCGACCCGCACACCCCGGCGTACGACATCCAGCAGGCCTGCGGCACCGGCCTGGAGGCGGCGATCCTGGTCGCCAACAAGATCGCCCTCGGTCAACTCGACGTGGGCATCGCCGGTGGTGTCGACACCACCTCCGACGCGCCGCTCGCGGTCAACGAGGAGATGCGGCGCACGCTGCTCAAGCTCAACTCGGCCCGCACGCTGGGCGAACGGCTCAAGGTCGCGGCGAAGCTGCGCCCGCTCCAGCCGTTCAAGCCGGAGATCCCGCGCAACGCCGAGCCGCGTACCGGCCTGTCCATGGGTGACCACGCCGCCCGCACCGCCCAGCACTGGCAGATCGACCGGCGATCCCAGGACGAGCTGGCGCTGCGCTCGCACCAGCGGCTGGCCGCCGCCTACGACCGGGGCTTCTTCGACGACCTGATGACGCCGTACCTGGGGCTGACCCGCGATGCGAACCTGCGCCCGGACACCAGCCTGGAAAAGCTCGGCTCGCTCAGGCCGGTCTTCGGCACCCGCGGCTCGGACGCCGAGCACGCCACCATGACCGCGGGTAACTCGTCGCCGCTCACCGACGGCGCGTCGACGGTGCTGCTGGCCAGCGAGGAGTGGGCGAACGCGCACAAGCTGCCCGTGCTGGCCTGGTTCAGCTGGTCGGAGACCGCGGCGGTGGACTTCGTGCACGGCGACGAGGGGCTGCTGATGGCTCCCGCGTACGCCGTGCCCCGGATGCTGGCCCGGGCCGGGCTGACGCTCCAGGACTTCGACTACTACGAGATCCACGAGGCGTTCGCCTCGCAGGTGCTGGCCACCCTCGCTGCCTGGGAGTCGCCAAAGTTTTGCAAGGACCGGCTGGGACTGGACGCCCCGCTCGGGTCGATCGACCGCGAGAAGCTCAACGTCAACGGCTCCTCGCTGGCGGCCGGGCACCCGTTCGCCGCCACCGGCGGCCGGATCGTGGCCACCCTGGCCAAGCTGCTCGCCGAGAAGGGCAGCGGGCGGGGGCTGATCTCGATCTGCGCGGCGGGCGGTCAGGGCGTCACGGCGATCCTGGAGCGCTGAGGCGTCCCTGTCGATCAACCTGTACGTCGTCCGCTCGCAGCCAGCCGAGGAAGCGGGCGTACAGGTCCCCGGCCGGGTGGTGGCGCAGGTCGGAGGTCGCGTCGGCCGCTCCCCTGGGTAGAAGCATTGGTTCCGCGGGTGGCGGGCGGCAAACCGCGGGCGCCGCAACGAACGGCGGACGATACTGGCACGGTGGAGGAGGACCTCGTCGAACTACTGGCCTCGACCGGAGTCACCTGCCGGTTGTTGGTCGAGCAGACGCGGGGCCCGTACCACCGAGCTGTGCATCCCGAGCGTCGGGAGATCACCGAGGACCGCGATGGTCTCCCGCTGCGCCTTGGGCTACGCCTACTGGCGGCGGACGCCACCACCCCCCTCGCGGACGTCCTCGTCGAGGTCTGGCAGGCCGACCACGTGGGCCGATACTCCGGCTTCCAGCCATTCGAAGCGAGGCCGGGACAGGTGGTCACCTCGGAGTCGGTGCCGCACGATGTGATCGCCGCCGGTGAGACGTACCTGCGGGGCAGCCAGCGCACCGACGAGCGCGGGATGTGCGCGTTCAACACGATCTACCCGGGCTGGTACGCCAGCCGCACCGTGCACATCCACCTCATCGCGCACCTCGGCGACCGCTCGGTGACCACGCAGCTCTACTTTCCCGACACGGTCACCGACGAGGTTTTCAGTCGCCCGCCCTATCGGGGCCGGCCGCAGCGCGACACCACCAACGCCACCGACAGCATCTTTGCCGACGGCGGTGAGCAGATGATCCTGGACCTGCAAGGAGATCCGACGACGGGCTACACCGGGGTCCTCTGCGTCGTCCTCGACCGGCAAGCGCGACCTGCCTCGGCTGCGGGTCCTTCGGCGGAAAGCGACGGTTGATCGTGGCCAGCACGGAGCAGATCAGGGCCACCATCGAGGCCCACCTGGCCGCCGTCGGCGCGGCCGACGCTACCGCGCTGGCGGATCTCTACACACCGGATGCCCGCCTGCATGACCCCGCTGGCGGATCCCCAGTCACCGGCCGAACGGCCATCGAGCAGCACTTTGCCGGCGTGCTCACCGAGCAACGGACAATGGAACTCGTCATGGTGGCGATCGCCGACCACCACGCCGCGTTCCACTTCCGCGCCACACCAGCCGACGGCCCCACCAGAGAGGTCATCGACACCATGACCTTCGACGACCAAGCCATGATCACTTCAATGCAGGCGTACGCGAGCTAACACCAAACCTGGTCGGAGTAACCTGCGTGGCCTGCGTCCGGCTAATGGGAGGAATCGCTCCACCGTGGCCGCGAATGCTGAGGGGTCGTCCACCCAGGGGAAATGCCCAGCCCGTGGCTGCTGGCCGCTGCACCAGGGGTCCCGGCCGATGTCCGCCGCCACGCCGCCCGGGACCCGCAACCGTGACCGGGTCAGGCGGTGGCACCGCCGTCGATGGCGATCGCCGCGCCGGTGATGTGCCGGCCGCCCTCGCCCACCAGGTGGCTGACCGTCGCCGCCACGTCGGCCGGCGTCCCGTACCGGCCGAGGGCGATGTGCGACCGCTGCACGTCGGCGCTGGCGCTCTCCGACGGGTTCATGTCGGTGTCGGTGGAACCGGGAAGGATCACGTTGACGGTGATCCCGCGCGGGCCGAGTTCACGGGCGAGGGCCCGGGTCAGGCCGTTGACCGCGCTCTTGGTCATGGCGTAGACGCTGACCCCCGGGTCCGGGACGCGGCTGGCGAAGCTGCTGCCGATGTTGACGATCCGCCCGCCGTCGCCCATGTGGCGTACCGCCGCCTGGGTCGCCAGGAACGCCCCGCGTACGTGCACGGCGATGGCCAGGTCGAGGTAGTCGAGGCTGACCTCGTCGATCGGCCCGGCCGAGAACACGCCGGCGTTGTTGACCAGGATGTCCAGCCGCCCCAGTTCGGCGACGGTGCGCTCGACCGCCCCGGCCACCGCCGTACCGTCGGCGCTGTCGGCCCGGATCGCCAGGCCGGTGCGGCCGTACGCCTCGATGTCGGCGACCACGGCCTTCGCGCTGTCTTCCGCCTCGCGGTAGGTGAACGCGACGTGGGCTCCGTCTTCGGCCAGCCGGCGCGCGACGGCGGCGCCGATACCGCGGCTTCCGCCGGTGACGAGGGCGACCCTGCCGGTAAGTCTGGACACGCTTCCCCAATCCTGTCTGTCGACTCAGGAGAATGATCACCCTATCCGGCGGTCCGGGCAGCCTGGACCGGTGCCAGGTCAGCCGAGCCCGTGCCGTGTTGACGACCGTCTCTACCGTGATGGGAGCTGCCCGGACATCACCGACGGCGGCACTCGCGACGGGAGTGGTCATGTCCGCTCAAGCCCTGCTACGTACCACGATCGTCGCCCTGGCGGCGGCGCTGACGGCCGGCGGCTGCGCGTCCAGCGGCACGAGCGCCACGGAATCCACCGCCACGACCTCGGTCACCGAGGCCCCCGGCGACGCGACGGCATCCGGATCCGCGCCCGCCACCGGCGAGGCGGCGACGACCGGGAAGCCCGCCGACAGCGGCACGACCGGCGGCGGGTCGACGGGCGGCGACACCGGCAGCAGCGGTGGGCGGTCCGGCGACAAGCCGACGACGAGCGCCCCGAAGCCGGCCGGTCCCGCCATCGCCGTCTTCCGGGTCGCCCAGAAGCCGTCCTGCCCGTCCGGCACCAGCGCCAACCCGATCGCCGGCACCCCGGTCGTCCTGGAGTGGAAGGCCAGTAACGTCGACTCCGTCGCCCTCTCCGTCGACGGCCCGGGCGTGTACGCCGACAACTACCCGCCCACCGGCAGCGAGATCCTGACTTTTCCCTGCTCGGGAGCCGGGGGTGAGGTGCAACGGCACACGTACCTGCTGACGGTCCGCAACGCCCACGGCAAGCAGACGAAGACCCTCGTGGTGAGTGCGGCCGTGCACGACATCCCGCGGGTGTGACCTGACCCGACCCGTCCCGCCGATCGGCCGGCGGGCCGGGTTGGCTGGGGCTGCGACCGGCGCGTACGCGACAATGGGGCGCGTGACGACGATCCCGAACGTGCTCGCCAACCGTTACGCCTCACCCGAACTGGTCGCCCTCTGGTCACCGGAGGAGAAGGTCCGGATGGAGCGGCGGCTCTGGCTCGCCGTGCTCCGCGCGCAGCGCGATCTCGGTGTGCCCGTGCCGGACGGCGTGGTCGAGGCGTACGAGCGGGTGCTCGACCAGGTGGACCTGGCCTCCATCGCCGAGCGGGAACGAGTCACGCGGCACGACGTGAAGGCGCGGATCGAGGAGTTCAGCGCGCTCGCCGGGCACGAGCACGTGCACAAGGGGATGACCTCGCGGGACCTCACCGAGAACGTCGAGCAGCTCCAGGTGCGCGCCTCGCTGGAGCTGATCCGGGACCGGGTGGTGGCCACCCTCGCCCGGTTGGCCTGGCTGGCCCACGAGCATTCCGAGCTGGTCATGACCGGCCGGTCGCACAACGTGGCGGCGCAGGCCACCACGCTGGGCAAGCGCTTCGCGTCGGCGGCGGAGGAACTGCTCATCGCGTACGAGCGGCTGGAGGAGCTGATCGTCCGCTACCCGCTGCGCGGCATCAAGGGGCCCGTCGGGACGGCCGCCGACCAGCTCGACCTCTTCGACGGCGACGCCGACAAGGTCGCCGAGTTGGAGCGGCGGGTCGCCGAGCACCTGGGCTTCTCCCGGGTGCTGGACAGCGTCGGGCAGGTCTACCCGCGCTCGTTGGACTTCGACGTGCTGGCCGCGCTGGCCCAGACCGCCGCCGCGCCATCGTCGCTGGCCACCACGATCCGGCTGATGGTGGGCCAGGAGTTGGCCACCGAGGGCTTCAAGCCGGGTCAGGTCGGCTCCAGCGCGATGCCGCACAAGATGAACACCCGCTCGTCGGAGCGGGTGAACGGCTTCGCGGTGATCATCCGGGGTTACCTGTCGATGGTCGGCGAGCTGGCCGGTGACCAGTGGAACGAGGGGGACGTGTCCTGCTCGGTGGTCCGGCGCGTGGCCCTGCCGGACGCCTTCTTCGCCGCCGACGGGCTGTTCCAGACCTTCCTCACCGTGCTGGACGAGTTCGGCGCGTACCCGGCGGTGATCAACCGGGAGCTGGAGCGGTTCCTGCCGTTCCTGGCGACCACGAAGATCCTGGTGGCGGCGGTCCGGCGTGGCGTCGGCCGGGAGGTCGCACACGAGGTGATCAAGGAGCACGCGGTCGCGGTGGCCCTGGCGATGCGCGAGAAGGGCTCGCCAGAGAACGACCTGTTCGACCGGTTGGCAGCGGACGGCCGACTCGGCTTGTCCCGCGCCGACATCGACACCCTGGTCGCCGACCGCAGCGCCTTCGTCGGCGCCGCCCAAGCCCAGGTCCAAGCGGTAACAAGGCGAATCACCAAGGTAGTAGAAACCCACCCAAACGCCGCGACCTACTCCCCACCCCCAATCCTCTAGCCCCCCACCCCACCCCCCGGTTGATCATGAAGTTATTGCCCCGACACGCCGATCCGGGCGGCAATAACTTCATGATCAACCGGGGGGTGGGGTGGGGCGGGTGGGCGGGGGTTAGTCGCCTGTTGGGGTTTCGGCGGCTGTTCGGAGGTTGGGGCCGCTGGCCGGTTCGGCGATGCCACCGAGCGACTCCGCGAAGCCCGCGTCGTGCGCCGCCGCCGCGGCGACCGCCGGCTGGTCGGCCGGCATGACCTCGGGCATCTTGGGTACGGCGACAACTGCCGTTCCGTACGCGCAGATTTCCATCCACAGCTCGCCGCAGTCCCGGCTGTCGAACCGCATGCCGATCACCGCGTTCGCGCCGAGCCGCAGGGCCTCCTCGCCAAGCCGGGTCACCGAGTCGGTGCGCCATCGGGTCAGGTTGTCCGGGGCCATCGGGTCGTACGCGCCACCACGCAGATTCTTGACACCCTCGCGGTACGGGTTGCGCGTCCGTGCCATCGATGACACCACCTCACCGAGAATCTGGCGGATCTCGTAGCCGGGCAGTTGCTCTGTCGTCACGACCAGCACGGTTCCGATGCTGTCAGGAGTGGCGCGACCCGATCGGGTGCATTGTTCACCTGGTCGGATGCTGCAAAACGGCGCGGCGCGGACGGCCGGCCCGCGGCCGACCATCCGCACCGCGCGGGGCGCTAACCGTCAGACACCGGCCGTCGAGGTGATCCAGGCCCGGTTGTACGCAACACTGCCGTAGTTCTGGATGCTGGACCCGTCGGCCGTGGAGGCGACGCCGACCTGCTGGCCGTTGTAGAACTGCGGGCCACCCGAGTCACCCCGCCAGGCGTTACCGCTGATCGCGGTGCTGCGGATGGCCTGCCCGCCGTACGCGTCGGTCACGCTGTTGCTGGTCACCCGCACGGTGGCGGTCTTCAGTTGGCTGGACGCGGAGCAGCCGCTGTAGCAGGTCATGCCCCAGCCGTAGATCGAGTTCGTCGAGTTGATCGGCGGGTTGCTGCTGGCCAGGGTCACCGCCGAGGTGCTGACGGTGCTGGAGAGCCGCATGAGGGCGAGGTCGTTGCGGGTGTAGGTGGCGCTGACCGTGCGGGTGACCCCGCCCGAGGCGTGGTAGACGCTGCCGACCCGGACCGACATGGTGCCGCTGATGCAGTGCCGGGCGGTGAGCACCCACTGCGGGGAGATGACGCTTCCGGAGCAGGTGAACGAGCCGTTGCTGAGCACCGCGGCGGCCCAGGGCGCGGATGAGACGGTGGTGCCGCCGATGATGGGCTGCGGGCCGGGCGGGGCGGCGGACGCGCCGGACGCGGCGCCGAGGGCGCCGACCAACGCGGTGCTGAGTACGACGAGCAGGGGGCGGATGCGCATCGGGGTGAACTCCTTGGACGGGCCCGGGGTCGCCGGGTGCGGGATGGGCGGCAGCGGGGATCCCCGCCGACGCTCTAATCGAGGCGTGTCGATGTACCGTAGAGCCTCGGGTGATCGTTATCAAGAATCTGATCGAGGTTGCTCAATGTAACGATTCAGCCACCCGCTGCGCCGTATATGTCCTGCTGAGAGCACCTGTCCCGACTGACGGGCCACCCTGGGTGCCGGTAATGTTGATCACTGCCTGAACTGCGCCCGGCCGGTGCGTCCGTGGCGGTATCTGCCAGGTACGCTGGCTGCGCTCGCCCGTTGTGGGTCGGCACCCAACTGCGTACACAGTCAGGAGTGCCCAGTGCCTCGCGTCGTCGTCGACGTCATGCTCAAGCCCGAGATCCTCGATCCGCAGGGCCAGGCCGTCGCAAACGCGCTGCCCCGGCTCGGCGTCGGTGACGTCGCCTCGGTTCGGATCGGCAGGCGGATCGAGATCGAGTTCACCGGTGAACCGGACCTGGACCGCGCTCGGGAGATTGCCGACAAGCTGCTCGCCAACCCGGTCATCGAGGACTTCACCGTCCGCCTGGTCGAGGCCGACGAGACCGCGGACGCCCGCTCGTGACCGCCCGGGTCGGTGTGGTCACCTTCCCTGGCTCGCTCGATGACGGGGACGCGGCGCGGGCCGTCCGGATCGCCGGCGCTGAGCCGGTCCGGCTCTGGCACGGCGACCCGGAGCTGCACGGGGTGGATGCGGTCGTCCTGCCCGGCGGCTTCTCCTACGGTGACTACCTGCGTTGCGGCGCCATCGCCCGGTTCGCCCCGGTGATGGAGACGATCGTGGATGCCGCCCAGGGTGGTCTGCCGGTGCTCGGCATCTGCAACGGCTTCCAGATCCTGTGCGAGGCGCACCTGCTCCCCGGTGCGCTCACCCGCAACCAGCACCTGCACTTCCGCAACCGGGACCAGATCCTGCGCATCGAGTCGGCCGGCACCGCGTGGACCAACGTGTTCCAGCCCGGCCAGGAGGTGCTCATCCCGGTCAAGAACGGCGAGGGTTGCTACGTCGCGGACACCGCGACGCTGGACCAGCTCGAAGCCGAGGGCCGGGTGGTCGCCCGCTACCTCGGCGGCAACCCCAACGGGTCGCAGCGCGACATCGCCGCGATCACCAACGCCGCCGGCAACGTGGTCGGCATCATGCCGCACCCCGAGCACGCGGTGGAGGCGCTCACCGGCCCTTCGCTGGACGGCCTCGGCTTCTTCACGTCGGTCCTCAAGCACCTGGTGGGGGCGCCGGCGTGACCGGCGACACGATCATCGGTCAGCTCAACCGCCTCTCTGGCGGGCACGAGCGCAGCGAGGAGAGGTCATGACCACCCTTCCGGACCCGGTACGGGACACACCGGAGGCGTACTCCGCCCCGGCGCAGCCGGCCGAGCCGACCCCGGCGCATGTCGCAGCGGCGACCGCTCCCGTCGGGTCGGCCACTGCCGACTGGAGCGAGGGCGTGGACACCGTGCCGCGCGCCGGTGGCACGCCGGGCGAGCTCCAGCCGTACACCGAGTTGGGTCTGCGCGACGACGAGTACGACCGGATCCGGCAGATCCTCGGCCGCCGGCCCACGCAGTCCGAGCTCGCCATGTATTCGATCATGTGGAGCGAGCACTGCTCCTACAAGTCGAGCAAGGTGCACCTGCGCCAGTTCGGTGAGAAGGCCCCGCACAGCGACCGGCTGCTCGCCGGCATCGGCGAGAACGCCGGTGTCGTGCAGATCTCCGACGAGCTGGCGGTGACCTTCAAGGTCGAGTCGCACAACCACCCGAGCTTCGTCGAGCCCTACCAGGGCGCAGCGACCGGCGTCGGCGGCATCGTCCGGGACATCCTCGCCATGGGCGCCCGCCCGGTCGCCGTGATGGACCCGCTGCGCTTCGGCGCCGCGGACCACCCGGACACCGCCCGGGTGCTCACCGGCGTGGTTGCCGGCGTCGGCGGCTACGGCAACTGCCTCGGCCTGCCCAACATTGGTGGCGAGCTGGTCTTTGACCCCTCCTACCAGGGCAACCCGCTGCTCAACGCGCTCTGCCTGGGCGTGCTGCCGGTCAACCGGCTGCAGAACAAGGCCGCCGCCGGCCCGGGCAACGTTGTCGTGCTGATGGGCGCCAAGACCGGCCGCGACGGCATCGGCGGCGTCTCGGTGCTGGCCAGTGCCACCTTCGACGAGGGCAGCGAGCAGCGCCGCCCCGCCGTGCAGGTCGGCGACCCGTTCATCGAGAAGCTGCTGATCGAGGCGTGCCTCGAGCTGTACGACAGCCAGCTGGTCGTCGGCATCCAGGACCTCGGCGGCGCCGGTCTGACCTGCGCGCTCACCGAGACCGCCGCCGCAGCCGGCACCGGCATGCGGGTCTGGCTGGAGCGGGTGCCGCTGCGGGAGCCCTCGATGGACCCGCACGAGATCCTGGCCAGCGAGTCCCAGGAGCGGATGCTGCTGGTCGTCGAGCCGGACAAGCTCGACGCGGTGCTCAAGATCGCCGAGACGTGGGGCGTGCTGGCCACCGCGATCGGCGAGGTCACCCCGCCGGAGCCGGACGGCCGCCCGGGTCGACTGCTGATCACCTGGCAGGACCACCTGGTCGTCGACGTACCGCCGGGTTCGTTGGTCGACGACGGCCCGGTCTACGCCCGTCCGATGCGTGAGCCGGCCGACCTGATCCTGCTCCAGGCCGACCGCGCCGAGACGCTGCCGCGCCCGGCCGACCCGGAGGCGCTGCGGGAGACCGTGCTGCGCATGATCGCGTCGCCCAACCTGGCCGACAAGACCTGGGTCACCGAGCAGTACGACCGCTACGTGCTGGGCAACACCGTGCTCGCCCAGCCGGAGGACGGCGGCGTGATCCGGATCGACGAGCGGACCGGGCTCGGCGTGGCGCTCTCGGTGGACGGCAACGGCCGGTACGCCCGGCTGGACCCGTACAACGGCACCAAGCTGGCCCTGGCTGAGGCGTACCGGAACGTGGCGGTGACCGGCGCGACGCCGATTGCCGTGACCAACTGCCTCAACTTCGGCTCCCCGGAGGACCCGGGCGTGATGTGGCAGTTCGCCGAGGCCGTGCGCGGCCTGGCGGACGGCTGCCTGGAGCTGGGCATCCCGGTGACCGGCGGCAACGTCAGCTTCTACAACCAGACCGGCGCGGCGGCCATCCATCCGACCCCGGTGGTCGGTGTGCTGGGCGTGCTGGACAACGTCGCCGACCGGGTGCCGATGGGCTTCGTGCCGCGTGCCGGTGGCGACCACGACCAGCTCTACCTGCTCGGCGAGACGAACGTGGAGCTGTCCGGCTCGGAGTGGGCCTGGGTGACGCACGAGCACCTCGGTGGCATCCCGCCGCAGGTCGACCTCGGGCGGGAGAAGGCGCTCGCCAGCCTGCTGGCCGAGGCGGCCCGCGTCGGCCACCTCAGCTCGGCACACGACCTCTCCGACGGTGGCCTCGCCCAGAGCCTGGTCGAGTCCTGCCTGCGCCGTGGCGTCGGGGCCCGGGTTGCCGTGCCGGAGCAGTTCGCCGAGGGCTCGATGCCGTTCGTCTACCTGTTCAGCGAGTCCGCCACGCGGGCGCTGGTGTCGGTGCCGCGCGGCCACGACAAGGCGTTCGCGGCGCTCTGCGCCGAGCGGGGGGTGCCGTTCGAGCTGATCGGCGTCACCGACCCGTCCGGCGGCGCACTCGAGGTGCACGGCCAGTTCCGGATCGGCCTGGACGAGCTGCGCACCGCGCACACCGAGACGTTGCCGCGCCTCTTCGGGGGCTCGGCGGCCGTCGAGGTGCCCGCGCCGGCCGCTGGCGTGGCGGGTGCGGTCGAAGCCGTCCCGCTGTCGGTCGCACAGGCCGCGCCGGTTGATGCGGCGGCGGTGGTCTCCGAGCCGATCGCTTCGTCTGGCCCGGTCCCGCGGACCGGTGCTGTCGAGCCGATCGAGTCGGAGCAGCCGACCACCGCCGACCAGGGCGGGTCGTCCGAGTCTGACTCCGGTGTCACCGAGCCGTCGCCTGACGAGCGCTGAGGCGTTGGCGGCCGCCGTCCACGGCCAACCCGGTTCCGGTGCCCGGTTCGACTGGGGGTTGACCGGGGCGGCCGAGCTTGGTCGGGTCTGCGGGGCGCTGGTGGTGGTGGACGTGCTGTCGTTCACCACCGCCGTGGAGGTGGCGGTCGCCCGTGGCATGCGGGTGCACCCGTTTCCCTGGGGTGAGCAGGCCGCCGAGTACGCGGTGCGGGTCGGCGCGGTCGCGGCGATCGGTCGGCGGCGGGTGACCGCAGAGCATCCGTGGTCGCTCTCGCCCGCCGCGCTGGCCGCCGCACCGGTGGTGGCGGACCTGGTGCTGCCCTCGCCGAACGGCTCGGCCATCAGCGCCGCCGCCAGCGCCACCGGCCTTCCGGTGGTCGCGGCGTGCCTGCGCAACGCACCCGCCGTCGGGCGTTGGCTGCGCCGCCAGGGGTACGGCACAGCGGACGCCCCGATCGGCGTGATCGCCTCGGGGGAGCGGTGGCCGGACGGGTCGCTGCGCCCCTCGGTGGAGGACCAGCTGGGTGCCGCCTCGGTGCTGGACGCTCTCTCCGGCGTGCCGGGCGGGCTCTCGGTGGAGGCGGCCATGGCGCTCGCCGCCTTGGCGAGCACTCCGGACGTGCCCGCCGCGGTGCGCGGCAGCGTTTCCGGGCGGGAGTTGACCGGAAGCGGCTTCGCCGAGGACGTGGACATCGCCGTCCAGATCGGCGTGTCGGACGTCGTGCCGGTGCTCCACCAGAGCGTGTTCTCCGCCGCCTGACCGCGCGGCCTCGCCCGTGATCAACTCGGCTTCGCTGAAGTCGGGGCAGCCAGGTCTGCGGGGTGGCCCGACTGCACGGATCGTGAGTGGGTCTTGCAGCAGCGAAACGGCCACCCAGACATCCGGGTGGCCGTTTCCGTGCGCTGTGGTGGGGGTCAGTCGTCCAGCCAGTCGAGGCGACGGCCGCCCCGCTCCGTCGGGGGCGGCGGCGGGGTGTCCGGTCGGGTCCGGCCGGCCGGTTGGTCGTAGCCGCCCTGGTCGTAGCCCCGGTCGTCGTAGCCGCCGCGCTGCTGCGGGGGCTCCTGGCCGTAGTTGCCGCCCTGGTCGTACCCGCCGGCCGGCTGGCCGTAGCCGCCCTGGTCGTAGCCCCGGTCGTCGTAGCCGCCGCGCTGCTGCGGGGGCTCCTGGCCGTAGTTGCCGCCCTGGTCGTACCCGCCGGCCGGCTGGCCGTAGCCGCCCTGGTCGTACCCGCCAGCCTCCTGGCCGGTGTATCCCGCGGTCGGCTCGGCAGCCCGGCCGCCGTACGGGGCCGGGTCAGGCTGGCCGTACCCCTGCCCCTGCTCCGGCTGGTAGACGCCGGTGGCATACGGGTCGGCCGGAGCCGGGTACTGGGTGCTGTCGCCGGTGTACCGGCCGGTCGGCTCGTCGTACCGCTCGCCGTAGGCCGCTCCGCCAGCGGGAGCCGGCGGGTAACCGGCCGCCCCGGCCGGGGCCGTGTAGTCACGGCTGCCGTAGCCGCCACCAGAGGCCGGTGCGCCGCCGTAGCCAGCGCCGGAACCGGGTGCGGCGCCGTAGCCGTCACCGGCCGCGCCAGCGCCGTAGCCGCCCTCGGGGCCTGCCGGAGTGCCATAGCCGCCACCCGACGCGGGGACGTTGCCGTAGCCGCCGTACCCGCCGGGTGCTGGCTCGTCGCCGTAGCCAGCGCCACCGCCCCAGCCCTGCTGACCCGCGCCGCCGTACGCCTGCGCAGGCGCGCCGTACGGGTCCGGCGGGACGTCGTCGACCACCGGGCGGTGCATCATCGTCGGGTCCGGGCCGCCGCCGGGCCGGCCGCCGACCACCCGGGTCTGGTCGTCGGGGCCGCGGAACCCGCCGTGCGCCGGCGGGACCACACCGCCGCCACCAGCCGTCGCCGAGGCATCGTCGTCGTCGTTCTCCTTGCGCTTCATCCAGAGCAGCACGATCGTGCCGACACCGGCGGCCACCAGCAGACCGCCGAGCAGGATGATCAGGTACGACTCTGGGCCGCCGCTGTCCTCGTTGTTCGCGGCGTTCGCCGGAGCACCCGGGCTGGCCGCGTTGGTGGCCTCCTCCTCGGTGCCCTCCTCGGCCGTCTCCTCGGTGGCAGTGGCCTCGGGGGTGGCGGACGGGGTGGCGCTCGGCGTCACCTCGACCTTGATCGCGAGGCTGATCCGCTGGCCGGTGACGGCCTGCCCGGCGGCGGCGTTGATGGTCTTCCGGCCGACGATGTTGTCGGAGCTGGCGCCCAGCTCAAGGCGCCCGGGCGCGATCGGATTGTCGGTGCTGCCGGTGAAACGGAAGTTGCCGCCGCCGTCGCTCACGGTGTCGTGGCGCTTACCCCCGCTGTCGAGCAGCATGACCACGGCGTTCGGCACCCCGTCACCGTTGGCCTGCACGACGACCTTGCCGGCGACTGACTTCACGGTCTGGTTCTGCGGCGGCGGCGCGGCCTTGCCCTTGACCGTCAGCGCGAAGGTCTTGGTGTCCGGGCCGGAGTCGGCCTCGACGGCCACGGTGACGGTGGCGGTGGCATCGCCTGCATTGTCATCGGCCGCGATCCTGACCAGTTGCGACTTCGTCTGGTTCAAGGGGCCGCCGGAAAAGTTGACGTCGCCGCAGCCGCTGGCGCATCTGACACCCTGCGGTAGGCCAGCGAGGCTGATCGTCGCCTTGTTGTCGCCATTACCCGCGGTGACGCGCACGGTGACTGTGGCGTCGCTGCCGGCGTTCACGGTGACCGAGTTTGGTGTTACCTCGACGCTTGCGGCCATTGCTGGTGTGGCGGGGATGGCGAGCAGAGCGCCGACAACCAGCGCTACGACCACACCGGCCCGCTGCTTCCAGGCACGTCGGTGTGTTGACACGTCCACCGCCTTCCGGGCTGACTTCCCTCTGACCGGCGGGGCGCCGGGCCGGGGATCATCACGGTTCGAATACGCCGTCGGCAACTATGCCTTGTCCGACTGTCTCGGCGCGACCCAGGGCCGACGTCGGGTGCTTGGCCGGTAGGTCGTATCGTCCCGTCGTGTCCTCTCCGTACAGTAAGTCCGCTGCCGTTGCGGCCGCGTTGTCGGCGCTCGACGAGGGTCGTACGCCCGAACGGCCGGTGTTCCGGGAGGCGGTCCGGTCGTTGTTGGCCGTCCTCGCGGAGCGCGCCCCCGGCCGATCGGTGGAGGTGCGCGTCCCACCATACGGTGCGATCCAGTGCGTACCGGGGCCTCGACACACCAGGGGGAACCCGCCAAATGTGGTCGAGATGGCTCCTGGCACCTGGTTGGAACTGGCAACCGGGAGGATCGGATGGGCGGAGGCGGTCACCGAGGGTCGCGTTCAGATGAGCGGCGTCCGAGCGGACCTCTCGGCTTATCTGCCCCTCTAGTCGACCCAATGGCCACTCACCGTAACTCTCGGCACGGGAACCGTGACTTTCTGTATCGACGGCGATTCGCGTACACTGTCAGGCGAACGAGAGTGGTCCCGGCAGATGGAGTGTGGATCCGCCCGTGATCCCGCCCGGCCGGTCCAGACCAGCATGAGGGAGCGGTAGGTGCCCCGAGGCGACGGCCGGCTGAGCCACGACCTTGACCCCCAACGACCTGGCCCCCAGGATGCCTGCGGCGTCTTCGGCGTCTGGGCCCCCGGCGAAGAGGTTGCCAATCTGACCTACTTCGGCCTCTACGCCCTGCAGCATCGCGGCCAGGAGGCGGCGGGCATCGCGGTGAGCGATGGCTCCGGTGTGGTGGTCTACAAGGACCTCGGCCTGGTGGCTCAGGTCTTCGACGAGCCCACCCTGGCGAGCCTGCGCGGCCACCTGGCGATCGGGCACGCCCGTTACTCCACGACCGGCGCGTCGAACTGGGAGAACGCCCAGCCGACGATCCGGTCGACCACCTCCGGCACGACCATCGCGCTCGCCCACAACGGCAACCTGGTCAACACGGCCGAGCTGGAGAAGGAGGTCGCCGAGCGCGGTCTCGTCGCGGACGGCTCGACCAACGACACCTCCCTGGTGACGATGCTGCTGGCCAGCCGACCGGATCTGTCGGTCGAGGCGGCCGCACTGGAGGTGCTGCCGCAGCTGCGCGGCGCGTTCAGCTTCGTCTTCATGGACGAGTCGACCCTCTACGCGGCCCGCGACCCGCACGGCGTCCGTCCGCTGGTGCTCGGCCGCCTGGAGCGCGGCTGGGTGGTGGCCAGTGAGACCGCCGCACTGGACATCGTCGGTGCCAGCGTGGTGCGCGAGGTCGAGCCGGGCGAGCTGATCGCTATCGACGAGAATGGTCTGCGTTCCGCCCGGTTCGCCGCGCCGGAGCCGAAGGGCTGTCTCTTCGAGTACGTCTACATCGCCCGCCCGGACGCCACGATCGCCGGGCGCAACGTGCACGCGACGCGGGTGCAGATCGGCCGGCAGTTGGCCAAGGAACATCCGATCGAGGCGGACCTCGTCATCGGCGTGCCGGAGTCGGGCATTCCGGCCGCGATCGGCTACGCGGAGGCGTCCGGCATCACCTACGGCGCCGGCCTCATGAAGAACCCGTACGTGGGGCGCACCTTCATCCAGCCGTCGCAGACCCTGCGTCAGCTCGGCATCCGGCTCAAGCTCAACCCGCTGCGGGAAAACGTCCGGGGCAAGCGGTTGGTGGTCGTGGACGACTCGATCGTGCGCGGCAACACCCAGCGCGCCATCGTGCGGATGCTGCGTGAGGCGGGGGCGCTGGAGGTGCACGTCCGGATCTCCTCCCCGCCGGTCAGCTGGCCGTGCTTTTACGGCATCGACTTCGCCACCCGGGCGGAGCTGCTGGCCAACGGGTTGGACAACGACGGCATCCGGCGTTCCATCGGCGCCGACACGCTGGGTTACGTATCGCTTCCTGGCCTGATCGCGGCGACCGAGCAGCCGAAGACCCGGCTGTGTCGGGCGTGTTTCGATGGGGAGTACCCGATCGAGCTACCGGCCGACAACCTGATCGGCAAGCACGTGCTCGAAGCGGTAGGCCGACGGGTCGCCAACACGGCGCCAGAAGCTCCGCACACCAACGGCTCGTTCGTCGCCACTCCGGGTGGCGTTACCGCAAACCGCCCGTAGCACCATCCGGCGCGGCCCGGCCACCGCCAGCGCCGCACCGAGAACCAAAGGGGAGAACCGTGACGCACGTATCCGAGCGCAGCGGCGCAGGAAGCAGCCCGACCGGCGCCGGTGGCGACCGTCAGCCCTGGACGGCCGGCGCTGGCCGTCAGGCGCGCAAACGCTCGGTTTCGTACGCCGACGCCGGGGTCTCCATCGACGCGGGCGACCGCGCGGTGGAGCTGCTCAAGTCGAAGGTGCGGGAGACCCGCCGTCCTGAGGTGCTGGGCGACCTCGGCGGCTTCGCCGGTCTGTTCCGGCTCGACACGAAGAAGTACAAGAACCCGATCCTGGCGTCCTCCACCGACGGGGTGGGCACCAAGCTGGTGATCGCCCAGCAGATGGACATCCACGACACGGTCGGCATCGACCTGGTCGCGATGGTCGTCGACGACCTGGTGGCCTGTGGTGCCGAGCCACTGTTCCTGCTCGACTACATCGCCACCGGCGAGGTCGTGCCGGACAAGGTCGCCGAGATCGGTGCGGGCATCGCTGACGGCTGCCGCTACGCCGGCTGCGCGCTGCTGGGCGGGGAGACCGCCGAGCACCCCGGCGTGCTCCGCCCGGACGAGTACGACATCTCCGCGACCGGTGTCGGCGTGGTCGAGGAGGCTGACATCCTCAGCCCCGACCGGGTCGAGGTGGGCGACGTGGTGATCGCCATGCGCTCCTCCGGCCTGCACTCCAACGGCTACTCGCTGGTCCGGCACGTGCTGCTCGGCGCGGCCCGGATGCGCCTGGACATCGTGATCGACGACTTCGGTCGGCAGCGGACCCTGGGTGAGGAGTTGCTCACCCCGACCAAGATCTACGCCAAGGACTGCCTCAAGCTGATCGCCGAGGCCGAGGTACGGGCATTTGCCCACGTCACCGGCGGCGGCATCCCCGGCAACCTGGTCCGAGTGCTGCCCGAGAACGTCGACGCGGTGGTCAACCGGTCCACCTGGAAGCCGCAGCCGGTCTTCGACCTGATTCAGACGAAGGGTCGGATCGACGACCAGGACATGGAGTCGACCTTCAACATGGGCGTCGGCATGTTCGCGATCGTGTCGGCCGAGGACGCCGACCGGGCGCTGGCCACGCTGACTGGCCGTGGGGTCGAGGCCTGGCAGGCCGGCGAGATCATCGAGGGCACCGGCAACGTGCAGATGGTTGGTCAGCACACCCGCGGTTGATCACGCTCTGGTGATCGTACGGGCACCTGATCAGGGCTTCACCCGAGTGGCCAATGCCGCCTAGCCTGAAGGGCTCAGGCTAGGCGGAGGAGGACGATGGCTGTTCGGGGACAGTCGTTCAGCGGGATGCGCGGTCTGGCCGCCGTCCCGTCGTACGTCGTCATGCAGCCCACCACCCTTTGCAACCTCGACTGCGCGTACTGCTACCTGCCGTTTCGGTCGGCCGATCGGCGGATGCCGGTGGCGGTGGCAGCGGCGGTGGCAGCGGCGGTCAACCCCTGGGCGGCGGCCGGCCGGTTCTCGGTGGTGTGGCACGGCGGCGAGCCGTTGGCGGCCGGCCGGGAGCATCTGGCTGACCTGATCGCGCCATTCGGGCCCGAGGTCGAGCACCACGTGCAGACCAACGCCACCCTGATCGACGACGATTGGTGCGACTTCTTCGCCCGGCACGAGATGCGGGTGAGCGTGAGCGTCGACGGGCCCCGGGCGCGCAACGGCGACCGGGTCAACCGGGGCGGCCAGCCGGCGTACGACCGGATCTTGCGTGGTGTCACGGTGCTGCGCCGTCGTGGCCTGCCCTTTTCCGCGCTGGCCGTGGTGTCCCGGCCGGAGCCGGGGCTCGCCACTGAGCTGTACGACTACTTCCTCGAGCTGGGCTGCGACGTGTTGGGCATCAACATCGAGGAGACCGAGGGGGTCAACACCCGCGACAACCGTCATGATTCGTCCGCGGTGACCGCGTTCTGGGCGGAGTTGGTCGCGGCCTGGCGCCGTGAGCCCCGGATCCACCTGCGCGAGATCGAGTGGTCGCTGCGCTACGCCGCAGCGGTGCTCGACAACTCGGCGGACGGGGTGTTGCCCCGCCAACTGGACCCGATCCCGACGATCGGTCATGACGGCTCGGTGACCGTGCTCTCTCCGGAGTTGGCCGGCTTCACCGACCCCCGCTACGGCGACTTCAGCAGCGGCAACGTGTTGACGGCCCCGCTGGCGGAGATCCTCAGCGGCGCGGCGGAGACGCCGTGGGTGGGAGAGTTCCTGGCTGGGGTGGAGGCATGCCGGGTGTCCTGCCCGTACTTCGGCTTCTGTGGCGGTGGCCATGCTGCCAACCGCTACTTCGAGCTGGGGCGTTTTGACGGTACGGAGACCGAGCACTGCCGCAACAGCAAGATCCGCCTATTGGAGGGAGTGTTGGAGCATGCCCGAGACCACCAGTGACCGGCGGCCTGAGCGCGAAGCGGATGACGGAGTTACCGAGCGGGTGCGGGACGCCGCTCCTGCGCTCGTAGCGCTCCTGCAGGAGGCCGAGGACGCTCGGCGGCTGAGATCGGAGGTGTCGGGCGGGGACGGCGCCAGCGCGGTCTGCGCCTGGAACCACTTCGAGAACATCCCGACGTTCTACAACTGGAACAACCGACCGCGCTGAGGTGACCCGCGATCAGGGGCCTGTCGAGTGGCCGGAGTGGCTCCGGTCGGGCCAGGCCCCTGATCGTCGGTCAGCTGCACCTGCACGGGACGCGCGTGAGCACGCGGGGGTCACCGCGTGCTCAGCTGCGTCGAGCGGTCAGCGGGTCGGACGGACCCAGGGATCCGGGTCGTCGTCCGCGTGATCCTCATCATCGTCGTCGACGAACTCTTTAGAGTCGTCGTCGAAGTGGTGCTCAGACTTACCAGCACCCGCCAGTTCGCGCTGCAAGGCGGTGAGGTCGGTGTTCGGGGAGTGATACTTCAACTCCCGGGCCACCTTTGTCTGCTTGGCCTTAGCACGGCCGCGCCCCATGGCTCGACCCCCTCGCACAGAATGCGGGGCAGCCCGAAGGCGGGCCCCGATGACGTCAGGCATCTCTCGTGGCTCTTACGGTACATGGGGATGCCACCGTTCGGCACCTCGGGTTACCGCTGGCCGGCTCTGCGCGTCGCGTTGATCCGGCCGTCACCCAGTGTACCCGGTAAGGAGCGGAACGGTTAGCACCCGTGACGCCGGACAAACCGTATCAAAATTGACCCGGCCTCAGCTTACTGGCCGGTTCCGGCAAAAGGGGGACCGGAGGCGGATCCCGTCGATCCGCCTCCGGGAACGCTCAGGGCAGGTGGATCGCGCGCAGCCGGCCGACATCGGCCATCCGCCGCTCGGCCAGCCGGTCCGCGGCCACCGCCGGCGGCACGCCCTCGGCGTCAGCCAGGTGCAGGATCTCGCGGGTGGTGTCGTAGATCCGGGTCGCCCGCAGCTTCGCCCGGTCGAAGTTGAAGCCCTCGATCTCGTCGGCCACCTGGATCACGCCGCCCGCGTTGACCACGTAGTCCGGCGTGTAGAGGATGCCCCGGTCGGCCAGCAGCTTCTCGATGCCCGGGTGGGCGAGCTGGTTGTTCGCCGCCCCGGTCACCACCTTGGCGCGCAGCGCCGGCACGGTGTCGTCGTTCAGGGCGCCGCCCAGCGCGCACGGCGCGTACACGTCGATGTCCGCGGCGACCAGCGCACCGGCGTCGTCCATCAGGGTGACCTGCGGGTGGTTGGCGCGCACCCACGCCAGCGCCTTCGGGTTGACGTCGGTGGCGACCACCTCGGCGCCATCGTCCAGCAGGTGCCCGGTGAGGTATTTGCCGACCTTGCCCAGGCCGGCCACGCCGACCCGCCGGCCACGCAGGCTCGGGGTGCCCCACACGTGCTCGGTGGCAGCCCGCATGCCCTGGAAGACACCCCAGGCGGTGAGGATCGACGAGTCACCGGCGCCGCCGTGCTCCACGCTGCGCCCGGTCACGTAGCGGGTCTCCCGGGCCACGACGTCCATGTCCGCCACATAGGTGCCGACGTCACAGGCGGTGTAGTAGCGACCGCCCAGCGACTCCACGAAGCGACCGTACGCGCGCAGCAACGCCTCGCTCTTGATCTGCTCCGGGTCGCCCCAGATGACGGACTTGCCACCGCCCAGGTCCAGCCCGGCGAGCGCGTTCTTGTAGGCCATCCCGCGGGACAGGTCGAGCACGTCGGCGAGGGCGTCCTCCTCGCGGGCGTACGGGTAGAAGCGGGTGCCGCCGAGCGCCGGCCCCAGCGCGGTGGAGTAGATCCCGATGATCGCCTTGAGGCCGCTCTGCTTGTCCTGGCAGAACACGACCTGTTCGTGTCCGGTCGATACCGGGTCGTCGGTGCTCGCGAATACGCCCATGATTGGCTCCTGAAGTGGTGTGCGTCCTTGTGGGACGCGGACCTGGTGGACCCCGGCGGGGATGCTGCCGGTGTGATCGAGCCTAGTATCGGCCGCGTGCGGGCGCTCGACGCGCCGCTGCCGTCCCACGTTGCGGCGCGCGTGGTCCGGCCGCTGACGGCGTACGGCTGCGGTTCGTGGGAGGATCGCGCCGTGCCGTCGCTCTTCGCTTCTTACCTGCGCGTGTACGAACCGTTGACCGCCTTTGATCGAGACCGGCAGAGCTACTGGCGCCGTTACGTCTCGGAGGGTCGGGCGGTGGCCCCGGTCGAAGGGCCCGGCCGGCAGCGGACGGCGGTGATCGAGGCGCTGGGCGCTGGCTGGACCCGGCTGCCGGACCTGCCGGAGGAGGCGTACGTCCTGGAGACGGACGACAGCCTGCTGGTCTGCCCCTGGAACCTGCGGATCCGGGTCGCTGAGGCGGCGCTCAGCGCCCGGGACGGGGTGCCCTCGGTCCTCGCCGACGCCTTCGTGCCGCCGGTGCTCGCCGGGCAGGCCAGGGCGGTGGTTGACGACTGGCGCAGCGGCGCCCGGGTGCTGGAGCACGGGGTGCCCCGGGTGCACGAGCAGATCGCCACCTGGGGGGTGCCGCTGCGGTGGTTCGTGCTCTTCGACCCGGCTGAGCGGGACCTGGTGACCCAGCCCGGCCGGCGGGCGCTGCGCTATCGCACCGAGATCTCCAAAACCCGCCGCCGGTCGTCGCGAGCTCTGTCGGTGCTGCGCAAGTCGGTGGGCGAGGCGCCGATCACCGAGGCGGTGGAGGAGGCGGCACGCTGGCTGGAGGAGTTCCATCCGCGGTCGGTGGTGGAGCTGGACTACGGCGGCCTTGTCGACCTGCTCTCCGACGAGACGCTTTCTGCGGATGACTCGCCTGAGCTGGTCGCCAGCGGCCTCGCGGGGCTGGCGCGCGGTGAGGCCGAGGAGGCGTCCGTCGCGTACGACAAGCTGGTGGCCCGGTGGCGCGCGGTGCAGTTGTTGGAGCGGTGCAACTAGGGCATATCACCCCTAGAAGTGCTCCCAAGGTGAGTGGTGCTCGTAGTTGACGCATCACGAACCGTGATCATGAGTCCGAATAAGGTACTTTCTGCCGTGCAAAAGTCGTAAAAATCGGGCATGGTTCATCCGTCCGTCTAGGGACCTTCATCCGTTCGGCCCATGTCGGACATCGGGGACTAGCCGGACCATGGGAGACGCGTCGGCCGGCGGGACCCCGGCCGATGTCTATACACGTGGAGGAGTGACCGATGGCATCGCGAACGCACGAACCAGAGCCGCTACTCACACCGGCCGAGGTGGCGTCGATGTTCCGTGTCGACCCGAAGACGGTGACCCGGTGGGCCAAGGCTGGCAAGCTCAGTGCCATCCGCACTCTGGGTGGCCACCGTCGCTACCGCGAGTCGGAGGTCAGGGCGCTGCTGCAGGGTCAGATCCCGCAGCAGCGGCAGGGCGACTGAGCCGGCACCAGTTTTTCCGGTCAGGGGCGGTGGATCTCGATCCGCCGCCCCTTTCCATGTCCGCCGGGCTCAACGTCAGCCCGTCTCAGCGTCGCGCCTCGGCCAGCGTCACCCGGATGCCGACCGTGCCACCCTCGCCGCGGCGCAGTCGGCTGCCCAGCAGGCTCAGCCGACCGAGTAGGCGGTATTTTTGCTTGAGCAGGTCGCGGACCCGACCAATGTCACCGCCCCCGTAGATCGTCGCGTGGGCTGACACCTCCGCCCCGCGTAGCCGGCCTCGCACGTCACACGGCGCCACGGTCACCTCGCCGTTGCGGCGGATCCGCTTCACCTTGCCCGAGTCGGCCCGGGTCCAGACCGCCAACGCCTCGCCGTCGCGTACCGCCCAGACCGGGGTCGGCACCGCCCGACCGTCCTTGCGGAAGGTCGTGAGCAGGATGTATTTCTCGGCCGACAGCCTGTCCAACGTGGTCACACCGCCAGGATACGGCCGCTACGGGCCGCTGAATGGCCAGATAGCGTGAACGTCGTGACGGTGGAGCCTCTAATCGGTGACGTGATCGGTGAACTGCTGCGGGACACGCTCGCCGTGGCCACCGGGGTGGGCCCCCGACCGCTGGTCGGTGGTCGACTGCCGCGGCCGGTCATCGAGATCATCGAACGGGACGACGGTCTGATCAACGGCGCGCCGGCCGCGCACTACCTGGACGGGCCGCAGGAGTGGCAGCCGTACGACCACCGGGCGGTGGACCGGGTCCGCGGTGAGACGCTGGACATCGGCACCGGTGCCGGCCGGGTCGCGCTGCTGCTCCAGGAGCGCGGCGTACCGGTCACCGGGCTGGACACCTCCGCGGGTGCGCTGGCGGTCAGTCGGCGTCGCGGTGTCCGGCGGGTGGTGCACGGCACCGTCGACACGCACGTCGCCGATGGTCAGCGGTACGAGACGTTCCTGCTGCTCGGTAACAACCTCGGACTGTTCGAGGGCCGGGAGCGTGCCCCCGCGTTCCTGGCCGCGCTCGCCGCGCTGGCCCGACCGGGAGCGCAGATCATCGCGCACGGCACCGACCCGTACGGCACCCGCGACCCGCTGCACACCGGTTACCACGAGCGCAACCGCCGTCAGGGTCGGCTCGGCGGTCAGCTCCGGCTCCGGCTGCGCTACCGGGAGCTGAGCACCGAGTGGTTCGACTATCTGGTCTGCTCGGCCGACGAGTTCGCCGCGCTGGTGCACGGCACCGGCTGGCGGCTGACCGATGTGGACGACCGGGACGCCCCCTACTACCTGGCCACCCTGCGCCTCGCCGACTGAGCGGCGGCCCCTGAGCTCCACCGTGCAGAGCGCAGGGGCCGTCGTACAGCTCAGACCTGGACGGTCGGGGGGAGCTGCTCGGGCGGGAGGCCGCCGTCGCCGTCGACCACCTCGTCCGGGGTGCCGTCCTCGTCGATGTCGACCATGGTGATGTCCACCTTGCCGTCACCGTCGGTGTCGAACTGGAAAAGGTCGGCCTTGCCGTCGCCGTCGGTGTCCACCACCCACACGTCCGTCTTGCCGTCGTTGTTGGTGTCGGCGCGCAGCAGCTCGACCCGTTCGTCGCCCCGGGTCTCCACGATCTCCCCGTCGGTGACGCGCTCCGGTGCCTGGCTCATGTCGACTGGTCCTTCCCTCGGTTGACGGGCCGTCATTACCCGATCCGGCGCTCCCCCACGCATGGGCCGGGTCGTCGAGCTGTCTAGGGTCGCATGATGAGCGAGCGGAGCGGGCGGAACACCCGGGTCGGCGCGGCGGCGACCCCGCGCGCCGGCGGGCGGGACAGGGAGGCGTGATGAGCGATCGTTTCGTGGTCGTCGGTGCCGGCACGATGGGGCTCGGCATCGCGTACGTGGCGGCCGGGTCCGGACACGCCGTCGAGTTGGTCGAGGTGGACCCTGAGCGGGGTGCGACCGCGCTGAACCGGCTCGCCGAGCTGTGGGAGCGGGCGGTGCAGCGCGGGAAGCTGGGTGCCGACGAGGCCGCCGCGAACCGGGAGCGGGTGACGCTGCGCCCAACGCTCGCCGAGGTCGCTCCCGCTCCCGAGGTGATCGTGGAGGCGGTGCCGGAGCGGCTCGACCTGAAGCGGGCGGTGCTGCGTGACGCCGCCGCGCTGAGCCCGGCGCTGCTGGGCAGCAACACCTCCAGCATCGCCATCGGTGAGCTGGCCGTGGGGCTGGATGCGCCGGAGCGCTTCCTCGGCCTGCACTTCTTCAACCCGGTCTGGGCGATGGCGCTTCTGGAGATCGTGGTCGGCCCGGCCACCGCCGAGGAGACCACCGCCGCGGCCGTCGCGCTCGCCGGCCGCTTGGGCAAGGACCCCGTCGTCGTACGCGACCTGCCCGGCTTCGCCACCTCCCGGCTCGGGGTCACCCTCGGGCTGGAGGCGATCCGGATGGTGGCTGACGAGGTGGCCAGCCCGGCCGACATCGACAAGGCGATGGTGCTCGGCTACCGGCACCCGATCGGGCCGCTGGAGCTCACCGACCTGGTCGGCCTCGACGTGCGGCTGGACATCGCCCGCACCCTCCAGGCCGCGTACGGGGACCGCTTCGCGCCGCCGCCGCTGCTCGTGGAGATGGTGGCCGCGGGGCGGCTGGGCAAGAAGTCGGGCCACGGCTTCTACCGGTGGGAAGGCGGTGTCAAACAGTGAGCGGGCTGCGGATCGAGGAGCGGCCGGACCGGCTGGTGGTCACGCTGGACCGGCCGGAGAAGCGCAACGCCATCGACGCCGACCTGATCGCCGAGCTGCACGAGGTGTGCGCCGGGTTGGAGGCGCGCCCCCGGCTGCTGCTGCTCACCGGTGGCGCGGCGGGCATCTTCGCGGGTGGCGCCGACATCGGCCAGCTCCGCGAACGGGGCCGCGCGGACGCGCTCGCCGCGATCAACTCCGCCGCCTTCGCCCGGATCCGGGCGCTGCCGATGCCGACCGTGGCCGCCATCGACGGCCCGGCGCTGGGCGGTGGCGCGGAGCTGGCGTACGCCTGCGATCTGCGGGTGTGCACGGCGCGGGCGGTCTTCGGCCAGCCGGAGGTGCGGTTGGGCATCCTGGCCGGCGCTGGCGCGACGCACCGGCTGCCCGCGTTGATCGGTGAGGGCCGGGCCAAGGAGCTGCTCTTCACCGGCCGGCGGGTGGACGCCGCAGAGGCGCTACAAATCGGTCTGGTGAACCGGGTGGTGGACGAGCCCGGTGAGCTGCTGACGGTGGCGCACGCGCTGCTGGACGAGATTGCCCTGGGTTCGCCGCTGGCGCTGCGGCTGACCAAGTTGGCGGTGGATGCACCCGTCGCCGCGCACCCACAGCTCGATCTGGTCAGCCAGGCGGTGCTCTTCGAGGACGAGGAGAAGCACCGGCGGATGACCGAGTTCCTGGAGCGCCGCCGGACGCGGTGATCCCCAAAAGCGAAACGGCCGCACCGGCGGAATGCCGGTGCGGCCGTCGTGGTCTGCGGTCGTACTTACTGTCGGAACTGCATTCCGGAGTCGGCCATCCCACGGATCACCTGTGCGGACTCACCGAAGCCGATGATCAGTACGGCGTCCGCGCCGAAGTCCTTGATCTCCTTCGCGCTGTCGCCGAAGTCGACCGGGGGTGCCTTGGCGTCGGCCGGCGGCTCGTAGGTCATCAGCTTGAGACGGTCGCCGGGGATGCCGGCCTTCTCCAACTCCTCACGGACGGTGGCCTGAAGGCCCTCACCGTAGGAGTCCTTGCGGGCGACGATGACGATCTTCTGCGACCCGTCGCGGAGGATCACGTCGGCCAGCGCACGGCCCTGCAGGCTGTCCGGCGGTGCGGTGCGGAAGTAGAGGCCATCGTCCTCCACGTCGGTCAGGCCGGCGTCGGTGTTGGACGGCGAGAAGAGAATCTTCCCGGCCTGCACCACGTCCGGCAGCACCGCCCGGGAGATACCTGAGCCACCGGCACCGATGATCACGCTGACGCCGTCCCTCACGTGCTTGGCCACGGTCGCCTTGGCCACTGCCGGGTTGGTGCCGTCGTCGCCATCCAGCCAGGTCACCGGCTTGCCCAGCGCGCCACCAGCGGCGTTGATCTCCCTGATCGCCAACGCGGCACCGGCCGCCATCGGCGGGTAGGCGATCGACAGGTCACCGGTCTTCGGCAGCAGGCCGCCCAGGACCAGCGGCTCCTGGTCCGGGTCCCCACCCGGGCGCTGCTTCTTCGGCCTCGGCGGAGTCTTGGTGCTCGCCGCCGACTCGATGCCGGCCCCGACGAACTCGGTCTTGCCGTCGTTGATCTGCTGCCCGTCGAACGTCAGCGTGGCGTAGCTCGCGGTGGCCGGCTCACCCTTGTCGGTGAAGCCCGCCCGGGTCAGCGACACGCCGCGGTACTCGATGTCCTGCCCGTTACGGGCCAGCGCGAGGCAACTCGCCGGGTCCTCGCAGCGCTGCCCGTCGTTGGTCACACCGACGATCTGCTTCGCGATGGCAGCCGGGTCGGTGCTTGCGGCCAACTGGGCGGCGAGCACGGCGATCACTGTCGCGTCGTACGACTCGGCGGAGTACACGAAGTCCGTCACCGCCGGATTGACGGCCCACAGTCGGCTCTTGAAGTCCTCGGGCAGCGGGACGAGTGGCGTGGTGCCCTTCATCCCGTCGACGAGACTCGCGCGTTCCTTCAACTCCGCAGGATAGGAGTTGAGCATGTTGCCGTCCGCGCCGTAGAGGCGCACCTGTTGAGTGCTTGCCTCCTCGGCCTTGTCATCCCCGCAAGCGCTTGTGGCGAGCAGGATCGTCGCGCAGGCAGCCAGTGAGGCCACCCGCGAGCGGCGTGATACGAGCATGGTCGTCCTTCCTCCGGCGAAGGTCCGCTGCGCACATTAGCGTGCCGGGGTCGGCGGCGGGACCGTGGAGGTGACGCAATGCGCAGGTAGCTCGCGTTGAACACGCACAGTCACCGTCGCCGGGGGCCTTGACCGTCCCTCCTACTGTGCGCTGCGTGACGGACTTACCACAGCAGACGTTCGACGACGCGGCCGCCGTGCTCAGTTCGGCGCTCAACGGGGATGGAGACGCGGTGGTGGGAACGTTCGACGCGGTCGTCGACCGGGCCGGCCTGAGCGGCGCGTACGGGGTCGCCTGGTGCCTGGCCGCGACGATGCTCGGTGACGCGCCGGCGGCCAGCGGAGCAGCGCTGGACTTCCCGGGGATCGATCAGGCCGGTTACGACACCCGCTGGGTGGCCCGCTTCGTCAGCGCGTACGCCAACCGGGACGAACCGACCGGGGAGGCACTGTTCGGCGCCGCAGCGGCCGATGGGCTGCTCCCCGACTGCCTGCTCACGCTCGCCGGCTCGACGATCGCCACCCTGCGCAGTCGCGCCGGGTGAGCAGCCGCGCCGGGTGCTTTACGCCGCGCCGGGTGCTGTACGCCGCGCCGGGTGTTGTACCGCCGGGTCGCGGCGTCCGTCGGGGGGCGGACGCCGCGACCACGCGGGCCACTCAGAACGCGTGGTACGCGATCAGCGGCTCGTACTCGTACCGCAGGTTCTCGAAGCGGACCCGGAAGTTGACCCCGTCCCGGACATCTGTCGCCACCGTGATCCAGCCCGAGTTGGCCGGTAGGTAGGTCCAGTAGTTGCAGGCGCCTGTCTTGTCGACGAAGATCACGCACGCCTCGGTGGCGTACACGCTCGCGTTGCGGACGTTGATGTCGCGACAGCGGGTCGTGGTGCGGAACTGGCCGGCCTGACCGCCGTAGCGCCCGGTCTCGAAGTACGAGCGGACCGCCCCGCCATAGCAGGTGGCGAGCGGGGCGAAGGCGTTCGTTCCGGGGGTGGCCGGTGTGGCCGGGGCGGCCTGCGCGGGCGTGCCGGCGAAGAGCAGTGCGGTGGCCGTGGCGACGGCGAGCAGGCGAGCGGTCGGGGGTGACATGCATGCCTCCGGAGACAGTTGATTGACCGTCCGTATTGGACTGATCATCCGATCGTGACGATGATACGGATCGATCTATAGCGCCGCGGCCCCTGTGCTGTCCGACCCGTGTGGTAGCTCTGTAGGCATGTCCGAGGCCATGCTCAGCAAGGTGCGCAAGCTGCTGGCCCAGGCCGAGGACCCGGCCTGCACGCCCGCCGAGGCGGCCGCGTTCACCGCCAAGGCGACCGAGCTGATCGCCCGCTACGGCGTGGACCGGGCGCTGCTCGCCGCCCGTGACCCGACCACCGATCCGGTGGGCGACCGGGTGCTGGACATCGTCGCCCCGTACGCCCGCGACAAGGTCGGCCTGCTCGCCGCGGTCGCCGAACCACTGCGCTGCCGCTGCGTCCGCCGCCGTCAGGGCAACGGCTTCGCGCTGCACCTGTTCGGGTTCGCCAGCGACCTGGAACGGGTCGACCTGCTCTTCACCTCACTGCTCGTGCAGGCGGCCCACGGCCTGGCCGCCACTGCGGTGCCCGCGGACGACCATCCGGCCGCCTTCCGCCGGTCCTGGCTGGCCGGTTTCGCGCAGGTGATCGGTGGCCGGCTCTGGGCGGCCGAGACAGCCGCAGCCAGCGAGTCGGGCACGCCGTCGGTGGCGCTGGTGCTGGCCGACCGCTCCGATCGGGTGCAGCGACGGCTCGCCGACGAATACCCGCGGCTGCGCACCGCGCCGCCACGCCGGCTGGGCGGCACCGGCTTCGGCTCGGGTGCGGAGGCCGGTCGCCACGCGGACCTGGGTCGTCGGGACCTCGGCGGCAACGCCACCCAGGAACGGCAGCTCGGCCGCTGACCACCGCGCAACGGGCGACGGTCAGGCGGGAGCGGTCGGGCGGTGGCGCGACACCGTGGCGACGTAGCGGGTGAGCAGCTCGTGCCAGCCGGCGGTGAGCGCCTTGCGATATCCCTCGGCAGCCTCGCCGTGTCGGTCGAAATGCCGGTGCTCCAGCTCCACCCGGGTGCGCTCCGGCCCCTCGGAAACGAACAGCACCTCGACCTCGCTCGCGCGGGCCGGGTCCGGCACCGGCATCCGGTCCGGGCCGATCTGCCAGACGAAGACCAGCCGGCGCGGCGGATCCCAGATGAGCACCCGGCCCCAGTCCGCGCGGAAGCCGTACGGGCCCAGCTCGTAGAGCATGCCGCCAGCGCGCGGCTCCATGCCCAGCTCGGCGAGAGCATCGGGACCGGACCAGGTGTATTCGGTGACCCACCAGTCGGCCAGCTCGTCGGTGAAAACCCCGAACGCGTGTTCGGCCGAGCCCGGGACGAGGAGGCTGCACCGTAAGGAGAACCGGTCGATGTCCTGCCGGATGTCGGCCGGATCGGTCATCCCCTGTCCCATAGGCCCGGACCATACCGGCTGATGCCTGCGTGTGCAGCTTCGTGTGGTGCCCGGTTCCGGACAGCGGGTTGCCGAGCCGTCACGGACGGGATGCCCCGCCGGAAAGCGGGTAACCGCGCCGAGCGGTCCGACAACCGGGCCGGTGTGCAGGCGGGGCGGGAGAGCATGAGCGAGAGCGCGCAGCAGCGAGAGCCGGACCGGAACGTCGACAGCGGGGACCCCGACGTCCTGCTCGACATTCCGAAGGTCTCCGTCGACTCGATCCGGCTGGCGGTCGACGGCCTGGACGCCGACCTTTCGCTGCGGGCCCGGGTGGCCAACCTGCTCCAGGTCGACGTCGGCGTACGGGTGCACCTGAGCAGCGGCGAGCTGGACATCAACGGGGCGCACGCCGAGGCGCAGCTGCGGGTGCGGTTGGAACAGTTGACCAGGATCCTCGGGCGAGCGCTCGACACGCTCGACAACAACCCGCAGATCATCGAGGCACTCGCGCGGACGTCCGGCACCGTCACCGACGACCTGAACCGCGGCGCGCAGCAGTTGGCCGCGGTGGGTGCCTTCGCCGACCGCGCCCGTCCAAGGCCCGGTCGTCCGGGCCCGGGGCGGCCCGCGTCGGGTCCCGTTAGCTCGGAACCTGGCACCGGCGGTCCTGAGCCTCATGCCGAGGGTCCGGGACCCAGCGCCGGGGGACCCGGGTCTCATGTCGGGGGTCCGGAAGCTCACGTCGGGGGTCCGGGAGCTCACGTCGGGGGTCCTGGGCCTCATGCCGGAGGTCCGGGACCCAGCGCCGGGGGACCCGGGTCTCGAGCCGGTGGCCCTGGGGCTGGTGACGAGAAGCGACCGGAGTCCGGCGGCCCGGAGGGCCGCCACCCGGAAAGCCGCCACCCCGAGGGGCCGCGCCACCCCGAGGGGCCGGGTGAGGGGCAACGGCCGGCCGGGGCGGGTCGGGGCGCTGAGGGGCCGGCGGGGTCGCCGACCGGGCAGACCGGTGACAAACCCGATCAGTCGCCTGCCCCCGGTCCGAGCCCGTCCGGAGATGGTGACGGCGGCGGTGGTCTACCGGGAGGGGCGCACGCCGCGGCTCAGAGCGCGGCGCAGCTCGCGGAGCAGGCGGGTGAGACGCTGCGACAGGCCGGGCGCAGCGTGTGGGAGGCGATCCAGAGCGGCATGGCGCAGCACCGCCAGCAGGGGCGCCGGGACAACTGACTTCCGGCAGGGCCGAAGTGCGTCGGTGCGTAAGAGGTGCCGAACAAGCAAGATCCCCACCTGCGTTTCCGCTGGTGGGGACCTCTGTAGCCCGGCGAAAGGCTATGTGGCCAGGGGCGGGGTCGAACCGCCGACCTTCCGATTTTCAGGCACGTGCATTTCGGCAGGTCAGGAAGCCGGCGGAGGCTGCCGTGCGATTGCGCGCTTGACGCTCCTCTGATGATGGGCGCATGAGCCTGTATGACGAGGACCCGGTCACGGTCGCTTTGCGTGTGGGTGTCGTGGTCCTCAGCCTGGGCTCGCTGGTACTCGGGGTGCGTGTAGCCGTGTCACGCAGGTTTCCCGCCGCCTGGGTTCGGCTTGCACGCCTAAGGGTGGGAGAGCGGTCCCAGCCCGTGCGGGTGGGCATTGCCCAGGCCATGATCGGTGCGGGCGTGTTGATCCACCAGGCACCGTTCTTCATCTCCATGCCCCTTCCGCTTGGACGTGCCCTATTCGCGGTGTCACTGCTGTTGCTGCTGACGGCGGCGGGAGCGTTTTCGCTGCTCCGTCGCTAGCTGCGCATGGTGATGTGCCGGGGCAGTCGCGCGATGTGCCGACCGATGCCCTGGCAGCCCTCGATCGCCCAGACCCGGTGCGGCCATTGGCATCCGCCTCAACCACATGGCCGACTTCACCTACTTTGCTTCCCCCGGCACGTACCACATTCCAGCGTGTTGGGGGTCGCGAAGCCAGCGAACGCGGGATGCCTCATCGGGTCGAGGCGTCCAATCGCGGTAGGGCAGGAAGGCCAGCCGCCAAGCGATCACCGCGAAGATGAAAATGCCCGGGCCAACCAACCACAACAGCGCATCTCGCCGGCGGTAGGAAGCACCCGGCGCAAGCCAGGCCGTTGTCGCTACCGGAACTGCTATCCCGCCCAAATCAGCCAGCGGGCCGTTACCCACCTTGGCCTTGATCAGCTCCCGGATGAGGAGGGACGGCACTGTCACCCCGAGCACGAGCAGCACCGCGATCAACGTGCGCGGTAGGCGGCCGAGCGGCCGGCGGGAGCTGGGTGCGTCATCGGCCATGACCCGGAGGATACGAAAGGATCCGCGCAGCTATCGGTACGCGTGTTTGCCGGTCCTGCGCATCGCAAGCCATCCCGCCGCAAGAGACAGGAAGACCACGCCCTGCTGAGGCGCGATGAGCCAGAACCAATCTTCGTTCCGGAAAAACAGGACCAGGTGCGCCAGCGACAGCAGGGCGACGCCGGCAGCGCCGAAGTAGCCTGCGAAGGCAGCTCGGGGCAGGTTGGCAGCCGCCCCCCATGCCTGTCGGCTAGGGTGCCGACCTTTCATGCCGACGAGGATCACGGCATGAGCGAAGACGACGGCCCCCGCGCACCCTGCGGCGACGATGACTGCCCCAAGCACCGCTCTGCCAAGCATTCGGCCACTCTGGCACAGAGGGTCAACGGTTCCAATGGGGCTGGAGGCTCCACGCGCAGCAAGGGCCAGGGCCATCCGTGCGATCCCCGTGCGACAAGGGTTGGCCATCAGCGGGATTCCGGGGTCAACGAGGGTCAGAACGGATAGACGGCCCCGGGGCGCAAAGCAGAGCGCCGGCCGGCGTTTCCGCTGGTCGGCGCTCCTGTAGCCCGGCGAAAGGCTATGTGGCCAGGGGCGGGGTCGAACCGCCGACCTTCCGATTTTCAGTCGGACGCTCGTACCAACTGAGCTACCTGGCCGTATCGCTCGGTTCATGCTACCCGGCAACCGGACGAACCGGCGGCAGGGAGACATGCTCCGGTACGCAGAACGCCGCGCGAGGCGCGGCGTCAGCGCTGCGGTCCTGACGGGACTTGAACCCGCGACCTCCGCCTTGACAGGGCGGCGAGCACTCCAACTGCTCCACAGGACCTAGCTTGTGTTGCTCCGGCTTGCGCCGGTCGTGCCCCCAACGGGATTCGAACCCGTGCTACCGCCTTGAAAGGGCGGCGTCCTGGGCCGCTAGACGATGAGGGCGGCCCCGCCATCATTGCACACTCGCAACTTCAAGCGGACTTGCTCCCATCCGGCCCCGCCGGAGGCTCCGAAAGCATACGTGATGCTCGGTCGGTCGACAAAATCGGTATCGGCAAGGGCTTGGACGGAGGTAAAACCGCAGGTCGGGGCCGGTCTAGCGGAGTCGGGCAATGCCGAAGCGTTGCTTCAGGTCGGCGATCAGGTGGGGGCAGGCGGCGAGCGTCGCGGCGCGGTTGCCGCCACCGTCGTGCAGCAGCACGACAGCACCGGGGCGGGCGGCGGCGTGCACCCGCTTTCCGATCGTGGCGGCGCTCGGCTTGTTCCAGTCCTGCGGGTCGACAGACCAGTGCAGCGGGTGCATGCCGAGGCTCTTCGCCACCGCCAGCACCTCCGGCGTCCAACGGCCGCCCGGCTGCCGATAGAAGGACACCTTCGCACCGGGAGCCGCCGCCTCGATGGCCTTGTTGGTGCGGGCCAGGTCGGCCCGGATCTCGGCGACAGGTCTCCGGGCCAGGTCGAGGTCGTGCCGCCAGCTGTGGTTGCAGAGCTGGTGTCCCTCACGGATGATCCGCCGGACCAGCTCCGGGTGGCGCTGCACCTCGCGACCGACGACGCAGAAGGTGGCGGTCACCTTGGCAGCCCGCAGTTGGTCGAGCACCTTGGGCGTCCAGGCCGGGCTGGGCCCGTCGTCGAAGGTCAGGGCCACCGGACGTACGCCGGTGTTGCGCTGCAGGCCGGCCGGGAGCTTGGGCGGCAGTGGCCGCAGCGCCGGCTTGGTGATGGTGGGGCGCGGCGACGGGGTGGGGGCGGGCGGCATGGCCGATTCCACCGGCTGTGGCGCGCGGGCGGGTGCGATGGTGCGGTCCGGCTGGGCACAGCCGGACAAGACCAGCGCCACGGCGAGGACGGACGCCAGGACGGCGCGGGCTTGCATCTGCTCGCTCCCGGAGGGGTCGTCGGGGTAGACGGACCTACCCGACGGTAGTTCACGACTCCAGCGGGCGACAATGCGGTCAGTCACGCCTCGGCTGGTCGAGGGAGTCGCGGACCGCGGCGGCGAGCGAGACCGCCTCGGCCAGATCGACCGGTCGTACCACCCCGGTGAGCAGCGAGTCGGCTCGCCAACCGGGACCCGCGGCGAGCACCAGCAACGGGCGGCGGGGCGCCGCGAGCAGCGCGCTGAGCTGGGCTGGGTCGGCGGTGGCTCGGGTGTGCGACCAGAGCACCACGGCGGCCGGTCCGGTCCGGTTGACCGCCTCGACGAGTGCGTTCACCGGCACCCGGGCGCCGAGCATCCGGTAGCTGACCCCGGCCTCCGCGAGCGCGGCGGCCAACGCCTCCAGCGGCAGGGTGTGCTGCTCCTCGTCGGCGCAGGAGAGCAGGATCCGGGCCGGTCCGGTGGGAACCTTGGCCCGGCTGGCCGCCGCGAGAGCCTCTGAGACGCAGCGGGACACCAGGTGTTCCACCTCGATCAGGCCGGCGGTGGCGGCGTGGCGTTCGCCGATGCCGGCGAGCACCGGGCGCAGCAGACCCTCCCAGGTGGCGACGACCCCGCCGGTAGCCAGAGCGTGCGCGATCGCCTCGCTGATCGCCGCCGCGTCCAGCCGCATGGCGGCCCTGGCCAGCCCGCGGGCTGCCGGGCCGGCGCGACCCACCGGGATGGTTCCACCGCCGTCGCGGCCGGGTGGATGGATCCGCCCGGGGGCGGCGGTGCCGGTGGGCATCGGATCCGGTGCCTGCCGGGCCCAGCGGGCCGCCTCGGCGGGGCTGACCCCCTCGGCGGTGAGCCGTCGCATGATCTCGAGACGGGCCAGGTCGGTCGGCGTGTACCGGCGGTGGTGACCGGGGACGTGCTCGCTGGGCCCGAGCCCGTAGCGCTGGTGCCAGGTGCGCAGGGTCGTCACCGCGACCCCCAGCCGGCGTGCGACGGCGCCCGCGCTCAGCGCCTCATCGACCACCCGGCCGCTCCGCCGTGTCATCCGCCGACGAACCAGGCGGGGTCACGGCCTGGCCGGATGCGTCCGACGTGACCCCCGAGGGGCGCAGCAGCCGGTTCACCACCCCGCCCAGCCAGGGCGCGTACGACCGGGGGTCGCGGTTGAGCTCGGCCTCCAGCGCGGTGGGATCGGCCCAGCGCAGCTCGGCCACCTCATCCGGGTCGGGCAGGAGCGGGGCCGCGGGCAGGAACTCGCCGCGCAGCACGTGGTCGTACTCGAATTCGACGCGACCGGTCGCCGGGTCCTCGGCGTAGTAGACGTAGACGCCGACCTCGGTCAGCTCGACCGGGCCCGCGCCCAACTCCTCGCGCAGCCGCAGGTTGGCCGCCTCGGCGAGCGACTCGCCGGGCCGGGGGTGACCGCAGCAGGAGTTGGCCCAGCGCAGCGGGAACCGGGTCTTGACGGCGGCCCGGCGCTGGAGCAGGACCTGGCCGTCCGGGTCCACCAGCAGCACCGAGAATGCCCGGTGCAGCTGCCCCGGTGGCTGGTGTGCCGCCGCGACGGTCGTCTCGCCGTGGGCCTTGCCGGTCTCGTCGACAAGCTCGACGAGGTGCTGCTCGCGGCTGCTCATCGGTCTTCTCCGGTGATTCGGCCGGCGGCGAGCTTGCCGGAGATGAGCACCATCGGTACGCCGACCCCGGGCTGGGTCCCGGAGCCGACGAAGACCACGTTCGACAGGTCACGGTGCAGGTTCGACGGGCGGAACGGGCCGGTCTGGAAGAGGGTGTGGGCGGCGGCGAACGGTGTGCCTGCGGCCATCCCCTGCTCTTCCCACTCGGCGGGCGTGATCGCGCGCAGCACCTCGACCCCGGTGCCGAAACCGACGTAGCCGCGCTCCTCCAGGGTGCCGATCAGCTGGTCGCTGTAGCGCTGGGTCAGGTCGCCGCGCCACTCGAACGGTGCCCGGTGCAGGTTGGGCACCGGGGCGAGCACGTAATAGGTGTGCCGGTCCGGTGGGGCCACCGAGGGGTCGGTCCGGCTCGGATTGGTCACCAGCAGTGACGGGTCGGTCATCAGCTCGCCCCGCCGGATGACCTCATCGAAGGTGCCCTTCCACGCGCGTCCGAAATGGATGTTGTGATGAGCGATCTTTTCATATGCCTGTCGGGAGCCGACGTGCAGAACGACGCAGGACGGCGAGTAGGTGAGCCGGCGCTGCGGCGCGGCGGGGAGCAGGTCCCGGTAGGCGACCGGCAGGTCGGGGTTGAGCACCACCACGTCCGCCGGCACCAGTTCGCCGTCGGCGGTGAGCACACCGGTGGCGCGGCCGTGCGCGGTCTCCACCCGGGTCACGGTGGTGTCGTACCGGATCTGGACGCCGTGCTTCTCCGCTGCGCCGGCCATCGCCTCGGAGACCGCGTGGATGCCGCCGCGCGGGAAGTAGACACCGGCCACCGAGTCGAGGTACGCGATGACCGCGTAGATGGCCAGCGCGTCGTGCGGCGCGAGGCCGGCGTACATCGCCTGGAAGGAGAAGATCCGCTGGGTACGCGGGTCCCGGAAGAATTGGTTGATCTTTGTCTGGAGGCGCCGGAAGGCCCCGCCGGTGAGCAGCCTGAGCAGGTTGCCGGTGATCAGGTCGGTCGGGGCGTCCAGGTTGCGCTCGATGAAGTCGGCCCGCTCCAGGCGCCACAGCTTTCGCGCGTAGTCGACGAAGCGCAGGTAGCCGTCGGCCTCGCGTGGCCCGCAGACCCGGGCGATCTCGGCCGCCATCCGAGTGGTGTCGGTGAGCACGTCGAGGGTCGAGCCGTCCGGGTAGTACGCACGGTAGGCAGGGTCGAGTGGGGTCAGGTCGAGCCAGTCGTCCAACTCCTCACCGACCGCGCCGAGCGCCTCGGCGATCAGGTCGGGCATGGTGAGCACGGTCGGGCCGGTGTCGAACTCGTAGCCGTCCACGGAGAGCCGGCCGGCTCTCCCGCCGGGCACCGGCTCGCGCTCCAGCACGGTCACCTGTCGGCCGCTGCCCGCCAGGTGCAGCGCGCAGGCGAGCCCGCCCAGCCCGGCCCCGACGACCACCACCCGGTCCGTCCGTCCTGTCACCGTCCGCACGTGACCACCTCCTCGAGAAAGTCGTTCATCAGGCCCGCCGGTTGGTAGCGGCAACGGCCAGCCCGGTCAGCGCGGTCCGCGCCGTCCGGTCCAGGGGCGCGGTATCGAGCGCGGCCAGCGCGTCGCTCACGCGCTCGGCGATCATCCGCTCCACCCGGGTCACCGCGCCGGTCTCGGCGACAAGTTCGGCGAGCCGGTCGACCGGTCCGTCGCCGGCCTGCTCCAACGCCCTGAGCTGCGCCGGCGTGGCCAGCCTCCGGGCCAGCATGAGCAGTGTGGTCGGCTTGCCGGTGCGGAGGTCGTCACCGGCCGGCTTGCCAGTGGTGGCCGGGTCGCCGTAGACCCCGAGCAGGTCGTCGCGGAGCTGGAACGCCTCGCCGACGGCGAGGCCATAGCGGGTGTACGCGGGGACCAGCGAATCGTCGCCGGGCACCCCGGCCAGGCGGGCCCCGAAGAGCAGTGGTCGCTGGACGGTGTAGCTGGCGGTCTTGTAGCGGGCCACCCGCAGCGCGCGGTCGACCGACCAGTGGGCCGGGTCGTTCTCGCCGAGCACGTCGAGATACTGCCCGGCGACCGTCTCCACCCGCATCTGGTCGTAGCAGCGGCGAACCTCGAACAGTCGGGCCGGTGGCACCGTGGCGTGGGCCAGCAACCGATCGGCCCAGACCATGCAGAGGTCGCCGATGAGCACGGCGACGGCTTCGCCGAACCGGCCGGGATCACCCCGGTGGCCTGCGGCGATGTGCTGCTCAGCGAGCGCGACGTGCACGGTGGGCCGGTTGCGGCGGGTGGCGGACGCGTCCATCACGTCGTCGTGCACCAGCGCGAAGGTGTGCAGCAACTCCAGTGCGGCCAGTGCGGGCAGCACGGGCGGCAGTGCCTCGGCGCCGCCGACCGCCCCGCGCCAACCCCAGTAGGCGAACGTGGACCGGATCCGCTTGCCGCCGACAAGGACGGCCTCCCGCGCGGTGGCGGCGAAGCTGCCCATCGACGCGTCGATCTCGGTGAGGGAGTCGACCTCGGCGGTGAGGAAGGTGGCCAGCGTCTCGTCGATCGCCGTGACCAGATCGTGGGTGTACGCGGCCAGGACGGCGCGGATCGGGTCGTCCCCTTCGCCCGACACCGCCGCCAGGCGGGTCGCATTGCCCGCAAGTGCGTCGTTGGCCATGCGGCTGAGCGTACCCTAGGGTACGAGTTGCGTCGATTGGTGCGTCGATAAATGAGGAGGGCCGGTGGACACAGATCTCACCGCTGCCTATGACCGGTGCCGGGAGCTGCACAAACATCACGGCCGCACCTACTATCTCGCCACCCGACTGCTTCCCGCTTGGAAAAGACGGCATGTGCACGCGCTCTACGGGTTCACCCGGTACGCCGACGAGATCGTCGACCGCACCGGGGACCTGCCGCCGGCCGAGCGGGCCGCCCGCCTCGACGACTGGGCCAGCCAGTTCGTGGCCGGCCTGCACGGTGCGCCCGTCGATGACCCGCTGCTGCCCGCCGTGCTGCACACCATCGCCGTCTTCGATCTCGACCGGAACGATTTTGCGTCGTTTCTGACGAGCATGGCGATGGACCTGACCGTCACCGCGTACCCGACCTACGACCACCTGCTCGACTACATGGAGGGTTCGGCGGCCGTCATCGGCACCATGATGCTGCCGATCCTGGGCACCTCCGACCCGGCGGCGGCACGGGAGCCGGCGCGACACCTCGGCTTCGCCTTCCAGCTCACCAATTTCATCCGGGACGTCGCCGAGGACCTCGACCGGGGCCGCACCTACCTGCCGGACGAGGACCTGGCGAAGTTCGGGATCACCCGCGACGAGCTGCTCGAGGCCCGCACCCGGGGCCGCGGCACGCCCCAGATCCGCGAGCTGATCGACTACGAGGTGACCCGTGCTCAGGCGCACTACGCCGCCGCCGCGCCGGGCATCACCATGCTGGCGCCGGCCTCGCAGGCCTGCATGCGCACCGCGTACGCGCTCTATGGCGGCATCCTCGACGAAGTGGCCGCGCAGGACTACGACGTCTTCGTCCGGCGGGCCCTGGTGCCGCAACGGCGCCGAATGGCGGTGGCCGCCCGCGCCCTGCTCACCTCGGCCGGTACCCCCGTCACCATCCCCGGCCCGAAAGGAAGGGCACCTTATTAACGCCTGGTGATCTACAAGGGACCCTTCCTAACAGTTGATCACAAGCACGAGTGCAGCGCCTCGACGAGCTCGTCGACCCGGTCGTGCTCGGCCAGGCGGGCAGTGGCGTACGCGAAGGCAAACCCGCGCTCCGGGTCGGTCCCATCGCTGGCTCCGGCGCTGGTGCGGGAGCCGCCGACGAGGTCGATCACCGGGTGGCCGTCGTACCAGACGGTCAGGCTGGCACCGGTCTCCCGACCGGCGGCAAGCAGGTCGTGGAAGCAGTCCCGGACCGGGGCGAAGCGTGTGTGCATCCGGCCACCGTAGGCGCTCCGGCCCGGCGGGCGCTCTGCCTTTCCTCCGACCCCGGTGGCCGGGGCGGCGCCGCTGGGGGATGCTGTCGGGATGGCGGAACCGGAGCTGGTGGATGTGGTCGTGATCGGGCTCGGGGTCGGCGGCGAGGAGGTCGCTGGGCGGCTTGCCGAGGCCGGTCTGAGCGTCGTCGGCGTCGAACGGGACCTGGTCGGCGGGGAGTGCCCGTACTGGGGCTGCATCCCGAGCAAGATGATGATCAGAGCGGCCAATGCGCTCGCCGAGGCGCGCCGGGTCGACGGACTGGCAGGGACGGCGCAGGTCCAGCCGGACTGGGCGCCGGTGGCGAAACGGATCCGCGAGGAGGCCACCGACACCTGGGACGACACGGTCGCGGTGCAGCGGTTCACCGGCAAGGGCGGCCGGTTCGTCCGGGGCAGCGGCCGGCTCGACGGTCCGGGCCGGGTCCGCGTCGGTGACCAGGTGTTCCAGGCCCGGCACGGGGTCGTGCTGGGCACCGGCACCCGTCCGTCCGTGCCGCCGATCGACGGCCTGGCCGACACGCCGTACTGGACCAACCACCAGGCGACCGAGGTCGAGCAGCTGCCGGAGTCGCTGCTGGTGCTCGGTGGCGGCGCGATCGGGTTGGAGCTGTCCCAGGTCTTCGCACGGTTCGGAGTGCGGGTCACGGTCGTGGAGGCGCTGGACCGGGTGCTGGCCGTCGAGGAGCCGGAGGCGTCCGAGGTCGCTGCCGCGGCGCTGCGCGCCGACGGCGTGGAGATCCACACCGGGGTACGCGCCGAGCGGGTCGAGCACGACGGGACACGGTTCACCCTGCGCGGTGGCGGCGGGGCGGAGTTCACCGCCGACCGCCTGCTGGTGGTGACCGGCCGCCGGGCACATCTGGACGAGTTGGGGCTGGACACGGTCGGCGTCGACGCCACGCAGCGCTATCTGCCGGTGGACGACCGGCTGCATGTGACCGATGGCATCTGGGCGGTCGGCGACGTGACCGGCGAGGGGGCGTTCACCCACATCGCCATGTATCAGGCGGCGATCGTGATCGCCGACGTGCTGGCCCGCGCCCGGCAGGCGAAGGCGGGAGCGGACGGCAGCGGAACCGCCAGCGTGGTCGGCGGCGCGATGGGCGCGTCCAGCTCGTTGGCCGCCAGTGGGTCGAGCGGGTCGGCCGGCACCGTCCCGCGCGCCGACTACCGTGCGTTGCCTCGGGTGACCTTCACCGACCCCGAGGTCGGCGCGGTCGGGCTGACCGAGCGGCAGGCCCGCGAGCGCGGCATCAACGTGCAGGTTGGTTTCACCAAGCTCGGCAGCTCGACCCGGGGCTGGATCCACCAGGTCGGCGACGAGGGTTTCATCAAGCTCATCGCGGATGCCGATCAGGGCGTGCTGATCGGCGCCACCTCGGTCGGCCCGGCCGGCGGCGAGGTGCTTTCCGCGCTGGTGGTGGCCGTGCACGCGGCGGTGCCGTTGAGTCAGCTCCGGCACATGATCTACGCGTACCCGACCTTCCACCGAGCCATCGAGGAGGCGCTGCGCAACCTGTCCTGACGGTAGGTCGCGGGCAAGACGCGGCAGCCAGGCCGCAAATGCTAGGCAGTCTGCTGTTCATTTCTTTCATTGCGGTGACGTACGATTGCGCTCGTGACCAAGCGGTTGACTGAAGTTGCCAAGAAGGCGGGCGTCAGCGAGGCCACCGTCAGCCGGGTGCTCAACGGTCGGGACGGCGTCTCCGAGACGACCCGGACCGCCGTGCTGACCGCGCTGGACGTGCTCGGCTACGAGCGGCCGACGAAGCTGCGCGGCGAACGTGCCCGCCTGGTCGGGCTGGTGCTGCCCGAGTTGCAGAACCCGATCTTCCCGGCGCTGGCCGAGGTCGTCACGGGGACGCTCGCCCAGCGTGGCTACACCCCGGCTCTCTGCGCCCGGACCATCGGCGGCGTGTCCGAGATGGACTACGTGGAGATGCTCCTCGATCATCAGGTCTCCGGGGTGATCTTCGCTGGCGGCTCGTACGCGCTCGCGGACGCCCGGCACGACCACTACCGCCGGCTGACCGACCGGGGCCTGCCGGTGGTGCTGGTCAACGCGGGCGTGGACGAGTTGGGCTTTCCCCGGGTCTCCACGGACGACGCGGTGGCGGTGGAGCAGGCGTACGGGCATCTGCGTTCGCTCGGGCACGAACGGATCGGGATGGTGCTCGGCCCGGAGGGGCACGTGCCGTCCCGGCGCAAGCTGAACGCGATGATCCAGGCCGCGGGCTGGGGCGACGACGACGCTGAGTGCGTCGAGCGGTCCAGCTTCTCCATGGAGGGGGCGCGGGTCGCCGCGACCAAACTGGTCGAGCGTGGCGTGACCGGCATCATCTGCGCCAGCGACGTGCTGGCCCTGGGCACCATCCGGGCCGCCCGGCGGCTGGGTCGTGTGGTGCCGACGGATGTGTCGGTGGTCGGCTTCGACGACTCCGCGTTCATGACCTGCACCGACCCGCCGTTGACCACCGTGCGGCAGCCGATCGAGACGATGGGGCAGGCCGCGGTGGACCTGCTGGTCACCCAGATCGAGGGTGCCGGCGTGCTGCATGACGAGCTGTTGTTCGAGCCCGAGTTGGTGGTACGCGGCTCCACGGCGCCCGCCCCTCGTCGCTGAGGACCGCACCGAACGACGCTTCGGCCGTCGACCGCTTCCTGCGGTCGGCGGCCGTTTTCGTCGTTGCTCGCGACGAACGGCATCGACCTGGCCGAATGACCGGCCATAAGCGAGCAAAAGCAATCATATTGGCCTCCTTTCAAGGGCTTGCCGACATCTGCCGTCATTACGTCGTGTCCTTTCGGATCAGGGTCGAGACCTTGCCGGAATGAGTCGGCCTCGTTACAGTGACTCCACTCACACGTGGCTCTGGCGCAGTTACCGACGGTCAGGTCGCGGCACCGCAGCTCATCGAACGTCATGGAGACACACGTTCCCGAAGGGATGGACAGATGTCCGTACCGCAATACCGAAAGGCTGCGGCGGTTGCGCTCGTGGCCGGCCTGGGGCTCAGCCTCGTGGCGTGCTCCACGAAGAGCGACGACAAGGACACGAACGCAGCGGGCAAGGTGACCATCACGGTCGACTGCCAACCGGTCGGCGCGCAGAAAGAGCTGCTGAAGAACTGGAACGACGACGTCGCGGAGTTCCAGAAGCAGAACCCGGACATCGCCATCAAGAGCGTGAGCGTCGGCGAGCAGTGCAACAACCCGCCGGACTTCACCGCCCGACTCGCCGGCGGCACCGTGACCGACGTCTTCTACGGGTACATGACCGATCTCCAGCAGGTGCTCGACTCCGGTCAGGCGATGGACATCAGCCAGTACGCCAACAAGGACACGATCTCGACCTGGGACAGCGTCGACCCGGCGCTCAAGGGGGTCTTCACCGACGGCGGCAAGCTCTACGCCGTCCCGGTGAAGAACTACTCGATGGGTCTGGTCTACAACAAGGTCCTGTTCCAGCAGGCGGGGCTCGACGTCAACAACCCGCCCAAGACCTGGGGCGAGGTCCGTGCCGCCGCCAAGAAGATCTCCGCGCTCGGCAACGGCATCGCCGGCTACTCGGAGTACAGCGCAGGCAACACCGGCGGCTGGCACTTCACCTCCCTGCTCTACTCGCAGGGCGGCCAGGTGCTGACCGAGGACGGCAAGAAGGCCGACTTCAACAACGCCGCGGGCAAGCAGGTCCTGCAAAACATCAAGGACATGCGGTACGGCGACAACAGCATGGGCGCCCGCCAACTGCTGCAGTGGGGCGACCTGCTGACGAACGCCGGCGCGGGCAAGGTCGGCATGTTCATCGGCGCGCCGGACGCCACCCAGGCGATCGTCAGCCAGTTCCAGGGCAAGTTCCAGGACTGGGCGATGGCCCCGCTGCCCGGCCAGGACGGCGCGGCCAAGGGGACGCTCGGTGGCGGCGAGGGTTACTTCTTCAAGAAGGACCTCACCCCCGAGCAGGTCAAAGCCGGCCTCAAGTGGATCGCCTACCAGAAGCTGACGCCGGGCAAGGGCCAGTTCGACTACGTCCGGGCCAAGCCGCAGAACTACCCGGTGGGTCTGCCCCAGCCGCTGCTCTTCGCGAATGGCACCGAGGCGCAGAAGCAGGAGCTCGAGCTGCGTAAGGCGAACGCGAACGTCGACACCTCGAACTTCGCGCTCTTCGAGGCGACCCCGGTCGCGATCAAGGGTGAACCGCGCAACGCGCAGGCGATCTACGCGGTGCTCGACGCCGCGATGTCCGGTGTGCTGACCAACCCGAACTCGAACATCGACGCGCTGCTCAAGACCGCCGAGGAGAAGGTCAACCAACTCCTCGCCGCCGAGAGCTGACCCGATCGTGTGGGGGTCGGGACGCCGACCCGGCCCCCACACCACTCGCACCGCATCGTCGACGTCACTGACTCACCCAGGAGTTGCCTTGACGATCACCACGGTCCCGGAGACCCCCAGGAAGCCGGGCCGCCCGCCATCGCCGTACTCGGTGAGGCCGGAGCGCACCAGCCTCGGCCGCAAGGTACGGGACAACGTCACCGGTCACGCGTTCCTGATTGGTGCGGTGCTCTGCTTCGTCGTCTTCTCCTGGTACCCGATGATCCGTGGCGTCGTCATGAGCTTCCAGCGCACCCGGCGCGGCGAGACCACCTGGGTGGGTTGGGACAACTACTCCCGCATCATCGCCGACCCCAGCTTCTGGACGGCCTGGCAGAACACGTTCTACTTCACGGTGCTCGCCCTCGTCCTCGGGTATGCGGTGCCGTTCTTCGTGGCCGTCCTGCTCAACGAGTTCCGTCACGCCAAGGGTTACCTGCGGATCCTGGTCTACCTGCCGGTGATGCTGCCGCCGGCCTCGGCGCTGTTCCTCTTCAAGTTCTACGCGTACGACCCCAGCGAGGCCGGGCTCTTCAACGCGATCCTCAAGGCACTGCACCTGCCCACCTCGCAGTGGATGCAGTCGCCCGAGATGACGATGCCGGCGATGGTGATCGCGTCCACCTGGATGAACATGGGCGGCGCGGTGCTGATCTACCTGGCGTCGTTGCAGAACATCCCCGGCGAGCTCTACGAAGCGGCCGAGCTGGACGGCGCCGGGATCTGGCGGCGCATCCGCCACGTGACGATCCCGCAGACCCGGCTGATCCTCGCGCTCCTGGCGATGCTGCAGATCGTCGCCACGATGCAGCTCTTCATCGAGCCGCTGATCCTCGCCAACGGTGCCGGCGCGGAGGACTCCGCGACCTCGGTGGCATACCTCATCTACCAGCACGGGTTCTTCCAGAACGACCTCAACGGCGCCGCCGCACTGGGCGTGATCATGCTCGTGGTGCTGGCCGGCTTCTCCGCCGTGTACGTGCGGCTGACTGCGAAACAGGACTAGGACGGCGCGGAATGGCACAGGATTCCGGAACCCGGACCCTCATCTCTCATGCCCAGCTCAGCCGGGGACGCGGCAGGGTCATCTACTGGACGCTGCTGGTCGTCGTCGTGGCGGGATTCACGCTCGTCTTCCTCGGGCCGCTCTACTGGATGGTCACCGGCGCGCTCAAGTCCGGCCAGGAGATCGCGCAGACCCCACCCTCGCTGTTTCCGAAGGATCCCCAGCCGCAGAACTACATCGACGCGTGGAACAACCTGGCCCTCGCCAAACTGCTGTTCAACACGTTCTACTACGCGGCGGGCGCGGTGCTGTTCCAACTCGTCTTCGACACGGCTGCGGCGTACTCCCTGTCCAAGCTCCGACCGATGTTCGGCAACGTGATCCTCGGCCTGATGCTGGGAACGCTGATGATTCCGGCGATGGTTCTCATCGTCCCGCAGTACGTGACCGTGATCGACCTGCCGATCGTGCACATCAATCTGCTTGACTCGCCGTTCGCCATCTGGTTGCCCCTGGTCGCCAACGCGTTCAACATCTTCCTGCTGAAGCGGTTCTTCGACTCGATTCCGGAGGAGTTGATGGCGGCCGCCCTCATGGACGGGGCGTCGTCACTGCGCACGCTGTGGTCGATCATCCTGCCGCTGTCGCGCCCGATTCTCGGCGTAGTCTCGATCTTCGCGGTGACAGCGGTCTGGAAGGACTTCCTCTGGCCGAAGCTGGTCATGCCCTCGCCCGAGACCCGGACCGTCAGCGTCGGCATCTACGCCTTCGCCGGTGGCACGCCGATGAACGTTGTGATCGCCGCGTCGGTCATCGCCGCGATCCCGACCGTCATCATCTTCCTGATCTTCCAACGGAACATCATGTCCGGTCTGACCACGGGCAGCATCAAGGGATAGCAACCACCGCGTTCTTCCGCGCGGCGAACAACGACCGTTCGCCCGAGACATATCCAGGTCCGGCGAACCCGCCGACGTACTGACGCAGAAAGCAGGTGCTCGTGTCCACAGCTGACAGAAGTCCGTGGTGGCGTGGAGCCGTGATCTACCAGGTGTATCCCCGGAGCTTCGCCGACGGCAACGGCGATGGCATCGGCGACATCGCTGGCATCCGGTCCCGGCTGAACCACCTGTCCGCGCTCGGCATCGATGCGATCTGGTTCAGTCCCTGGTATCCCTCCCCGATGGCCGACGCCGGCTACGACGTGTCCGACTACCGCGACATCGACCCCGTCTTCGGCACTCTGGCCGAGGTGGAGGCGCTCATCGCGGAGGCGCACGCGCTGGGCATCCGGACCATCGTCGACGTGGTTCCCAACCACTGCTCCGATGCGCACCCCTGGTTCCAGGCCGCGCTCGCCGGCGGCCCCGCCGCGCCCGAACGGGACCTGTTCTGGTTCCGGCCCGGCCGAGGCCCGAACGGCGACGAGCGGCCCACCGACTGGGTCGGCGAGTTCGGCGGCGAGACCTGGACCCGCACCACCAACCCGGACGGCACCCCCGGCGACTGGTACCTGCACCTGTTCGCACCCCAGCAGCCGGACTTCAACTGGGACCACCCCCGGGTGCGGGCCGAATTCGAGGACATCCTGCGGTTCTGGTTCGACCGGGGCGTGGACGGCATCCGGATCGACTCGGCCGGGCTCCTGGTCAAGGACGGGACGCTGCCCGAGGTCCGACCGGACGAGCCGCACCCGTTCCACGACCTCGACGGTGTGCACGACGTCTACCGGGGCTGGCGGCGGGTCGCCGACTCCTACCCCGGGGATCGGGCCCTGATCGGTGAGGTGTGGCTGCCGGATCGGCAGCGGTTCGCCAACTACCTGCGCCCGGACGAGCTGCACGCCGCGTTCAACTTCGACTTCCTCGGCTGCGCGTGGGACGCCTCGGCCCTGCGGGAGAGCATCGACGGGACGCTGAGCGCGCACGCGCCGGTCGGCGCGCCGGCCACCTGGGTGCTCTCGAACCACGACGTCACCCGGCACGTCACCCGCTACGGGCGGGCGGACACCAGGTTCAGCTTCGCCGCCAAGCGCGAGGGGACCCCAACCGACCTGGAACTGGGCACCCGACGAGCCCGGGCCGCCGCGCTGCTCTCGCTCTCGCTGCCCGGCGCCGCCTACGTCTACCAGGGCGAGGAACTGGGCCTCTACGAGGTCGAGGACATTCCGTACGCGCTGCGCCAGGACCCGATGTGGGAACGTTCCGGCCGGATCGACCCCGGTCGGGACGGGTGCCGCGTGCCGCTGCCCTGGGCTGGTGACGAGCCGCCGTTCGAGTTCAGCCCCGCCAATTCCGCAGCGCCCTGGCTGCCTCAGCCGGCCGACTGGAAGGACCGGACCGCCCGTGCGCAGACCGGCGACTCGGCCTCGATGCTGGAGCTGTACCGGGCGGCGATCCAGGCCCGACGGGCCGAACCGGCGCTCGGTGACGGCGAGCTGACCTGGCTGCCCGCCCCGGACGGGGTGCTCGCATTCAGCCGTGGCGGTGGCTTCAGCTGCCTGGTCAACCTCTCCGACACACCTGTTCCGCTGCCGGCCGCAGGGGAGTTGCTGCTGGCCAGCGGGCCACTCGACGAGGGGTTGCTGCCGTCCGACACGGCGGTCTGGCTCCGTACCCCCGAATTGGCGGACGGGCCGCGCGCGGCGGACGGACCCGGCCTGACCTGACTCTGATCGCCGTGGTGCCGGCGGCCCGTCCCGGCCGTCGGCACCCCGCCACCAGGAGAGGAGGAACGAGGGGGACGCGCAACACCGCACCGACACGGGGGGATCTGGCCTGCCTGACGAAAGGGAGAGCGCAGCTCATGGCCAACCACACCATCGGCACCCCGCACCACCTTCGACACCCGACCCGGGCAGGGTTGGCCGCCATCGCCGCCACCCTGCTCGCCGCCACCTCGTTGACCGCCCTCGCGGTCACCGGCAGCGCCACCCCGGCCTCGGCGGCCGGGCTGTCCCCCTTCGACATCCCCGGGCGGGGTGCCACCGTCCCGTTCGTCGAGCAGGAGGCGGAGGAGACCACCCACAACGGCACGAGGATCGGCCCGGACCGGCACTACGGCACGCTGCCGTCCGAGGCGTCCGGCCGGGAGGCCGTCACCCTCGACGCCGTCGGCGAGTACGTCGAATTCACCCTCACCGCCCCGGCCAACGCGGTCACCTTTCGGTACAGCCTGCCGGACAGTCCGTCCGGAACCGGCCGGGACGCCGCCATCGATCTGCGGGCCAACGGGACACTGCTGAAGTCGGTCCCGGTGACATCCAGGTACGGCTGGTACTACGGCGGATACCCGTTCAACAACAACCCGGGCGACACCAACCCGCACCACTTCTATGACGAGACCCGGGCGATGTTCGGCGGCACCCAGCCCGCCGGCACGAAGATCCGGTTCCAGGTGTCCTCGACCGCCCAGTCGCCCTCGTTCACCATCGACCTGGCGGACTTCGAGCTGGTCGCCCCGGCGATCACCAAGCCCGCCGGTGTGCTCGACGTGGTCACCGACTTCGGCGCCGACCCGAGCGGCGCGACCGACTCGACCGCGAAGTTCCAGGCGGCGGTCGACGCCGGAAAGGCCCAGGGCCGGGCGGTCTGGATCCCGACCGGCACCTTCACCCTCTGGGATCACGTGGTGGTCGACGGGGTGACCCTGCGCGGCGCCGGCCCCTGGTATTCGGTGCTCGGCGGCCGGCACCCCACCGAGCGGAACAGGTCCGTCGGCATCTACGGCAGGTACGTCCCCGGTGGCGGCTACACCGGCCCGGTCCGGTCGCACGAGGCGAACGGGCCGAGCCGCAACGTCACCCTGCGGGACTTCGCCATCATCGGTGACATCCGCGAGCGGATCGACGACGACCAGGTCAACGCCCTGGGCGGGGCGATGACCAACTCGGTGGTCGACAACCTCTGGCTGGAGAACACCAAGGTCGGGGCGTGGATGGACGGCCCGATGGACAACTTCACCATCCGTAACAGCCGGATCCTGGACCAGACCGCGGACGGGGTGAACTTCCACACCGGCGTGACCAACTCGACGGTGACCAACACGTTCGTCCGCAACACCGGCGACGACGCGTTGGCGATGTGGGCGCAGAGCGTGCCGAACGTCAACAACTCCTTCACCCACAACACCATCGGCGTGACCCTGCTGGCGAACCACCTGGTCAGCTACGGCGGTCGGGACATCAAGATCACCGACAACGTGACGGCCGACTCGCTGACCAACGGCGGCGGCATCCACGTCGCGAACCGCTACCCGGGCGTGCAGGGCGCCACCGGAGTCCAGGGCACCTGGACGATCGCCCGGAACACGTTGATCCGTAACGGCAACTCGGACTACAACTGGAACTTCGGCGTCGGCGCGATCTGGTTCTCCGCACTCAACGAGGCGTTCCAGAACCCCACCATCAACATCACCGACACCGACATCCTGGACAGCTCGTACGCGGCGCTGCACTGGATCGAGGGCCAGACCAACGGGATCAACCTCAACAACGTGCGGATCGACGGCGCCGGCACGTACGCGCTCCAGGTGCAGGCACCCAGCCAGGTGTCGTTCACCAACGTGCGGGCCACCAACATCGCGCAGAGCAACCCGATCCACAACTGCGTCGGCGGTGGTTTCCAGATCACCCAGGGCGCCGGCAACTCGGGCTGGTACACCCCGACCCCCTACTGCGGCCCGTGGCCGAACCCGCAGTGGGGCGGCGGACCCACCTCGCCACCACCCACCACCCCGCCTCCGACCACCCCGCCGCCCACCACCCCGCCCCCGAGCAGTGGGAACCTGGCACTGAACCGGCCGGCGACGGCGACCAGCACCAACCAGAGCTACACGGCGACCAACGCGGTGGACGGCAACGCGGCCAGCTACTGGGAGAGCGCCAACAACGCCTTCCCGCAGTCGGTCACCATCGACCTGGGCGCGGCCCGGTCGGTCGACCGGGTGGTGCTCAAGCTGCCCGCCGGCTGGGGGAGCCGTACCCAGACGTTGTCGGTGCTCGGTTCCACCGACGGTTCGTCGTACGCCACGCTGGCGGCGTCCGCCGGTCGGGTCTTCGACCCCGGCACGGGCAACGCCGTGTCGATCGGGTTGCCCTCCGGTGACCGCCGCTACATCCGGGTGGCCGTCGCCGGCAACACCGGGTGGCCGGCCGCGCAACTCTCCGAGGTCGAGGTGTACGGCGGCACGCCCACCACGCCGCCGCCCACCACGCCACCCCCGACCACCCCGCCGCCGACCACCCCGCCCCCCAGCGGCAACCTGGCGGCCGGTCAGTCGGTCACCGAGACCAGCCACTCCGACGTGTACGCCGCCCCCAACGCGGTGGACGGCAACGCGAACACCTACTGGGAGAGCGCCAACAACGCGTTCCCGCAGTCGCTGACCGTGGACCTGGGTGCCAACCGGTCGGTGTCCCGGGTCGTCCTGAAACTCCCACCGTCATCGGCCTGGCAGACGCGCACGCAGACGCTGTCGGTGCTCGGCTCCACCAACGGCTCGACGTTCGCCACCCTGAAGGCGTCCGCCGGCTACACCTTCAACCCGGCCAGCGGCAACACGGTCACCGTGACCTTCACGGCGACCAGCCAGCGGTACCTGCGGCTGACCGTCACCGGCAACACCGGCTGGCCAGCCGGTCAGCTCAGCGAGTTCGAGGTCTATTCCAGCTAGGTCGGGTGCCCCCGCCCGCCCCGGGCGGGGGCCGCCCGGTCCGGGCGGTCCGGCGCAACGCAGCCTCGGCCGTCCGACCCCGTCCCCAACCCGCACCGTCCCCCACCTGTCGCGGAACGACGGGCGTACCCCTGCACCCGTCGCCGGGCAACGCACCCACACCCACCCCCGAAAGAGGTGTAGCGACCCCATGTCCAGTAACGGCACCAGACGAGGCACGCCGTCGACCGGCGCGCCCAATCCCGTCCCCCGCACCACCCGCACGGGTCACCGACGGCTGCTCGCTGGCGTACTCGCCGGGATGCTCCTCGCCACCGCTCCGGTCGTCATCCCCGCGGCGAGCGCGGCACCGGCGGCCGACCCGTCCGCGGCCGGCGCGCGCGTCGCCCTGCTCGCCGGGCTCTCCGCCACGATGACCGCCAGCAGCTACAACCAGAACTACGTGGCGTCCAACGCCAACGACGGCAACGCGTCAACCTACTGGGAGAGCGCCAACAACGCGTTCCCGCAGTGGATCCAGGCCGACCTGGGCGCCACGGTCAGCGTGGACCGGCTGGTGCTCAAGCTGCCGCCCGCAGCGGACTGGCAGACCCGCACGCAGACGCTGTCGGTGCTCGGCTCCACCAACGGCTCGTCCTTCACCACCCTGAAGGCATCTGCCGGTTACACCTTCAACCCGGGGAGCGGCAACACCGCGACCGTCAACTTCACGGCCGCCAGCACCCGTTACGTTCGGGTGCAGGTCACCGGCAACACCGGCTGGCCGGCCGCACAGTTCTCCGAGGTCGAGGTCTACGGCGCCGTCGGCAGCCCCGACACCCAGGCCCCCAGCGCCCCCGGCAACCTGGGGTACACCCAGCCCACCAGCGGGCAGATCCAGCTCAACTGGTCCGCGTCCACCGACAACGTCGGGGTGACCGGGTACGACGTCTACGCCAACGGCGCGCTGCGCGGCAGCGTCGGCGGCTCGACGCTCACGTACACCGACAGCCAGGCGGACACCGCCACGGTCTCGTACTACGTGCGGGCCAAGGACGCGGCCGGCAACCAGTCGGCGAACAGCAACACCGTGACCCGGACCGGCACCCCGCCGGTGGGCACCAACCTGGCGGTCGGCAAGCCGATCACCGCCTCCGGGTACGTGCACACGTACGTGGCCACCAACGCCAACGACAACAACGTGGCCACCTACTGGGAGGGCAACGGCAACCCGAGCACGCTGACCGTTCAGCTCGGCGCGAACGCCAGCCTCAGCCAGATCGTGCTGAAGCTGAATCCGGACCCGGCCTGGGGTGCGCGTACGCAGAACATCACCGTGCTCGGCCGGGACCAGGGCTCGTCGACGTTCACCACCCTGGTCGGCGCGGCGAACTACAGCTTCAACCCGGCCACCGGCAACGCCGTCACCATCCCGGTCTCGGGTGCGGCGGCCGACGTTCGGCTCTCGATCGCCTCGAACACCGGTGCCCCGGCCGGACAGGTGGCCGAGTTCCAGGTCATCGGCACCCCGGCACCGAACCCGGACCTGACCGTCACCGGCATGTCGTTCAGCCCGTCCGCGCCGGTGGAGACGAGCACCATCACGCTGTCGGCCACCGTTCGTAACGCCGGCTCGGCGGCTTCCGGCGCCACAAACGTCAACTTCTACCTGGGCTCCACCCGGGTCGGCACCGCGTCGGTCGGCGGCCTCGCGGCCGGCGCCTCGACCACAGTCAGCGCCAGCATCGGCACCCGCGACGCGGGCAGCTACCCGCTCAGTGCGAAGGTCGACGAGTCGAACACCGTCGTCGAGCAGGACGACACCAACAACAGCTACACCAACCCCAGCCCGCTGGTGGTCAGCGCCGTCGCCAGCTCCGACCTGGTCGCCTCGGCGGTCGCCTGGTCACCGGGCAACCCGTCGGCCGGCAACACGGTCACCTTCTCGGTGTCGATCCGCAACGCCGGCAACCAGGCGTCCGCGTCCGGCTCGCACGGCATCACCCTGACCGTGCTCAACGAGTCCGGCACTGTGGTCCGTACGTTGACCGGCTCGTACTCCGGCGTGATCAACGCTGGCGCGACGGTCGGCCCGATCAGCCTGGGCACCTGGACCGCCGCGAACGGCAGGTACACCGTCCGGGTGGTGCTCGCCGTCGACGGCAACGAGTTGCCGGTCAAGCAGGCCAACAACACCAGCGACCGTCCGCTCTTCGTGGGGCGCGGCGCCAACATGCCGTACGACATGTACGAGGCCGAGGAAGGCGTTGTCGGTGGCGGCGCCGCCGTCGTCGGCCCGAACCGGACCGTCGGCGATCTGGCCGGTGAGGCGTCCGGTCGGCGGGCGGTGACTCTCAACTCGACCGGCAGCTATGTCGAGTTCACCACCCGGGCCAGCACCAACACGCTGGTCACCCGCTTCTCCATCCCGGACGCACCGGGCGGCGGGGGAATCAACTCGACGCTGAACGTCTACGTCAACGGCACGTTTCACAAGGCCATCGATCTGACGTCCCGGTACGCCTGGCTCTACGGCAACGAGGCCGGTCCGGGCAACTCGCCTGGCGCGGGCGGCCCGCGGCACATCTACGACGAAGCCAACGTCATGCTCAACTCCACCGTCCCGGCCGGCAGCAAGATCCGCCTGCAGAAGGACCCGGCCAACACCACCACGTACGCGATCGACTTCATCAACACCGAGCAGGTGTCGCCGATCGGCAACCCGGACCCGGCCCGCTACACCACGCCGACCGGTTTCACCCACCAGGACGTGCAGAACGCCCTGGACCGGGTGCGGATGGACACCACCGGCAACCTGGTCGGGGTCTACCTGCCCGCCGGCAACTACTCCACCGCGTCCAAGTTCCAGGTGTACGGCAAGGCGGTCCAGGTGACCGGTGCCGGCCCCTGGTACACCCGGTTCAATGCCCCGTCGGGCCAGGACAACACCGACATCGGCTTCCGGGCCGAGGCGTCGGCGGCGAACTCGTCGTTCAAGAACTTCGCCTACTTCGGCAACTACACCTCGCGGATCGACGGTCCGGGCAAGGTGTTCGACTTCTCCAACGTGTCGAACATCGTGATCGACAACATCTGGAACGAGCACATGGTGTGCCTCTACTGGGGCGCGAACACCGACTACATGACCATCAAGAACTCTCGGATCCGGAACATGTTCGCCGACGGCATCAACATGACCAACGGCAGCACCAACAACCTGGTCAGCAACAACGACGCCCGGGCCACCGGCGACGACAGCTTCGCGCTGTTCTCGGCGATCGACGCGGGCGGCGCCGACATGAAGGACAACATCTACGAGAACCTGACCTCGACCCTGACCTGGCGGGCCGCCGCCGTCGCCGTGTACGGCGGCTACGGCAACACGTTCCGCAACATCTACATCGCGGACACCCTGGTCTACTCGGGCATCACCATCAGCTCACTCGACTTCGGTTATCCGATGAACGGCTTCGGTGCCAACCCGCCAACCCGATTCGAGAACATTTCGATCGTTCGGGCCGGAGGGCACTTCTGGGGTGCGCAGACCTTCCCGGCCATCTGGATCTTCTCCGCCTCGAAGGTGTTCCAGGGCATCCGGGTCAGCGACGTGGACATCATCGACCCGACCTACAGCGGCATCATGTTCCAGACCAACTATGTCGGCGGGCAACCGCAGAACCCGATCACCGACACGGTCTTCACGAACGTCTCGATCAGCGGGGCGCAAAAGAGCGGTGACGCCTACGACGCGAAGTCCGGCTTCGGCATCTGGGCCAACCCGATGCCGGAAACCGGGCAGGGGCCGGCCGTCGGGTCCGTCACCTTCAACAACCTCCGGCTGAGCAACAACGCGGTGGACATCCAGAACCCCACATCAACCTTCACCATCAACCGCAACTGATCTAGCTCGCACCGGGTGCCGCCGGGAGGGTCCCTCCTCCCGGCGGCATCGTGCCGTGCCGGCCCGCCCCCGCCGTGAACCGGGCCGCGCCGGCCACCGCGTCCGTGGCCAACGAGTCCATCCCGTACGCCAACTCGGTCGCCAACGCCTCCGGCTCGGGCCGCCCGCCACCGGCCAGCATCGCCGCCCGGTCGTTGCGCAGGCAGGTCTGCGGGTGCCGGGCAATCGCCGCCGCCAGCTCCTCGGCCGCGGCCCGCGCCTGGCCGGGCGGCACCAACCGATTGACCAACCCCATCGCGTACGCCTCAGCCGCCGGCACCGGGCGACCGGTGAGGATCAGATCCATGGCCCGGCTCTCGCCGATCAACCGGGGCAGCCGGACCGTGCCGCCGTCGATCAGCGGCACTCCCCAGCGGCGGCAGAACACCCCGAGTGTCGCGTCGGACTCGGCGACCCGCAGGTCGCACCAGAGCGCCAACTCGAGCCCGCCGGCCACCGCGTACCCGGAGATCGCGGCGATCACCGGTTTGCTGAGCGCCATCCGGGTCGGACCCATCGGGCCGTCGCCCTCCGGCTCGACCCGGTTGCCGCTCGGAGTGCCGATCGCCTTGAGGTCGGCGCCGGAACAGAACGTGCCACCGGCGCCCCAGAGCACGGCCACCGCCGCGTCCCGGTCGGCCTCGAAGGCGCGGAAGGCGTCCGCCAGCGCTCGGGCCGTCGGCCCGTCGACGGCGTTCCGAGCCGCCTCCCGATCCAGCACGACCGTGGTGACCGGCCCGGCCCGCTCCACCCGTACACCCATCAACTCAGCATGCCCGCCCCGCACCACACCCACAATCCCCGTCGATCTTGCACATCCTGTCGCCGATCTGCGCCGAAGGTGCGAATTGACGGGACAGCAACTGCAGATCGGCGGTGGGCGTGGCCCGGCAGGTTTGTCACCGCCGACCGGTTTGCGACGGCGTTCGCCGGGAAGTCGGTACTCGTGCGAGCGCTTCTGACGAAAGTTGAGCAGGCAGCCGGGCTGGACCGGGCAGGTGACCGGTTGCAGCGGGTCGTCCTTGGCACGCTGCGTCCGCGGCGGCTGCGGGACCTGCTGCACGGGGTGACCCTCGGGCATCCTCTGCATCCGGCGATGGTGCAGGTGCCGGTCGGCGCGTGGATCAGCGCCGCGGTGCTGGACCTGATGTCCGGGCAACGCCGGCCCGCCACCGTGCTGGTCGGCCTGGGCACCGTCAGCGCGCTACCGGCGGCGGTCACCGGACTGAACGACTGGGCGGCACTCGCCCGGGACCAGCGCCGGGTCGGCCTGGTGCACGCCGTGGCCAACACCGTCGGCGTGACGCTCTACGCCGGCTCGTTGGCCGCGCGGCTGTCCGGCCGACACGGCGTCGGGCGAGCCCTCGGCTTTCTCGGGCTCTCCACCGTGAGCTTCGGGGCGTATGTCGGGGGTCACCTCGCGTACAAGCAGGGGGCGCAGGTCAACCAGAGCATCTCCGAGTTGCATCGGATGACCGACGGCTGGCACTCGCTCATCGACATGGCGGCGTTGCCGCAGCGCACCCTCATCACCCGAGAGGTGGACAACGACATCTCGGTGATCCTTTACCGGCACGGTGACGAGGTGACCGTGATGTTGGAGCGCTGCCCGCACCAGAGCGGGCCGCTCGGCGAGGGCGAAGTGCAGGAGATCGACGGCCACGCCTGCGTGGTCTGCCCATGGCACGGCAGCGCGTTCCGGCTCAACGGCGGCGAGGTCATGCAGGGGCCGTCCGGCAACGACCAACAGATCCTGCCGACCCGGATCCAGAACGGCGTGCTCCAGACCCGCCTGCCCTGAGCCGCCTGCCCTGAGCCGCCTGCCCTGACCGCGTGCCCTGACCGCCTGCCCTGACTGGCCTGCCCGGCGCCGACGCTCCGCGCCCTGGAGGCGGTGTTGCCAATGACGTTGATGCCGGTGAGTCATATTTATGCCTCAGAGTCATCACGCTCTCCGGACACCTCGCCCCCCGAGCCCCGTCGACGGCGGCTTCCCGCTCGCGCTGGGCGTTCGGATCAGCTGCGTCGGTGTCGGCCGACCGGCGGTCCGTCCGGTGCGGAGTCCAGACCGTGCCCGCCGGCGAACAGCCCGCCATCGGCACTGTCGTCAGCCCAACCGTCGTCACCACCCCAGCCCGACGCCCCGGCGGGCGCCGTCCCGCTGCCGTTCGGTGCGGTGCCGCCGTCGCGAGGTGCCATGTCGTTGCCGATCGAGGCCGCGCCGTCGTTCCGCGATGCCGGTGCTTCGATGGCCGCGGCCGCTCGGCTGGCGGCCCACGCGGCACCGCTTCCAGCCGTCCCACCGCTGGTCCGCCGAGCGGCGCTGCTGGTTCGGCCCGTGCCGCCCCGGGGTGTGCGGGAGGACGTGGCCAACCGGGGAGCCGCCCCGGCGGTGGCGGGACGGCGGCGCAGCCCGAGTACTGCGCCGATCTGGGCGCCGACGATGCTCGCCACGGCGAGTACGGCGGAGACCGCCAGCGGTCGGTTCACCCGGTCGGTCGTGCCGGCTCGGGCTGCGCCGACGGTCATCGCGGGTGGTTGGCCTGCTGACCCCGTACCGCTGGTTGGTGCCGGATCCACCCGCTCCGGCGCGGTCCGCTCGGGCGTCGGCGGGGGCGCAGGCGGGTTTGGCGCTGCGGGCCGGTCGACCAGCCGGCCGGTGGCGTGCTGCCGGGAACCCTGGTCGGCGGCCTCGGTGGGCAACCGGAGCAGTTGGCCGGGGCGGATCCGGTCCGGGTCGTCGAGCTTGTTCAGCTTGGCGAGCTGTCGGTAGTCGCCGAACTCGTCCAGGTAACGCTCGGCCACCTCACCGAGGTAGTCGCCCCGGGCTACCCGGTACACCGGCGCAGCTTCGCCGTCCGCTGCGGAGCCGCCGGGTGCGGTGAGCCCGGTCCCGGCCAGGCCGAGCAACCCGGTCCGGGTCAGCGGGGCCGCCGTGTCGGGGGTCGTGCCCGCGCGGGTCGGCGCGGTCAGGGTGACGACGGCCGTCGCGTCCGGACTCGCGTACGCCGGGGCGCCGTAGACCGCTGCGGCACTGGCGGCGGCCGGGCTGGCGGCGAGGATCAGCGCGACCGAGCCGACCAGCGCGGCGGCGGCCTTCTGCTGGCGGCCCATCCCGGGCAGCTTCGGCGCGGGTCGGCGCAGGGTCTGTGCCCCCAACTCGACGAGGACGGAGAAGGCGAACGTGGCCCAGCCGAACCAGCCGGCGACAGCCAGTGCCCGCAGGAAGAGCTGACCGTCGTCCCGGCTGGTCAGCGCGGTGCTCACCGCACTGATCGTGGGCAGGTGATCAGGCAGGGGGTTGCCAGCGAAGGCCAGCAGCGCGATCGGCGCGCCGGCGAGCAGCGCACACAGCACGGCCAGCGCGCCAATGCCCGTGAAGATCCGTCCGATCCGCCGTACGACGGACCCACCCGCTGCGGGCATGGCTGCCTTCCTTCCTACGGTCCTGCGGTGATGGCTCGCGCGGTCGCCTCGCCGGTGACGGTGACCGTGTCCTTGAAGCCGAACAGCCCGAGCATCGAGCGGTGGTAGGTGATCGTGACGGTTACCCGGATCAGGGCCTCCCCGCCGACCTCCGGGAAGCTCACGGTGTGGCCGGCGGTGCCGGCCGCGGTCAGGTAGTGGGCCACCGCCACGATGGCTTCCGGCTGATCGATCCGCTTCGGCCCGCCCTCGATCGCGGTGGCCCGGTCGATGGCCTGACCGCCAGCGCGGGCCGCCTCGGCGGCCAGGTTCTCGGCACGTTGCAGGGTGCGTAGCTGCCCGGCGCCATCGAAGGAGAGGCCCACGATGGCGAGTACGCCGATCATCGTCACCGCCAGGAAGATGCTCACCCGGCCGTGCTCGCCGTGTGAGTCCGCCCGGCCCCACTTTCCTGACCCGCCAAGAAGCCCAGTCATCGGAGACCTCGGCTGCGGTCGGCCCAACGGTGGCCCGATCCCACGCCCGCCGTCCCGGACCCGAGCGCTCTGCTCCGGTAGCGGTCCAGTGGCGACGTGAACTTCGCCGTGATCCGCTTGTCGGTCGGCATTCCGGGCAGGACGTCGAGCGAGATGTCCTTGAAGGACACCAGGCAAGTGATCGCCACGGTCACCGTGGCGTCCACACCGACCGGGCTGTTGAAGGCGGCGTCGAAGCTGGTGGACTTGCCGGCCACCGAGCCGGTGAACGTCGGGCTCAGGTCGTTGGTGCAGGCCAAGTCGTGCCAGTCCAGCTGCTTTCGGGCGGCCTTCAACGCCTCGGCCCGGGCGGTGCCGGAGTCCCGGGAGATCGAGGCGGCGCGGGCGGCGTCGTGCGCGGCGGCGTCGATCGCCTCCGCCGCGACCGCGCTGCGCCCGACCACGCCGGCCAGCACCATCAGCGCGATGAACGCCGGCGCGAGCACCGCCACCTCGATGGAGACCGAGCCCCGCTCGGCGGTGCGGGTCATGGCGGGGTCACCCTTTCCACCGTCCCGTGGGCGGTTTGTCGCACCGCGAAGTCCACGCCTGGTACCACCGACAGGGACCGACCGCTCACCGTGCAGGTCACCTCTGTGTCGGTGGTGACGCAACTCGGGCCGGTCTTGTCCCAGCCGACCAGCCAGCCGCCGGCGGCCCGGAGAAAGCGGGTGGCGCTGTTGACCCCGGCGCCGTTCCCGGCCTGGTACAACCGCTCAGCGTTGACGCCGCTCTGCGCGGCGTTCAACGCGGTGGAGCGGGCGAGGAAGACGGCCGCGACCTGGATCGAGGCGAAGAGCAGCACCAGGATGAGCGGCATCATCACGGCCAGTTCCACCGGGTTGGCACCCCGCTCCCGGTCGCCGGCCGCGAGGTGACGCCGGGCGGCGGTGCCCGCCCGGTGCCACCTCGAGAACGCGGCTCGGCGCACGTCGGCTACTTCGGGTCCACGTGGGTCGGAATGTTGGTCATCCAGTCGTTGGCCTTGCTCAGGGCCAGACCGGTGACGATGGTCGCCACGAAGACCAGTCCGAAGATGATCACTGCGGTCGGCACTGGGCTGTCGCCGCGCTCGCTGTCGCGGCGAAGCTCGACCAGGCGCGTCGTCAGCACGACGTGCAGATAGCTGAGGATGGACATGGCGTGCTCCTTCATGAGACGGGGTCAGATACGGGCGATGAACGGATAGACGACGAAACCGAGCAGCACGAAGACGAGCAGTGCGCCCGGAATGTCGAGTCGGCTGGTCACGCCCTCGGCGCGGGCGAGGTTGTCGGTGCGGATCTGGTCGCGTAGCGAGTCGGCCCGGCTGCGCAGGGTCTCGTGCACCTGCGCGCCCTCGCTGCCGGAGGAACGCATGATCGCGCCCACGTCGCCCAGCTCCGGAATGCCGATCTTGTCGGCGAGGTCGCGCAGCTCGTCCCAGGGTGCGTGCATCTGCATCTGGGCGATCCGCAGCGACTCCTGGAGTCGGTCGAACACCCAGCCGTCGCAGACCGCCGCCGCCCGCTCCAGCGACTGCACCGGCCCGTGCGCGGCGGAGAGCTGCAACGCCACCAGGTCCAGGTAGGTGCAGACGGCCTGACGGAACTCGTCCCGGGCGGCGTCGGCCTTGGTCAGTACGGCCCGATGTGCCAGCAACCCGCCCATCAGTGCCAGGCCGAGGCTGCCGAGCACCGGTACGACCAGCGGAAACGAGACGCCGAGCACCAACAGCACCACCCCGAGCAGGGTCGGCGTGGCCAGCCCGATCAGCGCGGAGAGCAGCACCGACAGCGCGTACTGCTCGGGGGTCTGACCGATCAGGGCGAGCTGCCGGTGCGGCGGGCGCAGCCAGCGGGACAACCCGGTCAGCCAGTCCAGACGTCGGGAAGCGGGAGCGGCGACCCGACCGGTGCCCGCCGGCGGGTGCAGCCGGCGCAGCGCCGGCCCGAGCGCCGGGGTCGCCGGCACCAGCTCCCGGATCACCAGGAACACGCCGAACCCGATCCCGGCACCACCACAGACCGCGATGGCCAACTGCCAGTTCACGATCACGCGATCACCTCGCTGGGGTCGGGCGCCGGCAGGAACCGGGCCGGCCGCTGCGGCTGGCTCATCGACCGCACCCAGGCCAACAGGCCGATGAAGGCGGCGCCGAGGGCGGCCATCACCACCTGACCCACTGGCGTGCCGTACGGCTTGATGTACTCGGTGTTGATCAGCCCGTACGCCAGGGTCGCCAGGGTCATTCCGGTGAGGAAGCGGACCGCGAACCGGGGCTGGGTGCGCTTGGCCTCGATCTCCCGGCGGGTGGCCACCTCCGCGGACGCCGCGCCGGCGATCGAGCCGAGCACGTCACCCAGCCGTTCACCCCGGTCCGAGAGGTGCAGGATCAACGCCGCGACCACCTGGTCGCAGACCGGGTCACCGATCTCGTCGGCGAAGGCCAGCAGCGCCGAGCGGGCCATCCAGCCGGCCTGCAGACGGGCGGCGAGCAGCCGCACCTCGTCCTCGACGCCGGGTGGCACGCTGCCGATCGTGCCGATGATCGACTGTTGGAGGCCCTGCCCGGTGCCGGAGACGTCCTTGAGTCGGCGGGTCCACTCGCCCACCGCCTCGATCCGGGCGATCGCCTTCTGCTCGGCCTTGCCCACTCCGAACAACCACGGGGTACCGGGTACCGCCACCGCCACCAGCAGGCCCACCACCGGCAGCCCGGTCAGCAGAAATGCCAACGCGCCAGCGACCAGCGCGGCGACCAGCAGGGCCTGGTAGGACCGCTGCTCAGCCGGGGTGGCGCCCGGTCCGCGCCACAGTCGACCGAGGCCGGGCCCACCACCCGGGCGCGGCCCGGGGGGTCGACGGGTGCCGACCAGCGCGACCACGGCCAGCAGCAGCCCGGCCACACAGGCGGCCCCGGAGACCACTGCGATCAACTCCAGGCTGCCCGGCATCAGGTCACCCGCCGGGCCAGTCGGGTTTGCCGGGGACGTCGCCAGGCTCCGGCGCCGGCCTCGATCCACCGGGTCAGCAGCCGCGCGTCGTAACCCACCCGCAGCAGTTGGTCGCGGACCCGCTCCGGCAGGTGCCGGGGGACCGCACGACCGTCCGGGCCGGGCCCGAAGACCGTGGTGGTGGTGATCCGACCAGCTTCGCCGGCGCCGATCACCTCCTCCACATGCGAGACGAACCGGTGTTTACGCCCGCCGATCGCGGTCTCGTCCTCGACGGTGACGTAGACGATCAGGTCGAGGGCGTTGCCAGCCATCCGGCGGGCCTGGTCGACGGTCATCTCGCGGCCGTGCGCCAGCGCCAGCTCGACGATCCGTTCACCCACCCCGGCAGATGTGCGGGCGTGGATGGTGCACATCGAGCCCCGGCTGGTGGTCATCGCCTGGAGCATCGGCACGATCTCCCGGGACCGCACCTCGCCCACGATGATCCGCAGTACGCCCATCCGCAGCGACAGTGGGATCAGGTCGGCGATGGTCACCTCACCCGCTGGACGACCGTCGAAGCCGCGCTCGCCGTGGCCCTCCCGGGCCTCGAAGCTCATCACCGCCCGGTGCCGTTCCCGGCGGCGGGCCGGGAGCAGCTCCCGGCTCTCCTCCAGCAGCACGTACGGCTCGTCGGGCGGGATCTCGTTCATCAGCGCCCGGATGATCGTGGTCTTACCGGCGCCGGCCAGCCCGGCGACCATGATGTTCAGGCCGGCGCGCATCGCCGCGCGAAGGAAGTCGCGCAGCAGCGGGTCGATCATCTCGTCCAGGTCACCCCGGGCGCCCGCGACGTCGTCGAGGCTCACGTCCAGGGTGTTGTGCTTGCGGATCACCGCGTATGGGCGGTGGCTGACCAGGAACACCGCAGCGAGCCGGCTGCCGTCGGGCAGTTGCAGGTCGAGGGTGGGCTTCACGGTGGACAGGGACCGCTCGGTCGCGCCCGCCCGGCGGGCCGCCGCCTGGAGGATCTCCACCAGCTCGGCGTCACTGTCGGCGATCGGCTCGGCCCAGTCCACCCCGCCGCCGTGCCGGGTGATGCGTACCTGGTCGCAGCCGAGGATGTGCACCTCCTCGATGGTGTCGTCGACCAGCAGGGTCTGTAGCCGGCCGAGCCCGACCAGCTCGGCGGTCACCTGGTCGAGCAGCAGGCGTTCCTCACCGGCGGCCATCGGCGTGCCGGCCCGGCGAACCGCGTCCGCGTACTCGGCGACCACCGTGACGGCGAGCCGGGCCCGTTCGGTGTCCTCCTCGTCGACGGTGAACTCCCGGCCGCGCTGCCACAGGGTGAGCCGCTCGGTGAGTTCCCGGCGTAGCTCCCGGACCACCTGGAAGTCCATCCGGGGCCGGGGCGACGACTCCGGCGGCGGCGTGGCCGCGGGCACCTGCTGCGGCATCGGCGCGGACTGGTGGTGCCGGCCGTTCGGCACGACCAGTGGCGGCGCGGTGGAGGTGACGCCCGGCGGCTGTTGGCGCGGGTCGGTGGAGACCGGCTCAAATCGCATCGGGCACCCCCTGCTGCACGGGCCACGCCAGCCGGGCCCGCCGCCGCTCCAGGAGCGCGCCGATCGGCACCTCCAGCGCGGCCGCCGCGCGCAGCAGCGGCCGTCCGGCCCGGACGGTCCCGCCCAGGGCGAGCACCCCGGCGGTACGCGGGTCGTGCGGCAGCCGTGCGATCACCGGCAGCTTCAGGGCACGGCTGATCTCGGCTCGCCCGTGCCCGTCGCCGACCAGCAGCAGCCGCAGGGTGCCCGGCGGCACCCGGTGCTCGGCGAAGTCCCGTTCGATCGCGGTGACCACCGCACGGGTGCCGGAGAGGTCTGGCAGTTGCGCCCGGGTGACCAGCAGCACCACCGAGGCGGCCCGCAGCACCGGCCATGGCGGCCCGGTCACGTGCAGCCGCCCACAGTCGACGACCACGTCGTAGCCGGGGGTGCCCCGGTCCAGGGCGTTGAAATAGTCGGCGAAGCGCTGCCAGAGCGGGGTGACGCTGCCACCCTGGGTCGGGTCGACGAGCCCGGGCAGCAGCAGCCGTTCCCGGCGGGGCGCGTCCAGGTCGACCAGCTGCGACCAGAATGCGGTTTCCAGGTTGCCGTCGCGCAGCTCTCCGACGGCCAGTTCCCCGATGCCGCGCGGGCCGTCGAGTTGGCCGCCGAGGTAGCCGGCGAGGATCGAGCCGCCGGCCGGGTCGCACTCGGCGAGCACCAGCCGTCGGTGCCAGGCCAGCGCGCAGGCCAGCGCCGAGGTCGTGACGCCGGGCGAACCCTTCGCGGACACCAGCGCGATGATCGCCATACTCAGGCTGCCTCGGTCAGCACGACGGCGATCCGCGCCTGCGCGGCGAGCGCCACCACCGCGGGCACGTCCCGGGTGGGTAGCGCCAGGTACAGCACCTTGTCGTCGTTGGCCGGGCTGACCATGTCGATCACGGTGGCCGAGAACCTGGTGCCGGCGGCGTCCGTGTCCCCGGTGGTGCTGCTGCGGTCCGGGGTGCTCACCAGCAGGACCTTGTCACCGGGGTGCAGTTCGCGGGCCGGCACCTGGGCGGTCTTCAGGCCGAGCGCGATCTGCTGCTGACCGGGGCCGAGCAGCGGATCGTCGGTGACCTGCCCCAGGGTGAGCAGGGTGCCCGGGACCAGCGCCACTGCGGCCCGCTTGCCGACCACCTCGTCCAGCCGGCCGGCGGGCACCGGGCGTAGCCCCTGGCCACCGGCGACCTGCACGGTGCTGAGGTCGGCGGTGCTGATCTCTTGGCCCACCTTCACCGGCCGGGCCACGGCGAGGTAGCTGCCGGTGGCCCGGACCGAGGTGACCGCGAACGCCGCGCCCAGCCCACCCAGGGCGATCAGGAGGACGGCGAGACCGAGCAGCCCCGGGCGGACCCGCCGTTGTCGGACCACCTTGGGCGGGCTGACCGGCGCGTCCACCGATCCGGTCCCGTTGCGTGTCGCGAGGCTCATCGGGTCACCACCTGGAGTTCGTTGATCTGGATCTGCACCGTGCCGCTGGTCCGGGTCACCGGAATCACTCCGCTCTCGCCACCGCCGCTCCAGCGCACCGTCCAGTGCGTGGTGGCGCCCACGCGGTAGGTGCCGGCCTTCTGGTAGCCCTTGTCGTAGCCGCAGTCCGGGGAGGTGCTGCCGGCACGATCGCCCTTCGCGTCGTACGGCGTGCCGGGACCATCGCAGGTGACTTCCTGCTTGTTGCCCATGTCCCAGACGATCCGGTCGACCTTCGCCTCGATGGTGACGGTCACGCCCCGGTCGGAGGCGGACGCGGTCAGCGGGCCGAAGTAGCTCTTGCTCGGTGCTGCCCACATCCACACGGGCAGGCCGACCAGGCCGGGGCCGATGCTCTTGCGGGGTGCGACCTTCAGCGGTGCCGGCAGCAGCTTGATCGACGCCAGGGCGCGACGGGCCAACTCCTCCGGGTCGGGCGGCGCGCCGTAACCGGGCGGCGGCCCGTCCCGCAGTTCCTCGCGCTGACTGCCCTGGTCGCCGCCGTTGCAGGTCAGCAGGTACCACTGCTGGCCTTCGGGGGTGTTGGCCGGTTGGGGCTGCTCAAGCTTGTAGTAGCAGCCGTCGCTGTTGTTGAACCAGCCCAGCAGATCGTCGTAGCAGGGAATGACCCGCCCGTTCCATCGGCAGCCGCCGCCACCGCCACCGCCGCCGTTGTCCCCGCCGCCGTTGTTCCCGCCGTCGCCGCCACCGCCCGGGGTGCCGGGTTCGTCGTCCCAGACGCTGCAGTCGGGCTGGTCGGGCGGGCAGCCGGCCCCCGGGTCGGCGCGTCGAGCGGCGGCGGCCGGCAGGGTTGCGCCGACCACCAGCAGGAGCGTGAGGCCGATCCCGGCGAGTGCCCGCCGGGATGCCCCGGCCCGGGAGGTACGGGCGGAAGCGCCCCTGCCTCCCCAGGTCAGCACGGCTGGTCCCGGTGCGTCACGCCGGCGTTGATCAGCCAGCGGCCGTCGGGATATCGGGTCGCGGTGGCGGTGGAGAGGTGTCTGCCACCCCCACTGCCCGGGACCACGCGTTTGTCCTTGGCGAAGACCAGCCGGTAGCCGGTCGTGTCCAGGCAGTCCTGGATCTGGACGGTGGCCGGCTTCGCGTCCAGGCTGACGGCGGTCACGGTCGGGTCGGACTTCAACGTCCCGGTACGCATAGCGCCGTGCTCCTTAGCGTCGCGAATGGACAACTGGACCCGAGTCAGAAGCGGATCAGCGATAAACCGGGACAGTTCCGGCGCGCGCGGATCACTGCGCCCGCTCGCCGTACGCGAGGCCGCGAGATAACCGGAGTACGCGTCAAGTGCCGCCTTTTCGGCAGCTCGCCGTTCGACATCGGGATCGGTCCGTTGTCCGTCGTCACGGGCTGCCGTCGGCCGTTCGACCGCCTCCCGTCTGCTGGCGCAGGCGGCGACCGGCACCGCCGCCACGACCACCAGCAGGCAGATTGCCGCTCGTCTGAGCTGCCGTCCGCGCACCGTCGAGCCTCCTCGTGGTCGCCCGATGCGGTGACGGGTCACCGCCGTCGGGCATGCAGAAGCGCGCCCGGATCAGCACATCCGGAGCCCTTCATTGCGCTTCTGCATTCACCGTTACGGATCTTTTACAAATGCAAGGTCCTGTGTCGCTCGTTGTGAAGGTGAGGCTTGCGTCACACCCAAGGGGCGAGCATAGGCTGACGCTCGCCGATGCAACAGAGGCAATTCAAGTGAACACTCTGCGTGATGACAGGTGGTGGTGGCGGGTGTCCGCACTGCGCCCCCGGCAATGGCCGAGCGAGGGGTCGTCAATGATTGGGCGTCGCCGGGTCGGCGAGGGGCGCACCGGCCTCGTCGGCGGTCCCGAGACTGGGACATCGCGGCCTCATCCCGGCATCCGAGCGGAGTTGTCAACCGGTCGACGGAGTGCCTCGCCCAACGGGGCGCTGGGCCTGGACGTGGCCGGGAGGGCTCTCCGGCGGTCGAGCGGGCAGGTCGCTTTCTGCGCCATCCGCTACACCATAGCGATCGTTCAGTTACGATCCGTGTTCACCTTTGTGGGGAACCGCTGGGGCACGAGGGAGGCGACATGGCGCTGACCGGCCCCCCGGCAGCTGTCCCGGGTCGGGAAGACCCACCCGACCGGGGCCCGGCGCCCCCGCCGTCCGGTGGCACGACAGAACCCGCCCGCCAGGCCACGCCTCCTTGGCGTCCACGAGCGGCGCTCGTCTCGGCTGTGGCTCGCACCCGGCTCTCGACCGTGCTCGCGATCCTCGCGGTCAGCCCGCTGATGCGGGTGGCTGCGCTGCGCTACGCCGTACCCCCGGGTATGCCGAGCCGGACCGGCTGCGACGCCTGCGGCGCCCCGGTCGGCCTGACCCGGCCCTGGCCGGCGCTGGGGCCGGCAGCCCGGTGCGGTCGATGCCGGGCACGGGTCGGTCCGCCGCCGGGCACGGTCGAGCTGGCCGTGTTTGCGACGGTGGTGCTGCTGGCGTTGGCCGGGCCGCCGGGCGGGGCGCTGCCGGCGCTGGCCTGGTGGCTCGGTTGGACGATCCCGGCGGTCTTCGTCGACCTGGCCGTGCACCGGTTACCGGATCGGCTCACCCTGCCAGCGGCGGCCGGGTCCTGGCTGCTGCTCGGCGCGGCCGCGCTCGATGCCGAGCCGGGGCACTGGCTGCGGGCCGTCATCGCCGGCGCGGGACTGGCGCTGTTCTTCGCCAGCAGCACGTTGTTGCTCGGCCGCCGTGGCTTCGGGTTGGGTGACGCCAAGTTGGCGCTCAGCGCGGGAGCGCTGCTCGGCTGGTACGGCTGGCCGGTGCTGCTTCTCGGGCTGCTGCTGGCATTCGGGTTGTCCGCCCTGGTGAGTCTGGGCCTGCTGGCCGTGCGCCGTGCCCGCTGGAGCACGCACCTGCCGTTCGGCCCGTTCCTGCTGCTTGGCACGGTGGGCGCGCTCCTGCTGGCCAGTTGACGCGCGTCGCGGGGTCAGGGACGGGAGCGGCCCGCCAGTTTGGGGATTGGGCTGTTGGCGCGGTCGGCCCGGCGGCGCAGCACCTCGGCGGTTGGGCGGGCCAGCAACGGGGTTGCCACCACGGCGACCAGCGCACCGAACAGCACACCCGCGAGCACGTCGTGTGGGTAGTGCAACCCTACGAAGACTCGGGAGAAGGCGGCGAGCGCGGCCAGTGGCAGCGCGATCAGGCCGAGTCGGCGGGAGAGCAGCAGCGTGGTGACCGCCAGCGCGCCGGCCACGGTGGCGTGGTTGCTGGGGAACGACCAGTCACCCGGGGGTGGACAGGCGCCCGCGATGATCGCCCGACCGACAGTCCGGCAGGGGCGATCCTCGTCCACCACGGTCTTGAACCACTCGCTGCCCGCGAACGCCAGGAGAGCCGGCGCCGGCGCGATCAGGGCGAGTGCCCGGTCGTGCGGACCTCCGGACCGGCGGCTCAGCGCGGCCATCAGCAGCAGCGCGCCGAGCAGCAGGATCACACCCCCGGTGGCGTGCCCGACGAACCACTGCACCGGATGTGGGCTGGCGGCGGCGGCGTCGACGACGTCGCGGTACCACTCAGCACTGATCTCCGGAACGTCCATGCTGCCGTTGGCGGCCATGCATCACCTCACTTCACGTTCATACCTTCTTCATCTCGCGGACACCCCAGGAACGCGGCAGATGGCACCGCAGCTGCCGAAGGTCGGGCGGGTGAGAGGTGCCGGAGCGCCGCCGGCTCGCTCAGGTCGGCGCGGGACCGCCGGCCATTCGTTCGCGGACGGCCTCCAGCGCCTCGAAGGCGTACGCCCAGTTGTGGCACTTGAAGCTGCGCAGGCCGGCTATCGCGGTGTGGCAGTCGGCGCAGCGCACGCCGGCGATGGCATCCGGGACCTCGGTGTTGACGTACTTGCGCTCGCCGAGGATGACGGTGGCGATCATGGCCTTGTCATGCAGTCCGGAGAGCGCCGACGAGACGATGTCGTACCAGGTGACCCGTCGGCCGCACTTCGGGCAGTCCGGTTCGTCGCCGCTGACCCAGAGCGGAGCGCCGATGCTGCGCGCCGGCATGCCGAGCAGCTTCTCCAGCCGTCGGACGTCCGACTCCGGGGTGGTCCAGCGGTGTCGACCGGGCAGTGCCGCGGGCGAGTCGTACACGGCGCGGAACAGGTCGTGATCGACCTGCACGGTTTCCCGCTGAGTGGTCATCGGCGTACCTCCTCGTTGAGTCGGTGCCCCCACCGTGGTCAGCGATGACCATGGGCGCAGCTGGATCAACGACACGAGGGGTCAGCGGGTCGTCGCCCCCCGGGTGCTCTTCGCCGGCGCCCACCTTCTGGACCATGCCGGCGTCCTCTCCCACCGTCGCCGATCTGGCGCTGGTCGAGAAGCCTGACTGAGGTCAGTTGTCGGGAGTCGAGCCGTACCCGATCAGCCCTTCACCGCGCCTGCGGTGAGCCCTTCGGTCAGGAAGCGCTGCCCGAAGGCGTACATGACCACCACGGGGATGCTGACGAGCAGCGACGCCGCGGCGAGTTGTCCCTGCGGCACGACGTCTCCGGCGATCATCGATTGCATCCCCACGGGAAGGGTCTTGTACTCGTCCTTCGTGATGAACACGAAGGCGAAGAGGAATTCGTTCCAGGCGTTGGTCAAGGTGAAGAGCGCGACTGCCAGCAGCCCTGGCTTGGCGAGGGGCAGCACCACCCGGCCGAACGCCTGGACGCGGGTGCAGCCGTCGACCAGCGCGGCCTCCTCGAGCTCGACGGGGATCGACGAGAAGTACCCCACCAGCAGCCAGGTGGCGAACGGAAGCGTGAAGGTCGGGTACGTCACCACCAGAGACCACAACGAGTCGGTGAGCCGCGCGCCGATGAGCATCTGGTACAACGGGATGAACAGCAGCGCCCCCGGCATCACGTAGGTGAGCAGCACCGTGACGGTAAAGCCCTGCGCCCCACGGAACCGCAGCCGGGCCAGCGCGTAGCCCGCCAGGGCGGCGCAGACCAGCGCCACCGCGGTGGACGCCGCGGCCACCAGCAGAGTGTTGAGATACCAGCGGCCGAACGGCTGGTTGTCGAACAGGGCACCGAACTGTTCCAGGGTCCACGGCGTTGGCCACAGGTCGTCGGTGCGCATGACGACCTGGCCCTCGGACTTGAAGGCCGTGACGGCGATCCAGTACAGCGGGCCCAGCGTGAAGACGAGCAACCCGGCCAGCGCGACACCGGACCCCAGGCCCGACACCAGGGACGACGCCCGGCGATCGCCCCGGGACTGGAGGCCCGAGACCACCCGGCCGACCGCCGCCGCGACCAGCAGAATCACCCCGAGGACCACCGCCGCCTTCCAGAAGATCTGTGGCGATGCCCAGGCCAGCAGACCGGTGACCCCTGCGGCGACGACCCAGGGCAGCGCCTTTTGCGCCGTCCCGGTCCACCGCCGCGTCCCGATCCACCGCGCTGCCCGACGCCGTCGGGGTAGTTTGCTGCCGGCGTCCTGGCGCAACAACCGGACCAGGACGAACACCAGCCCGCCGATGATCGGCAGCATGACGAGCGTGGCCGCCGCCCCCGCGCCATACTGCAACTGCAAGATCGCCTTCGAGTAGGCGATGAGCACGTACGGCGCGGTCACGTCGCCCGGGCCGCCCTGCGTCAGCAACCAGACGAGGTCGAAGTTGTTGAACGTCCAGATCGACGACAGGGTCACCGTCACGGTGATCACGTGGCGCAGTCCGGGCAGCGTCACGTGGGTGAACCGCTGCAACGACGACGCGCCGTCGATGGTCGCCGCCTCGTAGAGGTCCGCCGGGATGGCCTTCAACCCCGCGAGGAAACACACGGTGAAGAACGGCACCCCCTTCCAGATGTTGACGAGGATCACCGACGGCATGGCCAGCGACGGATCGGACAGCCAGCCCGCGGGCCAGCTGTCGACCAGGTGCGCGCTGGCCAGCAGCGGCCCGATCCCCGTAACGGTGAGCAGAGTGTTGACGCTGCCGAAGATCGGGTCGAGCAGCGAGCGCCAGCTGAACGCCGTCACCACCGTCGGCACCACCCACGGCACCAGGAGCAGCCCGGCCAGCACGGCCCGCCCACGGCGTCGTTGATGCAGCAGCAGGGCCGCGGACAGCCCCAGCACCACCTTGAAAACCTCGGCGTACGCGGTGAAGACGAACGAGTTCACCACGCCCGTGTGGAACTGCTCGTCGCTGACGAGGGCGAGGTAGTTGTCCAGGCCGACGAACACGGTGTCCTGCCCGTGCCGTTCCGTGGTGCTGGTGACGATCGACCGGGCGATCGGCACGAGAACGAGACCGCCGACCAGCACGGCCATCGGTGCCAGGAACAGTGCCGCCAGCCGCCAGTCACGACCCAGCCGTCGCTGGGTCGCCGTGAGAGAGCCAGGTCCCGACGGCGGGGAAATCCTCGCCGCCGGGACCCGCGCAGGACGGACCGATTTCACTGCGGCAGCCCCTGCTGGTTGAAGATCTGCACCATCTTCGCGTGGGCGGCCGTCACGGCCTGTGCCGGCGCTGTTCCCTGGACGACCTGCTGCATCATGTCGGTGAGGACGTAGGCCGCGCCGGCGGCCTGCTGGCCCGCGCTGGCCTTCTGCGGGAAGGCCAGGCCGTTCTTCGTGGACAGCGGCAGCGACAGCTGGGTGATCTTGCGCAGCATGGGGAACGCCGGGTCGCCGCTGGTGAAGAACGGGTCGGCGTCCCAGACCTTCTCCCAGGCGGGCATGACGAGGCCGGGTGCCTCCTTCGCCACCCCGAGCAGCGCGGGCGCGCTGACCAGGTACTGCGCCAGGAGCTTGGCGAGCGCGGGGTTCTTGGCGCCCTTGAAGACAACGAAACCTTGCGACTGGCCGAGCAGCAGAGGGTTGGCGGTCGCCGGCCCGATGCAGTCGGAGAACACGTGGGTGTTCGCGTAGACCGGGTTCTTCTTGGTCCGGGAGTCCGCGTAGACGCTGAACTGGTTGCGGGTGTAGCCGAGGACCCCAGCGAGCCAGTTCTCGTTGTTGCTGGTGTCGGTCCAGCTGGCCACCCCCGGCGGCAGCATCCGCTTGTACTTGGGATTGGTGTAGATGTCGCCCAGGAAGGTCGCCGCCTGCACCGTTTCGGGAGAGTCGAACGTGACCTTCCTGCCGTCGTTGGAGGCGATCGACCCGCCGTAGGCGTTGATCAGTGCCTCGATCATGCCGTTGGCGTCACCGGACCGATTCACCGTCATGCCCCAGCCGAACCGGCGTTTGGTCGGATCGGAGATCTCCAGGCACAGATCCCGCAGCTCCTCCCAGCTGTAGATGTCCTTGGGGGCGATGCCCTTGTCCTGCATCCAGTCCTTGCGCAGGAACGACCCGATCCCGATGAAGTGGTAGGGGATCGCAAACCACCTGCCGTCGAAGACGCAGAAGTTCTTGGCCTCAGCGCAGGGCTCGCCATATTTGGCCGTCAGTGCCTGGACGACGTCCGTCACGTCCTCCAGGTCGCCCAGCGCCTGAAACTGCGCGACGAACCGTGAGTCGGTCATGAACGCCAGGTCACGCGCCACCCCGCCCTTGACCTCGGCGTCGATTTTGGCCACCACATCACCGGCGTCGGCCTGGACCAGACTGTTCTCGATCTTCGTCCCGGTGGTGTCGGCGAACTTCTTGATCGAGCTGTCGAGGGCTTCGTTCGCCGCCGTCGAGTACAGCTTCTGCGACAGCATCCCCATCGAGGAGCCCTTCAACGCTGCCGCAGCGTCGATGAGCTCCTGCGGAACTTCCGGCTGCACCCTGGTGGGCGATTCGGCGTCGCCCCCGCACGCGGCCAGACCGGCTGCGCCGAGCACCCCCACCCCCATCCCCAGAAAGCCGCGCCGGGACCACACCGGGTTGTCCTCCATGGACATTCGCCTCCTTGTATCTCCCCGCACCGCTGCACGCCGAAGGCGTTCCCGGCGAAGACTGCGATGCTCGTGCTCCAGATGTGTCCCGATGCGGGCGACGGCGGCCCCGTCGACCGCATCGGTCAGTGCGCTCGCGTACTCGACGGTGGGGTTGCCACGGTGGCGTTGCGGTGGCGCGAGAGATCCCGCGTGCCGCCCGCTGGGTGGCGTGACGAGCATGAGGCGGCCGGCGACCGGGTGGAGAGGGCAGCGCTGACGTTCCAGTTCGGTCGGGTCACGGTGGACCACCGCCGTTCGAGATCTCGAATTGTGTTCGAGATACCGTATTGAGTGCTCGCGACGCTAGAGCAACATCACGAGGAATGTCAATGTCTCGATGCGGTTCGGGTTGAAAACGGCAAGCCGGGGCTATCGAGGCTGGGCCCGGTAGCCCATGCGGGCGGACAGCGCAGCCGCGCCCTCGCGAACCAGCCCGGCCCACTCCACGTGCGCCTGAGGAGTCCAGCGGATGATCGGCGCGGACAAGCTCATCCCGGCGATGGTTTCGCCGGAATGGTCGCGGACCGCCGCAGCGACGCAGCGCATAGCGCTGTCAGACTCGCCGATGTCGACCGCGACGCTCTCCGCCCGGACACGTTCAAGATGTGCGCGTAGGCGGTCCGGGTCGGTGATGCTGTCCGGTGTCATGCCGGGCAGGTCGCCCTTCGACAGGACGGCGTCCAGGCCCGCCTGATCGAGGCCCGACAGCAGTACCTTGCCGACCGCCGTGCAGTGCGCCGGCAGCCGTCGCCCGACCGCAGAGACCATCCGGACGGGGTGCGTGCTGTCGAACTTCACGAGGTAGATGACATCGGCGCCATCGAGCACGGCCACGTGGACCGCCTCGTTGCACGCCGCGGCCACGTCCCTCGCGACGCACTGCGCCTCGCGGACCAGGTCAAGCCGGCCGGCGAACGCCGCACCGAGCTGGAACAGCGGCATGCCGAGCCGATACTGCACCGGTTGGCCCGGGACGGAGATCAGGTACGAGCGAGCCTCGAGCGTGACGAGCAGTTCGTGGACGGTGGTGCGGGGTAGGTCGAGCCGCTCCATCACCTGGCGGGCCGACAGTTGGGGGCAGTCCAGGAACAGTTCGAGGATGTCGAGTGCGCGGATGACCGCCGGTACCACACGGGGCATGTCGATAGTCCCTTCGAAGTGCCGGACTCGTGTCAACAATCTCCACACGGGCCAGCACCTGAAGAGGATAGCTACGGCAGCCCCCGGTGCCAGTTTCCGAACTCGTCACCGCCGCGCGTTCTGCGTTGACGACCGGCTCAGGACGCCTATCCGCCGGACGGCTGGATCCGCTCGCCCCTTCAGCCCTTTCTCGCTCGACCCGTCGTGCCCAGATGGCTGCTCAAGCCCCGTCGGGGCCTTTCCGACCCTCGCTCTAATGCAGATACGGATGTCGTGGACCTTGCGATGATTCGGGCCGCCGCCCGACACCGGGCGACAACAGAGGAGGGCACTCTTGACGCATCATCACCGGCGCCGGTGGCTCCGGCCGCCGGTCCTGCGAAGCCGGAACAACAGCCGAATCGGGCGGGCCGCGCTCAGTGTGGTGGTTGTCGGCAGCCTGTCCGTGGGGCTGCTGGTCCCGGCCGGCCCGGCTCAGGCGGCCGAGGCGAACACCTACCAACCGACGGCCACCCTCGAGCCGCAGCTTCAGGGCTACGTCGACCGGGCCACGCCGGACGAGACGTACCCGAACCCATCCGGTGATCTTCCGGTCGGCGCCCGCGTCGATCCGAGCGGAAAGCACGTGACCCGCTCCTACTTCACCTTCGACGTCGCCGGTCTGCGCGGCAAGCAGATCGTCACCGCCACCCTCGCCGCCAAAGAGACGCACGCGAACGACTGTGCGCACCGCGCGGTCGAAGTGTGGGTTACCGACCCCTACACCGAGGACTCCCGCTGGGATTACCAGCCGGCCCAGAAGTTCCGGGTGGCCAGTGCCGGCGTACCCGAGTCGGGTTGCGCGGTGACGGACGCGCGGTTCGATGTCGCGAAGGCGCTCACCTGGGCGGCGAAGAACGACCAGGAGACCCTCACCCTCGCCCTGCGGGTGGCCGGTAACAAGGAGACCGACGAGCGGTATGGCCGACGGTACGAGGCTGCCCCCTCCCTGGCCGTCCACTACAACACCCCGCCGCCGCGGCCAACCGGGATGGTCCTCGCCGGCCGTCCCTGCGCCACCTCGGCACCAGGGATCTGGTTGCCGGCGACCAGCACCGACATCTACGCGACCCTGCCGGACGACGCCGACGGCCCGGAAGAGGACAAGCTCGGACGACTGGCTGTCTGGCCGGTGGACGACGAGAGCCAGCGTCAGGAGCGGGTCAGCCGGACCTACTCGCACTGGCCCAACGTCAGCTTCAACACCTACTACCTGGACCTGCGCTTCGAGCACGGCCGGACGTACGCCTGGCAACTCCAGGCCGACGACGGCGACGCACAGTCGCCATGGTCGCGGACGTGCTACTTCACCGTCGACACAGCATCGCCGAGCACACCTACGGTGACCTCGCCGGAGTACCCCAACGCCGACCAACCGACCGGTGACGTCGGCGTCGCAGGGAAGTTCACCTTCACCGCCAACGACGACGACGTGGTTGCCTTCCGGTGGGGCCGGTACTGGCCGGACACCGACGTGAAGGCCGACCGTCCGGGCGGCACCGCGACGATCACGCTGCGACCGGAAGAGGCGGGCCAGCAGTACCTGACGGTGCAGAGCGTCGACCGGGCCGGCAACACGTCCGACGTCAGTTACCACTCCTACTGGGTACGGGAGAGCCGACCCACGGTCGAGTCATGGCTCTACACCCCCTGGGGGCCGGCCGGCGGGATCGGCGTGCTCGGTGAGTTCCGCTTCACCAGCAACCAGGACGGCGCGACCCGGTTTATCTACCAGGTCAACGAGGGGCCGAACCAGACCGCTCAGGTCGCCCCGGAGGGACCGACCACGGTGAGCATCACGCCGAGTGTGGGCGGGCTCAACACACTTCGGGTGCGTACCCGTGACGCGAGTGGCACGCTCAGCGCCTGGCGGGCCTACACCTTCACCGTCGACACCGCGCCGCAGGTGCAGTTCGACGGGAATCTGATGATGGGCCAGGTCAGCACGGTCTCGCTGAGCCCGGGCATGCCTGAGGTGACCGAGTACGAGTACTGGTTCAACGACGACGAGTCGGAGAAGACGACGGTGCCGGCGTCCGCCGACGGAACGGCGAGCTTCACCTGGGTGCCGTCGATGGCGATGTGGCCGCTGGAGCTCAAGGTGCGCAGCCGCAGCACGGGCGGCATCCTGTCGGCGATCGCGGAGCCGTACGTCCGGCCCGACGAGGTGAATCCGGAGGTCACCGGCCCCGAGCAGGGCAAGCCGGGGCAGCCGATGACGTTCACGTTCAGCTCCCGGATGCCCGGCGTAACCGAGTACGTCTGGTCGCTCGCCCCGAGCGAGGAGAAGCATGTCCTGCCGGCCGGACCGGACGGCGTCGGTCGCCTCACCTTCACCCCGACCGAGGACGGCAGCTACTACCTCGGGGTGCAGGCCCGCAACGCCACCGGCGCGCTCTCCGGCGGTTCAGGAACGAGCTTCTACGTCACGAGCGCGCCGCAGGTGAAATCGACGGTCTATCCCGCGTGGCGGACCAGCGGCGGGGTCGGCGTCGAGGGCAACTTCGACGTGGAGCCGCAGATGCCAAACGTCATTGAGTACATCTACCAGTTCCGGGTGTCATTCGCGGATGGGCCGGAGACGACGGTCGCGGCCGGGGCTGACGGGAAGCTTTCGCTCAGCTACACCCCCAGCCAGTCCGGCTACCACACTCTGAAGATCCGCAGCCGGAGTGTGGACGGCACGCTCTCGGGCTGGAACGAGTACACGTTCATCGTCGACCGGAACAACTGATTGGCGCCGCTGCGTGCCGCCGACCCCCCGGCGGCACGCAGCGGGCGGTTTCCCCACCCTCGACGGTTGGCGCCGGGCGGAACGCGCACAACTGATCTCTCTGCTCGCCGGCCAGACCGCATCCTTCGCAGCCTGCCGGGAGGCACTGGGGGATCTTGCAGTTGGCGGTGAGGTTCCAACTGGGCTCAATCACGCTCTTTGCGCGTTCTAGAATGCGACGATACGGACGTATGGGAAAGTGTGCGGCCCAATTCGGTTGTAACGGTTGCAACTACCTGGCGGCGGCGCCTGCACCTCGCACCGTGCTCCGTCAGGGTTCAAAGAGGAGGATCCTCATGTTGAACTTCAATGGTCGCGTCGCGATTGTCACGGGCGCCGGGCAGGGCATGGGGAAGGCCCATGCGATGGTCTTGGCCTCTCGGGGTGCGCGCGTCGTGGTCAACGACGTGGTGGAGGCCAACGTTCAGGCTGTCATCAAGGAGATCACTGACGCGGGCGGGAAGGCTGTCGCCGACACTCACGACGTCGCGGCGGACGCCGAGGGCATCGTCACGACCGCGATCGACAGTTTTGGCCAGCTTGACGTCGTCGTCGCCAACGCCGGCATTCTCCGGGTCGGCCTGTTCGGCGAGCAGCCCAAGGACGAGTTCTGGAAGGTCGTCGACGTCTCCTTCAAGGGCACCGTCGAACTGGCCCACGCCGCGTGGCCACACCTGATCAAGTCAGGCTCGGGCCGGCTGATCCTCATCTCCTCCAGCGGCGTGCTGGCCAACCCCGGCGCGGCCGCCTATGGCGCCGCCAAAGGCGCGATCTGGGCACTCGGCAACACCCTGGCCATGGAGGGCGACCGGGTCGGCGTGCAAGTCACTACGGTCATGCCGACCGCCTGGACGCCGATGACGGAGAACGCCTACAGCGATCCGAACATCATCTCGACCCTGCGCGACACCATGGGTCCCGAGAAGGTCGCTGCGTTCATCACCTACCTGGCCCATCAGGACACCACCGTGCACGGCGACTTCTTCCAGGTCGGCGGCAACCACGCCGGCCGGCTTGTGCTCTCCGGCCTTCCACGCGTCTTCGTCAAGGACGGGTCGGTCGAGGAGTGGGCCGAGATGGCCGACCAGCTCCAGGCCGACTCCGTCGAGCTTGAGCAGTTCCGGGTGACCGGCGATCAGTTCGCCGCCGAAATGATCGCGTCCAACCCCTCGGTGGCCGATGCCTTCAGGAACATGAACGCTGCGGACCTGGGCGCCTGACTCGCTCGACGAACTGACCGATCCGCTGCCCGTCGGTGACCCGCTCGATCGGGCACGCACGCGCTGGCCTCCGTCGCGACATCTCGCTTACAAGCTCTGTGCATGGTGTCCACACACGTCCGGCAGCGGCTGAACGCTCGGAGCGTCCCATCACCATGGAGATCTGCACGGTGGTGTCCCCTCGGTGGCCATCCGCGCCGCGCTCAAGCGGCTCGACAGCGCGCTGGACCGGTAGGACGTACTGATTTCGGTCGGGACGGCCGATGACCCTGGTTCCAGTCCAGTCAGCTACCGGTCGACGTAGTGATACCGGCACACTGCTGGCGTCAGGCGAGGCGTTGGATGCGGACCTTCGGGCGCTCGTTCCTGAGGTGGCCGTGCTTGTGCTGGCGGACCTGCTCGTTCCAGACCTCCTGGTCGTAGTCGGGGTCGGGCGGGATCCACTTGTGGGAGCCGTCGCTGTAGTGGAACTTCTCGTCGCCGGGTCGCAGGATGCTCATCGGGTCCAGCCGAGGAAGCGGTGGTGTGGGTGGCCGGCGGGGACGTGGGCCAGGTCCTGGGTGGCGTTGACGAGTTGGGCGGCCAGGTAGAGGGCAAGTGACACGGGGGCTCGGTCGTACTCCGCTTGCAGCTCGCGGCGGCGGGTGTGGCAGGGCCAGTCGGCACCGCAGCCACTGCAGGTCCAGGCCGGCGTGATCGGGAGGTGGGTCGTCATTGCGGGCCGTCCTGACTTGGCCAGTGGCCGCGGTTGATGGGGATGAGATGGCGGCTTCTGCATGGCAGGTCGGCTCCGCAGTGGCAGACGCGCCGCCAGTGCCGCCAGGACCAGATCGGCCGGTGGCGGCGAGCCAGGGTGAGCGCCACTGCGATGACGTACTCGTCGTATGACACGCGCCGCCGATTGCTCTCCGACCTTCGCTGCCAATGGCCGGAATCCTCAGCCGCGCGGCCGGCACCTGCGGTTGAGGTAGTTGCATCGTTCGGCCTGGTCACAATGTCTCCCGCAGACGCGTGGGGTCCCGTGGGCACCCGGTCAGCCGTGTCCAGAGACAGGGCACCCACGGCAGGACGACCCGGCCGCCAAGCTGGGTAGCCCCACAAGCAACTTAGGACGCAATGTGCGCAGGGTCAACAGCTACGACACATAGCGTTGTAAGTCGAGCCTGGGGTGTGGTCTGCTTGCACCAGCCGCCAAGCTGGGAGCACCACCTATGTCTGAAGCTGCGTACCTACAGGTCGCCCGAGATATCCGCGAGCAGATCAGCTCCGGCCAGTTGAAGCCGGGCGACAAGCTGCCGTCCTTCGCCGCCCTGTGCGAGAACTACGAGGTCAGCAACACGGTGATCCGCGCCTCCATGCTCCTACTCAAAGCCGAGGGCTTGATCGACGGGCGGCAGGGCAAAGGCGTCTACGTCGCCAACCCGCTTCCCCGATAGCCCCGGGCATTCGCTGAGTCAGGACGCCTCGCTTACAAGCTCTGTGCAGGTCCTCCGACCTCGTCCGTCCGCGTTCGCGCTGGGCACTGTCGCATCGCAGGTCGGCGGATGAGGTCATTACCGCAGCCCGGGAAGAGTTCCCCGGCTTCGAGGAGATGATCGGCTCACTCTGCCGGTAACTGGCGTGCGGGCGGACAGCGGCTCGGCAGCGCGCTGGACCGGTAAGGCGCTACTGCTGTACTTCGCTGCTGTACGAGCCGTGCTGACAAAGACAGCGGCCCACAAAGGGCCGCTGAGCTGCAACAGAGTGGGCCGCCAGGGACTCGAACCCTGAATCCCTCTCGCCTGGCATCGACCATCTCCAATCGGGCGGATCGGTCGGCTGACCTGGGCGAAGTCTTCCGTTGCCTTACAGCGGTTGACGGCACTTGTTGGCGTCAGTTGTGCCCACGTTGTGCCCGACGATCTTGGCGGCCACTGTCCGCTGCCTCTGCCCCGCGCGGCAGGCCGGCACCTACTTGAAAACCCCAATGATCCCGGTGACCGTGCCGACAAGGCCACTGGCGGTCGCCAGCTTCGCAGAGGCCCCGGTCCAGATGCCCTTGGACTTCTCGCGCCAGCCGAGAGACCACCAATCACGCCCGAACTTCTGCCACTTGTGCTGTCGAAGGTGACAGCCCATGACCAGGCCGGTCGAGTTGTTGCGGCAGAACTCCACGGCGCCGCCGCGCTTCCGGTTGATCGCGCCGCAGTACACCGGCGCCTGGAACAGCACGAAGAGGATCAAGAGGCCGACGAGAACCGCGTAGATGCCGGGCCCGAACGCGTTGCTACCAAGGGACAGGAGGAGTACAGCCAGGACGCCGTACCCCCAATACCGCCAGAGGCTCGGCTTGCTGCGGGCTGCCATGAGTGCGAAGAGTACCGACACTATCGCGATACGTGAAGATCCTTGCGCCCGTGAGCTCCGGACTTGATGCCACGTCCGGGCGCTCTGACCCCCGTCGGGGGGATGCGGTCTCGGGCTAGCGGCTACTGCCGGCTGGTGCCGATTCGCGTCGACCAGCAGGTGCCCGGCATCGTTCGCTGACGTTCGTGGTCGGCCCGCGTTAAGGCTCGCGCTGCCTTCTTGCTGCCTCGCTGCCTGACACCTCACTTACGAGTCCTCGGCGAGCTATCCGGGCCTCGTCCGTCTTTGCCTGGCCTCGGACGACCGTCCAGCGCTGCGTTGCCCCTGGTCCTCACCATCCGGGCTGGTTGCTGTCACCGTCGCTGTCAACGCTCAACTGTTCGGCCTGACGTGCTGTCTGAGCCTTCTGCGTTCAAGTTCGCCGTCGAACGGCACGCTCCCAGGGGTTCGCCAAGGCGTCATCTGGCATCGCTCCCATATGGAGTTTCGGGTACGTTGCTGCGGTGGATATTAACGCGATCGTGCAGGCTGTGACGGCGATTGCCACCCCTCTGGCTGCCGTGGCAACAGTTTTAAGTCGACGTCAGCGCCTTCGGAAGGATATCCGCGAGAATCTCTCACTGGCTGAGGAAATAGAAAAGAACGACACATTACGAGAACATACGCCGGCAGCGCTGTGGATCCACGGGCGAATTACACTCGACGTTGCGCGCCTAACTGGACAAAAACTCGGAACTCCAAAGAAGCCGGTACCTGTCAGTTCACTCATCTTGGCCGCCATAACCTGCGTCGGCTTTGGCCTTTGGACTTACTTCATTGTACGCAACGGATTTCAATGGTACTCCGTCTTTCCGGGCGTCGTGTCCGCCCTAATGCTCATCTCGATAATGGGGATGTTCATGAATCGGGAGCTCCCGCCAGCCCAAGATCCCACCCTGCCTCCTGGCGCAACTCCTGTGGCAGCAATGGACGAAGGGGAGAAGATTGCTAGAAGAATGACCCTCTCCGAGGAAGGAATGAGTGAAAGATTCGCCGACAACGGTCCAGTCGGAGTCGTTTATAGATTCCTCGCGGCCGCCCAAGAGGGCCGCCATGAGGATTGGCTCCTTGCTGTAGATCAGAATTGGATCCATTGCCGGGTCCAAACTTGGCTGTGGGAAAACGTTGATCATTCCGATGGCGACCTAGCGCGCATGGATAAACTTGCTGATTTGCTTGCGAGGGAGGGGCAACCAAGAGAAACCTGGGAAAGTTTCTTGACTGACGAACGAAAGCACTTGCAGGACCTGTGGCAAGGCGTAGACATTGACAAGTTGGGTGCGGGAAGTGCGCAGCGGAAAATCGGGCCTAACTTTGAACTAGTGATTCTAGCTCCAACCGGCGAAACCGATGGGTACATTGTGCAGTCTGCCACGATTGTCCGGGGTGCCTATACCTTCGTGGTCCACAAAGACAAGAACTCATGGAAAGTGGCGAATCATGTCGGCACCGCGTCTCCCAGTCCGGGATGGCCGCCGGCATGGTGGACCACGAGCGAGGATATCTAGTTCGCAACTCGCGGCCGACTGGATCAGATCCGGTCGCGTGGCGTCAGGCGGGTTAGTCAATTGCCGTGAGGCGCGGATCACGGCCTCCGCTGCTGCACTTCGCGCTGTCACGGAGTCGTGCTGGAAGGGGGATTACTGTCAGCTTGGGAATCGGGTTGAGTCAGGGCCGGGGAGCGTGGTGCCTGCTGGTGGTGAAGCGGCAGATGACCGAATCAAGCGGGGTGGCGGGCCTCTACTGGCCGATGTTGACCTCTGTATCGGGCACGGATCGGGCACGCGCTCGTGAGGCTGGGCTTGATGAACCCCAACCCCAACCCCTGCCTTGCCCCTCGATCGCCTGGCAGGCTGGCGGCATGGAGTTCTCCGACGATCAAGGGCTGGGCACCGCGATCAGGAATGCCGACTCTCCTGCCTGGTCGGCTCGCGCCGCAGCCGGGCGGCATCTTGCGAAATCTCGCGCGATCGACAACGTAGCGGACGTCCTCCACCGCCTTCTCCTAGATCCCCAAGACACTGCGGTGACCTGGAAAACGGCCGAGGCGCTGCTGGAACGCAAAGACGCCATGGGCCTACGCCTGGTGCTGTTAGCCCGTAGCTACGCCGCCGAACAAGCCACCGCCGAAGAGATCCAAGCTGCTCTGGACTGCAACCCTGACTGGATGACAACCGAGGGCGCAGACCGTCTGACCAAGCATCTTCGGGACCTAGCGATGGATGAAGACGCTGGCGTGCGCGACGAGGCCCGAAGGATCCTCGGACGCCAGCGACCTAGATAGACGGGCTACGCGATCCGCTTGGCAGCACTCGATACCGAGATCAACCAGGGAAAATTTTGGTGGAGCCCAGGGGCTCGAACCCCTAACCCGGGACGGGGCGGCGAAGCCGGCCAAGGTGGACGTCTTGACGCTCTGACCTGGCTTGAACCTCTCGACAGTTCGCGGCATTTCGCACGTGTTCTCGCTGTCGTCTGTGCCGGATCTGTGCCTGATGATCTTCGGACCGGCGAACACCTGCCGACATGGGCGAAGATCTAGACGCCAGCCAATGGCATGGCGATATGGTGGTCCAAGATGGAGGGGGCTAAGGGGGACCATGGCGGACACAGACCAGCAGTCGATGATCTTTCCCGGCGGATCGGAGGCAATCGCTGCGGCTACTGCGCTGTCTAAGCAGTTTGCAGAAACACGTGAAAAGTACGTGCACTTCTGCGATTCGATGCGCGTCCTTATTGCTCGACTCTGCGAAAGTGCAGGGGTTCAGGTAACTATCGAATCAAGGGCAAAGGAGGTGTCTCACCTTCAAGATAAGTTGCAGCGCAAGCAGCACTATGCTGACCTCAGTGACATACCAGACCTGGTGGGCATTCGCATAATCGTCAAGTACCAGAGCGACGTGAAGACTGTAGGTGATCTAATTTCGAAAGAATTCACTGTTATTGAATCTTCGCAGCACGAATTCCGAAGCCCAGAAGCCTTCGGATACCGTAGCCATCATCTCGTGGTGCAGCTCGACCGCGCTCGTTCGAATCTCCGAGAGTGGAAAGAGTCGCGTGGACTAAAGTGCGAGATCCAGATTCGCACAATTCTGCAACACGCCTGGGCATCCATCAGTCATAGCCTTGACTATAAGGCCGAGTCCGATGTCCCTGCGGTACTTCGCCGCGACCTGTTCAAGATTGCCGCACTGCTAGAGAGCGCTGACGATAGCTTCGAACGTTACAGGACCGACGTGGAGCAGTTGCGGCAGCGCTACATCGATGAAGAGAATTGGCAAACCCTGCCCATTGATGCCATTTCCCTTCAATCACATTGGCGCAAGCTTCCGCTGGAAGCATTGATAGAGGCGTGCAAACGGTCGAATCTCAAGACAGACCCCTCACCACCGGACAGAATTCCGGATGTTGCCGTGTCTGCGACTGTACGAGGCTGCGCTATCCTCCGGCTGCTAACACTTGGCCAAATTGTTAAATTCATAGAAGCCTCCGATGCAGACAAGGCATTCAAATGGTTCTACGAAACCATGAGCGACGCGATGAAGGAGACGGACATTCTGCATCCCGGAGTGACCTTGCTCATACTTACCCTGGGCCCAAACGGGATCCCCCCTGAAGACCGTGATTACGTTCTTGGAATACATCGAGAAGGGGCGGACAAGCCCATGTCCGAGAGTGTTTAACGACAGTTCGCCGTATCCTCGCCATCCCGTCTGCCGTCGACCCGCCCTCCTGGGGAGCGGGCCGCCGCCTGGCTCGCCACGTCAAGACGGCCTTGACGCACGGTCGCACGCTGGCGGGCCAGGCGGCGGTCTGCTCGGCTAGCCCGGGTCGATGGCAGGCGGGATGGCCTACCGCAACCACCCACGGGCCGTAACCCGCCGACGCGCCCCCGGCCATCCTGGAACCGGAGCGCCCCCGCCGGAGGCGCAGTAACCGCAACCCCGCGACCCCGCCAGCTCGCCGACGCGGCCGGCGTGCGCTCCCCTACGCCGCGCGGGCTCGTGGCCGCGCGGCCCGGCCGGCTGCCGACCCACCGCCACCCGGTCAACGGCCTGTCGTGCTGCGGCGGCCCCCTGGGCTCCCGCTTCCGCGCCAGCCGCCGGGCGTGTTGCGTGGCCGGAGGCGGAGCGCTAGCGGAGCGACGGACGCGCGCCCAGGCGGCGGCGCGTGCGGCCCGTTCAGGGCCGCCTTGAAGACGTACAGAAACTTTGCACAACATCGCCGGCAGCCCGGCCGCACCGTCGCCAGGTCGTCTAACCGTCGCAGCCATGGTGCGACGACCAGTCGCTCCGTAGGCTGTCGCTATGTCCGCCCTCGTCGATGCTGCTCGGGAGATTGCTCGACTCAAGCTTGAGGCAGCATTGCCTCGCCGTTGGAGTCACGTCCAGGCCGTGGCCGCTAAGGCTCGACAGGTAAGCGGTGCCGTACTCACTGAGGATCGCGACGTACTTGTCGCGTCGGCCTGGCTACACGACGTGGGTTACAGCCCTGACCTAGTGGACACCGGCTTTCACTCGTTGGACGGTGCCCGATGGCTCAGGCGGGAGCACCTTGACGAGCGCATCGCCGCCTTCGTGGCTCACCACTCCTGCGCCTGGTTGGAGGCGGAGGAACGCGGGTTGGGTCACGTCCTGGCCGACGAGTTCCCGCGCGAGGAGTCGCCGGTGACCGATGCGCTCTGCTTCTCGGACATGACGACCGGACCGGACGGCCAAGACTTCGAAGTACTCGACAGACTCGCCGAAATCCGGTCACGCTACGGACCCGAGCACCTGGTCACCCGCTTCATCACCCGTGCCGAGCCGGAAATCGTTGCTGCGGTGAAGCGGACTCAGGGCAGGCTCGCCTGGTTCGCCTCTCAGCCGATGTAGGGCTCGCTGCGTTCCTCGTAGCCGTGCTTGATGCGGAGCAGCGTCGACGGGTGGACCGATAGTCGGCTCAGGTCGTCACGTGTCACCCACCGCACTGCGGTTGACTCATCGCTGGGCGTCGGCTCGCCGGTGAGTGGCCGGGCTCGGAAGCAGAGCGAGAACTGCTGCCGTACTTCGCCGTCGGTGTACTCGATGACGTGCGCCGGGTCGGAGTACACGCCAACCACGCCTGCAACCTCGACGAGCACGCCAGTTTCCTCAAGGGTCTCGCGTACGGCCGTCTCGGCGACGTACTCGCCGATCTCCTGCCCTCCGCCGGGCAGGGACCACAATCCGTTGTCGCTGCGCTCGATGAGTAGCAGCCGACCCTGCTCGTCGACGACGAAGACGGAGACCGCAACAACGATGCTGTTGGCCTCTGGGGCACCCGGCTCGTGATAGTGCTCAGTCCTCGCCATAGCTCTAGGCTGCCACCTGCTTCGCCCAGACCGACTCTGAGGTCAACATGACGCGGTCGAAGCTGTCGGCGTAGGTGCCGAAGAGATCGCCACCTGCCAGCTTTCGAAGATGCATGACAGGCGCGTGTGGTGCGGGGAATCCAAGTATGTGCGTGTTGACAAGCATCTCATCATCGAAGCGGTAGATCGAGTTGTACAGGGTCGTCTCGTGGTATTGCACCTCGATCCCCTTCACCCCCTGCAAGCGGTTGTAGTACTGCATCACGTTGTGAACCTTCGCCGCCATGACGCCGGGTGAGCCTTCTTCGAAGCTCCTTCGCTTGACTGCATCGGAGTCGGGATCGCCCAGCAGTATCCGGATCTTCACGCCTGCTGCGGCCTTCTCCCTGAGGGTGTCGATCAGTTTGGGCTCCTGCTCAACTAGGAACAGTCCGGCATAGGCCAAGACATCGATGTGTCGTTCAGCCCTGTTGATGAGCCGGTGCCAGAGGTCGTGAGGCACTGCGATGCGGCGGGAGAAGAGCTGGATGAGTTCCGACTGGCCGATCCGGGCAGCCTTCTCAGGTGATACGGCGTTCGGCCAGAGGTACTCCTCTCCTTCACGGACGATCGCGGCAATGGCATGCCGGTAACGCGGGTACGGCGTTCGGTCCTGGGTGATCCACCGTTCGACGGTCTTCGGATCGACGTCGAGTCTTTCTGCCACGACTGCCGGCGTCAGACCGTTTCGCAGGATCGCATCGCGCAGGCGGTGATTCGGCATCAGGAACCCCCTAGGGACGTCTGGGACGACTCCAATATAACTAAGACGTCCCTAGATGTACAGCAGGTCGGTGAGGTCGTCACCTGGATCGGAGAACTATATGGACAGAGGCCAGAGCAAATGTCCACCGGGGACAGGCTCAACCACCGGCCAGACACAGGAGGTCTGTTGTGAAGCTGTACGTGGACACCACGAGCAAGCAGGTGACGGCGTCGAAGGACCCGGAGCCGAAGAACGACCAGAACGGCAATCAGAAGTCCGAGAAGAACACGGGCCGGCTCATGTGGTCTACCCAGGTCTTCGTGCTCGACGAGAACGGCGGGGAGGTCATCACCATCACCACGGCGGGAGAGAAGCCGAGCGTGAAGGTGGGCGACTTCCTGGCCGTCGAGCAGTTGGAGGCCATTCCGTGGGCGACCAACGGGCGCAACGGCGTCGCGTTCCGGGCGGTCTCGCTGAAGCCGAAGACTGGTTCTCCGGCCAAGTAGTCCCTCGCACGACGTGCTGTGTGAGCCACCTGGTGTCCGTAGCAATCGAAGCGGCCTGATGGTCCGCTGAACTCAACTGCATACAGGCCCGGGAACGATTCCGATTCCTACGTTCCTGGTCCGGTCATCACCTGCGGTGGTGGCACCCCGCAAGAGCTGGCGCGGGGTCGGTACCGATTCCTACATCTGCCGACCCCGTGCCCTCCAACTCATCCAACCCAATGTGCTTGGGAGGACTCGTCGTGTCCAAGTCTAGCCCCCGCCGGTTCGCCGGCAGGTCAACCGGAACGGTGACGGTCATCGAGGCCAAGGTCCACCGTTCCTCCGCACGCAACGCCAAGATGGCGTTCATCCTCACGGCGGTCATCGTCGGTGTCCTGGCGGCCGTGGTGGCCGCCGCGTACTGGCACCCCATCGTGTCCCTGTTCGTCGGCGCGCTGATCGGCGTTCCAACCGGCGGGCTCGTCTGGGTGCTCGTCCGCGTCTGGCCGGTTATCCGGCTGCTGTGGTGGTGGACCCCGGAAACCATCCTCGGTGCCCTGCTGCTCACCGCGTGGGTGCAGCTGGCCAACCACACCCCGACCCTGGTGACCCTGCTCGTGGTCGCCCTGGTCGTCGGCGTCCCCGCCGCCATCCGCCCGGTCCGCCGCCAGGTCAAAGCCTGGACCTGGTGCCTCGTGGTGCGCCATCGGCTGCGTGTGTGCTTCGCGCAGTTCATCATCGCCAACCAGTCCGGCAGCCTGCCGCTGATCCTGTGGGCACGTCCTACCCCGATTGGTGAGCGGGTCTGGGTCTACCTGCGCCCCGGCCTGTCCGCCAAGGACCTGGAAGGCCGCCTCGACAAGATCGCGGTCACCTGCCACGCCTCCACCGTGCTCATCGAGCGCGCTTCGGAGAACAACGCCGCATACCTGCGGTTCGACATCAAACGCCGGGAGGTGCTAACCGCCCACGTCGGCTCCCCGCTGGTCGACGTGATCGACCCGGCCGCGCCCGTCTCGGCATCGCCGCTGACGGTGCCCACTGCCCTGGACCTGCCGGACGTCACCGCTCCGACGATCACCCTTCCGACCCAGGGCAAGCCCGCCGGCAAGAAGCCGGCTGCGACCTCCACGGCCAACGGCAGTAAGCCCGCGGCTTCCTCGGCGTCGTCCGTGCCGGACGACGACACCTCCGACTGGATCTGACCTCAACCCAACCCGGGATGCGAGGAGCCGTTGCGGCTCGTTCGTGTGGCTCCTCGCGCCCACAACGCCCAGGAGGGCAGTCATGACCACCACGATTCCCACTACCGCTGATGCGGTGCCGGTGGGTCCTGGCCTGTCGATGTTCGACCCGATCTTCATCGGGATCGACGAGTTCGGCCAACCCGTCTACCTGGACGTCATCTACCGCAACCTGCTCACCGCAGGCGAACCCGGCGGCGGTAAGTCCGGCCTGATCAACAACATCTGCGGCCACGCCGCCTTGTGTGACAACACCCGCCTGGTGCTCTTCGACGCCAAACTCGTCGAACTCGGCCCCTGGCGCGACCTCGCCGACGCGTTCATCGGCCCCGACATCGACCAGGGCATCGACGTGCTGCGTCGCCTCCTGGTCGTGGCCACCAACCGCTACGCCTGGCTGCTGGCCAACCGGCGCCGCAAGCTCGCCGACGGCGACGGCATGTCCGTCATCGTCACCATCATCGACGAACTCGCCATGTTCTCCACCGTCCTCGGCACCAAGGCACAGCAGGAAGAGTTCTCCACCCTCCTGCGCGGGCTCGTCTCCCTCGGCCGCGCCTGCGGCATGCCCGTCATCGCCGCTACCCAACGCCCGAGTTGGGACATCATCCCCGCCAGCCTGCGGGACCTGTTCGGCTACCGGGCCGCGTTCCGGTGCACCTCGCTGAACAGCTCCAACATCATCCTCGGTCAGGGCTGGGCCGAGCAGGGCTACACCGCCTCCGACATCTCCCCGACGAATCAGGGCGCGGCCTACCTCCTGGCCGAAGGCGGCGTTCCCCGCCGCATCAAGGCCGCCTACCTCACCGACACCGACATCTACAACATCGCCGACTACGCCGCCTGGACCCGCCGCCCCACCACCGCCAGCACTGCGGCGGTCAACCCGACCGAATGGGAGATGGCGGCATGACCACCCGCGAACGCGCCTACGCCAAGGCCAACAACCAGTACGCCGCGACCTTCACCGAACTGTGGGTCATCGGCCGTCCCGAGGACATCGCCGCCATGGTCCGAGTCGCATCCGCCAGCGGCCGACTCGTCTACCTGTCCTCGCCCACCCCGATGGGCGGCGACGACAACCGCCAACGCCGCTACCTGCGGCTGCGCACCCACTGATCGGCCGACAGGACCAGATCCCGCCTGGCAGCAGAGCTGGTCCTGCCGACCTCCCACCAAGCCCTTCTGAAAGGACGTGGCTGCCATGAAGGCTACCCACAACCCACCCACCGCAGGACCGGTCACCCCTGCTGACCTGCTGCGGATGGCCGCCCTCTACCTCCAGCGGCACGGCTGGACCCAGGGCGACTACTACTCGATCGTCTTCGACGCCCTCGCTCCCCGGGCCTGCGTCTCCGGCGCTATCGGCATGGCCGCCTACGGTGTGGCCACTGATCTGCCGTTCTTCACCACCCGACCCGAGTGCGGCGACTACCGCGCCGCCGCGTTCGCGCTGCTCGACTACCTCGGCTTCACTGCCTCGTCCGAGCTGTTCGGCTGGAACGACGACCCGCGTCGCACTGTCGCCGAGGTCATCCACACCCTCAACGCCGCCGCCGACCGGTGGAACTCCCTCCACACCGAGGGAGGCGAGAAGCGATGAGCACCGTCAAGAAGCCGTTGACACCGAACCGCCCTCGGCAGAAGCGCCGCACCGTCGTCGAGAACGACGAATTCGCCGCCTTCGGCCGCCGGATCATCCGCGCTCACGGCCGCCGCGTCGCCAGCGGCGATGTGGAAGCACTGCGCGACCTGGTCGCCCTGTCATCGGTCATCGACGACGCCATCGGTGAGGCCGTGATCGGCCTCCGCGCGTTCGGCTACTCCTGGTCGGAGATCGGTTCCCGGCTGGGGATCTCCAAGCAGGCTGCCCAGCAGCGCTGGGGAGACAAGCCATGACCGACCTGCGACGCGTCGACCTCGACAACCTGGCCGACCGCTCCGGCATCCGGGTCGAGTTCTACGACCCGCTCGGCACCCGCTACGGGTTCCCCACCTTCCCCTACCACTGCGCCCCGGACGGCCTGGCCACCGTGCGGCAACTCCGCGCCGCCGGCCTTCGCCCCAACGGCCAAAACCCCATTGCGCAGATCTATTGGCGGCACCGCAAACAGCGTCGGGTCGCCTACCTCTACCGCCTCGACCTGGCCGCACCCAAGCGCACCGCCACCCCCGCTCAGCGGGAGGCCATCGCCAAAGCGCTCCGCGCCCGTCGAACCTGCCGCGTCTGCGCCCAGGTCAAGCCCTACTACATCCCCCGCCGCTACGGCGAATGCCTCGACTGCCACGAAGGGACCTCGTCGTGAGCTTCAACCTGTCGGACTCCTGCCTGTGGTGCGTCGAGCAGAACACCCCTGCCGGCATCCACGACATCCTCGGCCCCGTCTTCACGCCCTGCCCGGCCTGCCTGCCGGTCTGCCGCGTGTGTGAGGGCGACGGGCTGTTCCCGGCCGACTTCACCTGCATGCCCTGCTTCCTCAACAGCATGGCCGTCCTCGGTCTGTCCCCGCTGTTCTGTCTCGGCTGCTCCGGCGTCGTCGACCTCGTCGACCGCAACCACGCCACGGAGGTGACCCCCCATGGCCACCACTGACCCCGCCACCGTCACTGAGCAGTTCGCCGCCGAGTACGCCCGCAACGCCGTACCGACGATGCTCAAGGCGATCGGCTCCATCAAGCGGTACAACCGCTTTGTTCTCCTCGGTGCGCTGCTCACCAGCTACCTGCACCAAGCCCACTACCTGTGGACCCAGAACGCCGGCTACTTCGCCTACCTCGTCCCGCTGATCTTCGACGCCGCGATGGTGTCGATGCTGACCGTCGTTCGCACGAGCGGCATCGCCCGCGACGCCAAACGCGGAGCCATGGTCGTCTTCGCCGCCGCCGCCATGCTGTCGGCCACCATCAACTTCGCCTCCCCAGGCAGCCTCGGCCTCCGCCTGGTCTTCGCCCTGGTCGTCGTCCTCGTCATCGGCGTCGAACTCGTCGCCGGACGCATCCGACCCGACTTCGCCGCCATCCAAGCCGAAGCCGCCGCCCTCCTCGCCGCCGTCAACGACCTCACCGAAACGACACCGGCCACCGCGCCGACAGACACCCCGGCCGTCGGCACCACCCCGACCCCTACGCCGGCCGTCGACACCACGCCGGCTCCTGCTCCGGTCGTCGACATCCCGCCGGCACCCGCGCCGGCCGTCATCACGGCACCTGCCTTCGCCCCGATTCCGGTCGCCCGACCCGAGGTCCCGGCGCACCTGATGCCCACCGCCCGGTTCGTCATCGGACGCCACGAACAGAGCACCGGCCGACCCATCACCCCGGAAGAACTCGCCGGCCTGCTCTCCGTCACCCCGGACATCGCCCGGGAACTGCTGCACACCATCACCGGCCACACCCCGGCCGTCAACGGCACCCCCGTCACGGGTGGTGCCCGATGACCATCCACGTCGTCGACATCGACTACACCTTCCACACCTGCCCGGCCTTTGCCGAGCCACACATCTACGACACCCGACGCACCGTCATCGACGTCATCCCCGGTGGTCCCTGCCGGACCCCGGTCACGATCCGCTGCGGCGACACGACCGCCACCATCGCGTGCCACCGGCACGAACCGGCCGACCGCCAGTGCGGCGCCTGCCGCATCATCGTCACCCAACACACCATCACCAACCGACACCACGAGGTCGTCGGCTGATGGATTCGACGCTGGACCTCACACCCCGTGCTTCGGCCCGGGGTGTGGGCTCGAACGCCGACACCACCAGTCCCTACGTCGGCTACACCGCCGCCGGCTCCGCGTTCACCCGCGCTACCGACCCCGACTACTTCGGGTGGCTGGAACACGTACGGGCCGCCGCCGGCTGCACCCGTCCGATCCGGCTGGCCGGGCAGCTGCTCACCGTCGAGCCCGCCACGGGCCGGCTTCTGGACGCCCGGCACACCGACGCGATGCCTGACGCCGCGATCTACAAGGCGTGCGGCAACCGTCGCGCGGCTGTCTGCCCCGCCTGCGCCCAGACCTACCAACGCGACGCCTACCAACTCCTACGCGCCGGCCTCGTCGGCGGCAAAGGCATCCCCGAAACGGTCGCCGCACACCCGGCGGTGTTCGCCACGTTCACCGCCCCGACCTTCGGCACCGTGCACGCCCGCGTGGTCAAACGGCACACCTGCGCCAACCGCAAACGCTGCGACTGCCGGGCCGAACCGTGCCACGCCCGCCGCGCCACCGACCCCACCGCCGGCCTCTGCGCCCACAACCGCCCCGCCGTCTGCTGGGCACGCCACGAAACCGGCGACAAGCTGATCGGACGGCCGCTGTGCCTGGACTGCTACGACCACGACCACCAGGTCGTGTGGAACCTGTTCTCCGGCAAGCTCTGGCACCGCACCAAACAAGCCGCGGAACGCCACCTCGCCCACCTCGCCCACCAGCGCGGCATCCCCCGCGTCGAGCTGGTCACCCCCTCCGGAAAGGTCCGCAAGGTCGCCCCGGTCCGGCTCTCACCCGGCAAGGTCGCGGAACTCCAAGCTCGCGCAGCGGTCCACTTCCACGCCATCGCCCGCCTCGACGGCGTCAACCCCACCGACCCAGACGCGATCGTCCCCCCGCCGCCCGGGTTCACCGTCGACGACCTGGTCGACGCGCTGCGCCACGCCGCCACGCAGATCGCCTACACCACCCCAGCACACCCGGACCGGGCCGGCGGCTGGCCGATCACCTGGGGCGCACAGCTCGACCTGGAACCCATCACCACCAGCGGCACGGGAGAGGTCACCGACAGCCTCGTCGCCGGCTACCTTGCCAAGTACGCCACCAAAAGCACCGAGGTAACCGGGCACCGCTCCGTCAGGCTCACCGCCGACACCATCGGCGACTACGCCGACCCCGACGGCGACCACACCGCCCGCCTCATCGACGCCTGCTGGCGACTCGGCCGACCCACCACCACACCCATCCCGCTCTCCCAGCGGCCCCGCGACCACCGGCCCACACCCGGCTTCGTCAAGCGCTGGGAGTGCCCCGACTGCGGCACCCACACCCGCTACGCCGCCTGCCCTGTCTGCGTCGCGCAGCGTCAAGCCACCCTTGACGCAGAACCGGCGGAACCGACGACGGGCAACCCGTATGCCCGGCTACGCCGTTGGGCGCACATGCTCGGCTACGGCGGTCACTTCCTCACCAAAGCCCGCCGCTACTCGGTGACCTTCCAACTCCTGCGCGACACCCGCGTGAGCTTCCGACGCCACGAGCACGAGCACCAGGCCGACGAGCAACCCGCCACTTTGCGGGCCGCCGACCACCTCGACGACACCACCCCGCTCATCGTCGGCACCCTCACCTTCGCCGGCGTCGGCTGGCACACCACCGGAGACGCACTCCTCGCCAACACCGCCGCCGCCATGGCCCGCGCCCGACACGCCACCGGCCGCGAAGAACTCGCCCACGAACTCGCTGCCCAGTCCTCACTTACGCCCGCCGCATAGACCCAGGAGGCCAACCCCGATGAGCAACACGCGAGCCGGCATCGACCGGCGACGGACGCACTCAGACCACCGCCATCAGGAGGGTGGCTCCACGACTCAACCTGTCTTGAGCCCAACGTCGGAGCTGTGGTCGGTCATTGAGACTGCTGCATTCCTCCGCGTACCCGTCGGCACGCTCTACCAGTGGCGACACCGCCGCATAGGACCACGCGCCTTCAAGGTCGGCCGCCACCTGCGCTACGACCCGGCCGACGTTCGTGCCTGGCTACAAGACCGAGCGGCCTGACATGCCGATTGACGACCTGTGGTTCCTCAAGGAACGCGACTCGGAGACGAAGAAGCCGATCCCGTCGAAGCGGCACGGTCGGGGACGGCGTTGGCGGGTGCGCTACAGCGACGCCGATAACCAAGACCGCGAGAAGCTGTTCCACCTCAAGCGCGACGCGGACGCCTTCGACTTACAGTGCCGATCAGGGGCAGCGCCAGAGGTGCGGGTACGGCGGGAAGCGGTCCAGCTGACCTTCGCCGACTACGCGCAGCGGTGGAGGGAATCGCGCGAGTCAGGCTGGGCCACCGAAACGCGACGACGCATCCCGCAGAACCTGCGAAAGCACCTCCTACCTGTCTTCAGTGACAGGACCATCCGCTCGATCAACCTGACCGACGTGCTGGCCTGGCTAAGTCGGCTACTCGATGACGGCACCCCAAAGTCGTCGGTGAGCCTGTACTTCGGGCTGTTCAAGACCATCATGAACGCCGCCGTCATCGACAAGGTGATTCCCGACAACCCCTGTAACGGCGTGAAGCTCGCTCAGATCCTGCGCGGTCTTTCGCGGGCACCGAAGTGGGTCCCGAGCGGCGACCAGGTGCTCAAGCTTGTCGAGGTCGTGCCGCGCCGTTTCCGGGCGGCTATCTGGTTGGGGGCAGGGGAAGGGCTTCGCCTCGGAGAGGTCTTGGGCATGGAAGCTGGGTCGCGCTGCGCGGATTACGACCGGGCAGAGCTGCACGTCGTCCAGCAGTTGCGGCACTCGCCAGAACACTTCGGCGGCTTCTACCTCTCGACGCCCAAGAGCGGTTCCACCGGGACGGTGGACCTGGATGCGGTGGTCGCCGAGGAACTAGCCGCTCACGTCAGCGAGGTCGGACCTGTCGAGTTCGAGCTTCCCGACATCACTTCGGGGGAGCGGCTGACGCGTTCGGTGGCCGTCCTGTTCACCTCGTCCAGAGGAAAGCTGCTGACAGACACCTACTGGTCCGAGTTGTGGGCGGACTGGCGCGAGGCCGCCGGATGGCCGAAGGAAGGCACCTTCCACTCCCTGCGCCACTTCTTCGCCACGACGCTGATGAGCAACGGCGTCGAGCCCCAAGAGGTACAGAAGGCGCTGAGGCACGCCAACCTGCGGATCACCTTGGAGACCTACGTCCACTGGTTGCCGAAGAAGGATCGCCCGCGCGGCCTGGTCGGCGACCTCCTGCGGAAGGCAGACGGCAAGCGGCGGGAACCTTCCACCGGCCAAGATCCGACCTGAGTTGTGCCCTGACTGTGCCGGATGATCTTCGGTCAGAGTTCTTGCAGCTCAAAGGGGTTCTGTGGTGGGCCGCCAGGGACTCGAACCCTGAACCTATGGATTAAAAGTCCACAGCTCTGCCATTGAGCTAGCGGCCCGCGCGCTCAGGTTACCCGACGGTGAGCGTCGACGATTCTCGGCTTCCGGCCAGCCGCCGATGCCTGCGGCTGGCGCTGAGTCGAACCCGGCGCCCTTGATCGACTCGCGATACCGGAAGTCGGGCTGTCCTGCCGCTCGGATGCCCCGACTTTCGGGAAGTCGTGTGGATCAAGGCGCGCGGGTCGTGCGGGCGGGCGCTGCGGACGTGCGGAGCTGGCGGGACGCGCCATCGGGCGCGCGTGGGTGGGTGGTTGAGCTGCGGCTGGGCGGGTACGGGGTCGGACATGCGGATCGTGGTGGTGGGGGCGAGCGGCAACGTCGGTACCGCGCTGCTGCGGCGGCTGCGTCGGGAGCGGGGCGTGGAGCTGGCCGGGGTGGTCCGGCGGTTGCCTGGCCCCGGCGCTGGCGAGCCGTACGACCAGGTGGAGTGGCACTCCTGCGACATCGGCACGCCGGGCGCGGCGGGGCAGCTCGCCGAGGTGTTCGCGGGCGCGGACGCGGTGGTGCACCTGGCCTGGCAGATCCAGCCCAGCCACGACCAGCGGGTGCTCCGTCGGACCAACGTCGAGGGCAGTCGGGCGGTGATCGACGCGGTGGTTCGGGCCGGGGTGCCGGCACTGGTGTACGCCTCGTCGGTCGGCACCTACGCGCCCGGCCCGAAGAATCACCCGATCAGCGAGCGGTGGCCGGCCACCGGTGTGCCCGGCTCGTCGTACAGCGAGCACAAGGCCGAGGTGGAGGCGCTGTTGGACGGGGTCGAGCGGGATCACCCGACGCTACGGGTGGTGCGGATGCGACCCGGCTTGATCTTCCAGCGGGCTGCGGGTACGGAGATCACCCGCTATTTTCTCGGCCCGCTGGCACCGGTGCGGCTGCTGCGCTTCGGCCGGATCCCGCTGGTGCCGACGAACCGCCGGCTGCGGATGCAGGCGGTGCACGCCGATGACGTGGCCGATGCGTACACCCGGGCGGTGCTGGGTGATGCGCGCGGCGCCTTCAACGTCGCCGCGGACCCGGTGCTCACCCCGGAGCTGGTGGCCCGGCACTTCCACGGTTGGACGGTGCCGGTCGCCGCGCCCGTGCTGCGGGTGGCGGCGGCGCTGACCTGGCGGGCGCGGCTGCAGCCGGTCGACGCGGGCTGGGTGGAGCTGGGTCTGAACGCCCCGCTGATGTCCAGCGAGCGCGCGGAGACCGAGCTGGGCTGGCAGCCCAAGATCGACGCGCTCACCGCGCTCAAGGAACTCTTCGTCGGAATGGCCGACGGCGACCACACGGCGAGCCCGCCGCTGTCCGGTGCACCCCACCTGCCCGGCCGCCCAGCGGCGCTCCTCCAAGCCCGCCCCCCAGGCCAAGGAAACCCCTACTGAGGTACGCCTGCGTCAGCTCAGTTTGGAGCCGGTGACCGTGGGGTTGCGGGCACCCAGGAAGAAGATGCCGGGGAAGCCGCGGGTCTCGAACTTGCCGCTGGGGTTGCGGCGCAGGGTCGAGTTCTCGATCTTCATGGTGCCGGTGCGGTTGTTGCTCACGAAGAAGACCGCGCCGCCACCCTCGTTGGCCTTGTTGTTCTCGATGATGGTGCCGGCAATCCGCACGGTGAACTCGTTGCCGTCGCAGTAGATCGCGCCGCCGCTGCCGCCGCCGGGCGTGCCGGACTTGGCCGGGTTGGCGCCGCTGCCGATCGCCTCGTTGTGGCTGAGCACGCTGTTCAGCACCACCCACGAGACGCCGATGCTGCTCAGCGCGCCCCCGTTGGAGCAGGAGCCGCCCTGGCCGGCAGCGCCACCGAAGGTGCTGCCCACCACGTACACCGGCTTGTTGTCGTACTGACTCAGCACCCGGATGGCCGCGCCGCCCAGGTCAGGGCCGCTGCGGTCGCAGCGGTTGCGGACGAAGCGCGAGTTGACCACCTTGAACTGCCCGCCGCGTACGAAGATCGCCCCACCGCCGCCGTCCTCGGCCTTGTCGCCGGTGGAGTTACCGTCGGCGAAGGTCAGGTTCTGCACGGTGAGCTGTGGGTGGTCCTGGTTCTGGCAGTGCGAGGTGGTCCAGCCCTGGGCGCTGTCGCAGGTGTTCATGTAGAGGATCCGGCGCTGCCCCTGGCCGCTCAGCGTGACCCTGCCGCCGCCGTCCAGCACGACCTTCGGCCCGTTGGCGTTGCGGACCTTCGCGGTGGCGGTCATCTTGATCGTCACCGGGGCCGGTCCACAGTTGAACGTGATGACCCCGCCGGCCGCGACGGCCTTCACGACCGCCGCGGAAGTGCAACTCGCCGGAGTGCCGGTGCCGATGGTCCGGGTCGGCTTCGAGGTGTCCACCGCCCGTGCCTCGGCCGGCACGGTGGCCTTGCCATTCGGGTTGCCGGCCGCGAGCACCTTGTCGGCGGGCTTCGGGCTCGCACTGGCCCCCGGGCCACCGAGGCCGTCCCGGTCAGCCGGTGCGTCGCCCTGGTCACCGGTCGACAGCGCCTCCGGCTCGGCGGACGAGCCGGGCTGGAAGGTGGGAGCAGGGTCGTTGGGCGCGCAGGCGGCCAGGGTCGCGGTGGCGACACCGAGGACGAGCAGAGCAGCAAGCGACGTCATGCGCACCCCGTGATGCTATGAGCCCTGACGGCGTCGCGACGAATCCGCCATGCCGGTTTCATTCCCAGCCAGGAGAGGTCAGAAGTCGGCGAAGAGGTACGGCACCCGGCGGGGAAAGATGCCGCGCAGCTCGACGGCGGCATCCGCTGGCACCTCGCCCAACCCCCGCAACGGCAGTTCGGCGGGGTCCAGCACCCCGTACGCCAGGGCGGAGAGCCCGGCCGCCGTGAGCGTGGCGGTCGGCGCGCGGCCGGCAGGGTCGGCGACCAGCTCCAGCGCGCCGGTCGTGCCATCCAACAGGTGGGTGCCGGCCAACCAACGGTCCCCGGTCAGCTCGATCCGGGCCCGACCCGGCCCGGCGGGGAGCCCGCTCAACGCGTCCAGCGACAGCAGCCGGGCCATCGGTGCGGACGAGCCCGGCCGGCCCGCCCGCGCCTCGACGTGCACGTCCAGGTCAGTCAGCCACAGCTCCGGCAACTCGTCGGGTGGGACCTGCACGGTGACCCGTTCGACCTGGTCGACGTGCCGGGCGAAGAACTGCAACAGCAGTGTCCGGGAGAGCGGGTCGGCGGCGAGCAGGTCGTTGCCGTGCAGCGTGCCGCCGTGCTCGTCGATCCGGTACGTGACCGCGCCGGTGGTCTCGCCGTCCACCCGGGCGGTCAGCAGCCAGTGTTCGTCCCGGTCGCGCAACCCGACCGCCCGGTGGTCCGGAAAGGTCGAGAAGCCGTGCCGTTGCTGGAGGCAGCGCTCGGTGAACGCGCGCCACACCGGGTAGCCGGCGGCGATTCGCTCCCAGCCCACCTCGCCGGGCAGTTCGGCGCGGAGCAGCGACCCCAGGTCGGCCGGGGTGAAGGTGACCGTGCGCGGCTTGGGCAGCCCGACGTAGCCGAACCGGGCGTAGAAGCTGGGCCGAAACGGGTAGAGCGCGCTGAGCGGAAAGCCCTGGTCGCGCATCTCGTCGAGGAGCTGGTGCAGCAGCGTCCGCACGTGCCCCTGTCGGCGGGCCAGCGGATGGGTGGCCACCCCGGCGACGCCGGCCATGGGCAGCACCACTCCGCGGAGGTTCTGCCGCATCGGGATGGCCGAGACGGCGGCCAGCGTTTCGCCGTCCTCCTCCACGGCCAGCGTGGTGTTGCCCCGGTTGTAGGGCAGGTAGTCGCGGAACTGCTCGACCCGCGCCGCACCGAGCGGCGACGACTCGAAGGCGTACGCGGCCAGCGGGAAGCTGGTGGTGAGACGGTCGTCGGCGGTCACCCGGCGGATGGTCATTCGCCCATCTCAACCTGCCCGGATGATCGGAGCAACCGGATTGGCCCGATCCGCGCAACGCCGAGCGGGCCGTGCGGGTCAGCGGGCGACGACGTCGGAGACCACGACGGTCACGTTGTCCGGTGCGCCGGCGTGGTGGGCGAGCTTCACCAACTGTTCCCCACACTGCTGGCGGTCGGCGTACATACCCAGAGCCGCCGCGATGGCCTCGTTCTCGACGTAGTCGGACAGGCCGTCGCTGCACAGCAGCAGCCGGTCGCCGGGGGCAACGGTGAGCACACCGACCGCCGGTGGGGTGTCGGCGCCCTGCACAGCCCGGGTCACCAGGGACCGCTGCGGGTGGTGGCGGGCCTGCTCGGGGGTGAGCGTGCCCTGATCGACCAGCGCCTGCACGAACGTGTCGTCCCGGGTGAGCTGGGTCAGCTCTCCGTCGCGCAGCAGGTAGCAGCGGGAGTCGCCGACCTGGGCCAGCACCAGCGTCTCCCCGGCCAGCAGCGCGGCGGTGAGTGTGGTGCCCATTCCGTCACGGCTCGGGTCGACGGTGATGGCGGCGTGGATGCGCTGGTTGGCGGTGCTGACCACGGCACGCAGGGCGTCGGCGGCGCCGTCGGGGTCGGTGGGCGGAGCCAGCTCATCCAGGATTCGGATCACGATCTCGCTCGCCACCTCGCCCGCGGGCAGCCCGCCCATGCCGTCGGCGACGGCGATCAGGCGGTCACCGGCGAGGGCGGAGTCCTCGTTGTTGGTGCGTACCAGGCCGATGTCGTTGAGGATGACCGAGCGGAGGATCAGCGTCATGGGGTCAAGCTTGCCAAGAACACCCCGCATTCGTCTCTACGCCTACTGCGTAGGTCGAGAAATGATTGCGATATGGGCCGATCGGCTGGGTCTCAGCGGCGTGGATACCGCAACAGCAGGCTGGCGGCGACCTCCTCGTCACCCACCGCGGTGTAGCTGTGTGGCACGTCCGACACCCAGCGGAGGTGACCGCCGGCCGGGGCGGTCAGCGGCGCGTCGGCCGGGCCGGCGCGCAACACCCCGGCGAAAACGGTGACGTGCTCGGTGACCCCCGGCTGGTGGCCGGGGGAGAGTTGCCCGGGGCCGGGCGCGATCCGCAACCGGTACAGCTCGTAGGTCGCGTCGGTGTCGGTGAACACCTCCAGCAGGGTGGCGCTGACCGCGGTGCCGTGCACGGTGGGCTCGGCGGCGGGCTCGGCCAGCACGGCGGTCAGCGGTACGCCGAGCTGTGCGGTGACCGCCCAGAGCGTCTCCAGGGTCGGGTTGCGGGTGCCGTTCTCCAGGCCGGAGATGGTGGCCTTTCCGACGCTGGCGAGCCGGGCCAGTGTGGACAGCGAGATCCCCCGCTCCTCGCGTAGGGCACGGACCCGGCGGCCGACGACGGCGGGATCCACGTCGAGGCCCGGACGGCGGGCTGGTGGTGGGTGCAGCACCCGACTATCGTGCTACACGCTGTTGTTCCATAAACGGAACAGTCGAGAGGGTGGGATGACCGGACGCGTACAACCGCTGCTGGCGGGGGCGGTGACCGCGCTGGTCGGTTTCGCCAGCTCGTTCACCGTCGTGCTGGCCGGGCTCCGGGCGGTCGGCGCGTCGGACGCGCAGGCGGCCTCCGGCCTGCTCGCCCTCTGCGTGGCGTGTGGGCTCGCCGCCGCCTGGTTGGGCTGGCGGCACCGCATTCCGATGAGCGTGGCCTGGTCCACACCGGGCGCGGCGCTGCTGGTGGCGACCGGGCCGCCGCCGGGCGGGTGGCCGGTCGCGGTGGGCGCCTTCCTCGTCTCCGGTGTGTTGATCGTCGCGGCCGGGCTGTTCCCGCCACTCAGCCGTGCGGTGGCCGCGATCCCCAAGCCGGTGGCCGGCGCGATGCTCGCCGGGGTGCTGCTGCCGCTGTGCACCGCCCCCGTCCGCGCGCTGGTCGAGCTGCCCCTGGTGGCCGGTCCGGTGGTGGTCGGCTGGCTGCTGCTGCACCGGTTCGCCCGCCGCTGGGCGGTGCCCGGCGCACTGGTGGTGGCGGTGGTGGCGATCGCGCTGACCGCACCGCCAGCCGGTCTGAGCGGCGCCGCGCTGACACCGTCGGTCACGCTGACGGCACCGGCCTGGAACGCGTCCGCGCTGGTCGGCCTCGCCCTGCCGCTGTTCCTGGTGACCATGGCCGCGCAGAACGTACCCGGCATGGCGGTGCTGGTTGGCTACGGCTACCGGCCGCCGTTCGGCGCCGCGCTGCGGGTCACCGGCCTGGCCAGCCTGCTCGCCGCCCCGGCCGGTGGGCACGCGGTGAACCTCGCGGCGATCACCGCCGCGTTGGCCGCAGGCCCCGACGCGCACCCGGACCCGGAGCGCCGGTGGGTCGCCTCGGTCACCGCCGGCCTCGGGCTGGCCCTGCTCGGCCTGGGTGCCGGCGTAGCCACCGCGCTGGTCGCGGTCGCCCCGCCGATCCTCATCGAGGCGGTCGCCGGGCTGGCCCTCCTGGGCGCCCTCGCCGCCGCGCTCGCCTCGGCGGTGACCGACCCGACGACCCGCGAGGCCGCCGTGGTCACCTTCGTGGTGACCGCCTCCGGGGTGACACTGATCGGCGTGGGCGGTGCGTTCTGGGGTCTGGTCGCGGGCTGCCTGATGCTGCTGCTCTTCCACCGCCGCCCACCCGCCGCGCCGGACACCCCAACCTCACTGATCCGGCGTGGATCTCCGGGCTTGGGTCACTCCTCCGGCGGCAGGTCGGCCACGCCCACGGCCAGGAGGACCCGGCCGTCGGCCACCGACCCGATCCGGTCGGCCGGTACGTAGACCGCGCCGGTCCGGGTCAACTCGGTGGAGACCTTCAGGTAGCCGCTGTGCAGCAGCCGCGCCGCCAGATCGGCCGGAACGTCCGGCTCCTCGACCGCGGTCGCCTCGATCAGCTCGTTCAGGCTGCTGCCGGGGTCGGCGGCCGGCGCCTGCACGGTCACCGCGTTCGGGTCGCCTCGCTGGACGAGGTCCACGGTCCCGATCTCGGTGCCGGCGGAGTCGATCACCGGCATCCCGGTGGTGATCCGCGAGATTGTCGCCTGCTGCGCGTCCTGCTGGTCCATCCCACTGCGGTTCCCGGGGCGGCACGCCGCTAAACGCCGTCGCCGGCCGGCCCGACCGTCCGCCTGTCCGACCCTCCGCTCGCCCAACAGCGGCCGCGGCCTGAGGCAATGGGCCCCGGAGAGCGTGATGACTCTGTGGCATAAATATGCCTCAGAGTCATCACCGTGATGAGCAATACCGCCTCCGGGGCCCGGAGCAACGCTGGCAGGCGACGGACCCCGACGCCAGAGGCACACAACACCCGGCTGGTCAGCTGTTTGGGAGGGCCCAGCTGCCCGGCGGGCGTGGGGACAACTCCCGCCAGGTGTCCGGGCCGTCGAGCAGTGCCCGGACGGTGTCCTCGGCCTCGTCCGCACTGCCGTACTCGTAGAAGCGGGAGATGCCCTCGGCGCCGCCGGCCCGCTGCTCGACGTGCCACCGGTCGGCGTCCACCCGCAGGAAGACGTCCCGCCGGGCCAGCCGCCCCCACTTCCCGTTCCACCAGTGCTTTCGCTGCTCCATGGCGGGACTCTATCGAACACACGTACGAGAAGATGCGGCCCCTGCGGGATTCCCGCAGGGGCCGATGTGCATCCGCTGGGGTCAGCGCGGCGCCGGCGGTTCGGTGCGGCGGCCCAGCACGTCGTCCAGTGCCCCGCGCTGCTGGCCCGGGGTGGTGTGACCGGCGGAGACCAGGGCGTCCCGGATCTCGGTGAGCAGCTTGACCTCCTCGCTCGGCGCCGCCGGCGGCGGCTCCTCGCCCCGCTGCCGCCGCTCGGCCAGCTTGTTCATGGGGAACACCACGAAGAAGTAGAGCACCGCCGCGGTGAGCAGGAAGGTGATCAGGGCGTTGATGAACCCCGCCCAGTCGAAGACCTGGCCGCCGAGCCTCCACGTCCCGGCCGAGAGGCCGCTGCCCCCGCCGATTGCCTTGATCAGTGGTTCGAGGAACGACTTGGTGAGTTGGGTGACCACGCCCGTGAACGCGGCGCCGATCACGATGCCGACCGCCAGGTCGACGACGTTGCCGCGCATGATGAAGTCTTTGAAGCCCTTGAGCATCCGTACTCCCGAGGTGTCCGGTTTTCTGTCGCGGACAACCTATGCCCCTCCGGGCTCCAGAAAAGCGCCGGCTTCGAGCGCTGCCCGGCCCGGATCACCGGCCCGGATCGCCTCGACCAGCCGGGCGTGGTCGACGTAGCGCTCAGGTGTGAGCACGTCCCCCATCGCCTCGGCGACCGTGCTGCGCAGGGCGGTGCCGACCGAGGCGTACAGCTCGGCGAGCATGGCGTTGTGCGCGGCGGCGACCACCGCGGTGTGCAGCGCCGCGTCGGCCTCGACGAACGCGTCGACCCGGCCGCCGTGCCAGGCGGCCTCGCGTTCGGCGAGCGCGTCGTCGAGCGCCGCCAGGTCCTTCGGTGTGCGCCGCAGCGCGGCGAGCCGGGCGGCCTCGACCTCGAAGGCGCGGCGCACCTCGATGACCTCGGCCATCCGGTCGTTGCCGAGCCGGCGGGCGACGACCGGCGCCAGTTCGTCGGTGGACACCACGTACGTGCCGGAGCCCTGCCGGCACTCGAGCACCCCGGCGTGCACCAGGGCGCGGACCGCCTCGCGGACGGTGTTGCGCCCCACGCCCAGCGCGGCGACCAGTTGCGGCTCGGTGGGGATGCGCCCGCCGACGGGCCATTCGCCGCCGAGGATCCGGGCGCGGAGCTGCTCGGTGGTCTGCCGGACCCGGTGGCCGCGGGGCGGCACCAGCGGCGGGGAGGCGGAATCAACCGACGGTGGCACTGGTTACATCACCGGACCCAAATTCATCCCATGATTGTAGGTTAGAGGTCATGACTCCGCCACCGACCGCCGCTCCGGCGCCGCCCGCTCCCATCGCCGTCGACCCTGACCCGACGCGCGAACCCGGTGCGGGCCGGCGGACGCACCCAGCGACCGGTGGCGCGCTCGTGCTGGTCGGGATGCTGCTGGTCGCGCTCAACCTGCGCGCCGTGGTGACGAGCCTCGGCGCCCTGCTCGACGAGGTCAGCGACGGGCTGGGTCTCTCCGGCACCATGGCCGGTCTGGTCACCACCCTGCCGACCATCGCGTTCGCCGGCCTCGGCGCGCTCACCCCGTGGCTGGTCCGCCGGGTGGCGCCGGCCCGGGTGCTGGTGGTCGCCATGCTCGCTCTCGCCGTCGGCCAGGTGCTCCGGGTCGTCACCGACTCGGCCTTGATCTTCGTGCTCACCAGCGCGCTGGCGCTGTCCGGCATCGCGGTCGCCAACATCCTGCTGCCGATGCTCGTCAAGCAGCACTTCCCGCATCGCACCGGCCTGGTCACCGGGGCGTACACGATGGCGTTGACCGTGGGCACGACGGTGGCCGCCGCCTCCGCGGTGCCGATCGCGCACGCCTTCGGCTCGTGGCGGGCCGGGCTCGGCATCTGGGCCGCGATGGCCGCGGTGGCCGTACTCCCGTGGGTGCCGCTGGCGCTGCGGGCTCGCGCCGCCGCGCGGCGAGCGACCCCGACGGCGGTCGAGGTCGCACCGACGCGGATCCGGCCGGCGCGGACCCGGCTCGGCTGGGCGATGGCCGTCTACTTCGGGGCGCAGTCGCTCAGCGGGTTCGCGATCATGGGCTGGCTGGCCCAGTTGTTCCGCGACGCCGGCTACCAGCCGGAGTCGGCCGGGCTGCTGCTCGCCGGGGTGACCGTGCTCGGTGTGCCGATCGCGCTGGTGATGCCCACCCTGGCCGGCCGACTGGGCAGCCTGCGCCCGCTGGTGCTCGGGCTGACCGCCGCGTCGACACTGGCCTACCTGGGGTTGGCGCTCGCCCCGCACGGTGCCGCTCTGCTCTGGGTCGCCCTGCTGGCGATCGGTCAGGGCGCGTTCCCGCTGATCCTGACCGCCATCGGTCTGCGCGCCCGCACCGCCGAGGGGACCGTCGCGCTCTCCGCGTTCGCACAGAGCACCGGGTACGTGATCGCCGCCCTCGGCCCGCTGATGGTCGGCATCCTCTACGGGGCAACCGGCGGCTGGAAAGCACCGATCGGGTTCCTGCTGGTTGCGCTCGCGGTGCAGACGACGGCGGGCCTGGCGATCGCTCGTCCCCGCTACGTCGAGGACGAGTGACGAACGGCAGCGGTCAGGAGGATGCCGGCGTCGGTTTGCCGGCGACTGCCTCATCCACCGTCGGGTAGGTGTGCAGCACCTCGACGAGCCCACTCACCTCGAGGATGCGCAGCACACCCCGCTGCGGAGCGGCCAGCCGGACCACGCCGCCGGCCTCGTCGCAGCTGTTCTTGGCGCGGACGAAGACCGACAGACCGGTCGAGTCGCAGAACGAGACGTCCGCCAGGCCGAACACCAGCCGGTTGTGACCCTTGTCGAGCAGGTCGGTGATCTGGTCCTGCAGTAGCGGTGCGGTAGCCATGTCCAGCTCGCCCGCGACTGACACGACGACCACGTCGCCGCGTTGTTCCGTATGCACCGTCAACGACATTCGCCAGACCTCCTGCTGTTATCGGGGGAACGGTATCCCACGACCGGGCTTCCACGTCGAACGGGAGCCGGGATCCGGTGACCATCATCATTCAGTTGCTACGGGGCAAGTAGTTGGTGGGCCCCGGTGATAGAGTCCGCCCGGTCCAGGTCAAGGGGGGTCAAAATGGCGTTGAGCACCGAAGAAAGTGATCGGCTCGCCGCGCTGCTCAACGGGCAGGCCGAACGGGTGATGTCTCGGTGGACCGAGATCGTCACCAGTTCGTTGCGGGGCCGGCTGAGCCAGGCTGAGCTGCGCCGGCAGGTCCAGGATCTGCACAGCGCCATCGTCACCACCGTCGAGCAGGGTGACATCGACCTGTCCGCTGACAACGCCGCCGAGCTGCGTGCCGCCCTCTCCGAACTGTCTCGTGGGCGGGCCCGCCAGGGCTTCTCCGCCACCGAGACCACGATCAGCATCTTCGCGCTGAAGGACGTGCTGGCCGAGCTGGTGCAGGAGGCCGGCGGCGCCAACGCGCTGCACGACTATGTCGCCTTCTCCAAGCTGGTCGACGAGCTGGGCCTGTTCACCTTCGAGAGCTTCGTACGCACCCGGGAGAGCCTGATCGCCGACCAGGCCGAGCAGCTGCTCGAGCTCTCCACGCCGGTGGTCAAGCTCTGGGAGGGCGTGGTCGCCGTCCCGCTGGTCGGCACCCTGGACTCGGCCCGCGCCCAGGTCGTGATGGAGCGGCTGCTGCAGACCCTGGTCGACACCAGCTCCCCGTACGCGATCATCGACATCACGGGTGTGCCGGCGGTGGACACCCAGGTCGCCCAGCACATCCTGAAGACCGTGGTGGCCGCCCGGCTGATGGGTGCCGACTGCATCATCTCCGGTATCCGCCCGCAGATCGCGCAGACCATCGTGGCGCTGGGCATCGAGTTCGGCGACATCGCCACCAAGGCGAGCCTCGCCGACGCGCTGCGCCACGTGCTGCGGCTCAACGGGGTGGAGACCGTCCACCGCCAGCCGCGCCGGGGCGTCTGATGGAACGCGTACCGATCCTCAAGATCGGCGACATCCTGCTCGTCTCCATCCAGCTGGACATGTCCGATCAGACTGCGGTCCAGCTCCAGGAGGATCTCGCGGAGCGGATCGTGGACACCGGCTGCCACGGCGTCATCATCGACATCACCGCGCTGGACATCGTCGACTCCTTCGTCGGACGGATGCTCTCCACCATCGCGTCGATCTCCAAGGTGCTCGACGCGGAGACGGTGGTGGTCGGGATGCGTCCCGCCGTCGCCATCACCCTTGTCGAACTGGGGCTGTCGCTGAACGGCATCCGTACCGCGCTGAACGTCGAGCGCGGCATGGAGCTGATCGCGGCGGCCCACACCGATGAGCTCGACTACCAGCTCGACGACGATCCGGACGCCGAGACGGCCACGCCGTGACCACGGGTGTCGACCTGGCCCACCCGCAAGCACAGGCGATCCAGAGCGACGAGGACGTGGTGCGCGTCCGGCAGTTGGTCCGTGCCGTCGCGGTGGCCGTCAAGCTGTCCCTCGTCGACCAGACCAAGGTGGTCACCGCGGCGAGCGAGTTGGCCCGCAACACCCTGGTGTACGGCGGCGGCGGCTCGGCCGAGGTGGCGACGGTGGACAACGGCCGACGAAAGGGCCTCCGGATCGTCTTCGCCGACTCCGGGCCGGGCATCGCCGACCTCAATCTGGCCCTGACCGACGGCTACACCACCGGCGGTGGCCTCGGCCTCGGGCTCAGCGGGTCCCGCCGACTGGTCGACGAATTCGAGATCGAGACCTCCCAGGAAACCGGCACGCGTATCACGGTCACCAAGTGGTCCCGGTGAACGCCGACGCGGTCACCGACAGTGGCATCTGGTTCCGGGTGGAGGCCAGTAGCGCGGCGAGCGCTGTCCGGCGCGCCGCCGAGCGCCTCGGTGCGCAGGTGGAGATCGGTGCGGCGCGTATCGCCGACCTGGCCATCGTCGCAGCCGAGCTGACCAGCAACCTGGTCAAGCACGCCGACGACGGTGCCCTGCTGCTCCGGCCGGTGCGCCGCGCCGGGGAGGCCGGCGTGGAACTGGTGGCCATCGACTCCGGGCCCGGCATGGCCGACCTGACCGTCTCGTCCCAGGACGGGCACTCCACCACCGGCACGCTCGGCATCGGTCTGGGTGCCATCGTCCGGCAGGCCAGCTGGCTCGACGGCTACTCCCTGCCCGGCCGGGGCACCATCCTCGCCGTGCAGGTCTGGCCGGCGGAGCCGGCGCGGCCGTCCTGGGCCGGCGCCCTCTCCCGGCCGCTGACCGGCGAGACGGTCAGCGGCGACGGGTACGCAGTCCGGGTCGCCGACGGGCGGCACCAGGTGCTGGTCAGCGACGGGCTGGGACACGGCCCGCTGGCAGCCGCCGCCACTGAAGCGGCGCTGACCGCGTTCCGTGACGCCCCGGCCGGCCCACCGGCGGTGGTGGTCGGTCACCTGCATCGGAGCATGCCGCACACCCGTGGCAGCGCGCTCGCGGTCGCCGAATTGAACCCGACGGCCGGTGTGCTGCGCTACGCCGGCCTGGGCAACATCTCCGGCGTGGTCGTCGAGGGTGACGGACACCGCCGAGGGCTGGTGTCGCTGCCCGGCATCGCCGGTCACCAGCGGCCGACAATCCGGGAGTACGACTACCCGTTCGGTCCGGGGGCCCGACTGGTGATGCACAGCGACGGGGTGGTCGACCGTTGGCGGTTGACCGACTACCCGGGCCTGGCGGAGCGATCCCCGCTGGTCATGGCGGCGACCCTCCTGCGCGACGCCGGTGTGCGACGCGACGACGCCTGCGTACTGGTCGCGAGGTCCTGGGCATGACCGGCGAGCCGGCCGCGCTGCCGCTGCTGCAGATGGCCCTGCGGGTCGAGCAGGACATCTTCGTGATCCGCCAGCGGGGCCGCGAGGTGGCCGCGGTGGTCGGCCTCGAACATCAGGACCAGGTTCGGATCGCCACCGCGCTCAGCGAGGTCGCCCGGGACCTGCTGCAGACGACCGGCGGTGCGGACGTCTCCTTCCACATCGACGCGGGCGCCGACAGTCGGTTCCACCTGCGCGCCGACCTGGCCCCGGTGACCCCGCTCCCGGACGGTCGCTACCAGCCGCAGTCCGGCGCGGTGTCCCGACTGGTCGACACACTGAGCGTGTCGACCGTCGAGGGGGTTACCGTCGTGAGGATGTCCCGACGAGTCCCGGCCAGCGCGCCGACGCCGACGCCGGAGCGGCTCGCCGAGTTCCGCACCGAACTCGGCCGTACCGTGGCGTCCAGCGCGCTGGACGAGTTGACCGTGCAGAACGGGCAGCTCATCGCCGCACTCGACGAGGTGCGCAGTCAGCGCGACGAGCTGGCCGAGACCAACCGCGGTGTGCTGGCGCTCTACAACGAGCTCACCGAGGAGTTGGAGGAGACCAACCGGGGCGTCGTCGCCCTCTACGCCGAGCTGGACGAGAAGTCGGCCCAACTCCGCGCGGCGAGCGAGTCGAAGAGCCGGTTCCTGGCCAACGTGAGCCACGAGTTGCGCGCCCCGGTCACCGCGATCATCGGGTTGGCGCGGCTGCTCACCGACTCGGCCTCCGACCCGCTCACCGACGAGCAGAGCCGCCAGGTCGACCTGATCCGCTCCTCGGCGGCAGATCTGCTCGGTCTGGTCAACGAACTGCTGGATCTCGCCAAGGCGGAGTCCGGCCGGATCGAGCCGGAGCTGGCGGACGTCGACCTGCGCTCGGTCTTCGGCCAACTGCGCGGCACAATGCGCGCGCTGGCCACCCGTCCCGAGGTGAAGCTGGTGGTGGAGGAGCCGACCGCGCCGGCCCTGCTGAGCAGCGACGAGGTGCTGCTCGGCCAGGTGCTGCGCAACCTGCTGCACAACGGGTTGAAGTTCACCGAGCGCGGCGAGGTGCGGCTGCAGGCCCGCCAGCACGGCGACCGGTGGAACTTCGAGGTCAGCGACACCGGTCCCGGCATCGCTCCCGAGTTGCACGACCGGATCTTCGAGGAGTTCTACCAGGTGCCGGGTGCCACCCGGGTCGGCGGCACCGGCCTCGGCCTGCCGTACGCCCGGCGGTTGGTGACGCTGCTCGGCGGGACCCTGGAGCTGAGCAGCGAGTCGGGCCGGGGCAGCACGTTCACAGTCTCCCTGCCCACCGGCGGGGCGTGACGGGGTGGACGGCATGCCGGCGATCGTCCTGGTGGTCGATGACAGCCGTACCAAGCGTTACCTGCTGGTCAGTTGGCTGACCCGGGCCGGGTTCACCGTGCTTGAGGCCGAGAACGGCGCTGAGGCGTTGGATCGGGTCGAGGTGGAGCGAATCGACCTGGTGGTCCTCGACGTCCGGTTGCCCGACCTGAGCGGCTACGAGGTCTGCGAACAGATCAAGGCGCGGCATCCGGCGCTGCCGGTGATCCACGTGTCGGCGCACGCCGTGGACGTGGCCGACCGTGCCCAGGGGTTGACCCGGGGTGCTGACGCGTACCTGACCGAGCCGATCGAGCCGGAAGAGCTGATCGCCACCACGAGGGCGGTGCTGCGCTACTACCAGGCCCGGCAGCGCGCCGAACTGCTCGCCGAGCGGCTGCTCGGGCTGGCCGACACGACCGTGGCGGTGCACGCCGCGCCTACCTTCTTACGCCTGTTGGAAGCCGCCGCCGAGGGTGCGGCACAGATCTTCAAGAGCCCGGCGGCGGTGATCGCCGAGACGTTCGACGGTGACTGTCTCGCGGGGATCTGCGCCGGTCCGGGCGCGGTGGCCGCCGTGGTGCCGTGGGTCGTCGACGACACCGGTGTGCCGACCGGCGCCACGGTCCGGGTGGAGACCCCGGCCAACTGGGCGCTGGTGGACTGGCCGACGGACGACTCGGTGACGGTCGCCGCCGCCAAGCTGCGAAAGGACCGGGCCCCGCTGTACGTGGTGGTCCCGACCGCCACCCAGACCGCTCGGACCCCGGTGCTCGTGCAGCTCGCCCAGGCGGTGGCGGCGGCGGTGGAGGCGCAGCGCTCGTTCGACGAGGAGCACCGGATCGCGGTCACCCTCCAACGCAGCCTGCTCCCGCGCGGGCTGCCCACGGTGGCCGGACTGGACCTCGCCGTGCGTTACGAGCCGGCCAGCGCGCAGACCGAGGTGGGCGGCGACTTCTACGAACTGGTGATGCTCGACGGGCACCTGCTGCTGGCGATCGGGGACGTGGCCGGCCACTCGCTGCATGCCGCGACCGTGATGGCCGAGCTGCGGCACGCGGTGCGGGCGTACGCGGTCGAGGGCCACCAGCCCGGCGAGATCCTGCACCGGGTCAACGAGTTGATGCGGACACTGCTGCCGAACGAGATCGCCACGCTCTGCGTACTGCTGCTGCACCCGCCGACCGGGCGGGTCCGGCTGGCCAGCGCCGGGCATCTTCCGCCGGTGCTCAGCACGGACGGGAAGGTCGAGTTCGTGCAGCACTCCGCGCCGCTGCTCGGCGTCCGCGCGCCTCGCCCGGCCGACCTGGAGTTCGTCCTGCCGGCCGGGGCCACGCTGGTGTTCTACACCGACGGGCTGATCGAGCGACGGGACGCCACCATCGACGAGGGGCTGGCCGCGCTCGCCGCGATCTCCGCCACGGTCGACGAGGACCTGGACCGCTTCTGCGCCCGACTGCTGGTGGAGCTGGCTCCACCGGAGATCCAGGACGACGTCGCCGTGGTCGTCCTGCGCCGCCGCTGAGCCCGGTGCTGGCGACGGCGCACGCGCACTGTTGGCCTCGGTGCGTTGCCGACTCGGTGCGTTGCTGGCCTCAGTGGACCGAGCGGGCGTAGGCGGCGGGTGACACCCCGGCCACGGCGGTGAAGTCACGGACCAGGTGGGCCTGATCGCTGTAACCGAGGTCCGCGGCAAGGTCCGCCCAGCTCAGCGGGCTGCCAGCGGCCTGTTCGAGGGCCTCCTGGAGCCGGTAGCGGCGGATCACCCACTTCGGCCCGACCCCCACGTACTCCGTGAAGAGCCGCTGCAACCGGCGGACCGGAACACCATGCCGCGCGGCGAAGTCGTCGACCCGCAGGACCATCCGGTCGGTACGGATCGCCTCGGCCAACCGGACAGCCTCCGCGGCCAACGGGTCCGGCTCCGGTTCCCAGGCGGTGAGCAGGGCGTCCAACGCGCGGCAGCGCTCGACGTCGGTGGCCGCGCAGACCGGGAAGTCTGGGCGTGTCAGTCGCCCGGCTGGCAGCGGCACCCGGCGGCCGGTCAGCTCGGTGACCGGCCGACGCCAGAACGCGTGGAAGCCACCGGGGCGGAACTGCACCCCGCCCACCCGGCCGGTGCCGGTGAGCGTTATCCGGAACAGGTCGCGGCACACCCCGGCGACCTCGCCGGACTCGGGCCCGTCGCCGTCACGCCGGAAGACCACGTTCACCGCCGGGTGCGGCACGACCCGCTGCTCGAACGGTGTGCTCAACGCCCAGTCGATCAACCAGTAGTGCTCAACCCACGGGCGTAGCGACTCCGCCGGCAGGTGCCGACGGAAGCGCACCTCACGCAGCATGCGGCCGGGATCGAGGATTCCCCGGCTGTCGCCACGCGGTTGCTGTCGCATTTATTCAAGACCACCCTCATACGCTGGCCCTATGCCCACTCAGACTAGCGATCTGCTGGCCGCTGCCGCGCCGCGAACCGTAGATGTGGTGCGCGGCATCGCCGACGACCAGCTCGACCTGCCCACGCCGTGCCGCGACTACGTGGTCCGCGACCTGCTCAATCACCTTTTCGCCGTGGTGGTCAACTTTCAGGTGTTGGCCGTGAAGCAACCGGTGGAGTGGGCCGAGAAGCCCGACCACCTGAGCGACGGCTGGCGGGACCGGTTCGAGGCGGAGACCGACCGTCTGGTCGCCGCCTGGTCGGACCCGTCCACCCTGGAGGGTGTGTCACCGGGCATGGGCATGCCGCAGACCGTCGTCGGCGGTATGGCTCTGCTGGACCTGACCGTGCACGGCTGGGATCTCGCCGTCGCCACCGGCCAGCCGTACACCCCGGCCCCGGCGGCGTTGGTCGAGCTGCACGAGCTGGTCGAGCAGTTGGGTCCCACCGCCCGCAAGATGGGCGTCTTCGCCGACCCGATCCGAACCCCCACCACGGCGGCTCCCACCCCCGACCTGGCCCACCTCCTGTCCCAAACCGGCCGCACCCCCACCTGGCCCACCCCCTAACCGTCCCTACCACCCACTGCCCCTCGGCACCCCCCGTCCACCGCTGATCATGAAGTTATTGCCAGCGCGCCCGGCGTGTCGTGGCAATAACTTCATGATCAACTGCGTGGGGGGTGGGGTGTGGTGGGGGTGGGTGGGTTGTTGACTTGGGTATTCGCTTGGTGAATAGTGAGGGGCGTGTCCACGCCGCACGTTCTGCTGGGGCTGCTCGCTGAGGGCAGCCGGCACGGCTATGAGCTCAAGCGTGCGCACGACGAGCGGCTGCCCCGGGCGCGGCCACTGGCCTTCGGGCAGGTCTACGCCACTCTCGGCCGGCTCGAACGCGACGGCCTGGTGGCCGCCGCCGGGCAGGACCGCGCAACCGGGCCGGACCGCACGGCGTACGCGCTGACCGATCAGGGGCGGGCCACGCTGGACCAGTGGCTGTCCACCGTGGAGCCGCCGATGCCGTACGTGGCCAGCACGCTCTTCGCCAAGGTCGTGGTGGCGCTGCTGGTCGCCGACGTCGATCGGGCCCGGTCCTATCTGATCGCCCAGCGCGCCGCGCACACCGCACGGCTGCGTGAGCTGACCGCCGTCAAGGCCGACCCGGCCGCCACCCTCAGCGATGTGGTCGCGGCCGATTTCGCGACCGCCCACCTCGACGCGGATCTGCGGTGGCTGCACGCCACCCTGGGCCGGGTCGCCGACTGGCACCGGGAGGTGCATCCGTGACGCAACTCCAGGCTCGCGGCGTGGTTCGGGCGTACGGCCCGACACCGGCGCTGCGCGGTGTGACGCTCGACGTGGCCGAGGGCGAGATCGTCGCCGTCACCGGTCCGAGCGGCTGCGGCAAGTCGACCCTGCTGCACTGCCTGGCCGGGATCCTCCGCCCGGACGCCGGCGAGGTCACCTGGCGCGGGCACCGCATCGACACCTGGTCGGAGGCGGCCCGGTCCCGGCTGCGGCGCACCGAGTTCGGGGTGCTGTTCCAGTTCGGGCAACTGGTTGCCGAGCTGACCGCCGCGGAGAACGTCGCCCTGCCCCTGCTCCTCGCCGGCACGGGGCGGCGAGAGGCACGGACGGCGGCGCTCACCTGGCTGGACCGGTTCGGGGTGACCGAGGTGGCCGACGTGCGGCCGGGTGAGATGTCCGGCGGTCAGCAGCAACGGTGCGCCACCGCGCGGGCGCTGGTGACCGAGCCTCGGGTGCTCTTCGCCGACGAGCCGACCGGTGCACTGGACACGCTCACCGGCGAGCAGGTCCTCACCCAACTGGTCCGGCTCGCCCGTGAGCAGCGCACCGCCGTCGTGCTGGTCACCCACGAGCCGCGGATCGCCGCGTACGCCGATCGGGAGATCGTGCTGCGCGACGGCCTGGTGGACCACACCGGCCTGGGGCTCGACGTGCCGTTGGTCGGCGGCGCGCGGTGAGACCGGCGACGCTGGTCCGCCTCGCGCTCGCCGGCACCCGCACCGACACCGCCCGGGTGGTGCTCACCGCGCTCAGCGCGCTGCTGGCGACCCTGGCCGGGCTCGCGGCGCTCACCGTGCTGGCCATCGAGAAACCCGCCGGTGACGCCTGGGCGCAGTCCGAGCAGTACCGCAACGCGCTGCTGCGGGAGCCCGGGTTGCGCGGCGGAACGGCGTTCGCGCTGGTGATGCTGATGATTCCGGTGCTGGCGCTGGCCGGTCAGTGCGCCCGGCTCGGCGCGCCGGCACGGGACCGCCGGCTGGCCGCGCTCCGGCTGGCCGGCGCCACCCCCGGCCAGGTCACCAGGCTGGTGGTGCTGGAGACCGGCGTGGCCGCCCTGCTCGGCACGCTTTCCGGGTTGGGTGCCTATCTGGTCGGCCGCGAGCTGCTGCACCGACCGGACGAGCGAGGTCAACTGGCCCTGCCCACCGACGTGCTGCCGTCGACCGGCGCACTGGCCGCGGTGGTGCTCGGTCTGCCGGTCGTCGCGGCGCTGGCCACCGCCCTGATGCTGCGTACGGTCACCATGAGCCCCCTCGGGGTGAGCCGCAAGGCCACCCGCGAGCGCGGTCCAGGGCCGTGGGCCGGGATCTTGATCGGGCTCGGCGTGGCCTCGTTCGTAGCGGTCCGTCCGGTGATCTACAACTTTGACGGCAACGATGAGGTGCTGGCCTGGCTGGTGCCACTGTTGTTCGGGGCGAGCTCACTCGCGGCGATGCTCGGGGTGGTGATCGGCACCGGTTGGATCTCGTACCACTGCGGGCGGTTGTTGCGTCGGCACGCCCGTCGGCCCTCGGCCATGCTCGCGGCGGGCCGGCTGATGGCCGATCCATGGGCGGGCAGCCGCACGTTCGCGGCACTGCTCGCCGCCCTGATCTTTGGTGGCGGTGCGGCGGCGCTGCGCGCCCAGTTCGCCACCCAGGACCAGCTCGACCGCGAGCAGAGCCGGCTCGCCGGCGCGGATGGGGGCGGAGCCGACCCGTTCTTCCTGTCCACCATGGAGCTGGTCGACGCGGCAGTTGCGGTGGCCATCGTGATCGCGGCAGGCGGGCTGATCGTCGCGCTGGTCGAGGGGATCGTCGCCCGTCGACGCGCCTACGCCGCACTGGTCGCCACCGGGGTGCCCCGGGCCACGCTGAGCCGCTCGGTGGCCTGGCAGGCGTTGGCCCCGGCGGTGCCGGCGATCCTGCTCGCGCTCACCGTGGGCACGCTGCTCGGCCGAGGGCTCTTCCCGAGGGCGAGGACGGGGGGATCGTCGATGTCGTTCTGCGACGCCACGGCGGCACTCTGTGACGACCCGGCCACTAGCGCGCAGTACACCCGGCTCGTGAAGATCCCCGAGATGGAGCGAGCCGTTGCCGTACCCCTGGAGCAGTTGGCGTGGCTCGGCGCCGGCGCGTTGGTCGCGGTGCTGGTGACGGTCGGCGTCGGCCTGCTCTTCCTGCGCGTCAGCACGGCCGTGGACGAGCTGCGCACGACCTGAGCGCGGCTGACTGATCAGGTCGGGGGGTGGAAGAGGCCCGCGGACCAGGAGATCAGCAGCCCGACGGCCGCGGAGCAGCAACAGACGAGCAACGCGACGGCGACCACGCCGAGGATCATCCAACCGGACATGCGCCGAGCTGCACCCGGCGCATCGGTCCTCGATCCGTCCCGATTGCCGGCCTCGTCGCTCACGCCGGAAGTCTAGGTGGCCTGATCGCCCAGCTCCCTGGAAGTAGTGGCCTCGACGGACGATTGAGGCCACTACTTCCAGGATCGGGCGCGATGATGTCGACCCGATGGGTCAGCCGCAGCCGATGCGGTCCAGGATCCAGGCGTTGATGAACGCCTCCTCGCGCCAGGCGTCGTAACGACCGCTCGGGCCGCCGTGCCCGGCACCCATCTCGGTCTTGAGCAGGTAGTCGCCGCCCGGGGCGACCGCCCGCAGCCGAGCGATCCACTTCGCCGGCTCCGAGTAGAGCACCCGCGTGTCGTTGAGGCTGGTCACCGCCAGAATCGCGGGGTATTCCACCGCGGCCACATTCTCGTACGGCGTGTAGGACTTCATGTACGCGTACACCTCGGGGTCCTCCAGCGGGTTGCCCCACTCCTCCCACTCGGTGACGGTCAGCGGCAGCGACGGGTCGAGGATCGACGTCAGCGCGTCCACGAACGGCACCTGCGCCACGATCCCGGTGAACGCATCCGGCGCGAGGTTGGCGACCGCGCCCATCAGCAGGCCGCCGGCCGAGGCACCCCGGGCGACAAGTCGGTCGCTGGCCGTCCAGCCGGCCTTGACCAGGTGCCGGGCGCAGGCGACGAAGTCGGTGAAGGTGTTCTTCTTGGCCAGCAGCTTGCCCTGGTCGTACCAACGCCGACCCAGCTCACCGCCGCCCCGGGTGTGTGCCACCGCGAAGACCACGCCCCGGTCCAGCAGGGACAGTCGGGCCACCGAGAACCACGGGTCCATGCTGGCCTCGTACGAGCCGTAGCCGTACAGCTCGCAGGGGGCCGAGCCGTCCCGGGGCGTGCCGACGCGGCAGACCAGTGAGATCGGCACCCGGGTGCCGTCGTCGGCGAGTGCCCAGTCACGGTGCTGCTCGTACTCGGCCGGGTCGTACGGCCGCCCGTCCGGCCCGGGCAGCACGGGCTTCTGCTTGCGCAGCACCATCTGCCGGGTGACCAGGTCGAAGTCGTACACCGAGTCGGGGGTGATCAGCGAGGAGTAGCGCAGGCGGACCTGCCCGGTGCGGTACTCCGGGTTGGCGTCCAGCCCGACGCTGTACAGCGGTTCGGGGAAGTCGATGTCGTACGCGTCGTCGCTGCCCACCGGCAGCACCCGCAGCCCGGTGAGCCCGTCGGTGCGCAGCGACACCACCAGGTAATTGGCGAAGGCGTCGACGGCCTCCAGCCGGGTGCCGGGGGTGTGCTCGATCAGCGGCACCCAGTCGCCCGGCACGTCCGCCGAGGTGAAGGCCAGCGCGAAGTCCTCCGCGCCGTCGTTGTGCAGGATCAGGAAACGGTGGCCGTGGTGCTCCACCGCGTATTCGATGCCCTGCCGGCGGGGAGCGATCACGGCCGGCGCGCCGGTCGGGTTGCCGGCGGGGATGACCAGCACCTCGCTGGTCACCTTGCTGTGGACGTCGATCAGGATGAACTTTTCCGACCGGGTCAGCTCCACGCCCACCCAGAACCGCTCGTCGTCCTCCTGGTGGACCACCACATCGTCGGCGGCGGCCGAGCCGACGGTGTGCCGCCAGACCCGGTTCGGCCGCCAGGCGTCGTCCACCGTCACGTAGAACAGCACCGAGGCGTCGGTCGACCAGGCGGTGCCGTAGAACGTGTCCGGTACCTCGTCCGGCAGCAACTCGCCGGTGGTCAGGTCCTTCACGCGCAGGGTGAACCGCTCGTCGCCGGAGAAGTCGGTGGAGTAGGCCAACCAGCGACCATCCGGGCTGACGTCGAACGCGCCCAGCGAGAAGAAATCGTGCCCCTCGGCCAGCAGGTTGCCGTCGAGCAGCACCTCCTCACCGTCGAGCGGGGCGCCGTCCGCGCTGAGCGGCGGATCGAGCTCACCGTCGCGGACCGCGCGCCGGCACTGCACCCCGTACTGCTGCCCCTCGACCGTCCGGGTGTAATACCAGTGCCCGCCCTTGCGGGTCGGCACGGACAGGTCGGTTTCCCGGGTGCGCCGGCGGGTCTCCTCGAACAGTTCGCCGCGCAGCCCGGCCAGGTGCGCGGTGCGCGCGTCGGTGTACTCGTTCTCGGCGGTCAGGTAGGCGATCGTCTCCGGGTCGTCCTTGGCGGCGAGCCAGGCGTACTCGTCGATGACGGTGTCGCCGTGGTGGGTGCGCTCGCTGGGCACCCGTTTCGCCGCGGGCGGGGCAGTCTCGGTGGTCACGGCGGCCACGTTACCGGCCGGCACCCGTGATCCGCCGGACCAGCGGCATCCCGATAGTCGCCACCACGCTATTCGAACACATGTACGATGAGCGCCATGGCGGCAGCAGCGAGTTCCCTCGGCCGGTCCGGAGCCCTCGAGATCACCCGGCGGTTGGCGGCGATCTGCGGTCCGCCGTTTTCCCGGATGGGCGGTCCGGCCGACGAGGTGGCGGGACGGCCGGCGCGCTGGGTGGCGGTGCCGGGCGGCCCGCACGCAGCGGCCGAGGTGCTGCGGCTGGCCGTCGCGCACGACCTGGCGGTGGTGCCTCGGGGTGCCGGCACGAAGATCGACTGGGGTGCCACGCCGGTGCAGGTCGACATCATGCTCGACACCGGCCGGTTGGCCGGCATCGGCCACGAGCCGGTCGGCGCGCTGGTGACCGAGGTGGGCGCCGGCACCCCGCTGCGGGCGGTGCAGGCCACGCTGGAGCGCACCGGGCAGCGGCTCGCGATGGACGCCCCGTCACCTGGCGCGACCCTGGGTGGTGTGCTCGCCGCCGGCGAGGCCGGCCCGCTGCAACACCGCTACGGCAGCCCCTGCGACCAACTGCTCGGTGTCCGCTATCTCGATGCCGATGGTGAGCTGGTCAGCGCCGGGGGCGGAGCGCCCGGCCTCGACCTGGCCCGGCTGCTCTGTGGCTCCCAGGGCGCGCTCGGCGTGCTGGTCTCGGCGAGCCTGCGGGTGCAACCGGTGCCGGCGAGCCGGCTCTGGGTGTCCCGACCGGTGTGGACACCGCTGGAGGTGCACGACCTGGTCCGGATGATCCTCGCCGCCCGCCTGGACCCGGCAGCCATCGAGTTGGACCTGCCCGGAGGAACCCCCCGGCCACGTACGCCGTACCCGCCAGGCCACCCGGCGGCCACCGCCCGGGAACGCCACCCGTCGATGTCCGGCCGATCCAGCGCCCCGACCCGGGCGGGCAGCCTCGTCGTGCTGTTGGAGGGCGGCCCCGCCGACGTGACCGAACGCGCCGAGCGCCTGGTCGGCCTGCTGCACGGGGAGGCGATGGTCGCCCACTCCGCGCCGACGTGGTGGCGCCGCTACCCGTTCGCGCCCGGCGACACGGCGCTGCGCCTGGAGGTGCCGATCGGCGACCTGCACGCCGCCGTCTACGCGCTACGCGACGCGGCCGGCACCCCGGTGCCGGTGCGGGGGTCCGCCGGGCTGGGCGTGGTGCACGCGGCACTGCCCGGCGCCCTGGCACCCGACCGGGTGGCATCCATCCTGGCCGCCGTCCGAGGGGTGCTGCTGGCTCGGCAGGGCCGCTGCGTGGTGGTTTCCGCTCCTGCGGCGGTCCGGCAGGCCGTCGACCTCTGGGGCGAGCTGGCCGGCCTGGCCCAGCTACGGGCGGCCAAGGAGCACCTCGATCCGGAGCACCGGCTCGCCCCCGGGCGCCTACCCGGCGGCCTCTGACAAGACCGCGGATGGCCCGGGTCGGTCAGTCCAGCCACCACCGGGTAGAGCCCCGTGCACTCGGCATGACCGGCAACCTACCGAGCAGGCCCGAAATTCGGGGGGAGCGTGCAGCGGTCAGGTCGCGTCGTTGCGGAGCACCAGGATGGCGATGTCGTCCCGGGGCGGCTCGACCGAGAAGTTGATCGCGGCGGAGCGCAGCCTGGCGGCGACCACGTCGGCCGAATACCCGGCCAGGGGCGCGGCCGCGTCGCGCAGTCGGTCGGTGCCGAACAACTCCCGGCCGCGCCTCCGCTCGGTGACGCCATCGGTGTAGAAGATCAGCGAATCGCCCGGTGCGAGCGCGATCGTCGCCGTCGGCGAGGTGATCGTGTCGAGCAGGCCGAGCGCGGTGCCGCCGGTGCCAACGAACCCGGCGCCACCCGCACCGGCCAGCAGCACCGGCCGGTCGTGCCCGGCCAGATGCAGCGACACGTCCAGTTGGTCGCCCTCGCCCGGCCCGACCGCCGCCAGTGCCAACGTGCAGTAGCGCCCGCCACCCCGCTCGACCAGCGTCTCGTTGAGCCGCGCCAACACCTCCGGCAACGGTTTGCCGTCGCCGACCAGCACCCGGATCACGTCCCGGACCAGCCCGGTCACCGCGGCGGCCTGCACACCCTTGCCCGAGACGTCACCGATCACCACCAGCCAACGCCCGTCGGGCAGCGGCACCACGTCGTAGAAGTCGCCCCCCACCTCCGCGTCGTCACCGGTCGGGACGTACTCGGCGGCGAAGCCGATCCCGTCCACCAGCGGCAGCACCGGCGGGAGCAGGGACTGCTGAAGCGTCTGCGCCACGCGGCGACGCTCGGCGTGGATCCGGGCGTTCTCGATCGCCAGCGCGGCCCGCCGGGCCACGTCCTCCAACACGGCCACCTCGTCCGGGTCGTGCCGGTGCCGCTGGTGCCGCCCCACCGCCAGGGTGCCGAGCCGCTGCCCACGCGCGATCAGCGGGACCGCGAAACCCTCCATCGGCCCGCCCAGGGGGATCTGCGCCGCGCTGCGGGACGCCTCGCGTAGCCGGGCCTGAATCGAATCCTGCCCGGTCTCCGCCAGCACCTTGTGCAGTTGCGGAAGCATCGACTCGTCGGCGTGGCTGGCAGCCGCGAGGCGGAGCCGGCCCCACTCGTCGGTGGTGTGCACCGCGCACCACTGACCGAGCCGCGGCACCACCAACTGCGGCACCAGCGCCATGGTCAGGTCGACGTCCAACGACTGGGCCAGCAGTTCGCTCGCCTCGGCCAGGAACGTCAGCCACACCTGCCGGCGGAGGTCGGCCCTGCGCAGCCGGTCGTTCTCCAGGTGCAGCGACAGCCGCTCGGCGGTGAGCACCGCCAACGGCCGGGCGTACGCCGACGGCGCGGCGTCCAACTCCAGCTCCCCGGCGTACGGGCGGTGCACCGTCAGCGGCACCCGCAGCAGCTCACTGCCGGGGCGGGGCGGCCGACCGAAGCGGGCCAACACCCGGTGGCCCTGCCCGTCGCCCCGGTCCAGACGAATCGTGCCGCCGGCCGCGCCCACCATTTCGGCGACCCGGCTGAGCAGGCTGGTGGCGAAGTCGGGCAGCGGGTCGTCCGCGTACAGGTCGGGGGCGGTTTGCATGAGTTCGCTCATCGCGCTGGCGCTCGGCGCGGACCTGTCGGTGCTCGCCCGCGGGTCGGCGCTGGCCGGCGTCGACCCGCCACCGGCGGTGCCCTCGGCCGGCAGATCGGCACCGGGGCGGTCCAGCCGGAACCAGACGCCCTTCCCGGTGGGCAGGTACGTGGTGCCCCAACGGCTGGCGAAGTGGTCGACGAGCAGCAGGCCTCGGCCCCGCTCGGACACCTCGTTGATCTCGGTGGAGTCGTTGCGGTTGCCGACGGCCAGCTCGTCGCCCGAGCCGGGCGCGAAGTCGGAGACGGTGACCGTCAGCCCGATCTCGTCGGCGACGACCTCGATGTCCAACTCGGTGCGGGCGTGTTCGACGGCGTTGGTGGTCAGCTCGGTGGTGAGCAGCAGGGCTTCGTTGGCCAGCTCGTCCAGGTGTGCCTCGGTCAGCGCCGAGCGGACCACGGCGCGGGCGGCGGCCGGCGTACGGCGGTCTGCGGGCAGGCGGACACGCCGGATCGCCCCGTCCCGGGCCCCGGCCGCCGTCGCGGGCCCCGCCTCGGCTGACACCCCCGTATCCTCCACCGTCGCCCTACCGGGTGCCAAGCCGATCACGAATAGCCGGTTGGCGTATCGGTCACGGGCACCGGTGGCAGATTGGGCCTGGTGCGTCGCAATGACGGGTGCCGAAGTCCACGCGAGGTTCGCGACCGGCCGTGCCAGCTCGGTGCCGATCGGGCGGATCGGACGGCGATCAGGGCCGCCTGGCGGGTCGCGCACCCTGGCACCACGGCGCGCGCGGGCACAATATGGGGTGCCGGTGTGTCCGCACGGACCGGCGCCCCCGAGTTGAGCGAGGAATGATGACCACGGCGAAGCAGTCGGTGGCGGATCCGTCCGCGCCCGACCACGAGGCGCTCCTCGGCGAGTTGACCGAGGCACTGCGACGGATCGGTCGCGGCGACCTGAAGGTCCGGCTTCCCCGCCGCGCCGGCGCGGCCGGTGAGGTGGCGGACGCCTTCAACGAGGTGGTTACGCTCCAGGAGCGGCAGTACCTGGACCTGAGGCGGATCAGCCGGATCGTCGGTCGGGACGGCCGGCTCACCGAGCGGCTCGACGACGAGGGGCTGGACGGCTCCTGGGCGGAGGGGCAGCGGGCGATCAACTCGCTGATCGACGACCTGGGCCGACCGACCACCGAGATCGCCCGGGTGATCGTGGCGGTCGCCGACGGCGACCTGTCCCAGCACATGGCGTTGGAGATCGACGGCCGGCCGCTGCGTGGTGAGTACCTGCGCATCGGGCGCACCGTGAACACGATGGTGGACCAGCTGTCGTCGTTCGCCGACGAGGTGACCCGGGTGGCCCGTGAGGTGGGCACCGAGGGCAAGCTGGGCGGCCAGGCCGACGTCCGGGGCGTCGCCGGCACCTGGAAGGACCTCACCGATTCGGTGAACACCATGGCGTCGAACCTGACCGGCCAGGTGCGGTCGATTTCGCAGGTGGCGACGGCGGTGGCCAAGGGCGACCTGTCGCAGAAGATCACCGTCGGCGCGCGCGGTGAGGTCGCCGAGCTGGCAGCCACGATGAACTACCTCACCGACACGCTGCGCCTCTTCGCCGAGCAGGTGACCCGGGTGGCGCGCGAGGTGGGCACCGAGGGGAAGCTGGGTGGCCAGGCCGAGGTTCCGAACGTGGCAGGCACCTGGAAGGACCTGACCGACAGCGTCAACTCGATGGCGTCGAACCTGACCGCCCAGGTGCGAAACATCGCCCAGGTCTCCACGGCGGTGGCGCGTGGTGACCTGTCGCAGAAGATCACGGTGGCGGCGCAGGGCGAGATCCTGGAGCTGAAGGACACCGTCAACACGATGGTGGACCAGCTGTCGTCGTTCGCCGACGAGGTGACCCGGGTGGCCCGTGAGGTGGGCATCGAGGGCAAGCTGGGCGGTCAGGCGCAGGTACGCGGCGTCTCCGGCACCTGGCGTGACCTCACCGAGAACGTCAACCAGTTGGCCGGCAACCTGACCAGCCAGGTCCGCAACATTTCCCAGGTCTCCACCGCGGTGGCGAAGGGCGACCTGTCGCAGAAGATCACGGTGGACGCCCAGGGCGAGATCCTGGAGCTGAAGAACACCGTCAACACGATGGTGGACCAGCTGTCGTCGTTCGCCGACGAGGTGACCCGGGTGGCCCGTGAGGTGGGCACCGAGGGCAACCTGGGCGGTCAGGCGCAGGTCAAGGGCGTCAGTGGCACGTGGCGTGACCTGACCGACAACGTGAACTCGATGGCGTCGAACCTGACCAGTCAGGTCCGCAACATCGCCTCGGTGACCACCGCTGTGGCAAAGGGTGACCTGTCGCAGAAGATCACGGTGGATGCGCGGGGCGAGATCCTGGAGCTGAAGTCGACGGTCAACACGATGGTGGACCAGCTCTCGTCGTTCGCCGACGAGGTGACCCGGGTGGCCCGTGAGGTGGGCACCGAGGGCAAGCTGGGCGGTCAGGCGCAGGTGCGCGGGGTCGCCGGCACCTGGCGTGACCTGACCGACAACGTGAACTCGATGGCCTCCAACCTGACCGCCCAGGTGCGAAACATCGCCCAGGTCTCCACGGCGGTGGCGAAGGGTGACCTGTCGCAGAAGATCACGGTGGATGCGCGGGGCGAGATTCTGGAGCTGAAGTCGACGGTCAACACGATGGTTGACCAGCTGTCGTCGTTCGCCGACGAGGTGACCCGGGTGGCCCGTGAGGTGGGCACCGAGGGCAAGCTCGGCGGTCAGGCGCAGGTCAAGGGCGTCAGTGGCACGTGGCGTGACCTGACCGACAACGTGAACTCGATGGCGTCGAACCTGACCAGTCAGGTCCGCAACATCGCCTCGGTGACCACCGCCGTGGCAAAGGGTGACCTGTCGCAGAAGATCACGGTCGACGCCCAGGGCGAGATCCTGGAGCTGAAGTCCACGGTCAACACGATGGTCGACCAGCTCTCGTCGTTCGCCGACGAGGTGACCCGGGTCGCCCGTGAGGTCGGTATCGAGGGCAAGCTGGGCGGTCAGGCGCAGGTCAAGGGCGTCTCCGGCACCTGGCGTGACCTCACCGAGAACGTCAACCAGCTCGCCTCGACGCTGACCACGCAGCTGCGTGCCATCGCCCAGGTGTCCACCTCGGTGACCCGGGGCGACCTGACCCAGCGGATCGCGGTCAAGGCGCAGGGCGAGGTCGCCGAGCTGAAGGACAACATCAACCAGATGATCGTCACCCTCCGGGAGACGACCAAGAAGAACGCCGAGCAGGGCTGGCTGGACTCCAACCTGGCCCGGATCGGTGGCCTTTTGCAGGGCCAGCGCGACCTCGGCGAGGTCTGCCGCATGATCATGACGGAGGTGACCCCGCTGGTCGACGCCCAGCTCGGCGCCTTCTTCCTGGCCGACGACACCGACGGCAGCATGCGGCTGCGGCTGACCTCCTCATACGGGTACGTGGCGCGGGGGACCGACGTCACCTTCGGCCCGGGAGAGGGGCTGGTCGGGCAGACCGCGCTCTCCCGCCGCACGATCCGGGTCAGCGCCTCCCCGAACAGCCAGCTCACCCTGCGTTCGGGTCTGGCCGAGACACCCCCGTCCGACCTGGTGGTGCTTCCCGTGCTGTTCGAGGGTGAGCTGCTCGGGGTGATCGAGTTCGCCAGCGTGTCGGCCTTCTCCGAGCTGCACCTGTCGTTCCTGGAGCGGCTGGTGCTCACCATCGGCATCGCGGTCAACACCATCCAGGCCAACCGGCGTACGGAGCAACTGCTGGCCCAGTCGCAGCGGCTGGCGCACGAGATGCAGGAGCAGTCGGCGGAGTTGCAGCGCACCAACGCCGAGCTGGAGGAGAAGGCCACTCTGCTCTCCGAGCAGAAGGGCAACATCGAGACGAAGAACCGGGAGATCGAGCTGGCTCGGCTGGGCCTGGAGGAGAAGGCGCAGCAGCTGACCCGGGCCTCGGCCTACAAGTCGGAGTTCCTGGCCAACATGAGTCACGAGCTGCGTACGCCGCTGAACTCGCTGCTGCTGCTGGCCCGCCTGCTGGCGGAGAACTCGGAGCAGAACCTCAGCCCGAAGCAGATCGAGTTCGCCCGGACCATCCACGGGTCCGGCTCCGACCTGCTGCGCCTGATCGACGACATCCTCGACCTGTCCAAGATCGAGGCGGGCCGGATGGACGTCGAGCCGACCGAGATCCGCTTCGCCGAGCTGCGCGGCTACGTCGAGCAGGCGTTCGCGCCGCAGGCCGAGGAGAAGAACCTGGACTTCCAGGTACGGGTGAGCAGGGATCTGCCGCCGGCGCTGGTGACCGACGCGCAGCGGTTGCAGCAGATCCTGCGTAACCTGCTCTCCAACGCCGTGAAGTTCACCGACAACGGTGCGGTGACACTGCGGATCGCCCCGGCGGCGGAGAACGCGGTCTTCGACGTGCCGGCGCTGACCAACGCCCAGCAGGTCATCGCGTTCACCGTGATCGACACCGGGATCGGCATCTCCGACGACAAGTTGTCGATCATCTTCGAGGCGTTCCAGCAGGCGGACGGCACGACCAGTCGCCGCTACGGCGGCACCGGCCTGGGCCTGTCGATCAGCCGCGATCTGGCCCGGCTGATCGGTGGCACCATCACCGTGTCGTCCGCGCCCGGTCAGGGGTCGACCTTCACCCTGTTCGTGCCGCAGGTGCTGGCCCCGGACGCCGTGGTCGCGCCCCAGCTTCCGTCTCCGCAGCGCGCCGGCCTGCCGTCGTCGCTGCTGATGCCGCCGCTGGAGCTGCTGTCGGAACGACCGGAGGCACCGGTCACCCGCCAACTGGACGGCGCCACCGTGCTGATTGTGGATGACGACGTCCGTAACGTCTTCGCCCTGACCAGCGCGTTGGAGCTGCACGGCATGACCGTGCTGTACTCGGACAACGGGGCGGACGGTGTCCGCCTGTTGGCCGAGCATCCGGAGGTGGACATCGTGCTGATGGACGCCATGATGCCCGACCAGGACGGTTATGAGACCACCCGGCAGATTCGCCGCAACCACCGGTTCGCCGACCTGCCGGTGGTGTTCCTGACCGCGAAGGCGATGCCGGGCGACCGCGAGTCGGCGCTCGCTGCCGGGGGCAGCGACTACATCACCAAGCCGGTCGACCTGGACGACCTGATCGAGTTGATGTCGTCCTGGATCAACGGCAGTCGGACCGAGGAGACTTCGTGACCCAGATGGCCAAGGCGCTGCTCGTGGATGACCGGCGGCAGAATCTGACGGCCCTGGAGGCAATTCTCCAGGGCCTGCCGGTCCAGTCCGTGGCGGTGGAGAGCGGCGAGGCGGCGCTCAAGCAGCTCCTGGTGGACGACTTCGCGGTGATCCTGCTGGACGCGCAGATGCCGGACATGGACGGCTTCGAGACGGCTAGCCACATCAAGCGCCGCGAGCGGACCCGGCACGTGCCGATCATCTTCCTCACGGCCGCTGACCGGGATGCCCAGCTCGCCCTTCGGGGATATCAGGTGGGCGCGGTGGATTACCTGACCAAGCCGTTCGACCCGTGGGTGCTGCGGGCGAAGGTGTCGGTCTTCGTCGAGCTGTGGGTGAAGACCCGGCAGTTGGCCGCCCAGTCGGACCTGGTCCGGGAGCGCGACACGCAGTGGCGGAGGCTCACCGACGCGGTCGACGAGGCGACCACCCTGCTCCGTTCGGACGATCCGGAGGCCCGTGACCGGGCGGTACGCATGCTCGAACAGGCCCGCTGGGGCAACACCGCCTGAGGCTCAGACCTCGCTGGGCCTGACGTGGCCGGTGGCGGCCCGCCGCTCCCGCCAGCGCTGACCCAGCGAGTCGATTTCCTCTTGCACGAAGATGAAGAAGTCGCGCATCTCGGCCACCCGCTCGCCGGCCGGTGTGGCGGGGCCGTCGAGGGCGATCACGCCGCCTTCGGCCACGTCGATGAACGTCTTGTAGAGCGCGGTCTTGGTGATGGTGGCCTCGTACCAGGGGTTGTCCGGCATTCGGTAGCGATCCCGGCGGGACCGGGGGACCGGCTCCCGGATGAGCATCCCGAACTGGGTGAGGTAGCGGACGGCGCCGCTTACCGCCGCCGCGCTCACCCCGAGCCGCTCGCCGATCTCGCCAGCGGTCAGTGGGTCGTCCGCGCTCATCACGGTGAACAGCACCCGGGCGGCCATTCGCGGGAAGCCGACCTCGGCGAAGGCCAACGCCATCCGTTCGACGAAGAGGTGCACCGGGTCGTGGCCGTCAGCGGCGGGCATGGCGGTCCTTCCTGACGTGCTCACGTGGGCCCCGATGGTGCCCCGGCTCTCGCTGTCTTCACAACTTTGTGAAACGAGTGTAACTTCCGATACATGGAAACTCCCATTGAGGTGTCCGGCCTGGTCAAGACCTTCGGCCGGACACGGGCACTCGACGGACTGGACCTGACCGTCCGCACCGGCGAGGTGCACGGCTTCCTCGGCCCGAACGGCGCCGGCAAGTCGACTGCCATCCGGGCACTGCTCGGCCTGCTGCGGACGGACGCGGGGGTCGTCCGCCTGCTCGGTGGTGACCCGTGGCGCGACGCGGTGGCCCTGCACCGTCGGCTGGCGTACGTGCCGGGCGACATGACGCTCTGGCCCAACCTCTCCGGCGGAGAGGTCATCGATCTGCTCGGCCGGATGCGCGGTGGCCTCGACCCAGCCCGCCGAGCCGAGCTGCTCGACTCCTTCGAGTTGGACCCGCGCAAGAAGGGCCGGGCCTACTCCAAGGGCAACCGGCAGAAGGTCGGCCTGGTGGCCGCCCTCGCCTCCGACGTCGAACTGCTCATCCTGGACGAGCCGACCTCCGGCCTGGACCCGCTGATGGAGGAGGTCTTCCAGAACTGGGTCCGCCGGGCCAAGGCCGACGGCCGCACCGTGCTGCTCTCCAGCCACATCCTGGCCGAGGTGGAGGCGCTCTGCGACCGAGTGACGATCATCCGCAACGGGCGGGACGTGGAGACCGGCACCCTGACCGAGCTGCGCCACCTGCGTCGGACCTCGATCGAGGCGGAGCTGACCGGCCCGGTGGACGGTCTGGGCCAGCTCGCCGGGGTGCACGACCTGCGGGTGGACGGCCACCGGGTGCGCTTCGACGTGGAGAACGCCGCGCTGGACGCCGCGCTGCGCAGGCTCACCGACATCGGCGTACGGAGTCTGGTCAGCCAGCCCCCGACGCTGGAGGAACTGTTCCTGCGGCACTACCAGGCCGAGCAGGTGCGGTCATGACCGCGTTCACCGGCACCGGGCATCTGGTGCGGCTGATCCTGCGCCGGGACCGGGTCGTGTTGCCGATCTGGGTTCTTCTCCTGGCGGTGCTGCCCGCCGGTTACGCCAGCACGTACGCCGAGCTTTACCCGACCGCCGCCGAACGGGCCGCGTACCTGGCCGGCACGGCGAGCAACCCGTCGATCGTCGCCCTGCTCGGCCCGGTGTACGGCGACAGCATCGGTGCGTTGACCGTCCAGCGAGCCGGTCTGCTGGCCCTGATCGCCGGGCTGGCCAGCGTGCTCACCGTGGTCCGGCACACCCGCACCGAGGAGGAAGCCGGTCGCCGGGAGCTGCTCGGCGCCACCGTGCTGGGCCGATACGCCGGGCTGACCGCGGCGCTGCTGGTGACGTACGCCGCGAATGTGCTGCTCGGCCTGCTCAGCGCCGCCGGCCTGGTCGCCGCCGGCCTGCCCGGCGCTGGTTCGGTGCTCTTCGGTGCCGGCGTGGCGCTCACCGGCATCGTCTTCGCCACGGTCGGCGGGCTGACCGCGCAGCTCACCGAGAGCGCGGCCGGGGCACGTGGGATCGGCCTGGGTGTGCTCGGGCTGGCCTTCGTGCTGCGGCTGGGCGGCGACGCCGGGGCCTCCGGTGGCACCGGTGGGAGCGCGGAGTGGCTGAGCTGGCTCTCGCCGCTGGGGTGGGCGGCCCGTGGCCGGGCCTACGCCGACGAGCGCTGGTGGGTGCTGCTGCTGCCGGTGCTGTTCAGCGTGGTGGTCGCGCTCGTCGCGTACCCCGTCTCGGTCCGCCGTGACCTCGGCGCGGGGGTGTTCCCGTCCCGGCTCGGTCCGGCCACCGCCGGTGCGGGGCTGGCCGGCCCGTTCGGCCTGGCCTGGCGGCTGCACCGGGGCCAACTGCTCGGTTGGACCGTCGGCTTCGGGCTGCTCGGCCTGGTGCTCGGCGGTGCGGCGGACGCCGCTGGCGACGCCGTTGGGGGCAACCAGCAGCTCGCCGAGATCCTGTCCCGCCTCGGTGGCAGCTCCGCGCTCGCCGAGGCGTACCTCGGTGGGACGTTGAGCCTGACCGGACTGGCCGCCGCCGGGTACGGCATCCAGGCTGCCCTGCGGGCGCGAGCGGAGGAGACCGCCGGGCGGGCCGAACCGCTGCTCGCGACGGCGGTGAGCCGGACCCGCTGGCTGGCGGCGCATCTGATCTTCGCGCTGCTCGGCCCGGCGGTGGTGCTGGCGGTCGCCGGGCTTGCCACCGGGCTGGCCTATGGTCTCACCGTCGGGGATGTCGGCGGCGAGCTGCCGCGGCTGCTCGGTGCCGGGCTGGCCCAGGTGCCGGCGGCCTGGGTGCTGGCCGGGCTGGCGGCGCTGCTGGTCGGCTGGCTGCCCCGTTTCTCCGGGGGTGCCTGGGCGGTGCTCGCCGGCTGCCTGCTGCTCGGTCAGCTCGGCGCGGTGCTGGAGCTGGACCAGTGGGCGCTGGATCTCTCCCCGTTCACCCACACCCCACAGGTCCTCGGCCAGGACTGGTCCGTCGCCCCGCTAGCAAGCCTGACGGCGCTGACAGCGGCCCTGATCGCGATAGCCCTCCGCGCCTTCCACACCCGAGACATCCCCACCCCCTAACTCGGAAGTAGACCTACTTCCTCCCGATTAGGGCCGCTTCGCGGAGCGAAGCAGCAAGGACTAACCCCCACTGCCCCCCGCCCCCCGCCGCCCCCGCTCCCCGCCCCACCCCTCGTCGATCTAGGGCAAGTTGCTGCCCGAAGAGATCAACTCACGACGGTTTCCCCTAGATCGACGCGACCGAGGGGGCGGGGGAGGGGGGAGGGCGGGGGAGGGGGTGGGGGTGGGGGCCGGGAGGGGTGGGGGGGTCAGCCGGTGGGTTGGTCGTTGCGGATCATCAGGGCGCTGCGGAGGCCCGTGATGTCGAGGACGCGGATCAGGAACTCGCCCACGTGGGTCAGCATCAGCAGGCTCTGCGCGTGGCTGGCCTTGCGGCTGAGCACGACCAGGGTGCCCAGGCCCTGCGAGTCGCAGAAGGTGACGCCGCCGAGGTCGAGCACGATCCGCGGGGGTGGGTCGGCCAGCACCTCGTTGACGACGGTGGAGAGTTGAGCCGCCGTGAGCATGTCGATCTCACCGGCCAGGCGCAGCACTGCTTCGTCGCCCGTCCGGTGCAGCGTGATGGACAGTTCGGCACGATCCACCCGATCAGCCTAGCGCGATCCGACCGGCCCGGCCTGTCGAGGCCGCGAGCCAGCCGTGTCGCCGCTGCTGACGGGCACCGGCCATGGGTGAGCCCGGTAACCCCACTGCTGGTTGACCGTCCGACGCTGACACAATGGCGGCATCGTGACCGACATCTTTTCAGCCGGTACCGGCCGTTACCCGGCCCAAGCGCCGGCCTCCGAGGCCCTGTTCGCCCGCGCCCGCGCCATCGTGCCGGGCGGGGTGAACTCCCCCGTGCGCGCCTTCCAGGCGGTCGGCGGCACCCCGCGTTTCATGGTCCGTGGCGAGGGCCCGTGGCTGTACGACGCCGACGGCCGCCGCTACGTCGACCTGGTCTGCTCCTGGGGTCCGCTGATCCTCGGGCACGCGCACCCGGAGGTGGTGGACGCCGTTCAGGCCGCCGCCGCACTGGGCACCAGCTTCGGCACTCCCACCCCGGGTGAGGTGGAGTTGGCCGCCGAGCTCGTCGCCCGGACCCCGATGGAGCAGGTCCGCCTGGTCAACTCGGGCACCGAGGCGACCATGTCGGCGATCCGGCTGGCCCGCGGCTTCACCGGCCGCTCCAAGATCGTCAAGTTTGCCGGCTGCTACCACGGCCACGTCGACGCGCTGCTCGCCGCCGCCGGGTCCGGCGTGGCCACCCTGGGCCTACCCGACTCGCCCGGCGTGACCGGCGCGGCGGCCAGCGAGACGATCGTGCTGCCGTACAACGACATCAGGGCCGTCGAGGAGGTCTTCGCCGCCGAGGGCCCGCACATCGCCGCGGTGATCACCGAGGCGGCCGCCGGCAACATGGGCGTGGTCGCGCCCCGCGACGGCTTCAACCAGCAACTCGCCCGGATCGCGCACGCGCACGGCGCCCTGTTCGTGGTGGACGAGGTGATGACCGGTTTCCGGGTCTCCCGCGCCGGTTGGCACGGCCTCGACGCCTCCGACGCCGACCTGTGGACGTACGGCAAGGTCATGGGTGGTGGCCTGCCCGCCGCCGCGTTCGGCGGGCGCGCGGACATCATGGCGCGACTCGCCCCGGCCGGCCCGGTCTATCAGGCCGGCACGCTCTCCGGTAACCCGCTCGCCTGCGCCGCTGGCCTGGCCACGCTGCGGCTCGCCGACGACGCGCTGTACCACCGCCTCGACGAGACGGCCGCCGTCGTGGGCAAGCTGGCCTCCGACGCGCTGGCCGCCGCCGGGGTCCCGCACCGACTGTCGTACGCGGGCAGCATGTTCTCGATCTTCTTCACGGACGCCGACGTGGTCGACTACGACAGCGCGCGCACCCAGCAGGTGCCGGCGTTCAAGGCGTTCTTCCACGCGATGCTCGCCGCCGGGGTCTACCTGCCGCCGAGCGCGTTCGAGTCGTGGTTCGTGTCGGCGGCGATCGACGACGCCGCGCTGGAGCACATCGCGGCCGCGCTGCCCACGGCGGCGAACGCGGCGGCAGCGGCCGGTCACGGGGGGTAGTAACAGTGAGTAAGACGGTGGTCCACGTGCTTCGGCACGGTGAGGTGCACAACCCCGACCAGATTCTCTACGGTCGGCTGCCCGGTTTCCGCCTCTCCGAGCTGGGCGTGCAGATGGCCAAGGCCGCCGCGCAGAGCCTGGCCGAGCGGGAGATCGTGCACGTGGTGGCCAGTCCCCTGGAACGCGCCCAGCAGACCGCCGAGCCGATCGCCGCCCAGTTCGGGCTGCCGGTCGGGGTGGACGAGCGGCTGATCGAGAGCGCCAACTGGTTCGAGGGCAAGAAGGTGTCCCCGGGTGACGGCTCGTTCCGCGACCCGCGTAACTGGTGGGTGCTGCGCGACCCGATGACCCCGTCCTGGGGTGAGGCGTACCGGGTGATCGCCGAGCGGATGTTCGCCGCTGTGCAGGCCGCCCGGGTCGCCGCCGAGGGGCGCGAGGCGGTGCTGGTGTCGCACCAGCTCCCGATCTGGACGCTGCGCCGCTTCGTCGAACGCAAGCGGCTCTGGCACGACCCGCGCAAGCGGCAGTGCGGGCTGGCGAGCCTCACCTCGTTTCACTTCGACGGGTCGAAGGTGACGGGCATTGGTTACAGTGAGCCCGCCGCGCACCTGATCGCTCTCTCTGCGACCGCTCGGACGGCCAAGGGGGCCTGATGAACGCCCGGAGGTGGACCGCCGGTCTGCTCGCCACCGTCGCCGCGGTGGCGCTGGCCGGTTGCACGTCGAAGGGGCAGGAGAAGACCTGCACGACCACCACCGACGGGATCTTCGAGTGCGCGCCGGACCAGCGCTCGGCACCCCCGAAGCTCGCCGGTGAGCTGCTCCTTGGCGGCGACTACGACGTCAGCCAGGCACGTGGGCAGGTAGTGGTGGTCAACTTCTGGGGCTCCTGGTGCGCGCCGTGCCGCGCCGAGGCGGACGACCTGGAAGCCACCTACCAGGCGACCAAGGGCTCTGGGGTGACCTTCCTCGGCATCAACGTCCAGGACCAGCGGGACAAGGCCAAGGCGTTCGAGGAGGGCCGGGTCACCTATCCGAGCCTGTTCGATCCGCCGAGCAAGCTGGCGCTCAATCTGGACATCCCGCCGAACACCGTCCCGGCGACGGTGGTGCTCGATCGGGAGGGCCGGATCGCGGCGGTGATCCGGGCCGCCGTCAAGCAGGAGGGCCTGCAACCGATCGTCGAACGGATCGCGGTCGAGAAGCCGGCGCCGAACTGATGGGTGAGACCTTCAAGGAGCTGGCTCTGAGCGGGCCGCTGCTGCTCGCTATCGGCGCGGCGGCGCTCGCCGGCCTGGTCAGCTTCCTCTCCCCGTGCGTGCTCCCACTTGTCCCCGGCTACCTCTCGTACGTCACCGGCCTCGCCGGCGCCGACCTGGAGGGGCGTCGGCCGCCGGCCGATCCCGCACCGGCCACCGGCGGTGTCGCAGTGAAGGAGCGGGCCGCGACGGTGGCGGTCAAGGGCCGGGTGCTCGCGGGGACGCTGCTCTTCATCGCCGGCTTCACCGTCGTCTTCGTCGCCACCGCGATCCTGTTCGCCGGCATCGGCCGGGTCTTCTTCGAGTACGAGCGGCAGCTGGAAATCGTCGTCGGCGCGCTGATCATCGTGCTCGGGTTGGGCTACCTCGGGATGATCCCGGCGTTGCAACGCGAGTTCCGGATCTCCCGACTGCCGTCGGCCGGGCTGCTCGGCGCACCGGTCTTCGGCGCGGTCTTCGCACTCAGCTGGGTGCCCTGCACCGGCCCCACCCTCGGTGCGGTGATGGGGATGGCCACCGCGTCCGGCCAGAGCGACCGTGCCGTGGTGCTCGCCGTGGCGTACTGCCTCGGGCTGGGGATACCGTTCGTCGTCTTCGGGCTGGGCTTCCAGCGCCTGCTCGGGGTCTTCCGCGCCGTCCGGCGCAACAGCCGCTGGGTCACCCGGGTCGGCGGCGCCCTGCTCATCCTGATCGGCCTGGCGCTGGTCACCGGCGGATGGCAGAGCTTCGTGATCTGGTTGCAGACCACCGTCGGGGTGGGCGAGGTGAGCATCTGATGACGGTCGTCGACGACCGGCCCGAGACCGTGGCCCCGGCGCCCCGGCGCCGGCCGACCCGGGTGCTGGCGTTGCTGCGCAACTCGTGGCGGCAGCTCACCAGCATGCGTACCGCGCTGATCCTGCTCTTCCTGCTCGCGGTCGCCGCCATTCCCGGCTCGGTGCTGCCGCAGCGTGGGATCAGCCCGGAGAAGGTCAACCAGTACTTCACCGACCACCCGGACCTGGCCCCCCGGCTGGACCGGATCGGCGCGTTCGAGGTCTTCGGCTCGGTCTGGTTCTCCGCGATCTACCTGCTGCTGTTCACCTCCCTGATCGGCTGCATCACGCCCCGACTGCGCGATCACGTCCGGGCGTTGCGGTCCCGGCCGCCGGTCGCGCCGAAACGGATGGCACGGTTGCCGCAGCACACCGTGCTGCCCGCCCCGGCCGGTGGTGCGGCGGCCGTCGCCGAGGTGCTGCGCAAGCGGCGCTGGCGCGTCGAGGTACGCGGCGACGAGGTGTCGGCCGAGAAGGGCTACCTCAAGGAGACCGGCAACCTGCTGTTCCACACTTCGCTGATCGCGGTGCTGATCGGCGTCGCGCTCGGATCCTGGTACGGCTGGAGCGGCAACCGGCTGCTCGTGGCCGGCGCGGACAACGCCTTCTGCAACACCCGGCAGCAGTTCGCCGAGGCCAAGCTCGGCCCTCGGGTCGACAGCGCCGACCTGCCCCGCTTCTGCCTGCGGCTGGACGACTTCCAGGCCCGGTTCCTCGACACCGGTCAGCCGGAGTTCTTCAACGCCACGGTCACCGTCGACGGCCCGGACGAGCCGACCCGCAGCGCGGACTTCTCGGTGAACTCTCCGCTGCGGTTGAACGACGCGAGCGTCTACCTGCTCGGTCACGGGTACGCCCCGGTGATCCGCTACACCGACCGCTTCGGCCGTGGTCAGATCAGCGACGACCCGTTCCTGACCACCGGCGACATGGGCCTGACCAGCGAGGGCCTGGCCGCCTTCCCGGACGCGAACGTCGACCCGGCCACCGGCAAGCGCGCGCCGGACCAGCAGATGGCGTTCACCGGCATCTACCTGCCCACGGCACCCGAGCAGGCACCGTTCGTCCGCTCGCAGTATCCGACCGAGCGCAACCCGGTGCTGAACCTGGTCGCCTACCAGGGCAACCTCGGCCTGGACGCCGGCATCCCCGGCTCGGTCTACCAGCTGGACCAGCGGCAGGTGCGGACCGGCAAGGTCAAGGAGGTCGGCACCAAGCTGCTCCGCAAGGGCGAGACGTGGACGCTCGACGACGGCTCGAAGGTCGAGTTCCTGGGCACCGAGCGGTACGTCACCCTCTCCATCCGGCACGATCCCGGCGCGACGCCACTGCTGATCAGTTGCGGGGTCCTGCTGGTCGGGCTGATGGGCTCACTGTTCGGGCGGCGCCGCCGGGTGTTCTTCCGGGTGGTACCGGCCGACCCCGGAGAAGGATCTCCGACGAGCGGTAGTAGCTTGATGGAGGCCGGTGGGTTGCCGCGTACCGACTATCCAGGGTTCGCCGAAGAGTTCGCCCAGCTCGTTGCCGCCGTCAGCGGTGCCGAACGGGCTGGTGCTGACGCTGACTCCAGCGACCGGGCCAGTGTGCGAGAAGGAGCCGAGTGATGTCCGCACTCTCCGACAATCTGGTGACCTTCGCGATCCTGGCGTACCTGGTCGCGATGATCGGCCATGCCGTGGAGTACGCGCTGGGCAACGCGCGTACCCGGATCGCAGTGGCTGCTCCGGTTCGCGAGCTGGTGGGCGCCGGTGGCGGCGTTGTTCCGATGCCGCCCGCGCCCGCGCCGGTGCCGTCGACGGCGGCCGACCGGTCGGCGGGGCGTGCCCGACTCGCGGGCCTGATCGGGGTGGGTGCCACTGCGGTCGCCGCACTGCTCCACCTGGCGGCGCTGGTCACCCGCGGGCTCGCCGCCGACCGGATGCCGTGGGGCAACATGTACGAGTTCGTGCTCACGGTGACGTTCATCGGGGTCGCGGCCTGGCTGGTGGTGCTCTGGAAGCGACCGTCGCTGCGCAAGCTGGGGCTGTTCCTCACCCTGGTGATGGTGCTGCTGGTGGCCACCGCCGAACTGGTGCTGTACGTGCCGATCGTGCCGCTGGTGCCAGCTCTGAACTCGTACTGGTTCATCATCCACGTCTCGACCATCGTCTTCGCGTCCGGCATCTTCCTGCTCGGTGTGGTGCCGGCCGTGGGTTTCCTGATGCGCAACGGGTACGAGCAGGGCAAGCGGAGCTTCCCGTACATCCTGGCCAAGCGGCTGCCCGGCGCGGTCGGCCTGGAGCGGCTGACGTTCGCGCTGCACGCCTTCGCGTTCCCGATCTTCACGTTCGCGGTGATCGCCGGTGCGATCTGGGCCGAGGCGGCCTGGGGCCGGCCGTGGGGCTGGGACCCGAAGGAGACCTGGGCGTTTATCTCCTGGGTCGTGTACGCCGGCTACCTGCACGCCCGCGCCACGCCCAGCGTCAAGCGCAACGTGGCCACCTGGATCGCCGTGCTCGGCTTCCTCACCGTGCTGATGAACCTGTTCGGCGTGAACATCTTCTTCACCGGCCTGCACTCGTACGGCGGGCTGGACTGACCTGGTCTGCGGTGCGCGGGCCGGTCACGGATTCCGTCAGTGACCGGCCCGCGTCGTTCCACCGGCCTCGGTCAGCTCACGGTCACCGGGGCCAGGTCGTTGCTCGGGTCGTCGTCCACCCGAGGACAGCGCTGGGACGGCTGGACCTCGCCGGGGCCAGCGTCTACCGCGCGGGCAGCCAGGCCCGGATGGCCCGCTCGACCTGGATCGTGACCTGGTAGGACACCTCCGGCAGATCGGCCAGCTCGATCCGTTCGCCGCGCAACGCCAGTTGGGCGTGCAGCTCCCGGGCGATGGCGTCGCGAAGCTCGACCTGTAGGGGCGACAACCCGTCCGGGTCGCCGACGACGTAAGCGTCCGACATGGGTCCACTCTGCTCCCGCGTCCCGCCGTTCGGCCAGGCACGGTGAGGTGTGTCCGCCGGGCTTGACCCAGCCCCGGTCGGTGATGTGGCGGTGTCCCGCGCCCGGTGGGCCGTTGATCCACTCGGCTTCGTTGATCCACTCGGCTTCCATGAAGTCGGGGTGTCCTGCGGCCGGGATAGCGCACTTTCCTGAAATGCGAGTGGATCATGCGGTGCCCGGCCCTCGCGCCCCGGGCGGAGGCGTACCTGACCCGGGCAGGGCCTTCGTCGAACTGGCCTGCACCCGCTGGCCGTCCGCCGAGCCCCGTGGCCGCTGCGGCGGGGCTGCTCGCGCGCCACGTGGCCGACGCCGTCGGGGGGTCGCCGACGGCACCGCACCGACCGGCGGTCGCGGTCAGCCGCCGAACCAGCCCGGCATGTCGAGGCGGAACCAGTTGGCCGAGGCCATCGTGCGCAGGTCGTCCTCCAGGGCGTCGACCCGTTCCGGGCCGAGGGTCTCGGCCCAACGCGCGCGCAGCCGATCGAAGATTTCCGCCGAGCGGCGTAGCCCGTCGGCGCCGCGTGGTGTGACCCGGACCAGCCGGCGGCGGGCGTCGGAGGGGTCGTCGACCCGCTCCAGGTAGCCGACGGCGACCAGTCGGTCGACCGTCTTGCCGGCCGCCTGTTTGGAGATGCCCAGCCGCTGACCCAGCTCGGTGGCGGTGGTGCCGTCCACCCCCACGGCCTGGAGCACGAAACCGTGCAGCGGCCGCAGCTCCGGATGCCCCTGCCGGGCCAGCTCGGTGTGCAGATCGTCGATCAGCGTCCGGAAGCCGGCCAGCAGCAGGAGCGGCAGCTGGAAGCCGGGGCGCGCGGGGTCAGCGGTTGCCATCTTCGTCAACCACGTTTACTATTTCGTCAACCACGTTGACTATCGTACGGGACGCATCGCTGGCGCCCCGACCGACGCTGCGAAAGCAGGTAACCGTGTCCGTCTTCGTCGCACACACCGCCGACACCGCGCCCGCCGCCGCCCGATCGACAATCGAGGGGGTGCGCCGCCGGTTCGGTTGGCTGCCCGCGCCGGTGGCGCTGATGGCCGAGTCGCCCCAACTGCTCGCCGGCTTCCTCACCGCCAACGCGGGCTTCGAACAGACCGATCTCTCGCCGCTGGAACGGGAGGTGGTCGTTTTCGCCGTCGCCACCACCAACGAATGCCACGTCTGCGTCGCCCTGCACACCGGCACGCTCACCCGACTCGGTGCGGCCGCCGACCTGATCACCGCGCTGCGCGCCGGCACGGTGCTGCCGGAGCCGCGACTGGAGGCCCTGCGCCGGTTCACGCTGGCCGTGCTCGAACATCGGGGCGCCGTGCCCGACGACGAGCTGGACGACTTCCTGGCCGCCGGCTACCAGACCCGGCACGCGCTGGACGTGGTGCTCGGCGTCGGCGCGTACACCATCTCCACCTTCGCCAACCGGCTCACCCGCGCGCCGCTCGACCCGCCGCTGACTCCGCACGCCTGGGAGCCGCGGGCCTGACCGACCATGGTCGACGGCTCAGGCCGCACCGAGGAAGTCGCGCAGCAGGGCGAGCATCTCGTCCGGGCGCTCCTCGTACAGCCAGTGCCCGCAGTCCTCGATCACCTCGCCGCGCACCGTGTCGGCGTACCGGCGAACCTGCTCGGCGACCTGCCCACCGAGGCTGGCCGTTGCGCCGACCGCCAGCACCGGCATCTCCAGCTTGGTGGCCCGGTACGCCGCGTTGTCGGCGATGTCCTGATCGAACGCCCGGAAGTAGGCGAAGCTGGCCCGCAGATGCGCCGGATCGCGCAGATGGCTGGCGAACTCCTCGATATCGGGCGCGGCGATGCTGCCCTTGCGCACCATCAGGGCATCGGTGAACCGGTCCACCCAGAGCGACTCCCGCCCGCTGACCAACTCCTCCGGAAGACCGTTGCCGATCGAGAAGTAGCCGAAGTTCCACACCCCCGGCCCGGCCGCGGTGAGCGCGGGGAACGTGTAGATGCTCTCGTCGGGGATCGGCGCCTCGCTGAGCACCAGCCGACTCACCCGCTGCGGATGGGCGGCGGCGTACGCGTACGCCACCATGGTCCCCAGGTCGTGCCCGACCAGCCGGAGGTCACTGGTCAGGCCGAGCTGGTCGAGTAGTCCGTGCAGGTCGGCGGCGACAGTTTTCTTGTCGTACCCGCCGGCCGGGGCGTCGCTGTCCCCGAAGCCGCGCAGGTCGGGCGCGACCACGTCGAAGGAGCGCCCCAGGTCGGGCAGCAGGTGCCGCCACATGTGCCAGCACTGCGGATACCCGTGCAGCAGCACCAGTGGCGGGCCACTGCCGCCACGGACGTAGTTCATGGTGATCTGGCCGACCCGCGCCCGTTGCTCGGTGAACCCCGCCGGAACCCGTTTTCCGCCCATCATCGCCTCCGTCCGCAGGCTGCCCGGCTACCCGCTCAACCGCCCGCCATGCCCGCGAGGTGTGGGCTCTGCCCGTTGATCCACTCGGCTTCCCTGAAGTCAGGGTGTCCTGCGGCCGGGGATACCGCGCTTTCATGGAAGCCGGGTGGATCTTGGCGCGTTAGCGGCGGTTGCTGTCGAAAGGCGACCGAAAACTAAGATCTTTTGTAGTTTGCTGCCCTGGCTGGTGCTCCAGATGATCTATCCCAAGGGGTCTGACCGCCGAACGCCCGTCGGTCGGGGTCTTGTCGCGGCGAGTTGACCTCCGGACCCCCCGGGCTGCTTCACCCGCGATCGCGCTGGCAATCTTGGACAGTTTCCGTTAGCTGGGAACGGAAACTGTCCAAGATCTGCCCTGCCAACTTCCTCCCGCGCCCCGGACGGGGTCGCCTCGCCGCCCGTCAGCACGGCTGCTTCATGGCTGCTCAGGGCCGGCACTGATGCGCTCGGTCGAAGCCTGACAACGCCACGCCGCCTGCGCGCCGCCGCTGTGGAACTGAGTCCGACAGCAGAGTTCGGGTGCACGTGGCGCTGGAGGCAGCAGGGCGATGAGGCGCTGGGTGCGGACACCCGTCCCGCAACTGTCATGGGTCGCAGCGCTCCTCAGCCCGGTCGCGGGATCGGCTAAACCGGCCGTCAGGGGTATGGGGACTACGGCATCCGGGGCCTGCGTGGGGCTGCCCAGCCGAGGAAGCGCTCGTGCAGCGCTCCAGGCTTCGGTGCGTCGCAGGGGTTGAGCCGGTAGAGATCCCCGACAGCGTCGTACAGCATGCCAGCGAGGTAGATGGACAGGGCGACACGGCTGTTCCGGTATTCGGCCAGGAGGGTCAGCCGCGCAGTGGCGCACGGCCACGGACAGCCGCAGGCTCGGCAGAGCCACAGCGGGCGGTGAGGGTCATGGCGCCGCGTGGGCCGCGATGAGATGGCCATCGAGCTTTCCCCTCCTCGGTTCGACCTGGAGGAGGGGCCGTCCGCCGCCGACGTTCCGGACGGCCCCTCCACAGTTTCGCCCGTCCTTTCAGGTCGGATCCGGGCGATTCCGTTGTGCACAGTCTGGTGACGACAGGACTACTGTCAGAAGGTATTCGGTCGCCCTGTGTGCCAGGTGGGGACGTCGGTGAGGTCGGTGAGACACGCGGGATGCGGTGGTGAGGGAGGCGTGCGCATGGACGAGCGCTTACAGGTGCTGATCGAGGAACTGCGGTACATGCGAGCGGCCCGGAAGATGACCCAGGAGGATCTGGCGAAGGCGGTCAACTATTCGCCGTCGACGGTGGCGATGGTCGAGACCGGTGCGCGTAAGCCGCCGCCGGACTTCTGGGACCGGGTGGACGTGGCACTCGACACCGGTGGTGCGTTCGCTCGGATGCTGGCCCGGTTCGGGTCGCCGCAGTGGCTGCGGGAGTGGGAGGCCAACGAGCGGCAGGCCACCGTACTCCGGTCGTACCAGAACATGGTGGTGCCGGGGCTGCTGCAGACGGCGGCCTACGCCCGCGCGCTGTTCCGCAGCGTCGGTCTCTTCGACGAGCAGGAGGTGGAGCGGCGGGCGGAGGCGCGGCTGGGCCGGCAGGCGGTGCTTGCCGACGAGAACCCGCCACAGCTCGTCGCGGTGCTGGACGAGCACGTGCTGCGCAGGCCGGTCGGCGGCCCGGTGGTGATGCGCGAGCAGTTGCTGCGTCTGGTGAAGCTGGTCAACGAGCGCCCCCGGGTGCGGCTGCACATCGTGCCCGCCTCGGTCGGCGCGTATCCGGGTTTCGCCGGGGCCTTCGTGCTGGCTACGCTGCCCACCGGGGAGGACGTCGCCTATCTGGACGACCAGCTCAAGGGGCAGGTGATCGACCACGCCGAGGACGTGCTGGCGGTCCGGTCGTCCTGGGAGTCGATCCAGGGCGAGGCGCTGCCGCCCCGGCAGTCGATCGAGTTGCTGACGGAGGTGGCAAAGTCATGGAGTTGACCGGTGCCCAGTGGCGCACCAGCACCCGGAGCAGCACCAACGGTGGTGACTGCGTCGAGGTGGCCGACAATCTCCCCGACGTGGTCGCCGTACGCGACAGCAAAGACCGCGACGGTGCCGTGCTGACCTTCAGCCCGGCCGCCTGGCGAGCCTTCGTGGCCCGCACACGTTGACCCGCCCGGCTGAAACTCCCGCTCCGCTCGATCACGCTCGCCAAGGGGTGCCAACCCGGCACTGATGTCCTCGGATCGGGAAACCGGCTGGCCGTGAGCAAGGCCACCCGGACCCGGCCGAGCTGGGACAGTGACCGGTGCGGGAGACTGGGCGGTATGGCGGCTCGTGGCTTCCCGTACACCGATCTCAAGGACTTCCTCGCGGCGCTGGAGCGCGCGGGGGAGCTGCGCCGGGTCGACGTCCCGGTCGACCCCACCCTGGAGATCAGCGAGGTGGTCACCCGCACGGTGCGGGCCGGCGGCCCGGCGCTGATCTTCGAGCACCCGACCCGGGGCGAGATGCCGGTGGCGATCAACCTGTTCGGCACCGAGAAGCGGATGGCGATGGCCCTCGGCGTCGACTCGCTGGACGAGATCGGTGCCCGGATCGGCGCGCTGATCAAGCCGGAGCTGCCGGTCGGCTGGTCGGGCATCCGGGAGGGCCTCGGCAAGGTCATGCAGCTCAAGTCGGTGCCGCCGCGCAAGGTGAAGACGGCGCCCTGCCAGGAGGTGGTCTACCGGGGTGACGACGTCGACCTGGACCGGCTGCCGGGGCTGCAGGTCTGGCCCGGCGACGGTGGGATCTTCCACAACTACGGGTTGACCCACACCAAGCACCCGGAGACCGGCAAGCGCAACCTGGGCCTGTACCGGCTCCAGCAGCACGGCCGCAACACCCTGGGCATGCACTGGCAGATCCACAAGGACTCGACGGCGCACCACGCGGTCGCCGAGCGGCTCGGGCAGCGCCTGCCGGTCGCGATCGCGATCGGCTGCGACCCGGTCGTCTCGTACGCGGCCAGCGCGCCGCTGCCCGGTGACATCGACGAGTACCTGTTCGCCGGGTTCCTGCGCGGCGAGCGGGTGGAGATGGTCGACTGCCTGACCGTGCCGTTGCAGGTGCCAGCGCACGCGCAGATCGTGCTGGAGGGTTACCTGGAGCCCGGTGAGCGGCTGCCCGAGGGGCCGTTCGGCGACCACACCGGCTTCTACACCCCGGTCGAGCCGTTCCCCGTGCTGCACATCGAGGCGATGACCATGCAGCGCAAGCCGGTCTACCACTCGATCGTCACCTCCCAGCCACCGCAGGAGGATCACGGCCTCGGCAAGGCCACCGAGCGGATCTTCCAGCCGCTGCTCAAGCTCATGATCCCGGACATCGTCGACTACGACCTGCCGGCCGCCGGCGTGTTCCACAACTGCGCGATCGTGTCGATCCGCAAGCGCTACCCGAAGCACGCCCAGAAGGTGATGAACGCGATCTGGGGCGCGCACCTGATGTCGCTCACCAAGCTCATCGTGATCGTCGACGAGGACTGCGACGTGCACGACTACAACGAGGTCGCCTTCCGCGCCTTCGGCAACGTCGACTACGCCCGCGACCTGCTGCTCACCGAGGGCCCGGTGGACCACCTCGACCACTCGTCGTACCAGCAGTTCTGGGGCGGCAAGGCGGGTGTCGACGCGACCCGCAAGCTGCCCACCGAGGGGTACACCCGGGGCTGGCCGGAAGAGATGAAGATGAGCCCGGAGGTCACCTCCCTGGTCGACAAGCGTTGGAAGGAGTACGGGATCTGATGGCGGCCACCGACAACCACCGCGATCTTGCACTTTCGGTCCCCGATTCCTCCCCTTCGTCCACTTCTGCCCCGACCGGAAGTGCAAGATCGCGGGGGAGGGTGCGGGCATTCCTGGACCTCGTCGCGATCGAGCACTCCGTGTTCGCGCTGCCGTTCGCGTTTCTGTCCGCGCTGACCGCGATGCAGGTCTACGGCGGGCGGGTGCGGTGGTGGGACCTGCTGCTGATCACCGTGGCGATGGTCGGGGCTCGGACGTTCGCAATGGCCGCCAACCGGATCCTCGACCGGCGGATCGACGCGCGGAACCCGCGTACCGCCGGCCGGGAACTGGTCACCGGTGCGGTGAGCGTGCGGACGGCCTGGACCGGCGCGGCCGTCGCGTTGGTGGTCTTCCTCGCCGCCGCTGCGCTGCTCAACCCGCTCTGCCTGGTGCTGGCGCCGCTCGCCGTGGTGCCGCTGGTCGTCTACCCCTACGCCAAGCGGTTCACCAACTGGCCGCACGCCATCCTCGGGGTCGCCCAGGCGGTCGGCCCGGTCGGTGCCTGGCTGGCCGTCACCGGCACCCTGGACGGCTCCGGGCCGGCCTGGCTCCTCGGCGCGGCGGTCGGGCTGTGGATCGGCGGCTTCGACCTGATCTACGCCTGCCAGGACTCCGAGATCGACCAGGAGATCGGCGTGCACAGCGTGCCCGCCCGGTACGGTCGGCGCTTCGCGCTGCACGCCTCGACGGTCGCGCACGTGGTGACCTTCGGGCTCTTCGTCTGGTTCGGGGCGCTGATCGGGTTCGGCTGGCTCTGGTGGGTCGGCCTGGCGTTGACCGCGGTCGCGTTCGCCTACCAGCACCTGGTAGTCAGCCCGACCGACCTGAGCAAGGTCAACCGGGCGTTCTTCACCGCCAACGGGTTCGTCGGCATCGCGCTGTTCGTGTTCGCCCTGCTCGACCTGGTGATCCGGCTCGACCTACGGCCCTGAGGCTGGCTGCGCGGTGCCGGCGGGGTAGCGGGCGCTCTCCAGCGTCCAGTCGATGGTGCCGCGCACGGCGTGCGCGAGCCCGTCGAGATGGTCGGTGACCGCCTCGTCCAACACCGGGCCGAACGACGGCACCGCGGCCCGCAGCACGACGAAGCGCCGCATCGACGCCCGCCAGCGCTCGGCCGCTCGCTCGACAGCCTCCGCCGACGGCACGGCCAGCTCGGCCTCCATGGCCAGGACCAGGTTGTGCCCGCCCGCGGTGGCCCGGTCCCGCTCCAGCGAGGCCAGGTCGTTGTACCAGGAGAGCAGGTCGTTGCCGAGACGGGCGATCTGGCGCAGCAGCGGGTGATGGTAGACCGGGCCGGGCAACGGTCGGCCGCTGGCGAACTCCACCAGCGGGTACGACACCTCCGCCGCCGACGTCGCCCGGCGCAGCTCGACGTACTCGTTGACGCTGGGTCGGCGGCCAGCCTCCTTGTTGACCGCCTCCTGCCAGGTGCCGTCAAGGTGCCGGGCCACCGCGTCGGCGAAGCGCAGCCGCCACCCGGCCGGCATCCGGCGGCGCGGCTCCCGCCAGGCCAGCACCAGCAGCCGCCGTAGCGGGCCGGACAGCCCCGCCTGACGCAGCCGCGGGCCGTCGTGCAGCAGCGCCAGCGTGCCGTTGCGCAGTGCCCGGATCTGCTCCGGGGTGAGCCGGTCCGGCCCGTCGCAGGCGTCATCGACCAGGAAGAACCAGGTGAACAGCGCAGTCAGCACCCGCAGGTCGGCTTCGGTCGCCCCCGGGTAGAGCCGCCCGGCGTACCGGGCGAAAGCTCCCCGGCAGAGCCGCTGCAGCGCGGCGTCGTCCAGTGGGAGGCCAAGCTCGGGCAGCAGACCGAGCAGCCACTCCTGCGCGCGGTCGGCGTGCGGTGAGAGCCGGGACGGGATCGGACATTCGGCACGCAGCGCCCAGAGGATCTCGCCGGTCGTCACCGATGCCTCCTGTGCGAGATGGTTCCGGTGCGAATCGCCGCCGGCAGCATGTCAGGTCGACGGGATGTGCACGTACCCGCCGGACATGTCGGACGGACCACGCCCGGGGGTGCTCACCAACGGACCAGCCGGACCAGGCAGGCTGGGGGCATGCGGGAACCATGGGTGGTCGGGGTCTCCGGTGCCTCCGGCACGCCGTACGCGGCGGCCGTCATCGGAGGGCTGCTCGACGCGGGCGAGGCGGTGGACCTGATCGTGTCCCGGGCGGCACGACTCACCGTGCTCGACGAGACCGGCCGACCATTTCGCGACGGGCACTGGGCCGAGGATCTCGCCGCCTGGCTCGACCGGGACCTGACCGGAGCGGATCTGCGGCACTGGCCGGCTGGCGACCTGGCCGCCGGGCCGAGCAGTGGCTCCTACCGGGTACGCGGGATGGCCGTGGTCCCGGCCAGCACGGCAGCCTGCGCGGGTATCGCGATCGGGCTCTCCAAGGATCTGTTGCAGCGCGCCGCCGAGGTCAACCTCAAGGAACGGCGGCCCGTGGTGGTGGTCCCCCGGGAGACACCGGTGACCCGCAGCCACCTGGAGCACCTCATCGCGCTGCACGACGCCGGCGCGGTGGTGCTGCCAGCCAGCCCTGGCTTCTACGGGGCTGGCGCGGCGGCCAGCGCCCAGCAGTTGGTCGACTTCGTGGCCGGCAAGGTGCTGGACGCGCTCGGCGTCCCCCACACGCTGTTCCGGCGGTGGTCCGGCCAACTCGGCGCGGCCCGGAGTTGAGCCGTCCGCTCAGCGATTACCGGCCTTTCCGCTCAACGCGCCTTGTGTTGCCGTCTGGCGGTCGGCAGAAGCGGGACGCGGACCGGACTGGTGTCCGGTCCGCGGTGATGTTGTCCGCACCAGTTCAGTACATGCCGGCGTTGGCCGGACCCGGCCCCGTGGATGTGGCCGGACCCACATTGCGTGGCTTTTCAACCTCGTCCACCTCGTCCAGCATGCCCTCCCCCTCAAGCAGGGCTCGCACCTCGGATTCCCGAAACCGGCGATGCCCGCCTGGAGTCCGGATGCTTCCTATCCGGCCGGCCGCCGCCCATCTCGTCACAGTTTTCGGGTCCACCCGAAACAGCGCGGCGACCTCACCCGGTGTCAGCAGGCGATCTCCAGTGTCCACAGCCCCCTCCTCGCGTCGACGAAGCCCCTGGCTGAACACACTGCCCCCGGCTGGTGCGTAGCCCAGAGCCGTCATGAGGGACGTATGGCAATTACAGCACCAGGGACATGGCCTGTCCGCCCAAACGCGAAAAATGCACTGAGTGGGGAGTTAGTAATGGTACTGGTGCTACCTCTGCCATGACCGGCGGTTTGTGAACAGTGATTCACCACTCAGCCCAACGTATGTCGAAGACGTCGGGTTACGCGTAAGCGGATAAGGTCGCTCTCTGTGGACGCCATCGACCTGAGCCTCGTCGACCTGCTTCGCGGCAACGCCCGCCTCTCGTACGCCGAGCTGGCCCGACAGGTGGGCCTCTCGGCCCCGGCCGTACACGAGCGGGTCGGCAAACTGGAGAGCAGTGGCGTGGTCCGCGGCTACCGGGCGGACGTGGCCCCGGAGGCGATCGGGCTGGGGGTCACCGCGCTGATCGGCATCGTCGAGGACTCCGGCGCCGACACCGACGACATGCTCGAGTCACTGCGGGTGCTGCCCGAGATCGAGTCCTGCTACTTCATGGCCGGCGTGGAGTCGTTCCTGCTCACGGCGCGGGTTGGCACGATCGCCGAGTTGGAGCAGCTGATCGTGCGGCTGAACCGGACCCCCGGGGTCGCCTCCACCCGCACCGCCATCGCACTCTCCACGAAATGGGAGAACCGCCCCCAGTCGATCGGCACGCCCGCAACCTGACCGCCGCGTACCCCTGGTGTCACCCGCTCGGCCGGCGGTAGCGTGCGCCGATGACCCCGCCGGGACGTCGAGTGGCCGTGGTGACTGGCGCTGCCGGAGGTCTGGGCCACGCCATCGCCACCGCGCTGCACGCCGACGGCTGGTCGGTGCTGCTCACCGACCTCGACCCGGCGGCGGTGCACACCGCCGCGGCACCGCTCGGCGGTTGGTCGGCAGCCCTGGACGTCCGGGACGAGCGAGCCTGCGCCGACATCGCCGCGACTGCGGCAAGCCGGGGCGACCTCGCCCTCTGGGTCAACAACGCCGGCATCCTGATCACCGGGCCGTCGTGGGAGCACGACGGTCCGACCCGCCGCCGGGTGTTCGACGTGAACGCCCTCGGTGCCATGAACGGCACCCTCGCCGCGCTGGCCGTGATGCGCGGGCAGGGCCACGGCCACGTGCTCAACGTCGTCTCGCTGGCCGGCCTGGTCGCCGCGCCCGGCGAGACGGTGTACGCGGCCAGCAAGCACGCCCTGCTGGCGTTCAGCCTGGGTACGCTGTCCGACCTGCGGATGGCCGGGTACCGGCGGGTGCACGTCTCCTGCCTCTGCCCGGACGGAATCTGGACCCCGATGTTGCACGACCGGCTGGACGACCCGGGAGCACTGGCCTCGTTCACCGGCTCGATGCTGACCCCGCAGCGGGTGGCGGCCTGGGCAGTTCGGCTGGCCCGCCGGCCTCGCCCGGTGGTCAGCCTGCCCCGCTGGCGGGGAGCGCAGGTGCGCCTGCTGGACACCCTGCCCGGGCTGGCCGTCGCACTGACCCCGCTCGTCCAGGCCGCCGGCCGGGCCGGTCAGCGTCGCCAGCGCCGCCGGACCACGCCGTCGGACCGGCGCTGACCGCCTCCGACCTGCTTGCTACGTTTCCGGCGTGACTCATCACGACCGGTTCGATGACGCCAGCCGCACCTGGGTGACGGAGGCGATCGCCACCGTCGAGGCGGACGCGAACCGCTCGGCCGACACCCACCTGTTGCCGTTCCCGTTGCCCCGGGCCTGGGGGGTCGACCTCTACCTCAAGGACGAGTCGTCACACCCCACCGGCTCGCTGAAGCACCGGCTGGCCCGTTCGCTGTTCCTCTACGGGCTCTGCAACGGCTGGATCGGGCCGCGCACCACGATCGTCGAAGCGTCGTCGGGCTCCACGGCGGTCTCCGAAGCGTACTTCGCCCGGATGCTCGGCCTGCCGTTCATCGCGGTGATGCCCTCCTCCACCTCGCCCGAGAAGATCGCGCAGATCGAGTTCCAGGGCGGCCGGTGCCACCTGGTGGACGACCCCGCGACCGTGGTGGTCGAGGCCCGCTGGCTCGCCGAGGACTCCGGCGGGCACTTCATGGACCAGTTCACCTACGCCGAGCGGGCGACCGACTGGCGGGGCAACAACAATATCGCCGAGTCGATCTACGCGCAGCTGGAGCTGGAGCGGCATCCGATCCCGGCCTGGGTCGTGGTGGGTGCCGGCACCGGGGGCACCAGCGCGACGATCGGCCGGTACGCCCGGTATCGCCGGCTCGCCACCAGGCTCTGCGTGGTCGACCCGGAGAACTCGGCGTTCTACCCGGCCTGGCTGGCCGCCGACTGGTCTCTGCGTACCGGGAAGGGCTCCCGGATCGAAGGGATCGGTCGTCCCAGCGTGGAGGCATCGTTCGTGCCCTCCGTGGTGGACCGGATGGTCCAGGTGCCGGACGCGGCGTCACTGGCCGCCATGCGCGCCGGATCGGCGCTGCTCGGCCGCCGGGTGGGCGGCTCCACCGGCACCAACCTGTGGGGTGCGTTCGGCCTGATCGCCGCGATGCTCGCCGAGGGCCGGACCGGCTCGGTGGTCACTCTGATCTGCGACCCGGGCGACCGGTACGCCGACACGTACTACGCCGACGACTGGGTGGCCGCCCAGGGCCTCGACCTGACGCCGCACCTGGCCACGATCGAACGCTTCCTGACCAGCGGCGCCTGGCCCGCCTGAGCCCCTGGCAGCGCCGTTCAGCGCGGGTCGATCCGTTCGGCCAGCCCGGGGTAGCGCACCACGTAGCCGCTGTCGTCCAGATCGATGTCGGCCGTGAAGGTGCCGCTGGCGAACCGCACCCGACCCGGCCCGCGCCCGGTGTAGATCTGCTCGGCCGACACCACCTCCAGGCCGGGCAGCAGCACCCAGGCGACGGTGATCCGGTGTGCCAGGTCGGCCGGCTCGGCCGCCAGCCCGAGCCGGTGGACCGGCAGGGTGTTGAACAGCGGCGAACCGCTCAGGTCGACGTCGAGCGCGTCGGCCAGCCGGTCCGGGTCATCGGTGCCCGGCAGACCGGCCCGGGGATGACCGGCCGCGACCAGCGCCGCGTCCAGGTCGCCCTGCTCGGCGGTGGTCACCCGCCACCGGTTCGCGGCCCGCTCCAGCGTCACTCTGCGCAGCCAGCCCAGCCCTTCGGCCTCGACCTCGACGCGGGCGGTGGTCCAGTCCGGCGTGGTGGTCAGCTGGTAGCGGGCGGTCCAGGGGATCGGGTCCACGGCGAGCAGGGTGCCCCGCGCCGCCAACCCGTGGCTGTCGTCGAGCAGAACCTGCTCGCTGCCGGCGGTGTCCGTCCGGGACCAGAAGATGGACTTCGGCATGGTCGGCATGAGCCGGACGTTACGCGACCGGACCGGCATCGGCAGGGCATGCGCGAACGCCGCCGCGAAGCCTGGGCTTCGCGGCGGCGTTCGGTGGATCAACGGATCAAAGATCAGTGGGTACGCGCCGGCGGTCGCCCGCCGAAACCGCGCCGGTCGTCGCGTGGCCGGTCATCGCGGGGCCGGTCGTCACGGGGCCGGTCGTCGCGCGGCCGGTCGTCCCGAACACGGCTGTCCGGGCGGAAGCCACCCCGAGTGTCGCGGTCACCGAAGCGCCGCTCGCCGGCCGGTCGGTCGGCCCGGCCGTCCCGGTCGCCGAAGCGCCGCTCGCCGGCCGGTCGGTCGGCCCGGCCGTCCCGGTCGCCGAAGCGCCGCTCGCCGGCCGGTCGGTCAGCCCGGCCGTCCCGGTCGCCGAACTGCGGCCGGTCGCCGAACCGGCGCTCGCCCTGCGGCCGGTCGCCGTAACCCCGGGTGTCCCGATCGGCGTAACGCCGCTCACCGGCCGGCCGGTCGCCGTAGCCCCGTTCACCGGTGGGGCGGTCACCGTACTGACGATCACCTTGCGGACGGTCGCCGTACTGACGGTCACCGTACTGGCGGTCACCTTGCGGACGGTCACGGTACTGGCGGTCACCGTACTGGCGGTCACCTTGCGGACGGTCACGGTACTGGCGGTCACCGTACTGGCGGTCACCTTGCGGGCGGTCGCCGAAGCGCCGCTCGCCAGTGGGGCGGTCGCCGAAGCGCCGCGGGCCGCCGGAGCGGTCGTCGAATCGACGCGGGCCGCGGTCGCCGTAACCCCGCGGCTCGGCCTCGACGCGAACCGCGACGCCGCTGGGCTCCCGGGCGCCGACCAGCTCGGCCAACGCCGGGTCTCCGAGCCGGACCCGGGCCTCGGCCGGCGCGACGCCGGCCTTCTCCATCATGGCCAGGGTGGTGCGGCGCTGCTTGGGCAGCACCAGCGTGGCGACCGCGCCCGACTCGCCCGCCCGGGCGGTGCGCCCTGCGCGGTGCAGGTAGTCCTTGGGGTCCTTCGGCGGGTCGACGTGCAGCACCAGGGTGACCCCGTCGACGTGGATGCCCCGAGCCGCCACGTCCGTGGCGACCAGCACGTTCATCCGGCCCTCGCGGAACTCGGCCAACGTCTTGGTCCGCATCCGCTGGGTCTTGCCGCCGTGCAGTCCGCCGGCGCGTACGCCGACCGCCGCGAGCTGCTCGACCAGCCGGTCCACCCCGAGCTGGGTACGGGCGAAGACCATGGTCCGGCCGTCACGGGCGGCGATCGACGCCGTGACCGGGAACTTCTCGTGCGGTGGGATCAACAGCATGTGGTGGTCCATGGTGGACACCGAGGCGGTCGACGGCGCAGTGGAGTGGGTCACCGGGTCGGTCATGAACCGCCTGACCAACGCGTCGACGTCACCGTCCAGGGTGGCCGAGAAGAGCAGCCGCTGGCCGCCTGCCGGCGTCTTCGCCAGCAGGTCGGTCACCTCGGGCAGGAAGCCCATGTCGGCCATCTGGTCAGCCTCGTCGAGCACCGTGACCTCGACGTCGTCGAGCTGGCAGATGCCCCGCTCGATCAGGTCGCCGAGCCGGCCAGGGGTGGCCACGATGATCTCCACGCCGCGTCGGAGCGCATCGATCTGACGGTCGTACGGCACACCGCCGACGGCGGTCTTGAGGAAGATGCCGACGGCCTTGCCCAGCGGCAACAGGGCGTCGTTGACCTGCATGGCCAGCTCGCGGGTGGGAACCAGGACCAGGGCGCGCGGACGCATCGGCCGGGCCCGGTTGCGGTTGGCCAGCCGGGCGATCATCGGCAGACCGAAGGCGAGCGTCTTGCCCGAACCGGTCTGCCCGCGGCCCAGCACGTCGCGGCCGGCGAGCGCGTCCGGAACGGTGGCCCGCTGAATCTCGAACGGGCTGGTGATGCCCTGCTGTGCCAGCGCGCGGACCAGCGGCTCGGGCAGGCCGAGGGAGGCGAAGCTGATCGGATCGGCGGTCTCCGTCGAGGCGGGCTCGGCCGGCTGGGCGGCGGTCCCGGCCGGCGCGGTGCCGGCCTCGCGCGGAGAGGTGTCGAGCGGTCCCCGGGCGGTGTCGGCCGCCGGGGCGGGGTTGATAACGGACGTAACGGTGCTGGGGTCAGCAGAGGTGGTCAACAAAAGCCTTTCGAGCGGGGCGCATCTTCGCGATGGCCGCCGCGGCTGTGCCGCCGGATCGCCCGCAAGATCGCCCAGGGGCGCGCACCACGCGCGCCGGGTCAGTGATTTCAGCCAGTGTACGGCGGTCCGGCAAAGTCGCCAGCCGGTTGCCCGACGGTAGTGGGCGGATTCACCATCGTTGCCGCTCGACGGCTCACCCGTTCAGCACGCTGCCCACCAGACCGTCCAGGGCGTCACCGGCCAGCACGACGACCAGGACACTGATCGCCACCAGCAGCCCCAGAGCGGCGGCCAGAACGATCATCACCCGGGTGTTCCCGGACCGCTCGGCCGGCGTGTCCGCCCAGCCCTGAGCCAGGATGTGCCCGGTCAGCGAGCCGGAATTCTCCACCGCGTTCGCCGGCATCGCGATCGTGGTGAAACCCGGCCCCTCACCGCTGCCGTAGACGGTGCCGGCCAGGTCGGAGCCGCCGTCGTGCCGCCCGGCGCGGGCGCCCGCGCCCCGCCCGGCGGAGCTGCCCGAAGGGCTGCCCGTCGGCGCGGACATTTGGGAGTTGACGGTGCCACTCCCGGCCGATCGGGGAGCGCTGACGGTAGACGGCGGCCAACTCGGCAGCGCTGCCGCGGGCACCACCGGCGGCGCGGAGACGGGTGTCTCGGCCCATCCGCCGCTGGACGTCGGGCGTGCCGCCCCGGCGGTGGACGGCCAGTCGGCCGGCGCTGCGGAGACCGACGCGGTGGCCCGTACGCCGGGCGTGTCGATCATCGCAGGCGGTGGCGGAAACGGCGGTGCCGGCATCGGGCCAGGCGGCGCGGGCGGCGCGGGCACCGGTGGACCGGGTGGCGGTAGTGGTGGGCTCGGGATGGGCGGTGTCGGCGGCCCCGGAATGGGCGGAACCGGCGAAGGCGGCGGTATGGGTGGACCCGGGACGGGTGGGACCGGACTGGGCGGCGTGGGTCGCGGCCCCGGCGTCGGCATCGGGCCGGGAGGATACGGACCGGGGGCCGGCGCGGGCTCCGGTTCGGGTGGCGACGGCTCGGTCGGCCCGGGGCCGGGTGGCGAGGGCTCCGGCTCCGGAGTCGACGGCTGGGCCGGCTCCGGATCGGGACTCACCGGCCCGGATCGGTAGACGGCGGGCGTGCTCCCGCGAGGCTCCGGGGTGCCCATGGCACCGGACGTGACCCGGCTGCTGCCGGGAACCGTGGCACTGGCCCGGGCCGGCGCGGTCGAGTCGTTCCGCTGTCCGGGCACCGAAACATCGGCCGGGCTGGCTGAGCCGGTCGCACGGTAGGTGGTCGCGGTGACCGGAGCGCTGGCCGGCAGGTCACTGCGAAGAGCCCCGGCGGTTGCGACGCTGGCCCGGGCCCGTACCGGCGCGGCGGCCTGATCCGGGCGAGCGTCGGCGGGCTGCCCAGCGCCCGTCTCGGGACCGTCCGAAGCGGTGCCGGTGCCGGCGGGAGCGGGGCTGGCGAAGACGTCGTCGGCCCCGACGGGGGCGTCCTCGGCGCCGGCGGGGGCGTTCTCGGCGTTAGCGGAGACGTCGTCGGCCCCGGTGACCGCGGAGGGGTCGCTGGTGGCCGGGGTGGCGTCAGTGGTGGCCGTGGCTGTGCCGCTGGTGGCCGGGGCAGCGTCAGAGGCAGCCGGGTCAGCGGGGATGGCACCCGGGACGGCCTCGGAGGGGGGCACCACCGGCTCGGCGATGGCCGGCCCTGGCGGGGCGGCTCGGTCGACTCCGGGGTCAACCGTCTCCGCCGGATCTCTCTGCTCGGCCATCTCCGCCCTCCGCGCCATGCTCGCACCCGGACCCGTGACATCGGGTCGGATGTGCCTGGTTGTCACGGTGCCACAGATCTCCCCGAGCGGACAGCCGGAGCGGATCGCGGCGGGTCAGCCCGTGGTGTCGGGGCTGACCGTCGGGATGCCGCTGCCCGTCACGCTCGTGCTGGCCTCCGGCGTGGTCGACGGGGACGTGCTGCCCGGCGCGCTGGTCGGTGCCGAGGGCAGGGTCGTCGGCGTGTTGCTCGGGCTGGTCGACGAACTCGGTGCGGTGCTGCCAGTCGGCGTCGGCGTCGGCGTGGGCGTGGGCGTGGGCGTGAGCGTGAGCGTGGGTTTGGTGGTCGGCGTGTGCGTGGGCTCGGTGGTCGGCGTCGGCGTCGTGGTGGGCGTCGGCTTGGTGGTGGGCGTCGGCTTCGGGGTGGGCGTCGTGCTGGGCGTCGTGCTGGGCGTCGTAACCGGCGGGGTCGGGATGGTCACGATCGGTGCCGGCACCGCGCCGATCACCCGGGTGGCGGCGTACAGCCCGGACCAGCGGACCACCGAGATCTTGACGACGTCGCCGGTGGTGGGCGCCTGCACCATCTTGCCGTTGCCGATGTACATGCCGACGTGGTGGATCGTCGTCCAACTGCTGCCAGAGGCGAAGAAAAGCAGGTCGCCGGGGAGCAGCGCGGTCTGCGGGACGGTGCGGCTCCGGGTGGCGGCGTACTGGTCGCGGGAGACCCGGGGCAGGTCGAAGTAGTCGGCGCCCGGAGACCGGTACGCGGCCCACATCAGACCGGAGCAGTCGAACTGGTCCGGCCCCTCCTCGGACCACTTGTACGGATCGCCGAGCTGGGCGAGCGCGTACCGGACCGCAGCCAGTGCCCGCGGGTGCGCGGCCATGCCGCTGATGTTCTGACCGGCGACGTAGCCGGCGCCGATCTGCTGCTCGGCGGCTTCCTGCTGCCGTTCGATCTCGATCAGCAGGGCGGCGTTGTCCCGGCGCAGTTTGAGCAGGCTCGCCTCGGCCGTGCGGAGCGCCGTCTCGCCCGCGGTGAACTCCGCCTCGGCGGCGGCGAGCAGATCCTTGGCCTGGGAGTGCTTCTGGTAGGCGTCCTGCTCCCCGGCGCGGGCACGGGACAGCTCACCGGCCACTCCGGTGGTGCCGCCGTCGACCTTCTCGCCCCGGGTGATCTGCTGTAGGCGGCTCAGCCCACGGATGTCCTCGGCGAGGTCACCAGGCGGCAGCGCGGCGGCTGCCTTGACGGCGTCCGCGGCGGCGACGTCGGCCGCCTGCTGGGCCCGGAGCAGGGCGTCCTGCGTGGTCGCGAGCATCTTGCCGGCCGCGTCGAGCTGCGCCTGTGCGTCGGTGCGTTTCTGCCGGCTCACCAGCAACGCGTCGCCGAGCGCCCCGACCTGGATCTCGCCAGCGGAGATGGCGGCGGCCAGCGGGCCGATGCCGACGTTGACGACCGGCGGGACGGGCACGCCGGCGGTGGGAGCGCCACCGGGCAGCTGGAGTGTGCCGATGGCCGGTGGGCGCGCACCGGTGTCCGGCACGGTGGTCGGCACTCCGGGCTCGGCGTACACGGGGGTGGCCAGCACGGCGGCGGCGATCGCGCCGAGCAGGGCGGCCCAGAGCTTCGGACGCAGCACCGGCGAGATCACCGGGCGCCGTCGTCGCTGCCGTCGCGCCCCGCTGTCGACCATGCTGCTCCCGTCACACCGCTCGGCGCCGCGCTCGGTGGGCGCGGCCGTCGGACGGTACCAGTGTGTGTTCCGCCCCGCCCTTGTTACTACCGCACCCCGCCAGCGATGTCGATGCGTCGCCGGGTTACGGAAGGCTGAGAGTCTGGTGAAGTGGGGCGCTGTCGGCGACCGTGCCGCCGGGGCCGTCGGCCCTCCGACGTACGCTCGATCGGGACCGCAGGTGGAAGGGACGTGCCATGGACGCCGGACTCAAGCGTGAGCTCGAAGCGAAGGTGTATGCCGGTGAGCGGCTGACCCGGGAGGACGGGGTCGCGCTCTACGAGAGTGATGACCTGACCTGGTTGGGGCGGTTGGCTCATCACAAGCGCACCGAACTGAACGGCGAGCGGGTGATGTTCAACGTCAACCGGCACCTCAACCTGACGAACGTCTGCTCGGCGTCCTGTGCGTACTGCTCGTTCCAGCGCAAGCCGGGCGAGAAGGACGCGTACACGATGCGCATCGACGAGGCGGTCCGCAAGGCCAAGGAGATGGAAGATGAGCAGCTCACCGAGCTGCACATCGTCAACGGTCTGCACCCCACGCTGCCCTGGCGTTACTACCCCAAGGTGCTGCGCGAGCTGAAGGCGGCGCTGCCGAACGTCAAGCTCAAGTGCTTCACGGCGACCGAGGTGCAGTGGTTCGAGAAGATCAGCGGTCTGAGTGCCGACGAGATCCTCGACGAGCTGATGGATGCCGGCCTGGAGTCGCTGACCGGCGGTGGCGCGGAGATCTTCGACTGGGAGGTCCGGCAGCACATCGTCGACCACGCCTGCCACTGGGAGGACTGGTCGCGGATCCACGCCCTGGCGCACGCCAAGGGCATGAAGACCCCGGCGACCATGCTGTACGGCCACATCGAGGAGCCCCGGCACCGGGTCGACCACGTGCTGCGGCTGCGGGAGTTGCAGGACGAGACCAACGGCTTCGCGGTCTTCATCCCGCTGCGCTACCAGCACGACTTCGTGGACTCGGCGGACGGCAAGATCCGTAACCGGATCCAGGCGCGCACCACGATGGCCTCGCCGGCCGAGTCGCTGAAGACGTTCGCCGTGTCCCGGCTGCTCTTCGACAACGTGCCGCACGTGAAGAACTTCTGGGTGATGCACGGGCTGTCGGTGGCCCAGCTCTCGCTGAACTTCGGCGTGGACGACCTGGACGGCTCGGTCGTCGAATACAAGATCACGCATGACGCCGACTCGTACGGCACCCCGAACACCATGCACCGCGACGACCTGCTGCACCTGATCTGGGACGCTGGCTTCCAGCCGGTCGAGCGGGACACCCGCTACAACGTGGTCCGGGAGTACGACAAGGCCCCGTCGCTGGCCGAGCGGCGCGCCGAGCCGCAGCAGGTCTGGGCCTGAACCACCACGTACCCTCGCAGTCGATGAGCGAGCAACGCGATTCTGAGCAGCAGGGCGGGTTTCCCCGTCGGGACGCCGAGGGGCGGATCCGTACCCTGGGCGATCTGCTCGGGGTGTGCCTGGCCGGCCTGGTCATCGGTGCGCTGGCGTTGGTGTTGTTCGACTGGGCGTTCGCCTCGATCGGCGCCGGCGATTTCGGGCACACCAACGGCTGGTTGGCGGTGATCCTGCCGGCCTGGCTGTTCTGGGACGATTTCCGCGCCTGGGAGTTCGGTGCGGCCCGGGTGCTGGCGGCGGTGGTCGCCGCCGCGGTCGGGGTGTTCGTCGGGCTGCTGATCGCCGGTCTGGCTGCCGGGTTGCCGCCGCTGCTGTCCGGCACGTTGGCGGCGGGGGCGTTCACCGTGGCGTACGCGACGGTCTGGTTCCCGGGCGTCCGCTGGCTGGCCCGTCGGACCGGCTGACCGCGACCGCCCGCCGGGCGGATCGACCCTCCCGCCGGCACGGTGGGCGACGGAGAGAACGGAGTGGTGCAGGTGAGCGCCGCGCTCAAGTACACGCTGGGCCGGATCGGGCTGTTCATCGCCGTGTTGGCGGCCCTCTGGCTTGTCGACATGAACGTGTTCCTGAAGCTGATGTTGGCGCTGGCCTTCTCTGCCGCGCTCTCCTTCTTCCTGCTGCGTGGCTGGCGGGACGAGATGGCCGAGGAGATGGCCAGCGCCGCCGAGCGCCGCCGCACCGAGAAGGAGCGCCTCCGCTCCGCCCTGGCCGGCGACGACGCCGAGGCCCCGCCCACCCCCACCAACCCGTCCACCCCCACCGAAGGCCCCGACCCCAAGCGTTGATCATGAAGTTATTGCCCGACACGCCGAGCGGTCGGGGCAATAACTTCATGATCAACCGGGGTGGGGGTGGGGGTGGGGGTGGGGGTTACCAGTTGGTGGAGCCGGGGACCTTGGGCCAGGGCTTACTGGTTGGCTTGATGAGGTATGCGACGCCGCCGGAGCCGCCGGAGACGCGGCCGCTGGCGTTGATCCGCTTGGTGCGCTGCCAGATCTGCTCGAACTGGGCGCGCTTGTAGACGTTGCGCACGACGTCGTTGCTGGACGAGGCGGGGTCGTTCACGATCACGTCGCCGTCGGCCGTGAAGCCGACCACCACGAAGAGGTGCCCGGAGGTGCCGTAGTTCGCCCCGTCCAGCTCGCTGGCGAGGAAGGACTGGCTGGTCACGACGGGGATGCCGGCGGCGATGAAGCGTTCCAGCTCGTCCAGGGAGTGCAGTCGGGTCACCCGAGCGTCCAGGCCGGGGAAGCTGGCCGCGTACGCGGTGTTGAACGGCCAGTTGCCGGCACCGTCGTACGCGTAGTCGAAGGTCATCCGGGCCGCGTGGTTGACGGTCGGGTCGGGGTAGGTCGGGTCCACCCAGGAGGTGTCGGCCGGGGACGGCTTGCGACCCCAGTATTCGACCACCATCTCCGTGGAGGTGGGTGAGCACCAGGCCTCGCCACCGCCGTCGTACTCGGGGTAGTGACCGGAGTGCACGTTCTGCGAGTAGCGCGGCACCGGCAGCTCGACGCCCCAGGCGATGTGTCCGGCGCTCGGCGTGACGGTGAACCGGTCCGGCACGGTGGAGCTCATCGCGCCGAGCATCCGGACCACCGGCGCGGCGGCCTGCCCGGGTGCCCGGTAGAGGGTCAGCCGCAGCTGGTACGACCGCAGCAGCACCCCGGCGGTGGCGTCGTCGATGCTGAAGGTGTCGGTCCAGATCGTCGACCAGGGATCGCCCTGCCGGTTGACGGTGGTCCGCTTGATGTCGCTGTCGCCGGACGCCCAGCGGCCCATGACGTACCACGGGGTCTGATCGCCGCTGGTGTAGTTGCCCTGCATCTCCACCTGGATCCAGGTGCCGGCGGGGGTCTCCGCGTTCCAGGAGGCGATCAGCTCGGTGGCGTCGAACCCGATCCGGGTCACCGGTGAGGTCCAGGTGCCGTACTCCCAGGTGCGGGTGGCGCCGGTGTGCGGGTCGGCGTACTCGGTGGTGCCGGCCGGTCGGGCCAGGGTGAGGCCCGCTCGGGCGCCGGGCACGACGCGGGTGCCGGCGCGGCTGCCCCGGTGCCAGTCGGCGGGCCCGGACCAGTCCTGGAAGGTGATCTGCTCGTCGTGAGTGGCGGCGGGCGGGCGGGCCGCCGTCGCGGGTGCGGTGGTGGCGAGCAGGGTGAGCGCGGTGACGCCGGCGAGGGCGGCCGCGCGCAGGCGGGATCTGACCATGAGTGCTCCGCGGTGTCGAGAGGGGCATCGTCGCTGGTCAGTTTCCCGCTTGGCGGGAAGTTTCGCCAGGGGTGGCCGGGTGGAAAAAACTTGCCGCCGGGATGATCGGCTCGGGATGCATTAGGCAACGATCAATATTGATATGACCATGTGGCAGGTGGTGAAGTGTCCTTCACCGAGCGGGATCTCCCGCCCATCGAGGAGGTAGTCCATGGCCCTCCGCACGCCCATCCCTCTCCGCCGCGTCCTGGTGCTCGCCGTCGTCACCGGGCTGGGAATCGTCACCGTCGCCGCCGGTCCGGTCGCCGCCCGACCGGCACCGGACCGCACCGCAGAGCCGGCCGCCGCCAGCTACCGGGTGCTCGGGCCCCGGACCCTCGCCGATCGCAACGCGGTGGCCCGCACCGGAGCCGCCATCGACTACTCCGAACACGGAGTCCTGCACATCTCGGCCACCGCGGGTGAGGCCGCCGCGATCGGCAAGCTCGGCTTCCGACTCGAACCGCTCGCCCCACCGCCCAACGCCGAGCGCGGCGCCGGCGAGATGGGCACGCTGGCCTTCCCGCCCGCCGACTCCAACTACCACGACTACGCGGAACTGACCGCCGTCGTGAACCAGGTCGTCGCCGACCATCCGGCGATCGCCCGCAAGATCAGCATCGGTTCGTCGTACGAGGGCCGCGACCTGATGGCGGTGAAGATCTCCGACAACGTCGGCACCGACGAGAACGAACCGGAGATCCTGTTCAACTCCCAACAGCACGCCCGTGAGCACCTGACCGTCGAGATGGCGATCTACCTGCTCAACCTCTTCACCGACAGCTACGGCGGCGACTCCCGGATCACCAACATCGTCAACAGCCGGGAGATCTGGATCGTGCCGACGGTCAACCCGGACGGCAGCGAGTACGACATCGCCACCGGGTCGTACCGGTCCTGGCGCAAGAACCGTCAGCCCAACAGCGGCTCGTCCAATGTCGGCACCGACCTGAACCGCAACTGGTCCTACAACTGGGGTTGCTGCGGCGGCTCGTCGGGCACCACCTCGTCGGAGACCTACCGTGGCCCGTCGGCGTTCTCCGCACCCGAGACGCAGGCACTGCGCAACTTCGTCAACGGCCGGGTGGTCGGTGGCGTGCAGCAGATCAAGGCCAACATCGACTTCCACACGTACTCGCAGTTGGTGCTCTGGCCGTACGGCTACACCACCGCGAACACCGCGACGGGGATGAACGCGGACCAGTACAACACCTTCGCCACCATCGGCCAGCAGATGGCGGCCACCAACAACTACACACCGGAGCAGTCCAGCGACCTCTACATCACCGACGGGGACAGCCTCGACTGGATGTGGGCCACCCACAACATCTGGGCGTACACCTTCGAGATGTATCCCGGTTCGTCCGGCGGCGGCGGCTTCTACCCGCCCGACGAGGTGATCCCCGCGCAGACCTCGCGCAACCGGGAGGCGGTGCTGCTGCTCAGCGAGTACGCCGACTGCCCGTACCGGGCCATCGGCAAGCAGGCGCAGTACTGCGGCGGTGGTGGTGGCACCACGGTCTGGTCGGACACCTTCGAAACCGCCACCGGCTGGACCATCAACCCGTCCGGCACCGACACCGCCACGGCCGGGGCGTGGGAACGGGGCGCCGCCCAGGCGACCACCTCCTCGGGCGCCAAGCAGCTCACCCCGTACGCCGGTGCCAACGACCTGGTCACCGGCGGGCTCGCCGGTTCGGCGGCTGGTGACTACGACGTCGATGGCGGCGTGACCAGCGCCCGGTCCCCGGCGGTGACCCTGCCGTCGTCCGGCACGCTGACCCTCTCCCTGGCCTGGTACCTGGCGCACGGCTCGAACGCCTCGTCGGCGGACTACCTGCGGGTGAGCGTGGTGCACAACGGCGGCACCACAGCGCTGCTCACCCAGGCCGGCGCGGCGACCAACCGCAACGGCAGCTGGGCGGTGGCGAACCTCAACCTCACCCCGTACGCCGGCCAGTCGGTACGCATCCTCGTCGAGGCGGCGGACGCCTCCGGAGCCAGCCTGGTGGAGGCGGCTGTGGACAACGTCACCATCACCTCCTCCTGATCGGGTGGGGCCCCGTCCCACCCCCCGACAGGGCCCCACCCCCCTCCCACCCCCTCCCGCCCCCTCTCCCCGCGCTGATCTAGGGCATATTGTCGTGATCTGAGATCAACTCACGCCGATATGCCCTAGATCAACAGGCTGGTCTCAGCGATGCGCTACCGTCTTAGCGACCAGTCCGCAGCGAAGCCGGTGCGAAACCCGGCGCTGTCCCGCAACTGTGATGCCCCACCGACGGTGGGGACGAGCCAGGTCGCCTGCGGATCGGTCGCGAAACGCGCTCTCGAGGAAGGGCGCCTCGTGGGCGGGCGTACGAAAGTCCCTGTCGGCGAAGCACCACACTCCTCGACCGACAGGAGGCCCCCATGTTCAGACGTACACCTCGGCTCTTCGCCGCAACCCTCGCGGTCGCCGCGCTCGTCCTCGGCGCCTGCGCCGAGAAGGCCGACGACCAGCCGAGCGCGGGCACCGCAGCCGCCGCCTACCCGGTGACGGTCGGTGCGCTCACCCTCGACAAGCGCCCCGAGAAGATCGTCTCGCTGGCGCCCACCGCCACCGAGATCCTCTTCGCGATCGGTGCCGGCCCGCAGGTGAGCGCCGTCGACGACCAGTCCAACTACCCGGCCGACGCGCCCAAGACCGACCTCTCCGGTTTCCAACCGAACGCCGAGGCGATCGCCGGCAAAAACCCCGACCTGGTGGTGCTCTCCGACGATCGGAACAAAATCGTCGAGCAGCTCGGCAAGCTGAAGATCCCGGTCTACCTGACCCCGGCGGCGACCACCCTGGACGACTCGTATCGGCAGATCACCGAGCTGGGCACGCTGACCGGGCACGCCGACCAGGCCACCGACGTCGCCACCCGGATGAAGGACGACATCGCCAAGCTGGTCAAGGACCTGCCGCAGCGCACCGAGAAGCTCACGTACTTCCACGAGCTGGGTCCGGAGCTGTACAGCGCCACCAGCAAGACCTTCATCGGCTCGCTCTACAGCCAGGCCGGTCTGACCAACATCGCCGACCCCGCTGACGCGGACGGCAAGAACGCTGGCTACCCGCAGCTGTCCCAGGAGTTCATCGTCAACGCCGACCCGGACTTCGTCTTCCTGGCCGACTCCAAGTGCTGCCAGCAGAACGCCGACTCGGTCAAGGCGCGCAGCGGCTGGGCCGGGCTCACCGCGGTGAAGAACAACCAGGTCGTCACGCTGGACGACGACATCGCCTCCCGCTGGGGTCCGCGGGTCGTGGACCTGCTCCGGGTCATCATCGACGCGGTAGCCAAGGTGCCCGCGTGACCGTCTTCCCTCGGTGACCGGGTCACTGTCCGTGGCCCGGTCCGCCGGGCCACAGTCGGTGGCCCGGCCTGCCGGGGTACGCCTGGGCTGGCTGGTCGCCGGGGTGTTCGCGGTGCTCGTCGCGCTCGTCGCCGGGGTGTCGCTCGGCCCGGTGAGCCTGCCACCGGGCAGCGTCGCCGCCGAGCTGCTCAACCTGATTCCGGGGTTGCACCTCGACAGCGGGCTGTCCGAGCGGGAGATCGCGATCGTCACCGAGCTGCGCCTGCCCCGGGTGGTGCTGGGTCTGCTCGTCGGCGGCCTGCTCGCCCTCGCCGGCGGCTGCTACCAGGGCGTGTTCCGCAACCCGCTGGCCGACCCGTACCTGCTCGGTGTGGCCGCCGGCGCGGGCCTCGCGGTGACCGCGGTGATCGCCCTCGGCGGCGCCGGCCGGCAGGGCGCGATCTCCGGGCTGCCGATGACCATCCCGCTGGCCGCGTTCGCCGGTTCGCTGCTCGCCGTGACGATGACCTATGTGCTCGGCGCGGCCGGCGGGCGGAGCGGCTCACCGGCGATGCTGATCCTGGCCGGGGTGGCGGTCTCCGCGTTCCTCTCCGCCGGGCAGACGTACCTGCTGCAACGACACTCCGACAGCATCCAGCCGGTCTACTCCTGGCTGCTCGGCCGGCTGGCCACCGCCGGCTGGCACGACGTGCTGCTGGTGCTGCCGTACGCCGCGTTGACCACCGTGGTGGTGCTGCTGCACCGCCGCGAGCTGGACGTCCTCGCGGTCGGCGACGACGAGGCGAGGAGCCTGGGCCTGCACCCGCAGCGCACCCGCTACCTGCTGATCGCCGCCGCTTCCCTGGGCACCGCGGCGGCGGTCTCCGCGACCGGCCTGATCGGCTTTGTCGGCATCATCGTGCCGCACACCGTCCGGCTGCTCGCGGGGTCGAGTTACCGGGTGATCCTGCCGTTGTCGCTGCTGTTCGGCGGCGCGTTCCTGGCGCTGACCGACGTGGTGGCCCGCACGGCCGCCGCCCCGGCTGAGGTGCCGATCGGAGTGGTGACCGCCCTACTGGGCGGCCCGTTCTTCGTCCTCGTGCTGCGGACCGCCCGGCGGGTGCTCACGTGAGCCCCGAGACTGCCGCTGGTCCGTCCGCTGTCGGCCGGTTTGTCGACGGCGGCGTGCCGGCGGTCGAGGTGCGGGGGCTGCACGTCAGCCTGGACGGCACGCCGATCCTCACCGGCGTCGACCTCACTGTCGCCGCCGGCGAGTGGGTCACCGTGATCGGCCCGAACGGCGCCGGCAAGTCGACCCTGTTGCGCGCCGTCGGCGGCCTGCTGCCCGCGCCGGGGGCGATCACCCTGTTCGGTACGCCGAGCGCCGCGCTGCGCCGCCGGGACCGCGCCCGGGTGGTGGCCACGGTGGCACAGTCCCCGGTGGTGCCGCCCGGCATGTCGGTGCTGGACTACGTGCTGCTCGGCCGCACCCCGTACATCTCGACGTTGGGCCGGGAGTCGACCGCCGACGTCGATGCCGTGCACGAGGTGCTCGACCTGTTGGACCTGAGTGGCTTCCATCGCCGCGAGCTGGCCACCCTCTCCGGCGGCGAACGGCAGCGGGTGTTCCTCGCCCGGGCACTCGCCCAGGGGGCGACGCTGCTGCTGCTCGACGAGCCCACCAGCGCACTTGACATCGGCCACCAGCAGGAGGTGCTGGAGCTCGTCGACCAGTTGCGCCGCGAGCACCGCCTGACCGTCCTCGCCACGATGCACGACCTCTCCCTGGCCGGCGAGTACGCCGACCGGATGGTGATGCTCGCCGACGGTCAGGTGGTGGCCGCCGGGACTCCACACGAGGTGCTGACCGAACACCTGCTCGCCACCCACTACCGGGCCAGCGTCCGGGTCGTCCCCGGCGCCCACGGCCCCCTGGTGGTCCCCGTCCGCCCCAACCCCCACCGCTGACGCCCGAGGTGCCGGGCAGGTCAGGGGCCAAGGTCGATGACGGAGAAGAGGGCGCCCTGGGGGTCGCGTAGGGCTGCGAACCGGCCCGCCGGGATGTCACGGGGCGGGACCAGGATCGTCCCGCCCAACTCGGCGGCGCGGGCCGCTGCGGCGTCCGCGTCGGCCACCGCGAAGTACACCGTCCAGTACGCGGGCAGGTCGGCCGGGAAGTCGTCGGCCAGCGGCGGCATCATGCCGGCGACGATCTGCGTCCCGAGCCGCCACCCGGTGTAGGTCATCCCGCCGACCGGCTGGTCGTCCGGCTGCCAGCCGAACACCAGCTCGTAGAAGACCTTCGCGCCCTCGGGGTCGGGGGTGACCAGCTCGTTCCAGCTCATCGCGCCCGGCACGTTGAACACTTCGGCGCCGGTCATCGCCAGCGGCTGCCAGACGCTGAACGTGGCGCCGGCCGGGTCGGCGAAGACCGCCATCCAGCCCCGGTCGAACACCTCGAACGGCGGCACGACGACCTGCCCGCCGGCCCGTTCGACCCGGCCGGCGACAAGTTGCGCGTCGTCGGTGGCGAGGTAGGTCGACCAGATCGGCACCTGGTCGGGGATTGCTGGCGGCCCGGCCCCGGCCACTGGCTTGCCGCCGAGCAGAAAGACGGTGTAACCGCCCGCCTCGGGCTCGGGTGTCACCCGGCCGGTCCAACCGAACAGCTCCGGGTAGAAGCGCCGCGCGTCGGTCAGGTCCGGGGTGGCCAGGTCGGCCCAGCAGGGGGTACCCGGCGGGACGGTGCTCACGTCAAGACCCCTCTCGGCCCGGGTGGCCACGGCGGCCCCCCTGCCGGAATCCTGGCACCGTCCCGCTGCGGCTCGGGGTGGAAACGAACGAATCGTCAGCTGAACCGGCGACCCTCGTCCCGTCGGTACGCCCAGCTGGCGAGCGCGGCGAGCAGCACCACCCAGACGCCGAGCATGATCAGCGCCAGCGGTTGGACGGCGTAGTCGCCGACTGCCGCCCACATCAGCTCCGCCGCGCCCCGGGTGGGCAGGAACGGCGCGATCGTCTCGATGAACCCGGGTGCCGCACCAGGCGCGGAGAGCAGGCCGCCGCCGAACGCGAGCGGCAGGAAGACCACCTGCGCGATCACGATCGCCGCCTTGCTCGGCATGGAGTAGCCGATGGCGAGCCCCATCAGTGTGAACGGCACCGAGATGACGGCCACGGTGCCGACGGTCAGCAGGAAAGCCGCCGGGGTGATCCGGGCCGCGGTCAGGGTCGCGCCGATCACCACGACCGGGATCAGCGAGAGGTACGTCAGCGCCAGGCCGGCCAGCACGCGGCCCGCGAACCGGGGTGCCGGCCCGGCCGGCAAGGTCCGGGTGTACGGGTTCCACGGCTGGGCGCGGTCCTCGGCGACACCGATGCCGTACTGGAAGATGTTGGCGCTCATCACCGAGAAGGTGACCATCGACGCGGTGGCGAAGGTGGCACCGGCCGGATCGTCACCGGCGAACGGCACCACGAAGAAGATCATTGCGGCGGCCGGGAAGAAGGCGCTGCCGAAGACGGCCACCGGGATCCGGATGATCTCCAGGAGTTGATAGCGGGCGTGGACCAGGGCGAGCTGCACGGTGGCCTCCTCAGACGGTGGTGGGTCGGCCGCCGGCACCGGCGGTGGCGGGCTGGTCCCCGGCGTCGGGCTGGTCCCCGACGGGGTGGTCCCCGCTGGTGATGGCGAGGAACGCCTCCTCCAGCGAGGTCGGCCGGACCTCCAGGTCGGTGAAGGCGGTCCCGGCAGTGACCAGCGCCCGGACCAGCTCGTCGGCGTCGGTGGTGAGCAGGTGCAGGCGACCGTCGATTCGTTCGCTGCGAACGACCCCGGGCAGGTCGGGCAGCTGGTCGGCGGCCAGGCTGACCCGGCGTACGCCGACGATGCCGCGCACCGCCTCCACCGTGTCGTCGGCGAGCACCCGGCCCTGCCCGATCACCACCACCCGGTGGGCCAGCGCCTCCACCTCCTCCAGGTAGTGGCTGCTCAACAGCACGGTGCCGCCGTCGTTGTGGAACGCGCGGATCGCCTCCCACAGGGTGTGCCGGGCGGCCACGTCCAGGCCGGTGGTCGGCTCGTCGAGCAGCACCAACCGGGGTCGCCCGACGAACGCCAGCGCCACCGCCAGCCGTCGGCGCTGCCCACCGGAGAGGCCTCCGGTCTGCCGTCGGGCGAGGTCGCCCAGGCCGAACTGGTCGAGCAGTTCACCGCGGGGCACCGGGTCCGGGTAGTGCGCGGAGACGAAGTCCACGACCTCTCCGACGCGCAGCGTCCCCGGCAGGCCGGTCTCCTGCGGGGTGACCCCGATCTGCCGCCGGGTCGCCGGGTCGCGGGGGTCGCCGCCGAACAGCTCGACCCGCCCGGAGCTGGGGCGGCGCAGGCCGACCAGCAGATTCATCAGGGTGCTCTTGCCGGCGCCGTTCGGCCCGAGCAGGCCGACCAGCTCGCCGGCCCGGACTTCGAGGTCGACGCGGTCGAGGGCGAGAACGTCGCCGTACCGGCGGCTGGCCTGGTCGGCGCGGGCGAGGGTCATGGCTGTTCCTTCGGCGAGGTGGGATCGAGCAGGGTGCGGATCGTTTCGGTGTACTCCTCGAACGCCAGCCGGCCCCGCCGGCTGAGCCGGACCAGGGTTGCCGGGACGCGTCCACGGTGGGTCTTTCTGATCTCCACGTACCCGGCGTCCTCGAGCTTGCGCAGGTGCACGGTGAGGTTGCCGGCGGTCATCACGAGCAGCTCCTGCAACCGGGGGAACGCGATCTTGTCGCCGTCGCCGAGCGTGGAAAGGCTGGCGACCACCCGCAGCCGGGCCTGCGCGTGGATGACCGGGGCCAGCTCGGTCACGGCCGTTGTCGCTGTCGCCGTCCGGCGAGTGCGCCAGTGACCAGGATACCGCCGCCACCGGTCACCGCCACGACCAGCGCGGGCCAGCCCGGCCCGGCGAACGCGCCGGCCAGGTTGATCACGCTGATCCAGACGCCGAGCCGGAACAGGTCCCGGTCCAGCCAGATCGCTCCACCGGCCATGTGTAGCGCGCCGGTCAGCCCGACGGCGGTCGCCGACCAGAGCAGCACCGCCAGGTCGTGCGGCAGGTGCTCGGTGATCCGGCCGAGCCCCGCGTAGATGCTCACGGAACCCAGGCCCCAGGCGCACCCGTACCAGCGCCCCCGCCGGGCGGAGTCACCGGTCACCTGGCCGTGGGCCCGCGCGCTGACCACCGCCTGGACCGCCGCGGCGGCCAGCAGCAGCGTGAAGAGAACGGTCAGCGGCAGCCAGCCGGGCAGCCGGAGCAGCTCCCGCTCGCCGGGGGAGAACCGCAGGAAGAGCAGCCCGAAGCCGACCAGCCAGGCGACTCCCCACGGCCAGTAGAGCAGGCGGGCATCGGGATCGAATCGACGGACCGTCGCCGCTCGCTGGTCCTGGATCAGGCGGAGCGCCGCCGCGGCGTCGGTGGGTGGTAGATCGTCGTCGGGGTCCACGCAAACTACTTAACGGCACAAAGCCGATGCTGGGTCACCGGTTGCGGCGGGCTGTGCCTATGGTGGGGAGTCGTGGCGGCTGATCCGTCGCACAGGACACAGGGGAGGGTCCGTGTCGAGCCCGAGCGGTGAGCTGGAGGTCCAACCGGAGGCCCTGACGGTGTTCGCCAAGGCGTCCACCGACCGGGCGGCCCGCTTTCGCGAGCTGCACCGTTCATTCGGTGACGGGCACGTGCCCCGGCACGCGTTCGGCGTGATGCCGGCGTCGTTCAGCCTCGCGGCGGCGTACGCCGAGCAGTTCGAGGCGTGCCTGCAGGGGCTGGCCGACGGTGCTGAGGTGATGGCGGACATCGCCGAAGGGATCGACGACACCGCCGGCACCTACACCGGCACCGACGTGGCCAACACCGACATGTTCGTGCCCGGCCGTCCGTCCGCTCCCGACGTCATCGCTCCCGGCCCCTGGTCGTCGGGCGGAGCCGGCCCGAGTGGGCAGGTGCAGGCGTGAGCACCGAGGCGTTGCAGCGCAACAAGACCTACTTCGAGCAGATCGTGTCGGGTACTCCCGACCCGTTCAAGCCGCTGTCCAACGCGGTGCTCTGGCCCTTCGAGCAGCTGCTTGAACTCGTCGCCGGCGAGCCGGACGACCTGATGCAGGCTGCCCAGCTCTGCCTGACCACCGGTGCGGCCGTCCGCGAGATCGCCGGTGAGCAGTTTCAGGACCGGGCCCGCCTGCGGGGGGCCTGGAAGGGCGACGCCGCCGAGAGTTTCCACGCCTCAATGGAGTCGGTGGAGGAGGCGATCGAGGAGTTGGCCCGCGGGTTGGACGGCACCAAGGAGGTGCTGGTCGACGCGGCCAACGCGGCGGTCGACGCCTTCAACCTGCTGGTCGAGCTGATCCTCGAGTTCCTGCTCTGGTTCCTTACCGAGGTGATCATCGCCGCAGTGGCGGCGGCGCTCAGTGCCGGCATCTCGCTCGCGGCGACGGTGGTCCGGGTGTTGGCGCGGCTCGCCACCACCGTCGGCCGGATGGTCAAGATCGTCGCGCGGTTCGCCGAGATCCTGACGAAGCTGGCCACCAAGATGCAGAAGGTCGCCGAGCTGCTGATGAAGTACCGTCGGGCGGTCCTGGAGATCCGCAAGGCCAAGAAGGCTTACCGGGCGTGGAACAAGTCCGGGTGGTCGGCCGAGGCCAGGGCGTTCCAGATCGAGAAGTTCAAGACGCTCTTCCCGGGCAAGTTCCTGATCAATCAGGCGTCCCCGGTGAACATCCCCGGCCTCGGTGGGGCTCTACTCGACACCGGCGTCGGGCTGAACGACATTTCCGACGGCACCAAGGACCGCAACTACCTTGTGGACGGCACGTACCGCGAGGATCTGGGCCCCTACACCAGGGGCGTGCAGAATGTCTTCGACTCCATCCTGACCTGACAGGGGCCGACATGACCTTTCCCGGCCTGGACCGCATCGAGGCGCTGGCCCGCAACCTGGACGGCTGGCAGCGCGAGCTGGCCGGCAAGATGGCCGAGTTGGAAGACAGCAGCGCCGAGGGCGTTAGCGACTCTGGCCTGGTCCGAGTCACCGCCGCGGCGGACGGCACGATCGTCTCGACCGACGTCAACGCACGAGCGATGCGCTTCGACTCGTACACCCTGGCCGAGGAGTTCACCGCCGCGGCCAAGCGTGCGCAGGAGGCAGCCGCCGCCCGGGTCCGCGAGCTGGTGGGCGAGGTGATCGCCGACGCACCAGGCGGCAGTCGACCGACCGGCGACAGCCGTACGGCTGACGACCGCCCGGATTGGTACTGAGCCCATGACGGACAGCAGCTACCTGGAACGACTCACCCAACTCGTCGAGCAGGGTGAACGAGTGCGCGCCGTCGCGAAGACGGAGATCGCCCAGGGCGTCCTGCCGCCGGATCCCCCGGCCACGGGGAGCCCGGAGCCGTCCGGCAGCGGTCGGGGCGGTGGTCGTGGCGGCGGTGTCTCCGGAGCGTTGCTCAACCTGCTCTCACCGCTGGTCTCCTTTTCGGCGGGCGACCGGATCGTCGACCGCGTCACCCACGGGATCGCCGGTCGGGGAGCTCCGGGCTCGGCGGCGTCCACCCTGCAACACTCCCGACGCCCGGTGCCCCCGGCGACCACGCTCGACGACACCATCCTCGCCGTCACCGACCGGCGGTTGCTCGTCTGCGCGTCCGGGCCGGTGAAGCTCTGGTCGAGCAAGGCTGACGACGAACGGGCGGTAGCCGAAACGAGGGTGGTCTGGTCGGCGCCCCGGGCCGCCGTGGCGGATGCCCGGGTGGGCTGGCACCGGCTCAACCCGAAGCGGCTCCGGATCGAGTTCACCGACGGCTCCTGGTTGTCGTTCACGGTGCCGATCGCCGAGCCCGGCAAGCCGCTACGCGAGATCGCCTCAGCCCTCACAGGCCGCTAGCCCTCACGGGCCGCTAGCCCTCACGGGCCGCTAGCCCTCAGCGGTCGCTAGTCCCGCCAGCCGCTAGACCGCGGTGGTGGCTGAGTTCTCGGCGGTGGCTGGCCTCGTCAGCAGCGGCGCGGTCAGCAGCGGGGCGGTCAACAGCGGCGCGGTCAGCAGCGGGGCGGGCAGCGGCTCGTGGTGCAGCACCGCCAGCCGGGACACCGCGCGAGTGAGCACCACGTACAGCCGATGCAGCCCGCGCGGCTCGGCCGCGACGATCGCGGCCGGCTCGACCACCACCACATGGTCGTACTCCAGGCCCTTGACCAGCGTCGCGGGCACCACGGTGACCCGCTCCGCGGTCGCCACGTCGTCGGCGGTCGCGGTCGCGACTCCGACGGCGGCCAGCGCCGCGCGCAGCCCGTCGACCGCGTCGTCCGCGGCGATCACACCGACCGAGCCGTCGTGCGCGAGCGCCGCGCGCACCTCGGCGACCGTCGCCAAGGTCAGGTCGGTCACGGTACGCACGTCCAAGCCGCCGTCGTGACGCAGCGACTCGGCCGGGGGTACGTCCACCGCCAGCGCCGGCAGCAGCCGGTTCGCGAACGCGACCACCGCGGCGGGCACCCGGAAACCGATCGTCAACGGGACCACCACCGCGTCCGGCTTGCCCAGATGAGCAAGGGACTCGCGCCAGTCCGTCGCCGCCCACGGCGCGGTGCCCTGGGCGAGGTCACCGAGGAGGGTGACCGAACCGTGCTCGCTGCGCCGGGCGATGGCCCGACACTGCATCGGGGAGAGATCCTGCGCCTCGTCCACCACCACGTGCCCGAACCCGGAGGGCCGTTCCAGCAGCCCGGTCGCCTCGTCGATCAACACGGCGTCGGCGCTGGTCCAGCGGGTCGCCTTCGGGGTACGAGCCGGCTTCGTCCAGATCAGCAGCGCCTGCTCGGTGTCGCTGAGCAGCCCGTCGGCCGCGGCGGCGAGCCGGCCCGGATCGGAGAGCAGGCCGTGTACCAGCCCTTCGGGGGTGAGCGCCGGCCAGACCGCGTCCAGGAAGTCCAGCACCGGCCGGCAGCGGCCCATCCGACGGAGCCAGGCATCGCTGGGCGACTCCGCCCGCCGCGCCTCGGCCTGCCGTTGCAGCAGGCTCACCACCCGCGCCCGAACCCGTTCCCGGCCCGTGCCGTACGGCAGCCCTTCCCGGCGGGTCTCCTCGACGATCCGGTGCAACGGCTCCACGCCGATCCGCCACCGGAACGACCCGTCCGACACGGTGATCGAGTCGGTCGGCGTACCGATCTGTGCCTGCACCGCGCGCCGCAGCACGCTCGCCATCCGTACGTCGTGCTTGAGCGCGGCGATTGCCGGCGCCTCGACCGCCCGGACCAGCACCCGGGAGATCAACTCCTCCACCGTGGCCTGCTCGACCTCAACCTCGCCGAGCGCCGGCAGCACCGCCGCGATGTACGACAGGAACGCCCTGTTCGGCCCCACGATCAGCACGCCCGCCCGCCGCAACCGCTCCCGGTGCAGATAGAGCAGGTACGCGGCCCGGTGCAGGCCGACCGCCGTCTTCCCGGTACCCGGAGCCCCCTGCACGCAGATCGAGTCGGCGAGGTCAGCCCGAACCAGTTCGTCCTGCTCCGGCTGGATGGTGGCCACGATGTCCCGCATCGGCCCGACGCGCGGCCGCTCGATCTCGGCGGTGAGGATCCGACTGGTCGTGCCCAGCTCCTCGCCCCGGTCCAGTCGCTCATCCTCGAAGCTGGTCAGCACCCCGTTGCTGAACCCGAACCGCCGCCGGACCGCCACCCCCTGCGGATCCCGCGCGCTGGCCCGGTAGAACGACCGGGAGACCGGTGCCCGCCAGTCCAACACCAGCGGCTCGCCGCGCTCGTCGGAGACGTGCCGCCGCCCCACGTGATACCGCCGACCGTCATGATCCGTGCTGCTCGCGCCCGGGCCCTCGCCGCTGGTCGCGCCCACCGTGGTGGCGTGGTCCGTGGTGTTGCGCGCTGGGGTGTCGCGGTCCTGGGTGGCGTGGTCCGTGGCGTTGCGCGCTCGGGTGTCGCGGTCCTGGGTGGCGTGGTCCGTGGCGTTGCGGTCCGTGGTGTTGCGGTCCGTGGTGTTGCGGTCCGTGGTGGTGCGCGGTGGGGTGTTTTGGTCAGTGGTGGTGCGGTCTGGATTGTTGCGGTCTGTGGTGTTGTGGCTTGCGGTCTCGGCGAAGTCGAGGCGGCCGAAGAAGAGCGGCGTGGTCGGATCGTCAGCCAGCTCAGCCACCCGACGGGCCAGGGTGCGGCCGAGCGTCTCCGCCGCGTAAGCGTCGCCAGCCACCTGGTCGCCAGTAGCGAAGAGGGCTTCGGCCCGCTCCCGCATCCGCCGTAGCGCCGCCCGGGAGGTGGCCAGGTGCGCGCGCTCGGCGGCCAGATCCGTTTCGAGGTGGGTGTCGAGGTCAAGTGCGGGCATGCTGACGTCCCATCGTTCACATCTGCTGCGCGCTCGCGTGTCCGAGGGCGGATGGCCGGCCGCCGGCGCGAAGACGTCCGTTCCGGTGCAGCTCACCTCGGCCGTCAAGCGGGCTGCAACCCTACGCTCTCAAGCCCACCCTTTCCACCGAATTACCCACGCAACCACCCGTCCGAGATGGCGTGTTGCCGGGTGTGGACGGCGCCGAGAGCGGCGCCTGTGCCGGGTAGGGCGGCGCCGAGGTGGGCGTGGCACCGGGTGGGGCGGTGCCGAGGGTGGGGCGGTGCCGAGGGTGGGGCGGTGCCGAGGGTGGGGCGGTGCCGAGGTGGGTGTGGCGCCGGGTGGGGCCGTGTCGAGGTGGGCGTGGCGCCGGGTGGGGCGGCGCCGAGTTCGGCGTGGTGTCAGGTGGGGCGGTGCCGAGGTTGGCGCGGTGCCGAGTTCGGCGCGGTGCCGGGTGGGACGGCACCGAGTGGGGCGGCACCGAGTGGGGCGGTGCCGAGTGGGGCGGTGCCGAGACGGCATGGTGCCGGTGGGTCGGCCCGCCTGATTGGGCGGCCGCTGGGCGCGGCCCCAGTGGGCTGGTGGGCGTCCGGGGGCGGCCCGTGTGTCTGGTCCCGGTCTCGTTGGCGGAGGCTGCTTGCCGGCATCAGCAGCGCCGGTGGTAGAGGTTGCGTTGCGGCGTGCGCAGCGGGTCGAGCCAGCGGGGCGGGAGGAAGTCGGGCCGGCCATCCGGAGCAATGCGGACCATCCAGTCACCGCGATGGATGAGCCGGTGGTGGTAGCCGCAGAGCAGCACGGCGTTGCCCAGCGCCGTGGCTCCACCCTCGGCCCAGTGTCGGACGTGGTGACCGTCGCACCACCGCGATGGCCGATCACAGCCAGGAAAGGCGCAGCCACCGTCGCGCAGCACCAGCGCGCGGCGCAGCGGGCCCGTGAAGAGCCGGCGCTGACGCCCGACGTCCAGGACCTGACTGTTGCCGCCCAGCACGGCAGGCAGCACGCCCGCATCGCAGGCGAGACGGCGGATCGCGCCCGGTGTGAGGGGCGCTCCGGTCTCCAGAGTGCCGGCACGTGCGCCGCTGACCAGGTCATCCAGCGAGACGGTCACCACGAGCTGCGGCCGGTCCCCGCCATTGTCGGGCAGCTGACCGGTGCGTAGCGCCAATCGACAGACTTCGCCCAGCGCGTCGGCCCGGCGCTGACCGGGGCTGCGGTCGTCGTGCTCACCGGCGGGGGCGCAAAGCGGATCGATCGCCTCGCGCAGCAGGCCCGCGGTCTCGGTGTCGAGGTTGCCGCTGAGGCGTACCTGCCCGTTTTGCTGATCGGAGAGCGTGACGTGCCGGCGAGCCTCGGCTCGCTCGGTGGCCCGTTCGAGGGCCGCCAGCTCGGCTTGGTCGGCCAAGTCCGGTGCGACGTGCGTGAGGATGCGCTCTCCGAGCCGGCTCAGGATGGTCGGATCGAAACGGTCGGCCCAGGCGATCAGCAGTGCGGTGGCCTTGTCCGCCACCTCCGGACCAGCCTCGGCCGGAAGGGTCGCGATTGTCTCGGCCACCACCCGACCCTGCTCGACGGTGATGGCGCCGCTGAACAACGCGTCGCGCACTGCTCCTGGAGCGGCATCGACGGTGCCGGCGAGCTGGACCAGTTGGCGCGCGGAGCGACCGGAGACCCGGAGTCGCTCCCGCAGCCAGACGGCCGTGGACGAAGCGCCCTGGGCGACTGCCAGGCCGCGGGCATCCAGCTCGCGCACCAGACCGAGCTGGACGGCGGCCAGCCGCTGCGCCACCACGTGCGTCGCATCGAGGGACGCGAGCAACTCGTCGTCGGAGAGTGCCCACAGCGAGGCCTGGGCGCAGTCGTCGATGGCACCACCCGCCTGCGCCAACGCCCTCAACATGGAGACAGATTAGAACGCACGTACGACACTTTCTGGTCATGTTGATCGATGCCTCGGCTGCGCATTGGCCAATCCGCCCGCCGCCCGCCTGCCGCCCGCCCGCCGCCCGCTCGCGCTGCTGCCCGGTAGCTGGCTCGCCGCACGTTTGCCCGCCGGCTCGACGACGACGCGGCGTTCATTCGCGGGGTGCTGGCCACACTGGCTGTGTGCAGCCTGCTGGTGATGCTGGCCTGCGTGCCGGTCGTGGCCCGGGTGGTGCGGCCGTTGTCGTTGGGCGACGTCGACGGACGACAGCGCCGGATGCGGGGTTGGCCACTCCGGGCCGGCCCGCCGAGCCGGAGCCGGAGGCCGGGGATACGGTCGGGTCATGGCTGAGCGCATCGCACGCCCGCGGGTCGGGCACATCCAGTTCCTGAACTGCCTGCCGATCTACTGGGGTCTGATGCGCTCCGGCGCCCTGCTCGACGTCGACCTGCACAAGGATTCGCCCGACCAACTGAACGCCGCGCTGGTCGCCGGCGACCTGGACATCGGGCCGATCTCGCTGCTGGAGTACCTGAGGCACGCCGACGAGCTGCTGCTCCTGCCGGATCTGGCCGTGGGCAGCGACGGGCCGGTGCTCTCGGTCAACGTGGTCTCCACGCGACCGCTCACCGAGCTGGATGGCGCTCGGGTGGCGCTCGGCTCGACCTCGCGGACCGGGGTGATGCTGGCCCAGCTGCTGCTTGCTGAGCGTTACAACGTTCGGCCGGACTACTACCGCTGCCCGCCGGACCTGACCCAGATGCTGCTGGAGGCCGACGCCGGGGTGCTGATCGGGGACGTGGCGCTGCGGGCGTTCCATGAGGCGCCGCAACGGGGCCTCACGGTCACCGACCTCGGGCAGGCGTGGCGGGAGTGGACCGGTCTGCCGATGGTCTTCGCCGTCTGGGCGGTTCGTCGTGACTTCGCCGCCGCTCATCCGGGCCTGGTCAAGGAGGTGCACGAGGCGTTCCTACGCTCCCGGGACCTCTGCCTTGCCGAGCTGGACCAGGTCGCCGAGGCTGCCGCCCGCTGGGAGGCGTTCGACGCGGCGACGCTGGTCACGTACTTCCGGACCCTGGACTTTTCCCTCGGTGACCGGCAGGTCGCGGGTCTGCGCGAGTGGGCCCGGCGGGCCGCCGCGATCGGCGAGGCCCCGGCACTGCCGGACGGCGGCCCGGAGTTCTTCGCCGGCTGAGCCCTCCGGAGGGCTCAGCCGGCAGCGGGGACGGCCGAGACCAGCCAAGCTAGCCGAATCAGCCGAGAGGGCGGGTCAGACGCCGGGGCGGAGCAGCGCCTCGGTGATCTTCTCGCAGTTCTTCATGCCGTAGTCGTAGCCCATGTTGATCGGGTACTTGACCATCACGCCCATTGTCCAGGTGTCGCCGATGGCCAGGCAGTTGATGTGCATCTCCTGCTCGTTGGTCCGGTCGATCCACCCGTTCTTGATGGCGATCTGCTTCTGCTCGGCGGCCGGGAAGGCCTTGCGGATGCCGAAGTCGCCCGCGCCCCGCACCAGCTTCATCTCGTTGAGCAGCCACTTGGTCCACTTCGGGCCGGCGGCGGTGCCGTCGGCGATGCAGTTGCCGAGGCGGGCGGTGTCCCGGGGGGAGAGCGCTGTCCGGCTCCAGCCATTGTCGGGGGCGACGCTGCTGTCGGTCAGCTTGCACATGGAGATCAGCCGTTTGATCGAGGCGTCCCGGCCGACCAGGTTGTAGAACTGCTCGGCCCGGGTGTTGTCACTGTCCCGGATGATCCGCGTCGCGTCGGCGAGCTTCGCATCGCTCGGCGTCTGGCCTGCGTCGGCGGCGCGACGCAGGTAGTCGGCGACGATCCAGGACTTGATCATCGAAGCGGTGGTGCTGGTCTCGTCCATGTTCTTGGAGCCGATGATCTTCCCGGTTCGGCGGTCCAGCACGCTCCAGGAGTACCAGCCCTCGATGTCCAGGTTGAGGTCCTTGGCCACGAACGGCAGCGGCTCAAGCGACGGGCTGGGGCTCGGCGACGGCGAGGCCGGTTGGCGGGCGCTGCGATCGGTGGCCGCGCCTGCGGACCGATCGCTCGTGGTGGTGCCGGCGTTGCCCCACCTGGCGGCGGCGGACGACGCGAACGGCGACCCGGGCAGCAGTCGCAGTGACACCAGCACCAGCCCGATCAGGATGACCGCGATGGCGATCAGCCGAAGCGGGGACGCCTCACCGCCGCCGCGTCGGTCGGCCCGACGACTGCCGGCCATCAGAGTTTTCCGACCGGTTGCTGCGGCACCTTGAGCGCGGCGCCCGGCTGCGGGGTGACCAACTGGCTGGCCACGCTGGCGCAGACCTTCGCGCCATAGTCCAGCCCGCTCTTCTGCGGGTAGCGCAACATCACCGCGAGACTCCACTTGCCGTTGACCGCAAGGCAGTTGACGTGCCAGTTGCCGTCGTAGTTGAGAGGGGTCCAACCGTTCTTGATGCCGACCGGGCCCTGGGCCGTGATCGACTTCGGCAGGCCGTCGATGATCCCCCAGCGACCGCCGCCCGAGCTGGATTTCTGGTCCTTGGCCGAGGTGGTGCCGCGGACCTTGCTCATCTGGTCAAGCACCCACTTGGTCCATTTCGGGCCGGCGGCCTTGCCGTCGGCGATGCAGTCGCCGAGCCGGACCGCATCGCGGGGGGACATCCGGGTGAAGCTCCAGAAGCCGGTGTACGGCTCGATGTTGCCGCGCTTGGTGTCGGTCAGCCCGCAGATCGTGATCGCCCGCTGGATCACCGCGTCAGGTGTGCTGCTCGTCGACTTCTTGTAAGAGCCGCCCGCTGCCGCGTGGACCTTGTTGGCCGCGGTGTCGTTGCTGTCGATGATGGCGAGCCGGGCCGCCTCCTTCAGCGCCGCGGTCGGCTCCTTGTCCTTGAGCTGCCGCAGATAGTCCGAGACGATCCACGCCTTGATCATCGACTCGGTGGAGCTGGTCGCGGTCATGTTCGCCGACCCGGAGATCTTGCCCGTCTGCCGATCCAGCAGCGCCCACGAGAAGAAGTCGCCGTTGAAGCTCACCGACACCGGGCCGGCCGCCAGCGTGGGCGGTGGCGGTGGAGTGGGCGAGGGCGCGGCGACGGTCGAGGCGGCACCGCCGCCACCGCCTCCGCTGCTGCCGCCATCGGAGAGCCGGGCGTACGCGGTGGGGACCAGTAGGACGCCGCCGAGGAGGATTGCTGTGATGGCGAGCACCATGGTCACGCGGGATCGCATGAGTGGGCGAGCTCCAGGTGTGTCAGGGCCGGGGGACCGTCTTGTTTGTCCGGAACAGATCGGCTGATCGCGAGGCCGGGGGAAGTGGCCTTTGTCTGGCGGCGACCGTCTCCGATCGATCGGTGCGACGGCCGAAAGTCTACGTCCGGTTGCGTGACGCGCCAGGGGTCGACACCAGGCAACCTGCGATAAAGGCAGGATATAGACCTGGTATGCGGTTCTTGCGGTGATTCACCTTTGTTTCGTGGCCTAAGTCACTGAGAAATCGGGGTGCCCAGGTAACGCAAAGCACTCATTCCATCACGGATGGGATCCTCGGATTCCTGTTACACGCTCTGGTTTCTTGGGTCGCAAGCTGTAACACTTGTCCCCATGTATGGCAACGACTTCTCCACCCCGGCCGACGCCCCGGCCGACGCCCCGGCTGACGCCGCGGCCAACGCCGTTGGTGACGGGCCGGGCGGTGGGCTGCTGGGCGAGGTCGAGGCCGCCGAGGCCGAGCTGCGGGCGGCGGCAGCGCGCGGGCGGCGAGGCGGGCCGGCGCCGGACGAGGACCTGGCGGCGTACTTCGCCGAGGTGGTCGACGCCGAGCAGAAGATCGAGCCACGGGACTGGATGCCCGACGCGTACCGCCGGACGCTGATCCGGCAGATCGCCCAGCACGCCCACTCCGAGATCATCGGCATGCAGCCGGAGGGCAACTGGATCAGCCGGGCGCCGTCGCTCAAGCGCAAGGCGATCCTGCTGGCCAAGGTGCAGGACGAGGCCGGCCACGGCCTCTACCTCTACGCCGCCGCCGAGACTCTCGGCATCAGCCGCGACGAGCTGGTCCAGCTGCTGCTCGACGGGCGGCAGAAGTACAGCTCGATCTTCAACTACCCGACCCTGAGCTGGGCCGACATGGGCGCGATCGGGTGGCTGGTGGACGGCGCGGCGATCGTCAACCAGGTGCCGCTGTGCCGCTGCTCGTACGGCCCGTACGCCCGCGCGATGATCCGGGTCTGCAAGGAGGAGTCGTTCCACCAGCGTCAGGGCTACGAGATCCTGCACACACTGGCGCACGGCACCCCGGCGCAGCAGGCGATGGCCCAGGACGCGGTGGACCGCTGGTGGTACCCGTCACTGGCCATGTTCGGCCCTCCGGACGGCGACTCCACGCACTCCGCCCAGTCGATGGCGTGGAAGATCAAGCGCTTCTCCAACGACGACCTGCGGCAGCGTTTCGTCGACATGTGCGTCCAGCAGGCCGAGATCCTCGGGCTGCGCATCCCCGACGCGGACCTGCGCTGGAACGAGGAGCGGCAGGCGTACGACTACACCCAGCCGGACTACGACGAGCTGATGCGGGTGATCTCCGGCGACGGACCCTGCAACCGGGAGCGGATTGCGCACCGCCGGGCCGCGCACACCGATGGCGCATGGGTACGCGAGGCCGCTGCGGCATACGCCGCGAAGCGGGCTGAGAAGAGGGAAAAGGTGGCAGTCGCGTGAGTACCGAACATTCGCCTCTGTGGGAGGTCTTCGTGCGGGCCCGGCGCGGGTTGTCGCACACCCACGTGGGCAGCCTGCACGCCCCCGACGCCGAGCTCGCCCTGCGTAACGCCCGGGACCTCTACACCCGCCGCCAGGAGGGCGTGTCCATCTGGGTGGTGCCGGCCAGCGCGATCACCGCGTCCAGCCCGGACGAGAAGGATGCCTTCTTCGACCCGGCCGCCGACAAGGTCTACCGCCACCCCACCTTCTACGAGGTGCCGGACGGGGTGGCCCACCTGTGAACGGACCCTTCGACTTCACTCTCGCCCTCGGCGACGACGCGTTGATCGCCGCTCAGCGACTGGCCGAGTGGACGACCCGCGCCCCGGAGATGGAAGAGGACATCGCGCTGACCAACATCGCCCTCGACCAGCTCGGCGCGGCCCGCCTGCTGCTGTCGTACGCGGGTGAGCTGGAGAGTGCCGGCCGCGACGAGGACGCGTTGGCGTATCTGCGCGACGACCGCGAGTTCCGTAACGCGCTCCTGGTCGAGCTGCCCAACGGCGACTTCGCGGTGACGATGGCGAAGCTGTTCTTCCTCGCGGCGTACCAGCTGCCGCTGTACACGGCGCTGGCCGGTTGCTCGGACGAGCGGCTGGCCGCGATCGGCGCCAAGGCGCGCAAGGAGTCGGCGTACCACCTGGACCATGGCGCGCTGTGGGTGAAGCGGCTCGGTGACGGCACCGACGAGTCGCACCGTCGGATGCAGGCGGCCGTCGATCAGGTGTGGCCGTACACCCACGAGCTGTTCGCCGCGGACCCGGCGGCGCCGGTCGACCCGGCCACCCTGCGGCCGGCGTTCGACGAGACCGTCGGCCCGGTGCTGGCCGAGGCGACGCTCACCCGGCCGGAGAGCCGCTGGTCCCCGGCCGGCGGGCGGGCCGGCGTGCACACCGAGCACCTGGCCTACCTGCTCGCCGAGATGCAGGTGCTGCACCGCGCTCACCCCGGAGCGCACTGGTGACTGACGCGAGGACGGCTGCGGCCAGCGTGGTGGACCCGGAGATCCGGGTCATCACCATCGACGAGTTGGGCATCCTGCGGGCGGTCGAGGAGGATTCGACAAGTGGTCGGGTCACCGTCACCATCACCCCGACCTACACCGGCTGCCCGGCGATGGACGTGATCCGGGCCGACATCCGTCGCGCGCTCGCGGTCGCGGGCCACCCCGATGTCGAGGTCCGCACGGTCTTCAGCCCACCGTGGAGCACCGACTGGATCTCCGCGGGTGGGCGGGCCAAGCTGGCTGCCGCCGGGATCGCCCCGCCGGCCCCGGTGCCCGCCGCCGGTGTCGTGTCGTTGACCCTCGCGGTCCGTTGCCCGCAGTGCGGCTCGCCGGAGACCGAGCAGGTCAGCCGGTTCGGCTCCACCGCGTGCAAGGCGTTGTGGCGTTGCCGCTCCTGCTCCGAACCCTTCGACCACCTGAAGGCGCTGTGACTGTCACCATCACCCGCCCGGTCCGCCGGCGGCCGGTCTTCCACCCGCTGTCGGTCGCTGCCGTCGACCGGCTCACCGACGACGCCGTGGCGGTGACCTTCGCCGTACCGGAGGATCTGCGGGAGACCTTCGCGTTCCGTGCGGGCCAACACCTGACGGTACGGCGAGTGGCCGAGGACGGTACGGACGTGCGCCGGTCGTACTCGATCTGCTCCACCCCTGACGACCTGGCCCGGCACGGCCGGCTGCGGATCGGGGTGCGGGAGATCCCGGGCGGCGCGTTCTCGGTTTTCGCCTGCGGGGCGCTGCGCGGTGGCGACACGGTCGAGGTGCTGCCGCCGCTGGGCACCTTCACCACGGCGTTCGCGCCGGACCGGGTGCGGCACTACGGCGCGGTCGTCGCCGGCTCCGGCATCACCCCGGTGCTCGGGCTTGTTGCGACCGCCCTGGCCGTCGAGCCGGCCAGCACCTTCACCCTGGTGTACGGCAACCGCACGGCGAACACGGTGATGTTCGCCGAGGAGTTGGCCGACCTGAAGGACCGCTATCCCACCCGGCTGCACCTGGTGCACGTGCTCTCTCGGGAGCAGGGTGAGTCGCCGCTGCTCTCCGGACGGATCGACGCCGAGAGGCTGGGCCGGTTGCTGGGCACCATCGTGCCGGGCGACCTCATCGAGGAGTGGTTCCTCTGCGGCCCGTACGCCATGGTGGTCGACGTCCGGGAGGTGCTGACCGCACGTGGGCTGCCCGAGTCGGCGGTTCGCACCGAGCTGTTCCACGTCGACGCTCCGCCGGAGCCGGTGCGTCGCCCCGTCGATCAGGCGGGTGCCGGGGCCGAGGTCACCATCGTGCTGGACGGCCGATCGTCGCGCTTCACGATGGGTCGCGAGGAGCGGGTGCTGGACGCCGCGCTGAAGGTGCGGGGCGAGCTGCCGTACGCCTGCAAGGGCGGTGTCTGCTCGACCTGTAAGGCGAAGGTCGTGGACGGGGCGGTCACGATGGCCCGCAACTACGCCCTGGAGCCGGACGAGCTGGCCGCCGGCTACGTCCTGACCTGCCAGTCCAGCCCGACGACCGACAAGCTCACGGTCGACTACGACGCGTGAGCGCACCGAACGACCGCCAGTTCGTCGATCGGTTCGCCGAGGTGGCGTTGAGCCCCGTCGAAGGGGAAGGCAACTTGCGCAGATCTTGGACAGTTTCCGTCAGCAGCTAACGGAAACTGTCCAAGATCCGGACCGCCGGACAGTTCGCAGGCGCTGGTGCGCGTCACGGGAAGCGGAGCGGAATGCCGGCCCCTGAGTGGGCGACGTAGGCTCGGGGGGTGACGGTGAGCCGGGAGATCGACGACATCCTGCAGCGTGGCGCGGACGGCGGGCGGATCACGCCTGAGGAGGCGCTGCTGCTCTACACCGAGGCGCCCTTCCACGCGTTGGGCGAGGCGGCGGACGCGGTGCGCCGGCGGCGCTATCCGGACAACGTCGTCACGTACCTGATCGATCGCAACATCAACTACACGAACGTCTGCGTGACGGCGTGCAAGTTCTGCGCGTTCTACCGGGCGCCCAAGCACAAGGAAGGGTGGACCCACCCGACCGAGGAGATCCTGCGGCGGTGCGCCGAGGCGGTCGAGCTGGGCGCCACCCAGGTGATGCTCCAGGGCGGGCACCACCCGGACTACGGCGTGGAGTACTACGAGGAGCTGTTCTCCTCGGTCAAGCAGGCGTACCCGCAGCTGGTCATCCACTCGATCGGCCCCAGCGAGATCCTGCACATGGCCAAGGTCTCCGGGGTGAGCCTGGACGAGGCAATCGCCCGGATCAAGACCGCCGGCCTGGACTCGATCGCTGGCGCTGGCGCCGAGATGCTGCCCGAGCGACCGCGTAAGGCCATCGCGCCCCTCAAGGAGTCGGGCGAGCGCTGGCTGGAGGTCATGGAGCTGGCTCACCGGCAGGGCATCGAGTCGACCGCCACCATGATGATGGGCACCGGCGAGACGCACGCCGAGCGGATCGAGCACCTGCGCATGATCCGGGACGTGCAGGACCGCACCCGCGGTTTCCGGTCCTTCATTCCCTGGACATACCAGCCGGAGAACAACCACCTCAAGGGTCGCACCCAGGCGACCACGCTCGAATACCTGCGGCTGGTCGCGGTGGCCCGCCTCTTCTTCGAGACCGTGCCGCACCTGCAGGCGTCCTGGCTGACGACCGGCAAGGACGTCGGGCAGCTCGCGCTGCACATGGGCGTGGACGATCTCGGTTCGATCATGCTGGAGGAGAACGTGATCTCCTCCGCCGGTGCGCGGCACCGCTCCAACCTGCACGAGTTGATCGGCATGATCCGCTCGGCGGACCGGATCCCCGCGCAGCGGGACACCCTCTACAACCGGCTCGCCGTGCACCACACGCCGGCCGACGACCCGACCGACGAGCGGGTGGTCTCGCACTTCTCCTCGATCGCGCTGCCCGGCGGCGGTGCGGGCCGATCCCTGCCACTGGTCGACGTCAGCTGACGCGGGTCTTCGTCCGGCCGTTCGGCTGACCGAGGCTCATGCTCCCGCCCGGTCGCCCCGGCGGTACGGGTGGTCCCCGCCGCCGCAGCGTCAGGCTGCCCGGCGCGGGGCTGGTGGAGATGATCGTCGGCGGCTAGCGTCCCGGCTCATACCCGTCGCCATCGTCGATCGCCGGAATCGGCGTGACCGTGCTGGTGGCGGGTGGTCTGATGGTCCTGGTCGTGGGCTGTCCTCCATCGGCCCGCTGAGGGTCGTTCATATAACGCACGGCGGTACGGGCGGGATGGGTGACCATTCCGCCCGTACCGTTTGCCGACCTCAGGCCGGACGGATGAAAACGGGTCCGCCCGCTGGCGTGGAAGATCGGCCTCCGATAGCGTCCGCTCGTTCCGCAACCATTCTTTCTTCCCTACCCCCGGGGGACTGATGACAGCGTTCCACCGCTCGACCGTGGTCCGCGCCAGCCTCGTGGCGCTGCTCGCGGCCGGTGGCCTGGCCGCCGTGGCGGCCCCGGTGCTGGCGGCCGAACAGGCCGATCTGGCCCTGGTGCCGCTCAGCTACAACCTGGCCAAGGGTGTCACCGAGGCCAAGAGCAAGCCGTTCAAGTTCCTGGTCGACAACACCCGGAGCAAGGAAGGCGCCAAGGGTGTCAGCTACACCGTGGACACCAGCAAGCTGAAGACGAACAAGGTGCGGGTCGTGGTGCCCGACGGCTGCCGGGTGAACGGCACGAAGTTCACCTGCAGCCTCGGCGACCTGCCCGCCGGCACCAGCGAGGACTTCGGCATCCCAATCTTCTCCACCGGCGGTCGGGGCGCGGCCGGCACGCTGGTGGTCACCATCCGTTCGTCCACCGACGACCCCAACAAGAAAGACAACAAGGTCGAGCACGACATCACCGTCACCGAGCCCGGCTACGACCTGACCAGTTGGGTGCAGGACGTCAACGCGAACGTCGTGGTGAACGGCGTCACCGGCGACGACCCCGACCTGCGGCCGGTGCGTCCGGGTGAGACGGTGCCGGTCGACTGGGCGGTCTACAACGACGGCAGCCGCAAGGCCACCGGCATCTCCTATGTGCTCACGCTCCCGGCCGGCGTCACCTTCGACACCCTGCCCGACACCTGCACCTCGCAGACCTTCGGCGTTGCTCAAGCGCTCTGCCAGGACGACGGCGCGGTGATCCGGCCCGGTGAGTACTACACGGCGGACATCAAGGTGACGGTCGGCAAGGACGTCACCGAGCCGGTGCTGCGGGTCGGTGAGCTGGTGGCACATGGTCTGGACGCCGCTGCCGGCCAGCCTGAGAAGAAGTCTGAGCGGGCCACCAAGGCGCAGCAGAAGACCTTCACCGAGGTTGACGAGGGCGACAACCAGGCGATCTTCGACGTCTTCGTCGACCTGACCGTGCAGCCGACACCCACGGCCACCCCGACCTCGACGTCCACGGCCACCCCGACGCCCACGGTCTCGCCGACGGAAACTCCGACGCCGACGCAGACGCCCACGCCGACGGAAACTCCGACGCCGACGCCGACGCCGACGCAGACGCCCACGCCGACGGAAACTCCGACGCCAACGGAGACGCCGACGCCGACGCCGACGGAGACGCCCACGCCGACGGAGACGCCGACGCCGACGCCAACGGAGACGCCCACGCCCACGCCCACGCCCACGCCGACGCCGACGCCAACGGAGACGCCCACGCCGACGCCGACGCCGACTGAGTCGCCCACGCCCACGCCGACGCCGACGCCAACGGAGACGCCCACGCCGACGCCGACGCCGACTGAGTCGCCCACGCCGACGGAGACGCCGACGGCAACCCCGACTGCAACGCCGACGGCAACTGCAACTGCAACGCCGACGGTCACCCCGACCGCGACGGCTACTCCGACGCCGGGTGACACGCCGAGTCCGAGCCGTACGCCGGTGCCGGGCGTGACCACGTCGCCGGCTGCCGGTGGCGGCGGCTCCATCGGTGGTGGCCTGCCGGTGACCGGTGTGCAGGTCGGCCTGATCGGCGGCATTGGCGCGATCATCCTGCTCGTGGGTGGGGCGCTGCTGGTGCTCTCCCGCCGGCGCAAGGTCGTCCTGGTCGCCCCGAGCGACGAGAAGTCGACCGACTGACAAGGCGCTCTGACAAAGGCGCCGTGACAGCGGCGCCCGGAGAACAGGCACCGTGACGCTGGCACGACGCGAGGGCGGGGTGGGCGACCACCCCGCCCTTTCGCGTACGGCTTGGGTGCCGCACGACCCACTGAGGGTCGGCCGGAGGGCGGCTGGCAGAGTGGAGGGGTGAGCCGTACCCCGCAGGGCCAGCGCGCCAGTCTGGACAAGCAGCCGCACGAGGTCGCCGCGATGTTCGACGGCGTGGCGGAGCGTTACGACCTGACCAACACGGTGCTCTCCTTCGGCCAGGACCGCTCCTGGCGTCGGGCCACTCGCGCGGCGCTCGGGCTGCGGCCTGGTGAGCGGGTGCTGGACGTGGGCGCGGGCACCGGAGTCTCGACGCGGGAGTTGGCGCAGTCCGGGGCGTACGCGGTCGGGGCCGACCTGTCGCTGGGCATGCTGTACGCCGGCAAGCGGGTCCGTCCCGAGGTGCCGCTGCTGGCGGGAGACGCACTGCGCCTGCCGTTCGCCGACGCGAGCTTCGACGCGGTGACCATCTCCTTCGCGTTGCGCAACGTCAACGACACCGACGCGGCCCTGCGGGAGTTGGCCCGGGTGACCCGGCCAGGCGGCCGGCTTGTGGTCTGCGAGTTCAGCACCCCGGTCAACCCGGCGTTCCGGACGGTCTACCTGTCGTACCTGATGCGGTCGCTGCCGGCGGTCGCCCGCACGGTGTCGAGCAACCCCGATGCGTACGTCTATCTCGCCGAGTCGATCCGGGTGTGGCCGGCGCAGGCCGCGCTGGCCGGTCGGGTCGCCGCAGCCGGGTGGGGACGAGTGGCGTGGCGGAACCTGACCGGTGGCGTGGTCGCGCTGCACCGGGGAATCCGCGAGTAGCAGTGGCCGGTGTTGCGCGGGGACGCCACGGACATTATTCAAATTTCGTGAATATCGGCCTTTAGTCCACTTTGCCCCGTACGCTCGTTCGCATGACCCGACCAGACCGTGCGGACCCGGTGGCCGCCACCGACGACGACGCGGCCGAACTCGTCGCGCAGTTGCGCGCGTTGGCCGGAGCTGATCCGGTGGAGGTCCGGCAGGTGGTCGCCGAGGTGTTGGCGGCGCTGGATCGGGCGGCGGGTGGTGCGCTGCGCGAGCATCTGCCGGAGGCCATCCGGGTCGACGCGGGCCTGGACGCCCCTAGCCCGGCCTGACACCTGACCGCTGAGGACGGTCCCTTGCTGTCACATCAGCGAGTTAGGCACCCCTGAGCCTGGGCAGGTATGACACCGGTCATACACTCGTCCCGTCTGGCTTGTGAAGCATTTCACGAGCGTGCGGGAGGAGGCGCGAATGACCGCGGTAGAACATGACGCCGACGTCATTGTCGTGGGCGCCGGTCCCGGTGGATCAGCGACTGCGTACCACCTGGCCCGGCACGGCGTACGGGTGCTGTTGTTGGAGAAGACCGAGTTCCCACGGGAGAAGGTCTGCGGCGACGGGTTGACCCCGCGCGCGGTTCGCCAGCTCATCCGGATGGGTGTGGACACCTCGCCCGAGGCGGGCTGGCTGCACAACCGCGGCCTGCGGGTCATCGGCGGCGGGGTGCGCCTCGAACTGGACTGGCCGGAGCTCGCCAGCTTCCCCAACTACGGCCTGGTGCGAACGCGACTGGACTTCGACGACCTGCTCGCCCAGCGGGCGGTGGCCGCCGGTGCCAAGCTGCGGACCAGCGTCAACGTGCTGGGCCCGGTGCTCGACGGTGACGGCCGGGTCACCGGTGTCGAGGCGGAGGTCGGCCCGGGCAAGGAGCCCGCCACCTTCCACGCCCCGCTGGTCGTTGCGGCGGACGGGGTTTCCGGCCGGTTCCCGCTCGCGCTCGGGCTGGCCAAGCGGGAGGACCGGCCGATCGGCGTGGCCGTCCGCCGCTACTACCGCTCGCCAGCCAAGCACGAGGACAACTACCTGGAGTCCTGGCTGGAGCTGCGCAGCAAGGACAGCGGCGACAACCTGTTGCCCGGGTACGGCTGGATCTTCGGCCTCGGTGACGGGCGGGTCAACGTCGGCCTCGGCGTCCTCAACTCGTCCTCCGCGTTCGGTAAGACCAACTACCGCCGGCTGCTCACCGACTGGCTCGCCAACACCCCGGAAGACTGGGGGATGACCGACGAGACCAACGCCGACGGCCCGATTCTGGGTGCGGCGCTGCCGATGGGCTTCAACCGGGTGCCCCACTACACCCGCGGCGTCATGCTGGTCGGCGACTCGGGCGGCATGGTCAACCCGTTCAACGGCGAGGGCATCGCGTACGCGATGGAGTCCGGCGAACTGGCCGCGGAGGTCGCCGTTCAGGCTCTCGCCCGGCCGGCCGGTCCGGAGCGCGAGCGGGCGTTGATGGCGTACCCGAACGAGCTGAAGGCTCGGCTCGGCGGCTACTACCGGCTGGGTGGCATCTTCGTGAAGCTGATCGGCCGCCCGGAGATCATGCGGATTGCCACCAAGCACGGCATGCCGCACCCGACGCTGATGCGTTTCGTGCTCAAGCTGTTGGCCAACCTGACCGATCCGCGCGGCGGAGATGCGATGGACCGGGTCATCAACGCGATGACGAAAGCAGCACCAGCCGTATAGGTGACTGGCGTTTTGGCTGGTCAGAGCCCCTACGCCGACAAAGATCGACCCCCGCCGGCTGCCCCTGCGAGGGACGTGAATAGTGTGATTTTTGTCAAGCACCGAGGGCAGGGAAGGACGAGCAGGAGAAAACGATGTCGCTCTCGCCTTACGCACCGATCATCGGGCTGTTCGCCCTCGCCGCGGCGTTCTCGCTGTTTTCCGTTGGCGCCGCCCGTTTCACCGGTCCCCGTCGCTACAACAAGGCCAAACTCGAGGCTTACGAGTGCGGCATCGAGCCCAGCCCGCAGCCGGTCGGCGGCGGCCGGTTCCCGATCAAGTTCTACCTGACGGCGATGCTCTTCATCGTCTTCGACATCGAGATCATCTTCCTCTACCCCTGGGCGGTCTCGTTCGACGCCCTGCCGATCTTCGGCTTCGTGGAGATGGTCCTGTTCATCGTCGCGGTCTTCGTTGCGTACGCCTACGTCTGGCGGCGCGGCGGCCTGGACTGGGACTGAGGAAGGAACGTCAGATGGGCATCGAGGAGAAGCTTCCCGCCGGCGTCCTGCTCACCTCGGTGGAGAAGCTGGTCAACTGGTCTCGGAAGTCGTCCGTGTGGGGCGCGACCTTCGGCCTGGCCTGCTGCGCCATCGAGATGATGGCCGCCGGTGGTCCGCACTACGACATGGGCCGCTGGGGCATGGAGGTCTTCCGGGCCTCGCCCCGGCAGGCTGACCTGATGATCGTGGCTGGCCGGGTGAGTCAGAAGATGGCCCCCGTGCTGCGCCAGATCTACGACCAGATGGCCGAGCCCCGCTGGGTGCTCTCGATGGGCGTCTGCGCCAGCAGCGGCGGCATGTTCAACAACTACGCGATCGTGCAGGGAGTCGACCACGTGGTGCCGGTCGACATGTACCTGCCCGGCTGCCCACCCCGGCCGGAGATGCTCATCGACGCGATCCTCAAGCTCCGCGAGAAGATCATGTACGAGCCGCTGGGCCCGAACGGCCGCAAGATGCTGGCTGCCCGTCAGGCGCGCGGCGATGTTCCGGTCGTGCCCTACGGCTCCATGCCCTCCTCGTACCGCAGCGACAAGGCCCGGCGTGCCGAGTGGACCCGGGCGGTCCGCGAGGGCCGCGAGGAGCAGCTGCGGATCGAGAACTGGATGAACGCTCAGAACCACCTCCACCCGCAGGCAGGCCCCAAATGAGCGACAAGCCCAACGACGGCGGCGTACCGGTGCCGGTGGTGCCGGCCGGCGCCTCCAGTGGTGCCCCCGCCGAGTTGCCACCCGCCAGCCCGGCTGGACGCGGAATGTTCGGCAACCACGGCACCGGCGACGTGTCCGGCTACGGCGGTCTGGTCCGCCAGCGCCAGCCCATCGAGGAGGCGCCCCGGCCGTACGGGGGCTACTTCGACGAGGTCCGCGACGCGTTGGAGGAGGCGTACCCGGCCTTCGGTGACGCGATCGAGAAGGTCGTTGTCGACCGGGGCGAGCTGACCCTGCACGTCCGCCCGGAGCGAATCGCCGAGGTCTGCCAGGTGATGCGGGACGACCTGGCGCTGCGGTTCGAGCTGTGCTCCTCGGTGTCCGGTGCGGACTACCTGGGCGCCGACGAGCGCCGGCTGCACGTGATCTACCTGCTCACCTCGATGACGTACCGGCGGCGGGTCCGGCTGGAGGCTGCGGTCTCCGTCGAGGCCCCGCACCTGCCCAGCGTGACCGCGATCTACCCGACCGCGGACTGGCAGGAGCGTGAGGCGTACGACATGTTCGGCATCGTCTTCGACGGCCATCCCAACCTGACCCGGATCCTCATGCCGGACGACTGGGAGGGCCACCCGCAGCGCAAGGACTACCCGCTCGGTGGCGTGGCGGTCGAGTACAAGGGCGCCGAGATCCCGCCGCCGGACCGGAGGAGGTCATACCAGTGACCACGTCGAACTACGCGACCGAACGCGAGACCACCGAGGGTCGGGTCTTCACCGTCACCGGTGGGGACTGGGACACGATCGTCTCGGGCACCGACCCGATCAACGACGAGCGGATCGTGGTCAACATGGGTCCGCAGCACCCGTCCACGCACGGGGTGTTGCGGCTGATCCTGGAGCTGGAGGGCGAGACGGTCCGCGAGGTCCGCTCCGTCGTCGGCTACCTGCACACCGGCATCGAGAAGAGCCTCGAATACCGTAACTGGGTCCAGGGCTCGACGTTCGTGACCCGGATGGACTACCTCGCCCCGATCTTCAACGAGACGGCGTACGCGCTGGCGGTCGAGAAGCTGCTCGGCATCACCGACGACATCACCGAGCGGGCCACCACCATCCGCGTGCTGATGATGGAGCTCAACCGGATCTCGTCGCACCTGGTCTGGCTGGCCACCACCGGCATGGAGCTGGGCGCGATCTCGATCATGCTGTACGGCTTCCGCGAGCGGGAGTACATCCTCGACATCTTCGAGACCATCACCGGTCTGCGGATGAACCACGCGTACGTCCGGCCGGGCGGTGTGGCGCAGGACGTGCCGGACGAGGCAATCGTCAAGATCCGCGAGTTCCTCAAGATGATGCCGAAGAAGCTCAAGGAGTACGAGGACCTCCTCTCCGGTCAGCCGATCTGGATCGAGCGGACGAAGAACGTCGCCGTGCTGGACGTGACCGGCTGCGTGGCGCTCGGCATCACCGGGCCGGTGCTGCGTTCCGCCGGCCTCGCCTGGGACCTGCGCAAGACCATGCCGTACTGCGGTTACGAGACGTACGAGTTCGACGTGCCGACCCACCCCGACGGTGACGTGTGGGGCCGCTACCAGGTCCGGCTCGCCGAGATGCGGGAGTCGATGAAGCTGGTCGAGCAGGCGCTGGACCGGCTCCGTCCGGGCCCGGTGATGGTCGCCGATCGCAAGATCGCCTGGCCGGCGCAGTTGGCCATCGGCGTGGACGGCCTGGGCAACTCGCTGGAGCACGTCGCGAAGATCATGGGTCAGTCGATGGAGTCGCTGATCCACCACTTCAAGCTGGTGACCGAGGGCTTCCGGGTTCCGCCCGGCCAGGTGTACGTCGGCATCGAGGCGCCCCGCGGCGAGTTGGGCGTACACGCGGTCTCCGACGGCGGCACCCGCCCGTACCGGGTGCACTACCGGGAGCCGAGCTTCGTCAACCTCCAGGCTCTCCCGGCGATGGCCGAGGGTGGCCTGATCGCCGACGTGATCGCCGGCGGTGCCTCGTTGGACCCCGTGATGGGTGGTTGTGACCGATGACGACTTTCACTGAAGAGACCCGGGAGCGGGCGCGCGAGATCATCGCCCGTTACCCGGCGGACCGGTCCCGCTCGGCGTTGCTGCCGCTGCTGCACCTGGTGCAGGCCGAAGAGGGTTACGTTTCTCCGGCCGGGGTCACGTTCTGCGCCGAGGTGCTGGGGCTGAACAAGGCCCAGGTCGGCGCGGTGGCCACCTTCTACACGATGTACAAGCGCAAGCCGACCGGTGACTTCCTGGTCAGCGTCTGCACCAACACCATGTGCAATGTGCTCGGTGGCCAGGAGGTCTACGACACCCTCTCCGAGCACCTGGGCGTCGGGCACGACGAGACGACCGCCGACGGCACGATCACCCTGGAGCACGCCGAGTGCCTGGCGGCGTGTGACTACGGCCCGGTGATGACGGTCAACTACGACTTCTTCGACGGCGTGGACCCGTCCACCGCCGTCGGCGTGGTCGACGAGCTGCGGGCAGGCTCGCGGCCGATGCCGACCCGCGGTGCCCGACTCTGCACGCTCAAGGAAATGGCCGTGCAGCTCGCCGGTTTCGCCGACGAACGCGACGGCGCGGTCGCCGACGGTGGGCCGGGCGAGCCCACCCTGCGCGGGCTGAGACTGGCGCAGCAGCACGGTGTCTCGGTGCCCGGCTTCGACCCGAACACCCCGATCCGCAGCAAGGCGGAGGCGGACACGGCAGCCGCGAAGGCGAAGGCCGCCGAGGCCCCCGCGAAGCCTGCCGCCGAGCCGGCCAAGCCGGCCAGCCCGGTGAAGGGTGGCGACGGCGCCTCCGCCGAGGTGCCAGCGGAGACCTCGCCGCCGGCCCCGCGTGACGCGCAGAAGGCGGAGGTCGCCGGCGTGGCGACCAACGAGCCCGCCAGCGACGGCAAGCCCGCCGGTGACTCCACCGGCCCGCAGGAGCGCAACCTCAACGAAGCGTCGGCGAGCGCCGGTGGCGCGAACTCCGCCGCCGCGAGCGAAACGGGGGCCCAGAAGTGACCACTCCCCGCCCGGAGACGCTGGCCAAGCTGACGCCGGTGCTGACCAAGCGCTGGCTGTCGCCGGACGCCTGGCGCATCGGCACGTACGAGCAGTTGGACGGCTATGCCGCGCTGCGCAAGGCGCTCAAGGCCCACCCGGACGACCTGATCCAGCTGATCAAGGACTCGGGGCTGCGTGGCCGGGGCGGCGCCGGCTTCCCCACCGGCCTCAAGTGGGGCTTCATCCCGCAGGGCGATGGGAAGCCGCACTACCTGGTGGTCAACGCCGACGAAGGCGAGCCGGGCACCTGCAAGGACCTGCCGCTGATGACCCACGACCCGCACGCGCTGGTCGAGGGCGTGATCATCTCGTCGTACGCGATCCGGGCCAACCGCGCCTACATCTACATCCGCGGCGAGGCGGTGCACGCCGCGCGCCGGCTGCGCAACGCCGTCCAGGAGGCGTACGACAAGGGATACCTCGGCCGGAACATCCTGCGCAGCGGCTACGACCTGGAGTTGGTGGTGCACTCCGGCGCCGGGGCGTACATCTGCGGCGAGGAGACGGCGCTGCTGGACTCGCTGGAGGGGTTCCGGGGTCAGCCCCGGCTGCGCCCGCCGTTCCCGGCCACCCACGGCCTGTATGCGAGCCCGACCGTGGTGAACAACGTCGGCACCATCGCCAGCGTGCCGCCGATCGTGCTCGGTGGGGCCGACTGGTGGAAGACCATGGGCACCGAGAAGTCCTCCGGGCCGATGATCTACTCGCTGTCCGGCCGGATCGTCAACCCGGGCCAGTACGAGTGCTCGATGGGCGTCACGCTGCGCGAGCTGCTGGAGCTGGCCGGTGGGATGCAGCCCGGGCACAACCTGCGGTTCTGGACCCCGGGCGGTTCGTCCACGCCGTTGCTCGCCGCCGAGCACCTGGACGTGCCACTGGACTTCGAGGGAGTGGCAGCGGCCGGCTCGATCCTCGGCACCACGGCCACGCAGATCTTCTCGGACCAGGACTGCCCGGTCTACGCGACGTACCGGTGGCTGGAGTTCTACCACCACGAGTCGTGCGGCAAGTGCACCCCGTGCCGCGAGGGCAACTACTGGATGGTCCGGGTCTATCGGCGGATCCTCGCCGGTCAGGGCACCCACGAGGACCTGGACACCCTGCTGGACACCTGCGACAACATCCTCGGCCGCTCGTTCTGTGGCCTGGGTGACGGCGCGACCAGCTCGGTGACCTCGTCGCTGAAGTACTTCAAGCAGGACTACCTCGACTACATCGAGGGACGTACCGCGCCGAAGCTGTCGGACAAGCAGCTGGTGGGAGCCCACTAATGACGGACGTAGCCAAGCAGACCGAGACTGTCACGCTCACCATCGACGGCGTCGAGGTCACCGCCCCCAAGGGGACGCTGCTGATCCGGGCCGCCGAGCAGATGGGCACCGAGATCCCCCGGTTCTGCGACCACCCGCTACTGGCCCCGGCCGGAGCGTGCCGGCAGTGCCTGGTCGAGGTGGAGGGCCAGCGTAAGCCGGTCGCCTCCTGCACCCAGACGGTCGCCGACGGCATGGTCGTGCGTACCCAGATCACCTCCCCGGTGGCCAAGAAGGCGCAGGAGGGGGTGATGGAGCTGCTGCTGCTCAACCACCCGCTGGACTGCCCGATGTGTGACAAGGGCGGCGAGTGCCCGCTGCAGAACCAGGCGATGTCCACCGGCCGCACCGACTCGCGCTTCCACGAGCACAAGCGGGAGTACGAGAAGCCGATGGCGATCAGCAGCCAGGTGCTGCTGGACCGCGAGCGCTGCGTGCTCTGCCAGCGGTGCACCCGGTTCTCCGATGAGATCGCCGGCGACAAGTTCATCGACCTGATGGGCCGGTCGTCCGCCGAGGAAATCAACATCTACCGGGACGACGCGTACGGCGAAGAGGGCGACGCCGGGGACGTCCCGTTCAACTCCTACTTCTCTGGCAACACCGTGCAGATCTGCCCGGTGGGTGCGCTGACCGGTGCCCAGTACCGCTTCCGGGCCCGCCCGTTCGACCTGGTCTCCAGCCCGAGTGTCTGCGAGCACTGCTCGGCCGGCTGTGGGCAGCGCACCGACTGGCGGCGCGGCAAGGTGCTGCGCCGGCTGGCCGGCGACGAGCCGGCGGTGAACGAGGAGTGGAACTGTGACAAGGGTCGGTGGGGCTTCCAGTACACCCGGGCCACCGACCGGCTGACCACCCCGCTGGTGCGCGACGAGCACACCGGTGAGCTGCGCGAGGCGTCCTGGAGCGAGGCGCTCACCGTGGCCGCCGAGGGGCTGCACACGGCTCGGGAGAGCGGGCAGGGCACGGCGGTGCTCACCGGCGGTCGGCTGACCGTCGAGGACGCGTACGCGTACGCGAAGTTCGCCCGGGTCGCGTTGAACACCAACGACATCGACTTCCGGGCCCGGCCGGTCTCCCGCGAGGAGGCCGACTTCCTGGCCAGCTCGGTCGCCGGGGTCACCGACGTCACCTACACCGACGTGGAGAACGCGCCCGCGGTCGTGCTGGTCGGCCTGGAGCCGGAGGAGGAGTGCCCGATCCTCTTCCTGCGGCTGCGCAAGGCGTACCTGAAGAAGACCCTGACGGTGTACGCGCTGGCGCCGTTCGCCACCCGCGGCCTGGAGAAGCTCGGTGCCAAGCTGGCCCGGGTGGTGCCGGGCGAGGAGGCCAGCGTGCTCGCCGAGCACGCCACGGTCACCGAGGCGCTGAGCGCACCGGGCGCGATCCTGATCGTCGGCGAGCGGTTGGCCACGGTGCCGGGCGGGCTTTCCGCCGCGGCGGAGGTGGCTCGGCGTACCGGTGCGAAGCTGGCCTGGGTGCCGCGGCGCGCGGGTGACCGCGGCGCGGTCGACGCGGGCTGTCTGCCCAACCTGCTCCCCGGTGGACGGCTGGTCAACGAGCCGGCCGCACGGGCCGAGCTGGGTGAGGCGTGGGACATTCCGGCCGGGGTGATCCCGAGCCAGGCCGGTCGGGACACCGACGGCATCCTCGCCGCCGCGGCCAACGGCCAGCTCGGCGCGCTGGTCGTCGGCGGTGTCGACCCGTCCGACCTGGCTGACCCGCGACTGGCCGAGTCCGCCCTGGACGCGGTGCCGTTCCTGGTCAGCCTGGAGCTGCGCAGCAGCGCGGTGACCCGGCGGGCGAACGTGGTGCTGCCGATCGCCCCAGTGGCCGAGAAGGCCGGCAGCTTCCTGGACTGGGAGGGCCGGCTGCGTCCGTTCGAGGCGGTGCTGAACACGGCCGCGATGACCGACGGTCGGGTGCTCGACGCGCTGGCCGCGCTGCTCGACGTGCGGCTCGGCACCGCGGACGTGCCGAGCGTGCGTCGCGAGCTGGGCACGCTGCCGGCGACCCGCACCCAGCGGCCGTCTCCGCCGTCGGTGGCGCCGGGCCGGGTGCCGCACCCGGGTGACGGGGAGGCCGTGCTGGCCACCTGGCACCAGCTGGTCGACCTGGGCACCCTGACCGACGGCGACGAGCACCTCGCCGGCACCGCCCGCCCGCCGGTGGTCCGGCTGGGCAAGGGCACCGCCGAGGCACTCGGTGTCGCCGACGGCGACGCGGTCACGGTCGGCACCGACCGGGGGGCACTGACCCTGCCGGCGGAGCTCACCGAGATGCCGGACGGTGTGGTCTGGCTGCCGACCAACTCACCCGGCTCGACCGTGCGACGCAGCCTCGGGGCGACGTCCGGCACGGTCGTCCGGATCTCCGTCCCCGCAGCGAGTACGGCCATCCCGGCCGGGCGCGTGGCGGCCGACGAGACCGGTCTCCCGGGTCCGCTCCTCAACACCGGGGGTAACCAGTGAGTCCGATCTACCTGGCGCAGGATCCGACGCTGGCCGACTTCGGCCGGGATCCGTGGTGGCTGGTTCTCGGCAAGATTGTCTTCGCGTTCGCCTTCGGTCTGCTCGCCACCCTGCTGGGTGTCTGGTTCGAGCGGCGGGTGGTCGGCTACATGCAGGTGCGGCCCGGCCCCAACCAGGTCGGCCCGTTCGGCCTGCTGCAGACCCTCGCCGACGGTCTGAAGATGGCCTTCAAGGAGGACATCCTGCCGAAGGCGGCCGACAAGGTCGTCTTCTTCTTCGCCCCGACCATCTCGGTGATCTGCGCGGTCACCGCGCTGTCGGTGGTGCCGTTCGGCCCGATGGTGAGCATCGCCGGCCACCAGACGCCGCTGCAGGTCACCGACGTGCCGGTGGCGGTACTGCTGCTGCTGGCCTGCTCCTCGATGGGCGTCTACGGCATCGTGCTGGGCGGCTGGGCCTCCGGCTCGACGTACCCGCTGCTCGGTGGTCTGCGGTCGAGCGCCCAGATGATCTCCTACGAGGTCGCGATGGGGCTGAGCATCGTGGCGGTCTTCATGACCGCCGGGACGATGAGCACGAGCGGGATCGTCGCGAAGCAGGGGCACGGCACCGAGCTGAGCCTCTTCGGGCAGACGATCCCGGCCCCTGGCTGGTACGCGATCCTGCTGCTGCCGAGCTTCATCATCTTCTTCATCGCCACCGTGGGCGAGACCAACCGGGCGCCGTTCGACCTGCCCGAGGCCGAGTCCGAGCTGGTCGCCGGCTACATGACCGAGTACAGCTCGCTCAAGTTCGCGCTCTTCATGCTCAGCGAGTACGTCGCGATGGTGACCATGTCCGCGGTCACCGCCACGCTGTTCCTCGGTGGCTGGCGGGCGCCGTGGCCGATCACCATCTGGGAGGGCGCCAACTCCGGTTGGTGGCCGATGCTCTGGTTCTTCGGCAAGGTGATCGCGCTGGTCTTCGTCTTCGTGTGGCTGCGCGGCACGCTGCCCCGGCTGCGCTACGACCAGTTCATGCGTCTCGGTTGGAAGGTGCTGCTGCCGATCAGCCTGGTCTGGATCCTGGTCCTGTCGGGCCTGCGTTCCATCGAGGACTGGGACACGACCGGCAAGATGGTCGCGGTCGGCATCCCGGCCGGCATCCTGCTGCTCGGCACGCTGCTCTGGCCCAGCCGCCGCCCGCAGCCCAAGCCGACGGCGCAGGAACAGGTCGACAGCCGGCCGTACGGGAGCTTCCCGCTGCCACCGATGGATCTACAGGTACCACCGAGCCCGCGCATCACGCGCGTGGTCGCCGAGCGGGAGCCGGCCAACATCGTCGCCGGCTCGGACTCCAGGGAGGTGTGACGTGGGCGCGATCACCGGAACGTTCAAGGGATTCGGTGTCACCTTCTCGCACATGTTCAGGAAGGTCGTCACCACCGACTACCCGTTCAAGCCGCCGGTGTCGGCGCCGCGCTACCACGGGCGGCACATCCTCAACCGGCACCCGGACGGCCTGGAGAAGTGCATCGGGTGTGAGCTGTGCGCCTGGGCCTGCCCGGCGGACGCGATCTACGTCGAGGGTGGCGACAACACCGACGAGCAGCGCTTCTCGCCGGGTGAGCGGTACGCCAGCACTTACCAGATCAACTACGCCCGGTGCATCTTCTGCGGGTTGTGCATCGAGGCCTGCCCGACCCGGTCGCTCACCATGAGCAACGAGTACGAGCTGGCCCGGGACAACCGGCAGGACCTGATCTTCACCAAGGAGCAGTTGCTCGCGCCGTTGCTCGAGGGCATGGAGCAGCCGCCGCACCCGATGCGGCTGGGCGACAGCGAGAAGGACTACTACGTCGGCGCGCTGGACAACCCGGGCACGTCCGCCGGTGCGGAGGCGTCCCCGATGGGTCCCGGCCGCTACCAGGTCGAGGAGCACCCCGGCGTGACGTTCCCGGGCGCCGAGCAGGCCGCCCAGCGCGTGGCGGCCGGCAAGGGAGAGCAAGCATGACCACGTCTACGGTGCTCGCCGCGGCGGGTTCGGTACCCGTCGGCGAGGCGGTCACCTTCTGGATCCTCGCCCCGCTCGCGCTGATCGGCGGGATCGGGATGGTGGCCGCGCGCAACGCCGTGCACTCGGCGCTCTGGCTGGTGCTGACCATGCTCTGTCTGGGCGTGTTCTACGTGCTCCAGGCCGGTCCGTTCATCGGCATGGTGCAGATCATCGTCTACACCGGCGCGATCATGATGATCTTCCTCTTCGTGCTGATGCTGGTCGGTCGGGACTCCACGGACTCGCTGATCGAGACGCTGCGCGGCCAGCGCGTCGCCGCGATCGTGCTCGGCCTGGGCTTCGCCGGCCTGGTCGGCAGTGGCGTCTACCAGGCGCTGGACAAGACCACCGCAGTCGGCCTGGAGCAGGCCAACGCGGAGGGCAACGTGCAGGGCATTGCCCGGTTGCTGTTCACCAAGTACGTCTTCGCGTTCGAGCTGACCTCGGCGCTGCTGATCACCGCGGCGGTCGGTGCCATGGTGCTGGCTCACGTCGAGCGGCGTAAGCAGGACAAGGTCGACCAGCCGTCGACCATGCGGGCTCGCTTCGCCCCGGGCAACTACCCCGGCCCGAAGCCGGGTCCGGGCGTCTTCGCGACGTCCTCCTCGGTGGCCACCCCGGCGCGGTTGCCCGACGGGCGCCTGACCGACCGCGGCACCTCGGCGATCCTTCCGCAGCGCGAGCTGACCGCCGAGGAGACCTCGCTGAAGGGGACGGAAAAGTAATGGAAACGTTCTTCTCGGTCGAGCCGAACTACTACCTGGTCCTCGCGGCGGTGCTGTTCACCATCGGCGCCACCGGGGTGTTGGTCCGGCGCAACGCGCTCGTGCTGTTCATGTGCGTGGAGCTGATGCTCAACGCGGCCAACCTGACGCTGGTCACCTTCAGCCGGATCAACGGTGACCTCAACGGTCAGATCATGGCGTTCTTCGTGATGGTGGTGGCGGCGGCCGAGGTCGTGGTCGGGCTCGCGATCATCATGTCCATCTTCCGGACGCGACGCTCGGCGAGTGTCGACGACGCCAACCTGCTCAAGTACTAGAGGGGTCCACCGGTGGAGAAGACTGTGGAATACGCCCAGGCCACGGGGCTGCTCGGGGGCGTCTGGCTGCTGGTGGCGATCCCGCTGCTCAGCGCGGCCATCCTGCTGCTGCTCGGCCGGCGAGCCGACCGGTGGGGGCACTGGTTGGGCGTCGCCGCCATCGGTGCTGCGTTCGTGCTCGGCCTGACCTACTTCCTCCAGCTGCGTGGCCTGGAAAACAAGTCGGTCGAGCTGAGCCTCTGGGACTTCATCGCGGTCGGTGACCTGCGCGTCGACTTCGGCCTGCTGTTCGACCCGCTGGCCGCGGTCTTCGTGCTGCTGATCACCGGGGTGGGCTTCCTGATCCACCTGTACGCGGTGGAGTACATGGCGCATGACGCGGGCCGTCGCCGGTTCTTCGCGTACTTCAACCTGTTCGTCGCGGCCATGCTGCTGCTGGTGCTCGGCAACAACTACGTGATGCTCTACGTCGGCTGGGAGGGCGTCGGTCTGGCGTCGTACCTGCTGATCTCCTTCTGGACCGAGCGGCCGAGCGCGGCCACCGCCGGCAAGAAGGCGTTCCTGATGAACCGGGTCGGCGACGCCGGCCTGGCCATCGCGATCTTCATCATGTTCGCGACCCTGGGCACCACCCAGTACGACGAGGTGTTCAACGGTGTCGGTGCGCTGACCGGTGCGACCGTGCTGATCCTCGGCCTGTTGCTGCTGCTCGGCGCTGCCGGTAAGTCCGGCCAGTTCCCGCTGCAGGCGTGGTTGCCGGACGCGATGGAGGGCCCCACTCCGGTGTCGGCGCTCATCCACGCGGCCACCATGGTCACCGCGGGCGTCTTCCTGATCGCCCGCTCCAACCCGATCTTCTCCGCCAACTCGACGCTCCAGCTCGTGGTGGTCAGCGTCGGCGCGCTCACCCTGCTGATGGGCTGCATCATCGGTGCGGCCAAGGACGACATCAAGCGGGTGCTCGCCTGGTCGACGGTGAGCCAGATCGGTTACATGTTCCTCGGCGTCGGTCTCGGTGGTGGGGCGTACGCGCTGGCCATCGTGCACCTGCTGGCGCACGGCTTCTTCAAGGCCAACATGTTCCTGGGTGCCGGCTCGGTGATGCACGGGATGAAGGACCAGGTCGACATCCGCCGCTTCGGTGGCCTCTCGAAGTACATGAAGATCACTTGGCTGACCTTCATGATGGGTTGGCTGGCCATCATCGGCATGTTCCCGTTCTCCGGCTTCTTCTCCAAGGAGCCCATCATCGTGGCCGCCTTCGAGCGGGAGGACTGGACCGCCTGGCTCTTCGGCGGGGCGGCGCTGCTCGGCGCCGGGCTGACCGCGTTCTACATGACCCGGCTCTTCGTGCTCACGTTCCACGGCCCGAAGCGGTGGACCGAGGACATCGAGCACCCGCACGAGTCGCCGAAGCTGATGACCATCCCGCTGATCCTGCTGGCGGTCGGCTCGGTCGGTGCCGGCTTCCTGCTGTCCACCTCCGTGCCGGACTGGCTGACGGCGACCGCCGGGCTGGACATCGAGCACGCGGAGCACGAGGCGGTCCTCTCGCACGCCGTGATCACCACGCTGTCGCTGTTGGTCACCGTGCTCGGCGCGGGGCTGGCCTGGTTCCTGTTCCGGGCCGGCACGGCCACCGCGCCGCAGCCGGCCGGGGTGCTGGTCACCGCCGCCCGACGCAACCTCTACGCGGACGCGGTCAACGAGGCGGTCTTCGAGAAGCCGGGCATCTTCCTCACCCGGGCGCTGGTGTACCTCGACAACCGGGGCATCGACGGGCTTGTCAACGGGCTCGCCGCCGCTGTCGGCGGTGGTTCGGGTCGGCTCCGACGGATGCAGACCGGCTTCGTCCGCTCGTACGCCACCTCGATCCTGGCCGGTGCGCTGCTGGTGATGGCGGCGTTCCTGGCGGTGCAGGCGGGGTGGTTGGCGTGATCGACCTCTTCCCGGCCGCCCCCGCCGGCGGACCACGCATCCACGACGGAGGTAAGGCCGCATAATGTCCAACTTCCCGTTCCTCTCGGTGCTCACCGTGGCACCACTGGTGGGCGCCCTGGTGGTGGCCTTCCTGCCGCGCCACCGGCCGGAGCTGGCCAAGCAGGTGGCGTTCGCCTGGTCGCTGCTCGTGCTGGTGCTCTCGGTGGTGATGTGGGTCAGCTTCAACGCTGGCGGTGACCGGTTCCAGTTCCGCGAGTCATACTCGTGGATCCCGAACTGGGGTGTGAGCTTCACCTTCGCCGCCGACGGCATCGCGCTGGTGATGCTGATGCTGATCGCGGTGCTGGTGCCGCTGGTGATCCTGGCGTCGTGGCACGACGCCGAGTCCTCGAAGCGGTCGGTGCCCGTCTACTTCGCGCTGCTGCTGGTCCTCGAGTGCACGATGATCGGCGTCTTCGCGGCCGCCGACGTCTTCCTGTTCTACGTGTTCTTCGAGGTCATGCTGGTTCCGATGTACTTCCTCATCGGCAGCTACGGCGGCCACCAGCGGCAGTACGCGGCGGTGAAGTTCTTCCTCTACTCGCTCGTCGGCGGTCTGTTCATGCTGGCCGCGGTGATCGGCCTGTGGGTGGTCGGCGGGAAGACCTTCGACTGGCAGGCGCTGTCGCAGGTCGACATCAGCACCGGCACCGAGCGTTGGCTGTTCCTCGGCTTCTTCCTCGCGTTCGCCATCAAGGCGCCGTTCTTCCCGTTCCACACCTGGCTGCCCGACGCCGGTGGCGCGGCCCCGGCAGGCGCTGCGGCGCTGCTGGTCGGTGTGCTGGACAAGGTCGGCACGTTCGGCATCCTGCGCTACTGCCTGCCGCTGTTCCCTGAGGCGTCGAAGTGGTTCGCCCCGTGGGCGCTGGCGCTGGGCGTGATCGGCATCGTCTACGCCGCGCTGCTGGCGGTCGGCCAGAACGACCTCAAGCGGCTGGTGTCGTACACCTCGATCGCGCACTTCGGCTTCATCGGGGTGGGCATCTTCGCCTTCACGACCCAGGCCGGCACCGGCGCGGTGCTCTACATGCTCAACCACGGGCTGGCCACCGGTCTGCTCTTCCTTTTGGTGGGCATGCTGATCTCCCGGCGCGGCTCGTCGCTGATCAGTGACTTCGGTGGTGCCGGCAAGCTGGTCCCGGTGCTCGCCGGGGTGTTCTTCTTCGCCGGTCTCGCCTCTCTCGCGCTGCCCGGTACGGCACCGTTCATCTCCGAGTTCCTGGTGCTGATCGGCACCTTCACGGTGAACAAGCCGGTCGCGATCATCGCCACGCTCGGCATCATCCTGGCCGCCGCGTACGTGCTGTGGATGATTCAGCGCACCACCCAGGGCACGCTCAACCCTGCGCTCACCGAGGTCGACGGCATGCGTCGGGACCTCAACCTGCGCGAGAAGGTCGTGGTCGCCCCACTTATCGCACTGATCGTGCTGCTCGGCTTCTTTCCCAAGCCGGTCACTGACGTGATCAACCCGGCCGTGCAGGCGACCATGGACGACATCGGCAGGACCGACCCGGCCCCGTCGGTGGGCACCGTCCAGGAGGCAGCAAAGTGACCGAGTTGAAACTGCCGTCGATCGACTACGCGGCGCTCTCTCCGATCCTGATCATGCTGAGCACCGCCCTGCTCGGCGTGCTGGTCGAGGCCCTCGTGCCCCGGCGCTCGCGCCATGTGGTGCAGCTGACGCTGGCGCTGCTGGCGGTGCTCGCGGCGCTGACCATGGTGGTCCTCAACGCCGACGAGCGGATCATCACCGCCGGCGGGGCCCTCGCGGTGGACGGGCCGGCGCTGTTCCTCCAGGGCGCGATTCTGGTGCTGGCCGCGATGGCGCTGCTGCTGATCGGTGACCGCTCGGTCGAGCGGGGTGGGGCGTTCGTCGCCCAGGCCGCGGTGACCCCCGAGTCGGCCGACGACCGGCGGCAGGCCGAGGGGCGCAACGGCCTCACCGAGGTCTACCCGCTCACCACGTTCGCGATCGGCGGCATGCTGATCTTCGTGGCGGCGAACGACCTGCTGACCATGTTCATCGCGCTGGAAGTCTTCTCCCTGCCGCTCTACCTGCTCTGCGCGCTGGCCCGTCGCCGCCGCCTGCTGAGCCAGGAGGCGGCGATGAAGTACTTTCTGCTCGGCGCGTACGCCTCGGCGTTCTTCCTGTTCGGCTTGGCCCTGATCTACGGCTTCACCGCCGGCATCCCGGGCCGTCCGGCCGGCGTCGACTTCGCGACCATCCACGCGGCGGTGAGCGAGTCTCCGGCCAGTCAGGTGCTGCTCTTCGCCGGCATGGCGCTGCTCTCCATCGGCCTGCTCTTCAAGGCCGCGGCGGCACCGTTCCACGTCTGGACCCCGGACGTCTACCAGGGTGCGCCGACCCCGGTCACCGGCTTCATGGCCGCCTGCACCAAGGTCGCCGCGTTCGGTGCTCTGCTGCGCGTCTTCCACGTCGCGTTTGCCGACGCCAACTGGGACTTCACTCCGGTCCTCGGCGTGGTGGCGGTGCTGACCATGCTGGTCGGTGCGGTGCTCGCGGTCACCCAGACCGACATCAAGCGGCTGCTCGCGTACTCCTCGATCGCCAACGCCGGCTACCTGCTGGTCGGTGTGCTGGCGCCGAGCCGCGACGGGCTGTCCGGCACGATGTTCTACCTGGTCGCGTACGGCTTCTCGGTGCTGGCCGCGTTCGCGGTGGTGACCCTGGTGCGGGATGCCGACGGGGAGGCCACCCACCTGTCCCGCTGGGCCGGGCTGGGCCGGCGGTCGCCGTTCTTCGCCGCGCTGTTCACCTTCATCCTGCTGGCCTTCGCCGGTATCCCGCTGACCAGTGGCTTCACCAGCAAGTTCGCCATCTTCGCGCCGGCGCTGGAGGGTGGTCAGGTCTGGCTGGTGATCGCCGGTGTGCTGACCAGCATGGTGCTGGCGTTCCCGTACCTGCGGGTCGTGGTGCTGATGTGGCTCTCCGAGCCGGGCGAGTCCACCCCGACCGTCACCGTGCCCGGTGGGCTCACCTCCGCCGCGCTGATGATCGGTGTGCTGGCCACCCTGGTGCTGGGCATCGCCCCGGCGCCGCTGCTCGATCTGGCCACTGGAGCTGCCGAATTCGTGCGATGACCGAAGGAACGGTCACTGGGGGTCGGCGCGTGTTCACGTGCCGGCCCTCGGTGCGTATCCCCGGCCCGGAGCAGGTCGAACGGGTGTGGCATGGTTGATGGCGTGGTGATTCCGGCGGGCGAGCGTTCAGGTTCCTCCGGCTCCGGCGGTCGGCGGGGTCGGGCGAGCACGAGTCAGTTCGGCGCGCTCGGCCTCAACCTCGCCGATCCCCGCGTCGAGGCGTCCGTGCTGGGTCTGCTGGACACGGTCGAGGTCTCGTTGCGGGCCAGTGTGTCCAGCGCCGACCCGTTCGTCACCGAGGCTGCCCGGCACCTCGTCGAGGCCGGGGGGAAGCGTTTCCGGCCGCTGCTGGTGGCGCTCGGCGCCCAGTTCGGTGACCCCACCAACGCGCAGGTGGTCCCGGCCGCCGTGGTGATGGAGCTCACTCACCTCGCCACCCTTTACCACGATGACGTGATGGACGAGGCCGCCGTCCGCCGGGGCGCGCCGAGCGCGAACTCCCGCTGGACCAACTCGGTCGCGATCCTGGTCGGCGACTACCTCTTCGCCCGCGCGGCGGACATCGCCGCCGACCTGGGCCCCGTGGCGGTCCGGTTGCAGGCGCGTACCTTCGCCCGGCTGGTGCACGGCCAGATCGCGGAGACCGTGGGGCCGCGCGCCGGCGACGACCCGGTGGCCCACTACCTGAACGTGATCGCCGAGAAGACCGGCTCGCTGATCGCCACGTCGGCCCTGTTCGGCGGCCTGTTCGGTGGTGCCTCCGCAGAGCACGTCGACGCCCTCGCCGGGTACGGCGAGACGATCGGCGTCGCGTTCCAACTCTCCGACGATCTGCTGGACATCGCCTCCGAGTCGGTGCAGTCGGGCAAGACCCCCGGCACGGACCTGCGCGAGGGCGTCCCGACGCTGCCGGTCCTCTACGCCCGCGCGGCGGACGACTCCGATGCGTCCTCGGTGCGTCTGCGGGAGATCCTGGCGACCGGCCCGCTGACCGACGACGCGCTGCACGCCGAGGCGTTGGGGCTGCTCCGGGAGAGCCCGGCGCTCAAGCGGGCCCGGGAGACCGTCCGCAGCTACGCCGAGGACGCCCGCGCGCAGTTGGCCCCTCTTCCGCAGGGCCCGTCCCGCCACGCGCTCGAATCGCTCTGCGACTACATCGCCGACCGCACCAGTTGATCCACGTGCCGGCTCGCGCCGGCGGCGGCGCGGGTCAACAGGCGGCTACCGACGAGCATGAGAGCGGCGGCGAGCAGCATGGCCACCGCCGCAGTGGTCCACATGGCCGGGTAACCGAGGTGGGCGGCGAGCGGGCCGAGGCTCAACGGGCCGAGACAGCCGCCCGCGTACACCCCGGTCTGGGTGATCGAGGTGGCGGCGGCTGGTGACTGTGGGTGGAGCCGGACCACCGCGAAGTTCATCAGGCCGGGCCAGGCCCAACCCAGGCCGAAGCCGAGCACCACGCCGGCCACCAGCGGCACCGGGCTGGTCAACGCGAGCATCCCCAGCCCGGCCGCGCCGACGACAAGCATCGCGGCGATGAGGGCGACGTGACCGGTGTCGCGACGATCGGCCAGCCAGCCGGCGCCCACGCGGGCCGTCACGCACACCGCGCTGCCCAGGGTCAGGGTGAGGCCGGCGAGGCCCGGCGACAGGCCCCGGGCTGCGGCCGAGTCCACCAGGAAGGTGCCCAGCGCGTTGGCTGCGGCTGCGGCCAACGTCGCCGCCGCGCCGATCACGACCAGCGCCGCCGTCGCCCGGCCAGCGCGCGTGGCGCCGGCCCGCCCCGCCGGGCCGGGCAACGGCCGGGGTACGGCGGGCAGGGTGGTCAACGCGGCCACGGCGGCGGCCACGAACGCCCAGCGCCAGCCGACGGTGAGCGCGATGGTGGGCACCGCAGCCCCGGCCAGCAGGGTGGAGACCGGGATGGCAGCCTGCTTGACGCCGAACGACAGCCCCTGCCGTCGGGCCGGCACGTGCTGGGCCAGCACGGCGTTGCTGGCCAACTGGCCGAGCGCGTTCGCTGCGGCGCTGAGCGCCAGCAACCCGACCAGCACCGGGTACGACCGGGCGAGCGCGGCCACGGCCAGCATCGACCCGGCGGCCAGCACGATGCCGCAGCGGGCCACCAGGGCCGGTCCGTACCGCTCGACCAGGCGGCCGGAGGGCACCGAGGCCAGCGCGCTGACCCCGAAGTAGACGGCCACGGCCAGGCCCAGGCCGGCCGGGGAGAAGCCGAGGTCCCTGCCCATCTGCACGGCAAGACCACCGAGCAGGAAGACGGGGAGTACGCAGGCCACGGTGGTGACGACTGCGCCGGCACTCGCCCTGACCGGCTGGGGTCGGGCGATCCTCGGGTCGGGGGTGGAGGTGTTGGTCATCGTGCGGCAAACCTACGCGAGACTCCCTCAGACCACTCCTGGTGACCGCCGGGGCACAAGCTGTGGATGGTGATCTGGCATCCTCGACCCGAACAGGCATTTCGCACCGGGCCTGTTTTTCATATGGTGTAAGTCCCCGGCGGCGGAGGTGGTTGTGCGCGACCCCTTGGCAGAACCTTCGGACCTGATCCGCAGCGTGTCCCGAGCGCTGCGGGTGCTGGAGTCGGTCGGTCGCGCCCCGAAAGGCCTGACTGTCAAGCAGATAGCCCGGCGGTGCGAGCTGACCGTGGCCACCACCTACCACCTGGTCCGCACGCTCGCCTACGAGGGCTACGTGATCCGTCGCGAGGACGGCACGTACATCGTGGGGTTGGAGGTGGCCGACCGGTACCGGGAGTTGGTGACCGCGTTCCGCGGGCCGCCAGCGGTCGGTGAGACGCTGCGGCGGGCCGCTCTGGACACCGGCTACAGCCACTACCTGGGTCGCTTCGTCGGCGGTCAGGTGGCCCTCACGGCGGTCGCCGAGGGGCACCGCTCGCCCTACCTGGAAGACCTGGTCCCCGGCTTCGACGAGGGGGCGCACGCGACGGCCCTCGGCAAGTCGCTGCTCGCCACCCTCACCGCCGACCAGCGCCACCGCTATCTGCGGGAGTACGGCATGCGCCCGTTCACCACCGCCACGCTGACCACCACCGAGGCGTTCGAGGCCGACCTGGCCGCCGGCGACCGGCGCGGCATGCAGTTGGAGCTGGGGCAGTTCCGCCAGGGGGTGGCCTGCGCGGCGGTGCTCGTCGCGCCGGACAAGGACATGGAACGCCGCGTCGTGCTGGCCTGCGCGTTGCCGGCCAGCGAGATGATGACCTCCGCCCGGGTGGTACGAGCCAAGCTGCTCACCGTGGCCCGCAGCATCGCCGACGGCATCGCCTCCGACACCTGACCGCACCGACGCCGTGCGGCCCTCTCCCGGGCTGGGAGAGGGCCTCACGTGGCGGTCCAGCGCCGGACCGCCCGAGCAGAGTCAGCGGCCCACCGGTTGCAGGGGCGACGTCAGCTGCCCACCGGGCCGCCATCGAGGCGCCAGGTGACCACCACGCCCGGCTTGGCGTAGTCACCGTCGGGCCAGTTCGAGGCCGGGTTCTCCACCGAGGCGCCGGTGATCTCACCCGGGTGCTGCACCGCCACGAAGACCGAGCGGTTGTCGCCGGTGATGAACGGGCCGCAGGTCTCCGCGCCGAGCGGCACGGTCAGGAACTGCTTGAGGTGACCCCGCTCCGGGCCCTCCACGGCGGTGGCGAACAGGCCATCGTTGCTGCCCAGCGCGTTGCCGTCGGTGGAGATCCACAGGTTGCCGGTGGCGTCGAAGGCGACGTTGTCCGGGCAGGAGATCGGGGAGACCTTGGTCTTGTCGTACCCGGCGAAGAAGGTCGACGCGTCGGTCGGGTCGCCGCAGACGATCGGCAGCGACCAGGCGAAGGTCTCTGCGGCGTTGTCGTTGCGGTCCTCGACCAGCTCCAGGATCTGCCCGTGCTTGTTGGCGTTGCGCGGGTTGGCCTCGTCCGGCTTCGGGTTGCTGCCGACGCCTCGGTTGGTGTTGTTGGTCAGCGCCACGTACACCTTGCCGGTGAGCAGGCTCGGCTCGACGTCCTCCGGGCGGTCCATCTTGGTCGCGCCGACCTTGTCACCGGCGAGTCGGGTGAAGGTGAGCACGTCCGCGGCGGTCATCCCGTCGACGAACGAGCGGTTGCCGCTGACCAGCTTGATCCAGCGACCCCGGCCGTTGAACGCGCCGTCGGTGGGGAGCTTGCCCGACCCGTCGATCTCGGCGGCGCTGGTCTGGTCGAGCTTCGCCACGTAGAGCGTGCCGGACTCCAGCAGGGTCAGGTTGTGCTTGCGGGCAGCCCAGGAGTTGCCCTTCAGGAACTTCTTGTCCGAGACGAACTTGTAGAGGTAGTCGAACCGCTCGTCGTCGCCCATGTACGCGACCACGTGGCCGTCCTTGGCCACGATCACGTTTGCGCCCTCGTGCTTGAACCGGCCCATCGCGGTGTGCTTGCGCGGGCGGCTCTCCGGGTCGAACGGGTCGATCTCGACGACCCAACCGAACCGGTGCGCCTCGTTGGGGTGCTTGGCCAGGTCGAAGCGCTCGTCGGCGCGCTCCCACTTGCGGCTGCCGCTGGGGTAGCGGCTGGCGGTGCTGATGCCGTAGCGGTCCAGCTTCGGCTTCAGGTCGGCCGGAGCGGCGTCGGCGCCCACGAAGTACTGGTTGAAGTTCTCCTCGCCGGAGAGCACCGTGCCCCACGGGGTCACGCCACCGGCGCAGTTGTTCAGCGTGCCGACGACCGTACGGCCCCTGGGGTCTGCGGCGGTCTTCAGCCAGGCCGAGCCGGCGGCCGGGCCGGTCAGGTCGAACTTGGTGCTGAGCGCCGTGACCCGCCGGTTGTACGCCCGGGGGCCCTTGTCGACCGGCTTCCACTGCCCGGTGCCGGCGACCCGCTCCAACTCCACCACGGACATGCCGTGCGCGGCCATGGCGGTGCGCAGCTGCTCCACGGAGAGCCCGTCCAGGCCGGGGAAGCCCGGGAACATGAGGTCCTCGTTGGTGTACTCGTGGTTGACCACAAGCAGCGCCCGCTTGCCCTGCTTGTCCAGCGGCAGCACGCCCACGAAGTCGTTGTTGTAACCGAACTGCTTGGACTGCGCGGCGGCGGTCTGGTGATGCAGGTTGAACTCCGGTGCGCCCGGCAGGACCGGGTCACCCCACTTGATCACCACAGCGTGGTCGTAGCCATTCGGGACGACCAGGGTGTCCAGCTTGTTCGGTGGGATCGGCTTGAAGGTCAGCGCGCCGTTGCCGACGCCGGTGCTGGGACGGCCGAAACCGAAGGCCTCCGGGACGTCCGGGGTCGTGGGGGCCGCCATGGCGGGGGCCGCACCGGCGAGCGCACCGGCTGCCGCGCCGCCGAAGCCGAGGACCAGCGCGCCGACCGCGCCGGCCCGGACCACGCCACGCCGCGAGACCTCCGCGTTCACCACGTCTGAAAAGTACGCGTTGTCGGAGGTGTTCGGTACCGGGTGGTCACAGGCGTTTCCGCAGCGGTACAGGCAGGTCATGGCGTCTCGGGTGCCATGGCGGTTGCCGTTCAACAGGGGGAGCAGCCGGGGACGGTCGCTCATGGGAGAAGCCTCCAGGGAGTCGGTGGCACGACAGGCGACGTACCAGCCGGACGCTAGGAGGACGTGGTGAGCGCACGCCGGCCACGATGTGAACCGGGCATGAACACCCTTGTGGGCGGCCACCGGCACGCAGCCGGTCTGACCTCGGGCTGAACCGATCGGCGTGACCGCACGTATTCACGAGCGGACGCACCGCCGGACGCGCGCCGGAAGCGAGGAGACCGCCATCAGCGACCATGACGCCCAACTGCTGCGCGCGCTGCACGACGAGCACGCGGACGCGCTGTACGCCCATGCCCTGCGGCTGGTCAACGGGGACCGGCAGCGGGCCGAGGACCTGGTGCAGGAGACGCTGCTGCGGGCCTGGCGACATCCGGAGTCACTCGACCCGCGGCGCGGGTCGGTGCGGTCCTGGCTGTTCACCACCGCCCGCAACCTGGCCATCGACGCGTGGCGGCGGCGGTCCACCCGGGTCGGCGAGGTGTTCACCGACGACCTGCCCGAGCCGCCCGAGGCTATCGACGAGGCCGAGCGGGCGGTGGAGGCGTGGACTGTCGCCGAGGCACTGAACCGGCTCAGCCCGACCCATCGGGAAGTGCTGGTCGAGTGCTTCTACCAGGGGCGGTCGGTGGCCGAGGCGGCATCCCGCCTGGGCGTACCGCCGGGGACCGTGAAGTCCCGCACCCACTACGCGCTGCGGTCTCTACGGTTGGTCCTGGCTGAGATGGGGGTGACGGGATGACCCGGTGCGAGTTCGCGTACGACGACGGCGCGTACGTGCTGGGTGCCCTGGCCCCCGCCGAGCGGGCGGCCTACGAGCGGCACCTCGCCGGCTGCGCCTCCTGCCGGGAGGCGGTCGCTGAGATCGCCGTTCTGCCCGGGTTGCTCGGGCGTCTCGACCCGACGGGGTTGGAGCAGATCCTGCCGCCGCCGGCCCCACCCCGGGTGCCCGCGCTCCTGGAGGAGGCCCGGCGCCGTCGGCGTCGGGAACGCTCCGCGGGCCGGCGACGGTACGCGCTGACCACGCTGGCCGCCGCCGGGCTGGCCCTGATGGTCGGCGTGGGCACAGCCGTGGTGCTGCCTCGGCCCGCCGGCCCGCCCGGCCCTCCCGGGGCGCAGGGCACCACGCCTGCCCCGCAGCTGTCGATGGTCGCCATGCGGCCGGTGGCTGCCGCCGGGCCGGTGCACGCCGACCTCGGGCTGACCGGCACCAAGTGGGGCACCGAGGTGACCATGCGCTGCGGGTACGACGCGCGGGCGAGCTATGGCAAGGCGTACCCGTTCCGGCTGGTGGCGCACGGCCCGAACGGCGCGAGCGAGCAGATCGGCTCCTGGCTCGCCGCGCCCGGTGACGCTCTCCAGTTCACCGGTGCCACGAGGTTCACCGACGCCGAGCTGATAAGCGTCGAGCTCCAACGAGCCGACGGCACGCCCATCCTCACCTACGCGGTCCCCTGACCGCCCCACCCTGCTCCTCGCGATCTTGCACTTTCTGTCCTGCCATAAGGGGTATAGCGCCCATAATGGCGACCGAAACTGCAAGATCGCGGCGGGTTCGGGGGTGGGTTCGGGGGTGGGTCAGGGGGTGGGGACGGGCTCGGGGGTTCGGGTGGGGGTGCGGGTGGGGGTGCGGGTTCGGCGGGCCTGGCGGGAGGTGCGGACGGCGTCGGCGGTGAAGACGACGAGGGCGAGCCAGACCAGCGCGAAGCCGGCGAGGCGGGCCGGAGGCATCGGCTCGTGGAAGATCAGCACACCGCAGCCGAGCTGGATGATCGGCGCCAGATACTGGACCATGCCGAGGCTGCTCAGCGGCAGCCGGTTGGCCGCCCCGGCGAACAGGAGCAGCGGGATCGCCGTGGCCGCACCGGCCAGCACCAGCAGCGCGGTGTGCCCGGCCGAGACGTGCCCGAAGGTCGAGTCGGCGCTCCTCATCAGCCAGGCGAGATAACCCAGCGCCGGCAGCGCCAGCACCGCCGACTCGACGAAGAGCCCCTCCGCCGGCGGCAGCCCCAGCCGCTTCTTGACCAGGCCGTAGCCGGCGAAGCTGAACGCCAGGGTCAACGCCAGCCAGGGCAGCCGGCCGTAGTCCACGGTGAGCACCGCGACCGCCGACGCGCCGATCCCCAGCGCCACCCACTGCGCCGGACGTAGCCGCTCCCGCAGCACCGTCACCCCGAGCAGCACCACGACCAGCGGGTTGATGAAGTAGCCGAGCGCGGTCTCCACCACCCGGTCGGAGTTGACCCCGTAGATGTAGGTGCCCCAGTTGACCGCGATCAGCGCGGCGGCGGCGATGATCCCGGCCACCGCCCAGGGGCGGCGCAGCAGCGCCCGCAGGAAGCCGACGTTGCGCAGCGCGGCCAACAGCAGGGCCACGAAGACCACCGACCAGACGATCCGGTGGGCCAGGATCTCCAGCGGGCCAGCCGGTCGCAACAGCTTGAGATAGATAGGAAAGAAACCCCAGAGCAGGTACGCGCCGAGGCCGTAGAGGTATCCCTGGCGGAGTGACGTCACGTCTCCACCGTAAGGGGCGTACCGCCGCTTTGTTCCTTTCCGGTGACCCGGCTCACCGGCGGACGCTGGTCGAGCTGCATCCACCGCTGCGGCACCTCCAGCGGCGTGAAGCCCACACCCGCGTACACCTGGTGTGCGTCGTTCGTGGCCAGCAGGATCCGGCGTACGCCGAGCTCGGCCAGGTGGTCGCGGACCGCGCCGGCCAGCCACCCGCCCAACCCGCGGCCCCGGGCGGAGCGGTCGACGTACACGTCGCACAGCCAGGCGAACGTGGCGCCGTCGGTGACCGCCCGTGCCACCGCCACCTGGCTGCCGTCCTCGGGCCGGTAGACGCCGAACGGCAGTGAGCCGGCGAACGCGCGGGCGGTGGTCTCCCGGTCCCGTCCGAGCGCCCAGTACGCGTCGGTGGACAACCAGTGGTGCACCAGGTCCAGATCGAGCCGGGCGGGGTCGGTGCTGAGCAGGTGGCCGTCGGTGCGGGTCAGCGAGAACACGCTGCGACGCTAACTGCCGGGGCGGGCACCCACGCCGGCCAATTCCCGAACTCTGGTCAGTGGCCCGCCCGGACCCCGACCGTGGTCGGAGCCCCGGGCGGACCGGGTCGGTGCTGGCCGGTGACCGGTCAGTCGCGGTCGAGGACGGCGCCGAGGATCCAGGTCACGATGCTCACGAAGAGAGCACCGAGCACGGCGGCCGGCCAGAAACCGTCCACGAAGAACGGCAGGTCGACCTGGTCGGCGATCCAGCTGGTGAGCAGGAACAGCAGCCCGTTCACCACCAGCGCGATGAGACCCAGGGTCAGCAGGTAGAAGCCACAGCCGACGGTCTTGATGATCGGCTGGAGAACCGCGTTGACCACACCGAAGATCACCGCCACCAGGAGCAGCGTGGTCACCGTCTCGACGGCGGAGTTCGACTCCAGAGAGATGCCCGGAATGAGGAGTGTGGCCAGCCAGAAAGCCAGCGCTGTGCTGGCCAGCCGAATAAGCAGACCTTTCAGAAAACCCATGGCGGGGATCGTGCCACGGACCGCGCACCGGCGTAACCCGGCAGTTGACCACCCGGGTGGATCAGCCGCGCGCCGGCCGCCCGATCAGTTGCGACTCGATCGGAGTGGGGGAGAGCAGTGCCCAGCGCAGCGCCCGGCGGTTGACCACCGCCACCATGTCGTCCCGGATCCGGGTCAGCCACTCGGCCGAGCCGCCCAGCCCCAACGCGACGCCGGCCAGCGCGGCCTCGGCGGCGTTCAGCGGCTGTAACAACGCCAGGTCGGCCCGGCTCAACGCGTCCACGTCCGCTGGAGTCAGTTCGTCCCGTACGACCAGGGTGGCCCGCCACGGCGGGCCCGGTTCGGCCTCTGCTGCCACCGGCCCGGCGTCGACGACCAGCAGCAACGGTTGCAGCGCCGTGCCCACCCCGTCGGCGACCGGCCGACCGGGTGGGATCAACGGGATCGTGCCGCCCGGCGCGCCCACCCCGCGGACGAACGGCTCCCAGGCGCGCGGCCGTGCGGTCTGCACCACCACCAGGGCACCGAGCGCCAAGGCGCGCAGGGCCACCAACTGGGCGGCGCGCACCCCGCCGACCAGCAGCACCCGGGTGCTCTCCGGCCGGAACAGCCGCACGGTGACAGCTCCGCCGTGCCGGTTCGTGCCGACCATCATCCCCGCGTCGCCCAGGGTCAGCTCCCAGTCGTCCATCGCAGGCTGGGGCTGCGCCCCGGGTGCGGTCAGCGCCAACGGCAGCGTGGCGGCCAGCCCGCTCAGGTGCGCGCCGTCGAGCCGTCGCAACTCCCCGCCCAGGTCGGTCACCAGACGGTTCAGCGCCTCGCTGGCCGTGGCCAGCTCGGTCGCCGTTCCGGCGGCCAGGCGTACGGTCAGCCCGGTTGGCACGCCGACGGCGCCAGTGCTCGGCGACGGAGCCGCGGAGATCGACACCGTCGTCGCGGTCGCCGGCAGCGCGAGCAGCCGGGGCACCAGCCGCCGCCCACCCGGGCTGCCCGCGTCCGGCCACTGGACCAGCCGGAAGGTGGCCTGGACCAGGTTGCCGGACCGGAGCGACGGCCAGGACTCCCGCACCGCCTGGCCGTCGTGGTGGGCCAGCTCGCCCAGGACGCGCAGCGCGGCCGGTACGCCGAGCGGTCGCGCGGTCAGCGGCCCGAGCCGGCGGACGATCCGGCGTACCGTGCCGGCGAGTACGCGGCGCAGGTCTTCCTCAGACCAGCCGTCCACCCGCAGCACCCGGACCGCCACCACGGCCCGCTCCCGCCCGGCGAGCCGCCCGTCGGTGAGCTGCCGGTACGACGTGCCGACCGTGCCACCCGCGGCGGGCACCGGTGCCGGTGCCCCGGCGAGCAGCAGTTGGATCCGCAGTGGGGGCACGTCCGACCCGGCCGGGGGCAGCAACGCGGACGGCGCGGGGATCGCCCGGGACACGTCGCCGAGCAGGTCGCCGGGGTCGCCGAGCTCCAGTAGCGCCACCAGGCCGGCGGGGTCCTCCAGCACCGCCGCCGGCCCGCCGGTCAGCTCCGTCGACCGGACGACGGTGCCGGGAGCGACCAGATCGAGCAGTTCGGCCGCTCCGGCCGCCCCGGTCAAGGCCCGACGACGGGTCAGGTGCCCGACGGCGGTGCCCAACCACTCGAAGAGCCACCGGCCCCGGACCCGGACCCAGGCGGCCCCCACCAGCAGCACCGCCACCAGTACGGCCGCCGTGGTGACCGGTGCGCCCCGGCCGAGGGCGGTGAGGACGAGCGCCGCCGCGACCTGTGCGGTGACAAGTTGGCCGGCGCGCACTCCGGCGCCCGTGCGTCGAGCCACTGCGGCCCAGCGGTCGACGGGCGACCGACGACGAGGTGTGCGCTGATCGACTGAGTCAAGGCTGCGATCGGCGGGCGCGCCCGGCCCGACTGCCTGCGGGACGACGCTCGGCCCGGGCCCGACCGGGGGCGCCGGGTGCGGTCCTCCGGTGGTGATCGCCGGCACCGTGCCTCCTCGACCAGTGCGGACCATGTCAGGCGGCCGGCCGTCCTTCGACGGCCCGTCACGCGCCGCGACGTGGCTCCGGCACATCGTAAGCGAACGATGGCCGACGTGGTTGTCCACAGGGGAGGTGCGCGGGGTAGCAGAACCGCTACGAGGCCGCTACCGTCAGCCACGAAGCTCATCGCTGACCCGTGTCTCAGTGCTCGACGGCCGGGCCAAGCGAACGACGCGTCCCCAGAGCGGGCGCGTTGACGGCCAGGTGCGATCAGAGAGGCGAGGTGACGTCGGGGTGTCCCAGACCCAGGCAGAAGCCGCGGTGATGCAGCAGACCGCCGCGAAGTTCGAGCAGGTCGACCAGTCGTTGCAGTCCATGCTGACCGGTCTGCTGGCCGAGCTGGAGGTGTTGCAGCAGGCCTGGCGTGGCGCCGGTGGCCGGTCGTTCGAGCAGGTCAAGCGTCAGTGGTCACAGGACCAGGCGGCGCTGCACCGGGTCCTGCGGGAGACCGCCGGGGCGATCCGCACCGCCGGCCGGCACTACGACGCCTCCGACGACGACGTCGCCAGCCGGGTGGCCGGCACCAACCGCGGCGGCATCCAGCTGCCGCTCTGATCCCGCTCGGGAGGGAAATCCGATGGACCATGGTGTGCTGGTCGTCAACTTCGCCGCGCTTCAGCAGGCCGGCGCGGACATCCAGAAGGCGTTGAACACCCTCGACTCGCAGCTCGGCCAACTCGAACGGGATGCCGCCCCGCTGGTGTCGAGCTGGACGGGCGAGGCCCGACAGGCCTACGAGCAGCGGCAGGCGCGGTGGCGGTCCGCCTCGCAGGACCTCCAGGCGATGCTGCGTGACATCAAGTTCGCGGTGGACGACTCCGCCACCGACTATCTGGACACCGAAAAGAAGAACGCCGGGCTGTTCCAGTGACCGCGGTGGGCCGGGAGCGCTGACCGTGTCCGGGTCGGCGCCCCGGCCCCTGCGCGTCGGCGGTCAGTGCGGTGAGCTGGCGGGGTCAGGCCTGGCCGGCCGGGCGCCAGCGTCGGCGGGCGCCACGGGGCAACACCAGGGCGAGCAGCGCCACGGTGGCCGCCGTCGTGCCGACCACCGCGCCGACCAGCAGGGCCCGATCCCGGGCGGTCGCCCGGCGGACCTGGCGGGCGAGCAGCGCCGGGTCGGCCCGGTCGTCGGCGAGCACGGCCACCGGCCGAGGGTCGGCCGCACGGCCGCCGCTGGTCTCGGTGACCGCACGGTACGGGTTCAGCACGCCGGCGCCGTACCCGCCGCCGTGGCCCGTGCCAGGAGCGGGATCAGCGGTGGCGACGATCCGCTCCGTGACCTGGGCGGCGGTCAGATCCGGCCGGTATTCACGCAGCAACGCAGCGGTGGCGGCCACGAAGGGCGCCGCATAGCTGGTGCCCTCGACCCGATGGTGGCCCGCGCCGGGTGCGGCGGTCAGCACCGCACTGCCCGGTGCGACCAGGTCGACGTACGAACCGGTCTGGGAGAAGGTCGCCCGCCCACCGTCCGCGCCGATCGCACCCACCCCGAGCACCCCGTCGTAACCGGCGGGGAACGGCCGGGGGTCCCCGCCGTCGTGCAGGTTGCCGGCGGCGGCCACCAGCACCACGTCCCGGTCGACCGCGTACCGCACGGCCGAGCGGACTTCCGGGTCGTCCGTGTACAGCACCACGGACAGGTTCACCACGTCGGCGTCGTGGTCGACGGCCCAGCGGATGGCCTGGGCGAACTCGTCGGCGCTGACCGTACGCCCCGACTCCCGCCCCTGCACCACCTGCTGCTCACTCACCCGTACCGGCAGGATCCGGGCACCCGGCGCCAGGCCGCGGAAGGCGACTCCGTCGCGGGGTGCCGCCGCGATGATGCTCGCCACGCCGGTGCCGTGCCCGGCGCAGTCCCGACTGCCGTCGCCGCCGGGGTCGAGCAGGTCGGTGCCGGCCAGCACCCGTCCGGCCAGTTGAGGGTGCACCCGGTCCACGCCGGAGTCGACCACCGCGACGGTCACCCCGGCGCCGGTGGCCAGCGGCGCGAGCCGGGCGGGGTCGTACCGTTGCTGTGGCCAGGGTGCGGCCGTGACCGGCCGGCTGGGGGCGAGTGGGGTCGCGCAGGCCGGTGCCGCCCGGTGGCTGGCGGTGGCGGCGACGATCGGGAGGGCCGGTACGGTCAGCAGGCTGGCGGCCAGACCTGCGAGGACCGGGCGCGTGATCGATCGGGACATCGACAGCCTCCGTATCGTGTCGGCTCCGGGACGGGATGCTATCGCCTTGTCCGCGCCCTGGCAGACCGCCGACGGCCAGCCATTGTGATCTTGATGCCACCTTGTAGGTTGTACGCGACACCGGTGGCCTGTTCTCGGAAGGAGAGGTGGCCGTGACCGAATGGGAGCCGGCCACGGAGGCCGAGGTGGCGATGCGCGACGCGCTGCGCGCCAACGATCAGGAGCTCTACTTCCGGCTCCTGTCCCGCACCGATCTGTTGTTGCCGGTCTCCGCGCCAACGCAGCCCGGCCAGGCACCCTCTGGCTGGGGCACCTGGACCACCGGCGGCCGGACCCATGTGCTGGCCTTCACCTCCGCCGCCGCACTGCGGACCTGCCTCGGCGAGCACTCCGGCAGCAACCGGCGCATCCCCTTCGCCGACCTCGCGGTCAGCTGGCCCAACCAGGAGTGGTGGCTCGCCGTCAACCCGGGTCTGCCGGTCGAGGGCTACCTGCCGGCCTGGTTCGTGTCTCAACTCTCCCGGGGCGACGTGCGCCTGCCCGGTCGCGCCATGGGCGCCCGCGCTCGGCTGGAACGGGCGGAGACCCTGGCCCGCACCCGGACCGGCGTGCCCGGCCGGGACGGCACGCCAGCCGCTGGATCGCCTCCCGCGATGGGTGCGGCGTCGTCCGGGCCCGACCCGATCCCGCTCGCCCCGACCCCGCTTGCCCCGATCCCGCCCCGCAGGCCAGTGCGGGGCACGGTGCCCCGGGTGGGCGCCCCGTCGGTGCCGGGTCCGGCGCCCCGGACACCCGGCCCCGCTGAGCCGTCGCGCCGATCCGGCGAGGAGGACATGCCCGCTGCCGGTCAGCGGCACCCGACCGGCCCGCCTCGAACCGGTCCGTCGGGCACCGGGGCCCTGCCCCGCACGGACCGGCCGTCCCGGTTCGCACCGTTGACGCCCCCCGAACGCCCCGGTGTCGGTCCGACCGACCACCCAGGCCCGGGCGTGGGCTGGCCGGCGGCGAATCGGCCGGGCGACGTCGACGGCCTGGCCGCGGGTAACGGCAACAGCGGACCCCAGGCCCCTCGGCGCTCCTTCTTCGAACCCACTTCCGCCCGGGATCGGGCGCCCGATCCGACCCCGAGCGCCGGCCGGTCCGGTGACCGCGCGGCCCCACCGACCCGCTTCGGCCGAGGCAGCCAGCCCTTCCCACGCCGCCGTCCGCCCGAAGCGCTGGCCGACGAGACCGTGACACGGGCCTTTCCCAGGACGGATCCGGACGCCACCCGGCCGCTGCGGCAGCCGGCGGGCGACGTCACCGCGTCCCGAGGGGTACACGCACCGGCACCCGGCGAGGAGATCACCCAGCCCCTGCCTCCGCGCTGGTCCGACCCGGTGGGAGAGGAGCCCACCCGCGCCTTCCGGATGCCCGGTGAGCCTCCGCTGACCAGGGCGTCGGAGTGGCCCAGCCCTCCGGCGGACGAGACCCAGGCGATTCCGCGCGACCGGCCGAGCCGATTCGGGCCGGTGGAGGAGTTGTCGGCGTCCGCCGCGGAACCGGTCTCCGGCCCGCCCGCGCCGCGCCGCGGCTTCACGCCCATCGTCATCGAGGGCACCATCATCGAGTCCCGCGACCTCACCGACCCGGTCGACAACAACGGCCCGGTCGATGCGGCCCGCCGGCCCGGCCCCGCCGAGGCTGCCCCGCCGCCGTTCGGCTCGGCGCTCTCCGGTCCGGGCCTGTTCGGTCCGTCGTCCTTGCGCCCCAGCCCTCCCGGCCCCGCGTCGTTCAGCCCCAGCCAGTCCGGTCCAGGCCCGTCCGCTCCACGCCCCACGGGTCCGGCGCAGGCCGACCTTGTCGGCGCTGGTGTGGGCGGCGCCGACGACCGCCCCGGCGTCCCGGTCAGCGGCGATCGCGCCGACACCGGCGGTCTGTCGGCCGGCGTGACCGGCGCGGATCGGGTCGGCAGCGACGAGAGCACGATCACCGACGAGAGCACGATCACCGACGAGAGCACGATCACCGACGGCGACGGGCAGCGCCCGCCGGCCGACGAACCGGCGCCGGTCGAGTTCGAGCCGGCCAACACGGTCGAGGAGGACCTGCTCAGCGCCGCCGGTGCCGGCAGCACGGACACGTTCCTGTCCACTCTGCTGCTGGCCCGGGTGCTGCTGCCGGCGGCACCCGACTCGGTGCGGGGAAGCCGCCCCGGGGATCCGGGCTTCGTCTGGCGTACCGGGCAGCTCGACGGCGAGACGTACGTGGTGGTCTACACGTCGCCGGAGCGCCTCGCCGACCACACCGAGGGTGACGTCGACACGGTCCGGGTGAAGTTCGCCCAACTGATCCGGCGCTGGCCCGAGGAGGACTGGTCGTTCGCCGTCAACCCGGGCACCCCGGTCGGTGCGAAGTTGCCCGGAGAGCAGATCGTCGCGTTGGCCAACTGGGCCGCCGAGGTGGGGCTCGGTGACGACCTGGAGGTGGACCCGGAGGAAACGCCGGCCGTGGCGGAGCCCACCGCCCGCCCCCGGTACGCCCCAGCGGCGGTCGACCCGACCCGACCGACGGTCATGCAGAAGGCGATCGCGCCCAGTCAGCTCGCGTACTACCTGGATCGGGGGTACGACCGGGTCTCCGGCTTCGTGCACCGGGCCGGTGAGCTGGCCCACCTGACCACGCCGGCTCAGGTGCACGACGCGCTCGGCCTCAGCTACCCCGGGTCGCCGTTCACCCGGGATGCCGAGGAGATCTACGTGCTGCGCTGGCCGGCGCACCGGCCGAGCCTCTACCGGATCCCGTACGGCGGTCAGAACGAGCCGGCGATGCGGGCCATGGAGGGCTGGGTCATCGAGCGTCCGCCGTTCCGGGGCAACGGGTTCGCCCCGGGCGAGAGCAGCGACGTGGTGGCGGAGTTCAAGGTGGACAGCGCGCGCCTCCCGCACGGCACACAGCTGTGGCGGATCGGCGCGGACGGCACCGAGCGGGTGGTCGCGGAGCTCGACACCGACGCGGTTGTCTGGCGACGGGTCGGTGAGGCGTGATGCGCGACGGATACGTGGCCCGTTGGCAGGGCCGGGAATACCAGGCCAGTCCGGACGGCAATGACATCCGCCTCTACCAGCCCGAGCCGGGCGAGGGCTTCGAGCAGGTCCGCGCGGGCCGGTACGTCCGGGTGCTGCCGGCCAGCGACATCGAGGACCTGGCGTACGTGCGGACCACCTGCACCTGGCAGGGACAGCCGTTCATCGTGCTCGGCGAGCACGACGCCTGGCTGCGGGTGGAATACACCGGTGGCCGTTGGCCGGTGGCTGAGGCGATGCGGCTGGAGGTCTTCGACTTCGGCGTCTACCAGGGTTGGGCACCGGCCGCCGAGGTCACCGACCTGCGGGAGCAGCGGGTCTGACCGATCAGGTCTTGGCCCAGCGCAGGATTTCGCCGAGCACCAGTTCTGGTGCCTCCAGGTGCGGAAAGTGCCCGACCCCGTCGAGCAGTCGCCACTCGTACGGGGCGACGACGTAGCGGCCGGAGCCCAGGGCGGTCCGGGGCAGGGAGGCGACGTCCAGAGCGCCGTGCAGTTGCAGGGTCGGGGTGGCCAGCGGCTTCTGCATCAGGCGGACGAACCGGTAGCCCTGCAGCCGCAGCAGCGAGCGGAACGCCCAGCGGTACCCCTCCATTGCGCAGAACGCGGCCTGCGGGATGCGCATCGCCTCCCGGCACCGCGCGGCGTACGCCTCGAAGTCCGGCCCGGCCACCCAGTGTGGGCCGCCCCAGCGGTGCAGGATCTCCCCGACGGCCGCCGCGCCGTCCCGGGTCAGCACGTGCTCGTAGCGGGGTAGCTGGAACTTCAGCGCCGGAGTGGAGGCGGCGAACTGCCCGCGCGGGTCGGCGAAGATGCCGGCGCGCAACCGCAGCGGGTGCGGCGCCCCCAGCACCACCAGCCGGCGGACCAGGGACGGGTGGAACGAGGCCACCGTCCAGGCCACCAGGCCGCCGACGCCACTGCCGACGATCGTCGCGGACCGTTCACCGAGTGCGCGGATCAGCCCGGCGATGTCGGCGGCGAGGGTGTAGCCGTCGTACCCCCGGGGTGGTTTGTCGCTGGCGCCGTAGCCGCGCAGGTCGACGGCGACCGCCCGGAAGCCGGCGTCGGCGACCGCCGGCAGCATCTGGTGCCACGCCCACCAGTGCTCGGGGAAGCCGTGCAGGAAGAGCACCATCGGCCCGGTGCCGGCCTCGACCACATGGAACCGGGTGCCATTGGCGCCGACGAAGCGGTGCGTCCACGGCCCCTCGGTGAGGACACAGGACTCGTCGACGACTCCGCCGCGCTGGTCGGTCATGGCAGACAGCCTAGGACCCGATTGCCGCCGACGACCCCGGCGGTCGCGTTGAACAGGGGAAAGCCCGGGGTTGTCCCCTACCCGGCGGGAGGCGCCGAAGTGCGGGGTCACCGCGCGACGATGCGGGCGCGGACGCCCGGGCCGCAGTCGACCTCGGACGATCGGGCCGCGATGCGGAGGGTGACGAAGCTGCCCACGGCAAGGTCACCGGCTCGACAACGGGCGACGCCCGGGCAGGTGACCTGCCCGGGCGTCGCTGGTTGGTGCGGGATCAGTGGTCAGCTGATCCGGATCTTCATCGTGGTGCCGTCCTGCTCCAGAACCTTGATCTTGACACCGGCCGCGGGGAGCTTGACGCCGTGGTTCGGCAGCTCCTCGTAGAAGTACTTCTTGGTGTCGTCGAACAGCGGCGCAGCATCCTGACCGCGGATGTACTGCGGCTGGCTGTTGAGGTGCAGGGTGAACGAGTCGGCCTTGTTCAGGCTGAACGGTGCGTCGTACACCTGGACGCGGGCACGCCACGGAGCGCCGGTCAGGTTGTAGATCGGGCGCGGGTGCGCGTCGATGTACAGGTTGCGACCCTCACCCGGGTGGGCGACCGTGTTGTTGTCCGTCCAGCGGGTGTTCCAGTACGAGATGAGCAGACCCTCCTGGTACGCGTAGTGGTCCACCCAGTCGGGGCGGGTGTTCGCGTAGCCGAAGAAGTACGGGCCCGTCTTCAGGTACTTGTCGTACGACACGTACGACCGGTTGCCGGCGATGTAGAAGTTGTCGAACAGGCGGCTGTAGCTCGCGCCCACGGCCTGCCAGCCATTGAGCGCCCAGCCGGCGTTCGCGTTCTCGGCACCGTCGCTGAACACCGTCTGGCCGTCAGCCGTCACGGTGATCGCGTCACCGAAGAAGCCGCCTGCGGCGAGGCCACCGTCGGTGACGTAGTGCAGGCGAACCTGGGCCGCCTTGCCGGCGAGCGAGTTGAGCGGGATGTTGATGTCCGCCCACGCGCCGTTGCTGGTGCCGTCGAGGGCCGGGCGGCCGGCACCGTCGACACCGATCGGCTGGCCGTTGACCGTGCCGTCCAGGTCGGTCCAGGTCTGACCGCCGTCCGTCGACGCCTCGAAGTAGAGGAAGTCGTAGTTCTTCTCGATGCTGTACTTGCCCTTCAGCGACAGTGCCGCCGAGGACTTGCCGGTGAGGTCGAACGTCCTCGTCATGGTCTGGTTGAGGTTGTTGTCGTTACCGGAGAAGTACTGCTTCGAGCCCTCGAAGGGTGCGCCGTAGTTGAAGGTGTATTCCCGCTTCGGCAGCACGACCACGGCGGCCTGTGCTTCCTTCGAGTTGAATTCCTGCGGGCCGAGCTTCAGCGTCTGCTTCTGCCCCGCCACGACGACCTCGTAGTCGAGCCAGCCGAGCTGGAGCTTGTTCCACGCACCGAGGTCGCCGCCGCGGTCGCCGATGCCCTGGTCGTTCTTGGCACCGAGCCGGCTCTGGGCCATCAGGGTCCAGTGCTCGTTGTTGTTGTCCGCCGGTCCGTAGTCGTCCGGCAGGCCCAGGTCGTGGCCGTACTCGTGGTAGAAGACGCTGCGGCCACCGTTTTCCGGCTGGATCGTGTAGTCGCGGATCCAGACGCCGGTGTTGCCGATCTGGGTGCCACCGATCGGGAAGTTCGGCGGGCCGACGGGCGAGCTGTTGAAGGCCGACCAGCGGTGGCTCCAGATGGCGTCCTCACCCTGCTGCGGGTCACCGTCGGCCTGGTCGCCGCCGGAGTGGACGATCTGGAAGTGGTCGATGTAGCCGTCCGGCTCGTTGAAGTCGCCGTCGCCGTCGTAGTCGAACCGGTCCCACTGGTCGTAGGAGCGCATCTCCTCGGCGATCTGCGCGTCCGTCCGGCCCTTGGCCTTCTGGTCGGCGACCCACTGGTTGGCGGCGTCGCGGATCAGAGCCCAGGTGTTCGAGCAGACGCTGTCGCCGCAGACGGCGGGGTCGCCGGTCGGGTCGTCGTCGGCCTTCGGGTCGTCGGAGCGACCGTAGCGGGCCTCGTTGTACCGGACCTTGACCCAGTCGGTCACCTGGCCGTCGACCGTGTAGCGACCCGAGGACTGAGCCTCGTAGTACTGCTTCAGCGACTCGTCGCCCGGGTTGGTCCCGAAGTAGATCTGGCGGAAGTGCTCCGGGCTGAAGTCCGGCTGCCAGATCGTGGAGTTGTCCACGGCCCGGTTGGGCTGCGGGATCTTGTTGTGCAGCGGCCCGTCGAACGTCGCCGGTCCGGCAATGTTCGGGTTCAAGTCCTTGTCCGGATAGGACGGGTGCCGCTCGTCACCGAACTCAGCCAGGATCACGAAGATCTTGTCGGTCCGCTCACGCTTGAGCTCGACGTACTGGTCCTTGGTCTTCTTTGCGCCAGCGGCGGTGCGGGCGTTGGCACCCGTCTCGCTCGCCTTGCCGACCTTGACAACCGTGCTTCCGTTGCGCTCGATCGGCTTGCTGCGACCGCTCAACACGTCGCTGAGACCCTGCTGACGCAGCGCGCGGCGCTTGTCCTCGAGCTTGTCGGGGAGTTCGTCCTTCAGCGCCTGCGGTTCGGCAGTGGCAGGTGCTGCTGCCGGCAGTTTGGGCTGGGGCGCCGCCGAGGCGGACGGGCCGTAAACCAGCCCCGTCGCCGTCAGCGAGAGCCCGAGCAGACCCACTGCGACTTTGCGCACGTGGTACCTCCGGTGTGAGGGAACCGGCCCAACGGGGGTACAGGCCGGTGGGAGAACGATCCCACTAGTGGGACCAATGGTGAACTTAGACACTGGCGGGACGGGTGGGAAGACGCTCGCGTCGATTTGTTGCAAGATTTTGTTGGGAATGCTTTTCACCGTCACACACCCGCGCTTCATCAGCCACGGCTGACCAGCGGGGACCGGGCGCCAAGGTATGCAACGACTATTATCGATCGATTTGATCGACCTGAGACAGTGGGGCCGGTGGCGTCTCCGCCACCGGCCCCACCGACCCCGCTGTTGTCAGTTACTGCTGAGCAGAAACTGTCACTTCTTCGCCGGGGTCACGTAGATCGTGGCCGACGAGTTGTCCCCTGCCGCCTTTTTGACGGTGAGCGAGACGCCGTAGTTCACGCCCTGGTCGCCGGGGTTACCGGTGCCCAGCACGATCGCGCCGCCGCCCAGGGTGACGCCGTAGAACTGCGGCGCCGGGCTGCCGTCCGGGTGGGTGACCCGGGTGGTGTACGGCGCGTTGTTGCGCGACGGCAGGACCACCGACGCGTCGTTGTCCCGGGCGTAGGCAGCACCATCGCGCATCTCGATGCCCGGGTACCAGCCCTTGGCGTCGGTGAAGGACTTCACCGACGCCTGCGCCTTGAACTTCGTGCAGTACGCGCTGTACGGCTCGCCCGCCGCCTCCAGGCACTCCGTGAAGGGGTACGTCTTCTGGAGTCCGAACGCCGCGTTGGACGACTGTGGACGGCTGGGCAGGTTGTCCGTCACCGACGGGTCCTTCTCCGCCGCCCTGCCGGTGCGCCGGTACGGGTCGAAGTGCGAGTCGACGATGAGCAACCCGCCCTTCGCGCCGTAGCTGGGCAGTGCGGTCATCTGCCCGGTGACGTGGTTGACGTTGCCGAGGGCGGTGTCCCGGTACCAGACCAGCATGCCCGGCGCGTTGTAGGAGATCCGGTCGACCTTCCACGCCTCGTGCGAGTAGATCGTGTCGTAGGCGTACTTCAGGCCCTTGTCGAAGCCGTCGAAGTTGCGCCACTCCGCCAGGTAGTACTGGGCGTGGATCTCGGTGCCGCTGGAGACCTTCCAGCCCGCCCCGGTGGTGTCGGTGAAGGTGCCGCCGGTGGCGGTCCAGCCGTTGGCGCCGCCCTCGACGTCGTCACTCCAGGTGGTGGTGCCGCCGCCGGTGACCGAGAAGTCGTCGGCGAACCAGTTGCGCTCCTCGAACGCCGCGTCGGTGGCCTGCCGCAGCCGCACCTGCACGGTCGTCCCGGCGTACGCCGACAGGTCGAGGTAGTCGTGGCGCCAGCCGTCGGTGCTGCCGGTCAGGCCGTACTTCTTGCCGCCGAAGTCGGTCATCCGGCCGTTCGGGTCCGGGTAGCCGTCGGGCGTGGTGACCACGGTGCCGCCCTCGGCGTACACCTTCTGCTCGGTCCAGGTCGCGCCGCCGTCGGTCGACAGCTCGACGAAGCCGAAGTCCCAGTCATCCTCGATGATGTAGTTGTTCCACATCCAGAACTTGGCGTCGGCGGCGGCCGGCACGTCGACCGAGCGGCTCAACTTGACGTCGGCCCAGCTCTGGTCGTTGTTGCTGTGCCACATCTTGGTGCCGCTGTGCGGCGTGGCCAGCGTGGTGATCTTGTCCGGCAGGTCGACCTTGATGCCGTCCTCGGCGTCGATCGGCGTACGCGAGCTCTGCCCGAGCTTGACCTCACGCGGGTTCGAGCCGGGGCGGATGGTCAGCGGGTCGGCCCAGCCGAGCACCCACTTGTCCCAGATGCCCATGTGCGTCGGCAGCGCCTGGAAGATCTCACCCGAGTGTGAGCCCGAGGCCATCAGGTCCCAGAAGTCGATGTCGGAGTCGGCGTTGCCGGACGTGTCGTAGAGGTCCGGCAGGCCCAGGTCGTGGCCGAACTCGTGGGCGAAGACGCCGACACCGGCGTCCTCCGGCTGCACGATGTAGTTCGATACCTTCAGGTTGGTGCCCGGGATGTTGTAGCCACCCGGAACCGAGGAGGAGTGCGCCCAGACGGCGTACACGCCCTGGTCGCCGCCGCCGCGCGACTTGCCCTGGCCGGCGTGCACCAGCACCAGGTGGTCGATCACGCCGTCCGGCTCGAAGAGGTTGCCGTCACCGTCGCGGTCGGCCTGGTCCTCGATGTCGTAGTCGGCCCAGGGGAAGCTCGGGTCCTTCGCGGCGAGCGCGGTGATCGCGTCGGCCGCCAGCCGGCCGGCGCCAGCCGGGTTGTCCGGGTGGCCGTTCATCGACTGCTGCCGGCCGGGGACCCAGTTGCCGTTCGCGTCCTGGGTGCAGCGGTTGGCGGCGTACCAGCCCTCCGAGTGCGGCACGGTGATCCACGGGCTGGCCTGCCCGTCCACCGTGTACGCGTTCTTGGACATCTCCAGGTACATGTTGTGCATGGTGCGACCGGACAGGTCGACGCCCTTCTTGCCGTCCGGGCCCTTCAGGTCCTTGCGGACCCGCTCGGTGATGCCCTGCTTGCTGTAGAGCATCTTGTCGTAGTGCGACGGCGAGAAGTCCGGCACCCACATCGAGTTGTTGTCCTCGTGCGGCAGCGTCGCCGGGTTCGCGATGTTGTTGTGCTTCGGGCCGTTCTGCACGGTGCCGGGAACGCAGCTGCGGTCCTCGAACACCGTCTTGGGGACCATCACGCCGGTGAAGTCGTCGTTCGCCTTGTCGTTGAACTCCACCAGCAGCGTGAGCAGCTTCGCCGTCTGCGTGGTCGGCGCCTTCTTGAACTTCCGGGGGTTCTTGCCCGTCTTGATCGACTCAGCTTCGACCTTGGCCAACTGGCGGGCCGTCACGGGGTTGCCCCGAGCGTGCTTCTGGTCGAACGCGCGCGCGGAGTCCACGGCAGGGGTGTAGACGCCGCCCTTGCCCTTGACCTCGCGGCCGGCGGTGTCCGGCTGCACCTCGGGCTCGGCGTAGTTGATGTAGTACTCGTCGGCCCCGATCACCGCCCGGGGGGTGCCGGACGACGACTGAGCGGCCGCGCTGCCAGTCACGGTCAGTGACGTGGCTGCGAGGGCGATGACGGGCAACGCGACGAGTAGTCGTCGGCGCGACCCCGGATGGGAGTTTCTGTTCATGCCACTCCGTTTCTCGGCAGAGGACGTCGGCCGGTCGCGGTGTGCGGTGAGGCGCATCGAGACCGCCCGGCCAGCGTGAAACTAAATGACAAACATCCCGTGCGGCGGGATCGTGATCGATGCGTTATCCGTCGATTGCTGTGCTGCGGGCGTACCTCCACAAAAGACAACGGTGGGTGACGGTCCGTCCGGACCGCCACCCACCGCTGGGGTACGCCTACCGTCAGTCCTCGTCGGACTTCGCGCCGCTCATCCCCGAGGAGATCAGGTCCATCACCGACGAGTCCTGCAACGTGGTCACGTCGCCCAGTGACCGGTTTTCCGCGACGTCCCGCAGCAGCCGGCGCATGATCTTGCCGGAGCGGGTCTTCGGCAGCTCCGCCACCAGCATGATCTGCCGCGGCTTGGCGATCGGGCCGAGCGTCTTCGACACGTGGTTGCGCAGGTCGGCGATGAGCTGCTCACCCGCCTCGCCAGCGATGTCCGTGCTGCCGCGCGGAATGGCGAACGCGACGATCGCCTGACCGGTGGTCGGGTCGGTCGCACCGACGACCGCCGCCTCGGCAACCGACGGGTGCGACACCAACGCCGACTCCACCTCGGTCGTCGAGATGTTGTGCCCGGACACCAACATCACGTCGTCCACCCGGCCGAGCAGCCAGATGTGCCCGTCGTTGTCCTTCTTCGCCCCGTCACCAGCGAAGTACATGCCCTGGAACCGCGACCAGTACGTGTCGATGAACCGGTCGTCGTCACCCCAGATGGTGCGCAGCATCGCCGGCCACGGCTCGCGCAGCACCAGGTAGCCCCCACCACCGTTCGGCACCGACTGGCCCTGGTCGTCCACCACGTCCGCCACGATGCCCGGCAGCGGAGTCATCGCCGAACCCGGCTTGGCCGCGGTCACCCCGGGCAGCGGGGAGATCATGATGGCGCCCGTCTCCGTCTGCCACCAGGTGTCCACGACCGGCAGCTCGCCCCGGCCGACGTGCTGCCGATACCAGATCCACGCCTCCGGGTTGATCGGCTCACCGACGCTGCCCAGCAGCCGCAGCGACGACAGGTCGAAGCCGGCCGGAATGTCGTCGCCCCACTTCATCATCGTCCGGATCAGGGTGGGGGCGGTGTAGAGGATGCTGACGCCGTACTTGTCGACGATCTCCCAGAACCGGCCCTTGTGCGGGGTGTCCGGGGTGCCCTCGTACATCACCTGGGTGGCGCCGTTGGAGAGCGGGCCATACACGATGTAGGAGTGCCCGGTGACCCAGCCGATGTCCGCGGTGCACCAGTAGACGTCCGTCTCCGGCTTCAGGTCGAAGACCGCGTGCGTCGTGTACGACGTCTGGGTGAGGTAGCCGCCGGTGGTGTGCAGGATGCCCTTCGGCCGGGCCGTCGTGCCGCTGGTGTAGAGGATGAACAGCGGGTGCTCGGCGTCGAACGCCTGCGCGGTGTGCTCGGCGGGCGCGGTCTCCACCGTCTCGTGCCACCAGCGGTCCTTCGCCGACCAGGCGACGTCCTCGCCGGTGCGGCGGACCACCAGCACGTGCTCGATCGACGGGCAGTTGGCCACCGCCTCGTCCACCGTCGGCTTCAGCGCCGACGGCTTGCCCCGCCGGTAACCACCGTCCGCGGTGATCACCACCTTGGCGCTGGCGTCCTGGATGCGGTTGGTCAGTGCGTCGGCGGAGAAGCCGCCGAAGACCACGCTGTGCGTCGCGCCGATCCGGGCGCAGGCCAGCATCGCGACCGCGGCCTCCGGGATCATCGGCAGGTAGATCGCCACCCGGTCGCCGGCGGTCACGCCCAGCTCGGTCAGCGCGTTCGCCGCCTGGCAGGTCAGCCTGTGCAGGTCGGCGTACGTGAGGGTGCGGGTGTCGCCCGGCTCGCCCTCCCAGTGGATCGCCACCTTGTCACCCCGGCCCGCCTCGACGTGCCGGTCCAGGCAGTTGTACGCCACGTTGAGCTGCCCGCCCACGAACCACTTCGCGAACGGTGGGTTCGACCAGTCGAGCACCTCGTCCCACTTCTTCGACCAGGCCAGACGATCAGCCTGCTTCGCCCAGAAGGCGAGCCGGTCGGCCTCGGCCTCGGCGTACGCGTCGACGGTGACGTTGGCGTGCGCGGCAAGTTCGGCCGGCGGGGGGAACTGGCGCGTCTCGTTCAGCAGATTTGCCAATGCCTCGCTCATGCCGTGACTCCTCGTCCTCGGGGTGACCTGCGTCTCGTTGGGCACGAGGGTAGTCGCGGGGCTCTCGACCGGCGACGACTGCCCACTCCGTCGCGCCCAGCGGCCCCCGCCGCGCGCCCGACGGCCGGCGCGGCCCGCGCCCACCCGCGCGCCTGGCCCTGTGCGCGCCTGGCCCCGTCCGCTTGATCGACGCGAGTTCGGTAATACCGGGTGGGCGTACCCGGGTCAGGTGGCCCGGGTCGCGTTGCGGGCGGGTGCGACCCGCGAGATCGGGCTGGGTCGCTAGCGTGGCGGGGTGACCACCGACCCGCTCGCGCCCCTGCTCGCGCTCGCCGACATCGCCGCCGCTGTGGAACAGGCCCGCGAGCGGTTCGACCAGGCGCTCGGGCACCGCGCGCTGCGCCGGCATGGTGGCCAGGTCGCGGCCGAGGTCAGCCTCCGCTCCGCGGTGGCCAGCGCCGCCCTCGAGGGGTCCGCACACGAACGCGAGGCGGTCCGCGCCGGCACCGTCACCGACCCCGTGCTCCAGGGGGCGCTACGGGTCGCCGGGGCGCTGCCCGGCCTGAGCGAGCTGTGGCCGAAGGCCCCCCGGCAGGCTCTCGCGAAGCTGCACGTGCTCGCCGCCCGGGACATGGTGCCGGAGCCCGAGCTGGGCCGCCCGGTGGCTGACCCGGTGGTCGCCACCCGGCTGGACGGGCTGGCTGGGCTGGTCGCTGGCGGCACGAAGGTCTCCCCGCTGGTGCTCGCCGCCGTCGTACACGGGGAGTTGCTGAACCTGCGCCCGTTCGCCGGGCCGTCCGGCGTGGTAGCCCGCGGTGCCGCCCGGCTGGTGCTGCTCGCCAGCGGCCTCGACCCGCGCGGCCTGCTCGCCGTCGACGTCGGGCACCGCGAGCGGGAGCCCGAGTACGTCGGCTCGGCCGGTGCCTTCGCCACCGGCACCCCGGACGGGCTGCGCTCCTGGCTACGCCACTACATGGCAGCCGTCGAGGTCGGCGCCGACCAGCTCACCGCCATCGGCGACGAGATCCTCGCCGCCGCCTGAGCCGCCCTGCGCCCCCGCCCTGCCCCGCCTCTGCGGCGTCGATCATGCAGTTGTGGTGGCGGCGCGGGTGCGACGGTGCCGGCCGTACCACGCGATGCCGATGGCCACGCCCACCCCGACCCCCAGGGCCGCCGCGGCGACTGGGACCGCCGGCCGCTCCCGCAGGCGTCGGCCCAGCGGGATCGGGTGCCGGAACTCCAGCACCGGCCACGCGTTCTCCGAGGCCAGTTTGCGCAGCTGCCGATCCGGGTTGACCACGCTCGGGTGGCCGACGCATTCCAAGAGCGGGCGATCGCTGTACGAGTCGGAGTAGGCGTACGAGTCGGCCAGGTCGTAACCCCGGGCGGCGGCCAACTCGCCGACCGCCTCGACCTTGCGCGGACCGGCCGCGTAGAACTCGACCTCGCCGCTGTACCGGCCGTCCCGAACCGTCATCCGGGTGGCGATCACGTCGGTCACCCCGAGCAGCTCGCCGATCGGCCGGACCATCTCCTCGCCGGACGCCGACACCAGCACGACGTCCCGCCCTGCCGCCTGGTGCTCCTCGATCAGGGCGGCGGCTTCGGCGTACACGTAGGGGTTGATCAGCTCGTGCAGTGTCTCCGCGACGATCTGGCGGACCTGTTCCACCTGCCAGCCCTTGCAGAGCGCAGCCAGGTAGTCCCGTGTTCGGGCCATGGTCTGCTCGTCGGTGCCGCCCAGCCGGAACATCAGCTGCGCGTACGCCGACTTGACCACGTCACGCCGGGTGATCAGCCCGTCCCGGTAGAACGGCCGACCGAACGCCAGGGCGCTCGACTTGGCGATGACGGTCTTGTCCAGATCGAAGAAAGCGGCACTTCGGCCCACGGCGCGAAAGTCTAGCCGGATGGTCTATCGTCGGCGGGTGCCCGGGGTCAGGCCACCCCCCAGACCTGCGGGCTGGCACCAATATCTCCGCTCCGCGTGATCACGATCACACTCTGCGAGGAGATTTTCGCAGTGAGTGGAGTCGACGCCACTCGACGTGACGGGCACGCTCAGGCAGACTTGTCCGCACGACGAGTTTTCACATCCTCGAAAACAGACAAGACCCTCAGCGGTTGCACCCCCCGTGACCGCTGAGTGGTTCGGCTCGCCCCCCCGGAGCCGAACCTTCGACGACCCCCGTCTCCCCCCGACGGGGGTCGTCCCTTTTTGGGGAGCGCTCCCGGCCAGGTGAAGGCGCACCTTCCGAGTCGGCCAGTCGAGGCGATGGGCGGAAAGTCAGCGAATCGTCAGCGACGGTATGAACCAGCCACGACGAGCGGGTATCAACCGAAGCGCAGCCACGACGACGGATGGTGGGCTCATCCACCAGTAGCGGGCGGCCAGCACGGCCAGGCGGAACAGGCCCCGACCCAGCCACCAGAAGACCAGCAGCCAGCCCGGAACCCGCCACGCGGGAAGACGCACGTTCATCGGCATCACGGGAAATTGTCCCCCGGAATGATGTTGATCAGAGGCGCAGGTCACCGCCCTGACCACGACGGCCGCGGCCCAGCGTCGAGACACAGGACCGGCACGACATCCGGCGCAGGTCAAACCGGCGCGGCTTCACCCACTCCAGGCAGCGGGGGCAACGGATCGCCGAGACCGAGCCGAGAGCTGGCGGCAGCCGCAGCGCCGAACGGACGACCGCCTCCACCTCCCGATAGGCGTGCCGAAGGCCGGCCAGGTGGGGGCGGAACACCACCAGCAGCGCGCCGACCAGCAGCGGCACGGCAATGACCAGGGCAGGGTGAACTACGGTGGGCATCACGCCCTCCTTCATCAGACGAGGGATGGGAGAGCGCGGGAGCGGGCCGGGACTCTTGGCGGGGAAACGACCCGCCCCGCGCACCAAACAGCGACCGGTCAGGTAGCCACTGAACCCGGCACCACCGACGCCGGACGGGCAGCGGTAGCCCGCAGCGAGTACGCCATGCGGGAGCGGCAGTCACCCGAAGACCGGCCCGGCTTGCACCGCTGCGAATCCACATACGGAGTGAGGGTTAGGCCCTCGAACTCCACGGCCGGCGGGTAACCCGGCACCGTCGACGGCGGCGGCACCGGCTGCTGCGGCGCGACCACCTTCACCTTCACCTCAGTCGACCGGCCGAACTTCCCCGCCTCCGGATCCAGGTCCATCGGTAGCGCCTTCATCGTCGCCTGTCGCCCCGGGCATTTCCAATAGCGCGTCTTGCTCGGCTCGTCGACGGTCCTCGCGGTCGACCGGCGCAAGGTCTTCGCAACCTGGGACAGGTTTTTCGCAACCGCTCTCCCCGAACGTGGCTCGTGCACGAGTCAATCGAGGAGAGAGAAGGAGTCCATGGCACGTTTCACCGGACGATGGCGTCCACTGATGATGGCCGCCCTGGCGGCCGTGCTCGTCGTCGCGTTCACCGGTTGGCGGCCGGGCACGGCGAGCGCCAATACGGCGCCGGAGTTCACCGCAGTCGAGATCGCCGACGGGGTGCTCTTCAACGAGGGCGTCGCCGCAAAGTACCTGGGTGAGCTGCATCGCTACCCCATGGTGTGGACCGAGGAACTGCGCAACATCCAGAAGCACATTCACGAGCGCCTCCAGGCGGACGAGAAGTGTGGAGAGAAGGGGTGTGAAGACTGGAGGTGCGAAGAGAAGACGTGTGAAGAGAAGAGGTGCGAAGAGAAGGCCTGTGAAGTAAAGAGGTGCGAAGAGCAGGCCTGTGAAGAGAAGAGGGCCAGCCGGTTCGTGGAGCTGATGCAGTCGGGTGACCCGCAGAAGGTCAGCCTCGGCATGCGCGGCCTCGGGGTCGTCGCCCGCGAGGTGCTGGACAACCTGTACGGCCAGTCGAAGGTCGACGAGATGGTCGACTGGGTCGACCGGGACTGGAGCGGGGAGAAACTCTACAAGATCGCAGCCAAGGACTACGCCTTCGCGCTGGATTCGGGCGCGGACTGGTACGTGGATACCGAGTACGTCCTGTACGCGTGGGTTGCGGCTGCGGTCGCGCTGGTATTGGTCGTCGTGGCGATCGACTTTACGCCGCGGGTGTTCTCTGACCGGACCCTGCTCGCGCACGAAATCATGGTCCAGGGCATCGCCCAGGGCCTGAGGGCGTACTGAGATGACGGGCGGCAGCGCGGCGACACCTGCCGCGACAGATGACGTCGATGCCCGTACCGGTCGGCGGGTGGCGGCGGCGCTCGCCATCGCCCTTGTGGTGGTGGCGTACGTCCTGTACGCCGCGCTGCCGGCCACCCCGTTCACCCTGCCCGGTCCGGACCCCATAACCGTGCGGATCCTGGCACCGCAGGGCTGGGCCTTCTTCACCAAGAGCCCTCGGGACCCGACGCCGATCGTGTACCAGCTTGAGGCTGATGGCGGCTGGCGGGACATCGCGTCCGGCCCGCGGGCCCGGCCCAGGAATCTGATGGGCCTGGACCGGATGAGTCGGGCCCAGGGCACCGAACTGGCCCTGATGCTCGGCCCGCTTCCGAAGGAGGCATGGCAGGCCTGCGACCGCACCCCGACCAATTGCCTCTCCGAGGCGACCACCAGGATCACCCTGCCGAACCGGTCCAACCATCACAGCGTCTGCGGAGAGGTCGGCGTGGTGGTGCAGGAGGTGCTGCCCTGGGCCTGGCGAGATGCGCCGACCGTCATGGCGTCCAAAGTGCTGAGAGTGAGGGTGCAATGCTGACCCGCTTCGGCCGGTGGGCCCGGCCCCAATTCGAGGTACCGGTCTGGTCGTCCGGGATCGGACTCGCCCGTACTCTGCTGGCGTTGGGCACGCTCGGCACGATGTTGGCCACCGACCCGATCGCCCTGATGTCGCCGCTGGCCAACGGCATCGTGCCGCCGGTCTGCAACGGCATCGCCCAGGCCGGAATCTGGTGTGTCACGCCGAACCTGGCGGCCGGTCGGTGGCTGTCGGTGGTGGTGCTCCTGGTCGTCGCCAGCGGCTGGCGGCCCCGGATCACCGCGCTCCCACACTGGTACGTCTCCTGGAGCCTGGTTATCAACGCCACCGTCCAGGACGGTGGGGATCAGGCCACCACGGTGCTCACCCTGCTGCTCATGCCGATCTGCCTGACCGATCCGCGGCGCTGGCACTGGAAGCCGCTCGCCTCGACCGGCGCCGGCCAGGATGATGCGTCCGCGCCGAGCGTGCCGAGTCTTGCTCGAATCACCGCCCGGATGACGCTGCTGCTCATCCAGATCCAGGTGGCCGTGCTTTATCTCCAGGCGTCGGTGGCCAAGCTCGGCGTCGAAGAGTGGGCCAACGGCACCGCCCTCTTCTACTGGTCGAGTCACCCGGGGTACGGCTCACCGCCCTGGCTGCGCCCGGTCACCGACCTGATCACTCATTCGCCGTTCGGGGTGGTGGCGCTGACGTGGGGGACGGTGGCGCTGGAGTTCGCGCTCGCGTTGGGCATCGTGCTCAGCCCGGCCGCCCGGCGGGTGCTGCTCCCCGTCGGTCTGCTGTTCCACGCCGCGATCGCACTGGACATGGGGCTGGTGAGCTTCTGGGCCGCCATGTCGGGGGCGCTCCTGCTGTACCTGCTGCCGGTCGGTCATCACGTCCGGTGGCCGGCACGGCTGGGCCAATGGGTCGCCGCCACGGTACGCCGGCCCGGGCCGCCGAGCCCGCCAGCGGCGCCAGGGGAGCCAGCGGCGCCCGGGGATCCGGACGCATCAGCGGCGCCGGACAAGCGGACGCCGGCCGAGCCGGTGCCGCAGGCGTCGGCGGTGGCGGCCTCGACCGTGCCGGACCGGTATCTCTTCGTGTACGACGGAGACTGCGGCTTCTGTGCGGCGTCCGTCCACTTCGCCCAGCGAAGGTTGCGGCCAGCTGCCCGGGGTGTGGTGAACTTTGCGCCGTGGCGATCGGTCGACCTGGCCCGGTACGGGTTGACGTCGTACGACGTGCGCTGGGCCGCGTACCTGATCCGGCCGGACGGTGGCCGGCTGGCTGGCGCGGCGGCGTTTGCTCAGCTCGCCCGGTACGGTCGGGGCGCCTGGCCACTGCTCGGTTACGCCCTGCGCTGGCCGCCTGGAAGTTGGCTGGCTGCCGGCTCGTATCGGCTGGTCGCCGTCCACCGGCACCGGCTGCCGGGCGGTTCCGTCGCCTGTCTGGTCGTACCCGATTGACCCAGTGGCCATCCGCCATGCCTGCCGTGGTGTCCGGCGCCGCCTCAGCGGCGGCGCCGGACACCACGGCGCGGGCCGCGTGGGTCACCGTCGCCGGCCCGGGAAACACCCCGATCAGCCGGAACGACGTGGCGGCCGGCTTGGTCAGGCCATGGTAGGCGCTGGCAAAGACCGTTCTCCGCTGCGCGAATCGTCCTCCACCGACAACCCGCTCAGCCGGCCCTCAGTCGCCAGTTTCAAGACCAGCTCACCGATGGTGTGGCCGTCGGCGGCGAGCGTGGCCGCCGCGATCCGCAACGCCAGCGGCATCTGCCCGCACAGCTCGACCAGGTCGGTCGTCGCGTCCGGCTCCCGCCGTATCCGGTCGCGTCCGACAACTCGTTCCAGCAGCGCCACCGCCTCCTGCCGGGTGAGCACGTCGGGCACGATCGCCCGGATCGCGTGCCAGGTTAGGCCGGTCAACCGGGACCGGCTGGTGACCACCAGCAGGCTGGCCGTGGTCGCCGGCACCAACGGAAGCACGTGGTCGACCGAGCCGGCATTGTCCAGCACGATGAGGATCCGCCGCCCGGCCACCAGCGATCGGTACAGGCCGGTCTGTTCCATCGGCTCGGTCGGCGTCCGCTCGGCGGGTACCCCCAGGCTGCGCAGCACCTGACAGAGAACCTCACCGACCGTGGCCGCCACGCCCCGGTCGTGGCCGCGCAGGTCTACGAAGATCTGGCCGTCCGGGAAGTGATCGGCGACCCGGTGGGCGAACTGCACGGCGAGGGCGGTCTTGCCCATTCCCGCCGGGCCGGAGATCACCGCGATCTGGTCGTCCCGGTCACGTTCCCGGGCCATCCGCTCCAGCGCGTCCAGCTCGATGGTCCGGCCGATGAAGTGGCCGACCGGTGCCGGCAGTTGTGCTGGTCGTGGGATCGACGTGACCTCGGGCGGTTGTCCGGCAGGGGCAGGATGTCGGCTCGGCGGGTCCAACCCGGGCGAGCGGCGCAGGATGGCCGCGTGCAGCTGCTGCACGGCGGCGCCGGGATCGATGCCCAGATTCTCGGCTAGGCCGGCCCGCAGCCGGAGGTAGGAATTCAGCGCATCGGCGTGCCGGCCGCAGCGGTGCAGCGCCAGCATGTGCAGGCCGACCAGGCGTTCCCGGTACGGATGGGCAGCCACCAGCCGCTCCAGTTCGCTCACCGCGGGACGGTGGCCCAGCCGCAGCTCGGCGTCCCAGCGGTCCTCCAGTGCGCTGAGCCGCATCTCCTGCAATCGGGCGGCCTCGGCGATCGCCCAGCCGGCCGGGTTGGCATCCGCCAGTACGTCACCGCGCCACAGCGCGAGGGCCGCCCGCAGCCGTGCCACGGCGGGTACGACCACCGCTTCGGTCAGGTTGCCGCCGGAAGCCAGCTCAACGCTCGCCAGCCTTACGTGCTCCTCGAAGCGGTAGGCGTCGACCGCCGCCCGGGGCATGGCGAGCAGATAACCGGAGCTACGCCTGGTCAGGGCGTCCGGTAAACCGCAATCAGCCAGCGCCCTCCGGACCCGGGTGACGTGGCTGTAAAGGGTCTTCAGCGCGGTGCGTGGTGGATCGTCGCCCCACATGGCGTCGATGAGCCGTGGCGGTGCGACCGTCGCGCCCGCATGCAACGCGAGTAGGCCGACGAGGACACGCTGCCGTGATCCGGATAGCACCGCTGGGCCGGCCGGCCCGAGCACCTCGACCGGCCCGAGCACCCGTACTTCGGGGGTTGTGGCCGGCTTGGCGGTGTCGGCCGCCGGAGCTGGCGCCGCGGCCACGTCGAACCCATCTCGCATCGTCCTCACCTGTTCCGCCGATCAGCCCACCTGACCGCGCCGATCATCATCGGGCCGGCCGCTCGAAGCGCCTTGACGGAAATGATCGTGGCGCCGGAGCCACAGTAGGCATTGATCACCAGATCGGTGCGGCCATGATGACAACCAGTGCCGCCTCGATCGGCGGCCCCTGGGCAGCGGAAACTCCACGGAATCGGCTGGGCGGGTCCGATTGGTCGGGATCAGCTCGTCAGTAACCCGACACCGAGGGCCAGCACGCCGGCCACGCTCGTCGTCTCCGCCGCCCGGCGCCCCGCCCGTCGTACAGCGCGGGTCCCGACCGTCGGTCACCGTCCAGACGCATCATGCGACCGGTGGCACCATGGCCGCATGATGCGTCTGGACGGTGAGCCGGTCACGCCCGAGCAGCTGCGCAACCTGGCGCTGATCAACTACGGCCACTTCACCACGATGACCGTGGACGGTGCCGGCGTGCGCGGCCTGGGCCTGCACCTGGAGCGGCTGGTGCGTGACTGCCGGACCGTCCTCGCCGCCGACCTCGATCCGGTCCGCGTACGCGAGCTGGCCCGACAGGCGGCCGAGGACGCCGGGTCACCCGCGATCATGCGGGTGACCGTGTTCGATCCCGCGCTCGACCTGGGACACGTCGGCAAACCCGGCCAACCCAGGATCCTGAAACAGTGTTGTCCTGCCACCACAGCAGGTGTGTCGAGGTGAGCACGATACGGCCCGGGTTCGTGGTGTTCACGCGGTACGGCAGCGGGATCAACCGGCCCTGGTCGACGTCGAGCCAGCCGGTGTGCCCCACGTTGCCCGCCCGGTACCGCAAGAGGTCGGTGGGTGGCGGGGGAGTGGTGTGAGATGTCGAGAGGTGTTTCCGCTGCTAGACCGCCATGTGCCCAGGTCGGCCGATCGCCCATCTTGATCTCGTAATGCGTAGGTCATCCGTGCCATCCACGTGCCAGTAGCCCGTACCTCCAGCGGTCACCAGCGGGCACGAACGGTCCCCACGCCCTCCGGCTGGCCTGCCCCACCAGGTCCTTGTCGGCCGTGATCTTCGACCTTCCAAACTGGCGGTACCGACGCGCGGCGTTTACGTACCATGCTGTCCATGATCGTGGAGGAACTCCAGGAGTGGTTATCGCAGCAGAATCCCCACTCACCCGTCTGCATCATGGGCATCGCCGACTGCGGCGCGTCGGTGCAGGAGTGGGACATCAACCTCGGCACAGGGCAGGGGCCAAGCGACGACGTCGACGAAGTCGTCATCTCCTGGGGCCATACGCCAGAAGCCGAAGCCTGCTACGAGACGCAGAAGCACTGAGTTTACCGCCATCGGTTCAGCCAGGCTGACCTACGCAGACAGTCAGCGGATCGTCAGCGAACGCCGTACCGCGTGGTCCGACTCGATCATGCTTGACGGCACGACCGATGCGCTTGACCACGCAGTACGGCACTGGATCACACTCGCTGCTACGTCAGGTCACTTTCCCCCCGACGGGGGTCGTCCCTTTTCCCTGGGAGCGCTCCGCAGCAGTTCACTGGTCGTCTTCCGGCCCGTCCAGGCCATCCTCAGACGGCGTTTCTGCGGTCGGAGGCAGCAGAACCGTCGAACGCCTCCAGGACGCGGGCGGCGTAGTCGTCCGGGGTGTGGGTGTACCGGTTGAGCGCGTCGTGGAGGCCTGCTCGTGGCCCATGACCCGCTGCACCAGGTGCGTGAGCAAATCCCACCGGAGCCGTGCAGCGAGTGTTGTGAGCGAGACGTCCCCGTTCGATCCCTCGCGGGCTCAACGGACGGTGCGCGGCGGGGCGATTGCCCGCGGGACCAACCGCCACGTAACCACGTTGGATAGGGCGATCGCGGCCAGCACCACCGCGGCGACCATGGCGACCACGACCGGGGGCAGCCTGAGCGCCGCCGGGGCCAGCGCGGCGAGCAGGAGCACCCCAATTGGACGGGACCAGGGGACGCGGCTGAAGACCGCGTAGTCGAGCATGCTCCGCCCGACCAGAAAGAGCGCGGGCCCACCGAAGATGACCGCGATCCAGGTCCACTTGGTGTGCCCCAAGGGGTGCGTGATGATCAGCGTGTCACCCACGGCGCTGAGGCTGATGCCGATCACCATGATCAGGTGCGCGTACGCCGCGAGTTCGCTAATGCGGGCAGGGGCCGAGGCCGAGGCGATGGCGGCGCGGAGCAGTACGCCCGCCCGGTAGTAGTAGAGCTGCCAGAGCAGCACCGTGATGACGAACGACACCAGCAACGCCACCGTCCGGTCCCGCTCGAAGCCGTACGGGCTGAACTGGATGCCCGAAGCCAAAACCGCCTCGCCGAGCGCGATGATGAGCAGTTGGCGGCAGCGCTCGGTCAGATGCTCCTCCGAGATCGGCTGACCCCGGAGTCCCGCACGGCCGAGCCGCGGTGTCGGGTAGTCGAGAATCCCCCCGCCGTAGTCGATGACGATCGCCACGGTCCACAGGGCCAACCGCGGGCCGTCCCGGACGAAGGTCCCGGCGATCCAGGGCACCGCCGACATGGCTGTCCAGAAGAGGATCCGGATGTGGACGAGTCGCGGGTAAGCGTCCTCGCCGCCGAGTAGCACGAGCCAGAGTGGGCGGAGCACCTGGACGGTGACGTAGATCCAGGCGAAGACCACGCCGCGCTCGGTGAGAGCCGCCGCGGGCACCGCGGCCGACATCAGCAGGCTGGCGAGCATGGCCACGATGACCATGAGCTGGATGGCTGGGCGCTCCGGGTCGTACCTGTTGGTCGTCCACACCGTCCGATACCAGAGCCACCACATGGCCAGCATCAGCACCAGCGTCGCCCAGGAATTCGGCCAACTGAAATCCTCGACCAGCCGCTCGGAGAACCGGGTGAACGCGAAGACGAACACCACGTCGAAGAACAGCTCCACGAAGCCCACCTGCTGCGGATGCTGCCGGCTCGTCACGGCCTCGGCCGGCCCGTCTGACCTGGCCATACTGGATCACCCGCCTTCATCCCTGTTTGGCCAGTATTCTCCAGAATGTCCGTCAGGAGGGGTGTCTGGTCGGGGAAGCCGCCTAGCCGCGCGGCGACCCCCGCCAACTTCGGAGAGCTGGCATCGGCGAGGCAGCAAGAAGGCAGCGCAAATCTCGGCCAGGGTCCGTCCCAGAAGGCCGCTGTCGCTCTGCGGCCTCCGGCTCTAGGAGCCGAAAGTCGTCGGCAGTCGGACGCAACTTGCGCGGGTCGATCCGTTGCCGATGACGGGGAACGCAGCATGATTGCCGCCGTGCGCTACTTGATCTCTAACCCCGATGCATTGGCCGAGCTTGGCGACCTGGACGTCGCGCTGTACGACGGCACTCAACCCATGCCCGAAAATCTGGACGATGTCGAGTTTTATGCGGTTCCGTACGGGATTATCGATCCGCGCTTCTGCGAGCCGATCGCCCGGATGCCCCGGCTCAAAGTGGTGCAGACGGTGACCGCCGGCTACGACCATGTCCTGCCTTACCTGCGGCCCGGCCTGACTCTGGCCAACGGCCGGGGCGTGCACGACGCGGCCGCCGCCGAGTTGGCCGTGGCGCTCACCCTTGCCGCCCGGCGCCGGCTGCCGGATTTCGTCCGGGCGGGGGACGAGGGCCGCTGGGCCTCGGGTTGGTCGACCGGGCTGGCTGACGCCCGGGTGCTGATCGTCGGGTACGGCTCGATCGGCGCCGCGATCGAGCGCCGGCTCGCTGGGTTCGAGGTGGAAATCAGCCGGGTGGCTCGGAGCCCCCGCCCGGGCGTACTGCCAATTTCCGAGATTTCGGAGATGCTGCCACGAGCGGATGTTGTCATCCTGGCCACGCCGCTGACCTCCGAGACCGAGGGCCTGGTGAACAAGGATTTCCTCTCCAGGATGGCCGACGGTGCCCTGCTGGTGAACGTGTCACGGGGGCGGGTGGTGGACACCGAGGCGCTGCTCGCCGAGCTCAGCGCGGGCCGGCTGCACGCTGCCCTGGACGTCACCGAGCCCGAGCCGCTGCCCTCTGATCACCCGCTGTGGTCCGCACCGAACGTCCTGATCAGCCCGCACGTAGGCGGCCTGACCGCCGCGTTGGCGCCCCGGGCCCGCCGGCTGCTGGTCGACCAGGTCCGGCGGTACGCGGCGGGCGAGCCGCTCGCGAACGTCGTTGTCGGGCCGTAACTTTCGGGTCCCGCCGGGACGAACGTCGGCTTGAACTGGCACGTCCCCGATGCCTCGGCCGAACCGGTCGCCGCAGTGCTGCTGCCACTGGACCGACCGACTCGGCTGACGCGACGACGGCGGGGCCGCTCCCCCGGGAGCGGCCCCGCTGCGTACCAGCGGCGGCGGAACATCGGTCGGACAGGCCGCGCGCGTAGCAGATCAACTGTCTGGCCGGGCGTTGTCCACAGCCCGCCAAGTTGTCCACAGGCAGCGCGGTCGGGGCGGTTCGTCAGGCGGATTCCGAGCAGGGTCGGCGGCACAACAAGCCCGACCGCTGGAGGCTGCGATGCCATCCCGTACCTCGGTTCCGCCGATCCGCCGGCTTCCGCTGGTCGTCACCGGCGACGACGATCTGCTCGATGATGTGCTCCGGCTCGCCGCCGCTGGCGGGACCGAGGTGGAGCTCGCCAACGACCCGGCGGCCGCCCGTACCCGGTGGCTTCCCGCGCCGTTGGTGCTGCTCGGCGCCGACCAGGCGCAGTCGTGTCTGCGTGCCCGGTTGCCGCAGCGGCCCCGGCTGGTGCTGGTTGGCCGGGCCGGCCAGCTCGACCCCGGCTGGCAGATCGCTGAGCTGATCGGGGCCGAGCACGTCGCCATGCTGCCCGCCGCAGAGCCGTGGCTGGTGGATCGGTTCGCCGAGCATGGTCCGGAGCGCCCGGACGGCGTCGGCGCCCGGGTCGTCGCGGTGCTCGGTGGTCGGGGCGGTGCAGGAGCGAGTGTGCTCGCCGGTGGCCTTGCCGTGACCGCCGCCCGGGCCCGGTTGCGCACGCTGCTGGTCGACGCCGACCCGCTCGGTGGTGGCCTCGACCTCGTGCTCGGCTGGGAGCAGTTGGAAGGGTTGCGCTGGCCGTCGCTCACCGGCGCCGACGGGCGGGTGGATGCCCCGGCGCTGGTGCAGGCCCTGCCCAGCCGAGGTGATCTGGTGGTGCTCTCCTGGGACCGCGGCGAGATGCTGCCACTCCCGGTGGCGGCGATGGCGGCGACCCTCGACGCCGCCCGGCGTGGTCGGGACTTCGTGGTTGTCGACCTGCCCCGGCAGTTGGACGACGCGGCCGTGGTGGCGTTGCAGGCGGCCGACCAGGCGTTCGTCGTGGTTCCGGCCGAGCTGCGTGCCACCGCTGCGGCCGCCCGGGTGGTGGCCGCCGCCGCCCCGCACTGCGCCGCGTTCTCGGTGGTGGTGCGCGGGCCGGCCCCGGGCCGGCTGCGCGCGACCGAGGTGGCACGGGCGCTCGGGCTTCCCCTGGCCGGCACCCTGCGCCCCGAGCCAGGCATCTGCCGGGGGCTGGAACGAGGCGAGGCGCCGGCCGCTGCCGGCAAGGGGCCACTGGCCGCCCTCTGCCAACGGATCGTCACCGACCTCACCGGTGTGCCCGTGACGGGTGCGGCATGACCGGCCGGCCGGAGGACGGCACCCTCGCCGCCCGGGTACGGCAGCGGATCGCTGCCGCCACCACCCCGGTGACACCGGCGGCGATCGTCTCCGCGGTACGGGCCGAACCCACCGCCGCAGTGCTCGGCGACACCGCCGTGCTGCGGATCGCCGACCGGGTGCACGACGACCTCGTCGGTGCCGGGCCCCTGGCCCCACTGCTCGCTGACCCGGAGGTCACTGACGTCCTGGTCAACGGGGTTCGGGTCTGGGTCGACCGTGGTTCGGGGCTGCAGCAGGTCGCGGTCCCGGTGGGCTCGGTGGAGGACGTTCGCCGGCTGGCGCAGCGGCTGATCGCCAGCGCCGGGCGGCGGCTCGACGACGGCTCCCCGTACGCGGACGCCCGGCTCCCCGACGGCACCCGGTTGCACGCCGTGCTGCCGCCGGTGGCGACCGAGGGCCCCTATCTGTCCCTGCGGACCTTCCGACACCGGCCCTTCACCCTCGACGAGTTGGTGCGCCACGGGACGGTGCCCCGACCGGTGGCGCCACTGCTCGCCGCCGTCGTCGCGGCCCGGCTGGCATACCTGGTGACCGGGGGCACGGGGTCGGGCAAGACGACCCTGCTCAACACGCTCCTGGGGTTGGTGCCAGCCACCGAGCGGATCGTGCTGGTGGAGGACGCCGCCGAGCTGCATCCGGGGCATCCACACGTGGTGGGGCTCCAGGCGCGTACCGCCAATGTGGAGGGGACGGGCGTCGTCAGCCTCGGCGACCTGGTCCGGCAGGCGTTGCGGATGCGACCGGACCGCCTGGTGGTCGGGGAGTGCCGGGGCGGTGAGGTGGTCGACCTGCTGGCCGCGCTCAACACCGGCCACGACGGGGGCGCCGGCACGCTGCACGCCAACACCCCGTCCGACGTGCCGGCCCGGCTGGAAGCGCTGGGCATGCTGGGTGGGCTGCCCCGCGCCGCGCTGCACGCCCAGGTAGCCGCCGCTTTGCAGGTGCTGTTCCAGGTGCGCCGTGGCGACCGGGGACGCGTCCTGGAGTCGGTCTGCCTGCTGCTGCCCGAGGGTCCCGAACGGTTGGTGACCGTGGTGCCCGCCTGGGTACGCGGCCGGGGGCTCGGGCTGGCCGCCCGTGCGCTCGGGGCGCTACTGCGGGAGCGTGGAGTGGCGGTGCCGCCGATCCTCAGCGAGCCGTGGCCCGGATCGGCAGGCCCGGCATGACCGGCGGGACGATGCTGGTCGCGGCGCTGCTCCTGGTCGCCGCCGCCCTGGTGGCGTGGCCCGTACACAGCATCCGGGTCCGCCGACGTCGCGTGCTCGCGACGGGACGTGAAAGCGGCGGCACAGATCCGGATGACGCGCTGGTGGAGTGGATCCGGGAACTCGGTCGCACGCTGGACGGGCCGGTCGACGGGTCCGGCGACGCTCTAACCTCAGATCAAGTGGTCGGCGTTCCATTCCCGGCGGTAACCGCTGCGGGTGCCAGCGGGAGACGGACGGCGCTCGGCTGGCCCAGCCGGGACGCCACCGGCAGCCCGAGCTGGCCCGGGGCGACGGGCGGGTCGGTGGGGCCCACGCGTCCGGCGGGCCCGACGCGCCCGCCGATCCGTCGGGATCCCCGGCGACCCGCCGGCATCGCCCGGCCCGAGGCCACGATCCTGGACGCGCAACGGCGGGGCGGCACATCCCCGGTCGCGATCACGATCGACTGCGAAGCAGTGGAGGCGGACCGTCGGGGCGACGCCTCAGGCACGGCGACGGCCGATGGACGCGCAGGCGCGGAGGCGGACCGTCGGGGGGACACCTTCGGCGCGGCAACGGCTGAGGGGCGCAGGGATATCGATCGCCGTGGCCACCGTTCCGTCGGCCCGGCCGGCATGACGTCCGCTCGGCCGAGCGCGGGTGCTCCGGTGCGCGGCTCGCGGTCGACGGCGCGTGTGCTGCCGTTGGTCGGCCTGCTGGGAGGCGGTGTCGGTGCCGTGGTCGGCGGCCCGGTGGCTGCGGTCGCGCTGGCCGGGTACGGCACGCTGACCGCGCGCGCCGTGCTGCGCTGGCGGGTGCACCGGAGCGCTGAGCGATCCCGACGACGTGGGCTGGACCAACTCTGCGGCCTGGCGGCGGACCTTCGGGCCGGCCTGCCTGTCCCGCACGCGCTCGAGGTCACCGCAGGTGAGCGGGATGGGTCGGACCGGCTGCGCCAGCTGACCTCCGCGGCGGTGCGACTGGCCGACCGGACCGGCGCGCCGCTGGCGGAACTCGTCGAGCGGATCGAGGCCGACGCTCGGGCGACCGACCGGGGTCTGGCGGCCGCAGCGGCCCAGGCCGCCGGCGCCCGGGCCACGGCCTGGTTGCTGGCGGCGCTGCCGATCGGCGGGATCGCGCTCGGGTACGGGATAGGCGTCGATCCCGTGGCGGTACTTCTGCACAGCACGGTCGGCGGAGCCTGTGCGGTTCTCGCGGTCGCCCTGCAGGTCGTGGGCCTTCTCTGGGCTGAACGGCTGGGCGCGGCACCGGGGCGGGCCGGATGAAGTCCCAGGGCCTGGCGAGCCAACGCAGCTCAGCCATCCGGCGCAGCTCAGCGAGCCGGCGCAGCTCAGTAAGCCGACGCAGCTCAGCCATTCGGCGACCGGACGCGATCCGGATCGCCGCGGCGTTGGGCGGTCTCGCCGTGGCCGTGGTCGTCGAGGGCTGGCTTGGGCTGCTCGGTGCGGTCCCGGCCGCATTCCTGCTGGATCTCCTGTTGCGGCGGATCGAGTCGCCGAGCGTGCGTAAGCGGCGGCTCCAGGAGGCCGCCGACCTGCCACTCGCCGTCGACCTTCTGGCTGCGGCGATGCGGGCGGGTGCTCCGGTGGATCGTTCGGTGCTGGCCGTCGCCGAAGCGTTGGACGGGCCGCTCGCCGGCCGGTTGGCCCGAGTCGGCCGCACGCTGCTCCTCGGCGGTGGCCCGGCGGAGGCGTGGTCCGCGCTGGACGGGGTGCCCGGCGCGGAGCGCCTGACCGCGGCGGCGTTGCGTTCGGCCAACAGTGGTGCCGCCCTGGCCGGTGCACTGACCCGGCTCGCCGATGACCTACGTGCCGACCGGGCCACCGCTGCCGAGGCGTCGGCTCGTCGGGCCGGCGTGCTCATCGTCCTGCCGCTGGGGCTCTGCTTCCTGCCGGCGTTCATTCTCGCCGGCCTGGTGCCGGTGATCGTCGCCGTTCTCGGCGACGTGCTCTGACCCATCGAGAAGGGAAACAGCCATGCGCAAACTCTTCGCACGCCTGCGCGGTGACGCCGGAATGAACACGGCCGAGTACGCCGTCGGCACGCTCGCCGCAGTCGCCTTCGCCGGAATCCTGTTGAAGGTGCTGACCTCCGGCAACGTCCAGTCGGCACTGACCGCCGTCATCGACCGGGCACTGAAGTGATCGGGCGCCGGCAGGCCGGCCGCGATCCGAGGTCTGGCGCTCCTGGTCGGCCGGCTGGCGACGGGTGGAGATTCCGCGCTGTCGAACGCGCTGCCGGCGGGGACCGAGGGTCGTTCACCGCCGAACTGGCGGCCGGCCTGCCGGCGCTGCTCCTGCTCCTGCTGGCCGGCCTGACCGCGGTCAACGCCGTCAGCGCACAGGCGAGCTGCCTGCACGCGGCCCGGGAGGCGGCGTTGGCCGCCGCCCGGGGTGCCGACGGCAGCGCGGAAGGCGGGCGCGCGGCGCCGCCGGGGGCGGAGGTGTCGGTGTCCGTCGACGGCGACCGGGTGCAGACGACGGTACGCGCGCCCGTCCGCACGCTGGGCGGCCGACTACCGCGGATCACCGTGGTCGCCACCGCCGTCGCAGCCGTGGAACCGGGCTCTGGCGGGGGAGTTGGTAGTGCGACGAACTGATGGTCGGTCACTCCGCTTCGGCAACAGACCGAACGCCGAGCGGCACGATGATGATCGGCCGGACGCGGAACGGGGTGGTGCGACGATCCTGCTGTTGGCGATAGGGCTGGTCTTCGTGCTGTTCGGGACGTACGCCGCCGCCATCGTCGCAGTCGGGATGGCAGGTCAGCGGGCGGCGGTGGCAGCCGATCTCGGCGCGCTGGCCGGGGCCGCCCGGGCACTCGACGGCCAACCGACGGCCTGCGCGTCCGCTGCCGACATCACCAGCCGCAACGGTGGTCGGCTGGTCGGCTGTCGCCTCGACGGACTGGACCTGCTGGTGACCGTCGAGGTGGCGTTCACACCACTTCCCGGGCTGACCCGGGTCGTCTCGTCAACGGCCCGCGCCGGCCCGGTTCGCGACTGAGCGAGACGGGGTCCGTCGGTGCGGGGTCGATGAGCGCGCTGTGGAGCTGAATCGGTTGCGATATCAGGCGGCGCGATGCGTTTACGACATCAGTTCGATAGGGGCGCCCGACCCCATCCGGGCCTCCCGCCCGGGAGTCGAGCACTCGACGGCCTGCGGCCCGGGAGTCGAGCACTCGACGGCTTGCCGGCCGGGACCAAGCCAGCCACCGACGGCCTGCTGGCCGGGACCAGGCCCAGGGCCATGTCCCGGCAAGCGGCCGAGGAGCGGGCGGCCGGTGAGGCCGGGTGGGTCAGCGGGACTGGAGCGCGTCGAGGGCGACGGCCATCGCGATGACCAGGCGGCGATCGATCTGCGGGTTCTGCACCTCGACGATGTACTTGTCGCGCAGGCCCCACTTCTTGACCACGGTGAAGACCGGTTGGCCGCCAGCGGTGAAGTCGAAGTGGTACGGCAGCCAGGACAGCGAGTCGACGAACCGGCGGAGCAGCGCCACCGGCATGCTGCGCTCCTGGCCCGTCACCTGCGGCAGGCCGGCCTGCTCGACGTGCCAGGTGGAGCGGAGCAGCGACTGGGCGAAGTCCTTGCGGAACAAGCCGATCGGGTTGCCGGCCGCGTCGGTGACGTCGTACGTGGCGCCGAGGTCGATGCGCTGGCGGGCCTTGAACCCGAGCAGGGGCTGCTGCTTGGAGTCGTCCGTGTAGATCGTCACCTGCTCCTTGAAGGCGAGCCGCTTCTGCTGCGCGAATGCCAGCAGCTCACCCTCGGTGCCGTCCGGGGAAACCGTCCGAACCTCGTACTGGTTGACCATCATGCGCAGTCGCTGGCGAACGTAGAACTGCTGCTGGTTCTGCAGATTGTCGAGCTGCATTCAAACTCCTCAGGGGTTGGTCCGCCGGAGTCTCGCACAGCCCGCCAACCCCTGCGTTCCTGCCCGCAGATCAGTGGCGCCTGTGCCGGATCGGGGAGAAGACGTCAGCGACCGTCGGCTGTTGCGGCCCGCAGCGCCCAGCCGTTGAGGACCTGGTGGATGTCGCGCAGTCGTTCGTTGATCTGCTCCAGCCGTTCCGCCTGGGCCAGAGCAGCCAGCGCGGACCCGAGCGCGATCTGCTGGTCCAGGGTGAGTTGTTCCTGGTCGATGGTGTAGAGCAGGTCGACGGTCTCGGCGATGGTGTCGGCCACGGCTCCTCCTCGGGTCGCGGGGGTGAACGGCAGGACAGGCATCGATGGAAGCGCTCCCACATCATTGTGCCCCGCGTCGGGCGGATTCATGCAACCCGGACTCAGGCGGGCAGGTTCGCCAACACCACGTCGAGCACCCGGATCGCGTCCGGCTTGGAGAGCGGGTTGTTGCCGTTGCCGCACTTCGGGGACTGCACGCAGGACGGGCAGCCGGCCTCGCAGCCGCACTCGGCGATCGCGTCCCGGGTGGCCCGCAGCCACGCCGACGCCGTCCCGTACGCCCGCTCGGCGAACCCGGCGCCGCCCGGGTGCCCGTCGTAGACGAAGACGGTCGGCGCCTCGGTGTCCGGGTGAACCGCAGTGGAGAGCCCGCCGATGTCCCACCGGTCGCAGGTGGCCATCAGCGGCAGCAGACCGATCGCGGCGTGTTCGGCGGCGTGCAACGCGCCCGGCACGTCGGCCGACTGGACTCCGGCAAGAGCCAACGACTGCGGCGACAGGGTGAACCAGACCGCCACCGTGCGCAGTTCCCGGGTGGGCAGGTCGAGCGGTCGGGTGTCGATCACCTCGCCGGTGGCGATCCGCCGCCGCTGGTACGACACCACCTGACTGGTCACGTCCACCTCGCCGAGGAACATGCCGACCGGACCGGCGTCCACGTAGGAGCGCACCGACACCACGGACAGATCGGTGACGTCGCGAGCATGGGTGGACCAGTCCGGCTCCTCGGCGTGCACCAACGCGCAACCGTCGGCGAGGTCGAGCTCGTCGACCACGTACGAGACTCCCTGGTGCAGATGGACCGCGCCGGAGTGGAGCAGGAAATGCGAGGAGCCGCCGTCGACCGTGCCGAGCAGCCGGCCGGTCGACGACTCCACCACGCAGACCGGGGCACCGCCCTGGCCGCGCAGGTCCACCTCGGGCCGCTCCCGGTGTCGCCAGTACCAACCAGTGGGCCGCTGCCGCAGCGCCCCGGCCGCCACCAGCTCGTCGACCGCCTCCTTCGCCCCGTCACCGAAGAGTGCCAGGTCGGCCGGGGTGAGCGGCGCCTCGACCGCGGCGCAGGCGAGTTGCGGTGCCAGCACGTACGGGTTGGTCGGGTCGAGCACCGTCGCCTCCACCGGCGCGCCGAAGATCGCCTCCGGGTGGTGCACCAGGTAGGTGTCCAGTGGGTCGTCCCGGGCCACCAGCACCGCGAGGGCCTCCTGCCCGGAGCGTCCGGCGCGGCCCGCCTGCTGCCACAGTGACGCCCGGGTGCCCGGGTAGCCGCAGATCAGCACCGCGTCCAGCCCGACCAGGTCCACGCCCAGCTCCAGCGCGTTGGTGGAGGCCAGGCCGAGCAGGTCGCCGTGCAGCAGCGCCCGTTCCAGTTCGCGCCGCTCCTCGCGCAGGTAGCCGCCCCGGTAGGCGGCCACCCGGTCGCCGAGCCCGGGCACCGCGTCGTCCAGCGCCCGGCGCGCACTGGCCGCCACGACCTCGGCGCCCTTGCGGGAGCGGACGAACGCGAGTGTGCGTACTCCCTCGGCGACCGTGTCGGCGAGCAGGTCCGCGGTCTCGCGCAGCGCCGACCGGCGGACCTGGATGAGGTCCGTCGCGCCGTCGTGCCCGCCCGTCGCCTGTGCGGGCACCGCCGAGGACGCCGAGGAGTCGGGTGGCAGCAGCGGCGGCTCCCAGAGTGCGAAGGTCACCCCGCCGCGCGGTGACGCGTCCTCGGTGACCGCCGTCACCGGCAGGCCGGTCAGCCGTCCGGCCGCGGTCGCCGGATCACCGGAGGTCGCCGAGGCGAGTACGAACACCGGGGTGGCACCGAACCGGGCGCATTGCCGGCGCAGCCGACGCAGTACGTGGGCCACGTGCGAGCCGAACACCCCTCGGTAGGTGTGGCACTCGTCGATCACCACATACGCGAGTCGGCGCAGGAAACCGGACCATTGGGCATGCCCGGGCAGGACGCCGTGGTGCAGCATGTCGGGGTTGGTCAACACGAACCGGGAGTGCCGGCGGATCCACTCCCGCTCGGCGCGCGGAGTGTCCCCGTCATAGCAGGCTGGGCGGACTCCCTCCAGCTCCAGCGCGGCGACGGACCGCAGCTGGTCGGCGGCGAGCGCCTTGGTCGGCGCCAGATAGAGCACGGTGGCCCGGGGGTCGGCGAGCAGGGTGGCCAGCGCCGGGAGCTGGTACGCCAATGACTTGCCGGACGCGGTGCCGGTGGCGACCACCACGTGCTCGCCCTCGTACGCCAGGTTGGCCGCCTCGGCCTGGTGCTGCCAGGGCGCGACCACGCCGCGCCGGGTGAACGCCGCGCGCAACTCCACCGGCGCCCACGACGGCCATGGCGCGGGCACCCCGGCGCGGGCCGGCACCCGCTCGACGTGGGTGACCGGGTCGCCGGCGCTCCGGGCACGCAGCCGGCGCAGCAGGTCGGCCGGCGATGGCCCGGGGTCGGGACCAGCGGATACGGTGGCCGCGGACGACGACTCCAGGTCGTGGCGCGGCGTAGGACGCGCCGAGCTGAAGTCGTTGGAGGTCACGCCCTGCACTCTCGCACTGGTGTTCGGAGATGAAAAGTCGGGCCGGGGGGTATAGGGAAGCCGCCGCCGGTGACCGCAGGGTGTCCCGGCGGTAGTGGTTAGATGCCCACGAGAGTTTACGGCTCTGGCGAGGAGGACCGATGGAGCTGTTGCTGGCGACCCGCACCGTGGGCGAGCACACGGTGCTCGAGGTTGGTGGTGAGGTGGACGTCTACACCGCGCCCCGGCTGCGCGAACGGCTCCTCGAACTGATTGACGGTGGCGCCCGTCACGTGGTGGTCGACCTCGGTCGGGTGGATTTCCTCGACTCCACCGGGTTGGGCGTGCTGGTCGGCGCGCTCAAGCGGCTCCGCGCGGCCGGCGGTTCGTTCGCCCTGGTCTGCGACAAGGAGCCACTGCTCAAGATCTTTCGGATCACCGCACTGGACCAGGTGTTTCCGTTGCACCCGACGGTCGACGCGGCGATCAGCGCCGACTCGGCGGGCGCCGGCGCGTGATGGCGACCGTCAAGCTCTCGTTCTCGCCCGCCCCGGTGCATGTGCGTACCGCCAGGCTGGTCGGCGTCGCCGTCGCCCGGCGTGCCGGCGTGCGGGAGGATCTGCTGGACGAGGTGCGCCTGGCCATCGGCGAGGCGTGCACCCGCGCGGTGGCCCTGCACCGGCAGTACGGCCTGCCCGACCCGGTGCTGGTGGAGATGTCCGACGGCGGCTCGTACTCGGTGCGGGTGGTGGACCGGGCACCGATCGAGGCTGGCATCGGTCTGACCGCGTTGCCGCCGGACGAGCTGGCCAACGAGTCGCTCACCGATGAGGCGTTGACCACCGGCGTCGGCTTCGCGCTGCTCGCCGGCTTCGTCGAGGACCTGCAGGTGCGCCCGGTCGACGAGGGCATCGGCACTGAGGTGCGGATGGTGTGGCCGGTCGGCCGCTGACCCATTCCGATTCCCAGGCCGCGTCCCCAGCTGGGGACGCGGCCTTGTTTTCATGGACCGATCCCTATATCAGATTTCGTTTCATAACACAGCGACGAAGATCATCGCGACACGGTGGCACCTGCGTGTGACCTCCAACACTGCGGAGGGCTACAGTACCCGGGTTGTCAGCAAGTGATCCATCCCGCAGCCAGCGGGTTTGGGTGGTCATCGCTGGTCCGCTGGTGGGTTGGCGCGCGCTTGCGAGTCCGCATTCAGGCGTCGGTCAGTGCGTCTCCACTCACCGGCGCGATTGTTCGGTAACAGGAGGACACAGATGTCCGAGACCTTGGCCGCCGACGGCGGCGGGCTTTCCCTTACCGGAAGCAATGTCACCTACGTCGTCATCGCCGCGGTAGTCGCGCTGGTGGCGCTCGGTTTCGCTGCCGCCCTGACAAAAACGGTGCTGGCCGCTGGTAAGGGCACCAACAAAATGCAGGAGATCTCGGAGGCGGTCCAGGAGGGCGCCTCGGCCTACCTGCTCCGCCAATTCCGCACCCTGGCGATCTTCGTCGTCGTTGCCGTGGTGCTGCTCTTCCTGCTCCCGGTGCGCGACACCGATGGCAGCGAGCTCGCGGTGAAGATCGGCCGCTCGCTCTTCTTCGTCGTGGGCGCCCTGTTCAGCGCCTTCATCGGCGGCGCCGGCATGTGGCTGGCAACCCGCGCCAACCTGCGCGTGGCCGCCGCCGCGAGGGAGCGGGCAGGCGGCCGCGAGGTGGCCATGAAGATCGCGTTTCGGACCGGCGGCGTCGTCGGCTTCCTCACCGTCGGTCTCGGCCTCGTCGGTGCCGCGCTGGTCGTCCTGGTCTACCGGGGTGACGCGCCGACCGTGCTGGAGGGCTTCGGCTTCGGCGCCGCGCTGCTCGCGATGTTCATGCGGGTCGGCGGCGGCATCTTCACCAAGGCCGCCGACGTCGGCGCCGACCTGGTCGGCAAGGTCGAGCAGGGCATCCCCGAGGACGACCCACGCAACCCCGCCACCATCGCCGACAACGTGGGCGACAACGTCGGTGACTGCGCCGGCATGGCCGCCGACCTGTTCGAGTCGTACGCGGTCACCCTGGTCGCCGCGCTGATCCTCGGCCGCGCCGCGTTCGGCGAGGACGGCCTGGTCTTCCCGCTGATCATCTCCACCATCGGCGTGCTGATCGCGATCGTCGGCGTCTTCATCACCCGGCTGCGCGCGTCCGACCGCAACGCCCTGACCGCGATCAACCGGGCGTTCTACCTGTCCGCGGTGCTCTCCGCGGTGCTGGTGGCGATCGCCGCCTACGCCTACCTGCCGGCGACCTTCGGTGGCCTGGAGGGTGGGCTCCGCAACGCCGACGGCACCCCGATCGACGGCAACCCGCGGCTGGTGGCGATCGGCGCGGTCGTGATCGGTATCGCGCTGGCCGCCGCGATCCAGGCGCTGACCGGCTACTTCACCGAGACCAACCGGCGCCCGGTGCAGGACATCGGCAAGAGCTCGCAGACCGGTGCCGCCACCGTGATCCTGGCCGGCATCAGCATCGGTCTGGAGTCGGCGGTCTACTCGGCGCTGCTGATCGGCGCGGGTGTCTTCGGCGCGTTCCTGCTCGGCGGCAGCTCCATCACCCTGTCGCTGTTCGCGGTGGCGCTGGCGGGCACCGGCCTGCTCACCACGGTCGGCGTGATCGTCGCGATGGACACCTTCGGGCCGATCTCCGACAACGCCCAGGGCATCGCTGAGATGTCCGGTGACATCGACGAGCACGGCGCTCGCACGCTCACCGAGCTGGACGCGGTGGGCAACACCACCAAGGCGATCACCAAGGGCATCGCGATCGCCACCGCGGTGCTCGCCGCGACCGCGCTGTTCGGCTCGTACACCGACTCGCTGCGCAGCGCGTACGCGGACGCCAACGTGGGCGACGTCGGCACCGAGATCCTCAACTCGCTGAACGTGGCGAACCCGCGCAACCTGGTCGGCCTGATCATCGGTGCCGCGGTGGTCTTCCTCTTCTCCGGGCTGGCCATCAACGCGGTGTCCCGCTCGGCCGGCGCCGTGGTGATGGAGGTCCGCCGGCAGTTCCGTGAGCTGCCCGGCATCATGGACGGCACCCAGCGCCCGGAGTACGGCAAGGTCGTCGACATCTGCACCCGGGACGCGCAACGCGAGCTGGTGACCCCCGGCCTGCTCGCCATCCTGGCGCCGATCGCGGTCGGCTTCGGCCTCGGGCCCGGCGCACTCGCGGCGTATCTGGCCGGTGCGATCGGTGCCGGCACCCTGATGGCGGTCTTCCTGTCCAACTCCGGTGGGGCCTGGGACAACGCCAAGAAGTTGGTCGAGGACGGCGCGTACGGCGGTAAGGGATCCGAGGCGCACGCCGCCACGGTCATCGGCGACACCGTCGGCGACCCGTTCAAGGACACCGCCGGCCCGGCGATCAACCCGCTGCTCAAGGTGATGAACCTGGTCTCGCTGCTGATCGCGCCCGCCGTGGTGGCGTACAGCGTCGGCGACGACCGCAACGTCGGCCTGCGGGTCGGCATCGCGCTGGTCGCGACGCTGATCATCGTGGCGTCGGTGGTGTTCAGCAAGCGCAAGGGCATCGCGATGGACTCCGACGCCGATGGCAACACCGGCGCGGGGAGCACCGACCACCGGCCGGAGACGGTCAACGCCTGATCCAGCACCGGCACGGGGTCCCCGGTCGACGTACCCGTCGACCGGGGACCCGGGCCGTCCGGCCCGATGCCACACCTGGCCAAAGGCCGTACGCTGCAACGCATGCGTACGTGCCGGGCGTCTGCCGCCGGAAAGTTCACGGTGGTCCTGGCCGCGATCGTCGTCGTGCTCGCCGGCTGCGGCGGGGGCCCCAGCCCACGGGCCTGGGCGGCCTCGGTCTGCGGCGCGCTCACCCCGTGGCGCTCGGAGATCAGCAAGTTGACCAGCAGCACCGACGAGCAGATGACCGCGCAGACCACGCCGGCGCAGGCCAAGGAGAACCTGGTGCGGCTCTTCGATGGGGCGGAGCAGGCCAGCGAGGCCGCGCGCCGCAAGGTGGAGCAGGCGGGCGTCCCGGAGACCGACAACGGCCCGGCCATCTCCGCCGGTTTCCGCAGCTCACTGGGGAAGATGCGGGACGCCTACGGCCGTGCCCGGGACACCATCGACGGGTTGGGCATCGGCGAGCCGACGGTCTTCTACGACGGCGTGCGGTCCGCGGTGGAGACCCTCAACAAGGAGTACGACGCCAGCGCACTGGACACCAGCAAGCTCAACTCCGAGGAGTTGAAACAGGCATTCGACGAGGTGCCGGAGTGTCGCTGAGCGGGCTCGGCGATTCCCCGGCGGCGCAGCCACCGGCACTGTTTCCCGCCCCCGAGCCCGGCGAGCCGACACCAGGCACACCGACACCAGGCTCACCGGTATCCGGCCTGCCGCGCCGCCGCGGTGGGCCAGCTCAGCCCGGCCCCCCGCCGACCGAGGACGCGGGCCGGCAACTTGTCTTCTTCGGCGCGGAGGCGGCCGAGCCAACCGTCGCCGACCTGGCCGGTCTGCTCGCCGGGCCAGGCGAGGTGGTCCGGATGGGTGGCACGGCCCGCCTGTCGGTGCAGGTGGACGCCGCGTGGCGGGTGCACGTGCTCGTCGCCGAACTGGCGTCGCGTGGGCTGGCGGCGAGCTGGGAGCCGACCGAGGGCGAGCGACACGCCGTCCGTACGTCGTACACCCGGGTCTTGAAGCCGCTCGCGGCCGCCTGGCTGCACGGTCCGGCGAAACGCCCACCGGCCACCTTTCATCTGACCGGCCGGCGGCTGCGGCTGTGGCTCGCCGCCGCCGGGACGCCGGAGCAACCCGGCGGCTTCCTGTTGCGGCTCGGTGCGGACGACCAGGAGTGCTGGGAGGCGATCGGGGTGGCGCTCGCCGCCGCCGGGCTCGCTGGCACGCTGCTCGGCCCGGCTGAGGGCGGCCCGGCGTACCGGATCACTGGTCGGCGCAGGTTGGGCCGGCTCGCCGAGCTGGTCGGTGGGCCGCCGCGCGCGGCACCTGCCGACGCGTGGCCGACCCGACCCTGAACCGGTCATCTCGCCCAATTGTTAACAATGTGGGGGCGGCTGCCGGGTGTCCGGTGCCGGACAGCCGGCGGGCCGATCCAGGCGAAAAACGGACGGGTCGGACCCCGTCCGTGGGCCCGCCATCCGCACAGTGACCCGCTTCGAGCCCTACTCACGGTGTACGGTGGCGCCGTCCGGCAGTGCTGAGCGCGGCGGGGCGGGCGTCGACCGCCGCGCCGTAGCGGTTTGTGGCCCGCGAAACCCGAAACGCGGGCGGCGCGTTACGTTGGACATCCGGACCGCCGGTGCGACGGCGGGGTCGAAAGCGGCCGCTGTCCGGGCGCCAGCAGGCCACGAGCAGGAGTGAGGTCGGGGAGAGACGTGCCAAGTAACGCTGGAACCACCCGTCTGGTCATCGTCGAGTCACCGGCGAAGGCCAAGACGATCTCGGGCTACCTCGGCCCGGGGTACGTCGTGGAGGCCAGCTTCGGTCACGTCCGCGACCTGCCGCGCAACGCCGCCGACGTGCCGGCCAAATACAAGAAGGAACCCTGGGCCCGGCTCGGGGTGGACGTGGACAACGGCTTCCACGCGCTCTACGTCGTCTCCGCCGACCGTAAGCAGCAGATCAGCAAGCTGATGAAGCTGGCCAAGGAAGTCGACGAGATCTTCCTGGCGACGGATGAGGACCGCGAGGGCGAGGCGATCGCCTGGCACCTGGTCGAGACGCTCAAGCCCAAGGTCCCGGTCAAGCGGATGGTCTTCCACGAGATCACCAAGCCGGCGATCCAGGCGGCGGTGGCCAACCCCCGGGAGATCGACCGCGACCTGGTCGACGCCCAGGAGGCCCGGCGGATCCTCGATCGGCTGTACGGCTACGAGGTCTCCCCGGTGCTGTGGAAGAAGGTCATGCCGAGGCTCTCGGCCGGCCGGGTGCAGTCCGTGGCGACCCGCATCGTGGTTGAGCGGGAGCGGCAGCGGATGGCCTTCCGCACCGCCGAGTACTGGGACATCCTGGCCACCCTCGCCGTGACCAACGCCGGCGAGGGCCCGCGTGCGTTCAACGCCACCCTGATCGCGTTGAACGGCGACCGGATCGCCTCCGGTAGGGACTTCGAGCCGACCACTGGCCGGGTGAAGCCCGGTGCCGGTGTCGTGCACCTGGACGAGAGCGGCGCCCGTGGGCTCGCGGCCCGGCTCGACGGGCGGCCGTTCACGGTCACCCGGGTCGAGGAGAAGCCCTACCGTCGCCGCCCGTACGCGCCGTTCATCACCTCCACGCTCCAGCAGGAGGCGGCCCGCAAGCTGCGCCTGTCGTCGCAGCAGACGATGCGCACCGCGCAGCGCCTGTACGAGAACGGCTACATCACCTATATGCGTACCGACTCGGTGAACCTGTCGGAAACCGCCATCTCGGCGGCCCGCCGGCAGATCGTCGAGCTGTACGGCGAGCGCAGTGTGCCGCCGGAGCCCCGCCGCTACACCGGCAAGGTGAAGAACGCGCAGGAGGCGCACGAGGCGATCCGCCCGGCGGGGGACAACTTCCGCACCCCGGGCGAGGTCGCCAAGGAGCTGTCCGCCGAGGAGTTCAAGCTCTACGAGCTGATCTGGCGGCGCACCATCGCCTCGCAGATGACCGACGCGGTCGGCTCCAGCGTCTCGGTGCGCATCCGCGCGGTCTCCACCTCGCAGGAGGAAGCCGACTTCGGCGCGACCGGCAAGACCATCACCGACCCGGGCTTCCTGCGCGCGTACGTCGAGTCCAGCGACGACGAGAACGCCGAGGCCGAGGACGCCGAGCGCCGGCTGCCCACCCTGGTCAAGGACCAGCCGTTGACCGCCGACGAGTTGGCCGCGCAGGGCCACCACACTCAGCCGCCGTCGCGCTACACCGAAGCGTCGCTGGTCAAGGCCCTGGAAGAGCTGGGCATCGGCCGCCCATCCACCTACGCGTCGATCATGCAGACGATCCAGGACCGGGGGTACGTCACCAAGCGCGGCCAGGCGATGATCCCGACCTTCCTGGCCTTCGCGGTGATCGGGCTGATGGAGCGGCACTACCCCCGCCTCATCGACTACGACTTCACGGCCACCATGGAGAACGAGCTGGACGAGATCGCCGGCGGTGACCACGCCGCGATCGACTTCCTCACCGCGTTCTACTTCGGCAGCTCCAACGGCGCCGGTGACCAGGGCATCGCTCGTTCCGGCGGGCTCAAGAAGCTGGTCACCGAGAACCTCAGCGACATCGACGCCCGCAGCGTCAACTCCATCCCGCTCTTCACCGACGACGACGGCCGCGAGATCGTCGTGCGGGTCGGCCGGTACGGGCCGTACCTGCAGCGGGAGCTGCCCGGCGGCGAGCAGCCGACACCGGCCGCCGCCGGCGAGGGCGAGGAGGGCAGCGCCCAGGGTGACCGGGCGCCGATCCCGGAGGGCCTGGCCCCGGACGAGCTGACCCCGGAGAAGGTGCACGAGCTGTTCCTCGGCGGCAGCGGCGAGCGCAAGCTCGGCGACGACCCGGCGACCGGCGAGCCGATCGTGCTCAAGTCCGGCCGGTTCGGCCCGTACGTGTCCAGCGGTGAGCGGAAGTCCTCGCTGCTGCGTACACAGACACCGGACTCGCTGACCCTGGATGAGGCGCTCAAGCTGCTCAGCCTTCCCCGGCTGATCGGTGTCGCGCCCGACGGCGTCGAGGTCTTCGCGAACAACGGCCGCTACGGCCCGTACGTCAAGCGGGGCGAGGAGTTCCGTTCGCTCGAGTCCGAGGACCAGATGTTTACGATCGGCCTGGACGAGGCGCTGGTCCTGCTGGCCGCCCCGAAGGCCCGTGGACGGCGTGCCGCGGCACCGCCACTGCGCGAGATGGGCGTCGACCCGGCGACCGAGAAGCCGCTGGTGATCAAGGACGGCCGGTTCGGCCCGTACGTCACCGACGGAGAGTTCAACGCGTCGCTGCGGCGCGGGCAGACTCCGGAGGAGTTGAGCATCGAGGAAGCGTCCGAGATGCTGGCCGAGAAGCGGGCAAAGGGTCCGGCGCCGCGTAAGAAGGCGGCGGCGAAGAAGGCCCCGGCGAAGAAGGCCACGGCCACCAAGAAGACGGCCGCCGCCAGCAAGTCCACCGTCGCGAAGAAGACCACGACGGCCAAGGCGACCACTGCGGCCAAGACGGCCCCGGCCAAGAAGGCCGCCCCCCGCAAGGCCGCTCCCCGCACGGAGTGACCCTGCTCTGCTCCTCGCGTGATCGTCACCGTTTTCAGTGATGTCGCGGTATCCCGCCCGGTCGGGATAGCCCGGTCTCATGGATCCGGAGTCGATCATGGCCGGTGCGGTCGTCAGGCGCCGAGGACGTGGTTCAGGTGGGGGTTGGTGAAGACGCGGTTGGGGTCCAGCCGGTCGCGGAGCGCCTGGAAGTCGGCGAAGCGGGGGTAGGCGCCAGCCAGCGAGGCGGCATCGCGGTAGTGCAGCTTGCCCCAGTGCGGGCGGCCCCCCAGCCCGGCGGCCACCTCCTCGAAGGCCCGGAAGTACGGCTCGTACGGCATGCCGACGTACTGGTGCACGGCGATGTAGGCGTTGTCCCGGCCGTAGCCGTGCGACAGCCAGATGTCGTCGGCGGCGGTGAATCGCACCTCCACCGGGAAGAGCACCTTGAACGGCAGCCCGTCGACGATCCGCTGGAGCGCGGCGAGTGCCTCGGGCAGTGCCTCGCGGGGCAGGCCGTACTCCATCTCCACGAAACGGACCCGGCGCGGGGTGCAGAACACCCGGTCGGAGCGGCCGGTGTACTGGCGTTCGGTGAGGGCGCGGGCGGAGACCGCGCTGATCCGCGGGGCCAGCGCGGGCACGGCCCGGCCGAGTCGGCAGGCGCCGGCGAAGACGGTGTTGGCCAGGAAGTCGTCGTCCAACCAGCCGCGCCAGCGGGGCAGTGGCCGGTCGTTGGCGGGTACCCGGTCGTTGGTCTTGACCTGGACCCGCTGGGTGTAGGGGAACCAGTAGAACTCGACGTGGTCGTGCCCGCCGATCAGCGCGGGCAGGTCGCCAAGCACCTCGGCCAGCTCGGCCGGGCGTTCGTGGGCGCGCAGCACGAAGGCGTCCACGCAGCGCAGGGTCACCTCGACCAGGACGCCGAGCGCACCGAGTGACACCCGGGCGGCGGCGAAGACGTCAGGATTGTCGTCGGCGGAGCAGTGCAGCACCTCGCCGGTGCCGGTGACCAGGGTGATCGCCTCGACGAAGGTGGACAGGCACCCCCACCCGGCGCCGGTGCCGTGGGTGCCCGTGGAGATCGCCCCGGCGACGGTCTGCGCGTCGATGTCGCCGAGGTTGGGCAGCGCGAGGCCGTGTCGGGCGAGCAGGCCGTTGAGGGCGTGCAGGGTCATTCCCGCCGGTACGGTGACCAGTCGGTGTGCGACGTCGACGCTCACCATGGTGTTCAGTTCGGACAGTTCCATCCGGCGGTCGTCGGCGAGCGCGACGGCGGTGAACGAGTGGCCGCTGCCCGTCACGCGGATCCGACCACCGTCGGCCGCAGCCAGTCGGACTGCTTCTGCGACGTCGCCCGGCGAGCCGGGGCGCAGGATCGTGGTGGCGCTGCCACGCTGGTTGCCCGCCCAGTTGGACCACGGGGCGGTGAGCGATGCGGTGCCAACCATGCGCGCTCCTCATTCATGAATATGAACTGACTTCATATCAGGAACGTTCTAGCTGGTAAATACCGCAATTGCGATCCGCTCGTTGTACCGGTAGTCACGGACTCGTGACGTGGAGATATGTTCATCCGTCGAAGGGGGGTGGCACCGAGTGTCCACACCAGCCGCCACGACCGGGCCGCTGCGCCGCGTACCGGTGCAGGGTCGAAGTGTCGCGCGCGTACAGCGCATGTTGGATGCCTGCGCCGAACTCGTCGACGAGGTGGGGTACGAGGGGCTGACCACGACCCTGCTCGCCGAGCGTGCCGAAGTGGCGATCGGGTCGGTCTACCAGTTCTTTCCGGACAAGCGGGCGATCGTGCAGGCGTTGACCCTGCGCACGATGGAGTCCTACCTCCAGCGCCTCGACGAGCGGTTCGCCTCCGACGAGATGACCCACTGGTGGGACGGCGTCGACGCGGGGATCGACGAATACATCACGATGCACCGCACCGTCCCCGGCTTCCGTACTCTGCACTTCGGCGACGTGGTCGACCTGCACCTGCTCGACGAGCAGCGGGACAACAACGGCGTGATCGCCGATCAGTTGGCCCGGGTGCTCACCGAGCGTTTCGGGCTCACTGACGTACCTAAGCTGCGCTTCGTCCTGGAGATCGCGGTCGAGGCGGCGGACGCGCTGATCAAGCTCGCGTTCCGGCGGAAGTCCGACGGCGACGAGCGGGTGCTGCTCGAGGCGAAGGCACTGATCCGGGAATACCTGCACCGCCAGGTCGACGGCCCGGACAGCGGCCGGTCCATCGCCGAGCAACAGGCCGGGACGGCCCAGCCCGCCTGAGCCGCGCTCACGGGCCCGGGGCGGGCGGCGCCTCAGAGGAATGCCTGCCCCTCACCCCGGTAGGTGGGGACGGTCGCCACGACCTGATCCCCCTCGACCAGGTGCAGCTCGTTGACCCGTTCACACAGCTCGCCGGCCTTGGCGTGCCGAAACCACACCCGGTCGCCGACGCGCAGGGTGGCCGCCGCCGCACCGGACAGCGGGGTCTGCACCTCGCCGGCGCCCTCGGTGCCAACCAGCTTGAGCCCGGCCGGTAGCCACGGCTGGGGCAGTCGGCTGTCGGCGGCCGGGCCGGAGGCGATCCAGCCGCCGCCGAGCACCGTCGCCAACTCCGGCGTCGGCCGGCGGACCACCGCGCAGGCGAAGAACGCCGCAGGGGTGGGTCGCCAGGCGCGGTACGCGTCGAACAGCGTCGGCCCGTACAGGCCCGATCCCGCGGTGACCTCGGTGACCGCGGGATCGGCGCTGGTGGCGGCCACGCTGCCGGTGCCGCCGCCGTTGACGAACTCCAGGTCGGCGTGCTCGCGTACCGCGGCCACCGCCGCGCCCCGGCGGGCCAGCAACTCGCGGTACGACCTGCGCTGGGCCAGCCTGATCGCACCGGCCAGCAGCGCCTGCCCGGGCGGCGCGTCGCCCAGACCGGCGATCTGCGCCTCGTACGACATGAGGCCGACCAGCCGGTAGCCGGCGCGGCGGGTGACGGTGGCGGCGAGTAGGCCGGCCGCCCGGGCGCTGTGCACCGGTGAGCGGCGAACGCCGACGTGCACCCCGCGTATCGGCTGCCAGGAAGCGTCCAGGTCCAGGCAGACTCGCAGCTCGGCGCGCTGCCCGGGTGCGCGGACGTCGTCGATCAGGTCGAGCTGCCCGGTGCCGTCGATCATCAGGGTGATCGCGTCGGCGAGCGTCGGGTCGGTGGCCAGCTCGGCGAGCGCCGCGCGGTCCACGCTCGGGTACGCGACCAGGACATCGTCGCTCACGCCGGCCCGGACCAGCCAGATCGCCTCGGGCAGGGTGAACGCCATCACGCCCTGCCAGCCGGGTCGGGCGAGGGCTCGGCTGATCAACTCACGGGCACGGACCGATTTGCTGGCCAATCGGACCGGCTTGCCGGCGGCGCGCTCGGCCAGGGCGGCCGAGTTGGCGTCGAAGGCGGTGAGGTTGACCACCGCGTACGGCGGGTCGAGGTGAGCGGTCGCCCGATCCAGGCGCTCGCGAAGTTTGTCGCTTTCGATGGCCACGTGAGCACGCTAACTGTCTGACGATGAATGCGAAATACCCTCGCGTATGTCCGGGCTGCGGTCTGCGTCTCCGGCGGCCTAGGCTCAGCGAGCAGGAGAATGTCGCCGGTGGGGCGGCCCCCCACCGGGTCTAGAGTGTTCCACCGGGGATGCCCAGGGATGGGCCGGCACGTGGAGGTACGGCCATCGAAAGCCAGAACAGCGGCGAGTCGCCCGGCGTGTCGCGCTCGGGTGACCAGTCGGGCAACGCCGCCAACCAGTCCAGCACCGGCCAGGTCGATCCGTCCGGCTACGCCGCGATCCGCTCGGTCCTGCGGATCCGGCCGTTCCGGCGGCTCTGGATCGTGCTCGGCGCGGCCTCCTTCGGTGACTGGCTCGGCCTGCTGGCCACCTCGGTCTTCGCCGCATCCCAGGTGCAGGGCAACACCGCGAAGGGCGCGGTGTTCGGTGGCGTCATCGCCATCCGGCTGCTCCCCGCCCTGGTGCTCGGTCCGGTCGCCGGCGTGCTCGCCGACCGGTTCGACCGCCGGTGGACGATGGTCATCTGCGACCTGCTCCGGTTCGTGCTCTTCGCCTCGATTCCGCTGGTGGCGCTGGCCGGCGCCAGCGGCGCGCTGGTCGTTCTGTGGGCGACCATCGCCACGTTCCTGATCGAGTCGATCACGCTGATCTGGATCCCGGCCAAGGAAGCTGCGGTCCCCAACCTGATCCCGCGCGCCCGGCTGGAGGCGGCCAACCAGCTCACGCTGATCACCACGTACGGCCTGACGCCGGTGCTCGCCGCAGCGGTCAGCGCCGGTCTGGACCGCAGCGTCCGAGGTGTGACCGGCGGCAACTTCCCGAACTGGGCCGAGCCAGCCCAACTGGCGCTCTGGTTCAACTCCCTGTCCCGGCTGGCCACCGCGCTGGTGGTGGCGTTCGGGATCAAGGAGATCAGCCGGGGGCAGACCGCCGACGGCGACCGCCACGAGCAGAGCATGCTGCGCCAGTTCAAGGAGGGCTGGCAGTTCATCGGCCAGACCCCGCTGGTGCGCGGGCTGGTCCTCGGCATCCTGGGCGCGTTCGCCGGTGGCGGCATCGTCATCGGCACCGCGAAGTTCTTCGCCAGCTCACTCGGCGCCGGTGACGCCGCGTTCTCGCTGCTCTTCGGTGCCATCTTCGTCGGCCTGGCCCTCGGCATCGGGCTTGGCCCGATGATCGTCAAGGAGATGTCCCGGCGCCGCTGGTTCGGCATGAGCATCGTGCTGGCCAGCGCCGCCGTGATGACCCTCGCCTTCGCCATCCACCTGTCCATGGCGATCGTCGGCGCGGTGCTGGTCGGCGCCGGTGCCGGGATGGCCTTCCTGGCCGGCACCACTCTGCTCGGCGGCGAGATCAAGGACGAGGTGCGCGGTCGGGTCTTCGCCGTGGTGCAGATCGGCACCCGACTCGTGCTGATCCTGGCCATCGCGCTGAGCAGCCTGCTCGCCGGTGCCGGTGGCTCGCGCAAGCTGGACATCGCCGACCTGGGCATTTCCATCTCGTCGACCCGGCTGCTGCTGCTCGCCGCCGGTGCCGCTGGCATCTTCGCCGGGATCAGCGCGTTCGGCCAGATGGACGACAAGAAGGGCGTCCCCGTCCTCGCCGACCTCTGGGGCTCGATCCGAGGTCGACCGCTGATGCCCTCCGAGCCGTTCGTCTCCACCGGGCTGTTCGTGGTGTTCGAGGGCGGCGAGGGCGCCGGCAAGTCCACCCAGCTCGCCGCGCTCGCCGAGCGACTGCGCGGCCAGGGGTGCGACGTCGTGGTCACCCGCGAGCCGGGGGCGACCGCGGTCGGTCAGCGGATCCGGTCGCTGGTGTTGGACACCTCCGGCGACGAGGCGCCGTCCCCACGGGCCGAGGCGCTGCTCTACGCCGCCGACCGGGCGCACCACGTGGCCGCCGTGGTCCGGCCCGCACTGGTCCGGGGTGGTGTGGTGATCAGCGACCGGTACGTCGACTCGTCCCTGGCATACCAGGGCGCCGGTCGGACGCTGCCCGTCGACGAGGTCTCCTGGCTCTCCTCCTGGGCCACCGGTGGGCTCAAGCCCGACCTGGTGGTGCTGCTGGACGTCGAGCCGCACACCGGCCTGTCCCGGGTGGCCTCGCGCAACGCCGGCACCGACCGGTTGGAGGCCGAGTCGATCGCCTTCCACGAGCGCGTCCGGTACGCGTTCCTCGACCTCGCCGCCGCCGACCCGAAGCGGTACCTGGTCCTCGACGCGTCCCGACCGGCCGACGAGATCACCGGGCGGGTGGTCCGGCGGGTCGCGGAGATGCTCGGCAGCCCGGGCGGCATCGTGCACCCTCGGCCGGCGCAGGGCCCGGACACCTCGGTGCAGCCTGAGTTATCCGACGCGGAGCTTGTGACGATGGAGCACAAAACCTGATGCCGGAGGTCTTCGCCGACCTGGTCGGTCAGGACGAGGCGGTGGCCGAGCTGCGCCGGGCCGCCGCCGCTGCGACTGCCGTGCTGCGCGCTGGCGCGGCCGACCGGGCACCCGCGCTGATCGCCGCCGGCCCGGCCAGCGATGCCGGGTCCGCGCTCACGGCCGGCGGGGTGGATCCGTCCGCCGGTATGACGCACGCCTGGATCTTCACCGGGCCGCCCGGCTCCGGCCGCTCGGTCGCCGCACGGGCGTTCGCCGCCGCCCTGCAGTGCGTGCACGGCACCGGCTGCGGTGAGTGCCCCGGCTGCCGCACCACGCTGGGCGGCACCCACGCCGACGTCCGACTGGTGGTGCCGGAAGGGCTCTCCATCGGCGTCGGCGAGATGCGCGCGCTGGTGCTCCGTGCGGCCAGCACCCCGTCCGGCGGGCGCTGGCAGGTGGTGGTCATCTCCGACGCCGACCGGCTCACCGAGGCAGCCGGCAACGCGCTGCTCAAGGCGATCGAGGAGCCTCCACCGCGTACCGTCTTCCTGCTCTGCGCCCCGTCCACCCACCCGGACGACATCTCGGTGACCATCCGGTCGCGCTGTCGGGTCGTACCCCTGCGGCAGCCGCCGGCCGCCGCGGTGGCTGAGGTGCTGGTTCGTCGAGACGGCATCGCGCCCGACGTGGCGCAGTGGGCGGCGGCGGCCGCGCAGGGGCACGTGGGTCGGGCCCGCAGGCTGGCCCGCGACCCGGAGGCCCGCAAGCGGCGTGAGGCGGTGCTCGCGGTGCCACGCCGGTTGACCGGTGTCGGCGCGGCGTTCGACGCGGCGTCCGCGCTGATCGAGGCAGCCGAGGCGGAGGCCGAGGCGTCAGTTACCGAAGCCGACACGGCCGAGCGGACGGCACTGGAGACCGCGCTCGGCGCGGGCGGCACCGGTCGGGGCGCGGCCGGCGCGATACGGGGTGCTGCCGGGCAGCTCAAGGAGCTGGAGAAGCGGCAGAAGTCCCGGGCCACCCGGGCCCAGCGGGACGCGCTGGACCGGGCGCTTGTCGATCTGGCGGGCTTCTACCGGGATGCGCTCACCATGGCGCTGCGCGCGCCCGTTGCCCCGGTGCACACCGACACCGCCGCGCTGGCCGGCGCTGGTGCCCAGAAGTGGGACGCCGAGGGGTCGCTGCGCCGGCTGGAGTCCGTGCTCGCCTGCCGCGCGGCGATCGAGGCGAACGTCAAGCCGCGGATCGCGGTCGAGGCGATGATGCTCGCCCTCTGGAAGGGCTGACCCGCTCTCCCCGGCCGTGGTCCCGCTTGCCGGACCGGTCATCCACAGGCATCGACACACGCATTTACTGTGCGGTACGGTCCGGTGTGCCGTGGTGACGGTGGCGGCACGCTGAGTGAGGGATCACCCGGGAGGAGTCGGCCGATGCCGCGGGGGGAGATCGACGAAGCCTGGATCGAGGAGGCGGTGCGGCGCTACCGCCGGATCGAGTCGCTCCAGGCCGAGTTCGACCAGGCGGTGTCGACCGTCGAGGTGACCGTCCGGTCGCCGGACGGTCTGGTCGAGGTGGTGGTCACCGCCGGTGGGCGGATCACCGACGTCCGGTTCCTCGGGGCGCTGCACACCCGCAGCCCGCGGGACGTGGCCGGTTCCGTGCAGGCCGCGGTCACCGCGGCGGCCGACGCCGCCGAGTGGGCTCGCGAGAAGCTGCACAACGAGACGTTCGCCGCCTACCGACCGCTCGCGGGGGCCTGAAATGGACACGCTGCGTGCGCTCTCCGCTCGGCTGGACGAGGCGAGCGCCACGCTCACCGCCGTTTCCCGCACCGTCACCGCCAGCGATCCGGCCCAGGCCGCGTTCGGTGTCGACACCCCGGGCCGTCCCGGCGAGATCGGTCGCGCGCTGCACCGGCAGTGGGCGACCGCCACCGACGACCGGGCCCGGGAGGCCCGCGCCGCCGCCGGTCGGCTGGCCGCCGCAGCCTCGGCTGTGCGGGAAGCCGCCGACCGCTATGCCGAGGTCGACCATGCGGCCCGCCGCAGGCTCGCCGGAGAGCCGTGATGGACGCACTGGACCGGCTCGCCGAGCCCGGCCTCAACCTGCTGCGCCGGGTGGACGCACTGATCGCCGCTGGCGTCCCGGAGGGGCACCGGGTCTGGCCGCTGCTGCGCCGGATGCAGGTGCTGCCGGGCGACGCGGTCCGTGGCTTCCTCGACCTCCACCCCGCGCCGCTCGCCGGCGCCGGGCACGCGGTGCGCCGGCTGGTCCGGGGGTACGACGACGTCTCCGCCACGCTCACCGACTCGGTGCTCTGGTCCGGCCCGGCCGCCACGGCGTACGGGCAACAGCGGGCGGCGCTGCTTCGCCACCTCGACGAGGGGCCGGACAGCCTGGTCGGGCGACTGGAATCCACCGCCGGGTACGCGGACGCGCTCGCCGACTGGGTGGAGGGCAGCCGTCTCGCTCTGGCCCGGACGTTGGCCGACGTGCTCCGCTCGGCCGAGGCGGTCGCCGTGGTCGCCGCCACCGCCACAGGTGTGTCGACGCGCCCCGGGCCGCCCGGCCCGGGTGTGGCCGACGCGGCTGAGATCGCCGCGCGGGTGCTGGCGGTCCTTTGCGTCGCGTACGACGGTGCGGAGACGCTGCTGCGTCAGTGGGCGCCGAGCCTCGCCGAGATCGCGTGGCGGCCGCCAACGGACGGGCGGCCCCGCTACGACCAGCCCACCCGGGTCGGCTGGTAGCCGGTCCAAGCATCCTTCGCTCGTGGCGACCGAGCCGCGGACAGGCCACGGCGTCGCTCGCGGGCGCCCTACCGTGGCCGGCACCCACGGCGACGCCGTGGCCTTCCCCCTGCACCCCCGCAGGTCTGCCTCCACTCAACGCCGCCGGGGCGCGTTTTGTCTCCTCCCCGGGACCGGATTCAACCGTCCGGGCGAGGAGCAACGGCGCGACGGGCCGCCCGGCGATCGGTCAGGTCGACGGTCATGGATGGCAGCGGGGCGTAACCGCCTGACGACCGCCGCCGCGCCCCTTGGCGGCCGACCGTCGTAGGGTGGGGGGATGGGCATGCTCTGCGCGGTCAGCTTCAACCGGTACGGGCGCCTCTACTACCTCGACCCGGGTGAGTTACGCCCGCAGGTGGGCGACAAGGTGCTGGTGCCCACCGACGACGGGCCCGAGGTGGCGGAGTGCGTGTGGGCCGCGCAGTGGGTGACCGAGGAGACCGACGGCTTCCCCCGGCTGGTGGGGCTGGCCGGTGACGAGGACCTGAGCCGGGACGAGTCGCTGCGTCGCCGTAAGGCCGAGGCCAAGGTGGCCGCGAAGCGGCTGATCCGGGCGCACGGCCTGCCGATGAAGGTGGTGGCCGTCGACCATGTGCTCGGCTCCGCCGAGGGCGGCGGTGAGCGCAGCACCGTGTACTTCACCGCCCCGCACCGGGTGGACTTCCGCTCCCTGGTCCGTGACCTGGGTGCCACCCTGCACTGTCGGGTCGAGCTGCGCCAGCTCTCCGCACGCGACTCGGCGCGGGTGCAGGGCGGCATCGGCTCCTGCGGCCGGGACCTGTGCTGCGCGACGTTTCTTAACGACTTCGAACCGGTGACCATCCGGATGGCGAAGGACCAGGACCTTCCGCTGAACCCGCTGCGCATCTCCGGCGCGTGTGGCCGGTTGATGTGCTGCCTGAAGTACGAACATCCCCTGTACGCCAAATTTGCCGAGTCCGCCCCGGCGATCGGCGCCCGCGTCACCACGCCGGAAGGGGAGGGCCGCGTGGTCGGCCACAGCGTCCCGAGAGATGCGGTGACCGTCCGCCTGGACGCCGACGGCTCACGCTCCATGTGCTCCCGCGCCGACGTCTGCGGCTCCCGCCGCGCCTATGAAAGCCGTGACCAGTCAGGCCCGGAGGGTGCAGCACGATGATCGGCGTGCCTCGTCGCTCACGGCGGTGATCCCACCCCACCCCACCCCGTTGATCATGAAGTTATTGCCATCCCGCCCGGCGTGTCGGGACAACAACTTCATGATCAACGGGGTGGGCGGGTGGGGGGCGGGGGCAGGTGGGGGCGGGGGTGGGTGGGTTAGTCCTTGCTGCTTCGCTTCGCGAAGCGGCCCTAATCGGGAGGAAGTAGGTCTACTTCCGAGTTAGTGCAGGACTGTGGGGGGTTCGGCTAGGTGGGGGGTCAGGGGGGTTTTGGGGATCAGCCAGCTTGTGGTGGGGGACTGGTCTTGGTTCACCCGCCAGTCGCGGGAGACCCGGTCTACCGCGATCGGGTAGATGGTCAGCGTTCCGTCCGGGTCGATGCGCAGCCGCAGGAACGACTTGGAGTCCTCAATGCCCTGGCCGGCGAAGAGCTCGTTGACGTTCACCCCGAACGAGCCCGCCACCAGCAAATACGCCGCCACCAGTTGGCTGGCGACCAGACCGATCACCGGGCCGTAGAGCACCGCTGCGGCGACCGCCGGCAGTGGCCACGGCCAGTGATAGAACGGCAGCGCCAACCACGCCCACGTGCCGGCGGCCGCCAGGGCCACATGGGCCACGCCGTGTCCGACGCCGAGGATCCAGTGCCGTGCGTGACGCTTGCCGCTCGCGCTGGGCGGCTTGGCGAACAGGGCCGCTGCCAGCACGGTCACGAGCACCATCAGCACCAGCGGGACGCTGAACAGCCGCTGGTCGGTGCTGTTGGACCAGTTCGCCGTCGCACCCGCCATGGCCAGCATCAGCAGGGTGTGCAGAGTGCCGAGCAGCGTGGTGAAGCCGGGATTGCGCAACGGCAGCCGGGGGAAGATGCCCCAGCCGTAGCGACGGGAGCGGGCCGCGTCCGGATAGCGGGCCACCAGGTCGTACGGCAGGGCAGCGCTGGCCCGCCGGGTCAGCGTGTCCCGCGGCGGCACCTCGATGCGCTCCGGCAGTTTGTGGGTGGGGTAGAGGTACGCGCCACCCCCGCCGGAGGTGATCAGTTGCCGGTCCGGCCCGGAGTAACGGGCGTAGTGGTGCAGGTCGCCGGAGAGCATCAGCCGCACCTGCGCGCCGGTCGGGTCGATGATCGTCCGGATGAAGTAGTCGATCGAGTCGTACGCCGCCGGGTGGTCGGCAGCCTTGACCCAGGTCGGCGCCGGAGCCGCGATGACCACCTTCGACTCCGGGCCGAGCCGCCGGGCCACCTCGTCGAAGTAGACCAGCTGCGGGTCGTCCAGGTATGAGCCGGACTGGTCGTCCACGCCGAGCAGCCACCACCCGGCCGGCAGTTCCACCGCGAAGTACGACCGTGACTGCCCGGTGCACCACCCGGCGAAATACCGGTCCCGGGAGCGGACGAACAACCGCAGGAACGCCGTCAGGCCGTCGTACCAGTCGTGGTTGCCGGGCACCGCGAAGAGCGTGGGTTTCTCGGGCGGCACCACCGGCAGTGCGGCCTGGTAGGGGCCCTTGCACCGGTCCTCATACGAGGCGTAGGCCGCCGACGGGTATACCTGGTCGCCGCCCATCACCAGGGTCTGCGCCCGGGGCAGCCGGTGCCCGTCCACGGTCAGCTCCGGCTGCGCCAGCAGGTACGCCACCGAGTACGTGGCGTTGAAGCCGTCACCAAGGTCGGCGACGTAGTCGAGCCACAGCCCGCCGTCCGGTCCGATCTGGCGGAAGATGTCGTCGCCGAACGCGTTCTGCAACTCGCGCTTGTCCAGGTACGCCCCGAAGAGCATCGCCAGCAGCGTCCGGATGCCGGTGCTGATCAGCAGGAACGGCGCCAGCCACGGCACCGGCTTGCGCGGCGTGAAGCCCAACTCCAGGGGGTCGGTGCTGCGCGGCCGAGGGGCGGCGCGTTCGCTGGATGGTGCACGGTCAGGACGTTCGTTCGCCTCGCCCTGGCGGTCGGGGTCGTCGCGTTCGTCGCTCACCCGCCGCAGCGTAGTCCCGCACCCGATCATCCGCTGTCCGGTAAACGTCCAGATAGCGGCCGATGTCCCGTTGGCGGTCGGACGGCTGGGAGAGGGTATCCCGTTCGGTCGGGGACCGTGGGGTGCCGTACACTTGCTGATCGTTGCCGCCTTAGCTCAGTCGGCTAGAGCGACGCACTCGTAATGCGTAGGTCGACGGTTCGATTCCGTCAGGCGGCTCGGCACGGAAGCCCAGGTCATTGGCCTGGGCTTCGCCGTTTCCCAAGGTCAATCACACCGCCGTCGGTGGTGTCGGTCCGCAGATAGTCCGCACCCCGCGCCGCGAACGCTTCGTCCAGTCGGGTGGCAACCGCGTCCAGGTCGTCACCGAACAGGCCCGCGTACACGTCCAAGGTCATCGACGCCGACGCGTGCCCGAGAATCCGCTGCACCGCCTTCACATTGGCACCAGCCGCCACCGCCAGACTCGCCGCTGTGTGCCGCAGGTCGTGGGGAGTCACACCGGCCAGCCCGACCGACGCCGCCGCTGGCGCGAAGACCCGTGATCGGAAGTTGGTGTTCCTCAGCGGCCCACCGTTGGGCGCGGTGAACACCAGCTCCTCTCGGCGCTTCCCGGCCACGTGCGCGGCCAGCTCGTCGACGAGGAACCGTGGAATCGGCACCGACCGCCGCTGGTGATTCTTCGGTGTGCCCTCCACCAGCTCCCCGCCGACCTCTGCGAAGGCCACGGCCACCGTCACCCGACGCCGCAGCAGGTCCAGCCGCGACACCCGCAGCGCCGACGCCTCACCCCACCGCAACCCGGTGTAGGCCAGGAATCGCACCAGCAAGCCGTACCGACCGCACGCCTCCGCGAGCCTCGCCACCTGGTCGTGGTCGAGGAACACCGGTTCCTCCTTGACCACCCGAGGCAGCCAGATGCCCTCTGCCGGATTCCGGGACATGCGCCCATCCCGCACGGCATGGGCCAGAACCAGCGACAGCACCCGATGCGCGTACCGGACCGTTGCCGGGGCGAGGCCGGACGCGGTGAGCCGCTGTACCCAGGCCGCGACCTCCGCGTACGAGACTGCCGAAAGCGGGAAGCCCTCCCAGGTCGGAAAGATTTGCCGCCGCAACGCCACCTCGTACCGGGCACGGGTTGTCGGCTTGAGCTGCACCTGAGCCGCCATCCACTGGGTCGCCCGCGTGCCCACCGTCACCCGTGCCCGAGCGGGGCCGATCCAGTCGCCCCGGGAAAATGGCTGCCTTGGCAGATGCTTCCCACCGTTCCGCGTCCGACTTCCTGTCGAAGTGCCGAGCGATCTCTTTGCCCGAGGCATCCCGGACCCGCGCCCGCCACTTCCGGTTAGGCCGCTTCTCGAGGCTCACGTTTACCCCGCCTGCTTGGCGAGCCAGGCCCGTACGTCCACCGGGTCATAGCGCAGGTGCCGACCGACCCGAGACGCCCGAGGCCCGATCCGTCGGTACCGCCACTGATAGAGGGTGCTCACCGGCACGCCGAGGAACGTCGATACGTCCTCAGCCGTCCAAAGCGGTTCGATGGTCCGGGTCCTCATGCTGCTCCCTCCTGGGGTGTGACGGTTGCCGAAACATCGGGCGGTGCCTGGTTGCGTTTCGCGGCGTCTAGTTGGGTGCACCATTGGATGCGTTCAGAGATGGCGCGCAGGACCCGATGCCCGAGGGGTGCAACGTCCGGGTCGGTCGGCCTGGCGAGTTCCCAGGCGTGGCGCTGCTCGCCGCCCGGCGGGGCGGTGTTGGCGTCGGTGGTGACGCCAAGCAGGGCCTTGACCCACTCGCGGCGGTCGGCGCGATGGTCGGTGAGAGTCTTGCCGGACCATTGCCGGGAGATGAGGACGCGTCGGCCGCCGATGCCGAGGGTTTCCCGTTTGTGGACCTTGTTCTTGCAGTTGCCCGGCGGCAGTCCCTGCTTCGCTTTCTTGGGCTGGACGCCGTAGAGCAGCCAGTTGGCGCACCCGCTCCGAACAAGGCGTGTGCCGCAGCTCTGCCCACAGCCGTTCCAGGTGGGCGCGTTGCCGTCCGGTGGTCACGTCGTGGCAGTCGGCGGCTTGCTTGGTGAGGAATTTGGTGATGTAGCCGACGCAGCGGTCGGCGTCCGTGGTGCCGGCGAGCACGCCTTTGGCGTCGACCTGGGCACCGAAGCGTGCGACGTGCACCGGGGAGGCGTCGGGGTCGGCGTCGACCAGGTCCAGGGCGTCATCCCACGATGGCAGCAGCAGCCCGGTGGCCGGGTCGGTGTAACCGGCGGCGTCAGCGTCCCACTGCGGCGCCCTCCCCTGCTCGTAGATCCGCGCGTCGATCGAAGGCCACCACACCTGGTGATACGTCGCGGCGGCGACCTGACGCACCAGCGCCCGAGGGATGGTGCCCCGGATGGCGAAGTGCGCGTGCGAAGCCAACCGGCGCTGCGGCTCAACGGCACCGGCGTACTGGACGTTCCAGCCGACCGCCCGACGCAGGTTCTGCCATAACCGATCAAGGCGGCCCGCAAGCGGGCCGCGCCGGCCCGGCCCCGGCCTGCTGGCGACCTCCGGCCGGCATCGGCCGGGCCGGCCGGCCACACTGACGGGACACAAGACCTCGAAGACCTCTGGGCTCCGCCCCGAACCCCGGCCCTCCTCAGAGATCAGGTCTCAGCGGCAAGCGGCGCTGTAGCCAGGTGACGATGAGTTCGTCGAAGCCCGGAGCCCGCTCGGCAGGAGCGTAGCGGCCCTGCTTGACCTGCGTGGGTCCCTTGCCCGTGTAGACGCGAATGTTGTGGTCAGCGCAGGGAAAGACCACCATCGCGTGATCGGCATGGCGTGCATCCTTCAGGGTGTTACTGATGGCGCGCACGCTCGCCTCTACCGGCACCAGCAGGTCATCGGCGCCGAAGATTGCCAGCAGCGGGCATTTTAGGGCTGCCAGCGCCGGGGCAGGGTCGTAGTCAGCGATGCCCGCGATGAAGGCGATGGACTGGGGTGTTGTTCCGGCGAGTAGCGGATACCAGGGGGCGGCATGCCAGTGCGCTTGCGCGGCGTGCACTCGCGCCGGGTCGTCGCCTGACTGAACCCGCTGAATCTGGTCGTGTAGCAGAACAAGCGCCTGCCGGATGTCCGCGCTGCTGAAGCCCTCCGCCGCGAATTGGTGGCGGAGCCGGTACTCCTCCTGAACTCGCACGCTCACGCCCGGCCCCGACACCGTCACCACCGCCGCTACCTTGTCGTCCGCTGACGCCGCCAGTTGCGCCACCCAGCCTCCCTGGCTGCCCCCGATCAGCGCGACCGCATCGGATAGCACGTCCTCGCGGCTTCTCACGGCCTGGACCGCAGCCACGGTCTCCTCAGCGCGGTCGGCCATGGTCTGACGGGTCCAATCGCCCGTTGAGGCTCCAGAACCGGGCTTGTCATAGGCAAGGCTCGCAAAGCCGGCTGCGGCAAGCCTCGTCTGCCACGGCCCCTGGTTGCGACCACCCGGACCAGAGCCTTCGACGAAGACCACTGCCGGGTACGGACCCAGCCAGGGCGGTCGGACGAAATCGCCGGCCAGCTCGTTCCCGTCGTCCTCGAACGACAGCTCCGCAGTCACAGGCTCGAACAACACCCCGTCAACCGTACGAGGTGCCTGCTACCCCTCGCATCCTTGGTCGCCGTGCCATCCACGTGCCAGTAGCCCGTACCCCCGACGGTCGCCAGCGGGCACGAATGGTCCCCACATCCTGCGGCTGGCCTGCCCCACCAGGGCCTTGTCCGGCCGGCCACGCTTCGGGACGACAAGACCTCTTAGAACCTCTGGGCTCCGCCCCGAACCCCGACCCTCCTCAGAGATCCGCCAAGCCCCTGAGCCCGCTACCCCTGCTGCCACCGGCGGAGCCGGTAAATCCGAGGCGGGTCAGGTTCTCTGTTGGCACGTGACTCAGCACCTGGTCGAAGCCGACGACCAGTGCGCTAGTGGACCGAGCGAACGACTCCTACCATGAGCCGATGATTGAGCAGAGCCAGCGACGCGTTCCTGTGCCGGTCGCCGCCGCCTCCGTGATTTTGCTCGTGGCGGCCGCGCTCTCGGCGTCGATGATGTTTGGGAGTGGCCCATCCATCGCCACCGGGTTGATAGGGGTGCTTCTTCTCCTGGCGTTGGCTTACGGCCTGTGGCGTGGTAGCGGGCGGGCCCGGTTTTGGACAACCATTCTCTCGACCGTCAGCGTTGTGTACGGCGTTGTCGCGATCACCAGGGCCGATGCTTTAGGGCTGCTGCAGATCGTTGGTCCATCAGTCATCGTTGGCCTGTTGCTGGTGCCCGCATCGTCTCGGCGGTGGTTTCACGACTTGCCGGCGGAGGAGTAGCGCCGACCTTCAGTCGAGCATGCGATCCGCATCTAGTCCGCAAGAGGTTGGCGGACGGCGGGGGGAGCGGTGCGAGATGTCGAGAGGTGTTTCCGCTGCTAGGGCCCCGTGTACCCAGGTCGTCCGGGTGGGCAATTTGATCTCGTAATGCGTAGGTCGACGGTTCGATTCCGTCAGGCGGCTCGGTACAGAAGCCCAGGTCAACGGCCTGGGCTTCGCCGTTTCCCGAGGTCGACCACGCCGCTGCTGGCGGGTTGAGTCCTTATCGCGGCCTTCTTGATCTGGCCACTGAGCCGGTCGGCGATGCGCTCGTCGCGCTTCCGGGCCGTGTGTTGGGGTCCCGTCCGGGCCACGAGGTCGGCGAGCCTCGCCGGTCCGTGAGCCCAGGGTCAGTGACACGGCATTCGCCCCCATCCTCCGCAACGGCCCACGCTTCACGTCGGCCCGCGGCCGATGGCGATCCGCGCCTCTTGATCACAAGGTGGTCCCAACCCCCGGGTAACGACAACTGGCGCCTTCGCGTCAAACGTTTCCACCAATGCGGCAGACGGCCGTGCACCACGCTAGCCCCCTCACAGGAGAAACTATGCCTCGCACCCGTCTCATCGCTCTGGCCTGCGCAGTCATGCTCGGGTTGACCGCCTCTCCCGCCTCGGCGAACGTCGCCGAGAGCGACTGGGAGCTGAGCCCCAGTTCACCGATCACTGCCCCGGCCGGCGTGCGGTGCGCCTTCGCTGTCCACATCGAGCAGTCCGTTGACGGGGTCCGGACGCGGGTGCTCGCGACCTACCCGGATGGGTCTGTAAAGCAGCGCGAGTTCGTCGGGCCCCTGGTGGACACCGTGACGAACATGGCGACCGGAGCATCGCTCGACGTGAACGCAAGCGGACACGCGACCATCGACTACAACCCCGACGGCAGCCAGACCTGGAACTGGGCAGGCCCTGTCCTGATGGGGTTTGCTGCGGGTCACAGCAATCACGCACCGGGCCTTTACCTTCTTACCGGCCACTACACCGTCGACATCTCGGCGTCCAGCCGAACGGTGCGGGCCGCCAGCGGCACCGAACTTGACCTCTGCGCGGCGTTGTCCTAACGATTTTTGGCCGCTAGGGGCCGACTAGAGCGGATTGACCGACCAGCGCGGCTACATGCCGTGTAGATCAATCCGATTCCCAAGCTGACAGTCTGGGAGCCAGGGCCGGGAGCCACCGGGCCGAACGGAGCCGGACGAGCCCGGACCGATCCAGTTGCCGAGAGCACGGCGGCCAGGGCGACGCGGACGTTGCCGAACGGCTGCGGAGTGGTCTTGGGAATCTACGGATCAGATGGCGACACGGCACCGGGTCAGTCCTCATTTAGTCCTCAAGAGGCCGGACCGCGACCACCGACACTCAGAGATGCCGAGAGGGATTTCCGCAGGCCAGGCAGGGCTAGCGCACGTAGACCGAGGTGGGCAACTTGATCTCGTTATGCGTAGGTCGACGGTTCGATTCCGTCAGGCGGCTCGGCACGGAAGCCCAGGTCAACGACTTGGGCTTCGCCGTTTCCGAGGTCGATCACTCCGCGTCCGCGTGATGCCTCGCGTCGGCCCTGGTTCCAGGCGGTGGTCACGAGCGCGGGCACGACGGATCTGTCCATCACGGTCGTCCTCTGTGCTCGCTTGGACGCCGGGTCCTGCAGCAGGAGTTCCGAGAGTGTCGGTGGTGCTGGATACGGTCTGGCGGTGATCGTGACCATCGATGCCCCTGGGACGCTGCCCACCCCCGCTGACGAGGCCCGGCTGTGGGCACTCATCGAGTCGGCGTGGGCCGGGTTGGGCGCCGAGCCCTTGGCGCTGCGGCAGGCCCTCGTCGAGCGCGACCCCGCCGATGACGACGGCCACGACGAGGACGGCCCCTCCTATGCGATCGACGCCTGGCTGGACGCCTTCCTGGCCCGCCTCGGGGACCTGACCGTCGAGCTGACCGGGCAGGAGTTGACCGACCTCGACCGGGTGGTGGAGCGCAAGTTGCACGACATCGATCGGGAGGACATCCACGAGGTGACCGACGGGTCGGACGACGGCTTCCTCTATTGCCGAGGTTTCATCGTCGCCCTCGGCCGGGCGTACTACGAGGCGGTCCGCGCCGACCCTGCCCTGGCTCTGCCGGATGCCGATTGCGAGAGCATGTGCTACTTCTTCGCGCACCTGCACAACGACCGGTTCGGCTCCTGGCCGGAGACCGGCTCCGGCATCTCTCGGGAATCGTTCGGCAATCCGGCCGGCTGGTCGGCCTGAGTCGACAGCGGGATCAGACGTAGATCTTCTTGGCGTACTCCGGGCCGTAGTGCCGTTCCAGGTCTTCCAGGCTCTCCACCGGCGCCTCGACTTCCTTGATCAGGCGTGCTCGGGACGGCAGTGCGTCGGGCTGCCAGGTCTCCGGTTGCCACAGCGCCGACCGTAGGAACGCCTTCGCGCAGTGGTAGAAGATCTGCTCGATCTCCACCACCACGGCGAGCACCGGTCGGTGACCCTTGATGACCATGTCGTCGAACCATGGCGCGTCGCTCACCAGTCGGGCTCGCCCATTGATCCGCAGGGTGTCCGTCCGCCCGGGGATCATGAAGAGCAACCCGATGTGCGGGTTGTCGAGGATGTTGCGGTAGCCGTCGCCCCGCTTGTTGCCCGGCCGCTCGGGCAGCGCGATGGTCGTGTCGTCCAGCACCAGGGCGAAGCCGGCCGGATCGCCCTTGGGCGAAACGTCGCAGCTGCCGTCCGCGCCGGCCGTGGCCATCAGGCAGAACGGCGATGCGTCGAGCCACTGGCGGTCCCGCTCGTGCAGGCGGGGGCGTTCCTTGTTGGCGGCCCGCGCGTTCGGCACGCCGAGCACTTCGCGCAACTGCTCGTGCGAGGTGATCTCCACCGTCACGTTGTTCCTCCCTCAGCCGTTGACCCGTTGGGGGCGCAACCATTCGTCAGCCTAGGCCGCCGTGACCAGCGCGAGGTTTGTGCCGGGTCGTCGGGGGTACGGCCGCACCGATGCGCCCGCCGCACGTGACCGTTCCGTAGGACGCCGACCAGTGGAGGCCGGGAGATGGAGAGCCGACTCAAGGTGCTGGGTCACCCAGTCCATCCGATGCTGGTCATGTTTCCAGTCGCGTTGCTGGTCACGGCGGTGCTGTTCGACGTGGTGGATACCCTCGGTGGGCCCGACTTCCTCGGCGAGGTCGCGTACTGGAATATCACGGTCGGCCTGATCGGTGGCCTGCTCGCTGCGGCGGCGGGCTCGTTCGACCTGTTGGCGATCCCGACCGGCACCCGCGCCAAGCGGGTGGGTCTGCTGCACGCCGGCGCCAACGTCGCGGTGATCCTGCTCTTCGCCGCCGTGTGGGTGGTCCGGCTCAATGCGGACTCCCGGGCTGCCGGCGGCGCCCTGGTCGCCATCGAGGTGGTCGCGGTGGTGATCCTCGGCTTCAGCGCCTGGCTCGGTGGTGAGCTCGTCGACCGGCTCGGTGTGGGCGTCGACCGCGACGCCGGCCTGGACGCGCCCAGCTCACTACGGCCGTCCGCGGCCGGTCAGCGGATCGGACAGGTGTGATGAGCGAGCAGCAGACCGGCGGCTTCGGCCGGGGGTGGCGGGGCAGTCGGCAGCAGGGCTGGGACCCGATGGGGGAGCTGCAGTCGCTGCGCGCCGAGCTGAGTCGGCTGGTCGGTGGTCGAGCCGGGGGGTCCGACGTCGAGCTGACCGAAATCGCGGACGGCTGGGAGGTCGTCGTCCGGCTGCCCGGGGTGGCACCGGAGGAGGTGGCGGTCGAGTTGGACGACCGGGAGCTGTGCGTGCGGGCGCGCTCCGAGGCGGAGGTCAACGCCGACCAGGGCATCCCCGGCGGCTTCGAGACCCGCGGCTTCGAGTACCGCGTCAACCTGCCGTCGCGGGTCGACCCGGAGGGCATCGACGCCGTCATGGATCATGGCCTGCTCCGGGTCCGGTTGCCTCGGGCGGCCCGGCCTGCGCCGCGCACCATCACCGTGGGCCGCACCGGGCCGCGTTCCGGTGGCCCTTCCACGGGTACGCCGATGCCGGCCGATCCCGCCGCGGACCGGGAGCTGCACCGCCCGGACACCGTCGGCGAGACCGACCGCCGCTAGCGGACAGGGTGGCCACCACCCCGTCGGTGCTCGGCCCGGCCGCCGAGCGCCTTCCCGACGTGCAGCGGATCGCTGTGCTGCGCGCCAACGCGCTTGGCGACTTCATCTTCGCCCTGCCGGCGCTGGACGCGCTGCGTGCCGCGTACCCCTCGGCGGAGATCGTGCTGCTCGGCGCGCCGTGGCACGCGAAGCTCTGGCGCGACCGGCCCGGCCCGGTGGACCGGGTGCTGGTGATGCCGCCGGCGCCCGGCATCCGTACGCCCGACCCGGGCGAGGCGGAGTCGTCGATGGACGACTTCCTGGCCGTTGCCAGTGGTGAGGGTTTCGATCTGGCGGTGCAGATCCACGGCGGTGGCGCCAACTCCAACCCGCTGATCAGTCGCCTCGGTGCCCGGGTGACCGTCGGCCTGCGCGCCGAGGACGCGCCGCCGCTGGACCGGTGGCTCCGTTACGTCTACTACCAGCACGAGGTGATCCGCTACCTGGAGGTGGTGGCGCTGGTGGGAGCGTCGGCGACCACCATCGTGCCGACGCTGGCGGTGACCGACGCCGACCGGGCCGAGGCGGCCCGGGTGCTCGGCCCGGCGGGCCGGCCCCGGGTGGCGCTGCATCCGGGTGCCAGCGACACGCGCCGCCGCTGGCCCGCCGAGCGCTTCGCCGAGGTGGCCCGTGAGCTGCACGGCGACGGCTACGAGGTGCTGGTCACCGGCACGCCCTCTGAACAGGAGGTGGTGGACCGGGTGGTCGCCGCGGCGGGGGTGCCGGTCCGGCCGCAGGTGGGCACGCTCAGCCTCGGTGGTCTGGTGGGGTGCTACGCCGGCTGCGCGCTTGTCGTCTCCAACGACACCGGCCCGCTGCATCTGGCTGCGGCGGTGGGCACGCCGACGGTGGGCATCTTCTGGGTCGGCAACCTGATCAACACGGCGAATCCCTTACGTGGTCGGCACCGGCCGATCTGCTCCTGGATGGTGCACTGCCCGGTCTGCGGGGTGGACTGCACGCCGGGCATCTACCCGCACCGGCCCGGCGACGGCGAGTGCCCGCACCGGGATTCGTTCGTCACCGACGTACCGGTGATCGAGGTGCTGGAAGCCGCCCGGGAGTTGCTCAGCCCGTAGTGACGGCGCTCAGGCCGGCTGCGGGGTGTCCTCGTCGGCGAGGACGACCTCCCACGCCTCAACGTCCCGGTCGGTGACCGTGGTGGGGGACTCCAGGTGGTACGCGCCGCTGGGCAGGATGCCCGCCCCGCCGTACCGGGCCAGCACCGCGAGCTGCGCGGCCACGTCCTCACCCTGGTGCTTCTCCTGCACCCGACGCCAGAAGTCGAAGCCACCGACGTCGACGAGCTTGGCCCGGTCGTAGAGCACGCACCCGCCGATCCAGGAGACCTTGTACGCCCGCCACGCGCCGGGCGGCAGCGCCAGGTCCTCGGTGATGTGCAGCAGGTTGGCCGCCGAGTGGATCCGAGCGCGGTTCCACTCCGGGGTGTCGGGCCGGATCCGCTCCGGTGTGGGCGGGCCGATCCACTCCTCGTAGTGCCCGTGCGATTCCGGCCGCACGTCGTCGGCGTACGAGAGCCCGTGCACGCCGTTGCCGACGAACCCGCAGCCCAGCTCACCGATCGCCGTGACCAGCCGGTGCAGCGCCCCCGGTTCCAGCCAGATGTCGTCGTCGAGGCTGAGGACGTACCGGGCGGCCGAGGCGGCGAGCAGGTACGCCCGGTGTTCGGCCAACCCTCGTCGGGGCAGCCGGCGGGTCAGCAGCACCGGGTGACCCCGGTGGCGCAGCGCCCGGACCATGGTGGCCGCGGCGGGGTGTGCGTACGCCGGATCCCCGTCGGACTGGTCGCTGACGACCACCCCGAAGCCGGGCACCCCGTCCTGAGCGGCGAGCCCGCCCAGGGTGACCGCCAGCTCGGCGGGCCGGTTCCGGGTCGGAATCAGCACGTCGACCAGCCGGTCGGCGCGGAAGCCCTCCGGGTTGCCGAGGTCCGGGGGGCGGTTCACGACGCCTGGGTGCGGATGCGCAGCGACGGGTCGGGCTCCCGGTCCTGGCTGTGTGACCGGATCCGCTCGATGATCGCTGAGGTGGACCGGTCCGGCACGTACCCCAGGGTGCGCACCTGGCCGCCCAGCCGGCGCACCAGCGGCGCCTCCGGCACCAGTTCCGGCGGATAGTCCCCGCCCTTCACGTAGGTGTCCGGCCGGACCGCCTCGATCAACACGGCGGGCGAGTCCTCCTCGAAGATCACCACATGGTCCACACAGGCGAGCGCGGCGAGCAGGGCACCCCGGTCCTCGACCGGGTTGACCGGCCGGTCCGGACCCTTGAGCCTTCGTACGCTGTCGTCCGAGTTGACGGCCACGATGAGCAGGTCGCCCAACGCGCGGGCCTGCTCCAGGTAGCGCACGTGCCCCCGGTGCAGCACGTCGAAGCAGCCGTTGGTGAAGACCACCGACCGCCCCGCCTCGCGGTGCTCGGCGACGATCGCGTCCAACTCGTCGCTGCCGACCAGGGCGGGATGGCTCGTGGTCTCGCTCGGCTGGTTGAGCGCGGTGAGCAGATCCTCCCGCCGGCACACGCAGGTGCCGGTGTCGGAGACGGTGATGGTCGCCGCCAACTGGGCGAGCTGGGCGGCGGTGGGCAGGGGTGCGTCGGCGGCCAGGGCCAACGTCATCGCCGCCAGGTACGCGTCGCCGGCGCCCACGGCGTGGCTCGCCGGGACCGGGGTGCTGTGGCTGCGTCGCGGCTCCCCGTCGGCGCCGCCGACCACCGCGCCGTCGGTGTCCAGGGTCACCGCGACCACGTCCGCACCGGTGTGCGCGCGCAGCTCGGCCAGGCGCGACCCGGCCAGGACGGCCCGGTCGACACCCTCCCCGGCCTGCGTGTTCACGGTGACGCCGGTGCCGGTGACGCTGAGCCCGTCGCCGGTGAGGGCTACCCGACTCTCGCCCGGAGTGGGTTCACCGACCGGCCCGGGGCGACCGGCCCGTGGCGGCTTCAGGGTCGGCTCGGCGGTGCTGTCGTCGGCGCGTACCCCGCCCGGCGCGGCGCCGACGGTCAGTTCGGACGGCCCGTCGGCCGGGTCACCGTCGAGGTGCTCCAGGTGCAGTTCCGCTCCAGCCGTCGGTCGGGTGGTCGTGCCGCCAGCCCGGGCCAGCAGCCGGGTCGCCTCGGCGAAGCTCGGGGTGACCACGGTCGGCGCGAGGCCCCGCCAGTCGGCCAGGTCGTGGGCGTCCAGCGCGACCGTGGCGTACCGCTCGCGTTGTTCGACCAGCCATGCGCGAACCGGCGCGGGCAGCGCGCCCAGGCCGTAGTCGCAGACCACCAGGGTCGGCGCCGCACCACCGGCGGCGGCGCGCAGCTCCTCGGTGGCGCAGGCCAGGGCGGTGAGCAGCCGGGTCACGCCCTCCGGGTCGAGTGCGTCGTCCGGGTCGCCGGAGTCCTCGCGCAGCAGAATCTGGTTGCCGGCCAACATCCGCCGCTTCACGGGGGTGGGCCGTCCGGGCTGGTTGACCGTACGGTCCCAGACGCCGGCGCGGTCCAGACAGTCGTGCAGTTCGTCGCCGGCCACGTCCGCGCCGACCGGTGCCACCAGCACCGCCCGGCCGCCGAGGGTGGCGACGTTGACCGCGGTGTTCGCGGCTCCGCCGGCGGCGGAGATCCGTCGGCGCAGGGTGAGGACCGGGGCGGGCGCCTCCCGGCAGAGCCGGTCGGAGTCGGCGAACCGCCATTCGTCCAACATGGCGTCTCCGACGATCAGGACTGGGCGTCCGAGCCAGCTCTCCACGACGGTGGCGAGCCGGCGCTGTTCCGCTGCTGCTCCTGCCATACCTCCCCGGGTCCCCACCGCCCCCCCAACCAAACCTGCGCCCGCCCCGGTTCCCGCCCCGGTTGTCACCTCGTCGATCATGAAGTTAGCGGCATGACACGCCGACGACGGCACCGCTAACTTCATGATCGACGGCGCTCGGGGCGGGCAGCATTGGTGGGGCGGGAGGTTTTTTTCGGATTGGTCGGGAAAGAAGGCGAGATGACCACCGAAGCCTCCGCCGCGCCGGTGTTGAATCGTCAGCAGATCCGGCTGCTCATGATCGGCCTGATGACCGGCATGCTGTTGGCCGCACTCGACCAGACCATCGTCGGTACGGCGCTGCCGACCATCGTTGGCGAGCTGGGCGGGATCAACCATTACTCGTGGGTGGTCACCGCGTACCTGCTCGCCTCGACCGCGTCGACGCCGCTGTACGGCAAGATGGCCGACCTGTACGGGCGCCGACCGGTCTTTCTCTTCTCGATCGGCACGTTCCTGGTCGGGTCGTTGCTCGCCGGGCTGTCGCAGAACATGACCCAGCTGATCATCACCCGGGGCATCCAGGGCCTCGGGGCCGGTGGTCTGTTGACGCTCGCGTTCACCATCATCTCGGACGTGGTGTCACCCCGGGAGCGTGGTCGCTACCAGGGTCTGTTCGGCGCGGTCTTCGGGATCTCGTCGGTGGCCGGGCCGCTGGTCGGTGGTTACTTCGCGGAGACCAACTGGCGGTGGATCTTCTACATCAACGTGCCGCTGGCGATCCTGGCCATCGTGGTCTGCTACCACGTGATGCGGCTGATCCCGTTCGAGCGCCGGGACCACTCGATCGACTGGCTCGGTGCCGGCCTGCTGGTCGCCGGGGTCAGTTCCCTGCTGCTCGCGCTGAGCTGGGGCGGCAACGAGTACGCCTGGGGCTCCGGCGTGATCATCGGGCTCTTCATCGCCGGTGTGGTGCTGGGGGTGCTCTTCGTACTTCAGGAGGCCCGGGTCGCCGAGCCGATCCTGCCGCTGCGGCTGTTCCGGAGCGCCACCTTCGCGTTGGCCAACTCGGCACTCCTCGTCATCGGTCTGGTGATGTTCGGTTCGATCATCTTCATCCCGCTCTACCTGCAGATCGTCAAGGGTGCCTCGCCGACCCGCAGCGGTCTGCTGATGCTGCCGATGATGGCCGGCATCATCGTCACCTCGATCCTGACCGGCCGCGCGATGACCCGCATCGGCCGGTACAAGTGGTTCCCGGTGGCCGGCTCGGTGACCCTCTTGATCGGCATGTTCCTGTTCGCCCGGCTGGAGGTGGGCACCTCACTCTGGGTCGCATTCGGGTACATGGTGGTGATCGGCGTCGGGCTGGGCCTGTGTATGCAGTCGCTGATCCTGGCGGTGCAGAATGCGGTCTCCGTACGCGACCTGGGGGCCGGCACCTCCTCGGCGACCTTCTTCCGGTCGCTGGGCGGTTCGTTCGGGGTGGCGATCCTCGGCACGGTGCTCTCGTCCCGGCTGAGCAGCGGGTTGGGGGAGCGGCTGCCCGGCGCGATCGCACAGCTTTCGCCGCAGGAGCAGGCCGCGGTGGCGGCGAGCGGCGGAACGAGCATCTCGATCAACGCTCCGGCCACCATCCTGGCCCTGCCGGGGCCGGTGCGCGCGGCCATCCAGGGCGCCTTCGTCGACGCGCTGGACATGGTCTTCCTGACCGCCGGCCTGATCGCGATCCTGGCGGTGGTGGTCACCCTGGCCCTGCCGAACGCAAAGCTGCGGGGTGCCGGCCCGCAGGGCGCCACCGGCGGTGCGGACCCGCTCGGCGGGGAGGCCCCGGCACCGGGCGGCAGGCCGCTGACCCGCGAATCCAAGAACGAAGCAGCCGCCGACATGGAGGCCAAGTCCCAGACGATGATCTGAGTCAGCCCGGGCGCGGCCCTACTTGAGGATGAGCCGGTTGGTCTGCTCGAAGACGTCCAGGTCGGCCAAGGTCTCATTGACCGAGGCGGAGAGTGGGGCGGGGAACCGGTCGCGGGGGAAGAAGCCGGCGTCGGTGGTCTCGTCGGTGACCCGGGTCAGCTGCCCGTCCCACTCCTCCACCTTGAACGCCGTCGTGAAGACCTGGTAGGTGTGCCCGTACATGTTGGTGCTGGTTCGGTCCGGGCCGGTGTAGAGGGCGAACGCGCAGACCCGCAGCGCGCGTAGGCCGGTCTCCTCGCGGACCTCGCGGACCGCGCAGTCGGCGATCGACTCGCCCAACTCCATCGCCCCGGCCGGCATGGCCCACTGGCCGTTGTCCGAGCGTTGAATCAGCAGGATGCGTCCGGCGTTGTCGCTGACCACGGCACGGGCCCCCACGAACATCAGCGTCCGGTCCCCGGCGAGCGCGCGTAACTGCCCCACATATGAGTCGGCCCAGGAGATGCTCACCTGCGACAACTTACGGGGGTTCCCAACGTGTGACCGCCGACACTAGCTTGTTACCCATGCGTAGCACGATGATGGACGCCCCTCTGCAGATCTCCCGGATCCTCGACCACGGCGCAGGAGTGCACGGCACGGCCGAGGTGGTCACCTGGACCGGCGCCGAACCCCGCCGAATGACGTACGCCGAGGTGGGCCGCGCCGCGGCCCGGCTGGCACACGCGCTGCGCGACGAGTGTGGGGTGACCGGCGATGAGCGGGTCGCCACCTTCATGTGGAACAACAACGAGCACCTGGTGGCCTACTTCGCGGTGCCGAGCATGGGTGCGGTGCTGCACACGCTCAACATCCGGCTCTTTCCCGACCAGGTCGCCTACATCGCCAACCACGCCGAGGACCGGGTGGTGCTGGTCGACAGCACGCTCATCCCGCTGCTGGCCCGGGTGATCGCCGAGCTGACCACGCTGCGGCACGTGGTGGTGGTCGGTGGCGGCGACCCGGCGCCCCTGCTGGCGGCGGCCGGTGATCGGATCACCGTGCACCACTGGGACGCGCTGCTCGCCGACCGGCCCGACACGTACGACTGGCCCGAGGTGGACGAGCGCGACGCTGCGGCGCTCTGCTACACCTCGGGCACCACCGGCAACCCGAAGGGCGTGGCCTACTCGCATCGGTCGATCTATCTGCACTCGTTGCAGGTCTGCATGCCGGAGGGTTTCGGTCTCGGGCCGACCGACCGGGAGCTGGCCATCGTGCCGATGTTCCACGCCATGTCGTGGGGCCTGCCGTACGCGGCCTTCCTCTCCGGCGCGTCGCTGATCATGCCGGACCGCTTCCTCCAGGCCGCGCCGATCGCCGAGATGATCGCCGCCGAGCGGCCCACCCTGGCCGGCGCGGTGCCGACCATCTGGACCGATCTGCTGGCCTACCTGGACGACCACGACGTGGACACCTCCTCGCTCACCGAGGTGATCGTCGGCGGCTCGGCCTGCCCGCCGGCGCTGATGCACGCGTTCGACGAGCGGCACGGGATCGACGTCATCCACGCCTGGGGGATGACCGAGATGTCCCCGCTGGGGTCGGTCTCGCGCTCGCCCGCAGGTGCGACCGGCGAGCAGGCGTGGCGTTACCGCTACACCCAGGGGCGGGTGCCGGCGGGCGTGCAGGCGCGGATCGTCGGGCCGTCGGGCGAGCCATTGGCCGCCGACGGCAGGGCCGTGGGCGAGTTGGAGGTCCGTGGGCCGTGGGTGACCGCCCGGTACGTCGGTGACGACACCCCGGACGAGGAGAAGTTCCGCGACGGCTGGCTGCGTACCGGCGACGTGGGCACCCTCTCGCGGGACGGGTACATCATGCTGACCGACCGCGCCAAGGACGTGATCAAGTCCGGGGGTGAGTGGATTTCGTCGGTGGAGCTGGAGAACGCGCTGATGGCCCACCCGGCGGTGCTGGAGGCGTGCGTGGTGGGTGTGCCGGACGAGCGATGGGACGAGCGACCACTGGCCACCGTGGTGGTCCGGGAGGGCGCCTCGGTGACCGCCGAGGACCTTCGGGACTTCCTGGCCGGCTCGGTGGCTCGCTGGCAGTTGCCCGAGCGTTGGGCGTTCATCGATACGGTGCCGAAGACCAGCGTAGGCAAGTTCGACAAGAAGGTCGTCCGTTCGCGGTACGCCGGGGGCGAGCTGACTGTCCGGGAGCTGACGGCCCCGTAACGTTTTCCCCAGCGCTCTCGCCTGTTGGGGCGGGGGGACTCCTGACATTCCTCCCCAGGGGCGGCCCCGGCGTTCGCACCGCGCCGGGGCCGCCCGCTCCACGCGGGGCGACCCGCACCGTCATTGTTGCGAAATTTATTCGCCTCTGTCCTGATGACGGGGAAATCGGGTGGTCAGCGACCCGATCAGGCGTCGCTGGTGGTGATGAGCACCTTGCCCACTGCCGAGTCCTCCACAGCCTGGTGCGCCGCAGCCGTCTCGGCCAGAGGGTGGTAGTGCAGCGGCAGGCCGGCCTCCGCGCCGACGCGGATGCCACCCTGGTTGGCCGCCGCCGCCACGTCCTTCACGCCCTGCGCCTTGGCCGCCTTCGGCTCCGTGTAGACCAGCACGAACTGCCAGCGCGCGTTCGGCACCATCATCGGCCGGATCGGGATGGTCACCTCACCCCCTCCGTCGTCGGCGTACATGCAGACCGCGCCGCCGTGCCGCAGCAACTGCGCGTCCATCGCGGCGTTCCGGGCCGGTGACACCTCGACGATCGTGTGCACCCCGTCGGGGACGATCTTGTGGACCTCCTCGACCACGTCCTCTTCCCGGTAGTTGATGACGTAGGAAGCTCCCGCCGCCGCCGCGAGCTGCGCCTTCTCCGCGCTGCTCACCGTCGCGATCACCGTGGCGTCGGCCCAACGGGCGAGCTGGATCGCGGCGTTGCCGACCGCGCCCGCACCGCCTTGCACCAGCACGGTGTGGTCCGCCAGCGCACCGGCGCGGAGCGTGTCCGGCATGAACTCGCCAGCGGTCAGGCAGCGGTGCGCGGTGAGGAACGGGATGCCCAGGGCGGCCCCCAGCTCGAACGAGGCGTCGCCGAGTCGGACCGCCTGCCGGACCGGCACCAGCGTGTATTCCGCGGCGGTGCCCCACGGCCGCTGCCAGGCGGCCTCCCAGATCCAGACGCGCTCACCGATCAGGTCCGGGTCGACACCCTCGCCGACGGCCTCCACCACCCCGGCGCCGTCCTGCCCGGGGATCTGCCAGCCAGTTGGTGCGGAGTTGCGGCGGGACTTCCAGTCGGTCGGGTTCACCCCCGCGACCGCCATCCGCACCAGGACCTCGCCCGCACCCGGCTCCGGCACCGGCCGGTCGACCAGATCCAGCACCGACGGATCGCCGGTGCGCTCGTACACGATGGCTTTCATCCGTGGTCTCCTCACCCGTCCGGCGCGCGGCACCCGGGTCGAGCACCGCCGGCTGCCGTACCCCGCTCAGCCTCCGTCAACCCAGGCCGGCCACCAGCTCGGGGGTCAGCTCACCGATCGCGTCCAGCGTCGCCACGGCCAGCCGGGCGGCATCCGGGTCGAGAGGGTACGAGCCGTGCGGCACCGCCACCACCCGCATCCCCGCCGCGGCGGCTGAACGCACCCCGTTGGACGAGTCCTCCACGGCCACGCACCGGACCGGGTCGACGCCGAGGCGCTGCGCGACGCTCAGGTACACGTCCGGCGCTGGCTTGCCCCGCTCGGTCTGCTCGGTGGACAGGGTCGCTCCGAACGCGTCGGTCAGGCCGGTGGCGGCCAGCGCCGCCTCGATGAGCCGGGTCGGCGACGAACTGGCCAACCCCAGCGGCCACCGCGCGGCCAGCCGGCGGACGACCTGGTCGGCGCCGTCGATGAGCGGTACGTGGTCCCGGTAGCGCCGGGTCATTTCCTCGACGACCTCGCCGGCGACCTGCTCGGCGCTACGGCCAACGCCCAGCTCGCCGCTGAGGTAGTCGGCCCACTCGCCGGTGCTCATCCCCATCAGCCGCCGTTGCGTGTCCGGCTGCCACGTCCCGCCGTGCGCCGCCACGTACGCCCGGCGGACCTCCTCCCACACCGGCTCGGAATCCACGATCACGCCGTCCAGGTCGAAGACCACCGCATCCGCCACGGGCCCATCCTGCCCGACCGATGGGCGCCCCGGTCAGCCGGGCAGCGCGGGCAGCCCGATCGGGCTGCCCGCCGGGATCAATGTGTGGCAGGACCGGGCGATCGGTTCCAGCAGCTCCCGAAGCCGGTCCGTGCCGTCCTGGCCGAGCGCCTGCCACGGGTGCGCGGCGGCCCGGTCGGTGGCGTCCTCGACGGCCTGGAACTCGGCCCGGCCGTGCTCGGTGGCTGTGCCGTCCCCGGTCAGCCAGCCCCGCTGCGCCAGCCGCTCGCGGGCGGCGTACCACTGCTCCTCGGACCAGCCCCGGCCCAGCAGATTCACCGGCGACATGTCCACCGCGACCCGCCAGGCCAGCGTCTCCACCGGGTCCAGGCCGGCGGCCACCAGCGCCGCCACGTGCCCGTCGCCCCGGTGCTCGCGCAGCGTGGTGGTGGCCTGCCAGATCCGGGCCAGCGGGTATTCCCCGATCGGCAGCGCCGCGTTGACCGCGCCGAGCACCCGGCCCGCCGTCTGCGCCGACCTGGCGGCCCGTTCCAGCAGATCGGCGGCCTCCACCAGGTGCGTCTCCGGCAGCTCGTAGGTCAGCTCGGCGAGGGCCTGCACCGCGCCGGTCAGCCGGGCACGCAGCGCCTCCTGCGGGGTGGCCAACCGCCACACCGCGGGCAGCGCCCGGGCAACCATCGGGGGCGCGAAGCTGAAGAAGGCGGCGATCACCGGGGCCGCCTCGGTCGCGCCCAGCGGAGCGGCCCGGCCGGCGAAGTATCCCCGCCAGTAGCCGCGCAGCCCGACCGCCTCGTACGCCGCGCGGGCCCGGGGGTGGAAGTAGGTGACCGCGTGCACCGGCTCGAAGTACGTCCACATCAACCGGGCGGTCCGCCCAGGCTCGTCCAGCGCCGTCACATGCACCTCCGCGTCCCGGTCCCGGATGCTCACCCACCCCGGGCGGTGAACCGCCCGGGGTGACGCCGAACCTACTGCCGCAGGGTGACGGGCCGGAAGCCCCATGTGAACAACTCCATCGCGGCCCGGCGACAACCGGGGCGATCCGGACAGATCACTGGGCGGCGAGCACATCCACCACGAAGCGCAGCGGGCCGGTCGGGCGTCCACCGGCGGCGGCCTCGTCGTTGCCGTACGCCAGCTCGCCCGGGATGTCGAGCTGCACCCGGCTGCCCACGGTCACGCCGACCAGGCCCTGATCCCAGCCGGGGATGACCTGGCCGACGCCGATCGGGAAGGAGGCCGGCTGCCCGTTCGTCCAGGAGGAGTCGAACTCCTTGCCGTCCTTGAAGAACACCCCCACGTAGTTGGTGGTGATGGTCTGACCCTTCTGCACGGCCGGGCCCGTCCCCTTGATCAGCGGGGTGACCGCGAGCTTCTTGAGCTCACCCGTGCCCGGGGCGACCGTCGGCTTGGTGCCCAGCGCCGGGTCGGCGCCCTCGGGCAGCTGCGGGGCGGGCGGTGCGCCGGCCGCGTCGGGGGCCGGGGCGGAGGCGGACGGCGTCGCGTCGGCCTGGTTGGCGGGCTTGTCCTTGCCCCCGCCGATCGTCACGAAGACGGTGATCAGCACCCCGACCACGGCGAGGGCGGCGAGGCTGCTGATCACCGCGTTGCGCTTCCGCTTCGCGTCAGCCGCCTGCTTCTCCGCCAGCTGGGCGGCCAGCCGGCGGCCCGACTTGGTCGCCGTGCTCTGGTCCTGGCCTGCCGACCGGTTCTGCTGCGTCCGCTCGCTCACGTCGTCGACTCCCTGCTGAGGTGTGGCCGGCACCTGGTGCCGGGGGGAAAGCCGACGCACACGGTACCCGCACCGCCGCCTACCGTGCCCGCCGCGGACTCCTCGGATTGCTCAATGGGGCAGTTCCGATGCGTTCCCGGGCGATTATTCCGGGACCACCATGAAGTCCGTCACGAACGAAGTGACCCGGCCATCGGCGGCGCGCCCGATCCAGGTTCCGTAGCAGCCGTCGCCCCAGCCGGTGGCCACGGTGACGACGTTGGCGCCGGTGGCGTCGTCCAGGACAGCGGTGATCAGCCCTGGAACCGGCGACGAGGGCAGCTCGGTCGGGATGAAGACCTCCTCGACCTGGTCCTCGTCCCAGCCTTCGAGAACGGCGAGCGCCGTCGGGTCGGCGAGGGTGCCGACGCCCGCGTCCACCCCGTACCCGAAGTAGTCGTCCGCGCCGAGCGTGGTGACGTTCTGGTCGCCCGCGATGGCCGGTTCCCAGCGGGTCGTCGGCTCGTCGGAGACCACCAGCTCCAGCGCGGCCACCCGCCGATCCACCTCGGCGTCCTCGCGGAGCACCACGGCCACCCAGGCGCGGGCGGGATGCCGCCCCGGCGGCACGGTCACCGTGAACGGCTCGGCCTCCGGGCAGACCAGCGGGTCACACCCGACCACCCGGCCGGTCGGCAGCACGATGTCGCCCACCGGGTGGGCCTCGATCAGGTACTCGCCGTGCTCGTCGGTGAAGCGGGAGCCGGGCGTCAGCAACCGGTCCAGATCAGGGGTGTACGGCATGAGGGCTCCTCCGGTGGCCAGCGGCCGGCGGAGCGTACCCGGCCCGGCGGACGCCGCCGTCGCTGCCGTACGGTCAGGCGCTCTTGCGGGGTGCGGTCTTGCGCGCGGCCGTCTTCTTCGCCGGCTCGGCTTTCTTTGCGGGGGTCTTCTTGGCGGCGGTCTTCTTCGCCGGCTCCGCCGCCTTCTTCCCGGCTGTCTTCCTCGCCGCTGGTTTCTTCGCCGGAGCCTCGGCGGCCTTCTTCTCGGCCGCCTTCTGTGCCGACCGGGCCGACGAGATGGGTGTCGGCGCACCGCCGCCACCGCCGCCTGCGGGTTGCTCGCCGCGGGCCGCCTTGGCGCGCTCCACCGACGCCTTCAACGCGGCCATCAGGTCCACCGCAGCGGCTGGCGCCTCCTCGACCTCCTCCGGTTGGACGACCTCCCGACCCTCCACCTTGGCGTCGATGACCTCCTGCAACGCGGCCCGGTAGTCGTCGGTGAAGACGTCCGGCTCGAACTCGCCGGTCATCGAGTCGACCAGGGAGCTGGCCATCGCCAGCTCCGGCGGGCGCACCTTGAGGTCCTCGTCCAGGAAACCAAAGTCCGGGGTACGGATCTCGTCCGGCCAGAGCATGGTGTTGAGCAGCAGCACGCCCTCACGGACCCGCAGCGTGGCGAGCTGCTCCCGCTGGCGAAGCGCCACCTTGACGATGGCCACCCGCTCCGAGTCGATCAGCGCGTCGCGCAGCAGCACGTACGGCTTGGTCGCCGCGCCCTCCGGCTCGAGAAAATACGCCTTGTTGTAGAGGATCGGGTCGACCTGCTCGGCCGGAACGAACTCCAGCACGTCGATCGCGCGTGAGCTGGTCAGTGGCAGATCGGCGAAGTCTTCGTCGGTGAGGATCACCATCTCGCCGCCGCCGATGTCGTAGCCCTTGGCGATGTCGTCGTAGGTGACCTCCTCGCCGCAGACCGAGCAGGTGCGCTTGTAGCGGATCCGGCCACCGTCCTCGCGGTGCACCTGGTGGAACCGGATGTCCTTCTCCTCCGTGGCGGAGTAGAGCTTCACCCCGATCGAGACGAGCCCGAACGACACGGCTCCCTTCCAGATGGCACGCATCCTGCGCTCCCTTCCCCGGTATCGACCATGCTCGCATCCGAGAGAACCGGACGCGAGGTGTTCGGCCTGCTACTACAGTCGGGTCGTGCCCGGCGCGCCGCTCAAGCCGATGCTCGCGATGACCGGGCCGCTCCCGGCGGGTGACGGCTGGGCGTACGAGTTCAAGTGGGACGGGGTCCGCGCGCTCGCCGACATTTCCGGCGGTGGTCAGCACCTGTACGCCCGCTCCGGCGTGGAGATCACCGCCGCGTACCCCGAACTGGCGACCCTGCCCGAGCAGGTCGACGACGCGTTGCTCGACGGCGAGGTGGTGCTGCTCGGCGAGGGCGGTCAGCCGTCGTTCACCGCGCTGGCCGAGCGGATGCACGTGCGGGACCGGAACAAGGCGGCCCGGTTGGCCGCGGTCATGCCGGTGACGTACATGATCTTCGACCTGCTCCGCCTGAACGGCGACGACCTGACCGGCTGGCCGTACGAGCGTCGCCGGGAGGCCCTGGAAGCGCTCGCGCTCGGCAGCGCCCGGTGGGCGGTGCCGCCGATGTTCGCGGACGGGCCGGCCACCTACGAGGCGGCCGGCGAGCACGGACTGGAGGGCGTGATGGCCAAGCGGGTAGCGGCCGTCTACCGCCCGGGGGTGCGCTCGCCGGACTGGGTGAAGGTCAAGCTGGAGGTGACCGGTGACTTCGTCATCGGCGGCTGGCGACCGGGCGCGCGTCGGATCGGTGGGCTGCTGGTCGGGGTGCCCGGCCCGGATGGTGCGTTGATCTACCGGGGGCGGGTCGGCGGCGGGATCGGTGCCGCCATCGAACGCCAACTCCTCGCCGAGCTGGAACCGCTGCGCTCCGGCGTGTCCCCGTTCGCGCCGGGCGTGCCGCGCGAGGATGCCCGAGGTGCCATCTGGGTAACACCCAACGTGGTGGTGGAGGTGAAGTACGGCCAGCGCACCCCCGACGGCCGGCTGCGCTTCCCCCGAGTGCTGCGGCTGCGCCCCGACAAGCCGCCGGAGGAGGTCGACGATGCCAGCTGAGCGACTACGGGTGGATGTCGAGGGCCGCCCACTGGAGTTGTCCAACCTGGACAAGGTGCTCTATCCGGCGGCCGGCTTCACCAAGGGCGAGGTGATCGACTACTACACCCGGATCTCCCCGGTGCTGCTGCCGCACCTGCGGGACCGACCGGTCACCCGGATCCGCTTCCCCAACGGGGTGGACGACAAGTCGTTCTTCGAGAAGAACACGCCGGCCGCGACCCCGGACTGGGTGCGCGTGGAAAATCTGCCCGCGCCCGGGTCGACCAAGGGCCGGGAGACCATCGACTATGTGGTCGCCGACGACCTGCCCACCCTGGTCTGGCTGGCCAACCTGGCCGCCCTGGAGCTGCACACGCCGCAGTGGAAGGTCGGCGAGCACCCGGACATGATGGTGGTCGACCTGGACCCGGGGCCGCCGGCCGGGCTCGCCGAGTGTTGCCCGGTGGCGGTGCTGATGCGCGACCGCCTCGCCGCCGACGGCATCGACTCGTACCCGAAGACCTCCGGCAAGAAGGGCATGCAACTCTGCTGCCCGATCGCCGGCACCCAGCCGTCCGATGTCGTTTCCGATTACGCCCGGCGGATCGCCCAGGAGTTGGAGCAGGCCCACCCGAAGCTGATCGTGTCGAAGATGGCGAAGAACCTGCGCCCGGGCAAGGTCTTCATCGACTGGAGTCAGAACAACGCGGCGAAGACCACCGTGGCGCCGTACTCCCTGCGGGCCCAGTCGGTGCCATCGGTGTCGACACCGCTGACCTGGGACGAGGTGGAGGCCGGCGCCCGCGGCCGGAAACCGGCCGTCCGCCAGTTCACCGCCGCCGAGGTTCTGGCCCGGGTCGAGGAGTACGACGACCTGCTCGCCCCCCTGCTCGACGGCGGCCCGGAACTTCCGGGCTGACGCTAGGCCCCGTTCTGGCACCGCAGCCGCCACCAGGCACCCACGACCAGGGCGACCGTGATGATGGTGACCGCGACGTCGCCGGCCAGGGCCGCCGCCGGGGAGGCCGGGGAGTACGGCGGCACCAGGTATGCGAACGCGGCGGCGGTGACCAGGCTCGCTGAGCCAGCCGCGAGCACGTGCCGTTGCCCCCAGGCGGCGCGCGACGACCAGTAGGCGATCAGCCCTCCGACGGTTGCCGCGAGCGCCAGCGCGATGCCCACCCCCGTCCAGCCGGATGTCAGGTTGGTGCCGAAACGAACGAGGACGACCAGCAGACCCACCCAGAGCGGGTGCGGTGCCCGGCGCGCCGGGCCCTTCTCCGGCGTCGCTGAGGCGGCGGGTCGTGGGCGGGGGTGGCGCCAGCGGGGCAGCAGGGCGGCCACGATGAGGGCGAGGACCACCACGGCGGCGAAGGCCACCTGGAGCGGGCTGGCCAGGAAGCCCTTCCGGCCGCTGCTGTCGGAGAAGATCAGCAGACTGCCGAGCAGGTAGATCAGGCTGACCACGACGAGCCCGGGCCGGCCCAGCCACGGCCGGAGCCGACGGTCCGCCCCGAGGAACGACTCGATGAGCACGATCGGCGCGCAGATGGTCAGCACGATGTGGTTGCCCACGTAGTCGAAGGCCTGCCGGAGGCTGACATCGAGCCCCGGCACCAACGTCGCCTCAGCGGCGGCACGGGTGTCGGCGTACTGCGTGTCGTCGAGGTAGTCGGGGTTGAACAGCAACTGGTCGACGAGGCCGGCCTGGAGTGCGCCGAACGCGGCGGCGAGCAGCACGATCGCCGGCCAACCCGCGCCGAGGTGCCGGGCGGTCTCCCGGATCAGGATCGCCGCACCGCCGTACATCGGGCCGAGGAAGATCAGCACCGGAAGGAAGTCGTCGATGGCGAAGCCACCCCACGAGCACTCGGCCGCCCAGGGCGCGAGCAGCAGTAACGCGATCACCGGCAGGAGCCGGCGGCGCAGCGGAAGACGGTCGGCGGTGGCGGGGCGGTCGGTGGCGGGGTGGGGCTCGGCCGGCATGGGCGCTCCTCGGCGGCTGGCGGGGTCACCTCGTACCGTGCGGGGGCCACCCGGACAGCCGCTACGGCCATCGGCAGACGACGGGCGCGACCAAAGTCGGTGAGTAGGGTGGGGCCGACGTCGCACTCGGGGAGCGTGGAGATGCAGCCAACCGGCACGGCCGACCTGGCGGCTCGGCCCGCCGACGCCGAGCGCCCCCTGCTCAGCTACCGCGACGAGGCGACCGGCGAGCGTGTCGACCTGACGGCGAACCAGGTTGGATCCTGGGCGGCGCGCAGCGCGAGCCTGCTGCGGGACGGCTGCGGGCTCGGCCCGGGCAGCCGCGTAGCGGTGCTGTTGCCTCCGCACTGGCGTACCGCCGCGGTGTTGTTGGGCGCTTGGGCCTCCGGCCTGGCGGTGTCGTTCCGGCCTCGCGCCACCGCGGGCCTGCCGGTGCTGGAACCGGGCGGCGACCGGCCGTTCGACGCGGTCTTCGTGACCCCGGAGCGGCAGGACGACTGGCTGGAGGACGTGCCGGACGCCCCGCACCGCTACCTCGTCGGCACCGGGCCGGGGCGGCTGGCCGACGTGCCGTTGGGCTGGTTGGACTGGTCCGCCGAGGTGCTCCGCTATCCGGACGTCACGCCCGACCACGCGGCCATCCACCCGTCGGACCCGGCCAGCGCGGACGGCACCACCTACGGCCAGTGGGGTGCGCTTGCCCAGGGCATCGCCGAGATGCTGGACCTCCGCGCCGGTGACCGGCTGCTGGTCGACGCCGCCGAGCACGAGCAGCCGCTGAAGTGGCTGCTCGCGCCGCTCTCCGCTGGCGCGTCCGTGGTGATCAGCGCCAACCTCGACCCGGCGCAGCGGGACGCGCTGGTCGCCGCCGAGCAGGTCACCCGGGTCCTGTAGACGGCCTCGTCTGCTTCACCCGTCCCGGTGGAGCCGACGTATTCGGACATCCGCGACATTCGCCTGCTCATACGCTTCGCCGAAGGCACGTGCGCTGTCGGAGCGCCAGCCACTGTGCACATTGGCGGAGGGAAAATGGGGTCGAGGCGTACACGTCGGACTGTGGTTTCGGCGGTGGCCAGCGGCCTGTTCGCCCTCGGGGTGATCGCACCCGGCCCGGCCGCCGCGCCGCCGCTGCCCCGCGCGGCCCAGGCCGATGGCGCTTCGGTCCCAGTTTCGAGGGAACCCCGCCCTCCGCAGCTCCCGGCGGACTTCCAGGGCACCGGCCGGTACATCGTCCGTGACCTGGGCATCGACGTGCCGTTCACCTGGCAGGGCAAAGACGGCAACAGCCAGATGATCGCCGGGGGCGCCGAGTATCCGATCTGGTTCACCAACCTGATCTACGAGAACACGCTCTACACGCTCACCTACAAGTGGCCGAACATCCCGCTGTTTCCGCCGCGCGCGTGCAGCAAGGTCCCTGGATTCTTCAACCGGCAGATCTTCAACGACAAGCTGAAGACCGCGCGCTTCGTGGGGCCGGAGATCCTGCAAGGGGAGAAGGATCGGCACGTCGATCACTGGCGGGTCGGTGTCGTCGGGGGTTCCACCGTGCCGGGCGAGTTCTTTCGGTTCCCGCTCGCGCTCGGTGACATCTACGTCGACCAGCAGGATCCGAGCCGGTGGTGGCAGGTGTTGCAGTTCGGCCTGCAGAACCTCTTCGATCCGGAGCTGGACGAGTGGCTCACGATGACGACGTTCGACGCCCGGCCCGGCGTGGTCACCCTCCCCGACCGCTGCCCACCCCCCACGTCGTGACGTCGCGCGCTTTTGCCCGGGTTGAGGCTGGACGCGAGTGATCGTGCTCGATCCTGGAAACAGTGGCATCAGAGCCTGAGGACGCCACTACTTCATGGATCAAGCACGATCTTGCCCGTGTCGCCTACCGGGATCCCGGTGCATCTGGCCGTTAAGTCCAGTTCGGGCGTGGACAGCTTCCGGCGGACGCGTTGCAGGCGCAGCTACTCCGGCAAGTTCAACCTCCGCGTCGGGGAGAGCCTGCACCGCGAACTCGCCATGCAGGCGGCCGAGGATGGGATGAGCCTGAATCAGTACGTCCTACGGAAGCTCCGGGCCGCCTGATTGGTCGATCGCGCGGAGCTGGATGAGTCGATGCCGGGCGGGACGGCGGGCAAGTACTCCCTGGGCGACACGCTGACGCACGAGGTCGGGCACTGGGTGATGCTGGAGCACACCTTCGCGCACGGGTGCTCGGCTTCCGGTGACTTCGTCGCGGACACCCCGCGGGAGGCGGCGCCGCAGTTCAACTGCCCGGTGGGCGCGGACACCTGCACCGCACCCGGTCTGGACCCGATTCAAAGCACTGCCGGGTGGACGGGCCGCGCTCAGCGGCCCGTCCACTCCTGGATCGGGTGATCCAGGGCTGGGCCTGGTTCTGGTTCAGTCGAACGCGGCGGCGAACATGCCCGGCTGGTACGAACCGCCCCGCTGGTGCACGATCACGGCGAGCCGGTTGGCCGCGTTGATCAGGGCGACCAGGGCGATCAGCGCCGCGACCTGGTCGTCGTCGTAGTGCTTGCGCACCTGAGCCCAGGTCTCGTCGGACACGCCCTGGTGGGCGTCGGCGAGCCGGGTGCCCTCCTCGGCGAGCGCCAGCGCGGCCTGCTCGGCCTCGGTGAAGACGGTGGACTCGCGCCAGGCGGCCACCAGGTTGAGCCGGACCGCGCTCTCACCGGCCGTCACGGCCTCCTTGGTGTGCATGTCGATGCACCAGCCGCAGCCGTTGATCTGGCTGGCCCGCAGCGACACCAGCTCCTGCGTGGACTTCGGCAGCGGCGACTGCTGCACCACCAGGCCGGCGTTCGCGAATCGCTTGAAGAACTTCATGGCGATCTCGTTGTCGAACAGGTTGAATCGGGCGTCCATGGTTCCGTCCTCCACTCGCTTCTTCAATCGGACGACCATGAGATGCCGGCCCTCCCCGGTCTGTGACGGCCGGTGGGGGTGACGACCGCCACAGGCCGCAGGTGTCACAGAACCGCCGGGTCCGGCATCTGATGGGCGACGCAGTCGAGAGCGAACAGGAGTCACCCATGGTGGGCACGCCGCAGACCGCCGCCGACGACCGCCCGGACCGGGCCACCGAGGCGTTCCTCGCCCACCGCAACCTGCTCTTCACCGTCGCGTACGAAATGCTCGGCTCGGCCGCCGACGCGGAGGACGTACTCCAGGAAACCTGGCTGCGGTGGGCGGGCGTCGACCTGGGCGTGGTCCACGACCAGCGCGCCTACCTGGTCCGCATCACCACCCGCCAGGCGCTCACCCGGCTGCGCACCCTCGGTCGCCGCAAGGAGTCCTACGTTGGCTCCTGGCTGCCCGAGCCGCTGCTCACTGCCCCCGACGTGGCCGAGGACATCGCGCTGGCCGACAGCGTCTCGATGGCCATGTTGCTGGTGCTGGAAACCCTCGCGCCGACCGAACGCGCGGTGTTCGTGCTGCGCGAGGTGTTCGACCTGGGGTACGACGAGATCGCCGAAGCCGTCGACAAGAGCCCCGCCGCCGTCCGCCAGATCACCCACCGTGCCCGCGCACACGTCGCCGCGCGCCGGCCCCGTCAGGTCGTGTCCGCGGCCGAGACCCGGAGCGCGCTCGACGCGTTCCAGCGGGCCGTCGAAACCGGCGACCTCCAGAGCCTGCTCGACATCCTCGCGCCGGACGTCGTCCTCCTCGGCGACGGCGGCGGCGTCAAACAGGCCGTCCCGCGGCCCATCCTCGGCGCCGACAAGGTGGCCCGCCTGCTGGCCGGCGGGTGGGGCAAGGTCCCGGGACACACGTCGTGGCAGCCGGCGCAGGTCAACGGCCACCCGGCGCTGATCGTCCACCTCGACGGTGAGCTGGACACCGTCGTGGCCGTCCGCATCGACGACGGGCGCATCACCGGGCTCTACGCCGTCCGTAATCCAGAGAAGCTGTCCCACATGCAGCGGGAGACCGTCCTGAGCCGCTGAACCCCGCTCCGCCCCGCCTTGCGGGGCGCGTGCACGTCCGCGTGGCTGTCTCTACGTGAGTGACTATGGACCTGATGACGTAAACGATTCAGCGCCGCCGGGGCCACGGCGGGCGCGGCTCGCACGCTGAGGTGTGATCCACCGACAGCGCACACCGCCCGCGCCCGTGGGCCAGAGGCCGGTCGCAGAAAACCCAATGTCGTACGCCCTGCTGGTCCTCGGCCGAGACGGTCACCCCGCCCGGCTCGACGTGTGCGCTGAGCCGGGCCAGCACCCGGGCGGCGGCCCGGGCGAAGATCCGGGCCCGGAGCAGGTCGGGTGCGGTGACCGGCAGGTGGATCACCCAACGGTCGGTCATCGGTAGCGGTGGTTCGCCGACTGGGCGCTCTGCCAGGCGCGCAGTGCGTTCTTGATCCGTACGTTCTCCTCCTGCACGGCGACCAGGGCGGTCTGCGCGACGGTGAGCTCGTCGGCCACGCGGTACAGGAACGCGCGGATCTCGACGGGGTCGAGGCCGCGCCGGCGCACGTTGAAGCACCGCTCGCGGATCTGCCACGGGCGCAGGTTGCGGGGTATTTCCCTCGGTGGCTGTGCTTCCTTGTGCCGGCTCACCAGCCGGCGGATCAGCTTGCGCACGCGGTGACCGCCCTTCGTCGGGTCGCGTCAAGGTGGAAGGGGCGGCCTCTGCCGGTTGCGGGCGGCGGAGACCGTCCCGCCCTGCCACCGCAGCCTTGATCGGCGGTACGACAGCAGGGCCGCGCCGGGGGAGCGCGGAGGGTTGGGTCTCGGCGGCGATGCGAGACCGGTACGAGAGGCGCCAACCGACCGCAGCAGCACCGCATCACCGAGAGCGACGCTATTGCCACCGAGTCACCTATGTCAAGCATGTCTCCGAGTCATCTACCCACCTATGTCATTCGTGCTACGTGCGTTGCCTGTGCCGACGGGGTTGATCAATACTGGGCGGGCCAACCGACTGCAAGGGGCCTGACGTGCCTATTCCGCCCACGATGGACGAACTGCTCGATGATCTCTTGACCAAGATCAAGAACGGGACCTATCCACCCGGCTCCCAGCTCCCCTCTGGGCGGGTGCTGGCAGACGAGTACGACGTCTCGCAGTCCACGATCAGTCGGGCGGTGGCCAGGTTGCGGGAGCAGGGTGTGCTGGTTGGCCGCCCAGGTCGCGGCGTCTTCGTCGCCGAGTCGAGGAAGCTCTGAAGTGCAGCTGACCCCGCCCGCGAAGCCTTGGTCCTTGAGCGTAGAACCCGCAGCCTGGCTCGTTGGCGGGCTAGGAGAAGAAGCTCCGGCTTGGCGTGCGGGAGGCTCGGCTCTAGGCACTGCTGGTTGATGTTCATGGCTGACCGCTTGGATCCCCAATTGGAGTATGCTCTTGCGATTTCAAACCAGTGATCCAGACATCGCAACGATCTATCGCCGCATCAGCCGAGCTGTTATCGATCTTCAGCCGAATTTCCAGCGCGGTGAGGTTTGGTCAACTCCTAAAAAGCAGAGGCTGATCGACACTATTTTGCGGCAGTGGCACGTGCCTCCGATCCATCTTGTCGCTAAGGGCGACGGTAAGTTCGACGTCCTTGATGGTCAGCAACGCCTGACTGCCATTCGCGACTTTATGCGCGGCGACTTCCCTGTAGACGGCACTGTCGAACCCTCTCTTGATTTCATCCAGAACCTCGACGGTCTGCGTTTTGGTCAGCTTCCACAGGGAGTTCAAGACGAATTCGAGGCCTTCGCTATTCGAGTATTCGAGCTGCGCGACTTCACGCCCGACGAGCCCCACGAGTTGTTTTTCAGGCTGAATCAGCCGGTGGCCTTGACCGAAGCTGAAAAGAGAAATGCCTTCATCGGCCCGGCCCGGAATCAAGTTAAAGACTTGGTGGCGTGGGCTGAATCTCAAGGAATGACGCAGCAGCGGCTCGGATTTTCGAATGCCAGAATGGCTTACGATGACCTTCTTTCCAGATTCCTCGTGACCTTGGAGCAGCGGGGCTTTACTGAGAAGATTACTTCTGCGAGAGTTGCGGCTCGTTATCGTGAAAGGCGGGCCTTCGACCAGGCCGTCATCGAAAGGGCCAAGCAGGCTCTTGCCTTCTTCCTCAAGATATCCGTGCTAGAGGGGCAAAACAAGATAAGGCCAAATAAGGCGACGATTCATACCTGGCTGTGCATAGCTTCAAAGCTGGCAGGGGAAGGTTTGCTTGACGAGCTGCAAGAGCCCCTCGTGCAAACGATCCTGGTCGTCGAGCGGTGGCGCGCAACCCGAGAAGCATCTTCTAGTATGCCGAACGACGTGCCACTGGCGATTTTCCATGATCGCGCGACCGCTCGCGTTGCGGATGTATCCTCCGTCATCCTTCGAGATTGTTGTGCCTGGATGGTGTTCTACGCGATCCGCAAAGACCATCCATTTCTTGGATTCTTAGTAGGGCAGTTGGAGGACGCCTGGACGGATCTTAATGAGGTTTCAGATCCCGAGCGTGCGCTTGTCGGACTCGCTTCCCGCATGAACTGGGGGGCGCCGGGATGGTTGTGAGATTTGCGGAACGCCAGGCGCGCCTGGTTACGCTAAATAAACGGAAGTATTCCACTCAGTTGATTGGCGCGAGTCTCCTAACAAGTAGGGGCGAGACACAGAGGCTGCCGTTCTCGCCAGGATTAACTATCCTGTCTGGAGGAAACGGTGCGGGAAAGTCGACGTTACTAGGCGCCCTGCATCGCTGCCTATCGGGAAAAGCTGCCAATGGTGGTCAGTCCGTTCCAGGAAGTCCGCCTTGGTTGGATTCAATGGAAGTGACGCTTTTGAAGGACGGGGCTGAGTCACAGGTCTCGTGTGACTTCCGAGTTCCTGCTGCAACCGTCGAACAGTCACTGGGCGTCTTCTACATAGATCCAGCCGCTGAAACCGAAGAACTGCTTCGCCAAGTCCGTCTCGATGCGCAGCCTCATGATCTCTTGGAGGGCGTCGACCCTTCGCCCTTTGGAAAGACTCAGGTGGAAAGTCTTTCCTACGTCCTACGCAGGCAATACAGTGAAGTATTGGCATACGAGATTACAGAACTTAGTTCGGACGACGCGCCTCGGCCCTTCTTCGAGGTGACGTCCATGGCGCAGCGGTATTCCATTTTGAATATGGGCAGGGGTGAGCTGTCGGCCGCATACCTGATCTGGAAGCTGTGGTCACTTCCTGCTGGCGCCGTTGTTCTTCTAGAGGAGCCGGAAAACCACCTCGCAGCGTTCTCGCAATCCCACTTAGCTGACGTGATCGTTGCGTCGGTTGTTGAGCGTGACCTATGCATGGTCGTCTCGACGCACTCGCCTGGATTCTTCCAGCGACTTCCTTCTAGAAACGTCTCGCTAATATCGTCCCTTCCGACACCGCGCATTGATTCGGACCTTGCAACTTCCGAAATTGCCTACCATCTTGGACTTTCGTCCACTGTGTCGGTCATCGCTCTTGTGGAAGATCGAATAGCGGCGGCGTTCCTTCTTGAGCTACTCGCCGTTCTTGACGCTGAAGTTGCCCGTCACGTAGAGGTGCGATTTGTTGCCAACGGCGAATCCGGCATAAAGCGAGTATTGCAGGAAGTATCGGACGGAGCCGGTGACCAGGTATCGGTTCTCGGTATATATGACGGCGACCAGCGTGGAGCGCTCGAGGGTTCTGAGAGGATTGCGTATCTTGTTGGCGATACTGCGCCGGAAGTTGTATTACGAGGTGCGTTACTGGCTTGGCGATCGGGCAATTTCGCTGATTGGGAGCCCTCTAGTCCGGGGGGCGCCCCGCGTCTCCGCCTAATTCTGGAGCGCCTCGATGGCTACGACCTCCATGATTGGATTGTCGAGTTCGGAAGGGAAAGCGGCGGTTTGCAGGCTGCGGTGCGGACGGCGGTTGAGGTGCTCTTGCTAGACAATGTCTTGCGGGCGCAAGCAGTCGAGCTAGTTGGCTGGCTTCGTAGCAAGAGCGTTCGGGCCTAATTCCGTTGGGGAAATGTATCTAGTCGACAGTCGGGAGCTTCGGGCCGAGGACGTCGTCGGCGTCGATCGTGTCGCGGGAGACCACCGTGTAGAAGTGCGCCTGTCGGCCGTCGGCCTTGGGTCGGAGCACCCGCCCCAACCGCTGCGCCTTCTCCTGGCGTGACCCGAACGTCCCGGACACCTGGATCGCCACCGCCGCTTCGGGCAGGTCGATGGAGAAGTTGCCGACCTTCGAAATGACGAGCGTCCGCAGCGAACCGGTGCGGAACGCGTCGAACAGCCGCTCGCGCTCCTTGTTGGTGGTCGAGCCCTGGATGATCGGCGCTTCGAGGTCTTCGCCGAGCTGGTGTAGCTGGTCGATGTAGGCGCCGATCACCAGCACCTGGTCGTTCGGGTGCCGGTCGACGAGCGCCTTGACTACCGGCAGCTTCGTGCGGGCGGTCGCCGCCATCCGGTAGCGCTCCTCAGCCTCCGCCGTCGCGTACGACATCCGCTCGGCATCGGTCAGCGTCACCCGGACCTCGGTGCACTCGGCCGGGGCGATCCAGCCCTGCGACTCGATGTCCTTCCACGGCGCGTCGTACCGCTTCGGGCCGAGCGACTCTGTCAAGCGGCGGCGCTCTCCTGCTCCTGCTGGAACCCGGCCCCCGCACCTTTGCTCGTCTTGCTGGAGCTGCCGCCGGTTGCCTTCTTTGGCGCCAGCTGCGACACGCGCTGTGGGGAGATGCCAAGGAGTGCACCGGCGTCGCGAACCGTGTAGCCCTTCGCCAGGAGTGCCTGTGCGGCGGTGACGGTCGCCTCTTCGGCGGACTGTTCGGCCTTGCGCAGGGCGCTGCGCGCCTCGCGGGCACGGGACACCTCTTGCGGCAGCTCCGGCTGCACCTCGATGTCGAAGCTGTGCGGGTCGACGTCGAGCATGAGGGCGATGGCTTCGCGTGCCATCGCCTCGACCTGGTCGAGGCGACGTGCCTGGGAGAACACGCCCTTAATCTCTGGCACGGTGATGGCCCACCAGTCGCCCGAGCGTACGCACTTCGCGGTGTACGTCATCGACGAGCGCCCCCTTACCTCAAGCCCAGGCTGCGGAGGATTCCCCGCGCCGTCAGTTCGTTGATCTCCTTGTGACGAGGTATGACGACGTTCTGCGAGTCGTACCGGTAGATCGTGTGGCTGCCACCCTCGCGGGCCTTCTCGAAGCTCACGCCCCCGTCGGCCGCCGCCTTGCTGATCCTGTTAATCAGGTCAACTCGCTGCCGAGTCGAGGAAGCGCCGACGGCTGAGTCGTTGACGACATCAGGTCCAAAGCGAGCACGAGGGCAGTTGCCGCCCCGGCCCGGTCGCCGCGAAACTCGCGCTGATCGACTCCGTATCGGCGATGTGGCGGTGTCCGAGCAACCCGGACACCGCCACATCGGGGACCTGGAGTGGATCAAGGACGTCGGCGTCAGTCGAAGGACGGCAGCGACGGGCCGAGGACGTCGTCGGCGTCCACGATGGTGTACGCGTAGCCCTGCTCGGCGAGGAAGCGCTGCCGGTGCGCCGCGTACTCCGTGTCGATCGTGTCGCGGGAGACGACCGTGTAGAAGTGTGCCTGTCGGCCGTCGGCCTTCGGGCGCAGCACCCGTCCCAACCGCTGGGCCTCTTCCTGGCGTGACCCGAATGTGCCGGACACCTGGATTGCCACCGCAGCCTCGGGCAGGTCGATGGAGAAGTTCCCGACCTTGGAGATGACCAGCGTGCGGATCTCTCCGGTGCGGAACGCGTCGAAGAGCCGCTCGCGTTCCTTGTTGGTGGTCGAGCCCTGGATGATCGGCGCGTCGAGGTATTCGCCGAGCTGGTGCAGTTGGTCGATGTACGCGCCGATCACCAGCACCTGGTCGTTTGGGTGCCGGTCGACCAGCGCCTTGACCACCGGCAGTTTGGTGCGGGCGGTCGCCGCCATCCGGTAGCGCTCCTCGGCCTCCGCCGTCGCGTACGACATGCGTTCCGCGTCGGTCAGGGTCACCCTGACCTCGGTGCACTCGGCCGGGGCGATCCAGCCCTGCGACTCGATGTCCTTCCACGGCGCGTCATACCGCTTGGGGCCGATCAGGCTGAACACGTCACCCTCGCGGCCGTCCTCGCGTACCAGAGTGGCAGTCAGGCCCAGCCGGCGGCGGGCCTGGAGGTCCGCGGTGAACCGGAAGATCGGCGCGGGCAGCAGGTGCACCTCGTCGTAGACGACCAGACCCCAGTCGCGGGCCCCGAACAGGTCGAGGTGGGTGAACGCGCCGCCGCGCCGTGCGGTGAGCACCTGGTACGTGGCGATGGTGACCGGGCGGATCTCCTTGCGCTCCCCGGAGTATTCCCCGATCTCCTCCTCGGTCAGCGAGGTGCGGGCGATCAGCTCCCGCTTCCACTGCCGGCCGGCGACCGTGTTGGTGACCAGGATCAGGGTGGTCGCCTTCGCCTCGGCCATCGCCGCCGCGCCGACCAGGGTCTTACCCGCGCCGCAGGGCAGCACCACCACACCCGACCCACCGGCCCAGAACGCCTCGACAGCTTCCCGCTGGTACGACCGCAGCGTCCACGGCTTGCGCCCGTCCTTACCGGCCTCGGCCAGGTCGATCTGGTGCGCCTCACCGTCGACGTACCCGGCCAGGTCCTCCGCCGGCCAGCCCAGCTTGAGCAGCGCCTGCTTGAGCCGGCCACGCTCGGACGGGTGCACCCGGATGGTGTCATCGTCGATCTTGTCGCCGAGCATCCCGGCGAGTTTCTTGCTCTTGGCCACCTCGATCAGCACCAGCCGGTCCAGAGCGCGCAGCACCAGCCCGTACGCCGGGTCGTTGGCGAGTTGGAGCCGGCCGTACCGGTCCATCGTGTCGGCCACGTCCACCAGCAGCGCGTGCGGCACCGGGTAACGGGAGTATTTGATCAGCGAGTCGACCACACCCTCGGCGTCGTGCCCCGCCGCCCGGGCGTTCCACAGGCCCAGCGGGGTCAGCCGGTAGGTGTGCACGTGCTCGGGTGAGCGCTCCAGCTCGGCAAACGGCGCGATCGCCATTCGACAGGCCTGGGCGTCGGGGTGGTCGATCTCCAGCAGCAGGGTCTTGTCCGACTGCACGATCAGTGGTCCACCGCTCACGCCAGCGTCCTCTCCTCGGTTGGCCGTCCGGCCGGAACGGGTCGCATACCCGCCGTCGGCCGACCATCCAGTGTTGCACGATGCGGGATGTCGGAAGAAAGATGCGCACCGGGCGCAACCGTGATGGCACTCGCGAACGTCTAGTAAAGGGACGACTGTCTGGGGGAGGCCACATGAAGCGTGTTCGGATCACTTCCCGGCTGGTCGCCCTGGTGGTGGTCGTGCTGGTCGGCGCTGGTGCGTGCGCGTTCGATCCGCAGTCCGGTGGGAGTGGTGGCGGGGGAGCCGCCCCAGCCGGTGCGGCGGAACAGGCAGCGGGGGCGAGCGACACGCCCGGCCCGGACCAGCGCGGCCGGCCCACGCCGGCCGCGCCCACCCCGACACCGAAGGCGACCCGGCCACCGACGCCGAAGCCGACCCGCAGCGCACCGCCGAAGCCGACCCCCAGCACTGGTACGCCGACCGTCGCCGGCTGCCCGCAGGGCCAGCACCAGCGCGAGGTGGAGACCTACCTGGCCCGGTTGGGCGGGTTCGGGGCCGTGACCGTGGACGGCCGGCAGTCCGCCGCCGACTGCGCCGCGATCAAGAAGTTCCAGAAGAGGTACGGCATTCGCCCCGTCGAGGGTCGCGCCGGGCCGACCACCCTCGACGTGGCCCAGCGCCTCGCCACCACCGACCCGGCCCGCTGCAAGGCCGGCACAGGCACCACGTTCTGCATCGACCTGACCCGGCAGACCGTCTGGGCGATCCGCGGCGGCAAGGTGATCATGGCGCCGACGGTGACCCGCACCGGCATGTCCGGCTACCGCACCCCGGCCGGCACGTTCACCGTCAACTACCGCAACCCCAAGGAGTGGTCCGACCCGTACGAGGTGTGGCTGCCGTACTGGCAGCACTTCACCCAGGGAATGGGCTTCCACGAGACAACCACCTACCTGCACGACAAGTCGATCGGCTCGCACGGCTGCGTCAACCTGCTGCACGCCGACGCCGTCCGAATGTGGGAGCTGGGCAAGGTCGGCACCCGGGTGGTGCTGATCGGCCGCCGTCCCGGCACCTGACCGACACTGGGCGAATCGCGGGTATAACCCCCTGTCCGACCGGTCTTACGAGTGTCACCCTTGGGAGTCCAGGACCGGACGGGCGGGGAGGCTGGGTATGACGGTCGACCGTGACGTGATCGCAGAACATGAGTACGCACCATCCGACGAGGTGTCCCGCGCGACCGTGATTGCCTACGCCGTCGCGGCGACGCTCCTCATCGGGTGGTTCCTCTTCGGCTGGCTGGTGCTCCAGCAGGGCTTCATCGACTCGGTCGGGGAGTCGGCCGGTGCCGGCTTCGCACTGCTTCTGATCATCTCGGTGGTCGGCACCGTACGCCGCAGCCGCCGCTGACCGGCACCACCCTGCGGCGATGCCGGTCAGGCCCGCGCGAGCCGGTCAGTCCGCCAGCACCGCCGCGGTGATCCGGTGCAGCGCGAACGTGTGCAGCATCTCGGTCCGTTCGTCCTCGGCACGTAGGTAGCCGGCACCGATCGAGACCGGTTTGACCATTCGGGACGCGGTCGCCCCGTGCGCGTCGACGTAACCGACCCAGACCAGCGCCTTGTCCCGGACCGCCTGCTGCAGCACAGCGAGGGCCTCGCTGTGCGTGTGTGCCAGCACCGGGCCGCCGCCCAGCCCCGCCGCACCGCCGCGTACCACCGCCGGTGCCCGGCGGGCCGCCCGCGCCGCCGCATCACCCCGCCGGATGTGCTCCACCACCCCGAGCAGCCGTGGCATGGGCAGCTTCGGGGCAGCCAGCGGATCGAGTGTCCGAGTGGTCACCGACACCCGGGCCGGGGCCCGCCGGATCCGTGGCCGGGCCAGCACGGTGCTGCCGGTGCCGTCCTCCTGCACCGGGGCGTACCCGGCGTCACGCAGCGCACCCAGCAACCGGCCGACCTGGTACGGCGTGCACAGCACCGTCGGTGCGAGCCGGCGCAGTGCCAACGACTCCAACCGCCGGTCGGCCAGCACCTCGCTGATCAGCGTCTCGTCGTCGCTGCGCAGGTACGCCCCGGCCAGACCGACCCGCAGCCCGCCGTGCTTACGGGCCACGTCGTCCACCAGGTAGGTGAGCCCCTGCGGCACCGGGGTACGCGATCGTCGCCGGAACACGTCGTGCAGGTCGTCGGCCGTGTAGCCGGAATCCAGTGCTCGGCGCACGCTCGCCGTGCTGACCCGGTGCACGCTGGCCCCGCCGGCCGACTCGAGGTCGGTCATCGACTCCAACTCGGCGGCGAGCGCCGGCTCGGGCGGGCCGGGCACCACCACGGTCAGGTCGGCCTGCACCAGGAAGTGGTCGACCGGGGCGGGCAGCAGTGCGTCCAACGTCCGGGCGGCACTGGACGGGTCACCGCTCTCGACGTCCGCGTGCACACCCAGCGGGTCGCCGCCGCCCCGCTCGTCGGTCGACGTCAGGTCACCCAGGAGCAGCCGACCGTACGAGGTGAGCGCCCCCAGGCCGGTGACGCCCAGCTGTGCGGCCTCGGCCAGCACCTCCCGGTGGGCGGCGTCCCGGCCCCGACTGCGTCGCGGCGCCCGCCAGTCCAGCAGATCCTGCACTTCCTCGGCGGTGGGCGCGGTCGCCAGCTCCAGGTCGGCGAGTACGCCGAGCACCGCCCGCCGGGTGGCCGGCACGCTGGCCCGCTCGGCCTCGGCGGAGAGCGCGGTGATCGGCCGGTCCCGGTCGTCACGGCGGCCGACCAGCCCCACCTGCCGGGTCATGGTCAGCCAGGCGCGGGCGAGCTGCTCCCACCGCTGGGCCAGCGAGGCGGCCCGCCACACCTCGTACCCGCCGGTCGGCAGCACCTGCTGATCCACCCCGTACCGGCTCGTGGTCGTGCCGGGCAGCTCCAGCTCACCGGCGAGCCCTGCCGCGTACGCGACCTCCAGCAGCAGCGCGGCGGTCGGCTCGTCCAGCCCGGCGGTACGTGCCAACCGGCGCAGGTCACGGACCCCGATGCCGCCCGAGCGCAGCACCGGCGCGGGCTCGTCAGCGAGTTGCTCCAGCAGCCCTTCGGTGTGCCGGACCACCTCCATGGTCTGCCCGGCTCCGGCCGAGTCGACCGCCTTCGGCTCACGCGGCGAGGCGGCCACCGGCGGTGGGCTGGTGCGCAGTGGCCCGAGCGGGCCGCTGTCGCGGCGCAGCAGCAGACCGACCTCGCGGGGCAGCTCCACCGTGCCGCTGGCCGTCGACGAACCGTTCGTCACGGGGACCAGCAGCCGGTTGTCGACGAGCCAACGCACCGGGGAGCCGGTCGGGGCACCGCCGTTGGTCGGGTCGGAGAGCACCGGGTCCTCCGCGCCGAGCGGCGGCGCCTGCAACGCGCCCGGGGGCACGCTGCCCACCGGCGGGCCGTCCGCCAACCGGTCCAGGATCGCCCGGGCCGAGGGCGGGGCGGCGAGCAGCGTCCGCCGTAGCTTCGCCGGGTCCGCGCAGAGTGCGGCCGTGCGCGGGTCCAGCTCCGCGGCCGGTCGGCCGAGCCCGGCGGGGTACGGGGCGACTTCGTCGACGGCGGGCACCACCTGCAGTGCGTGCTCCGGGCCGTACAGCAGAAAGAGCGCGCGCAGGCGGCCCACGGCGGCCCGGATGGCCGTCGGCGCCGGCGGGCGCGGCCCGGCGGTCGCCATGGCGAGCACGGAGTCGGTGGTCGTGGTGCCGTCGTCCGGGTTCCGGGTCAGGCGGGCGGCGTCGAGGATCTGGAGGGTGAACTGGTCCAGTCCGTCCAGCGCACGGGCCACCGAGACCCGGGACTGGGCCCGGATGGCCAGGGCGGAGACGTCGGCCGGCACGGGCACGACGAGGTCGGGCCGCAGCTGGAGGAGCGCAGCCAGGGACTCGTCGGGCAGCGACCGCAGGTGGTCGGCGAGTGAGGTGGTCATCGTCTTTCCACGCTAGCCCGGCACCGGGCTCTTGCGCCCCTCGGACGTCCGGCCGACCGGGGGTCACCGGTACGTTTCTCGACATGCCCGCACTGACCGTCGGATTCGATCTCGACATGACCCTGGTGGACTCCCGCCCCGGCATCGCCGCGACCTATCGGGCGCTGACCGCGCGGACCGGCGTCCCGGTGAACGCCGAGCTGGCGGTGTCCCGGCTCGGGCCGCCGCTGCGTACCGAGATCGCGCACTGGTTCCCGGCCGAGCAGATCGAGTCGGCTGTGCGCGTGTACCGCGAGCTGTACCCGGCGTACGCGATCACCCCGACGGTCCCGCTGCCCGGTGCGCGGGAGGCCATCGACGCGATCCGCGCGCGGGGCGGCCGTGTGCTGGTCGTCACTTCCAAGATCGGCCGGCTGGCCCGGCTGCACCTGGACCACCTCGGCCTCACGGTCGACGAGCTGGCCGGTGACCTTTTCGCCGAGCAGAAGGCGACCGCCCTGCGCGAGCACGACGCGACCCACTACGTCGGTGACCACGTGGCGGACATGGTGGCTGCGGGGGCCGCCGGGGTGCCTGGCATCGGCGTCGCGACCGGCCCGTGCTCCGCCGATGAGCTGCGCGCGGCCGGGGCGGAAGTGGTGCTGGACGAGCTCACCGAATTCCCAGCGGCGCTCGACCGGATGATCCAGCTAGCCTTGGAGCAGTAGCGGCTCAAGTGAAGCAGGGGTTTTCAGGTGCCTACGGGTCGAGTGAAGTGGTACGACACGGCCAAGGGATACGGCTTCGTCACCAGTGACGAGGGCGGCGACGTGTTCCTACCCAAGGGGGCGCTCCCGGCGGGCGTCACCGACCTCAAGGGTGGCCAGCGGGTCGACTTCAGCGTGGTGGACAGCCGCCGGGGCTCGCAGGCCATGGGGGTCAAGCTGCTGGACGCGCCGCCGTCGATGGCGGAGCTGCGCCGCAGGCCGGCCGAGGAACTGCACGGCCTGGTCGAAGACATGATCAAGGTGCTGGAGGCGAAGGTGCAGCCGGACCTGCGCCGGGGTCGGTACCCGGACAAGAAGGCCGCGCAGAAGATCGCTCAGCTGGTCCACGCGGTTGCGAACGAGCTGGAGGTCTGAGGCACCAGCCCGGCGGTGGCGGCCCGGTCGAGCAGTGCCGCCACCGCGGCGAAACCGGCCTCGCCCAGGTCTGCGGTGAACTCGTTGACGTAGAGGCCGATGTGTCGGTCCACCACGTCGAGTTCCATCTCCTGGGCGTGCGCCAGCACGTACTCCCGACTGGCCGCCGGGTCCGCCCAGGCCTGCCGGACCGACTCGCGGACCCAGCCGGCCGCGGCCTCCGGGTCCACCGCGCCGCGTCGGGCCAGGATCGCGCCGAGGGGGATGGGTAGGCCGGTGTCGGCCTCCCACCACTCGCCCAGGTCGACCAGGGCGCTCAGGCCGTGCCGGTGGTAGGTGAACCGGGCCTCGTGGATGACCAGCCCAGCGTCATAGCGGCCAGCGGCGACGCCCGGCATGATCTCGTGGAACGGGACGACCTCGATCCGGGCCGGCGGCCGCCCGGCCGACCAGAGCCGGAACAGCAGGTACGCGGTGGTCCGGTCGCCCGGCACCGCCACCGTGGCGCCGGTCAGGTCGGTGCGCTCCGGCCCGCCGTCGCGGTCGCCCCGGGTGAGCACCAGCGGGCCACAGCCGCGACCGAGCGCGCCACCGCAGGGCAGCAGGTGGTAGTCGCCGAGCAGCCAGGGCAGCGCCGCGAAGCTCACCTTCACCAGGTCGAACGCGCCCCGCTCGGCCGCCGTGTTGGTCACGTCCACGTCGGCATACGTCACCTCGACCGGTGGCGCGCCGGGCACCCGCCCGTGCACCAGGGCGTGGAAAACGAACGTGTCGTTGGGGCAGGGCGAGATCGCCAGGGAGAGCGCCACGCCCCTCACGTTAGCCCCGCCTCCGGCACGCGGCTCGTGCCCACCCCGCCCACTGTGATCCGCGACGGCGGTGCGGCAGCACGAACTGCGGCAGACGACCCTCGCCGTCGTGGGGGGTTTGCGCTGGCGGGGTCGGGCACCTACCTCGAACTCCCTTTGGAGCTGATGTCGTAAACGAATCGCACCAAGCCGAGCTGTGCGTTCGGGCCGTGCGGGTCCGGGCCGTGAGGAGGTTTCGGGCCGTGAGGGTTCGGAACTGGTGGTTCGGGCGGTGAGGGTTTGGGCGGTGAGGGTTTGGGCGGTGAGGGTTTGGGCGGTGAGGGTTCGGGACGTGAGGGTTCGGGACTGGTGGTTCGGGGCTGGTGGCTCGGGGAACGGCTCGGGAGTGGTGGGTCGGCGTGATGATGCCGCAAACGATTCAGCTCCAAAGGGACTGCGGAGCGGTCGTCCACCGGCCCGAGAGGTTGTCCACAGCGTTATCCACAGCTCCGGTGAGGGTGTTGATAGCTCGCTGACGGCCCGGGAACATCGGCCTGTGACCGACGAGACCGACGAGACCGACGAGACCGACGAGACCGACGAGACCGACGGAGCCGATCTTGGCCGGGTACTTCGAGCTCTGCGCCGCCGGGCCGATCTGAGTCAGCGGCAGCTGGCCGAGAGATCCGGGGTGCCGCAGCCGACGCTTGCGCGGATCGAGTCGGGGCGAGCGGTCGATCCCCGTTTCCGGACCGTGGAGCGCCTCGTCCGGGCGGCGGGCGGGGACGTGGCCATCGGTATGCCATCAGCGGCCCCCGCCACCACCGAGCCGACTCCCGTCCCGCACGACGACATGCGGGACGAGGCGGGGCGCCGATACCCGGCTCACCTGGACGTCTGGGAGGTCCATGAGCCTCGGGACTGGCCAGGTGCGTGGTGGGCGGAGTGGTACCGGTTGCCACCCGAGCGGTATCCGCTTCCGTTGCCACCGGCGGCGTACGAGGTGAATCGGCGGTACCGGGACAACCGGCGTTGGTGTGCGGAGGTTCGCCGGACGGCCCGGGTGCGGCGGTTCAGCGGAGGCGACCTGCCGGACACCTGCTGGCGGTTCGTCGCCGAGCTGCCGGACGGTGAGCTGGTCGGTGAGTTGCGGGCGCATGAGCGGAGCCCGCTCCTGGAATACGGGGAGTGGTACCCGGGCATGCCGGAGCGGGAGATGGTGCTCGACGGGGTGCTCGTTGCTGCCCGGTACCGACGGCTGGGGCTCGGGCGTCGGTTGGTGACCGCGCTGATCACCGAGATGCGTGCGGCGGGGATCGACAGCGCGGCCGCGATCGCCGAAGGCTTCGGGATCGAGTTGCTGCTCGCGTGCGGCTTCGAGATCGAGGCCCGCCGGCCCGCCGCGCTACGGCTGAGTCCCCCGCGACGGCGCTACGGCTGAGCCGTAGTCAGCGCAGCGCTGGGGCCGCCGTGGTCAGGGCGGTGAGGGCTTCGCGCAGCCGCCAGGCGTTTCGGTCGCGGGGGCCGATCGGGTTGGAGATGGTGCGCAGCTCAGCGAAGGGCACCCCGGCCTGCGCGGCGGCGACCGCCACCCCGTACCCCTCCATGGCCTCGGCGACCGCCTCCGGATGCCTGCGGCGCAGCTCCTCCGTGCTGGCGGCGGTGCCGGTGACCGTGCTGACCGTGAGCACCGGGCCGGTCGTGGCCGCCGGCAGGGCGGCGCACAGTGCCGCCAGCAGGTCCGGGTCGGCCGGCACCACGCTGCCGCCACCGAGCAGCGCGGGCGGCATGCCCAGCTCGTCGACGGGGATGAAACCCTCCGGTGACTCGGCGCCCAGGTCGGCGGCGATGCTGGCGGTGCCGAGCACGGTGTCGCCGACCTCGGCCCGCCCGCTGAAGCCGCCGGCCACGCCGACGCTGACCACCGCCCGGTACGGGCGCCCGGCGGCCTCGGCCAGCGCCAACAGCCGTGCGGTGGCGGCGCCGGCGACGGCCGGGCCCACGCCGACCGGGGTGACGGTCACGGTGGGGTCGGTCAGCCCGGCGCGGACCGCGTCCGCCTCGGCTGGCACCGCCGTCACCACCAGCAGACCGGTCACGAGAGTGAGCCGGGGGACTCGCGGGAGGTCTCGTCGTCGGCTCCGCCACCCGGGCGGCCGACCGCCGAGGACGGGCGGTAGATGTGGTAGCCCGGCGGGGTCAGGCCGGGGCTGTCGTACTGCGGAGAGCTGGACTGGGCCGGTGCCGGCGAGGTGGGTGCGACGTCCCCGGGTTCGTCGGCCGGCTCGTCCTCGGTCAGTTCGTCGTCGCCGAGCGGCCGGCCGGCCAGCTTCTCGCCGCGCAGTCGGGCGGCGACCAGCACACCCCGGATCGCGGCCAGTACGCCGACTCCGGCGGCGACCGCGATGCCGGTCCGCCCGTTGAACGGGACCAGCCCGAGCCCGCCGCCGACGACGAACGCGAGCATCAGCACTGTCTCGGAGTGGGCGAAGGAACTGGCTCGCAGCCGTTCCGGGATGCGCTCCTGGATCGAGGCGTCCACGGCCAGCTTCGCTATTCCGCTGACCAGCGCGGCGACCAGGCAGAGCAGAGCGACCATCACCAGTGAGAACTGGATGACGGCGAGCACCGCCACCCCAGCCACGATGATCATGCTGCTGGACTGGATGGCGGTCGGCCGGTGGATGCGCAGCCGGGTGCCGATGGCGGTGGCCAGGAAACTGCCGACCGCGAGCGCGCCCCCGACCACTCCCAGCGCCCACTTGGCGCCCAGATCCCGGCCGAACACGACGGTGGTCAGGTCGCCCTTCTTGATCGCGAAGGCGAGGAAGAGCAGCAGGAAGCCGTACATCGCGCGGAGCGTCGCGGCGCCGATCAGGGTGGCGATCACCAGCCGGCCGGCCGGGCGGCCCCGGCCCAGCGGCCGGTCGCCCCGGCGTCGGCCCAGCGCGCGCAGTGGTCGGGGGACCCGCTCCGGTGGCTCCGAGTCGGCCTTCGGCGGCAGGCGCAGCGCGATCACCATGCCGACCAGGAAGATCACGGACGCGACGCGCAGTGGCCACTGCGGGCCGAACCAGAACGCGGCCAACCCGATCGGCGCGACCAGCGCGCCCGCGACCGTGCCGTAGATGCTGGCCCGGGCACCCACCTGGGAGAGGCCGAGCCCTTCCGGCAACAACCGGGGCACGGCCGCGGACCGGGCCACGCCGTACGCCCGGGAGAGCGCGAGCACCCCGAACGCGGCCGGATAGAGCCCGAAGCCGTGGATGTAGTCGGAGATCAACCAGGCCAGGAACGCGCGGCCGAGCATCGTGGCCGCCAGCGCGTACCGTCGGCCGTGTCGGAAGTGGTCCAGCAGCGGCCCGACCACGGGGGCGAGCATCGCGAACGGCACCATGGTCACCAGCAGGTACAGCGCGACCTTGCTGCGGGCCTCGCCCAGCGGCACGTTGAAGAAGATCGTCCCGGCCAGGCCGATGGCGATCAGCGTGTCCCCGGCACAGGAGACCGCGTGCAGGTCGAACAGGCGAACCATGCCGGTCTCGCCGCCCGCACCCCGGGCCCGGGCCCGACCGGCCCGGCGGGTCACCCAGCGGCCGCTGCCCACCGAACCACGCAGCAGCAGACGAATGGCGCGGATACCGGTGCCGACGGTGCGCCCGAGGACCGATCGCCCGGAGGGGGAGTACGACGGCATGTGCACCATCCTTGCCCATTCGATCCAGGTACGCCGCACCACCGCGGGGAAAGGTTCCCCGGGAGTCCCTGTCACCCCTGCGAGGCGCATAGGGAACAATGGTTGGGTGACCAGGCCTGTCTCCACCCGTGCCGCCCGTCTCGACCAGGTCTGCGCCGCTGCCGTCGAGGTGGCCCGCGCTGGCATCACCGAGGTGGACGCCGACGATGTCGGCGACCACCTGCAGGTCGTGGCCGAGGGTGATCGTCTGGTCACCCACTACTTCGAGTGCCGGCTGGCCGGCTATCGCGGCTGGCGGTGGGCGGTCACCGTCACCCGGGTGTCGCGCAGCAAGACGGTGACCATCTGCGAGACGGTGCTGCTGCCCGGCCCGGACGCGCTGCTCGCGCCCGGCTGGCTGCCCTGGCAGGAGCGGCTCAAGCCGGGCGACCTGGGCCCGGGCGATCTGCTGCCGAGCTCGCCGGATGACGACCGGCTGGTCCCCGGCTACCTGCTCTCCGACGACCCAGCGGTCGAGGAGACGGCGTGGGAGCTGGGCCTCGGGCGAGCGCGGGTGCTCTCCCGGGAAGGCCGCATCGAGGCGGCGCAGCGCTGGTACGACGGCGACCACGGCCCCGCCGCGCCCATCTCGGTCGCCGCTCCGGCCGCCGCCCGTTGCGGCACCTGCGGCTTCTACCTGCCGCTGGCCGGTGCGATGCGGCAGGCCTTCGGGGCGTGCGGCAACTTCTACGCCCCCGATGACGGCCGGGTGGTGAGCGCCGACCACGGTTGCGGCGCCCACTCCGAGACGTTGATCGAGGCGGCCGAGACCGCGGTGGACGAGCTGCCCACGGTGTACGACGACAGCGCGGTAGAGTCAATGTCGGTCAGTCGCGCCCCGGGTTCGGTGGAAACCGCCGAGCCGGCGGAGCCGTACGGGCACTCCTGACTCGTCCGCGCCGGGTGGACCGGCGCTGGCAGGGTCAGCTCGCGCGGCGGCGGCGTCGGTTGGCGTCGTGCCGCATCATCACGGCGAGACCGGGGAAGCCCCACAGGAATCCGGCCAGGCAGGTCCAGAGCCAGTTCTGGTGACCGTGGTCGGTCAGCCAGCCCCGGAAGAAGATCAGCAGGATCAGCCCGGCCACCGCCCAGCCGATCAACCCGGCGACGGCGATTGGCACCATCGGTGGGTCCAGTGGCGCGGGCCGTGGGGGCTGCTCGTTCGACACTCGGCAAGCGTACGCGACCTATTTCCCCTACTCGCCGCTGATCTGGGACGATGCGCGCGACAAACCGGAAGATCACCTGCGAGGACCTGATGGCAGTAGCGCCGCCCGAGAACGGCACAGTACCCGACCCCGCTCACCCGCGTAACGGTTTCGACCGGTTCTTTGAAATCTCCGCCCGCGGCTCGACGATGAGCCGTGAGGTACGCGGTGGCCTGGCGACCTTCTTCACGATGGCGTACATCGTGGTGCTCAACCCGCTGATCCTGGGCGGCGCCGTCGATGGTGACGGCAAGAGCCTCCCGCTTCACGCCTTGGCTGCGGGGACCGCGTTGGTTGCCGGCCTGATGACCATCCTGATGGGTGTGGTCGGCCGGTTCCCGTTGGCGCTCGCCGCCGGCCTGGGCGTCAACGCGCTGGTGGCGTACGAGATCGCTCCGGAGATGACCTGGGCCGACGCGATGGGCCTGGTGGTGATCGAAGGTGTGATCATCGCGGTGCTGGTGCTGACCGGTCTGCGGACCGCGGTGTTCCGCTCGGTGCCCACCCAGATGAAGACCGCGATCGGGGTGGGCATCGGCCTCTTCCTGACCATCATCGGTCTGGTGGACGCCGGTTTCGTCCGGCGTATCCCGGACGCCGCCAACACCACCGTCCCGGTGGGCCTGGGCATCGGCGGCAAGCTGGTGAGCTGGCCGATGCTGGTCTTCGTGGTGGGTCTGCTGCTCACCCTGGTGCTGGTGGTCCGGCGGGTGCGGGGCGCGATCCTGATCGGCATCTTCGCCTCGACCGTGCTGGCGGTGATCGTGGAGGCGGTCGGCAACATCGGCCCGTCCTTCGTCAACGGCAAGCACAACCCGAAGGGCTGGTCGCTGAACGTGCCGGAGCTGCCGAAGACGGTGGTGGACGTGCCGGACCTGTCGCTGCTCGGCAAGTTCAACGTGCTCGACTCGTGGGGCCGGGCCGGCTGGCTGGTCGTGTTGATGTTCATCTTCACCCTGCTCATTACGGACTTCTTCGACACCATGGGCACGATGGTCGCGGTCGGTCAGGAGGGTGGCCTGCTCGACGATAAGGGCACCCCACCGAGGGCCAAGGAGATCCTGCTGGTCGACTCGATCGCCGCCGCGGCCGGCGGCGTGGCCAGCACCTCCAGCAACACGTCGTTCGTCGAGAGCGCCGCCGGTGTCGCGGAGGGTGCCCGGACCGGCGTGGCCAACCTGGTCACCGGCGTGCTCTTCCTGCTGGCGATGTTCCTGGCGCCGCTGGTGGTGGTCGTGCCGTTCGAGGCGGCGTCGACGGCCCTGGTGGTGGTCGGTTTCCTGATGATGACCGCGGTGCGGACGATCGACTGGTCCGACTACGAGATCGCCATTCCGGCGTTCCTCACCATCGTGCTGATGCCGTTCACCTACTCGATCTCCAACGGAATCGGCGCTGGTCTGATCACCTTCGTGGTGGTCAAGCTGGCCCGGGGTAAGGCCCGGGAGGTCCACCCGCTGCTGTACGGGGTGGCCGCGTTGTTCGTGCTGTACTTCCTGCGGGGGCCCATCGAGTCTCTGATGCTCTGACGCGTCCGGGCGGGGAGTCGAGCAGGATTCCCCGCCCGTAACATCATGAACCCTCTCGTGAGCCTGGTCATAACGGATGTCGTTAGCCATGCTCATTAGTTAGGCTAACTACTGTGACGGAGCGGACGGTGACGGCGGAACGCGTGCCACCGGCGCAGCTGGCTCCCCAGCTGCGTGATGCGATCACCCGACTCAACCGGCGGGTCCGCCAGACCCGACCGGTCGGCGACCTCACGGTCACCCAGCTCTCCGCGCTCACCAGCCTGCGGCTGGCGGGCGCGTTGACGCCCCGGGAGTTGGCCGATGTCGAGCGGGTGCAGCCACCGACGATGACCAGGATCGTCGCGAAGTTGGAGGACCGTGGCCTTGTGCAGCGGACACCCCATCCGACCGACGGCCGGCAGGTCATCCTCGCGGCGACCGAAGGGGGGCGGACCGTGATCGAGCAGTTCGAGCGGGTCCGCGACGAATGGCTGGCCCGCCGGCTGGTCGAGCTCAACGAGGACGAACGGGAGACCCTGCACAGGGCCGCCGAGATTCTTCAAAAGCTCGCCCGCGCCTGAGCCACACCGGCGCCACCGGGTTCGTGCCGTCACCTGTCGATGACGCGTACGTCCGGAGGAGGCGCACCAAGAGTGCAGGCCAAGTTGAGCACGATGTTCCAGTCGCTACAGGTCCGCAACTACCGCCTCTTCGCCTCCGGGCAGCTGATCAAGTTGATCGGCGTCTGGATGATGTTCATCGCCCAGGACTGGCTCGTCCTTGAGCTCTCCGACAACTCGGCCACCGCCCTCGGCGTGGTCACCGCCTGCCAGTTCACCCCCGTGCTGCTGCTCACCCTGCTCTCCGGCCGGCTCGCCGACCGGTACGACAAGCGGGTGCTGCTCTTCGCCGCGAACGCCTTCTGGACGGTGCTGGCGCTCGGCATGGCCCTGCTGGTCCTCACCGACATGGTGCAGCTCTGGCACGTTTTCGCCTTCGCTGCGTTGCTCGGCACGGCCAACGCCGTGGAAACCCCGGTCCGCCAGTCGTTCGTCTCCGAACTCGTCGGTACGTCACTGCTGCCCAACGCGCTGTCGCTGAACGCGGCCGTCTTCAACTCCGCCCGGATCGTCGGTCCGGCCGTCGCCGGGCTGGCCATCGCCGCCTTCGACGTCGGGCCGGTCTTCCTCTTCACCGCGCTCAGCTCCATCGCGCCCCTGGTCAACGTGGTCCGGATGCGAACGACCGAACTGCACCGTGACGCCCTGCTGCCACGCGATGAGCGGGCGTCCGCCCGGGTCGTCGACGGGCTGCGGTACGTGTGGCGCCGGCCGGATCTGCTGATGCCGATGGCGATGATGTCGGTGGTCGGCATGTCGCTGTTCAACTTCCAGCTCACCCTGGCCGCGCTGGCCAAGACGGTCTTCCACACGGGCGCTGCCTCCTTCGGTCTGTTCAGCACCGCGCTGGCGGTCGGCGCGCTGGGCGGCGCGCTCAGTGGCACCGGCCGGCGTAGTCGTCCGTCGGTCTGGCTGGTGCTCGGTGCCGCGATCGCCTGCGCCAGCTTCGGCACCCTGGTCGGCTTCGCGTCGGCGTACTGGCTGGTCGTGGCGTTGCTGGTGCCGACCGGCTTCTGCATGGTCTTCTTCGCCCAGGCCGCCAACCAGCGGATCCAGATGGGCGTCGACGCGGCCTTCCGGGGTCGGGTGATGGCCCTGTGGGTGCTGGTGTTCCTGGGTACCAACCCGGTCGGGGCGCCGCTGATCGGCTGGATCGCGGAGCGCTACGGTGCCGGCGCCAGCATCTGGATGGGTGGTCTGGTCTCGCTGGCCGCCGCGCTGATCGCGCTCACCTGGCAGCTGCGCCACTCCGGTGCCCGGCTGCGTTTCCGGGTGCTGCCGATGCCCCGCTTCTACGTCACCTCCACCGACTGCTGAGGGTTCACCGAAGGCGAACCGGGCCGCGTCCGCTCGGGGTGGATTGTGCGGATGCGGCCAAATCGCTGGCGGGGTGGCACGGTGGGGCTTAGCGTCGATACGTGGGAGTCGGACGTGCGCTGATGCTGGCCCTGGCGTTCCTCGCCGTGGCCAGTCTGCCGGCGGCGGTCGCCCTGCTCTTCTGCTACGACGAAATCCTCGACCGGGTGGTGTGCGGCTGGTCCGAGTGGCGTGAGCGCCGGCGGGAGGAACGCACGATCGCCCGACTCGACCGGGCCATCGAGGCCGACGCGCTCACCCGAGACATCGACCTCAGTGATTTCGACCGTGTCGACCGTCGGCCCCTGGAACAGCTCGCCGCCGACCTGCGCCGCCTCGGCGGTCAGCGGCTCGGCAGCACCGGCCGGTCGATGGTCTGGCACGGCGAGCTGCTCCAGGTGTATGACGACCGGCTCCGGTTGGCCTGCCGCGCTCTCGGCATCACCGAGCACCTCGCCGAGCTGGAGGGCGTCGACCAGGAGATCGAGCGGGTCCGGGTGGAGGGTGTGCTGCACGCGGCCGGCCTGTCCCTGCCGGCGGCCCGTGCCGGGCACCGGCAACGGCACCGCTGAGCGACCAGACGTTTGCGGCTCGTTGAGGCCGCCCTGATCGACCCGGCTTCCCCGAAGGCGGGGTATTGCTGAGGCGCGGACACCGCGACCTCAAGGAAGCCGAGTCGATCGTGGGGCAGTGACAGGCGTCGGGCAGTGACAGGTTGCCCCGACGCCGCGAAGCGTCAGGAGGACTCGCGCGCGGCCGGTCCGCTGCCGAAGAGCACGTCGTCCCAGCTCGGCAGTCGCTTGCGCGGCTTGCCGTTGGCATCGGTGGACTCGCCGCCAGCAGCCGCCGCAGCGCCCGTGCGGCGGGGCCGCAGCACCGCCAGCGACGGCACGGCCGGCACCTCCTTGGGTGCGTCCGAGTCGTCGTCGAAGGCCGACCCCTGGCCGCCGCCGAGCAGCGCGGCGGCACCCCCACCGACCGGCCGCTGCCGGGGCGCGTCCGAACCGGCAAGAGCAGCCGGGGTACGCGGCTCAAGGCCACGACCCGACGAGGCGCCGAGCGGGCGGTCCAGTGAAGCGAGCAGCGCGTCCCGTCCGGCCCGGATCGGATCCCGGCCCGGGCGCGGGTGCTCGGACGCCGCCGGCAACCCGTGCCCACCACGGCTCGGCTCGCCACGCGACGGACCGGGCAGGGCATGCCCGCCCCGCTCCGGCGCCGGCTCCTGGCCGAGGATCGGCACGGGCCGCTCGGCGCACAGGTACTGCGCCATGTCGTCGTGCGGGGCGACCGACTGCCGGGTCTTGTCGAGATCCCAGATGGCCTGCGCGGTGGCCTTGCCGGACGGCCAGGTGGCGATGATCCGCCAGGTGCCGTCGTCGCGCCGGTAGGCGTCCCAGGAGATCTTCTCGGTGTCGATGCCGTGCTGGCTCAGCCGACCGTTGACCACCTCGGCCAGCGGGGTGGGCTTCTCCGCACCCTTGAGCCGGGTCCGGCGGGCGTGCTGGGCGAGCATCGCCCGCTCCTGCAGCACCGGGCCGGCGTAGCGCAGCACCCGGTCGACCGGCACCCCGGCGATCCGGGCGACGTCCTCGGCGGACTCACCGGAGCGGATGCGGGCCTGGATGTCCCGAGGGGACAGCGACGGGATCGGGTCAGCGGCGGTCGGTGCCGCCGGGAGCGGCGGTGCGCCGGGCTCGGCGTGCAGCGCCCCCGAGATCCGATCGTCGATCGGCAGGGCGAGCAGCCGCCCGACCTCGTCAGCGAGAACAAGGGCATGGCCGTCCTCGGAGAGGGCGACGAAGCGTACTGGGCGCATAACGTTGCCTCCGTCCCGCTTCGCTGGCCGCACGCCACGAGTCGGCCACCCAGGCGTCTCGGACCACCGTACGCGCATCTGTCTCGGGGTGGGGGAAGCGACACTCCGCATGTCGTGACTGAGCTGCGGCGATGATCACGGTCGGTGTCCGTGGAGGCTCCCATGGACACCGACCGTGACGAAGCTCAGAGTCGCTCGACCACGTAGTCGATGGACGCGGTCAGCGCCTCGACATCGGCCGGCTCGACAGCCGGGAACAGTGCCATCCGCAGCTGGTTTCGACCGAGCTTGCGGTACGGCTCGGTGTCCACGATGCCGTTGGCGCGCAGCGCCTTCGCGATCGCGGTGGCGTCCACCCCGTCGGCGAAGTCGATCGTGGCGACCACGTTGGAACGCAGCGCCGGGTCGCTGACGAACGGAGTGGCCACAGTGGACCGCTCTGCCCAGCCGTACACCGTGGCCGCGCTCTCGGCGGTGCGCTTGGCCGCCCAGGCCAGACCACCCTGCGCGTTCATCCAGTCGGTCTGCTCAGCGGCCAGGAAGATGGTGGCCAGCGCCGGGGTGTTGTAGGTCTGCTCCAGCCGCGAGTTGTCGATCGCGGTGACCAGGTCGAGGAAGGCGGGGATGTAGCGCCCGGACGCCTTGATCTCGGCGGCCCGCTCCAGCGCGGCCGGCGACATGAGGGCCAACCAGAGACCACCGTCGGAGCCGAAGCACTTCTGCGGAGCGAAGTAGTAGACGTCGGTCTCGCCGACGTTGACCTCCAGGCCACCTGCGCCGGAGGTCGCGTCGACCAGCAGCAGTGCGCCCTCGTCCGCCCCGGCCACCCGGTTGATCGGGACGGCCACACCGGTCGAGGTCTCGTTCTGCGGCGTCGCGTACGCGTCCACGCCGGACTCGGCGACCAGGGTCGGCGCGCTGCCCGCCTCGGACCTGCGGACGGTCGGCTCGCCCAGGAACGGCGCGTCCTTGACCGACTTGGCGAACTTGGCGCCGAACTCGCCGAAACTGGCGAACTGGGCCCGATCGCGGATCAGGCTGAAGGTGGCGACCTCCCAGAACGCGGTGGTGCCACCGTTGCCGATCACGACCTCGTAGCCCTCGGGCAGCGAGAAGAACTCGGCGATGCCGGAGCGCAGCCGGGCCACCTGGTCGCGAACCGTCTTCTGCCGGTGCGAGGTGCCCAGATAGCTGGTGGCTACCTCGGCAAGAGCGGACACGGCCGCCGGACGGACCTTGGACGGGCCGCAGCCGAAGCGTCCGTCGGCGGGCTTGATGTCATCGGGAATCCGGATGGTCGGTGCGTCAGCCACGGTCTTGAAGATCCTTCCGCAAAGAGCGAGGGCGGGCCCGGCGACACTGCCGGCCCCCATCCTCGCACCCGGACCCATCGGAAAAGGCCGAGCCCCCGACGGCCGGTCTGAGTCCTTCGCCACACCGACGCGATCAGCTCGGTCGAAATGAGGAAGGGGCCCCTCCGCAACGCCAGGCGTTGGGAAGGGGCGCCCTCCTGCAGCTCAGAAGCCGTGCGGGATGGCGGCCCAGCCCTCGACGTCGGACGGCTTGCGGGTCTGCGGGCCGACGTAGAGGGCGGACGGGCGTACCAGCCGCTGCAGGCGCTTCTGCTCCAGGATGTGCGCGCTCCAGCCGCCCATCCGCGCGCAGGTGAACATCGAGGTGAACATGTGTGCCGGCACCTCGGCGAAGTCCAGCACCACGGCCGACCAGAACTCGACGTTGGTGGCCAGCACCCGGTCCGGGCGGCGGGCCTGCAACTCGGCGAGGGCGGCCTTCTCCAGCGCCTCGGCGATCTCGAAGCGCGGCGCGCCCAGCTCCTTGGCGGTGCGCCGGAGCACTCGGGCCCGCGGGTCCTCGGCCCGGTAGACCCGGTGGCCGAAGCCCATCAGCCGCTCGCCGCGATCGAGCACACCCTTGACATAGCCCTCCGCGTCACCGCTGCGCTCCACCGCCTCCAGCATGGAGAGCACCCGGGACGGGGCGCCGCCGTGCAGCGGGCCGGAGAGGGCGCCGATGCCGGAGGAGATGCACGCAGCCGCGTCCGCCCCGGTGGAGGCGACGATGCGAGCGGTGAAGGTGGACGCGTTCAGGCCGTGCTCGGCGGCCGAGATGAAGTACGCGTCGACGGCCTTGACGTGCCGTGGGTCCGGCTCGCCGCGCCAGCGCTTCATGAACCGCTCGACGATGGTCTGCGCCTTGTCGATCTCCTTCTGCGGCACCGCCGGCAGGCCGAGGCCCCGGGCGGACTGGGCGACGAAGGAGAGCGCGGTCACCGACACCCGGGCGAGGTCCTCGCGGGCCTGCTCGTCGGAGATGTCGAGCAGTTGGTTGAGCCCCCAGTACGGGGCCAGCATCGCGACCGCGGACTGCACGTCGACGCGGATGTCACCGGAGTGCACCGGCACCGGGAACGGCTCCGCCGGCGGCAGGCCCGGCCCGAACCGGCCGTCGACCAGCAGCGCCCACACGTTACCGAACGACACCTGCCCGATCAGATCCTCGATGTCGACCCCGCGATAGCGCAGCGCGCCGCCCTCACGGTCAGGTTCGGCGATCTCGGTCTCGAAGGCGACGACGCCCTCCAGCCCGGGTTTGAAATCAGCCATGCCGCTCTCCTGGATCTGCTCGGTGCGCCCGATCAGCTCATCCGGCCCGATCGGCCGAGCGCCGTAGGCGACCCTCAGGGATGTGTTCGGAACATACTGCCTGCTGAGTACGGGATACGCGACCCGCTGCGACTGTGCTGCACGCGACATCCCCGGATGCGCAACCTCCGCTCCCCTCGGTGAGACAGTGCGGACTGGCCAGCGCGGAGGGGCGCTGGCAGGGCCGCCGAGAAGGAGTGGGGACGTGACGGGTGACACACCCGCCCCGGCTGCGATGCGTAACGAGTACGCCGCGGACCTGGGCCTGACCGAGGCTGACCTGGCCGCCGACTGGCACGCCGAGTTCGACCGCTGGTTCGCCGACGCGGTCGCCTTCGGGCTACCCGAACCGAACGCGATGGTGGTGGGCACCGCCGACCCGGCCGGCCGGCCGAGCGGACGGACGGTGCTGCTGAAGGGGTACGACCCCGAGGGCTTCGTCTTCTTCACCAACCACCTGTCGCGCAAGGGCGTCGAGGCGTCCGCCAACCCGTACGCCAGCCTGGTCTTCCCGTGGTTTCCCATGCAGCGTCAGGTGGTGGTCGCCGGGCGGATCGCGCATGTCGACCGCGCGGCGAGCGAGGCGTACTTCGCCAGCCGGCCGCGTGGCTCCCAACTGGGTGCCTGGGCGAGCCCGCAGTCGCAGGTGGTGCCGGGCCGAGCCGAGCTGGAGGAGCGTTACCAGGCGGTGGCCGAGCGGTTCGCCGACGAGGCTGTGATCCCGGCCCCGCCGCACTGGGGTGGGTTGCGGGTCCAACCTGATTCGGTGGAGTTCTGGCAGGGCCGGGCCGGCCGGTTGCACGACCGACTCCGCTTCCGCCGCCTCGATGAGGGCGGCTGGATCGTCGAGCGGTTGGCGCCGTGACGGGTGTGCAGGAGGCTCGGCCGCGCGGAGCGCGCCGCTGGGCGCTCGACGTACGTCCGCTGCGCGTGGCGGCGTACCGACGGCTCTGGCTCGGCAACACCGTGGCGATGTTCGGTTTCCAGTTCACCGCCGTCGCGGTACCGGTGGAGATGTACGCCCTGACCCGGGACTCGTTCTGGGTCGGCCTGCTGGGCGTGGCCGCCTTCGTACCGTTGCTGATCTTCGGGCTCTGGGGCGGCGCGGTCGCCGACGCCCGCGACCGCCGTGCGGTGCTGCTCGGCGGGTCGGTGCTGCTCTGGGCGTCCACCCTCGGGCTGCTGGTGCAGGCACTGCTGGGCGTGGGCAGCCCCGTGCTGCTGCTGGCGCTGATGGCGTTGCAGTCGGTGGCGTTCGCGATCAGCTCGCCGGCCCGCAGTGCCATGTTGCCCCGGCTGGTTCCGGACGATCTGGTGCCGGCCGCCACCACGCTGAACTACACGACCTTCACCGCGGCATCGGTCGCTGGACCGCTCGCCGCCGGCCTGATCCTCGCCGCCTCGCCGGACACCGCGGTGGTCCTGCCGATCGCGTACGGGGTGGACGCGGTGCTGTTCACCGCGATGCTCTGGGCGGCGCTGCGCCTGCCCGCGCTGCCGCCCGAGCTGACCGCCGACGGCGAGCCCCGCCGCGCCGGCCTGGCCAGCGTGATCGGCGGGTTCCGCTACCTGGCCACCACTCCGGTGCTGCTGCTGTCCTTCGGGGTGGACCTGATCGCGATGATCCTGGCCATGCCGCGGGCGCTCTTCCCGGAGATCGCCGACGAACGGTTCGGCGGCGGTGCAGCGGTCGGTCTGCTCTACAGCGCCATCGCGATCGGTTCGATGATCGGTGGGCTGACCTCCGGCTGGATCGGTCGGCTCCGCCGGCAGGGGCTCGGCCTGGTGATCGCGGTGGTCGCCTGGGGCCTGGCGATCGCCGCTGCCGGGTTGGCCCACCAGCTCTGGCTGATGGTCCTGCTGCTCGCCGTGGCCGGGGCCGCCGACCTGGTCAGCGCGGTGCTGCGCCAGTCGATGCTGCTGGTCTACGCACCGGACCGGATGCGCGGCCGGCTCCAGGGCGTCAACACGGTCGTGGTGGCGGGTGGCCCGCGCCTGGGCGATCTGCGGGCCGGCACCATGGCCGCGGGGTTCGGCGGCGGGGTGGCCTGGGTGGCCGGCGGTCTTGCCTCGGCGGTGCTCGTGGTGGTGCTCGCGGTCGCTTTCCCAGCACTGCTGCGCTATCGGGCCGCGACGGCGTCGAGCGGCGAACGGACGTGACCGGTTAGGGTCGCCGACATGGAAAGCCGCGATCAGCGCCCGTTCTCCGGCGCCCAGTGGACCATCTCCGCCGCTGGCCACGAGGCCGTCATCGTGGAGGTGGGCGGTGGGCTTCGGACGTACCGGCACGACGGTGTCGACCTGGTCGACGGGTACCAGACCGACGAGGTCTGCCCCGGCTGCGCCGGGCAGGTGCTGGCACCCTGGCCGAACCGGATCCGCGATGGCCGTTACCCGTTCGGCGAGCGGACGCACCAGCTCCCGCTGACCGAGCCGGAGCGGCACGTGGCCATCCACGGGCTGGTCAACTGGGTGCCGTGGCGTCTGGTGGAGCAGTCGCAGGACGCGGTGACGGTTGGCTACGACCTTGCGCCGCAGCCCGGCTACCCGTGGCCGTTGCGGCTGCTCAGCCGGTGGAGCGCCGGCGCGGACGGCCTGCGCGCCGAGCACGAGGTGACCAACATCGGTGGCGAGGCCGCGCCGTTCGGCTTCTCCGTGCACCCGTACCTGCAACTGCCGGGCGTCGCGGTCGACGACCTGGTCCTGCGGCTGCCGACCCGTACCCGGCTGTTGGTGGACGGCCGGTTGCTGCCGATCGGCGCGACCCCGGTGGCCGGCACCGAGTACGACTGGACCAGCCCGCGCCGGATCGGCGCCGCCGAGCTGGACCTCTGCTTCGGCCAGGTGATCCGCGACGCCGACGGCGGCTCGTCGGTGAGCCTCTGGACGCCGGACGGTTCGGCGGGGGTGAGCATCTGGGCGGATGCGGAGTTCGGCTGGTGGCAGGTGTTCACCGGGGACGCGCTCACCGGTGAGCGGCATCGCCGTTCGGTGGCGATCGAGCCGATGACCTGCCCACCGGACGCGTTCCGCTCGGGCAAGGACGTGCTCACGCTCAAGCCTGGTACGACCTGGCGGGGTGCCTGGGGCATCCGGCCCGGGGCCTGATGGAGTTCGCCGAGGTCGTCCGGCGTCGGCGGATGGTGCGCAACTACGACCCGGACCGCCCGGTCCCGCCCGACGTGGTGAACCGGCTGCTCGACCACGCGATCCGCGCCCCGTCGGCCGGATTCGCCCAGGGCTGGGGCTTCCTGGTGCTGGAGGAGCCGGCCGACCGGGAGCGGTTCTGGGCCGCCACCACACCGGATGGCGGCGGGCGGGAGCGCTGGCTCGCGGGGATGCGCCGGGCGCCGCTGATCGTGGTGCCGCACGCCAACGAGTCGGCCTACCTGCAGCGCTACGCGGAGCCGGACAAGGGCTGGACGGACCGGGCCACCGACCGCTGGCCGGTGCCGTACTGGCACGTGGACACCGGTTTCGCGGCGCTGCTGATGCTGCTCACCGCAGTGGACGAGGGGCTGGGGGCGTGTTTCTTCGGCATTCCGCCGCAGCGGCTGGCCACCTACCGGGAGGCGTTCGGCGTGCCGGCGGAGTACCAACCCATCGGTGCGGTCACAATCGGTTACCGAGCGGCCGACCATAGGTCACCGTCGCTGCGCCGTGGACGTCGTCCGGTGGACGAGGTGGTGCGGCGCGGCCGGTGGAGCTGAGCGCGACGTCCCGTTCGTCCGGTAGAGGATCGGACGAGCGGTAGCGAAACTGACATCAGGGAGCAGAACGCAGCGTGCGCTGGGCGGCTACGCTGGCACGGTCATCGGTGCCGCGCCGAGCGGTGCCCGCCGCGGCCCGGCTCGGTGCCGTCAAAATCGGCCCAGTCACGGGAGGGGAGCGTGCCGTCGTGATCTTCAGAGCGGTTCGGGACGGGCGTCCCTATCCGGAGCACAATCTGACGCTCAAGCAGTGGGCGGAGATCCCTCCGCGGCCACTGCGCCTGGACCAGATGATCACCACCAAGCGCGAGCTGGCGCTCGACAAGCTTCTCGCCGAGGATTCCACCTTCTACGGTGACCTCTTCCCGCACGTCGTGCAGTGGAACGGCGGGCTGTACCTGGAGGACGGGCTGCACCGTGCGTTGCGCGCGGCCCTGCAGCAGCGCAACCAGATCCACGCGCGGGTGCTGGTGCTCTCCGAAGCGATCGAGTGACGCGACCGCCCATCGGCCTGAATCTTCGTTAGGGTGGCGTCCATGACCGCACCGCTCGACCTCCTCGATCTGGACCCGTCGCTCAGCGAGGAAGAGCGACAGATCCGCGACGTCGTCCGCCAGCTCATCGACGACCGGGTGCGCCCACACGTCGCCGACTGGTACGAGGACGGCCGGGTGCCCGCCCGGGAGCTGGCGCGCGAGTTCGGCAAACTCGGACTGCTCGGCATGCACCTGACCGGCTACGGCTGTGCCGGTGCCTCCGCGGTCGCGTACGGGCTGGCCTGCCAGGAGCTGGAAGCCGGCGACTCCGGCGTCCGTTCCCTGGTCTCGGTGCAGGGCTCGCTCGCCATGTACGCCATCTGGCGCTTCGGCAGCGAGGAGCAGAAGCAACGCTGGCTGCCGCCGATGGCCACCGGTGAGGCGATCGGCTGCTTCGGCCTGACCGAACCGGACCACGGCTCCGACCCCGCCTCGATGGCCACCCGGGGTCGCCGCGACGGCGACGACTGGGTGCTCACCGGCGGAAAGATGTGGATCACCAACGCGCCGATCGCCGACGTCGCGGTGATCTGGGCGCGCACCGACGAGGGCGTACGCGGATTTCTCGTCCCCATGGACACGCCCGGTGTCACGGCCCGGGAGATCCGTCGCAAGATGTCGCTGCGCGCGTCGGTGACCGGCGAGATCGTGCTCGACGACGTCCGGCTCCCGGCGGACGCCCAACTACCCGAGGCGGTCGGGCTCAAGGCGCCGCTGAGCTGCCTCACCGAGGCCCGGTACGGCATCGTCTGGGGCGCGGTCGGCGCCGCCCGTGACTGCCTGGAAACCACCCTGACGTACGCCACCACCCGCACCCAGTTCGGTCGCCCGCTGGCCGGCTTCCAACTCACCCAGGCGAAGCTCGCCGACATGGCTGTCGAGCTGGTGAAGGGGCAACTGCTCGCGCTGCACCTGGGTCGACTCGCGGACGCCCACCGGCTGCGGCCCGAGCAGGTCAGTGTGGGCAAGCTGAACAACGTGCGGGAGGCCCTGGCCATCGCCCGGCAGTGCCGCACCATCCTCGGTGCCAACGGCGTCTCCGGTGAATACCCGGTGATGCGGCACGCCAACAACCTGGAGAGCGTGCTGACGTACGAGGGCACCTCCGAAATCCACCAGCTGGTCATCGGGCAGCGGCTCACCGGGCTCTCCGCATTCGCCTGACCTGCCCGTTTGCACTTTCCGGCCGCTCGACGCGCGCCTGTCGTACGGGGGCCGTACCGTCATTGACAGACGACGTGTCTGACGAGGACGGTGAGCGTGATGGCCCGCGACGCTGGCATCAACGAGCCCACGAGGGAGTTCCCCGGTTACCCGACCGGCGACGATCTCAAGGAGCGGTCGGCCGCGACACCCGAGCCGACCACAGACCCGCCCGGAGGCACCGGCGGCCCGGCGACCGGTGGCGGTGGTGGTGGGGCGGCCCGTGGCCTGCTCCTGCTGCTCGGCGCCGCCGCGCTGGCCGTGGTTGTGCTGCTCGGCATTCAGGCGACCGGCCTCCTGCCGGACTTCCGCAACCCGTTCGCCAAGGAGCAGACCGACCGCAGCCAGCCACCGCTGCTGAAGTCGATCCAGGACCTCAGCCGCTACGTGGCCGCCGAGGGCAACTTCCAGGTCGTGGTCGACACCCAGAACGACCGGCGCAACGTTCCGGATTTCCTGCTCAACGAGCGCACCCTGTTCGTCGGGGCCGGCAGTGTCGAGGCGTACGTCGACTTCACCAAGATCGGTGAGGGTGCGATCGTCCAGTCCGCCGACGGCAAGTCCGTCGAGATCAAGCTGCCCGCGCCGCAGCTCGGCGAGACCAACCTCGACATGGAAAAGAGCTACGTCTTCGCGGAGCAGCGCGGTCTGCTCAACCGGCTCGGTGACCTGGTCGGCAACGACCCCAACCGGCAGCAGCAGGTCTACCAGCTCGCCGAGGACCGGATCACCGCCGCCGCCCGGGACAGCGGGCTCTCCGCCCGAGCCGAGGAAAACACCCGCAAGATGCTGGAGGGGCTGCTGCGCTCCCTCGGCTATCAGCAGATCACGGTCACCTACACGGCTCCCTGACCTGCCGCACCTCGGGCACCGAAGCGCCCGCCCTGACTGTCGTCGGGGCGGGCCGCTTCCGTCAGGTGTGGCCTGGTGCCTCGCGGCCTGGCGCCGTGCGGCCTGGTGCCTTCGGCCTTGCGCAACGGCGCTGGCCCCGACCGGCGTCGACTTGGCACGAGGGCGCGGGTCAGTGGCCGGTGGAGGCCAGGTAGCGGTCCTCGTTCGGCATGAGAATCCAGAGGATCAGGTAGACGATCACCTGGGTGCCGGGCAGCAGCAGGGACAGCAGGAACAGCAGCCGGACCATCCCGACGGACATGCCGAACCGCTGACCGAGGCCGGCACAGACACCGGCGATCATGCGCCCCGCGCGGGGCCGAACCAGTTTGCGACTCATCGTCGTACTCCCACTCTGCGGCGGTGCGCCGCGTCTGCAATCCACGGTAGAAGGGGATGAGCAGCTCGCCCTCGGTCCCGAGGAGGAGCGGCCACCCGTGGACCCGTAGGTGCATTACCCGGGCAGCCCCGCACTGACGCCTCCCCGCGCGGCCCGCCTTCGTCGCCCGACCTCCCGGCCGCCGGGCCTACCGCCCAACGCCGCCACACCCGCCGCCCGCCGTGCCACCCGCAAGGTCACGCTCGATCCAGGTTCCAGTGGTTTCGCCCGCCCTCCGTGGCCACTACATCCAGGATCGAGCGCGATCTTCACCAGCTGCACACGTCACGGTGGCCGGGTGGGTGCTGAGCTGGGCGGGTAGGCTGGTTGATCGGGCACCCACACCCCGGGTGGCCGGCACCCCACACCCCCGGGCGGCCAAGAGCGGGGCCGCCAGACCGGTGGCCACGACCCGGCCGGGGTTCCGTACGCCGGGACGACGGCGAGGAAGCGCAGCCATGATCAGTGTTTTCGACCTCTTCAGCGTCGGTATCGGTCCGTCCAGCTCGCACACGGTAGGGCCGATGCGGGCCGCGCGCACGTTCGTTGCCGGGCTCAAGGCCGACGGGCTGCTCACCGACACCGCGCGGGTGCAGGCTGAGCTGTTCGGCTCGTTGGGCGCCACCGGGCATGGTCACGGCAGTGACCGCGCGGTGCTGCTCGGGTTGGCTGGCGAGTCGCCGGAGACCGTCGACACGGACACCGTCGGTCCTCGGGTCGAGCGGATTCGGGCCGAGCGGCGGATCAGCATCCTGGACGCGCACGAGATCGACTTTGACCCGGATCGGGACCTGACGCTGCACCGCCGCCGTTCGCTGCCGTACCACCCGAATGGGATGACCTTCGCGGCGTACGACAGGGCTGGTGCCGAGCTGCGCAGCCGCACCTACTACTCCGTCGGCGGCGGTTTCGTGGTGGACGAGGCTGCGGCTGGCGCGGACCGGATCAAGCCGGACAGCACCGCGGTGCGGTACCCCTTCCTGACCGGGGCGCAGTTGTTGGAGGTGACCACCCGGACCGGCTTGTCGATCAGCGAGGTGATGCTGGCCAACGAGCGTTCCTGGCGCAGCGAGGCGGACATCCGGGGCGGCCTGCTGGAGATCTGGCGGGTGATGCGGGAGTGCGTGGAGCGCGGCTGCGAGCGGGACGGCGTACTCCCTGGTGGGTTGAAGGTCCGGCGGCGCGCGGCGGAGTTGCGGCGCGGCCTGGAGGCGGACGCCGGGACGCCCGACCCGCTGCACGCGATGGACTGGGTGACGCTGTTCGCCCTCGCGGTCAACGAGGAGAACGCCGCTGGCGGCCGGGTGGTCACCGCGCCGACCAACGGCGCGGCCGGGATCATTCCGGCGGTGCTGCACTACTACACCCGGTTCTCACCGGGTGCCTCCGACGACGGGGTGGTGCGGTTCCTGCTGACGGCCGGGGCGATCGGCGTGTTGTTCAAGGAGAACGCGTCGATCTCCGGCGCGGAGGTCGGCTGCCAGGGTGAGGTTGGTTCGGCGTGCTCGATGGCGGCGGGAGGGCTGGCCGAGGCGCTCGGTGGCACCCCGGAGCAGGTGGAGAACGCGGCCGAAATCGGGATGGAGCACAACCTCGGGTTGACCTGTGACCCGGTGGGTGGCCTGGTGCAGATCCCCTGCATCGAGCGGAACGCGGTGGCTAGCATCAAGGCGATCACGGCCGCCCGGCTGGCGCTGCGCGGCGACGGTGTGCACAAGGTGTCGCTGGACAAGGTCATCAAGACCATGCGGGAGACGGGCGCCGACATGAAGGTCAAGTACAAGGAGACGGCGCGTGGCGGTTTGGCCGTCAACGTGATCGAGTGCTGAGTCCGACGGATTCGGGGCAATCGTTCACCGACTGCTAACCTGTCGTCCGTTTCAGGAGGCGGGAGGCTGCGGTGACCTCTGGCGTCGCGGCGTTGTGGTCGCACCGCAATTCACTGCGCATCCTGGTCAGGCGGGATCTGGCGGTCAAGTACCAGCAGTCGGTGCTGGGCTACTTCTGGTCGTTGATCGAACCGCTCGGTATGGGAGCCATCTACTGGTTCGTTTTCGGGGTGCTCTACTCCCGGGACACCGGTCGGCATCTCGGCGAGGCGGCCGGGTCGTACCCGCTGTTCCTGATCACCGGGATCTTCGCCTGGATGTGGACCAACTCGGCGCTGAGCGAGGCGACGAACGCGCTGACCGGCCAGTCCCGGCTGATCACCACGATGAACGTGCCGCGTCAGGTCTTTCCGATCGGCCGGGTCACCGGCCGGTTCGCCGAGTACGCGGCCGGCCTGCCGATCCTCATCGCCATCGCGGTGATCTACGCGGCGCATGGTCGGATCCACCCCGGCTGGTCGCTGCTCTCCCTGCCGCTCGCGGTGGCCGTCCAGGCCGTCCTGCTGACCGGGCTCGCCCTGCTGCTGTCCGCGTGGAACGTGCTGATGCGCGACGTGGAACGGCTCATGCGGCTGATCATCCGGGTGCTGTTCTACGCCACGCCGATCATCTATCCGCTCAGCCTGGTCCGGGAGTCCGGCCTGCCCGGCTGGCTGAAGGTGGTGTACGAGCTGAATCCGCTGGTGGGGATCTTCCAGCTGCACCACGCGATCTGGTATCCGGACGAGTTCCCGGACGCCCGGCTGCTCGCCACCACGATCGTCGGCAGCCTGCTGGTGCTGGTCGCCGGCTGGTGGTCGTTCCGCCGGTTGGAACCCGCCGTGCTCAAGGAACTCTGACATGGCCGCGCCGATCATCGAGGCCGACGGCCTGGGCATCCGGTTCGTCCGCAACCGTCGCCGCCAACTGCGACTGCGGGAGCTGTTCATCCACCGCGGTGCGCGGGGCGCCCTGCCGGGCCAGTTCTGGCCGCTGCGCGACGTGTCCTTCACCGTCGAGCCCGGCGAGACCATTGGAGTGGTCGGCCGCAACGGCACCGGCAAGAGCACGCTGCTGCGGCTGATCGCCGGGGTGCTCATCCCGGACGAGGGCAGCATCCGGGTGCACGGCGCGGTGGCCCCGCTGCTGGAGTTGTCCGCCGGTTTCTCCAACGACCTGACCGGGCGGGAGAACCTGCACCTGGTCGGTGGGCTGCACGGGTTGTCGACGAGCTATCTGAAGCGGCACTTCGACGAGATCGTCGAGTTCGCCGGTGAGCAGGTGGAGCGGGCCATCGACACGTCGGTGCGGCACTACTCGTCGGGAATGAAGGTGCGGCTCGGCTTCGCGATCATCTCGCATCTGCCGCACCCGATCCTGCTGATGGACGAGGTGACCGCGGTCGGAGACGCGGAGTTCCGCAAGAAGTGTTACGCGACGATTGATCGTCTGCTCGGGGAGGGGCGCACGCTCGTGCTGGTGTCACACAACGAAAAGGACCTGACCCGGTTCTGCCGTCGGGGGTTGTACCTCGACGCGGGCCGGTTGACGCTCGACGGCACCATCGCCGAGGCGCTCGACGCGTACCACGCCGCGGTTCCGCGGTGACGCTCGCGATCGTGCTCGCCGCCGGGACACCCGCGGCGGGCCTGACCACCGCGACCGGCGAGCCGCTGGCCGACCGGCTCGCCGCCCAGTTGCGCCGGGCCGGGGCGGACGAGGTGCGCTTCGCCGCCAACCTCGACGAGTTGACCGCCCTGGTCGCCACCGCCACCACCCCCGTGCTGATCACCGGCACCGACCTGGTCGCGCACGCCGCCGTGCTGCGCCACCTGGCCACCAGCCCGGTGGGGCCCACGGTGGCACTGGTGCTCGGCGACCCGCCGGTGCCCGGGCGCACCGTCGTGCGGGAGGAGCGCGGCCAGGTGGTCGACGCCGGCGCGCTGGACGCCCTCGACGGGGACGCCACCGGCGTTTTCGGCGGGGCGCTGCGGGTCGGCGTGGACGACCTGTCGACCCTCGCCGCCGCAGCCCGGGCCGCCGCGTCCGGGATGCTCCCCGTCGCCACTCCCGTCGGCCCGGTCGGGGACGTGGCACCGCTGTCAGCGGCCGTCGAGCAGGGGCCCGGAGGGTCGGTCGCGGCTGGTGGACCGGGGTCCGCCGTGGACCGGCTCTTCGCGGGTCTCGCGGCGCTCGGCACCCTGATCTTCGCCCAGCGGGTACGCCTGCTCGTCGCGCACCGGGTCGAGGACGCGGCCGGGTTGGCCGCTGCCGAGGCGGCGGTGACCGCGGTCGACGAGGACCGGGCCGAGTTGCGGCTGTCGGTCAAGGAGAAGGACGACTTCTTCTCCACCTTCTTCGTCAGCACCTGGTCTCCATACCTGGTCCGGCTGTCGGCCCGGCTCCGGCTCACCCCGACCGGGGTGACGGTGATCTCGGTGCTCTTCGCGCTGGCCGCGGCGGTGCTGTTCGGGGTCGGCGGGCGACCCGCGCTGGTCAGCGGCGCGGTGCTGCTCTACCTCGGCTTCGTGCTGGACTGCGTGGACGGCCAGTTGGCCCGCTACACCCGGCACTTCAGCGCCTGGGGTGGCTGGCTGGACACGATGGCCGATCGGGCCAAGGAATACCTGGTCTACGCCGGGCTGGGCTTCGGGGTGAGCCACGCCGGGCTGGGCAACGGCTGGGCGCTCGCGATCGCCGCGATGACGTTGCAGACCGTTCGGCACATGACCGACACCTGGTACGGGGTGCTGCACGACGAGGCGGCCCGTCGACCGCGAACGGCGACGGGTGCCAGCGGCGGGATCGGCGACCGGCTCAACGCGGCGTCGACCCGGGTGCAGGCGGACACCGGCTCCGTGTCGTACTGGCTGAAGCGGACCGTCGTCTTCCCGATCGGTGAGCGGTGGGCTCTGATCGCGGTGACCGTTGCGCTGTTCAACCCGCTGGTCAGCCTGATCGCGGTGCTGGTCTGGGGTGTGCTGGCGTTCGCGTACACCGGGGCTCTGCGGACGCTGCGGGCCCGCTGGATGTGGGTGCCGGTGCTGGACACGGTCGATGCCACCCTGCACCGCGACGACGGGCCGTTGGCCCGCTGGCTGCCGGTGGTCCGCCCGATGGGGCCGCTCACCCTGGCGGTGATCGCCGCGCTCGGCCCGGCGGTGCTGCTGGTCGCGGCGCTGCTGGGCGACGCGCCCGACGATCTGCGCTGGGCGGTGCCGGTGGCGCTGCTGGTGCTGCTGGTCGGCGGTCTGGGTGCCGGGGCGGCGCACAACGGTCCGCTGGACTGGTTGGTACCCGCGGCGTTGCGGGCCGCCGAGTTCCTGTTCGCCATCGCGGTCGGGGTGGTCGGCGGAGCGCCAGGTTGGTTGATCTTCGGGTACGTCTTCGTGCTCACCGTGCATCACTACGACCTGACCGCCCGTCTGGAAAAGCGGCAGGAGGCACCGCCGCTGCACGCCGCCACGCTGGGCTGGGAGGGGCGTTCGGTGCTGCTGGCCCTCGCGGCGATTGTCGGCATCGCGGGTGTCGGGCTGGCTACACTCGGTGCGTACCTTCTCGTGGTTTTCGTGGTGAGCGTCGTCCTGGCCTGGTTCGTCCGACCGGCCCGTAGCGCGCGGGCGTCGGTCGCGCCGGTGGGCGCTGGAGGTGCCGCACCGCGCTGACGGAGGGACGGCCGGATGACCCTGATCAGTTTCGTGGTGCCGGCCTTCCGGGTGCAGGGCTACCTGCGCGAATGCCTGGACTCCATCCTCGGTCAGCCGGAGACCGACGTCGAGGTGCTCGCCGTCGACGACTGCTCGCCGGACGCCAGCGGCGACATCATCGACGAGTACGCGGCCCGCGACCAGCGGGTCCGCTCGGTCCGGCTGCCGGAGAACGTCGGCCTCGGTCCAGCCCGCAACATCGGGCTGGACCGGGCCGTCGGCGAGTACGTGTGGTTCCTCGACGGCGACGACTGGCTGGCGCCGGAGTGCCTGCCGGAGGTCGCCGAGCGGTTGCGCGTCGCCCGCCCGGACGTGCTGCTGGTCGACCACGTCCGCACCCACTGGAACGACACCGCCACCCGCAGCGCGATGGCGGAGGTGTTCCCGGAGTCGCCCGGTGCGGGCAACTTCCGACTGCGGGACCGGCCGGAGGCGATGCGCCTGCTGCACACCGCGTGGAACCGGCTGGTCCGCAGGGAGTTCCTGGTCGACCTGGGGCTGCGCTTCGCGCCCGGCTGGTATGAGGACGTCTCGTTCAGCTACCCGGTGCTGATGGCGGCGCAGCGGATCGGCGTACTCGATCGGGTCTGCGTCAACTACCGGCAACGCCGGGCCGGCGCGATCACCCGAACCCGGGGTGACCGGCACTTCGAGGTCTTCCCACAGTGGCACCGGGTCTTCCACCTGATGGATTCGTGGGGGTCGGCGACGGACGCGCTCCGGCCGGCGGTCTTCGAGCGGATGATCTGGCACTACCTGACCGTGCTCGGCAACGGCCAGCGGATCGCCACGGAGCTGCGGCCGGCGTTCTTCGCGCAGATCACCGCCGACTACCAACGCTGGCTGCCGCCCGGCGGCTATCCGGTGCCGGACGGGGTGGAGGGGGTCAAGCACCGGCTCGTCGCCGCCGGCCGCTGGCGTACCTTCAGCGCGTTGCGGGCTGCCAGCCGGGCCCGCGACGCCACCCGCCGGCAGGCCCGCACCGCCCGGCGCCGGGTCGGCCCGGTCGTTCGGCGCGGTGCCCGGCTGACCCGCGACGGGCTGCTGCGCGAGTACTACCGGGCGGAGTTGCGTCGGCCGGTCGATCCGACGCTCGCGGTGTACGCCGCCTACTGGTACCGGGGGTACTCCTGCAATCCGGCGGCGATCTACGAGGTCGCCCGCCGGTTGGCGCCAGAGGTGCGCGGGGTGTGGATCGTCAGCCGGGACCGGGTGGACAGCGTGCCGGCCGGGGTCGAGTACGTGGTCGCCGGCACTCCGGCGTACTACCGGACGCTCGCCCGCGCCCGGTGGCTGATCAACAACGTCAACTTTCCGGACTTCGTCCGCAAACGACCAGACCAGGTGCACCTGCAGACCCACCACGGCACGCCGGTCAAGGTGATGGGGCTGGATCAGCAGCGCTACCCGATCGGTGCGGGCCGGATGGACTTCGCCGGGCTGCTGCGCCGGGTGGACCGGTGGGACTACAGCGTCAGCGCGAACAGCTTCTCCACCCAGATGTGGGACCGGGCGTACCCGGCCACGTACACGACCCTGGAGGTCGGCTACCCACGCAACGACCGCCTGGTCACGGCGGGCCCGGACGAGGTGCGCCGGCTACGCACGGAGTTCGGCCTCGGCCCCGACGAGCAGGTCGTGCTGTACGCCCCGACGCACCGGGAGCACCTCCCCGGCTACCGGCCGCCGTTCGACCCGGACCGGTTCGTGAGGGCGCTGGGTGACTCGGGCCGGCTGCTGATGCGCAGCCACTACTTCCACGATCGTGATCGACGTCCCGGCCGGCCAATGGACTGGGAGCGGGTTCGCGATGTCAGCGCCTACCAACGGGTGGAAGATCTCTACCTGGTAGCCGACGTGTTGGTCACCGACTACTCGTCGGCGATGTTCGACTATGCGTTGCTGGACCGTCCGATCGTGCTGTACACCCCGGACTGGGAGGCGTACCGGCTGGCCCGGGGGGTCTACTTCGACGTCACGGCCGAGCCACCGGGTGCGGTGGCCACCACCTTCGCCGACCTGCTCGACCTGTTCCGTACCGACGCGGTGCGCTCGGACGCGGCAGCCAAGGCCCGCGAGCATTTCCGGGGCCGGTTCTGCACATTGGACGACGGGCGGGCGGCGGAGCGGGTGGTGCGCCGGGTGTTCCTGGGGGAGCCGAGCGAGCGCTCGTCGCGCTGCTGATCGCGCCGCGCCGCCGTATGTCGTGTAATAGCAGCGTCATGAGCCGAACATGAGACGTTTACCCGATGTGCTTATCTGATGATCCTGGTCACAGTCTTCAGGGGTCGGCCGACGAGCTGGGGGGGAGACGGTGAGCACCGTAACGCTCAAGGATGTGACCAAGGTCTTCAGGGATGGCACGCTGGCCGTCGACAGCATCAATCTTGATGTGAACGACGGCGAGTTCATGGTGCTGCTTGGGCCGTCCGGTTGCGGCAAGTCCACGGTGCTGCGCATGATCGCCGGGTTGGAGGATCCGACCCAGGGCGCGGTCCTGCTCGACGGGGAGCTGGCGAACGACCTGCCGCCGCGGGATCGCAAGATCGCCATGGTCTTCCAGGACTTCGCGCTCTATCCGCACATGACCGTCGGCGACAACATCGCCTTTCCGCTGCGGCTGGCCGGGATCGAACCGGAACCGCGGGGTGAGCGGGTCAGTGACGTGGCCAGCGCGCTGGGCATCGGTGACGTGTTGGCCCGCAAGCCGGGCCAGCTCTCCGGTGGGCAACGGCAGCGGGTGGCGATGGGCCGGGCGATCGTCCGCCGGCCCGGCCTGTTCCTCATGGACGAGCCACTGTCCAACCTGGACAGCGGCCTCCGCGCCGAGCTGCGCGCGGAGATCTCGGGCCTGACGCGGGAGCTGGGCGTCACCACCGTCTACGTCACGCACGACCAGGCCGAGGCACTCACCATGGCTGACCGGGTGGCCATCATGCGCCGCGGCGTGCTCCAGGACGTGGGCACACCCACCCAGGTGTATGGCCGACCGGCGACGCTCTACGTGGCCGCCTTCCTGGGCAGCCCGCGGATGAATCTGCTGGAGGCGTCGGTCTACGTCCACCTCGACCGGTACGTGACGCTCAACCTCGGTGAACAGTCGCTCTACCTGCCCTGGGACGACATCCGCAGTCGGGCGGTGGCGCACTACCACGGTGAGCGGATCGTGGTCGGCATGCGTGCCGAGGCGCTCACCCCGGTCGCCCCGGACAGCCCCGGCGACGTGTTGCGCGGACGCATCCGCTACCTGGAGCACCACGGGCACGAGTCGCTGGCGTTCCTCGACATCGGTGCGACCGCGATCGTGGTCGACGAGATGGGCGCGCCACTCGAGCCGCCGCCGGTGGGCCAGCGCGGCCTACGTCGGTTCGGCTCGGTGATGCAGCGACTCACCGGCAAGCCGGTGGAGGCGCAGGAGGTGCCCAGTGGTGGCGGCACCCAGACCAGTGTGCTTCCCGATCCGGGCCGGCACCACCGCCGCCCGGCGGAACTGGCGGTGCGGCTGGCACCGTACCCGGCGGTCGCCGCGGGTCACCAGCTCGCCGTCTCGGTGCGGATGGACGCGCTGCACTTCTTCGACGAGCGCGGCGCCCGGATCGACGTGGGTTGGCGCTGACGGCCCGCCGGAGCAGGGTGGCGGGCCTGCCAGCCGGTGTCCTACGGTCTGCGCATCAGTCCACTGTGAAAGTTCACCGAGAGGAGTGCACCCGTGTCGGGTGACCGTCCCAGCCCGCTCGTCATCGAGCGCATCCTCCGGGATCGCGGGGGGATCTGGCAGCAGATCGTGGCCGAGCGTGACCTGAACGCGTTGACCGGGCGGATGCTGGCCAGCTCCGCCATCGCGCTGGCCTGCTATGGGGCGGTGCTGGGGGCGTTCCACAGCCCGCTGATGGCGTTGACCTCGGCGCTGAAGCTGCCGCTGCTGTTCCTGGTCACGCTGGCCATCTGCCTGCCCACGCTCTACCTGTTCAACCTGGTCTTCGGTGCCCGGCTCTCGGTGCGTCAGTCGTTGGCGCTGGTGATGGTGGCGATCACGGTCACCTCGATGCTCGCGGTGGCGTTCGCGCCGATCAGCCTCTTCTTCCTGATCACCGCGCCCGACTACGGGTTCTTCAAACTGCTCAACGTGGCGATCCTGACGCTGTCGGCGCTGGTCGGGCTGCGCTTCCTGACCGGCGGAATGCAGGTGCTCAACGATAACGGCCTGCTCGCCCCGGAGGCCGCCAACGCTCACGCGCCGGCCCAGGCCCAGGCTCCGGCCCAGCCCGCGCCGGTTGCCGTGCCAGCCGGGTCGGTGCCGGCTGCGGCGCCGGTCGCTGTGCAGAGTGCCGAGCCGGTCGCCGTGCCGACCGGGGCGGCGGTGGCCGGGTCGGCTTCGAACGGTGCGGCCACCGCCGCGCCAGCTCCGGCCCAGGTTCCGGCGCAGTGGACCGGCCAGCCGGCCGGCACCTCGTTCCCGCCCGGCTACCCGGCGCCACACCGCCCGTGGGAGGGCCGCCCGGTCCGACGCGGCGAGCCGACGCAGCGGCCGGCCAGCATGACCCTGCTCTACGTCTGGATCCTGCTCTTCGGCTTCGTCGGCACCCAGCTGGCGTGGACGCTGCGCCCGTTCTTCGGTGACCCAGGGAAGGATTTCTCCTTCTTCCGCAGCATCGACGGCAACTTCTACGCGGAGATCCTGCGGACCATCGGCAACCTCTGAGCTTCGTCGATATCGGGTAAGTCCCTGGTTGCCGGCCTGGTTACTGACTAGTAACGTCAGGCCATGACCATCGACTCCCGCCTGGTGGCGGCCGGCATGCTCGAAGCGGTGCCCTTCGCCCGTACGCTTGGCTTCGAATTCGTCGAGGTGGCACGCGAGGCGGAGGGCGGGGTGCGGGCAGTCGTCCGGATGCCCGATTCGCCGGCCACCCACAACCACATCGGTGGCCCGCACGCCGGTGCCATGTTCACCCTCGGTGAGACGGCCTCCGGCGCGGTCGTGCTGGCCGCCTTCGGGCAGCTTCTCGACCGCGCCGTGCCGCTCGCCGTCCGGGCCGAGATCGCCTACCGCAAGCTCGCCATGGGCCCGGTGCTGGCCACCGCGCGGCTCGGCCGGCCGGCTCTCGAGGTGATCGACGAGCTGGAGTCCGGCCGGCGGCCGGAGTTCCCTGTCGACGTGGAAATCACGACCGGGGACGGCAAACCCACCTCGGCGATGACCGTGGTCTGGACGCTGCGACCGAACTGAACCGTGCTGGCGGGGTGGAAACAGGTCTGCGAGCCCAGTGGGATAGATTCGTACCGTGCTGGGCTTACCTGCTCACGTGACTGCCTGTCTCTTCGATCTGGACGGTGTGCTGACGCAGACCGCCAGTGTGCACAACACCGCCTGGACGCAGACGTTCGATGATTTTCTCCGGCAGCGCGCCACGGCCTCCGGGGAACCGTTCCAACCATTCGATCCCGGCTCGGACTACAACCGCTACGTCGACGGCCGGCCCCGCGCCGACGGCGTCCGGTCGTTCCTCGCCTCCCGGGGCGTCGTGCTGCCCGAGGGCAGCCCGGACGACCCGCCGGACGCCGACACCGTCAACGGCGTGGGCAACCGTAAGAACGTCCTGCTGCTACAGCGTCTGCGCACCTCCGGCGTCGAGGTCTACCCGGGCTCGGTGCGCTACCTGAAGACGGCGGCGTCCGCCGGGCTCCGCCGGGCCGTGGTGACCGCGAGCGCCAACGGAAGCGAGGTCGTCGCCGCAGCAGGGCTGGAGCCGCTGCTGGAGGCCCGGGTCGACGGGCTGGTCGCCCGGGCTCAGGGGCTGCGCGGCAAACCGCAGCCGGACACCTTCCTCGCCGGGGCCAGGCTGCTCGGCGTCGACCCGACGCAAGCCGCCGTCTTCGAGGACGCACTCTCCGGGGTGGCCGCCGGCCGCGCCGGTGGCTTCGGTTACGTGGTCGGCGTCGACCGGGTCGGGCAGGCCGACGAGTTGCTCGCGCACGGCGCCGACATCGTGGTGAAGGACCTCGCCGACCTGCTCGACTCCGCCGATCCGTCGGCACCGACCCGCGGCGCTGCCGCCCACCACTCGACCGCCGAAGGGGGTCTCGCGTGATCCGGGAGCGGGCCTATCCGGTCGAACCGTGGCACATCCGGGAGACCCAGCTGGACATGGACGTGCTGGCCCAGTCGGAGTCGGTCTTCGCGCTCTCCAACGGGCACGTCGGGCTGCGCGGCAACCTCGACGAGGGTGAGCCGCACGGCCTGCCCGGCACCTACCTCAACTCGTTCTACGAGTTGCGTCCGCTGCCGTACGCGGAGGCGGGCTACGGGTTCCCCGAGTCCGGGCAGACCATCGTCAACGTCACCAACGGCAAACTGATCCGCCTGCTCGTCGACGACGAACCGCTCGACGTGCGCTACGGGGAGCTGCTGGCCCACGAGCGGATCCTCGACCTGAGGGCCGGCACTCTGCACCGGGAGCTGCACTGGCGCTCGCCCGCCGGCCGCGAGGTCAAGGTCCGCAGCACTCGACTCGTCTCGTTCACCCAGCGGTCGGTGGCCGCCATCAGCTACGAGGTGGAGGCCGTCGAAGGCCCGCTGCGGCTGATCGTGCAGTCCGAGTTGGTGGCCAACGAGTCGCTGCCCGCGCAGAGCAAGGACCCCCGGGTCGCAGCGGTGCTGGAATCGCCCTTGCACGCCGAGGAGAAGCTCACCACCCCGGACGGGGGGCAGCTGATCCACCGCACCAAGGTCTCTGGCCTGCGGGTCGCCGCCGCCATGGAGCACGAGGTGCACGGCCCGGACCACATCACCATCGAGTCCGAGGGATACGAGGACTGGGTACGCACCACCATCGCCTGCGTGCTCCAGCCCGGCGAGAAGCTGCGGGTGATCAAGTATCTGGCGTACAGCTGGTCGAGCCGGCGGTCGCTACCCGCGCTGCGCGACCAGGTTGGCGCGGCCCTCGCTGGCGCACGGCTGGACGGCTGGGACGGGCTGCACCGGGAGCAGCGCAACTATCTTGACGCGTTCTGGGACGCAGCCGACGTGCTGGTCGAGGGTGACCCGGAGGTGCAGCAGGCGGTCCGGTTCGGTCTCTTCCACGTGCTCCAGGCCGGCGCCCGCGCCGAGCAGCGACCGATCTCGGCAAAGGGGCTGACCGGCCCCGGTTACGACGGGCACGCATTCTGGGACACCGAGATGTTCGTCCTGCCCGTGCTCACGTACACCCAGCCGAGCGCGGTGCGCAGCGCGTTGCAGTGGCGGCACAGCACGCTGGACTCGGCGAGGGAGCGTGCCGACACGCTCAACCTCAAGGGTGCCGCTTTTCCGTGGCGGACCATCGAGGGGCCGGAATCCTCCGGATACTGGCCGGCCGGCACGGCGGCCTTTCACATCGGTGCCGACATCGCTGATGCCGTGCGCCGTTACGTGATGGTCACCGGAGACACCGAGCTGGAGCGGGAGATCGGGCTGGAGCTGTTGGTGGAGACCGCCCGGCTGTGGCGCTCGATGGGCCACCACGATCGGCACGGGCAGTTCCACATCGACGGTGTCACCGGCCCGGACGAATACACGGCCGTGAAGAACGACAACATCTACACCAACCTGATGGCGCAGCGGAACCTGCTGACCGCCGCCGACGCGGTGATGCGCCACCGGGACGAGGCGTTCCACCTCGGGGTCACCGACGAGGAGGCCGCGAGCTGGCGGGACGCCGCGACCTCGATGCACGTCCCGTACGACGAGGAGCTCGACGTCCACCAGCAGGTGGACGGCTTCACCCGTCTTGAGGAGTGGGACTTCACGAAGACACCGGCGGAAAAATACCCGCTGCTGCTGCACTACCCGTACTTCGAGCTGTACCGCAAGCAGGTGGTCAAGCAGGCTGACCTGGTCCTGGCCATGCACTGGCGAGGGGACGCGTTCACCCCCGAGCAGAAGGTGCGCAACTTCCTCTACTACGAGCGCCGTACCGTACGCGACTCGTCGTTGTCGGCCTGCACCCAGGCGGTGCTCGCCGCCGAGGTGGGCCACCCGGAGTTGGCGCACACCTACCTGCGCGAGGCCGCACTGATGGACCTGCACGACCTCAACGAAAACACCCGGGACGGCGTGCACATGGCCTCATTGGCTGGTGCGTGGCTCGCCCTGGTCAGCGGGTTCGGCGGTCTGCGGGACCATGACGGCAAGCTGTCCTTCACGCCCCGGCTCTCCAGCCGGCTCAACCGGCTGGAGTTCTCCCTGCAATGGCGGGGGCTGTCACTGCGGGTGGATGTCCGGCCGCACCAGACGACATACTCGCTCCGCCACGGCGGCCCGGATGACGTGGTGGAACTGCGCCACCACGACCAGGTGATACGGGTCACCTGCGATGAGCCGGTGACGGTGCCGGTGCCGCCGGCCGAGCCGTCCGGGCCTCCGCCGGAGCACCCACCGGGCAGGTCGCCGCTGCTGCGGTTGCCCGAGCACGAGCAGTGACGGTCGGGGCGGGAGTTTCCCCGCCCCGACCGCCTCGCGCCGGTGTCAGACCGGCTCTCCGGTCGACGGGCGCCCGATCGCGTCTCGGGGCGCCATCGCCCGGGGATCGTCGGGCAGGCGGGCCTCGACGGCCCGGTCTCCGAAGTCCTTGTTGCGCTCGGCGTCCTGTTCCCGCCGGTTCCGTTCGTCGTCCATCTGCTGCTGCTGGGACGTCTGCTGCTTGGCCATGGCGATCCTCGCGATCCGTCGGGGCGCGGTTGCGCCGACACGGTCTGCGGTCGTTCGTCGCGTACCCGACGGCCCTTCCCGCAAACGCGACCTGCGGCGGGGTCCGCCCGATGCGTGCGGCGCGGCGGGCGGGGTATCCAGGTCGCCGGCGAGCACGTGGAGGTGGGGCATGGACGAGCAGCGCAACACGGTGACCATTCCGGTCGGGGACGCTCAACTCCCCGCCGACGTGATGCTGCCCGCTCAGTCGGTCGGTGTCGTGCTCTTCGCGCACGGCAGCGGCAGCTCTCGGCACAGCCCACGCAACGTGTCGGTGGCCCGTGCGCTGAACGGTCGGGGGCTCGGCACGGTGCTGGTGGACCTGCTCACCCCGACCGAGGACGAGGTGGACGCACGCACCGCCGAACTGCGGTTCGACATCGGGCTGCTGGCCAGTCGGCTCGCCGGGATCGTCGACTGGTTGGCGGTCGAGCGCCCCGCCGGCGACGTGCCGATCGGCCTGTTCGGGGCCAGTACGGGGGCCGCCGCCGCCCTGGTCGCGGCGGCGTCCCGCGCGGATCGGGTGAGTGCTGTGGTCAGCCGGGGCGGTCGGCCGGACCTGGCCGCCGACGCGCTGGCTCAGGTGCGTACCCCGACGTTGCTGCTGGTCGGCGGCCTGGACGAGGAAGTGATCACGCTCAACGAGCGGGCGCTGGCCGAGCTGGGGGAGGTCGGTGAGCTACGTGTGGTTCCCGGCGCGACCCATCTCTTCGAGGAGCCCGGCACCCTTGAACAGGTCGCCGACCAGGCGGGCAGCTGGTTCGTCACCCACCTCAGCCGATGATCAGTCCGCCGGCAGGAGGGTCGAGGTGGAGCGACGCTGTTGGACGGTGTCGATGACGCGCCAGAGGACGGCGGTGATCGGGACGCTGACGAAGGCGCCAGCGATGCCCGCGATCAGGGTGCCCGCGGTGACCGTCACCAGGATCACCGCCGGGTGCAGTCGGACCTGCCGCTTCATGACCAGCGGCTCCAGCAGGTTGCCCTCGATCTGCTGCACGGCGATCACCGCGGCGAGGGTGAGCAGTGCGGTGGTGGGGCCGTTCGCGGCAAGTGCGACCAGCACCGCCACCGCGCCGGCCGCCGTCGCCCCGATGATCGGCACGAAACCGCCGAGGAAGGTGATCAGCGCCAGTGGCAGGGCCAGCGGCACCCGCAGCACCACCAGAGCCAGGCCGATGCCGATCGCGTCGATCGCGGCGATCAACATGGTGCCCCGGCTGTACGCACCCAACGTCTGCCAACCTGCCCGGCCGGCCTCGGCCATCACGGCCTGGTTCGGGCCGGATACCCGCGACAGCACCCAGTGCCACATCGACCGGCCGTCCTTGAGCAGGAAGAAGAGCAGCACCAGAGCGAGCAGCGCGGAGCCGAACACCTCGGTCACGGTCCGGGCACCCGCCACCGGGTCCGGCGAGCTGCCGCCCAGCCCTTCTCGGGCCTGGTCGACGAGGCGGTCCAGCTGTGCTTCGGTGACCGGCAGCGTGGAGGTCACGAAGTCCCGGGTGCGTTCAGCCCCCTGCGTCAACTCCTGGCTGAGCTGGTCGAACTGGCTGGCAGTCAGGTTCCATACCAACGCGCCGACGCCGACCAGGATGCCGAGCAGCAGGAGGACGGTGCACAGGGCGGCCAGTGCCGCCGGCAGTCGCAGCCGGCGCAGCAGGAGCAGCACCGGGTCGAGCAGCGCGGTGAGGAAGATGGTGGCGGCCAGCGCGATGGCCAGCGGTGCCAGCAGGACGGCGATCCGGCTCAGCAGGTAGAGCCCGGCGACTGTCACCACCAGGCAGGCGCTCCACAACACCGCGGTCCGGACCAGCCAGGGCAGCGTCGCCCACGTCTGGCGCGGCCCGGTGCCGCCCGTCGTCACTTCGGGTTCCTCTGCCGCCATGTCGGTCCTCCTCGATCTCGACGAGGTCGGTACCCGGCCGGGCGTGTGCCGACACCCGTATCGCCACCGCTGGGCAGGCCGCTGTCCGCGCGGACCGTACGCCGGCCGCGACGTCCCAGGTGGGGGTTCGCGGACCGCACCCAGAACGACCGCGTTTGCACTTTCTGTCCAAGGGAACGTCTCTGGGACAGACCGACTGGAGGAGGAGCGCGCCGTGGGTGACTTCATGGACAAGGCCGAGGACTTCGCCGACAAGCACGACAAGCAGGTCGACCAGGGTGTGCAAAAGGCTGGCGACATGGCCGACAAGCGCACCGGCGGCAAGTACGAGGACCAGATCGACAAGGGCGTGGACCAGGCCCAGGCGCGCACCGGTGAGGGCGACCAGGTCCGTTGACGTGCCGGATGCCTCCCGCGCCGCAGCTTGCTGTTCGGACGCGTACGCAGGACGGGCCGGCCTCCCTGAAAGGGAGACCGGCCCGGTGAACCGTCAGGATCACGAGGAGTAGCCGCGCTCCGCGATCCAGTTGGCGATCTTCGGCAGGCTCATCCAGTACTCGCCCAGCGCCGGGTTGGCCGGGTCGGCGACCCGGATGATGTCGCCACCGTCGCGGTAGCCGACGAGGGTCAGGTAGTGGCCGCCCTCGTACGAGTGCGGGTTGCCGTCGGTGTCCACGGTCGTGCCCTTGACGTTGGCGACCACCGGTCGGCCGGCGTCCACCGCGGCCCGCACGTCCCGGCGTAGCTGCTCGACCTGATCCGGGCGGGCCACCGAGTCACGGATCTCGGTGGTGCGGTACTTGCCGCCGGCCAGTTCGTTCAGCACCCGGGTGGTGTCCAGGGCCGAAGGGGTGCCCGCCTCGGTGGTGCCGAGCAGTTGGGCCACCTCATCCTGGGAGAACGCCTTGCCTTGGGCGGACAACGCCATCCGGGTCGCGGCCGGGCCGCAGTAGTAGAAGTTCGGCTGGGCCTGGTAGTCGATGCCGAGGATCCGCTCCGCCGACCGGTCGGTCTGGTTCGACGAGGTCGGGGCGGCCTGCACCGGGGCAGCCTGTGCGGCTACCGCCGGACCGAGGGCGCAACCGCCGGCGACCAGCAGGCCGACGACGGACAGACCGCTCTTCTGGGCGATCGGGTTCATGGTCGAGTCTCCGTTCGGGGTTGGCGCCTCCGACTGGCGGAGGGCGGCAGCACCGGGAATGGCGCTCGGCAACAGCACGGCGACGACCAGGCGTGCTCTCGGACCTGGGCGTACCAGGTACGTAACGGCTCCGCTCTGGCGGGCATTCCGCCGACGGAGGGAGTGCGGGCGTCGCGAACGCACCGTCACCAAAACGGCCCAAAAGGCTTAAACCTGACACCGGGCATTGCCTGGGCCACGCGGCAGGTCAGAGGCTCCCCAGCAGCCCGGTCACGGTGATCTCGATGACGACCCGCTCCGGATTCGGGCGCGGGGGCCGGTAGCGCTCGGCGTAGCGGCGCTCCGCCTCCGCCACCGCGCCCCGATCCGACCGGAGCACCGCGCGGCCCTCGATGGTCAGCCAGCGTCGGCCATCCACGTGGCAGACGGCCACGGGCGCTCCAGCCGCGCCGGCAGCCGCCACGTGACGGGCCTTGCGCGAGGTGCCGGAGGTGATGACCCGGGCCAGTCCGGCCGCCGGGTCGAGGGTCACCCCGACCGGTACGACGTGCGGGGTGCCGTCGGCACGCAGGGTGGTCAGCGTCGCGAGGTGCCGTTCCGCGCAGAAGGCGACAACGCACTCATCGCGCACGTCCAACCGATGATCGCCCGCCATGCCCGTCCCCTGTCCGCCGAACCGACCTCGATCATGGCACGCGGCGGCGTACCCGGTCCCGATCCGGCGGGGCGTCCGGCTGACCGGGCAGTTGGCGACCCGTCGCCCGGCGTTGGTGCACCAGCCGGGTGAGGTAGATCAACGCGGCGGCCAGGACACCCATGTCATCCAGGTAGATCGGATCGGGGAGCACGTCGATCGGGAAGATCGTGTAGATCAGCGCCCCGTAGAAGGCGACCTTGCCGCCCGCGCCGAGCCCGGTCAGCAGCCGTCGCGTACGCACCACCCGCACCGCCAGCAGCACGGCACCGACCAGTGTGGCGATCGCCAGGATGCCGGCGATCACCACGAGGACCCAGGCCTGTCGGGACATGCCGTCACGCTAACCCACCCGACACCGCTCGGCTCAGAACGCGGGCACCGTCGCTCGGCCGCGGGCGATCACCTTGTTGTCCCGGGTCTGCTCGACCGACGGCCGGGCAACCTCGCTGAGCGAAAGCACCGACGCCGACTCCGCGACCCGTCGTCCGGTGGCAGCGTGGGCCTCCTCGCGCAGACTGCGGGCCGCCGCCACGGCCAGCTCCGCCGCCCGCCAGGCAACCTGCTCCTGCTCGCGGGCGGCGGCGTGCCTGGCCGCCAGGTTGTCCCGGATCGCTCGCTGCAGCACCAGCTCCTGCTCGACCGGGTGCAGCCGCGGGTCCCAGCCGTCGCGGTGCGCGAAGACGCCGCTGAGCTGCTCCACCGACAGCTCCCGCCGCCAGTACGCGTCCAGGGCGGCGCGGTGCAGGTAGCGCTCGCGGTCCACGTACTCGGAGGGAGTCCGGGCGGTGTGCGGGAGCGGCATCGCGGCCGCAGCGCCGAGCCGCCGCACGGCCGCCTCAGCCGCCTCGTACGTCTGCCAGGCTGCCTCGACCGCCTCCTGCGCGGCCACCCACTCCGCCCGGCGGCGCTGCGCGGTGCTGGTCGCCCCCTCCGCGGCCACCGCGACCTCCTGCGCGTAGCGGCTCTGCTCCCGTTCCTCCTGCGCCTGTTCGAGTTGGCTCGGCATGGCCGCGCGGCGGATCCGGGCGCCCGGGTCGAAGCGGAGCCGGCCGGGCCGCAGCAGGAGAGCGGAGACAGCGACCCCGACCACCCCGAGCAGGCTCAGCCAGATGACGGCGGCGCGGGACAGGTCGGGCAGGGCGGCGGAGAGGATGGATTGCATGATCAGCACCTTGCGGTCGAAGGCGGGTATCGACGGGCGGCAGGAGGGGCCCGACAGCACCGGTCGGCCGGGTGGCGGGGTCATCCCGTCGACGACAGCTCAGGTGCCGCGACGGATTACCCGGGACCGGGCCCCGGAGCTAGCGCCGGGCCTGGATCAGCGGGCGGGTGGGCCGCGTCGCGTTGGAGTGCCACGGCCGGGGTCGATGGCCGGTGTGTGCCCCGGGCCCTTTGTGAACGGAGCGGCCACCGCGGCGGTATCGACCGTGCCAGCCGGCGGGGCGGCAGCGGGCTGGCCCGCCCGCTCGGTGACCGGGGCGGCATCGGGGCGGACAGTGGCCACCCGGCTGCTCACGGCACTGGGCCGCAGCTGCGTCGGGGCAGGCGGTGGTGTCGCGGCGAGAACGCCACCGAGGCCGACCGCGAGCACCAGCGCGGTGACCGCCAGCCTGGTCAGGTCCCGCAGTGACCGCAGCACAGCCCGTCGGGCTGGGCGGACACACGCTGCGGACGACACCAGACCAACCTATCGCCCGCCCCGGCATGTCGCAGCACGGCGACGGTCCGGTCCGGCGTGACCGCCACCACCATGCGCACTGTGGACGGCAACGATCGACACCCGAAAACGGAGGTGCCCCCGGGCCGGATCAGATCCGGTCGGGGGCACCGCACATCGTTCCTGTGGCACCACCGGTGGTCAACGTTGCCGGCGGCGGATCGTGGTCAGTCCCCGGTGCCGAGCACCGGAGGCGCGGCGCTCCCGCCGTCCCGCCACACCATCTCGTCCTCGGTCAACCAGGTCAGCCGCTCATCGGAGTCGTCGTCCTGAGGTCGACCGCGCCCGCCGAGCACCCCGGGCCGTCCCGCGCCGCTGCCGGAGCCCGGTCGGGCGTTGCCGCCGGCCGTGGCCGCCCGCCCGCCGTTGGTGCCGCGCTGGCCGTCCATGCTGCGCCCGACCCCGCTGGCGGAGCGACTCTCGGCCGGGGTCGCACCACCGGTCGGACGAGCCGAGGTGGGGGGCGTGCTGCCCGAACCGGCAAGCGCGGCGGTGCGCAGCACTCCGCCGGCCGGTGCCCCGCCCTGTGCTGCGTAGAGCAGACCCGGGCCGGTGCCGGCACCAGGGGTCACCGTGGTCGACCCGGACAGGCCGGCCAGCCCGACGGCACCCCCGCCGAGCAGCGCGCCGCCGACCAGCGGGTCCGCACCGGCGAGTGAGGTGCCGGGGGTGTCGGAGTCGCTGCCAGTGCCATCCGGGCCGGTGCCGACAGCCGGCGTGCCAACGGTGCCCGAACCGTTGTCAACAGGGACCGAGCCGTCGCCGACGACCGGCGGCGGGGCTGCGCGGTCGGGTGTCGCAATGGTCCTGACACCGGTGTGTGCGCTGCCGTCGGTGGTGTTGGGCCCCGAGGTCACCTTGGCGATGGCCGAAACGCTCTGGGGCGTCGTCGGATCCTTGCTGACCGTGCTCGGAGTGTCCGGGTGGGGTTGGGGCGGATCGACCACCCGGTCATAGGCGGACAGCTCGTAACCGGAGGCCAGCTCGGCCACCAGGTTCACCATCCGCTGGTGGGCCTTGTCCTGCTCTTCCTTGTCCTGCTGGTGACCCATGACGCCCATCACGACAGCGCCGGGCAGACCGAACGTGGCGGCACCCTTGAGCGCACCGGAGATCGCCTTGTCGTTGTCGTCGGTCTCCTCCGGGCTCTCGGCCTGCTTCTGGCCGGTGCGCAGGTGGTCGGCCATCATGGTCAGCCCCTGCTTGATGCCGGCCATCCCCTCGCCCAACGCATCGGAGTGGGCGACGATCAGGCTGAGTCGCCGATGGAACTCCCGACCTGCCGAACCTGTCCAGGTGTTGCCGAGCTTCTCGAGGTCGCCGCTCAACTCCCGGCCGACACCGTCCAGAATTCCCTTGAGCTCGGCCCACTGGGCGGCTACGCCCTCGATCTGCTCCGGCTTGCCCGCCATCACGCCGTCGTACAGCTGTTGGTGGCTGCTGCCCTGGTAACGCTGGGTGTATTCAGACACGCCCGTCCTCCTTCGGCTGCAACGCCCGATCAACCCCGTTCAGCGCGGCGGTGACATCGGTGGCGTTGGCTGCGTTACGCGCCTCGGCGGTGCGGTAGTTGGTCAGGATCGTGCTGGTCGCCTGCTGTGCTGCCAGCACCGCCTGCCGGACCCGTTCGGCCTGGTCGACATAGGACTGGTGGACCTCGCTGTAGCGGCGGGCCTTGTCGGTGGCGTCGAAAAACGAGCCCAACGCCGGAGGGCTGCACTGCATCTCGGTGTTGAGTTTGCGCAGCACTGACTCGACCTGGCTCAAGCGCGACGCCAGGTGCCGATGGAAGTCCTCAAGGGACAGCAAATCGACTTCCGTACGCCCGGTCATGGCAACATCCCCGTCGTTCTGGTTGACAACCGTCAGCACCATTCAGGTTAGTCCACCGCTGCGACTCGGTGCGACCCGTCAAAGCTGCTCAGCCGCCGGCCCCGGTCGATCCCATCGGCATCCCACCCCCCGCTCCGCCGGTCGGCGGAGCGCCGCTGGCCGGAGCGGACGGCGTCGACCCCGAGGGCGTCACGGATCCTGACGACGGCGCCGCGGACGTCGACCCCGACGGCAGTGCCGGGGGCGGCGGCGCGGCCGGTGCTGGCCCTTCGGGTGAGAAGACGGCCAGCGCGTCCTCGTAATTCAGCGTCGGCCCGGTCGGGATCAGCGAGAGCAGCGAGCCGGGCACCGCCAGCGGGGTGATCCCGTCGTAGCCGAGCACGCCCAGCGTCGCCGCCGAGCCGAGCGGATACCGGATGCCCTGCGGGGTGATCAGGTAGACCGTCGACCCGGCGGCACCGGATCCGCTGGTCCCGGCACCGGGCGAGGCCTGCACGATGACACCCTTGCCGCCGGGCAGCAGCACTGCCTCGGCGGTGCGTACGGCGTCGCGCCTGGTCTGTCGCACCGGCACCAGGCCCGGATCGCTCGCGGTCAGCTCAGCCGGCGCCCGGTCGAAGACCTCCAGGGTGGTGGTCGGCGGACCGCCCGCGCTGCCCGCCCGGTACGTCGCGCACAGCACGGTCTGACCGGAAACCGTCGGGTAGAAGGTGGGCATCCTCGGCGGCAGCCCTTCCTCCTCCACCCGTTGCTCGACAGATGAATCGGCAGCCTGGTTCGGCGTGATGTCGGTGATCCGACCGCCGTTGCTGACCATCAGCAGAGCGGTGATCTCACTGATCGAGACGAGGCCTTCCCGGGCCAGTACGTAGTGCCGCCCGGCGGCCCTGAACACCTGACCGATGGTGGACGACCGCCCGGCCACGTCCCGGCTGCTGGATTGACCCTCGCCGGGCAGCGACGGCTTGCGCAGCGGTGGCCCGGCCGGTACGGCGTTGATCAGTTGCTGCCCAACCCACAGCTTCGCGGCGTCGGGCAGATTCAACGCGGTGCTGGTCCGTGGCCCGCCGAGTACCTGGAGCCGGGTGTTGTTGGTGAGCACGTACTGCTGGTCGTCCACCGCGACCAGCGCCGCGCCGTCGCCCAGCGGCGTGCCGCCGGGCAGCGCACGGTCGATCACCACCCGGGTGCTGGAACGCTTCATATCGACCGGGTCGGGTACGTCGCAGACCGACCAGGGCAGCCCGGTCAGCGACTTGCGGTCCGGCAGGGCGTCTGGTGCCCCGACGATGCCGAGGGTGACCCCGCGTGGTCGGTCCCGCAGCGACGCCTGGGACATCGTCCGCGGCACCACATCCGGCTTGTTCAGGATCAGGCGGGCCGAGGTGTAGTTGAGCGTCGGATGTAGCTGCCCCCTCATGAACACGTACGTCGCTCCGGTCTCCCGTTCGATGACCAGGGCCTGGTCTTGCAGCGGCGCGGCGTTTCCGGTCAACTGGCCGTAGGCGCCCACCCCGCCGAGCACAACGGCGGCGGCGACGACACTGCCGAAGACGGCCATGCCGAGCCGTCGCATCGGCAGGTTGGTGGTCTCCGGATCGCCCGACAGCAACGCGGAGACGATCCGACGGGTGACGAAGCGGTACGCCTGCACCTGATCGCGGCGGGTCCGCATGACTTACCTCCGGCAGGGTGGATCCGCGACGATCAGGTCGGGGTGCCGTCGCGGGCTTCCCTACGATAAGGGGCCGACGGCGGTTCCTCGGGACCACCGCTCGTGGCCGGCACCGGACCGACCCGGCGCAGAGCCGTACCGTGCAGGAGGGACAGTCAGCGATGACACAGGTTCAGGTGCGACCCGCCCGAGCGGCAGCGGACCCGTCCGACGTTCCGACGCGGTCGGCGCCCCCGACCGACCGGCCCGGCCGTGGACGGGTCGGCCCCGTTCTGGTTGGGCAGCTCGTCGTGCTGGAGCTGTGCGCGCTCGGTGTCTGGGCGGCGGCGGCCGGGCCCAGCTGGGTGTTCGCCGCGGTGGGCGCCCTGGCGGTGCTGATCATTGTTGCGGCCTTCGCCCGCCGAGGTGGCCGTTGGTGGTTCGAGGACCTGCTGTTGCGCCGGCGGCTGCGGCGACGCGGCGAGCGCGCGTCAGCCGCGCTGGCTGGCGGCTCGGCGACGGACCCACGGTTGGCCGCGCTCGCCCCCGAGTTGAGCGTCATCGAGTTGACCGACCGGGGCACCCGGCTCGGCATCGGGCAGGACGACCAGGGCTGGTTCGCCGCGGTCGCGCTGCAGTCCGTCAGTGGCGCGACGGTTGGCTCCGTGGATGCCTCCACGGTGGATGCCGTGCTGCGGGTGCTCGCGGACTTCAGCGCCCCGGTGTCCCGGGCCCAGGTTGTCGCACACACCCTGGTCTGGTATCCGGCGCCCGGTGCCCCGCCGGCGGCGCACCGGACCGTCTGGGTGGCGCTGCGGCTCACCGTCCGCGACGCCCGGGTGGAGGCGGTGAGCCGGGGCGGCGGGCTGCCCGGGGTGCACCGGACAGTGGCTGCGGGGATCGGTCGGCTCGGCAAGGCGCTCACCTCCGCGGGCCTGGCCCATCGGCCGCTGGGCCGTGAGGAACTGCGGGCGGCGATCGTCTCGGCCGCCGGCCTGGACCTGGTGCCGGAGGCGCCGGCGGAAACCTGGCGCGGGCTGCGCGGCGGCGGCTGGACCCACCGCTGCATGGCTCTGCGGGGCCGTTCGGACGCGCCGCTCGGCCCGCTCGTGGACGCGATCACCGCGACCTCGGCGCCGTCGCACACGGTGGCCGCGACGGTATCGGTGGACGGCCGGGTGGCGGCGCCGCTGTTGCGGGTCGCAGCGATGGACAATCACGTCGAGGCGCTGGTCAAGGTGGTGAGTGAGGTCGCGCAGCGGGCAGGCACGTCCACCCGGCCCATGGACGGTCAACACGGTCCGGGCGTCTACGCCACCGCTCCGGTCGCGTCGGCGCTGGGCGTCTCCACCCGTCCGTGACCGCGCGGGGCGGCACGCGCGGTCAGGGCCGGAGGTTGACGATCCAGCCGTAGAGGCCGCAGACCCAGAAGGCGAGCGGGACCAGCGAGATGATCAGCAGGATCTCGGCGATGTCGAGCAGCCGGCCCCAGACCGGCGAGATGCGCTTGCCGGCGACGGTCAGACCGTAGATCAGGCTGACCACGGCGGCCAGCACCAGCCCGCCGAGGATCAGGCCGAGCCGGACCGGCAGCGACCCGCCGGTGAAGGTGGTCGCGGCGGCCAGACCCAGCCCCACGGTGCCGGCCAGCAGCACCGGGGTGCGCTGGGCGCGGCCCAGGAGCGGTCGGGCCCGGAGCAGCGAGAGCAGGGCCAGCACCAGGCAGAGCAGCACCGCCGACAGGCGCCCGTCCAGGGCCAGCACCAGTTGCGCGCCCAGCACCAACAGGGACACCGTCCACAGCAGACCCGTCAGGAACTGGTCGGCGCGTTCACTCTGCTGGAGCACCTGCCGGCCGTCCACCGACTCGCTGTCGGTCTTCAGGTCCTCCGGACCGGTCGGGATCGACGGCACCGGCAGCCGGGCCAGCCGGTAGGCCGCCATCGGCAACGCCGGCACCACGCCGAACGCGACCGCCGCCACCACCGCGGCGGAGGCCGGCGCGTCGAGGTCGAAAACCAGACAGAGCATCGCGCCCAGGCCGGTCGCGGCCCCCACCCCGATCGCGGCGAAAAAGAGGGGGTACCGGTCGCCGACCGCCAGCACGGCCACCGCACCGGCGACCACCGCGGCGGTCGCCGCGAGCAGGACGTGCGGACTGGCCAGCTCGGTCAGCGGTCGATCGCCGGCGAGCAGCAGCAGGCCGCCGGTGGCGGCATACGCCAGGCCGACCATGGCCAGCACCGCGCCGGTGCGGCTGTCGCCGGCGGCCCTGGACAGCACCGCCGCGCCTACCAGCAGCGCCACCGCGACGAGCAGGGCCGCCACCGCGCCGGGCAGGTGCGGCGGGCCGGCGAAGAGCGCGGCCAGCGCGCCCGCGCCGAGCGCCGCCGCGGCGAAGAGCACCGCGAAGGACCGGGTCGCGGCGACCTGCCAGGCGCCGGGGCGTTGATTTGTCGCGGTCGCGACCGCGTCCACCACGTCGTCGAAGACGATTTCCGGGGCCGCCGCGGACCGGGGGTTGAAGTAGAGCACCTCACCGTCACGGACGCTGAGCTGCGCAGCGGTGCGCCCGCCGTCCAGGGGTGCACCGCCCAACCGGGACAGAGCCCAGCCGCCGTGCCGCGCGCCCTCGTCGGCCATGTCCTCACCGGCGTAGCGCAGCAGGGTGGGCAGCAGATCGGCCATCGGCACGTCCGATGGCAGCGCCAGGTCCATCCGGGTACGGGGAGCCACGATGGTGATCCGGCTCAGACCACCGGTCGCCGTCTTCGTCGCCACGGTGGCCTCCAGGTGTGCGTCTGTGATCGGCTGGCTGCGATGCTGCGGTCCGGGTCCACTGCGTCCACGGCAGATTACCTACGATGACGGGCACGTACGATGCCCACCCGCGGGCTGTGTTCCGTGGGCGCACGTCATCAGGGCCGCTTCTGGGGAGGAGACAGCCGTGAGCACGGTGGTTTTCCGCCGGCTCCCGCGTCAGCCGGGGCCGGCCTTACCGCGCGGCGAGGTGCTGCTGGAGTCTCCTCCGGAGCTGCCCGAGCCGACACCCCGCGGGATGGGGCAACTGCTCATGATCCTGCCGATGTTCTGCGGGGTCGGCGCGATGGCGTTCCTCTACGCCGGCAGGGGCGGCGGCATGATGACGTACGTCGCCGGTGGTCTGTTCGGTGTCTCGATGCTCGGCATGGCGATCGGCTCGCTGGCCAACAGCGGTGGCAAGGACAAGGCCGAGTTGAACGCCGACCGCCGCGACTACATGCGCTACCTGGCCCAGATGCGTAAGCGCACCCGGCGTGCCGCCGAGCAGCAGCGGGCCGCTATGGCCTGGCGGCACCCGGAGCCCGACGCGCTCTGGTCGATCGCCGCATCCCGGCGACTCTGGGAGCGACGGATCACCGAGGACGACTTCGGCGAGACCCGGATCGCGCTCGGCCCGCAGCGTCTGGCGGTGGAGATCGTTCCACCGGAGACGAAGCCGGTGGAGGACCTGGAGCCGATGAGCGCCATCGCGCTCCGCCGCTTCGTTCGCGCGCACTCCAGCGTGCCCGATCTGCCGACGGCGCTGTCGGTGCGCGCGTTCAGCCGGGTGGTGCTGCGCGGCGACCGTGACGCCGTGCTCGACCTGACCCGGGCGGCGCTCGGGCAGCTGGCCACCTTCCACGCCTCGGACGACCTGGTGATCGCGGTGGTCGCCGCGCCCGACCGCCAGTCGTCCTGGGACTGGGTGAAGTGGCTGCCGCACGCGCACCACAGTGGCCGGACCGACGCGGCCGGCGCACGCCGGCTGGTCTTCGCCAGCCTGACCGAGGCCGAGGCGTCGCTCGCCGGTGAGCTGGCTGGGCGGCCTCGGTTCGCGCCGGAGGCCAAGCCGCTGACCACCGCCCCGCATTTGGTCGTGGTGATCGACGGTGGCGAGATCTCGCCAACCTGCCAGCTGGTGGGCCCGGGGCTGCTCGGCGCCACCGTGATCGACCTCTCCGGGACGGTGCCGCGCGACGCCGGCCGCTGGCTGCTCTGCCTCGACGTGGCTGACGGAAGCTCGCTCGACCTGGTCCGGGGCAGCTCGTCGTCGCCGCTGGGTCGGCCCGACCGGCTCAGCGCCGAGGCCGCCGAGGGGCTGGCCCGTCAGATCGCCCCCTACCGGCTTTCCCAGCAGCAGGCCAGCAGTGACGAGCCGCTGGCCCGCAGCACGGAGTTGCCGGACCTGCTCGGCGTGGGTGACGCCGCGACGGTGGACGTGCAAAACACCTGGCGTCCGCGTGGTCACCGGGACCGGCTGCGTATCCCGCTCGGCGTCGGCCCGGATGGCAACGTGGTCGAGCTCGACTTCAAGGAGTCGGCGCACGAAGGCATGGGCCCGCACGGTCTGGTGATCGGTGCCACCGGGTCCGGCAAGAGCGAGTTGCTCCGTACGGTGGTGGCCGCGTTGGCGGTGACCCACTCGTCGGAGGAACTGAACTTCGTCCTGGTGGACTTCAAGGGCGGCGCGACGTTCGCCTCGCTGGAGGCGCTGCCGCACACCAGCGCGGTGATCACCAACCTGGCCGACGAGCTGCCGCTGGTCGACCGGATGCGCGACGCCCTCGCTGGCGAGATGGTGCGCCGGCAGGAGCTGCTGCGGGCGGCCGGCAACTACGTCTCGCGCTTCGAGTACGAAAAGGCCCGTGCGGCCGGTGAGCCGCTGGCCCCGATGCCCAGCCTGTTGATCATCTGCGACGAGTTCAGCGAGTTGCTCGCCGCCAAGCCGGATTTCATCGACCTGTTCGTGATGATCGGCCGGTTGGGCCGATCGCTCGGCGTGCACCTGCTGCTGGCCAGTCAGCGGCTCGAAGAGGGCAAGCTGCGCGGCCTGGACACCCACCTGTCGTACCGGATCGGTCTGCGTACCTTCTCCGCCGTGGAGAGCCGGATCGTGCTTGGCGTGCCGGACGCGTACGAGCTGCCGAACGCGCCGGGCCACGGCTACCTGAAGACGGACACCAGCACGATGCTGCGGTTCCGGGCCGCGTACGTGTCCGGGGCGTACCGGGCGCCGGGGCAGCAGGCCTCCGCCTCGCAGGCGCTGGTGCAACGTCGGATCGTGCCGTACGGCCTCGATTTCATTCCGGCACAGGTCCCGCAGATGCCGGTGGACACCGCTCCGGAGCCGGACCAGCCGGCCGACGGCAAGGCCGTGGCGATGCTCGACGTGCTGATCGACCAGCTCAGAGGTCGGGGCCGCCCTGCCCACCAGGTGTGGCTGCCGCCACTGGCGGACCCGCCGGGTCTGGGCGAGCTGCTCGGCCCGCTGGCGGTCGACCCGACCTACGGGCTGTGCACGGCGTCCTGGTCCGGGCGCGGACGGCTGACCGTGCCGGTCGGCGTGGTCGACCGCCCTTACGAGCAGCGCCGCGACCCGATGATGGTCGAGCTGGCCGGGGCCGGCGGCAACGTGGTCATCGTCGGCCGCTCACTGAGTGGCAAGAGCACGCTGCTGCGTACGCTGCTCGCCTCGCTCGCGCTCACCCACACGCCGCGTGAGGTGCAGTTCTTCTGCCTGGACTTCGGCGGGGGCGCGCTGCGCAGCCTGGAGCGCCTGCCGCACCTGGCCGGGGTGGCCGGTCGCCGGGACGTCGAGGCGGTCCGCCGGACGGTGGCTGAGGTGGTCGCCGTCCTGGACGACCGGGAGAACCGCTTCGCCCAGCACGGCATCGACTCGGTGGCCAGCTACCGTCGTCGCCGCGCCGCCGGCGAGTTCGCCGATGACCCGTTCGGTGACGTGTTCCTGGTGGTGGACGGCTGGAACACGCTGCGCCAGGAGTACGAGGAGCTGGAGCAGACCATCACCACGCTGGCCAACCGGGGCCTCGGCTTCGGCGTGCACGTGGTGCTCACCGCGGTGCGGTGGGCGGAAATCCGGATCAACATGCGGGATCTGCTCGGCACCAAGCTGGAGCTGCGCCTCGGCGACGCGTCCGAGTCCGAGATCGACCGCCGCGCGGCGATGAACGTGCCGGAGAAGTCGCCGGGTCGCGGCCTGACCCGGGACAAGTTGCACTTCCTCACCGCCATCTCGCGGGTCGACGGCCGTCGGGACATTGAGGATCTCAGCGAGGCATCGCTGTCCCTGGCCGGCCACGTGGCGGCGAATTGGCCGGGCCGTCCGGCGCCGAAGGTGCGGCTGCTGCCGCGTCGGCTGCCGGTGACCGAGCTGGCCCGGATCATCGATCGGTCGGCACCCGGTCTGCCGATCGGGGTCAACGAGTCGGCGCTCGCGCCGGTCTACCTCGACCTGACCAACGAGCCGCACCTGACGGTGTTCGGCGACGCGGAGTGCGGCAAGACCAACCTGCTGCGGTTGATCGCCCAGGGCATCACCGAGCGGTACACGCCCGCTCAGGCCCGGCTGGTGATCGCCGATTACCGGCGTGGCCTGCTGGGGGCGGTGGAGGGCGATCACCTGCTCGACTACGCACCGTCCAACCAGGCATTCGCCCAGGGGCTCGGCTCGATTCGCAGCGCGCTGTCCAACCGGCTGCCCGGTCCGGACGTGACCACCGCACAGCTGCGCGATCGCAGCTGGTGGAAGGGTCCGGACCTGTATGTCCTGGTGGACGACTACGACCTGGTCGCCTCCGGTGGCAGCAACCCGCTCAGCGCCCTGCAGGAGCTGTTGCCGCAGGCCCGCGACATCGGTCTGCACCTGATCATCACACGTCGGGTCGGTGGGGTGTCCCGGGCGCTCTACGAGCCGGTGCTGCAGCGGTTGCGCGAGTTGGACTCGCCGGGCCTACTGATGTCCGGCAACCGAGAGGAGGGCGCGGTCTTCGGCACGTTGCGCCCGAGCCCGCAACCGCCCGGCCGGGGCACCCTCGTCCGCCGTCGCGATGGCCAGCAGCTGATCCAGACCGCCTGGTCTGAGCCGTCCTGAGTGGATCGGGCGTTCGGTGGGGCGTGGTGAACCATCCCGGTCCGATTCACCACCATCCATTGAACGTCGCCGACCAGGGCTGCGGTGGCTGGACAGGTTCCGCTACGGTCTTCACAGGAGTGTCCGTCGGTGGGGTGTTGGTGCCTTGCCGCGGGGGAGGGGTGCGGCGAAGCCGCCACCACAACATGACGGAAGGGTGTGAAGCATGGCGTTCGAGGTCGAAGCTGCGACTCTGCATACCGCCGCGAGTGACGTGCGGTCCACGCGCAGCGAGGTCGACGGCGAGCTGAAGAAGCTGTGGAACGTGGTCGACGACCTGGCCATGGCGTGGAAGGGTCAGGCGTCCACGGGCTTCCAGTCGCTGATGACGCGCTGGAACGAGGACACCGTCAAACTGCTGACGGCGATGGACAGCATCGCGGAACTGCTCGACAAGTCGGGTACGACGCACCAGGTCAACGACGAAGAGCAGCAGCAGATGCTGGACAAGTTCCACTCTGCTCTCAACCCGTGATCTGCAGCGAGCAGAGGAGGAAATCGTGACGATCAAGGTTGACTACGCGGTCCTCGAGAGCAGCAACCAGCAGATGTTGGCCATCTCGAAGACCATCGACGAGAAGCTCGACACGCTGCGGTCAATGCTGTCCAAGCTCCACTGGGACGGTGAGGACCGGGTTGCCTACGAGCAGCACCAGGCGAAGTGGGACACGGCGGTCCGGGACATCAACCGGATCCTGAACGAGATCGGCGGTGCCGTCGGCATCGCCCGTGAGAACTACGTCTCCACCGAGATGAGCAACTCCAAGGTGTGGCGCTGAGGCATTCGCCGCTGCGGCTCCGGTCCGGGTTCGCCCCCGACCGGAGCCGCATTGCGTTGCGTCGGCAGCGCGGCGTCCCGCCGGTCAGCCGGCAGCCGGTGAGTCCGTGCGTCGGCCCGGGCGCCAGCCGCGCTGACGGCCCCGGGCCACGATCGGTCGCGCGATAAGCAGCAGCAGGGTGAGCAGCCCGCCTATCGCCGCCGCCCAGATCGCGACCGGGCGTTGCCAGCTCAGCGGGTCGTCGTGCACGACGGGCGCCGGGATCGCGCCGGCGGGCGGGTTCGCCCGGGTGCCGAGCAGGCTCGACACCGCCCGGTACGGGTTGACCACCCCGTAACCGATGTCGGCGTTGCGGCCCTCCGGTGGGTTGTCCGCAGTGCGTTCCAGCCGATCGGCGACCTGCTGCGGGTTGAGATTCGGGTAGGCGGCCCGGACCAGCGCGACCACTCCCGTGACGTACGCGGCGGCGTAGCTGGTGCCGCCCTCTGCCACGAGGCGGTAGCCGGGCCCGTTGGGTGCCGGCCCGATGATCTGCAACCCCGGTGCGGCGATGTCGACGTAGTCGCCGCTGATCGAGGTGCCCACGTGACCGCCCTGCTCGTCCACCCCACCGACAGCGATCACCCCGGGGTACGCGGCCGGGTATCCCGGCCGGTCCGTTTGCTGCCCCGTCCCGTTGCCGGCGGCGGCGACCAGCACGACCTTCTTGGCCAGCGCGCGCTCGACGGACGCCGTCAGTTCGGTGCTGGGAATTGTCGTCAGGGACAGGTTGATCACGTCGGCGCCCTGCGCGACCGCCCAGTCGATGGCCGCGGCGATCTCGCCGGGAAGCTTCGGGTCGCTGGTTCCCCCGAGTTTCGGCAGGACCCGGATCGGCAGGATGCGGGCGGCCGGGGCGATGCCGCTGAACGGAACGCCCATGCCCTCCCGACCCGCGATGATGCCGGCGATCATCGTGCCGTGCCCGGCTTCGTCGCACTGGCCCTTGTTGGCCGCCAGGTCGTTGAAGTCGCGGCCCTCGAGCACCTGGCCCTCAAGGAGCGGGTGGGTGGCGGAGACCCCGGAGTCGATCACCGCCACCGTCACTCCGGCGCCCCGGGACAGCTGCCACGCCGAGGACGGCTCCAGCCGGCGCAGCGCCCACGGCATCTCGGTCAGGCGCTCATCACCGCGTGGACCACAGTTGGGCGGTGCTGCGGTCGCTGGGGTGGGTGCCACCAGGCCGGTGCCGAGCAGGGCCGCCAGCGTTGCGCTGAGGACGCCCCGAACGGCACGTCTGGTACGGCGGGACGTGTTGGTCGCGCTCAACGGCGGGCATTCGCGCACCCGCAAAGATTACCGCTGTGCCCTGGCGGGTCGCGGCCCGCCGAGGGGTCAGGCCCGAGGGCTGGACTTCGCGGGGGGTGGTTCGGCGAACAGCGCGAGCAGGTCGCCGACCTGGCGGTCGGCCTCGGCGGGATGCCGGAACCGGCCGGCCGGGTTGAGGGTGTATTCGTTGCGCCGCCCGACGCGGGTGCGGCGCAGGTAGCCTTCCGCCTCCAGGTCGGCGACGATCGCCTGCGCGGCCCGTTCGGTCACGCCGACCTCGGCCGCGACATCGCGCAGCCGGGCGGTGGGGTCGCGGGCGATGGCCAGCAGGACGTGCCCGTGGTTGGTGAGGAACGTCCAGTTCCGCCCGCCGCCGGTGTCGCCCGTCGCGGTGCTCGTCATCGTGTGACCGCCTCTCCGGATGTCCGTCCTGCCCACGACGGGAGTCTTGTCCGCCCTGCCCTCGGGCCGTTACCCAGGGTCGAACCGAGGTCAACGTATGAAATCTATATCACGTATATCTTGACGTACCTTACGGTGCGTGTGACGGTGGTGACCGAGCCAGCGCCCGCCGCCCGGGCGAAGAGCCCGTTGACCAGGTCAAATGCGTCGAGACGAGGTGCGGGAATGAGCCAGACCGGAACTCCCAGCGGGCAGCCGGGTCCGCAGCGGACCACCGACCGGGCGTACGCGCTCGGCGAACCGGCCCGGGCGTACGCCGAGCTGGCCGCCGGCAACCGGCGCTTCGTGAGCGGTGCCCCACGCCATCCCAATCAGGATGCCGGGCACCGGGCTGCCGTGGCCGACGGGCAGCACCCGTTCGCGGTGATCGTCGGCTGCTCCGACTCCCGCCTGGCTGCCGAGATCATCTTCGACCGCGGGCTGGGTGACCTGTTCGTGGTCCGTACGGCCGGGCACACCGCCGGCCCGGAGGTGCTCGGCAGCGTGGAGTACGCGGTGACCGTGCTCGGCACCCCGCTGGTGGTGGTGCTCGGCCACGACTCGTGCGGCGCGGTGCAGGCGGCCCGGGAGGTCGCCGCGACCGGCACCCCACCTCGTGGGCACCTGCGGGCGGTGGTCGACGCCGTGCTGCCCAGCCTGCGCCGGGCCGGAGCCGAGGGCGTGGACGACATCGACGGCATCGTCGACATCCACATCGCGCAGACCGTCGAGACGCTGCTGAGGCAGTCGCCCGTGCTGGCCGACGAGGTGGCGCAGGGGCGGTGCGCGGTGGTGGGTGTGTCGTACCGACTCGCCGCCGGAGCGGTGCGCCTGGTGGCCGCCGTGCCGGCCGGCTTCGGGACGCTCGACGTGCCTGCCGGATCGACCGATCCGGCCACGCCTTCCGCCGCCTGACGCGTCGAGGGCCGCCCCGCGCGACGCGGAACGGCCCTCGAGAGGATTGTGCGGGTCAGAGCAGCGACATGTGGACGTGGTCGGTGTGGTTCGACGGCCCGCTGTACGAACTCCAGCCGGTCGCCGGGAACCAGATCTGCCGGTTCCAGATCACGTAGTAGATGCCGAGCCGGTCGGCGTTACGGATGAGGAACGCGGCGACGTTGTTGCCGTACGTCCGGGTGTCGTCGTTGTGCCACGGGGCGAAGCCGCTCTTCTGCAGCGACCAGTCGCAGGCGCGGCCCTTCGGGTGCTCCCACGGCCCGCCGGAGCGGTAACAGCCGACGAACCGGTTGAAGCCCGCCCGCTTGACCTCCTTGTACGCGTGCAGCGTCCGGGCGGTGACGCAGCCGGAAGTGGTCGGGTCATTCTCGCTGCACGACTGGGGCTTCCAGTCACCGTCCGCGGTGCGACCCGGGCCGATCTTCGCGACCATCGACGTGGCGTCCACCAGACCGCCGGTGAAGCCCTTCCCGCCGACCAGGGAAAGCGCCTTGTCCGCCTCGCTCTTCCGCTTCGCCATCACGGCGGTCTGCTTCTGCTGCTCGCGGACCTCCGTGTCGAGGGCCAGCTTGGCTTGCTCGGCGCGGGCCTTCACCGTGTTGACCTCGGCGAGCTTCTTCTCGTTGACCATGTTCATCTCGTCGAGCGCCGCGGCGCGCTCGACGAACGAGTCGGGAGCGTCGCTCTCCAGCAGCATCGCGATCGCCCCGATCCGGCCGGTCCGATACGACTGGGCGGCGATCTGCCCGACCTGTGGGGCCAGCGCGTCCAGGTCGGCCTTGGCCCGGTGGACCTCCAGGGCCAGCTCCTGCTGCCGCTTCTTGGATTTGTCCAGCTTGGACTTGGCGGCGGAGTAGTCGCGGTTGGCCTGCTCGATGACGTCGTTGAGCAGCTTGGGCTCGTTGTCCTCCTCGTGCCCGGACGGTGTGGGGGTCGTCGGGGCGGCGTTGGCCGGGAGGGGACCGGCGAGCACAGTCAGTGCGGCGATCACGGCCACCACGGGTGTCAACCAGCGGCGTAGGGGTGCCGTCACAATGTTCCCTTCCGTCGACCGCCGACCGGGTTAGCTGACGGGTTCGGGGCGGAAGTGGCCCCTACCGCTGACGCGGATTCACCCCAGGTACCTGGGTCCCCGGTTCGCCGGTTGGCGATTGGGCGGTGGCACCGCAGGCGCCGCGTCGCGCCTTCATCGGTAACCGGCAGCGAGGTTACCTGAGAGCCGGCCGGGTGAGCTACGCCTGGATGCCGATCAAAAGTGTCATTTCGCCATAGCGTTGAGTGACCAGTGGCGTGGTTCTCAGGGCGGATACCTGATCTGGTCACGCTGAGGAGTGTCACCATGCCGTTTCCGTGCTCCTGTCCGGCTCCGGCCACCGATCGGCGGCGGTGAATAAGGGCGGGGTCCGCGGTTGATCCGGCTCGTCTGCGCGCCCGGCGGCGGTCACCACCGCGGCCAGCCCGGTGGTCAGCGGCACGGCCGCGATCAGACCGAGTGTGGCGACGGCGCTACGGACGATTTCCTGCGCGAGGAACTCGCTGGTGAGGATCTGCCCGATCGGTCGCGAGTCGGCGGTGAGCAGGAGCAGCAGCGGTAGAGACGCGCCCGCGTACGCCAGCACGATGGTGTTGACCGTGGAGGCGATGTGCGCGCGGCCGACCCGGGTGGCCGCACGGTACAGCTGCAACCGGGTCAGCCCGGGGTTCGCGTTCGCCAGCTCGGTGACGGTGGCGGCCTGGGTGACCGTCACGTCGTCGAGCACCCCGAGCGAGCCGATGATGATCCCGGCGAGCAGCAGGCCGTGCAGGTCCACGTCGCCCTGGAACATCGACAGGGTGGTGGCATCCTCGCTGCCGAAGCCGGTGAGGTGGGTTGCGGCCGTGGCGATGGTGGCGAGCACGCCGGTCAGCACCAGGCTGCCGAGGGTGCCGAGGACCGCGACCGAGGTCTGCGCGGTGACCCCGTGCGTCAGATAGAGCACGACGAACATGATGAGGGCCGCGCCGACCACCGCCACCAGCAGGGGTGATCTGCCGGCGCCGATGCCCGGCAGCACGAAGGTGAGCAGGATGGCGAAGCTGGCGGCCAGCCCGGCGAGCGCGGCCAGGCCCCGCCACCGACCGAACGCCACGATCGCCGCGGCGAAGACCACTGCCAGCCACACCATCGGGGTGCCGCGCTGGTGCTCGGCGATGTTCCAGCTGCTGGTGGCGGGATCGGCCGGATCAGTCAGCTCGACCAGGATGACCTCGTCGCCGACGTCGACCCTCGGGGCACCGGGCCCGTCGGGCACCGGTGTCTGCACCTTCTGGCCGGCGGTCGGCCCGTCGTCGACCCGGACGTCGACCGTGCCGCACGGCCCGGCGCCGAACCTCGGCGCGCCCTCGGGGGCCGACGGCACCGGCGGGCACGGCTCGGTGACCACCCGGGTCACCGTGCCGGGATAGCGCGGTACGTCCGCCCCACCGTCGGTCTGCGGTGGGCCGCCGCGCGGCCAGAGCAGCACCGCGGCGAGCACGGTAGCGACGAACAGGGGCACCACGGTCATGACGAGGATCCGTCGCACCCGGGGCGGGGCGGACGGAGCGGGACGGGTGTGGTCGGAACCCAAGGCGAGACTCCCAACGATCCGGTGCGGGGTACGTGTCAGCGGGCCGGTCGGTTCACCGCCACCGCGAATACGGACCGAGCGGCGCGGCGGATCGCTGGCTGACGAGCACTTGATCACTGACGGTCAGTGCCGGGTCCGGCTGGGCGGGGGCTGGGCCACGGGATGGAGGCGCCGGTGCTCGACTGTGCGACGGTTGACGGGGGATCATCGTGGGGAATGCTAACCACCCCGATCCGGGGCTGTAGGTCGTGGCGGAGTGTCGGCGGCTGAACCGCCCATGTGGGGCCCCCGGCGCGGCATGTTGGAGACATGCCCGACCCGTCGCCACCCGAACCGGACCGCCAGCAGCACGCGGCCCCCGCCGCGCACGTGCAGCACGACAAGCACGCCGGGCACGATCCCGCGATGTTTCGTCACCGCTTCTGGGTCTGCCTGGTGCTCACCGTCCCGGTGGTCCTGACCAGCCACCTCGTGTCGGATCAGCTGGGCCTGAGCGGGAAGGTCCCCGGCCGTTCCTGGGTGGGTCCGGTGCTCGGCTCGGTGGTGTTCTGGTGGGGCGGTTGGCCGTTCCTGGTCGGCGCGGTCCGGGAGGTGCGGGACCGGGCACCCGGCATGATGCTGCTCGTCGCGATGGCGATCACCGTCGCCTACACCGCGTCCCTGGCCACCAGCGTCGGCGCCTTTGACCTGGACTTCTGGTGGGAGTTGGCCGCGCTGGTCACCATCATGCTGCTCGGGCACTGGCAGGAGATGAAGGCCATCGGGCAGGCCCGGGGAGCGCTTGCGGCGCTGGCCGCGCTGCTACCGGACGAGGCCGAGCGGGTGGCGGCGGACGGACGGGTCGAGGCGGTGCCGGTGACCGACCTGCGGGTTGGTGACGTGGTGCTGGTCCGCCCAGGGGGTCGGGTGCCGGCGGACGGCCGGATCGTCGACGGCGGCGCCGAACTGGACGAGTCGATGATCACTGGCGAGTCGCGGCCGGTCGCCCGTTCGCCGGGCGACCGGGTGGTGGCCGGCACCGTCGCCACCGACTCGGCGATCCGGGTCCGCGTCGAGGCGCTGGGCGAGCACACCGCGCTCGCCGGCATCCAGCGGATGGTCGCGCAGGCCCAGGCCTCCGGCGGGCGGGCCCAACTGCTGGCCGACCGGTTCGCCGCCGCGCTGTTCTACCTGGCCACCGGCACCGCTGTGTTGACCGTGCTGGTCTGGACCGTCCTCGGCCAGCCGGACGAGGCGGTGGTCCGCGCGGTCACCGTCCTGGTGATCGCCTGCCCGCACGCGTTGGGACTCGCCATTCCCCTGGTCGTGGCCCTCTCCACCGCGCTGGCCGCGCGGTCCGGGATCCTGGTCAAGGACCGGTTGGCGTTGGAGCGGATGCGGACCGTCGGCGCGGTGCTCTTCGACAAGACCGGCACGCTGACCCGGGGCGAGCACGCCCTCACCGACCTGGTGACGGCACCTGGCGCCGAGCGGGACGAGGTGCTGCGGATCGCGGCGGGCGTCGAGTCGGACAGTGAACATCCGTTGGCTCGGGCGATCGTGGCGGCGGCCGGGCCCGCAGGCCCGCTCCCGGCCGCCGGGTTCCGGTCGCTGCCGGGCCGCGGTGTGCAGGCCACCATCGACGGTACGGAGTACGCGGTGGGCGGGCCGGTGCTGCTGCGGGAACTGGGCCTGCCGCTCCCGGCGGAGCTGGAGGCGGCGACTGGGCGGTGGTCGGCGCGGGGTGCCGCGGTGCTGCATCTGGTGCGGCTGCCGCAGACCGTGCTCGGCGCGTTCGCGTTGACCGACGAGGTGCGTCCGGAGGCACGGCGGGCCATCGCCGAGCTGCGTGCCGAGGGCGTCCGGACGATCGCCATGATCACGGGTGACGCTCGGTCGGTGGCCGAGGCGGTCGCGGCCGAACTCGGCTTCCGGCCCGGCGTCGACGAGGTCTTCGCCGAGGTGCTGCCGGCGGAGAAGGACGACCGGGTGGCCGAACTCCAGCGCCGGGGGTTGACCGTGGCGATGGTCGGCGACGGGGTGAACGACGCCCCGGCGTTGGCCCGTGCCGATGTGGGCATCGCGATCGGCGCGGGCACCGATGTGGCGATCGAATCCGCCGGGGTGGTGCTGGCGTCGTCGGACCCGCGCGGGGTCGGTGCCGTGGTCCGGCTGTCCCGGGCGTCGTATCGCAAGATGCGGCAGAACCTGGCCTGGGCGGCGGGCTACAACGTGGTGGCGCTGCCGCTGGCGGCCGGGGTGCTGGCCCGGGCCGGGGTGGCGTTGAGCCCGGCGGTGGCGGCGGTGCTGATGTCCGCGTCCACCATCGTGGTGGCGCTCAACGCGCAGTTGCTGCGCCGGGTCCGTCTCGACCCGGCGCCGGACTGAGGGCTGTCAGCCGCGCTTCATCAGCCGGCCGACAGCCGCCATCATCTCGGTGGCCATCTCGTCGGCCCGGCCCTCGGCCGCCCCCTCGTGCATGCAGTGCCGGGCGTGCCCGTCGAGCAGCCCGAGCGCCACCTTGTCGAGGGCGGCCTGGATCGCGGAGATCTGGGTGAGCACGTCGATGCAGTAGCGGTCGTCGTCGACCATCTTCTCGATGCCGCGGACCTGCCCCTCGACACGGCGGAGCCGCGCGAGCAGTTGGTCCTTGCTGGCGGTGTATCCGCGGATCGGGGTGGGTGCGGTCATGCGACGAGGATAGCTTACCCCTGGGGGGTATGCTAACGTCCTGTTCTGACGACATACCCCAACCGGGTATCGGTACTGGCGCAAGGGAGACGATTCGATGGTCAACACGACGTACCAGGTGCAGGGCATGACCTGTGGGCACTGCGTCAGCGCGGTGAGCGCCGAGGTTGGCGCCATCGAGGGCGTGCGTGACGTCCAGGTCGACCTCGCGGCCGGCCGGGTCACCGTCAGCAGCGACCAGCCGCTGGACACCGGGGTTGTCCGGGCCGCTGTCGACGAGGCCGGCTACGACCTCGTCGACGCGTGATCGGAGGGCCGGCATGCGCACCGTGACGAGATTGGCCGGGTTTGCCGTCGGTCTGGCGGCGGTCTTTGGCGCGACATACGGGATCGGCCGTCTGGTCGACCCCGCCCCGGTCGCCGACAGCGGGCACGACGGCGGTGCCGCCCACGCGACGGGGGAGCACGACCAGGCGACCGACCGGCTCCCCGGCGGCCTGCTCGTCTCCGACCGCGGCTACACCCTCGAACCGGTCGACGCCCCGGCCGACGAGTTCGCCTTCCGGGTCACCGGACCGGACAGGCGCCCGGTGACCCGGTACGACGTGGCGCACGACAAGCGGATGCACCTGATCGTCGCCCGACGGGACCTCTCCGGCTTCCGCCACGTGCACCCCGACCTGGCCCCGGACGGCACCTGGCGGGTCGACACCCCGCTGGCCGGCCCCGGGCAGTGGCGGGCGTTCGCCGACTTCACCCCGACCGGGGGCGAGCCGCTGACCCTCGGCGTGGACGTGACAATTCCCGGTGAGCTGACCGAACGGCCGTTGCCCGCCCCGGCGACCAGCACCACCGTCGACGGCTACACGGTCACCCTGACCGGTGCGCCGCAACCCGGCAGCACGTCGCCGCTGACCTTCACCGTGAGCCGGAGCGGGCAGCCGGTCACCGACCTGGAGCCCTACCTGGGCGCGTACGGGCACCTGGTGGCACTGCGCCGGGGCGACCTGGCGTACCTGCATGTGCACCCGGACGGGACGCCCGGCGACGGCCGGACCCAACCCGGCCCGGCGGTCACCTTCCGCGCCGACGTGCCCTCGGCTGGCAGCTACCGGCTCTACCTTGACTTCCGGCACGGCGGGGCGGTGCACACCGCCGAGTTCACCGTCGTCACCGGCACCTCACCGGCCGACGCTCCACCGGCCGGGGGCGACCCGAGCGGACCCGCACCGACCGGCGGCGCCGACCACGGCACCCCCGGGCACGGGCACAACTGACGGGACCAGAGATGACCACCACCAGCCGACCGCTGCCCGAGGCGCCGAACCAGATCCAGTTGTCGATCGGCGGGATGACCTGCGCCGCCTGCGCCGCCCGGATCGAGAAGAAGCTCAACCGGATGGACGGGGTGAGCGCCACCGTCAACTACGCCACCGAGAAGGCGACCGTCCGGTACGCCGACGGCGTCACGCCGGACGACCTGATCGAGACCGTGCAGAAGACCGGATACAAGGCCGCACTGCCGGCCCCGCCGACCGCCGAGCCGCCGGCGGATCCGCTGAGCGGCCCGCGTACCCGGCTCTGGGTTTCGGTGGCGTTGAGCGTGCCGGTGGTCCTGCTGGCCATGGTCCCGGCCTGGCAGTTCGACTACTGGCAGTGGCTGTCGCTGACCCTGGCCGCCCCGGTGGTGGTCTGGGGTGGGCTGCCGTTCCACCGGGCCGCCTGGACCAACCTGCGGCACGGCGCGGCAACCATGGACACGCTGGTCTCGCTCGGCACACTGGCGGCGTTCGGCTGGTCGCTCTGGGCGCTCTTCCTCGGTGACGCCGGGATGCCTGGGATGACGCACCCGTTCCGCTTCGACATCACCCGCACCGACGGCGCCGGCAACATCTACCTGGAGGCGGCCGCCGGGGTCACCGTGTTCATCCTGGCCGGCCGCTACTTCGAGGCACGATCCAAGCGGACCGCCGGTGCCGCCCTGCGCGCTCTGCTCGAACTCGGGGCCAAGGAGGTGGCGGTGCTGCGCGACGGGGTGGAGACCCTGATTCCCGTGGACCGGCTCGCCGTCGGTGACCGGTTCGTGGTCCGCCCCGGGGAAAAGATCTCCACCGACGGCGTGGTCGACGAGGGCACCTCTGCCGTCGACGCCAGCATGCTCACCGGTGAGTCGGTGCCGGTCGAGGTCGGCCCGGGTGACAGCGTGGTCGGTGCCACGATCAACGCGGGCGGGCGGCTGGTCGTCACCGCGACGCGGGTTGGCGCGGACACCCAACTCGCCCGGATGGCCGACCTGGTCGAGCAGGCGCAGAGTGGCAAGGCGGCCGTGCAGCGGCTCGCCGACCGGATCTCCGGCGTCTTCGTGCCGATCGTCATCACGCTGGCCGTGGGCACCCTCGGCTGGTGGCTCGGCACCGGGGCCGGCCCGACCGCCGCGTTCACCGCCGCCGTGGCCGTGCTGATCATCGCCTGCCCGTGTGCGCTCGGGCTGGCCACCCCGACCGCGTTGCTGGTCGGCACCGGCCGGGGCGCGCAGCTCGGTGTGCTGATCAAGGGGCCGGAGGTGCTGGAGTCGACCCGCCGGGTGGACACCGTGGTGCTGGACAAGACCGGCACCGTGACGACCGGCCGGATGACCCTGGTGGACGTGGTGCCGGCGAGCGGGGAGGACCGGGCGGAGCTGCTCCGGCTGGCCGGCGCGGTGGAGGCTGCCTCCGAGCATCCGATCGCCCGTGCGGTCGCGGCGGGTGCCGCCGAGGCGGGCGCGCTGCCCCCGGTGACCGGCTTCCGCAACCTCGAAGGGCTGGGTGTGACCGCCACGGTCGACGGGCGGGTCGTGCTGGTCGGCCGGGCCCGGCTGCTGCGCGAGCACGAGATCGACGTGCCGCCGGAGGTCGAGCGGGCCAGCAGCGACGCGGAGGCCGCCGGACGTACAGCGATCGTCGCTGGCTGGGACGGGCGGGCCCGGGGCGTGCTCGCGGTCGCCGACGTGGTTCGGCCGACCAGTCGGGCGGCGGTGGCCCGGCTGCGCGCGCTGGGGCTCACCCCGGTCCTGCTGACCGGGGACAACACCATCGTGGCCCGCGCGGTCGCCGCCGAGGTGGGCATCGACGAGGTGATCGCCGAGGTGCTGCCTGCCGGCAAGGTCGACGTGGTTAAGCGGCTCCAGGCCGAGGGGCGGTCGGTGGCGATGGTCGGCGACGGGGTCAACGACGCCCCGGCGCTGGCCCAGGCCGACCTCGGGCTGGCCATGGGCACCGGCACGGACGTGGCGATCGAGGCGTCCGACCTCACCCTCGTCCGGGGCGACCTGGACGCTGCGGTGGATGCCATCCGCCTGTCCCGCCGCACGCTCGGCATCATCCGGGGCAACCTGTTCTGGGCGTTCGGCTACAACGTGGCGGCCCTGCCGTTGGCCGCCGCCGGGCTGCTCAACCCGATGATCGCCGGTGCCACGATGGCGCTGTCCTCGGTCTTCGTGGTGGCCAACAGTCTGCGACTGCGCCGGTTCCGCCCGGCCGTCGGTGATCTGTGACGGCGGTGATGGTTGGGCCGGCGACGGCGGGGGTACCTCTGTGGTGGTAGCGACGCTTGCATTGGAGGTTGGCAATGGGTATCGACGACAAGATCAACAACGCCAGCGAGGACGCGGCCGGCAAGCTGAAGGAAGGCGCCGGTCGGGCCACCGACAACGAGCAGCTCGAGGCTGAGGGCCGTGCCGACCAGTCCACCGCCAAGCTCAAGCAGGCCGGTGAGAAGATCAAGGACGCCTTCAAGAGCTGACGTACGACGTAACCCGCACGCCGGGCCGGTGATCAATCACCGGCCCGGCGTGCTGTGTGTCGGGGCCTTTCCAGCGACCCTGAGATCCCGCTGATTCCGCTTCCGCCCGACGGCACCTGCTAACTTTCCTTGGCATGTGCAAGGGCTGGTTTTGATCGATCAGGCGGTGCCCGCTCGGGGTGCCAGCTGCCCGGCCATCGAACCCGAGGTGTGACCGCCGCCGTTGCCGGCCGTCGGGTGGTCCGCGCCGCCCGACGGCCGGCAGCGGTGTGCTCAGCGGCGTCGGGTGGCGCGGACGACCACGTCGCGCAGCGGGGCCTCCCGGCCCGGCGCCGTGCGGCGGTGCTCCTCGGCGGTGATGATCTCCCAGCTGGCGCCGTCCAGACCGGCGGTGATGTCCGCGAGGGTGACCGATGCCTCGTCGGGCGGGTGGTGTCCACGCCCGTGTGCGTGCCCGTGCCCCTGCTCGGTGGCTTCGGAGGTGTGCAGATGCCCGACGATCAGGAGGGTGCCACCGGGCGCCACCCACCCGGCGATGCGGTGGTAGAAGTCCAGCTGTGGCATCGCGGGGTGCGCGTAGTGCGTCGTGACCAGGTCGAACCGCGCCTCCGGGGCCCAGGCCGTCAGGTCCGCCGCCACCCACCGCACCCGCTCGGACACCCCGCTGCCGGTCGCGCGTTCGGCGGCCCGGGCGAGGGCGACGGGGGCGATGTCGACCGCGGTGACCTGCCAGCCGTGGGAGGCGAGCCAGATCGCCTCGGCGCCGGCGCCGCACCCGGCGTCCAGCGCCGAGCCCGGCACCAGAGCGCCGGTCTCCCGGGCCAGGTACGGGTGCGCGGGGTTCGTGCTCATCGCGCCGGGGCGGTCGTGGTGCGCCTGCTGCCAGTGCCGCTCCCAGTAGTCCTTGTCGAACTCGTGCTGCTCGGTCACCTGTGCCTGCTCCTTTGCGCGTCGCCACCGACTCTGGCCGGTGACCGGTTCATGCGCAAAGATTGTTGCCAAAACGGCAACCCGGTCACGCTCACTGGTGTCCGGCCAGCCGGGCGGCCCGGACCTCCAGGTACCGCTGCTCGGGCAGGCTCGTGGTGCCGCGTGCCGCGGCCAGGTAGGCCGCCCGCGCCGCCTCGGCGTCCCCGGCCAACTCGAGCAGGTGGGCCCGGACGGCGGCGAGCCGGTGATGCCCGGCGGTGCGCTCGTCGGCGTCCAGCGGTGTGAGCAGGGCGAGCCCGGCCCTGGGCCCGTCCACCATGGCCACTGCCACCGCCTGGTTCAGGGTGACCATCGGGTTCGGCGCGATCCGGGCCAGCAGTCGGTAGAGCGCGACGATCTGCCGCCAGTCCGTCTCGGCCGCCGTCGACGCCTCGGCGTGCACCGCGGCGATCGCCGCCTGGAGCTGGTACGGGCCGGGCGGCGACCAGGTCAACGCCTCGGTGATCAGCGCGATCCCCTGCGCGATGGCGGCTGCGTCCCACCGGGTGCGGTCCTGCTCGGCCAGCGGCACCAACTCCCCGTCCGGGCCGAGCCGGGCCGCCCGGTGCGCGTCGGTGAGCAGCATGAGTGCCAGCAGCCCGGCCACCTCGCCGTCGTCGGGCAGCAGCCCGTGCAGGATGCGGGCCAGCCGGATCGCCTCACCGGTCAGCTCGGCCCGGTGCAGGTCCGGGCCACTGGACGCGGTGTACCCCTCGTTGAAGATCAGGTAGAGCACGCGCAGCACTGTCCGCAGCCGCTCGTTCCGCTCCCCCGGTTCGGGCATGGCGAACCGGGCTCCGGCGGCCTCGATCCGCTGCTTGGCCCGGCGGATCCGTTGGCTCATCGTCGCCTCCGGCACCAGGTGTGCTCGGGCGATCTGGGCGGTGCTGAGGCCGCCGACCGCACGCAGGGTGAGCGCCACCTGCGCCGATCCGGTCAGCGCCGGGTGGCAGCAGAGGAACAGCAGGGTGAGTGTGTCGTCGGCGTCCGGGACGGCCGGCTCCGCGTCGGCCGCCGGCGCCACCCCGGCGTACGTCGGCTCGCGCAGTGCCACCGCCACCTCGCGGTCCCGGCGGGCGCTCTCACTGCGCCACTCGTCGGTGAGCCGGCGGGTGGCCACGGTGAGCAACCAGGCGCGGGGATTGTCCGGTACGCCCTGCCCGGGCCACTGTGTCGCGGCGGCGAGCAGTGCCTCCTGGACCGCGTCCTCGCAGCGGTCGAACTGGCCGTGCCGACGGACCAGCAGGCCGAGGACCTGCGGCGCGAGCATGCGCAGCAGATCCTCGACCGTCCGGTCGCCGGTCACATCTCCGTTCCGGCCTGCTCCATGACCGGGCGGACCTCCATTGCGCCGCCGTGCCGTACGTCCGGCCAGCGGGCGGCGATCTCGGCGGCCCGCTGTGGGCTGTCGCAGTCGACGGTCAGGTAGCCGGCGAACTGCTCCTTGCTCTCCATGAACGGCCCGTCGACGATCTCGGGGTTGCCGTCGACGAGCCGGACCGTCAACGTCTGCGACGGGTTGGCCAGCGCCTGGCCGTCGACCAGCTCACCGGTCTCGGTCAGCTCCTTCATGATCTCGTCGACCTCGCCGAAGAGGGCGGTACGGTCCTGCTCGGTCAGCTCCTCGGTGAAGCCGGGCCGGTTCCAGATCAGCAGCATGTACTTCACGGCGACGCTCCTCAGGCATTGGCCGCACCCCGGTCGGGGGGCGGTTCACCGGAAGGTCGGAGCCGAGACCCCGTCCCCTACGGCGTACCGAAGGAAATCGCAGAAAAGTCCTCCGGTGGCGGTCCCACGCCGGACGGGGTCAGCGCGGGTCGGGCCGGCCGGGCACCTGTCGGGGCTTGCGCCCCCCGCCCACGTCCAACGACGCCCGGTCGGCGGCCGAGGTGCCGGACGACCAGCCCTCGGCGTCCCGGACGCTGAGCCGGTGCCGGGTGACACCGGGGAAGAGCGTGTCCAGCCGTTCCCGGACCGCCTCGCCTCGCGCCGCGAGCACCGGCAGCAGCCGCTCCGACCCGGCCGTCTCGGCTGCCGCCCGGTCCGCCGCGTCGGTTGCCGCCTCGGTGGCCGCGCCCAGCCGCTCGCCGATCCGCAGCGCGAACGCGTTGAGGAAGGACTCGTCCCAGACCTTTGTCCGCCGCCCCGACCCCGGCCGCCGCTCGGCGCGCCCCCGCAGCATCGCCCCGGTGGCCTGGACGAGCAGCGAGGTGTAGAGCAACTCCACCGCCACCAGGTCGGCCGGCCAGCCCAGCACGGTGGCGAAGCCGAGATCGTCGGACCAGACCGCCTCGCACCGGTTCGCCGCCGCCACCTCCTGCACCAGCAGTGCCTTCGCGCCCGCGTACGGGGGGTCGGTGCTGAGCCGTACCCCGCCGGGCAGGTCGCCGCGCTCCGACCCGGCGGCCAGCAGCGCCTCGTCGATGCTGTGCCGGGCAATCAACTCCTGCGCCTTACCGGTCAGCGCCTCCGCCTCGGCCGGGAAGGTCGTCGACTCGGCCTTGGCCAGCAGGGCCCGCACCCGGTCCAGCATCGGCGACCCGCTGCGGGTCCTACCGGCCGTCCGGGCGGTCGCCGCGCCGGTCGTGCCCGGCGGTGGGCGCAGCACCGCGATCGGCGGCAGGCCCTCCACCAGCGCGAGTATGTCCACGGCCGCGCGGAGCGCGTCGGGCCGGTCCAGCCCGACATGTGCCGACCAGTAGGTCAGCACGGCCAGGTCGTCGTCCCACCGCACTTCGGCGGCCAGCTCTCGCAGCTGCTCGTCCCACCAGGCCGGGACCGGCTCTGCCTGCTCGCGCCGTTGGACGGCCATCGCGTCGCGGACCAACCGGGCCGATCGGGCGTCGAGCCGTCGGCTGATGATCCGGTCCACGTCGACCGGCTGCCAACCGCGCGGCCAGAGCCGGCTCAGGCCGCGGACCAGGCGACGCAGCAGCGCGGCGTCCACCGCCGTGGTGCCGTCCGCCGCGCCGGTGCCGACCATCAGTTGGTCCAGCTGTCGTTCGGCCTGCCGTACGTCGGTACCGCGCACCGCCGCGAGTGCGTTGGCGACGAGTTCGTCCGCGTCCGGCACGGGCACCTCCTTCTCGTGCTTCGCTGCCTTCTCGGGATCCGCTGCCCCTTCAGGTTCCATGATCATGCCGTGAGTCGTGCGGGAGTCGCGAAACGGGGAGGTCACCGCCGGCACGCGACGGGGCGCGGCGCCCAGCAGCCCTGACCAACACGAAATCCCAGAAGTCGGGGTGTCCCACCAGGCCGGACACCCCGGTATCACCGAACTTGTGTCGATCACTCCCACAGCGTCCGGAGAAACTCCGGTAGATATGATCCGTCCGGTTCGGAGCCCTGACCCGGCATGGATGCGAGGTGTGTGATGGCCGATCGGAGCCTGCCAGGCGCACGGACTGTCGACGTTCGTTCCTCCACGCTCGTCGGCGTCCTGATCGGCATCGCGATCATGGCCGCGGTGGATGAGATCGTCTTTCACCAGCTGCTGGCCTGGCACCACTTCTACGACCGGTCCACCCCGTCAGTGGCGCTGCTCTCGGACGGGCTGCTGCACGCCGCCGAGGTGATCGCCCTGGTCGGCGGGTTCTTCTGGTTCGCCGACCTGCGCCGGCGACGTGCCCTGTCGGCCCGGCTGGCCTGGGGTGGCTTCCTGCTCGGCGCCGGAGGCTTCCAGCTCTTCGACGGGCTGGTCGACCACAAGGTGCTCCGGCTGCACCAGATCCGCTACGGCGTACACCTGGTGCCGTACGACGTGGTGTGGAACGTGGCCGGCGCGGTGCTGCTGCTGGCCGGCGCCGCCGTGGTGTGGTGGGCCCGGTCCCGCCGGCCGGACGACGGCCCCCGGTGACGGCGGTCCTCGCCGGCCTGCCGGGCTGGTCCGCGCCGCCCACGCTCGCGCACGGTGGGCACGGGGCGGATGCGCCGAGCTGGTTTCCGCTGCTCCCGGTCGCGTTGCTGGCGGGCGGCTACCTGCTGGCCGCCGTACGCGACCCACGGGGGTGGGACCACCGCCGCACCGCCGCGTGGCTGGTCGGCTGCGCCCTACTGGCGGTTGCCGTCGGGCCGCTGGCCCAACTCCCCGAGGACCCGCGCGGGCACATGGCGCAGCACCTGCTGCTCGGCATGCTGGCCCCGCTCGGGCTGGTCCTCGGCGCCCCGGTGACGCTGCTGCTGCGGGTCGCCCCAACGCCGGTACGTCGGGCGGTGGGCCGGCTGCTGCGCGCCCGCCCGCTGCACCTGATCGCCCACCCGGTCACCGCCGCGCTGCTGAGCACGGGCGGGCTGGCGCTGGTCCTGCTCACCCCGCTGTACGCGGCGGCGGAGCGTCAGCCTGCTCTGCACCACGCCCTGCACCTGCACTACCTGGCCGCCGGGTACCTCTTCGCCTGGTCGTTGGCGGGCCCGGACCCGGCGCCGCGTCGCCCGGGGCTGGCGGTCCGGGTCGGCGCGCTACTCGGCGCGGCGGGCGGCCACGCCGTGCTGGCCAAGTACCTGTACGCGCAAGCCGGAACCCTCCCGCCCGGCCTCACCGACCGTGACCCGGCGGCACTCCAGTCGGCCGCCCAACTCATGTACTACGGCGGTGACCTGGCAGAGCTGTTGCTGGCGATAGCCCTCTTCGCCACCTGGTACAACCGCCCCGCCCGGGCGCGGCACCCCCGGCCACACCGAGTGATCAAGAGGTTTACGTCACCAAAGGACGGTTCTCTGAGGCAAACCTCTTGATCAACCCGAAGATGGGGTGGTCAGGGCTGCGGAGAGCTGGGTGAGGAAAATGCGGATGCTCTCCTCGCTGTGGTGGGTTTCGATCTGGTCGTTCAGGGGGCCTGGATGGCGCAGCGCATGGGCCAGCGCCTCCAGCGTCTCGGCCCGTTCACCTGGGTAGAGGCCGCCGGTCACCCCGTAGGCGACCCGGGTCACCACTGTGTCGTCGAGCGCCCGGTCGAACTGGATACCGTAGAGGATCCCGTTGACGTGGCCCTTCCAACTGTTCGTACCCATACTCATTCACTCCCGTGGAAGATCCGATCGCGGCACCGGCCCAGCCAGGGCGGCGGTCAGGAGCCTCGCCAGTTTCGCGGATCGGGTGGGGTGGGCGTGGCTCAGCCAGGCGACGCGGCCGGTCAGGTGCTCGGCGAACGCCGGATGACCGGCGTGGTTCTGCGCGGCCAGGCCAGTGCAGGCGGCGTTGTGCAGGATCGCGCGCAGTAGGTCGTACTCGGTGCGCGGCACCGCCGGCCGTTCGTTGACCACCAGCCCGGCAGCGGGCCCAGCACCTCGGCGAGCAAACGCCGGTGCAGCGCGCGCAGCCGCGACTTTGGGGCCTCGATCAACCGACCGCCGGCCGCCCAGCGGTACCGGTAGTGGTGCAACCGATGATCGTCGGCGCGGCGGTTCATTCCCCGCCGGTCGGCGTACCAGTCGAGCTGTTCCGGGGTCAGGTCGAGCAGCCGGGCCAGGTCACCCAGGTCGTCCAGCACCGGGGTCGACCAGGGCCGACGGACCGTCCGGGTCGGAGTGACCGGCCGGGCGCGGACCACGATCGGTTGGCCGCGCTGCCGCGCCGCGTCGACCACCTCGGTCAGCAGCGCAAGGTCCGCGAGGAAGGCGGCCAGCTCCCGGGGCCGGTCGTGCGGGGCACGGGGGTACGCGGCGAGCACCGCGACCGCGAGCGGCCACAGCCACCGTCGGCGTACGCCCAGCACCCGCCCGCCCGATTCGACCAGGCCGCCGCGCTGCCACCGCTCGGCGGCGAGGAACGCGTCGCCGAGCGCGACGGCCAGGGAGGCGACCGTCGTCACGGCCGCACCGGGAAGGGTGGCAGCGCGCCCCGACGATGCCCGGTCGTACGGGTGCAGAGGCTCGCGAAGCGTGCCGACGCACCTGTGGTGTGCTGCCCAGGTGGATGTGACGCCCCCGGGGTTACCCCGGAGGAACCTCGACCGCGTCCCCGAAGGGCTCGCGGCCAGGTCAGCTCGGGGCACGCTGCCACCCGTGCAGCCTAGCCCTGGTCGCCGGTTGACGGGGTGTGCCGCCGTCCGTCACTGCCAGCCGGTGAGGATCGTGTCGACGGGTTGGACGTCCCGCTCCGGGTCCGGCGCTGGCGTGGGCAGGGCGGCCGGTGTCCGGTCGAAGCGGGGCGCCGGGGCGGGCTGGATCTCGTCGCCCACCTCGACGAAGGTGTCCCGGGCCGCATTGTGCGGGTGCTGGTGAGCCTCGCCGGGGGCGAGCACCGGCGCGACGCAGGCGTCCAGGTCGGCGAAGACCGCCGTCCACTCGGCCCGGGTCCGTTCGGCGAACCGCTCGGTGAACCGGTGGCGCAGTTCGTCCCAGCCGCTCGGGTCGTACTGGGCGGGCAGGTCCGGGTCGTCGGCGAGGTCGAGGCCGCTGAGCAGTACGGCGTAGAAGGCCGGTTCGATCGCGCCGACGGCCATGAATCCACCGTCGGCGGTGCGGTACGTGTCGTAGAACGGTGCCCCGCCGTCGAACATGTTGCGCCCGCGCGGTGCGGCCCACAGGCCGGTGCCGAGCAGCCCGTGCAGGAACGAGGTGAGCAGCGCGGAGCCGTCCACCATCGCCGCGTCGACCACCTGGCCGAAGCCGGAGCGCTCCCGTTCCAGCAGTGCCGCCAGCACGCCGACGGCGAGCAGCATGCCGCCCCCGCCGAAGTCACCGAGCAGGTTCATCGGCGCGTACGGGCGCTCCCCGGCGCGGCCCAGCGGCTCCAACGCCCCGGCCACCGCGATGTAGTCGATGTCGTGCCCGGCTCGGGCTGCCAGCGGGCCGTCCTGACCCCAGCCGGTCATCCGCGCGTACACCAGACGGGGATTGCGGGCCTGGCAGACCTCCGGCCCGAAGCCGAGCCGCTCGGCCACCCCCGGCCGGTACGCCTCGACCAGCACGTCCGCCCGATCCACAAGGCGCAGCAGGTCCGTCACTCCGGTCGGGGATTTCAGGTCCAGCGTGGTGACCCGCCGGCCGCGCTGCAACGGCCCGCCGGTCGGCGCGGCCAGCCGTCCCGCACCCGGTCCACCCGGCCGGTCCACCCGCACCACGTCCGCGCCCAGGTCAGCGAGCACCATGCAGCCGAACGGCGCCGGGGCGAGGCTCGCGAGTTCGACCACCCGCACCCCGGCGAGCGGCCCGCCACGCGCCGACCCGCCCGACGCCGTCACGCGACGCCCGCTGGTTCGGCCGGGCGGGCGGTCGACGCGGCGAGCCGGTCCACCAGGTCGGTGGGGGGCGTGAACCGGTCGCCGTAGAGGTCGGCCAGCTCGGTGGCGCGGGCCGCGAAGCCGGCCGGGCCGCCCGCGTACTGCCGGACGTAGCGGATCACCCCGCCGGTCCAGGCCGGGAAGCCGATGCCGAAGATCGAGCCGATGTTGGCGTCGGTCTCGGTCCGCAGCACGCCCTCGTCGAGGCAGCGCAGCGCGTCGAGCGCCTCGGCGAAGAGCATCCGCTCCTGCAGGTCGGTGAACGGCACCGCCCGGCCGGCGTCGGTGGTCAGGTCGGCGAGACCGGGCCACAACCGGCCCCGGGTGCCGTCGTCGTACGCGTAGAAGCCGCGTCCGGTGGCGCGCCCCGGCCGGTCGTACGCGTCGACCAGCTCGTCGACGAGCCGGTGCGCCGGCAGCGGCAGGAACTCTTCGCTGGCGGCCTCGAACTGGCGGCGGATCCGCTGGATCAGGGTGAGACTGACCTCGTCGGCCAGCGCCAGCGGCCCGGTCGGGTAGCCGGCCTGGAGGGCGGCCTGCTCGACCGACGCGGCGGGGACACCCTCGGCGACCATGCCGACCGCCTCGTCGAGGAACCGACCGATCACCCGGCTGGTGAAGAAGCCCCGGCCGTCGTTGACCACGATCGGGGTCTTGCCGATCCGCCGGCCCAGGTCGAACGCCCGCGCCAGCGCGGCGTCGCCGGTCCGCTCACCCACCACGATCTCCAGCAGTGGCATCCGATCCACCGGGGAGAAGAAGTGCATGCCGATGAAGTCGGCCGGTCGGTCCACCCCGGCGGCCAGCGCGGTGATCGGCAGGGTGGAGGTGTTGGAGGCGAGCAGGGCGTCCGGTGCCAGCACCGGCAGCACCTCGGCGAAGACGGTCCGCTTCAGCGCCGGGTCCTCGAAGACCGCCTCGATCACCGCGTCGCAGCCGGCCAGCGCGTCGACCTGGTCGGTGGTGGTGATGCGGTCCAGCACCGTGCGGGCGTCCGCCTCCGTTGCGCGGCCCTTGCGTACCTTGCGGGCCAGCAGCCGTTCCGCGTGCTCCCGGGCACGGCCAGCGGCCTCGGGGCTCACGTCCTTGACCACCACGTCCAGGCCGGCGCTGGCGCAGGCGTACGCGATGCCCGCGCCCATCATGCCGGCGCCGAGCACCGCCACCCGGCGCACCGGAGCGACGTCGATCCCCGTCGGTCGGGCCGCGCCGCCGTTGACCGCCTTCAGGTCGAAGAAGAACGCACCGATCATGTTCTTGGCGACCTGGCCGGTGAGCAGGCCGATCAGGTGGCGGGTCTCCACGGTGAACGCGGTTTCCAGGTCGACCTGTGCGCCCTCGACGGCGGCGGCCAGAATCGCCTCGGGTGCGGGCAACCGGGCACCCTTGAGCTGCTTACGCAGGGTGGCCGGAAAGGCGGGCAGCTGTGCGGCCAGTGAACGGCTGGCCGGGGTGCCGCCGGGCATCCGGTAATCCGGCCGGTCCCACGGCTGCGTTGGGTGCGGGTTGGCGGCGATCCAGGCCCGTGTGTGATCCAACAGCTCTGTGGGGGTGGCGACCACCTCGTCGACCAGACCGGCGGCCAGGGCGTCGGCCGGGCGCATCCGTCGGCCGGTGAGCAGCACCGTGGTCAACGCCCCGGCCAGGCCGAGCATCCGTACCGTCCGGGTGACACCGCCCGCCCCGGGCAGCAGGCCCAGCGTCACCTCGGGCAGCCCGAGCCGGCTGCCGGGCACGTCCAGCGCGATCCGGTGGTGGCAGGCGAGCGCGATCTCCAGGCCACCGCCGAGTGCGGAGCCGTTGACCGCGGCGACCACCGGCCGGCCCAGCGTCTCCAGTCGGCGCAGGTCCCGTTTGATGGTGCTGAGCAGTTCGGTCAGCGCAGGCGCGTCAGCGCGGGTGGCCCGGATCATCTCCGGCAGGTCACCACCGGCAAAGAAAGTCGACTTCGCGCTGGTCACGATGACCCCGGTCAGCTCGTCGCGCTCAGCCTCCAGCCGGTCGAGCACCCTGCTCATGGACGTGGCGTACGCCCGGTTCATGGTGTTGGCGGGCTGGTCGGGGTCGTCCAGGGTGAGGGTGACGATGCCGTCGGCGCCGCGGTCGTACCGGATGGTGTTGGTCATGGTCGTCCTCCGGGTCAGCAGCGCTCAAGAACGGTGGCGACGCCCATACCGCCGCCGATGCAGAGGGTCACCACGGCGCGGCGCAGGTCACGGCGCTCCAACTCGTCCAACGCCGTGCCGAGCAGCATCGCTCCGGTCGCGCCGAGCGGGTGGCCGAGAGCGATCGCGCCGCCGTTGACGTTCACCCGGTCCGGGTCGAGGCCCAGGTCGCGGACATACTTCAGCACCACCGCGGCGAACGCCTCGTTGATCTCGAAGAGGTCGATGTCGTCGAGGGTCAGCCCGGCGGCGGCGAGCGCCTTGTGGGTGGCCGGGATCGGGCCGGTCAACATCAGCGTCGGGTCGGCGCCGGTGACCGCCGCGCCGACGATCCGGGCGCGTGGGGTGAGGCCGAGGTCCCGGCCGACCTCGCCCGAGCCGATCAGCACCAGCGCCGCGCCGTCCACGATGCCCGACGAGTTGCCAGCGTGGTGGACGTGTTCGATGGCCTCCAGCCAGTGGAACTTCTGCAGCGCGACCGCGTCGAAGCCAGCGGCCTCGCCCATCGTGGCGAAGGACGGCGTGAGCCGGGCCAACGCCTCCCGGGTGGTTTCCGGGCGCGGGTGCTCGTCCACGGCGAGGATGTCCAGCCCGTTGCCGTCGCGGACCGGCACCACCGAGCGGGCGAAGTGCCCGCCGGCCCACGCCTTGGCAGCCCGCTCCTGCGACCGCAGCGCGTAGCCGTCCACGTCGTCGCGGGTGAAGCCCTCCAGGGTGGCGATCAGATCGGCGCTGACGCCCTGCGGCACGAACGACGTGGCCAGCGCGGTCTGCGGGTCGGTGGCCCAGGCCGCTCCGTCGGAGCCCATCGGCACCCGGGACATCGACTCCACCCCGCCGGCAAGCAGCAGGTGCTCCCAGCCGGAGCGGATCCGCGCGGCGGCGGAGTTGACCGCCTCCAGCCCGGAGGCGCAGAACCTGTTGAGCTGCACCCCGCCCACCTGGTCCGGAAGCCCGGCCAACAGGGCGGCGGCCCGCGCCAGGTCGCCGCCCTGCTCGCCGACCGGGGTGACGATGCCGAGCAGCAGGTCCTCCAGTCGGTTGACGTCCAGGCCGGGGTTGCGCTCCCGCAGCGCGTCGATCAGGCCGACCACCAGGGAGATCGGCTTGACCCCGTGCAGCGAGCCGGTGTCCCGGCCGCGTCCGCGCGGGGTGCGGACCGCGTCATAGACGTACGCCTCAGAGGGCACGGGCGATCAACTCCTTCATGATCTCGTTGGTGCCGCCGTAGATCTTCTGGACGCGGGCGTCCGCGTACATCCGGGCGATCGGGTATTCCGTCGTGTAGCCGTAGCCGCCGAAGAGCTGTAGGCACCGGTCGATGACCTCGCACTGCCCGTCGGTGAGCCATGACTTCGCCATCGCCGCGGTGGGCGGGTGTGCCGGACGATGCAGTCGTCCAGGAAGACCCGGCTGACCCGGGTACGGGTGGCGCACTCGGCGAGCACCATCCGGGTGTTCTGATGCCCCATCAGCGTCTTGCCGAAGGCGGAGCGCTCCTTGGCGTACGCGACGGTCAGCGCGACCGCGCGTTCCATCGCGGCGACCGCGCCGACGCCGATGACCAGCCGTTCCTGCGGAAGCTGCTGCATGAGCTGGATGAAGCCCAGCCCTTCGGCGCCGCCGAGCAGGTTGGCCACCGGCACCCGGAACTCGTCGAAGAACAGCTCGGCGGTGTCGTTGGCGTGCAGCCCGATCTTGGACAGCAGTCGGCCCCGGCGGAAGCCCTCCGGATCCCCACCGACCTCGCAGATCAGCAGTGAGACGCCGGCCGCTCGCCGCTCGGGGTCGGTCTTCACCGCCACGATGATCAGATCGGCCAGGCCGCCGTTGGTGATGAACGTCTTCGCGCCGGTGACCAGGTAGTCGTCGCCGTCGCGGACCGCCCGGGTACGCATCGCCTGAAGGTCGGAGCCGCCGTCCGGCTCGGTCATCGCGATGGCGCCGACCAGCTCCCCGCTGCACAGGCCGGGCAGCCAGCGCCGCTTCTGCTCCTCGCTGCCGTACGCCACCAGGTAGCCGGTGACGATGCCACTGTGGACCGCCAGCCCGAGGCTGCTCTCCCCGGTGTACGTCTGCTCGTGCAGCAGCACGGCCTCGTGGGTGAACGCGCCGCCCCCGCCGCCGTACTCCTCCGGAACGGACAGGCCGAGCAACCCCAGCTCACCGGCGCGCCGATAGTGCTCGCGGTCCGGATGGCCCTGCGCCAGCAGGCGGTCGGTGTGCGGCAGCACCTCCTTGGTGAAGAAGGTGCGGGCCAGGTCGGCCAGGTCGTCGTGCTCCGGCTCGCGCCAGGGCGAGGGGGGACCGTCGGGCGGGGGCGTCGGCATGTGCACCACCCTCGCGCGCTGTTGGCGGCATGTCAATAAGTCTCGATCGGCAGCCGGGAGCAGGTCGTCGGGGCGGTCGCAGAGGGTAGACGACCGGGGCCCGGCAGCGCCTACGTTGATCAACTCGGGTTCCTTGAAGTCGGGCTATCCGCAGCGCTGGGTTACCCCGACTTCAAGGAGTCCGAGTCGATCAAGCAGCCAGGCACCCACCCGCAAATGGATCAGCGGCCGGAGCCTGGCTGGCTCCGACCGCTGACCGGGGATCACATTCGGATTACAGTCGCGCGCACTGGCCCGACGCGGGGCCCTTTACGCTGTTCGGCCGGCTCTCGTTCACCGGGGCCGGGGTGTTACCCGAGCAGGCCAGCGGCCCGCTGATGGTGTTCCCGGCGACAACCACCGGCTGGCTGCCGGTGTTGCTGTTGACGGAGATCGGACCGCCGACGGTGACCGTGTCGATCCGTACTCCGCCGGTGTTGGCGGTGACCGACAGCGGGCCGTTGACCTTGCCCTTGATGATCTTCAGCTCGCCGGTCGCGCCGGACACCGTCACCGGGCCGGACACCGTCACACCGGAGAGGTCGAACAGCACCGGGCGGGTGGCGGAGACCGGACCGCTGATGGTGCCGCCGGTGGCCACCAGCGAGGCACCCGGGTTGACCGTGACCGGGCCGGAGACCGTGGCGTTCTCCAGGCAGGTCAGGCCGGCCGTGACTACCAGCGGCTTGTTGTACTGGCCCGTGATGGTCGTGGTGCACTGCGGGCCGGCCTGGCCGATCGCCGACCGCGGCTGGGTGTCCGCGGTCACCGGCGAGTTCGCGGCGAAGTAGCTCACCAGCATGGTGAGGTCGTTGTCGCCGGTGGTGGCCGGGTTGGTGCCCTTGCCGAGGGTGGTGAAGTTGTCACCACCGGCGGCGAGGAACGAGTTCATCGTGACTCGGTAGGTGCCCGCCGGGTCGAGTGGGGTGCCGTTGAGCTTGATCGAGGTGATCCGCGAGCCCTTGGGCGCCTCGGGGTTGTAGGTGTAGCTGAACCCCTTCGACACACCGAGCCACAGCACCGGGCGGGACGCGCCGTCCGGCTGCCACTGCTCCTCCAGCACCTGCTTGACCTGGGCACCGGTGTAGCTCTTGGTGGCCACGTCGTTGGCGAACGGCTGGACGGCGAAGGCGTCGGCGTAGGTCACCGTGCCGTCGGTCCGGTAGAGCAGGTCGGCCCGCAGGCCACCGGGGTTCATGAACGCGATCTGCGCACCACCCCGGCCGGCGTCCTTGGTCCCGGCGAGCTGCACGTCGGCGATGAGGTTCCCCAGCGCCGACTCCTTGCCCCGGTCCTCGGCACCGGTGGCGCTGTAGGCCCGCTTCACGTCGGCGGTGATCGAGCCGAGCTTCTGCTTGCCCAGCTCGGCGGCCTTGGTCTTGGCGGCGGCCACGATGTCGGCCACCGCCGGGTCCTGCGGCGCGCCGACCACGTCGACCAGCTGCGCGTCGGCGGCGGTCACCGAGCCCGTGTTCGGGTCGAAGGTGAGCGCGACCTTGCCCAACCGCAGGCCGTAGTCCTCGGCCTGGACCACCGGACGCAGCTTGTCTGACCCGGGGACCGGAAGCTTGAACGCGTACGGCTGGTGGGTGTGACCGCTGAAGATCGCGTCGATGGTGGCGTTGACCCGGGTGAACTTGCCAAAGACCGGGTCGTTGGCCAGCGCCTCGGCGGAGGTGATGTTCTCCGTCGCGGCGCCCTCGTGCGCGAGCAGCACCACCACGTCGGCCTCACCGTTGTCCGGGTTGCCGTCCTTGAGCTGGCCGGCCACCAGGTTGGCCTCGGCCACCGGGTCGCGGAAGGTCAGGCCGGCGATGCCGTCCGGGCTGACCAGCGACGCGGTCTGCTCGGTCACCACGCCGACGAAGCCGACCCGGACCCCACCGATGGTGCTGACCGAGTGCGCCGACAGCGCCCGGGTGTCGCCGCGGTAGACGTTGGCGCCCAGGTACGGGAAGTCGGCGCGGTCGGACACCCGGCCGGTGAGGTCGGCGACGCCCTTGTCGAACTCGTGGTTGCCGACCGCCGAGGCGACCAGCCCGCTGGCGTTCAACGCGTCGATCGTCGGGGCGTCCCCGTCGATCGCCGAGATGAACGTGGACGCGCCGATGTTGTCACCCGCGGAGACGAAGGCCGTGTTCGGGTTCTGCGCCCGCAGCTGGCCGACCAGGCCGGCGAGCTGAGCGGCGCCGCCGACAGGCTGACCACCCACGGTGGCCGGGGACTCCAGCCGGCCGTGGAAGTCGTTGATGCTCAGCAGCTGCAGGTTGACCGGCTTCGCGCTGGTGCTGATGCCCACCACGACCGGGTTGTGGTCGCTGGCCCGGTACGGGGTCGGCTCGTAGAAGGCCGCCAGACCGTCGTACTCGAAGGCGAACGACTCGACCGCGTTGATCTGCCAGACATCGACCCCGGTGATCCGCGACGCCAGCGACGGCGAGGCGAGAGTGTGGTCGAGGGAGCCGGACTCGCCACCGAACACGTAGGTGGCCTTCCCGGTGTCGTTCAGGTCCTTGAACTGCTTGCCGTAGAGGACCTGCATCGGGTCCTCCTGGGTGTAGGCGTTGAAGTCACCCAGCAGGAGCACGTCCTCGGTGCCGCTGTCGGCCTTGACCCGGTCGACGAAGGTGGTCAGCGCCTTGGCCTGCCGGACCCGGTCGCCGTTCCAACTGCCCTGACCGTCACCGGCGTCGGCGTTGTCGCCGGTGCCCGTGCCGCTCTTGGACTTGAGGTGGTTGACGACCACGGTGAACGAGATCTTCCCCGCGGTGAAGGTCTGCGCGATCGGCTCACGGGCGTTGAACCAGACCGTCTCGTCGTTGACCGACCGCCCCAGGCCCTTCGGCTGGACCTTCGCCGGCTTGAAGATGATCGCCGTGGTGATGAAGTCCTGCTGGTCCGGGCCGGGCAGCTCCGCCGGGGTGCGGACGTAGTCCCACGTCCCCGCGCCGTCCTTCACGTTGAGCGCGTTCACGAGGCGCTTCAGCGCCTGCTGCGGGTCGCTGGTGTTGAACCGGACCGAGTTCTCAATCTCCTCAAGGCCCACCACGTCGGCGCCCAGGGCGCTGATCGCCGCAACGATCTTCGCCTCCTGCTTGGCCAGCCCGGCCTCGTTCGCCGCGCCCCGGGCGTCGCCGCCGAAGTGCACGAAGTAGTTGAGGACGTTGAAGCTGGCCACCCGGATGTCCCCGCCGACGTTCGCCGGGGCCGAGGTGCGCGGGTTGGTGGCCTTGAAGGTGGTGCGGTCGACCGTCGAGGTGTCCGCGCTGACCGGGTTGGCCGGCTGCAGGCGCCACTCGTTGAAGCCGTACGACAGCACGACCGGCCCATACGCCTCGACCGAGTCGCCGACCCGCAGCGGGTTCTCCTTGGACAGGTACGGCGGCAGCAGCCCGGAGGTGGACAGGTTGGTGGTCTTGCCGTCGTCGAGCAGGACCCGGCGGAGCTTGTTGTCGGCGATCACCTGCTTCGCCGCGTCCGAACCCGGCCGGGCGACGTCGGTCGCGTTCGCGGCCGGACGGTCACCGGCAGCCAGCACGACCTCGCCGTACCGGTTGGTGTTGTACACCTCGGAGACGGTGTACTGGCCGACCGGCGCCACCAGCATCGACTCGACCGACTCGCGGGCGTCGTCGGCCAGCGGCAGGCTGACCGGGACCGGGGCCGGCAGCGTCGCGCCGTGCTCGCAGATCTGCACGTCGCCCTTGGCGGCGATGGTCAACTGAGTAAGGCCGTTGAACTCGCTCGCCGTGCCGCTGACCCGTACCCGGTCGCCGATCGCGGTCGCCGGGTGGTTGGCGGTGTTCGTCGTCAGGTACACGAAGATGCCGTCGGAGGCGGTGCCGCCGGTGACCGGACGGTCTCCGCCGCTGCCGGCGGTCTGCACGTAGACACCGTTGTAACCACCGGTGCGGTGGTCAGCGGTCACCACACCCTCGACGGTGACCCGGGTGCCCGCCAGCGACGTGGCGCTGCCCGTGCCCTGAACCTCCGCGATGGTGCGGTCGACGGTGACGGTGCAGCCGATGCCCGGGTCCGGATCCGGATCCGGGTTACCGCCGCCGTTACGGGCACCGAACGTGTTGGCCGCCGGGGCGTTCCAGGTGCCCTTGATCTTCTGCAGCGACTGACCGACCGGGGTGCTGGTGCTCTCCTTGACCCCGATGTCGATGCCGGTCAACCCGTTGGCCGGGCCGCCGATCGCGGTGAAGGTTCCCCCGTAGGTGAGGAACTCCGCCACCGAGCTGGTGGGGGAGACCAGCGCGACGCCGTCGGGGTCGCCATTCTGGATGCCGTTGACCGGGTATTCGGCGACGACGACGCCAGCCGCCGGGACCGCGCCGCTCAGCGTACGGGTGTTGTACGCCGCACCGTTCGCGCCGTTGTAGAGAACGATCTGCCAGCCGCTCAGGTCGAAGCCGACCGGCGCCTCAATCTCGATCGCCTCGCCGACATCGGTACCGGCGTTGTCATAGTGGATCTCACTGATAAAGGGGTCCGGGGCCGCTGATTCGGCCAGCGCGGGCGCCCCGCTGGTCAAGAGGAGCGCGCCGCTTGCGAGGAGGACGCCGAACACGTTTTGTGTTCGTTTACGCCTGTTCCGGTCCATCGAGATAGCCTCCGTTGGGGGGAGTTGAGCGGGTGGAGAATAAGGGGTTTTCCTGTCCATGCAATAGCCGCCAGATGTACAGAACGGGATCGATCGCCGCTAGTAATCCAACAGGAGATCCGTTTTACGGTTCTGTGCGGGCTTGCCGGGCGTAGCGGCTCATGTTGGCTTGAAAGGATTGCTCGATGCTCCAGCGCCTGCCGGCGACGCCGACGGCGATCTGCGTGACGGCGCCGAGATCTGCGAGATCACCGGGCTGCTCGACACCAGCGGCTTCCCGCCCGGCACCCGCCTGATCGCCCGCCGGGAACGGCCTCACCCCGGTGCGCAACTGTCACTATTCGACACGATCAACGGGATGCGTCACCGGGTCGTGGCCACCGAAACCCCACCCGGCCAGGCAGGGTGAACGTCGGACGAGGCGTCGGCACCTATGCATCGCCTCCTTTGCTCTGCTTCAACCCAGGCAACACCGCGCGTCCGATATCCGGACACCGGGTGTTGCCTCCGCTGAAGCAGAGCAAAGGAGAGGACCCGAACACCCTCGCCACCGGAGGGACTCCCAGTGACCAGGCCCTGCCTTGCCGGCCCCGCCCTAACGCAACGGTGTTGACCTACTTCTCATCACTTGATCAAGGTGGGGCGGCGGTTGAGGTCGAGGCCGACGTCGTGAGCTGCCGATAGGGTCGGGCAGATGAGTGTCGAGACGGCTCCGCGCCGCCGCCGTCTGGAGCCGGACGCCCGGCGCGGGCAGATCCTGGCCTGTGCGGTCCGGCTGTTCGGTGAACGCCCGTACGCGGACGTGTCGACCACCGACGTCGCTCGGGAGGCCGGTGTCGCTCGTGGGCTGGTCAACCACTACTTCGGCACGAAGAAGGACCTCTACCTGGAGGTTGTCCGGGTCATGGTGACCATCCCGGAGGTCGCCCTCGAACGGTTGCCCAAGGGGGACCTGCGGACCCGCGTCGACGCGAGCGTCACCTGGTTCCTCGACGTGGTGTCCCGGCACAGCACCTCCTGGCTGGCGGCGGTCACCGCGCGGGGGATGGGCGGCGACGCCGACGTGGAGCGGGTCCTCGCCGAGGCCGAGGAGGTCGCCGCGGACCGCATGCTCGTCGCCGTCGGGCTGGCCGGCGAGGCAGAGCACCACGAGGAGTTGCGCGGGATGGTCCGGGCGTACTGCGGGCTGGCCACGTCGACCGCCCGGGAGTGGCTCCAACGGGGCGCGTTGACCCGCGCCCAGGTGCACCTGCTGCTCACCACCACGCTGCTGACCATCGTCGAACAGGTCATCCCGCAGGTCATCGCCGGCGGCGAACCGCCTCGACCAGAGGACTGAGGGCGAGCGCTGCGGACCGAGGCTGAGCGCTGAGGGTGAGCGCTGAGCGCGCCCGCTCAGGCGGCGCGTCGGCCGCCGGCCTGACCCGTACGCGCCGCCGGGGCGGCGTGGCGGTTGGCGGCCTGACCCGGGTACGACTCGGGGCGGACCACCCGCAGCGGCCGGTCCACCTCGTCGGCGCCGAACCGCCAGCGTGACGGTGCCGGCTGCCGCTGCGGCGTGGGCCCACCGGGGCGCAGACCGGGCCGGGACAGCAGCACGATGACCAGGTAGCCGATCACCAGGAACCCGTGGCTGACCAGCCGTTCCCCGCCCACCGATCCGGTGGCCAGGTCGTTGACCGAGAGCAGCAGCAACGTGCCGACGAACGCGCTGAGCATCGGCAGCAGCCCGGCGGGCGGGCTGCGGCGCACCGCCACGAAGAGGAACCCGGCGCCCACCGCCACGTTCCACGCGGCCGACTCGTGCCACAGGTGCTGACCGGTGGGGTGCAGGTGATCGGCGGTCGCACCCCGGCCGACCTGGGCCAGGCCGAGCACCAACTGCGCCGCGCCGAGCAGCCCGAGCGCCGCGCGCAGCCTGGCGACCAGCCGGCCGCGTCCGGCCCGGCGCCGCCACCACGACCGACGGGCCGGAGCCGCAGCGATGGCGGCCAGGATCGCCTCGGTCCGGTCGGGCATTTCGGAGAGCAACCGGGTACGGACCCGACGGGTCACCGCAGCCGCCGCCGTGAACCAGGCCCGGCAATCGGCGCACCCGTCGAGGTGCCCCTGCGCCGCCGTCAGTTCGGCGGCGGTCTCCTCCCCGTCCAACTGCGCGGACAGGACCTCCCGCCACTGCTCACACCCCATGTATCGGTAGTCGCTCCGATGGGCGCTCCGGTTCCCGGCGACCGGGGGCTGTTGTGGAATACTCGCCGGATCATGACGCGTTACGGCCTGCTGATCCTGCCCGCCACCAACCGGGTGTACGCCCGCTCCGCTGTCGACCTCACCCGGGCCGAGCTGGAGATCTTTGGCCGTTCGGCGTTGGACGGCCGGATCGGCGAGCTGGGCACCGAGATCGTCGGTGGGGCCTCCTACGTCACCTTCACCGGTGACGGGTTGACCGAGCGGGACCTGACCATGCTCGGCAACCTCTCCGCGGGCTACGCGCTGTTCGAGATCGTCGGTGAGCTGCTACGGCCGATCGAGTGGAGCCGGCTGGACCGCTACGACGACGACCTGCTCACCATCCAGAAGTACCCGGGCAAGACCAACGAGCAGTTCACCAAGCTGCTGCTCAACGTCACTCTGCTCGCCTCGGACTGGGCCGCTGAGCTGACCAGCCGGCGGTTCCGGGTGCTCGACCCGCTCTGCGGTCGGGGCACCACCCTCAACCAGGCGCTGATGTACGGCTTCGACGCTGCCGGGATCGAACGCGACCAGAAGGACGTCGAGGCGTACCGGGCGTTCATCACCACCTGGCTGAAGCAGAAGCGGGTCAAGCACCGGGTGCTGGAGTCGGGGCCGGTGCGGCGGGAGCGCAAGGTGGTCGGCCGGCGCGTCCGGATCGAGTTGGCGCCGAGCCGCGAGGAGCACAAGGCCGGTCAGGTGCAGTTGCTGGACGTGGTCAACGCCGACACCACCCGTTCGGCGGAGTTCTTCCGCCCGGAGACCGTCGACCTGGTCGTCGCCGACGCGCCGTACGGCGTGCAGCACGGCAGTCGTACCGCCCAGCAGGGATTGACCCGCGATCCGCTGGCGTTGCTCGCGGACGCCGCTCCGGTCTGGGCGCGGCTGCTGCGCCCCGGCGGTGCGCTCGGTATCTCCTGGAACACCCACGTAGCCAGCCGCGACGACGCGGCGGCGGCGCTGGCCGACGCCGGCCTGACCGTGGTCGACGCCGAGCCCTACCGTGCGCTGCGACACCGGGTAGACCAGTCGATCATGCGCGACGTCCTAGTAGCCCGCCGCCCAGCCTGACCGCCCCCCCGCCCCCCGCCCCCCGCCCCCCGCCCCACCCCTCGTCGATCTAGGTCAGATCGTCGTGAGTTGATCTCCTCGAACAACGATTCGCCCTAGATCGACGAGGATGGGGGCGTTCGCCTCGGCGCGCCTTCCCGTGCCGCCCCTCCTGGGGGTTGTGCCGCATTTCACCTGTTTAGCGGAGCAGGTGTGAAAACCACGTCAAGAAAAGGTGCGGCCCCGTCATGGTCGCGTTATGACCCCTGTCGTCCGGCAGGTTCTGGGGCTTTGATTGCCCCGCGCGACCGGAAGGCGGTCGCGACGAACCTTTCCGGTCTGAGGAGTCAGCGTGTCTGACGTGGTGTTCGTGGTCCTGACGGTGGTGCTGTTCGCAGTGCTCGCCCTGGTGGTCCGGGCGGTGGAGAAGCTGTGAACGCGGTCAATGCCGTTGGTCTGGTGCTCGCGATCGTCCTGGGCGCGTTCCTGGTGTTCGCCCTGTTGTTTCCGGAGCGCTTCTGATGACCATGACAACAGCGGGCGTCATCTTCGTTCTGACGCTGGTGGCGGCCATCGTCGCCGTCTACAAGCCGTTCGGCGACTACATGTTCCGGGCGGTCTCCGGCACCAAGCAGTCGCGGGTCGAGCGGGGAATCTTCCGACTGGTCGGGGTCAACCCGGCAGCCGAGCAGACCTGGGGTGTGTACGCCCGCAGCGTGCTGGCGTTCTCCGCGATCTCGCTCCTGTTCCTGTATCTGTTCCAGCGGGTGCAGAACCACCTGTGGCTGTCGCTGGGCTTCGACCCGGTGGTGCCGCACGGCGCGTGGAACACCGCCGTGTCGTTCGTGACCAACACCAACTGGCAGTCGTACTCGGGTGAGTCGACGATGGGCCACCTGGTGCAGATGGCCGGTCTGGCGGTGCAGAATTTCGTCTCGGCGGCGGTCGGCATCGCGGTGGCGGTGGCCCTGCTGCGCGGGTTCGCCCGCAGTCGCACCGGCCAGCTCGGCAATTTCTGGGTCGACCTGACCCGGATCGTGCTGCGGATCCTGCTGCCGATCGCCGTGCTTGGCGCCATCGCGCTGATGATCGGCGGGGCGGTGCAGAACCTGTCCGGCGGCACCGACGTCACGACGCTGACCGGCGGCTCCCAGACCATCACCGGTGGTCCGGTCGCCAGCCAGGAAGTGATCAAAGAGCTGGGCACCAATGGTGGCGGCTTCTACAACGTCAACAGCGCCCACCCGTTCGAGAACCCCACCACCTGGACGAACTGGCTGGAGATATTCCTGATCCTGCTGATCCCGTTCAGCCTGCCCCGGGTGTTCGGCCGGATGGTCGGGCAGAACCGGCAGGGCTACGCCATTGCCGCAGTGATGGGCATCCTCGCGTTCGCCAGCGTCGCCATCACCAACATCTTCGAGCTGGCCGGCCACGGCACGGTGCCGCAGGCGGTCGGCGCGGCAATGGAGGGCAAGGAGGTGCGGTTCGACGTGTCGAACTCGGCCACCTTCGCCGCAGCCACCACGCTGACCTCGACCGGTGCGGTGAACTCGTTCCACGACTCGTTCACCTCGCTCGGCGGCATGATGGCCATGGTCAACATGATGCTCGGTGAGGTCGCGCCGGGTGGTACCGGTTCGGGTCTCTACGGCCTGCTCATCCTCGCGGTGATCACGGTCTTCGTGGCTGGACTGATGGTGGGCCGCACCCCTGAATACCTGGGCAAGAAGATCGGCTCGCTGGAGATCAAGTTCGCGTCGCTCTACTTCCTGATCACGCCGATCCTGGTGCTGGTCGGTACGGCGGCCGCGTTCGCCACCGGCAACAACGCCACCGCGCTCAACGTCGGCCCGCACGGCCTTTCCGAGGTGCTGTACGCGTTCACCTCGGCCAGCAACAACAACGGCTCCGCCTTCGGCGGCATCACGGTGAACACCACCTGGTGGGACACCGCGCTCGGGTTGTGCATGCTGCTGGGCCGGTTCCTGCCGATCATCTTCGTGCTCGCGTTGGCCGGTTCGCTGGCCCGCCAGGCACCCACCCCCGCGTCCGAGGGCACCCTGCCGACCCACCGACCGCTGTTCGTCGGGATGGTCGTCGGCGTCACGGTGGTCCTCGTCGCACTGACTTTCCTGCCCGCGCTGGCGCTCGGCCCGCTGGCAGAGGGGCTCTGACCATCATGAGGAACGAGGACATGTCCGTCACGTCCGCGCCAACAGAGCAGCTCCCCGGCACCCCGGCCACCCAGGGCAACCGGGTCGGCGGGGGCCTGCTCGACCCCACGCAGCTGATCCGGTCCCTGCCGGATGCGCTGCGCAAGCTCAACCCGACCACGGTGTGGCGCAACCCGGTGATGCTGATCGTCGAGGTCGGCGCGGCGTTCACCACCGTCCTGGCGGTGACCGACCCGTCGGTGTTCGCCTGGGCGATCACCATCTGGCTCTGGCTGACCGTGGTCTTCGCCAACCTGGCCGAGGCGGTCGCCGAAGGTCGGGGCAAGGCCCAGGCCGCGACGCTGCGGCAGGCGAAGAAGGACACCATCGCCACCCGGTTGATCGACTGGAAGTCCGGTGCGCGGGCCAACACGTACCGGGACGAGGCGGTGCCCGCGCCCGAACTGCGTCAGGGCGACGTCGTGCTCATCGAGGCCGGCGGCATCATTCCCGGTGACGGCGACATCGTCGAGGGCATCGCCAGCGTCGACGAGTCGGCCATCACCGGCGAGTCGGCCCCGGTCATCCGGGAGTCCGGTGGTGACCGCAGCGCGGTCACCGGTGGCACCAAGGTGCTCTCCGACCGGATCGTCGTGCAGATCACCCAGAAGCCGGGGGAGAGCTTCATCGACCGGATGATCGCCCTGGTCGAGGGTGCCAACCGGCAGAAGACGCCGAACGAGATCGCGCTGAACATCCTGCTCGCCGCGCTCACGATCATCTTCCTGCTGGCCGTGGTCACCCTTCAGCCGCTGGCCATTTTCTCCAAGGCGTACCAGGCGGCCGCGTCGAACACCGGCGCGATCACCGACTCCGGTGTCACCGGGGTGGTGCTGATCTCGCTGCTGGTCTGCCTGATCCCCACCACCATCGGCGCGTTGCTCTCCGCCATCGGTATCGCCGGCATGGACCGGCTGGTGCAGCGCAACGTCCTGGCCATGAGCGGCCGGGCCGTCGAGGCGGCCGGCGACGTCAACACCCTGCTGCTGGACAAGACCGGGACCATCACGCTGGGCAACCGGCAGGCCGCCGAGTTCGTACCGGTCGAGGGGGTCACGGCCGCGACCGTTGCCGACGCCGCGCAGCTGTCCAGCCTGGCCGACGAGACCCCGGAGGGGCGCTCGGTGGTCGTGCTGGCGAAGAACGAGTTCGGGCTGCGTGAGCGCGAGCCCGGCGTGATGCCGCACGCCACCTTCGTACCGTTCACCGCGCAGACCCGGATGAGCGGCGTCGACCTGACCCCGGACGCCAGCGTGGACGGCGGCGCGGTCGGCACGGCCCGCCGGGTTCGCAAGGGCGCCGCAGCCGCGGTGATGAAGTGGGTACGGGAGAACGGCGGCCACCCGACCGAGCAGGTCGGCGAGATCGTGGACGGGATCAGCAGCACCGGCGGCACCCCGCTGGTCGTCGCCGAGCACGTCGACGGTGAGCCGGCCCGCGCGCTGGGTGTCATCCACCTCAAGGACGTCGTCAAGTCCGGCATGCGGGAGCGGTTCGACGAGATGCGCCGGATGGGCATCCGAACCGTGATGATCACCGGTGACAACCCGCGTACCGCGAAGGCGATCGCCGACGAGGCCGGGGTGGACGACTTCCTGGCCGAGGCGACGCCGGAGGACAAGCTCGCGCTGATCAAACGGGAGCAGGAGGGTGGCCGGCTGGTCGCGATGACCGGTGACGGCACCAACGACGCGCCGGCGCTCGCTCAGGCCGACGTCGGGGTGGCGATGAACACCGGTACGTCGGCCGCCAAGGAGGCCGGCAACATGGTCGACCTCGACTCCGACCCGACCAAACTGATCGAGATCGTGGAGATCGGCAAGCAGTTGCTGATCACCCGTGGCGCGCTGACGACGTTCAGCATCGCCAACGACATCGCGAAGTACTTCGCGATCATTCCGGCCATGTTCGCCGGCCTCTACCCGAGCCTGGACGCGCTGAACATCATGCGGCTGTCCAGCCCGGAGTCGGCGATCCTGTCCGCGGTCATCTTCAACGCCCTGGTGATCATCGCGCTGATCCCGCTCGCCCTGCGCGGCGTGCGGTACCGGCCGGCCGCCGCGTCGAAGCTGCTCAGCCGCAACCTGCTGGTGTACGGACTGGGCGGCATCATCGTGCCGTTCATCGGGATCAAGCTCATCGACCTGCTCATCCAGTTCATCCCGGGGATTTCGTGATGCGCCTACCCAACTGGCTCGCCCAACACCTCGCCGCCCTGCGCGCCGTGCTCGTCTTCACGGTCCTGCTCGGCCTGGTCTACCCGCTGGGCCTGGTCGCAGTCGGCAAGCTGCCCGGCCTCAACCACAAGTCCGACAGCTCGCTGATCGAGTCGGGCGGGACGACGGTCGGCAGCGCGCTGATCGGCCAGTCCTTCACCGACGCGGACGGCAACCCCGTTCCCCGTTACTTCCAGTCCCGTCCCTCCGCCGCTGGCGACGGGTACGACCCGACCTCCACCTCGGCCAGCAACCTGGGCCCGGAGAGCGTGGTCGACACCTTGGCCACCGACCCGGAGGAGTCCAGCGAGAGCCTGCTCACCCAGGTGTGCGGGCGCAGCAAGGAGGTCGGCGAGCTCAACGGTGTCGACGGGCGACGCCCCTTCTGCACCGACGACGGGGTGGGTGCCGTGCTCGCGGTCTTCCGCGCGGAGGGTCTGACCGGCCCGGTCAACCGGGTGGTCAGCGTCAACCAGGCCGCCCCGGCCACTCCGTTTGTCACCTCGTACCAGGGGGTGCCGGTGGAGCCGGCCCAGCCCGGCGAGGACTACGTCGCTGCCGGCGGGGTGGTCACCCCGATCCGCGGCAACGCGCCCGCCGACCCGGCAGTGCCCGCCGACGCGGTCACCGCCAGCGGCAGCGGCCTCGACCCGCAGATCAGCCCGGCGTACGCCGAGCTGCAGGTGAACCGGGTCGCGCGGGAGCGCGGCGCGGACCCGGCGGCGGTCCGCAAGCTGGTGGACGAGCACACCGGCGGTCGTGGGCTCGGCTTCATGGGCGAGCCGGGGGTCAACGTGCTGGAACTCAACATCGCCCTCGACAAGCAGTTCGCAGCACGCTGAGCAGCACCTGGGCGTCACCACCGGGCGAGGCCGTTTCACGGGGACAGCCTCGCCCGGTTCCCGCCTCGGTGAGCCCGACCAGGAAGGATGTTCCCGTGCCACGCGGAGAACTGCGCATCTATCTCGGGGCCGCCCCCGGCGTCGGTAAGACGTACGCCATGTTGGAGGAGGCCCAGCGGCGTGCCGCGCGCGGCACCGACGTGGTGATCGGCTTCGTGGAGACCCACGGCCGCCAGCACACGGCCGCGATGCTCGGCGACCTGGAGCAGGTGCCTCGCCGTAGGATGGACTACCGCGGCGCCGAGTTCACCGAGATGGACCTGGACGCGGTGCTGGCCCGCCGGCCGGAGATCGCGGTGGTCGACGAGTTGGCGCACAGCAACGTGCCCGGTTCCCGGCACGGCAAGCGCTGGCAGGACATCCAGGAGTTGCTCGACGCGGGGATCGACGTGCTGTCCACGGTCAACGTGCAGCACCTGGAGTCGGTCAACGACGTCGTTGCGCAGATCACCGGCACCACCCAGCGGGAGACCGTGCCGGACGAGATCGTCCGCGCCGCCGAACAGGTCGAGTTGGTCGACATGACCCCCGAGGCGCTGCGCCGGCGGATGGCGCACGGCAACATCTACCGACCCGACAAGATCGACGCTGCGCTGGACAACTACTTCCGGGTCGGCAACCTCACCGCGCTGCGCGAACTGGCGCTGCTCTGGCTGGCCGACAAGGTCGACGAGCAGCTCGACCGCTACCGCAACCAGCAGGGCATCGCGGCCACCTGGGAGGCCCGGGAACGGGTCGTGGTCGCGTTGACCGGTGGCCCCGAGGGCGAGACGCTGGTCCGCCGGGCGGCGCGGATCGCGGCCCGCAGCAAGGGCGCCGACCTGCTCGCCGTGCACGTGGCCCGCAGTGACGGCCTGGCCGGCGCCGACCCGGCCCAACTGGCCCGCCAGCGAGTGCTGGTGGAGAGCCTGGGCGGCACGTACCACCAGGTGCTCGGCACCGACGTGCCGGCCGCGCTGCTGGACTTCGCCCAGGGCGTGAACGCCACCCAGCTGGTGCTCGGCGCCAGCCGGCGGGGCCGCTTCGCGCAGATCTTCGCCCGTGGTGTCGGGGTGACCACCACCGCGCTCTCCGGGTCGATCGACGTGCACCTGGTCACCCACAAGCAGGCCGGCAAGGGCCGGCGGTCAGCAGCCGTGCCGGCGGCGCTGTCCCGGCGTCGACGGCTGCTCGGCTTCGCGCTGGCCGTGCTCGGCGTGCCGCTGCTGACCCTGCTGCTGAAGACGCTGCCCGACCTGACGCTGACCAACGACATCCTGCTGTTCCTCGCCGGGGTCGTCGGGGTCGCCCTGGTCGGCGGGGTGTGGCCGGCCCTGGTCGCCGCGCTCGGCGGCTCGCTGCTGCTCAACTGGTTCTTCACCCCGCCCTACCGCACGTTGACCATCGCCGAGGGGGACAACCTGCTCGCCCTGGCCGTCTTCGTCGGTGTGGCGCTGGCCGTGAGCTGGGTCGTCGACGTGGCCGCCCGGCGTACGCGGGAGGCCGCTCGCGCCGCCGCCGACGCGCAGACCCTCGCCGCCGTCGCCGGTGGCGTGCTGCGCGGCGAACGCCCCCTGCCCGCGCTGCTGGACCAGCTCCGGGAGACCTTCGGGCTGCGCGCCGTGAGCGTGCTGGAGCTGGCCGAGGACGCCAGTGGGCGTCCGGAGCGGGCCCGCGAGGAGCACGCCTGGTGTGTCGTGGCCAGCGTCGGCGAGCAGCCGGCCTGCACACCCGACGGCGGCGAGACGGCGGTGCCGGTCGACGACCGGATCACCGTCGTGCTCAGCGGCCGGCGGTTGGAGGCCGCCGACCGACGAATCATCGAGGCGTTCGCCGCCCAGGCCGCTGTCGCGCTGCGTCAGGAGCGGCTCGCCGAGGAGGCCGCCACCGCCAGACCGTTGGCGGCGGCGGACCGGATGCGAACCGCGCTGCTCGCGGCGGTCAGCCACGATCTGCGTACGCCACTGGCGTCGGCGAAGGCGGCCGTGACCAGCCTGCGCAGCCACGACATCGAATTCGACGAGCAGGACCGTGAGGAACTGCTGGAGACCGCCGAGGAGTCGCTGGACCGCCTCGCCCGACTGGTCGGCAACCTGCTGGACATGAGCCGACTCCAGGCCGGTGTCCTCGGCATCACGAAGACCGCGATCGGCCTGGAGGACGCCGTACCCCTGGCGTTGGACGAACTTGGCCCGGCGGCCGCGACCGTCGGCACGGACATCCCGGCCGACCTGCCGGCCGCCAACGCCGACCCGGGCCTGCTGGAACGGGTGCTGGTCAACATCGTGGCCAACGCGCTGCGCTACAGCCCGCCCGGCCAGCCCCTCACCATCACCGCCAGCGCACACGCCGGCCAGGTCGAGCTGCGGGTGATCGACCGGGGGCCGGGCATCCCGGAGGACCAGTGGGAGCACGTCTTCCTGCCGTTCCAGCGCCTCGGCGACCGGGACAACCAGACCGGCGTCGGTCTCGGCCTTGCGCTGTCCCGGGGGTTGGCCGAGGCGATGGGTGGCAGCATCACCCCCGAGACCACCCCCGGCGGTGGACTCACCATGGTGCTGCGGCTGCCAGCCGCGCAGACCAGCTCGGAGGGGCCGCAGGAATGACGCGCATCCTGGTCGTCGACGACGAACCGCAGATCCTGCGTGCCCTGCGGATCAATCTGCGCGCCCGCCGGTACGAGGTGGACATCGCCGCAACCGGTGCCGCCGCGTTGAAGGCCGCCGCCAGCCACCCGCCCGACCTGGTGGTGCTGGATCTCGGACTGCCCGACATCGACGGGGTGGAGGTGATCCGAGGTCTACGCGGGTGGACCGCCGTGCCGATCATCGTGCTCTCCGGCCGGGACGGCAGCGAGGACAAGGTTGCGGCGCTCGACGCCGGGGCGGACGACTACGTCACCAAGCCGTTCGGGGTGGAGGAACTGCTGGCCCGCATCCGCGCGGTCACCCGCCGCCTCGGCGCGCCCAGCGAGGCGGTGCCGGCACTGCGGATCGGCCAGCACACCGTCGACCTGGCCGACCACAGCGTGCTGCGCGACGACGGCGCCGAGGTCAAGCTGACCCCCACCCAGTGGAGCGTGCTGGAGAAACTGCTGCGCCACCCCGGCAAGCTTGTCAGCCAGCGCCAACTCCTACAGGACGTGTGGGGGCCGGAATACCAGAACGAGACCAACTACCTGCGGCAGTACCTGGCCCAGCTGCGGCGCAAGCTGGAGGACGATCCGGCCCGCCCCCGGCATCTCATCACCGAACCCGGGATGGGCTACCGCTACCGGCCCTGACCGGCGCGCTCCGGCCGGGCGCGACCCACGCCGGTGCGTTCTGCGCGGTACGCGGGTCCGCCGGCGGGGTCAGGTCGAGCGCGCGGAGGATCGAGTGCGGATGGTCATGCCTGGATGGCGGGTGTTTTGGATGCCGCTTGGCCGTCGCGGTAGTGCCAGGTGGCGAGTTTCGAGGAAGAAGGGTTCAGGGGCCGACCAGCACCGCGTTGGCCCTGTCCAGGACGATGCCCAGGACGCGGCCCGCGGCGGCCAGGTCCTCGGCCGGCAGGTCGCCCCACAGTCCCTGGGTGATCGGGCCGATCGCGGTGCGGACCTGCGTCCAGCGCGCCTGCCCTTCGTCGGTGACCTGGACGCGGCCGCCGCCGCCGTCGCGCAGGAGCCCTGCGGCGGTCAGCTCGGTAATGCGTTCGGCCACCGCCGCCTGGCTGAACTGTGTGGCACCGCCGACCCGGCGGATGAGCTCGGCCCGGTCGATGGCCCCGCCACTGGCCACGGTCAGCGTGAGGGTCACCCACTGGGGTTCGGTGATGCCGGTCCCGGCGAGCTGCCGGTCCAGGATCGCGTTGAGCGCCTTCTCGGTCTGGCCGATGAGCGCGGCACCGAAGGTATGGGCCGTGGTCGTCACGATGACTTCCAAATCCGTTTTTAGTTCTAACGTTTACTTCCCTAACGTTTATGACAAAAACGAACGTACATCGTTAGTCCGACTAACGCAATCGGGTATGATTAGCGTCATGACCAGCAGAGCCGAAGCCGCGGACATGCCCGACGACGGCGGGATCAAGACGCCGGACAGGCTGCGCCGACGGGCCAGTCGCCTGCTGTCACAACTGTCCGCGCAGTCGGACCGGCTGATGACCGAAGGGCTGGCCAAGACCGACGCCCGCAGGTGGCACTACGCCGTGCTCGCCTCGTTGCAGGAATACGGCCCGGGCAGCCAGGCGACGCTGAGCCGACGCACTGGCATCTACCGCAGCGACATGGTCGGCGTCCTCAACGAACTGGCGGAGCGCGGCCTCGTCGAGCGGGCACCGGATCCCGGCGACCGCCGCCGCAACGTCATCACGATCACCGCCCAGGGCCGCCGGCACCTGCGCCGCCTCGACAAGGTCCTGGACGACCTCCACGAAGAGTTGCTAGCCCCGTTGCTCCCCGCCGAACGCGACCAGTTCGTGCAACTACTCACCCGCCTACTGGACCACCACACGCAACAGGAACCCCAGCCGCCGGTCCCCTGACCCCGGCATCACGCGGTGGTCGTCGAGCGCCCGGTTCGCGCAGGGCCGGCGTGTGCTCACGCGTGGGGCTCGACGTCGAAGACCGCCTTTCCGGCCACACGTCGGGCCGCGTAGTGCGTCGGCCGCCCCGCCAAAGCGCTCCCAGGAGCCCCGCCAGCCGATCTCGGGCACCAGGGCGCCGTCGGCCGTGAGCCGTACCAGTTTCGCCAGGTCGTCGACGGCCCGAACTCGTCGACGTAGGACGTGAGGGTCTTGGGCGGGCTGACGGTCACCGCCCGACGACGCTGGATCGCCGGCCGATGCGCCGTTCTGACGGGCCACCGCCGATTCTTGACGCCCCGTTCACGCTTGCCCGCCGGCTGCGCGCGGTTGCGGGTCGATCTCCCTCGGCCAGGTGCCGGGGTCGATGGTGTGGCGAGTAGCGTTTCCGGTGGACCGACGGTTGGCGTACGAGGAGGCTCCAGTGCAGACGACGACGGTGGACATCCCGACCGGCGACGGGGTGGCGGACGCGTGCCTCACGCGGCTGGACGGCAACGGACCCTTCCCGGCGGTGCTGCTCTTCATGGACGCCTTCGGGCCGCGCCCACGCCTGGTGGAGATGGCGGAGCGGATCGCCGCCCGGGGCTACCTCGTGCTGACGCCCCACCAGTTCTACCGGGGCGGCCGGTCACCGCTGTTCGACCTGTCCCGACTCGGCGAGGCCGACCAGCGTGCCGCCATCTTCGCGAAGGCCATGCCTCTGATCGGCGCGTTGACCGCCGACGTGATCAGCCGGGACACCGCCGCGTACCTCGACTTCCTGGCCGCTCGGAGCGACGTCCGGCCGGGCCCGGTCGCGATCACCGGTTACTGCATGGGCGGCACGAACGCGCTGCGGGCCATCGAGGCGCACCCGGACCGGATCGCCACGATCGCCAGCTTCCACGGCGGGCGCTTCGTCACCGACGCGCCGGACAGTCCGCACCTGGGCGTCGACTCGATCACCGGCGAGGTGTATTTCGGGCACGCCGACGAGGACCAGTCGATGACGCCCGAGCAGATCGCCACGCTGGAGAAGGCGCTCGACGCTGCCAGTGTGCGCCACCGCTCCGAGGTGTACGAGGGCGCGCACCACGGCTTCACCATGGCCGACACCCCGGCGTACGACCAGCAGGCCACCGAGCGCCACTGGGCCGCCCTGTTCGACCTGCTGGACCGCACCCTGCCGACCACCTGACGGCCGCCCCGACGTTGCTTCGGGAAAGAGCCCGTTGGGGCCCGCCCTGGGGCCTTTCTCCAAGGGAAAGGCGCGACCCAGGGCGGGCGGTCCGGAGGAAGCTAGCGAGCCTGGGCCCAGCCGACGAAACGCGAGGCCAGGTCAGCCGGCGGGGTGCTTGGGTTAAGCGCGGTGAGGTCGGCCATGGCGTCCGCCTGAAGCGACGCCAGATGGACGAGTAGGGCCGGGCGATCCTCGCGGTACTTCCCGAGGAGTCGCAGCTTCGCGGCCGAGCAGGGCCAGGCGATCCCGCACATCGGGCAACGCCACGACGGTCTCAGTGGAGAGTGCTCCGGACGGCCGGGCATCAGCAAGCCCTCGTCGGGCCACGACGGACCGGACGCCGAACCGGCGTGGGCGGCGGGACAGTCTGCCGGCACGCACCCTCCGGCATCAGGAAGAGTTCGCGGCGCGCGACGGCAGCGCCGTTCGCGGCCAATTCGTACGCCTCAATCCACGTCCACCTGTACGGCGGGTGCCGGTCGACAAGCTCGCGGATGACCCGCACGGTGATTGGCCGGATGAATTGCGGGCTCGCCGCACGGGTCAGGTGCAGCACGTCGCCCGCCATGAACGTCCGGGCGGTCACCGCGACACCCGGCGGTGCGACGGGACACTGTTCATGCTGGGGCGGCCAAACGGCGGGATCATCGATCCTGGCGGCCACGGATCGTAAGGGGTGATCGGCGCGTCCGGGTTCGCGGGCGGCGGGTCAGCCGGCTGTGGTTGTGCTGGCTTCGGCTTTTCTGGCTTCTCGTCCGGCAAGTTTCCCCCTGGGCTGGCGTTGGGTGGGGCCGCCTCGTGAGTGCTTGCCCAAGAAGGCGGTCCCGGTACGAACACGTCCGCCGGGTTGCACGTGGTCCCTGCCGGTCGCGCCGTCTACTAGCACCCTGCGAGCCGTGACGGGACAGAAACAGCCCGTAGGCGATATGGTCGCTAGACATTCCATGCATCCGACGGGAAGAGGCCGTGAACGACGCATTGCGCGCCGCCCTTGGCGATACGGGGCACACAATCGAGTCCCTGGCAGAGCGAGTCGGGGTAGACCGAAAGACGGTCGCGCGCTGGCTCAACCATGACCACATACCCCACCCACGCCATCGGGAGGCGGCGGCGGGCGCGCTCCGGCGACCCATTGGGGACATTTGGCCGGACACTTCGAGACGTCGCGAGCCAATTTGGTTCCGGCCATGGCAGGAAATCGAGCGCGAGGCGATCTCGCTGCGGTCGTATCAGTCGGTCGTTCTGCCGGGTCTGCTCCAAACCGAGGCGTACGCTCGCGCCGTGCTCGCCGGAGCCGACGTCATCGCGCGAGGCGACATAGAGCGGCACCTAGCTTCGCGGCTCGCCCGGCAAAGCATCCTGACGCGCGACGACCCGCCCCACTTCACGGCCGTTGTCGACGAGGCCGCGTTGCGGCGGCCTGTTGGCGGTCGGGCCACCATGCGCGCGCAGGTGCAGGCGCTCCTCGTCGCGTGCGAGGCACCACACGTCCGCGTCCACATCGTTCCGTCATCGGTCGGCGCGTACGCCGGGCTGAACGGTCCATTCGTGATCGCCGTAGGACCCGAGCACCGAACCGCCGGCTATCTCGACAATCAGCTTCAGGGGCAAGTCGTTACCGGTGCCGAAGACATCGCGGCGATACTGGCAGCGTGGGAAAACGTACGTGGCGAGGCGCTGTCCCACTGGCAATCGGTCGACCTAATTACGGAGATGGCAGAGACATGGAACTGACCGGCGCACGGTGGCGCAAGAGCGCCCGCAGCAGCGGCAACGGCGGCGACTGCGTCGAGGTTGCCGACAACCTTTCGGGCGTCGTCGCGGTGCGCGACTCGAAGGATCCATCTGGTCCGGCGCTGACCTTCCCTCCGGCGGCGTGGGTTGCGTTCGTCGCCCAGGTCGCCGAACGGCCGTAGCCACGCCGGACGTGCCCGTCCCCGTCTTCACGTCGACGTGAAGTGTGGTGATCAAGGGTTGGAAAGTAGGTCGGAGGCGGTCCGTGGACCTACTTTCCAGCACTTGATCACTGCATACTAGGCCGGTGCCCGACTCAGGGGCGCAGGAGGACCGGGCCGGCGTCGATGCGGGTGCGGAACAGCGCGTACGGCCGGCGCCGCAGGTCCTGGCCACGCTGGTACTGCGGCTGCCGGTGCAGTTGGTTGGCGGTGACGTAGAGGTACCCGTCGGTGGCCACGGACATGGTGTCGGGCCAGAGCAGCCGTGGGTCGTGGACCAGAGTCTCGTACTCTCCGTCCGGCAGCCGACGCAGCACCGCGTTGTGCTCGTACGAGGTGAGGTAGAGCCGGCCCGCGTCGTCGCTCTCCAACCCGTCCGAGGCGGTGCCCTTGTCGCCTTCGTCGAGAACGGTCGCGGCGACCGCCTCCTGGGTGACGCCCGGTTCGGCCAGCGCCTCTGTGGAAACGCTGTACCAGCGCCGGGACGCCAGCGGGCAGTAGTGCAGCCGGTTGCCGTCGGCCGAGATGGCAATGCCGTCGGAGCCCATCGTCACTGGCTTCGGCGGCCCGTCCGCCGGCCGTTCGAGGAACGGCCGGCCCTCGACCACCGGGCGGAACGCCGCCAGTGGCTCCGCCTTTGTGGACGGGTGGTCGTGCAGCCGCCGCCATGAGGCCCCGCTGGCCAGGTCCACGACGATGATGCCGTTCGGCCCGGAGGCCGCCGAGTCGGTGATGTAGGCGACCCCCGCCTCGCCCCGCCGCAGATCGAAGCGGACATCGTTGAGGTACGTGGTTGGCAGCGCCACGTCCGCCGGGAAGGTGATCACCTGGGCGACCGTGTCGGTGTCCAGGTCGACGCGGACCAGCTTCGGGCCGCCGGGTTTTGTGGGCTGGAACATCGGGCTGCCGGTGTCCAGCACCCACAGCCGGTCGGCCGGGTCCACCACGATGCTCTGCACCGACACGAAGGCGCCCGCGTCGTCGTCGCCGGACGGGTCGTTCCACGGCTGGTCGGGGTAGGGCACCTCCCGGCCGTCGCGCAGCTCGACGACGGTGGCCGGCACCTCGTCGCCCCACTTCGGGAAGTTGACGAAGATCCGGCCCCGGTGCGAGACGCTCACCCCGGTCGGCATCGGGCCGGTGAAGGTGTGCACCAGCTCCAACTCGCCGATCGGCTCGTCGCCCACCGGCCCGTTCATGACGCCCGTCCCACGGTGCTCATCGTCTCGCCCCCTGCCGGTGGGCCCGACCCACGCCGGCCGCGGGTGACCCCGCCTGCCGCTATTCCCGCCCGGGCGTCCGGTATGCCTCGCCGTGGTCAGGCTCGTCGGCGGTCAGCCCGGAAGGCGGTCAGCCCGGGAAGCGGTCAGCCCGCCGGTGCGGTGGCGTGCGCGGTGGGCAGGCCGGGGACCGGGACGTCCACCGCGAGCAGCGCGCCGTCCGCCGGGCCTGCCGCAGCCAGCCCCACGCGGGCGGTGCCGATGAAGAGTCGGCGCAGGTCGGGGCCGCCCAGGCAGATACCGGCAGGTTGCTTCGCCGGCAGCCGGATCTCCCGCTCCAACGTGCCGTCTGGCCGGTAGCGGCGTACCGCCGCGCCGCCCCACAGCGCGACCCAGAGGTGGCCCGCCGCGTCGACCGTCATCCCGTCCGGGCCGCCGTCAGCGGGGGAGAGCCGCAGGAACGGCTCCCGCCCGTGCAGGGCCCCGGTGCCGGGGTCGACGCTGAACCGGTCAACCTCGCCGCGCGGCGAGTCGGCCAGGTACATGGTGGTGCCGGCGGCGTCGAACGCTGGCCCGTTCGGAATGGTCAGCCCGGTCACCGCGGGCACCGGCGCCGCGCCCGGGGCCAGCCGGTACAGCGTGCCCCCGCCGGCCACCCCGGCGTACGTCATGCTGCCGGCCCAGAAGCGGCCGTGCGGGTCGGCGACCGCGTCGTTCATCCGGGTCGGCTCGGCCGCGTCGGCGACCAGCTCGACGACCGGTCGGGGGTCGCCGGTGGCGGGCAGCAGGGTGACGCCGGTCCCGGCGGCGGCCAGCCAGTCGCCGGGCCGGTCGGCCACCGGGGCGACCGCGCCGAGCGGAACGTCGAGGCGGCGCAACTCCCGTAGCGGGGCCGGGCCGTCGCCGTCGGTCTCCAGCAGTCGTCCGGCCAGCAGGTCGACGAGGACCAGCCGGTCGTCGACCCAGCGCAGCCCTTCGCCCAGCTCCAACCGGTCGGTGCTCCAGATGGTCGGCTCGGTCAGCTCCATGGTGCGCCTCCAACGATGTCTGGCGGCGGTGTCGGCCGCCGCACCGGTCAGCGGACGGTACCGCCGGGGCAGTGGTCGAGCAGCGCCAGTTCCACCCGGGTTGGCTGCGCGCTGGGTTTGCTCGGCGGAGGTCGGTTCAGGCTGGGACGAGTTCCCGGCATCGGTGGCCGAAACCTAGGATCCGTTCCAGCACCTGCCGGTGCCGCAGGTCGAGGTGGCGCTCGACGCGATCCTCGATGCCCATCTCGCCGTCAGCGCCGCCGTGCCTGGTCGTGGTCAACCTCTACGACGGCTGCTTCCTGTGCGACTTTTCCGCATTTCGCCTGCAACTCGGGTAGAGTTGCTGGCTGGCCTCAGCGAGGGCGGACTGAGGCGGTCGCTTCCGACAGGCCCGACTGACGGTGCGCGTGCAGCCACACACCGTGAGGGCGTACGGTGAACATGTCGCCCGGGACCCGGTGGCCGCCAGACGTCGTCGCCAACCAGCCCATTCGGGGCGTAACCGATCGTCATCCCCCATCGCCGCGACGTGCTGGTCGTGCTGTTTGATCGCCGATCACGTCCCGGCTGTCGGATTCGCCGAACTCAGCGCGGCGCGGACGGCTGATGGTCCGGATGTGACCTGCGCGTTCACGCCGCTGTCCGTGCCAATGATCGTTCTGAACGCCTTAACCAGGGGAGCACCAGATGAGGATCGCCAGGCACAGGATCGTCTCCGCACTTCGCGACCGGGGCCAGCAGGCCCGGGCCGACTGGGTCGAGCGCGAGCTCCCGGAGCGGGTGGACCCGGCGAAGCACTCCGGGCTGCTCGCCACCCTGCACCTCGACCCAGCTGACCTCGCCGACGCGCCATCCCCGTGAGGGTGGCGCTGCTCGGCCCGGTCGCCTGGCGTACGCCCCCGCACCACTACGGCCCGTGGGAGCAGGTGACCGGCCTGCTCGCGGAGGGGCTGGCCAGCCGTGGCGTCGACGTGACGCTCTTCGCGACACTGGACTCCGTCACCTCCGCACAGCTCGACGGAGTCTGCCCACGGGGGTACGCGGACGATCCGGACATGGACGGTCGGGTGTGGGAGGCGATGCACGTCTCCCACGCGATGGCCCGCTCGGCGCAGTTCGACCTGGTGCACAGCCACCTCGACTGGCTGCCACTGGCGTTCGCGGAGCACTGCCGCGCTCCGCTGCTGACCACAGTGCACGGTTTCTCCGGTGCGGGGATCCTGCCCGCCTACGCCCGGGCCCGCTCGTCGTACGTGTCGATCTCCGACGCCGACCGGGCACCTGAGCTCGACTACGTCGCCACGGTGTACCACGGCGTCGATCCCAGCGGGCTGCCGTTCAGCGGTGACGCCGGCCCTGGGCTGGCCGCCTTCGGCCGGATCCATCCCGACAAGGGCACCCACACCGCGATCGAGGTCGCCCGCCGCGCCGGCCGCCCCCTGACCATCTGCGGGATCGTGCAGGACGAGCGGTACTTCGCCGAACAGGTGGCCCCGCACATCGACGGCGACCAGGTCATCTTCCTCGGGTCGGTGGGTCCGCGACGGCGCGCGGAGGTGCTGGGCGGCAGCACCGCGCTGCTGCACCCGATCGCCTTCGACGAGCCGTTCGGACTGTCGGTGGTGGAATCGATGGTCTGCGGCACCCCGGTCGTCGCCTACAAGCGGGGGTCCATGCCGGAGGTCGTCGACGACGGGGTGACGGGCTTCCTCGTCCACACCGTCGACCAGGCCGTCGAGGCGGTCACCCAAGCCGCCGGCCTCGATCGGGCCGGGTGTCGGGCGCGGGCTCGGCAGCGCTTCGGCGCAGACCGGATGGTCACCGACTATCTCGCTGTCTACGACCAGCTCGTCCGCAACTGACAGGACCGCCCCGAACTCCGTTCCGCCGGTCACACACGCTGACCGGCGTGCGCCGTCCCCGCGTGAGGCTCGCCCCGTACTCCGGTGGTGGCCGACAACCGGAAGGCCCGACGTCCATGCTCAGCTACGGATTCCTCAGCACCCACCCACCGACCCGGTGTGGACTGGCCACGTTCAACGCCGCCCTCGCCGCCCAGATGACCGCCGACGGCACCCACGGTGGCATCGTCCGGGTCACTGACCACGGCGACGACCAGCGCCCCGTGCCCGGGGTCGTGCACACGTGGTCGGCGCGTACCCCGGCCGGCTGGCGGGACGCGGCCGCCGCCCTGAACGCCTTCGACGTGGCGATCGTCCAGCACGAGTACGGCATCTACCCCGGCAGCGACGGCGAGGAGGTCCTGCCGTTACTGCGGCGGCTCAGCGTGCCGAGCATCGTGGTCCTGCACACCGTGCTCCGTCAGCCCTCCGCCCGGCAGAAGTCCCTGTTGGAGCAGATCGTGGCCGCCGCCGGGGCGGTTGTCACGATGACCGACACCGCCCGCGACCGGCTGCTCGTCGGGTACGCCGTGTCAGCGGGCAAGGTGACGGTCATCCCGCACGGCGCTGCCGAGCTTGCCGGTGTGCCCGTCGACCGGCGCACCCGCCCGCACCTGTTGACCTGGGGGCTGCTCGGGCCCGGCAAGGGCATCGAGTGGTCGTTGCGGGCCCTCGCGCGGTTGCAGGATCTCGATCCGACTCCGACCTACACGGTGGCGGGGCGCACCCACCCGAAGGTGATCGAGCACCACGGTGAGGTGTACCGGGCGGGGCTGCACCAGCTCGGTGCCCAGTTGGGCGTCGCGCACGCCGTCGACTACCAGGACGTCTACCACGACCAGGAGGCACTGGGCCGGTTGATCCGCTCCGCCGACGTGGTCGTCCTGCCCTACGACTCCCGCGAACAGGTCACCTCCGGCGTACTCATCGAAGCGGTGGCCGCCGGGGTGCCCGTCGTGGCGACGGCGTTCCCGCATGCCGTCGAGTTGCTGACCGGTGGGCCGGGTCTTGTCGTACCCCACCAGAATCCGGCGGCGCTGGCCGCGGCGATCCGGCGGGTCCTGACCGAACCGGGCCTGACCGCCCGGTTGGCCGGCCGGGTTCGCCCGCTGGCCGCGCACCTGCGCTGGCCTGCGGTGGCAGCCCGCTACGGTGCCCTCGCCGTAGAGCTCACTGATGCCCGCTCGCCCGCCGTCAGCGTCGTGCCGGCGTGACGGCGACCACCGGTCGCCCCTGGACATCGACGGGTGGGCGCTGGGTGACGGCACCCCCGCCGAGCTTCGCGCATCTGGCTCGGCTGAGCGACGACACCGGTCTGTTCGAGCATGCCCGGCACGGCATCGTCCGCCGCGAGCACGGCTACTGCACCGACGACGTGGCCCGCGGCCTGGTGGTCGTCAGCCGCGAGCCGGAGCCGAGCGAGGAGTTGCTCCGGCTCGCGGAGTGCTACCTCGCGTTCCTGACCCACGCGCAGGACTCCGGCGGCGCCTTTCACAACCGACTCGGGCACGACCGGCACTGGGCCGACGAACCAGGGCTCGGCGACTGGTGGGGCCGGGCGCTGTGGGGCCTGGGCACGGCCGTCGCCCGCAGCCCCGCGTCCTGGGTACGCGAAGAGGCGCTGGTCGCGTTCAGCCGGGGTGCCACCCGGCGCACCAAGGCCCCGCACACGATGGCCTTCGCCGGTCTGGGCGCGGCCGAGGTGCTCCGCCGGCACCCGGGCCACGTCGCCGCCGCGTCCCTGCTGGCGGACGCGGCCAGCACGGTCGGCCCGGCCGGGTCCGACCCGCGGTGGCCGTGGCCACGGCAGGAGCTGACCTACGCGAACGCGGCCCTCGCCGAGGTGGTCATCGCGGCCAGCCAGCTTCGCGAGGGTGGCCCACCTCTCGACGATGGTCTGCGAATGTTGACCTGGCTGCGCACTGTCCAGCTCCGCGGCGGGCGGCTGTCGGTCGTACCCGCCGGTGGGTGGCGGCGCGGCGCCGTACGACTGCACCACGACCAGCAGCCGATCGAGGTCGCCGCCCTCGCCGATGCCTGCGCCACGGCGGCCATGGTCACCGGGGACCCCGAGTGGGACACCGGGGTGCGGCAGGCGGTCGGGTGGTTCCTCGGCGACAACGACCTCGGCACGGTGATGTGGGATCCGGCGACCGGCGGCGGCTACGACGGGCTGACCGCGCACGGGCCCAACCTGAACCAGGGCGCCGAATCCACCCTCGCGCTCATCTCCACGCTGCAGCACGCCCGGAGGTGGTCGTGACCCGGAGTCTGGCCGTCCGGCAGGACGTCACCCTCACACCGGATCCACGCCGGGTCATCATCAAGCTCTTCGTTCCGGGTGAGGACGCCGCGGTGGTACGCACCCGCGCGCAGGCCCTCATCGACCGGGTCGCGCACCTCGACGACGAGGAGACCGGCCGGCTGCTGCGGGACACCTTCGACCGCTTCGGCGCCCGGCACCGCGACCTGGCCGGCACGTTCCACCACCACTACGACCTCGTCCGGCACCGGGCCGCCCGGGCCCGGGATCTCTCGCCGACCAGCCGACTGCTGGTCGGCGCCTACTTCAGCCATGAGTACGCCGTCGAGGCCGCCGCCCTCTGCAACCCGTCGATGGTGGTCCACCCGGACCAGACCGATCTGGGTGCCGGGCAACTGCGCGTCGCGGTCAGCCTGCGCCAGGTCGGCGAGGGCCACGTGTCGTCCATCGGGTTCGCCACCGCGGTCCTCGGACCCGGGCGACAGCTCACAATCGCCGACCGGTCCGGCCCGTTGGCCGTCGGGCAGCGGGTGGGCGTACGGCACCGCCGGGACCTGCTCGTTGCCGGCCTGGCCGAGGAGGACTGCGACAACGAGGTCGCCGCCACCGTGCTGGACGCCCTGCCCGAGTGGTACGACGAGGCCACCTTCGAGCGGGTGCTCGGCAACCTGCCACCCGATCTGCTCTCCCGCAGTACCGGGTTGGGCACCCTCGAACAACTGCGTCGCACCAACGCCGGTAGCTACGCCACGTCATTCCCCGCCGGCACGGCTCTGCACCAACGGGTGCTCTGGCCGGCCACCCCGGCGGAGAGCAACGGCATGGAGGACGCGCGCTTCGTCCGGTTCGTCGATGAGTCCGGGCCGGTGTACCGGGCCACCTACACCGCCTACGACGGTCGGAGCATCGCCACCCGTGCGCTGGTCAGCACCGACCTGCGCCGCTTCGAGATGACCCCGATGCGCGGGCCGGGTGCTCGTAACAAGGGGATCGCGCTGTTTCCGCGTACCGTCGGCGGCCGGCACCTGGCGCTGTGCCGCGCCGACGGCGAGACAATTGGCCTGACCGCTCTGGACGGCGAGAACCGTTGGCAGGCCCCGACCCCGTTGCACGCCCCGCGCGACAGCTGGGAGTTGATCCAGGTCGGCAACTGCGGATCTCCCATCGAAACCGACGTCGGCTGGCTGGTCCTCACCCACGGCGTCGGGCCGATGCGCCGTTACGCGATCGGCGCGCTCCTGCTCGACCTGCACAGACCGGAGCGGGTCGTCGCGCACCTGCCTGGTGTGCTCCTGTCACCCGATGAGCACGACCGGGACGGGTACGTACCCAACGTCGTCTACTCCTGCGGGGCGCTCGTCCACGACGGTGAGCTGTGGTTGCCGTACGGGGCGAGTGACGCCCGGGTGGGTTTCGCCACCGTGCCGGTGCCCGCTCTCCTCACCGCGATGGTGGAGGCCCCACCGCCGGGTGACGGAATTGGGTGAGCGCGTGTCTGACGTTGGTGGTGCTGCCCCGGCGGCCGGCTGGTCGCCGGCCGCCGGGGCACATCGGTCAGGACTCGGACGTCCGGCGCCGGTAGAGGAGCAGCAGGGCTGCGCCGGCGGTGACGGCGATGCTGCCGATTCCGGTCAGGACGGGCAGCAGGGTGCTACCGCCACTGCCGCCGGTGACGGGCAGCGCCGTACGGGTGGGCTTTGCCGTGGGCTGGCCCGTGGGTGTGCCCGTGGGCTGGCCGGTCGGTGTGCCCGTGGGCTGGCCGGTCGGTGTGCTCGTCGGTGTGCCGGTCGGCGTGCCCGTCGGGGTCTGGGTGGGCGTTCCCGTCGGCTGGAGGCAGACCGGGGCGTTGATGGTGTTGGTGTCGAGGGTGACAGCGCCGGTCTGTGCCAGGGCACGGCCCTGGAGGGTGGCACCGGTGTTCATGGTGATCGAGGCCTGAGCCAGGATGTTGCCCATGAACCGGGTGCCGGTGCCGAGCGTGGCCGAGCTGCCCACCTGCCAGTAGACGTTGCAGGGCGAGGACCCGTTGATGAACACGACGCTGCTGTTGGACGCGGTGATGAGCGTGGACTCGATCTGGAAGATGAACACCGCCGCCGGGTCGCCCTGACTGTTGAGCGTCAGGGTTCCGGTCAGTTGGGCGGCGCCGATCCGGTAGACCCCGGGGATCAGCGTGGAGCCGCCCAGCTCCGCGGGAAGGTTGGTGAACGGAGTCCGGCCGGCGGCGTCGTTGTAGGCGGTGGTCAGGTCGTTCTTGGCCTGGAGTGCGACGGCGTCGCCGAGGTGGGTCTCTCCGCCGACGGTTCCCGGCGGGAAGCCTGGCGCGGTGTTGCCGGGGCTGACGCCGAGGCTCTGGGCGAGGAAGCTCGGACCGGTGTTGGTGACCGTGGAGCCGGCCAGCACGGAGAAGTTCGCCGCCGTCCCGAGACTCACCGGTGCCTCGGCGGCGCTCGCGCCGGTGCCGCTCATGAGCAGGACGGCGACGGCTGTGCCGCTGGCGGCGACGGCCGCCAGTGCGGACAGGACCGCGCGCCGCGGATGGCTGAACATTTTGGTTGTCACGACGTGCCCTTTCGCGAAGGCATCTCACCAGACGCCGGTCGTGCGGCGACTGGAGGCGGCACCGAACCGCAGCGATAGATAAAACGGACCTTTGCACACTTAATGCGGCAAAGATGGCGAATTTAGTGAGATGGGTGGGATGCCTGGGACGGGAGGGTGCGATCGGCACGCGAGGAACGCGGCGGGGCAGGGTAGCCTCACGCTCGCCCTACCGTGCTCCTACGATCGGCGAGGACAGGGGGAGGTGGAGCGTGGTCGACGTCGCTGAGGTGGTGCGTTGGCTGCAGCTCAACGCGCCCCGTGGTGGGCCGGACGAGCTGTCTCAGCTGGTCGCCCGCGCGGCTCCCGCCATCAACGCCAGCGAGATCGTGATCTATCTGGCCGACTACACGCAGTCCCTCCTTGTGCCCCTGCTCGGCGCGGGTCTCGTCCGGGACGAGCTGTCGATCGAGACGACCCTCGCGGGCCGGGCCTTCACCAACCTCGACATCCAGCGCGCGCCCGACAACCCGGACCGGGTCTGGGTGCCCCTGCTGCTCGGGTGCGAACGGATGGGCGTACTGGAGGTCGTCTCGCCGGGTGCCGCCGACGAGGCCATGGACGGGCCAGCCTGGGAGGTGGCGGTCAACGTCGCCCAGATCCTGGTCAACCGCCGGCTCTACGGTGACGTGGTCGAGCGGATGCGGCGCCGTCTCCCGATGCAGGTCGCGGCCGAGATCGTGTGGGGCCTGCTTCCGCCGCTGACGTTCGCCACCGACGACCTGGTGATCACCGCCATCCTCGAACCGTGCTACGACGTCGGCGGCGACATCTTCGACTACGCGTTGAACGACGACGTGCTCAGCGTCGGGCTCTTCGACACCTGTGGACACGGCATCAAGGCGAGCACCCTGGCCTCACTGGTGGTCAGCGCGTACCGCAACGCCCGCCGGTGTGGCCTCGACCTGGTCGACACGGCGATCAGCATCGACCGGTGGGTGCGTTCCGAGCACCCGAACTTCTTCGCGACCGGGCTGCTCATCGAGTTGGACCACCGGACCGGTCGACTGAGCATGATCAACGCGGGTCATCCCGGTGCCATGTTGCTGCGCGACGGCAAGGCCATTCGGGAGTTGCCGGGGCCGACCGCGTTGCCGCTCGGCCTGGGCCACCTGACCCCCCGCCGCCCACGGGTGCACGTCGAGGATCTGCACCCGGGCGACCGCATCCTCGGCTATACCGACGGCATCACCGATGCGCGGAGCGCGGATGGGGAGCAGTTCGGGCTGGACCGGCTCGTCGACTTCGTCAACCGCGCCCTCAACGACGGGCTGCCCAGCCCGGAGACGATGCGTCGCCTGGTACGCGCAGTCGTCGGCTACCAGGACGACAGACTTGAGGACGACGCGACCGCCCTCTTCGTGGAGTGGCGGCCGCCGCACCTGCCGCTCGCGCATCTCCGCAACCTCGCCGCGACCCGCTCCTGACCGCATTCGGTGGATTTTGCTGCGCGTGGACCGGGAGGTGGGGCAGCGCGAGGGTGCCGGTGTCAGAAGGCGCTGACGTCGACGAGGTGGTGACGCAGTGTGGCCAACGATCGGGTGATCAGCCGGGAGACGTGCATCTGCGAGACACCGATCCGGTCGGCGATCTGGGCCTGGGTCAGGTTGCCATGGAAGCGCAGGCTCAGGATCTGGCGTTCGCGCTCCGGCAGCGTGGCGAGGGCCGGGCCGAGGGCGACGCGGATCTCGACGAGGTCGAACTCGTGGTCGTCGCCGCCGATGGTGTCCGCGAGTTCCCGGTTGCCGTCCACCCCGATCGGGGTGGACAGCGACGTGGCCCGGTAGGCGCGTGCACCCTCCAGCCCTTCCAGGACGGTCTCCTCGGACACGTCGAGGTAGGACGCGATGTCGGCCACGGTCGGCGAGCGGCCGATGGTCTGGGTCAGGGCGCTGTTCGCCGCGCTGATCGACAGTCGCAGCTCCTGGAGGCGGCGAGGCACGCGTACCGCCCAGGTGCGGTCCCGGAAGTACCGCTTGATCTCGCCGATGATGGTGGGAATGGCGTACCCGGTGAAGTCGACACCGCGGCTGTGGTCGAAGTTGTCCACGGCCTTGATGAGGCCGACCGAGGCGGTCTGGGCCAGGTCGTCGTCGGGTGTGCCGCGTCCGGCGTAGCGCCGCGCCAGATGCCGTGCGAGCGGCAACCAGGCCTCGATGGCGCGGTCCCGCCGAACTGGGCGGCGAGGGTCGTCAGCCGGGGTCGCCGCCATGACGGCCAGAAGGTCGTCCGGGGTCTGGTCACTGCTCCGCTGGCCGAGGTGGGTGCTGGTCGCTGTTCCGGCGATGATGGCCATGGGTGGGTCCTTCCCGGACATGCCCGTCGATCGAGTCGACCGGAAGATCTCCGAACCGGCTGCCGCCGGGGCGCATGTACGGGCAAAAATGCGCTGTCGCAAGGCCACGATCACGGGCCTCGCCACCGCGTCATGTCATTCATTTGATGACCCGGACACTACCCGAAAGATGGATTAATTACTAGCCGAAAGTATGAACCCGTGCGGGTGGGTGACGCTCGACGAAGGCCGGATCAGCCGCGCTGATCGGAGTCGTCGCCAGCGGTCGGGGCCTGCTGGGCAGGCTTTACCGCGAACGGGTGGCGCAGACGCCGCATGGCCTCCTCGCTGCCGTCGAAGGTCACCGCCGCCCCATCGAGCCCATCGGCGTTCGACGTGGCGAGAAACAAGGCGGGGCGACCGTTGTCGTTCGAAGTCATGCAGGATTCCTGTCTTCTGCGAAGGAGTGCGTCTGGGCGCCGGCAACTCGCGCCGTGCGACCTGGTGACGTTTCGGCGCTCACGCTGGCGCCCGATCAGGGTGTCTCGTTCACGGGCGAGCGCCCGGCGACACCGACACCCCGCACCATACCCGGCGTCGCCGCCCATCGTGCGCCGCTGACGGCCCCCGGGTCGCATCCGGCCGGCTGGCGGCCCGAGAATTCTGTAATCCCACCCGCTGCCGTCAGTCTCCGATTTTGAGGGCGGTCAGCGCGGGCGCTGCGGGCGTGCGCTCCGACGTCGGGTGGTTCGCCTCGAACCGGGCGCGGGTCAGGAACGCGAGTTGGGCGCGCTTGTCCGGCATGTCGATCTCCGAGTCGAAGGTGAAGCCCTCGATCTCCAGCCGGCGCAGGGCGAGGTGGTTGCGTACGTCCGGCTCGACGACGATCCGCTGGGCGGCCGGGTCACGGAACAGGAAGCGGGCGAGGGCGGGGCCGACGGCGTTGGTGAGGCCGCGGGCGAGGCGCCGGTCGGGGCTGAGCAGCAGGTGCATCCCCAGGTCACCGGGCTGCACCGGGTAGCGCTCGCCGACCGGGTCCGCCTCGGGCTGGTAGCTCTGAAAGAGGCCGATCGGCTCCCCGTCGACCATGATCAGGTACGCGTGGTGGGTCGACAGACTGTCCACGAAGGTGTAGATCTCGCGTACCTGTTCCAGGGTGTGTGACCCCATGCCCCAGAAGGAGTTGCGGGGGAGAGTGACCCAGCCGTGCAGGAGTGTGGCGTCCCGGTCGGGCCGCACGGTGAGCAACGACAACTCGCCGAGACCAGCGATCTTCTCCTGGTACGTCATCGGGCGCTGTCCTCTGTTCCATCCGCGGCGCGACTTAGGTTACCCTGCCCTAACCAAATATGACCTTACCTGGAGGGGTGCGTGAAACGGAACTGGAAGGGCCTGGTCCTCAAGGCCATGGGAGGCCGGGACTTTCGGTTGACCGTGCTGGGCACCGAATCGATCGACGGGCACTACCAGCGGCTTCTCCTGGACGGGGGTGGCCTGCTGGAGGCGTGCGACGTGCACCCCACGATGTGGATCCGGCTTTGGTTCGACAACGACGGCCGGGCACACCAGCGCGCGTACACGCTGGTGGACCCGGACCCGTCCACCGGCCGGTTCACCCTCGAATTCGCCATTCACGACGGCCGCGCCGCCCGCTGGGCCACCACGGCCCAGGTCGGCGACACCATCGGCGCGACCGTGCAGGGCAGCGCGTTCGAACTGCCCGACCCCGCGCCCGAGCACCTCTACCTCGTCGGCGACGCGGCGTCCCTGCCCGCGGTGAACAGCCTGCTCGACGCCAGCGCCGACATCCCGGCGACGGTCTGGCTGGAGTACGCCCACGAGGGCGCGAAGGCTCTCGTGCCGCGGGCCCGGGCGCACCACGACGTCACCTGGGTGCCCCGGCGCGACGCGGGCCAACACCTCGTCGACACGGTCTGCGCCGCCCTGCCGGCCAGCGGCGCGGGTCACTACTGGGTGGCCGGCGAGGCAGCCACCACCCGTGGCATCACCCGACACATCCGACGGACGCTGGGCGTCGACAAGGACCGGCTGACCTCCCTCGGCTACTGGAAAGCGGCATGAAGGGCCGGCTCGGCACCCTGACCGCTCTGACATGGACTACTCCCGACCCGACACGGGCGGCACCGACGGTATGCGGCTGTACCTGACCGCGCTCAACCCCACCGACGCCGTCCTGGACGGGTTCCTCCCCGCGGCGGCGGCGCTCGGGCTCTCGACCACCGTGCTGACCGACCGGCCCGCGCAATGGCCGGCGGATGCGCCGGTGGCGCGGTGCGCGGTCCGGGACGCGGCTGCGGTGGTCGCGGCGACGGCACCAACCCGACCGGTGGCGCTACTGTCCAATAGCGACCATCTCCAGGAGGCCACCGCGATCGCCGCACGCAAGCTCGGCCTGCCCGGCAAGGACCCCGACGCCGCCCGTCGCTGCAAGGACAAGGCCGCAGCCCGCCGGGCGATCGCGGCTGCGGGGCTCGATCTGGTACGCACCATCACCCTCGACCCCGGTGCCGCACCGGAGGTGCCGGTCGGGATGTTTCCGGCGGTGGTGAAACCCCGCGAGGGGGTGGCCAGCGAGGACGCCTACCTGGTGGCCGATCACCCTGAACTGGTCGCCCGGGTCACCGAGATCCGTGGCCGGCGACCAGACGTGGCCCTGGTGGTCGAGGAGTATCTCGCCGGGGAACTACGGACCTTCGAAACCCTCGGCGACGGCGCGGCGCTGGCCTCCCTCGGCGGGTGGCGCACCAGCCTCGGCCCGCCACCGACCTTCACCGAGGAGCGCCTCGCCTGGTCGCCCCCGGCGGAGCAGGCGAGCACCCAGTTGCGGGCGCGGCTCGACGCGCTCGGGGTCGGCTTCGGCGCCTGCCACACCGAGTACGTCATCTCCGACGGCCGGGTCCGGCTGATCGAGGTGAACTATCGCCTCATCGGCGACCGGATGGACCTGATCCTCGCCGAGCTGCTCGGCGTGCCGTTGTTCGAGTACGTCATCCGGCTGCACCTCGGCGAGCCGTTGGCCGCTCTCGCCCTGCCCGCCACCGTCGACAGGTATGCCCAGGTCGAGTACGTCTGCGCGGACCGGTCCGGCCGGCTCGCCGCCGCACCGGGCCGGCTGGACATCGTCCACGGCGATGTCCGGCTGGGTTGCCATCCGTTGCGTGCGGTGGGCCACACCGCCGACCACACCGGGACGAACCGCGACTACCTCGCAGTGCTGCACGCGGTCGGCCCCGACCAGGGCGTCGTCCGGCAGTCGCTGGCCGCCTTCCGCAGCGACCTCCAGTGGACCATCGTCGAGTGAGCGACGACTGCGAGCGGGAGGTGTTCGCCCGGGTGCTCGACGCCCTGCTGCGCGAGGATCACCTCGGTCTGCTGAGCGCCGGCCAACCGGACGGGCCCGACTGGTGGCAGGTGCCGCATCCCGCCGGTCTGCTGCGCATCCCGGTTCGGGTGGACGGCTTCCAGCAGGCCCTGCGCAGCGCCGCGCCGAGGGTCCTGCTGCTCGGCGCCGACGGCACCCACCGTACGGACACCCTGGAAGGACTGTTGACCCTGCTCGCCCCACACGGCGACGCCGACGCCGAGACCGGTTGGCGGGACTTCAGCGCCGAGTGCCGCGCCGACCTCCGCGCCCGGCGGCTCGCAGCCCGAAACCAGGCACGGGTGTTCGCCGAGGTGGCCGCCGAACGTGCGATCACCCCGACCGGCCTGCCGGCGGCGCTCCTGGACGACGTGCTCGCCGCCCACCACGGCCATTCGGTCTACCCCACCGACCGCTGCCGGCACGGTCTCAGTGACGACGAACTGCTCCGGTACGCCCCGGAGCACGCCCCGCGTCTCACGCTGCGGTGGTACGCCGCCTCCGCCGAGGACGTCCGGCTCGTGGGCGAACTCCCGTCCTGGTGGCCGCGCGCACAGCGGCCGGATCAGCTGTTGCTCCCGGCGCACCCGATCACCGCGGCCCGCGACGCGCTACCGGTGACGGACCTGCCGGTGCTCACCGCGCGGCCCACCCTCTCCATGCGGACGGTGGCGCTCGACCACGACCCGTACCTGCACCTCAAGCTGCCGCTGCCGACCGCGAGCCTCGGCGCCCGCAACCGACGTACGTTGCACCCGGGCTCGCTCGGCGATGGCGCGGCCGTCGCCGGGCTGCTCGACCGGATCGCCAGCGCGGAACCCGCCTTCGCCGGCCGGATCCGACACGCTGACGAGAGCACCTGGGCGCACGTCGGTGGCGACGAGCGGCGCAGCTTCCTGCTGCGCCGATTCCCCCGCGACCTGGCTGGCGTCCACGTGGTGCCGGTCGCCGCCCTCGCCGCGGCTGACCCGGTCGCGGGCACCGTCCTCGAACGGATCATCCCCGAGCGGCCCGGGGCGCTCCTGGAGTCCTACCTGGACCTGCTGCTCGACTGGCACGTCTTCCTCTGGCTACGCCACGGGATCGCCCTCGAGGCGCACCCGCAGAACATCCACCTGCTGGTGCACCCCGACGGTACGGTCGGCCTGCTCTACAAGGACAACGACGGCGCCCGACTCGACGCGCGCCACGGCGGCCCCGGCGGGCTCGCCCTCGACGACGACCGGATGTGGGCACGCGATCCACCGGAGCTGGCCGACGTGTTCATCACCATCACCCTGCACCTGGCCGCCGCCGCACCCCTGCTTGCCCTGGCCGCCCGAGGGTTGCCCGTGCCGTCACCCGCCGAAGCGCTGGCGCCCCGGCTCGCCGCCGCCTGCGACCGTTGGGGCGACGGACCGGCGATACGAACCTTCACCGAGCGGGTCCTGCGGGCCGCCCACCTGCCCATCAAGGCGATGCTCACCGCCGGCACCCTGCTGCCCAAACAGCGGCTGGGCTGCGCCGACATCAACAAGTACTACCTGCGTACCGGCCCGAACTACCTCCGGGAGACACGATGACGAGCGCGCGGTTGTGCTCCCGGCCGGCCACCGACACCGGCCAGCTCGCCGACCTGGCCGCCGCCCACGCCCTCTTCGGCTGCCTGATCCGGGAGCTCGCCCTGCCGGACGGCACCCCGACCGTGGTCGACGGTGCCGCACGTCTGCTGCTGCGGCACCTCGGCGTCACCGTGCGCTGTGTCGTCACGCGAGGCTCCCCGCTCGGCGCCCACCGCTACGCCGGCCCCGTGCAGCGGATGACCGACGGCGGACGGTGGGAGGACCTGGACGCGGACGGGCTGGCCGGTCTTGTCGCGGCGGAACTCACCACCCGTACCGGCCTCGTGAACGACGAGTTCACCGAGCAGGTCCGGGCCAGCCGGGACACCGTGGCCCGGCTGCTGGCCGACCGGCCGGCCGAGGATCCGACCCCTACCGGCGAGCCCGCCATCGACGCGTACGTCGACTCCGAGCAGTCACTGGTCTTCGGCCACCCGCACCACCCCACCCCGAAGTGGCGCAGCGGTGACCCGGACAGCTGGCGGGCGTACGCGCCGGAGCTGCGCACGTCGTTCCGGCTGCACTGGCTCGCCGTACCGGACGATCTGATCGTCGGCGACGGGCCGTTCGATCCGCTCGTGGCCGCCCTCGACCCGCCGCGCCCCCCGCGCGGTCACCGCGTCCTGCCGGTGCATCCCTGGCAGCTGTCGCTCATCCCGCCGACGCACCCGAGGCTGCGCGACCTGGGGGAGGCCGGTGTGCCGGTACGGCCGACGGCGAGCGTCCGCACGCTCTACGCCCCGGACGCCGACCTGTTCGTCAAGACCAGCCTGCACGTACGGATCACCAACTGCCTCCGCAAGAACGCCCGCTACGAACTCACCGGCGCGGTGGCCCTGACCGGCCTGCTGGCCCGGGTGCCGATGCCGGACGGGGTCGGGCTGCTCGCCGAGCCCGCCTACCGGACGGTGGACGCTCCCGGCCCGGACGAGGCGTACGGGACGATCCTGCGCAGCGGCCTGCGCCCGCACCTGCGTCCCGGTGACACCCCGATCCTGGCGGCGGCGCTGGCCGCCGCACCACTCGGGACAGCGGATCCGGTGGCCTGGTGGCGTGCGTACGTCGGGTTGCTGGTGCCGGCGGTGCTGCACTGCTGGCTCAGCCACGGCGTCGTGCACGAGGCGCACCTGCAGAACGTGGTCGTCGTGCTCGACCGCGACCGCCGCCCGGTGCGAATGCTGCTGCGCGATCTGGAGGGGGTGAAGCTCGACACCGATCGGTGGACCACCTGGCCGGACGGTGTCCCGGCGCAGGTCCGCTACGGCCCCCGCGACGCCCGCCGCCGGATCGTCTACTGCCTGTTCGTCAATAACCTCGGTGGCATCTGCGGGGCCCTTGCCGACGCGCGACCGGGCATCGAACGGCGGCTGTGGCAGGAGCTGAGGGCCGTCATCGAGGCGGTGGCCGCCGACCTCGACGATCCGCCCGAGTTGCGCGCGCTGCTGAGTGGCGAGCCGCTGGTGGCCAAGGCGAACCTCCTGCTCCGCTGGCGGCGCGACGCGGACCGGGCAGCACCGTTCGTGCCGGTGCCCAACCCGATGGGCGGGCCACGGTGACGCGACCCGTGTACGTCCACGACCTCGACGCGCTGACCGCGCACGCCCGAGCCATCCGGGCGGCGCTGCCCCGGCAGGTCGAGCTGCTCTACGCGGTCAAGGCCAACCCGGATCCCGGTGTGCTGCGTGCCCTCGCCCCGGTCGTCGACGGGTTCGAGGCCGCCAGCCGTGGCGAGCTGCGGAGACTGGCCGAGGTTCTGCCGGGACGGGCCCCGGCCGCGTACGCCGGGCCGGGCAAGACCGACGCGGACCTCGCCGCCGCCCTCGCCGCCGGGGTGCACCGCATCCACGTCGAATCGCCCGCCGAGCTTCGGCGACTCGGCGCGCTGGCCGCAGCCTGCGGTGAGCCGGCCCAGGTGCTGCTGCGCGTGAACCTGCCGGTCGACGCGCCCGGAGCGAGCCTGGTCATGGGCGGCGGACCCAGCCCGTTCGGCATGGACCCGGCCGACGCGGTCGAGTGCGCCCGCCGCCCGCCCGCCGGCATCGACGTACGCGGAATCCACGCCCATTTGGCCAGCGGGCTGGACGCCCCGCTCGCCGCCACGGTCGCCGATGCCGTGGTCCGCTGGGCAGTCGCCGAGGTCGGTGCCGTCGAGGTCGACGTCGGCGGGGGCATGGCCGTCGACTACACCGATCCGGCGGCCCGGTTCGACTGGAAGGGCTACGGCCGGGCCCTGGCGGACGTCCTCGACGCGTACCCGGGAGTGCGGTTGCGCATCGAGCCGGGCCGGTCGGTCACCGCCTACTGCGGTGCGTACCTCACCGAGGTCATCGACGTGAAGCGCTCCTACGGCGAGTGGTTCGTGGTGGTGGCCGGTGGCACCCACCACCTGCGCACACCGGCGGCGAAGGGGCACGCGCAGCCATTCCGCGTGCACCGGCGGCGGGGCCGCGACGGCCCGCGCACCGACGGAGGACCGGTCACCGTGGTCGGGCAACTCTGCACCCCGAAGGACGTACTGTCCCGGTCGGCCAGCGCCGGGCCGATCGGCGTGGGTGACGTGCTGGCCTTCGCCATGGCCGGGGCGTACGCCTGGAACATCAGCCACCGCGACTTCCTGCTGCACGATCCGCCGCTGTTCTGCACCGGTGATCCGGACGAGGTTGCTGCCGAATGGGCGGAACGGCGGGCCTGAATCCCGTTGCACACCGGCCGTCGACGTGGCTTCCGTGAAAACGCAGGAATGACAGGTTTGCTACACAGTGGATCCTCGGATCAAAAACCCTTGTCGCTCGTCGATACGATGACGCGGAACGGAGTCGAGCAGGGCGCCGTCATGTGGAGGTAACCGTCCAAATGAAACGCATCGGATCAGCGATGCTGGCAACCGTGGTGGGTGTTGCCACCGCCGTCCTGGCCACCGGCCAGCCGGCCCTCGCCGCCACCTCGGTCAATCTACCTCTGTCGAGCTGGGCCTATCTCGATTCGCAGAGCCCAAAGACGAAATTCGTCAACCCGTCGGTCGCGCCGCCCGTCGGCACGTTGGTCGACGACGCGCACAAGGCGCACACCTACCGCTCCTACTTCACCTACGACCTGACGCAGCTCAAGGGCACGGTGGTGCACAACTCGTACCTGTACACGTACGAGGACACCGTCACCGACTGCTCCACCGCCGCGACGATCGAGTTGTGGCGGACCGCCCCGGTCAAGACCGGGACGACCTGGAGCAACCCGCCCGCCGAGCTCGACAAGCTGATCTCCGTCAACCGCGGGCAGGGTGCCTACTACTGCCCCAGTTACCTGGGCATCGACATGGTGTCGACTCTCAACGCCGCGCTCGGCCGGCACGAGAAATCGATCACCATCGAATACCGGATCACGGCAGCCCAGGAGGCGGACCCGCGCGCCGGCCGCACCTTCCAGCAGCCGACGCTGAGCTCCACGTCCAACCACCCGCCAACCGTGACCGACCTGCGCCTTGAGAGCCCGACCCGCCCGTGCGGCACGCTCACCAAGCCATCGCCAGCGGCGGCGTCGACCTCGTTCAAGTCCACCGCGAACGACCCTGACGAAGGCGACAACCCGTCGATCCTCTACGCGATCTGGCCGGTGGACCACCCGGACCAGCGCCGCGAGTTCTACAGTTACAACTACGGCACCGACCTGAGTCAGTACGCCGACGGTGACCTCCTTGCCTGGCAGGCCCGCGCCAGCGACTACTACGACGCCGGCCCGTGGAGCACGGTCTGCTACCTCGTCATGGACAAGACGGCGCCGGCGAACCCGCCGGCCGTCGCCTCGAAGCTCTACCCCGAGGGCACCACGTCCGGCGGCGGCACCGGCCTCAAGGGGAAGTTCCGCCTCGACGCGGGCGGCGACCTCGACGTGGTCGCGTTCACGTGGCATGACTCGAGCGGTTACTCCGGTCAGGTCAAGGCGCGGCGTCCGGGCGGCACGGCGGTCCTCGAATACACCCCGAAGCGGGACTGGTTCGAGGAACTCACCATCCGCTCAGTCGACGCGGTGGGCAACCAGGGGCCGGAGAAGCGCTACCGCTTCAACGTCGCCGCCACCGCTCCGAGCGCGGAAATCGAGCAGGGCGGCGTCGGCCTGCCGAGCACGCTCACGCTGACCGCGCGGAAACCCGAGACGACCGCATTTGGCTATCAGATCAAGGGCGGCCCCGAAACCCGGGTTACGGCCGTCGGCGGCGAAGCCACCGGTCAGCTGACGTTCACCGAGACCGGCGAGGTCGAGGTTGTCGTCAGCAGCTACGTGAAGAACAAACTCATCGGTCAGGACACCCTGCGGGTCTATGTCACCGACGCTCCCGGGGTGGAGTCGGCCGAGTTCAACTTCGACACCGACCAGATCGCCGGCAAGACCGGTTCGTTCACGTTCAAGCCGCGCAACCGTGACGTCGTTGCCTACGAGTATGTCCTGGACGGCGTCGCACAGACCGTCCAGGCGGCCGCGGACGGCACCGCTGTGGTGCCGTGGACGGCGACCGCAGGATGGCACGGCATGGTCGTGCAGTCGGTGCAGGCGGACGGCACCAAGTCGAGGGAGACCTACCACCAGTTCAACATCATCGACCCGGTACCGAACGTGTACTCGCCGACGCTGCAACACCTGACGCGGATCGATGGCGTCGGCCTGCCGGTGCAGTTCTACCTGAGCAGCCAGCTGCCGGACGTGACCGGGTACGCCTATCGGTTCGACGGCGGACCGGAGGTCGCGCTCGACGGCTACGGAGGCAGCACGGAGATCAACGTGACGCCGGTGCACACCGGCGACAACACGCTGATCGTTCAGGCTCTGCTTGCCGATGGCACCCGGTCGCCCGAGAAGACCTTCACCTGGCAGCCGTTCGAGGCGCCGGTCGTCACCACCGACCCGGCAAACGGCGGTGCGGGCGGTCAGCCGATGACGCTGACGTTCCGCTCGGTGCTGCCCGACACCAAGGAGTTCCGCTACTCGCTCGACTTCGGTGAAGACCAGACCGTCGCGACACGGCCGGATGGCACGGCGGCCGTGTCGTTCACACCGCAGGCGGGCGGCGGCTGGTTCTCGGCCAGGGTCACCGGTGTCGCTCAGGACGGGACGACGTCACCGGAGCGCGAGATGACGGTCCCGGTCCGCGACACGCGGGTCTCGGTGTGGAGCCAGTTCTCCGAGTGGAGCCCGAGGGGTGGCATCGGCGTGCCCGGTGACTTCGGCTTCAGCACCTCATGGACTCCCGAAGTGGTGGAGTACCGCTACCGGCTCAACGACGGTCCAGAACTGACCGTGCCTATCGGGGACAGTTGGAACACCCTGGTCACGGTCGTGCCGGACCGTAACGGGCTCAACATGCTCACCGTGCAGGGCCGCACCGAGGACGGCCGGCTCTCGCCGATCACCGAGTACCCGTTCCAGGTCGGCACCGCGCCGTACGTCTTCTCCGAGGAGTATCCGCAGGACACCTCCGGCGGGGGAGTGGGCGTCGAGGGCCGGTTCGAGTTCAGCGGCGGTACGCCCGGAATCACGTCGTTCGAGTACACCATCGGTGGCGTCCCCGGGGCGGTCGAGGCCAACGCGGAGGGCCGCGCGTCGATCACCTGGACGCCGACCGAGGCAACCGGCACGTACCTGGTCGTCAAGGGCCGCAAGGCCGACGGCAGCACCACCGACGAGGTCTGGTATTTCATCTCGGTGAAGTCGGGCTGACCAGCCCAACGCAGCTCCAGCAGTGATCGAGTGACGCCCCGCAGGCTGATGAGCGCCTGCGGGGCGTCGCCAGTTCGTGAACAATCGCGCAGGCAGAGGGCTCATCTGGATCAGCATGTTATCGATAACATGCTATCTTTGGCCCGGGAGCGAAGGGCACGCTCCAGGTCACCCCAGCCAGCCGGCGAAGACATGCCGAGGGCGCGTCCCTCCCGCCGTCTTCCCGGTCGGTGACCAGTCCGGGCCACTCCGTCGACGCCAGGCGACCCCAGCTGGTCGCCGGACGACTCCGCCCCGGCCACATGCCCTGCTCCTGACACACCGCCGCAGGCAGCCTGGTGCGACCCGTCCCTCAGCCCAGTGGACCGAGGGCGATCGACGACGCAGCACCGCCGGCACAAGACGCCCAACGGCAAGGAGTCAAGCAATGCTGAAACGTAGGCAGGTATTCCCGTCCATCGCAGCCGCAGCGGTTCTCCTCGCGGCCACCGCCGGCGGCGCGCTGAGTGGCAGCTTCCGCCAGGCGGCGGTGGCGGCGACAAACGGCACCCTCGCGGCAACCGCCGGCTGCGGCAAGGCCCCCACACTGACCAGCGGGACGCGCACGATCCAGAGCAGCGGACAGAGTCGCACCTACAACCTGCGGATCCCGGACGGGTACGACCGGAACCACCCCTACCGACTGATCTTCGGATTCCACTGGTTGAACGGCTCGGCCAACAACGTCACCTCGGCCGGCTACTACGGGCTCCAGCCGCTGTCGAACAACAGCACCATCTTCGTCGCGCCCCAGGGCCTCGACGCCGGTTGGGCCAACACCAACGGTCGGGACCTGACGCTCTTCGACGACATCTCCCGACAGGTCGAGAATGATCTTTGCGTCGACACGACCCAGCGCTTCGCCCTGGGCTGGAGCTACGGCGGGGCCATGAGCTACGCGGTGGCCTGCGCCCGGCCCACCGTCATCCGCGCGGTCACCGTCCTGTCCGGGGCTAACCTCAGCGGATGTAACGGCGGCACCCAGCCGGTCGCCTACTTCGGCATCCACGGCATTTACGACAGCGTGCTGAACATCTCCCAGGGTCGGCAGATTCGCGACACGTTCGTCAGGAACAACGGCTGCACCGCGCAGAGCCCACGCGAGCCAAGCCGGGGCAGCCTCACCCACATCACCACTGCCTATTCAGGATGCCGAGCCGGGTACCCGGTGCAGTGGGCGGCGTTCGATGGTGACCACACCCCCAGCCCAGTCGACGGGTCTTCGAGCCCCAACGACTCCCGGACGTGGACCTCGGGTGAGATCTGGCGGTTCTTCAGTCAGTTCGAGTCCACCACGCCCCCCACGACCCCGCCGCCGACCACCCCGCCGCCGACCACCCCGCCCCCCACGACTCCGCCGCCGACGACCCCGCCGCCCACCGGTCAGCCGGGCACCTGCACCGCCACCTACCGGGCGATCAACAGCTGGCCCGGCGGCTTCCAGGCTGAGGTGACCGTAGCCAACAACACCGCTACGACACTCAACGGCTGGACCGTAGGACTGACCCTGGCGAGTGGCCAGGCCATCAGCAGCCTCTGGAGCGGAATCAACACGGGCACCACCGGTAACGTCACCGTCAAGAACGCCGCCTACAACGGCACAGTCGGCCCGAACGCCTCGACCACGTTCGGGTTCACCGCCACTGGCAACGGCGCCACCCCACCCAGCAACGTCACCTGCACCAGCCCCTGAGCGTGGCAGAAACCGGGCCCGGAGCCAGTTGGCTCCGGGCCCCCAGGTGACTGAAGGCCAGCTCGCCGCCGACCGGCCCGCGACGGCCCGGAGACCGGAAACCGTCTGGCGGTGCCCGTGCGGATCCGGGAGGCCACGCTCAGGACGAGGGTGCCGCCACGATCTGCCGGAGGGCGGCCCGGACGCCGTCGGCACGGATCAGCCGCAGGGCCTCGGTATAGGCCTCGACGAACCGGGCGGACTGCGCGAGGGTGCCGAACAGCGACCGGTCCTCGATGAACGCGGTGGGGTTGTCCCCGTTGTGGCGGGCGGTCGCCATGAGACGGTCCCGACGCGGATCCACCACCTCGATGGGCCGGCCATGCTCGTCGACGCCCTCGGCGTACCGGGCCCAGGCCGCCACGACCGCGGCGCAGATGCCCACCGGTCCGCCGCTGTTCAGCTGCGCCGTGACCACGGGCAGCAGAAACTTCGGGATGCGGTCCGAGGTGTCGGCGCAGATGCGGGTCAGTGGGTCGCTCATCTCCGGGTTCGAGAAGCGCTCGATCACGGTGCGGCCGTAGGCGTGGAAGTCGACCCCGGGGATGGGCTTGAGGGTCGGCACCGCCTCCTCGTCGACGTAACGCAGCAGCATCGCTCGGACGTCCGGATCAGCGATGGCCTCGTGCACATACTGGTGCCCGAGCAGGAAACCGAAGTAGCACAACGCCTGGTGGGTGCCGTTGGCCAGCCGCAGCTTCATCAGTTCGTAGGGTTCGACGTCCGCCACGATGTCCACGCCGACGTCCTCCAGTGGAGGGCGGCCGGCGACGAACGTGTCCTCCAGCACCCACTGGTGGAACGGCTCACAGGTGACCGGCCACCGGTCCCGGTAGCCGTAGGTCCGCTCCAGGTAGGCGCGGTCGACGTCCAGGGTCGCCGGCGTCACCCGGTCGACCATCGAGTTCGGGAAGGAGAGCTCCTGCTCCATCCAGCGGGCCAGCTCGGGGTCCTTCATCCGGGCGAAGCCGAGGAACGCGGTGCGGGACACGGCACCGTTCTCCTGGATGTTGTCGCAGGACATGATGGTCAGTCCGCCCACACCGCGGTCGCGCCGCAGGCGCATCGCCTGGAGCACCAACCCGAAGGGCGTTGCGTTCGGCACCTCGGCGCGCAGATCCGACTGGATCTCCGCAGACTCCCCGGTGAACTCGCCGGTCACCTGGTCGATGCCGTAACCGCCCTCGGTGATGGTCAGCGACACCACGCGGGTTGCCGGGTCGGCGATCCGCTCCGCGACGCTGGCCGGGTCCTCCGGGGCGTACCGGACGTCGAGGAGCGAGCCGATCACGCGGTTGCGCCGGTTGCCGTCGGGTTCCTTCACCGTCAGCGTGTAGAGGTGGTCCTGGGCGGCGAGCCGGTTCCGGCCACCTTCGTCGGCGGGCCGGACGCCCACGCCGTGGACTGCCCAGTCCGTGGCCTGGCCGCGGCGCATCAGCTGGTCCAGGTACATCGCCTGGTGCGAGCGGTGGAAGTGCCCCACACCGAAGTGCACTATCCCGCCGCGCAGCGCCGTCCGGTCGTACCGGGGCGCGTCCACCTCGGCGGGCAGCGCGGCGAGGGTGGCGTTGCTCAGTTGCTTCATCACTCTTCCCGTTCTGTGAGCCGCAGGGCGGCCAGGTTTCCGCCGGAGATCCGGCAGACGTCGGCCGCGAGGTCCATCGCCTCGCGGGCCAGGTCGCTCCACTTGGATGTGTCCAGGTCGATCCCAAACTCGGCGAATCCGCACACGAGGCGCGCGAGCGTCGCGTCTCCCGCACCCATCGTGTCGATGATCGGCCCAGGCCGTACCGGCACCGGCGCGGTCGCGACCACCCCGTCCGCGGTATGCACGGAAACTCCGTCGGCGGCCCTGGTCAACACGACCGCCCGCACGCCCGAGCGCAGCAGGTCGGCCACGAACTCCGCAGGGTCACCGACGTCCAGGCCGGCGATGTCCTGCAAGCTCAGTTTGACCACGTCGGCGACCTCGGCGAGCCGCCGGAATCCCGACCGGTACGCCGGCACGTCCCGGACCAGTGAGGGCCGCACGTTGGGGTCGACCACGAAGGTCCGTCCGGCTCGGCGGACGACCTCGACGAGCGCCGCTACCTGGCCGGGGTCGTGCATCGGGAACGAGTTGACCACCACGACGGAGCCGGCGGCGATGGCCGCGAGGTCCACCGGGGTGTACGAGTAGCGCCGTTCGTGGATCGCGGCGGAGAACTCGTAGACCGGCTCGCCGGCCACCCGTCGGGAGATCGCCGTCCCGGTCGGCAGCGAGCAGGCGAGCGGCACCAGGGTGACGCCCGCGTCGGCGATCGCGTGCCGTAGCCACCCGCCGAGGTGATCGGCGGAGACCGGCGCTGCCAGCACCGCCGCCGTCCCGAGCCGCCGTACGCCGACGGCGAGGTTGAGCCCGGCACCGCCCGGATGACGGGTGCGGGTCCCGTCCTCGTACTCGATGATGTCGACCAACGCGTCGCTCACCACGACCACGCCGGGGGCCGGCGACCCTTGCCCTACTGACGCCGTCATTGCAGGTTGGTGTGGTTGTAGCTCATCGTGGCGTCCGGGTCGGGCAGCGTTCGCATCAGCTCCAGCACGACGGAGTCGAGCAGGATCAGCGCCGACTGCTCGAAGAGCGTCCCGCCGAACTGCTGGCTGGTGGCCGCGGGGAGCACGATCGAGGAGTCCGCCAGGTCCCGCAGCGGGCTCTCCCGCTGGTGGGTGACGAGGAGGACCCGCGCGCCCTGCGACGTGGCGATCCGCGCGAAGCCGACGCTGACCGGCGTACGCCCGCTGCCCGACACGATCACCAACGTGTCGCCGGAGCGCACCGACGGTGCGGTGGCCTCGCCGACGAAGTGCGCCGCCAGGCCGAGGTGCATGAAACGCATCGCCGCCATCTGCGCGGCGAGCCCGGATCGGCCCTGCCCGGAGAGGAACAGCCGACCGCTCGTCACCTGGTCGAAGCCGGCGACGAACCGGTCGTACTCGTCGGCCGGCAGCCCGGAGAGGACCGACCTCAGTTCGGTGCCGCTCAGATGCCAGGAGTCGACGCGTCGACCTGGGTCCTGATCCATGCCGCTTCTCCTTCCGGGTCGGTGGCCTCGGTGACGCCGGAGCCGATCACCACGATCTCGGGGGCCACCTCGAGGGCGCGGGCCAGGTTGGCGCGTCGGATCCCGCCGGCCAGGGAGACCCGGAATCCGCGCTGCCGCCGCTGGGCCACCCGGTCGATGTGGTCTTCGGTCCCGACGCCGGCCCGCCTGGCGTCTGACGGGGCGTGCAGGGCCAGCCAGACGTCCTGCGGCGGGCGACCGTCCAGCAGTGGTTCGACGTCCAGGCCGCCGTCGAGGATGGTGTCCAGCACCACCTCGCCCCCGTACCGCTGGGCGACCTCGTCGGCGTTTCGGCGGGTGGCGAGCGAGGCGTGCGCGAGCACCGTCATCATGGCGGCCCCGGCGGCGAAGATCATCTCGGCCTCGAACGCCCCGCCGTCCGCCGTCTTGGTGTCGGCGAGCACCGGCTTGCCGCCACCAAGCTCCCGTACGGTGCTGATGGCGGCGAGCCCGAAGCGCTTGAGCACGGGCGTGCCGACCTCGATGACGTCGAAGTATTGACCGACGCGCGGGATGAGTGCGAGGTGCTCCGGTGCGTCGATGGCGAGTTGCAGTCTTACGGTCATGTCCTGGGCCCCGTCCCGGTGTCTTGCAGTCCGGTGATGACCTTCAGCAGCGAGTCCGGGGTGAATGAGGATGTCGGCTCGTCGGCCACCACCCGGCCGAGGCGCAACACGACGATGCGGTCGGTCACCTGGAGCACGTGCGGGAGTGTGTGGGAGATGAAGACGACGCCCAGGCCACGTTCCCGCGCCCCCGCGACCACCTTCAGCACCTCGCCCGACTGTCGCGCGCCGAGGTGGTTGGTCGGCTCGTCCAGGACGATCACCTTGCGGGCCCAGGCGACGGCGCGGCCGATGGCCACGGCCTGCCGCTGCCCACCGGAGAGCTGGTTCACGTTCCGGCGTACTCCGGTCAGGCCGATTCCGGCCCGTTCCAGTTCCTCGTGCGCGACGCGGGCCATGGCCTTGTTGTCGAGAAACCCGAGCTTGCCGAGCAGCCCCGGCCGCAGCTTCTCCCGACCGAGGAACACGTTGCCGCTGACCGTCAGGTCGGGGCAGAGGCCGGAGTCCTGATACAACGTCTCGATGCCCGCTTCAAGCGCCTCGTGCGGCGACTTCCACGCCCGCGCCACGCCGTCGAGGTAGACGCTTCCGGAGTCCGGCTGGTGTGCGCCCGAGAGCACCTTCACCAGGGTCGACTTGCCGGCCCCGTTGTCGCCGACCAGTCCGACGATCTCGCCGGCCCGGATGGAGAGGTCGACGTCGGTCAACGCTTGCACGCTGCCGTAGGACTTGGTGACCCCGCGGGCCTCGTAGATGGGCGCGTCAGCCACGGCCTGCTCCCTTCCTGGTACGAACGTTGATCTGCTGGACTCCGACCGCCACGGCGATCAGGAGGCCGATGACCACCTGCTGCCAGTTCGGCGCGACGCCGATCAGGATCAGACCGCTCAGCACCGCGGTCGTGATGAGCGCGCCGAGCACGGTGCCGGACATCCGCCCGCTGCCGCCGACCAGGCTGGTGCCGCCGATGACCGCCGCGGCGATCGCCGCCAGCTCCTGGCCCTGCCCGGAGGTGGGCGAGCCCGAACCCAGCCGGAAGTAGACGAACAGACCGGCCAGGCCGGCCATCAGCCCAGCCAGCATGTAGACCTTCAGCAGGTGCCGGTCGACGCCGATCCCGGCGCCCCGGGCGGCGAAGCCGTTGGAGCCCACCGCGTACGTCCAGCGACCGAACCGGGTGAAGCTGAGCACCAGCCAGGTGACCGCCAGGACGGCGAAGACGATGATCAGTGGGATGGTCAGCAGGTTCAGGTACTGCGTGTTGCCGAGCCGGATCACCGCGGCCGGGCCGCCGGCGATCTGGACCCCACCGGTGAGCACCAGGGTCAGGCCGGCCCCGGCGCCCATGGTCGCCAGCGTGGCGATGAACGGTGCCAGCTTGGCCCGGGTGATGAGCAGTCCGTTGACCAGGCCGACCGCGAGACCGGTGGCCAGGGCCACCACCACGCCGACGGCGATCGTCGCGCCGGTGGCGGTACCGCCCTCGTTCAGGGATCTCATCGTCATGGCGGCGGCGACGCCGCTCAGCCCGAGCGTCGACCCCACCGACAGGTCGATGCCGCCGGTGATGATGACGTACGTCTGCCCGATCGCCAGCAACATGACCGGCGCCCAGTCCTGCAGGATGTTGGCGAAGGCGAACCGGGTGAAGAAGAGCGGGTTCATCGTCGTGAAGAAGACCACCATGACGACCAGCACGCCGAGCAGGATCACGTCCTGCCGTAGTAGTACCGCTCTCAGGCGCGCGCCTCGGGTCTCAGTCGCGTCCTGCTGCATCGTGTCGGCCGTCATGGCAATCCCTCCTCGTGACGATTCGCCGCTGTTGCCGATTACTTGGCCGGGTACTGGTACTGCTCGGTCTCGGCCAGGTTGTCCCTGGTCATCACCACGTTCGACATCACGACGTCCTTCTCGATCTTGTCGACGTTCTGGTTACGGATCGTGTCCACCAGGTTCTGCAGCGCGAGCGCGGCCTGATCGCCGGGCTTTTGAGCAACGAGGGCGCTGAAGACATCGGCCTTCAGGTCGGCCACCTGGTTCTCGTAGGCGTCGTAGCCGATGAGCTGGACCTGGCCGGACTTGCCCGCGTTTCGCAGCGCGGCGACGGTACCGGTGCCGGACGTTCCGTCCACGGCGAAGATGCCCTTGAGGTTCGGGTGCTTCAGCAGGATCGTGTTGACGGCGGAGGTCGCCCTGGCCGGCTGGCTGTTGGCGTACTCCTTGCCGACGAGTTTGATGTCCGGGTAGTTCTTCAACTCCTCGGTGAAGCCCTTCTCCCGCAGCTGGTTGGTGGTCGCCGTCGGCGAGCCGGACATCAGGAAGACCTCACCGGACCTGCCGATCTGCTCGGCCAGGGTCTTGGCCGCCTGCCGGCCACCCTCAACGTTGTCACCGGTGATAGCCGAGGTGAGATAGCTCTGGTCGGTGACCGTGGTGTCGACGGTCACGACCGGGATCTTGGCCGACTGCGCCTTGGTGACGCTGGGCTGGAGCGCGTCCGGATCAGTGGGAACGAGGACGAGCCCGTCCACCCGCTGGGTGAGCATCGAGTCGACGAACGGGATCTGCGACTGGGGTGAGTACTCGCCCGGCGCTCCCTGCCACAGCAGCTTGATGTCCAGCTCCTTGGCCTTCGCCTCAGCACCGATCTGCATCGCCTTGAAGAACGGGTCGGAGGCGATGCCCGGGACGAACCCGATGGTCAGTTGCTTGTCGTCGCCACCGCTGTTCGCGGTCGAGCCGTCGCCGCAGGCGGCCATCGAGAAGGCGAGGGTGCCTGCCATGGCTACGCCGATAACTGTCCGGAGGGTTCTCTTCATGCCACGTGCTCCTTTGTCGGGCTGATATGGCCGACCGCGGGGAGTTCCGCACCCCATGTCCATGCGGGCCGTACTACGCCGTCGGATAGCCCTCACCAGCACTTCTCTTCTGCGCAACCGCTTGCGCGCCGAGATGATGGCGGAACTGTATCCACGCGCAACCGCTTGCGCAAGGGCTTGCGTTTGGCTAGATTGAAGCTCCTCGCAGTGCGCCGGCAGCCGGCAGCAGCCGCAGGACAGGTAGCCGCACGGGAAAGAGGCAGAGCGCGAGTGGCAACGATGGCAGAGGTGGCACGGATCGCCGGGGTGTCGACGACGACCGTGTCGCACGTGCTCAACAAGACCCGCAACGTCGCCCCGGAAACCGAGGAACTCGTCCGCAAAGCGCTGGAATCGACCGGGTACCGGCACAACCTCGCAGCCCGAGCCCTGGCCACCCAGTCGACAGACACCATCGGGCTCGCGATGTCCGTGGTCACCAACCCGTACTTCGCCGCGCTCATCCGGGACATCGAGCGGCACCTGCGCCGGGCCGGGTACACCCTGATCCTGGCCGACACCAACGACGACCCCGAGGTCGAGTTGGACGTGATCAACCACCTGCTGGCGCGGCGGGTGAGTGGGCTCATCGTGAATCCACTCGAAGGCAACGAGGAACTCACCCAGTGCCTGCGGAAGCTGCTTGACGAGGAATTGCCGATCATCTTCCTCGACCGCCGGTCGACCCTGCCGGGCGACCAGGTGTACTCCGAGTGCGTGGACTCGATCCACCACCTCACGGCCCACCTGGCGACGCAGGGACATCGCCGGATCGGCTACGTCAGCGGCGCCATGAGGGAGATGTCCGCCCAGGACCGGCTCACCGGATACCGCAAGGCCGTAGCGGAGCTGGGGCTGGCGACCGATCCGGGCCTCGTCATCGCCGGGGAGTCCGACGAACACGTCGCGGAGCAGCGTCTCGTCGAACACCTCGCCTCGGACGAACCCGCCACCGCCCTGGTCGTCTCGAACAACCAGATGACCCTCGGGGCGATGCGAGCCATCCGCCGTGCCGGCCTGAAGGTGCCCCGCGACATCGCCGTGATCTGCTACGACGACTTCGAGTGGGCCGACCTGTTCGATCCCCAGATCTCGGCCATGGCGCAGGACGCCGCCAGGCTTGCGTCGAGCGCCGTCGAGCTTCTGCTCGCCCGGATCCGGCAACCGGACCGCCCGCCGCAGTCCGTGGTGGTGCCGGCCGCCTTCCGGCACCGAGACTCGTGCGGCTGCGCACGCGAGAAGCACCAGGAACACGGGAAAGCGGACAATGTCCAGGCCACCCGCTGAGGCGCTCACGCTCGCCGGACTCGCCGACCGCGCCCGGGCGTTGTCAGTGGGATCCGACCGGACGCTCATCGGGATCGTCGGACCGCCCGGTGCCGGCAAGAGCACCGTGGCGGAGGCCCTCGTACATCAGCTCGGTTCGGACGCCGTCCTGGTCCCGATGGATGGCTTCCACCTGAGCAACGAGGTCCTCGAATCGCTGGGACGCCGGGACCGCAAGGGCGCTCCGGACACCTTCGACGCGGACGGCTACGTCGCCCTCCTCCGCCGGCTGCGCGAACAGGTCGACGAGATCGTCTACGCTCCGGCGTTCCGGCGCGACATCGAGGAGCCGATCGGTTCGAGCATCCCAGTGCCCCGGGCGACACCGATCGTGGTCACCGAGGGCAACTACCTGCTGCTCGACACGCAGCCTTGGAAGCTCATCCGCGACCTTGTCGACAGCACCTGGTACCTGGAGGTGGACGAGACCGTACGCCTCGAACGGCTCATCGCCCGCCACGTCGCCTTCGGAAAAACCCCCGACGCGGCCCGAGCCTGGGCCGAGGGCAGCGATCAGGCCAACGCGGCCACCATCGCCGAATCGAGCCGGTACGCCGACCTGCTGCTCCGCCTCGCGCCGACCGCCACCTGACGAGGCGTCATCCTGCCAGGCCCAGTCGCCCACGGACCGCCTTTGCCCTACGTGTACCCGGCCTGGCGTCGCGCCACTGAGCAGGGTCGACCGACTCGGCCTTGGCGTGAACTGGTGCCGTAGCTGTCATCGGCCGCCGCGGATCACCACGCCGGATTCGTAGGCGAGCACGACGAGTTGCGCGCGGTCGCGGACGTTCAGCTTGGCCATGGCGCGATTGACGTGGGTCTTGGCGGTCACCGTGGTGATCACCATTCGTTCGGCGATCTCGCCGTTGGACAGGCCCTGTGCGACCAGGGCGACGGCCTCGCGTTCGCGGGCGGTCAGCTGCGCCAGCGCGCCGGTGTCGGACCGCAGCGGTGGCGCAGCGACATACCGGGCGATGAGCTTGCGGGTGATCGCTGGTGCGAGCAGCGCGTCGCCGCGTGCGGCGACGCGGACGGAGTGCAGGAAGTCCTCCGGCTGGATGTCCTTGACGAGAAACCCAGCCGCGCCGGCTCGCAGGGCGTTGAAGACGTACTCGTTCAGGCCGTAGTTGGTCAGGATGACCACGTGCACCCCGGCCAGGGCCGGGTCGGCGGCGATGCGTCGGGTCGCCTCGATGCCGTCGACGACGGGCATCTGGATGTCGATGAGCGCGACATCGGGCAGGTGCCGTTGGGCAAGCGTCACCCCGTCACGACCGTCGGCGGCCTCGGCCACCACCACGATGTCGTCCTCGGCATCGAGCAGCGCGCGGAACCCGCTGCGGATCAGCGGCTGGTCGTCGACCAGCAGGACGCGGATCACGACGCCCCAGGCACCGGAAGCTCGGCATGAACGGTGAAACCGCCCTCGCTGCGAGCCCCGGCGCGGAGCCGTCCGCCGAGGGCGCTTACCCGTTCACGCATCCCGAGCAGCCCTACACCGGGCACCAGCGCGGACGCCGGCGTGGCCGTGCCGTCATCCTCGACCTGGACGATGATCGCGTCGGGACGGTATTCGACGCGGACCGAGGCGGTGGCTGCCGCGGCATGTCGGGTGACGTTGGTCAGCGACTCCTGCACGATCCGGTACGCGGTCCGGTCTACCGTGGCGGGCAATCCCATGCGGTGTCCCTCGATCGTCAGCGTTGTTTCGAGGCCGTTCACCCGTGCCCGCTGCACCAGATCCGCAACCTGGTCGAGCCCGTGCGCGACGGTGCTGCCGTCGTCGCGGAGCGCTTCCAAGGTTGCGCGCAGCTCGCGGGACGCCTCGCGACCGGCGTCGCGGATCGTCAGCAGCGCCTGCGGCACCGGCTCGCCGCGCTTGCGGGCCAGGTGCACGGCGGCTTCGGCCTGCACCTTGATCACCGAGATCTGGTGGGTGAGCGAGTCGTGCAGCTCCCGCGCGATGTGCAGCCGTTCCTCGTCGGCGCGGCGCAGCGCGCTCTCCTCGCGGGTGCGCTCGGCCTCGTCCGCCCGGCGCTCGGCCTGGCGCAGCGCCTCACCGGCCGCGCCGGCGGCGATCAGCCAGGCCAGTTCGAGGACACCCCTGGCCTGCGTGAACGCCTCGCCGATGGGCAGGCCTGAGGTCATCGCCGCCGCGGGAAGCGCAGCCAGCATGATCACGCTGGTCACTGCGGTGGCGGTCCGGTGTCCGGCCCGCATCGCCGCGTACACCGCGACCAGATACGCGACCGCGAACACATTAAAACCGACGGCCTGATAGCCCACCGCGCACACGCCGGTGACGACCAGCACGGCGACCGGAGCGCGTCGCCGCGCGGCCAGCGCCAGGCCGCCCGCGCCCAGCAACGCGAAGCCGAGCGGATCACCTCCGGTGGTGGAGCGGTCACCGGACAGCCCGTTGAGCAGCAGAACCGCCGCCACACCGACCGCGATCAGCCATTGCCGGACACCGATCCTGCTCATGCGCGCACCATAGCCCGATGCCGGCCCCCGGCGAGTCGTGCCGACGACGGACCAGGTCCTACCACGTACGCGGTATCGCCGTGCCTCGCCGCCCGCACCCGCAGCAGCCACGTGCCGCGCAGGCGGCAGCGTGAATGTCTACGTCTGCACGACGCCATCCGGCCGGCCAACGGACAGGATTTAGCGACATCCGGCAGAGAAAACGAAGGAGACCCCCATGCCCATCAGTGAGCTGCTCGCCGCGCCCACCGTCGACGCGTACACCCTGACCGGCGACCGTGTCGTGGCCACCGCCGCCGCCCTCGTGGCGCTGGCTGGCGCGTTCATCGGCGGGCTGGCTCTGGCCCGCTCCACCAACGGCAACGCGAAGTGGACGTCAGCGGTGGCCCTCGCGGCGGGAGGCATCGGGATCGTCGCCGGCGCGCTGGTCGTGGTCACCGCCGACGGTGGGCCCGGTACCGGCAACGGCATCGTCGGCGGCTACGCGGCCCTCGGTCTCGGGCTGACCGCCGCACTGCTCGGCGGGATCGCGCTTGCCCGGACCCGCCGCATCGCCTGACAACCACGCCGAAGGAGCTCGAACCCGTCCGGTGTGGACTCCGGACGGCAGCTTCGCCTCGCTGGTTGAGTCCGGTGCCGGCCCCGAGCCGGTCGGCGGGGGACCGGCTCGCCAGGTACGGACCGGGGTCGTGGGGAGCCATCGGCGGGGAGGGCCACATCCGGGTTCTCGTGGTGTCGGACGTGGTTTCGGAAGACCCGCCCTGGTGTTATGGTACCCCTCGTCTTCCGCCATGCGGAATTGTGTATTCACGATACGAAAGATGGGAGTCGAGCGTGGCCACAGACGCCTCGGTGACGATCGTTGGAACGGCCGTAGCAGGCGGCGAGGACGTGCTCACCCTCGACGCGCTCGCGTTCGTTGCAGACCTGCACCGCCGCTTCCAAGGCGACCGGGACCGGCTGCTCGCAGAGCGGGTGCGCCGGCGTGTCGAGATCGCCCGGACCGGGCGGCTGGACTTCCTGCCGGACACGGCGGATGTCCGGGCGGGCGACTGGCGGGTGGCACCCGCCCCGGCCGACCTGCGTGACCGGCGAGTGGAGATCACCGGCCCGACCGACCGGAAAATGACGATCAACGCGTTGAACTCCGGGGCCAAGGTCTGGCTTGCCGACTTCGAGGACGCCACCGCCCCGACCTGGGCGAACCTTGTCGCCGGCCAGCTCAACCTGACCGACGCCATCGAACGGCGAATCGAGTTCACGAGCCCGGAGGGCAAGCGGTACCAGCTTACCGACGGGCCGCTGCCGGCGATCGTGGTCCGGCCGCGCGGCTGGCACCTCGAGGAACGGCACCTCCTGGTGGACGGGGCGCCGGCCGTCGGGGCGTTGGTCGACTTCGGTCTCTACTTCTTTCACAACGCTCGCCGGCTGCTCGCCAGTGGTAGTGGGCCGTACTTCTACCTGCCCAAATTGGAGAGTCACAGGGAGGCGCGGCTCTGGAACGACGTGTTCCGCTACGCGCAGCAGGCGCTCGGCATCCCCAACGGCACAATTCGGGCCACCGTGCTCATCGAGACCATCACCGCCGCGTTCGAGATGGATGAGATCCTCTACGAGTTGCGCGAGCACGCCTCGGGACTGAACGCCGGCCGCTGGGACTATCTGTTCAGCATCATCAAGACCTTCCGTGACGCAGGCTCCAGGTTCGTGCTGCCCGATCGCAATTCGGTGACGATGACGGCTCCGATGATGAGGTCGTACACCGACCTGCTGGTCGCGACCTGCCACCGGCGGGACGCGATGGCGATGGGCGGGATGGCAGCCTTCATCCCCAACCGGCGGGAGCCGGAGGTCACCGCGGCGGCGCTGGCCAAGGTGCGGGCGGACAAGGAGCGCGAGGCTGGCGACGGCTTTGACGGCTCCTGGGTCGCGCACCCGGACCTGGTGCCGGTCTGCCGTGAGGTGTTCGACGCGGTCCTGGGAAATCGGCCCAACCAGGTCGACCAGCAGCGGGACGACGTGAAGGTCACCGCTGACGATCTGCTCGACATCGCGGCCACGCCGGGTGCGGTGACCGAGGCGGGACTGCGCAACAACATCGCGGTCGGGCTCCGCTACGTCGAGGCGTGGCTGCACGGTACCGGCGCGGTGGCGATCTTCAACCTGATGGAGGACGCCGCCACGGCGGAGATCTCCCGGTCCCAGGTCTGGCAGTGGGTGCACACCGGGACGGCGCTGGACAGCGGTGAGGTGGTCACGGCGGAGCTGGTCCGGAATCTGATCGCCGAGGAGGTCGCCGCGCTCCGGACCGAGCTGGGCCCGGAGCGGTTCGCCGCCAGCCGGTACGAGGCTGCCCGCGAGGTGTTCGAGGAGGTCGCGCTCGGCGCGACCTACGTCGACTTCCTGACCCTTCCGGCATACCGGCTGCTCGCCAGCTGAACCGGCTGCCGGAGCGTCAGTTAACTGTGCCCAATGTCCGCCGGCCGGTGCCTGCCGGCCGGCGGACGGGCGAGGCTAGCGGGGTGCCCGGGGGGTCGGCGGCCCGGCGTAGCTGGCCCGGTTCGCCGCCGCGATCGCCGAGGACGACTGCTGCAACAGCGGTACGGCCTTGGCGACCAGGCTGTCGTTGATCCGGGCGGTCGGTCCGGAGACCGACAGTGCCAGCGTGCCGGGGGGGCCGGCCACCGCCACCGCCACGCAGCGCACCCCGACCTCCTGCTCCCCGTCGTCTATCGCGTAGCCGTGCTCCCGTATGGTCCGCAGCTCCCGCATCAGGTCGTCCAGGTCTGTGATGGTGGTCGGCGTTGTGGCGACGAACTTGGTGTTGGCGTAGACCTCGGCGATCACCTGGTCGTCAAGCTGGGCGAGCATCGCCTTGCCGACCGCGGTCCGGTACGCCTCCACGCGGCGGCCGACCTCGGTGAACATTCGCATCTGGTGCCGGGACGGCACCTGGGCGAGATAGACGATCTGCGTCCCCTCGAGCCGGGCCGCGTTGGCGGTCTCGCCGAGGATGTCCACCAGCGTCGCCAGGTGCGGCCGGACCAGCGGGGCGATCATCGATAGCGCTTGGTCGCCGAGGTGGATCAACGCGCTGCCGAGCGCGTACCGCCGGTCCGGTTCCTGACGGAGCATGCCGGCGCCGATCAGGGTCCGGAGCAGCCGGTGGATGGTGGCGATCGGCAGTCCGGTGGCGCTCGCCAGCTCGGACAGCCCGCACGGTGCTCCGGTGTCGGCGATCATATTCATGATCTGTAACGCCCGCTTGACGGACTGGACGCCGCCGCCCGAGCCGTCGCTGTCGCCTTCGCTCCCGCGCGCCATATCCCTCATTCCCGTGCCGCCGTGGTCTCGCGCTCGCCAATGCCCGCGCGGCGCACATCGTATGCGGTGCGGGGGGTCGGGTGCTGCCGCCACCCGAGTCGATCCGCCGACGTCCGCGAAGTGTCCGCCCGGCCGACGGGAGTTCCGCTAAACGAGTACTTGACACCCACGTTGCGGATACTACTATCCGCAGTGTGGAAAGTCATCCGGGTTGCCGGAGGCCGTATGGCCCGCCGCGCACGACGGAGTGACACCGGCTGGCTGACGTACAGGCACCCGGCACTAGCGCATCACCCCTCTGATGCCAGCCCCCTCGCAGCACCACGCACGTCCACGTACCGGGAGGTCCCCCGTGCCACACCGAAACCCCCACCGCCGCCTCCGGGCGGCGGCAGCGGCGTTCACCCTGCTGCCCGTCCTCGCCGCCTGCACCAGTGGGGCGGGGGGTGAGGACGTCGGCTCCGGAGTCAAAGCCGGCCAGGTCGACGCCAACAAGGCCAAGGTCGCCGACGGCGGAACGCTCGCCTACTCGATCGAGGTCGACGTCAAGAACTGGAACATCCTGCACGCCACCGGTGACGTCTTCGGCTACCGGCAGATCCTCAACCCCGTGCTTCCGCACGCGATGATCTCCCTGCCGGACTTCACCATGGCCAAGAACGACGCGCTGCTCACCGAGGCCAAGGTCATCAAGGACTCACCGCAGACCGTCGAGTACCGGATCCGCCCGGAGGCCACCTGGTCCAACGGCACGCCGATCACCGCCGACGACTTCAAGTACACCTGGCAGGTCCAGGACCCGCAGCAGTGCCCGACCTGCGAGCCGGCCACCCAGGCCGGGTACGACCAGGTCGCCTCAGTCACCGGCAGCGACAACGGCAAGACCGTCACCGTCGAGTTCAAGAACACCTACCAGCCATGGCGGCTGATGTTCCCGCACCTGCTGCCGGCGCACATCGCCGCGCAGCACGGCGACCTGGCCACCTCGTTCAACGACTACTTCAGCACCACCGTGCCGACCTGGTCAGGCGGGCCGTACCTCATCGACCAGTACGTGCCGAACCAGTCGGTCACCATGAAGAAGAACCCCAAGTGGTACGGCGACGGCCCGCACCTCGACCAGCTCGTCTTCCGGATCCTCACCGACGAGCGGCAGGCCGTCACCGCGATGGCCAACAACGAGATCCAGGTCGTGGTGCCCCGCCCCACCCTCGACCTCGTCCAGCAGCTCAAGGGCATCAACAACGTCACCACCGCGCTGGCCTCGGGTCTGGTTTACGAGCACCTGGACATCAACACCGCTCACCCGGCCCTGGCCGACGTCGCCCTGCGCCGGGCGATCTTCACCGCGGTCGACCGGCAGGCGATCATCGACAAGACCATCGGCCAGTTCGCGGCCGGCAGCAAGCCGCTGGGCAACCGCAACTTCATGCCCGGCCAGAAGCTGGACGGCGTCGACGCGTACGCCGACAACGTCACCTCGGCGGGGCTCGGCGACGGCAACATCGAGGCGGCCAAGAAGATCCTCACCGACGCCGGCTACGTGATTGGCGACGGCCGGCTCACCGACCCCAAGGGCAAGCCGGTGCCGCCGCTGCGGATGCGCTACAGCAAGGGCAACCAGGTCCGGCTGGACACCTCTGTGCTGGTCCAGAACCAGCTCAAGCAGCTCGGCGTCACGCTCCAACTCCAGGAGACCGACAGCCTCGGCACCACGGTCAACACCGGTGATTTCGACCTGATCGTCTTCGGTACCAACCTGGACGTGATCGCGACCGCCACCGCCCAGTCGGTGTTCGGCTCGAAGGGCACCCACACCGGCTACAAGGACCAGGATATCGACGGCTGGCTCAGTAACGCCGCCCGCACCCTGGACCCGCAGCAGGTGATCGACCTGCTGAACAAGGTCGACGCCCGAATCAGCGAGCAGGCCGTGACGCTGCCGATCTACCAGACGCCGACTCTGATCGCGTACCGCAGCGACCTCGGCAACGTGCGGCCCAACGCGACCCGCTTCGGCACCAGCTACAACACTCAGGAGTGGGGTATCAAGAGTGACGGCTGAGCTCCGGCCCGGCCGGGACTTCATTGTGGAGGTCCCGGCCCCGGCCGTGGAATTCAACGAGGTCTACCGCAACTTCGTCGGATCGGCCGGCTACTTTGTGGCGAACAACATCTACAGCCGGCTGGTCGTCTTCGACACCGGTTCCCCGGCGGCCTACCCGGATCTCGCCGAGCACTGGGAGATGGCCCCCGACGCCCGGACGCTGCGGTTCCAGCTCAACCGGCACGCCCGCTGGCACGACGGGGAACCGGTCACCGCCGAGGACGTCGCATACACCCACCTGACCGCGCTGGCCCACGGGTACCACGCCGCGTCGTTCCTGCACGACGTGCAGGACATCGAGGTCCTCGGCCCGCACGAGCTGCGGTACGTGCTGCGGCGACCCAACGCCGGGTTCCTCGCCCAGCTGGGCAACCTGGTGTTCGCCCACATCCTGCCCAAGCACCTGTACGAGGGCACCGACTGGGCCACCAACCCGTACAACCAGCAGCCGGTCGGCTCGGGACCGTTCCGGTTTGTCGAGCACGTGCCCGGCGAGCGGGTGGTCCTTGAGGCATGGGACGGGTACTGGGGTCCCCGTCCCCAGATCGACCGGGTCATCCTCGACATCGAACCCGACCTGGACGAGGCGGTCCGCAAGGTCGCCGACGGGCGGGCCCACTACATGGTCCAGGACGTGCTCACCTTCCCCCGGCTGCACCTGGCCGAGGGGAGCACAACCGCCTCGGTGTGGCGCAAGCGCGGCCCCGGCATCGCCGTGCTCGGCTTCAACCACACCCAGGACCGGTGGCGCGACCAGCGGGCCCGGACCGCGGTCGCGCACGCCGTGGATCGCCGCCGGCTGGCCCCGCTCGCCGATCCCGGCTGGTCCGAGCCGTACGCCCACTACCTGCCACGCACCGTGGACTGGGCGTTCGCCGAGGACGCCACCGCGCCGGCCCACGATCCGGCGGAAGCGGTCCGGCTGCTCGACGCTGCCGGCATCACCTCAGCCGGCCACCAGCCGGCACTGCGGCTGGCGTACATGAAGACCTTCACCGGACACGCCGGCATCGCCGCCGCGGTCGCCGAGGACCTGCGGGCCGTCGGGCTGGAGGTCGACGTCGTCGGCCTGGACTCGCAGACCTGGGCGCGGCAGATCGGCCGGGACGCCGACTTCGACCTGATCATAAGCGGCGGCAACATGGTCCCCGACCCGGAGATCACCGCCAGCCGGTTCGAGACCGGTGGCGGGCGCAACCACGCCCGACTCTCCGACCCGGAGGCCGACGCCTGCTACGCGGCCGCCCGAGCCACCACGGACCGGACCCGGCGCGGCGAGCACTACCGGGAGCTGCAACGGGTCTGGGCCCGCAACGTCGACTGGGTGCCGCTGTTCTGGTACGCGGCCTACTACCTGCGCAGCGACAGCTTCTTCGGCTGGCCGGACCAGGTTGGCTTCCGGGTGCCGTTCTGGCACTGGGGCCGGATCCGGCCCGCCTGACCCGCCGCCGGCCGCCCGGACATCCCGGGCGCTGATCTTCCGTAACGGCCTGGGCATCCCCGGGCAACCCACTACACCGAGGAGGAGACTTGGACGAGTACATCGTCGTCGTACCCGAGGGCACGACCGAGATCAACGAGTCGTACCGCAACGTCGTCGGGGGCGCCGGCTACTTCGTCGCCAACAACATCTTCAGCCGCCTCGTCGTCACCGAGGTTGGCGGGGCCGCGTCCTACCCGGACCTGGCGGAGCACTGGGAGTGCCTGGACGGCGCCCGGCGCTGGCGGTTCACCCTCAACCGCCACGCCCGCTGGCACGACGGCCAGCCGGTGACCGCCCACGACGTCGCCTACACCCACCTGACCGCGCTGGCCAACGGCTACCACGCCGCGTCCTTCCTGCACGGCATCGCCGACATCAAGGTGCTCGACGACCATCTGATCGAGTACCACCTGGCGGAGCCAAACGCCGCCTTCCTCACCCAGCTCGGCAACTTCGCCGCCACCCACGTCCTGCCCAGGCACCTGTACGAGGGCACCGACTGGGCGACCAACCCGTACAACCAGAAGCCGGTCGGTTCCGGCCCGTTCCGGTTCGTCGAGATGGAGCCCGGCGGGCGGATCGTGCTGGAGGCCTGGGACGGGTACTGGGGGCCCCCAGCCGGCGTCGACCGGGTCACCATCGTCGTCGAACCGGACCTCGACGAGTGCGTCCGGATGATCGCCGACGGCCGGGCGCACTTCGCCCCGCAGGACGTGCTGACCATGAAGCGGCTCCCGCTGGCCGAGGGCTCCGCCCACGCCACCGTCTACCGCGAGCGCGGGCCCGGCGTGGCGTTGCTGAGCTTCAACTACCGGCAGGAGCGGTGGGCCGACCGCGGGCTGCGGCTGGCGATCGCCCACGCGGTGGACCGCAGCCGCCTCGAGCGCTTTGCCGAGCCGGGCTGGTCCGAGCCGTGGGCGAACTTCTTCCCCGGCAGCAGCTTCGCCGTGGCCCGCGACGTCACCGCCGCCGGGCACGACGCGGCATCAGCCGAGAAGCTGCTCGACGAGGCCGGCTACCCGCGCGGTGCCGACGGGCGCCGACTGTCGCTGCGCATGTTCTACATGGCGACCTTCGACGGCCACGGCGGGCTGGCCCGCAGCATCGCCGAGGACCTCGCCGCGATCGGCGTGCACGTCGAGTTCGCCGGCCTGGACTCGGAGACCTGGGCGCGGCAGATCGGCCGGGACGGCGACTTCGACCTGACCATCAGCGGCGGCAACATGATGCCGGACCCGGACATCACCGCCAGCCGGCTGGAAGGCGGCGGGCAGCGCAACCACCTCGCGTTGGCCAACCCCGACGCCGACGCCTGTTACGTCGCCGCCCGGTCCACCACCGACCCGGCCGAGCGGATCGAGCACTACCGGCGCTTGCAGGAGGTGTGGGCCCGGGACGTCAACGTGATCCCGCTCTTCTGGTACTGCATCTACCTGCTGCGCAGCAACGAGTTCTATGGATGGGCCGACCAGGTCGACTTCCGGATCCCGTTCTGGCACTGGGGACGGCTCCGGAAGATCACCGGCGGCGAAGGCTGACCGGCAGCGGGCGCGGGAAGGTTCCTCATGGAGATCGTGGGCTTCGCCCTGCGGCGGCTGCTCGTCGCCATACCGGTGCTGTTCGTGTCGACGTTCCTGATATTCCTGGCCGTCGCCAAGTCTGGTGATCCGCTGGCCGAACTGCGGGAGCGACAACCACCGGTACCGCCGCACACGATCGCCGCCGAGGAGGCACGGCTTGGGCTGGACCAGCCCGTGCTACAGCGGTACTGGAACTGGCTGACCGGGGTCCTCCAGGGTGACCTCGGTCCGTCGGTGGACCGCAACGCCGACATCGGCATGGAGATCGGCTCGCGCCTGGGCATCACGATGCGGTTCGTCCTCATCGCGATGCTGATCGCGACCGTGCTGGCGATCCTGGTCGGGGTCGTCAGCGCGGTCCGCCAATATTCCTGGCTGGACTACCTGTTCACCTCGACCGGCTTCCTGTTCCTGGCGATGCCGTCGTTCTGGCTGGCGGTGCTGCTCAAGCAGGGCGGCATCGAGCTGAACACCCTGGTCGGTCATACACTGATCTACACCGTCGGCGACAGTTCGGTGATCCCGCCGCCCACCCTGGGCGGCCGGATCGCCGACCTCGCCGGGCACCTGGTGCTGCCGACCATCACCCTGGTCCTGATCAATTTCGCGGCATGGAGTCGTTTCCAGCGCTCGTCCATGCTGGACGTGCTCGGCAGCGACTACGTGAAACTCGCCACCGCGAAGGGGCTGCGGCGGCGGACCGTGCTGCGCAAGTACGCCCTGCGCACGGCGCTCACCCCGCTGGTGACGGTCATCGCGCTGGACTTCACGGCCGTGTTCGCCGGGGCGGTGGTCACCGAGACCGTCTTCCAGTGGCGGGGCATGGGCGACTACCTGCTGGAATCCATCAACGGGCGGGACGTCAACGCCGTGATGGCCTGGCTGCTCGTGGCAGCGGTCGCCGTGGTCGTGTTCAACCTGCTCGCCGACATCCTGTACGCCGCTCTCGATCCGAGGATCCGCCGTGTCCGCTGAATCGCCACCGGTGTCCGCCAACGCCGCCACGCCCGGACAGCGGCGCACCGTCCTCGCCCGGTTCCGTCGGCACCGGCTCGCCGCCGCCGCGTCGGTGGTGCTCGTCCTCGTCGCGGTGTTCGCCTTCGTCGGCCCGCTGCTGTGGCGCTACGGGCACGACGAGATCACCCCCGACAACTCGCAGCCACCGTCGGCGGTTCACCCGCTGGGCACCGACTCGCTCGGCCATGACCTGCTCGCCCAGGTGATGCGGGGCACCCAGCAGTCGCTGCTGATCGCGCTTACCGTGGCGCTCGGCGCGGCACTGGTTGGCACCGTGATCGGCATCGTCGCCGGGTACTACCGGGGACGTACCGACGCGTTGCTGATGCGGCTGGTGGATTTGTTCCTCACCGTGCCGACGATCGCGGTCGCCGCCGTGCTCGGGCACAACTTCGCCGGCAATGGCGGTTGGGTGCTCATCGCGGTCGTCCTCGCCGCACTGATGTGGACCAGCGTCGCCCGGGTGGTCCGCGGGGTCGTGCTCGGCCTGCGGGAACGCGAGTTCGTCTCGGCCGCCCGGGCGCTGGGCTCCTCCGATCTGCGGATCATGGTGCGGCACATTCTGCCCAACGTGGCCGCCCCGATCATCGTGTCGGTGACCATCCTGGTCGCCACCGCGATCCTCGCCGAGACCGCGCTGTCGTTCATCGGCTTCGGGGTCCAGCCCCCGGACACCTCGCTCGGCCTGCTGGTGGCCAACGCCCAGTCCGCGGTCGCCACCCGTCCCTGGCTGTTCTACTTCCCGGGCCTGGTCATTCTGCTCATCGCGCTGTCGATCAACTTCATCGGCGACGGGCTGCGCGACGCCTTCGACCCGACCCAGACCAAGGGGCCGCGGCGCCGCCGGTACCTGGCCCAGCCGGCGGCCCGCATCGACCCGGTACCCGACGATGTGTTGCTGTCGGTCCGCGACCTGCGGGTGGTGTTTGCCGCCGACAACGGCGACGTGCCGGCAGTGCGCCACCTCGACCTGGACCTGCGCCGGGGCGAGGTGGTCGGCCTGGTCGGCGAGTCCGGCTCCGGCAAGTCCGTCAGCGCCGCGGCGCTGATGGGACTGCTGCCGCCCACCGCCACCGTCAGCGGTTCGATCCGCTTCGCCGGCCAGGAACTCGTCGGGCTGGCCGAACCACGGTTCCGGCGGCTGCGCGGCAGCCGCATCGCCATGGTGTTCCAGGACCCGATGTCCTCGCTGAGCCCAGTGCACACCATCGGCGACCAGGTCGCCGAGGCGGTCCGGGTCCACCAGGCCTGCACCCGGGCCGCGGCCCGGGCCCGCGCCGTGGAACTGCTGGACACCGTCGGGATCCCCGACGCCCGCAACCGGCTCGGCGACTACCCACACCAGTTCTCCGGCGGGATGCGCCAACGGGTCGTGATCGCCATGGCCATCGCCAACGATCCCGACCTCATCATCGCCGACGAACCCACCACCGCCCTGGACGTGACCGTGCAGGCCCAAGTGCTCGCCGCGCTGCGGGCGGTCCGGGAGCGTACCGGCGCGGCAATCCTGCTGATCACCCACGATCTCGGCATCGTGGCCGAGATCGCCGACCGCATCGCGGTTATGTACGCCGGCCGGCTGGTCGAGGTCGGCACCGCCGCCGACGTGTTCGACCACCCCGCGATGCCCTACACCCGAGGGCTGCTGAACTCGGTACCCCGCCTCGACCGGCCCGCCGACGAGGAACTGTGGGCGATCCCCGGTTCACCGCCGACGATGACCGCGCTGCCGCCGGGGTGCGCGTTCGCCCCGCGCTGCACGATCAGCACCCCGGACTGCTCGGTGGCGGTGCCGGATCTCGTCCCGGTGGCCGCCGGCCACCGGGCCGCGTGCCTGCACCTGCCCCCGCACGATGACCCTCCCACCGGAACCCGCCCCCACCTCGCCGATCCCGGAAAGGCCGTGACGACATGACCAACCGCACGCCGCTACGAGCCCCGGCCGGAGAACGTCGACTCTTCCGGTTCCCCGTACTCACCGACCTGGACGGCTCGGAACTGGCCATCCACGCCCACGCGGTGACCGGCGCTGCCGACGGGCCGACGCTCACCCTGCTGTCCGGGGTGCACGGCAACGAGTGGTTCTCGCACGCGGTGCTGCGCGCGGTGCTGGCCGGCACCGACCCGGCCACGCTGCGCGGAACCCTGGTGGTGGTGCCGGCCGCGAACCCGTACGCGCTGCGCACCGTCACCCGGTACTCCAACGACATCCAGCAGGTCGGCTTCGTCAACCTGAACAAGGCGATCCTGCGCGACACCGAGTCGATTACCGGGCGGACCGGCCGGGTGCTCGTCGAGCAGATCGTCGAGCGCTCCACCCACCTGCTGGACTTCCACCCCGGCCCGTGGGGCAGCACCTGGGGCGTTGTTCTCTACGACGCGACCGGTCCGCTGTCCACGGCCAGCCGGGAACTGGCCGTGGCTTTCGGGATGCCGTACATCCAGGGTGAGGACGCCGCGGTCGTCTTCCCGAACTCGGTCTTCGACGCCGCCACCGCAGCCGGGGTGCCATCCATCGGCGTCGAGGTCGGCGGACTCGGCTTCGGTTTCCGCAGCGAGGACGAGTGGGTCGCCCGCAACGTTGACGGCGTCCGCCGGGTGATGGCCTCCCTGGGGATGCTCGATGAGCCGGTAACGTCCCGGTCGGTCACGGACGTCGAGGTGGCCTGGGACCTGCGGCCCACCTACGGCGGAATGCTGGTACCCGAGATCACCGAGGAGCGGCTGCTGACCGCCACCACCGAGGGGGAACTGCTCGGCCGGCTGCTCTCCCCGGTCGACCTCACCGTCCTCGAGGAGTACCGCTCGCCCGGCGACGGCATCCTGCTCTCGGTGCCGCGCAGCCATCCGGTGCACCCGCACAACTTCGGCTTCGTCATCGGCCGAACCCGTCGGAGCACGTCATGACCGGCGAGGTGCTGCTGGAGGTGGAGGGGCTGACCAAGCACTTTCCGGTCCGACGGGGCGGCCTGATCCGCCGGCAGATGGGAGTGGTCAAGGCGGTCGACGGCGTCTCGTTCCAGCTGCGTGCGGGCGAGACGCTGGGCGTCGTCGGAGAGTCCGGCTGCGGCAAGTCCACCCTCGCCAAGCTGCTGACCCGACTGGAACAGCCCACCGACGGGCAGATCCGCTACCGGGGCACCGACATCGCCGGCCTGCGCGGACGGGAACTACGCGACCTGCGCCGGCGAATTCAAGTCGTCTTCCAGGATCCGTACTCCTCGCTGGACCCGAGAATGACCGTCGGCCAGATCATTGCCGAACCGTTCACCGTGCACGGTGAACTAGGCACCGCCGAACGGCGCCGCCGCCGGGTCCAGGAGCTGCTGGATACCGTCGGCCTCAATCCCGAGCACGTCGACCGGTATCCGCACCAGTTCTCCGGTGGACAGCGGCAGCGCATTGGCATCGCCCGCGCGCTGGCGCTGCAACCCGAGATCGTGGTCTGCGACGAGCCGGTGTCGGCGCTGGACGTATCGGTCCAGGCGCAGGTGATCAACCTGCTCCGGACGTTGCAGCGGGACCTCGGCCTGGCGTACATCTTCATCGCCCACGATCTGTCCGTGGTGCGGCACATCTCGCACCGGGTCGCCGTGATGTACCTCGGCACCGTCGTGGAGACCGGCACCGTGTCGGAGATCTTCGACCAGCCGGCGCACCCGTACACCCAGGCGTTGCTCTCCGCCGCGCCGGTGCCGGACCCGCATGCCCGACGCGAGCAGATCCTGCTCCGGGGTGACCCGCCCAGCCCGGAGAACCCTCCCAGCGGCTGCCGGTTCCGGACCCGTTGCTGGCAGGCGCTCGACGCCTGTGCGGTGGCGCCGCCAGCCCTGGTCGAGCGCGACGCCGGGCATCCGGTGGCGTGCATCAACGAGGTTCCCCCGAACACGCGACGGCTGCCGATCGTCGCCTGAGGGCCCCGCACCCTCGAAAGCCGGACTCCCCGTTGAGGTGTGAGCGAAATGGTGGACGGCCTGCCCAGCGAAAGCGATGTTTTGATCTTCATCGTCCACGGACGCGTCGAGGAAACTGTTGGCGGCGCTGCGAGTCGGCGCGGACCGTGGCCTCGGGCAGGCCGCCCCGCACGATTCTGGCCGCGTAATCGGCGCGGGTCACGTCCGACTCCACGAAGCCGACCGGGTCGGCGAGCGCCGCGACCCGGTCCTGCGCCCGGTCGAGATCGCGGCGCTCGGCGGGGTCGCGTCGCGAAGCACGGCGACGATGTCGCCGAGCGCTTGGACACTGAATCGGCGATACACCCAAGCCCTCCTGATCGTTGAGCCAATACCCCCGAACCGGGCTGTTGCTGAATTGGAGGACAGGGTGCCGAACTATCCGAAGGCAATCGCCCCGGACGACCGCGTTGAGCCGGTGCCGCGCCGGATCCGCGCCTACCTTGCCGACGAACTGGTGCTGGACACCAGGCGGGCGCAGTACGTGTGGGAGGAGCCCTTCTACCCCCAGTACTACATCCCGGTCGCCGACGTGAACCGTAGCCTCCTGATCGATGAGCACCGCACGGAGCGGATCCGGTGTGGGACCGGGCGGGTGCATGGGCTGCGGGTCGGCGACACGTCCCGTCCTTCGTCCGCCCGGTGGTACGGAGACGACGCGCTGCCAGGGTTGGCGGACACCGTGCGGTTCGACTGGGCCGCCATGGACAGCTGGTTCGAGGAGGACGAGGAGGTCTTCGTACACCCCCGGAATCCGTATGCCCGGGTGGACGCGATTCGGTCCACTCGTCACGTGCGGGTGGAACTCGACGGGGTCGTGCTGGCCGAGTCGGCGTCGCCGGTGCTGGTCTTCGAGACCGGTCTGCCGACTCGCTACTACCTCAACCGGACTGAGGTGAACTTCGGGCACCTTGTGCCGTCAGAGACGACGACCTCCTGCCCGTACAAGGGCCGGACCAGCCGCTACTGGTCCGTGCGTGTCGCCGGCACGGTCCACCCGGATCTGGCCTGGTCGTACACCTTCCCCACCGCGGCGCTCCTGCCGATCGCCGGGCTGATCGCTTTCTACAACGAGAAGGTCGACCTGATCACCAACGGGGAGCGACTCAGCCGGCCGAAGACGCACTTCTCCTGATCGCGGGCCGTGGGTGGTTGCCGTAGGCCATTCCGCCTGCCGTCGACCCGGCGGGCCGAGCAGGCCAACGCCCGGCCCGCCAGCGTCGCGGAAAAACTGATCGAACTCTTGAGACCGACGTGCAGGTCTCGAGACGCGGCGCAGGCGCCGATCCTCGACCGCGCACAACGTCACGCGACCGGATGCTGCCCGAGTCCGCGGTCGCGGGCGCGCGCGACGAGCGCCGCACGGTCGCGTGCCTGGAGCTTGGCGAGGATGGCGGCGACGTGGTTGCGTACGGTTTTCTCGGAGAGGACGAGCTTGGCCGCGATCTCATGGTTGCCGAGCCCTGCCGCCACGAGGCCGAGCACCTCGTGCTCGCGATCGGTGAGCTCTGGGAAGACCTTGCCCGCGGCGGTGGGCGGCCGTGTCGCGTACGCGGCGATCCGGCGACCGATCTCTCCGCCAAATATGGTGCCGCCTGCGGCGACCGCGAGGACGGCGCGGGTGATCTCCTCGCGCTCCGCGCCCTTGAGCAGGTAGCCGCGGGCGCCGGCGCGGACCGCGGCGAGCAGCCGCTCGTCGTCGGCGTGCATCGTCAGCACGAGCACCCCGAGGTCGGGGAAGCGGGCGGTGAGCATGGCGAGGGCACTGAGCCCGTCGACCCCGGGCATCTCGAGGTCGGTGAGCGCGACCTCGGGCGAGAGTTCCTCCACGAGACGGACCAGTTCCGCGCCGTCGGCGGCCTCGCCGACGACTTCGACGTCGGGTGAGGAGGCCAGCGCCGCGCGCAGGCCGAAGCGGAACATCGGGTGGTCGTCGGCGACGACCAGACGCACGGGGGCGGATGCATCGACCGACATGCTCATGCGACCCGCACCGCCGTCGGTACCCTCAGCGTCACCGTGGTGCCCGTGTCCGACGAGCTGATCGCGACCTCGCCGCCGAGCTCGCGGGCGCGTGCCCGCATCGAGGCCAGGCCGATCCCGCCGCGCGGCGGCCGGGACGGGTCGAATCCTGCGCCGTCGTCGCGCACGTCGATAACGAGGTTGTCGTCCTCGTCGCCTCGCACGCGCACGTCGAGTTGCGTGGCGCCGGCGTGGCGGACGGCGTTGGTCACCGCCTCGGCCACGACCCGGTAGGCCGTCTGCTCCACCCTCGGCGGCAGCACGGGCAGCGGACCGACCTCCACGCTGACCGGCAGGGTCGCGGCCACCGAGACGACCCCGCGCCGGATCGCCTCGGCGAAGCCGCGCTCCTCGAGCGCCGCCGGCTGCAGGTCGTCGAGGATGCGACGCACCTCCGACACGGTCCCGGCCACCTCGGCTCGGAGCACCCCTGTGATCTGCAGCGCGGTGGTCGCACTGGACGCCCGGATCGCGTCCTCCAGTCCGGCAAGCCCCAGTCCCATCCCCGTCAGGGCGGGCCCGAGCCCGTCGTGCAGCTCGTGGCGGAGCCGTTCGCGTTCCCGGGTGCGGGCGTCCACCGTGGCATCCCGCTGCGCTTCCAGCTGTTCGGCCAGGCCCCGCGCGTGGAGCACGGCGGCCACCTGCGCGGCCAGCGCGGCGAGCATCCGTTCCTCGCGCCGTGCGAACCCCTCCTGCGGCCATTTCGGCGCGACCTCGAGCACGCCGAGCGGCATGTCGCCGACCGCCAGGGTGGCGCTGAACGCCGTGGCGGGAAGCTCGACGTCGGGCTGCAGGTCGCCGCTGCACGCGATCACCGATCGGGAGGCGTCGCGGATCCGGGCGCCGGGGGCGCCGACCGACCGCCGCACGGCGGCGAGTACCGCGTTGAGCAGTTCACCGTCGGTGTCGGCCGGCGCGCCGACGTGCGTGCCGATCTCGGCTACGACCCGCACCGGATCCGCCCGCGGTGAGGCGTCGATGCCCAGCAGACGATAACGCAGCACAGCGATCGCGATCGCCGCCGGCAGCAGGTACAGGCTCGTGACCTGAGCGACCTGGGCGACCAGGCTGTCGCCGAGCAAGTTCACCACGAGGATGAGGATGACGCTGCCGAGCAGCCACGCGAGCTGCTGGCGTCGCGGCGCGGCCGACCTGGCCAACCTGACGGTCGCGAGCACCCAGATCGTCGCCGCACCGGCCAGGTACACGACGAACGACACGGTGCCGAGCGGGCCGTCCGACGGCTGCCCCGCGAGCCAGTGCAGCTGGATGAGCACCGCGCCGAGGGCGACGACGCCCACCGGCCCCCACCAGGTACGTCCGGGCGGGCGCCCGGTGGGGAAGAACGCGGGCAGCGTGCCCAGCATCGTCATGATGCTCCATCCGCCGACCAGGGTGAGGACCAGTCCGGGAGCGCGTGCCATCCGGTCGCCCGCAGCCGCTGCGGGGCCGAGCCATTCGGCTGCGGCGAACGCCTCCTCGGTCATCGAGAGCTGGGTCATGGCCCCGACGACCAGGAGGAGCCAGCCGATCGCGTTGGCGGGGCGGAGCCAGGCGAGGAGCGCACCGGCGACGGACCATCCGACACCGACCAGCGTGCCGGCCAGCGCGAGCGCGAGGGGAAGCCGTGCGCCGTAGGCGGCCGCGGCGAACCCCTCGGCCGTCGCGCCCGCCAGGCCGGCCACGCCGACGAGTACGGCGACTGCGCCGACGAAGACTCTCGGAACCCACATGGGGATCAGTCTGGAGCCCGTGCGCCCGGGACGCCACGGGCCAGTGTCCCGTTCGGCCGGGCACATCGCCCGAGTCGACGGGTTCCCTCGCCCTGTCCCGGGGCGCCCTCGTGCCGCGACGCTGGTCGAGCACGACCCAGTCCACCAGTTCATGATCCGGAGGAGATTCCATGTCCCTGTCCGCCGAAGCGTTTCCGGCCGTGCCCGCGTCGCCCACGCGAGTCCGTCGCCACATCGCGTTCCGCATCATCGTCGCCGCGATCGCGCTGCTGCTCATCGTCGGATTCGGCGTGTGGCTGTCAATCCTCACGCCGTGGGTGAGCTTCGCCGACACCATTGACCACGGCTGGACCCGCACGCCGGAACTGCACCGGATGGCCGACACCGTGAGCGCCGCGGTCATGGGCGCGGTCGGCGCCGCCGGCATCGTCCTCGCCGTACTGCCGCGCCGGCGGTCGGCGCTCACCGCCTGGTTCGTCGCGATGGTCGCGGCGATTGGCATCACCAGCGTGGTCTCGTCGGCCATCCAGGGTCAGGACCTCGTCGGCGCTGCGATCTTCGCGGTCGGATGGCTCGCCCTGCTCGTCGTGCCGATCGTGCTCCTCGCGCCCGACCGTCGCAGCCTGCCCGCAGGCGGTGTCGCGTCGGAGGACCGACCGCGCGGGCTGCTCTTCGCGGCGCTCTGGGCGCTCGTCGTCGCAGGAGCCCTCATCGCGGTCGGCGCGATCGTCTGGCGGCTCGCCGGCGGCATCATCGAGAACCCGCGCGAGGACGACATCATCGGCTTCGTGCTGCTCGGCCTCGCGTTCGTGCTCGGCGGGGCGCATTGCCTCCGCGCCCGCGAGGGCTGGCGCACGCTCGCGATCATCCTGGCCGCGGTGACGGCGTACGCCGTCGTGGCTGGGGTGTCGCTCGCGCTCGGCTGACGCTGCCCTTGCCGACAACCTCGTCCGCGCAGGTCACGCGGCGTTCTCGTACTCGTGGAGGACGCCGCCGAGGCGATCGCGTCTTCGGATGTCGAGGCGGGTGAGTCTGTCCGGATCGGCGATCGGTGCGGGCAACGGGTGCAACGGGCACGCGTTTTCGCGATGCCCTGATGTGGACGGTGGCCGTTGTAGAACTGTTCGAACTCGCGCAGCGCGTGGAGCAGGTGCCGTTGGTTCCAGATCATGGTCCGATCCAACAGTTCATGGCGGCAGGTCTGTACCCACCGTTCCATGATCGAGTTCATGCGGGGTATCCGGACGCCGCTGAGCACGACGTCGATGCCCGCGTCGGCGAGGACGGTGTCGAACAACTCGGGGAACTTTCCGTCCCGGTCCCGGATCAGGAACCGCGCCCGGCAACCGGTGTCCTCGAGGTCCATCACGAGGTTCTTCGCCGCCTGCACGGTCCATGCGGCGGTCGGGTGCGCGGTGGCGCCCAGGACCCGGATCCGGCGGCTGGCGTGGTCGATTACCGCGAACACGTACAGCCGCGCTCCGGTCAGGGTGACCGTCTCCAGGAAGTCGCACGCCAGCAGGGCGTCGGCCTGGGAACGGAGGAAGTCGGCCCAGGTGCTGGAGGTCCGCTCGGGCGCCGGGTCGATCCCAGCCTCCTTCAAGATCTCCCACACGGTCGAGGCGGCCACTTCACGCCGAGGACGAGCAGTTCGCCGTGCAGCCGCCGGTACCCCCAGCCGGGATTCTCCCCCGCCAGGCGCAGCACCAGGGCGCGAATCGAGTGCACGGTCCGCGGCCGGCCCGGGCGCTTAGACCGAGACGCGTCTGCGTGACGACGGGCGACCAGGTTGCGATGCCAGCGCAGCACCGTGTCCGGGCGCACCAGCAGCCGCACCTTGCATAGCACGTCGCGCGGCACCCGGTGCAGCAGCGCTGCCAGCAACCCCCGATCACTCGCGTCGAACCGCACCCTCTCCGTGCCCAGCTGCCTTTCCAGCACCATGATCTGATGGCGCAGCGCCAGGATCTCCACGTCCTTGTCTCGATCGCTCATCGGCAGCAGACGCAGCATGGCGAACGCGTTCGTCACACCCAGGTAGGCCAGTCGCAGCAGCACGGCCGACCATCATGCCGCAGCGATCGCCAGCCGCGCGAGAGCCCCAGCGAAAGCAATCCGGGTCGACATCCCGGACGCCCCCGCGCACCGGCTCCTACCAGGGCGGATGAGATTTTCGGCAGGGGCAGGGCCAGCGCGCACGGTTCGATCGGTAGCTGTTTGCCTGCGGTGTGGACCTGTCCCGACAACGCCTCAACGTCCTCTGGGCCTGCATCCGCGACAAGACCCCCTACCAGCCCGAACAGCCAAGATCCAAAGCTGCGGCAGCATGCAAACTCGCGTAGAGACTCCAGATACCCGTTCCGCAGCCAATCGGTTCAGATCACGGGGACAGCGTGGTCCGTCCCTGCGCCGCCGGTCGGCTCGGCCGAAGGCCCGACTACCACATAACGGACGGCATGGGCACCTCCGTGCCGTAGGCGAACCAGTCGTTCCACTTGCGGACGTCGGCCGAGAACGCCTCCGAGGTCGACGGTGCGACGAAGACATCCGCGGCATTGCCCCTGGTGAAGGCGACCACATCGGCACGACCGTCGCCGGTGAAGTCGCCCGCGCCGGGGACCGCCACGCCACCGGCGAAGTCGTGGTGCCAAACAGTCGGATCACCGAACAACCGCGTGGCCCAGTAGCCGGCCATCGAGAGGGCCACCCGGACGAACGGCGCGTCGCCTCGGGAGAACTCCGCTACATCGTCGCACCCGTCGCCGTTGAAGTCGCCGACCGCCGGTACCGTGGTGCCCCGAGCAAAGCGGTAGCTCCAGAGCGTCGCAGCCGCGAACCGGTCACCCCGCGAGGAAGCGACCAGCACCCGGCCGGCCATGCCCCGCTCGAAGGCCGCCAGGTCGTCACGCCCGTCGCAGTCGAAGTCGCCGACCAGCGGCACCGCGTCGCCGCCGAGAAAGGAGTCGCTCCACCGCACGGTGGTGCCGACGAAGCCGGTCCCGTTCGACAGCGCCACGTACACGGTGCGGTTGACCGAGGGGCTGCCGAGGACGCCCCGGGTCACGGTCGCGATGTCGTCACGGCCGTCGCCGTTGAAGTCACCGACCGCCGGAGTCTCGTTGGACGCGGCGAACCAGCTGTGCCACCGCTGCGAGGGCCCGAACGACGATCCCGTCGACAGTGCCACGTAGACGTCTGCGCTGGTGCCACGGGTGAAGGTGATCAGGTCGGCCCTGCCATCGCCGTTGACGTCACCGACCATCGGGATCTCCTCACCAGCGCTGAAGTACTCGTGCCACTTCGTCCCGGTGCCGAAGCTCGACCCGGTGGAGAGCGCCACCCACACGTCGGCGGGCGTGCCACGTACGAAGGTGACGATGTCGTCGCGGCCGTCGCCGTTCACATCCGCCCCGGTACGTCCGAAACCGTCGTTGCCCGGACCGTTGACGTCGGTATAGAGCACCCGGTTGGGTGAGCCCCGATGGTCGGTGACCCGGTCCCGGCTCGCCTCGTTGATCAGGGTGGCCGCCACCAGAGCCGGTGAGGCGTCCGGGAAACGCTGGAGGTAACGGCCCGCCGCCCCCGTGACGTGCGCGGTCGCGATGGAGGTCCCGCCGGTCAGTCCGGTGCTGGTGTCGCTGGCATTCGTCGTGGTCGGCACACTCTCGCCCGGGGCGAACAGGTCCACACACCCGCCCCAGTTGGAGCTTGCGGTGCGGTCCTTCAACGCGTGCACAGCGGCGACCGTGACGACCGCCGGCACCCGGCCGGGGGAGGAGCCGCACGCGTCCTCGTTGCTCTGGCCAGCGGCCGCCACGACCGTGATGCCACGCCTGATCAACTCCGTGGCCGCAGCGTCGACCACTGTGCTGGGCGCCGATCGGAAGCTGAAGTTGGCCACGGCGGGGCGGACCGCGTTGACGGCGAGCCAGTCCACGGCCGCGAGGAGGGCCGCCGTGGTGCCGGCGCGGCAACCGATCCGTACCGAGTGCAGGCGGATCTCCTTGGCCATTCCGTGGACCCGACCGCCGACCACTCCCGCCATCGTCGTGCCGTGGCCGTTGCAGTCGGCTGACCCACCGGGGCCGGTGCCGGCATCGCCGAACGAGACGTCAGCGGAGGCCCGACCGTCGAAGTCGTGGTGGCTCTGCCGGATTCCGGAGTCGACCACGTACGCGTGCACGCCCGAGCCGTCCGAGTCCCAGCGGTAGATGTCGTCCATCCCCCGGCGCTGGTCGCTCAGGTCCAGCCCCCATGGCGCGTCCACCTGGTCGCCGAGGAACTCCAGCTCGACCTGCTGCTCGACGTACGCGATCTCGGGTTCCTTGCTGAGCGCGCGCGCGGTCTCCAGGGTCGTCGTGACCGCGAAGCCGCGCAGCACGTGCTGGTAGGTGAACTCCAGCTTGCCCGGATGGGTCGCCAGCAGCCGGTCGGCGGTCTGCTCGACGGTTTCCTCACCGGACTTCGGTTTCGCCAGGACCACGACGTAGCCGTCCTTGACGGCGTCCTTAGCCGCCGGCCGGAACTTCTCTTCGGCTGCGGCGGCCGACGGCCCGGGAGTGAGCAGCGCCAGGACCGTCAGTACGACGGTGGCCAGGGGAAGTCGGTGTCCTCGTCGTGCGATCGACATCGAATCTCCGATCTCAGTGGTGTCTGACGCCTGGTGCACCGGCCCGGCGACGGGCCGGTGCACCAGGCGAGAGTGCTCTGCTCAGGCTCTGGAGGCGCCTGCGGGGTAGCCGGTCACCACCAGCGTGACGGCCAGCAGCGCAACACCCTCCGGACGGCCACCCCTACTGTCCGAACGTGCCGGTGAAGCGGAGCCGACGACGCCGGGCCAAGAGGAACAGCACCGCCCCGGTGCCCACCAGCAACGACCCGGCCAGGGCGAACAGGGTGGTCCGGGCGCCGGTGACCGGCAATCCGCCACCGCCACCGGACGCAGGCGGGGCACCGGATGATCCGCCGGGCGTCGTCCCGTCCGAGGTCGGGGTCGGGGTCGGCGTGCCGCCGTCGGAGGTCGGGGTCGGCGTCGGGGTACCGCAGACCGGTTCGCCGACGGTGTGCCGGCCCAGTTCGCTGCCGCCCACCGCGTCGCGGACCAGCACAGCGGTTCCCGGTACGGCCGGCACGTCGACGCGGGCGTCACCACCGGCGGCCAGTACCGCGGTCCCGGCGACGCTGCTGCCGGCGAGGACCTCCACCCGGAACACCCCGCCGGCCGTGCTCGTCAGGTCGACCCTGACCCCGTCGCACCCGTCGGTGAACCGCACCTCGACCTCGTCCGGGGTGCACCGCTCCGGCTTGTCGTAGGTGCCGGATATCCAGTACGCGAAGCCGCTGCCCAGCGGGGTGACCACGTAAAACCGGGCACCGTCGGCGAGCCCGAGGTGTTCGTTGCGGCTGCCGGTCGCGACGGGTGCGACGTCCCGGCCGCCGACGCCCTCGATCAGCACCTGGATCCCGGTGATCGGGGTGGCCCCGAGGTTGCCGAACGTGAGGAGCAGCGCGGAACACTCACTGGCCGCGGCGACGGTGAGCTGCGGCGGGTTCACGCAGTCGTCCGGTGACCGGTGCAGGTAGTCGCGGGCGGGCAGCCCTTCGCGGCGGATCTCGAACCGGGCACCGTCCCGCGCGCCGTACTTCTGGCCGCCCCGGGCCCGCATCTCGAACTCGTCGATCACCTCGCCGTCGCGCAGCACGGTGGTCGCCCACGTCTCGTCACCGCCGATGGTGCCGGTGTCCCAGTCGAATGCGACCGCGCCGCACAGGTTCTCGAACCGGATCTCCGGCGGGTCCGCGCCGGCCGGGGTGGTGGCACCGAGGACGAGACCCCCGAGCAGGAGGAGTGAGCCGACGGCGGTGCCGAGCAGCCGACGGAGGAGAACGGGTGTGCGCATGCGGATGTGCCTTTCGGATGGGACGAGAGCCTGTTCGGGCCGCCCAAGCCCAGCACAGCTGCCGGCCCGGACACATGAGTGCCGGGGTACTCAATTCGGGTTCAGGCCGCCGGTGGGGAGGGCATCCCGCAGCTCCGCCCGTCCGGCGACACCGAGCTTGCGGTATGCCCGGTTCAGGTGGTTCTCCACCGTGCGCTCCGACAGGTGCAACCGCTGCGCGATCGACCTGGTCCGTTCGCCGGCCGCCGCGGCCAGCACGATCTGCTGTTCCCGGGCGGTCAGTCGGCCAACCGCCGTCCGTCGGCGCAGCGCCGGGGAGTTGACCGGTTCGGCGATCCGGGCCAGGTGGACGTCGACGACCAGCTGAGCCCGGGACACCCCGCCGGGCTCGCCGCGGGCCAGCCACCGGGAGTCGGCGAGGCTCGCCGCCTCGGCGGCGTGCAGGGGCATGTCGTACCGGCCGAACCGGTCGGCGACGTCGAGCAGGCCCTCGGCGTCACCGGCGACGGCTGCGGTGGCGTACCGGACGATGGCCGCGCCGAGCGCCCATCCGGGGTTGGGTGGGTGGCGGTCGAGCAGCCGGGCCGCTGCCCCGGCATCGCCGAGCCGGACCAGGTCGAGTGCGCCGAGGGTGGCGGCGCCGACGGCACCGAGCCGGGCGTGCTCGGCGACGGCGTCGGCGAGTACGACGATGCCTGCCCCGTCCCCCTGGGCCGCGCCGTGCCAGGCGCGGGCGCGGGCAACCTCCATGTCGAACAGTCGGACCGAAGCCGGACCGCTTGCGTACCGGTCCAGGTCGGTGACGACGTCGTCCACCTCGTACCCGAGCTGGACGCAGGCTTGCACGCAGACCGCCGAGGCCCAGCGGCATACCGGGCGCAGGCCGATGTCCCCGGCCACCAGGCGGGACTCCTGGGCCCAGCGCAGAGCCGTGCGGGGTCGGCCCCTGACCAGCGAGACCTGGGCCAGCACGAGAGCGTGCAGCGCCTGGCTGACCGGATCGGGCGGATGCAGGCTGGTCTCGTACCCCGCCAGGGCGAGTTCGAGCGCCGACCCGGGGTCTGGACGGTAGCAGTGCACGAGAGCGAGGAACGGGGAGATCCCGCTGCTCTGCATCTGGCTCGATCCGTGGTGGTGCCGGGCCAGCGGCAACGTCTCCAGGATCAACGCCTCCGCCTCGGCGATTCGACCGGCGAGCAGCAGCGCGCACCCGGCGGCGCAGCTGGCGGCGAGCCGGGACGAGACCGAACCGGCCCCGCGCAGGGTCGCCAGGGCCGGATCGATCACCGCGCAGTCGAGCTGGTACGACCGCAGGTAGAGACCGTAGGCGTCGAGCCCGTCGCGCCAGGGGTCGGACGGTTCCGGTGCCACCGGCCCGTCCGAGCGGGGGCGCCCCGACCCAGCCCCCGCCCGTCCGGACGCGAGCTCGAGCATGGTACGTGCGGCGTGCACATCGTCGGCGGCGTGCACGAGGATCTCGGCGTGCTGGATCGCCACCTGGCAGCGGTCCTCCTCCGTCCCGTTGACGGCGACCTGCTCGGTCAGCTCGACACAGAGCGCGACGGCTTCGTCTGTCCGTCCCAGGTGGGCCAGTGCCCGGACCGAGGCCAGCCCGGCCAGGATGCCGCCCCCCGCCGACCAGGCACGTTGAGCGAACCGCTGGGCCAGGGCGTACTCCCGGGTCAACGCGGCCCGTTCGGCGGCGGCCAACATGAATTCGCGGTTGACGGGGCCGCCGCCGTCGAGCCGCCACAGCGCGCTCCGGATAAGGTTTCCCGGCCCCGGCGGGCCCTCGGCTTCCAGCGCGTCGGCGAGCCGGCGGACGTGTCGCCGCCGGCCCAGGGCCGGGGTGTCGGCCCGGAGCAGCTCGCCGTAGAGCGGATGGCGGAGCCGGACCGCCGGGTGGTCACCGAGGTCCACGGCGATCAGCCCCCGGCGCTCCAGCGCTTCCAGCACCTCCTCTCCGGTAATGGCGGACGCCACCGGCAGGGGCACGGGTTCGCCGGCGGCGAGCAGTTCCAGTGCCTCTCGTTCCCCCGTGTCGGTGTCGGCGAGTCGACCCCGTATCAGCTCGGCCAGCCGGGGGACCGCCGTCATCGGACCGGTGAGCTGCCAGAGGCCGCCCGGGCGATTGAGCAGGCCGGTTTTGAGCGCCGAGGCGACCAGCTCGCGCAGGAAGAGCGGATTCCCGGCGGCGGCGTCGCGCAGGCGACGCAGCGTACGACCCTCCACCGGACCGTCCAGAGCGGCAACCAGCAGGGCGTCGGACGCCTGGGGACTGAGCGCGGCGAGGTCGATCCGGACGACGCCGGCGTCCTTCCACAGCGCGGTCAGCGCATCCCGGCCCGGCTCGTCGGTACGCGCCGTGGCGAGCAGCGTGATCAGTCCCTCGATGACGGCCTGGTGAAGTACGGCGAGGGATGTCTCGTCGAGCCGGTGGGCGTCATCGACGAACAGGATCGTTTGGCCCTGCTCGGCGAGGCGACGGAGGCCGAGCAGGCCGAGTTGCACGGGGCCCAGCCCGCCGGTCCGGCCGTCGACGGTCGGAAGCACCCCGGTTAGCCCGGCGAGCGTCAGGCCGGAGCCGGCGACCGGCCAGCGCACCGGCAGGATCCGGACGGCTCGTAGCCGGTCCGCCGCTTCCTGGGCTAGGCGGGTCTTGCCCACCCCGATCGGCCCGGCGAGCAACGCGCCCGGGGAGCCGGCGACCCGCAGCGCGGCCACCGCCGAGGCCATCTCCTTCTCGCGGCCGATCAGTGGCGACTCGGTAGCCGGCCAGGTCATGGCTGCACCCTAGTCCGGGTGCACCGACGGCCGGCTCAGGCGAACAGCGGGCGGCTCGTCGACGGACCGGCGGAGTCAGTGCCTGCCGGGGGTGTCTGTGACGGCAAGTTCGCGACGTCAGCCTGACAGGCAAAGGGGTGGGAGGGGCCCTGCCTCGGACAGGTCAGGTTGTTTGTCGACATGGGGCCACCGCCACCGCCACCGCCCTCGACAGCTGCTACGACTCGACCACCCCGCAGCACCAGGATCCCGCCGCCTGGCCCGCGCCGGGACGCCAGCAGACGACGTGGGCGTCGGCCATCAGCATCATCCACGGTGACGCCTTCCGGGTGAGAGCCCAGGGCAGCGTCCAGATCGACGCGTGGGGCACCACCAAGAGCATCGCTGGCGAGCTACCGACCGCTCCGACCACCGGCGGATGGCCGGCACCCGGTGCCCCCCCGGTACGCGCTCATAGCCCGGGTCACCACGGGCTCCATGTGGGTGAAGAAGACCAGCCGGATCTACGGACCCAGTTCCTGGTTCCCGGTCGGCACCGACAGCGACTGCATGCTGTTCTCTAGCAACGGCGACCCGGCGCCGCACCTGGTCTTCACCTTCAACGACAACAACCTGGGCGACAACGGCGGCGGCGCGGGAGTCGTCGTACGGCAGTGGTTCTGAGCAGGCGGGGTCCTGACCGGGTGCGATCGACGGAGGGATACGCTATGTCCGAAGAGGACGGTGAGCGGGAGCCCACCCGATTCGAGTGCTTCTGGATACCGTTGGAGGCCGCGCACGTCTTGCAAACCGGCCAGGGTGCTCTCGTGGGCCGGCTGTTCGATTGATCGGCAGTTCAACAGTGGGATGCAGGGTGGGAGCGTGCGGGGGGACGAGCTGCGGGAGCTGGTCCAGCGGAGCCCGTGGCTGATCCGGGCGCTGGGCGCCGTGCGGGACTCCGGCTTGCCGGACGCCTGGATCGGTGCGGGCGCCATCCGCGACATGTCTGGGGTGAGCGGTACGGCGACGGCTTCGCTCCGTTGTCAGTGCGTGACGTCGACGTACGTCTTCCTCGACCCGACGGACCTCAGCCGGGAAACGACCACCGGGCCACGCGGCGTCTGGTGGCGGTCTGGCCGGATCCGCCGTGGGAGGCGAAGAACCAGGCGGCCGTGCACACCTGGTATCCCGCGAAGCTCGGCGGCGATCCGAGGGGCGCGTTGCGTACCTCGCTTGCGTCCTGTACGGTGCCGAAACTCTGTTTCAGGCTTGTGAGCTGCGAATTTGCGAGTAGCTCAAGCTGCCCGGTGATACTCGTTGATCACGCCGCCCAGGACGCGGCGCCGCCGGATTGGCTTGTCGATCGCGACGACCACACCGGGGTCGTAGTCGGGTGGATGCTGATCCAGGCTCTGGTGCGGCCGGTGCCGGTCGAAGTGGTCCTCATAGTCGCGTAACACGGTACGGGCGTGCTGTTCGTTGTAGATCAATACCCGGTCGGTGCACCCGGCCCGGACACTGCGCACGAAGCGTTCCGCGAACGCGTTCGCCCGGGGCGTGCGCGGCGGAGTCTTCACGACGTCGATGCCTTCGGCGGCGAACACCGTGTCGAACGACGCGGTGAACTTGGCGTCGCGGTCGCGGATCAGGAACCGGAACAGTGTCATACGGTCACCGAGGTCCAGCACCAGGTTGCGGGCCTGCTGGGTAGTCCAGGCGGCGGTCGGGTGGGCGGTGACGCCGAAGATGTGCACCCGTCGGGTCGTGATCTCCATGACGAACAGCACATACAACCGCCGCAGCGTGACGGTGTCGATGTGGAAGTAGTCGGTCGCCAGCAGGCCGGACGCCTGCGCGCGCAGGAACGTCCTCCAATTGGTGTCGATCTCGCGTGGGGCAGGACCGCGCTTCGAGCTGGCGAGGATGCGACGGATGGTGCCAGCGCCGACCCGATGGCCGAGCCCGACGAGTTCGCCTTGGATGCGCCGGTGCCCCCAGCCGGGATTATCCCTGGCCAGGCGCAGGATCAGGTCCCGGAGGTCGTCGCTGATCGGTGGTCGTCCGGGCCGGTTCGGGTAGGTCCAGTGCCGGCGGAGCAGCCGGCGGTGCCAGGCCAGCAGGGTGGCCGGGGTAACGATCCGATGCCTCCAGAGTTCCCGCGGCAGTGCCCGGACCAGCGCGGACAACACCGCCCGCTCCGGCCACGACAGGCGTGGCCGACCGACCTGACGGCGTAGCACCGCCACCTCATGGCGCAGCACCAGCAACTCTGCGACCAGCGCGGACTCGCTGCACGTGGCCAGCGGTAACCAGCCGAACATCCGCACCGCACTCAGGTACAGCAGCCGAACCAACACGCCTGCCATCCTGCGTCATTGTCGCGAAACAGCAGCTCACACCCTGTGCGACGAGTTTTGGCACGGTACAGGGTCCCCGAACACCGGCGCCTGATGCGCCAGCAGGCCGATGTCGGACATGCTGGTCGCGCCGAGCGCGATCGACACCGCCAGGGATGTCAGCACGGTGCCCCGATCCCACCACCCGGGGCCCTCACCGCGGGTGGCGAGGGTCTGCTTGGCGCGGGTGATCCGCTGGCCGACGGTGGCCTCCGAGGTGAGGAAGGCGCGGGCGATCTCCTCGGTGGTGAGGCCGCCGAGCAGCCGCAGGGTGAGGGCGGCCCGGGCGATCGGGGAGAGGACCGGGTGGCAGGCGACGAAGATCAGCCGCAGCAGGTCGTCCTCGATGTGTTCCTCGAACGCGGCGTCGAAGTCGGGGATGAACTCGTCGGCGCCGAGGTCACGGCCCAGTTCGGCGACCTTGCGGTCCTGGGTCTGCCGGCGGCGCAGCGCGTCGATGGCCCGGCGCTTGCCGACGGTCATCAGCCACGCGCCGGGGTTGACCGGTACGCCGTCGCGCGGCCACGTTTCCAGCGCGGCGACCAGGGCGTCCTGGGCCAGTTCCTCGGCCTGCCCGACATCGCGGACCAGCGCGGCGAGGCCGGCGATCACCCGGCCGGACTCCATCCGCCAGACCGCTTCGACGGTGCGGCGTACCTCGGGCTCCCCCATGGCCACTCATCAGAGCAGCCCGGTCCGACGTTCTCAAGGAAGTAAAGAATTCTTGACATCGCGTCTGCTCTCCTTGACACTGATGATGTCAAAGATTCTTTACCCGGGGAGGTTCGGTGGCCTTCGAAGAGAAGCGCGCATGGATCATGGCGCTGGTGTCGGTCGCCGCCTATGGCGCGTACGTGCTGGTGGTCCTCGGCCGCGCGGACGGCGACCCGCTCGCGGACGTCCCCTACGCGGGCCCGCTGCTGACCACGGTGGCCGCGGCGATCGTGGTGTCGATCGTCCTGAACATCGTCGTCTCGATCGTCTCGCCCGAGGGCGCCAACGAGAAGGACCAGCGGGACCGGGAGATCCACCGACTCGGCGACCACATCGGCCAGTCCTTCGTGATCGTCGGCGGCGTCGCCGCCCTGGCGATGGCCCTCGCGGACTGGGACCAGTTCTGGATCGCCAACGTCATCTACCTGTGCTTCACGCTGTCGGCGGTGGTCGGCTCGGTCGCGAAGATCGTCGCCTACCGGCGGGGATTCCAGTCGTGGTGAAGCCGACCCGGATCACCAACGCCATCCGGGCGCTGCGCTTCGCCCACGACGAGATGACCCAGGCCGAACTGGCCCGCCGGGTCGGCGTCACCCGACAGACCGTCATCGCCATCGAGCAGGGCCGCTACTCGCCCTCGCTGGAGATGGCCTTCCAGATCGCCGCCGTCTTCGGCGTACCCCTCACCGACGTGTTCCAGTACCCGCAGGAGGAATCGTGAAAGCCATCGTCCAGGACCGATACGGGCCGGCCGACCTGCTCCGCCTCGCCGACGTCGACATGCCCACCGCCGGCGACGGCCAGGTGCTCGTGCAGGTCCGCGCCGCCGGCGTCGACCCCGGCGTCTGGCACCTGATGACCGGCCTGCCCTACGCGGTACGCCTCGGCTACGGGCTGCTCCGCCCCCGCAACCGGGTCCCCGGCCTGGACCTGGCCGGCGTGGTCAGCGCCGTCGGGCCCGGCGTCACCGGGTTCACTCCCGGCGACGCGGTCTACGGCACCGGCGCCGGCAGCTTCGCCGGGTACGCCCTCGCTCCCGCCGACCGGCTCGCCCCGAAACCCGCCAACCTCACCTACGCCGAGGCCGCGGCCGTCCCCGTCTCCGGGCAGACCGCCCTCACCGCCGTCCGCGACGCCGCCCGGGTGCGCCCCGGCCAGCGGGTCCTCGTCATCGGCGCCGGTGGCGGCGTCGGCTCATACGCCGTCCAGCTCGCCCGCGCGGCCGGCGCGCACGTCACCGGCGTCTGCGGGCCCGGCAAGCTCGACCTGGTCCGCTCCCTCGGCGCGGACGACGTCGTCGACTACACCCGCGCCGACCTCCCCGACCAGCGGTACGACGTCGTCGTCGACACCGCCGGCAACCGGCCGCTGTCCCGGCTGCGCCGGGTGCTCACGCCGAAGGGGACGCTCGTCCTGGTCGGCGGGGAGGCGAGCGACGGGAAGTGGTTGCAGGGCTTCGACCGGCAGCTGCGGGCGTTGGCGCTGTCACCCCTCGTCGGTCAGCGGCTGGTGCCGCTGGTGGCCAAGGAGAGCACGGCGAATCTGGTGGCGTTGACGGAGTTCATCGAGGCCGGGCAGGTCCGGCCGGTGGTCGACCGGACCTTCTCGCTGGCCGAAGTGCCCGACGCCATTCGGCACGTCGAGGGCGGGCACGCGACCGGCAAGGTGGTCGTCACCATCTGACCAAGGATCTGTGAGTGTCACTGCGGCGGTTCTGGGTGGACTGCCATCAGGATCGGTGGCGGCGCATCGGGTGACGCCGGTGACGAGCCTTTGTCTACGTATGCGCTGTCTACGCCGCCGCGCCATGCCAGACCGGTGCCGTCGTGGCGGCGTGGGCGTGGCCGATCCAGCCCTCCACCACCTCAGCGTCCTGGCTCACCGCGGCCACGATCTTCGCGCTCGGTGCGGTGGGATACGTGCACGGCGGGTCCCGCGACTCGAGTGGCCACCGCTTTCGTTCGAGAGGTGCGCCGTGACCCGCAACAGAGTCGGCGTGAGCGGCCATAGTGTGGTGTGACGCATCAGGTACGACCGTCGGACGAGGAACTGTGGGGCTCGATCGCCGCCGGTGACGAGTTGGCGTTCGGTCGGCTCTTCGACCGGTACTCCCGCCCGGTCTACAACCACGCGTTCCGGTTGACCGGGGGTCGTGGTCGACGGCCGAGGACGTCACCCAGGCGGCGTTCCTCGTCGCGTGGCGTCGCCGTCACGACGCCCGGCTGGTAGATGGCTCGGCGTTGCCGTGGTTGCTGGTCGTCGCCACGAACGCGGTCCGCTCGGAGTGGCGGTCGGCGCGCCGGTGGCTGGCGCTGCTACGACGCCTGCCGGCGGAGCGGCATACCGACGGTGACCTTGCCGAGGAAGTGGCCGCGCGCTTGGACGACGAGCGGCGGATGACCGAGGTCCTCGTAGTGGTCCGCCAGCTGCCGCCGGCCGAGCGGGAAGCGGTGGCGTTGTGCCTGTGGTCCGGCGTGTCGTACCCGGACGCGGCATCCGTGTTGGGAATCAGCGAGGTGGCGGTGCGGTCCCGGGTCAGTCGTGCCCGCAGCCGCCTGGCGCGCCTGATGCCCGAAGAGATCCAGGAGGGGAAACGGTGAACAACATCCTTGACCTGCCCGCGGAGCGGGACCTGCCGCCGGGACCGGCGCGCGCGATGCGCGCACAGATCCTTGGCGCTGTGGGCCCTCGCCCGACTCGTACGCCACGGCTGCGAGTGGCCATCGCCGCGGTCGTGCTGCTGACGGTTACGTCAGGCGTGGCGGCAGTGGTGTGGGACCGGCCGGACGGCTCGAACGTGCAGGTGCTGGCTATGGGGCCGGGAGAGCTGTCGCCGACGCTGCGTACCGCGGTTGAGCAATGCCTCCAGTGGAACTCCCCGGAGGGGCTGCTCCGGCCATCCGAGGGCGAGCAACAGGTCCCGGTTTCCCTGGCCGATCTTGCCGTGGCGACCGAGCGCGGCAACCGCGCGCTGGTGCTGTTCATGACCGACATCGGCTACGCCACCTGCGACATTCAGTCAGATGGGACCCAAGAGCCGTCCGGCGGGGGCGCCACCGAGCCGTGGCCACACGGCGAGTGGCTACCTGGGCCGGTGCAGCGACTTCTGTTGACGTCCACCGACTCTGACGGTGGGGATGTCAGTGTCAGTGGCCGGGTCAGCGGGCGCGTCGACCGGCTCGTGCTCGACCACGGTGACGGGCGCAGCACAGCGGCCCGGATCTCCGGCGGGGCGTTCGGCCTGACCACGAGTGGCGCCCGGCTCAGGATCGATGATGATCCTGAGTTGGTCAGCTATGACGCCCGGGGGGCGGAGATCGACAGGCGTCCGCTGTTCCAAGCCGAGGATCAACTTGAGCACTGTTACGCGAGCCCGGACGGGAAACGGATGTACGGCAAGCCGACCAGCGGCTGCCTCCCTGTCGAGAAATGGAAGCGGTAGCCATCGCTGAGGATCCCGTGGCTGAACGTGACCGTCCGTCGGGCTCGGACGCCTGGCGACCCAGGCTGAGGCGGTTCGGCTGGGATTTCTGGAGGCTGAGAGCGGAATTCTCAGCTTTCGGCGACTTCGCCGGTCGACGCTGCCGCCTTCGCCGGTCGAAGCCGGCCCACCCGGGCTGCTCCGGCGATCAGGCTGAGGATGCCGATCAGCGCGAGCGCGATGACGCTGGCCGCCAGCGGGTTGGCGATCTGGTTGGCCAGCGGATACATGTAGTCGGCAGCGAACAGCACGGTGGCGCTGCCCGGGTCCGGGAGCATGCTCAGCACGTTGTCCAGGGTGTTCACCCCGCAGGCGATGAGGGTCGGTAGGCCGAGCAGCAGGATCAGCCGCCGTGCCGGCCGTGGGGTTCGGGCGATCCGGTGAGTCATCCAGGTCATTCCCTGCCACACCACGATCAGCCCGATGACGAACCCAGTGATCGCGCCGGCGAGCACGCCGCTGGGCTCGATCGGGTAGGCGCCGACCGTGACGCCGGTCTGGTTGTCGTATCCGGAGACGCGCAACAGCACCCCGTCTCGGGAGGCCCAGAAGACTCCGTGCGCGCTGTTCACGGCGGCCTGGCTATTGGCGTCGCCCTGGTTGAGGGTGCCGGTGCGCCAGCCCGCGTTCGTCAGGTGCTGGTGGGCGTCGGCCAGGACGGTCGGTGTGTCGGTGACCTGCTCGTAGTACCGGCTCTGGCCCATCGGTGCTGGCCGCCCGCCGTCCCAGCCCTCTATCGCGAAATCCTGGAACTCGCCGTACGCCCGGTAGGCGTAGGCCATGTCGAGGAGGTTGCCGCCCGGGAGTTCGTAGGCGGACGAGGCCGGGCGGCCGACCAGCTCGTCGCTGAAGGCGGCGAGGTCGGGTTCTTCGGGGTTGGCGAGCGCCCAGACGGCCAGGGCGCCGGCTCCGCTAAGCACCACGGCCGCCCAGATCGCTACGAGGCCGGTCGCGAGCCGGCCGATCCAGGTGGGCGGCACGAACCGGTACCGGAGACCGTTCACCAACAGGTGGGCCGCCTCGCCGCGCGACGGCCGGACCTGCCCCGGCTCGGCCGCGTCGAGCAGGGTGGTGAGGATTTCCGGTCCGCGTTCGCGCCGGTAGAAGCCGGGGTACGCCCAGAGCAGTCGGCGGTAGGAGCGCTCCAGGTCAGGCATGCTGAACACCCCCGATGAAGCCGAACGCCTCGCGCAGCCGGGAGGTGGCCACCTGGGCGTTCGACTGGAGCCGCGCCACTGCGGCTTCGAGCGCCGCCCGGCCGTCGTCGGACAGCACGTAGTAGCGGCGCAGCCGGCCACCCACGGCCTCTTCCCGGTCGACGGCGATCAGGCCCTCCGTGCTGAGTCGGTCCAGCGCCGCGTACAGCGTCCCGGCCTTGAGCTTGACCCGCCCGTCGGACAACTGCTCGACGGCCTGGATGATCCCGTAGCCGTGCAGCGGGGTGGCGCGCACCAGCGCAGTCAGGATGAAGAACGTCGGTTCCTGCATCGCCATGGTCAGCACTATAGACCGTCACTATATACAGCTTACTTGTATATCGACGAGTGCCGGCGTGTCGGCCCCTCGCGTGCATCACGCGCGGCTTCGGCAGATGGGTGGTGCGACACGGCAGAGTTGGTGGCGCAACCGGGTTGGGCGTTAGGTCTCACTCGCGGGTCAGCCCTGGTGGCAGCGCGTCTTCGTCGGGTCGGACCTGGCGGGCGTTGGCCAGGGGATCGCGTCGGAGGGTGTGGATCAGTTGTTCCGGGCCGCCGAGGCAGGTCCAGGTGTCGTCCCAGAGTGCGGAGACCAGCCATGATCGGTCGGCGGGAAAGAACAGGTCGGGTAGTGATCCGCGATGGTGGCGTATGTGACCACCGGTCCGCCAGGTGAGGGCCTGCTCGGGTCCGGCCTCGACCAGCACGTACGGCCAGTTCCAGTAGAGCGGCACCCTGGGGGCGTGGGGGAAGACGACGTCGTGGGCGCCGGTATCGAGGTAGGCCAGCCACCAGGGCTGGTCGGAGGTGTGCGTGCTGAGGTCTTCGATCAGGGCGTGCTCGTAGGCGGCAGCGGTGCCGTCGTCGGCCTGGTACGTGGTGGCGTAGGCGTCGAATATCGGCGGGACGGCGGTGGTGATCGAGACGCCGGCGGTGGTGTGACCGGCGATCCATTCCACGTTGTCGGCGGTGCCGATGCGCCAGTCCCGGCCGTCCTTGTTGACCTGCACACCGCTATTCAAGCCGCTGCGGTGATGGCTGGCGTGAGAATCAGGCTGGTCGCGGGGCGGCCGGCGGCCTCCGTCATGATCAGTCACACCGTGCTCTTTCCCCGCTCGATGGAGGGGCTGATGCTCTCCGGGCCTCGCACATCGGGTCCGAGATGCCCGTCGGCGGGTGCGGCAGACTGGCGCTGCCGCGCCTGTAGGGCGGGGAGTGGGGATGGCTGAAGTGTGTTCCGCCGTGCCTGTGGCTGACCTTCGAGGTGCCATCCACTCCCGCCCTTGTGGGTGGGCTGGTTGAACGGGCACGGCGCCTGGAGCCGTAGACCCTGATGCCCGGGAAGCGGTGGGTATGGCTGCGTGTGTTTTGCCGAGGTCGCTTGGCTGACGGTAGGAGATGCCACCCGCCGCTTCGTCGTCTGCCAGATTCGGTAGACCGCTGATGGAGACCCGCGACCTGCGTTCGCATCGCTAGAAGGTGCCGGCAAACCCGAACCCACAGACGAGGGGCCCAACGAGAGAATCGATCAACGAAGGGAAGGCGAGACGGTGGCGAAGCTGTGGATCGGTGTGGACATCGGCAAAGGCCACCATCACGTGGCCGCAGTCGACGGTGAGGGCCGGCTGGTCTACTCCCGCCGGGTCGCCAACGACGAGACGGCCCTCCTGACGGTCATGGCCGAGGTGTCGACGCACGGCCGCCCGGTCTGCTGGGCCGTGGACGTCACCACCGGCCTGTCCGCGCTGCTACTGACCCTGCTGTGGCGGCGGAAGGTCCAGGTCCGCTACGTCTCCGGCACGGTCGCGTTCCACATGGCCGCCGCGTTCGCGGGGGAGAACAAGACCGATGCCCGCGACGCGCTGGTGATCGCCCAGACCATCCGCATGCGCCCCGACATCCCGATCCTGGAACCTTCCGACCGGCTCCTCGCCGAACTGACCGTGCTGACGGGCTACCGCGCCGACCTCGTCGGCCAGCGCGTCGCGACCCTGTTCCGGTTGCAGGAGCTGCTCACCGGGATCAGTCCCGCCCTCGAGCGGGCTGTGGACCTGAACCGGAAGGGCACGATGATGGTCCTCGCCTGCTGGCAGACCCCGGCCGCGATCCGGCACGCCGGCGTCGACCGGATCACCGCCCTGCTCCGCCGCGGCCACGTCAAGAACGCCGTCCAGGTCGCCGAGGCGATGGTCGCCGCCGCACGGCAGCAGACCGTGAACCTGCCCGGGCAGCGTGCTGCCGCCGTGGTGGTCGGGCAGATGGCCACCGAGATCGTCGCCATCGAGCAGCGCATCGCCGCCGTCGACGACCTCATCGCCGAGCAGCTCGACCAGCACCCCCTGGCGCCGATCATCGGGAGTCTGCCTGGCATGGGCGCCCTGCTCACCGCCGAGCTGCTCGTTCACACCGCCGGCATGACCGAGTACGACAGCCCCGCGAAACTCGCCGCCCACGCGGGCTTGGCGCCCATTTCCCGCGACTCCGGAACTGTTTCCGGAAACCATCGCCAGCCACGCCGATACCACCGCAGGCTGCGACACATCTTGTGGATGGCCGCCTTCACCGCCGCCAGGGAATGCCCCATCTCCCGCGCCTACTACGAGAAGAAACGTGCCGAGGGCAAAAATCACCGGCAAGCCATCCTGGCCCTCGCCCGACGACGCGTCGACGTCCTCTGGGCCCTTGTCCGCGACCACAAAACCTTCACCCGACCGGTAACGGCGGTCCGGGCCGCAGCCTGAACCAAAGCGCTACTCCGCCGACGCGACCTCGCTCTCGCCGGCCGCTCCACCCTGTCCACCAAGATCAACCTGAGTCACATGGAGACTCCTAACTCGACGCTCCGCCGGTGTCCACAGGCCGATGACCTGCGGCTTCCTGCATTCCGCCTACGCGTGCCGATCGCTTCGCGGGCTCGCTGCGATCGCTTGCCGAAGATCAGCTGGAACGTTGTGGGTCCTGCGTGTACAGGCTTACGCTGCCGCGAGTCGGGAGCCGAGTCATCCTCTCTCGTCGTCGAGCAGTTCGCGGCGCCATTCGGCGAATCGGTTACGGAGTTTGTCCAGCGCTCGGCCGGTGACGCCGTACTGGGCGAAGTCGTCGGGATCGAGCTGGGTGGCTTGTCCGAGAGCGTCGGTGAAGATGCGCGGGTCGAAGCCACGGTCGGCGCGCTGCGCGAGGGCGAGAACGGCGTCGCGGGTGTAGCGACCGGATCGGAGGGTGGCGTCGATGTCGATGAAGTCCCGGGCGAACGCTCGCCCGTAGAGGGCGCTCATCTTGTTCGCGACCGCGTCGTCGGGGTGGAGTACCGGTCCGATCGCCATGAGGATCGGTTCGTTGGCGCGCCAGTCCACGCCGAGTTCGACCTTGGAAACCCGGATACCGTCGGTGACGGCCAGCCGGGCGAAGGTGTCGTACTGGCGCTCGGTCTCGACGGTCAGGCCGTCGTCTCAGTAGGCGTGCACGACGGCGGTGACCGCGGCGGTGAACTCGTTGCGGCGGTCCCAGGCGGTGAACAGGTCGACGTCCTCACTGGGCCGCTCGACAAGCCCGGCGGCTTGCACTGCGTAACCGCCGGCCAGCGCGAAGCCGTATCGTTCGGCCGCTCCGAGCCCGGTACGGGCGAGGCGTTCGTGGAAGGGGTCCACTGCTATGCCGCGTTGTTGCGGGTTGCGGCGAGTTCGGGAAAGGCTTCTTCCCAGCGCTGGCGGAGCTGGGGTGGCAGCCAGAGGGTGGGCCAGAGCCGCCGAAGGAGGTCGGCGTTGAGCCAGGTGTGCAGATCCTCGACCGTGCTGGCTTCGGTGAGTACCACCTTGTACATGCTGGCCAGGCGTGCGGCCCGGTTCAGGTCGTACTCGGCGTGCCCGGACCAGTCGAGATGACGCGGAAGCATCACCGTGCCTTCGGCCGGGCCGTGCAGCGCGGTAAGGGTTTCGGCCACGACGTAGGGCTTCCGGTCACCGTAGGGCCGGTAGTCCGTCGGCGGCTGGGGTGATGTCCTGCGCCGGCTGATGTTGGTCGCCCGTCGGACTTCCGGTCGTAGTGCCTGACGGATCGTCTCCCGGCTGTACCCGGTGACCCGCTGCAGATCCACCGGCCGCCAGCCGGCCGCGTGAAACGCCCGCAGCTGCTCGTCCCGCTCGGTCAACGCAGCCGCGCGCGTCGCCTCGTACTTGGAGACAACCGCATGCAGCTCATCCTCGGAGAACTGGCTCATGCTCGTCAGCCTACTACGCTAGGCCAAGCAGGCTTGGCTTTTCGTCATACTCTGTGAACGGCGGGACCAGCCAAGGTGATCGCGATCGGATGCACTCATGTTCTGGTGAAGCCGAGGGCCCGGTATCCGGGCATGCGGCGTGGGAGTGAGGCGGCGAGGATGGGGGTGGCCGAGTCGTGGTAGTCGTGGACCTCGGCGAGGTCCTTGCCGGGCGCGGCGCGGATGACGCGGCCGGCGCATTGGACGAGTAGGCCGTCGTAGGAGATCGGGCCGGCGAGGAACAGTGTGTCGAGGGCGGGGGCATCGAAGCCTTCACCGATGAACGGTGTGGTGCCGATGACAAGCAGCCCCTCACCGGCCTTCGCGCCGTCGAGCCGGTCAACGATGGTCCGCCGTTCGGTGGTGCTCATCGCGCCTTGGAGCACGAGCGCCTGATGTCCGCGTGCGGCGAGCAGAGCGGTGAGGGCCTCGACCTGGGCGACCCGTCGGGTCAGAACGAGACAGTTGCGACCGCGGGCCAGGGCTACGGCGACATCATCGGCGATCTGGGTGTTGCGGGGCTCGTCGAGGGCCAGTCGCCGGTGCACCTCGGCGAGCGCGCCGGGCGCGTCCAGGTCGACGTCGCCGGGCTGGAATGTGGTCTCGTGGATGAACAGCGCTCGACGGGGTCCGGCGTCGGTGTGCATCGCTGCCGCTAGGGTGCCGTGTTCCTCGTCGGTCAGGGTGTGGCGGACGGGTCCGAGTTGCCAGGTGACGAGTTGGCCGAGACCGTCGCGTCGGGTGGGTGTGGCGGTGAGGCCGAGCCAGAACTGCGCGGCGATTCGCTTGACCGAGTGCTCGTACGCGGCGGCGCCGAGGTGGTGGCATTCGTCGACGATGACGTGCCCGTACCCCTGGGTCAGGGTGGCGACGTCGTCGCGCCGCGCCAGGGAGGGCAGCAGCGCGATGTCCACCGTGCCGGTGAGCTTGCGTCGGCCGCCGCCGAGTTGACCGGGCTTGATGCCGAGGAACTTCTCGACGCGGGTACGCCACTGGTCGGCGAGGGCTTTGCGGTCGACGAGGACGAGGGCGGAGGTGTTGCGTTCGGCGATCACGGCGCAGGCCATGACGGTCTTGCCGGAGCCCGGTGGGGCGACCAGAATCCCGTCGTCGTGGGCGAGAAGCGCGCCGACCGCGTTGGCCTGCTTGCCGGTGAGTTCGGCGGTGAACGCGGCGTCGATCTCGGTCCCGGAGTTTCGTGCGTCCGTGACGACCAGCCGCGACCCGGCGCGCTCGACGATCGTGGCGATGGTGTGCCGCAGGCCCCGCGGGAGGACCAGGCGACCATCGAGGGTGAGGTCGTAGCCCTGGATGAAGCGTGGGGTGTCCCAGGTGGACTTGCGTAGCCGCTGTAGCTCGTAGAACTTCGGGTTGACCATGGCGGCGGCGTGTTTGAACGTCGCCAGCGCGGCGGGGGTCAGCTGGGTGGCGTCGATGCTCAGCCCGGCACCGGCCTCCGCATGGACCACCGGAGGCAGCGGAGGATGGACCTGGGTCGCGGCGGACCGGCTCATCGTGGCGACGTCGGCACCGGTTACGGCTTGCTTGGCCTGCCGGGCGATCCGTTCGGCGTCGCCGGGGCTGAGCCGGTCCAGCGTCGACAGGAACGCCCACTGGTCCGCGTACGGCTCGAGCGTGCCGAGGTCGAGGAAGGTGGTCAGTCCGTCCTTGCGGCGGCGGCCCTGTAGCGGTGCGGCGATGAGGTTGCCGAAGCCACCCTCGGGCAGCACGTCCTGGTTGGGGATCAGCCGATCGTACGACCGCAGATCCATCGACCCGCGCAGCACCATCGCCTCACGGAGAAGAGCGGTACCGACGGCCCGCCCGGTGGCCGCGGGAACAGCGCCGGTGAAGAAGACCCACACGTGGGCGCCGCGGCCCGACTGGGAGATCTCCAACGCGGCGGGCACCGCGCTGGCCCGTGCCGCCTTCACGTAGGCGAGGGCGTCGAGCATCGCCGTCGGCCCGTCGAAGTCGGCCACGACGAAGTGGCAGGTGTTGCCGGGCATCAGCGGGTACAGGCCCATGAACACGTCGCCGACGAGATGCGCCGCGACGACCTCCGTCGTGCGGGGCAGGTAGGTGGCACCGCGCCGGTCCATACCCTTACGCCAACCTCCGGCGACCGCGGGCATCCACCCGGCAGCGCCGGTACGGGCGTTGTCCCACCGCACGGCGTACACGTCGGCCCGGGCCCGGAACCGGTCGGCGAACAACGTCAGCTTGTCCTGTGCCGGCGAAGCCATGGTGACCAGCCCCGGCGGCTCAACCGGCGCGGACAACTGCTCCGGCGCCGCAGTCGTGTCCTGACCGCGCAGCTCCAGCAGACGCGCCAGCCGGGCGTTCTCCGCCCGTAACCGCTCCACCTCCCGCCGAAGATCGACGAACTCGGCCACCGAACCCATGCCGACCATCCTCGCGCATCGGGCTCCGAACACCCCGACACCGGTCCGCTATCCTCCGCCGATGGCATCGAAGGGGACCGCCGCGCTGCAGGCGATGATCGAGGACGCCACCGTCGACGCGTACGGCGACGACGAACAGCTCACCGTCCTGTTCACCATGATCGAGGAACACCTGGCGGTACCGTTCCCCACCACCGTCCTCGGCGTCGAGGTGACCGTGCGGAAGATCGACCTGACCGCGGACACCATCGTCGCGATCTGCACCCGAGGCCACCACCGGCAGAGGATCGACCTACTCGACCTGCCGATCCCCACCCCGCCGCCGGACGGCGCCGCGTGGATCGACGCCTACCGGCACTGGGCCGGAAGGTAGGCCACGGTGAGCGAGTACCAGTACTACGAGTTCACCGCCGTCGACCGACCCCTCACCGGCCGGGAGCGGGCCGAACTGCGGTCGTTGTCCACCCGGGCCGACATCACCGCCACCAGCTTCGTGAACACCTACGAGTGGGGCAACTTCAAGGGCGACCCGCGCACGCTGATGGAACGATACTTCGACGCGCACCTGTACCTGGCCAACTGGGGAACCCACCAGCTCATGCTGCGGCTACCGAAACACCTGCTCGACCCCGCCACTGTCGCCCGGTACTGCCAGGGTGACAGCGCGTCCGCCTGGACCGCCGGCAAGCACGTCATCATCGACCTGCATGACGAGGACGAGGACGGCACCGACGAGTGGGACCTCGACGGCCACGGTCTGCTCACCTCCATCATCCCGGTCCGGGCCGGCCTCGCCGCCGGCGACCTGCGCCTGCTCTACCTGGCCTGGCTCCGCTGCGTACAGTCCGAGGACATCGCCGACGACGAGCCCGAGCCGCCCGTCCCCGCCGGGCTGGACACCCTCGACGCGCCCCTCACCGCCGTAGCCGAGTTCCTGCGCATCGACCCTGACCTGATCGCGGCTGCGGCGGCCGGGTCGTCGCCGGCCGCCTCCGGTGAACCGACCGCTGCGCAACTACGCACCTGGGTCGTCGGGCTGCCCGCCCCGGACAAGGACGCCATCCTGGCCGACCTGATCACCGGCGGCGACAGCCACCTGCGCAGCCGACTGCTGCGCCGGTACCGCGAGGCACACCGTGCCGATACCCCCACCCCGGCAGCCGCCCGCACCGCCGGGCAACTGCTCACCACCGCCGTGGAGTTGCGCGCCGAACGGGAACGCCACGACGCCGAGCAGCGCGAACGCGACCGGGTTCGCCGGGAACGGTCCGCCACAGCAGCCCGGCAACGGCACCTCGACACCCTCGCGAGTGACCAACCCGCCGCATGGCAGCGGGTCGACGAACTCATCGCCACGAAAAAACCCCGGGAGTACGACGCCGCCGTTCAACTCCTCGTCGACCTGCGCGACCTCGGTGAACGCGACGGGGACGTCGCATCGTTCCGATACCGGCTGGCCGATCTACGGGCAGTGCACGCCCGCAAGCCCAGCCTGCTCGAACGCCTCAACCTCGCAGGCCTCGACACCTGACGCTCGGTTCGCCGCCCGATATCAGCCGCCGTATATCACCGCCAAGCAGTACCCGGATCAGGGGTTGAGGTCGGCCCACTGCTCCTGCGTCAGCAGGCCCTCATGCTCCAGCCGGTGGGCGATCTTGGTCTTCGTGGCCGCATCCAGCGTCTCGGGCAGATCCTCGAAACCTGGCGCCAGTACACCCCCTACGGCAACCCACGTGGAGCCACCGTCACCGCCCCGGACAACCGCGGCTTCCTCAACCAGCCACTCAACACCAACACAGGCCTGACCCAGGTCGGCGCACGCAACTACGACCCCACCACCGGCCGCTTCGTCTCACTCGACCCCCTGCAGGACCTGGCAGATCCACAACAGTGGAACGGCTACGCCTACGCCAACAACTCGCCAGTCACCTCCAGCGACCCGAGCGGACTGATCCCGGCGGACTGCGCCGAATTCGACTGCTACGGCTACAGCCCCACCACCGGCTGTCCTGGAGGCTGCGGCACCCCCGAGAACGAAGCATGGGGTAAGAGCAGCGGCAGCACCGGAAGCGCGCCCACCAAGCGAAACGACGTCCGGATCCTCGCTCGCACCATCCGCGTACCCGACACCGTACCGCTGGAAGAATTCACCCGCCGGTGGAACGAACAGCGCGGCGAATGGTTCGGACGAGAGTTCTTCTCCAACGCTGAGTTGCAGGCCAACGACGAACGTGCCCTCGCCATGAACATCTGTCACGAGATGGGCCGCCCTGGCGGGTGCCAACAGTGGATTGAAGACCTCTACAACCCGTACCTCGACTTCCTTGCCGCGACCCTGCCCAGCGACGATCTCATTCCAGGTGGGACTGGCGCACTCGGCGCTGCGGCGAGCGCGGGACGCGGAGCTGGGCCCGCGGCCGGTGGGAAGCCCCCTGCCGCAGGCGGTTGTAAGAGCTTCAGTGGCGACACCCAGGTGCTGATGGCCGACGGCACCACCAAACGGCTGGACGAGATCGACGCCGGCGACGAAATCCTCGCTGCCGACCCGGAAAGCGGCGATCACGGGCCACGGGTTGTCGAGCACGTCTGGGTGCACCCCGACGAACTGATCGACCTCGATATAGGTGGGTCGGTTCTCACCACTACCGAGGACCACCCCTTCTGGAACCACTCCGACCGACAATGGCAACAGGCCGACCAGCTTGACCGTGGCGATCTGGTGCTAAGCCCTGATGGTCCCATCCAAGCCGTTGGTGGTGTACGCCCCGCGTCGACTCGTTCCGCACTGGCCTACAACCTGACAGTAAGCGGTATTCACACGTACTACGTGCTCGCCGGCAACACTCCGGTACTTGTGCACAACACCAATACGCCGATCGGATGCGGACCCAACGGTGAGCAATTTATGACATTCCAGCCGGCTCAAGCGGCGGCCCGGGCGCTGGCCAGCGAATTCCGCCCCGGATGCTTCGGGACTACGATGTCGGCGTCAACGCTGCACCGGGAAGCACTGCGCCGCTGTGTTCATACTGCCGAACAAACTCGGCGACATCGATCGATCATGTCCAGCCACGCAGCAGGAACGGCGATCTAACCGACGCAAACACAACCCCAGCCTGCACCGCTTGCAACAGCTCCAAGGGGGCACGGGTCGCCCCCGTTAATCCGCCAGCAAACTACACCGGCCCATGGCCGCCACCCTGGTGGCCGTCCGGAATGCGGTAGCGGGCGGTTAGAATTAGAGACGTGTGGACCTGGCGAGCTGAGCCTAAACCGCTCATGCTGGCCAGGTCCCCGCCTTTTGGTGGCGCTCAATCTCCTTAGGGGGCAAGTCCGTTGACGGCTGTAGACCATGGTGCAGATAGTGATTCCGCTGGCGGGGTACCGGAGGAAGAATTGTCATGAAATTTATTACCCATAACGCGCCCGTCCTCAGAAGTAAGAGCAACTACATATCCAGGGTGGATCTAGAGCGATTTGGATTCCCAGACCTGTTTGAGCAGGTGTGGCTCCACCAACGGGAAGAGGGGCTCTTCGAGCTCTGCTGCATCCCGTTCCGCATCTACGGTTTGGCACTTCGAGATGTGGTCCGGGCAACACCAGATGGTTCGCTTGTGGTCGAAATTGCTCAGCCCTCCGGGGCGAGGGTGCTACGAGTCCTCCTAGCCCCAGACCAAGGGCACTTGGCGACCGGGCGCCAGAGGATCGAGACTGCCGCTCGCGACGCGGGCTTGCTCTTTGAGTGGAGCGGCGACCGCCACATCGCAGTGGACGTCCCAGCCGATGCAGACGTCGATAGGTTGCTTGGGGTGGTTCTCGAGGAGGAGAAAGCTGGCGCGAACTGGGAGTGGGCTGATGTTGTGCCATTCCAATGACACCCGCGCCCTCGCGGATAGCTAGGGGTTGATCGGCATTTCTGGAGTGCGTGGCTTAGCGAGACCTCCGAGTGGCTCGGAGCCCCCGATTCGTCAGGAGTCGCACGTCCATCATCTTCTGTTGGCCCGGCCATTCCGACCAGCCCGGATCGCACGGCCCCGGCGTTGTTCGGGAGTGTCCGGTTTGATGATGGTTTGTTAGCCTCGGCCCTTCGTTAAGGGTTGTCCAAGGAGTGGGCCGGAAACGCAGAAGTGCCTTCTGATCAGGGAAAATAGGGCTTGTCGAGAGTCCTGTTAACCCGTCACGGAAGGCACTTGCTGGGTGAAGGCTACCGCAACACGTCCGAAGATCACGGTGACCGGGGACGGGCGGGGCGTGGTCGGTCACGCCGGTGCCCGGCTGATCGCCGATCTCGCTGACGCGACTGGTTTGACCAGCGCATTCAGCCAAGCGTTGGCCGGGCTACGGCAGCGGCAGCGGCAGCGCGGGCACGACCCGGGCCGGATCGCGGTCGACCTCGCCGTGATGCTCGCTGACGGGGGCGAGGCCATCGCCGATCTGGCGGTACTGCGTGACCAGGCGGCCCTGTTCGGGCCGATCGCGTCCGACCCGACCGCGTGGCGACTGTTATCGCAGCTCGACGCCACGATGCTGGCCGAGCTGCGGGCCGCCCGAGCTCATGCCCGCGAGATCGCCTGGGCCCAGCACGCCGACACCCGCGGCGACCTGCCACAACCGACAGTCGCCGGCCAACCGGTCGACGGCCTGGTCCTCGACATCGACGCGACCATCGTGATCTGCCACTCCGACAAGGAATCGGCCACCCGCACGTGGAAGAAGACCTTCGGCTTCCATCCGCTGCTGTGTTTCCTGGACAACACCGGCGAAGCCCTCGCCGGCCTGCTGCGCGAGGGCCGGGCCGGCTCGAACACCACCACCGACCACATCACCGTCCTCGACCAAGCCCTCGCCCAGATCCCCGACGCTCAGCGGCACGGCACCCCGATCCTGCTCCGCGCCGATTCGGCCGGCTCCAGTCACGGCTTCCTCGCCCACATCAGGTCCTTACGCGAACACCACCTCGACATCCGATTCAGTGTCGGTGCCGCGATCACCGAACCAGTCAGGGCTGCGATCCGGGCCGCGACCGGCTGGGTCCCCGCCGTTGATACCAGTGGTGACCTGCGTGAACATGCCGAGGTCTGCGAGATCACCGGCCTGTTCGACGCCGCAGGCTGGCCTGAAGGCACCCGGTTCCTGGTCCGCCGGGAACGCCCGCACCCCGGCGCCCAACTGAGCTTGTTCGACACCATCGAAGGCTGGCGGCACCAGGTCGTGGCCACCGACACCCCGCCCGGCACCGGGAGTATCCAGCACCTGGAGGCCCGGCATCGGGCACACGCCCGCGTCGAAGACCGCATCCGCACCGGCAAGAACACCGGCTTCGGCCGGTTCCCGTCCCGGATCTTCGCGATCAACCAGGCCTGGCTCCAACTCGCGCTGACCGGCATCGACCTGCTCGCCTGGACCCAGGCTCTGCTACTGGACGGCGATCTGGCCACCGCCGAACCGAAGAAGCTGCGCTACCGGCTGCTGCACGTCGCTGCCCGGATCACCCGCACCGCTCGGCGGACCCGGGTCGCTATCGCCGCGAACTGGCCCTGGACCGATGCCCTGACCAGCGCATTCAGCAAGCTTATGGCGTTGCCCCGGCCCACCGGCTGACCCTTACAACTCACGCCTCGACCAGCAGCACGGAGGAACCCGGCCTCGCGCCGGACTCTTGGCATACCAACAAAACGCCATCAACCACGCGAATCGAACTCATCGAATCCCGGCTATCGGCTGACGTCCAAGTGAAAGACCGAGGCTAGATGCCGTAGGTGGCGAAGACGTCGCGGCGTTCGTGTAGGTCGCGGCGGGCGTAGGCGATGTTCGCGCGTCCGGCGAGGCGGAAGGTGTTGAGTGCCAGGTTGCGGAAGCTGGCTGCGGCGCGTGGGGCCGTACCGGTTCTGAGCTGGGAGTCGTCTTCGTGGAAGGTCACGTTCCTCGTCCAATGGAGACGGTTTTCCACGGCCCAGTGGCCTCTGGCGTAGGCGTTGAGTGCTCGGGGCTGGCCTGGCCGGCGGTGACGCTGACGATGCCGTGGATGATTTCTTTGCTGGTCCGTACGCCGTCGAGACCGCCGGTGTCACGGCGTAGCCGGAAGACTTGCCGGGCGCCGGGGAACAGGGTGTCGTCGCAGGGCGCGACGCGTAGCGTGCGGCGTTCGGTGCGCCCGTGTCCGCGGTCCTGCGCGACGTCCATGCTGTCGATGAACTCGGTGTCGGTGCCGGACAGCAGGGCTTGGGCGGCCTGCAGGGCGAGGGGCTGGTTTCCCTTCAGAATCAGCGTGTAGTGGGCGTTCAGCGGCCCGGTGATCAGCCGGGCGGTCTTCTTCGTGGTGTGCAGAGCGTCCAGGGTGAGCATCATCCCGGCCACGTCCAACGGGGTCAGTAGCTCAGCGATGACCGCGTTCTCGCCGCGTTTGTGGGGGACCTGGCGTTGGCCCAGGATCGCCCCGCGGTCGTGGGTGACCGCGGCGACGAGGAACACCTGCCCGGTCGTGGTGCGGCTGCCGTGCAGCAGTTTCCCGTCGATCGCGGCGGCGGGTAGCAGCCCGGCCGGGGCCGGGTGGGTGATCGCCCGGGTCGCGGCGCGGCGTTGCTCCCGCTCCGCCGGCTCGTCCTCAGCAGCGGCGATGACCGGTAGCGGGGTGTCTCCCCGTGCGACGTCGGCGGCGTATCCGCAGGTCGCCGTGTCGAGGGCGTCGCCGTCCAAGGGGATGATCGACAACATCAGCCGCCGCGTAACGGACGAATCCACACCCACCTGGCGAGGCGCATACTAGTAGATCAAGAACAAATCGAACGCCCTCTGAGATCGTGCTCGTCCGAGGCCAGGCGGGGGTAGGCGGCAAATGTCTTGGCAGGCAGAGCAGCAGCGACCGTGGGCCTGGCGTTGTTATCGGTATGAGGGATAGGTACACCCATGGGCGCTGACCTCGAACGGGAGTTCAGCGATTTCATCGCGGCCCGCTCGCACGCACTGTTCCGGACCGCGCTCGCCCTGACCGGGCACCGTCAGCAGGCCGAGGATCTACTCCAGACGGTACTGACCAAGGGCGCCCGACACTGGGGGCGGATCCGCACCGGAAACCCCGAGGCGTACCTGCGCACCGCGCTGTACCGCCAGCAGACGAGTTGGTGGCGCAGCCTCCGGCGGGGGCGCGAGGTGAGCGCTGAACAGTTGCCGGAGGTCGCGACGACGGTCGACGCCACCGCCACCGTCGACCTCAACCTGGCGCTCAGACAGGCGTTGGCGCAGCTCGCGCCCAAGCACCGGGCGGTGCTTGTGCTGCGCTACTTCGAAGACCGGCCGGACAGCGAGATCGCGGAGATTCTGGGCTGCACCCAATCCACGGTACGCAGCCAGGCCGCGCGGGCTCTCGCCCGGCTGCGCGAACTCTGTCCCAGGCTCGACATCCTCGCCACGAAGGAGGCGGCAGACCGATGAACCCGCACCTCACCAGAGCGCTCCGGACCGCATTCGAGGAACTGGCCGAGGCCGCGCCCGCGCCGGTCGGGCTGGCCCAGGCCGCACTGGTCAGCGCCCGCCGGCAACGGGTCGCCCGGCTGGCCGTCGGCGGTGGCTTCGCCGCGGCGATCGGCGCCGCGCTGATCGGCGTGGTCGCCGTCATCGCCCCGATGAGCGGTACGGCCGGCGACCAGTTCGCCGATAACGGGCTGAGGCCACTCGTGGTGACCGCGTACAGCGGCATCCGCGATCCGAAAATCGATGATCCGAGCCCGAACTTCCAGTACTCGCTCCTACTGAACGCGAAGACCGGTCGGTACGACCGGGTGCCGTACCGGTATGCCATGCCGTCCCCGGACGGCAGCCAGGTGCTGGTCGCGACGGGTGACAACAGTTTGCGCTATCCAACCCGGGCGGGCGTACTGGACCGGGCCAGCGGGAACGTACGGTGGATCGCCGACTTCGGCAGCACCAGCGACGCCCGCTTCCCCGGCTATTCGAGCGACGGGCGCTGGTCGCCGGACGGGCAGCGCATCCTCTTCACCCACATGCCGCGCACGGGTACGCCCGGCTTCGTGCTGGTGGATTCGGAGACGCTCACGACAACGTTCGTCCCACTGCCCGACCTGGCCGCGCAGAACGACCAGGCCACCGGCCTGATCTGGACGCCAGACAGTAACGGGCTCGCGCTGACGCTCTCCAAGTCTGTCGATGAGCCCACGGTGACCGGGATCCGCATCTATGACATGGCTGGCGGAGTGATGCGTACCGTTCCCGCCAGCAACGGCCCGCTGGACGACGTCAGCTTCTTCCCGGACGGCGGGCAACTGGCGCTAGCGCCGTACTCCGACGGGGTGCGGCAGACCTCCGTCACGGTGGTCGATCCGGTCACCGGGGCGGTCCAGCACAGCTTCAAGGTGCCCCTTTCCGGCGGCCTGATCGGCTGGACGGACGACCAGCACCTGCTGATCCGCGTCTTCCACGACCCGGGCGGGATACCGGCATCGGACCAGCCCGCCCCAGTCCTCGGACCAGGTGATGACGAGTACGACCGCCTGCTCGTGGTCGACCTGACCGGTCGGGTGACCCACTCGATGCACCTACCGGCCGAGTACGCCGACCACCTCTTCATCGGCTCCTCCGCCGGCCTGCCGAGCAGCGCCGCGAAGATCACCTTCTAAGCCGTGATGGACCTCGCCATCGTTAACGAAGTCGGCCAGACCAGCTGACCGGCACTGGGGTGGGTCGGGTCACCGCGGCGCGGCCCGCCCCCGTATCGCCCATCTGCAACACGTACCCCCTCGGCCCACCCCCTGGAGCCCGCCTTCTATGCGCCCTCGCCTGATCATGGTGTTCGCTGTCGCGTCGATCGTTTTCGGCGGGGTCCTGCTGGTCCCTGCCGCGTACGCCAAACTCGCCACCACCCCCGATCCGACCAACTCCGCATCCGCCACCCCCACCACCCCGCCGCCCGCGCTGACCCCGCCACCGCCGCCGACCCTGGCCGCCGCACCGATAGCGGTGCCGGTGGACGGCTTCGTCGCGTGGGCACTGCTGGAACGCGAGAGCGGGCAGACCGCCGGCTCGGCCAACAGTGCCAAGTCGACCAACTCCACCGAGTCGATGATCAAGGTTTGGATTGTCGCGGACTTCCTGCGCCGAACGGCGGAGGCGAACAAGACGCCCTCGGACGAACGCCTGGAACAGGCCAGCCAAGCGATCCGCTACAGCTCCAACGACTCGGCCGAAGCGCTCTACAACGCTGGCGGCCGCACAACGGTGATCAGACGGATGATCAGTCTGTGCCGGTTGACCAAAACGAGGCTGGGTACCATACCTGGCTACGCGGGCTGGTGGAGCTTCACCGAGATGACCGCCCAAGACGCGGTACGAATGGGCGAGTGTGTCAAGAGCGGCAAGGCCGCGGGTCCCAAATGGACTGATTGGTTGCTCAAGGAGATGCGCAACGTCTGGGGCACCACGGCCAAGAAAGATCAGCAGGAGACGAGAGAGGGCGGCCGGTGGGGCATCATTGACGGTTTACCGATGGAAATGCTCGAAAAGGATCCGGTCAGCATCAAGAACGGCTGGACCTCGCTCGGCTATGACGGCAACTGGCACGTCAACTGTCTGGCCATCACCAACAACTGGGTGCTCGCGGTGCAGGTGCGATACCCGGACCAGCGGGGTCTCGACTACGGCGCACGCGTCTGTGCGAGCGTCGCCGCCCAACTGGTGACCCCGCGACCGGGTGCCGCGCTGAACGTGCCCCGACCTCTGACCGGAGGCTGACCAGACTCTCGCCGAGCATCTGGGTCTGTAGGTCCCCGATGCGCTGTCCGTGTCACGTGGCAGTGTCGCGGGTCGCGCGGTCTCCTTGGGCGGGCGATGAGGCGTGGGGTACGAAGTGGGGGCTCGCGGATAGGTCATTATTGATCTTGGTGATGTGGTCGCCGTGTGGTCTCCAGCGGAAGCCAATGCGGGTCGATCCGTGCCACCCCAGGTAAACCGGGGCCAACAATCCTGGTCACAGGCCCGTCCGGTGTGATCGGCGTGTGGTCGTCGGTCCGGGCGGTTAGCCGAGCCAACGCAGGTCAACCTGGGTCACTCCCTGCCAACGCGGGTCAACCCGCAGGTCGTTACACTGACCACTCGCGCCCTCGTAGCTCAGGGGATAGAGCATCGGTTTCCTAAGACGACGCTCTATCTGTGTCTGATGCCGCTGTGCCTGCGGGTTCCTATTCTGGGTTCTTGTTAGCCGGTCGCAGCCACGCGTTGCTGTGCTCGTTTGCTGAAGATTAGCGCGGTAGCGTCGGCCCTGCTCAGCCGTTGTCGGGTGGTCTCCGGGTCCGCCGAGTGCCCCGCGCTGCGTCGGCTTGGTTGCCGCGGCAACTCGGCCCGGCGTTGTGGCCGCCTGCGCCCGCGCAGGCCGGTGGTGATGGCCGATCCCCGAGGCTCGTCCGAATTGGGTGGCCAGCGAAGGCGGGCAGCGTCGGCGTATCGCTGATCCTTCGAGCGGCCGAGAACCTTTCCGGGCCTCGTCGGCGACTACCGTCAAGGCGGGCTGGACGAGGAAAGGTGCCCTGGTCTTTCGCCGCCCTTCACTTTCTGTCGGCTCTGCCTGAAATCTCGACACACTCCCCTGCCAACAGCGTGGTGCCGTCGGTTGTGGCCGCAGTGCCTAACCAGCGCGGTGAGCTGTTGATGATCCACCGCACCGACAACAACCTGTGGGCGCTACCTGGCGGTGGCCACGACATCGGCGAGTCGGTCTCCGACACGGTGGTGCGGGAGCGCGAGGAGACCGGCATCGAGGTGGAGGTCATCGGCCTGGTCGGGATCTACAGCAACCCCCACCACGTGATGGCCTACGACGACGGTGAAGTACGCCAGCTTTTCCGGACTAACTGAGGGTGGCCGATTCCGCGAACCCCGTAACGGTCTGTGATCATCGTTCCCATTCCAGGGTGATCTTGGCCTTGCGGGGCAGCGCCAAGTAGAGCAGGCCGGTCACGGCGACCAAGGCGAGACCGCCGTGGAACTTGGTCTCGAGGCCGGGCGGGACCAAGCCGAGCACCTGGGTGAGCGACGAGGCCAACAACGTCCCGAAGCCACCGCCGGCGGCAACCTTGACCTTGCGGTTGATGCTCCCGTTGGCCTGGTCCTTCGGGGTCGTGTAGCGGTTTTTGGGCGTGCGGGAGCCATCCGCGTTCGCGGGCATGGAGAACGGTCGCGAGCGGCGCCCCCAGACTCTTCTCGCTCGTTCTCTCCGGAGGTTCGCGGGTCGCGAGCGGCGGCATCCGCCGCAGGCGGTTCGAGCTCAGCCGAACGCTGGCCTGGTCCTCGGCCTCGTTGTGGTGGGGACGTGGAGTTCGCCGGCCTGCCGGCTGGTGAAGTCTTTGCCCAACCGGTCCAACTTCCTGCGGACACGCTCGCCGAAGGCCGGCGGCTGCCCGGCCGCCGCGGCGGCCAGCTCCCAGGTCATGCCGTCGTGAACTGCGTAAAGGTCAGCGACCTCCCGCTCTCCGGGCTTGAGCTTGTCGAGGACACGGTCGATGCGCAGGTCACGGAACTCGGGCAAGCTGAGCACGAGATCCTCGATGGAGCGCGGGTCGGCCAGCGCCTCGGCCAGGGTAAGGACCACGTCGCTGTCGCTGCCCGCCTGACCCAACGGCGTGTGCAGGGACACGATGCGGCGGTGCCTGAGCTCGGTGTCGCCGATCAGTCGATGGTTGCGGTGGAGCTCCCTGATCCGCTTGAGCAGCACCTTCTTCACGTTCTCCGGCTCCGCCTTCAACCAGGCGTCCTCGAGCAGGGCCTCCTTCGCGGCCTCAATGTGCGGCTGGCCCTTCGGGAAAAGATCCAGAACCTCGAGCATGAACTCCCGGACGATCTCCTCGCTGTTCTCCTCCTGGAGGATCGCCTTGCGAACCCGGACGGCCGCCCAGAAGACCGCGCGGACCGCCAGCGCGAAGAGCGTCTCGGTCGCCGTCGACCAGTCAGGCCACCTGAATTGAGGCCACCTGATGTCGCGGACGATCGTCACGATGCCTTCCGCGATCGGCCGGATGACCTCGGTGAGGTCGGGCAGCCTCCAGCTCCAAGAGCCGACCATCGAGCTGATCTGCTGCCGCAGCTTCGCCTGGTAGGTCATGAAGCCCGAGGCCCATTCCCGCGTGTGCCGGAACGCGCCGATCAACCAACCTGCGCTGCTGGTCACCGCGTCCCGGAAGCGCTGGGGGACGCTGAACACCGGCCAGGCTGCCGCGGCGATCTGCTCCTGGATACGACGCAGCGCCTCGAACATCGGGGCCCGGACAAGGCTCTGGAGCGTCTCCTGCATCTTCTCGAACAGAGCGAGCGGGCGGACCAGACTCTGGAGCGTCTTCTGCAACTCCTCGACCCAGGCGAGCGGGCTGACCATGTCCGTGATCTGGTCCAGCACCTTCAGCGAGGGGGCTATCCCGTCCAGGAAGGATTGCCTGCCTTCGGCCGTTCCGGCCCAACCGGCGCGCATGGCTCCGCGAAGACGCGAGTCGCGGCTCGGCGTGCGACGGGCTCGGCCGGCGGCCTCGCGGGCGCTGCGGGTGAGCCGGCGGTCGATCAGCCGCCGATGCGCCCGGAAGACGGCGCTGCGGGACATCGCCTGCTGCCGGCGACGGACCACCACGACCTTGGGCGGCGACACCACGATGCGGGGCATGGCCGAGGTCATCGCGGTGGCCTGGGGGAACATGGCCGCGAGCGGGACACCTGCCCGGTTCGGGTTCGCGGCCGCCGCTCGCTGGAACGCGCGGGCCAGAGGAGTCCCCGTGCGGGCCGGCGGGGTGGGCGAGTCAGGGTTCTCGGCGGCGGCCGCGTCGTTGTCGTTCATGGTGCTCCTTCGTGTCTGGAGTGGTTCTCCTACTCATCCAGGCCGTCAGAGCGGGGTACCGGCAAAAAATCTTGGAACTTTTTTAGCCGGGCTTCCCGACGTTCGTCCAGGGCCTTCTGCCGACGTGAATTCTATGAGGTGGGGCTGACACAACCGAGGCGAGCTGGACCGCCCTCCGCTCGCCTCTCGTCCGGGGCGGCAGGAGCCTCTGACCGAGTGCCGAGACCGCTTGCTAGCGGGGGTCCCCGGGTGGCGCGATCATGCAGATCGTTGGTCGAGGCTGAGGAGAGCCGTCGAGGTGGCTGTCGAGTTCAGGTTGACCCTGGCGGGTGACCTGCCCCTGGACCACGTGGCTGATCTCGTGGCGGTGGACGCCGCCGAGAAGCCCAGGCCGAGCGGCACCAACCCGCGGCTGTTCAGTGCCCGCTTCTACGACACGCACGGGTACGCGCTGAGCATCTACTCGGGGAGTAACGGCTATTTCGACGCCGAGGGCGACGACGGTACCCGCTGGGAGTGGGAGCCAGAGACGTACGTCGACATCGACTTCTCCATGCGAGCAGACGACGTGGTCGACAAGGGAATCCCGAACATGATGCAGGCCGTGGCCCGTGTGTTGGCCGCCCGGCAGGAGGACGCGGCGCTGGTCCAGAACGGCAACTGGCTCCTGCTGACCCGCGTCGGGGGCGAACTCCGCAGACATCGGTCTACCTGGTGGAGCCACTACGGCGTAGACGGCCTCATTACCCGGTGAACCAGCCGAGCGCGGGTGACCCGCTGGCAAACGATGCGGCTTCGACCCGACGTCCCTGCGCGACGTTGAACGCCTTCCTCGACCCGTCCGTAGCTGACCCGCGACAACGACGACCGAGCCACCGCGTGGCCGATGGCGACGCGGCCGGATTCCCCGTTGGGAGGCGACGCCCGGCCGGGGGAGCGGGCAGCCCTACATGATCTTCGATGATGTGCGCGGTGTGTGCTCTCCAGCGGGTGCCAACCCGGGTCAACCGATGCCAACGCGGGTCACTACGGCCGACCGCCGGTCGCAAACCACGGTTCGTGTGCTCCGGGTGTGGTCCTGGGCTGGGCGAACAGGGGGCCGGGTGACGTGGGTCAACGTGAGCCACTCCCTGCCACCCCAGGTGAACCCCCAGGTCGCTAGACTGTGCCCTCGCGCCCCCGTAGCTCAGGGGATAGAGCATCGGTTTCCTAAGGCGACGCTCTGCTCCTGGCCGCAAGCCGATGACCTGCGGCTTCTTTGTCTTTCAGGTTCCCTGCCCCGGTCGGGTGCGCGGGTCGCTGTGATCGCCTGTCGAAGATCACATCCGTAAGCCGATGAACGGCCGGACGCGAGGTCCGGCCGTCCGCCGGATGCGTCATGCTTCGGGCGGCCGGCCCACGGCTCACGATCGCGGCGAGGGAGGTGCCCAGACCGCGCCGCCTTGGCGAACGTCGTCGTTGCCCACCGGGCCCCCGGCGTCTACATCGTGGCCGGGCGTCCCCGGCACCGGGACCGAGTCGGTGACGAGGTAACGGGTGGGGTCCTGCTCGATCAGCTCGATCTGCTCGCGACGCCAGCGTTCGAGCAGCAGTTCATGTAGCTCGACGTGTGCTCGCATCTCCCGTTCGGCCTTTTCCGCCGCGCCCTTCACACCCGCCCGGACGCGGGCGCGCTCCTCCTCCTCGACGATCATGTTCTCGGTCCTGACCCGCTGCACGTCCCGCGTCTCCCGCAGTTCGCGGATCCGCTCGTATGTGGTCACCGGCCCCAGGAAGACCAGGAGTTTCGCCAGCACCGGGAGCATCTCCAACGCGGTGATCAGAAGCAGTAGCGCCAGGTAGGCCGCACCCAACGTGCTGTCACGCCCGCGCAGGTCGTCGAGCGCGCCGATGCGGGCGAGGAGACCGTCGTCGTCGGCGAGCCGGGCGGAGAAGTCGGTCTCCTCGCGCAACCGCACGCCCTGCAGCCGATCCAGCTCCGCTCGCGCCGCCGTGAGCTCGGATCCAGCGCTGGCCTTAGCCTTCGCGCGGCTCTCGTCGAGCTTCTGCTGGGCCGCCGTCCTGGCGGTCGCCAGCGCCGCCTGAGCACTTCGCCGCTCGGTGGCCAGCCGGTCTCGGCGAGCGACCTTCTCCTTGTAGGCAGGCCCGGCACCGACTTTGCGGCTGCCGCACCGTCCCTCCTTCTCGCAGACCACAGCATTGTCGGCTTCCTCGTACGCCTTGCTCAGCCGGTCGTACTCGGCGCGCAGCCGAGCGACCGTCGGGTCGTCCTCGACGGTCGCACCGCCGGCTCCGTCCACCACCCCCTGCAACGTCGCGACCCGCTCCTTCAGCTTGGGCATTTCGGCGAAGCGCTGGTCCGCCGCGAGATCATGGGCGAACGCTTCCTGCGCCGCCCGGTGGTTGATCTCCAGTTGGGTGTCGATCTCGTCCTGGAAGACTCGCAGCACCAACGGTGTGGAGATGACGGTGCCGATCAGCAGGGCCAGCACGAGCCGGGGCAGCGCGGCGAGCAGGTTGGCGCGGGCGGTGGGGCGGCGCGCCACCCCGGCGATGAGCATCCGGTCGATGGAGAGAACGGCTAGCCCCCACAACAAGCCGCCGACAGCCGCCCACGCCGGCGGCAGGCCCACCGCGGTGGTCAGGGCGAACATGCCGGAGATCGCGGCCAGCGCCGAGGTCACCAGCACGGCTGCCCCGGTCGTGTGGTAGCGGTGCCGTTCGCTGGGGCAACTGTCGAGTATGTCGGCGTCGGCGGCAGCGAGCCACACAAAGAATCGGTGGATCACAATTCCTCCCCCGGGTCGGAAACGAGAAGAGTGACGAACGGTGGCGGCCCGTTCCGTTCCGGACCTGTGGCGACCGGATTGCGCGGCGCGACCGGGAGCGGTGCGGGTCGTGAGCGGAACGGGGCCAGGTGCAGGTCGGGCACGGGCGTGGCGACGGCCGGACCGACCGCCGACGGCGCCGGCGGCATCGGTGCGGCGGCAAGCCACGGAGGTACGGCCAGCACCGCGACCGGTGCCGACTGGGTCTCCACCGACCCGAACGGTCCGACGGCGCGCAGCCGTACCGGACCGGTCACGGTCGGCGTGAGCCGGAGCGAGCCGGAGGCGTCGTCGGTCAGCACGTCGTGTCCCGGCACGGCCAGGAGCACGGTATCTGCATATCGGGTCCGCCAGCTCACCGTGACCGGTTGACCCGCCAGAACGTACCCGCTGTCGATCTCCAGCTGGTCCACCCGAGGCGGCCCACCCCAGCGGCCCAGCTCCGTCGCCCAGTCGGCTGCTGACGGACGGGCCCGTCGATCCGCCCAGCCGTGGCTGAGGACCTGCCGGAACAGGTCGGCGACCCGGGTGGGGAGCGCGGCGAATTCGGCTCGCCACCAGTTCCGGTAAGCCCGATATGCGGGGTCGGCCGGCGGGAAGGCGGCTGCACCGGACATCGCCGACCGGAGCGTGGTCGGGGCGAGGTCGGGCAGATGGCAGTACGGATGTGTGCCGAACAGGACATGGTGGATCACGACGGCGAGCGACCAGTGGTCGGTAGAGGCGTCCGCCACCTCCGGGTGCACGCCCCACCCGTCGTACAGCTCGGGGGCGAGATGACCGTCGAACGCGGGCACCCGGTGGGCCCCGGACCGGCCGACCGCACCGCCGGCGACGCCCGTCAACACCGCCGTCGACCGGTCCGCGTCCGCCAGCACGGTGGCCGTGCTGATCCCGCCGTGGACCAGTGGCACCTCACCGAGGGCGGCCACCGCTTCGGCGACCGCGGTGGCCAGGCGCAGCCGCTCCCAGAGTGGCCGGGCGAGAAAGCCCGACGGTTCGACGGTGAGCAGCTGGCGCAGGGACGACGGCTGGTCGACGCACGGATCACCGCCGAGGAAGGCGACCCGTTCCCGGCCCGTCGCGTCCCGTACCACCCCGTGCCAGGCGGGCACGGCTGCGAAGGCGCCAGGATGCGGGTCGGCGAGCTGCTCCAGCCGTGCGTGCAGGAGGTTCAGATCTGGACCGGCTGGCTCGGCGTCTGCCCAAGTCAGGCGAGCCCGGACCGGGTGACCGCCCACCTCGGTGACTCGGTGCTGACGCCCCAGGGCATCGTCCCCGGCCGGGCCGTACCCGATCACGTCGCCAGCAGCCGGTAGCCGGGACAGCCCGACCATTTCCGCCAGTCGCGCCGATCCCGAAATCCGCCGCACGGCCTCCACCCGCGTCGTTGTGTGCGTCATCTCTCACCCCAGCACCAGGCAGGGCCGGCGGCGGCCGGCGGTCCGGCAGCGGGCCGCGATCCAGGCGGATCCCAGGTCTGGATCGTCCGGCGGGTCCGGAAGCGCCGTGACGTCGAGGCCTGCCGGCGTCGGACCCGGCCCGCCGTACGTCACGACCGCCAACTGGATCCGCGGGTCGCTGGCGATCGCCGCATGCTCCTCGCCGCCGCAGTCGCCGCCCGGTCCCACCACCGCCAGCAGATCCACAGCCCTGGGCAGCCCGTCGTCGCGTCGATCCAGGAACGACCGGGCAAGGTCGTACGCGGCGGCGAGGCCGCCGTCCAGCGCCGTCGGTGCGGGGTTCACCGGAAGCAGGCGGCGGGCGGTCGTCACGATGGCGGTCCCCGACACGGCCACCTCCTCGGGGTGCACAGCACGAATGGTCGAGTCGAACAGCACCCAGGCGAAGTGGTGGTTCGGCGCTGCGAGCGAGCGGCGGGCGCCGGTGACGACGCGGTCGACACCGGCAGCCAGCCAGGGTTGATGGGTCACGGCGGCGTCGACCAGGAACACGACGAGTTCGTGGGCGCTGCGGGGCGGGGGCGGAAGGATCACGGCAGGACTCCGTACCGTTGCACGTGGCGTAGCAGGTTTCCCATCCGGCGGCCGGTCAGCGCGGCGCGCGCGGCCCGGAAGCCACCGCCGTAGACCGGGTCCGGCGACGTGGCGATGGCCCGCCGGACAAGTCGGGCCCGGGGGTCGGACTGCCGCCGCAGCCACTCGTCGGCGGTCAGTTCGCAGAGCCCCTCCTCGACGACGGGTGACAACGACGGGAAAGCGTGCTGCCGGATCCAGACGTGCATGCTCTCGTGCGCCACGGTGGACCCAAAGTGCACCCGTGGCATGCCGGGGCACACGGTGATCCCGGTGGCGACGTCGTTCACCACATGCGTGACGCCGAGGGTGGCTGGCCCGTCCCCACGCGTCCCGTCCAGCTCGCCCTCCGTTGCCAGTCGTACCCGCACGGGCGTGCGCAGGCGGACTCCCATCGCGTGCAGGTCGGCGCGCACCGTCGGCAGGCACCGCCGGAGCTCCGACGTCGAGTGGATCCCGGTCACCCCGCAGTCACCGCAGTACCGGCCTGCGCGCGTCCCGGTCGGTGCCGCGCAGAGCCCGCACGTGGGGTCGTTCCGGTGAGCGGGGCAGAACCGTTCACCCAGGTGACTTTCCAACCACCGGGTGCCCAGGTCGAGGCCACACAGCCGGCACACATGTGGCCGTTCATCCGGCCGGGACCCAGGTGCCGTCGGCGCCACGTCGCCAACCATCCGTCGTCACCACCCTCCGCGCCGGCGCGGGTACGGCTGCCGGGTACGGCGGCAGCGATGGGCTGCCGAGCCGTTCCCGCAGGTGGAACAGCCATTGCCGGGCCTTGGGGCGATCCCCCGGCGGCCCTTCGAGCGCGGCGCGCAGCAGCGCGGTCCCGGACGGGCCGAGCACGGGTGCGGCCAGTGCCCAGTCCCTCCGCACCGACCTGCCGCGACCGGGGGCGAGGCAGCGCAGGATGAAGAGGGCCAGCTTGTACCGGTCCGTCGCCTGGCTTTGCGGTGTCGAGCCCGTGGCCCGCTCCGGTGGATCCCAGTCCGGTGTGTCCTGCTGCTTGTTGACCGCGGCTGTGCCACGTACCCGGGCCGCGTCGCAGTCGACCAGCAGCACCGACGGGGTTGGCCGCAGACGGTAGAGCACGTTACGGGCGGACAGGTCCCCGTAGACCAGGTCGGCGCCGTGGAGCAGAGACACGGCGTACGCCAGCTGCGCGCAGACGGCGATCCGCGAGCGCACGTCGCCGTCGGCCGGTACGTCGATCTCTCGCTGGCGCGCCGTCGCCGGATCGAAGATGAGGTGCTGCACCTCGCGGGGGATGCGCTCCCGGGCTCCCGAGGGTAGCGCGATGTCCTGCATGAAGTCGTCGGGAATCAGCCGCATCAGCACGCCCGCCGGCGTGCCGTCGTCGTTGACCACCACCCGCACCGGCCAGACGGACAATTCGTCGAAGGCGGCCCGGCGCTGTGACTCCATCCGGTGCCGCACCGCCACGAGATTCTGAAGGCCGGCCAGGGAGACCGACATCGACCGCAGCTTGTACTCCTTGAACACCAAGGGGCCGGGCACCGTGGTGAGTCGGTAATCGTGCAACCGGTAGATGGTGCCGTTGGCGCCAGCGTTGAGGCGGTCCCGTGCTCCGAGGCCAGCGGCGGGAACGGTGGTGGGCTCCGGAGTGACGGTCATGGCCAGCTGCCCTGCGGATCCCAGACGCCGACCACCGTCCGGTCGTCGTCGAAGCCCTTGCGGCCGAATCCGACCTGCATCGCGAAGTCGAGTGCGGACGCCGGCTCGCCGGACCAGGCCCGGGCGAGGGCCTCGCCGACCTGGCCGCTGCCGTCGCCGAGCGGGTCGCCCACCCCGTCGCTCATCACCAGCAGCACGGCTTGCGGGGGCACCATCTGCTCCCGTACGGAGAGCTTCGTCGGATCCTCGGGCAACTTCGGCAAAGCAGCAACTGCCGAGGAACTGACCTCCTGCCCGAATCCCTTGATGTCGGTCAGGCACCGCCAGTTCCGGTTGGGCTCGATCAGCCAGGCCGGCGAGTCGCCGAACCAGGCGACCTGAACTGGACGGAGGTCGTCCTTGGCGTCGGTCGCGCAGACCAGGATCGTCGCGGTTGTCGCCATGGCTTCCGCCACCCTCTCCGGGAGGAGTTTCAGCTTCTGTCGGCCCGCGGCGAGGATCAGCTGGGACAGGTGCTGGAACACCCCGTACCAGTCAGCCTGAGGAAGCAGCGCCTCCCGCCCGCTCATCAGCTGCCCGACCTGCCTGGTGGCATGGCGAGCCACCAACTGGGCGGCCCGGTGCGAGTACCGGCCGGCCGACACGCCGTCCGCGACGGTGACCACGAGCCACCTGCCGTCCTCGGAGAGGCCCAGCCCATAGGCGTCCTGGCGTGGGGTGCCGACCTGCCGGTGAGCGAGCCCGCGTGCGCTCGCGGCGTACACCGCCAGCGGACCGAGTTGACCACCGTCCAGGACGGTGTCCGGTGTGTCGAGTGTGTCCCCGAACCGGGGTTGGACCTCGGTGAAGGCGCGGCCCGGGTCGCCGATCCGCCAGGGCTGAATCGGCTGCGGTTGATCGGCCCGGGCCGGGGAAACCGGCCCCGCCGGGACCGGAGCTCCGGGCGCGACGCGGTCGTCGACCTCGATAGAAGTCCCACCGTCGGGATGGATCACCGATCGCTCCGGCGGAACGCCCGGGTGATGGCGCTCGGGCCGGGGCCGGGAGCCCCGCCTGATGCTGGTGCCCATGACATCAGACAAGTGGTCGTTGTCGAGCGTCGTCTGTGACCCGGCGCGTTGATCGAGCTCAGGTGCAGGATCGATGTCGGGCTCCGCTGCCGCGCGTACCATCGCTGTCGACGCAGCCCCGAAGTCGTCCAGATCGGACCACATGACGCGGCGACTGCCGGCCGCATCGCCCCCAGGGCTCGGTGCGGTGGGCGGCCCACCGGTGGCTGAGTGCTCCATGCTCAGCTCAGCCAGTCATCTTCGACATCCAGGTCCGCCGGCACATCGCCCGAACCGGGAAGGATCAGCCCCGAGCCGCCAGTGGCCACGCTCTGTCCGGAAGCCAGCACGGACGAGATCAGGACCTCCGTCATCGCCCGGATCGCTGCCGCTGCGTCGGCCCCGGTCTTCATCATGTAGAGCTTGCTCTTCCGGGGCGGGTGGACCAGCAGTCGCAGGACGTCCCGGTCGGCGGCGTCGACACCGCACGGGACGAACACCGGGTACCAGCGGAACCCGGTGCCGGTCTCCTTGTCGTACTCCGTGAGCGCGACGAACGCGTCCTTCCAATCGTCGGTGGGCTCTCCGTCGCTGATGAAGAAGACCGCCGGACGGTGGACCCGGTACCCGTCGCTGCGTAGCTGGGCCACGTCGCTCTCCAACTGCTGGCGGAGTAGCCGGAAGGCGGCGCCGTAGCTGGTGCCACCCCGCAGTTCCAGGCTCGGCAGGGTGTTCTGCTGGGACAGGTCACAGAGCGGAACGAGCACCGTCGCGTCGTCGGAGAAGTCGATGAGGCTGAACCGCACCTTGTCGTTGAGGATCGGGTTCTTGGCGAGTGCGTCCGCGACACCCGGCAGAATGTTCCGGGCCGCGTCGAGCTTGCCACTCTGCTGCATCGACCACGAGACGTCGACGACGAGGTAGAAGGGCAGCATGATTCCCTGGTCGGGCATTGGTTGGCTCCGTTCTGGGTCAGGTTCGGGGGTCGGCACCGGGTCCGGCGGTGCCGGGTCGGTTCACGCCGAGAGCGGCGAGAAGGTAAGCGAGCAGTGCGGCGAGCCCGGGCAGCTCCTCCGCCGGTGCGGCGTTGACTGCCTCCGACCGGTTGTCGCCGTCGATGAGCTTCTTCACCAGCAACTCCACCAGGTCCGGACGCCGTGCCGGATCGGCGTCGCTGAAGGCGGTGATGATCCTGTTGAGCTTGTGCTGGTCCTCGCCGAGCCGCCGTTCGTGGGCGCGATGCCCCGCGGACTCACGGAGACAGAGGGCCATCAGGTAGGTGGCGGTCGTGGTGATGCCCAGCCAGGCGATCATGGTGGGCCACTGCGGGTGGCTACGGTGTGCGAGTGCGCCGAAGACCAGGACGGCGAGTCCGAGCACCCCGAAGCCCACCGCCACGTGACGCCACCGGTCTGCCTGTTTGCGCTCCCGCGCCCGGGTGCCGTCGTCCACCCAGAGCTCTGCCCTGCCGATCCGGAGGCCGGCACTCAGCTGTTCGGCCTCCTTGCGTAGCTCGATGGCACGCTCCAGTTCTATGGCGTATGTGTCCCGCTCCTGCCGCAGGAGGCCGGCGACCCGATTGTCAACGGTCTCTTCGAGGGCGGCCACCCGTTGGGAGTGTTCGTCGAGCTTCTGCGCTACGAGCAAACCGCGCTGCTCGTCGTTGTCACGGTGCCGCCGCAGCGCCTTTTCGAGCCGGTCGAGCTGGGTGTCGACGCGGTCGGCCGCGTCGCTGAGCGCCCGCTGCTGTGTCTCGACCAGTAGCCGGAATCGGCGGGTGCGGGGATCGCCGTCGGGTTCCACGAGCCGGAGCATCTCGTCGACCGTCCGTACCTCGTCACTGATGCGGCGGTTGAGAGCCGCGGTGAGCGCCAGCCGCTCGCGGCGGCCGGCGGCGGCGCCGGTCCGGGCCCAGCAGAGTTCGAGCTGGTCGAGCAGGGCGCAGATCCGGTTGGTGGAGGGTGTGCTGACCAGGTCCGCAAGGGTTTCCGGCAGGCGATCGAGCACCAACACGAGCATCCCGATGCCGTCGGAGAACGCCAGCCGGTCGGGCAGCGGCAGATCCTCGGTCAGGTCGGCGAGCTGACGACGGGCGTCCGCGACACGGTGCCCGAGCGGCACGGGAGCGGCGGGTGGCATGGTGGTCACGTCACTTCAGCTGGGCCGCGGCGGCCAGCACGGCCGGTGCCTGCTGGGCGTTGCTGATGATCAGGCCGAGTAACGGCTGGACGTCTGTCGGGTCCGAGCCGTCGGCGAGCATCGCGCGCAGCTGCCGCAGGGCGGCATCGACCTGGTCCGGGTTCGCCAGCGCGTCCCGGTTGGCGCCTACCGCAGCCGCCAGCTGCTCCAGCGGGTCGGCCTGTCCGGAGCCGGTGATCGTCTGCGCGTTGTCACCGATGGCCATGGAATTGGCGTTCGCCTGTCCGATGTTGTACGTGCTCATGCTGCCTCCTGGTCTGTTCGAGGGTCAGGGTTTGCCGGCCCACGGCGGGGTGGCCGGAGGGGCCGGTGGTGCCCCGGGTGGAGCGGATCCCGTCAATTGCGCCTGCCCGCCGGCGGCGCCGAAGGCGTTCGCATTGGTGCCGATTGCCATGGCGTTGGCCAGCGCGTTCTGGATGTTGTAGTTCGTGTTGACGATGTCGGATTTCTCCTGGTTGAACTGGGTGGTGTCCACCCCGTGCTGGTCCAGGAACCGTTCGATGCCGGTGAGCACCCGCCGGCGCAGCGAGTTGAGGGTCATCTCCTCGTCCGCGTACGCGAACAGGTAGATTCGCTCCCGGTCCGCGGCGAGGTCCCGGATGCTGACGTCCGCCCCCCGGTCGAGCGCCTGGGCGCGGCGGACCCGTCGCCGGTCGGCGGCCACGGCGCGGGACCGCTCCAGGTGCAGGAACCCGATCCGGGCCAGGTCGAGCGGGCTGCGGGCGAGCAGCCGCCAGGCCGACCGGCTGGTGTCCCGCAGGGCGTACCAGAGGATCTCGCGGGTGTTGCGGGCCAGCCGGTCGAGCGCGCACATCTCCGCGCGTACCGGGAGCAGCACGAAGGCGTGTCCCTCGACGAAGAGATCGCCGGCGACCAGCCCGGCCCGGACGAAGAGGCTCACCACCAGCTCGCCGTTCCAGGAGATCTTTTCGATGCAGAGGTACGTACGGGCGTCGGGCCGCGGCTTGGCGATGCCGAGCCGGAGAGCCTTCGATGCCACGCGAGCCGAAGGCCGGTCCATCGGATCGGGGAGCAGCATCGGCACCGCCGCCACGCCCGTACCGCCGACGAAAAGCCGGTTGTGGACCCGCAGGCCAGGAATGCCGGCGGCGCGGACCGTCCGTGTCAGCTCCCGGTGAAGGTCGACGGCGTCGAACGGTACGACCTGGCGGGGGTTGCCGGCCGAGTCCTGGGCCGGCTTGGTCGCGTCCACGTCGACGACCCAACTGCCCAGCGGCAGACCACAGCCGCCGAACGGCCAGCCACCACGAAAGACGACCACATTGCTGGTCATCACCTCATCGAGGCGGCGCTCTACCGCCGGATCGGTCGGCCGGGCCAGCAGCCGCAGGTCGGGGCCGGTCGAGTTGACCCGCTGTGCACTCCGGTGCGCGTCGACCATGGTCGCCAGCACCGCCACGTACGGCAGGACGAGGCCGACCAGGACGGTGGGACCGGCGAACACGACTGCCACACCCCAGGACGGCGACCCGGTCGCCGCCACGAGGACGGCTGCGGCCAGTACGAGGGCCGCGAGGTCGGCAGTCAGCACGATCCGCATCAGCATGTTGCGCCGGTGGGCGGCCGTGGCATGCCGGACCAAGGCGATCAGGTCCACCCCGAAGGCCGGGCCGGTGGACCGCAGCCCGGGCGTGGTCAGCTCGTCGACCACGTAACGGGCGAACGGTGGCGAGAGGTGGGCGTACGAGCAGAGGTACCGGTCCACCGCAGTGGCCGTACCGCCGCCCGCGGCCGCGCCGGGGCTAGTCGTCACGGCTGCCCGCTCTCCGGCCAGCGGTGCCCGACCAGCCTGGTACGCCGTTCTGGATGACCGCTCGTGCCGATCCGAGGACGACTCCCGGCGTTGCCGGCACCGCGCCGGTCGGTCCACCCGCCTCGCCGGCGGCCGTTGAGCCATCGCGGTCCCGCCCGCGTGCCATAGCGCTGGACGGCGCGCTGACATGCTGCCTCGGCACATAGGCCCAGGCCTGAAAACTGCTCTCCTTGACGACCACCGGGATCCGCTGGAAGTCCTCCGGCGCCGGGCCGTAGCCCTGGCACACCACGGCGTCGTAGATCGCGTCGGAGACGACCACGACCAGGTCGGCGTCGGGGGCCTCGGCGATCAGTTCACGGGCTGCGGGGGCGTCCAGCAGCCGAGCACACTCGGTGAGGGTCCGTCCAGCCCAGCCTCCCTGCTCCTCCCGGTGGAGCAGGCCCATGTGAATGGCGACCCGTAGCCGGAGCCGCGACGTCTCGTTCGCGGACCGCCGGTGCAGCCGCACCTCGGCGAGAAGGTGCTCGATGAACGGGCTGACCATGACCAGGGGCGACACGGTAGCCGGGGCGTGCAGGCGGAACCCGTCACCGAGATCGGCCGGGTTGAGTGCGGCGATGTCGAGGCTCTGCCGCTTCAGTGCCCTACCGAGAATCTCGTACAGGTCACCCCGCATCTTGATCTGGAGCTGGTCGTCCCGTTCGCTGGAGCCGACGACGTCGGTGGTGACGACGGTGTGGTGCAGCGGTTGAAAGCTCATGACGCCTCCCGCGATTGCGTGCCATTGACTCTTAGCGGAGATCTCGTCAGCGCTCTGTGTACGGAGACACAGAGCAGAGCCGGTCAGACGGATCGGTCAGGCTTCGTCACCAATTAGGTCTGTCCGGACGACCGCAATCCGGGAGCGGCCGGTGCGAACGGCTCCCGATTCACGCAATCGGCGTAACTCCTTCGCCGTGGCCTCCCGGGACACGCCGGCCAGATCGGCCAGGTCCTGCTGAGCCAGTGGGATGACGGGCCGACCACAGGCGCTCTGGAACAGTCGGGTGAGACGGAGCAGCACCTGCCGGATCCGTTCCGAGGCGTCGTATGCGATGTACGCCAGCAAGCGGTGATCGGCCTCCACGGCCAGGCTCCCCATGGTCTCCATCAGCAGCACCGCGAGCCACGGATGCTCTCGTACGGCGGTCGTCACCTGCTTGCCAGGCACAGTGACCACAACGGACGGCAGGACCGCGACCATCGATCGCCGGGAGGTGCGATCCCACCCGAACTGGCTCACGATGCTGCCCGCAGGGCGGACCGCGAGCGTTGCGGTGGTGCCGTTCTCGGCCAGCCCGACCAGCTTTAGGGCACCCTCGGCGATCAGCACGATCGCGGCTGAACGTTCGTCCAGAGCCGGAAGCTCCCCGCCGGTCGCCAGATGACGCGGCCGGCCCGCTTCCTGCAGGATCCGCCACGCCTGCGGGTGCCGGGCCCGGTCGGTCAGCGGGTCCAGTGGGGACCGGCGGCCAGGCGGGTGGTTGTCCAGCCTCCAGCCGACGCCGCTTCGGGGAGCGTCGGAGGACGTGGTGTCGCGGGACGTGGAACTCATGGCAGCAGGGTGTAGGAGGTCGCGGAACCTTGTGTGTTCGTCGATCACAGCCGTTACGTGTCCGATGACACAGAGCGGCACAGGGACCGCAGCACGTCAGGCCGGACCACCACGATCCGTTGCCGGCTGGTCCGGAGCACGTCCCGCTCCCGCAGTGCCCGAAGTGTGCGGGCCGCCATCTCCCGAGAGGTGGCGGCGGCGGTGGCGAGCTCCCGCTGCGACAGCGGAAGGTCGATGACCACCCCGTCGGGTGTGTCCGTTCCGTGCCGTGCGGCGAGTTCGAGTACGCGCGCCGCGATCCGCGCCGAGCTGCTCGTCGATACGTATTCCAGTCGGTGGCGGTCGGACTCCCGTAGGTTCCGCGATATGTAGCGCAGCAGCGCAAGAGCAATCGCGGGATGTTGTGTCAATGATCCGACAAAGCGTTCGCCGTCGATGACCAAAGCGTTTACGGCGAGAAGTACGTGAACAGTGGCCGAGCGACCGCGGCCATCGACCGCGGCCAACTCGCCGAGAATGTCCCCCGGACCCCGCAGGGCCAGCAGGGCTTCGTCCCCGGTCCGCGACGAAGAGGTCACCTTCACCCACCCGTCGAGGATCAGTATGACGTGACGGGACGGTTCACCCTGGTGAAACAGGGTGCTTCGAGGTCGATAGACCCGGTGGGTGCCGAGGCGTCCGAGTGCGCCGCGGTCCTCGGGATTTAAGGTCGCCAGAAACGATTCAGGGTGTGGATGATGCTCCCGCATTAACGCCCCCCGCCTGATTGATGACGTTGACTTTTCACCGTAGGGCACGTGTGGTTTCGTGATCGTCGTCCGTCAGGTTGTTCGCGGGGGCCCGATGGGTGTCGGAGGCGGCGAAACGCTGTGGCCACTTCAGCCATTTGACACACTTCGTTGCACGACCTTGGCGTGGCAGTTCAGACCTCCACCGGAGATCGTGGCCCGTATGGTGCGCAGGAGCGGGCGGCGGGCCCGCAGACGTGGTGGGGCGGAGCAGGTTCCTTCAACCGCTGGCGCTCGTGGACCCGACGTCGTCATGCGTGTGGCGGAGCCACTCCTCTGCCAAGCACGCGAGGAACTTCGGCGAGCCGACGGAAAGGCCCTGCAGGGTTTGGCGGCGGCAGGGGCGATGGCTGTCCTCTGGTCGGCGCCCCTGCCCGACGGGACCTGGCGCCCCGGGGCGCTCGACTCGCTGCGCTCGATCAGTTGGTGGGCTGCCTGCTTGTTGTGGCTGTTGGCTGCCGTCTCCTTTGGTGCTGCGGCGTTCCCGAGGCTTGGGGCGGCCCACACCGGCAGCGTCGTCTACTTCGGCGACGCCAGCAGACTGGGACGTGATCCGCAGCGGTTGTCCGCGGCCCTGCTGAGGACCGCGGAGGGGTCCGTCGACGGACTCCTGGCCGAACTGGCCTGGACGAGTCGAACGGTGGTGCGGAAGTACCAGTTCGTTCGCGTGGGCTTCGCCGCCATCGCGCTGTCGGCCGTCGGCATGCTCGTCGCCCTCGTGTGAGCGGCGACGACCACGGCTCACCCGGCACACGACCCCGGACGCCGGTTTCAGGCTCCTGCGGTGGGTTATCGACCGAGTACGCGTACCTCGATCCTGAGCAGCCAATCATGCAAATGACCGCGACCGACAACTGATGACGAGCGGCGCTCGCCTCAGGGTCGGCAGCGATCCTGAACTGATCAGCTACGACGTCTGCGGGGCAGAGATGGACGGGCGTCCGTTGTTCCAGGCCGAAGACGAACTGGAGCACTGCTATGCGGGCCCGGACCCCGCCGTAGCTCGATCACTAAACGAGTAATTCCGAAGTCGGGTCAGTGGTCGTAGGCGATTAAGGACCTGGTCACGGGTTGGCCGGTGGCCCGATTGTGCCAAATCGCGGCGGTCATCGCCAGGAGGCGTTGCGCGACGCCTTCGATGCTGCGTCCGCCGTGCAGTTCGAGGTCGAGTTGGCCCTTCAACGTGTCGTTGACGGGCTCGATGAGCTGCCGGATCGGTTTCAGTAAGTGCTCGTCCGGGCGTGGGACGCGGTTGCGGTACGACGGTCGTAGTAACCGCACCCCGCGCTCGGCCAGCCACCGGTCCAGCTCCGCGGACACGTATCCCTTGTCCGCGACGATCAGCAGGCGTGGGCGCTCGGCTATGAGGTCGGGGTCGTGGTCAAGGACAGCCATCAGGACCTGACGCTCGTCGACCTTCGGTGTCGCCAGGGCCCAGGTGATCGGCAAGCCGGCCGGGGTGCAGATCAGATGTAGCCGTAGTCCCCAGAAGAACCGCGAGTGCGAGGTGCAGTAGCCGTACCTGGCCCACCCCGCCAGATCAGAGCGTTTCACCGTCGGCCGGGACCGGCCGCACTCGACCGGCGTCGAGTCGATTACCCAGGTGGCGTCGGTCCACAGGTCGGCGTCCGCCGCGACCACGCGGATCGCTCGCTTGAGCAGCGGCAACGCCGCACGCAACCGCTTGTTATAGCCGGACTGCCCGGGCAGGTACGGAAACGCCCGGGCAGATGTCCGGGAACGAACCGCAGCCAGCGGGCTTCGGACCGCACGCCGAGCAGGGCCTGAGCCACGGCCAGGGTGAGCAGTTCCGCATCGGACAGCCTGGCTGGCCGCCCGGGCCTACGTTGCCGTCCGAGCCAGTCGTCGATCTTCACGTAAAGTGCGGTCAGAAGGGTGTTGAGGTCGGTCGTCACACACTGATCCCCAACACCCTTCGTCTATCTCCACCACCCAGGGTCGTTAGGACTTACTCGTCTAGGTCACCGGTGTTTCGGCCGCGGTGAACTAGATGCCAGCCCTTGGGCACGTGCCCGCCAGACCGCAGAGCATGGATCAGCCGACGCCAAGCCGCCCTCACCTCTTCGGCGGGTCCAGAACCTGCACAGTCCCTTTCGCCTCCTCGAGCAGGTCCAACAACCCCCGCACCGAGGCGGGCGGCATCGTGGAGCCGGGCAGGGCATCCATGGCGCCATGCTTCCACACCTGCGCGCAACGGCAAGAAGGCTGGCCGAGTGCCCGCGAAGACCGCCGGCCAGCTCGGTGGTGAGTGCATCAATCGGGTAGCAGGCAAGTACGTGGTAGCGGGCCAGGTACGCCGCAACCGCGGAGACCTGGTAACCGCTCACAGCGGCGAGCAGCGTGTAGGTAGGGACTTGGTCGATGAGACCCTCGAACTGGTGGGTCTCGGTGAGGTGGCCGGTCTTGACTTCCACGATCGTGGCGCCGGCGAGTAGGTCGGCGACCCTCAGCCCATCGAGTAGGGCGGGACCGGCGGTTACGGGGCCGTAGCTACGCAGCGCAGCACGGAATCCGCTGAGGTAGCTGGCCCAGAAGGCGGCAAATGCTGGTCGGGCGGCACGGGTCGCGGTCCAGCAGATGGCGATGGTCCGGCGATACCGCAGCGGACCTTGCAGCGTGGCATGGGCCTCGTCCGGCGTGGTGATGGGAAGCTGTCGCAGGGCTTGTTCGAGGATGGTGAGCACGCGCGATGGAGGGCTGTGCCAGAACACCGCCGTGTCGCGCTGCGGCCCGCCAGGCTGGCGGATTGGGCACAAGTAACTCATGCGGCGTCGTCACGACCGTCATGGTCGGAATCGCGGCAGGCCGAAGTGACGGCGGGTGAATGCTGCTGGCTGATCCGGTCGCGGTGCCTACGGAAGGCAGGGGACAGAACGCCGATGATCTTCGATGATGTGCGCGGTGTGTGCTCTCCAGCGGATGCCGACCGGGGTGAACCGGTGCCAACGCGAGTCATCGCGGACGACCGCCGGTCGCAAACCGGGTTTCGTGTGCTCCAGGTGTGGTCCTGGGCTGGGAGAACCGGGGGCGGGTGACGTGGGTGAACGTGGGCCACTCCCTGCCACCCCAGGTGAACCCCCAGGTCGCTAGACTAGGCCCTCGCGCCCTCGTAGCTCAGGGGATAGAGCATCGGTTTCCTAAACCGTGTGTCGCAGGTTCGAATCCTGCCGGGGGCACCTCGATAAGCAGCCGAAACGCCATCTGAGCTGGCCATACGCATGCCGCTCAATTAGAGCAGGTGTGCAGCCGTAGGTCACCGGAAGCCGCCGTTTGTCGTAGGTCGCGGAACAGACGCGGAATGATTTTGAAGGCATCTGCCCAGGTCAGCCGACAGGACCGGGCCAAGATCCGGAACGGCGACCATCATACGGGCCACGCCACGCCGGTCAGAGCCTCAGCGATCCTGTCGTTCACGGTGGCCTCCGCGCCGTCGATGCACTTGGGCTCCGTCGGCGGGTCGCGGTCCGTGGGTGGTTGCGGTAGCGCCATCCCACCGCCGACGACCCGGGGCGAGCCGAGCAGTCCGCCGGGACCGCCAGCGTCCGTCCGTGCGTCAGGGCCGTCTTGACGTGGCGGCCCCGACAGCGGCCCGCTCCCACAAGGGCGGGTCGACGGCGACGGGATGGCGAGGTTCCGCTGGCTGGGTCAATGCCTCACCGACACGCATGCGACACGGGGCGGGTCGAGCGTCCACCCGGCCCCCCAGCTATTGGTGGGGGTCGCCAGATCTTGTCGGCGGCCGCGGGGTGGCGGCTGCGTCGATCGTTTGGGCGAGGGCCGTCAGAGTGGGTCGAGGCGGCGCTTGAGCAGGCAGAACTCGTTGCCTTCTGGATCGGCGAGGACGTGCCAGGACGCATCCGCAGGCTGACCGATGTCGACGAGTTCGGCCCCGGCTGCCAGGAGGCGTTCGAGCTCGGCGTCCTGATCGCGGTCGGTGGGGTTGACGTCGATGTGCAGCCGGGCATGCCCGTTCTTCGGCTCGTCGTTGCGGATGAGGAAGATCGTCGGCTGCGGGCCGCCGAACCCTTCGCGCGGGCCTATCTCGATGTAGACCTCCTCTTCGCGATCGAGCTCTATGAAGTCCAGGACCTCGCACCAGAACCGCGCCAGCGCCTCGGGGTCGCGGCACTTGAGCACGAGCTCACCGATACGGCATGCCATTGACGAAACCTACTCTCAGCATGGGAACTGCCGGGGCGGCCGCACGCGGATCTCATGGGCTCCCCGCAGTGAGAACAAGCTCGCGATCGTACCGGGCGAGGCGAGCGGGCTCGAATTGATTTCAGGCCCCCGCCTGGCCAGGTCGCCAGGCGGGGGCCGAGGAACACGCCGGACGCGTGCCCAGGGGTTCCATCGGCCATGCGGCCCATTCCCCGGCTCCTTTCCCTGGGAAGGGACGTGCACAGCCTCCCAGGGCTCGGGGCGTGCCCGCTGCGTGCCCGACAGCCGGGTCAACAGAGGTCAGCAACGGCATCTCCCTGCCCGGGCTCTCACTCGCTCACTGGACGACGAGCCTTATCACCAGCAGGTTCACGATGATCTGCTTGGCGATCAAGGCACCTTCCAAACTGGCGGCGACACAGGGGTGCCTACCCCTCCTCCGACACGAGGCGGTCGCCGCGTCCGGGCACCTGGGCCTACCTCTTCCGCCTGCGCGAGAACCGCAGACGAAAGAGGGGTGGGGGCCGGGCTGCGGCAGGAGCAGCCCAACCCGTGACCGTCAGTGCCAATGGTGGACCAGGTTCACGGCTAGTGCGGCCACGGCCGTGGAGAAGAACACCGCCCATCCCACAAGCTGGCGGGAACCCACCCGCAGGTGCGCAATGAGCGCACCGACGAAGTACAGCACGAGGCCAGCGGCGGCAAGTGTCCCCAGCAGTGGCACGGCGAACCCGGCCAGCAGCCCCAGCGAGCCCGCTGCCAGCAACATGCCCAACACCGGTACCCACGACCGCGGCAGGCGCTTCATGTCTGCTTGGGCCTTCGGATAGTCGTGGCCGATCAGGTAGGTGACGGCGGCGATGCCGGTGAAGACCGCGGCGAGGATGGTGACGGTGATGTAAGCGGCGTACATGGGCCCCCCTTGTGGTTGTCTGCCTCAAGGACGGGCTGGCCTCGCGGAATGTTACGTGCGGTGCTGTGAACTGAGGCACAGGCACAGGCACAGGCACAGGCGCGTGCCGGGCCTGGTGTCGCTGATCGGGCCGGCGGGCGTGGGCTAGGGGGAAGCACAGCCCACGCCCGACCGGTGGCGCCGGGGACGTGTCGGCCGGTCAGAGGAACTTGTACATCTCCTCGGAGGCGGCCTCGGTGTCCTTGGCGGGCGGTGCGGTGACCGAAACCTGCTCGCCGAAGCCGTTCATCTTCATGTCGGTGACGAGATCACCCAGGCTCTTCGTGGCGATCGTGTAGGACAGGGCGGTGAGCCGGCCGTCCTTGTCGACGGTCGCCTCGAAGGGGATCGCCTTCGGGTCCTTCGCCAGCTTGGCGGTCGACTCAAGGCCCGCACGCGTTCCGTCGGTGCCGGCGGCCTCTGCCGCCTTGCCCAGGTCGGCAGTGCCGCTGTATTGGCCGGGGCTCACCTCCTGCGCGGAGACGACGCCGCCGATGATGCCGGTCTGCGACTTCATGTCGAACGACTGGCGCAGGGAACTGGTCGGCTTGAGCTTGCTGAGGTCGATCTTCATCCACGGCTTGTCGCCGTTGAGGGAGTCCGACTTGATGTAGGCGACGTCGCCGATCAGCCGGGCCTCCATCGGTCCCGGGGCCTTCCCGGTGACCTGGATCGCCTTGGCAGCGGGGTCCATCTTGCCGGTGAGGTTGATCGACTGGTTGCCGGCCTTGACCGAGGCGTCCATGGTGACCGTGCCGGCGAGGCTGCGATCCATGCCTTGCCGGACGGCGACCGCCGGCTCGAGTTTGGACATCGTGGGGGCGGCGGCGGAGGGTGCGCTCGCCGCCGGCTCGTCGGAGTTGGTGCCGCAGCCGGCCAGGAGGGCGGCGGCGAGGGCAATCGAGAGGGTAGGGATCAGTCAGGCGAGACCCTAACGGGCGACCGCTACCCGGTTTCCGCGAGTGCGGTGGCGCCGCGCTGGTCAGAGCGTGGCAACCGCACGTATCAGTCCGCCGGCAGCTGGTCGGCTCGGGTGAGCACTTCGTCGATGAGGCCGTACTCCCGCGCCTGCTCGGCGGTGAACCAACGGTCCCGGTCCCAGTCCCGCTGGATCTCGTCGAGCGTCCGTCCACTGTGCTGAGCGATCAACTCCTGCATCGTGCGCTTGACGTGCAGCATGTTCTCCGCCTGGATGGTGATGTCGGAGGCGGTTCCGCCCATGCCGCCGGACGGCTGATGCATCATGACCCGCGAGTGCGGCAGCGCGTATCGCTTGCCGGCCGCGCCAGCGCAGAGCAGGAACTGCCCCATCGAGCCGGCGAACCCGAGCGCCAGCGTGGCCACGTCGTTGCGGACGTAGCGCATCGTGTCGTAGACCGCCATCCCCGCGCTCACCGACCCGCCCGGCGAGTTGATGTAGAGGTAGATGTCCCGGTCGTCGTCCTCGGCGGCGAGCAGCAGGATCTGCGCGCAGATCTGGTTGGCCGACTCCTCCGTCACCTCGGTGCCGAGGAAGACGATGCGCTCGCGCAGCAGCCGCTCGAAAACCTGATCACCGAAGGACGGCTGTCCGCCATCCAGCATCCGTACGCCGTACCCGATCATGTGCCGCCACCTTCCACCGTGCCGGCGGGCGGTGGGGACCGCCCGGTGGACCGGCCCATCCAGCGTGCGTGCGACGGCGGTGGTTGGCCCAGTGATTCTGCCGCCGGCAGATCCGCCGACGGCAGAACCGCGCGGCCTACGCGACGGTCAGCCGCCGCGCACCCGCCCGGGCCCGCGCGCAGCCCAACAGAGCGGCGGTACGCGGACCGGGGCGCGAGCCACCGGCGGAGGCCCTCGCCCCGACGCACAGGGTCGGCCCGGCCGCCCCCGGCCCCCGATCCAGGATCGGCCTGCTCGTCCTCAGGGTGTGCTGGCTGGCGTGGCGTCGGGCCAGCTCGACGTGGTCCCGCCGCGTCAGCGCGGCCCGCGGTGCCCCCGGAATGCGCGGCTCGATTCGGCGCAGATCGTCGCGGGCCTCCTCCAACAGGTCGGAGAGGCGGATGCCGAGCGCCCGGCAGATCGCCGCGAGCACCTCCGAGGAAGCCTCCTTGCGGCCCCGCTCGACCTCGGACAGGTAGGGCACGGAGACCCCGGCGGACGAGGCCACCTCACGTAGCGTGCAGCCCTGGCTCTGGCGTAGCCGGCGCAGCACTCCGCCGATCACTCGTCGCAGTAACGACATACGGACCTCACCCTCGCGGTCGGGGAACACCCCATCATGCCCGTCCCCGGCGTTCCCGACCGACCCGTGCGGGCCCGCGCCGTTCGACGGCGCGGGCCCGAGGCCTCACGGGTGCAGGTGGGTGTGCCAGGCGGTCGGCTCGGCTACCAGCGTGATCGCCGGGAACAGCGCGCGGGTGCCGCAGGACCAGCACCGCGCGGTGGCGCGGCGGCAGGTAGTCGGCTGCGGGGACGGTCCGCGGTGCAACCCGGACCTGCGGTGCAACCCGGACCTGCGGTGTGCGGCGTACCCGCTATGTTGTGGGCGTGCAGGCGACGGTGGGGGAGCAGGTTCGACGGTGATCCATTTTCCCGCGCAGCGCCGGGGGCCGCTGAGCGCGCTGAGCCTACGGCTTGCCGCCGCCCTCGGCCTGGTCTTCGCCGTGGTCGCCGTGGTCTACCTGGGCCGGGACGGCTACCACGATGCCAACGATGACGGCCTCACCCTGCTCGACTGCTTCTACTACGCGGTCGTGTCGCTCTCCACCACCGGCTACGGCGACATCACGCCGGCCGCGCCGTCGGCCCGGCTGGTCAACGTCCTCTTCATCACCCCGGCCCGAGTTATCTTCCTGATCATCCTGGTTGGCACCACCCTGGAAGTTCTGACCGAGCAGTACCGGACCGGCCGTCGCCTGTCGCGGTGGAGGAGAAGCGTGAAGGACCACGTCATCATCTGCGGCTACGGCACCAAGGGGCGCAGCGCGGTCTCCGCCCTGATGGAGAACGGTCTGGACCGGTCGCGGATCGTGGTGGTGGAGCGCAGCGCCGCCGCCCTGCGGCAGGCCACCTCCGCCGGGCTGGTGGCGATCGAGGGCTCGGCGACCCGATCGTCGGTGCTGAACGAGGCGCACGTCAAGAACGCGAAGGCCGTGATCATCGCGACCGACAGTGACGATGCCTCGGTGCTCGTCGCGCTGACGGTACGGCAGCTCACCGCTGGGCAGGTTCGCATCATCGCGGCGGCACGGGAGGCGGAGAACGCCCCGCTGCTCAAGCAGAGCGGCGCGCACCACGTGATCGTCTCCTCGGCCACCGCGGGCCGGCTGCTCGGCCTGTCCACTTCGGCGCCGCCGTTGATCGACGTCGTGGAGGATCTGCTCACTCCGGGCCAGGGCATGGCGCTGGCGATGCGTTCGGCGGAGCGGCACGAGGTGGGTCGCTCGCCGCGTGAGCTGGAGTCGTTGGTGATCGCCCTGGTGCGGCGGGGCAAGGTGGTCACCCTGGCCGACCGGGCCGGCGCGGTGATCGAGACCGGCGACATGCTGGTGCACGTGCGCGACGACCGCCCCCAGTCGGCTACGACGGCCTGACCGTCGCGTCGCTGCCGCGCGTGAGGAGATGCGCGGTCAGAGGCCGTCGTCGGTTACGCAGAGCACTTCGGTGCAGCTGATCGGCGTGGTGGTGGCCCGCCGGAGCAGCTCGTAGAGCGTCTCCCGCTCGGCGGGATCCAGCGCTCCCAGCACCTCGTCTTCGGCGCCGGCGAGGGCGCATTCGGCCTCGTTGAGGCGTTTTGCCCCGTCTTCGGTGAGTTCGACGACGTGTCGGCGGCGGTCTTCGGGCGAGCGGCGACGCTCGATCAGCTGCTTCGCCTCCAGGTCGTTGAGCAGCCCGACGATGTTGGTGCTGTCCATTTCCAGGATGGTGGCGAGCGACTGTTGGCCGGTGCCACCGCCGGCGCGCAGCACGGTGAGCGCGACCAGATGCCGGGGGCGTAGGCCCAGTGGCGCCAGCACCGACTCCGACCGCAGTCGCATCCGTCGGGCCAGATGGTCCAGGAGCGCACCCGAGCGGTGCTCCGAGGGATCAAGCGGCGGGGCGGACATGTGACCCAGTCTACCGAGCTGGTGAAACATCGACCTGTTATAAATAGTTGGTGCTGCACAGACGATCGTTGGAGGATGAATAATGCACCTGCTGCATATTGACTCGAGTATTCGGGGCGAGTGGTCGGTCAGCCGGCGGCTCACCGCCCGCGCGGTCACCACCTGGCGCGCGGCCCACCCGGACGGCACGGTGACCTACCGGGACCTCGGCTCGGCTCCGCTGCCGCACCTGGACTCGGCGGGCGGTCTGGCCCGGATGACGCCAGCGGACCAGCACACCCCGGAGCAGCGCGAATCCTGGGAGCTCAGCGAGCAGCTGGTCGACGAGGTGAAGCAGGCCGACGTGGTGCTGCTCGGGCTGCCGCTCTACAACTACGGCGCGCCCAGCAGCGTCAAGGCGTGGGTCGATCACCTGATCGTGCCCGGCCTGGCCTACGACCTGACGACCCAGCAGGGCCTGCTCGGTGGGCGTGAGTTCGTCGTGCTGGCGACCCGGGGCGGCGGCTACGGCGAGAACACCCCGCGCAACGGCTGGGACCACGCCGAGCCCTGGCTCCCGCACGGCCTGTCGATGACCGGCCTGCAGCCGCGCTTCATCAGCACCGAGCTGACCCTCGCCACCTCTGTCCCGGCGATGGCCGAGCTGATCCCGCTGCACGAGGCGAGCCTCGCGGCGACCGAGGAGGAGATCGACAACCTCTGGCTGCCGGCCTCCGCCCAGCTCTGAAGCGCCACCGGTACGACGAGAGTGGCCGCCTCTGTCCTAGGGGCCGGCCGCTCTCGTCACGGAACTGTGGGTCAGAGAATGGTCCAGGTGTCGCCGCTGCTCAGCAGGCCGGCGAGCTGCTGCTCGGGGGTTTCGGTGACCGTCGCCTTGGCGGCCGCGAGCTGGCTCTGCACCACGCTGTCGTAGGACGGTCGGTCCACCGAGCGGAACACCCCGATCGGGGTGTTGCGCAGGTCCAGGCCGGGCAGCCGGGACAGCGCGAAGGCGTACGCCGGGTCGGTCACCGTCGCGTCGTGCACGACGATCTCCTCCGGGCGCACCGAACTGGTCTCCCGGACCTCCAGGCCGAACGCGCCCGGCGGGTGCACCACGCAGAACTGCCCGTCGGCGCCAAAGGTGATCGGCTGCCCGTGCTCCAGGCGGATCAGGTAGTCGTCTCGGGTGGCCGGGTCCTTGAGCTGTTCGAACGCCCCGTCGTTGAAGATGTTGCAGTTCTGGTAGATCTCCACGAACGCCGAGCCCTGGTGCTCGGCGGCGGCCCGCAGCACCGACTGCAGGTGCTTACGGTCGGAGTCGATGGTCCGACCGACGAAACTGGCCTCCGCGCCGAGGGCGAGCGAGAGCGGGTTGAACGGGGCGTCCGCCGAGCCGGCCGGGGTCGATTTGGTGACCTTGCCGACCTCGGACGTTGGCGAATACTGACCCTTGGTCAGCCCGTAGATCCGGTTGTTGAACAGCAGGATCTTGAGGTTGACGTTACGCCGCAGCGCGTGGATCAGGTGGTTGCCGCCGATGGAGAGCGCGTCACCGTCGCCGGTGACCACCCAGACCGACAGGTCCGGCCGGGACACCGACAGGCCGGTCGCGATCGCCGGGGCGCGGCCGTGGATCGAGTGCATCCCGTACGTGTTCATGTAGTACGGGAAGCGCGACGAGCAGCCGATCCCGGAGACGAAGACCGTCCGCTCCCGGGGGATGTTCAGCTCCGGCATGAACTGCTGGATCGCCGCCAGGATGGCGTAGTCACCGCAGCCGGGGCACCAGCGCACCTCCTGGTCGGACTTGAAGTCCTTCGCGGTGAGCTTGAGGGCGACGGGCTCAGACATTCTTCAGGACCTCTTCCAGCGTCGTCTCCAGCTCGGCCGACGTGAACGGCAGGCCGCGGACCTGGTTGTAGCTGATCGCGTCGACGAGGTAGCGGGCCCGGATGACGTGGGCGAGCTGGCCCAGGTTCATCTCGGGGATGACCACCTTGTCGTAGGAGCGCAGCACCTCACCGAGGTTGGCCGGCATCGGGGCCAGGTGCCGCAGGTGCGCCTGGGCGATGGACAGGCCGCGCTGGCGGACCCCGCGGCAGGCCGCGCCGATCGGCCCGTACGTCGAGCCCCAGCCGAGGACCAGCACCCGGGCGTCGCCGTCCGGGTCCTCCACCTCGATGTCCGGCACCGGAATCGACTCGATCCGGGCCGCCCGGGTGCGCACCATGAAGTCGTGGTTGGCCGGGTCGTAGGAGATGTCCCCGGTCTTGTCGGCCTTCTCCAGGCCGCCGATCCGGTGCTCCAGCCCCGCCGTGCCGGGAATGGCCCACGGCCGGGCCAGGGTCTCCGGATCACGCAGGTAGGGCAGGAAGGTGGTGCCGTCCTCGCCGTTGGGCTCGGTGGCGAACTCGACCCGCAGGTCGGGCAGCGACTCCACGTCGGGCAGCAGCCACGGCTCCGAACCGTTGGCGACGTAGTTGTCCGACAGGAGGATCACCGGCGTGCGGTAGGTCAGCGCGATCCGAGCCGCCTCCAACGCCGCGAAGAAGCAGTCCGACGGCGACCGGGGCGCGATCACCGCGACCGGCGCCTCACCATGCCGACCAAACAGGGCCATGTTCAGATCGGCCTGCTCGGTCTTGGTCGGCATCCCCGTCGACGGACCCGCCCGCTGCACATCCACGATCACCAGCGGCAGCTCCAGTGCCACCGCGAGCGAGATCGTCTCGCTCTTGAGTGCCACGCCCGGGCCGCTGGTGGTGGTCACTCCGAGCGACCCGCCGTAGGACGCGCCCAGCGCCGCACCGACCGCGGCGATCTCATCCTCGGCCTGCATGGTGAGCACGCCGAAACGCTTGTGCTTGCTCAGCTCGTGCAGGATGTCCGACGCGGGCGTAATCGGGTACGCGCCGAGGAAGACCGGCAGCCCGGAGCGGACCCCGGCAGCGACGAGCCCCAGTGAGAGCGCCGCGTTGCCGGTGATGTTGCGGTACGTGCCCGGTTTCATCTTCGCCGGCTTGACCTCGTAGCGGACCGCGAAGTCCTCGGTGGTCTCGCCGAAGTTCCAGCCGGCCTTGAACGCGGCGACGTTCGCCGCGACCAGCTCCGGACGGGCCGCGAACTTGCGCTCCAGGAAGCGCAGCGTCGACTGATACGGCCGCGAATACATCCAGGAGAGCAGGCCGAGGGCGAACATGTTCTTCGACCGCTCGGCGTCCTTCTTCGATACCGCGTACGTGGCGAGCGCACCGACCGTCATCGAGGTCAGCGCCACCGGGTGCACGACGTAACCGGCCAGCGAGTCGTCGTCCAGAGGGCTGGTCTGGTAGCCGACCTTGGCGAGGTTGCGCTTGGTGAACTCATCGGTGTTGACGATGATGTCCGCGCCGCGCGGCAGGTCGGCCAGGTTGGCCTTCAACGCCGCCGGGTTCATCGCCACCAGCACGTTGGGCGCGTCGCCCGGCGTGAGGATGTCGTAGTCGGCGAAGTGCACCTGGAAGCTCGACACGCCAGGCAGAGTGCCGGCGGGAGCTCGGATCTCGGCGGGGAAGTTGGGCAGCGTGGAGATGTCGTTGCCGAGCTGCGCAGTCTCCGAGGTGAATCGGTCGCCGGTCAGCTGCATGCCGTCGCCGGAGTCACCGGCGAACCGGATGACCACCCGGTCGAGTTGACGGATCTGCTTGGTCACGCCTGCACCTCGCTTCGCTGCGCGTGGTCGCGCGGGCGGCTGAACATGATGGTGACCTCGCCTTGCCCGGCCACAGGACCTCCTTGACGCGACGTGTTACCGCACCGCCCCAGGCTGGTCCGGCCGCTGTCGTACCTCACCTGAGAGCCTACGTCTAAGGGAGCCCTAACCATCCCCGGAGGTCCGCCGACTGGGACCGGACTAAGCTGAAAAATGCCCAGGTTTGAGGCGTTATGCACCGCCCGCCGTAATTCAGATCACCACCGGGTCGCTCCGACGACCCCCGGTTCGGCCCGGTCGGGTTCGTCGTCGATCAGTCGGCGGAGTTGGGCGAAGGCTTGGGCGCCGGGCCGGTGAGCCGGCGGCGCAGCGAGGTGGTGGCCAGCGTGAGCGCCAGCGCCACCAACAGCGTGGAGACCACGATCAGGATGATCGCGGTGCGCTGCACCGAGGTCATCCCGCCGTCGCCGGTGGAGGCACCGGCAGGGAGTACGCCCTGGGAGCCGGTCGGCGCGGGCGGTGAGACCACCGGCGTGGCCAACGCGGCCGCAGCGGTGATCCGGAAACTCATCTGCACCTGCCGGGTCGGGCCGCTGCGCGGATCGAGTTGGCCGATCACGGCACCGGACAACGGCGCGTCCCGCTGGGCCTGCGGCGTCGCCTCCACCGGCAGTCGCAACTCGGCGGTCCTGCCCGCCAGCACCAGTCCGGCGTCGCAGCGGGTCCGGGTCGGGTCGACCGCCACGCAGCCGGGCGGTGGGGTCGGGACGGTCACCCCGGCCGGCAGGACGACCTCGGCCCGACCGGCGGCGTCCACCGTGCCGGTGTTGCCCAGCCGGAACGTGAGGGCGCTGGCGGCACCGCTGATGTCGAAGGCCACCTCGTCGGCGGCCAGGGCGATCCCGGGCACCGGCGGACCGGGCGGGAAGAGCACCGCGAAGCCCTGGTCGTCGATCGCTTCCCCGGGCACTCCCGGCGCGTCCGCGATGACCTGGACGGCGCCGCCGAGCGGCATCTGCTTCCACGCGGTGCCGGCGACCCGCAGTCGGAGCAGGGTGCTGAATCGGACGCCCGCCTCGGCCGTCCAGGCCCCACAGCGGTACGTGCCCCCACCGGCGGCGGTGCAGCCCTTCGTCCCGGCGTCGGTCAGCCCGGCCGGAAGCGTGTACGAGAGCCGGATCCGTTGCGCGGTCGTGCCGGTGTTGTGCACCGTGACCTGCAGGGTGGTGGCCGTGCTGGCCGTGTTCCAGTACGCCTCGGTGAGGGTGACGTCCTGGGTGGTAACCTGTACGCCCAGCGGGTTCGCCGGCGGTGCAGCCGACCCCGGAGCGGGCGGGCGGACCGGCGGAACCGGGGCGACCGGCGGAACCGTGGGCGCCGGAGGCGCCGGTGGTGCCGGCGTGGGCGGTCGGGTCGTTCCGGACGGCACGGGTATGGCGGTGGTCGGCGCTGGTGGCACGTCCGGGGCGGTGGTCACCGGTGCCGGCGGAGTCGTCTCCGGCGGCGGCGCGGTGGTCTCCGGTGCCGGATCGGTCGGCAGAGCAGTACCCGGCCCCTCGGTGGGAGTGGGTTCCTCCGCCGGGGTGGTCTCGGGCTCTTCCCCTGGTCCGCCGACCGGGTCGGGCAGCACCACGACCGTGTCCGCGTCCGACGCCGCCGCGCTGGCCCAGGCCGGCCCTGCGGCAAGCGCCGCGAGCAGACCGAGCGCGAGCGCGGTCGCCAGCAGGGGCGTGGGACGCCGCCCCTCCGCCCGGTTACCGGGCGATGCCTTCGCGCGGCCCATCTGTCCTCCGGTGACATGGGTGGGTGTCCAATATTCGGTAACAATTGCCCTGATGCACTAGTCCCATCTGGAAACAAATCCGTAACGTGTTCGGGACCGCCCTCCTCGGCGGACGGTAGGCTCCCGACTGTGACCGGTTACCTGGGCTCGTACGCGACGCTCGGGCTGTTGCTGCTCGCCAGCGTTCTGTTCTTCGTTACGGCGTTCTCGGCCAACCGGGTGTTACGCCCCGCGCGTCCGGCCGATCCGCCCGGCAAGCGGGCCAGCTACGAGTGTGGGATCGACCCGGTCGGCGCGGACTGGGCGCAGATGCAGATCCGCTACTACGTCTACGCGTACCTGTACGTGCTGTTCGCGGTCGAGGCGGTGTTCCTCTTCCCCTGGGCGGTGGTCTTCGACCGGCCGGGCTTCGGTCTGGTGACGGTGGTGGAGATGGCGGTGTTCGTGGCGGTGCTCGCGCTCGGCATCCTCTACGCCTGGCGTAGGAACATCCTCCGCTGGACCTGAGCGGCGCGACCTCCGGCGATCGTGCCGGTACGCCCGGCCGTTCGCGGTCGGTTACGGCGACGACCGGTCAGGCCATACCCCGGCGGGTCGCCGCGGGCGGGCGGTCGCCGCGGATCGAGGCCACCATGTCCAGCACCCGGCGGGTCGGACCGACCTGGTGGGCCCGAAACACCCGGGCGCCCAGCCAGGCCGAGACCGCCGTCGCGGCGAGCGTCCCCTCCAGCCGTTCGGCCACGGGCAGGTCCAACGTCTCACCGATGAAGTCCTTGTTGGAGAGCGCCACCAGCACCGGCCAGCCGGTTCCGGTCAGCTCGTCCAGCCGGCGGGTGATCTCCAGGGAGTGCCGGGTGTTCTTGCCGAAGTCGTGTGCCGGGTCGATGAGGATGCCGTCGGGGCGTACCCCTGCCGCCACCGCGCGCTCGGCGAGCCCGGTCACCGTCGCGACCACGTCGGCGACCACGTCCTCGAAGGCGGCCCGGTGCGGCCTGGTCCGCGGGACCAGGCCGCCGGCGTGCGAGCAGACCAGGCCCGCGCCGGTCCGCGCGGCCACCCGGGCCAGCGTCGGGTCGGCGCCTGACCAGGTGTCGTTGAGCAGGTCGGCGCCGGCCGCCACGGCCTCCGTCGCCACCTCGGCACGCCAGGTGTCGATGGAGATCACCACCTCGGGAAACGCGGCCCGGACGGCGGCGATGGTGCCCACCGTGCGCCGGATCTCCTCGGTGACGTCGACCTCCACGCCGGGGCCGGCCTTGACCCCGCCGATGTCGATGATGGCCGCGCCCTCGTCCACCGCCCGCTCCACCGCGCGCAGAGCGCTGTCGGCGGCGAAGGTGGCCCCCCGGTCGAAGAACGAGTCCGGTGTGCGGTTGATGATCGCCATCACCACCAGCTCGCCGGGGGCGAACGTGCGCCCACCCAGCCGAAGCACCCCGGCCATGCCCGCCTCCTGAGAGTCCGCGCCGTCGCCGCCGCGTCGGCCGAACCCGACGCTAGTCGGTCGTCGGAGCCGAACTCCGGGCGGGCGTCGGCACAATCGTGATCGGGGCGGGTGGCGGGGTCGCTCCTGGGCGGCTGTCATGCCACGATCAGTACATGGGTCAGCTTCTGCTCCTCCTGGTCGTGGCGTTGACCGTCGCGGCGGTGATATTCGGCGTGACGGTGCTGGTCAGCGGCCGTGATCCGGGGCTGGTGCCCGCCGAGCCGGATTCGCTGGCCGTGGCGTTGCCGGGCACCCGGCCGTTGCGCGAATCCGATGTGGGGGCGGTCCGTTTCGACACCGGGTTGCGCGGGTATCGGATGGCTCAGGTCGATCAGGCGATGCGCCGCGCCGCCTACGACATCGGCTACAAGTCCGAGCTGATCGACGTCTTGGAGTCGGAGGTCATCGCGTTGCGTGAGGGGCGCACCGACGACGCGGACCTGCTGCGCCAGGCCCGTGAGCAGTCCGCCAGCAAGGCGACGAACGCCGATGCGGCGGAGCCGGGCGTGGCTGGGCCGCTGGCTGACGACGCGGGCGTCGGGGCGGCTCCCGTCGGCTCGACCGCCGCAGGCCCACTGCCCGCCGCCACCTCATCCCCGGCCGACTCCGACGGCGTGGCACCAGCCGTGGCACCAGCCGACGACGAGCCGGCCGACCGTGAGCAGACCGACGACGTGCCCGCTGACGGCACCGGGAAGCACGACGCGGTGGTTCGGTCGGAGTCGGCGTGACCGACCCGGAGGGCGCTGACGATCTTCGGGAGGCAGCCCGACCCGGTGCCGGTGAGGTAACCGCCACGGTGATCGTCAACGCCCCGGCGGAGCGGGTTTTCGCCGCTCTGCTCGCCTGGGAGCGTCAGTCCGACTGGATCCCGTTCACCCACGTCCGGGTGGTCGAGGGCGACGGGCGCGAGGGCAGCCGGATCGAGGCGGTGACCGCGCTCGGCCGGGCGACCCTGCGCGACGAGATGCGGGTGGTCCGGGTCGACGAGCCGTACGAGATCGCCGTGGTGCACCACGGCCAGTTGCTGCGCGGCCCGGGCGTGCTGCGCTGCACCCAGCTGGGCCGGGACCGCACCCAGGTCGTCTGGCACGAGTGGTTCCACCTGCCGGGGGGCGGGGCCGGTCGACTGGTGTGGCCGTTGCTCTGGCCCGGTTCCAAGCTCGGCCTCACCCAGGTGCTGAAGAGGTTCGCCCGTCTGGTCGAGCATGGCCGGCTGCCCTGACCACGCCCGGCGCCGCCGTAGCCGACCTCGTCGTCGTCGCGGTGCAGCAGGTAGGAGACCCGCTCCAGCACGATGAGCAGCACGAAGGCCGGGATCGACCAGGCGATGACGTCCGGGAACTCCTTCATCGCGCGGCCTCCGCTCGCCGTCGCCGGTCGGGGCGCACCGCTGGGTGACCCCGACCTACCGGTCGGTAACAAGCGCCATAGGCAGCCGGACGGCCGGTGGCAATGGGCTGTCGGGGCGATGCCCTAGCGTGTACGAGGTGACTGACCTGGTGATCGGTGCCGATGGGCTGGCTCGCTGCGCCTGGGGGTCGAGCACCCCCGACTACGCGGTCTACCACGACACCGAGTGGGGGCGGCCGCTGCGCGGCGACGACGCGCTCTACGAGCGGATCACGCTGGAGGCGTTCCAGTCCGGGTTGTCCTGGCTGACCATCCTGCGCAAACGCCCGGCGTTCCGGCTGGCCTTCGACGAGTTCGACATCTCCACCGTCGCCGCGTACGACGAAGCCGACGTGACCCGGCTGCTCGCCGACGCGGGCATCGTCCGTAACCGGGCCAAGATCGAGGCGGCGATCGCCAACGCCCGCGCCGCACTGGAGCTGCCGGACGGGTTGTCCGCGCTGCTCTGGTCCTTCGCACCGGAGCCCCGGCCGGCCCGCCTCGCCTCGTTCGCCGAGCTCGCGCCGATCACCCCCGAGTCGACGGCGATGGCCAAGGCACTCAAGAAGCGCGGCTTCCGGTTCGTCGGCCCGACCACCGCGTACGCGCTGATGCAGGCCACCGGCATGGTCGACGATCACATCGTCGGCTGTCACGTCACGCTCCCACCGGCGACATGATGGGATGGTCGGCATGACGACCGAGACCGCGTACCGGGCCGGTGGGTCCGGCCGTGCCGACGGGGTGGGCACCTGGGCCGTGCTGCTGCCAGCCGAGCGGTACGAGGCTGAGCGGCTCGTGCACCACGACACGCTGGAGTTGACCGGGCTGACCGGAGTCAGCCGGCCGGGACCGGGTGACCAGGTGGCGGTGCTGGTCGACGCGCCGCCGAGGCTCGTGGCGCTCGGCCGGGTCACCGCGCCCGGCCAGCGCCACCGGGAAGACCCGGACGACCCCCAGTCGCCGGTCGAGCCCGGCACCCTCGTCGTGGCGTACACCCGGCGGGCCTTCGACGAGCCGGTGCCGGCCGACCTGCTGACGCTCGACGGACCGGTCACCGCACTGGAGCCGGCGGCCTTCCGGGCGCTGGCCGACCAGCTCGGTCCGCCCCCGACGCGGCGTACCTGGCTGGTCAGCCTCGACCTGCCGATCGAGGCCGGCACACCGGCCGAGGCGGTCCGACTGTTCTGGTCGTACGTGCAGGAGTTGGGCCCCCGTGAGCTGCCCACCTTCGTCTCACCGTCCGGCGACGAACTGGCCATGCAGGCGTTCGTGCTCGGCGCCGAGGCCAACCAGGACCCGGAAGAGGACGACTAGCGGGTCGGAGTTCGCTCACCGGATCACGATGAACCGGAACCGCCGCGTTCAGCGTCCCTCGAAGACCGGCTTCTGCTTGCCGACGAAGGCGAGCGTGGCCGCCCGGTGGTCGGCGGTGGCACCGCAGATCGACTGGGCCTGCGCCTCGGCCGCGAGGGCGTCAGCGAGGGTGCCGGCGTCGGCGATGGAGAGCTGCCGCTTGATCGCCCCGTACGCGACGGTCGGGCCGGCGGCGAGGCGGGCGGCCAACTCCTGGGCGGCCGGCAACACCTGCTCGTCGTCGTCCGTCATCCGGTTGAGCAGGCCCAGCCGGCAGGCCTCCTCGGCGCGGACCGGCTCGGCCAGCAACAGCAGCTCCACCGCCTTGGCGTGGCCGACCAGCCGGGGCAACGTCCAGGAGGCGCCGGTGTCGGCGGCGAGGCCGACCTTGGCGAAGGCCATCAGGAAACTGGTGGTCGGGCCGCCGATGCGGATGTCGGCGAGGAACGCCAGCGACGCCCCCGCCCCGGCGGCCATCCCACGGACCGCGGCGATCACCGGCTTCGGCAGGTTGGCGAGCCGGGCGGCGATCGGGTTGTAGTGCGCCCGCACGGTGCCCAGGGGGTCACCGGCGGAGTTTTCCAGGGCGGACACGTGCTCGCGCAGGTCCTGACCGGCACTGAACGACCCGCCGGCCCCGGCCAGCACGACCGCCCGGCAGGACCGGTCGGTCTCCAGCTCCGCCAGGGCGTCCCGCAGCGCCTCCTTCAGCGCCACGTCGAGCGCGTTCATCGCGTTCGGCCGGTTCAGTGTGAGGGTGACGACGGCGTCGGTCCGGTCGACCAGCAGCGGCTCGGTCACGTCTAACGACCCTTCTGTCGGACGATGCGGTTGCCGGCGTCGAGGCACTGTTCGACGTACCGGTCGGCGGCCGGACGCAGGCGGGCCGCGTGCCGGTCGAAGAAACTGGCCGCAGCGGTGCCGGGCCAACGCTCGGGCAGCAGCGCCGGGGGCAGCTGCGGGTCCCGGAAGAGGAACGTACGCCACGCGTGCACGAGCCGGAACCGGGCCGCGTATGCCTCCTCGTCGCTGCTGCGCACGGTGACCGTGGCGAGCAGCGGACGCTGATCCGCGACGAACCGCTCGTAGGCCCGGCCGATCTCGGTGAGGTTCCACGCCCGCCGGACCACGCCCATCGCGCCGGCTGTGCCGGCGAAGTGTGAGGCGTTGAACCGCTCGAACCGGATGCCGGCCTCGGCGAGAAACAGGTCGACGTCCTCGCCGGGGCGGGTGGCGACCCAGGTCTGCTCGTCGAGCGTGCCGTAGCCGAGGAAGCTCAGGTTGGCGGCGAGCCGCTGCCGGTCCCGTCGGGAGCCCGGGGCCTCCAACACCAGCAGATCGAACCGGCCGTCCCAGGTGACTCGGCCGGTCCGGTAGATCCGGGCCGCTGCCTCGTCGAGTCGCCGGGCGGCTTTCGGTGTGATCGAATATCCCGGTCCGGAGACCAACCGGAGTGGTTCGAGCCAGCCCTGACGCACCATCCGGGACACGGCGGTGCGAACGGCTGGCGGTGCGATTCCCAGCGGCGCCAGTAGCTTGACCAGGGCGGCAACCGGTGCCCGGCCACCCCTCGGACGAAGGTGGTCGCCGTACAGGTCGAAGAGTGCCGACCGTGCCTGCATGACCGCACATTGTGACAGGCCTTCTCAAGATAAGCTAGATGCTGTTACATCAATGCTGCTCCGGTTTGGGTCCGGCGGTGTTTATCAGGGAAAATCGTTGGTCGACACCCCCGCGAGGAGTTGCGGGTGGTCGTGACGAAGTGGCTGTGGGGCAACCCACCGACCCTGGTGTAGGTCTGAGGGGAGACAACATGGCGGCGATGAAGCCGAGGACTGGCGACGGTCCGCTGGAAGTCACCAAGGAGGGTCGGGGCATCGTTATGCGGGTCCCGCTGGAGGGCGGTGGCCGGCTCGTCGTCGAGATGACCCCCGACGAGGCCAACGCACTCGGTGACGCGTTGAAGGCAGCGGCCGGCTGAGTAAGGAGTGGTCCGGGCGGCTGACACCGCCCGGAGCGTTCATCGGGCCCTGAGCCACCGGAATCGTCGGTGGCTCAGGGTCTTCATCGGTGCGGGCAGCCGGGCCCGGTCCCGCTCCGCGACGCTTTCCTGGAGGTGCGGTTCCGCGTGCTCGCTATCCGCCTGACCGCCGAGCCTGACCGGCTCGACGTCCTCGTCCTGCCTGTCCGTCCCGCCGATCAGGCAGCGGGAGGTGACACCTCGGCCGAGCCCATGTCGGCCGCCGTGGCGCTCCCGGACGGCACGGCCGACGAAGCCGCCGCGCTGGCGCCGGCGGCCCGACTGACCGGCCGAGCCGGCGAGATCCACACCCAGTTGCGCCCCGGGCGTACCCCCGGCCGGCTGCTGCTGCTCGGCATCGGTGCCGGCGACGAGACGGCCTGGCGGACGGCTGGCGCGGCACTGGCCCGCTCCGCCGCCGATGAGACGCATATCACCATCGCGCTGCCGGCCGATGTGACGTCGGCCGCAGTCCGTGGGTTGACCGAAGGGCTGCTGCTCGCCCCGTACCGGTTCCGGCTGGCCCAGGCCGGCGACCCACCAGCTCTGCGCAACGTCGATCTGCTGCTCGCGGACCCGACCGCGTACGAGGCCACCGTGGCCACGGCCCGGACCACCGCGGCGATGACCCATCTCGCCCGTGACCTGACCAACACCCCCTCGTCGGTGAAGACCCCGCAGTGGTTCGCCGACCAGGTGGCCTCCGCCGCCGCCGACCTGCCGGACCTGCGGCTGCGGGTCCGTGGCCCGGCCGAGCTGGCCGCCGAGGGCTTCGGCGGGATCCTCGCCGTGGGCGGTGGCTCGGCCAGCGGCCCCCGGCTCGTCGAGCTGGACTGGCACCCGGCCGACGCGCGCACGCACGTGGTGCTGATCGGCAAGGGCATCACCTTCGACACCGGCGGCATCTCGATCAAGCCGGTGCCGGCGATGAAGCTGATGCGCAAGGACATGGCCGGCGGGGCCGCGGTCGCCGCCGCCACCCTCGGCGCCGCCGCGCTGCGCCTGCCGGTCCGGGTCACCACGTTGGTCCCGCTCGCCGAGAACATGGTCAGCGGCTCGGCGTTCCGCCCCGGCGACGTCGTCCGGCACTACGGCGGCACGACCAGCGAGACGACCAACTCCGACGCTGAGGGCCGACTGGTCCTCGCCGACGCACTGGCGTACGCGGTGCAGCAGCTCACACCGGACCTGCTGCTCGACCTGGCCACCCTCACCGGCGCCAACGCCGTGGCGCTGGGCAAGCGCACCGCCGCCCTGTACAGCGAGAACGACCAGTTGGCCGCCGACGTGCAGGCCGCCGTCGAGGCGGCCGGCGAGTCGGCGTGGCGGATGCCGCTGCACAACGACTACGTCGAGTATCTGGGCAGCGAAATCGCCGACCTCTACAGCGCGCCGGCACGGGGCGCCGGCTCGGTGACGGCCGCGCTCTTCCTGCGCGAGTTCACCGGTGAACTACGGGACCGCTGGCTGCACCTGGACATGTCGGCCCCGTCCTGGGCGGACGGCGACCACGCCGAGGTCAGCCGCGGCGCCACCGGCTGGGGCGTCCGGTCGTTGCTGCGCTGGTTGGCCAGCGTCGACTAGCACCGGTGTCGGAGCCATCGGCCGGTCCGGGGTTTTGACGCAGGCCCTGAGCGAGGGTCAGCACTTCACCGCGGCGAGCACCCCGTGCCCGACCGGAAGCAGCGCGGGGATCCAGTGCTCCGACTCCCGGACCGCCTTGATCGTCTCGCGGACCGTCACCGTCTCCGCGTCCCGGGCGGCCGGGTCGCCGATCCGGCCGCCGGCCAGCATGCCGTTGAGCGCGAGCACGCCCCCCGGACGCAACAGCCGCAGTGCCGCCTCCACGCAGGCATGGAAGCCGGTCGCCTCCGCGTCCACGAACACCAGGTCGTACGCACCGTCGGCGAGCCGGGGCAGCACGTCGAGGGCGCGACCGGTGATGATCCGCGTGCGACCGGCCGCGAAGCCCGCCTCGGCGAAGATCCGCCGCGCGATCCGCTGGTGCTCCACCTCCACGTCGATGGTGGTGAGTACGCCGTCGGCGCGCATGCCGCGCAGCAACCAGACCCCGCTCACGCCGGTCCCGGTGCCGATCTCCACCACCGCGCGGGCGTTTCCGGCCGCGGCCAGCAGCCGCAGGGCCGCTCCCGCACCGGGGGTGACCGCGTCGAGGCCCACCTCATGGGCCAGGCTGCGGGCGGTGCGCAGCACGAGATCCTCGGTGACGTACGACTCGGCGAACTGCTGAGCCTGGGCCGTCGAACTGTCGGAACCGGCGACCGTGGCGATGGGGCACCTCCGGGGGCGGTGCGTGGTGCGGGGGCGGGTTGGCACTGTGAGCGTAGAGGCGACCGTCGGAGGGCGCAGCCGCGCCTCCGTCCATCGCGATCACCGGGGGCAACCGCTGACTCCACCGCGCGCATCCGTGCAATCCTGGAAGCGGCATCCCGTCAGCCTCGACCGCGCCGATCCGTGGCCGGGTGGCGCGGCGCGGGATCCGGGGACGGACTGGGAGGCACCGACGTGACCGACGGCTGGGAATGGCGCCGGGGCGGTGAGACTCCGGCTCCGGCGCGACCGCCCGGGGCAGAGGCCCCGCCGGCAGGGCCGCCGACCATGCCGGCGAGCGGCAGCGCGCCCACGGCCGGGTCGCCGGCAACCGGGCCAGCGCCCGGGGTGGGTGTGCCGTACGCCGGGCCGCCGGCAATCTGGCCGGCGCCGACCGCGAGCGGGTCCGGTGCGGCCGGTGCCTCGCCCTGGTGGTCCGACGCGCTCCGCGATCCGTGGCGTGACCCGGCGGCACCGGTCGCCGTGGTGGTGCCCGGGGTGGTGGCTGCCGGCACCGAGCCCGAGCCGGTCACCGACCCGGACGCCCCGGGTCGACCAACGTTGCGCCATCTGCTGCTCATCCCGGTGCTCACCGCGCTGCTGGCCGGCACCCTCGGCGGTGCGCTGGGCTACGCGTTCGCGGTGCGCGGCGGTGCCGGCGGGACGGTGCTCGGCGCGGAGGCCGCGGAGCCACCGCTGCTGGCCCAGCGCAAACCGGAGTCGCTGGCCGGAATCGCCGAGCGTGTCCTGCCCAGCGTGGTCACCGTCCGGGTGAGCAGCCTCGGTGGGACCAGCGAGGGCTCCGGCTTCATCGCCAGCGCGGAGGGCCACGTGATCACCAACGACCACGTGGTGGCCGGCGGCAGCGGCAAGGCGTCGGTGGTCTTCAACGACGGCACCTCCGCGTCGGCGACCGTGGTCGGTCAGGACCCGGAGTCGGACATCGCGGTGATCAAGGTGAACCGGACCGGGCTGCGGCCGGCGGAGTTCGGCGACTCCGACGCGTTGGCCGTCGGCGATCCGGTGCTCGCCATCGGTTCACCGCTCTCGCTGGCCAACACGGTCACCGCCGGCATCGTGAGTGCCCTGGATCGGACGATGCAGGCCGGCGAGCCGGGCGGCCCGGTGCGCTACTACGCGGCCATCCAGACCGACGCGGCGGTCAACCACGGCAACTCGGGCGGCCCGCTGGTCGATGGCGCCGGGCGGGTGGTCGGCGTCAACTCCACGATCAAGTCGTTGGTGGGTGAGGGGCAGGAGGCCGGCAACATCGGGCTTGCCTTCGCCATCCCGATCAACCAGGCCAAGCGGGTGACCCAGGACATCATCGGCACCGGCAAGGCCCGGCGTACGGTGATCGGCGCCCAGGTCGGCGGCCCTGGCGCGGGAGCCAGCGGCGGCGTACGGCTGGCCGCCGTGGAGCCGTCCGGGCCGGCGGCTGGCGCCGGGTTGAAGGTCGGCGACGTGATCCTGAAGCTCAACGGTCGGCCGATGACCGAGCCGACGGACCTGATCGCCCTGGTCCGCAAGTTCGCTCCAGGTTCGGTGGTGACCGTCGAGTTCCGGCGGGGTGCCGCCCGGCAGAACACCTCGGTCACTCTCGCCGCGGATGCCAAGTGAACAGCGGTCACCCCCTGCCCAAAGGTCGTTCGACGTGCGTAGTCTTGCTGCTGAAGCCGGAGGGAGGCCCGCGGGATGTTCGAGAACCTGAACGTGTGGGAGGTCGGTGCGCTGCTGCTCCTGGCGCTGTTGATCTTCGGTGACCGGCTGCCCGCAGTGATCACCGACGGTTTGCGGATGGTGCGCAATCTGCGCAACATGGCCCGCAACGCCACCGGCGACCTGAGCCGTGAGTTGGGCACCGACATCCAGCTGGAAGATCTGCACCCGAAGGCGTTCATCCGCAAGCACCTCCTCAGCGAGGAGGACGAGGCGGCGATCCGTAAGCCGCTGCAGGGTGTCTACGACAACCTGCGCGCGGACGTCGGTGGCGTGCACAACGAGCTGAAGGACGTGGCCGCCGCCGCCGACATCAGGTCGAATGGCAGCCGTTCCGGCACCGCCACCGGTGCCCCGTCGGCGCCGGCCCCCCGGGCCAGCTACGACGACGCCACCTGAGCGGCCGCACCCGCCCACGCGGCGGCCGGACGCTAGCTCATGGTCGCCCCAGGAAGGCCGCTCTCAGCGCCCGGCGGGCTTGAGGCCGAGCGGCTTGCCGAGCAGCGACTCACGGCGCAGCGCGAGCCGGTCGGCGATCGCGCCGAGCGCCTGCGCCGCCGGGGACGCCGGCTCGGCCAGCACGATGGGGTTGCCGGCGTCGCCAGCCTCGCGGACCCGGGTGTCCAGGGGGATCTGCCCGAGCAGCGGCACCTGCGCGCCGATGGTCCGGCTCAGCGACTCGGCCACCGCCGTGCCGCCGCCAGCGCCGAAGATCTCCATCCGGGAGCCGTCCGGCAGCTCCAACCAGGACATGTTCTCGATGACGCCGACCACCCGCTGGTGGGTCTGTAGGGCAATCGCGCCGGCCCGCTCCGCGACCTCGGCGGCGGCGGTCTGTGGGGTGGTGACGATCAGGATCTCCGAGTTGGGCAGCAGTTGGGCCAGCGAGATGGCCACGTCGCCCGTGCCCGGGGGCAGGTCGAGCAGGAGCACGTCCAGGTCGCCCCAGTAGACGTCGGCCAGGAACTGTTGCAACGCCCGGTGCAGCATCGGGCCGCGCCACACGACGGCGGCGTTCCCGTCGGTGAACATGCCGATGGAGATCACCTTCACGCCGTGCGACTGCGGCGGCATGATCATGTCCTCGACGCGGGTGGGCCGGCCGTCAGCGCCGAGCATCCGGGGCACCGAGTGGCCGTAGATGTCCGCGTCGACCACGCCGACGGAGAGCCCGCGAGCGGCGAGCGCCGCCGCCAGGTTGACCGTCACGCTGGACTTGCCGACGCCACCCTTGCCGCTGGCCACCGCGTACACCCGGGTGCGCGAGCCGGGCTGGGCGAACGGGATGACGGGCTCCTCGGTGGCACCCCCGCCGCGTAGCTGCGACTGCAACGACTGCCGCTGCTCGGGGCTCATCACACCAAAGTCGATCTCCACGCCGGTAACCCCGGGCACGGCGGCGACCGCAGCGGTGATGTCCGTACGCAGCTTGTCCTTCAGCGGGCAGCCGGCGACGGTGAGCAGCAACTCGACCCGTACGACACCGCTGGCACCGATCGTGGCGGAGCGGACCATGCCCAGCTCGGTGATGGGCCGGCGGATCTCCGGGTCGTTGACGGTGGCCAGGGCGGCCTGGATCGCGTCCTCGACGGTGCTCACGGGTGCTGACATGCCCGCAATGCTACGTCGCGGGGCATCCGCTGCCGCTGCTGGCCGGGGCGGTGTGAGCCAATCGATGGTCCGCCTTGGCCCGCTGGTCAGCCGTCCGCACGGCGAGGTCCGGTGGCGCCCGGGCGGGCGTCTCGGGTGAAGTCGCCGTCCAGGTCGTCCCGTGGCTCGTCCAGGCCAACACCGTCGGTGGGCCGCTGGCCACGCCTTTCCTGCCGGCTGTCCTTGTCCTGCTGGCGGCGCTCCAACCGCTGACGACGCTGCCCCGCCTCGTCCAGTTCCTCGGCCAGCCGGGCCAGCTCGGAGCGGAGGAAGTCGCGGGTGGCCACCTCACCCAATGCGATCCGCAGTGCCGCGATCTCCCGCGCCAGGTACTCGGTGTCCGCCTTCTGCGCGGTGGCTCGCCGCCGGTCCTCCTCCAGCGAAACCCGATCCCGGTCGGACTGCCGGTTCTGCGCCAGCAGGATCAACGGCGCCGCGTAGCTGGCCTGCAACGACAGCACCAAAGTGAGGAACGTGAAGGTGTACGGGTCGAACTGCAGGTCGGCCGGGGCCAACGTGTTCCAGACGAACCAGATCGCGATCACCACCGTCATGACGACGATGAAGTTCGCGGTGCCCATGCCCCGGGCGATGCCCTCCGACCACCGGCCGAACGCCTCCGCGTCGAACCGGGGCAGCTTGATGCCCCGGGGCTCGCGTGGCTGGTCGAGCCGTTCCGCCCGCCGCTGGTCAGCCATCGGCGCCATCCAGCCCCTCGTCGGTGGCGCCCGGGACGGCCAGGGCGTTGCGGTCCCGCCAGTCCCGGGGCAGCGAATGGTCCAGCACGTCGTCCACCGTGACGGCGCCGACCAGCCGGTTGTTCCGGTCGATCACCGGCATGGCGACCAGGTCGTAGGTGGCCATCCGGCGGGTGATCTCCGGCAGCGAAGTGGTCGGGCGCAGCGGGTCGATGTCGTTGACCACCACCTTGCCCAGCAGATCCGCCGGTGGTTCGCGCAGCAGCGCCTGGAAGTGCACCATGCCCAGGTAGCGGCCGGTCGGGGTGTTCTGCGGGGCCCGGGTCACGAAGACCTGTGCGGCGACGGCGGGGGAGAGCTGTGGCTCCCGGATCCGGGCCAGCGCCTCGGCGACGGTGGCGTCCGGCGGCAGGATGACCGGCTCCGAGGTCATCACACTGCCCGCCGTGCCGGCCGTGTACTTGAGGAGTTGACGCACCGGGTCGGCCTCGTCCGGCTCCATCAGGTCCAGCAGCACGTCCTGCTCCGGTGGCGGCAGTTCGTTGAGCAGGTCCGCGGCGTCGTCCGGGTCCATCTCCTCCAGGACGACGGCGGCCCGTTCCCGGTCGAGGGCGGCGAGGATCTCCACCTGGTCGCGCTCCGGCAACTCGCTGAGCACGTCGGCCAGCCGCTCGTCGTCCAACGCGGCAGCGACCTCGTTGCGCCGTGCGTCGGGCAGATCCTGCAGCGCGTTGGCCAGGTCGGCCGGGCGCATGTCCTCCAGGACGGCGAGCAGGTTCGCCGTACCCCGGTTGTCGGCGATGCCGCTGAGCCCGCGCACCCGGTCCCACTCGACCTGGTGCAGGTGGCCGCGGCGAGTGAGCCGACCGGTCTGCTCGCGTACGGCGACACGGGTCAGCGACCACTCACCACTGCGCGCGCACTCCATCGCGACGTCCACGACCGCGCCAGGCTGGCCGCCCGGGTCGAGGTGCACCCGCCGGTCCAGCAACTCCTGGAGCACCAACAGCTCGTTCTGGCGCTTCTCGAACCGGCGCAGGTTGAGGGTGCCGGAGCCGAGCACGACGGCGTCCGCGTCGATGGAGGTGATCCGGTTGATGGACAGGAAGATCCGACGACGCATCGGCATCTCGGCGACCAGGCCCACCACCTCCGGCGGACGCTTGGTCGCCTGTAACCGTGCCACGGCGTCACGAACCCGGCCCACCTGATCGCCGTTCGGGTCGAAGACGGCGACTCCGGCGAGACGGGCGATGTAGATCCGGGCCGGCGTGCTCACGGGCACCAGCCTAAGCGCCTAGTGTTTATCAACATGTCGACCTTGGCCTACGAGATCGTGGACGTCTTCACCGACCGGCCCTTCGCCGGCAACCCGCTGGCCGTGGTGTTCGGTGCGGAAGCGCTGGCCACCGAGCAGATGCAGGCCCTCGCCCTGGAGTTCAATCTCTCCGAGACGGTGTTCGTGCTGCCCCCGACCCAGCCCCACGCCACCTATCGGGCCAGGATCTTCACCCCGGTCGAGGAGTTGCCGTTCGCCGGGCATCCGAGTGTCGGCGCGGCGGTCACCGCGAGCCGCCGCGGCATGTTCGGTGTGGGGCAGATCACCCAGGAGTGCGAAGCCGGGGTGCTGCCGATCGAGGTGACCACGTCCGGGGCGACGCTGACCGGTGGCGCCCCAACCCTCGGGCCGGAGTTGGACCCGGAGCCGTTGCTGGAGATGGCCGGGCTGGTCGCGGGCGACCACATCGGACCCGCCCCACGTGTCGCCGGCTGCGGGTTGGAGTTTCCCTACCTGCCGGTGCGTCCGGATGCGGTGGCCCGCGCCCGGCTGAACCCGGCGGCGGCAGAGCGGTATGGGGTGGCGCACGTCAGCGTCTTCTCCTGGGACGAGGCCGCGCAAACCGCGCACGCCCGGGTCTTCGTGCCGGGGCTCGGTGTCCCGGAGGACCCGGCGACCGGCTCGGCGGCGCTCGGGCTCGGTGTCTGGCTGGTGACGGCCGGTCTGCTGCCCGGCGAAGGGCTGTCCCATTACGCGGTCCGTCAGGGTGTGGAAATGAACCGTCCGTCCGCGCTGGCCTGCACGGTCACCGCGGCGAACGGCGTGGCGGTCGGCGCGACGGTTGCCGGCCAGGTGATGCCGGTGGCCCGGGGCGAGATCGCCGTGCCGCCGTTCGTGGGCTGAGCTGAGGTGCCGATGGGGGAGGATGCGGGTGTGACGGACGAGGACGCCCCCGGGGGCACGCCGCTGGTCGACGAGGCGATGAAGAAAGCTGCCGTGGCCTGGGTCAGCGTGTCCGGCGGGCCCGCGCTCGCGCTCTGGTGCGCCCCGCTGGAGGGTGCGCTCCTGGTGGTCAGCGGGCCGGGCGAGCAGGCCGCGCCCGGTCTGGCCGACGCGACCGAGGCACAGGTCACCCTGCGGGGCGACCATGGTGGGCGGATCGTCACCTGGCCGGCGCGGGTGAGCCGGGTGCAGCCGGGCACCGAAGCGTGGGACACCACCGCGTCGCTGGTGGCGGCGAAGCGCCTGAACGCGCCCGGCCCTACCGCCGATCTGGTGGCCCGGTGGGCTGCCGACGGTTGCGCGGTGAATCGGCTCGCCCCGGCCGGCACGCCGCTGGCCGGTGCCGACCTGCCGGCCGACGCGCAGGCCGAGCCGCCCCGGGCCACCCCGGCGGTCCGGGTCACCCGCAAGCCGTTCCGCCTGCACCGGGTCCGTCGTCGCTGATCGGCTCGTCAGCCCGCCCGACCGCCGACGCCCACCACCCCGGCGTCGACATCGACGAGGGCGAGCACCTCACCCAGGGTGCCGAGCGCGGGGCCGCGCCAGTCCAGGTCGGCGTTGAACACCATGTGCGTGGCCAGGTCCGGCGCGGCGAGTCGGACCGCGGTCATCCCGGCCCGCTCGGCGCCGGTCAACTCCTGGCTGCCGCCGTCGCCGACGTACAGGCAGTCGCCCGGCGCGAGCTCGAGCCGCTGGCAGGCGGTCAGGTAGAGCGCCGGATCCGGCTTGCACCGTCCGACCTGCACCGAGAAGACCCGCACATCGAGCAGCGGGGCGACCGCGAGCTGTGGCAGGAAGGCCGGCAGCTCATGCGTACAGTCGCTGATCACGCCGGTGCGCAGGCCGCGCTGGCGCAGGGCCGCCAGCACCGGCACGGCGTCGGCCCGCAGCCAGGTGTCCGCGCGGACCGCCCGGTGGCGGGACGCGACCGCCGCCCGCACCGCATGGTCGCTGGGGTGTACGCCGGCCTGCGCGCACACCCAGCGAAGGGTCGCCTCCGCGTTGCCGAGTCGGCCGGTGGCCCGCTCGTAGTAGGTGCGGTCCAGCACCTCGGTCAACGTGTCGGTGTGGCAGCCGAGCAACTCGGCGGTGCCGGCGTGTGCGACACCTCGTTGCACCGAATGGGTCAGGGTGCCGAAGAAGTCGAACAGCACCGCCTGGTAGCTGGGCATAGGGTGGAGCGCCTCCGGGCGGTCGGGGGTCGCCGGCGCGGACCCGCGTGATCGTAACGGAGCGCTGACCCTCCGTGCTGACCGTCATACGTGTGAGGATTACGTCCCGTGCGCCCGGCCCTGCTCGGTTGGACCTGGTTGGGGACGACGTGAGAAACATGGACGCCGGTTCCCTCCGTGGCGGGTCCGCCCGGCGTCTGTCCGGGTGAGGAGGGCGATCCGTTGACGACTGAGGACCGCACCCGGGACGGCTTCGCCGACTTCGTCCGGGCCGAGAACGCCGGGCTGACCCGGTTCGCATACCTGCTGACCGGCGATCTCCACCACGCCGAGGACCTGGTCCAGGTGGCCCTGGCTCGGGTCGCGGTGCGCTGGGAGGGGGTCGAGGACCCGCACGCCTACCTGCGTCGGGTGCTCTGCAACCAGGCGGCCAGCTGGTGGCGGTGGCGCCGGGCCCGCCCGCCGGAGCGGCTGGGCGGGGTGCTGCCGGAACGACCCGGCCCGGGTGCCGACCCCGACGTGCGGCTGGTGCTCTGGGCGGCGTTGGCCCGGCTGACCGTGCGGCAGCGTGCGGTTCTCGTGTTGCGCTACTACGAGGACCGCACCGAGACGGAGACGGCCGCGCTGCTCGGCTGCCGGGTCGGCACCGTGAAGAGCCAGACCCGCCACGCCCTCGGTCGGCTGCGCGTGCTCGCCCCCGAGTTGGCCGAACTCGTCGGCCGTAGCCCGCAGGAGGTGACCCGATGACCGCCCGACTCTCCGAGGCGCTGCGCCGCCTCGCCGACGACGTGCCACCCGCGCGTTTACCGGACGGGCTCTTCGACGCGGCGCGGACCCGGCACCGCCGGCGCCGGGCCGCCGTCGCCGGCGCGCTCGCCGTCCTGATCCTGCTCCTCGGCACGGGGTACGCGCTGCACCCGGTGGCACTGCCGATGCCCGCCGGCCCGCGTCACGACGCCCCTGGCCTGCCCACCCGACTCGTCGACCCGCCGCTGCGTACCGCCGCGGTACGGGACTCGGCACCCGGCTCGGCGGCGATGCTCTTCGGCGGCCCGGCCGTGCGTACGGACCTGTTCGAGACCCGGATGGGCCTGGTGGCCGCCGACAGCGACCGGTACCGGGTGCTGGACCTCGGTCCGCTCGTCCCGGGCTTCGACGCGTTGCTCTCCCCGGACGGCCGGTACGCCTGGGTCGGCGCGTCACTGCTCGACCTGAAATCCGGCAGGTCCACCCCGGATCGCCCAAACGGCTACCCGCTCGCCTTCGCGCCGGATGGTGAGCGGCTCGTCTACGCCGACGACGACGCCGCGTTCATCCCGCCGAACACCTACACCACCCCGTACGTCGGGGTGCACGACCGGAAACGTGGAACGGACGTGCTGCGGGTGCGGGTTGACACCGCGTGGATTCCGCCGGGACGCACGGCGGCGCTCTCACCGGACGGCGGTGAGCTGGCTCTCCAGGTCCGCGACGAGGTCTGGCTCGCCCGGGTCGCCGATGCGGGGGCCGACGGCGTCGCCGAGCCGTACCGGAAGCTGCCGCTGGCCGGCGGGCGGCTCGCCGGGGCCGGGTCGTGGCTGCCGGACGGGCGTTCGGTGGCCGTCCTGGGCAGGTCCAGCTGCACCGACTGCCCGGTGCCGTCTTACCGGCGCACCTGGACGTTGGCGCTGCGGTCCACCGTCGATGGCACACCGCTGGCCGGCGCGGCGTTCCCGCCGCTGTCCTCCCGCTCGTTCGTGCAGCTGCTCGGCTGGCGCTCGGCGGACGAGGCGGTCGCGTTGGTCGGCGTGCCGGGCCCGGAGGCGGTGGACCGGCCCGAGGACCACGACATCTCGTGGGGGCCCTATCACGAGCTCGGCACGGAGGCGGTGGAACTCGTGGTGCTGCGCCGGGGCGCACCTGCGCCGGAGGTGCTCTTCCGCACTCCGGAGGGCATCACCGACCTGTCGGTCGCCGCCGACCTCGCGATCGACGGCGCGGTACGCGAGTCCGGCCGCCCCGACTACGGGCCGCTGCCGTTCTGGACGCTCGCGGTGGGATTCGTCCTGGCGGTCCTGGTCGCCGTGCCCGTGCTGGCGCTGCTGCGGCGGTGGCGCGGTCGGCGTCCCCGCTGGGGCGCTCGGACCAGCCGGCCACCGGCCTAGCCCTCGTAGACCTCGATCACCCTGGTGGTCGGTGCGGATTCGCCGACGGCGGCACGCAGGGCCGCCCGGTCCGGGTCGGCGAGGAACGCCTCGTACCCGGCCCGGGCGTCGAACCGGATCACGTGCACCTCGGTCTGCCCGTCGGTGCCGCGCAGCCGCCGTTCCAGGTGGCCGCCGTGCCGCCCGAGCAGGGCCAGCACCGTGTCCTCGTAGCGTTGCCCGGCGGCCTCGGCGCCCACGGGAAACTCGACGATCGCGACAAGAGTCAGCATGGCGGCCATGCTAGCCATCGATGCCGACGGCCTTCGCGCTTGCCGCCCAGAGCCGGGCGGCGAGCTGCGGATCGGTGGCCTTCCGGTACGGCCGACGCAGCTGACGGCCGGCGTAGTAGCCCCCGTCGACCAGCCGGGCGCGGTCCTGGTTGGCCAGCCACACCAGCGTCTCGGCGCCCTTCTCCGGGCTGCGGAACGGCAGGATCCGCATGCCGAACGCGACCAGCCTGCTGTCGTTGGCGAACCGGGTACGCACCACCCCGGGGTGGAAGCTGTACGCGGGAATGCCCGGCCAGCGCCGGGCAGCCTCGGCGGTGAACAGGATGTTCGCCTGCTTGCTGGTGCCGTACGCGCCCATCGGCCAGTAGCCGCGCAGTGGCGCGTTCAGGTCGTCCGGGTCGAGCGCGCCCAGGCGGTGCGCACCGGAGGCGGTCACCACGATCCGGCCCACCCGGTCGGCGAGCAGGTTGGTCAGCAGGAACGGGGCCAGGTGGTTGGCCTGGATGGACATCTCGAAGCCGTCGACGGTGCTGAGTGGTTGCAACGCGATCGCGCCGGCGTTGTTGGCGAGCACGTCGATGCGGTCGTACGCGGCCCGTAACTGCTCGGCCAGCCGGCGCACGTCGTCGAGCACCGCGAAGTCGGCCCGGAACAGCTCCGGACGTTCGCCCGAGTTCTCCCGTACCCGTTCCGCGGCGGCCTGGAGGCGGGCCGGGTCCCGCCCGACCAGCACCACCTGGTCACCACGGCAGGCCAGGTGCACGGCGGCGGCCAACCCGATGCCGGAGCTGGCTCCGGTCACCACCACCAGTCGACGCCCAGTGAGATCTTCCACAGGTCCATTCACCCCGGTCATGGCGCGAGGTTACCGTGACGTCACAACGCCCTTTGGGATCGTTAAGGTCTCGAATCTGTCGTCAGGTGGCGTCGGCATGCCCGCCGGACGCTGGAAGGAGCGCATCCATGGCCGCGATCGGTCGCCCCCGCAGGTCCTGCCTCGCCGTACCGGGCTCCAGCGTCAAGATGCTCGGCAAGGCGCAGGGGCTCCCGGCCGACCAGGTCTTCCTCGACCTGGAGGACGCCGTTGCCCCGCTGGCCAAGCCGGATGCGCGCAAGAACATCGTGGCCGCGCTCAACGAGGGTGACTGGGCCGGCAAGACCCGCGTGGTGCGGGTCAACGACCTGACCACCCCCTGGACCTACCGGGATGTCATCGAGGTGGTCGAGGGCGCCGGCGCGAACCTGGACTGCATCATGTTGCCGAAGGTGCAGAACGCCGAGCAGGTGCACTGGCTGGATCTGCTGCTCACCCAGATCGAGAAGACGCTCGGCCTGGAGGTCGGCCGGATCGGCATCGAGGCGCAGATCGAGAACGCCGCCGGTCTGGTCAACGTGGACGCCATCGCTGGCGCCTCGCCCCGGGTGGAGACCATCATCTTCGGCCCGGCCGACTTCATGGCGTCGATCAACATGAAGTCGCTGGTGGTCGGCGCGCTGATCCCGGACTACCCGGGTGACCCGTACCACTACATCCTGATGCGCATCCTGATGGCCGCTCGGATGCACGACAAGCAGGCCATCGACGGCCCGTTCCTGCAGATCCGGGACGTCGACGGGTTCCGCGAGGTGGCCAAGCGTTCGGCGGCGCTGGGTTTCGACGGCAAGTGGGTGCTGCACCCGGGCCAGATCGACGCCGCCAATGAGGTCTACCAGCCGGCGCAGGCCGACTACGACCACGCCGAGCTGATCCTCGACGCGTACCAGCACTACACCTCGGAGGCCGGAGGCCGGCTCGGGGCCGTGATGCTCGGCGACGAGATGATCGACGAGGCGTCCCGCAAGATGGCGCTCGTGATCGCCGCCAAGGGCCGGGCCGCCGGCATGAGCCGTACCTCGTCGTTCACCCCACCGGCGGAGTGACCGGCCGGGGCCGGACCGACCGCCGGCGGCTGTCGATCCGGCCCCACAACCGGCGGTACGCCGACCCAGCCGCCGATCAGTAGCTGCTGCTGGCGCCCGTCGTGATCGCGTAGATGATCGCGGCGGCGTAGAAGGCGAGCAGCAGCACGATCAGACCGGTGAGGATCCAGCCGATGATGATGGCGGCCTTCGCCATCCCCGCACCGCCCTCACCGCTGAGCCGAATCTGTTTCTGAGCCACGTGCCCGAGAATCGCGCCGACCGGCGCGGTGATGCAGGACGCGAAGCCGGCCAGCGCCAGCACGAACGCCGCGATCGCCATTCCGTTGGTCTTCTGCGGTGGCGGGTAGCCATAGCCGGGGTGCTGCTGCGGGTAGCCGGTCGGGGCGTAGCCGGGCTGGGATGCGTAACCGGGCTGGGGTGCGTAACCGGGCGGGGCGTAACCGGGCATCGGCTGGCCCGCTGCCGGCTGCGCGCCGGCGTAAGGATCGACCGGCGCGTACGGGTCGACGGGGCCAGGTTGGGTGGGCACCGGCTGGCCGGCCACGAGGGTCGGGTCCGGTGCGGGGCTCGACGGCTGAGCCGACCACGTGGGATCGGTCCAGTTGCCGGGCGATGGGGGGTTGGTCATGCGAACTCTCCGTCAGGTCGGGTGCGGAGTCAGGGTAGCCAGCGCCGCTCAAACCCGACGTCCCCGCCACCGGGTGCCGCGTTGCTCGGGCCGGTCGTAACGGGCAGGATCCTGGCATGGCATTCGACGCGCGCGCCGCGGACCGCTCCGGCAGCCGACCCAGACGGGACGTCAGCCGACCCGGCGTGGCCCGGCGTGCCCGTGCGGCCACGCCGGCGGGCAGCCCTGGTCCGGATGAGCCGGTCGCGCTCGCCGACCCGGTGACCATGCGGCTCGACGGGCGGGTCGCCCTGGTGACCGGAGCGGGCAGCCCGGACGGCATCGGGTACGCCACCGCCCGGCGACTCGCCGACCTGGGCGCTCGAGTGGCCATCGTCTCCACCACCCGGCGCATCCACGAGCGGGCCACCGAACTGGGGGTGACCGGCTTCGTCGCGGATCTGACCGACGAGTCCGAGGTTGGCGCGCTCGCCGACGCGGTAGCCGAGCAGCTGGGTGACGTCGAGGTGCTGGTCAACAACGCCGGCCTGGCCAGTCGGGCCAGCCAGGGCGTGCTGCGGCCGGTCGCGCAGCTGACCTACGACGAGTGGCGTGGCGAGATCGACCGCAACCTGTCCACCGCGTTCCTGTGCAGTCGGGCGTTCATCGGTGGGATGGCCGAGCGGGGCTGGGGTCGGATCGTCAACCTGGCCGCCACGGCCGGCCCGGTCAACGCTCTGCCCACCGAGGCCGCGTACGCCGCGGCGAAGGCCGGGGTCGTCGGGCTGACCCGGGCGCTGGCCATGGAGATGATCGCCGATGGCGTGACCGTCAACGCGGTGGCTCCCGGCACCATCTACACCGCCGCGTCCACGATGGCGGAGGTCAAGCAGGGGCTGGGCACCCCGGTGGGTCGGCCGGGCACTCCGGACGAGGTCGCCGCGGCGATCAGCTTCCTCTGCTCGCCGGCAGCCTCGTACATCACCGGTCAGATGCTGGTGGTGGACGGCGGCAACAGCGTTCGTGAGGCCCGGTTCCGCTGACCACGGTGGACCGTCCCGGATCGCCGGTCAGTAGCGCCCGTTGTTGTTGCCGGCGTGGCCAAGGACGATCAGGGCCAGCCACCCGCAGCAGGCCAGCACGGTGAGCCCGGTGAAGACGTAGCCGAGGATCAGCCCCCAGGTGGCGAGCTGGTCGCCGTCCTCGCCGCTGGTGCGGATCTGCCGTTTGGCCACGTGGCCGAGGACGGCACCGGCCGGCGGAAACACGAAGGCGAACACCAGGGACAGGATCGCCAGCACGTTGGTACCCCGACCGGGGCCGGACTGCGGTGGGCCGTACTGACCGTAGGGGCCCTGCGGAGGGTACGGCGGCTGCTGGCTCCAGTGCGCCGACTGCTGCGGCCCCTGCTGCCCGTACGGCGACGGCTCGTCCGCTGGCGGCCCGTACGGCGACTGGTCCCTGGGTGGTTCGTAGGGTGACGGCGGCTGGTCGTCCCCTGGCGGTCCCGACGGCGGCGGGTAGCTCACGGCTGTCCTCCTCCTGCCGGTGCCGGAAAAGCCCCTCTTGCCGGACGCTACCCGTAGCGGTGAACCTTTTCACAGCGGTTGTGTGGACTGGTCACCTTGGCCCTGCTGGCCCGAAGACCGATACTGACCCAGCGTTCAGTTACCCATGAGTAGTGCGCTGACCTTCGGAGGCTGAGATGGCTCGACTCGCCCAGACGCCCGGCCTGACCGATGTGCAGCGGTCGATTCTGGAGACCGTCCGGGAGTTCGCCGACAAAGAGATCATCCCGCACGCCCAGCGGCTGGAGCACGCCGACGAGTACCCGACCGACATCCTCGACGGCATGCGCGAGATGGGGCTGTTCGGCCTCACCATCGACGAGGAGCACGGCGGGCTCGGCGAGTCGCTGCTCACCTACGCGCTGGTGGTGGAGCAGCTGTCCCGGGGCTGGATGTCGATCTCCGGCATCGTCAACACCCACTTCATCGTGGCGTACCTGATCTCTCAGCACGGCTCCGCCGAGCAGAAGGCCCGGCTGCTGCCGAAGATGGCCACCGGCGAGGTGCGCGGCGCGTTCTCCATGTCCGAACCGGAGACCGGTTCCGACGTCTCAGCGATCAAGTCCCGGGCCGTACGGGAGGGCGACCGGTACGTGCTCAACGGGCAGAAGATGTGGCTGACCAACGGGGCGTACTCCTCGGTGGTGGCCACCCTGGTCAAGACCGACACCGGCGCCGAGTCGGTGTACGGCAACATGAGCACCTTCCTGCTCGAAAAGGAGCCGGGCTTCGGCGAGACCGCCCCCGGCCTCACCATCCCCGGCAAGATCGAGAAGATGGGCTACAAGGGCGTCGAGACCACCGAGATGGTGCTCGACGGGGTGACCGTGCCCGACTCGGCGATCCTCGGCGGCGCCGACAAGGTGGGCCGAGGCTTCTACCAGATGATGGACGGCATCGAGGTGGGCCGGGTCAACGTGGCCGCGCGTGCCTGCGGCATCTCCATCCGCGCCTTCGAGTTGGCGGTCAGCTACGCCCAGCAGCGCAAGACCTTCGGCCAGCCGCTCGCCAAGCACCAGGCGATCGCCTTCAAACTCGCCGAGATGGGCACGAAGATCGAGGCCGCCCACGCCCTCATGGTCAACGCAGCACGCCTCAAGGACGCCGGCCAACGCAACGACGTCGAGGCCGGAATGGCCAAGCTGCTCGCCTCCGAGTACTGCGCCGAGGTCGTCCAGGAGGCGTTCCGCATCCACGGCGGCTACGGCTACTCCAAGGAGTACGAGATCGAGCGGCTGATGCGGGAGGCACCGTTCCTGCTCATCGGCGAGGGCACCTCGGAGATCCAGAAGACCATCATCTCCCGCGGCCTGCTCAAGGAGTACAAGCTCTGATCGATCACCGCCTTGCGCGGCCTGCCAGTTGGTTGTGAACGTGATGCCGCTGAGGCATCAAGATGCCCCAGCGGCATCACTCTCGGGCGAGGGTCGCGTCCGCGAGGCGGGCTCCCTGGCCAGATCCTGCGGCCGGAACCGGTAGTCCTCGATCGCGGCGATCAGGCGATCCTCCGGCACCGCTGTGTCCCGGCCACCGACTACCGGGGCAGGCTGCAGCGATCGCCACACCGCCGGCCGCAGCCGTACGCCGTTCAGCCGGCCGTCGCGCTGGTGTGGGCTGACCCGGTCGATGTTCGCCCAGTCGAGGACCTGGCGGCCATGCCGGATCGCGCTGACGGTCATCACCAGCCGGCCGGTGAACCGCGCCTGCTCGTAGGCGGTCCGACCAAGCCACCCCGCGACCCCGACGGCGAGCACCGGTCGGGCGACCTCGACCCACCAGCCGTGCTGGGGCAGTGTGGTGATTAGGCACGCCCCGATCACGATCAGCACGACCGCCTCTGCCGCCAGGTCGACCCAGCCGGCGAGCGACCGGTGTGCCACCAGGCCGGGTTCGACTATGTCCAAGCCGCTGACCCGCTTCCTCCAGTGCAGCTGGCCGTCCCTCCGTGGCCGCCACCGCCGCGCGAGCAGCCGGGTCCCGAAGGCCAGCCAGACGACCCAGCTCACGCCGGAGAGCGCGGGTACCCGGAACAGGCCGGCGGCGACCGCCGCCGCCACCAATGCCGCGACCGCCAGCGCCAGCAGCCGGCGCGGCCACAATCCGTCGCCCAGCCTCGGCACCCGGCGCGGCCGAGGAATGAACACGGCCGAAGCGTACGGGTTTCGTTCAACCGAGGCGGGTCAGGCCGGCGGCGGCACGTTCGACGAGGAGGCAGCGGTCCTCGACGTAGTCCATTCCAGCTTCCTCGGCGATCCGCCGTGCCTCGGCGGAGACGATGCCCAACTGCAGCCAGACCGCCGGGGCGCCGATCGCCGCCGCGTCGCGGACGATCTGCACGGCGTCAGCGGCCGGCCGGAACACGTCCACCAGGTCGACGGGGTGCGGGATGTCGGCCAGCGTCTTGTACGCCCGCTCCCCGAAGAGTTCGTCGATGGTCGGGTTGACCGGGATGATCCGCCAGCCGTGCTGCTGCATGTGCAACGGCACGCCGTGCGCGGCCTTCAACGGGTCGCGGGACGCGCCCACGACGGCGATCACGGCGGAGTCGGCGAGGATCTGCTGAGCGGTACGCACCCGCCAACTGTAGCTCCGGCACCGGCTCGAGCAGGGTCAGGCGGGCAGCGCCAGCGGCAGGGGTGGCGCCGCCGTGTACGAGTCGAATGCAAGTGACCCGCCGTACACCGGTGGTCGTTGCGGTGGTCGGAGAGGGGAGGATGGACACCATGGAGACGTCGACCTTCGTCTACGACGGGGACTGCGCGTTCTGCACGCGCTGCGCGGAGTTCATCGCACGCCGCATCCCCACCGCCGCTCGGGTGGTGCCCTGGCAGTTCGCCGACCTGGACGCGCTCGGGCTCACGGCCGTCGAGTGCGAGGAGGCCGTGCAGTGGGTCGGCGCGGACGGCTCGCGCGCCGCCGGTCCGGACGCCATCGCGAAGCTGCTCGCCGCGAGCGGTCCGCTCTGGCGGGTCGCCGGTGCCGGCCTGCGGTTTCCGCCGGTACGCGCCGCGGCCTGGCCGGCGTACCGCTGGGTGGCGCGCAACCGGCACCGACTGCCGGGCGGCACGGCGGCCTGCTCCCTGCCGCAGGAGGCCCGGGAACGGCTCTACGGTCCGGCCGGTCGCCCGACCACGGGGGCCTGATCGCCGAGTGGCCTTGGTTGCGCACCGGCTCCCACCGCGGCCTGGTCGGGTAACGCCGGCTGCGTGCCGACGGCCGCCGGGTCCGGAGCCGGGGCGTCCGTCACCGACCCGGGAGTTTCGCGGCCGACGAGCCGGCGGGCCCAGACCAGCGGGCGGACCCGCTCCAGCGGAAGGAAGCTGGTCATCGCGGCCAGGTGCGGCGCGAACGAGATCGTGATGGTCGCGATGGTGACCGCGTGGAACGAGTAGAAGAAGCCGACCATGGCGAGTCGCCAGCGGGCCGGCAGCAGGAAGACCACCGGGCTCAGCAACTCGAAGGCCACGATGCCGAACTGGGCGACGATCAGCAGGTACGGCACCTGGGCGATCAGGTCTGCCAGGTCCGTGCCGCGCCGGATGATCGCGCGAGCCAGGACCGAGCCGGTCAGCCAGTCCAGACCGCCGAACCGCAGCTTGGCCCAGGCGGCGAGGAAATACGTGCAGATCACCGCTATCTGGGTGACTCGCAGAGCCCAGCCACCGGCCTCGGTGCGGGTGGTGTCGCCGTGCCGGGCCCGACCCGCGGTGGGTAGCACGGCCAGTGCGATGAGCAGCCCGAACCGGTCGTGGTCGACCTTCCCGTAGCTCATCGCGATGATCATCCACTCCAGGTACAGCGCGCAGACCACCCAACCGAGCAGGCGGGGTGCCCGTCCGGTCGCGGCGAGGAGCGCGAGCAGCAGCAACGACCAGAAGATCACCGCCACCAGGGCCGGCGTCGGCGTCGGCAGTGAGAGCAGGCGGCCGATCAGCAGCGGCTGGTACAGGTCGCCGGGCACGGTGACCCGGGTGCGTACCCACGGCGTGAAGATCACCAGGTCGGCGGCGACGAAGAGGTAGATCAGGGTCCGGAACGCGGCCACCCGGCCCCGGGGCACGGCCTCGGTCAGCCAGCGGCTCATCGGGATGCCTGCCAGCGGACGACGGTCTCATCGGTGTGTTGGCCGGTCGGTCGGCCGGCGCGGATGCCGTGCCAGCGGATGACGATGCGGACCTCGACCAGCGCGGCGGCGGCCGGGTGGCGTTCGGCGTACGCGTCGGCGATCTCGGTGAGCAGCGTCGGGTCGGCGGCGTACCGGGCCTGCTGGCCCTCGATCTCGGCGCGGCGGATGCCGGTCGCCTCCTGGTTCAGGTCGATCACGGCCCCGGAACTGTTCACCCCCTCGACACGGGTGTCGGGGGCGGGTGCGTTCGGCGGATTGGAGGTGGAGTACATCCGGAACGGGCCGAACGGGAAGTCGTCGTCGCTGCCCCAGAAGGTGCCGACGAGCAGCAGGACGAGGCCGATTGCGGTCGCGCCCAGCCGGGTCACGCGCCCGCGGGTGGTCAGATTTTCCATCGGGTCGTGACGATACGGGAATTACCGACTGCGTCGGGTCCCTCCGACGGTCAATTCGACCTGCCCAGGCAGGTGATCATGCATGCGCTTGCGGGGGTACGACGAAGGCCGGGCCCGTACCGGGCCCGGCCTCGCGTGCCGTCGTGGGGGCGGCTCAGTGGTTGTGCTCGGCCAGCTGCTTGCGGACGTCGTCCATGTCCAGCGCCTCGACCTGCTCGATCAGGTTCTCCAGGGCGGACTCGGGGAGGGCGCCCGGCTGGGCGAAGACGATGACGCCGTCGCGGATCGCCATGATCGTCGGGATGGATCGGATGTCGAACTTGGCGCCCAGCTCCTGCTGAGCCTCAGTGTCGACCTTGCCGAAGACGATGTTCTGGTGCTTCTCCGAGGAGCGCTCGTAGACCGGGGCGAACCGCTTGCACGGACCACACCACTCGGCCCAGAAGTCGACCAGGACGATGCCGTCGTTGCCGGTCACCTCGTCGAAGTTCGTCGAGGTCAGCTCAACGGTTGCCATTTCACTCTCCGATCACCGCGGTTTGTCTACGTCCCGTAGAACCAGGGCTGACCGTATCGAATTCCCGGACGGTGGGGCACGAAACGTGCCAGGGCTGCCAGGGGGTGCCGGGGGCCATCGATCTACGTCTGTTAATTCCGACCTGCGGAACGCAAATGCATGACGCACTTGCGTGACCTGCGGTGATGGGAGCGTTTCCAAGGAGATCTACCCGATTGAACGCTACGAATCGGTAACTTGACCCTTGACAAGGACGTATCCGGCCTGCAGAGATCGCTGATCAACCTCCACGCCATCACGGAGAGTAGTGTTACAAAAAGATAAATGTGACCGCGGTCTCTGTTGAACCTACGCTGGCGTAGGGCAGAATTCTCGGCATCAGAGCGTGGGCGGCGGGTGCCGGGGAGGGCCCCGCCGCTCATTGCGTCTCCCCCCGTTCGAGTGACCGGTGTGACATTTCCGCCGCCGTCGCGCCCTGCCGATCGCCTTAACCACCGGTAAGGCATGCTGTGCCGAACTCCATCGCCGTCCGTCGAAGGGACCAGGATGCAGTTCGGCCGCTACTACGAGGAGTTCGAGGTCGGCGCGGTCTACCGGCACTGGCCGGGCAAGACCGTCACCGAGTACGACGACCACCTCTTCTGCCTGCTCACCATGAACCACCACCCGCTGCACATGGACGCGCACTACGCCGCGACGGCCAGCCAGTTCAAGCGCAACGTCGTGGTCGGCAACTACATCTACTCGCTGCTGCTCGGCATGTCGGTGCCCGATGTGAGTGGGAAGGCGATCGCCAACCTGGAGGTCGAGTCGCTGCGGCACGTCGCGCCAACCTTCCACGGCGACACCATCTACGGCGAGACCACGGTGCTGGACAAGCGTGAGTCCGGTTCCAAGCCCGACCGGGGCGTGGTGTCGGTGGAGACCCGCGGCTACAACCAGGACGGCACGATGGTCTGCGTCTTCCGGCGCAAGGTCATGGTCCCCAAGCGGGAGTATGCGACCAGCGCCGTCCCCGATGGAGTGGATCCGGAGCGGCCCAGCTTTCCCGAGCCGCGCTGAGCATCGCGGCGGATCGACCGCCGTCGGACTCTGGGCCTCTTCCCCCACCGCGGGTTCTGTGGGGGAAGAGGCCCTGTTCCCGTTTTCGGGGCATATGCTGGCGCCGGAGGTTCCGATGAGCCACTCCGTTGCCGGAGAGCCGCCCTCTGCCGGCCGCCGAGCCGCACCCTTGACCACCGCTGTCTACTCCGTCGCCGAGTGGGACCTGCTCACCAGCCTGCCCGGTCGGGTCCTCGTGGCCGCCGCAGCTCCCGGCCCTGGCCGCACGGAACGGGGGGTCACGGCGGGTCTGGCCGGCCTGGAGGCCGTGGCCGCAGGCCGAGCCTTCGACAGCGATCTGGTCCGCGCGGTGGTCGCCGCGATCTATGCCCGTCACGACGGCACCCCGCAGCCCGCCGAGCAGCTCACCGATCTAGTGGACGTGCTGGCCGCCTGTCGGGTGGCGAGCCGGGTCCTCCGGCGGCGCGCCGACCCCGCCGACTCGGCCGCGTACCGCCAGTGGGTGCAGTCGGTCGCGGCCCGGGTCTGCCGCGCGACCCCCGGCCCCGGCGAACGCCGGCTGGACCAACCGGCCAGCCCGGCGGACCGGCGTTTCCTGGACCGGCTCGGTGCCGCGCTCGGGTTGGGCTGATCCGGCAGGCCGTCGCGTCGAACGCCGGCGCGGTCCGTACCCTCTGATGACCGTGACCGACGACCAGCTTGAGGTGGGCGTGGGCCCCTGGCAGGGGGACCCACCGGACGACCCGCGTTTCGACCCGCAGTTGCTGGCGGAGGGGGACCGGCGCAATGTCGTCGATCGCTACCGCTACTGGCGGCACGAGGCGATCGTCGCCGACCTGGACCGGCACCGGCACGGCTTCCACGTCGCGATCGAGAACTGGCAGCACGACTTCAACATCGGCACGGTGGTCCGAAACGCCAACGCGTTCAACGCCGCCGAGGTGCACATCGTCGGACGGCGACGCTGGAACCGGCGCGGCGCGATGGTGACCGATCGCTACCAGCACGTGCGGCACCACGAGACGATCGAGGAGTTCGTCGCCTGGGCGGCCGAGCGGCGGCTGCCGGTGTTCGGCATCGACAACCTCCCCGGTTCGCGTCCGCTGGAGACCGGAGCCCTCCCTCGGCACTGCGTGCTGCTGTTCGGCCAGGAGGGACCCGGACTCTCCGCGCCGGCCCGCGCCGCGTGCGACCAGCTGTACTCCATTGCGCAGTACGGCTCGACGAGGTCGATCAACGCGGGCGTGGCCAGTGGCATCGCCATGCACGCCTGGATCCGTGCTCACGCCGGCGTGCCGCCGGACTGACCCGCGCCCGGGTGCCGAATCGGACGTTCCGGCTTGACGTGCCGGCGGTCTGGGGTGACGGTGGGGATGTGAGTGTCGCGGTGAGTTGTCCGAGATGCGGGGGCCCGGTACGGGCGCCGGATCTGATGCACACCGACTCGAGGTGTCTGCGCTGCGGCCCGGTGCCGCCTCTGCACGTGCCGGAGCATATCGGAGCGGACATTGTGGCGAGCGTGGTGGAGCGGATCACCGCGACCGGGGATCCGCCGGTGACGCCGCTGTGGTGCCCGTGGCCGCTGCCGCCCGGCTGGACCCTCACCGGGGTGGCGTACGCCGGGGACGAACGGACCGGAGTGCGGGCGACCGCGGTGGCTATCGCGGGCCCGGCGCCCCTCGGCGGTGGTCCGGCCGACCTGGTCTTCGTGGCCGAGGAGCCGGGCGTCGGCCTGGGCACCCGGCTCGCCGGACTGGCCGGTCCGGACCCGGGGCCGGAACTGGCCGACGCGCTGACCGATCCGGGGCCGGGTCACCCCGACCACGTGGGGCAGGCCAGGATCAGGGTCAGCGGACACCCCACTCCACTGTGGTTGGTGAATTCTCCGACGGATCGAAGCGCGTACGCAGGCGAGGCTCGGGGAATGTGGCTCCATGCGATAGCCTGGCCGGCGAGTGCGGGTCACCTGCTCGCGGAAGACGTCGTGCTACACGACCTGACCGAGTGGACTCCGCCCGAGCTCGTGTACGGCGCACCATCCCCGTTCTTACCCGGCAGGGCTTGACAACCCATCCGGATTGACGGAGAACGGACGCAGATATTCACTGTACGACACCACACTGATACTCTGGGTGCCGCTGCGGTAATGGGACCCGGCGCCGCGCGAGAGGATGGCCCGCCATGGTCAAGAAGGTCCTCACCTGGGCCGGAATCGCATTCTTGATCTTCTTCGTCGCCTACCGACCAAACTCTGCGGCAGATGTGTTCAAGTCGCTCGGCGGCGGGATCATGGACATCGCCCAGGGGTTCGGCGACTTCTTCACCAGTCTCGTCGCCTAGCCGCCGATGGGCAGCCCCTCCGGTCCACCCTTTGACCCGGACGACCCCGACCGGGAGCGCCGCGAGCGCGACACCGAGCCGATCCCGCGGATCGGGCCTGATGACGGCCCGGGCTACGGGGCCGGGCCCAGCCTGTCCGATGGTCCGTCCCTTTCGGACGACGTCGGCTATGGCGACGGGCCCGGCTATGCCGGTCAGGGTCGCTCCGATCGGGCGTGGATCCGCGATCCGGAGTCCGGCTACCAGCCGCCGCAGATCTCCGAGGACGAGCTGGCCGGGTTGCGTGCCGACGCGACCGGCGCGACCCCTCGGCGGGTGCTGCCACTGGAAGACGAGCCCAGCTCGTTGGTTGCCCGCTACCTCTTCCCCACCGAGCGCTACCGGGGTGAGTGGAAGCGGCACTGGATCCACCTCAGCACCCCGCTGTTGATCGGCATCGCGGCGACCTTCGTGCTCGGCTACCTCTCCGGCTTCCTTGCCGGTCAGAACGTGGGCGCGCTGACCACCATCGCCGTGCTGCTCTGGTTTGCCGTGATGGGCTGGGTGGCCTGGCGGATCGCAGACTGGTGGTATGACCGGTTCATCCTGACCAACAAGCGGGTCATGGTGGTCGCCGGCCTCATCACCCGCCGGGTCGCCATGATGCCGCTGGTCCGGGTCACCGACATGAAGTACGAGCAGACACCGACCGGCCGAGCGCTCAACTACGGCACCTTCGTGCTGGAGTCCGCTGGCCAGGAGCAGGCGCTCCGCGAGATCAAGAACCTGCCCAACCCCAACGAGCTCTACCTGCGCGTGGTTGAGGAAATGTACGAGCCGCAGGCGGTCGAGGCCCGGCTCGGCAAGGAGGCCGACGAGGCCAAGGCCGACGACGGCGCGTGAAGGTTTTCGACCGAACATCGGAGCAAGTGCGCACCTTTCGTCATGGACCGGAACGTCTCTGACATGGCACTCTGCCAGGACGACTGGGGTGTGGAGGTGGGCGGTGGCGAGCAGGGACTCGTTGGAGGAGCAGTTCCGCGAGTTCGTCGCTGCCCGCTCGGCCGCGCTCCTACGCACTGCTTACCTGCTCACCGGGGACTGGGCCACGGCCGAGGATCTGCTCCAGACGGCGCTGACCAAGACCTACCTCGCGTGGAAGCGACTCGGTGGCATCGAGGCGGTCGAGCCGTACGCCCGGCGGGTAATGGTCAACACGTCGACGAGTTGGTGGCGGCGGCGCTGGCACGGTGAACGCCCGACCGAGGTGCTGCCCGAGCGGGCCGGTGTCGACGAGATCGCGCAGCAGCTTGACCGTGACCTGCTCTGGCGGCATCTCAGGGAGTTGCCCGTCCGGCAACGGGCGGTTTTGGTGCTGCGCTACTACGAGGACATGTCGGAGGCGCAGACCGCCGCGATGCTGGACATCTCACCGGGCACGGTGAAGAGCCAGGCGTCCCGAGCGCTGGCCACGCTGCGCCGCCGAATGGGCGCCGACGCACCGGACCTGGCGGCCGCAGTCGGCACTGCCAACCAGCCGGCCGCAGCCGGTGTCGCCCGGCCACGGGGCTCGGGTGCCCCGAGCGGACAGGTCCCGGCCACCGGTGCTGCCGCGACGCTGCGACCCCGGCAGACGGCTGGCCGACCCGTGCCACGCCCGGCCACGCCCCGCCCAGCCGCGCCGCGTCCGATCGGCCCGCAGGTCGTGCTGCCCCCCGCCCCGGCGGCCGTGCCCGTCGGCACGCGCTCCGGGGAGCAGCAGTGAGCGGATTCCCAGGCCGGCCCGACAACCTGACGGACGGCCCGCGGCGTTCATACCAGGTGCGGCCTGAGGAGCTGGAAGGTGCGGTGCGGGACACCCTCTCGCGCCAGGTCGTCCTTGCCCGCCCGATGGGCGCCGACCCGGCGGGCCAGGCCATCCGCCGCGCGAACCGGATCTGGCGTCGGCGCACCGCGGCAGGCGTCGCCCTTGCGGCGGTCGCCACCGTGCTGCTCAGCGCCGGCATGGCCCAGCTCGGCACCGAGACCGGGCGGGGCGGGTCAGCCATCGTGGTGATCGGTGACCCGGACCCGTCCAGCCGGCCGATCCCGACCAGCGTTCCTGGTCCCGACCTCTCACCCGGAACGTCCGCTGACATGCTCGTGAGCGAGACCCTGGTCAGCGCCGACGGGCGGCGGCTGGTGCTGCCCGACGTCGGGCCGGCCGAACGCGCCCAGCTCCTGCCCAGCGGCGATGGTTGGCTGGTGGTCAGCACGCCGACCGCCGCCGGTCGCTCCCTCTGGGTGGTGCAGAACGACGGGTTGGTGCAGGTGCTGTTGGCTGGGGCGGGCCCGATCGTCCTGGCACCGGACAGCCGCCAGGTCGCCTGGCGCGACGGCAGCGATCTACTGACGGCAGGCGTGGTCGGCACCCAGCTCATCGGGGCGGTGCGCACCCCGGCACCCGCAGCAGCGGAACCTGTCCGGTTCGTCGGTGACAGCGTGCTGGTCCGACTCGACCCGGCCAACGCCGGTCATACCCTGTGGCGGCCCGGTGCCGGGCAGTTGCCCGAGGCCGTCGACCAGAAGACCCTCAATGTCTACGGGAGGCTGCCCGACGGACGGCTCGTCGGTCAGATCTCCACGACCGACCCGGGCCGAACCTGCCTGGCCGTGCTCGAACCGGCGCGTCACCTGAACCCGGTGCACACCGGCTGCGGTCCGGAGCTGAGCCAGGACGGAGTCGGCGGGATCTCCGCCGACGGGCGGTGGCTGCTGGTGAACGGGTCGGTCGGCACGGTCGGCGGGGCACTGCTGGTCGACCTGTTGCGGCTCGGGCCGAGCACGACCGCCGTTTCGGCCGGGCCGCCGATGACCGGCGCGATCGTCTGGAGCAACGAGGCCCACGCCTCGTACCTCGACGACGCCGGCAAGCTGGTCCGGGTCGATGTCGGCCGGGTGTGGGCAGGGAAGCCGGCCAGCGCCGTCCCGGTGCCCGGCGTGCCAGCCGGCGACCGACCGGTCCTGGTGGCCAACTTCTGACCCCACGCGGTCGGGGTCACCTCCGTGAGCCGGGCTCGGTGGTTCCTCGGTAGCGTCGGACGGTGACCTCGCGTACCGGCTCCGTCCCGCGGATCGACCTGCACACCCACTCGACGGCCAGCGACGGCACGCTGACCCCGGCCGAGCTGGTCCGGGCAGCTTCCACGGCCGGGCTGGACGTGCTGGCGATCACCGACCACGACACCACCGCCGGCTGGGCACCAGCCGTGGGCGCGCTGCCGCCGGGACTACGCCTGATCCGGGGTGCGGAGTTGTCCTGCCGCTGGTCCGGTGCGCAGCCAGGGGTGCCGCTGCACCTGCTGGCGTACCTGTTCGACCCTGGCCACCCGGAACTGGTGGCCGAGCTGGCCCGGGTGCGGGCCGCCCGGGAAGAACGCGGCGAACGGATCGTCGCGCTGCTGCGGGCCGACGGCGTCGACGTGAGCTGGCCGGACATCCTGGCCGGTGCGGGCGGCGGCACCGTGGGCCGCCCGCACATCGCGCAGGCGCTGATCCGGGCCGGCCTGGTCGCCAGCACTCGGGAGGCGTTCGGCCCGGACTGGCTGGGCGAGCGGTACCGGCTGCCCAAGGACGACATCGACGTGTTCCGGGCGATCCGGCTGGTCCGGTCGGCCGGCGGCGTGCCGGTCTTCGCCCATCCCCGGGCCACCCGACGCGGCCGGGTGGTGCCCGACGAGCTGATCGCCGAGCTGGCCGCCGCCGGGCTGGCCGGGCTCGAGGCCGACCACGAGGACCACAGCCCGGCCGAGCGGGAGCACGTGCGGGCGCTCGCCGCCAAGCTGGGCCTGCTCGTCACCGGCTCGTCGGATTTCCACGGCACCCACAAGACCGTCCAGCTCGGAGCGTTCGGCACCAGCGTCGACGCGTACGAGCGGATCGTCGCCGAGGGGGTGACCGAGGTCGCTTCCGGCTGATCCCAGTTTCGGCGTTTGGCGGCGCGGCTAGGTTGATCACGTGGATCTGAAGCTGTTCGGCGAGGTTTTTGTGACCCTGCTGGTGATCACTGACCCGCCGGGCATGATGCCGATCTTCCTGGCGTTGACCGGCCCGCTGCCCGCCCGCGACCGCAATCGGGCGGCCTGGCAGGCCGTCACGCTGGCGTTGGGCGTGATCGTGGTCTTCGCGGTGGCGGGGCAGACCCTGCTGGCCTACCTGCACGTGGACCTGCCGGCGTTGCAGGCTGCCGGTGGGCTGCTGCTCGTGCTCGTCGCCCTGGAGCTGCTGACCGGTAAGACCGACGGCCCGAGCTCGGAAGCCACCTCGAACATCGCGCTGGTGCCGCTGGGCACCCCGCTGCTGGCCGGCCCGGGTGCCATCGTGGCCACCATGCTCTTCGTCCAGCAGGCCGACGGGCTGGGTGACTTCACCGCGATCGCCGTGGCGATCCTCGCCGTGATGCTCGCGGTCTGGATCGTGCTGCGCTTCTCCGGCGGCATTGTGAAGATCCTGCGTCCCGGCGGGATCGAGGTGCTGACCCGGATCGCCGGCCTGCTGTTGGCCGCGATCGCCGTGCAGCTCATCGCCGACGCGGTGTTCGCCTTCGTCACGCAGTACGTGAACATGACCTGACCCCGGCACACCCATTGTGTCGGAGGTGGATGGCAGGATCGCAGGCGTGCGACGATCCTCCTCAGCGGGCCGACCCGCCGCCGGCGGCCGGGCCCCGAAACAGCGCGCCGGCGGCGCCGAGCAGCTCGGCTTCGACGGCATGCCGGAGCGGCTGTTCGTGTGCACACCGAGCAAGCTCGGCGCGTACGCGGACTGCCCACGCCGCTACCGTTACTCCTACGTCGACCGGCCGGCCCCGCCCAAGGGCCCGCCGTGGGCGCACAACTCGCTCGGCGCCAGCGTGCACACCGCCCTCAAAAACTGGTATGCGCTGCCCGCTGACCGGCGCCGCCCCGAAGCCTTGGCCACCCTGCTCAAGGGCACCTGGGTCCGCGAGGGCTACCGCGACGACGAGCAGGAGCGGGCCGCCTACCGGCGGGCGCTGGGTTGGTTGGAGGCGTACGTCGAGACGCTGGAGCCGGATACCGACCCGCTCGGCGTGGAGCGGGTGGTGGCGGTCAAGACCGCCGTGCTGGCGTTCAACGGCCGTGCCGACCGGATCGACTCGCGGCCCGGGGCGGAGGGGCCGGAGCTGGTCATCGTCGACTACAAGACCGGTCGCACCGGGCTGGACACGGACGACGCCCGGGGCTCGCAGGCGTTGGCGCTCTACGCGTACGCGGCCGAGCGGGTGTTCCGCCGACCGTGCCGCCGGGTGGAACTGCACCACCTGCCGACCGGCACGGTCGCCGGCCACGACCACACCGTCGAGTCGCTGGCCCGGCAGTTGACCCGCGCGGAGGAGACGGCCCGCGACATCATGGCCGCCGAACGGGCCGTCGCGGACGGCGCCGACGCGGACGAGGCGTTCCCGGTGGCTCCCAGCTCGCGTTGTGGCTGGTGCGACTTCCGACGGCACTGCCCGGCCGGCGCGCAGGTGCCGGGCAAGGAGCCGTGGGCGGCCATGGACCGTCCCGCCGCCGGTTGACCCCCTGAGACGTAAGGGGCAGGTCAGCCGGCCAGCGGAGTGGCGGCATGGCGCGCGGCCCGCTCCTTGGCGGCCTGCAGCAACGGCCCCTCCAGATAGCGACGGGGGACGGCAGTGAACGCGAGCCGCAGTGCGCGCACGGTCAGGTCCGCCGACAGTGCGGTGGTAGGCAGACCGAGCCCGCCGTACATCCGGCGTGCCCAAGCCGGCAGCAGTGCGAGCGCGGTGCCCGCGATCCCCAGGTACGCCCAGCGCGGCGGGCCGAGGGTGAGCCCCAACCGGGCCGGCAGGCTGAGCTTCCACGGCAGCGGCGGGGCGGTGAGGAAGAGCGCCGTCTCGGCGGCCTCCCGGGTCATCCGCAACTGCGGCCGTACGGCGCGGTAGTAGTCCGTGACCTCTGCCGCGGTGCCCGGGACGGTGGCCGGATCCAGGCCGACCAGGGCGGCGGAGCGGCGCTGCTCGGTGTAGTAGCCGTCCACCTCGTCGTCGCTGAGCGGCAGCCCGGCACGCCGGGCGGTGCTGAGGAACGACTCGACCTCGGTGACGTGCACCCACCGCAGCAGGTCCGGGTCGTCGATTCGGAACTCCTCGCCGGTGAGCGGGTCGGTGGCCCGCAGCCGGGCGTGCAACCGGCGCAGCCGGGCGCCCGCCGCCTCCGCCTCGGCGGTCGTCCCGTAGACGGTGGTCCCCACGTAGGTGCCGGTGCGGACCAGACGGCCCCAGGCATCGGTGCGGTAGTTGCTGTTCTGCGCGACCCCGGCCATCGCCCGGGGGTGCAACGCCTGGAGGTAGAGCGAGCGCAGGCCAGCGACGATCAGGATCGGCTCCTCGTGCACCTTCCACGTAACCGAACCCGGACCGAAGAGGCCGAGGTCATCGGAGTCCACCGCCCAAGAGTGCCACGGCCGTGGCCGACCGCGTCGGCCACGTACCGCCGGTGCGCCGCTCAGACGTCGGCGAAGCGGCGGGCCCGGCAGCTCGGGCAGAGGCCCCAGAAGGTCACCTCCGCCTCGTCCACCTCGAACCCGTGCGCGACGTTCGGCTCCAGGCACGGGGCGCTGCCCACCGCGCAGTCGATGTCGGCGATCTCGCCGCAGCCCCGGCAGACCACATGGTGGTGGTTGTCGCCCACGCGTGCCTCGTAGCGGGCAGGACCGCCGGCCGGCTCGATCCGCCGGGACAGCCCGGCCCGGGACAGCGCACCCAGCACGTCGTAGACCGCCTGGGTGGAGACCGAGTTGAGGCGTTCGCGGACCCGCCGGGTGATCTCGTCGACCTCCAGGTGGCCGCCGCCGGCCAGCACATCGAGCACCGCGAGGCGTGGCCGCGTGACACGCAGGCCCTTCGATCGCAGCAGCTCCTCGGTACCGGACATTTGCCAATGACAGCACGCCCGGCCGGCATCGACAACCGTCGCCCGGCCCGGGTGGCCGCCGACACAGCCCAGAAGATCAGGAGCAGGGCCGGGCGACGATGAACCCGATCGGGGTCGCGCGCGTGTGTCCGGTCGAGAGCCTGGGGACAATTGGCGGACCGTACGCTGACAATCCTCAACCATGATCGACCTGGAGGGTTCGATGTTCGAGGAGATCCTGGGTCTACCGGTACACGTCCTGGTGGTCCACGCGGTTGTCGTGTTCGTCCCGCTGTTGGCGGTGCTGGCCATCGCGTACGTGGGGCTTCCGCGGTGGCGGCCCCGGCTGGACTGGGCCCTGGGCCTCCTCGCCGTGGCCGCGCCGGTGATGGCCTTCGTGGCCGTCGAGTCGGGTGAGGCGTTCACCGACGCGCTGGTTGCCCGGGGCTTCCAGGGCCAGATCCTCGACCAGATCTTCGAGCACTCCCGCTACGGCGACATTCTGTTCCGCATCGTGGTGCCGCTCGGGATCGCGGCCATCCTGTTGCTGGTGGCGACCAGCGGACACCCTCGGGTGCCGCGGCTGCCGGCGCTGGTCACCCCGGTGCTGGCGGTGGCGGTCGTAGCGCTGTCCATCGCCGCCCTGGTCTACGTCTATCTGACCGGCCACACCGGCGCCGAGGCAGTCTGGAGCACCACCCTCTGACCGGCAGACACGGCGCGGATCAGAAGATGACCCGCGAGCAGAGCAGGCAGACCAGGACCACCAGCACCACGCTGGCCGCAGCCCCGAAGCCGTAGGTCACCCGCTGCGAGCGCTGCTCAGCTGCGTCCAGGTCGGCCATGTCCTGCGGCGGCAGCCGCCGTGGCGGCGCCGGCTGCAGGTGTACGGGTGGACGCCAGCCGGTCGGCGGCGGCACGCTCGGCGGCGGGCCGGCGTACGCGTTCGCCGGTGTCGTCACGGGCGCGGCGGGAGGTTGATCCGCCACCGCGTCGTCACCGGTGCCGGGGCGTCGCCAGTAGTCGTCCGGGGTGCTGCCACCGCTGGGGGTCGTCACGCCGTCCGACGCTACCAACGCGGGCGGCGGCCCGGTCGTTTCTGGCCGGCGTGGCATCGTCGACGGCGGGTCCGCTGCCGTCGGCTGCGCTAGTCTTGCCGCTCGTGAGCACCGAGGACCCCGGCACGCAGGGCGCGCGCGGCGACGATGAGCGCACCGTCGACCTGAGCGAAGACTTCGTGGTGCTGCCCGAGCAGACCTCCGACGACACCGATCGCGGCTGGGGCGAGCGGGCCAGCGGCAACGACGACTGGCTGCTCGCCGAACGCCCTCCGCACTGGGACTGACCTGCGGCCTGGCCGGCTCCCTGCGACATCGGCCCGGCCGACAGCGCGGTGACCTGGACGGCCCGGCCCGGCTCGCGGCGAAGTCGGTCGACAGCCCGGCAACCGACAGCGTGGTGACCTCGACGGCCCGGCCCGGCCCGGCCCGGCCCGGCCCGGCCCGGCCCGGCCCGGCCCGGCCCGGCCCGGCCCGGCTCGCGGCCCGGGGGAGGGTTTGCGGGTTGGCGCTCAGCTGCGGACGACGATGGCGAACCGGGTGCCCTCGGGGAGGCCGACGGCGCGTTGCGCCTGGTCGGGGCGGAGTGCCAGATAGAGCGCCGAGGTCCCGTCGGTCGCGCCGGCGCCCAGCACGTCCAGCACCAGCGCCGCGGGAGCGAGCAACGTTGCTTCGGTGCCCGCCCCGCCCGGCGCCGCCGCGAGCAGGTCGACCCGGGCTCCGGGGCGGACCACCGCCAGCGCGGCCGGCTCGGCCAACCGGACCGGCACCCCGACAGCGCCGCTCGGCAGCGGCAGCGACCTGGTCCTTCCGCTCGCGGCGGGCGCGCCGCTTTCGTCGGTCGTGCCGGATGGCGGCGGCCCGGCCGTTCCGCTTCCGTCGGTGGGGCCTGCCCGGTCGGGGTCGGTGGGGTCTGGCCTGTCGAGGTCGGCCCGGTCCGGATCGGTGGAGCCTGTCCTGCGGGGGTCGGTCGACCCGCCCTCGTCGACCTGCCCGGCCGTGCCGTCTGCTCCCGCGGAGGGCACGGTGGTCGACGGGCAGCTGCTCGGGGTGTATAGAACGGCGGCGGCCAGGCCGAGCAGCGTGGCGACCAGGCCGGCCCGGAGCAGGGAGCGCCCGCCGGGCAGGGTGGGCCGGCGCAGCGGACGCAACGCCCGCGCGGAGTCTGGATCACCCATGGTCTCTGCCGCCTCCCGTCCCCGGGTGCCGCAGCGACCCCCGTGGCGGCAGGTTAGGCCGTTCCACCCTGGTCGGCCGGCCGTCGGACGGTGCCTGTGGATAACCGGCCGGCCTGTGGATAACTCCCACCGGTCGGCTCGACCTGCTATCGCATCGGCCTTGATCGACTCGAGGTCAAGGAAGGCGGGCTATCAAACCAGCCGGGACAGCCCGACATCCGTGAACCCGAGTGGATCAAGGCCCGCCGGCCTGGCCCGGCCCGGCCCGGCGAGCGTGGGGCGGACGGGCCAGGACCGTGCGTGAGGCGGACGGGTCAGGACCGTGCGTGGGCGGACGGGTCAGGCCGCGGAGCTGGCCGCCGGAGCCTTGCCGCCGCTCGACCCACCCGAAGAGGACGACGACCCCGAGGACGACGACCCCGAAGAGGACGACCCCGAGGAGGACGACGAACCCGACGATGAGGAGGAGGAACCGGACGACGAGGACGACGACGATCCCTCGCCGGAGGACGACTCGGACTTCGCCGGCTTGCTGGCCGCGCCGTCCGCCGTCGCCTCAGAGCCGGACGCCCGCGAGTCGGTGCGGTAGAAGCCCGAGCCCTTGAAGACGATGCCGACCGAGTTGAAGACCTTGCGCAGCCGCCCCTGACACGCCGGGCACTCGGTCAGCGGCGCGTCAGAGAAGGACTGCACCGCCTCGAGCTGGTTACCGCACGCGGTGCAGGCGTACTGGTACGTGGGCACGTTCTCCTCCGGATCTGGGGCTCAGCCAGTTGGCACTCGACGTATTCGAGTGCCAATGGTGCGTCATTCGCCCCGGGTTCGTCCAGCGGACGTGTGGGGCGCGACACCCTGCGCCGCACCCGGGCCATCATCAAGCGTACGCACCCCGTCGGCAGGGGTGACGACCGCGCGGACACGGCGGTCGTGCGACTCCGCCGGCAGCGCCTCAACCAGCTCGCCGTCGTGCAGAGGCACCACCGTCAGCGTCGCCTCGGGCACCCGGGCGAGTGCGCGGTCGTACGAGCCGCCGCCGCGTCCGAGCCGCCGACCCAGGTGGTCCACCGCGAGAGCGGGTACGACCACCAGCTGCGCGCCCGCCACGGCGGCCACCCCGAGGCGGGCACCAACGGGCTCGCGGATACCCCGACCCGCGGCGATCAGGTCGTCCGGCCCGGTGTACGCCGCCCAGTCCAGATCGAGGTCGGCGAGGAGCACCGGCAGCAGCAACTCGGCGTCGGCTGGCAGTGCCGCCCGCAGCACCTCCGGCAGGTCGGCGCCGCCCGGTTCGGAGCCGACCGGCACGTACGCCGTCATCCTCTGCGGGCGCAGCCGGCGTACCAGCGCGACCAGCTCGACCTGCACGCGCCCGGCGGCGGCGACCCGGGCGGGACCGGGCAGCAACCGGCGGCGGGCGAGCAGCTCGACGCGGGCGTCCCGCTTCGCAGCACGGGTCACTTCTGCTTCATCAGAAAATTCCGGCACGCAACACTCCTGACGCAACGCCTCTCGCACGGTCGCTCTGTGTCAGCATCGCAAGCATCGGAGGCGGAACTTCCGGGGGGACCGAGTGACGCTACGCGGGCGGTTGACAGCAGCCTTCCTCGTGGTGGTGCTCGGGCCGGTCCTGCTCGGCGCGCTCTTCGTCGCCTCCACCGTCGCGGCTGTCGACCGCAGCCGCTCGATCGAGCGCCTGGCGGTGGCGGCGTCCACCGTGCGGACGTCGGTCGACGCGCTCTGCCAGCAGTTGCGCGCTGCCGCCGACGCGGTGGCCCTCACCGCCGATCCGGCCGTCACCGCTGCTCAACTGGTCAGCCGGGGCCTGGCCGCTGCGGTGCTGATCACCGACGTGGACGGCCAGGTCACCTACGTCTCGCCCGGCGCGCCGTCCACCCCGTGGCGGGACTGCTCGGACTCGACCACGGGTTCGACCAGCCCGGTCCGCGCACTGGCCGCCGAGGTCGACCTGCGCGACCGCGCTGGCACCCTGCTGGGCAGGGTGACCGCCGCGCAACTTGTCGACCCGGCCTTCGTCGCCCGGCTGGCGGCGGTGACCGGGGTGGCGGTCACCCTGCTCGACAGCGGAGCGACCGCCGCGCGGGTCACCCACACGACCGAGTCCCGCGAGGTACGCGACGCGGTGCTGGCCGCCGCCAGCGCCGTCGATGGCGAGCGGGTCACCGAGACCAGCGAGGGTCGGTACGTGCGGAGGATCGGTCCGTCCGACGCGCAGCCGCTGCCGCTGGTGCTCTCGGTGCCCAGCGAGCGGCCGCCGGGGCTGCACGCCACGCTTGTCGGGGTGGTCGTGCTGGCCGGGCTGCTCGCCGTGCTGACCGCCTGGCGGCTGGCCCGGGTGACCACCCGACCGCTGGTGGAGTTGGCTGGCGCGGTCGACCGGGTGGCCCACGGCGACCTGACCGCCCGAGTGCCGGTACGCAGCCGCGACGAGCTGGGCCGGCTGGCCGCCGCCTTCAACCGGATGACCCGGGAGACCGGGTCCTACGTCGCGGCGCTGACCAGCAACCGGGACCAGCTCCGCGGGCACCTCGCGGTGCTCGGTGACACCCTGGCCAGCACGCACGACCTGCAACGCATCTTGCGGGTGATCCTGCGCAGCGCCATCGGAGCCACCGGCGCGCGCGCCGGCGCCGTGCTGCTGGTGGAGACCGGCGGGGTGCTCGTCGCCCAGTGCACCGAGGGATTGGACGGGCGCTGGCCGGAGGGGGACGCGGACGGATCGCAGACGCTTCGGGTGCCGGTGGGCGTCGGTGTGGTCGGCGCCGTCGCCGCCACCGGCGAACCGCAGCGGGGCAGGGCCGAGCCGACCGAGGCCCCGTCGGGGGAGCCGCGCTGCCGCACGTACGTCGCGGTCCCGTTCGCCGCCCCCGGCGGCGCCGCGGCCACCCTCAGCGGGACCTCGGGGTCGGCCGACGAGGCCGGCGCCGCGGCGGCGCTCGGCGTGCTGGCCCTCTACGACCGGCTGGGCGCGGACGAGTTCGACGACGACGACCTGGTCACCCTGCGCACCTTCGCCAGCCATGCGGCGGTTGCGGTGGACAACGTCCGGGTGCACGAGGAGGCGCAGCGGCTCTCGCTCACCGACCCGCTCACCGGGCTGTGGAACTACCGCTACCTGCGCGAATCCATCCGGCGGGAGGTGGAACGGGCCAGTCGCTTCGGGCGGATGCTCAGCATCCTCGCGCTGGACCTCGACCGGTTCAAGGACGTCAACGACACGTACGGGCACGCTGCGGGGGACACGGTGCTGGCCGAGTTCGCCCGGCGGGTGCGCGGCGAGATCCGTGAGGTCGACCTGGCCTTCCGGCAGGGCGGTGAGGAGTTCGTTCTGCTGCTGCCGGAGACCGACACGCGGGGCGCGGCGATTGTGGCCGAGCGGCTCGGCGCGGTGGTGCGCGAGACGCCGATCGCCGTCGAGGCGTACGCCGGGCCGGTCCTGGTGACCGTGTCGGTGGGCATCGCCGTCTTTCCGGACAACGGCAGCACCGGGCGGGAGGTGCTGGAGGCCGCCGACGACGCGCTCTACGCGGCCAAGGCGGCCGGCCGCGACACGTACCGGGTCGCCGAGGTGCACCCGGACGTGCCGACGCGGGAGATACCGGTGCTCGCGAGGGCCGTGAGCCCACCGGATGGGCTGCCGCGCGCCGGCCAGCCCGTGCACGCCATCCGGGAGCCGGGCGGGCCCGCCCGGTCGGAGCCGGCTGTGGGCGTACCGGAATCATCGTCGGCCGGCCCGGCGCAGGCCCGGCCGGAGTCGGCCGACGACCCGGCGGACAGCGCGACGGGCGGGGCGTGGGCCGGCCCGGGCGCCGCGCGGCCGGCGTCGGGTGGCGGCGCGTCTTCTGGGCCACAGCCGCCGCGGCAGAGCCGTGGCCGATAGTCTCGCGGCATGTCGGAGCACTCAGCGAACCCCTCATCGACGGTCGCCGCAACTGGCCGTCCCCTGGCGGTCAAGGCCGTCATCCCGGCCGCCGGACTTGCCACCCGGTTCCTGCCGGCCACCAAGGCGGTGCCCAAGGAGCTGCTGCCGGTGGTGGACCGGCCGGTTCTGCAGTACATCGTCGAGGAGGCCGCCCAGGCCGGCATCAGTGACGTATTACTGATCACCGGTCGGGGTAAGACATCGATGGTGGACCACTTTGACCGTCGCCCCGACCTGGAGAGCAGGCTGGAGGAGAAGGGCGACGCCGAGCGGTTGGCCGCCGTGCGTCGGCCCAGCGAGCTGGCCGAGATCTACACCGTGCGGCAGCCCGAGCAGCTCGGGCTCGGCCACGCCGTCGGGTACGCCGAGTCGCACATCGGCGACCAGCCCTTCGCGGTGCTGCTCGGCGACGAGTTCGTCAAGCCGTCGGAGCCGCTGCTGCCGGCGATGCTGGAGCTGCAGGCCCGCACCGGCGGCGTCGTGCTCGCCTTTTTCGAGGTGGACCCGGCCGAGACCAAGCGGTACGGCATCGCCTCCGTCGAGCCCGCCGAGTCGGAGCTGACCGACATCGGTGAGGTCGTCAAGGTCACCGGGATGGTGGAGAAGCCGCAGCCGGAGGACGCCCCGAGCAACCTCGCGGTGCTCGGCCGCTACGTGCTGCCCGGCACGATCTTCGACGCGATCCAACGGACGAAGCCGGGTAGCGGCGGCGAGATCCAGCTGACCGACGCGATGGAGTTGCTGCGCACCGAGGGCACCCCGGTGCACGCGATCGTCTACCGGGGCACCCGTTACGACACCGGCATGCCGCTGGGCTACCTGCAGACGGTGGTGCAGATCGCCGCCGAGCGCGACGACCTGGGCGCCGAGTTCCGGTCCTGGTTGGCCGAGTTCGTCAAGGCCGACTCGGCAGGCGGATCTGGTACATGACCGCGACGGCCGACGCCGAGGCGGCCGCGAACGAGTTGACGCCGCTCGCCGACTACCTGGGCAGCGTGCTGCGCAGGTTGCGTGCGCTGCCGCCACTCGACCTCGACCTCACGCAGGCGCACGGCAATGTCCTCGCCGAGGACGTCGTCGCGCCGCACGCCTTCCCGGCCTTCGACCAGGCGGCCGTGGACGGCTACGCCGCCCGCTGGGAGGACATTTCGGGAGGGGGCCGGGGCCCGAGCTATGTCCCGGCCCCCTCCGGCACGCCCGGGGGCCGGACCATCCGGCTGAACGTGGTCGGCGATCTCGGCGCGGCGAGCTGGCGGCCGGTCCGGCTCACCCCGGGCTCGTGCTTCTCGGTGGCCGCCGGGGCGCCGCTGCCGATCGGCGCGGACGTGGTGGTCCCGGTGGAGTGGACCGACCAGGGCATGGCCGCGGTGGAGATCTTCCGCACCCCCAAGCGGGGGTACGGGGTACGCCGAGCCGGTGAGGAACTGCCCGGCGGCACTCTGCTCGCCCGGGCCGGCACGTACGTCTCCCCGGCCCTGGTCGCGGTCTTCGCCGCCACCGGCATCGGGCACGTGGTGGTCCGGCCCAGCCCACGGGTGGTCATCGTGGCCACCGGCGACGAACTGGTCGACGTGGGTCGGGGCAGCCAGCCGGGGCAGGTGGTGGACGCGAACTCGCACGCGCTGACCGCCGCCGCGGCAGAGGTGGGAGCGCAGGCGTACCGGGTGGGTATCTGCGACGACGACCCGGAGGGGCTGCGCGGGCTGCTGGAGGACCAGACCCTGCGCGCCGACCTGATCATCACCACCGGGGGGACCGGCACCGGCCCCGGAGACATGGTGCGTCGGATCCTGTCCCGGCGGGAGGGCAACCGGGCTGGTCCGGTCACCTTCACCGATGTGGCGCTCTATCCCGGCACCGCGCTCGGCTTCGGCACGGTCGGCGCCGAGGAGGTGCCGGTGGTCTGCCTGCCCGGCGATCCCGGTGCCGCGCTGATCGGCTTCGAGGTGCTGGCCCGCCCGGCCATCCAACTGCTCGCCGGCGCCGAGCCGGTGTTCCGGCCCAGCGTGCGGGCGCATCTGCTGGAGACCGTGTCGTCCCCGGGCGGGCTGCGCGAGTTTCGGCCCGCGCACGTCGCCGAGCGGCGCGGCGGTGGTTACACCGTCCAGCCGCTCAGTGGGGGGCCGTTCACCCTCTCCGGGCTGGCCGAGGCCAACGGGCTGCTGGTGCTCGGCGAGCGCGTCACCACCGCTGCCGCCGGCTCCACGGTGGATGTTCTGCTGCTGGACCGCCGTCGGTGACGCTGTCCCGGTCGGTCCGTCGGCGGCCTGCGTCAGGCGGTCGCCGGATCGTCCCGGTGGGTGCGGTCGTCCCGGTGGGTGTGGTTGGTGCGGTGGGTCCACTTGCGCACGACACGGTCTCACGCGGGAGACTGTGCGGGTGAGTCTCTTCGGACCCGCACGGGCACCGGGCTGGCCGGCGGAGTTGGCGGACGGCCCGGTGCTGCTGCGGCCCTACCGACGCTCCGACGCTGCGGCGTGGTCGGAGGTGCGCCGGGCCAACCGGGCCTGGTTGGCACCCTGGGAGTCGTCACTGCCCGGCGGTTGGGACGAACTGAACTCGCCGGCCGCGTTCCGCTGGGTGCACCGTGACCAGCGGCGGTCAGCCCGTGAGGGTGAGGGCATGCCGTTCGCGGTCTGCCTGCGCGAGGCCGACCGGGATCGGCTGGTTGGGCACATCAATGTGGGCAGCATCGTGCGGCGGGCGCTCTGCTCCGGCTACGTCGGCTACTGGGTGGACGCCCGGGTCGCCGGCCAGGGTGTGATCCCAACGGCGCTCGCGCTTGCCGTGGACCACGTGTTCGGCCCGGGCGGGTTGCACCGGGTGGAGATCAACATCCGTCCGGAGAACCAGCCGTCCCGGCGGGTGGTGGAGAAGTTGGGCTTCCGCGAGGAGTCGTACCACGTGCGCTACATGCACATCGACGGCGCTTGGCGTGACCACATCGGATACGCGATGACGAGTGAGGAGATCGCCGCCGAGGGTGGCCTGCTGGCCCGTTGGCACCGGATCCGCGCCAAAGCCCGGTAAGAGGCTGTCGGGAGATCCCGGGGCGTTCGAGGCGGAGTCCAGGTGGCGATCCGGCAAAACGGAGGTTGACCCGGATACCGGTGTTGTATCCGGACCAACCTCCAACGCCGCCGGTCGTCGGCGGGGCCCGCCGTAGCCGCGGCGGGATTTCCCGACAGCCTCTCAGCCGTCCCACGGACGGGATCGGCGCGGCGCGGTGGCATCCCGGTCGGCTCGCCGTAACCTCAAGTAACTGCAAGCTGCGGCAAGCGCTCCTTGGCCGGACGATCCACGCATTCAAGCGCCATCGGTGGAAGATCCTGCGGTCGGGTGGCGGTTGCTTCGAATTCGGTGACGGGAGGGGTGAGGGTGCCGACCTCGGTGCTCCTCGCCGTCCTCGCCGCCGCCGGCCTGCTCGCTCTGGCCCCGGCGCTGGTTCGCCGCTACGACGCCACCGAGCGGCTGGTGGCGGAGCGGGCGCAGTCGACGGCGCGGGTGCTCCAGCGCCGCCGGCGACGCCGCACTGTGCCGGGACGGCAACCCGTCCACCCTCCGCGCGCGCTCATCATCACACTCAGTGAGGACACGGCTACGGGTGCGTTGGCCGCGCCGGTCTCCGCACCCCCGGCCGCCCGCCGCTCCGGTCGGCTGCGCGCCGTGCCACCCGCACCGAAACGGTCCCGCCGCCGCCCGCCGCCCCGCCGACAGCACACCCCTGCCGTGTACCGGCGTCGCCGAGTGCTCGCCGCTCTGCTGTTGCTCAACGTCGTCGAGTTGATCGGCGTGCTGTTCGTCAGCCCCGGCTTCTGGATCGGCTTCTCGGCCACCTTCCTGCTCCTGGCCATGTACGTCGTCCACCTGCGTGGCCGGGCACTCGCTGGGCGTCGTCGTCGCCGCGCCCGGGCCCGGGAGGCGGCCTGGCTGGCGGCCCGGCAGGCCGAGGTGCGCCGGGAGCAGGCTCGCCGGGCCGCAGCCCGCCGGGAGGCGCAGCGCCGCCTGGCCGCCCAGCGCGAGGGGGTACGCCGAGCCGCCATGGGCCTGGATCGACCGGGTGACCTGCCGACGGCGGTCAACGGTGGATCGGTCTCGTACCGACGGTCGGGCGGACTACGTGGGCGCCCCTACGAGGCCGGCCGAGGCGCCTGACGCCCTCGCCCAGGGCGGCCGACCTGCTCTGCGCCGTCGGCTTGATCGGGCTGGGCCGTCGGCTTGATCGACTCGGGTTTCTGGAAAGCGGGGTGTCGCGGCGCCCAGGATGCCCCGATTTCCGGGAAGCCGAGTGGATCTTTGAGCGGGCAGGAGCGCCGCGCTGGGGGCGGATTCGCGGTGGGGGCCGGCGACCTGTTAGCCTTGCTGCCGGCCCGCCCGGTGTAAGCCGGGTGGGACCGAAGCCGGTTCGCCGGTGGGGGGCTGTGGCGCAGACTGGTAGCGCACCTCGTTCGCATCGAGGGGGTCAGGGGTTCAAATCCCCTCAGCTCCACCAGCAACACGTACGACCAGGGGAAATCCTGCTAGCAAGATCAGCGGGCACAGATCCGGCACAGATCAGCGAGAATCCAGGGCCTTCGGGCCCTGTTTTCGTTTGGCGCTCGCGTCGCGGAGAGGACCCCGCGATAAGCCGCAGAGTCGACATCCTCGGCAACAGCTAGCAGCAGCACCGTTCAGTTAGGGCGGTTGGGGTGCTGTTAAGGGCGCGTCAATCAGACGTGGGGTCTCGGCACAAGGTTCACCGCTCCAAGGACGCTGCTGCGCTGCGCCGATCTGTGAGTGAGGTTGCCGAGATGCGTGGAATGTCCCCTACGTCGAGGCAGCAAGTGCAAGATCGCGGAAGGGGGCAGGTTGGCCCACCACAGCTCCATGATCGGCGGGGCGGGGCGGGGCGGGTTGACGAACAGCCGCCCCGCCTGACTGAACTGCGTTGCAGTTAGTAGTGGTTGTCGATCGGCCGGCGCGCCTCGTCGAACAGCGCCGGACCCTCGTACCGCACCGGGGGCAGCGGTGGAGTGGCCGGCTTGATGTCCTCGAACTGTTCGGTGGACAGGGCGTACACCACCCGGCCGAGGCCGGAGCGGCCGATCGCGGTCGCGCACATCGGGCAGGGTTGGCAGCTGGTGTACATGGTGGTGCCGGCGGCCACGTCCGGGGCGAGTTCCCGGGCGGCCCAGCGGGCCAGCTTCAGTTCCGGGTGGGCGGTGATGTCCGAGTCGGAGACCACGGTGTTGTGGTCCTCGATCAGAACGGTGCCGTCCGCGGCGACGAGCAACGAGCCGAACGGCCGTTCGCCGGATGCCCCGGCCTTGCTGGCAATGTCCACGGCACGGCGGAGAAACTTCTCGTCGTCGGGCGTCATCGGTCCTCCTGGGTCTTGGCGTACGCGGCCACGGCCGCGAGTGTCTGCCAGGCGCGTTCGGGCTGGCGGATCTCGGTCAGGTCGCCGTTGAACGGGTCGAGCACCACCGTCTCCGCGCCGAGCAGACGGATCTGGTCGAGGTCGGCGATGATCTGCCCGATGGTGCCGACGCCGGCGAGCCGGTCCGGGGCGGTGACCGGTTCACGGGTTTCCCGGAGCGCGATGCGTGGCATCAACGCCGGAGTGGGGCGACCCAGTTCGTCGGCGATGGTCTTGAGCCGTCCGACCGCCTCCGCCAGCCATCCGGGCGTCATCCGGAGCGGGTGCCACGCGTCTCCGAGTCTTACCGCTCGACGCATGCCGGCGTCGCTGTTGCCTCCGACCCAGATCGGGATCGCCTCGGTGTCGTAATCGTCGGTGTTGCGCCAGGCGTCACGCATGGCGTGCAGGTACTGGTCGGTCAGCGCGCCGCGCCGCTGGTATGGCACGCCGAGCGCCTCGAACTCCTGCCGTGCCCAGCCGACGCCGACGCCAAGGACGAACCGGCCGCCGCTGAGCCGGTTGAGATTCGCCGCCATCCGGGCGGTGAGCAACGGGTGCCGGTACGGGACGATGAGCACCGTGGTGCCCAGCCGGACCCGGCGGGTCACCCCGGCCAGCCAGGACAGCGTGGTGAACGGCTCATAGAACGGCGCCGGATACTTTTTGGCCACGTCCGGGGTCACCGCGATGTGGTCCGAGACCATCAGCAGGTCGAAGCCGAGGCCCTCGACCGTCCGCGCCCACTGTCGCAGCAGGTCAGGATCGGTGCCCGGGGCGAAGTTCGGTACGTTCACGCCAATCTGCACAGGTTCGAGAGTAGTCAGTGTGGATCTAGCTGTGAACAGCATGTTCACGGGCCTTGGTGGTGTTCGCCGCGAATCCATCGGTAGATTCGCCAGGTGGCAGAGAATCTTGATGTCGTCGATTGGTCCATTCTGACCGAGTTGCAGAACGACGGCCGCCTGCCGATCACCGAACTCAGCCGACGGGTCAGACTGAGCGCGTCGGCCACCAGCGAACGGGTGCGACGGCTGGAGGCGACAGGCGTGATCACGGGCTACCGCGCCGAGGTCGACCTGGCCAAGGCGGGCTTCGCCGTGCTCGCGGTGGTGCGGCTGAAGTATCCCGGCAGTCGGCACGAACCGCTGCGCCGGCTGCTGGAGCGACGGTCGGAACTACTGGAGTGTCTTCGCACCACAGGTGACGACTGTTACGTGTTGAAGGTTGCCGCGACGTCCATGGCACACCTCGAACAGGTCGTCAACGAACTCGCCGCGTTCGGCAGCACCACGACCAGCGTCGTCTACAGCGCAACCCTGCCCTATCGCGGCCCGCGCCCGACGGTCTCCAGCGGTGACCCGTTGACCGATCCGGTCGCGTGATCTGGACAACCGTAGCGAAGGGGCGACGCCTCGCAGGGCGACTAGGAGAAGCGCTCGGTCGCGTGGAGAAGTCGTGGTGGTGGTGGGCGAACTCCTCGACGACGATCCCCTCGGGCTCAGGGAGGGGGTCGGCAGCCATCGGCGACGCTCGTCGTCGTGCATCCATCGTGGTCCCAGGAAACCGTAGCGCCGTCGCGTGAGTGAACGCGGGACCGGCCGGGGCACGACCGGTCCCGCGTCCAGGCGCTACGGCTTCCAGGAGCCGGCGGTCTTGAACTGGTGCTGGTACTCCAGCGCGCCGGACGTGTCGGGCACGTCGAACACCACACTGCCGGTGCGTTTGGTGCCGGCGGCCAGATCGTTGCTGGCGGGCATCGGTTTGCCGCAGCCGGACAGGGCCCCACCGATCGCGGTGGTCTTGGTGCCGTCGGCGGCGACCCAGTGGAAGAAGAGCGGGTTCGACGAAGCGGTGCCCTTGGTGACGGCCACCGTCACGTCGGCGATCACGTACATGCCCTCGTCGGGCTTGAGGCCGCGGGAGGTGCAGGGTTTGGTGGCGCTGCGGAACTTCGTCACGGTGATTTCGACGGTGCCGTCGTCGCCGTCGAGGACCAGGGTGTCTCCGGGCGACATGTTGCGGGTGTCGTCGTCGATCGGCGGTGGTGTCGACGAGGGTGCCGTAGCCGGTGGCTGCCCGACGCCCCGGGGCACGTCGGGCGTGGGTAGCGCCTCGGACACGGTGGGCGCGGTCCGGCTGGCGCCGATGACGACCGCCACGATGCCGCCCGCGCAGGAGAGCAGGGTGAGCACGGCAGCGGTCACCGCGACGACCACCACGGTCTTCTTGGCGCCTTTCGACTGCACCGGTGGCGGTGCGAGGAGCGGATAGCCCGGCACCCCAGGCACCCGGTATCCGCTGCCAGCGCCCGCGTACCCGCTGCCAGCGCCCGCGTACGCGGCGCCGGAGAACGGCGGCTGCGGTGTCGCCGGGTACGGATCGGTCGGCGGGTCCACGTTCGGCTGCTGGGGATCTTGCGGCCCGACGGGGGGCTGAGGGTGGGTCACCGTACTCCTTGACGCCTCGTACGTGCGGTTCGGGAACTTGCCGACGCTACCGTGCGTGGCGAAACGCCCGATCGCCGCGCCGGAACGGATCCCACCGTCCGCACTGGTGCGTTGGACCGGCCAGCCTGGACGGTGTTCAACCGAGCACTGAACGTCTATGTGGACAGGTGGCGCAGTCGTCGCACTGAGTGACTATGGGTGGTCAGCGCAGTGGAAGCACGGCGGCGGTGCGGACCAGCCCGTCGGCGACCACGAAGCGGCCGGTGATCGATGCCGGTGGGTCGTCGACCGCCGCGGCGTCCACCCGGGCCTGCGCGATCCGGGCCGTGAACGTGCCCGCGTCCGGATCAAGGTCGAGTCGGGCGTCATGGAAGTCCAGCCAGCTCCCGACGACCGGGTACCAGACCTTGTAGACGGTCTCCTTGGCGCTGAACAACACGAGCGGCCAGGACGTGCCGCTGGGCAGCCGCGCGCAGTCGGCCTCCTCCTCGGGCAGCAGCACGAGTCTGTGTACTCCCAGATTGACCTCGCGGTGCTGCTCGGCATCCATCCCGACGGACCTGATGTCGGTGGTGTGCGCCGCCGCGGCGGCGCAGTAGCCGGTGGTGTGGGTGATGGTGCCGACCACCCCGGCCGGCCAGACCGGCGCCCGGTCGGCGGCGGACGGCACGGCGGTCGGTGGCAGGCCGAGATCGGTCAATGCCCGGCGGGCGCAGGCCCTCCCGGCAGTGAAGTCCCGCCGGCGGGTCGGTACGGCCCGCTCGCTGAGGCACGCCTGCTCAGCGGGGAGCAGTTCGCCCGCCCAGTCTTCCGGCCCGGCCACCGCCACGGCGACTGTCGACGGCAGCAGGTCACGCATCGCCTCAACCTACCCGTCGGTAGAAATGGAGCATCCGCTCAAGCGTCAACTTTCCGACTCCCACGACCGGAGAAGGTACCGCAAAGATGTAACACCGGAGGGACGCGTAACGCCGTTCCTGATGGCTCCGGGGGGACCACCATCAAACACTGGCCGGCACGGCAAGCCGCCAGTCCCGTGGACATCTGGAAGGACGTGCGATGACCGATGGTGCGGAACGGCCGGGGGTGCGGGCTGATGAGCACGCCCCGAAGACCCCCGGCTGGAGTTGCGGGTCCTGCGGTGACGAGTGGCCGTGCGCGACGAAGCGCAGCCGGCTGCTGGCGGAGTACGAGGGCGACCGGGCGATGCTCAGCGTCTATCTGGGCTCCTGCCTCGCCGCCGCCACGGAGGATCTGCGCGCCGCCCCGGTGATGTCGCTCCAGGAGAGGTTCATCGGCTGGTTGCCGCGCGGCTCCCGGCGCAGCTGAGCCTCTGGTGGCCCCGCCGCCGGGCGGGGCCACCAGAGGGGGCGTTCAGCGACGCCGGGGCCGCCGGGTCACCGCGAAGCCGACCACGCCAGCGACCGCGGCGAGCACACCGCCGATGGCGGTCCAGACCCAGCGCGAGCCGAGATCCGGCAACCAGTCCGTGAGCGAGTCGCTCTCGTCGTCGGCCTCCGGGTCCGCCACGGGTACGGCGTTGAGCACCGTGCCCGCCTTGGTGTTCGGCACCAGCGGTGCGGCCAACTCGCCGTCGTCAGCCGAGGCGCCCCGGTCGGCGATGGTGCCGACCAGCAGGTCCACGTCGATCGGCGCACCAAGATCCGGCTCCGGCAGGTCGATCACGGAGAGCCGGATGACGTACGTGCCGGGCAGCGGATCGGCCGACCAGGGCTCGGCCCACGGCCGCACCTCGCGCAGCGTGCAGCCCAGCACCACGCTCGATGCCTTCGCGTCCACGGTCGGGGTCTGCGCCCCGGCGGTGCACGCCTGGCGTCGGCGCAACCCGTCGAAGACGTCGACCGTCCAGGTGGAGGCGCCGCTGCGCCCCTTCGGGAAGGTGACGGTGGCATTGATCTCCTGCACCTGGCCGGCCTTCGCCGGGAACGACCAGTAGAGGTGATCGCCGATCGAGGCGTCCACCCGCACCGGCTGCCCGGCGGAGATCGGGGTGGCGGTGAGGAACGACGTGCCGGCCCGGTTCACCGGTGTGGCACCCGGGGAGGGGGTCGGAGCGGCGACCGCCGCGGCGGGGACCAGCGCGGCCCCGCCGGCGGCAAGCAGTGCCGCCAGCGACCGGAACAGTGCGGTACGCATCAGTTCTCCCTCCAGGTGGCGACCCACCAGCGGGTGAGCAGGCCGGCGAGCAGGCCGGTGATCAGCCCGGCAACGGTGAGCAGGGCGAGCAGCACCCAGCCCCGGCCGAGGTCCGGTCCGTCCGGTGCGGGCGCGGCAGCGACCACGTCGATGGTCAACTCCACCGGCATACCCGGGGTCGCCGCGGTGCCGGGGCGCGGGGCGAACGAGTTGCTCACGACGAGGCAGACGGTGGTGGGTTCGACGACTGGCGCGGAGGTCTCCGCGGTCTTTGCGGCATCCTCGTCGTCGTCGGCGGCGGCTGACCAGCGCAGCCCGGCGGAGAGCACATCGGCCCGCCCGCTGCCGGCGTCCGCGCCTCGGACCAGTTCCCGGCCGTCCGCTGCGGTGGCCCGCAGCAGCACCCCGTAGTCCCGGTTCACCGCTCGGTCCAGCGCCATGCTCACCGACGCCCGCAGCTCCTGCCCGGGGCGTACCGGCACCCGGTAGTAGCGGTGCTCGGAGAACGCCTCCCGGTCGGCGTACACACCGGGGGCGAGCAGCGGCGCCGAGTCGCAGGCGTTCGCGCCGCCGACCACGGTCGGGGCGCGGGTGTGCGTGTCGCCGGCCCGCTCGACGAGCTGTTTGATCCGGTCGGTCAGCTCCTCAGCGCTCTGCGCGGCGGTGTAGGTGCCGCCGGTCGCGCTGGCGATGCAGAGCAGCTGCCGGCGGACCTTCTCGTCGGGGGCCAGACCGAGGGTGTCGACGACCAGGCTGGTGCCCTGGGCGGCCAGCTCCCGGGCCACCTCGCACGGGTCCGGCGGGGCGCAGGTGTCCTCGCCGTCGGTGATCAGCACGATCCGCCGCGTCGTGGCTCCGGCGCCCAGGTCCTGTGCGGCGGAGCGCAGTGCGAGGCCGACCGGTGTGAATCCGGTCGGCCGCAGCGTCGCCACCGCGGCCTTGGCCGCGGACCGGTCCACCGGGCCGACCGGCACGATCTGCTGCGTGTCCTGGCAGCCGACCTTCTTGTCCTTGCCGCGGTAGGTCGCGCCGAGCACCCGGATGCCGAGCTGGGTTTCCTCCGGCAGTGCGTCCACGACCTCGTTGAAGGCCTGCTGTGCGACCGAGATCCGGCTGCGTCCGTCGATGTCGGCGGCGCGCATCGAGCCGCTGACGTCGAGCACCAGCTCGACCCGGGGCGGTTCGGGCGCCGGCTCCTCGTCGGCCTGGGCCGGGGCGGGCCCGGCCAGCGCGGTGGTCGCCAGCAGTCCGAGGAGGACAGCCGTCGATCGTCTGAAGTTGATCACGGCCCGCAGTGTAGTGAGATCCACTTTGGATGATCGTCCGGGTGTCGGGCGTTCCGGCCCGGGCACCTCCGGCGAGGGCGAGGTGTGCCTCTGACCGGCTGTTTCCGCGCTCTGGGTCCACGTCAGGTCACCCTCGGTCAACTGCTAAAGGAGAGGCGTCGGCCCGGCCGACATCCGTCGGAAATCTGACCCAAGTTGCCCCGTTGTGCCGGTGGTGCGCGGTGGTTAAGCTCATCATGCGCGCCCCAATCGCCCGCTTCCCCCGTGGCAGGCGATCGGGGCGCGCGTTTATGTCAAAAGGGCCCGCACGCTTCAAGCGTGCGGGCCCTTTTCCGTCGCGCTGTGCGGCGCGTCGCCTGTCGGTGCTTATATCCACCGACCGTCGAGCCACATCCGGGACAGCCAGTCCGAGTACGGAATCAACCGCCCGACGAAAATCGGATAGAAGTACGCGAAACAGAGCGCCACCAGCAGCACGTACGCCCCAGCCGCGACGCTGCCCACCAGTCGGCGTTCGTAACTCGGGTCGCCGGGGATTAGCGGCGCCACCTCACCCACGTCACCCCCGGCGGGAACGATCAGCGCGCCCAGCACGTACACCACGGCCAGCACCAGGAACGGCAGCGCCGGCGCGGCGTAGAACGAGAACATCGTGCGGCCCTCGAGGGCGAACCAGAACCAGGGCAGCAGCCCGGCCGCCACGCTCAGCAGGATCGCGCCGGCCCGCCAGTCCCGACGGGCCACGCCCAGCCAGGCCAGCGCCACGAGAGCGGGCAGGAACGACCACCAGAGCAGCGGGGTGCCGAGCAGCAGGATCTCCGAGGCGCAGCTCGGCGCGCCGCAGGCGCCGTCACCGGACCAGTGGAACGCCACCGGGCGACCCAGCAGCAACCACTGCCACGGCCACGACTGGTATTTGTGTGCATCGTCGAGCTGGGCGTGGAAGCCGTACGCCGCACGGTGGTACTCGAAGAGGTTGATCAGCGGACCGATCACCGGGCGGTCGCTGAGCGGGGCGCTCGGGTAGGCCGACGCGAGCCGGTAGTAGCCGTCGTCGGTGAGCAGCCAGCCCGACCAGGTGGCGATGTAGGTGCCGACCATGAGCACGCCGGCGAGCACCAGCCAGGGCAGCTCGTCGAGCAGGGTGTCCCGCCAGGGCCGGCGGACCCCCGCCGAGCGGCGGACGCCGACCTCCCAGAGGAGCACCAGCAGCGCGAAGGCCGGTACGAAATACAGCGCGCTCCACTTCACCGCGCAGGCGCAGCCGAGCAGCACCCCGGCCGCCAACCGCCACCACGGCCAGGTGCGCCAACCGGTCGGCGGCCGGCCGGCGCGGCCCGACTGGCTCGGGTCGAGCCCGTCGTCCAGCGCCCGCGCCCAGCGGCGTCGGCGGGCGTCCCGATCGAGCACCAACGCGCCGAACGCGGCCAGCACGAAGAACAGCAGGAAGATGTCGAGCAGCGCCGCGCGGGACAGCACCAGGTGGAAGCCGTCCAGGGCGAGCAGCAGGCCGGCCGCGCAGCCGAGGACCGTCGAGCGGAACATCCGTCGACCGATGCGGACCAGCAGCAACACCGACAGGGTGCCGATCACGGCCGCCGAGAACCGCCAGCCGAACTCCGGCGCGGTGGTGATCAGGTGCCCAGGGACGGAGACCTTCGACTCCACGTCCTGATAGCCGAAGGCCCACTCGCCGAGGCCGATCAGCCACTTGCCCAGCGGCGGGTGCACCACGTACGACGGGCCGTTGTCCTTGTAGTTCCACTCGACGCCGCGGCTGATCAGCCCGTAGGCGTCCTTGGCGTAGTACGTCTCGTCGAAGATCTTGCCCTTCGGGCTGGACAGCCCGACGAAGCGCAGGATCGCCGCGATGGCCACCACCACAGCCGTGGCCAGCCAGGAGAACCGGTCCAGTTGGGTGTCGACGGTGGCGAACCGTCGCCGGACCACGGCGGACAAACCGCCGCCACTGGCATGTGGTGCCGTTGGCTCCTGGTTGGTGCTGGGCTCGCCCGTCACCTCGACCATCCTGGTCGGGTCGGCGCTCGGGCTCTGCGCTGTCGACGCACTCGTCACCCGGCGATCGTAGGCTGCCAACGTGTCCGGTGGCGTCCGTCGTCCCTGATACCGGTATTCGCAGTCAATGAAGGAGACGAACTCGTGGGTGAAATGTCCGAAGCTGGGCGCCTGATCCTGCTCGGTGCCCCGCTCGGCAACCCCGCCGACGCCTCGGCCCGGTTCCGGGAGGTGCTGATCAGCGCCGACGTGGTCGCGGCAGAGGACACTCGCCGGCTGACCCGGTTGGCCCGCGATCTCGACATCACTGTCGGCGGTCGAATCGTCTCCTACTTCGAGGGCAACGAGGAGCGGCGTACCCCCGAGCTGGTCGAGGTCATCCTCGGCGGGTACGTGGTGGCACTGGTCACCGACGGGGGGATGCCAAGCGTCTCGGACCCCGGCTACCGGCTGGTCCGGGCCGCGTTGGACGTCGGGGCGCCGGTCACCGTCGCCCCCGGGCCGAGCGCGGTCACCACCGCACTGGCGGTCTCCGGGCTGCCCTGCGACCGGTTCTGCTTCGAGGGCTTCCTGCCCCGCACCCCCGGTGCCCGCCGATCCCGGTTGCGGGCGCTCGCCGCCGAGGAGCGCACCCTGGTCTTCTTCGAGGCCCCGCACCGGATCGGTGCGGCCCTCACCGACCTGGCCGACGCCTTCGGCGCCCAACGGCCGGCCGCGCTCTGCCGTGAGCTCACCAAAACCTACGAGGAGGTCCTTCGCCGCCCCCTCGGCGAGCTGGCCCGGTGGGCCGCCGAAGGCAACCCGCGCGGAGAGATCACCCTGGTGGTGGCCGGGGCGCCGGTGCAGGCCCCGGAACGCCCCGACGACGAGACCCTGCGCGCGGCGGTCGCCGAGCGGGAGGCCGCCGGCCGGTCCCGCCGCGACGCCATCACCGACGTCGCCACCGAGTACGCGCTGCGCCGCCGGGACGTCTACACGATCGTGCACAGCTGACCGAACCTCGGCGGCGGTGCGGGCTCACCAGGCGGCGACCAGGAAGCCGACGGTGATCAGCACCGGACCGGCGATGGCGGTGGCCATCGCCCAGCGGCGGTGCCGGCGGCCGGGTAGTCGGGCCGACCCGGTCCACCGGACGATGCCGGCGGTGCAGCCCAGCACCACCAGCAGTCCGGGCAGCCAGTGCAGGTGCCGGTCCACGCCGACGCCCGCGTACGCGGTGCCGCCGTCCGGGCCGGTCATCCGTGCCCGTAGCGGCGTCCCGGGAGCGTCGCCTCCGGCGAGGACGCCGCTGACCCGTACACCGTGCGCGATGAACCGCCCGTCCTCCGCCGTGAAGATCCCCCGGCACCGCAGGGTGAGCCCGCCGCCGGTGCAGTCGTCGATCACCACCGTACCCGTTCGGGCGTGCCCGACCGCGAGCCAGAACGGGCCGGTGCTGACCCAGGCGAAGAAGGCCGTGACCAGGCTCAACGCCACCAGCGCGGCGAGCCCGGGCAGCGGATCCGGCGGTGGGGCCGGACGGCCCGCTGCCCGGCGCCACGCCCGGCGGAAGCTGCGATCCCGCTCCGGCGCCGGGTCCTTCCGGACCGGGGTGCCGTCCCAGTGCACCTGCTCGATCGGCGCCCAGAAGACCCCGTCATCGTCGGGCGTGTCGCCGTCGGGCCGGGGGCCCCGGTGCCGGCGGTTCTGCTGGCGTACCGGCACTCGACGCGGCACCGCGTCCACCGGCGCCCCGGTGGTCGGCTCCACCTCGACGGCCTCCGCGGGCTCTGCGGCGGCGGGCGCCGAGCCGACCGTCAAACCTGGTGAGCCGGGCCGGGCCGGGCTGGGTACGGGTGCCGCCGGGGTCGGACGGGCCGGAGTGGGCGGCGGCGCGGCCGGCGTGGGCCGGGCCGGGGTGGCGGCGATCTCTCCCGGACCGCTGCGCCTCGGCGCGGTCGCTCGCCCCGACGGCGCCTGTTGCTCCGCTGGCCGATCGGCGGCAGGCCCGGGGGCGGGGCTCGGTCGTAGGGGGGGACGATCCTCGTGGTCCCGCGCCGCTCGTCTGCCAGTCACGACGTTCATTGCACACCGGTCCGGGAGGCGGAACGGGCAGCTGAGCCGCGTGTCGGCGACAAATCGGACCGTTGGGCGGGGTGGCCGGCCCGGTCCGCCGGCCCGGCACCCCTATTGGTTCGCGGACGCCCCGGACGGGTCACTAGGCTTGCTGCTCATGAGTCATGTTCTCGCGGCAGTGGCCTGGCCGTACGCCAACGGCCCCCGCCACATCGGCCACGTCTCCGGTTTCGGCGTACCCTCCGACGTCTTCGCCCGGTACATGCGGATGGCCGGTCACGACGTGCTCATGGTCTCCGGCACCGACGAGCACGGCACCCCGATCCAGGTGCAGGCCGACGCCGACGGGGTGACCCCGCGCGAGCTGGCCGACCGGTACAACAGGGTGATCGTGGAGGACCTGCACGGCCTCGGGCTCACCTACGACCTGTTCACCCGCACCACCACCCGCAACCACTACGCGGTGGTGCAGGAACTGTTCGAGGGGATGTACCGCAACGGCTACATCGTGCCGAAGACCACCATGGGCGCCATCTCCCCGTCCACCGGGCGCACCCTGCCCGACCGGTACATCGAGGGCACCTGCCCGATCTGCGGGTACGACAGCGCCCGCGGCGACCAGTGCGACAACTGCGGCAACCAGCTCGACCCGATCGACCTGATCGACCCGAAGTCGCGGATCAACGCGGAGACCCCGAAGTTCATCGAGACCGAGCATTTCTTCCTGGACCTGCCCGCCCTGGCCGAGGTGCTGCGGCAATGGCTGGACACCCGGGAGGGGTGGCGGCCCAATGTGCTGCGGTTCTCCCGCAACCTGCTCGACGACCTCCAGCCCCGGGCGATCACCCGGGACCTGGAGTGGGGCGTACCGATCCCGCTGGACGGCTGGCGCGACCGGCCGGACAAGCGGATCTACGTCTGGTTCGACGCGGTGATCGGCTACCTGTCCGCCTCGATCGAGTGGGCTCGCCGCTCCGGCGACCCCGAGGCGTGGCGGAAGTACTGGTCCGCCGACGGCGAGGGTAAGGACGCCCGGTCCTACTACTTCATGGGCAAGGACAACATCGTCTTCCACTCGGTGATCTGGCCGGCGCTGCTCTCCGGCTACTCCGGCGAGGGCTCCCGCGACGGTGAGCCGGGCGAGCTGGGTCGGCTCAACCTGCCCACCGAGGTGGTCTCCAGCGAGTACCTGACCATGGAGGGGCGCAAGTTCTCCTCGTCCCGCAAGGTGGTCATCTACGTTCGCGACTTCCTGGAGCGCTACGACGCCGACGCGTTGCGCTACTTCATCGCCGCCGCCGGCCCGGAGAGCAACGACACCGACTTCACCTGGGCCGAGTTCCTCCGCCGCAACAACGACGAGCTGGTCGCCGGCTGGGGCAACCTGGTCAACCGGTCCGTCTCGATGGCGGCGAAGAACTTCGGGGCGATCCCGCCGGTCGACCCGGCCGGGCTCACCGAAGCCGACGAGGCGCTGCTCGCGGTGGCCCGTGCCGGGTTCACCACGGTCGGCGACCTGATCGGCCGGCACCGGCAGAAGCAGGCGATCGGTGAGGCCATGAAGGTGGTCGCCGAGGCCAACAGGTACCTCTCCGAGCAGGCGCCGTGGAAGCTCAAGGACGAGGCGGACAAGCCCCGGATGGGCACCATCCTGCACGTCGCCCTCCAGGTGATCAGCGACGCCAACACGCTGCTCACCCCGTTCCTGCCGCACTCCGCGCAGCAGGTGCACGAGCTGCTCGGCGGCACCGGTGTGCACGCGCCGATGCCGGTCATCGAGCAGGTCGACGACCTGGACGGCGGTCCGGCGTACCCGGTGCTCACCGGGGACTACACCGTCGGCGCGCGCTGGGAGTCGGTGGCGCTGGAGGCGGGCCGGCCGCTGGCGGTGCCGAAGCCGGTGTTCCGCAAGCTCGACCCGTCGATCGTCGACGAGGAGTTGGCCCGGCTGGCCGACTGAACGCACGACGCGCGCGGCGGCACCGGTGCCCTGCCGCCGCGCGACGTCACATCGCGTATCGGGTGTCCATCACCTGGTCGTCGGTCACCTCGGGGCCTGGTGCCCAGACCTCGTAGACGCCGCGTTCGTGGCACTGCGCGCCAGTCGTGATCACCGCGTCCGGGTTCGGGTAGCGCAGCCGCAGCCGCAGCCAACCGGCCTCCTCCCGCAGCACCAGGCACGGCACGCCCCGCCACTGGGCGAACCGGAGCCGGCGGGCCACCGCACTCACCGGGTAACGGGCCGCCCGGGTCATCGCCAGCACCCGGAACCCGCCGGGCAGGTCGGCCACCGCCTCGTACTCGTTGTCGCCGTGCACGCCGACCAACTGGGTGGAGCGCGGCGTGTCCCCGTTCGGCACGTACTCCTGGTCCGGGGAGAGGCCCGGCACCGCGGCGAGCAGGTGCCGCCACTGCGGGCCCACCATCCGCAGCCACCCGCGCTGCTCGGCCTGGTAGGTGTAGAGCACCACCTCCACCCCCTCCGCCGGGTAGGCGAGCAGGGCGGCGTTCGCCGGCATCGGCAGGTCGGCGAAGTCCCGGGTGATGAACTCCGGGATGAGCTGACCGTTGCTCGGCACGAAGCCCGTCCCCAGCACCGGCGCACCGAGCCGGTCCCGGGATCCCAGCGCGGTCAGGCCGCGGTGTGCCTCGCCCACCGGCACGTCGTAGTCGCCCGGGTCGGACGCCCGCCAGCGCAGCGCGTACGCCACCTCCATGCCGTCCCGGCCGACCTCACCGTCGGTGCGCAGCACCGTCGTCGCCACCGGCGTACGCAGATGCGCCACATCGTGCTCGCGGTAGCAGAAGCCGTGCGGCAGCCAGCCCCGTACGTACCCGGCGAGCTGTCGGGCGGAGAGCACCTTCACCATCCGGGTGCCGCGCCGGACCACCGCCGACGCGCGCGCCACCGCCAGCATCGGGTCATCCGCCGCGGCCGGCTGCTGGCTGAGCTGGTGCAGGTACGCCCAACCCCGCTCGCGGTGCGCGGGCATCACCAGCGGGGTCTCCGGCTCGTCGGCCGGCTCCGTCGCCCCGTGCACCGCGGTCACTTCGGTGACGTGCACGAACCGGCGCCACGGCAGGGCGCTGCCCGGGCGGGGCGCCCACTCGAAGCCGGCCACCTCGTCGGCGCTGAACAGCTCGTAGGCGGCGCCTCGGGCGATCTCCTTGGCCGGGTAGGCGCCGCCCTCGAATATCACGTGCAGTCCGGTACGTTCGCCGGCGGCGTCGCCGGCCTGGGGAATGACGCTCATGCCGTCACCTCCCTCTGCTCGGTGAGATGGGGGTCGGCACGCTGTCGCGTCGGCCCGGTGGCGACGGTAGAGTCGCGCGGCGTAGTCGAGGTGAACGTCGGGTGGCGGACAGATGGCCAGGCCCGGTGTGTGATGCTGTCGCTGATGAGCGAGCCCACTGAATCCCGCCGAGAGCGTGCCGCCCGGCGGGCCGGAGAGTTTCCGCCCGCCCCCGAGCCGCTGCCCCGGCCGGTGCTGGACAGCCACACGCACCTGGACATCACGGTCAGTGAGGCCGGTGTGCCTGGCGGCGGTCCGGCCGACGACCCGGTTGCCGTGGCGATCACGCTGTCCACGAAGGTCGGCGTGGACCGGCTGGTCCAGGTGGGGGTGGACGTCGCCTCCTCGCGGTGGGGCGCGGACACCGCCGACCGGTATCCCGCCGTGCTGGCCACCGTGGCGCTGCACCCCAACGAGGCGCCTCGGCTGACCGACCTCGACGAGGCGTTGCGGGAGATCGAGTCGCTCGCCGCCCGCGACCGGGTCCGGGGGATCGGCGAGACCGGGATGGACTTCTTCCGGACCGGGGACGAGGGGCGTGCCGCCCAGGAGGAGAGCTTCCGGGCGCACATCGCCATCGCCAAGCGATATGGCAAGGCGCTGGTCATCCACGACCGGGACGCGCACGCCGACGTGCTGCGGATCCTCGACGACGAGGGCGCTCCCGACCGGGTGGTGCTGCACTGTTTCTCCGGTGACGCCGACTTCGCCCGCGAGTGTGTCCGCCGGGGCTTCCTGCTCAGCTTCGCGGGCACCGTCACCTTCGGCAGTGCCACCGCGCTGCGCGAGGCCGCCGCGCTCACCCCCGTGGACCAGATCCTGGTGGAGACCGACGCCCCGTACCTCACCCCGATGCCGCACCGTGGCCGGCCGAACGCCTCGTACCTGATCCCGCTCACCGTCCGCGCGCTCGCCGCGACCACGGGCACCGACCTGGACGAGCTGTGCGCGGCCATCTCCGCCACCGGTGACCGGGCGTTCGGCCCGTGGTGAGCCCGGCCCGACGGTCGGCCTCGACGCCGCCGCTACGCTGCCAGCCATGAGCGGTCTCCTCGGCCCGGCGGAGATCCGGGAACTCGCCGCCCGGCTGGGCGTCGCGCCCACCAAGAAGCTGGGCCAGAACTTCGTGCACGACCCGAACACCGTGCGCCGGATCGTCACCGCCGCCAATCTGACCCCGGACGACGTGGCGTTGGAGGTCGGGCCCGGGCTCGGCTCGCTGACGCTCGGGCTGCTGCCGGTCGCCGGGCACGTGCACGCCGTGGAGATCGACCCGGTGCTCGCCGGTGCGTTGCCGGAGACCGTCGCGCGGCACGCCGGGGCGGACGCCGGTCGGCTCACCGTGCACCGCGCCGACGCGCTGCGGATCCACGCCGCCGAGCTGGCCGACCCGCCGCCGACCGCGCTGGTGGCGAACCTGCCCTACAACGTGGCCGTGCCCGTGGTGCTGCACCTGCTCGCCGTGCTGCCCACCCTGCGGCAGGGACTGGTGATGGTGCAGAAGGAGGTCGCCGACCGGCTCGTCGCCGGTCCAGGCTCCAAGGTGTACGGCATCCCGTCGGTCAAACTTGCCTGGTACGCCCACGCCCGGGGCGCCGGTCGGGTGCCCCCGAACGTGTTCTGGCCGGTGCCCAACGTCGACTCCGGTCTGGTCGCCTTCACCTGCCACGAACCACCTCGGGTCGACGTACCCCGGGAGCGGGTCTTCGCCGTGGTCGACGCGGCGTTCGCGCAGCGACGCAAGACGCTGCGCGCCGCGCTGGCCGGCTGGGCTGGTGGCCCGGACCGGGCCGCCGCCGCGCTCACCGCGGCCGGCGTCGACCCCGGCGCCCGGGGGGAGTCACTGACCGTCGAGCAGTTCGCCGCCATCGCCGCGTCGGCTCCGGTCGGTACGCCGGCCGCGAAGTAGGCTGACGCCGTGCCCGCCGAGGAGTCGACCTTGACCAAGCCGTCCCACATTCGTCTGCACGTGCGGGACCGCACCCCGTGACCGAGGCCTGGCGACCGGACGGCGAGGACGAGCGACGCGGCGCCATCGGGCCGGTGCGGGTCCGGGTGCCCGCGAAGGTCAATCTGCACCTCGGGGTGGGGCCGCTGCGCCGTGACGGCTACCACGAGCTGAACACCATCTACCACGCCATCTCGATCTACGACGAGCTGACCGCCCGCCGGGGTGACACCCTCGCCCTGACCATGGAGGGTGAGGGCACCGGCGAGCTGGCGTTGGACGACACCAACCTGGTGATCCGCGCGGCGCACGCCCTCGCCGGGTACGCGGGCGTGTTGCCGCACGCCCGACTGCACCTGCGAAAGCGGATCCCGCTCGCCGGTGGGCTGGCCGGCGGCAGCGCCGACGCCGCCGCCGCGCTGGTGGCCTGCGACGCGCTCTGGGGCACCGGGCTGTCCCGCGACGAGCTGGCCGGGATCGCCGCCGACCTCGGCTCCGACGTCCCGTTCCTGATCTACGGTGGCACCGCGCTGGGCACCGGCCGGGGTGAGGCGATCAGCCCGGTGCTGGTCCGCCCCATCTCCTGGCACTGGGTGGTGGCGATCGCCAACGGCGGCCTCTCCACCCCGGCCGCGTACCGGGAGTTGGATCGGCTCCGCGACGCCGGGACCGCTGGTGCCCCGCTGGGCAGCACCGACGCGTTGCTGGGCGCGTTGCGCCAGCGCGACCCCCGGGTGCTCGCCCGTACGCTCGGCAACGACCTCCAGGACGCCGCGTTGGCGATGCGTCCGGCGCTGGCCGACACCCTCAAGGCCGGTGAGGCCGCCGGTGCCCTTACCGGCATCGTGTCCGGCTCTGGCCCGACCTGCGTGTTTCTCGTCGCCGATGCTGCCGCCGCCGAGCGGGTCGCCGCCGAGTTGACCGCAGCGGGCGTGTGCCGGGAGGCGCGGGTCGCGCACGGTCCGGTCGCCGGCGCCCGCGTCGGCTGACGGCCCGTCCCACCAGGGGCTTGTGCCCGCGCGGCGCGGGCTTCCGGGGCGTCCGCGTACCCTTGGGTCAGGCGTCCAGGTGCCCGCCGGCACCCGGGACGCCTTGATCATGAAGGGTGGAACGTGGCGAACATCGTCAATCTGGACCGGGTGTCCAAGGGGTATGGCGCCGCCGGGCGGCTGCTCACGGACGTCTCGCTCGGCCTGGACGACGCCGACCGGATCGGCGTGGTCGGCCTCAACGGCGCCGGCAAGTCCACCCTGCTACGGCTGCTCACCAAGCAGGAGGACCCCGACGACGGCCGGGTGACCCACCGCCGCGACCTGCGTGTGCTCTGGCTGCCGCAGCAGCTCACGCTCGCCCCCGATGCCACGGTCCGGGACGTCGTGCTCGGCACCGCCTGGCTCAACGAGGGCATGGGCGCCGAGCACGAGTGGGCCGGCGACGCCGGGGTGCGTGCCATCCTCGACGGCCTCGGCATGCCGCACCTCGGGCTCGACCAGCCGGTCGGCCCGATGTCCGGTGGCGAACGACGCCGAGTGGCGCTCGCCGCGCTGCTCGTCCGCGACTCCGACCTGCTCATCCTCGACGAGCCCACCAACCACCTCGACGTCGGCGGTGTCGACTGGCTGGCCCGGCACCTGGTCGGGCGAAAGGGTTCCCTGGTCGTGGTCACCCACGACCGGTGGTTCCTGGACGCGGTCTGCACCACCAGCTGGGAGGTCGCCGACCAGACCGTCCGCGCCTACGAGGGTGGCTTCGCCGCCTGGATCCTCGCCCGTGCCGAGCGCGAGCGCGTCGCCGCCGCCACCGAGGCCCGCCGGCAGAACCTGCTGCGCAAGGAGATCGCCTGGCTGCGCCGTGGTCCGCCCGCCCGGACCTCCAAGCCCCAGTTCCGCATCGACGCCGCGAACGCGTTGATCGCCGACGTGCCGCCGGCGCGCGACACCATGTCGCTGCAACGCATGGCCACCTCGCGTCTCGGCAAGCAGGTGTACGACCTGGAGAACGTCGAGCTGCACGCCGGCCCCAAGGAGATCCTGCGCGACGTCACCTGGCAGGTCGGTCCCGGTGACCGGATCGCCATCCTCGGCGCCAACGGCGCTGGCAAGACCACGCTGCTGCGGATGCTCGCCGGCATCACCCGCCCCGACGGTGGCCGCCTCGGCACCGGCTCCACCGTGCGGCCCGCGTTCCTCTCCCAGGAGCTCGCCGAGCTGCCCGGGCACCTGCGGGTGCTCGAAGCCGTCGAGGAGGTCGCCCGCCGGGTCCAGCTCGGCGACCGGGAGGTCTCCGCCGCGCAGCTCGCCGAGGTCTTCGGCTTCGACGACCGCCGACTCTGGACCCCGGTCAGTGACCTCTCCGGTGGGGAGCGCCGCCGGTTGCAGATGCTGCGGCTGCTCGCTGGCGAGCCCAACGTGCTGCTCTTCGACGAGCCCACCAACGACCTGGACACCGACACCCTCGCCGCGCTGGAGGACCTGCTCGACTCGTGGCCCGGCACGATCATCGTGGCGAGCCACGACCGTTACCTGATCGAACGGGTCACCGACACGGCGTACGGGATGTTCGGCGACGGCCGGCTCGTGCACCTGCCGGGCGGTGTGGATGAATACCTCGCCCGGACCGCGGAGCGGGCGGGCAGCATCCGGGCCGGGGTCAACCCGACCGCCGGGCCCACCGGCCCGACCGCGAGTGGCAGGTCCGCCGCCGAGGTCCGCCAGGCCCGCAAGGATCTGACCAAGCTGGAACGCCAACTCAGCAAGCTCGACCAGCGCGAGGTCACGATGCTCGATCAGCTCGCCGCGGACGCCACCGACTACGCCCGGGTCGCCGAGTTGGACACCCAGCTCAAGGATCTGCGCGCCGAGCGGGAGCGGATCGAGGAGAGCTGGATGGCCCTCGCCGAGGACCTGCCGGAGAGCTGACCGGACCGTACGCGCCGGCCCGGGACCGTGTGCGGCGTCACACCGCCACATGCGAGACAATCGTCGGCGATACCTCACCCCACGGCGTTGGAGACACAGACATGGCCCACACCCCCGTCAACCATCCCGCGCGGCCGGTCTACCGGGCGATCGGCGGGCTGACCGGTCTGTACCTGGTGGTCTTCGGTGTTCTCGGCATCATCACGAGCACCGGCAACGACATTTTCGCCCAGGACGGCACCCGGGTCCTCGGCCAGGGCACCAACCTCGGCTTCTCGCTGCTCAGCGTGCTGCTCGGGATCGTCGTGCTGGTCGGCACCGCGCTCGGCCGCAACATCGACGTGGCGATCAACCAGTGGCTGTCGTACGCCATGATGGTGATCAGCCTGGCCGGTCTCGCGTTCATCCGGACCGACGCCAACATCTTCAACCTCAGCATCACCACCGTGATCGTGATGATGGCGGCGGCCCTGGTGCTGCTCATGGTCGGCATGTACGGCAAGGTCGGGTCGGAGGACGAGGTGGAGGCGTTCCAGAAGGCTCGGCTGGTGCTCTGATATCCTGCTTTCTTCGCGGGTTGCGGTGGTGGTTTTCGCCGGAGCCCGAGCTGCTCCGGGCGGTCAGGCTTGATCCCTGCGCAGCTCGGGCTCCGGCGAAAACCTGACTGGGTCCAGCCTTCGGCGGACCCTGCCGCCATTGTGGTTCTCGGGACAGTCGGCTCTGCCTTGGGTGACAATCCTCCTGAAACGGTTGATTCAGGGGGTCAGGGTATGCCGCACTTTCCGGTGAACCATCCGGCACGGCCGCTCTACCGGGTTCTCTCCGGTCTGATCGGCGCCTACATCCTGGTCTTCGGCGTCTGGGGAGTCGCCGAGACGATCGGCGAACCGCTCTTTGCCCGGAGCAGCACCTGGGCCCTCGGGCTACGCACCAACCTGGCCTTCTCGCTCGCGTCGGTGATCTTCGGAGTCGTCCTGATCATCGGGGCCTCGCGGCGCACCAACCTCGGCCACTACATGAACCTCACCGCCGGTGTGGTGTTCCTGGTTACCAGCATCCTGATGATGTCCGTGCTGCAGACCGCGGCGAACTTCCTCAACTTCTCGATGTCGACCGTGGTCGTCTCGATGCTGTTCGGCCTGATCCTGCTCGGCACCGGCCTCTATGACAAGGTCGGCCCTGCGGAGCACGCCGAGGCGGAGCGGGAGCACCGCAAACACCCGGTCGCCGACGTGCACCGCCGCTGATCGGGGTCAGCGGCGCCGGGCGGTGATCAACGTTGGCTTCGCCTCCAGGTGCGACAACCCGTTCCAGGCCAGGTTGACGAGGTGCGCCGCCACCGTCTCCTTGCGCGGCTTGCGCACCTCCAGCCACCAGCGGCCGGTCAGTGCCACCATGCCCACCAGCGCCTGCGAGTACAGCTCGGCGAGCTTCGGGTCGTACCCGCGGCTCTTGAACTCGGCGCCCAGGATGTGCTCGACCTGGTGCGCCACGTCGTTCATCACGCTGCTGAAGTTGGCCGTGCCGGACAGCAGCGGCGACTCGCGGACCAGCACTCGGAAGCCGCTGGTCTCCTCCTCGATGTAGGTCAGAAGGGCCAGCGCCGCCTGCTCCAGCAGCTCCCGCGGATGCCCGGCGGTCAACGCCGTGGTGATCCGGTCCAGCAGGGCCCGGACCTCCCGGTCCACCACCACCGCGTAGAGCCCCTCCTTGCCGCCGAAGTGCTCGTAGATCACCGGCTTGGAGACCTTGGCGCGGGCCGCCACCTCCTCGATGGAGGTGGCGTCGAAACCGCGCTCGGCGAAGAGTTGCCGGCCGGTGGCGATCAACTGCTCCCGTCGCTGGGCTGCTGACATGCGGACCCGGGAGGTGGGTTTGGCTGCGGGTGGCGGCGTCGCCCGCCGGCCGCTGACCCCGCCACCGTCACTGACTTCGGGCATGTCGCCGCCTCGCTGGCGCTCGGTGACGCCCTGCCGTGGAATGGTGCCTCCGCTGTGCCCGTTCACGTCGTCGCCTCACTGGCGGGCGGTCCGACCGCCCTGCCGCGCCGTCCGACCGTACCCGGATCGGCTCCCCCTCTGCCGAGCCGTCCGGTCGCCCGGTGTGGCTCGGTCATCCGGCACATCCTGCCAGGCGGCAGCACGGTGCACCGCCCGGTTTACCGGGGTGCGGCCGGCTTCACCAGCTTGGCGGCGAGGCGTTCCGGCTTTGGCCAGCGCACCTGCGTCGCCGCGCCGACCTTCTCGAACAGCCAGATCACCCGAGCCGAGATGTCCACCTGGCCGCGCAGCACGCCGTGCCGGGCGCTGGTCGGGTCGGCGTGGTGCAGGTTGTGCCAGCTTTCGCCGAACGACAGGATCGCCAGCGGCCAGAAGTTCGACGCGCGGTCGCCCTGGCGCATCGCGAACGGACGCTCGCCGTAGACGTGGCAGACCGAGTTGATCGCCCAGGTGACGTGGTGCAGTAGACCGATCCGGACCAGCCCGGCCCAGAAGAACGCGGTCAGCGCGCCCTGCCAGGACCAGGTCACCAGGCCGCCGATCAGCGCCGGGCCGAGTAGCGAGATGGCCACCAGCGCAGGGAAGAGCCGATCGACCCGGCTGATGTCACGGTCGGCGATGAGGTCCGGTGCGAAACGCTCGCGGTTGGACAGCTCCCGGCGGAACAGCCAGCCCACGTGCGCGTGGAACAGGCCGCGGGTCAACGCCCAGAAGCTGGTGCCGAAGCGCCAGGGCGAGTGCGGGTCACCCTCCAGGTCGGAGAAGGCGTGATGCCGCCGGTGGTCGGCGACCCACTGGATGATCTCGCCCTGCACCGCCAGCGAACCCGCGACCGCCAGGGTCACCCGCAGCCACCGCTTGGCTTTGAACGAGCCGTGCGTGAAGTAGCGGTGGAAGCCGACGGTGATGCCGAGCCCGGAGACGACGTACCAGACCAGGCCGATGACCACGTCGGTCCAGCCCAGCCAGCCGCCCCAGGCCACCGGCACGGCGACAAGGAGGGCGACGAAGGGGATCGCCACGAAAGCCCAGAGGGCGGCCAGGATTCCGGGGGACTGGCTGCCGTCGGTGAGTGGTTTGGGGCCGGGGCCGGCGGTGTTGGGATCGAGCAGAGCAGTGGACATCTGACCTCGCAGGGGGATGGAAAACGATCACAAAGCTACGCCTACGTCACCGTAACTTACGGCACCGTAGATCGCACGAGAAGTTTTGAAGGGCCCTCGCATAGCTGTCCAAATCTGCAGGTCAGGTGCCCTTCCTGGCGAACGGGTGCGGTGGCCCCGGCGGCGGAGGCGACGGCGTGCGGGCTGCTCGTGCGGCCGCTGGAGTCGCGGGTCGCTCGGGGTGAGGTGGGATGAGCGATGGCATCCGGCGGCCGGGGCGCTAAGGTGTACCCGCGGGATGCCCATCCCCTGACGCGACGTGCTCGTGTCATTGATCGGCCGTGGTGTAATTGGCAACACCCGGGTCTTTGGTACCCGTATTTCAGGTTCGAACCCTGGCGGCCGAGCTGCCCACATGCGTCCGTTTTAGGGTCCCGCTGGGGGTAAGAGGGGAACGTGCCGGGCCCCGCGGTTAGCATGGCCGCGAGAGTGTCCGCCGTCCCGACGGGAGCCACGTCGTGCCCCAGCCCCACCTTCGTACCGTCGTCGTACTCGCCGCCGGTGAGGGCAAGCGGATGAAGTCGACGCTGCCCAAGGTGTTGCACCCCCTGCTCGGTCGCACGCTGCTCGGTCACGTGCTGAGCGCCGCCGCGCCACTGGCCGCGGACCGCACGGTCGTCGTGGTGGGGCACGGCGCCGACCAGGTCCGGGGGCACCTGACCGAGGTCGCCCCGGACGCCACGCCGGTGCTCCAGGCCGAGCAGCTCGGCACCGGGCACGCCGTGCGCATCGCGCTGGACGCCGTCCCGGACGGCGCCGGCACGGTCGTGGTGATCAACGGGGACGTGCCACTGCTGCGACCCGAAACGGTGGGCGCGCTGGTGACCGCGCACGAGGAGGCCGCCGCAGCGGCCACCGTGCTGGCCGCCGCGGTGCCCGACCCGACCGGGCTCGGGCGGATCGTCCGGGACGCCGACGGCCGGCTGGAGCAGATCGTCGAGGAGCGCGACGCCAACGCGACGCAGCGCGCGATCCGAGAGATCAACGCCGGCATCTACGCGTTCGACGCCGTGCGGCTGCGCGAGGCGCTGGGCAAGCTCTCCACCGACAACGACCAGGGCGAGGAATACCTGACTGACGTCTTCGGGCTGCTCCGCTCGGTCGGTGAGCCGGTCGCGGTGCACGTGGCCGTCGACCACTCCGAGACGTTGGGTTGCAACGACCGGGTCGAGTTGGCGACGCTGCGCCGGCTGTTGCGTGACCGGGTCAACGAGGCGTGGATGCGCACCGGGGTGAGCCTGCTCGACCCCGCGACCACCTGGATCGACGTGACGGTGGCGCTGGACCGCGACGCGGTGGTCGACCAGAACACCCAACTGCGCGGCGGCACAGTGGTCGGCGCGGGCGCGTCGATCGGGCCGGACGTCACGCTGATCGACACGGTCGTGGGTCCCGGCGCGTCGGTCATCCGCAGCCACGTCGTCGGCGCCGAGGTGGGCGAGGGCGCCACCGTCGGGCCGTACGCGTACCTGCGTCCGGCCGCGCGGCTGGCCGCGAAGGCGAAGGTCGGCACGTTCGTCGAGGTGAAGAACTCCGAGGTCGGTCCGGGTGCCAAGGTGCCGCACCTGTCGTACGTGGGTGACGCGACGATCGGCGCGAAGGCCAACATCGGCGCGGCGACGATCTTCGTGAACTACGACGGGGTGAACAAGCACCGCACGACCGTGGGCGAGGGTGCCTTCATCGGCTGCGACACGAGCTTGATCGCGCCGGTCGAGGTGGGTGCCGGGGCCTACGTGGCGGCGGGCAGCGCGATCGCCCAGGACGTGCCGCCGGGCGCGCTCGGGGTGACCCGCGCGCCGCAGCGCAACATCGAGGGCTGGGTGGCGCGCAAGCGCCCCGGGACGGTCTCCGCGGCGGCGGCCGAGCGGGCGCAACGCGGCACCGAGGATGCGTCGGGTGTGGCCGGCGCCGCAAGCGACAGTGAGGCAATGCACGGGGTGACCGAGACGGTGGGCGGCGCAACGGGCACGGGAGATACTGCAACCGAATAGTCCCCGACCCACCACCACCGGTCCGGGTACCGCCGACATAACGGGAGCAGACGGGCCCATGGGCAGCATCGTCGCCGAAAACCGCAAAAGCCTGATGCTCTTTTCCGGACGTGGCTTTCCGGAGTTGGCCAAGGAGATCGGTGAGGTGCTCGGCGTCGCGCCGACCCCGGCCGACTCGTACGACTTCGCCAACGGCGAGATCTTTGTACGTTTCAAGGACTCGGTGCGTGGTTCGGACGCCTTCTTGGTGCAGTCCGTCACGCACGGGGTGAACACCTGGGTCATGGAGACCCTGATCATGGTGGACGCGCTGAAGCGGGGGTCGGCCAAGCGGATCACCGTGGTGCTGCCGTTCTACCCGTACGCGCGGCAGGACAAGAAGCACCGGGGTCGGGAGCCGATCTCGGCCCGCCTGGTGGCCGACCTGTTGAAGACCGCTGGTGCGAACCGCATCCTCACCGTCGACCTGCACACCGCGCAGATCCAGGGCTTCTTCGACGGCCCGGTGGACCACCTCTTCGCGATGGACATCCTGGCCGAGTACGTGGAGCGCAAGTACGCCGGACGGCCGATGACCGTGGTGGCACCGGATTCGGGCCGGGTGCGGGTGGCCGAGCGGTGGACCGACCGGTTGGGCGGCTGTCCGCTCGCGTTCATCCACAAGACCCGGGACCCGTTGAAGCCGAACCAGGTCGTGGCGAACCGGGTGGTCGGTGAGGTGGAGGGCCGGGTCTGTCTGATCGTCGACGACATGATCGACACCGGTGGCACGATCGCCAAGGCCGCCGACATCCTCAAGAAGTCGGGTGCGGCGGAGATCGTTGTCGCGTCCACCCACGCGCTGCTGTCGGACCCGGCCACGGAGCGGTTGAAGAACAGCTCGATCAGCGAGATCGTGGTGACCAACACGTTGCCGCTGCCACCAGAGAAGCAGCTGGACAACCTGACCGTGTTGTCGATCGCGCCGCTGCTGGCGCGGGCGATCCGGGAGGTCTTCGACGACGGCTCGGTGACCACCCTCTTCGGTGGCCTGAGCTGAGTCTCGCGCTGTGTGAGCCCCGTTTCCGCCACTCGGCGCGCCGGTGGGAGCGGGGCTGGCAAACTGGTGGAAACCGGGCCGGTACGCTGGTGGGAGCCCCACCGACGCGCCGGCCAGGAGCCGTGATCGGGGACTGCCGGAAACCCTGGAAACAGCTCGGGTAGACTGGTGCGGTTGCCACGGCGAGGGTGCCCGGCGGGCCGCTGAAAAGCGCCGCACGGAGGCACCGTCATCGACGCGGTGCTCCGGGCAGTCGTTCATGACGCATGAGCCCCAGCGAGCCCCTCGCCCCAGCACCGCCAGACGACAAGCCGCCGCAGCGAAAAGCATCAGGAGTTTCCCCGTGTCCGAGGTAAAGATCAGCGCCGAGCCCCGCACCGAGTTCGGCAAGGGTGGTGCCCGCCGTACCCGCCGGGCCGGCAAGGTGCCCGCCGTGCTGTACGGCCACGGCGAGAAGCCCAAGCACATCGCGCTGCCGTCGCGGGAGTTCGCCGCCGCGATCCGCAAGGGCGGTGCCAACCAGCTCTTCGTGATCGACATTACCGACGGCACCCAGGTGCTGGCGCTGCCGAAGGCGATCCAGCGGGACCCGATCCGGGACACCTTCGAGCACGTCGACCTGCTCCTGGTTCGCCGGGGCGAGAAGGTCACCGTCGAGGTCCCGGTCCAGCTGACCGGCGAGGCCGCGAAGGACACCCTGATCGTGCACGACCACGACACCCTCTCGGTGACCGCCGACGCCACCAAGGTGCCGGACCGCCTCGAGGCGTCGATCGAGGGCATGGAGGCGGGCAGCCAGGTGACCGCCGGCGATGTCGAGCTGCCGGCCGGCGTCGAGCTGGCCGTCGACTCGGAGCTGACCGTCGCGTCGGTGACCGCCGCCCCCACCGCCGAGCAGCTTGAGGCGACGCTGCCCGAGATCGAGGTGGCCACCGACGAGGCCGAGGCTGAGGTCGGCGAGACCACCGAGGGCTCCGAGGGCGCGGACGTCGCCGAGGGCGCCGAGACCACCGAGGCGCGCACCGAGGTTTGATCGGTTCGTACTGTGCGGCAGGCGTCCCCGGATGTTCGGGGGCGCCTGTTGGCGTATCGGGAGTCGGTGGGATGGGTGTCGGGAGGGACGGGTCGTGACGGACGAGGTGGGGCCGTGGCTGGTTGTCGGCCTGGGCAACCCAGGTCGGGAGTACGCCGGGAACCGGCACAACGTTGGGTTCATGGTGGCCGATCTGCTGGCCGGGCGGGTAAGTGCGCGGTTCGGGCGGCACAAGCGGTCGGTGGCCGAGGTGGCCGAGGCGCGGCTGGGGTTCGGTGGACCGAAGCTGGTGCTCGTCAAGCCACTGACCTACATGAATCTTTCCGGCGGGCCGGTGGCAGCGCTCGCGCAGTTCTACAAGGTGCCGGCGACGCAGGTGATCGCGGTGCATGACGAACTGGATATCGGGTTCGGCCAGGTGCGGGTCAAGTTCGGCGGCGGCGAGGGTGGGCACAACGGCCTGCGCTCGATGTCGAAGTCGTTGGGCACAAAGGACTACGCCCGGGTGCGGTTCGGCGTCGGCCGACCGCCGGGTCGGCAGGATCCAGCGGATTATGTGCTGTCGGATTTTGGCGCGGCAGAGCGCAAGGAGCTGGATTTCCTGGTGGACCGGGCTGCCGATGTGGTGGAGTCGGTGATCGTCAAGGGTGTGGAACCGACGCAGAACCTCTACCACGGAGGTTGAGGCGGGCAGGGCGTACCAGGTTCGGTGCGGCGGGCCGGTAGTCTGCGCCTTTCGGCGTGCCGCAACCGACGACGCGGGTCGCGGCGAATCGGTCCGTGCGGGCACGGGTCGCGGCGAGGCGACGGGAGCGGTCAGTTGAGCAGTCCTCCGATGATCGATGGCGCGTTCGCCCGATGGCTGGCGTCCCGGGCCGGGCAGGCGCTGCTCGACCTGCGCACGGAGATGGGTTTCGCGGACTCCGGCGCGCTCAAGTCGGCCGGAGACAAGGTGTCGCACGACCTGATCCGCACGGAGTTGGCGAAGTGGCGGCCGGGCGACTCGGTGCTCTCCGAGGAGGACGAGGGGTCGCGGTTGGCCTGGGCCGCCGAGGTGAACACCGGAGCGGTTTCGCGGTTGACCGCGGACCGGGTGTGGATCATCGACCCGTTGGACGGCACCCGGGAGTTTTCCGAGGAGGGCCGCTCGGACTGGGCGGTGCACGTGGCGCTCTGGGCGCGTAACGCGCCGAGCCCGCACGGGCTGGTCGCCGGGGCGGTGGGGCTGCCGGCGCAGCACCGGGTGCTGGGCACGGACTACCCACCGGCGTACCCGCCGATGACGGTGGAGGCAGCGGCGGCCGGCGAGCGGAAGATCCGCCTCGCGGCGAGCCGGAGCCGGCCGCCCGTCTTCCTGACCGACCTGGCCGAGGACGTCGGGGCGCACCTGGTGCCGATGGGCTCGGCCGGAGCGAAGATCGCCGCCGTGGTCACCGGCGAGGTGGACGCGTACATCCACGCCGGTGGGCAGTACGAGTGGGACTCGGCGGCCCCGGTGGCTGTGGCGACGGCCACCGGCCTGCACGCTTCCCGGATCGACGGTTCTGCGCTGAGATACAACGAGGCGGATCCGCGCCTGCCGGATCTCCTGGTCTGCCGCGCGGATCTCGCCACCCGGTTGCTTGCAGCGCTGCAAAGACATTCCGGGTAGCCTGAGCGCACTTTCTTGACAAGTCCGACCGGAAAGGTCTGGAAATCGGATGAGCGAGCGAATCGAGCCGGTGTCATGACCACCCCGGCGGCGTATCAGGTCTCCCACCTGGACGCCTTGGAGGCGGAGAGCATCTTCGTGATGCGCGAAGTGGTCGCCGAGATGGAACGCCCGGTGCTGCTCTTCTCCGGCGGCAAGGATTCGATCGTCATGCTGCGGCTGGCGCAGAAGGCGTTCGCCCCGGCCAACGTCCCCTTTCCCGTCATGCACGTCGACACCGGGCACAACTTCCCCGAGGTTCTGGAATACCGCGACCAGCGGGTCGCCGAGCTGGGGTTGCAACTCGTGGTGGCGAGCGTGCCGGAGGCCCTGGCGAGCGGCCTGGTCCGGGAGTCCGGCGACGGCATGCGCAACCGGATCCAGACGCCGGTGCTGCTGGACGCCGTGGAGAAGCACCGCTTCGACGCGCTGTTCGGTGGCGCCCGGCGGGACGAGGAGAAAGCTCGGGCGAAGGAGCGGGTGTTCAGCTTCCGCGACGAGTTCGGCCAGTGGGACCCGAAGAACCAGCGGCCGGAGCTGTGGTCGCTGTACAACGGTCGGCACCACCCGGGCGAGTCGATCCGGGTCTTCCCGCTGTCCAACTGGACCGAGCTGGACGTCTGGCACTACATCGCCCGGGAACGCATCCCGCTGCCCTCGATCTACTACGCCCACGAGCGCGAGGTGATCGAACGGGACGGCATGGTCTACGCGGTCAACGAGTTCTTCCGCCCCCGCGCGGGCGAGGAGCGGTTCAAGGCGCAGGTGCGCTATCGCACCGTGGGTGACGCCTCGTGCACCGCTGCGGTCCGTTCCGACGCGGACACCGTGGAGAAGGTCATCGAGGAGGTGGCGGCCACCCGGATCACCGAGCGCGGCGCGACCCGCGGTGACGACCGGGTCAGCGAGGCCGCCATGGAGGACCGCAAGCGGGAGGGCTACTTCTGATGAGCACCGAGATCGTGGCACCGGCCGCCGAGACGCGGACGATGGACCTGCTGCGGTTCGCCACCGCCGGCAGCGTGGACGACGGGAAGTCGACCCTGATCGGTCGGCTGCTCTACGACACCAAGTCGCTCTTCACCGATCAGTTGGCTGCGGTGGAGGCGGTCAGCGCGGCCCGCGGTGACGAATACACCAACCTGGCGTTGCTCACCGACGGCCTGCGTGCCGAGCGGGAGCAGGGCATCACCATCGACGTGGCGTACCGGTACTTCGCCACCCCGCGGCGCAAGTTCATCATCGCCGACACCCCGGGGCACACCCAGTACACACGCAACATGGTCACCGGGGCGTCCACCGCCGACCTGGCGTTGATCCTGGTGGACGCGCGCAAGGGCCTGGTCGAGCAGTCCCGGCGGCACGCGTTCCTGTGCTCTCTGCTGCGGGTGCCGCACCTGGTTCTCTGTGTCAACAAGATGGACCTGGTGGGCTGGTCGCAGGAGGTCTACGAGCGGATCGCCGACGAGTTCACCGCGTTCGCCGCGAAGCTCGACGCACCGGACCTGACCGTGGTGCCGATCTCCGCGTTGCGCGGCGACAACATCGTCGCCCGATCGGAGAACATGCCGTGGTACGAGGGTCCGTCGCTGCTGCACCACCTGGAGCGGGTGCACATCGCGAGCGACCGCAACCTGGTCGACGTCCGGTTCCCGGTGCAGTACGTGATCCGTCCGCAGTCCACCACGGTCACCGACTACCGCGGCTACGCCGGTCAGGTCGCCTCCGGCGTACTCAAGCCGGGTGACGAGGTGATGGTGCTGCCGTCCGGCTTCACCAGCCGGATCGCCGCCGTGGAGACCGCCGACGGGCCGGTCCCGGAGGCGTTCCCGCCGATGTCGGTGACGGTACGACTGACCGACGAGATCGACATTTCGCGGGGTGACCTGATCTGCCGGCCGAACAACGCACCGGCGGTGGCCCAGGACATCGAGGCGATGGTCTGCTGGATGGACGAGACGGCCCCGCTGCGGGTCGGCGGCCGGTACGCGATCAAGCACACCACCCGTTCGGCGCGGGCGATCGTGCGCGGTCTGCACTACCGGTTGGACATCAACTCGCTGCACCGCGACGAGTCGGCCGACGAGCTGCGGCTCAACGAGATCGGCCGGGTGCGGCTGCGCACCACGGTGCCGCTGCTGGCCGACGAATACCGCCGCAACCGCACCACCGGTGGCTTCGTCATCATCGACGAGGCCACCAACCGCACGGTAGGTGCCGCGATGATCGTCGAAGCCAGCTAACCCACCCCCGCCCGGCCACCACCCCTCCCCGCTCGGCAAGATCGTGCTCGATCCATGAAGTAGTGGCCTCGCCCATCGGGCAAGGCCACTACTTCAATGAACAAGCACGATCTCCCCCCTCCCTGGTGGGAGGGTTAGTCGAGGCGGGTCGCGCCGGGGGCTGGGAGGACCGTCACGGTGCCCGGCGCGGTGAAGCCGTGCTCCGCGTAGGCGCTGGTGACAGCGGCGGTCACCGCCTCGGCGCGGTCGGCCTCAATGAGTGCCAGGACGCAGCCACCGAAGCCGCCGCCGGTCATCCGAGCGCCCAAGGCACCGGCCGCCAATGCCGCCTCGACCGCGGTGTCGATCTCCGGCACGGTGATCTCGAAGTCGTCGCGCATCGAGACGTGTGAGGCCGTGAGCAGTGGGCCGATGTCACGGACCCGGGCGGCGCGGAGCAGCGCAGCCGTGTCCAGTACGCGCTGGTCCTCGGTGACCACGTGCCGGACCCGTCGCCGGGTCTCCTCGTCGTCGAGCTGGGCCAGCGCGGTGTCGAGCTGGTCGACGCCCACGTCCCGCAGTGCGGCAACGCCGAGCGCGCTGGCCCCGGCCTCGCAGGAGCGGCGGCGGGCAGCGTACTCACCGTCGGCGTGCCGGTGCGGCGCTCGACTGTCGATGACCAGCACAGCCAACCCGGCGGCGTCCAGGTCGAACGGAATCTGCTCGACCGACTCGTCGCGGCAGTCCAGAAAGAGGGCGTGCCCGGCGCGGCAGCGGATCACCGCGGACTGGTCCATGATGCCGGTCGGCGCGCCCACGTAGACGTTCTCCGCTCGCTGCGCCAGCCGGGGCTGCAGTTCCGGGGGCAGCTCCAGCCCACCGAGATCGAGCAGGGCGGCCAGCACGGCTGACTCCAGCGCGGCCGAGGAGGACAGCCCGGAGCCCAGCGGCACGTCGGAGGCGATCGCCAGCCGAGCGCCCGGCACCGGGTGGCCGGCCTCGCGGAGCGCCCAGACCACCCCGGCGACGTACGCGCCCCAGCCGGTCACCCGACCCGGCTCGGCGACGTCGTCCGCGCCGAAGGTGATCGTCTCGTCGGAGAGCTCGGACCAGACCGTCCAGTGCTCCCCGTCCTGCCGGTCGGCGGCGACGACGGTGCGCAACGGCAGCGCGAAGGGCAGCACGAACCCTTCGTTGTAGTCGGTGTGCTCACCGATCAGGTTGACCCGGCCGGGAGCCGCCCAGCGGCCGGCGGCCTGGCCGCCGTACTGCGTGGTGAAGCCGGCGGCGGCCCGTTCGGTGACATCGCCGGTGGGGTGGGTCACGGCTGCTTGCCCAGGACGTGGGTGCGGTAGAAGGCCCAGGCATCGCCGACCATGTCGTGCAGGGTCGGCTTCTGCGGCACCCAGCCCAGCTCGTCGCGGGCCAGCGCGGAGGAGGCCACCAGCTCGGCCGGGTCGCCCTCGCGGCGCGGCGCCACCTCGACGGGCAGGTGGTGCCCGGTGATCTCGCGGACCACGTCGGCGACCTGGCGGTTGGTGAAGCCGTTGCCGTTGCCCAGGTTGTAGATCCGGTGCTGGCCGCTGGTGGCCGCGTCCAGCGCCAGCAGGTGCGCGCGGGCCAGGTCGGCGACGTGGATGTAGTCGCGGACGCAGGTGCCGTCCTCGGTGGGGTAGTCGTCGCCGAAGAGTTGGAGCTTCTCCCGCCGGCCGGCGGCGACCTCCAACGCGATCGGGATCAGGTGCGTCTCCGGGTCGTGCCGTTCGCCGAGCGCGACGTCGCCGTCGAGGTGGGCACCCGCGACGTTGAAGTAGCGCAGCGACACGGCGGCCAGCCCGTGCGCGATCGTCTCGGAGGTGAGCGCCATGTCGACGGCGAGCTTGGTGGCGCCGTACGTGTTGGTGGGCGCCTTGATCGCGGTCTCCGTGATGGGCAGCTCGATGGGGTTGCCGTAGACGGCGGCGGTGGAGGAGAAGACCATCCTGGGCACCCCGGCGGCCCGGACCGCGTCGATCAGGGCGAGCGTGCCGACGGTGTTGGTCTGCCAGTAGATTTCCGGCTTGACCATCGACTCGCCAGCGGCGATCAGGGCGGCGAAGTGCAGCACCCCGTCGAAGCCGGCGCCCGGGGTGATGATGCGGGCGGCGTCGTGGATGGGCGCCTCGACGTGGGTCGCGTCCGGGGCGAGTGCCTCGCGGTGCCCGGTGCGCAGGTCGTCCAGGACGACCACCTGGTGGCCGGCGTCGAGCAGCATCCGGGTCACTACGCTGCCGATGAAGCCGGCGCCTCCGGTGACGAGCAGTTTCACGTCGTAGCCTCCCTGCCTGGCCCGCCCGGGACCTGGCCCTTCGGTGATCACCCTAAGTCGGCCGCCGGCACCCTCGCCGACGCCACCGACATCGACATTCCATCATAATCTCTCACAATTAAACAGAGCCGAACATGTGTGGCCCGCCTCGTGTGATCCCCGGTGCGGCGAGCCAACGGTGTCTACCATCTCTGTCATGCGGGAAGCGGCCCGTACCGGGCTCCGGCGACGCGTGCGGGTGCGGCCTCGCCGCGACCCCGGCCCGCTCGCTCGGGCCGTCGCCCGGGTGCTGGTCCGCGCTGCGGATGGTGCCAGCCGACTCGTCACCGATCTGCTCGGGGCCGGCCCGGCAGCCGGCCGGGAGCGCATCTCCGAGGCCGAACTGCGGGACCTGGTGGCGGCGAACACGGTGCTCGACCCGGACGAGCGGCGGATCATCGACGAGGTTCTGGTGGCCGGTGCCAGCCTGATCCGCGAGGTGATGATGCCGCGTACCGAGGTGGTCTTTCTCCCGGCGCGGCTCACCATCGCCGAGGCCGCCCGGCTGGTCCGCGCCGACACGCACACCCGCTACCCGGTCACCGACGGCACCCACGACGACGTGGTCGGCTTCGTGCACCTACGGGACGTGCTGCTGCGCCCGGACGCTGACCCGTGCGTCACCGTCGGCGAGTTGTCCCGCGAGGTGAAGCGGCTCCCCGGCACCAAACGGGTGCTACCCGCGCTGACCGAGATGCGCCGGGAGGGGAAGCACCTCGCGGTGGTGGTCGACGAGTACGGCGGCACCGCCGGGATCGTCACCCTGGAGGACCTCATCGAGGAGTTGATCGGCGAGATCCACGACGAGTACGACACCACTCCGGACCCGGTGCACGCCGGCCTGCCCGCCGTGGTGGACGGCCGCCTCAACCTCGCTGACTTCGCCGAACGGACCGGGGTGGCGCTACCTCCCGGGCCGTACGAGACGGTCGGAGGGTTCGTGATGGCCGCGCTCGGTCGGCTCCCGGTGGCCGGCGACGAGGTGCCGGTGCCCGTTGAGGCCGCCGACGTCGGCGTGCCCGATACGGCCGATCTGCCGGGCGGCTGGCTGCTGCGGGTGCTCGCGTTGGACGGCCGCCGGGTGGCCCGGCTCGCGGTCTCCGCCGTCCGGGTGTTCGAGCAGCGCCGGGAGCAGACCACCGAGCCGGCCCTGGAAGTCGGCTCCGGGCAGGCGTGGGAGGCCGTGGCCGGGCAGCACCGTCGGGTCGCTGCCGGGCCGACGCGCCGGGTCGGCGCGGACGAACCACGCGAGGTCAGCACCCCGACACCGGCGGGCCGCAGCCGACCCGCCGGCCCGTCATGACGGACCGAGTTGCTTGCTGACAGACTTATCGCCATGTCCGACGTTCCCGCCCGTCCCCGCGTCTTCTCCGGCATTCAGCCAACGGCCGACTCGTTCCACCTCGGCAACTACCTTGGCGCGGTGCGGCACTGGGTGGCCCTGCAGGACACCCACGACGCGTTCTACTGCGTGGTGGACCTGCACGCCATCACCGCCGGGCACGACCCGGAGGTGTTGCGCCAGCGGACCCGGGTGGCGGCCGCCCAGCTCTTCGCGGTCGGGCTCGACCCGGAACGCAGCACCCTGTTCGTCCAGTCGCAGGTGCCCGAGCACCCGCAGCTGGCCTGGGTGCTCGGCTGCATCACCGGCTTCGGCGAGGCCAGCCGGATGACCCAGTTCAAGGACAAGTCGCACAAGCAGGGCAACGAACGGGCCAGCGTCGGGCTGTTCACCTACCCGATCCTGCAGGCTGCCGACATCCTGCTCTACCAGGCCAACGCGGTGCCGGTCGGTGAGGACCAACGCCAGCACCTGGAGCTCTCGCGGGATCTGGCCCAGCGGTTCAACTCGCTGTTCGGCCCGACGTTCACGGTGCCCGCGCCGCACATCGTCAAGGACACCGCGAAGATCACCGACCTGCAGGATCCGACCGCGAAGATGTCCAAGTCGTCGTCCTCGCCGGCCGGCATCATCGACCTGCTGGAAGATCCGGCCCGGTCCGCAAAGAAGATCCGGTCAGCGGTGACCGACACCGGTCGGGAGATCGTCTTCGACGCCGAGACCAAGCCAGGCGTGTCCAACCTGCTGACCATCCACTCGGCGCTCAGCGGCCGCAGCATCGACGAGCTGGTGGCCGCGTACGCGGGCCGCGGCTACGGCGACCTGAAGAAGGAGCTGGCCGAGGTGGTGGCGGACTTCGTCCGCCCGATCCAGGAGCGCACCCGCGCCTACCTCGACGACCCGGCGCAGTTGGACAAGCTGCTCGCCGCCGGTGCCGAGAAGGCTCGCGCGGTGGCCGCGACGACCCTCCGGTCCGCGTACGAGCGGGTCGGGTTCCTGCCGCCGGTGCGCGGCGAGTAGCTCCGCGGGACAGGTGGACGGGTCGGTGGCCGGAGGGGCGGCGCGAAGCGTGGATCGCAGTGGCGGGGTGGTGCCGGCCGGCGACACCATCCAGATTGGCATCGCGGTGGACATCCCCGAGCCGTGGGGTGCTCAACTCACCGGCCGGCGGGTCGAGGCCGGCGACCCGCTCGCGGTGCCCGCGCACGTGACGTTGCTCGGGCCCACCGAGATCCGGACGGTCGATCTGCCCGCCGTCGAGCGGCACCTGGCCGCCGTCGCCGCCGCGCGCCGGCCGTTCGCGCTGCACCTGCGGGGCACCGGCACGTTCCGTCCGGTCACCCAGGTGGTGTTCGTCGCGGTGGCCGCCGGGATCAGCGAGTGTGAGTTGCTGGCCGCCGCCATCGCCGCGACGCCGGAGCTGCACCGCGAGGCCCGCTTCCCGTACCATCCGCACGTCACCGTGGCGCAGGACGTGGCGCCGGAGGCCCTGGACAAGGTGTACGAGGATCTGGCCGACTTCTCCGCGATGTTCGAGGTCGACGCGTTCACCCTCTTCTCGCACAGCGGGCAGGCCCGGTGGCAGCCGCGCCGGGATTTCCGCCTCGGCGATTGAGTCGTCGGTGACGCGCCGGCCGACGCGCATCGGAGCCGGTTGCCACTCCGGCGGTGGGAGATCGGCGAGGATGATCGCGTGAACGTGGTCGGCTGGATCGAGGCGGGCATCGACCGCTGGGTGAGCGCCGCGCGCCACCGCTCGGGGCTCTTCGATCACGTGTGGCGGGCCGGCGCGTTGTACGCCGAGGTGCTGGCGGGGCGGCTGGCCGCCGCGATCGCCTACTACGGCTTCTTCGCGGTGTTCGCCCTCGCCCTGGTCGCATACTCCATCTTCGGCGCGATCCTGGAGGACAACGACGAGGTCAGCACGGCGGCGACCGGCTTCCTCAACGAGAACCTGCCATTCCTGGACGCGGAGCAGATCGCCAATTCCAGCGGCACGGTCGGCGTGGTCGGCCTGGTCATCCTGGTCTTCACCGGGATCGGGTGGGTGGAGTCCATTCGGTCCTCGCAGCGGTTCATGTATCAGCTCAACCAGCAGCCGGGCAACCTGGTGATGCGGCGGCTGGTCGACCTGGGCGTGATGATCGGCATTTTCGTGCTGCTCGGCGTCTCGGTCGCGGCGGTGGACGCGTTGGAGTCGTTGCTGCGCTTCCTGCTGCGCAGCACCGGATCGGTCGGCCTGACCACGATCAGCGCGGTGCTCAGCGTGCTGTTCAACGCGGTGCTCGCCACCGCGCTGCTCGTTGCGGTGCCCCGGCTGCGGATGAGCCGGTCCCGGCTGCGCCCGGTGGTGGTGCTGGTCGCGGTCGGCATCACGCTGCTCAACACGGTCGGGCGGTACTACGTGGTGCGGACCGAGCGGAACCCGGCGTACACCGTGGTGGCCGGCGCTGTCGGTCTGCTGCTCTACCTCTACCTGCTCAACCAGCTGGTGCTGTTCGGCGCGGCGCTGCTCGCGACCAGCACCAACGGTGGGGTGGTGGACCTGGCGGAGGCCGCCGCCCCGCCGCGGGATGTCGACGAGGACACCGACACCGAACCCGGCACGCCGGGCGGTGGGGGCTGATGACGGAAGGTGTGCAGGTGCTGATCTCGGTCGATCCGGACTCGTCGGTGCCCCCGTACGAGCAGGTCCGTGGACAGCTCGCCGAACTGATCGGCGACGGCCGGTTGCCGGTCGGTTGTCGACTGCCCACCGTCCGGCAGCTCGCCGCCGACCTGCGGTTGGCCGCGAACACGGTGGCCCGGGCGTACCGGGAGTTGGAGGTTGCCGGGCTGCTGGAGACCCGGGGGCGCAACGGCACCTTCGTGGCTCCCGGCCGGGACGACGCCGTCGACCGGCTGCAGCGGGCGGCGGCCGGCTACGCGGCCGAGGCAACTCGGCTCGGCGTCCCGCCGGCCACCGCGCTCGCCCTGGTCCGTGCCGCCCTGGATGCCGTCCGCCCCGGCTGACCGTCCGCCGATCGACCGCCGGACGGGCGGTAACTGAGCGGAAAGGCGTCGGCGCTCGCGTTCGCGGACCATGATGAGCCGGTGGGCGCACTCATGACACTGGACCTGCCGGCGGACTCACCGCTCCGCGGCCTGCCGTGGATCATCACCTTCGGTCCGCTCGGTGACCTCGACGAGTGGGAGCCGGTGGTCTGCGGGCCGTACGAGCGGCCGCACGCGTTGGCGCTGGCCGAGGCGGTGGTTGCCGACGAGCAGCTGATGGCCGTGGTGGAGCCGCTGCTGCCGGCGCTGTCGGCCGACGAGATCCGCAGTGAGATCGCCGCCGCGCAGGTGGCCGCCGAGGACGAGGCCCGACAGGTGGAGGGGGCCGACCTCTACGGGGACTTCGAGGACGTGATCGACGAGGAACTGGACGCCGCCGCCGACGAGGCAGGCCACGGTGAGCCCGCTGAGCCGCCGAACGAGGCCGAGGTGCGCGCCGGCTTCACCCGGATCGCGGCGCTGCTCACCGCGAAGTGATGGCCCGGACCGGCACAGACGAACACCGGCGCCGCACGGAGCGGACCCCGCGTGGCGCCGGTGTCACCTCACCCCCCACCACAAGGGGTCGGCAGCCCAGTCGCCCGCCGGCGCGGGGCACGACGAACGACCAGGTCGAGTACGAGTTACCCGCTCAGCGCCGTTCCAACCAGACGGCCGCGTCAGCGGGCAGCAGGTGGCCGGAGCCCGGCCCGGTGAGCGCGTCGCTGGCGACGAGCGGCTGGCCGTACCCGTCGATCGGGACCGGCGCACCGCTGAGGTTGACCACGCAGGTCAGGGCGGTTTCGCCGGCGGTGCGGGAGAAGGCCAGTACGCCTGGCCCAGTCTCCAGCCAGGTGATGCCGTCGGCGTCGGTGGCCAGCGCCGGGTGCTCGTGTCGGATCCGCAGCGCGGCCCGGTACAGCTCCAGCGTCGAGCCGGGCACGCCGGTCTGCGCGGTGACGGACAGGGAACGCCAGTCCGCCGGGGCGGGCAGCCAGCTCAACTCGCTGCCCGGCGGCCCGAAGCCGTACGGGGGCAACTCGCCGCTCCACGGAATGGGCACCCGGCAGCCGTCGCGGCTTTCGCCGGTCCGCAGGAACGCCGGGTCCTGACGCAGCTCGTCGGGAAGGTCGAGGACCTCGGGCAGGCCCAGCTCCTCGCCCTGGTACAGGTACGCGCTACCGGGCAGGGCGAGCATCAGCAGGCTGGCGGCGCGGGCCCGGCGCAGCCCCTCGGCGCCGTCGCCATAGCGGGTGACGTGCCGCTGCTTGTCGTGATTGGAGAGCACCCAGGTGGTGGGCGCACCGACCACCGTCGCCTCGCCCAATGCCGTGTCGATCACCTTGCGGAACGAGTCGGCCGACCAGGTGGCGTCGAGGAAGTCGAAGCTGAACGCCTGGTGCAACTCGTCCGGGCCGACGTAGCGGGCCAGGCGCTGTGGCGTCTCGGCCCAGGCCTCGGCGACCGCCATCCGACCGCCCGGGTAGCTGTCCAGGATGGGCCGCCAGGCGCGGTAGATCTCGTGCACCTCGTCCTGGTCGAAGTAGGGCAGCCGACCCTTGCCGAGCAGTTCGACCTGGCGTTGGCCGGTGGTCATCGTGCTGAAGCCGACGTCTGGCAGCCCGTCAGCCTTGATCATGCCGTGCGCGACGTCGATGCGGAATCCGTCCACGCCTCGGTCGAGCCAGAACCGCAGCACGTCGGAGAACTCGGCGCGCACTTCCGGGTGGCGCCAGTTCAGGTCCGGCTGGGCCGGGTCGAACAGGTGCAGGTACCACTGGCCGTCCGCGATCCGGGTCCAGGCTGGGCCGCCGAAGATGCTCTCCCAGTCGTTCGGGGGCAGCTCGCCGTGTGTGCCCTGGCCATCGGCGAAGAGGTAGCGGGCCCGCTCCGGCGAGCCGGGGCCGGCGGCGAGAGCGGCGGTGAACCAGCGGTGCGCACTGGAGGTGTGGTTGGGCACCAGGTCGACGATGATCCGCAGGCCGAGGGCGTGCGCGTCGGTGATCATCGCGTCGAAGTCGGCGAGCGTGCCGAACATCGGGTCGACGTCCCGGTAGTCGGCGACGTCGTACCCGCCGTCGATCATGGGAGAGGTGTAGAAGGGGGTCAGCCAGAGCGCGTCCACCCCGAGGTCGTGCAGGTACGGCAGGCGCTGCCGGATGCCCTGGAGGTCACCGGTGCCGTCGCCGTCGCTGTCGGCGAAGCTGCGGACGTACACCTGGTAGACGACCGCGGAGCGCCACCAGTCGGCGGCGTGGGGTGGGGTGGCGGTGCTGATCATCCGAGCAATATGCCGGCCCGCCGCTGCAAGAGTCAAGCAGATCTTGCGTAAGCAAGTCGCGCGGAACTCGGGGCGACCGCGGTGGAGCCGCGCACCACCAGCTCCGGGCGGAACAGGTATTCCGAGTGCGGGGCGCCGTGCCCGTTGATTTCGTCCACCAGGGCCCGCACGGCGGCCACCGCCATCGCGATGACCGGCTGTCGCATGGTGGTCAGCGGCGGGTCGGTGAAGGCCATCAGCGGTGAGTCGTCGTAGCCGACCACGGAGAGGTCACCCGGCACGCTGAGGCCGCGTTGGCGGGCCGCCCGGATCGCGCCGAGCGCCATCAGGTCGGAGCCGCAGACCACGCCGGTGACCCCGCGGTCCAGCAGTCGGCCGGCCGCCGCCTCGCCACCCTCCACGCCGAACAGTGACAGCTCGGCCAGTGGGCCCAGGTCGGCCTCGGCGACGCCGGCCGATCGGGTCATCGCGGAGCGCCAGCCGGCCACCTTGCGCTGCACCGGGACGAACCGGTCCGGGCCGGTGATCAGGCCGATCCGCCGGTGCCCGAGCGCGACCAGGTGGGCAACGGCCAGCTCCGCCGCCTCCCGGTCATCGCAGGAGACGAAGGGTGCGCCGATGTCAGGCACGTACCCATTGATCATCACGACCGGCAACGGTCGGGCGAGCAACGCCCGGTAGCGGTCGTGGTTGGCGGCGGTGTCGGCGTGCAGACCGGAGACGAAGGCGATCCCGGAGACCTGCCGGTCCAGCAGCATCTCCACGTACTCGTCCTCGGTCACGCCGCCGGCCGTCTGGGTGCAGAGCACCGGGGTGAACCCGCTCTGCGCCAGTGTCGACTCGATGACCTGGGCGAAGGCGGGGAAGATCGGGTTGTCCAGCTCCGGCACCACCAGGCCGACCAGGCCGGCGCTGCGCTTGCGCAGTCGGGCGGGGCGCTCGTAGCCAAGCACGTCGAGGGCGGTGAGGACCGCCTGCCGGGTCTCCGGGGCCACGCCGGGGCGGTCGTTGAGCACCCGTGACACCGTGGCCTCGCTGACTTCGGCCTGCTGGGCGATGTCGGACAGTCGAGCGCGCATGGCGGCACTTTAGCCCACCGGCAAGTTCTTGCGCGGCCCTGTGCAAGCGCTTCCATAATCTGCAACCTCTTGCTAATGCCCCCGCAGCATGCGAGAGCAGCGGCGCACCATCATTGCGCCCTGGCGGTCGGGATGTACGGCCTGTTGGAGGGCAACCAGCGCAACAACAACTTCGGCATCTTCGCGGCCGGCACCCTGCTCACCGCGATTCCGACCGTGCTGGTCTTCCAACTCCTTCAGCGTTACATCGTCTCCGGGCTGACCTCGGGAGCCGTCAAGGGATGAGACCGGAGGTGGTCGATTCCCCCGTCGCCGCGAGGTAGGGTGCTTCGGCGCTGCCCCAACGCTTTTCGGCGAGGGCGGGACAGCGTACGAGTGGCGGGTTTGCTTCACTAGCCGCTGGGTGGCCCGCCGCCTTCCATCCGCAGTCCGGTGGTGCCCCCCAGGGGAGATTTTCGTGCAGCTGTCGATCTTGATGCCGGTCTACAACGAAGCGGAACGCGTCGCGGAGGCTCTGAAACAGGCCCTGGCCGTGGAATACCCGTGTGCGATCGAGATCGTGGTGGTCGACGATGGCAGTACGGACGACACCACGAAGATTCTGGGCCGGATGGACGACGCCCGGCTGCGGGTCGTGACGCATCCGCGCAACGCGGGCAAGGGTGCGGCGATCAAGACGGCGGTGGCCAGCGCCCGGGGCGAGTACATGGTGATCCTGGACGCGGATCTGGAGTACGACCCGCAGGACATCCCGAAACTGTTGGCGCCGGTGCTGGACGGGCACGCGACAGTCGTCTATGGCAACCGCACCTTCGGTAGTCACAGTGCCTACAGCTTCTGGTACGTCATGGGTAACAAGGGCGTGACCACCGCGGCGAACATGCTGTTCAACTCCTACATCGGCGATCTGGAGACGTGTTTCAAGCTGATGCCGGTGGAGTTGTACCGATCGCTGGACATCCACTCCCGCGGGTTCGGCATGGAGGCCGAGGTGACGGGCAAACTGCTGCGGCGGCGGATCCGTCCGTACGACGTGCCGATCAGTTACCGGGCGCGAGGCCGTGAGGAAGGCAAGAAGATCACCTGGCGGGACGGGGTCGAGGCGTTGTGGATCCTGGGCCGGGAACGGGCCCGGCGTCGTCCCGGCGCCATCCCCGCGCAGTCCCTCGCTGACCGATGACGATCACGAGGCGCCAGGACCCGGCAACGGTCGTCCGCGTCGTTGTGGCACTCGTCGGAGTGGCTTGCCTGCTTCTGGCTGCTCAGGGCGCGGTGCAGGCGACCATACGCGGCGTCGCCCTCGCGAATGACCGCGAATACGACCTGACCGCGCGACGGCATCAAGTGGACTACGAGAAGCTCTGGCGCGAGTTTGTCGCTCAGGTGCCTCCGGGCAGCCGGATCTCGCTCACGCCGGGCCAGCCCGACAAGGCGCTCTGGCATCAGCGGTTGAGTGAGTTCGCCGCACTGAACAGATGCGTGGTCGTTCGCGGATCGAAGCGGGACTACGTGGTGAGCGTCGCCCTGGTGCAGCGGCAGCGACCGGCCGGTCCCGGCGTGCGGTTGGTCGTCCGGAAGGTCGCCTGAGGACATGTATCCCACCCCGATACTCGCCGCTCTCGCCCTCGTCGCCGCCGGTTTCCCACTGGCCTTCGCGATACTGCGCAGCCCCTTCCTCGCCCTGCTCCTCGCGCCCCTGGTGGCGGCCCTGTTGAGCACGGGTGCGGTGATCCTGATGCTGGTCGTCGGTGGTCCGCTGCCGCTCTGGCTCGCCCTGGTGCTGGCTGCCGGGGCGGCCGCCGCCTGGTGGTTGCTGCGCTGCCCCGGCGAGCCGGTGCCGTACGGCGGCTGGTCGCACGCGCTGCTGATCGTGCTGGCGTTGCTCCCTCCGTTCCTGTTGGTCTTCGAACCGCCCTTCCAATGGGATGCGCACTCCATCTGGTGGCTGCACGCCGGCTACTTCTCGCATGACGGCGCGTACGCGCGGGCGGCGATCGGCAGCTCTGGCTTCGTGTTCTCGCACACCGACTACCCGCCGCTCGCCTCCGCGCCGGTTGCGGCCGTGTGGAGCGTTGTCGAGCCGGACTTCCGTACCGCCCAGCTCACTGCCGCGCTGGTCAGCTTCTCCGCGATCGCGATGCTGGTCCACCTGGTCCGGCGAGCGTTGGGCGGGGTGTCTGCGTGGGTGGCCTGGGCGCTCGCCGTCGGGGTGGGCCTGGCTTCCTGGTCGACCGCGTCGTACGGGGTGGCGAGCGGGCTCGCCGACACGCTCTGGGCGGCAGCCGTCGCCGGAGCGGTGGTTGCCCTGCTGTTCGGTGCCGACCCGCTGCGCCGACCCCTGTTGCCGCTTCTGCTGCTGACCGTTGCGGCGCTCACCAAGAACGAGGGCCTGGTGGCCGTCGTGGGCGTCGCCCTGCTGGTCACCCTGCGGGGCCGCGCCGACCTGCGGCGAGCCGGGCTGGTCTGGCTGCCGGTGCTGGCCGGGGGCGTGTGGGTGGTGCTGGCCCGCCTTGCGGACGCCCAATCGGACATCACCAACGGCAGTTCGGGTGGCGCGCCCTCGCGGGGGGACCAGGGAGCGGGGGAACGGTTCCAGGCCACCATGGCGGCGTTGTGGGACCAGGTCGGCCCGGTGCTGGCGGGCGCTGCGGTGGTGGCGGTGCTCGGCGCGCTGTTCCTACGGGGGCGACGCCGTGCGACCGGGCTGGCATCGGACGGCTGGGTATGGGCGGCCAACGGCTACTACCTGGCCGTTCTGGTCTGGACCTACCTGTCCGGCCCGAACGACATCGACTGGTGGCTGACGACCTCGGCGGATCGGGTCACGGTGCTGGTGGTGCTCCTGGCGGTCGTGAGTTGTGCGGGCTGGGTCGGCGTCGCGTTCGGCGGTGGCCGCCCCGCAGAGCGTGACCCGCTGAGCGACGGGCCACGCGAGTCGGTCATGTCGGGTGCTACCTCGGGCGCGGCCGACTGATCGGCTCCCGCTACTACGATCCGTCGTGAATAGGGAAGTATGGTGGCCGTGGAAGCTCTCAGACTCACCCTTCTCTATGTCCATCTGATCGGGTTCGCGCTGCTGCTCGGCGGCTCGATCGCTCAGTACGTCAGCGGCCGGCTGCGGATCAACCCGGCCATGCTGTGGGGCTCGGTGATCGGTCTGCTGACCGGCATCGGGCTCTCCGCGCCGCTGCGCGATGGCGACGAGCCGGCGCCGGCGAAGCTTGTGACGAAGTTGGTACTCGCTCTGCTGATCTTCGTCATGGTCTTCTTCTCCCGGAAGCGGGATGTGGTAAACCGTGGCCATTTCCTCGCGATCGTCGGTCTGACCCTGGTCAACGCGGCGGTCGCGGTGTTTTGGCGGTAACGTCCGAGGAGGGGGCCAGCCCCGAAAACCGGACGTTGCGGACGCCTTGACGCTCGGTTACCAGCACGAAGAGTGACCTGCCCCACGCAAGGGTTACACCCGGGTAACAGGCGTTCAACAGTCGTGCACGATTGTCGGCCGGTGGGTGGACGCGGGCGTACGCTCCCGTCCGTAACGTGGGACAGCCGGCGGCATACCGCAGGTCGGCTGATGGGCTGCCACCGCACTAGGCGCGGTGTGCAATGGGAAGGAGACGTCTTGCGCTCGGTGCGTGGGATGCGGATCGCCTCGATCTTCGCGGTGGGTGGGCTCGTGCTCACCGCCGCCGCTTGTGGCGAGGCCCCCAAGGATGACAAGAACGCCGGCAGTGGCGCCAAGAAGTTCAGCGCCTGCATGGTGACCGACACCGGCGGCATCGACGACAAGTCGTTCAACGCTTCGGCCTGGAAGGGCCTGCAGGAGGCCAAGGCCGCCAACGACAACATCGACATCAAGTACGTCCCGTCGAAGGCCGAGGCCGACTACGAGCCCCACCTGACGCAGTACGTCAACCAGAAGTGCGACTTCATCCTGGCGGTCGGTGGCCTGATGGCCGACGCCACCTCGAAGATCGCCAAGGCGAACCCGAACCAGGAGTTCGGCATCGTCGACGCCAACCCGGGTGACGCCAACGTCTACCCGATGCAGTTCGACACCGCCCAGGCCGCGTTCCAGGCGGGCTACCTGGCCGCCGGGCTGACCAAGAGCGGCAAGGTGGGTACCTACGGCGCCCTGCCGATCCAGCCGGTGACCATCTTCATGGACGGCTTCGTCGACGGCGTGGCGTACTACAACACCACCAAGAAGAAGAACGTCCAGGCGCTCGGCTGGAACAAGGAGACCCAGAAGGGCTCCTTCACCAACGACTTCGCCAAGCAGGACGAGGGCAAGAAGGTCTCCGACACGCTGGTCGCCCAGGGCGCGGACATCATCATGCCGGTCGCCGGCGGCGCCGGCCTCGGCACCACCGCTGCGGCCAAGGCCTCGGGCGGCAAGTACGACACCATCTGGGTGGACGTCGACGGCTGCGAGAGCACCCCGGACTGCTCCGCGATCATCACCACCGTGGTCAAGAACATCCCGGGGGCCGTCAAGGATGCCGTGCTCAAGGCCGCCGCTGGCGACAAGCTGCCGGCCAAGCCGGGCTTCGTCGGCACGCTGGCCAACGGCGGTGTCTCGATCGCCCCGTACCACGACTTCGACAGCAAGGTTCCGGCCGAGCTGAAGGCCGAGGTCGAGAAGATCAAGGCGGACATCGCCGCCGGCACCATCACCGTCACCTCGAAGGCCCAGCCGAGCAAGTGACAACCGGCCGACCCTCCGGTGAGATCATCACCAGGGGCGGCGGGGGACAGGCACGACCGATCCGGCCGCTCCGGCACCGCGGATTAAGCATCCGCGGGGTCGGAGCGGCCGATCGCGCACCACGTCGGCCAGGCCGGTCCGGCCGGGTCGACGGCAGCTAGGCTGCACCATCGCTCGCACTCCAGGAGGTTGCGCTGAGACTCGAACTGCGCGGCATCACCAAGCGGTTCGGTGATCTGGTCGCCAACGACCACATCGATCTGACGGTGGAGCCTGGAGAGATTCACGCCCTGCTCGGCGAGAACGGCGCGGGCAAGTCGACCCTGATGAACGTCCTCTACGGGCTCTACCAGCCCGACGAGGGCGAGATCCTGGTCGACGGCAAGCCGCTGAAGTTGAAGGGCCCGTCCGACGCGATCGCCGCCGGGATCGGCATGGTGCACCAGCACTTCATGCTGGTGCCGGTCTTCACCGTCGCCGAAAACATCATGCTCGGCGCCGAGCAGGTCAAGGGCGGCATTGCCGGCTTCCTGGACCGACGCCGGGCCCGGCGCGGGGTCACCGAGGTGTCCGAGCGCTACAACCTCCAGGTCGATCCGGACGCGGTGATCGAGGATCTGCCGGTCGGCATCCAGCAGCGCGTCGAGATCGTCAAGGCGCTGACCCGCGACGTCGACCTGCTCATCCTGGACGAGCCGACCGCCGTGCTCACCCCTCAGGAGACCGAAGAACTGCTGACGGTCATGCGGTCGCTCAAAGCGGCCGGCAAATCGATCGTCTTCATCACCCACAAACTCGGCGAGGTCAAGGCCATCGCCGACCGGATCACGGTGATCCGACGCGGAAAGACCGTCGGCACCGCCTCGCCGGAGGCCAGCCGGGACGAGTTGGCCGCCCTGATGGTCGGGCGCAACGTCCGGCTCACCGTGGACAAGTCCCCGGCCACGCCGGGTGACCCGGTGCTGGAAGTGGCCGGGCTCGTCGTCGACGACGACCGGCAGATCCGCGCGGTCGACGGCATCGACCTGACCGTGCGCGCCGGTGAGGTGCTCGGCGTGGCGGGCGTACAGGGCAACGGTCAGACCGAGCTGATCGAGGCGATCATGGGCCTGCGCCCGGTGCTCGCCGGCACGGTCAGCCTGATCGGCGACCGGATCGACGGCTGGAAGACCAAGAAGGTGCTCCGCGCGGGCGTCGGCTACGTGCCCGAGGACCGCAGCGTGGACGGCCTGATCAAGGAGTTCAGCGTCGCGGAGAACCTGGTGCTGGACATCTACGACCGGCAGCCGTTCGGCGCCGGGCTCGCGCTCAAGCCGGACGCGATCGCGGCGTCGGCGAAGGAGCGGATCGAGCAGTTCGACGTCCGCACCTCATCGGCCGACGCGGCGGTGGGCACCCTCTCCGGCGGCAACCAGCAGAAGGTGATCGTGGCCCGGGAGCTGTCCCGGCCGCTGAAGCTCTTCATCGCCGCCCAGCCGACCCGTGGCGTCGACGTCGGGTCGATCGAGTTCATCCACAGCCAGATCATCCGCGAACGGGACATCGGCACCGCCGTCATGGTGGTCTCCAGCGAACTCGACGAGGTGATCGGGCTGGCCGACCGGATCGCGGTGATGTACCGCGGTCGGATCATCGGCATCGTCGGCCCGGACACCCCGCGCGAGGAGATCGGCCTGCTGATGGCCGGCATCAGCCCGGACGTGGCCCACGACGCCGTCGCGGCACCCGACGAGGGCCCGGCGAGCGCCGACGGTTCCGCGAGCGAGGACGAGGCATGACCAGCAACCCCAACCCGCAGTCGGGCTCCCCGGACAAGGAGCCGGCGAGCGAGGCGCAGGCCGCGCAGAACGCGCTCGGCAACACCGAACGGGCCGAGTTGGCGACCGAGCCGAGCCGCTCGGCGCCAGAGCCCGAGTCGGAGCCGAAGCCGAGCCTCGGCCGGTTGTTCCTGGACAACCTCTGGGCGGCCAACACCTTCACGGTGACGCTGTTGTCGTTGGTGCTGGCGATCGTGGTCGGCGCGGTGCTGATGATCATTTCTGATCCGACGGTGCTCTCCACCTACTCCTACATCACCTCCCGCCCGTCCGACGCGCTCAATTCCAGTTGGACGCTGGTCAGCGAGGCGTACGCGAACCTCTTCAAGGGCTCGGTCTTCGACCCCGAAGCGTTCTCCGGCTGGCTGAACGGCACCAACAGCTGGGTGGCCGTGCTCGCGCCGATCTCCGAGACGCTCACCTACGCCGCGCCGCTGGTCTTCACCGGCCTGTCGGTGGCGCTGGCCTTCCGTGGCGGCATGTTCAACATCGGCGCCCAGGGTCAGGCCACCATCGGCGTGATCATGGCGGCGCTGGCCGGTTTCCTGCTGCCACTGCCGCCCGGGCTGCACCTGCTGGTGGCGGTGCTGGCCGGCGCCCTGGGCGGGGCGATCTGGGGTTTCATCCCCGGCATCCTCAAGGCCCGTGCCGGCGCGCACGAGGTGATCAACACGATCATGCTCAACTACGTCGCCATGTACTTCCTCACCTGGCTGATCGTGCAGAACGGCGTGCAGGATCCGACCCGTACGGACGCGATCAGCAGGGCGGCGGACACCTCTGCCCAGCTGCCCCGACTCCTCGGCGACAACCTGCGGGTGCACGCCGGCATCCTGCTCGCCGTGCTGGCCACCTGGGCGGTCGCCTGGCTGCTGAACCGCTCGACGCTCGGCTTCGAGCTGCGCGCGGTCGGCGCCAACCCGGACGCCGCCCGCACCGCCGGCATCAGCGTCACGCGGACGTACATCCTGATCATGGTTTTCGCCGGCATCCTGGCGGGCCTCGGCGGCTCGAACATGGTGCTCGGCTCCACCGCCAGCGCGTTGACCCCGCTGGTGGTCGCGCAGATCGGCTTCGACGGCATCCTGGTGGCGCTGCTCGGTCGGGTGAAGCCCTGGGGGGTGTTGCTGGCCGCGCTGCTGTTCGGGGCGCTTCAGGCCGGTGGCAACCGGATGCAGTCGTACTCCGGGATCTCGCTGGAGCTGGTGACCGTGCTCCAGGCGCTGATCGTCATCTTCATCGCCGCGCCGGCCCTGGTGAAGGCGATCTTCCAGCTCCGGGCCGCGCGAGCCGCCCGGTTGCAGACGAGCCTGGCGAAGGGCTGGTAACTCATGTCCACCATGGCTGTCCCCGACATCGCGGTCGCCCCGGTCGACGAGGGCTTCTGGACCCGTAGCCGCAAGGTCGGCCTCATGCTGCTGGGGCTGGGCCTGCTGGCCGCGGTGCTCTTCGGCGCGCTCGCCACCGACCAGCAGGCCCGGTTCACGCTCAGCGAGGACGCGGCCGGCGCCGCATTGGAGATCAACGGCACGATCGGGGCGGTCCTGTTCGGGATCATCGCGATTGCCGCCGGAGCGGCGCTGCTCGCCGGCGTACCGAAGCGGTGGTTCCTGCCCGTGCTCGGCGTCGGGCTCGTCGGCTTCGTGCTCTCGTTCCTCTGCTGGCAGGTCTCCGCCGCACCGGCCGGGCAGAACTTCATGCCGCTGGTCAACATCATCCGGGGCACGTTCATCCTGGCCCTGCCGCTGATCTTCGGTGCGCTCGCCGGGGTGCTCTGCGAGCGGTCCGGTGTGGTCAACGTGGCCATCGAGGGCCAACTGCTGATGGGCGCCTTCAGCGGCGCGCTCTTCGGCAGCATCTCCGGCAGCGTCTGGGTGGGTCTTGTCGCCGCCGCCCTCGGCGGCGCGTTCATCTCGCTGCTGCTGGCCGTCTTCGCCATCCGCTACCTGGTCGACCAGGTCGTCATGGGCATCGTGCTGAACCTGCTGGCGGTCGGCGTCACCGGCTTCCTCTACGAGCGGCTGATGCAGACCGACGCGGCGAAATACAACAGCGCGCCCCGCTTCAGCAACTGGGAGATCCCGCTGCTGAAGGACATTCCGGTGCTCGGGCCGGCGCTGTTCCGCGGCAACATCTTCCTCTACGTCGGGCTGCTGCTGGTGCTGGTGATCCACATCGGGCTGTTCCGCACCCGGTGGGGCCTGCGTACCCGCTCGGTCGGCGAGCACCCGGTCGCCGCCGACACGCTCGGCGTCAAGGTGCTGCGGGTGCGTTACCGCAACGTGCTGCTGGCCGGCGTGGTCGCCGGCATCGGCGGCGCGTCCTACACGCTGGCGCTCTACTCATTCACCAAGAACATGATCGGCGGCAAGGGCTTCATCGCACTTGCCGCGCTGATCTTCGGCCGCTGGAACCCGACCGGTGCGCTGCTTGCCGCGCTCTTCTTCGGTTTCGCCGACCAGCTCGCCACCTACCTGGGCGCGATCAGCAGCTCCATTCCCAGCCAGTTCCTGGCCATGCTGCCCTACCTGGCGACCATCCTGGCGGTCGCCGGGCTGGTCGGCCGGGTCCGGGCACCGGCCGCCGACGGCAAGCCGTACATCAAGGGCTGACCCCGGACCCTCCCCGGGGGACCGCTGACCTCGTCGATCTAGGGCGAATCGTCGTGGCTAGAGATCAACTGGCCGCGATATGCCCTAGATCGACGCGGGGTGGGGGTGGGGGTGGGGGTGGGGTACCCGTGCCATGCCTGGGCTACTTCGGGAGAATGATGGGATGACCGAGATTGACTGGGCGCGGTTGCGCGCCGCCGCCACCGACGCGATGCGGCACGCCTACGCGCCGTACTCGACGTTCCCGGTCGGCGCGGCCGCGCTGGTCGACGACGGCCGCGTGGTGGTCGGCTGCAACGTGGAGAACGCGGCGTACGGGGTGACGCTCTGCGCCGAGTGCGGCGTGGTTTCGAGCCTGCACGCCACCGGCGGCGGACGACTCGTCGCGCTCTCCTGCGTCGATGCCACCGGCGAGCCGCTGATGCCGTGTGGCCGCTGTCGGCAGCTGCTCTGGGAGCATGGCGGGCCGGAGTGCCTGATCGAGAGCAAGACCCGCCCGCTGCGGATGGCCGAGTTGCTGCCGTACGCCTTTGGCGTGGAGGACCTGGAAGCCGTGACCGGGGAGATGCCGGTGCCGGTGGTCCCGGAGCGGCTGGCCGCCTGGCGGGGGTGCGGGACCGTCTTCGTGCACCCGGACATGTCCGCTGGTCAGCAGGTCTGGACCGCGTACTGGGAACGGTCGGCCGGAGACGACGCCGGCGCCGAGACCGGGGTGCTGGAGGAGGCGCCGAGCTGGGACGACCCGGCCGAGGCGATCACCTGGGGACTGGCGCGATCGCCCCGGGTGGTCGTGGTGGACGCGACCGGCACCATCTTCTGGGCCGGCGAGGGTGAGCCGCCGATGGAGATCCCTGTTCGCTGGTCTGCTGGCTGAGCTTTGGGGATTGGGCCGACCGTGCCCGGCGGAGGGATCAAGCCTGACCGCCCGGAGCCGGGCACGGTCGGCCCGATCCCTCGTGCCTACGGTCCGTGGGTCGGATCCGCATACGACTAGAAAAGATCTTCTGATGAGTGCTTTTGCTGCTGTTGACGTCATCCGGGTCAAGCGGGATGGGGGTGTGCTGTCGGACGCGCAGATCGACTGGGTGGTCGACGCGTACACCCGGGGGGTTGTCGCCGACGAGCAGATGTCCGCGCTGGCAATGGCGATCCTGCTCAACGGCATGACCGGGCCGGAGATCGCCCGGTGGACCGCCGCGATGATCGCCAGCGGTGAGCGGCTGGACCTCTCGGCGGTACGCCGGCCGACGGTCGACAAGCACTCCACCGGCGGCGTCGGCGACAAGATCACTCTGCCGCTCACCCCGCTGGTGGCGGCGTGCGGTGCAGCGGTACCACAGTTGAGCGGTCGGGGTCTCGGGCACACCGGCGGCACATTGGACAAGTTGGAGTCCATTCCGGGCTGGCGGGCCACGGTGCGCAACGACGAGTTCATCGCCCAGCTGGACGAGGTCGGCGCGGTGATCTGCGCGGCCGGTGCCGGGCTCGCCCCCGCCGACCGCAAGCTGTACGCGCTGCGCGACGTGACCGGCACCGTGGAGGCCATCCCGCTGATCGCCAGCTCGATCATGAGCAAGAAGATCGCCGAGGGCACAGGTGCGCTGGTCCTCGACGTCAAGGTCGGCTCGGGTGCCTTCATGAAGTCCGTCGACCAGGCCCGCGAGTTGGCTCGCACCATGGTCGAGTTGGGTGGCGCGCACGGCGTGCGGACGGTCGCTCTGCTCACCGACATGTCCACCCCGCTCGGCCTGGCGATCGGCAACGCGGTCGAGGTTACCGAGTCGGTCGAGGTGCTGGCCGGTGGTGGGCCGGCCGACGTGGTGGAGCTGACGCTTGCCCTGGCCCGGGAGATGCTCGACGCCGCCGGCCTGCCGCACGCCGATCCGGCGGCGGCGCTGCGGGACGGCCGGGCGATGGACTCCTGGCGGGCGATGATCCGGGCGCAGGGTGGCGACCCGGATGCGCCGATGCCAGAGGCCGCCGAGGTCGAGGTGGTCCGTGCCGGGCAGGACGGGCACGTCGCGGCCATCGACGCGTACGCCATGGGTGTTGCGGCGTGGCGGCTCGGCGCGGGTCGGGCCCGCAAGGAGGACCCGGTCAGCGTGCCGGCCGGTGTGGTGTTGCACAAGCGACCGGGCGACGCGGTGCGGGCCGGTGACCCCCTCTACGAGCTGCGGGCCGAGGACGCGACGCGGATTCCGGCGGCGCTGGCCGAGGCTGCCGACGCGGTGCGGATCGTGCCGACGGCTCCGGCGTCGACGCCGCTGGTCATCGAGCGCATCGGCTGATCGAACGGGGGGTCGGGGTGGCGTGGTGCCGATCACCTGGGAGCGCTATTGTCGCAGGCCAAGGGGGGACAACCGGCCTTGAGCCGGCGCGAGCAGACAGGAAGATCCGCCGTGAGCGTTGCTGCCCCCGACCCACGTGAGGTGCGCGAGGCGAGCCTGGACGAGCTGTCCCGGCTCGGCCTGCCGTTGCCGCCGGCCCAGTTCCCGCTCGTCTGGGAGCCGGGTGACGAGATCGAACTGCGCCCCACGGTGGAGATCGAGGCGCGGATCGCCGTGCTGCACCTCATCCTGGCCCGCTGTTTCGGGATGCCCCCGCAGTCGGCGATGAGTTGGCTGCTCGGTTCGCACCTGGTCGAGATGGTCACCCCACCGGAGTGGCAGTTCGTGATGGGCGGCAAGGGCGACCACCGCTCGTTCGTGCTGCACCACGACGCGCTGTTCGCGCTGGCCTGGGTGCTCGGGTTGAGCAAGCAGCTCGACCCCACCCTGGCCGTCGACGAACGGCTGGTCGAACGGCTGCCGCACCTCGCCGAGGGGGAGACGTTTCCGCACTGGCGTTCCCGGATCCTCGCGGCGCCGCAGCACCCGGCCGACGCGGCTGCCCTGCTCGACCTGCACTACTGCCTGGACTGGGCGTACCTGGAGACCGAGCGCAGCGGCCGGCCGGTGCCGGGCCTGATCGACGCGAATGCGATCGGGCAGCGGCGCTGGGCACTGGAGTGGGCGGTGATCCTGCGCGGGCCCTACCACGATGAGCCGCCCGGCTGGGAAGAGGTCGACCTCTCCACCTGAGCTCAGCGGAGCCTGAGCTCAGCGGGGTCGGTACGCGTCCACTCGAACCGCCACGGTCACCCGGACCGGCTCGGGCAGTGCGGCCAGCCGGGCGGCGAGGGCGCCCGGGTCGGTGTGCCAGGCGCTCGGGCCCATCCCGACCAGGCTGGCGGCCTCCGCTCGGTGCAGGGCCAGCTCCGCCCGGTGCACCGCCGAGCTGACCGGTGTGAAGTGTCCTCCCAGGCTGCCGGCCACCCGGTCCGCCTTGTCCGGGTCCACCCGCAGCAGGTCGAGGGCATCCACCAGCTCGGTGAGATGGTCGGTGTCGGGCGTGACCACCAGTAGCGTGCCGGCCGGGTCGAGCACCCGGTGGAACTCCGGGCCGTTGCGCGGTGCGAAGACGTTCAGCAGCACGGCGGTCGAGGCGTCTGCCAGCGGCAACCGTTGCCAGGTGTCGGCGAGCGCCGCGGCGGCCCGGGGATGCGCGCGGGCCGCGCGGCGCAGCGCCGGCTTGGACACGTCCAGGGCCAGACCCACCGCGTCCGGCAACGCCGCCAGCACCGCGCCGAGATACCGGCCGGTGCCGGCGCCGGCATCCACCACCAGGGGGTACGCCCCGAAGCCCGGCGCCGTCGGGTCGACCCGTACCTCTGCTGTTGGATCCTTTGCTCTGCTTACCCCGACGCAACAGTTCGGCCCGGTCGCCGTTGCGTCGGTTGAAGCAGAGCAAAGGGCGGGCGGGGGAGGTCCCGGGGGCGGCGCGGCCGTTGCCCTGAGCCGGGCGGCGGCCTGCGTCGCGGCGTCGGCGAGGGCGCCCGAGATGACGTCGTAGTGCCCGGCGGCGAGGAAGTCCGCCCGCGCGGCGACCATCTCAGCGGTGTCACCGACGTGTGGGGCGCGACCCGCGAGCAGGTTGACGTAGCCCTGGCGGGCGATGTCGAAGCTGTGTCGGCGCGGGCAGCGCAGGGCCCTCGTGTCCGTGGCCTGCCCCAGCGGTTCGCCGCAGACCGGGCAGCGCAGCCGGTCGACGATGCGAGGGTCCACGCTCAGGTCGCCGGGCGCTGTCGAGGGCGGGGAGCCCGTCCGTCCAGCCACCGTGGCGCGTCCATGCCGCCCAGCTTAGCCGCCTGGTTGACGTGTCATCGAAATGCCCGGATGAGCGGCCTGCTCGGCCGGGCAGAGCGGGTTGACTAGGGTCTGAGCATGGTCGCAACTATCCAGTACGAGGACATCGTCAAGGTTCCGAAGGCGCTGCTGCACGACCACCTTGACGGCGGGCTGCGGCCGGCGACGATCGTCGACCTGGCCGTCGAGGTGGGCCACGAGCTGCCCACCACCGATCCGGAGGCGCTCGGACGCTGGTTCGTGGACGCGGCCGACTCCGGCTCGCTGGAGCGTTACCTTGAGACGTTCGCGCACACCGTGGCGGTCATGCAGACCGCGCCCGCGCTGCGTCGGGTGGCCCGGGAGTGCGCGCTGGACCTGGCCGCGGACGGAGTGGTCTACGCCGAGGTGCGCTTTGCCCCGGAACAGCACCTGGAGCAGGACCTCAGCCTGGACGAGGTGGTCGAGGCGGTGTTGGCCGGGTTCGCCGAAGGCACCGCCCAGGCTGTCGAGGCGGGCCTGACCATCCGGGTGGGCACACTGCTCACCGCGATGCGGCACGCCGCCCGTTCCCAGGAGATCGCCGAGCTGGCCGTGCGGCACCGGGACGCCGGTGTGGTCGGCTTCGACATCGCCGGCGCCGAGGCGGGCTTCCCGCCCACCCGGCACCTGGACGCCTTCGAGTACCTGCAGCGGGAAAACTTCCACTTCACCATCCACGCCGGCGAGGCGTTCGGTCTGCCGTCGATCTGGCAGGCGATCCAGTGGTGCGGAGCGGACCGGCTCGGCCACGGCGTGCGGATCGTCGACGACATCGCTCCCGACGGCGCGCTCGGCCGGCTGGCCGCGTACGTCCGGGACAAGCGGATCCCCCTGGAGCTGTGCCCCTCGTCGAACGTGCAGACCGGCGCGGTGGCCTCGATCGCGGACCACCCGATCGGCCTGCTGCGGGACCTGCGGTTCCGGGCCACCGTCAACACCGACAACCGGCTGATGAGCGGCACCTCGATGTCGCGGGAGATGTCGCTGCTGGTGGACACGTTCGGCTACGGCTGGAAGGAGCTGCAGTGGTTCACGATCAACGCGATGAAGAGCGCCTTCATCCCGTTCGACGAGCGGCTGCGGATCATCGATGAGGTGATCAAGCCGGCGTACGCCAAGCTGCTGGCCTGACCTCCTCAGCCGCGCGGGTGGCCGGCGAGCAGCCCGGCCACTCGGTGCAGCACCTCCCCGGCGCGGGCCGCCTCCGCGCCCAACCCGGTCTGCCGACGCAACACCGCGGGCTCGGCCCGAAGCAGCGCCACGCCGCGCCGGACCAGCACCCGGGGCGCCTTGCGCTGCTCGGACAGGTCGCGGGCCAGCCGACGCAGGAAGGTCGCGCCGCGTGGTCGACGCAGCGCGTACGCCCCGGCGAGCAGTCCTCGGCGACGGCACTCATCGACGATCTCCGCGGCAAAAATCCCTTCGGCCACGAAAAGTGGCGATCCGGCGACATCGAATGGCCGGGTGGCCACCCGTCGATCTGCGTCGATCGCATAAACCGGCACATCGGCCCGGCCGTCGCGAGCTAGTCGGGCAATGATTTCCACCGCCGTCGGGGCATCCCAGGACTGCGGCGATTCCCAATCCACCTGGCCGTTTCGTCGCGGCAACGTAGGGTCATCACCGTCTTTGTAGAAGTCGTCCAAGCAGAGCACCGGCAACCCGGTTTGCTGCGCTATGTACGACTTTCCGGAGCCGGAAGGGCCGGCGAGCAGGACAACGCGGTGCGGATATTCCATTACCTTCAGTTACTCCGGCCAGACGGACTGCTATCAAATCGCATCAACATCTCATCACACCTTGGGCAGGTGACAACCTGGGCTTTCTTCTTACGGACCGGCGTGATGGAATCTCGGGGGTCCGACCCGCCGGGTCGGTCGCTGAGCGTTGCCCGGGGCAACGCGTTGAAGCTGTAATCGCGAGGGCGGTGACGTGAGCAAACGGCCACAGACGGCGGGCTCCCTCCTGTCGCGGCTGCGCCGGCCGGCCAGCCGGCTCCGGGACATGCCGATCTGGTCCAAGCTCGGTCTCATCATGATCGTGCCGACCATCGCCACGGTCGTGGTGGGTACCAGTGGTCTTGTCGACCACGTGGAGACGCTCAACAATGCCAACCGAGCCGGCGACCTGGCCAACCTGTCGAGCTATTCAGGCAGCCTGGTCGACACACTGCAGGACGAGCGGACCGCCGCCGTGCTGCTGCTGGGGGCGGACGGGACGCAGCCGACGGCGCAGTACCAGGAGGCATACAACCGGGTGAACACCCGGGTGGACCAGGAGATGCGCCCCTACCGGCAGCAGCGGGCCCAAGTCGAGGACCTGCCGAGCAGCCTGGAGACGCTGCTCGACGGCATCGACCAGAACCTGCGGGACCTGTCGGGCATCCGCAGTCAGGTGTTCAACGGCAAGCTCGCGCTCACCGAGACCGTCCAGGCGTACGAGGGTCTGATCAGTGACCTGCTCGCCATCCGTGACTCGGCCACGCAGCTCGCCGGCGACAACGACCTGAGCGACCGGATGCGCGCCGCCGCGGCGGTCGCCCGGGAGAAGGAGTTCCTCGCCGCACGCCGGGTCGTGGTGCACCGCGCGCTGGGTGTCAAGGGTGGCAAACGCCTGACTCCGGCGCTGCGCACCGACTACATCGCCAGTGGCACCGGCCAGCAGCAGGCGCTGCAGAGCTTCAAGGCCGTCGCCACCCCGGACGACGCGAAGTTCCACGACCAGACGGTCGCGGGCGGCGACCGCCGGGAGGCGCAGAACTACACCGGCTGGATCGACGGCAACACCACCGGCGACATGCGCGGTGCGCCGTTCGGGCCGGACCAGTGGGAGGCCGCCATGACGGCCAACGCCAAGCTGATCCGCACCGTCGAGAAGAAGCTCGACGGCGAAGTGGTCGCCGAAGCCGACAACCTCCGCGCGGACGTCCAGCGCCAGGTGTTCCTGGAGACCGGCCTGCTGCTCAGCATGCTGCTGCTGGCCATCCTCTTCGCGTACCTGGTCGCCCGCTCGATGGCCCGTTCACTGCGTGAGTTGCGGCAGGGTGCGCTCTCCGTCGCCCAGTACGGCCTGCCCCAGGCCGTGGCTCGACTGCGTGACCCGCAGGTCGTCGGGCAGCTCTCCCCGGTGCAGCTGGCCAACCAGATCGCCGAGCCGCTGCCGGTTCGCAGCAAGGACGAGTTCGGCCAGGTGACCGAGGCATTCAACGCCGTCCACCTGGAAGCCGTCCGCACGGCCGCCGAGCAGGCGGCACTGCGCGCCTCCGTCGCGACCATGTTCGTCAACCTGGCCCGTCGTTCGCAGATCCTGGTCGACCGCCTCATCGGGCACCTCGACCGGCTGGAGCGCGGCGAGGAAGACCCGGACCGGCTGGCCGAGCTGTTCCAGCTCGACCACCTCGCCACCCGGATGCGCCGCAACGACGAGAACCTGCTGGTGCTCGCCGGTGCCGACTCCACCCGTGTGCAGCGTGAGCCGGCCGCCCTCATCGACGTGCTGCGCGCCGCGCAGTCCGAGGTCGAGCACTACACCCGGATCGAGTTCGGTGTCATCGACCGTGACATCGAGGTCGCCGCGCACGCGGTCAACGACCTGGTGCACCTCGTCGCCGAGCTGTTCGACAACGCCACCGCGTTCTCGCCGCCCGACTCGCAGGTGATGGTCGAGGCCCGCCGGGTCGGCGACCGCTCCTCGCTCTACGTCGAGGACCGCGGTATCGGCATCAGCAACGAGCAGTTGCATGACCTCAACGAGCGGCTCGCGACGCCGCCGCAGGTGGACGTGGCCGTGTCCCGGATGATGGGCCTGGTCGTGGTCGCGCGGCTGGCATCCCGGCATGGTGTCCGCGTCGAGCTGCGCCCCGGCTCCGACCGCGGCACGGTCGCCGACGTGACCCTGCCCACCTCGGTGCTGGTGCCCCGGGCGCTCTCCGGCCGGGTGCAGCAGCCCCCGGCCCTGCCGGCGGCCGGCGGCCCCCAGCACGGTGGACCCGCACCGGCCTTCGGCGCGCTGCCCGCGCTGGGCAACGGCCCTCGCCCGAGCGAGTCCGGCAACCAGGTCACCCTCGGCGGTCGTCCGTTCGACCCCGCATCGCGCAACGGTGCCGGCACGCCCGCCAACACCGGTGCGTACCGCTCGATGCCGGCCTGGTCCGACCTGACCGGCGCGGCCGAGACGAACGGCGTCAACGGCGGCGACGGGTTCACCCCGCGGCCCGCCAACGGCCCGCCGATCGACCCGCTGCCGCAGCGGCGTGCCGGGGACGACACCCCGACCACCGGCCAGCAGCCGTCCATTCCCCGGCAGTTGCCGAGCAGCCCCGAGGCGCATCCGTATTCGGCACCGCCGGTCTCCGCGCAGCCCTACTCCGGCGCGCCGGTCTCCGCCTCTCCGGCTTCCGGGCAGCCGTACTCCGGGCAGCCGTACTCGGGCGCGCCGTACGGCGGTGCGCCGGTGTCCGCCGCCCCGGCTTCCGGGCAGCCGTACGGCGGTGCGCCGGTGTCGGCGTCGCCAGCGTCCGGTCAGCCCTACTCGGGGCAGCCGTACTCTGCGCCGCCCGCATCGTCCGGGCAGTCGTTCAGCGGGTTCGCACCTCGATCCGCCCCGCCCGCGCAGGCGCCCAGCGCGCCCGCACCGCCGGCCTGGCCGCCGGTGCCGGGCGCCGACCGGGACGCGTCGACCCCGCCGGTGCCTGAGCGGCTCGCCGCCGCTCTGGACATGACGACGGAGCTGCCGCGCGTGCCGCGACCCGGCGAGCAGCCGGCCGCCGCACGGCAGCCGGCACCAGCCCCAGCCCCAGTCCCGGTCCCGGCGCAAGCTCCGCAGAATCAGCCGGCGCCGCAGCAACCGCAGGCGCAGAACCGCCAGCGGTACGCGGACGAGACGATGGAGCTGCCGATCTTCCGGGAGCTCGAGTCGGCCTGGTTCCGGACCCGACGCCCGGGCTCGGAGGAGGCTGCGGCCGGTGCCGAGCCGGCGACGAACGGCGACACCGCGACCCAGCAGTTCGCCACGGTCGAGGCCACCGGTCGGGCAGTCCACAAGACACCACCCGGGACGACAGGTAACACACCGATGGCAGACACTCCGACAGTCGGAGGAGCGCCGCGGGACAACGGCTCCACAGCGAACGAGGGTGCCCGCCCCAGCCTCGCCGAGAGCCTGCCGAACCGCCGGCCCCAACCGCAGACCAACGGCTGGCAGACCGCAGCTGACGACGGCTGGCGTGCCGCCTCGGCGGCGGCTGGCGCGGCGCCGGTGAGCGAAACCACCACTACCGGCCTGCCAAAGCGCAAGCCGATGGCGCAGTTGGTGCCGGGTGCGGTGGAGAAGCCCACCACCTCGGTCCAGCGTCGTTCCCCGGAGGCGGTCCGTGGCCTGCTCTCCGCCTACCACCGGGGCGTGCAGCGAGGGCGTAGCACCTCGGACACCCCGACCAGCCCGGAGGCAACTTCGGGAGGGCAATCCTCGCAGTCTGGCTCAGGCCCGGTGGCCGGGAGCGGGCAGAAGGAGCAAGAAGGATGACAACTACACAGGATCTTGGTTGGCTGCTGGCCAACTTCGCCGACCGGGTGCCCGGTGTCGCGCACGCGGTCGCCGTTTCGGCGGACGGCCTGCTCCTCGCGTCGTCACGGGATCTGCCGCGCGACCGGGCCGACCAGCTGGCCGCGATCTCATCGGGTCTGGTCAGCCTGACCCAGGGGGCAGCTCGCTGCTTCGAGGGAGGCGCGGTGCTGCAGACCGTCGTGGAGATGGACAATGGCTTCCTGTTCCTGATGTCCATCTCGGACGGCTCGTCCTTCGCCGTGCTGGCTGCCCGCAGCTCCGACGTAGGCCAGGTCGGCTACGAGATGGCGCTGCTGGTCGACCGGGTGGGCGACGCACTGACCCCGCAGCCGCGTGCGGCTGCGGGCATGCTGGGCTGACGCGTCGCCGATCGTGAGGTCGGCAAGACTGCAACGACGACAACGACGGGCTTCACCGGTGGGAGCCGGTAACGGGGTACGAAGGAGGTGAGCGGCGAGATGGCCGATCGTGACGAACCGACCGGAGCGTTGGTCCGTCCATACGCCGTGACCCGTGGTCGTACCCGTCCCCGGCTCGACATCGCGCTGGAGGCGCTCGTCGAGACGACGGTGCGCGGCCGGACCGCTGCCCATGGCAACGGTGGTGGCCGCGAACACCAGTACATCGCCGCGCTGTGTGACGGACGCGTCCAATCGCTCGCGGAGATCGCGGCGCGGATGCAGCTACCGCTCGGTGTGGCCCGGGTGCTCATCGCCGACATGGCGACCGACGGCCTGGTCGCGGTCCACGAGCCGACCATCCTGGACGACTCCGACGACGCGGTGGGCACTGAACTGCTGGAGAGGGTGCTGAGTGGACTTCGCAGGCTCTGACATGTCGCACCGCCCGCCGAACCCGAGCGGCCGCGTGACGTCGGCGAAGATCGTTATCGCCGGTGGATTCGGCGTCGGTAAGACAACGCTGGTCGGCTCGGTCTCGGAGATCACGCCGCTGACCACCGAGGCCATCATGACCTCCGCTGGCGTGGGCGTCGACGACACCCGGCAGGTGCCGGGCAAGACGACGACCACGGTGGCCATGGACTTCGGCCGGATCTCGATCGACCGTGACCTGATCCTGTACCTGTTCGGTACGCCGGGTCAGACCCGTTTCTGGTTCATGTGGGACGAACTGGTGCGGGGCGCGATCGGTGCGGTCGTGCTGGTGGACACCCGCCGGCTGGCCGACTGCTTCGCGGCGATCGATTTCTTCGAGCACCGACGCCTGCCGTACCTGGTGGCGATCAACTGCTTCGACGGGATGCAGTACCACGACCCGCAGGACGTTCGGGACGCCTTGGCGATCTCAAGCGACGTGCCGGTGGTGGCCTGCGACGCCCGTAACCGGGAGTCGACGAAGCACGTGCTGATCTCGCTGGTCGAGTACGTGCTCACCATGCGCCGTACGCGCGCCGTCGCCCCGGCCTGATCGGGGCGCGTCACGCCCGGTGGTGGCCGCGGCTGCCACCGGGCGCAACATGCTGCCCTGTCGGCCACCGCCCGGGCTCGTCGCTGCGACGACCGGTGTGCCGCCACGCCGCCTTCTGAGACTCTGGAAGCTGTCTGCCTCCCATCCCGGGGCGTTCCTCTTCCGAGATCTCCGAGAGGCGGCGTTGCCGTGTCCGGGGTTCATTCCTGTTGACGCGATCGCGCCCCCAGCCAGCTGACTGGGGGCGCGATCGCGTATGGAAGAGGGGCGACGGTCAGGACTGGTAACCGGCGGAGCGGTACTCGTACTCCCGATCGTCGTCGCGGTCCCCGTGGTCGCGGCTGAAGTCCCAGCCACCGGCTGCCTCGCGACCGGGACGACCACCCACCGCGAACCCGCCGATCTCCTGTCCGCGACGCCAGCCGCGGAAGTAGCCGGTGGTGTTCTCCGCGAGGCTCGCCGCATCACGCACTATGCGCAGTGGGCGCTCCTCGTGCAGCGGGGAACCAGGGACCAGGTTGGCCTTTGGCACGCGCTTCGGCAGCCCGGCGTTGGTCTCGGCGCCCACGGCGGGGCGGGCGGCCTGCTCTGCGGCCTGCCAGCCGGTGTCGGCCGTGGTCGACCAGTCCAGGTCGGACTCCTCGGCCTGCCCGACGAACCAGGCGGACTTGGCCTGCGCGAAGATCAGCAGATCGCCGTCACCCTCGTCGGCGACCGGCGGCGGTCGGTGCTCGACCGGCGGCGGTCGGTGCTCCACCGGGGGTGGCGGTCGGTGCTCGGCGGCGCGAGCGGCAGCCCGGCCGTTGCGAGCGGCCTGCTCCCGGTCGACCAACCGCAGCGGCGGCGTCTCGAGGTGCGGATCCGCGGGCGGGGTGAGCCCCCCGCGCAGCGCCCGGTCGGCCAGTGGCGGCGGCTCCACCAGCCTCAGCATGGGGGGTTCCTGCGGCAGGTCGTCCGCCAACCAGGGCGGGGTGACCCGACCGTCGGCCCGGCCCGGGTCGGTCGGAGCGTCGATGCCGCGACCGCCACCGTACGGGTAGGCCACCGGGTTGTTCGGCGAACTGTCGGCCGGGTCCTCCGGGATGTTGACCAGCGGCCAGTTGGCCCGGGAGCCCGGGGGCGCGGACTCCTGACCAGGCCGGGGGGTCGGCACCGGAATACTGAGATCAGTGGCGCTGAACCCGCCCGTGGACGGCTCGTCGACCGAGCGTTGCACTTGGCTCGACCGAGGCTCGCCGTTGGTCTTGGGGCGGGGCGGAATGACCGTGCGCTGCCGTTCGGCCCGCGCGTTGTTGATCGCGGCGGTGGTCAGCGTCGGCCGGAACGGCTCACCGGCCTCGGCCGGAGGCACCATGCCGCGCTGTGCCGGTGCGATCGGGGTGATCCCGGGCGGCGGAGGCGGCGGCGAGGAGACCGGTCGGTTGGTCGGACCGTCGATCCGGCTGGGGAGCGGCTCGCGCCCGGGCAGCGTGGACGCTGGCGGACCAGCCATCGCTGCCGGGGCCATCGGCGCGGGTGCGATCGGCGGCGGCGTGACCGGAGCCGGGGCGACCGGAGGTGGCCCGAGTGGACGGGGCGAGGCCAGCGGTGCGTTACCCGGGACCGGCTCGGGGCGGCTGCGCCGCCCGAGGGCGGGTGCGGGCTCGGCAGCGGCCGGGGTGGGCCGGACCGGCCGCATCCCGGCACCGGTGCCGGCCAGACCGGTCAGCTCGCCGACCGACTCGCCACGGCGGGCAGCGGCACGGCGGCCGGGTGCCTGGGCAGGCGTGCCGACCCGTGAGCCGAGCGCGCTGACCAGTGCCTCACACCCCGCGTCGCAGGCGCGTACGGCGGCGACGGCCTGGCGGACCGTCTCGGCCACCGCGGACGTGAGCGCCCGGTTGACCGCGGCGCGGCGCGGCGTCTCGGAGATGGCCACCCGCAGGGCAGTGACCGCTTCGTTGATCTCTTCGGCGTCGGCGACCCCGTCGGCGGCGAGGTGCGCGGCGATGGCATCCGCCGCGACCGACACCTCGCGGCCCCGGGCGACGGTGCCGCCGAGCATGCCCGGCTCGGGCAGGGCGTCCAGCACTGCCAGAGAGACCGGCTCGGCCGGATCCGGGTATGCGCGCAGGGCCGCCGGGTAGAGCTCACGCAGAACCTCGCGCAGCGCCACGGCCGCAGAGTGTCGACCGCTGGCCAGAGCGGCGTGCGCGGCGAGCACCTGCTTGTAGCCGGCGAGGTCCCGGGGTGCCGGCAGGGTGACCGCGGAGAGCGCGCCTGCCTGCAACGCACGGGCCAGGCCGACGGCCCGTCGTTCGGCCGGAGGTGACTGCATCTCCTCCAGGGAGTCGTCATCGGCGAACCGCTCGGCGAAGTCGTCCACCGAGTCGTCGTCGGCGATCGCCAGGGGTCGACCCGCCGCGCTCAGCAGCGAGATGACCGTGTGGTCGTCGCTGTCGGCGGCGATGGCCGCACCGCTCGGCCCGCCCGACCGCTCCACGAGCAGCGCGACGAGCTGGGCGTAGCCAGCGGCGTCGTCGCTGATCTCGCAGACATGCAGCAGACGGCCTGCGTCATCGACCACAGCGGACGTCAGCGTCGAGCCGGCGGAGGCCGGTCGGTCAGCCGGATCCGCCGAGGCCAGACCGCAGTAAACGCGCACGAGCGCCACGGCGTCGCCCTCCTCCCGGGACAGGTCTTTCCTCTGCCAGCAACTGATGCTCCCCGGTACGGGTCAGTCGCGCCAGTCCACCACCGCAGAGATCTTGCCGACAATGGTGCGCCAACCCAAACTCGCGGTCTGCGCTCCGATCTTCTTCAGCCGCCGCCGACCGAGGAAAGCACCGATCCCACCGTTGGCGGTGGCACGCAGCGCCTCGTCCAGGTCGTCGAGGCTGGAGCCGGCGGAGAGCATGTCGAGTACCGCAGGCAGCCGCAATGCGTACGAAAGGTCACGAGCGGCCTCGCCGGCTTCAATCAACAGTGTCGAATCCCACGTGTCGTGCCCGCCGCGCAGGTTCTCCACGACCAGGTCGAGTTCGTAGGTGTCCTCGTCGAGCGGCGCGATATCTGCCGGCTCCACCCGTTCGGACAATTCATTCCAGCTGTCCAGTTGGGACAGATCGTTGGGCGCGCCGGACCGGATGAAACTGACCAACGACTCGGGGGTCTTGAACAGCAGCAGTTTGCCCCGGTTGCTGAGGAAGACCGGCACCTCCTCGTCGTCTGCCTCGTCCGTGACGTCGTCGTCCGCCTCGTCGGTGTCGGTGTCGGTGTCGGCGGCACCATCGCGGCGGTGGCGCGTCGACTCGTCCTCGTCGGCGAACTCGTCGGCCAGGTCCTCGTCGAGGATGACGACGGTCTCGTCGTCCTCGTCCTCGACCACCTGACGGCGGGCGAGGAACGGGTCGTCCTGGTCGCGCTCGGTCACGTCGGTCGGGGTCAGCGAGCTGGCCGGCCGGTACGCCCGCAGCGTGAAGCCGGTGCCGGCGGGCAGCGCGATCTCCACCGGATCGATGCGCAGCTCGTCCCAGAGCGAACGGTCGACCGAAGCCGACGGACGGTCGGTCTCATCTGGCTCGACCGCGCTGGTGGTGTCGTCGAGCTCGGGCTCGTCGGCATCGGGCCGTTGGGGCGACTGGCGGGCCACGCTGACCTCCGTGTGCTTCGGGTTGCCCACCCGCCGGGTCTCTGATCGGCGAGTGACTCTGGGCACACACCCTAGTCGGCAGCCCTGGGTGACCGATGCCCGCACCCCGGTGGCCGACTGGCGTACGGGTGCGACCTGCTGGTGGCCGTCGGTGGCGAATCGACAGTTCAACAGGTAGCGTAGCTACGCATGAAGGCCCAGGAGTTGCACGGCCATCTCGACGCTCTGCTGCTCGCCGTGCTCGAACAGGGCGCGCTGCACGGCTACGCCATCATTGAGGCGCTCCGCGCGCGCAGCGACGGCAACCTGGATCTGCCCACCGGCACCGTCTACCCGGCGCTACGCCGCCTCGAACGCGCCGGGCACGTGGCGAGCACCTGGAGCACGGTCAACGGCCGGGAGCGGCGGACATACCAGCTCACCGACTCGGGCCGGCGGGCGCTGGCCGGGGAGCGCGCCGGTTGGCACGAGTTCCAACTGACCGTCGGCCGGTTCCTCGACCCCGGCAGCCCACCCACGAGCCCGGCCTGACCCTCCCGCCGACCGTTGCGCGGGTCAGCGGGTCAGCGGGCCGCGGCGACCAGCCAGCCGCGCGCCGCGCGTACCAGCGAGAAGTACGCACCGCCCACCAGCACCGCACCGATGATCATCGGTGGCCAGCTCAGCGCCGCGTCCCAGAGATTGAGTGACCAGGTGAAGAGGGCGCAGCCGGCAACCATGGCGAGGGCCAGCATGCCGGTCAGGCCGGTGCCCACCACGCGTTGCGCCAGGGCCACGCCCGGCCGTGGCGAACGCGCGCTCGCCGCGACCACCAGCAGACCGGCCACCGCGAGCAGCAACGCACCCAGCCAGATCCAGTCGACCGAGTTGGAGAGCAGCAGGTAGCCGGCCGGGGGGCGTGGCCCGCTGCTCCAGCTCGACCCCCGCCAGGTCAGGTCGCCGGCGGCCACCCCCACCCCGGCGATCGCCAGCATCCGCAGGGAGAGCCCACGCAGGGCGCCCACCGCCAGCTCGGCCTGCCAGGAGGGGAGCAACTGCGCCGGCGAGCCGAACTCGATCACCGCACGGCGCTGCGCCTCCGTGGGCGACACGCCGCTCTCGCGGTACGCCTCGACGGCGTCCAACAGGCCGTGCCGGGCCTCGGTCAGCAGGTCGGACTTGAGTCGTGCCGGCCCCTGCAGGTGGGCGGCCAACTCCCGCAGGTGCTCGTCGACCAACACGTCCTCACAGCGCGGCATGGCACCACCCTGCCACGGACTCCAGGGCGCCGACGTCCGGGAGAACCCTGGTCCGCCCCCGAGCCCGGTCAGGGGACGAGCGCCAGGTAACCCCGTTCGGCCGCCGCCTGGAGCAGCCACTGGTCCCGGTACCAGCCGGAGACGGCAACCAGTTCGGCGTGCCGACCGCGCTGGATCACCCGGCCGCCGTCGAGGACGACGATCTCGTCCAGCTCGGCCAGTCCGCTGAGCCGGTGGCTGATCAGCAGCACCGAGTGCCCGGCGGGAGTGGCGGCGAGGGCGGACGCGAGCACCGCGTCCGCGGCGGTCGGGTCCAGCCCTTCCGTGGGCTCATCGAGCACCAGCACCGGTGGCGCGGCGAGCAGGGCCCGGGCGAGCGCCAGCCGCTGCCGCTGGCCGCCGGAGAGCTGCCCGCCCTCCTCGCCGACCAGCGTGTCCCAGCCGGCGGGCTGGGCGCGTACCCATTCCAGCAGGCCGGCGGCGGCGGTGGCCGCGGTCAGCTCCTCCTCGCCTGCCCCGGCACGCCCGAGCAGCAGGTTCTCCCGCACCGTGGCATGGAAGACGTACGCCTCGGCGAGCAGCCCGCCGACCGCGCGGGGCAGCGCCTCCTCGGCGTACGCCGACAGGTCTTGACCGTTCAGGGTGACCCGGCCGGACACGGGCCGGACGGCGCCCGTCAGCACGGCGGCCAGGGTGCTCTTGCCGGCGCCGCTCGGGCCGACCACCGCGATCCTCCGCCCGGCCGGCAGGTCCAGGCTGACGCCGTCCAGGGCGGGCGCCGCGCCGGCGCGGTACCGTACGGTCACGTCGGCGAAGCGCAGGTCGTGCGGGCCGCCCAGGTCGGTCCCGCCGTCCGTGGGCGGCGGAGTCGGCGTGCCGGCATCGAGCAGGGCGGCCACCCGGGCCAGGCCGGGCCGCAGTTGGGTCCACTGCCGGGCCGCCCCGACCAGCGCCAGAGCCACCTCGACGGCGGCCAGTGCGCCGACGGCCAGGACGCCCACCAGCACCCCCGGCACGTCGGCGGCCAGCGCGGCCAGCACCACCGCCGCAGCGGTCAGCCCGGCGGTCAGCACCCCGGCAGCGTCCACCGCGAACCCGGTGGCGGCCAGCCGACGTTCCAGTCGGGCCAGCCGACGGGCACGCTGCTCGGCGGCGCGCAGCGTGACGTCGGTCGCCCCGAACGCGGCCAGGTCGGCGGCGCCGTGGGTGAGGTCGATCGCGTCGGTGGCCAGTGCTCCGCGCAGTGGGGCCACCTCGGCCGCGCTGCGGCGAGTGACCGCAGTGGCAAGCGCGGGCAGGGCCACCCCGGCGACCAGCAGGCCGACGGCGAGCGCGCCGGCGGCCAACGGTGAGATCAGCGCCGCCACGGCGACCGCCAGCACACCGACCAGGGCCGCCGCCGAGCCCGGGACCAGCACCCGCAGCAGCAGGTCCTGGACCGCCTCGACGTCGGAGACCAGCCGGCTCAGCACGTCCCCCGAGCGGTACACGGTGCTGCGGCGGGCCGCGAGGGTGGCGAAGACCCGGGCCCGCACGTCGGTGATCATGCGAAGCACCGCGTCGTGCCCGGCGAGCCGTTCGGTGTAGCGGAACACGCCCCGGCTGATCGCCAGCGCCCGGACCGCGACGATCGCCACGGTGAGCCGGTCCAGCGGAGGCTGGCCGGCGGCGCTCATCAACAGCCAGGTGGCGGTGGCCATCAGGGCGAGCCCGGCAAACTCGGTGGCGGCGGCGAGCAGGCCGGCGCCGACCAGGCGGCTCAGGTAGGGCCGGGCCAGCCGCAGCACGGCCCGCTCGGCGTCGGCCCGCCCGGCTTGCTTCACGTCGGCGACGGGCTCCGCGCCCACCCGGTCCGGCTCGTGTGCCGCGCTCATCCGGTCGCCTTCCCGGTCGGCTCGGGCGTCAGCTCGGTGACTCGACCGTCCTCGACACGCAGGATCCGGTCGGCATCCGCGAGCAGCGCCGGTCGGTGCGCGACCAGCAGCGCGGTCCGTCCGGCGACCAGACGGCGGGTGGCATCGAGCACCACCGCCTCGGCCGCGGTGTCCAGTCGGGCGGTGGGTTCGTCGAGCAGCACCACCGGTGCGGCCCGCAGGAATGCCCGGGCCAGCGCCACCCGCTGTCGCTGCCCGCTGGACAGTCCGTGGCCGCGTTCGCCGAGCAGGGTGTCCAAACCGTCCGGCAGGCCGGCCACCACGTCGTCCAGGGCGGCGTCGTGCACCGCGGCGGCGAGTGCGTCGGCCGGGGTGGCCGGTGCGCCGAGCCGGATGTTGTCGGCCAGCGAGGCGGCGAAGAGGTGGGCCCGTTGCGGCACCCAGGCGAGCTGCCGGCGCCAGGCGTCCGGGTCGGCGGTCGCGAGGTCGACCCCGTCCACGGTGACCCGGCCGCTGGTCGGGGTCACGAAGCCGAGCAGCAGGCCGAGCAGGGTGCTCTTGCCGGCGCCGCTGGGCCCGATGATGGCGATCCGTTCGCCGGGCCGGATGGTCAGGGTCACGTCGCGCAGGGCGGTGGTCCGCTCGTACGCCACGGTCACCCCCTCGAAGCGGATCTCGCGCCGCGCGTCCGGGGTGGTGGCGCCCTCGGCGGCCCGGGGAGCGGTGGGCGCGGCCGAGACGGTCAGCGCCTCGTCCAGTGCGGCGAGCCCCTCCATGCTGGCGTGGAAGCGGCTGCCGGCGGCCCGCAGCGGCAGGTACGCCTCCGGGGTGAGCAGCAGCACCAGCAGCGCGGTCTGCAGGGCCAGCCCGCCGCCGAGCAACCGGATGCCGACCGGCACCGCGACCAGCGCCACCGAGAGGGTGGCGACCAGCTCCAGCACCAGCGCGGAGAGGAACGCGATCCGCAGCGTCTTCATGGTGGCGACACGGTGCCCGTCGGCCATCCGGCGCACCACGTCGGTCTGTGCCCGGGCTCGCCCGAACGCGCGCAGCGTGGGCAACCCGGCGACCATGTCCAGGAAGTGCCCGCCGAGCAGCGAGAGCCGGCGCCACTGCCGTTCGGTGGCGGCCTGCGCCTGCCAGCCGAGCAGCGCGCCGAAGACCGGGATCAGCGGCAGGGTCAGCGCGATGATCACCGCCGAGCTCCAGTCGGCGAAGACGACCCGGGCCAGCACCACCACCGGCACCGTCACGCTGAGCACCAACTGCGGCAGGTACCCGGTGAAGTACGCGTCCAGCGCGTCCAACCCGCGTCCGACGAGGGTGGCGACCTCACCGGCCCGCTGCCCGGCCACCCAGCCGGGCCCGTGTCGGCCCACCGCGCCGAGCAAATCGGCCCGCAGGGTGGCCTTGACCGTGGCGGCGACCCGCGCCGAGACCGTGCCCTGCGCCCAGACCAGCGCCGAGCGGGCAGCGACCGCGACCACGAAGCCGGCCAGCGCCGGCCGATCCAGCCGACCGCCGATGGCGGTGGCCAGCACCGCCGCGAGCGCGGTGGCCTGCGCCACGATCAACCCGGCGGCGAGCACGCCGAGAAGCGTGAGCACGGCAAGATCGCGCCGGGCCGCAGGGACCCGGCGCAGCAGACGGGGGTCGAACGGACGGCGGTTCACCAGTACACCGGTGCCCTGCCGTCGGTCCGTCCCCGGAAAACCCACCAGCACATCGCCTGAAAGCCTAGTAGGACCGGCAGGAGGGGCAGCGTCAGCCAACCCAGTAGCCGCAGCGTCGGTGCGCTGGCAGCGGCATCGGCCACGGCCAGCGAGGCGCTCGGGTCGGTCGTGGACACCAGCACGTAGGGCCAGAGGGCCGCGCCGACCAGCGCCACCGGCAGCGCCAGGGAGGCGCCGGTGGCGACCAGGGCCCACCCCGGCCGCCGCCAGGCCAGCGCCGCGCGGGCCGCCAGCAGCGCCGCCGCCAGGAGCACCGGCAGGAGTACGGCCACCGCCGGCCGCTGGACAGCGTCGCGTACCCGGGAGGAGAGCAGACCCACGATGGTGGCCAGAGCGACCGCGGTGAGCGCCACCGGGACCAGCCGGCGGGCCGTGCGGCCGACCACGGCGGCGGCGTCGGCCGACAGGCGCAGGGTGAGGAAGGTCGCGCCGTGCACCGCGACCAGGGTGACCATGGCCAGCCCGGCGGCGGCTGCGAACGGGGTGGCGAGGTGCGACACCCCGGCGACGTGCCCGTCAGCCTGGAGCGGCACGCCCTGGAGCAGCGCGGCGAGCACCACACCCCAGCCCAGTGCGGCGAGGGCGCTGCCGATCATCACGACGCGGTCCCAGCGGGCGCGGATCCGCTCGTCGGTGGGCCGGCTGCGCAGTTGCACCCCCGCGGTGACCAGGATGACGCCGACCAGGGCACCCGCGACAGCTGGATAGCAGCCGGAGAGCAACTCGCCCTCCAGCACCGGGAACGCGCCGAAGAGGATGCCCATGGCGGCCACCAGCCAGACCTCGTTGCCGAGGAAGAACGGGCCGAGCGCGGTGAGCGCCTCCCGCCGCCCAGCGGGGCCGCCGCTGCGGGCGAGCAACAGCCCGACGCCGTAGTCGTAGCCGGCGAGCACCAGGTAGCCGGCGAAGAAGAGGCCGAGCAGGGCGTACCAGGCGAGGTCCACGGTCTTCTCCTCAGACGAGGGCGGGTTCGGGGTGGGCCAGCTCGCTGGGTGGCGCCGGTGGGCGGCCGAGCGCCGGATCGGCCGCGCCGCGTGCCGCGTGCCGGGCGAGCAGCACCCAGTTGGTGACGGCGAGGGTGCCCAGCAGCAGGCTGAAGCCGATCAGCGAGGCGAGCATCACCGGTGCGCCGACCGGTGAGACCGCCTGCTCGGTGGGGAGCAACCCGTACGCCACCCAGGGTTGGCGGCCGACCTCCCGGGCGATCCAGCCGAGGATCACCGCGACGAACGGCAGCGGCAGGGCGAGCAGGATCAGCCAGAGCGGGAAGCGCAACCGGATGATCCAGTCCCGGAAGAGCAGGGGGAGCAGCAACCAGACGCAACCGAGGGTGAAGCCGATCAGGATCATGAAGCCCAGCCCGACGCTGGCCAGGACCGGTGGCGTGTAGTCGCCGGGGCCGAACCGGGTGATCCACTCCGCGATCAGCGCCTGGGCCTCCGGGCTCTGGCCCCCGAACTTGGTCGGCTGCACCGCGCCGACCGGGCCGAACTGGGCGAAGCCGAAGCCCTGCACCGCGCCGATCGCCAGCGCCGAGGTGACCAGGCCGATCCGCAGCGAGGTGCGGAAGAGCGCGAAGTCGGGGGTACGCCGGATCAGGTGCCAGGCGCTCACCGCCGCCATCAGCATCCCGCCGACCAGCAGCGCGGCCGAGACCACGTGCCCGAACGCCATGTTGAGGCTGGGATTGGTGAGCAGCGCGCCGAAGTCGGTGAGGTGGGCGATCCCGTCGCGCACCTCGTACCCGACCGGGTGTTGCAGCCACGAGTTGGCCACCATGATCCAGAACGCCGAGGCGTACGCGGTGATCGCCACGCCCCAGAGCAGCGCGAGGTGGACACCCTTGCCGAGCCGGTGCCAACCGAAGATCCACATCCCGAGGAACGTGGACTCCAGGAAGAACGCCACCAGCGTCTCGATGGCCAGTGGCGCGCCGAAGACGTTGCCGACGTAGCGCGACAGGCCGCTCCAGTTCAGCCCGAACTGGAACTCCATCACGATGCCGGTGGCGATGCCGAGCACGTAGTTGATCACGTAAAGCTGGCCCCAGTACCGGGTGAGCCGCTCCCACTTCGGGTTGCCGGTGAGCACCCAGGCGGTCTGCATCCCGACCAGCAGGGTGACCAACCCGAGCGTGACGACCACGAACAGGAAGTGGATCGAGGTGGTGGTGGCAAACTGCAGTCGGGCGAGGAGCAGGGTGTCCATGGCCGGCTCTCCGTAGCGTTGGCTCCCTTGGAGTAGCCACCCTACACGTAGCTTGGCTACGTGTCAGATGGCGAAGATCGCGCTCGATCACGGATGTAGTGGCCTCGCGGGCCATGGGAGGCCCCTCGATCCTGGATCGAGCACGATCTTGGGGATCAGGGGCGGGGTGTCCGCCCTTGCGGCTCAGCCGCGCCGGCGTCAGCTCAGGAAGAGCGTGACCGGGAGGGCGACCAGCGTGGTGGCGACCGCGAGGGCGGTGGCACCGAGCACCCGGGGAGGCCGGTCGCTGACCAGCAGACGCTGCACCCGTACGTCAAGATCACGGTCGCCCATGCCCAGCGCGCCGGCCGGAGTGATCCGGTGACCGGCGGCGGCGAACCGGCGCAGCGCTCCCGCCAGCGGTGCCTCCGCGTGCAGTTCACGGGCCTTGTCGTCGGCGCGCATCTCGACCAGCAGGGCGACCCGCTCGTGCGCGTCGCGGACCCAGCCGAACCACGGCAGCGCGCGGCACAGCGCGGTGAACGGCAGCAGCACCAGGTCGTGCCGCTCGTGGGCGTGCGCGCGCTCGTGGCTGAGCACCGCGGCCAGTTCGGCCCCGTCCAGCAGGCTCAGCGTGCCGGCGCTGACCACCACCTGCGGCTTCACCCCCGGCAGGCAGTACGCGGCGGCGCTGGGATGATCCAGCACCAGCGCACCGGGTGCCGCCGGATCGTCCCGGGCGACCAGGGAGAGCAGGTCCCGGTGCCGGCGCTGGGCGCGTACGGTGCCGTGGATGCTGCGCACGGTCGTGGTGACCAGCACCGCGCCGATGCCGAAGCCCACCCCGACGCCCGCCAGGTGGAAGGTGCCCACCCCGACCGGCAGCGTGCCGTGGCCGAGGTCGTTGGCCAGGGCGAGGAGGGCGCTCCCGGTCGGCAGGCCGTACGCGCTCAACCCGAGCGCCATCGGCAGACCCATCGCGGAGAGTCCCAGCGCCAACCCGACGGCCTGCCAGCAGATGATCGCCACCCGAGGGCTGCGCCACGTCCAGGTGGAGCGGGCCAGCACCTGAGCGGTCAGATAGCAGGCCAGCATGGTGGCGGCGAAGTGCACGGCGTAGGCCATGGCGCGCGCCCTACCGCTCCGCTGCCTCGCCGGCAGGTCGCCGGCCCGCCGGCCCGTCGAGGCGGTCGGTCAGCTCGGCCCCGCCCGTGTCGTCGCCGGTGGAACCCGACCCGGTCAGGCCGGCCTCGCTGCCCAGGGCCGCCCGCAGCACCTCGGCCTCGGTGCCGGTCACCGAGCGGGCGAACCGCACCAGCGCGGCGTCCCGGCTGCCACCCAGGTCGAGGGCGTCGAGCATCAGCTGGGCGATGTGCGCCTCACGGCTGGCCGCTGGCCGGTACCGCCAGGCCCGGCCCTCTCGCTCCCGTTGCACCATGCCTTTGCCGGCGAGCCGGTCCAGCACGGTCATCACCGTGGTGTACGCGAGCTCACGACCATCGAGCGCGTCGGCCACCTCGCGCACGGTCACACCATCCGACGTGCCGGGGACCACGTCCCACAACACGTCCATCACCGCACGCTCAAGATCGCCCAACCGAGTCACCCACCAATCCTACCCCCGGTAGTAGACCCCCACCCAGGAGGCAGCACCCGTGAGCTGACCCACCCGACGAACCCGGCCCACGTCAGGGTTTTCCGGGGGAGCCCGCCCACGCAGGGATCAAGCCTGACCGCCCGGAGTGGGCGGGCTCCCCCGGAAAACCCCCAGGCCGGGAAACAGAATCACACCCCCTTGGGGTGCCACACCGTCTTCGTCTCCAACAGCGCGGTCATCGGGGCCAGGCCCGGGTCGGCGGACCAGTCGCGGTCGGCCGGAGCCGGTCGGAGCACCCGCTTGAGGTTTTCCGCCGCCTTGATCTCCAGGTCGGTGGCGAGCGAGGCGTCGGTCACCCCGCTCAGGTCGATCGCGTTGACGTCCATGTGCGCCGCCAACGTCGGCGCGGTCTCGGTGATCGCGCCGGTGAGGATGTTGACCACCCCGCCGGGCAGGTCGGAGGTGGCCAGCACCTCGGCCAGCGTGACCGCCGCCAGCGGCTCGGTGGGGGAGGCCGCCACGACCACCGTGTTGCCGGTGACGATCGCCGGGGCGATCACGCTGACCAGGCCGAGCAGCGCAGGGCGTTCCGGGGCGACCACCGCGACCACGCCGGTCGGCTCGGGCGCGGAGATGTTGAAGTACGGGCCGGCGACCGGGTTGGCACCGCCGTACACCTGGGCGAGCTTGTCGGCCCAGCCGGCGTACCAGACCCAGCGGTCCACCGCGGCGTCCACCTCATCGCCGGGTACGCCCAGGGCGACGAACTGCTCGCGGCGGCCCTCCAGCATCTCGGCGGCGCGGTAGAGGATCTGACCCCGGTTGTACGCGGTCGCGCCGGCCCAGCCCCGCACGGCGGCGCGGGCGGCGACCACCGCGTCCCGGGCGTCCTTGCGGGAGGCCAGTGACACATTCGAGGACTGCACGAGATACGACCGTCCCGACTCGCTGCGCGGGAACTTCCCGCCGATGAAGAGCTTGTACGTCTTGCGTACCGCGACCCGCTCAGACATTGAGGTAGCCCTCCAGCCCGTGTCGGCCGCCCTCGCGACCGTAGCCCGACTCCTTGTAGCCACCGAACGGCGAGGTGGGGTCGAACTTGTTGAACGTGTTGGCCCAGACCACGCCGGCGCGTAGCCGGTCGGCCATCCACAGGATCCGGGAGCCCTTGTCGGTCCAGATGCCCGCCGACAGCCCGTACGGCGTGTTGTTGGCCTTCTCCACGGCCTCGGCCGGGGTGCGGAAGGTGAGCACCGACAGCACCGGGCCGAAGATCTCCTCGCGGGCGATCCGGTGTGCCTGGGTGACCCCGGTGAAGATGGTCGGCGCGAACCAGAAGCCCCGCTCGGGCAGCTCGCACGGCGGGGACCAGCGCTCGGCGCCTTCGGCCGAGCCGGCGTCGGACAGTTCGCGGATCCGCTCCAACTGGGCGGCGGAGTTGATCGCGCCGACGTCGGTGTTCTTGTCCAGTGGGTCGCCCACCCGGAGCTGGGCCATCCGCCGCTTCAGCGACTCCAGCACGCGGTCGGCCACGTTCTCCTGGACCAGCAGTCGGGAGCCGGCGCAGCAGACGTGCCCCTGGTTGAAGAAGATGCCGTTGACGATGCCCTCGACGGCCTGGTCGATCGGGGCGTCGTCGAAGACGATGTTGGCGGCCTTGCCGCCCAGCTCCAGGGTGAGCTTCTTGCCGGTGCCGGCGACGGATCGGGCGATGGCCCGTCCGACCTCGGTGGAGCCGGTGAACGCGACCTTGTCCACCCCGGTGTGCTCGACCAGCGCGCGGCCGGTGTCGCCGGCACCGGTGATGATGTTGACCACGCCGGCCGGCAGGTCGGCCTGCTGGCAGATCTCGGCGAACAGCAGCGCGGTCAGCGAGGTGGTCTCGGCGGGCTTCAGCACCACCGTGTTGCCCGCGGCGAGCGCCGGGGCGATCTTCCAGGCCAGCATGAGCAGCGGGAAGTTCCATGGGATGACCTGCGCGGCCACACCGATCGGCTGCGGGTTCGACCCGAAGCCGGCATGGCCCAGCTTGTCGGCCCATCCCGCGTAGTAGAAGAAGTGCGCGGCGACCAGGGGCAGGTCGACGTCGCGGGACTCCTTGATCGGCTTGCCGTTGTCCAGCGATTCGAGGACGGCCAGCTCGCGGGAGCGCTCCTGGATGAGCCGGGCGATCCGGTAGAGGTACTTCGCGCGGTCCCGGCCCGGCATCGGACCCCAGACCTTGTCGTACGCCTTCCGCGCGGCGCGCACCGCGCGCTCCACGTCTTGCGCACCGGCCTCGGCGATCTCGGCCAGCACCTCCTCGGAGGCGGGGTTTATCGACTTGAAGCTGCCACCGTCGGCAGGGTCGACAAACTCCCCACCGATATACAGCCCAGCGGCGTTTTTGATTTCCACCACCGAGCGGGACTCGGGGGCGGGGGCGTATTCGAACATCGGCTATCAGTCCAGGGTGAAGTAGTCGGGACCGGAGTAGGTGCCGGTCGTCAGCTTGGTGCGCTGCATCAGCAGGTCGTTGAGCAGGCTGGACGCGCCGAAGCGGAACCAGTCCGGGTCGAGCCAGTCCGGGCCGACGGTCTCGTTGACCATCACCAGGTACTTGATGGCGTCCTTGGTGGTCTTGATACCACCGGCCGGCTTCACGCCGACCTGCCGCCCGGTCGCCGCGCGGAAGTCGCGGACCGCCTCCAGCATCACCAGGGTCACCGGCAGTGTCGCCGCGACCGGGACCTTGCCGGTGGAGGTCTTGATGAAGTCGCCGCCGGCCAGCATCGCCAGCCAGGAGGCGCGGCGCACGTTGTCGTAGGTGGCCAGCTCGCCGGTCTCCAGGATCACCTTGAGGTGGGCGTCCCCGGAGGCTTCCTTGGTGGCCTCGATCTCGTCGTAGACCTCCTTGTACCGCCCGGCCAGGAACGCACCCCGGTTGATCACCATGTCGATCTCGTCGGCGCCGGCCGCGACGGCGGCCCGGGTGTCGGCCAGCTTGATCTCCAGCGGCGCCTGGCCCGACGGGAAGGCGGTCGCCACGCTGGCCAGATGCACAGCGCTTCCGCGCAGCACCTCGGCGACGTACGGGACCATCGCCGGGTAGACGCAGACCGCGCCGACGTGCGGGCAGGACGGGTCGGCCGGGTCCGGGCGTAGCGCCTTCGCGGCGAGCGCGCGCACCTTGCCCGGGGTGTCCGCCCCTTCCAGGGTGGTCAGGTCGACCATCCGGATCGCCAGGTCGATCGCCTGGGCCTTGGCGGTGGTCTTGATGGAGCGGGTGCCGAGCTGTGCCGCCCGCTGCTCCGCGCCGACCTGGTCCACGCCGGGCAGGCCGTGCAGGAAGGTCCGCAGAGCGGTCTCGGATCGTCCCAGCTCGGAGAGCTCCGACCGGGCCGACGTCGTTGTCGCCGTCATGACCCGAAGTCTACGCACCGGACGGTCGAGTGATCTTGCTCACGATGGGCACGCGGAAGTGAGCGACGTCGCTGCTCCGACCGCGCCCGCACCGCCGCGCCCTACGGACCGGTAGGTTGAGCGATCGTGGACGTACACGTCATTGACCACCCGCTGGCCCAGTCCAGGTTGACTGCCATGCGGGACGCGCGCACCGATTCCTCGACGTTCCGGGCCGCCCTGCACGAACTGACCACCATGCTGGTGTACGAGGCGGCGCGCACCTTCCCCGTCGAGCGGTACCCGGTGCAGACGCCGGTCACCGGCACCGAGGGCACCCGGCTGGCCAACCCGCCGCTGCTGGTGCCGGTGCTGCGGGCCGGCCTCGGCATGGCGGACGCCGCACTCGGCCTGCTGCCCGAGTCGTCGATGGGTTTCGTGGGCCTCGCCCGCGACGAGGCGACCTACGAGCCGCGCGCGTACATGGAGTCGCTGCCGCGCGATCTCGGCGGGCTGCCGGTGCTGGTGCTCGACCCGATGCTGGCCACCGGTGGCTCGCTGGAGCACTGCTGTCGGCTGCTGGCCGATCGTGGCTGCACCGACATCACCGTGCTCTGCGTGCTCGCGGCCCCGGTCGGCATCGAGCGGCTGGAACGCTCCGGCCTGCCGTTGCGCCTGGTCACGGCCTCGATCGACGAGGGGCTCAACGACCGCATGTTCATCGTCCCCGGGCTCGGTGACGCCGGTGACCGCCAGTTCGGTGGCATGCCCCGGTTCTGAGACGTTACCCCGGTCGGTGCCGGGTCCGGCGGGTCCGTGCGCGGGGGTGCGCGGACCCGCTAGCGTCTCCGGCCATGAGTGGTGTTGCGCTCGCCGAGGAGTTGCTCCTCCTCGCCTACGACGACACGACCGGCAAGGCGACCATGCCGCGGATCAGCCTGGACCTCGGCATGGCCGCCGCGGTGCTGGTCGAGCTGGCACTGGCCGGCCGGACCGCGTACGCCGACGGGTTTCTGACGGTGGTCGACCCGACGCCTACCGGCGAGCCGGTCGCGGACGAGGTGCTGGGCCGGATCGCGGCCGACACCCCGCACACCCCGGCCTCCTGGGTGCAGCGCCTGCGGCACGGCCTGCGGGACCGGATCCTCGGTGACCTGTGCAGCCAGGGCGTGGTTCGGGACATCGACGAGACCGAGCTGGGCTTCATCCACGTACACCGTTACCCGGTGGTGGACGCCTCCATCGAGGCGGAGACCCGGCAGCGGCTGGCCGAGGCCGTGACCGGCGCGGCGGCCCCGGACGAGCGGACCGCCGCGCTGGCCACCCTGGTCGTGGTGCTGCGGATGGAGGCCGGGCTCGGGGTGAGCGGCGAGACCGCCGCCGACGCTCGGCGCAGGCTGGAGGAGATCGCCACCGGTGCCGGCTTCTCCGGCGGGGTGAGCGCCGACGACTCGGTGATCCGTCCCTCGGTGGGCCTGGTCGTCGCCGCCCTGGCCAGCGCGGTCGACGCGGCTCTCGGCAAGCGCGCCAAAGGGAGCCTGCCGGGTGGGTGAGGTCCGTCGGGGTCAGATGCCGAGAGCAGCGCCGACCTCAGCGCGCAGCCTGGCAACGGCCTGCGCCGCCCGGCTGCGGGCCGCCGGAACGTCACCATTCGTCACCGGCTCCACCACCTCGAGGTACGCCTTGAGCTTCGGCTCGGTCCCGGAGGGCCGGATCACCACCCGGGCCGTCCCGGTACGCAGGATGACCACGTCCGCCTCGGGTAGCAGGTCCCGGACGCTGTCGACCGGGTGCCCGAGCAGGGTGGTCGGGGTGGCCGCCCGGATCCTGGCCATCGCGTCGGCGATCACTCGCAGGTCATCCACCCGGGCGGAGAGCTGGTCGGTGTGGTGCACGCCGAACTCGGCGGCCAGTTCGTCCAGCCGGTCGGTCAACGTGCGCCCCTGCGTCTTGAGGCCGGCGGCCAACTCGGCCACGGTCAACGCGGCGGTGATGCCGTCCTTGTCCCGGACGTGCTCCGGCGCGACGCAGTAGCCGAGTGCCTCCTCGTAGCCGAAGACCAGCGGCGCGCTTCCGCCGCCGGCCCGGACGATCCACTTGAAACCGGTCAGCGTCTCGTCGTAGGGCAGGCCCCGGGCCGCGCACATTGCCCGCAGCAGCGACGACGAGACGATCGTCGTGGCGTAGAGCCCGGTCACCCCGCGCCGCATCAGGTGGTCGGCGAGCAGCACACCGACCTCGTCGCCGCGCAGCATCCGCCAGCCGTCCGCGCCCTCCCGGACGACCACCGCGCAGCGGTCCGCGTCCGGGTCGTTGGCGATGGCGAGGTCCGCGCCGGTGGAGTCGGCGAGGGCGATCAGCCGGTCCACCGCCCCCGGTTCCTCCGGGTTGGGGAACGACACGGTGGGAAACGCCGGGTCCGGTTCGGCCTGGTCGGGCACAACGCCGGGCACCGGAAAACCGGCGCTGGCGAAGGCGGCGGTGAGCACTGCCGCACCCACCCCGTGCAGCGGGGTGTACGCCACCGTGAGGTCGCGTGGCCCTTCCGGGTCGATCACCGCGGTGGCCCGCTCAACGTACGCGGCGACCAGGTCGTCGCCGAGCACCTGACCGGCGGCGCCCAGCGGCACCTCGGTCAGCGGGCCGACCGCCCGGATGGCTGCCTCGATACCGGCGTCGGCGGGCGGCACGATCTGCGCGCCGGCGCCCAGTTCACCGCCCAGCTCCGCACCGAGGTAGACCTTGTAGCCGTTGTCCTGTGGTGGGTTGTGGCTGGCTGTGACCATCACCCCGGCGACCCCGCCGAGGTGGCGCACCGCGTACGCCAGCACCGGGGTGGGCAGCGGGCGGGGCAGCAGCAGGGCCGGCCGGCCCGCCCCGGTGGCCACCTGGGCGGTGCGCTCGGCGAACTGCCGGGAGCCGTACCGGGCGTCGTACCCGATCACCAGGGGGCCGGTGCCGCCCTGGGCCGCGAGCCAGCCGACCAGGCCGGCAGCCGCCTGGGTGACCACGGCGAGGTTCATTCCGTTCGGGCCGGCGCGCAGCGGGCCGCGCAGGCCCGCGGTGCCGAAGGTCAGTGGGCCGGCGAACCGGTCGGCCAGCTCCGGAGCGCTCGCCGGCAGCCGGTCGAGCACCGCCGTCAGCTCGTCCCGGCTGGTCGGGTCGGGGTCGTCGGCCAGCCAGCGCCGGGCTTGCTCGCGAATGTCGTCGATGTCAGTGGTGTCCGCCGCCATGCCCCTTGATAGCACGGCGACGGATCACCGCTGCGGGTTGCCTCCGGCTCAGCCGTCCCCGGTGAGCTGGAACGTCCGCACCATCTCGTCGAAGATCGGCTTGCTCTCCGCGAACTTGGTGTCCGTGGCGGTGAGGTAGAACGAGTACGCCTTGCCGTCCTGGGCCACGCCACGCCAGACGCCGTGCCGCATGGCGTCACCCTCGCCGCAGGTGTATTCGAATTCGGCGGCCGGCTTGCTGGCCAGCTCGGTCTCGTTGGAGGAGATCTGGCTGTACGGCTTGACGCAGGAGGTGCTCCTGGTCTTGAGACCGTTCTCGGCCGTCTCCGCCCATCGGGTGGAGCTGCTGGACCACTTCTCGGTGATGATGCGGACCTTACGGCCGCTGTCCTCCGGGTCGATGTAGTCGGTGTACGAGCCGCCGCTGGCCTTCTTCCAGCCCTTCGGCACCATGACCTGGATCCCGCGAGCCGCGTGCTCCTGCATCTCGACCGCGGGAGCGGTCGGGGCGGACGACGTGGGCTGCGCCTGCGGGGTGCTCGGTGGCGGGTCGTCGCCGCCGGACAGCGCCACCACGGTGAGCAGCAGCACGACGGCCAGTCCGCCGGCCGCGGCGAGCTGCACCTTGCGTGGCCACCCCTTGACCGTGCTGACGAGCTGACCCCCGCTGGCACGGACCTTGCCCAGCGCGCCGCCGCCCGAAGCGGCGGGCGAGGCCGTCCAGGGCTGGCCGGTGCCTGGCACCGACCACTGGTTACCGCCGCCGTAGGTGCCGCCGATGCGTTGGGTGGCCTCCGGTGCGCCGCCGTACCCGACCTGCTGGGTGGGGTCGGCCGGGCTGCCGTAGCTGACCCGCTGGGTGGCGTCCGGGTGCCCGCCGGCGTCCACCCGCTGAGTGGCGTCCGCGTTGCCGCCGTAGGTGCGCCCGGCGGCCGGTCGGCCGGGTGGGGGCATCGCGCCGGTGGGCGTGTGCAGCGGCCCGGCCAACGCGTCGGCGCTGGTCTCGTCGAGCCCACCCGTGGCGCCGGCCGCGCCAGCGGGCGGTGGGCGTTCGCCCCGGCGCAGCGCGGCCAGCCGGTCGGTCAGGGACTCACCCGGGGCCAGCATCGCCGGGCCACCGATCTGGCTGTCCGGCTTCGGCTCTGGTTGGGCCGGCGGGGGGATGGGCACCGGGCGCTGCTGCACCGGCACCACGGCGTACGGGTCGGTGACCGAGTGCACAGCTGTCGCGGTGCTGCCCAGCGGGCCGGCGAGCAGCTCGCGCAGCATGGCCCGGGAGGTGTGCACGTCCAGCCGGCGCGCCGGGTCCTTCTCCAGCAGACCCATGAGCACGCGGGTCAGCGGGCCGCTGCGCTGCGGCGGGGCGGGTGGGTCCTCGACCACGGCGTGCATGGTCTCGATCGGGTCGCCCTTGTCGAACGGGGGCCGCCCCTCGACCGCGGTGTAAAGCGTCACACCCAGCGAGAACAGGTCGCTCGGCGGGCCGAACTCCTGGCCCATGGCCCGCTCGGGCGAGATGAAGTGCGGCGAGCCGAGCACCATGCCGGGGGTGGTGAGCTGCACGTCGGTGGGCATCCGGGCGACCCCGAAGTCGGTCAGCACACAGCGGCCGTCGGTGCAGATCAGCACGTTGGCGGGCTTGACGTCGCGGTGCAGCACGCCGATCGCGTGCGCGACCTCCAACGCGCCGAGCAGCGCGACGCCGATCTTGGCGACAGCACGGGGAGCGACCGGCCCGTCCTCGATCACCATGTCCGCGAGGCTGCGAGCGTCCAGCAGCTCCATCACGATCCACGGCCGGCCGGCCTCGGTGACCACGTCGTACACCTGCACCACGGCGGGGTGCTGGATGGCGGCGGCAGCGCGGGCCTCGCGCAGGGTGCGTTCGTACATGGCGTCGCGGTCGCTGGGGGCCAGCCCCGGAGGCAGGACGACCTCCTTCACCGCCACATCGCGGCGCAGCAGCGTGTCTGTGGCGCGCCACACGGTGCCCATGCCGCCGTTGCCCACCGAGGACCGCAGCGAGTACCGGCCACCAATGGTGGTGCCGGGCGCCGCTCGTCCGTTGGCGGGACTGACTGGTCCGCCGCTCCACGTCGGGATCTGAGTCACAGAAAAGCCACCGGGGGAAATCGAGGGGGGCTGGGACACAACCCCCCTATCTTGCTGGTTCCGACGCCGGATGCGAAAGCCGACGCGACGGACGTTTATCGAAGTCGACAGAACGTGCCCTGTCGTTCACCTCGTGTCGACCGGTCGGGACGCACTGTGCGCTATCCCTCACGCGGCGACGTGGCCAGGCGTCCTACCATCCGGGGATGAGCGAACGGCGGTCAAGCGAGTCCGGTTTCCCGATCAACGGCGTCTACACGGAGGCCGACCTTCCGGAGGACCTGGACTCCCGGCTGGGCAGCCCCGGCGAGTTCCCGTACACCCGGGGGGTCTACCCCACGATGTACACCTCCCGCCCGTGGACCATGCGCCAGTACGCCGGCTTCGGCACCGCCACCGAATCCAACGCGCGGTACCACCAGCTGTTGCGGGCTGGCACGATGGGCCTCTCGGTCGCCTTCGACCTGCCGACCCAGATGGGCTACGACTCGGACGAGCCGATCGCGCATGGCGAGGTCGGCAAGGTGGGCGTCGCCATCGACTCCATTGAGGACATGCGGCTGCTGTTCGCCGACATCCCGCTGGACAAGGTCTCCACCTCGATGACCATCAATGCGCCCGGCTCGGTGCTGCTGCTGCTCTACCAGCTCGTCGCCGAGGAGAACGGGGTGCCCGGCGCGGCGCTCAACGGCACGATCCAGAACGACATCCTCAAGGAGTACATCGCCCGGGGGACGTACATCTTCCCGCCGAAGCCGTCGCTGCGCCTGGTGGCCGACACGTTCGCGTACTGCCGCAAGGAGGTGCCGAAGTGGAACACCATCTCCATCTCCGGCTACCACATGGCCGAGGCCGGCGCGACGCCCGCGCAGGAGATCGCGTTCACCCTGGCCAACGGCGTGGAGTACGTGCGGGCGGCGCTGGCCGCCGGTCTCGCGGTGGACGACTTCGCGCCCCGGCTGTCGTTCTTCTTCGTGGCCCGCACCACGCTGCTCGAGGAGGTGGCGAAGTTCCGCGCCGCCCGGCGGATCTGGGCCCGGGTGATGCGCGACGACTTCGGCGCCAAGGATCCGAAGTCGATGATGCTGCGGTTCCACACCCAGACCGCGGGCGTGCAGCTCACCGCGCAGCAGCCGGAGGTGAACCTGGTCCGGGTGGCGGTGCAGGGGTTGGGCGCGGTGCTCGGCGGCACCCAGTCGCTGCACACCAACAGCTTCGACGAGGCGATCGCGCTGCCGACCGAGAAGGCCGCCCGCCTCGCGCTGCGCACCCAGCAGGTGCTGGCGTACGAGACGGACCTGACCGCCACTGTCGACCCGTTCGCCGGCTCGTACGTGGTGGAGGCGATGACCGCCGAGATCGAGGCCGCCGCCCTCAAGTTGATGCAGCGGGTGGCCGACCACGGCTCGGCGGTGGACGCCATCGAGGCCGGGTTCCAGAAGCGGGAGATCGAGCAGTCCGCGTACCGGATCGCCCAGGAGATCGACTCGGGCGAGCGGGTGGTGGTCGGGCTCAACCGGTTCACCGTGGACGAGGAGGAGCCGTACGAGCCGCTGCGGGTCGACCCGACGATCGAGGCGGCCCAGGCCGAGCGGCTGGCACGGCTGCGCTCCGAGCGGGACGCCGACGCGGTGACGCGGGCGCTCGCCGATCTGCGGGCCGCCGCCGCCGGCACGGACAACCTGCTGTACCCGATGAAGGAGGCGCTGCGGGCCCAGGCCACCGTGGGTGAGGTCTGCGGGACGCTGCGCGAGGTGTGGGGCCTGTACCGGCCCACCGATCAGTTCTGACCGGCCCCGCCCGCGGACACCGTGTGTCCGCCCGGCTTAACGGGTATGCCGTCGGGTGAGCCCGGGCGCACACCGTGTGCGCCCGTGGTGGTCCCGTGCGTGTGAGCGTCTTTATCCGGCTGGTTGCGAAGTGTGGTCGGCTAATTGTCGGAGTGTCAGTTCACCACCCTGACTAATGCGACAATTTGCAACAGGGCTCCCCGCGTGGTGCCGGATTTGTGACCGCCGCGATCGGTTACGCGTTGTAGGAGGTGAGGGGCGGATGACGGCGTTCGACCGCGATCTACCTGCTGTCCCACGCATCTCCGAGCGTCCCCAGCAGGGCATATATGACGCTGTGCGGTCCGATCATTACCGTAACGAGGTTGCGCAGCGTCACCGCCGGAGGTCTAGGCTGTCTGCTGTCCCCGATGATCCATCCATTTCTAGTGATCGAGAATTCGACGTGACGAGTGCGTTGACGCTGCCCACGGGCGGCCAGCTGGCGTCGTCCTGGCTGGAGACACCACCCGGGTCCCAGCCTCTGCCCCGTGAGCTGGACCACCTCCTCACGCTCCGGGTGCCGGGGCTGATCGCTACGCGCCGTCACCTCCACTCGCACCCCGAGCTCTCCGGCAACGAGTTCGAGACGGCCGCCCTGATCGCCCGGGAGCTCTCGCTGGCCGGGCTGAGCCCGCGCCTGCTACCCAAGGGCAACGGCGTGATCTGCGACGTCAACGGCAGGCCGGACGGCCCGGTCGTCGCATTGCGCGCGGACATCGACGCCCTGCCGCTGGACGACCCCAAGGACGTGCCCTACCGGTCGACCGTCGAGGGCGTCTGCCACGCCTGCGGGCACGACGTGCACACCACGGTCCTGCTCGGCGTGGGCATGCTGCTGGCCCAGCTCGCCGACCTCGGCGAGCTGGACGGACGGGTCCGGCTCATCTTCCAGCCGGCCGAGGAGATCCTGCCCTGCGGCTCGCTCGAGGTCATCGAGGCCGGTGGCCTGGACGACGTGGTGCAGATCTTCGCGCTGCACTGCGACCCGAACCTGCCGGTGGGCCAGGTCGGCCTGCGGGTCGGCCCGATCACCGCAGCCGCCGACAACGTCACCGTCCGGCTCTCCGGCCCGGGCGGGCACACCGCCCGGCCGCACCTGACCGTCGACCTTGTCGACGCGCTCGGCCGGCTGATCACCGAGGTGCCCGCGCTGGTCAGCCGCCGGGTGCCGGCCAACAGCGGCCTGCTGCTGGTCTTCGGCCACGCCTCGGCCGGCACCCGCTACAACGTCATCCCCTCGGAGGCGAGCGCCTCCGGCACCCTGCGGGTGATGGACCGCGACACCTGGGAGCAGGCTCCCAAGATCGTTGCTCAGGTGGTCCGGGACGTGATCGCCCCGACCGGGGCCACGGTCGACCTGGAATACCTGCGCGGCCGCCCACCGGTGTGCAACGACTCCCGGGCCATCCAGGTGCTGACCGCCGCGACCGCCGCCGCGCTCGGCCCGGAAGGGATCGCCGAGACACCGCAGAGCATGGGCGGCGAGGACTTCTCCTGGTATCTGGAGTACGTCCCCGGTGCCCTCGCCCGGCTCGGCGTGGGTCGCTCCGGCCCCAACGTCGACCTGCACCGCGCAAACTTCGACGTGGACGAACGGGCCATCCCGGCCGGCGTACGCGTCATGGTGCAGACCGCGCTGCGGGCACTGGCGGCGGTGCGCTGACCGGAGCGGTCGGGACCAAGGTCTTCTTCCGCCGCCGCAACACCAGCAGCAGCACCGCCACCGGTACGCCGAATGCCACCAGCCAGGGCAGCAGCGCCCCCAGCACGGTGAGCAGGACGGTCAACGAGGCGACGAACGCCTTCCAACCGCCGGTCAGCCCGGCCAGGAAGCCGGTCTCGGACTTCTCGGAGGTGATCTTCGCCGCCGGCCCGCCGAGCGACACGGTGATCGTGGACAGTGCGGTCAGATCGGCCAGTCGCCGTTTCTTGGCTTCCAGCGACGCCAGGTCGGCCTCGCGGCGCCCTAGCTCGTTCTCCAACGACACCAGGTCGTTGATCGAGGTGGCGCGGGACAGGAGTTGGCGGGCACTCTCCACCCTGGCCCGCTGACTGATGATGCGCGCGTCCAGGTCGACGATCGCCTCGGTGGCGTCCTCGGTGCTGATCTCCCGGCTCTGCTGACGGCCGAGCTTCGCGATCTCGTCGACCACGCCGGTGAACTTCGCCGCCGGCACCCGCAACTGCAACTCCGCCACCGCGTCGGCCTGGGCACTGCGCCGCTGGTCACCGCCGATGAACCCACCGGCCCGGGTGACCAGTGCGGTGACCTCGCGGGCGGCGGCGTCCACATCGTCCACCTGAACCCGCATCGATCCGGTGTAGATGATCGCCCGCTGATCGACCCGCAGGTCCGGTGCCGCGGCACCGCCCTCCTGCGGCGCCCCGGCCTTGGCATCCTGCGGTGCCCCGGCTCCGGCCGCCTCGGGTGCGCCCAGCAAGCCGTCCCGGTCCGCGCCACCATTCGCAGGGGCGCCGGCGGCCGTGTCCCGCGACCCGCTGTCGCCGGCCCCGCACCCGGTCAACACCAGCGCCGCCGCCAGTGCCGTTGCCGCCAGCAGTGTGCCGCGGCGTCGTACCACCTGTCCGTCCATCCCCGCTCCCATCGTCGTCATCCGGTGTGGCGATAGCTCGGACGCGGCGCACGCGTCGGCTGGTTCCGGCAGACTGCGCTGAGGACGTCACGATTCGATAATCAAGGAGTCACGATGCGGCTCACCAAGTACGCCCACTCCTGCATCCGCGTGGAACACGACGGGGGAGTGCTCGTCGTCGACCCCGGGATATTCAGCGACCCCGCGGTGGCATTGGACGGTGCGGACGCGGTGCTGATCACCCACCAACACCCCGACCACCTCGACCTGGCGGCGGTGCGCCTGCAGCTCGACCGGCAGCCGTTCCCGATCCACGGGCCCGCTTCGCTCGCCGACACCCTGGGTGACGCGGCCGAGGTGTTGCACCCGGTCACCGCCGGTGAGTCGTTCACCGCTGCCGGGGTGGCCGTCCGTGCGTACGGGGGCCAGCACGCGGTGATCCACCCGGACATTCCGGTGGTGGACAACCTCGGCTACCTGATCAACGACGTGGTCTACCACCCGGGCGACGCCCTGGTGGTCCCCGAGGAGACACCCGTCGACACGCTCTTCGCGCCGATCCACGCGGCCTGGTCGAAGTTCTCGGAGGTTGTCGACTTCATCCGCGCGGTCGCACCCCGGCGCGCGTACGCCCTGCACGACGCCCTGCTCAACGACAACGGGTTGGGCATACTCGACCGGCAGTACACCGCGCTGTCCGGCACCGAATACCAGCGACTGGAGCCCGGCAGCCGGGTGGACGTCTGACCCCGATGCCCGGCCCGTCAGCGGAGCTGGTGCAGCAGCTCTACCGCACCCCACCGGACCGGTTCGTGGCCGCCCGGGACGCCGCCGTGGCCGAAGCCCGTCGTGCCGGCGACCCGACCACCGCCCGACAGTTGGCCCGGCTACGTCGCCCGACGGTGGCCGCCTGGCTGGTGAACCTGCTCGCCATCCGACGTCCGGAGCTGGTCGCCGACCTGGTTCAGCTCGCCGATGCGCTGCGGGCCGCCCAGCGGGAGCTGCGGGGGCCCCGGCTGCGGGAGCTGTCCGCACAGCGCCGGGCGGTGGTGGGCGCCCTGGTCGCCGAGGTCCGCAAGCTCGCCGCGGCGGAGCCGGACGCGCCACCGGCCGGCCGGCTGCCACTGGCCGAGGTGGAGGCAACCCTCAACGCGGCGTTCTCCGACGTCGAGGTCGCCGAGCAGGTCCGGGCGGGCCGTCTGCTCCGGGCGGCGAGCTACGCCGGCTTCGGTGAGGTGCCCCGGCCGCAGCTGCGGCTGGTCACCGGCGATGAGGAGGAGCCGGAGGAGGGACGTCCGGCCCGCCGACCCGGTGCCCAGCGAAAGCGTCTCGAGGCGGCGCCCCGGCCGGACCGGGCGGCGGAGCGCGCCGAGCAGGCCGCGCAGCGTACGGCCCGCGCCGAGCGGGCCCGGCAGCGCCGTGCCCTGGACCGGGAGCAGGCAAAGGCCCAGGCCGACCAGGAGCGCGTCGAGGCAGAGCTGGCCGAGGCGACCGCGCAGGAGCGGGATGGCGCCGCCGTACTCGACGGGATCGAGGCCGAGCTGGCCGAGCTGGAGCGGCGGCGGGCGGTCGCCGAGCAGGATCTCAGCCGGGCCAAGCTCGCTCGGCGCGGCGCCGAGCGAGCGGTCACCGTGGCTCGGCGACGCGCGGGTGAGGTCGAGGCGGCGATCGAGGCGCTGGCGGCCGAAGAGGGGGATGCGGACGCGGGCGGTGGCGCGGCAGACTGACCATCGATGGACGACAACGAGTATGCGGGCCGTCCACGGCGGGTGACCCCGGATCGGGGCGTCGCCGTGGTCGACGGGTCGAGGCACGCGGGGGTGGTGCCGCAATGACGCCGGAGCAGGTCGCCGCCGCCAGCAAACCCGTCGTGCTCGACCTGGGCGACGCGTTCAGCAGGGACCCGACCACGTTGCGCCGGGCCCGGCTGCTCGGCATCTCCGGCTGGGCCTTCTACATCAGTGGCCGGGCTGGCGCGCTCGGCGGTGTGCGGGCCGAGACGGCCGCCGCCGCCCTCGGCTTCATCGCCCCGGACGCGGTCGCCGACGGTTGGGACGCCGCAAGCCGCGTCGTTCCGCCGTTCGAGGTGGCCGCCGCGAGCCTCGCCGAGTGCTGCCGGTGGGGATCGCAGCAGCTGGGCGCCCTGCCCACCACCGAGCGCCTGGCCGCACTCGTCGAGCGCGCGGTGGTGGCGGCGGACGCCAGCGGGATGCCGCTCTTCGCCGCGTGGCGGGCCATGCCGGTCCCGGATCTGTCCCCGGGGGCTCGCAGCGCCGCCGGGCTGCGGCTGCTCCGGGAACACTTCACCAGCGCCTACCTGCTGGCGGTACGCGCCGCCGGGATGACCCCGCTGGAGGCCGTGTTGTCCGGGCCGGAGGGGGAGGCCGGGGCGGTGGCCTGCGGATGGCCACCGCCGTACCCACCAATCGGGCCGCTGGTGCGTCGGCGACTCTGGGCGGAGGCGGTGACCAACCGTCTGGCCGCGCCGGCGTTCACGGCTCTCGGCCCCGCTGACGGCGCCGAGTTGGTGGAGTTGCTGCACCGCACCCGGGCCGACCTCACCTGAGCATCCTGCCGACGAAAATGGGCCTGGGCGTCGACCTCACCAACCCGGCCGCGCCGCTGTCGCTCCACCAGTCGATGGGCCCGCGGGAGACCCGGTGACCGGCATGTACGAACGTTCCGTCCCGGCCGCCGGTGTGTGATTGACGACCCCGGTCCAGCCCGACCGGCGATCAGGTCGACGGCGGTAGCAGACTGGAGACGTGCGATACGCGCTGCTACGCCGACGCGGTGCCGGTGGGGCGGGACCGCAGCTCGGTGACGTAGTCGTCCGGGGCGCCCGCCTTCTCGGCGGCGTTCGCGATCTCCGAGAGATACCACGAGGTCGGCAAGCCACCCTCGTACCCGTTGAAGACGTAGATCCACGCGGTCACGTCGCCGTCGAGGGTGGAGACCCGAACGTGCAGCTTGCGGTACGTGCCGGCGGTCACGCCCTCGATCTCGTCGAGCTGGCCCGCGTCGTACGGGTGAATGTCGTAGAGCGCCACGAAGACCCGGTCACCGGGAGACTCGACAAGGGTGCTCACCGCGCCCTCCCAGCCGATCATGTCCGCCCCGGCGAAGGTCAGCCGCCAGCCCTCCAGCCAGCCGGTGCCCACCATCGGCGAATGCGGACAGTAGGCGCGCATCCGGGCGGGGTCGAGATTTGAGCCGTAGGCGGCGTGATGACGCACGGCGATGACGATAGCCCGACCGACGGGTGGGGGAGAATACGACAGTGCGTGTCGAATGCGCTCGGGAGAAGAAAGTCACTGTGAGCATGGACGAAGGGCAAACGCTGTGAGCCGGATCGTGATCATCGGTGGGGGGCCAGCCGGTTACGAGGCGGCACTTGTCGCCGCCCAGCTGGACGCCGATGTCACCGTGGTGGAGGCCGATGGTGCGGGTGGGGCCTGCGTGCTTTCCGACTGCGTACCGTCGAAGACCTTCATCGCCAGCTCGGGGGTGGTCACCGGCTACCGGGACACCGAGGAGTTCGGGGTGCACTCGGACGGCCTGGAGGCGGTCACCGTCGACGCGCGGACGGTGCACGAGCGGGTCAAGCGGCTGGCGTTGGCGCAGTCCGCCGACATCCACGCCAAGCTGCTCAAAGCAGGGGTCACCTTCGTGGCCGGCACCGCCCGGCTCGGCGAGGACGCTCTCGGGCACACCCATCTGGTCGTCGTCACCCCCGCCGACGGCGGCGAGGAATACTCCATCGCCGCGTCCACCGTGCTGGTGGCCACCGGCTCGACACCCCGCCAGCTGCCCACCGCCGTCCCGGACGGTGAGCGCATCCTGACCTGGCGCCAGGTGTACGACCTGCCGGAGCTGCCCGAGCACCTGATCGTGGTCGGCTCCGGTGTGACCGGCGCGGAGTTCGCCAGCGCGTACCTGGCGATGGGCGTCGAGGTCACCCTGGTCTCCAGCCGGGACCGGGTGATGCCACACGAGGACGCCGACGCCGCATCCGCCATCGAGCGGGTGTTCCGCAACCGCGGCATGAACATCCTCAACAACTCCCGCGCCGACGCGGTCCGGCGTACCGCCGACGGGGTCGAGGTGGAGCTGTCCGACGGCCGCAGGGTCACCGGTTCGCACGCGCTGATCGCCGTCGGCTCGATCCCGAACACCGCCAACCTGGGCCTGGCCGAGTACGGCGTGGCGCTGGGCCGGGGCGGCTACGTCACGGTCGACCGGGTCTCCCGGACCAACGTTCCCGGCATATACGCCGCCGGCGACTGCACCGGCGTGCTGCTGCTGGCCAGCGTCGCCGCCATGCAGGGCCGGATCGCCATGTGGCACGCCCTCGGTGAGGCGGTCCGCCCGCTGCGACTGCGTACCGTCGCGGCGAACGTCTTCACCGACCCGGAGCTGGCCACCGTGGGTGTCTCCCAGGACGAGGTGGACGCGGGCAAGGTGCCGGCCCGGCAGGTGATGCTGCCGCTGTCCGGTAACGCCCGGGCAAAGATGGACGACCTGTCCGACGGTTTCGTGAAGCTGTTCTGCCGGCCCGCCAGTGGTCAGGTGATCGGTGGTGTGGTGGTCGCCCCGAAGGCCAGCGAGCTGATCCTGCCCATCACCATGGCGGTGGAGAACAACCTCACCGTCAACGAGCTGGCCCAGACCATCACCATCTACCCGAGCCTCTCCGGCTCGATCACCGAGGCCGCTCGCCAGCTCATGCTCCACGAGCTGGAGTGATCCCCCGGGTCTGGGTCAGCGCGACCGTTGCCAGCACTGCCACCTCGGTGAGGATGAGGAGACGCTCGGCCAGGCCGAGCAGCAGGCGGTCGCCGGGGTAGGCGGACCAGACCATCGCCCCCGCCAGGGCCAGACTGAGCAGGACCAGGGTGCGTAGCGTCCGGGCGGCGGGGGCCAGGTCGGGTCGGCGGGCGAGCAGCCAACCGCCGACCGGTAGTGCCAGGAAGGCGACCACCGAGGCGTACCGGTGCAGGTACGCGGCGGTGGTCATGGCGGTGCCCGGCTCGTTCGTCGGCACCACGGCGGCCAGCAGCAGACCGGCCACCCACGCGCCGAGCAGCAGGTCGACCGCCCGGCTGGAGCGCGGGCGGGGTGAGCCGATGCGGCGCAGCCCGTGCAGCAGCGCCACGCTGGCGAGCGCGAGCACCACCATGGCGATGTCGATGACGCCGCCCCGGTCGGAGACCGCGAAGTCGCTGATGGTCAACGCCCACGGGTCGAGGTCGTCGTTGACCTCGAAATGACCGATCACGGTGAGCAGGGCCGCGAGGGCGATCCCGCCGAGGGCCAGCAGTCCGGTGTTCCGGGTTCCAGGCATGCCCCAGCCTGTCGCTGCGGGCACCCGAGCCGGATCCGGAACGGCCACCCAATTCGTCCCCCGGGACCACCCCTAGAGGCAACGCCGCCCCACGCCCCAAACTCCTCCGCGATCTTGCACTTGCGGTCGCCGTTCTGTGTGCCTTGCCGCCTTTGCCGGGACACTAAGTGCAAGATCGCGGCTGGGTCGGCCTCAGTCGATGGGAACATCGGCGGCGGCGCGGGCGTGCCGGGCGCCGACCAGGGTCATCGCCCATCCGGCCGCCGCGAAACCGGCTGCTGCGGCGGTGGCGATGATGGCCAACCGCCAGGCCGACTCGGTCAGCGCGGTGCCTCCGAGGTGTCCGACCATCGCGCCGTAGGTGGCCCAGCTCAGCGCGGCGACGGCCTCGTAGAGCAGGAACAGCCGGTACGGGTAGCGGCTGCGCCCGGCCGAGAAGCAGGCCGCCATTCGGCCGCCCGGCACGAACCGGCAGAGCAGAATCACCAGCGGCCCCGGCTGTCGGAGGCCCTTGGTGACCCGGATGGCGGCCCGCCGAGCCCGGCTCGGCTCGGCGTGCCGGGGCGCCCGTCGGTCCGGTGCACCTCGTCCGAGCAGGTAGCAGGCCAGGTCCCCGGCGAACACCCCGAGCGCGCCGACGGCGATGGTGACCGGCAGGTTGAGGCCGCCGTACACGGTGAGCGCGCCGCTGGTGATCATGACGATCTGGGTGGGGATCACCGGGACGAAGGCGTCCACGATCAGCAAAGTGAGCAGCACCAGGTACGCCCACGTCGGCGACGCGACGTCAGTCAGTAGTTCGGGCACGCCTGCCACCTCGCCGAATGCGGCCGATCGGGTGTCTCGAGCCTGACGGCGTGTCCGGCGTCACCGTGGACAGCCCTGGCCCGTCGTGACCGTCGACACGGCCAGGCCACGCAGGTGCAACGAGGTGACTCCCTTCCTGGTGACGGGTTGGCCGCCGTCCCAGACGCCCCCGCGCAGGTCGGCGGATCGGCGTTCGTCGGCGTACCGTTGTCGGCGCGGCCCAGCCCCGTCGGGTCCCCCGTTCCTGACGATTCGGGCCGCCCAGGGCCGCCGGCGGGTCCCGCGCCGGCGGCCCACCCCTTCCCCAGCGCGTCAAATCCGGGTGCGTCCGCGACCGCCCGGTGGGTAGCGTCGCAGCATGCGCAGCGCGGTAGTGGTGACCACGACGCCGGGTGTCCCCGGCGCGCCGCTCTGACGTAACCACCGTCGACCAGGCCCCGGGGCGATCCGCCCCCGAGGGCCGCGCGGCGTTCGGAGTCCAGGTCGCCTCCGGGTCGTACCCGATCCAGGAGCGCGACATGATCGACCACCGCAAGCTCGGCCGTGAGCTGGACCTCTTCGTCTCTGACCCGCTGGCCGGCGCCGGCCTGCCCATCTGGCTGCCGGCCGGCGCTGCCGCCCGGCATGCCGTCGAGGAGTACGTCCGAGAGTTGGAGCGCCGCTCCGGCCACCAGCACGTCTACTCTCCACCGCTGGGTAAGCGCGAGCTGTTCGAACTTTCCGGGCACCTCGGCTACTTCGCCGACGACATGTTCCCGCCGATGCGGCTGAGCGCCGACGACGAGTTCGTGCTGCGGCCGGCGCTCTGCCCGCATCACGCGCTGGTCTTCCGAGCCCGGGGTCGCTCTTACCGCGAGTTGCCGCTGCGGATCGCTGAGCTGGGCGGAATGTATCGCTCGGAGCGCTCCGGAGTGCTCGGCGGGCTGTCCCGGGTCCGCGCCATCTCGCTCAACGACGCGCACACCTTCTGCGCCCCCGACCAGGTCGGCGAGGAGGTCGTGGAGATCCTCGGGCTGATCCGCGCCGCGCACGCCGCGCTCGGCGTCCGCCCGGCCGGCTTCCGGCTGTCGTTGCGCGGGCCGGGCGAGAAGTACGTCGGCGACGACGCACAGTGGGCCCGCGCCGAGGAGTTGCTGCGTGCCGCCTTGGCCGGGGTGGCGTACGTCGAGGCGCCGGGGGAGGCCGCGTTCTACGGCCCGAAGATCGACATTCAGATCGTCGACGCGGCCGGCCGGGAGTCGACCATCTCCACCATCCAGTTGGACTTCGACAAGCCGGAGCGGTTCGACCTGTCGTACACCGACTCCGATGGCAGTCGACGTCGTCCGGTCATGGTGCACCGCAGCCTTGTCGGCAGCATGGAGCGGCTGTTCGCGTACCTCATCGAAGTGCACGAGGGCGCCTTCCCGGCCTGGTACGCGCCCGTTCAGCTGGTGCTGCTGCCCGTGGACGACGGGCAGGCCGGCGCGGCGGCCGACCTGGCCCGGCGGGCCGTCGACGCCGGGCTGCGGGTCGAGGTCGACGTCGCCGGCTCGCTGGGCGCCCGGGTCCGGGACGCGGCTCGTCGCCGCGTCCCGTACCTCGGGGTGCTCGGTGCCCGAGAGGCAGCCGAAGGGGCCGTCTCCCTGCGCCTCCGGAACGGCCGCACCCTGCCCCAGATGCCCGCCCCCGCCGCACTCACCCTGCTGAGCGAGCAGGTAGCCGCCCGCGCGCACGACCCACTGCCCCCAGCCTGACTCCCCCGTCGATCTAGGGCGAATCGCTGTGAGTGGATCTCCGTTCACGACGATTTGCCCTAGATCGGCGCGGGCTGGGAGGCGGGCTGGGGGACGGCGGGCACGGGTTCCTCGGCCACTGCGGCGCCGGTGAACTGGGAACGGTAGAGCCGGTGGTACGCGCCTTGGGCGGCTAGGAGCTGAGTGTGGGTGCCTTGCTCTACTATGCGGCCGTTCTCCATCATCAGGATCAAGTCGGCGTCGCGGATGGTGGAGAGCCGGTGTGCGATGACGAAACTGGTCCGGTCTGAACGCAGCGCGGCCATGGCCCGTTGGAGCAGCACCTCGGTGCGGGTGTCCACCGAGCTGGTCGCCTCGTCCAGGATCAGCAGCGACGGCTCGGCGAGGAACGCCCGGGCGATCGTGATGAGCTGCTTCTCGCCGGCGCTGACGTTGCTGCCCTCCTCGTCGATGACCGTGTCGTAGCCGTCGGGCAGGCTGTGGACGAACCGGTCCACGAAGGTGGCCCGGGCCGCGGCGAGGATCTCGTCCTCGGTGGCGTCCGGCCGTCCGTAGGCGATGTTGTCTCGGATGGTGCCGCCGAAGAGCCAGGTGTCCTGGAGCACCATGCCGATCCGGCCGCGCAGCTCGTCGCGGCGCATGGTCGTGATGTCCAGACCGTCGAGCGTGATCCGGCCGGCGTCCAGCTCGTAGAACCGCATGACCAGGTTGACCAGCGTGGTCTTGCCGGCGCCGGTCGGGCCGACGATGGCCACCGTGTGCCCCGGCTCGGCGACCAGCGACAGGTCGTCGATCAGCGGCTTGTCCGGCTCGTAGCGGAACGAGACGTGCTCGAACTCGACCCGTCCGTGCGGGTCGGTGACCCGGGCCGGCGCGACCGGGTCGGAGCTCTGCTCCTCGGCGTCGAGCACCGCGAAGACCCGCTCGGCCGAGGCGACCCCGGACTGGAGGAGGTTGGCCATCGAGGCGAGTTGGGTGAGCGGCTGGGTGAACTGCCGGGAGTACTGGATGAACGCCTGCACGTCGCCGAGGCTCATCGTCCCGGAGGCGACCCGCAGCCCGCCGACCACGGCGATCGCCACGTAGCTCAGGTTTCCGATGAACATCATCGACGGCATGATGATTCCGGAGATGAACTGCGCCCCGAAGCTGGCTCGGAACAGCTCCTCGTTCTTGGCGGTGAACGCGGCCTCCACCTCACGCTGCCGGCCGAAGACCTTCACCAGCTCATGACCGGTGTAGGCCTCCTCGATCTGCCCGTTCAACTCGCCGGTGTGCGTCCACTGCGCGATGAACTGTTTTTGCGAGCGCTTGGCGATGCGCTGGGTGACCAGCACCGACAGCGGCACCGCGACCAGGGCCACCAGGGCCAGCAGCGGCGAGATCCAGAACATCACCCCCAGCACGCCGACGACGGTCAGCAGCGACGTGAGCAGCTGACTGAGGGTCTGCTGGAGGCTGGTGGAGATGTTGTCGATGTCGTTGGTGACCCGGCTGAGCAACTCGCCGCGGGGCTGCCGGTCGAAGTAGGGCAGCGGCAGCCGGTTGAGCTTCTCCTCCACCTCGGCGCGCAGCCGCAGCACGGTGCGCTGCACCACCCCGTTGAGCAGCCAGCCCTGCCACCACATCAGCAGGCTCGCCGCCAGGTAGAGCCCGAGCGCCAGCAGCAGCACCCGACTCAGGGCGCTGAAGTCGATGCCCACCCCGGGCACCACGTCCATCCGGGCCAGCATGTCTGCGAAGTTGTTGTTGCCGCTGGCGCGGGCCGCCGCAACGGCCTGCTCGACGGTGGTGCCGGCGGGCAGTTGCCGGCCGATCACCCCGCTGAAGATCAGGTCGGTGGCGTGGCCGAGGATCTTCGGCCCGGCCACGCTGAACCCGACGCTCACCACGGCCAACGTGATGATCGCGACCAGGTGCACTCGGTGCGAGCGCAGCCGGCCGAGCAACCGTCGGGCCGACGGCCCGAAGTTCATCGACCGCTCGGCGGGCATCCCGGCGCTCGCCCACGGCGGACCACCGCGCTGACCGCCGGGCGGCAGCCGTTTCGGCGTTGGCGTGTCGCCGCCGGGCTGCTGCGCGCCGCCTCCCGGCGTCCGCGCGTCGCCAGCCGGCTTCTGACTGGGTACGGCCGCAGTGCGCGGCTCGTCGGGCTCGCTCATGCCGGCACCTCCGCCGTCTGCTGTGAGGCCACGATCTCGGCGTACGTCGGGCAGGTCTCCAACAACTCCGCGTGTCGTCCCACTCCGACGACCCCTCCGTCCTCAAGAACGATGATCTGGTCGGCGTCGATGATCGTGGAGACCCGCTGGGCCACGATCACCAGCGCGGACTGCGCGGTGACCGGCCGCAGAGCCGCCCGCAGCCGCGCGTCGGTGCCCAGGTCGAGCGCGGAGAACGAGTCGTCGAAAAGGTAGATCTCCGGTTGCCGGACCAGGGCCCGGGCGATGGCCAGGCGTTGCCGCTGCCCACCGGAGACGGTGGTGCCGCCCTGCGCGATCGGTGCGTCCAGCCCGCCGGGCATCTGGGCCACGAAGTCCCGGGCCTGGGCGATCTCCAGCGCGGCCCACAGCTCCTCGTCGGTGGCGTCGGGGTTGCCGTAGCGCAGGTTGCTGGCGACCGTTCCGGTGAACAGGTACGGCCGCTGCGGCACCAGGCCGATCCGCCGCCACAACTCGTCCGGTGCCAGCTCCCGTACGTCCACCCCGTCGACCAGCACCGCGCCAGCGGTGACGTCGACCAGGCGGGGAATCAGCGACAGCAGGGTCGTCTTGCCGGCGCCGGTGCTGCCGATGATCGCCGTGGTGGTGCCCGGGGTGGTCCGGAAGGAGATGTCGCGCAGCACCGGCTCGACCGCGCCCGGGTACTGGAAGCGCACTCCGCGTAGCTCCAGCTCGGCCCGGGTGGGCAGCTCGGTGACCGGCTCGGCGGCGGGGACCACCGAGGAGTCGGTGTCCAGCACTTCGACGATCCGCTCGGCGCAGACCGCGGCCCGGGGCACCATCATCAGCATGAAGGTGGCCATCATCACCGCCATCAGAATCTGCATCAGGTACTGCAGGAAGGCGGTGAGCGCGCCAACCTGGATCGCGTTGGCGTCCACCCGCTGCGCGCCGAACCAGAGCACCGCCACGCTGGAGACGTTCAGCACCAGCATGACCACCGGGAAGATCAGCGCCATCAGCCGGCCGGTACGCAGCGCGGTGGCGGTCAGGTCGGCGTTGGCGACGCCGAAGCGATCCGTCTCGTACGGTTCCCGAACGAAGGCGCGGACCACCCGGATGCCGGTGATCTGCTCGCGCAGCACCCGGTTGACCGTGTCGATCCGGGTCTGCATCAGCCGGAACCCGGGCACCATCCGACGGATGATCGCGCCGAGCGTGACGGCCAGCACCGGCACGCTGACCAGCATCAACCAGGAGAGCCCGACATCTTCGCGGAGCGCCATCACCACGCCGCCCACGCTCATGATCGGTGCGGCGACAAGCATGGTGCAGCTCATCAGTACGAGCATCTGCACCTGTTGGACGTCGTTGGTGTTGCGGGTGATCAGCGACGGCGCCCCGAACCGGGCCACCTCGCGGGCGGAGAAGCGGTTGACGTGGCCGAACAAGGTAGCCCGGACGTCCCGGCCGAAGCCCATCGCGATCCGCGCGCCCAGGTAGACCGCGGCGATCGAACAGACGATCTGGATCAGGCTGACCAGCAGCATCCACCCGCCGGTGTGCACGATGTAGTCGGTGTCGCCCCGCGCCACGCCCTGGTCGATGATGTCGGCGTTGAGGCTGGGCAGGTAGAGCGAGGCCATGGTGCCCACGAACTGGAGCAGCACCACCGCCAGCAGCGGTCGTTGGTAGGTGCGCAGTTGGTTGCGCAACAGTCGGATCAGCACGCCGGATCCTTCGGTTCGGTAGGGCGGCCGGTCATCCGCGGGTCGTCCCCGCTGGCGATGACCTCGAGCAGGAACTCCCGGATCACCTGTGCCTTCACCGGGTCGGCGTCGACCGAGGTCAGCGAACGCCCGGAGTACATCAGTGCGCTGAGCGCGGCCACGCGTTCCCGCCCGGCGGGAGTGAGGGCGAGCCGCACGCTCCGCCGGTCGCTGTCGTCGCGCAGCCGCTCGACGAGCCCATCGCGGGCCAGCGTGTCCACGATGCCGGTCAGGGTCGCCGGGCGGACGAAGCCTTTTTCGGCGACCTCACCGTGGGGCAGTTCGCCGTGCCGGGCGAGCGTCATCAGGGTGGCCATGCCGGCCTGGGTGAGGCCGTGCTCTTCGGCGAGGTAGCGATTCCACTGCTGCCCGACGACGTGCCCGGCCACCACCAGCAGCCGACCGAGCGGCACGTCCTGGAGGGTCACGAGTTCCACGACAAGTAGATTAGCCCCCTGATAGTCAGGCACCAAACGAAATTGCCGTGGCGGCGGCCACGAACACGATCTGTAGGACGGCGCGCTGCCCGAGCGGGGTGACCGGGCGGCCGGCGAGGGTCAGCTTCCGGCGGGCGGCCGAGACGTTGGCCGGGAACATCGCGAGCATGAGTAGGCCGAGCCCGGCCGCCGCGACCCGCGCGGTCGCCGGCACCAGCAGGCCGATCGCGCCGATCAGTTCCAGCACGCCGGTGAGGGTGACCAGCAGGCCCGGCCGGGGCAACCGGGGCGGGACCATCGCGATCAGGTCGGCGCGGCGCTGGCCGGCGAAGTGCGCGACCGCGGTCAGTGTGAACATCGCGGCCAGTCCGATGCGCAGTGCGGGGTGCCAGCCGTCCAGTGCGGACACGCCGGCCAGGCCGGTCAGGCGGGCCAGCGTGGTTCCGGCCAGTAGGGCGATCAGGGGTGCCATCGAAATCCTCCTTGATTAACTTGCCACTGACAAGATTGCCTGCCGGAGTGGCATCTTGTCAATGACAAGTTAAGATTCGGGCATGACCGAGACGCGCGCGTACCACCACGGCGACCTGCGCCGCGCCCTCCTCGTCGCAGCGCTGGAGGCGATCGAGGAGGTAGGGCCCGCTGCGCTGAGCCTGCGCGACCTGGCCCGCCGGGCTGGCGTCTCGCATGCCGCGCCCGCGCACCACTTCGGTGACAAGGCGGGCCTGCTCACCGCGCTCGCCGCCCAGGGCTTCGACCTGCTGGCCCAGGCGTTGACCGAGGTGGATGACGACCTGTTGGAGGCCGGCGTCGCCTACGTCGACTTCGCCGTCACGCACCGCGCGTACTTCGACGTGATGTTCCGGCCGGAGCTCTACCGGGCCGACGACGCCGAGCTGATCGCCGCCCGGGAACGCGCCGGTGCCGCGCTCCGCTCCGGGGTGGCGGCGCTACCCGCCGGCGGCGTGCCCGCCGACGCCGGCCGGGACGCGCTCGCGGCCTGGTCGATCGCCCACGGCTTCGCCACCCTCTGGTTGGCCGGCGCGCTGCCCGACCGGGTGGGCGACAACCCCCGGGAGGCAGCCCGTGCCGTGCTGCGCCGGCTCGTCAACTGACCGGAGCCCTCGGCGCTCACCAGCTGGTGGGCAGCGGCATTCCCTCGGTGAAGCCGGCCGCGCTCTGCACGCCGACGAGCGCCCGCTCGTGGAACTGCGTCAGGTCCCGTGCCCCGGCGTACGTGAAGGCGCTGCGCACCCCGGCGATGATCTCGTCGATCAGGTCCTCGACGCCAGGTCGGACCGGGTCCAGGTGCATCCGCGCCGAGGAGATGCCCTCCTCGAACACCGCCTTGCGGGCCCGATCGTACGGGCTGTCGTCGGCGGTACGGGCGCTGACCGCCCGAGCCGAGGCCATCCCGAAGCTCTCCTTGTACCGCCGGCCGTCCGCATCCGTGTACAGGTCACCGGGGGACTCGTAGGTGCCGGCGAACCACGAGCCGATCATCACGTTCGACGCCCCGGCAGCGAGCGCGAGCGCCACGTCCCGTGGGTGCCGCACCCCGCCGTCGGCCCACACGTGCCGGCCCAGTTGGCGGGCTGCGGTCGCGCAGTCGAGTACGGCGGAAAACTGCGGCCGACCCACGCCGGTCATCATCCGGGTGGTGCACATCGCGCCCGGCCCGACGCCGACCTTGATGATGTCCGCGCCCGCCTCGACCAGGTCGCGTACCCCCTCGGCGGTGACCACGTTGCCGGCCGCCACCGGCACCCCCGGGTCCAGCTTGCGGACCGCCTGAAGCGCGGAGATCATCCGCGCCTGGTGGCCGTGCGCGGTGTCCACGACCAGCGTGTCCACCCCGGCCTCCAGCAGCGCCGCGGCCTTGCCGGTCACGTCACCGTTGATCCCGACGGCAGCCGCGATCCGAAGCCGGCCCCGGTCGTCCACGGCCGGCGTGTAGAGGGTGGCCCGCAGCGCGCCCTGGCGGGTCAGCACCCCGATCAGCCGACCATCGGCGTCCACCACCGGAGCGAGCCGGCGGCGGCCCGCGGAGAGCAGATCGAAGCCGGCACGCGGGTCCGCGTCCGCCGGAACGGTGTGCAGCTCGGTGGACATCACGTGGCGCAGCTGTGCGAACCGGTCCACGCCCGTGGTGTCCGCCTCGGTGACCACGCCCATCGGCCGGCCGTCCTCGTCGACCACGATCACCGCGCCGTGCGAGCGCTTGGGCAGCAGGTGAATGGCGTCGCCCACGGTCTCGGTCGGGCCCAGGGTGATCGGCGTGTCGTAGACCAGGTGCCGCTGCTTGACCCAGGCGACGACGTTCGCCACCACCTCGATCGGGATGTCCTGCGGGATGACCGTGATCGCACCCCGGCGGGCCACCGTCTCGGCCATCCGCCGTCCGGCGACCGCGGTCATGTTCGACACCACCAGCGGGATGGTGGTGCCGGTGCCGTCGCCGGTGGACAGGTCGACGTCGAGCCGGGAGCCCAGGTCGGAGCGGGCCGGCGCCATGAAGACGTCGGTATAGGTCAGGTCGTGCGCGGGAACCGCGCCGTGTAGGAACCGCACCCGGCCATCATTCCCGCTCGTGGAGCGTCCCGCCGCCGGTGGTCGTGGAAAACACTCCCGTCGCCCTCGCTGTCGACGCCGCGTCAGAGCTGGTCAGCCCAACAGGAGCGCCACGGCGAGCCCGGCCATCACGACGGCGATGACCGCGTCCAGTACCCGCCAGGCGACGGCACGGGCGAGCAGCGGCGCGAGGCGCTGCGCGCCGACGCCGAGAGCGGTGAACCAGACTGCGCTGGCCAGGGCGGCTCCGGCACCGAACACCCACCGGTGCGGGTGCTGCTGGGCCACTCCGCCGAGCAGCAGCACGGTGTCCAGGTAGACGTGGGGGTTCAGGTAGGTGAAGGCGGCGCAGGCGAGCAGGGTCGCCCTCAACGTGGCCGGCGGCCGCTCGGTGGGCAACAGCGCGCCGGGACGCAGCGCGCGACGGGCGGCGAGCGCCGCGTAGCAGAGGAGGAACGCCGCACCGCCCCACCGGATCGCTGCCAGGAGGCCCGGTCGGCCCGTCACCAGCGTGCCGACCCCGGCGACGCCCGCCATGATCAGCAGCGCGTCGGACGCGGCGCAGGTGAGCACCACCGGTACGACATGCTCGCGGCGCAGGCCCTGACGCAGGACGAAGGCGTTCTGAGCGCCGATGGCGACGATGAGAGCGATGGAGATCGAGAAGCCGGCGACGGCGGAGGTGAGCACGGATCGACGCTAGGGCTGTCGACAGCCACCAGTCCAACTAAAGATTCTCACGCAACTTAAGCTCTGCTGATGAACGGTCTCGACTCGGCGCAGCTGCGGACGCTCGCCGCGGTGGTGGCGGAGGGCAGCTTCGACGCGGCGGCCCGGCTGCTGCACGTCACGCCGTCGGCGGTGAGCCAGCGGATCAAGGCGCTGGAGGAGACCGTCGGCCAGGTGCTGGTCCGCCGGGCCCGACCGTGCGTGGCAACCGACGCAGGCCGCCCGCTGCTGCGCCTGGCCGGCCAGCTCACGCTGCTCGAACGGGAGGCGCTGGCCGACTCCCGTGGCCCGCTGGCCGGTGGTGGCCGCGTCCGGGTCGCCGTGGTGGTCAACGCGGACTCACTGGCCACCTGGTTCCCCGCCGCGCTGGCCCGGTTGCCGGAGCTGGCCGGGCTCTCCTTCGATCTGCGGCAGGACGACCAGGACCACACCGCCGAGCTGCTCCGGGACGGTTCGGTGACGGCGGCGGTCACCGCCCAGCGGGAGGCCGTGCAGGGCTGCCGCGTGCTGCGGCTCGGGGCCATGCGCTACCGCGCGCTGGCCACGCCGGACTTCGCGTCGGCCCACTTCGTCGGAGGCTTCACCGCGTCCGCGCTCGCGGTCACGCCGCTGATCGTCTTCGACCGGAAGGACCGGGTGCAGCACCGCTTCATCCGCGCGGTCGCGGGCCGGCCGCTCGACCCGCCGGTGCACTACGTGCCGTCGGTGCCGGCCATCAGCGAGGCCGTCCGGCTCGGGTTGGGCTGGAGCCTGGTGCCGGAGCAGATCGCCGAGGCCGACCTGGCCGCCGGCCGCTGTGTCGACCTCGCGCCGGGCCGACACCTGGACGTGCCGCTCTACTGGCAGCACTGGCGACTGGAGTCGGACGTGTTGAACGCCCTGACCGCCGCCGTCCGCGCGGTCGCCGGTGAGAGCCTGCGCTGACCGTCGGTGCGTCTGGACAGCTCAGGCGATGGTGCAGATGGGGGCACCGGCGGTGATCACGGCACCAACCTCGGCGGCGAGCCCGCTGACCGTGCCCGCCTTGTGGGCGTGCAACGGCTGCTCCATCTTCATCGCCTCCAACACCACCACCAGGTCGCCCTCGGCCACGGTGTCGCCGTCCGCCACTGCGATCTTGACGATCGTGCCCTGCATCGGCGAGGTGAGCGTGTCGCCGCCGACCGGAGCGCCGGCCTTGGCACCGCCACCGCGCCGACTCGCCTTGCGGGTGGCGGGTGCCGCGGTGGTCGTACTCCCGCCGAAGCTGGCGGGGAGGCTGACCTCGAGGCGCTTGCCGCCCACCTCGACCACGACGGTCTCGCGTTCGGCCGGCGCCTCGGCGGCGCCGGCGGCGGCGGCGAACGCCGGCACGGTGTTGTGGAACTCCGTCTCGATCCACCGGGTGTGCACGCTGAACGGCTCGGCGGTGAACGCCTCGTCCCGCACGACCAGCCGGTGGAACGGCAGCGCGGTGGCCATGCCGTCGAGGACCATCTCGTCCAGCGCGCGACGGGCGCGCTCCAGCGCCTCGGTCCGCGTCTCACCGGTGATGATCACCTTGGCGAGCAGCGAGTCGAAGTTGCCGCCGATCACGTCGCCGGCCGAGATGCCGGTGTCGACCCGCACACCCGGGCCGGTGGGCAGGCGCAGCGCGGTGACCGTGCCGGGGGCGGGCAGGAAGTTGCGGCCCGGGTCCTCGCCGTTGATCCGGAACTCGATCGAGTGCCCGCGCGGCGTCGGGTCCTCGGTGATCCGCAGCTTCTCGCCGTCGGCGATCCGGAACTGCTCGCGGACCAGGTCGATGCCGGCGGTCTCCTCGGTGACCGGGTGCTCGACCTGGAGTCGGGTGTTGACCTCCAGGAAGGAGATGGTGCCGTCCACGCCGACCAGGTATTCCACCGTGCCCGCGCCGTGGTAGCCGGCTTCGCGGCAGATCGCCTTGGCGCTGTCGTGGATCTGGGCCCGCTGGGCGTCGGTGAGGAACGGCGCGGGTGCCTCCTCCACGAGCTTCTGGTGCCGCCGCTGTAGCGAGCAGTCCCGGGTGCCCACCACGATCACGTTGCCGTGCTGGTCGGCGAGGACCTGCGCCTCGACGTGCCGGGGCTGGTCCAGGTAGCGCTCGACGAAGCACTCGCCCCGCCCGAACGCCGCGACCGCCTCGCGGGTGGCCGACTCGAAGAGCTGAGGGATCTCCTCCATGGTCCGGGCGACCTTGAGGCCGCGCCCGCCGCCACCGAAGGCGGCCTTGATGGCGACCGGTAGGCCGTGGTCGACGGCGAACGCCATCACCTCGTCCGGGCTTGCCACCGGGTCCGGGGTGCCGGGGACCAGCGGTGCGCCGGCGCGTTGGGCGATGTGCCGGGCGGTGACCTTGTCGCCCAGGTCACGAATCGCCTGCGGGGCCGGGCCGATCCAGGTCAGCCCGGCGTCGATGACCGCCTGGGCGAAGTCGGCGTTCTCGGACAGGAAGCCGTAACCGGGGTGCACGGCGTCGGCACCGGCCCGGGCGGCGACGTCGAGCAGCTTGTCGATGCGCAGGTAGGTCTCGGTCGCGCTGTCCCCGCCGAGTGCGTACGCCTCGTCCGCGAGGGTGGCGTGCAGGGCGTCGCGGTCGGAGTCCGCGTACACGGCGACGCTGCCCAGGCCGGCGTCGCGGCACGCACGGATCACCCGGACGGCGATCTCGCCGCGGTTGGCGATGAGTACCTTGCGCACCTTCGTGGCTCCTCCCGGGCAGGTTACTGACGGGGAGTGTATCGGCCACCCTGGTGACCCTAACGATCGATCAGTGTGGGATGCCACACTGCGCCGCCACGCTCTAGTCAAACTTGGCTATTACGCTTGTCGGGTGTCTTCGACTCGGATGATGATCCTCGGTCTGGTGCGGTGGATGCAGCCCGTGCACGGATATGACGTGCGTCGCGAGCTGCTGAGCTGGAACGCCGACAAATGGGCGAACGTGCAACCCGGCTCGATCTACCACGCGCTGCGCAAGCTCACCGAGGAGGGCCTGCTGCGCGCCGTCGCCACCGAGCAGGTCGGCGCCCGTCCGGCGCGCACCACGTACGAGGTGACGCCGGTGGGGGAGGACGAGTTCCAGACGTTGCTTCGCAGCTTCTGGTGGGGCTTGTCCGAGCCGCTGGACCCGTTCTCCGCCGCCTTCTCCTTCCTGCCGGCGCTGCCCCGCTCCGAAGCGGCGGCCGCGCTGCGTAACCGGGCCAACCTGCTACGCGCCAGCATCGAGTCGATGCGAGCCTCGCTTGAATCCGACTGGATGCGCAACACCAAGCCGGTGCATGTCGGTTGGATGTTCGAACTCTGGTCGGCGCGGGCGGAGGCGGAGATGGGCTGGTGCGAGCAGATCGCGACACGGATCGACTCGGGAGTGCCATACCTGCCTGCTGAGCTGGAGAACGGGGAGGGCTGGCCGCATCAGGTGGGTAGTCGCTCCCCTGACGCGAAATAATCAACGTTGACTAGAGACGCTATATCGCGTTAGCCTGCTGGCGCACAGCGGGGGAGTGCGTCGTTCGGCGGCCTCCCAACCTTGACGGCCGGCCAGTCGCCGGCCCGGACGACCAGGAGCAGAGATGATCGAGACCAGGGGGCTACGGAAGTCGTTCCGCTCCCGCGCGGGTCGAGAGACAAAGACGGTGGACGCCGTGCGGGGCGTCGACCTTGAGGTCGCCAAGGGCGAGATCTTCGGCTTCCTCGGCCCGAACGGCGCCGGCAAGACCACCACGCTGCGGATGCTCGCCACGTTGATCGAGCCGGACGGCGGCGAAGCCACCATCGCCGGTGCCGACCTGCGCAAGGACCCGGCCGAGGTGCGCCGGCGGATCGGCTACGTCCCGCAGGGCGGCAGCACCTGGGATGAGTCCACCGCCCGCGAGGAGCTGGTGCTGCACGCCCGCATGTACGGCATCGGCAAGGCCGACGCACAGCAGCGCGCCGCCCGCGCCCTGGATGCCTTCCAGCTCATGGAGTACGCCGACCGTAAGTGCAAGACCTACTCCGGCGGTCAGCGCCGGCGGGTGGAGATCGCGCTCGGCATAATCCACGAGCCGAAGATCGTCTTCCTGGACGAGCCGACCACCGGCCTCGACCCGCAGAGCCGCGCCCACATGTGGGACGAGATCCGTCGGCTACGCGGCGACGGGATGACCGTCTTCATCACCACGCACTACCTGGACGAGGCCGACGCGCTCTGCGACCGGATCGCGATCATGGACAACGGCGAGGTGGTGGCCGAGGGCACGCCGGCCGAGCTCAAGCGGGAAATCTCCGGCGACGTGGTGCTGGTCGGCCTCGACCTGGCCGCCACCCCGCTGGCCGCCAAGGCGCTCGACGGCGAGCCGTACGTCAACAAGCTGGAAACCGCCGACGAGGGCGGCCTGCGCCTCTACGTCGGCGAGGGCGCCACCGCCATTCCGCAGGTGCTGCGCAGACTCGACCACGCCGGGCTGGAGCTGCGCTCGATCGAGCTGCACCGACCCAGCCTGGACGACGTCTTCCTCACCAAGACCGGCCGCTCGCTGCGCGAGTCCTGAGCAAAAGAGACGACTCATGAAATTCACCCGTGACACGTGGCTGATCTTCCAGCGCCAAACCCAACTCCTGCTGCGCAACCCGGTCTGGGTCTTCGTCGGCGTGTTCCAGCCGGTCATGTACCTGCTGCTCTTCGCCCCGCTGCTCAAGCCGGCACTGAACGCGCCCACCCAGGCCGCCGCCTACAAGATCTTCGTACCCGGTCTGCTGGTGCTGCTGGCGATCTTCGGCGGCCTGTTCCAGGGCTTCGGCCTGATCGCCGAGCTGCGCGCCGGCGTCATCGAACGCTCCAGGGTCACCCCGATCAGCCGGCTCGCCCTGCTGCTCGGCCGCTCGCTGCGCGACGTGGTCTCACTCCTCGTGCAGGCGGTCATCATCACCCTGCTGGCGCTCCTGTTCGACCTGCGGGTGTTCATCGGTGACCTGCTGCTGGCGTACCTGATGCTCGCCCTGATCGCCCTCATGACCTCGGCCGTCTCCTACGGCGTCGCGCTCAAGGTCAAGAGCGAGGACGCGCTGGCCCCACTGATGAACACCGTGGCGCAGCCGGTGCTGCTGCTCTCCGGCATCCTGCTGCCACTGACCCTCGCGCCCGGCTGGTTGCAGGGCATCGCCAACTGGAACCCGTTCTCCTGGGCGGTCGACGGCACGCGGGCGCTGTTCGCCGGTGACCTGAGCAGCGACAAGGTCTGGCAGGGCCTGACCATCACCGCGGTCCTCGCCGCGTTGGGCGTCTACTGGGCCGCCCGCCAGTTCGCCCGCAGCGTCCGCTGACGCGGGCTGCCTGATCAACACGAGGTCCTGGATGTCGGGGTGTCCTTCGCATGAGGACACCCCGACATCTGCGTTCAGGCGGTGCAGCTCTCGGCCCTCGGTGGTTCCTGGCGCTCAGCGCACCCGGGCGAGGGTCAGGCCGTCCGCGATCGGCAGCATCACCGGGTCCACCCGTACGTCGGCGAGGACCTCGTCGTTGAACGCGGCGATGGCCCGGTCGCCGGCGTTCTGCGGGGCGATCACCCGCCCGCCGCGCAGCACGTTGTCGACGGCGATCACCCCGCCCGGTCGCATCCGGGGCACCAGCTCCGCCCAGTAGATCGGGTAGCCGGTCTTGTCCGCGTCGATGAACGCGAAGTCCAGGTGGCGCTCGTACGGCAGCTCCCGCAGCCTGTCCCCGGCCGGGCCGATGCGCAGGTCGATCCGGTCCTGCACGCCGCCCAGAGCCCAGTAGCGCCGGGCGATGCCAGTGAACTCCTCAGAGATGTCGAAGCAGGTCAGCCGACCACCTTCGGGCAACCCGCGGGCGATCGCCAGCGACGAGAGCCCGGTGAACGTGCCGACCTCGACGGCCTGCCGCACGTCGAGCAGCCGGGTGAGGAACGTCAGGAATGCGGCCTGCTCCGGGGCCACCTGCATGGAGGCGTGCTCCGGCAGCACCGACCGGGTTTCCTCGGCCAGGGCCCGGATGATCTCGTCCGGCGGCGAGCCGTGTGCGACCAGGTAGGCGTGCAACTCGTCCGTGAGCGGGATCGATTTGGTGGTCATGACCGGACGGTACCGAGCGGCTCGACCGATTGTCCCCCGGGCGCGACCTTCGACCACAGGTCGGTGATCCGCAGGTCCAGCTCGGCGAGGAGCCGACGCAGCAGCGGCATCGACAGCCCGACCACCGTCCCCGGGTCACCCTCGATCCGCTCCACGAACGGCCCACCCAATCCGTCGATGGTGAACGCGCCGGCCACCGCCAGCGGCTCACCACTGGCCACGTACGCGGCGATCTCGTCGTCGCTGATGTCGGCGAAGTGGACGGTGGTCGAGGCGACCGCCTCCGCGCGCCGCCCGGCGGTAACGTCGATGAGGCAGTGCCCGCTGTGCAGAACGCCGCTGCGCCCCCGCATCCGCAGCCAACGGCGGGTCGCGTCCGCCGGGTCCGCCGGCTTGCCGAGGATCTCCCCGTCGAAGGCGAGCACCGAGTCACAGCCGATCACCAGCGTCCGCTGATCGGCGCCAGGGCTGAGCCGGGTCAACACCGCCTGCGCCTTGAGCCGAGCCAGCTCCAGGCACAACTCCTCCGCCCGTTCGGTCACCACCAGGGACTCGTCCACCCCGCTGACCAGCACATCTGGCTCAATACCGGCGGCCTGGAGGGACTTACGACGGGCAGGGCTAGCCGAAGCGAGCACGAGGCGTAGCGGCAGAGATTCAGACACCTCCCCGACGTTACCGGCTCACCACCCCCGCAACGACCATCCAGCCCCGACCCAGGCCGCTAGGCCGCCGGCCCGGCCCGGCCCGGCCCGGTCTGGCCCGGCCCGGCCCGGCCCGGTCTGGCCCGGCCCGGCCCGGTCTGGCCCGGCCCGGCCCGGTCTGGCCCGGCCCGGCCCGGTCTGGCCCGGCCCGGCCCGGTCTGGCCCGGCCCGGCCCGGTCTGGCCCGGCCCGGCCCGGTCTGACCCGGCCCGGTCTGGCCCGGCCCGGCCCGGCAGCGCGTTGATCGACTCGGGTTCCTTGAAATCGGGGCATTCCGCCGCCTCGGACACCGCAACATCAAGAAACCCGAGTCGATCAACGCGCTGCCGGCCAGTCAGCGACTGATTCTGGGTGGCGGATCGTCCCCGCGCCGACGCCATCGCGCCACCACCACCCACCCAACCCCGACAGCCAAGATCAACCCGAGCGTGGCCAGGCCACGTGCCGTCGCGCCGCTGCCGTCATCGCCTGGCTGAGCACCGGCCGCCGTCGTCGAGCCAGCACCGGCCGGCGCGCTCACCGACTCAAAACCCAGCGGCGGTACGTCCGCAGTCAGCGCCGCAACGAGGTCGATCACGCCATAGCCGTACTCGTCGTCACGCCCAGGCGGGCCCTTGTCGACGGCCGTAGCCGTCAGCCGGTGTGCCACCTCCCGCGCCGGCAGGTACGGGTATTTAGACCTGATCAACGCGGCAGCCCCGGCCACAATCGCCGTCGCGTCAGAAGTTCCAGTGCCTTTGCGGTACTTGCCGTCGATACTCGTGCTGTAGATGTCAACCGCCGGCGCGACCACGTCAATCTCCGGTCCGGTAACCGAAAATCTGGCTGAGTTTCCGGCGCGGTCAACGCCACCTACGGCAATAACTCCAGGATAGGCCGCAGGAAAGCTGACAAACTCATCACGGGGTTTGTTGCCTGCCCCTGCAACCACGATGACGTTTGCCTGTATTGCCAACTCTACGGCGCGCTGTAGTCGAGTATTTGGCCCTGCGACTGAAGAGATGCTTACAACCGTCGCCCCTCGGGAGACCGCGAACTCTATCCCGGCCGCAAGATTGTCGCTGTCACCATCTTGATCTGTTCGACTGGTTCGAATGGGTAGGATACTGGCTTCTGGGGCGATGCCGAGAGCGCCACTGTTGTCCGGCTGTCCATGAGCAGCGATTAGCCCGGCCATTCCGGTGCCATGGCTACTCTCGTCCTGCCAACCGTCACCGCTGCCTGCGGTGACGATGTCGGTGCCGCTGAGGAGATTTTCGCGCAGGTCAGGGTGAGGTGCCACGCCGGTGTCTGGCACGGCCACAATCACCCCTTCACCCTTGCTGATTCTTTGTGCTTTGTCGGCGTTGAGGTAGCTCAGATGCCACTGATCCCTCCGTACCCGTTCGACACCCGCCGGAGTCGGGTTGCCTTGCACTTGCCTCGGCACAGGCAGTGCCGCAGCCGTGAGGCTGAAGCTTGCCAGTAGTACTCCGCAGGTTCGCAGGATCAACGGTCCAGACCAATGGCCGGGCCGGGATCGATGGGTCCCTCTTCTTTCGGCGGTCGAACAACTGGGGTGACGCCTTCGTCTGTTTCCCAAGGGCGGTCTGGATCCCAGCGGCGCTTCTCGTCATCCTGCTTTGTCCGGGCGTCAGGCCGCGCGGATGCAATGCCACCCGGACTTGCGCCAGTGCTGCCACTAATGCTGGAGCCGGTGCCGAACGGCGAGATCCCGTGCAGCGCGCTTGAGCCTCGTCCGCCCCCCGGCCGAGAGCCTGCGCCACCAGTGGGTCCCGTTCCGGCGCCCCCACCGCCGATTAGACCGCCCACCGGGTTGATACGGCGTGGTTGGCCGGCGCTGGCTCCAGGTTGACCAAGTCCCATTCCAGGCATCCCGCCGATCAGGCCGCCGGGCGGCATCGGCCGCGGTTGTGCGGAAGGATTCCCCTTGGATCCGGTGTTGCTGGCCGGGGGATCGGTCGCCTGGGGCCGCGAGCGCGGTGTCTGTGAGATATCACCACGCGCAGAGATTACAGGTGGTAATGGCGGTGCCCCGAAGCCAGGTGTTGGACTGGGTGGCGTAAATGGTGTAGCACCATTCGGCGGGACCGGGGTTATGGGGCCAGAGGCAATGACACTACCTGCACCGCCAAGAACTGGCCCGACGCCAAGGCTTGTTGAGGATGCCCCCGCTTGACTTGCAGCAGCGCTTGGCCGAGTTGTTGAGGATGATGGAAGTGGCACCGAGACTACGGGAGGAATGACAGGAGCGGCAGAAGTCCCGCCGTAAACGTCGGAATCGCTCTGGTCAATGCCGGGATTGACCCTCGGGCTGGGTGGTGGTTTTTGGAGAGTTGCTTGGGCTTGTTGGAGTTCGCCGCTGAGGTTGAACATCATGGCCCGGGCCTGCACGTTCAACCGTTCCAACTCTGCGTCAGTAACGGGCGCTTGCGTGGCCCGGTTGCCCATCACCGCTTTCGGGTCGGCGGCAATCGATTCGTACGCCTGCTTCTGCTGGAACTTGGTCGCGTACTCCTCGTGGATCTTGCGGAGTGCGGCGCGGGTGGTGCCGATGGCCTGGGTGGCGGCGGACAGCGCGGTGTAGTTCGCGGCGGCGGCGTCGTGGGTGCGCTGCACCTTGCCGATCAGCTCGTCGAGTTCGGCGAGGTACGCGGCGGAGGCGGCGCTGGTTTCGGGGGGCCAGGCCTGGGCGAGCCCGCGTCGGTATTCCTGGAGGCGGCCGAGGTGGGTTTGTGCCAGGTCGCAGACCTTGCGCCAGCCGGCGACCTGCTTCCAGTGGTTGGCGGTGTCGTGGTCCTGTAGGCAGGCCCACATGTTGTTGACGTCCATGAGTTGCCAGTCGGTGAGGCCGGAGGTGCGGCCGGTGCCCCGTTCGATCACGGCAGCACCACCGGCCCTTCGGCGTCGGGGCCGGTCGGGTCGGTCAGCATCGGCGTCGGGCCGCCGGGCAGCATGGTTGTCGGGTTGGCGAGTGCCTGTCGCACGTCCACGACTCGGGCGGCGGTGAAGGCGTCGCTGTCGGCGTATCGGGTGGCGACCTGATCGGCGGCGGCGGCCAGGTGGCCGGTGGCGCCTCGGACGGCGTACACCATGTCGGCGGTGGCCTGCTGCGTCTCGTGGTGCGCGTGCAGGAATGTCACCAGCTCGATGAAGGCGTCGCACGGGTTGGGCAGCTTGGCGGACATGTCTTCGGCGATGTACGACAGGTGGGGCGCGTAGTTGCTCTCGACCTCGGCGGTGAGTCGATCGGCGAACTCTCTGAGCTGGCTGATGTCGGCCTCGATGCCGCCGTAACCGTGCAGCCAGGGTGTTGGCCGGTCCTCTTCGGGGATCATGGATCCTCCCTACCTGTCACGGCACCGTTTCCCTGAGTGAGGGTAACGGCTGCACGTTTCCCTGGCAGCCCCCGTGTGGGCGGGTGGGGTCAGCGGGGCAGGCCGGCGGTGCGCCAACCGCCAGAGCCGCCCGGTCGACCGCTGCGCACCCAGGCGGACGCGGTCGTCGCCGGCTCGGGGTCGGCGGCTGGGCGGGACCGGACGACGATCGCCCCCATCAGGGCGGCCAGTTCCTCGGCGGTGGGCACGCCGCGCACGACCCGGAACAGCGGCTCTTCGGCAGACATGGCGTCAGGGTACGCGGCGCGAAGTTGCGGGAAGCGCACAGTGGCGTGCCGGCGGTGTGAGCGTCGGCCGGTCCGGGTACCGTCTCACCGATGTCGAGTGCGCTTCCCCAACTTGTCGCTGACCGATACCGGCTACTGTCGCCGCTCGGCCAGGGCGGCATGGGCCGGGTGTGGAAGGCGCGCGACGAGGTGCTGCACCGCGACGTCGCCATCAAGGAGTTGGTGCCGCCGCCCGGTCTCACCGACGAGGAGCGCCGCGAGATGCGCGAGCGCTCGCTGCGGGAGGCGCGGGCCATCGCCCGGCTCAACCACGCCAATGTGGTCCGCATCTTCGACGTGCTGCGCACGGACGGCGATCCGTGGATCGTCATGGAGTACGTGGCATCGAAGTCGTTGCAGGACACTCTCGCCGAGGACGGCCCGGTTTCGGTGGCCCGCACGGTGGAGATCGGCCTGGGCGTGCTGGGTGCGCTCAGCGCCGCGCACAAGGCGGGCGTCATGCACCGCGACGTGAAGCCCGGCAACGTGTTGCTCGGCGACGACGGCCGGGTGGTGCTGACCGATTTCGGTCTGGCGACGATCCCTGGCGACCCCAACGTGACCCGCACCGGCATGGTGCTCGGCTCGCCCGCGTACATCTCGCCGGAGCGGGCCCGGGACGGCACGGCCGGGCCGGAGGCCGACCTGTGGTCGTTGGGCGCGACGCTCTACGCGGCGGTCGAGGGCAAGTCGCCGTACGCCCGGCCGTCGGCGATCGGCACTCTGGCCGCGTTGGCCACCGAGCCGATTCCGCCGCCGAAGAACGCCGGTCCGCTCAAGGCCGTGCTCAACGGGCTGTTGCGCAAGGACCCGAACGAGCGGATCACCGCCGAGGTGGCGGAGCGGTTGCTGCGCCGCGCCGGGGGCAAGCGGTCGCGCGGCATTTCACTACTTGATGGCGTACGCCGGCCGGGGCCGAACGGTCCGCGCGAGCCGCGCCTGCCGGTGGTGCCGGCCCCGCGACCGGCCGAGAGTGTCGACCGGCCGGTGTCGCCGCCGCCGGCCGCCGCCGCGACCCCCGCTGCCGATGCCACGCCGACGGCCGTCGTTTCCTCCGGTGCGGCAGCCGACCCGACCGCACTGGTGCCTGCCGAGCCGACCGCAGCCCCGGCCGAGCCGACCGCCGCGATCGACCGCCCGTCCGAGGCCGACCCGACCGATGCCGAGCCGACCGCGAAGGTCGCGGCCACGCCCGACACGAGCGGCGACGGTACGACTGACGTCGACGGCGAGCCGACGGTTGTCGATGGTCCGCCGGTGGCGCCGGAGCAGCGCAAGCCGACCACGCCGACGTCGCTCATGCCGCCGGTGAGTCCGGCCGGTCGCGCGCCGGTGCCGCCCTCGGATGGCACGAAGCCGAACAACACCCGACGTAACCTGCTGATCGGGGCCGTCGTCGCCCTGCTGCTGATCGGCCTCGTGGTGGTCGTGCCGTTGCTGACCAAGGACGACGACAAGAGCCCGCAAGCCGGCCCGACCGGTGCTGCCGCGACCTCGGCGTCCGCGCCGAGCTCCGCTGCGGCGCCCCCGCCGCCCACCACCGGTGCCCCGAGCCCGTCCGCCTCGGCCACCCCCTCGGTCGACCCGAACGCGCTGCCGGCGGGCTGGAAGCTGCACAAGGACCCGGCCGGCTTCGCCCTGCCGATCCCCGACGGTTGGGTGCGTAGCCAGGTCAACGGCAACACTGTCGTCTTCAACCAGTCCAACGGGCCGGGAAAGCTGCTTGTGCAGTGGACCAACACCCCGAAGAAGGATGCGGTCGCGGACTGGCGGGCGCAGGAACCAACCCGCAAGACGCTCGTCAACAACTACCAGTACCTCAGCAACAAGGCCTGCGACTTCTGGAAGACCTGTGCGGACTGGGAGTGGCTGGAGACCCGGGACGGGCAGCGGATCCACGTCCGTAACCGCGGGTTCGTCACGGCCAAGAACCGGGGGTACGCCCTGCGGTGGGAGATCGCGGAGAAGGACTGGCAGGCCAACCTGCCGAATTTCGACCGGATCGCCAAGGGCTTCGTGCCCGACCGTCAGGACTGAAACTCATTCGCATGACCTTGCGTCGTCGTGGGTACTTGACCTTCGACGACGGAAGGAGGCACGACATGGGTTACCGACGGAGGGACACTCGGCCCCGGCTGGCACTGTGGATGCTCGTGGCGCTCGGCGACGCGATTCTGCTGCTGGTCAGCGCGGGGGTTTCGGTGCTCATCGCACTGCTCGGCGTCGTGATTGTTGCCGGCTTTGGCGTGGCTGCCTGGCGGTTGACCCGCCGGGGCGCGCTGGCTCGTGAGGACGCTGTGGTGCCGGCCCTGAGCCGGCGGCGGGCCTGACCCGTACCCGGTGGTGTGGCGGCAGCCGGACCGATTGTCGACCGTGAGGTGACCGTCGATCCCGCTGCCGCCAACGGCCCGATCAGGTGTTGTTGGCCAACGCGATCAGCCGACTCCGGTCGCCGTTCCAGTAGTTGCGGTCCACGTTGCCGCTGATCCCGGAGACCGCGCCGGTGCTGGTGTACTGCCAGAAGCTCCACACCGGAGCGCCGGCCGGCAGGGTGCCCGGCGTGCTCGACCAGCGGGCCAGCCAGAGCGGGTGGTTGGCCCACGGGCCGGTCCAGCTGCCGGTGCACTGGTTCCACCAGCTCGTGGTGGTGTAGATGACCGCGTACCGGCCGGTGCGGGAGCGGTAGGTGTTCAGGAAGTCCTGCACCCAGTTGCGCATCCCGGTCGTGCTGAGCCCGTAGCAGTAGCCGCCGGCGTACGGGTTGCCCTCGATGTCCAGCGCGGCGGGCAGGGTGCGGCTGTCCGCCGACCAGGCGCCGCCGTTGGAGGCCAGGTAGTTGGCCTGGGTCGAGCCGGCGGAGATGTTCGGCCGGGCGAAGTGGTACGCCCCGCGGATCACCCCGGCGTTGTACGCGTTGACGTAGTTCGTGTTGAAGCGCGGGTCCTTGTAGCTGGTGCCCTCGGTCGCCTTGATGAAGGCGAACTGAATGCCCGCGTTGCGGACGCTGGTCCAGTTGATGGTGCCCTGGTAGTTGGACACGTCGATGCCGGGTGTGGTGGCGGCGGCCGCCGGTCCGGCGGTCGCGACCAGGGCCGCCGCCGCGGTGGCGAGGACGGTGAGGCCGGCCGCGAGCGCGCGGCGCAGCGATGATCGGGTACGAGCCATGAGTGCCTCCAAGGACGTCGCTCTATCGACACCCATCATTGGAGGTAAGTACCCTAGATCACAAGGGTGACTGAAAAAAGCTTCATTGACGGCTATGAAGGTCCGTTGGCTGGGGGCAGGACGAATCAGCGCAGGGTGGCCGGGTCGAGCTGCCAGCGGAAGGGCTCGACGACGGTCAGCGTCTCGCCGGGCTTTGCCACCTGGTCCTCGACGTAGTGCTCGCCGTCCAGCCGGAACAGCCGCAGCGAGTGACCGTCCCCGTCCTGCTCGACCAGCAGGTACCAGGGGATTCGCGCGATGGCGTAGAGCTGCATTTTGACCAAGCGGTCGGCGGCTGCGTTGCCCGGCGAGACGATCTCGCAGACCAGCACCACCTCAGCGGCCTCCACCACCGTGCCCTCATCGTCGGTGTTGGCGACGACCACGTCCGGGATGACGATCCGGTCCACCCCGAGCCGTACGTTGACCGCTTCGAAGGTGAGCAGGTTCTGTGGTCGTACCGCTCGGCGCAGGCTGTAGACGAGTTCCCATGACACCAACTGGTGCCGCTTGCTTGGGGCTGGGCTCACGATCAGGCTCCCGTCGAGCAGCTCGATCCGGTCCGCGGTCTCCCCGAGGGCGAAATAGTCCTCCTCGGTCCACAACCCGATGTGTGGTTCAAGGGGTGCCGCGCTCATCGGCGTCCGCCTTCCGCTTCGGAACTCACCTGCTCAGTCTCACACGATACGAGCTGATGGCCGGGGATCGACACCGGAACGCCGCCGGTAGGCTCGCGCCCCATGATGTCGATCGACGGGTTGGGCGAGAAGTGGGACACGCTGTTCGGCGCGCAGCCGGACCCCCCAGCGCTGCTGGTGCTGATCACCGCTGCCGTCGCGCTGGTGGTGGTCTCCACCCGGCTGCCGTGGCGGATCGCCCGTAACGCCATCACCATCGCGCACGAGGGCGGGCACGCCCTGGTCGCCCTGCTCACCGGCCGAAAGCTGCGCGGCATCCGGCTGCACTCGGACACGTCGGGGCTGACGCTCTCCGCCGGTCGCCCCACCGGACCGGGCATGATCCTCACCCTGCTCGCCGGCTACGTCGCCCCGCCGCTCGTCGGGCTGGCCGGCGCCTGGCTGCTGGGCGGCAACCGGATCACGCTGCTGCTCTGGATCGCGGTGGCGCTGCTGCTGGCCATGCTCGTCATGATCCGCAACGCCTTCGGTGTGGTGTCGCTGCTGCTCACCGGCGTGCTGGTCTTCGCCGTCTCGTGGTACGCGATGCCGCAGGTCCAGGCCGCGTTCGCGTACACCGGGGTGTGGTTCCTGCTGCTCGGCGGGGTGCGGCCGGTGGTCGAGCTGCAACGGATGCGCTCGCGTGGCCGGATGCCCGCCTCCGACGCTGACCAGCTCGCCGGGCTCACCCCGTTCCCGCCGCTCTTCTGGGTGACCGTCTTTACCCTGGTCAACCTGGCCGCCCTGGTCGCAGGCGCGCTCCTCCTGGCCGGCCCAATCCTCACCAAGGCCGGCCTGACCGCCTGACCAGGGGCGGGCAGAATGGGGACATGCGATACGTGATCATCGGCGCGGGTGCGGTCGGCGGGACCATCGGCGTACGGCTGGCCCACGCCGACCGGGACGTGACCCTGGTGGCGCGGGGTGCGCACCTCGACGCGATCCGGGCGCGGGGTCTGACCCTGCGGCAGCCCGACGGCGAGGTCACCGCCCGGCTCACCGCCGTGGACGGGCCCGGTGACCAGCCGCTGCCAGCGGACACCGTGCTGATCCTCACCGTGAAGTCGCAGGACACCGCTGCCGCGCTGGGCGCCTGGGTGGACGCGCCGGTGGTCGGTGGCGGCACGGCCGGCGAGCGCCTGCCGCTGGTGACCGCACAGAACGGGGTGGCCAACGAGCGGGCCGCGCTGCGGCTCTTCGCCGATGTGCACCCGGTCTGCGTCTGGCTGCCGGCCACCCACCTGGACCCGGGCGTGGTGGTGGCCAACGGGTACCCGCACCCCGGGATGCTCCACATCGGGCGGTACCCCGGAGGCGCCGACGACACCGACCGGGCGATCGCCGCCGATCTGAGCGCCGCCGGGTTCGTCGCCCCGGTACGTGCGGACGTACTGCGCTGGAAGTACGGCAAGCTGCTCAGCAACCTCGGTAACGGCCTCCAGGCGTTGCTCGGCCGGGACATCCCGGACGTGCTGGTCGAGCGGGTACGCGCCGAGGGCGTCGCCGCGCTAGCCGCCGCCGGCATCGCGCACACCTCGCCGGAGGAGGAGAAGGCCGAACGCGGCGACCTGGTCGGGCAACGCCCGGTCGACGGCGAGGCACGCTCCGGCGGCTCGACCTGGCAGAGCCTGGCCCGGGGCACCGGTTCGACCGAGGTCGACCACCTCAACGGAGAGATCGCGCTGCTCGGCCGGCTGCACGGCGTACCGACGCCGGCCAACGTGGCCGTGCAGCGGGCCGTACGCCGGGCGGTCCGGGAGCGGATCGGGGCCGGCGCGTTCCCGCTCACCGAGCTGGAAAAGTCGATCGCCTGACCGGGCAACCAACGGCCCTTGCCGGTGCGTGTTCCCAGCGACCGACACGGGGAGGTAGCGGGTGCCGGACGTCGACGGGTTCGACGAGTTCTACCGGGGGAGTCGGCAACGACTCCTCGGGTTCGTCTACGCCCTCACCGGCGATCGGGGCGAGGCGCAGGACGCCGTGCAGGAGGCGTACATCCGGGCGTGGCAGCGCTGGTCGACGGTCAGCGGGTACGACGACCCGGAGGCGTGGCTGCGGGTGGTGGCCAGCCGGATCGCGGTCAGCCGGTGGCGCAGTCTGCGGAGCCGGGCCCGCGCGTACCTGCGGCACGGCGCGACCGAGACGGTTCCCGGGCCGGGCACCGACACCGTCGAGGTGGTCGCCGCGCTGCGTCTACTGCCCGAGGAGCAACGCGTCGCGATCGCCCTGTACTACCTGATGGGCATGCCGGTCGCCGACGTGGCGCGGGAGACCGCAGCCCCGGTGGGCACGGTCAAGGCTCGACTCTCCCGGGGGCGTGCCGCGCTCGCCGGTCTGCTCGCCGTCTCTGACCTGGAGGAGGCAACCGATGCGTGACGACCCGACGTTCGTCGAACAGATCCAGCGGGACCTGCAGGACGTGCGCTGGCTCGGCCCGGAGGAGATCCGCTCCCGGGGCCGTCGCCGCAGCCAGCGCAAGATCGTCGTGGCGACCGTCGTGCTGGCCCTCGCCGGGTTCTCCGCCGTGGCGGTCGCCGCCCCGAGAACGTCCCCGCCACCGGTCCTGCCGGCCGCCGCGCCCTCCGCCTCGCCGACCCGGCACGAGATCACCACCGACGCCCTGTTGCAGCCGGCCGACCTGCCGCAGCCGGTTTACGTCCAGCTCAACCAGGCAGGGCTGGGCGAGCCGGTCCGGCTGGAGGACATGCTCGGCCACTGCCGGACGAGTCAGGGGCGATCGGACGGCTGGCAGATGTCCATCCTGTCCCGTTCACAGACCCTCATGCGGAAGCCCACTCAGGGCGTCCTCGTGCCAGGCGACGCCCTGGTCATGCAGGATCTCTTCAGGCTGGTACCCGAGACGGCTCGACAGCTCTTCACTAGTCTGGACGACCTGGTCGCGCCCTGCGCCGAGTGGCGAAGCGTCGAGCAGTGGGAGACGGTAGACAGCACCCACACCATCGAGGTGATCCACCGGTGGGCGGTGGTGCAGCGGGGCTTCGCGGGGGATGACGCCGCCATCCTGCGGGACTCGCTCACGGCCCCTCGGGACGTGCAGACCGGGCAGACGCTCGGCAATGCACCGCCGCCGACCCTCCTGGCCGTCGTCCGGGTCGGCGACACTGTCTCGCTGCTCCGCATCGCAGATGACGGCACCGAGGCGAAACTCCGGCAGCTCGCCGTGGCGGCGGCAGCCCGGATGTGCGCCGCCGCCAACCCGGCCTGCTGATCCCCGGGCTCGGGGTCAGCAGGCAGCGGCGAGATCAGAGGGGGATGTTGCCGTGCTTCTTGGGGGGCAGGGTTTCGCGCTTGCTGCGGAGGACTCGCAGCGCCCGGACGATCTGCGTGCGCGTCTCGTGCGGCGCGATCACCGAGTCGATGTAACCGCGCTCGGCTGCCACGTACGGGTTGGCCAGGGTGTCCTCGTACTCGGCGATCTTCTCGGCCCGGACCGCCGCCGGGTCCTCGGCGCCAGCCAGCTCGGAGCGGTAGAGGATGTTCACCGCACCCTGTGCGCCCATCACGGCGATCTGGGCCGTCGGCCACGCGAAGTTCAGGTCCGCGCCGAGGTGCTTGGAACCCATCACGTCGTACGCTCCGCCGTACGCCTTGCGGGTGATCACGGTGACCTTGGGGACGGTCGCTTCGGCGTACGCGTAGATGAGCTTGGCGCCCCGGCGGATGATGCCGTCCCACTCCTGGCCGGTGCCGGGCAGGAAGCCGGGCACGTCCACGAAGGTCAGCACCGGGATGTTGAACGCGTCGCAGGTACGGACGAACCGTGCGGCCTTCTCGGAGGCGGCGATGTCCAGGGTGCCGGCGAAGTGCATCGGCTGGTTGGCGACCACGCCCACCGGCCGCCCCTCGATCCGGCCGTAGCCGACCACGATGTTCTGCGCGTAGAGCGGCTGGACCTCGAGGAACTCCCCGTCGTCGAGGACGTGCTCGATCACCCTGTGGATGTCGTACGGCTGGTTGGCCGAGTCCGGGATCAGGGTGTCCAGCTCCCGGTCCTCGTCGCTGATCGCCAGCTCGGCGGGAGCCTCGAAGACCACGGGCTCGTCGAGGTTGTTCGACGGCAGGTACGACAGCAGAGCCTTGACGTACTCGACCGCGTCCTCCTCGTCGCTGGCGAGGTAGTGCGCGTTGCCGCTGCGGGAGTTGTGCGTGCGCGCCCCGCCCAGCTCCTCCATGCCGACGTCCTCGCCGGTCACCGTCTTGATCACGTCCGGGCCGGTGATGAACATGTGCGAGGTCTGGTCGACCATCACGGTGAAGTCGGTGACCGCCGGCGAGTAGACCGCGCCACCGGCGCAGGGCCCCATCACCAGGGAGATCTGCGGGATGACGCCGGAGGCCCGCACATTGCGGAAGAAGATCTCACCGTAGAGGCCGAGCGAGACCACGCCCTCCTGGATACGTGCGCCGCCGGAGTCGTTGATGCCGACCACCGGGCAGCCGATCTTCATGGCCAGGTCCATCACCTTGACGATCTTCTCGCCGAAGACCTCACCGAGTGAACCACCGAAGACCGTGAAGTCCTGCGCGAAGACGCACACCTGCCGGCCGTCCACCGTGCCGTAGCCGGTGACCACACCGTCGCCGTACGGGCGGTTCTTCTCCAGGCCGAAGGCCGTGGACCGGTGCCGCGCCAGCCCGTCGAGCTCGACGAACGAGCCCTCGTCGAGCAGCATCTCGATCCGCTCGCGGGCGGTCTTCTTGCCTCGCGCGTGCTGCTTCTCGACCGCGCGGGCCGACCCGGCGTGCACCGCCTCGTCGACCCGGCGCTCCAGGTCCGCCAGCTTGCCCGCGGTGCTGTGGATGTTGGTCCCGGTCTCGGTAGTCACCCAGGGAATATAACGATGGTTCAGGTCCGTGCCGCTGTGCAGTACGCCTCAGTGCCGCCGCGGCCACCGCCGTAGGCTGGCGGAATGCCGGGCTCCCCGTACAACGATCTGGACCGCCCGCCGCTGTCGGCGGCCCGGCTGCGCCGTGCGTTGGTCGCGCCGAACGGGCCGTGGGCCCGGCTGGAGCTGCGCACCGAGACCGAATCCACCAACGCCGACGTGGCCGAGGCGGCCCGGTCCGGCGAGCCCGAGGGCTTGGTCGTGGTCGCCGAGCGGCAGACCGCGGGGCGTGGCCGGCGTGGCCGGGTCTGGGAGTCGCCGCCCCGAGCAGGCATCGCCACCAGCGTGCTGCTGAGGCCCGGCGAGGCCGTGCCGGACCGCGGTTGGCTACCGGCGACACCCACGGGGTACGGGTGGCTGCCGTTGCTGGCCGGCGTGGCGCTGGTCGAGGCGGTGGCCCGGCTGGCCGAGCTGGAGGCCACCCTGAAGTGGCCCAACGACCTGCTGATCGACGACGCGAAGTGCGCGGGTGTGCTGGCTGAGGCGGTGCCGGGGCGCGCACCAGACCAACCGCCGGCCATCGTGCTCGGCATCGGGCTCAACGTGACGCTGCGTGCCGACGAGCTGCCGGTGAATCCGACCGGGCTGCCGGCGACCTCGCTGCAACTCGCTGGCGCGGCGGCCACCGACCGGGACCCGCTGCTGCGGGCACTGCTGCGGGCGGTCTCTGACTGGTACGACCGTTGGCGTTCCGCGGGCGGCGACGCGGTGGCCAGCGGCCTGCGTGACGCCTACCTGGCGGCCTGCGCGACGGTCGGGCGCGAGGTGCGCGTCCTGCTTCCCAACGGCGAGGCCCTGACCGGCACCGCGACAGGAGTGGACCGAGACGGTCAACTACAGGTCACTACCCCAGAAACCACCCGCACCCTGGCGGCTGGCGACGTCCTCCACCTGCGCTGACCCATCCCCACCCCGCGATCTTGCAGTTGCTGCCCGGTCGAAACGGACGAAGGCCGTAGCGCGGCGACCAGAAGTGCAAGATCGCGAAGAGTGGGTGGGGCCGCGCGGCGGATGTTGTGATGCCCCTTTGGGGGTTTACCGTCGGCGCGTCAAGAAAATCGCGTTGGAGGTTCCCCGTGGCGTTTCCTGAAGACGTGCTCACCGAGGACGAGCATGTCGTGCTTCACCTGCACCCGCACTGGAAGGCGCTGATCCAGCCGATCGCGGTGCTGGTGCTGGCCATCGCCGCAGTGGTGGTCGGTGTGCTCCTGCTGCCCGAAAGTGGCGGCGGTTCGATCGCGCTGGCCGTGATTGGAGTGATCGCCCTGGTCGCGGTGCTCTGGCTCGGTCTGTGGCCGTTCCTGGTCTGGCGCACCACGCACTACCTGTTCACCAACGAGCGGGTGCTGCTGCAGCAGGGTGTCTTCTCCCGAGCCCGGCGGGACCTTCCGCTCACCCGGGTCAATGACCATTCGATGAACCAGCATTTCCTCGAACGGCTGCTCGGCGCCGGCACGCTCACCATCGAGTCGGCCGGTGAGCGGGGCCAGTCGGTGCTCGCCGACGTGCCAAACGTCGGGAAGGTGCAGACCACCCTGTACGAGCTGATCGAGGCACAGCACGACAGGCACTCGCTGGGCGACGGGGAGATGCGCGACATCCTCGCCGACATGCAGGACGGCAAGCCGCTGCGCGACACCACGACCTGATCCGGACCGATTGAGGCCCGCCCTGCCGCACGGTGTCGGGGCGGGTCAGTCGTTTGCTTCGGCCCTGGATGCGACGGTTTCGGGTCGTTCCGGCCCGGGCAGGCTGATCCCGGCCGGGTCGGTGTCGGCCGGGTCGCTCGTGGGAGGCAGGTCGGCGTTGGTCGGGTCGGCTTCGGTTGGTCGCACGGCGAACCAGCCCCGGAAGCGGGTCCGCAACACCTCCTGCTCGGGCCGGTCGTCCGAGCCGAGGCGGAGCATGGTGCCGGTGAGGCTGACGGTGCCGAGCCCTGGACGGGCGGTTGACGGTCGGGCGCCCATCACGTCGACCCGAACGGCGAGCCGGTCGCCCGCGCGTACGGGGGCGAGCCAGCGCAACTCCTCCAGGCCGGGGGACGCGTCCGCGGCTGCCCGGGACAGCAGGTGGTCGACGTACGCGCGCATGAACAGGCTGACCGTGTAGAAGCCGCTGGCGATCAGAGCGCCGTGCCGGCTCGCCCCGGCCAGGTCGGGGTCGACGTGGTACCACTGCGGGTCGAAGCGGCGGGCGAAGGCGACCATCTCGTCGCCATCTACGGTGACCACGCCGAGGTCGACGGTGAGCCCTGGAACGAGATCCTCGAAGAACAGCTCGGCGGGTTGCCCGGTGCCGGAGCGTGCGGCGGGTGTCGTCACCGGCGGGGCGCGCGGCGGGTGCCGACGTGTAGCTCCGCGGCGAGTTCCGCGTCCAGGTCGGCGGCGGGGCTGACGCTCCTCCTCCGGGTGGGCCGACCCTGCGGGGGTGCGCCGGGCGCTGAGTCGGCGCGTTCCGCGGACTCCGCCTCTTCCAGCTCGGACACGGAATCGGCCAGCTCGGCGACCGGGTCCATTTCCGCCATGGTGTCCCACTCGTCGCGCGGGATTCCGTGCCAGGTGGAGTCGGGCTTCGCCTCGTCCTCGACCGGTGCGACGGGCTGGAAGACGAAGGTCCGGTATGACCAGAAACGGAACAGTGTGGCCAGTATGACGCCGACGGTCTTGGCCAGGTTCAACCCCAGCAGGCCATGTATGCCGAGGCCGTACTTGGCCGCTGCCACGGCGCCCAGCTCAATGAGCAGGCCAGCCCCGTTGAACAGGAAAAACAGGACGTATTCGCGCCGGAGCGCCTTCGGGCGATCCCGGTACGTCCAGTGCCGATTCATCAGATACGACGTGATCGTGGCGACGATGGTCGCGATCACGGTCGCCTTCAACTGACCATTGACGAAAACGGTCAGTGCAAGGGCATTGAACACCGCGTAATTGATGACGGTGTTGACGCCGCCGACGATGCCGAACTTGAGCGCCTCGTGGATGAACTTCTGCCAACGCTCAGGCAGCAGGCGGACAAGACGCATGCGAAACACCTTAAGGCAGTCGGTACGGCCGGCGACCACCGGCCGAACGAGTGGGCGGCAGGTCACGCCTCGTGGTCACGGTCGGGCTTCACCTGCGGAAGGGTCGGAGTTCCCGCTTCGACGAAGACGAACCGCCGGTACGACCAGAATCGGAACAGCGTCCCGAGGCCCGTGCCGACGATGTAGCTGGCGAAGTTGTCGGCCAGGCGCGTCTGGAACACGGCCGGCCAGATGCTGCCGAGCCCGTAGCGGCTGATCGCGAGGCAGGCCACCGTGATGCCGAGGCCGACCGCGTTGAAGAAGAAGAACAGGGCGTACTCGCGGGCCGGGTTGCTGCGCTGACGGTGCCGCCAGGTCCAGAACCGGTTGCCCAGGAAGGCGATGGAGGCCGCAATCACGGTGGAGATCGTTTTCGCCGTCAACTCTTCGATGCCCCGACTGCTCGTCAGATAGTTGAAGAGCGCGAAGTCGATGAGGAAGGCGATACCGCCCACGGTGGCGAACTTGCTCAGCTCGCGGAGCAGGTGACCGAAGCGGTCCAGCAGTCTGCCGACGAGACCCCGTCGGGTCTGCCGGGGGCCCGGTTGTTCCCCGGTCATCGTGGCGGCCACGGGGCGAGCCTACCGGCTGTCGACCAGTCGGAGGGGTAGCTACGGCAAGCGGGCGTGGCCGCTCGGAAGCGCATCGCTGTGTGCGGAAATGTTGAACGCAGCGTAACCAATTGGGAGGAGTGACGCGGCCCGGAACGGGGATCCACGCACCGGTCGGCGGGGCAGGTCCACGGCCCGACCGCAACAAGCGTCCGCCGGGGTGCACAACAAGATTTGCGTGAAACTGCGCGGGAAAGCGGGTATCAGCTCGTGATGCCGCAGCGTGGCCGTACCTTGTGCAGTTCTTCACAACCAGTCCCACTGACTCGGAAGGCTGCCCGGTTTACGCTGAGGCCAATCCCAGGTTTCCACGAAGGCGACGCATCGCGCCGCTGAGTCTCGTGCATCCCATAGATCGGTCAGCGTCGACCACAAGGAGATGTGTCATGGTTGCTCCGGCTGTAGTGCGGGGTATCGATCAGGCCCCGACGTCCCATCCGAAACTGCTCGCCTGGGTCCGTGAGGTCGCAGAACTGACCACCCCTGACCGTGTCGTCTGGGTGGACGGGTCCGACGAGGAGTGGCGCCGCCTCACCGATGAACTGGTAGAGGCCGGCACACTGATCCGGCTGAACCCGGAAAAGAAGCCCAACTCGTTCTACGCGCGTACCGACCCGACGGATGTCGCCCGGGTCGAGGAACGCACCTTCATCTGCTCCGTCGACGAGGCGGACGCCGGCCCCACCAACAACTGGATGGCGCCGGCCGAGATGAAGCGGACGATGAACGATCTCTACCGCGGTTCCATGCGCGGTCGCACCATGTATGTCATCCCGTTCGTCATGGGCCCGGTCGAGGCAGAGTCCCCGATGTTCGGTGTCGAGATCACCGACAGCCCGTACGTGGTCGCCTCGATGCGGATCATGACGCGGATGGGCGCCCGGGTCCTCGAGGCGATGGGCGACAACGCGGACTTCGTGCACGCGCTGCACTCGATCGGCGCCCCGCTCGCCCCCGGCCAGCAGGACGTTGCCTGGCCGTGCAACGACACCAAGTACATTTCGCACTTCCCGGAGACCCGGGAGATCTGGTCGTACGGCTCCGGTTACGGCGGCAACTCGCTGCTCGGCAAGAAGTGCTACTCCCTGCGGATCGCCAGCGTGATGGGGCGCGACGAGGGCTGGCTCGCCGAGCACATGCTGATCCTCAAGATCACCTCGCCGGAGGGCAAGGTCCACCACATCGCCGGTGCCTTCCCCTCGGCGTGCGGCAAGACCAACCTGGCCATGGTGGAGCCCACCATTCCGGGTTGGAAGGTCGAGACCATCGGCGACGACATCGCCTGGATGCGGTTCGGCCCGGACGGCCGGCTCTACGCGGTCAACCCGGAGTACGGCCTGTTCGGCGTCGCGCCCGGCACCGACTGGAAGACCAACGCCAACGCCATGCGCACGCTGGACCGGGGCAACTCGATCTTCACCAACGTGAGCCTCACCGACGACGGCGACATCTGGTGGGAGGGCATGGGTGAGCCGCCGGCGCACCTGATCGACTGGAAGGGCAACGACTGGACGCCGGAGAGCGAGGGCCTCTCCTCGCACGCCAACAGCCGGTTCTGCACCCCGATCACCCAGTGCCCGATCCTCGCCGACGAGTACTTCGACCCCAACGGCGTGCCGATCGACGCGATCCTCTTCGGTGGTCGCCGCAAGGACACCATCCCGTTGGTGACCGAGGCCCGCGACTGGGTGCACGGCGTCTACCTGGGTGCGACGCTCTCGTCGGAGACGACGGCCGCCGCGTCCGGCGCGGTCGGCGTGGTCCGCCGCGACCCGATGGCGATGCTCCCGTTCATCGGCTACCACGCGGGCGACTACTTCCGGCACTGGATCGAGATGGGCAAGGGCGCCGACGGCGACGAGGCGAAACTGCCGAAGATCTACTACGTCAACTGGTTCCGCAAGGACCCGGACGGCTCGTTCCTCTGGCCGGGCTTCGGGGAGAACTCCCGGGTGCTCAAGTGGGTCGTCGAGCGGATCGAGGGCAAGGCCGACGCGGTGGAGACCCCGGTGGGCATGGTTCCGGCACCCGACGCGCTGGACGTCGAGGGCCTGGACATGACTCCGGAGGACGTCCGGATTGCGCTCAAGGTCGACCCGGACGAGTGGCGCAACGAGCTGCCGATGATCACCGAGTGGTTCGAGAAGTTCGGTGACAAGCTGCCCGGCGTGCTGTGGGCCGAGTTGGACGCGCTGCGCGCCCGGCTGGACGCCGCGCAACCGCAGCGGTAGGTGTGAACGAGGCCCTTCGCGGGCATCATCGGATCCCATGAGGACGGCCGCCGAGACCGAGGTCCGGCGGCCGTCCGCCGTCCGGGTGCTCACCTTCCTGCTCGCGACGACCGCCGCGGCCACCGTCGTGGTCGAGCTGCTCAACTGGTGGTACGCCCCGGAGCAGGGCTTCGGGCTGGCCGTACGGACCGGTTGGGCGATGCTGCGTTCGTTCGGCTTCCTGCTGTTGATCGGGCACGTGCGGCGGGGCCGTGTGGTGGCGCGCCCGTTCGGGCTGATCCTCGCGGTCACCACGATCTTCGCCGTCGGCCGGATCATCGTGCCCCGGCAGGGGGTGCCGCCGCTGCCCGGCCTGCTCGGTTTCGCCGTGCTCACCGCGCTCTGTGCGGCGGTGGTCTGGCTGCTCTACCGCTCGTCGGCGTTGGCCGGGCACCTGGTCCGCCACCGACCCCGGCTTGTCATCGACCGGGACGGCATCTCCTGGCGGGAGACCCCGCCGCGCCGACCGCAGGCCAGCGCCTGGCTGTTGACCAGCCGGGTGGCCGCGTTCACCTACAGCCCACTGATGCTGGTGCCGGCGCTGGTGGCCGGGGGCTCCATTCTGGATGGTCGACTGACCGCGGTACCGGCCGTGCTGTTCTGGTTCGGCGCGGGCATCACGGCCAGCTACGCGGTGCTGTTCTGTACCGCGTTCCTGATGCGGGGCAAGGACTGGGCGCGTGGCCTGCTGGTCGTCGTCACGGTGGCCGTACTCGCCGTGGATCTGCCCCTGTGCTGGTGGCTGCTGGGCCTGGACGGCCTGGTCCGCGACGGCGGCCCGTTACTCGCCGCAGCAGCGCTCGCCCTGTACGGCCTACACCGCGCCCCGCCCCAACAGCCGTCGATCTTGCAGTTCCAGTCGGGATAAAGGGTGCAAAGGGCGTGAAGCGGCGGCACAAAATGCAAGATCGCGCGAGGTCAGCGGTGGCAGTCGCGCCGCGCGCCGCGCAGGCCGGTCGGTAATGGGCGGGCTGGGGGAGGATGGCGGTGGCGGCGATCACACCTGTTGGCATGCGGTGCGCGGGGGATCGCCGGGGCAGTGCGGGAACGGTCGGCCGTGCCGCATCGGTCGGAGGGAGGCGCGCGGTGAGCGACGAGTTCGACGTGGTGGTGGTGGGAGCGGGGCCGGCCGGGGCAGCCGCCGCGCTGACCGCGCGCAGGGCGGGCGCCAGTGTTCTGCTGCTGGACCGGGCCGACTTTCCTCGGGACAAGGCGTGCGGCGACGGGATCGCCGCGCACTCGGTGGACATGCTCGCCGAGCTGGGGGTGACCGAGGCGGTGGCGGGCTATGCGCCGCTCCCCGCGTTGCGCATGATCTCGCCGGGCGGCGGCGCCGTGGCCCGGGCGCTGCCCCGGCCCGCGTACACCGTGCCCCGGGAGGTCTTCGACGCGCGACTGGTGGCAGCCGCCGTGGCGGCCGGCGCGCAGCTGCGCCGGCACACCGTGCGCCAGGTCGAGCCGCGCGCCGACCGGGTGGTGCTCGACGGGGAGTTGTCCGGCCGGGTGGTGGTGGGCGCGGACGGCGCCGGGTCGGTGGTGCGTCGGACGCTCGGCCACCCGCAGAATCCCGACCGGCACCTGGCGCTGGCCATCCGTGGGTACGCCCCGGCTCTGCCCGGCCCGTCCGAGCAGCTCATCGTCACCTCGAAGGCGCGCTGGCCGGCGTACGCCTGGTCGTTTCCGATCGGTGACGGGCGGGCGAACGTCGGGTACGGGGAGGTGCTGCGCGGGGAGCCGCTGAGCAGGGCCTACCTGCTGGACCGGCTGGCCGCGCTGCTGCCCGGCACCGACCTGGCGACGGTGAGCGCACTGCGCGCCCATCATCTGCCGCTGTCCACCCACCGGCCGGCACCAGGGCGGGGGCGCACGCTGCTGGCCGGGGACGCGCTGTCACTGATCAATCCGTTCACCGGGGAGGGGATCTTCTACGCGCTGCTCTCCGGTGCGCTCGCCGGTGCGGCGGCGGCCCAGACACCCGAGAGGGCCGCCCGCCGCTACACCCAGGGGTTGCGTCGTCGTCTCGGCACTCACCTGCGACACAGCTCGACCGCGGCCTGGTTGGCGCGGCGGCGCCGGGTGGTGGACGCGGCGGTCCGGGCGGCTCATCGGGACGGCCGGGTCTTCTCCGACGTGGTCGAGCTGGGACTGGGTGACGGACGTCTCACCGCTCGCACCTTGGCAATGATCGGCATCGGTCTGCGCGGTCGGGATGGGGCTCCGAGGCAATGATCTGGCCGAAGGGTCGCTACGCTGCTAGGTGATGACGCTGCGGGAGCTTATCTACTCCGTGTACGAGCGCCGGCTCACGGCGAAGCTCGCGGGTAAGCCGGTGCCCCGGCACGTTGGGGTGATGTGTGACGGCAACCGCCGATGGGCGAGGGAAATGGGCTTCCTCGACCCGAACGACGGGCACCGGGTCGGCGCGGCAAAGATCAAGCACGTCCTCGGCTGGTGTGACCAGGCCGGCGTCGGGCACGTCACCCTCTACCTGCTGGCCACCGACAACCTGCGCCGTCCGGCCAGTGAGCTGGACCCCCTCCTCAAGATCATTGAGGACCTGGCGGTGGAGCTGGCGGAGGAGGGCAACCCCTGGCGGCTGCGTATCGTCGGGGCGCTCGATCTGCTCCCGGCGCAGACCGCGGCGGCGCTCAAGGGCGCCGAGGAGCGCACCCACGAGCGCACCGGCGGCGCGGAGGTCAACATCGCGGTGGGCTACGGCGGTCGCCGGGAGATCACCGACGCGGTCCGCTCGCTGCTGCTGGAGCACGCCGCCTCCGGCGGCACGATCGAGGAGCTGGCCGAGGTGCTGGACGTCGAGCACATCGCCGAGCACCTCTACACCCGGGGGCAGCCCGACCCCGACCTGGTCATCCGCACCAGCGGCGAGCAGCGGCTGTCCGGCTTCATGCTCTGGCAGTCCGCGCACTCGGAGTTCTACTTCTGCGAGCTCAACTGGCCGGATTTCCGGCACATCGACTTCCTGCGCGCACTGCGCTCGTACGCCACCAGGCAACGCCGCTACGGTGCCTGAACCGGGCGGCGACGCGTCTGTCGCCGCCGGGCCCGGCCCGGTCAGGGCAGGTGGGTCAGTGCCCGGGTGAGGAAGTCGCCCAGGGCGGCCGGAGACTCGATCGTCAGGTCGGCGGCGTTGGCCACCTCGTGGCCGGTCTCCGGGTTGGCCACTGCCACGCACACGCCGAGGAAATCCGGGTCGGCGGCGGCGCGGGCGCGCAGGGCGGCGAAGGCCTTGATGTCCGAGACGTCGTCGCCGAAGTACCAGGCGCCGGTGGCGCCCTTGATCGCCTCGCCGATCACCATGCCCTTGTCCCGATCGACCGGCGGCTTGAGCTCCAGCACCATCCGCCCGGCCTGCACCCGCAACCCCAGCCGGTCGGCCTGCGCGTGCCCCCACTGCTGCACGGTCGAGCCGAGCTGCGGAGCGGTCCGCCAGTGCAGCGCGACGGAGAGCCGCTTGTACTCGACCAGCGTGCCGGGCGGCAGCTCCGCCCGAGCCAGGTCGGCCAGCTCCGCCATGGTCGGCACCCAGGGCAGCGCTGCCGGCTCGGTGACGGTTTCCCCGCCGGAGTGACTGTGCTCCAGCCCGTAGAGGCCGTAGAGGTCGACGCCGGCGAGCCCGTCGAGCTGTTCCCGAAGGAACTCGACGGGTCGGGCGGAGACGATCGCGACCCGCTGCACGACCGAAGCCAGCGCCTCGATCGCGGCCAGCGCCTTGGGTGCCGGGCGTACCGCGCTCGGATCGTCGTCGACGGGCGCGAGCGTGCCGTCGAAGTCGAAGAAGAGCACGGTCCCGGCCGCCCGCCTGGCGGTGGTCCGCCAGGCCTGGTCGGCGTTCAACGGGGTTCTCGGCTGCTGGTTGCCCAGATTCAACGGCGGCACGCGCGTCAGCGTACCCCGGCGATGGAGGCTCATTCCCGGCCGAGCGGGCCCGTTCGGCGGTACGCGATCAGCGTTCGGCGGCTCCTCGTCCGCGCCGGCCGAACGGCACCACTGCCGCCTCCTGGCCATGGCTCAACAGATAGCCCTCCACGAACCCGGTGTTGCGATCGCCGGTGTGGCTCTCGATCTCGTTGAGCCGCGCAACCAGGAACTCGGTCAGCGCGCTGAGCCGGTTGTTCAGACGCTCGTGCAGCTCGGCGACGACGGCCAGAACGACCGCGGTGCCGGCGGCGATGAGCACAAAGAGGTTGACGAGCAGCGGGAGCTGCCCGCCTTCGACCGCGAGGGTCACTGCGTTGCCGGTCGCCCACAGTGTTATCGACACCGTTGCGACCACGACTGCCAACCACTTCAGGGTCATGGACAGACCCCTCCTTCTGTCCCGCAGGGCTGGGTTCGGCCTTGTCCCGTCCCCCCGCCGATGACGAGCCCAAGCAGTACGAATAGGGACGCTAGCGTGCCCGTTCCAGCCGTGGAGGCAAACGAATGAACCTGACCAGGCGTTCTTTCGCCATCTGAGGAACTACCCTGCTTGATTGCCCCTTTTTCGGACATCGACGGGGAGCGTTGGGCGGTATGCGAGATATCTGATGGTTTCGCGGATGTGGAACTTCTCCGCGTCCGACACGTTCGGATCGATTAGGCGACGCAGCAGCGCCTCCACGTCGGGGTCCATCGGAGGGGCGGGCTGACCGGTGCGAGGGCCGGCTGCGGTGCGGTCCCAGCCGAGCACGGCGAAGGCGGCAGCCGGATTGAGCCCCAGGCCCTCGCAGAAGGCGACCACCCGCTCGGCCTCCGGGTCGCTGGCCCAGTCGCCCCGGACCCACCGGTTGATGGTCTGCCGGGAGACGCCGGTGCGCCGGGACACCTCGGTGCCACTCCAGGCTCGGGTGGCCCGTGCCTCGTCCAGGGCGCGCCGCACGAAGGTGGCGAAGGCGATCTTCCGCGCATTGGCCGTCTCGGTCACCCCGTGACGGTACGGCCAGCCGGCGGCGATTGCGTGCCCCGGCTCGCTACTGTCACGCAGACGTGACGGAACCTTCGGATTTCCGGTAAACGATTCGGTGTCACTGTTGAGGGGTGTCACGCGGGCAGAATAGATGCCCGTAGTGGTAACCGGAAGCGGACGAAAAGCTGATACTGTCACGCCCATGGGACAATCTACGGTGTGTCACGTGCATGAGACGATTGGTGCTCACATGCGTCACGCCCCCGGTGCGAGGGGGGTGTGGTGACCGAGCTCGCCACCCGAGCCCAGGCCTTCGGGCTGATCGCCGAGGGGGTCGCTGCGGGGCTGACCGCTCCCTGGCGGCTCTACCTCGCCCGAGGCTGCCGCTACCTGTCGTTGAGCGTCGGCGATCGCGCCGAGTGGAACGCCTGGCGTACCCATCTCGGCTGCCCTGAGCTGAGCGTCCGGGTCTACGACGCCGGCGGCGAGATCCGCCGGTCGTCGGTGGCCGAGGTCGTGCTGGATGGCTGCCGGATCAGCGTCGAGCTGGTCGAGGAGGTCAGCACCGACGACCTGGACCGGCTGCTCGTCGCGGATCCCACCACGATCGAGCCGGAGGAGCGATGACCTGGCGTCCGGGCTGGGCCGGAGCTGCCCGATGAGCCCGTTCCTCGCGGTGTTCCTCGTCCTGGTGCTCGGTGCCACCAGCTACGCGGCCGGCAGGTTGCACGGACAGCTCAGCTACCGCATCGGCTACCGCTTCGGCTACCGGCAGGGCTACTTCGACGGTGACCGGGGCGCCTGGAACCGGCGTCGCCGCGATGCCCAGGCGGCGATCGCCTCGGCCCTGTCGGTCTCCCCAGCGGTGGTCCGCTCCGCCGGCGCCCGCCCCGGCACCACGTACACCGGCTCGTCGTTCACCGCGCCGGCGGCCCCGATCACGGGGCGGCACCCGACCGGCACGCTCGTCCGACGTACCGGTTGAGGTCGGTCGGCGGGCGCAGGCCCGCCGACCGGCGCCACGAACACGGTGCGTCGTCCGCGGCGGACACGCACCGTAGGGGCCACGTCAGACCGGTGACGGTGGCCCCACCGGCCGGGATGCGCGCAGGGGGCATGCATCCCGGCCGGTTCCGCCGCGCCCGCCTCCGACCCCCATGGTGGTGAGGGGCCCCGCGAAGCGGTGCTCACCAGCCCGTCTTGGTAGATCCACGTCCGCCCTCTAGCCGGAAGGGTCCGGCGCGGCTAGCGTCTAGGCATGGCGCGGGGTTCTCCCGAGCCAGCCGGTCCGCCCGGATCTGCGACCTCGCGCATGGGGTTCCGCATCCGACCCCGTGTCCCCGGGCACCGGAGGAGGCGGAACACGGGTGGCGGGTGCCCATCCGTCGGAGCAGGCCTGTGACGACTCGCCGTACCACCGCCGGTGCCGACCAGACCCCGGCCGCGACTGCCACAACCCGCCGCGCCACCAGGAGCCGCCGTGCGGCGGCCGCCGCGCCGGCCGATTCCAAGGAGCCGCGACCAGCCGGCCAGGCCTTTGTCCTGGACACTTCCGTGCTGCTCTCCGACCCGGCGGCGTTCCACCGGTTCGCGGAGCACGAGGTGGTGCTGCCTCTGGTGGTCATCACCGAGCTGGAAGGCAAGCGGCACCATCCGGAGCTGGGCTGGTTCGCCCGGCAGTCGCTACGGATGCTCGACGACCTACGGGTCCGGCATGGCCGACTCGACCGACCGGTGCCCGCCAACGACGTCGGCGGCACCCTGCGGGTGGAGCTCAACCACACCGACGACGGCGTGTTGCCGCCCGGGTTCCGCAGCGAGAGCAACGACGCCCGGATCCTCTCCGTCGCCCTCAACCTCGCCGCCGAGGGGCGGGAGGTGACCCTGGTCAGCAAGGACATGCCGCTGCGGGTCAAGGCGGCCTCGGTGGGCCTGCGCGCCGATGAGTACCGCCACGGCCAGGCCAGTGACCCGACCTGGACCGGAATGTCCGAGCTGGATCTGAGCGAGGAGCAGATCGGCCAGTTGTACGCCGGTGAGACGCTCGACGTCGACGAGGCCGCCGGGCTGCCCTGCCACACCGGCCTGGTGCTGCACTCGGCGCGTGGCTCCGCGCTCGGTCGGGTGCTGCCCGACAAGTCGGTCCGGTTGGTTCGGGGCGACCGGGAGGCGTTCGGGTTGCACGGCCGCTCGGCCGAGCAGCGGGTCGCTCTCGACCTGCTGCTCGACGAGGCGATCGGGATCGTCTCGCTGGGCGGTCGGGCCGGCACCGGCAAGTCGGCGTTGGCGCTCTGCGCCGGGCTGGAGGCGGTGATGGAGCGGCGCCGGCACAAGAAGGTGATCGTGTTCCGCCCGCTGTACGCCGTCGGCGGCCAGGAGTTGGGCTACCTGCCGGGGTCGGAGTCGGAAAAGATGTCGCCGTGGGCACAGGCGGTCTTCGACACGCTCGGTGCGGTGGTGCACGAGAACGTGCTGGAGGAGGTCACCTCGCGGGGCATCCTCGAGGTGCTGCCGCTGACCCACATTCGGGGGCGCAGCCTGCACGATGCCTATGTGATCGTGGACGAGGCCCAGTCACTCGAACGCGGAGTGCTGCTGACCGTGCTGTCCCGGATCGGGCAGGGCTCCCGGGTGGTGCTCACGCACGACGTGGCACAGCGGGACAATCTGCGGGTCGGCCGGCATGACGGGGTTACCGCCGTCATCGAGGCGCTCAAGGGCCATCCGCTCTTCGCCCACGTCACACTCAGCCGTTCGGAGCGGTCGCCGATCGCCGCGATGGTCACGGATCTCCTGGAGGACATCCCGATTTAACGGTGCTTATGCGGGCTTTTGTCCGCATTTTACGTGTGGCCCAAATCACAAACCGGCCGATTGGTTTCCCATCAGCCTCACTGTGCGCAATCGTGTCCCACGAGCGCCCACGCACCACGGGAATCGTTGGTGATCGTTCGTCCCGAGACGGGCGGCATCGGCGACAGTCGGTGCGTCGGTGCGACCGGCAACCGGTCGGGGCGCTCGTGGCACGGCTGACGGCCCGCCTGTGGCCCGCGCCGCGCCGCGCCCTTGCCCCCGACGAAGGGACCACTTCGTGAGTCGGCTGTGGAGCCGGTTGGGCGCCCGTACGGCTGCTGTAGCGCTGCTCTCCGTGGGCGTTGCCGGTGGCTTCTACCTGGGCGAAGACCGGGAAACCCAGCAACAGGGCCTGACCGAGCAGGTCAGCCTCGAGGTCGACCGGGCCGATCTCGCCTACCAGCGTGACCGGCAGGCCGCCCATCAGGTGAAGTTCGCCAAGCAGCGGGCCGCCGAATACCAGGCCAAGCTGCGCGCGGCGCAGGCCGCCAAGGAGGCCGCCGAACGGGCCCGCAGGGCCGAAGCCGCCGCGGCGTCCCGTAAGCGCGAGCGCGAGGCGGCCAACGCGCCCGCCAAGCCGTACGACGGGCCGATCCCGGCGTCCTGCGAGGAGTACAGCGGCAACCGCAAGATTGGCTGCGCCATGATGATCGACGCGGGCTTCGGCATCGCCGAGTTCCCCTGCCTGGAGAAGCTCTGGACCAAGGAGAGCGGCTGGAACCACAAGGCCAGCAACTCCTCGTCCGGTGCGTACGGGATCCCGCAGGCCCTGCCGGGCAGCAAGATGGGGACCGTCGCCAGCGACTGGCGGACGAACCCGGCCACCCAGATCAAGTGGGGGCTGGGCTACATCAAGGGCAGGTACAAGACGCCCTGCGGGGCCTGGGGCTACTTCCAGAGCAACGGCAGCTACTGACGGTTCGACGGTGGGGCGGGTGGGCGACCGGCCGCCCCGCCGTCGCGCGTACACCGGTCTGCGCTGACGGGACGCGAGTGGCGGTCGGCGACTTTTGCTGATAGCAGTTGTGGGGTGACCCTGCACCCGTCAAGTGGCGACCCCCACCGGTTCGGCACCGAGGCGTTCTACGCCGCGCTCGGTCGGGCGTTCGTCGCGATGTGCGCGGTGGTCCCGTTCCTCTTCCTCATCGAGGCCGTCGATCAGGGGCTCGCGTTCGGCCTGGACGCCACCGCCGGCATCATCCCGCACCGCATCGACGGGCTGGACGGGGTCTTCTTCTCCCCGTTCCTGCACCACGGCTTCGACCACCTCTACAGCAACAGTATCCCGCTGATCCTGCTGGGCACCTTCGTCCTGGCCGCCGGTGCCCGCCGATTCCTCTGGTCGACCCTGGTGATCATCCTGGTCAGCGGGCTCGGGGTGTGGTTCACCGGCTCGCCCAACTCGGTGGTGGTCGGCGCGAGCGGCGTGATCTTCGGCTACCTGGGCATCCTGCTCACCCGGGGCATCGTCGAGCGCAGCTGGTGGAACTTCGCGGTCTTCCTGCTGGTCGGTCTGCTCTACGGCTGGCAACTGGTCGGCATCCTCCCCACCGACGAGCGGATCTCCTGGCAGGGCCACCTGTTCGGGCTGCTCGGCGGGGTGGTGGCGGCGATCCTGTTCCGTCGCCGTCGGCCGGCCCTGGATGACCCGGACTACTCGGGTTCCACACTCAGCCTGCCCTGACCGATTCCTCGGCGCGCCTCTGAGACGTGCTTGCCCGACCGCTGCCACCCGCCTACGGTCTAGATCAGCAGCGTTGATCCGTAAGCGGAAAGCGACGGTACGCCATGCGCGAGGTCGACATCGCCGTGATCGGGGCCGGTCCGGCTGGCCTCTTCGCCGCGTACTACGCCGGGTTCCGGGGGTTGTCGGTGGCGGTGATCGACGCGCTGCCGGAGCCGGGCGGTCAGGTCACCGCCATGTACCCGGAGAAGCTGATCCTCGACGTGGCCGGCTTCCCCGCCGTCAAGGGCCGCGACCTGGTGGCCAACCTGGTCGCCCAGGCCGCCCCGTTCAACCCGCAGTACCTGCTCGGCACCCGTGCCGAGAAACTCTCGTACGCCGATGGTCGCCCGGTGCTCGGCCTGGCCGGCGGCGAACAGCTCGCTTGCGGCGCGGTGGTGGTCACCGGCGGGCTCGGCAGCTTCAGCCCTCGGCCGTTGCCGTGCGCCGACGGCGCCCCCGGCTCGGGGATCGTCTACTTCGTCACCGAGCCGACCGAGTTGACCGACCGGGACGTGCTGATCGTCGGTGGCGGAGACTCCGCCTTCGACTGGGCGCTGGCGCTGCAGCCGTTGGCCCGTTCGGTGACCCTCGTGCACCGACGGGAGAAGTTCCGGGCGCACGCCTCGACGGTCGCCCGGGTGCTGTCGCTGCCGGTGCGGGTGGTGGTCAACGCCGAGGTCAGCCGACTCATCGGGGATGGCACGGTGACCGGCGCCGAGGTGACCGTGCGTGGTGGCGCTACCGAGACGTTGCCGGTGGACACCGTGGTGGCGGCCCTCGGCTTCACCGCCGACCTGGGCCCACTCGCCGAGTGGGGGCTACGGCTGGACCGCCGGCACATCCTGGTGGACAGCGCCATGGCGACGAACCTGCCGGGGGTCTTCGCGGCGGGCGACATCACCGAATACCCGGGCAAGGTCCGGCTCATCGCGACCGGCTTCGGCGAGGCCGCGACGGCGGTCAACAACGCTGCCGTGGCCATCGACCCGAGCGCGCACCTCTTCCCCGGGCACTCCTCCGACGCCGGCTGACCTTCGGTATCGGAAGCAGGCCGGTCCGTAGCCGGACCGAGACGCGCTCGCCGGACCCTGATGGGATGAGCGGTCCCGAGACACCGCGCGACGGCGCGCCGACGACGCTGGCCTGGCTCTGCCACCCCGCCACACTGCTCGCCCTGGTCGCCCTGGTGGTCAACGACCATGTGCTGAAGGCCGCGCTGCCCGGCCTGATGACCGGCAAGCTGAGCGACGTCGCCGGCCTGGTGCTCGCCCCACCGCTGGTCGCGGTGCTGCTGACCCTCCTGGTGCCGCGGCTGCCGGCCCGGGCCGCCGCGCTGGCCGGCCTGGTCGCGGTGGGCGCCGGGTTCGCGGTCGTCAAATCCAGCGGGTACGCGGCCGAGCTCGCCTCCTCGGCCTGGACCGCGCTGGCCGGACCGTCGCTGGTCCGGGCCGACTGGACCGACCTGCTCACCCTGCCGGCGCTCGGCCTGTCCTGGTGGAGTTGGACGCGGTCACGTCGCCGCCCGGTGCGCCAACGGACCGCCCGGCTGGTCCGGCTGCTGGTGGTGCTGCCACCGGCACTGTTGGCGGTGACCGCCACCAGCGCGATCCACTACCCCTACGCCCTGGGCACCACGATGCTCGACGGCCTCCCGGCGATCTCGGTCGGCTCCGGTACCGATGCAACTCCGTGGCCGGCGAGTACCACGGAGGGCCGGTGGTCGGTCAGCGACGACGGTGCGACCACATGGCGGTCCGCCACCCAGGACGAAGAGCGGCGTCTGTCCGACCAGGACGCCGGGCAGCGGCAGGCGTGCGTACCGGCCGAGCCCCGACGCTGCTACCGAGTGGTCACCGGTCACCTGCGGGTGGAGCAGAGTGGCGATGGCGGTGCGACGTGGCGGGTGGCCTGGGAGGTGTCGGACGCGCGGCGCGAGGAGTTGGCCCGCCGGTCCCCGAACCCGGGAGACCTTGACCGGCACTTCGCCTCCCGCGAGCTGATCGTCTATCCGACCGCCAGCGGTGGTCATGAGGTGCTGGTGGCCAACGGTCGCGACGGCTTCGTGCGCCGCCTGCCGGCCGGTGAGTGGCGGCGCGACGGCTACCTCGTCCAGGAGGAGGATCTGGGCCCCCGGTGGGACGATCCGCCCAGTCTCGACGAAGGCGGGCCCGGCCAACGTCAGACGGATCTGCTGCTCGCCGTCGGGCTCGCGCTCACCCTGGGCTTCGCGGTCGCCGTGGTCGCCGGTCACCTCGCGATCCGCCGCAGTGGCGGCCGACGCTGGTGGGGGCTTGCCGGCTGCGTGTCGATGCTGATCGTCGGGGTCATGCTGATGGGGGCCTGGGGCCGCGAAGACGACCTCGCAACGACGATGGCAGTGCTCATGGTCATTCTGCCGTGGGGCGCGCTGACGGCAGCCGGCCTAGTCGTCCGCGCCTGGTACGAGGGCGCGCTGACCAGTTGGATCGGGTGGGCCCTGGCCGGCCTCCTGCTCACCGCGCTCCTGTCCGGGCTGCCGCTCGCCGGTTGGCTGGTCGGTGCCCCGCCGCAAAGCAGGATCGCGGTGGCGCTCGCACTCCTGGCCACTGTGCCGGGCCTACTGCTGGCCGTTCGGATCGCCAGCTTCGTCGACCCGACCCTCGTGCGCGGTGGCCGTCACCGGCCGCCCGACCCGCCCTATGTACATCCGACGGGGTGGTGATCAGCGGCGAGCGGGTCGCGCCAGAGCAGCGATCAGCACGGCAACCATGGTCAGCGCTGCCCCGAGCAGGGTGCTCAGGCCGGGGCGCGAGGCCGCGGTGGGCAGCACCAGGTCCAGCAGGACCGCCCCGACGATCTGGCCGGCGATGGTGGCCAGGCCGAGCAGCAGCACCCCGGTGAAGCGCACGATGGCGGCGGCGATCGCGATGAACACGATGCCGATCGGACCGCCCAGGTAGAACCACGGCTCGCTCGGCAGGTGGCCGGTGGGCCAGCCGCGTACCGCGATGTCGATCGCGAACGCGACGAGCAGGGTGACCGTGCCCACGGCGAAGTTGACCAGCGTGGCGGTCAACGCGCTGTCGGCCGCCGCCCGGACCCGGCCGTTTACCGCCTGCTGCCAGGCGATGCCCACTCCGGCGAGCAGGGGCAGCAGGGCCAGCGCCAGTGTGCCCGGGTCCTCGAGTCGGTCGCCGACCGCCAGGCCGACCGCCAGTACGGTGAGCACCGCACCGGCCAGCCGCTGCCGGGTGACCGGCTGCCGGCCCGTCGGCCCGATCCCCGCCCGGTCCACAGCGAGGCTGCTGCCGGTCTGGCCGGCGACCACCGTCACGGTGAAGACCGCCACGCCCAACGTGCCGATGGTGAGCCCCTGGGTGGCCACCAGGAACGCCCCGCACATCCCGCCCAGGCACTGCCACGGCCGCAGCGCGCCCGACGCCAGAGCACGCCGCGTCGCGAGCAGGCCCCGCCGCCCGCCGGGGGTGGCGGGCACCAGCACGAGCAGCACCAACAGGCCGACGCCGAACGAGACCACCGCGGCGGCGAAGCCGTCGGCCAGGCGTACCCCCAGCTCGCCGTTGATTCGGGACTGCAACGCCACCGCGACCCCGGAGCCCGACGCCAGCGCGACACCGGTGATCCGGCGGCTGGCCGACAGGACCTGCGGGGCCGCGGTGTCGGCGGCGGTCACTCCTGCTCGGCCAGCGGACGACCGTCGAAGTCGACAGCGGAGTAGAGCGCCAGCTTCTCCAACCGGTGGTACGAGTCGATCACCCGGATGGTGCCGCTCTTCGAGCGCATCACAATCGACTGGGTGTACGCGCCGCCGGCCCGGTAACGCACCCCGCGCAGCAGATCCCCGGAGGTGACCCCGGTCGCCACGAAGAAGCAGTTGTCGCCGGTGACAAGATCATCGGTGCCCAGCACCCGGTCCAGGTCGTGCCCTGCGGCGATCGCCTTCTCCCGCTCCTGCTCGTCGCGCGGCCAGAGCTTGGCCTGCATCGCACCGCCCATGCACTTCAGCGCGCAGGCGGAGATGATGCCCTCCGGGGTGCCGCCGATGCCCATCAACACGTCGACGTCCGACTCGCCCCGGGCGGCCGCGATGGAGCCCGCGATGTCGCCGTCGGAGATGAACCGAATGCCCGCCCCGGCCCGGCGGATCTGCGCGACCAGGTCGTCGTGGCGGCTGCGGTCCAGCACGCAGACCGTCACCTCGGCGACGTCGGTGCCCTTGACCTTGGCGATCCGGCGCAGGTTCTCCGCCACACCGGCGTTGATGTCCACCACATCGGCGTACACCGGCCCGACGGCGAGCTTCTCCATGTAGAACACGGCGCTGGGGTCGAACATCGCACCCCGCTCGGACACGGCGAGCACCGCCACGGCGTTCGGCATGCCCTTGCTCATCAGGGTGGTGCCGTCGACCGGATCGACGGCGACGTCCACCTCAGGGCCGGTGCCGTCGCCGACGTGTTCGCCGTTGAAGAGCATCGGGGCGTTGTCCTTCTCGCCCTCGCCGATCACCACCACGCCGCGCATCTGGATCGAGTTGATCAGCTTGCGCATCGCGTCGACGGCGGCTCCGTCGCCGCCCTCCTTGTCGCCCCGGCCCACCCACCGACCGGCGGCCATGGCCGCGGCCTCGGTGACCCGGACCAGGTCGAGGGCGAGGTTTCGGTCGAGATCCTGTGGGATCCGCGTCCTGGTGTTCGTCATGACGGCTGCTCCTCCTCGCGACGGTGCGGGGACGACCGGCGGTAGGGCGATCCCACTGCCGGCTTAGTCGCTGATCCTCACACGATGGCCGACCCGGCGTCGGCGCGGGGCGGCGATGGCCCGGAAACCGCCGGTCGGGCGGCTGCGAAGATGGTGGGGTGGAACCCGCACAGCCAGCCGACCGCGTACCCGCCGACCGCACGCCGCCCGACGGCCAGCCGCCGGTCGCCGTCCCCACCTACCCCGGTGGTGAGCCCGCCACGACCGACCCGACGCCGCCTGCCGGCGAACCGGCCCTGGTCCCGTCGGGCCCGGCCACCGCGCCGCCGACGGACGAGCCGGCCCGGGACCGGCCCGCGCCACCGTCGCGGGTGGCACCTGGCAAATCCGAGCGGTCGCCGAAGGACATGGCAATCTCGCTGCTGGTGCTGCTTGTCCCGATCGCACTGCTGCTGGCGTTCTACCGGGGATTCCTCGGCGGCGATCAGGCAGCGACCGTCGATCCGGCCCCCGCGATCGAGCAGGCCCGGTCGGCGAACGTCTTTCCGGTGAGCCAGCCACAGGGGCTCGGCTCCGGCTGGTTGACGGTCAGCGCCCGCTATCAGACCGTCGAGGGCGGTGCGAACCTGCGGCTCGGCTACCTCACGCCGGAGGGGCGGGGCATCCAACTCCTGCAGAGCAGCGTCCCGGCGGAGCGGCTGCTCCCCGCGGAACTGACCAGCCAGAGCCAGCCGCAGGGCCCCACCGAGCTGGCCGGACGTACCTGGCAGCTCTACACGGCTCGGGGGAACCAGCAGGCGCTGGTCCTGCTGGAGCCGACCCGAACGGTGATCGTCGTCGGCGATGCCCGGGACAACGAGCTGCGTGAACTGGCCGGTGCCCTGCGCTGACCGGCCCCGCCGATCGACGCCCCTGGTGGTGGCCAATTTGGGCAACCAGACAGAAGGGTGATTGTCCGACGCGTCGACAGGGAACAAAGAGGGAGTGATCCGGGCGCGCTGCTCGGCTCGGATCGCGCGGCGCAGCCGACGGTGCTGCTGCGTCGCCCGGTTTCCGGCGCCGTCCAGGTCGTCGGGTGACCCCTTGGGAGACACGTATGACTGTTCGACGACTCGGTGCCGGCCTGGTAGCCGCCGCCTTGATCTCGCCCGCTCTGGCCGCCTGCGCCAGCGGTCAAACCGGCACCGCCGGATCGACCGCGTCCCCGACGGTGACCGCGTCCGGCACGGCGAGCCCGTCCGGCGCGCCGATGGCGGGCGACGCCAAGCAGGCCCTGCTCGACTCCACCAAGGAGATCAGTAACGGCAACTTCCGGTTCACCCTGACCGGCGCCGGCTCGACGGCTGAGGGGCAGGTGCACCAGCCGAGCCAGAGCGCGGCGATGAAGGTCGCCATCGGCGGCCCCTCGTCCGACCTGGCCATGAAGCTCGACGTGATCCACTACAAGCCGGACAGCTGGGTGAAGCTGGAGCTGACCGGCCCCACCGCCAACAGCCTGCCCGCCGTCAAGCAGCTCAACCTCGGCAAGTACCAGCACCTGGACCAGGCCCGAATCAAGGGCAACCGCAATCTCGGCTTCGACTTCGACAAGGTCGACCCGGCCGGCAGCGCGGTGCTGACCCAGGGGATCACCGAGGTCCGCAGCACCGGCGCCGGCGCGTACGCGGGCACCATCGACGTCACCAAGGCCGCCGAGGCGGGCTCGCTGAACGCCGCCACGATCGCCGCGTTGGGCACCCAGGCGAAGACTGTTCCGTTCACCGCGAAGGTGGACCCGCAGGGCCGCCTCAGCGAGCTGGTGCTCCAGCTGCCGGCCGCGGGGCAGACCGCCGCCCAGGAAATCCGGATGACGTACTCCGACTACGGTGCCGCCACCGCCGCGCAGAAGCCGCCGGCGGCCCAGGTCGTCGAGGCGCCGGCCGAGCTGTACAGCCTGTTCAACTGACGTACGCGGGTGGGGCGGCTCCGGCCGTCCCACCGGCGGTCAGGACGCGGGTTCCTGCCGGGCGGCGTCGATTCGCGCCCGCGCGCCATCCAGCCAGCGTTGGCAGATCACCGCCAGCTCCTCGCCGCGCTCCCAGAGCGCCAGCGACTCCTCCAGGGACGTGCCGCCGGCCTCCAGCCGCTCGACCACCGAGGCCAGCTCGGCGCGGGCCTGCTCGTAACTGAGCCGCTCGTCCGGCCCGGCGTTCGCCTTCGTGTCGTCAGTCATCGCGTCCATCTCAGCACACCGCTCCCCGGGTCACCGCGTCGCCACTCAGCCGTCCACCGTGGCGGCCAGTTCGCCGTCGGCCAGCCGTACCCGCAAGGGGTCGCCCTTGCCGACGTCCGCCGCCGCGCGGACGACGTGGCCGTCCGCGCGCTGCACGATCGCGTACCCCCGGTCGAGGGTGGCGGCGGGGGAGAGCGCGCGGAGCCGCGCCAGGGTGTGACGCAGGTCGTCGTCGGCGGCGGTGAGCCGGTGCTCCAGGCAGCGGCCGGCCCGCTGGCGCAACGCGGTCAGGTCAGTCGCCCGATGCTCCACCATCACCTGCGGCCGGGCCAGCACCGGCCGGGAACGCAGCCCGTCGAGCCGGTGCGTCTCCCGGTCGACCAGGTTGCGCACCGCCCGTTCGAGGCGGTGCCGGGCCTGGCCGATGAGGCGTACCTCCTCGGTGAGGTCGGGAACGACCCGTTTGGCCGCGTCGGTCGGGGTGGAGGCGCGGACGTCGGCGACGTAGTCGATCAGTGGCGCGTCCGTCTCGTGGCCGATCGCGCTGACCACCGGCGTACGACAGCCGAACACCGCGCGGCAGAGCGCCTCGTCGGAGAAGGGCAGCAGGTCCTCGATGCCACCGCCACCCCGGGCGATGATGATCACGTCGATGGTCGGGTCGGCGTCCAGCACCTTGAGCGCGTCGACGATCTGCGGCACCGCCGACGGACCCTGCACGGCCACGTTGATCGTGCGGAACTCCACCGCAGGCCAGCGCCGCCGGGTATTGGTCAGCACGTCCCGTTCCGCCGCCGACGCGCGACCGGTGATGAGCCCGATCCGGCCGGGCAGGAACGGCAGTCGGCGTTTGCGGGCGCGGTCGAAGAGCCCTTCGGCGGCGAGCAGCTTCTTGAGCTTCTCCAGCCGGGCCAGCAGTTCTCCGAGCCCCACCTGGCGGATCTCGTCGGCTCGCAGGCTCAGCGTGCCCCGGGCGGCGTAGAACTCCGGCTTGGCGTGCAGCACCACGCGGGCACCCTCGCGCAGCTCCGGTGCCCCGGCGTCCAGCACGTCCCGGTTGGTGGTGACGGTCAGGCTCAGGTCGGCCGACGGGTCACGCAGGGTGAGGAAGACGGTGCTGGCCCCGGGTCGGCGGCTGATCTGCGCGACCTGACCGTCCACCCACACCCAGCCCAGCTTGGCGATCCATGCCCCCACCTTCTGGCTGACCACCCGCACCGGCCAAGGCTCCTCAGCGCTGTTACTCCCGCCCGCCCCGTCCCTCACCCGCGCCCCGTCCCTCACCCGCGCCCCGTCCCTCACCCGCTCACCCTACGACCCACCCCACCACCCCCGTCGATCATGGAGTTATCGCCCCACTTCACGGCGTGTCGTGACGCTAACTTCATGATCAACCAAAACGAGGGTGGTTCGCGGCCGCCAGGCGGTGGCGAGCGGGACACGTACGATGGGTGCGTGACTGAGGCTGAGGCGACCCCCCGGACCGGCAAGCGCGTGCTCCTGGCCAACCCCCGCGGCTACTGCGCGGGTGTCGACCGCGCGGTGCAGACCGTCGAGGAGGCGCTGAAGCTCTACGGTGCCCCGATCTACGTGCGCAAGCAGATCGTGCACAACAAGCACGTCGTGCAGACCCTGGAGGCCCAGGGCGCGATCTTCGTGGAGGAGAACGAGGAGGTGCCGGAGGGGTCCACCGTCATCTTCTCCGCGCACGGCGTGGCTCCCGAGGTCTACGAGCAGGCCAAGGCGCGCTCGCTGAAGGCGATCGACGCGACCTGCCCGCTGGTCACCAAGGTGCACCACGAGGCGAAGCGGTTCGCCGCCGAGGACTACGACATCCTGCTGATCGGCCACGAGGGGCACGAGGAGGTCATCGGCACCGCCGGTGAGGCCCCCGCGCACATTCAGCTCGTCGACGGTCCGGCCGGCGCCGACAAGGTCACCGTCCGCGATCCGGAGAAGGTGGTCTGGCTCTCCCAGACCACGCTCTCGGTCGACGAGACGCTGGAGACGGTGGCCCGGCTCAAGCAGCGGCTGCCGCTGCTGCAGTCCCCGCCCAGCGACGACATCTGCTACGCCACCTCCAACCGGCAGCACGTGGTCAAGGAGATCGCCGCCGACTGCGACGTGGTGATCGTCGTCGGCTCGGCGAACTCCTCCAACTCGGTCCGCCTGGTCGAGGTCGCCCTGGACGCGGGCGCTCGCGCTGGTCACCTGGTCGACTTCGCGCACGAGATCGACGACGCCTGGCTGGAGGGGGCCACCACGGTCGGCCTGACCTCCGGCGCGAGCGTCCCGGACGACCTGGTCCAGGAGGTGCTGACCCACCTCGCCGCGCGGGGCTTCGCCGACGTCGAGGAGATCACCACCGCCAAAGAGCGGCTCACGTTCTCGCTTCCGCAGGAGCTGAAGCGGGACATGAAGGCTGCGGCGGCGCGCGGCTGAGCATGGGAACGAACTCGGCCCGGCGTACGTCAGATTCGGCATGAGGATCTTTCGGCTCGCCGTTTCCGCGCTGGCCGTCTGCGTGGCGTTGAGCGCCTGCGGCAGTCAGGACGCCGGAGGTGGCACACCCACACCGACCCCGACGGGTGCGCAGGAGGCGACCAGCCAGCCCACGCCCGACCCGACCGCCTCGCCATCGACCGTCGACCCCACCCCGCCATCGGGTCCGAAGACCGGGAAGCCGGGCGGTCCGAGTACGCCCCCGGGGGTCGGGGAGACCACCCTGTCCGGCACGGTGCAGGGCGGCGTGGAGCCCAACTGCGTGCTGCTCGACGGTTACCTGCTTCTCGGCGGCCCGCGTGACGTGCTGATGGCGGGTGTGCGGGTCGAGGTCATCGGTCGGGCGGAGCCGGGCATGATGACCACCTGTCAGCAGGGCATTCCGTTCGTCGTGTCGAGCGCCACCCGGTCCTGACCACCCGTGGGGCGCTAGCGGGCCGAGACCTCGTCGTCGGCCGGATCGGCCAGCTCGGGTGCCTGCGGCTGTCGGGGCGTCAACTCGACCTGCGCGGGCGTGGCCAACTCCTCGTCCGAGACGCCCAACTCGGCGAGCTTGCGGGCGCTGACCAGCACCCGGGCCTCCAACGAGCCGACCGCCCGGTTGTACGCCGTCACCGCACCGGCCAGCGACGACCCGAGCTTGCTCACGTGGTCGCCCAGGGTCGAGAGCCGGCCGTACAGCTCCCGGGCGAGGGTGTGCACGGCGAGTGCGTTACGGGCCAGTGCCTCCTGCCGCCAGGAGTAGGCGACCGTCCGAAGCAGGGCGACCAGTGTGGCCGGCGTGGCCAGCACCACGTTGCGGGTGAAGGCGTGCTCCAGCAGCGTCGGGTCACGCTGGAGCGCGACGTCGAGGAACGGATCGGCGGGGACGAACAGCACCACGAACTCCGGTGAGTTGTCGAACGCCGACCAGTACGACTTGGCGGCCAGGGCGTCGACGTGCCCCCGCAGGTGCCGGGCGTGCGCGTCGAGGTGGGTGTCCCGGCCGCGCTCGTCACGGGCCTCCATGGCCGTCAGGTACGCGTCGAACGGCGCCTTGGCGTCCACCACCACCGATCGGCCGCCGTGCAGCCGGACCACCAGATCCGGTCGGACGACCTGCTGGTCGGTGGCGGCGGTGACCTGCTCGGAGAAGTCGCAGTGCTCCAGCATCCCGGCCGCCTCGACGATCCGGCGCAACTGGTGCTCGCCCCAGCGGCCCCGCACCTGGGGTGCCCGCAGCGCCGCCACCAACTGCTTGGTCTCGGTGCGCAGCTCACCGGAGACCGCGCTCATCGAGCGGACCTGCTCGCGCAGCTCGGCGTACGCGTCGACCCGGTCGTGCTCCAGCTCGGCCACCCGCTGCTCGTAGCGGCGCAGGGTGTCGTGCAGCGGCGCGACCGCCCGGGCCACCGCCTCCTGGGACTGCGCGGTGGCCTCGTAGCTCAAGGCCCGCATGGACTGCTCCAGCCGGCCCTCGCCCTCCCGGGTGGCTGCCAGGGTGGCGTCGAGGCGGGCGATGTCGGCCGCCGACCGGGACCGGGCCGCGAGCCAACCAATCGCCCCGCCGGCACCGAGGCACACGATCACCAGGAGCAGCGTCGAGACGTCCATCACCGGAGCTTGCCAGACGGATACGACGTGACAGCCGGAGGTACGGTCGATGACATGGAACTTGTGCTCTGCCTCGCCGTCGTGGTGGTGGGCGCGTTGGGCGCCGCGGCGCTCGTCCGCGCCCAGGCCGGCGCTCGCCAGCGCACCGCGCTCGGCGACGCCCGCGCGGAGGCGCAACGGTGGTACGAGCGCCTCGGCGGTCAGTTGATGAACCTCCAGGGCGACGAACCGGCGGTACGCCAGGCGCTGGCCGACGCTGGCGAGCGGTACAACGCGGCGGGCTCGCAACTGGAGCAGGCGCGCACGCCACACCAGTTCGGGTTGGCCCGGGAGACCGCGCTGGAGGGGCTGGCCTACATTCGCGCGGCGCGTACCGCACTGGGCATCGATCCGGGCCCCGAGGTGCCGGCGCTGGCCGCCGCTCGCGGCGTGGGGCAGCTCACCAAGGAGCGTGAGGTCGACGTGCAGGGGCAGACCTTCCGGGCTGGCCCGCAGCCCGGCCGGGAGACGCCCTACTACTACCCCGGTGGGCGTTATCAGGGTCGACCGGTGCCGGCGGGCTGGTATTCGACGCCGTGGTGGAAGACGGCGCTGGGCGCCGGCGCCGGTGTGCTCGGCGGCATCCTGATCGCCGACGCGCTGTTCTCGCCCGCCTTCGCCGACCCCGGGTACGGCTACGACGCCGGCTACCAGGAGGGCTTCGGTGACGGTGCCGAGCAGGGCGGGGACGGCGGCGACCAGGACTTCGGCGGCGGCGACCAGGGTGGTGACTATGCCGGCGGCGACTACGCCGGGGGCGACTTCGGGGGCGGCGACTTCGGGGGCGGAGGCTTCGGTGGTGGGGACTTCGGGGGCGGAGGCTTCGGTGGTGGGGACTTCGGCGGCGGTGACTTTGGCGGCGGTGACTTCTGACCGTCGTTGAGTGACCTGCGGAACAGGCCCCGGTCGTGAGGACCGGGGCCTGTCGTCCGTTCCGATTGATCAGCCGGTGTTGCGCATCCCGGCGGCGATGCCGTTCACCGTGGTGAGCAGTGCCCGCTCCAGGGCGGTGCCGTCGCTCGGCGCGCGTCGGCCGCCCGGCGCGGTCGTCACCGCCCGTCCGGCGGCACCGGACTCCCGGTACTGCCGCAGCAGCGCCACCTGGAGATGGTGCAGCGGCTCCAGGTAGGTGTCGCGTACGGCCAGGGTGCGCTGGAGCACCGGCGAGTTTTCCAACAGGGCGGGTGAGGACGTCACCGCCAGCACCTCGCGCTTGGTCAGCTCGTACTCCTGCTCGATCTGTTCGAAGATCGGGTGCAGCTTCTTTGGCACCAGTGTCTCGACGTATCGGCGGGCGATGCTCAGGTCGGTCTTGGTCACCATCATCTCGACGTTCGACAGGAACGTGCGGAAGAAGTGCCAGTTGCGGTGCATCTCGGCCAGCACGTCCGCCAGCCCGGCCTCGCGGGCGGCGGCCAGCCCGGAGCCGACACCGAACCAACCCGGCACGATCTGCCGGGTCTGGGTCCACCCGAACACCCACGGGATGGCCCGCAGACCGGACAGCCCCGCGCCGGTGTTCGGGCGCTTCGCCGGCCGGGAGCCGATGTTCAGCGCGCCGAGCAACTCGGTGGGCGTGGACGCCCAGAAGTACGCGGGCAGGTCCGGGTCCTCGACGAGCGAACGGTAGGACCGGTACGCCGACTCGGAGACCACGTCCATCGTCGCGTCCCAGCGTTCCAACATCTCGGCCGGCTGGCGAGGTGCGGTGTGCAGCAGGGTCGCCTGGAGCACCGCGGCGAGGGTGAGCTCCAGGTTCTCCCGGGCCAGGGAGGGCAGGGTGTACTTGTCGGAGATCACCTCGCCCTGCTCGGTCACCTTGATCGCGCCGTCCATCGTGCCGTACGGCTGGGCCAGGATCGCCTCGTGCGTCGGCCCGCCGCCGCGCCCGACCGTGCCGCCCCGGCCGTGGAACAGCCGCAGGTGCACCCCGTGCCGGGCAGCCACGTCGCGCAGCGCGCGCTGCGCCCGGTGGATCGACCACTGGCTGGTGGTGATCCCGGCCTCCTTGTTGGAGTCGGAGTAGCCGAGCATGACCTCCTGCACGTCGCCCCGGGCCGCCACCAGCGCCCGGTACGCGGGCAGCGACAGCAGCTCGTCGAGGAGTTCACCGCCGGCGTTCAGCTCGGCCGGGGTCTCCAACAGCGGCACGAACCCGACCCGGGCCCGGCCGCTGTGCACGTCCACCAGGCCGGCCTCGCGGGCCAGCACCACTGCGGCCAGCACGTCGTCGACACCCAGGGTCATCGAGATGATGTACGACTCGATCACCTCGCTGCCGAACCGGTCCTGTGCCTCGCGGATGGTCCCGAACACGTCGAACGTCTTGCGGGCGGGCTCAGACAGCGCAGTGTCCAGGGTGGACAGCGGTCGACGGCCGGTCAGCTCGTCGGCGAGCAGTTTGGTGCGTTCCAGCCGGCTCAGCGCCGGGTAGTCGGAGACCTCGCCGACGGCCTCGTAGAGCTGGGCGAGCACCGCGTGGTGCGCCTCGGCGTGCTCCCGGACGTCCATCGTCGCCAGGTGCAGGCCGAACGCGGAGACCGTACGGATGGTGGAGGCCAGTCGGCCGACGGCGGTGAGCTGCCCGGAGTTGCGGGCCAGCGAGGCGCGCAGCAGATCCAGGTCGGCGATCAACTCGGCGGAGCCCCGATAGTCCCGGCCCGCCTCGTGCGCGGTGCCCTGGCGCAACCTCTGCCGGGTGTTGGCGAGCTTCGCCTTTACGCAGCGTGCCTTGAGCCGGTACGGCTCCTCCGCGTTGACCCGGCGGAACCGGGCCGCCACCTCGGGCAGCGCGTCCAGGTCGGCAGCGAGGCTGGCGGAGAGGTCCAGGGACACCCCGCGCAGTCGGCGGGAGACCGAAACCTCGTTGATCAGGTGGTCCATGGCCTTCTCGGTGGCCGCGATGCCGTGCTCGTGCTGAATGGCCAGCACGTCGCGGGTGACCGCCGGGGTGACGAACGGGTTGCCGTCGCGGTCGCCGCCGATCCAGGTGCCGAAGCTCAGCGGCCGGGCCGTCGGTGACGTCTCCACGCCGAGCGTGCGCAGCGTGTCGGCCAGGTCGTCGAGCACCTGGGGTGCGGCCTCGGCGTACAGGTCGCGCAGGTAGTAGATGGCGTTGCGGGCCTCGTCGGTCGGGTCCGGTCGGTCGAGTCGCAGCTCGTCGGTCTGCCACATCAGGTCCAGCAACTCGGCCAGGCGGCGGTTGGCCGGGCCCTCGTCGCTGGCGCCGTAGAGGATCGCGTTGGCGGTCTCGGTGTCCAACTCGTCGGCGATCGCCCGTAGTTTGGACAGGATCGAGCGGCGGGCCGCCTCGGTCGGGTGCGCGGTGAAGACCGGCCGGACCGCCAGCCGGCGGGCCGCGTTGGCGATCTCCTCGGCCGGCACCCCCCGCTCGGCGATCATCTTGGCCGCCTGGTCCAGCCAGCCGCCCTGAACTGCGCGGCGGCGGCGCAGATCCCGCGCGCGGTGCACCTGCTCGGTGATGTTGGCCAGGTGGAAGTAGGTGGAGAAGGCGCGGGCCAGCTTGGTGCCGGTGGTCACGTCGAGCCCGCCGAGGCGTTGGGCGGCCGCCGGGGCGTCGGTGCGGACCTGAGCGCGGATCTCCTCGACGAGGTCGAGCAGCGGGCGACCCTCCTGGCGGGCCAGGGTCTGGCCGAGCAGGGTGCCGAGTCGGCGGATGTCGGCGCGCAGCGCGGCGTCCGGGCCGTTGTGGTCATGCTGGTCGGTCACGGTGCGCTCCCTTACGTGGATACGAAGGACAGCGCTGTCCGACTGATTGGATGGTATCCGCGCGCACCGGATGTTCGGAGGGCCCCCGGGTGATCTCCTGTCCCGGGAGCGGCGTTTTCCGGCGTGATCTAAGCCACCGTCCGAGGCCGGCGCGGGGCGGAGCGGGTCGATCCGGGGCCAGTGTTTCCGGCTCGGCGACCGCAGACCAGGCTCGCGCTGACCAACCCGAGCCCGCCGAGCACCGCCTTGATCCCGCTGGTGGCGGAGGGGCCGGAGGCCACTCGCGACGGTGAGGAGCAGACCGTGGTGTCGCTGCGGCTGGGCGTCGTCGCCTACCACGGCGGGTCGGTGCTGGTGCACCTCGGCCGACCTGGCTCGCCGCACCCGCTGGCCTTCGGCCCGCTGCGCGCCGGGTGCGGGTTGGTGCTGGCGGCGCGAGGGCCGGATGAATACGAGCACATTTCTTCAAGACGGCGGGAGGCGCTCGCCGCGAAGATCGTTCTCGTCGGTCCGGGAGCTGCCCCCGCCAGGACGGCACCGGAGCGGGGCACGCGGACCTTTTCGGGGAGGTCCGACGCCCTTGCTGGCCCCGAGACGGAGCCGCCTGCGCGCGCGTGAGGAGGTGCCGTACGTCCCCCGTACGGCACCTCCGCCGGCCGCTGGCCGGCTCGGAAAGCCGCCCGCGGTCAGGCCGACCCGGACGGGGTGAGCAACCGGCGCAGCCGGGCCGGTGGATGGCCGACCTGCTCCCGGATCATCCGGGTCAGGTGTGCCTGGTCGGCGAAGCCGTACTCGGTGGCGAGCGCGCCAAGCGGACGGCCGTCGGGCTCGGCGAGGGTGTCCAGCACCTCCCGCACCCGTAGCCGGTTCCGGTACGCGGTCAGGCTGCTGCCCGTTATCCGCTGGAACACCCGGCTGAGATGGTGCGGAGAGCTGCCGACCTCCCGGGCGACCTCGTCCAGGCCGAGCGTGAAGCGTGAGTTTGCCAGCACCTCCCGGGCGCGGTCGGCCAGCCGCCGGTGCGCGGCCAACGTCGCCGGCCGTCGGCGTACGGCCCGATCGACCTCGCCGCCCACGTCGTCGGCGGTGAGGGCGCTGTGGTGCAGCAGACGAGCCAGGAACCGATGCAGCCGCTCGGCCATCTCGAACCCGTCCACCCCACGCCGGAAATCGGCCACCAGCAGCCGGTGTGCCAGATCCAGCGTGGCGTCCGAGGTCCCGGACCAGCCGCGCCGGCCCACCCAGCCCACCGCGTCCGGCCGCTCCGCCAGCACCGTCGGATTGATCTCCACACAGGTGTACGAATCACCGCAGCCGAACGGGTGTGCCACGGCCATCTCGTCGCCGGGGCGGGTGAGCAGCACGGACGTGGCATCGGAGAGCTCGACCCGGCCGTTGAGCCGGCGCCGGTACGCCCCGGAGCGCCCCAGGATGACCTTGTGGCGGTCCTCGGCGACGGACTCCGTCCAGCCGTGGTTCTCCACGATGCACCGCACCTGGTAGATCAGCATGCCGTCCGGGTGCCCCAGCACTCGCCAACGGGCGGGCGTGGTGCGGCGACGCGGATCACTGCCGACTCCCTCGGCGGGCATCGTTCCTCCTGTCGAGACCTGATCTTCCTCGTTTACCTGCTCAAGCGCGACCTGCCCGGTCCGAGACCGACCACCGCCAGGCCCTCCAGTCCTTCGCCACCGCGCAGTCCGGCGTCTGACGCTCAGGTATTGGCGACGTCAGGCGTCGACGACGGCGAAGGCGCGGACCGGGAAGGTGCCCATGCCCGCCACCATCGGTGGGGCTGCGGTGAACCGGAAGCCGCTCGGTGGTAGCGCGTCCAGGCCGGTTAGTTGCTCCACGATCGGGATGCCGGCGGCGAGCAGCGTGCTGTGTGCGGGGCGTACACCACCGGCCGTCGGGCTCATGTCGTCGATGTTGATCGAGTCGATGCCGACCAGGGCCGCCCCGGCGTCGGCCAGCGCCTGGGCGGCGTCCCCGGTCAGGTACGGCGCCTCCGGCGCGCCGTACCGTTCGGTGCCGAAGTGCTCATCCCACCCGGTGTGCAGCAGCACCGCGCGCCCGGCCACCTCGTACGGGGCAAGCATCAGTCGGTCCACGGCCCGGATGCCGGCCGGCACCCGGACCACCACGGCGGGCAGGTCGGCGAGCCGGTCCAGCGACACCCCGGTCAGGTCGTCGGCACCGGCCCAGCGGTGGGCGGGAGTGTCCAGGTAGGTGCCCGTGTTGGCGATCATGTCAATCCGGGTCACGTGGAACTCGGTGCCCGGCGCGTAGTTCGCCTGGGACGCCGCGAAGGTCAGCCAGTCGGTGATCCGTGGCGCCGGCCAGCCGGGCAGGGTGCTCATCCCGTCGCTGATCACGTGGCTCAGCTCGACCAGCCGACGATCGGCGCCGGATGCGCCGACGGCGACGCCCCGGCCGCCCTTGTGCGGCTCCTCAATGATCGTCTTCGCGCTGATTCGGACCTCGGCGACCATCAGCAGCCCGAGGTGCCGGACGAACAATGCCGCCAGGTCGTCGTCGGTGATTTCCTGCCCCGGGATGTCCAGCCGGAACCCCTCGGTGCGCAGCCCGCCGCCGTTGGCGAAGCTCACCTCCGCGTCGAACTGAGCCCGCCACTGCTCACTCATCCCGACACCCGACCACGAAGCCCAGCCATCGGTCAAGATCCACGTCGCGGTCCGGCCGCCACGGGCCCGGCCGGTGCCCGCCTGACCGCCCTTTCGCCTGCGATCCGGTCTTCGAACCCGTGAGATCGCGCTAACCCGGGGAAGATCGCGCTCGATCCAGGAAAGAGTGCGTTCCGCCGGCTCCGAGGCGACTACATCCTGGATCGAGCGCGAGCTTGGCGGATGGTGCGCGCTGGCGGCAGTGCGACTGACCCTTTCCAGGCGGCGACGAGCGCGCTCGCCAACAAGATCCACACGACATCAGGGAAACCGCTGCCTCCCGCGTCCTGGAAGCAGTAGTTTCCGGGAAGTTGCGCGGATCTTGGCCGGCGGGCCGGCGGGCCGGCGGGGCGGCGGGGCGGCGGGGCGGGGCGACAGGCCGGCGGGGCGGTTGGGTGGGATGGCAGGCCGGCGGGGCGGTTGGGTGGGATGAACGCGACGCGACGCGGACCGGGGCGGAAGGGGGTGCGTGTCGGTGGACGGGGATAGGCTGGTTGTCGTGCACCCCTCGTCCGGCTGGACGAGGGGCCGCCGTCGTGTGTCGACTCCCCTGGAAGTGATCACATGCTCACCGGACTGTTCTCCGCCGCCCTGGCCGACCCGGGGCTGGCCAGGGCGCGTGACCTGGCGCGCTCCGGTGCCGCACAGGTCGACGGCCTCGACATCACCGCCCCGGCGGCACTGCGTCCGTTCGCGGTGGCCGCCGTCGCGGCCGATCCGGACGGCACCGGCACCGGCACCGGCACCGGCAAAGGCGGGGGTGGGGCCGGGCGACCGGTGCTGGCGGTGACCGCCACCACTCGGGAGGCCGACGACCTGGCCGCCGCGCTGGGCGGGTTGCTGCCGGCGGAGCAGATCGTGGTCTTCCCCTCCTGGGAGACGCTGCCGCACGAGCGGTTGTCCCCACGCTCGGACACCGTGGGCCGGCGGCTGGCCGTGCTGCGTCGGCTGGCGCACCCGGAGGCGACTGACGCGCATGGCGGCACCGGGCCGCTGCGAGTGGTCGTGGCCCCGATCCGTTCGCTGCTCCAACCGCAGTTGAAGGGGCTCGGTGACCTGGAGCCGGTGCAGCTCGCCGCAGGCGAGGAGGCGGACCTTGAAGAGGTCGCCCGCCGTCTGATCGACATGGCGTACGCCCGGGTCGACCTGGTCACCAAGCGCGGCGAGTTCGCGGTGCGCGGCGGGATCCTGGACGTCTTCCCGCCCACCGACGAGCACCCGTCCCGGGTCGAGTTCTGGGGCGACGAGGTGGAGGAGATCCGCACCTTCGCCGTCGCCGACCAGCGGACCATTGAGCAGGTCCCCCTGCTCTGGGCACCGCCCTGCCGGGAGTTGCTGCTCACCCCGTCGGTTCGCGAACGGGCCGCCGCGCTCGCCGAGCAGCACCCCGAGCTGGCCGAGATCCTGGACAAACTGGCCGAGGGCATCCCGGTGGAGGGGATGGAGTCGCTGGCACCGGTGCTGGTCGGCCCCGACTCGCTGGAGCTGCTGCTGGACGCCATGCCGGCCGGCACCCACGTGCTGCTCTGCGACCCGGAGCGCATCCGCACCCGGGCGCACGACCTGGTGCGTACCTCGGAGGAGTTTCTCCAGGCCAGCTGGGCTGCCGCCGCGGTCGGCGGCCAAGCCCCGGTGGACGTCGGCGCCGCCGCCTTCCGGACCCTCGGCGAGGTGCGCGCCATCGCGGGCAAGCTCGGCCAGCCGTGGTGGACGCTGTCGCCGTTCGGCCTGGTGGAGGCGGATACGGCCGAGACGCGGCAGCCCTGGGAAGATGCGCCGGAGCAGGCCGACGTCACCCCGGACGACGCCATCGCGGTGACCCTGTCCGCCCAGCCGGCCCCGCTCTACCACGGCGAAACCACGCGGTTGGTCGACGACCTCAAGCGCTGGGCCGGCGAGGGCTGGTCCATCGCGCTGGTCTTCGAGGGGCACGGCCCCGCCCAGCGGGCGGTGGAGGTGCTGCGCGACGCCGGCCTGGGCGCGCGGTTGACCGAGGAGGTGCCGACCGCGCCCGTCCCCGGCGAGCTGGTGGTCACCTGTGGCGCGCTGAGCAGCGGGTTCGTCGACGAGGCGTCCCGCTTCGTGCTGCTCACCGGCAACGACGTGACCGGTGGTCGGGGCACCTCGACGCGGGACATGCGCAAGATGCCGAGCCGGCGGCGCAACACCATCGACCCGCTGGAGCTGAAGGCCGGCGACCACGTGGTGCACGAGCAGCACGGCATCGGTCGCTACGTCGAGCTGGTGCAGCGCACCGTCAACGGCGCCAGCCGGGAATACCTGGTCATCGAGTACGCGGCCAGCAAGCGGGGCCAGCCCGGCGACCGCCTCTTCGTCCCCACCGACCAACTCGACCAGCTCTCCCGCTACGTGGGTGGTGAGCAGCCGACCCTGCACAAGATGGGCGGCTCGGACTGGCAGAAGTCCAAGGCGCGCGCCCGCAAGGCGGTTCGGGAGATCGCCGCGCAGCTCATCCAGCTCTACGCCGCCCGCAAGGCGTCCAAGGGCCACTCGTTCGGCCCGGACACCCCGTGGCAGCGGGAGCTGGAGGACGCCTTCCCCTGGCAGGAGACGCCGGACCAGCTCGCCGCGATCGACGAGGTCAAGCGGGACATGGAGCAGACCGTCCCGATGGACCGGCTGATCTGCGGTGACGTCGGCTACGGCAAGACCGAGATCGCCGTCCGGGCGGCGTTCAAGGCGGTGCAGGACGGCAAGCAGGTGGCGGTGCTGGTGCCGACCACGCTGCTGGTGCAGCAGCACTACAACACGTTCGCCGAGCGGATGAGCCAGTTCCCGGTCCAGATCCGGCAGTTGTCGCGGTTCCAGACGCCGAAGGAGACCGAGCGGACGTTGGAGATGGTCGCCGACGGCACCGTCGACATCGTCATCGGCACCCACCGGCTGTTGCAGACCGCCACCCGCTTCAAGCAGTTGGGTCTGGTGGTCGTCGACGAGGAGCAGCGCTTCGGTGTCGAGCACAAGGAGCACCTGAAGACGCTGCGCGCGTCGGTCGATGTGCTGAGCATGTCGGCGACCCCGATCCCGCGGACCCTGGAGATGGCCATCACCGGCATCCGGGAGATGTCCACCATCGCCACTCCGCCGGAGGAGCGGCACCCGGTGCTCACCTTCGTCGGCGCGCAGGACGACCGGCAGGTGGCCGCGTCCATCCACCGCGAGTTGCTCCGCGACGGGCAGGTCTTCTACCTGCACAACCGGGTCGAGTCGATCGACCGGGCGGCGCGGCGACTGCGGGAGCTGGTGCCCGGGGCGCGGGTTGCGGTGGCGCACGGCCAGATGGGCGAGGACGCCCTGGAGAAGGTCATGGTCGGCTTCTGGGAGAAGGAGTTCGACGTCCTGGTCTGCACCACGATCGTCGAGTCGGGCATCGACATCCCGAACGCCAACACGCTGATCGTGGAGCGGGCCGACCTGCTCGGCCTGGCCCAGCTGCACCAGATCCGCGGCCGGGTCGGCCGGGGTCGGGAGCGGGCGTACGCCTACTTCCTCTACCCGCCGGAGAAGCCGCTCACCGAGCACGCCCACGAGCGGCTGGCCACCATCGCCCAGCACACCGAGCTGGGTGCCGGCATGTACGTGGCGATGAAGGACCTGGAGATCCGGGGCGCCGGCAACCTGCTCGGCGGCGAGCAGTCCGGGCACATCGAGGGCGTCGGCTTCGACCTGTACGTGCGGATGGTCGGCGAGGCGGTCTCGGCGTTCAAGGGTGAGCGGCCGGAGGAAGAGGTCGACGTCAAGATTGACCTGCCGGTCGACGCGCACCTGCCGCACGACTACGTGAGCGTGGAGCGGCTGCGCCTGGAGATGTACCGCAAGCTCGCCGAGGCGCGCGACGAGGAGCGGCTGCGCGAGGTGATCGCCGAGATGACCGACCGGTACGGCGAACCGCCGGCTCCGGTGCAGAACCTGGTGGAGGTGGCCCGGTTCCGCCTGCTGGCCCGCCGGTACGGCCTGACCGACGTGTCCATGCAGGGCAAACACGTACGGTTCGGTCCGCTGCCGTTGCCGGATTCGAAGCAGTTGCGACTCAGGCGCTACCATCCGGACGCCGTCTACAAGCAGGCCACCGACCAGGTCAGCGTCCCCCGGCCGACCACCCGGCGGATCGGCGGCGAACCGCTGCGTGACCAGGTGCTGCTCCAGTGGTGCGGGCAACTGCTCTCGGATGTGCTGGGTGCCCCCGCTCCGCTCGCCGTCGCGGCCAGTTGAGGCGGCGGCCGGGTGAGGTGGGGGCCGTCACAGCACGGGAGAGGGCATGAGAGAGTGGCAGGCATGCGTGCTCGCCGTGTGATCGCCGCCGCCAGCGTCGCGGCCCTGGGTGTCCTCTCCCTCGCTGCCTGCGGCAAGTCCGCACCGAACGTCGCCGTGTACGTCGGTGACACCACCTACTCGGTGAACCAGGTCGACGCGATCTACGCCGACGTGCAGGCGAAGTACGGCGACGCGGTCCGGCGGGAGGCCGGCCAGGCGGGCGCCACGCCGTCGCCGGAGCAGTTGCGCTCCGAGGTCACCCGCCAGGACGTGGTCGACCTGCTGGTCAGCCTGGATCTGGGCAAGCGGGTGGCGGCGGCGAAGAACATCCAGGTGCCCGACGAGATCACCCCGCAGCAGCTCGAGCAGAACCTGCGGGTGCCGGCCACCACCGAGTACGCCAAGCTCTGGGGCGAGTGGATCGACCTGCTTCAGGTGCTCAACCAGCAGCTTCCGCCGGCCGAGCTGAGCGACGACTCGCTGATGGCCGTCTACAACGCTTTGAAGGACACCGGGGCGATCCAGGGCGGGATGTCGGTGACCGACGTCCGCCAGGCGTTCGGTGACGGCGGTTTCGTCCGCAGCGCCACCGCACTCAGTGCCGCACTTGAGGAAGAGGCGGGCCGGGTCGACGTCTCGATCAACCCGCGCTTCCGGGCGGTCGGGGTGCCGTCGGTGGTGAGCACCGGGCAGTCGCTGGTCTTCTACTCGCTGCCGTACATCAACAAGGCCGGTCCGGTCACTGACATCTCCACCCCGGAGCCGCTGCCGTCGAGCGACGCCCCAAACCCTGACCCGGACGCCGAGGGCACGGCCAGCTGAGCATGACGGCACGGATCGTCCTCCTGGTCACCTCGCCCCGGCTGCCCGCCGGCCTGCTGACCTCCGCAGCCTGGGACGTCGTACGCCGGCACCCGGTGTTGACCGGCGCGGAGAGCGAGTTGGTCACGGCCGTGCGTCAGGCGGGCGCCGAGGTCACTGTGGTGGACGGCCCGGCGACGCAGCCGCTGCTGGATGCGGTGGCGACGCGCGGCACGGCGGTCTGGCTGGCTGGTCCGGCGGGCGACGAGGCGCTGGCCCGGGAACTGGGTCTGCGGCTGGCCCGGCAGCCGGGTTTGGCCGAGATGGAGCTGATGTACGGCTCGTGGGATCCGCCGGGCGCCCGGTTGCTCGACGCGGTGGCCGTGCTGGACCGGCTGGCTTCGCCCGGTGGTGACCCGTGGAAGCGGGCGCAGACGCACCGCAGCCTCGCCGGTTACCTGCTGGAGGAGAGCTACGAGGCATACGACGCGATCAGCGCCGACGACACCGACGCGCTGCGCGAGGAGTTGGGCGACGTGTTGTTGCAGGTGGTGCTGCATGCGCGGCTCGCCGAGGAGTTGCCCGAGGATGAGCGGTGGACCATCGACGACGTGGCGGGCGGCCTGGTCGACAAGATGATCCGGCGCAATCCGCATGTCTTCGCCGGTGCGGAGGCGGGCACGCTGGAGGAGATCACCGAGAACTGGGAGCGGATCAAGCGCGCGGAGAAGGCTCGGAAGTCGGTGTTGGACGGCGTGGCTCTGAGTCAGCCCGCGCTGGCGCTGGCCGCGCAGATCCTGGACCGTGCCGCCCGCCGAGGGCTGGAGGTCCCGCCCCCGCGAGCCGGCACCGAGGCAGACGCTGAGGCGAGACTGGGCGCCAGTCTCCTGGCAACTGTCGCAGCAGCCCGCGAGGCGGGAATCGACCCCGAAACGGCCCTCCGCCGCACCACCCTCGCCTACGCCCAGGCCATCCGCGCGACCGAAACCCAGACCCCACCCCCAGACCCCCGTTGATCATGAAGTTATTGCCACGGCACGCCGAGGTGGATGGCAATAACTTCATGATCGACGGAACAGGTGGTGGTGCGGGGGACGGTCGGTAGGGTGGGCCGGGTGGAGGCGTTTGGGGTACTGGCTGAGCGGGTTGTCGAAGCTCTACTGGAGTCGCGGCCGGGGGTTGCTACCGCGGCGGGAGATCACCGCTACGACGACCGGCTTCCGGACCTGTCCGCCGATGCGCTGGCTGGCGATCGGGCGATGCTCTCCGACGCGGCCAACGCGCTGTCCGAGTTGGACCCGGACTCGCTCGACGTGGAGGAGCAGGTCGACCACGCGCTGCTCACCTCATTCGTGGATCGGGAGCTGTTCGAGCTGACCGAGATCCGATCGCACGAGTGGGATCCGCTGCGCCACAACCCCGGCCCCCTGCTGCACCCGCTGCTGGCCCGCCCGTACGCCCCGGCGGAGGTGCGGCTGACCCAACTGGCCGGCCGGCTCGCCGCCGTACCGGATGCTCTCGCCACCGCCCGCGCGACGCTGCGGGACATGCCGCGGATCCACGCGGAGACGGCGGTCGGGCAGTTCACCGGCGCCGCCGCGCTCATCCGCGACGAGCTGCCGGCGCTGCTCGCCCAGGCGCCGAGCCACCTCGACCGGGTGGAACCGGCGGCGACGGCGGCGATCGCCGCGCTGGAGGAGTTCGTGGCCTGGTTGCGCGTCGGCCTGGCCGCCGACGCCGGCCCTGGCCGTGACCCGCGACTGGGCCGGCGCCGGTGGGAGGCCCGACTCTGGCACACGCTCGATACCGAGCTGGGCGCCGCCGAGATTCAGCGCCGCGCCTGGGCCAACCTGGACCGGGTCACCGCGGAAATCCGCGAGGCGGCCGTCGAGCTGGTCGGCGGTCCGGCCGACGACGCGGCCGTACGCCGGGCGCTGGACGTGCTGGCCGCCGAGCACCCGAACGACGGGACCGTTGTCGAGCTGGCCGGGGTGACCCTGGACGAGGCCACCGATTTCGTCCGCGCGCACGACCTGGTCACCCTTGTCGACGACCGGTGCGTGGTCCAGGAGATGCCGGAGTTCGCCCGGGGGGTCGCGGTGGCGTACTGCGACGCGCCCGGCCCGCTGGAGACCGCGGCCGTGCCCACCTTCTACTGCATCGCGCCCACCCCTTCGGACTGGCCGGCGCAGCGGGTCGAATCGTTCTATCGCGAATACAACGATCACATGATCCGCAATCTGACGGTGCACGAGGCGATGCCGGGGCACTTCCTCCAGCTCGCCCACGCCCGCCGTTACGTCGGTGGCACCCGGGTCCGGGCACTGGCCGAGTCCGGCCCGTTCATCGAGGGCTGGGCGGTGTACGCGGAGGAACTGATGGTGGGGCTCGGCTTCGGCGGCCTGCCGGTGCGGTTGCAGCAGCTCAAGATGCAGCTACGGATGACCATCAACGCGTTGCTCGACCAGTTGGTGCACGCCGAGGACCTGCCCGAGGCCGAGGCGATGGCGTTGATGACCGGGCGCGGCTTCCAGGAGGAGGGCGAGGCTGCCGGCAAGTGGCGCCGGGCGCAGCTCACCTCGACCCAGCTCTCCACCTACTTCGTGGGGTACAGCGAGGTCGCCGAGATCGCCGCGGCCCGCCCGGACGGGGTGTCGGTCCGCGACTGGCACGACGCGATGCTCGCGCACGACTGCCCGCCACCGCGCCACCTGCGCACCCTGCTCGGCGTCTGACGCGCCGCCGGGGCCGGCCGTTGGGCCGGTCAGGAGCCGCCGGGGCGGCGGTCCACCACACCCGCGCCGGCGGGCGGGTCGAACGCGCCCGTGTCGACCGTCGCGGAGTAACTGCTCAGCGCCAGCTCCATGGGTTTGCCGTCGACCGGCCCGGTGAAGCTGCCGAGCACGCCCTCGGTGGTCACACAGGCGGTGAAGTCACCGGACGAGCTCTGCACCTCGACGCAGGCGGCGTGGTGCCCGGCGATGGTGGTGTCGCTCTGCTTGATGACCGCCTGCGGGTCGAGCGCCGCGGCGCTCAGCAGCCCGACCACCACCGGCGGCGTGACGAGGCCCTGCTGGTTGGCCTCGTCGAAGAGCGTCACGGTGGGCTTGCTGCCCGGGGTGGGTGGGGTGACCAGCGTGCATTCCGGGCGGGCGCCGGTCGTCGTACACCGGGTGATGGCCTCCGGGGTGACGGTGAGTCGCCCGCCCGGGTAGGTGTACGCGGAACGGGCCGGGTTCTGCGCCTGCACGATTGCGGCGCGCTGGCCGCCGGGGAGTTGGTAGTCGGCCGAGTAGGTCAACTCCAGCGCCCGGTCGAGCCGGGCGGTGAGGTCGTTGACGAGTTCCGAGCGACCCATGGCGACTCCGGCGTCCTCGAATGTCTGACAGCCGGTGACCGTGAGCGACGCGATGACCGACACGGCGAGCATGCGGAGGGTGGTCGAGGCGGCGGGCATGGCAACCAGCCTGGTGGATCTGGTCCGCGCAGCGCAAACCCGTTGCCGGTTGACGCCCGGAAATCCGGGAATGTCCGTCAGTGCGGGGCGACTCGGGTGCGCGGGCGACGCCGTGCCCGTTCACGCCGCCCGATACGCTGCGTTCAACACCTGCCTCAGCCGCACCGTCGCGGCCCACCCACGGACCGGATCACAACAACGAGGAGCGACTTAGTGGCAACCATCGAGGGAATCGTCGCCAGGGAGATTCTCGACTCGCGGGGCAACCCGACGGTCGAGGTCGAGGTCGGTCTGGACGACGGCACGGTGGCCCGCGCCGCCGTGCCCTCCGGCGCCTCCACCGGCGCCTTCGAGGCGGTCGAGCTGCGCGACGGTGACGCCGACCGCTACCAGGGCAAGGGCGTGGAGAAGGCGGTCTCCAACGTCGAAGACAAGATCGTCGACCAGATCATCGGGTACGAGGCCAGCGAGCAGCGGCTGATCGACCAGAAGATGATCGACATCGACGGCACCGACAGCAAGTCGGAGCTGGGCGCGAACGCCATCCTCGGGGTCTCCCTGGCGGTGGCGAAGGCCGCTGCCGGCAGCGCTGAGCTGAGCCTCTTCCGTTACCTGGGTGGCCCGAACGCGCACCTCCTGCCGGTGCCGATGATGAACATCCTCAACGGTGGCGCGCACGCAGACTCGAACGTCGACATCCAGGAGTTCATGATCGCGCCGATCGGCGCGCCCACCTTCCGCGATGCGCTGCGCTCGGGCGCGGAGGTCTACCACGCGCTCAAGTCGGTGCTGAAGAAGAAGGGCCTGTCGACCGGGCTCGGCGACGAGGGTGGCTTCGCGCCGAACCTGCCGACCAACGCGGCGGCCCTGGACCTGATCGCCGAGGCGGTCGAGAAGGCCGGTTACCGGCTCGGCACCGACATCGTGTTCGCGCTCGACGTGGCGGCCACGGAGTTCTTCGACAACGGCACCTACACCTTCGAGGGTGCCGCGAAGTCCGCCGAGGAGATGAGCACCTACTACACCAAGTTGGCCGACGAATACCCGATCGTGTCGATCGAGGACCCGCTGGCGGAGGACGACTGGAGCGGCTGGCAGACGCTGACCGCCTCGATCGGCGACCGGGTGCAGATCGTCGGTGACGACCTGTTCGTCACCAACCCGCAGCGCATCGCCCGCGGTATCGCGGAGAAGGCGGCGAACGCGGTTCTGGTCAAGGTCAACCAGATCGGCTCGCTGACCGAGACCCTGGATGCGGTGGACCTGGCCCACCGGGCCGGCTTCAAGTGCATGATGAGCCACCGCTCCGGCGAGACCGAGGACACCACCATCGCCGACCTGGCGGTGGCCACCGGCTGTGGCCAGATCAAGACCGGCGCGCCGGCCCGCTCGGACCGCGTCGCCAAGTACAACCAGCTGCTCCGGATCGAGGAGGAGCTGGCCGACGCGGCGCGCTACGCCGGCGCCGGCGCGTTCCCACGCTACCGTTCGGCCTAAGAGGTCGTCAGGAAGCCCCGCAGCGGCTACGGCGGACCCCGCCTCGCCCGTTCCGGGGCTTCCCGACAACCTCCCTAACGCGCGAAGCCTCGGGGGAGGGGTGACGATGCAGCAGCGCCGCACACCGGGTGGTCAGCGTCCCGCCCGCCGGCCGGGTCAGTCCGGTCGGCCGGGTGGCGGCCGGGCCACCCGAGGATCGGTCCGGGAGGCCGGCGTACGCGCCGAGCCGCGCGGCGCCGCTGGTCGGGCGCCGGGCGCGGCCCGGGGCGCCGAGGGCGTTCGCTCCGCGAATCGTCCGGCCGCCGCTCGGCGTACCGCCGCCGGTGGTGCCGTCAAGCGGCTCGCCGCACCCCACCCCCGTCGCTTCACCGGCCGGGCCACGGTGCTGTTGGCGGTCCTGATCGCGCTCGCCCTGGCCTACACCTATCCGGTCCGCGTCTATCTGGACCAGCAGGCCGACATCGAGCGGATGGAAGCGGCCCAGGCGGTGCAGGAGGCGGAGATCGCCAAGCTCGCCGCCGAGGCTGCCAACTGGAAAGACGACGAATACATCAAGACGCAGGCTCGGGAGCGGTTCTTCATGGGCCGGCCGGGCGAGAAGATGATGGTGGTGCTGCACGACCCGGAGGGCGCTGCTCGAGACGCCGGGAAGTCGGCCGGTTCGGCCGCCCCGACCGCGCCGGTGACCTGGTACGACACGCTCTGGTCGAGCGTGCAGGCGGCGGACAGCCAGCAGCCGGGCAAGTGAACCACCGACCAGCGCACCAGGAGAGATGGGCACCGTGACTGTCGTACCACCGTCTGAGCCGGCGGCGGATTCCGTACCCCTGCCGCAGCGGGAGCCAGCCACCGAGGCCGACCTGGCCGCGGTGGCCGCGCAGCTCGGCCGTCCGCCCCGTGGCACCCGGGCGGTTGCCCATCGATGCCCGTGCGGCCTTCCGGACGCGGTGGAGACAACTCCCCGCCTCGCCGACGGCACACCGTTCCCGACGCTCTACTACCTGACCTGCCCCCGGGCCACCGCGGCGTGCAGCCGGCTGGAGTCGGCGGGGCTGATGAAAAACATGGCGGGCCGGCTGACGACGGATCCCGAGTTGGCCGCCCACTACCGTGCCGCGCACGAGGACTACCTCGCCCGTCGGGAGGCCATCGGCGACGTGCCGGAGATCGCCGGCATCTCGGCCGGCGGCATGCCGGGCCGGGTGAAGTGCCTGCACGTGCACCTGGGGCACGCGCTGGGCGCCGGCCCGGGGGTCAACCCGTTCGGCGACGAGACGTTGGCGCTGATCGAGCCCTGGTGGACGGCTGGCCCGTGCGTGGACGTGCCGGCGGCCGAATGAGCGCGCAGGCAGGGTCCTCCGCACCCGAGAGTCAGATCCTGGTGCGGCGGGCCCGCACCGGGGATGTGCGGGGCATCCGGCGGCTGGTCGACACCTACACCGACGATCGGCGGCTGCTGAGCAAGGCCACCGTCACCCTCTACGAGCAGGTGCAGGAGTTCCGGGTGGCGGTCCGGCCCGAGGACGGGGTCGTGGTGGGCTGCGGTGCGCTGCACGTGATGTGGGAGGACCTGGCCGAGATCCGTACGGTCGCGGTGGATCCGTTTTGCCGGGGCCGGCGGATCGGGCACCGGCTGGTCGGCGAGCTGATCGACGCTGCCCGGGAGTTGGGCGTCGCGCGGATCTTCGTGCTCACCTTCGAGACGCAGTTCTTCGGCGCGTTCGGCTTTCGGGAGATCGACGGCGCACCGGTGCCGCAACCGGTGTACGAGCAGCTGCTGCGCTCGTACGACGAGGGCGTTGCGGAGTTTCTGGACCTGGAGCGGGTCAAGCCGAACACGTTGGGCAACACCCGGATGTTGCTGCGCCTGTAGTCAGGACCGCCGGGGTGCGGGGCGAAGAACTCCCACCTCAGGCCAGCTGTGGCCCTTGTCGGGAATGGTGTAGACGCTGGCCTCGCTGCCGTCCGGCATCACCTGACCGTGCTCGGCGCGGAGTTGCTGGGTGTCGGTCGTCCTGTTGAGGTGATGCCCCTGAGTCATTTTGATGCCTGGTAGTCATCACGCTCAACAGGGCGACCGGCCCGCCAGGCCGGCTGCCGCCTGCTCGGCCCACCAGACCGGCGCCGCCGGTGGGCTGTCGTAGGGTTGCGGGGTGACGACGCGTGTGGCGGCCATCGACTGCGGAACCAACTCGATCCGACTGCTGGTCGCCGACCTGCCCGAGGAGTCGGCCGGGCCGCAGGCGCCGCTGGTCGACCTGACCCGGCGGATGGAGATCGTCCGGCTGGGGCAGGGCGTGGACCGCACCGGCCGACTGGCGCCGGAGGCGATCGAACGGACCCGGGTGGCGTTGGCGTCGTACGCCGCCGACATCGAGAAGCTGGGTGCGCAGCGGGTGCGGATGTGCGCCACCTCGGCCTCCCGGGACGCCGCCAACGCCGCCGACTTCACCGAGATGGTGCAGGCCACCCTCGGTGTGGCGCCCGAGGTGGTCAGCGGCGACGAGGAGGCCCGGCTGTCGTTCACCGGCGCGGTACGCGGGCTGCCCGCCGACGCGAAGGAGCCGTTCCTGGTCGTCGACATCGGTGGCGGTTCCACCGAGTTCGTGGTCGGTGACCGGGCCGCCGGGGTGCGATCGGCGATCTCGGTGGACATCGGCTGCGTCCGGATGACCGAGCGGCACCTGCCCGGCGACCCGCCGACGCCCGAGCAGGTCGTCGCGGCGCAGGCCGACATCGCGGCTGCGGTGGACCGCGCGCTCGCCGTGGTGCCCGGCCGCGAGGCGGCCACCCTGGTCGGTCTCGCCGGGTCGGTCACCACCGTGGTCGCCATCGCGCAGGGCCTGCGGGAGTACGACCCGGAGCGCATCCACCACACCCGGGTGTCATACGAGGCGGTCGCCCAGGTGACCGAGGATCTGCTGGGTCAGACCCGTGAACAGCGGTTGGCGACCCCGGTGATGCACCCGGGCCGGGCCGACGTGATCGGCGCGGGCGCGCTGGTGCTTCGCGTGATCATGGAGCGGGCCGGGATGCCGTCGGTGGTCGCCTCGGAGCATGACATCCTCGACGGCATCGCCTGGAGCCTGCAGCCAGCCACGCGCTAGCGGGCTCGATCAACTCGCCTTCCTTGACATCGGGGTGTCCGGGTAGCGGGGATGCCCCGACTTCCTGAAAACCGAGTCGATCTCGTCCGGCCCCGGCCCGGCCGGGCTTCGCTTCAGTCCGTCGTCGTCAGGTCAGGCCGGTGCTGCCGGATCCATTCCTCGACGTCGGTGTGCCGCCAGATCTGGCCCATCCGCAACACCTGATATGGGCCGGGAAATCGCGCCGGGACGCAACTACGGAAGCTCGGGCGCGGGAAACCCCGCCGAGCATGTCTCGTATTTCAGCGATCCCAACGAACTCGCCCATGGGTTGACGGTAGGTACCGTCGATTGTTCGACGACCGATAACAGCGATCGAATCCGAATCCCGCCCCGTCCCCGGCCGACATGTTCGCCAGGTTCGTGGGCTGGACCGCCAGGGGGCCTGCTCGCGATTCGATCGGCTCGGAACGCCTGAAAGGGCCCTTGCCGGGCGAGTGATCCGAGCAACTTCCCGGATGCTGCGCCCTGCGGCGCGCAGGAGACAGCAACATCCCTGATGTTGCGCCGATCTTTCTCGTTGATCTGGCCGCACGCCAAGATCGCGCTCGATCATGGAAACAGTGGCATCCTCCAACGCCGAGGCCACTAAATCCTTGATTGAGCACGATCAAGTGGCGTCTGCCCCGCGCCCCGCGCGTCTGCCCCGCGCCCCGCGCGTCTGCCCCGCGCCCCGCGCGTCTGCCCCGCGCCCCGCGCGTCTGCCCCGCGCCCCGCGCGTCTGCCCCGCGCCCCGCGCGTCTGCCCCGCGCCCCGCGCGTCCGCCCCGCGCCCCGCGCGTCCGCCCCGCGCCCGGCGCTCGCCCGGCGTGTCGGGCGCCTTCGTTGACACTACTCTGTATTGCGCAGTAGTGTGTTATGCGTGGACACCACGCAGTTACTGAAGGGCGTGCTCGATATGGCCGTCCTGGCCGTGCTCCGAGAGGAGGACGGCTACGGTTACGACATCCTGCGCCGGCTTCGCGAGGCCGGCCTGGAGGAGGTCGGCGACGCGTCGGTCTACGGGACGCTGCGCCGCCTCTTTGCCGCCGGCCTGCTCACCACCTACGTCGTGCCGAGCGAATCCGGGCCGCACCGTAAGTACTACGCACTGAATGCCGCGGGGCGTGACCAGTTGACCCGCTCCGGCAAGCTCTGGCGCTCGTTCGCCTCAACCATGGACAGTCTGCTCGACGATCGGGGGATGGCGGCATGACCGTCGCGGAGCAGGAGATCACCGACTATGTGACGCGGGTCCGGGCCGCTCTGGCCGACCTGCCGACCACGCAACGCGACGAGCTGACCGAGGATCTCGCCGACCACCTCACCGAGGTTGCCGCCGAGGCCGAGGGCACTCTCGTCGAGCGGCTGGGCGAGCCTGAGACGTACGCCGCCGAGCTGCGCGCCGCGGCCGGCGCCGCCCCGGGCGGTGGGCGCAACCTCGACCAGCGGGTCGCGACCGCGGTGGTCCGGGTCCGTAACCGGCTGCGCGCGATCGACATGCGGTTCGGCCCACCCCTGGGGTACGAGACGGCCAGCGACTTCCTCCGGTTGCTGCGCCCGGGTTGGTGGGTGCTGCGCGGCTATCTGGCGGCGATGCTGGTCACGATGATGAGCACCGGCGGGAGCTACGGTCTGCTGCCCCGGTTCGGTGGAGAGTTGCTCGCCGGCATGGTCATGCTCGTCGCTTTCGTGCTCGCCTCGATCTGGATCGGCCGCCGCTCCGGGCAGTTGGCCCGCTGGCCGCGTTGGGCGCTGCACGCCGGCAGTTTCGTGCTGGTGGTCTTCGCGCTCGCCGCGCTGGGCCACGCAGAGGACCGGCTCGACCGCGACTACTACTACGACCAGACCTCGGTCGACAGTCAGTACAGCCAGATCCGGGACGTCTTCGTGTACGACAGTGAGGGTCGGCTGGTGGAGAACGCCCGGCTCTTCGATCAGAACGGCAATCCGATCCGCCTGGGCTACCCGGACTGCGGAGGCCGCCTCGACGAGTACAGCAATCCGCTGCTGCGGCCGTACCCGTACTGCCCGGGCCAGGCGCCCTTCGGGCCCCGCGCCCCGGGCGCGCCCCTTCCACCCGCACCGCCCACCGCCGTGCCGGACCCGGGCAGCACGCCGGCCCCGAGCACCACACCCGGTCCGACCGGAACGCCGACGCCGGCCGGGACGGCCACCGGCCAGCCCACGGCAGGCCAAACCGCGACGCCGAGCGACGCACCGACCCCAACCCCGACGAGCTGAACCACGATGTGAATTGGATCATGTGCATGAAGCTGGGAAATAACTGAACGGACGAGGCGAGCGGGACGGCACCGGAAATCAATGATCGTTACGGTGTCGTCTGCTCATCAACCCCTCGGAAGGAATCCTTGTGTCAGAGCAGGTCGCACCGCCCCCCGCGCCCGACGCCGCACCATCCCAGCCGGCCGTCGAGACGCCGCAAGCGGCCGAGCCGCAGCCGACCGCGCCCGAGGCGGCCGAGCCGGAGGCGAAGAAGTCCGGTGCAAAGAAGGCCCTCGGCATCGTTGGCGCGATCCTCGCAATCGTCGTCGTCGCCGGTCTGAAGTTCGGCATCGCCTCGGCGATCGGCGACTACTTCAACAAGGACGAGACCGCTGCCGCCAAGACCGGTGACTGCATCGCCGAGCTGCCCGAGATCCGCGGCACCGAGCAGGAGAAGGTCGACGGCGCCAAGGTCGTCGAGTGCACCTCCACCGACGCGGCGTACACCGTGGTCGGTCGGCTGGATGACCAGACCGAGGCCCAGGCCAAGGCCGACACCACCTGCAACCAGTACTTCAAGGAGAACGAAGAGGGCTACATCTTCTCCAGCATCGAGCCGGGCAAGACGGGCTATGTGCTCTGCCTGACCAAGAAGGCCTGACCGGGGCGGTAGATCAGCATCGACGGCGGCGGGCGCGAACCCCGCCGCCGTCGACGTACCCGGAGTCAACGGCGGCCGAACAGGAGGTGAATGCCACTGTTGCGGCGTCTTCCCGGCGGCGGGCGCGGCATGGCAGGCTACCGGCACGTAGGACCACTGGGCGACCAGCCAACGATGACTGACCGCTAGGAGGACAGCCCATGGGCGAGATGGTGAGCTACCGCAGCAACGGGGGCACGAGCGAGGGGTATCTCGCGATACCCGCCAGCGGCATGGCCAGCCCCGCAGTCATCGTCATCCAGGAGTGGTGGGGCCTGGTTCCGCACATCCGGTCGGTGGCGGACCGGTTCGCCGAGGCCGGCTTCGTCGCACTCGCCCCGGACTTCTACCACGGTGAGACGACCAGCGAGCCGGACGAGGCACAGCGGCTGCTGATGGCGATGCGGATGGACGAGGCGGCGAAGGACATCGCCGGCGCGGCCGACTATCTCGCGGGGCGGCCGGAGGTCACCGGCAAGGTCGGTGCCGTGGGCTTCTGCGCCGGTGGCAGCCTGGCCCTCTGGTCGGCCACCATCTCCGAGCGGATCGTCGCCACCGCCGGCTTCTATCCCGTGTTGCCCTGGGAGTCGATGCGCCCCGACTGGGTCGACTACGCCGGCAAGGCCGCGGTCATCCACTGCTCCGAAGAGGACGGCACCTCGGCCGCCGAGGGCGTACAAACCGCCCGCCGGGCCATCGAGGAGGCCGGCGGTGACTGCCACCTCTACGACTACCCGGACACCTCGCACGCCTTCTTCAACGACGACCGGCCGGAGGCGTTCGACCAGCGCGCCGCCGCCAGCGCCTGGGCCCGCACCCTGGAACTCTTCCGGGCCAAGCTTGGCTGAGTCCCGTACCCCCGAGCAGGTGGTCGCCCGCGCAGCGCGGGCGACCGACCTGGCCGACCTCGACGTGGCGGTGAGCGACTGTTTTGCCTGCCCTCGCCTGGTCAAATGGCGGGAGGAGGTTGCCCGCACCCGCCGGGCCGCCTTCCGCGACCAGGAGTACTGGGGCCGGCCGGTGCCGGGCTTCGGCACCGGCGACGCGCGGATCGCCATCCTCGGGCTGGCGCCCGCCGCACACGGTGGTAACCGCACCGGCCGGATCTTCACCGGTGACCGGTCGGGCGACGTGCTGTTCGCCGCGCTGCACCGGGCCGGGCTGGCCAACCAGCCGACCAGCGTCGCCGCCGACGATGGCCTCGCGCTGCGGGACATCCGGATCTTCTCCGCCGTCAGGTGTGCGCCTCCGGACAACAAACCGACGCCGCAGGAGCGGGACAATTGCGCACCCTGGTTGCACCGTGAGGTCACGCTGATCCGGCCCACGCTGCGGGTCGTGGTCGCGCTGGGCGCATTCGCCTGGGCCGCGTGGTGGCCCGTGCTCCGTCAGGTGTACGGGCAGCGCCCGCCCAGCCCGCGACCGGCGTTCGGTCATGGGGCACACTGGTCCGGCACGGGCGCTCCGGACTTGCTGGGCTGCTACCACGTCAGCCAGCAGAACACCTTCACCGGGCGGCTGACACCAGGAATGCTGGACGACGTCTTTGGCCAGGCTAAACAGCTGGCCGGAGTGGACTGAGACACGCGTGGGGTGGTGGCGATGACAGACGGAACACGCCCGCCCACGCCGTCCCCGGCAGCCGAGACGGGGGTGCTGCGCCCGGCGCTCGGCCTGCTCCGCCGGTGGTGGCCGGTGGGCGCGGTCGCCGCACTACTCGCCGGTGCCGCGCTGGCGTCGGCCCACTCGTCGATCGGGGCCAGCCGGATCCCACCCGCTGCGGACAACGTTCCCTGGGTGCCCGAGTACCCGACCGTCGAGCCGTCGCCGTCCATCCCGATCGAGCCGCGCGACGCCGGCGAAGCCACCCAGGCGCACATTCCGCAGTGGATCGCCACCGTGGCGATGGTTCTGCTCGGGCTGGCCATCCTCGCCGCTCTCGGTTACCTCACCTGGGTTCTGATCCGGGGCGCGCTGCGTCGCACCACCCGGGCGCTGCCAGCGCAGCGGGCCCGGCGTACCGCCGAGGGCACCGCCCGTGAGGTGGTCGCCGCCCTGGATGCGGGCCTGGTGGAGCTCGACGACCGGGACACCGACCCCCGGGTGGCGGTGATCGCCTGCTGGGTGCGACTGGAAGAGGCCGCCGCCGCTGCCGGTGTTCCACGGCTCACCGGAGACACGCCCACCGACCTGGTCAGCCGGCTGCTACGCGGTGACCCGGCGGCCGGGGTGCCGGCGATCGTCAGCGCCGACGTGCTGGCCGAGTTCGCGCACGTCTACCGGGAGGCCCGGTATGCCACCCGCCCGGTGGTCGAGGGCACCCGCGAGCAGGCCCGCGCGGCGCTGCGCCGGCTGCGCGGAGAGCTGACCGCGGTGGTGACCCCATGAGCAGCAGCACCAGCATCGACGACCTGCTCGCGTTCGAGGAGGAGGAGGCGCCGGCAGGCCCACCGGCGCGCGGTTCCCGGTGGGGCCCCCTGCTGCGTTTGCTCGCGTGGGCCGCAGGGGTGGTCGCGGTGCTGCTCGTCGGCCTCCGCGCGGTCGGCCTCCAGGTCTCGCTGCCCGTGCTGATCGCCGGGGTGCTCGCCGTCCTGGCGGTCCGCCGGATCACCGCAATGCTCGCGCCGCCACCCCCGCCGCCGGGTCGCCGGGTCGGGAAGGGCGAGGAGGACGGCAGCTACAACTGGGGCGCCCGGGACGCGCTGCGTGGCGCGATCAATCGTTGGGAACGGCCGCTGGACTGGTCCAACACCCGACTCGAACGATTCACCGAGGTGGTCCTGCCCCGGATCGGTGAACTGGCCGACGAGCGGATGCGCCTGAAGCACGGCGTCACCCGTGAGTCGGATCCGGCCCGCGCCCGTGTCCTGCTGGGTGCCCGGCTGTGGACGTTCCTGGCGACCCCGCCTCGCCGCACCCCGTCGCCGCGCGACCTCGCGGTGATCGTCGCCGAACTGGAGAAGATCTGATGAACGACGTGGACCGGAGCATTGCCCCCGCCGAGGTCGGCCACCTGGCTCGGGCGGTCCTGGACGCGGTCGGCACCGTCGTGGTCGGCAAGCGGGACGCGTTGGAGTTGGTCCTCGCCGGCATCCTCGCGGGCGGGCACGTGCTTCTTGAGGACCTGCCCGGGCTGGGCAAGACGCTCACCGCACGCTCGTTCGCCCAGGCGCTCGGGTTGGATTTCCGCCGGTTGCAGTTCACCCCCGACCTGCTCCCCGCCGACGTCACCGGGTCGTTCCTCTACGACCAGCGCAACGGCGACTTCACCTTCCGGGCCGGCCCGGTCTTCACTAACCTGCTCCTCGCCGACGAGATCAACCGGACGCCGCCAAAGACCCAGTCCGCGCTGCTGGAGGCGATGCAGGAGAAGCAGGTTTCGGTGGAGGGGGTGACCTACAAGCTGGACGAGCCGTTCCACGTGCTGGCCACCGCCAACCCCATCGAGTACGAGGGCACCTACCCGCTGCCCGAGGCGCAGCTGGACCGGTTCCTCCTGCGAGTCTCCTTCGGTTACCCGCAGCACGAAGAGGAGTGGGAGGTGCTGCGCCGTCGGATGAGCCGCCGCCGCGAGGAGGCGGACATCAAGGCGGTGGTCGACGCGGCCACGCTGCGGGCCATGCAGGCCGCCCTGGAGGACGTGGTGGTGGAGGACTCCATCGGTCGCTACATCGTGTCCCTCACCGCAGCCACCCGCGAGCACCCGTCGGTGCTGGTCGGAGCCTCGCCTCGTGGTTCGCTGGCGCTGCTGTTGCTGGCCCGGGTCCGCGCGGTGTTCGGCGGACGGGACTACGTGGTGCCCGAGGACGTCAAGGAGGTGGCGGCGCCCGCCCTGGCCCACCGGATCACCCTGCGCCCGGAGATGTGGTTGCGCCGGGTCGATCCGGCGTTCGTGGTCGGCGAGGTGCTGGAGGCGACCCCCGCCCCGGCCAGCGGCGCGCTGCCCAGCTACGCCGCCGGCGGGCCCCGGCGCTGATGACCGGACCGACCGTGCCGCAAGCCACCGACCCGGAACCGGCTGCCGGCTGGGCACCCACCCCGGCGCTCGGCCGGGCGGTGCTGCTGGCCGGCCTGCTGCTGGTGGCCGGGGTGCTGCTGGGGCGGGTCGACCTGATCGTGCTGGCCGCCCCGTTCGCGCTGGGCACCGCGTACGCGCTGCGTCGTCGACCCACGACGCTGCCGCAGGTGTGGATCACCCCAGGTGAGGGCGGGTCGCTGGTCGAGGGCAGCGACGTGACGGCGGCGGTGAGCGTCGGCAACCCGGACGCGATCGACTATGACCTCGTCGTGCTGCGTTCCCGCGTGTCGCCGTGGCTGCGGATCGACCGGGCCGGCTTCGCCGGGGACGAGGTCGTCGGCGACGCCCCACCGTCCGCTTCGACGTCGACCGGTGGAGAGGCACCGGCCAGCGGCACGGGCCGGTCCGTCGCCGACCGGCCGTTCGTGACATCGGTGCCGACCGGAACGGCTGTGGACCTGGAACTGGCCGGCCGTGCCCTGCGCTGGGGCCGGCACCCGGTCGGCCCGGCCGGCGCCCGGGTTGCCACGGCAGGCGGCCTGCTGGTCTCCCGGGCGGTGATCACCGAGCCGGTCCGGGTGCGGGTCTACCCGCGTACCGAGCCGTTCGAGGCGGTGGAGGCGATGCCCCGCGCCGCCGGCCTCGTCGGGGCGCACCACTCCCGCCGGCCCGGTGAGGGCGGCGAGCTGGCCGGCGTACGGATCTTCGGGCCGGGGGACCGGCTGCGCCGCATCGACTGGCGGGTGTCGTTGCGCGCCCGGCAGCTGCACGTGGCGGCCACCCTCTCCGACCGTGACGCGGAGGTGGTGGTGCTGCTCGACGTGCTCGCCGAGGCGGGCCGCTCCGGCGGGGTCGGCGGCGCCGCCTCGGTGCTGGACACCACCGTTCGAGCCACCGCCGCGATCGCCGAGCACTATCTGCACCGCGGCGACCGGGTCTCCCTGCTGGAGTACGGGCCGGCAGCCCGCCGGCTGCGTCCGGCCGCCGGTCGTCGGCAGTACCTGACCGTCCTGGAGTGGCTGCTCGACGTCTCCGTCCATTCGTCCTCGCACGAGCCGTACGACCAGGTGTTCGGCCCGCAACTGCTCTCCTCGGACGCGCTGGTGGTGGTGCTCACCCCGTTGCTGGACGAACGGTCGGCGCAGATGCTCGCCCGGCTGGCCCGCGCCGGGCGGTTCGTGGTGGCGGTCGACACGTTGCCGACCGACCTGGCGTTGCCCAAGGATCGGGGCTGGGCCGAGGTGGCGTACCGGCTGTGGCGCTTGGATCGCGAGGTCATGATCGGGCAGCTCCGGGAGCACGGCGTACCCGTGGTGCCCTGGGCCGGCGCCGGCAGTCTGGATCAGGTGCTGCGGGACGTGGCCCGGTTGGCGACGGCCCCTCGGGTGGGTGGTCGGTGAGCGCGAGGAGTGAGCTTGCGCGCCGCGCAGTCGCGAGCGAGGGCAGGCACAGATGATCGACGCCGTCACTGGGCGGGTTCGGGCGGCCCAGAACGCTGTCGCCCGCATCAGCGCCGTCCCGCTCCTGGTTCGGGCCGGGATCTTCGTGACCGTGTTTGCCGGGTTCGCCCTGGCGTTCCCCGCCGAGGTGCTTCCCGGCCGGCCGGTCCTCTTTCTGGCGGTGGCGGCGCTGCTGCCCGCTTTTGGTCCGCGCCGGATCTGGGCGACCTTCACGGCGTTGGTCACGGTCGGTGGCTGGCTGCTCGCCACCGACGGGTACGGCCGCCCGGTCGCCCTCTGGCGGCTGCTCGCCCTCGCCGCCCTGCTCTATCTGGCGCACACGCTCTGCGCGCTGGCCGCGCTGTTGCCCTACGACGCCGTGGTGGACCCCGAGTTGATCACCCGGTGGTTGTCGCGGTCGGCCGCTGTCCTGCTGAGCACCGCCGTGCTGGGGGTGCTGTTGTTGCAGGCCGCCGGTATGGGCGGGGAGGCCGGATATCAGTGGGTGACAGTGCTGGGGCTGCTGGTGGCTGTGGGGACGGCAGCGTTGCTGGGCTGGCTGCTGCGGCGGCCGTGACCGCTGCGATTTGAGGGTTGCGCAGGTCACAGGGGTTGTGCTCCGTCACAGATGGGGGGCGCGAGCGGGATTACCTGAGCAAGCCGGGGAAAGATAGATGACGTGAATCCGAAGCGGATCCTTGTGGTTGGTGCCGGGCATGTCGGTCTGTACGCCGCCCTGCGCCTGTCGAAGAAGCTCAGCTCCCGTGAGGCTGAGGTCATGGTGGTGGACCCCCAGCCGCACATGACCTATCAGCCGTTCCTGCCGGAGGCGGCGGCAGGCAACATCTCCCCGCGGCACGCCGTGGTGCCTCTGCGGCAGGAGTTGCGCCGGTGCAAGATGGTGGCCGGCACGGTCACGCGGATCGAGCACGACCGCAAGGTCGCCACCGTGCAGCCGATCAGCGGCCCGGCCCGGGAGATCACGTACGACCACGTGATCGTGGCCCCGGGCGCGGTGTCCCGCACCCTGCCGATTCCCGGCCTGCACGAGCGGGGCATCGGGTTCAAGACCATCGGTGAGGCGATCTACCTGCGCAACCACGTGCTGGACCGCCTCGACGTGGCTGCCGCCACGCCGGATGAGGACGTCCGCCGTTCGGCGCTGACCTTCACCTTCGTCGGCGGTGGGTACGCCGGCATCGAGGCGCTCGCCGAGATGGAGGACATGGCTCGCCACGCCCTGCGCTACTACCCCGAGCTCAACCAGGACGAGCTTCGTTGGGTGCTGGTCGAGGCCACCCAACGGGTGCTGCCCGAGGTCGACCGGGACATGGGCGCCTACACCGTCCAGCAGTTGCTGAAGCGGAAAATGGACGTCCGGCTGGACACCCGGCTCGAGTCCTGCGTCAACGGGGTGGTCAAGCTCTCCGACGGTGACAGCTTCCGGTCCGACACGATCGTGTGGACGGCTGGCGTGAAGCCCTCGCCGATGCTGGACGCGACCGACTTCCCGCGCGACGACCGTCGACGGATCACCTGCCTGCCCACTCTCCAGGTGGTCGACGGCGACCAGGTGGTCGAGGGCGCGTGGAGCGCCGGCGACTGCGCCGCCGTGCCGGACCTCACCAAGGAGCCGGGCAACTTCTGCTCGCCGAGCGCGCAGCACGCGGTGCGTCAGGCCGCCCGGATGGCCGACAACATCACGGCCGTGATCCGGGGCCGCGAGCCGGTCAACTACAAGCACAAGCACTCCGGCAGCGTCGCGAGCCTCGGCCTGCACAAGGGCGTCGCCCAGGTGTACGGGATCAAGATGACCGGCTGGCCGGCCTGGTTCATGCACCGGACGTACCACATGAGCCGGATCCCGTCGTTCAACCGCAAGGTCCGCGTGGTGGTGGACTGGTCGTTGGCGTTCTTCCTCAAGCGTGAGGTCGTCGCCCTGGGCCAGCTGCACGACCCCCGCGAAGAGTTCGTCGAGGCCTCCCAACCAGTAGGTGCCCCCCGCGTCTGACCGGCCTCCGCCTCGCCGATCTTGCACTTTCGGACGCCGTTAGGCACTTTTATGGTGCGTCCTGTCCGGGCAGTAAGTGCAAGATCGGCGGCGTTAGACCCGCCAGGTCCAGGCGTCGGCTATTCGGGTCGCTGGGCCGTAGAGCTGCTCCAGGGTGGCGCGCAGGCTTTCGGCGTGTGGGGCGTCGTCGGTCAGCGCCACGCAGGAGGCGCCCCAGAAGTCGGCGTCCCTCGCGGCCTGACGGCGTTGCTCGTCGCCGATGGCCGGTTGGTCGCCGCGCCGGGCGACGTCCGCCAGCAGAGCGGAGGTGGGCTGCTTGAAGGTGCCCATCGCGGCGGTGCCGCCGCGCCCGTACGGGCCGATGAAGAACCCTTCGGGCAGACCGAAACTGGCGTCGGCAGCGGTCGCCCAGCGCATCGGCCAGGGTTCCTTGGGTGTGGGCAGCGGCACCGGAACCAGCACCCCGCCGGGGCGTACGCACTGCCGCCAGTGGCCGCCGGTGATGAATTCCGGCACGGCGGGCCGTTCGGCGGTCGGCAGCGGGCTCGGGAAGATCGGCAGGAGCGCCACGCCGACGGCCAGCGGCACCAGCCGCCGCGCCCGACCGGTGCTGCGCAGAGCCCGGTCGACCGCCAGCACCAGCAGCGTCGCGACGATCGGCAGCAACGCCAGCGCGAACCGCATCGGCAACGCGCCGTCCACCACGGGTAGCCCGCCGATCAGGGCGTACGGGCCGGGAAGCGCTGTCCTGGTGCCGTCGAGCACCACCTCCGGGCCGAGCGAGAGCGTACCCATCACCAGGCCCGCCACGACGCAGGCGAAGACCAGCCGGCGTCGCCCGGCCCAGATCGCGCAGGCCACGGTGACCAGCAGCAGGGGCCAGCCGAGGAAGGTGTTGTACTCGGCCGGGCCGGTGGTCAGCCGGGCGGATTCGCCGCTGCCGGCCAGCGACAGCGGGGAGACCGTCCACCAACTGGTCAGGTCGGCTGAGAAGTAGGCGGGGGTGAACATCCCGTCGGAGACCCCCTGCGGCCCGGCGAACTGGAACCACAGCGGGTAGCCGAGCACCAGCAGGGCGAGCCCGGCGGCGACAGCCAGCCCACCGGCGAAGCCGGGCAGCGACCGGCGGGCCAGGTCCCGGTCCACCACGGCATAGCTGAACGCCATCACCAGCAGCGTGACGGCGGCGAGGAAGAGCACCTCCTCGCCGATGAAGACCTGCGCGGTGACCGCCGCGGCCAGCCCCGCCGCGGAGGTGAACATCCGCCGACGATCCGGTCCGGCGGGCCGGGTGCGGCCGGTTCCGTCGGGTGTCGCCGACCCCGGGTCCGACGCGCGCAGCAGTCGGACCACCAGCCAGACGATCATCGGCACCAGCCACTGGGCGGTCATGTGCAGGTGGCTGTTGGTCTGCGAGACCATGCCAGGGCCGAACCCGCACAGTCCTCCGCCGAGCGCGGCGGCGAGCCGGCGGGCGCGCAGCGTCCGGTGGAACAGCAGGTACCAGGCGAGGGCGGTGCCGGCGAGGTTGGCGCCGGCGAGCAGCGCGAAGGTGACCGGCGCGCCCAGCAGCAGGGTGACCGGCGCGAAGACGACGCCGAGCGCGATCACCGTGGTGTTGGCCATCAGGTTGACGCCGTCGGGGGCGTTGAGCCGGTTGGTGAGCAGGTCGAAGTCGCCGAGCAGCGCGCGGGCGTCGACCGCCAGGAACCACTCGTAGAGTGTCTGGTCCTCCGGGTTGAGCGCCAGGATGCGGCCGGCCGGGTCGGGCCACAGCCCGTGGGTGAGCCAGCCGGCCAGCACCGCGAAGAGCAGAGCGGCCAGCAGGTCCGCCCGGTGGCGGCGGACGGCGGCCAGCAGTCGGGCGGCCCGAGGCCGACGGTTGACCCGATCGACGAGGCGGAAGGCCTGCTCAGGGGCGGCGTCGGGGGCCGTGGGGGCTGCACTGCTCACGACATCGACCCTAATGTGGCGAGCCCGGCGGGGTACGTCGGGTCGCCGCAGACCGGCTACGGTGACACTGCACCGTGCGTGTCGGCGCGCCGGTGCCACCCGCCCGGGTGGTGGAAAGGCAGACACGGCCGCCTTAAAAGCGGCTGCCGCAAGGCGTGCGGGTTCGACCCCCGCCCCGGGCACACGTCGGCCTGCGCACATTCTCATCCGTGATCACCAGGACTTGGCTGCGCCGTTTACTCTTGGACGGCACGTTCACGTGCAAACGACCCCCTGAGGGAGGCCAGACAGTGAAGACCTCGAACCCGGTGCTCGCCCGGCTCGGCCAGGCGGCCGAGCGGGAGCGCTCCGCCGGGTACGCCCCGGCCGGTCCGTACGGACAGCCCGGCATTCCCCAGCAGTACCCGTCCCAGGCCGGTTACCCGGCCGCGCCGCCCACCGTGGCGCCGATGACTGTCGACGACGTCGTCGTCAAGACCGTCGCCCTCCTCGGCATCCTCGGCATCACCGCCGCGGCCGCCTGGGTGCTCGTGCCCGACGCGCTGGTCGGTACCGCCTGGATCGGCGCGGCGGTGGTCGGCCTGGTCCTCGGCTTGATCATCTCGTTCTCCCGGATGGCCAACCCGGCGCTCGTCATCGCGTACGCGGTCGTCGAGGGCGTCTTCGTCGGCATGGTCAGCAAGGCGTTCGAGACGCGCTACGACGGCATCGTGCTCCAGGCCGCCGCAGCCAGCTTCGGCATCTTCTTCCTGATGGCGATGCTCTACCGGGCGAAGGTCATCCGGGCCACCCCGGCTTTCGTCAAGGGCATGATCGCGGTGATGGTCGGCCTCTTCGCCGTCATGATGATCAACCTGGTGCTGGCGCTGTTCGGCGTCAACACGGGCCTGCGCGACGGGAGCAAGCTGGCCATTGGCTTCAGCCTGGTCTGCATCGTGGTCGCCTCGCTGAGCTTCGTGCTCAGTTTCAAGGAGATCGAGGACGGCGTCCGGATGGGCCTGCCGCAGCGCTACTCCTGGGTGGCTGCGTTCGGCATCCTGGTCAGCCTGGTCTGGCTCTACATCGAGATCCTGCGCCTGCTGAGCTACTTCCAGGGCGACGACTGACGCGTCCGCGCAGCTGACCGGCGCCCGCTTCCGCTCTCGCGGGGCGGGCGCCGTCGTCCGCGCCGTTTGCCCGCCGCCGCCGGGCACCCCGGGGCAGAGTGACTGCGAGGGGGTACGCGGGCGAAGGAGGCGGCGGTGCGCAGCAACAACCCGGTGCTCAACCGGCTGGACGAGACCGGCCGGGTGGAGGCCCGGGTGCTCGGCGCCCGCGACGTCGAGCCGATGACCGTCGACGACGTGGTGGTCCGTACCGTCGGGTTGCTGCTCGTCACCGGCGCGGCCGCGGCGGTGTCCTGGGCGGTGATCCCCGCCGCCGTGTGGCTCGGCGCCGCGCTCGCCGGCAGCGCGCTCGCGTCGATCGCGCTGGTCCTGGTCATCTCGTTGCGGGGCATCACCAACCCGGTGCCGATCATCGGCTACGCCGTGCTCCAGGGCCTGCTGCTGGGGGTGGTGAGCCGCACGTTCGAGCAGGTCTATCCGGGCATCGTGGTGCAGGCGGTGGCCGGCACCTTCGGCGTGTTCGTCGGCATGGCGGCGCTCTACCGGGCCCGGGTGATCCGGGCGACGCCCCGGCTGGCTCGCCTGGTGATCGGCACGTTGCTCGGCATCGCCGTGCTCAGCGTGGTCAACCTGGTGTCGTACCTGATCTCCGGGCGACCGGGCCTGGCGGTCTACAGCGTCAGTGGCAAGGTCGGCTGGCTGCCGTACGCCTTCTCGGTGGTGGCCATCATCGCCGGGGCGTTCAGTTTCATCCTCGACTTCGACCTCGTCGAGCGGTCGGTGCGCGACGGTCGACCCCGCCGGTACGCGTGGCTGAGCGCGTTCGGCCTGCTCACCGGGTTGGTCTTCCTCTACTGGCAGCTGCTGCGGCTGCTCAGCTACCTGCGCCGTTGACCAGTCGGCCGAGGCGCGGCCGGTGCCGGCCGTAGACTCAGCGGCGATGAGCGCAGCGGAGTTGGATCAGGCCGTGCAGTTGCTGGTCCGTCAGGTCGGGCACTGGCAGCAGCCGCGTTGGGCGGCGGTCGCGACCACCGGCAACGTGTCCCGCGCCGACCTGGTGCACCGTTTGGTGCAGGAGATCGCCAACCTGGTCGCCGATGCCGAGGGTGAGCCCCGGCGGGTGGTGCCCCGGCTCGACAACGACCTGGCCCTGCCCGATCAGCTGCGGGTGGTGGCGGCGGACCTGGTGGCCGCCGATCCGGGGGTCGAGGCGCTGGCCCGGGCCGCCGCCGAGGCGACGGCGACCCGCAGCGCGCTCTGACGTCAACTCGGCTCAGCTCAGCCGTTCGAGCACCATGGCCATGCCCTGGCCACCGCCGACGCACATGGTCTCCAGACCGATGGTCTTGTCGTGCCACTCGAGAGCGTTGAGCAGGGTGCCGGTGATCCGGGCGCCGGTCATGCCGAACGGGTGGCCGACCGCGATCGCGCCGCCCATCACGTTCAGCTTCTCCTCCGGGATGCCCAACTGGCGGTAGGAGGGGATGACCTGCGCGGCGAACGCCTCGTTGATCTCGACGAGGTCGACGTCGTCGATGGTCATGCCGGCCCGGCGCAGTGCCTGCCGGGACGCCTCGACCGGCCCGAGACCCATGATCTCCGGCGACAGGGCGGTCACGCCGGTCGAGACGATCCGGGCCAGCGGGGTGAGCCCGAGATCCTCGGCCCGCTGGGCGCTCATCACCACCACGGCGGCCGCGCCGTCGTTGAGCGGGCAGCAGTTGCCCGCGGTGATCCGGCCGTCCGGGCGGAACACCGGCTTCAGGCCGCTGACCGCGTCGAGGGTGACGCCGGCGCGCGGTCCGTCGTCGGTGCTCACCACCGTGCCGTCCGGCGTGGTGACCGGGGTGATCTCCCGGGCCCAGAAGCCGTCGGCGATGGCCTTCTCGGCGAGGTTCTGGCTGCGTACGCCGAACTCGTCCATGTCGGCGCGGGTGACGTCGTACACCTGGGCCAGGTTTTCCGCGGTCTGCCCCATGGTCAGGTAGATGTCGGGCAGCTCGCCGGCCTCGCGCGGGTCGATCCACACCTCGGCGTCGCCCTGCGCGCGGCGCTTGGAGCGCTCGCCGGCCGCGCCGAAGCGCGGGTTCTCCCAGCTGCCGCCGACCAGGGCCTGCGCCTCGGGAGGCAGCCCGTCTGAGCTGCCCCGGGCGTAGCGGGAGACCATCTCCACCCCGGCGGAGACGAACACGTCGCCCTCGCCGGCCCGGATCGCGTGCATCGCCATCCGGGTGGTCTGCAACGACGAGGCGCAGTAGCGGGTCAGCGTGGCGCCGGGCACCGTGTCCAGACCGAGGAGTGTGGACACCACCCGGGCCATGTTGAAGCCCTGCTCACCGCCGGGCAGGCCGCACCCGAGGTAGAGGTCGTCGATCGTGGTGGCATCGAGCTGAGGGATCTTGTCCAGGGCGGCCTGGACGATGGTCGCGGCGAGGTCGTCGGAGCGGACGTCGCGCAGGGACCCCTTGTGCGCCCGGCCGATAGGGGAGCGGGCGGTGGCGACGATGACGGCGTCGCGGGACGACTCAATCGGCATGGACCAACGTTAACCCGTCGGTAACATGGCGCGGAAGGAGCCGGCGCGGCGGGAAATGTCACCCCCGGCCGGGAAGATCTAGGGCCTGTTTCATACGGGCGGTCGAGCCGAGGCGGAGTCCGGGCGGCGATCCGGCAAGGCGCGGTTTCGTCCGGATACCGGTGTTGTATCCGGACGAAAGCGTAACGCCGCCGGTCGTCGTGCGGGCCCGCCGTAGGCCGGCCAGTTCTTATGAAACAGGCCCTACCGCCGGGTAGCGACGGTCGCCGCCGTGGCGACAGCGGGCAGCAGGGCGTGCGCCCACACCCGGTAGCCGTCGGCGGAGGGGTGGAAGCCGTCGTGGCAGAGCGTCCCCGCGTCGGCCCGGAACACCGGCCCGGTCTCGGCGGCCAGGTCGACGACCGAGCCGCCAGCGTCCAGCACGGCCGTGGTCTGCGCGCGGGCCATCCGCCGCCCGGACCAGCCGACCACCTGGCGCAGCGGGGGCGCGATGGCACGCACCGCCCCGAGGTCGGGGCAGGTGCCCACCACCACCTCGACCCGCGCCTCGCGCAGCCGGTGCACCGCCGCGCCGAGATACGCCGCCGCGTCGGAGGGCCGGCGCAGCACGGTGGCGTCGTTCGCGCCGATCAGGATCAGCGCCACGTCGGGTCGCTCGCCGAGCAGGGACCGGGCCACCTGCGTGGCCAGGTCAGTCGAGCGGGACCCGGCGACGCCGACGCTGGACAGGTGCACCCGCCGGCCGGCTGGGCCCTCGGCGAGCAGTGTGGCCAACTGCCCGCCGATGGTGTCCTCGAGACGGTCGACACCCACGCCCAGAGCCGACGAGTCGCCGAGCAGCACCAGCCGCAGCGGCGGAGCGCCCGCCCGGCCGATCGTGGCCCGCAGGGCCAGCCCCAGTTCCGGTTGGGCGTAGCGCCGGTGCCGGGCGACGAACGCCTCGCCGGCCAGGACGGCGGCGCCTCCAACGGTGCCGGCGAGCAGCGAGATCACCGTCGCCCGACCCAGTCGGCCGGCGAGGCCGGCGGTTCCGCCCCGCTCGCTGCGCTCGTTCATGCCAGTTCCTCCACTGTCGAAGTGCCCGAGGCGGACCCGTGCTGCGGCACCGCGCCGACACCGAAGAACGCCCTGCGACGCAACTGCGCCCACCGGCCGGCCGGCCCCCGGTCGCGGCCCCGGACCTGGGTGCCGCTGACCTCAGTGCCGGCGTGCCGGGCCGCCTCCTGCGCGGCCTCCGGCAGCGACCGTACGCCCTCGCCCCGCGTCGGTGTGGCCCGTCGTTCCTGCCCTGCGCCAAGCACGGACAGCATCGCCGGCAACAACGCGGCGGCGGCCATCGCGTACCCCTCGGCGGAGGGATGGAACCGATCCCAGGCGAACATCCGGGTCGGCTCGGCGGTGAAACGCGGGCCGAGCAGATCACCGAGGGAGACGGTCCGCCCGCCCGCCTCGACGACGGCGACCGTCTGGGCTGCGGCGAGCTGGCGGCTCCACCGGTGCGCCAGCCAGCGCAGAGGCGGCTGGATCGGACGGATCGCGCCCAGGTCGGGGCAGGTGCCGACGACCACCTCACACCCGGCGTCGCGCAGCGTGTGAACCGCCTCGACCAGGTAGCGCACCGCCAACCCGCGCGGCGTGCGGTTGGTGATGTCGTTGCCGCCGATGAGGATCACCGCGATGTCGGGTCGGCACTCCAGCGCCGCCTCCACCTGGTGGCGGAGCGCCGCGGAGATGGCACCGACCACCGCGAAGCGGTGCAGTTGCACCGGCCGCTGCAGTCGACGGGACAGGCCGGTCGCGAGCAGCGCACCGGGCGTCTCCCGACGGCGGTGCACCCCGTAGCCGGCCGCCGACGAGTCACCGAGCACGACCATGGTGAGCGCGGGGCCGGGGAACTTCGCGCCGTACATCCCGTCGCAGCGCGGTGGCGGTGCCTCGGCCATGGGGATGGTGCGTCGGGCCTGCCGGGCCTGGCCGAGGAGCACCCCGCCGGTCGCCGCCGCGGCCGCCGCCGTGGCACCCGTCCCGATGGCGGCCACGAGAGCGAAGCGCCGGGCCTGCCGCCAGCGCTCGCCTCCGGGTACGACGGAATCAGCCACCCCCATACACCGACATTATCGCGCCGGCCCGACACGCCGCTGTCGTCGTGACGGCACGCGGGTGCCTGGAAACCGACGCGACGGGGTATCTGTGCGGATGAGGCCGGCCGACTTGCGCCGACCCGCCACGCTGATCCGGCGGAGAGGAGCGCAACGATGGGGAAGACACTGAAGCGCAGCGCGGCGTTCGCGGCCCTGGCGCGGGCACTGGCGGCCGGGGCGCGCGGTGGGCCGTCGATCGGCACCCGGTTGGCCGCGCTGCCCCGGATGATCCGGGCCACCACCAAGCGGGAGTACGACGGCGGCCTCCGGCTGGCCCTGATGACCGCGGCGACGGCGTACATCGTCTCGCCGATCGATCTGCTCCCGGAGATCCCGCTGGCGATCTTCGGGCTGGCCGACGACGCGGTCATGATCACGTGGTTGGCCGGCAGCGTGCTCGCCGAGACCGAGCGCTTCCTGGAGTGGGAGGCCCGCCGCAGCTCGGTCATCCCGGGGGGGCTGGTGCCCTGACGACACGTACGCTGGGAGGCGAGGAAACGTCTGCCCGGCCGCCGTCGCCGGCGCCGCAACGAAGGGCACATCGTGCAGTACTACGACAATGTCGTCGACATGATCGGCAACACCCCGCTGGTACGTCTGCGTAACGTCACCGAGGGCATCCAGGCCACCGTGCTCGCCAAGGTGGAGTACGTCAACCCGGGCGGCTCGGTGAAGGACCGGATCGCGCAGCGGATGGTGGAGGACGCCGAGGCCGCCGGCCTGCTCAAGCCCGGCGGCACCATCGTCGAGCCGACCAGCGGCAACACCGGCGTCGGGCTGGCCCTGGTGGCCCAGCTCAAGGGCTACAAGTGTGTCTTCGTCTGCCCCGACAAGGTCAGCCAGGACAAGCAGGACGTGCTGCGGGCGTACGGCGCCGAGGTGGTGGTCTGCCCGACCGCGGTCGCCCCGGAGGACCCGCGCTCGTACTACAACGTCTCCGACCGGCTGACCCGGGAGATCCCCGGCGCCTGGAAGCCCAACCAGTACAGCAACCCGGCCAACCCGCGCTCGCACTACGAGACCACCGGCCCGGAGCTGTGGAAGCAGACCGAGGGCGGGCTCACCCACTTCGTGGCGGGCGTCGGCACCGGTGGCACCATCTCCGGTATCGGCCAGTACCTCAAGGAGGCCTCCGGGGGCCGGGTGCGGGTCATCGGGGCCGACCCGGAGGGCTCGGTCTACTCCGGCGGCACCGGCCGGCCCTACCTCGTGGAGGGCGTCGGCGAGGACTTCTGGCCGGAGACGTACGACCGGAGTGTCGCCGACGACATCGTCGAGGTGTCCGACAAGGCGTCCTTCGAGATGACCCGGCGGCTGGCCCGCGAGGAGGGGCTGCTGGTCGGCGGCTCCTGCGGAATGGCGGTGGTCGCGGCGCTGGAGGTCGCCCGTAAGGCCGGCCCCGACGACGTGGTGGTGGTGCTGCTGCCGGACGGCGGCCGGGGCTACCTTTCGAAGATCTTCAACGACTCGTGGATGGCCCGGTACGGGTTCCTCGACAACTCCGGCGCGGAGCCGACTGTCGCCGACGCGCTGGCCAGCAAGCCGGGCGGCCTTCCCGAGCTGGTGCACGTACACCCGACCGAGACGGTCCGCGACGCGATCGACTACATGCGTGAGTACGGCGTCTCGCAGCTGCCGGTGCTCAAGGCCGAGCCGCCCGTGGTGACGGGCGAGGTGGCCGGCTCGATCGCCGAGCGGGACCTGCTCGACGCGCTGTTCACCGGCCAGGCCCACCTGCACGACACGATCGAGCGGCACATGGGTGACCCGCTGCCGATGATCGGCGGTGGCCAGCCGGTGAGCGAGGCTGTGGGCCTGCTGGAGAAGTCCGACGCCGCGTTGGTCCTCGTCGACGGCAAGCCCAAGGGCGTCCTGACCCGCCAGGACCTCCTGGCCCACCTAGGCGCCCACTAACCCACCCCGCACCCCCGCGCCGCGCCGCTTTTCCGCGCCGCGCCCCGCCCCGCCGCCCCGCTTTTCCGCGCCGCGCCGCTTTTCCGCGCCGATCTAGGGAAAACCGTCGTGAGTTGATCTCCGATCACGACCATCTCCCCTAGATCGGCGGGGCGGGGGGCGGCGGGGGCGGGGCGGAGGGGGGCCGCGGAGCGGCGGGGCCGCGCGTCAACCGCTGCAACCCCGTCGACCACCGCTCGTTCGCCGACGACCCCTGGACCACGTGCGCGCTGGTCAGCGGCAGGCCGTCGGTGACCGCGGATCCGGCGCCGGCCCCGCGCGGGGTCCGCACCGACAGGGCGGCCACGCTGGGCGGCACCCGGGCCGCCACAGTGGTGACCACCCGGGAGTACGCGTCCAGCGCGGCCTCTTCGGCCGGGTCGGACCGGGTGTGATCGGTGTCGATGTCCACGCCGTCCGTCGCTCCGGCATGCCCCGATCCGCCGACAGCGAACATCGACCGACGCCACGTCGAGGCGTCACGTCGAGGCGTCAACAGGGTGCCGTTACGCGAGCAGGGTGCGGGTGTAGCGGAGTTGGGGGGTGGCGACGCTGCCGATGTACTCCTCGCGTTGCGCGCCCGTCGGGGTCCAGCCGCCGCGTTCGTAGAAGGCCCGGGCGTGGGCGTTGTCCCGCAGCACCCAGAGCACCGCGCGGCGCCAGCCCAGGGCACGCATGGCGCCCAGGGCGTCCACCATCAGCGTTCGTCCGGTGCCCCGGCCCTGCTCGGCCGGCTCCAGGTGGATCGCGTTGAGCAGCCCGGTGGCCGGGTCGTCCTCGTCGTCCGGGCCCAGGTAGCTGAACCCGACCAGCGCCCCGGCGCGCTCGGCCACCCTCAGCCGGTGGTTGTCCTGCTCCCAGTGCCACCGCTCGGCCCAGTACCGCCCCATTGCCTCCGGCGTGGGGTCGGCCAACGCCTCGGCCGGAAGGAAGGCGGAGTACGCGGCGACCCGGGAGCGCTGGTGCATGGCGCCCACCGCCATCAGGTCGTCACCGGTCGCGAGGCGGAGCGTGACGGTCACCCGGTCGAGGTTACCCGCCGGGGTGGGAGCTGCACCGTGGTCAGGTCCTCGGCGATGATCAGGTCACCGTCGAAATGGGCACGCGCCTCGTCGTGGAACCGGCGCGGATCGGGGTAGCGCTGGGAGAAGTGGGTGAGCACGAGCCGGCGTACCCCGGACTCGGTCGCCACCCGGGCGGCCTGCGCCGCGGTCAGGTGGCCGACCTCGGCGGCGAGCGCGGCCTCCGACTCCAGGAAGGTCGACTCGATGACCAGCAGGTCGGCGTGCTCGGCGAGGGCGTACACCCCGTCGCAGAGGCCGGTGTCCATCACGAAGGCGAACCGCTGCCCGGGCCGGGGCACGCTCACCTCGTCGCGGGTGACGCGGCGTCCGTCGAGGTCCAGGTGCCCGACGCGGATCAGCTCGCCGACGGCCGGCCCGGCGATGCCGTACGCGGCCAGCTTCTCCGGCAGCATCCGGTGACCGTCCGGCTCGACCAGCCGGTAGCCGTACGTCTCGATGGGGTGCCGCAGCCGGCGTGCCTCCAGCGTGCCGCAGCCCAGGGTGATCCGCTGCCCGTCCGCCTCGATGGGCTCGACCCGCAGCTCGGCGGTCTCGTGGAAGGAGGTGGCGTGCCGCAGCCGGGCGAAGTATTCGGCGCCACCGGCCGGGAAGTGCACGGCGACGGGGTGCGACACCCGATCCAGGGAGAGCCGCTGGATCATGCCGGGCAGGCCGAGGCAGTGGTCGCCGTGGAAGTGGGTGACGCAGATCCGGGTCAGATCGCTGGCGGTGACCGTGGTGTGCAGGAGTTGGCGCTGGCTGCCCTCACCCGGGTCGAACAGAATCACCTCGTCGTCCCAGCGCAGCACGTACCCGTTGTGGTTGCGCTGACGGGTCGGCGTCTGGCTGGCCGTTCCCAGCACCACCAGCTCGCGCATGGACATCGCTGGGTCCTCCGGATATGGAGCGACCCCCGGGGCGCTCCGCGCTGGTGCGCGGGCCGGCTGGACTTGGCCGGCACCCCGGGGGTCGGGTGGCTGTCGTGGATTCGCCGCACCGCTGCCACACGGTCTCGACGATGGTGCTGGTGCCCGCCTCGCGGCGGACCGATCACTGTCGAGGACAGCGGCTAGCTGACAGCCACCTCACGAGTCCGATTGCTATACAAGTCTGGACCACCTCCCTTCACGTGTACGGCTACGTTATCGAGTCCTCGGCGGGCTCGGCAACGGATTTCGATCACATGGGCAGATGGGAATGCCCGGCCACCTCATGGGCGGCCGGGCATCACGTTTGCACAGGTGGGCGGCGGTCAGCCCGCGGTACGGGCCACGCCGACCGGGCAGCTCAGCCCGTTCGGGCCGTGGTTGCAGTACCCGTTCGGGTTCTTCGTCGGCGCCAGATACTGCTGGTGGTAGTCCTCGGCGAAGTAGTAGTCGCCGAGCGGGGCGATCTCGGTGGTGATCTCACCCTTGCCGGCCCGCGTCACGATCGGCTGGAACGAGTCCCGGGACGACTCCGCGATGGCCCGCTGCTCGTCGGTCGTTGTGTAGATCGCCGACCGGTACTGGGTGCCCACGTCGTTGCCCTGGCGCATGCCCTGGGTCGGGTCGTGGTTCTCCCAGAAGACCTTCAGCAGGTCCTCGTAGGTGATCTTGCTCGGGTCGTACACCACCTGGACGACCTCGGCGTGCCCGGTCCGGCCGGAACACGTCTCCTCGTATGTCGGGTTCCTGGTGACGCCACCGGCGTAGCCGGCGGAGGTGGTGTAAACGCCGGGCAACGTCCAGAACAGCCGCTCGGCGCCCCAGAAACAGCCCATCCCGAAGACGGCGACCTGCAGGCCCTGCGGGAACGGGCCCTTCAGTGGGGTGCCCAGCACCTCGTGCCGGTCGGCGACCGGCATGGCGATCGGGCGGCCCGGCAGGGCCTGGTCTGGCGAAACCATTTCGGCGTTCATACGGCGCAAAAACACGTGGGACTCTCCTCTCGTACCTCTCCCAGCGTGTAACACCGGTGAGTCCTGCTTCCTTACCCGCGCCGAGGTGAGTCAGGCCCCCGTTCAGAGGGCGGCGGCGACCCGGTCGGCGTACGTCTGGGCCTCGGTGTCGTCGTCGTAGCGGGTACGCGGCCAGAAGAACCCACGCAGACCGTCGCCCCTGGTCCGCGGAACCACGTGGGTGTGCAGGTGGGGCACCGATTGGGACACCTTGTTGTTCAGCGCCACGAACGTCCCACCGGCACCCAGAGCGGTCTCGGCGGCCACCGCCAGACGTTGGACCAGCGCGAAGTAGCCGGGCAGCAGGTCGGCCGGCAACTCGGCCAGGGTCACCAGATGGGCCCGGGGCACCACCAGCACATGCCCCTTGAACACCGGCCGGGTGTCCAGGAACGCTACCCCGTCCGGGGTGTCGGCGACCCGGAACGCCGGCACCTCACCCGCCACGATCCCGCAGAACACGCAACCGCCCACCGGCCCAGGCTATGCCGGCAGCACCGGACCGCAGGGTGCCGGCCCGGCGGGAGCGCGGGTTCCGTTCCAGCCTCCGGGACGGGGCACTAGCCTCACCAGCATGAGTCACGGCTTCGAGACGCTCGCCATCCACGCCGGTCAGGACCCTGAGGCCCGCACCGGCGCGGTGATCCCTCCGATCTACCAGACCAGCACGTACGCGCAGGACGCCGTCGGCGCACCCCGGCTCGGCTACGAGTACAGCCGCTCGGGCAACCCGACCCGTGACGCGCTCCAGGAGTGCCTGGCAGCGCTGGAAGGCGGGCCGGTGGGGCTCGCCTTCGCCAGCGGCCTGGCGGCGGAGGACACCCTGCTGCGGGCCGTGTGCCAGCCGGGCGACCACGTGGTGATCCCGGACGACGCGTACGGCGGCACGTACCGGCTCTTCGCCCGGGTCGCCCAGCGCTGGGGCCTGGAGTTCACCCCGGCCAAGGTCTCCGACCCGGCGGCGATCCGGGCGGCCGTGCAGCCGGGCCGCACGAAGATCGTCTGGGTGGAGACGCCGACCAACCCGCTGCTCGGCATCGCCGACATCGCCGCCCTGGCCGCCGTGGCACACGACGCGGGCGCGCTGCTGGTGGTGGACAACACCTTCGCCTCGCCGTACCTGCAGCAGCCGATCGCGCACGGCGCGGACGTGGTGGTGCACTCCACCACCAAGTACATCGGCGGGCACTCCGACGTGGTCGGTGGGGCGCTCGTCGTCGCCGACGCCGCACTCGGGGAGGAACTGCGCTACCACCAGAACGCGATGGGCGCGATCAACGGCCCGTTCGACGCCTGGCTCACCCTGCGCGGCATCAAGACCCTCGGGGTACGGATGGACCGGCACTGCGACAACGCCGAGCGGATCGCCGCGTACCTCGACGGGCACGCCAAGGTGGCCGAGGTGATCTACCCCGGGCTGCCCTCGCACCCCGGTTACGAGGTGGCCGCCAAGCAGATGCGCCGGTTCGGCGGCATGATCTCGTTCCGCGCCGCCGGTGGTGAGGACCACGCCGTGGAGATCTGCAACCGCGCCAAGCTCTTCGTGCTCGCCGAGTCGCTGGGCGGTGTGGAATCCCTGATCGAGCACCCGGGTCGGATGACACACGCAAGTGCTGCCGGCTCGCCGCTTGAAGTTCCCGGCGATCTCGTGCGACTGTCTGTCGGCATCGAGACGGTCGACGACCTGCTCGCCGATCTGGAGCAGGCGCTGGGCTGACCGCTGGGGAGGATGGCCGTGCAGGACATCGTGGCGACCTGGGTCGGGGCGACCGCCAAGCAAATCGCCCGGGGCGTACGCCGAGGTGACGTCTCGGCCACCCAGGTCGTCGCCGACCACCTCGAGTACATCTCCCGAGCCGACCGTGAGCTGGCCGCGTTCCGGGCCGTACGCGGCGGCGAGGCGATCACCGAGGCGGAGAAGGTCGACGAGCAGGAGGACCTGGCCAACCTGCCGCTGGCCGGGGTGCCGGTGGCGGTCAAGGAAAACACTCCGGTCGCCGGCCTGCCGACCTGGAACGGGTCGACGGCCGCACGCACCGACGTCGCGGAGGCCGACCACGAGGTGGTGCGTCGGCTGCGCGGCGCCGGCGCCGTGATCCTCGGCGTGACCCGGATGCCGGAACTGGGGCTGTGGGCGCTCACCGACGACGACAGCGCGGTGACCCGTAATCCGTGGGACAGCACGCGTACTCCCGGCGGGTCCTCCGGTGGCGCCGCCGCCGCGGTGGCCGCCGGCCTGGTGCCCATCGCGCACGGCAACGACGGTCTCGGCTCGATCCGGATTCCCGCGGCCTGTTGCGGCCTGGTCGGGCTCAAGCCCGGCCGGGGCGTGGTCCCCTGCCAGCTCGGCGCGGACGACTGGTTCGGCCTCACCGAGCACGGCATGCTGACCAGCACGGTCGCCGACGCGGCGGTCGGCTTCTCGGTGCTCGCCGGCCGGCGTCCCGAGAAGCTGGTCCCGCCGCAGCGGCTGCGGGTGGGCGTCTCGCTGCGCTCTCCGGTGCGCGGCGTCGCAGCGGACGCACCCAACCGGGACGCGGTCGCCGCCGCCGGCCGGCTCCTCGCCGCCGCCGGGCACGATACGGTGCCAGCCGATCCGGTCTACCCCACCGCGCTCGGCCTACAGGGCATCGCCACCTGGTTCGCCGCCGCCGCCACCGACGTCCGGGCCTCCGGGTTGGACCGGCGTGGCCTGCAACGGCGTACCCGGCGGCACGTCGCGTTGGGCGAGTGGGCGCAGCGTCGCGGTTACGTGCGGGAGGCTGACCGGGCCGCGTGGCGGCAACGGTCGGTCGACTTCTTCACCGACCACTCGGTCGATCTGCTGCTCACCCCGGCGCTGGCCACCGCGCCACCGGAGGCGGCCCGCTGGTCGGACCGGTCCTGGCGGGCGAACATGACAGCCAACATCCGGTACGCCCCGTACGCCGCACCCTGGAACATCGCCGGCCTGCCGGCGGTCGTGGTGCCGGTCGGCCGCCGCCCGGACGGCCTGCCGGTCGCCGTGCAACTCGTCGGTCCGCCCGGCTCCGAGCTGCTGCTGCTCGGTGTGGCCGGCCAGTTCGAGATGGCCGCCCCGTGGGCCCGCCATGCCCCCGGCTACCCCCGGGTCGGAACGGAGTCGCCGGCCACTTGATCCACTCCGGCTCCTTGAAAACGCGCTATCGAGGCGCGGTTGATACCGCGATATCAGGGATGTCGAGTGGGTCAACGTCGCGCACCTCGGTGCTGCCGCACACGTCGGTGTCGCCGCAGAGCGCTCAGACGGCGGGTGGCACGATCGGGGTATGACGGAACTGGTCGGTCTCGACGACGTGCGGGCTGCACGGGAACTGCTCGCAGGCGTCATCCGGACCACCCCGCTGGAGCCCTCCCGTCCGCTGAGCGCGGCGCTGGGCGGGCCGACCTGGCTCAAGTGCGAGAACGTGCAGCGCGCCGGCTCGTACAAGGTGCGGGGCGCGTACGTGCGGATCTGCCGGTTGTCGGCGGCGGAGCGGGAGCGCGGCGTGGTCGCGGCGAGCGCCGGCAACCACGCGCAGGGTGTGGCCCTCGCCGCCGGCCTGGTCGGGACGCACGCCACCGTGTTCATGCCGGTCAACGCGCCGCTGCCGAAGGTGGCGGCCACCAAGGGGTACGGCGCGCAGGTCGAGTTGGCCGGCAACACCGTCGACGAGTCGCTGGTGGCCGCACACACGTACGCCGAGCGCACCGGCGCGGTGCTGATCCACCCGTTCGACCACTTCGATGTGATCGCCGGCCAGGGCACGGTGGCGCTGGAGATCCTCGAACAGTGCCCGGACGTAAAGACGATCATCACCGGGGTGGGTGGCGGCGGTCTGATCTCGGGCATGGCGGTGGCCGTGAAGGCATTGCGACCGGACGTCCGGATCATCGGAGTCCAGGCGGCCGGGGCGGCGGCGTTCCCGCCCTCGTTGCTGGCCGGGAAGCCGGTCCGGCTGCCCGCCTTCTCCACCATCGCCGACGGCATCGCGGTCGGCCGGCCGGGGGAGATCACCTTCAGCCACGTGCGCGAGCTGGTCGACGAGATCGTCACGGTCTCCGAGGAGGACATCTCCCGGGCGCTGTTGATGCTGCTGGAGCGCGGTAAGCAGGTGGTCGAGCCGGCCGGCGCGGTCGGCGTCGCCGCGTTGCTGGCGGGCGTGGTCGAGGTGGAGACGCCGGTGGTGGCGGTGCTTTCCGGCGGCAACATCGACCCGTTGCTGATGATGCGGGTGATCGAGCACGGGCTGGCCGCCGCGGGTCGCTATCTGCGGGTGACCGTGCGCTGCTCGGACCGGCCGGGGCAACTCGCGTCGCTGCTCAGCCAGATCGCCGAGCACCGGGCCAACGTGGTGGACGTGGAACACCAGCGAGCCAACCCGCGCCTCAGCCTCGGCGAGGTGGAGGTCGCGCTGTCGGTGGAGACCCGGGGCGTGGAGCACTCGGACACGCTCATCAGCGCGTTGCGGGCCAGCGGCTACCAGGTGGCTTTCGCCGCCGAGGCGTGACACCGGTGGGTGCCACGCCTCGGGAGCGGTGCTTCTGCGCGGGTCGTGCGGCCGGCGATGGTCAGCCGGAGAACGGCTCGAAGCTGACCACGGTCACCTTGATGTCGGCGCCGCTCGGCGCCGTGTAGGTGCAGGTCTGACCGGGCCGGCCGCCCAGGATCGCCTTGCCGAGCGCTGACTCGGGGCTGTAGACGGTCAGGTCGGTGGTGGCCGCGATCTCCCGCGAGCCGAGCAGGAACGTCTCGGTGTCGTCGGTGTCGTCGTCGAAGTAGATCGTCACGACCATGCCGGGCGACACCACGTCCGCCGTCGGCGCCTCGCCGACCTGCGCGGTGCGCAGCAGCTCCTGCAGGTATCGGATGCGACCCTCGGCCTTGCCCTGCTCCTCGCGGGCGGCGTGGTAGCCGCCGTTCTCCTTCAGGTCGCCCTCTTCGCGCCGAGCGTTGATCTCGGCTGCGATCGCCGGACGGTTGGCGATGTGCTCGTCGAGCTCAGCCTGGAGGCGGTCGTGCGCGTCCTGCGACAGCCAGGTGGCGGGCGCCTCGTTGCCAGTGGACACAGGCGTTCTCCTCAGTTGTGCGTGGCTGGCTGACAGGTGAATTACCAAGCTACCAGTGCGGCACGACGCAGCGGGTGGGCCAACACCGCCGGTGTCCGGATCCGACCCCGGTAGGCGATCTTCCAGCCTTTGTTCGCGCGGCTGTGCTGGCAGCTCAGGACGGGGGTTGGCAGCGCAGGACCTCGCCGATGAACGGCCGCGCGGTGGTGGTCAGACGGTGCCGGGCCGTGACGTGCCGGTCGCCGGGCTCGGCGGCCACGGTGACCTGCTCGCGGGCCACCTCGGCACCCGCGCGATCACGGGCACGCAGCACGCAGACCGCCGATCCGCCCGGCGGCACGGACACCCGGAAGTCGACAAGCACCTGGGTGTCCGTGATCTCGGTGTACGTGATCACCTGGGCGTCGTAGACCGGGTCGCCGTACTGGTGGTACAGCCGGACCGAGATCACGGTCAGCGTCGCCACGAGCGCCAGCAGCACCAGCGCGGCCAGCAGCGTACGACGGCGTCCTCCGCCAGATGCCCGGCGACGGCCGTAGCGGTCAGCCGGGAATACTGGCGCGCCTGGTGAAATTGTGTCGTGCGTCTCGGTCACCGGCGGGTATCTCCTGGCGTTGTTGTCGGCGGCATCGGCAAGAATGACACAGAGTCCCATCCTCGCACCCGGTCCAGCGGCAGGAATGGCAGGTCATCCCCTGCGCTGCTGACCGGCGACGGGTGCGGTGAGGCAAGATCCCGGCAGGTCAGCCGGTCGAGCCCGGTCGGGTCCACCGTCCGGCACAGACGAGGAGCGCCGAAGTTGGCAGAGCAGCTGCGTCTCATGGCCGTGCACGCGCACCCGGACGACGAGTCGAGCAAGGGCGCGGCGACGACGGCGAAGTATGTCGCCCAGGGGGTGGATGTCCTGGTCGTGACGTGCACCGGCGGCGAGCGCGGAAGCGTGCTCAACCCCAAACTCGACCGGCCCGACGTGTGGGCCAACATCGCCGACATCCGGCGTGCCGAGATGGACGCCGCGCGGGCGATCCTCGGCGTCGAGCAGGCCTGGCTCGGCTTCGTCGACTCGGGCCTTCCCGAGGGCGATCCGCTGCCGCCGCTGCCGGAGGGCTGTTTCGCCCTGCAGGACGTCGAGGTGGCCGCCGGCCCACTGGTGCGGCTGATGCGCGAGTTCCGTCCGCACGTGGTGACCACGTACGACGAAGAGGGCGGCTACCCGCACCCGGACCACATCATGTGCCACAAGGTGAGCGTGGCCGCGTTCGAGGCCGCCGGTGACCCGGAGCGCTACCCGGAGCTGGGCGCACCCTGGCAGCCGCTGAAGCTCTACTACGACATCGGCTTCTCCAAGGGCAAGGTCACGGCCCTGCACGAGGGCATGCTGGCCGAGGGTCTGGAGTCGCCCTACGAGGAGTGGCTCAAGCGGTGGGAGGATCGGCCGGACAAGGGCCCGCGGATCACCACGCGGGTGGAGTGCGCCGAATACTTCCCGGTCCGCGACGACGCGCTGCGCGCCCACGCCACCCAGGTCGACCCGGACGGCTTCTGGTTCCACGTTCCGATGGACCTGCAGCGACGCGCCTGGCCGACTGAGGATTACGAGCTGGCCCGCTCGGTGGTCGACAGCCCGCTGCCCGAGTCCGATCTCTTCGCGGGGGTACGGGAGACGGCGCACGCACGCTGATTCCGGCCGGGGCTACCCTGGTCACCAACCGCACATCGGAGGAACGCCATGCTGACCACTGCCCAGGTGCTCGCGGAGAACAACTTCGGGGACACCCGCACGGGTGGTCTGGCCGGGCCGATGGGCCTCTTCCTCATCCTGCTGCTGGCCACCGCGACCATCCTGCTGATCCGCAACATGAACGCTCGGCTGCGTCGTCTGCCTGACCGGTTTCCGCAGCAGACGGGGCCGGCCGACCCGACCAGGGTCAATGCGGCAGTCGTCGATCCGACAGACGGGACCGGAGGGCGTGATTCATCCACGCCCGCTCCCAATGGGCACCAGCAGCACCGGAACGGGTAGTCAGCGCATGATTCACGCCGAACCGGGTGGTCGCCCCCTGTTGCGGCCACCCCGTTTGGCTTAGCCTTCCGCCGGGGGGACCAAAAGTCCCCGAGCCGTGTGCGGGAGGGGGCGCCGATGACCAGCACAGCACCGGCCGCCCGCCGTAACGTCGGTCGGTCGGCTGACGGGGGAGGTCGATGACCTCCGGCCCGGCCGGCGACCCGTTCGACCGGCTCGGGGTGCGTGGCACACCGGGCCGGCTGCTCGTGCTCACCGCCGCCGTCACGCTGACCGCCATTGTCGCCGCCGCGGTCGGGTTGACCCTCCCGGCCGGGCTGCCGGCCGACGATCCCCTCGGCGGTCCGGCCCGCTTCGGCATCGCTGTCGCCGTCCTCGCTCTGGCCCAGCTCGCCCGGCTACGGTTCCGCTCGGCGCCAGGCATGGTCAGCATCACCTGGGGCGAGGCGGCGCTGATCGTCTGCCTCTACCTGACGCCGGCCGGCTGGCTGCCGTCCGCCACGCTGCTCGGCACCGGCCTGGCCTGGACGATGCTGTCGCTGCACAACGACCGCCGTCCGGCCCTGGAGATCGTCCGGATCGCCGCGTCGCTGGCCGCCGCGTCGGCACTGGCCGTTTCCGTGACCACCGCGCTCGGGCGGCCGCTGCTCGCCCCGCCCACCCCGATGCTGGCGGTGGCCGTGCTCGCCGGCTCGGTGACGTACCTGCTGGTGACCGCCTGGTTGGGTGGGGTGACGCTGGGCATGCGGCACGGGCTGCCGATCGGGCCGCCGCTGCTCGCCGCGCTGCGCGGCAAGCTCCTGATGTTCGTCGGCAACGTGGCGGTCGGCCTTGTGGTGGTCGCTCTGCTGGAGCTCGACCCGCGCTGGTTGCTGCTGCTACCGCCGCTGCTCTGGCTGTTGCAGCAGACCTACCGCTACCGGCTGCGCTCCGATCAGGAGCGCCGCACCTGGCGGGCGTTCGCCGAGGCCACGGCGGCCCTCAACCAGCTCGACGAGCGGGGCGTGGCCAGCGCTGCGGTCACCGGGGCGCTGACGCTGTTCAACGCCGAGCTGGTGGACGTCGACGTGGCTCGGGCCGACGGCCGGTGGTGCCGATACCGGGGCGACGCCAGCGGTCAGCTGGTCGACCGTGAGACGGGCCCACTGGACCAGTCGGAGCCGGACGAGCACGAGCTGAGCCGGGCACTGTCGGTCGGCGCGGCACCGGTCGGTCGGCTGCGGGTCCGGTTCCCCCGCTCGGCGCCGCCCACCGCCCGGGAACGCGACGCGGTGGCCGCGTTCGGCGACGCGCTCGCTGCCGCGCTGCACGACGCGGCAACTCACCGCGAGCTGCGGCTGGTCACCGCCCGTTCGTCGTACGAGGCGGTGCACGACCCGCTCACCGGACTGTTCAACCGGGCGGCGATGCTCGGCAAGGGCGATCAGTCGTTGCGACAGCTCGCGCACGATCACCCGGTGGCGCTGCTGCTGCTGGACATCAACCAGTTCAAGGAAGTCAACGACACCCTCGGCCACGCCGCGGGCGACCAGCTGTTGCGGCTGACCGCGAACCGGCTCAACGCGCTGGTCCGCCCTGGCGATCTGCTCGGCCGGCTCGGCGGCGACGAGTTCGCCCTGCTGCTCACGGCGGTGCCGGTGCTCGGCGACCGGGCCGCCCCGATGGCCCACGCGTTGCGCCAGGCCCGCGAGATCGCCGAGCGGCTGGCCGCGCCGACCGAGGTGGCCGGCGTACGGATGTCCATCGAGGTCTCCGTCGGAGTGGTGGTGGCCAACGCCGGCACCGCCGACCTGACCGAGTTGCTGCGCCGGGCCGACATCGCCATGTACCAGGCCAAGGAGGGCGGCGGCAACGTCGCCGCGTACGACGGCACCCGGGACGCGGCCAGCACCGACCAGCTCGCCCTGCTGGCCGAGCTACGCGAGGCGTTGAAGGTTGACGATCAGCTGGTGCTGGCGTTGCAGCCGGCGGTCGACCTGGCCACGGGTGCGCCCACCGGGGTGGAGGCGCTGATCCGCTGGCAGCACCCCCGACGTGGGTGGCTGAGCCCGGCTGACTTCATCCGGCCGGTGGAAAACAGCGAGCAGCTGGGCACCTTCACCCGCTATGTGCTGGACAAGGCGCTCGGCGTGGCCGCTGAGTGGGCCCGCGAAGGATTGGACGTCCCGATCTCGGTCAACCTGTCGGCGCGCAGTCTGCTCGACCCCCGGTTGCCGGCGGAGATCGCCGACGCGCTGCGCCGCCATCAGGTGCCACCGCGCCGGCTCGTCCTGGAGATCACCGAGACGGTGGTGATGAGTGAGCTGGAGGTCATCGACGAGGTGCTGGCCAAGCTCCGGTCGATGGGCGTGCAGCTCGCGGTCGACGACTTCGGCACCGGCTTCTCCTCGTTGACCTTCCTCACCCGGATTGCGGTCGACGAGTTGAAGGTGGACCGCTCGTTCGTGATCCGGATGGCCGACTCGCCGGAGGCCGCGGCGATCGTACGGACGACAGTGGGCCTCGCCCACGAGTTGGGGCTGCGCGTGGTCGCCGAAGGCGTGGAGACCGCCGAGCAGCGGATGGCCCTGGCCGAGCTGGGTTGCACCTCCGCGCAGGGCTACCACTTCTTCAAGCCGATGCCGGCGGACAAGATCGGCGCGGTGCTGGGGTCGCTGCGCGACTCGGCGGAGTCGAACGTGTTCCGGCTCCGCGCCGACGGCGCCTCCTGACCGCATCCGGAGGCACTATGGTCGGCGGGTGAACCGACTCGTCAACGCCACCAGCCCGTACCTGCTCCAGCACGCTGACAACCCGGTCGACTGGTGGCCCTGGTCCGACGAGGCGTTCGCCGAGGCGAAACGGCGGGACGTTCCGGTGCTCATCTCGGTGGGCTACGCCGCCTGCCACTGGTGCCACGTCATGGCGCACGAGTCGTTCGAGAACGAGCAGGTCGGCGCCCTGATGAACGACAACTTCGTGTCGATCAAGGTGGATCGTGAGGAGCGCCCGGACGTGGACGCGGTCTACATGACCGCGACCCAGGCGATGACCGGCCAGGGTGGCTGGCCGATGACCGTCTTCGCCGCCCCGGACGGCACGCCGTTCTTCTGCGGCACCTATTTCCCGCGGGCCAACTTCGTCCAGCTGCTCCAGTCGGTCGCCACCGCCTGGCGGGAGCAGCGCGACGCGGTGCTGCGCCAGGGCGCCGCGGTGGTCGAGGCGATCGGCGGCGCGCAGGCCGTGGGTGGCCCCACCGCCCCGCTGGACGCCACGCTGCTCGACGCGGCGGCCGGCAAGCTGGCCAGGGAGTACGACCGGACGAACGGCGGCTTCGGCGGCGCCCCGAAGTTTCCACCGCACCTGATCCTGCTCTTCCTGCTGCGCCACCACCAGCGCACCGGCGACCCGGGCAGCCTGGAGATCAGCAGGCACACCGCCGAGGCGATGGCCCGTGGCGGCATCTACGACCAACTCGCCGGCGGCTTCGCCCGGTACTCGGTGGACGCGCACTGGACGGTGCCGCACTTCGAGAAGATGCTCTACGACAACGCGCTGCTGCTGCGGGTCTACACCCAGCTGTGGCGGCTCACCGGTGACCCGCTGGCCCGTCGGGTGGCTCGGGACACCGCCCGGTTCCTCTCCGACGAGCTGCACCGGCCGGGGGCGGGTTTCGCGTCCGCGCTGGACGCCGACACCGAGGGCGTCGAGGGGCTCACCTACGCGTGGACGCCCGCCCAACTCGTCGAGGCGCTGGGCGAGGAGGACGGCAGGTTCGCCGCCGACCTCTTCACCGTCACCGAAGAGGGCACCTTCGAACATGGCCTGAGCGTGCTCAAGCTCGCCCGGGACGTCGACGATGCCGCGCCCGAGGTCCGCGCCCGCTGGCAGCAGGTGGTGGGACGGCTGCTCGCGGCCCGGGACACCCGCCCGCAGCCGGCCCTCGACGACAAGGTGGTGGCCGCCTGGAACGGTCTGGCGATCACCGCCATCGCCGAGTTCCAGCAGGTCGCCGCACTGTACGTGTCCCCGCACGACAATGACGCCAACCTGATGGACGGCGTCACCATCGTCGCCGGCGGGGCGATGCGCGACGCCGCCGAGCACCTGGCCACCGTGCACCTGGTGGACGGCCGGCTGCGCCGGGTCTCCAGGGCTGGCAAGGTCGGCGAGCCGGCCGGTGTGCTGGAGGACTACGGCTGTGTGGCTGAGGCATTCTGCGCGCTGCACCAGCTCACCGGCGAGGGTCGTTGGCTCACGCTGGCCGGCGGGCTGCTGGACACCGCGTTGGCGCACTTCGCCGCGCCCGGTGGCGCCTTCTACGACACCGCCGACGACGCGGAGCGCCTGGTCGCCCGGCCGGCTGACCCGACCGACAATGCCACCCCGTCCGGCCGTTCGGCGTTGATCGCCGGGCTGGTGGCGTACGCGGCGCTGACCGGGGAGACGCGCTACCGGGAGGCCGCCGAGGCGGCGCTCGCCACGGTCGCGCCGATCGTCGGGCAGCACCCCCGATTCGCCGGGTACGCGGCCATGGTCGGCGAGGCGTTGCTCTCCGGGCCGTACGAGATCGCTGTGGCGACCGACGACCCGGCGGGCGACCCTCTGGTGGCCGCAGCCCGCCGGCACGCCCCGCCCGGGGCGGTGGTCGTCGCCGGGCGTCCGGACCAGCCCGGTGTGCCGCTGCTCGCCGACCGGCCGCTGGTCGACGGGCGGTCCGCCGCGTACGTCTGCCGGGGGTTCGTCTGCCAGCGGCCGGTCACCTCTGTCGAGGAGTTGCTCGCCGAGCTCGAACGAGCCCACTGACGTCCGGCGTAGCGCCCGGTAGTTGCCCGCAGTCCGCGACCGCTGCCACCCGGCCGGTGGCGGACTGCGAGCGGCGGCCCTCAGGGTGGGCGCGTCGGCGGCCCGGATAGGCTGGCCGCGCTATGGATTCCCGTACCGGTCTGCCTGTTGTCGGCATGGTGGGTGGCGGCCAGCTGGCCCGAATGACCCATCAGGCCGCGATCGCCCTCGGCCAGTCACTGCGTGTGCTCGCGACCGCCCCCGACGACGGTGCGGCGCTTGTCGCCGCCGACGTCCAGTACGGCGACCACACCGACCTGTCCGCCCTGCGTACCTTCGCCAAGGGCTGCGACGTCGTCACCTTCGACCACGAGCAGGTGCCCTCCGAGCACATCCGCACGCTGGCGGCGGAAGGGGTGACCCTGTACCCGCCGGCCGACGCGCTGCTGCACGCCCAGGACAAGCAGGTCATGCGGGAACGCCTGACCGAGCTGGGTGCGCCCAACCCGGCGTGGCGGCCGGTCGGCGAGCCCGCCGACCTCGTCGGCTTCGGCGAGCAGGTCGGCTGGCCGGTGGTGCTCAAGGCGGCGCGGGGTGGCTACGACGGCCGGGGCGTCTGGATGGTCGACGACGCCGCCCAGGCCACCGAGCTGGCAGTCACGCTGCTCGCCAGCGGCACCCGGCTGATCGTCGAGGAGCGGGTGCCGTTGCGCCGGGAGCTGGCCGTGCAGGTGGCCCGGTCGCCGTTCGGTCAGGTGGCCGCGTACCCGGTGGTCGAGACGGTGCAGTCCGACGGCATCAACGTGGAGGTGCTGGCCCCGGCGCCCGGCCTGGACGAGGAACTGGCGGTCGCCGCCCAGCAACTCGCCATCGACCTGGCCACCGCGCTCGGGGTGATCGGCCTGCTGGCCGTCGAGCTGTTCGAGGTGCGCGACGACGCGGGCCGGCCCGCGATCGTGGTCAACGAGCTGGCGATGCGACCGCACAACTCCGGGCACTGGACCATTGAGGGTGCCCGGACCTCACAGTTCGAGCAGCACCTGCGGGCGGTGCTGGACTACCCGATGGGCGACACCGCGCTGGCCGCGCCGGTGGTGGTGATGGCCAACGTGCTGGGCGGCGAGCCGGGCGGCATGTCGATCGACGAGCGGCTGCACCACCTCTTCGCCACCGAGCCGGGTGCCAAGGTGCACCTCTACGGCAAGCAGGTGCGACCCGGCCGGAAGATCGGGCACGTCACGGTGCTCGGCGACGACCTGGATGACGTACGGGCGCGGGCCGCACGGGCCGCGCGCTGGCTGCGCGAGGGGCACGAGTGAGCGGGCCAGCCGGCCGCGCAGTCGCGAACGAGGGAGCAGGCGCAGTGAGCACCGTCGGGCTGATCATGGGCAGCGACTCGGACTGGCCGACCATGCGGGCCGCCGCCGAGGTGCTGGACGACTTCGGCGTGGCGTACGAGGTCCGGGTGATCTCGGCGCATCGGACCCCGGTCACGATGATCGAGTACGGGCGCGACGCCGCCGACCGGGGCCTCAAGGTGATCATCGCTGGGGCGGGCGGTGCTGCCGCGCTGCCGGGCATGGTGGCCTCGGTGACGCCGCTGCCGGTGATCGGTGTGCCGGTGCCGCTGAAGCACCTCGACGGCATGGACTCGCTGCTGTCCATCGTGCAGATGCCGGCCGGGGTTCCGGTCGCCACCGTGTCGATCGGCAACGCCCGCAACGCGGGGCTGCTCGCCGTACGGATCCTCGGCGCCAACGACGAGAACCTCCGCGCCAGGATGACGACCTACCAGCAGGACCTGGAGAAGCTGGTGGCAACCAAGGAAGCCGCCCTCCAGGCAACCCTGCGGTAGTCCCCACCCCACCCTTTTATCTCATGCCGCGGAGCGCGGTCTGTAGGCGTTCCTGGGCGCGGCGGCGGCGCTCGTTGCTCGCACCGAGCACGAGCAGCAGGATGCCCACCGGGATGAGCACCAGCCACGGGCCGAGGCTGAACAGCGCGTGGATCGCGGTGATCGCGGTGACCGACGCACCGACGATCACCGGTGCCTGCTGACGGCTGGACGAGCCGAAGATCAGAACCGCGACCGCCCCGAGCAGCAGCAGCATCTGCCGCAACGTGCTGGACTCGGTGGCCAACACGATGGCCAGCGTCGGCACGAAGGCGGCGACCAGCGCCGGCCCGTACGCCACCCAGCTGCTCATGTCCGGTCGGTGGCGCAGCTCCAAAACTCCGACGAGAAGGGCCAGTGCGGCGAACGGCAGCGTGTACGCCTCAGGCAGCGCCACGTCGGCGACTCGCATCAGGATCCACCACGCGGTGATCTCGCAGACCACCACCGCCCAGAACAGGATCCGGCGTTCCACCGGCCGGCGACCGGACCGGGTCGCGGCCACCCCGAGGACCGCGCCCCAGGCGGCCAGCAGGGCGGCGATGTGCCGGGGTGAGTCGAAGGCGAGGGCGAGGGCGATCAGCGCCGCCGCGTATCCGCTCCACTCCACCGTGGCGGCCTCGCGCTGCGCCTCGGGACGGCGCAACCGGGGCAGGGTCGCGGCGAGCACCTGCAGGACGGCGCCGACGGCCAGCACCCCGAACGCCGACCAGACCGCGTCCAGGCCGGCGACCAGGCCGGCGGTGAGCACGAAGAGCTGCGCCATCAGCGAGGCGAAGAGCCAGCCGAGGATGCGCGCCCGCTGAGTGGTGCCGAACAGCGCCGCCACCGCTCCCACACCGACCGCGCTGCCGAGGGTGAACAGGGTCAGCTGCCGGTCGGCGAGGCTGCCGGCCAGCCCGGCGCTGCCGCCGGTCAACCCGATGACGAACACCAGCACCCGGGCCAGCCGTAGCGAACGGGCCTGCTCGACCAGCGGCGGCGGCGGGGTCAGCGCGAGGCCGAGCATCGCGATGGTGAAGACGGAGAGCGCGGCGACGGTGCTCGCCGGCCAGCCCCTACCCAGCGCGATGGGCGTGATCAGCAGCGTGACGGCGGCACCGGGCAGCACCACCGGTACGGCCCGGGACCGCCGCCCGCCGCTGAACCCCGTGGCGGCCAGCGCCGCGGTCGCGGTGAGCAGCAGCGCGGTCAGCACGTGGGTCGGGTTGACCACGTCCGGGGGTGGGGTGAGCAGCTCCGGCGGCGGCCCCTGCCAGATGCGGGCCAACGTGCGGTGCGGCTCGACCAGGGCGGTGAACAGGGCGGGTGCGATCGAGGCGAGTGCCAGGGCGGTCGGAAGGGCCGCTGCGGCCAGTGCACCCGCGGCGGGGTTGACCCGCCACCGCCGTTGCTCCGGGTCGTCCGGCAGCCGCCGTAGGGCGCCGTCGAGTCGTACCGCCCAGCGCCGGACCGGCTGGGCGGAGCCGGTAGGCGGCACGGTGGCCGCTCGGATCAGCTCGGCCAGCACGCCGAGCAGGCCGGCGGCCGCCGCGTAGACGCCTGCGGCGAGACCGGTGGGGATGGCGGCGAGGGCGCTGATGGTGGCCCCGCCGACCACCGCCACGCTGACCCAGGGCAGATATTGCGGCACCTGCCGGCGGACCGCGGCCACGGCGGCCAGGCCGAGGCTGGACGCGGCCAGCGCGGCGGTCAGCACCACCTGCGCCGAGTGTCCGAATTCGGCGGCCAGCGCTGCTAGCGCACCGGGGAGGGCCAACAGCGCGGCGCCGACCGCCGCACCACCGATCTGCACCAGGTGCGGTGGCATCCCCTCGGTTTCGATGTCGGTCACCTGTGGGCCGGCCAGGACGCGGGCCAGCGTGGCCACCACCACGCCGATCAGCGCGATGCTGCCCAGCGCCAGCGCCGTGGTCCACGGCCGGACCAGGCCGGCTCCGGCGGCGTGCAGCGCGACCACCCCGGCCACCGTGGCCCGGGACAACCCGGCGCGAGCTTCCTCCGTGGCCACTGCCGCCATCCCGTACACGGTGGCGACCATCCCGCCGACCAGGACCGGCGACCACCAGGCCAGATCGAACGCGGCCGGCGCGCCGACCGTGGCGAGCACCACTGCCACGCCGGACACGTCCCACCGCCACGGCGGCGGGAGCAGGATGCCGGCGGCGAGCGCCAACAGCGCCAGCGCGACCGGTGCCTGCCAGGTGGCGCCGCCGACGGGCGCGGCCGGCCAGCCGCTCAGGTCGCCCTTCCAGAGCGGGCCAGGGGTGGCCAGCACGCCGACCCCACCGCGCACCGCCGACCAGCCGGCGAGTACGCCGATGAGGACACCGCCGACGGCGAGGCCGAGGATCGGCCCGCGTCGCCACTCCTCCGGCATGGTGCGTGCGCCCACGGCGACCACCAGGACCAGGGCGGCGGCCATCGCCAACTGCCCACCCGGGGCGAGTACCGCCCCGATCCGCACCAGCGCGGCGATCAGTGCGGTGGTGACCGCCGCGGCGGCCAGGTCCGAGCCGTCGAGGGTGAGGTCGGCGCGACGGCCGGCGTCGATGGACGGAGCCAGGAAGAGCAGCACTGCCGCGACCAGCAGTAGCGCGCCCACCCAGGCGTCGGCGACGGTCGCACCGGGCGCCCCGAACGCGGCGGCGGTGACCATCAGCGCGCCCAGCCCGGTGCCGACCGACAGCGGCGCGGGGATGCGGCGCTGGGAGACCTGGACGACGGCGGCATAGCCGAGGGTCACGCAGACCGCCAGGAAGCTGGCCGCCAGGACCGGAACGGTCGCCTCCCGGAGGCTGGCCGGGGTGGGGGTCGGGTCGCTCGGCACGGTGGCGGCCACGAACGCGGCCACCGCCCCGGGCAGCGCGAACGCGGCACCTCCGGCGGCCCAGGCGGTGACCGTGTCGGAGGCGGCCGAGGCGATCCGGACCCTGGGTGCCAGCGCGACCAGCGTGCCGGCCGCGAACAGGGTGAGCAGGACCGCAGCGGTGAGTGTGGGGCTGGCGAGGCTGGCACCGGCGCCGAACAGGCCGACCACGGCCGCACCGATGGCGTGCGCCACCGCGGCTCGGTCGGTGCGGGCGGAGAGCCCGATGACCCCGATGCCGATCGCGGTGATCACCATCGGCCAGGGTGCTGTCGCCCAGCCGAGACCGAGCGAGGCCGGAACGGCGAGCGCGGTCAGCGCCGCGCCAGCGACCGCGAATTCGCGGCGAATCTCCGTGGGCAGGGCCAGCACCGCCGCGATGGTGAGCAGGAATGCGGCGCCCGCGAGCTGCCAGGTGGTCGGCCCGACCGCGGCGGCCAACTCGCCCGGATACCGGCTGAGGTCGGCATCCCAGGCGGGCAGCGCCGCCCGGACCGGCGCCACCCCGGCGCGTAGCGCGCCTCCCGCGACCACCAGACCGCTGACGGTCAGCGCCACCGCCGAGGCGATCTGCGGGCCGCGTCGGGCCGCCTCGGGGACCGCGCGCACCGCCAGCCCGGTCACCGTGATGACGGCCGCGATCAGCAGCAACGACCGGCCGGGAAGAGCCACCGAGGCGATCCGGCTGAGCGCGCCGATCACGGCCAGGGTGACGATGCCGGCGGCGACGTCGGGCAGCGGCGGGCGACGCAGCACCAGCGCGCCGGCCAGCCCGACCGCGGCGGCCAGCAGCAGCACCGCCCCGGCGCCGGTCGCGGTCGGCACGGTCTGCGCCCGGAGGAGGGCGGTGACCGCGTACGCCAGGGAGACGGCGACCGCCGCCGCGTGCAGCAACCAGGTCAGCTCGCGCAGCCCCGGCACGGGGCGTGTCGGCCGGGTGTCGGCGGACCCCGCGCTGGCGTCGATCAGCTCAGCGGCCTCCTCCGGGTCGCCCTCCGGCCGGCTCTCGGCGTCGCGCTGGCGAGACGCCGACGGAGTGCCCGGCGGTGCCAGGTCCTCCCGGACGGGGCGTTCCACGGCCACACCGGAGCGGACCAGCCAGAGGTTGACGAGGGCGACCAGGGCCAGCACCAGCGCCCAGCCGCCCGGTCCGGTGATGTGGTCGTACGCCAGCAGCGGCAGCACCGGCTGGGCGGCGAGCACGGTGGCGAAGCGGGGTGCGCGCAGGCCCGTCCACCCGGCGTACCCGACTGCGACAGCGGCGGTGACCGCGAAGATCACTCCGGTGAAGACCGTGGCGGAGGCGCTGCCACCGCCGATCCGGTCCACCGCCCAGAGGGCGTTGCCGGCGAGCGGCACCAGCAGCAGGCCGACTGCGGCGATGGTCTCGGCGGTCGAGGTGAGCCCGCGTCGGGCCAGCGCCGGCGGGGCGAGCAGCATCAGCACGGTGGCCAGGAGCAGGATGCCGAGCCGGGCCAGCGCGTCCATCGAGCTGGTCGCCACCGCGGCGAAGACCACCGCCGCCACCCCGAGCAGCAGCGCACCCAGCCCGAGAGGGATGTTCTGCACCTCGCGCGACGAGGCCTCCGGGGGGTGTTCCGGGTTGTCCGCGTCCAGCCAGGTCGCCCTGGGCGGAGGCGGCGGCGGGTCCTCCGGGGCCGGTGGGGTGCCCTGGCGTGGCACCCGGGGCGGCGCTGCGGTGGTGGCGGTCGGTGGCCGCCGAACGGGGCGGCGGCGTAGCACTCGGCGTGGCCGGGTGGCCTGCTTGAGGCGCTCCTCGCTGGCGTGGGCGAGGATGTCCCGCTGGAAGAGTGCGGCCTGCATCTTGGCGGCGATCTGCCGCTGCTCGCGGGCGATGGCGGCGTCGCGCGCCTTCATCTCCGCGATCGAACGCTCGATATCCGAGAGGTGGTCGACCCACTGCGGCTGATCAGCCCCACAGTGCGGACAACGGACGGCCGGCTTGATCTCCCGGCCGCACGAGGAGCATTGAAAGGTCGCCACGACACCCCTCCACCCGCACTGTGGACTCCCACTGTCGCAGCATGCCTAAAGCCGGCGCGGATTTCGACACTTGTCGGCGGGTCCGGGGCAAACAACGACACCGGCCGGCCACCGAGATGCTCGATGGCCGGCCGGCGGAGGTCGTTGTCGTCAGGGGCGGCCCATGCCCCGGTACTCCCAGCCGGCCTGGGTCCACAGTGCCGAGTCAAGGCAGTTGCGGCCGTCGACCACCTTGCGGCCGTTGACCAACTCGCCAAGGGAGACCGGGTCGGCGTTGCGGAAGTCGGCCCACTCGGTGAGGACGCAGACCAGGTCGGCACCCGTGACGGCCTCGTTGATGCCGGGCTCGTAGGTCAACTCCGGGACCGCGCGGCGGGCGTTCTCGGTGCCCTGCGGGTCGTACACGTGCACGTCGGCGCCGGCCTTCTGCAGCAGCGCGGCGACGGCGAGCGCCGGGGCGTCGCGGACGTCGTCGGTGTTGGGCTTGAAGGTGGCGCCCAGCACGGCGATCCGGGTGCCGGAGAAGTCCGGCCCGGCCGGCCCGGTGCGGCGACCGAGCAGGTCCGCGGCGAGCTGGAGCACCCGGGTGCGGCGGCGCAGGTTGATCAGGTCGACCTCGTGCAGGAAGCGCAGCGCCTCGCCGGCGCCCAGCTCCTGCGCCCGGGCCTGGAAGGCTCGGATGTCCTTGGGCAGGCAGGCGCCGCCGAAGCCGAGGCCGGCCTGGAGGAACCGGTTGCCGATCCGCGGGTCGTACCCGATCGCCCGGGCCAGCTGGCTGACGTCGCCGCCGGAGGCCTCGCAGACCTCAGCCATCGCGTTGATGAAGGAGATCTTGGTGGCGAGGAAGGCGTTCGCGGCAACCTTGACCAGCTCGGCGGTCGCGAAGTCGGTGACCACCAGCGGCACCTCGCGGTCCTCGGTGGCGGCCAGGTCGAAGACGCCTTTGTGGGCGGCGTAGAGCATGCCGTTGGCCCACTCGCTCTTGACGCCGACCACGATCCGGTTGGGTCGCAGCACGTCGTCGACGGCGAAGCCCTCCTGGAGGAACTCGGGGCTCCACGCCACCTCGACGCCCAGGTCGTGGGGGGTGTGCTTGCCGACGAGCTGCTCGACCCAGTCGGCGGTGCCGACCGGCACGGTGGACTTGCCGACGATCAGCGCCTTGCGGGTCAGGTGCTGCGCGAGGCTGGTGACCGACGCCTCGACGTACGACAGGTCGGCGCCCATCCCGTCGGCCCGCTGAGGGGTGCCGACGCAGATGAAGTGCACGTCACCGAACTCGGCGGTCTCGGCGATGTCGGTGCTGAACCGGAGACGGCCGGCGGCGAGGTTGCGCCGGAGCAGCTCGTCCAGGCCGGGCTCGTGGATCGGCACCTGACCAGCGTTCAACATCGCGATCTTGTCGGCGTCGACGTCGAACCCGAGCACGTCGTACCCCAGTTCTGCGTAGCAGATGGCGTACGTCGCGCCGAGGTAGCCGGTCCCCAGGAACGTCACCCGCGGCCGGGGTGCGCCCGAGGGCGGTGTCACCGCGGCAATGACGGGAGTCGGCTGGATGGTGGGGTAGGGGATCGTCACGCCTGTCTTCTCCGCTCGCACTGGCGGCGCGTCGTCGCGTCGCATTCTGCTGCGGCGCCTGGACGGGGCACCGGAGGGGTGGCTCACTGGTCTGTTCTCCATCATTGCCCGACGGGTGGGTGCACCCTCATGCCCATACCTACGCGCCGGTAACGTCACCCGAACTGCAGTCGCTAGTCTTCAGTCTGCGCGGTCGGCGGTCAGGAGTCGTCACAGACTGCGCATGATAGCGGTGAAGGGGAGGGCCGACATGGCCGCAGGGGAGTCGTTCGACGTCTACCGGTTGCCCGAGGAGCACCAGGCGATCCGGGAGGCGGTCCGTGAAGTCTGCGCCGCGAAGGTGGCTCCGCACGCCGCCGAGGCCGACGAGACCGGGGAGTTTCCCAAGGCGTCCTACGACGCGCTGCGGGCGGCGGACTTCCACGCCCCGCACATCCCCGAGGAGTACGGCGGCGCGGGCGCGGACGCGCTGGCCACCGCCATCGTGATCGAGGAGGTGGCCCGTGCCTGCGCGTCCTCCTCGCTGATCCCGGCGGTGAACAAACTCGGCACGATGCCGCTGTTATTGTCCGGTTCCGAGGAGATCAAGCGCCGCTACCTGACACCGGTCGCGGCCGGTGGCGCCATGTTCTCGTACTGCCTCTCCGAGCCGGAGGCGGGCAGCGACGCGGCGTCGATGACCACCCGGGCCGTACGTGACGGGGATCACTGGGTGCTCAACGGGGTGAAGCGTTGGATCACCAACGCCGGCGAATCTGAGTTCTACACCGTCTTCGCCGTCACGGAACCGGCTGCCCGGTCCCGGGGCATCTCGGCCTTCGTGGTCGAGAAGTCCGACGCCGGGGTGAGCTTCGGCGCGCCCGAGAAGAAGCTCGGCATCAAGGGCTCGCCCACCCGCGAGGTCTACCTCGACAACGTGCGGATCCCGGCCGACCGGATGATCGGCGCGGAGGGCACCGGCTTCGCCACCGCGATGCAGACCCTGGACCACACCCGGGTCACCATCGCCGCGCAGGCCGTCGGGATCGCGCAGGGCGCGCTCGACTACGCCAAGGGGTACGTGGCCGAGCGCCGGCAATTCGGCAAGGCGGTCGCCGAGTTCCAGGGGATTCAGTTCATGCTCGCCGACATGGGCATGAAGCTGGAGGCGGCCCGGCAGCTCACGTACGCCGCAGCCGGCAAGTCCGAGCGCGGCGACGCGGACCTGACCTACTTCGGCGCGGCAGCCAAGTGCTTCGCCTCGGACGCCGCCATGGAGATCACCACCGATGCGGTGCAGCTGCTCGGTGGCTACGGCTACACCCGCGACTACCCGGTCGAGCGGATGATGCGAGACGCCAAGATCACTCAGATCTACGAGGGCACCAACCAGGTGCAGCGGATCGTCATGGCCCGGCAGCTTTTGAAGGGCTGACCGGGGCGGTTTCCTGCGTCACCGCATAACGCGCCCCCGCGGCAGTGGATCGCTGGTGCGGGGGCGCTACTTCTTGACGTCCGGGATGCTTCTTTCCGATGACCTCCCGGGGTGCCCTGCTGCGCACGGTCCGTGCCGCCCTGGCGGTGGGAGGCTCGGTGGCGGCCGGTCGCGCACTCTGAGGTCGTCCGCCTGGTCGGCGCCGTCACTGGCGCAGCGCCGACGACGCGACGAAGCAATTCACCCTCGTCGAGCTCGTCCAGACTTCGTCTCACGACCGGCAGGACGACGCGTACCGCTGCCCCGGTTTTGTTTTCACCGTGATGCCTGTCATGCCAGAGGGGATTTCGTGTCGGGACCGGGGCGGCGTGACTCCCCACACACCGGGAACGTCGTACGCCTCCTGAACGTTGGCGAGCGAGAGAATCCATCGGGATGCTCGCCTCATCCGGCTATCCCCGCCACGACCCCTACCTCGTCACTTTCTCGCTGTCCAATGTCGGGCACCGCACACCGTGCCCGCCGCATTCGTGGGTGCGATGACGCCCAACACCGCGCGTGACGACGCACCAGCTTCCGCAGAGAGATCGAGATGATGAAGCAGTTGGTCGACAAGACCGGACCCGGCACCCGTGGGGGAGACCCGAGTACGACCGAGGAATCGTTGCCCGGTGACCTGATGACCAACCGTCAGCGGTTTCAACTCGTCCTCGTTCTGGGCGCGATGATCGCGATCGGGCCGTTGACCATCGACATGTACCTGCCCGCGCTGCCCGCCATCACGGCGGGTCTCCAGACCACCGAGACCGCGGTGCAGTTGACGCTGACCGGCACGCTGGTCGGCCTCGCGTTGGGTCAGCTGCTGATCGGGCCGCTCTCCGACGTGGTCGGGCGGCGTCTGCCGCTGCTGGCCGGACTGGCCGCGCACATCGTGGCATCCGTGCTCTGCGTATTCGCGCCCAACATCGAGGTGCTCGGCGCGCTGCGCGTCCTGCAGGGGCTCGGCGTCGCGGCCGCCACTGTGGTCGCGACAGCCGTCGTCCGAGACCTGTTCAGCGGTGCCTCCTTCGCCCGGATCTTCTCCCGCCTGATGCTCGTCATGGGCCTGGCGCCCATCCTCGCGCCGACCCTGGGCAGCGGCGTGCTGCGCTGGACCGAGTGGCGGGGCGTCTTCGCGGCGCTGGCGGTGCTGGGCGCGCTGCTGATCGTCGTGGCCGCGTTCCGGTTGCCGGAGACCCTGCCGGTGGCTCGCCGCCGGCAGGGCGGGGTGAGGGCGACCTTGCGCGACTACCGGCGGTTGTTCAACGACCGGACCTTCATCGGTCTGGTGTTGGTCGCCGGGCTGGCCATGGCCGCCCTGTTCGCGTACGTCTCGGGGTCGTCCTTCGTGCTGCAGGACCAGTACGGCCTCAACGAGCAGGAGTTCGGGCTGGCCTTCGGTGCGGGCTCGATCGGCCTGATCGCGGCCACCCAGTTCAACGTCCGGCTGCTACGCCGCTACACCCCGCAACAGATCCTGGTCAGTGCCCTGATCGCCGGAACGGCGGCCGGGCTCCTGCTGGTCATGTTCGCCGCGACCGGTTTCGGTGGCCTGGGCGCCCTGCTGGCGTCACTGTGGCTGGTCCTGGCCGCGGCGGGCCTGGCCATGCCGAACGCTCCGGCGCTGGCCATGAGCCGGCACAGCGAGGCCGCTGGCACCGCCGCGGCCCTGCTCGGTGCCGTGCAGTTCGGCATCGGCGCGGTGTCCGCACCCCTGGTGGGGTTGCTGGGCACCGGGAGCGTACCGATGGCGATCGTCATCGCGGGCGGCATGGCCGCCGCGCTGGCGGTCATGCTCCTCGTCGTTCCCCGCGCCAGCCTCGGCACGGTCGACCCGGACCTGGCGGTCGCCCCGCACTAGCACCTGCGTCAAGGCCCCCTGTCGAGCCAGGCCCTGACAGGGGGCGGGCCGGTCGCCCGGCCCGCCCCGACGATCAGCGGGCCTCGGTGGTGTCCTCGGGGCGCGGCTGGCCGCGCGGTGGGGCCGACCAGGGCGACTCGCCACCCACCCGGCGGGGCAGCGGCTCGGTCGGTGTCGAATCGTCCGGGTAACCCAGAGTGAGGGGCGCGTTGTCGCGCTCCGCGGGTGCGGGGGACGGCCAGTCGGTCAGCGTGAAGTCGTCGTTGCCGGGGCCCCGCTCAGGCGCGGGGACCGGCGCGGTGGCCGGCGCGGTGGCCGGCGCGGTCGCCGGGCTCGGCCACTGCCGCCAACGCTGCACGCTGGAGGTCGCCATCAGCAGCAGCAGGCCGATCAGGAAGAGCGTGCCGTTCTCCACGGGCAGACGCAGCGGCAGCGGATCGCCGAGCACCTTCCACCCGTGCGGGATCGCGTCCCGCACCGCGAAGGGCGCCACGAACATCCCGACGTACGGGATGACCAGCAGCAACCCAGCCACCAGCGGGCCCAGCGGCGAGAAGCGCAGCGTGCCGAGCAGGCCCAGCAGGACACCGCCGACACCGAGGTAAACGGCTGGCTCGATCAGGTTGGCGGTGTTGAACGTGCCGGTCTCCACCCAGCGGTCGACCGTCCGGCTCGACCCGTCCTGCCCCAGTGTGACCAGCACCCAGGTGATGGGCGCCACCACCAGCCCGGCGAGGAAGCTCCAGAGATGTCGCATCCGCGCACCGTACCGTTTTCGTCATGACTGAGCACCTCTCCGCCCCTCCGATCGGCAAGCCGACGTCGTACTCACGCGTCACGCTGAGCAAGATCATGACCGCTGTGGACGTGAACCTCTACGGCACCGTGCACGGCGGGGTTCTGATGAAGTTCGTCGACGACGTGGCCGGTGCCGCTGCTGCCCGACACAGCGGCGGAACGGCGGTGACCGCCGCGATCGACGAGATCGTTTTCTCCGAGGCCGTCCGGGTCGGCGACCTCGTGCACGCGCACGCGCAGGTGAACTGGACCGGCCAGACCTCCATGGAGGTGGGCGTGCGGGTGGTCGCCGAGCGATGGGACTCGGCCGAGGACGCGCCGGTCCGGGTGGCCACCGCGTACCTGGTCTTCGTCGGGGTGGACGTGGGTGGGGCGCCGCGGGTGGTCCGCCCGGTGCTGCCGGAGAGCGCGGAGGACGAGCGCCGGTACAGGGAGGCGGAGATCCGTCGTGCGCACCGCCTTGCCCGCCGCCGCGCCATCCAGGCCCACCGCGCCGGCTGACCCACATGAGGTGGCGGGGTGGAGTGTGGGGCGGGCACGCGTCGGTTGGCGTACCCGGTGCGCAGAATGGCGCTTCGAGGTAGGGCAAGATGGCGCCACGGCCCATTCACAGTGTCGTGCCGGGCCAGGGGGAGGGTGGGACAGTGGGTGACATGCTGTGGGCGCCGCCGGCAGACGTACGTGAGCGGTCCCGGATCGGCGGCTATCTGCGCTGGCTGCGGGAGCACCGCGGGCTCGACTTCGCCGACTACGACGCGCTGTGGCGCTGGTCCACCACCGATCTGGACGGGTTCTGGCGCTCGATCTGGGACCACTTCGAGGTCGTCGCGCACACCCCGCCGACCGCCACTCTGGCCGAGCGGGGGATGCCCGGTGCTCGCTGGTTCCCCGGGGCCACACTCAACTACGCGGAGAACGTGCTGCGGATGCCGGGGCGTCTCGACGACGACCCGGTGGTGATCGCGCACGGGCAGACGCGACCACCGGTCACGCTGACCGCCGGGGAGCTTCGCGAGCAGGTCCGCCGCGTGTCGGCCGGGCTGCGCCGGCTCGGCGTCACCGTCGGTGACCGGGTGGCGGCGTACGCCCCGAACATCGGCGAGACGTACGTCCTGTTGCTGGCCACCGCCAGCCTGGGCGCGACCTTCTCGTCCTGCGCGCCCGAGTTCGGCACCCGCAGTGTCACCGACCGGTGGCAGCAGATCGAGCCGACCGTGCTGGTCGCCGTGGACGGCTACCGGTACGGCGACAAGCCGGTGGACCGGCGCGCCGAGGTCGCCGCGATCCGGGCCGCGCTGCCGTCGCTGCGGCACACCGTCAGCATCGCGTACCTGGACCCGACGGCCGCACCGGAGGGTGCGCTGGGCTGGGCCGAGCTGGCCGCGCCCACCGACGAACCGTTGACGTTCACGCCGGTGCCGTTCGACCACCCGCTGTACGTGCTCTACTCCTCGGGCACCACCGGGCTGCCCAAGCCGATCGTGCACGGCCACGGCGGCATCCTGCTGGAGCACCTGAAGATGCTCGCCCTGCACCACGACCTGGGCCCGGCCGACCGGTTCTTCTGGTTCACCACCACCGGCTGGATGATGTGGAACTTCCTGGTCTCCGGTCCGGCGGTGGGCGCGACCATCGTGCTCTTCGACGGCAACCCGGCGGTTCGGGCGGAGCCCGGCCGGCCGGCTGAGCCGGACCTGGGCGAGCTGTGGCGGCTTGCGGCGGAGACCGGCACGACATACTTCGGCACCTCCGCGCCGTTCCTGCTGGCCTGCCGCAAGGCCGGGCTGGTGCCCCGCGACGTCGCCGACCTGTCGGCGCTGCGCGGCGTGGGTTCCACCGGTGCGCCGCTGCCCGCCGAGGGCTACCACTGGGTGTACGAGACCGTCGGTGACCGTCTCCAACTCCAGTCGCTCTCCGGCGGCACCGATGTGTGCACCGGTTTCGTCGGTGGGGTGCCGCTGCTGCCGGTGTACGCCGGTGAGATCGCCTGCCGGGCGCTGGGCGCGAAGGTGGAGGCCCGCTCCGCCGACGGCACCCCGGTCATCGGCGAGCTGGGCGAGCTGGTGATCACCGAGCCGATGCCGAGCATGCCGGTGGGCTTCTGGAACGACCCGGACGGCACCCGCTACGCCGAGGCGTACTTCGACGTCTACCCGGGTGTCTGGCGGCACGGCGACTGGATCACCATCAACGAGCGGGGCGGCTGCGTGATCACCGGACGCTCTGACGCCACGCTCAACCGTGGTGGCGTGCGGCTGGGTACTGCCGAGTTCTACTCGGTGGTCGAGGGGCTGGACGAGGTGCTCGACTCGGTCGTCGTGCACCTGGAGGACGACGAGGGCGGTGCCGGTGAGCTGCTGCTCTTCGTGGTGCTGACCGAGGGGCTGGAGTTGGACGACCCGATGCGCGCCAAGATCTGCCGCGAACTGCGGACCGCGCTCTCGCCCCGGCACGTGCCCGACGAGATCCACCAGGTGCGCTCGGTGCCCCGCACCCTGTCGGCGAAGAAGCTGGAGGTGCCGGTCAAGAAGATCCTCACGGGCACCCCGGTCGACCAGGCCGCAGCCAAGGGTGCCCTGGCCAACCCTGAATCCCTGACGGCCTTCGCCACCCTCGCCCAGCGCCGAGCCACCAACAACACTCCCGCCTAACTCGCCGCCCCGCCCCGCCCCGCCCCGCCGCCCCCGCCCCGCCGCCCGCCGCCCCCGCCGCCCCGTCGATCTAGGGCATATCGTCGTCGGATGATCTCTGATCACAGCGATATGCCCTAGATCGACGAGAGCAGGGGGCGGGGGCGCGGGGCAGGGGCGCGGGGTAGGGGGGCGGGCGGGGGTCACTGGAGGGTGTGGGTGGCCTTTTCCGTGGTTAGGCGGGTGGTCAGGCGGGCTGGGTCGAGGTTGGCGCAGAGGACCACGGTGGCGGCCTGGGTCAGGGGGGCCAGGAGCCAGTCGACCGGGTCGGGGTGCCGGGCGGCGTCGATGAGGACCCGGGCGCCGGGACGGATGCCCAGCTCAGCGGCACGGGCCTCGGCGCGGGCCAGCAGGCGCTCGTCGGTGGGGCCCGGCCCGGGTTGCGGGGTGAAATGGTCGCCGTGCCGGCGTACCTCGACCACGTAGTCGGCGAACCCGGGTGGCACCTGCCGTAACGGGGCGGCGAGCGGGGCCAACCCCAGGGCGTACCGCTCGTCGGCCGGCCAGGACTGCGCCTCGTCCAGCCGGTCGACGGCGGCGAAGAGCACATCCACGTCGCCCGGAGTCTCGGTGACGCTCAGCTTGGCCGACCAGCAGCCCAGCAGCACCGCAGCGGTCTGCCAGTGTGGTGGCAGCAGCACGCCGGCCGGGGTGCCCGGGGCAAGCCCGACCTCGTCGACGAGAAGGTTGGCGGTCTTCGCCACCCAGTTCGCCAATGTGGCGCCGGAAAGCTCGGTGCGGTCGCCACTGGCATCGTCGTACCAGGTGAGCAACGGTCGGGTCGGGTCGGTCGCGATCGCATCGGCGAATACGCGGGCAATGTTGTCGGCCATCGGCGCGAACGATACGCCCCTGCGGGCCGTACTCAATGACGATGACAAGTCGGCGTACCGTCGGGTCGCAGTCAGCGTCGGCCCCGCGCCCCGGCGTAGGCTTGACCCCGGAGTGTTTTTTCCCACAGACCTTGTGCAAGGAGTCGCCCCGTGACCGCCGGTCGCCCGCCCCGCGTGCTCATCGACGCCACGAGTGTCCCCGCCGACCGTGGTGGCGTCGGTCGATACGTCGACGGTCTGCTCGGTGCCCTCGGCAAGGTGTGCGGGTCGGGGGTGGACTTGGCGGTGGTCAGCCTCCGCACCGACCTGGAGCGTTACACCCGGATGCTGCCCGGCGCGGAGATCATTCCCGCCCCGGCCGCCGTGGCGCACCGCCCGGCCCGGCTCGCGTGGGAGCAGACCGGCCTGCCGCTGCTCGCCCAGCAGGTGGGCGCACATGTGCTGCACTCGCCCTTCTACACCTGCCCGCTGCGGGCCGGGTGCCCGGTCACGGTCACCGTGCACGACGCGACGTTCTTCACCGAGCCGGAGCACTACGACAAGTCCCGCCGCACGTTCTTTCGCAGCGCCATCAAGACCTCGCTGCGCCGCGCCAACCGGGTGATCGTGCCCAGCAAGGCCACCCGGGATGAGCTGATCCGGCTGCTCGACGCCGACCCGACGCGGATCGACGTGGCCTACCACGGTGTCGACCAGGCTGCCTTCCACGCCCCCACTGAGGAGGAGAAGGCCCGCGTACGAGCCCGGCTGGGGTTGGGCAACAGCAGCTACGTCGCCTTCCTCGGTGCCAAGGAGCCGCGTAAGAACGTGCCCAACCTGATCCGTGGTTGGGCACGCGCGGTGGCCGACCGGGTTGACCCGCCGGCTCTGGTGATCGCCGGCGGGCAGGGGCACGACGACGACATCGACCGGGCGGTGGCCGAAGTCCCGTCGCACCTGCGTCTGCTGCGCCCCGGCTACCTGCGCTACGCCGACCTGCCTGGTTTCCTCGGTGGCGCACTTGTCGCCGCCTATCCGTCCTACGGCGAGGGGTTCGGGCTGCCGATCCTGGAGGCGATGGCGTGCGCCGCCCCGGTGCTGACCACGCCCCGGCTCTCGCTGCCTGAGGTGGGCGGCGACGCGGTCGCCTACACCTCCGAGGACCCGGAGCAGATCGGCATCGACCTGGCTGCCCTGCTCGACGACGAGCAGCGGCGGCTGTCGCTGGCGAAGGCTGGGTTCGACCGGGCCAAGGAGTTCACCTGGGAGTCCAGCGCCGAGGTGCACATCGCCGCCTGGAGTCGCGCCAGTTCGTGACCCTCCCGGTCGCTGTGGTGACCCTTGCCACTCGGGGCAGGTTCGTCGGGCATGATGTGCGGATGCTCTATGCGGTCATTCCGGCAGGTGGCAGCGGCACAAGGTTGTGGCCGTTGTCCCGCGCCGGCCATCCCAAGTTCCTGCACCCGCTGACCGGCACCAGTGCCTCGCTGCTCCAGGCGACCGTGGAACGGCTCGCGCCGCTGACCACACCGGATCGGACCCTTGTGGTCACCGGTGCCGCGCACGTCGCGGCGGTGGCTCGGCAGCTGACCGGTCTGCCGGAGGAGAACATCCTGGTCGAGCCCTCCCCCCGGGATTCCTGCGCGGCGATCGCGTTGGCCGCCGCGGTGATCGCGGTGCGGGACCCGGACGCGGTGATGGGCAGCTTCGCGGCCGATCACCTGATCCGCGACCCGGAGAGCTGGGTCCGCACGGTCCAGGAGGCGGTCCGCGGGGCCGAGCAGGGCATGTTGATGACCGTCGGGATCACCCCGACCCGGGCCGAGACCGGCTACGGCTACCTGGAGACCGGCGAGGAGACCGAGGTTTCGCCGTGGCGGCCGGTGGCCGAGTTCAAGGAGAAGCCGGGCGCCGAGGTCGCCGAGGCGTACGTGCGTTCGGGCCGGCACCTGTGGAACGCGAGCATGTTCGTCTGGCGGGTGGACGTCTTCCTCGCCGAGTTGGCCCGCCAGCAACCGGCGCTGCACGCCGGCGTCGCCTCGATCGCCGCCGCCTGGGGCACTCCCGAGCAGGACGAGATCCTCGGCGCGATCTGGCCGACCCTGCCGAAGATCTCCGTCGACTACGCGGTGATGGAGGGCGCGGCCACTGCGGGTCGTGTGGCGACCGTGCCGGGCGACTTCGGCTGGAACGATGTCGGTGACTTCCATACTCTGGGCGACGTGCTGCCGGCCGACGACGCGGGCAACGTGGTGCTCGGCACCGACGCCAAGCCGGGTGTGCTGCTCCAGGACAGCACCAATCTGGTGGTGGTGCCGCAGTCCGGTCGGTTGGTGGCCGTCCTCGGGTTGCGTGACCTGATCGTGGTGGACACCCCGGACGCGGTGCTGGTCTGCCCGCGCGACCGGGCCCAGGACGTCAAGACCCTGGTCGACGAGCTCAAACGGCGGGGCGAAGAGGGCTACGTCTGAGGGCTGCGAGGGCCGGCGCGACAAGTTGCACGGTCCCGCCGGCCAGCGGCTCGGGCAGTTGGTCCGGCAGGAACCAGCCCAACTCCTCGGCCTCGTCGCTGACCTGCTCCACCGCTCCGGGCGGGGCGAGCACGGCGAACCGGATGTCGTGGTGCAGGGAGCCGCCCTGACACTGCACCGGGTGTATGTCCACGTCGATCGGCACCGGGTCGATGCGCAGGCCGGCGATCCCGGACTCCTCGGTGGCCTCGCGGAGCGCGGCGGCCACCAGGGTCTGATCGGTCGGTTCGCAGTGCCCGCCGAGCTGCACCCAGCGCCCGAACTTGCCGTGCAGGCAGAGCAGCATCCGCGCCCCGGTGGCGTCCAGCACCAGCGCGCTCGCGGTGAGGTGCCCCGGGCGGTGCTGCCGGCTCATCGTGACCGGGCCGGTGTCGAGCAGGCGGAGGGTCCGGTCCCGCGCGACGGCTGCGTCGGGGCTGGTGGGCTGCCAGCCCTCAAGCAGCGCCGTCGTGTCGGCGTGCAGCGCCGCGTACGCCTCGGGGTCGGTCGTGTGGGCGGTCGGTCCGGTGATCGCGGTGTCAGGCACCCCGTCACTGTACGAGCGTGTGCTCCGTACGCTGGCTCGGTGGCTCGTCGAATTCGTGGTGGCCGGCAACGCGGCCAGCGATCTGCTGCCGGTGCGGTCGGAGGCGCTGCTGCGCGCGTACGGCGCCCGGCGGGGCTTCTGGACGGTGCTGCGGTGGGGCGTTGCCTGGCCCTGTTCCACGACGTCGGGGGGCTGGCCGAGTTGGACGGACGACCGTTCTGCGTCACGGACGAGGACCAACGGGTCGCGCTCTGGGGCGGCTGAGCCGGGCGGGGTGACCGGACGGCACCTCTGCGGAGCAAGGGCCGCAGACCCTCGTGGTGCCGTCCGATCACCGGGGCCTCCCCGGTCCCGGTGCCCTCGGGCCGGGGCGTCAAGGACGCGCCGGCACCGCGTTCGGGCCACTGGAAGCATGCCGAACCGACCCCGGCGACGTCGAGGTTTTTCAGTCCAGGCTTAAAGATGGAGATTAGTGCCGGCCAGGTAGAGTCGAACGGTCTTTCGGCATCCCCCTGCCGGCGACACGGGAGCGCTCCATGCTGAAGATCCACTTTTCTGGGGAGGACATCCTCCGGACCCGGGTGGCGCCGGCGGCGAACCCGGTCTGGGAGTTGGTCCTCAGCCTGCACGCGCTGCAGGGCGGCAACCGCGATCCACTGACCGCGAACTGGCGGCGCACCGTGTCCCGTGAGTTGCGTCAGAACGTCGCCTCCGAGCAACTCCGGTTGCTCTTCGCGCTGAACCCGCCGCGCGGCTACTTCCCCGACTTCCTGACCCCGTACGCCAGCGTCGACGGCTTCGAGGCCGGGCTGGACGCGCTCCGCCGTACCCCCACCGAGTTGCTGCGCCGGGACCTGACCGTGCTGGCGACCGAAAATCAGCTGCCCTCCTCGGCCGCCGCGCTGGCCCGGGGCGAGGTGGCGGTGCTGCACCACCTCGCCGAGTCGATGGAGCAGTACCGGTCGCTGGCGATCAGCCCGTACTGGAGCAGGATCCAGGCCGCGGTGGGGGCGGACCGGGCTCGCCGGGCCCGGGCGCTGCTCGACGGCGGTGTCGAGGGCCTGCTCACCAGCCTCCGGCCGGCGATGCGCTGGGAGGGCGGCGTGCTCGAGGTCCGCCACTACCCGCACAACCGGGAGCTGCACCTGGACGGCCGGGGGTTGCTGCTGGTGCCGTCGTACTTCTGCGCGAACACCCCGGTCGCCCTGCTCGATCCGGCGTTGCCACCGGTGCTGGTCTACCCGGTGGACCGGCTGGGCGGGCTGGCGTCGATCGACGGCAGCGCAGCGGTCCCGTCAGGTGCTGCCCGCGACTCCCTTGCGGCGCTGCTCGGCCGCACCAGGGCGGCGGTGTTGCAGGCCAGCGACGAGGGCTGCACCACCGGTGAGGTCGCCCGCCAGCTCAACATCTCGCCGGCGGCGGCGAGCCAGCACGCCACCGTGCTGCGCAACGCCGGCCTGCTGGTCAGCCACCGGGAGCGCAACAGCGTGCTGCACACGTTGACTCCGCTCGGCCGGGCCATGCTGGACGCGTGACCCGGCCACCTGTCACAGGGCGAGCGCGGCGCTCGCCGGGCTGCCCGGCGGTGGTGGCAACAGGGTCGACCCGACACCCTCGGCGGCCAGGGCGACGCGCAGTCGGTGCAGGTCGGCGCCGAAACGGACCAGTCCGATCGGCTCGACTGGCGTCGGGGCGAAGCCGAGCACCAGGGTGGCGCCGTCCGGCCACCCGGGCATCTCGGCGACCAGGCCGACGCGTACCTCCGTTTCGTCGACCAGGGTGAAGACCGTGCCGGGGGCGACCACCCCGGCGACCGCGTCGATCGCCCGTCGCACCGCGGTCAGGTCGGCGGGCGTCGGGCCGGGACCGTCGGCCAGGGTGGCGGCGTCGGACAGCCCGGCGGCGCGGGCCTCGGCGGTACCGAGCGAGAAGAGGTCCTGTGCGGCGTCGCGGATCAGCGCCCGCGCGCCACCGGCGTCGTCCGGCCTGGTGGCGGAGAGGTAGCCCCGCACCACCGCGACGGGGACCTGATCGCACTTGCCCTTGATCAGCTCGCCGGCACCCGCCAGCTCGTCCACCACCGCCATCTGGGTCAACTGCAACTCGTTGCCGTACGGATCGACCTCGCCCCGGTGGTCACGGATGGCTGGCATGCCGGCCACGCCCAGCGCCACGTCGGTGAGCCCGTTGCGCCAGGGCCGGCCCATGGTGTCGCTGATGATCACGGCGACGTCCAGGCCGTAGTGCTCGCTCAGCGCGTCGCGCAGCGCCCGTGCCGAGGCGTCCGGGTCGACCGGCAGCAGCACCAGCTGAGTCTTGTCCACGTTCGACGCGTCGATCCCCGCGGCGGCCATCACGAAGCCGTGATGGGTCTGCACGATCCGGGTCGCCCCTCGGCTGGCGACCACCCGGGCGGTCTCCTCGGCCAGGACCTCGTCCCGTGCGACCAGTCGCTCAGGTCCGTCCGCCGGGACATCGACCAGCCTCCCCTCCGCTTTGGAGACAATCTTGCTGGTCACCACCAGGACGTCACCGTTGCGCAGCCACGGCGCGGCGGTCGCGATCACCGCCGCCAGGTCGTCACCCTCGGTCACGTGGCCGATGCCCAGCACCGGCAGGATCTCCAGCCTCACGTCAACTCCACCGCGGCGCGGACCATGGCCGCTGTCGCCGCCTCGTCGGTCATCCGCAGCGGCACCGCGCGGACCGTCACCCCCGGCACCACCGTGCCGGCGTCCTCCACGGCCACCAGCCAGCCGTCCAGAAGACCGCCGTCCGTCCGGCCACCGTAGAGGCGGCCCACCCCGGCGGCGCTGCACTCGGCACCGAGCACGGCGAGGCAGCGGTCGGCCATTCCCCGCACGGGTGCGCCGCCGATGATCGGTGAGACGCCCACCACCGGCGCCGGGCCGTCGGTCACCGCCTCGCGCAGCCCAGGTACGGCCAGCACCGGCGCGACGCTCACCACCGGGTTGCTGGGTGCGACAAGCACCAGGTCAGCTGAACCGATCGCGTCCAGCACACCGGGTGCCGGCTTCGCCGTCTCCGCGCCGACGAAGACGAAGCGGTGGGTGAGGATGTCGGCCCGGTACCGCACCCACCACTCCTGGAAGTGGATCGCCCGCTGACCCTGGTCGTCCTCCACCACAGCGTGTGTTTCCAGCCGGTCGTCGGTGGCCGGCACAAGACGTACGCCCGGCTCCCAGCGAGCGGCCAGCGCTTCGGTGACCGCGCTCAACGGGTAACCACCGTTGAGCATGGTGCTCCGCACCAGGTGAGTGGCGATGTCCTTGTCACCGAGGCCGAACCAGGTCGGCTGCGCCCCGTACGCGGCCAGCTCCTCCTTGACCGTCCAGCTCTCGCCGACTCGACCCCAGCCCCGCTCCGGGTCGGCGCCGCCGCCGAGCGTGTACATGACGCTGTCCAGGTCGGGGCAGATCTTCAACCCGTGCAGCCACAGGTCGTCGCCGACGTTCACCACGGCGGTCACCTCCGCGCCGACGTCGCGGGCGTACGCCCGGACGCCGAGCAGGAACCGGGCGCCGCCGATGCCGCCGGCCAGAACCACAATGCGCATGTCGACCATCCTCGCGCACGTGACGCCTCCGGTCCGCCGGTGGCCCCGGAGCAGTGATTCTAGGCTTGATTTCTTGACCGAAAATGGCTACAAGTGGGCGTAATGAGCAGCGTTTACCGGATCGGGGAGTTCGCCAACCGGGTGGTGAGGCGACGATCGGCGTGGACAAGGGCTACACGGAGGCGCTGACCGACTCCGACGGCAACTACCACGGCGCAGGTCTCGGTCAGTTGTTGACCACAGAGTCCGACCGCCTCAAGGAACGGAACCGCCGCCGTGCGAGATTGCGGTCAGTCGCCAACACCGCCGCCCAGCGTGGCAACCACGCCAAAGCTGATCGGATTGCCCGCAACAACCTGGGCGCGATCAAGCGTGACCGGCAGGCCGGCCGTCACCAGGCGCGGGTGCGCACGGAGATCTTTACCGCCGTGCATCAGGTGGTGGACAAGGCTGCCGTCGTGGTGGCCGAAGACCTCACCAAGACGCTCGCCGGGCGCAAACCGCTCGACAGGAACACCAATCGGCGTCTCGCCGCGTGGACCAAGGGAGTCACCGCGCAGGCGCTGAAGAATGTGTCGGAGCGCAGAGGTTCTGCGCTCGTGCACGTCAACGCCGCCTACACCTCACAAGTCTGTCACCGCTGCGGCTGCCTCGGCCGCCGCGCCGGGGACCGGCTTCACTGCACCTCGTGCAGGGTGGTGTGGCAGGCCGACGTGAACGCCGCGATCAACGTCCTGCGACGACATGGTGATCCCGACATCACCCTGCACACCCCGCACTTCGTGGTGAAGCAGCTCGTGCAGGCGCGGGCCGATCGCCATCGGAGCAGACTGCCGCTCCCGGACTCCAGCCCGGCCCGCCGGGCGGAGAGCGAATCATCCGAAGCGCTCAGCAATGAGCGATGACAAGGAAGCAGACTAGGCTCACGTGCGCCCTGTCCGTTCATGCCCCGAGGGGGAGCTCGTGACCAGCCCCGCCGAGCCTGCGTCCTCCGACGCGGCGCAGGCCCGTCAGCTGACCAAGCCACTACGCGAGCTCACTGCGCTCGCGCTGCTCGGCGCCAACGCCGTGTTCCTCTTCGTGGGCCTGCTGCGGTTGATCGCCCCGAACGACTACAGCTCCTTCACCGGCCGGGCGGGCAGTGCCTTCTTCGCGTTCATCGGGGTGGAGGCGGTGGGCCTCCCGCTGCTGGCCGTGCTGCTGGCCACGCACATCTCGCCGGTGCTGCCGAAGGCGAAGCTGATCACGCAGGTGGCTCTCGGTGAGTACGCGGTCAGCGCACTGTTCGGCACGCTGACCATGCTGATCTGGACGGTCGGCCGCCTGGCCGATGCCGAGGTGCTCGACGCGCTCCTCGGTGTGCTCGCCCGGTTCGCCTGGATGGCGATCTTCGCGGTCGCCGCCTGGGTGGTCTACACGGTCTGGCGCGCGCACTACTACGTGCCGCGGCCCAAGCCCCAGCCGGGCGTCTACGGCCAGCCGCAGCCAGGCTGGCCGCAGCAGCCGGGTGGTTGGCCGGCTCCGGGGCAGCCCGGTGGTCAGCCGGCAGGCGGGTGGCCGACCCCCGGCCAGCCCGGTGGTGGCTATCCGCCGGCGCAGCACCCCGGCCAGTACGCCCAGCCCTCCCCGCCGTTCCAGGCACCGCAGTCCGCGCCGCCGTTCCCGCAGTCCGCGCCGCCGTTCTCGGCTGCGCCGCAGTCCGCGCCTCCGGCGAACCCGGCCCCCCGGTCCGCGCCGCCGTCGCCCGCCTCGCCGCCGTTCGGGCAGCCGCCGTCGGCCGACCCGACCCAGGCCATTCCGCGCCAGTCGGCAGACCCGACGTCCGCCGACCCGACCCAGGCGATCTCCCGCCCCGTCGAGCCGGACACCGACCGCACCCAGCAGATCAAGCCGGGCGAGCACCCCGACCAACCCCGCTGACCGAGCCACGGCTCAGGTTCTGTGATCACTTGATGCTCAGTAGTCGTCAGCGAGTCCGCTGAGCTGCTGAGCATCAAGTGATCAAGAGTGCGGACGCGTGCCGTTTCCCACGGTGCGGGCCGGGACTGGTGGGCCGGGCTCGCGCTGCGCATAGGCTGAGCGGATGGTTGATCGCACCCACTCCGGCCCGAGCGACGCGAGCGTGCGGCGGGCCCTGGGCCGGGCCGTGACCGGGCGGGCTCTGGACGTCGACGAGGCGACCGCGCTGCTGTCCGCTCGCGGTGACGCGCTCGATGAGCTGCTCCGGGTGGCCGGTGGGGTCCGGGACGCCGGGCTGCGTGCGGCCGGGCGGCCGGGCGTGGTCACGTACTCCAAGAAGGTCTTCATCCCGCTGACCCGGCTCTGCCGGGACCGCTGCCACTACTGCACGTTCGCCACCGTGCCGCACCGCCTGCCGGCGCCGTTCCTCGACCGCGACGAGGTGCTGGCCATCGCTCGGGCCGGAGCCGCGCAGGGCTGCAAAGAGGCCCTGTTCACCCTGGGTGACCGGCCGGAGGAACGTTGGCCGGCGGCCCGGAGCTGGTTGGACGAGCGTGGCTACGACTCCACCCTGGACTACCTGCGCGCCTGCGCGGTGGCGGTGCTGGAGGAGACCGGTCTGCTGCCGCACCTCAACCCCGGGGTGCTGTCCTGGTCGGAGTTGCAACGACTCAAGCCGGTCGCGCCGAGCATGGGCATGATGTTGGAGACCACCGCGACCCGGCTGTGGTCCGAGCCTGGTGGCCCGCACTACGGCTCACCGGACAAGGAGCCCGCGGTCCGGCTGCGGGTGCTTGACGACGCCGGCCGGGTCGGGGTGCCGTTCACCACCGGCATCCTGATCGGCATCGGGGAGACCCCGGCCGAGCGGGTGGAGGCGCTCTTCGCGATTCGCCGCGCACACCGGGAGTACGGCCACCTCCAGGAGGTGATCGTGCAGAACTTCCGCGCCAAGCCGGACACGGCGATGCGCGGCATGCCCGACGCGGAGCTGCACGACCTCGCTGCCACGGTGGCGGTGGCCCGGCTGCTGCTCGGGCCGAAGGCCCGGATCCAGGCCCCGCCGAACCTCATCGCCGGCGAGTACGACCTGCTGCTGCGCGCCGGCATCGACGACTGGGGCGGCGTCTCCCCGCTCACCCCGGACCACGTCAACCCGGAGCGCCCCTGGCCGCAGATCGAGGAGTTGGCCCGGCGCACCGAGTTGGCCGGGTTCACCCTGCGGGAGCGGTTGACCATCTACCCCGAGTATGTGCGCGCCGGCGACCCGTGGCTCGACCCCAGGCTGCTGCCGCACGTCGGCGCCCTGGCCGATGCGACGACGGGGATGGCGGTCGAGTCGGCCATGCCGCAGGGCCGCCCCTGGCAGGAGCCGGAGGAGGTGTTCGGCGGGCGGATCGACCTGCACGCCACGATCGACACCGCCGGTCGGACCGACGACCGGCGGGGCGACTTCGACAGCGTCTACGGCGACTGGTCCGAGGTCGCCGGCAAGGTCACTCCCGAGGCGGCGGCGCGGCGAGCGGACGTACCCCCGGCGTTGACCGGCAGTGGCGCGGACCGTGCCGTAGCGGCCGGACTGCGGCTGGCGGCCGACGACCCGGCGGCGCTGCTCGATCCCCGGCACACCGACGCCGCGCTGGCGCTGTTCGGTGCGGACGGGCCGGCGCTCGACGAGCTGTGCCGGCTCGCCGACGACGTGCGACGGGACGCGGTCGGCGACGACGTCACCTACGTGGTCAACCGCAACATCAACTTCAGCAACGTCTGCTACGTGGGCTGCCGGTTCTGTGCCTTCGCGCAGCGCGAGCGGGACGCCGACGCGTACCGGCTCTCCGTCGGGCAGGTCGCCGACCGGGCCGAGGAGGCGTGGGCGGCGGGGGCCAGCGAGGTCTGTCTCCAGGGCGGCATCGACCCGAAGATGCCGGTCACCGGGTACGCCGACATCGTGCGCGCGATCAAGGCCCGGGTGCCCGAGATGCACGTGCACGCGTTCTCACCCATGGAGATCGTCACCGCCGCCGCGAAGGCCGGCGTACCGGTGCGCGAGTGGCTGACGCAGTTGCGCGAGGCAGGGCTGGACACTATCCCCGGCACCGCCGCGGAGATCCTCGACGACGACGTGCGCTGGGTGTTGACCAAGGGCAAACTCCCGGCCGCCGCCTGGGTCGACGTGGTCAGCACGGCCCACGAGCTGGGCATCCGGTCCAGCTCCACCATGATGTACGGCCACGTCGACCACCCCGGGCAGTGGCTGGCGCACTTCCGGGTGCTGGCCGGGGTGCAGGACCGCACCGGCGGGTTCACCGAGTTCGTGGCGCTGCCGTTCGTGCACACCAACGCCCCGATCTATCTGGCCGGCATCGCCCGCCCCGGGCCGACCTGGCGGGAGAACCGGGTGGTGCATGCCATGTCCCGGCTGCTGTTGCACGGCCGGATCGACAACATCCAGTGCTCCTGGGTGAAGCTGGGCGACGAGGGCACGGTGGCGATGCTCCAGGGTGGCTGCAACGACCTGGGCGGCACGCTGATGGAGGAGACCATCTCCCGGATGGCCGGCTCCGACAACGGATCGGCGCGTACCGAGGAGCAGTTGCGGGCCATCGCGAAGGCGGCCGGACGTCCGGCGCGCAAGCGAACGACCGCGTACGGTCACGCTCGGCCCTGAGGTCGAACCTTTCCCCGTCGCCGGCCGTACCACGCGGTGCCGGCGGCGGTCGCGGCGAGGACTGCCGCCGGTGTTCCCCAAGGGGCCCGGCGGCGTCGTTGGACGGCACCGGACCCGTCCGTCCCCGCGGGCGCGTTCGCGCCGCCGCCGAAAGGTTGCCCATGACCAGTGATCAGCGGAAGCGGCCCTGGCCGCGACTGACCCGCAGGCAGACGTTGACCGCCGCGGCCAGCGCCACCCTCGGCGCCGCCGCACTCACCGTGCCGGGCCTGTCGGCCGCGCAGAACGCCCCGGGCGCGGCCGGACGAGCCGACGAACCGATCGTCGTGCACCTGCGTGACGCCGATTCCGCAACGATGGACGTCTTCGTCGGTGAGGCTCGGATCGAGGTACGCGACCGCAGTCTGGCGGACCGGCTCCGGCGTGCCGCCCGGCGCTGACCCGACACTCCGCCCCGCCATCCTGTTCCCGCCCAGTGAGGTTGGTCCGCCATGTCTTCCCACCGCGAGGCTCCGGAGATAGCCAAGGATCCGGTCGCCGACAGCTCCGACCTGTACGCGTTCGTCAGCCCCGACAAACGCGACACGGTCACGTTGATCGCCAACTACGTACCGTTGCAGCTCCCCTCCGGGGGCCCGAACTTCTTCGAGTTCGGCGACGACGTGCGTTACGAGATCCATATCGACAACGACGGCGACGGCCGTCCGGATGTCACCTACCGGTTCGAATTCACCACCGAGATCACCAATCCGAACAGTTTTCTCTACAACACCGGCCCGATTGATTCGCTGGACAGCAAGGACTGGAACCGGCGGCAGTTCTACAGCCTGACCCGGGTGGCCGACGGCCGTGAGCACCGGCTGGCACACAAGCTGCCCTGCCCGCCGTGCAACGTCGGCCCGCTGTCCACTCCGAAGTACGCCGAGCTGGTGCGGCAGGCCACCTACTCGCTCTCCACGGGGGAGCGGGTCTTCGCCGGGCAGCGCGCGGACGGCTTTTTCGTCGACCTGGGTGCGATTTTCGACCTCGGCACTCTGCGGCCGTTCCAGCAGCTGCACGTGGCTGGCAAGAAGATCTTCAAGGCCGAGGGGGAGCCGGTCAACGCCACCGACCGGATGAACGTGCACAGCATCGCCGTCCAGGTGCCGCTGGACCGGGTGCGGCGACGCGCCAACCGTTACGGTGCCGGTGACCGGGCGTCGGTGATCGGGGTGTGGACGTCGGCGTCGCGCCGGCAGGTGCGGGTGCTCGGCGACCGGGGCGGGGCGGACACCGCAACCGGCCCGTTCACTCAGGTTTCCCGGCTGGGAAATCCGCTGTTCAACGAGGTTATCGTGCCGATGTCCAAGAAGGACCTGTGGAATTCGCTGCCGCCGTCCGAGGACAAGCGGTTCGCGCAGTTCGTCGAGCAGCCGGAGCTGGCCGCGTTGCTGCCGGCGCTCTACCCGAATGTCTTCCCCAACCTGGACCGGCTCACCAAGGCGAAGAAGGCCCGCGCCGACCTGGTGGCGATCCTGCTCACCGGCGTACCGGCCGGCCTGATCGACGGCTTCACCAACGCCACGGGCGAGGTGCAGGCTGACATGCTGCGGCTGAACACCGCGATCCCGCCGACCCCCCGTCCGGACCGGTTCGGGGTGCTCGGTGGGGACCTGGCCGGATTCCCGAACGGGCGGAGGGTCGGCGACGACGTGGTCAGCATCGCGTTGCGGGCGATCGCCGGGGTGACCGTCCCGCTGGTGGACAAGGCGTTCCGCCCGGACGCGGCGGCCGCCGCGGTCACCCCGGGGTTGAGCGCCGCCGACGTGACCGCACCGTTCCTTAAGAACTTCCCCTACCTGGGTACGCCGTACGACGGGTTCAACAACCCGCCGGCGGCGTCCTGATCGGCGCGGGGGAGCAGGGAATGCACGAGCACGCGTACGGGCCGTCGGAGACCGGGAGTGTCGTCCTCGATGTGGGGGGCGACACCGGTGCCCTGATCGTCTACACGGGCCGGGATCTGCACGGCCGGGAGATCGAGATCAGCCGGGGCGATGACCGGCGGGTCCACTCGGCGGTGCGGGAGCGCCGGGTGCGGGATGGCTCGATCCACGGTGCGGTCTATCCCGATCTGCCCGAGGGAACTTATACCATCTGGTGGGACCAGAGTACGCCCGCCGGCACGGTATCTGTCCATGGTGGAGGAATAGCCGAGTTCGTCTGGCCGAGCAGCAGTTCTGGGGCTGCTGGCTGATCTCGAAACACCGAGTTTCCCGTCGCGCCCCGTCCACATTGTGGGCGGGGCGCAGGCGCTGTTCGCGGCTCGGCGGGCAGTCTGCGCCGCGCCGCGTTAACCTTTCCCCCACCAAGATCAGCTTTGGGGGAAGGTGTCGTCTGGTGTGTCCTATGCGGCCATGGCGGCGACTCGTCGGGGGAGCGCCACGGCAGAAAAGTCGGGCAACTCGCCGGAGAGGGCGTTACTCGGCCGGGGTCTGAATCGATAGGGCAGGTTGCGAGGCTGGACGGCCCGAGTGGCCGACCGGGGGTGTCGGGAGAGCGACTCCATTATCAAGTTTGGCTTGACGGCGCACGCATTACACGCGTGTAATTTGAATGGGGTTGTTCGCACGGAACGCAACAAAACGGACCGGACGGACAAGCACGCCTTTCGCGTGGGGGGTTGCAGCGGCGATGACGCCGGTGCGCGACAAGGAGGCATTTGATGGACGGCCAGCTTGAGGTGGCCGACCTGCTCGGAAACGCGCCGGAGTGGCAGGAGCGGGCGTTGTGCTCGCAGACCGACCCCGAGGCGTTTTTTCCCGAGAAGGGCGGCTCGACCCGCGAGGCGAAGCGGATCTGTTCGCGTTGCGAGGTCAAGACCGAATGCCTCGAATACGCTCTGGGTCACGATGAGCGGTTCGGCATCTGGGGTGGGCTCTCCGAGCGGGAGCGGCGCAAGTTGAAGCGGCGGGCCGCCTGAGCGGTGCGAGTCGGGGCGGTGGGGGCCGTCCGACTTTCCCGCGTGGGGGCTCGGCTCAGGCGAGCTCGTCGGGGTCGATCCCGAGGAGGTTCGCCACCTGTTCGATGATCACGTCATGCACGAGATCGGCGAGGTCCTCACGGTCCATCGCCCGGAACTCCAAGGGCCGTCGGTACAGCACGATCCGCGGCGGCACCTCCTGCCGGCCTGGGCGGCCGGGAAGCAGCCGGGCCAGCGGGACCTCGCCGTCCTCCAACACGTCGGTGTCGTAGACGTTCAGGTCCGGCGGGACGTCCTCGACCGCGAACTCGACCCCTGCCAACTCCTTGGCGAACCGGCGCTCCAGCGTCTCGACGGTGTCCAGGACCAGGTCGTCGAAGACCTCGGCCTTGGTCCGCGCCAGCGGCACGGTGGCGGGCACCAGCCGCCCGCGCAGGCCACGCCCGTGCCGGTCACGATGCGCACGCCGGCCGGAGCCGGGGCGGCGGTGTTCCGGGTTCGGGCTCGTCATGAGGCAAAGGGTAGCGCCCGCGCCGGGCTGGTCACCGGCAGCGCCGCTCCTGTGGCGCGGCGCGCCCGGGACGGCCAACTGTGATCACCATGACGGGCGTGTCGCAACGCGAAGCGATGCGCCGGACCCGGTAATGGAGATACCCTGCCGCACGTGAGGTCACCACGGCGCTGCTCCCGTAACGGCTGCCCCCGGCAAGCGGTCGCCACATTGACCTATGTCTACAACGAGTCGACAGCGGTGGTGGGACCGCTGGCGGCGTTCGCCGAGCCGCACACCTATGACCTGTGTGAGCCGCACGCCCGCAGCCTGACCGCACCACGTGGCTGGGACGTGGTCCGGCACGAGGGCGAGTTCGAGCCGCCGCCGCCCACCACCGACGACCTGGTCGCACTGGCCGAGGCGGTCCGCGAAGCCGCCCGCCCAGCCCCGAGGCCGCCGGAGGGCACGCCCGACCGGTCCCACCCCGACCAGTCCCACTCCACCGGCCGTCGAGGCCACCTCCGCGTCATCCCCCCGAACCACTGACCCGCCGCCAAGGGTTGGTCCTTGCTGCTTGGCTTCGCGAAGCGGCCCTGATCGGGAGGAAGTAGGTCTACTTCCGAGTTAGTTGCCCAGGAGGCGCGAGAAGGTAGCCGCTCGGCGGGAGGGGCGGTTGGTGCGGGATTCGACCCCGTCGGCGGAGGCCATGACCCGTAGGCCGACGTTCACGGCCAGCCAGCGCAGGGGTTCGGGTTCCCAGCGGGGTGAACGGTGGTTCACCCAGGGCAGGGTGGTCAGCTCGGTGCGCTCACCACGGATCAGGTCGGCCAGGGTGCGGCCAGCGAGGTTGCTGGAGCCGACACCGTCCCCGACGTAGCCGCCCGCCCAGGCCAGCCCGCTGGCGCGGTCGAAGCCGACCGAGGCCGCCCAGTCCCGGGTCACCCCGAGCGGGCCGCCCCAGGCGTGCGTAACTCGCAGGTCCGGGCCGAGCACCGGAAACAGCTCACCGAGGGTCCGCCGCAGCGTGGTGAAGACCCGTGGCTCGCGGTCGTAGCCGGGGGAGACCCGGGACCCAAAATGGTAGGGAGCACCGCGCCCGCCGAACGCCAACCGGCCGTCCGCGGTGCGCTGCCCGTAGACGATCACGTGTCGGTGGTCGGAGAACGTCTCACGCTGAGCCAGCCCGATCCTGGCCCAGGTCTCCGCCGGCAGCGGCTCGGTGGCCACCATCAGCGAGTACACCGGTGCCACGGCGCGTCGCTGACCGGGCAGCATGGGCGTGTACCCCTCGGTCGCCCGGACCACCACCGGCGCCCGTACCGTGCCAGCCGCGGTGATCGCCGCGCCGGCCCGGATCGCGGTGACCGGGGTGCGCTCGTGGATCGTCACCCCGAGCCGTTCCACGGCCCGGGCCAGGCCGCGGACCAGCTTCGCCGGGTGCACCGCAGCGCAGTGCGGGGTGTACGTCCCACCGCGTACCCCCTCGGCGGCGCACCGGGCGGTGGCCTCGCCGGCGTCGAGCAGCGCCAGGTGCTCCGCGCCGAAGCCGAACGCGCGGGCCTCGTCCACGGCGGCCCGCGCCCGGGCGAGCTGTGGGCCGGTGCGGGCCAGGGTGACCGTGCCGCCGTCGGCCCAGTCGCAGTCGATGCCCTCCACCGTGACCACCCGGCCCACCTCGCGGACCGTGCCGTGCAGGGCCCGCTGCATGGCGACCGCCGCGTCCCGGCCGTGCCGGCGGGCCAGCCCGGTCAGCGAGGTGGGGAAGAGCGCCGAGCACCAGCCGCCGTTGCGGCCGGATGCCCCGTACCCCGCGATCTCCATCTCCAGCACGATGACCCGCAGCGCCGGGTCGGCGCGGGCCAGGTGGTACGCCGTCCACAGCCCGGTGTAGCCGGCGCCCACGATCACCACGTCAGCGTCCGCGTCGCCCGGCAGTGCGGGACGAGGGGTCAGCGGGCCGTCCAGGGTGGACAGCCAGTACGACAGATCCCGGTAGTGCCCGACGGGGTCGCCGCTCAGAGCCGTGCCCATGCCTCGGTGAGGACCGTGCGCAGGATCTGCTCGATCTCGTCGAAGTGCTGCTGCTCGGCGATCAGCGGCGGGGCGAGCTGCACGACCGGGTCGCCCCGGTCGTCGGCACGACAGTAGAGGCCGGCCTGGTACAGCGCCGTGGAGAGGAAGCCGCGCAGCAACCGCTCCGAGTCGGCCTCGTCGAAGGTCTCCCGGGTCGTCTTGTCCTTGACCAGCTCGATGCCGTAGAAGTAGCCGTCGCCGCGGACGTCGCCGACGATCGGCAGGTCGTACAGCTTCTCCAGGGTCGATCGGAAGGCGTCCTCGTTGGCGCGTACGTGCCCGACCAGGTCTTCGCGGGCGAAGACCTCCAGGTTGGCCAGGGCCACGGCACAGGAGACCGGGTGCCCGCCGAAGGTCACCCCGTGGGCGAACATGCCGGTCTCGGTGAGGAACGGCTCCATCAGCCGGTCGCTGGCGATCATCGCGCCGAGCGGCGCGTACCCGGAGGTGATGCCCTTGGCGGTGGTGATGATGTCCGGCTGGTAGCCGTAGCGCACGGCGCCGAAGTATTCGCCCAGCCGGCCCCAGGAACAGATGACCTCGTCGGAGACGAGCAGCACGTCGTACGCGTCGCAGATCTCCCGGACCCGCGCGAAGTAGCCGGGCGGGGGTGGGAAGCATCCGCCGGAGTTCTGCACCGGCTCCAGGAAAACCGCGGCGACCGTGTCCGGCCCCTCCCGTTCGATGGCCCGACCGATCTCGTCGGCGGCCCAGCGGCCGAACGCCTCGGCGTCGTCGCCGTGCTCGGGTGCCCGGTAGAAGTTGGTGTTCGGCACCTTGATCGCGCCGGGCACCAGCGGCTCGAAGTCGCTCTTGATGCCGGGCAGGCCGGTGATCGACAGCGCGCCCATCGAGGTGCCGTGGTAGGCGATGTAACGGCTGATCACCTTGTACTTGTTGGGCTGGCCGGTGCGCTTGAAGTATGCCCGGGCCAGCTTCCACGCAGCCTCGACCGCCTCGGAACCGCCAGTCGTGAAGAAGACCCGGTTCAGGTCGCCGGGGGTGAGCGCGGCGATCTTCTCGGCCAACTCGACGGCCTTCGGGTGGGCGTACGACCAGAGCGGGAAGTAGGCGAGCTCGCCGGCCTGCTTGGCGGCGGCCTCGGCCAATTCGGTGCGGCCGTGGCCGGCGTTGACCACGAAGAGCCCGGCGAGCCCGTCCAGGTAGCGGCGACCCTGCGCGTCCCACACGTACGCGCCCTCGCCGCGCACGATGGTTGGCACCTCGCCGGCGGAGTAGCTCGCCATCCGGGTGAAGTGCATCCAGAGGTGGTCGGTGGCGTTGGCCATGTCAGCCCCATCGGTCGTCGGGCCGGTTCAAGGGGTGACGCCGGCCGCTCTGCCCACGGTTATCGCACAGTATGACTGGCGACGCAAGTGTGATCGGTTGTACTCAGGCCTGCCAGCGACGAATTCAGCGAGCGTGAGGCTTGGTGGCGACGGAATCCGCATATCCACTCGGCCCTGCTCGTCGCCGCCCGGCGCAGGACTGGTGACCCTGGTTCGCGGTCCTTGCTCTGCTTCAACGGACGCAACGCCGCACGTCCGGTATTCGGACACCGGGTGTTGCGCCGGGTGAAGCAGAGCAAAGGACGCCACGATGGCCCGGTCGGCCCGGTTGATGTCGAGTGGATCAAGCGAGTCGATCAGCCGGGACGGGGGCGGGGCGTCTCTGGGGCAGTTGCGGAGCGTTTCGGGTGGGCGCCAACACGTCCACCACAACACGCCGGTAGGCGGGGGACATCGACACGCAGCGTGGCTATCCTGCGCCGCAGGGTGCATCGAGCGTAGTCGCAGCGTGTACCTGGCGGGCGGGAGGATCCGGTGGCGAACGAGGCGTTGCGGGTGGCGATGGCCGAGGCGGGGGAGACGGTCGAGTCGTTGGCCGTGAAGGTCCGCGTCGACCCGAAGACGGCGGCGCGGTGGCTCGCCTCGGGGCGCATCCCGCATCCGCGTACCCGGATCGCGGTGGCCCACGTCCTGAGCCGCGACGCCGCCGACCTCTGGCCCGAGCCGTTTCGCCGTCGCGACCTGCCGTGGTTCCGCCCCTGGGCCGAACTCGAACAGGACGCCACCTCGCTGCGGTCGTATCAGCCGCTGCTGGTTCCAGGCCTACTCCAGACCGAGAGGTACGCCCGCGCGGTGCTGGCCACCGGCGGGTTGGTGGCACCGGCCGAGGTGGACCAGATAGTGGTGAGCCGGCTGGAGCGGCAGGCGGTCCTGTGCCGCGACGCCCCGCCGCAACTCGTCGCGGTGATCGACGAGGTGGTGCTGCGCCGGCCGGTCGGCGACGGGTCGGTGATGGCCGGGCAACTCAAGCACCTCGCGGCGGTGGCCGAGTGGGAGCACGTGCAGGTTCGGGTGATCCCGGCCGAGAGCCCGTGGCACACCGGCCTGGCCGGGCCCTTCGTGCTGGGCCGCCTGCCCGACGGGACGGAATTGGCGTATCTCGACAACCAGCTGCGCGGTCAGGTGGTGACCGATCCCATCGACATCGCTAACCTGGGACGCAGGTGGGAGAGCGTCGCAGGCGAGGCGCTGCCCCGGCGACGCTCAACCGAGCTGATCAGGGAAGTGGCCGAGACATGGACATGACCGACGCCCGCTGGCGTACCGCGACCCGCAGCAGCAACAACGGCGGCGACTGCGTCGAGGTCGCCGACAATCTGCCGGGCCGGGTGCTGGTGCGGGACAGCAAGGACCGCGACGGCGGCACTCTGGCCTTCGCGCCGGCCGCCTGGACGTCCTTCGTCGGCGCCTTCCGCCAGAACCCTCGTTGATCCACTCGGGTTCATTGAAGTCGGGGCGTCGGGACCACCGGGACACCGCGACTTCCTGAAAGCCGAGTGGATCAAGGCCGTGAGCGTCAGGCCGTGCCCCAGGTGTAGGTCTGCTTGCGCAGCTTGAGGTAGACGAACGCCTCGGTCGCCAGCACTCCGGGGACGGCGCGCAGCTTCTGCAGGATCTCCAGCAGGTGGTCGTCGTTGCGGCAGACCACCTCGGTGAGCAGGTCGAACGACCCGGCAGTGATCACCACGTAGTCGACCTCCTCCAGCTCGGCCAGCCGGTCGGCCACCGCCTCCAGGTCGCCGTCGGTACGCAGGCCGATCATCGCCTGGCGGGGGAAGCCGAGCTGGAGCGGATCGGTCACCGCGACGATCTGCATCACCCCGGCGTCGAGCAGCCGCTGCACCCGCTGTCGTACCGCCGCCTCGGAGAGCCCGACCGCCTTGCCGATCGTCGCGTACGGCCGGCGGCCGTCCTCCTGGAGCTGCTCGATGATCTGCTTCGCCACGTCGTCCAACAGAATGTGACCGGATCCTTCACGCACGGCGACGCGCCGCCCGCCGGTGTTGCTCTCCTGCTGCCGGTTCGTCATCGATCGCTCCCCATGTCCATTCCCCGGGCTGAGCCTAATGCCATCGGGCAGTGTGGCGTAATTCGTCGTCCATTGCTATTCCCGCAACGGAATCCCTTGTGGGGGTCGTCACCTCATGTCAGGATCAGTCGTCCCAGGCACCTGACCCCTCCCGCCGGCGCGTCACCCCCGTTACCGCCGCCGACGGACGACCCCCTAGGAGTCGTCATATGCGAACTCCCCTGAAGCCCCTCACCCGGCGTGGACTGCTCACCGGGACCCTCGGTTCGGCGGCCCTGCTCGCCGCGGGTGGCGCGCTGGCCGGTTGCGGCACCAAGGCCGCGACCCAGACCGAGGAGGGCTGCAAGAGCGAGGACCTCTCGGCCACGGAGAAGAAGCTGGCCTTCGCCAACTGGCCGCAGTACCTGGACGCCGACGAGAAGGACGAGTCGAAGCGGCCCACCCTCGACGCCTTCTTCAAGAAGACCGGCATCCAGGTCACGTACACCGAGGACATCAACGACAACAACGAGTTCTTCGGCAAGGTGCAGAACCAGCTCGCCGCCTGTCAGAGCACCGGCCGGGACGTCATGGTCCTCACCGACTGGATGGCCTCCCGGATGATCCGGCTCGGCTGGATCCAGAAGCTGGACAAGGCGAAGCTGCCGAACGTCGAGGCCAACCTGCTGCCGTCGTTGCGCAACCGCGCCTTCGACTCGGACAACCAGCTCGCCATCCCGTGGCAGTCCGGCCTGGCCTGCCTCGCCTACAACGCCAAGGTGACCAAGGAGATCCGCACCGTCGACGAGCTGCTCACCAGGCCCGACCTCAAGGGCAAGGTGACCGCGCTGTCGGAGATGCGGGACACCATGGGCCTGCTGCTGCAGTCCAACGGGCACGACCCGTCGAACTTCACCACCGCCCAGTTCGACGACGCGCTCAGCAAGCTCAAGAAGGCCGTCGACTCCAAGCAGATCCGCAAGTTCACCGGCAACGACTACGCCCCGGACCTCGCCAAGGGCGACATCGCCGCCTGCATCGCCTGGTCCGGCGACGTGGTCCAGCTCGGCTTCGAGGACGAGAAGATCAAGTTCGTGGCGCCGGAGTCGGGCGTGATGCTCTGGTCGGACAACATGCTGGTGCCGAACAGGGCCAGCCACAAGGCCAACGCCGAAGAGATGATCAACCACTACTACGACCCGGCGGTGGCCGCGCAGCTCGCCGCGTACGTCAACTACATCTGCCCCGTCAAGGGCGCGCAGGCCGAGATGGAGAAGATCGACCCGGACCTGGCCAAGAACCCGCTGATCTTCCCGGACGAGGCGATGCTGTCGAAGTCCAGGGCGTTCATGGCCCTGGACGAGAAGCAGGAGAGGGAGTACGAGTCCAAGTTCCAGCAGGTCATCGGGGCGTGATGACGATGGGACACGAGTCACCGGCCGGCGACCTGAGGCTGGCCGACCTCACCAAGCGGTTCGGCGTCTTCACCGCGGTGGACGACCTCAGCCTGACCATCCCGCAGGGCTCGTTCTTCGCCCTACTCGGGGCGTCCGGCTGCGGCAAGACCACCACCCTGCGGATGATCGCCGGCCTGGAGGAACCGACCAGCGGGCAGGTGCTTCTCGGCGACCGGGACATCGCCCGGCTGCGACCGTACAAGCGACCGGTGAACACCGTGTTTCAGAGCTACGCGCTCTTCCCGCACCTCGACATCGCGGAGAACGTGGCCTTCGGGCTGCGCCGGCGCGGCATCCGCACGGTGGACGACCAGGTCCAGCGGATGCTGTCGCTGGTGCAGCTCGACGGCTACGGCCGCCGCCGTCCCGCCCAGCTCTCCGGCGGGCAGCAGCAGCGCGTCGCCCTGGCCCGCGCCCTGATCAACCACCCCCAGGTGCTGCTGCTCGACGAGCCGCTGGGCGCGCTGGACCTGAAGCTGCGCCGGCAGATGCAGATCGAGCTGAAGCGGATCCAGACCGAGGTCGGGATCACCTTCGTGCACGTCACCCACGACCAGGAGGAGGCCATGACCATGGCCGACACGGTCGCGGTGATGAACGCCGGGAAGATCGAGCAGCTGGGCGCCCCGGCCGACATCTACGAGTTCCCGGCCACCGCGTTCGTGGCGAACTTCCTCGGTCAGTCCAACCTGCTCGCCGCCGAGGCCGCGGGCATCGCCGGCGCCGACGTGCCGGTCACCGCCCACGGCGCCCGCTTCTCGGTGCCCGCCGACCGTGCCCGCGCCGACCAGGGCGCGGTCTACCTGGGAGTACGCCCGGAGAAGCTGCACCTGGTCGGCTCCGCCGAGCAGGTTCCCGGCGGCCACCAGCACCTCGAAGGGGTGGTCACCGACGCCTCCTACGTGGGAGTGAGCACCCAGTACCTGATCCGGACCGGCTGGGGCAGCGAACTCTCCGCGTTCGCGGCGAACAGCGGTGCCGGCCGACAGCTCCCGGTCGGTGCGCCGGTGGTGGCGTACTGGGATCCCCGGCACGCCTTCCTGCTGCCCCGCGAGCCCGGCCAGGACGACCGCACCGCTCCGCTGCTGGACGAGCCGGTGGGTGCGCCGTCATGACCGCGCTCGCCCAGGTACCCACCGCGTCGGGGCCGGCGGCCGCACCACCGCCGCCCCGACGCGGGCGGCACCGGCTGCTGCCGTACCTGCTGCTGCTGCCCGGCGCGGCCTGGCTGTTCGTCTTCTTCGCCCTGCCGCTGCTCCAACTCGCCGCGGCCAGCCTCTACGACCCCACCGGATCGCTCTCCACCGGGTACGCGCTGACCTGGGCGTTCGGCAACTACCCGGACGCGTTGCAGGCGTACTGGCCGCATTTTCTCCGCTCCTTCCTCTACGCCGGGATCGCGCTGGTGCTGGGCCTGCTGATGGGCTATCCGCTGGCGTACGCGATCGCCCAGAAGGCCGGCCGGTGGAAGCACCTGCTGCTGGTCTGCGTGGTCGCCCCGATGTTCACCAGCTTCCTGGTGCGCACCCTGGCCTGGAAGACCATCCTGTCGGACAACGGCGCCGTCGTCGGGCTGCTGCGCGACGTGCACCTGCTCGGCGCCGACGGCCGGCTGCTCGCCACCCCGGTCGCGGTGATCCTCGGCCTGACGTACAACTTCCTGCCCTTCCTGGTGCTGCCGCTGTACGCGAGCCTGGAGCGGCTGGACTACCGGCTGCTGGAGGCGGCCAGTGACCTGTACGCCAGTGGAGTGCAGGCGTTCCGCCGGGTCACCCTGCCGCTGTCGATGCCCGGCCTGATCGCCGGCACGCTGCTCTTCTTCATCCCGGCCACCGGCGACTACATCAACGCCGTACTGCTCGGCACCCCGAGCGAGTACATGATCGGCAACGTCATCGACTCGGCGTTCCTGGTCCGGCTGGACTACCCGCAGGGCGCGGCGCTGTCGTTCCTGCTGATGGCGGCGATCCTCGCGGTGGTCTTCGTCTACCTGCGCAGGGCCGGCACGGAGGAGGTGCTGTGAGGGTTTCCCGTTGGCTGGCCGACCGCTGGGTGATGGTCGTGGCGCTGCTGGTGCTCGGCTACCTGGCACTGCCGGTCCTGGTGGTGGCCGCGCTGTCGTTCAACCGCCCGTCGAGCCGGCTGTCGTACGACTTCAACGAGTTCACCCTGGACAACTGGCGTCAGCCGTGTGCCACCTCGGACATGTGTGACGCGGTGGTCCGCAGCGTGCAGATCGGCTTCATCGCCACCGTGGTCGCCACGGTGCTCGGCACCCTGATGGCGTTCGCGCTGGTCCGGCATCGCTTCCGTGGCCGGTCCGGCATCAACGTGCTGATCTTCCTGCCGATGGCCACCCCGGAGCTGGTGATGGGCACGTCGCTGCTGGCCCTGTTCGTGTCCGCCGGGGTGCCGCAGGGCTTCTGGACGATCGTGATCGCGCACGTGATGTTCTGCGTGTCGTTCGTGGTGGTCACCGTCAAGGCGCGGCTGGCCGGCATGGACCGGCGGCTGGAGGAGGCCGCCATGGATCTCTACGCCAACGAGTGGCAGACCTTCCGGCGGATCACCCTGCCGCTGGTGCTGCCCGGCATCGTGGCCGCCGCGCTGCTCGCCTTCTCGTTGAGCTTCGACGACTTCATCATCACGAACTTCAACGCCGGCACCACGGTCACGTTCCCGATGTACGTCTGGGGTGCTGCCCAGCGGGGCATCCCACCGCAGGTCAACGTCATCGGCACCGCGATGTTCGCGATCGCGCTGCTGCTCGTCGGGCTCAGCTCGCTGCGCGGTCGGCAGGCCCGTCGCGCCAACCTGCTGGCCGGCCCGGCGCACGCCCGTCCGGCACGTCGTACGTCATGACCCTCCCGCATACCGGCCGGGCGCTCGCCGACGCGGCGCCCGTGCCCTACTGGCTGGACCGCCCGGACCGCCCCGATCCGTTGCCGCCACTCGTCGGCAGGCAGACCGCCGACCTGCTGGTGATCGGCGGTGGCTACAGCGGATTGTGGGCCGCCCTGCTGGCCAGGCAGGCCGACCCCGACCGTGACGTGCTGCTGCTCGACGCCGGGACCTGCGGGTGGGCCGCGTCCGGGCGCAACGGCGGGTTCTGCGCCGCCTCGCTGACTCACGGGCTCTCCAACGGCGTCGACCGGTTCCCCGACGAGGTCGGTGAGTTGGAACGCCTCGGCCGGGAGAACCTGAACGCCATCGCCGCCGCCGTCGCCGATCTCGGCATCGACTGCGACTTCGAACGCACCGGCGAGTTGGCCGTCGCCGTCGAGCCGTACCAACTCGACGGGCTGGCCGCCGACGCCGAGCTGGCCCGCCGGTACGGCCACCAGGTGCGGCTGCTCGACCGGGACGAGGTGCGTGCCGAGGTGCACTCGCCGACGTACCTGGGTGGGATGTTCGACGCCGACCGGGTGGCCATGGTGGACCCGGCGAAGCTGGCCTGGGGGCTGCGCCGCGCCTGCCTCGACCTCGGCGTACGCGTGCACGAGCACACCCGGGTCACCGGGCTGCGCGCCGACGGTGCCGCTCTGCACGCGCGGACGGCCGGCGGACCGGGCGCCGCACCCGGCTCGGTGCGTGCGCGGCGGGTGGTGCTGGCCACCAACGCGTTCCCGCCGCTGCTACGGCGACTGCGGGCGTACCTGGTGCCGGTCTACGACCACGTGCTGATGACCGAGCCGCTCACCCCGGCCCAGCGCGACGCGATCGGTTGGCACAACCGGCAGGGGTTGGCCGACACGGCCAATCAGTTCCACTACTACCGGATCACCGCCGACGGGCGGATCCTCTTCGGCGGCTACGACGCGGTCTACCACTACGGCAACCGGGTCGCGCCGGAGCTGGAGCAGCGCGCCGCCACCTTCACCACCCTCGCCGAACACTTCTTCACCACGTTTCCGCAGCTCGCCGACGTGCGCTTCAGCCACCGCTGGGGCGGCGTCATCGACACCTGCACCCGGTTCTGCCCGTTCTTCGGCACCGCGTACGGCGGTCGTCTCGCGTATGCCGCCGGCTACACCGGGCTCGGCGTCGGAGCCACCCGCTTCGGTGCCCGGGTGCTCCTCGACCTGCTGGCCGGCGGGGACACCCCGCTGACCGGGCTCGACCTGGTGCGCCGCAAGCCACTGCCGTTCCCACCGGAACCCGTCCGTGCGATCGGCATCAATCTCACCCGCTGGTCACTGGCCCGCGCCGACGCGCGCGAGGGCCGGCGCGACCTCTGGCTCCGTACTCTCGATCGTCTCGGTTTGGGGTTTGATTCCTGATGCGTATCCTGCTCGTCGGCGCCGGTGGCGTCGGCTCCGCCGCTGTAGCCATCGCCGCCCGACGGTCCTTCTTCGAGACCATGGTGGTCGCCGACCACGACTTCGCGCGCGCCGAGCGTGCGGTCGCCGGGCACGGTGACCGTTTCGTCGCAGCCCAGGTCGACGCGTCCTCGGTCGACGCGGTCACCGCGCTGTGCCGGGAACACCGGATCACCCACGTGCTCAACGCCGTCGACCCACGGTTCGTCATGCCGATCTTCAACGGTGCGTTCGCGGCCGACGCGGACTACCTGGACATGGCGATGTCGTTGTCGCACCCACACCCGATCCGCCCGTACGCCGAGATCGGGGTGATGCTCGGCGACGAGCAGTTCGCCCTGGCCGACGCCTGGTCGGCGGCCGGTCGGCTGGCGCTGTGCGGCATCGGCGTCGAGCCCGGCCTGTCCGACGTGTTCGCCCGCTACGCCGCCGATGAGCTCTTCAGCGAGATCGACGAGATCGGCGTCCGGGACGGGGCGAATCTCACCGTCGACGGCTACGACTTCGCGCCCTCGTTCTCCATCTGGACCACCATTGAGGAGTGCCTGAACCCGCCGGTGGTCTGGGAGAAGGACCGGGGCTGGTTCACCACCGAACCGTTCTCCGAGCCGGAGGTCTTCCACTTCCCGGAGGGCATCGGCCCGGTCGAGTGCGTCAACGTCGAGCACGAGGAGGTGCTGCTGATCCCGCGCTGGGTCAAGGCCAGGCGGGTCACCTTCAAGTACGGCCTCGGCGACGAATTCATCGAGGTGCTCAAGACACTGCACAAGCTCGGCCTGGACGCGGTCTCCCCGGTGCGGGTACGCGGCGTCGAGGTGTCCCCGCGCGACGTGGTGGCCGCCTGCCTGCCCGACCCGGCCACCCTCGGCGACCGGATGCGCGGCAAGACCTGCGCCGGCACCTGGGTGCGCGGCCTCGGCCCGCAGGGGCAGCCCCGGGAGGTCTACCTCTACCACGTGGTCGACAACGAGTGGTCGATGCGGGAGTACGGGCACCAGGCGGTGGTCTGGCAGACCGCCGTCAACCCGGTCGTCGCGTTGGAACTGCTCGCCACCGGCGCGTGGTCCGGCGTCGGGGTGCTCGGGCCGGAGGCGCTGCCCCCGACGCCCTTCCTCGACCTGCTGAACGGCTACGGCTCGCCCTGGGGCATCGAGGAGCGTTGAGCCCGCCTGCTGACGACATCTCGACACATCGTTCGTCGCGCCCTGAGGATCGACTATGGGATGACGCGATGTGCGCGGATCTGCGGGGATTCGCGGCTTTCGTAGGCCGGTGACAGCCGCCGATCGGCCCTGCCCGGCCAGCCTGGAGGGTTGCCGCAGGTGCCGACTCGTCGCCAAAGAAAGCGCCCACCGATCCGTCCGGCAAGGCGAAAGGTGCAGGTGACAAGCGCGACGGGGGATATTGCACGCAGTGTTTGCGACGACACTCATCGCCGTGACTATGCCACCGCAGAATCCTGGGCCACCGCACCTGCCGTCCTTCGGCCCGGGGCCGCGACCACCCGCCGCCCCGAACTGGTTCCGCCGGGCCAGCCCAGGCCGCCGCGTCGCCGTGATCCTCGGCTCGGTGGCCCTGTCGAGCCTGCTGCTCTGCTGCACGGGCGGTGCGATCATCGGCGCGCTGACCGGCGAGCCGGAGCCCACCCGTACCGGCACCGCGGCCGAGGCGCAGCAACCCATCGTGGCGGCGCCCGCCGAGCCGACCGAGGGCACTCCCGCCCAGGAGGTGTCGCCAGTCGCCGCACCCACCACTACGCCGCCGGCCTCGCCGAGCCCGTCCAGTGCCGCACCCCCACCGGTGGTGCAGGTGACAACCGTGACCGAGCAGGCCGCGATCAGGTACGGCGAGCGGACCGTCAAGGACTCGTCCCTGGCCGAGGGCAAGCGGGTCGCCCGCACCAAGGGCGTGAACGGTGTACGGACGCTGACGTACGAGGTGACCACCACGGACGGGGTGCGGACGGCCAAGAAGCTCGTCAAATCCGCCGTGACGAAACAGGCGGTGACCCAGGTCGTCGCCGTCGGCACCAAGAAGGCGCAGTCGTCGAAATGCGACCCCAACTACAGCGGCTGCGTCCCGATCGCCAGTGACGTCGACTGCGCGGGCGGCAGTGGTAACGGACCCGCCTACGTCAGTGGACCCATCCGGGTGATCGGCGACGACATCTACGACCTGGACCGCGACGGCGACGGCGTCGCCTGCGACTGATCCCACCCCACCCCACCCCCGCCCCCCGGCCCCGGCGGCGAGGAACGCCTCGTGGGCGGCACCCACCTGCGCGATCCGCTCCGCCGGGTCCGCGCCGAACTCCAGGGCGAGCCACGGGTCAGCCATCGGGCGACCTCCTCGGCGCCCCTCGTGGCGCAGCTCACCCTCGATCGTCAACCGCTCGATCCGGTCGGGACGGTGCACGCAGACGGCATGAGACGGGGACGAAGCCCACAGTCTGGGTTGCGTGGTTTGTCCGTCGAGTGCTGCCGTGGAAGATGGCTTCGGCGGGTGCTTACAGAACCCTTAACCCTGGCCTGCGACGGTATGCCGGGTAAGTCGAACTCGGGGGAGCGGAAATCGTGCGGGTGTTGGTGGCGGACGACGAGCGGTTGTTGGCGGACACGGTGGCCGAAGGCCTGCGCCGCTTTTCGATGGCCGTCGACGTCTGCTACGACGGCGATGGCGCGCTGGAGCGGATCGGGGTGAACCGGTACGACGTCGCGGTGCTGGACCGGGACATGCCCGGGCACACCGGCGACGAGGTGTGCCGCAGCATCGCCGACGCACAGGTCGGCACTCGGGTGCTGCTGCTCACCGCCGCTGCCGGCATCCGGGACCGGGTGGAGGGTCTCGGCCTCGGCGCGGACGACTACCTGACCAAGCCGTTCGCCTTCGCCGAGCTGGTCGCCCGGGTGCAGGCTCTCGGTCGACGGTCCACCCCGGCGCTGCCGCCGGTGCTGGCCCAGGACGGCCTGGTGCTGGACGTGGGCCGGCACGTGGCCACCCGGGACGGCCGCCCGCTGGCGCTGAGCCCGAAGGAGTTCGCCGTGCTGCACGTGCTGCTGCGGGCGGAAGGCCAGGTGGTCAGCGCCGAGGACCTGCTGGAGCAGGCCTGGGACGAGTTCGCGGACCCGTTCACCAACGCCGTACGGGTCACGGTGATGACCCTGCGTAAGAAGCTCGGCGATCCCGCGATCATTCACACGGTTCCGAAGGCCGGCTACCGCATCGGCGGCACGGCGTGAGCTGGACTCCCCGACGGCGGGTGCTGCTGGTGGGCCTGCTGGCGCTGCTGGCCGGGCCGGTGCTGCCGGTGGCGGGCAAGTGGCTGACGGGGGCGACCTGGAGCTGGGCACAGCAGTTGTGCCCCCTGCCCGTGCCTGGGCTGATGACGGTGTGCGGGAATGCGAGCCGGGGGGCGTTCGTGCTGCCCCTGGTGGCCGTACTGCTCGTGACCCTGGGGGCCCTGGTGGCGCTCTGGTTCGGCGCGATGTGGTGCCTGCGCCCAGTCCGTGACCTGGCTGGGCCGATCGGGCACCTCGGCCCGCAGAACCTCGGCCACCGGATCCGGCCTCGGGGCCGCGATGAGCTGGCCCAGCTGTCCCGGGCGATCGACGAAATGATGGAACGGGTCTCCGCCGGCTACGAGGGGCAGCGACGGTTCGCGGCGAACGCCTCGCACGAGTTGCGTACCCCGCTGGCGGTGCAGCGGACGCTCATCGAGGTCGGCATGGCCCGGACGCTCACCGGCGAGCAGTTGGAGCTGTTGACCAGCCAGCTGCTGGAGACCAACGAGCGCAACGAGCGGCTGATCGAGGGTCTGCTCGCGCTCAGCGAGAGCGACCAGGGTCTGCGCTCGCGGATACCGCAGCGGCTCGACACCATCGTCGCGGCGGTGCTGCCCGGCTACCAGGACCGCGCCCGGGAAGCCGGGGTCACCATCGACGCCCATCTCGGGCCCCGGGTCGTCGTCGGCGAGCGGGTGCTGCTGGAGCGCCTGGTCACCAACCTGGTGGAGAACGGGCTCAAGTACAACCGGCCCGGCGGTTCGCTGACTGTCGTGGTGAGCGATGCGCCCGCGCTGTCCGTGGTCAACACCGGCCAGCCCGTGCCGGCTGAAGCGGTGGCCGGTCTCTTCGAGCCGTTCCGCCGGCTGGCCCGGGACCGCACCTCGCATGGCGGAGGCGCCGGCCTGGGTCTGGCCATCGCCCGCTCGATCACCCAGGCGCACGACGGCATCATCGCGGCCCGGCCCGCCGAGCACGGCGGCCTGCGGGTCGACGTCCAGCTGCCCCACTCGACCTAGCGCTCCCACCCACTGTCCTCGGGGTCCGCGTATCGCTGGATCCCACCTGTGGTGTGCCCGAAAATAGAGAGGAGAGACCCGTGACGACCGAACTGGCCGCGCCAATCGCGCCCATCGTCGGCGCGCAGGCGGCGCGCGTGGTGTGGGCGGACGTCGCCAAGGGCGGTTGCCTCATCCTCGTGGTGCTCTGGCACGTCGTGGTGAAGCACTACCTGCAGATCGACTGGCGGGTCGGGTTGCCGGTGCCGGGCGCCTGGGGGTTGCTCGGGGAGCAGTTGTTGCCGCTGCGGATGCCGCTGTTCTTCACGATCTCCGGGATCTTCGCCGCGAACGCCGTCCACCGGCCGTGGCGCGTGGCCCGCCGCTCCCGGGTCAGCCGGATGTTCTACCTCTACGCGACCTGGCTGCTGATCCACACCGCCGTGCTGGCCCTCGTCCCGGGCTTCCCCACCGATCGCGCCACCGACGTCGGGGGCCTGCTGGCCCAGTTGACCGTCACCCCGTCCAACCTCTGGTACCTGTACGCGCTGGCCCTCTACTTCGTCCTGGCCAAGGTGTTGCGCCGGGTGTACCCAGCGGTGCTGATCACGGCCGCCGGCGTGCTGTCGGCGATCGCCGCGGCCGGCGTGCTGGACACCCCGGGCAACCGCGGCGGGGTCTACCAGAACCTGGTGTTCTTCCTCGCAGGCCTGCACCTGCGGCCGTTTGCCCAACGGTGGGCCGCCACCGCGACTCGGCGCCGGCTGGTGTGGACCCTCGCCTTGTACGCCGTGGCGATGGCCGCCGTAGCGGCGGTTGGTGCCGAGCGGTGGTTCGGCGTTGGCCTGCTGGTGTCCCTCTCCGCGGTGGCATTCGGTGTCACCGCCGCCGCCCGAGTGGCGGACCGGCCCCTGATCGGCGGCGCCCTGGCCGACCTGGGTCGCCGGACGCTGCCGGTCTACGTCATTCACATGCCGGTCCTCGCGCTGCTGCACCGGCTGCTCGCCGGCCCGGTCGCCGACCTGGCCGGGCCCGGCCAGGCGCTGCTGGTGGCCGGCTATCCCGTCCTGCTCACCGCGGCGGTGCTTGCGCTCAGCCTGGCGGTGCACCGCGGGTTGCTGGCGGCCCGTGCGAGCTGGCTGTTCGACCTACCCGCGTCGCACCGGCGCTGACCACACCCGCACACCAAGGAGGAACGATGTCACGCACCGTTGGCCAGGTTCGGGCCGATGTCGAGGAGGCCGCCCGCTGGCTTTCCGGCCGTGTGGTCCGCACACCCGTGCTGCGGTCCTCGGTGATCGACGGACTGGCCGGGGCTCGCGTCCTGCTGAAGGCGGAGAACCTCCAGAACGGCGGCTCGTACAAGATGCGTGGCGCGCTGCGGGCCGTTGGCCGGCTCGCTCTGGCCGGACACACCGGGGTGATCGCGCAGAGCACCGGCAACCACGCGGTGGCGGTGGCGTTGGCGGCCCGGGAGCACGGGCTGGCGGTGACGGTGGTGCTGCCGGTCGACGCGGCGCCGACGAAGGTCGACCGGGCGCGGGCGGCGGGGGCGCGGGTGGTGTTCGCCGGCACCGACGTTGGGGAGCGGGTCGCGGTGGCCAACGGGCTCAGCGACGAGAGCCGTCACCCCGTGATCGACGCGTACGACCACCCGGACGTCATCGCCGGGCAGGGCACCGCCAGCCTGGAGCTGGTCGAGGAAGCCGAGCGCGCGGGCACACCGCTGGACGCGCTGGTCGTACCGGTCGGTGGTGGTGGTGGGGTGGCGGGCGCCTGCTTGGCCGCCGCCGGCACCGGCATCGAGGTGTACGGCGTGGAACCGGCGGATTGTGACTCGCTCGCCCGCAGCCTGGCGGCTGGTGAACGCGTCCCGGTCGTGCCGGCGCCGACGATCGCGGACGGGCTGCGGCCGTCCTGCGTGGGTGAGCTGCCGTTCGCCATCGTGCGGAACGTGCTGCGCGGGGTCGTCCGGGTCGGCGACGACGAGATCGGGGCGGCGTTCCGGCTGATCCTGATGGAACTCAAGGTGCTCGCCGAGCCGTCCGGGGCGGCTGGCCTGGCCGGCGCGCTCCGGCTCGCCCCCGAAGCTGGTCGGCAGCGGACGGTCGGCGTGGTGCTGACCGGCGGCAACGTCGAGGCGGCGCTGGTGGCCCGGTTGACGGTGGGGCGACCCGCCGAGGTGACGACTGTGGAAGGAGCGGCGGCGTGAGCGCCCCAACTCGGATCGGAATCCTGTTCGGTGGACCGTCGGCGGAGCACGAGGTGTCCTGCGCGTCCGCGCTCGGGGTGGCCCGGGCGCTGGCTGGCGGCGGTTACCGCACGGTCGCCATCGGCGTCACCCGCAGCGGCGGGTTTCGGCTGATGCCCGACGCGCTGCTGGCCGAGTTGCGGGACCGGCCGGCCGGCGAGCGGGCCATCGACGACCGCCTGGTGGTGACCGGGCCGGCCGTCGAGTTGCGGGCCGGTCCGCGTCCGGGCGTCGTGCAGGTGTCCGCCGGTAACGCCCCCGGCGCGGTGCACGCCGAGCTTGACGTGGTCTTCCCGGTACTGCACGGCCCGTTCGGTGAGGACGGTGTGGTGCAGGGGCTGCTGGAGTCGCTGAACGTGCCGTACGTCGGGTGCGGCATCCTCGCCTCGGCGGTGGGTATGAACAAGGTGGCGATGAAGCGGGCGCTGCGTGCCGAGGGCATCCCGGTCACCCCGCATGTCGCGTTCGACGCGCAGACCTACCGGGCGGCCGATGACCCGGAGAAGCTGGTGGTCGGGCTGCGCCGGCCGCTCTTCGTCAAACCGGCCAACATGGGCTCCTCGATCGGCATCTCCCGGGTCGGTGCGGGCGACGACCTGGCCGCTGCCGTGGAGGAGGCGCTTCGCCACGACCAGCTCGTCATGATCGAACAGGGGGTCACCGGCCGGGAGTTGGAGTGCGCGGTGCTCGGTGGCTGGCGCCCCGAGGCGTCGGCGGTGGGCGAGGTACGGGTCGCTGGCGGCTGGTTCGACTACCAGCAGAAGTACTTCGGCGACGCCGACCCGATGATCGTCCCCGCCGTGCTGCCGGACGAGGTGACCGAGCGGGTCCGCGAGCTGTCGCTGCGCGCGTTCGCCGCGATCGGCGGTTGGGGCCTGGCCCGGGTCGACTTCTTCTACGCCGAGACGACCGGTGAGGTGTACGTCAACGAGCTGAACACCATGCCCGGCTTCACCGCGCACTCGATGTATCCGAAGGTGTGGGCGGCTGTCGGTGTCGGCTACCGGGAGGTGGTGGACCGACTCGTCGAGTTGGCCCGTGCCCGGCACGCCGAACGGTCCGCGACCACTGCGGGGCGCGTCCGATGATCCTGCTCTCCGATCCCCGGGTGGCGGCCGTGCCCAGCGCCGATGACGGCGATCCGTTGGTGGACCTGCGCGAGCTGCCGGAGCTGCGGCTCGACAGCCGGGCGGTCGACCCCGTCGGGGCGTACGCCCGGCTGCGCGCCGGAGTCGTGGACCGCCTGCTGGCCGCGCAGCGTGCCCTGCCCGGCGGGATGCGCCTGCTGGTCGTCGAGGGCTACCGGCCGTACCAGGCGCAGCTGGCCATCTTCACCGGCTACCGGGACGAGCTGCGCCGACGGCACCCGGACTGGTCGCCGGAGCGGCTGCACCGGGAGACCACCAAGTTCGTCTCGCCGGTCGAGGTGGCCCCGCACAGCACGGGCGGGGCGGTGGGCCTGACGCTGTGCACCGACGACGGCGTGGAACTGGACCTGGGCACGGCCATCGACGCCACCCCGGAGGACAGCGCCGACGCGTGCTTCACTGACGCGCCCACCATCGGCGCAACCGCCCGCCGGCACCGGCAGATCATGGTGGACGCTCTCGGCGGTGCGGGGATGGTGAACTACCCCACCGAGTGGTGGCACTGGTCGTACGGGGACCGTTACTGGGCGCTGATCACCGGTGCGCCGCACACCCGGTATGGGCCGGTGGACCTGGCTGTCGCGCGATCGAGACTCGTGCCGGCTGAACGGTAGGAGGCTCCCGCCCGTACCAGGGGAGTGAAGGACACCACCGAGGACGGGAGTGACGGCGATGAGGGTGCGGCGCAGGCACGTGCTGGCGGCGAGCGTGGCGGTGCTCGCCGCGGCGGGTGTGGCGGTGGGGACCAGCTTCGGGTTCGCTGACACCGCCCCGGCACGGTCATCCGTCTGCTCCGGCTCCGTCACCTTCTCGGCGGAGGGCGGGGCGCCGGCGGCGACCAGCGACCGTTTCCCGGTGGGTACCCAGCTGCGGGTGACCAACCTGGACAACAACCGGGCGGCCACGGTGACGGTGACCGGCCCGTCGGGCAGTTGCGTGCTGCTCAACGCGGCGGCCATGGAGCTGGTCCGGGAGCCGGGGAAGAACGTGATCCGCCGCAACGTGGTGGAACGGCTGGACGGGGCGGCGCCTCCGGTCGCGCAGCCGCCCGCCGGTACGGTCCGTCCCGGCGTCGCGTCGCCCGGCGCACCCGGTCCGGCACCGCGCTCGGCCTGCTCGGGGTCGATCACCTTCTTCGCCGAGGGCGGGGTGCCGGCGGCGACCAGCGGGCAGTTCCCGGTGGGCACGCGGCTGCGGGTGACCAACCTGGACAACAACCGGGCGACGACGGTGACGGTGACCGGCCCGTCGGGCAGTTGTGTGCTGCTCAACTCCGCAGCGATGGACCAGATCCGCGAGCCGGGCAAGAACCTGATCCGTCGCAACACCGTCGAGGTGCTGCGCTGACGTTCGGAGGGGCCCATGCGGGCCCCTCCATGGCTCAGCCGAAGGCGGCGTCGAGGATGTCGGCGCCGCGGGTGAGGTGCGCGTCGGAGATCACCAGCGGTGGCAGGAAGCGCAGGACGTTGCCGTACGTGCCGCAGGTCAGGGTGAGCAGACCAGCGGCGTGGCAGGCGGCGGAGATCGCCGCGGCGGCGACCGGGTCGGGGGTGAGCGTGCCCGGTTGCACCAGCTCCACGGCGAGCATTGCGCCCCGGCCGCGTACCTCGGCGACCCGGGGATCCCGTTCGGCGACGGCCCGTAGCCGGGGGACCAGCAGGGACTCGATCCGCCGCGCCGCACCGGCCAGGTCCAGCTCGTGCATGGTCTCGATGGTGGCCAGCGCGGCGGCGCAGGCGATCGGGTTGCCGCCGTACGTGCCGCCGAGGCCGCCGACGTGCACCGCGTCCATCAGTTCGGCCCGACCGGTCACCGCAGCCAGCGGCAGGCCACCGGCGATGCCCTTGGCCAGGGTCACCAGGTCGGGCTCGACGCCCTCGTGCTGGCAGGCGAACCAGTCGCCGGTGCGGCAGAAACCGGTCTGGATCTCGTCGGCGACGAAGACCACCCCGGCCGCCGTCGCCCAGGCGCGCAGCGCCGGCAGAAAACCCGGCGCGGGTACGACGAAGCCGCCCTCGCCCTGGATCGGCTCGATGAGCAGTGCGGCGACATTGTCCGCGCCCACCTGCTTCTCGATCATCTCGACTGCCCGTGCCGCCGCCTCTGCGCCGGAGAGCCCGCCGTCGCGCAGCGGGTACGACATCGGCACTCGGTAGATCTCCCCGGCGAACGGCCCGAACCGGTGTTTGTACGGCATGTTCTTCGCGGTCAACGCCATGGTCAGGTTGGTCCGGCCGTGGTACGCGTGGTCGAAGACCACCACCGCGGGCCGCCCGGTCGCGTGTCGGGCGATCTTGACGGCGTTCTCCACCGCCTCCGCGCCGGAGTTGAACAGCGCCGAGCGCTTCTCGAACCCGCCCGGCGTCAGCGCGTTCAGCTGCTCGCACACCGCCACGTACGACTCGTACGGCGCGACCATGAAGCAGGTGTGGGTGAACCGCTCGACCTGCGCCCGGACCGCCTCGACCACCCTTGGCGCCGAGTTGCCGACGCTGGTCACGGCGATGCCGGCGGCGAAGTCGATCCACTCCCGGCCGTCGACGTCGGTGAGTGTCCCGCCGGACGCGGTGTCCACGTAGGACCCGATGACGCTGCCCACACCCCGGGCGACGGCACCGCCGCGCCGCTTGTGCAGTTCCTCGCTCGACGGCATGGGTCAGCCCTCGATGTTGTGCATGACGTGCTTGATCCGGGTGTAGTCCTCCAGGCTGTAGACCGACAGGTCCTTGCCGTGCCCGGAGTGCTTGAAGCCGCCGTGCGGCATCTCGGAGACGAACGGGATGTGCGTGTTGACCCAGACGCAGCCGAAGTCCAGTCGCCGGGTCATCCGCATCGCCCGGCCGTGGTCCTTCGTCCAGACCGACGCCGACAGGCCGTAGTCGACGCCGTTGGCCCAGCGCACCGCCTCGTCCTCGTCGGTGAAGCGCTGCACGGTGATGACCGGGCCGAACACCTCGTCCTGGATGATCTCGTCGGCCTGGCGCAGCCCGGAGACCACGGTCGGCGCGTAGAAGTAGCCGCGCTCACCTTGGCGGGAACCACCGGTCTGGATCGCCGCGTGGTCCGGCAGTCGGTCGACGAAGCCGCTGACCCGGGCGAGCTGGTTGGCGTTGTTCAGCGGACCGTAGAGCACGTCGGCGTCGTCCGGTGCGCCGGTCTTCGTGCCGCGGGCCTGCTCGGCGAGTGCCGCCACGAAGTCGTCGTGGATGCCCGGGCCGGCCAGCACCCGGGTGGCCGCGGTGCAGTCCTGCCCGGCGTTGAAGTAGCCGCCCACCGCGATGGCCTCGGCCGCCGCCTCCACATCCGCGTCGTCGAAGATCACCACCGGGGCCTTCCCGCCCAACTCCAGGTGGGTCCGCTTCAGGTCGGGGGCCGCCGCGGCGGCGACCTCCATGCCCGCGCGGGTCGAGCCGGTGATCGACACCAGCTGCGGGGTCGGGTGCGACACGAGGGTACGACCGGTGTCCCGGTCGCCGCAGACCACGTTGAACACCCCCGGCGGGAAGAACTCGGCGGCGATCTCGGCGAGCAGCAGCGTCGACACCGGCGTGGTGTCCGACGGCTTGAGCACCACCGTGTTGCCGGCGGCGAGCGCAGGGGCGATCTTCCAGACCGCCATCATCAGCGGGTAGTTCCAGGGGGTGACCTGGGCGCAGACGCCGATCGGCTCGCGCCGCACGTACGAGGTGTGCCCCGCCAGGTACTCCCCGGCGGACCGCCCCTCCAACATTCGGGCGGCGCCGGCGAAGAACCGGAACTGGTCCACCGCGGGCGGCAGCTCCTCCTCGGCGGTGAGCTGGCGCGGCTTGCCGGTGTTGCGGACCTCGGCGTCGACCAGCTCGGCAGCACGCGCCTCCACGGCGTCGGCGAGCTTGAGCAGCGCCCTCTGCCGCTCGGCGGGGGTGACCTCCCGCCAGCTCTCGAAGGCGGTGGCGGCGGCACTCATCGCCGCGTCCACGTCGGCGGGACCGGAGACCGGGGCCTGGGCGAACACCTCACCCGTGCAGGGGTCGACCAGGTCGGCGTAGCCGCCATCGGCCGGATCGACGTAGGAGCCGTTGACGAAGTTGCGCAGCTGCTGCTGGTCACTCATGACTGGATCTCTCCGAGGGGGCCGGGGGTGCCGTTCTGCGGCGGTTATCGCAATCTGTCTGCCATCTTGGCTACTGAATTCGCGGCAGACAAGGGTTGGGGCAACTGTTTCCGTCGGCCGTGCTCTCGTCTACGCTGCTCGACGTGGAGCCCGCAGCCTTCTTCGTCGCCTCCCGCCCCGCCACCGGCGAGGGGGAGCTGACCGTCCACCACCCGTACGACGGGCGCCCGGTGGGGCGTACCACCCTCGCCACGCCCGACCAGGTCGAAGCCGCCATCGCCGCGGCGGCCGAGGTGGCCGCGCAGGCCGCGGCCCTGCCCGCGCACGGCCGCGCGGCGGCCCTGGACCACGTGTCCCGACGGCTCGCCGAGCGCGCCGAAGAGGTCGCCGCCCTGATCACCGCGGAGAACGGCAAGCCGGTCAAGTGGGCGCGGGCCGAGGTGGGGCGGGCGGTGTCGACCTTCCGGTGGGCTGCCGAGGAAGCCCGCCGCTTCTCCGGGGAGTTGCAACGACTCGACACGGACCCGGCCGCCGGCGGTCGGATCGCGCTGGTCCGGAGGGTGCCGAGAGGGCCGGTGCTGGGCATCACGCCGTTCAACTTTCCGCTCAACCTCGTCGCCCACAAGGTGGCACCGGCCATCGCCGTCGGTGCGCCGATCATCGTCAAGCCCGCACCCGCGACGCCCCTGTCCGCGCTGCTGCTCGGCGAGTTGTTGGCCGAGACCGATCTTCCGGTCGGGATGTTCTCGGTGCTGCCGCTGCCCAACGACCGTGCCGCCGAGCTGGTCACCGATCCCCGGCTGCCGGTGGTGTCGTTCACCGGCTCCGGGCCGGTCGGCGCGGCCATCCGCCGCGCGGTGCCGGAGAAGCACGTGACGCTGGAGTTGGGCGGCAACGCGGCGGCCGTGATCTGCGCGGACTGGACGTCCGACGAGGACCTGGGCTTCGCCGCGCAGCGCATCGCGACGTTCGCCAACTACCAGGCCGGCCAGTCGTGCATCGCCGTCCAGCGGGTGTACGTGCACCACGCGCTCTACGCCGACTTTCTGCCCCGGTTGGTGGCGGCGGTGCGTGGGCTGCGTACCGGAGACCCCACCTCCGAGCTGACGGACGTCGGGCCGATGGTGTCCGAGGACGCGGCCCGCCGGGTCGAGACGTGGGTGGCCGAGGCGGTCACCGCCGGCGCCGCCATCGAGGTGGGTGGCGACCGCGACGGCGCGACGCATCCCCCGACCGTGCTCACCGGCGTGCCGGCCACCGCCAAGGTCGTCGCCGAGGAGGTCTTCGGGCCCGTGCTGGTGGTCGCCCCGGTCGCCGACGACCAGGCCGCGTTCACCGCGGTCAACGATTCGGCGTACGGGTTGCAGGCCGGCGTGTTCACCCACCGGCTGGACGTCGCCTTCTCCGCCGCCCGCACACTCGAGGTGGGCGGGGTGATCATCGGCGACGTGCCGTCCTACCGCGCCGACCAGATGCCGTACGGCGGGGTGAAGGGCAGCGGGGTTGGCCGGGAGGGGTTGCGCAGCGCGATGGACGACTACACCGAGCCCCGGGTCATGATGCTGACCGGCCTGGCGCTGTGATCGGCCTCCCGCTTCAGTCGGCCTGCCAGGTGCCGTCGTCGCGGACCCTTGCGGGGGCGCGGCCGAGCAGCAGAGTCGTCAGTGCGGCGTCGATGGTGTCGCCGAGGAACCACTCACCGGCCTGATCGAGCGCGAAGACCCGGCCGCGCTCGTCCACCGCCAGGATGCTGTCCTGCTGCTCGGTGCCGATCGGGAAGAGTCGCACGCCGAGCACCGCGCCGAAGTCCGCCAGCGTGTCGGCGGTGTGCGCGATGGTGTGCGGGCGGATGTCGAAACGGGAAATCCACACCTGCTCGCCCCGGCCGCGGCGGGCACCGACCAGGCTGGGGAACGCGGTCAGCGCCTCCACGGCGGCGGGAAAGACCGTGTGCTGGTGGGTCAGCCCCGGCACCGCGGTGACATCCCGCACGGCTGCGGCAGCCATGATCTGGTCCCCGATGTGCGGACGCCACCCGGCCGCGACCAGAGCGTTGGCGACCTCCGCCGGGAAGCGCCCAGGATCGGGGTCGGGCTGCGCCGGCGCCCGCCAGGTTTCGGTGTAGGCCCGAGCCGACTCCGGCAGGACGTTGGCGCGCACCAGGAAGGTGATGCACGAGTCGCAGGGCAGCTCGGCGGGGCCACCAGCGGGATCATCCGGCTCTCGGATCCGGACAATCTCGAACGGGGCGTCCTCCAGCAAGGCCGCCGCCTCGGCCCGACCCATTGGCGCGATGCCCTCGGCGGCCCGGCGGTGGTCGTATTCGTGCAGCACGTCGGAGACCACGATCAGCTCGGCGTGAGCTTCCCCGCCACGGACCAGATCCCCAGGGGGCAGCTGGTCCAGATAGGTGCGGACGAGCGGGTGATGATTCAGCGGCACGCCGCCCTTCGCGCCCTGGGCCGTCCAGATTCGTCCGTCGACGGTCAGGTGCGCCGCGGTGTTCGGGGTAGCTACCCGATGGATTTCCCGGACCAGCAGACTGGCTGGATCGACAGTACGGGGAGCGGTCGGCCCCGCGGGCTGGCTGCGCCGATATAACTCGGCCACCACCGTGCTCGGCACCCGGGGCCAGGTGGTGACTCTGCCGGTCTGCTTGTCGATGACGCTCGTCGGCAAATCGCCGGGGACCGTGCGTACCTCGGTGGGCACGACTGACGTGATGACGTAGCCGAGGTCGAACTCGTCGACCATTGGCGTGCACTCGTGGCCGAGGCGCTGCGAATCACGGCGAGCCCAGGTGGCCGCGAGCTGCTCGGCCTGTCGACGGTCGATCACGCACTGAAACTACCGGACTACACGAATCGATGGCGGCCGGTATGGTTTCGGTCTACCGACGGTGACGGGAGGGGCGGCGGTGAGCGATCACGTGGACCGGGGCGCCAATCGTGAGCTAAGGGCCCGATTCGACGAGGTGTACGGGCAATACCAGCAGCTCAGGTCCGGTTTGGACACGCTGCAGGCGCGGCTCGCCGAGCTGCGGGTGACCCGGCGGTCGGCCGACGGGCAGGTGACGGCGACCGTGGGCGCCCAGGGCCAGTTGATCGAGGTCGAGCTGGCACCCGCCGTCTACCGGGACCGGGACGTCGGAGCGCTCAGCCGAAAAATCACCGAAACGATCCGCGCCGCCGCGACCGCTGCCACCGACGCCACCCGCGACCTCGTCGCCGAGAGCATGCCGACCGGCTCCGGGTCGGTGGACTTCCTGCGTACCGGAGATTACGGCGCGCTGCTCGGCCGCGCCGACACCGCGCTCGGCAGGGGCGAGGGGACGGCATGACCGACGGGCAGCTCTGGCTCGACCCGTCCCGGGCCTGCCGGGGCGGTGCCGACCTGGCACTCGCCGGCGAGGCCGTGACGGCCCGTCGGGCGGCGGAAGGTGGTGCGATCGAGACCGCCAGCGGTGCCAGGCCATGGGGTCGTGACGACATCGGCGCCGCGTTCGAGCGCAACTACCGCAGGTTCGAGCAGACCGTGCTGCGGGCCTGGGCGGGCGTCGGGCACCGGCTCACCGAGCTGGGCGACGACGTGGTTGGCGCTGTCGATGCGAGCGTGCAGACCGACGGGGCCAGCGCCGCCCGGCTCGGTCGGGCCGCCGACCAGCGCTGACGGCCGGCGATCCCGATGAGCGTGCTGCCGAGCCCGATTCCGCATCCACTGGACTACGCACCCTGGGACGCGCCGGGCTGGATCTACGACGCCCTCGACTGGGTGGTCGGCGTGCAGTGGCCGGAGGGCAACGAGCGGGCCGTCTGGGACGTCGCCGACCAGTGGTACGCCGTCGCCTCCGTACTCACCGGCCCGCACGCTGATGCGGCTGCGGCCGCCATGGAGGTGCACAGCGGGTACGGCGGCGTCGGGGCGGTCGACGCGGCCTTCGAGGCAGCCTGGCGGGGGATCGCCGAAGGCGCCGACGCGCCGCTCCCGGTGCTGCTCGCGGTCACCGCCGACCTGGGCCGGCTTGTCGAGGAGTGCGGCTGCGACATCGAGGGCGCCAAGCTGGAAATCTGGATCGAGCTGGGCATCCTGGTCGTCGAGCTGCTCTCGGTGGCGGTGGTGGCGGTGCTCACGGCCGGGGCCGCCACGCCGGCCGCCGGCGCGGCGATCACCGCGACCCGGCTGCTGGTTCAACAGATCCTCAAGCGGCTGATGGGCCAACTGGCCAGCAAATCCCTCAAACACGGGCTCAAGGAGGCCGGCGAGCGGGCCGCCAAGGAGGTCGCGCGGGGTGGCGTGCGCGGGCTCGCCAAGCGCGCCGCCCGTGAAGGGGCGGAGGAGGCCGCCGAGGAGGCCGGGGTCACCCTGGCCACCCAGGCCTACCAGAACTCCACCGGGCGGGCGCACGGCCTGGACCTGACCGACCTCGGCGCGTCGGCGGTCGGCGGGCTCGCCGGCGGGGCGGTGGCACCGCTGGCCGGCCTGGGCCGGCGCACGGCCGGGCGAGCGGCGCGAGCCGGGGAACATCTGGGGCGGGAGATGACCGGCGAGGTGCTCGCCGAGAGCGCCGCAAGCCTGGCCACCGGTCAGGGTCTCACCTCGGTGGAGGACGTGGTACGCGCTGCCGCGTCCGGGGCCACCGGATCGGCGACCGGCCAGACCGACCACGCGTTACGCGCCCGGCTCGACGCCCAGGCCAACGCCCTCGCCGGGGCATCACTCGCCGGCCCCTCCCTTCCTTCCGTGGCGCCTCTCGCGGGCGACTCGGCATCCTCTGCGTCGTCCTTTACCGGGGCTGCGTTCACGGCGGCTCCACCTCAGGTGGCCGCGAGTGTGGCGACAGCGGATGGGGTGGTTTCGTCTCCAGGCGTTGCGGTGCAGGCGGCGGCCGCCTCGTCGTCACCGGACCAGGTGGTGCTGCCTGAGCTGTCGCAGGGTGCCGAGTTGCCGTCCTTCAGCGACTCCCACGTGAACGGTTCGTCGTCGCCGATGCCGGTCGGCGCACTGTCCGACGCGGACGTTGCTGAGCGTTCACTGCGTCCGTCCGAGTCGCTGCCGGTCGCGGACGGGCCTCTCCCGGAGCGGGCCGACACAACGCACCCGGTCGCGGCCGATCCGGCGCTCCCTCCGGTGGCCGCCGATCCGACGCTCCCTCCGGTGGCCGCCGACCCGACGCTCTCGTCAGTGGCCACCGATCCGACGCTCTCGTCGGTGGTCGCACCCGTGGCCGGGACCCTCGAACCGACCAGCGGGCCGGCCACCGGTGTCACGCCGGGCCAGCACGCCGCCACCTCAGCCCCAACCGCCTGGTCTCCGTCGACTGGCACGCCAGCGCCGACTACCGCCCCCGGCCCGACAGCGCCGGTCACGTTCGCCGCCCCAACCGCGACCAACGGCACGCTGCCGGGCACCAACACTGCACCGGTGGTGGGCCGATACGCCGTGCCATCGCGCGTCCCGACGCCCGACCTGCTCGCGCCGATGCGAGCGCCGGCCCATCCGGCTCGGGGCAGGGCGTCGATTCCCGTCGATGTAGCGGCGTTCGGCGATCCGCCGGTGCCCACCCCCGAAACCAACGCCTGGTACGCGGCGCAGTGGGCCGCCGAGGCGGAAGCCGCCGAGCGGCGGCGCTACCAGAGCCACTACGAGTCGCAGCGAAACGGATTCGAGAACAATCGCCGGCAGGCAGAGGCCGCTCGAATGCGCGCCCGGGCGGCGGAGCACGATCGCAGGGCCGTCGAATACTCCGCCTATGCTCGACAGTTGCACCAAACCGGTCACCGGCAGTGGGCCGACGGCTGGCAGCGGGCCGCGAACGCCGAGACACGCGCGTACGGCCAATGGCGTGACCTGGCAGACGCGGTGCTGGCCGGCACCACGGCGCCGCTGGTCGTGGACATCGACGCCGCCACCTTCGAATACGCCAACCGGGACGTGGGCGCGCTCGCGCTCGGCGCGGTGGAGACCACCGGTCCGTCCCGGCTCACCGGCGACGACGGTCCCCCGCCGATCGATGACTCCCGGCCGTACGGGCGGCCCGGAGGACTGCGCCCACCGCTCGCCCTGCACCAGGTCGACGTCGAACGGCAGATGCCCCGCGAATCGAATGGCACCATCACACGCACCGCCGACCCCCGACAGGGCGGCTGGTTCCGGCTCCTGAACGACGGAGGTCCCGCGGCCGACGCCACCCGGGGCATCAACTGCCTGGACTGCACGCTGTCGTTGTTCGAGACCTGGGTGCACGGGCGGCCACGGGTGTCGGCGCCGCGTACCTTCGACGGCTACCTGGACGGTGACATCCAGCGCCCCATCCGTGGCGAGGCAGGCGGCCCGGGCCGGGTCGAGGACGTGACCGGCGGGCGCTTCCAGCAACTCCTCGCCCCGCCGTCCGACCAGCGCCCGCACGCCGAGCAGGCGCGGCAGGCCGCCGACCGGGGCTTCCGCAACCTGCACGACCAACTGCTGCTGGGAGGCCACGGCAGCTACGCGTTCCTGGTCACCGAGTGGCCACACGGCGGTTCGCACGCCTGGGTGGCGCTCAACCAGAACGGCACGGTGCTCTACGTCGACCCGCAGAACGGCGTGGTCCGGGACCGGCCGTTGTACCCCGATGTGGTCGGCATCGACGCGCTGGTGCTGAGCGGGGACGGCCGGCCGATGCCGCTCGGAGGGCTTGCCCGGGGCCGGTTCAGTGAGCGGCCCGACCTGCCGGACCACCCGCCGACGGAGGACGACAGCGGCCATGGTGACCCGTACATCAACCGGATGTACCTGCTGCTGGACGGCCCGGGGTCGGTGCAGCACCCCGTCACGTCGGACGGCGGCGAGGCCGGAAACGGCGAGCCGGATCCTCTGACCGGTGAGTTGGCGCAGCTCGCTACTGCGGAGTGGGAGGCGTTGACCGGCCTTCGTGATCGCGCGCTCGGGGTTGCTGATCGAGTCGAGGACGCTTTGGCTCAGGTCGGGCGGAACGTGACGGAGACTATGGGCCTCAGCGAGCCGGTTCAACTGCGCGATCGCGACTTTCGCGTTAAAGGGCTGGATTCACTGGCAAGGAAGTACCTCGATGAGGCACGGGGTCTGGACATCGGAGTCGAGGAATTCGCGGAGACAGTGAACGACGTCCTGAGGTTCTTGTTCGAGATGCCATCTGGGGAGAACTATCGGCACGGTGTCCAACTGGTGCTCGTGGGCCTCGTGGAGGCTGGTTTCAACGTCTCACAGTCGGACCTCAAGAACTTCTGGCGGGCAGGTAACAGGTTCTATGGATTCAACTGCACCCTCCGATCGCCGGACGGGTTCCTCCTTGAGTTGCAGATGCACACACGCGAGTCGAGGGAAGCGTGGATGCAGACACACGGCGACTACGAGATCCTGCGCCAGGTCTCGAGCAGGCCGGAGGAGCATGTGCAAGCGTTCCTGCGGATGCTTGCCACAAACCGTGAGCGCCGGATGTCGGAGTGCGTACCCCCCGGATTGGACGATCAGTTCCCGACTAAGGACGCCAGCTTTGCCAAGTGGTTGAGTCGGAACGGAGATGCCTGGCAGAAGTATCGATCTTGGCTCGACCGGCAAGGGACTAGCTTTGCGCAGGTAGTGCGGGAGTTGGGACTCGGGTCTCACGACTTCCCAGTAGCAGGAGACGTCGCCGTTCAGTTGGAGAAGGAAATTGTTGACGTATTACGTGATCTACCGGAATGACGAAAGGGTGGGAGGGCCCGCAGGTCTATTCATCATGGATGTGGGTGCAGGCAAGGCGATCCTTTGGGATCACCGCAGCCGGGGTTGGGCCTTCGATCCGGGGCTTGTTGTGCGCTTCGTGAATGACTATCGAAATATTGACCGCTTCGAGACCGTTGATCGTGCGACGGCCGAGAACGTGGCCGTGACCGTCACCGGTGGTACCGCGTTGCCCGACGAGGAGGGGATCCGCGCCATGTTCGCGGCAACTTCCGGGGGCGGTGGTCGACAGCCGTTCGGTCAGCGGTGAGGCAGATGTGGATCCGGCAGGCGTCCAGGCGTGTCACGCGATGCGAAGGGAGCAGGTCGCTATTCGTCAATCCGCATGGGGGCGAGCCTTGCCTGATCGTGGGTCCCCGCAGTCGTGGGAAGCGAAGATCGACTCCGGTTTGGTGATATCGGGGCATCCAGGTCTGGGGGATAGCCCGATATCCGTGATGCCGAGTGGATCATGGCGAGCGGCGGCGGTGCCGGGGGGTGTGGTGGTGCCGGGCAGTGTTGTGAAGGCGATGGCCGTACAGGAGGAGTTGCGGCCGTTGGTCGACCTGGTCGGGCCGGGGCCGAGTGCGCCCGCGACGGTGGCCGGCCTGGACGTCGCGTACGCCGAGGGTGGTGACCTTCTGGCCGCGGCCGTGACGGTGCTGGACGCCCGGACGTTGGCCGTGGTGGACTCCGCGGTCAGCGTGGGTCGGCCGGCGTTCGGCTACGTGCCGGGGCTGTTCGCGTTCCGTGAGTTGCCCGCGTTGCTCGCCGCGCTGGGTCGCCTCACCACCCTCCCGGACCTGCTGGTCTGCGACGGGCACGGGCTGGCCCATCCGCGCCGGTTCGGGCTGGCCTGTCACCTCGGGGTGGTCACCGGCTTGCCCGCGATCGGGGTGGGAAAGACGCCGCTGGTCGGGACGTGGGATCCGCCGGCCGTCGAGCGGGGTGCCTGGTCGCCGTTGCGCGACGGCGGCGACGTCGTCGGCCGGGTGTTGCGAACACGGGACGGGGTGAAACCGGTCTTCGTCAGCGTCGGCCATCGGATGAGCCTGGAGAACGCGTCCGCACAGGTGCTCGCGCTGAGTCCGCGCTACCGCCTGCCGGAGACCACCCGCACCGCCGACCGACTCTGCCGCGACGCCCTCGCCCGTGCGGGGCAGGCCGACTGATCGCGCGGAGCAGGCCGACTGATCGCGCGGACAGCCCGACCGATACACCTTCCGCAGCAGGTCGGCGGGCCGGGCCGTAAACCGTAACGCCGCACACATCCGGGCCGCTCTATCAGCGGCGGGGTGGGTGGGCCGGTAGTAACCTGACCCGCGAACCCCACCCGGGGAGGACGGTGAGGTGACCATGACGGTGCGTCGACGCGTGGCACGGCTGGCGACGGTCTGTGGTCTGGTGGGCGGCCTGCTGATGCTCGGTGCGTCGCCGGCGCTGGCTGACGAGGACTCGGTCCGGGTGGGTGCGGCCAGCAGCTTCGCCGCCGGTGGCTCCCCGCAGGGGGTGAACGTCGCGGTGCGCAAGCGCACCGACGGGTGCGTCCTGCTGCGTACCGCGCTGGTGCTGAGCCTTGAGGGTCTCCAGCCGAACCAGGTGACGGTCGAGGTCAACGCGGATAAGCGCTGGTTCCCGGTGGCCCTCACCGGCGGTGCCGGCAGCGTGGGGACCGCGCAGACGTCACCGGCGAAGCCGAAGCTGTGCAAGGGCAAGAGCATCACGGTGCGGTACCGGGTGGCGTTCGCCCCGGGTGTCCCGGGTGGCCGGCTCGCCGTCACCGGCGTGGGTGTCAGTGCGCTCGGTCAGGAGTTGGGTCGGGGCAGCGACTCGGCGAAGGTGACCGGAGCGCGGGTCACCCCGTCGCCGACTGTGACGCCGTCTGAGAAGCCGACGCCCACTCCAAGTCCGACCGAGGCCGCGACCGCCAACGACGCGGTGAATCCGGCGGCGCTGGGTGGCGTGTCCGCCGCGCCGAACACCACGGCAACCGCCGCCGAATCGTCCGGCGGCGGATCGCTGGTGATGTTCTTCGGCATCGTGATGGTGGCGGTCGGGCTGCTCCTCATCGTGCTGCTGTTCCGTCGCTCGCGACAGGACCGGACGCCGTCCGACGAGCCGCCCGGCACCCTGCCGGGCAACCCCGGCGGCACCACCTATCGCGCCGGCGGTGGGTCGCCGGCCGCGCCCGGTCGCCCTGGTCAGGTGTACGGCCAGCAGCAACCGGCCGCAGGATGGGGTGCCGTGCCATCCCCGCGCCCTGCCACCGGCGGGGTCTACGGTGCCCGGCCAGATGGTCCCGGTTCGGCCCCGGAGGCGACGCAGCCGATGCCGGGGTCACCCGGAGCCCGTCCGCTGCCAGGGAAACTGCCCGGGGATCCACCTACCGACGACGGTCACACTGTTTTCATGCCCAGGCTCCCCGGCTGAGCGGGGCTTGAGCTGGGCCCTCCGTTAGGCTCAGGTTCGGTGTCGACCTGCGGCCAAGGAGTGGAACACGTGTCTGATCTGTCCCAGATTGTGAAGGCGTACGACGTCCGAGGGACGGTGCCGGACCAGTGGGACGAACGGGTCGCCGAGGCACTGGGAGCCGCATTCACCCAGCTGCTCAACTCCACCGACGAGCCGGGTGACGCGGTCGTCGTCGGGTACGACATGCGGGCCACCTCGCCAGGGCTGGCCGCCGCGTTCGCCGCCGGCGTACGGGCCGAGGGGCGCTCGGTCATCGAGATCGGGCTCGCCTCCACCGACCTGCTCTACTTCGCCTCCGGCTCGCTCGACCTGCCTGGTGCGATGTTCACCGCCAGCCACAACCCCGCGCAGTACAACGGCATCAAGATGTGCCGCTCCGGCGCCCGTCCGATCGGCCAGGAGAGCGGTCTGGCGGAGATCCGGGAGCGGGCCCAGGCCCTGCTGGACTCGGGCGAAGCCCGCCCGGCCGGTGAGCCGACCCGGCCGGCCGAGCGGCGTGACCTGCTCCCCGACTACGCCGGCTACCTGCGCAAGCTGGTCGACCTCGCGGGCATCCGGCCGTTGAAGGTGGTCGTCGACGCCGGCAACGGGATGGGCGGCTTCACCGTCCCCTCGGTGCTGGGCGACGCCGCCCTGTCGCCGTTGCCGCTGGAGATCGTGCCGCTCTACTTCGAGCTGGACGGCACCTTCCCCAACCACGAGGCCAACCCACTGGATCCGGCGAACCTGGTCGACCTCCAGCGCGCGGTGGTCGAGCACGGGGCCGACATCGGGCTGGCCTTCGACGGTGACGCGGACCGGTGCTTCGTGGTGGACGAGCGCGGGGAGCCGGTCTCGCCGTCGGCGATCACGGCCCTGGTCGCCGCGCGTGAGCTGGCCAAGCACCCGGGTTCCACGGTGATCCACGGCCTGATCACCTCCAGCGCGGTTGCGGAGATCATCCGTGAGCACGGTGGGCAGCCGGTCGTCGCCCGGGTCGGGCACTCCTTCATCAAGGCGGAGATGGCCCGGACCAATGCCGTCTTCGGCGGCGAGCACTCCGCGCACTACTACTTCCGGGACTTCTGGTTCGCCGACACCGGGATGCTCGCGGCGATGCACACCCTGGCCGCGCTGGGCGAACAGTCGCTGCCACTGTCCGTGCTGGCCGGCGAGTACGAGCGCTACATCGCCTCCGGCGAGATCAACTCGACGGTGGCCGACCAGGCGGGGGCGGTGGCCGAGGTGCGGGCCGCGTACCCCGACGCGGTGACCGACGAGATGGACGGGCTCACCCTGCGTTTCCCCGACGGTGCCTGGTTCAACCTGCGCGCCTCCAACACGGAGCCGCTGCTGCGGCTCAACGTCGAGGCGCCCACCCGGGATCGGATGGTCTCGCTCCGGGACGACGTGCTCGACCGCGTTCGCCGATAAGATCGCCTGCGCCGGTCGGCACCGCCGCCGGTCAAGCCGCACACGTGGAAGGAGCCGGGCCATGGCCCTGGATCCGCAGTTGCTCGAGATTCTCGCCTGTCCGGACACGCACCACGCCCCGCTCACCTACGACGCCGAGGCGCAGACGTTGACCTGCACGGAGTGCGGCCGGATCTTCGAGGTCCGCGACGACGTGCCGGTGCTGCTGCTCGACGAGGCGCGCGGCGGCCCTGGGCAGCAATCATGATCGACGGTACGGCCGGGGTCAGCGGACGTCGGGACGCGGACGAGGCCCTGCTCGACAACCCGGAGGCGTTGGCCGAGCACGACCCGGGCGGCATGCTCCGGCACACGGCGTCGGCCGGTGCGCAGGTCCGCGAGAGTGCCGCACTGGCCGCCGAGGCGAACCTGGCGGTGCTCGCCGACGACGGGCGGCCCCGAGCCGTCGTGATCGCCGGCATCGGCACCGCGGGGCGTACCGGGGACGTGCTGGCCACGGTCGCCGGGCCACGCTGCCCCGTTCCGGTCATCGCGCACCGCAGCGCCGGCGTACCCGGATGGGTGGGCGCGGCCGACGTGGTGATCGCGGTGAGCGCGTCCGGTCGTAGCCCGGAGGCGCTCGGCGCCGCCGAGGCGGCGCACCGACGTGGTGCCCGACTGGTCGCCGTGGGTGCCCCCGACTCGCAGCTGCAATCAATCGCCGAGCAGGCCCGGGCGCCGTTCATCCCGGTGCCCCGGCGAGCCCCGGCTCGGGCCAGCCTCTGGGCGCTCACCGTGCCGGTCCTGCTCGCCGCCCGTTCCCTTGGGCTCGTGAAGGTCAACGAGGCGGACCTGGCGGAGACCGCGGCCCGGCTCGACGCGGATGCCGACCGCTGCCGGTCCGCCGCGGAGTCCTTCGTCAACCCGGCGAAGTCCCTGGCCCTGGCGCTGGCCGGCTCGATCCCGATCGTCTGGGGCTCGTCCCCGCTGGCCACCGTGGCGGCCCGCCGGTTCGGCGACACCCTCTCGGCCAACGCCCGCTACCCGGTGGTCACCGGAGCGCTCGGTGAGGCCGGCCGGGGCCGGGTCGGGCTGCTCGACGGCGTCTTCGGCGGCCTGGCCGAGGGGGAGCGGGACATCTTCGCCGACCCGGCGGAGGACGACGGCGAGGGCACCCGGCTGCGGCTGGTGCTGCTGCGCGACGGCGGGCTCAACGCCGAGGACGACACCGACGAGCCCTTCGCCGTCGAGGAGCGCCGCGCGGACGCGGTGCAGACCCTCGCCGAGCGCCGCGGCGTGCGGTGCGACGTGGTGACCGCCGAGGGCGGCTCCGCACTGGAGCGGCTGGCCTCGCTGATCGCCGTGCCGGATTTCGCCTCGGTCTATCTTGCCCTGGCCCACGGACTGGACCCGATGGCCGTGCCGGCCATCACCGAGATGAAGGAGCTGTCGAACCAGTGAGCGAACGTAGGGGGCGGTGCGCCATGCGCGGACCGATCGGCTTCGTTCGGCGGAGCGGAGCGGTCGCATGAGCGCCAACGGTGGGACGAAGGCGATTGTCGCCGCCCTGCTGGCCAACGTCGGCATCGCCGTCACCAAGTTCATTGCGTTCCTGCTCTCCGGCTCGTCGTCGATGCTGGCCGAGTCGGTCCACTCCGTCGCCGACTCCGGTAACCAGGCCCTGTTGCTGCTCGGCGGCAAGCGGGCGAAGCGGGCGGCCACCCCGGAGCACCCGTTCGGGTACGGCCGTGAGCGCTACATCTACGCGTTCATCGTGTCCATCGTGCTGTTCAGCATCGGTGGCCTGTTCGCGCTGTACGAGGCGTACCACAAGTGGGACCACAAGGAGGGCATCAAGTCCTGGCACTGGCTGCCGGTCGTCGTGCTGGTGGCGGCGATCATCATGGAGTCGTTCTCCTTCCGGACGGCCATCAAGGAGTCCAACCACATCCGGGGCAGCCAGTCCTGGGTGCGCTTCATCCGCCGGGCCAAGGCACCGGAGTTGCCGGTGGTGTTGCTGGAGGACTTCGGCGCGCTGGTCGGCCTGGTGTTCGCGTTGTTCGGCGTCGGCATGACGCTGATCACCGGCAATGGCCGGTGGGACGCCGCTGGCACCGCGATGATCGGCGTGCTGCTGGTGGTCATCGCGATCGTGCTGGCCATCGAGACGAAGAGCCTGCTGCTCGGTGAGGGCGCGGAGGCGTCCGAGCTGGCCGCCATCGAGCGGGCCGTGACCGACGGCCCCGAGGTGGAGCGGATCATCCACATGAAGACGCTCTACCTGGGGCCGGAAGAGCTGATGGTGGCCGCGAAGATCGCCGTCCCGGAATGGGAGAGCGCTCACGACCTGGCGAGTGGCATCAACGCCGTGGAGGCCCGGATCCGCGCGGCGGTGCCGATCGCCCGGGTCATCTACCTGGAGCCGGACATCTACAGCGTCGCCGCAGCCAAGGCCGGCACCGGCGCTGCCGCCGACACCGCGGTGCCGCAGCAGCAGGATGCGTCGGGCGAGGCGACCGGACGGCCCGAGGGCTGACGGGTGGAGCCACTGTACGGACCGATCCGGGACTACGCCTGGGGGTCCCGCTCGGCCATCGCTCTTCTCCAGGGGCGGCCGGTGCCCAGCGAGGGCCCGGAGGCAGAGCTGTGGTTGGGTGCCCACCCGGGCGCTCCGGCCAGCGTGGACCGTGCTGGTCTGCGGGTGAGCCTCTGCGACCTGGTGCGCGACGAGCCGGGGCAGTGGCTCGGCCAGCGGGTGTCCGAGCGGTTCGGCAGCCGGCTGCCGTTCCTGCTCAAGGTCCTCGCCGCCGACGCTCCGCTGAGCCTGCAGGCCCACCCGGACGCCGAGCAGGCCCGGGCCGGCTACGCGGCGGAGGCGGGGCGTCCCGAAGGGCGGCGCAACTACTCCGACCCGCACCACAAGCCGGAGTTGCTGGTCGCGCTCACCCCGTTCGAGGCGCTGTGCGGTTTCCGGGCCCCGGCGGAGTCGGCCGAGGCGTTCGCCGCGTTCGGCGTACCGGAGTTGGCGCCGGTGGTCGCCGCGTTGCACGCCGGGCCGGAGGGGTTGCGGACGGCGATGCGGACGCTGCTCGGCTGGCCGGTCGCGGAGCGCGACGAGTTGTTGGGTTCCGTGCTGGCGGCGTCGGCCGGCGGCCCGGACGCGCAGCTGGTCCGTCGTCTGGCCACGGCGTACCCGGGGGATCCGGGCGCGCTGGTGGCGCTGCTGCTGCACCACGTGCGGCTGGTGCCGGGGGAGGCGATCTGGATGCCCGCCGGCAATCTGCACGCCTACCTGAGTGGCTGTGGAGTGGAGATCATGGCGGCCAGCGACAACGTGCTGCGCGGCGGTCTGACCCCGAAGCGGGTGGACGTCGACGAGTTGCTGCGGGTGCTGCGCTTCGAGGTGCTCGACGATCCGGTCCGGGCCGCGCAGCCGGTCGGCCCTGGGGTGGACTGGTGGCCGGTGCCGGTGGACGACTTCGCGCTGCACCGGGTCCGGGTCGGCGCGGCGGTGCTCTCGGTCACGCTGCCGCTGCCCGGTCCCCGGGTGGTGCTCTGCAGTTCCGGCTCGATCACGGTGGACGATGGGGCGGGGGCGTTGACGCTCGCGTCCGGTCAGGCGGCGATCGGCGACGCGGCCGGCGAGCCGCTGCGGATCAGCGGCGCCGGCGAGGCGTACGTGGCGACGTCCGGGCTGCACTGACACCGACACAAGTCCGACTTTCCCGGAATAGCTTGACGTCACCCTGCCCGAGTGTGACTCTATGAATACGCAGCGTTATCGTGACGACGGTCCGAGAACGTGCGGGGGAACCAAACCGGGGGGATGCGCGGGGCGGGCGGGACGTGGGCGGGTAAGTCCGTTCATCACCGACCGCCCCGTGCGCTGTCCGTGGACCGTCGCCGATGCCGGTCGTCGGCGCGCGTAAGGTGGAGAGTCGGCGCAGACATCGTTCGACAGGAGCTTTTATGACCAGCACCCTCCCGGCCAGGCCGAGCACGCTTGCCGACGGCGACTTCAAGGTGGCGGATCTGTCGCTCGCCGAGTTTGGGCGTAAAGAGATCCAGCTTGCCGAGCACGAGATGCCCGGCCTGATGGCGATCCGTCGGGAGTTCGCCGAGGCGCAGCCGCTCGCCGGCGCGCGGATCACCGGCTCGCTGCACATGACCATCCAGACTGCCGTCCTGGTCGAGACGTTGGTCGCGCTCGGCGCGCAGGTGCGCTGGGCGTCGTGCAACATCTTCTCCACCCAGGACCACGCCGCTGCGGCGACCGTCGTCGGCCCGAACGGCACCCCCGAGGCCCCCGCCGGTGTCCCGGTGTACGCCTGGAAGGGCGAGAGCCTGCAGGAATACTGGTGGTGCACCGAAAAGGTGCTGGTGTGGCCGGACGGCCAGGGCCCGAACATGATTCTCGACGACGGCGGTGACGCCACCCTGCTCGTACACAAGGGCGCCGAGTTCGAGCGAGCCGGTGTCGTCCCGCCGGTCGAGTCCGCCGACTCCGAGGAGTACGCGGTCATCCTCGAGGTGCTGCACCGCTCGCTCGCCGAGGACGGCCAGCGCTGGACCGGGATCTCCGCCGGCATCAAGGGCGTGACCGAGGAGACCACCACGGGCGTGCACCGGCTCTACGAGATGCACCGCGCTGGCACCCTGCTTTTCCCGGCCATCAACGTCAACGACTCGGTGACCAAGAGCAAGTTCGACAACAAGTACGGCTGCCGCCACTCGCTGATCGACGGCATCAACCGGGCCACCGACGTGCTGATCGGCGGCAAGATGGCGGTCGTGCTCGGCTACGGCGACGTGGGCAAGGGTTGCGCCGAGTCGCTGCGCGGCCAGGGCGCCCGGGTCGTGGTGACCGAGGTGGACCCGATCTGCGCGCTGCAGGCCGCGATGGACGGCTACCAGGTCGCCACCCTGGACGACGTGGTCGAGCAGGCGGACATCTTCATCACCGCCACCGGCTGCTTTGACGTCATCACCAACGAGCACATGGCCCGGATGAAGCACCAGGCCATCGTCGGCAACATCGGCCACTTCGACAACGAGATCGACATGGCCGGCCTGGCCAAGCGTTCCGACGTCGAGCGGGTCAACATCAAGCCGCAGGTCGACCTGTGGCGCTTCGCCGACGGGCACGCCATCATCGTGCTGTCCGAGGGCCGTCTGCTGAACCTGGGCAACGCGACCGGGCACCCGAGCTTCGTGATGTCGAACTCGTTCGCCAACCAGACGATCGCCCAGATCGAGCTGTTCACCAAGACCGAGGACTACCCGATCGGCGTCTACGTGCTGCCCAAGCACCTGGACGAGAAGGTGGCCCGGCTGCACCTGGGCGCGCTCGGCGCCAAGCTGAGCACGCTGACCAAGGAACAGGCCACGTACCTGGGTGTCTCCACGGAGGGTCCGTTCAAGCCGGATCACTACCGCTACTGATCGACGTCTCTTCGACCGGGTCGGCTGTTCGCAGCCGGCCCGGTTCGTCGTTTCCGCCTGTGGGTCGCGGGCTCAGCCCGAACGAGGGCCGCGGCGGGCGGGGCGGAACCATGTCCAGACGCACCAGGCCAGCCAGCCGACTGAAACGACGGTGGCCAGCGCTCGCAGGCGCAGCGCGCTGAGCAGCAGCACCACGGCCAGCACCGTCAGCCACGGCAGGAATCCCTTCACGGCGGAGATCCTTCCACAGCCGATGGGGGGGGTGGCCCGCCGTCCGGGCGGTCGAGGAGACCTTCTCGGGTGAGTGAGCTTGTCGTGAACGACTTGACGAGGGCCCCGGGTCGGGAGAAAGGTATGCCTGCCCTAAGTTAGCTGAGGCATGCCTATCAACTCGGAGCCCGGATGTTCGCCACCTACCTGATCGGCCTGCGGGAAGGCCTGGAAGCGACCCTGGTGGTCAGCATCCTGGTCGCCTTCCTGGTGAAGTCGCAGCGCCGGGACCGGTTGCCCCAGGTCTGGGCCGGCGTCGGCCTGGCCGTGGCGCTGTCGGTGCTCTTCGGCTGGCTGATCGAATACACGTCCACCTCGCTGCTGGCCCGCTCCGACGACCGGGAGTTGTTCGAGGCGATCACCTCCGTCGCCGCCGTGGTCTTCGTCACCTGGATGATCTTCTGGATGCGCCGGGCCGCCCGGACCATCGCCGGTGAGTTGCGGGGCAAGCTCACCGAGGCGCTGGCCGTCGGGTCCCTCGCGGTCGCCGGCATGGCCTTCCTCGCGGTGATCCGCGAGGGCCTGGAAACCGCGCTGATCTTCTACTCGGCCGCCCAGGGCGCGTCCGGCGACAGCGGGCCGCTGCTCGCGCTGATCGGCGGCATCGGCACCGCCGTGGTGCTCGGCGTGCTGCTCTACGCCAGCGCCCTGCGGATCAACCTCACCAGGTTCTTCACCTGGACCGGCGTGCTGCTGATCCTGGTCGCCGCCGGCATCCTCAAGTACGGCGTGTACGACTTCCAGGAGGCCGGTGTCCTACCCGGCCTGAACAACCTGGCCTTCGACATCACCACCACGCTCGACCCGAGCACCTGGTACGCCGCCCTGCTCGCCGGCATGTTCAACGTGACTCCCGCGCCCACCGTGCTGGAGACGATCGCCTGGGTCGGGTACGCCGTGCCGGTCCTTCTGCTCTTCCTGCGACCGGCCCGGCGCAAGCCGGCACCCACCGCGACCACCACCCCCGTCACCGAGCGCGGAGCCGACACCGGCACCGAGGCCGAGTCGGCGTCCACGCCGCAGCGCGGCTGACCCCACGAGGAGAGACAGCTCAGATGCGTACCACCCAGTTTTTCGCGCTGGCTGCCGCCGGCGTGCTGGCGACGGCCGGTGTGGCCGGCTGCTCCGACTCCGACAAGGGTGACTCGGCTGGGGCCGGCGGCCCGATCGTGGTCAAGGCCAGCGACACCGCCTGCGAGGTCGGCTCGACCGAGCTGGGTGCCGGCACCGTCACCTTCAAGATCACGAACTCGGGTGCGAAGGTCACCGAGTTCTACGTGTATGCCGACGGTGACCGCGTGCTGGGCGAGGTGGAGAACATCGCCCCCGGGTTGAGCCGTGAGCTGCACGTGGAGTTGCCGGCCGGCACGTACGAGACGGCCTGCAAGCCCGGGATGAGCGGCAAGGGCATCCGGGGTGCACTCAAGGTCAGCGGGTCGGCGCAGCCGCTCACCGCCGACGCAGCGCTGGCTGATGCCACGGACAACTACCAGCGCTACATCAAGAGCCAGACCGCTGCGCTCCTGGACAAGACCGAGGAGTTCGTCGGCGCGGTCAAGGCCGGGGATGTCGCGAAGTCCAAGGCGCTCTACCCGGTCGCCCGCACCTACTGGGAGCGGATCGAGCCGGTGGCCGAGATCTTCGGCGACCTCGACCCCAAGATCGATGGCCGCGAGGAGGTCGTCGAGGAGGGGATGGAGTTCACCGGCTTCCACCGGATCGAGAAGGACCTCTGGCAGTCCGGCGACATCAGCAAGGACGGCCCGATCGCCGACCGCCTGCTGGCCGACGTCAAGGAGATCGTGGCCAAGGCCAACGCCGAGAAGCTCTCCCCGCTCCAGCTCGCCAACGGTGCCAAGGAACTGCTTGACGAGGTGGCCAGCGGCAAGATCACCGGCGAGGAGGACCGCTATTCGCACACCGACCTGTGGGACTTCGCCGCCAACCTCGAAGGTTCCAAGGCCGCCGTGTCCGCTCTCCGCCCGGCGCTGCAGCAGCGCTCGCCGGAGCTGGTCACGCAGCTGGACACCGAGTTCGCCAACGTCGAGGCACTGCTCGGCAAGCACCGGGACGGCGACGGGTGGAAGCTGCACACCGCGCTGAGCAAGACCGAGCTCAAGGAGCTCTCTGACGGGATCAACGCGCTCGCCGAGCCGATCAGCAAGGTCGCCGCGGCCGTCGCAAAGTGACCACATGGCAGAAAGGGTCGAGTCGATGAGCGGGAGCAGGTTGACCCGGCGCCGGGCGATCACGCTCGCCGGCGCCGGAGTGGCCGGGGTCGCCGGGGTGGCGGTCGGCGCGGGAGCCTTGGTGAACGGCTCCCGTGGCCCGGCCGCAGCGAGTGACCACCTGGCCGGGGCGGTGCCGTTCCATGGTGAGCACCAGGCCGGCATCGTCACCCCGGCGCAGGACCGGCTGCATTTCGTCGCCTTCGACGTGATCACCAAGGACCGGGCCCGGTTGGTCGGGCTGCTCGAGGAGTGGACGGCCGCCGCCGCCCGGATGACCTCGGGGCGGGACGCCGGGGTGCTCGGCGCGGTCGGCGGGATGCCGGAGGCCCCACCGGACGACACCGGTGAGGCGCTCGGCCTGCCCCCGTCGCAGCTCACCCTGACGATCGGCTTCGGGCCGACGCTGTTTCGCGACGCCGACGGACGGGACCGCTTCGGCCTCGCCGATCGGCGACCCGCCGCCCTTGCCGAGCTGCCGAAGTTCCCCGGCGACGCGTTGCAGCCGCAGCTCTCCGGCGGCGATCTCTGCGTGCAGGCGTGCGCCAACGATCCGCAGGTGGCGGTGCACGCGATCCGTAACCTGGCCCGGCTCGGCATGGGCGTGGTGAGCGTCCGCTGGTCGCAGCTCGGCTTTGGTCGCACCTCGTCGACCTCCCGCGACCAGGCCACCGCGCGCAACCTGTTCGGGTTCAAGGACGGTACGGCCAACCTCAAGGCCGAGGACACCGACCTGCTGCGCGACCAGTTGTGGGTGCAGCCGGGCGACGGGCCGGACTGGATGGCCGGAGGTTCTTACCTGGTCACCCGCAAGATTCGGATGCTCGTGGAGACCTGGGACCGGACCTCGCTGGCCGAGCAGGAGGAGATCGTCGGCCGCGCCAAGGGCAGCGGTGCCCCGCTCGGTCGGACCAACGAGTTCGACGAGCCGGACTTCGCCGCGCACCGCGCGGACGGCAAGCCGGTGATCGCTGAGCACGCCCACGTCACGTTGGCCCACCCGAGTCGGAACAACGGCGCCCAGTTGCTGCGCCGGGGCTACAACTTCGTCGACGGCTCGGACGGTCTCGGTCGGCTCGACGCTGGCCTCTTCTTCATCGCCTACCAGCGCGATCCGCGCCGCCAGTTCGTGCCGATCCAGACCCAGTTGGCTCGGCATGACGTGATGAACGAGTACCTGCGGCACGTCTCCAGTGGGGTGTTCGCCTGCCCACCGGGGGTACGCGACGGCGGGGACCACTGGGGGCGGGCGCTCTTCGGCTGACCGTCGTCCGGTTGGCGACAGCGGGATCGGCCCGGGCTGCGGTGGCGCCGGGCACCGCCGAAGGGGGATCATGGTGGCAGCCCGGCCCGGGATTCATCCGTGCGCCCGGCACCGCAGCACGTGGCGCCGCCGCCGCGGGTCGCGGTGACAGGTTCCTCGGCGGCATTATGCGTCAACCGGCAGACGTCGGTCCCACCGAACTGAATGAGGATGCAATATTAATCCCATGAGAGCCCGCGTACTGGTGGTCGACGATGACCCTGCGCTCGCTGAGATGCTCGGCATCGTGCTGCGCAGCGAGGGTTTCCTGCCCTCGTTCGTGGCGGACGGCGAGCGAGCGTTGGCCGCATTTCGCGACAGCCGTCCCGATATCGTGCTGCTTGACCTGATGCTGCCCGGTATGAGTGGTATCGACGTCGCCCGGTCGATCCGGACGGAGTCCGGAGTGCCGATCGTCATGCTGACCGCCAAGAGCGACACCGTGGACGTCGTGCTCGGTCTGGAGTCCGGTGCCGACGATTACGTGGTCAAGCCGTTCAAGCCCAAGGAACTGGTCGCCCGCATGCGGGCACGGCTGCGCCGAGGCGAGGACGTGGCCCCCGAGATGTTGACCATCGGGCCGCCCGACAACCAGATCACCATCGACGTGCCCGCGCACACCGTCAGCCGCAACGACGAGGAGGTGAAACTGACTCCGCTGGAGTTCGACCTGCTGGTCGCGCTCGCCCGCAAGCCACGTCAGGTCTTCACCCGCGAGGTGCTGCTGGAGCAGGTCTGGGGCTACCGGCACGCGGCCGACACCCGTCTGGTCAACGTGCACGTCCAGCGGTTGCGGGCCAAGATCGAGCCGGACCCGGAGCGACCGGAAATCATCCTCACCGTGCGGGGCGTGGGCTACAAGGCGGGGACCGGATAGCCTGGTCGCACTGTGTCGACCTCCCCGCCCCCGCACCCCCCGAGCACGGCTGCCCGCCGGCCCAGCGCCGGCGGGGACCTGTGGCACGCCGTGAGCGGCCGGGTCGCCCGGGTCGTGGCCCGGGTGCACCAGACCTGGCGCCGCTCGCTACAGGTCCGGGTCGTGACCATCACGCTTGTCGCGTCCAGTCTGTTGGTCGGCGGGTTCGCGTTCCTGATCGCCGACAAGATCACCACCATCCTGCTCGACAACGCCCGCAGCGACGTCCGGCAGCGGGTGACCAGCGGCGCCAGCTACGCGGCCAAGCAGGTCTCCCTCTACGGCCAGCCGCAGGAGGCGCAGCTCCAGCAGACCATCGACGGCACGGTCAACTACCTGGCCGGTGGCGACCCCCAGCAGACCAGCGGGGTGGTGGTGGCGATCACGGCCGACGGCTATCCCAACGACATCCAGACGCGCACCGCGCCATCCGCGAACGTCCAGCTGCTGATCAGCCCGGAGCTGCGGGCCGCGATCGCCGACGGCAAGGTGGCCAGCCAGATCCGCACCGGGCGGCTCACCGGTGAGTCGACCAAATATCTGGTCTACGGCTCACCGGTGCCCACCCGCTTCGGTCAGATCGAGCTCTATTACCTGGTGCCGTTGAGCCGGCAGGACGTCACCGCCGCCGACGCCCGTGCCACCGTGGTGGCCACCGGGGTCGCCCTGGTGATCCTGCTCGGGCTGCTCGCGGCGCTGGTCACCCGGCTGGTGGTCAACCCGGTCCGGGTGGCCGCACGGACCGCCCAGCGGCTCTCCGCCGGTCTGCTCGACCAGCGCATGGTGGTCAACGGTGAGGACGACCTCGCCCTGCTCGCGGCCTCGTTCAACCAGATGGCCACCAACCTGCAACGGCAGATCCTGCGCCTGGAGGAGATGTCCCGGTTGCAGCGCCGCTTCACGTCCGACGTCTCGCACGAGCTGCGTACCCCGCTGACCACGGTCCGGATGGCCGCTGACCTGATCTTCGCCGAGCGCGACGGGTTCGACCCGGCGGTGGCCCGCAGCGCCGAGCTGCTCCAGACCGAGTTGGACCGCTTCGAGGAGCTGCTCACCGACCTGTTGGAGATCAGCCGCTTCGACGCGGGCTTCGCCATGCTGGACTCCGAGCCGACCGACCTGGTGCCGGTGGTGCACCGGGTGGTCGATCGGCTGGCCGGCCTGGCCGAGCGCGTGGGCGTGCCAATCGAGCTCGACCTGCCGGGCACGCCGGTGATCGCCGAGGTCGACCCGCGCCGGGTCGAGCGGGTGTTGCGCAACCTGGTCGGCAACGCCGTCGAGCACGGCGAGGCCCGCCCGGTGCTGATCGCCCTCGGCCTCGACGAGACCGCGGTGGCGATCACCGTTCGCGACCGCGGTGTGGGGCTCAAGGCGGGCGAGGAGAAGTTGGTGTTCAACCGGTTCTGGCGGGCGGACCCGTCCCGGGCTCGGCAGACCGGGGGCACCGGGCTGGGCCTGTCGATCAGCCTGGAGGACGCCCGGTTGCATGGTGGTTGGCTGGAGGCGTGGGGTGCTCCCGGGCAGGGCGCGCAGTTCCGACTCACGCTGCCAGCCCGGGCTGGTGACCGGCTGACCACCTCGCCGTTGCGGCTGGTGCCGGCCGACGCCGCGCTGCCGTTCGGCCCCCGCGACGGTGGTCCGCTGGCCATCGGGCCCGGCACCGACGGGGCGTTGGCGATCGGCCCAGCTTCGGGCGGGGACGGGCAGCGGGCGGAGGTGCGCTCGTGAGACGGCTGACTCTGCTCGGGGCGTTCGGTGTGGTGTTGCTGCTGCTGGGTGCCGGTTGCGGCATCCCGGCGGCGTCCGACGTGCGGGTGGACGGCAAGGTCGGGGCCGCGACGGAGGCCGGCGTGGTCGACGGCCCGGGCAGTGAGCCGCCGACGCGGACGGCCAGCGGCAGCCTCAACGAGGTGTTCGTGCGCAACTTCCTGTCCGCCGCCGCCGGCGAGCCGGACCGGGCGTACGAGCGGGTCAAGGCGTTCATCGCCCCGGAGGACAAACCCCGCCTGCAGGACAAGAAGGGCAGCGAGGTCGCGCTGAACGTGGTCCGGCTGCGCGAGGCGGTCTACACCCTCAACAGCGACTCGACCACCACGGTGAAGATCACGGTGCAGCAGATCGGGGTGCTGCGGGCCAACGGCATCCTGGCTCCGCCGGTGGCGACCGAGACGCAGTACGAGTTCGGGCTCCGCAGCGCGACGTTCGACAACGGAGCCAACGACGAGCGGGCCGGCCTGTACGTCCTCAACCCGCCGAACGTGCTGCTGCTCAGCGACGACGCCCTCAAACAGTATTACCAGGACGAGTCGATCTACTTCTGGAGTTCCGACCGCACCCGGCTGGTGCCCGACCAGCGCTACCGGCCGCTGGCGGTGCCAAACGAGCGCCGGGTCAACGAAGTGGTGAAATGGCTGGTCGGCGGTCCGTCCGACTGGTTGCGCCCGGGTGTCGTCGGGCTACCCGACCGCACCGAGCTGATCAACAACGCCACCGGCGCCAACGGTCGGTGGGAGATCAACCTGGACATGTCCGGTGACGACCAGCACGGGATCGACCAGCTGATCACGCAACTCGCCTGGTCGTTGGGCGACCTGCCGGGCGAGGTGGAGTTGAAGATCCGCAACAACTCGCAGCCCGTACAGGACCTGGACGAGCGGCGGAACTCCCACCAGCTCTACCCGAACACCGCGAGCCCGCAGCGGTTCGGCGTGTACGACGGCGCGATCCACCCGATCGACTTCGGCAGCGAACTCAGCGGCGTGGTGCCGCTGGCGCCCGAGGTCAACCGCAACATCGTCTCCGCCGACCTCGCGCTGGGCAAGGATCGGCGGATCCTCGCCGCGATGGTGGTGACCGGCAGCAGCAAGAACCGGTACCGACTGGCGGTGGGCACGGGCGCCGAACCGGTCTCCGTGATCAGCCGCAGCGGCACCGAGTACTCGTCGATGAGCCGCCCGGTCTGGCTGCGTACGGTTGACTCCCGCCCCGGCCGCGGCCTGGTCGTGGCCGACGGGCAGCTCTTCCGGTTCGATGAGGCGGCCCGGATGTACCCGGTGCCGCTCAACCTGGCCTCCGCCGACGTCACCGCGGTGGCCGCCGCGCTGGACGGCCAGCGGGTCGCGCTGATCGGCGGCGGCCGGCTCTACGTCGCGGCGGTCAACCCGGACGGCGGCGGGGTCTCCATCGGCCCGCCCAGACAACTGGCCACCTCGCTGACCGGCCTCACGGCGGTCGACTGGGGCCGGGAGGACCGGCTGGTGGTGGCCGGGTCGGCGGGCCAGCAGGCGATCTACGAGATCAGCGTGGAGGGCGCCCTGGAGACGCCCCTGCGGACCGACGTGGGAGCCAAGGTCAACCACCTGACGGCGTTCCCGACCAGCCGCAGCGTGCGGGTGCCCAGCGGGGCCTACATGTACGAGGCGAACGGGGTCGCCTACCGCAGCAGCCCGTTCGAACGGATCGAGCCCGACCGTATGCGGGGCATCGCCCCGGTGCCGAACGGCGTCCGCCCGAGCAACCCGTCGGCACCGTTCTTCCTCTACTGATGTCGTGAGCGGGCTCTGGGCGGACCTCGCCGACCTGGTACTCCCCGCCGACTGCGCGGGTTGTCGGGAGCGCCGGCCCGGCCTGCGGCACGGGGTCTGCCCGGCCTGCGTCGCGGCGTTGGGCGCGCTGCGCCCACGATCGGTCCGCCCCACCCCCGCCCCTCCGGGCCTGCCGTCCTGCGTCGCACTCGGCCCGTACGCCGGCCCGCTGCGGGAGGCTCTGCTGGCGTACAAGGAACACGGCCGGCACGGGTTGGCCCGCCCGCTCGGCGCACTGCTCGCGGAGGCCGTCGCGGCGGCGGTCGGCGTGGCTCGTCCGCTGGTGCTGGTCCCGGTCCCGGACACTGCGGCGGCGGCCCGGTCCCGTTACGGCGATCACCTGGACCGGCTGGCCCGGCACTGTGCCGCCCGGCTCAACCGGGGCGGCTGGGCGGTGCGGGTGCACCGTCCGCTGCGTGCCCTGCCCCGGCCCGACTCGGTCACCCTGGACAGCGCCGGGCGGGCGGCGGCGGCCGAGGCCGCGTTCCAGCCCCGCTCCACCACGCCGAGTTGGGGTCGTGCCGCGGGCGTGGCACCGGTCGTGGTGCTGCTGGACGACATCGTCACCACCGGCGTCACCCTGGCCGCCGCAACCAGGGTGCTGACGGCGACCGGGTGGGCACCGAGAGTCGCCGTGGTGCTCGCCGCGACCGAGAAGAGACACCTCTCGTAACCGTTCGTGTTTCCGTTTCACCCGTTGGTGTATGAGCTGCGAAAATTCCTGGGCGGTCTCGGCAACATGGGGTGACGGGCGGGCAAACAAGAGTTAGCGTTTCGTTGTCGGGGGTAGGAGTTGTTCCACCCGCCTCCGGCGGTGAAAGGAGGCGTAGCCGTACCAACCGGTCGACGCCAGCGGGTCTCCCCACGGTGCGACCGGGTTACTGGATCGAAGACCGTCCGAAAAAGGGAGGTCACGTGGACATCGTGGTCAAGGGCCGAAACGTCGAAGTGCCGGACCATTACCGGGTGCACGTAGCCGAGAAACTCGCAAAGATCGAACGCTACGACCACAAACTTATCCGAGTCGATGTCGAGCTGTTTCACGAGCGCAATCCGCGCCAGGCCGACCACTGCCAGCGGGTGGAGATCACCTGCGTTTCGCGGGGCCCGGTGATGCGGGCCGAGGCCTGCACGAACGACTTCTACAGCGCGCTCGACGCGGCCATCGCGAAGCTCGACACCAGGCTGCGCCGCGCGGCCGACCGCCGCCGCGTACACCGGGGTCGGCACGCGCCGATCTCCGTCGCCGAGGCCACCGCGGGCCTGCCGGTCGCGGACCTGGTGGCCACCCCACAGTTGAGCGCGCCGGGTGACGGCGCCCGCGCCGGCACCACCGTCATCGAGCGGGTCGAGGAGGAGTACGACGACCAGCAGCCGTGGCACATCGCCCGGGAGAAGGTGCACCCGGCGGAGCCGATGACGATCGACGACGCGCTGTTCGAGATGGAACTGGTCGGTCACGACTTCTACCTGTTCCAGGACAAGGAGTCCGGCCGCCCCAGCGTCGTCTACCGGCGCCACGCGTACGACTACGGCATCATCTCCCTCGCCACCTGACCGGTAGCCGACCGCGTTGATCGTGGAGTTGTGGTGGGAGCTCCCACCACAACTCCACGATCTGTCAGCGGAGGTCGGAGGGGAGCAGCGCGAAGGTCAGGTCGTCCAGCCGGGCCCCGGCCAGCCCGGGCAGACGGCCGCGCTGCAGAGCCTCACGCTGGAACCCGACCCGCTCCAGCACGCGATGCGACGCGGTGTTGTCCGGCACCGTGCCGGCGGTCAGTCGGGCCATACCGGCCGGACCGAAGGCCCAGCCCGCGAGCAGGCGGACCGCCCGTGTCGCGTACCCCCGGCCGCGCCAGTCGGGCAGCAGCGCGTAGCCGACCGACGCCTCGCCAGCGGCCACGTCGGTGAACGACAACCCGCAACTGCCCGCCGGCGTCCCGCTGGCCACGTCCGTGATCAGCAGCCGGGCGATCTCGCCGGTCAGCCAGCCGCTCTCGGTGAAGCGGCAGCGTCGCTCGATCGCCTCCCGCGTCGGCGGCACGGGCGGTGCCTGGTTCGCCACCACGTCGGGTCGGCTGTGCAGCCGGTACATCAGGTCCGCATCGTTGGGCGCGAGCCGGCGCAGGGCCACCACCTGATCGGTGAGCACCCCGCCGGGCAGGTCGGGCAGCAGTCGGGCGGTCGGGCCGGCCGGATCGTCGGTGAGGCGCACCCAGGCCAGCAGATCATGCCGGCCCGCGTCGCCGGACGAACCCGCTGACCAGCGCAAACCCTCGTAGCGGAAGCCGGCGGCCAGCGCGGCCCGCTGGCTCGGGCCGTTCTCTGGGTGGGTGAGCAACTCCAGTCGGACCGTCCCGGTGGCGAAGGCGTGCTCGCTCAGCGCGCGGGTGGCTGCGGCGGCCAGTCCGCGCCCGCGCGCCGCCGGCCGCACCCAGTAGCCGATCTCGGCCTGACGCCGAGCGGGCACCGGGTTGCTGAGCCCCACCGCGCCGAGCATCCGGTCGGTGGCGGGGTCCGCCACGGCGTACGCGGCACCGCCGCCGGCCCAGACCGCCGGGGCGCCGGCGTCGATCCACCAGCGGGCGTCGGTCTCGGTGTACGGCGTCGGCAGGCCCGAGATGAACCGCTGGGTCCGCGGGTCCGCGCAGCCGTCGACCACGTCGGCGGTGTCCTCGGCGCGAAAGGGACGCAGCCGCACCCCGTACGCCTCGATGACCTGCCGCAGGGCCATCACAGGTCCCCGGCGAGCAGCGCGGCCACCCACACGTCGACCCGTTCGCCCCGGTGCTGCACCCCGTCCCGGGCAGTGCCCTCGAACGTGAAGCCCGCCTTCTCCGCCACCCGGCGGGAGGCGTTGTTGCCCACGTTCGCCTTCCACTCGATCCGGGCCAGGCCCAGCGTGCTGAAGCCCCAGGCGCAGAGCGCGACCAGCGCGGCCGGCAGGTAGCCCCGGCCCCGGGCCGCCGGGGCGGCCATGAAGCCCACGTCGGCCAGCAGCGCGTCGGCGGGGGAGAGCCGCAGGTCGAGCGAGCCCGCGTACCGGTCGTCCGGGTCGCCGATCGTGAAGCAGGCGGCGTCGCCCCGGGCCCAGGCTTCCTGGCTGTAGACCTGGTATCCCTGCGCGTCGGCGCGCTCGTACGGGTCCGGCACGGTCGTCCAGCGGATGGTGTCGGGGTCCCGGCAGGTCTGCACCACGGCGTCGAGGTCCTGCTCCTCCATCGGCCGCAGGCGCAGCTCGCCAGCCCCGGCCGTGGCGAACAGGATGGGCTGCGGGCGGCCGAAGACGGCGGCCCGCCGGGCGGCGAGGGTGCCCGGACCGGCCGGCCCGGTCGACCCGGGCGCGGGCACCTCGCCGGGCAGCAGCGAGCCGATCCAGCCGTCGGCGCCCGACGGCAACGCCGGGTCGGCCAGCCGCAGCCGGCCGTCGATCCGGAAGCCGGCCCGGAGTGCGACCAGCCGGGAGGCGTGGTTGCCCACCTCGGCCTGCCAGATCAGCCGGCGCAGCCCGAGGGTGTCGAAGGACCAGCGGGCCACCGCCCTGGTGGCCCGGACCAGCACTCCCCGGCCGCGCGCCCAGGGGGCCGTCCAGTAGCCGATCTCACCGGTGCCGGCGCGGTCGATGGAGATCAACCCGCACGAGCCGAGCAGTTCGCCCGTCGCCGGATCACAGACCGCGAACGGCGCACCGGTGCCCTCCGCCCAGGCCGTCCTGCTCATCTCGGTGACGAAGCCGAGAGCGTGTTCGGGTAGATACGGGCGCGGCACGGTCGTCCAGCGCTGAATGTCCGGGTCCTGGCATGCTTTGTGCACGGCGTCGGCGTCGGCGTCCCGCCAGGGCCGCAGCAGCACGCCGTCCTCGGTGATCTCGACGGGCTCCACTCGTGCATCGTGCCGCAACGTTCGCCGACGGCGTAACCGGATTACGTCCGAGGCGCATCTGGTACGTGAGTTATGTCGGGTTCGGCGACATGGACCGCCGCTACCAGTGACCATCACGCCGATGGAGCGCCTACGATGGTTCGAGACCGTCTAGGGGAGCGTTGATCCGTGTCGATTTTGGAAAAGGTCCTTCGCGCAGGCGAGGGCCGTATGGTGCGCCGGCTGAAGGCCATCGCCGCCGCCGTCAACTCGATCGAGGACGACTACGTCAACCTCAGCGACGAGGAACTGGCCGGCATGACCGAACAGTTCCGGGAGCGGCTCGCCGACGGGGAGACCCTCGACGACCTGTTGCCGGAGGCGTTCGCGGTGGCCCGCGAGGCATCCGCCCGTGTGCTGGGCCAGCGCCCGTACGACGTCCAGGTGATGGGCGGTGCGGCGCTGCACTTCGGCAACATCGCCGAGATGAAGACCGGTGAGGGCAAGACGCTGACCTCGGTCATGGCCGTCTACCTCAACGCGCTGTCCGGCAAGGGCGTGCACGTGATCACGGTCAACGACTACCTCGCCCAGCGGGACGCCGCCTGGATGGGCCGGGTGCACGAGTTCCTCGGGCTGACCGTCGGCGTGGTGCTGCCCAACCGGCCGGCCACCGACCACCGTGCCGCGTACGACTGCGACATCACCTACGGCACCAACAACGAGTTCGGCTTCGACTACCTGCGCGACAACATGGCCTGGTCGAAGGACGAGTTGGTGCAGCGCGGGCACAACTTCGCGGTTGTCGACGAGGTCGACTCCATCCTGATCGACGAGGCACGGACCCCGCTGATCATCTCCGGCCCGGCCGAGCACTCGGCCCGCTGGTACGGCGAGTTCTCCGGCGTGGTCGCCCGGCTTCAGGCCGGCACCGACGGCGAGGGCGACTACGAGGTCGACCACTCCAAGCGCACCATCGCGGTGACCGAGCGTGGTGTCGCCAAGGTTGAGGACCGACTCGGCATCGACAACCTGTACGAGTCGGTGAACACGCCGCTGGTCGGCTACCTCAACAACGCCATCAAGGCCAAGGAGCTCTACAAGCGGGACAAGGACTACATCGTCAGCGACGGTGAGGTCCTGATCGTCGACGAGTTCACCGGTCGCATCCTGCACGGCCGCCGCTACAACGAGGGCATGCACCAGGCGATCGAGGCCAAGGAGGGGGTGGAGATCAAGCAGGAGAACCAGACCCTGGCCACCATCACCCTCCAGAACTACTTCCGCCTCTACGCGAAGCTGTCCGGGATGACCGGTACGGCGCAGACCGAGGCAGGCGAGTTCAACAAGGTCTACAAGGTCGGCGTCGTGACGATCCCGACCCACCGCCCGATGGTCCGCGAGGACCGGCCGGACGTCATCTACAAGACGGAGAAGGCCAAGTTCAACGCGGTCATCGAGGACATCGCCGAGCGGCACCAGTTGGGCCAGCCGGTGCTGGTCGGCACCGTCTCGGTGGAAAACTCCGAGATCCTCTCCCAGTTGCTGCGGCGGCGGGGCATCCCGCACAACGTGCTGAACGCCAAGTTCCACGCACGGGAGGCCGAGATCGTCGCCCAGGCCGGGCGTAAGGGCGCGGTCACCGTGGCCACCAACATGGCCGGCCGTGGCACTGACATCCTCCTCGGCGGCAACGCCGAGTTCCTCGCCGCGAACGAGCTGCGCCAGCGCGGCCTCGACCCGCTGGAAAACGAGGACGAGTACGCCAAGGCGATGGAGGAGGTCCTGCCCAACTGGAAGCAGGCCTGCGACGCCGAGGCGGACGAGGTCTCCGCCGCCGGTGGCCTCTACGTGCTCGGCACCGAGCGGCACGAGTCCCGGCGGATCGACAACCAGCTGCGCGGTCGCGCTGGCCGGCAGGGTGACCCGGGCGAGTCCCGGTTCTACCTGTCCCTGCAGGACGAGCTGATGCGGCGCTTCCGGGCCGGCGCGGTCGAGGCGGTGATGGAGCGCTTCAACATCCCGGAGGACGTGCCCATCGAGTCGAAGATGGTCACCCGGCAGATCAAGAGCGCCCAGGCCCAGATCGAGGGCCAGAACGCCGAGATCCGCAAGAACGTGCTCAAGTACGACGAGGTGCTCAACAAGCAGCGCCAGGTCGTCTACGCCGAGCGGCTCCGGGTGCTCAACGGTGAGGACCTCTCCGACCAGGTCCGCAACATGATCGACGATACCGTCGAGGCGTATGTGCGGGGTGCCACCTCCGACGGCTACGGCGAGGACTGGGACCTTGAGCAGCTCTGGTCCAGCCTCAAGCAGCTCTACCCGGTCGGCGTGACGATCGAGGAGCTTGAGGAGGAGGCCGGCGGCTCCCGGGCCGGCATGGACGCCGACTTCCTGGTCTCCCGCCTCAAGGACGACGCGAACGCCGCGTACGACCGGCGCGAGGAGCAGGTCGGCACCGAGGGGGTGCGCCAACTCGAGCGGATGGTGCTGCTCCAGGTCATCGACCGTAAGTGGCGCGAGCACCTCTACGAGATGGACTACCTCCAGGAGGGCATCAACCTCCGGGCGTACGCCCAGCGCGACCCGGTGGTGGAATACCAGCGCGAGGGCTTCGACATGTTCGCCACCATGATGGAGGGCATCAAGGAGGAGACGGTCGGTTTCCTCTACAACGTCGACGTCCAGGTGACCGAACCGGAGCCGGATGCGGGGTCCGAAGAGGTCGCGCTGCTCGACAAGCCGGTGGAGATCCGGGCCAAGGGCCTCAACCAGGCCCCGCGGCGGCAGGGCCTGCAATACTCCGCTCCCACCATCGACGGTGAGGCCAGCCCTGGCGCAGTTGCCGTCGAGCAGGCCGAGCAGCAGGCTCCGGCGCTCGGTGTGGGCCGACCGGCCTCGGGTGCTCCGGCGGCGCCGGGGCAGAGTGCGCCGTCCGCCCCGCAGCGGCCGGCCTCCGGGCTGCGCGGCCCGGCGCTCCCGTCGGCCGGCTCCCGTCGGCCGGCACCGAACCAGGCGGAGGCGAGCAACGGCCCGTCCCGCAATGCGCCGTGCCCGTGTGGCTCGGGCCGCAAGTACAAGCGCTGCCACGGCGCCCCCAACGGCGGCAACTGACCGACAGCACCTGACCGACGGGTCCCGGCCGACGAGGCCGGGGCCCGTCGGCGTCTCCAGCGCGTCCGGCTCCGCACCCCATGATCACCTCGGCTGCACGGAAAGCGGGGTGTCTGGGCCGCCAGCCGATGCCCCAATTTCCCGGAACCCGAGTCGATCAACCCACGCCCGACCCTGCCCGGCACCCGCGTCCGGGTTGGGACCGTCCGGGTCGGCTGTGGTCAGAGGACGTGCAGGGCGGTGCAGAGCCAGCGGCCCCGGCGATGCTCCAGGCGCAGCGCCATCGCCCAGCTCCGACCACCGGCGCTGGTAAGGACGGCTGCCGCCTCCACCGCGGCTTTCTTGGGCTCACAGACGCGCAGGCGGAGCAGCCGGACCACTGGCCGGCCGGCGCGGCGGCGAGGTGCCCCGGCCCGCCCGGACGCGCGGGCCAACTCGGTCAGCAGGTCACCCGCTCGGGCCGGGTCCAGCAGTGCCCGCACCTGTGCCGGCGAACGGTAGCCGTTGACGACCTCCAGGCAGGTGCCGACGAAGCGATGCGCGGCCCGGGTGGATTCCGGGGCGGTCGCCGGCGGTAAGGGCGTGATCGGGTGGGTGGTGGACCGGCTGGGCACCGGGCGGAGGGCGGCCCGGCGATCCGGCGGCCGGACGGGGTCTGGCCGGGTCGAGGCGAACAGGTCGAGGGCGAGCTGACCGTGGGTCGGCGCTGGCCAGTACGGCCCGTCGGTCTCGTCAGCGTATGGCGGGTCGATGGGCGGGACGGGGCGCAGCCGCACGGGTGGCCGGGAAGGACCGGGTCGCGCCTCGCTCATCATGGTCCCCTTGATCTTGCGTTTACCTTCGTTTGCTTCCGACAAGCTCGATTCTGGGCGATGAAGTGGCCTCGGTCAATGGGCCGGGCGGGGTGCTTACTCCGGGTCGCGGTCGACCAGCGGGTTGCTCTGCACCCAGTCGGCGGTCTCGTCGTACTTGCGCGCTATGTACTCCTCCAGGCGAGCGCGCTCGACGCGCCACTGGCCGCGTCCGCCGATCTTGATCGCCGGCAGTTCGCCGCTGCGCACCATGTGGTAGACCTGCGAGTCCGACACGTTCAGCTCGGTGGCAACGTCGGAGAGCAGCAGGAACCTCGGCTCCACAGAAACTCCCGGGGTTGATGTCGTTTGACTCAGTTTGCCACCGACAGCCCGTGCCGCCCAGCACCCGGACGGCCCTGGCGGCAGGCCGACCACGCGGGACACACCGGCCGGGAACTTCCGCCGGCCGGAGGCGGGGTGTATGACGGTCACGGCGTGCGGCATGATCTGCGCCCGAGCCGGCGGCCGCCGGTGGAGGACGAAGCGGGGGAGACGACCGGTGACCGACGAACTTGTCCGGGTGTACGTGCCGGCGACCGTACCGATGGTGGCCCGGCTGCGTGAGGATGGGCTGGCCGCCGACCAGGCGCACGCCGTGACCCCGGCGCTGCGCGAGTGGTACGCCGAGGGCGACGAGGAGGAGTTGGAGTACGTCGCGTTCACCCGGGCTGCCCAGGACGCGCTGCACCTGCTCCGGGCCGACCCGACCGCTCCCCGCCGCCGCGTCGTCGTCTCGGTCGACCTGCCGGCGGGTGCGCTCGGGCGGGGCGACGGTGAGCTGGGTTCCAGCACCGTGACCTTGGCCGACGCCGTGCCGGTGGGTGCCGTTGCGGCCATCCACGTGGACGGCGCGGACGCGGTCGAGGAGGTCGCCGCAGCTGTCGACGTGGTGGTCGAGGCGGCCGCTGGTGACCCCGATGCCCAGTTCACCGTCGATGGCGCCGAGGACCACGAGCTGGAGTGGTACGACGTGACGGAGCTGGACCAGTTGCTACGCGCGGCCGGCTGAGCCGGACACCGGTCCCCGTCCGACGTCAGCGGGCCGGGTCCGCCTTCGCCGGGTCCGCATCGAACGTCTCAGCCGGGTCCGCATCGAACGCCCTGGCCGAGCCCGGCTTGTCGTCCTCCTGGTCGACCCGGTCCGCGACGGTGTCTGGGCCGTCGGCTGGTTCGTCGTCGTCGGTGTGGGCCGGGCCGAGCGTGCGGCCGAACGCGATGAGCGCGGCCAGCGCCCCCACGAAGAGCACCCAGATGCCGTTGTCCACCCGCGAGGTGCCGAGCGAGGTCTGTGCGACCGCGTCCGCCTCACTGAGCGCGCTGGCCAGATCGAGCAGCGACCGGCCACCGATCCGGATGATCACCTCGGCGAGCAGCAGGAGCAGCCCCGGCCCGGCCCCGGCGAGCAGGTACGCCGGCCAGCGCAGCGCCGGGGCCTCGGGGTGGCGGCGGACGACGCGACGCCGCGCCCAGGTCAGGTAGCCGAAGGCGAGCAGCCCGGCGAGCAGCCCGGCGATGAGCGACTCGGTGCGGGACACCCACTTGGCGGCGTCGATCAACGACTGTTGGCTGTCGCCCGCCCCGAAGAGGTCGAACAGCGGGTCGCGGGCGCGGCTGAACGCGACCACGAAGAGGAACGTGCCCAGGGCGGCGCTCACCACCGCGCCGACCGCCGGGGCGGTCCGCGCGCCGGCCACCGCGCCACCGATGATCGCCGCGGCCGCCGCGGTGCCGGCGATCACGTTGGTGGCCGAGGTGTCGAAGTAGGTGAGGTTGATGGCCAGCGCGGTAGCCAGCCCGACCAGCATTCCGCCGCCGATCGCCCCGGCGAAGCGCAGGGTGGCCCGGTCGCCGTACCGGCGGGCCAGCAGGTTGCCGCCGGCCAGCGCGACGGCCGCCCCGGCCACCAGCGCGGCGGAGATCACGCCGGGCAGGGCGAACGCGGAAAGACTGATCGCCGTGACCCCGGCCGCCGCCGAGGTGATGGCTTCCCGCGTGGACCAGAGCATGGCGGCCAGCCACCCGAGCGCCAGCAGCGCGAGCACCGAGGCGCCGGGCGCGGGCAATGGCCGGCTGCTGGGGCTGGCCGCGTCGACCGCCGGCTCGTCCGACTCCGCGGCCGGGACGCGGCCGGACTGCTTGGTCATCGTCTCCCCTTCGAGCGGCAGGTCACCGACCATTCAGGGTACGCGGGCCCGCTGGGCCGCCCGCCGCCCCGGGACGGCCGAGACGGGTACGCCCCGAGCGGGCCGGCGACGCGGTTGCCCGGTGCCGGGGCGAGGCGGGCTGCCCGATGCCTGGACGGGTTGTCGGATCGAGCCCGGTCGGTAAGGGGAGGAAGGGTGGGCCGGTCCTTGGCGGTTGGCGGTGGTGGAGGTGGGGCGGGCAGCGGTTCATGGGAGAATCACGGGAGGTCCCGCCGCTGCTCGGCCTCCCGCGCGGCGCCCGGTCTCCGACCGTCCGGTCGGGGCCCGCGGGTCCGGTTTCGCCACTGCTGTCGAGATCGCCAGGAGCCTTGATGGATGCCGTGTTCTCCGTTCCCGAGCCGCGCAACGAGCCGGTTCGTAACTACGAGCCGGGCAACCCCGACCGGGACCGGCTCCAGCGGCGACTGACCGAGCTCGCCGCCGAGCGCATCGACCTGCCGATGACCATCGGCGGTGAGCAGCGGATGGCTGCCGGTGACTCGATCAACGTGGTGCAGCCGCACAACCACGCGCACGTGCTGGGTGTGACCGCGCACGCCACCCACGACGACGCCCGCGCCGCGGTCAAGGCGGCCAAGGACGCCGCCCCGATGTGGCGGGCGCTGCCCTTCGAGGAGCGCGCCGCGATCTTCCTGCGCGCCGCCGAGCTGCTCGCCGGCCCTTGGCGCGACACCCTCAACGCCGCCACCACGCTCGGCCAGTCGAAGACCGCGATCCAGGCGGAGATCGACGCGGCGTGTGAGTTCATCGACTTCCTCCGGTTCAACGTGCACTTCGCCCGCCGCCTGCTCGAGGAGCAGCCGGCGTCCTCGCCCGGCGTCTGGAACCGCTTCGACCACCGCCCGCTGGAGGGCTTCGTCTACGCGGTCACCCCGTTCAACTTCACCGCCATCGCCGGCAACCTGCCGTCGGCGCCGGCTCTGCTGGGCAACACGGTGGTCTGGAAGCCGGGCCCGACCCAGCAGTTCGCCGCGCATTTCACCATGCGGCTGTTCGAGGCCGCCGGCCTGCCGCCCGGCGTGATCAACATGGTCACCGGCCGGGGCGAGGAGGTCTCCGATGTCGTGCTCGCCGACCCGGACCTGGCCGGCATCCACTTCACCGGCTCGACCAAGGTCTTCCAGCAGTTGTGGCGGACCGTCGGCGACAACATTGCCCGCTACCGGGGCTACCCGCGCCTCGTCGGCGAGACCGGCGGCAAGGACTTCGTGGTCGCGCACACCAGCGCCGACGTGGACGCCCTGCACACCGCGCTGATCCGCGGCGCGTACGAGTACCAGGGCCAGAAGTGCTCGGCGGCCTCGCGGGCGTACGTGCCGCGCTCGATCTGGGAGGGTGGGCTGCGCGACCGGCTGGCCGCCACCACCGACTCGCTGACCTATGGCGACGTGGCGGACTTCAGCAACTTCGGCGGCGCGGTGATCGACGACAAGGCGTTCGCCCGGCACACCGCGGCGTTGGAGCTGATCGCCGGCGACGACTCCTGCCGGGTGCTGGCCGGTGGCACCGCCGACGACTCGGTCGGCTACTTCGTCCGGCCGACGCTCTTCGAGTGCAGCGACGCCGCCCACGAGACCTTCACCACTGAATACTTCGGGCCGATCCTGGGCGTGCACGTGTTCGACGACGCCCGCTTCGACGAGGTGGTCGCGCAGGCCGAGTCGATCGCCCCGTACGCGCTGACCGGCTCGGTGTTCGCCGACGACCGCCGGGTGGTCGACGCGGTCGCCGAGCGCATGCGGTACGCGGCCGGCAACTTCTACATCAACGACAAGCCGACCGGCGCGGTGGTCGGGCAGCAGCCCTTCGGCGGTGCCCGGGCCAGCGGCACCAACGACAAGGCGGGCTCCTGGCTCAACCTGGTCCGCTGGGTGTCGCCGCGGACGATCAAGGAGACCTTCGTGCCGCCGACCGACCACACGTACCCCCACATGGGCTGACCGGCGACGACCCGCCGGCGGCGTGCGTGGCGCCGCCGGCGGTCGGCCGAATGCCGCACCCATCGATAGTCCTCAACGGACAGTCTGCCGCCGACAGTGCACTTAGGAAGTCCTGTCGAGTGGCAAACTGGCAAATCCTGGACGCCGGGTGCGCAAAGTGGCAGCGTAGTGGGCATGGCGGAATCCGGAGTCAACCCTACGGCGGCGGCCCTGCTCGGGCTCCTCCACGAGGGCCCGATGACAGGCGGCCAGTTGATGGCCGCCGCTGAGCGCCGTCTGGCGCCGTACTGGTCGATGACCCGCAGTCAGGTCTACCGCGAGTTGCCGGTGCTGGCCGAGCGGGGTTTCGTGCGGCTCGGCAAGCCGGGGCCGCGGATGAGCCAGCCGTATGCGCTCACCGCCAGCGGGAAACGGACATTTTCCCGTTGGCTAACCGAGAATCCGGGGCGGGACACCATCCGCAACCCGATAGCGCTCCGGATGGCCTTCGGCAACCTGCACTCCGCCAGCCAGCTGAAGAGCCTGTACGCCTCGGCCAACGAATACCACACCGAGGCTCTCGCCCAGGTCCGGGAGCAGGTCAAAAACGCCAAACGGGACGGCGAGACGTACGACGCCAGCGCGCTGGAGTTCGCGGTCGCCTACCACCGGGCGGCCCTGTCGTGGTTGAAGACCGCCCCCGTCGGGTGATGATCGGCGGGTTCACGCATACGGGACGAGCTGAGCTGCCTGCGGCACAGTACGCTTAGCTGTCGTGACCGCTGCCGATTACGCCGAACAGCTCAAGGAACTCGACGCGACCCTGCGAAACATCGAGGCCGTCCTCAACCTCGACCGGCTCCACGAGGACAAGGCGCGCCTTGAGCAGGAGGCTTCCGCCCCCGACCTGTGGGACGACCAGACCAAGGCTCAGCAGGTGACCTCGCAGCTGTCGTACGTCAACAGCGAGATCAGCAAGCTGGGCAGCCTCCGTTCCGGCCTCGACGACGCCCAGGTGCTGCTGGAGCTGGCCGAGGCCGAAGCCGACCCGGGCGTGCTGACCGAGGTCGAGTCGGAGATCACCGGGCTGACCAAGGCCATCCAGGAGATGGAGGTCCGCACCCTGCTCTCCGGCGAGTACGACTCCCGGGAGGCGCTGGTCGCCATCCGGGCCGGCGCCGGTGGCGTGGACGCGGCGGACTTCGCCGAGATGCTGCTGCGGATGTACCTGCGCTGGGCGGAGCGGCACGGCTACCCGACCGAGGTCTACGAGACCTCGTACGCCGAGGAGGCGGGCCTGAAGTCCGCCACCTTCGCCGTCAAGGTCCCCTACGCGTACGGCACGCTCAGCGTCGAGTCGGGCACCCACCGGCTGGTCCGGATCAGCCCGTTCGACAACCAGGGCCGCCGGCAGACCAGCTTCGCGGGGGTCGAGGTCCTGCCGGTCACCGAGCAGACCGACCACATCGACATTCCGGAAAACGAGGTACGGGTCGACGTCTACCGCTCCTCCGGCCCGGGTGGGCAGAGCGTCAACACCACCGACTCGGCGGTCCGGCTGACCCACATCCCGACCGGCATCGTGGTGACCTGTCAGAACGAGAAGTCCCAACTGCAGAACAAGGCTTCCGCGCTGCGGGTGCTCCAGGCCCGGCTGCTGGATCGCAAGCGTCAGGAGGAGCAGGCCAAGCTCGAAGGGCTCAAGGAGAACGCGGCCGGCTCGTGGGGCGACCAGATGCGTTCCTACGTCCTGCACCCGTATCAGATGGTGAAGGATCTCCGAACCGAGCAGGAGACCGGCAATCCGACCGCGGTCTTCGACGGCGAGGTGGACGGTTTCATCGAGGCTGGCATCCGTTGGCGCAAGCAGCGGCAACTCGCCGACGACGGTGCGTGACGACACGCGGGCGGAGCGCGTCATCGATCTCCAGGTAGAGGCCTGATTCGACGACTCGCGCCGGTTCTGCAGGGCGTGGGGCTTGGCTCAGTTGTTACACCGCGTAGACTCAGCACCCGTGATTCAGCTTGAGCAAGTGACGAAGACGTACCCGAAGGCGTCCCGGCCTTCGCTCGACAACGTGTCCGTCTCGATCGAGAAGGGCGAGTTCGTCTTCTTCATCGGTCCATCCGGCTCCGGCAAGTCCACGATCATCAAAATGCTGCTGCACGAGGTGGCCCCCAACAAGGGGCGCGTCGTCGTCAACGGCAAGGACGTCACGTCGATGCGTTCCTGGAAGCGACCCCACTTCCGGCGCTCGATCGGCTGTGTCTTCCAGGACTTCCGGCTGCTGCCGAACCGCACCGCCTACGAGAACGTGGCGTTCGCCCTCGAGGTGATCGGCAAGACCAAGGCGGTTGCCCGCCGGGTCGTGCCGGAGGTGCTGGAGCTGGTCGGGCTCGGTGGCAAGGAGCACCGCTACCCGCACGAGCTCTCCGGTGGTGAGCAGCAGCGGGTCGCCGTCGCCCGGGCGTTCGTGAACCGTCCGCTGATCCTGCTGGCGGACGAGCCCACGGGAAACCTGGACCCGGACACCTCGATTGAGATCATGCGCCTGCTGGACCGGATCAACCGCACCGGAACGACCGTCGTGATGGTCACCCACGACTCCAACATCGTGAACCAGATGCGCCGCCGCGTCATCGAGATCGAGAGCGGTCGCGTCGTGCGTGACCAGGCCCGCGGCGTCTACGGGTGAGCCGGCTTTCCACCCCTGCGCAGCCTGACGACGAACTCTTCATGCCGGAGACCCGGAGGAAATCCCGATGCGCGTGAAATACGTCCTGTCCGAGGTGTTGGTCGGACTGTGGCGCAACGTGACCATGTCCATCGCGATGATCATCACGATGGCGGTCTCGCTGACCATGCTCGGCGCCAGCGGTCTCATGTACCGCCAGGTCGACGACATGAAGGTCACCTACTACAAGAACATCCAGGTCTCGATCTTCCTGAACCAGGAGGTGAGCGAGCAGGAGCGCACCGACCTGAACACCAAACTGGATGGTGACCCCCTGGTCAAGGATGTCCTCTACGTCAACAAGGACGAGGCGTACAAGCGCTTCAAGGAGATGTACCAGGACGCGCCGGACCTGGTGAACGCGGTCAAGCCGGACCAGCTGCCCGAGTCGTTCCGAATCACGCTGAACAACCCCGAGCAGTACAAGAACATCTACGACCAGTACAAGGACACTGCGGGTGTCGACGAGATCATCGATCAGAGTCGACTGCTCGACAAGATCTTCAACATTCTTACCTCGATCCAGAACATCGCCCTGGCTGCCGCAATCGTGATGGCGATCGCCGCACTGCTGCTGGTTGCGAACACCATTCAGGTGGCCGCGTACAGCAAGCGGCGTGAGGTGGCGGTCATGAAGCTGGTCGGTGCGTCCAACTGGTTCATCCAGGCGCCGTTCGTGCTGGAGGCCGTGGTGGCCGGCCTGATCGGCTCGCTGCTCGGCCTGGTTGCCCTGGTCGCGGCGAAGTACCTGCTCTTCGACGGGTCGTTGAGCGCCTTGCAGGGTCTGCTCTCGCCGATCACCTGGGGCGACATCCTGTTCATCTTCCCGCTGATGGCCGGCGTCGGTGGTCTGGTCAGCGCGGGCACCGCCTGGATCACCCTGCGCTTCTACCTGCGGGTCTAGGCACCGTACGGGTCGTCCCGTGGTCTCCCGAGGACCCTCTCGCAGCCGGAAATAAACGGCGCGGGAGGGTCCTTGTCGTTCAGGTAGCATGATCGGTTGTCCGGCCGGGGTGGGCCCGGCCACGGACGTGCGGGAGGGGGTGGCACCGATGCCACGGGAAAAGGGGCGCAAGGTGGTTGCCTCCAACAAGAAGGCACGCCACGACTACGCGATCCTCGACACGTACGAGGCGGGCATGGCGCTGACCGGCACCGAGGTCAAGTCGCTGCGGGCCGGGCGAGCGTCGCTGGTCGACGCGTTCGCCCAGGAACGTGACGGCGAGTTGTTCCTGCACGCGATGCACATCCCGGAGTACACCCAGGGCACCTGGACCAACCACGAGCCCCGGCGTACGCGCAAGCTGCTGCTCAACCGGGTCGAGATCGACAAGCTCGTCGGCAAGACCCGGGAGGGCGGTTTCACGATCGTCCCGTTGCAGGTCTACTTCTCCGACGGCTGGGCCAAGGTCGAGATCGCCCTGGCCAAGGGCAAGAAGTCGTACGACAAGCGTCAGGACCTCGCCAAGCGGGACGCGGACCGGGAGATCGCCCGGGTGTCCGGTCGACGCGGCAAGGGCATGGACGACTAGTCATCCCGTTTGTCCGGATCGGCGCGCCGGCCCGGGGCTCGGGATGAAAGCTGTTGCGGCAGGCGTTAGTCTTGTCAGTGCCGCCACATCAGCGGCCTGTCGAGGGGGTGACTGGTTTCGACTTCGTACGCAGCGACAGGGGAAGCGAGCCGAGGAAGCCGACGTCGTCTCGAGAATCGGTCGTCGGAAACTTATAAGCGCCAAGAACACTCGCGCTGACTTCGCTCTCGCCGCCTGAGGCGAGTAGCTAAGTCTGTCGGCCTGGGAACGCCTTCGTCCCAGTAGCCGGCATCAGCTAGGAGGCTGGCCAATCGGACCCGGTCGCGGGGTCCGTGCGGCGAGATTAATCAGCGACTGGGCCCGTCACACCAACTTGCTCGCGTGAGCGGTGGGGCCGAGTAGAGGCACAGCGAGCTGCGCTCGGAGAAGCCCTGACAAACCGGCGAAGGACCCGGGTTCGATTCCCGGCACCTCCACCACCTCGAACGAAGCGCCCCGGCCCACCAGCCGGGGCGCTTTGTTGTGCCCCTGCCGTCCCGGCCGCTTCTTGATCACTTGATGCTGAGTAGTTGCCAGGGTCGTTCTGAAGCTTCTGAGCATCAAGTGATCACTGGCTACGCTGCCCCTGTGACAGGAGCTCGGTCGTCGACGGGCGGCGGAGGGAGGTCCAGTGGGGCCTGCGGGGTCATTGGGGCGAATGGGGCAGATGAGCTTGGCCTTGGCCCTGGACAGGACGGGCCGGGCGGGCTCACCATCGCGGTATGGGGTAGCAGCGCCGCGCGGGAGGTGCCATGGTCACCGGTCCGGTCCAGCAGCCGTCACTCGGCGCCCGGCCGCGCGCCGCGCACCCGCACCCGGCGGGGCTCCCCGCCGATCCGCGCCGCAGCGAGCAGTCCGCGGAGCCGCACCCGAGCGGGGTTCCCGACGATCCGCATCCCATCGGGTTGCCCGGTGAGCCGCGCCCGGCCGGGCTCGCCGGTGACGTACACGCGTTCGGCCGGGCCGTCGCCGTCGACAGCACCGAGCCGCGCTGGCGCGAAGAGATCCTGCTCCGGCTGCGTCCGGTGGGGCGGGGCTTCGCGGAGCACGTCCGGGTCACCGAAGGCCCCGCCGGCCTCTACCGGGAGCTGCTCACCCAGTCGCCGCGGCTGGACCACGGGGTGCGGCTGCTGACCCGGGAGCACGCGGCGGTCGTCGCCGCGATCCTGGCGGTTCAGCAGATCGCCGAGCAGCCCGAGGCGCACCCCGACGAGCTGCGGCATCGAGCCCGGCACCTGCTGCGGAGGTTGGCTCGGCATCGGCGGCGCGGCGCCGACCTGCTCTGGGAGGCGTACCAGACGGATCTGGGTGGCGAGACCTGAGCCCAGGCCGGGAACCGGGGGGTCGGCGGCCACGTCCAACCGTCCATGCGTCGACCGGCCCTGCTGCTCGTACTTCCGTTGCTGTTCGTGGCGGGCTGCGCCCCGACCCGTGCTGATCCGGCCGACGGGCGCAGCGACCCGACGCACCGCGCGGAGGCGTTCGACCAGCGGGCCACCCAGGTCGCCGAGGCGTGGCGGCCCGGCTCCGGCTGGAGCACGGGGTATGTCCCGCTGGAGGGGCCGACGCTGCTCACCGGTGACCCGCGCTTCACCCCCGACACCGAGGCGGCTTTCCGGGCCGGTTGGTACCACGCGCAGGTCCCGATACCGCCCATGCGGGTCGGCGGCGTGATCCGATTTTCGGACGGCCGGCTGACGCTGCCGTTGGTCAGCGCCGCCGAGGCGTACCGGCAGCTCCACCAGGGCGACCCGCTGCCCTGCCCGGGGCGGCCGAAGCGGCCCGGCCTGCCGACCCCCGGCGGCCCCATCGTCGAACCAGGGCCGGATGGGTGGGCCACCAGCACAACGCAGACCGCCTGCCTCCCGCTCACCGTCACCGGAGTCACGTTCGACACCGTGCCGGTCCGCACGAGCCGGGGTGAGGCGCAGGTCCCGGCCTGGCTGTTCACCATCAAGGAGCTGGCTACCCCGGTGGTCCGGCTCGCCGTCGCGCCGACGGCGGTCGCGCCGGTCCCCGAGCCCACCGCGCCGGCCCGGCCGCTGCCGGACGGTCTGGTGGCCGCCCAGGACCTCGCGGCGGTCGACGGTGCCCGGCTGACCGTGCGGCTCGGCGTCGGTGCCTGCGACACCGGGATCACGCCGCTGGTCTGGGAGCGGCCGGACGTCGTGGTGGTCGGTGGCAGCGTCATCCGGGCCACCGGTACGTGCCTGGACCTGCTCAAGCTGGAGCCGGCGACGGTCACCCTCGCGGCACCGCTGGGCGCCCGGCCGGTGCTGGACATCTCCACCGGCGCCCCACTGTCGATCGCCGCGCGCTGACGGAGCCGGCTCAGAGAATGCTGGGCGGCTTGGTGCTGATCGGCACCGGCAACACGGTGGGCCGGTCGGCGCGCAGCCCGGTGGCGAGCGCCGCGCCGAGCTGGTCGGGGGTTTCCACCACCTCGGTGGCGCAGCCGTAGCCGGCCGCGATCGCGGTGATGTCCAACCCCGGCAGGTCCAGTCCGGGCACCCCGGGCGTCTCCTTCAGTTCGGCGAACGCTTTGAGGATCGCGTACTGCTGGTTGACCGGGACGATCACCACCACCGGCAGCGACAGCCGCGCGGCCGTCCACAGCGCCTGCACCGAGTAGTGGAATGAGCCGTCGCCCACCACCGCCACCACCGGACGGCCCCGCCCGCTGTCCCGCTCGGCGAGTGCCACCCCGATGGCGGCCGGCAGGCCGTAGCCGAGACCTCCGCTGGCCATCGTGAAGTAGGACGCCGGGCGGGTGATCCGCAGCCGCCGACGCAGCGCGGACAGATTGGACGGTGACTCCTGGACCAGCACGCCGTCCGCCGGCCAGTGCGCGGCCAGCCCGGCGAACAGGGCGTCGGCGCTCAGTGGGGTGGTGACCTCGGGTGGTGTCGGCGCATCCCGGTGCGCGGGCGGCGGCCGGTCGGCCGGCGGCACCCGCTCGACCAGCGCGGCCAAGGTCAGCCCGGGGTCGCCGAGCAGGCTGTCCCCGACCGGGGCACGCGCGGCCTCGTCGGGGTCGTCTGTGACGTGCAGCAGCCGGGCGCCGTCGGGCAGGTGCCCGCCCGGTACGTACGGGTAGTAGCGAAACACCGGGGCGCCGATGACCAGTACCGTGTCGTGCCCGCGCAGCGCGTCGGCCAGCGGACCGATCGCATACGGCAGCACACCGCGAAAGTGGGGGTGGTCCTCCGGGAACACGGCCCGCTCGGTTGCGGGGGACGCCCAGACCGGTGCGGCCAACCGCTCGGCCAACGCGACCGCCGCCGGCCAACTGCCGGAGCGGTCCACCCCCGGCCCGTACACCAGGACGGGGTTGCGGCTGCCGGCCAGGACCCGGGCGAACTCGTCCAGCCGCTGCGGGTCCGGTGCGAACCGGGTGGCTATCGAACGCGGCGCGGGCGGCGGGTCGGCGGGTTGGGCCCAGTCGTCCAACGGCAGGGAGAGGAAGACCGGCCCGGCCGGTGGCTGCACCGCCGTCGCGTACGCCCGCAGCACCGCTGCGGGGATGTCCTGCGCCCTGGTCGGCTCGTAGGCCCACTTGACGTACGGCTGAGGAAGCTCGGTGGGTCGGCGGCTGGCCAGCCGCGGTTCGAGCAGCAGCATCTTCCGGGCCTGCTGGCCGGCGGTGACGATCAGTGGGGTCTTGTTGTGCCAGGCGGTGACCAGGTTGCCCATGCCGTTGCCGGTGCCCGGGGCGGTGTGCAGGTTGACGTGGGCCGGAGTGCCGTTGGCCTGGGCGTAACCGTCGGCCATCGCGACCGCCGTCGCCTCCTGCAGCGCGTGGACGTAGTGGAAGTCGGCGGGGAAGTCCTGCAGGAAGGGCTCCTCGGTGGAGCCGGGGTTGCCGAAGATGGTGGTCATGCCGAGGGTGCGGAGCACGTCGTACGTCGCTTCCCGGACCGTTGCCATCGCCACCCGCCTCCGTGTCGTGGGCAGGGACGACCGCGGTCGCCCTCCGATCAGCCGAATCTATCCGGATGTGACGGACCTTTCGGGTGTTTCCCCGCCGTCGGTGGCCTGGGCGGTCGGGCGGACAGGGCGGTCGGGCGGACAGGGCCCCGGATCAGCTTGGCAGCGGGAAGGGCAGAGTGATGCCGTCCAGCGCCTGGCCGCAGACGCAGTCCCGCGTGGCGGGCAGCGCCGCCAGCGCATCCAGCAGGACGCCCCGCAGTCGATCGGTGTTGGCCGCGAAGACCCGGAACACCTCATCCTGGGTCACCGACTCGCCGGCCTGCACCCCGGCGTCCAGGTCAGTGATCAACGCGATCGAGGAGTAGCAGAGGGCCAACTCCCGGGCGAGCACCGCCTCCGGGTGACCAGTCATATTTACGACAGTGCCGCCGATAGAGGCATACCAGCGGGACTCCGCCCGAGTGGAGAACCGCGGGCCCTCGACCACCACCACCGTCCCGCCGTCCACGGCCGTGACGTCCCGACCAGCCGCTGCGGCGAGCAGGGCCCGCCGGCCGTTCGGGCAGTACGGGTCGGCGAACGGCACATGCACCGCACCCTGGTCGTAGTAGGTCTGCGCTCGGCCGCTGGTCCGGTCGATCAGCTGGTCCGGCACCACGAATGTGCCCGGGCCCAGCTCCGGGCGGAGCCCACCGACCGCGCACGGTGCCAGCACCTGGCGTACGCCGAGAGAGCGCAGCGCCCACAGGTTGGCCCGGTAGGGGATCAGGTGGGGCGGATACCGGTGATCCCGGCCGTGCCGGGGCAGGAACGCGACCCGCCGTCCGGCCACCTCGGCGATGGTCACCGCGTCCGACGGTGGCCCGTACGGGGTTTCCAGCTCATGGGTGATGCCGTCGAGGAGGGCGTACAGGCCCGACCCACCGATCACCGCGATGTCCGCCGTCGGTGCCATCGACCCTCCGTTTCAACTGTCTGATCACCCGCCGGCCAGACCTTAACCAGCACCCGGGGCGCAGGCTATCGTGCCAGGCATGGCGTTGACAGATCGGTTGATCCCGGTGCACCGGGCGGATCCGGTAGATGACCGATCCCCGGCGCGGGCTCACGGTTGACGGGTGTGTGGGATGCAGGGAGAGGGCCAGGCGATCGGCGGACGAGCGATGGAGTCGATGACCGGACGGCTGCTGGTCGCGACTCCGGCGCTCAAGGACCCGAACTTCGACCGTACGGTGGTGCTGCTGGTCGCCCATGAACCGGGCGGCGCGCTCGGCGTGGTGCTGAACCGGGCCACCGAGGTGCCGGTGGCCGAGGTGCTCGGCGACTGGAGTGACCTGGCCCGCTACCCGGCGGTGCTCTTCGAGGGCGGCCCGGTGCAGCCCGACTCGGCTATCTGCCTGGCCCGCATGCGGCACCCGATGCGCCGGTTGAAGGGCTTTCACCAGGTCTCCGGAGCGGTTGGCACGATCGACCTCTCGGTCGACCCGGAGCGGCTGCGGGAGAGCATCGGCGGCATCCGGGTCTTCGCCGGCTACTCCGGCTGGGGCGGTGGGCAGTTGGAGCAGGAGATTGCCGACGGCTCCTGGTTCGTGCTGGACGGGCTGCCCGGTGACGCCTTCGTCGACCGGCCCGACGACCTGTGGCCGATGGTGCTGCGTCGGCAGGGCGGGATGATGGCCGCCGTCGCCCACTTCCCGCCGGACGTGGCGCTCAACTGACCTGGCTCGGCGGGGGACCCCGCGAGATGACCATGCCGGCAGGTCTGTGTATAGTTTTCCCAGTGCCCGGGCGACCGGGAGAACAGCAAGGGGCCGTGGCGCAGCTGGTAGCGCACCACACTGGCAGTGTGGGGGTCAGGGGTTCGAGTCCCCTCGGCTCCACCTTGTTTTCGCAGGTCAGTGCCGTAGTCGCTTGATCAATGACTACGGCACTGACCTGTTTGTGTCACATGTCTTGTGACACGGCTTCTCGAACATCGTCTGGCTCCGATCGGCATGTCCGGATCTGGCGAGCACGAGCTCGGTGACCACGACCCGAGCCGTCCTGACGTTCGAGGCGGAATCCCGTGGTGACTGCGATGTCTGCGCGAGTCCGGACCCCATCGCGTGCGCTTGGCCGAGATGATCGAGCAGGCACCGCACCACATCAGCAGTGTGGACGTCGAGGTGGCCCACAGGAGCGCCGTCCGAGCTTTGCGAGTCGACGAACACGCCCGCGTCCCCGGCCCTGACCGCAGTAGGTCAGTGCCGGGGACGCGGGTCCTCAGCCGAGCACCAGCGAGGGATTCGCCCGCAGGGCGGCGACCGTCGAACCGGGAGCGGTGGTGGGCGAACCGGCGGTGTACGGCGGCTGCGGGTCGTACTCGATGCCGAGTTGAATGGTCTGGGCGACCGCGTCCCCCGCGATTCGGCCGGCCAGGGTGAGCGCCATGTCGATGCCCGACGAGACCCCGGCCGCGGTGACGTACTTGCCGTCGAGGACCACCCGGTCACCGGTCGGCTGGGCACCGAAGGCGGGCAGCTGGTCCAGGGCCAGCCAGTGCGAGGTGGCTCGGCGCCCGTCGAGCAGCCCCGCCGCGGCGAGCAGCAGCGAACCGGTGCAGACCGAGGTGGTCCAGGTGGTGGAGGTATCGACGGTGCGAAGCCAGTCGAGGAGCCGCGCGTCGGTCATCCGGGCGATCTGCCCGGGCCCGCCGGGGACCACCAGCACGTCCGGGCGGGTCACCTCGGCCAGCGAGGCGGTGGCGGTCAGGGCGAGGGTGCCCACGTCGGTGGTGATTGGGCCGGACTGGTCGGCGACGAAGACGGTACGGGCGCCGGGGAGCCGGCCGAGCACCTCGTACGGGCCGATGGCGTCGAGGGCGGTGAACCGGTCGAAGAGGAGCACGGCGATCTGCATGGCGTTTTCCTTCCTGAGGTGCGGCGGGACGATCAGCGGGCGTCGACGGTGAACGGGACGGTGATCACGTGGCCGTCGGCGAGGCGGAACTGGCCCCAGAGCCGGTAGCGGCCCGGGCGGGGAAATTCGGCGTGCAGGTCGAGCTCCGGCCCGTAGGTCTGGCCAGGCAGGGCGAAGACGGGCCGGCCGTCGGCGTCCTCGGTCTCGGCGTGCTCGTGGGCGAAGCTGTCGCCCGCGGCCGACATGATCACCACGTGCCCGGCGGCGGCGAGGTACGGCCGCAGCCCGGTCAGCGGCCGGCCGGTGGCCGCGTCGGCGAAGCGGTAGGTGAACCGGCTGCCGCCGACCTTCGCGGTCCCGTCGAGGGTCACCCGCACGCCGTCGACGACCTGCTGCCGCCCGGACACCGCCGGTGGCTGGTGGATGACCTGGGCCGGGTCGCCGACCGCCACCTCGTGCTGCTCCAGCACGTCGGTCAGCTCGCCCTTGCGCCGAAACTCGGTGTTCACGACGTATCGGCCGGGGGTCGGGAAGGTGAGGGTCACGGCGAACTCGCCGGGCGGGCCCGCCGGCTCGGGGTGGACGTGGGCGAAGCTGGCCAGGTCGTCGCGGACGGCGATCAGGTGCATCCAGGCCTCGTGGCTGCGTCCTACGTCGCGGATCGGGCGGCCGGTTTCGGCGTCGGTGACCCTGATCCGCACCGTGGTCTGCCGGCCGGGCACCACGTCGGCAGGCAGCCGGATGTCGACCCGGACGCCGGCGTCCTCGGCGTGCACCGGTTCGGTCTCGGCGGCCATCATGGTGCTCATCGCCGGCCGCATCGGCATGCCGGTGCCCTGGGTCCAGGCCAGCACCCCGTTCATGCCGCGGGCGGCGGTGTCGGTGCGGCTCAGCGCGGTGAAGCCGGCGCCTACGGCGAGCGCGAGCACAGCCACCCCGGTCAGATACGCCCACTCGCCGAGCCGGTCGCTCAGGCGGGGTCGCAGCGCGGCGGCCGTCTGCGGCCGGCGGAAGCGGCGCAGCCGCAGCGCGTTGGTGACCACGCTGACCGAGCTCATCGCCATCACGGCGGCCGCGAGGGACGGGTCCAGCAGGATGCCCCAGGCCGGGTAGAGCACCCCGGCGGCCACCGGGATGAGCAGGATGTTGTAGCCGAACGCCCAGCCCAGGCCCTGCTTGATGGTGGTGACCGTACGCCGGGACAACGCGATGGCCGAGACGATGCCGCGCAGGTCCCCGCCGACCAGGGTGATGTCGGAGGCGGCGATCGCCACGTCGGTGCCGGTGCCGATGGCGATGCCGAGGTCCGCGCGGGCCAGCGCCGGCGCGTCGTTGATGCCGTCGCCGACCATGGCCACCACCGCGCCGCGCTCCTGCAGGGCGGCGACTCGGGCGGCCTTGTCCTCGGGCCGGACGTCGGCGATCACGTTGTCGATGCCCACCTCGCGGGCGATCACCTCGGCGGTGACCCGGTTGTCGCCGGTCAGCATCCACACCTCCAGGCTCAGCGCCCGCAGTTGGGTCACCGCCTCGACGGACTCGGGCCGCAGGGTGTCGGCGACCCCGACGACGCCGCCGAGCCGGCCGTCGAGCGCGACGTACACGGGGGTGCCACCAGCGGCGGCGACGGCGGTGACCTCGCTCGACAGGACGGCGACGTCGACGCCGTGGCGGCGCATCAGGGCGGCGTTGCCGATGAGCACGGTGCGGCCGTCGACCCGCGCCTCGACGCCGTGCCCGGGCACCGCCGCGAAGGACTCCGCCGCCGGTGCGGCGTGGCCGCGGGCGCGGGCGTACCGGACGATCGCCTCGCCGAGCGGGTGCTCCGAGCCGGTTTCGGCCGCCGCCGCGTAGGTCAGCAACTGGTCGGCGTCGACGTCGTCGACGGCGTGCACCGCGGTGACGTCGGGACGGCCGCGGGTGAGGGTGCCGGTCTTGTCCAGCACCACCGTGGTGATCCGCCGGGCCTGCTCCAGCGCGTCGCCGCCGGAGATGAGGATGCCCAGCTCGGCGGCCTTGCCGGTGCCGACCATGATCGCGGTCGGGGTGGCCAGGCCCAGCGCGCAGGGGCAGGCGATGATGAGCACCGCGATCGCGGTGCCGATGCCGAGGGTCAGCCGCCCGTCGGCCGGCCCGGCGACCGCCCAGACGCCGAAGGTGAGCAGGGCCAACCCGATCACGGCCGGGACGAACCAGCCGGAGACCGTGTCGACCAGCCGCTGCATCGGCGCCTTGGCGCCCTGCGCCTCGCGGACCAGGCGGACGATCTGGGCGAGGGTGGTGTCCTGGCCCACCGCGGTGGCCCGGAACACCACCGAGCCGGTCCGGTTGACGGTCGAGCCGATGAGCACGTCCCCGGTCGTCTTCGACACCGGCATGCTCTCGCCGGTCAGCATGCTCTCGTCCATCGTGGAGGTGCCCTCGGTGACCGTGCCGTCCACCGGCACCTTCTCGCCGGGGCGCACCCGGACCAGATCGCCGACCAGCACCGCATCCACCGGCACCTCGGTCTCGACGCCATCGCGCAGCACCCGGGCGGTGCGCGGGCGCAGCCCGAGCAGCGCCCCGATTGCCGCGCCGGTCTGCCGTCGCGCCCGGGCCTCCATCCAGCGCCCGGTCAGCACCAGCGCGATGACCACCACGGAGATCTCGAAGTAGACGTGCAGCGGCAGGCCGAGCCGTTCGGCCACCGCCGGCCAGAGCGTGACGAAGGCGCTGTAGGCGTACGCGGCCGTGGTGCCCAGGGCCACCAGGGTGTGCATGTTGACACCGCCGTGCCGGGCCGCCGCCCAGGCCGCCCGGTAGAAGGGCCGGCCCGCCCCGAACTGCACCACGCTCGCGACGACCAGCAGCGCCGGCATCAGCCAGTCCATCGCGTCGATGGACAGCGGCAGGTACATCAGCACCATCATGGACAGCCCGGTGGCCAGGGTGAGCTGCCAGATCCGCCTGAGCCGGGTGACCTCGCGCTCCTCGGCCCGGGCCCGCTCGCCGTCCTCGTCTGCAGCGGCGGGCGTCGGGGCGTCCCGACGAGCCAGCTCGTCGGCGTGGATGGTGGCCGTGTAGCCGGCCCGCTCCACCGCCGTGGTCAGGGCCGGCCGGCTCACCCGGGCCGGGTCGTAGACCACGGTCGCCGTCTCGGTCGCCAGGTTGACCTCGGCCCGGTCCACGCCCTCGACCCGGCTCAGCGCCCGCTCCACCCGCCGGACACAGGACGCACAGGTCATCCCGCCGATGCCCAACGTGCCGGAGACGACCGTAGGTGTCGTCATCGCACTGCTCCTCTCGTACCGGGCGTCGCAGGCGCCCTGGCTGGTCCGGCCGTCGTCGTGGGCCGGTGACGCCACGTTCCCGGCCGCCGCTGTCCGCCCGCTGTCCTCGACCCGTCGGCCGCTCCTCGCGTACGCGACAGGACGCGGACAGGGCTCCCCGGCACGGTTCGAGCAGCCGGGCCGCCACGGGGCGGCCCGCCGAACGAAGGAGCGCATCGTGAACGAGCTCGTTCTCTCCGTGCCGAACATCAGCTGCGGCCGCTGCGTCGAGGCGATCCAGGAGGAGGTCGGTCTGGTCGCCGGCGTCCGCGCCGTGGCGGTGGACCTGGTGACCCGTACGGTCCGGGTCGACGGCGACGCCGACGAGGCCGCCGTCCGGGCCGCCATCGGCGAAGCCGGTCACCAGGTCGCCTGACTCGTACGAGAGGAGACGGACCGATGGACCTGGACACCGTGATCGTCGGCGGCGGTCAGGCCGGGCTGGCGCTCGGTTACCACCTGCGCCGCGCCGGCCTGCCCTTCACGATCCTCGACGTGCATGCCCGGGTGGGCGACGCCTGGCGGCACCGGTGGGACTCGCTGACCCTGTTCACCCCGCGCCGATTCTCCGCCCTGCCGGGCCTGCCGTTCCCCGGCGACCCGGACGGGCACCCCGGCAAGGACGAGGTGGCCGACTACCTGGCCGCGTACGCCGCGCTTTTTGACCTGCCGGTGCGGCTCGGCTGCCGGGTCACCTCGGTCCGTCCCGGCGCGGCGGGCGGCTTCACCGTCGACACGTCGACCGGAACCCTGTACGCCCCGCGCGTGGTGGTCGCCGCCGGGGCGTACCACACGCCCCGGATCCCCGACGTGGCCGGGAAGCTCTCGCCGCGGGTCGCGCAGCTGCACAGCAGCCGGTACCGCCGGCCCGACCAGCTGCCGGGGCACGACGTCCTGGTGGCTGGCGGGGGCAACACCGGCGTACAGATTGCCGCCGAACTCGCCGACGACGGCCGCCGGGTGGTGCTCGCCGCGCCGACCCTCGGCCCGGTGCTGCCGCAGCGCTGGCTGGGCCGGGACATCTTCTGGTGGTTTTCCCGGCTGGGCACCATGCGGCTGAGCGCCGAGAGCCGGCTGGGCCGCCGGACAGCGGCCCGCAACCCGGTCATCGGTACCGACGTCGCCGGGTTGCTGCGCCGGGTCGACCGGGTCGGCCGGGTGGTCGACGCCGCCGGTGACGAGCTGCTGCTGGCCGACGGCGGGCGGCGCCGGGTGGACGCGGTGGTCTGGGCCACCGGCTTCCGCCCGCACTACCCGTGGCTGGAGGTGCCGGTGCTGGACGCGTCCGGCGCGCCGGTGCAGCGGGCGGGCGTGACGGACCGGACCGGGCTGTACTTCCTCGGCCTGCCGTGGCAGCGCGCCCGCGGCTCGGCGGTGCTGGGCTGGGTGGGCCGGGACGCCGAGGCGCTGGCGGGCCGGTTGGCGCAGGAGCGGCTGGCGGCACCAGCCCGACCGGCGCCGGCCGTCCCGGCCTGATCGGAGCAGCTCACCGCCGTTCGGATGATCGTTTCGAGCGCCCGTCGGGACGTACCATGTGCCCGCCCGGGCGGCCGCCGGGCGACCGGGGCGGGCCCCTGGGTCGACGCCGCAGCGGACGGGAGTGCGATGAGCCGGGACAGCGGGCACACCACGGTGAGCTTCAACGTGCTCGGCACCGTCGAGCTCCAGGTGGCCGGCCGCCCCGCCACGCCCCTCGCCCCGGCGGTCCGCGCCTTGCTCGCCCGGCTGGTCCTCGCCGCGGGCCGGGTGGTCTCCGCGGACGCACTGATCGACGCGCTCTGGGGCGACCACCCTCCGGCCGACGCCACCAACGCGCTGCAGCTGCGGGTGTCGAAGCTGCGCCGGGCCCTGGTGGCCGCCGGGGCCGGCGGCGACCTGCTGATCACCCGCGCCCCCGGCTACCAGCTCGCCGTCGCCCCGAACGCGGTGGACGCGTACCGCTTCGAACGGCTGCTGGAACGGGCCCGCGACGCGACCACCGGCGACGGACCGGCCGCGGCGCTGGCTCGCTACGACGAGGCGCTGCGGCTGTGGCGGGGATCGGCCCTGGCCGACCTCGGCGATGCCGAGTGGGCCCTCGCCGAGGCCGCCCGCCTGGCGGAACTGCGGCTCGGCGCGGTGGAGGACCGGCTGGAACTGCTGCTGGAGGCCGGCCGGCAGGCCGAGGCGGTCGCCGACCTGGAACGCCTGGTCGCCGCCCACCCGCTGCGCGAGCGGCTGCACCGGCTGCTGATGCTGGCGCTCTACCGGGGCGGGCGGCAGGCGGACGCGATCACCGCGTACCACGCGCTGCGGCACCACCTCGCCGACGAGCTGGGCATCGACCCGGCCCCCGAACTCCAGGCGCTCGCCGAGGCGATCCTGCGCCAGCAGGTGCCTGCCCCGGCAACTCCGACAGCAGCCGCCCCGCCCCCGGCTCGGCCGGCCGACCGGCCCCCGGCGGCACCCGCCCCGACCCCCGCCAACCGGGCACCGCAGCGCGGCGACCTGCCGCGCCGGCTCGCCTCGGTCATCGGCCGCCAGGACGACGTGCACCGCGTGCTCGACCGGCTGCGCGAGGCACGGGTGGTGACGCTGACCGGACCGGGCGGCGTGGGCAAGACCACCCTCGCCCTCGAGGCGGTACGCCACGCCGACGACGCCCTGGCTGACCGGATGCATCTGGTCCGCCTGGCCGCCCTGCCGAGCGGCACCGACCTTTCCGAGGCGGTCGCCAGTCAGCTCGGCGTGGCCGCCGGTGGGCCGGGCCCGGCCGCGACCGCCGCGTTGGTCGCCTGGCTCGGCGCCGACCGCGCGCTGCTCGTGGTCGACAACTGCGAGCACGTCATCGACGAGGCGGCCGAACTGGTCGAGCAACTCGTCGCGGCCTGCCCGGCGGTGACCGTGCTGACCACCAGCCGGGAGGCGCTGGCCGTACCCGGCGAGACCCAGTTCGCGGTCGCGCCGCTGGGCGTACCCGACGGGCCGGCTGATCTCGCACGACTCGGCGACAGCCCGGCGGTGGCCCTCTTCGTCGATCGCGCGCGGGCGGTGCGCCCCGGCTTCGTCCTCGACGAGACGACCGCGCCAGTGGTGGCGGACATCTGCCGGCAGCTCGACGGCATGCCGTTGGCCATCGAGCTGGCGGCCGCGCGGGTGAAGGCGCTGCCGCCGGGAGAGATCGCGGCCCGGCTGCACGACCGGTTCGCGCTGCTCACGGCGGGAGCGCGGACCAGCGAGGTCCGGCACCGCACGCTGCGGGCCACCCTCGACTGGAGCCACGACCTGCTGTCCGAGGCCGAGCGACGGCTGCTGCGCCGGCTGACGGTGTTCCTCGGTGGCTGGGACCTCGCCGCCGCCGAGCAGATCTGCGCGTTCGACGGCCTGGCCGCGGACGAGGTCCTCGACCTGCTCTTCCGCCTGGTCGACCGGTCCCTGGTGGTGCCGGACCCGACCACCGGGCGGTTCCGGCTGCTGGTCACGATCCGGGAGTACGCCGCCGCCCGTCTCGCCGAGGCCGGCGAGACGGAGACCGCCCGCGACCGGCACCTCGGGCATTTCACCGAGCTGGCTGAACGGCACGGCCCATACGCGCGGACGGACGCCGACGCCTGGGCGCGCCTGACGGACGAGCACGACAACTTCCGGGCCGCCGTGGACCGTTGCCTGGAACGCGCGGACGGCATCGGAGTCGGCCTGCGGCTGGCGGACGCCCTCTTCCTGTTCTGGAACTACGGGCCGCGTTACGAGGGGATCCGCGCCCTGACCGCGCTGCTCGCCGCCGGCGAGCCCGCCCCGGCCGCCCGGGCCGCCGCCCTGCAGCGGATCGGCCTGCTCGGCGTCTACTACCCCACCGCGCAGACCCGGGCCGCGGCCCGGGAGAGCCTGGTGGAGTTCGAGTGCCTGGGCGACACCGTCAACACCGCGACCTCGCGGCTCGTCGTCGCCTGGGAGGGCCAGTATGACGGCGACGCGGACCGGTACCGGGCGATGGTGGCCCAGGCCTGTCGTGAGCGGGGCGACACCGACGACCCGTGGTGGCACGGCACGGTCTGCTACGTCGAAGCGCTGCTGGATCTGCGGACCGGCGACTTCGAGCGGTCCGCCGAACGGTGGGTCCGCAGCCTCGAATGGACCCGTGAGGCGGGGGACCGCCTCCTGCCCGCCGGGATCCTGGCGCACCTCGGCATCGCGCTACGTGAGGCCGGCCGCCCCGACGAGGCGATCGCCACGCTCGAGGAGGCGGTGGGCGAGACCCGGATCAACCACTCCCCGCATTCGATCGCCTTCACCCTCGTGCAGCTCGCGCACACCCGATTGGACCGAGGTGAGGTCGAGGGCGTGCCGGCCATGCTCGCCAAGGCGGACGAGACCGCCCGCCGCAGCGGCAACCCGCGGTGCCAGGCCTGGGCCGCATGGGGACGGGCCCGGATCGCGTACGCCGACGGCAACGCGACCGGCGCGGCGGACGAGTGCCGCCGAGCCGTGGAGCTGCTCCAAGAGCGGGAGTTCCCGTGGGCGCGGCACCGGCTCTGGTCGCTGACCGCCGCCGCGGCCGCCGCCGCGGGCCGGCCCCGGGAGGCTGAGGCGGCCCGGCGGGCCGCCGCCGACCTGGTGGCGGGCCGCTAACCGAGGCGGCGGCAGTCCGGGTCGTTTGGGCAGGGCACCAGGCCGGCCCGGCGCAGGACCGCCGGATTCACCCTCCCGCCCACGCGCAGCACGCCGGCGGCCACGTCGAACTCCAGCGACACCACCCCGGGCAGGTCACTGACCCGCCGGCTGAGCACGCGTACGCACCGCCGGCACATCCCGGGCGGCAGGCCCACCGTCACCACCCGCGTCGTGTCCGCGGCGGGTTCCGTCGGGTCTTTCCGTTCCATCATGCCGCCAGCCTGATCGCCATCGCTGGCGGCGGTCTGTCCACCCGCTGTCCGCCCCACGCGGTGACCAGCCAGCGCCCGGACAGCACGGCCAGCGACTCTCCTCGTGTCACAGATCGGAACCTGATCGAGGAGTCAACATGAACCATTTGCTCACCGCTGAGCTGTCTCGGCTGGAGCACGCCGAGCTGGTACGCCAGCTGCGCCGGGAAAGGCACGCCGCGACGGTACGCGCGACCCGCGCCCCGCTGCCCCGCTGCACCGCCCGCTGAGCCACCCGCCCCCGACGCATCCGCCAGGAGATTCCCGATGACCACGAGCACCGCCCCCGCACCCACCACCACCGTCGCCGTGCAGGCCCGAGACGTCGTCCGCTGCTACGGTCGCGGCGACGCCGCCGTCCGCGCCCTCGACGGCGCCACTCTGCTCATCCCGGCCGGCCGATTCACTGCGATCATGGGTCCGTCCGGCTCCGGCAAGTCCACGCTCATGCACGCGCTGGCCGGGCTCGACACCGTCGACGCCGGGCAGATCCTGCTCGGCGGGACCGACCTCGGCCAGCTGACCGAGCGGCAGCGCACCCTGCTGCGCCGGGACCGGATCGGCTTCGTGTTCCAGGCCTTCAACCTGGTGCCGACCCTGACCGCGCGGGAGAACATCCTCCTGCCGCTCACCCTCGCGGGCCGCCGGCCCGACCCCGAGCGCCTGGCCCACCTTGTCGCCACGCTCGGCCTGACGGACCGGTTACGGCACCGGCCCGGGGAACTCTCCGGCGGCCAGCAGCAGCGGGTCGCGATGGCCCGCGCGCTGGTCACCAACCCGGAGATCGTCTTCGCCGACGAGCCGACCGGCAATCTCGACTCGCAGGCGGCCGAGGCGCTGCTCCGCTTCCTGCGGCAGGCCGTCGACGAGCTCGGACAGACCATCGTCATGGTCACCCACGACCCGCACGCCGCCGCGTACGCCGACCGAGTGGTGTTCCTCGCCGACGGCCGGATCGACGGCGAACTCGACGCCCCGACAGCGCCGGCCATCCTGTCCCGCATGGCGCGCCTGGCCGCGCCCGCAGCCACCGGAGCGAACTGACATGTGGCGCCTGACCCTGCGTACCACCCTCGCCCGCCGGACCCGGCTGGCGCTGACCCTGCTCGCGGTCGTCCTCGGCGTCACCTTCGCCACCGGCGGCCTGATCCTCACTGACACCTCCGGCCAGCTGCTGGACGACCAGTTCCGCACCGCGACCGCCGGCGTCGACCTGACCGTGCGGGACGCGGTCGCCTTCGACTCCGGGATGGGGGTCGAGGTCGCCCGGGACCCGCTGCCGGCGGGCCTGCCGGACCGGATCGGCGCGGTGCCCGGCGTGGCCGCAGCCCGGCCGCTGGTCCGCGGCCAGGGCCTGCTCGAGGTGGATGGCGAGCCGATCGTGCCGAGCGGCGCGTCCGTGCTGTCCTCGTGGCTGCCGGCGCCCGTGGGTGCGTTCACCGTCCGCAGCGGCCGGCCCCCGGCGGCCGACGACGAGGTGGTGATCGACGAGGCCACCGCCCGCGTTCACCACATCGGGCTCGGCGACACCGTCACCGTCCGGGCGACCGAGACCGCCCGGCTGCGGGTGGTCGGACTGGCCGGGTTCGGTGCCCTGGGCGGCCTGCCGAACAGCACCGTCGCCCTGGTCACCCTCCCGTCGGCGCAGCGCCTGCTGCGGCTCGGCTCCGACGTCTCCGAGGTGGCCGTCGTGGCCGCGCCCGACGTCGCTCCGGAGGACCTGCGGAACGGGATCACCGCCGCGGTCGGTGCCGGTTACGAGGTCGCCCCGAGCCGGGACATCGCGGCCGCCGGCGCGGCGGCCGCCCGAGACCAGCTCAGCTGGCTGCAGACGGTGCTGCTCGCTCTGGCGGCGGCCGCTCTGCTGGTGGGCGCATTCCTGATCGCCAACACGTTCTCCATCGTCATCACCCAGCGGACCCGGGAACTTTCCCTGCTCCGGGCCGCCGGTGCGACCGGCGGGCAGGTGCTGCGCTCGGTCCTCGGCGAGGCGCTGCTGGTCGGGCTCGCCGCCTCGGCCGTCGGGCTCGGGCTCGGCGTCGCCGCGGCCGCCGGCATCCGGGATCTGGCCGGGGCGTTCGGCGTACCGCTGCCGGAGGGCGAGCTCGTGCTGACCGCCCGTACCGTGCTGGTGGCGTTCGCGGTCGGCGTCCTCGTCACGGTCGGCTCGGCGGTCGGCCCGGCGCGGCGCGCGGCGGCGGTGGCGCCGGTGGCGGCGCTGCGCGAGGCCGCCGCCGCCCGCACCGGGCGGGTCCGGATGGTCGCCGGTGCGCTGGCCGCCGCAGGGGGTCTGGCCGCGTCCGCGGCGGTGCTCGCCGCGGACGCGCCGGTCCCGCTGCTTGGCGCGGCCGCGCTGGGCGTCGTCGGCGGGCTCGCGCTGCTCGGGCCGGCCATCACCCCGGTCCTGGTACGCCTCGTCGGCCGGCCGCTGGCCGCGGTCGGGGTGACCGGCCGCCTGGCCACCGATTCGGCGGCCCGCACCCCGCGGCGGACCGCGACGACCGCGCTGGCGCTGGCCCTCGGGCTCGCGTTGATCAGCTTCATGGCCGTCCTCGGCACCTCGGTGAAGAGCTCGGTCCGGCGGTCGTACGCCGAGGTCATCACCGCCGACCACGTGGTGGAAAGCGCCCGCAACGAGATGCTCGGTGGCCTCTCGCCCGCCGTGTACGACCGGGTCAGCCGGTTGCCCGAGGTCGCGGTCGCGTCCCGGCTGCAGTACGGCCACTGGCGCGACGGGGAGGTCACCCAGGCCCTCACCGCCGTGGACCCGGCGACGCTGCCTCGGGTGGCGTCCCTGCACGTCACCGCCGGCAACCTGGCGGCGCTGACCGGCGGAGGGATCGTGCTGGCGGAGCACGTGGCCCGGGACCGGGGCCTGGCCGTCGGGGACGAGCTGCCGATGACGTTCTCTCGCCCCGGTACCCAGCGCCTTCCCGTGGTCGGCCTGCTCCGGGACGGGGACGCGCGAGCCCTCTCCACCGACTACCTCATCTCCCTGGACACCTTCGCCCGGCTCTACAGCGAGGAGATGGACGCGAGCGTGCTGATCCGGACCGCCGACGGGACGGACCGGGCCGTCGCGGAGCAGGCGATCAGGACGGCGCTGGCCGACACCCCGACCGCGCAACTGCGCGACCAGGCCGCCGCGGTCGCCGGCCGGACCCAGATGATTGACCAGGTGCTCGGCCTTGTGACGGTGCTGCTGATGCTGGCCGTGCTGATCGCCCTGCTGGGCATCACCAACACCCTCGCCCTGTCCATCACCGAGCGCACCGCCGAGATCGGGCTGCTCCGGGCGGTGGGGATGACCCGCCGGCAGCTGGGCTGGATGATCCGGGGCGAGGCGGTGCTCGTCGCCGCGCTGGCGAGTGTCCTGGGGATCGCGCTGGGCGTCGGCTTCGCGGCCGCCACGGTCCGTGCGCTGGGACGGGACGCCCCGACCGTGCTCGCGGTGCCGCCCGGCCGGCTGCTGGTGGTGCTGACCGTCGCCCTCGCCGCCGGCCTGCTCGCCGGGCTGCTGCCGGCCCGGCGCGCCGCCCGGCTGGACGTCCTCGCCGCCATCGGCACCCCGTGACCCGTTCCGGGCGGCGCCGAGCCCGCCCGGTGCCGTCCGGCCAACCGATTCCGAAGGAGAGCACCTTGAACGACACCATCCACATCCGCCGGGCCGGCCCGGACGACGCGCCGCTCGTGGACACCCTGGTCCGGGAGATGGCCGCCCACGAGGGGGACAGCGCGCACGTCACCGTTGCCGCCGAGGGGTGGCGCGAGCTGCTCGGCCGCGCCGACGTCATGGTCCTGCTGGCCGAGCGGGCCGGCGAATCCCTGGGCTACGTCTCCGCGCAGCGCCGGCTGCACCTGTGGAGCGGCGGGGACATCTTCGCCCTGGACGACCTGTACGTCCGCGCCGAAGGCCGGGACGGCGGTGTGGGGCATCGACTGATGACCGCGCTCGCCCGGTACGCCGCGGCCGACCGGCTCACCATTCGATGGGAGGTGAAGCCCGACAACGAGGCGGCGCAGCGGTTCTACCGCCGACTCGGCGCAACGCTCTTCACCAAGGTGATCGCCGGCTGGCGTCCGGAGAGCTACCTACCGCTGGTGAGCTGACCGATCGTAGGGGTAGGGCGCGCTCCGGTAGGGGTGGACTGCCCGTCGAAATCTCTCACAGCTGTCTCACGAATGACCCGGGACGGGCCGGCACGGCGTCTGCCGACCCGGACCGGTGACCACCGTTGACCTGCAGGTGCGGCATCTGACGGCACGCCTCGGGAGGCCCGGCATGCCGCTTCGCTCACTGCCAGTGTGGGGGTCGGGGGTTCGAGTCCCCTCGGCTCCCCCCTTGCAAGATCAGGCCAGTCGACAATGTCGACTGGCCTGATCTTCAACTCCTACGCCTCGCTGGGCTGCTTCCTTTACGGGACCAACTGAAGCTCGAACCTTCGGATAAAGCCGATTTGAGCGTCTTGCTCCTTCTGATGCTGACGACCTGTCGGCGGGTTGGGTCATGCGCACTTCCCACGCAAACCAAATGAAGCAGCTCTGGATGTCATGGCTCGCGTGGAGGCCGTCGCACTGCTGCGCAATCACCATTCCGACCTCGATGCGGATGAGGCCGAGGAACTTGCGCACGCTCTGGGCGATCTGCCATTGGCGCTGGCCCAGGCGGCGGGCTTCCTCGCGGAGACCGCCACCAGCGTCAACGAGTATCTTCACCTGCTCTCCGACCACTCTGGAGCGGTGCTCAGCGAAGGCGGGACCGGCGACTACCCGCGACCACTGGCCGCCGCTATCGAGCTGAGCACCACTCAACTCGCGGCATCCGACCCCGTGGCGCTGGGAATTCTGCGCGTGTGCGCGTTCTTCGCCCCAGATGCCATACCGGTGCGCTGGCTGTCGAACGTCCGCTCGCAGCGTGAGAACCTGGACGGAGAACTCGGCGCGCTCGCGGCTGCGGTGGAAAGCCCGGTGGCTGTGCGGCGAAGTGTCGGTCTCATTAACCGATTTGGGCTGGCGACCGTTAGTCGGGACGGCCTTCGATTGCACCGACTGGTGCAGAGCATCATCCGGCACCAGATTCCTGTGGACCGTGTGGAGCTGGTCCAGAAGTGGGCTCGCGATATCCTGGTCAGCCTGGATCCGGGCGATCCCGAGGACCCGAGCGTGTGGCCACATTGGGCGGTCGTGATCCCTCATTTGATGGCGCTCGACCCGGCTACGGCAGATGACCCGAATCTCAAAAGAATCGCCTGCGCGGGCACCTGGTACCTCATTGACGTGATCTCAACAAGAATCCGGTAGGTATCGGTATTCGTAATGGGTGAGGTGGAGAGCGGCGCGGACGATGTCGCCGACCTGGCGTGGGCTGGCTGTGCTGTGACGCAGGGTCCGCCAGCGGCTGACGAGGATCGCGAAGCCGCGTTCTCCAAGGCACCGCATGGATCGAAGGACGGCGTTGTAGGTCCGGTTGTCGACGGCGAGCCGTCGGCCGTCGGCGGGCTGCTTGTACGGAGTGTGGATGCCCTGGCCAGCGCCTTCGTAGCCTGAATCGGCCAGGGTCGGCAGCCGCAGTTCGGAGGCCGCCCAGTAGAGGGCGCCGGTGACGTCCAAACGCTGGGCGCAGGTCAGGTCGTGCAGATGCCCGGGCATCGCATCCGAGGTTCAGACCGGCAGCCCGTCGGGGCGCATCACCGCCTGAATGTTCGCCCCGAAGTCGCGGTGTTTCCCGGAGTACCACGCGTCGATCGTCTCGCCTTTCACGCTCACGGTGGTCTCGGCGAGGCGGTCGGTGTCGAACAGCTTCCCGTCGAGGATCACGTGCGACCAGCCGTCGCCTGCGACCCGGCGCAGCGCGTCGTGCAGGGTGGGTGTCTGCGCCGCCAGGACCCGCACGGCCTCGGCAACGTACCGGTAGGCGGTAGCCCGCGAGACCCCGAACCCCGCCCCGAGGGTGGTCTTGTCCTCACCCTTGCAGAACCACACCAGCACCAGGATCGCCTGGTAGAAGCACGTCAGCGCACGGGTTCCCGGTCGGGTGCCCACCGCCCGACGCTCGGCACGAAGCAGCCGCGCCACGTGCTGTACGAGTTCCCTGGGCACGTCGAGCCTGGCAGAATAGGCGATCACGTGGAGCCCTCTCGAAGACTGGATTCTGTCGCAAGAACCTGTCTAACGATGGCTCCACGTCCATATCCAACACCGTCCGGTATGGACGTTACGCCCGTGTCATCCCCACTCGGCCGCCGAACCTTGCTGAGATCACCTCATTGAACAGGGCGCCTCCGACACCAGCAGGCGACTTGCGGAAGACCTTTACCAAAACTGGCATGCGACCGCTGGCCCAGCTGATTTTTACACCATGTGGATAGGGCGATGCCTTGCCCGAGCGCTGCGTGAGCAGGGCCGTTACGAACAGGCCCGCAAGATCTATGACGATACCCTCATGTTCTCCCGTCGGGAGTTGGGTGATGACCATCCCGACACTCTTCGACTGGCTCATGGCTGCGCCATCAATCTAAGAATGCTTGGTCGTTATCATGAGGCACGGGATCTGCAGGAGGACACTCTCCAACGCTACCGAAGAACCTTAGGTGTCGATCACCCACACACGTTGCACTCGGCGAACCACCTGGCCGTGGATCTGAGTGAGATTGGCGAGTTCGATCGCGCCCGGGAATTGCACGAGCAGACGTTGTCCCAGTATCGGAGGGTGCTCGGCGAGGACCACCCGGACACTCTGCGCTCGGCCAACAATCTGGCGGTCGACATGCGCAACCTTGGACAGCACGAGCAGGCCAGGCGGTTGCAGGAGGACACTCTCGCTCGGCGTCGCCGGGTGCTGGGAGAGGACCACCCCTATACCCTGTACTCGGCGAACAGTCTGTCTGAGACACTGTACCTATCCGGCCGATATGAATTGACCTGGCAAATGCAGGAGGACATCCTCGGGCGGTATGTGCGGCTCCTTGGGGAGGCTCATCCCGACAGCCTGCGTGCGGCGCGCAACCTGGCGGAGACACTGCACCAACTCGGCCACGACGATCGCGCTCGGGAACTTCAGGAGAACACGTTGGCACGCTACCGAAGCGTTCTCGGTGACGGGCACCCGGAGACCTTGCGGGCCGCAGCGCATCTGATCAAGATCCTCGCGGCGCTCGGTCTGCATGACAAGGCACGGGAGATTTCGGCGCGGTTACTCGAGCGGACGAACTGATTCAGTTTGGTCCGGACCGAGCCCGATCGTTCCTGCCCGGCTTGGATGAGATCGCCCCACCGCGGCGAACGCAGATCAGCGGCCCGGTTCATGATCATCAACCGGGCCGCTGCCTGTCGTTACCCGATCTACGGGGTCAGGTGGCGCTACCGGTGACCGAAGTCCCGGTCTTCGTCACGCGGTACGTGATCTGTGTGCCGCTCCAGAAGTGGAACGTGAGGGTGACCGCGCCGTCCCTGACCTCGGCGAAGAACTCCGGCTTCAGGATGATGGTGTTCGCGCCGTAGTCGGGTTGGAAGTTGCTCCAGAACTCCTTGTAGGTGGTCCAGTTGGCCGGCCCGGCGGCGCTGCCGTCGGCGTACCTGGCCTCCATGGTGGCGAGCTGGTCACCGCGGAACTGGGTGGGGATCAGGAACGAGTTGGTCGTGCCGGTCGCCGCGGACTGGGTTGGTGGATCGTAGGAGATGATGCTGATGGGCCATGGCACGCCCTGCGAGAAGTGCGCTTCGAGGTTGGCGTTGACGCCCGGGGCGCGGTTGCCGACCAGACGGGTCACCGCCGCGGTGGTCAGGGTCAGCGTGTTGCCGGAGACGGTGTAGTCGCTGCCGTTGGTCAGGACGGTGCTGCCCTGCCGCAAGCTCTGGAACGAGGCGCCATTGAGGTTCAGGGTGAGGGACTTGCTGGTGATGGTGCCGGTACGACGTACGTAGATCTGGTCCGACGACGCGGTCGCGGAGCGGGTGGTCCAGCTCGCCTTCATCAGCGCGTACAGGCCGGGGTCCCGCCACTGCAGGTCGTTGCGGTTGAGGAACGACCCGGCGTCCCAGAGCATGGTGGTGAGTTTTCTGATCCGGGCCTGGTAGCCGACGGCCTCGAAATACTTGAGCAGCTCACCGCGCTCGATGATGCCGGGCCGGGTGTAGTCATAGCTGAGCAGGGCCCACTCGCCGATGATCACGGGGATGCCCTTGGCGACGAAGGTGTCACGTACCCGGTTGAAGCCATCGACCATGTCCTGCTCGACGTTGGCGTCGTAGCGGGTGCCGCCGGCGATGTTGACGCTGAACGGCCAATATCCATAGAAGTGGACGGTCGCCGCGATGTTGGTGTCGCGTAGCTGGCTGATCGTGGTCGCCAGCGCGTCGAGTTGGCTCTGGTTGGAGTTGGTGTTCAGGGTGGGTAGCACGAGCAGCCGGGTGGCGTTGTTCCCGCCGGACTGGCGTACGAGGCGGACGAACGCGACGGTGAGTTCACGCAGCACCTCGTCGCTCTGGGCGTCTCCGGACGTGCCGGTGAACTGCGGTTCGTTGATGTTCTCGAACACGAGCTTCGACGAGTGACCGCGGAACGTGGTGGCGATCTGGGTCCACAGCGCGGTGTAACGGTTCATGACGTTCGTGCGGTCACCGGGATAGCCGTTGATCCACTGCCAGGAATCGTGATGCAGGTTGATCATCACGTAGAGGCCCTCCGCCAGCGCCCAGTCCACCACCTGACGGACGCGGCTCAACCAGACCGCGTCAATGGTGTACGCCGGGGCTGGTCCCTGGTGGTCGTTCCAGGTCACCGGGAGCCGGATGCTGTTGTAGCCCTGCGATTTCACCTGGTGCAGCAGTGCCTGCGTCACCAGTGGGTTGCCCCAGGCGGTCTCGTTGGGGATGGCGTCCAGGGTGTTGCCCAGGTTCCAGCCGGGCTGCATCGCTGCCACCGTCGCCATCGCGTCGCCGCCGCCCGGCGACGGGGAGGTTGTCGGGGTCGGCGACGGGGGCACGGTGGGGGTCGGGGTCGGCGTACCGCCCACGCTTCCCGTGCACGTGACCCCGTTGAGGGCGAACGACGTCGGTGCGGTGTTGCTGCCCGACCACGACCCGTTGAAGCCGAAGGAGACCGTCGCGTTCGTTGCGATGGCCGCGTTGTAGCTCAGGTTCCTCGCGGTGACCTGGTCGCCCGACGAGGTGACCGTCGCGTTCCATGCCTGGGTGACCCGCTGGCCGGACGGGAACGTCCAGGTCAGGCTCCAGCCGTTGATCGCGTCGCCGAGGTTGGTGACCGTCACGTCGGCGGTGAAGCCACCCTGCCACTGCGCTGGTGCGGTGTATGCCACCTGGCAGCCCGCTGCCGCCTGGGCGTTGCCGGCGACCATCGTGCCGGCCACCAGGAGCGTGGCCACCGCACCGGCGACGAGAGCGACGCGTCGGTGTGCCTTTCGGATGTGTCTCGAAATCATCAGGGAACTCCTCGCCATGGTGGCGGCTGTGATGGTGGGGCCGGCGATGGGGCGGCCTGAGCCCGTCCCGCCGGATCCGGGGAGTGTGTGGTCGCTGTGGCGCCGGGTCAGGCGGGCGGTCAGCCTGACCCGGCGGCGTGCGAATGCCAACCAGGTTGCCCGGAGTGACCAGCCCTGCTGCCCGTACCGCTTCAGCGGCCGGCGCGCGGGGTCGAATGAAGCGTGGAAGCGTGCCCTTCGCCTCTGCGGCCGACGCTAGCTGTTATCGCTAACACCGACAACCCATAGACGCACGTAATTCTAAGTCAGGGGGTGCTGCCCTGCCTGGTCGGCGGGGGACACGAAAATGCCCTGACCGGAGTGATCCGGTCAGGGCATTTTTCGACTATATGTCAGTAGAGGGCTGATCAGCCCTGGCGGCTCTTCCACTGCGGGTTGGTGCGGTTCACCACGACCATCCGGCCGCGACGGCGGACCACCACCGAACCCGGCTTCTGCTTCAGCGCACGCAACGAGCTACGTACCTTCATGGCTGCCTCCTCGGTGCAAGCGGTTCCGACTATCGAAACGCCCCACCCACCCACCGGATTCCCGCCGGCCGTACCAGGGGGCGGAGGTCATCCTCACCGGGCCGGGCGGCGCCGGATCTGGTGACCCGACCCGCCCGGAGCCCGGTGGGGCGTCAGCCCAGGTGCCGCTCGATCTCGGCCAACTCGTCGGCGGTGAAGTCGAGGTTGTCGAGCGCGGCGATGTTCGTCTCCAACTGCTCGACGCTGCTCGCCCCGATGATCAGGCTGGTCATCCGTGGGTCGCGCAGCGCCCAGGCCAGTGCCAACTGCGCCAGCGACTGGCCGCGCCGCTCGGCGACCACGCCAAGCCCTCGGATGGTGGCCATCTTCTCCTCGCTGAGGTCGCTCTCGTTGAGGAAGACGCTGGTGCGCACCCGCGAGTCGGCCGGGATGCCGCCCAGGTAGCGGTCGGTCAGCAGGCCCTGGGCCAGCGGGCTGTACGCGATGCAGCCGGCGCCGGCCCGCTCCAGCATGTCGAGCAGGCCATCGGACTCGGTCCAGCGGTTGAGCATCGAGTACGACGGCTGGTTGATCAGCAGCGGCGTACCCAGCTCACTCAGGAGCGCGGCGGCCCGCGCGGTCTGCTCCGAGTTGTAGTTCGAGATGCCGACGTAGAGCGCCTTGCCGGAGCGGACGATGGCGTCCAAGGCGCCCATCGTCTCCTCCAGCGGGGTGTCCGGGTCGAACCGGTGCGAGTAGAAGATGTCGACGTAGTCCAGCCCCATTCGGCCCAGCGACTGGTCCAGCGACGAGATCAGGTTCTTGCGCGAGCCCCACTCGCCGTACGGGCCGGGCCACATCAGGTAGCCGGCCTTACTGGAGATCACCAGCTCGTCCCGGTACGGCTTCAGGTCGGTGGCGAGCAGCCGGCCGAAGTTCTCCTCGGCCGCACCGGGCGGTGGCCCGTAGTTGTTGGCCAGGTCGAAGTGGGTGACACCCAGGTCGAAGGCGCGTCGGACGATGTCGCGCTGCCGTTCGAAGGGGCGGTCGGGACCGAAGTTGTGCCAGAGCCCGAGGGAGATCGCCGGCAACCGCAGGCCACTGCGCCCACTGCGCCGGTAAGTCATGGTGTCGTAGCGGTCATCCGCGGCGAGATAGGTCACGATCATGAGCCTAGCCCGGGGTTCATCTGGGCGAGATTGGGCGTACGAACCCGGACATCGGGGTAGCTTCGACGCCATGCGCTTCATTGCACTCGACACGCCCAAACCGCTGTCCAAAATCGGGTTGGGCACCTGGCAGTTCGGCTCCCGGGAATGGGGGTACGGCCCGGACTTCGAGAAGCAGGCAGCGCAGATCGTCCGGCGGGCCGTGGAGTTGGGCGTGACGGTCTTCGACAGCGCGGAGATCTACGGCTTCGGGCGCAGCGAACGGATCCTCGGTGCGGCCCTCGGCGACGACCGGCCCAAGGTCGTGGTCGCCACCAAGATCCTGCCGGTTCTGCCGGTGGCCGCGGTGGTGCAGCAGCGGGCGGTCGCCTCGGCGGCCCGGCTCGGCGTCACCAGCATCGACCTCTACCAGGTGCACCAGCCCAACCCGCTCGTCGCCGACCACACCACCATGCGTGGCATGCGGGCTCTGCAGGACGTCGGGCTGGTCGGCGAGGTCGGGGTGAGCAACTACGGGCTGCGCCGCTGGCAGGTCGCCGAGGCGGCGCTCGGCCGGCGGGTGCTCAGCAACCAGGTCCGCTACAGCATCTTGGATCGTGCACCCGAGCAGGAGTTGCTGCCGTACGCGCGACAGGCTGGCCGGGTGATCATCGCGTACAGCCCGCTGGCCCAGGGCTTCCTCTCCGGCCGCTACGACGCGAAGAACCCTCCGACGGGGGCGGTCCGGCGCGCCAACCCGTACTTCCTGCCGGAGAATCTGGAACGTGGCGCGGTGCTGATCGACGCCCTGCGTCAGGTCGCCGACGCCCATGACGCCACCGCCAGTCAGATCGCGCTGGCCTACCTGCTGCGCCACCCGAACGTGCTGGCCATTCCCGGCGCGTCCGGCGTGGAGCAGATGGAACGCAACGCCGCCGCCGCGGACATCGACCTCGCCGACGACGAGTATGCCGCGCTGGCCGAAGCCGCCAAACGGTTCCGCCCGATCACCGGACTCGCCGCAATGCCCCAGATGCTGCGCGCCCGGCTGGCCGGCCCGACGGGAAAGTAAGCACAGTGGACGACATCACCGCACTGATCCTGGACGACCACGCCGCCTTCCGGCGCGGCTTCGCCCGGCTGGACGACGCCCGCGATGAGCAGGAGCTGCTGGCCATCTGGGACGCGCTCGCGCTGCATCTGAACATCCACGCCGAGGCGGAGGAGGCGATCCTCTACCCGCACCTGGTGAAGCACGGCGACGACGGCGAGGACGAGACCGCCGACGCGATCGGCGACCACAACAAGATCCGGGACGCCGTCGCCGAGTCGAAGCTGCACCCGGTCGGCTCGGAACGCTGGTGGGCGGCGGTCGGCACGGCCCGCCGGGAGAACAGCGAGCACCTGGCCGAGGAAGAGGACGAGGCGCTGCCCGACTTCCGCCGGCACGCCGGCACCGAGCTGCGCGCCGAGCTGGGCCGACGCTGGCTGACCTTCTACGGCGAGCACAAGAACGGGCGTGACCTGCCATTCCGGGACAAGGACCCGCAGGGGTACGTGGCCGACCACCGCTGAGATCTCCCCGACACGGGGGAGTCACGCAGGCCGAGTCAGCAGCACAATGACGAGGTGACCTTCCGAGCGGCGCTGGCCCCACTGGTTGCCGGCTCCACCTGGCGGCGCGGCGTGTTCCTGCTGCTGGGCGGGGTGCTGGCGCTGCCGTACGGGCTGCTCGCGGTGGCCTTCGCCGAAATGTTCGCCAACTCGGAGGTCCCCCGTGCGCTGGTGACCGCCCTGCTGGTGATCGCGGTGCTGATCGCCGTGGTGCCGCTGCTACTGGACGGCAGCCGTGCACTGGAGATCGCCGCCGTGCGGGCGCTGCTCGGCGTCGACCTGCCCGAGCCGTCACCCGGACACCACGGCAACCGGGAGACCCGGCTGCGCAGCGCGCTCTGGATCGTCACCCACCTCATCGTCGGCGGGCTGCTGCTGATCGCCCTGTTCAGCGCCCTACCGATGGCGCTGGCCTTCATCGCCCAGCAGTTCGGCATCGGCGCCGAGCTGACCAGCCGGGAACGGTTCGGGCCGATCGACGGGCGGGACACCGGCTGGTTGACCCTGACCGGGGTGGCCCTGCTGGTCGGCCTCGGCTACGCCGTCGCCGGGCTCGGCGCGCTCGCCGTGTCGATGGCGCCGGTGCTGCTCGGCCCGGCTCCGGCGGAGCGGATCGCCGCCCTCGAAGCGCAGGCCACCCGGCTCGCCGAACGCAACCGGTTGGCCCGGGAGCTGCACGACTCGGTCGGCCACGCGCTGACCGTGGCCACCCTCCAGGCCGGCGCGGCCCGCGAGGTGCTCGACACCGACCCGGAGTTCGTCCGGCGGGCGCTCACCGCCATCGAGGAGACCGGACGGACCGCCATGGACGAGCTGGACCACGTGCTCGGGCTGCTCCGGGAAACCGGCAGCGACCGGCCCGCGAAAGCGCCGCAGCGTACCCTCGCCGACCTGGACCTGCTGGTCACCGACACCCGCGCGGCCGGGCTGGCGGTGCACGAGCACCGCGCCGGCGACCCGGCGCTGGTGCCCGCGGTGGTGTCCCGAGAGGGCTACCGAATCCTCCAGGAAGGGCTGACCAACGCCGCCCGGTACGGCCACGGGCCGGTCACGCTGCGGCTGGACCTGAACCCCGACGCGCTGGAATTGGAGCTGATCAACACGGTGGGCCGCGCTGACCCCGACCGCGCCGACCCGGGCCGGGGCGGCCGGGGCCTGGACGGCATGCGGGAGCGGGTGCTGCTGCTCGGCGGCCAGCTCACCGTGGGGCCGGACGGCGACCGGTGGCTGATCCGGGCCCGCCTGCCATACGAGGAGACGACGCGATGAGCACTGGCGTGCTCATCGTCGACGACGACGAGCTGATCCGGATCGGGCTGCGGACCATTATCGACGCCCAACCCGACCTGCGGGTGCTCGCCGAGGCCACCGACGGCGCCGAAGTGCCGCCGCTGGTCGCCCGGCACCGGCCGGACGTGGTGCTGATGGACGTGCGGATGCCCGGCATCGACGGCATCCAGGCCACCCGACACCTGCTGGCCACCTCCGCCGACCCGCCCCGGGTGCTGGTGGTCACCACCTTCGCCAACGACGAGTACGTCTACGAGGCGCTGCGCGCCGGCGCCTCCGGCTTCCTGCTCAAACGGGCCCGGCCCGCAGAGGTGGTGGAGGCGGTCCGGGTCGTCGCGGCGGGGGAGTCGCTGCTCTTCCCCGCCGCGATCCGCCAGTTGATCGGGGCGTACGGGCCGGCGGGCGGCGACCGGCTGCGCCCGGCCCGGCTCACCGAGCGGGAGGCCGAGGTGCTGCGGCTGATGACCACCGGCCGGTCCAACCCGGAGATCGCCGCGCACCTGGTGGTCGGGGTGGAGACGGTCAAGACGCACGTGGGCAACGTGCTGGCCAAGCTGGGCGTCCGCGACCGCACCCAGGCGGTCATCGCCGCCTACGAGTCCGGCTTCGTCACCCCGTCCGGCTGACCGGTCCCTCCGTCGGGGGAGCGGGTTCACCGCCACCCGGGAGGGAACCGGCCGGCCGTCGGCCGAGGCTGAGAGCATGACAACGATCACTGCCTCCCCACCCCGTCCCGCCTCCCGCTGGCCGGACCGGCTCGCCCCGTTGGCAGCCGGCTGGCTCGGCCTGTGGGGCGTGCTCGCCCTGCTCGGCACGCTCACCGGCACCGGCTATCCGTTCGGTGCGAACGACCCGCACGGCGGCGACGCCAACCTGCTGCGCCTGGTGCCGGTGGAGCTGGCCACCCCGATCTTCGCCGGTGTGCTGCTGACCGCCGCGGTGGCGGCGCTGGTCATGAGCCGACCGGCGGTACGCACCCCCGGCCCGCTGCGGGCGCTGCTCGCCGGCTACGGCTGGGCGGTCGCGTTCGTGCTCGCCGTGGTCGTCCCGGACGCCCGGGTGCTGGTCATCCTCGGCTACCTGCCGATCCTGATCATCGGGGCGCCGTTCGGCTGGCCGCCGGTCGACTACACCGAGGTCTTCAACTGGGCGCTGTTCGCCCGGTTCGCCGCGCTGGTCGGTGGCTTGCTGCTGGCCGGGGCGGTGCTCGCCTGGCAGCGCCGCACCGCCGGGGCCTGCGTCGGCTGTGGCCGCCGCGACACCGACCGGGGTTGGACCACCCCGGCCGCTGCCGCGCGCTGGGGTCGGTGGGCCGCCGGGATCGCCGCCGGCATCCCACTGATGTACGCGCTGACCCGGTTCGCCTGGGCGGCCGGCATCCCGCTGGGCATCTCCGACGATTTCCTGGCCGAGATGCGCGAGACCGGGGTGGTGTGGGCCGGGTTCGGGCTGGGCGCGTTCGCCACCGTCGGCGCGGTTCTCACCCTCGGGCTGGTGCAGCGCTGGGGCGAGCGGTTCCCCCGCTGGATGCTCGGACTGGCCGGCCGTCGGGTGCCGGTGAAGCTGGCCGTGGTGCCGGCCACCCTGGTCGCCATCGCCGTGACCGCGGCCACCCTGGGCCTGCTCAGCAACCCCGAGTTCTGGCAGCTCACCCACGGGTTCAGCCTGGCTGGCGCGCCGATGCTGCTCTGGCCGTTCTGGGGGGTGGCGCTGGGCGCCGCCACGTACGCGTACCACCTGCGCCGCCGCGGCGCCTGCCAACGCTGCGCCCGCGCCTGAGGGCGGTAGTGGGGGTGCCCCCTGATGCCCGGGGCACCCCTGCGAAGGTGAGCTAGCGTGGGTTGGGTGACTGCGCCCTCCCCGGTAATCCCGGTTCCACCGGCCGACCTGCCCGGCACGCTCGGCGCGCTACGGGCGGCCGGTCACCATTACCGCACTGTCAAGCAGGAACTCCGCGACAACCTCCTGGCCCGGATGCGCGCCGGCGAGGCCCGTTTCCCCGGCATCGTCGGCTACGACGACAGCGTGCTGCCCGAGGTCGAGCGGGCGCTGCTCGCCGGGCACGACATGGTGCTGCTCGGCGAGCGCGGCCAGGGCAAGACCCGACTGATCCGCTCGCTCGGCGCGCTGCTCGACGAGTGGACCCCGGTCATCCCCGGTTCGGTGCTCAACGAGCACCCCCTGCACCCGCTCACCCCGGCGTCCCGCGCCCAGGTCGCCGAGGCCGGCGACGACCAGCCGGTCGGCTGGCTGCACCGCTCGATGCGCTACGGCGAGAAGCTGGCCACCCCGGACACCAGCGTCGGCGACCTGATCGGCGACGTCGACCCGATCCGGATCGCCCAGGGCCGCACCCTCGGCGACCCGGAGACCATCCACTTCGGGTTGGTGCCCCGCACCAACCGGGGCATCTTCGCCGTCAACGAGCTGCCCGACCTGGCCGAGCGGATCCAGGTGGCCCTGCTCAACGTGCTGGAGGAGCGGGACATCCAGGTCCGCGGCTACCAGCTGCGGCTGCCGCTGGACCTGCTCCTGGTGGCCAGCGCCAACCCGGAGGACTACACCAACCGGGGTCGGATCATCACCCCGCTCAAGGACCGGTTCGGCGCGGAGATCCGCACGCACTACCCGGTCGACCTGGAGTTGGAGCTGGCACTGATCCGACAGGAGGCCGACCTGGTCGCCGAGGTGCCGGAGCACGTCCTGGAGGTGCTGGCCCGGTTTGCCCGCGCGGTGCGGGAGTCCCCGTCGGTGGACCCGCGCTCCGGTGTCTCCGCCCGGTTCGCCATCGCCGCCGCCGAGACGGTCGCCGGTGCCGCGCTGCGTCGCGCCGGCCTGCTCGCCGCCGCCGGCACCCCGGATGGACGCCTGGAGGCCGCGGTGGCCCGGGTCGGCGACGCGGTGTCGGTGACCAGCACCCTGCGCGGCAAGGTGGAATTCGAGAGCGGCGAGGAGGGGCGGGAGATCGAAATTCTCGCCCACCTGCTGCGGACCGCGACCGCGGAGACGTTCCGGGCCCACCTCGCCGGACTGGATCTGTCCGGCTTCACCGCTCTCGTCGAGGAGGGTGCCGCGATCGAGACCGGTGAGCTGGTCGGCGCCGCCGAGCTGCTGCGTCAGGTGGGCACCGTGCCCGGGTTGGCGAAGGTCCTCGATCGGCTCGGCCTGGGCGACGCGCCCACCCCGGAGGAGGCGGCAGCAGCCGTCGAGTTCGTGCTGGAAGGGCTGCACCTGACCCGGCGGCTCGGCAAGGACGTCACGGATACCGGGCGCACCGTCTACGGGGGCCGGGGCTGACCGTGGCCGGCAACCGGTTCCGGTACGGGCAGTGGAACGGTGGGCCTGACCCGCTCGCACCCCCGTACGACGTGCGCGAGGCGGTGGACGCGGTCGGCGCCGAAGTGCTGGCCGGCGGCAGCCTGCGGGAGGCGTTGCGCGACCTGCTGCGCCGTGGCCCGCAGGGACGGGGTGGGCTGGACGACCTGGCCGCCCGAGCTCGACGGCTGCGCCGGGAGGCGCTTCGTCGGGGTGACCTGGACGGCGCGGTGGCCAGGGCACAGGCCCTGCTCGACCAGGCCCTCGCAGCCGAGCGGGACGAGCTGCGGGGCCGCGAGGACGACGACGCGCGGTTCGCCGAGTCGGTGCTGGACAACCTGCCCCGCTCGACCGCGCGGGCGGTGGAGGAGCTGTCCGGCTACCAGTGGGCCAGCGAGGACGCCCGTCGTTCGTACCAGCGGATCCTCGACCAGCTCCGGGACGACGTCCTCGGTCAGCGGTTCGCCGGGCTGCGTGAGGCGGCGCGAGCCTCCGCCGACCTGGCCGTCCAGCGGCGCCTCGCCGAGATGATGGGCGACCTGAACGACCTGCTGGCCCGGCACGGCCGCGCGGAGGACACCACCGACGCGTTCGCCGAGTTCATGCGCAGACACGGCGACTTCTTCCCGGAAAAGCCGTCGACCGTCGACGAGCTGATCGACGTGCTGGCCCGCCGCTCGGCGGCCGGTGAGCGGCTGATGAACTCGCTCTCCGACCGGCAGCGCGCCGAGCTGGCCGGTCTGATGCAGCAGTCGCTCGGCGACCGCCTCGCGGGGGAGTTGTCCGCGCTCGACGCAAACCTGCGGGCACTGCGACCTGACCTGCGCTGGGGGCGCGGCGAGCGGGTCCGGGGCGAACAGCCACTGGACTACGCCGACGCGGCCGGAGCGCTCGGTGAGATCGGCGAGCTGGACGACCTGCTGGACCAGCTCGACCAGGAACACCCGGGGGCGACCCTGGACGACGTGGACGTCGACGTGGTGGCCCGCACGCTGGGCCGCGACGCGGCCGACGACGTACGCCGGCTGCGGGATCTGGAGCGGGAGCTGCGGCGGCAGGGTTGGGTGAGCCGGGACGCGGAGGGGCTCACGCTGAGCCCGAAGGCGCTGCGCCGGCTCGGCGGGACCGCGCTGCGGCGGGTCTTCGCCGATCTGACCGCCGGGCCGCGCGGCCAGCACGACCTGCGCTCGGCGGGGGCCGCCGGCGAGGTCAGCGGCGCGTCCCGATCCTGGGAGTACGGCGACGAACAGCCGTTGGACGTGGTCCGGACGCTGACCCGGGCGGTCAGCCGGGCCGGGCCGACGGTTCCGGTGCAGCTCGCGGTGGACGACTTCGAGGTGGTGGAGACCGAGAAGCGGGCCTCGGCCGCGGTCGTGCTCTGCGTCGACCTGTCGTACTCGATGATCTCGCAGGGTCGTTGGGGGCCGATGAAGCAGACCGCCCTGGCGTTGGCGCACCTGATGGAGACGCGCTTCCCGCAGGACGCTCTGCAGATCGTGGGCTTCGGCCGGGAGGCGACGACGCTCACCCAGCAGGAGTTGGCCGCCGTGGAGCCGGACCTGCAGCAGGGCACGAACCTTCAGCACGCGCTGCGGTTGGCGGGTCGGCACCTGCGCCGGCATCCGGACGCCGAGCCGGTGGTGTTGGTGGTCACCGACGGGGAGCCGACGGCCCACCTGGACCCGGACGACGGGGAGGCGCTGTTCCACTGGCCGCCGCTGCCGGAGACGATCGAGGCGACGGTCCGTGAGGTGGACCGGCTCAGCCGATACGGCGCCACGCTCAACCTGTTCATGCTCGGCGACGACCCGGGCCTGCGCCGCTTCGTCGACGCGGTGGCCCGGCGCAGCCGGGGTCGGATGTTCACGCCGGACACCGACGACCTGGGCGAGTACGTGGTGTCCGACTACCTCCGCTCCCGCCAATCCCGCCGCTAACCCTCGCCCGGCGGGGTTGACTGGGGGAGTGGAGAGCGAGGGACTGCGGCGGGCGTACGACGCGGTGTTCGCGGAGCTCGACGCTGCGGGGTTCGGTCCGCCGCCGGAGGGCCAGCTCAGCGCCGAGCAGATCGTCGCGCACCTGGTCGCCAACGACGAGCTGATGATCCAGGCCACCGAGGCGCTGCTGGCCGGGTCGACGTTCGCCTACTACGACCTGGACGACATGCACCGCCCGCAGCTCGACGCGCTGGTCGCCGAGCAGGGCGGTCTGCGTGGCCTGACCGCTCTGCTGCACGGCACCAGCGACCGGCTCTGCGCGCTGGTCGACCGGCTCGGCCTGGCGGCGGAGACCTCGGTCGACACCCACCTGCGGGAGGGCTTCGACCTCATCGTCGACGAGCCGCTGCCCTGGTCACGCACCCTGGATCTGCACACCCGCGTCCACCTACCCAAACATCAGGCCCAACTCCACATGCTCCGCGCCTGATCCCGCCCCGCCGCCTCATCCGCCGCGTACGCTGCCTGAGGTGAGACGGGCACGATCCCTCGTCGCGGTGGCGACGACTCTGACCGTGGCGCTGACCGCATGCCGGGTCGGGCCCACACCGCCGGCCGGTGAACCGACCCGCTCCGCTGCGGTGGCGTCCCCGTCGCCGGCCGTGCCGGCCGAGATCACGTTGGCTTTCGCGGGCGACGTGCACTTCGCCGGTCGTACGGCGGGTCTGCTGGACGATCCGGCGACCGCGTTCGGGTCGATCTCGTCGGCGTTGTCCGCCGCAGACCTGACCATGGTCAACCTGGAGACCGCGGTTACCACGCGTGGCACCCCGGAGCCGAAGCAGTTCCTCTTCCGGGCTCCGGCGAGTGCGTACGACGCGGTGAAGGCGGCCGGGGTCGACGTCGTGTCGATCGCGAACAACCACACGCTGGACTATGGACGGGTGGGTCTGGCCGACACCGTGGACGCGGCGAGGGCCGCCGGGGTGCCGACCGTCGGGGCAGGCACCGACGCGGCGGCGGCGTACGCGCCCTGGACGACCCGGATCGGCGGCACGAGGATCGCCTTCCTGGCATTCAGCCAGGTCGACGAACTGTGGTCGCAGTGGAGGGCCACCGACACCCGTGCCGGAATCGCGATGACGAGGGACCTGACGCGGGCCGTCGCCGCAGTACGCGCCGCGCGCCAGCAGGCCGATGTCGTCGTCGTGTACGTCCACTGGGGCGCGGAGGGCGACAGTTGTCCGCCCGCCGACGCGCGGGCGTTCGCCGGTGAGATGGCCCGGGCGGGTGCCTCCCTCGTCGTCGGCACCCACGCGCACCTGCTGCTCGGTGACGGCTGGATCGGCAGGACCTTCGTTCAGTACGGGCTCGGCAACTTCCTGTGGTGGCGCGACGACGCGTACAGCAACGACACCGGGATCCTGCGGGTCACCCTGCGCGGCCCGGAGATCGTGAAAACGGAGTTGGTGCCCGCGCTGATCTCCCGCCGCACCGGCCAACCCGAGCTCGCCACCGGAGGCGACGACGCGGCACGCATCCTCGGGGAGTATGCGGATCTGCGCGGCTGTACCGGACTCGCCGCGACCCCCGCCGGATAGGACCGCCGGCAGGGGAGAGCCGTCGTACGACGCGAGCCAGCAAGCGGCGCGAGTTTCGTCGCGATGCTGGCCCGTCACGGGACGATCTACCGGCAGAAGACCAAGCCTTTTGACCCGCCGAAGTCGACACCTTCCTGACCAGGCGTGCCGAGCCCACGCCTGTGGAGTGGTCTGCCTCACACGTTGTCACAACGATCGGTCAGTCGGTGTCTTGTGGCCGAACCCCTGAAAACGGAGGAGCCACTATGACTGAGAACTTTGATGTGGTCGTGGTCGGCGGCGGGTACGCCGGTGTCATGGCGGCCAATCGCCTGACGCAGCGCGACGATGTGACTGTGGCGTTGATCAATCCGCGCCGGACGTTTGTCGAGCGGATCCGCCTGCACCAGGTGGTGGGCGGGTCCGACAACGCGGTCGTCGACTACCGGGAGGTCCTGGCCGAGGGCGTCCGGCTGGTGGTCGACACGGTGACCCGGATCGACGCGGCCGAGCGCAGGGTGACGTTGGCGGCCGGCGGCACGGTCGGCTACGACTACCTGATCTATGCGGTGGGCAGTGGCAGCGCCGACCCGGGTGTGCCCGGAGCGGCCGAGTTCGCCTACCCGATTGCCAGCCTGGAGGAGGCGCAGCGGCTACGGCCGGTCCTCGACGCCGCTCCCACAACGGCCCCGGTGACGGTTGTCGGAGCCGGTCCGACTGGCATCGAGACCGCCGCCGAGTTGGCGGAGGCGGGCCGTACCGTGACTCTGGTCTGCGGTGGGGTGCTCGGCCCGTATCTGCACGGACGGGGTCGGCGCTCGGTTGCCAAGCGGCTGGCCAGGCTCGGTGTGACAGTGCTCGACGGCCCCGGCGCGAAGGTGACGGCGGTGACTCGCGATGCCGTGCGGCTCAGCGACGGCCGCGAGTTGCCGAGCCAGGTGACCATTTGGACCGCCGGGTTCGGCGTGCCGGACCTGGCCGCCCGCAGCGGGCTGAGCACCGACACGCTGGGCCGCCTGCTCACCGATGAGACGTTGACGAGCGTGGACGACGTGCGCGTCGTCGCGGCCGGGGATTCGGCGGCACCGTCGGACCTGCCGTTCCGGATGAGCTGCCAGGCCGCGACGAGGGTCGGCGCGCACGCCGCCGACACGGTGCTGGCTCGGATCGCGGGTGGGCAGCCGGCGCCCATCAACCTGGGGTTCTTCGGCCAGTGCATCAGCCTGGGGCGTCGCGCCGGCATCTTCCAGTTCGCCTCCAGGGACGACGCCGCGAACGGGTTGTACATCGGCGGCGGCCCGGGCGCGAGGCTCAAGGAGTTCGTCTGCAAGCACACCGTCAAGCACCTGGCGGACGAGGCACGCAGGCCCGGCTCGCTCACCTGGGTCAAGGATGACAAGCGCCAGGAGTTGCTACGGGCCAAGCGCGGTGATGCCCTGGCCCCCCGCTGAACGGACAGCCTGGGCCACGCGTCGGCGATCCCAGCTCGAACGGCCACCAACCACCGAGGGTGTCCCACTGGAGCTCCGCCCCGTGCCGGATGGTCCCAAGACACCGGAGTCACCTACACAAGGCAAGGAAACCGCATGAGCCTCGCCCTTTGGATTGCTGCCGGCCTGCTGGCAGTCGTCTCCCTGACCGGCGGCATCACCAAGACGTTCGTACCCAAGGAGAAACTGGCTGCGCTCAATGGCGCGGAATGGACCCGGCACGCCAGCGCCGGCTTCATCAAGACCATCGGGGTCCTCGAGCTCCTGGCCGCGGTTGGCCTGATCCTGCCCGCCGTGCTCGACATCGCACCGTTCATGGTGCCGGTGACCGCCGCCTGCTGGATTTTGCTCATGGTCGGCGCGGCGATCATCCATGGCCGCCTTGGTCAGTTCAAGTTGGTGATGGTGAACGTGGGCTACGTTGCGCTTGCGGCCTTCATCGCGTGGGGCCGCTTCGGCCTTGAGCCTTTCACCGCCTGACGAAGATGTGCCGCTGACGGGGGGCGGTGTCGTGTTGGCGCGGGTGAACCCGGCACGGGCCGCCCTGGCGGCTCAAGAAGCATCCTGCCGCCGTGCTGCCTCCTGTCCCGCCAGGTAACCAAACACCAGCCCCAGCGAGATCGTCCCTCCGGCGCCCCCGTAGAACCCCTTCGTTGGTGCGCCTCCTGCATTGCCGGCGGCGTACAGGCCTGGGATGACCTTGCCGTCGGTGTTCAGCGCGCGCCCGTGTGCGTCAGTCTTCGGGCCACCCACGGTGCCGAGCGCGCTGGCCTCAACCTTGAGCGCGTAGTACGGCGGGGTGTTGACGGGCCCCAGGACGCTTGACCTCGGGCTCTTCAGGATCGGTCGTACGATCTTCGTGATGGGCCTGACCACGAGGGAGCGCAGGCGTTCGGGGTCGTTCTTCTTCGCCGCACGTGCCGCCACCTTGCTCACGATCGGTCCGATCGCCTTCGCGATGGCCATCCGCGCCTTCGCGGTGGCGGCTGGGAACAGCGCGTCGGGGGACCTCTTGCTCAGCCGGGGGTAGTAGGCGCCGAAGTACCGATCGAACAACGTGCCACCGCGGTCGAAGTACGGGTCGTGGCCTCGTCCGGCCTCGGGATTGAACCGGTCGACGGTCCGGAGTAGCCCCACCTCGTCGACTCCGATCTGAGCCGCCAGCTCCGCCAGCGTGTCAGCGCGGTGGATGTAGTCGGGCACCGGCCCGCCGGGCGTGATGCCGAAGATTCCGAACTTCGTCCAGTAGTTGTGGTCGAAGATCAGCCATGCCGTGGCGTTCGGCATGGCGCCCGTCTTCGGGTCCACCTCGTGCATGATCTTCCCGAGCTGGTCGTAGGGGAGAGCCTCGTTCGCGAAGCGCTCACCCTGATGGTTCACCATGATGCTGTGCGGCAGCGAACGCTCACCCAGGAACACCCGGCTGAGCGGGCGGCCCTCCAGCGTCTCGCCGGGCACCTGCACCGCGGGCATCCACCAGGCGTCCTGCATACCCGTCAGGTCGGCGTGCACGTCCCGGGCCAGCTGCACCGCGATGCCCTCGTGCCCCTGCGGCGAAACCTGCACTGCGAAGGGTGCGTGGAGGTGGCTCGTGGTGAGGTCGGTCGACCCCTCGAACCCGCCGCTGGCCAGCACGACGCCTTTGGCGGCACGCACCGTGTGCTCGACGCCGTCATCATCCTGTACGACGACGCCCCGCACCCCCGACTCATCCGTGATGAGCCGGACCGCGGGCGCCTGGACGCGCACGTCGACGCCGTCACCCAGAACCGCTTCGAGCAGGGCGCCGACCAACGCTGGTCCGGCGAGCCACACGGCATCACTACTGATCCCACCCAGCAGCCAGAACGGGAGCGGATTCCTGGCCATGCCGGTCGTCAGGGCTGGTCGCACGAACGAGGCGGCCTCCCCCAATCCCTTGGGGGAGTAGGGGCCGGGGAAGAGGGCCCGCCCGACCGACGCGCCATCGATGTCGGAGCGGTAGTCCGGCCAGATCGTCGGGATCCACCCGAAAGAGGTGTGCTCTTCTATGAATCGGGCGACCTGCGGCCCCGTCTCCAGGAACTTCTCCACCAGTTCATGGTCAAGAATCTTGTCCCGGCCCTCGCCATAGATGTAACGCCGCGCCTTGTCCAGGTCGTCGCTGACCCCCAGGTCCTTGTTCGAGAAACCATGATTCGGGATCCAGGCCGCACCCGCGGAGATCCCGGTGGCGCCACCGACGATCGGCTGGGACTCCACAACGAGGACCCGTGCCCCCTGCTTCGCGGCGCTGAGCGCGGCCATCAGCCCTGCCCCGCCGGAGCCGACGATTGCAACATCCACCTCCTCGGGGATGCCGCGCTGTGACACGGTCCCGATGGAGCCACGGTGCTGACTCGAACTGTTGACCACGATGTCCTCCGCACGATCAATTTCGGTCATGGCTCTCCAAATCAACTTAGGGCCTGCCGAGGATTGACACGCGGATTTCGGATCGGGCTGAGTTACTCGTGGTAGCCGTATTCCCAGCTGGTCGCACGGCGGCGATCTCCCTGACGCCGATGGTCCGGGTGGCCGCACTTGCCGCTGTGCACCGCGACCAGCAGCACCGGGCCGATGATCCAGGCCACCGAGGCGCTGCTGGCCGGGTCGACGTTCGCCTACTACGACCTGGATGACATTCACCGTCCGCAGCTCGATGCGCTGGTCGCCGAGCAGGGTGGTCTGCGTGGCCTGACCGCTCTGCTGCACGGCACCAGCGAGCGCTTGTGCGGGCTGGTCGACCGGCTCGGCTTGGCGGCGGAGACCTCGGTCGAGACCCACCTACGCGAGGGCTTCGACCTCATCGTCGACGAGCCGCTGCCCTGGTCACGCACCCTCGACCTGCATGCCCGAGTCCACCTACCCAAGCACCAGGTCCAACTCCACCTTCTCCGCTCCTGAGCGGCGTCGATGGTGCGCTGGCCGGTCGGCGTGGCGCAGCGCAGGCATCCTGGTCTGTTGAGGTTGATGCCTGTGAATCATTTTTATGACTCACAGGCATCACGCTCGCAGTAGTGATGCCTCCGGCCGAGGCGAGGCCGGGCCAAGCCTGCCCCCGCCCCCCGCCCCCCCCGCCCTCCTGCCTCCTGCCTCCTGCCTCCTGCCTCCTGCCTCCTGCCTCCTGCGATCTTGCACTTTCTGTCGCGACAAAGAGGGCGTAAGGGGCAAGCTGGCGACCGTAAGTGCAAGATCGCGGGGTGCGGGGTGCGGGGTGCGGGGTGCGGGGTGCGGGGTGCGGGGTGCGGGGTGCGGTGCGGAGTGGGGGATTAGCTGCCGATTAGCTCGGGGCGGGGGTGGAAGGTGCGGCGATAGGTTGACGGGGCCACGCCGATGCGCTGGTGGAGCTGTTGGCGTAGGGCGGCGGTGGTGCCGAAACCAGAGCGGTGGGCGATCTGGTCGACGGTGAGGTCGGTCGTCTCCAGCAGCAGCCTCGCGTGGTCGGTGCGCTGTTGCAGCAGCCACTGCGCCGGGCTCAGGCCGGTCTCCGACCGGAAGCGGCGGGTGAAGGTGCGCACGCTCATCCGCGCCTGCTCGGCGAGGTCGCGCAGGGCGATCGGCTCGTGCAACCGCTGCCGTGCCCACTCCCGCGCGCCCGCGGTGCTGGTGTCGATGGCCTTCGGCACCGGCCGCTCGATGTACTGCGCCTGGCCGCCGTCCCGCCACGGCGGCATCACGCAGCGCCGGGCCGCCCGGTTGGCCACCTCGCTGCCGTGGTCGAGGCGGATGACGTACAGGCAGAGGTCGATGCCGGCGGCGACTCCGGCCGAGGTGAGCACCCCGTCGTCGGCGATGAAGAGCACGCCCGGGTCGAGGTCCACCCGGCCGTGCAGGCGGCGGAACTGCTCCGCGTACGCCCAGTGGGTGGTCGCCCGACGCCCGTCGAGCAGCCCAGCGGCGGCCAGCACGAACGCCCCGGTGCAGATCGACATGATCCGGGCGCCCCGCTCGTACGCCGCCCGCAGCGCGTCGGCCACCTCGGGTTCGACGGTGCCCGAGGTCAGCGCACTGCCGTCGTGGATGCCGGGGACGATCACCGTGTCGGCGGTGTCGAGCAGATCGATCCCGTGGTCGGGGAGGACCTGGAAGCCGGCGGTGCTGCGGACCGGCCGCCCGCCCGGGGTGCACACCCGGACGTCGTAGAAGTCTGTCCCGTCGGCGGCCCGGGCGGTGCCGAAGACCTGCGACGGGGTGCCGAGGTCCAGGCCGACAACCTGGTCCAGGGCGAGTACGGCGATCCGGTGCGGGCGAACGGTCATGGCCCGATTCTTGCGCATGATGGCTTTCCGGCCACTCGTCGCCGTGAACCGCCCCGCCCAGACTTGTCGCGTGACCAAGAACCGCCGCCTGCATCCCGCCTGGCTGGTCGCCGCCGTCGCCTTCGTGGCGCTGGTCGGCGCGGCCGGCTTCCGGGCCACCCCGTCGGTGCTGCTGCACCCGCTGCACGAGGAGTTCGGCTGGCCACTGGCCACGATCTCCGCGGCCGTCTCCGTCAACCTGCTGCTCTACGGGCTCACCGCGCCTTTCGCGGCTGCCCTGATGGACCGGTTCGGCATCCGCCGGGTGGTCTCGGTGGCGCTGTTGCTGGTCGTCGCGGGCAGCGGACTGACGGTCTTCATGAGCGCCAGCTGGCAGCTACTGCTCTGCTGGGGTGTGCTGGTCGGGCTGGGCACCGGCTCGATGGCGCTGGCGTTCGTGGCCACCATCACCGGGCGCTGGTTCGTGCACCGGAGGGGCCTGGTCACCGGAGTGCTGACCGCCGGTGGGGCCGCCGGACAGCTGGTGTTCCTGCCACTGATCGCCATCCTGGTACGCGACCACGGCTGGCGTACCGCCGCACTCGTCGTGGCCGGAGCCGCGCTGGCGGTCGTACCCCTGGTGGTGTGGTTGCTGCGCGAGCACCCGGCGGATCTCGGCCTACCCGCCTACGGGGCGACCGAGGTCGTCGCGGCGCCGCCGGCGACCGGCGGCGCGGCGACCCGGGCGCTGGGCGCCCTGGCGACCGCGGCCCGGACCCGGCCGTTCTGGCTGCTGGCCGGGGGGTTCGCGATCTGCGGCGCGACCACCAACGGCCTCGTCGGTACGCATTTCGTCCCGGCCGCACACGACCACGGTATGGCCCAGACCACCGCCGCCGGCCTGCTCGCCCTGGTCGGGCTCTTCGACATCGTCGGGACCATCGCCTCCGGCTGGCTCACCGACCGGGTGGACAGCCGGTTGCTGCTCGGCATGTACTACGCGCTGCGCGGGGCGTCCCTGCTGGTGCTGCCGAGCCTGTTCTCCGGCACCGCCGAGCCGAGCATGCTGGTGTTCATCGTCTTCTACGGCCTGGACTGGGTGGCCACCGTGCCGCCGACGGTGGCGTTGTGCCGGGAATACTTCGGTGGCGCCGGGGCGGTGGTGTTCGGCTGGGTGTTCGCCGCCCACCAGCTCGGCGCGGCGGTCGCCGCGACCGGTGCGGGGCTGGTCCGGGACCGGCTCGGTGACTACGCAATGGCCTGGTACGTAGCGGGCGCCCTGTCGATCGGTGCCGCAGGGCTGTCGTTGCTGCTGCTCCGGCGACCGGGCCGGCCGGTGCCGGAGGCCGTGCTGGCCGCCGCGACCGCACCCAGGGACTGGAGCTTCCGGGGCTGAGATGGCATGGGTCGGCCGTTCAGCCCAGGGTCCACTGCTGGGCTGTCCGGCCGTCGCAGGGCCGCTGCCGGATCTCGTCGCCGGCTTCGACGCCGTCGTCGTCGGCCTGGGCGCACTTCCCGCTGTGCGCCGCGACCAGTAGCACCGGGCCGGTGCCGGTAGGGCTCAGCCGCCACTGCTGGTTGGCCTGGCCGTGGCAGGTGAACTGCATCATCCGGGCGCCGTCGTCCGTACTGCCGCCCTCGACGTCGAGGCACTGCCCGTGCGCGGCGTTGGTCAACGTCAGCACGTCCGCGCCGGCCGAGTTGACCACCCACTGCTGCTCCGGGCCGCCGCTGCACGCGGCCAACTCGGCCTCCGCCTTCTCGCCGTCGCCGTCGAGCCCCAGGCAGAGCCCCGAGGCGGCGCGCAGCACCCTGGGCCCGGTGGGCGGGGCGGCCGGGGTGCTGGCCGACGGGCTCGGTGACGGCTCGGCCGGCGCGGTCGGGCTCGGCTCGGCCGCCGGGGTGGTGGGCTCCGCCGCGCTGGATGGTGCGCCGACCGTCGCCGGCACGACCGGCTCGTCGTCACCGCCGAACAGCCCGGTCGCGAAGACCACCCCCAGGAGTACGCCGACGACCCCGACCGCCAACGCGACCCGCAGCAGCGGATCGGCCAGCGGCCCGGGGCGGGGTGCCTGGCGACCGCCGTAGATGGTGCCGGCGGAGTTGGGGCGTTCCTCGGGTGCGGACATGGGCGCCATCCTCACCCACGTCAGCGGGCCGGTGCCAGTCCGGCGTCAGTCGACGACCCGAAGGGCGTGGCGCCGACGGCGACATCGGTCGCGACGGCTCAGCGGGTGGGTTGCGGGTCGGTGACGTCGGCCACGGTGGCGTCGAGGGCGGCGATCGCCGCGTCGGCGTCGACCGCGACGGCGAGGCCGCGTTCGCCGGCGCCGAGGGTGATCTCCCGGCCGCGCAGCCGCTCGTCCGCGATCACCGGCCAGGCGGTGCTCGCGCCGAACGGGGTGATGGTGCCGCGTTCGTAGCCGGTGGCGGCGAGAGCGCCCGCCGCGTCCGGCATGGAGAGTCGGTGCACCCCGAGCAGGGCGCGCAGCTTGGGCCAGGAGATGACCCGGTCGCCGGGGGTGAGCACGAACAGGTGGTCGTCCGCCGCCCGGCGGACCACGATCGTCTTGACCACGTCGGGGACGGCCACACCGCGGACGGCGGCGGCCTCCGCCAGGCTGCCGACCGCGCCGTGCGGGATCAGCCGGTAGGGCAGGCCGGCGGAGTCCAGGGCGGCAATCGCGGGCGACGGCATGCCCGCCACGGTAATCGTCGGGCCTGTCGCGGACGGGAAACACCCATCGCTGACATCCCACGGTTTCCTGAAAGGCGAGCGTAAGGTGATCACATGCGCGCTGAGCGTGTGGATCACCCAATTGACCATAATCAAGCGGTGGACACGCTGCGGCGGTCGTACGCCGCGGTGCCCACGGGTGAGCCTGTCCGGCTCGCCAAACGCACGTCCAACCTGTTCCGCCCTCGATCCGCTCCCCGGGTTCCGGGGCTCGACGTAAGTGGCCTGAACGGCGTGTTGTCGGTCGACCCGACCGGCCGCACCGCCGATGTGCAGGGCATGTGCACCTATGAGGACCTGGTCGACGCGACGCTGCCGCACGGGCTGATGCCACTGGTGGTGCCGCAGTTGCGCACCATCACCCTGGGCGGCGCGGTGACCGGCCTCGGGATCGAGTCGACGTCGTTCCGCAACGGCCTGCCGCACGAGTCGGTGCGGGAGCTGGACGTGCTCACCGGCTCCGGCGAGATCATCACCGCCCGGCCCGACGGCGAGCACGCCGATCTGTTCACCGCGTTCCCCAACTCGCTGGGCAGCCTCGGTTACGCCACCCGGTTACGCATCGAGCTGCAACCGGTTGGCCGGTACGTGGCGTTGCGCAACGTCCGGTTCACCCAACTGGCGGCGCTCACCGACGCGATCGCCGAGGTCAGCGCGACCCGGTCCTGGGCCGGGGAGCCGGTCGACGCGATGGACGGGGTGATGTTCAGCCCCGGCGAGGCGTACCTGGTGTTCGCCACGTTCACCGACACGGCCGACCCGCCGAGCGACTACACCGGCCAGGCGATCTACTACCGGTCGCTGCGCCAGCGCACCCGGGACGTGCTCACCACGTACGACTATCTCTGGCGCTGGGACACCGACTGGTTCTGGTGCTCGGCGGCGTTCGGCGCGCAGCACCCGGTCGTGCGCAGGTTCTGGCCGGCGCGTTACCGGCGCAGCGACTTCTACCATCGGCTGGTCCGGCTTGAGCACCGGCATCAGGTGGCGGCCCGGATCGACCGGCTGCGCGGGCAGCCGGCCCGGGAGCGGGTCGTGCAGGACGTGGAGATCCCGCTGAACCAGACGGCCGACTTCCTGCGCTGGTTCGCGGCCAGGGTGGGGATGAACCCGGTGTGGCTGTGCCCGCTGCGACTGCGGGAGCCGACGGGCCCCGGCTCGGCGCGGTCGTGGCCGCTGTATCCACTCCACGCGGGGCAGGACTACGTCAACATCGGGTTCTGGGGGAGCGTGCCGATCGCCCCGGGCGCCGCCGACGGCGACGTCAACCGCACGATCGAACGCAGGGTGTCGGAGTTGGGCGGGCACAAGTCGCTCTACTCCGACGCGTACTACGACCGGGACGCCTTCGATCGTCTGTACGGCGGCGACACGTGGCGAGCGGTGAAAGACCGCTACGACCCGGACCACCGGCTGACGGGACTGTACGAAAAGGCGGTAGCACGAGCATGAGCCTGACCGACAGAGATCAGGGGGCGGCGAGCGTCCCCGCCACCCCGCCAGCGGGGGGCGGACGCACCGCTCCGACCGTGGCGGATGTCATCCGCACGGTCACCACGGGGTCGTTGCCGATGCGGATCACCGGGTACGACGGCAGCTCCGTTGGCCCGTCCGACGCCGGCCTCACCCTGGCGATTCGTTCCGAGCGAGGGCTGTCGTACCTGCTCACCGCGCCCGGCGACCTGGGCATGGCGCGGGCCTACGTCAGTGGCGACCTGGCGTTGCAGGGGGTGCACCCGGGTGACCCGTACGAGGCGTTGCGGGTGCTCAAGGACGAGCTGCGGTTGCGCCCACCGTCGCTGGCCGATGGGCTGGCGCTGGTCCGGGGGCTGGGTTGGGAGCGGCTGATGCCGCCGCCGGCGCCACCGCAGGAGGCACAGCCGCGGTGGAAGCGGGTGATGAACGGGCTGCGGCACTCGCGGGTCCGCGACAGCACGGCGATCTCGCACCACTACGACGTCTCCAACGCCTTCTACGAAAAGGTGCTCGGCCCGTCGATGACGTACACCTGCGCGGTCTACCGGTCTCCGGACGACACGCTGGAGCAGGCCCAGGCGGCGAAGTACGACCTGGTGGCCGGCAAGCTGGCGCTCAAGAAGGGGATGCGGCTGCTGGATGTGGGCTGCGGCTGGGGTGGCATGGTGCGGCACGCCGCACGCGAGTACGGCGTCAAGGCGCTCGGCGTGACCCTGTCGAAGGCGCAGGCGCAGTGGGCGCAGGCCGCGATCGACCGGGAGGGGCTGACCGGGCTGGCGGAGGTGCGGCACATGGACTACCGGGACGCGCCGACGGAGCAGTTCGACGCCGTCTCCTCGATCGGGTTGACCGAGCACATCGGGGTGCGCAACTACCCGGCCTACTTCGGGGCGCTGCGCGATCGGCTGCGGCAGGGCGGGCGCCTGCTCAACCACTGCATCACCCGCGCGGACAATCGGGCGCCGCACCGCTCGGGCGCGTTCATCGACCGGTACGTCTTTCCGGACGGGGAGTTGGCCGGTCCGGGCCGGCTGATCAGCGAGCTGCACGACGCCGGGCTGGAGGTGCACCACGAGGAGAACCTGCGCCAGCACTACGCGCTGACGCTGGCCGCCTGGTGCCGCAACCTGGTCGAGCACTGGGACTTCTGCGTCTCGGAGGTGGGTGCGGGCACCGCCCGGGTGTGGGGCCTGTACATGGCCGGATCGCGGATGGCATTCGAGCGCAACGGCATCCAGCTGCATCAGGTGCTGGCCACCCACAACGGCCCCGAGGGCGTGAACGGCTACCCGCTGCGGCCGGACTGGCTGCCGTGACCGTCTCCTGACCGCCGCCTGAAGCCGCGCCGAGAAAGTGGGCGCGGCTTCTCGCGAACCAATTGACAAACAAGTTTTGTACGTACAAACTGATTTTGCCATGAGAGACGTCCTGTACCTGGAGCAGATCGAGCAGGCCGAAGTCCTGCTCAAGCCGCAGCGCGTCGAGGTGCTGCGGCAACTGGCCGAGCCGCGCACCTGCACCGAGATCGCGGCCCGACTCGACCAGACGCCACAGCGCGTCTACTACCACGTCAAACAGCTCGTCGCGGCCGGGCTGGTCGAGCTGGTCAACGAGCGCAAGGTCCGCGGCATCACCGAAGGCATCTACCAGGCCGCTGCCCGGGCGTACTGGTTGTCCCCACGGCTCGTCGGGCGGATCGGGCTGCGCCGGGCCCGCGACGAGCTGAGCCTGGGCTACCTGCTCGATCTGATGGAAGAGGTCCAGGCCGACATCGCCGCCCTGGACCGGGCGGCGCCCGAGCTGCCCTCGATCGGGGTCTCCGGCGAGATCCGGGTGCCGGCCGAGCAGCGCCAGCAGTTCCTGCACGACCTGCAAACCGCACTTCAGGACTTGTTCACCCGCTACGGCGGCAGCGAAGGAGATGCCTTCAAGCTCGCCGTCGCCTGCTATCCGAAAGGAAACGACCATGAGTGAACCGTTGAAGGTCCAGGCCCGACTCTCCGCGCCCGTCAGCCGCGTCCGCGAGGCCCTGACCGACCCGGCCGAGCTGCGTCTCTGGCTGGCCGAGCACGTCGAGGTCGAGCTGCCCCAGCGGTACGAGTTCTGGGGCCGCTACACGCCCGAGGGCGACGCCCCACACCAGCAGTTGCTGCACGCCGACGACGACACGCTGCGCTTCAGCTGGCTGCTCGACGGGGTGAAGACCACCACCGAGTTCCAGCTGACCGCCGAGGGCACGGACAGCACCGTGCTGACGCTGACGCAGAGCCACTTCGACTTCGCCGAGGCGATGAGCGGCTCCAGCATCCGCGGCGTGCTCCAGACCTACTGGGCGCTCGCCATCGCCAACCTGGCCTCCCACCTGGAGGGCCGGCCGCTGCTGCCCCGCACCGACTTCACCTCCGCCGAGCTGCGCGGCGAGCTGGTCATCGCCGCCCCCGCCGACAAGGTGTGGGAGTCGCTGACCGACTCCGAGCAGGCCAGCGCCTGGTTCGGCTACCCCATCGGGATCGAGCCGTGGGTCGGCGGCCGGTACGCCATGGGCGGATTCGAGACCGGCTACGCGGCCAAGGTCGTCGACCTGGAGCCCGGCCGACGGATGTCCGTGGACTGGGGACCGACCGGCGTGACGAGCTGGGAGCTGGCCGAGTCCGGTGGCCGGACCACGCTGACCTTCGTGCAGAGCGGCTTCGACGAGGCCAGCCCGCCGTACGGGGCCTGGAGCGGGTCGGTGGCCGGGCTGGCCGAGCTCCGGCGCTACCACGAGGTGTCGGACTGGCAGCCGATCTGGCTCCCCGCCGAGGTCCCCGGCCTGGAGCCCGAGCCCGCCAGCTGAGCCGCGGACACCTGCGAGCGCCGGCCCACCGCACCACGGGCCGGCGCGCGCGAGCACGCCCTGGGCCCTCGTGGCTTCACGCTATGGCGGCGATGTCACCGTCGTCGAAGTAAATTGCCTGGTGTAGCCGGCCACCGAGGGCGGCAGCGTACCGGGCCACCACATCTTGACCGGAGATCCGGCCCTGCTCGATCTGGGACACCCGACCCTTGGTCACGCCCATCCGCTCAGCGATCTGTTGCTGAGTAAAGCCGCGAGAGCGTCGTACCTCGGCGAGACGGTGCCCGACGACCTCCGCGAGCAGCTCTTCCTTACCGGCTTCGACAGCCGCCTCGCCGCCAGCACGCTGCACGTACTCCGCTCGGATGTCCGTCCACCGCACGTGACCACTCACCGCTGTCCCCCCTCCTGCTGTGCGCGTTCCTTTAAGTAAATCTCGTACCGTTGCTCGGCGAGCGGGATGGCCTCTCGATACCAGGTTGTCCATCGGCCAGCCTTGTCGCCGGCAACCAGCAGAATGCTCGCGCGCCAAGGGTCGAAGAAGACATCCCACTCTTCCTGGCGCACGAACGAAGTATACCAATCGCTATACTGCTCGAGTAGGCGTCAGCGATAGTGTCCTGATCCGCTGGCTGAATCTGGTGACTTTTCGGGGTTGAGTGGGTACTGCGGGGCGATGTTCTTCATTCCCCTCATCCCGATCCGCCTTCCGGTCGGCTGATCCTCCGATGGAACGCTTCCTCTGCTGGCTGATCGGTCGACCATCGCCGCCGGTCGGCGTGGCGGTGTACACCGTTGCCTGCCCGCCCTGCACCCCCGGCCGGCGTAAACGCCGCCGCGCACGCCGCCCACTCGCCGGCACCACACTGCCCCGGTCACCCTGGAACCGCTCCGGCGGCCGCTGAGCCGCGCCGTCAGCCTCTACCCGTCGCGGAGAGGCCGTCGCTGGGTGCTGCCACCACCCTCGACGCGAGTGTCGAACCCTGGCGGCGTACCTGAGTGGTGGTTAGGCTTTCGGGGTTTGCCGTGGACCGGTCCTCCGAGGGTGCACGCACGACGAAGAGCCGGAGCGACCGTGTCCCGACAGGACGTGAAGCAGGCTGCGGGGAAGCTCAACCCCGCCGGTGCGTACGTCGCGGCTGCGGTCGTTCTCGTGGAGGCGTGCTGGCTGGTCGTCGCGTTGCCCGGCGCTGCGCTGGTCAGTGACCTCGGCGGGATGGTGGTGGCCGGCTGGGCGACGGTCGCGTGCGTCGGGGTGGCCCGTCGGCACCCGGCACCGCTGCGCCGATTCTGGGCGCTGCTCGCCGTCACCATGGCGCTCGCCGCGCTGGGCCGGGCGATCTGGACGGTGCAGCGGCTCGTCGGCGGCGACCTGCCGCACACGCCGGTGGTCGGGGTGGTCTTCACCGCCGGCATCCTCACCGGCACGGCCGCGCTGCTCAACTCGCCGTCCGCGCCACGGACCGCGGTCGGGCGGGCCCGTACGTTGCTGGACGGGGTGATCGTAGCGCTGGCCCTGGTGCCGATCGGTTGGGTGCTGGTCTTCCGCGGGGTGGCCGCGGCCGAGTTGGCCGACCCGGCGCGCACGCTGGGGCTGCTCTACCCGATGTTCGACCTGATGCAGCTCACCATCCTGGTCGCGGTCGCCGGCCCGGCCCGGCCGATGTGGCGGCCGATGAGCGTGCTCGCGGCGAGCCTCACTCTGCGGGTCGTCGCCGACATCGTCTACGTGTCGCTGGTCGCCCGCGCCGACTACGCAGCCGGTCACCCGATCGACCTGTGTTGGCCGCTGAGCTACCTGCTCATCGGCCTGGCCACCCGGAACCCGCCGCCGCCGGACTGCGACGGCACCGACGACACCGCCGAGTCGCCGCTGCCGCCCTGGTGGCGGGTGGCGTTGCCGTACCTGCCGGTGGGCGGGGCGATCATCGCGGTGGTGCTGGCCCGTCGGCCCACCGGGCAGACCCCGCAGCTGATCTTCGTGACCATGATGGTGTTGCTCGCGGCCCTCGCCATCCGCCAGGGGTTGGCCGCCAACGAGAACCTGCGGCTGGTGGCCCGGCTGCGCCGGCTCGCGTACGGCGACCAACTCACCGGGCTGCCCAACCGGCTGCTGTTCAACCGGCGGCTGCGCCTGGCCCTGCGCGACGGGCGACCGGTGGCCGTGCTGCTGCTTGACCTGGACGGGTTCAAGCAGGTCAACGACCGGTTCGGGCACGCCACCGGCGACACTCTGCTGACCGGGCTGGCGGCCCGGATGCGGGCGGCCGTGGACGGCGACGGCACCATCGCCCGGCTCGGCGGGGACGAGTTCGCGGTGCTGGTCGACGGCGATCGGCCAGTCTCACCCGAGCGGCTCGCCGAGCGGCTGCTGGACGCGCTGCAGCCCTCCGACGGCGAGGAGGACGTCGGGGTGCACCCCTCGGCCAGCATCGGCATCGCCGAGTTCGGCCCGCAGCACGCCTCCCACACCGACCTGCTGCGCGACGCCGACATCGCCATGTACGCGGCCAAGGCGGCGGGGAAGTCCGCGTACCGGACGTGCACCCCGGCGCTGCGGGAGTCGGCCGTCTCCCGCGCCGAGCTGATCGCCGACCTGCGCCGCGCGGTCGACGAGGAGCAGCTGCACCTGGAGTTCCAACCCATCGTCGACCTGGCCACCGGCGCGGTCCGCAGCGCCGAGGCGCTGGTGCGTTGGCGGCACCCCCGCCTGGGGATGCTGCCGCCGGCCCGGTTCCTGCCGCTGGCCGAGGAGACCGGGCTGATCCTGCCGATCGACCGCTGGGTGATCCACGAGGCGTGCCGGGCTGCGGCGACCTGGCAGGGCCGGGCGCCGGAGGCGACCGTCGCGGTGAACATCGCCGCCGCGCACCTGCGCCGACCGGACCTGATCGCCACGGTCACCGCGGCCATCAGCGCCGCCGGGCTGGCACCGCGGGCGTTGACCCTGGAGCTGACCGAGTCGGCGTTGATCGAGGGCACCGACACGGTGCTGGAGCGGTTGCACCAGCTCCGGGAGCTGGGCATCAGGATCGCCATCGACGACTTCGGCACGGGCTACTCGTCGCTGAGCTACCTGCACCGCATCCCGGCCACCGAGCTGAAGATCGACCGGTCGTTCGTGGCCCGGCTGGGGACGGACGACCGGGCGTACGCCACGGTGGAAATGGTCACCCGGCTGGCCGGCGCGTTCGACCTGGCGGTGGTCGCCGAGGGGGTGGAGACCGAGCGCCAGCACGAGGCTGTCGCCGCGATCGGCTGCCCGCGCGGTCAGGGCTATCTGTACGGGCGGCCGGACGGCCCGGCCATGGTGGGTCAGAATCGGGCTTGACCCTGACGTAGCGGCAGGCGGCAGCCTGGTTCCCGGAAGGGAGGGGGACCATGGCGTACACGGTGGGTCAGGTGGCGAAGGTCGCCGGGGTGACGGTCCGGACGTTGCATCACTATGACGAGATCGGGCTGCTCTCGCCGAGCGGGCGGACCTCGGCCGGTTACCGCCGCTACGACGACGCGGATCTGCAGCGGTTGCAGCTCGTCCGGTACTACCGGGAGCTGGGTTTCCCGCTTGAGGAGATCACGGCGATCATCGACGACCCGGCGGCCGATCCGGCCGCGCACCTGCGCCGTCAGCACGAACTGCTGACGGTACGGGTCAAGCGGTTGCAGGAGATGGTCACGGCGATCGAATTCGCGCTGGAGGCGAGCAAGTTGAACATCCAACTCACCCCGGAGGAGCGGTTCGAGGTCTTCGGCGACGTCGACCCGGAGGAGCACCAGGCCGAGGCGGAGCGGCGGTGGGGTGACACCGACGCGTACCGGGAGTCGAACCGGCGGGCCTCCCGCTACAGCAAGGACGACTGGCTGCGCCACAAGGCGGAGAACGAGGACTGGGGTCGGCGGATGGTCGCCGTGCTGGCCTCGGGCGTGCCGGCCGACAGCCCGGAGGCGATGGACCTGGCCGAGGAGCACCGGCAGCTCATCAGCCGCTGGTTCTACGAGTGCCCGTACGAGGGGCACACCGGGTTGGCCGACATGTACCTGGCCGACGAGCGGTTCACCGCGTACTACGAGAACATCGCCCCGGGGCTGGCGGCGTACCTGAACGAGGCGATCCACGCCAATGCGATCAACCGCGCGTGACGGGGTGCGGTCCGGCTAGTCTGGCCGGACCGCACCGCGGTGAGCGTCGATCGGCGACCGGCTGACGGCGTGCCGCTCGGGGGAGATGACCGTGCAGAAGCCCAAGCTGATCGCCGCCGGCGTCGTCCTCGCCGTGGCGGTCGCCGCCGGGGTGTGGGCGTTCGTGGCGACCGGCGACGAACCCGACGCGGGCGGTCCGGCGGCGTCGTCTGTCGCAACCGACCCGGTCAGTGTGCTGAAGGCCGCCGCCGCGAAGGCCGACGAGCAGCCGTACAAGCTGACGGTGGGCACCGGCGGCGCGGACGGCGACGCCACGGTGCTGCTCTGGGACCCGAAGGCGAAGCGTGGTCTGGAAACCACCTCGCTGAAGGTGCCCACCGGTGCCGTGAAGATCGAGCGGTTGACCACCGGGCCGGACGTGTACGTGCGGGTCACCGCCCCGGACCGCCGCGTCCCGGTCTGGGACGGCAAGACCTGGTGGCACGTGGGCGCACCGGGCGCGCCGGCGGCCAAGCAGGGTTTGGACAACACGCGGTTGGCCAGCACGCTGGCCGCGCCAGCGGGGGTTCGGCAGACGGGGGCACGGGAGTACGCCGGCACGTTGGACCTGCGCAACAGCGGCGAGGTGCTGGGCAGCGGCGTTGGCAAGGTGCTTGGCGACCGGGCCGGCGCGGTGCCGTTCACCGCGTCCGTCGATGAGCAGGGGCGGTTGGTTCGCTACCGCATCGAGTTGGCCAGCGAGCAGTCGCAGACCGCCCAGCTCGACCTGACGTACGCGGACTTCGGGCTGCCGGTGTCGGCCGAGCCGCCGGCGGCGGACCTGGTCGGCGAGGACCCGCCGGCGAACATCCCCGGCGCCTGACGCAGGCTCACTCCTCGACCGTCCCGCCGGTCGGGGTGACCACCACGCCGGTCAGCTCGGTCGGCTGGCGGTGCCGTCGGATCACCTCGAGCGTGCCCTCGCTCCGCCCGACCAACGGCACGCGGTAGCGGTAGCCCGTGCCGTCGACGACGACCTCGCCGCTGGCCACCCCGGCGGCGACCCGCATGTCCGGGTCGGCGACCCGGCCGGTGTCGCCGTCGCAGGCGCGGTAGCGCACGGTGTGCCCGAGCGAGTCCACCGCGAACACCCCGCCGGGGAACGACAACCAGGACACCTCGCTGGTCGGCGCCCGCTCCGGCGTCGGTCCGCGTCGGGCCCGCGGCCCGGACCGTCCGCGGTGGCCGGCCCGGTCGTCGCGACCACGGCAAGCGCGACCGCCGCCGCCAGCTACTTCAGGGATACGCGGGCAGGCATCGCCAGCAGGGAAGATGAGCGCCACTTGTCGCTTTTTCTCACGTTTGCACGATATGAAGCGTCGGAGGCGGGTGGGGTCGCCGGGACAGGTGTCACCCGTCCGGGCGGTGATGTCCGCATGAGCGTGATGACACACAGGCATCAAAATGACTCAGAGGCATCAGACTCATCAGCAACACCGACCCCCGGAGGACCCATGTTGATCATCGCAGGCAGTCTGCAGGTCGAACCGGCCGCGCGCGACGCGTACCTGTCCGACTGCGGCCAGGTAATCGCGCAGGCGCGCGCCGCAGCCGGCTGCCTCGACTTCCTGCTCGCGGCCGACCCGTTGGAGCCGGGCCGGATCCACGTCTACGAACGCTGGGAGTCCGCCGAGCAGTTGGCCGCGTTCCGTGGCTCCGGGCCGGATGACGTGCAGACAGCGGCCATCCTCGACGCCGACGTGCACCGCTACCTGATCGCCGGCGTCGAGGCACCCTGACCCGGTCGCTACAACAGCAGGTCGAGCCGGCAGCGGTATCGCCTTATCGTGTTGGTTGCTCCGCCATTCGGGTATTTTGCCCGTTCCGGCGTGTCCGGGCGCCGCGCCGCCCCTGTTGAACGGGGTGACACCCCCAGATTGGTGGCCTGCGCGGCGGAGGAGTCGGCGTGGCAAAGACTGAATCGACGGGTTCCACCTGGCGGTACCGGTGGGCGCATCGGCAGAACGTGCGGCGGGTCGACACGTACCGCGGCGCTGAGGCGGCGTGGCGGCGACGCGACGACGAGTTACGGCGGCTGCGCGCCCTGGCCGCGGACTTCCACGGCTCAGCGGCAGCCGGTGCCGGCCTACCGCTGGAACTGGCCGCCGACGAGGTGGTGCTCTGGGCGCTGCCCGCCGCGCAACTTGTCGAGATACGGCACACCACCGTGCTGCCCGCGCCGGACCTCACGGTCGCCGCGCAGACCGGGCCGCTGCGCCCGCGCCGCCCCGACGGCGTACGCGTCACCGACGCCGGCATGGCTGTGATCACCAGCCGTCGGCTCGTGCTGCTCGGCGGACGCGGCCGGCGCGACTGGGCGTACGGCCGGATGACCGGCCTGGCCCACGACCCGGCGGCGCCGGTCACCCTGATCCAGGTGCTGGACCGGCGGCCTACCTCCGGGTTGCTGCTGCCCACCAAGGCCGCGCCGGACTTCCGGTTCAAGCTGACCCTGGCCTTCGCCGACGCGATCGAACAGCGCGCCGCGGTGCTCGCCCAGCTCGACGAGCTGATCGCCGAGCACGCGAAGCTCAAGCCGTTCCGGTCCGCTGCGGCGACCCCCGGGCAGGCCCGGCTGTCGTCGTTCGTACCCGGTGGTCGGAGGACACTCGCGGTGGCCGCCGCCATCGCGCTGCTGGTGCCGGCCGCGCTGATCGAGTCGAATCCGTCCGACCCGACCGGCGGCCCGGAGGTCGCCGTCGCCGCCATCCCGGCGCCCAGCCCCAGCGTGGCGCCCGCGCTGGTCCGCCCGGCCATCCCGGCGCCCGTGCGGGGCACCGCAGCGCCGAAGCCGACAAAGTCGCCACGCCCGGCAGCCAGCACGACCGCGAACCCGCGCTGCGGGGCGCCGGAAAACCCGCTGGGGTACGACTTCTGTGGCGGCACGCGGATTCGTCGGCCGGCCACCGAGGTGTGCGACTGGTTTGACTGTGTGCCGCAGTTCTGGGCCGGTCGGGGTTACCTCGTGCAGTGCCGCGACGGCTCGGTCAGCCTGACCGGCGGCCGGTCCAACGCCTGCGCCGAGCACCGAGGCGTGCGGCGGACCGTCAGCAAGTGACCGTTTCGGGGGCGAAAGTCCGCTTCGTTCGGTCAGAATGATCGAGTGGAGATCCGGTCTGACGATGGCGCTCGGGTGCGGATACGCCCCGTCGGCTACCAGCCCGGCGTCGACCCGCCCGACGACCCCGACCGGGCCACGCCCGGCTGGCACGACTGGCTGCTCATCGAGGTGGACGCCCGCACCGCCGACGGTCAGACCTGGTCACACCACTACCCGAGTCTCATGGTGGAGGAGGCCCGCGCGCTCGGCGGCTGGCTGCACGGGCAGGCCACCGCGGCCCTCGGGCTGAGCGCACCACCGGCGCTGGTCCGCTTCACCGAACCCAACCTGGCCCTGCGCACCCGGGTGATCCGCCGGCGCCGGCTGGAGCTGATCGTGGAGTTCTCCGCCGAGTCACTGCCACCGTGGATGCGCCGCCCGTCCGGCGCGATCTACCCGCTGATCCTCACCGTCTCCGCCGACGCCCTCGCCACCGCCGCCGAGCACTGGGCCGAGCACTGCGAGGCGTACCCGCCGCGTACACAGTCGCGGTTTCCGGCCCGAGGCCCGCTGCCGGACCGGCGGCGGGCCGGCTGACGCCTGGTTGCGCGGCGTTCCTTGTCCCAACTGGACCGGCCTGCTGTGATGGGCGGTCATGGGGGACGAGCAGGTGCACCGCACCGTCGAGGCGGTATGGCGGATCGAGGCCGGGCGGGTGATCGCCGCCCTTGCCGGCCTGGTGCGTGACGTGGGCTGGGCCGAGGAGTTGGCCCAGGACGCGTTGGTGGCAGCCCTGGAACAGTGGCCGCGCGACGGGGTGCCGGCCAACCCGGGCGCCTGGCTCACCACGGTCGGCAAACGACGGGCCATCGACGCGCTGCGCCGCCGGAGCCTGCTCGAACGCCGGGTCGCCGACCTCGGGCGCGACCTCGGCGACGAGCAGTTCACCCCCGACTTCGACGCCGCCTTCGAGGAACGGATCGACGACGACCTCCTGCGCCTGGTCTTCACCGCCTGCCACCCGGTGTTGTCGCCGCAGGCGCGGGCGGCGCTGACCCTGCGGATGCTCGGCGGGCTCAAGACCGAGGAGATCGCCCGGGCGTTCCTGGTGCCCGAGGCGACCGTCGCGCAGCGGATCACCCGGGCCAAGAAGACCCTGGCCGAGGCGAAGGTGCCGTTCGAGGTGCCCGGCGTCGAGGAGCGTGGCGAACGGCTCGCCTCCGTGCTGAAGGTGATCTATCTGATCTTCAACGAGGGCTACTCGGCGACCGCCGGCGACGACTGGATGCGTCCGGCCCTCTGCGCGGACGCGCTGCGCCTGGCCCGTGTCCTGCAGGGGCTGATGCCCGCAGAACCGGAGGTGCACGGGCTCGCCGCGCTGCTCGAGATCCAGGCGTCCCGCACCGCCGCCCGGGTCGACTCCACCGGAGAGCCGATCCTGCTCATGGAACAGGACCGCGGACGGTGGGACCCGATGCTGATCCGCCGGGGCCTGGCCGCCCTCGACCAGGCCCGAGCCGCCGACATCCCACCCGGCCCGTACACCCTTCAGGCGGAGATCGCGTCCTGTCACGCGCGGGCGCGTACCCCGCAGGAGACGGACTGGGCGCGGATCGCGGCCGGCTACGCGGAGCTGGCCCGGATCGTGCCGTCGCCGGTCGTGGAGCTGAACCGGGCCGTCGCGGTCTCCTTCGCCGACGGCCCGGCCGCCGGCCTGGACCTGGCCCGGGCGCTGGCCGAGGAGCCGGCGCTGGCCGGCTACCACCTGCTGCCGAGCGTGCTCGGGGACCTGCTGGCGAAGCTGGGCCGCTACGACGAGGCGCGGGCTGAGTTCGACCGGGCAGCCCAGCTCACCGGCAACGAACGTGAGCGCGCGCTGCTGCTCGCCCGCGCCGCCGACTGCGCCCGAGGCGTCGCGCCGGCCCGTTGAGAAATGTTCGACCGTCATGTCGTATCCCGTGCCGGCCGCTCGACGCGTCAGTGAAAAGCCGGCTCACACCGGCGTGCGAGACCGGCGACCGGCCGGCAGGGACGAGGAGATCGACATGACGACGGCGAACGCGATGAGCGCAGGGTCCGCGGTGGCGGGCGTCGACTCCCGGCGTACGACGACCAGGGCGCTGCTGGCCGGTGGAGTTGTCGCCGGCCCGCTGTTCGGGGTGGTGGCGGCGGCCCAGGTGCTCACCCGCGACGGGTTCGACCTGAGCCGGCAACCGCTGAGCCTGCTCGCCCTCGGCGATCTGGGTTGGATCCAGATCGCCAACTTCGTGCTGACCGGGCTGCTCGCCCTGGCCGGTGCGGTCGGGCTGCGCCGGGCGCTGCGCGGCGAGCCGGCCGGCACGTGGGGACCGGCGCTCGTCGCCGTACACGGCATCGGCCTGATCATCGGCGGGGTGCTGGTCTCCGATCCCAGCATGGGCTGGCCGGCGGGTGCCCCGGAGGGCGCGCCGGACACGTTGAGCTGGCACGCCGTCGGCCACGGTGTCGGGGCGATGCTGGCCTTCGGGTCGCTGGTCGTGGCCTGTCTCGTCTTCGCCCGTCGGTCGTCGCGGGTCGGGGAGCGGGGCTGGGCGGCGTTCTCCCTCGGCTGCGCGCTGGCCGCGGTCGTGCTGCTGGCCTGGCCCGACCAGGACACCATCAGCGTCCGGATGGCGCTCGGCTGCGCTGTCATCTTCGCCTGGCTGACGGCGCTCTGCGGCCGCCAGCTCGCCCGCTGACCGTCGTTTCATTGATCACGAGAGGACCGAAAACCATGCGCTACATGCTGATGCACAAGCTCGACGAGAACCTGCCCGAGGCGTTCAACCCGAGCCCCGAGTTCATCGCCCGGATGGAGGGTTTCATGAAGGAGGTGGCGCAGTCCGGTGTGCTGCTCGCCGCCGAGGGGCTGTGTGAGACCTCCAAGGGCGCGACTCGGATCACCGTGAGCGGCGGCAAGATCACCGTCACCGACGGTCCGTTCACCGAGACCAAGGAGTTGATCGCCGGGTTCGCCCTGCTGGACGTGCGCTCCCAGGAGGAGGCGGTGGAGTGGGGGCGGCGGTTCGCCGACATCTTCGCCGAGACGATCGGCGAGGTCGAGGTGGACGTCCGCCGGGTCTTCGAGATGCCGGAGGGCGGTCAGCCGGCCTGATCCAGCCATGCCGTGCCGCCGCCGTGCCGCCGCATCAACATCCCCCGCTCGATCGCTGAGATGAGGCAGTTCTTCACCTCACTGCGCAGGTAGTCCGCGCCCTGGCCTCGTAGGTCCGACGTGGCCGGCGGCTGTTCGGGTTGTCACCCGGACAGCCGCCGGCACCCGGACTACGCGTCGAGCGACGCCTTGGCGGCGTCGATGGCGTCGGACAACTCCTCGGTGTGTTCGAAGCCGTCCTCGACGATGGCCATGTTCACCCCGCACTCGCGCTGCCGGGCTCGCAGCAGCGTCAGATAGTCCAGCGCGTCCCCGCCCTCCGGCCATGGCATCCGCCACCCGACGTTGGGCAGCAGGTGCCGGTCGGGCCAGCGCTGCGACTGCAACCACGTCAGCTGCTCCGCGATGTGATCCACGCCGAAGACCTGGTAGACCACGTCCGGCGGTTGACCGACCGGCGACTCGACCTGGTCCGGCCAGTCGAGACCAGCGGCCGTCGCCGTGACGCGGTACTCCCGCACCGCGTCACGCAGCACGCGCATGTCATCGAGCATCAGGAAACTCCTTGGCTGTGGGGGCCCTGCGCAGGCTGGCCCCGCGGCCGTCCCCGCGTATGCCCGTCAATTCTCTCCTTTCGGGCGCAAAGGGATGCATCGATCCCGCCCGCGTTCCCTGTCACGTATGTGACTGGTTGTACCACGTGTGACCGTGACCTCACTGACGCGCTCCCCCTGGCGGATCGCCTGGGCCGAGCGCGAGAACGAGCGCCGGCAGCGCGCGTACCGCGACGCCACCGACGCCTGGCTGCGCCGCAACGACCACCTGGTCCGGCTCCGCATCGAAGCCGCCGGCTTCCTCGGGTGTACGCAGCCACGCACCGGCCTGCCGGTGGACCTCGACGATGACGAACTCGTCTTCCGCGTCATCCCCAGCGCCGAGTTGGTCGAGGCCGAGGCGCGGCACGTCCCCGGGCTGCCCACCCCGGGCGGTCTCTGTGCCTTCGCTGAGGCTTCGGGCGAGGCGCTGCCGGCGGGCCTGCGGATCGTCGACAGTGGCATGGCCGTCGTGACCAGCCACCGGGTGGCGTTCTCCGGGAGTGAGCGCCGGCGCGAGTGGACGTACGCAGACCTGGTCGGCGCCGCCCACCACACGGACGTCCCGGTCACCCTGCTGCCGGACCACAGTCGACTTCTGGGGCTGCTCGTTCCGGCCAGCGCCGTGGTGAACTTCCGCTTCTACCTCACCCTCGCCGTCGCCGTGGCCGCCGGGGAACGCGCCGCCGTCACCGCGCAGCTCGACGCACTGCTGTCCGCGCACCGGGACGCCCGGCCCACGCCGCTGCCGTTGGTGGGGCCGGACGAGGCACCGCTGGCGGCAGTACGCCCCGACCGCCGGGCGCTCGCTGCTGCCGCCGTCGCGACGGTGGTGTTCGCGACGATCGGTCCAGGCGCTCTGGGGCCGGAGCGGGCCGGTCCGGTGCAGCGGGCGGAGATCGTGGTTCAGGCTCAGGCGGTCCTCGTCCCGGTCCTTCCCGTCGGGCCGGTGGCACCCAAGGCCAGGGCCGGATCGGTCGATCGTGCGACGCAGAGCCTTCCGTACGCCCCGTCGGCTGTTCGGCCGGTGGTGCTGGCGTCCCGCCCGGTCGCCTTGGGTGCGGTGGGACCGTCGATCGCGGTGGCCCAGTCGTCCGTCGCTCCGGCCCCGTCGGCGAGTTTGCCAACGCCTGGTCTGGTGCCCGCCACGGAGCCGCCTGCCCTTCCGACGCCTACCGCGTCGGCGTCCCCGACCGGGCCGGCACCGACTGCGACGCCTTCGTCGGATCCCGCGCTGCTGATGGTCTGCCTGGATCCCCTACAACTGCCGCTGCTGGGCCCTTTGCTCTGCCCGTCTCCGGCGCCCTGATCCGCGCCCGTGCCGGCTCATGCGCGGTGGCTGGGCTGGTCTGCCTGCGGACTCAGTCCATTGCGCTGAAGTCGGGGACGGTCAGGGTGCCGTCCGGGCCGAGGGTGAAGCCGGGGTTCCAGGCGATCTCCCAGAGGTGACCGTCCGGGTCGGCGAAATAGCCGGCGTAGCCGCCGTAGAACGTTTCCCGCGCCGGCTTGGTCACCGTGGCGCCAGCCTTGGTCGCCGTGGCGATCAGCTCGTCGACCTCCGCTCGGGAGCGGACGTTCTGGGCCAGGGTCATTGCGCCGGTGCCCGGGTCGTGGATGCCGGCGTCGTCGGCCAGCTTGTCGCGACCCCAGAGGACGAGGGCCAGGCCGCCGGCCTGAAAGAAGACCGTCTCTTCAACCTCCTGGCCCTGCCAGCCGAGCTGCTCGTAAAACGCTTTCGCCCGCGCCACGTCCGTGACTCCCAGAGTGACCAGACTGATCCGCTGCTCCATGTTCGTAACCTAACCCGCGATCACTCGGGGGCGTGGCAGACGTCCCCGAGGTTGTTGCCGTCCGGGTCACGGACGAACGCGGCGGTCTACGCGGGGCGGGTGGTCCGGACAGCCGCCGATCGGGCGACAGCCGATGGATCAAACAGAGCTAGACCAGATTAACCCAAGGAATCTACAATCATCGCTGTTAGCGCTCACACTCGTCCCAGTGCTGAGGCAGTTGCGCCATGCCCAAGTGACTGTCGGCGCGCCGGGTAACGCCCGGCAGCCGGCGGCTGCTCGGTCCGGCCGGCCCATGCCCTCGGCCAGCTCGACCAACCAGGGGAGAAGCTATGCGAACGAGGGCACAATGGCTCGCGACGCTCGCCGCGCTCGGTGTCGTGGTCGCCGGAGTGGTGACACCCACCGGTCCGGCCCAGGCGGAGTCCAACGGCGGGGTGCGTGTGATGCCGCTCGGCGACTCCATCACCGAGGGCACCCAGGTGCCGGGCGGGTACCGCATCGGGCTCTGGCAGCGTCTCGTCAACGACCGGTACACCGTGGACTTCGTCGGATCGCAGTTCAACGGGCCAGCCGGCCTGGGCGACCACGACCACCAGGGGCATCCCGGTTGGCGTATCGACCAGATCGACGCGAACATCGTCGGCTGGCTGAACACCCAGCGGCCGCAGACCGTCCTGCTGCACATCGGCACCAACGACATCCTGCAGAACTACAACGTGAGCACCGCGCCGAATCGGCTCTCCACGCTGATCGACCGCATCACCACCACCGTGCCGACCGCGGAGGTGTTCGTGGCGCAGCTCATTCCGCTCTCCAACAGCGGCCAGGAGACAGCCGTTCGCACCTTCAACGCGGCGATACCCGGCATCGTCCAGAACAAGGTGAACGCCGGTAAACGGGTGCGCCTGGTCGACATGCACAGCGCTCTCACCACCGCCGACCTGATCGACGGCATCCACCCCACGGCCGGCGGCTACGACAAGATGGCCGCCCGTTGGTACAGCGCCCTGCAGTCGGTGCCCGGAAGCATCGGCAACCCGGGCAGCGGCGGCGGGCAGACCACCACCACCCTCGTGGGCGCCCGGTCCGGCAGGTGCGTCGACGTCCCCGGGAGCTCCACCACCAACGGCACCCAGGTGAATCTGTGGGACTGCCACGGCGGTACGAACCAGCGGTGGACCTACACCGCCGGCAAGGCACTGACCGTCTACGGCAACAAGTGCCTCGACGCCGCCGGCTACGGCACCTCCCCGGGTACCCAGGTCACCATCTACGACTGCCACGGCGGGACGAACCAGCAGTGGAACGTCAACGCGAACGGCACCATCACCGGAGTGCAGTCCGGCCTCTGTCTGGACCCCATCAACCAGGGCACCAGCAACGGCACGAAGCTCATCCTCTGGACCTGCACCGGCCAGGCCAACCAGCAGTGGAACCGCCGATAGCTCCGCCGGGCCGCGTCTTCGCGGCTCGGAGCAGAGCCACCGGTTAGTCGCCGCGCCCTCGGCCAGCACCACGTGACACCCCAGCGTCGAGGCGCGCGGCGAGGCTCGTCGGCGTACTCCTCCAGGCGGGTCTTACCTCTCCGCCCTGGCCGGCATTGGCGGTGCGCTTCTGCTCATCGGCGGCGTGAGCTACGTGATCGGACGCCGACGTCGGTCCCGCTTCGTGGCATAGCTCATTCGACGCGCCCGGCTCGATGCTTCGTCGGGCCGGGCGCGATCAGCACCGTTCAGTGGCTCTCCACGGGTGTGCTGCGGATGGCTTAAGCGGCGATCGTGCGAGCGGTGGCGTACACGTCGGCGGGGAGGGCGTGGTGGAGCTGCCACAGGACGCGCATGGGTCGGTCGCCGGTGTGCGACTCGTACGTCATGGTGCCGGCGTAGAGGTACGGCGGTGCGCCCAGGTCGCGGTCGGCGATCCGGGTTTCCCGAACGAAGAGGTGCACGGTCGAGCCGCCCGACGCGTAGCGCTGCCCCGTCGTCGACGCCGAGGATGTTGTGCTCTGGGACTCCCACTGAAACAGGGTCTCGGTGATGGCCCGGTCGGCGTACATGGTGGTGGGGGAGTAGTGCGCCTCCGACTTGACCAGGGTGACGAAGAACAGGTCGGCACCCGCGTCGGGCAGCCACTTCACCCCCTCACGCAGTGACCCCGGGTTCGTCATCCCGAAGGCGGCGCACGCTTCGTTGCGGCTGTACCGGGCGTGCACCCGCAATGGCACCGCACCCGGAGCGGCAGTCGGCGTGACCCGATGGATGCGATCCCGCAGCACCTCGGCGACCTGCCGCAGCTCAGTGCAGCGCGCCGGCTCCTTCCACAGTCGTGCCAGCCGGTCGTTGCGCCTGGCTAGGGATGCGGTCGGCCCCCAAAGGCTGAAGTGCAGCATGTCCAGCAGTCGGCCGTTCCCCGCGTACACCTGCTGACCTGGCGCCGGCGGTCCGGCCGCGACCCGGGTCAGCAGCTCCAGCCGGTCGACGTCGTCGGTGTGCAGCATCCGACCGATGGCCCGGCCGAGTTCCCGGTCGTCTGGGCCGGGCGCGGACGTCTCGATGCCGGCGAGCCGGCGTAGGCCGGTCCAGCCGCCGACGCTGGCCGACCGGTAGACGTCCTCGATCTCTAGGCCGGTCTCGCGGAGGAATGTTGCCAGGCTGACGTCGCCGAGCTGCCGCAGTTCGGCTACCAGACCGGCCTTCGAGGTGGGCAGTGCCGATCGCAGATTGGCGAGCACGACCTCCTTCGCCACCCGGTCCAGCTCGACGTGGCAGCCGCTCGGCAGGCTCGGGAAGTCCTCGCGGACCGCTTCGGTGATCGCCCGTCGGCTGACCCCGGTCAAGGCACGCCAGCGCAGGTCGAAGCGGAAGTTGGCGTGCTGCCCGCCAATGAAGTCGAGCACGGTGAGGCAGGGCTTGTCGTCGTCGAGGCGCAGCCCACGGCCGAGCTGTTGCAGGAAGATCGTGGCGCTCTCGGTGGGCCGCAGCATCAGGATCGTGTCGACCATCGGCAGGTCAACGCCCTCGTTGAACAGGTCCACGGTGAAGAGCACCCGAAGCTTGCCGGCCTTGAAGTCCCGCAACAGCCCCGCCCGATCGGTGCCGGCCCGCGAGGTCACCGCCGCCGCCTCGACACCGTGCTTCCTGAACCAGGCGGCCATGAACTCGGCGTGCCCGATGCTCACGCAGAACCCGAGCGCGCGCATCCGCCCGACGTCCACCTTGTCGCGGACCGCCCGCAGCACCGTTCGCGCCCGCGCATCGTTGCCGGTGTAGATCGTGTTCAGCTGCGTCGGGTCGTAGCCCTGCCCGCGCTTCCAGGCGACCTGCGACAGGTCCACGTCGTCGTGCAGCCCGAAATACTGGAACGGCGCCAGCAACTGCCGCTCCAACGCCTCCCACAGGTGCAGCTCAACGGCCGCCCGGCCATCGAACCACCGGCGCACGTCGCCGCCGTCGGCCCGGTCGGGGGTCGCCGTCAGGCCCAGGAGTACGCGGGGACGCAGCCGCTCCAACAGCCGGGCGTACGTCGGGGCCTCCGCGTGGTGGAACTCATCCACGATCACCATGTCGTACGCCTCGGGGTCGACCTCCCGCCGGTGCAGCGACTGGATGGAGGCAAAGACGTGCTTCCAGCCGTTCGGCTTCTCGCCCGCGACCAGCGTCTCGCCGAAGCTGCCATCCCCCATCACCTGCCGGAACGTCGACAGGCTCTGCCGCAGGATCTGCTCCTGATGAGCGACGAAGAGCAGCGAGTCTGCCCTTTTGTTGCGGTGCAGCCGGCGGTAGTCGAGGGCGGCGACCACCGTCTTGCCGGTGCCGGTCGCCATCACCACCAGGTTGCGCCAGCGTCCGTGCACCAGCCGCTCGGCATCCAGGTCGGCCAGGATCTCGGCCTGATAGGGGTACGGGCGCACGTCGAGGTTCGAGATCTGGGTCGGGGCCTCGTCGCGGCGCTCGCCGCTCAACGCGTGTCGTAGCCGCTCGGCGTCCCTGGCTGCGTTGTACGACTCGAAAGCCGGATCGTTCCAGTAGTCCTCGAACGTCGCCGCGAACGTGTCGATGACGTGCGGCTGCTCCATGTTCGAGATGCGGACGTTCCACTCCACGCCGTCCACCAGCGCGGTCTTCGACAGGTTCGACGAGCCGACGTATGCGGTGGTGGTGCCGTTGGCCCGGCGGAACAGCCATGCCTTGGCGTGCAGACGGGTGGTCCTCGTTTCGTAGGACACCTTGATCTCGGCGCCCAGCTCGGCGAGCCGATCCAACGCTCTTTGATCGGTGGCGCCGAGGTAGGTCGTGGTGATGACCCGGACTTTGCCGCCTCGGGCGACCAGCGCGCGGATGGCTGGCTCGACGATGCGGAGGCCGTACCACTTGATGAACGCGCAGAGCAGGTCGACCTGGTCGGCGGAGGCCATCTCGTGGTTGACCTCGTGACCGATGCGGGGCTGGTGACGGCCGTTGACGAGGAGGGCGCCGGTGGAGAGCGGGGTGGTGGGGCGCTGCGGGAAGGTGGGCTGCGCGGGTGGAGTCGGTGGGGCGGCGATGGCGTGGAGCAGGTGCTTGGCGTCGGCTACCTGGTCCTGCTCCGTGGCTGCCTTTGGGCTCAGGGTGGCGATGGCGTCCGCGATCTGGTTCGCCAGGGTGACCTGGTGGTGGAGCTTGTCGTCGCCGTTGGGGAGGGACTGGAGGGCTCGGGCGGCCAGGGCGGCGATGTGGCGGGCGAGGGTGTGGTGGGCGTCGGCAGGGTCGAGTTTGTTGCGTTGGATGAGGGCGGGGTCGACGTGCTGGAGGCGGTCGGCCAGCTCACGAGTGATCAGGTGCTCGTAGAGACCTCGCTCAAGATCCGTCATCCCGGCAACCTAGCTGGCAGTGGCCGTGCGGCGCTGTCCGCCACAGGGCCTACTGCAGCTGTCGGGTTGGCGACAGTGGTGCTTTACATCGTTTAAAGACTTGCCTGGCCTATCACCCTCACCAGGGGCCCACTGACTATCCGTGCACTGCTATCGCCTGCAGTTGACCTGCGGAAACGCGCAGCATCGGCAGGTCGTCGCCTTTAGCAATCTCACCTTTGGAGGTTCTCGACAGCGCAAACAGCTTACTTGGGACCGGCTGATCGGCTGAATACCTCGGGGTCCCACTCTCGGGGCTCCGGGCGTAATGTCCGCGCCACACCTTGTGGGGAGGTGAGGTCGATGCTTGCCGGGCTGGAGATGCCGCCCGCGGTGGAAGCGGAGCGGGTGATCACAGCGGTGCTGGCCAATCTGCGCTTCCGCGATCGCTGCAGAGTGGTGGTTGTCTCGTCGCGCGAGGCCGGCAAGTCAGCCCTTGTAGTGTGCGCTGCCGTTGAGCGATTGATCGTCATCGCGCAGACCAACGAGCAGGTCGACGACCTGACCGACCGTCTGGCGCAGAAGTTGTCCGAGCTGTGCATCGGCCGGCTCTCCGCCGCCGCCGACTACCGAAAGTCGGAGCGGGTGAAGGGCCAGGAGATGGTCTGGGTCGGGGTGAAGGTGACCGACCTCGGCGTTCGGGCCGTCACCGTCGGTACGATCGCCAAATCGGCCACCGTCACCGACTGTTCCTGGGTTGGGATTATTGTGGATGAGGCTTACCAAATGCGGTCGAATGCTCTGTTGCGCGCGGCCGGCAGGTTCGAGCCGGCCCTTTTCGTCGTTGACCCAGGGCAGCTCGACGGGCTCTCGACGGTCGAGACCGTGCGCTGGACGGGCCTGACCGGGGATCCGATGCAGATCGCGGTGGCCGTGCTGCTGCGGCACAACCCGGACCTGCCGGTACACCGGCTGCTAGTTTCGCGGCGGGCGCCCGAGCGCTCGGTCGACTCATGACAAGAGATTCTGTGGCGAGCGTTGAGGGCCTAAGGAAACTGGTACTGGACTCAGCGCGCCAGCTGGGCATGCACGTCATCGAGGCCGGCAGTGACGACTGGCCGGACATGATTCTACTCGATGAGGAACGTGGCCTATGTGTCATGGATATCGCCGGTGAAAACATTGATGTTCAAGACAGAGCGCCTGCTATTCGTCTAAATCGCAAAGTGGCTAACCTCCGTCAGGACGCTCCGGAACTAGGCGATCTTCCGATCATCCGCCGAATCGTGGCACCTGCCCCGGCTGCTGAGGGCAGCGCACTTCTGCTGGGTGCCGCCGATGTTCAGGGTGGGCGTTGGGCGGAGACGTGGCTCCCTGCCATGGTAGATGTTGACGCTCTCCGGCGGCTGCAGCAGCGGCTCACGCCGGCACTTCTCTTCCCTGACCTGCCCGTTCGATCGCTTGACGATCCCAATGCGGAAGGGCGGGCGCATTATCGCTTGCGGCTCGATTCTGCGCAGGCGGAAGTCGCCATGCGGAACATACGGGATGTTGCGGTTGTCCACGGTCCTGCAGGCAGCGGCAAGACCTTGGTACTCGTCGCGCGAGCACGCTGGCTAGCGAGGTCGCATCCGGACTGGCGTATCCAGGTCCTCTGCTACAACCGTCTACTCGTGCCGCACCTGCGGCGCCTCCTCGCCGATACTCCGTCTGTTCAGGTCAACACCTTCGGGCGGTTCGCCCAGGACATGGGCCACCGCATCGATCTGCGGGAAGAATTGCACTCCGAGGCCGACCTTGGACGAGCCATCCGTCGCGGCATCACCCCGACTATCGACGGCCTCTTGATTGATGAGTGGCAGGACTTCTTCCCGGCCTGGACGAGGTTCGCCCTGGCTGCGCTGCGTCCGGGGCGCGGAGGAGCGATGCTGGCCGGCGACCCCGTTCAAGCCCTGTACCGCGACGGAGACGCCCGGAACGCCCTCGCGGGCCATGCGATCGACGAACTGCAACTCGACATCCCGTACCGGAGCACACGGGAGATTCTCGATGTCGCTGCGGCCCTTGATTCCACCTTCACTGTCGCAGGCGCCGGCCAGGCGCCCGCCGGCGAGCCGGTCGACCTCATTTGGGCGGAAAAGCCCGCCTCGCAGGCCTTGGCGGTGGCGGCGGACATCCGGCTTTTGCTCGATCAGGAACAACGGGAGCCACACGAGATCGGCGTGCTCGTAGCCTTCAAACGCGGTATCGGTGCAGTCGCTCGTGCATTGGATGAAGCTAATGTTCCCTACCAAATTGCTAGATCCTGGGAATCTGACAGCTATCAACCGTCGAAGCCGGCTGTCACCGTCATGACGGTCCACTCCGCCAAAGGCTACGAGTTCGCCGTCGTGTTTCTCGTTGGATTGGAAGGGCTTCCGGCCCCGGACGGAACGATTGAGACTGCGCGTTGGGGACGAGTGGGCTACGTTGGCGCCACCCGCGCCCGCGATCAGCTGCTGATCACGTACTCCAAGGACAGCTACTATCTTGACCGCCTCCGGTCGCTCGAGGGCGACATACGGCGATGGACATGGCCTGACGACTATCCCGAAGGAGCCTGATTCATGGCTCAGTTGACCGTCCTTGGGGACTGGGTGGGGCCGGGCGAGAAGCTGGCCGCCGAGTCGCTGGCCGCCGATCTGCCGGTTGACTGGGAGGTCATCGCTGGACGGAAGCTGCCCGGAGACCGGCGCGACGACGTCGACTTGCTGGTAGTGGGAGAGCAGCTGATCTTTCTCCTCGACGAAAAGCACTGGGGCCCGACGATCGTTGCGGGCGACGCTCAGTGGCTCGTGAACGGTCAACCCCGCCGCAACCCCCTCGACCGGGCGAGTCACCTCGCCCGCGTCGTCGCTGGCTTGTTGCAAAAAAAAGTGACGCACTGGGGAGTTGCCGCGCGCGGCCAGCACCGAGTCCATGCTGGCATCATCCTGTCGAAGCCCGATGTGCATCTGCTCGGCGCCAGGGAACATGACTCGCGCGAGCTGATTTTGCCTCTGCCGCTAGCAGCGGAGGGCCTACGAAGGCTTGACAAGGCAGCGCGTTCGGGTTTTGCGCCGGTGCGGGCGTCTGCGCTGGCAGTGCTGAAAGGACTGCCGCAGCGAGATGATCGCGTCGTCAACATCGGCCCGTATACCGTGGATCAAGAACTCGCGCCGGTGGGACGTGCCCGCTGCTTCCGCGCACAGCTCGACCAGCAAGTCGTCCTCCTGCGCTGCTATCCCCTGCACGGCTGGGGCGGTGACGACCCGGAACACTTTATCCGGCGGGAGGAGCGCGCCATTCGCAGCCTGGCCGACCTCGGCCGGGCCTGGCAGTCGCACCCTGTCATCGCCGACGAGGCCCGGCAATGGCTGATTGTTCCTGTCGTTCCGCCGCCGGATGCTCGCAATCTGCGTGTCTCGGTCGATCAATCCGATCCTGCTCGGCCGGATGATCGGCTCCCCGTCGAAGTGGCGCGACCCGTCGTGCGCGACGCTTTCCAGGCGTTGACCGAGGTACACGGGGCCAAACTGCTCCACCGGGGCCTGCACCCGCGACGTATTTGGCTCGGCCGGCAGATGCGCGTCTGCTTCAGCGACTTCTATCTGGCTCGGATCAGCGGCGAGCAGTCGGTTGCACTCTTCGTCGACTACGAGGATCTCGGGTTGCCCTACCGTGCCCCCGAGTGCAAGGAGAGCCTCGTTCTGGCGACCCCTGCCGCAGATGTCTACTCCCTGGCCTTGTCCATGGCGGTCTGGCTCATTGGCGAGGTGCACGACGCCCCCGATGTCCCAGCTGTCGCCGACGCACTGCAGGAGCACGGCGATCTCGGCGCCGCCCTCGCCGACTGCCTGATCGCTAAGCCTGAGCGCCGCCCTACGGCCGCGGAGGTTGCCACTCGACTGATCGAACCGGCAGAGCCGGCACGGCCGGCTGGTGACGATTTTCGTCCGGGCGCCACGATTAAGGACCGCTACGGCATCGAGCGTCGACTGGGCCAAGGGGCCTACGCCACGACTTGGGCAGTGTGGGACGCCGACCGACAACGGCGCTTGGTGCTAAAGCAATTTCACGACGAGGACGTCGCGGCACGCGCCCGCCAGGAGTACGACGCCGCTGAACGGGTGAGGCATGCCAACTGCGCCCGGGTGTACGACATCCAGATGCAGCCCCCGCCGGGGTTTCTCGTCAACGACTACATCGACGGGGTAAGCCTTCGAGACAAGGCGCGACAAGAGCCGCTGCAGTTGGACCTCACCCGCCGCATCGCCTCAACCGTCCTGCAGGCACTCGACCACATCCATGGGCTCGACCTTGTGCACGGGGATATCAGCCCCGGCAACATCATCATCACCCCCGACGACTCCGCCGTCCTCATTGACTTCGGCCTTACGGGAAAGATCGGTAACCGTTCGGGGGGAGGGACACCGTTCGTCATGGCGCCCGAAGTGCTGCAAGGCGCTCCGGCGACGGTGCAGAGCGATCTTTACGCGCTCGCCGCAAGTCTCGCGATGTGCATGCTCGGCCGGCCGCCGTATGCCGGCGATGCCGCTGAAGGGCCGCTGCGGGATTCGACGCCAGTGCTACCGACCCAGAGCGAGAAGGAACAGTGGGGGCCAGACGGCGCAGCATTCCTTGAGGTGCTGTTCCAGGCACTTGACCCGGACCCGGTCAAACGGCCTGCCAGTGCAGTAAAGCTCGCCACGCAGTTGGACATGGCGCAGGCTTCCTCGGCGGCCCCCGGTGAGGAGCTCATCAACCCCACCGTCGACAGTCTTCGTCGGCTGTACCGTGGCAGCACCGGAGGCAACAGCGGCAATCGAGGTCTCGACGATGACTTCGCCGTCGACACCTACGTCCGCACTCGTCTGGACGTCGAGCTCATGCCGGCAATCCTTGAAGGTGCACTACGAGTCGTGTTGCTCACCGGCAATCCCGGTGACGGAAAAACCGCGTTTCTCGCGAAGGCTGGCCAGGAACTGCGCGAGCGAGGTGCCACGACCCTCGCAGTTAACGACGCAGGCTGGCGGCTCGAACGCGACGGTCATACCTATGTCGCGGTCTACGACGCAAGCGAGTCACATGAGGGCACCTCGTCCGACAGTCTGATCCAACAAGCCCTAGACCCCGACGGGCGCGACCCGAACAAACATACGGCTTTGATCGCAGCCAACGACGGCAGACTGCTGCAGTTCTTCACAGATTTCGAAGACCTGTACGAGGATCTTGCCGGCCAAGTTCGCGCGCAGATCGACGAGCAAGCCCCGGCGTCTCCTGAGGTGACCGTCGTAGACCTCAAGCAGCGCGCATTGGCCGACCTCGACTCCCATGGGTTGGCCACTGACATCGTGGATGCTTTCACCGCCCACACCCGCTGGCAAGTTTGCGCCAGCTGCATCTCCCGCAAGACCTGCCCGATGCTACAGAACGCGACCGCGCTCCAGACGCACTCGCAGCAAGCGGTCGGCGAGCTGGTGCTCATAAGCCACCTTCGCCGCCTGCGCCGCGCCACCTTCCGGGACGTGCGCTCCGCGATTGCCTGGCTAATCACGGGGGACCGCACCTGTCAGGAGGTGCACGAGGCAACCCGTCAGAACCTGGACCCCTCGCGCGACAAGTCCGCACTGCTGCACGACCTGGCCTTCGACGCCGCCAGCGGCGACTACCTGGTACGGGAATGGGCCGACGTGGACCCTGCCCTTGTCGCCTCACCGGAGGTAGAGCGCGTCGCCCGGCTCGATCCAGAGCTTGTCCCCGATTCTGCCGCCTTTGATCCGCGTGCTGCAGCTACCGCGCTACGGCGGCTCTACATGGCAACTTGGACGACTCCAGCCCTCGACCGTCGTCGAGCGCGAGCCTACCGCTACCTCGACGACTTCCTTTATATGCTGCGGCACCCCGAGGATGACGCCGCCTTGCCTCGTCTGCTGCTGGGCGCCAGTCGCATTGTCGGCGCGCCGCGCTACGACGGTACTGGTCTCGCCATTAAGGAAGGCGACCGTGGCAGCGGCTGGGCCGTGTTAAAAGAGATTCCCTCGGACCAGTTCCGTCTCGAAGTGCACGGCGGGACTAAGTCCTATGTCGAGTCCATCCCGGACCGGCTCACGCTGCAGCACGACGCCGGTTCCCGGCTACCACTGACACTGGACACCGTCGAACTCGTCCTACGTGCTGCAGACGGAGAGGTTCTCAACGACGTACATTCCGATGCTGTCCGGCAAGACCTGGACGGCTTCGCCGCTCAGCTTCGGCGCCAAAGTGCGACAGTCGTGCGCATCGTCGACCCGGCCGGATCAGCGAGCACCGCCGTGCTCCGCGGCCAACACATCTACCTGGAGGAGACGTGAGTTTCGTCCTGCCTAAGCAGCTTAAAGACCTCAACGCGCTCGGTTTTGACCTGCTGCTACCGGTCGAGCTCAACGACGTCGACGTCGACCGCATGATGACCCCTATCCTGGAACTCGCTGTTAAAGGGGGTCGTACGGCAGCCTCCACCACCGATCCGAAGGACTATGAAAGCCGACTATCGGCTCTACGCCAGTCGGTCAAGCTCGTTGGCTTCGGCCACGAACGCGGTCGCGAGATACTCGACGGGTGGTTACGCACCTCGGTCGTAAAGACGGGCACGGCCGGTCGGCGCCGAAACGTTGCTCAAATGGATTACCTGCAACCACTAACCATCGCTACCTATAGGTCAGGACTACCGAAGAGCAGACGCAACAGGCGGGCTGACGAGCTGACCTATCGCAGTCTATTGCTTGCGGTTCGAGGCGTTGGGCAGAAACATCCGGAGCAGATTATCATGAAGCTCTTTATGGATGTGTTCGGCGCTGGCGTCGATCTGGGGCCGATGCCGTCGGCGACCCCATGCTACGACGAGAGTACCTGCATAGACATCAACAGTTTGCTTTGCCTGCGCTTGCTGGAAGTCTTCCCAGGTAACGCGAAGCTATTCAAATCTAAGGAATTGCCCGACTTCGCCGTCCCCGGAGCGGTCGCTCCACTCGGCGGCGATGTGCTGGCCTTCCTGCGCCTCTACGGCGCCCTCATGCCGCCAGCGGAAGCCATGTCGCACTTGGCCGCATTGCTGTCACTGAGGTTATTCCAGCTCCCCTTGCGAACGGCCGCCGCCGCGCGTGCCGTCCTTCAACACCAGCCGACCGCCGACCTCGATAAGCCAGATGCGGACAACCCGCTCGAGATCTACTGCGACTTCACCAGGCGGCGCGGCGGCCCGTCCGACGAGTTGTCGCAGCGCTGTGTGCAGCGCGATCTCGACAATCTCGGGTCTTTCTTCGCTGATCGGTTGCTGCTGCGTACCCTGTACCAGGCTCTAGTCTTGGTCGGCGGCGGCAACTCCGTCCGAGAGATGCCAGCCAGCCAACAGCTAAGGGCCATCAGCGACATGCGCACTGATCCGGAAATGATCCTTGCGCTGCGCATGCAGCTACGCGCGATTGAGCAGGCACTGGACGACTCCGTCTCCGGCGACGAAGGGCGTGCTTTCATCGACGAGGTTCGCCGTTCAGGACTGAGCGTCCCGGAGCAACTCACGACCGTCCTGGTCGACGGCCTCCGCAAAGGCGGCATGGAGAAGCAGGTTGCCTGGTTCTGGTCGACCGGTGGGATCAACAAGACCTATGGCCTACTCGCCGGCACGCAAAAGGCGCGCACGACATGGCGCTACGCGCCGTCGGATGAGCTGCTTACGGCGCTGCTCACCCTGTGCTTCGTTGAACCGTCCGGGATTCGTACCCGAGCGAAGCTGCCCATCGCCGAGGTGTTGCGCCGCCTCGAGCAACGTTTCGGCCTGCTCATCGCCCGCCCACCTGTCATGTTGGACGGCCCGGACAGCCGAGCTGGAGCGGCCGACAACCTTGAAGCATTTGTGCGAAAGCTCCAACTGCTCGGTTGTTTCCAGAGCCTCTCTGATGACTTCAGCGCCCAGTTCGTCAACCGTCCGAGAGAGGCCGCCGCGTGAGCGCATTCCACCTCGACCTCCTCGACGACACCGTTGCCCGGCTCTTAGTCGAGGACCTGCGTGACGTGGCCCCCGGCCATTGCGTCCGGCTGGACGACATCGACACTACGGACGCAATCCGGTTGGCCAATACCCTTACCGAGAGCCTCCCACGCGTCGACGTGCACGTCCTGCAGAGGCAGCCGTCGCATGATCACGCAATTGACTCGGATCGTGCCGTTGAGCTGAGAAATCGCAAGCGACGACCGCTGCTCCTGCTCGTACCAGCCGGCGAAGGACATGCGGCCAGTTCCCTGGACAACTCCTTCAAGCGACTGCCACTCGTCGACCTGCTACAGAGAGCCGGACAGGTCCTCGACCGTGAGCTGCGGCAATCCGACATCGCCGAGGAACTACGGATCCTCCGAGCGCAGGCGGGCCGGCGTGCTGGCACAGCGGCGTGGGCCAGCTTCCTGGCCGCTGTTGAGCAGCAGCCAGATGAGATGAACCTAGGTCGTCAACTGTGGCGCCTTGGACTCATACCTGACCACGGGCCCGCAGCCATTGAGAGACTCGCACGCAACGCCGCTGCCGCGACTGCGATCGCTCACGCACGCCGACCCACCGCTTCGGTCAGCGACCGGCTCGTGGATGCAGGACTGCGGGACTCCGAAGAAAGGCTGCGGCTACGGGCGTTTCTCGAATCAAAGGGGTCGCCGCTGTCGAACGCGACCCGATGGACGAAGTTGCTGGGCGACGAGCACTCGGGGCGACTTACCTTCGAATGCTGGCCTCTCGTTGACGACGTCGAGAGCGAGCTCACCTCGGTCGTTATCGCGCCTTTTATCAAGGCCAACAATGCGTTGGACGCCACCAGCAAACTTAAGTTCGGCGCGGACGGTCAGCTTATCTGCCAGGTCCCCGAGGACAGCCACGGGACCGTCGCTGTCAAGTGGACCACCGATCCACCGAAAACCAGCACTGTCGCGAACTGGCTACTCGAGGTGTTGCCGCCCGAAGACGCCCGGTCAGAGGAGACCAGCGCGATTGGTAGCGCGAAGGCCGCCGGCAGCAAGAGGCGTGCCACCGTCAAGCTCAACGTGACCGAAGACGACCTGGCTCAGGGCAGCCGTTTCGTTGTCCGGTTGCAAGCTCTTGATTCCCATGGCGACCGAGTCCTGCTATCCGACGGCGCACCAGCCGAGGTTGACAGCCAGGAGTTCGAAGTCGTCGTCGTCGACGGCGACCCAACCGAGAGTCTGCGAACCGCCTCGGCGACGTCCCTTCCAGAGGCCGTGCTACGGGCAGCCGTCGACGGGCTGGACGATCGCACCGAGGACCTCGTCACGTGGGATCTGCCGGGACAGGTTTTCTCCGTTCGACTAGGCAATCGGCGCGTCAGTCAAATCCGCGTTTCGGACCTGTTGGTGAACCTGCAGCGTCGCCTCATCGAACAACGAGCTCGGCCCTCGGCGTTGTCCGGCACTGTCGCGCCCGGCACGCGTCTAGAAGCTCAATCTATAGCTGATGTACCCCTCGAGCTGCCTCGCACACTCGGCGAACGGCGCGGCAGAGTCCTTCAAGCCCTCGCCGAAGCCGCCCCCCGCGATACTGCCGAATCGATCGAATGGACCGACGAGCTGCGGCAGCTCGTCGCGTCTTACCTCTCTACCTACCGTCGGGCGCTCGACACTACCGACCGCGAACAGATTTCTGCTCTGCTGCGCCTGGACACGTTGACCGTGCATGCACGAACGGCAGCGGGTCCGGTCAGCGGTGTAGTGATTCTCCCACTGCACCCTCTTCGCCTTGCGTGGATTGCGACGCATGATGACGTATTCCGCCGGTGGGCGGCAGGACTCGACGGTCTTCCACGATCCGCCCGACCCGCGGCCGTGGACCTGCAACTTGCGGGTCGGGTAACGGCGGCGAATCTGCCCTTCGTGCTGCTGTCAGCCGACGAAACACCGATGGTGTATGACTCCGAACTCACCCACGGCACCGCTCTATATCTGCCCGTCGATCGAGCCGCCGCCGAGACCGCCGCCGACGTCATCAGCGCCGCATTGGGAATCGTCCGTGAAGGGGCCCAAGAACGCGCCGCGTCGGACATGGTCCTCGAACGTATAGCGGCCTTTCGAGCGGCGCACCCAGGAGGGTCCGCGCTGCGGCTGTTGGCCGTCAATCCCGGCTCGGGCCGGCTCTTGGCCGGAGCTCTGCGCCCGCTGGTCATCCCCGGAAGCGAGGACGCACCAGAGGGTCAGCGGCTCGAAGTCGTCGCCTACACGGACCAGACCTCCTTCACCGATCCAATGGCGCCTGTCCAGGACCTGCAGCGCTCATTGCGCCTGATCTCACGTGCCGCACAGGGAAGTCACCTGTCCCCACCCTTGTCATTGGCCGTGCGGGCCACCAAGGCGATCCTGGAAGACGAAACTGGCGCGCACCTCGCGGTTGTACAGAACCTTCCCACCGGAAAGCTTGGCCTTACCTCCGCACCACCCAGCCGCTCGGCTTCCTTCCGTGACCTCCTGACGCCGACAACGACCCACGCCGTCGAGCGGGACGGACGACTGGTGTGGCGCAACGTCGCTGCGCTACGGCCGCGGCCGGCCAACGAGCACGGCGACATCTCCGCCACGCACCGAGCCCATCAAGGTGCCCTAGCAAGATGGATGGGAGATGCCTCCGCGACGCCAAGCGTCGACGTCACTCTCAACGAAGACCGTCTGTCACAGCTTCGCAGCCTCCATGAGCGCACCGACTGGGTGCTCACCGTAGACCGCTTTCTCGGCCTCAACCTGTATGAGGACCCGCTGAGCAGCGGATTCGACAGCGCATACCTATTGGATTACGCCCCGGACTTCGTCGAAGGCATGGGCGAACGTCTTAGCGTCACCACCTCCCACCGTGCCGAGGTCGCCGCGCTGCTTGCCTCCGCCATGCGGGAACTCGGGCTGGCTGCCATCGACGCGAGCGTCGGCGATCTCCTTGAAACCCTGTCGGTCGTATCAGGGCGCCTCGCTCTGCGGCTGCTCGGCGAGAACACCCTCGCCCGCGAAGCCGTCAGCCTCGGTGCACTCGTCATGCATCTACGACAACGTGGCGAGCTTGACGGTGTCATTGTCATACCGGTCGACGCCCACCCCGAGATCTTCGGCCCGACATCGCGCGACGGCGAACGAGCCCGTCGATGCGACCTGCTCTTGGTCCGTGTCGGGCAACGATCCTTCCGGATCGAATGCGTCGAGGTCAAAGCCCGACGCGAGGCTTTCCTCCCGCAAGCCCTCGCCGACCGCATCGCCGACCAACTCATGGACACCAGAAAACTTCTGCAGGCGCGATACTTTGCCACCGACCCGCCTCGAGTCGACGGCGAACTTCAGCGAGCGCGGCTAGCAAACCTGCTGCACTACTACGCCGATAGGGCGTCTGTGCACAAACTGATTGATAGCGCACGGCTCGTCGACATTCATCGATACGTGGATCGGATTGAAGAGCAGCAGGAGAACCCGGACATCACCATGCGCGGATACGTCATTGCGCTCGACGGTGACGAAGGCTTCCCACGAAAGCACCGGGACATCCCCATGGCGGTGCTCACCGCACAGGAGCTGGGCCGGGTGGGTTTCACAACGCAGATGGAACTATCGAAGCGGGATGAACTGGACAACCCTCCCTCTACACGGCCCGAGCCAGGGAGCGGTGACGACGCCTCGACTGTGAACGGCTCAGGGGCAGCGGACCAGGGAGATGAGGCGGCAGCCCCCAATCCCGGCGTGAAGATTCCTCTGCCCGCAGACGATGACTCGGCGGATGGGGCGGACGGTGACCGCGGGCACCTCAACACCGTCGAGGTAACGCTCGGCGCTGACGGTTCGGGCCTGCCTGCGACCTGGCGCGTGAGCACCAAAGGCAGCCCGCATGCCTTCATCATCGGGATCCCCGGCCAAGGCAAATCAGTGACGACGAGGAAGATCATCCGAGACTTCGCGTCTCAGGGGCTGCCCGCATTGGTCTTTGACTTTCACGGAGACATGGCCGCAGACCCGCCAGCCGGCGCTGCAGTGATCAACGCTACGGAAGGCTTGCCGTTCAATCCGCTGGAGCCGCGCACCGACGTCGCTCAGGCCGCGAACAACGCTGCTTGGGAGATTGCCGAGATCATGTCGTACGTGTGCGGCCTCGGGGAGATCCAGCGCAACCATGTCTACAAGGCACTCCAACGGTGCTACGCCGAGTGCGGTTGGGAAGGCGTAGAGCCGGGGCAGCAACTGCCAAACATGTCGGACTTCGCCGCGGCGCTTGAGGAGGTGGAGGCGCAAAGCCGGGGTCGAAACGCCCGTGATCGGCTGCGCCCGCTGACAGACTTTGGCCTGTTCCGAGACGGAGATACCGGGTCCTTCAACCCAATGAGCGGCGGTGGCGTTGTCGTCGATGTCAGTGGCCTCGGCCTCGAACAAGTTCAGCTGGCCGCCGGCGCCTTCCTCCTCCGGAAGGTGTACCGCGAGATGTTCCGATGGGGTGAGGGCGGTGGCATGCGTCTCGCAGTCGTCTTGGACGAGGCACACCGGCTCGCGAAAGATGTGACATTGCCGAAACTTATGAAGGAAGGCCGTAAGTACGGCATCTCAGTAGTCGTCGCCAGTCAAGGACTGGAAGATTTCCGTCGCCAGGTTCTGGAAAACGCCGGAACGAAAATCGTCTTTCGAACCAACTTCCCGGCCTCGAAAGCGGTGGCTGGTTATCTGCGAGGCCGTGCCGGTCAAGATCTTAGCCAGCAGATTGAGCAGCTCGGCGTTGGTCAGGCTTACGTCGCAACGCCGGACGAAGTGCAGGCTCGGAGAATCTACATGAACCCCTAACTTGATTTTTAGCCTGTGCGACATGGGCGGGGATTCGTGGTCTTCGTTTGCCCTCGTAGCTGGTTTCTCGGCGTCCTTTGTGGTCAGCCTCGATCCGTCGGAGGAGTTTGGTCCCTGCTCATCCGTTTCGGCTTGACCGTTTTGTCCATCCTGTTGGAGGTCGGTAGTACCGCGTGTCGCTGCGGGCGCGCCGGTTCTCCTGGTGCCGGAACGGTCTTTCTGCTGGTAGGGGCGGGGTGGCGGGGCCAGCAGGTCAGGGGTAGCAGGCCGAGGCGGTGCCAGCAGAGTAGGAACGCCTGGGCCCAAGGCCAGGTGTCGGGGATGGACAAGGTTCGCTGGCGGGCGTGGGTGGCGAGTTTCGCGGGTAGGTGCAGGATTCGGTAGCGCAGGGTGTCGGGTTCGGCATGGGCGAGGTCGGGTTGGTCGTGCAGGCCGAGGAGTCGGGTCCAGGCGGTCAGGTCCGCGGCGATGTTCGCCGCGAGGATCCAGCCGCGGTTGACGGTCCAGGCTTTGGAGGGCAGGTTCCTCAGGCCCATCGCCTTGCCGTGTCGGACCCGGTCTTCCACGTCGGCGTGTGAACGGTGCAGCACGTCGAGGAACTGTGGGTGGTGCGAGCCCGGCACGCCGTGGATACGGCGGATGTTGGTCGCGACGATCGCGTACCGCCAGCCGGTGCGTTTTTCCAGGTCGGTGAGTTTCTTGGCGTGTCGGCGGTAGGCCGGGTCCGCCGGACGATCAGCCGTAGCCCATCGGTCCAGTTCGCGACCCGCTGGTTGAGACCGGTCAGTTCGGCGGACTGGGCCTGATCGGTGGCGGTGCCGTCCTGCCGCAGGCTGTCGGTCCACGCCTCGGCGGGCAGTTGTTCGATCGCGGTTTCGTCGATGTCAGTGATCGTCCATCCGACGGTGAACGTCACGGTGCGCCACAGCCGGTTCATCTCTTCGATGTGCTGGAGCAGGTCGTGGGTGGCGCCGGCCCCGTCGACCCTGATGAGGATCTTGCGCCGGTGCTTCACGGGAACCTGGGCGATCGCCTCGCCGAGGACGCGAATATGGTCGGTGACGGTGTTCGAGCCGGCGTTACCGGAGCGCAGCAGCATGGCCAGGCTCTCGCCGGTGTTCGCGCACCACGCCCCGAGCGGGTGGAACCCGAACCCGCGTTTGAACGTGGCCGCCGCACCCTGTTTCGGTGAGTGGGCGGTGATCAGGGTGGCGTCCAGATCGATGACCACCCACCCGGTCAGCACCTTGCCCGCCACCATCAGCCACGGAAAACCGTCAGGCCGGCGGGCAAGTAGATCCCAGACCCGGGCCCGGACTCTCGCCCTGGCCTTGGCTATCCGGCCGAGCGACACCGGGTCCAGACCGGCCAGGGCTCGGCGGACGGTCGCTTCCGACGGCGGATCAGCGAACACGGGGGCCTGATGCGCCAGCAGCCCGATGTCGGACATGCTGGTAGCGCCGAGCACGATCGCGGTCGCCAGACAGATCAGCACCGTGCCCCGATCCCACCAGCCCGGCCCTCGCCCACGGGGCAAAATCGTGTTCAACGCACCGGTCAGCCCGGCCCGGTCCGCGCACCGCCGCAGCAGGACCGCGCCCGCATGCCCGACCAAGCCTTTACCGCCGGCGGCTACCTGCAGCCGCTGGTCCCATCCGCTACTCTTACTCACCGGAAAGGTGCACCCGATTCTGCTGTGGATATGACGTAGACACTCACATCCTTACAGGTCAGCAACGCGGCGCCGTCTTCGAGGCGCACCACGGTGTGCGAAGATTCGGCGCCGGTTGCTGGTTGCGGCCCGACTGTGTTCGGGCGGATTGTGATGGGGTTCGTCGTGGTCGACCCCGAATGCTCTGTGGTGCTGATGAGCCTGTAGGTCAGCATGGTGGCGGAGGGCTTCCACGGGAACCGTGGATTGGTGCCAGTGAGCCCGAGCGTCAGACTTTCGAATCTCCCTGCCCTCCCCGCGACGGACGCCGTGGTCCGCGTGTGAAGGAGGCTGGTGATGGAAGTCGTTCACTCCCGCTGCGCCGGGATGGACATCTCGAAGAAGGACGCCAAGGTGTGCGTGCGGATCGCGGGGGCTGGTCGCCGTAAGACGACTGAGACGGTCACGACCTGGGGGTCGATGACAAGCCAGATCCTCGCGTTGCGTGACCACCTCGTCGATCAGCAGGTGACGTGTGTGGTGATGGAGGCGACCAGCGACTATTGGAAGCCGTTCTACTACCTGCTTGAGGACGCCGGCTTCGAGGTCATGCTGGTCAACGCCCGGCACGTGAAGACGCTGCCAGGTCGTAAGACCGATGTCGCGGACGCGACCTGGCTTGCTCAGCTCGGTGCGCACGGCCTGGTGAGGGGGTCGTTCGTACCGCCCGAGCCGATCCGTCAGTTGCGGGATCTGACCCGGGCACGCACGGCGATCACGAGGGAACGTGGCCGGGAGGTCCAGCGGCTGGAGAAGTTGCTGGAGGACGCCGGGATCAAGCTGTCCGCGGTCGCGTCCGACATCCTTGGAGTGTCTGGGCGGGCGATGTTGGAGGCGTTGATCGCTGGTGACAGGGATCCGGCCGCGCTCGCGGATCTGGCCAAGCGTCGGCTCCGGTCAAAGATCCCCCAGCTGACCGAAGCGTTGAACGGCCGGTTCACCGAGCACCATGCGTTCCTCGCTCGCGTGCACCTGGACCTGATCGACTGGCATACGGCAGCGATCAACAGGCTCACCGAGCGGATCGAGGTGATGATGGAGCCCTTTCAGGGCTTCCGTGACCTGATCTGCTCCATCCCCGGCATCGGCATTCTGACCGCCGACGTGATCATCGCCGAGACCGGCGCCGACATGACTCGCTTCCCGACTGCGAAGCACCTGGCCTCGTGGGCCGGTACGACACCCGGCAACAACGAATCGGCGGGCAAGGTGAAGTCCAGCCGAACCCGACCCGGCAACCCCTACCTACAAGGAGCGTTGGGGGCGGCGGCGATGGCGTGCTCCCAGAACCCGCGCAGCTACCTCGGCGCCCGATACCGGCGCATCGCCTCACGCCGTGGACCGCAGAAGGCCAACATGGCCATCCAGCACTCCATGCTCATCGCGATCTGGCACATGGGCACCACCGGCACCTTCTACGACGACCCCGGCGCCGACTACTTCACCCGCCTTCACCCGGACCGATCCAAGAAACGAGCCATCCATCAACTCGAAGCCATGGGGTACAGCGTCACCCTGGAGAAGGCATCGTGAAGCGAACCAACCTCTGACGCGAAGGGGAATCTTCGCGTCAGGAGTACCTTTCCTTTACCGCCCTCGATGAATCAATTCCCCTCTGAACGGGGGAGGTCAAGACGTGGACGTCGTGGCGCGGGCGGGGTGGGTGTTGCGGCGCCGGGTGGTCGCCCCGTTCCTGGCCGACAGAGTTTCGGTGCAACGGCCGGACAGGTGATCCTCGCGCGAGGTACCCCCGGCGGACGCGGGCGGGCGAGAGACGCTCGGGTGTGCGAGTTTCTCCCAGGGGCGGCGCAGGTCGGCGGCGAGAGCGCGGGCGAGGCGGAGTTGTTAGGTCCCCCCCGCTTTCGCGGAGGTGTTGTTACCTGCCGCCGGTTGGCGTCGGGGTGATGCTGGTTGAGTCTGGCTGATCGATGTGGGTTAACTTCCAGGCGGTCTCGTACTCGTCTGGGCTGAGGTAGCCCGGATCCTTCTGGATGCGGCGGGTGTTGCACCAGCCGTCGATGTAGCTGAAGATCGCGTTTCGGCGTCGTCGCGGTTGCGCCAGGTGGTGCGGTAGACGAGTTCGGTCTTCAGGGTGGAGAAGAAGTTCTCCATCAAGGCCTTGTCGTAGGAGTCGCCGATGGAGCCCATGGAGGGCAGGATCCCGTTGTCGGCCAAGCGGGTGGCGAAGCGGAAAGACGTGTAGTTGGTCAAAGAATGCCTGGCCGTCGCCGAAATCCTCAGAATGTGACGCGTACGTCGTCGATGTCGATGAGCTGTCCGCTCCCGATGAATCGGCGCGCGACCAACAGGCCGGCCTCGTGTGCGGGTTGTCCGCCATGGCTGGCGGACGCGTCCGTCACCAGCCACGGTGTTAGATCGCGCTCGAATGCATCAACCGCCGACTTCAGCACGCAACTCTCCGTCGCTACGCCGCAGAACACCAGGTCGGTCCATCCCTCCTGTTCCGTCAAGGCGGTACCAGCGGAGGAGAAGTACGAGTAGATATTCTTGTCGATCACCGCTCTGGCGCGGTTGGCGTGCTGTGCCAGCTCGGGCACGATCTCTGTCTCGGGCGGGTGCTGCACCGAGGACCAGTGGATCAGTCGCTCGAATGGGCTGCCGGGGTAGTTGTGATAGCGGGTGAACACGACTGGCCGCCCGGTCGCCTCCCACTGTTCGACCAGCTCGACGACCTTCGGGATGACGCCTCGGCTGCGGTCGTTGATGAAGCCGTTCTGCATGTCGATGACGATCAGGGCGGCACGCGTCTCGTTCATGCGTCGACTCTGCCACTCAACGCAGCCGTCTCGCGAAGGGCGGCTTGGGCCTGCATCAGACGTGCCGGGAGGCCGCTCGTTGAGAGCGCCGCCTCGCGCATCATGCAATGTTGCGCTGTCTCGCGCGCCCTGGCCGTCGTCAATCGTGAGTGGGCAGCACGTAGGAAGCGCCAGCCGAACTCGGGCGGCATGGCCGGATCCCGTCCGTCTTCGACCTGACGCTGGATGTGGCGGCAGTAGGCCCAGAGCATCTGCACGTCGACCTCACAGGAGACCAGGTCGTCGACCATGAGGGCCTGCTCGGGGGAGAGGGCGTGGTAGGCCACGCCCGCCCAACTGGCGTAGCCCAGGGAGACTCCGTGCACGCCGAAGGACTGAACCGAGGGTTGATCGAAGCCTTGGGCTAGCAAGCGGAGTTCGACGTCGTCGGCGACCGGTTCGGGACAGGGCCTTGCGCGACGGTTGACCAGCACAGACGGCAGGCTCATGAGGCGCAGGGCGTTCTCAAGCTCGTCGCCGGTCCATGCGGACTCCTGCAGGACGTACATCGACAGCACGTACTCCGGCGCTACGTGATCGGAGGACGAAGTAGGCGAGAGAAGCCTCGCAACCTGATTGGCTGCCCAGGGTACGTCCTCTTCGTAGCTGGCGTATCGCCAGGCAGCCAGTGCGGCCAAGGTGCGAAAGTTCAGCTCCTGCACGATGTGCAGCACCACGACACCGCACTCGAAGACGTGTGCGGTGCAGGTTCCCTCGGGGTGTGGCAGCCCCGCGATCGAGACGTCCAACCACTCGTGCGGACGTCGCTGAAAGAGGCCTTGGGTGGCTAGTTCCGTAGCTGCCGACGGGCTCGTGTAGGCCGGTATGAACTTGTGCGACTGGACCCGATAGTCAGCCCCGACATGGGTGTGCTGGGGGGCAGCCCTGCTAGTTGCAGCGACGAAACGATCTGCCGCCTGACTGCCGGCTCTGCTTAGCGCGGTGTCGAGTGCGGCCTGCATCTCCGGCCGAGGCCGCACGGCATCTTGTCCGGCCTCCCATTTGGAGACGGTCCGCTCACTCACCCCGAGGTTCTCGGCGAAGTCGCGAATGCTCATCCGCAGCGCTTGTCGTAGCGCACGGGTCTCCCGACCCGTCCACGCTTGGACAGTAGGCAAGTCTTCTCGCCTCCGATCGCGTCGTGGCCGCTTCGGCCAGCTTAACGACTTCGATGCAGGGTAGGTACAGCGCAAGTACAGCGAGTAGTCATGTCGCGGTATCAGCCGTTTGATCAGGCTGGACGCATGGCCCGGGGCGGGTGCTGGCTCCGGAGCTGTGCCGACCCGAACGGCGCAGCTCCGTTCCCGCCCGCCCCGGCGCCACTCGATCCGTCAACGTCTCGGAGCCGGCATGCCCACCCTGATCGACGATTTCCCGGTCCTCACGCCCGTCACCGACGAGGACCTGTCCATCGCACTGCGAGCGGTCACCATCCACGTTCCCGAGCGCTGGCCGCAGGGCGAGTTGTGCCGCAGCGAACGCGTCCCGTACCCGTGTCGGCTCGCCCGCTGGGGCCGGGCCACCGTCGAGGCCGCCGGTTTCAGCGAAGTGCAGCTCACTCAAGGCACACCGGCATGACCGCGGCAGAAGTGGTCGCCCGTTGGCTGCGCCTGGTGGTGGCGGACGCGGAGCTGTCGCCGTACCTCATCGGGGTTGACCTGGGCCGGCTCGCCGCGCACCTCACCGCGGGCCTGGCCAACGCGCTCGACGGAGAAGCAACGCCAGACGCCGGCTGGGGCGGCCTGGGGTTGTCGGAGGCGCAGCATCGGAGGGTCGTCGACTACCTGGTGGGGGTGCTGTGGGCGGCCGAGCTGCCGGAGGCCCGCATTGCCCTGGCGAGGCGGGCGTTCGAGGTGCCCGCGTGAACCTGGCCACCGCCTGGGCGTCCGTCGACGACCGGGCTGCCGGCGACTTCTGGTGCACCCTCGAAGACCGCCGACCAGGGCTGCTCCCACACCGCGACGCGCCGCTGTTCTTCACCGCACTGGGCCGCCTCCTGGTCGGCGGTGACGACCCGGCGAACCGGGCGGCGCTGCTCATGGTGCTCGGCCGCGCGTACCGTCACTTTGACCTGCTCCCGCACTCCACCACCATCGGCGACGCGCTGCTCGCCACCGTGGCCCGCCACGCCGACCCACTGTGGACGCCGTCGCTCACCCTCGCTGGGGAGCGCGCCCTGTGCCGCGCCACGCACGCCGTGCGCCACGCCGCCGCCCGGGTCGATGACGGTCCGGCCTGGTGGCACGTCCAGGTGATCGGCCACGAACGGCCGTCCCCCGACATCGCCATTCTGACGGTACGTCCCTGGCGGCGACTGCCCTACCAGCCAGGCCAGGCCGTGCCGGTCTGCACACCGCGCCTGCCGGGGCACTGGCGTTGGCTCTCGCCGGCCAACGCCCCACGCGCGGACGGCACCGTCGAGCTGCACGTCCGCGCCGTACCCGCCGGGACCGTCTCCCACCGCCTGGTCCATGAGGTACGCCCCGGCGAGCTGCTCTGGCTCGGCCCACCCGGCAACACCGGCCTGCGCCTCGATGTGGCGCGAGCCACCGATCTGCTGCTCGTTGCCGGTGGCACCGGCCTGGCGCCGCTGCGCGCCCTCGTCGAGCAGGTCGCCGCCGCACCGGACGGTCGGCGGGTGACGCTGGTCGTCGGCGCGCGCACCTTCACCGACCTGTACGACTCGATCGCTCTCGACAAGCTGCAATGCGCCCACGACTGGCTGACCATCGTGCCGGCCTTCTCCGACGACCCCTGCGCCGAGCCGGCCGAACAGGGCGACGCCCTGACCATGGCACTTGACCACCACCAGCCGGATCAGGAGATCTACCTCTGCGGCCCACCAGCGATGCTGGCCGGCGCGCGGCCACGGTTGCTCGCTCTCGGCATCCCCGCCGCGCGCCTCCACCTGCCTGTTGGCTTCAGCCGCTGATGGCTGTCTACCGCAGTCGACACGCCCTGACCGGCCCGCTGACCCCCGAACGGGTCGCCGCGCTGGACCTGCCCCGCACTCGCCTCGGCCGCCGTGGCTATCAGCCCGATGTCGTCAACGCGCTGCTCTACCGCCTTGCCCACGAACTGCACGAACAGGGCCGCCAACTCGACCTCGCCCAAGCCGAGAACCACCGCGTCAAGAACGCGCTCCGCACCTGGCAGACCCGGCAGGCCAGAATCCGGCATGAGCGGCCCTGAAGCTCAACAGATCCACTTCCTCCTATCCGAAAACACCAAAAATCTCGTCCGGGTGGGAGCCCTGACCTTGTTAACCTGACTGCCAGTCCACGATTGTGGGAGATGAACATGGCTGGACATTGGGAAGCAGACCGCACTGCCAGCTTCGCTCGGAGACTCGGTAGGTCCGCCGCAGAACTGGGCGAGAGCGGGGGGACCACAACCTGTCCCGACATCTGGGAGCTGTCCAACGGCGATGTCGCGGTCATCGGCCGCGATCTGACCGACGTCCTCGCGAGCCGACTACCGGACGACGTCAGTGTGGGTGCAGACGAACGGGTAGTCGTCATTCCGCGAAGCATGCTCGTGGCGGCCAAGCCGGACATCCCGGATGCGTGACCTGCTGGAATCGGCCACCCGGCAGCGGCTCAGTCTCGCCGAGTACGACGCAGACTTCTACGCAACGGTCGAGTCGACCAACGGCCCCATCCTCAAGACCGAGCGGATCCAGACCTTCCGCGAGCCAGGCAGCTCGAGCTGGGAGGCCTACGCCGACGGTCGTTGGGAGGACGCTCTTCAGATCGCTGCCGAGCCGAATCCGGAGCTGGTGGCGTTCTTTGCGCACCTTGACCAGCTCGGTTCCGGGCTCCGGCGCCTGCGGATCGTTGAGCTGCCACTGACGCCCTATCTGGTCTGGGAGCTGCATTTCCTTCGCTACCGTGCGGAAGCCGGCGAGCAGATCCGTGTGCTGGATGCCCAGTCGGTGACCGAGTTGGAGGCCGCGGCCGGACCGATCCCTGAGCTGATGGTGGTGGGCCGTCAGGCCGTCTACGAGGTCTTGTACGACACCTCGGGCACACCGATCGGTGCGGAGAAATCGGTCGAACCGACGGTCGTACAGGGCTGTCGAAGTCAGGTCCTGACGCTGCTTGACCGGGCTGAGTCCTTCGAATCCTTCTTTCGCCGAGAGGTCGACGGGACAAGTCCAGCGGTGCCCCAGCTGTAGTAGCCTGCCTCCACCAGCGAGCGTGGAGGCAGTGTGCCCCGACTCCGGATGGTCTCCGACCTGGCCCGTCGATCCGCCACGCCAACGATCCTGCTCGTTGCCGTCCTGGCCATGCTTGCAGCCGTCCTGATCTCGCCCGCCGTGCTGCTCTGGATCGGAAGGCGTCCCGGGTACGACTGGCCGCTGTTGGGCAACGTCGGTCAGACGTACGGTGCCGCGTCAGCGATCCTCGCGGCCCTGGCGCTCATCGGTGTCGTGTCGTCGTTGGTGCTGCAGTCCCGGGAGGCCAAGGCAGCCCGGGAGCAGGCAGTACGTGCCCTGCACACCGACCTGCTCAAGATGGCGATCGACGATCCGGCCCTCCTCGAATGCTGGGGGCCAATCGAAGACGCCGCCGACGTCGAATGGTTCCGTAAGCACGTGTACGCGAATCTGATCGTGACCCACTGGCAGTCGATGTGGGAGGTGGACGTACTCGCCGCGCGACACCTGGAGGTGCTCGCCGATCAGTTCTTCAAGGGGCAGGTTGGTCGCCGATTCTGGGCGGAGGCGCGAGGCCCTCGTACGACGGCCGAGACGTCACGACGCGCGCGGCGCTTCACCGCGATTGTCGACCGTCGGTATCTGCTGGCAGCCGCGGCAGGGCCAGCGGAGAACGAGCCCCGTGTGGCTACGCGGACGAGCGGCCCCGGGGTAGGGCCCGAGCGGCAGGCCGCGAAGGGACGAGCCACCGTGCTCGCGGTCGGAGTTGTGCTGGGTGCCGCTGCCGTCATTGCCGGCCGCTGTCGCGGCCACGGTGCCCCAGCCCGGCGTGACAGATGAGTGCGTCAGGCGTTCGTGTCGCCGAACTCTCGTACCCCGTCGACGTCGAGCGTGATCCGCCCGTTCTCGGTCCACTGCCCGGTGGCCTGAAGCCAACTCGGGTCGTCGCGCTCGTCGATGTCACTCCAACTGTGCCGGTGGTGCCGTAGCTGGATCGGCCCGGTCGACGCGCCAGGATCGAGCACTCCGTTGGTGAAGGTCAGCTCAACCCAGCCGGGGGCCGCGGTGCCCGGGATCGGGTAGCCCGGCGGCGCCGGCGTCGTCAATCCGGGCGGCCCACCCGGTGGGAGGAAGAACTGCACGGTTTGCCGGATCCGGTCGCAGCCCAGTGCGGCCCAGTCGCAGTTCGGCACCAGCGAGGTGTTGCCGCCCTCGAAGCGCAGGTGGTAGCGCACCCGCACCGTGCTCAGGTCGAGCGGCCCGGTGCCGGTGTTGGTGACCCGGAGGACGTGCTGAATCTGGTTGTTCGTCGGGGCCCAGTCGAGATTGAGGTAGCTGACCGTCGCGCGGCCGCTGGCGGTGCGCACGGTGGTGGCAGGCGAGCTGTCGGAGTAGCCGCCGAGCGCGCGGGCGGCAACCGCGATCCGGTACGTCGTGCCGGGCGCGAGGTCGGTCAGCGTGATCGTGGTGTCGAGCGTGGTGCCGAGCCAGCGGTACGTGTTGGGGCCCAGCGGCACCTGCACCTCGTAGTTGATCGGCTGCTCGGCGGCCGGATCGCCGACCCAGGTGGAGGGTGCCCAACTGAGGGTGAGCTGGTGTGGTTGGTTGGCCACCACTGTTGGGCTGCCGGGGGTGCTGATAGCCGGACCGCCGGCGCGTGCGGCGTTGACGGCGAGCAGGCTCGCCAGCGCGGCGAGGACGACGGCGGCGGTGACACGGCGAGCACGCATAGTGCGAATGCTAGGGCCGCGCACTCGAAAATAATAGCCAACTATCAATATCTCGGCTAAGGTCCGCGCCCGTGACCCGCTACACGACGTAGTCGGTTTGGCGAGGGCATCGTGGACGACTTCCGCCCCAACGGTGGTCCCGCTACCGCCCCGACTTCGGCGGCCTCGGGTGCGTACGAGGAGGACGCGTTCGCCGGGAACTGGTCCGACATGGCGTACGCCATCTGCGCGACGGCGTAACAACCCCTCATCCGGTGTCGCCGCCCCGCGAACGCGCGGGGCGGCGACACCGTTGACTGGTCGGTCAGGAGCCGGTCAGGAGCCGCCCTGGCGCTGGATCCGCCCGTCGCCCGAAGTCTTGGCCCGCCCCAGGTCGCCTTCGGTGCCGGCCGGGCCGGTCGCGGTACGGCGGTGCCGTTGGTCGGGCGAGTGCTCCATGGTTGAGCCCTGGCGGCCGTGAGCGCCGCTGCCCGGATGTCGCCGGCCTCGCGCCGACTCGCCGCCGCTGTCGTGTTTGTTCTGCTTGTGGCTACCCATGCATCGCGCGTACCCGATCGCCGGGCGGCTAGTCATGAAGCCCGGTGGGCTCGGTGGCGGCAGGAGCAGGGGCATTACCTACTAGACCTGGTGGATGGTCGGCGGCCGCGTCGGGCCCGGAATGTAGGGGGGACGGCTGAGCTGGAGCAGCCCGGCCTTTCGTGCGTATGCGGGAAACTCCGCCCCGGTGCACGGCAGTCGGTGCTGTGTCTCGCGTAGCGCGTCGATGATGGCACCGACGTTGACTTCGGTCGAGCCGGTCGGCGAGGGCGAAATGGTGCAGCACGGTCGTGTCGAAGACGAGCAGCGGCTCGCAATCCAGAGCTGCGTTGCTCACGGTGTCAGGTCTGTCTCATCACGCGCGGGCAGGTCATCCAGCCCGATCTGGCCATGCAGGAGTTCGACCGCGCGGGCGTCCGAGATGAGGGAACGGCGCCATGTCTCCATGACAGCGTGCGATAACCCGGTGGTACACGAATGGCGTCGAGATCAGGCTGCGGAGCCCAGCCAACCGCGTCCATGATCTCCGCCCGGGTTGGCGTGGTTCGGCTCCAGCGTACGGATGACACATCGAGCCATCAAGCGCATTCCGCCTGGCGCACCGCGAGCGACCACGACGTGCGGTAGCGCGCGGTGAACCGGATCAGATCTTCCCGCGAGGCTGGGCGGCTGGTGACATCGCCGAACGCGGCGATCGGAAGGAGTAGTTCGGCGGCGAAGGCGTTGATCAGGCTTTCCCGATCGGCGCGGGACACATGGACCGCCAGATCACTGGAGTATTCGTCGCCCAAAACCAGGTGGCCCAGTTCGTGGGCGGCGGTAGCTCGACGTCGACCCGGATCTCCTTCGAGGCTGACGACCGACACCGCCAGGTCCCCGTCCACCATTGATGCGCCTTCGCCCGGCAGGTCACTGATGAGGACGTACTGACCGCTGCGCTCGCAGAAGTCCATCAGGGTGTCAATCGGCTCCGTGCCAATGCCTCGCACGTCGCGCAGCCATCGAGCAGCAGCGCGGGCATCCTCGTCCGAGGTGACACTGCCTTCGTACTGGACGGGACGGACGAGGGTGAGGGTGCCGGCGTCAAGGAGTTGGCGGACGTCCCTCAGCCAGGAGGCGAGTGTGATCTCCAGTCGTTGAGAACGCCTCGCCACGTCTGTGTCGTTGTCCTCGGCGATAACCTCCGAGCGACGCGAGATCACCGCTGGTCGTCGCTGAAGCAGGTGATCAATGGGTACGTCGAGCGCGGTCGCGAGCCGGATCAGTTCCAACACGTCCACACGTCGGACACCTGACCCATGCTCTACGTCTCGACCCCAGCGAATCGACACTACGAAATCGAACGGTGATTTCCGCCCGTCGATACCCCGACATGGCGGCACCGGTCAGTCGATGGAAGCACCCAGCAATAGCGTTCGGGCTACGGAGATCCCCACGTGCGACGGGCCGCTCCGAGACGTGAGGGAGGCAACCATGCGTAGACCAATATTGGGAGAGCGGAGCCCGGTCACCGTGCAGGTGGACCGGTGGCGGGCGGGGCTGCCGCCGGACGCGTGGCCCGACAGTCTTCCGGCGAGCGGCGAGATCTGGCGGCGCGACATCTTCGCGGTGGCCGACGCATACCGGGCCGGCTCCGCGAGCCCACGGCAACTGCTGGCCGCCGTGCTGATCTGGGGTTACGGACCCATCGGGTACGGCCCGTGGCGTGCCACCAGGTCCCTCGGCGCCGACCCGGACGGCAAGCGCCTGGCGCACGCGCTCACGGAGGTGTCGGCGTCAGCACCCGACGAGGACGCGTTGCGGACGGCGTACCGCCGGTTCCGCGACCCCGACCACGCTCTCCTGCCGTGGTTGGGGCCGGGTTTGTTCACGAAGGTCCTCTACTTCGTCGGTTACCGGCGAGGGGCGGGCGGTGTGCAGCCCCTGATCCTCGACCGTGTCGTGGCCAGCCAACTCCCCGCCGAGGCCGGCGTCGGCCGCCAGAACGGGTGGTCATCCGAGGAGTGGCTGGCCTATCTGCGCTGGGCGGCCGAGCAGGCCCAGGCCAGGGGGATCGAGGCGGACGCGGTGGTCCACGACCGGTGAGGTTGCTACCGCGCAGCGCGCAGGCGGGTGTCGAGCGCGTCGAGGTCGGGGACGAACCAGATGTGCCCGCCCTGGTTCGACTCGTACACCAGGGCGCGCAACGCGGAACTCTCCGCGAGCTGCGCCGAGATGTCGCCGACGACGGCCAGCCGCAGCCGGTAGTTGACGAACTTCTGCATCACGTCGCCCGCGAAGCGGGTGCCCAGCGAGAAGAAGCGTTCGTCGAATCTGTTGGCGGGCATGGCGACCACCTGGGCACCGAGGAACGCCGCGCCGATCAGGTCCAGCGCGTCCTGCTCGGTGGCCACCGGTGGGCCGGCAGGGTCGCAGACCAGCACCGGCACCCCGGCGCGTTCCTGGATCTCGTCAGGCATCGTGGACCTCCCGGCCGAGCAGGCCGTTGTCGGCGTTGAGGACAGCGTCGAGCAGGTGCAGCAGCTCGGCGGTGGAGGCGGGATCACCCAGAATGATGATCTTCATGCGGCAACGCTCCTCGTCGTGCACCGTCTGCACCCGCAGTGGATTTGCCTGGTCGTGGCTGGTGTTGGCGCTGGCGAGCATGAGCGTGCCGAGCCGGTCGGCGGCGGCCCGGTCGACGCCGTCGATCTGCACGATGCTCGACACCTCCGCGTGCCCACTGACGCGGGTGGCGGCTGGAGCCTGACCGGTGAGCGCGTCGAGATCGCTGGCGGCGATCCGGTACTGCTTGCCGATCCGCACCGCCCGCAGCCGGCCGGAGCGGATGTAGCCGCGCACCGTGCGCACGTGCAGCCCCAGCCGGTCGGCGACCTGTTCGACCGAGTGCATTTCTTCCTTCATCGCTCCCTAACCTACACCCAATAGGGAAGTTTACGGAAGGATAAGATCTGATTCGTTTACGACATCAGCTCCAAAGGGCGCTCAGCACACCTGCCCTACCCTCGCGGACCCCAACGTCGAGATCGTGTCGGAGGAGTCCAGTACCGTCTGGAAACCATGGACGCGCGGCGCGGCGACGCGATCATCGGGCGGGATCACCCCGCGGGCCTGCTGCGCGCCGAGCTGGATCGCGCCGCCACCAGCCATGGCGGTCTCGCGCTGGTCACCGGCGAGCCCGGCATCGGCAAGACGACCCTCGTCACGTCGGCAGCGCGGGAGGCCCGGCAGCGCGGTGCGCTGGTGCTCGGCGCCGCCTGCTGGGATTCCGACAGCGCCCCCGGTTACTGGCCATGGGTGCAGGTGCTGCGCGGCCTGCGGCGCTCCGCCGACGACTGGGCGGTGGCGCGGCAGTCGGCGGAGCCCGCCCTCGCGGCCCTGCTCGGCGAGGCCGACACCGGCGGCGATCAGGCCAATCGCACCGCCAACTGGGCCGGCGTCGACACGGGCGGGGACGTCGCCGACCGTGAGGCGTTCGCACTGTACGACGCGGTGACCGCCGCGCTGGTCGCGGTCTCCCAGCACCGGCCGGTCGTGGTCGTCCTCGACGACCTGCACTGGGCCGACCCGGCCTCACTGCGGCTGCTGCGCTTCACCGCCCAGCACACCTGGTTCGAGCGGTTACTACTGATCGGCACCTACCGCGACGCCGAGGTCGACTCGGGTGAGCACCCGCTGCGCCCACTACTGATGCCGTTGGTCGCGAAGGCCACCACGATCACCCTCACCGGCCTCTCCCGGGACGAGGTGGCCGCACTGATGGCACGGACCGCCGGGCGGGAACCCGACGCCGGCCTGGTCGACGAGGTGCACCGGCGTACCGGCGGCAACCCGTTCTTCATCGAACAGACCGCCCGGCTGTGGCACGCCGACGACGCGGCCGGCACGATCGCACCCGGCGTACGGGAAGCGGTCCGGCGCCGCCTGGCCCAGCTACCCCCGGCTGTGGTCGAGGCGCTCACCGTCGCCGCCGTGCTGGGTCGCGAGTTCCACCGACAGGTCCTCGCCGCCTGCGTGGCCGCCCCGGTGGCGCAGGTCGACCGGCTGCTCGACCGTGCAATGACCGCCCGGCTGGTGGTCGCCCGGGGCGATGGCCGGTTCGCCTTCGCCCACGACCTGGTCCGGGAGACCCTCTACGACGGGCTGACCGACGACGACCGGCAGGCGCGGCACGGCATGGTCGTGCGGGTCGTCGACGACCTGCGGGAGCTCACCGACCGGCTGATCCCGGCCGACCTCGCCCGCCACGCCTACCTCGCCGGGCCCGCGCTCGACCGGGCCCGGGTGGCCACGCTGCTGGTCGCCGCCGGGCGGGACGCGTTTGTCCGGCTGGCCGCCGACGAGGCGGCGGTGCACTTCCGCCGGGCGCTGGAGGTCGTCGACGACCGGGAGCAACGAGTGCGGATCCTCATCGAGTTCGGTGAGGCGCAATATCACCACGCCGGCCGAGAAGAAGCCACCGCACTGCTCACCGAGGCCGGAGCGTTGGCTCGCACACTCGACGACCCGGTGCTGCTGGCCCGCGTCGCCCTCATCGTCAACCGCGCCCGCCAGGTCGAGATCGCCTTCTCGATCGAGGCGGCGGAGTTGGTGCGCGAGGCGTACCGGCGGCTGATCGGCGAACCGGACGCCGACGCGTCGGTCGGCACGCTGGTCGCCGACCTGATCACCGCAACCGAGACGATCGCCCGTCGGGGGCAGGACGACGAGGCGCTCACCTTCAGCCTCTGGGCCCGCCACGACACGACATGGGGCCTGGGCACCGCGGCGGCCCGTGCCGCGCTGACCGCCGAGATCCGGAACGTGGCCCGCCGGACGTCAGACCGGGAGACCGAGCTGTGGGCCACCTCCCTGCGCTGGGTGGCGTTGCTGGAGTTGGGCGACCCCGGCTTCATCGAGGAGTTCACCACCTTCGTCAACGCGGATCGGCAGGGCGACCTCACCCGATACCGGATGGCGGCCGCGGTCGACAGCGCAATCATCGCGGCTTTCCGGGGTGACTTCACCGCGGCTGACGAGCGGTTCACCGATCTCACCGACGTCGCCGACCCGAGCCATGCCGAGTTCGGGTTCATGGGCCATCACCTGCGCTGGTCCCGGCTGCTGCTCCAGGGCCGGTTCGCCGAGACCGACACCCTGTTGGACGGGCTGGCCCCGATCGACTACCCCTACCAGGAGTTGCTCCGGGCGATCACCGCGGCAGAACGTGGCGACGACGAGACGGCGATCCGACTGACCGCCGGCATCGAGGCCGCCAACATCCGGTACCCGCGCCCGGTGTCGCCGCTCTGGCTGCGGTTGCGCGCGCAGGTCGCCGCCGCGTCCGCTGACCCGCAGCGCTGCGCCGCCGCGCGGGCCGCACTCGCCGCGCACCGTGGCGAGTGGACGGTGGGGCTCTTCGGCTGCGACATCAGCGGCCCCGTCGACCACTGGCTGGCGTTGATCGACGCCGCCCAGGAACGCTGGGACGACGCCATCGCCGGCTTCACGGCCGCCCGCGATTCCGCCGACCGGCTGGGCTCCCGACCCTGGTCGCTCATCGCCCGCGCAGGCCTCGCGAACGCCCTCGCCGGCCGGGGCCACCCGGGCGACGCCGTGGCACTGACCGTGCTGCGCGCCACCACCGCCCAGGAAGCTACCGCTCTCGGCATGACGCAGGTGCTCCACCGGCTCGCCGACCCAACCCCCACCGACGCAGCCGTGCCCGCCGCACCCGTCCAGGTCACGCCGGTCGCGCTGGCGATCGAGGGATACGAGTTTCGGCGCGACGGGCCGGTCTGGCAACTCGCGTACGACGGTGTCGTGGTGCACCTGCCCGACGCCAAGGGCCTGCACGACCTGCATCTGCTGCTGAGCCGGCCGGGCAGCGACGTGCCCTCGGTCGAGCTGCTCGACCCGGCCGCCGGCCCGGAGTTGGTGGCCGCCCGCAGGATGGGCGCCGACCCGGTCCTCGACGACGAGGCGAAGGCCCGCTACCGGCGGCACCTGGCACGCCTCGACGAGGAGATCGACCGGGCTGCCGCGCGCGACGACGACCGAAAGGTGTCCACCCTGGATGCCGAGCGGGGTGCACTGCTCGACGAGCTACGTGCCGCAGCGGGGCTGGCCGGTCGGAGCCGCCGCCTGGGGGACGAGGCCGAGCGGGCCCGCAAGACGGTGACCGCGCGGATCCGGGACACGCTGCGCAAGCTCGACGAGCGGCACCCGGCCCTCGCCAGCCACCTACGCGACTCCGTCTCGACCGGCAACACCTGCCGCTACCAACCACCGACCCCACCACCCTGGCGCCTCTGAGACCGACCGACGGGCGCCACCACAGCCGTGGGCGGCACCCGTCGGTCAGTGCGGGGTCAGCGGCGGTTGTACTTGTACATGGTCAGCGTGCCGAAGACGAGCACGAATCCTGCGCTCCACAGCAGCAGCCACATCGTGGCGGACGGGTCGGACTCGCCGCTCATCGCGCCGCGGATCGCGGCGACCAGCTGCGTCACCGGGTTGACCTTCACGAACGCTTGGAGCCAGCCGGGCATCGTGCTCGGTTCGACGAAGACGTTGCTGAGGAACGTCAGCGGGAACAGCACCATCATGCTGACCCCCATCACCGATTTCTCACTGCGCAGGATCAGCCCGAAGAACGTCCACACCCAGGAGAACGCGAACGAGAAGACCACCAACAGCCCGATTCCGGCGGCAACGCCGACCACCCCGCCCTCGGGCCGGAACCCGAGCACCAGCCCCAGGCCCAGGATCACCAGGGCGGCGAGGATGTAGCGCAGCACGTCGCCGAAGATCATGCCGACCAGGGCGGCCGGGCGCCAGACGGGCAGCGTCCGGAACCGGTCGAAGATGCCCTTCTCGATGTCGGTGTTGAGGCCGACGCCGGTGTACATGGTGATCATCACGACGCTGGTCACCATGATGCCGGGCAGGAAGAACTGCAGGTATTCGCGCGGGCTGCCGGCGAGGGCGCCGCCGAACAGGTACGTGAACATCAGCACCATGATGATCGGGAACGCGGTCACGTCGAAGAGCTGCTCCGGCACGTGCTTGATCTTCAGCATGGCCCGCCATCCGAAGGTGAGCGACGCGCCCAGCGCGCTCGGTCGAGGCGGTCGGGAACCGGGCGCGAGCACGGTCGCCAGTGCCTCGGCGGACGGGACGTAGACGGACGGCGCCCGTTCGGTCGCGGTGGTCGTGACGTTGCTCATCGGGCTGCCTCCAGCTCGTCGTCGCGCTCGTCGGCCGGCACGGCGGGGTGATCGGTCAGAGCCAGGAAGACCTCGTCCAGGCTCGGCTGACCGAGGGAGAAGTTGTCGACGACGATGCCGGCACGGGCCAGGTCGCCGAGCGCTCGAGCGGCCTGGGCGCTGGCGTCGAGGTCGGTGCCGGCCTCACCGACCCGGGCGGTCAACGCCACCGGGTCGGCTTCGAGCTGCACCGGCACGTCGAGCGCCTCCCGGAGCACCTTCTCCGCCTCGGGCCGCTGCCCAGGATCACGCAGTCGCAGGTGGACGGTGCCGGATCCGACCGACGACTTCAGCTCGCCCGGGGTGCCCTCCGCGATCACCCGGCCGTGGTCGACGACCGCGATCCGCCCGGCGAGCTGGTCGGCCTCGTCCAGGTACTGAGTGGTCAGCAGGACGGTCGTGCCGTGCGACACCACGGCCCGGACGATCTCCCACACCTGATTGCGACTGCGCGGGTCGAGACCGGTCGTCGGCTCGTCGAGGAAGAGCAGGTCGGGCGTGTTGACGATGCTCGCGGCGATGTCGATGCGCCGCCGCATCCCACCCGAGTACTTCTTAACCTGGCGGTCGCTCGCCTCGGTCAGACCGAATGCGGCGAGCAGGGCAGCCGCGCGCTCACGGGCGGCCGGCTTGCGCAGGCCGAGCAGGCGGGCGAGGAGCACCAGGTTCTCCGTACCGGTCAGGTCCTCGTCGACCGAGGCGTACTGGCCGGTGAGGCTGACCCGGGACCGGACCTTGTCGGCCTCGGTGACCACGTCGTGCCCGAAGACCCGCGCCGAGCCACCGTCGGGGCGCAGCAACGTCGCGAGCACCCGGACGGCGGTGGTCTTGCCCGCCCCGTTCGGGCCGAGCAGGCCGTAGACGGTGCCGGCGGGCACCTGCAGGTCGATCCCGGCCAGCGCCCGGGTCTCCCCGAACGAGCGGGTGAGCCCCTCGGCCTCGATGGCCAGGCCGGTGGTGCGTCTACTCATGATCCTTACCTTCCGTCAGACGAATTGCGGCGCAGCTCGTCGGTGCACTGCGGTGAAGACGTCGCGCAGCTGGTGGACCGCGTGCAGGCCGGTGGACCGGCAGCCGTACGACACGAAGCCGACCGCCTCCCATTCTCAAGGCGCGAGGCGGCGCCGGCCGCCCGCTAGATCTGATCTAGCGGCGCTGTTTGGGGGCGGAATGTCGGTGGGGTCGGCTTGACTGGGGTCGACGAACAGGGGAGTGGGATGGCACAGGTGCGCATCGAACCGTGGCACGAGGACGACCTCGACCTGCTGCGGCAGCTCAACTCACCGGACACCCGCAGGCACACCGGTGGCCCGGAGACCGACGAGCAGGTGCTCGCCCGGCACGACCGGTATGTGCACTTCGCCGACACCGGGCAGGGCTGCATGTTCACGCTGGTGCTGCCGGACGGCGCGCGGGCGGGCAGCGTCGGCTACTGGGCCCGCGAGTGGCGCGAGCAACCGGTGTACGAGCTGGGCTGGGCGGTGCTGCCCGCGTACCGGGGGCAGGGGCTGGCCACCGTCGCGGTGCGTGCGGTCGTCGACGTGGCCCGCGCCCGGCGGGACCGGCACTACGCCCACGCCTACCCCTCGGTCGACAATCCCGCCTCGAACGCGGTCTGCCGCAAGGCCGGCTTCACGCTGCTCGGCGAGACGGGTTTCGAGTATCCGCCGGGGCAGATGATGCGCGCCAACGACTGGCAGCTCGACCTGACCGCCCCACCGACCGAGGGCTGAGGGCGGGCGCGGCGGGGAGACGGATCCGAAACAGCGCGATGCCGCACAGTCATCAAGATGCCCCTGAGGCATCACGCTCGCTGAAGACATGCCCGCCGGGGTGACCGTTCACCCGGTCGTGTCGAACAGCACCGGCCAGGGCCGTGCCGCCGGGACCGACGTGGCGGTTGGCGCGGGCGTACCGGGCTCGGTGTCGGCCAACACCTCGGCGGCGAGCTGCCCGAACATCGACGCGGCCGGGTGTGCCGACCGGTCCGGCCAGGCCGCCGAGGTGCGCCTCTCCAGCGGTGCTTCGGCGATCGGCCGCCAGGCCATCCGGGGCTCCCGTCGTGCCACCGTCGCTGGTTCCACGGCCACCGCGCCACCGGCCAGCACCAGCCCGAACAGGAATTCCGGGTTGCGGGCCGGGCGCACCCGCGCCGGGCGCCAACCGTGCTGCCGGCACACCGCCAGCAGGTGGTCGTGCCAGCCGGGCGCGGTGGCCCGGGGCGCGGCCACCAGATCCAGACCGGCCAGCGACGCGAGCGCCACCTCACGGTCGCGGGCCAGCGGCGAGGTGCGCGGCAGCAGCACCCCCAGGGGTACGTCGACCGGGGCGCCGAAGCGCAGCCCGTCCGCCGACACCGGGTGATGCACCAGCCCCACGTCCAGGGTCCGCTCGGCGAGCATCCGCACCTGCTCGGCGGTGGTCAGCTCGTGCAGCTCCACGTCCAGGCCGGCTGCCCGGGTGGTGAGCCCGTCCAGCAGCGCGCGCAGCGTCACCGCGGGCGTCTCCGGCGGCACACCGGCCCGCAGTACGCCCAGCTCACCCGCCCGCACCTGGCCCATGAGGTTGCGCAGCCGACCCTCACCGGCGAGCAGGTCCTCCGCCTCGCCGAGCAGCAACTCCCCGGCGGTGGTGAGGCGTACCTGACGGCGGGACCGGTCGAACAGCTCGACCGTCAGCTCCCGCTCCAGCCGTTGGATCGACTGGCTCAGGGGCGGCTGGGCCATCCCGAGCAGCTCCGCGGCCCGCCCGAAGTGCAGCTCGTGTGCGACCACCACGAAGTGCCGCAGGTGCCGGAGCAGGTCCACGGCCGGACCCTACGCCAGCGCGGGCAGGGTGCCGCTGGATACCGTGCCGGGGTGGACGTGGGGGAGCGCATCGAGGCCATTTTCGCCGCCGCCGGGGTGACGGCGAGCCTGCACGTCGTCGACCTGGACGCCGTGGACCTGAGCACAGGAGCGAGTGACGAGCCGGCCGACGGCGGTCGGGCGGTCGGGGTGCGGGCCGACGAGCAGGTGGTGATCGCTTCGATCTTCAAGATCCTGCTGGTGCTGGAGTTCGCCCGGCAGGTCGAGGCCGGTCAGCTGGACCCGACCGAACGGGTCCTGGTCACCGCCGCCGACCGGCTCGGCGGGTGGGGCCTGGCCGGCTGCACCGACGACGCCGAGGTGTCGCTGCGTGACCTCGCGTACTTCGCCATGTCGGTCAGCGACAACACGGCCGCCGACCTGCTGCTGCGCAAGGTCGGCCCGGACCTGCTGCCGATGCTCGCCGCCGAGCTGGGGCTGACCCGTACCCGCGTCCTCGGCGGTCCTCGGGAGCTGGTCGAGATGATGCTCGCCGACGTGGGCGCGCGGACCGAGGCGGAGTTCGCCCGGATCTTCCCCACGCTGCCAGCAGACCGGATCAGGGCGATGCGTGTCTTCGATCCCGCGCACACCACGTCCAGCACCGCCCGGGAGATCACTCGCCTGCTCACGCTGATCTGGCGGGGCGAGGCCGGGCCGGCGGCGGCCTGCGCGATGGTCCGTACCTGGATGGCCCAGCAGATCTTCTGGACCCGGCTGGCCGCCGGTTTCCCGCCCGGCGTCCGGGTCTCCGGCAAGACCGGCACCCTGCCCGGGCTGCACCTGGAGGCCGGGGTCGCCGAATACCCCGATGGTGGCCGGTACGCCATCGCCGTCTTCGCCCGCGCCGACGAGTTGGCCCCACGCCGGATCGACGTGGACCTGGCGATGGGCGACGCCGCCCGGACGGCCGTCGAGGCGCTGCGCGGCGACTGATTTCGCACCCGTCCGCGCGTCGGCGCACGCCTGTTGAACAGGCCAGATATGCGGTGGCGTATCGGAGCCGACGGTCTTCGATCTTGGACCGGGGCCGGGTGGCGCTGGTTGGCTCGTCTCGACCAATCGCCCGACCACGGGGAGCAGATCCGCATGCCCAGTATCGACCGCCGCCGCTTCCTGCGCGACGCCGCCGCCACCACCGCCCTGGTCTCCGCCGGTGGCCTCGCCGCCGGCACCGCCACCCCGGCCCAGGCCGCCGCACCGACGCCAACCGCCGCAGCCGCGCCGAGCACCCGACGCCGTGGCGCGGTCAGCTTCCGCTGGTGGGGTACGGCCGGCTGGCGCGTCGACATCGGGGACCGGACCGTCCTCGTCGACCCGTATCTCAGCCGGATCGACACCGGGCTGTTCACCGGCGCGTTCAAGACGGCCACCCCGTTGACCGTGCGCCCCGACGTGATCGATCCGCGCGTCGACCGGGCCACCACGGTGCTGGTCACGCACACCCACTGGGACCACTTCATGGACGTGCCGTACATCGCCGGGCGCACCGGCGCGCGGGTGTTCGGCACGCTGACCGCGTATCACCTGGGGTTGGCCTACGGGGTGCCGTCGACGCAGCTCAGCCCGGTGAAGGGTGGGGAGCTGCTGGACTTCGGCGACCACACCGTCGAGGTGGTCGGCTCGCTGCACAGCCGCAACCCCTCGTACTCCCTGGCCTTTCCGGGGGTGCGGGTGAGTCAGCCGGCGCAGCCGGCGACCATCGCGGACCTGCCGGAGGGCGACACGCTGGGCTACCTGCTGCGGGTCGAGGGTGGCCCGTCGGTGTACTTCACCGGGGCCAGCGACGTCGCCGAGCGGAACCTCACCGGGCTGGCGCCCGACGTGGCGATGGTGGCCCTGCAGAACGCCACGACCACCGGCGACTACCTGCCCCGGCTGCTGGCCGGCCTCGACTACCCGAAGGTCGTGGTGCCGGTGCACTACGACAACTTCGAGACCCCGTTGCAGAACCCTCCGGTCGTCGCCCCCACCGACCGCACCCGGTTGAACGACATGATCGCGGCGGTGCGCCGGATCTCGCCGCGCAGCCGGGTGCTGGTGCCCGAGTACGAGACCGCGTACCACTTCTGACCGGCTTCGGTGGGGGCCGGTGCGGCCCCCACCTGGTCAGCCGGCGGCCATCTCGGCCAGGGCGCGCACCGACTTCCAGTTCCGGGTGGTGGCCACCACGCCGAGCTTCTTCTCCAGGTACGCGTTGGTGAACTTCGACCGCCCGTAGCCACCGTCGGGGAAGTGCAGGTAGACCTCCCGGCCGGTCACCGTGAACGCCACGTTCTCGCCGCCGGGCACGGTCAGCGCGTCCACCGTGGACGTTTTCGGGGCGGTGGCGAGGAAGGCCACCAGCAGCCTCGTCGGATCGTTCTCCCGGTCGGCGTACGGGTTGCCGCCGGCCACCGCCGCCAGCTCCCGGCCGCTGCGCACCAGCACCGGCACGGTCAACCCCAGCTCGTCGGCGAGCGTCCGCTCGATCCCGGCGGCCAGCTTCTCGGCATCCCGCACGGTGCTGCCGAAGGCCACGTTGCCGCTCTGCAGGTACGTCCTCACGTCCTCGTGCCCGAGGTCGCTGACGATCCGGCGCAGGTCCGCCATCGCAAGCCGGGTGGTACCGACGTTGACCCCGCGCAGCAGAGCGACATACCGACTCATGCGGTCCTCCCCCTCCCCTCTCCCTCTCCCTCTCTCTCGTCCGTCGATCTAGGGATTATCGTCGTTGTTGGAGATCAACTGGCGACGATAATCCCTAGATCGACGGAGGATGCTCACTCCACGACGGGCAGCACGACCTCGTTGCGGCGCAGGAACCACGGCTTCCACGGCGGGTCGAACCGGGCGTACCGGATGGCGTCGGTGGGTTGCAGCCCGGCGGCGGTGACCGACCGGCCGAGCAGGGTGGCCCGTTGGCTGAACGCCTGCTCCGTCCACCGCCCGGAGAAACGCATCGCCGCCGCCAGTTGCGCCGGAATCTCGCGGATCCGCACCCGGGCGTCCACCGGCTCGGGCAGGGTGGCGGCGGTGAAGGTGGCCGGCATGACGAACTGGATCAGGTACGCGCCCGGCCACTCACCCTCCACCTGCACCACCGGCGCGGTCATCGCGATCTTCTCCGAGCCGCCGGCCGCGGACATCGCGGGTGCGGCCGAACCGATCGGGTGTCGGGCCCGGTTGGCCCCCCCGATGTACGCGACCAGCGGCCGGAACGCCTCGATCGGCGCTCGGGTGAACGACGCCTGGATCTGCATCTCGGCCACCAGGTGGGCCGGGTAACGACGCAATTCGAAGCCGGGGTGTCGAGACACCACCCGGTACGGCTGCTGTTCGGTCATCGCGCGCTCCCAGTGATCTACTGGGACAGACGCTACCGCCCATCCGGCCCGCGCTCGACAGAAGTCGTCTCCTGCTGCCCGGGCGTGACGGCGCGTCCGTTCAGCCGCCAGTACTGCCGCTTCTCCTCGTCGCGCAGCACCACCCCGAGCAGGCTCAACTCCCGGCGCAGTTCCCGGGCGTCATCGTGGCGATCCTTCCGGACCGCCCGCTCGCGGGCCTGCAGCAGGGCGTCCGCCCCGGCGGGCAGGCCGGGCAGCTTGGGCACCCACAGCCGGTACGCCGACCGGTGCGGGTCGTCGTCCGCCCAGCCCCAGCCGTGTGTGCGGAACGCCGCAGCGAGTTGGGTGGCGGGTAGGTCCGTCGACTCCCGGACCAGCTCCGCGCCGTCGCCGTCGAGCAGCACCAGGTGCCCGTCGGCGAGGAAGACCACCCGGGCGTCGACCCGTGCGACGGTGCGGTGCTGGTCGGAGCGGCGCAGCCGGACCTGCGCCGCGTCGACGGTGACGATCAGTCGTTCGGCGGTGCCGATCCCGGCGATGACCAGGCCGGCCAGGATGCCCACCGCGATCGTGCCGGCGGTGGCCTGCGGCTCGGGCAGTCGGTCCAGCCATTGGATCAGGTCTCCGAACGGCATCCAGGGCAGCCGCGCGAGCCAGCCCGTCGTCGCCGCGAGGAGCCATCCGGCGCCCGCGCCGAGCAGCGGGAAGCCGCCCCACATGATCACCATCTCCACGGGCCCACCGCTGACCACGGTGCGCGGACTGTTGCCGGCGACATCCATGGTCAGGACACTTCCCGGCGGAGCGTCCGCACCAGGCCGGCAACCAGCGGGAGGACCATCCAGACCAGCAGGGACACCGCCATCCGCCCCCACTGCTCGCCGGTGATGGTGTCGCTGCTGAACAACGGTTCCATGGTCCGGCTCGTGTCCAGCCATCTGGCCGGGCCGTTCAGGGGCCGGATCAACTCGCCGAGCACTCCCCAGATGGTGGGCAGCAGCAGGTAGCCGACGATGGCCAACGGCGGGTTGAGTAGCAGCAGACCGAAGGCGGCACCCATCAGCACGCTGGTGACCTGGAGGATCGCCGCGTTCAGGATCAGCGACGCGTCGATCTGCCAGGTGCCCGCGCCGCCGGTGGCGGACGCCAGCGCCGTCCCGGCGGCGGCGACAGCCAGGCTGGCCAGCACCGAGGCGAGCGAGGTGAGCACCACGGCGATCAGCTTCGCGGCCAGCACCCGCTCCCGGCGGGGCACCAGGGCGTACGTGGTGAGGGCGGTGCGCTGGGACCACTCGCTGGTGATCGACAGAATGCCGAGCACCGGCAGCAGCACCCCGACCGGCAGCAGCGAGGGGGTGAAGAAGTTGACGAAGGTCTGCTCGGCATCCTCCGCGTAGATCAACTGGATGGTGACGATCGCGGCGGCGACCAGACCGATGATGATCAGCAGCCAGCGGCCGGCCCGGGTGTCGACGAGCTTGCGCAGCTCCACGACGGTGAGCCGAAGCAGTGACGGGCGGCGTACCGGGATGTGCTGTCGGGGCGCGACGGCGCCGACGGCGGGCGCGGTGGTGGTGGTGGTCATCGGACGGCCTCCTTGGTGGATTCGCCGGCGGTCAGGGTGAGGAAGAGCTGTTCGAGGCCGCCACCGTCGGCGGGGCGCAACTCGGCGAGCGCGACGCCGGCATCGGCGGCGGCCTGGCCGACCGCCTCGGCGTCGGCCTGCACCAGCAGGCCGTCGGCGCTGTCGGCGGCGGTCAGGTTGGCCGCGTCCAACGCCCGGCGCAGCGCCGCGCCGTCGCGGGCCCGGACCATCGTTCCGCCAGCAGCCAGCAGCTCGTTCTTGTCGCCCTGGGCCACGATCCGGCCGCCCCCGATCACCACCAGCCGATCCGCGACCGCCTCCACCTCGCGCAGCAGATGGGAGGAGAGCAGCACGGTGCCGCCCCGGTCGGCGAAGTCGCGCAGCAGCCCGCGCATCCAGAAGATCCCCTCCGGGTCCAGGCCGTTCGCAGGCTCGTCGAGGATCAGCACCCGGGGGTCACCGAGCAGCGCCTGCGCCAGGCCGAGCCGCTGACGCATGCCCAACGAGTACGCCTTCACCCGCCGCTTGGCGGCCACCGCGTTCAACCCGACCAGGTCGAGCTTCGCGGCGACCTCCCTCCGGTCCAACCCCATGGTGTACGCGGACAGCGTCAACGCCTCGCGGCCGGTGCGCCCGGCGTGCTGCGCGGAGGCGTCCAGCAGCACCCCGACCTCCCGCCCCGGGTTGGGCAGGTCCCGATAGGGGTGCCCGGAGACGGTGGCGCGGCCTGCGGTTGGTGCGGTGAGCCCACAGATCATCCGCATGGTGGTGGACTTGCCGGCGCCGTTGGGGCCGAGGAAGCCGGTGACGGTGCCCGGCGCGCACTGGAACGACACGTCGTCCACGGCCGGGTGTGGCCCGTATCGCTTGGTGAGGTTCTCCACGGTGATCATGTGGTCGAGCCTGCCCGCGCCGCCCGGCCATCCGCTGCGGCCACCGGTCGGCCCCGCACCGACCTTGGTCGACGACTGGGTCTCGACTTTGGTAGCTGGTCGTGGCGCCGGTCGGCTGCCTAGCATGGCGTGGTGACCAGCCTCGCCGTACCGGAACACCCCTGGCTGCTGCCAGGGGAGCTGGTGGTGCCGGCCGAGCCTGAGCGTGCGCGTCCGCGCCGCACCACCCGCGACTGGGTGGTGGACAGCCTGGCGTTCCTGCTCGGGCTGCTCTGGGTGCTGTTCGCCACCGCGGACGCCCTGTCGCCCGACCCGGAGTCGGCGGTCCCGCTTCCGCATGACTGGATGGTCGGCGCGGACGCACTGGTCGGGCTGGTCTGCTGCGGGCTGCTCTGGCTGCGGCGGCGGTGGCCGCTCGGGTTGGCAGTGGCCACCCTGCCGTTGAGCCTGTTCTCGATGGCGGCCGCCATCCCGCTGGGGATCTTCTACTTCACCGTGGTGGTGCACCGGCGCACCGCCGTCGCGGTGGCGGTGACCGGGGCCGGTCTCCTCACCAACCTGGTCTTCAGCTGGACTCGTCCGGATCCGACCATGCCGTACTGGGTCACCGTGAGCTGGGGCGTGGTGATCACGCTGGCGGTGCTGGCCTGGGGGATGTTCGTCCGGGCCCGGCGACAGTTGATCGTGTCGCTGCGGGAGCGGGCCGAACGTGCCGAGGCGGAGCAGCAGCTGCGTGTCACCCAGGCTCGCCACCTCGAACGCACCCGGATCGCCCGGGAGATGCACGACGTGCTGGCCCACCGGATCTCGCTGCTCAGCCTGCACGCCGGCGCGCTGGAGTTCCGCCCGGACGCGCCCCCGGACGAGGTGGCCCGAGCGGCCGGAGTGATCCGGGGCAGCGCGCACGCTGCCCTTCAGGACCTGCGAGAGGTGATCGGGGTGCTCCGCGCCGAGGGCGACAACGACCGCGACGCCCCCGAACCACCGCAGCCCACCCTCGCCGACCTGCCGGCCCTGATCGCCGAGTCGCGGTCGGCCGGGGTGCGGGTGAACGTCAGCGACAGCGTCGCCAGCCCGGGGGAGGTGCCGGCTGCCCTGGGCCGGGCCGCGTACCGGATCGTGCAGGAGGGGCTGACCAATGCCCGCAAGCACGCGGCGGGCGCGGCGGTCACCGTGGACGTGGCCGGTGGGCCGGGCAACGGGCTGACCGTGGCGATCGGCAACCGGTTGCCGGTCGGTACGCCGGTCGGCGGCACACTGCCGGGCGCCGGCACCGGCCTGGTGGGCATCAGCGAACGCGTCACGCTGGCCGGCGGTCGGCTCGCCTACGGTCGGGACGACACCGGCGACTTCCGACTGGCCGCCTGGCTGCCGTGGTCGGCGTGACGGGGCCTTCCGGCGTGGCCGGGCCTGAACCGGCCGTGCCGCCGGTGCGCGTGCTGATCGTGGACGACGACGCGCTGGTCCGGGCCGGGCTCTCGATGATCCTCGGCGGCCTGGCGGACCTGACCGTGGTCGGTGAGGCGGCCGACGGGGGCGAGGTGCCGGCCGCCGTCGCCGCGTTCGCCCCGGACGTGGTGTTGATGGACATCCGGATGCCACGGGTGGACGGGCTGACCGCCACCGAGGCGCTGCGAGCGCGGCCGCACCCGCCCGAGGTGCTGGTGCTGACCACCTTCGACGCTGACGACCAGGTGCTCCGGGCGTTACGCGCCGGGGCGGCCGGCTTCCTGCTCAAGGACACCCCGCCGGCGGAGATCGTGCGCGCCGTGCGTCGGGTGGCCGCCGGGGAGGCGACGCTCTCCCCGACGGTGACCCGGACGCTGATCGCCCACGTGACCGCCGGCACCCCCGGCCCGGCCGGCCCCGACCCGCGCCGGGAGCGGGCGCTGCGGCTGCTCACCGGGCTCAGTGAGCGGGAGCGGCAGGTGGCGGTGGCGCTGGGGCGGGGCCACACCAACGCGGAGATCGCGGGGGAGTTGTTCATGAGCGTGGCGACGGTGAAGGCGTACGTCTCCCGGCTGCTGACCCGGCTCGACCTGAACAACCGGGTCCAGGTGGCCCTGCTCGTGCACGACGCCGGCCTCGTCTGACTGGAGGCCGCGCCGTCGACGGGTTGCGCGTGCTGTCGCCGGAGGATCTGCTACCGCGTACCAGATTTGAACTTTCGTCCGGTACCGGCCGTACCAATGGCCGAGGATGTCGGTGCGGTAGGTCCGCCGTACCGCTGCCGAACTGCGGGAGGCCTGCCGTGCGCGTTGGTGAGCAGTCGACGGATCCCATCGACCAGGTACTGGGTGAGGTGCCAATGCCGGCACCGCTGACCCCGGAGGACGTCCGGCTCGCGGTCCGGGCGGTGGTCGTGCACACCGCCGAGGAGTGGCCCACCGGGCCGCTGTGCCGCAACGACGGTGCCTCCTACCCGTGCCGCCTGCACCGGTGGGGGCGGCGGGTCCTGGAGACACACGGGCTCAACGAACGGCAGATCGAGGCGTTGATCCGGCACGGCAACCCGTTCGTGCATGTGCCCTTCCCGTTCACGGCGACCGGTCCGTCGCGGCAGCAGGCCGCACGGGTCGTCCCACCGGGGGCACGACCCACCGCTGCTGGCCGGCCGGTGACTCCCCCCGTCACCGCGCCGCGCTGGCCCCGGGCGAGCTGAGCGCGATACCCTTCCGCCCCACCCGACCCGGGGCGACACGACGTCGGCCCGGCGCGGAGATTCCCCCTCCGCGTTGGGCCGACGTCGCTCTGACCGGCCGACTCAGTCTTTGCCGGCCCCGATTCCGCAGTCCGGCGCGGACCAGCTCGTCGTGTTCGAGCTGCCGTCGCTGTTGTTCTCCCGACGCGAGTCGACGTGCACGTGGTCGTCGTGGTCGGGGTAACCCGGCCCGTAGATCCCGCTGAAGCCGTTGTTGCGGGCGCTGCGGGCGACCTGGCACAGGGACGACGTCCGCGAGGTGACGTCGGCCGCGTTGCCGTACAGGTGCTGGCTGTCGGACGCGCCGCCCACCCGGTTGTTGCAGGCGCGGCTGCGGAACCCGCTGGACACGTTGAGCGGCTTGTCGCCGAGGCTCTTGCGCAGCGCCTCCAGCTTCCACATGGTGCGCAGCGCGTTCTGCTTGGTCTGGGCCGCCGACAGTGGGCCGCCGCTCCACCCGCTCCCGCCGCACCCGTTGTCCAGTTCGTTGTAGCTGAAATGCGCGGGCGTGCAGTCGTTGTCCTGGAGTTGGTACAGCTTGGCGTAGGTCTGCGGGCCGGCGATGCCGTCGGCGCTCAGCCCGTACGCCTGCTGGAAGCGCTTGACCGCGGCGGCGGTCTTCGGTCCGTAGATGCCGTCGTTCTCGACAATGTCCCGATTGCCGGCCCAACCAGCGACCCGGATCTGCAACTGGCGGACGTCGTCGCCCGAGCGTCCCTGGGACAGGTTGCGGTTCCAGGTGTAGCAGCCGTCCGCGTGCGCGGCTGGTGCGGCGATCACCGTGGCGATTGCTGCCCCGGGCAGCGCCAGGGCGAATGCGACGGCAGCTCGCTTCAAGGTGTTTACGCGCACAGAAGTCCTCCCGATAGGAGAGTGAATGGGGTGGCTTCAGGACATCGACCGAGACGTCCCGTGATTTCCACCCTCGCACTCATCAGTGCGGTTGGCGGCAATAAACGAGAATTGTCCTCACGATTGGGCGTCCTTGGGTATTGCCTGGGAATTCGGCTGATTTGTGAAACAGCCATTTACCCCCGATCACCCCGACGACGGGCAACCACACCGAACGTCGCAATCGGTCACACCGAGGGTGATGCTCCTCGGCCATGGGCGGCCGGTAACGTCAGCCTCGGGCGGCGGACTGGCGGAGGTGCACGTGGCACGCGGTGGCGTCTTCTGTATCGAGGGCCAGTGGCACCGGGACCTCAACGAGCGGGGCTCCGTGTTGCCCACCCTGGAGCTGCTGGAGCGGCTGGGCAAGATCCGTTTCATCCACAAGGACGCGGCCACCCGCGACGAGCTGTTCTACTTCCTGGACCGCTGGCTGCTCAAGCAGTACGCCGACCACCGGGTCGGCTTCTTCGCCATGCACGGCGAGCCGAGCCGGCTCTGCCTCACCGACTGGCAGTCCGTGGAGTTGAACGAGGTGGCCGAGTTGATGGCCGGCCGCTGCGAGGGACGCCGACTCTATTTCGGCAGCTGCTCGGTGCTGCGCGCCTCGGACGCGGTGCTGCGCGAGTTCCTGGAGGTCACCGGAGCCGCGCTGATCTGCGGTTTCACCCGGGAAGTCGACTGGGTCGAATCGGCCGCCTTCGAAACCGTGCTGCTCGACGTGCTGGCCAACGGTCAGCGGCACAATGCCGCGGAACTGCGGATGGGCTCGGCGCACTGGGCGCCGCTCGCCTCGTACCTCGGTTTCCGGGTGATCTACGCCAACGGCCGGGCCTGGCGCCCCGCCGGTCGGCCCCGGGTGCCGGCTCAGGCGGTGCACCGCGCGGCCCGGCCCGGCTGACCCGCGGCCGCCCTGGTAGGAAAGAGTGATGGCGCGCAGCATCGCGAAGAACACCCGGGTCGACCGGGACAACCTGCTCGACTTCCTCCGGCCGCGACACCGCGTCGTGCTGATGACCACCCGGGCGGACGGTCGCCCCCAGTCCTCCCCGGTCTCCGCCGGCGTGGACGGCCAGGGCCGGCTGGTCGTCTCCACCTACCCGGAGCGGGCCAAGGTGACCAACATTCGCCGCGACCCGCGGGTCTCGGCCTGTGTGCTCTCCGACGACTGGGACGGGCCCTGGGTGCAGATCGACGGCACCGCCGAGGTGCTCGACCTGCCCGAGGCGCTGGAGCCGCTGGTCGAGTACTTCCGCAGCATCTCCGGCGAGCACCCGGACTGGGATGACTACCGGGCGGCGATGGTTCGTCAGGGCAAGTCGCTGATCCGGGTCACCATCGACGCCTGGGGCCCGATCGCCACCGGAGGCTTTCCCGCCCGGCTCGCCGACTGACGGTTGGCGCGTGGCCCCTGGGGAGCGATTGGCTTGCTGTCGAGTTGCCCCAGATATGGGGCGCGGCCGGCGACAGCGCCGCGGAAGGGTGGTCAGTACGCGGCGGTGAACCGCGCGTTCTGGTGCCGCGGCTGCTCGATCTCGTCGACGATCGCCACCGCCAGGTCCTCGTACGTCAACACCGAACGGCCCTGGTCGTCGGTGACCGGCTGGTCGGTGCCGGTGCGGTAGTGCCCGGTGCGCTCGCCGGGGTGGAACTCCAGCGGAGGCGGCGACACGTAGGTCCAGCTCACCCCATCGGCGGCGGTGCGGTAGTAGTCCAGGGCGTCAGCCTGGCCCAGCGCCGAGTCCCGATACTGTTCCGGGAAGTCCGGCTCGTCCAGGAAGCGGATGCCACGCGGGGTGAGCAGGGTCGACCCGCCGCCCAGGTGGATGATCCGCGGCGCCGCCGGCATCCCGCGCAGCGTGGTCACCAGGTTCTCCGCCGCGTCCCGCCACAGCTCGCGCCCGCCGCCGCCGATCGCCACGACCAGCGCGTCCGCGTCCGGCGCCAGCTCCCGGACGCTCTTCTCGCTGGTCGCGTCGCCGGTGACCGTCCGCACCCCGGCCGGCAGGTACGAGGTGGCCTCCGGGCGGCGGACGGCGGCGATCACCCGGTGCCCCCGGTCGACCGCCTCGGCGGTGATCCGCGACCCGGCGGTGCCGCCCGCGCCAAACACGACGATGGTGCTCACCAGCCCAGGCTAGGGACTGGGCCAGCCGCCCGCCGGTGGAACGACGATCCCGTCAGTCGACCAGGGCGGCGTAGACGAGTTGGCGCAGCTGGGAGCGCAGCGGGTACGTGCTCGACGGCATCAGCTGGGTGAACAGGAGCGCGGTGACCTCCTCGGCCGGGTCCACCCAGAACGCGGTGCTGGCCACCCCACCCCAGTAGTACTCGCCGACGCTGCTCGGCACCCGGCTGGGGATCGGGTCGTCGACCACCGCGAAGCCGAGGCCGAAGCCGATCCCGTCCAGGGTCGTCTCGGCGAAGCCGCCGGTGGACAGAGTGCCCAGGTCCTGACCTCCAGGCAGGTGGTTGCGGGCCATGAACCGCACCGTGCGCGGCCCGAGCAGCCGAACCCCGTCCAACTCGCCGCCGCGCAGCAGCAACTGGGTGAAGCGGTGGTAGTCAGCGGCGCTGGAGATCAGACCGCCACCGCCGGACAGCAGGGCGGGCTTGCGGAATGCGAGCGCCCCGAGACTGTCGTAACGGACGGCCCGGCCGCTGCGCGGGTCCGGTACGTAGAGCGCGGCCAGCCGCTCGGCCTCGTCGCCGTCCACCCACCAACGGGTGTCGGTCATGCCCAGCGGGCCGAAGATCCGGTCGGCGAAGAACGCGTCGAGGCTCTGCCCGGAGACCACCTCGACCAGCCGGCCGAGCACGTCGGTGGCGACCGAGTAGCCCCAGGCGGAGCCGGGCTGGAACAGCAGCGGCAGCTCGCCGAAGGCCGCGCAGGCGCTCGCCAGGTCGACGTCCGCCGGCGGGTACAGGTCGTAGCCGGCGGCTCGGTAGAGGCCGTCGACGACCGAGGTCTGCATGAAGCCGTACGTCAGGCCGGCGGTGTGGGTGAGCAGGTGCCAGACCCGGATCGGCTCGATCGCCGGCACGGTGTACGGCTTGAGCGCCGACCCCTTGGAGTAGACCCGCAGGTCGGCGAACTCCGGCAGCCAGCGGCTGATCTCGTCGGTCAGCTCGAACCGGCCCTCTTCCCACAGCATCATCGCCGCGACCGAGGTGACCGGCTTGGTCATCGAGTAGATCCGCCAGAGCGTGTCGGCCTCGACCGGTGCGCCCGACTCCCGGTCCCGCAGCCCGTACGTCGAGGAGTGCGCCACCTCGCCGCGACGGGTGACCACCACCTGCCAGCCAGCCAGCCTGCCGTCGTCGACGTACCGGCCGAAGTGCTCGTCGATCCGCGCCAACCGCGCCGGGTCGAAACCGATCTGATCCGGGTCCTTGCTCCGAGCCACACTCACGTCGCCGAACCTACTCGGCGGTACGCCCGTACCGGAAGGGGGCCGCCACCAGCCGCACCGGCTGTGGGCTGTCGGCGGCGCCCACTAGCCTGGCCGAATGCCGGAGTTGACCGAGGACGTGACCTTTCGCAACGACGACTGGTACGGCGAGGAGTTGACCGACCGGCACTACGTGGGTTGCGAGTTCTTCGACGTGGACCTGACCGAGGCGGTGAGCCGAGGGGCGGTCTTCACCGGATGCACGTTCGGCAACGTTCTGTTCAACGCCTCCCGGCACGTCGATTCCGCCTTCACCCGCTGCGTCTTTCGGCGGTGCAACTTCTTCGAGGCCGAGTTCACCGGGTGCAAGCTGGTCGGCAGCACCTTCGTCGACTGCGACCTGCGTCCGTTGACGGTGGACGGCGGTGACTGGTCCTTCGCCGCTCTGCCCGGCGCCGACCTGCGGGGCGTCCGGCTGACCGGGGTGCGGATGCGCGAGGTGGACCTGACCAGGGCCAATCTCACCGGCGCTACGGTCACGGGTGTCGATCTCTCCGGCGCGCAGTTGCTCAACGTCCGGCTTGGCGGCGCCGACCTGCGCGGCAGCGATCTGACCGCGCTCGACCCGACGGCTGTCGAGCGGGCCGGCGCCATCGTCGACCTCGAGCAGGCCGTGGTCATCGCGCAGTTGCTCGGCTTCCGGATCGGCTGACGGGAGAAGCGTTTCCGGTCCATCGAAGTCCCCGTCCGAGCATGCCGAGCTGTCCGATGCCGTCCGGTTGCGGGCTGGACACATCAGGCAGTCCGGATCTAGCGTGTCGTCCACGTCGGTGCAGACACACGACCCACAGTGGACGGTGCGATCCGCGGCGATCGATGACGGCCGGGCGGCGGAGTTGGAGGAGTCGGTGGCGGACGAAGACCGCACGCGCTCTGATTCGGGTGCTGGGGACGCGCCGCCGGACGGACCGGCGAGGCGCGGTCCGCGTGCCGTCACCGCCGGGCAGACCCGCACCGCGCTGCGCCGGGTCGCCCGTGCCCGGCAGCGGCGACGTTGGGCGGTGGAGGGGGTCGTCGTCCTCGTCTGCCTGGTCGCGTTGATCTCGTACGTCAGCAGCCGGTCCGATCCCGATTCCGACGGCCACCAGGCCGGTCCGGGCGGCGTGCCGGCCGGGGTCGCCCGTTCCACCGGTCTCCCGGCTGTCGACGGGCGCACCGGCGAGGCCGGGCCGGCGTTGCCCGGCCTGCGTCCGCGTCAGCGCCCACCCTCGCCTGAACCCACTCCGTCGGCCAGCGCACCCGCCCCGCCGCCGGTGTCGCCCGAGTCGTCGCCGGTGTTGTCGGTGAGCCGGGGGGAGATGCCCGCCGAGGTCGACCTGACCGCCGTGGGCACCCGGGACTGGATGCACTGGGGGGAGCATGGCGGCAACTCGACGGTCCGCAAGCGCTCCGGTTCCGGGGAGATCATCGACGGGGGTGGCGCCGGGACCCGGGTCGGTTGGGACGGCAACCAGGAATACGTCCGCTGGTCCGACGGCTCGCCGGATCGGTCGACGAACGGCAGCTCCAACGGCATCTACACCTGCGGTGCCGGCAACGGGTTCACCCTCGCTGTCGCCGGCAGCGGTGAGCCACGCACGGTTCAGCTCTACGGCGGCATCTGGATGGCCCGGGGGCGCCTGAAGGCGCGGCTGTCCACCGGTGGGCCCGCCAGCACCGCGGTGCTGGAGGATCCGTACAACAGTCAGAGCGCCCAGTTCACCATCCGGTTCACGCTGCCGAAGGGTGCCCGACTGCTGCTGACCTGGACCGTCGAGAAGACCTTCACCCCGCACTGCGGCAACGTCGGCCTCCAGGCCGTGGCGGTGCGCTGACCGGCCGATCGCTGTGTGATCGCACAGCGGGACAGTTTGTCCGTCGCACACGGTCGAGGAAGTCGTAACTTTCTGCTGTCCCCATCCGACCATCCAGTGTGGAGGCAGCGGAGATGAGTAGCAGTACTGCCCACCGCGTCCATGGCGCAGCTTCGTCCGGTGCCGGTGAGGCGTCCGGGGAGGTGCTCCGCGACATCCCCCTGCCGCCGTACGTGACAGGCGAGGACACCCAGTTCGCGGTCCGGGCGGTGGTGGTGCACGCGCCCCGGCGCTGGTCAGGGGGAGTGGTCTGCCGCAACGACGCCAGTCCGCACCCGTGTCGCCTGCACCGCTGGGGCACCCGGGTGCTGGCGCTGCGTGGCCTGCGGGCCGCTGAGATCGCCGCGCTCATCGAGCGCGGTGACCCGACGGCGGTGGTCCCCCCACCGGACCGTCCGGCCTGAGCGCGCGTCCGGCCGGGAGGCGCACCTGCGCCTCCCGGCCGCCGTTCAGCAGGTGATCGGCTTGACCCACGAGCACTCGACGCCCTCCGGGGTGCGAGGCGTCTCCGGCACCGCCGGCGGTGCCACCCGTGCCGCCCTCGCACCGCCCTCGCGGTATCCGGCCAGCGCCACAGCGATTTGGTCCTCCAACGACTTGACCGACGCGGTCAGGTAGTTGTTCAGCAGGATGGAGAACGCCAACAGCCGGCCGTCGGCGGTGGTGACGTAGCCGGAGAGCCCGGAGACACCGGTCAGACTGCCGGTCTTCGCGTGCACGTTGCCCGCCGCCGGAGTGCCGGCCATCCGGCTGCGCAGGGTCCCGCCGACGAACCGCTCGGGTTGCCCGGCGATCGGCAACGCCGCGTACCAGGTGGCGAACCACGGTTCGGCGCGGACGGTGCTCAGCAGGTCGACGAACTCCGTCGCGGGGACCAGATTGCGCCGGGACAGCCCTGAGCCGTCGCGTTGGCGCAGCTTTCCGGTGTCCATTCCGGTGTCGGCCACGTACTCGCTGATCGCGGTCAGTCCGGCCGTCCAGGTGCCCGAGCCGGTGAGCACCCGCCCGATCTCCTTGGTCAACACCTCGGCATGGCCGTTGTTGGAGAGCTTGAGGAACGGCGTCATCAGATCACCCAGGCTCATCGAGTTGTGCCGCGCCACCGGCTGGGCCGCCTCCGGGGTGGGCTGGCCGAGCACGGTCCGGCCGAGCACCCGGACGCCGTGCCGGTGCAGCGCCGCCCGGAACACGTCAGCCGCGTAGCCGGTGGGCTCCCAGACGGTCACCCAGTCGCTGGCGGGCCCGTCGCCGACGGCGATCTGGCCGGTCACCACGACGGTGTTGCTGCCGTGTTCGCGTTCGATCGAGATCGAGGTCTCACCCTCGGTGACCGTCTCGGCGCGGTTGTCGATGCGGACGTACCCGGTGGGTGGAATGGTGCTGACCACCGGCGGTGCGCCGACCCGGCTGGCCGGGGCGGCCTGCACGATCACGGTGCCCGCGTCATAGTCGGTGTCCGGGGCTACGGTCAGCGCGGAGACCTGGGCGGCGTAGTAGTAGGGCTCGTCGTCCCAGGTCCAGTCGGGGCCGAGTCGGGTGCGGTCGTAGCGGGTGTCGTCGGCGACCAGATCGCCGGTGATCACCCGGATGCCGTCGGCGGCGACCTGCGCGGCGAGCGCGTCGTAGTCGGCGGCGAGCATGGTGGGGTCACCTCCACCGCGGAGATAGAGGTTGCCGGATTGCAGGCCCGCGCGACGCTTACCGGTGGCTCGTACGTCGGTGGTGAAGCGGTGCCCCGGGCCGAGCAGCTCGAGGGCCGCCGTCGAGGTCAGCAGCTTGGTGTTGGAGGCGGGGATCAGCCGACGGTCACCGTTGCGGTCGTAGAGCGTCTGGCCTGTGCTGGTGTCGACCACGACCACCGACGCCTGCGCGCCGGCAAGCCGGGTGTCGGCGAGAATCGTGTCGATGGTGGCGTGCAGTCGGGTCGTCGCGGGGGTGGGCGACTCGGCCGTGGCACCGGGCGCGCCGGCGGTGGCCGCGGTGGCGACCAGCGCGAGCAGCGCGAGGGCCCGGGGAAAGTGACGGCGATGCATGCGCTGATGCTGCCACGAAGGTATTCGCCGGAAAAGGGGCCCAGGCGAAAGTTTCTGCCACCTGGCTACGTCGGCGGTGCGGGTCCGCGCAGTGCACTTCCGCCCGGGCGGGCGGCTGGACGTGCACACCGACCAGGACCGCTGGACCACCCGGGCCGGCAGCGTGGCGTCCTCGACCGGCTACCCATGTTCGAGAGGATCACACCCGACGGGGTGGTCTGGGCGGACGGGCGGTTCGTGCCGGCGGACGTGATCCTCGCCGACGAGCGGGTTCACCTGGTCGGGTACGGCCCCTCGGCCAGCACGATCGGAGCCAACCGGGCCGACCGCGCGGCGGTCAACGATATTCGCGCCTGGCTGGCCCCCGCCGCCGCTCTCGACTGACCCGGCTCTATTTGACGGATGGTCCGCCAGCGGGCACGGTGGGTATGACGGGGCCGTCAGCTGCCCCGATCCGATGCGACGGCGACGACCGTTCGCCCCTCCTGCCGCCTCTCACGTTTGCTCGTACGCGGGCCGACTGTCCGGTCTGCGCGATATCCGACCGCGAGCCGAGAATCCACGAGGAGTTCCGCCAATGCTCACCATGACCGACAACGCCGTGCTCGTCATTCGTGACCTCGCCAACCAGCAGGACGTCGCCCAGGACGGCGGAGTGCGCATCGCCGCCGACACCGAGGCCGGCTCGCTGACCGTGGAGTTGGTGCCCGAGCCGGTGCAGGGCGACCGTGTGGTCGACAACCAGGGTGCCCGGATCTTCCTGGACGAGGACGCCGCTGAGTTGCTCGGTGACGCGTCGGTGGACGCCACCGTCGACGACGAGGGCATCATCCAGTTCGGCTTCACCGAGCGGCAGTAGGCGAGGCTCAGCCCGCTCGGCGGCTCATGCCGCCGCGCGGTCGTCCCCGTTGCGGTGGGTCCGGCCTCGGCCGCCACTCGGGGGCGGCGTCACCGCTCGGTCGAAACAGCGTGGTCAGCACGTGCGCCAGGTGGTGCGAGGTGCTCCACGCCGCCCAGTTGGCGGCCGAGCCGGCACCGGCGCCCCTGCGAGCCCGGCGCAGCAGCTCATGGTCGCCCCAGGAGAAGGCCGCGCCGGAGCTCGGCCAGTGCGGCGCCGAGACCAGCGTGCGACACAGGTCGGCGACCCGGTCGTCGCCCCTGCCGCCCCGCCGCGCCCAGCGGTAGATCCACCAGCTGCCGTCGTCGGTGTACCGCACGGTGGGCAGTTTGGCGCCGGGGTCACCGGTGCCGGGCACGGCCGGGCGGACGCCGTAGTCGCCGTAGTCGACCCCGGTGTCGGCCAGCCGTTGCCAGAGCTGCCAGTCCCACCGATCGAGCTGGATCGGCTCGTCGGTGGGCAGCCGGGACAGCGTCGGCGGCATCCCGCCCGCCGCGACCGTCACCGACCGCCAGGCGTGCCGGCGCGCCCAGTCCAGCAGGTGGCGTACCCGGGGCTCGGCCGCCCGCACGTCCGCCGGGCAGCACACGTCCCCCGCGTCCACCAGCAGGTCGCACTCCTCGGGGGTGAGGTCGGTCAATCGCCAGATCCGTTCCACGGCGGCGGTGCTCGCGTCCGACCCGGCCCGGTCCTGGCCGGCCCGCAGACGGACCAACGCCCGGCGACCGCACGCGCGCGCCGCTGCGCCGTGCGCGACCAGCCGGTGGTCGCTTTCCGCGAGCCCGATCACCGGCATCAGCGGTACGCCCCACCGGGTCAGTTCCGCCTCCGGGGTGTCGGGCAGAGCGCTGACGTCGACGGCCGGCAGCAGCCCGGGTGGCAGCCGGCGAACAGTGTCGATCGTGGATCGGTTGATCGCGCCGATCTCCAGGATCGGGGCGATCAGGGCGGCCGCTGCGGGGTCGAGGTGGCTCAAGGCATCCAGCTCGCCTCGTCGGCTGGCGAGGATGGGGCGGTAGACCGGTTCCGCCGCCCGGCCCCCGTGGGCGGGCACCATAATTCAATCTAGCCAGGTATGTACATGTGTAAAAGGCTGTCGGGTCGGAATTCGGCTGCTCGGCTGTCCGCTCGGCGACTACCATCCTCCGATGCTCACGCCGGCTCATCGATACCGCTCCGACGACGAGGACAGCGCCCGGTGGATCGGATTCCCGTTCCGCGAGGGTGACATCGTGATCAGCACCCGGTCCAAGAGCGGCACCACCTGGATGCAGATGATCTGCGCGCTCCTGGTGCTGGGCACTCCGGAGTTGCCGGCGCCGCTGACCGTGCTGTCGCCGTGGCTGGACTGGTTGGCCGAGCCGCAGGACGAGGTGTACGACCGGCTCGCCGCGCAGCCACACCGGCGGTTCATCAAGACGCACACCCCGCTGGACGGGGTGCCGCTCGACCCCCGGGTGCACTACGTGGTGGTGGCCCGGCACCCGCTGGACATGGCGGTTTCCCTCTATCACCAGGCCGGCAACCTGGACCGGGTGCGCCTCGCCGAGCTGACCGGTCAGCCCGCTCCGACCGGGCCGCCCCAGGCACGCCAACCGGTGGAGCAGTGGCTGCCGAGGTGGGTCGACCGGGAGGTGGACCCGCGCGCCGAACTGGATTCGCTGCCCGGGGTGCTGGTGCACCTGAGCGACGCCTGGGCCCGCCGGCACGAGCCGAACGTCGAGTTGGTGCACTACGACGACCTGCTGGCCGACCTGGGCGGTGAGATGCGCCGGCTCGCCGGCCGGTGGGGCATCACGGTCTCTCCCGAACGCTGGCCCGAGCTGGTCGAGGCGGCCACCTTCGGTCGGATGCGGGAGCGCGCCGACCGGCTCGCCCCGGACACACTCGGCGTGCTGCGTGACCGTCGGGCGTTCTTCCGCCAGGGCGGCTCGGGGCAGGGGCGCAAGCTGCTCGACACGGCCGCGCAGGCCCGCTACCAGGAGCGCACGGCGACGCTGGCCCCGCCCGACCTGCTCACCTGGCTGCACCGCTAAAAACGCCGCGCCGCGCCGCGCCGCGCCGCGCCGCGCCGATCTTGCAGTTCCGGTCGCCGAGATGTGTGGAATTGCCCCTTACGTCGAGGCAGCAACTGCAAGATCGCGGGGCCTGGCGCGCGGCGTTGCCGCCTACAAGAGCGCACGGCGCCGTTTCGACCGTGGTCGGAACGTCGCCGTGCTCTGGCCGTCTCCCACCACCGCAGCCGTTCGGCGGTACGCCAGCGGGGACCTGGCTCGACCGGCCGTTCGCGCCGGTCAGCGTTGTCGATCCCCGGTCCGCGCAGATCCAAACCTGCCGACCGTGGGGAATTCCACCATCTGCGAGTCCCGGCGTGACGCCTCGTCGAACGGGGTATGAGCGTGGGCATGGAGCATTTCACGATCGCGACTGTCGCCGAAAAGAGTCCGGATTTCCGGCGGGTGCTGTGGACCGGTGAGCACACCCAGCTGGTCATCATGACCATCCCCGCCGATGGGGAGATCGGCGAAGAGGTGCACGAAAACATCGACCAGATCCTGACCTTCGTCAGTGGCGTCGGTGAGGCCCGGGTTGCCGGTGCGAAGCGGAAGGTCGTCGCGGGCGACCTGGTCGTGGTGCCCGCGGGCACCAAGCACAACTTCGTCAACACCGGCCCCAACCCGCTGGTGCTGTACACCGTCTACGGGCCGCCGGAGCACGCCGACAAGGCCGTACACAAGACCAAGGAAGAGGCCGACGCGGCCGAGGCGGCGGGCGAGGACGAGCCACCGACCGAGTGACCATGCCCGCCGCGGTCTGATCCGGGCCGCCGCGGGTACCCGCGGCGGGTGGAGCAGCAGCCGGCGATCTCCGACTACGGGTTTCTCTCGGACTCCCGTTCGGGTGCCCTGGTCGGCAAGGACGGCTCGATCGACTGGTGGTGCCCACACCGGTTCGATGGGGCCTCCGTGTTCGGCCGGCTGCTCGACCCGAGAGCCGGGCACTTCCGGCTGGCCCCGGTCGGTGTCGGCGGCCCGGGGTGCCGGGTGGAGCGCGCGTACCGACCGGACACGCTGGTGCTGCGCACGGTGCACCACACCCCGCACGGCAGCGTGGCGGTCACCGACGCGCTCGCGGCCCAGGTGGGTGCCCGCGCCCACGAGCTGGGCATGAACTCGCCCGCCGTGCTGATCCGGGTTGTCGAGGGATTGTCCGGGCGGGTCCGGATGGCCCTGGACTTCGCGCCCCGGCCGGAGTATGGCCTGCTCACGCCGTACCTGCATGAGCAGCCGGACGGCGGGGTGCTGGCCGGCGCCGGGCCGGTGGTGCTGGTGCTGCACGCCGACGGTCTGCGCCTGCGGGCGGGCATCGACCGGGTGACCCACGAGTTCGAGGTGTCCGCCGGTCAGGTGGTCGGGATGGACGTGGCGTTCGGTGCGGCGTACGGCGACCCACCGGCCCGGCTGGACCCGGTCGCCACGCTCGCCGAGACGGTGCGGGCGTGGGAGGCGTACCGGGAGTCGCATCGGTATTCCGGCCGGTATCCCGATCTCGTCCGACAGAGCGCGACGGTCCTGACCGGACTCACGTACGCCCGCAGCGGCGCGGTGGCCGCGGCGCTGACCACCTCGCTGCCGGAGCGGATCGGCGGCGACCGCAATTACGACTACCGCTACTCCTGGCTGCGGGACTTCTCGTTGACGATGCGCGCGCTCTGGGTGGCGGCCTGCCCCGACGAGGCGTCGCGATTGTTTGCCTGGGCGACCCGGTCCATCGGCCGGATCGGCGACGACCCGGTGCCGGTGCTCTTCGGGCTCGAGGGCGAGCGTGACATCTCTGAGCACCACTGCCGCCTGCGCGGATACCGCGACAGCAGGCCGGTCCGGATCGGTAATGACGCCTGGCTGCAGCGGCAGCTCGACGTGCCGGGTGAGGTGATATCGGCGGTGTGGCAGCTGCGTGACTACCTCGGCGCGACGTTCGAGGGCGAGTTGCAGGAGATGGTGCTCGGGCTGACCGAGCAGGTGGTCGCGACGTGGCAGCTGCCGGACCGGGGTATGTGGGAGACCCGGGGCGAGGAGCGCCACTACCTGTCGTCCAAGGTGATCTGTTGGCAGACGCTGGACCTGGCGGTGGGGCTCGCTGACCGGCTCGGTGAACGGGCCGAACCGCGTCGCTGGGCCGGGGTGCGCGACGAGATCCGCGACGCGGTGCTGCGCGAGGGGTGGAACGACCGGATCGGGGCGTTCACCGGCGCGTTCGGCTCGGCGGAGCTGGACGCCTCGGCGTTGATCCTGCCGGTGGCGCACTTCCTGCCCGCGACCGATCCGCGAATGCGTTCGACCATGGCGATGGTCGAGCGGGAGTTGGGGACCGACGACGGGCTGCTGCGGCGGTGGTCAACGGACCCGGCCGGATTCCTGATGTGCTCGTTCTGGCTGGTGGAGTGCCTGGTCATGGCGGGTGAGTCGCAGCGAGCCGAGGCGCTGTTCGAGCGGGTGGCGGGATACGCCAACGACGTGGGCCTGTTCAGCGAGCAGATCGACCTGCGGACCGGGGACCAGCTCGGCAACACCCCGCAGGCGCTCTCCCACGTCGGGCTGATCAACGCGGCCTGGCGGTTGACCGAGCCGGACAGCTACTGACCGTCGGGGCACCCCACGGACCGCAGGGTCCGCGGGGTGCCCGCCGTCTCACACCAGCAGGGGTACGCCGGACACGTCGACCGTGTCCGGATACTTCAGCCCAGCGCCGGTGTTGAGCACCACCACCCGCTCGCCGGCCCGGATCCACCCGCTGGCGCGCAGCTGCCGCGCCGCGGTCAGGCAGGCCGCCCCCTCCGGGCAGAGCAGCAGCCCCTCCCGGGCTGCGAAGTCCCGAAGGTCGGCCAGGATGTCCGCGTCGTCGACGGCGACGGCTGTGCCGGCGGACTCCCGCAGCGCCGTCAGGATCAGCTCGTCGCCCAGCGGCGCCGGCACGGTGATTCCAAACGCCACCGTGTGCGCGTCCACCCACGGCTCGGCCCGGTCTGCACCGGCGGCGAACGCCCGAACGATCGGCGCGCAGCCGGTCGACTGCACCGCCACCAACCGAGGCAGCTTGTCGCCGATCCAGCCCAGCTCGCGCAGCTCGTGCAGCGCCTTGTGGATGCCGATGAGACCGACACCGCCGCCCGTCGGGTACACGATCACGTCGGGCGCCTGCCAGCCGAGCTGCTCGACGATCTCGTACCCCATCGTCTTCTTGCCCTCGAGCCGGTAGGGCTCGCGCAGCGTGCCGGCGTCGAAGATCGCCCCGTTCGACTCCGCGATCAGCTCGGCCACCCGCCGACCGGCGTCGCTGATCAGCCCGTCGATCAGGCGCAGGTCGGCCCCGGCGGCGACGCACTCGCGCCGGCAGATGCTCGGCGCCTCCAACGGCATGACGATGGTCGCACCCATCCCGGCCCGCGCGGCGTACGTGGCCCAGGCCGACCCGGCGTTGCCGTTGGTGGGCATCGCGATCCGCTCGACGCCCAGCTCGCGGGCGCGGCTCACGCCGACCGCCGCGCCGCGCGCCTTGAACGAGCCGGTCGGGATCAACCCCTCGTCCTTGACCATCAGGTCCGAGATGCCGATCTCGGCGCCGTACGCCGGGGCGCGCAGCAGCGGCGTCCAGCCCTCGCCGAGCGTCGTGACGTGCCGTGGGTCACCGACCGGCAGCAGCTCCCGGTAGCGCCACAGGTCGGCCGGGCGCAGCGGGAAGTGTTCCGGGGTGACCGCCTTCGCCACGGCCGGCAGGTCATAGCGGGCCAGCAGCGGGGAGCCGCACTCGCAGAGGTTCTGCAACACCTCGGCCGCGTACTCCCGACCGCAGCGCGGGCAGTCCAGGTGGGTCAGGTACACGTTGCTCCTCGCCGTCACACCGCGTCGATGCGCGGCTGCCGCTGGCCGGGCGGACCGTCCGGCACCGTCGATGCGGTCACACCCGCATTCTCCGGCACACCGGAGCGGCGCGCTGGGTGCCGGAGTGTCCGGTTCGCGAGGCGGCCGGGGGCTCGGCGGGGTAGAACGGACCACATGGACCTCATCGACCAGCCCGCCGCCCTGCTCCCCGGTGACGTGCGGATGCCCCTGCTCGGCTTCGGCACCTGGCAGGCCACCGGCCAGGCTGGTTACGAGGCGGTGCTGGCCGCGCTCGACACCGGCTACCGGCACGTCGACACCGCCACCATGTACGGAAACGAGCGGGAGGTCGGCCGGGCGGTGCAGGAGAGCGGGCTGCGCCGTGAGGATGTCTTCATCACCACCAAGCTCCCGTCGAACCGGGTGGGCCAGGAGCGCGCGACGTTGGAGGCCAGCCTGGAGGCGCTCGGCGTCGACCACGTGGACCTCTGGTTGATCCACTGGCCGCCGTCGTCGTCGGCGGACAGCATCCCGCTGTGGCGCGAACTGCTGGCCGCCCGGGACGAGAACCTCACCCGGGCGATCGGCGTCAGCAACTACAGCACCGGGCAGATCGACGAGCTGATCCAGTCGACCGAGGAGAACCCGGCGGTCAACCAGATCGAGTGGAGTCCGGCGTTGTACGACCGGCAGCGGCACGCCGAACTCCGGGATCGGGGCGTGGTGCTGGAGGGTTACAGCCCGTTCAAGACCAGTGACCTCAGTGACCCGGTGCTGACCAGGATCGCTGGGGCGCACGGCGTCTCCCCGGCGCAGGTGGTGCTGCGCTGGCACATCGACCACGAGATCGTGGCGATCCCGAAGTCGGTGACCCCGGAGCGGATCACCGCCAACTTCGACGTCTTCCACTTTTCGCTGACGGCGGAGGAGATGCGCGACATCGACGCGCTCGGCAACGCCTGAATCGGCGGTTTCCTTCAGCTCGCGCCTCGGCATTGAAGGGTATCGACATCGACGCTCATGACGGTATAGCGTCCCCGTCATCACGTTCGTCGATCCGTTCGAACCCGCCCTCGCTGGAGGATCGCCATGGCCCGATCACCATCCATCCGTCTGCGCCGCCGCGGGGTGCTCGGCATCCCCGCCCTGGTGGCCGCCGCGCTGACCGTCGTCGCCCGACCCACCTCCGCGAGTGCCGCTCCGAAGGCCGAGTGCCTGGCCGACCTGCTCGGGGAGTCCTGATGGCCACGGTTCCCTGGCTCGTGGACGTGCTTTGCGCCGCCGGCGTCCAGGTCGTCGTCGAGGGCGACTGGCTCAACCGGATGCGGCCGGGCTCCTTCGACCCCATCGGGGTGCTCTGGCACCACACCGCCTCGACCTCCAGCGCCAGCAACCCGCACCCGGCGCTCGGCATCTGCATCAACGGCCGGTCCGACCTGCCCGGCCCGCTCTGCCAGGCGCTCGTCGACTACAACGGCGTCTTCCACGTCATCTCGGCCGGTCGCTGCAACCACGCCGGGGTCAGCGGCGGCAGCGGTCCGATCCCCGCGGGGGACGGCAACACCCTCATGATCGGGTGGGAGATCGACTACAACGGCGTCAGCCAGGAGATGACCGCCGCCCAGTACAACGCGTCGCTAGCCGCCACCGCCGCCGTCCTCACCCGGCTGGGCCGGGACAGCAGCTATGCCCGAGGGCACCGGGAGACCAGCACCACCGGCAAGATCGACCCGTCCTTCATCGACCTGAACGTGATGCGGGCCGACGTGGCGGCGAGGATGGCCGGCGGCGGCACGGCGTGGTCCTCCACGGTGGACAACACCACCGCCGGCCGGTTCACCGCCAGCGCCAACTGGGGCGTGTCGTCATACTCCGGGCAGCGATACGGCGCCGACTACCGGTACGCGGACCCGGTCGCCGCCAGCGACGTCGCGTGGTACCGGTTCAACGTCCCGGCCACCGCCACCTACCGGGTCGAGGCCTGGTGGCCGGCGAACTCCGGCTACAACAGCGCGGCGCCGTACATCGTCGCCACCAGCGTCGGCAACCAGACCGTGCGCGTCGACCAACGCGCCACGGGTGGGCAGTGGCGGGTCCTCGGCACGTTCACGCTGCCGGCCGGTGACGCCAACCGGGTGGGCGTGAGCCGGTGGAGCAACGCCACCGGCCTGGTCATCGCCGACGCCGTACGCCTCACCCGCGTCTGACGGCCCCGGCTGATCGACTCGACTTCCGTGAAGTCGGGGTGTCCCAGGTGCGAGGACGCCCCGACTTCACGAAACCCGAGTGGATCTCTCGGCTCAGGTGCGGGAGCAGGTGGCCCCGTTGAGCGAGAAGTTGGTCGGCGACGAGTACGAGCCGCTCAACGTGCCCTGGTAGCCGAAGCTCGCGGTGCCTCCGGGTGGGACGGAACCGTTGTGGCTGACGTTCCGCGCGGTCACTGCGGACCCGCTCTGGCTCACCGTGGCGTTCCAGGCGTTGGTGACCTGCTGGCCACTCGGCAGGCTGTAGGTCAACGTCCAACCGTTGATCGCGCTGGACCCGGTGTTGGTGATCTGCACGTCGGCGGTGAAGCCGTTGTTCCACGAGTTCGGCGTGTACTTCACCGCGCACCCGGCACCGCCCGGCGGTGGGGTCGTGGGCGGAGGAGTCGTCGGCGGCGGCGTGGTGGGGCCGCCACCACCGTTGACCGCAGCCGAGAACGAGGTCACCGCCAGGCCGACGCCGCCCTGCCAGGGCTCGAAACCGGCCTGGATGCTGGTCAGGTACCAGCTGTTGGTGATCGCGCCCCGGTTACGGACGTCGTTGATGAAGTCCAGCACACTGAAGTTCAGGCTGGAGATCGCGGACGGCGCGACGTAGGAGATGACGTTGTTGGAGCCGTTGCTGCCCCGCCAGACCTCCCAGGTCCGACCGGCCAGGTTCGTCGTGCCGACCACCGAGCCGATGGGCTGGATCGGGCCCTGCCGGTTGAGCCAGATCATGATCTCCATCTGGTTCACCCCGTCCCGCTTGGGCGACGGGTCCAGCCAGATGTCGTACGACGCGTTGTAGGTGGCGCCGCTGACGTAGCGGTAGGAGATGCTGCTGCTGGCGCTGCTGATCTGGCTCACCTGGATCGGCAGGTTCGTGCCGGGGGAGCAGTTGGTGTAGTGACAACCGAAGAACACCGAGGGGTACGCCGTGGGCGCCCCGTTGGTGGGGCTGCTGCCGTTCAGCGTGGTGATCTCGAAGCCGCTGCTGGTGACGTTGATGCACTGCTGGGCGGTGGTGCCCCAGCGGTTGTTCTGCACCACGTACCGGCTCTGGATGACGGCCGAGCCGTACTGTTCGCAGATCTGGGTGTCGGCGGAGGCGTTGCCGGCGAGCGCTACGGCGACGAGCGAGCTGCTGAGCAGCAGGCCGGCGGCGACCAGAGCCCGAAGTGGACGTTTCATGACGCTCCTTGACTGCGGCGCGTGCCCGGGCGCCGGACGGTGGTGGGGGCAGTGCGGGAGCGCTCCCACGCTCAACGACACATTTGCATGCCTGATACCGCAGCGCAACCGTACGCGTCAAACTGGTGAATTGTGAGGATTGCCATTCCCCCGCCGGGCGGGCGACGGAGGACGGCCGGCTAAGCGGCGCGGGCCCGCCGACGAGCGGCTATGGGCGGGCCGATTGGGCCTGGTGTGCGCCGATCGCTCCGAGTAGCGTGTTGCCTCCAACGCGTGCCGCTCCCCCTCCGGAGGCGTTAACCACCATGGGTGGCTCCCCCCTGCGCATCCTCGTCGTCGGCGCGGGCATCGCCGGCTTGGCCGTGGCCCGGGCGCTGCGCCTGGCGGGCTTCCGACCCGACGTCACCGACAAGCTGCCACCGGGGGAGTCCACCGAAGCCGGTCTCTACCTGCCCGGCAATGCCGCCCGCGCGCTGCACGGGCTCGATCTGCACGACCCGGTCCGTCCGCTCGGGCAGGTGATCCAGCGGCAGCGGTTCTTCGACGCGGCTGGCGTGCAACTCTGCGAGATCGACCTCGACACCCTCTGGGCCGGCGTCGGCGAATGCCGGGCGTTGCCCCGGGCCGATCTGCACCGGGTGCTGCTCAGCGGCGCCGGCGGCGCCGTTCGGCACGGCGCTGAGGTCCGCAACCTGGACCTGCTCCCGAGCACGGTCGGCGTCACCTTCACCGACGGCACCACCGGTGAGTACGACCTGGTCATCGGTGCCGACGGGCCACGCTCCTCGGTCCGTGCGCTGGCCGCGCTCGGCGGGCCGCCTCGCCCGGTCGGGCAGGTGGTCTACCGGGCCGTGCTGCGCGACGGCCCACCGGTCACCGAGTGGACCGCCCTGCTCGGCCAGCGCTCCGGTTTCCTGATGGTGCCGATCGGCGGGGGGCGACTGCACCTCTACGCCGACGAGGCCGGCACCGAGGAGCCCGCCGACCCGCTGGCCCGGCTGCGCGAACTCTTCGCCGACTACCGCGGCCCCGTGCCCGAGGTGTTGGCGGCACTCGACGAGGTGCATGTCGGGATCACCGACGAGGTGGAGTTGGGCCGTTGGCACCGGGGGCGGATCCTGCTTGTCGGGGACGCCGCGCACGCCACCGCGCCGACGCTGTCCCAGGGCGCGGCCATGGCGCTGGAGGACGCCGTTGTGCTGGCTGAGTCGCTGCACGCCGCCGGCGGCGTCGAGGCGGCCCTCGTGGCGTACGAGAGTCGTCGCCGTCCGCGTACCCGATGGGTGCGGGACCGGACCCGGGACCGCAACCGGACGAGGGACGTGCCGCCAGCGCTGCGCGACCCGCTGCTGCGTGGACGCGGCGGCCGAATTTTCGGCGAGCACTACCGCCTACTGCTCGGCCCGCTGTAGCCCCGTTGTAGATCGTGTCACGCCACCCCACGCGGCGCTGCGACCTGCCGGGGACTATCCTCCTTGCGGATGACGGCCCGCCGATAACCAGCGTGTGCCGAGCGGGACAACCGAGAACCGGAGGCCACTCGTGACCACCGTCGCACCCAAGCCGGTCGTGACCCGGCCCTGGCCGGTCCGGGAGCCGGTCAAGGGGTCGGCCATCGCGCGGCTGCTGCGAACCACGGACGCGAAGCAAATCGGGATCATGTACATGATCACCGCGTTCGTGTTCTTCATGATCGGCGGCCTGATGGCCCTGATCATGCGGGCTGAGCTGGCCCGACCCGGGCTGCAGTTCCTGTCGCCCGAGCAGTTCAACCAGCTCTTCACGATGCACGGCACGATCATGTTGCTGTTCTTCGCGACGCCGATCGTGTTCGCCTTCGCGAACTACATCGTGCCGATCCAGATCGGCGCGCCCGACGTTTCCTTCCCCCGACTGAACAGCTTCGCCTACTGGCTGTACCTGTTCGGCGGCACGTTGGCGACCGCCGGTTTCATCACCCCGGGTGGCGCGGCTGACTTCGGCTGGTTCGCGTACGCGCCGCTGAGCGGCGTGGAGCACTCGCCGGGCATCGGCGCCAACATGTGGGTCATGGGTCTGGTCATCTCCGGCCTGGGCACCATCCTCGGCGCGGTGAACATGATCACCACGGTGCTGACCCTGCGCGCGCCCGGCATGACCATGTTCCGGATGCCGATCTTCGTGTGGAACATCCTGGTCACCAGCCTGCTGGTGATCCTGGTCTTCCCGCTGCTGGCCGCCGCGCTGCTCGCGCTCGCCGCAGACCGCATGCTCGGCGCCCACGTGTACGATCCGGCGACCGGTGGGCCGATGCTCTGGCAGCACCTGTTCTGGTTCTTCGGGCACCCCGAGGTCTACATCGTCGCGCTGCCGTTCTTCGGCATCATCAGCGAGGTCATCCCGGTCTTCTCCCGTAAGCCGATCTTCGGTTACAAGGGTCTGGTCGCCGCGACCGTCGCGATCGCCGCGCTCTCCATGAGCGTCTGGGCGCACCACATGTTCGCCACCGGCCAGGTGCTGCTGCCGTTCTTCAGCTTCCTGAGTTACCTGATCGCCGTGCCGACCGGTATGAAGTTCTTCAACTGGATCGGCACCATGTGGCGGGGCCAGATCAGCTTCGAGACGCCCATGCTCTGGGCGGTCGGCTTCCTGGTCACGTTCCTCTTCGGTGGTCTCACCGGTGTGCTGCTGGCCAGCCCGCCGATCGACTTCCACGTGTCGGACTCGTACTTCGTGGTGGCGCACTTCCACTACGTGCTCTTCGGCACCATCGTGTTCGCGGTCTTCGCCGGCATCTACTTCTGGTTCCCGAAGATGTTCGGCCGAATGCTCGACGAGCGCCTGGGTAAGGTGCACTTCTGGCTCACCATGGTCGGCTTCCACACCACGTTCCTGGTGCAGCACTGGCTCGGCAACGAGGGCATGCCCCGCCGGTACGCCGACTACCTGCCCAGTGACGGCTTCACCACGCTGAACATGATCTCCACGATCGGCGCGTTCATCACCGGTATCTCGACGCTGCCGTTCATCTACAACTGCTGGAAGTCGTACAAGACCGGTCCGGTGGTCGAGGTGGACGACCCCTGGGGTCACGGCAACTCCCTGGAGTGGGCGACCAGCAGCCCGCCGCCGCTGCGCAACTTCGACCGGATGCCCCGCATCCGCTCTGAGCGGCCGGCGTTCGACGCGAAGTTCCCGGAGTTGGCCGCCGGCAGCCAGAGCGTGGCCGGCCCGCCGGAGGGTGGCGCCAAGCCGCTCACCAGCGAGTCGGACGGCGGTGCCAGCTACCGCGAGGACACTGCCAGCGACGTCGACCGGCACTGACCGACAAGCTCAGCAGTACGACGGGCGCCGCCCCCGGGACCACCGGGAGTGGCGCCCGTCGCCGCCATGTCCGGCCACTGTCACTCCCGCGCCTCGCCCACCCGCCCCAAGGCTGACCCTCCAGCCCAATCTCGACCGCCGTCGGCTCACCCCGGCGGTGCCGACCGCGTTCGTCTTCAGCCGACCGTCGATCTAGGGCAGATCGTCGTGGGTAGAGATCACTTGACAACGATCTGCCCTAGATCGACGCGAGGTGGGGGCGCTCCCGGCTCGGCCCGGCCCGGCGGGCGGGGCACTGAGCTGGTGTCGGTGGCGCGGCGGGTCTGCGGCCGTCAGCGGGCGACGGGGGTGAGGTCCGCCTCGACGGGCGGGGCCAGGGCGGCGGCGTTGCGGCGGCGGCGCAGCTCGATCGGGAGCACCACCAGGGTGACCAGTGCGCCGAGCGCGCCGGTGACCACGAAGCCCCAGAGCGGCGTGCTGGCGTCGATCACCGCGCCGGCGAGCGGCGCGCCGACCGCGATGCCGACGGTGACCGCGGAACCGTGCAGGCCCATCGCCTCACCGCGTACCTCGGCCGGGACCAGGCGGCTGACCGCGTCCGAGCCGGCCGCGATGGTCGGCGCGCAGAGCGCGCCAGCCGGGATCAGCGCCAGGCACAACAGCCACCAGTGCGCGCCGCCCAGCCCGACCGGGATGGTGCACAGGGCGAGCGCGGCGGTCAGTGCCAGCGGGGAGAACGAGCGGTGGATAGCCCCGTAGGCGAACCCGCCGGCCAGCGAGGCGACCGCCCAGATGGCCAGCACCGCGCCGGTCCAGCCGACTTCGCCGCTGGCCCGCAGCACGGCGACCACCGCTACGTCGGTGCCGCCGAGCACCAGGGTCGCGGCGGCGCTGAGCGCCAGCACGGCGAGCAGTCGGGGCGTCAGCCACTCCCGGCGAGGCACCCGACGCTGTGGGCCGGTGGGCTCGCCGGCACTGCGGATCGGTGGGTTGACCAGCCACAGGGCGATACCGGCGGCGACGATGCCGCCGCCGACCAGGTACATGGTGGTCTGCGCGGAGATCGCGGTGACGAGGGCCACTGCCATCGCCGGGCCGATCATGAAGGACAGCTCCACCGACATCGAGTCCAGTGCGTACGCCGGGCGGCGTTGGTGCTCCGGGACCAGCGCGGCGATCGACTGACGGACCACGGAGAAGATGGGCAGGGCCAGGGAGCCGGCCACGAAGGCGGCCGGCAGGAGCAGGGGGTACGGCAACGAGGGCGCGGTGGACCAGAAGATCGCCTCGGCGACGCCGGTGAGCACCAGAACCGGGCGTAGGCCACGCCGGTCCACCAGTCGGCCGAGTAGTGGCCCGCCGATCGCCGCGCCCACGGTGATGGCCGCGCCCACCAGGCCAGCGGCCCCATAGCCCCGATCAAGGTCGAACACCACATGGAAGGTCAGCGTCACCCCGGTCGCGGTGAGCGGGATGCGGGCGAGGACGGCGACCAGCAGCAGCGACCGTAGGCCGGGCAGGGCGAGCGCCTGCCGATAAGGCTTCATGTTCACGTGGGTCCGTACCTCCGGCGACATCCTCGACCGGCGGTGGCCCGACGGCCAACCAATTACCGCCTCATGCGGCCCTCATCACAGGTTGGCCGTGCAGGGTCACCCCGGCGCCGTCCATGGCACGTAGTGCCACGTCGGTGGTCGCCGGAGCGACGGCGGCGGTCAACTCGAGCAGCACGGTGGTGGCAAAACCCTCCCGGGCGGCGTCCAGCGCGGTCGCCCGGACGCAGTGGTCGGTGGCGATACCGACCACGTCGACCCGATCCACGTCGTGCCGCCGTAGCCAGTCGGCCAGGCACTCGCCGTCATCGGCGTGCCCATCAAATCCGGAGTACGCCGCCGCGTGCTCGCCCTTGTGGAAGATCGCCTCGACCCGACCGGTGTCCAGCTCAGGGTGGAATTCCGAGCCGCTGGTGCCGACCACGCAGTGCCGGGGCCAAGACTCCACAAAGTCGGGCGGATCGCCGAAGTGCGCACCGGGGTCGACGTGGAAGTCCTTGGTGGCGACCACGTGCGCCCACCGCTCCGGCTCGGAGGCGAGCAGCCGGGAGATGCCTGCGGCCACCCCCGCGCCGCCCACGACGGCCAGCGAGCCGCCCTCGCAGAAGTCGTTCTGCACGTCCACGATGATCAGAGCGTTGGCCATTGGGGCATTCTTCCTCATGGTCGGTCTGGGCGGCGTTCTGGACGAGGTCAGTCGGCGGGTACGACGGTGACCGGCACGGCCGGGTCGCCGGCCGAGAGCTTCAGCCCCTCCCACGGGATGGAGATCAGGCATTCGCGCAGGTGCGCACGGGACTCGTCGAGGGTGGGCAGCGACACGGGCTCGCCGGCGACCACGAACGAGTGTTGGAGCATGCGGTCGTTGGGCTGCCGGTCCGGCACGCCCTGCGGGACGATGATCTCCTCGGTGGCGGTGCCGGTCGGCTTGTGCCGACGAACCGCGACCTTCCGACCACCGATGGTCGCCTTACGCTCGGAGCGCTTCACCACCGGCCGTCCCTCGACCTCGACGAGCTTGTAGACCAGTCCGGCGGTCGGCGCACCTGAGCCGGTGACCACGGCAGTGCCGGCGCCGTACATGTCGACCGGTTCGGCGGCCAGCGAGGCGATCGCGTACTCGTCCAGGTCACCGGAGACGATGATTTTGGTCTCCGTGGCGCCCAGCGAGTCGAGCAGCTCCCGGGACTGCTGAGCGATGACCGCCAGGTCGCCCGAGTCGATCCGTACCGCCCGTAGCTCCGGCCCGGCCACCGCGATCGCGTTGCGGATGCCCTGGCTGATGTCGTACGTGTCGACCAGCAGCGTGGTGTCCTTGCCCAACGTGGCGACCTGCGAGGCGAACGCCGCCCGCTCGTCGTCGTGCAGCAGGGTGAACGCGTGCGCCGCCGTGCCCGCCGTCGGGATGCCATAGCGCGCACCGGCGGCGAGGTTGGACGTGAACCGGAACCCGGCCAGGTACGCGGCCCGCGCCGCGGCCACCGCCGCCTCCTCATGCGCCCGACGCGCCCCCATCTCGATCAGCGCCCGGCCCCGCGCCGCGGTCACCATCCGCGCCGCCGCTGCGGCCACCGCGCTGTCGTGGTTGAGCACGGAGAGCGCCAGCGTCTCCAGCACCACGCACTCGGCGAAACCGCCGGAGACGGTCAGGATCGGTGAACCGGGGAAGAACAGCTCACCCTCGGCGTACCCGTCGATGTCGCCCGTGAAGCGGTAGTCGGTGAGCCAGGCCGCCGCCGCGTCGTCGACCACGCCGGTACGCAGCAGGAAGTCGACCTCCGTGGGGTCGAACCGGAAGTCGCGGATCAGCTCGATCAGCCGGGCCGTGCCGGCGACCACGCCGTACCGCCGGCCGCTCGGCAACCGGCGGCTGAACACCTCGAAGACACACCGGCGGTCGGCGGTGCCGTCCTTCAGTGCCGCGCTGACCATGGTCAGCTCGTAGTGGTCGGTCAGCAGTGCGGGGCGGTGGGTACTCACCGCCCCAGCCTAAGGTTCAGCTCGCGTCGCCGCCGTCGTGGCCCGGGATCGCGCGCAGCGCGGCCCACAGCTCGGCCCGGCCGGTCACACCGAGCTTGGCGTAGATCCGTTGGAGGTGATTCTCCACAGTGCGCGCCGAGAGGTAGAGCCGTTCGGCGATGGCCCGGCTGGGCGCGCCGTGCGCGGCGAGACGGGCCACCTGCCACTCCCGCTCGGTGAGCACCGGCGCGCCCGCCTGCAGCGCCGGCGTCCGGATCAGGTCACAGCGCCCGAGCAACCCGGCCAGGCGTTCCCGGGCATCGTTGGCCGCCGCCGAGTGCTCCTGGCGCAACCGCTGCACGGCCTGGGAGGTGGCTTCGGCTGCGTACACGCTCAACTCGAGCGCGACATAGTCGTCGGCAACCGCGAGCAGATCTGTGGCGGAATCGGTCACTGCGGCGCGGGCGTGCCGGGCCAGCAGCGGCGGAAGCACCCCGTCGACCCGCTCGGAAAGCTCGGCGAGGCGCTGCGCGACGGTGCGCCGACCACCATCGGAGCAGGTGGGCCCGACCGGCATGCCGGCCTGATCCAGCCGGACGAGATCGTGTAGGACGTGGACCTCGTGCCCGGCGAAACCATCCGACCGCAGCCGGTCCACCAGGTCGCCGAGGTGCTTGACCGCGCCCGGCAGGTCGCCCGACGCGGCGAGCGTCGCACCCCGGGCCTGCTCCAGCCACGGGTAGAGCACCGCCATGCCCGGTGCGTGGGTGCGGTCCGCTTCGGCCATCGCCGCGGCCGCCTGCGCGGCGTCACCGCGCAGCGCCGCCGACTGGGCGCGCTCGGCCTGGGCCAGACCGGCGTAGACCCGGCTGGTGGCCAGCACCGCGCAGGCACCCAGCGAGGCCCGCATGGCCGCGTCGCTCTGCCCGCGCAGCCGGCACGCGTACGCCTGAAGGATGGCCAGGTAGCCGGTGCCGAGCCGGAAGTCACCGGCACCAGCCAGGTCGGCGAACTCGTCCGCCACGATCGCGTCGATCCCGGCCAGGTCGCCGGTGAGCATGAGCCTGGTGCCCCGGGCCAGCTCCAGGGCCAGTTGCAGGTACGGCATGTCGGTGCGCCAGTTGGCCGCGGCGGAGTGCACCTGGGCGATCGCCGTACCGCTGCGATTCAGCTGGCCCTGCGCGGCCTGGACGTACGCGATGGTGGAACGGGCCAGCTCGCGGGCGGCGACGCCGGCTGCGGGCCGGTCCAGTACGCGTTGGCTGAGCCGCACCGCGGTGTCCGTGTCGAGTCGGTGCAGGCGCATGATCGCTTCGAAGGCGTGCACCCGGGACCGGTCGGCGGAGTCGCTGAGCTGCTCGACCCGGCCCGCGATCTCCTCCACCGTGGACTCCCGGCTCAGCCCCCAGTAGCTGACCATCCCGCGCACGGTCAGCCAGCGGCACAGCCGCCGCTCGTCGCCGGGCTCGGGAGTCACCGCGTCGAGGACGTCGATCGCCTCGTCGGGCCGGTCGGCGAACATCAGGATGGTGGCCAGCAGCTCCGCCGCGTCGGAGCCGCCGTCCGCGTTCAGCGCGGCACGCGCCAGGCGGGTGGCCAGCGGCACGTCGTAGCGGGTGAACGCCTGGACCGCGGCGTCCACCAACAGGGCCGGATCCTGTGCGGTGCCCGAGTCGAGTCGCCAGACCGCCACCCGCAGCAGGTCGTCACGGCGGCGCTTGCCGACCTGTTCGAGCAGCTCCGCGAGGTGTGCCTGAAGCCGGCGGGTACGGCTGACCGGGCAGCGTCGGCGCATCACCTCGCCGTAGAGCGGATGGGCCAGCCGGACGTCGGTCCGCCGGTCGTGCTGAACCACGCTGATCAGCCCGCGTTCCTCCGCGGTCTCCACGTCCACCTGGTCGGCGGCCTGCTTGAGCAGGTGCAGGCCGAGTGGTTCGCCGAACGCCACCAGCTCGACCACTGCGCGGACGCCGTCGGTGAGCTTCCCGACCCGGGTGTCGATCAGGTCGGTCAGGTTGGGCGCCAGCTCCAGTCGCCCGGTCCACTTCCAGATCCCGTAGGTCTGCTTCAACTCCGCGCTGCCGCTGGCGGCGTGCACCAACTCCCGCAGCAGCAGCGGATTTCCTGCCGACAACCGGCCGAGCCGGTCGGCCGAGTTGGCGTCGACCGGGCCGCCCAGGATCCCCGCCAGCAGGCCAGCGGTCTCTGCCTGCGGCATCGGGGTCAGCTCGACGTGCTCGACCAGGTCGTCGGTCCAGAGTGCGCGGATCGGCAGCGGGATCTGCTCGCCGTCGCGCAGGGTACCGACCACGGTGGCGTTCTCCGCGCGGGCGACCAGGTGCACCAGTGCCGCCGAGGGCGGATCGAGCAGGTGGGCATCGTCGATGGCGAGCACGATCCGTCGACCAGCCGCCTGCTGTTGCAGCACGTTGAGCGCCCAGCGCAGGATGCCGGCGGGGGAGAGGCCCTGAGGTTGCTCGGCGGGGAGGATCTGCACCAGCCCGCCGAACGGCAGCGCGGCGGTGGTGGCGCTGGCCGCGATGGACCAGATGGCGAACCGGTCGGTGGGCAGGGCGCTGACGCCCTCGCGCAGCAACCGGCTCTTGCCGATGCCCGCGCTGCCGCTGAAGAAGAGCCCTCGGCCAGCCTCGCCGGTGACCGCCGCCAGCAGGAGGTTGAGCTCAGCGGTCCGGCCGACGAACTTCCATCGACTCATCCGCGCAGCATATCGATCGAATTCCGTCCGCGCCCGCACCGTCACTCAACGAAGTTGAGTAATCGCACAATTATCGGTGAGTATCCGAGGTGTTCCGCCCGACTGTCGGCCCACCCGTAGTCTTCGGACATCCGGGTTCCTGCGCCGGAATTTTCACACGACCGGGCAACCGGTCACCTGCCACGGGAGGCCACCTGATGAAGCAGGGCCCTCTCCCCTCGGTCGAGTCGCCGGACGACATGGCCAGCCCAACCGACCTGCCCAGCTGTAGCCCGCTGCCCACCCGGCTGGGCGTGACCGGCCCCGCCCCGGAGGAGCCGCTCGGCGTGGTCGCCGTCGGCCCGGCCGGTGCCGAGCGGCGCGCCGTGCTCGCCACCCTGCTGGGGCTCGACCCGGTCATGCTCACCGTGCCGGCAGGCAGCTGGTTGGTGGTGCGCAACGCCAAGGTGCCCACCCGGGCGGCGTTCGTGCCGGGTTACCGGCTGCCGCACTCGTACGGCGCGGATCGAGACGCCGCCGGCCCGGCACTGGCCCGTCCGCCCCGGCGGGTCGAGCTGAGCGTGCCGGAGCCACTGTTGCGGCACTTCACCCTCATCGACGTTCCGGACACCGCCACGCTCGGCCTGGCCGGCGACCGGGTGCTGCTCGACGCGGTGGGCCGGGCCGGTGCGCTGCTCTTCGTGATCGCCGCCGACCAGGCGTTCACCGCCGCTGAGCTGAACCTGCTCGCCGAGGTCGCCCCGACCTCGGTGGAGGTTGTCTTCGCGGTCACCCCCGGCGCGGCGGGTTGGGCCCCGCAGACTGACGGCGCGGCGATTACGGAGGGCGCGGGGGCGTCCGTCCCGTCGGCCGGCAGTGGCGCGACAGAGATGGACGCGGCTGCGGTGACGGTGGCGGCACACCGGGCGGCGCTACTGGCCGCGGTGCCGGCGCTGGCCGGCGCGCGGTGGTGCCCGGTCGACGACGCCGACTCCGCCGCCGACCTGCGGCGGGCGCTGGTGGGTTGGTCGTCGCGTGAGGGGTTGCAGCGGGCCAGCGTCGACCCGCCGGTGCTGCCGGGCCAGCACGGCCGGGTCGCGGTGGCAGCCGATCCGGGGGACTGGTCCGAGCGGCTCGACCGGCACACCCGCTCGTGTGCGCAGCGGATCCGCCAGCACCTCGCATTGGAACTGGCGAACATCCACCTGCGGGCAGTCCAGGAGATCGTGTTCGGGGTCGGCTGCGCGGGCCTACCGGACCTACTGGATCGGGAGATGGCGGCGTTGTCGCTGTTGGCCACCGCGCAGTGCGACCAGGCGGTGCGCGGCATCATGGCCGACGTCGCGACCCGGGTGCTCGGCGCGCCACCGACCGAAGGTGTGCGACGGCGGATCGCCACCGCCGTGCAGTACGGCATGGCCGACCACCGGCCTGGCCACGAACTGGACAAGGTTCTGCTCATCACCAGCACCGCCGGGGTGGCCGGGTTGACCGGCCCGGGCGCCATCGACGCCCTCGCCAGCTATCCGACGGCGTCCCGCGACGAGGTGCTGCCGCCGGTCGCGGTGGCGCTCTCCGGCGGGTGCTGGCAGCAGTGGCGTACGCCCGGCAACGACGATCACAGCGCGGCGCGGGCCTGGTCCCAGCGGGCGGTGCGCGAGGTCGAGCTGGGGCTGTCCAGGGAGATCTCCCGACGGTTCGAGGTGATCCGCCTCTCGCTGGGCGCGGTGCTCTCCGATGCAGTCGATCACGGCATTCTGCTCGCCTGACGGCGTGGTCGCTCCTCGGTCCGGGTCCGCACCGCACCGCGCGTCCGATGACGTCCGGGGCGGGTCGGGGGTGCCCGGGGTGGGTGATCCGCGCCGGGCCGGCGTTCCGGTTCCTCGGTTCCGGGAAACCGGTGGCACGATGGGGGGCATGGCGGCTCCGCAGGTTGCACCGGTCGAGACGCCGGACACTGATGAGGTGCCGGCGTCCGATCGGCAGTGGGTGACGATCGTGTGGGACGACCCGGTCAATCTGATGACGTACGTGACCTGGGTCTTCCAGAAGCTTTTCGGCTACAGCCGGGAGAGGGCCGAGCAACTGATGCTGGATGTGCATCACAAGGGTCGTGCCGTGGTTTCCACCGGTGCCCGGGAGCGGATGGAGCACGACGCGTCGCAGCTGCACGCGTACGGGCTGTGGGCGACGGTGGACCGATCGTGAGCATGTTCCGTCGCCAGGCTGGCCGCTACGTCGCCACCTTCGCCGTCGACGAGGTGCGGGTGCTGCGCAAGGTCGCCTCCGAGGTGGTCGGCCTGCTCACCGATGGCTTCGACCACACCGACCCGGTCGTGGGTCGGCTCTTCCCGGCGGTCTATCCGCAGGACGCTCCCGGCACAGCCGAGTTCCGCCGTTACACCGAGGGCGACCTGAAGACCGCGAAGATCGATCAGGCGGGGGCGATCCTGGCCGCGCTGCCCGACGATGCCGGCGGTGAGGTGCGGTTGGACGCCGAGGCGGCCGAGGCGTGGTTGCGGGCGCTGAACGACGCCCGCCTCGCGATGGGTGTCCGACTGGAGATCAAGGACGGTACGGACCTGGGTGAGGAGCTGGACGACGCGGTCGCCGAGGACGCGGGTTCCAGCCGGGTGTTCCAGCTTTCGGTCTACGCGTACCTCGGGTATTTGCAGGAATCGCTGCTCAACGCCTTGGTCGACTAGGCGTGACCGGCACCACTTCGGCCCGTGCTCATCAGGCGTTAGGCTGGTCCGCATGCTGAGCATCGACCGGTCGATCATCGACGCGATCGTCGCCCACGCGCGCCGGGATCACCCTGACGAGGCGTGCGGCGTGGTCGCCGGTCCCGTCGGCAGCGACACCCCGACCCGGCACATCCCGATGGACAATGTCGCGCGGTCGATGACCTTCTACGAGTTCGACTCGATGGAGCAACTGCGGGTGTGGCGGGAGATGGACGACCGGGACGAGGAGCCCGTGGTCATCTACCACTCGCACACCGCCACCGAGGCCTACCCGTCGCGGACTGATGTCGCGTTCGCTGGCGAGCCGGGGGCGCACTACCTGCTCGTCTCGACCCGTGAGCCCGACGCGGAGGAGATCCGGTCGTTCCGGATCGTCGACGGCGTGATCACCGAGGAGCCGGTCCGGGTCGTGGAGGCCGGCGTCGACCCGCACGCCGTCCAGTCCTACATGTTCGGGCAGAGCCCGGCGACGGTCGACTACGAGTGTTCCGGCAGCTGACCCGTCAGCCGTCCGCACCCGTCTCGTCCCGTCACCGTAGGCACACCTGATCGAGGAGCTCGACATCATGGCCATTGAGGTTCGCATCCCCACCATCCTGCGCAGCTACACCGGCGGCGCCAAGGTCGTCGACGGCACCGGCGACACTCTCGCCGATCTGCTCACCGACCTGGATTCCCGGCACGGCGGCCTGCGCGCCCGGCTGATCACCGAGGCCGGCACGCTGCACCGCTTCGTCAACGTCTATGTGAACGACGAGGACGTCCGCTTCCTCGGTGCGCTGGACGCCAAGCTCTCCGACGGCGACAGCGTCACCGTCCTGCCGGCCGTGGCCGGCGGCGCGTTCGGCTTCGCCGCTGCCGCGGCGATCAGCTCGCACCGCGCCGCCGTCGCGGCTCGCTGAGGTCGGCCGCCATGGCGCGGTACGACAGCCTGCTCGACGCCTGCGGGGGTACGCCGCTGGTCGGCCTGCCCCGGCTCTCCCCGACGGTGCCCGACGGGGCACCGCCGGTGCGGCTCTGGGCCAAGCTGGAGGACCGGAACCCCACCGGCAGCATCAAGGACCGCGCGGCGCTGTTCATGGTCCGTGCGGCGGAGAAGGCCGGCCGGCTCCGGACGGGTGACACCATCCTCGAGCCGACAAGTGGCAACACCGGCATCTCGTTGGCGATGGTGGCCAAACTGCGCGGCTACCGGCTGGTCTGCGTGATGCCCGAGAACGTCTCCACCGAGCGGGTCCAACTGCTCCGGATGTACGGGGCCGAGATCATTTTCTCGCCGGCGGCGGGTGGTTCCAACCAGGCGGTCGCCACCGCCAAGCTGATCTCCGCCGAGCACCCGGACTGGGTGATGCTCTACCAGTACGGCAACGAGGCCAATGCGCGGGCGCACTACGAGACGACCGGGCCGGAGCTGCTGCACGACCTGCCCACCATCACGCACTTCGTGGCCGGGCTCGGCACCACCGGCACCCTGATGGGCACCGGGCGTTACCTGCGGGAGAAGGTCGACGGCATTCAGGTCGTGGCGGCCGAGCCGCGCTACGGCGAGCTGGTCTACGGCCTGCGCAACATCGACGAGGGGTACGTGCCGGAGCTCTACGACGCCTCGGTGCTCAACCGGCGTTTCTCGGTCGGCACCCGGGACGCGGTGCTGCGCACCCGCCAGCTCGTGGAGGTGGAGGGCATCTTCGCCGGCTTCTCCACCGGTGCCATCCTGCATGCCGCACTCGCGGTGGCGCACGAGGCGGTCCGCGACGGCCGGCGAGCCGACGTGGCCTTCGTGGTCTGCGACGGCGGCTGGAAATATCTGTCCACCGGCGCGTACGGCGGCACTCTCGCCGATGCCGAGGACGCCCTGGAGGGGCAGCTCTGGGCCTGACCGGATTGGTCTTCTTACGTACGGGCCGTCGATGTAACGTCGACGGCCCGTACGCTGCCCGCCGCGCCGTGAGCAGGTGTCACGTTCGTGACAACTTCCGTTGGATCATTCTTGCTGCCGGGTGCTCCAGCGTAGGCTGCGCAGCGTGACGTACGCGTCGGTAGAGATCATGTCTGAGGCAACGGCCGGCACGGATGCTACTGACAGTGACAGTGAGACAACTCGATGCGACTGACTGTCCTTGGCTGCGCCGGCAGTTTTCCCGGGCCCGAGTCGCCGTGTTCGGCCTACCTCGTCGAGGCCGATGGTTTCCGGCTCCTGGTCGACTTCGGCTCAGGATCGCTGTCCAGCCTCCAGCGGTACGCGGGGCTGCACGCCCCGGACGCGATTCTGCTGACTCACCTGCATTGCGATCACATCCTCGACGCCGTGTCGTACGTGGTGGTCCGCCGGTACGCCCCGGACGGCCCCTACCCGGCGCTGCCGGTGTACGCGCCCTCCGGCGCACCGGACCGGCTCAGCGCCGCCTACGGCGACGACGGCACCGTGGAGGACGTCTACCAGTTCTACGCCCTGCAGCCGGGCACCTTCCCGATCGGCCCGTTCACGGTCACCGTCGACCGGGTCAACCACCCCGTCGAGACGTACGGGGTGCGGTTGGAGCACGGCGATCGTTCGCTGTGCTATTCGTCGGACACGGCGCCCTGCGACGCGCTGCTGCGGCTGGCCCAGAACGCCGACGTCTTCCTCTGCGAGGCCAGTTACCTCGACGGTGCGGACAACCCGCCGGACCTGCACCTGACCGGCCGGGAGGCCGGCGAGGCGGCCACCAAGGCCGTGGTGGGTCGGCTGCTGCTCACCCACCTGGTGGCGGCCTGGGGCAGCGAGGCGCACACGTTGGAGTCGGCCGCCGCGGCGTACACCGGACCGATCGACGTGGTGCGACCCGGCGCCAGTTACGACATCTGACCCGCCACGTCGCCGGCCGGTCAGCGAACGCCCGATGTGAACGCTGGTCGGGGCACCCCGAGCGAGGTGACTCACGGCACCGCATAAGGTGCAGGCATGGCGCGACCTGACGGGCGAGGGCCCTCTCAACTTCGACCGGTGACCCTGACCCGAGGCTGGAGCACCCATCCGGAGGGCTCGGTGCTCGTCGAGTTCGGCGGCACCCGGGTGCTCTGCACGGCGAGCGTCACCGAGGGGGTGCCCCGCTGGCGCAAGGGTTCCGGGCTCGGCTGGGTGACCGCCGAGTACGCGATGCTGCCCCGGGCCACCAACACCCGCTCCGACCGGGAGAGCGTCAAGGGTCGGGTCGGTGGCCGCACGCACGAGATCTCCCGGCTGATCGGCCGCAGCCTGCGAGCCAGCATCGACCTCAGGGCGCTCGGCGAGAACTCGGTGGTGCTCGACTGCGACGTGCTCCAGGCCGACGGTGGCACCCGTACGGCCGCGATCACCGGCGCGTACGTCGCGTTGCACGACGCGGTGGGCTGGCTTGCCGCCCGCAAGGCGTTGACCGCCAGGCCGGAGAAGGTGATGCACCGGTCGGTGTCGGCGGTCAGCGTCGGGATCGTCGCCGGCGAGGCGCGGCTCGACCTCTGCTACGAGGAGGACGTCGCCGCCGAGGTGGACATGAACGTGGTGTGCACCGGTGCGGGTGACTTCGTCGAGGTGCAGGGCACCGGCGAGGCGGGCGTGTTCGCCCGGGACCAGCTCGACAGCCTGCTCGACCTGGCCGTGGCCGGCTGCAACGAGTTGGCCGAAGCCCAGCGGAAGGTTCTTTCATGAACAAGGTTCTGCTCGCCACCCGTAACCGCAAGAAGCTGGTGGAACTTCAGCGGATCCTGGACGGCGCGCTCGGCGTGCAGCGGATCGCCCTGCTCGGGCTCGACGACGTCGAGCAGTACGCGGAGCTGCCGGAGACCGGCCTGACCTTCGGCGAGAATGCGCTGATCAAGGCGAGGGAGGGTTGCCGGCAGAGCGGGCTGCCGACCATCGCGGACGATTCCGGGCTCGCGGTGGACGCGCTCAACGGCATGCCGGGTGTGTTCAGCGCCCGGTGGTCCGGCCAGCACGGCGAGGACCGGGCCAACCTTCAGCTGGTGCTGGACCAGATCGCCGACGTGCCCGACGAACATCGGGCGGCCTCGTTCGTCTGCACCGTGGCGCTGGTGCTGCCCGGCGGCAAGGAGCACCTCGTCGACGGCCGGCAGTCCGGGCGGGTGCTGCGCGCTCCGCGCGGTGATGGTGGGTTCGGCTACGACCCGATCTTCGTGGGCGACGGACAGGACCGGACCAACGCCGAGCTGACCCCGGCCGAGAAGGACGCGATCAGCCACCGCGGCAAGGCCCTGCGTGAGCTGGCCAAGCTTGTCGCCAAGGTGCTGCCGCCCGTCGCCTGACCCGCGGCGGACGACAGCGACCCGACAGAGGTCAGCCCAGCGGGCCGACCTCCCGTTCGATGGCGGCGCGCAACTCCGGCCCGGCGAGCACGGCCCGGGCCGCCTCCATCACGGGGGCGAGGAAAACGTCCGGGCCGGGCTCGCCGGCTGCCGGGCCGAGCGCGGCGACGGCCGCCCGCCCGGCCGGTGACGGCTCCAGCGGGGCGCGCAGCTGAAGGCCGCGTACGCCGGCCAGGAGCTCCACCGCGAGCACGCTGGTGAGGTTGTCCAGCACGGTGCGCAGCTTCTTGGTCGCCGCCCAGCCCATCGAGACGTGGTCCTCCTGCATGCCGCTGGTGGGCAGCGAGTCCACCGACGCCGGGGCGGCCAGGCGGCGGTTCTCCGCGACGATCCCGGCAGCCGTGTACTGGGCGATCATCAACCCGGAGTTGACCCCGGCGTCGGGGGAGAGAAATGCCGGCAGCTCCCGGGATCGGGTCACGTCGAGCAGCCGGTCCACCCGCCGTTCGGCGATCGCGCCCACTTCGGCGGCGGCGATGGCGAGGAAGTCCGCGGCGAAGCCGAGCGGAGCACCGTGGAAGTTGCCGGTCGACTCGACCCGGCCGTCCGGCAGCACGACCGGGTTGTCCACCACGGACACCAGCTCCCGGCCCGCGACCGTGCGGACGAAGTCCAGGGTGTCGCGGGCCGCGCCGGCGACCTGTGGCGCGCAGCGCATCGAGTACGCGTCCTGCACGGCGTGCGCCAGGTCGTCGCGGTGCGAGTCCATCACCCGGGAGTTTTGCAGCAGCCGGTGGATGTTCGCCGCCGACGCGGCCTGACCGGGGTGTGGCCGGATCGCGTGCAGCTCGGGCAGGAACGGCCGCTCCGAGCCGAGCATCGCCTCGATGGCCAGCGCGGCCGTCACGTCGGCCATGGCGAACAGGTGCGCCGCGTCGTGGATGGCCAGCAGCAGCATGCCGAGCATGCCGTCGGTGCCGTTGATCAGCGCCAGCCCCTCCTTGGCGGCCAGCTCGATCGGCTTGAGCCCGGCGGCGGTCAGCGCGTCGGCCGCGTCCTGCCGCTCGCCGGTCGGGCCGAGGACCCAGCCCTCACCGAGCAGCACCAGCGCGCAATGCGCCAGCGGCGCCAGGTCGCCGGACGCGCCCAACGAGCCGTGTTCCGGCACCCAGGGGGTGATGTCGTGGTTGAGCAGGTCGATCAGGGCCTCCGCGACCAGGGGCCGGACCCCGGAGCGGCCCAGCGCGAGGGACCGGACCCGCAGCAGCATCATGGCCCGGACCACCTCACGCGGCATCGGTGCGCCCACCCCGGCCGCGTGCGAGCGGATCAGCGCGTGTTGCAGCTCGGCTCGCCGCTCCGGGGCGATGAAGGTGTTGGCCAGCGCCCCGAACCCGGTGGAGACCCCGTAGACGGGGCGGCCGGACGACTCGATGCCGTCCACGATGGCCCGGCTGGTCGCCATCGCGTCGATGGTGGCCGGGTCGAGGACGACCGTGGCGGTGGCGCGGGCCACCGCGAGCACGTCGTCGGCGGAGATTCCGGTGGGTTGGATGGTCACGGTCGTCATTGCGGCACTCCGTTGCGCATTACCTGGCGGATCAAGGGGACACCGGGCCGGTAGGCCAGGTGCAGGTACGACGGCGCGTCCAGCACGATCAGGTCGGCCCGCGCGCCGGGGGTGAGCACGCCGATGTCGGTGCGGCGCAGCGCCCGCGCGCCACCGACGGTCGCGGCCCAGACCGCCTCCGCCGGGGTCATCCGCATCTCGCGGACCGCCAGGGCCACACAGAACGGCATGGACGAGGTGTACGACGAGCCGGGGTTGCAGTCGGTGGCCAGCGCCACGGTGACACCGGCGTCGAGCAGTCGGCGGGCGTCCGGGTAGGGCGAGCGGGTGGAAAACTCGGCCCCGGGCAGCAGAGTCGCCACCGTGTGGGTCCCCGACCCGTCGCTGTGGGCGGTGCCGACCAGCGCGGCCACGTCGGCGTCACTCAGGTGGGTGCAGTGGTCGACGCTCGCCGCGCCCAACTCCACCCCGAGTTGCACTCCGCCGCCGGGGCCGAGCTGGTTGGCGTGGATGCGTACGCCCAGGCCGGCGGCCTGACCGCTGACCAGGATGGCCCGGGCGTGGTCGACGTCGAAGGCGCCCCGCTCGCAGAACACGTCGACCCACTTGGCGTGCGGTGCCGCGGCGGTCAGCATCGGCCCGCAGACCAGTTCGACGTAGTCGTCGGGGCGGTCGGCGTACTCGGCGGGCACCACGTGCGCGCCGAGGAAGGTGGTCTCGGTGCTGGACTCGGCGGCGATCCGCAGCGAGCGGGCCTCGTCGGCGACGGTCAGCCCGTACCCACTCTTGATCTCCATGGTCGTGGTGCCCTGGCGCAGCGCCTCCGCGCGCAGCCGGCGCACGGTGGCCCGTAGCTCGTCGTCGCTGGCGGCCCGGGTCGCTCCGACCGTGGTCCGGATGCCCCCGCCGGTGTAGGGCTGACCGGCCATCCGGGCGGCGAACTCGGCGGCCCGGTCGCCGGCGAAGACCAGGTGGGCGTGGCTGTCCACGAAGCCGGGCAGCACGGCGGCCCCCTCGGCGTCGACCCGCCGGTCGGCGGCCGGCGCGTGCGCGGACGGCCCGACCCAGGCCACCCTGCCCTCCTCGACCAGCACGGCCGCGTCGCGGCGGATGCCCAGAGGGCCCTCGCCGATGCCGTTGGTGACCAGTTCCCCGATGTTGTCGACCAGCAGACTGCCGCTCATGCGGGCGTCACCGCCTCGATCGACGCCGACAGCTCGGCCGGTACGTCCACGCTCAGGTGTCGGCCTTCGGCCACCACCACCCGGCCGTCGACCATGACCTGCTCGACGTCCGCCGCGGACGCCGCGAAGAACACGCCCACCGGCGGCACCCCGGCGGTGCGGGCGCTGTCCAGCCGGACCGTCACCAGGTCGGCGCGAGCGCCGACGGCGATCCTTCCGGCGTCGGCCCAGCCCAACGCGGCGTGCCCGGCGGTGCTGGCCGCCGTCAGCAGGTCGACCGGCGCGAAGTGGCCGCGGCGGCGGGTACGCAGCCGCTCGTCCAGCTCCACCGCCCGGGCCTCCTCGAACAGGTCGATCACGGCGTGGCTGTCGCTGCCCAGGCTCCACCGGATCCCCACGTCGGCCATCCGTCGGGCCGGGCCGATCCCGTCGGCGAGGTCCCGCTCGGTGGTCGGGCAGAGGCACACCCCGGTCCGGCTCTCCCCGAGCAGCGTCAGGTCGGCGCTGGTCGGGTGGGTGGCGTGCACGGCGGTGGTGTCCGGCCCGAGCACGCCGTGCTCGGCGAGCAGCGCGGTGGGCGTGCGCCCGTGCACGGCCCGGCACTCGTCGTTCTCGGCGGGTTGCTCGGAGAGGTGCACGTGCAGCGGTGCCTGCCGCTCCCGGGCCCAGTCCGCGACGGTGCGCAGTTGATCGGCTGGCACCGCCCGCACCGAGTGCACGGCCGCGCCGACCCGGGCGTGGGAGTCCGTCGGCTGGAACGCCGCTGCCCGCTCGGCCCAACGGGTCGTGTCGCCGTCGCCGAAGCGGCGCTGTGGCCCAGCCAACGCCCGACCGTCCACACTGGAGGTCAGGTAGCAGGTGTCCAGCAGGGTGAGCCGGATCCCGGCGTGGGCGGCGGCTTCCACCAGCGCCGCGCCCATCGCGTTCGGGTCGTCGTAGCCGCCGCCGTCGGGCCGGTGGTGCAGGTAGTGGAACTCACCCACGCAGGTGATTCCGGCGAGGGCCATCTCGGCGTAGACGGCCCGGGCCAGGGCGAGGTAGGTGTCCGGGTCCAGTCGGTCCGCGACCGCGTACATCTGGTCGCGCCAGGTCCAGAAGTCGCCCCGACCGCCGTGGGTACGCCCGCGCAGCGCCCGGTGGAACGCATGCGAGTGGACGTTGGACAACCCGGGCAGGGTGAGGCCGGGCAGCGGCACGGCGTCGGCGTACACCTCGACCCCGGCCGGTGGTCGACTCCCGGCGGTCAACGGGGTGAGCGCGGTGATCCGGCCGTCCTCGACCTCGATCAGCACGTCGGGCGTGGGTTCGGCGTGCTCGGGCAGCCACGCGTACTCGGCGAGCCAGCGGGAGGTGGTCATGCTCCTCGCCTCCTTTGGAGCTGAATCGTCTGCGACATCAGCGACCGCTGCGTTATCAGCGACCGCGGCGGTACCAGCGACCGCGGCGGTACCAGCGGTCGGGGCGGTATGGGCGGCTGCGACGTTCCGGCTGATTCGTTTGCGACATCAGCTCCAAAGGACGGCAGGAGATACCGACCACCCCCGCTCCTGGTGCCCCGCACACCCGGACGCCGCAGGTCAGCGTTCACCGACATGTCAGCTCCTCCAGCACTCGGGCCAGCGCCCGTACCCCGGCGGCGCAGTCGTCGTCGGTCGCGGTCTCGGCGGGGGAGTGCGACACCCCGGTCGGGTTGCGCACGAACAGCATCGCGGTGGGCAGGTGCGCGGCGAGCACCCCGGCGTCGTGCCCCGCACCGGTCGGTAGCACCGGCGCATCGAGCAGCGTGGCCAGCCGTTCGGCCAGCCCGCCGTCGAAGGCGACCAGCGGGGTCACCGACTCCTCGGTGACCGTCACCGTCGTACCGTCACGGCGGGCCCGCTCGGCGAGCTTGCTCCGCACCGCGTCGACCAGCCCGGCCAGGGTCTGCGGGTCGGCGGCCCGGGCGTCCAGCCAGCCGGTCACCTTCGACGGGATCGCGTTGGTGGCGTTGGGTTCGACGGCGACGCGGCCCACGGTGGCGTGCGCGCCACGCAGCCGGGCCTCCTTGTTGGCCGCCAGCACCGTGAACGCGTACGTGAGCATCGGGTCGCGGCGGTCGGCCATCCGGGTGGTACCCGCGTGGTTGCCCTCGCCGACGACATCGAAGCGCCACCGGCCGTGCGGCCAGATCGCGCTGGCCACCGCGACCGGCGCGTCCGTCTCGACGAGCGCGCGACCCTGCTCGACGTGCAACTCCACGAAGGCGCCGAACCGGCCCAGCAGCTCCGGGCGGGCGCCCGCCGGCCGCTCGCCGAGCGCCTCGGCGAAGCTCACCCCGGCCGCGTCGCGCAGGCCGGCCGCGCCCTCGGGCGGCAGCGCCCCGGTGAGCAGCCGCGACCCCAGGCACGGTACGCCGAAGCGCGCCCCCTCCTCCTCGACGAACGCGCCCAGCACCAACGGCCGGTCCGGGGTGATGCCGGCGGCGCGCAGCTCGTCCACGGCGAGGAACGCGCTGACGATGCCGAGCGGCCCGTCGTACGCCCCGCCGTGCGGCACCGAGTCGAAGTGGCTGCCGGTGAGCACCGCGTCGGCGGCTTCCGGGTCACCCCAGTGGGCGAAGAGGTTGCCGTTGCCGTCCTCGGTGACCGGCATGGCGCGCTGCTCGGCCTGCGTGCGGAACCAGGTCCGCAGCTCCAGCTCCGGCCCGGTCAACGCGTACCGCAGGTAGCCGCCGCTGTCGGCGTCCCGCCCGACCGGCGCGATCTCGTCCCAGAGTGCCCGGAACCGGGCGGGAAGGTCGTCGCTCACGCGGCTCCCTCGGTCATCGGGACCCGGACGCCGGTGCGGTCGGCGACCTCGCGGGCGATGTCGTAGCCGGCATCGACGTGCCGGATGACGCCCATCGCCGGGTCGTTGGTGAGCACCCGCTCGATCTTCTGACCGGCCAGGGCGGTGCCGTCGGCCACGCAGACCTGCCCGGCGTGGATCGACCGGCCGATGCCCACGCCGCCGCCGTGGTGGATGGACACCCAGGACGCGCCGCTGGCCGTGTTGACCAGGGCGTTGAGCAGCGGCCAGTCAGCGATCGCGTCGGAGCCGTCGGCCATCGCCTCGGTCTCCCGGTATGGGCTGGCGACGCTGCCGGCGTCCAGGTGGTCCCGACCGATGACCACCGGGGCGGAGAGTTCGCCGGAGGCGACCATCTCGTTGAACCGCACGCCCGCCTTGTCCCGCTCGCCGTAGCCGAGCCAGCAGATCCGGGCCGGCAGGCCCTGGAAGGCGACCCGCTCGCCGGCCAGCCTGATCCACCGGGCCAGGGACTCGTTCTCCGGGAACAGCTCAAGGATGGCCCGGTCGGTGGCCGCGATGTCGGCCGGGTCGCCGGAGAGCGCCGCCCACCGGAACGGGCCCTTGCCCTCGGAGAACAACGGCCGGATGTACGCGGGCACGAAGCCGGGGAAGTCGAAGGCGCGCTGGTAGCCGCCGAGCTGCGCCTCGCCCCGGATCGAGTTTCCGTAGTCGAACACCTCGGCGCCGGCGTCGAGGAAGCCGACCATCGCTTCGACGTGCTTCGCCATCGACGCCCGGGCCCGGTCGGTGAACTCGGCCGGCTTTGCGGCGGCGTAGTCACGTGCCTCGGTCAGCTCCACTCCCATTGGCAGGTACGCCAGTGGGTCGTGCGCGCTGGTCTGGTCGGTCACGATGTCGATCTCGACGCCACGGCGGAGCAGTTCCGGGAAGACCTCGGCGGCGTTGCCGACCACGCCGACGCTCAGCGCCCGGCGGTCCCGCTTCGCCGCGAGGACCCGCTCGACCGCGTCGTCCAGCGAGTCGGCGACCTCGTCCAGGTAGCGGTCGTGCACCCGACGGTCGAGTCGGGTGCGGTCCACGTCGACGATCAGGCAGACGCCGCCGTTCATGGTGACCGCGAGAGGCTGCGCGCCGCCCATCCCGCCGCAACCGGCGGTCAGCGTCAGCGTGCCCGCGAGCGTGCTTCCGAACCTTTTGGCGGCCACCGCCGCGAACGTCTCGTAGGTGCCCTGGAGGATGCCCTGGGTGCCGATGTAGATCCACGAACCGGCGGTCATCTGCCCGTACATGGTCAGGCCGAGCTGCTCCAACCGGCGGAACTCCGGCCAGGTCGCCCAGTCGCCGACCAGGTTGGAGTTGGCCAGCAGCACCCGGGGTGCCCACTCGTGGGTACGCAGGACGCCGACCGGGCGGCCCGACTGCACCAGCATCGTCTCGTCCTCGCGCAGGTCGGTCAGCGTGCGGACCAACGCGTGGTACGACGGCCAGTCCCGCGCCGCCTTGCCGGTGCCGCCGTAGACCACCAGGTCGTCGGGGCGCTCGGCCACCTCGGGGTCGAGGTTGTTCATCAACATCCGCAGGGCGGCCTCCTGCGGCCACCCACGGGCGGTCAGCTTGCTACCCCGTGCGGCACGGACGGGCTGGGTCATCTCTGGTCTCCTCCGGTCAACCGAGGAACAACTGTCGGCGGGCCGCGGAGGCTTCGAAAGCCTCCAGTCGGCGCTGGGTGTCGGCCGGCGCGGCGTCGCAGATCGCCTGCAACAGCACCATGGCCAGGGTCATCGGGGCGGTGTGCAGGTCGAAGACGAGCCGCGCGCCGACCGCGGCGGGGAGCACCACGTCGGCGTGCTCGGTGGCCGGGCTGACCGGCGAGTCGGTGATCGCCACCACGGTCAGCCCGGCGGCGCGAGCGTCGCGCAGCGCGTCCAGGGTCTCCCGGGGGTAGCGGGGCAGCACGAAGGCGAGCACGGCGGACGCCCCGGCCTCGGCCGCCTGTTCCAGGCGGTCGGTGAGCAGGCTGCCGCCGTCGTCGAGCACCCGCACGTCCGGGTGCACCTTGGCCGCGAAGTAGGCGAAGTAGGCGGCCAGGGGCGCGGCGGCGCGCAGACCGAGCACCGGCAACGGTCGGCTCTCGGCGAGCAGCCGCCCGGTTTCGGCGATCCGGTCGGTGTCGGCGAGCTGAGCGGCCAGGCGTTCCAGGTTGCCCATTTCCGCGCGTACCGCCTGCTGGAGCTCGTTGCCGGCGTCCCCCGACCCGCCGGGCGTGGCGGTGGTGAGGTCGCGCAGCTGGCGACGCAGTGCCGGGTAGCCGTCGTGGCCGAGCGCGACGGCGAACCGTGTGACGGACGGCTGGCTGACCCCGGCCAAATCGGCGACCTCGGCGGCGGACAGGTATGCCACGGCGGGCGCGTGCTGCACGAGGCAGTGTGCGATCCGGCGTTGGGTGGGGGTGAGCCGCACCCCTTGGAACAGGTCGAGCACCCGGTCAGCGGGTGCGGCGACAGCTCCTTCATTCATGAGCCGACTCTATGCATGAGAACTTTCACGAAGCAAGCCGCACCACCCGCCATTGGTCGCCCCGGCCGGGGCAGGCCGGGTTGGCTGACGATCGGTACTATCCGCACGGCGGTTCAACGGAGGAGTGCGCATGCAGCCGGAAGGCCCCTACAGGTTCACCCACGCGCTCGGCGGGTCTCCGGTGGGGAAGGCATGGGCCGCGATTGACGAGCAGGGCCGGTTCGTCACCGTTGCGGTGCTCGAGGCCACCGTGGCCGCCACACCCGGCTGGCGTGAGGCATTCGCCGGGGCCGCCGACCTGCTGGCCCAGTCGCCCGACCCGGTGCCCTACACGTACGCCGATTTTTCCGCCGCCGCGCCCTGGGTGGCCTACCCGGCCGAGGCGGGCCCCGGTGCCGAAAAGCTGTTCCGGGCCCTCGGCGTCGACTACACCCCCGCCCCGATGGCGGCCCCACCGACGTCCGCCCCGCCCTCGGTGTCCGCCCCGCCCGTGTCGGCCCCGCCGCAGCCCGTCTCCGGCGGACCGCAGGCCCCATGGGCGGTGCAGACCGGCCCGATCCCCGGTCAGCTGGTGTCCGCGGCCCCGCACCCCATCTCCGGCGTACCCGCCTCTCCGGCCGCGGTGACCTCGTCACCGCCGGCCGCGCACATCTCCCCGGTGAGCGGGCCGAGCGCCGGCACGTTCGTCCCACCGGTCGGCGTCCCGCCGCACGACCCGTTCAGCTCGCCAGCCCAACGGATCCGGCCCTCCGAGCCCCGCCCGCGTCGCACCGGGCTCTGGATCGGGATCGCCGCCCTGGTGCTGGTCCTCGTCGGCGGTGCCGGTGCCTTCGCGCTGACCAGCTTCGGGGGGAAGGCCGACCCTACGGCGAGCCCCACACCCACCGGCGTGGTCGAGTCTGACGCGTCGGGCTCGTTGCCGACCGCCCCACCACAGCAGCCGGGTCTGGAGCCGCCACGACCGGGGGACTGGCCCAAGTGGCCGGTCTTCAGTAGCGGCGAGGCGGTACGAGTACTCAGTCCCGATGGTGTGGGCTTTGAGTTCGCGGTGCCAGCTGACTGGCAGTGCGCGCCCGGCGGCAGCGCCGAAGGGCAGGTCAAGTACAACTGCGGCACCTCGATCGGGGAAAACTCAGAGATCGGCGGCGAGCTGATCGTCCGTGATTGTCGTGAATGCAACGAGGAGCGGCGCGTCGCCCTGCGTAAGGCGGAGGAGGCGTGGGGGCTGCAGTGGCGCAGCGGTGGGCCGTACGTTGTCCTGGCCGAGACCGTGAAACTGAACGGCGCCGAGCGGTACGGCGTTGTTGTGGTCGCATTCTGGCGTTCAGACCCGGACGGTGCGGTCGATCGCCAACTCGTACTACGGATGACCGCGCCGACGGCATATATGGACACCGTTCGGCGTGTGGTCAACTCCGTTCGTGACAACGCGCGCTTCTGAGAAATCTGCATACAGGCCGGACCGAGAGGTGACGTCTGCTAACGATCCGACGGCGGGTCGCGGTGAGTAGCCGGCCATGGAAGTGGGTCAGGCTGCCGGCGGACGAGCTGGTCGCCCTCGGGTGGGACCGCATCGACCGGGTCCCTGGATTCTGAGGCGGCACGAACCTTCTGGAAACTGCTCTTCAGGCCGTTTCGCAGCGCTCGGCTCAGCGGACGTTCCACGAACCGGTGTACGACGTAGGCCAGCAGCACTGCCCCGCCGACGACGCCGCCCAGAAGCAGCCACGGGGGTACGTCGTCGCGCAGATGGCGGATGACGGTGCGCCCGTTGGCCGAGTGGATCAAATAGAGCGGATAGGTGAGAGCGCCGATGGTCACCAGCCCTCGCCATTGGATCCTTGCGAACCAGCCGAGCGCGATACCGATCATCAGGAGATAGAAGAAGGCTACCAGGATCAGTGACACCTTCCACGACATCGGCAGACCGGATTTCACGAGCGGGGCGACCCGTGAATCCAGCATGACGGCGTTGATCGCGAAGGAGAAACCGACAATGCACCAGAGCAGGAGACTTTGCCCGAACCGGTGGATGAGGTAAAGCGCCATGCCCGCGACGAAGTACGACGTGAACCGTGGCTCGATCACCAACGTCAGAAGCTTGAAGTCGGAGCTGTGCGCGAAGAGCGCGAGCGTCGTCCAGATCATGCAGAACATGAGGACCCGGCGGTACGTGACGCCGAAGGCGACCACGATCAGGAACAGCAGATAGAACTTCAGCTCGATCAGCAGCGTCCAGTACGGCTCGTCGAGGTTGTTCAACTGCAGCAGGTTCTGTGCCATGGTGAGGTTGCCGATGATCTGCCGCAGGTCGGGCGCCTTCTCCCCTGGTTGCGGCCACAGCATGAGGACTGACGCGGTCAGGACGACCGCGAACAGATACGCCGGCATCAGCCGGGTGATGCGCGAGGTGAAGAAGTCACTCAGGGACCGGCCCCACGAACTCATGCAGATCACGAAGCCGCTGATCATGAAGAAGAGCTCGACCCCCAGCCACCCGTAACTGGCGGCCTGCCGCAGTGAAGCGCCGAATAGATCTGCAGTGTTGGCCCCCCAGGACTCCCTGGCGTCGGCGAACAGCAGGTGGTATGCGACCACGGCCATCGCGGCGAAGAACCGCAGAAGGTCCAGCACGTAGAGGCGCGGCGCGCGCGAAGTGGCCGGCGCGGTCGGCCGATCGAGCACCGCTTGGACCGGGAACTCGACGGTCTGGTCCTTGAGCGTCGAGCGGTCCGCGTGGGTGAGGTTCATGTCAACGCCCTGGCGAGAGAGGTGATCGGGGAACGTAGGATACGTACCGGCCTCAGCGACCCGGCACGGGACGCACTGCAGGACACTGTGGATGCCACGTCTGCCGCTGGCGATAGAGGCGGGTCTGACCCTGCGGTCGCCAGAGGAAGAAGACCGCCACTCAGCTTACCGAGAACCTCGATGCATATGTGCTCCCGTGCCCAACGCAAGAGTGTTGGCAATATATGCCGCAAATCGCAAATAAGGGGAGCTCGAGCGGCGCAACCACCGCGTTCTATTCACGCCGGTTGTAGATCGCCTCGGTCCTCGTCGACCAAATTCGTCCCGGTATGCACGGACCGCGTGGGTGACTACACAACGCTGACTCTGTGTCACGTGTGGTGCAGCCCGGCGTGTAGGAAAGTCGTGTCGCGCACAGGCCCTGGACCGCTGGTTCGTCGCTCACACGCCCCTCTATGATAAGCCCGCGAAGCACAGCTTCGGCCGAGCCGATTGTCAACGGTTCTGAAGTCCGACCTCACTGACCTGGCCTCAAGGCGTGAGCTAAACCCCCGCACGACCAGCGCAGCCCTGGCCGCGACTGGCCGACCAACGCTGACTCGGAGATGCCATGTTCCCCGGCACAGGCGGTGGTCATCCCCAGGGTGATTCAGGCCATGCCCTGACAACACGGCTCAGCGGCAATCAGGTGCCGGTCCAGGCAACCGTCGACCCGGTTGCGAGTCTCGGCGACACGACGTCCCGACCTCGTTCGTTGGGCCGTCATCGAGCCCCGAGCGTGGTCACGCAACTGACCTCGGCCGGCCGGGCGCTCGTCGAGAGCCTGCGATCTGATCCGGATCAACGTATCGTCGCCGCGTTGGCACTGCTCGTGGCGGCGCTCGGTCTTGCGCCAATCGCCCTCGCCCCCTCCGAGGTGGTGATCTACAGCGGCGTGGCGACGGGCACGCCGACGCTGTACACCTACACGATCGCGATCGCGGCCGCCGTGGTGGTGATTGGGATGCAGACGCGTCGTCAACTCCTGCGCGCCTTCTTCCCGTGGGTGCCGTTTCTCGGCTGGATGATCCTGTTTGCCGTGCTCTCGTGGGACTCGTCCCTGCGTACCGCGAGCGGCCTGCTGCACTTCTGCCTGGCGGCGATCGTGTTCGCCATCGGTGTCACGGCCGAACGTGCGGACCGCAGGAACTCGGTCCTGCTCTGGGCCTTCGCGGCCGTGGCGTGGTTGCAGCTCTTCGCGATCACGATGGCGGTGATCGGTCTTCCGCTGCGACGCATCGCCGGCCAACAGTCGCTGGACGTGCTTGGCCGCGCCACGGGCCTGACCAGCCATCCGGGCGAACTGGCGAAGCTGCTGTTCTTCTGCGGCATGTGCGCGTTGACCCTGCCGCAGAAGACGGTGCGGCAACGGTGGGTGGCCTGGACGACGCTCGGTGTCGTCTTCCTCGGCCTCTCTCTCACCCAGAGTCGCTCGGTCCTCGCGGCCGTGGTCTCCATGATCCTCATCCTGGTGGTGCTCGAGTTCGTGACCGGGCGTTGGCAGAAGAGATATTTCGTGGTCGTCGGGATCACCGGCGTACTCGGCGTGGTGTCGGTGCCGTGGCTGATCGAGCGGTTCACGGCGGACCCCGCGGGCGGCGACCGTCAACACCTGCTCCGGGTCGCCTGGGAGGTGATCCAGGCCCATCCGTGGGCAGGGGTGGGGCCCAACAGCTACGTTGCCATCGCCGGCGCCACCGATCGACTCACCGCCAGTGGCGTGCCCGTCCACAACGTGCTGTTGCTGAGCGCCGCGGAGGTGGGCATCGTGGGCGCACTGCTTCTCTGGCTGCCGTTCGTGCTGACCGCGACGACGGCCATCCACTCCGTGTTTCGGGTGCGGACCTCAGAACTGGCACCCAGGGTTCTGGTCAGTGCGCTGCCGGGCCTTGTCCTCATCGGCATGACGGGCTGGGGACTCATGCAGGGACCATATTTTCTGATGTTGGCGCTGGTGGCCGGCTACTTCTATGCCCGGGCGCGAGCTGCGAAGGTCGCGAGTGGTTATGGTCGCGACTGAGGTCAAGACGCCGGAGCGGCGGCGCCCGTCCCTGACGATCGTGTCGGGCCTGCTGGGAATCTCCACCCTGGCCACACGGTCGACCACCCTGGTGGTCATGGCGTTGCTGACCAGAGGCGCCGGTACCGAAGCCGTCGGCTTCTACGGACTCGCCACGCTCATCGCGTCCTTCACCGCCGCCGCGCTCTCCCTCGGCCTGCCGACCTACCTGACCAGGGAGGCCGCCGCGGGGACGGTGTCGCCGCCCGTGGTCGCGCGGATCCATTGCGGGCGCTTCGTCGCGTTGATGGTGGCCGCCGCCGTCGCCTACCCGCTGATCGGCGTGGTCCTTCCCCGGGAAGCGCAGTTCGCCTTCTTCCTGATCTTCGTAGCCAGCCTCCTCGAACAGTGGAACGAGACGGCGTGGGTCCTCATCCGAGGCACGCCCTCGGCCTGGGCCGAACCGCTCACGAATGTGTCCACCGGCCTCCTGCTGGTCGGCGCGTGTGCGGCCGACGTGTGGCTCATGGACGGGCTCACCCTCCGAGACGCTGCCGTCTACATGTCGATTGCGGCCGTCCTCCGGTCAGCTGCCGCGTTTCTCATCGTGCGCATCCTGCCTGCGCTTCGCGAGTCACGAGGCATCCGGTCGGTCCACCACATCAGGCAGGCCCTGCCGTATTTCGCCGCCGATCTCTTCGGCCTCTTCTACTTCCGCGGCGACGTCTTCGTGCTCGCGTTCTTCGTCGCCGCCGCAGAGGTCGGAGAATACGTTTCGGCAGCGGCGATCGTCGGACCTGTGGTCCAGGTCGCGGCGTCCATGGGCGTCGGCGCGCTCGCCTACGCCGCGCCACGCCGGTCGTCCGGGACCGCCCAGTCGAACGACCCGCTCACGATCTTCAGGTTCTTCGGGCTTGCGGGTATGGGCGCCGCCGGCGTCATGTTCATCGGAATCCCGATCGGGACTGCGGTGTTGTTCGGTGACCAGGCGGGCAACATTCCGACTCTGGCAATGGTGCTCACCTTCTTCCTCGCGCTGCGATTCGGCAACTTCGGCCTGTCTGCCATTCTGCTTTCCCAGGGCCGCGCCTCCAGCCGGCTGGTGGTGCTTGTGCTGAGCATCTGCGGCAGCGTCGGACTGAATGTCGCACTCGACGGCAGGTACGGGGCCTTTGGCGCCGCAACGGCGATGGTGCTGAACGAGCTGATCGTGGCGGGGTCGCTGCTCTGGTTCCTGCGGATAAAGGAACTGGTGCGGCCTGTCGTGATGTCGTTCGGAATCGTGGCGGCGGCGGTCGGGGCACTCGCCGGACTGCTCGCCGTACTGGAACCCAATCCAGCGTCCTTCATCCTGGGGGGCGTAATTCTTGTTCTGGCCATCGCCAGATTGTTGGCTCAACGGAGGGCCGCAGCTCAGCTGCAGGCCGCGACGACGGAGGACATGTGAGGGTCGGAATAGTCGGGTGGTTCGGATCGGACAATCTCGGAGACGAGATTCTTCTCCACTCGCTCATCACCTGCGTCCGCGCGGTCAAGGAGAACGCGTCGTTCGTGGTCTTCTCGCCCAACCCCGACAGAGTCGCCGAACTCCACGGCGTGCAGACGGAGCACATGCCCGTGCTGCGGGCTCGTGGTGCCTCGGAGCGTCAGGTTGCGGTACAACGCGCGATCAAGTCGTGCGACCTGCTGCTCCTCGGCCCTGGAACGGTCTTCCAGGAGCGTTCCCCCAACCTGTCCTGGCCCGGCACGCTGCCGATGTTCGCCCGGATCATTGCGATGGCCAAGCTCGCCGGGACGCCCGTTGCCACAGTTGGCGTCGGTGTTCGGGAGGGAGGAACGCCGCTCGGTCGTCAGTTGCTCCGTCTCATCGGCGCCTCGTGCATCGGAGTCGGTGTGCGCGATGAGCGAACCGCGTCGCACTTCGGCTCCGGTGCAGAGGTCATCGGCGACATGGCGTACACCCTGCCGTTGCCCGATCTGGAGCGGGTCGACCCAGGCCGTCGCTTCGCGCTGTCCATGCGGCCGCTCGCGCCCGAACTCGAGGGCCCACTGGTCGAGGCGACCTCCGGGTGTGCCGCCCGGCTGCGGCAAGAGGGCTGGTCGGGCACCTTCCTTCCGATGGCCTTCGGCCGAGGAGCACACGGCGAGGACGACCGCGTCATCTACGAACGCGCCTTCCGTGACCTGCTGGACCTGGACTCGACCCCGCTGGACGGCAGCCAGCCTCTCGCCGGGGCGCTCCGGACCTGGTTGCAGGCGCTCGCGACGAATCAGCTCGTCCTCGGCACCCGCCTGCACGCCGCCCTCCTGGCTGTGGCGATCGGCGTTCCCACGGTGGCCATCGCGTACGAGCGGAAGGTCCAGGACGCCTTCGTCGATCTGGGGCTCAGCGAGTACGTGGTGCCGCCGGATGTCGATGCCGAAACGCTCTACCGGAAGGCGACCGCAGCTGCCGCGTCGACCGAGCAGTTCCGGGAGGCCGCCGGGCGGGTCGCAGCCCAGGGACAGGTCGCGCAAGGGTTCGTCACGACGCTCCTGAAGCGGCTGGACTGATGCGCGTCCTGCTGCTCACCCCATTCGCGCCCAACGGCCACCACAACCATGCCGCAGCCGACACGATCGTGCAGCTCACACCGCGGTTGGCTGAACAGGTCGACCTCTTCGTGTACTCGCCGGAGAACACTGCCGTACCCGAGCGGGACGATCTGAAGTACACGTTGTTGCCCTCCGGGGTCGTCGCTCGTCCGAGCCACCTGGACCGTCTCCGGGTCGAACCGGCGTGGCTGCGCCAGGCGTGGCCACGGGAGGCCACACAGGAGGCTGCCGAGCTGATCCGCCGGATTCGGCCTGATGTCGTGCACGCGGAGTATCTGCAGTCCGCCGAGGTCGTCGGGCTCAGCCGGGCGTCGGTGCTGGGCCTGCACGACATCACCGAGAAGGTCATGTTGGAGTCGTACCGGGCGTCATCCGGCCTGGAACGGCCGTACCGTCTCGCCGAGCTGCTGCGAACGCGACGGTTCGAGCGTGCGGCGATCCGGCAGGCGGCGGCCGTCATCACCCTGTCGGACGCCGACTTCGCGGTAGCCGCGACGTACAACGCGAACACCGTGCTCGCCCGGCCGGGAATCCACGTCGGGGACCGGTCCTGGTCGCCGCCGCCCGCGACCAGCCGACCGCGACTGGTGTTCGCCGGGGCGATGTGGCGGCGTGCGAACGTGCTCGTCGCCGAGTTTCTCGCGCGCGAGGTGATGCCGATGGTGTGGCAGAGCCTGCCGGAAGCCGAACTCAGAATCGTCGGGGCCGAACCCACCGCTGACGTGATCGGTCTCGGCGAGAGCGACAGCCGAGTGGTGGTGACCGGCGCGGTGCCCGACTTCCAGTCGGAGATGCTCGACGCCCACGCCGTCGTCGTGCCGTCGATCGTGGGCGGCGGTGTGCTGATGAAGGTGGCACACGCCATGGCCCTCGGCTGCCCCGTCATCACCTCGAAAGGGCCGGCGGAGTCAGTTCGCGGAGACGCCTCGATGGTGTTCATCGCGTCGACGGCCGACGAGATCGCGGCAGCCGTCCGGGGCGCAGTCGAATCACCGGAGGACGCCGCGCAGCGTGGTCGGCGTGCCCGCGCACATATCGAGCGGACGTTCCGTTGGGACGACACGGTCCGCTCGTACCTCGACGCCTACGGGATTGCGGGTCGACAGTGAAAATCGCAGCCATCATCGTCTCCTACAACTCGGCCCGGGAGCTTCCCCTGAGTCTGGGCTGCCTGGCGGCCCTGCCTGTGGACCATGTCGTGGTTGTGGACAACTCCTCCACAGACGACAGCGTCGAAGTCGCGAAGTCTTTCGGGTACCAGGTCATCTCGCTGCCGAACGTCGGCTTCGGCAAGGCCATCAACGTCGCAGCGGAGACCATCCCCGATGCTGACGCCTACTTCCTCCTGAACCCCGACTGCCACATCACCGCCGAGTCCTTCGCGCCCCTCATGGAGACTCTGCACGATGACCCGAAGCTGGGGGTGGTCGCGCCGCTCATGCGTTACCCCGACGGGCGCTTCGGGATCTCGGCGGGGCCGGCGCCGAGCATGGCGAAGGAATGGCTGGCGGCGCTGAAAGTCGACCACCTCGTGCCGAAGGGCCTGAAGCAGTATCTGGCCCGTGCAGCACCGCTGCGCAAGAGGTTCAAGATGCTTGAGTATCTCGATGTCAAGCCGGCCGCCGAGGTGCGCGAGGCTGCCTGGGTGTCCGGCTTCTGCATGCTCGTACGCGGAGATGCCTTCCGGTCCATCGGTGGATTCGACCCCGGCTTCTTCCTCTACTTCGAGGACGTCGACCTCTGCACGCGGCTCTCGGCCGGTGGATGGGGCGTCGCGTCGGTCGGAATGAGTGTCGCCGAACACAAGGAGAGCACCAGCACCGCTGCGGTCGGCAAGAACAACCTGTACCGGGACGGCATGGATGTCTATTTCGCGAAGCATGGCACGCGGGGTCAGCGACTCCTCGCGTCCGCTCTAAGGAGACTGCCGATTTGAAGATTTTGTTTGTAGCGCCCTGGATCCCGGCATCGGTTCGCCCGCGTAGCCTGGTGATCCTGGAGATGCTCGCCGCCGAGCACGACGTCCGCTTCCTGGCACTGACGCACGGCGACGAAGAGGCGCGGCTGGCGGAGCAGTTGCCGGTCAAGGACCGGACCCTCGTCGCCAACCCGTTCGTCGGTTCCATGCTGCGCTCCGCGCGAGCACTCTCCACCGGAGTCTCGTTGCAGACGGGCTATGCGAGCCCGAAGGCGCTCACCGACGCTCTACGGCGGGAGCTGGACGACTTCCAGCCGGACGTGGTGCACCTCAACGTCTTCCGTACCGTCCACCTGGTCGAGGCCTGTGGTCGAACGCCGGTCATCGTCGACCTGGACGAGTTCCGCAGCGAGTACTACGAGCAACTGGCCTCCCACGGGTCCAACCTCGGATGGAAGGCGTTGGGCCGGGTGGAGGCGGGCCGGATGCGGGCCCGGGAAGACAAGTTGGTCAGCATGGGTGTTCCCCTGATGCTGTCCGCTCCGTCCCTGCCCGGCCAGGAGCGGCCCAACACCTTCCTCGTCCGGAGCCCCTGCGACTTCTCGGTGCAGCGGCAGGAAGGCCGAATCACGCCGACGGTCCTGTTCGTCGGTCGGCTCAGTTACGAGGCGAACGTCAACGGCCTCATGTGGTTCGTGCGCGAGTGCTGGCAGGGTATTCGGGACGCGGTCCCGGACGCCCGGCTCAGGATTGTCGGCACGGATCCGCCGAAGGCGGTTCAGGCGCTGGTCGGCAACGGCATCGAGCTGCACGCCAACGCGCCCGCGGTCGAGCCCCACTACGCGGATGCGGCTGTCGCCATCGCGCCGATCTTCCGGGGCACCGGCGTTCAGCTGAAGCTCATCCAGGCCATGTCCGCTGGCGTGCCGAGCGTGACGACCAGCATGGTGGCCGACCGTGCCGGTGTGCAGGACGGCGTTCACGTCAGCGTTGCCGACGACAAGGCTGGCTGGATCGCGGCGGTCAGCGCGCTGTTGTCCTCGCCGGAGACGGCCGAGCGCATCGCCATCAACGGACGTGAGTGGGTCGTGGCGCACCACAGCTCGGCGGCGGTTCGTCGGCAGCTGCAGGCGGCCTACGCCTCGCTCTCCTCCCGATCAGAGGCAGACGCCTCCTGACGCAGGTGGGCCGCCGAGACACGTATCGCACGTGTCTCGGCGGCCCTTTGCTTGTGTCGCGTCAGGACGCGACCCTCAGCCGCTGGTGCTAGCCGACGGTCAGGACCTCGTAGCTGAACATCGTCGAGGGGCCCGGGTCGGCTGAGAACGGATCAAAGTTCGCGATCAGCGACGAGTTGCCGCTGTTCGGCGCCTGCACCAGCTTGTAGTTGGTCTGAGACTGCAGCACCAGCTTGCCGTCGTCCCAGTGGTAGAGCCAGAACGACTGCGCCGTGCCGATCGCGGAGGCGTTGGCGATCAGCGGCTGGGTGCCGTTCGATGGTGCGCTGACGTAGAGCCGGTTGGAGTGGGCCCGCAGCGCGACGGCGTCGGCGCCCATGTCGAGCATGTCGAACTTTTGCCAGTCGGTGATCGTCGTAGAGTTGGCGATCAGGGCGCTCTTGCCGGCGCTCGCCGTGGTCACGAACTTGTTGTTGACCGCCGCGCGCAGGACGACGACCGCCGACGGCGAGGCCCAGATGAACTTCTCCGCTCCACCGATCGTGGTGGCGTTGGCGATCAGCGGCTGGGTGCCGCCCGACGGCGCGGTGACGTACTTGCCGTTGACCTTGGCGATCAGGGTGACCGTGCCATCGCCGTTCATGACCACCTGGAACCGCTGGGCGTCGGTGATGGTGCTGCTGTTGGCGATCAACGAGCCGGCGCCGCTTGAGGTGGCGGTGACGTACTTGCCGTTTGCCCAGGACCCCAAGGCGATGTAATCGGTCCCGGCGCTCACCACGGTGAACTTCTCCAGGTCGCCCATCTGCGCCGGAGGCTGATTGGCGGTCAGCGGCTGGGTGCCGCCCGACCCCACCGAGACGTTCTTGCCGTTGGCCAGGGAGCGGAGGCCGGTGACCTGTGGCACGGCCGTGGTGCCGATGCGTAGCATCACGTCGCTCGTGTTGTACGCGGCCGTGTTCCGCACGACCCGCCGGGTGCCGCCGTAGACGATGACATTACGCACCTGCGTGGGCGCCCAGGCCGGGTTCGCCGACAGCAGGAGCGCGGCGGCGCCTGCAACGTGCGGGCTCGCCATCGAGGTGCCGCTGTACTTGGCGATCGCCGTGTCGCTGGAGGCCACCGACGACGGGATGTGGTGCCCCGGCGCGTGGATGTCCACACAGGGGCCGTAGTTGGAGAAGGAGGCGCGGAAGTCGACCTCGTCCGTCGCGCCCACGGTGATCGCGGAGGCCGCACGGGCCGGCGACTCCATGCAGGCGTCGTAGCCGCTGTTGCCAGCGGCAACGGCGTACGTGACGCCCGAGGCGATGGAGGCCTCCACCGCGGCGTCGAGCGCGGCGCTGGCGTCGCCGCCGAGGCTCATGTTGGCGACCGCCGGCTTGACCGCGTTCGCGGTCACCCACTCGATGCCGGACAGGACACCGGCGTACGACCCGCTGCCTTCGCAGTCGAGCACCCGCACGGCAACCAGCTTGACGGCCTTGGCTACGCCGTAGTTGGTGCCGCCGATGGTGCCGGCGACGTGCGTGCCGTGCCCGTCACAGTCGCTCGCGATCGCGTCGTTGTCGACGAAGTCGTAGCCGTAGCTGGCGCGCCCACCGAACTCCTGGTGGGTGATGCGGATGCCAGTGTCGATCACGTACGCGTGCACGTTGCTCGCCGTGTTCGGGTAGATGTACCGCTTGTTCAACGGCGCGAAGATCTGGTCCAGCCGGTCCAGGCCCCACGACGGCGTGTTCAGCTGGGTGTCACTCTTCGACACCTTGCGGTTCTGCTCCACGTACGCGACCTCGGAGCTGGTGGCCAGCTTCTTGGCCTGCGCCTCGTTCATCCGGGCGGCGTAGCCCCGGATCGAGCGCGTGTACGTGTGGGAGACGGTGCCGCCGTACCGCGTGGAGAGGGACTTGGCGCTGGCGTCGACCTCGGCCGGCTTCGCCTTGGTGTCCTTCAGGACCACGATGTAGCTGTCCTTGATGGCGCCCTTGTCGGCGACCGAATGGGCCCTCGGAAGCTTCTTCCCGTCCGACGGAGCGGCATACGCGGCACCGCCGGTGGAGATCGTTGCGGCGGCCGCGACTACGGCGAGGGCGAACCCGGCCGTGACCGAGCGACCAGCTCGGTGAAGTTGGAACACGTGAGACTCCCCGTGGGGTCAGCGTCCAGAATGGACGCACTTGAAGGTCGTCGCCTTTCGGCAAAGACGCAGCCTATCTTCGTCGATAGGTGCCATCGATGGCTCAGCCGTTCGGACCGATCGACGTCAACGCAACGACTCCGTCCTGACGAGCGGGCGACGCTCGCACCAATGCACGGTGTGCCGAACAGCGGACGAGTGATTAACGCCATGCGTGGCCGAGAATGTGCGGCACTGTGCCGCTGCCACCGCCGACCTATTTTCGAGGTCAGCAGGATTGCCTGAGCCCTGGGCTTCATCCTCGACCAGGTCCAATCCGGGCCAGTCCGGGGCAGCGCGGATGCCCTTCGGTTGCGTAAGGTGCGAACGTCCTTTCGCGCCGGTTGATGGGCCGGTCCATGCGATGCCGCGTCTCGCTGACCAGGCCGCGAGACGTTGGCTTCTGAGCAAGGAGATTCGGGCTACCCATGTCACGAAAATGGATCGCTGTGCTGGTTTCTTCCGCGCTGGCTGTCGGCCTGCTCAGCACGTCGCAGGCGGCAAGTGCGGCGGCGGCTCCCGACGGTGGTGGTCGGGCCAACGCCGGCGCCACGCCGGGCGTGCGGAAGAGCCCGGTGTCTGCGCTGGTGACCCCACCTGCCGGCTACACGATCAGCGGCATCGACGTCTCCAGCCACGATCACAACCTCGGGCCGATCAACTGGAGTGCTGTGGTGGCCGAGGGGAACACGTTCGCCTACATCAAGGCGACCGAGGGAAACGACTACCTCAACCCCTACTTCAAGGGCGACTTCGCGGCGGCGAAGGCGGCAGGTCTCTTCGTCGGCGCGTACCACTTCGCCCGACCGGACGGACGGGACCCGGTCGGGGAGGCCAACTACTTCATCGACAACATGCAGTGGGCGAAGGACTCGCGCACGCTCGTGCCCATGCTCGATTTCGAGTGGCCGTACTGGGGTGGAGCCCCGACCTGCTACGGGCTGACCCCCACGGAGCTGACCAACTGGGTTCGGACGTTCACCGACCAGGTCAAGGCGCGCATCGGCCGACCGATGATGATCTACACGAACACCAACTTCTGGAACCCCTGCACCAACAACGACGCCTCCTTCGGCGGCCTCCTGTTGGACATCGCCGGCTATACCTCCACCCGGCCGCCGCTGCCCGCCGGCTGGGCCCAGGAGACCATCTGGCAGTACGCGCCCGGCGACCCCTCCCAGCCCGGGAACTACAGCAAGAACGTCTTCAACGGCGACTACGCGAGCCTGACCCGGCTCACCAGCCCCGAGGTCAGTGTTGCGCCCCCGGGCCCACCACCGTTCCGCAGGCCCAGCACGCCGATCAGTCGTTGAGCCCAGGCGGACAGCGATCGTTTCGTCGATGACCGGCGCAGACCGTTGTCTCCGCCACCAATCCAACAGGCTGACACCTCTTCAGGGAAGGCTGGCCAAGGCCAACCGCAGCTGGCTTGTCGGCCCGGTGGCAGGCGTCTACGGAGCGCAGAGTGACCCGCTGTCCGCGCCACCAACTTGAGGCGGCGGCGCTCGCCGGGGTGACCGAGATCAGCACCGTGCCGCGACGAGCGCCGCGGTGGCAGCGAACAACCTGTGTGCGTCGCGTTTCCTCCTGAGCCCTCGGGTTGGAGCGAGTCATCGGCGTCGCCTACATTTACCGCATGGCCGACGACCTCGCGTTGCTACTTCGCCGCGCCGGTTTCGGTCCCACGTCCTCTGAGTTGGCTGCGGCAAAAACGGCAGGGTACGACGCAACCGTCGCCACTCTCACGGCGCCGACAGCGCCGGACGTGGGAGCTCTGCTGTCTCCGATGCCTGTGCTCGAACCGGATCCCTTGGCCGGCCTATCCAACCCGACCGACGGCCAGCGGGCCAAGGCGAGTGTCGAGCGTTGGGAGCAGACGAAGCGGATCACCCAGTGGTGGCTGGATCGCCTCACGGTTGCTGACCACCAGACCCGCGAGAAGCTGTGGTTCTTCTGGCACGGGCACTGGGCCACCTCGGTGCGGAAGGTGATCCGCCCACAACTGATGTTCCTGCAGCATCGAAGTCTGCGTAGCTCGCTGGACTTCGCGGTGATGGCGCACAAGATGATCACTGATCCGGCGCTCGTCTACTGGCTCGACGGGCAGACCAACACGCGAGACGCGCCCAACGAGAACCTCGGTCGCGAGTTGATGGAACTCTTCATGCTCGGCATCGGCAGGTACACCGAACGGGACGTGAAAGCGGCAGGCCGAGCGTTGACCGGCTGGAAAATCGACTATGACGGGGCCCGCACCTTCTTCAGCCCTGCCACGCACGACGCCGGAAAGAAGAACATCCTCGGCGTGACGAAGAACTTCGACGCGCACTCGCTTGTCGACTTCCTGCTCAAGCAGGACCGCTGCCCTGCTTACATCGCCGAGCGACTGTGGTTCCGCTATGCCTCGTCGACCGAGCCGCTTCCGAAGTCCACCCGGGACAGCATGGTGCACGCATTCCCCAACTCCGCATCGATGCTGCGGAAGCTCTTTGCGGACGAGGCATTCCTGGCCAGCGCCGGCACGTTGGTGAAGCAGCCGACAGAATGGTTCGTCGGCGCGATGCGGCAGTTGGGCCTGAGGCCGGGGGAACTGTCCGACGACATGCTGGACTATTCCCTCAACGGCCTGGAGCGGCTGGGGCAGTTGCCGTTCGCGCCCCCGAGCGTCGAGGGGTGGCCGGCAGGAGCCGAGTGGTTGACCGTCGGGGCGGCGCACGCGCGCCTGAACTTTGCCGGTCGGATCGCTCAGTTGGTCCCGGCTCAACGGCTGACGCCGGAAGGCATGGCGCACATTCTCACCATCGACACCTGGACCAACAGGACGTACGCGGCCCTGAAGGCCACAACCGATCCGCAGCGTCTGTTGACCCTCGGCTTGGCGAGCCCGGAATATCTGGTGACGTGACATGGACGCAGTGACCCGCCGCAGGTTTCTTCTTGCTTCTGGCGTTGCCGGGGGTGCCGCCATCGTCGCCGGGGCGGCGCAACTGGACCTGGCGGGTCTCTTCGGCACCGCGAGTGACGCCGCGAGCCGCGAAGATCACCGGAAGACGCGGAAGCTCGTCATCGTCACGCTCTACGGTGGCAACGATGGCCTCAACACGGTCGTTCCCTACGCGAGCTCAGCCTATTACGCGGCCCGACCTGAGCTGGCCTACGAGCCTGATCGAGTGCTCGGGCTGGACGACTCACTGGGGTTGAATCCGGTGATGAAGGGCCTGAGTCAGCTGTGGAGCCAACAGCAGTTGGCTGTCGTCCTCGGTGCCGGGTACGCCAAGCCGGACCGAAGTCACTTCCGATCCATGGACATCTGGCAGAGCGCCTCACCCAGCGGTCCCGCCAACTCCGGTTGGGTGGGCCGATGGTTGGACGGCACCAATGCCGCCCCAGAGGCTGCGGTGAGCTTCGAGCCCATGCTCCCGCCTCTACTCGCCGGGGAGACCCGTACGGGGGCTTGCGTGAGTATCGGTGGGCTCAAGTTGCCGGCCGGAGTCACCCCGAACATGGTCGAGGTGCTGGGGCGGAGCGAGCCGCACGAATCCGAGATGCAGGCGCGGGCCGCGGATTCGTATGCGAATCTCATCAAGATCGACCAGCTCATCCGGGATGCCACAGCTACGGGCGCCCCGTCGGGTGCCGCCGTCCAACCTGACATCCCCGCCACGAGTACGGGCGGCGCAAACGTTCTCTCCGAACAGCTTTCGCGCGTGGCGCAATGTGTCGAGGCCGGGGTCCCCACCCGCGTGTATTCGGTGAGCCTTGGTGGCTTCGACACGCACGCGGCGGAGCGAGTTGGCCACGAGTTGCTGCTGGGTCAGCTCGATCAGGCGTTGGCCAGCTTCGTTGGCAGGCTGACGCGGACCGAGGCCGGTCAGCGGGTGACCGTGGTCGTCTACAGCGAGTTCGGTCGACGGGTCCGCGCGAACGCCTCGGACGGCACCGACCACGGCACCGCCGGACCAGTCTTCGTGCTGGGTCCGAAGGTCGCAGGCGGGCTCTACGGCGAGCAGCCGAGCTTGACCGACCTGGACGACGGCGACCTCAAGGCGACGACGGACTTCCGTGATGTCATCGGTACGCTGCTGGCCTCGGTGTTGGAAGCGGACCCGGCGCGCTATGTCGGCGGAGGGTACAAGCCGAAGATGCTGCCGTTGCTGGTGCGCGACTGACGTTCAGCCCTTGCTCGTCGGAGCCCGCTGCTCGGGGCGGGTGCTGACGCGACCCGGTTGCTGCCGGCGCTCGACTGGACAAGGCCGCGACCGGACAACCCGGTCACCGGATCCTGGTGACAACGGGTTGCCCGGCCGCGCCCCTTCAGGGGAGGTCGCTGCCGCTCATCGCCGCGGATCGACGGTGAGCTGGCCGGTGGTGGTGGTCAGCGACCACCACCGCGGAACACCTCCGCGACCGTGCGGAGCACCACCTTGACGTCAAGCCAGAGCGACCAGTTCTCGATGTAGTAGTTGTCGAACCTCGCCCGGTCGGAGATCGGCGTGTCGCCGCGGAGGCCGCTGACCTGCGCGAGCCCGGTGAGCCCGACCGGCACCCGGTGGCGCATCGCATAGTTGGGGTACTCGGCCGAGAACTTCTCCACAAAGTGTGGACGTTCCGGCCGCGGCCCGACCACGCTCATTTCACCGCGCACGATGTTCCAGAGCTGAGGCAGTTCGTCCAGTGACGTACGGCGCATGAACCGCCCGATCGGTCCGACCCGTCGGTCGTGCGCGATGGACCAGTTCGTCTGCGACTCCTGCTCATCCACCGGGCGCATCGACCTGAACTTGATGACATTGAACGGCTTGCCGTAGCGGCCGATCCGTTCCTGGTAGAAGAAGATGCCCCGACCGCCGTCGATGAACGTTGCGATCGCGCAGAGCAGCAGCACCGGGCTCAGCAGGACCAGTGCCATCGTGGCGACGAAGACATCGGAGGCCCGCTTGATGGCCCAGCGCGGCCCGGACAGGGTCGTGTCACCGATCTTGGCGATCGGGATGGCGCCGATGTGGTCGGGATAGCCAGCCTGGGACCGGGACCCCCAGAGGCGCGGCACCACCCAGAGGTCGCAGCGCGAGGCGAGCGGCTGGAGCAGGGTTTCGATCAGGGTCGACTCCGTGCAGTCCGGGTCAGCGATGACCAGGACGTCACAATTCAGCAGCCGGACGAGCTGTTCGACGTTGTCGAGGGTGCCGAGCAGCGGAACCGCCCCGGCGTCCTGCCGGGACGGGGCGTCGACGCAGCCAACGAAGCGCAAGCCGTACTGGGGGTAGCGCCTCAGCAGTCGGGCGAGTTCCACACCGATCGGGCCACTACCGATGATGATGGCGTTGTGCTCCACCCACCGCCGCCTACGCGCGACGATGGTGAACTTCCTGCTGAGCGCACGGCCGGCGATGACCAACACGGCGGAGAGCGCAACACCGCGCATGAAGTCGGTCACGTACTCCACCGAAGCGTGGCGTTCGGCCGCGATGATGGCCACCACCGCCGCCGACGCCAGCAGCCGTCCGCAGAGGATCGGCAGTTCGTCCAGAATGCTGACGTGACGGCGGGCCCGATAGAGCCCGCCCGCCGCGAAGATGGCCACCGTGAGGGCGGCGTTGGCCAGGGTCCCGCGCCAGTAGTGTTGGCTCAACAGCAGCGGGGCCAGCAGCGCGATGATGTCGACCGGAGCCGTCATCATCCACGCCCGGAGGAAACGCGTGCCGGTCGAGGCCCGGGAGCTGGCATAGGGCAGCACCGCAGTCGTGTCGAGACCGGGAACCGTAGGTGCGGTGACCGCCGGCTCGGGCCGCTCGACGCCGGGCATCGTGGCACGAGTCGGCGCGTTGCCCGCCGCGTCCTGCGCTGGAGCCACCGACTGCTGTGGAACCACTGACTGTTCCGGGGCCCCGTCGGGCGTGCTCGAGTACCTGACCGCCGAATGGCGTGACATGAACGATTCCTCCCCCGTGACTACCCCCGGCTGTGCATGTCGCGCCAACGGGCGATCGCATGATATGAGCCGGTCAGCTGCGCCGCCAGAGCCGGAAGGACAATTGCCAGCCCTACTTCCCGGCGGCCAGGATCTCCGCCACCGCGTCGCGCCGAACGGCACCGTAGAACGTCTTGGCCTTCTCGGTGTTCGCGAAGACCACGCTCTCGCTGCCGACCCGTCCGGTGCCCTTGGTGGGGCTGGTCAGGAATGTCAGGTTTCCGCCGCGCAGGTTGCGCAGGTCGGTCGCCATGTCCAGCAGGGACATCTTCTCGTCCACCGACACCGCGCTGGACGTCGCCTTGACGAACGAGTTGAGCCGGGCCGGGTTGGTGAGGATGCCGCCGGAGACGGCTCGGTCCAGGATTGCCTTGATCACCTGCTGCTGGTGCCGGATGCGCGCGAAGTCGCCGTCGGCGAACTGCTTGCGTTGCCGCGAATAGTCCAGCGCAGCCTCGCCGTCCATCCGTTGCTTGCCCTGTTGGAACGTGCGGAACGGCTCGTGAATCGAGGTGAAGGACTTCTCCGAGTCGATGTCGACGCCGCCCAGTGCGTCGATGATCTCGACGAACCCAGCGAAGTCAATGATCATGACGTGGTCGATCCGCACGTCGGTGAACTTCTCCACGGTCTGCACCATCAACGGCACCCCACCCCAGGCGTAGGCTGCGTTGATCTTGGCATCCCGGCCTCCGTTGTTGCCGTTCTTCGACTTCGGCACCGGCACCCAGGTGTCCCGGGGGATCGAGACGAGTTGCGCACTGGACCGATCCTTCGGCACGTGAGCCAGGATGATGCTGTCGGTACGCGAGCCGGTCGTGGCCTCCGGGTCACGGGAATCACTGCCCAGAATCAGAATGTTCATCGCGCCCTCGGCCGCCGCCTGTGGACGGCCCTCCTCGGGCACGTCGGCGAACGCGTCCACCCGCTGGATGTCGGAATTGATCGAGCGGAAGTAGAGCCCGCCTGCGATCAGACCGCCACCGCCGAGCAACGCCACCACCAGAAAGGTGATCAGGGCGACCTTTTGCCATCGAGGGCGGCGGCGCCGCGACCGCGGCGTCTCAGTCGGCTCAGGTGACGACTGAACGTCAATGAACTGGGTCTGGGGTTCCACGTACTCCTGGCGATACTGCATGCCGTGATGCTACTGATTGCGGGTTGCAGTCACGTACCCCCGTCCGGCCCATCCGGCTCCACATCCTGACCAAAAGACTTCTCCGGCGAACGATTGCCTCAAGCTGATATGAAGCAGCGGTGGACGCCACTCAGCTGGCTCGTCACCTCCCGGGAACATCACCGGTCGGCGGTTCCCCTACCGGGAGAGCCCCGCCAACCACTGATACCCAGGGGACGGGATCGGCGTGGCATGGTGGGCGGGTGCTGCTGAGATCGATTCACACGTACCCCGTCAAGGGTTGTCACCGCCTCGACCACGACGATGCGTTCGTGCATCCGTGGGGCCTGGCCGGCGACCGGCGCTGGATGGTCGTGGACGCCGACGGTTTCGGTGTCACCCAGCGGGAGACCACCCGGCTGGTCGGCCTGCGCGCGACCGTGCGTCCAGGGGGTCTGTCGCTGCGGGCCGACGGGCAGCCCGACCTTGACGTGGGTGAGCCTGTCGGCGGTGAACCGGTCGCGGTGCGTACCTTCCGCAACCGCAAGCACCCGGTCCCGGCTCTGCCGGCGGGCCGGGCGGCCGACGACTGGCTCGGCTCGCTGCTCGGCCGCGCGGTCCGGCTGGTCTGGCTGGCCCAGCCGACCCGCCACCTGGCCGTCGAGGAACGCGAATACGACACCGGCGACCAGGTCGCGTTCGCCGACGCCTACCCGCTGCTGCTGGCGAACGCCGCCTCCCTCGACGCCCTCAACGACTGGCTGGCCGAGGCGGGGGAGGAGCCGGTGCCGATGACCCGGTTCCGACCCAACCTGGTGGTCGACGGGGCGCCGGCCTGGGCCGAGGACGACTGGGTCGGCCGGTCGCTGCGCATCGGCGACCTGCGGTTCCGCGCCGCCGGGCCGTGCGACCGCTGCGTGGTGACCACAACGGACCAGGAGACCGGGGTACGCACGAAGGAGCCGCTGCGCACACTCGGGCGGTACCGCAACGTCAAGCAGAAACTCCTCTTCGGACTGAATCTGGTGCCACTCGACAGTGGAGCGCTGTCCGTTGGTGCGCCGATCACCATCGCGTCCTGACCGGGGACGCCACCAACCGGCAATCGGAATGCGCCGATCACCGTCCGTCGATGCTGTCTTAGCTTTGGCTTAGCCGGCTTGTCCGTCCACGCTCGGGTCCGGCAGCATCGCTGTCGTGACGGACGCAAGCGCTGTCGACATCGACATCGACCTGGACCGGGCCCCCGAGGTCCGGCCCGCGTCGTCGTCCGGCCCGATGCCCTGGCTTGTCGCCACCGGAGTCACCGTCCTCGCGGCGGCGCTCGGGCTCACCCTGGCCCTGCGGTCCGGCTCCGCCCCGGCCTGCGCCGCCGGCCGGACGCTCGCCGCCGCACCGCCCACCGGCAACGCCACGCACAGCGGCAAGGCGAGCTTCTACGACTCGAACGGCGCCGGCGGCAACTGCTCGAACCCCGCCGCCCCGGCCAACCGGCTGTACGTCGCCCTCGGCCCCACGGAATATTCCGCCGGCGCCGCCTGCGGTGGATTCCTCGACGTGACCGGCCCGAAGGGCACCGTCCGAGTGTTGATCATGGACCAGTGCCCGGAGTGCCAGCCCGGACACCTCGATCTGTCCCGCGAGGCGTTCGCCCGGATCGCCGACCCGGTCCAGGGCCTCGTCGCCGTCACCTACCGCGCGGTGGTCAACCCGCCACTACCCGGGCCACTCACCTTCCGGATCAAGGAGGGCGCGTCGCAGTGGTGGTTCGCCGTCCGCGTCGGCAACCACGGCAACCCACTGCGATCCGTCGAGGTCCGGCAGGGTGACAGCGGTCCGTGGCGGTCAGCCGCCCGGCAGGACTACAACTACTGGCTCATCACCTCCGGTGCCGGGCCCGGCCCGTTCAGCATCCGCGTCAGCGACGTGTACGGAAACCGGGCCACCGTCGGCGGCATCCGGATGGCACCCGGCCAGGTGCAGAACAGCACGGTCCGGATGTACGCGAGCAGTGCCGTGGCGGCCACTGGGCGACCGTCCGCATCGGCCCGGCCGCCCGGCAACCGACCCACCGGCACGCCGACGCCGACCCGCCGTCCCGTCGAGGTGGCGAGGGCGAGCTCACCGCCCACCGGCACGCCCACCACCCGCCCTGCCGAGACGAACGCCCGTTGGTGCGCGGGCTGACCGCTCAGTCGACCGACGTCAGGTCGAGCCACATCAGGATCTCGTCCCGGTCGTCACCGGGCGCCACCCGCAACGCGCCCGGCAGCCGGCCGATCTCCCGATACCCGAGGCGGCCGTAGAACTTGTCCAACCCCAGCCCGTCCCGCACCGTGATGTGCAGCGCCTCATGGCCGAACTCCCTGCCCAACCGGGCGGCCTCACCCATCAGCGCCGAGCCGTAGCCGGTGCCCTGGGTGTCCGGGTGGACCATCACCCGCTTCAGCACACACCAGTGCGCCGTGAGCGGGAAACGGTTGTCACTGAAGATCAGCAAAGCCACCAGCCGGTCGCCGGAGTATCCGACCAGCAACCGGTCCGGCCCGTCGGCGATGCCGGCGAAGGCCGGATCGGCGATGACGTGGACGTCGTCGGCGGCGACCGGTGGCACGAAGCCGACCGCACCGTCGGCGTTGCTGACATCCACCCAGAGGTCGACGATCTCAGCGCGCAGCTGCGGGGTCAGGTCGGGGTCGAGGACGAAGCGCAGACTCACGCTCGCCATCCTGACCCGGCGACCAGGCCCGCGACCCGCGACAGTGACACACCTGACAAACCGCGCGTCGGCGCGCGGTGCTTGTTGACCTGTGCGGGAGAGGGGATTCGAACCCCTACGCCCTTTCGGACAATAGGACCTAAACCTATCGCGGCTGCCGTTACGCCACTCCCGCCAACTCGCTGAGTCTAGAGCGTCCGGCTTCGGCGGTGTTGAGTGAGCCCGGCCTCCCTGAGGATCGACCAGATCAGTCCAGGCCGAGGTCGCGGCGGAGCTTGGCGACGTGCCCGGTGGCCTTGACGTTGTAGAGCGCTCGCTCGATCTTGCCGTCGGCGTCGATCACGAACGTCGAGCGGATCACGCCGGTGACGGTCTTGCCGTACAGCTGCTTCTCGCCGTACGCGCCGTACGCGATCAACACCGCCTTGTCCGGGTCCGACACCAGCGGGAAGGTGATCGCGTCGCGCTCGCGGAACTTCGCCAGCTTCTCCGGCTTGTCCGGGGAGATGCCGATGACCTCGTAGCCGGCGGCCTGGAGCGAGGCGAGTGAGTCGCGGAAGTCGCAGGCCTGCTTGGTGCAGCCGGGCGTCATCGCGGCCGGATAGGCGTACAGGACGACCTTGCGGCCTCGCAGGTCGGCGAGGGAGAGCTGGTCGCCGGTGTCGGTGGCGAGGGTGAACTCGGGCGCGGGGTCACCGGGGGAGAGACGGTCGGGCACGGTCATGGCCCGACGATACCGCCGGGCCGGCGTGAGTCGTCGTCGGCGACGCGCGTAGGTGCGCGGCGGCGCGTGCAGGTCGACTCGTCGTTCCGGAAACCGGGGCATCCGCGATTCGCGGACAGCCCGGCATCAGACGAGTCGATCACAGAAGCGAGCCTGGTCTGGAAAGGTGATCAAGATCATCCGTTGTTGCCATAGTCTGGCAACAACGAGGGTTGGTAAATAAGCTGACGCACGCCGGCCCGGACAGGGCCCGCTGACGTGTGGAGGTCGCGTGGAGACACTGGCGATGCACATCTCGAACGGGATCATCGATGGTCCCGTCGCAGCGGTTTTCGCTGCGCTCGCTCTTGCCGCGCTCACCATCTGCGTCCTGCGCGGCCGGCGCGACCTGGACGACCGGCTGGCCCCGATGGCGGGCCTGGTGGCGGCGTTCATCTTCGCCGTCCAGATGCTCAACTTCCCGATCTTCACCGCTGGCGTGAGTGGCCACCTGCTCGGTGGCGCGCTCGCCGCCATGCTGGTCGGTCCGTGGGTCGGCGCGCTCTGCGTGTCCGTGGTGCTGGTCGTGCAGGCGCTGATCTTCGGTGACGGCGGCGTGGCGATGCTCGGCCTCAACATCACCAACATGGCGGTGCTCGGCACCGCCGCGGCGTACCTGCTCATCGCGGTGCTGTTGCGGGTGCTGCCCCGCACGCGGGCCGGCCTGGCCGTGACCGCATTCGTCGCGGCGCTGGTCAGTGTGGTGGTCGCGTCGCAGGGCTTCGTCCTGCAGTACTGGCTGGGTGGCACCACCGACCTGGGCGGCAACCTGGCCGGCCTGGCCGGCACGATGGCCGGCGTCCACGTGCTGATCGGCATCGGCGAGGGCCTGATCACGGCGACCACCGTGCTCACCGTCGCGAAGGTGCGCCCCGACCTGGTGTACGCGCTGCGCTCCCTGCGCACCCCCGCCACCCCCGCCGTCCCGGTCGCCGGAGGTGTCCGATGAAGAACCGTTCCTGGGCCTTCCTGGCCGGCGGCCTGCTGGTCGCCCTGCTGCTCGCCGGCGTAGTAAGCAACTACGCCTCGTCCCACCCGGACGGGCTGGACTCCTCCCTGCTCAAGGGCTGCACGGTCGACGCCGACGACAACATCGTCGCCGGCAGTTGCCCGGCCCAGCAGGCACGGGACCACGAGCTGGCCGACAGCCCGCTCGCCGACTACGGCGTGCGGGGCGTGCAGAACAGCTTCGTGTCCACCGGCCTCTCCGGGGTGCTCGGGGTGCTGGTCACCTTCGCGATCGGCGCTGGCGGCTTCTGGCTGCTGCGCCGCCGGGGCACCACACTGACCGACGGCGACACGACGACGCCCGCAGAGGGCGACCCCGCGACGTCCGACGACGTCCGGCGCCGCGCCGACGCGGCCAGCTGAGCAGGGGTACGCGCAATGGGTGCCGGTCACGGGCATGTGCTGTACCGCGAGTCGGACTCGCCGGTGCACCGGCTCCCGCCCGAGGTCAAGATCGTGGCGATGGTGGTCTTCACCGTCGCCGTGGTGGCCACCCCACGGACGGCTTTCTGGGCCTTCGGCGCGTACGTCGTGCTGGTGGCGGCGGTGGCGGCGCTGGCCCGGGTGGGGCCGCGGTGGTTGCTCAGCCGGGCGTTGATCGAGCTGCCGTTCGTGCTGTTCGCCGTCGCGCTGCCGTTCCTCGGGACCGGCGAGCGGGTCGACGTGTGGGGCCTGCGGCTGTCCGAGGACGGGCTGCACGGCGCGTGGAACATCCTGGCCAAGGGCACCCTGGGCGTGCTCGCCTCGCTGCTGCTCGCCGCGACCACCACCACCCGGGACCTGATCGTGGGGTTGGACCGGCTGCACTGCCCGCAGGTGCTGACCCAGATCGCCACGTTCATGCTGCGCTACCTCGACGTGCTGATCGGCGAGGCGAAGCGGATGCGGGTGGCGCGGATCTCCCGGGGTGACGACCCGCGCTTCCTGTGGCAGTTGCGCGGCTTCGCCGCCGGGATCGGGGCGTTGTTCCTGCGCGCCTTCGAGCGCGGTGAGCGGGTCTATCTGGCGATGCTGTCGAGGGGGTACACCGGGCGGATGCCCGCCGTGTGGCAGGGCGAGGGTGCGGCGAGCGTCAGCCAGTGGCTGGTCGCGGCGACCGTGCCGGTGTTGGCGGCCGCCATCGCCGCCACCGCCGTCGTGCTGTCATGATCGGTGTCGTGCAGACCGCTGTCTCGCTGGACGTTCGTGGTGTCCGGTACGCGTACCCCGATGGGCACGTCGCCCTGCACGGGGTGGACCTGAACGTGCCGCGCGGCGATCGGGTGGCGCTGCTCGGGCCCAACGGCGCCGGAAAGACCACGCTGGTGCTGCATCTCAACGGCATCCTCAGCCCGACCGAGGGCAGCGTGAGTGTCGGCGGGCTGACGGTCACACCGGATCGGGCCACCCTGGCCGAGGTGCGCCGCCGAGTGGGCATCGTCTTTCAGGACCCGGACGACCAGTTGTTCCTGCCCACGGTGGCGGAGGACGTGGCGTTCGGGCCGGCGAACCTGGGTCTGCGCGGGGCGGAGTTGGCCGCCCGGGTGGACGAGGCGCTCGCCGCGGTGGGGATGGGTGAGCACCGGGATCGGGCCCCGCAGCATCTCTCGTTCGGGCAGCGCCGTCGGGTGGCGGTGGCCACCGTGCTCGCCATGCACCCGGAGATCCTGGTGCTCGACGAGCCGTCGTCGAACCTGGACCCGGCGGCCCGCCGGGAGCTGGCCGAGATCCTGCGCGACCTGCCGGTGACCCTGCTGATGGTCACGCATGACCTGCCGTACGCGGCGGAGCTGTGCGAACGCTCAGTGATCCTGGACGGTGGCCGGATCGTCGCCGACGCCCCCACCGTCGCCCTCCTGCGTGACGCGCCCCTGCTGGCCCGCCACCGCCTGGAGCTCCCCCACGGTTTCACCCCCTTCACCCCCACCCCAAACCCCTAACTCGGAAGTAGACCTACTTCCTCCCGATTAGGGCCGCTTCGCGGAGCGAAGCAGCAAGGACTAACCCCAAACCCCGCCCCCCACCCCAGCCCGCGGCGATCTTGCACTTTCTGTCTCGACATTTGCCACAAAAGCCGCGTATCGGCGACACAAAGTGCAAGATCGCGGGGGTGGGGGTGGGTCAGGTTTGGGCAGGGGTTGGGTTGGGGGTGGAGTTGGGAGTGGGGTTGGGGGTTCTGGAGGCGGCGTGTAGGCGGAGGATGCCGGCGGTGGTTGCGCCGGCGCCGGTGATCAGCACCAGCGCGATCATGACGCGGGCGGCCTCGGGCGACCAGGGGACCGGGGCGATGGACCGGGCGAACACCGCGGCGTTCGTCGCACCGGCGAAGAGGGCCAGGCAGGCTCCGGCCAGCGCCACCGCGAAGTCGGCGGCCGGGCGGCGGGCCAGCGCGTACCAACCGGCGGCGATCGCACCGAGGCCGGTGAGCAGCGACCAGATCTGCCCGGAGAGCAGCCCGACCACCACCCCGCCCACACCCTGGGCACCCGCGTCCAGCTCCCGCCCCACCGGGTACACGACGGCCAGTGCCCCGCCGGCGACCAGCAACACTCCCAGCGCGGACATCGCGCGGGCGCCGGCCGGGTCGGCGGCGGCGACCAGGCCGAGCGCGCCCACCGCGAGCAGCCCCACGATGGTCACCGCCCACCAGGTGAATGCGTCCGGCGGCGGCACCCAGTCCAGCGTTCCGCCGATCACCAACGGGTCGGCGCCGTCGCGCAGCGGGACCGTCCAGTCCCGGACCCGGTGCTCGCGGTCCGGCGCGGCGCGTACGGCCGCCGGTGGTGCGGACTCCTGCCACAGCGCGCGTTGGTCGTGCCAGCGCACCGTGGGCTGGTCGGCGATCCGCCGCCAGGACGGCGGCGCGGCCGGGTCGGCCTCGGCCGGGAGCGCGGTGTCCCCGGCGAGGGTGCGGTTCAGATACGTGGCGGGGGAGCGGCTGTTTTCGAACACCCCGTCCGGGCCGACCCGCAGGTACGGCTCGCCGGAGTAGCCGATGACCTCGACGGCGCGGCCGGTGCGGTTGGTCAACTCCAGTCGGGCGCCCGCCTCGACGACGCGTACCTCCAGCCCTGGCCGCGCCGGTGCGACCCCGGTGGTCCGGGTGCGGTAGTCGGTGCCGTCAGGTGCGTCGGCGCCGTGCGCGGCGGCGGGCGCCGCGGTGAGCAGGGTGGCCGCGCAGGCTGCGGCGGCGACCAGGCCGGCGCGGGGCAGCAGGGTACGGATCACTTGCCGGCCGCCGCCACGGCTGCGGTGAGATTATCCGGGGTCGGGTTGGTGAGCGGCTGACCGTTGACCATGACGGTCGGCGTGCCGGTGACCTTGCTCCGGCTGGCCTCGTCGGTGACGTGTTCGGTCCACGTCCGGTACGTGCGGTCGTTGACGCAGCCGCCGAACGAGCCCCGGTCGAGGCCCACGCCGACGCCGATGTCGATCAGCTCGTCGTCGGGGAGGCCGGCGCCGCCCTCGGACGGCTGCTTGTCGAACAGCGCCTTGGCGTACTCGCGGAACTTGCCTCCGGCCGCGGCGCAGCCGGAGGCGGCCGAGGAGCGGGTGGAGTACTCGGTGGTGGAGAAGCGGTTGAGGTACGCCACCGGGTGGTAGACCACCTTCGCCTTGTTCTCGGCCACCAACTGCTCCAGAGTCGCCCCGCTGGTCTGCTCGAACTGTTTGCAGGCCGGGCAGAGGAAATCCTCGTAGACGTCGACCGTGACCGGCCCACCGCCGGTGACGATGCCGGTGCCGGCCGCGTTGGCACCGGGTGGGGTGGTAAAGCTGCCGGAGCGCTGGTTGGACCAGACAGTCCAGCCGATGACGCCGGCGATGACCAGGACGGCGACCGCGGCGGCGGAGACCCAGATCGTGCGCCGGCGCCGCCGCTCGCGGGCGAGTTGCTGACGGACCACCCGGGCGGCGTCCCGCTGCCCCTTGCGACTACTCATCCTCGTCCTCCACAGCGGGTTCGCCGGACAGCCACCCGTCCACCGAGACGGGCGTACGCGGCCAGATCAGCAGAAATGCGGCCAGCACCAAGAATCCCAGGTCCCGAAGGGTCTCCGAAAGGTAACTGGGAGCCTGCCCCTCGGCCAGTTGCCCGCCACTACCGAAGCAGCCGCAGTCGATGGCCAGCCCACGCGCCCAGGCCGAGGCGATCCCCACGACGAAGACCACCAGCAGTGCGGCGGACACCCCGGCGACGAGCCGGGTGGCCAGCCCGAGCAGCAACAGCACGCCCAGCGCCAGCTCGACGAAGGGCAGGGCCGCGCCGATCACGACCGCCACGTCGTACGGCATCACCTGATACGCGTTGACGGCCCGCCCCGAGGCGGCCAGATCGCCCACCTTCGACGCGCCAGCAATCAGCCAGACGGCGGCGAGGCCGAGCCGGGCCGCCGCGCCGAGCCAGGGCCGGATGACAGGCCAACGGCCGACCGGGATGGAAGTCACGCTCATTTGTCGTCCCGTCTCCGCCGGAAGTTCCACGCTCAGCCGGTCAGGGCGTCGCCGACCGCCTCGACCAGCTCGTCGCGGGCCCGGGCGACCCGCGAACGGATGGTGCCCACCGGGACCCCTTCGACGGCGGCGGCCTCGGCGTACGACAGGCCGAGCAGCTGGGTGAGCACGAACGCTGCGCGCCGGTCGGCGCTGAGCCGGCGGACCAGGTCGGTGGCACCGAGTTGGCCGGCCGGGTCCGGGTGGGGGTGGTCGGTGTACGCGTTCGCCGCCAGGCGCTCGTCGAGCCGGCGGCGGCGGATCACCGTGCGCAGGTGGTCGGCGCAGGCCCGCCGGGCGATGCCGAGCAGCCACGTGCGGGCGCTGGAGCGACCCTCGAACGCGGGCAGGGCCCGGAACGCCCGCAGGTACGTCTCCTGGGTCAGATCGTCGGCGCTGTCCGGGTCGACCAGGGCGGCGGCGAACCGCCAGACCTCGACCTGGGTCAGCCGGACGAACGCCGCCTGGGCTGCCGGGTCACCGTCGCGGGCGGTCAGCGCCCACTCGGTGGCCGGGTCCCGGGAGGCGTCACAGGCCGGCTCCGTCGGACCGGCACCACCGGTGTCACGCGGGACGGGGATCACGACAAACCAGGTTACGCGGCACCCGGCGGAGAGTAAGGGTCCTTCGACTCTTGGATGGTCTGCGCCACGTCGGGAACTTTTCCCCCGCACGGGCCGACTACCCGGTCATGACGTGCGACCACGGACGCGATCACCCGCCTCGGGTCGCCGAAAGCGACATCCGTCGGCGACCATGGCTGGCATGACTGTCGCCCCCCGCCGCTGGATCGCCCGGCTGGCCGCAGCCGCTGGCCTCCTGGTCACCGCCGTCGCCTTGTTGCTCGCGCCAGCCACCCCGGCCAGCGCCCACGCGGTGCTGCAGAGTAGCAGCCCGGCTGCCTCCTCCATCGTGCCGAGCGCGCCGTCCGAGGTGGTGCTGACGTTCAGCGAGTCGGTCCGCAAGGTCCCCGGCAAGATCCGGATCATCGGGCCGGACGGCTCCCGGGCCGACCGGGGCGAGCCGTCGTTCGACGGCGGTGTCGTGAGCATCCCGGTGGACCCGACCGGCGAGCGCGGCACCTACCTGGTCAGCTTCCGGGTGATCTCCGCCGACAGCCACCCGGTCTCCGGGGCGTTCACCTACTCGGTCGGCGCACCCTCGACGCCACCCGTCGACTCCGGCGAGGACAGCCGCGCCAACCCGGTGGTGGGCACGGCGGTGAAGGTGGCCCGTTTCCTCGGCTACGCGGGTCTGGTGCTGCTGGTCGGGCCGGCACTGGTGCTCGCCGCGCTCTGGCCACGACGGCTCTCCCGGCGCGGGCCGACCCGACTGGCCTGGGCCGGCCTCGGCCTGGTGGCTTTCGCCACCCTCGCCGATCTGTGGTTGCAGGTGCCCTACACCGCCGGCGGTGGTCTCTTCGATGTCACCGGCGAGGGGTTCGGCAGTGTGTTCGGCAGCGCCTTTGGCGCCGCCCACCTGGTCCGACTCGGCCTGCTGGCGGCCTCCGCCTTCCTGCTCCATCCGCTGCTGGCCCGGCCGGCCAGCCGCGCTGACGCGATCATCCTGGCCATGCTCGGCGGCGCCGCCCTGCTGACCTGGCCCCTGGCCGGGCACCCGGCGGCCTCGCCGGCGCCGGCGGTCTCCGTGGTGGTCGACGCGGTCCACCTGGGCAGCATGGCGGTCTGGCTGGGTGGTCTGCTCATGCTCGCCGGTTTCCTGCTGCGTCAGGCCGACGAGCGGGAGTTGGGCGCGATCCTGCCGATCTGGTCGCGCTGGGCGGCGCTCGCCGTCTCGGCGCTGCTGCTGGCCGGCACCGTCCAGGCGTTGATCGAGGTGGCCACCCTGCAGGCGCTGTTCAACACCACGTACGGGCAGTTGCTGCTGGCCAAGATCGGGCTGTTCGCGGTGGTGATCGCCGTGGCCGCGTACTCCCGGCAGTTGGTCCGTCGACGCATCGCGGCGCAGCGCCCGGCACCGGTACGCCGGGCGGTCTGGGTGGAGCTGGCCGTGACCGTGGTGGTGCTGGGCCTGTCCGCGACGCTCGTGCAGACCACGCCCGCGCGGACCGCCGTGGCCGAGCCGTCCGGCACCGAAACCGGCTTCTTCAGCACCAGGCTGTCCAGCCCGCTCTATTCGCTGGAGGTCGAGCTGAGCCCGGCCGAGCGGGGCAACAACTCGGTGCACCTGTACGCGTACGGCAAGGACAACCTGCCGCTGCCGGTGGCCGAGTGGCGGGCCACCGCGGCGCTGCCCTCGGCCGGGATCGAGCCGATCGAGGTCCCGTTGCTGCCCCTGACGGACAGCCACGCCTACGGCGACATCAGCCTGCCGGCCGCCGGTGACTGGGAGATCAAGATCACCGTCCGAACGACCGACATCGACCAGGCCACGGTGACCGCCACCGTGCCCATCCGTTAGAGAGGCCCGCGAAACCCATGATCCGATTCCGGCGTACCGCAACCGCCGCTGCCGCCCTGGCGTTCACCGCCACCGCCACTGTTGTGCTCGGCTTCGCCGGGCCGGCGTCCGCTCACGTCACGGTGAACCCGAAGGAGGCGACCCAGGGCGGCTACGCCCGGGTGGCGTTCCGGGTGCCCAACGAGAGCGACACCGCCTCGACCACCAAGCTGGAGGTGGTGTTGCCGGAGAACGCCCCGGTCGGCTCGGTGTCGACCATGCCGGTGCCCGGCTGGACGGTTACCACCGAGAAGCGCAAGGTGGACCCGCCAATCGAGGTGCACGGCAGCCCGCTCACCGAGGCGGTTTCCAAGATCACCTGGACGGCCACCGGCGACGCGGGGATCAAGCCGGGTCAGTTCCAGGAGTTCCCCGTCTCGATGGGGCCGCTGCCGAAGGTCGACTCGATGATCTTCAAGACCCTGCAGACCTACTCGGACGGCAACATCTCGCGCTGGATCGACGAGCCGGTGCCGGGCGGTGCGGAGCCGGAGAAGCCGGCTCCGGTGCTCACCCTGGCCGCCGCGGCGGCACCCTCCGCCTCCGCCTCCGCCTCCGCCGCGCCGAGCGCCGCGGCCGGGGCGACGAACGACGACGAGGGCAACGGTCTCGCGGTCGGCCTCGGTGTGGCCGGTCTCGTCGCCGGTCTTGCCGGCCTGGTGCTGGGCGGGCTGGCGTTCGCCCGGACCCGTCGGGAGCCGGTCGCCAAGTCCTGACCCGTCGCCCCCGCTGGCCCGCCGGACCATCCGGCGGGCCAGCTGCTTTTCGGAGTCGGACCGGCCGTGCTGTGGATATGCCCTGATCAGATGGCGTACGTCGGTAAGGTCGGCCGGGTATCTGGCTACGGAGGGGGACGGTGCGAATGCGTTTCGTGCGGGCGATCGTCGGAGTGCTGCTGTTGGTCGTAGGGATTCCGGTGTTGTTCGCCGGTGGCGCGTTCTGGCTGGTGACCCGACACGCCGACCCCGACGGGGCCTTCGCCGCCCGCTTCGAGACGATCCGCACGCCCGGTCACGCGGTCGTGGTCACCGACCTCGACCGGTTACTACGGCAGGAGGCGCCCTTCGCGCGTACCGCGCACACCCGGCTGCGACTGGACGCCCGCACCTCGGACGGCCCGGGCTTCGTGGGGCTGGGGCCCACCGCCGACGTGCGCCGCTGGCTGGAGCCGGTGCCGCACGCCGCGGTCCGCCGGGTGGCGCTGGCCCGGGGCCCGCTGCCGGTCCGGCTGGACCCGACCGGTCCGGCCGCCGACCCGCCGGGCGCCTCGGCAGTCACGCCGCTGGGTCAGCCCTTCTGGGTACGCGAGGGGATCGGCTCGCTGGAGTGGAGCGCGGACGACCTGGCCGACGAGCCCATGAGCCTGGTGGTGATGCGCCCCGACGGCGGCTCTGACCTGGCGCTGGACCTGCGCGCCGAGTTGCGGGCAGGGTGGGCCGGCCCAGCCACCTGGGGTCTGCTGACCGTCGGCGTGCTGCTGGTGGTGTGCGCGCTGCTCCTGCTGCGACCGCCGCGTCCGCGTGAGGTGGTCTTCGTGGTCGAGCCGGATCAGGTGCCGGTGCTCGCCGGCCGGCTCGGGGTCACCTCGCTGAGTGGCCTGGGCTTCCCGCAACCCGGTCCGACCCCGCCGTTACCGGCCGTACGACAGCTCACCCCGGTCGGCTCGGGTGCGGGGGAACGCTCCCGGCCGGCGATCGGCGCCGAACCGGCCCGGCCCGCCACCCTTGCCGACCTGGACGAGCCGGCCCGGTTGTCCCGCCCGTCGGAGGTGACACTGAGTCTCGCGTGGCCGCCGGCCGGCGCGGCGGCCACCGCTCGGCCGGTGGCGATGAACGAAACGGCGAGCGGCCCTCCGCGCTGCCGACGCGGAGGGCCACCCTCACCGGGGGAGCGGTGCTACCCGAGCGACGCTTGAGGTAGATGAGGTCAGATTAGCGCCTATGAGGGCTACTGGGGAGATCTGTCCATTTGGTGCGATTTTTCCTCGGGGTGGCCCGAGCGCACCGGTAGGGTCGCCAGCAACAACAGACTGAGCAGTACGTAGGCGTTTTGCACAACGAAGTCCACCGGGTCATGGGTGCGGACCGGTTCCGTGCCCCAGTCCTGGAACGTCACCACGCCGTAGATGATCAGGGCGGCCGTGCCCAGCGCGAGCCCGGCCAACCACCGACGCCGGCGTACCTCGTCCGGACGGTCGGCGCTCAACGCCGCGTCGGTGAGCAGCACCACCGCCGGCACGAACCAGTAGATGTGGTGAGTCCAGGTGATCGGGCTGGCCAGGGAACCGACCAGTCCGGTCAACGTCAGACCCGTCAACGGATCACCGGCCCGAGCCGCGCGGGTGGCCCGCCACAGCCCGTAGACGGCGACCACGGCGACCACCAGCAGCCAGAGCGGCCGATCCGGCTTCTCTGGCGCCGTGAACCGGCTGAGCAAGCCGAACAGCGACTGGTTGCCGACGTAGTCGGTGCGTCCCACCCGGTTGTTGTCCCACAGTTCCTGGGTCCAGAACCGCCACGAGTCCGCGGGTGCGATCGCCGCCGCGAGCAGAGTGGCCGCCGCGGCCGTCGCGCTCGCCACCGCCGCAGCCCGCCACCGCCGGGTGGCCAGCAGGTACACGATGAAGATGCCGGGGAAGAGCTTGAGCGCCGTCGCCAGCCCCACGCCCACCCCGGCCCAGCGCCGCGCCTGCGGCACGGCGAACAGCAGGTCGGCCAGGATCAGCACGACCAGCAGCATGTTGATCTGCCCGAAGGTGATCGTCTCGCGGGTGCTCTCCACCGCCAGCACCAGCAGCACGGCGACGGTCAGGGTGAATGCCCGCGGCAGATTGTGCCGGGCGATGAGCGGGGTCACCAGCCACCGGGTGGTCAGCACCACGGCCAGCACGGTGAGCACCGTGAAGATCGTCACGGTGGCGCCGAGCCGCAGCAGCCCGAAGGGCCACAGCAGCAGCGCGCTGAAGGGCGGGTAGGTGAAATACAACTCGCCCTGCACCCGATCAGCTTGGACGTAGTCGTAGAGCGGGTGGCCGGCGCGCCACCAGTCAACCGCCGACATATAGATCTTGAGGTCGAGGAATTTGTGGTTCAGACCCGGCAGGTAGAGCGCTGGTAGCACGGCGAGGAGGGCCACCACCGCGACCAGGCGACGGACCGTACGGCCGCCGGGGTCGTCGTCGGTGACGGCGGGCGGTGCTACGGGATCGGCTGGCACTCCGAAACCCTAGCGGTCTGGTCCGCCGAGAGCGCGCAGCCGCCGGGCGTGGGCTGCGCGTAGGCTGTCCCGGTGGCTGATCTCCTTGTCTGGATCGACTGTGAAATGACCGGGTTGGACCTTGGCAGGGACAAACTGATCGAGGTTGCGGCACTGGTCACCGATCCTGACCTCAACGTGCTGGGTGACGGTGTCGACGTGGTGATCCACGCCGATGAGGCGGCACTGGAGGGGATGCCGGAGATCGTGCAGACCATGCACGCCAAGTCCGGCCTCACCGAAGAGGTCCGTCGTTCGGCGGTCACCCTCGCCGAGGCGGAAGACCTGGTCCTGGAGTACGTCCGTACCTTCGTCAAGGATCCGCGTTCGGCTCCGCTGTGCGGTAACTCGATCGCCACCGACCGGGGCTTCATCGCCCGGGACATGCCCCGCCTCGACGCGCACCTGCACTACCGGATGATCGATGTTTCGTCGATCAAGGAACTCTGCCGTCGCTGGTACCCCCGCGTGTACTTCGGTCAGCCGCAGAAGGGCCTCGCGCACCGGGCGCTGGCCGACATCCGGGAGAGCATCCGGGAGTTGGAGTACTACCGGCGCACGGTCTTCGTTCCGCTGCCCGGCCCGGACGTCGAGACCGCCAAAGGCATCGCCGCCGAACTCTGACCCGGGTGGCTGTCACCCGGGAGCAGGGAACCCGCTAGACGTGGTGCGCTGCGGTGTGGCTATTATTGGTCCGCACCCCGCCCGGGGCGATCGACCGGGCGACGGAGGCATGGTGGCTGTAGCTCAGTTGGCAGAGCACCGGGTTGTGGTCCCGGTTGTCGTGGGTTCAATTCCCATCAGTCACCCAGCTGGTTTCGCTGCTCAGGCCCCCTCTTCGGAGGGGGCCTGAGTCGTTCCAGGGGCGAGGTTTTGGCCTACGCGAAAGCCCCCTCCGAGGAGGGGGCTTTCGTCGTGTGGCTCAGGCGGTGGGTGTGGGTGCCGGGGTCGTGCCGTCCGGGGTCGGGGTGGTGTCCGGGTCGGCGGGGGGTTCGTACGGGAGGGCGCTGCCCTTGACGTACTCGTCCCAGCTCATGTTCCAGTCGGTCCAGCCGTTGCCGTTCTGCAGCTTGCGCTCGGTGCCCTTGACCGTGATCGGGTCGCCGACCTGGGTGTTCTTGAATAGCCACTCGCCGTTGGCCATCGACACGTTCACGCAGCCGTGCGAAACGTTCACGCTGCCCTGCTGGCCCTCGGACCAGGGCGCCGCGTGGATGAACTCCCCGCCCCAGGTGAGGCGCTGCGCGAAGTCAATCTTGGTGCGGTAGCCCTCCTCCGGGCCCAACTCCTCGAACGTGTCGAAGACCGTCTTGCGCAGCTTCTCGATCACGACCATGGTGCCGCTGGACGACGGGGTGCTCTTCTTGCCGAGGCTGACCGGAATGGTCTTGATCACAGCGCCGTTGCGGGTCACCGTCATCCGCTTGGTCTTGTTGTCCACCGTCATGATCACCGACGGGCCGATCTTGACATCCACCGAGAGGTCGGCGCGGCCGTACCAGCCTTCACCCATCGGCAGGCCGCCGGCCTGCACCCGGTAGGAGACCTTGCTGTCGGCCTTCCAGAACTCCTTCGGCCGGTACCGGATCTCGGTGGGGCTGACCCAGTGCCAGATGCCCTCCTGCGCCGGTGTCGAGGTCACCGTCATCCGGCGCTGCACGTCGTCGCGGTAGTCCTGCGGGATGCCCCGGCTGAACTTCACGATCAGTGGCATCCCGACCCCGATCACCTGGTTGTCACCGAGGAAGCTGCTCACCCGTACCTGATTGCCGGGCTTGGCCATGGTGGTGAAGGTGCTTGTCGCGGTGGCCGGACGGTCGTCGTCGCCGGTGGCGGTCACGGTCGCCGTGTAGCTCGTGCCGTACGCCAGCGCGCCGGCCGGCAGCCACGTCTTGCCATCTGCGGCGAGGGTGCCCTCGACCGCCTTGCCGGCCGCGTCCTTGAGCTCGACGGCGGTCTTCACGGCGTCCTTTGTGGTGAAGGTGATGCCGGTGGACGCTGGCACGTCCTTGGCGTCGGCCGCCGGCTCGCTGATGGTCGCCGCCGCCTTCGGTGCCGGGCTCTCGCCGCCGCCGTGCCACGAGGACGGTTTACCGCCGTCGCCGTCGGTGCAGGCAGAGGTGAAGGCCAGCGCCACGGCGAGGAGCCCCGCCGCGAACACGCGGCGTCGCCCACCGGGCCTGATCAGCTGGTCCTGGCTAGCTCGCATGATTCCCTCACAGTCGTGGTCGCTGCCCCATCGTCTCTTACTGACGCGCCAGAGCCGGGCCCGGTTGCCGAGGGTGAACCGAAACACGTCGACCATGATGCCGTATTTTTGCTACTATCCGGCATTTCGTGAGTCTGACTCGTCTCCGCTGTGGGACTAAGGGGCTCGCTGCGGTGTCGTCGCATCGCGGGAATGCAAGGGTACGCGCCGGCCCGGCCATCGGCAGGGCCGGCGCGAGGATGCCGACAGGCTCAGAGCGCCGGGCCGGCTCCGCCACTGGGCACCGGCAGCGCGCTGCCCTTGATGAAGTTCGACCAGCTCAGGCTCCACGCCGTCCAGCCGTTGCCGGCGGCGAGCTTGCGCTCGGTGCCCTTCACCGTGATCGGGTCACCAATCCGCGTCTTCTCGAACAGCCACCGAGCGTTCGCCGAGGACACGTTCACGCAGCCGTGCGAGACGTTCTGCCGCCCCTGCACACCCTCTGACCAGGGTGCGGCGTGGATGTACTCGCCACCCCAGGTGAGCCGCTGGGCAAACTTGATGTCGGTGACGTAACGGTTGGCCGGGTCCGGGTCGTCGCGGGTGTCGAAGACCGTGGCTTCCTTCTTCTCCATCACGACCATCGTGCCGCTGGACGACGGCGTGCTCTTCTTGCCCAGGCTCACCGGGATGGTGCGCACCAGCGCGCCGTTCTCGTACACCGTCATCTTCTTGTTGGCGTTGTCGACCTTCATCTCGAACGAGCGGCCGATCTTGGCGGTGGCCTTGCGGTCGACGTCGCCATACCTGCCGTTGCTCAGCGGCACCCCCGCCAGGGCGATCCGCACGGTGATGGTCGTGCCCGGCTGCCAGTACTCCGGCGCCCGGTAGTAGGCCTGCGTGCCGTTGTCGACCCAGTGCCACGCCCCCGGCTGCGGCGGGTCGGTGCGGACGAACATCCGCTTCTGCACCGCCGCCCGGTCCTTCTTCGGGATGCCCGGGTGGAACTCGGTGACCACCGGCATGGCCACCCCGTAGCTCTTGTCGTCGAAGAGGTACAGGCCCGACCCAATTGTCGACTTCGGCTTGGCCATCGTGGTGAAGCTGCTGGTGCCCTGGCTGCTGGTGCCGTCGGCTGCGTTCGCCGTCAGCGTGGCGGTGTAGCGGGTGCCGTACTTCAGCGGAGCGGACGGCACCCAGGCGGAACCGTCGGTGCGCAGCTTGCCCTCCACCGCGCCCCCGCCGTCGGCGGTCAGGGTGACCGCGGACACCTTCCCGCCGTCCGGCAGCTTCGCGCTGATCTCCGTGCTCACCGGCCTGCTCTTCGTGCCGTCGGCCGGGCTCAGCATGAGCGCCGGCCCGCTTGGCGGGCTCGGCGTCGAGGGCGCGGGTGAGCCGGGTTCGGCGCTCACGCCTGGCGACGACGCCCCGCCAACGAATTCCGGCTGCTTCTTCTCGTCACCGCACCCGGTCAGTGCCAGCGACGCCACCAGAGTCAGAGCGCCCACCACCGCCCCGGCTCGCGTGAACCGTGTCATCCCCACCTCTGTTCTCGCGTACCTGGCGGACATCGTGCCGCATCACCGCCGCAACCCACGCCCCCGTCGCGAGCGCGCGGGTCGGTTTGTGGCTTTTGCCCGCAAAGCTCGACCGAAGGGGGGAGTCGGGTAACCGGATTGGAGCCCAGCTTCCAGGGGTGCTAATCTTCTCCCCGTTGCCGAACGAGCGCCGCTAGCTCAACTGGCAGAGCAGCGGACTCTTAATCCGCGGGTTCGGGGTTCGAGTCCCTGGCGGCGCACCAATTAAAGGCCCTGACCAGCAAGAAGCTGGCCAGGGCCTTTATGGTTATCTATGTAGTTTCGAACCCTCCCCCGAAAACCCCTCAGTAACGGCCGGGGCGATCAGGTTCGGCAGGCCGGGTGGTAGGCGTACCGGCCGCCGCCCGCCCCCGGCTATCCGGTCGGGGTCGGGCCAGGGTTGCAGGCTTCGGAATCGCCTGGCTCCGGCCTGCCCCCGAGCTGTTCGAGGATGGCAGAGCTGTCGGGGGCAAGGGCTGGCTTGACGATGTAGTGCTTCTTGGTGGTCTCCTTACTTCCGTGGCCGAGCTGTGCGGCGGCGCTGTCGGTGTTGGCCTCCTTGTCGATCAAGGTGGCAACCGGTCTTACGGAACGTGTGGGGAGTGACCCATTCAAGGCCGGTCTCAGCGCGGGCTGCGCGCCACTGACGGCGGACGTTGGGCGGAGACAGCCAGGTGCCACGTCGGGAGGGGAAGATCGCGTCGTTGGGGTCGGCGGCGGCTGTGAGCTTGCGCTCCAAGAGCATCCCGACGGCGAATCGTGGCAGGACGACTGACCGGTAACCGGCATCGCTCTTTGTCCATTCCTGCCGGAAGAAGCCTTTGCCCTTGATGTAGATGATGGTGCCGCAGATAGTGAGGATGGGATGTTCGGCGGCGAGGTCGGCGTCTTCCCACCGCACTGCCAGGATCTCGCCGATGCGGGCGCCGGTGGCGAGCATGAGGTCAACGATGTCGGCCAGGTCGCTCGTAGGCCGTGGCCCCGACTTGCCCGGGGTGGGCTGCTGCCACCTCCGGATCGCCGAACGAACGTCGTCCAGTTGCTCCCGATCAAGCGCGACGACCCTCTTGCGAGGCTTTCGTAATTGGCCGGTGTCGCGGATGGGGTTTGTCGTGAGCGCACCCCGACGGACGGCGAGGGCGAACATCTGGCCGAGGACGACCTTGGCGCTCTTGGCGGCTGAGGGACGGTCCTCGGCGATTCTGCGCAGGAACTTGTCGAGGCGGCCTGCGCTGGCCTCTCGGATCCGTAGTTCACCCAAAGCCGGCACGATCGAGACGCGCACGCTGATCTCGTACCTGCTGATGCTTTGCAGCGATACCCGTTCCTCTGCGGCTATCTCCTCCAGCCACAGAGCGGCGAGCGTGCTGACGTGCGTCTCCCTGGTGATTTCGTCGTCGTTAGGGGCGATACGGTCGCGAACTTTGATTTTGAGCGCCCGTATGGCGGCGGGGGCGGTGGTGTCGGTGGCCTCGACGTCGCGGGTTTTGCCGTCGTGGTCGCGGTATCGGGCTCGGGCGCAGTACCGGTTGGGGCCGAGCTTCTCGGTACGGATCGTGCCCACGGTGCCGATGGGTAGAGGAGGTCGGGCCATGGCTCAGCGCTCCGGGTCGGTGTGGTCGTCGAGCCAGCGTTCGATCTCGCTGCGCCGGTAGCGCAGGGTGTTGCCGACCCGGATGGCGCGAGGCCCCTTGCCTCGGCTGTGCCAGGCGTAGAGGGTGTTCTTCGGCTTGCCCAGCCAGGCCGCCACGTCATCGATGGTTAGGAGGGGGTCGGGCCGCCACTCGGCGGTGGTCGAGGCGCTCATGGCTGGTCTGCCGTGGCGGATGGGCCGGTCTGCGGGCGTGGTGGGTCGGGGTCGACGGGTCGCTGGTGGGCAGTGGTGTTGGGCCGTTCGGACCCGGGAATGACGTGTGGGTGGGGCGGGCACGGGTCGGGTGTCCTTTCAGCGTCCCGGCCCGGGTGGGGCCGGTGGTCGGTGGCGCTGCCGCCGGGGTTGGCGGGGCGCGCCGGGTGTGCCCGTCGATCCACGATGGTGGGGGTTGAGGTATCAAGCCCGTGGCCGGCGTGCGGTGCGGCGAGGGCGGACCCGCTCTGTGCGGAGTCGTGCGGGTTGTCGTGTGACCCGCCGAGCTGGAACAGCAGCAGGTCTTCGTGCTGGATGAGCCATTGCGGGTCGCCGGTGTTGATGGCGTCGCGGACGTTCTTCATTTGGAAGAACGAGGTCCGCGGCACCAGTACGCCGTTTCGGACTCCGGCGATGAGCGCGATGAGTTCCTCAACCAGGGTCAGTCCGGAGGCGAATCCAGCGGCGGCGACCATGCCGGGGATGTCGATGAGTTGCCCGCGTCGCCGGTAGGGGCGGGCAGTGACCGCGACGTATCCGCCGGGCTGGAGTACGGCGGCGCAGCCGGTGAGAATCTGGGTGAATCCTTCGGCCAGTTCGGCGTGTTCGGTGTAGGCGAGATTCCCGGCGTCGGCCCCGTACCGGTGGTGGATCTTGCGAACCTTGCCCCGGCGGGGGCCGGGGGTTCGTACATGGCCGTGGGTGGATGACCCGTACGGCGGTGAGGTGATGACCAGCGAGACCCGGCCGTGGACCTCGCTCGGGAGCAGCGCGGGCAGCCGGCGGGCGTCGCCGGTGTAGATCTCCCCGGTGCCGGTGGCGCCCTGGCTGGTGGCGAGGCGGATGTTGTCGGCGGCGTGCTGCGCCCACCGGTGCTCGTACTCGACGCCGATGCCATGTCGGCCGATGTGCATGGCTTCCACGAGGGTGGTGCCGATCCCGGCCATCGGGTCGACCACCAGGTCGGGGGCTGTCTCGCTAACGGTGTTTCCGGCGATCTTGGTTAGTAGGTTTCAGCGGCTGGGAAGCGGTCGCTGAAGGTGATGGCGAAGGCGTTCAGGGCGGGTTTCCAGCGCATCGTCCATCGGGTTCTGCCTGCTCCGGTGGGGTCCAACGATCGGGTCACCAGGTACAGACACTTCAACGCTGCCTGTTCGTTGGGGAAGTGGCCGCGGGCTTTCACGGCCCGCCGGTAGCGGGCGTTCAGCGACTCGATCGCGTTGGTCGAGCAGATCACCCGTCGGATCTCGACGTCGTAGTCGAGGAACGGGATGAACTCGGCCCAGGCGTTGTCCCACAAACGGATCACCGCCGGATACCGGCCGCCCCACTTCTCGGCCAGGTCATCGAACGCCGCCCTGGCAGCGGTGGCGTTGACGGCGGTGTAGATCGGCTTGATGTCGTGTTTGAGCTCGTCCCAGTACTTGCGGGAGGTGAGCCGGAACGTGTTGCGGATCAGATGGATGATGCAGGTCTGCACGATCGTGCGGGGCCACACGTTCGTGACGACCTCCGGCAGGCCTTTGAGGCCGTCGCAGACGAGGAAGAACACGTCCTTCACGCCCCGGTTACGCAGGTCGGTCAGCACGCTCATCCAGAACTTCGCGCCCTCACCACCCGAGCCGGCCCACAACCCGAGGACGTCCTTCTCCCCGTCGAGAGTGACCCCGATCGCGGCGTAGAAGGGCCGGTTCGCGACCTGCCCATCCCTGACCTTGACCACGATGGCGTCGATGAACACGGCGGCGTAGATCTCATTCAGGGGCCGGTGGGACCAGTCGGTCATCTCCTCGATGACCTTGTCGGTGATCCGGGAGATCGTCTCCTTCGACACCGAAGCCCCGTAGATCTCGGCGAAGTGAGCGCTGATCTCCCCGGTCGTCAGGCCTTTGGCATACAGCGACAACACGACCTCGTCGACCCCTGACAGGCGCCGTTGACGCTTACGGACGATCTGCGGCTCGAACGTGCCGGCCCGGTCTCGTGGCACGTCGAGCTGCACTGGTCCGGTCGTGTCGGTCAGCACCGTCTTCGACCGGGTGCCGTTGCGGACATTGCCCGACCCAGCGCCGGCGGCGCCCTGGTCGTGTTTTTCGTAGCCGAGGTGCTCGGTCATCTCCTCGTTGAGCGCGGTCTCCAGGACCGTCTTGGTCAACTGCTTCAGCAGCCCGTCCGGGCCGGTCAACGACAGGCCCTGTTCCTTCGCGGCCCGGACCAACTCGGCGGCGGCCTTCGCCTCCGCCGACGGCTCGGGCCGCTTCCTACGTCCGGTCTGGTCGTTCAGTGTCGCGGTCATCACGGCACCCTCCTCACCAGGCACAACGCCTGGCAGGTCAGGCCGGAAACACCGTTAGATCCACACTCCCCGACTCAGCCGGCACGGCGAGCGCCTACAAGTGGCAAGTCCGCAACTTCAACGAGCGCTACCAACCGACCGGCGTCAACTACGTGATCCCGCCGGTCGAGGCCGGCCTCGACCAGACCTACGTCTACGGCTACGGCTACTCCCAGTTCACCGGCGCCCCGACGACGATCGCGTACCCGGCCGGCGGCGGCCTCGTCAACGAACAGTTGACCACGGACTACGACGCCACGACCGGCATGCCGGTCCGCCTGGACACCAGCCTCACCGGCTTCGTGGGCACCGTGGCGACCGCCACCTACACCGCCTACGGCGAGCGCAAAGGCTCGATCTACAAGGTCCCCGGGAACAGCAGCTACACGCAAGAGACCGTCTATCGGGACGAGGCGACCCGCCGCGTCAATCGAACCATCATCGAGCGGTCGACTGTCGCCGGCACCGTCTCAGACCGCCAGTACACATACCAGGACGCCGGCAACATCAAGTCGATCACTGAGACCCCGCAGGTCGGTCAGGCGGACGCTCAATGCTTCCGCGACGACGCCCTAGGCCGCTTGACGACCGCCTGGACCCCGAAGGCCGGGGTTTCCTGCGACACGGATCCCGCCCTCGCCAACCTCGGCGGGCCGGCACCGTACTGGCAGGACTGGACCGTCAACGACACCGGCAGCCGGCGCACCGAAACCAGCAACGACAGCAGCGGGAAAACCACCCGCAGTTATGCCGTTCCCGAAGGTGGCCCGGGAGTCGTACGACCCCACGCCGTCACCAACGTCAAGACTGTAACCCCTAGTCAGGCGATCCTGAACCACAAGTACGAATACGACAAGTCAGGCAATACTGCCTGCCGGCCCGCCGCCCACTTCCTCAGCAACAACTGCCTTACCGCCACCAACAGTCAAACCCTCGGCTGGGATGCCGAGGGCAAGCTCGCCACCGTCAGCTTCGCCGGGAATACCATCGAGACCAACATCTACGACACCGACGGCGTCCGGCTCATCCGCCGCGACACCACCGGCACCACCCTGTACCTACCCGGCCAGGAGATCCGCCTCCAAGGCGGCGTCAAAACCGGCACCCGCTACTACGACTTGGCTGGCACGACCATTGCCAGCCGCACCGCAAGCTCAGCGATCACCGACTTGACCTGGCTCTACAACGACCACCAGGGCACCCAACAAGTCGCCATCAACGCCGGCACCCAAAAAGTTGACATCCGCCGGCAGACCCCCTACGGCGCACCACGCGGATCGAACCCCACCTGGCCCAACAGCAAGGGCTTCGTCGGCGGAGACAACGACCCCACTGGCCTGATCAACATCGGCGCCCGCCAGTACGACCGGGCACTGGGCCGGTTCATCTCAGTCGACCCGCTCATGGACCTCGCCGACCCGCAGCAGTGGAACGCCTACTCGTACGCCAACAACACACCCGCAACCTCCAGCGACCCGACCGGCCTAATACCTGCAGACTGTTTGGAGTTCGACTGCAGAGGCTATGATTCACGACCGATAGCGCCGGGCGACAAAAATCGTGGAGCAGGCGGATGTCCCAGCGGCTGCGGTACACAGGCGAACATCGATTGGGGTGACAGCAACGGGAAGTCATCAACTAAGAAGGGTCACAAGAAGAAGATTGGTGCCGTAACGCTGCTGGATGCCTTCTTCGCTGGCAAAGCAGGAGACTACAGGTTCACCGACGGCGACTTTTTCGCAGAGCAGTTGCGGAAGGATGCCTTCCTTCAGAACAGTTGGGGTCTGATCGCCCAAGAGGTCTATTCCAACGAGAGAAGCGGTGAGATCCAGAAGAGCTTGGGAGATGCGTCTAGCCTTCCGACTGCAATCAAAGAGCTTCTCGTCATACTCGAATTCCTGAAGTACGGCTACACTGACGGCAACTTGGAAGTTGCGATGATGGGCTCATACCACATCATGTGGAAGGCTACCAACGTTAAGGCGAATGGTGCAGCCGACGTTGAGCTCGTAATCACTAACCGTACAAGCGCGGCGTCTATGACGCGGGTTCCTGGCTTTGGCTATATCGATGGGTATGATGACTTGGTGAGGCCTGCCCGAAAGCGGTTGGATGACAAGCTGCCGACGCAGACGCAGACCGTAGTTCTTCGCGGGCAAATCCCAGCTGTCTTCCCCCGAACCGGCACGCCGCCCCCCTCCATCTGCAGGAATGCTGTCACGGGAGGCGGAAGTTGTTGATGGGAGCGCTGATTAATTAAGTGACCAAGAAGCGATGGTTCTTCTTAATCGGTGGGTTAATCCTAATCCTCTCTTGTTGTGGCACGTGCGGTCGCGCCGTCTGGCCTCCTGTGCGTGAAGATGCCCTGTGTGGCGTCTTCGAGTCGCAGCGGGGTGGCGTTGTCGAGATCGAGCCCGATGGCGGATTTTCAATAACGAATGCAACATTCGGGCCAGGCGCGGATGGCAGTACGGAGATCATCTCGGGGAGCGGCAACCTGAGGTCGCAGCAAAGCTCGACCGAACGGGGAAAGGTCAAGTTCAAGATGAGAGGTGCCACCTTGGAGCTGAATACCCAGCGGAGTTGGCGGGGGGAAGTGAGCCTCTGGCGGTATCTCGACGATCCCGACAGCGGAGAGCGGGAAACCTTTCTTCGTCAGTCGAGCTGCTAAAGGTGCGCCTACCGCAGCCTTAAGACAAAGCGCCGCCGGGCGCGGAGGGGTGTCCCTATGGGTTTCGTCAAGGGGTTCACCACTGTGCGTCTAGCAACGGTCAACGGTGCCCCCGTTAACCCCCCGAATACCCCTGCCAAACGGTGACTGTCAGTGGCAAGGATTGACAAGTCGGCGATCGGGTCTAAGCAGTTCAGCGACGGGTTTTGACGATCAACGACGAACTCGGGAGCGTAACGTACGGTAACCGCGGGTTCGGGGTTCGAGTCCCTGGCGGCGCACCAACGATCAAGGCCCTGACTTGGTGGTTCACACCGGGCCGGGGCCTTTTTCGCGTACGCCGGTGGTGGGTGGTCGCTCGGTGGGTGCTCGGGAGCCGTTGAACCGGGCTGACGTTGCCGGGACACGTCGTTGTTCCGTTGGCTGGCGACGATGGAGACCTCGGCGTGGTCGCGCCAGCACGACCTCGCGCAGTTGCGGGCCGACGGCTACGGCGTCTGGCTGCAGGACGGGCGGTGCCTGCGGTTCCTGGTACACGTCAACCGTGGCACGATCGGCGACGTTGTCGCCGAGCACGAGCGGCCGGCATCTGGGCTGGGCGGACTGTTGACCGGCTACCGGCGTGCGGACCGGCTGGTGCCGGTCGGGGCGGTTCTGCTGATCGCGCAGGACGCCGAGCGGGAGGAACTACTGCGGGCCGACCTGCTCCGTGAGCCGCTGCGGAACGCTGTCGCCATGACCACGCGGCAGTTGTTGTATCGGCACTGGCTGGACGAACAGGTATGGCTGGTGCCGGGCGAGAATGGCAAGCGTCGCCTCGTCGAGGTCGGTTCATGACCGCACCACGTCACACGCCCCGGCCGCCGCCAAACCACCTGGTCCTGACGAGGCCAGCGGCGTCGTGCTGTCCTGCTGCCCCTACGCTGGCGGCATGAGGGAACCCAGCGCGGACCGGACTGGTAGGTGCTGATGAACCGGCGTGCGGCGGCACCTGCCGAGGCGATCCCTGACGCGATCCGGGCGGATGTCGAGACGCTGTGGCGCTATCACGACATGCGCCACGAGTTGCGCCCGTGCGATGTGGGGGTCGGGTTGGGCAGCCATGACCTCGGCGTGGCTGTCATCGCGACGCGCTTGTTTCACGATGGCCTGTTCCCCAGGATCGTGTTCACCGGCGCGAACGCCCCGACGACCGTCGAACGGTTCCCGCGTGGAGAAGCGGTGCACTACCGCGAGTACGCCATCGAGCAGGGCGTACCTGCGGAAGCGATTCTCGTGGAACCGCGCGCGACGAACACCGCCCAGAACCTGGAGTACTCGCGCAGGCTCCTGACCGAACGGCAGATCGCGGTGCAGTCGGTGCTGATCATGTCGCGGCCGTACCAGCAGCGTAGGGCCTACGCCACGTGCGGGCTGATGTGGCCGGAAGTCGATGTGGTGTGCGCGTCGAACCCACTCGAACTGGACGACTACGTGCGCAGCATCGGCGACTCGCGGCGGGTGGTGGACATGCTGGTCGGCGACACGCAGCGGATCGAGGTGTACGCGGAGCGCGGGTTCGCGATACCGCAAGAGATGCCGGACGAGGTGCGAGCGGCCTTCGAGCGCTTGGTGGTTGCCGGCTACACGAGCCGGCTGATCTGAGCCGAGCTACCAGCGCGGCCCTCCCGACCGGACTCCCATCCGGTCACTGAGTTCGACGGCCAGTCGAGGTGGCCGGGGGCGGATGAGGATGTCCCGGACGAGGTCACGGGAGAGCTGGTGGTAGCGCACCTGGTCAGGGCCGATGGCCTCGGCCTGCAGGAGCGCCGCGATCGCGTCGTCGATACGGTTCCACCGGGCAAGGGCTCGGGCGGTTTCGATGGCGTGCCGAACCTGCCGCTCGACGGGCACAGTGTTGGTGTCGAGTGTGGCGCCGATGGCGATGGCGCGTTGCCCGTCGCCGAGTTCCATCGCCACGGTCGTCTTGTGGATCGACGCGTTGGTCGGCCCGAACGCGGTCCACACGTGGTTGCCATCGGCACCGAGTCGCTGTGCGGCGGCATCGGCCTCGGCGATGTGGGTGTCGGCCGAGGCGCGGTCGTCGTCTCGGGCGGCGGCCAGCGCGCAGACGAGGTGCAGGCTGCCGTAGACCGACAGCAGTTGCGCGGTGGGTTTGGCGAGTCGTGGTTCCAGGAACTGTGCCGCCGTGGCGGCGAGGCCGCGGCACCACCCGCCCTCGGTCGCCGGACCGGCCGCTGGCCGGTGTGTCACTCGTCGCGTTCAGCACGCCGATCTTCCCGCTCGCCCTGCACCCGGATGCCCCGGCGTGGCGTGAAGGGTGCAACCGGCGCTGTTGCGTTATCGGATCGGCGGACGTGTTGAACCGGGGTCGGTCTGCGGTCAGATCGCTTGGGCGAGTTCGGTGAATGCGGCGCTCGGGTGCGTGGACCGGGCGCCGGTCGCGAGGGCGGAGGTCCGTAGTTCTTCGGCTGGGTCTGTGGTGGACAGCCGGCCCGCTGTCTCGTCGATGGACCCTCTACCGGAGACCTCGCCGTCTACCGATCATCAAAAGGCCAGCGGTGACCCGGGCCCGGTCCGGGTAGACGGTGACGCCGACGATGGGTGCATCGATCACCCCGTCCTGCGCGCCTGACCGGCGGCTGCCGCCGCTGGGAGTGCCGCTGAGTCGACGTTCGCCAAAAGGATCAAGATCGTGGCGGTGAACCTGTAATGTCCGCCGCCTCCTCCGACAGGTACCGGTGACCGGACCGATTCGTGGAGGTGCCGTGCGAGATCCCACAGCGAGGTTGACCGACCTGTTCCACCGCCATGCCGATGATGTGCATGCCTACGCGCGGTGGCGGGTCGGCGACGCCGACGCCGATGACGTGGTGGGCGAGGTGTTTCTGGTGGCCTGGCGTTCGTTGGACCGGGTGCGCCCCGGCCAAGAGCGGGCATGGCTGTTCGGCGTCGCTCGGACCGTGGTTCTGGCGCGCCGACGGCAGAACGCGGCTCGTGTCGCACTGACGGACCGATTGAGCAACCTGCGTGAGCTGAGGACGGTCGAGGGCCCTTCCGAGAAGGTGGCCCTGCGCGATCGGGTCCGGCAGGCGCTGGACCGGCTCGGCGACGCGGATCGTGAGGTGCTGGTGACCGTTGGTTGGTTCGACCTGAGTCCGGCCGAGGCCGCGAAGGTGCTGGGCGTCTCGCGTCCGACGTACGCGGTCCGGCTGCATCGGGCCCGTCGCCGCTTCCGTGCCGTGTTCGACGAGATCGGGGCCTCGCAGGGCCCGTCCCCCGCGCCGGCCACCGCCGGCCCACGCACTGTGAGCACTCCTGGAGGAACCCGATGAAGGACATCGACGACCTGGTGCGACGAGGCCGGCCCGCGGTGGACACCGGATGGGCGCGCGGCGCCGAGGGCCAGCGGGTCCTCACCGACGTGCTGACCGGTACCTCCGCGACGTCAGCGAACGACCACAGTCGCCGTCTGCGGCGATGGCGGCTTCGGCCGGTGCTGTTCGCCGCTGGTGGTGTCGCGGTCCTGGCCGGCACGGCCGCGGCCGCAGTCGTGGCCCTCGCCCCTGAGCCGCCGCCGACGTGGACCGTGCCGGGTGGCACGGTCGCCTGCGCAAACGAGCGCAGCGCCGAGGCCGACCTGGCCTTCCAGCACTGGACGGCGGGAACCGACCCCGCCGACACCTGCCGCCAGTACTGGATCGACACGACCGGCACGGCGCCCGAGAAGCTGTTCCCCTGCGTGTACCGCAAGGGCGGCACCGGTGGCGGCGTCGTCGTCATCCCGGGCGACGGGTACGGCGGCGCGGCGCAGGCCTGCGCGACGATCGACATGTTCGTCGCGCCAGCGAATCTCGTGCCAGGGCCAACGGGCACCAACGTCCCGCCGCCAGGGCCGGCCGACGGGGCCACGCCGGCGGGCACCTCCTCGATGACGCCGTCCGCCGCAGCACCGACGACGGCGGGCGGCCGGTGACCGCCCGGCGTCGTACGGGGGCGGTGTTGGCAGTGCTGACCGCGCTCGCCGTGAGCGGCGGTGAGCTGCTGGTCGGTCCGGCGCCTGCCGTGGCGATGGAACCGACCGCTGCTACGTCGACCGCCGCGACCTCGGGTGGTGGCCGGCCCTTCGCCGGCATCCGCGTGCTCGACACGCGCGACAGCCGGGCGCTGCCCGCAGTGCCGAGGCGAACTGGCGCGACGACGTGGCCCGTCGCGCTGCAGGGCACCGATCGTCGGGGCCGGCCGGCGGTGGACGGGCGGAGTTCCTACTCGATCATCGAGCTGGAGACCGGTGCGCAGGTCGCCTGGGGCCGACTGGGTGAGGGCACCGCGGTCGACCTGCCGACAGGCCGGTACGCCGTGCGCGCCAACGTCGTCACGCCCGGCTCGGTCACGGCGCCGGCGTCACGCACGCTCGTGCTGATACCTGAGGTGGTGCTGGGCACGCCGTCTCAGGCCGCGACGATGGTCGTCGCGCTGGACGCACGTCTCGCCGTGCCAGTGGCCGTGACGCTGGACGAGCCGCGCGCCGTGCAGGTCAGCGCCATGGTCAGCATCCTGCAGCGGACCGGTTCCGGCCGGCTGGTACGCCACGAGATGGGCGGCGAACGCTTTGACCCGGGCCAGTTCTTCGTGACCCCGTCCGCAGCTCGGGCCGATCTGAGCACGTACGTGCAGACGGCGTGGACCCGGCCCGACCGTCCGGACGTGTACAACGCGGTGCACAGCACGGCCGGGAGGGTGCCCGCTGTGCTGCGCTACCGGGTACGGGTGGCGGCGATGGCGGCCGTGCGCACCGTGTACGCCGCGCAGGGCGTCGACGCCTGCGGCGGCACCTACCTCGGCGCGGTCCTGCAGGGCCGGCCGAGTACGGTCTCCTACGGCACACGGTTCGCGCTGCCCGCCGAGCGGATCGAGTACTACCTGCCGAACCCGGACGTCTCCTGGTACACCGAGTTCGGCCAGACCGACCGCGACTGCACGTTCGAGCAGACCGGCTACCAGACCGGCCCGGCACGCACGTACCGCAAGGCCGGCACGACCCGAGCCGCCTGGAACACCGCGCCGATCGCACCGGTCACGCCAAATCAGGTCGGCGAGCCGCCCGCGATTCGTCACGGTGACACGGTCAGCGTCCGGCTGCCGATGTACGCCGACTCGCAGCGGGGACACGTCGACTTCGGCGGCCCGTACGACGGGGTGATCGGTGATGTCGCCCTGTCCGCCGACGGGGTAAGGCTCTGTGGTTCGGACACCCTCGAGGCGTTCGACTGCAACAGTGCCGCCGTCACCGGGCACCTATCGGCTGACCGCGATCGCGAAGCGCACCGTGCCGTGGTCGGTGCTGAGCCCCAGGACCGAAACGACGTGGACGTTCCACTCGGCCACCACCGGCGCACCGGCGCCGCTACCCCTCACCAGCGTCCGCTACGACCTGCGGCTCGACGAACTCAACCGCGCGACCGCAGGCGCGCCTGCCGCCATCTCCGTCCACACCAGCTCACCCGTGACCCGCGCTTCAATCGCGATCTCTGTTGACGGCGGCAAACGGTGGCAGCCGGTCCCGACCTACTGGACCGGAGACCGTTGGCGGGCAACCTACCGCCAACCAGCCGCAGGCGCGGTCTCACTGCGATACGAGGCCTCGGACACCGCCGGCAACACGGTCAGCCAGATCATCGGTGACGCCTACCTGACCGTCCAGCAGAAAGGACCTGCATCATCCCTGACGGGCCTGACCGGAAAATCTTGATGATCCCCAGGTGACGACAAACCCCAACACCCTTCCGACCGCGTACGTGTAGATCGACGACCGGGGCGGCCGTGCAGCATCGCGCGGCCGCCCCGGCCCGCGTCACGTCGCTGCCGCTTTTGCTGGTGGGGCGGAACGTCGTGCTCAGACCGTCAGGGGCCGGCAGCTCTTGCAGGCGCGGTAGCCCGCACCACGGGCCTCTCGGGCGTTCGTGAACGGCACCCGGTGCGCCGGAATGATCCGCCGGGCGTTGGCGCACGTCGCACGATGCCCTCCGCCGACCGCAGCGCGTCTCCGGCGGCTGGTTGGTACGCCGCGTCGCACGGTGTGCCGTGCTCGTACGTCAGCGGTGCAGCTCCTCGAACCTCTCGGCCGTGAGCCCTCCGGTTGCCAGCACGGCCCCGGTGACGAGCTTCGGCGTGAAGGCCACGAACAGCCCGCCCGCTGACTACGGGCCGATCGGGGGGAGCCGCGCGCGTTCGTGAGCGGGCGGAGCGGAGGCGCTCAGGAGCGGGCGAGGACGGCCGGGGGGCGGGTGCGGCGCTGGTAGGAGCGGGTGCAGAGGGCGAGTGAGAGGCCCAGACCGGCGAAGGCGAGTCCGCCCACGTAGCCGACCCAACGGGACCAGCCTTCGGCGTCGCCGACTGTGAAGCCGGCGGCCGAGGCGATCATGGTGGCGAAGCCGTAGGGGGTGAGGGCCACGGCACCCGCCCAGCCCGGGACGAGCAGCGCCCAGCGTGACAGCCGCTCGCCCCAGGGCCGGGTAAGTGCCGTCAGCAGCAGTACTCCGCCGAGGGCGCCCAGCACGGTGAAGTCGATCCCATGCTGCTCCATCCACACCAGCGCCTCGGGCGCGCCGTTGGCGCGCATCAAGGCGGCGAGTTCACCTGCCGGTCGGCCAGCGTTCCCGCCGAACGCCCAGTAGGTCTTCATCAGGATGTAGGGAGCCAGCGCAGCAGTTCCGAACCAGACGGCCTTCGAGGACTTCATCGAGGTCATGCGCTGATTCCAGCGCAGCCCCGGGCCCAAAACCCTCCCGCGCAGGAATCAACCGGCTCCCCCGCAAGGGGGATCGCGCATGGCGGCCTGGGCGACTGCGCGCTGCTGGGTGTGCTCGGTGCAGGTCGGGCCGGCGGGTGCTGTCGTCGCTGCTGGCCGGGGTTGGCGGATGGTGAGGGCGTGTAGGGGCCGTCCCGACACCGGCTACGGCGTCGCGCTGTGCCTCAAGTAATGCTCAAATTCGGTTCACCTGCGCCAATGCCGGCGAAAACGCACTTACGCTCACCGAACTCGGCTCGCGCGGGGCCCTTTCAACCTCTCGCAACGCCAACCACCGCCGTACTCAGGCCCAACGTACGCGAATGCCAACCACTTGTCCTTTTTGGATAGCTGACAAGCACTTTCAAATCACCCATCGCAAGCAGAAAGAGGGGGAGTATGCGACGCATACAACGGCGCATCGCGTTCCTGGCGCTGCCCGCCCTGGTGGCGGGCGTCTTCGTGACGACCGGGCCCGCTGGCGCGGATCCCACGGGGTCGACAGCCGCAGTCGGTTCCGGGCTATCCCAGCTCGAAAATCGGGAGCAGGCACGCCTCGTACACATCAAGCTGGCCGGCGCCGACATGCTGGACAAGGTGGTCGCCGCCGGCTTCGACCTTGAGCACGGCCTCAAGCGCGTGCCGACCGGCATCGAGGGCGAGGCGGTGGTCACCGCCGAGCAGATCACCGAACTGAAGGCGATGGGCGTCGAGGTCCTCGGCGAGGACGTGGGCTTCGCGTGGAGCGACGAGGCCGACGGCGGTATCCAGGGCGCTGCCGCGCGGGCGGCCCAGCCTTCGGGCCACGAGGCGACGGTACGGATCGCTCGGGCCGACTGGTTCACCACCAAGGGCCAGGGCTTCCTCTACGTCGAGGCACGGACCACCGAGGGGCAGCAGGCAGCCCCGATCGTCGGGATGCAGCTCGAAAACGACTCGGGCAAGGGCACGCCGTTCGGCTTCGCGCGGACGATGAGCCGGTTCGTGGACTCCGGGCAGTACATGTTCCATCGGAACCTGTTCAAGCTCGACGCTCGCCCGAACCAGATCCAGGTCACGAGTTCCACCGGTGGCGTCGCCACCGGCTTCGTCTCCAACTGGCTTGAGGACGCCCCGCCACCGCTGACGGCGAACCCGTCCTACAAGTCGGACTTCGTGGACGGCTACCGGCACCCGCAGCAGCTCTACAGCCGCGCCAAGGAGATTGCCCGCCAGTACCCGGACATCGCCGAGATCGTCTACCTGCCGAACCAGACGAACGGCTACCAGCGCAAGGCGCAGGCCACGATCGGCGGTACGGGGCAGGCGGCGGTCGTCGTCAGCTCGGCGGCGTGGGGCCACGAGGGTGGCAACGACGTCACGGTGGAGTTCGCGGACCGGCCGGGGGCGGACCTCCCGCTCGCGGTGGAGGTCGCGGGCAAGGCGGTCCGCGTCCTCCTCGCGAAGGGCGCCTCCGGTGGGCTGGCGAGTACGGCCACCCAGGTGGCGGACGCACTGCGGGCCCAGTCCCAGGGCCTCATCGACCGGGCGCACCCGTACCGCACCAACGCGGGCACCGGCATCGTCGCGCCGACGGCCGGCCCGGTCGCGCTGACCGACTTCCTCGACCAGAAGCGCGTCGGCGCGCCGGAGGGCGAGGTGCCGCGAGGCCCGGTCACGATCCCCGTCCTGCGGATCGGCAAGCACCGTGACGGTAAGAAGCCCGGTGTGCTGATCCAGGCGCAGGACCACGCCCGCGAGTGGGTGCCCGCGACGACCTCGCTGGAGTCGGCCGAGCGTCTGGTGCACAACTACAAGTCGGACAAGGAAACAAAGAAGATCGTCGATAACACCGATGTCTTCTTCATCCTGTCCAACAACCCCGATGGGGCGAACTACAGCTTCTACAACTTCGCCTCGCAGCGCCGGAACATGACGAACCACTGCCCGGATGAGAACGCCGATCCGGCCCGGCGTAACTCCTGGGGCGTCGACCTGAACCGGAACTACCGGGTCGGGTCGGGTCACGACGGCTACGCGGGTGGGTCAACCAGCTGCGTCAGCGACACCTACCAGGGGCCGGAGGAGCTGTCCGAGCCCGAGTCGAAGAACATCATCTGGCTGGTCGAGAAGTACTCGAACATCAAGTTCATGATGTCGGTGCACTCCAACGGCGGTCAGCTGTTCTGGCAGCCCGGCGCCTACATCGCGGACGGCCGGATCACCACGCCGCGCCCGCCGCTGGGTGACGAGGCGTTCTACTGGCAGTCGGCCGCCAGGATCCTGTCGCAGGTCAAGGCGCACCGGGAAACCGTCGTCACGCCAGAGAACGTCGGCGGCTCGTCCGACGTCCTCTACTCCTCCGCGGGCAACGTGCGCGAGGACCTGTACCACACCTATGGGATCTACGCCTTCGGCTGGGAGGTCGGCGGCTCGGTCTACAACCCGGCCACCGGCAACTGGCAGGGAGGCTCGTTCCAGCCGGCGTGGGAGGGCAATCCGAACCTCGTCAGCGGCCACGCCGAGACGATGGAGTACGCCAACGGAATCATGGAGATGTTCCGGGTCGCGGCGGATTGGGGCAAGGACAAGAAGAATCCGACGTCCCAGCTCATCCCCGGCGACGGGAAGTACCGCGGGCCCGTCGACGTGCACTTCGAGACGAGCGAACCGGCCACCATCTACTACACCACGGACGGCAGCCGGCCCACGCTCGAGTCGCCACGCTATGCGGCGACCGAGTTCCGTGAGCCGGGGCAGGTGTTCCACGTGACCGAGACGACGACGTTCCGCTGGTTCTCGGTGGACAGCGCCGGCAACATCGAGAAGAACTACGACCCGACGAAGAACGACAAGCGCAACAACTACCGCACGGCGACGATCGAGATCGCCAAGAAGTAGTGCTCCTCCCGTGATCATTGCCTCGTCAGTGGGTCCACGCACTGGCGAGGCAATGATCGCGCACAGGCTTCCCGCACTGCGCTGAGGTCACGCGGCCCGTGCCGCCACAGGTCAGCTGGATGACCGCTTCGGAAGCAGCAGTTCCTCGTGATCGAGTTCACGCTCCAGAACGCGGAGTTCTTCGTCGGGCAGCCGGCCGGAGTCTCGCCAGCGCACGAGCTCCTCGCGCTGCGCGTCGATGGTGGTCCGCCGGACACGAAGCGCCGTCTCGTACTGCGGTGAGGTGGGCATCTCGGATGACCCGCTCTGCTCGAGAAGGTCGAGCCGCCCGCGGTAGCGCGCCAGTCGGGCCAGCAGCTGTGTACGGATGGTGTTGACGGCCACCGCGCTGTCCGGCTCGTCGGCGGCAACTTCGTCGAGGCGGGCCAGGGCGGCCTCGACCGCCGCCGAGCGGGCCTCGTTGCGTACGCGGGCCTGGTCGCTCTCGTTGGCGCGCAGGCCCAGCATCCGCACGAGCGGCGCGAACGTCAGGCCCTGCCCGACGAGTGTCACCAGGACGACCACGAAGGTGCAGAGCAGCAGGAGGTCACGGTCGGGGAAGGGCGCGCCGCTGTTGGTGGTCAGCGGCAGGGTGAAGATCGCGGCCAGGCTGATGACGCCACGCGTGCCGGACCAGCTCAGCGCCACCACTTCGCGGGGGTTGAGCCGGCGGGCGTTGCGGTCCGTGCGCGCGACCTGTCGGGCGCTCCCGGGCTCGTCGGGATCGTCCTGCTCCGACACGCCGCCCAACCGGCTGTGCAGTGACCGGGGGAGGGACTGGGTCAACACCAGCCACGCGGGGCGCAGCAGCAGCACCACGCCGACGGACACCGCGACGGCGACGACGATGGTCGACGTGTCGTACTGGCGCAGGCCCTTGACGACCGCGGGAAGCTGCTGGCCGATCAGCAGGAAGACGAAGCCTTCGAGGAGGAAGTCGACCAGCCGCCACACCGCGCTGGTCTGCAGCCGGGCGGCGCCGGACCCGAGCTGGGGCGTCTGATGGCCGACGATCAGCCCGGCGATCACCACAGCGAGCACCCCGGAGACGTGTAGCTCCTCGCCCAGCAGGTAGGCCACGAACGGTGTCGCGAGCGAGATGGCGTTGGACAACAACGGGTCTGCGGTGAGCGGTCGGGCCAGCCGGATCGCCCAGGCGACGGCCGCTCCCACCGCCACCCCGCCGACCGCGGCCAGCACGAACTTTCCGACGGCCCCTGGGAACGAGAACTCACCACCCACGGCGGCGGCCACCGCGACGCTGAGCATCGTCAGCGCGGTGGCGTCGTTCAGCAGCCCTTCGCCCTGGATGATCGTGACCATCTTCGGCGGCAGGTTGACCCGGCGGCCCACCGCCAGGGCGGCCACCGGGTCGGGCGGCGCTACGGCGGCGCCGACCGCGATCCCGGCAGCCAGTGTCGCCCCGGCGACGAACAGGTGGAACCCGACTCCGACGAGCATCCCGGTGAGGAGCACCAGCACCACGGACAGGCTGACCACGATGCGGAGGTTCCGGCGGATGTCCAACAGCGAGGAGTTCAGTGCGGCGCTGTAGAGCAACGGCGGCAGCACGACCATGAGCACAAGGTCGGGATCAAGGCCGATGTTGGGGCCGGGGAGCAGCGCGTACACGATGCCGATGAGCGGCAGAAGCGCCGCCGCCGGCAGGCCGGTGCGGGCCGCCACCCACCGCACGGCGACGATGACCGCGACGGCGGCGAGCACGAACAGCAATATCGAGTGGGTGCTCACCTGGTTACTTCCCCCTGCAGCGGCGCGAGGCGCGAGTTCTTCGACTCGGCTGTGGGCTTCGCGGCCGAGCCGGCCAGTCGCATCCGATCGGTGACATCCGTCGACGCCGTTGGTGCCGGGCAGCTCAGCCTGCAGCAGTGCCGAGCCTACCGTTTGATCAACTGGATCGCGCTGGTGCCACCTATCGGCGCACGTCTATAGTTGCGCGCATCACAACAATCATGGCCGTGGTCACGCGGCCGGATCGTCGAAGCGCTTCGACGATCCGTCGCTCAGGCCCGTCAACCGGGTGTCGAGCCTGGCCGCACCGGTCTCGGCGCCCACTGGGCGCCTGTCGTACGACATGAGGAGAACCACATGCGGAACAGGCGCCTCCGGCGCGGAATCACCGCGCTCGCGCTCGCCCTGCTGGTCCTGCCGGCCGTTCCCGGCACCGCGCACGCCGAGCCCACCTACCCGTTCCGAGATCCACACCTGCCCGTGAACGCCCGGGTCGACGATCTGCTCGGGCGGCTCACCCAGGACGAGAAGATCTCGTGGCTGCATCAGTACCAGCCAGCCATCCCCCGGCTGGGTATCGGCTTGTTCAAGACCGGCACCGAGGCGCTGCACGGGGTGGCCTGGTCGACCGACATCGACAACAACGGCGCGGTGGTGAAGGCCAGCGGTACGTCCTTTCCCCAGCCGGTGGGCATGGCCAGCACCTGGAACACCGACCTGATCCAGCAGGTCGGTTCAGCCGTCGGCGACGAGGCACGCGGCTACCACGCGCAGAATCCCCGAGTCTGGGGTCTCAACCTCTGGGCCCCGGTGGTCAACCTGCTGCGCGACCCCCGCTGGGGCCGCAACGAGGAGGGCTACTCCGAGGACCCGCTGCTCACCGCCGCGATCTCCACCGCGTACGGCTCGGGGATGACCGGCGGGGACCCCGACCACCTGAAGAGCGCCCCGACCCTCAAGCACTACCTGGCCTACAACAACGAGATCCGTCGCGACGTGACCTCGTCGAACGTGCCCCCTCGGGTGCTCAACGAGTACGACCGAGCCGCGTTCAGGCCGGCCATCGCCGCCGACGCGGCGACCGGGGTGATGGCCGCGTACAACCTGGTCAACGGTCGTCCCGCGACGGTGGACCCGGACCTGGCCACGGTGGTGCGCAACTGGACCGACCAGCCGCTGATGAACGTCACGGACGCCTGGGCGCCGAACAATCTCGTTGCCTCCCAGGGGTACTACGCCACCCAGGCCGAGGCGAACGCCGCGATCGTCAAGGCCGGCCTCAACAGCTTCATCACCGATGACACGAACGCGCAGCCGACCATCACCGCCATCAAGCAGGCACTGGCGACCGGCCTGCTCACCGAGCGAGACATCGACGCCCGGATCCGGGAGATCCTCAACGTGCGGTTCCGGTTGGGTGAGTTCGACCCGGGCGGCGGCCGGTACGGCGGCATCACCCCGGACGTCATCAACAGCCCGGAACATCAGCGACTTGCCCGGCAGGCCGCCGGAGAGGCGATGGTGCTGCTGAAGAACTTCCGGCAGGCACTGCCGCTGGACCCGGCGCGAACCCGCAAGGTGGCCGTGCTCGGTCCGCTGGCCGACACTCTCTACTCGGACTGGTACGGCGGCGACCTGCCGTATCAGGTGACTGCGCTCGACGGCATCCGCGAGCGGCTGGGCGGCTCTGCCAGTGTCAGCGGGCTCGACGGGGCGGACCGGATCGCCCTGAAGGATGCGGCGACCGGTCGGTACGTCACGGCCACCGGCACCACCGACGCCGACCCGGTCACCGCCACCGGTGCCACCGCGTCGCTCGCCGCGCAGTTCGACGTGGTGGACTGGGGCCAGGACGTGGTGACGCTGCGCAACGCCGCCAACGGCCGATACCTCGGTTACAACTGGGGGCCGTTCCTCACCCGCGACGAGCAGCCGAACGGCTGGTACGTGCAGCAGCAGTTCAAGGTGGAGCCGCAGGCCGACGGGACCGTGGTGCTGCGCTACGTCGGCTACGAGACCAAGGAGAGCTGGTTCGGCGCCGAGAAGTACGTGACGGTCGGCGACGACGGTGCCCTCAAACTCGGCTCGTCGACCCCGGCCGCCGCGACCCACTTCAGCCGCGAGGTGGTCAGCAGCGGGATCGACCGGGCCGTCGCGGCGGCCAAGGCAGCCGACACCGCCGTGCTGGTCGTTGGCAGCAACCCGTTCATCAACGGACGCGAGGCGCATGACCGGACCTCCACGGCGCTGAGCGCCGGCCAGGAGGCGCTGGTCAAGGCCGTGGTCAAGGCCAACCCACGGACGGTGCTGGTGCTCCAGACCAGCTACCCGGTCACCATGGCCTGGGAGCAGGAGCACGTCCCGGCCATCGTCTGGACCACCCACGCGGGCGCCGAGACCGGGCACGCTGTCGCCGACGTCCTGTTCGGCGACCGCAACCCGTCCGGCCGGCTCACCCAGACCTGGTACCGCTCGGACGGGCAACTGCCGCCGGACCTGCTGGAATACGACATCATCTCGTCCGGGCAGACCTACCTGTACAACACCGCGAAGCCGCTCTACCCGTTCGGCCACGGGCTGTCGTACACCGGCTTCCGGTATGGCCAGCTCCGCACCGGCGCCCAGTCGGTCGCGGCCGACGGCACCATAACGGTCAGTGTTGATGTGACCAACGTCGGCAGCCGGGCCGGGTCCGAGGTGGTCCAGCTCTACACCCACCAACGCACCTCGCGGGACAGGACGCCGATCCGCCAGCTCAAGGCGTTCCAGCGGGTGCAACTGGCATCCGGGCAGACCCGGACCGTGACGCTGCGACTGCCGGCCGCCGACCTGGCGCACTGGGACGTCACCCGCAGCCGGTGGGTGGTCGAGTCGTCGACCTACGACCTGTCGGTCGGTGCGTCCGCCGAGGACATCCGGGCCCGGACCGCGGTTCGGGTGCGCGGTGAGACGATCCCGGCCCGTGACCTGTCCCGGCCCACCAGGGCGGAGAACTTCGACCGGTACGCGGGGGTCCGGCTGGTCGACGAGACGAAGGCTCGCGGTACGGCCGTCGGTGCCACCGCTGCCGGCCAGTGGATCTCCTTTGCCGGTTCCGCCCTGCACCCTGGTGCCCACACCTTCACCGCGAAGGTCGCCAAGGCCGGCGCGGACGCCGGCACGATCCAGATTCGGCTGGGCTCGCCCACCGGCCGGCTGCTGGGTACGGCCACCGTGCCCGGCACCGGTGACGACTACCGGTATGTCAGCGTCAGCACCGAAGTGGCCGGCGTTGCCGGCACCCACGACGTGTACCTGGTGTTCGATTCCGCGCTGCGGCTGGCCGACTTCTCCATCAGGTGACCGGAGCCCGGGCCGGGGCGGTCGTCGACCCCGGCCCGGGTCGGTCCTGACCGCTACGCCGCCCGGTGGCTGCGGGAGGGGTCACCAAACCAGCGCGGATTCGTCGGATGATGCCAGCAGGGTCTGGGGTCAGGCTGGGCGCTCTGCCCCGATCCAAGGGTATTTGTACATAGACGGTCTCCAATTGATGATTGCATTCGTCACACGTATGACCTACGCTCCGAGGAAGACTTTCGTAGCGATTGGCAAGTAGTACGGTCGGGCGACGGAAGTCCCCCGCCGGCCCTTAGTGGCGTCGCTGTTCCGTACTCGTCGCTCGATACGCGCATCGAACACCATGTCGACGACAAGTGGAAGGAACAGCACGTGAAACCAGTCATATCCGCCGCCCGAACGTCATTGTTGGCGGTTGCGGTGCTCGTCTCCGCCGTGCTGCCGGCCGTGCTGGCAAATCCAATGCCGGCCTCGGCCGCAGCCCAAGCGACCTACTACGTCGCCCCGGATGGTAATGACGCCAACCCGGGGACGATCCAATCCCCGTTCCGGACTCTGGAACGCGCGCGGGATGTCGTTCGTACCGTAAATGCGAGTATGACCGGCGACATCAACGTCTACCTTCGTGGTGGGAGTTATCCGGTCAGCAGCACGGTCGAATTCGGTCCGGGTGACTCCGGCACCAACGGATTCCGGGTGATCTATGCTGCCTACCCCAATGAGAAGCCGGTCCTCGACGGTGGTGTCCAGGTGACCGGGTGGACCCAGCACAGCGGTAACATCTGGAAAGCGCCGCTTGACCGCGCCAGTAAGCTGCGGGCGCTCTATGTCAATGACAAGCGGGCGTACATGGCTTCGAAGACGATCAGCTCGGCGGGTTGCTACGGGACGTACAACATCACGGCCGGCCAGGCGGCATGGGCCTGGGAATCAGGATCGCAGTGTGATGGCGCCAAATACAGCATGGCCGATTTCCCCGCCGTCGCCCGCAATCACGACGATATCGAGATCGAAACGGGGACGACCTGGACCACGGCCATCGTGGGAGTCCGCCAGGTGACCACGAGCTCCGACGGCGCGAACCGGGTTGCCCTGTTCCAGCAACCAGGTGCGGCCATCGCCCAGGGTGCGTACAACGGCAATGCCCAGGTTGGCGGCACCCACAAGGTCATGAACGCCTACGAGTTCCTGGACTCGCCCGGCGAGTTCTACTTCGACAAGAGCAGCCGGACGGTCTACTACTACAAGGCCAGTACCGAGAACATGTCGACCGCGACGGTCTATGCGCCGAACAACGTGACCACCGTGCTGCGGGTCGCCGGCACCTCGACGAGCAGCCACGCGCGTAATGTCACGTTCTCCGGCCTGACGGTGCGGCACTCCGATTGGAACCTGGTCAACGTCGCCGGCTCGGCTTTCAAGCAGGCGCAGCAGGGCAATCTCAGCGCCAACGCGTACGCGAAAGGCAACTTCCACGTCTACTACTACCGGAATGTCGACGTTACCCCCGGCATCGTCCAGATACAGAACGCCGACGGGATCCTCCTGCAACGCAACCGGATCGAGCACACCGGCGCGGATGGGATCAACATGGTCAACGACGTGCAGGGCACGCAGTTGATCGGTAACTACACCAACGACATCGCCGGTTCCGCCATCACCGTGGGCCATCCCCAGCACGTCTACATCGGAGACGGCACGTCGACCAATCGCGAGAAGTACTCCGCGCAGGTCGAAGGACTGCCGAAGAACATCGACATCAAGAACAACTACATTTACGACAGTGCTGTCCTGTTCAACGGGCACAGCCCCATCTCGGCATACTTCGCCGACACCCTCACCATCCAGCACAACCGGATCGAGAAAACCCCGTGGTCAGGCATCACCCTCGGCTGGGGCTGGTGGAACTTCGACGGATCGTCGGGCTCGATCGTGCCCAACCGGCCTACCACGACGGCGAGAAACAACAACATCAGTTACAACCACATCATCGACACGGTGCAGCGCCTCAGCGACACGGCTCCCATCTACACGCTGGGCAGTCAGCCGGGGACCACGATCACCAACAACTACCTCCAGGGCGTTCCCGCCGGCCACAAGTACGGACTTCACCCAGACGAGGGCTCGGCATACATCACGTTCCGCGACAACGTCCTGAGCGTGGACAAGAATGTCACGTGGCTCATCAACTCTGACGACTTCGGGCGCAAGCACGACCTGAACATCACGCAGACCTACGGCCCCATCAACAAGGTCTCCCAAAAGACCCTGCCGAACAGCACGATCCACGACATCCTCGTCTCCTCCGATTATGTCTGGCCGGCGGCGGCCTATGGCATCGCCGCGAGCTCCGGCCTTGAGGACTCATTCCGGGACATCATCCCGGCGAACAATCTCTCCACGCCGAATTACGTCCTCCCGGCCAGCACGTTCGTCAGCAGCGGAACGTCGTCGATCCCGATCCGAAGCACCGGCGACGCGACCAGGACGGTCTGGCTCGCTCCCTCCGGTACGACCGCCTTCGCCGCCGGCCCGACGATGACCAGCGCGGGCGGCATCGCCACCTCGATTGCCGTGCCGACGTCGCAGGGCGAGTACCGGCTCTACGTCCTTGACGCTCAAGGCAATCGATCAGTGGAGTCAACCTCGATCGTCAGGCAACAGGGCACCGGCAGCGGTCAGCGGACCGGGCAACTCGTGGGTGGCCAGTCAGGCCGGTGCGTCGACGTGCCCAACTCCACAACCGCCAACGGCACCCAGATGCAGCTATGGGACTGCTCCGGCGGCACGAACCAGCGATGGAGCTACACCGCCAGCAAGCAGCTGACCGTGTACGGCAACAAGTGCCTGGACGCGTCCGGGGCGGGCACGGCCAACGGCACCGCGGTCATCATCTGGGACTGCCATGGCGGGCTCAACCAGCAGTGGAACGTCAACACAAATGGCACCATCACGAACGTCCAGTCCGGGCTCTGCATCGATGCCAATGGCGCCGCCACCGCCAACGGCACGAAGGTCATCCTCTGGTCCTGCAATGGAGGCGCGAACCAGCAGTGGAGCCTGCGCAGCTGACCAACCACCCGGGGCCGGGCCGACCCGGCCCGGCCCCGGGCCAGACCCCTCCCAAGGTCCTTGAACCACCCTCAAGGTACGCGCGGACCCGGGCGCTTCCCGTTCAACGCGGTGGCGAGACGTACAGCCCGGTCCTGCACCCCATCTCGCCCGGCTCCAGCCAGATCTGGTCGTACCCCGGCATTTCGATGGCTCCGCCGGGAGTCCGGACCAGCAGGAGGCAGTCCCGCTCGGCGGGTACGCCTACCGTGGCAACGAGGGCATTCTCGTGGGTGACCGTGTCGACGGTGACGTGCTTTTCGGGAAATGCGGCCCGCACCGCGCCCGCGAGGGTGTCGGGTGTGGCGGTGCGCAGCGCCGCGGTGAGACGGTCACGCGCATCGGGGGGCAGCGTCGGGAACGGCACGGCGGTGGGCACCGGAGGAGTCGCCACCGCCGGGCAGTCGATCTCCTCAAATTTGGTGTAGCGATAGAGTTCGAGCAGGTAGCGGTAGCACCGCGTGGCCTGGCCGGCGGAGTTGCCGAGGTCGCCGAAGGACGCCCCGTTGTCCTCTGCCACTGTCACCACGAAGCGGACGTCGATGGTGGCCTGCTCGCTTCCGGCGGTCCGACCCGACCAGGCCAGCGGCTCACGTCGGACGTTCGAATTCTCGCCGTCCACCGCCTTGAGGATCTCGGTCGCGGCGATGTACTCGGCGTCCCGTACGCGATTGCGATGTCCGAGGTCCTTGGCGAGGAGCTCTGCTGAGGTGGCGGCGATGTCCCGCGCCATCGAGTCGCCATCGCTGGACTGCACGCATCCTGCCGACACCAGGCAGAGCACCACCGCAGCGCAGGTCAGAGGCGTGGATCTGAAGCGTCGGCGGCTGTGGTGAAGAAAGGCCATGGCGTCGAGCATGCCGGCCGGCGGTGGCGGCAGGATGAGTGCTCGTACTCATCCTGCCGTCTGGTGATGGCGGTGACCGCCGGACCCCTACCGGGTCCGGCGGCCACGTCCGCGTCAGTCGGTCTGCGGGGAGCTGCTCGTGGATCGACGGCGCGCCGAGGTCCGCGGGGCCCTCCGGTCGGGCGGCCCGTGGGTTCGCGAGTAAGTAGCAACGCCGTTGCGTTGAGGGCGGGGGTCGGCATGGCAACGCCCTGTGGGGTTGAGAACGTACGGCGCCTGGTGTCGGAGCAGGGTAGGCATCCGGGCGGGCGGAACGGCGTGTGCGTCGAGCCCACGCCGCCGCGTCGGGAAGGTCGAGCACGTCCGCGTCAGATCGCCTTCAGCGATGCGAGGACGTCGAGGTAGTGCGGGTTCTTCATGACGCCCAGCACGTTGCCGAACGGGTCGACGACCGCTGCGGTGATGAACCCCTCGTCCCCGTGGGGAGTGATCGGCTGGTACTCCGTGGCTCCCATCGCCAACAGCCTCTCGACGGTGGCGTCGAGATCGTCGACGTACCAGTGCATGATTACGCCGCCAGGCCCCGTCGCAGCACCGGGCGGCGCGTACCTGCGGTCGATGATGCCCAGCTCGGCCTGGTAGTCGCCGATGCGGAACTCGGTGTAGGCCGGGCGTCCGTCAGGCCCCGGGCGCATGAAGTACGACTCCACGCCGAGGAAGTCCGCGTACCACGCGGTGGCTGCCGCCACGTCGTCTGCCCAGATGTTGAGTGTGGCAAATCCTCGCAGGCTCACCGGGTGTCCTCTCGTTGATGTCTTCGGTGTTCGACGTTATCTGCGATTGCGGAAGGTGCGCTTCCGCAATTCCAGCTCGCACCCGACGACATCGAATGCCCGTCGCCGGTGAACGCGCCACCGACCAGCACCGGTTGATCGCCCGAGGACGGCACCTCGACGACCTGTTCGACGAGCAGCGCTGACCGCTCGGGTCAGAACAGCGTCAGGGTCTCGACCGGTATCGGCTCGGGCAGCGCGTCAAGCTCGGGTACGCGTGCCCGTACCTCGTCGTGGAACCGGCGGGCGAGCACTGGCGCGTCGGCGTTGTCCGGGGTGTGGATGAACATCGTCGGCGAGCGTCCCTCGCGTAGCCAGGTGACGGTGACGTCGATCCAGCGTTGCCACCCCTCGACCGTGCGCGTCGAGTCGTCCCGGCCGAGGTAGCGGACGATCGGCCGGTCGGTCAGCGCGAGCGACCGGAGTGGCACACGCGGTTTCCTGGTCCAGGCGTCCCGCTCCGCGTCGCTGGTCGGTGGGCTCGCGAAGAACGCGGTCGTGTCGAAGGGGATCCACTCGGCTGACGCGGCGGTGAGGGTCGCCTCGAGCAGCCGGGTCGCGTGGGCGTCGGTGAAGAACGCGGGGTGGCGGACCTCCACCGCGTACCGGTGAGCCTGCGGGAGTTGATCCAGGAAGCGGCTCAGGGTCGGGACGTCGGCGGGCGCGAACGAGCCGGGCAGCTGGATCCAGAGGGCGTGGGCGCGGGGGCCGAGCGGTTCGATCGCGTCCAGGAAGGCGCGCAGCGGTTCGCCGACGTCGGTGAGTCGGCGTTCGTGTGTGATGACCTTGGGAAGCTTGAGGACGAACCGGAAATCGGGATCAGTCTGCGCGGCCCACGACGCCACGGTGTCCCGGGCCGGGGTCGCGTAGAACGTCGTGTTTCCCTCCACGGCGTCGCACCAGCTGGCGTAGTGCCGCAGGCGCTCCGCAGGCGGTAGCGGATGCGCCAACAGGCGACCCTGCCACAACCTGTGGGTCCACATCGCGCACCCCATGTGAAGACGCATGGCCGCCCTTCCCGTCGGTGAACCGCGCCTGACCGCAGCCCACCGTATACGCGCGTCACCGGACGCGACCGGACGCGACCGGACCGGCGGTGCGACAGGTAGGGTCCGGCGCCATGCGTGTCCTGTTCGCCAGTCTTGCGTCCGTCGGTCACACCTACCCGCTGATTCCGCTGGCGATTGCCGCCCGGGAGGCCGGTCACGAGGTCCACTTCGCCGCCGGTCCGGCGGTGCACGCGCCGCTCGCCGCGAACGGCCTACGACCGTTCCGCCCCGGCGACGCCTTCTACGAGATGTACGCCGAGGATCTCGAACCGGAGTTGGCGCGGCTCCGCCCCGACCTGGTGGTGCATGAGTGGGGGCTGCCGGGGGCGGCCATCGCCGCTCATCGGGCCGGCATCCCGGGCATCTGGCACGGGTTTGGCCGATTGTTCCCCGACGGCATCGGCCTCGAACTCCCCACCAGGAACACCGAGGTCACCGGTCGGCCGCACGTCGACATCTGCCCGCCTTCCCTCCAGGACAGGAACTTCCTCGCCACGGAACGTCGGATCGCGCTGCGACCGGTCCCGTTCTCGACACCGTCCCCGCTGCCCGGGTGGCCGAGCCGTCGGACGTCCCGGCCGTTGATCTATCTGTCCCTCGGCACCGCGTTCGGGACGCCGGAGCTGCTCAGCACGGCGGTCGCCGGGTTGGCGACGATGGACGCGCAGGTGGTAGTCGCGGCGGGTCGGGTGCCCCTGGAGCAGCTTGGCGAGATCCCGGACCACGTAAGCGTGTATCCATGGGTGCCGCAGGCGGAGCTGCTGCCGCACGTCGACGCCGTCGTGCACCACGGGGGCAGCGGCACCACCCTCGGCGCGCTCGCGGTTGGCGTACCGCAGATGCTGTTGCCGCAGGGGGCCGACCAGTTCGCCAACGCCGACGCGGTCAGCGCCACGGGTGCCGCCCTGCGTCTCCTTCCCGACGAGGTGAACGCGGACGCCATCGCCGAGCAGGTCCACAGGCTGCTGCCGCAGCACGGCAACGCCGAGCATCGCGACGCGGCCCGCGTGATCGCCGAGGAGATCGCCCGCATGCCCGCACCCGCCGCCGTCGCCCGCCGGCTACCGGAGTACGCCGAGACCGCTTGAACCTCAGTCCGCGAACAGCAGTGTCGCGAGCTGCGCCGGATCGGCCACCACCTCGATGCCGATGATTCGGTCGGTGACGATGAAGCTGATCGCGATCCGGACGCCGCCGCCGAGTGCCACGACCGCACCGGGCAACCCGTCGACGTACGCCGGCACGGCCGCTTGGGCGCGGCCGTTGAAGAAGCCGGCGATGGCGGCCGAGCCGCGCGTCTCGACGGCCGGCCACAGGGTCGCGGCCACCGCGTCGGCGCGCATGACGACGTGCGGGTCCAGCAGACTGACCAGGTCGTCGAAGCGGCCCTCGCGAGAGGCGGCGAGAAACGCCTCGACCACCCGCCGCTGGCGGGCCGGATCGGCCTCCCGGACCGTCCCGTCCTGGTGCACCCTGCGTCGAGCCCGGCTGGCGATCTGGCGGACGGCGGTCGGGGTGCGGTCGACCACGGTGGCTATCTCTTCGAACGAAACCGCGAACATGTCGTGCAGTACGAACACGAACCGCTCGGTCGGCGCGAGGGTGTCGAGGACGACTAGGAGCGCTCGCCCGACCGACTCGGCCAGCAGGGCCTCCCGTTCCGGGTCGACCGGCCCGTCGCCCGTCGGGTCGGGCTCCGGGCCGGGGCTGTCCCACGGCTGCTCCGGCCGGGCGCTTCGCGTGCGCAGCCGGTCCAGACAGACCCGGCCGACGGTGGTCGTCAGCCAGCCGGGCAGATTGTCGATGCTGGCGGAGTCCGCCCGGCTGAGCCGTAGCCAGGTGTCCTGGACGGCGTCCTCGGCCTCGGCGCCGGAGCCCAGCATCCGCTGGGCCACCGCCCGCAGCCGTGGCCGGTCCTCCTCGAAGCGTCGGGCCAACTGGTCGGCCTCGCTCATGACCTCTCCACCCCCGGACGCAGGTGAGTCGTCCTGTGACCGCCGCCATATCTGTCACGCCGTCGGCTCGGCCTGCGACATCCCAGTGACAGCAACCGGGACGTCGCGCCGCGACGAACGCCGGGCAGCCTAACAGGACGGAACGATAGGAATGGTCATCGAACCGCGCATCCAGAACCCCGCCAACCTGCTGCCGGACGCCGTGAAGGCGATCAATCTGCTCTACAAGGCCGCGCATTCGGCCGGGGTGCCGGACAGCACTCTGGAGCTGGTGCACCTGCGGGCCAGCCAGATCAACGGATGCAGTGCCTGCGTCGACGCGGGTGCCCGGAGTGCCCGGAAGGCCGGTGAGACCGAGGAGCGATTGTTCGCGGTCGCCGTCTGGCGGGAGACCCCGTACTTCACCGAGGCCGAGCGGGCGGCGCTCGCGCTCGCGGAGGCCGCCACCCGGCTCGCCGACCGGGCCGACGCCGTGCCCGACGACATCTGGGCGGAGGCGGCCCGGCATTTCGGCGAGAAGGAGCTTGCCGCGATCGTGCTCTGGGTGGCCACCGCCAACTTCTTCAACCGGATCAACGCCACCACCCGTCAGCCGGCCCCGCAGACGTGGGGCTGATCAGGCCGTTGATACCCCGAGCGTGATCACTTGTTGCTCGGCAGTTGGCGCGGGCCCTCGCTGACTGCCGAGCGTCAAGTGCTCAACTTTGAAGCGATCGTCAACTCAAGGTTGACGAAAGGGGTGCGTCAACTTACGGTTGACGCATGACGGATCCCAGCCAGATGAGCAACACCGTGAAGCTCGACGACCTGATCCAGGCGATCAAGAAGGTGCACACCGACGCGCTCGACCAGCTCACCGACGCGGTCATCGCCGCCGATCACCTCGGCGAGGTCGCCGATCACCTGATCGGGCACTTCGTCGACCAGGCCCGGCGCTCGGGCGCCTCCTGGACCGACATCGGTCGCAGCATGGGGGTCACCAAGCAGGCCGCCCAGAAGCGCTTCGTGCCGAAGCCGACCGACGCGGCGCTCGACCCGAACGACGGCTTCGGCCGATTCACCCCCCGGGCCCGCAACGTGGTGATGGCCTCGCAGGAGGAGGCCCGTGCCAGCGGAAACGCCGAGATCGGCCCCGAGCACCTGGTGCTGGGTCTGCTGGCCGAGCCGGAAGGGCTGGCCGCCAAGGTGATGGCTGGTCGGGGCGCCACTCCCGAGGCGGTGCGGGAGACGGTAGGTGCCGCCCTCCCGCCGTCGGCCGACCAGGTCCCGGACCTCATTCCGTACGACGCGCGCGGCAAGAAGGCGTTGGAGCTGACCTTCCGGGAGGCGCTGCGCCTCGGGCACAACTACATCGGCACCGAGCACATCCTGCTCGCCCTGCTGGAGCAGGAGGACGGCGCGGGCGTGCTCACCAACCTTGGCCTGGAGAAGGCGGCGGTCGAGGCCGACCTGTCCGTCGCCCTCGCCGCCGCGGTCGCGCAGAAGTGACCTCTTACAGTCAGGGGGTCGGGAAGCCGTAACGCAGGGCGTGCTCCGGATCGGCCGGGTCGATCTGGCGCACGCCCGCGTCGGCGAGGCGCTTGTTGACCTCGTCGAGCTGCTCGCGCACTAGTCGGGCCTCCTCCTCGGTGACCCGACCCCGGTGCGGCTTGCCGGCGTGCTCCAACGTGCCGTAGTCGATCTTTTCGGCGCTCTTGCGGGCCTTGGGCGGGCGAACCCGCTCGGCCGTCCTCAGCAGCTGCGCCATCGGCACGTCGGTGGCCATCGCGTCGAACTCGCTGGCGGTCAGGACCACCCGACGGGGCTCACCGCCGCCGTGCCGGTCGTGGATCTCCACCACCGCCACGTCCAGGGCGGCATCGTCGATGTTTTCCACCTCGCCCGGGGTGGCGTCCAACTGCACGGGCCCGGCGACCAGGTCCGGGTGCTCCAGCACGACGATGCGGACCACCTCGTCGTCCTGCTGCAGAACCGTGCCGGTGAAGTCGGAGACGTGGATCGTCTTCTTGCCCATGCGCGGAGCTTCTCCTGTCGTAGGCCGGGATGCCGGACCACAAGAAATTACCCGACAGGTGTGCGAAAGCCGCCGCTGGACCTCCTCCGGTGTGTCGCTGCCCGGATGAACTCAGAGACTGCCCTTCGGGGCCACCCACTCGGTGGGTTGGCCGGTGACGGCGGTGATCCGGTCGTGGTGCGTCAGTGAGTGTTCAGGCGGTGTCGACTGGAGCTGGCGGGAGGCAGCTTGTTCAGCCCGGCCCACGGCAGGACGTCGGCGCCGGCCCCGCGCGGGATCCGGTAGCGGGGCTGGGGAGGGATGCCCTCGGCGGTCTCTCCTGCCCGCCAGAGTCGCTCGGGGTCCTGGTGGTAGCGGTCGTTCGGCTGAATCGGCATGGCCCTACCGTCCCAAACAAAGGTGTCCAGGTATGGAAATAGATATGACGGTCGATCGATTCACCTGGTTCCTGAACCCCCGGCCCGCTCCGGGCCCTGGAGGATCGTCCGCCTGGCCGGGCCGCCCGGCGTACGGTGATCCACGACGGCCGGGTGACGGGGGAGGTGCGCATGCTCGACCGGCGACTCCAACTGCACCTGGCCACCTGGCTCGGCCAGTGGCCGGCGGGGCCGGGGTTGCACGTGGTCGCCTCGTACCGGCGGGCCAAACCTGCCTGGGACGGCCGGCTTCGCCCCGCACTCGCCGTGGACACCGGGCAGAGCGCCGTGCTCTCCGTGGCGCCGGACCGGGTTGCGGCGATCCGCGCGCTGGCCGGGCGCTCGACGGACCGGCTGCTCGCCGCGCTGCCAGAGGCGGTCGGGCTGCCCGACTGGTGCGTGCACGACGGCCCCTTCCGGTGGAGCGTGGCACCCGCGCCGCTGCCCGACGTAGGGGAGTGGACCGAGCCGACGGCTCCCGGGCTGCCGCCCTGGCTGCGGCTCTTCGACCGGCCGGTGCTGGTGGTCCGCGACCCGGACGGCACCTACCTGGCCGGTGCCGGGATCAAACGGCACGACGCGTACGGGCAGGAGTTGGCCGTCGGCACCGTTGCCGCCGCCGAGGGGCGCGGCCTCGCCCGCCGACTGGTGGCACAGGCGGCGCGGCGGGTGCTCGACGAGGGTGCGGTGCCCACCTATCTGCACGAGCGGGACAACCACGCCTCGGCCCGGGTCGCCGCCGCGGCCGGTTTTCCGGACCGGGGGTGGCGCGCGTACGGGGTCTATCCGCGCTGAGCGGGCCACCGAACCGGCAATGAACGCGGACCGTGGATGCCGGGCCGGATCCACGGTCCGCAACCTCCCCCAGGCCCCGGTCTCGGGTGTACCGGCCGCGCTCTGCACGGGCCGGCACGTGTCGATCACGCTACGTATCGAACAGGCTCGGGGCAAGGTCCGAGCTGTCGGTTCGGAGTGTCGAAAAGTGGACTTGACCTGCTGCTTCGCTGGTTGAGGGTGCCGGCCGGGCCAGTGACCAGTGGCACGACCCCGTCGATCAACTGGCGGGTCTTGGTCCGGCCCTGGACGCGGCTCAGTCGGCCAGGCCCAGTGCCTCGGCTGCCGCGCGACCGTTGGCGTGGCTCGCGCCGTAGGTGGTGACGAAGGCGCGGACGCCTGCCGGGCGCCACTGTGCCGGCCAGCCCATCTCCACCACGGTCACCGGATGCTGGGCAGCCAGCCCGGCGACCAGGTCCGGGCCGCCGGGCAGCCGGTGCAGGTGCCGCCCGACCAGCACGATGGGACGGTCACCGGCCAACCCGCGCAGCGTCGCCGGGTCGGTGTCGGCGGCGATCACCCGGATTTCCGGCGTCCCGTTCAGGTGTGGACCGAGACCCCACGGCACCCGGCCCTCGGCGATCGTCGACTCGGTGTGCAGTTGCACCACCAGTGGCCGGTCCAGGCCGGCGAGCACCCCGTCCACCCGGACCGCTCGGCGCGCTGCCGCGTACCCCAGCTCGGTGTCTCCGGTGGCCGACGACCTGACGGCGGCCCGGGTCCAGGCGGCGAGGTCGGCGGCGCGACCGGCCGCCTCCTCGACCCGCGCCCTCGCGAGCCGGCCGTCGGCGAGCGCGTCGACGATCTCGGCGGCCACCCGCTCGACCAGCTCGGCGTCGACCTTCGCACCGATGCAGAGCAGGTCGGCGCCCGCGCTCAGGGCCCGGACCGCGGCCGGCCCGACTCCGCCGGCAGCCACCGCGGCGCCCTTCATCTCCAGCGCGTCGGTGATGACGGCGCCGGTGAAGGCGTACTCGGTGCGGAGCAGGTCGACCAGGACGGCCCGGCTGAAGGTGGCCGGTTCGGCGCCGGTCAGTGCCGGCACCCGGATGTGCGCGGTCATCACGGCACGCGCCCCGGCGGCGACGACCGCCGCGAACGGCGGCAGGTCCCGCTGGCGGAGCAGGCCCAGCGGAGCGTCCACGGTGGGCAGCTCGTGGTGGGAGTCGGAGACGGTGGCGCCGTGCCCGGGGAAGTGCTTGGCGCAGGCCGCCACTCCGGCGGCCTGCAACCCGGTCACGGCGGCGGCCGAGTGGGCAGCCACCCGCACCGGATCCGCGCCGAAGGACCGGGTGCCGATGACCGGGTTGTCGTCGGCGGTGTTGACGTCCACCGTCGGGGCGAGGTTGACGGTGATGCCGAGCGCGGCCAGCTCGGCGCCGATCGACTGGTAGACCAGACGGGTGAGCGCCACGTCGCCGATCGCGCCGAGGGCGGCGTTTCCGGGGTACGGGCTGCCGGTGGCGTGCGCCAGCCGGGTCACGTCGCCACCCTCCTCGTCGATGGCGATCAGCGCATCGGGCCGGACGGCGCGCAGCGCGGCGGTGCTCGCCGCCACCTGTGCGGGGTCGTGCACGTTGGTGCCGAACAGGGTGTGCCCGGCCAGCCCGTCGGCCAGCAGGTCAACAGCCCAGTCCGGTGGGACCGGTCCCGGGTACGCGGCGAGCAGCGTGCCCAACGCCAGCCGGCGCAGTCCTGGATCCAGCCCCACGTGATCTTCCCCCTTCGGTGCCCAGCGGGTGCGAAACGTCGTACCGGTGGTGGTGTTCGCCCTGCCGAGTCGGCCGAGCGCCCCAGCTCCGGGTGGCCGATACGCTACGGCTACCCGTTCGCAGGGCAGTTTACAGTTAGCAAAGTTTACTAAAACTAGAGGACGTGTCATGAGTGCGACCCGGCTGCCCGGCACCCCCCGCCTGTTGCGGGCGCTCAACGACCGTGCCGCGCTGGAACTGCTCCTCGAACGCGGCCCGCTGACCAGGGCCCGGCTTGGCGAGCTGACCGGGCTGTCGAAGGTCACCGCCTCGCAACTGGTCGAGCGGTTGGAGGAGCGCGGCCTCGTCGCGCGGGTCGGCGAGCAGGCCGGCGGGCGGGGGCCGAACGCCCAGCTCTATGCGGTCCGCCCAGGCAGCGCGCATGTGGTCGGCGTGGACGTCGGGCCGGACCGGGTGGTGGCCGCGTGCGCCGACATCACTGGTGCGGTCATCGGCCGGGTGGAGCAGTCGACCCGGGACACCGACGACCCGGTGGGCGTGGTGCACAACGCCGTGGTGCAGGCGGCGAGCAGCGCCCACGCGCAGCTGAGCAGCGTACGGCGGATCGTGCTCGGCACGCCGGGCCTGGTCGACCCGGGCACCGGCGACATCACCTTCGCCTTCAACCTGCCGCGCTGGCACAGCGGCCTGCTCGCCGCGTTGCGGGACGACCTGCACACCCCGGTGGTCTTCGAGAACGACGTCAACCTGGCCGCGGTGGCCGAGGCGCAGTCCGGCGCCGCGCAGGGGCTGGCCGATTTCGTGCTGGTCTGGGTGGGCGCCGGTGTCGGCCTGGCGATCATGCTGGGTGGACGGTTGCACCATGGCAGCAGCGGCGCGGCCGGTGAGATCGGCTACCTGCCGGTGCCCGGTGCGCCCATCCCGCGCGACGTCTCCCGCCGCGCCAAGCCAGCCTTCCAGCAGCTGATCGGCGCGGACTCGGTGCGCGCGGTGGCCCGCGAGCACGGGTACCCGGACGCCGACGCCGCCGAGGCGGTCCGCGCAGCCGTCGCGGCCGGCGCCGACGGCGGTCCGATGCTCGACGAGCTGGCCCGCCGGCTCGCGCTCGGCGTGGCCAGCACCTGCGTGGTGCTCGACCCGCCGCTGGTCGTGCTCGCCGGCGAGGTGGGCCAGGCCGGTGGTGCTGCGCTCGCCGACCGGGTGCAGCAGGAGGTCGCCGCGATCACGCTGGTCCAACCTCGGGTGGTGCCGACCGGGTTGACCGAGGAGCCGATCCTGCACGGCGCGTTGCGCACCGCACTGGACGCCGTGCGCGACGAGGTGTTCGGCTCCACCGTCGGCTGAGCCCGCTGCGGCGGTCATGTGAAGAAATATTTCATCGCCAGCCAGATACCTGCAAGCTCTTGCCGTTGACGCTCTGGTCCGCCGGACCGCCCGTGACAGGACGGGCGGCCCGGCGAGGCCTCAGATCAGGTCGCGTCGGCGGAACACGGCGAACGCCGCCGCGGTCAGCCCGCCGGTGAGCACGAGCAGCACCAGCAGTGCCGGTCCCCAGGCCAGCGTGTAAAACCCGTCGCAGTAGGAGCCGGTGCTGCCCCTGCAGAGCTGTTCGTCGTAGAACCGCGCTCCGCCGGAGAGCCACGCCCCGATGTGGCTGGAGAGCATGAACAGGTCCGAGTTCGGGGCGTCGATGATCTCCAGAACCAGCCGGGCGCCCAACTCCCAGACCACCGCGTACGCGGCGAGCGCGCCGAGCGCCGCCGAGGTGTGCCGACCCAGCGTGGCGATGGCGAAGCCCAGCGCGGTGGCCAGGAGCACCAGCACCAGCCCGCGTCCGTGCACCGCGCCGAGCGAGCGCCAGAACTCGCCGTTCAAATGGCCGGCCAGCCCGGCGGTCTGCCCGATCACCCAGAACGTGGCGAGGTAGGCCAGCGACGCCAGCAGGGCCAGAACCAGCACCGTGCCGAGCAGGGTGCCCAACTTGGCCGCGAGCACCGTCAACCGGCGCGGTCGCCACAGCAGCAGGTTCACCACGCCACCGGAGTTCAGGTCGGCACCGATGTAGGAGGCGCCGACCAGAAACCCGAACAGCACCAGGAACGCGATGAGGAAGTAGAGCAGCGGGAGGGCCTGCTGGCCGAAGCTGAACACCCCCGGCAGGAAATCGGCCGCGATCGGCAGCCGGTCGTGCCGGATGGGGTCGAGCTCCGAGCAGTCGGCGGGGAAGTAATCGCCCACGTCACTCGAGGGGATCGCGCCGTTCTGGCGGGCCAGGCACTCCTGGTGCGTGGCCTCCATGTTCTCCCGCGCCTGGATGGCCTGCGCCCGCGCCGAGCTCAGCTCGTCCGCATTCGGCTTGTGGGAGCCAGCCAGCGTGGTCGCCGCGGTGACGGCGAACGCCAACGCCAGCAGGACGACCATGAGCTGCACGAAGCGACGCGCGGACAGCCGCTCCAACTCGGCACGAACCAGGTTCACGCGTCCACTCCCCGATCGAGATTGATCACAGCTTCGCCCTGATCGTCGTACGGCAGCGCCGAGTCCTCGACCTGCCGGGGGACCGACGGATGCTCGGACGCGCCCGTCAGCTCCAGGAAGACGCTCTCCAGATCCGGCCGAAGCGGCGTCAGCTCGCCCACCCACAGCCCCTGCTCGCCGAGCACCCGGCTGACCACCGTCGGGTCGCTCACCCCGCTCACCACCAGCGCCCCGCCGTCCACGACCGCCGTCAGCTCGGCCGCGTGCAGCAGCTCGACGGCGCGCTCCGGCTCGGCCACCCGCACCAGGAACTCGTGCCGGTCGTGACCCGCCAGCACCTCGTCCACCCGGCCGGACGCCACCCGCCGCCCCCGCGAGATGATCGTGACGTGGTCGCAGATCAGCTGGATCTCGCCCAGGATGTGACTGGACACCAGCACGGTCACCCCGGTCGCCGCCAGCGACCGCATCAGGTCCCGCATCTCCCGGATGCCCGCCGGGTCCAGCCCGTTCGCCGGCTCGTCCAGGATGAGCAACTTCGGGTCCTTCAGCAGCGCGGACGCCACCGCGAGGCGCTGCTTCATCCCCAGCGAGTACGCCTTCACCCGCTCATCGCCCCGGTCGCGCAGGCCCACCAGATCCAGCGTCTCGTCCACCCGCGAGACCGGCACCCCACCGGCACGGGCCAACAACCGAAGCGTGCGGTACCCGGTGAAGTTGCCGAAGAACTGGGGGCTCTCGACGATGGCGCCGACCTGGCCCGCCACCCGGGGCAGCAGGTCCGGCGACGGTTCGCCGAACACGGTCATCCGCCCGCTGTCGGCGCGTACCAGCCCGAGCAGGGCGCGCAGGGTGGTGGTCTTGCCGGAGCCGTTGGGGCCCAGAAAGCCGTGGATCTGGCCCGCCTCGACCAGCAGGTCGAACCCGTCCACGGCCACCCGCCGGCCGTTGCGCATGCTGTGGAAGGTCTTGCGCAGACCCTCGATCTCGATGACCGCGCTCATCCGCGCGGCTCCGTACCTCGATGGGGCATGAGCCGTCCTTCGGTTGTGGTGATCAACGACACGGCGCTTCACCCTATGGCTGAGGCGCCGCCCGTGGGGGGCGCCCCGTCGCTGCGTGGTTGGATGGTGCGGTGACTGGTGACCTGATCCCCGGCGCTGCCGGCGCCGCGCCTGCCGCCGCCCCCGTGGACCCGGATCTGGTGGTCAGCCTCGACGGCGTCGGTGTACGCCGGTCCGGCACCGCCCTTCTGCAGGACCTGACCTGGCGGGTCGAGCTGGACGAGCGTTGGGTCGTGCTCGGCTCCAACGGTGCCGGCAAGACCACACTGCTCAACCTCGCCGCAGGCCGGCTGCACCCCACCACGGGTGTCGCGCACGTGCTCGGTGAGCGGATCGGCCGTACCGACGTCAACGAGCTGCGTACCCGGATCGGGCTCTCCACCGCCGCGCTCGCCGAGCGGCTGCCCGCCGACGAGCAGGTCAGCGACGTGGTGGTGACCGCCGCCTGGTCGGTGGTCGGCCGCTGGCGGGAGAGCTACGAACGCGGCGACGAGGCGCGGGCGCGGGCGCTGCTGAGCCAACTCGGCATCGGCGGCCTCGCCGAGCGCCGCTACGGCACCCTCTCCGAGGGCGAGCGCAAGCGGGTGCAGATCGCCCGAGCCCTGATGACCGACCCGGAGCTGCTGCTGCTCGACGAGCCCGCCGCCGGGCTCGACCTGGGTGCTCGAGAAGACCTGGTCGCCCGGCTGGCCGAGCTGGCGTACGACCCGGATGCCCCGGCGATGGTGCTGGTCACCCACCACGTGGAGGAGATCCCGCCGGGGTTCACCCACGCGCTGCTGCTGCGGGAGGGCGCGGTGGTCGCCCAGGGTCTGCTCGCCGAGACGCTGACCGGTGACAACCTCTCCAAGGCCTTCGGCCTGCCGCTGGTGGTCGAGCGGTCGGGCGATCGTTACACCGCCCGGGCCGCCTGAGCGCCGGACAGGGCGGAGACGACCGTGCCGCAGACTCAGGTCGCCGTGGTGGGCAGCGCCAACATGGACCTGGTCGCGATGGCACCTGAGCTGCCGCGACGGGGCGAGACCATGCTCGGCACCGACTTCGTGATGGTGCCCGGCGGTAAGGGCGCCAACCAGGCCATCGCCGCGGCGCGGGCCGGCGCCGCCTGCTCCTTCCTCGGCGCGATCGGCTCGGACGCCTTCGGCGTCACCCTGAAGGCCCGCATCACCGCCGCCGGGGTGGACACCAGCCAGCTGCGCGTGGTCTACGGCACCTCCGGGGTGGCGCTGGTGATGGTCAACGCCCAGGGCGAGAACGCCATCATGGTGACCCCCGGCGCCAACGACACGCTGGTCGGCCTCACCGAGGAGGAGTTGGCCACGGTGCGCGCGGCGGACGTCCTGGTCGCCCAGCTGGAGATCCCGGTGCCGACGGTGACAGCCGCCGCGGTGGCCGCCCGCGCCGCCGGCACCCGGGTCATCCTGAACGCCGCCCCGGCCCGGGATTTCCCGCCCGAGCTGCTCGCCGCCGTGGACGTGCTCGTCGTCAACGAGGGGGAGGCGCAGGCACTTACCGGCCGAGGTCGGGAGGAGCCCCGGGCGCTGCTCGACCTGACCCCCCGGGCCGTGCTCACGCTCGGCGGCGAGGGCGCCTGGTACGTCGACCGGGACGGCACCGAAGTGCACGTGCCGGCGGTACGCGTCGACGTGGTCGACTCCACCGCCGCAGGTGACGCGTTCACCGCCGCGCTGGCCGTCGGCTGGGGCGAGGGGCGCGACCTGGTCGACGCGGTGCGCTGGGCGTCGGCGGCCGGCGCTGCCTGCGTACGCAAGCTCGGCGCCTCGGTGGCGCTACCCCAACGCGCCGAGATCGACGAGCTGTACGTGCCGGCCTGACCACACCCGCGCCAAGCCGCGGGCAGGTTGAGGGCCGCGCCGCGACGGGGTCATCGGTGGTCCCCCTGCTGTTCGACGGCACGCTGCACGGCCCGGTAGATCTGCCCGAACCGTAGCGCGTCCGGGGTGCGCACCAGCAGATCCTCCCGGCCGTGGTGCTGCACCCACAGCTCGTGCACATGGTTGCCGCGCTCGTACGAGCGGTCCAACCATCCGAGGGGGATCTCCAGGAACGGGGTCAACGCCAACGTCCCCACCGCGCAGGCAGCGAGGATGATCAGCGCCAGCTTCCAGTTGCCCCGATCCTGCGCCGACCAGGCTAGTGACAGCACGCAGACCACCGCGACCAGCGGCGGCAGCGAGAGCAGCAGGACCAGGACGCCGCGACCCAGCACCCGGCCACGTACGGCGAGGGACTTCGGCCCCCGCGCGTGCCAGACGAACGTCACGTCGGGCAGGGCGATCACGTGACCGCCCGCCCGGATCGACTCGGAGGTCACCTGCACCGCGTCGTCCCGGTAATAGAGGGTCATCACTAAGCCTAACCACCGGCAGGCAACCCTCGCGCCTCGCTCGGCCCTCGTCGGGCGGGCCGCGACGAAGGCTGGGCCGGGGAGCGGGGGTGGTGCGGCGCTCCTTTGGAGCTGAATCGTTTGTGGCATCACCCGTGTTCGCGCTCGGCTCGTCGGCTCGTCGGCTCGTCGGCTCGTTGGCTCGTTGGCTCACCTGCTCGTCCGCGACATCGCCGGCTTGCCGTCCGATTCGTTTGCGACATCAGCTCCAAAGGCACTGTCGGGAGCACCGGCCCGCCCGCCCCGACGCACCCACGCACCCACGCACCCACGCACCCACGCACCCACAGGCTGGCAGGCAGGCAGGCAGGCACCTTGGCGCTCTACGAACTGCACCGACGCGGCGAGCCGGTGGCGCTGCCGGGCGAGCCGATCAGGCCGGACCCGGGGGTGGCTAGCGGCGGATGCCGGGGCGGGCCGGTTGACTGTGCTCGACCGCGCGCTGCACCGCCCGGTAGATCTGACCGAAGCGCAGCGCGTCGCCGGTGTGCAGCAACCGCACCGGCTGGCCGCGCCAGCGGGCCCAGATCTCCAGTTGGCGGCTGCCCCGGGCGTACGAGCGGTCCATGTGTTCGAAGAGGAAATCGGCGACTGGCCCGACGGCCAACCCGACCAGCACCGACGCCCCGACGATCGCGATCGTCACGGTGGGCGAGCGGTGCAGCCAGAGCGCCACGCCGATGCCCAGGATCGCCGCGACCAGCGGACCGGCCAGTGCGGCGCCGATCGCGCCCCGCCCCACGAGCACGCGCCAGGAACGGGTGCCGCGACGGTGCCAGATCATGGTGATGTCGGCCAGCGCGTAGCTGCGGCCGTCGACTGAGACGGTGGTGGAGGTGACCTGCACGGACCTGTCGTCGAAATACGTGATCATTGCTGGACTCCCGCCCACGGGGCTGACACCACACTACTTACCCAAACGAGCCGGGTCGTAAGGTTGGCACGCGACTTCGACGAGGAAGTGAGGGCAGCGTGGGCGAGTTCGTTCGGCTGGAGACCAAGGACGGCATCGGCACCATCCGGCTGGAGCGGCCGCCGATGAACGCGCTCAACACCCAGGTGCAGGAGGAGTTGCGGGCCGCCGCCACGGCGGCCACCGCCGACCCCGAGGTCCGCGCCGTCATCGTGTACGGCGGGGAGAAGGTCTTCGCCGCCGGTGCGGACATCAAGCAGATGGCGGACATGTCCTACGTGGACATGGCCGACCGGGCCGCGAACCTGTCCAGCGCGCTCGGCGCGATCGCCCGGATCCCCAAGCCGGTGGTCGCCGCGATCACCGGGTACGCCCTCGGTGGTGGCTGCGAACTGGCGTTGGCCTGCGACTGGCGGGTGGTCGCCGAGGACGCCAAGCTCGGTCAGCCCGAGATCAAGCTGGGCATCATCCCCGGCGCGGGCGGCACCCAGCGGCTGGCCCGCCTGGTCGGCCCGGCCCGTGCCAAGGACCTGATCATGTCCGGGCGGATGGTGGACGCGCAGGAGGCGCTGCGGATCGGCCTCGCCGACCGGGTAGCCCCGGCCGCCGAGGTGTACGACACGGCCGTCGCGCTGATCACTCCGTACCTGACCGGGCCTGTGCAGGCGCTGCGCGCGGCGAAGCTGGCGGTCGACGGCGGCCTGGACATGGACCTGAACTCGGGCCTGGCCTGGGAGAGTCAGCTCTTCGCGGCGCTGTTCGCCACCGACGACCGTCGTGAGGGCATGGCGGCCTTCGTCGAGAAGCGCAAGCCGGGCTTCACCGGCCGCTGACCAGTCGAGCTCCCAGCCGGGCGCCCTGACCTCGGCGGCGTCCGGCGGCCGGGACCACGGTCACAGCGCCAAGTGACTGGCCGGTAACCTGTGATCCCGGCCACGGACGATGGGAGCGACATGACGGAGCGGATCGAGGGTCACGGCGGCGAGTTGGCGCTCGCGGCACTACGCGCGCACGGCGTACGGGAGATGTTCACGCTGTCCGGCGGGCACGTCTTCCCGCTCTACGACGCCGCGTACAAGAGTGACTTCCCGATCTACGACGTCAGGCACGAGCAGTCCGCGGTGTTCGCCGCCGAGGCGGTGGCCAAGCTCCAGCGCCGTCCGGGCCTCGCCGTGCTCACCGCCGGCCCCGGCGTCACGAACGGCATCTCGGGCATGACCAGCGCCTTCTTCAACGCCTCCCCGGTGCTGGTGCTCGGGGGCAGGGCACCGGCGTTCCGCTGGGGCTCGGGCAGCCTCCAGGAGATGGACCACCTCCCGCTGGTCGCCCCGGTCACCAAGCACGCCGAGACGGTGTTCAGCACCGACGACATCCCGCGCGCGGTGGGCGCCGCGCTCAACGCCGCGCTCACCCCGCACCGCGGCCCGGCCTTCCTCGACTTCCCGCTCGAGACGGTCTTCTCGATCGCCGAGGCCGACCTGCCCGCCGTGGCGGGCGTCGACCCGGTCGTGCCGGACCCGGAGGAGGTCGGCCGCGCCGCGATGCTCATCGCCGGGGCGCAGCGACCGGTCATCATCGCCGGTTCCGACGTGTACGCAGGCGACGCGGTCCCGGCACTGCGCGAGGCGGCCGAAGCGTTGCAGGTGCCGGTCTTCACCAACGGCATGGGCCGCGGTTCGCTTCCACCGGAGCACCCGCTCGCGTTCGCCAAGGCCCGCCGGGCCGCGCTCTCCGGCGCCGACGTGGTCGTGGTGGTCGGCACCCCGCTGGACTTCCGGCTCAGCTTCGGTGACTTCGGCGATGCCAAGGTGGTGCACATCGTCGACGCGCCCACCCAGCGGGCGACGCACGTGCAGCCGGCCGTCGCTCCCGCCGGCGACCTGCGCCTGATCCTCTCCGCGCTGGCCGACCACGTCGGCGACCGGGCCGACCACACCGACTGGATCGCCGACCTGCGGGTCGCCGAGGACGCGGCGAAGGCTCGGGACGCCGCGGAGATGGCCGCCGAGACCGACCCGATCCGGCCGGCCCGGATCTACGGCGAGCTGCGCCGGGTGCTGGCCCGCGACGCGATCACCATCGGCGACGGCGGCGACTTCGTGTCGTACGCCGGGCGGTACCTGGAGCCGGCGCAGCCCGGCACCTGGCTGGACCCGGGCCCGTACGGCTGCCTGGGCACCGGCATGGGCTACGCCATGGGTGCGCGGGTCAGTCACCCGGACCGACAGATCTGCGTGCTGATGGGCGACGGTGCCGCGGGCTTCTCGCTGATGGACGTCGAGTCGCTGGTCCGCCAGAAGCTGCCGGTGGTGATCGTCGTCGGCAACAACGGCATCTGGGGGTTGGAGAAGCACCCGATGCGGGCCATGTACGGCTACGACGTGGCCGCCGACCTGCAGCCGGAGCTGCGCTACGACACGGTGGTCAGCGCGCTCGGCGGTGCGGGGGAGACGGTCGCCAAGGCGGCCGATCTGGGTCCGGCCCTGCAACGGGCGTTCGACGCCGGAGTGCCGTACCTGGTCAACGTGCTCACCGACCCGACCGACGCGTACCCCCGGTCGTCGAACCTGGCCTGAGTCGCACCCGCCGCCGTCGCCCCAGCGGGCGGCGGCGGCTCGCTCACACCTCCGGGCGGTCACCCTCGCGTGGCGGCTCACCGTCGCGGCGGAGGTCGTCCTCGCGCCGGCGCAGGTCTTCCTCCCAGCGGCGGAAGAGCTCCTGGTCCTGCTGCTTGGCGCGGTCCTGCATGGAACGCAGGAACTCCGGGTCGTCGTCGGGGGCGAGGGGGCGGGGGCGCTGCCGCTCGGCGGGGCCGGGGCCGCCCGGCCAGCCCTTGGGGGCGCCGGAACTGGGCTCCCGGCCGGCGATGAACCAGGCGATCGAGCCGACCAGCGGGAAGAACAAGATGATCAGCACCCAGGCGATCCGGGGCAGGGCGCGAATCTGGCCCTCCTCGGCGGAGAGGCAACTGATCAGTGCGCAGACGGCGAGGACAATCTGCACCAGGAAGAGGAGAACGTACAGCCGGGCCATGCACCCATCATGGCTCACCTCGTCGCATCACCACAGTCCGCTAACGGCCAGCACCAATCCCAGCAGCGCGAGCCCGACCGTGCCCAGCGCGACCAGGGGCAGGGTTCGGCCGCCGGTGCGCGCCGGCCCGGTGCCGGTGCTGCGGGGCCAGCAGAGCACGAGCACGGCTCCCCAGATCAGGACGGCCGCACCGGCGACCAGCGCCCCGACCGGGCTGCCGTTCGATGCCAGCCGGACGGCGAGCGCGGTCACCACAGTCAACGTGAGCAGCGTGCGCCGCCAGGCCAGCCGGGTCCGCTCCGGTTGCAGCCCCGGGTCGCGTCCGGCGCTCACCGTCCCCCGATCGCCCGGACCAGCACCGCGATCACCAGCAGCACCGCCCCGGCACCGACGGCGAGGGCAAGGATGGCGGGAAACCGGGACGCGGGCAGCTCCTGACCGAGCCGGATGGCCCGTTCGGTGCGCGCCCAGTGGTCCACGGCGCGGATCGCGACGGCGCCGCCGAGCAGCAGCAGTGCGACCGCGATCACCTCCCGCAGATGGCCCATCGGCAGGGGTGGCAGGAACTGCGCGACGGCCAACCCGCCACCGACCAGCGCCAGCCCGGTGCGCAGCCAGGCGAGGAAGGTCCGTTCGTTGGCCAGGGAGAACCGGTAATCCGGCCGTTCACCGACCGAGCCCAGCTCCGCCGGGTCGAACCATCGCCTGATCGCCGCCCACACGGTGGGAGATTATCCGCTTCCCCTCCCGCTTAGCCTGGATCGGTGACTGATCTCGATGTGCTGACGCTGCGTACCGCCTACGACAACCAACTCCGCCCGGAGATCCCCGACCCGGTCCCGGCCGGGGTGACGGTGGAGCGGGACGGGCCGCTGGTCCGGATCTTCGGGATCGACGCCGGTGGGTTCCTCACCTACCGCAACCTCGCCGGATTGACCGGTGACGCGTTGGACGAGCTGATCGCCCGGCAGGTGCAACTGTTCCACGAGCGCGGCGAGTCGGTGGAGTGGAAGCTCAACGAGCACGACGAACCCGCCGACCTGGGTGACCGCCTGCGCGCCGCCGGCTTCGTGCCGCAGGACCGGGAGACCGTCGTGGTCGGGCCGGTCGCCCCGTTGGCCGCCGCGCTGCCGGTCGCCCCCGAGGGGGTACGCCTTCGTGAGGTGACCTCCCGGGCCGACCTGGAGCGGATCGCCGCCATGGAGGAGGAGGTCTGGCAAGCGGACCGCTCGCACCTGGTGTGGGGGCTGGCGAAGGAGCTCGACGCCGACCCGCACTCGATCACCGTGGTGGTGGCCGAGGCGGGGGAGACGGTGGTGAGCGCCGGCTGGGTGCGGTTCCCGTCGAACACCGGATTCGCCACCCTCTGGGGTGGGTCCACCCTGCCGCAGTGGCGTCGCAAGGGCATCTACCGGGCGCTGGTCACGTACCGGGCGCGGCTGGCCGAGCAGCGGGGCCGGACGCTGTTGCAGGTCGACGCCTCCGAGGACAGCCGACCGATCCTCCAGCGACTCGGCCTCATCCCGATCACCACGACGACCCCGTACGTCTACACTCCGTGATCATGGAGCAGCGGTTGACGGACGAGGAGCGGCTGACCCTCAAGACCGGTGCCTTCGGTGCTGTCTTGCTGGTCTCCAACGCCGAACCGGGGATGCTGGGGGTGATCCGGGAGAGCATCGCCGCGTCCGGCGCGCTCGCCGACGCCAGCGGAACGGTCAAGGAGGCGCTGACCACCGGCCCGCTGCCGTGGCTTCCCCGGGACTCACAGTTGGAGATCGAGTCGGTGGTGCTGCCGGCACTGCGTCAGGCGGTGCGGATCCTGGGCGAGAAGTCACCGCAGGACGTGGAGGCGTACCGCTCGGTGGTGTTGACCGCGGCGGACCGGGTGGCCGGGGCGCACGACGGGGTTGCGCCCGCCGAGACGGCGGCCATCGACCAGATCCGGAGTGCGTTGGCCGAGCCGACCTGACCGGCCGCCGGTCGGTGAGCTGTGTCACTCGGTGTGCCTCGGGAGCGCAACCTACTGACAGGTAACATTGCCCGTGGGCAACTGCACAGCAGCCCACGGTTGACCTGGCGTCGACCGACGCGCGACGCTGCGCCCCATACCGGGCGAGCGAATCGCATCACCACACAGGAGGGTCGTCGAAGCGCGATGAATATCGTCGTACTCGTCAAGCAGGTGCCTGATTCGGGCGCGGACCGCAACCTGCGCAATGACGACAACACCGTCGACCGCGGTTCGGCGAACAACGTGATCAACGAGATGGACGAGTACGCCATCGAGGAGGCGCTGAAGATCAAGGAGGCGCACGGCGGCGAGGTCACCATCCTGACCATGGGTCCGGACCGGGCGACCGAGTCGATCCGCAAGGCGCTCTCCATGGGCCCGGACAAGGCCGTGCACGTGGTGGACGACGCCCTGCACGGCTCGTGCGCGGTCGCCACCTCGAAGGTGATCGCCGCCGCGCTCGGTCAGCTGGGTGCCGACCTGGTGATCTGCGGCGCCGAGTCCACCGACGGCCGGGTCCAGGTCCTGCCGCACATGATCGCCGAGCGGCTGGGCGTCGCGGCGCTCACCGGCGCCCGCAAGCTCACCGTCGACGGTGCCACGCTGACCGTCGAGCGGCAGACCGAGGAGGGGTACGAGGTGGTCACCGCCTCCACCCCGGCCGTGGTCTCCGTCTGGGACACCATCAACGAGCCGCGCTACCCCTCCTTCAAGGGCATCATGGCCGCCAAGAAGAAGCCGGTGCAGACGCTCTCCCTGGCCGATCTCGGCGTCGCGTCCGCCGAGGTGGGCTTCGACGGTGCCACCAGCGCCGTCATCGAGCACACCAAGCGCCCGCCGCGCTCCGGCGGTGCCAAGATCACCGATGAGGGCGAGGGCGGCGTCAAGCTGGTCGAGTTCCTCGCCACCGAGAAGTTCGTGTGAGAGCGGGTCTGGACATGTCTGAGGTTCTCGTCGTCGTCGAAGCCACCAAGGAATTCGGCGTCAAGAAGGTCACCCTGGAGATGCTCACCCTCGCCCGCGAGCTGGGCACCCCGAGCGCGGTGGTGCTCGGCGGCGCTGGCGCCGCCGAGGCGCTGAGCGGCAAGTTGGGCGAGTACGGCGCGGAGAAGATCTACGCCGCCGAGGGTGACGAGATCGACGGCTACCTGGTGGCCCCCAAGGCCACCGTGCTGGCCGAGCTGGTCAAGCGGGTGCAGCCGGCCGCCGTGCTGCTGGCCTCGGCCCAGGAGGGCAAGGAGATCGCCGCCCGGCTCGCCGTCAAGCTCGACAACGGCATCCTGACCGACGTGGTCGGCCTGGACGCCGACGGCACCGCCACCCAGATCGCCTTCGCCGGCTCCACCATCGTCAAGTCCAAGGTCACCAAGGGCCTGCCGCTGGTCACCGTCCGGCCCAACTCGGTCACCCCCTCCCCGGCGGCGGCCACCCCGGCGATCGAGCAGCTCACCGTGTCGGTCACCGACACCGACAAGCTGGCCAAGGTCGTCGAGCGGGTCGCCGAGCAGAAGGGCTCCCGCCCCGAGCTGACCGAGGCCGGCGTGGTCGTCTCCGGTGGTCGCGGTGTCGGCAACGCCGACAACTTCAAGCTGGTCGAGGAGCTGGCCGACCTGCTCGGCGGCGCCGTCGGCGCGTCCCGGGCGGCGGTCGACTCCGGCTTCTACCCGCACCAGTTCCAGGTGGGCCAGACCGGCAAGACGGTCTCCCCGCAGCTCTACGTCGCGCTCGGCATCTCCGGTGCCATCCAGCACCGGGCCGGCATGCAGACCTCGAAGACCATCGTCGCGGTCAACAAGGACGGCGAGGCACCGATCTTCGAGCTGGCCGACTTCGGCGTGGTGGGCGACCTGTTCAAGATCGTCCCGCAGGCCGCCGAGGAGATCCGCAAGCGCAAGTGACCCTGCCGGTCCGCCGGCAGCGCAGGACAAGGAAGTGGCCGCCCACCTTCTGGGCGGCCACTTCTTTTCGTCGTAAGAGCTGTTCGGCGGGCCGGGGAGCTGATCCGGCCCGCCGAACAGCCCGTCAGGGTGCCCCTCAACAGGCTGTCGCCGCAGTGGCGGGTGTTGTTGTCGGATTGAGGAGCCAGACCTCGTAGTACCCCGGGACGCGCGGGAGATTCGCCACATGCGGAGGTAATTGCCCGTCCTGGAGAACCCGGGCGTCACCCTTGGCCGCTGGTGGCGTCGATCTGCCCAGCGGTGACGGCGGTCAGGCCGGCACGGGCGCGAACAGCTGGTGACACGTGCTCACCGGCGCCGGCGTACGCCTGCCGCTCGGTGGTGGCGTCCGCCGGCACCGTGCCGGGGCGGGGAGTCCCGCCTCGGCACGGCCGGGCCGTTCACCGGAGTCCCCTCCGGCATCCGGTCTCCGAGGTGTCGGCCGTAGGCTGAACGGTGATGGCATACCTGGATCACGCGGCGACGACCCCGATGCTCGATGAGGCACTGGAGGCGTACGTCGCTACCGCCCGCGAGGTCGGCAACGCGTCCTCCCTGCACGCGTCGGGTCGCCGTGCCCGCCGGCGGGTCGAAGAGTCGCGCGAGCGGGTGGCCGCGGTCCTGGGCGCCCGGCCCTCTGAGGTGATCTTCACCGGTGGCGGCACGGAGAGTGACAACCTCGCGGTCAAGGGCATCTTCTGGGCCCGCCGGGGAGCCGGCCCCGACCGCCGACGAGTGGTCTCCAGCGCCGTCGAGCACCACGCGGTGCTGGACGCGGTCGACTGGCTGGCCCAGCACGAGGGCGCCGAGGTCGGCTGGCTGCCGGTGGACGCCGCCGGCCGGCTCGACCCGGCGGACCTGCGCGCCGAGTTGGCCGCGCACGCCGACCTGGTGGCCGTGGTCACCGCGATGTGGGCGAACAACGAGGTGGGCACCGTCCAGCCGGTCGCCGAGCTGGCCGCCGTGGCGGCCGAACACGGCGTGCCGTTCCACACCGACGCCATCCAGGCAGTCGGTCAGGTGCCCGTCGACTTCGGCGCCAGCGGGGTCTCCGCGCTGACCGTCACCGGGCACAAGATGGGCGGCCCGACCGGCGTGGGCGCCCTGCTGCTCGCCCGGGACGTGGCGGCCACGCCGCTGCTGCACGGCGGCGGCCAGGAACGCGACGTACGCTCCGGCACCCTGGACACCGCCGGCATCGTCGCCTTCGCGGTCGCCGTCGAGACGGCGGTGAAGGGCCAGCAGGAGTACGCGGCCCGGGTGGCCGCGCTCCGTGACGACCTGATCGAGCGGGTCCGCCGGGCGGTGCCCGAGGTGATCTACAACGGTGATCCGGACGACCGGCTGCCCGGCAACGCGCACTTCTCCTTTCCGGGCTGCGAGGGCGACGCTCTGCTGCTCCTGCTCGACGCCCAGGGGATCGCCTGCTCGACGGGCTCGGCCTGCTCGGCGGGCGTGGCCCAGCCGTCGCACGTGCTGTTGGCGATGGGCGCCGACGACGACCGCGCCCGCTCCTCGCTGCGCTTCACCCTGGGCCACGCCAGCACCCAGGCCGACGTGGACGCCCTGATAGCGGCCCTCCCCGCAGCGGTGGACCGGGCCCGCCGAGCCGCCGCCCTCCGCACCCCCCGCTAAACCCGCCCCGCCCCACCCCCGCCCCGCCCTCCCGCCTGCCCCCCGGCCCTGCCCGCCCCGCCGCCCGCCCGCCCCCGCCCCGCCCGCCTGCCCCGCCCTGGCCCCGTCGATCTAGGGCAAATCGTCGTTGGATGATCTCTGATCACAACGATTTGCCCTAGATCGACGAAAGGCTGGCGGGCGGGGCGGGCGGCGGGCGGGGCGCGGGGCGGGCGGGCGGGGCGGGCGGCGGGGTGGGGTGGTTTGGGGGCGGGGCGGCTGTGGGGTGGAGAGGTGGCGGGGTGGATAGGGTTGGGTTGGGTTGGGGAAGGGAGTGGGCCGGTGAGGGTATTGGCAGCAATGTCGGGCGGGGTTGACTCGGCCGTGGCGGCGGCGCGGGCGGTGGCGGCCGGGCATGACGTGACCGGTGTGCACCTGGCGTTGGCCCGCAACCCACAGACCTATCGGACCGGGGCGCGCGGCTGCTGCACCCTGGAGGACTCCCGGGACGCCCGGCGGGCCGCCGACGTGATCGGCATCCCGTTCTACGTGTGGGACATGGCCGACCGCTTCCACGAGGACGTGGTCGACGACTTCGTCGCCGAGTACGCCGCCGGCCGTACGCCGAATCCCTGCCTGCGCTGCAACGAGAAGATCAAGTTCGCGGCGGTGCTGGACCGGGCGGTGGCCCTGGGCTTCGATGCGGTGGTGACCGGGCACCACGCCCGGCTCGGCCCGGACGGGCTGCTGCGGCGCAGTGTCGACGTGGCCAAGGATCAGTCGTACGTGTTGGCCGTGCTCACCCGCGAGCAGCTGGACCGTTCGATCTTCCCGCTGGGCGACTCGACCAAGGCGCAGGTCCGCGCGGAGGCCGCCGAGCGTGGCCTGGCGGTGGCCGACAAGCCGGACTCGCACGACATCTGCTTCATCGCCGACGGTGACACCCGCGGCTTCCTGGCGGGCCGTCTCGGCGAGGCACCCGGCGACGTGGTGGACGCCAGCACCGGCGCGGTGGTCGGCAGTCACAGCGGCGCATACGCGTACACGGTGGGGCAACGCCGCGGGCTGCACCTGGACCGGCCCGCCCCGGACGGTCGGCCGCGCTATGTGCTCTCCATCACGCCGAAGACCAACACGGTGACCGTCGGCCCCGCCGAGGCGCTGGAGGTGTCCGAGGTCCGCGCCGTTCGTCCGGTCTGGACCGGTGGCGCACGTCCGGACGCGCCGGTCGAGTGCGAGGTGCAGCTGCGCGCACACGGCGACGTGGTGCCGGCGGCCGTCGCCCTGAACGGCGACCTGCTGCACGCCGAGCTGCGCCGGCCGGTACGCGGCGTCGCCGCCGGCCAGGCCGTGGTGGCGTACCGGCCGGACCCGGCCGGCGACGTGGTCCTCGGCTCGGCGACCATCAGCGGCTGACCGCGCGGTCGCCGCACAGCCTGGCGTACGCCGGGATAGCCTTCGGCCGTGACAGATCAGGCGTGGCCCTGGCCGGCCGGCGCGGCAACCGGAATTGGTTCGCTGCCCGGCACCGACATCGCCGAGGCCCAGCGGGTGGTCCTCGGCGAGCTTCCCGAGCTGCCCCACCTGCCCGAACTGCCGGCGCGTGGTCCCGGCGCCGACCTGATCGGCCGCAGCGCCGGGCTGCTGGTCGAGCTGCCCGTCGAGGTGTACGCCGGGCGGTGGCAGGTCGCCCCGCGTCCGGGCCGCGACCTGCGCCGGGCCCGCGACCTGATGGAACGCGACCTGGACCAGCTCGCCGAACAGGCCGAGGAGTACGCCGGGCCGATCAAGGTGCAGGCCGCTGGCCCGCTCACGCTGGCAGCCTCTCTGGAGTTGCCGATCGGTGGCCGCCTGTTGCGTGACCCCGGCGCGGTCCGCGATCTGGCCGGCTCCCTCGCCGAGGGGCTGCGCGCGCACGTCGCGGCGGTGGCCCGGCGGCTGCCCCGGGCGTCAGTGCTGCTCCAGTTGGACGAACCGTCGCTGCCGACCGTGCTGGCCGGGCGGGTGCCGACCGAGAGCGGGCTGGGCGCGTACCGGGCGGTCGATCCGGTGGACGCGGCCGCGCTGCTGCGCACGGTCGTCGAGGCGGTCGGCGTGCCGACGGTGGTGCACTGCTGCGCCCCGGACGTGCCGCTGGAGCTGATCCGCTCCACCGGCGCCGTCGCGGTCGCCCTCGACCTCGACCTGGTCACCAAGCTGGACCCGCTGGGCGAGGCGATCGACGCCGGCCTCGGGTTGCTGGCCGGGGCCGCGCCGACCCGGCCGCCGTCGGCCGGTGGCGCGCCGACCTCCGCGCAGATCGCCGATCGGGTACGCCAGGTCTGGGACCGCCTCGGCTTCCCTCGTCGACAGTTGGCCGAGCAGGTGGTGGTCACCCCGGCCTGCGGTCTCGCCGGTGCCACTCCGGAGTACGCGCGGGCGGTGCTCGCGGCGTGCCGCGACGCCGGGCGGCGCTTCGCCGAGGACTGAGGTTTCCTGTCGTACCCGGTGGGCAGGATGACGGTCATGATTGGACAGCTGCGTTCAGTGGTTATCGACTGCCCGGATCCGCGGGCGCTGGCGGCGTTCTACGCCGAACTGCTCGGTGTGCCTCTCTCCGAGGGTGACTTCGACGACGACTGGGTGGTGCTCGGCGGCCCTCCCGGGCACCAGCCGCGCCTCGCCTTCCAGCAGGCGCTCGACCTGCGCCCGCCGGCCTGGCCGGATCCGGAGCGCCCCCAGCAGTTCCACCTGGACGTGACGGTGGACGACATCGAAAGTGCCGAGAAGGCCGCGCTCGCGCTCGGCGCTCGGCGGCTGCCCGGTGAGGGTGAGGGTTTCCGGGTCTACGCGGACCCGGCCGGCCACCCATTCTGCCTCTGCTGGGACTGAGCCTGGCGTGGATCACGGCGGCCGGGCATCATGGCCGCGGTGATCCACACCTCCGCGCTGCGTGCCTCCGGCTCGCTCTTCGGCCTCGCCTACGGTGATGCGTTGGGCAAGCCGACCGAGTTCCTGACCGTCGCCGAAATCGAGCACCGGTACGGCCCGACCGGTCCGCGTGAGTTGTCCGGTGAGCCTGCGCTGGTCACCGACGACACCCAGATGGCGCTGGCGGTGGGTTGGGCGCTGCAGGAGGCTTCCTCGCTCACCCCGGAGGTGGTGGAGCCGCTGCTGCGCCGACGCTTCGTCGCCTGGGCGGTCAGCCCGGACAACAACCGTGCCCCGGGCATGACCTGCCTGCGCGCCTGCGCCGAGCTGAGCCGTGGGCTGCGTTGGCAGGAGGCGACCGTGGCCGGGTCGAAGGGGTGCGGGGCCAACATGCGGGTCACCCCGGTCGGGTTGCTCGACGTGGACCTGGACACGCTGGCCGGATTGGCCCAGCTGCAGGCCGGGTTGACCCACGGTCACCCGACCGGGCTGGCCGCCAGCGAGCTCACCGCGTACGCGGTCTTCGCGCTACGCATGGGCGCCTCGCTGCCCGAGCTTCCCGCGATTCTCACCGAACGGGCGCTGGCCCAGCGCCTGGTGTACCGGGAGCAGTGGCTGGGTGACCTCTGGCAGCGCCCCGGGGTCCGCAGCGCGGAGGAGTTCATCGCCCGAGGCTGGGACGAGTGCCTGCTGGCGCTGGGCCGACTGACGGCCGCGCTGGGGGAGCCGGACGACGGCGGTGACCCGTGCCGGGCCACCGGGGAGGGCTGGGTGGCCGAGGAGGCGCTGGCCACCGCGTTGCTCTGCGCCGTACGGCATGCCGACAACCCGGTAGCGGCACTGGCCCGGGGCGCGACCACCGCCGGCGACTCCGACTCGATCGCGGCCCTGGCCGGCGCCTTCGTGGGCGCGGCCCTCGGGATGGCCGCCTGGCCATCCGGTTGGGTCGACCGCATCGAGTACGCGGACCAGCTCGCCACGCTCGGCGCCGCCTGGGACTGACCCGCCGTGGCCGACCCGCCCTAGCCGACCTGCCGTGCCCGACGTCGACCCGCCCTGACCTGCCGTGGCCGGCCTGACCTATCGTGGCCGACCGCTCGTGGCCGGCGCTGGCCCGTGATCGACTTGGTTTCCTGAAAGGCGGGGTGTTCCTGGGCCTGGATACCCCGGTCTCTGGCAACCCGGGTCGATCGCGGCCAGGGGTCGGCCACGAGTGGCCCAGCCGTGGCGGGTTGGCCGTGCCGGGTTGGCCGTGCCGGGTTGGCCGTGCCGGGTCAGCTGGTGGGCAGGTGGCGCAGGCTGCGGACGCGCCGCCACAGGTCGGCGTCGCATCGGCCGGCGCGATCGGCGAAGGCGGCCGAGCTGATCCGGGCCGGCTCGGTGAGGCTCAGGTAGCTGTCGTGTTCGGCGTCGGGATCCCAGTCCCGGGTGGGGATCCGCACGTGGTCGTCCCGGTCGCTCTTGTCCTGGCTGGTGATCTTCAGGACGTCGGCGCCCCGGGAGTCGGCGCGCAGCACCAGACAGGGACGCACCTTCGACCCGGTGCCGTCGGCGTACGGGACGTCGGCCCACCAGATCTCGCCGGGTGCCGGGGCGTCGCCGTGCCGATCGGCGTCGCTCCGGCGGGGCTTGACGGACGGCCGATCGGTGTCGCGCGAGCGGGGCTTGGCGGTCGAGCCTTCGGCGCCGCGCGGCCGGGGCGGCGCCGGACGACGGCCGCCGGTGCGGGAGGTGGTGCCCCGACCCGGCCGGGTTCCGGGGCGCCGGTTCGCGATGCGATGTCGCCAGCTGTTCCACACCCAGCCAGCGGCAACCGCCAGCAGGATCGCCACCGCCCAGAGCAGCGCGTCCGGCATCGCTACCTCCGCCTCCCTGCGGCCCACCGGCCGCCATCGTCCGGCGATCCTCGCACGCCGCCGCCCGTGCCGCCCGCCAACCACACCGCGGCAGCCGGACCGCCCCGTCGACGACTGCCGAGCATCAGATGATCACGGGGACTCGGCGGAGGGTGACGTCGCCTCCGACGCGGGTGGGCGACGGATTGTCCCACCGGCCCGATACCGTGCCGGAGTAGCGTGATCAGGGAGGTCGCAGGCGTGTCCGAAGGTGGCGGGGTGTCCGAGGAACAGGTCGGTCAGCAGGTCAGCCCGGCTCAGGAGGCGGCGGCCGGCGCCGAGCCGACGCCGCAGGCGCGGGAGCGGCACGCCACGCTCAGCCGTGAGCTGACCGAGCATCAATACCGTTACTACGTGCTGGACGCGCCGACCATCGCCGACGCCGAGTTCGACAGGCAGCTACGCGAGCTGGAGGCACTGGAGGAGGAGTTTCCGGCTCTGCGTACGCCGGATTCGCCGACCCAGCGGGTGGGCGGCACGTTCTCGACCGACTTCACCCCGGTCACCCACGCCGAGCGGATGCTCTCGCTCGACAATGCCTTCGCCGACGAGGAGCTGGCAGTGTGGGCCGAGCGGGTCGAGCGGGACGCCGGTGGCCTGGTGCCCTACCTCTGTGAGCTGAAGGTCGACGGGCTCGCGATCAACCTGACCTACGAGGCGGGCCGGCTGGTCCGGGCGGCCACCCGGGGTGACGGCCGCACCGGTGAGGACGTCACCGCCAACGTGCGCAGCATCCGGGACGTGCCCGGCCAGCTCACTCCCTCGGCCGACTTCCCGGTCATCCCCGAGCTGGTGGAGGTCCGGGGCGAGATCTACTTCCCGATCGCCGGTTTCGCCGATCTCAACGCGAGTCTGGTGGAGCAGGGCAAAGCACCGTTCGCCAATCCCCGCAACGCCGCTGCGGGCAGCCTGCGGCAGAAGGACCCACGGGTCACCGCGTCCCGGCCGCTGCGCCTGGTGGTCCACGGCATCGGCGCCCGCAGTGGGTTCCAGCCGACCGCTCAGTCCGAGTCGTACGCGGCGCTCAAAGCGTGGGGGCTGCCGACCAGCGACCGGTGGCGGGTCGTGCCGGATCTGGCCGGGGTGGCGGAATACATCGCCTACTACGCCGAGCACCGGCACGACGTCGAGCACGAGATCGACGGCGTGGTGGTCAAGGTCGATCCGGTCTCCATCCAGGGTCGGCTCGGTTCGACCAGCCGCGCCCCGCGCTGGGCGATCGCCTTCAAATACCCGCCGGAGGAGGTCACCACCAAGCTGCTCGACATCGACGTCAACGTGGGGCGTACGGGGCGGGTCACTCCGTTCGCCGTGCTCGAACCGGTGCGGGTCGCCGGCTCCACCGTCGCGCTCGCCACCCTGCACAACGCCCGTGAGGTCGAGCGCAAGGGCGTGTTGATCGGCGACACGGTGGTGCTGCGCAAGGCCGGCGACGTGATCCCCGAGGTGCTCGGCCCGGTGGTCGACCTGCGGCCCGCCGACGCCCGTCCGTTCGTCATGCCAACCAGCTGCCCGGCCTGCGGCACCCCGCTCGCGCCCGCGAAGGAGGGCGACATCGACATCCGTTGCCCCAACACCCGCAGCTGCCCGGCCCAGCTGCGCGAGCGGGTGTTCCACCTCGCCGGTCGCGGTGCCTTCGACATCGAGGCGCTCGGCTACAAGGGCGCGGCCGCCCTGCTGGACGCGGAGACCATCGCGGACGAGGGTGACCTCTTCCAGCTCGACGCCGAGCAGTTGTCCCGGTCCCCGTTCTTCATCAACAAGGACGGCAGCCTGGGCAGCAACGCGGTCAAGCTGCTGGACAACCTCGCGGTGGCTCGGGAGCGTGACCTGTGGCGGGTGCTGGTGGCGCTCTCCATCCGGCATGTCGGGCCCACCGCCGCCCAGGCGCTCGCTCGGCATTTCCGCTCGATGGAGGCCATCGACGCGGCCAGCGAGGAGGAGCTGTCCTCTGTCGACGGGGTCGGGCCGACCATCGCGGCCAGCATCCGGGAGTGGTTCGCCGTGGACTGGCACCGCGAGGTCGTCCGCAAGTGGGCCGAAGCAGGCGTACGGATGGCCGAGGAGGCGGTCGACGAGGGGCCGCGCCCGTTGGAGGGGCTGACCGTGGTGGTGACCGGCACGCTCGCCGGCTTCTCCCGGGACCAGGCCGCCGAGGCCGTCCAGACCCGGGGTGGCAAGGTCAGCGGGTCGGTCTCCAAGAAGACGAGCTTCGTGGTCGTGGGGGACAACCCCGGGTCCAAGGCCGACAAGGCGGTCAGCCTCAAGGTGCCGGTGCTCGACGAGGACGGGTTCCGGTTGCTGCTGGACGCGGGTCCGGACGCCGCACGGGAAGTCGCTCAGCTGGCCGGCTGATCCCGCCGAGGGCTTGACGCGGCGACTGGCCGCGTATACCAACTTAATTACGACTACGACCGATTCGTGACTGTCATACCGGGAAACCGGGGGCCGAGGGCGTTTCATTGGGTCACGGCGTGCGCACCGGCACGCCGACTGTCGGTCGGGAGGTGTGGTGGAGGTCGCCGATCCACGCAACTCGCTCCCCCCGGGACGGGTCGCACCGTTCGCCACCTTCGTCGCTGGCATCCTGGCGGTCGCCGCGCTGACCGCCGCCGTTCCACTCGCGACGCTCCCGGGCGAGGTGTCCCGGCTGCCGGTGGCGTTCTGGACGATGGCGGTGCTCGCCGTGGTCTGCGACGCGCGCCCGTTCGTCCCGCCGGGGCGTCGGCAGACCTCCGCGGTGTACCCGTCCACCTGCTTCACCTTCGCGATCCTGCTCGGCTGGGGCCTCGGCCCGGCGGTGGTGGTGCAGGCGTTGGGGGTGGTCGTCTCGGGCTGGCGGATGCGGCACGCACCGTGGCGGACGGCGTTCAACGTCGGCCAGTATGCGTGCGCCCTCGCCGCCGCGTACGGGGTGATCCAGCTCGGGCCGGGCGCCATCTTTTCCGGCGGGCGGTTGCACTGGACCGACCTCGCTGCCGTCGGCGGCGCCACGCTGGCCTGGTTCGTCGTCAACTACGGGCTGGTCAGCTGGGCGGTGCGGCTGCGCTTCGGGGACCGGTGGTGGCCCACCCTCCGCCAGGGCCTCGGTTTCGAGTTGCTCTCCACCGGCTCGCTGCTGCTGCTCGCCCCGGTGCTGGTCGCCGCCGCGCGTGTCAGCGCGGCGCTGATCCCGCTGGTGCTGGTGCCGCTCTTCGCCGTCTACCGGATGGCCCGGCTGACCGTCGAGCAGCAGCACCTCGCCGCCGCCGACCCGCTGACCGGGCTGCCCAACCGCAAGGCGTTGCTGGTCGAGGTGGCCGAGCAGGTGCACCTGCACGCCGAGCGGACGGCCCGCGGCGAACCCGACGGGCAGCTGGCGCTGCTGCTGATCGACCTGGATCGCTTCAAGAACGTCAACGACGCCCTCGGGCACGCCGTGGGCGACCGGCTGCTGGTCGAGGTCAGCGCCCGGCTCACCGAGGTGCAGCCCCGACCGCAGATGATCGCCCGGCTCGGGGGCGACGAGTTCGCCATCGTGATGACCGGGTTGACCGACGTCGGTCAGGCGCGGGAGTTGGCCGACCGGGTGGTCCAGGCACTGGCCGAGCCGGTGCCCCTCGACGGGCTGCCGTTGGACGTGGGCGGGTCGATCGGGATCGCCTTCTTCCCGGAGCACGGCGAGGATTTCGCCACCCTGATGCGCCACGCCGACGTGGCGATGTACGACGCCAAGCACCGCAACGACACGGTGGCCGTCTACGCGCCGGAGTCCGACCACAACTCCGCCGAGCGACTCGGCCTCCTCGCCGACCTGCGCCGGGTGCTGGAGTCCAGCCCGTCGGCCGAGCTGTTCGACGCCGAGCCGGCGGGTCAGCGCCACACCGAGGGCGCGTCCGAGCAGGGCCTGCACGCCGAGCACACCGAGGGCACGCCCGAGCAGGGCCTGCACGCCGAGCAGGGCCAGCACGCCGAGCAGGGCGACGGGAACGGCCGGGACGGCGTGCCGGGCGAGGTGGCCGACGCAAAGCGGACGGTCGACGTACCCCTCGCCGTGACGGCGGAGGTGCGCGGCGGTGACGGGGCGGCGCTGCCCACCGGTGCCCCGGCCGAGGCCGCGCCACACGCGGACCCGGCGTCGGTGATCGCCGCGGCGGCGCGGGCCGGCGGCCGGTGGTGGGGACGCCGCCGGCGCAACGACGCCGAGCTGATGCACGCCGATGAGCTGATCAACCGGATCGCCACCGGTGCCGACCCGATCCGGGGGCGCAACACCCGTGCCACGGTCACCGGCACCCGTCCGGGCCCGGCCCGGGGGCGGCGCGTCGGGGGCGGGAACGGTCGGTGGGCACCGAACGGAAGCGCGGTGGCCGCGACGGGCGACGGCGGCCCCGGGTCTCGGAGTGACGTCGGGCCGGGCAAACCAGGGCAACCGCTCGAACCGACCGGGTGGGCGCACGCGGACGGTGAGCCGGCCGACGACGCCGGGGAAATCACCATGTACTACCAGCCGCAGATCGCGATCGCGACCGGCGAGGTGGTCGGCGTCGAGGCCCTCCTGCGGTGGCGGCACCCGCGGCGGGGCATGGTCGACCCGGAGGAACTCATCCGGGTCGCCGAGCAGAGCGCGGTGATGCGGCTGCTCACCCGTCGGGTGGTCGACGACGTGGTCGAGCAGCTCGCCAAGTGGTCGGCGGCCGGCATCGGCCTGCGCGCGGCACTGAACGTCAGCGTGCGCGACCTGCACACCGGCGAGATCGCCGACCAGATCGCCGACCGACTGGCCCGCTACGGGGTGCCGGCCGAGCGGCTGCAAGTGGAGATCACCGAAGGTGCGTTGATGGCTGACCCGCGCCGGGTGCTGGCGACCATCTCGCGGCTGCACCGGATCGGGGTGGCCATCGCGCTGGACGACTTCGGCACCGGCTACTCCTCCCTGCAGCACCTGCGGCGGTTGCCGCTGTCCGAGGTGAAGGTGGACCGTTCGTTCGTGCTCGGCATGGCGGACGACGCCGACGACGCGGCGATCGTCCGGTCGATGATCGAGCTGGCCGGCGCTCTGGGGCTGCGGGTGGTCGCCGAGGGCGTCGAGGACGAACGGACCTGGCGGATGCTGCACGCCGCCGGCTGCGACGCCGCTCAGGGCTGGTTCTACGCCCGGCCCATGCCCGCCGAGGAGCTGGTCACCTGGCTGGCCCGGTACCGACCGGTTCGCCCGACCGGCGGGCACCCGCAGTCGGACGCGGCGCGTCGACCCACCCGCTGACCCGCCCGCCAACACGGCACGAGGGCCGGCGAAGGGGGGAGTCGGGGACGCGGCACCGGAGCGGAACAATAGACTCGCTCCGGTCACCGCGCGTCACGCTTCACCCATCGCGCGGCCGGCACACCGCCCGACCAGCAGGACATCAGAAGGGGGCACGGATGGCCGCCATCTCCCGCGAGGAGGTCGCGCACCTGGCGCGCCTGTCGCGGCTCGCCGTCACTGAGGAGGAGCTGGACATGTTCGCCGGCCAGCTCGACGTGATCCTCCAAGCCGTCGCCCAGGTCGGTGAGGTCGCCGCCGCGGACATTCCGCCGACCTCACACTCGGTGCCGCTGACCAACATCCTGCGCGAGGACGTGGTCACGCCGTGCCTCACCCCGCAGGAGGCGCTGTCCGGCGCGCCCGACGCCGAGGACCAGCGGTTCCGCGTCCCGCGGATCCTGAGCGAGGATGTGGCCTCATGAGCGAGCGTGAGCGAGCGAATCATCGATGCAGCGCGCTGGTGCCTCATGGCGTCGCGGAGCGAAGCGGAGTGACGGCATGAGCGATCTCACCAGAATGACCGCGACGGAGATCGCGGCCCTGGTCGCCGGCGGCGAGACCTCCGCCGTCGAGGTGACCCAGGCGCACCTGGACCGGATCGCCGCGGTCGATGACCGGGTGCACGCCTTCCTGCACGTGGACACCGACGGCGCGCTCGCCGCGGCCCGCGCGGTGGACGAGCGCCGGGCCGCCGGCGAGGAGTTGGGCCCCCTCGCGGGTGTGCCGGTCGCGGTCAAGGACGTGCTCGCCACCCGGGGCGTGCCGACCACCGTGGGGTCGAAGATCCTGGAGGGCTGGCGCCCGCCGTACGACGCGACGATCGTGCAGCGGCTGCGCGAAGCCGGCACGGTGATGCTCGGCAAGACCAACATGGATGAGTTCGCGATGGGCTCCTCCACCGAATACTCGGCGTACGGCCCGACGCACAACCCGTGGGACCTGAGCCGGATTCCGGGTGGCTCGGGTGGTGGCAGCGCGGCCGCGCTGGCCGCGTACGAGGCGCCGCTGGCGATCGGCTCGGACACCGGCGGCTCGATCCGCCAGCCCGGCGCGGTCACCGGCACCGTCGGCGTGAAGCCCACCTACGGTGGCACCTCCCGTTACGGGCTGGTCGCGTTCTCCTCGTCGCTGGACACCCCCGGCCCGTGCGCGCGTACGGTGCTCGACGCGGCCCTGCTGCACCAGGTGATCGGCGGGCACGACCCGCGCGACTCCACCTCCATCCCGCAGCCCGTGCCGGACGTGGTGGCTGCGGCCAGGCTCGGCGCGACCGGTGACCTGACCGGCGTACGGCTCGGCATCGTCAGCGAGTTCGTCGGCGAGGGCGCCGAGCCGGGCGTGATGGCCGCGTTCCGCGAGGCGGTGGACGCCCTCGCGAAGCTGGGTGCGGAGATCGTCGAGGTGTCCTGCCCGACGTTCTCGTACGCGCTGCCGGCGTACTACCTGATCGCCCCGAGCGAGTGCTCCTCCAACCTGGCCCGGTTCGACGGCGTCCGGTTCGGCCTGCGGGTCGGCGACGACGGCAACCGGTCGCTGGAGGAGGTCATGTCGCTGACCCGCGAGGCCGGTTTCGGCCCGGAGGTCAAGCGCCGCATCATGATCGGCACGTACGCGCTGTCGTCGGGTTACTACGACGCGTACTACGGGCAGGCGCAGAAGGTTCGGACGCTCATCACCCGGGACTTCACCGCCGCGTTCGAGCGGGTCGACGCGCTGATCTCGCCGACCACCCCGTCGGTGGCGTTCCCGATGGGCGCGCGGACCGCCGACCCGTACCAGATGTACCTGGCCGACCTGTACACCATCCCGACCAACCTGTACGGCGGGCCGGGCATCTCGGTGCCTTGCGGCATCTCTGAGGGGCTGCCTGTCGGCCTGCAGGTGATGGCTCCGACGATGGCCGACGACCGGATGTACCGGGTGGCCGCCGCGCTGGAGTCCGCCATCGGCACGTTCACCCCACCGGCACTGTGAGGCAGGAGCCCAGATGACGACGACGCTGCCCGCGTACGACGAGGTTGTCGCGCGCTACGAACCGGTGATCGGCCTGGAGACCCACGTCGAGCTGGGCACGAACACCAAGATGTTCTGTGGTTGCCCGACCGACTTCGGCGGCGAGCCGAACACCCGGGTCTGCCCGGTGTGCCTGGGCCTGCCCGGCTCGCTGCCGGTGGCCAACAAGGCGGCCATCGAGGCGATCATCCGGATCGGCCTGGCACTGAACTGCTCGATCGCCGAGTGGTGCCGGTTCGCGCGGAAGAACTACTTCTACCCGGACATGCCGAAGAACTTCCAGATCAGCCAGTACGACGAGCCGATCTGTGTCGACGGTTACCTGGACGTCGAGGTCAACGGCGAGACGGTGCGGATCGAGATCGAGCGGGTGCACCTCGAGGAGGACACCGGCAAGACGCTGCACGTCGGTGGCGCGACCGGCCGCATCCACGGCGCGACCGAGTCGCTTGTCGACTACAACCGGGCCGGCATTCCGCTGGTCGAGATCGTCACCAAGCCCATCCCGGGCACCGGCGCGCTCGCCCCCGACGTGGCCAAGGCGTACGTCACCGAGCTGCGGGACGTGATCCGCACCCTCGGCGTCTCGGACGTGCGGATGGAGGAGGGTTCGCTGCGCTGCGACGTGAACACCTCGCTCAACCTGCCGGGGCAGGAGTGGGGCACCCGCACCGAGACCAAGAACGTCAACTCGCTGCGCTCGGTGGAGCGGGCGGTCCGCTCGGAGATGCTGCGGCAGGCTTCGGTGCTCGACGCGGGGGGCCGGATCACCCAGGAGACCCGGCACTTCCACGAGGACACCGGCGACACCACCTCCGGGCGCTCGAAGGAGACGGCCACCGACTACCGGTACTTCCCGGAGCCGGACCTGGTGCCGCTCGCCCCGGACCCGGCCTGGGTCGTCGAGCTGAAGGCCGCTCTGCCGGAGCTGCCCCGGGTGCACCGGCGTCGGCTGCAGCAGCAGTGGGGCCTGTCCGACCTGGACATGCAGTCGGTGCTGAACGCGGGCGCGGTCGAGCTGATCGAAGCCACCGTGGCCGCCGGCACCACTCCGGCCGCGGCCCGCAAGTGGTGGCTGGGTGAGTTGTCCCGTCGGGCCAACGAGAGCGGCGTGGAGCTGGCCGAGATCGGTGCCACCCCCGCCCAGGTCGCCGAGCTGCAGGGGCTGGTCGATGCCGGCAAGCTCAACGACAAGATGGCTCGCACGGTGCTGGAGGGCGTGGTCGATGGTGAGGGCTCGCCCACCGAGATCATGACCAGCCGGGGCCTGGAGGTCGTCTCGGACACCGGCGCGCTCACCGCGGCCGTGGACGAGGCGATCGCCGCGAACCCGGGCATCGCCGACAAGATCCGCAGTGGCAAGGTCGCTGCGGTCGGCGCGCTGGTCGGCGCGGTCATGAAGACCACCCGCGGTCAGGCCGACGCGAAGACCCTGCGTGAGCTGATCCTGGAGCGCCTCGGCGTCCAGGGCTGATCGGCACACCGCACCCCCTGCCGCCTCGGGCGGCGTGATCCGCACCCCTCGCGAGGGCGTCAACGGCGACGCCTGGATGGAGCCAGCGTGACCCAGCACGACCACGACCTCGATGTCCTCGGCGAGATCCAGCGGCGGGTGCTCTGGCTCGCCACCCGGATCGTGGACGCGGCCAACCACGACCGGGCCACCGGCGACGGTGTGAAGGTCGGTGGCCACCAGGCGTCCAGCGCGTCCATGGTCACGGCGATGACCGCGCTCTGGTTCGCGCATCTGGCCGCCGAGGACCGGGTCGCGGTGAAGCCGCACGCGTCCCCGGTGTTCCACGCCATCCAGTACCTGCTCGGCAACCTGGACCGCTCCTACCTGCCCCGGCTGCGGGCCCGTGGCGGCCTCCAGTCGTACCCGTCGCGCACGAAGGACCCGGACGAGGTGGACTTCTCCACCGGTTCGGTCGGTCTGGGCGCGGCGGCGCCGCTCTTCGCCGCCGCCACCCGGCGGTACGTCGACGCGCATTTCGGTGCCCGCCCGCACTCCCGGTTCGTGGCGCTGATCGGTGATGCCGAGCTGGACGAGGGCAACATCTGGGAGGCGGTCGCCGACCCCGCCACCACCGGGCTGGGCAACGTCATGTGGCTGGTGGACTTCAACCGCCAGTCGCTGGACCGCGTGGTGCCGGGCATCCGGATCAACCAGTGGCGGGGTCAGTTCGAGGCGGCCGGCTGGCACGTCGTGGAGGTCAAGTACGGCCGTCGGCTTGCCGAGGCGTACGCCCGACCCGGTGGCGAGGCGCTGCGCGACTGGATCGACGCGATGCCCAACGAGCAGTACCAGTCGCTGTTCGGGCTGGCCGGCCCGGTGCTGCGCAAGCAGTTCCTGGACGGCGCACCGGCCGGCATCGACGAGCTGATCGTCGACGTCTCCGACGAGGAGCTGGGCCCGCTCGTCACCGACCTGGGCGGGCACGACCTGCAGGCGATGCTCGACGCGTACGCCCAGTGCGACGCGGTCACCGACCGGCCCAGCGTCGTCTTCGCGTACACCGTGAAGGGGTGGGGTCTGCCCATCGCCGGCAATCCGCGTAACCATTCCGCCCTGCTCAGCTCGGAGCAGGTCGACACGCTGCGCGCCGCGCAGGGGTTGACCCGCGAGACCGAATGGGACCGCCTCGACCCGGCGTCACCGGCCGGGATCCACGCCGGCGCCCGTCGGGAGGCGCTGTCCCGCGCGCCCCGCGAGCGCGCGCTGGGGGTCACCGTCCCGGAAAGCACGGGAGTACGCGCAACCAAGCCGATCTCCACGCAGGAGGTCTTCGGTCGGGTGCTGGTGGACCTGGCTCGGGTCCGGGAGGTGGGCCGCTACCTGGTGACCACCGCCCCGGACGTGGCCACCTCCACCAACCTGGCCGGCTTCATCAACAAGACCGGGGTGTTCGCCCCCACCGAGCAGCGATCCTGGACCGAGGACCGGATGCTGCGCTGGACGGAGAGCCCCTCCGGGCAGCACATCGAGCTGGGCATCTCGGAGATGAACCTGTTCCTCCTGCTCGGCCAGCTGGGTCTGTCCTGGGACCTGTCCGGGCAGCCGCTGCTGCCGGTGGGAACGGTCTACGACCCGTTCGTGCTGCGGGGCCTCGACGCGTTCCTGTACGGCACGTACTCCGGCTCACGGTTCGTGGTGGCCGGCACCCCGTCGGGCATCACCCTGGCTCCCGAGGGTGGTGCCCACCAGTCCACCATCACCGCCTCGGTCGGCCTGGAGCTGCCCGGCGTGACCTTCGTCGAGCCGGCGTACGCCGGCAGCCTGGACTGGCTGCTCTGCGACGCGCTCGGGCAGATCGCCGGCGGGTCGGCCCCGGCCGCCACCGCCGCGCCCGCCGAGGACGGGGCGTACTACTTCCGGCTGAGCACCCGCCCACTGGACCAGGCGCCGTTCGAGGCGGCCCGGGCCCGGCTCGGCGACGCGGTGCTGCGCCGACAGGTGGTCGCCGGGGCGTACCGGCTGGTCGACGCGCATCAGGCGTACCCGCACCTGGCCGACGCCCCGGTGGTGCAGCTGGCCGCCTCCGGCGCGGTGCTGCCCGAGGTGCTGACCGCCGCGGCGGAGCTGGCCGAGGAGGGCGTCGCCGCGCACGTGGTCGACGTGACCTCGCTGGATCGGCTCTACCGGGCCTGGCAGCGCACCCTGCGTCAGGGCGTGCGGACGGCCACCGTGCCCAGCGTGCCGGGCGCGCTGCGGTCCGCGTTCGCCGATCGGGTGCCGGTGGTGACCGTGCACGACGCCGCGTCGCATGCCATGGCCTGGCTCGGCTCGGCGGTCGGCGCGCCGGCGGTGCCACTCGGGGTGGACGAGTTCGGCCAGTCCGGCACCGTCGCCGAGCTGTACGAGTTGCACGACCTGCTGCCCGGCAGCATCGTCAACGCCGCCCTGGCCGCCATCGCCCTGCGCTGACCCCCGATTCCCCGGCCCGCGTTCAGCCGGTCGGGGTCGGGGTCGGTGTCGTCGGGGTGCCCGAGGGGGGCGCTGCGGCAATGGGGCTCTCCACCACGTGCCGTTCCAGGTTGACCTGGGCCTGCCCGGTGCCGCCCACGGTGATGTCGTCGTACGCCTGGAGCATCTTCTGCTGGTCGAAGTAGAGCACGCTCATCGACAGCGGGGTCGGCTTCTCGCCCTCCAGGCCGCGCAGCCCGGCGCCGCCGGTGGAGCCCTCCACCATCAGCGTGGTGGGCTGCTGCCCGGGCGCCTGCGGCAGCTTGGAGATCTGCCGGGCGTGGGTGTGCCCGGCCAACACCAGTGGGCAGGTGCCGGCGAGCGGTGCGGCCGACGCCGGGTCGTGCACCAGAGCGATGGTGACCGGCTGCGGCGAGCTGCGGACCGTCGCGGCGAGCTGGTTGCCGACTCCGATCACCTGGTCGGCGACCTGCTGGGTCAGCCCGCTGCCGGCGGGGGAGGTGTTCTTGTCCGGGGTGAAGCGCGGGTCGCCGATGCCGGCGATGGTCAGCCCGGCGACGGTCGTCGTCGAGTTGTTCAACACGATCGCGTTCGGCTGCCGGGCCACCGCGGCGGCGGTCCGACCCGAGTCGTGGTTGCCCCGAATGAAGACGTACGGCTTCTTGAGCAGACCGATCGAGCCGACGAAGGACGCCTCCGGCTCGCTGCCCCAGTCGGTGATGTCCCCGGTGTCGACCACCACGTCGATGCCGAACTGCTCCACGACCGTCCGGATCAGCTGCCAGCCGGTCGGGTTGAGATGCATGTCGGAGACGTGCAGGACCCGGGTGGTGCCCGGGGCCGGCTCGTACACCGGGAGCGCCGACACCGTGGTGTAGAGCTGGCTGACGTTGCCGACCAGGCGTTGCAACTGCTCGGCGTACTTCGTGTAGTCGTTGGCGATCCGGCGGGCGTCACCGACGATGGCCGGCGCGTTGACCAGCAGCCCCTCGTAGCGTGGTTCCTCGATCGCCTGGGGACGCAGGGTGGCCGCCGCCGTGCCGAGGCTGCCGGCGGTGACCAGCAGCGCCAGCCCGCCCGCCCAGGCGGTCCGTCGGACGTTACGGAAGATCAGCCCGGCCAGGATCAGGGTGACCAGCACCGACGCGCCGAGAGTCTGCAGGCCGAGCCGCATCACACCGGAGCGGACGTCCTCCACGGCGCTCTGGCTGGCCCGGCTGATGCTGGCGGGGTCGTCGAGCAGCGCCTCGGTGCGTCTCTGGTCGAGGGCGCCCAGCCGTACGGTGAGGTGGGTCGGCCCGTCGTGGCTGTCGAGCAGCAGCGCGCCGAGCGGCGGTATGTCGACGGTGGTGCCGCCGTCACGGGCGGGGGAGATGCTGAGGTTGGCCCGGAACGGCCCGATGTCGGTGTCCACCTGACCGCCCGCCAGCACCCCCAGCACCGCCCCGGCCAGGGCCACGGCGAGGACGGCGACGATCAGCCCGATGCGGCGCAGCGGGCCCCAGGACCCGACCCGCCAGCCCGTCGGGCGTGGCCGATCACCGCTGGTCACCGGGTCGCCCCGGTCACCAGCGTCGTCGTGCTGCTCGTCGCGCTGCCCGTCCATGCTGAATTCTGACCTGCCCGTCGGAGGATCTTGGTAAACCTGAACGGATGGTGACGAACGTCAGCTCCGGCCGCCGTCGCCGCCAGCGAAGACCACCCGCAGGAGTCGGTCGTCGTCGCCCGCCGGGTTGCCCCGCCCGTCGTGGTTGGAGGTGCTCACCCAGAGCGACCCGTCCGGTGCCGCGGCCACCGCGCGCAGCCGGCCGTACCGGTTGGTGAGCAGTTCACTGGGCTGACCGAGCAGCGTGCCGGTGTCGGTCAGCTCCAGCACCCAGAGGCGCTTGCCGCGCAGACAGCCGGTGACCAGCAGCCGGTCCGTGGCGGCCAGACCGGAGCAGGACGCGTCCGTGGTCGCCCACTGCGTGATCGGGTCGGTGAACCGCTTGTCACCGGCCCGGCCCTCGACCTCGGGCCAGCCGTAGTTGCCGCCCTTGGTGATCTGGTTGATCTCGTCCCACGTGTTCTGGCCGAACTCGACGGCGTACATCCGCTTGGCGGCGTCCCAGGTGAAGCCCTGGACGTTGCGGTGGCCCAGTGACCAGACCGGGGAACCGGGATACGGATTGTCGGCGGCGGGCTTGCCGTCCGGGGTGATCCGCAGGATCTTGCCGCCGAGGCTCTTGACGTCCTGGGAGAGGGGGCGCTGACCGGCGTCACCCGTGCTGACGTAGAGCTGCCCGTCCGGGCCGAAGCCCAGCCCGCCACCGTTGTGCACGTTGGCCTTGGGGATGCCGGTGAGGATCGGGGTGGGCTGCCCGCCGAGTTGCAGCCGGGCGACCCGGTTGTCCTGCTCCGCGGTGTAGTAGACGAAGACCGTCCGGTCCTGGGCGTAGCCGGGGGAGACGGCGATGCCGAGCAGGCCGCCCTCACCCGCCGCCGCCACGTCGGGGATCGTCTGCACCGCGCGGACCTGCAGGCCGTCCGGCCCGGATTCGGGGCCGACCTGCAGGATCCGGCCGTTGTCCCGTTCGGTGACCAGCGCGCCGCCGTCCGGCAGGAAGGCGATGGCCCAGGGCACCCGCAGACCCTTGGCGAGCACGGTGGCCACCGCCTGCTGGCCAGCACCGCCGGGGCCCGCCGACGCGGACGGGGTGGGCAGGTTGGGCGGCTCACCGGCCGGGTCGGGCTCCGGTTCGCCGAAGCTGCAACCGGAGGCGAACAGCAGCGCCGCGCAGGACGCCGCGAGGGCCACGCGGAGGCGGCGGGTGCGAGGGTACGGGGGACGGGCTCTCACTCGGCCCAGGGTAGCCCGCCGAACGGCCCGGCCGGGCCCGTCGGGATCCGACGGGCGCCGGTCACCCCGGCGACTGGTCCCCGGTGGACCGCTCACCGCGCCCGTACGGCCAGCAGTGCGGTGTCGTCCTCGCGGTGGTGGATCGAGGCGAGCAGCAGGTCGCACAGCTCGTCGAGGGGTAGCGTGTCGGCGCCGGTCAGCCGGTCAGCCAGCTCGGCCTGCCCCTCGTCGATGGATCGGTCCCGTCGCTCGATCAGCCCGTCGGTGTAGAGCAGCAGGGTGTCGCCGGTGGCCAGGCTGGTCGACTGGCTGGTCCGCGGCGACGGCCGGGCCAGGCCGAGCAGCGGCTCCGGCGTCGCCTCCAGGGCCTCGACCGCCCCGTCGGCGCGAACCACCAGGGCCGGCGGGTGCCCGGCGTTGGACCAGGTCACCGCGTGGACACCGGCGCTCTGCGGACAGATCCGGACCAGGGTCGCGGTGGCTGCGATCGGCAGCCGCAGGCCACGGATCGCACCATCCAGGTTGCTCATCAGCGCCCCGACCGTGTCCGGCCGGCCGAAGGCGTTGCCCCGCACGAGGTTGCGCAGCTGGCCCATGCTCGCCGCCGCCTCAATGTCGTGACCGGCCACGTCCCCGATTGCCACGATCACGTCGCCGTCGGGCTGGACGAAGGCGTCGTACCAGTCACCGCCCACCTCCACCCGGTCGGCCGCCGGCTGGTAGCGGGCCGCCAGCTCCAGCTCGCTCAGGGCCGGCAGCCGCGGCAGCATGCTGTGTTGCAGAACCTCGGCGACGTGCCGCTGCTCGCCGTACATCGAGCTGTTGCCGATGGCCTGGCCGGCCCGGCGGCCGATGTCGACCGCAGTGAGCAGGTCGCGGTCGTCGAACTGCTGACGTAGCGAGCCGTTGACGAGGGTGATTGCGCCCAGCACGGTGCCGCCGGCGCCCGGCACCGGCACGCTCAGGTAGGAGGCGATGCCCAGGCGACCGGCGATCGACGCCATCTCCGGGTGCGTGGTGCCCCTCGTCACGTCGGCCAGGGACGCCACGCCGCCGAGCCGGGGCTGGCCGGTCCGCAGCACCGCCCGGATCATCGACTCTGGGCTCAGCCCGGTGCGCAGCAGCTCACCGAAGCGGTCGACGTCCGCCGCCCGGGTCGGGTCGCGGTGCACCGAGACCACCTCGCGGGGCAGGCCGGTCGGCCCGATCAGGGTGAGCAGGCACCAGTCGGCGAGCAACGGAACCATGGTGGCGGCGAGCCGGCGCAGCGCGGTGCCCACGTCCAGTGTGCCGGCCAGCGTCTCACTCACCCCGGCCAGCAGCTCCAGTCGCTCATGCGCCTGCACGACCCGGCGCCGTGCCTCCTGCGCGCCGTCGAGCGCGATCCGCAGTCGCAGCTCCGACGAGCAGGCGGCTGCCAGGTCGGCCAGTGTCCGCAGCTGCGCGGCGGTCCAGGCGCGGGGCTTGCTGTCGATGGCGCAGAGCGAGCCGAGCACCCGGCCGGAGAGGTCGGTCAGCGGCATCCCGGCGTACGCGACCACGCCGAGGTCGTCGATGGCCAGGTTGTCCCGGACGCGGGGGTGGAGCCGGGCGTCCGGCAGCACCATCGGCACCTCGGTGTCCACCGCGTGCTGGCAGAAGGAGTGGCTCAGCGGGGTCTGCCGTCGCTCCGACCAGGGCTCCGGCAGCCCGACCGCGCCCGGAAAGAACTGCCGGTCGGCAGAGACCAGGGACACCAGCGCGACCGGCACGTCCAGCAGGTCGCTGACCAGCCGGGCGAACCGGTCGAACGCCTCGTCCGGGGCGGCGTCCAGCCCGGTGTCGGCGAGCGCGCGCAGCCGCGCCGGGTCGCTGAGCGCCGCAGGTGGGGCGATCGGACGCCGGGCGGTGGCGGGGGAGCCGTCGGTCATCGAGCACCTGTCTGCCGGGGCGGAGGCCGACCGGCCCTACGACCCTTCGTTATACCTCGTCCAGGCCCGGGTCGAACATCGGTGTGCTGAGTCTCGCCCGCCCCGGCTCGGCACGCCATCCCCCGGGACGTCGGTTCGCCGCCGTGCCCGCGCCAGCTGCCGCGTCGGGGACTATCGTCGGCGGACGTGAAGGTATGGATCCCGCACCAGGCCGGCCTGAACCTCCTGGGCGAGCTGCCCCCGGACGTGACGGTGGAGGTTGTCGAGCGTGCCGACCAGTTGCCGTCGGACGTGACCGACGTCCGCGTCTGGGTGCCACCGTTTCTGAGCGGGACGGACGCGACGGCGTTGCTCCATCAGTTGCCCGACCTCGCGGTGGTGCAGTTGCTCTCCGCCGGGGCCGACGCGTGGGCCGGCCGCACGCCGCCGGGTGTCACGCTCTGCGACGCCCGTGGTGTGCATGACCCGTCGACTGCCGAGTGGGTCGTCACCGCGATCCTCACTCAGTTGCGGGCGTTCCCGGCGTTCGTCCGGGCGCAGGCCGAGCGGCGCTGGGCGTTCGAGGGGAACGCCCCGACCGACGAGCTGACCGGCAAGCGGGTGCTCATCATCGGAGCCGGTTCGATCGGCACCGCGGTGCGCGACCGGCTCGCGCCTTTCGAGGTGAGCTTCACCCTGGTCGCGAGGTCGGCCCGCCCCAAGCAGGGGGTGCACGCCGTCGAGGAACTGCCCCGGCTGCTGCCCGAGGCGGACGTGGTGGTGGTGCTGGTGCCGCTCACCGACCAGACCCGCGGTCTGATCGACAAGGATTTCCTGGCCGCGATGCCGGACGGGGCGCTGTTGGTCAACGCCGCCCGGGGGCCGGTGGCGCGCACCGAGGCGCTCGTCGCCGAGCTGGGCACCGGTCGGATCTCGGCGGCGTTGGACGTCACCTACCCGGAGCCGCTGCCCGCCGACTCGCCGCTCTGGGCGATGCCGAACGTGCTGCTCACCCCGCACGTGGCCGGGTCGGTGCGCGGCCTACTGCCGCGGGCCTACCGACTGGTCGGCGATCAGGTACGCCGGTTCGCCGCCGGGCAGCCGCTGATCAACACGGTGGTCGACGGCTACTGACCGGGGGACTCGGCCGCGTCGTGGTGCAGCGCCTGGCCGGTGACTGAGATCAGCCGGGGCAGATCCTCCCCGCGGACGGCCGGCAGCGTGAGCTGCTGGCCGTCGTCGAGCCGGGCGACCGCCCGTCCGCGCGCGTCGGTGGCCAGCTCGAGGACCTGGGCCCAGTCGATCCGGCGTTGCCCCGCCAGCGCCCGTACGCGCAGCTCCCGCGCGTCGGCGTCGGTGCCGGCCCGCCAGGCCCACACCGCGACGGCGAGCGGTACGAGCAGCACCGGCAGCAGGTAGGTCCGGGCGTTGGCCAGCGGCAGGGCACCGAAGAAGGCGATGACCGCGGCGACCAGGATGGCTTGGTTGTACCGGAAGCGGACCGTGTCGGGCTTACTCACCCTCCGATGATCCCACCCCCGGCCGGTTCGGCTCGCGGCGGGCGGTGCCGCGAGCGTGCGGTACGCCGTACAGTGACACAGGTCGTTGTCTCCTCCAGCTGACCGACAAGTAACCGATTCGGCCGTCGATCGTTACCCAATTTTGGGGAACAGCGGACCCGCACCGTCCGATGTCCCGCACCGTCGCACCGCCCCCGTGCCCCCTCACGAAGGCGACCGCCGTGCTCCTCGCGTATCCGTTCCGCGTCCTCGTCCCCCGCCGTGCGGCACCGGAGGCCGCCACGTCCACGGCGGTGGCGCTGCTCCTGCTCGCTGGTGCCGCCGGCCTGATCCCGACCTCGGTGGTGATCGCGCTGGCCGCCGGGGCCGGCGCCACGCTCGCCGGGGTGCGACTCTCCCGGCTGGCCACCCGGCGCCCCGCCGATCCGTCACCGCGTGCGGCGGGCGTGCTGCTCGACACGGCGGTGGTGGCGGCTGGTCTCGCCGCCGTCGTGCTGCCCCTCGCCGACATCGGGCACACCGTCGCCGTGCTGGCCGGGTCGCTGGTCGTGGCGGCTCTCTCCGTGACCGGCCTGTGCCGGCTCCCCGGCCGGGCGCGGTCGTCGGCCGGGGTCCGGCTGCGCTGGCTGGTCGAGTCGACCGGCCCGGCCGTCGGTCTGGCCCTCGCCGGCTGGCTGCTGCTGCCCCGTGACGGCCTGCCGGTCCCGGCCCGGCTGGTCGCCGCGTTGGCGCTCGGCGGGTTGGGCATGGCCGCGCTCAACGCGTTCGCGGGGCCACGGCGACGTTCGGGCGCGGCGGTGTGCCGGGGCGGCGTCCTGCTCACCCTGGGCGGGCTGGTGCTGCTGGCCACGCTGCCGGCTGGGCGGGCGACGCTGCTGGCCGTACCCCCGCTGGTGTTCGGGATGCTGCTCGTCGCGGTCGGTGCGGCCGACGCGGCGGACGTGGGCGACGCGGAGCCGGCGGAGCCGATCGCGGCGGCCTGGCCCCGGTCGGTGCTGCCAGCGGCGGTGCTGTTGCTGGCGACGGGTCTGCACCTGGGCGCCGGCCACGCCCCGGATCGGACGAGCGTGTTGTTGGCCCTGGCGGCGGTGCCACCGCTGGTGTTGCGCGAACTGCTGCGCGCAGGTGATCCGCGCATCCCCGAACGGCGCGCGGCGCATCGCCGACGTGCCGGCGCCGCGATCCGGCATCGCCGTGCGGCGCAACCACGCTGGCTGGGTACGTCGGATCCTCCACCCCCGCCGCCCGAACACGGCCATGCCGGCCGTGCCGGTGACCTGGCCACCGCGAACGGTGGCGGCTCGACCTGGTCGTCTGATGACGACGCCGCCTGGTCGGCGCTCAACCAGCGGCCCGTTCCGGCGGGAGGCGGTGGTCCGGGCGACCGGGCGGCCCTGCTGGACGCCCTCGCCGCGATCGGCGACGTGCCGGAGCCGACCGGTGCGCTGCTGCTGGTGGACCTGCACGGCACCGACGGGATCGGCCCGACGGCCCGGGAGGACGTGCTGGCCGAGGCGGTGCATCGCGCCCGCGCGGTCATCGCATCCGACGACCTGGTCACCGGGTGCACGGCTGCCGGCTTCGCCGTGGTCACCGCCGCCAGCCCGATGCTGGCGTACGCGCTGGGCACCCGGCTGTTGACCGCGCTCACCCCGCCCTACCGGCTGGCCGGTGCGGAGCTGCGAGTCCAGGCGAGCATCGGGTTGGCCGAGGTGAGCGGCGCTGGGCCGGCGGACGTGCTCCGTCAGGCCGAGCTGGCCCGACGACGGGCCGTGCAGCTGGGCCGGGATCGGGTCGAGTGGTACGACGCGTTCCTGGAGGAACAGCTGGTTCGCCGACTCGATCTGGAACGCGAGCTGCCCGGTGCGGTGGCGCGCGGCGAGTTGGATCTCGTCTACCAGCCGGTGGTCGACCTGGCCGACGGGCAGCCGGTGGGGGCGGAGGCGCTGCTGCGCTGGCGCAGCCCGGTGCTCGGCACGGTGCTCCCGGCCGAGCTGCTGCCGGTCGCGGAGGACCTGGACCTGGTCGGCGAGTTGGAGTGGTGGGTACTGGATCGGGCCTGCCGGCAGTTGTCCAACTGGTCGGTGGGTGCCCGGGAGTTGTGGATGGCGGTCAACGTCACGACCCGGGAGTTGATCACCCCCGATTTCGTCCAGCGGGCCGCGGCGGTGCTGGCCGCGTACGGGGTGCCGCCGGAGCGGCTGGTGGTGGAGGTGAGCGAGCCGAGGGTCGCGGGTGACCTGCCGACCGTGGTGGCCCGGCTGGCCGGGCTGCGGTCGCTGGGCGTACGCACCGCGTTGGACGACTTCCGGGCCGAGCACGCCTCGCTGGCTCAGCTTCGCCGGTTGCCGATCGACCTGCTCAAGGTGGGCCCGGAGTTGGTGGGCGTGCGGCCGGACGGGCAGCCGCCGCTGATCGACGTGGTGGTCAACGTCGGCGAGCGGCTGGGCGTCGAGATCGTCGCCGAGGAGTTGGAGTCGTCGACCCAGGTCGAGGGGGCGCGTCGGGGCGGCTGCCGGTATGGGCAGGGGTTCGCGCTGGCCCGCCCGGCGACCGCTGAGCGGGTCGAGGCGTACTTCGAGGAGTTTCCGTCGGCGTCCCGCTGAGCTGACAGGTTAACCGGTTCACCTTTCCCGGGGTGGTGCCGTGCTGCCGCGCGGTGTGAGGTGGGGCGTCTCGTCCTGCACCCGGCTCGCGGGTTGTCCGGCGATGACGGCGAGCAGTTGCCGGGCGGCGTGCGCGCCGTACGCCGGGATGTCTCGGCCCAGCGCGGTCAGCGGCGGATGCACGAGGCGGCACAGCGGCGAGTCGTCCCAGGCCACGATGGACAGATTGCCCGGCACGGTGAGCCCCATCTCCTGGGCTACGGACAGCCCGGCGATGGCCATCACGTCGTTGTCGTAGATGACCGCGGTGGGCCGGTGGGTGGAGCTGAGCAACCGGCGGGTGGCCCGACCGCCCTCCTCGCCGGTGTAGTCGGACCAGACGGTGGCCGCGTCGACCAGGCCGAGCCGCTGGCAGACCGCCGCGAAGGCGTCGGTGCGGATCTTGGTGTGCCGCAGGTCGGGCAGGCCAGCGACCCGCGCGATCCGCCGGTGCCCGAGCGCGACCAGGTATTCCACCGTCTCGGTCAGCGCGGCGGTGTCGTCGGACCAGACGCTGGCCAGTTCACCGGTGCCACCGGGCCCGCCGATCACCACCGCCGGCAGTTGCAGCTGCTCGAGTGCGGGGATGCGTCGGTCGTCGGTACGCAGGTCGCAGACGAGCACGCCGTCCACCCGACGTTCGCCCCACCAGCGCCGGTAGACCGCGATCTCGGCGTCGTGGTCGGCCACCACCTGGAGGGTCAGCGCGTACGAGCGGGCGGAGAGTTCGGCCTCGACACCACTGATCAGCGCCATGAAGAACGGCTCGATGCCGAGTATCCGGGCCGGTCGGCACAGGGCCAGACCGACCGCCCCGGCGGTGGCGGCGGAGAGGGCGCGGGCGGCGCTGCTCGGGCTGAACCCGATCTCCGTGGCGATGCTCAGGATGCGCTGCCGGGTGGCCTCGGAGACGCCGGGCTGCCCGTTCAGCGCGTACGAGACGGCGCCCTTGGACACCCCGGCGCGTCGGGCCACGTCGGCGATGGTCGGCCGCTTCACCGGCGTGCTCCTTTGCTGGCGCGGGGGCGTCAACCGACCGTTGACAGTCCTGAAGTCGAACCGTACGGTGGCTTAGCTTATTCGGTTCAGTCAACGTCTTTCGATGCAGAAGGTGCGGTGAAATCTTGAGCCGACAGGCACTCTACGACGGTTGGACCCTGCGGGCGGCACCCGGAGCGCTGGTGCCGGTCGAGATCGCCGGGCAGGCTGTGCCGGCGACCGTGCCCGGTTGCGTGCACACCGACCTGCTCGACGCCGGGCTGATCCCCGATCCCTACCTCGACGACAACGAGCTGGCACTGGCCTGGATCGGGCGCACCGACTGGAACTACCGGACGAGCTTCCGGCGCCCGCCCGGCGACCACGACCGGGTCGACCTGGTCTGCGCCGGCCTGGACACCGTGGCCACGCTCACCATCAACGGCGTCGAGGTCGGTCGCACCGAGAACATGCACCGCGGCTACCGGTTCGACGTCCGGTCGCTGCTGCGCGACGGCGACAACGACCTGGTCGTCGCGTTCGACTCCCCGTACCGCTACGCCGAGGCGCAGCAGGAGCGGCTCGGCGACCGGCCCAACGCCTACCCGGAGCCATTCCACTTCATCCGCAAGATGGCCTGCAACTTCGGCTGGGACTGGGGGCCGACCCTGGTCACCGCCGGCATCTGGCAGGAGATCGGCCTGCATGCCTGGTCCACCGCCCGGCTGGCCACCGTCCGCCCACTGGTCACATTGGACGGCCGTGACGGCCGTGTCGAGCTGCACGTCGAGGTCGAGCGGGTCGCGGACGTCCCGCTGACCGTCCGGGCCGCCGTCGCCGGTGCCCGCGCCGACGTGGTCATCCCAGCCGGGCAGCGCAGGGCCGTTCTGACCCTCACCGTCCGCGAGCCCGCGCTGTGGTGGCCTCGGGGGTACGGCGAACAGGTGCGCCACCCGATCGAGGTGACCCTGCGCGCACCGCACGGCGACACCCTCGACAGCTGGTCGCACCGGATCGGCTTCCGCTCGGTGCGACTGGACACCACAGCGGACGAGCACGGCACCCCGTTCGTGTTGTCGGTCAACGACGTCCCGGTCTTCGTACGCGGGGTCAACTGGATCCCGGACGACGTGTTCCCCACCCGGATCACGCGGGACCGGCTGGCCGAGCGGTTCGACCAGGCCGCAGCGGCCAACATCAACCTGCTGCGGGTCTGGGGCGGTGGCCGGTACGAGTCGGCGGACTTCTACGACCTCGCCGACGAGCGCGGACTGCTGGTTCAGCAGGACTTCCTGTTCGCCTGCGCGGCCTACCCGGAGGAGGGGCCGTTCGGCAGCGAGGTGGCCGCCGAGGCCGCCGAGCAGGTGACCCGACTGGCGCCGTACCCGTCGTTGGTGCTCTGGACCGGCAACAACGAGAACATCTGGGGCTGGCACGACTGGGACTGGCAGGCGCCCCTTGCCGGGCGCACCTGGGGACATGGCTACTACCTTGACGTGTTGCCCCGGATCGTCGGCGAGCTGGACCCGACCCGCCCGTACTGGCCGGGCAGCCCCTGGTCGGGCACCGAGGCGATCCACCCCAACGACCCGGCGCACGGCACCACCCACATCTGGGACGTGTGGAACACCGACGACTACACCAGGTACCGCGAACACGTGCCGCGTTTCGTCGCCGAGTTCGGCTATCAGGGCCCACCGGCGTACGCGACCCTGCGTCGGGCACTGAGCGACGAACCCCTGGCGCACGACTCGCCGGGCATGGCCCACCACCAGAAAGCAGCCGACGGTGACGCGAAGCTCCAGCGGGGCCTGGACGCGCATCTGCCCGCCCCGGCGGACTTCGACGACTGGCACTACCTGACGCAGCTCAACCAGGCCCGAGCGATCCAGCTGGGGGTGGAGCACTTCCGTTCACACCGGGGCGTCTGCGCGGGCACCATCGTGTGGCAGCTCAACGACTGCTGGCCGGTCACCTCCTGGTCGGCCGTCGACGGCGACGGCCGCCGCAAACCCCTGTGGTACGCGCTGCGCCACGCGTACGCCGATCGGCTGCTCACCGTGCAGCCCCGCGCCGGCGGCCTGGCCCTTGTCGCGGTCAACGACGGCGGCGCGGCCTGGCGGGCGTCGGTCTCGGTGACGCGGCTGACCCTCACCGGTGAACCACGGGCGAAGACGACGATGGAGCTGGCCGTTCCGGCGTACTCGGCGGTGACGCTGGCGCTGCCGGCGGAGCTGAGCCGGCCGGAGCAGGCCCGGCGTGAGTTGCTGGTCGCCGAGGCGGGCCAGAGCGCCGAGCGGGCGCTCTGGTTCTTTGCCGAGGATCGGGACGTGGACTGGCCGTCGGCGGCCTGGGACGCGGCGGTCGAGCGGGTCGACGGCGGGCAGCAGGTCCGGGTCACCGCCCGCACGGTGCTGCGCGACCTGATCCTCTTCGCCGACCGGCTGGACCCGACGGCCTCCGTCGACAACGCCCTGGTCACCCTGCTGCCAGGCGAGTCGACGACCTTCACCGTGCGTGCCGACGCCCCGCTGGACGCCGCAGCTCTCACCGCCCGACCGGTGCTGCGCTGCGTCAACGACATCAGACGTTGCTAGCCGCACAGAAAGTGCGCTGAGCGTGCCACCGCACGCAATACCGCGCACCCTGCGCGATCTTGCACTTTCTGCCCCCGTCTAAGGGGCATGTCACGCAAAACGGCGACCGAACCTGCAAGATCGCTGGACCGACCCGGGTCACCGTTTGGCATCGTGTTGAAGACTTCTTCAAGTGCTAAAGTCTTCGTATCGATTGGGAGGGGTGCTCATGTCAGTCCCGCTGTACCAGGCGAAGGCGGAACTCTTCCGCACCCTCGGGCACCCGGTGCGCATCCGGGTCCTCGAACTGCTCCAGGACGGCCCGAAGCCGGTCCGCGACCTGCTCGCCGTGATCGAGGTCGAGGCCTCCAATCTCTCCCAGCAGCTCGCCGTGCTGCGCCGCGCCGGCATGGTCACCTCACACCGTGACGGTCCCCTCGTTATGTACGCGCTCAGCACCCCGGATGTGGCCGACCTGCTGGCCGCCGGTCGACGGATCCTCGGCGCGGTTCTGACCAACCGGGACGCCCTCCTCGACGAGCTGCGTGCGACGAGCGGGGACCGGTGAGCGGCGCCATTCCTGTCGCCGGCGAGCGGCTCCTCGGGCTGCTGCCCGGCCGGGCCGACTGGGCTGCCGTCCGCCGCTCACCACGCCGGGACCTGCTGGCCGGGCTCACCGTGGCGGTGGTGGCGCTGCCACTGGCCCTGGCGTTCGGCGTCACCTCCGGGTTGGGCGCCCAGGCCGGGCTGATCACCGCCGTGATCGCCGGCGCGGTGGCCGCCGTCTTCGGCGGCTCCAACCTCCAGGTCTCCGGGCCGACCGGGGCCATGACCGTGGTGCTGGTGCCGGTGGTGCAGCAATTCGGAGCCAGCGGGGTGCTCATGGTCGGGGCGATGGCCGGTCTGGTGCTGATCGCGCTCGCCCTGGCCCGTGTGGGCAAATATGTCCGCTACCTGCCCACCCCGGTGCTGGAGGGCTTCACCGCCGGCATCGCCGTGGTCATCGCCCTGCAACAGGTGCCCGCCGCGCTCGGCGTCACCGACGCGCACGGGGAGAAGGTCTGGGCCGTCGCCGCCGACGCGGTCGTCCGTTTCGTCGTACACCCGCGGCCGGCCGCGCTCGCGGTGGCCCTCGCCGTCGCGGCGCTGATGCTGCTGGGCGCCCGGTGGCGGCCCGGCCTGCCGTTCTCGCTGCTCGGCGTCGGGGCTGCCACCGTCCTCGCCGAGGTCGTCCCGGTCGAACTGGTTCGGATCGGCGCGTTGCCGCAGGGCCTGCCTGCACCGTCCCTCGGCTTCCTCGACCTCGGCGCGCTCGGCGTGCTGCTGCCCAGTGCGCTCGCGGTCGCCGCGCTCGCCGCCTTGGAGAGCTTGCTCTCTGCCACCGTCGCCGACGGCATGACCGTCGGCGAGCAGCACGACCCGGACCGGGAACTCTTCGGTCAAGGGCTGGCCAACCTCGCCGCCCCGCTCTTCGGTGGCATTCCGGCGACCGCCGCCATCGCCCGTACGGCGGTGAACGTCCGCGCTGGCGCGGCCTCGAAGCTGTCCGCCCTCACCCACGCCGTCGCCCTCGCCGCGATCGTGCTGGCCGCCGCGCCGCTGGTCGGTCGGATCCCGCTCGCCGCCCTGGCTGGTGTGCTGCTGGCCACCACGGTCCGAATGGTGGAGGCCGGCTCGCTGTGGGCGTTGGCCCGCGCCACCCGGGGCGACGCGGTCGTGCTGGTTCTCACCTTCGCCGTCACCGTGATCTGGGATCTCGTCACCGCCGTCGCGGTCGGCGTCGGCGTCGCCGTGGTCCTCGCCCTGCGCGCGGTGGCCCGCAGCGCCCGGCTGGAACAGGTGCCCCTCGACCCCGGGGCACACAGCGCCGAGGAATATGCGCTGCTCACCGAACACATCGTCGCGTACCGGCTGGACGGACCGCTCTTCTTCGCCGCGGCGCACACCTTTCTGCTCGAACTCTCCGAGGTCGCCGACGTTCGAGTGGTCATCCTGCGGATGTCCCGGGTGACCACCATGGACGCCACCGGCGCACACGTCCTCGGCGACGCGATCCGACGGCTGCGCGGACGTGGGATCACCGTCCTGCTCTCCGGCGTCACCCCCGCCCACGACCAGGTGCTCGCCACCCTCGGAGTGGCTGCCGACCTACGCCGCGAGGGGCTGGTCTTTCCCGACACCCCGACCGCGATCCGGCACGCCCGCACGGCTGCGCTCTCCGTGACCGGCGGCCCGGCTGGCCGGACGTAACGGTTGAGAAGTGCGTGAAGGTCGCCCGCGCGCATGCGAAGGTGGCCGACACTCGGCGGGACTGGCAGCATAAGCCGTCCACGGCGATCATCCGCGACAACCAAGCGGTGTACGTCGAGGACCTGTGTGTGTCCGGTCTTGGTCGGACACGGTTGGCGAAGTCGGTGAACGACGCTGGCTGGGCTGAGTTCACGGCGATGTTGGAGTACAAGGCCACCCGGTACGGGCGAACCTTCGCCAGGGTGGACAGGTGGTTCCCGTCGACCCGCATGTGCTCGGACTGCGGGCGGGTAAACGACAAGATGACGCTCAACGTCCGGACGTGGGTCTGCCCGTGCGGCAGCCGTCACGACCGGGATGTGAACGCCGCCAGGAACATCAGGGCCGCCGGACGGGCGGACCTCAACGACCGTGGAGCGCAGGTAAGACCGGCATCCGTGCCGGCACCGCGCAGGGAAGCGGTAACCCGCCGGGAGCTTGCCCCTTCGGGGGTGTAGCAGACCGGAATCCCCCGCCCTTCAGGGCGGAGAGGACGTCAAGGCATGATCTACCGCCGTGGCCGTCGCTTCACAGCGCGGCCGACCGAAGAGGCGAAGACAGACGTCGAGCCCAGGCGGCACCCCGGGGAGCGCAAATGATCACCGAACATGTCCGAGACGCGGCGGCGACGGCGTTCGTCTTCGGGTTCTTCGCCACCACCTGGTTCGGCTGGGCCCAGGAAGCGCCCCCGAAGCCGTGGCGGCCGGTGCTGATCGCCGGTTCGGTTCTCTCGCTACTCACGGCGGCGGCCGGCGGCCTCCTCGCCTGGCGTCACTGGTCGGACGGTACGGCGTTCGATGCCGACACCAGCCCGACCTTCGGCATCGTCGTCGGCATCGAGTTCGGCGCTGCCGCCGTCGGCGCCGGGCTGCTCGCCCTGCTGAAGCGCCCTGAGCTGACCGCCCCCTGGATTGCCCTTGTCGTGGGCGTGCACCTCTTCCCGGTGGCGGCGCTGATCGACTACCCACTGATTCACGTGGTCGCCGCGCTGGTCACCGTGGTGGCGGTCGCGGCGGTCCCGGTGGCCCGGGCCCGCGCCGTGGCGGTGAGTGCGGTGGTCGGGCTCGGCACCGGCGGCGTGCTCCTGATCTTCGCGGTGTCCTCGCTGCTCATCGCCCTGGTCGCCTACTGAGGCTGGCACGAGCGGCGGACCTGAAGGGAGAGGAAAGGCTCCTCCAGGCCCACCGCTCGTCTGAGCGCGCGGCGGGTCAGGCGCGGGCGGCGGCCAGCACCTGACCGACCAGGGCACCCGAGGGGCCGCGGGCGCGGATCGTTACTCCGGGACGCGACGGTAAGCGCTGTCGCTGGCTGAGGTGGCCATTGAGGTGTACGTGTGCAGGGCCGCCGACACCGGGCGGATTGGCGAAGCGGAAACTAAGCCTCGACCTCGTCAACGCTCATCGTGGTGGTCGGTGCTCAGCCGAGGACGCTGATGTAGCGACGTGCCGCCTCCGAGCTGCCCTGCACGAGGGTCATGGCTTCGGCCAGGCGCTGCTTGCTTTGTTCGCCTCGGGCGATGGCTTCGGCGATCGTCGGATGGCCGGTGCCGGCGGCAATGGCCCGCAGTCGGGCCAGCATCTGTTCGGTGTTCTCGGCGGCGGCCCGGATCTGACTGATCGTGGCATTGCCCTGCTCGGCGGCCTGCATCAACGCCGCCTTGACTTCCTCGATGCTGGCCATGCCGCCCCCGTCTGACGATCGCGCAACGAGTTCACGTTTGCGTGGTCGGACGGACACTATCGGAGATGGGGGTGGTACGCAGCCCCGCTGGCTACAGGTACTCGGCGGCCGTCCGTTCCACGTCGGCGATGAACTCTTCAAGCTGCAACTCAGTGGGATCACTGTCTTGAAGCAGCTTGCCGAGGAAGACGATCTGCATTTGGAGGGCGGTCTCGGGGCTGAGATTGTCGATCAGCCCGACCTCACCGAGGGCCGCACGGACGAGCCCTTCCATCTCCAGAGTGGGCAGCGACTCCGCGCCGGGGAACTGCGAGCGCGTCTCGTTAACGAAGCGGGCCACGTCGGTGGGGGAGTGGGCAGTGGTGAAGCGTTCGTTGATCGCGATGGCGAACGCCGCGCCGATCACCTGATTTCCGCCGTGCCATCCGGAAGCCTCCAACCCGTCCAGGAGTTGGTCTACCGTGCCCCAGTCACGCCGTGCCATCGCGCGAATCAGGTCGCCGAACTCGGTCCGTACGCTCACGATCTCGTAACCTCGCTATTCCCTTGCGGATCGACTGAACAGAACGGTGGACGGCGATGCTCGCCACCAGCCCCACCACGACGAGATGGCCCGCCACGTCCGGTGCTTCGTTGATGAGGCGTTGACCTAACGTAGGGCCGACCGTCGGAGCTGTGGTGCCGGCTTGCTGAGCCCCGGACGGCCCCTGTGGGCCTCGGATGATTGTGAACGCTTCCCTGGCCGCCGCCACCGACTTCTGGGTGTTGTCCTGGACGTCCTCAGCCTTCCTGGTCATCGTACTCAGGAAGGAGGCGACGTTCTTCCGTGCGGATTCACGCTCGACTGTCTCGGCGAGTAGATCCTCACCGGACGGTGTGGCTGAGTCTGATGGTCGCGTGTTCGGGGCAGAGCCGGGAGCGACCGCGTTGGAATAGGCACCTACGCGGTCAGCCGCCTCGCTGATCAGGCGGGCGAGTCTGCCGGCTTTCTCAGCGGCAGTTTTGCTTTCTGTCACAGCGCCGGTGAGCTCGGGATGACCGCTGCCCTGCGCTCCCCGGGTGTAGTGCGCGTTGGCTTCTTCCGCGTCAGCCTGAGCGCGTCGCGCGACAACCGCGGCGCTGTGGAGGGTGTCGATGGCGCCACGTAGTTGGGCGACGACATCGCCGAGGCTTCCGCTCACCCGATGATGGCGAGGTAGGCGGCAGCATGGTCCTTGGCCGCCTTGATTCGGCGAAGCACCAACTCGACCTCGTCCGCAGCTTCACGGAGTGCTGTGCGGGACTCCTGCGCCTCGCCGCGTTTACTGTCATGCAGGGTGGCAATTGCCAGCGCTGACGCATCGGCGAGCCTGGCGTTGGCCTTCTCGATGCTCATCCGAGCGTTGTCGAGCGCTTGATCGCCCTTCCGGATCGTCACCTTGACATCGCCGATGGTCACTGCCGCACGTTAGCCGACCCCGGTCATCGAGCGCAGCCCCCGCGACGGGTGGGTGTCCCAGGTGGCCCAAAGACACCCACCGAAGCCTCAGAGGGAGATGCGGGTCGTTCGCACGAAGGTGGCCCATGCGGTGGGGGTGAAGGTGAGGGCCGGGCCGTGCGGGTCCTTGCTGTCGCGTACGGCGACGACGTTGGGCAGGTTGTCGGCAACCTCGACACACTCGCCGCCGTTGCCGCCACTGCGGGTGCTCTTGCGCCAACGGGCGCTGGTCAGATCAGTCATGGTGGACCTCCCCGGTGATCTTATTGATCAGTTGCTTCGATTGTCCCTCATCAAGGGCAAGCGAAAGCAGCCCCGACCAGACCTTTTCGTAGGCAGCCACCTCCGCGGGCCTGTCGAGGTATAGCGAGCCCGTCCACGACTCGCTGTAGACCACGTCCGGCTCAGGGGTGCTCCTGTTGCCGGGCGGGAAGCCGAGCAGGACGAACTCACCGCCGACAGCGCCATGATGCGGACCAGCGGCGAGAGGCAGAATCCGAATTGACACGTTCGGCATGCTGGTCGTCGTCAGTAGGTGGCGCAGTTGCCCTGCCATGGTTGCCGAGTCGCTGACCGGCCTGAGGAGCGCCGACTCGCAGAGCACCACCTGCACCTGCGGGGCCTTCGGCAGGCGGCGGGTCAGCAGGGACTGCCGTTGCAGACGAAGCTCGACCGCGCGCTCCCGGTCGTCCTCGCTCATGTCGGGCTGATCGATGCGGTAGATGCCTCGGGCGTAGTCGCGGCTCTGCAGAATGCCCGGCACGAGACTGTTCTTGAAGAACCGAATTCTCGACGCGGCGGATTCGAGGCCGACGTACAGCTCGAACCATTCGGGGACGGCATCGCCGTACGCGTGCCACCAGCCCTTGGCTTTGGTTTCGCCGGCCAGGGACATCAGCGCTCGGGTCAGCTCGCCCGCCGCCCCGAACAGCTCGCACATGGCTCGGACGTCGACGCCGCGCACCGAGCCGAGGCCGCTCTCGATCCGCCACACCTTCTGCCGGCTGCACTCCAGCGCCTCGGCGGCGGCGTCGAGGGTTATCCCCGCCTCGGTGCGCAGGTCACGCAGTGCCCTGCCGAGCTGTCGTCGGGGCACCGTCGAGCCCATGTCATCGGCCATGCGGCTCCTCCTTCGTGTTGAGTTTTGCAACATCCCGACGGCCGTTCTGCAACACGGAAATGTGCCCACAAATAATGGAACAGTGTGAGTCGACATTCATTGCGATAGTGCCCCTGACCTTACAAGATGGGTCCGACAAAGGCGATGACCCTGCAATTCCCATCATCTGTCAATTGTCGACCGAATCCGTCACCGAGGAAGGGTGGTGCTGCTTCGTGCGCGCGTTTCTCCGATATCTCCGGGCCGAGCCACCCCGGCCGGCGTCCTACCGGGCCGCCAACTACGTACCACTGAGGCCCTGGCAGGTCCGCGAGCGCCGGTTCACCCGGCGCGGCCGGCGCGGGGTGGACGCCGTGGAGGTCGCCGAGTTCCTCGACCGGGTCGCCGACGATCTGGCCGGGGTCTACGCGGCGCTGGGCAGCAGCCAACGGGAGACCCAGCGGATCAAGGACGCGCTGAAGAGCTGGCAGTCCCAGCGCGCCCGCGCCGAGCTGGCGGCCCGCCGATGAGCCTTCGCTGGGTGGCGCACCTGCCGTTCACCGCCGCCGACCTGCCGGCCGCCCAGCAGTTCGCCGGCACCCTGGCCCGCTCCCTGAGCTTCCTGTCCGAGGTGGACGCGGGCGAGACCACCGTGTCCGCCGAGGACGCCCAGGGCGTACGCCATCGGGTCTTCTGCGACCTGCCGCTCGATGGTGGCCTGCGGTGTGTGCGGCGCGTGGAGCACGCCGGTGACTGCGCGGCTCGGCGGTGTCGGTGACCGCCGCGCCGGCCGTCGTCACCTGTCCCGACTGTGACGGGATGACCTTCACGCTGGACCCGTGCCAGTGCACCACCTACGGCGACCGGTTCCTCGCCGATGCCGACACGCTCGGGCCGCGCCGGGAGGCGTACCGGCGCTGCGAGCAGTGTCGGGGCGCGGGCAGCGTCGCGTACCCCTGCTATCGCTGCCACCGTCTCGGCCGGCGGCGGGCGCAGCTCGTGGTCACCGTCGCCAACCTGGACACCGGCGCGGTCGTGTCCCACCAGGTCGTTCCCGGCGGCCTCGACCCCCACCGTGACCCGGCGGGCCACTGGGTGGTCGACCTTGCTTCCCGGGTACGCGAACTCGCCGCCAGCGTCGGCGCGGTCGTGGCCGACGCCGACGAGCCGTCGCTGTGGCTGTCGAAGCAGTGGCGACCCGACCTGCCCGCAGCGCAACGGCGCGAGCTGGAGGCCCACACCATCCTGCGGGCCGATCACGCCCCCTGGCGGCTGGTGCTGGGCCGATCCGACGCCGCGCCCACGGTCGACCCGGCCGCCCGGCTGGCCCGGCTCTGCGCGCTGGCCGACCTGCTGCTGCTCGACCTGGTCGTCGAGGCCCGCCGGCAGGGCGCGGGGTTCGGTTGGGTCATCCGGTACGAGTCGCCCGGCTCCCCGGTGCCATCCGGCTTGCCCGGCTGGTGCCGGGGCCTGCCTGACGCGCTGGCCCGCACCGACGTGGCCGACGCGCTCACCAGCCTCGCCGAGCGCGGCCTGGCCGCCCCCGCCCGGCTGCTGCGCCCCGACTCGCCGCGCCCACCCGTCGTACCGGCCGTGGACGTCGACCAGCTCGAACGCCGCGTCCTCGCCGACTGCGTCGACCCGGCCAGCGGCGACGAACTGCCTGGCGCGCAGGCTCTGTGGCGGGACGGCCGGTGGTGGCACACCACCCTGCGCGCCGGCGAGCCGGTGGAGATCCTCGCGGAACAGCCCACCGGCCAGGTGGTCCGCCGGGTGCGGGTGCCACTGACCCGCGGCTGCGAGCCGCCCGACCCGCCCTGGCTGGGTGAGCCCGTCGACTGGCGGCCCTGCCCGGACTGCCGACCCGGCACTCGGCTGCGCGCCTGCGACTGCCGGCTCGGCGGACGTCCCGCCGACTCCGACTGCCCGCACTGCAGCGGTGCGGGCCTGCGCCCGTCGGCGCTGCGCTGCTTCACCTGCGGTGACACGAATCGTCTGCACCGGACCCTGTTGGTCACCGTCACCGACCTGCGGCACCGGGTGGTGCACCTGACCTGGCAGGCCGGCACGCCCGAAGTCGCCCCACTGGTCGCCACCCAGCCCAACGGTCGGCCCGTGGTCCAACTCCCCGACCGCTACCGGCTCGGCTCCTGGGCGGCCGTCCTCGGCGCGCGACCCGAGGACCTCGCCGACGCCGACGGTGGGCACCAGATCGGCAAGGACCTGCGCGACGGCTACGTCACCCTGCCCTGGGCCGGTGCCGACCCGGTGGGGGAGCACGTGCGCAGCGCCGGGCGGGGCACGGCAGCCGGCCGCCTGATCGTGGTGGCGGCGCCTCCCGACGCGCCGCCGCTGCCCGAGCTGCTGCGCCTCGCCCTCGGCCTCGACCTGGCCCTCGTGGTGGGCGTGTGCGACCTGCGGCACCACACCGCTGACCCGATGCTGGCCGACGGCCTGCGCTGGTCGGTCGAGGTGAAGCCGTGTGACGCGCCCGTCCGCCCCGATGACCTGCCCTACCGGCCGAGCCTGGCCGCCGCCCTCGCCTGGTGCGTGGAATGCCTGACCGACGAAGTCGCCGGGGCCGCCCCGACCGACCCGGAGGCGCCCATCCCGGTGCCCTGGTCGGGGCCACGCGACCTCGTCGCCGACCCGGTGGCGGACCTGCTACGCCTCGCCGCCCAGCACGCCGGGCAGGCGGTAACCGTGCGCTTCAACCGCACCGGCTGCGCCGTGCATCGACACGACGACGACGGCGTACGCCTCCTCGCCGAAGCCCCCGACCTGCGCGATCTCCGATCTTGATCTGCGGGGCGCGGGCGGGCGGGCGTTCTACTCCGGGACGCGGCGGTAGGCGCCGTCGCTGGCTGAGGTGGCCATCGAGGCGTACGCGCGCAGCGCCGCCGACACCGGGCGTTGCCGGTCGGTCGGGGTGTACGGCTTGTCGCGCTTCTCCTCGGCCACCCGACGCGCCTCCAGCTCGTCGGACGGCACGTTCAGCTCGATGGTGCGGCCGGGGATGTCGATGACGATCTCGTCGCCGTCCCGGACCAGGGCGATCAGCCCACCGGAGGCCGCCTCGGGGGAGACGTGCCCGATGGAGAGCCCGGAGGTGCCGCCGGAGAAGCGGCCGTCGGTGAGCAGCGCACAGGAGCGGCCCAGCCCACGCCCCTTGAGGAACGACGTGGGGTAGAGCATCTCCTGCATGCCGGGGCCGCCCTTGGGCCCCTCGTACCGGATCACCACCACGTCCCCGGCGACCACCTGCTTGGCGAGGATCGCGGTCACCGCGTCGTCCTGCGACTCGTAGACCTTCGCCGGCCCACGGAAGGTCAGGCAGTCGTCCGGCACGCCGGCGGTCTTCACCACGCTGCCGTCCGGTGCCAGGTTGCCGTGCAGGATGGCCAGCCCGCCGTCGGCGGAGTAGGCGTGCTCGCGGTCCCGGATGCAGCCGCCCGCCGCGTCGGTGTCCAGCGACGACCACCGGTTGGTGGTGGAGAACGGCTCGGTGGTGCGCACCCCGCCCGGGGCGGCGTGGAACAGCTCGACCGCCGTCGGTGTCGGGGATCCGCCGCGCACGTCCCAGTCGGTCAGCCACTGCGCCAGCGAGGGGGAGTGCACGGCGTGCACGTCCCGGTTGAGCTGCCCGCCCCGGTCCAGTTCGCCGAGGATCGCCGGGATTCCGCCGGCCCGGTGCACGTCCTCCATGTGGTAGTTCGGCGAGTTCGGCGCGACCTTGGCCAGGCACGGCACCCGCCGGGAGATCGCGTCGATGTCGGCGACGCCGAAGTCCATCTCCGCCTCGCGGGCTGCGGCGAGCAGGTGCAGCACCGTGTTGGTGGAGCCGCCCATCGCCACGTCCAGGGCGACCGCGTTCTCGAAGGCGGCCTTGGAGGCGACCGTGCGGGGCAGCACCGAGCCGTCGTCGCCGTCGTACCACCGCTTGGAGATCTCCACGACGGTGCGGCCGGCCTCGACGAAGAGGGACCGGCGCGCGGCGTGGGTGGCCAGCGTCGAACCGTTGCCGGGCAGCGCCAGCCCGATCGCCTCGGTGAGGCAGTTCATCGAGTTGGCGGTGAACATGCCGGAGCACGAGCCGCAGGTCGGGCAGGCGGAGCGTTCGATCTCACCGAGCTGCTCGTCGGTGACCGCCTCGTTCGAGGAGGCGATCATCGCGTCGATCAGGTCGATCTTGCTGTGCACGACGCCCTCGATCGCCATCGTCTTGCCGGCCTCCATGGGGCCACCGGAGACGAAGACGGTCGGGATGTTGAGCCGCAACGCGGCCAGCAGCATCCCGGGGGTGATCTTGTCGCAGTTCGAGATGCAGACCAGGGCGTCCGCGCAGTGCGCGTTGACCATGTACTCCACCGCGTCGGCGATCAACTCCCGGCTGGGCAGCGAGTAGAGCATGCCGCCGTGGCCCATCGCGATGCCGTCGTCGACCGCGATGGTGTTGAACTCCCGACCCACCCCGCCGGCCTCGGCGACCGCGTCGGCGACCAGACCACCCATGTCCTTGAGGTGTACGTGACCCGGCACGAACTGGGTGAAACTGTTGGCGATGGCGACAATCGGCTTGCCGAAATCGTCGTCGGTCATCCCGGTGGCCCGCCAGAGGGCCCGGGCGCCGGCCATCGTCCGACCGTGTGTGGAGGTCCTCGACCGCAGCTCAGGCATACGTACCAGCATGACACCGTCGCCGCGCGAACCCGCCCGGGTATACGCCGTGTCCCAACAGATGCACACCCAGCCCCCCACGGCGCGCGTACATCCGGCACTCTTGGGAGCGTGCATCTCCCCCCGGGCATGGTCGCTGTCGCGGCGCTCAGCGGGCTCGTCGCCGCGGTGGCCGCCGTGCTGCTGACCGTGGTCGCCCGGCGGCGCACGGGGCCGCGCCGGCCGGCGCACCTGCTGCTCGCCGCAGCCGCCGGGGGTGCTCTGCTCAGCCTGCTGGGAGGGGTGGTCGCCGCACTCGGCGCGCACGACCACTGGGCCCACCTGCAGGGGCAGCGTACGAGTTGGGCGACCGTGGTGGCGATCGGCACGGCGGTGAGCGGGCTGGCCTTCGCCGCCGGTCTGCTCCGGCTGCCCGGGGTGGCCGCCACCGCGGCGGGGACGGCCCGGCTCGCCCTGGACGGGTTGGTCATGGCGGCCGCGCTGTGGTTCGTCGGCTGGGTGCTCTTCTCCGAACCCACCCGGCTGCTCGGTGCCGCGACCCCGGTGGCCTGCCCCGCGATCCTGCTGGCCACGGTGAGCGCCGCGCTCGGTGCCGGGCTCGCCGTGATCGTCGTCTTCCGGGCCGCCGCTCCACGTCGACGGCTCGCCGCGCTGGGCGCCGGCATCAGTGCGGTGACCTGCGGTGGCCTGGGTCTCAGCGCCGGGCTCTGCCAGGCCGGGCCGACCATGGCGCTGACCGGTGCGGCGGTGCTCGCCGCTGGCCTGCTGACCGTTGCGCTCGCGGTGCACCGGGCCGACCGGCCAGGCCAGGTCGAGCTGGACCTGATCGGTCGCGACGGCGAGTACGCGATCGCCCCGATGCTGGCGATGGCCGCCTCGGCGATGTACCACCTCGCCCAGGACGGCCGGTTCACCGCAGCGGGCATCGTGGCCGGCAGCGTGGAGGGCTTCGCCCTGGTGGCACGGCAATACCTCACCCTCCGCGACGTCCGGGGGTACGCGGACCGCCTGGCCGAACGGGAGGCGCACTTCCGTGAGCTGGCACACACCGATCCGCTGACGTCGTTGGCCAACCGGCGCGGGCTGCTCCGCACGCTGCAGCAGAGCGCCGCGGCGGGCACCCCGTGTGTGCTGCTCGGTCTCGACCTGGACGGCTTCAAGAACGTCAACGACATGCGCGGCCACGACGTGGGCGACGCCGTGCTGGCCGAGGTGGGCCGGCGGCTGCGGGGCAACCTACGCCCCGGCGACGTGGCCGCCCGGTTGGGCGGCGACGAGTTCGCCGTACTCATGCAGGGCCGGCCGGTCGAGGCGGACCGCGTCGCCGAACGGTTGCTCGGGGTGCTCAACCGGCCGTACGACCAGCAGGAGGGCCCGGTCTTCCTGTCGGTGAGCATCGGGGTGGCCGGGTGGGCCGGCGAGCCGGACGTGGAGCTGCTGCTGCGTCACGCCGACCTGGCCCTGCGCTACGCCAAGCAGCGCGGCAAGAACCGGATCGAACGGTACGACGCCGAGTACGACCAGCTGTTGCGTCGGCGTACGACGCTGGAGCACGAGCTGCGCGGTGCCATCGACCGCGACGAGCTGCGGTTGGCGTTCCAGCCGGTGGCGTCGCTGCCGTCGGTGCGGCCGGTGGGCGCCGAGGCCCTGCTCCGCTGGCATCACCCCGAGCTGGGCAACGTCCGTCCGGATGAGTTCATCCCGCTCGCCGAGGAGTGCGGCATGATCGCCTCGCTCGGCGCCTGGGTGCTGCATCAGGCCTGCTACCAGCTCTCCCGTTGGCTGGCGGACGGGCACGACGTGTGGGTGTCGGTAAACGTCTCACCGCGCGAGCTGCACGCCCCGGCGTACGTGGTCCAGGTCGCCGAGGCGCTGCGCGCCCACCACGTGCCGCCGCAGCGGCTGGTGCTGGAGGTCACCGAGCACGCGGTCGCCACCGACCTGGACGAGCTGATCCGACGGCTGACCGCCCTGCGGTTGACCGGTGTCCGGATCGCGCTGGACGACTTCGGGGCCGGCTACTCGTCGCTGGGGCAGTTGCGCCGGCTGCCGATCGACATTCTGAAGATCGACCACAGCCTGGTCGCCGAGCACGAGCCGGTCCACCCGGTCGGTCAGGACGGCCCGGCGTTCGCGCCGATGGTCGACATCGTGATGCGACTGGGCCACCAGTTGGGGCTTGAGGTGATCGCCGAGGGGGTGACGACCCCGACCGAGCTGGCCGCGGTGGTGGCCGCCGGCTGCCGGTTCGGCCAGGGCGCGCTCTTCGGCTGGGGGGTGCCGGCCGAGCACCTGGAGGCGATGCTGGAGGCGGCCACCTCACCAGGTGCGCGGCCTGCTCCGCTGCCCACGCCGCGCCGGGTTCCGGGCGGATCCGGGCAGCTCAACCCGCCTGCCGATGGCGCGTCGCGGGCCGACGCGCCGACCTCCGCCAACCAACATGTGGGATCAGTTGACTCATCGCGTGAGATGCGTCAGGCTTAGCCGCATGTCGTCGAACCGGTCGCTGCGAGTACTTACCTGAGCGCGCTCTCCCTCATCGAGAGTGCGCTGGCCCCGTGCATCTGCACGAGGGCCGTTTTTATTGCCATCGGAACCTGGCGAGGCGGGCCCGCCCGTGTCGCACCGCTTGACTAGCCATTAGCCACTCCAGCCGAAGGCCAGAACCGCCATGACGAAACCCACGCCCGAGACCCTCGCCCACACCGCCCGCCGAGCCCGCGCGGCCGCCGACCCGGCCGTCGACGTCGACCCCACCGCCGCGCGTAGCGCGGCCACGGCCACCACGGCCACCCCGGCGGTACGGCCCTCCGCTCCGGCCCAGATCTCCGGGGCCGGCTCGCTTGTGCGGTCCCTCGAGGCGCTCGACGTCGACGTCGTCTTCGGCATCCCGGGCGGTGCGATCCTGCCGGCGTACGACCCGCTCTACGACTCCACCGTCCGGCACATCCTGGTGCGGCACGAGCAGGGCGCGGGGCACGCGGCGACCGGGTACGCGCAGGCCACCGGCAAGGTCGGCGTCTGCATGGCCACCTCCGGCCCGGGCGCGACGAACCTCGTCACCCCGATCGCCGACGCGTACATGGACTCGGTGGCGATCGTGGCGATCACCGGCCAGGTGGCCCGCCCGTCGATCGGCACCGACGCCTTCCAGGAGGCGGACATTCAGGGCATCACCCTGCCGATCACCAAGCACAACTTCCTCGTCCAGACCGCCGAGGAGATCCCGCGGGTGCTGGCCGAGGCGTTCCACCTGGCCAGCAGTGGGCGACCCGGCCCGGTCCTGGTCGACATCCCCAAGGACGTGCTCCAGGCACCGACCACCTTCGCCTGGCCGCCCACCCTGGACCTGCCCGGCTACCGGCCCACCCTGCACCCGCACGGCAAGCAGATCCGGGAGGCGGCGCGGCTGATGGCCGCCGCGCGCCGGCCGGTGCTCTACGTGGGTGGCGGGGTGCTCAAGGCCGGGGCCACCGACGGGCTGCGCCGGCTGGCCGAGCTGACCGGCATCCCGGTCGTCACCACGCTGATGGCGCTCGGGGCGTTCCCCGACTCGCACCAGCAGCATCTGGGGATGCCCGGCATGCACGGCACGGTCGCTGCGGTCTACGGCCTGCAGAAGGCGGATCTGATCGTCGCCTTGGGCGCGCGGTTCGACGACCGCGTCACCGGCAAGTTGGACTCGTTCGCCCCGGACGCGACAGTGGTGCACGCGGACATCGACCCCGCCGAGATCGGCAAGAACCGGCACGTCGATGTGCCGATCGTCGGAGACGCCAAGCACGTCATCGACGAGCTGCTCGCGGCGGTGACCGTCGAGCGGTCGGCGGGGCGCACGGCCGACCTGGCCGACTGGTGGACCCAGCTGGATGACCTGCGCAACCGTTACCCGCTGGGCTACGACGAGTCGGGTGACGGCACGCTCTCCCCGCAGTACGTGATCAAGCGCCTTGGCGAGATCGTCGGCCCCGACGCGATCTTCGTGGCCGGGGTGGGCCAGCACCAGATGTGGGCGTCCCAGTTCATCTCCTTCGAGAAGCCGAGCACCTGGTTGAACTCCGGCGGCCTCGGCACGATGGGCTACGCGGTGCCGGCGGCGATGGGCGCCAAGGTCGGCAAGCCGGACACGGTGGTCTGGGCGGTGGACGGTGACGGCTGCTTCCAGATGACCAACCAGGAGCTGGCCACCTGCGCTCTGGAGGGCATCCCCGTCAAGATCGCCGTTATCAACAACGGCAATCTCGGCATGGTCCGGCAGTGGCAGACGCTGTTCTACAACGAGCGTTACTCCAACACCGAGCTCGGCACCCACAAGCACCGCATTCCCGATTTCGTCAAGCTCGCCGAGGCGCTGGGCTGCGTCGGGCTGCGCTGCGAGAACGCGGACGACGTGGACAAGACCATCGCCGCCGCCATGGAGATCAACGACGCTCCGGTGGTGATCGACTTCGTGGTCGGCAAGGACGCGATGGTCTGGCCGATGGTCGCCGCCGGCACCAGCAACGACGAGATCATGTTCGCCCGCGACGTCCGCCCGGACTTCGACGAGGACGACATCTAGTCATGACCGAACGCACCGGGCGCAGCGATGGCAATGAGGGCATGACAATGGAGGCACAGTGACGATGCACACTCTGTCCGTGCTCGTGGAGAACAAGCCCGGCGTACTCGCCCGGGTCTCGGGCCTGTTCTCCCGGCGTGGGTTCAACATTGACAGCCTCGCCGTGGGCGAGACCGAGAACCCGGACGTCTCCCGGATCACCATCGTGGTCAACGCCGAGTCGTCCCCGTTGGAGCAGGTCACCAAGCAGCTGAACAAGCTGGTCAACGTGCTCAAGATCGTTGAGCTGGATCCGCAGGTCTCGGTTGCCCGGGAGTTGCTGCTGGTGAAGGTTCGCGCCGACCGGTCCGCGCGGTCGCAGGTGCTGGAGACCGTCAACCTGTTCCGCGCCCGGGTGATCGACGTCGCACCGGACACGCTGACCATCGAGGCCACCGGCACCCCGGACAAGCTCGACGCGCTGCTGCGCGATCTCGAATCCTTCGGCATCAAGGAAATGGTCCAGTCCGGGCTGGTGGCGATCGGGCGCGGCTCGCGTTCGATCACCGCCGGTCCCGCGCTACGGGCCGCCTGACCGCTGCCGGTCGGCCCTGGCGGGCCGTCCCCGAACCCATCAATACAGACCACGACGGGCCGCCCGGGCCGTCGTACGAAAGGGAAGTTCTCATGAGCGTTGAGGTGTACTACGACGACGATGCCGACCTCGGCCTGATCCAGGCCAAGAAGGTCGCGGTGATCGGCTACGGCAGCCAGGGCCACGCCCACGCGCTGTCGCTGCGTGACTCCGGCGTCGACGTGGTGATCGGTCTGCCGGAGGGCTCGAAGAGCCGTCCCAAGGCCGAGGAGCAGGGCCTGCGGGTGCTCACGCCGGCGCAGGCCGCCGCCGAGGCCGATGTGATCATGGTGCTCGCACCGGACACCGCCCAGCGCGCCCTCTACACCGAGTCGATCGCCCCGCATCTCGCCCCGGGCAAGGCGATCTTCTTCGGCCACGGCTTCAACATCCGGTACGGCCTGATCAAGCCGCCGGCCGAGGTGGACGTGGCGATGGTCGCGCCGAAGGGCCCCGGCCACCTGGTCCGCCGCCAGTACGCCGACGGCAAGGGCGTGCCCTGCCTCGTCGCCGTCGAGCAGGACGCCAGCGGCAACGCGCTCGCGCTCGCCCTCGCGTACGCCAAGGGGATCGGTGGCACCCGTGCCGGCGCGATCAAGACCACCTTCACCGAAGAGACCGAGACTGACCTCTTCGGCGAGCAGGCGGTGCTCTGCGGCGGTGCCGCGGCGCTGGTGCAGACCGGTTTCGAGGTGCTCACCGAGGCGGGCTACGCCCCGGAGGTCGCCTACTTCGAGTGCCTGCACGAGCTGAAGCTGATCGTCGACCTCATGTACGAGGGCGGCATCGCAAAGATGCGCTACAGCATCTCCGACACCGCCGAGTACGGCGACCTCTCCCGTGGCCCGCGCATCATCGACTCCCGGGTCAAGGACGAGATGCGCAAGATCCTGGGCGAGATCCAGTCCGGCGAGTTCGCCCGCGAGTGGGTCGCCGAGGACGAGGCCGGTCGGCCCAACTTCACCAAGTGGCAGGCCGAGGGCGCGGCGCACCCGATCGAGGAGACCGGCAAGAAGCTGCGCGGCATGATGAGCTGGGTCGACCGCCCGATCACCGAGACCGCCTGACCGCCCGGCCCAACCGGACGACATTTCCCGACGGCCCGGGCCGGCGCTCTCCCCAGCGCCGCGCCCGGGCCGTCGGGCATGCCACCTGTCGATGCGCCCGCTGCTCCCGGGCGGATCCTGCCGCGACCGTTTCGGTCCGGTGAACGGCCGATGTCCGCCGTCCCACCCCGCGTGTGAGGGCACTCACCCCGCAGACCGGAACACGCCGACCAACGAGGCCCCTACGATCGCGGGTAGGTGCGCAGCCGGCACCTGACGGCCACGGCACGGATCAGCGCGGGGCGCAGTGCGGCGCCCCGTCGGCCGGGCCGATCGCATACACGACCTCTACGAGGACCGATGAATCCTGTCGTACTGATCGCCGAAGAACTCGCCCCCGCCGCCATCGAGGTGCTCGCCCACGACTTCGACGTCCGTCACGTCGACGGCACCGACCGTCCGGCCCTGCTCTCGGCGCTCTCCGAGGCTGACGCCGTCATCGTGCGCAGCGCGACCCAGATCGACGCCGAGGCGGTCGCCGCCGCGCCGCGACTCAAGGTCATCGCTCGGGCTGGCGTCGGGCTGGACAACGTCGAGGTGCCGGCCGCCACCGCGCGGGGCGTGATGGTCGTCAACGCGCCCACCTCCAACATCGTCTCCGCCGCCGAGCAGGCCGTCGCGCTGCTGCTCGCCGTTGCCCGCAACACCGCGAGCGCCAGTTCCGCGCTGAAGGCGGGGGAGTGGAAGCGGTCGAAGTACACCGGCGTCGAGGTGCAGGGCAAAACCGTCGGCGTGGTCGGGCTCGGTCGGATCGGGGTGCTCTTCGCGTCTCGCATCGCCGCGTTCGGCACCCGGCTGATCGCGTACGACCCGTACATCCAGCCGGCTCGTGCGGCGCAGCTCGGCGTCCGCCTGGTAGGGCTCGAAGAGCTGCTGCGGGAGAGCGACTTCATCTCCATCCACCTGCCCAAGACGCCGGAGACGGTGGGCCTGATCGGTGAGAAGGAGCTGGCGATCGTCAAGCCCGGCGTTCGCATCGTCAACGCCGCCCGTGGTGGGCTGGTCGACGAGCAGGCGCTCGCGAACGCGATCGCCGAGGGTCGGGTCGCCGGCGCCGGTGTCGACGTGTACAGCAAGGAGCCGTGCACCTCGTCCCCGCTGTTCGCCTTCGACAACGTGGTGGCCACCCCGCACCTGGGTGCCTCCACCCACGAGGCGCAGGACAAGGCCGGTCTCGCCGTGGCCAGGAGCGTCAAGCTCGCGTTGCAGGGCGAGTTCGTCCCGGACGCGGTCAACGTGCAGGCCGGCGGTGTGGTCGCCGAGGACGTCCGGCCGCTGCTGCCGCTGGCGGAGAAGCTCGGCCGGGCGTTCACCGCGGTCGCCGGCGGGATCGCCGCCAGCGTCACGGTCGAGGTACGCGGCGAGATCGTCAGCCACGACGTGTCGGTGCTCAAGCTCGCCGCCACCAAGGGCCTGTTCAGCTCGGTGGTCGAGGAACAGGTCACCTACGTCAACGCTCCGCACCTGGCCGCCGAGCGTGGCGTCGAGGTCACCCTGGCCACCGTGGCCGAGACGGCCGAGCAGCCCACCCTGGTCACGGTGCGCGGCGCGCTGCCGGACGGCCGCACGGTCAGCGTCTCCGGCACGGTCACCCACTCCGGCGCTCGGGACGTTCTCAAGCTGACCGAGGTGGACGGCTTCGATGTGGAGATCGGCGCCGAGGGCATCCTGCTCTTCCTGCGCTACGCCGACCGGCCCGGCGTCGTCGGCACGGTTGGCACCCTGCTCGGCGAGTCGGGCATCAACATCGCCGCCATGCAGGTGGCTCGGCGTGAGGCGGGCGGCGAGACGCTGATGACGCTCACCGTCGACCAGGCGCTCGGCGCCGACCTGCTCACCTCGGCCGCCGACTCGATCGGCGCCACGGCGGCCAGCGCCGCAGACCTGCGCGACGAGTAGTCAACGGCAAGCACCATGGGGGCCCGGCGATCCGCTGGGCCCCTTGTCGTACCCCGGGGGTGGGGGTTGACCCGAGCCTGGTCGGGTCAGCCGGGCAGTCGGGCCGGGGGTGGGTAGACCGAGCCGTCCTGCGGGTCGAAGAGCATCAGCCCGTGCTCGCCGGCCAGCCGCTCGATGTCCAGCAGCACCTGGTCCGCGCAGGTCGGGTGCAGGTTCAGCTCGACATGGTCGTGGGCGGCGTGCAGTGGCGCCACCGCCCACGGGCTGTCCAGGCCGGGGTGACGGTCCGGATAGGAGGCAGTGATCGCCCGGTAAAAGCTGACCACCCGCGGGTCCGGGTAACGGTCCACGTGTCGCCCCTGCCGGCAACCGTTGACCGCTGTCCGCACGTCCTCGGGCGTCGCCCCGTCCTCCAGGGCCCACACGCTCAGATCGAAACTCACGGCGGATAGCGTGCCATCCGTCGTTCACCATGTCGAAACTGCCTCGCCACCGGTCAACCGCTGATTTTCGCATTCTCCGGTGACAACGGTCCGCTGTGGAGACTCTTGCGTAGAGTTGCGTCGATTCGCTAGCGTACGCACTGCGGTCACTGGCCGAGTTCGAGGCGCCGGCCCGTCTTCGGGTGGCGCGGTCGACGTCCGGCCCGACCGGTCCGCACCCCTCGGTTGTGCGAGCCACGCGCACTCGTCGCTGACCGGCCCCCACGGTCGTTGCCGAGACTGTGGGGGCCGATCGCATGCCCGACCGTCTCCCGCGGCGATTCGCCCCTCGGCCGCCCTCGGTCGGCCGACGGGCTCGGTGCGTTGACGTTCCGCTCAGCGCCGGTGTGCGAAGAGCGCGCGATAGTCGGAGTTGCCCCGGAACCAGGCCAGGCCGGTGGGTCCGGCGGCGTACAGCGCGGTGGCGTAACCGTCCGCGATCGTGAGGTCGGGGCCCACGACGGTGGCGGCGACGAGGTGGTCGGCCGGCTCGCCGGTGTGCGGGTCCACCACGTGCCCCTGCCGCCCGGTCACCCCGGAGGTGCCGACCGCGCCAGCGGTCATCTCCAGCACCATCGGCGCACGCTCCGGTGCGGTCGGGTGGTGCACCGCGACCCGCCAAGGTCCACCGTGTGGCGCGTGGCCACGGACGACGAGGTCGGCGCCGGTGAGCACGGCGTAGTCGTGGATGCCGGCGGCACGAAGCCTCTCGGCGGCGCGTTCCACCGCCCAGCCGCCGAGCAGACCACCCGGGTCGAAGCCGCCGGGCACCGCCCAGGCGTCGAACCACCCGTCGGTAGCGGCGCGCATGGCCGCGCAGCGGTCCACCAGGTCGGCGAGCGGCGGGTACGAGTCGGGGCTGATCTCGCCCCGACGCAGCCGGGAGACGAGGCTCTCCGGCCGGTTGGGGCCGTAGGTGAGGTCGATGGCTCGCAGCTCCGCGACGCTGTCCCGCAGTGCCTCGCCCACGCCCCGGCGCCCGAGCCACTCGGGTGCGTTGAGCAGGAGGGTGTACTCGGCGGTCGCGGTGTGTACGGTGTGCTGCACCGCGATCCGGCCCTCGGTGGCGGCGGCCGGGTCGATTCGGTGGCGGCGGCTGCCGAGTCGAAGGTCCGGCCGGCGGTTGCGAAACGCGGACGGGTCCGGCCAGCGGGTCCGCGGCTGCTCGTCGATGCGCACAGCATCTGCCCCCTCGCGCTTGGCGTCGCGTCGTCGCGACCCCGGTCAGCGGGCCCCCTGACCCACTGACCACCACGGTAGGCAGCGGAGATGACCGCCCCATGAGTCTCAGCTGAGAGGATGCTGTGCATCCGCGTTTCCCAAATATCGGAAGCCGCGTACCGGGAGACGGGACGGCGACGTACCGTTGCCCGGACGGAACCGTTGAACAGAGGAGTGCGGTCGTGGCGCGGATCGCAATGGTGGCCGGGGACGGCATCGGGCCCGAGGTGGTCGCGCAGGCCCGCAAGGTCCTCGACGCGGTGCTGCCCGACGTGCAGGCCACCGAGTACGACCTCGGCGCCGCCCGCTGGCACCGTACCGGAGAGGTGCTGCCCGACTCGGTGCTGGCCGAGCTGGCCGGGCACGACGCGATCCTGCTCGGCGCGGTCGGTGACCCGACGGTCCCGCCGGGTGTGCTCGAGCGTGGACTGCTGCTCAAGCTTCGGTTCGCCTTCGACCAGTACGTCAACCTGCGCCCGTCCCGGCTCTGGCCCGGGGTCGCCGGCCCGCTGGGCAACGTGAAGCCGGGCGAGGTCGACCTCGTGGTGGTGCGCGAGGGCACCGAAGGTCTCTACGCCGGGGCCGGTGGTTCGCTGCACCGGGACACCCCCGCCGAGGTCGCCACCGAGGAGAGCCTGAACACCCGGCACGGCGTGGAACGGGTGATCCGCGACGCGTTCGCCCGCGCCGGCCGCCGCGAGCGGCGCAAGGTCACCCTGGTGCACAAGACCAACGTGCTCACCCACGCCGGTTCGCTCTGGGCGCGCACCTTCGACGCGGTCGCCGCCGAGCACCCGGACATCGCCACCGAGTACCAGCACGTCGACGCGGCGGCCATGTTCCTGGTCACCCAGCCGCAGCGCTACGACGTGGTGGTCACCGACAACCTCTTCGGCGACATCCTCACCGACATCGCCGCCGCCGTCACCGGCGGGATCGGGTTGGCGGCCAGTGGCTGCATCAACCCCGAGGGCGCGTACCCGTCGATGTTCGAGCCGGTGCACGGTTCGGCGCCGGACATTGCCGGGCAGGGCATCGCCGACCCGGTCGCCGCGGTGCTCTCCGCGGCGCTGCTGCTGGAGCAGCTCGGGCACGCCGAGTCCGCGGCCCGGGTCAACGCGGCGGTCGCCGCCGAGCTGGCCAGCCGGACTCCAGGCGTAACGCTGCGTACCGAAGAGGTCGGCGACCGGCTCGCCGCCCACGCCGTAGCCTGACTGCCCCCGACCCGACCGGTGCCTGGCCCCGTGTCGGCCTGGCCCGGCGACTTGTCGCGGCCGACCGGCGCTACCCGCTGAACGACCGTTCGGGGTAAGTTTCTGGGCACAGCCATGTCGGTGTGCGGTCCCGCATGCCGTTGTCCCGCAGGGAGGTCAGCGCGATGAGCGGTGGTGACAAGCTCGACTTCGAGATCCGTCCGAATCCCGCGCCGGTATCCGCCGCCGATCGGGCCGCCCTGCTGGCCAACCCCGGGTTCGGCCGCGTCTTCACCGACCACATGATCACCGTCCGCTACGCCGACGGCAAGGGTTGGTACGACGCCCGGGTCGAGGCACGCGCCCCGATCCCGATGGACCCGGCCAGCGCGGTGCTGCACTACGCGCAGGAGATCTTCGAAGGGCTGAAGGCATACGGGACTGCCGACGGCGGCGTGACGATGTTCCGGCCGGACGCCAACGCTGCCCGCTTCGCCACGTCGGCGCAGCGGATGGCGATGCCGGTGCTGGCGCCCGAGGTGTTCATCGACTCGCTGCACAAGCTCATCGAGATCGACCGGGAGTGGATTCCCGCTGGCGAGGACGGCAGCCTCTACCTGCGGCCGTTCATGTTCGCCAATGAGGTCTTCCTCGGCGTCCGCCCGGCCAACGAGTACCTCTACATGGTGATCGCCTCACCGGTCGGGGCGTACTTCACCGGTGGGGTCAAGCCGGTCACCGTCTGGGTCTCTCCGGACTACACCCGGGCCGCGCCCGGCGGCACCGGCGCGGCCAAGTGCGGCGGCAACTACGCCGCGTCGCTGGCCGCCCAGGCGGAGGCCATCAAGGCCGGCTGCGACCAGGTCGTCTTCCTGGACGCGGTGGAGCGCCGGTTCGTCGACGAGTTGGGCGGCATGAACGTCTTCTTCGTCTACGACGACGATACGGTGGTCACCCCGCCGCTGACCGGCACGATCCTGCCGGGCATCACCCGCGACGCCATCCTCACGCTGGCCGGGGCCGCCGGGCACCAGGTCGAGGAGCGGCCGGTCACCTTCGCCGACTGGCAGGCCGACGCTGCCAGCGGTCGCCTGCGCGAGGTGTTCGCCTGCGGCACCGCCGCGGTGGTCACCCCGATCGGCGGCGTCAAGTTCCCGGACGGCGAGTTTCTGATCGGCGGCGGCGAGCCCGGCCGGGTCACCATGGCACTGCGCCAACAGTTGGTCGACATCCAACGTGGCAAGGCGCCCGACCCACAAAACTGGGTCCACCAAGTCCTCTAACCCCCACCCACCCCTCCCTCCCTCCCACCCCCCTCGCCGTCGATCTAGGGCATATCGTCGTGGATGGAGATCTACTGGCAGCGATATGCCCTAGATCGACGAGGTTAGGTGAGGCGGAGGTCAGGTGAGACAGGTTAGGTGAGTAGGTGGTTGCGGAGGGCGGCGAGTTGCTCGTCCGTTACTCCGGCGTGGCGTAGGTACGCCTCGATCGAGCCGTGGCCCTCGCGTAGCTCGGCGAGGAAGATCTGCATCGCTTCGGCGGGTGAGGCCAGGAACGGTGCCGGCACGTCCACCACGCCCACGGTGGTGGCGACCAGCCAGGCACTGAACCGGGCCGACGCCTCGCTGCTCAGCGCGTAGTCCGCGACGATGTCCGCGTCGTCGACGCCGAGCGCGGAGAGGGTCAGCGCGCAGACGATGCCGGTGCGGTCCTTGCCGGCGACGCAGTGCACCACCACCGGGGCGTTGGCGGAGTCGGCGATCAGCCCGACCGCCTCGGCCAGCCCGGCGGTGCCGGTCTGTGCCAGGTCGGCGTAACGGTCCGCGAGGTATCGGGCCAGGCTGGTGCCCTCCTCGTGCGGGGTACCCGACCAGTCGTCGTGCTCCGGGTGGATGTGCCGGTAGGTCAGCCCCTGGTACGCCGGCACCCGACCGTCCCGCTCCACCTCCGTGGGGCGGCGCAGGTCGATGACGGTGCGGATCCCGATTGCGGCGAACGCATCCTGGTCCTGCTCGGTGAGGCGGTGCAGCGAGTCGGAGCGGTAGAGCCGGCCATGGCGTACGGAACGGTCGCCGTGACCGAGGTAGCCACCGACGTCGCGGAAGTTGAAGGTGGCGGGCAGCGAGAGCTGGCGGTTGTCGTCGATGGCGTCCACGCTGACACGGTAACGGCCGGCGGGGCCAGGCCCCACCGGCCGTCGGGCCGAACAGTCACCGTGCCGTGCCGGGCGGGAGCGCGCCGTACGTCTCGTCGTAGTAGCCGCCCAGCTGATCCCGGTAGCTCGGGTCGCTGTGGCTGGTCTCGTCGTACTCGGGGGCGGCCTTGATCTGGTCCCGGGTCCGGTCGACGGAAACGGTTCGCTGGTCGTGGTCGACAAGGTTGACGGTGCCGGCCGGCAGCATCACCTTCTTGCCGAAGATCCACGGGCCGGTGTCCACGACCAGGTAGCTGCTGTCCACCTCGTGGCTGGCGCTGTCGATCTTGCCGATTCCACCGTCGGTGGCCTCGACCTTGTAGCCGACCAGGTCAGCGTCGGCCACCCCGGCGTGGTCCCGGTAGCGCCAGGGGTCGAACATGCCGGCGGGCGCACCGCCGGGCACGGTGCCCTGGTCACCGCCGCGCAGCGGGTCCGGCCCGGCGTGGGTGGCGTGCGGATCGATCCTGTCCATGCCGTTCACTCCTGACTGTCGCCGATCGTCTCGGCGTCGGTGGGTGCGTCGTCCCCGCAGGTGCTACCCGGCGGTCGGGGGCCGGAAACGGCGGCGGGCCGACGCCGCGAGCTGCGGCATGGGCCCGTCGGGGCGTACGGGGCTCAGGCCAGTGCGGCGGCCTCGGCGTCCAGGGTGACCGCCGCGGCGTGCACCACGGCGGAGACCCGCAGGGCCTCGTGCATCTGCTCCCGGGTGAAGCCGCTGCCGTGCAGCGCCTTCTCGCGCGACTCCAGCACACTCCGGGGCCGGTGATCGCCGACAGCCGACACGGCGAGGCACCCTCTGTTACCGTCCCGGTATGTGGATTGTTCCTCCCAAATTCCGGGGAAGGGTGAAAGAGTGGCGATCGTGACCAGCACCGCCCTGATTATTGTGACCTAGCGCGCCGGCCCCTCCGCCGAGCGCGCAGACCTCCCGCATCCGCGGGAGGTCTTTTTGTTGCTCCGAGAAAGGATCCTGATGACGTTCCAGGTCTACGACACGACGTTGCGCGACGGCGCTCAGCGCGAGGGGCTCACCTACTCGGTGGTCGACAAGCTGGCGGTGGCCCGGCTGCTCGACGAGTTCGGCGTCGGCTTCATCGAGGGCGGCTGGCCGGGTGCGGTGCCCAAGGACACCGAGTTCTTCCGCCGGGCGCGAACCGAACTGGACCTGCGGCACGCCGTACTGGTGGCGTTCGGCTCCACCCGCAAGGCCGGTGTCGCGGTCGCCGACGACCCCCAGGTGCGCGCCCTGCTGGACGCGCAGACCCCGGCGGTGGCGCTGGTCGCCAAGGCCGACACCCGGCACGTCGAGCGCGCGCTGCGCACCACCGGCGCGGAGAACCTCGCGATGATCCACGACACCGTCAGCCACCTCGTCGGGGAGGGCCGACGGGTCTTCGTCGACGGCGAGCACTTCTTCGACGGCTATCGGCACGACCCCGCGTACGGCGCGACCGTGGTGCAGACCGCGTTGGCCGCCGGCGCTGAGCGGATGGTGCTCTGCGACACCAACGGGGGCATGCTGCCGTCCCAGGTGGGCGCCGTGATCGTCGATCTGACCGACAGGCTGGGGATCGACGCCGGGCTGCTCGGCATGCACGCCCAGAACGACACCGCCTGCGCGGTGGCCAACACGATCGCCGCCGTGGAGGCGGGCGTCCGCCACGTCCAGGGCACCGCCAACGGGTACGGCGAACGCCCGGGCAACGCCGACATCTTCGCGGTCGTCGCCAACCTTCAACTCAAGCTGGGCATGCCCGTCCTACCGGAGGGCTGCCTGGCGCAGATGGTGCGGGTCTCGCACGCCATCGCCGAGATCGCCAACATCGCCCCCGACACCCACCAGGCGTACGCCGGGGCCGCCGCCTTCGCTCACAAGGCAGGGCTGCACGCGAGTGCGATCAAGGTTGACCCGTTGCTCTACAACCACGTGGACCCGTCGGTGGTGGGCAACGACATGCGGATCCTGATCACCGAGATGGCCGGCCGGGCCAGCGTCGAGCTCAAGAGCCGCGAGCTCGGTCTGGACCTGGCCGGCAGTCCGGAGGCGCTGACCCGGGTCACCAAGCGGGTCAAGGAGTTGGAGGCGGGCGGCTGGTCCTTCGAGGCCGCCGACGCCTCCTTCGAGCTGCTGGTCCGCTCCGAACTGCCAGAGGGTGGCCCGGCCCGACCGTTCACTCTGGAGTCGTACCGGGTGTTGGTCGAGCACCGCGAGGACGGCGCGGTGGTCTCCGAGGCGACCGTCAAGATCCGGGTTCGCGGTGAGCGGGTGATCGCCACCGCCGAGGGCAACGGCCCGGTCAACGCGCTCGACGAGGCGCTGCGGGTGGGGCTGGCCCGGCACTACCCCCAGCTGCGCGACTTCGAGCTGGCCGACTACAAGGTGCGCATCCTGGAGGGCAGCCACGGCACCGGCGCGGTGACCCGGGTGCTGCTGGAGACCGCCGACGGCGTCGGCCGGGACTGGACCACCGTGGGCGTGCATCCCAACGTGGTCGAAGCCAGCTGGCACGCCCTGGTCGACGCCCTCACCTACGGCCTGGCCCCCACCCCCGTCTAACTAGGAAGTAGACCGACTTCCTCGCCGTCTAGGGCCGCTTCGCGAAGCGAAGCAGCAAGGACCAACCCCGCCCCCGCCTTCGCGATCTTGCACTTTGCGCCCTCGGTATACGGCCTTCACCCCTTATGCCGGGACAGTAAGTGCAAGACGGCGGGGATGGGGGAGGGGGAGAGGGGAGGGAGAGGGAGAGGGAGCGGTGGGTTACGGGGTGGGGAGGGTTAGGGTGGCTAGGACGGGACGGTGGTCGCTGCCGGGTAGGGCGAACACCCTTACCGAGCGGGCCGCGATGCGCCGGTCGACCAGTACGTGGTCGATGGTGACCGGTGGGATGAGGTCGCCGTCATACGGACCCCAGGTGCCGGTCAAGCCCTTGCCGGTGGCGTCGGCGGCGTCGACGTAACCGGTGCGCAGCAGGGCACGCAGAGGGCTGTGGTCGAGGGTGGCGTTGAAGTCTCCGGCGAGGATCTGCAGGCTACCGTTCGGGGTGGCCGGTGGTTGGGCGGCCAGGTCGGTACGCCAGGCGCCGACCTGGTCCAGCGCATACGGCGCCGAGGGGTGGGCCGACTCGACACGGACCGGAGGCCCGCCGGGGACGGCTACCGTCCCGTACGCCTGGGTGAAGCCCCACCCGTTGAGGTTGCGCCGGACGCCGACGTCGGTGACCGGCCACCGCGAGTAGAGCCCCGAGCCGGGTGTGCCGATCTCTGCGTTCAGCTGCCGGTGCGGCAGCAGCCGGTCGAGGCCGAGCTGATCCAGGGCGGCCTGCGCGTCCGGCGTGAACTCCTGCACGGTGAGCACGTCCACCTCGTACCGCCGGACCAGCTCGACCAACGTCCGCGCGTCGCCGGAGCCGGCGAGCAGGTTGGCGGTGAGCAGCCGCACGGTCGGCCCGGCGGTCGCCGGCTGCGAGGCGGCCAGCGCCCGGGGTGCGACGGCGCCGAGCAGCGCCACCGCCGCCAGGGCCGCGACCGCCGCCGGCCGCCAGCGCCGCAGGGCGAGTGTGAGGGCCAGGGCCAGCACGCTGAAGCCCGCGACGTACGGCGTGAAGGCGAGCGCCTGCACCAGCGGCCCCCGGTCCAGGCTGGCCTGCCGGACGGCGGCCCAGGCGGCCGCTGGGACGACCACCAACCAGCAGAGCACCGTGCCGAGCCGGGCGGTGCGGCGTCCGGTCGGAGCGGGCGGCGCAGGCGCGGGCGGCGCGTCGACGATCACAGCGATCAGCTTAGCGGAGTTCGTCGCGCCATTTTATGAATGGCGATGCGCTCACATTTCACAATTATCTGACGGCTGACCGACAGGCCGCCAAAGCGAGATCAACTATTGACGCTCGGCTTTCTCCGATGCTACGTTTCCACCTGCCTAAACGACGCAACTCTGAGCAGTAAGCCCAGCTCAGGCCGGATCTAGATTGTTAAGAAATCAACCTCACCAGGTGCGCGTGGGAATGCTTCTTCCGGTCTCATTGTCGTCGTCCATCTATTTATAGGCAGTCATCCGTCCCGCCCCGCGGGTCGGCCGAATTCCGCACGGTCACACAAGGGGGACCTGTCATGAAAACATCATTCCGACGCAAGGTGGCAGCGATTTCGTTCGCCGTTCTGGCGCTCAGCCTGGCGGGTGGGGGCATCGCCGTCGCACAGCCGTCGGCGAAGGCGCCGCAGGAGGCCGTCCAGCCTGTGGTCCGCGGCACGAACGCCCAGCCGCCGGTCACGGCCGAGTCGGCACGCATGGCGAAGGCCGCGCTGAAGGCCAACTCGACGCTCGTCGCCAGCACCAGCATCGTCGCCGTCAACGCCAACGGCATCAAGGCGCGTGGCGTCGGCACCGTGATCAAGTACGGTGTCGGCCAGTACGAGGTCCAGTTCGGTCAGAACGTCACGACCGGTGTCTACGTGGCCACCGTCGGCCGCGGTGACTCCTGCTGTGTCCCGCCGGCCGGCGAGATCTCGGTGGCGCCCCGGCTGAGCACGCCGAACGCGGTCTTCGTCCAGACCCGCAACTCGGCCGGCACCCCGGCCGACCTGGGCTTCCACCTGGTCGTCCACCTCCCCTGACCGGCTCGACGTCCGGCCCCCGCGCCTCGTGCGCGGGGGCCGACGCCGGTCCGGCTGTCGCCGCCCGGGACTCTGGCCGAACCTCGGCCAGCGTGCTCCGGTCTTGATCCACTCGGCTTCCTGGAAGTCGGGATGTCCTGGGCATGTGAACACCCCGGTTTCCGTGACACCGAGTCGATCAACGTCCTCGGTCGCGTCGTGCCGGTCGTGGTCGCCGTTGGCCGTCGCGGGACGGTTGTGCTTGCCTCGACGGGCTCGCGCCGGTCGTCACACTTCCGCGCGGCTCATCCCCATTCGGGCTGCTGCGGGCCGGTTCGGGCCGCACAATCCGACGTTTGCCGGGCACCTGCCCGGGAAGCAAGCACCGTGACGGACATCTCGGACACCCTGGCCAGCATGCCCAGCTCGGTCGATCCCGAGCCGACCGGCGTCGAGCTGGAACAGACCCTCTTCGAGGTCAAACGCGTGATCGTTGGGCAGGACCGCCTCGTCGAACGCCTGCTCACCGCTTTGATCGCCAACGGGCACTGCCTTCTGGAGGGTGTCCCCGGCGTGGCCAAGACACTGGCCGCGCAGACCCTCGCCACCGTGGTCGGCGGCACCTTCTCGCGAATCCAGTTCACCCCGGACCTGGTGCCCTCCGACATCGTCGGCACCCGGATCTACCGGGCCTCGAAGGAGACCTTCGACATCGAGCTGGGCCCGATCATGGCCAACCTGGTGCTCGCTGACGAAATCAACCGTGCCCCGGCGAAGGTCCAGTCGGCGCTGCTGGAGGCGATGGCCGAACGGCAGGTCTCGATCGGCGGGCGCAGCTGGCCGGTCCCGCAGCCGTTCCTGGTGCTGGCCACCCAGAACCCGATCGAGTCCGAGGGGGTCTACCAGCTCCCGGAGGCGCAGCGCGACCGGTTCCTGATGAAGGTGGTGGTCGGCTACCCCAGCGACGCCGACGAACTGGCCATCCTCTACCGGATGAGCACCGACCGGCCGAGCCCGCGCCGGGTGCTCGACGCACAACGGCTGCGGGACCTCCAGGTCCACGCCGAGAAAGTCTTCGTCCACCACGCGTTGGCCGAGTACGTGGTGCGGCTGATCCTCGCCACCCGTGACCCGGGCCGGTTCGGGCTGCCGGAGATCGCCCCGCTGTTGGCGTACGGGGCCAGCCCGCGGGCCACCCTGGGCCTGGTCGCGGCAGCCCGGGCGCAGGCCCTGCTGCGCGGGCGGGAGTACGTGCTGCCCGAGGACATCCGCGATCTGGCCGTCGACGTCCTCGCCCACCGGCTGGTGCTCTCCTTCGACGCGGTGGCCGACGGGGTGTCAGCCGAGAGCGTGGTCCGACGGCTCGTCGAGGCGGTGCCACCTCCCCGGTTGGCCAGCGGACACCCACTACAGGCGCCGGATCTGGCGGCGGCATGAGACGGGTGAACGTCGCGCCGGCCGCCGCGCCCGCCGACCCCGGCCTGGCCGAGCTGGCGCCGGACCAGCGGCTGCGCCGCCTGGAGTTGACCGTCACGCGCCGACTGAACGGCCTGCTGCACGGCCAGTACCGCGGCCTGCTGCCCGGACCGGGCAGTGAACCCGCCGGCAGCCGCGAGTACCGGCCGGGCGAGGACGAGGTCCGGCGGATGGACTGGGCGGTGACGGCCCGCACCGCCGTACCGCACGTCCGTCAGGTCGACGCCGACCGGGAACTGACCACCTGGCTGCTGGTCGACGGCAGCGCCAGCATGGAGTTCGGCACCGCCGAGTTGGACAAGCGGGAACTGGCGGTGGCTGCGGTCGCGGCGGTCGGCTTCCTGACCGCGGGCGTCGGCAACCGTCTGGGCGCCCAGGTGCTGCGGGCCGACGGGGTACGCCGCTTTCCGGCCCGCAGCGGGCGTACCCATCTGCTTGCTCTGCTCCGCACGCTGCTCGCCGCCCCGCGTGCGACCGCGCCCGACGGTCGGCCGGGGCACGTGCCGACGGCCGCGCCGCCGGACCTGGCGGACGGGCTCGACGCGCTGCACCGGATCGCCAACCGGCGCGGGTTGGTCGTGGTGGTCTCCGACTTCCTCGACGGCCTACCCGACGATCCCGGCCAGCCGGCGCCCTGGGAGCGGACCCTGCGTCGGCTGGCCGGCCGGCACCAGGTGCTGACGATCGAGGTGACCGACCCGCGTGAGCTGGAGCTGCCGGACGTCGGCCTGATCACGCTCGTCGACCCGGAGACCGGCCGACGCCGCGAGGTGTGCACATCGGACCGTCGGCTGCGCGAGCGGTACGCCGAGGCCGCCGCCGCCCAGCGCGATCAGGTCCACCAGGCGTTGCGCCGCAGCGGAGCCACCCACCTGGCGCTGCGCACCGACCGGGACTGGAGCGCGGACATCGTTCGGCACGTACACGCCCAACGTCGGCTGGCCGCCGCGCCGGTCGGTCACCCACGGGGAGGTGCCGCGTGATCTGGCAGTCGCCACTGCGACTCTGGCTGCTGCTCGGCGTGCTCGTCCTGGTCGTCGCGTACCTGGTCATGCAGCGCGGACGCAGCCGGTACGCGGTCCGCTTCACCAACCTGCGGCTCCTGGACCGGGTGGCGCCGGAGCGGCCCGCCTGGCGTCGACACGTACCCGCCGGGCTCTTCCTGGCCATGCTGGCGCTGCTCGTGGTCGGTTTCGCCCGCCCCAGCGCCGAGGTTCGGGTGCCCCGGGAACGTGCCACGGTGATGGTGGCGGTGGACGTGTCCACGTCGATGCTCGCCACCGACGTGGAACCGGACCGGTTGAGCGCGGCGAAGCAGGCGGCTCGGCGCTTCGTCAAGGGCCTGCCCGACGAGTTCAACGTCGGTCTCGTCGCATTCGCCGGCAGTGCCGCCGTGCTGGTGCCGCCGGGCACCGACCGGGACGCCCTCGACGAGGGGATCGGCCGGCTCGCCGAGGGAATCACCGGCGTGCAGGGCACCGCGATCGGCGAGGCCATCAACACCTCACTCGGCGCGATCAAAAGCCTGGACAGCGAGGCCGCGAAGGAAACGCCGCCGGCCCGGATCATCCTGCTCTCCGACGGTGCCAACACCTCCGGGATGGACCCGATGGAAGCGGCGGCGGAGGCGGTGAAGGCGGAGGTGCCGGTGCACGCCATCTCCTTCGGAACACCGTCCGGGTTCGTGGACCGCGGTGGACGGCCCATCCAGGTGCCGGTCGACGGGCAGACCCTCAAGGCGGTCGCCGAGGAAACCGGCGGGATGTTCCACGAGGCCAGCACCAACGACGAGCTGCGCGCGGTCTACGACGACATCGGCAGCTCGGTCGGCTACCGCACCGAGCGGCAGGACATCTCGGCCCGGTTCATCGGCCTTGGCCTGGTGTTCGCGATGGGCGCCGCCGCCGGCTCGATGCGCTGGTTCTCCCGGCTGCCCTGACCGCCGCACACAACCGACGTCGACCGTGAGGAGTACGCATGGCAGTGCAGACCGGACTGGGCGAACCGCGCGGGCCCTGGTTCATCTCACCGGAACTCGACCCGGACGGGCGCGGGTGGTGGGACACGCCCGAGCGGGACCCGGGCGGGCGACGGCCCCGACGGCTGCTCGCCGCGCTTGCGGTGGTGGCGCTCTCCACCGTCTCGGGTGGCGTCGCCGGTGGCGTTGTGGCCGGCCGGGACGGGGCTCCGGGCCCGGCTGCGGCGTCCGCCGCCCCGGTGCCGGCCGAGCTGGTCACCGCGGCCGCGCGGACCGTACCCGGGGTGGTGTCGGTGCTGGCCGGTGGCGGAAGCGGCGGCTCCGCGACCGGCTCGGGCTTCGCCGTGGACGACCAGCAGCACCTGATCACCAACGATCACATCCTGGCCAAGGGGGGTGGCGGGCCGGTGACCGTGGAGCTGCCCGACGGCCGGCGGTTCGCCGCCGAGGTGGTCGGACGGGAACCGCGCAGCGACCTGGCGGTGCTGAAGGTGCCGGCATCGGCCGGTCTCGCCCCGTTGCCGATGGCCAAGCCGGGCGCGACCCGGGTCGGTGAGCCGGTGCTCGCGGTGGGCTCACCGCTCGGTCTGGCCGGGACGGTCACCGCGGGCATCGTCAGCGCGTTGGACCGCCAGGTGCGGCTGGGCAACAACCGGCACAGTGCGGTGCAGACCGACGCGTCCATCAACCCCGGCAACTCGGGTGGGCCACTGGTCAACGCCCGGGGGGAGGTGGTCGGGGTGAACACCGCCATCGCCACCATCGACGGAAACGGTTCGATCGGCATCGGGTTCGCCATCCCGATCGACCAGGTGCAGCAGACCGCCGACACAATCATCGGCAAGGGTGGCTGAGCTGCTCGAACAGCCTGGCAGGGGGCAGTGACAACGCTGCCACTGTCAGATATCCGGCCCGCCAGCATCGGGCCATGGAAATATTACGCTCGGTATGGATACTGGCGGAGGTGGAGCGTCCTCTTCTCACGGTCCTCCTGCTGGTGGGCCTGATCATCGGATGTGCAGTGGGGTCGGCGTATGCCCGGGCACGACGCGGGTGGAACGATTACCAGACCGTCAAGAAATCGGTGCCGGGCGCCCGTCGAGGCGCCTGGTCGCTGATCCGTGGGGTCACCGTGAAAGCCGGGGTGATCGCGCTGCTGCTCTTCGGCGCGGTGGCGTACGCGGCGGTCGGCTCCGACGAGGAGAGCGCCGGACCGGCGCCCAGCCAGTCCCCGACGCAGAGTGAGCCCCCGCACCGATGACCCCCGGCGGGCCGCCGCGGGTTAGCCTCGGGGCGTGGACGACGGACTGCGGGTGACCGACCGGTGGGTCGTCCCCGCCGGGGAGCTGCGGGAGCGCTTCTCCCGCTCGTCGGGGCCGGGTGGGCAGGGTGTGAACACCGCGGACTCCCGGGTCGAGCTGAGCTACGACCTGGCCAACTCGCCGGCCGTGCCCGAGTGGCTGCGATCGCGGGCGCTGGCCCGGCTGGCCAACCGCCTGGTCGACGGGGTGCTGACGATCGCCGCCAGCGAGCACCGGGCCCAGCTGGCCAATCGGGAGGCGGCCCGCGAACGGATGACCGCACTGCTGCGGGAGGCCGCCGCACCTCCACCGCCGACCCGCCGAGCGACCCGCCCGTCCCGTGGTGCCAAGGAACGCCGGCTGGCCGAGAAGAAGCGCCAGTCCCAGCGCAAGCGGGACCGCCGCGTCGACGACGACTAGGGCCTGACCGACCGCCACACCACGGGGCCGACGCGACACCGCGACATCGTCGAGCCCGGCAAGGCCCGGCTCAGGCCGGGACGGCGGCGAGCAGCCGGTCGCGCAGCACAGCGGCCCGGTCGGCGAACGCGCGCTGCGCCGCCGCGTACTCCGCCCGACCCTCCGGAGTCTCCACCCGCACCGGCGGATAGCCGAGTGCCGCCAGGTCGTACGGGCTGGCTTGCATGTCCAGCGTGCGGATCTCCCGGGCCAGGTCGAACGTGTCGGCCACCAGTTCCGAGGTGACCAGCGGGGACAGCTTGTACGCCCACTTGTACAGATCCATGTTGGCGTGTAGGCAGCCCGGCTGTTCGAGTGCGTGCTGCGACTCCCGAGTCGGGGTGAGCAGGTTCAACGGCCGGGCCGGCGGTGTGAAGAACCGGAACGCGTCGAAATGGCTGCACCGTACGCCCCGCTCCTCGACGACCTCGGCGGTCCGCTCCGGGGTCAGCCGCAGCGGCCAGGCGTTGTGCCGCAGCTCCGCACGGGTCTGTCGGTAGACCATCGCCCACTCGTGCATCCCGAAGCAGCCGAAGTGGGGCGCCCGTCCACCGGTGGCCGCGAGCAGGGAGCGGATCCAGGCGATCGATTCGCCGCGCCGCGCGCGTACCGCATCGGTGTCGAGGGTGACCCCGGCGGCGGTGGCGCGGTAGTCCCGGCCGAACTCGGCCGGGTCGGCGTCGCGCAGCTCGACCCCGGCCCCCGGATGCCAGCGTCGTAGCTGGGCCGGGCGGTGCGAGTAGTAGGTGAACAGGAAGTCGGCCACCGGATGCCGCTCACCGCGCCGTCGGCGGGCCAGGTGCGGGGTCAACCAGACGTCCACCCGCTCCTCGTGGGCCCGCCGGCGGGCCTGCCACTGGGCCACGTCGAGCACGGCAGGGGCGAGGGCGGCGGTCACGCACCCCAGGGTACGACCGCCGCCCACCCCGCCGGTCAGGGCATGTGCACCCGAACACCGGCCGAGAACACACCGCTGCGCAGCTCCAGCTGCTGGGGCGGGTCCCGTCCGTCGACGGTGAAGACCAGCGGGAGCACCATCCGGGTGCCCGCTGCCATCGGGTCGGCGAAGACGTCCCGACCCAGGTTGGCCGCTCGCGTGGCCGGCTCGTCGGTGCTCACCCAGCGCCCGCCGGGCAGGTACGCGCGTTGCATCTGGCCGTGCCAGGGCTGATGGTCGCCGGTGACGTTGCGCACACCCACGGTGGCCTGACAGCGTCGGCCGTTCGCGAATGCGGCACCGCCATCAGCGCTCCCGGCGGTGCCGGGCGCGCCGCAGGACATCCGGTAGACGGTGAACTCGAACGCCGACTCACGCAGCGGCACGCCCACCGGCCCGGTGACCGCGGTGCCCATCCACGCGCCGCTGGTGGGCTGCTTCTGCGTGTCGATCGCCGAGACCCGCCGGGTCGCCGTCCATCCCGCGGTGCCGACGACGCCGGCCAGCACCACCACGGCCGCACCCACCAACAACCAGACCGGCGGGGTACGCCGACGCCTCGCCGGGCGCGGGGCTGCCGGGCGTGGATAGATCGTCCCGCCGCCGCTGCTGGCCAGTGCGGCAGCCGTCACCCGACGACCGCGCCGACGACGCCACACCCACACCAGGGCGGCGCTGATGAGCAGCAGGCCCCCCAGGCCGGCGAGCAGCACCGGGTACCGGCGCCAGGGCGGCGCCTCGGTGACCTTGGCCGCCGGTGTCGGTGCCGGCGCGGCCTTCCAGGTGGCCGTGGCGCAGTCGTACGGCCGGGTGCCGTCACTGGTGAACGCGCACGCGGGCGCGGTCAGCGGTTGGCCGGGCGCGGTCGCGGCGAGCGCGGTGCCCAGCGTGGTGGTGCTGTGTGCCGGCAGCCGCAGTCGCCAGGTCACCTCGGTGGTGGACCCGCCGGCCCGAGTGGACCGGCCGCCGGCGCTGATCGCGGTCGGCGACGAGCCGGGTGGCAGCTCCTGGCGCACGGTGGTGTCGACCGGTGCGTTGCCCACGTTGCGCACCTGGATCCGGTACTTCGGTGCCGGGCTGCTTTCCGGGGCGACCGCCACCGTGACCTGTTGCGGGGGTGCCGACGCCGGTGGCCGCGACGGTGGTGCCACCGCCGGTGGCGCCGAGGGCGGGGTGGGCTGGGCCACCCGCGCGACCACCGCAACCGGTGGCTGCGTGGCCTTGACCAGCGGGGCCATCGGGACCCCGGGCATCGCGGCGGCCGATTGTGTCGCCGCAACCGTTGGTGGCGTGGCAGCCGTTGGTGGAGTCGCGCCCGGTGGTGGCGTGACCGCCGGTGGTGGTCGTGTGGCGACCGATGGTCTTGTGGCGGCCGGTGTTCGTGGCGCGGCCGCCGCCTCCGGGGCCGCCGCCGGCAGGGCCGGCACGGCGGCGAGGATACCGAGGCAGTGCACAAACACTGCGAGGGCTCTGTGGTGTCGTGTCGATGCAGGCATACGAACGAACCTCCGGAGCCGACGCTAGGTGCGACCTGCCTCCGTGCGGGTACGAAGTCGGGAAGCTTGCCCCGGTCACCCCCAGCCCCGATAGGGTGCCGCGCTGACGGGTTGAGCACACCAGACGGCCGGTCCTGACCGGTGGGGGTGTCGGCGGGACTAGATTGGCCGGGTGCGTATCGCTCGTTTTGCCCATGCCAAGGGAATGTCGTTCGGTGCCGTCGAAGGCGAACCGGAGGCCGGGCCGCAGGGCCTGACCATCGCCGAGATCGAGGGTCACCCGTTCGGCAAACTGTCCTTCAGCGGGGCCCGTTGGGCCCTCTCCGACGTTCGCCTGCTCTCGCCGATCCTGCCCAGCAAGGTCGTCTGCGTCGGTCGCAACTACGCCGACCACGCCGCCGAGCTCGGCAACGAGGTGCCCAAGGAGCCGCTGCTCTTCCTCAAGCCGTCCACCTCGGTGATCGGCCCCCGCGACGCCATCCGACTGCCGATCTTCTCCAAGCAGGTCGAGCACGAGGCGGAGCTGGCGGTCGTGATCGGGGCGCCGGGCGCGCGCCGCGCCGACCGCGCCGCCGCCGAACGCGCCATCTTCGGCTACACCTGCGCCAACGACGTCACCGCTCGGGACCTCCAGCGGTCGGACGGGCAGTGGGCCCGGGCCAAGGGCTTCGATTCGTTCTGCCCGATCGGCCCGTGGATCACCACCGGTCTGGACGTCTCCGACCTGGAGATCCGATGTGAGGTGGGTCGCAATCCAGAGGAGATGGAGGTACGCCAACTCGGCCGGACGAAGGACATGGTCTTCGACGTGGTGGGCCTGGTGTCGTACATCTCGCACGTGATGACACTGCTGCCCGGCGACGTCGTTCTCACCGGCACTCCCGCAGGGGTTAGCCCGCTCGTCGAGGGGGATACGGTCACCGTGCGGATCGAGGGCATCGGCGAGCTCACCAACCCGGTGGTTCCCGTCGCCTGATCCCTCTGATGCCCCTGTTTCCGCAGCTCACCGGCGGTTCGGGGGGATCGGATTTGGCCTGTCGGCACCGGGAGGGTAAAGTTCACTCCCGGCACCGCAAGGGGCCAATGGGGTATGGGGTAATTGGCAGCCCGACTGATTCTGGTTCAGTTAGTCTAGGTTCGAGTCCTGGTACCCCAGCGCTGCTGGATTCGCGAGAATTCCAGACGCTGGATTCTGACGGAGTTCGACTCCGCCCCCTCGGGGGCGGAGGGTGGTCTCTGGTAGAGTGCAGCTCCTCCGCCCGCCAGGGTGGGGGAGCAAGAAGTAGTTCTGGCCCCGTCGTCTAGTGGCCCAGGACGCCGCCCTCTCAAGGCGGTAGCGCCGGTTCGAATCCGGTCGGGGCTACATTGTGCACAGCCCGTCTCACCTGGTGAGGCGGGCTGTTTCGTTGTCTGTTTCTTCCCTACCGCCGCGCTGCCGCGGCCCCGTACCCCGCGCTCACCCCAACCGACCGTGCCGCTAGACTACAGCCGCACCACCCGCGAGGGCGGTGAACGGAAATAGTTCTGGCCCCGTCGTCTAGTGGCCCAGGACGCCGCCCTCTCAAGGCGGTAGCGCCGGTTCGAATCCGGTCGGGGCTACAAACCAAAGGCTCGTCTCGCTCCGCGAGACGAGCCTTTATCCGTCCCCTCCCCTCCGCCCTCCCGCGCGCCCCTCCCGCCCGCCTGCGCGCCCCTCCTGCCGGGCTCGCGCGGTGCAAATGCCGCGTCGATCTAGGGCAGATTGCAGCGATCGGAGATCATCTAACGACCATCTGCCCTAGATCGACGCGGCGGAGGGGCGGGGGAGGGGAGGGGGAGGGGGCCGGGGGGGGGGGGGGGTAGTTAGAGGCCGGAGAGGCGTTGGCCGGCTCTTACTACGGCCATGGCGTGGCGTTCGCCGGGGCGGCGGCCCAGGCGCTCGATCGGGCCGGAGATGCTGACCGAGGCGATCACACGGCCGGTGCGGTCGCGGATCGGGGCGGAGACGCTCGCCACACCGGCCTCCCGCTCGGCGACGCTCTGCGCCCACCCACGGCGGCGCACCTCGGCCAGGGTGCGGCCGGTGAACTTGCTGCGCGGCAGCAGCGGCATCACCGCCTCCGGCGGCTCCCAGGCGAGCAGGATCTGGGCCGAGGAGCCGGCGGTCATCGGCAGCACCGAGCCGACCGGAACGGTGTCCCGTAGGCCGCTGGCGCGCTCTGCCGCCGCCACGCAGATCCGCTCGTCGGCGCGGCGCAGGTAGAGCTGTGCGCTCTCACCGGTGGCATCGCGCAGCGCGGCCAGCAGCGGCTCGGCGGCGGTCAGCAGAACGTCCGGTGCGGCGTTGGCCAGCTCGCCCAGGCGGGGGCCGGGGCGCCATCTGCCCTGGGTGTCCCGTACCAGCATCCGGTGGATCTCCAGAGCCTGTGCCAGCCGATGCGCGGTGGCTCGGGGCAGCTTGGTGCGTTCAACGAGTTCGGCCAGGCTGGCGCCGTCGACGCAGGCGGCCAGGATGACCACCGCCTTGTCGAGAACGCCGACACCGCTCATACTGTGTCCCACAAGCCGAAACTTACCTCCCAGAATTTAGGATGTCCAGATGGTGGGAGTCACTCCTGAGCCGAGGACCCTGGCCGAGAAGGTCTGGGACGCGCACGTCGTACGGTCCGCCCCTGGTGAGCCGGATCTGCTCTTCATCGACCTGCACCTGCTGCACGAGGTGACCAGCCCGCAGGCATTCGACGGGCTGCGGCTCGCCGGGCGCCCGGTGCGTCGTACCGACCTGACCCTCGCGACCGAGGACCACAACACCCCGACCGGGTACGCCGACCCGGCGTTCCGTCTCCGCCGTGGTGACCTGCTCACCATCGCGGACCCCACGTCGCGTACGCAGATCGAGACGCTGCGCCGCAACTGCGCCGAGTTCGGGGTGCGGCTGCACCCACTCGGCGACGACAACCAGGGCATCGTGCACGTGATCGGCCCGCAGCTCGGCCTCACCCAGCCGGGCATGACGATCGTCTGCGGCGACTCGCACACCGCCACCCACGGCGCGTTCGGTGCGCTCGCCTTCGGCATCGGCACCAGTGAGGTGGAACACGTACTCGCCACCCAGACGCTGCCGCAGAGCCGGCCGAAGACGATGGCCGTGAACGTCACCGGCCGCCTCGCTCCCGGCGTCACCGCCAAGGACCTGGTGCTCGCTCTGATCACCCAGGTCGGCACCGGCGGGGGTCGCGGGCACATCGTCGAGTACCGCGGCGAGGCGATCCAGGCCCTCTCCATGGAGGGGCGGATGACCATCGCCAACATGTCCATCGAGTGGGGTGCCAAAGCCGGCATGATCGCGCCGGACGAGACCACCTTCGCGTACCTCAAGGGTCGACCGAACGCGCCGCAGGGCGCGGACTGGGACGCGGCGCTGGCGTGGTGGCGGACGCTGCCCACCGACGAGGGCGCGCGTTTCGACGCCGAGGTGACCCTGGACGCCAGCCGGATCACCCCGTTCGTCACCTGGGGCACCAACCCCGGCCAGGGAGCGCCGCTGAGCGCGCCGGTGCCGGACCCGGAGGAGTTCACCACCGACTCGGAGCGCGCCGCCGCCCGCCGCGCTCTGGAGTACATGGATCTGCGCCCCGGCACCCCGCTGCGGGAGCTGCCCATCGACGTGGTCTTCGTGGGCTCCTGCACCAACGGCCGACTGGAGGACCTGCGGGCTGCCGCCGACGTGCTGCGTGGCCACCAGGTGGCCGACGGCGTCCGGATGCTCGTGGTTCCCGGTTCCGCCGCCGTGCGGGAAGCCGCCGAGGCCGAGGGGCTGGACAAGGTTTTCGCGGACGCCGGGGCCGAATGGCGGTTCGCCGGCTGCTCCATGTGTCTGGGGATGAACCCCGACACGCTGAAGCCGGGCCAGCGATCCGCCTCCACCTCGAACCGCAACTTCGAGGGCCGTCAGGGCCGGGGTGGGCGTACCCACCTGGTTTCCCCGCCGGTCGCCGCCGCCACCGCCGTGGTCGGCCGGTTGGCCGCCCCCGCCGACCTGTAGAAGGGACCGAGGAGATGGACAAGTTCACCACCCACACCGGCACCGCCGTGCCGCTTCGGCGGTCCAACGTGGACACCGATCAGATCATCCCGGCCGTGTACCTCAAGCGGGTGACCCGGACGGGTTTCGCCGACGGGCTGTTCAGTGCCTGGCGGGAAGATCCGACATTCGTGCTCAACGATGAAACCTATTCCGGTGCGTCGATCCTCATCGCCGGCCCGGAGTTCGGCACCGGCTCCTCCCGGGAGCACGCTGTCTGGGCACTGCGGGACTGGGGCTTCCGCGCGGTGGTGGCTCCGCGCTTCGGTGACATCTTCCGCGGCAATGCCCTCAAGGAAGGTCTGCTGCCGGTCGAGTTGGAATTGAAAGCCGTCGAAGAGTTGTGGGACCTCGTCGAGGCGGATCCGACCACCCCGGTGACCGTCGACCTGACCGCCCGCCAGCTCCGGGCCGGGGACGCCAGCTGGTCGTTCCCGCTGGACGACTTCAGCCGTTGGCGCCTGCTGGAAGGCCTCGACGACATTGGACTCACCCTCCGGCACGCCGCCGACATCGACTCCTACGAGGCGCGCCGACTGCCGTTCCTGCCCTCCGTGGCATAGCGGCACGCCCCACCGCGCAGCGGATTTCACCCCCATCGGTCCAACCGGTGGGGGTGAATCCGTTACGACACAAGGGGTTTTTTCTACCGAATGTTTGTGTCCCGGCAGCACAGGGCATAACGTGCGCGCAGAATGGCTCGCGACGAGTCAGTTGCACAATCGGGAGGAAGTCGTGAACAAGGCCGAGCTCATCGAGGCGCTCGCCGTTCGCCTGGGGGACCGGAAGACGGCGACGACCGCCCTCGAGGCGGTCCTCACCGAGGTCCAGGCGGCGGTCACCAAGGGCGAGAAGGTGGCGATCACCGGATTCGGAGCATTCGAAAAGCGTGTGCGTGGCGCGCGAACAGCGCGCAACCCGCGTACCGGCGAGGCGGTGAAGGTCAAGAAGACATCTGTCCCGACCTTCCGCCCCGGCGCCGGATTCAAGGAGATGGTGGCCAGCGGCAAGGTGCCGAAGGCCACGGTGGCGTCGAAGAAGACCGCCACCACCGCCACGGCCAAGGCGGCGGGCACCAAGGCGGCGGGCACCAAGGCGGCGGGCGCCAAGGCAACCGCGGCGGCCAAGGCGGCCGGCAAGAAGACCGCCCCGGCCAAGGCGACCAAGACCGCCACAGCGACCAAGACCGCCAAGGCGACCAAGACCGCCGCCAGCAAGAAGACCGCCCCGGCCAAGGCGAGCAAGAGCACCACGGCGACCAAGACGGCCGCCAGCAAGAAGAGCACCGCGGCGGCGAAGAAGACCACCGCGGCGACCAAGTCGTCCGCGGCGAAGAAGACCACCGCGGCGGCGAGCAAGAGCACGGCGGCCAAGAAGGCGCCGGCGAAGAAGGCTCCGGCCAAGAAGGCGGCCAGCAAGCGCTGACCGACCCTCTACGGAAGGGCGTCCACCCGTTGGTGGGCGCCCTCTCGGCGTACGGAACCGTTGACCCGGTCGGCCCGCTCGCGCAGAATCGCCGTGCCGGCCCCCTCCGCCGGCCCGCCGACGGGAATGGGGCGCCGGTGCGCTACCGCCAGCTCACCACCGGGACGCTCGCGCTGGGCGTCATTCTCCTCATCGACGTGCTGCGGGTCTGGCTGCCCGGCATCATCACCATCTTCGGCCAGGCGGCGTCCACGCCGGCCGAGCTGATGGGCGCGTTCGCCCTCGGCTGGTTCGTGCTCGCGCTGGGCGCACCCGCAGTGGTCCGCCGGGTCGGCGCCCGCCCGGTCACGGTCGCCGCCGCTGTTGCGCTCGCGGTCGCCCGGCTCATGCTGACCGCCGCGCCCGGCGGGCGTGCGCAGCTCTGGCTGGCCACCGCCGGGCTGCTCGCCGGGCTGGTCTGGCTGGTCGGTGTCGCCGCCGACACCGACCGACCGGTCCCGGGGCTGGCGTTGGGGTTCGCGGTCAACGCGGCCTTGCACGCGGTGCTGGACACCTTCGACCTGGTCTGGCGGGGCGACCGGGTGGCCTGGCTGCTCAGCTCCGTTGCGGTGGCGCTGTTCCTGCTCGGCACGGCGCGGTCCGTCCGGCGGGCGGGCGCCGGTGGCACCCCTACCGGTCCCGCTGGCACGCGAGCCTGGCTACTGGCCGGGCCGGCGCTGCTGCTCACCGGTTTGGTGGCGCTCTCCCCGGCGCTGGCCCGGACCGGGATGTCGTACCTGGTCGCCGGCGACGGGGTGGCGCGTTCGCCGTTGTTCGGCCTGGCGCCGGTGCCGGTGGCGGTTGCCGCGTTCCTGTTCACCGCGTTGACCCGCCCGCCCCGGCGGTGGGGCCGAGCGTACGGGCCGGTGGCACTGCTGGCCGGCGCGGTGCTGTTCGCCCTCAACCGGGGCGACCTGCTCCTCCCGGCCATCCTGCTCGCCGCCGTCGGTCTCGGCGCCTGCCTCGCCCTGACCGACGACGCCAGCCTCACGGCCAGCGACACCGCGAACGCCGCCGACGCGGCCAGCGACACCGGCGACCTGGCGGGTGGTCGGCGGTTGGCGGCCCGCCGGGGGTACGCCGTCGCCGCCGGCATGCTCGTCTTCGCGCTGGGGGCGGTCGGGTACTACTCCGCCTACGACCTCGGCTACCCCAACGCGGCGGTGCCCGTGGTGGTGGCCGGGCTGGTCGCCGTCGTGGCGTTCGTCGCCCGTCCCGTCGTAGACCGGGCCCCCGGGCCGTTCCCGCCGCTACGGGCCGCCGCCGCGGTCACCGCGCTGGCCCTGCTGGCACCGGTGCTCGCCGACGAGGTGCCGGTGGCCAGCAACCGGGACGGCCCACCGGAACGGCTGACCGTGGTGGCGTACAACATCCGGATGGGCTTCGGGCTGGACGGTCGGTTCGACCTGCCCGGGCTCACCGAGGCCGTCGACCGGCAACGGCCCGACGTGGTGCTGCTCAGCGAGGTGGACCGGGCCTGGCTGCTCAACGGTGGGCACGACACTCTGGACCTGCTGGCCGACCGGCTCGGTATGCCGTACGTCTTCGGGCCGGCCGCCGACCCCGTCTGGGGTGACGCGGTGCTCAGCCGTTGGCCGGTGAGCGATCCGCGGACCCTCCCCCTGCCGGCCGTCGGTGCGCCCACCGGTGCGCAGGCGCTCGCCGTCACGCTGGACCTCGGTGCCGGCGTCCGTGCCGCCGTGGTCAGCACCCACCTGCAACCTCCGCCGGGGCGGGGCCCGGTGGTCCAGGCCCGCGCGGTCGCCGATTTCGCTACGCGGTACGCGGCCGGCCGGCCCCTGGTGGTGGCCGGTGATCTGAACACGGAGCCGGGCGACGAGGCGTTCGGGCAGTTCATCAACGCGGGTCTGGTCGACGCGTTGGCGGCGGCCCGGCCGTTGGCGACCAGCCCGGCCGACGACCCGCGCGAGCAGATCGACCACATCTTCGTCTCGCCCGGTCTGACCCCCGGCGACCCGGTCGCGCCGCGCAGCACGGCCAGTGACCACCTGCCGGTCGCGGTGACCCTGACCCTTCCGCCCCGCTGACAGCGCTACAGGCGGTCGGCGGCCAGTAGTCGGTCGGCGGCGAAGGCGAGCAACCAACCGCCGCCCTTGGGGGTGGTGAAGTCCGCGTCGGTGCGGCCGGTCAGCCGCTCCAGGGCACCCGGCAGCACCTTGCCCTGGCCGCACACCGCCGCCTGTCCACCGGCGTTGGCCAGCTCCAGCAGCCGGGCGGCGGTGGCCAGGATCCGCTCGTCGCTCTGCTGGCCGGGCTGCGGCTCGTCCAGGTCGCCGCAGATCTCGATCGGCAGGTCGAGCAGCGCGGCGGTCGGGTCCAGGGTCTGCACGCACCGTCGCGGTGACGCCGACACCAGCCGGGCCGGCCGGATCAGGGCGACCAGTTCGGCCAGCGTGCTCGCCTGGGCCCACCCCTCGGCGTCCAGGGGTCGCCCGACGTCGGGGCCGGACCAGGTGGCCCGCTTGCCGGCGTGCGCGTGCCGGACCAGCGCGACCGTCGCGGTCACCGACGGCAGCGCGGCGAACGCCGCCAGCACCTCGGCGTCGTGGGGATAGCTGACCAACTGGATCGCGTCGTCCACCGCGAGCCAGCGCAGGTCGTCCACCTCGGTGTCCGGTTGGAAACCGCCGCTGGCCACCGCGAGCATCGACCAGTAGTCGACCAGTTTGGCCTGCCCCTCGCTGCGGTACCGCACCGACGGCAGCCGGACCTGCGGCACGCCCCGCACGTCGGCCTCCTCGGCCACCTCGCGGACCGCCGCGGCCAGCGCATGCTCGCCCGGTTCCAGCTTGCCCTTCGGCAGCGTCCAGTCGCCGTAGCGGGGGCGGTGGACCAGGCAGACGCGTACGCCATCGGGGGACGGCCGCCAGGCCACCCCGCCCGCCGCCCGGATGCCGGTCACGGCAGCCAACTGGTCCGCCGCCGCCGGGTGGCCCGGTGCCAGGCGGCCGGGAAGAGTTCCCGCATCCGGCGTACCGACTCCCGGTCCCGCTCGGCCAGCCGCCCGGCGGTGACCGCCAGCTCGTGGTCGTCCGGCCGCTCGGCGGCGATTTCCAGCCAGCTTTCCGCTGCCACGGCCGCGTCCTGGTGCTCGCCGAGCACGTCCTGCACACGGGCAAGGGCGCGGGACAGTCGGCGTGCGCCCTCGCCGACCGTCGGTGCCACCGCGTTGACCGCGTACCGGGCCTGCTTGCCTTCGTTACGAACGGCGTGCCAGCGTTCGTCCGGCGCCTGTGCGTCGAGCCCGTCGACGCCGTCCGGCCCGGTCAGCCGCCCCCAGGGCCGGGCCACCAGCGCGGGCAGCGCCTCCGCCGCGGGGGCAGCCGACGCCCTGGTGAGCCGGGGCGCGCGGGCGGCCAGCACCAGAGTGTCCACCAGGGCCAGGTAGCGCGCGGAGCGTAGCGCCTCGTCGATGGCGGTGAGCGCCAGCTGTTGCCGTTCGGCGAGCACCTCGTCCAGCCGGTCCACCGCGCCCTGGTCGAGGGGGCTGAGCGGATCGGCGCTCGCGGTGCGGCGCAGCCGTTCGCGCAGCACTTCGGCGTCGCGGGCCGCGCCGAGGACACCGGCGAGCCAGCGCAGCTCGGTGCGCAGCGGACGGGACCAGGTCTTGCGGATCAGCGGCTTGAAAGTGCGCAGATCGCTGCGGAGGCGTCGGCAGGCCACCCGCATCTGGTGCACGGCGGTGTGGCCACCGGCGGCCGGGGCGCGCAGCCGGACCAGCGGATCGTGCGCCAGTAGCCGGCGGATCTCCTTGCGGACCGCCTCGGTCACCACGTCGCCGGCGCTCGGCTCGACGGTCAGCCCGGCGGGCGCAACCAGGTCCGGATCGGCCTGCGCCGTCGCGCCCAGCGCCCGTACGTGCTTCGGGGTGAACGACCCGCCCTGGGCGCCCGCTTCGCGCAGCACCGCGCCGACCCGGTCGAGCAGCTTCCGGTCGCCGGCCTTGAGCTCCACCTCCAGCTCGCGGAACGTGCCAGTGGTGGCGCCGGAGTCGTCGAGCACGGTCACCCGGTCGTCCACCACCTCGGCGAGCACCGAGCCGGCCTTGTCGCACACCTCGTACGCGTGCCGGACCGTCCGGATCACCGTCACCGGGGCCAGCGGCGCCCCCCGGTGCAGGACGGTGACCAACTCCACCAGCTCCGGCGGAGGCTGCCCCTTCGGCCCAGGGCGGGAGATCTCGTGCCGGACGCCCGGCGTCCCGGTCGGCAGCTTCACCGTCCAGGGCAACTCGTCGCCCCGGCGGTGGCGCAGCGAGGCACCGGCGCGGGCCAGCCGCAGGTCCACGGTGTCGAGGTAGCGGGCGACCAGCGTCGCCGGTGGCAACGCCCGGATCCGACCTCCGGCCGGGGCGGTGGCGGTCAGGTCCGGCAGCACGTACGCGTCGTCCACCTCGTACTTCTGCTCCTCCTCGACCATCAGCTCAGCCTATGCGCTGATCGGTCAGCTGGCCGTGCCACCGACGCGGTGCAGCAGCAGTTCCTGCAGATGCGTCCGGGCGGTGTCGTCCCCGCCGGTACGCCGGGTCCAGCTGCCGTCACCGGCCAGGTCGAACGCGTCCACGTCGGGGCTCATCGCGGCGGTCAGCATGTGGTCCAGCTCGGCGCGGGCGACCGGGTCGCTCACCCGCACCAGCGCCTCCACCCGACGGTCGAGGTTGCGGTGCATCAGGTCGGCCGAGCCCATCCAGAACTCGGCCTCGCCGTTGTTGCCGAACCGGAAGACCCGGGAGTGCTCCAGGAAACGGCCGAGGATCGAGCGGACCCGGATGTTTTCCGACAACCCTGGCACCCCGGGGCGCAGCGTGCACATGCCCCGGATGAGCAGGTCGACATGCACACCGGCCTGGGAGGCTCGGTACAGCGCGTCGGTCACCCCCTCGTCGACAAGTGAGTTGACTTTGAACTGGACCAGGCCGGGCATGCCCAGCCGGACGTGGGAGATCTCCCGTTCGATCCGCTCGATGAGGCCGCTGCGGATGCCCTGCGGGGCGACCAGCAACCGCCGGAACGCGGTCTGTCGGCTGTAGCCGGTGAGCACGTTGAACAGGTCGGTGAGGTCGGCGCCGATTTCCGGGTCGGCGGTGAGCATGCCGAAGTCCTCGTACATCCGGGCGGTCTTCGGGTGGTAGTTGCCGGTGCCGATGTGGCAGTACCGGCGGATCTGGTTGCCCTCCTGGCGGACCACCAGCGCGGTCTTGCAGTGCGTCTTCAGGCCGACCAGGCCGTACACCACGTGGCAGCCGGCGCGTTCCAGCGTGCGGGCCCAGCCGATGTTGGCCACCTCGTCGAAACGGGCTTTCACCTCCACCAGCACCACCACCTGCTTGCCGGCGGCGGCCGCGTCGACCAGCGCGTCGACGATCGGGGAGTCGCCGCTGGTGCGGTAGAGGGTCTGCTTGATGGCCAGCACGTTCTCATCGGCGGCGGCCTGCTCGATGAAGCGCTGCACGCTGGTGGCGAACGAGTGGTACGGATGGTGCACGAGGATGTCCCCGTCGCGCAGGGTGGCGAAGACGCTGCGCGGCACCTCGCCCTCGGCGAGCCGGGGATGGGTGGACGGCACGAACGGCGGGTCCTTGAGGTCCGGCCGGTCGGCCTCGCCGTAGACCTGCCACAAAGCGGAGAGGTCCAGCAGCCCGGGCACCCGCTGCACGTCCTGGTCGCTCATGTCCAGCTCGCGGACGAGCAGCTCCAGCATGTGGTCAGAGATGGACGCGGCCACCTCCAGGCGGACCGGCGGGCCGAACCGCCGCCGGGCCAGCTCCCGCTCCAGAGCCTGGAGCAGGTCCTCGTCGCGGTCCTCGTCGACCTCCACCTCGGCGTTGCGGGTGACCCGGAACAGGTGGCACTCGACCACCTGCATGCCGCTGAACAACTGGCCCAGGTGCACCGAGATCAGGTCCTCCACCGGCAGCATCCGCACGCCCGGCTGGTCCCGGTCCACCCGGACGAAGCGGGGGACGTTGTTGGGCACCTTCACCCGGGCGAACAGCTCAGAACCGCCGTCGGGGTCGCGAACCGCCACCGCCAGGTTCAGCGACCGCCCGGAGATGTACGGGAACGGGTGCGCCGGGTCCACCGCGAGCGGGGTCAGCACCGGAAAGATGTGCTCCCGGAAATAGGTGCGCAGCCGCTCCCGCTCGGGGTCGCCCAGATCGCCCCAGCGCAGTATGCGGATGCCCTCGTCGGCCAGCTTGGGCAGCACATCGTCGACGAAGCAGGCGGCTTGCCGCGCACCCAGTTCGGTGGTGCGCTCGGCGATCAGCGCCAGCTGGGTACGCAGAGGCAGTCGGTCCCCGCCGCGTACCGGCAGGCCGGCGGAAAGTCGCCGCTTCAGCCCGGCGATCCGCACCATGTAGAACTCGTCGAGGTTGCTGGCGAAGATCGCCAGGAACTTGGCCCGTTCCAGCAGGGGGGTGCGCTGGTCCTCGGCCAGGGTGAGCACCCGGGCGTTGAAGTCGAGCCAGGAGAGCTCCCGGTTGAGGAACCGGTCCTCCGGCAGCGGAGGCGCCGGCGGTTTCTCGTCCTCGTCCCGGGCGTCGGTGGGCAGGTTGCTCGGCAGGACCGGATGGACGTCACCGGCGGCCGGGCCGTCCGGGTCGGTGGTCGGCTCGGAGTCGAGGACCTCGTCCAGCCCGGAGGAGGCGGTGCCCGGGTCGTCGGCGAGGGTGTCGGCGCGGGCGGCGCTGGCCCGCTCGGCGCGGGAGGGCCGAAAGCGGCCGTCGGCGCCGCGTACGCGGGAGCCGTTGCGGAGGTCGGTGGCCGGCGGGCGGGCGGGTTGTTCGCGAGGGGTGCTCACCTGCTCATAATCACCCGATTCCGGTAAACGCAAAATGAACTTGGGTTCGCCGGCTCAGATCATCGTCGGCAATGCCACTCGGACGACCTCGCCGTCGGGGTCGGTGTCGATGCGAACCCGCTGGCCGAGCCGGAGCAGCCGCAGCCCGGAGGCGTCGAAGGCCCGGGCGGGGAAGCGCATCTCGGTGCCGTCGTCGAGCAGCAGGACACCGCTGCGCGTCGCCGCGTCGTAACTGGCCACCGTGCCCTGCATGTTGGCAACGTACACCCGGGGGGTCTGCCTGCGACGCGGGCGGGAGGGGTCAGCCCGCGGAGCGGGCCGGGCGGCCGGCCGCGACCAGCGCGGCGGTGCGCGGCCCCAGCCCGAGCCGGGCCGCGGCGGTCAGGTCCGCGGCGGTGTCCACGTCCCGGCGCAGGCTGGGCCAGTCGCCGCTGAGCGGCAGTGCCCCACTCGCCGCGTGCGCGGCCGCCGAGCCCACCCCGAAGCGGGGATCCAGCGGTACGCCCGGCGGGGCGGTGAGCAGCACCGTGCCGCCGCCGGGCGCGTCCGGCACGAACCGGCGTACCGCCGGTCGGCCGTTCTGCGCCGCGAGCAGTGCGCCCGCCAGCTCGGCCGGGCGCAGCGCCGGCAGATCCGCGGTGAGCCCGGCCACCCAGGCGGCGATGGCCCCGGCCGCGCCGTGCCGGAACGCGGCGTTCAGGCCGGCGTCCGGCGCGTCGGGGAGCACCCGCGCGCCGGCGATCCGGGCCGCCGCCGCCACCCGGGCGTCGTCGGTGACCACCAGGGCCTCGGCGACCGCGGGGCAGGCCAGCACCGCGCGGAGCGTGTCGGCGGCCAGCGCCAGCGCCAGCTCCTCGTGCGGTACGCCGGGCAGCGCGCCCCGCAGCCGGCTCTTGGCCGCGGTCAGATGCTTCACGGGCACCACCACGGCCCACCTCGGCTGACTCACGTCGGCAATCCTGCCAGCCGGACGCCGGGACCCTCACTGGCCGTACCGGGGGCGAGCAGGCATGATTTCCGCTGCGGGTGTCGCGGGCGGGGTTTCGCGGCGGGGTGGGCGCGACGAGGAGGCACAGTGGCACGGCGGAGGCTGGGGTTCTGGCAACGGTTCGCCGTGGGGCTGGTCAAGCCCGTGATGACCGTGTGGACCCGGCGTACCTGGCGTGGCCAGGAGCACCTCCGCCGCGACGACGGCGTGATCATCGTGGCGAACCATCTGTCGCACGCCGATCCGTTGGTCTCCGCGCATTTCATCTACGATTCCGGGCGCTGGCCGCAGTACCTGGGCAAGGCCAGCGTGTTCCGGGTGCCGGTGGTCGGCTGGATCCTGCACCGGTGCCGACAGATCCCGGTCGAGCGGGGCAGCGTCGACGCGGTCCGCTCACTGGACGCCCTGGTCGCCGCGCTCGATCAGGGTGGCGCCGTGGTGATCTACCCGGAGGGCACCATCACCCGACAACCGGAGCTGTGGCCGATGAAGGCCAAGACCGGCGCCGCCCGGCTGGCCCTGGCCACCGGCGTCCCCGTCGTACCGGTGGTGATGTGGGGGCCGGAGCGGATCTTCGACCCACGGACCAGCCGCGTCAACCTGCGCCCCCGGATTCCGGTGACCGTTGTCGCCGGGGAACCGATCGACCTGAGCCGGTGGGCGGACGCCCAGCCGACCCGGGCCACCCTCGAAGAGATGACGGACACCATCATGTTGCGGCTGCGGGACATGCTCGCCGAGATCCGTGGCGGCACCCCGCCGCCGCTGTGGGAGCGACCGGACCGGTCCTCCGCCGGGCCCGAGCAGCAGGGTGACCTGGCATGAGCGAGCGAATCATCAGGCTCAGCAGCGGCGCCGCTCAGGCCGCCGCGAAGCGAAGCGGAGCGGTGGCATGAGCGGGCACGTCGCGGTGCTCGGTGCCGGTTCCTGGGGCACCGCGTTCGCCAAGATCCTCGCCGATGCGGGGCGGGACGTGACGGTGTGGGCCCGTCGTGCGCCGGTCGCCGAGAGCATCCGGGTCGAGCGCCGTAACCCGGAGTACCTGCCCGACCTGCTGCTGCCGGCCCGTGTCACCGCCACCGCCGACGCCGCCGAGGCGATCACCGGCGCCGAGGTGGTGGTGCTGGCCGTGCCGTCGCAGACCCTGCGTGGCAACCTCGCCGAATGGGCCGGGCACCTGCACCCGGACTCCACCCTGGTGTCGCTGATGAAGGGCATCGAGCTCGGCACCACCAAGCGGATGAGCGAGGTCATCGTGGAGACCGCCGGGGTCGCCGCGAACCGGGTGGTCGTCGTGTCCGGTCCGAACCTGGCCCCGGAGATCGCCGCCGAGCAGCCCGCCGCGACCGTGGTCGCCGGGACCGACAGCCACCGCACCGTGCTCGTGCAGTCCTCGATCCGGACGCCCTACCTGCGCCCCTACACCAACGACGACGTGATCGGCTGCGAGCTGGGCGGGGCCGTCAAGAACGTGATCGCCCTGTCGTACGGCATCGCCACCGCGATGGGCTTCGGCGACAACACCCGGGCCATGCTGATGACCCGAGGGCTGGCCGAGACGGCCCGGCTGGGTGTGGCGCTCGGCGCGGACCCGATCACCTTCGCCGGCCTCGCCGGCATGGGCGACCTGGTCGCCTCCTGCTCGTCCCCGCTGGCCCGCAACCGCACCTTCGGGGAGCATCTGGGCCGGGGTGAGACGCTGGAGCAGGCCCAGGCCGCCACCCGGCAGACCGCCGAGGGCGTGAAGAGCTGCCTGGCGATCCGCGACCTGGCCCGGGCGCACGGCGTGGAGATGCCGATCACCGAGCACGTCGAACGGATCTGCCACGAGGGGATGGACCCGCGCCTCGCCGTGGAAACCCTGATGAGCCGCACCGCCAAACCCGAGTCGTACGAGTGAGGCTCCGATGAGCGAGTTGGGAGACGGCACCCGCTGCGTACGCGCCGGTCTGCCCGAGCCGGCACCGGGGGACCCGTTCCTGCCCGGGCCGGTCTTCGCCGCGCCGTACCACCTCGACCCGTGGCAGGGCCCCGCTGGCTCGCCGAACGGCTACGGCCGCCCCGACAACCCGACCCGGCGGCTGCTGGAGGCGGCCGTGGGCGAGTTGGAAGGCGGTGACTGTCGGGTCTTCGCCACCGGTCAGGCGGCCATCACCGGCCTGCTGCTCACCCTGCTGCGCCCGGGGGACACCGTGGTGCTGCCCGCCGACGGATACTTCCCGGTTCGGGCGTTCGCCACCGACGTGCTGGAGGCCATCGGCGTCCGGGTGCTCTTCGTGCCGACCGTCGGGCCGTACCCGTCGCTTGCGGGTGTCCGGCTGGTGCTGGTGGAAACGCCGGCCAACCCGGGCCTGGACGTGGTCGACGTGGCGGCCCTGGCCGAGAGGGCGCACGCCGCCGGCACACTGCTCGCGGTGGACAACACCACGGCCACCCCGCTTGGTCAGCGCCCGCTGGACCTCGGTGCCGATCTGGTGGTCGCCTCCGGCACGAAGGCGCTCACCGGCCACTCCGACCTGCTGCTGGGCTACCTGGCCAGCCGGTCCGCCGAGCTGATCGAGGCGGTGACGGCCTGGCGTACCACCACCGGGGCGGTCCCGGGCGCGTTCGACGCCTGGCTGGCCCACCGGTCGCTGGCCACCCTCGACCTGCGGCTGGCCCGGCAGAGCGCGAACGCCGCCGCCGTCGCCGATCTGCTCGCCGGTCGACGGGACGTGACCGGCCTGCGCTGGCCGGGGCGGCCGGACGACCCCGCGTACCCGGTGGCCTCGGCGCAGATGCGTCGGATGCCCGGGGTGCTCTCGTTCGACCTGGGCGACGCCGACCGGGTGGCCCGCTTCATCGACGCCGCCCGACTGGTGGCGGCGGCCACCTCCTTCGGTGGCCTGCACACCACCGCCGACCGGCGGGCGCAGTGGGGCGACGACACCTCGCCCGGCTTCGTCCGGTTCTCGTGCGGGGCAGAGGACACGGCCGACCTGCTGGCCGACATCGCCGCCGCCCTGGACGCGGCCGGGCCGGTCTGATGAGGAGACCCATGGCATCACCGTTCCCCACCGACCGAGCCGCCCTCGTGGGTCGGCTGCGTGCCGCCGGCTGCGTCTACGCCGAGGACGAGGCCGAGTTGCTGTTGGCCGCTGCGGACTCGCTGGACAGGTTGGCCGACCTCACCGACCGCCGGGTGGCCGGCGAACCGCTGGAGTACCTGCTCGGCTGGGCGGAGTTCTGCGGCCTGCGGATCGCCGTCGACGCCGGCGTCTTCGTGCCGCGTGGCCGGACCGCCCTGCTGGTCGAGGCGGCGGCCGAGGTGACCGGCCCGGCGCCGGCCGTGGTCGACCTCTGCTGCGGCTCCGGGGCCACCACGGTCGCGCTGGCGCACCGGCTCGCGCCGCGCTGGCTGGCGGCCGCCGACATCGACCCGGCGGCTGTGGCCTGCGCGCGCCGCAACCTCGCCGGGTTGAACGCCGAGGTGTACGAGGGGGACCTCTTCACGCCGCTGCCCCGGCAGTGGCGGGGTCGGCTGGACCTGGTGATGGCCAACGCCCCGTACGTGCCGACCGACGCGGTGGCGCTGATGCCCCCCGAGGCGCGGCTGCACGAGGCCCCGGTGGCGCTCGACGGCGGGCCGGACGGGCTTACCGTGCTGCGTCGGGTGGCCGCCACCGCAGGCGACTGGCTGGCACCGGGCGGGCACCTGGTGGTGGAGGTCAGCGTCGGGCAGGCAGAGGCGCTCTGCGCGGCGCTCAGTGCGGCTGGGCTGGTGCCGAGCGTGCGGCACGACGACGACCTGGACGGCACCGCGGTGGTCGCCCGCCGCCCCGACTGAGCCCGCTCGCCACGGGCCCGCTGCCCGCCGCCGCGTTCCCGGGAAAGCCACGCTGCGCATCCCGTCGCATCGGCCAGCCCTTCATCTGAGGCCATGGGGCTGGCAGCAAAGGACGAGACCTGACGGCGCTGCCGCCGGGTCAGGTCGGCCCAGCGGTCCTGGAGTTCCGGTCCTCCCGGGCATGGCGGGGGGAGAGGGCTTGGCCGTAGCCTCGGCTCACACTCATGATGGCGGGAGGCGGTTTTCGGTGGGCAGCGCAGGGGTGCCGGTGGTCGTCGGGTTGGACAATGGCGGCACCAGCAACAACGCCACCGTGCTGACGGTGGACGGCCGGTTCCTGGTGGACGGGCTGCTCGAGATCCCCAGCGAGGTGCGGTCCGGGCCGGAGGCGGCGATCGAGGCACTGGCCCGGGCGCTGGACGGGGCCCTGGCGCAGACCGGTGTGCCGCGCGACCTGGTCCGGGCGGTTGGGCTGGACACTCCCGGCCCGGCCAGCGCCGACGGCGTCATCTCGTCGCGGGGCTCCACCAACTTCTCCCAGCCGGCCTGGCGGGGCTTCGACGTGCGGGGCGCGCTGGAGCGACGGCTCGGCCTGCCGGTGGTCTACCACAACGACGGCAACGCGGCCGCGCTCTACGCCCACCACGCGTACTTCGGCACCGACGCGATGAAGCGATCGTCGGTCTCCGCGATCGTCGGCACCGGCCTCGGTGGCGGTGTGGTCGAGAGCGGCCGGGTGCTTGCCGGCGCGGCCGGCATGGCCGGGGAGCTGGGTCACGTGCACATTCCGCTGAACGGGCTGCTCGGCCCGGGGCAGCCGGAGCCCACCTGCGCCTGCGGCTTCATCGGGGATGTCGAGAGCGTCGCCTCGTTGACCGGCATCGAACGCAACCTGCTGCCGTACTGGCTGACCCGTTTCCCCGACCACCCGCTCGCCGCCGAGCCGGTTGCCCGGGCGGCCAAGCTGGTTCGCGGGTACGGCGAACGGGGGGACGCCCTCGCGCGGGACCTCTTCGCCCAGCAGGCGATGGCGCTGGGGCGGCTGTTCACCGTGGCGGCGAACTTCACCGACCCGCACGCGTACTTCGTCGGCGGTGGGGTGGTGGAGGCGGCACCGGAGTTCCGTGACTGGTTCCTGGCGACGGTCCGCGAGCACACCGTGCTCCGGGAGGAGCAGGCGGCGGTGGCCACCTTCGCGCTGGTGCCGGAACGGGACATGGCCGGTGCCCGGGGCGTGGCTATCGCCGCGCTGGAGGCGCTGCGCGCCGCCCCGGAGCCCCGCCCGCTGGTCGCCTGAGCCTGATACCGCCCCGGCCCGCCGCGCCCTGTTCAGCGGCGCGGCGGGCCGGTGCGGCCGGGCGGCAACCCGGCCTGGCCAGCGGTGTGACGGCCAGGTCAGGGGCGGGGTGGTGCCTGGGCGAAAGCGGCCCAGGCGGCCGTTGCGAACAGCAGGGCCGGGCCGGTCGGGTCCTTGGAATCGCGGACGGCCACCAGCCGCGGGATCGCGGCCACCTCCACGCAGGCGCCCTCGTCGCCGCTGCGGCTGCTCTTGCGCCACGCCGCCGCGGCCAAGGCCGCTGTGATCGTCGGTGTCATCGGTCCTACCGTCCCTTCAGGACTGACAGGAGCATCTCGCGGCTGTCCGCCGGGCTGAGCGCCACGCTTCGGAGATGCTCCATGATCTTGGTGCAGGTACGCGTTTCCCCGGCCCGGTCGAGGATCATCTGACCTGCGACGGTCTCCACCGAGGCGATGATCGGGTCCTCCGGGTCGGCGAACTCCAGGATGTGCAGCGAACCCCGGGTGCCCCGGTGGTAGCCGGCGGAGAGCGGGATCACCTGGACGCCGATGTTCGGCAGTTCGGCCATCTTGACCAGGTGGCGTAGTTGCCCGTCCATCACCGATTTGTCACCGACCGGGCGCAGCAGCGCGCCCTCGTCGATGATCGCGTCGAAGATGGGCGGCTGGTCACCGGTGAGCCGCTGTTGGCGGTCGAGCCGGATCTTGACCCGTTGCTCCACCAGGTCGTCCCCGAGGGTGTGCGGCCCGCCGCGCATCACGCCACGGACGTAGTCGGCGGTCTGTAGCAGGCCGGGCACCACCGAGGGCTCGAAGTTGGCGATTGCGGTCGCCTCGGCCTCCAGGGCAATGAAGTCGATGGTGCGCGGATCCAGCAGGTAGGAGTACGACACCCACCAGCCCGGCTTGCGGGCGTCCTTTGCGAGCTGCACCGCCGCAGCCACCTCCTCGGCACCCACCCCGTACGACGTGAGCAGGGCGCGCACGGTTGCCGGGGTGATCAGGGTCTGGGCGTTCTCGTACCGGGAGAGGGTGCTGCGGGTGCTGTTGATCTCATCCGCCGCGGTCTCCAGCGTCAGCCCGGCGGCTTCCCGGTGTTGGCGCAGGGCGATGCCGAGCCGGCGGGCACGGGCGGTCTTCGGGGCCATACATCGATGGTCGCACACATTCGTGGGAACGTCTGCATGAGAGAACGTCGATGAGAGTTGCATTCACGGCTGTACACGTGTCAATCTGTCATCACGTCCTCACCGCCGGTTGTCGTGGCGACGGTGGTGGTGAGCGACCGGAGGGGATGGGGCGCGCGGCGATCGGGTTTCTCCCCCGTACCCGATCGTCGCGTGCCGCCGCCATCCCGGCCCGCCGGAAGGAGACGACGTGCGAACCGGTCCGGAGCCCCCCGCCGCCGTGCACCCGGACGGCCGTCGATGACCCGCTTCCTCGTGGTGCTCACCGACGTGCGTCCCGTCGAGGGCATCGACCGCAACGAGCGGACCGCGCCGGAGCGGCGCCGGCAGGTGGTCGGCGCCAGCAGTCGGGAGGCCGCCGACCGGATCGCCGGAGCGTTCATGGCGCTGGGCATGGTGCGGGCCGGTCGACAGCGGGTGAAGGTGATCGCGGTCGGCCGACGGCACGCCCGCGACTGAGCAGGCCCAGGTCGCCGGTCTATGGCACGGCGACAGTCCGATCACACACCGTATATCCTCTGTTGACCGATTGCCGTGTCGCGCTGTGGCTCGCCGGGTATCGCCGCGCCCTACCGCCACGCACAGTAAGGTCAACCGGGTGAGCGCCACCGGCGAGCACGACCAGCCGCAGTCGCGTACGAAGAGGTGACCGGAGTGACCACCCCAGGCAAGACCCGCGTGGCAATCGTCTTCGGCGGCCGCAGCCCGGAGCACGGCATCTCCTGCGTCAGCGCCGGCAGCGTGTTCGGCGCGCTCGACCCGGACGAGTTCGAGGTGGTGCCCGTCGGCATCACCCGGGCCGGCCAGTGGGTGCTGACCAGTGGAGATCCCGCCCAGCTCGCGATCAACGCCCGGGAGCTGCCGGAAATCACCGCCGACTCCGGCGACGACATCGTGCTGCGCGCCGACCCCACCGGCAACGGGCTGATGGTGCTCGACCCGACCGAGGGTCCCCGGGTGCTGGCCGACGTGGACGTGGTCTTCCCGGTCCTGCACGGCACGTACGGCGAGGACGGCACCATCCAGGGAATGCTGGAGATGGCCGGCATCCCCTACGTCGGGGCGAACGTGTTCGCCTCCGCCGCCGCCATGGACAAGGAGTTCACCAAGAAGCTGTGTGCCATCGAGGGCATCCCGGTCGGCTCGTACGCCGTGCTGCGCAACGGGATGACGCTCAGCGAGCAGGACAAGGAGCGGCTCGGCCTGCCGGTCTTCGTCAAGCCGTCCCGGGCCGGATCCTCGTTCGGCATCAGCAGGGTCAGCGACTGGGCGCAGCTGGACGCCGCGGTCGCTGCCGCCCGGCAGTTCGACCCGAAGGTCATCATCGAGTCCGCGATCATCGGCCGCGAGGTCGAGTGCGGCGTGCTGGAGGGCGAAGCCGGTGGCGCGCCCGAAGCGTCCGTGCTGGCCGAGGTGCGGGTCGTCGCCGACCACGACTTCTACGACTTCGAGGCGAAGTACCTCGACGACTCCTGCGAGTACGACATTCCGGCCAACCTGCCAGAGAAGGTGACCCGCCAGGTGCAGGAGTACGCCATCCGCGCGTTCACCGCGCTGGACTGCGCCGGCCTGGCCCGGGCCGACTTCTTCGTCACCCCCGAGCTGGACATCTACCTCAACGAGATCAACACGATGCCCGGGTTCACCCCGACGTCGATGTTCCCGCGGATGTGGGCGGCCTCCGGCCTGGAGTATCCGAAGCTGGTCAACCGGCTGATCCGCACCGCCCAGCGGCGCGGCGTCGGCCTGCACTGAGCCATCCGGCCCCGCCCGCCTACCTCAGTCGGCGCGGGGCCGGCTCAGCGCTGGCAGCCGGACGGGATGGCGCCGCCGGAGGGCACGGTCGCCACGATCGTGCTGGAAATCGTCGACACCCACTGCAACGCCTGCTCGTACGCGCGCGGAACCCGCACCGTGATCAGCGTCTCCCGGTCGACCGTGCTGAGCACGGCCCCGTCGGCCTGCTCGGCCAGATGCCAGCAGACCCGGTTGACCGTCCAGACCTCGTCGGTGGCGGGGAAGGTCGGCTCGGTGCCGCCGCAGGCCACGGTGAGCGCCGGGTCGCCATACGCGGCGTTCTGCTCCGGGCCGGCGGTGACCGGCCGCTGGGCCAGGTCGCGGATGCTCGCCGGCAGCTGGGAGAGCAGGGCCCGGCAGACCGTGGCCGGACGGGCGGCCAGGGCCGGGGCGGCCATCTCCACCGGGGCGGTGGACTGCACGCGGGCGGTGGTCGCGGAGGGTGTCGGCACGGCGGCCGGTGCGTCCGGGGTGAGCTTGGTGAAGGCCAGCACGGCCACCAGCAGCGTGATCGGCAGCGCGATCAACGTGGCCAGCAGGGCGGCGCCGCGAATGGTCCGGTCCCGGCCGACCGGCGCGGCGGCGGCTGGGTCGGCCGGTTCGCGGATACCGTCAGCCGGCTCGCGCGTCCCGTCGTCGTCCAGAGCAGCGGAGGAGGTCGTCATCTCGTCCACTTACAACCGCACCACCGAACACGTGAGGGTGCGAGTGATGCCGGGCACCATCTGCACCTTGCTGACGATGAGTTTGCCCAGCTCGTCGACGGTGTTCGCCTCGGTGAGGACGACCACGTCGTACGGCCCGGTGACGGCGTCGACGCGCACCACGCCGGTGATGTCCGCGATGAGACCCGCCACGTCACGCGCGCGGCCAACCTCGGTCTGGATGAGGATGTACGCCTGTACCACGAATCGACCTCCGTCCGTCGCCGCTCGGGAGCGGCCCGAAGGGTGAAACTACCTTACGGAGCAGGTCGGATCCCTATCGGTGGTCAAGGAGCAGCAGTGAGCGAGCACGGCGGAGCCGGGCAGCACGGGCGGAACGCCGGCGGCGGCGCCAGTGTGTCCGAGATCGGGGAGTTCGGGCTGATCGGGAGGATCACCGCCCGACTGTCGTACGGACCGATGACCCTGCTCGGCCCAGGCGACGACGCGGCGGTGGTGGCCGCGCCGGACGGCCGGGTGGCGGCCTCCACCGACGTGCTGGTCGACGGGCGGCACTTCCGGCGGGACTGGTCCTCGGCCCGTGACGTTGGGCACCGGGCGGCGGCGGCCAACCTGGCGGACATCGCGGCGATGGGTGCCACGCCGACCGCCCTGCTTGTCGCTCTCTGCATGCCGGCCGACCTGGACACCGGTTGGGCGGAGGAGTTGGCCGAGGGGCTCTCCGCCGAGGCGGCGACGGTCGGCGCGAGCGTCGTCGGCGGGGACATGTCGGCCAGCCCCACCCTGACCGTCGCGGTCACCGCGCTGGGCGACCTGGAGGGCCGCCCGCCCGTGCTGCGCTCGGGTGCCCGTCCCGGGGACGTGCTCGCCCTGGCCGGGCGCACCGGGTACGCGGCAGCCGGGCTGACGGTGCTCACCCGGGGCTTCCGCACCCCTCGGCTGCTGGTCGAGGCGTACCGGCGGCCGCAGGTGCCGTACCAGGCCGGCCCGCAGGCCGCTCGGCTCGGCGCCACCTCGATGATCGACGTGTCGGACGGGCTGCTCGCCGACCTCGGGCACGTGTCGGCGGCCAGCGGGGTGGCGATCGACGTACGCCGGAACGCGTTCGAGGTGGCCCGGCAGATGGCCGACGCGGCGCAGGCACTCGGCGTCGACCCGTACACCTGGATCCTGGTCGGTGGCGACGACCACGCGCTGGCCGCGACCTTCCCCCCGGCGGTGGTGTTGCCACCGGACTGGCGGCCGATCGGCCTGGTCACGGACGGTGTGGGCGTGACGGTCGACGGCGCGCCCTACGACGGCGCGACCGGCTGGGACCACTTCCGGTGACGTCCGGGGCCCGCCGTATTCTGGATACCGATGAGTGAGATCGAGATCCGGATGGTGCGGTTCGACGCACCGGTGGCGCAGCAGCTGATCCGTGCCGCACTGGCCGACCTCGGCGTCCGTTACGGCGGCTCCGGCGACGACACCCCGGTGGACGCGACCGAGTTCGAGGCACCCGACGGCGCGTTCCTCGTCGCCTATCTGGCCGGCGAGCCGGTCGGCTGCGGTGGCTGGCGCAGCCATGGCGCCGACACCGCGGAGCTGAAGCGGATGTACACGGCCCCGGCGGCACGTGGTCGGGGCGTGGCCCGCACGGTGCTGGCGGCCGTCGAGCGCTCGGCCCGCGAGCACGGCCGCAAGCGGATGGTCCTGGAGTGCGGCGACAAGCAGCCCGAGGCGATCGCCATGTACAGCTCCGCCGGTTACGAGCGGATTCCGAACTTCGGCTTCTACAAGGACGCGGAGGGCTGCGTCTCCTTCGGCCGCACCCTTTGACCTGCGGGTCTCCGCCGGGGTTTGTGTCGATCAAGCGGCAGCGGCGTTCGGCGCGCAGACACGACAGAGCCGGCGAACCTCAGGGTCCGCCGGCTGAGCCGTACGAGAAGGTCGGTGCTACCGCGTCAGGCGCGGGTGACCTTGCCGGCCTTGATGCACGAGGTGCAGACCTGCAACTTCTTGGTGTTGCCGCCACCGGCCGGGGTACGCACCGACTGGATGTTCGGGTTCCAGCGGCGGTTGGTCCGCCGGTGCGAGTGGGACACGTTGTGGCCGAAGCCCGGTCCCTTGCCACAGACGTCGCACACGCTAGCCACGGGATACTCCTGGGATTGATACGTTCATGGGGTCGCCGGCAGGTGCTGCCCGGGCAACCTGGTCAGGTTACCCGATGACTCGCCGACCCGGCCAACCGGCCTGGTCCGACGGTCGCCCGTGCCCCGGCTCGCGCCTGGTCGTGGGCCTGTCCGCCCGACGGTGGACCGGCCCGGCGGCAAGGCTACCGGAGGCGCCCGTCCCCGCTACGAGCACCGTCGGACCGGGGCGGGAAGGACACGCCGGACGAGTCGAACGGGCGTCGGTGCGCGCCAGTAGGCTTCAGCCGTGCTGGACACCCTCGACGCCGCCGCGGTCCGCCGCTGGTGCGCGAGCGGGTTGGCTGCGCTGAAGCGGCACCAGGGCGAGATCGACCAGCTCAACGTCTATCCGGTGCCCGACGGCGACACCGGCACCAACCTGGTGCTCACCCTCACCTCGGCCCAGCAGGCCCTCGCGATGGATCTGGACACCCTCCCCGACAGTGGGCCGACCGCGCACGGGCACGCGCTGCGGCTGATGGCCCAGGGCGCGCTGCTCGGCGCGCGGGGCAACTCCGGGGTGATCCTGTCGCAGATCCTGCGTGGTTTCGCCGACGAAGTCGCCGTGGTGCCAGCGGTGCACGGCCGGGAGTTCGCCGCCGCGCTGCGGTCCGGCACCGCAGCCGCGTACACCGCGGTTGCCCGACCGGTCGAGGGCACCCTGCTCACCGTGGTCGCGGCGGCCGCCGCCGCGGCCGAACGGGCGGACAGCGGCGACCTGCCGGCGGTGGCCCGCGTCGCGGCCCGGGCCGCGGCCGAGGCGCTCGCCCGCACCCCGGAGCAACTGCCGGCGCTGGCCCGCGCGGGCGTGGTCGACGCGGGCGGCCGAGGGCTCTGCGTGCTGCTCGACGCCCTGGTCGAGGTGCTTACCGGGGAGAGCGTCGCCCGGCCCGCGCCGACGCCGCGCTCCGCCCGCCCGGCGGCCAGCGTCGCACGGGAGACCGGCTCCGACGAGTACGCGTACGAGGTGCAGTTCCTGCTCGACGCCCAGGCCGAGGCGGTGGCCGGGATGCGGCGGGCGCTGGACGCACTGGGGGACTCGCTGGTCGTCGTCGGCGACGGGCGTGAGCCGGAGGGCACCTGGAACGTGCACGTGCACGTCAATGACGTCGGGGCGGCGGTCGAGGCGGGTGTCGCCGCCGGTCGCCCGTACCGGATCTCGGTGACCCGCTTCGCCGACCAGCCGGAGCCGCTCCCCGTCCCGGTGGCGGACGGCCGCGCCGCGGTGGTGGTGGCCACCGGCGGCGGCATCGCCGAGCTGTTCGCCGCGGAAGGGGCCACCGTGGTGCCGGGCAACCCGTCCACCGGTGAGCTGCTGGACGCTGTCCGCAGCACCGGTGCGGCCCGGGTGGTGGTGCTGCCCAACGACGCCAACACCGAGGCGGTGGCGAGCGCGGCGGCCCGCGAGGCCCATCGGCACGGCATCAAGGTGAGCGTGGTGCCCACCCGCTCGCCCGTGCAGGCGCTGGCCGCCCTCGCGGTCCGCGACGGCGACCGCCGCTTCGAGGACGACGTGATCGCGATGGCCGAGGCGGCTGGCGCCTGCCGTTACGCCGAGGTCTGCCATGCCAGCCGGGAGGCGCTGACCGTGGCCGGCCCGTGTCGTCCCGGCGACGTGCTGGCACTGGTCGAGGGCGAGGTGCACCTGATCGGCACCGACCTCACCGACACCTGCGCCGCCGTGGTCGACCGGATGCTCGGCGGCGGTGGCGAGATGGTCACCCTGCTGGCCGGCGCGGACGCTCCGGCCGGGCTCACCGATGCCGTCCGCGCGCACGTCGTGAGGCGCTGGCCGTTCGTCGAGGTGCACGCGTACCCGGGCGGTCAGCCGTTTTATCCGCTCCTGGTAGGGATCGAATGAGCGAACCAGCCACGGTGGACACTCCGCTGAAGAAGCTGGTCGGGGACAAGACGGCCAAGGCGTTGGCCGCGCACCTCGATCTGCACACCGCGGGTGACCTGGTCTACCACTTCCCGCGTCGCTACGACGAGCGTGGCGAACACACCGACATCCGCTCGCTGGACGTCGGCGAGCAGGTCACCGTGCTGGCCCAGGTGCAGCGCACTGCGGTGCGCCCGATGCGCCAGCGGCGGGGCAACCTGCTGGAGGTGACCGTCGGCGACAGCTCCGGCGGGATGTTGACGTTGACCTTCTTCGGCAACCAGGCATGGCGCGAGCGGGAGCTGCGTCCCGGTCGGTGGGGCCTGTTCGCCGGCAAGGTCACCGAGTTTCGGGGCAAACGGCAGCTCAACGGCCCGGAGTACGTCCTGCTCGGCGAGGGCGGTGACGGCGAGGCGGCGGTCAGCGACGAGATCGAGGAGTTCGCCGGGGCGCTGATCCCCGTCTACCCGGCCGCCGCGGCCGTGCCGACGTGGGTGATCGCGCGCTGCGTGCGGGTCGTCCTGGACACGTTCACCCCGCCGGACGATCCGCTGCCGAGCAGCGTGCGGGCCAGCCGCAAACTTGTCGGGCTGGGCACTGCCCTGAAGGAGATCCACCGGCCGTCCAGCAAGGAGGAGCTGTACCGGGCGCGGCGGCGACTCAAGTGGGACGAGGCGTTCGCCGTCCAGTTGACTCTGGTGCAGCGCAAGCGCCGGGCGGCCGACTGGCCGGCCCGGCCCCGCCCGGCGCGCCCGGGCGGGCTGCTGGACGCCTTCGACGCCCGACTCCCGTACGAGCTGACGGCCGGTCAGCGCGACGTCGGCGTGGAGATCGCCGCCGACCTGGCCGCCCCACACCCGATGCACCGGTTGTTGCAGGGTGAGGTGGGCTCGGGCAAGACGGTGGTGGCGTTGCGGGCGATGCTCCAGGTGGTCGACGCGGGCGGGCAGGCTGCGCTGCTGGCGCCCACCGAGGTGCTGGCCGCCCAGCACCACCGCGGCATGCTCGACCTGCTCGGGCCGCTGGGGCGGGCCGGCGAGCTGGGTTCCGCCGAGCACGCCACCCGGGTCGAGCTGGTCACCGGCTCGCTGGGCGCGGCGGCCCGGCGGCGGGCGCTCGGCGAGGTGGCCAGCGGCGCCGCCGGCATCGTGCTCGGCACCCATGCCCTGCTCTACGAGGGGGTCGACTTCGCCGATCTCGGCCTCGTGGTCGTCGACGAGCAGCACCGCTTCGGCGTCGAGCAGCGCGACGCTCTGCGGGCCAAGGCCGACCAGCCGCCGCACGTGCTGGTGATGACGGCCACCCCGATCCCGCGCACGGTGGCGATGACCGTCTACGGCGACCTGGAGGTCTCCACGCTCTCCCAGCTGCCCCGGGGCCGATCACCGATCGCCTCGCACGTGGTGCCGGCCGCCGAGAAGCCGGCCTACCTCGACCGGGCCTGGCGTCGGCTGCGCGAGGACGTGGCCGCCGGCCATCAGGCGTACGTGGTGTGTCCGCGTATCGGTGGCGGTCCGGCGTCGGAAGAGGAGCCGCCAGCGGTGGACGACAACGGCCGTCGCCCGCCGCTTGCGGTGACCGAGGTGGCCCCGCTGCTGGCCGAGGGGCCGTTGCACGGGCTGCGGATCGGGGTGTTGCACGGTCGCCTGCCGGCCGACGAGAAGGACGCGGTCATGCGCTCCTTTGCGGCCGGTGACCTGGACGTCCTGGTGGCGACCACCGTGGTCGAGGTCGGTGTGGACGTGCCGAACGCGACCGTGATGATCGTGCTGGACGCCGACCGCTTCGGTGTCTCCCAACTGCACCAGTTGCGGGGCCGGGTCGGCCGGGGTGCCGCCGCCGGGCTCTGCCTGCTGGTGAGCGAGGCCGCCGAGGGCTCGTCGGCGCGGGAACGGTTGGACGCGGTGGCGTCCACGAGCGACGGTTTCACGCTCGCCGAGCTGGATCTGGAGCAGCGCCGCGAGGGCGACGTGCTGGGCGCCACCCAGTCCGGACGTCGCTCGCACCTGCGGCTGCTGTCACTGCTCCGCGACGCCGACCTGATCCGCGACGCCCGCGCCGAGGCGATAGCCGTGGTCGAGGAGGACCCGGAGCTGGCCCAGCAGCCGGCGCTGGCCGCCTCGGTAGCCGCCCTGGTCGACGAGGAACGCGCGGAGTACCTGGAAAAGGGTTGAGCCCGGGTTCGTCCCTGAGCATCAGGAGTTCTGTTCTCGGCTTCCGGCGCAATGGGCCGAGGGCGCGCCGACCGGAATGGTCGACGCGCCCTCAGTTGTCAGAGCGGGTTGTCTCAGGCGGTGAAGCGCACCCGACGACGGCGGGCCATCACGAACAGGGCAGCACCGGCCGCGAGCAGCAGTGCGGCACCGGCGATGATGCCGCCGGTGGCAGCACCGGTCAGCGGCAGGGCCGGCTTGTCCTTGTCGCAATCGGCCGGCTGCTCCCAGGCGATCGGCGTGGTGTCGTCAAGGCCCTCGGCGGCCGGCGTGACGGTGAGACCCTTCGTCGCGGCGAAGGAGACGGATCCGGTCTCGCCCGGCTTGACGGTCAGCGTCTTCGCCTCGCCCTTGTTCGGGGTCAGCGTGAGGGTGACGGTCTCACCGTCCGCGGGGTTCTCGATGGTGAAGGTGAGCTTGTCGCAGGTCGACTCGACGGTGCCCACCGGCTCGGCCGGAGCCGAGGTGGCAGTCGGGGTCGGGGTCGGGCTCTGGGCCGGAGGCTGACTCGGCGACGGAGAGGCGCTGGGGGTCGGGGACGCCGTCGGAGTGGCGGTCGGCGTCGGACTGGTCGGCGAGGGCGAGGGCTCCACCGCGCAGGTTTCCGCCGGGGTGGCGGCCACCGTCCGCTCCTCGGTCACGATCCGGTTGGGGCGCTCCCACCTCGCCTCGACGGTCAGCTCGATCTTCGGCTGCTGCTCGGTGAAACGGTGGGTCTGGGTGGAGGTGAGGACACCCTTGCCCTTCGCCGGGAGGGTGGCGTCCTTCGCCAAGTCGCCGCCGCTGAATTCGGTCGGGACGGTTGACACGAGCTTGGTGATCGTCGCATCAATGTTCTCGCTGTTGCCGACCTTCCAGGTCACCGTGACCTGACCGTCAGAGGCCAGGCAGTAGGTGCCGGAGGGCTCGGGGTGGTGGGCGCTCGCGGGGGACGCCACGGCGCCGACGCCGGCGAGGCCGATCAGCGCGCCCGCGGCGATGGCCGCGAGGCGCCGGAACGGAGACTTGGGAGGGTTCACGCCTGCTCCTGGTGAGGGGGTACGGATCGCGTGGCGGGAGGCCGGGAGCCATCGCGACCGGGGGGTCGCCTGCTCACCGGGGTGTCGCGCGACGCGGTGGTGTTCCCGCAGCGAAAGCGGGGACAGGGGGTGACTGTACTGATGGGTGGTTAATGAGGGGAGTTCAGATCATTGCCATCGGGCAATGTAGTCGATTCGTGATCTTTGATCAACCCAAGGCGTCAGTTCAGTCACTGCTGGCGATCGATCCTCGGAGGAACCACAGTGGATCTGAAGCCGTCGGGGCTGCTCACGCCCTCAGTGGACCAGCGTGGCGGCGTGCTTCCGGCGGCGGCACCCGGCACCTGACCCGGAGCGAGCGGAGCCACCGTGCCACCGTCAGCCGGCAGGCTCCTCGGATACGCGCCGTGGTGACCGGGGCCGCGCCCCATCGCGTAGCGTCGCGGGCATGAGCAGGAGGAGACGGTGACCCGGATCGTGGCCGGGACGCTCGGTGGCCGGCGGATCGCCGCGCCTCCCGGCGCCGGCACCCGACCCACCTCCGACCGGGTCCGCGAGGCGCTGTTCAGTGCCGTCCAGGCCGAGGTCGATCTCGACGGCGCCCGCTTCGCCGACCTGTACGCCGGCTCCGGCGCGGTCGGGCTGGAGGCGCTCTCCCGGGGGGCCCGGCACGTGCTGCTGGTCGAGTCCGACCCGCGGGCGGCCCGGGTGATCCGGGAGAACGTGACCGCCCTGCGCGCCGGCCCGGCGGCCCGCCTGGTCACCGGCAAGGTGGCGACGGTGCTGGCCGCCGGCCCGGACGACGGGCCCTACGACGTGGTCTTCGCCGACCCGCCGTACGCGGTGCCGGACGCGGAGATCACCGCGCTGCTGGCCGCGCTGGTGGACGGCGGCTGGCTGGTGCCCGACGCGCTGGTGGTGGTGGAGCGGTCCACTCGCACGAGGCAGTTCGACTGGGTGGAGGGGATCACCGCCGAGCGCAGTCGCCGTTACGGCGAAACCACCCTTTGGTACGGTCGCCGATCATGAGACGTGCGGTGTGCCCCGGCTCGTTCGACCCGGTCACCAACGGACACCTCGACATCATCGGGCGGGCCAGTCGGCTCTTCGACGAGGTGATTGTCGGCGTGCTGATAAACCAGTCGAAGAGTGGCCTGTTCACTGTCGAGGAGCGGATCGACATGCTCCGCGAGGTGACCTCCTCGTACGGGAATGTGCGAGTCGAGTCGTTTCGAGGGCTGCTGGTGGACTTCTGCCGAGCGCAGCAGGCGAGTGTGCTGATCAAGGGTCTGCGGGCGGTCAGCGACTTCGACTACGAGTTGCAGATGGCTCAGATGAACATCGGGCTGGCCGGCGTCGAGACGCTGTTCATGCCGACCAACCCGCTCTACTCGTTCCTCTCCTCAAGCCTGGTCAAGGATGTGGCCAAGTGGGGCGGCGACATCTCCGCCCACGTTCCCGACCCGGTCCGCGAAGCCCTCCAGGTGCGGCTCGGCCCCCGCCCCTGACGCGCCCTTTCCCCCGCGATCTTGCAGTTGCGGTCGTTCGATCGCCTCTCTTGTGCGGGTTTGTCACGGCAGGATGTGCAAGATCGGCGCGGAGTGACGATGTCGCGACGCGCCGGGTCGGGGTGGATGGGGCGGGTGTGGGGCGAGCACGACATGATTGGTGGCGCGGGGAACGGCCGTAGCCCGCATCATGGAGGTCGGCCGACGAACGACAGGAGTGAGGTACCGGTGGACCCGCTCGATCGCATCGACGAACTGATCGCCATGGTGGAGCAGGCCCGCTCCGTCCCGATGTCGCGCAACAACTGCATGGTCGACCGGGGTGAGATGATCGCGGCCCTCGACGAGATGCGCGCCGACCTTCCCGCCGACCTGCGTCGCGCTGCCGCACTCCTCGAGGAGCGCGACAAGATCATGGATGCCGGCAAGCGCGAGGCCGACCGGATCATCAGTGAGGGTGAGGCAGAACACGCCCGCCTTGTCTCCGTGAACGAGATCACCGTGTCGGCCGAGCACGAGGGTGCCCGGATCATCGGTGAGGCCCGAGCCGAGGCGCAGCGCCTGCGTGAGGAGGTCGACGACTACGTCGACACCGCGCTGGCCAACTTCGAGCAGTTCCTCACCCGGGCGCTGGCCTCGATAGAGCGCGGCCGGGACAAGATGCACGCACTGCGGGAGATTGGCACCTTCGCTGGGGATGAGGCGGAACGCCCGCTACCCTTCTGAGCGGCACCTCACCAGCCGACATTCTCGGGCGGGGGTCGCCCCCGGTTCGACGGTCCGGCGGTCGCCCAGGTAACCTTTTTTGTCGGCCTCTCACCGGCCGGAGTCTGACTATGCCCAAGCACTCGCCATCGACACTCAACCCCAGGTCGCCGCTGGTCCTCGACACGAGGGACCTGCCGCGTCGACCTGGCGTGTTGCGTGAAGTCCAGCGGGTCGTGCCGGCACCGGCGGACCTCGGCTTGGAGTTGATCGGCGTGCCGGCGGGCGCGGACCTCGACCTCGATCTGAGGTTGCAGTCGGTGTCCGAGGGCGTGCTCGTCTCCGGGACCATCACCGGTCCCGTCCGGGGCGAGTGCGGTCGTTGCCTGCGCGAGATCAACGACTCGATGGGCGTGACGATCCAGGAGCTGTACGCGTATGAGGACAGCACCACGGACGCCACGACCGACGAGGACGAGGTGGGCCGGATGCAGGGCGATCTGATCGACCTGGAGCCGGCGCTGCGGGACGCGTTGGTGCTCACGCTGCCGACCAACCCGCTCTGCCGGGAGGACTGCCCAGGGTTGTGCCCCGAATGCGGGGCCCACTGGGACGATCTGCCGGCCGACCACAGTCACCAGCAGATCGACCCGCGTTGGGCGGGCCTGTCGCAACTGACCGTTACAGAGGAGTAAGAACCGTGGCCGTCCCGAAGCGCAAGATGTCGCGCAGCAACACCCGGTCCCGCCGGGCGAACTGGAAGGCGACCGTGGTCGCGACCGTCGCGTGCCCGCAGTGCAAGTCCCCGAAGCTGCCGCACGCCGCCTGCTCCGTCTGCGGCACCTACAACGGCCGCCAGGTTCTCGAGGTCTGACCTGAACGCCCAGTGACGCCCCCGACCTCAGGTCGGGCGGCGCGCGCACCCTGGCATTCGCCCGGTGCTCCGGCTCCTTCCGACGCCGTCCGGCCCACGCCGGCCGGCGTTCCGGTGGAGCCGGGCACCGCGCGGATCGCCGTTGACCTCCTCGGCGGGGACGACGCTCCCGCCGTCGTGGTTGACGGCGCTCTGCGGGCCATGCGCGCCGACCCTGACCTGCACCTGCTCCTCGTCGGCCCGACCGAGGTCGCCGACGAGTTGATCGCTGCCCTGGATCCGGCGCAACGCGCCCGGATCACGGTGCGGCCCGTCCGCGACGTCGTCGGCATGGCCGACCATCCCAGCGCCGCCCGCGCGGAGAGCACCGTCCGGGCCGCGGTCACCGCCGTCCGCGACGGGAGCGCCGACGCCCTGGTCTCCGCCGGTGCCACCGGTGCCACCGTCACCGCGGCCGTACTCGGCCTCGGCCGCTGGCCGGAGATCCGCCAACCCGCCCTGGTCGCCACCCTGCCCGCCGTAGCCGGGCCGATCGTCCTGCTCGACGTGGGCGGCTCCCTGGAACCCCGCCCGGCCACTCTCGCCCGCCATGCCGTGCTCGGCGCCGCGTACGCCGCGGTGGCGCACTCGATCGCCGCGCCGCGCGTCGGGCTGCTCTCGGTCGGCACCGAGGCCGGCAAGGGCGACCGGGTCCGCCGGGCCGCCGACCCGTTGCTCGCCGTCGAGCCGCTGCCCGCTGGGGCGCGCTACGTCGGCCTGGTCGAGGGGTACGACGTGACCCACGGCGCGCGCGCCGATGTGGTCGTCACCGACGGCTTCACCGGTAACGTGCTGCTCAAGGCCGTCGAGGGCGCGTACGCGATAGCTGGCGGCCCACCCGCCGAGGGTGGCGCGCCCCGCGCGGCCGCCCTGCTGGGCGTTGCGGGGACGGTGGTTGTCTGCCACGGTTCCGCCCGCCCCGCCGACGTCGCCTCCGGCATAGCCCTCGCCGCCCACCTGTGGCGGCGGCACGCCACCGTTCTGGTCTCCGCGTTGCTGGACGGCAACGCCGCGACGGACCGCACCGACCGCCCCACCGACACCGAGGTACGCACATCATGAGCAACGACAAGCGGCGGCGGGCGTCCGTCGGTCACCTGGAAGCCGCGTTCGGCGTGAGCCTGGAACCCGAGCTGCTGCAGCGCGCGCTGACCCACCGCTCGTACGCGTACGAGAACGGCGGGCTGCCCACCAACGAGCGGCTGGAGTTCCTCGGCGACTCGGTGCTCGGCGTGGTGATCACCACGGCGCTCTTCCACAACCACCCGGACCTGCCCGAGGGACAGTTGGCCAAGCTGCGCGCCAGCGTGGTCAACATGCGGGCGCTCGCCGATGTGGCCCGTGGCCTGGGCCCGGACGGCCTCGGCGCGTACCTGCTGCTCGGTAAGGGCGAGGAGACCACCGGTGGTCGGGACAAGGCGAGCATCCTCGCCGACACGCTCGAGGCGCTGCTCGGCGCGATCTACCTCCAGTACGGGTTGGACACCACGGGGATCGTCATCCACCGGCTCTTCGACCCGCTGATGGCCGAGTCGGCTGGTCGGGGTGCCGCACTGGACTGGAAGACCAGCCTGCAGGAGTTGACGGCGGCGCTCGGGCTCGGCGTCCCGGAGTACCGGATCGAGGGCACCGGCCCGGACCATCTCAAGACGTTCACCGCCTGGGTGGTGGTGGCCGGCAACCGGTACGGCGGCGCCGAGGGGCGCAGCAAGAAGGAGGCCGAGCAGCGGGCCGCCGAGGCCGCCTGGCGGACGCTCGCCGAGCAGAACGGGCGGGCCGCAGACGGCGGCCAGATTAGCCAGAGCGGCGACGACCGCCAGGACCAGCCGACTGACCGGGACGGCGCGACTGACCGGAATGATCCGTTCGGGCCGCTGGAGCGCGCCGAGCGGGCGGCCCAGGCCGAGCAGGCCGACCACCTGGCGCAGGCCGTGCCGGCCTGGGGTGCCGACGGCCACGAGACGGGGTTGCGGCGTGCCTGAGCTACCCGAGGTGGAGACCGTCCGGCAGGGGCTGGCCCAGTGGGTCGTCGGCCGCCGGATCACCTCGGTCGAGGTCCGGCACCCGCGCGCGGTTCGCCGGCACATCCCGGGTGGCGTGCACTTCGCCGACGTGCTCGCCGGCCGGACCGTGCTGGACGTCCGCCGTCGCGGTAAGTACCTGTGGCTGCCGCTGGACAGCGGCGACGCGATCATCGGGCATCTCGGTATGTCTGGTCAGCTGCTGCTCCAACCACCCGGCACCTTGGACGAGACCCATCTGCGGGTCCGGTTCCGGTTCGGCGACGACGGACCGGAGCTGCGCTTCGTCGACCAGCGCACATTCGGCGGGCTGTCGGTGAGCGAGGGCGGCGCCGAGCTGCCGGACGAGATCGCGCACATCGCCCGTGACCCGATGGACCCGGAGTTCTCCGACGCGGCGTTCGTCGCCGCGCTGCGCCGCCGGCACACCGAGGTGAAGCGGGCCCTGCTCGACCAGACCCTGATCTCCGGGGTGGGCAACATCTACGCCGACGAGGCACTCTGGCGCGCCGGGCTGCACGGCGGCCGACCCACCGACGCGCTGACCGGCCCGGCCGCGCAGCGCCTGCTCGGCCACGTCCGTGACGTGCTCGCCGAGGCGATCAAGGTTGGCGGAACCAGCTTCGATGCCCTCTACGTCAACGTCAACGGGGAGAGCGGCTACTTCGACCGGGCGCTGAACGCCTACGGCCGCGAGGGCGAGCCGTGCCGTCGGTGCGGCGCGCCGATCCGCCGCGAGGCGTTCATGAACCGGTCCTCGTACAGCTGCCCGCACTGTCAGCCCCGACCCCGGGGTTCCCTTCGGGGATGACCCGGAGTCGGCTCCGGGGTGGTGCCGGCGGGTCGCGGCCGGCCGCTCCGGGATGGACCCCGGCATACGCCCGAACGGGGGTTGATGCCCGCCGAACGGACCCCCGCACCCGATGCGGCGATTCCGGGGCGGGCCGGGGCCCATCCCCGATGTGACCGTCTCGTCATGCACCTAGCGTCAGCACCGTTGACAGGGGGTTGACGTGACAGGGGGACCCGAGATGGGGACAAGACCGGTGACGGTGCGGCTGGCGCGGTGGAGCGCCGAGCACCCGTGGCGGGCGATCGCACTGTGGGCCGTGTTCGTGGCGGTGTGCTTCGTGGGCGGCAACGCCGCCGGCCTCAACGAGGCCACCAGCGGCGACCAGGCGATCGGCGAGGCGGGGCGCGCCAGCCTGATCGTGGACGCCGGCGACTTCAACGACCCGGCCGTGGACAACGTCCTCATCACCTCCCGCGGCGGTGCGTTGGACCAGGCGGCGGCGAAGGCTGCGGCCGACGACGCGGCGGCCCGGCTGCGTACGGTCGTCGGGGTCGCCGAGGTGGGCCAGCCGGTGACCGCCCGGGACGGCTCGGCGCTGCTGCTGCCGGTCACCATGTCCGGCGACCCGGAGTCCGCCTCGGACCGGGTGCAGCCGTTGCGCGACGTCACCGCCAGCGTGCAGGCCGCACACCCGCAGTTGCGGGTCGAGCAGGTCGGCGGGCCGTCGATCGGCCAGGCCCTCGACGACACCCTGGGCAAGGACTTCAAGCGCGCCGAACTGCTCAGCCTGCCGGTCACCCTGGCGATCCTGATCCTCGCGTTCGGCGCGCTGATCGCGGCCAGCGTGCCGGTGCTGCTGGCGTTGTCCTCGGTCGCCGCCGCGATGGGTCTGTCCACCCTCGCCTCGCACCTGGTGCCGGCCACCGACACCACAGCCCCGGTGATCCTGCTGATCGGCATGGCGGTCGGGGTCGACTACTCGCTGTTCTACATCCGTCGAGAGCGGGAGGAACGCGCCAAGGGGCGATCCGGCCTCGCTGCGGTGGAGATCGCCGCGGAGACCTCCGGACACGCCGTGGTGGTCTCCGGCCTCGCGGTGATGATCTCGATGGCCGGGCTGCTGCTCGCCGGCGACGTGGTCTTCTCGTCCCTCGCGGTCGGCTCGATCCTCGTGGTCGCCGTCGCGGTGACCGGTTCGCTGACCGTGCTGCCCGCCCTGCTGGCCAAGCTCGGCCGCTGGGTCGACCGGCCGCGGGTGCCGCTGCTCTGGCGGCTGACCGCGCCGCGCACCGGCCAGCACGGCGGCCCACGCCCGCCCCGGCTCTGGCCGGCGGTGCTCCGGCCCGCGCTGCGCGCCCCGGTGGCGACGCTGGTCATCTCGGTCGGGCTGCTGCTCGCGCTGGCCGCGCCCGCGCTCGGCATGAAGTTGAAGTTCCCCGGCATGGAGGACCTGCCGCGCACCACCCCGGCCATGCAGGCGTACGACCGGCTCACCGCCGCCTTCCCGAGCACCGGCACCAATCACGTGGTGGCCGTCCAGGCGCCGGCCGAGCAGGCCGAACGGGTGCACGCCGCCCTCACCGACCTGTCCACCCGGGCCGCCGGCGATCCGTTGTTCGCCCCGACCGAGGCGGACGGCCCGAAGATCGAGGTGTCGGCCGACCGGCGGGTGTCGGTGTTGGACGTCGCCACCCCGTACGCCAGTCGGGACGACCGGTCGGTGCAGTCGCTGGAGAGGCTGCGCGGGGACCTGGTCCCGGCCGAGCTGCGCGGCATCCCCGGCATCGAGTACGCGGTCGGCGGCAGCGTGGCCGACAGTGCGGACTACGCGCAGCACGTCCGGGACAAGTTGCCGCTGGTGATGGGCTTCGTGCTGGTGCTGACCTTCCTGGTCATGGTGCTCACCTTCCGGTCGGTGGTGATCGCGGCGAGCTCGATCGCGCTGAATCTGCTCTCCGCCGGCGCCGCGTACGGGTTGCTGGTGCTGGTCTTTCAGGGCGAGTGGGCCGAGGGGCTGCTCGGCTTCACGTCGATGGGCGCGATCGTGTCCTGGCTGCCGCTGTTCCTCTTCGTGGTGCTCTTCGGCCTGTCGATGGATTACCACGTCTTCGTGGTCAGTCGGATCCGGGAGGGGATCCGGGCCGGCATGCCCAACCGCGACGCCGTGTCGTACGGGATCACCTCGTCGGCCGGGGTGGTGACCAGCGCGGCGGTCGTGATGGTCGGTGTCTTCTCGATCTTCGCCACGCTGAGCACGATTGACATGAAGCAGCTCGGCATCGGCCTGGCGGCGGCGATCCTGTTGGATGCCACGATCATCCGGGGTGTGGTGTTGCCGGCGCTGATGACCCTGCTCGGTGACGCCAACTGGTGGGCCCCGCGCTTTTTGCGCCCCCGCCCGGCACCCGCCCCCACCGATCCGCCCGCACCCGCTCCGGAGTTGGTGTCGGTGTCCTGACCTGCGCTACCGCGCCGCCCGCCTGCGGGCCTAGCCCGCGCCGATCTAGGGAGAATCGTCGCTAGTGGATCTCCATCCACGATGATTTTCCCTAGATCGACGCCTGCGGGGGTGGGGTCAGGGGAGGGGGCAGGCTTTTCGCCACGCATCCAACGTGCGGTCCTTGCGGATCGACGCGAAGCCGTAGCCGACGGTGGTCACGCAGAAGTCGTCGGTCGACCCGACGTACTCGACGTGGAAGACCGGCTTGCCGGCATCGGCGAACGGCAGCAGCTTGGCGCACTGGTTCAGCCGGACGCACTCCTCGTTGACCGCGAAGTCGAAATCCGGGGCCAGCGCGGCGAGCTGCGGCACGTCGTTGACCAGCCCGGGGGAGAGGCTCAAGGAGCGGGCCAGCTCGGCCAGCCGGCGGTTGAACAGCAGTTGGTCGTCGAAGTCGAGCGGGAAGCCGGTGCGAGACGCGTACCCGTCGGCGTCGGCGAACGCGACCGCGCCGAAGCCCTTGCCCCGGCAGAGCCGGAACCGGTCGGCCAGCACCGGCTCGAGCGCGTCCCAGCCCCGGACGTCCAGCCACCGGCTGTCGGGTCGGCGCCCGGCCGAGCCCTGTACGACGGCCGGGATCCGGCTGGCGTCCGGGTCGGCGGCGCGGACCGACCCGACGTGCACCTGGCAGATCAGCCGGCGGTCCCGGGAGCGCAGCTCGGCGGTCTGCGCGGCGGTGGTGGCCACGGGGTCGAGCAGGAAGACGTCCGCGTCCGCCGCCGCGTCGAGGGGGCCGCTGAGCTGCCATTGCCACTGCCAGTGGCGAGCCTGGGCGGTCGGCCACGCGGTGGGCGCGCCGGGCGGGGTCAGCTCGGGTCGGCACCCGTACGCCGGCACCAACAGGACGAGTGCGACGCCGGTCGACAGGACGCGGCGCAGTGGGCGTACGGCGGCGCGTCTCCGCGGCCGGTTCCGCATCGGCAGCTCCCGGGTCCCGGACGGCCCGTCGCCGCCCTCACCGGTACGCCGCCCTCACGCTCCGGCCCGACGTACCTCACCGGGTCAACGAGCGCGGGGGCGTGCACGACGCGCGGTCAGCGCGGCGCCGCGAAGACCTGCGTCCAGTACGGTCCGTTGCTGCTGGCGATGCCGACGCCGATCTCGGTGAACGCGCAGTTCAGGATGTTGGCCCGGTGGCCGGAGCTGTTCATCCAGGCGTCCATCACCGCGGCCGGGGTCTTCTGGTTCCAGGCCACGTTCTCGCCGTAGGTGCGCCAGGCGTAGCCGACGCGGTCCAACCGGACACCGCTGTTGCTGCCGTCGCTGCCGGTGTGCGACATGTTCTGGTGGTCGGCCTGGTCCTGGCTGTGCCGCTGGGCGGCGGTCATCAGCTTGTCGTCGATGCCCAGCGCCGTGCAGCCGGCCTTGGCTCGCTCGGCGTTGACCAGGTCCACCACCTCGCGGGCCTGGGCGCTGACGGCGCCGTTGGAGCCGTTGGAGCCGTTGGAGCCGTTGGAGCCGTTGGAGCTGGTGGTCGTGCTCGGTGCGTTGCTGCGCTCGACGCTGCGTCGGGACGCGGCATTGGTCCGCGATGACACCGGGGTGGGCTTGACGACCTTGCTCGGCGAGGGGCTCGGCCGCGCCGGGGTGGGCGTGGCGGACGGGGAGGGAGCGGCGAGGGTGTCGAGGGTCGGCTGTTCGGTCGGCACCGCCGACGCGTCGAAGTTGTCGTCGACGGCCGTCGGCTGACCGGCCCCGTCGTCACCGCCGGGCAGCGCGAGCGCGCCGACGCCGAAGCTCACCACGAGAGTGGCCGCCGCGGCGGCGCCACCGATCATCAGTGGCCGGCGCCAGCGGCGCGGGGAGCGGTGCCGACCCTCGCCGGGTCGGCCGGTGACGCCGGCACCGGCGTGCCAGCCATCGGTCGTCTCGGGGTCGGCGTCGGTGTGCCAGCCGCCGGTGGTGTTCTCGACCGGGCGGCTGTTCTCGCCGTCCGGCTGATGGGCCGGCCAGGCGGCGGTGTGGGCGTCGGTCGAGGCAGCAGGGCCTGTCGGGTCCGACTGCCGGCCGGTGGGCTGCTCCCGGTGCCACTCGTCGCCGGGCTGGTCGGGGTCGTCACCGAACAGGTAGGTCGAGCGGGGCTCCGGGCGGTCGTGCAGCCAGGTCGGCTCGTCGGTCGGCCGCTCGGCGCGCCGGGGGGCGCCGCTCGGGTCCATCGGGTCGCTCCAGCCGTACACGCCTATGCCTCCACGGGTCGGTTGCGGGCCGGGCTGACGCTACGGCGCGTCCGCGACGTGCGGCAATGTGGCTAAGGAAGAGTTAAGGGGAAGCCGGACGTCAGGGTGCGAACTTCCGTGGATCCGGGCGTACAGTAAAGGCGTCCGGACAGAGCGTGTCCGTGCCTTGCGGCAGCCCCCCGAAAAGTGGACAGGTCGACGTGGAGATGATCTACGGCCTGCGAGAACTTGACGAAGGAGGGGTTTGCGGCTCAATATATAGGTGTCGCCAGTCGCGCCCGGTCATGTCCAGATACAGCCTGGAATGACAGCCGCGTACAAATGGGCGCGCGTTGGCCGGCCTTTCCGGCAGCGCATATCAAGGAGTCAGCATGGCGAAGGCCCTCTACGGCCACGTAGGTGCAGCGCCCGACCGGCGTCTGCTCGACGAGGTCACCCGACTGCGTGCCAGGGTTCAGGCACTGGAGTTCGAGATCACGCGTCTGCGTGCCGACAATGATCGGCTCGCGGCGGCTGCGGCGGAGGCGGACGATCTTCTCCGTCTGGCCGAGCCGGCGCTGACCTGATCTCCGCACGCAGCAAAAAAACTGAATCGCACCATCGCAAAAATGCGCGCCGACACGCCTGTGCCGGCGCGCAACACTGTCCGGCCCCTTTCGGCGCCGACGATTTGTGATCTTGCAATCGGTAGCGCGGGAACCGGCCTGTGGTATCCGAATAGCGCGCCGACCGATAAGCCGATCATGAACGACGCTTGTCTCGTCGCGGCCGGCAGAACACCAGTGCGGTCGCCTCTCGCGCCCTCGACGCACGCGACCCGGGGCGGGTCGCATGCCGGCCCGCTCCCACCACCGGGTTAGTCTGCGAGCTCACCCAGGTCCCCACAGCCGGCGACGGTACGGCGGCCACCGGACGAGGATTGAGAAGGTGTATCTCAAGAGCCTGACGGTGCGAGGGTTCAAATCCTTCGCCTCCGCCACGACGTTGAAGCTGGAGCCCGGGATCACCTGCGTGGTGGGCCCCAACGGCTCGGGCAAGTCCAACGTCGTCGACGCCATCGCCTGGGTCCTCGGCGAGCAGGGCGCCAAGGCACTGCGCGGCGGCAAGATGGAGGACGTCATCTTCGCCGGCACCGCCGGCCGGGCGCCGCTGGGACGCGCCGAGGTCACCCTCACCATCGACAACACCGACGGCGCGCTGCCGATCGAGTACACCGAGGTCTCCATCACCCGCCGGATGTTCCGCTCCGGCGAGAGCGAGTACGAGATCAACGGCAACTCCTGCCGGTTGCTCGACATCCAGGAGCTCCTGTCCGACTCCGGCATCGGCCGGGAGATGCACATCATCGTCGGACAGGGCCGCCTCGACGGCATGCTGCACGCCAAGCCGGAGGACCGCCGGGCGTTCATCGAGGAGGCGGCCGGCGTCCTCAAGCACCGCAAGCGCAAGGAAAAGGCGCTGCGCAAGCTCGACGCGATGCAGATCAACCTCAACCGCCTCACCGACCTCACCGCCGAGCTGCGCCGGCAGCTCAAGCCGCTGGGCCGGCAGGCGGAGGTGGCCCGACGTGCCGCCGCCATCCAGGCCAACCTGCGCGACGCCCGGCTGCGCCTGCTCGCTGACGACCTGGCCACCCTGCGGAACACCCTCGACCGGGAGATCGCCGACGAGACGGCACTGCGGGAGCGGCGCGAGCAGATCGAGGGCGGGCACGCCGAGGTGCAGGGCCGGCTCGGCGAGCTGGAGGCGGCGCTGGCCGAGGACGCTCCGCTGCTCGCCGCCGCCCAGGACACCTGGTACAAGCTGTCCGCCCTGCAGGAACGCTTCCGCTCGATCGAGCAGTTGGCCCGGGAGCGGCTGCGGCACCTCAGCGCCAGTGGCGATGACGAGCGGCCCGGCCGCGACCCGGAGCAGCTGGAAGCCGAGGCGGAACGGGTCCGCGAGCAGGAGGAGGAGCTGCGCGGGGCGCTCACCGACGACCAGATCCGGCTGGCCGAGGCGGTCGAGCACCGTCAGGAGCTGGAGCGGCAGCTCGCCGCCGCCGAGCGGGAGTTGGTCGCCGCGGCCAAGGCCATCGCGGACCGGCGGGAGGGGATGGCCCGGCTCACCGGCCAGGTCAACTCGGCCCGGACCCGGACCACCAGCGCCAGCGAGGAGATCGAACGGCTCGCCGTCGCGCACGCCGACGCGCTTGGCCGCGCCGAGCAGGCGCAGGCTGACCTGGACGCGGTCGCCGCCCAGTCCACCGAGGCCGACCGGGACAACGCGGACCTGGACGCCCGGCACGCCGAGGCGGTCGCCGTGCAGGAGCGGGCGCAGGCCACCGTACGATCGCTGGCCGACGCCGAGCGGGCGACCGAGAAGGACGCCGCCACCTGGAAGGCCCGGGAGGAGGCGCTCGCACTGGGTCTGCGGCGCAAGGACGGCACGGGCGCGCTGCTCGCCCGTGCCGGCGACGTGCCCGGCCTGCTCGGCAGCCTCGCCGGGCTGCTCACCGTCGCGCCGGGCCACGAGGCCGCGCTGGCCGCCGCGCTCGGTGGCCTCGCCGACGCGGTCGCTGTCAGCGGGGTGGACGAGGCCGTCGAGGCGATGCGGCTGCTGAAGATCTCCGACGCCGGCCGGGCCGGCCTGCTCGTCGGCAGCCCGGCGGGACCCGGCATGACCGGCTCCGCCGACGCGCTGCGCCCGAAGTTGCCCGACGAGGCCCGGTGGGCCCCAGACCTGGTGGAGTGCAGCGCCGAGCTGCGTCCGGCGGTGCACCGGGCACTGCGGGACGTGGCGCTCGTCGATGATCTCGCCGCCGCGGCCGAGTTGGTCGCCAGCAACCCCGAGCTGCGGGCGGTCACCCCGGACGGTGACGTGGTCGGGGCGTACGCGGCTGCCGGCGGGTCGGCCAAGGCCCCCAGCTACATCGAGGTGCAGGCGGCCGTCGAGGAGGCCCGCACCAACCGGCTCGCCGCCGAGCGCTCCGGCGCGGAGCTGCGGGACCAGCTCGTCGAGGCGCGCGCCGAGGTGGCCGCCGCCAAGGAGGCTGTGCAGCACGCCGCCGCCGAGAAGCGCGAGGCGGAGAGCCACCGCAACGCCGCCGCCCGCCGGCTGGCCGAGCTGGGCGCGGCGGCCCGCTCCGCGAAGGCGGAGACCGACCGCCTCGGTGACTCCCGAGCCCGCGCCGAGGCGGCCCGGCAGCGGGACCTCACCACGCTCGACGAGTTGGAGGAGCGGCTGCGGCTGGCCGAGGAGACCCCGGTCGACGCCGAGCCCTCCGCCGAGGAGCGGGACCAGCTCGCCGCGATGGTGCCGCAGGCCCGGCAGAACGAGATGGAGGTTCGGCTCGCGGTGCGTACCGCCGAGGAGCGGGTCTCCTCGATCGCCGGCCGGGCCGACTCGCTGGCTCGGCAGGCCAGCGCGGAGCGGGCCGCCCGGGAACGCGCCGCAGCCCGGCGGGCTGCGCGCACCCGGGGCGCGGGCATCGCCCGGGCCGTCGCCGGTGGCGCCCGGGAGGCACTCACCCGGCTCACCACCTCGATCGCGACGGCCGAGGAGCACCGCGACGCGGTCGCCCTGGAACGCGCCGCGCGCGAAGCAGAGTTGCAGGAGGTACGCGGGGCAGCCAAGCGTCTCGGCGCGGAGTTGGAGCGGCTGACCAGCCAGGTGCACCGCGATGAGGTGGCCCGCGCCGAGCAACGGCTGCGCATCGAACAGTTGGAGGCGAAGGCCGCCGAGGACTTCGGGTTGGACGTGGAGACCCTGGTCGCCGAGTACGGCCCCACCCAGCCCGTCCCGCCGACCCAGGTCGACGTCGCGGAGGCCGAACGCGACGGCCTGCCCGTGCCCGAGCCGGTGCGCTACGAGCGGCCGGTGCAGGAGAAGCGAGCCGCGAAGGCGGAACGCGAACTGACCCTGCTGGGCAAGGTCAACCCGCTCGCGCTGGAGGAGTTCGCCGCGCTGGAGGAGCGCTACAAGTTCCTCTCCGAGCAGTTGGAGGACCTCAAGGCCACCCGTCGGGACCTGCTCACCGTGGTCAAGGACGTGGATGAGCGGATCCTGGAGGTCTTCGCCAGCGCCTTCGAGGACACCGCGCGGGAGTTCGAGCAGGTGTTCACAGTGCTTTTCCCCGGCGGTGAGGGGCGGCTGATCCTCACCGACCCGGAGGACCTGCTCACCACCGGGGTCGAGGTGGAGGCCCGCCCACCGGGCAAGAAGATCAAGCGGCTGTCGCTGCTCTCCGGTGGCGAGCGGTCGCTGACCGCGGTGGCCATGCTGGTGGCGATCTTCCGCGCCCGGCCCAGCCCGTTCTACATCATGGACGAGGTGGAGGCGGCCCTGGACGACGTCAACCTGGGCCGGCTGATCACGTTGCTGGCACAGTTGCGGGAGAAGAGTCAGCTGATCGTCATCACGCACCAGAAGCGGACGATGGAGATCGCCGACGCGCTCTACGGCGTCACCATGCGCAGCGGGGTCACCCAGGTGATCAGCCAACGGCTCAACCGGGCCGACGAGGACGACCAGCGGCAAGGCCGCGGCGAGGAGAACGAGTAGTGGCTCGGGAACGCGCGACGGCGCTCCTGCTGGACTTCGACGGCGTACTGCGCCGGTGGGATCCGGCGGTGGCCGCCGGTGTCGAGCGGGAGTACGGCCTGTCCGAGGGGGTGCTCGGCGAGATCGCCATGCAGTGGGGCCGGCTTCAGCCGGTGCTCACCGGCCAGGTCAGCCACGCCGAGTGGGTGAGCAGCGTGGCGGACGCGCTCGCTGAGCCGGCCGGTGGCCCGGACCGGGCCCGTGCGGCGGTGGAGCAGTGGCAGAGCTACCGGGGCGAGGTGGACACCGAGGTGCTCGACTTCGTCCGGGAGGTACGCGCCGCCGGGATCAGGGTTGGACTGGGCACCAACGCCACCGACCTGCTCGACGCCGACCTGGCCGTGCTCGGGCTGGCCGACGAGCTGGACGTGGTGGTCAACTCGTCGGCGGTCGGGGTGCACAAGCCCGCCCCGGAATACTTCCAGGCCGCCTGCGTGGCTCTGGCCACCCCGCCGGCCCGGGTCCTCTTCGTCGACGACGAGGACTGGGCCGTGCGGGGTGCCCGGTCCGCCGGGCTGTCCGCGCACCGCTGGGGCGGACACGCCGACCTTCGGTACCTGCGGGCGGCCCTGGACTACTGAGCGCTCGTCACTCGCCGGTGACGCCGTCGATGCGTTCCCGGATCAGGTCGGCGTGACCGTTGTGCCGGGCGTACTCCTCGATCATGTGCACGTACACCCAGCGCAGGTTGAACGTGCGCTTCTTCGCGCCGACCTCGGTGAACGTCTCGTCGAGCGAGTGGCCCGCGGCGGCCTCGCGGGCCAGCGCCACCTCGCGATGGAAGGTGGCGAAGTCGGCCTCGGCGTCGGCGGCGCTGACGTCGTGGTCGGCGTCCGGGGTCTCCGGGGTGAAGTACGGGTAGTCGACAGGCTCGCCAGCGAAGTTCTCCCGGAACCACCAGGCCTCGACCTCGGCCAGGTGCCGGACCAGGCCGAGCAGGGTCAGCCCGGACGGTTCCACGCTCGGGGTCCGCAACTGCTCGTCGGTCAGGCCGGCGCACTTGAGCAGCAGGGTCTGTCGGTGGTAGTCGAGCCAGCCGTCGAGCATGGTGCGCTCGTCGCCGACGTACGGTTCGGGGGTCCGGGTGATCTCCGGTGCGATCCAGGTCATGCCGCGCATCCTGCCCGGCACCCCGGACACTCCGCGACGGGTTATCGTCTTCCCCGTCGTGGGGCGTCACTGCCAGGAGTCGTTGAACCGGCCGAGCAGCCGGGCGAACTCCTCAATGTCCCGGTCCGGCCAGCCGTCCAGTGCGCGTACGAACTCGCCCAGCCGCGCGGCCCGGGCAACGTCGAACCGACGCTGGCCCGCCTCGGTGAGGCTGATCTGCGCGGCCCGCCGGTCGCTCGGATCAGGGTCACGGTGGACCAGGCCGAGGACCTCCAGCGCGTTGATCTGCCGGCTCAGCGTCCCCTTGCCCACGCCGAGCCGCGCCGCCAGCTCGGTCAACCGGATCGACCCACTGCGCCGCAACCAGAGCAACAACCCGTAGGTGTTCGGCTCAAGGTTCGGGTGCACCTCCCTGGCGATCTCCCACGAAACCGCCCGCCCACGACGCAGCAGAGCGGTCAACTCGTGCTCGACCGCCCGGATCGGTTCCGGCAGGTGCTCATCCACGCGTAGAGACTACGGCGAGGCCGGTTTGCCGACGCCCGAGAGTCGGCGCCGCATCACCGGGCGTAGGTGGCCGTCCCTGGTGGTGCCCTCGATGGTCACGTCGGCCCGGCGCCCCTCGTGGGTCAGGGTGGCGACCGCGTTGCCGAAGTAAGGGCCCGCCAGCTTGCGCCAGCGCACCCCCGGCCGGCGTACCCCCGCGGAGCGAGCCAGCGCCCGGGTGGCACCGGCCGGCCCGGACGACCAGCCCAGCCGCATCAGCGGACGGATGCCGGCCGGCACCTGGTTGTGGATCGGCGAGCAGGTGAGCTGGTGCACGGGAGTGACCACCGCCGGGTCGGCGAACCGGGCCCGGGCCACGTACGAGTGGTGCACGTCCCCGGAGAGCACACTGATCGACGCCGGCGGGGCGTACGCCGGACCAGCGCCGACCCGCGCGCCGGACTGCCGCGGGGTGCCGGTGCCGATCCGGGCGAAGGTCTCCGCGAGTGCCTCGAAGGAGCGCCGGAACGCCGCCCAGTGCTCCAGGTCCAGAGCGCGGCGCAGCTTCTCCGCCCCGCGTGCCACCCAGGGGCGGCGCGATTCGGCGAGCTTCTCGTTCCACGCCTCGATGTGATGGATGCCCTGCGGCAACAGCCAGGGCAGCGAGGCACCGACCACCAGGTGGTCGTAGACCCCGTGCGCCTGGTCGAGGAACCAGGACCACTCACCCGGCGGCAACATTGCCCGTCGACCCGGCTCCAGGACCCGGCTGCACCGGTTGTCCAGCATGACCAGCCGGGTCCGGCCCAGGTCCAGTGCGTAGCTCCACTGATATTGCACGGCCCGCCAGCGTTCGGTGTCGTGCGCCAGGTCCGACTCCTGGTCGACCCGGTGCCCGAACTCGCGCAACACGCCGGTGGCGTCCTCGGCGGCGGCGACCTTGGCGAAGACCGGGTCGGCGGCGATCTCGTCGGGGGAGAGGTTGCCCAGGTGCTGGTAGACCCAGTACGAGGCGAGTCCGCTGCCGATCCGCTCCTGCCACCAGGGCTGTTCGCGTACCTCGGCACGCCACGCCGCGGAGGTGTTCCAGTCGTCGATGATCTCGTGGTCGTCGAAGATCATCACGCTTGGCACGGTGGAGAGCAGCCAGCGGATCTCCGGGTCACGCCAGGACTCCAGGTAGAGCTTGGTGTACTCGTCGAAGCTCACCACCTGGTCGGCCGGGGCGCCCTTCGGACGCCGATGGCGCCGACGCAGCAGCCGCCGCACCGTGGGCGAGGTGACGTCGGCGTAGACCTGGTCACCCAGCAGCACCAGCAGGTCAGGCAGCGGGTTCGACTCCGGGTCGGCCATCAACCGCCGGGCGTACGCGTCCAGCGCGTCGGGCGGCAGCTTCCGGGTGGTGGAGTGCTGGGTGGTCTCCCGGCACGAGCCGAAGATCAGGCTGACCGGCTGGTCCCGGTCGTCGGCGGCCCGGGTGCGGATCACGCTCGGCGGGAAGCCGCTGCTCGGCACCGGCCAGACCAACTCGTCGTCAACCAGCACCTCGTAGGTGGTCTCGCTGTCCGCAGTGAGCCCCTTCACCAGCACGAGGGCGTAGTGGTGGTCGTACGCCGAGAAGGTGGGCGCGGTGCCGGTGGCGCCGCTGGCGGTGCGGACGGTGACCACGGCGGGCGCTGCCGTCTCCACCCAGACGGTCGCCCGGGTGTCCACCACTCGCCGCAGGAGTGGGCCGATGAGCAGGTGTGCGGCGGGCATGCGGCCGAGCCTACCGCCGGTTCCTGGCACCGGCCGGGTGCGGTGGCTGGGACGCCGCCACCCGCATCTGACAGGATTCCGGCATGGCCGAATATCTCGTCCTCGTATTGGTCCTGCTCGGTGTGCTGATCGCCGGCACAGTCGGGCTGGTCGTGCCGCGATTGCGGCGGCGGCCCGAGCCCCCGCTGCCACGCACCGAGGTCGACACCAGGGCTGAGGAAGATCTCGCCGGCCCGCCGGTCGAGGCAACGGAGTCCGATCTGTCCACCGGCGTCCTGGTCGAGCCGCCGCCGGTGATCGAGGCGCCCGCCGTGGAGGTGCCCGAGCCGACCGCCGGGCGGCTGGTCCGGCTCCGCTCGCGGCTGTCCCGCTCGCAGAACGTCTTCGGCAAGGGCCTGCTCGGTCTGCTCGCCCGCGACCACCTCGACGAGGACGTCTGGGAGGAGATCGAAGACAGCCTGATCACCGCCGACGTCGGCGTCGACGCCACCCGGGACATCGTCGACCGGCTCCGCGAGCGCACCAGGGTGCTCGGCACCCGCTCGGCCTCCGAGCTGCGGGCACTGCTCGCCGCCGAGTTGGTCAACGCGCTCGACCCGAGCCTGGACCGGTCGTTGCGGACCGCCCCGAAGGACGGCGTGCCGGCGGTGCTCCTGGTCGTCGGCGTCAACGGCGCCGGCAAGACCACCACCTGCGGCAAGATCGCCCGGGTGCTGGTGGCTGACGGCCGTAGCGTGCTGCTCGGCGCGGCGGACACCTTCCGGGCCGCCGCCGCCGACCAGCTGGAGACCTGGGGCTCGCGCGTCGGTGCGGAGACCGTCCGTGGGCTCGAGGCCGCCGACCCGGCCAGCGTCGCCTTCGACGCCGTCAAGCGCGGCATCGACACCGGCGTGGACACCGTGCTCATCGACACCGCCGGCCGCCTGCAGAACAAGGTCGGCCTGATGGACGAGCTGGGCAAGGTCAAGCGCGTCGTGGAGAAGCAGGGCCCGATTGACGAGACACTGCTCATCCTGGACGCCACAACAGGGCAGAACGGCCTGGAACAGGCCCGGGTCTTCACCGAGGTGGTCAACGTGACCGGCGTGGTGCTGACCAAGCTCGACGGCACCGCCAAGGGCGGCATCGTGATCGCTGTGCAGCGCAAGCTCGGCATCCCCGTGAAGCTGGTCGGCCTCGGCGAAGGCAAGGACGACCTGGCCCCGTTCGACCCGGCGCAGTTCGTTGACGCGTTGCTGGGGACCGAGGCCACCGGACGGGACGCGTAGTCTCGGGTGACCAGTGACAACCGCGCGTACGCGGGCTGGCGTGAGCCCGGCCACCCTTCGCAGCGCCTCGGGAGACCGTACGTGACTTCGCAGGAGATCCCGCTGCACGGCGGCAACGTGAGCACCGTTGTCCGTGTCGGTGACACGGTCCGCCGCAACGCCGGGCCGTGGACACCGTCCGTGCACGCCCTGCTGCGGCACCTGGAGTACGTCGGGTTCACCGGCGCCCCACGAGCGCTCGGCATGGACGAGCGCAACCGTGAGGTGCTGTCGTACCTGGAGGGGGAGTGCGGAGAATATCCGCTCGCTGCGCACTGGGTGACTGACGAGGCGCTGGTGACCGTCGCCACCATGCTGCGGATGTTCCACGACGCGCAGTACGGCTTCACCCCGGCCCAGGGGGCGGTCTGGCGTTCGTTCGGACCCCCACCACCGGACACCGAGGTGATCTGCCACCACGACGCCGCGCCGCACAACGTGATCTGGCGGCCGGACGGCACCCTCGGGCTGATCGACTTCGACCTCGCCTCGCCGGGGGCGCGGATCTACGACGTGGCGTACGCGGCCTGGACGTGGGTGCCGATCTTCGCGGACCGGGACTCGATCACGCTCGGCTGGAAGCACCCGGACCGGCCGCGCCGGCTACGGCTCTTCGCCGACGCGTACGGGCTGATCCCCCGGGACCGGCACCGGCTGATCCGGACCATCCGCAAACGGATCGTGGACCACGTGGAGGGGATCCGCCGAATGGCCGCCGCCGGTGAGCCGGCGTTCGTCCGGATCGTGCACAAGGGCCACCTGCGCCGACCGATGCGCGACCTGCGGCTGCTCGACTACGAGCGGCACGCCCTGGAGAACTCCCTCCGCTGAGGCGCGGACCGGTCTGGGCGATCCACCCCTGTCCATGCCACTCCCTGTGCAAAGTTCGTGACACGTGCGAAACAACCCGTCACGGAACGGAAACCCGCACGGGCCCCTGGGTGAAACAGCCGGCCGCGAAGCTTCCGCGCAACCGGCCTACGGGCGACGCAGCCCTGGAAAGCCGCGAAGGAGGACTTCACCTTTAGGAGGCCAGCGTGCCTGAAGCTCCGACGATCGACGGCGCCAATACCGTTTGGCTGCTGGTTTCGACCGCGCTCGTGCTGCTCATGACCCCCGGACTGGCGCTGTTCTATGGCGGCCTCAACCGGGCCAAGGGCGTACTCAACATGATGATGATGAGCTTTTCCGCTATCGGGCTCATCTCTATTCTGTGGTGGTTCTACGGTTTCAGCGTCGCCTTCGGGGCCGACGTGAACGGCTTCTGGGGTGACCCGGGCGCATACCTCGGCACCAGGACCTTTCTCGCCGAGACCGATCTGTGGGGTGCCACGGCGGAGAACCCCAGCGGCATCGGGATTCCGCTCTACGTGTTCATGGCCTTCCAGATGGTCTTCGCGGTGATCACCGTCGCGCTGATCAGTGGTGCCATCGCCGACCGGGCCAGGTTCGCCGGCTGGCTGCTGTTCGCCTTCGGCTGGGCCACCCTGGTCTACTTTCCGGTCGCCCACTGGGTGTGGGGCGGCGGGATCATCGGCGCCGACATCCACGCACTGGACTTCGCCGGCGGCACCGCGGTGCACATCAACGCCGGTGCGGCGGCCCTGGCCGTGGCGCTGGTGCTCGGTAAGCGGCTCGGTTGGCCGCGGGAGGGCATGAAGCCGCACAACATCCCGCTGGTCGCGCTCGGTGCGGGTCTGCTGTGGTTCGGCTGGTTCGGGTTCAACGCCGGCTCGGAGCTGACCGTCGACTCGGTCGCCGGCCTCGCCTTCATCAACACCCAGCTCGCCACGGCGGCGGCGGTGCTCGGCTGGATCGCGGTCGAGTGGATCAAGTCGCGCAAGCCGACCATGGTCGGTGCCTCGTCCGGCGCGGTTGCCGGGCTGGTCGCCATCACCCCGGCCTGTGGTTTCATCGCACCCTGGGCCGCGGTCCTGCTCGGCATCGTCGCCGGCATCGTCTGCGCACTCGCCGTCAGCCTCAAGTACAGGTTCGGCTATGACGACTCCCTCGACGTGGTCGGCGTGCACTTCGTCGGCGGCTGGATCGGCTCGCTCTGGCTCGGCCTCTTCGCCACCAACTCGGTCAACGCGGCGATCACCGACGTGGTCGGTGCCTCCGACGGTCTCTTCTACGGCGGCGGCCTCACCCAGCTCGGGCGGCAGGCCCTCGCCGGCCTGATCGTCACCGTATGGTCGTTCGGCGTGGCCTGGGTGCTCGCCTTCGTCATCGAAAAGACGATCGGCTTCCGCGTCAAGGGTGAGGCCGAGGTCGAGGGCATCGACATCGCCGAACACGCCGAGAGCAGCTACGACCTGTCCCCGGCGGGCGGCGGCACGGGCGGCGCGTTCGCGATGGCCGGCATCGGCACCCCCGGTGGCAGCACGACGAGCGGTGCCAAGCCGGAGGCGGACTCCGCCGAGCCGGTCAGCGCGAAGGTCGCCGGTTAACGTTCCTGGGATGGAGGGGTTGGACATGAAGCTGGTGACCGCGGTCATCAAGCCGTACCAACTGGACGCGGTGAAGGAGGCCCTGCACGCCCTCGGGGTGGCCGGGCTGACCGTCAGCGAGGTTCAGGGGTACGGGCGGCAGAAGGGGCACACCGAGGTCTACCGGGGTGCCGAGTACACGGTCGAGTTCCTGCCCAAGATCCGGGTTGAGGTGCTCACCGACGAGATCGACGTGGACAAGGTCGTGGACGCCATCGTCGGGGCAGCCCGTACGGGCAAGATCGGCGACGGCAAGGTCTGGGTCACCGGTGTCGAAGAGGTCGTCCGGGTACGTACCGGCGAGCGCGGCCTCGACGCACTCTGACCTGGACGACGACTGACATGACCTCGTTGATCAAGAAGAACGCGTCAGGACACGCCGCTGACGGCGACGCGAACCTCTTGATCAATGAGGTCGTCGGCGTTCCCGGGGGGATCGGCGAGCCGGCTCGGTTGGCACGGGCTGCCGCTTACGACGCCTTTTTGCGGGGGCTGCTGCCTGCGCAGGACGGCGTGGCACTGGTTGCCGTCGGGGGGTTGGGCCGGCGGCAGTGCGCCCCGTACAGCGATCTCGACCTGGTTCTGCTGCACGCGGGGGTGCCGGGCACGGACGAGTTGGCCGCCTCGATCTGGTATCCGATCTGGGACGCGGGCCTGCGGCTCGACCATTCGGTACGCACCGTCGCCGAGGCGCTCTCGGTGGCCCAGGACGACGTCAAGGTCGCCCTCGGGCTGCTCGACGCCCGGCTTGTCGTGGGCGACCAGGCGCTGGCCGACGCGCTGATCCGCACCGCCGCCGATCATTGGCGGCGCACCGCCGTACGTCACCTGCCCGGCCTGCGGGAGGTCACCGAAGCCCGCTGGCAAACCCACGGTGAGCTGGCGTTCCTGCTGGAGGGCGACCTCAAGGAGGCGGCCGGTGGCCTGCGCGACGTGGGTCTGCTGCGGGCGATCTCCGCCGCCGGCATCACCGACGCGCTGCGACCGGCCGTGCACGCCGCCCACCTACGCCTGCTGGACACCCGGGACGCCCTGCACCAGCAGGTCGGCCGACGGGTCGACCGGTTGGTCGCCCAGGAGCGCGACGGGGTTGCCGCCCTGCTCGTCGTGGACGACGGCGACGCCCTCCTGCGCCGGGTCGCCGGTGCTGCCCGCACGGTCAGCCACGCTCTGGATGACGCGTTTCGTGCCGCCGACCGGTTGCGCTCCGGCCGGTCCCGAGGCGGCAACGGTCGCCCCGCGCGCCGCCCGGTGGCCCGCGACGTGGTCGAGCACGACGGCGAGCTCGTGCTGGCCCGGACGGCGATCGGGGCACGCCCCGACCCGAGCCTCTCGCTGCGGGTGGCCGCCGCGGCGGCCACGACCCGACTCCCGATCGCCCGGGCCACCTGCGAGTGGCTGGCGGCCTACTGCCCGCCACTGCCCGCGCCCTGGCCGGCTGAGGCCCGGGCCGCGCTCACCACCCTGCTCGGCGCCGGTCCCGGTCTGGTGCCCGCCTGGGAGACCTGCGACCGGTACGGGCTGGTCGACGGCTGGCTGCCCGAGTGGACCCGGCTGCGCAGCCTGCCCCAGCACAACCCGGTGCACCGCTACACCCTCGACCGGCACCTCGTGCAGACCGCCCACGAGGCCAGCCGACACGCCCGCGAGGTGGAACGCCCCGACCTGCTGCTCCTCGGTGCTCTCCTGCACGACATCGGCAAGGGCCTCACCGGTGATCACAGCACCGTCGGGGTGCCACTGGCCCAGGCGGTGGCGACCCGGGTCGGTCTGCCGCCCGCCGAAGTCGAGCTGATCGGCACGCTGGTCCGGTTGCACCTGCTGCTGCCCGACGTGGCCACCCGCCGGGACCTGTCCGACCCGGTCACCATTGCCTCGGTGGCCGAGGCGGTCGGTGACACTGGCACCCTCGACGTGCTGCACGCGCTGGTCCGCGCCGACGCGGCGGCGACCGGGCCGGCGGCCTGGTCGGACTGGAAGGGCCGACTCGTCGCCGAGCTTGTCGCCCGGGTCCGCACCGCACTGGACACCGGCGTACTGCCCGAACCGCCCGTCCCGGACCCGGCGCTGCTGGCTGGGCCACTGCCGGTCGTCCACCTGACCGGGGACCGGGTGTCGGTCGCCGCGGCCGACCGGCGGGGCCTGCTCGCCACGGTTGCCGGCTGCCTGGCCCTGCACCGGCTGGAAGTGATCTCCGCGGATGCCTCCGTGGTCGACGGCCGAGCCCTGGTCGAGTGCCGGGTGCAACCCCGCTACGGCCTCGAGCCGGACCCGGTCCCGCTCCGCGCGGACCTGCGTCGGGCGGTCGGCGGTGACGTGTCGGTCACCCAACGGCTACGCGGCCGTGCGCTTGCCGCCCGTGGCGGCGGTGCTGCTCCCCGGGTGGTCTGGCACCGCGAGGCGGCCACCGACGCGGTGCTGCTGGAGTTGCGCGCGGCGGACGCCGCCGGGTTGCTCTACCGGGTCGCCTGCGCGCTCGACGAGGCGGGTGCCCTGGTCCGCGCGGCCCGCATCTCCACTCTCGGCGCCGACGTGGTGGACGCCTTCTACCTGGTGGGCGGTTGGCCGGACGACGACGCCAGAGCACGTCTGGAGGCCGCAGTCCTCGCCGCAGTCCCCGCCGCAGTCTGACCCACGGTGGGAGCGGTGTCCGCGCGAGCCCTCTGTCCATTACGAGCGTGATGACTGTGCGGCATAAATATGCCGCACAGTCATCACGCTCACGGAGGTGTCCGCCGCCGACCGCCCCGCGCCGGAGCCCTGGCAGCTCCCCTCGCCGGCGCTTGAGCCCCGCCTCGAAGCCACGGCCGGTAGAGCGCGGGCCGGTAAGGCGGACGCCGGTAGAGCGCGGGCCGGTAGAGCGCGGGCCGTGGTTGAGGGCGGCGGGTACGTCCGGGGGCGTAGGTGCGGTCACGCTCGTGGACGCACGCCGGGGCGCGTCGGCGCGGGCAGAATGACGGCCATGTGGCGCAGCGGACAGCGGGGCTGGCAGGGGGCGGCGGCGGACGTCGCGCTCGCCCTGGTGCTGCTCGGGTTCGGGCTGCTCGCCACCGGTCTGGCCGGGAACAACCAGCCAGGGTCGAGGCCGGTGGACGCCACCTGCCGGGTGCTGATCGCGGTCGCCGCGCTCGCCCTGCTGGTCCGGCGACGCGCCCCGGTCGCCACCCTCGCCGTGGTCACCGTGGCCACCTCGACGTACCTGGTGCTCGGGTACCCGTACGGGCCGATCCTGCTCACGTTCCTGATCGCGGTGTACACCGTTGCCGCACGGCTGCCGGTGGGCCCGGCGGCGCTCGCCACCGCCGGGGCGTTCGTCCTGTTGTTGCCGCACGTCTTCTTCTCCCGCGGCCCGGCCCCCGGGTGGACGGGAGTGCTGCCCGCGTCGGCCTGGGCGGTCGTACCGTTCGCGGTGGCGGTGGTGGTGCGGGTCAACCGGGAGGCTGCCGCCCGTGACCGTGTCGAGCAGGCCCGGCGCCAGGCCGACGAGGAGCGGTTGCGCATCGCGCAGGAGGTGCACGACGTGGTGGGGCACGGGCTGGCCGCGATCAGCATGCAGGCGGAGATCGCCCTGCACCTGCTGCCGAAACGGCCGGAGCAGGCGGAGACCGCGCTGACCGCCATCAGTCGGACCAGCCGGGAGGCGCTGGACGAGCTGCGGGTCACCCTGGGCGCGGTGCGGCGCGGTGCGGACCGGGGCCCGGTGCCCGGTCTGGCCCGGCTTCCCGCGCTGCGCGATCGGCTGGCCGGGGCCGGGCTCGCCGTGGAGCTGCGGGTGTCCGGCGATCGCCGAGAGTTGCCGGTGCCGGTGGACCTTGCCGCGTACCGGGTGGTGCAGGAGGCGTTGACCAACGTGCTGCGCCATGCCGGGGTGGCCAGCGCCGAGGTGACCGTCGACTACCGCGCCGGCGAGGTGACCGTCGAAATCGTCGACCGGGGCAGCCGCGCCGCCCGGGGCGGGCTGGATTCGGCCGGCGACGAGACGGCCGGGCACGGCCTGGCCGGGATGCGGGAACGGGTGGCCGCGCTGGGTGGCCAGTTGGCCATCGGGCCGCGCGCCGACGGCGGGTTCCGGGTGTACGCCCGGCTGCCCGTGGAGCCGGTCACGTGATCCGGGTGCTGATCGCCGACGACCAGGACCTGGTCCGGCTCGGTCTGCGCGCGCTGGTGGAGAGCGAGGACGACCTGGTGCTGGCCGGCGAGGCTGCCGACGGGCTGCGGGCGGTCGAGCTGGCGCGTCGGGAACGTCCGGACGTGGTGCTGATGGACATCCGGATGCCCGGCATCGACGGCATCGAGGCGACCCGACGGATCGTCGCGGACCCGGACCTGACCGGTACGCGGGTGGTGGTGCTCACCACCTTCGAGCTGAACGAGTACGTCTTCGACGCGCTGCGGCACGGCGCGAGCGGGTTCCTCACCAAGGACACCCGACCGGCCGAGCTGCTGCGCGCGATCCGGCTGGTCGCCGAGGGGGAGGCGCTGCTGTCGCCGTCGGTTACCCGTCGGGTGGTGCGGGAGTTCGCCACCCGGCCGCCGCGGGTGCTTCGTCCGCACCCCCGTCTGGAGGCGCTGACCGACCGGGAGCGCCAGGTCGTCGGCCTGGTCGGCGAGGGCCTGAACAACGAGGAGATCGCCGTACGGTTGGTGGTCAGCCCGGCGACCGCCCGGACCCATGTCAGCCGGGCGATGGGCAAGCTGGGAGCCCGGGACCGGGCCCAGCTCGTCGTCTTCGCGTACCAGTCGGGGTTGGTATCGGGTTGACCGCTTCGGCGGGCCGGGCCGGGCGACAGCGGCCCTGCGGCGGGGCGGTTACCCTTGCGGTGGCCGGACTCCGCAGTGCCGGTCGCGTTGTGCCCGCCGGAACACTGACAAACGGGATGTTCGCGTGTTTGACACCTTGAGTGACCGCCTGTCCGGGATCTTCACCAAGCTCCGCGGCAAGGGGCGGCTCACCGACGCCGACATCGACGCCACCGCGCGCGAGATCCGCCTCGCGCTGCTGGAGGCGGACGTCGCGCTGCCGGTGGTCAAGGGCTTCATCGCGGCCGTCAAGGAGCGGGCGCGCAGCTCCGAGGTCTCCGAGGCGCTGAACCCGGCCCAGCAGATCATCAAGATCGTCAACGAAGAGCTGATCAACGTGCTCGGCGGTGAGGGGCGACGGCTCCAGTTCGCCAAGCAGCCGCCGACAGTGATCATGCTGGCCGGCCTCCAGGGTTCCGGTAAGACGACCCTCGCCGGCAAGCTGGCCCGCTGGCTCAAGGGCCAGGGGCACCAGCCGCTGCTCGTCGCCGCCGACCTCCAGCGCCCCAACGCCGTCGGGCAGCTCCAGGTGCTCGGTGGCCGGGCCGGCGTCGAGGTGTACGCCCCGGAGCCCGGCAACGGCACCGGTGACCCGGTGCAGGTGGCGCGGGCATCGATCGAGCACGCGAAGCGGGCGGCCCGCGACATCGTCATCGTCGACACCGCCGGCCGGCTCGGCATCGACGCCGAGATGATGCAGCAGGCCGCCGACATCCGTGACGCGGTCCAGCCGGACGAGGTCATCTTCGTCATCGACGCGATGGTCGGTCAGGACGCCGTCCGCACCGCCGAGGCGTTCCGCGACGGCGTCGGGATCACCGGCGTGGTGCTCTCCAAGCTCGACGGCGACGCCCGCGGTGGTGCCGCGCTGTCGGTACGCGAGGTGACCGGACAGCCGATCCTGTTCGCCTCCACCGGTGAAAAGTTGGAGGACTTCGACGTCTTCCACCCCGACCGGATGGCCAGTCGGATCCTCGGCATGGGCGACGTCCTCACTCTGATCGAGCAGGCCGAGCAGGCCTTCGACTCCGATCAGAAGGAGAAGATGACCGCCAAGCTGATGGGCGGTGAGCAGTTCACCCTGGAGGACTTCCTCGACCAGCTCATCGCGGTGCGGCGGATGGGCCCGATCGCCAACGTGCTGGCCATGATGCCCGGTATGGGGCAGATGAAGGACCAGCTCGCCGACCTGGATGACACCCACTTCGACCGGGTCACCGCGATCATCCGGTCGATGACCCCGGGTGAGCGGACCAACCCGAAGATCATCAACGGCTCCCGCCGGGCGCGTATCGCCAACGGCTCCGGGGTCACCGTGATGGACGTCAACCAACTGCTCAACCGCTTCGCCGACGCGCAGAAGATGATGAAGCAGATGGGCGGCATGATGGGTCTGCCCGGCGGCGGCCGACGCAAGGCGACCAAGAGCCCCAAGAACAAGCGCAAGGGCACCAAGGGTGGCGGTCGGCCGCGTACCGGGGCCGGCGCCGGGCTGCCGGGCGGTTTCCCGGGCGGAATGCCGCAGCTCCCGCCGGGGATGGACCCGAACGACCTCGCTGGTGGCCAGGGCCTGCCGCCCGGCTTCAAGCTTCCGAAGATCGACTTCAACAAGCTCGGCAAGGGCGGCGACAAGCGCCCCCGCTGACGCGTGTCGGTGACGGCGGGCGACATTGCCTTCTCTTAGGGTGATGTCGCCCCCGTGGAAGGAGATGTCATGACCGCGGCCCCGATCCTGCCGGAACGGCACGAGTGGACGGTCGACGACCTCGGTGATCTGCCGAAGGACCTTCCGTACGAGTTGATCAACGGAAGGTTGATCGTGCCGTCGCCAACTGCCGTGCACCAGGATCTCTGCGTCCGAGTGCTGCTTGCCGTCGAAGTCAACTGCCCGCCGGAATACCTGGTCAGTTTCGACCTGTCGATGCGGGTCGACCGGCGCAACGAGCCTCGCCCCGACGTGGTGGTCATCCGCCGGACGCACGCCGGCCGGTCACCCGTCCCGGTCGAGGACGCCCTGCTCGCCGTGGAGGTCGTCTCGCCGACCTCCACCTTCCGCGACATGTACGACAAGGCGAAGGTCTACGCGCACGCCGGGATCCGGTCCTACTGGGTGGTGGACCCGCTCCAGGAGCGCATCACGCTCACCGAGTACACCCTCGGGTCGACCCGTGAGTACGAGCAGGTCGCGCACACCGAGGACCTGTTCGTCACCGAGCGGCCGTGGAAGGTCTCCGTGGACCTGCCGGCCCTGACCTCCCGGAAGAACGACCTGCTCGCCCCCGACGGGGAGTGATCCGGTAGGACTGTGCGCATGGCTCTTCATGTGCGCGGTGTGCTGCTCCCCGACGACGAGGTTCGGGATCTCTGGCTGGTCGGCGACCGGGTGACGTTCACCCCGGTGCCCGGTGCGGAAACGGTCGTCGACGGTGGTTTCGTCCTGCCGGGGCTGGTCGACGCGCACTGCCACCTCGGCATCGCCCGTGGTGGCGCCCCGATCACCTCCCTCGACCAGGCCCGCGAGTTGGCCCACGTCGACCGGGACGCCGGGGTGCTGGCGATCCGCGACGCCGGTTCGCCGTACCCGTACCCCGAACTGGACGACGATCCGGACCTGCCGCGACTGGCCCGCGCCGGCCGACACGTCGCGCCGCCGAAGCGCTACCTGCGGGACATCGGCGTGGAGGTCGACGCGGCCGAGGTGGCGTCCACGGTGGCCGCGCAGGCGCGGGCCGGCAACGGCTGGGTCAAGCTGGTCGGCGACTGGATCGACCGGGGCGTGGGTGACCTGGCGCCGGCCTGGGACGCGGACACCCTCACCGCCGCCGTCCGGGCCGCGCACGACGCCGGGGTACGCGCCGCGGTGCACACCTTCTCCGAGTCGGCTGTCGAGATCATGGTGCGGGCCGGGGTCGACTCGGTGGAGCACGGCACCGGGTTGAGCCTCGACCTGATCGACGAGATGGCCCGCCAGGGCACCGCGCTGGTCCCCACGATGATCAACATCGCCACCTTCGGGGGTATCGCCGAGCAGGCGCGGGCCAAGTTCCCTGGGTATGCCGAGCACATGCTCGCGCTGCGCGACGGTTTCCCCGAGGTGGTGCGCTCCGCCCACGAGGCGGGTGTGCCGATCTACGTGGGCACCGACGCCGGTGGCGGCATCGACCACGGGCTGGCCGCCGAGGAGATGCTGCTGCTGCACGAGCAGGCCGGCATGGCGCCGATCGATGTGCTCGCCGCCGCCTCCTGGGGCGCCCGGGAGTGGCTCGGCTTCCCCGGCCTGGTCGAGGGCGGCCTCGCCGACCTGACCGTCTACCCCGAGGACCCCCGCCGCGACCTGCGCGTCGTCCGCGCACCCTCCCGCACGATCCTCCGCGGCCGCATCGTCCGCTGACCCGCCACGCCCCCGCCCGCGAAGCGGGCGACACGGCGCGGCGACTCCCGGACGCGGTGTCCTCCCGCGTGCCGCATAGGATGTGCGGTCATGGCACGCGTGCTCACTCCCCGTGCGGAGGATTTCCCCCGCTGGTACCAGGACCTGATCGCCAAGGCAAAGCTGGCCGACAACGGCCCGGTTCGCGGCACGATGGTCATCCGACCGGCCGGCTATGCCATCTGGGAGCGTATGCAGCTCGAGATGGACGCCCGGATCAAGGCGGCGGGAGCCGAGAACGCGTACTTCCCGTTGTTCATCCCGGAGAGCTACCTCAAGCGCGAGGCGCAGCACGTCGAGGGCTTCTCGCCGGAGCTGGCGGTCGTCACGCACGGTGGCGGCAAGCCCCTCGCCGAGCCGGTGGTGGTGCGCCCCACCAGCGAGACGGTGATCGGCGAGTTCATGGCCAAGTGGATCGACTCGTACCGGGACCTGCCGCTGCTGCTCAACCAGTGGGCGAACGTGGTCCGGTGGGAGCTGCGCCCACGGATCTTCCTGCGTACCAGCGAGTTCCTCTGGCAGGAGGGGCACACCGCGCACGCCACCCGCGAGGACGCCCGGGCGTACGCGCGGCGGATCCTGCACGAGGCGTACGAGGACCTGATGGTCAACGTGATCGGCATCCCGGTCGTGGTGGGCCTGAAGACGGCGCGCGAGCGGTTCGCCGGCGCGACGGCCACGTACACCTGCGAAGGCATGATGGGCGACGGCAAGGCCCTCCAGTTGGGCACCAGCCACGAGCTGGGTCAGAACTTCGCCAAGGCGTTCGACATCAGCTACTCCTCGGCCGAGGGTGGCCGGGAGCACGCCTGGACCACCTCCTGGGGCACGTCGACCCGGATGCTCGGTGGCCTGATCATGGCGCACGGCGACGACAACGGCCTGCGCGTGCCGCCGAAGCTGGCGCCGATCCAGGCGTACGTCATGGTGGTCAAGGATGGCGAGGGTGTCGCCGAGGCGGCGGCCAAGCTGCGCGACGGCCTGCGCGACGCCGGTGTCCGGGTCGCGCTCGACGACCGGACCGACACCCCGTTCGGCCGCCGGGCCGTCGACGCCGAGCTGCGCGGCTATCCGGTACGCGTCGAGGTCGGCCCCCGTGACCTGGCCACCGGCAACGCGGTGGTGGTGCGCCGCACCGACGGGTCGAAGACCCCCACGCCGGTTGCCGACGTGGTTGGCGCGGTGCTGGCCGCGCTGGAGACCGACCAGCAGGTGCTGCACGACCAGGCGCTGGCCAACCGCGAGTCGCGCACGGTGGAGGTGGCCACCCTCGCCGAGGCGATCGAGGCCGCTGCGACCGGCTGGGCGCGGGTGCCGTGGTCGGCGGTCGGCGTGGCCGGCGAGGCCGAGGCGAACGGCCAGGGCGTCACGGTGCGCTGCCTGCTGCGCGCCGATGGCTCGGTGCCGGACTCCGAGGACGAGCCCGATCTGGTCGCCATCCTCGCCCGCGCCTACTGAGGTGCTCCCGAACGGTCCGGTCGACCGGTTCGCACCCGGTCGGCTGATCCTGCACCGGAACGTGCGGCACGGTCGAATCGGGTGGGCCCGGGCGGGCCGCGTGGTCAGCGACGACGACCGGGGCCTGCTGATCTGGATTGCCCGGGACTCGCCGGTGGCCCACGAGGTGACCGAGGCGGGGCTGGGGATGCGGGCGATGCCGTTCGCCCAGTGGATCTCGTCGACGTACCGGCTGGCCGTCGGGCGCTGGGACGGCCCGCCGCTGCTGAAGTTCCTGCCCACCGGGGCGGCGCACTCCGTCTGGTGGTTCCGGGACGCGCAGGGCCGGTTCGCCAACTGGTACGTCAACCTCGAGGAGCCCGGTGTCCGCTGGGACGACGGCCCGGTGGCTGGCGTCGACGTGGTTGACCAGGACCTCGACGTGGTGGTGCGCCCCGATCTCAGCTGGGACTGGAAGGACGAGGACGAGTTCGTCGAGCGGCTCGCCTTCGGTGCCGACTACTGGGTGACCGACGAGAAGGCGGTCCGCGCCGAGGGGGAGCGGGTGATCGCGCTCGCCGAGGCCGGCGAATTCCCGTTCGACGGCACCTGGTGTGACTTCGCCCCACCGCCGGACTGGGGCGTACCGGATGAGCTGCCCGCCGGTTGGGACCGCCCACCAGCCCGCTGACCTGCATCGATTACCCTGTGTCGTCCTGCGGACATAGAGCGTGCGCGAGCGGCGTGGTGGCCTAGGGTTCAGGCAACGTCACCACCAGTGGTGGGAGGCCCGATGGCCGACCAGATCAACACCTTCTCCGACCTACAGGCCCGCGCCGGCGTGATCCTCGACCGGCTGAGTGCTGCTCCCGCCGTCGCGATCGCGGCAGCCACGAATCCGCTGCTGGCCGTCGAGCACCTCGGTTACGAGTTCAACCCCGACACCCGTACCGGCATCGGCGACCGCATCCGACTCGGGCCGACTGCAGCCGAGAAGCTCGCCGGTCTGCGTACCACGATCGCCCGGCTGGTCGATCGCCAGGTCGACCCCGACGACGGCTTAGCCGTCCGCCGGCTCCTGACCGACCTGGGCGTGCTCCCGCCCTGCTCCGACGGCGATGAGCCGGACACCGACCCGCCGCGCTGGCGCCCCGGCGGTGCCGGCCCCGACCCGCTGGAACCGTTCCGGGACCGGCACGCGGTAATGGATCCGCTGCTGGAATACCGGAGGATTTCCGCCCGCCGGCCGAGGTTCGCGCCCCCGCAGGCATTCGCCGCGATCCTCCGCGGTGCGGTGACCACACCGTTGACGGCCGTGAGTGGCCGGCTCCAGTCGCCACCGCCGAACCCGGAACCCGACGCCCACCCCCACTGACCAACGGGTGGCCCGTCGCGCGGCGACCGGCCCCGAACACCTCCTGACGTCCGGCCCGGCACCGGCGTCCGGCGTCCACACCCTCCGGCCTCCACCACACCGGCCCCGAAGGGGGACCAATGGCCGACACCCATGGCTTCGAGGTCGTCATCGAGGCGACTCCGCCCGTTCTCCGCAAGGCCCTGCAAGGCGCCTGGAAGTCGGCCGAGTGCGGCGACACCAGCACCGACGAGGGACGTATCCCGCAGTATCTGCCGGTCCCGGCCGGCCTCGGCATCGGCGGGTTCACCACGGCCGGCGGCCAGGTGGAGATCCCCCGGGACCAGTTGGACGCCACCCCACGACCCGACATCGACGGCTGCGAACTCACCTTCGGCCTGGTCATCCAGGTGACCGTCGCCGACCCGCCGGTGCCATCCGCGCAACTGCTGGACCTCACCGCCACCGCGCACGCCGCCGTGCCGATCGGGGTGCTGCCCGACTCGAAGAACGTGGGGCTGCGCTTCGACGGCCTGCCCCGCAGCGCGGTCACCACGACCCTGACCAGCGGCGACCCTCTCGCCCCGAAGCTCGTCCAGATCCTCGGGGAATACATCCACTTCGCGTACGAGAACGGCGGCGCCGGGGGGGTGCTGCATCCCGGGATCCCGGCGATCCCGCACGAGCAGAACGACGCCGGCTTGGTCCTGGGTCTCGGCGTCGGCAGCTACACCCTCGACACCCACCTGGAGATCTACGACGACCAGGCCGACCCCGCCCACCGGATCGACGTCAGTCAGCCCGATCCAGGGCACATCCTCATCAGCATGCCGATCTACCTGCGGTTGTTTCACATCGTGGGCAGTGGCGCGGCACCCGCGCTGGCCGACCCGATGGGGGTGGAAACCCGCCTCGCCATCACGGTGGCGTTGGAGACCCCGCCGGGGGCGTACACGTTGCGGTTCGACACCGCGACCGTGGTCGCGGGGCCGATCAACCCGGCGCCCGGCATCGAGGGCACCCACTTCACCACCAACAACGCCACCCTCTTCGGGTTCCTCGACAACGCGCTGCAAGCCCAGCTGAACCAGCAGGGGGCGGCGCTGGTGCACGGCTTCGGGGCGCAGAGCGTCGTGGTGCCCACTGTGGCGCAGATCGAGACGGCCATCGGCGACCTGCTCTTCGGTGACCTGGCCGGGCGGGGCTTCCTGGCCCTGTGGACGCCGGAGGTCGGTGGCGAGGTGTTCGAGGCCGACAACGTCGCCACCCGGGTCTTCGCCGATCTGCTGGTGATCGCGATCAACGCCGGCGAGGGCGCCGACATCGGGGCGATGACCAACGTCGTACCGGCCGGTCGGGACTTCGCCATCCTGCTCGACGGGACGATCGTGCAGCAGAACATCGACTCGGCCCGGGGCACCAACGGTTGGGCGGACAGCGACCTGCCGCGCCGCGTCGACCAGGGCGACGACAAGGCGGACGTCCGCGAGTTGGACGTCGTACTCCGCGACGGGTCGATCCGGATGACCGGTGAGCTGACCGTCATCGACGCGATCCTCGGCAGCATCGACGTCGACGCCAGCTTCCGGGCCGACGTGGGACTGCACTGGACCCCGAGCGGCGACCTCAATCCCGACGGCGTCCAGCGGATGGACAACCACCTGATCGGCGAACCGGACGTCGACCCCGAGGAGTCGGTTCTGTTCTGGGTCATCGCCGTCATCCTGGCGATCATCAGCTTCGGCGCCGGGAGCATCCTGATCGGGATCATCATCATCGTGGTCGCCGCGGTGATCACGGCCGTGGTCAACAACATCGGCGGGTCGCGACTTGTCGACCCGATCACCGGAGCGGTCAGCGGCATCACCGGCTGGCCGCCCGAGCTGGCCCGGATCGGGCGGGTCAGGGCCGTCTTCTTCGACCCGATCGTGATCAACGCCGACGGGCTCGTTCTCGCCGGTGACCTGGAGGTGCTCAGCTCCTGCGAGAGCACCGAGGTGCTCGCCGCCCGCAGCAGCGGGCCATACACGGGTACGGCCCAGTCGGCCCTGCTGTTGGCCGCCGGACACACCAGCGCCGCGGCCGGCTACACCTGGCTGACCGGCGACGGCGCGGCACCGGCCGCCACCGCGGACGTCAACCACGTCTACGCCGCCAGCGGCACCTACCTGGCGGCGCACTCGTTGACGATCAACCAGCCCGGCGGCGCCACCAGTCGCCACTTCGCGTTGGTGTACGTCGCCAACGTGCCACCCACGGTCGACGCCGGCCCGGACCTCACCGTCGACGAGGGTGAGGTGGTCACGCTGGTTGGCCGGTTCACCGACGTCGAGTACGCCGACACCCACGAGACCACCTGGAACTTCGGCGACGCCCAACCCACCGAGCCGGGCACGGTCGTGGAGACCAACACCCCGCCGCGGGCGGAGGGCACCAGCACGGTCCAGCACGCCTGGTGCGACAACGGTGTGTACGAGGTGACCCTGCGGGTCCGGGACCAGAACGGTGGGATGGCGACCGACACCCGGACCGTGACGGTGCGCAACGTCCCACCGGTGGTCGACGCCGGCCCCGATCTGTTCACCTACCCCTGCACGGTCCTCACCCTCACCGCCCGGTTCACCGATCCCGGCTGGTGCGACACGCACACCGCGGTCTGGGATTTCGGCGACTGCACCCCGCCGCTGCCGGCCGTGGTCACCGAGACGCACGAGCCGCCGGCCGGCCGGGGAATTGCCGTGGTGTCCCACCGCTACCCGGACTGCGGGACGTTCCTGACCCGGTGCACGGTGATCGACGACGACGGCGGGACAGGGTTCGACGAGGTGGTGGTCCGAGCCGTCGACGTCGTCAACCGGCATTTCGAGGACGGGTTCGCCCAGCGCACCACCGGACGGGTCGCCAACGGCTGGGAGCCGTACGTGCTGGCCGGCTCGACGTCCGGCGGCACCGGCCAACACACCGCGAGCAACTTCGTGGTGCACGGTGGTCGCCGGGCCCAGGGGCTCGTGCCTGGTCCGCAGCAGCGGGTCGGCGTCCGGCAGCAGATCGGGGCCAACCCGGGCTGGGCCTACCAGCTCACCGCCTGGTACGACCTCGACCAGGCCGACCCCGCGACGGCGCGGCTCGGCGTCGACCCCACCGGCGGCACCGACCCGACCTCCGCCGCCGTCGTCTGGAGCGACGGCACGACAGCCCAGCGGTGGAGCCCGCTGACGGTACGCGTCGCCGCCCAGGCTGCCGCAGTGACCGTCTTCCTGGAGGCGGTGGCCGACGGGCGTGAACCCCGAAGGGTCGGCGGACGGGTGTGGTTCGACGACGTGGACCTGCTGGCCGTGCAGCCGTACTGCCCGCCGGAACCGCCGCCGCCAAGGCCGCGCGACTGCCTCGACTTCGCGGGCCGCCAGCCCGGCACGCAGTACCCGGCAGAGTGGACGGACCACGGGTTCCTCATCCGTTCCCTGGACGGCGCAGGCCGGGTGGTCGTTGCGGTCGGGCCGCCCACCGGCGGTGCGGCCCTTCAACTCGGCGCCGGCGTTCAGGTCGAACTGCCACACCCGGCGGACCGGGTCCTCGTCACCCTGGCCAATCGGGGCGGCGAACCGGTCGAGCTGACCGCGCTCGACGACGACGGTGCGCCACTCGACCGCGTCGAGGTGCCGGCGAACTCGCCACCGGGCCCGGCGACGGTGACCCTGACCGGTCCCGGCATCGTCGCCGTCCGGATCGTCGGGCGGTCGGCGGAGGGGCTGCTGGTCCGGCTCTGCGCCGAGTACGCCGACGACACCGGACCGGACGACGACTCCGCCGACGAACCCGGCGTCCCCACGTCGCACCCCGTTCCGATCGACCCCGGTGTCACCGGCCCGACGCGCCGGTCCGACCCGCCGATTCGTGGTGGCTGCTGTGGCTGAACCGGGCTCGCTCGACGCCGTCCGTGCCGTGCTGGCCGCGCACCGGGCTGACCTCACCCGACGATTCGACGCCGTCGGCACCGGCATCGGTCGGCCCGACCCGTCCGGCCCCCACGTCATCACCGTCTACGTCACCGACCCCGGGTTGGTGGCCCTCACCAGCGAGCGCGTCGACGGTGTCGCGCTGCGCTTCGTGCTCACCGGGCCGTTCGAGGCCCGCCGAACCTGATCCATCACCCCGTTGCATTGGCAGGAGGCGGCCATGTCCAATCCGAACGACGACAGCTACGTCAAGGCCCGGGCGTTGGCCCGGGCGGCCCGTGGCGGACCACTGGCTGGGCTGCTCGGCGACCCGAACGTCAGCGGGCTCGCCTACGGTCGGCGGGAGGTCAGCGGCCGCCGAACCGACGAGCCGGCCCTGGTGGTGTACGTGGTACGCAAGGTGCCGAGGCAGTTCCTACCGACCACCCGGCTGCTGCCGCGGCGGGTCTACTTCGGGCCCGACTTCGTCGAGGTCGACGTGGTGGAGACCGGCCCGTTCTTCGCCCAGGAGTTCACCGCCCGGGACCGTCCGGCGCCCAACGGGGTGAGCATCGCGCACATCGACGTCACGGCCGGCACGCTTGGCGCGCTGGTCACCGACAACACCGATGGTTCGCTCTGCATCCTGAGCAACAACCACGTGCTGGCAAATGCCAACGCCGGGGCGATCGGCGACGCGATCGTGCAGCCCGGCCCGTACGACGGCGGCACCGCGCCGGCCGACACCATCGCCACGCTCAAACGATTCGTCATGATCAACCCGGCCGGCAACCGGGTGGACTGCGCGATCGGCCAGGTCTCCCAGCCCAACGACGTGATCGACCAGGTCAAGGACGACATCTTCCCGGTGGCCAACAGCGACCATCCGGCGATTGGTCTGCTCTTCGCCGGCTCGTGCAACCGGACCCTGATCAACCCCATCGACGAGGTGCTGCGCCAGCTCGACGTGACCTTCCCGGGCGGCGCGGGTGCCATCGCCGGCGTCGACATCGGCAGCAACGTGGAGAAGGTCGGCCGGACCACGGAGTACACCACCTCCACGGTGACCGAGTTGGACGTCAGCGCGAGCATCGACTACGGCCCCGGCGTCGGCGTGGCCACCTTCGACGGCCAGATCGCCACGGCCCACCTGTCCGAGGGTGGCGACTCCGGATCGGTGGTCTACCTGGGCGGCGAGGGTGGCAACGAAAGCGCCTGCGGTTGCGCCTCCAGCAGCACCGCCCGCCGGGTCCTGGACCGGGACGTCGACCTCGACGTGGCGGTCGAGAAGGAGTTCCGGCAGCGCTACCTGCAGCAGACCCGGGTCGGCCGGTTCGCTGTCGACACCTACTTCGCCAACGAGGACCGGCTGGTGGCCCGGGCCCGGGCGACGAAGCTCTCCGACGCCGACCGGCGGCACCTGCAGAAGCTCTACGACACCTACGCCGAGACGGCCCGCGCGGCACTGCTCCAGCCGCAGCGTTCCGAGGCGACGCTCACCACCGAGCACCTCGACGAGGCCCGCAAGACGCTGCGCCGCTTCGCGGACGGGTTGACCGCCGAGGAGATCTCCGCCGCCGAGGAGGTGCTGGCGCTGGCGAACGACGCCGTCGGTCGTACTCCGGTGGAGATCCTGCGGATGCTCGACGACGAGCAACTGCTGCAGAAGGCACAGGAGCTGGTCGAGCGGGTGCCCTTCCTGTCTGCACCGGGCAGTGGGCGGCGCGGCGACGGTGGCTGTGGCTGCGGTGGCGGTGGGAGCGGCGGTGACGCCAACCAACCGTCCGCCGAAAAGCCCACCAAGCCGAAGCCGAAGCGGTGACGGTGGGCACCGCAACCGACCCGGACTGGCTGGCCAGCGCCCGTACCCGGGAGGCGCTGGCCGGCCTGGACCAGCGGATGCGGGAGGCCGTCGCCGCGTCGGACCCGGCGCTGTGGGCGATGGCGACGGCACTGCAACGCCGTGGCGGCAAGCGGATCCGTCCCGCGCTGCTGCTGGTCGCGGCTGAATTCGGCACCGTCCGTCCGGCACACCTGCTCGACGCCGCCGCGGCGTTGGAGTTGCTGCACCTCGCCTCGCTCTACCACGACGACGTGATGGACCGGGCCGCCACCCGGCGGCACGGCCCCAGCGTCAACGCCGAATGGGGCGAGCCGGCGGCCGTGGTCGCCGGGACCTTCCTGGTGGCCCGGGCGATCGCCCTGCTCGCCGCCTTCGACGACCGGTACGGCCGGGAGGCGGCCGCCGCGCTGGTAGCGCTCTGCACGGGCCAGCTGCGCGAGACGGAGAACGCGTTCCACACCGGCCTGACCGAGGCCAGGCACCTGGAGATCATCGCTGGCAAGACGGCGACCCTGTTCGAGCTGCCCTGCCGATTGGGCGCGCTGCTCGCCGGGGCGCCGCCGGCCACCGTCGAGGCGCTGGCCGGGTACGGCCACGACCTCGGAGTCGCCTTCCAGCTCACCGACGACGCGCTCGACGTGCGCGGCAGCTACGCGGCACTGGGCAAGCGGCCGCTGACGGACGTGCGGGAAGGGGTCTACACCATGTCGGTGCTGCGGCTGCTGGCCCGCGACACACCGGCGGCCGGGCGGGTACGCGACCTCCTGGAGGTACGCGAGCCCACCCCGGCGGAGCTGGCCGAGGTGGCGGACCTGGTCGTCGCCTCGGGTGCGGTGGACGAGGTCCTCGCCGAGGCCCGGAGCCGGGCCGCCCAGGCTGCCCGGCGGCTGGACCCGCTGCCGCCCGGCCCGGCCCGGGACTCACTGGTCCGGCTCGCCGACTACGCCGTCACCAGGGCGGGTTGAGGTGGTCACGCCGGACACGCCGACTCCGACGATGGCCCCGGACCGACTCGACGGCTTCGACGCGGTGGTGGTGGGCGCCGGCCCGGGCGGCGCGGCGGCAGCCTACCGGCTGGCGGTGCTGGGCCGCCGGGTCCTGCTGATCGACCGGCGCGAGTTCCCCCGCGACAAGTGCTGCGGCGACGGCCTGACCCGCAGCGCCGTGCGTCTGCTCGCGGACATGGGAGTGCTCGACGAGCTGACGGGTGCCCAGCGGGTCGGCGGGGTGCGGATCCGGATGCGCGGGCGGGGCAGCCGCGACTTCCACTACGAGGACCCCGACGGCACCGGGTACGGCATGGTGGTGCCCCGGCTGGAGCTGGACGCGGTGCTGTGCCGGCGGGCGGTGCGCGCCGGTGCGGTGCTCTGGACCGGGGCACGCGCCACCCGGCTGCTCGGCGGCGCCGCCGGGGTCCACGGCGTGCAGGTCGAGTACGAGGGCCGCCGGTTTCCGCTGCGTGCCCCGGCTGTGGTCGCCGCCGATGGGGCCTCCTCTCGGCTGGCTCATCAGGCCGGGTTGCGTAGCCCGGACCGGGAGTGGACCGGGTTCGCCACCCGGCGCTACTTCACTCAGGTGACGGACCTCGACGAGTTGCTGGAGATCCACCTCCCGCTGGCGGACGTCACGGATCGGCGGGTGCTGCCTTCCTACGGCTGGGTGTTCCCGGTGGGCGACGGGACGGCCAACGTCGGCGTGGGCCTGTTCGACCCGGCCCACCGGGAGAACGTCCGATTGCTGTACGAGCGTTTCGTCACCGAGTTGGCGGCGACCGACCACCGGTTCCGGGCGGCCCGTCCGGCCGGACCGATGACCGGTGCGCCGCTGCGACTGGACTTCGACCCGTCCAGGTGCGGTGTGCCGGGGCTGCTGCTGGTCGGCGACGCGGCGGGGCTGGTGAGCCCGTTCACCGGCGAGGGCATCAGCTTCGCCCTGGAGTCGGGCCTGCTCGCCGCCGATCGGATCGACACGGCGCTTCGCCGCGCCGAGACGGGACCGGTGGATCCAGCTCCGTACGCCCGGCAGTTGGCCGCCCGGCAGTCCGGCTATTTCGAGACCGGCCGGTACTCCGTGCGCCGTTACCTGCTCGCCTGGCGGGTCCTCGACGCCACCTTCGACGACGACCGCCCACTGTTCGCCCTCTGCCGCCGGCTGGCGCTCTTCCCGGACGGGGCGCGCGCGGGTGTCCTGCTGGACCCGCTGCCCCAGCCGGCTCCGGAACTCGCCCGCGACCTGCGGCGCGATCTCATGGCGGTGGGCGAGCTGCTGGCCGGCTGCGTTCGGGAGGACTGGCCGATGTTCGTCCGGCTCGGCGGGGTGGACGAGGACCTGTCGACCCTCTCGCTGCGTCCGGCGGTGCTGCTGCTGGTCGCCGCGGCGGTCGGGGGCCGTGAGCATCCGCTTCGGCACGCCCTCGCCGCGGCGGTGGACCTGGGTCTGCTCGCCGGGTTGGCGGTGGACAGCGCCCGGGAGGAGGCCCGATCGACCGGGCCCCGACCGACGCCGTGGGGCAACCGGTTCGCGGTGCTGGTCGCGGACTTCCTGTTGGCCCGTGCGTACGAGCTCGCCGCGCAGGGCGGTGGCCCGGTGGTCGCCGAGTTCGCCGAGGCGTTGACGGTGGCCTGTGAGGGGCGGGCTCAGGAGTTGCGCGACGACCCGTCGTCGGGCGGGGTGGCCGGTGCTGCCGTCCTGGCCGGGCGTGCCGCCATCGCGTTCGAGCTGCCGTGTCGGCTCGGCGCCCGGCTCGGAGGCGCCCGGGTGCCGGTGGTGAACGCGCTGGCCACGTACGGTCGTGAGGTTGGCGCGGCCTACGCCCTCGGCGAGCAGCTTCGGGAGCTGGCCGGGGCGTCCCGGTGGGGTGGGTCGGCGCAGCCCGTGGCGTTTGCGCGCGACGACCCTCGGGTGGCCGGGCTGCTCGGCATGGTCGCCGAGCACGCCCGACGGGCGCGAGAGGCGTTGCGGGTGGTGCCCGCCGGTCCGGCTCGCGAGCTGCTGGCTGGGCTGGCCACCCCCGGCCCGCCGGCTCCGCCGACACCGGAGGCAGGGTGATGTCGGTCACGTAGTGGCATCGGGTGAGCCGGCCCGGGGCTCCGGTGTGAGTGATCGGCGCTGCATCTGGCAGAATAGGTCGCTGGTATCCGGCGCGCGTCCGGCGCCCTCTAACCCGGGCACGTCGCTAGTCCACCGAGTTGTCTCCGGCCCAACCCCACGGTGCCGGTCGGCGCTCACCCATGCACACCGCCCGTACGGGCCGGTGAGATCGCAACAGGAGCGAAACAACTGTGGCCGTAAAGATCCGGCTCCTGCGGATGGGCAAGATCCGCAACCCGCAGTACCGCATCGTCATTGCCGATTCGCGCACCAAGCGTGACGGTCGGACGATCGAGTTCGTCGGGGTTTACCAGCCCAAGGAAGACCCTTCGATCATCGAGGTCAAGTCGGAGCGGGTCCAGTACTGGCTGTCCGTCGGCGCTCAGCCGAGCGAGGCGGTGCAGCGGCTGCTGGAGCTGACCGGTGACTGGCAGAAGTACAAGGGCCTGCCGGCCCCGCCGCCGCTCCTGGTCGCCCCCGAGCGGGCCGACCGCAAGGCGGCGTACGAGGCTGAGGCGAAGGCCGCCGCCGGGCTCGCCCCGGAGACCCCGGCCAAGCCGGCCAAGAAGGCCGCCAAGGCCGCTGAGGCTCCGAAGACCGAGGCTCCGAAGACCGAGGCTCCGGCTGAGGCTCCGAAGGCTGAGGCTCCGGCTGAGGCTCCGAAGGCTGAGGCTCCGGCCGCCGCTGCCGACGCCGGTGAGCAGGCCTGACATGCCTCTGCGTCCGGCGTTGGAGCACCTGGTCAAGGGCATCGTCGACCACCCGGATGACGTCCGGGTGCGGATGGTCGATTCCCGTCGGGGCAAGCGGCTCGAAGTCCGCGTGCACCCCGAGGACCTCGGCACTGTGATCGGGCGGTCCGGCCGGACCGCCAAGGCGCTGCGCCAGGTGATCGGCTCCATCGGCGGGCGCGGAGTACGCGTCGACATCGTCGACTCGTACTGATGCAGCTCGTCGTTGGCAGGATCGGCAAGCCGCACGGTATCCGCGGTGAGGTCACCGTGGAAGTGCGGACCGACGAGCCCGAAGCACGGTTCGCCCCCGGCACAGTGCTGCGCACTGAGCCGGGGGCGACGCCCCCGACTGCCCCAGCGGAGCCCCCGGCTGCCTCAGCGGATGAGCCCGGGGTGCCGTTCCGGGTCCCGGCGGAGCTGACCATCGAGGAAGCCCGCTTCCATCAGGGCCGGATGTTGGTTGCGTTCGCCGGCGTCCCGGATCGTGACACCGCCGAGGCGCTGCGCGGGACGTTGCTCGTGGTGGACAGCGCCGACGTGGCCCCGCCGGACGACCCGGAGGAGTTCCACGATCACCAGCTGGTCGGGTTGGCCGTGGTGACCCCGGCCGGCGAACGGCTGGGCGAGGTTGCCCGGATCGACCACGCACCCTCTTCCGACCTGCTGGTGCTGCGGCGGCCCGAGGGGCGTACCGCGTTGATCCCGTTCGTCCGGGCGATCGTTCCGGAGGTCGACCTCGCCGGTGGACGTGTGATCGTCGACCCGCCAGCCGGACTGCTCGACCTTTAGGACCACCCCCATGCGCGTCGACATCGTGTCGATCTTTCCGGAGTACTTCGCCCCGCTGGACCTGTCGCTGATCGGGCGGGCGCGGGCCAACGGCGTACTCCAGCTTGCCGTGCACGATCTGCGGACCTGGACCCACGACGTGCACCGCACGGTCGACGACACCCCCTATGGCGGCGGTCCGGGGATGGTGATGCGCCCGGAGCCGTGGGGTGAGGCGCTGGACGCGCTCGCGCCGGCCGAGGCTCCGCCGCCCCGGCTGCTGGTGCCGTCGCCGTCCGGTGCCCCGTTCACCCAGGCGATGGCGTACGAGTTGGCCGCCGAGTCGCATCTGCTCTTCGCCTGCGGGCGCTACGAGGGGATCGACCAACGCGTGCTGGCGCACGCCGCCACCCGGATGCCCGTCACCGAGGTCTCGCTCGGTGACTACGTGCTCTTCGGCGGGGAGGTCGCGGTCCTGGTGATGCTGGAGGCGGTCACCCGGCTGCTGCCGGGGGTGCTGGGCAACGCGGGCTCGCTGGACGAGGAGTCGCACGCGCACGGGCTGCTGGAGGCGCCGATCTACACCAAGCCGCCGAGCTGGCGTGGGCACGACGTGCCGGAGGTGCTCCGCTCCGGTGACCACGGCAAGATCGCTCGCTGGCGGCGCGAGGAGGGTCTGCTGCGGACTGCCGTCCGACGTCCGGACCTGCTCGCGGCACTGCCCGCCGATCGGCTCGACAAACGGGACATCGCTGCCCTGGACCAGGCCGGATTTCAACCACCGGCGGGGGATGTGGCAAAGTAGGGAGGTTGCCGCATCCGTCCGCGCCCGCGGGCGGCTGCGAGGATTCCCGACCGGGGTCGGCCCGCCGGCACCACCCGGGGATCAGAACCACCCACCCGCGCACCGAATGACGGTGCGCCGTGAGCCTTACGAGGACGCAGCGATGAACATCCTGGACGCCCTTGACGCCCAGTCGAAGCGGACCGACCTTCCCGACTTCCGGGCCGGTGACACCGTCAAGGTGCACGCCCGTGTCGTCGAGGGCAACCGGTCCCGTGTCCAGATCTTCCAGGGCGTCGTGATCCGTCGCCAGGGTGGCGGTCTGCGCGAGACCTTCTCGGTCCGCAAGCTCAGCTTCGGTGTCGGCGTTGAGCGGACTTACCCGATCAACGGCCCGGGCATCGACCGGATCGAGATCGTGACCCGTGGTGCGGTGCGCCGCGCCAAGCTGTACTACCTGCGCGAGCTGCGCGGCAAGAAGGCCAAGATCAAGGAGAAGCGGGAGAAGCAGCCCAGCTGACTTCACGCTCGCCACGCCGCCCGAGCTGCGCGTATGCCGTACCGACCAGACCGCACTACCCTGTTCGGTACGGGCGCAGCGAGGCGGCGGGCCCACCCCTGTGGTGGGCAGCTGTCCACTACCGCCCGTGGAGCCTCGACGAGGCTCCCGGGCGGTGGTGTTTCTGCGGACCGGGGAGTGGCGTGGTGCAGACGCTTGATGAGGACGGCACCGTCGATCCGTGGCGCCGTCGGGCCCGGCGTGGCCGCCGGCAGATGCCCCTCTGGCAGGAGCTACCGCTGCTGCTGGTCGTCGCGTTCTGCCTAGCGGTGCTGATTCGCACGTTCCTGCTTCAGGCGTTCTTCATCCCGTCCGGCTCGATGGAGGACACGCTCCTCATCGGGGACCGGGTGCTGGTCAACAAGGTCGTCTACGACGTCCGTGACCCGGTGCGTGGCGAGGTGGTGGTCTTCCGGGGCACCGACCGCTGGGCACCGCAGGTCGACGAGCAGCCGGCGCCGGGCTTCGCCGGCAAGCTCACCCGGACCGTCGGCGACCTGGTCGGCGTGAGCCGCCCCGGTGAGAAGGACTTCATCAAGCGGGTGATCGGCCTCCCCGGCGACCGGGTCAAGTGCTGCGACAGCCAGGGTCGGGTGACCGTCAACGGCACGCCGCTCAACGAGCCGTACGTCCTGCGGGACTCTCCACTGGACCTGCCGCCCAACCCGTCGGAGTGCCGCTCCCGGCGCTTCGACGAGGTCGTCGTACCGCCCGGTCAGATCTTCGTGATGGGTGACCACCGCGAGGTCTCCCAGGACGCACGCTGCCAGGGCCCGGTGCCGATCGACAACGTGGTCGGCCGGGCCTTCGTGGTGGTCTGGCCCTCGTCGCGGTGGAATCCGCTGTCGGTGCCGTCGACGTTCGACGACGTGTCCGGGCCGGCCACGGCATCCTCCGGCGCACCCCCGGTGCGACCCACCCCGCAGGGCGGTGCGCTGCTGATTCTCCCGTTGGCAGCCGCACTACGGGGTTACCGCGCGTTCCGGACGGTGCCATCCAGCCGGGCAACGTAGGCTCCTTGGCGTGATTGACGAGCAGACCGACAAGCCGCGCAGCTCCTTCTGGAAGGAGCTGCCGATCCTGCTGGGTGTGGCGATCCTGGTCGCGGTGCTGGTCCGCGCCTTCGTGCTGCAGACCTTCTTCATCCCCTCCCCGTCCATGGAAAACACTCTCAAGATCGATGACCGGGTGTTGGTCAACAAGCTGGTGTACGACTTCCGATCGCCGCATCGCGGCGAGGTGATCGTGTTCAAGGCTCCAATCGAGTGGAGCGGCAACCCCGACGGTGAGGACTTCATCAAGCGGGTCATCGGCATCCCCGGCGACCACGTGGTCTGCTGCGACCCGCAGGAACGGCTGATGATCAACGGCAAGTCGCTGGACGAGCCGTACATCTTCTCGATGGACGGGATCCGCGACAAGCCGGCCGACCAGGAGTTCGACATCACCGTGCCGAAGGGCCGGCTGTGGGTGATGGGCGACCACCGCTCGGCCTCCGGTGACTCGCTGGAGCACTGGCAGCAGTCCGGGCAGAACATCACCGAGGCCACCATCCCCGAGGATGACGTGGTCGGGCGGGCGTTCACCGTCTTCTGGCCGGTCAACCGGGCCACCTGGCTCACCGTGCCGGATCAGTACGACGGTATTCCCAAGCCGTAGACCGACGGGGGCGTGGGCGATCCGCCATCGGTCTGGCAGGCTGGGGCGGTGACCGTCTACACCCCTCGACGCGCGGCTCGCGTGCTGCTCGTCGACGCGGCCGGCCGGGTCCTGCTGTTCGAGGGCTTCGACCCGGCACGACCCGGGCACCGCTACTGGTTCACCCCGGGCGGCGGGCTCGATCCGGGGGAGTCCCCGGCGGCGGGCGCGGTCCGAGAGTTGGCCGAGGAGACCGGCCTGCGACTCGACCCGGCCGAGCTGGGCGAGCCGGTCTGGTCCGACGCGACCGAGTTCCCGTTCGACGGCAAGTGGTACCGCCAGGAGCAGGACTTCTTCCTCTTCCGGGTGCAGACCTGGCAGGTGGACACCGCAGGCTTCAACGACGTCGAGCAGCGCAGCATCGCCGGTCACCGCTGGTGGCTGCCCGACGAGTTGGCGGCCAGCGGTGAGCGCTTCTACCCGTCCGAACTGCCCGCCCTGCTGAACCGGCTGGGGCAGTCGAGGGCACCCGAGCGGGGTGAGGCGTCGTGCTGACCCCGCCGCGTACCGTCGTGCGCCGCGAGGCCGGGCTGTACGCCCTGGAACGGGCGCTGCAACGGCGCGGCTTCCGGCACGTCGCCGGTGCCGACGAGGCGGGTCGGGGCGCCTGCGCCGGTCCGCTGGTCGCCGCCGCGGCGGTGCTACCCGAAGGTCGGCGTGGCGAAATCGAGGGCCTGGCCGACTCGAAGCTGCTCACCCCGGCGAGCCGGGAACGGGTGTACGCGGAGGTGGTGGACCGCGCACTCGCGTACGCCGTGGTGGTCATCCCGGCGGGGGAGGTCGACGCCCGGGGTCTGCACGTGTGCAACCTGGCGGCGTTGCGCCGGGCGCTCGCCTCGCTCACCACGCGCCCGGAGTACGTGCTGACCGACGGCTTCGGTGTGGACGGCCTGGGTGTGCCCGGGCTGGCGGTGTGGAAGGGCGACCGGGTGGCCGCGTGCGTGGCCGCAGCCAGCGTGCTCGCCAAGGTCACCCGGGACCGGATGATGGTGGAGATGGACGTGGTGTTTCCGGCGTACGGCTTCGCCGAGCACAAGGGCTACATCACCCCGGAGCACTCCGCGGCGCTGCGGGAGCACGGGCCGTGCCGGGAGCACCGGTTCTCGTACGTCAATGTCGCCGCGGTCTCCGGCCGCGACGGCCGGCCGCCGCGCGCCCGGCGGCCCGGCGGCCACAGCCCACAAGAGCCGATGGAGCGCTTGTGGGCGTCAGGGGGTACCGTCGGCGTGGCGTTGGGCGAGCAGCCTCGGCCTCCGACGTCGGTGGGGGAAGATGTGGCCATGGAAGGCGGAGTGCGATGAGCGCGGAAGATCTCGAGAAGTACGAGACCGAGATGGAGCTGCAGCTCTACCGGGAGTACCGCGACATTGTCCGCCAATTCTCGTACGTGGTGGAGACGGAGCGTCGGTTCTACCTGGCCAACCAGGTTGACCTGCACGTGCGCAACTCCGACGGCGAGGTCTACTTCGAGGTCGAGATGCACGACGCCTGGGTGTGGGACATGTACCGTCCTGCCCGCTTCGTGAAGAACGTCCGGGTGATGACCTTCAAGGACGTCAACGTCGAGGAGCTGGAGAAGCCCGACATCTCGCTGCCCGCCGACTCCGGCTTCGGCGGCTGACCGCACCCGTGCCGGCCAGCCGCACCACGGGCCCCCCACCCGTGGCGTAGCACCTGCCGGCCGATCATTCGGCCGGCACCACGACCTCTACCCGCTGCACCAGGTTGTTGGCGAAGCCGCCCCGGTTCCACGGCTGCTCGACCGGCTGGGTCCGCCCGGACGCGTCGGTCGCCCGCGCGCCGAGCACGTACCGACCGGGCGTCGCGACCCACTCGTGTCGCCAGCGCCGCCAGGCGAAATCCCCACCCTCCGCCGGGTCCAGCGCGGCCGGTGCCCAGCTCTCCCCGCCATCGGTGGTCACCTCCACGGCAACCACCGGCGCGTGCCCCGACCAGGCCCGACCGTCCAGGGTGCACGGTCCCGGCCGCAACACCCGGCGACGGGACATGAAATCGGGAAAGCCGGGCGGTCGGACCAGCGCACGCGGCTCGATCCGCGTGACCGGCACGCCCGGGTCGTCGGCGTCCCGGCGCACCCGGTAGGCCACCGCGTTCTGGTACCCCTCGAACGGTTCGGTCCGGATTTCGATGGAGTGCACCCACTTCACGTGCGCCATGCCGTACCAGCCCGGCACGATCAGCCGCAGCGGCGCGCCGTGCTGTGGCAGCAGGGGAGCGCCGTTCATCTCGTACGCCAGCAGCACCTCCTCGCGCAGCGCGTCGGCGACCGGCAGCGCCCGCTGGTAGTCCTGCTCAACCCCGCGCTCGACACCGTGATCGGCGCCGGTGAAGACCACGTCCACCGCGTCCGGCCCGAGGCCCGCCGCACGCAGCAGCGGTGCCAGCGGGGTGCCGGTCCACTCGGCGTTGCCGACCGCCTCGACCAGCCACGGCTGGCTGACCGGCCGGGGGTGCAGCAGGGCTCGACCATTGCCGGCGCACTCCAGCGTCACCTGGCGGGTGACCCGCGGCCGCTCGCGCAGCTCGGCAAGCGTGACCGTCAGCGGCCGGTCCACCGCGCCGCCGATGGTCAGCGTGTGCGTCGCCGGGTCGAGCTCCGGGATGTCGTAGTGGATCAGCAGGTAGTGCAGCCCAGCCGGCGTGACGTCGTAGCGCAGCGCCTCCAACGGGATGCCGTGGTTACGGGCGGCGAGTTGCAACTCCTCGGCGCTGATCGCCTCGTCCGGCTCCGCGAGCCGCGACGGGCCGCTCACCTCAGCCACCGTCGGCCCGTTCGGGGGCGGCGTCCGGTCGTCGACAGTGGTCATACGGGCCTCCCGGTCCAAACGGCGGCACCCGCCGTACGCGGCCCAGCCTAGGCCCTCCGCGACCGCCCGAAAACGGCCCGGCGGGACGGCTGGGTGGGGTCAGCGGGGGAGGAAGTGGAAACTGGCACCAGCTCGACCGAGCGATGATGGGCGGAGGATCTCAATGCTCGCGGATGAGGAATTCTGGCGGCTCGTTGCGGTGCTGGGCGGTCAGCCCGAGGTCCAGGACGACCGGCCGTACGAGCGGTTGACCTCCGTGCTGTGGGAAGAGCCGGTGGAGCGGATCATCGACTTCGCCGAGGCGCTCGCGTTCAAGCTGTACCAGTTGGACCGCAGGGTGCTCGCTCAGGCCGTTCCACCGGGTGCGGACGAGCTGTCCGATGATGGCTTCCTGTATGCGCGCTGCGCGGTGGTAGTGGCGGGACCAGCGGCGTTCGATGCCGTGCTGGCCGATGCCGCGGCGTTCGAGCGCTTCACCACCGTGGAGGCCGCGCATGCGGAATCGATTCTCGATGTCCCGTCCAACGCCTACCAGAAGGTGACCGGGAAGGAGTGGGATCACGTCGAGGAGTACGACTACGAGACCGGTTCCAACGAACAGTGGTGGTGACCTGACCGAGAGTCGTCTGGTAGACGCCGGGCACGCCGAAGGGCGTACCCGGCGTCTCGGACGGCCGGATCAGTTGGGGAGGAAGTGGAACATCGTCACCCCGGGAGGCAGCAGCCGGGGATGGCCGAGGTACCGGTTCACGCCGACACCAACCTGATCGGCCGGGGTGCCCACCGCGACCTGAGCGAACCCCTCCTGCACGAACCAGTCACAGATGGTGGGCACCAGATCGGGCTCGCGCCGGTGCCGCGTCCAGATCACCGTGCCGCCGCTCGCGCAGAGCGCGGCGCAGTGCCCGACGGTGGCCCTGACGTCGGCGTCCGACACGTTGCCGAACACCCCGCAGAGCAGCACCACGTCGGCTGGGACCAGATCGGCGTACGCGTCGGTCGACGCGGCATCGCCCACCACCACCTGCACGCCGGTCAGCCCGGCCGCCCGTGCGGCGTCCTCGGCCACTGCGGCGTTGCGTGGGTCCAACTCGACCAGGCGGGCGGTCACGTCGCTGCGGCGGGGATGCGTGGCGAGCACCGGGATCAGATCCCGCCCCTGACCGGCGCAGGCGCTGACCACCCGCAGCGGCCCGGCGGGCGCCTGGTCCAGGGCAGTCCGGACCTGCCTCTGCACCTCGGTCAGTCGGGCGGCCAACGCCGACCCTGGCTGGTCGTAGTCCTCGTGCCAGGAGAGCCAGTCCCGGGTCATCGGCCCAGCATAGACAGCGTCTCCCAAGCCCGGGCATAGCAGATCATCAAAGCCTTCGGGTGGTCGTCCACAGGACCTCTGGTTGTCCACAGCTCCGTCGGCCGGGCTGGCGGGCGAGCCGGCCTCGGCCGGAGGCTGCCATCATGCGACCGCCATCCGCCACATGTTTCGGCTCGATCCGCCGTACCGTGCTGCTCTGCACCGCGTTCCCACTCGCACTGACCGTGCAGCTCTGCGGGCTGGCGGTGCTGGTCGCGGCGGTGCCCGGCCAATCCCCGACGCAGGCCGTGCCGGTAGCGGTGCTGGCGCCAGGCCCGGCGGGGGCCGGGCCGGGACGGTTCCGCTGGCCGGTCGACGGGCCGCCTCGTCCGGTACGCGGGTTCGATCCACCGCCCCAACCGTGGCTTCCCGGCCATCGGGGTGTCGACCTGGCCGCCCCGGCCGGAGCGGTGGTCCGCAGCGCCGGTTCGGGCACCGTGCTCTTCGCCGGTCTGGTGGCCGGCCGCCCGGTGATCACCGTGGGGCACGCCGACGGGCTGCGGACCACCCACGAGCCGGTCCAACCGGCCGTACGCCCCGGCCAGCCGGTCGCCGCCGGCGCGCCACTGGGCGAGCTGCTGCCCGGCCATCCGGGCTGCCCGGCCGACGCGTGCCTGCACTGGGGCCTGCGCCGGGGCACCGAATATCTGGACCCGCTGGCACTGCTTGGCCTCGGCCCGGTGCGACTGTTCCCAGTGGCGGGGCCGGTGCCGGTGGGACGAGTGGGCTCAGCGCTGGGCGAGCAGTGCCGGCAGCCGCACGGCCAACCGTTCGTACTCGTCGGCGGTGTTGTAGACCTGACCGGTCAGCCGCAGCCAACCCTGGCCGTTCCAGCCGATCACCGCCACCTCGGCGGCGAGCCGCGCACCGATCCGCGTCTGCAACGCCCGCGCCGCGTCGATGGTGGTGGCCGTGCCGGCCGGCAGCGGGATGAGACGCAGAGACACCCCCGGCCCGCCGGGGTCGGGCAGCTGGGTGGGAGGCACCCCCAGAGCGTCCCCCACCACCCGCTGGCCGTACGCGGCGAGCGCGGCGTTGTGCGCCCGCACCCGGTCCACGCCGAGACTGCGCATCGTGAACAGGCCCGCCGGGGCGGCCAACCAGGAGGTGTAGTCGAGAGTCGCCTGCCACTCGATCCGGGCCGGGAAACCCGACTCCTGTTCCCAGGAGACCACCAGCGGCTCGATCCGGTCCCGCCACTGCGGTGCCACCACCAGCAGGGCGGTGCCACGTGGGGCGTACGCCCACTTGTGCAGGTTGCCCGCCCAGAAGTCGGCGCCGACGCTGGCCACCGGGACGGGCAGCATGCCCGGCGCGTGCGCGGCGTCCACGAGGACCGGCACGCCGTGTTCGCGGGCGACCCCGACGATGGCGGCGGTCGGGAAGAGCTTGGCGGTGACCGAGGTGAGCTGATCGACGACGAGCAGCCGGGTCTGCCCGGGGCGCAGGCCGGTGCGGATGGTCTGCACGATCTGCTCGTCGGTCGCGTCCAGCGGGATCGGTAGGACCCGGCTGACCGCTCCGGTACGACGGCACTCCCGCTGAATGGCCAGGTTCACCGCCCCGTACCCATGGTCGGTGCTGAGCACCTCGTCGCCGGGTTGCAGGCCCATCGACTGAAGCACCACGGCGACACCGGTGGTGGTGTTACCCACCAGGGCGCTGCCGTCGGGGTCGGCGCCCAGGAACCCGGCGAGGTGCCGGCGGGTGTGCGCGATCCGGTCGACCAGCCCCTGGGTGAAGAACCGCAGGGGGTTGGCCTCCATCTCGTCGCGCAGCCGCTGCTGGGCTCGCTGCACCCCGATCGGGACCGCGCCGAACGAGCCGTGGTTGAGGTGGCTGACCGCCTGGTCCAGTGAGAAGAGCAGGCGGGCGCCCGGGATCGGCTCAGGGGGCTGCGGGACGCTCACCCGATGAGCGTAACCGCCGGGGTCCCCCGCCCTCCGGCCCTTGATCAGGCGCGCGGGTGGGCCTGACGGTAGGCGGCGCGCAGCCGCTCCACCGAGACGTGTGTGTAGATCTGTGTGCTGGCCAGCGACGAATGGCCCAGTAACTCCTGGACCGCACGCAGGTCCGCACCACCCTCCAGGAGGTGGGTGGCCGCGGAGTGGCGCAGACCGTGTGGGCTGGTCCGGGGCAGGCCAGCAGCCTCGGCGTACGCACCGACGATCTGACGCGCGGTCGTCGGGTTGAGCCGACCACCCCGGGCGCCGAGCAGCAGCGCGTCGCCGGAGCGGGCGCCCACCAGCGCCGGGCGGCCCCGGCGCAACCAGTCGTCCAGCGAGCACTGTGCGGGCACCCCGTACGGCACCGAGCGTTCCCGTCCGCCTTTGCCGAACACCCGGATCACCCGCCGGCCGTGGTCGACGTCGCCGACGTCCAACCCGCAGGCCTCGCTGACCCGTACGCCGGTGGCGTAGAGCAGTTCGAGCAGCACCCGGTCGCGCAGCGGCACCGCCTCGGCGTCCTCCGTCGCGTCCGGTGCCGGTTGGGTTGGTGGTGGGTCTGCGGGCGGTGGCTGCCGGGCCGGCGCCTCGACCAGAGCGGCTGCCTGGTCGGCGCGCAGAACGTTGGGCAGTTCCCGGTGCGCGCGAGGGCTGGCCAGCGCGGCACCCACGTCGGCGGAGAGCAGCCCGGCCCGGTGCGCCCAGGCGCTGAACGCCCGCGCCGACGCGGCCCGCCGGGCCAACGAGGTGCGGGCCGCACCGGTGGTGCGCTGCCGCGCCAGCCAGCTGCGCAGCACCGACAGGTCCAGGCCGGCCAGGTCGACGCAGCCCATCCGTACGGCGTGGTCGAGCAGGGAGACGAGATCGGTGACGTACGCGCGGACGGTGTGCTCCGACCGGTTACGAACCCGGGACAGGTGCTCGGCGAAGTCGTCGACCGCGTCGCGCAGCGCCGGCGGTAGTGCCTGGTGCATGGCCCGGGTGCCCCGGTCAGGACGGCTCATCGTGGCCGCGCCATTGTGCTGGCTGGTTCCTCGGCCCCGGTACCCGTCACTGACGGCTGACACGGCACCAGCCTACGGCCGGTCGGCGTACGCGAGTAGACACGATCGCCCCTTAGCGGCGGTTGTTCCTCTTGATCAGGAAGATGACCAGGCCGGCGATGAGCGCGGCGGACGTGACGAGACAGCACAGCGTGGCGATGTGCCACGGCTTGATTGCACCCATGACCGTGCACAGTAGCGGCATCCCCGGCTGGCCGGGGTCCCGAGCAGCTTCCATGTGCGTACCTGGGCGGGTCGCTCGATGTCCAGGACGGGGCGCGGGAGCGCGCGGACGGGCGGGGCTGTTCGTCCTCGTCGGCGGGGCGGGGGCGACGGTGCTCGGCGATGTACCGCTCGACGTCGGCCTTGAGCCAGATCGAACCGACAGTGAGGACGGCGTATGGGCGCGGGAAGGCGGGGTGTTGCTGGATCTGCCTGAACCGTGACCGTCCGACACCAAGCATGGCCAAGATCTCGCCTGCGGCGACGAGTTCGCCCGGTCCCTCACCCATGCCGACGAAGGTAGACCGGAGCGATCAGGTCAACATGAGCGCGCTTGAATTAGCGCGCCAACATTGACAGAGAGTGTCAATCGGGTTGGGATTAGTCACGCCCCCTCTCCGCTGGGCCTGAGCCCGCAGGAGGCGGGTGCCCAGTCGGACCGGACCCCCGGGACCTAGCCGACCTCTACTGGATGCCACCTGACCCGGTCGAGATGTACGGCCGGTTCCTGGGCTGGGTCCGCTCGCGGCGGTCGACCGGCACCGCAACGTAGGTCGCTTCCACTGGTTCTGCGCGGCGAGCCCCGGCCCCGATCCGGTCCGGGCATCCCCGAAGATGCAGGAGGCCGACCCGTTTGTTCGAGGCCGGCCTCCCGGATCGGCAAGGTCTGATTACTGGGCTTCCCAATATCGGCCGCAGCGCCTTCCAACGCGCGCCGATACATCGGCTTGCAGCCTCAGGCCGAGGCGGACGCCTCCATCGCCGCCGGGGGCGGCGTCTCCCGCTTCGGTTTGGCGGGCGGGGTGAGGGCGTAGCCGTCGTCGCGACGGACCACCATGGCCAGCTCCTCCAGTAGGGACAGCTTGCGCAGCGCGGTTCGCAGGTCGACACCGGCGCGGGCGGCGAGCCGGTCCACGCCCATCGCGCCCCGGCGGGGCAGCGCCTCCAGCAGCGACCGCGCGTCGTCGTCGAGCGCGTCGGCGGGCCGCTGTGGACCTCGCGCCAGCGGGGCCAGGTCAGCGCCGATGCGGCCCACCTCCTCGAGCACATGCGCCACCCCGGTGACCAGCCGGGCCTTGGCGGGGAACTCGCGGAGCAACTCGTGCGCGCCGACCGACATCGCCGAGGTCACCGGCCCCGGCACCACCATGGCCACCCGATTGGTGTAGATGGCTCGCCGAGCGGTCTGCGTCGCGCCGCTGCGCGCTGACGCCTCCACCACGACGGTGCCCAGGGTGCCTCCGGCGATCACCCGATTGCGGATCAGGAACCGGGGCCGCAGCGGCTCGGCACCGGGCGGCCACTCGCTGACCAGCAACCCGGTGTCGGCGATCCGGTCGAAGAGCGCGGCGTTGCCCATCGGGTACGGTCGGTCCAGCCCACAGGCGAGCACGGCAACGGTCAGGCCGCCCGCGTTCAGGGCACCCCGGTGGGCGGCAGCGTCGATGCCGAACGCGCCACCGGACACGATTGTCCAGTCCCGCTCGGCCAGCCCGTATCCCAGCTCGGTGGCGACGTGCTGGCCGTAGCCGGTGGCCGCCCGCGCCCCGACCACGGCCACCGAGCGCTCTAAAGCCTCGCCCAGCGGCCAGCTTCCGCGTACCCAGAAGCAGAGCGGTGGGGCGGTCTCACCGTCCACCCGGCGGGTGGCGTCCGGCAGTTGCAGCGTGGCCAGGCCAGCCACCCGGGCTGGCCACTCCTCGTCGTCCGGCGTGACCAGCCGGGCACCGAGCCGGTCCGCCCGGTCCAACGCCTCCGCCGCCACCGCCCGGGCGTCGCCGGCCGCCGACCGGGCGGCGACCGTGGTGTGCAGCCAGCCATCCGGGCTGCCGCCGTCGAGCAGCAGGTCCAGGGTCGCCACCGGGCCGAGTCGTTCGACCAGGTGGTGCACCGCGCGGGTGCCCGGCTCGGCCAGCCAGGTCAGGGCGACCCGGGCCAGTTTGCGTTCCTCGTCGGCGCTCACGTCGCCTCCCCCGTTCGTAGTTGGATCGCTTCCCGGACGTCGTTCAGGTCTGGCCGGTCCCGGCCGTCCAGATCAGCGATGGTCCAGGCCATCCGGATCACCCGATCGAAGCCGCGCGCCGACAGCGAGCCGGAGTCGAGCCGGCCCCGCAGCTCGGCGGTGACCCGGGCGGGCAGCCGCCACGGCGGTCGGCGCAGGTGCGGGCCGTCCACCTCGGCGTTGAGCCGCCGGCCGAGACCGGCCCAGCGGGTGGCCGCCGCCTGCCGGGCCGCCGCCACCCGGGCGGCGACCGTCGCCGAGGGCTCGGCCTCGCCGTCGGGTGCCATCAGCTCCGCCGCCCGCACCGGCATCAGCCGCACCTGCACGTCGATCCGGTCGAGCAGTGGCCCGGAGAGCCGGCCCAGGTAGCGGCGGCGGGCCAGCGGGGTGCACTCGCAGTGCGCGTCGCCGGCCGGCTTGGCACACGGGCACGGGTTGGCGGCCAGCACCAACTGGGTCCGGGCCGGGTAAACGGTGCCGCCCCCGCTGCGACTCAGCTGGATGCGGCCGTGCTCCAGTGGCTGGCGCAGCGCCTCCAACGCCCCCTTGGTGAATTCGGGGGCCTCATCCAGAAAGAGCACGCCGCGGTGCGCCAGCGACACCGCGCCCGGTCGGGCCAGCCCCGAGCCGCCACCGACCAGCGACGGCACGGTCGCGGTGTGGTGCGGCGCCTGGAACGGTGGGCGACGCAGCAGTTGACCGCCCGGCGGCAGCAGCCCGGCGACCGAGTGCAGGGCGGTCACCTCCAGCGCCGCGTCGTCGTCCAGCTCGGGAAGGATCGACGGCAGCCGTTCGGCGAGCATCGTCTTGCCGGCACCCGGCGGGCCGAGCAGTGCCACGTGGTGCCCGCCGGCCGCGGCGACCTCCAACGCGCGCCGGCCCATCTGCTGCCCGGCGACCTCGGCGAGATCCGGCCCACCGACCACCGGTGCCGGGGTGGCGGCCGGCGGCTCGATCAGCGGGGTGCCGTCGCGAACGAAGGCGACCAGCCGGTGCAGGGTGTCCACCGCGCGCACCCGTACCCCGGGGATGACCGCGGCCTCGGCGGCGTTGCCGACCGGGACGATCACCCGCGCGACGCCGGCCTGGGCTGCGGCGGCGACCATCGGGAGCACGCCCCGGACCGGCCGGACCGTCCCGTCCAGCCCCAACTCGCCGAGGACCACCACACCGTCCAGGGGGAGCAGCGGCAGCTCACCCGAACCGCCCAGCAGCGCTGCGGCGATGGCCAGGTCGAAGGCCGAGCCGAACTTCGGCAGCGTGGCGGGCAGCAGGTTGAGAGTGATCCGCCGGTTGGGCCAGCGCTGGCCGGAGTTGACCACGGCGGCGCGGACGCGGTCGCGGGCCTCGTGCAGGGCGGTGTCCGGCAGACCGGAGATCACCACCGCCGGTAGGCCGGCGGCCAGGTCGGCCTCCACCTCGACCAGGTGGCCGGTGACCCCGACCAGGCCCACGCAGAGCACCTTCGCGTAGCTCATGGCGCGTCACCGACCCTTCCGAGTGCACATTCAGAACGCGCCCTTGAGGTGGTCGACCTGCGCCGGCCCCGCGTCGGGCAGCCACACCGACAGCACGTCGAAACGCACCTCCTCGGCGGTCGTGCCGGTCTCGGTCAGCCACCGCGCGGCGAGCCCACGCAGCCGACGGGCCTTGGCCGGTACGACAGCCTCGGCCGGTGTGCCGAAGTCATCGCTCCGGCGGGTCTTCACTTCGCAAAAGGCGAGCACCGGCCCGTCCCACGCGATGATGTCGATCTCCCCGGCCGAGCAGCGCCAGTTTCGGGCGATCGGGCGCAGCCCTGCCTCGGTCAGGTGCCGGGCGGCGCACCGCTCGCCGTACGCGCCAACCGCCTGATTCCGCTTCGTCATGGCCGGCACGGTGCCCGTCGTCGCACCAGCACCGCGACCCCGGCGACCCCCCACCTGTGGACAACGGGCGTGCTGTGGACAACCAGACGATCAAGCTCGCGCTGTGCTAACGGCGCCGGTGCTGGCGATCCACCCGGGCGTTGAGCCGTCGGCTCCCACCGGCCCGGCGAGCTGCCGCTACCCGCACTGCGCGTCGCCCGACGGCTTTGGCGGGGTCTCCTCGTAGCGCTGCGCCTGGTTGCCGACCAGCCGGTACGCCTTCACCCGGTCGCGCGCCCAACTCAGCTCCGTGTACTCGTCTGGCCGGCAGCGCTCGCACGATCCGTACACGTCGTGCTCTGAGATGGTGGCCCGCTGCTTGTTTAGCGTCCGGTTGCTGGGCCAACGGGGCACGGGTGAACTCCCGACACCCAGGTTCACCACGCCAGAGCGCCCCGCCCGCCGATCTGCAGTTCCGGTCGCCGAGATGCGTGGAATGCCCCCTAAGTCGAGGCAGAAAGTGCAAGATCGCGAGAAAGGGGCGGCCCGGCCCCGTCGATCATGGGGTTGTGGTGCCTGATCTTGGCCTCGGCGGGGTGTCGCGCACCCGGGCCACCGAGATCACGAACCACGCCAACTTTCCGGCACCGATCGACACGGTTGCCAGCGGCAAGGTGCGAGTTTGGGACCGCGCGGCAGTGCAGGCGTGGATCAAGGTTCACCGGCCGCACCAAGCGCGCGACGAGACCTGGCCCGGGTAGCCACCGTGCGTCGGTGCCGGCGTTCGCTGCCGGAGTCGAGCCGACCGCGCCACTCGGTCGGGAACTCGGGCAGGCAGCCACCCTCATGCCGGGGCCGGGGTGGTGAACAACGGCGGTCGGCGGTGCTGAAATGGCGCGGGCGCAGCCGGTCGCATACGGTGCCTGACGTGGACGGACGACGGAGCTTTCCGGAAGATCAGGAGTCTCGCTGGTATCCCGACGAGCGGGGCCGCGGTTACGGCGAGTCGGAGTGGCGTGGCGCGGGCGACCCGCGGTACATGGACGGGGAGATCCCCGAGCAGCGTGGCGCCGACGAGGGCCGTTCCGTCGAGGACACCGGCGTTGGCCGACGCCGGGAGCCGGACTCCGGCCGCTTCGGCGCGGTCGACGCGGGTCGCTTCGGTGGTACGCCCGAGTCTGACTCCGGGCGCCTGAGCGCGGTGGACGCGGGTCGCTTCGGTGCGCCCGAGTCGGACTCCAGTCGCTTCAGCGCCCTGGACGCCCAGCCCGGCCGGTTCGGTGCGAGCGAGGTCGACTCGGGACGGTTCGGCGCGGTGGATCCCTTGAGTGACGCCCGGCCGGAGGTCGACGGTTACCGGGCGACGCGTTCGCGGCGGGCGGACCGGGACCCGTCGGAGATTTCCGGTGAGCTGCCCGGACGCCGGGCCGCCCGGGAGTCGACCGGGACGGATTCCCCGCTGACCACTGGCGCGTCGGAGGCCACCCGCGACGCCTCGCTGGCGGCCGACCCGCCGGCTGGCGTGCTCGCCGACCAGACCCGGCCCGCCGTGCTCGGCGGATATCCGATCATCGAGCCGACCCGAGGCGGTGGCGAGATGCCGCACCCGCTGGAGATGCCGACCGGCCCGATGCCGGGTATCGGCCCGCGCATGGACCCGCCCGCGATGGAGCCGACGGTGTACCCACCGGCCGCCGACGGCGTCTACCGGACCCGTCGACCTGTGTTGGCCGTACTCTTCGCCCTGCTGGTGTTGATCTTCGAGGTCCCCGCGCTGCGGGTGCTGCTGGCCGGCGCGACCGGCGATCCGGTGGACGCCGGGAACGTGGTGGTGGGCATTGCGTTGGTCGCTGGTCTGCCGATCGTCGCGACCGGGCTGTATGGGCTACGAACCGGCGGTTTGGCGCTTTCCGACGGCGGACGGGGCTGGCTGCGCCCACCGACGGCCTACCTGACCGTCGGTCTGGTGCTCTTCCTCGCCGCCGCGTTCGCCGCAGGCTGATCCGCCGCGCCGCCGCCCCCCGCCCGCCGCGGGCCGCGCCTTGACGCGCACCGCCGCACCCCGGGGCAGCTGAACGGGGGAGGGGCGTACACTGGCCAACTGGCGACCGCCTTGCGCGGTCGACCTCGCGCGCCCTCTTCACGAATCGTCGTGGAGCGACGGCCTCCCTGGTCCCGATCTTGATCGGGTCCACCATGGGCCGGCGATCAGGCGCCAGGACGCCCGGCCACCGGCCGGGCGTGACAACCAGGGACCTTGAGGAGTACCCCAACCATGGCCGTCGTGACCATGCGTCAGCTGCTGGAGAGCGGTGTCCACTTCGGGCACCAGACCCGGCGCTGGAACCCGAAGATGAAGCGCTTCATCATGACCGAGCGCAACGGCATCTACATCATCGACCTGCGCCAGACCCTCGAATACATCGAGAAGGCGTACGAGTTCGTGCGTGGGACCGTCGCCGAGGGTGGCAGCATCCTGTTCGTCGGCACCAAGAAGCAGGCCCAGGAGGCGATTGCCGAGCAGGCGACCCGGGTCGGCCAGCCGTACGTCAACCACCGCTGGCTCGGTGGCATGCTGACCAACTTCCAGACGGTGTACAAGCGGCTCCAGCGGATGAAGGAGCTGGAGGGCCTGGGTGACCTCAGCGGCACCGCCGCCGGTTACACCAAGAAGGAGACCCTGCAGCTCTCCCGCGAGAAGATCAAGCTGACCCGCACCCTCGGTGGTCTGCGGGACATGCAGAAGCTTCCCGCCGCGGTCTGGATCGTCGACACCAAGAAGGAGCACATCGCCGTCGACGAGGCCCGCAAGCTGGGCATCCCGGTGATCGCGGTGCTGGACACCAACTGTGACCCGGACGAGGTCGACTTCCCGATCCCGGGTAACGACGACGCGATCCGGTCGGCCGAGCTGCTGACCAAGGTCGTCGCGGCCGCCGTCGCGGATGGTCTGATCGCGCGTTCGGGCCGTCGTCGTGGCAACGACGAGAAGCCCGAGGGTGTCGCGAGCGACGAGCCGCTGACCGAGTGGGAGCGTGAGCTGCTCGAGCCGAAGAAGGCCGACGAGCCCGCTGCCCCGGCCGAGCAGCCTGCCGCTGTCGCCGCCGAGCAGCCCGCCGCTGCCGCCGAGCAGCCCGCCGCCCCGGAGCAGCCGGCGCAGGTCGCCACCGAGCAGCCGGCGACCGCTACCGCGGAGTGATTGCACCGTCGCTGCCCCGCCGTTCGTTTTTTCGAGCGGGGGGCAGCGGCGGTACTCTGGGCACGTTTCGCCCGGATCCGGGTAACCGGCACCTCTGACCATCCACACGCCGTCTCAACATCGAAGAGAGAGCCATGTCCCAAATCACCGCCGCGGACGTCAAGAAGCTCCGCGACCTCACCGGCGCCGGCATGATGGACAGCAAGAAGGCGCTGACCGAGGCCGAGGGCGACTTCGACAAGGCCATCGAGATCCTGCGCGTCAAGGGCGCCAAGGACGTCGGCAAGCGGGCCGGTCGTACGGCGGCCAACGGCCTGGTTGCCCACTCCGGCAAGGCGCTGCTCGAGCTCAACTGCGAGACCGACTTCGTCGCCAAGACCGAGTCCTTCATCGCGCTGGGCCAGCAACTGGTCGAGCACGGCGAGCGTTCCGGCGTGAACACCGCCGAGGAGCTGCTCGTCACCGAGCTCGACGGCAAGGTCGTCGCGGAACTGATCCAGGAGCAGTCCGCCAAGATCGGCGAGAAGCTGGTGCTCAACCGGTTCGCCAAGGTCGAGGGCACCACCGCCGTCTACCTGCACCGCAAGGCCCAGGACCTTCCGCCGGCCGTTGGTGTGCTGGTGTCGTACACCGGCAAGACCGACGAGGCGGGCGACGCCGACGCCCGTGGTGTGGCCATGCAGATCGCCGCGATGCGGCCGAAGTACCTCACCCGGGATGAGGTTCCGGCTGAGGTCGTCGAGTCCGAGCGGCGTATCGCCGAGCAGACCGCCCGCGAGGAGAACAAGCCCGAGGCGGCCCTGCCGAAGATCATCGAGGGTCGGGTGAACTCCTTCTTCAAGGACTACGTCCTGATCGAGCAGTCGTCCGTGTCCGACAACAAGAAGTCGGTGAAGCAGCTGCTGGCCGAGGCCGGCATCGAGGTCACCCGCTTCGTGCGGTTCGAGGTCGGCCAGGCCTGAGTCGCCACCGGGCGCCGCGGGCGCCCGTGGGCAGGAGACTTCGATGAGGAGGCCGCCGGTGTACGTAACAGGCACCGCGGCCTCCTCGTCACATAGGGTCGGCAGCGGCAGGTTCGCGGTACGCGCCGCACGGGGCGTGCGCGTGGGGAAGGGCGGGGCGGATGACGCAGGTTGTGAGTGACCGGACGCTGGCGATGGACGATCCGACGGCACCGCCGCTGGGGCGGGCCCGGCGAGTGGTCCTGAAGCTCTCCGGTGAAGTGTTCGGTGGCGGCGCGATCGGCGTCGACCCGGACGTCGTCCAGGCCATCGCCCGGCAGATCGCCACCGTGGTCCGCCGCGGCGTGCAGGTCTCCGTCGTGGTCGGCGGCGGCAACTTCTTCCGCGGCGCGGAGCTGCAGAAGCGCGGAATGGACCGGGCCCGCGCCGACTACATGGGCATGCTCGGCACCGTGATGAACTGCCTCGCACTTCAGGACTTCCTGGAGAAGGAAGGCATCGAGACCCGGGTGCAGAGCGCCATCACCATGGCTCAGGTCGCCGAACCGTACATTCCGCTGCGGGCGATCCGGCACCTGGAGAAGGGCCGTGTGGTCATCTTCGGCGCCGGCGCCGGCATGCCGTACTTCTCCACCGACACGGTGGCCGCCCAGCGGGCTCTGGAGATCCGTGCCGACGTGGTGCTGATGAGCAAGAACGGCGTGGACGGCGTCTACACCGCCGACCCCCGGATCGACCCCACCGCCAGCAAGCTCGACTCGATCACCTTCTCCGAGGCGCTGCGCCGCAACCTGCGGGTGGCAGACGCGGCGGCATTTAGCCTCTGCATGGAGAACGGCCTGCCGATGCTGGTCTTCGGTGCGCAGGGTGACGACACCATCATTCGCGCGGTGGTTGGCGACAAGATCGGCACCCTGATCACCGCCTGAGTCCCGCCCACGGCGACGACAGCGGTGGTCTGACGACTTTCAGCAGAGCCCACGACGAGCACAGAAGGAGGCGAGGAGACCGGTGATCGACGACACCCTCCTCGAGGCCGAGGAAAAGATGGATCGTGCGGTTGAGCACGCCAAGGAGGAGTTCGGCGCCATCCGCACCGGTCGCGCCAACCCCGCCATGTTCTCGAAGGTCATCATCGACTACTACGGCACGCCCACGCCGCTGACGCAGATGGCGTCCATCGCGATCCCTGAGCCGCGGATGGCCATCATCAAGCCGTACGACAACTCGCAGATCAATGCGATGGAGAAGGCGATCCGCGACTCGGACCTCGGGGTGAACCCGAACAACGAGGGCACTCAGCTGCGCATCCTGCTCCCGCAGATGACCGAGGAGCGCCGCCGCGACATGATCAAGGTGGCCCGGCACAAGGGCGAGGAAGCCAAGGTGGCGATCCGTAACGTCCGCCGCCGTGGCAAGGAAGAGCTGGACCGGATCGTCAAGGACGGCGAGGCTGGCGAGGACGACGGTCGCCGCGCCGAGAAGGAACTCGACGACCTGACCCAGCGTTACGTGGCCAACATCGACGACCTGGTCAAGCACAAGGAAACCGAGCTGCTCGAGGTGTGATCGTCCGCCCGCTCGGCGGGTGAGATGCTCCGAGGCCCGTCCCCCACACGGGGGGCCGGGCCTCGTGCCGTACCTCAGCACGGAATGTGTGTGCATCGCTGCGCGAGGGGCCGGCGGCCAGGGCGTCGTCCGTCGCCGTGCCTCGTCCGCCGTGCCCGCGCGGCGGGTGCAGTAGGCTCGGCAGGATTCCCGGCCACCGGACGGTGAACACCGGGAATCGACCGACCGTCGGGGCGGTCAATCGGAGGAACATCGTACGTGTAGGGGATGCTTGTGGTCTTGCGTCATGTGGTGGTTCTCGTGCCCCGTCGCGGTGCGTGATGTCCCACCCCGACCCCTACGGCAACGAGCCTCGCGGCTGGGAGCGTCCGGAGAGCCCCGTGACGCTGCCCTGGCCCGATCAGGACCTGGATGCCGGCCAGTGGAGCCGCCGTCCGGCCCCCGGCCCTGAGCTGTACGCCGACCCGCACGTCCGGCCGTACGCCGACCCGCTCCCGACGGACCCGTACGACGAGCGGGGTCGCGGCGACCGGTACACCGACCGACTGCCCGGCGCTGGCGACGGTCCGGCCCGTTTCGACGGCCCGGACCGGGGGCGCTTTGACGAGCCCGCCCGTTTCGAGGGCCCGGAGCACCCGGACCTGGACCTGCCGGCCCGCCTCGACGACCCCGGTTATCCGACCGAGCAGCTCGCGCCCGTTCGGGCCGAGTTGGCGCCGGACGATGGTGCGGCGACGACCGGTCGACGGCCGAGAGGTCGACGCCGGGCCAGCGCCGATCGACCCGCCACCCAGCAGTTGGGCAACGGACGGGCCGGCCGTAACCTCCCGGCGGCGATCGGGGTGGGGCTCGGCCTCGGCGCGTTGATCGTGGTGCCGCTGGTCGTCTACCCGTTGGCGTTCCTGCCGGTGATCGCGCTCGCGATCGCGATCGGCATCTGGGAGATGGCCCGGGCGGTCCGGCGCAGCGGGGCCCACCCACCGCTGGTGCCGCTGATCGCCGGTGGCGTGCTGACCGTGGGTCTGGCCTGGTTCGCCGGCCCGGACGCGCTCAGCCTGGGGCTGCTGGTCACCGTGCTCGGCACCATGATCTGGCGGCTGGGCGACGGTCCGGCCGGCTTCCAGCGGGATCTCACCGCGGCCACCCTGATCGCCGTCTACGTGCCGTTCCTCGGCGGGTTCGCGGCGCTGCTGGCGGCGTCCCCCGACGACGGCCGGCTACGCATCCTGGCCACCCTGATCGCGGTGGTCCTCTCCGACACCGGCGGGTACGCGGCCGGCGTCACCTTCGGTCGACACCCGATGGCCCCGTCGATCAGCCCGAAGAAGTCCTGGGAGGGGTTCGCCGGCTCGGTCACCGCGGCGGCCCTGGGTAGCGCGCTGCTGCTGTGGCTGATGTTCGAGGTGGCCCCCTGGTGGGGTGCGCTGTTCGGGGTGGCCGTCTCCTGTGCGGCGGTCCTCGGAGACCTGGCCGAGTCGATGATCAAGCGGGATCTCGGTGTCAAGGACATGAGCAACCTGCTGCCCGGCCACGGCGGTCTGATGGACCGACTGGACTCGATCCTGTTCGCGGTGCCGACCGCCTACCTGCTGCTGGCGATCTTCGTGCCGGTGGTGAACTGAGGTATGAATCACGGCGTCCCGGTCATCCGACTCCGACGGTCGCGACCCGTTCAACACCTCCGGACCGGCACCTGCCGTCGGCGGCGTGACACACTGGAGCAGCCATGACGAGCCTGCCCTTGATCCCCGCCATCTCGGTCGCCCCCGCCGCGCGCCGGGCCTCCATGCCCCCTCAGCACCTCGCTGACCTGGACCTGGCCGGCCGCCAGGCGCTGGTCACCGAGTTGGGTGAGCCGGCATTCCGTGCCAAGCAGGTCTCGAACCACTACTTCGGGCGGCTGGTCCGCGACCCGCAGGCCATGACCGATCTGCCTGCGGCGACCCGGGAACGGCTGTCCAGCCAGCTGCTCCCCACGCTGCTCACTCCGGTGCGCGAGCTCGCGTGTGACGACGGCGCGACCCGCAAGGCGCTGTGGCGGCTGCACGACGGTGCGTTGGTGGAGAGTGTGCTGATGGGCTACCCGGATCGGGTGACCGTCTGCATTTCCAGCCAGGCCGGCTGTGGCATGGCCTGCCCGTTCTGTGCGACCGGCCAGGCCGGGCTGACCCGCAACCTGTCCACGGCCGAGATCGTCGACCAGGCGGTGTACCTGGCCGGGGTGGCGGCCTCCGGCGTGGTCGCCGGCTCCCCGCCGCGGCTGTCGCGCGTCGTCTTCATGGGCATGGGCGAGCCACTCGCCAACTACTCCCGGGTCATCGCAGCCATCCGTCGCCTGGTCAGCCCGGCTCCGGAAGGGCTCGGCCTGTCCCAGCGGCACATCACCGTTTCCACGGTCGGCCTGGTGCCGGCCATCCGCCGACTGGCCAGCGAAGACCTCTCTGTGACTCTTGCGCTGTCGTTGCACGCACCTGATGATGATCTGCGCGACGAACTCGTGCCGGTAAACCAGCGCTGGAAGGTAGCCGAGGTGCTGGACGCAGCGTGGGACTACGCCGCCCGGACGGGCCGTCGCGTGTCGATCGAGTACGCGATGATCAAGGACGTGAACGACCAGCCGTGGCGAGCCGACCTGCTTGGGCGGCTGCTGGCCGGCAGATTGGCCCACGTGAACCTCATCCCGCTCAATCCGACGCCGGGCAGCCGCTGGGACGCGAGCCCGAAGCCGGTTGAGCGGGAGTTCGTCCGGCGGTTGCGCGATGCCGGGGTGTCCACGACAGTACGAGACACCCGAGGTCGTGAGATCGACGGCGCGTGTGGCCAGCTCGCCGCCGCCCAGGACAACGACACCAACACCGACCGCGCCGGAGAGGCACCGGCGTGACCGGGCGTGGCGAACGAGACCAGGAGACATAGTGGCGAGTCAGGGTCAGCGTTTCCGGCGCAAGGCGCTCCGCCGGGGATACAAGGTCGACGAGGTGGATGCCTTCCTCGACCGGGTCGAGGCGACGCTCGACGGCCGACAGGTCGGCGCGCCGGTGGCCTCCCAGGAGGTCCACGACGTCGTCTTCCGGGTCCGGTTCAACGGCTACGACGAATGGCAGGTCGACCTGCACCTGGACCGGGTCGAGCGGCAGCTGGCCGAGCTGGAGGAGCGCAACAGCGCCGGGCGGGGCGGCGACCCCCGGATGGCTGACCGGATGGGCCCACCGGACCGGATGGGGCCGCCGATGCGCGATGACCGGGGCATGGTTCCGCAGCCGATGCCGCCCCGGCCGATGCCCGCGCAGGCCGGTCCGCCCGCCGACCGCTACGGCCGCTACGACGAGCCGACCGGTGCCTTCGCCGGTGGGTACGACGCTCCCCGCGGCGGTTACGACGCGCCGCGAGGCCCGGGTGGCCCTGGCCAGATGGGTCCCGGCGGCCCGATGGGCCCCGGCCCGATGGGTGGCCACGGTGTTCCGCAGCGCGGCCTGCCGGCCGGCCCCACGGGTTACGGCCCGGATGACCAGCGCTCGCCTGGTGGGTACGGCCCGGATGACCAGCGCGGTGGGTACGGCCCGGATGACCAGCGCGGTGGGTACGGCCCCGACGACCAGCGCTCGCCCGGCGGCTATCCGCCGGAGGAGCCGCGCTTCGACGGCTTCGAGGCTGGGCGGCACGGCCGCGCCGACATGACCGCCGAGATCCGGATGCCCGAGCGGGACCAGCGCGACATGCGCCGTGGCCCGGCCGGTCCGCCGCCGCAGCAGGGCATCGGTGGCCCGCCGATGGCCGGTCCGCCCGCTGTGGCCGGCCCGCCGATGGGTGGCCCTCCCATGGGTGGCCCCCCGATGGCCGGTCCGCCCGGCAGTGACCTGTACCGGGTCGACCAGATCCGCCGCAGCTTCCAGGTGCGTCGGTTCGGCAGCGGGTACGACCCCGACCAGGTGGACCGGTTCTTCGACACCCTGCTCGGCGGCATGCAGCGCCGCAACCCGATGCCGGTCGACCCGAAGGACCTGGACACGCTCCGGTTCGGCCTGGTGCCCGGTGGCTACTTCGAGGCTGAGGTCGACGCCGCGCTCAAGGACGTGCAGGACATCCTCTTCGGGCGCTGATCCCGACGCGTACGGACGAGGGCCCGTCCCCCTGGTGGGGGCGGGCCCTCGGCGTTGTTGGCCGGTCGTCCGGCGGTCGCTCGGGTCAGGAGCGCAGACCGCTGCGCCGCAGCACGACGTCGCCGATCACAATGATCAGCAGCAGTGCGGCCAGGCCGATCAGCCAGATGTCCTCGACCCTGCCCTCGTGGTTGCCGCAGATCATCGCCAGCAGCGCCAGTGCCGTCAGCACCGCGCCGATCTGCCCGGCCTTGCGGTGCCCGGGCTTGTGCTGGTCTGGCGACGTTACCGGCTCGCTTCCTGCCACTGTCGGTCCTTCCCTCGCGATCGGATCTTTGGTTAGTCTGGCACGCCTCCTGCTCGGTGCGGCGGGGTGGGGGTTTCGGTTTCCCGGCCGTCGGCCCTGCCCACCTGGGCCGAACGGCACTACGGGCGTCGCGGGGCGGCGGTCAGACTCTCTCCGGTAGCGTTTGGCGTATACCTGATTGTCTGTTTGAGGGGGACTGTGCGGTGCGAGTGACCGGAACCGGGCACGCCAGCATGCGGATCGACACGGCCGCGGGCAGCATCCTGTGCGACCCGTGGGTCAACCCGGCCTACTTCGCGTCGTGGTTCCCCTTTCCGGACAACTCCCTGCTCGACTGGGAGACGCTGGGTCAGGTCGACTACCTGTACGTCTCCCACCTGCACCGGGACCACTTCGACGCGAAGCACCTGCGGGCCTTCGTCTCCAAGGACGTCACCGTCCTGCTCCCGGAGTTCCCCACCTCGGAGATGGAGGACGAGTTCCGGGAGTTGGGCTTCACGAAGTTCCTGAAGGCGCCCAACGAGCAGGTGGTGGAGCTGCCCGGCGGCCTGAAGATCATGATTCAGGCGTTGACCAGCCCGACCGACGGGCCGATCGGCGACTCCTCGCTCTGGGTCGAGTACGACGGGGTGCGGCTGCTCAACCAGAACGACGCCCGCCCCACCGACCTGGGCGTCTTCGCCGAGTTGGGGCACGTACACGCACACCTGCTCCAGTTCTCCGGCGCGATCTGGTATCCGATGGTCTACGAGCTGCCGCAGGCGGCGAAGACCGCGTTCGGTAAGCAGAAGCGCGACCGGCAGTTCGACCGGACCTGGCGCTACATCGACGACCTGAAGGCGTCGCACGTCTTCCCGATCGCCGGCCCGCCGTGCTTCCTCGACGACGCCCTGTGGCAGTTCAACGACATCCACGGCGACGAGGGCAACATCTTCCCCGACCAGTCCGTCTTCCTGTCGGAGTACGCGAAGGTCGGCGGCACCAACGGCATCGTGCTGCTGCCGGGCAGCGTCGCCGAGGTCACCACCGAGGGCGCGACCACCACCCACCCGGTGCCGGTCGACGAGTTCTTCGCGAACAAGGTCGCGCACCTGGAGGAGATGCGGGAGCGTAAGCGCCCCGTCATCGAGGCGGAGAAGGCGTCCTGGCGGCACCCCGAGGTGGACGTGCTCGGCCAGATGAAGCGCCGGATCGAGCCGCTCCTCGACGAGTCGATCTACCTGGCCAAGGGTGTCGGCGGCCCGGTCCGTTTCGACCTGGTGGGGTACGACGGGGAGAGCGTCGAGTCGATCGTGGTGGACTTCCCGGGCAAGGAGGTCCGGCCGTACGCCGACGAGAAGGTGCGCTACCGGTTCCGTACCGAGCGGTCGTTGATCGAGCATCTCCTCTTCATCGACGAGGTCGACTGGGTCAACTCGCTCTTCCTGTCCTGCCGGTTCTCGGCGGCCCGGATCGGCCAGTACAACGAGTTCGTCTACGCGTTCTTCAAGTGCCTTTCCGAGGAGCGACTCCAGTACGCCGAGGGCTGGTACGACGAGCACGAGCGCTCCACCGACGCCGAGGATGTCACCCTGGGCGACTGGGTGGTGCAGCGGCGCTGCCCGCACCTGAAGGCGGACCTGACCCGGTTCGGCATCGTCGACGGCGACCAGTTGACCTGCCAGCTGCACGGCTGGAAGTTTGACCTGCCGTCTGGCCGCTGCCTGACGAGCGTCGGTCACAAGGTCCGCGCCCACCGGGTAGACGCGGAAGCCCCCGCCCCGGCGGGCGACGCGCTGAGTTAACCCCAACCCCTGCACGATCTTGCACTTTCTGCCGGGGCGAGACTGGCATATGCCCCAAAAGTGCGACCGAAAGTGCAAGATCGCGGGGGAGGGGGCGTCAGCGACCCAGGTCCGTGAGGATCCGGCGGGCGGCGTTGTGGCCGGCTGCGCCGATCACGCTGCCGGCCGGGTGGCAGCCGGCGCTGCCGGCGTACACGCCGTCGATTCCGGTGGCGTACGGCATCCGGTCGGTGAACGAGACCGTGTTGTCGACGTGGTGGATGTGCCCGCCGGTGATGCCGAAGTGGGCCTCGATGCCGGGCGGGGGCAGTGGCACCGCGTCGGCGATCAGGTCACCGGTGCCGGGGGCGTACCGTTCGACGATCTCGATGAGCCGGTCGACGTAACCGGGCAGCGCCGCGTCCCAGGTGGTGCCGGCCAGCTCGTAGGGGACCGACTGGACGAAGAGCGCCGACGAGTGGTGCCCGGCGGCGTCGGAGAGCGACGGGTCGACGGTGGTGTGCAGGTACCACTCGATGGTGGGCTCCGCCGGCAGCAGCCCAGCCTGCACATCCGCCCACATCGCGCGCAGCGCGGTCATCGGCGGCGTTGCCTCACCGCCGACCAGCGACGCGGACCCGGGCAGCAGGTGGATGGTCGAGCCGAACGGGCTCGGCGTGCCGACCGGCAGGCAGGAGAACTGCGGCAGCCCGGTGAGCGCCAGGTTGAGCTTGAGGGTGGTGCCGGGGCGGCGGACCGCCGCCATCCGTTCGCCGAGCGGCGCCGGCAGCGCACCGTCGGGCAGCAGGTCCATCAGCCGGTACGGGTCACACGCGCCGAGCACCACCCGGGCGGCGACCTGCCGCCCGTCGGCCAGCACCACTCCGCTCGCCGCGCCGCCGTCCAGGGTCACCGCGCGCACCGGCGTACCGGTCAGAATTGTCGCCCCGGTGGCGCGTGCGGCCTCGGCGAACGTGCGCGAGACGGTGCCCATCCCGCCCTCGGCGATCATCCAGGTGCCGCCCGAGCCAGGTAGCCGGCACATGTTGTGCACCAGGAAGTTGTGGCCGGTGCCGGGGTCGTCCGGGCCGGCGTTGAGCCCGGACAGCCCGTCGGTGACCGCGTACATGCTGACCAGCAGTTCGGAGCGGAACTCGAACCGGGCCAGGTAGTCGGCTACCGAGCCCTGGACGAGGTCGACGAAGACCTGCCGCAGCGCCGGCCGGACGTGCCGCTCGGCGGTTTCCTGGACGCTCAGCGGCTCCGCCAGCCAGGCCGGGGCGAGGTCCTCGCGCAGCGCGGCCAACTCGGCCTGCATGGCATCGTCGGCGGCCACGTCAGCGGGGGAGAAGAACTCGGCGAGCTGCGCCCGGGTGGCGGCGGTGTCACTGCCGAAGAGCAGGTACGGCGAGCCGAGGCCGCCCGGTGTGGGTAGGAAGTAGTGCGGGTCGCGGCGCAGCACCGGGATCCGCACGTCGAGCGTGGCGAGCAACTCCGGCGGCATCAGCCCGAGCAGGTACGAGCCGGTGGAGTGACGCAGCCCTGGCACCTTCGGGAACGGGTTCTCGGTGCGGGTCGCGCCGCCGATCACGTCGGCGGCCTCCAGCACCAGGACGTCCAGGCCGGCGCGGGCCAGCAGGACTGCGGAGACCAGGCCGTTGTGCCCGGCACCGACGATCACGACGTCGGCGCGGGTCGGAATCTCACTGCTCATGCCGTGGCAGCCTAGTCCGCGCAGCGGGCCGGGGGTGGGTGCGCCAGCGGGAGAGGGCCAGGGTGGCGGAGTAGCCGGCCAGGACGATCACGTGGAACAGGTAGAGCCAGAGGAGTACGGCCACGCCGGCGCCGATCTCCCTGAAGCCACCGTACGGCACCCCCAGGTTCAGCGGGAGCGAGGCGAAGAGCACGAAGCCGTGCAGGAAGCCGGAGAGGTTCGCCGCGGTGAACGACCCGATCGCGAGCGTGGAGAGCCAGTCCGGCGAGGCCGGCCCGACCACCCGGAACACCCACATCAGCACCGGCGTGAGCACCAGCCAGACCGCCAGGAACGACAGCACCACGCCCAGTACGCCGAGCCAGCCGCCCTGCCGTACGAGACGGGTGGTGAGCGGCAGCGCCAGCAGGATCGACAGCAGCAGCGCGGGGGCCGGCGCGAGCAGCGGCAGCAGCAGCAGCCGGCCCCGCCAGCCGACCAGGTGCTCGTCGGAGCGGGGCGCGGCCACCGAGACGAAGGCCCGACGCAGACCCTCGCCGTACAGCGACGCGGGCAGCAGTGAGACCAGCGCCAGCAGCGGGGTCAACTCCACCCCGGCGTCGACGAGCGCGCCCACCGCCCGGGGCGTGCCGATCGCGGTGGGCAGGGCCTCCACGGCGTACGAGGCGAGCCGGCGTACCCGGTCGGCCCCGGCCACCAGTGCGGTGAGCCAGATCGCCAGCAGGGCGACCGGCACCACCGCGATCGCCCCGTAGAAGGTGATCGCGGCGGCGTGCAACGACAGGTCCCGCCCGCGCACCGGGCGGAACGCGGCGCTGGTGATCCGCTTCGCCCGTTGCCATCCGTCGCCCATCGGGATCTCTTTTCCGGTCGTCGGGGCCGTCACTCCTTAAGATCGCCGGTCATGACTGTTCTCACCACCGAACGCCTGATCCTGCGCGATTGGACCGCCGATCCGGCCGACCTGGCCCGGATCTACGACATCTACTCCCGCCCCGAGATCACGCGATGGCTGGCTGTGGCACCGGGGCTGCCGATGACCGACCCGGCCCAGGCGGCCGAGCGGCTGCGAGTGTGGCGGGACCGGCACGCCGCCGACGATGGCCGGTACGGCACCTGGGCGATCGAGGTGCGGGACACCGGCCTGGTGGCGGGCACGGTGCTGCTCAAGCCGCTGCCGGGGCGGGACGAGGCGCGGCGCACCGACGACATCGAGGTGGGTTGGCACCTGCACCCGGATTCGTGGGGTCACGGCTACGCCACCGAGGCCGCCCGTGCGCTCATCGCCCGGGAGTTCGCCGCCGGCACCTCGGAGATCTACGCGGTCGTGGCGCCGGGCAACGAGCCGTCGATGGCGGTCTGCCGGCGACTCGGCATGGACTACGTGGGCCGGCGCACCGAGTGGTACGGCGGCGAGGAGTTGGAGGCCTTTGTCCGAGCTGCACCGACCGCCTGAACACCTGGGTACGCCCGTGCCCGCGCGGTGAGCCCAGCGCGTTGAGAAGCGTGATGCCGGTGAGTCATCAAGAACGGCGGCGGCAACATGCCGAACGTCGCGATCACCAACCCGGCCGACGGCAACATCGTCATCCAGCCGGGTTCGCAGTTCGTCATCACTCCCTGATCGGCACGGGTTGAGCGACGTCGGGGTGTCCGCAGCACGCGGACACCTCGACGTCCGTGCCGAACACTGCGGCGCAGGGTCCGTCGTGGGCGTCGCGCCGCCGGCAACGGCCGGCATCGCCGAGCAGGCCGTCACAGAACACTCGGGTACGCAGGAACTGCGCGTCCTCCTCGCTGAGCGTGGTCTCGCCGAAGTCGACGACGGCGAGGTGGCCGAGTGAGTCGCGTAGCGCCACGGCCAGGGCGGTGACCTCGTCGAGGCTGGTCAGGGTGGTCGGCAGGTGGATGATCCACCGTGGCGCGGTCATCGCGGCCCCCGGTTGTCGGGTGCTCCCCGGCCGCGGTGGCTCATCACAATGCCACCGTTCCGCAAGCCATCAACCTCTGCACCTGCTCGTCGGTCAGGCCGCGCTGCTCCAGGACGCGACGGCCCCAGCGGTGCAGCTGGCAGGGGTGTGCTGCCTCGTCCTTGCGGCAACGCTCACCGTTGGGCCGTTCGGGGGCGTGCACGGTGACCGCCCTCAGCGCGAGCACGACGTCCGCGGTGGTGACGTGGGGCGGCAGCGGTAGATCATCGATAGGGCCCATGGTCCTCCCGTCCGGGCGGGACCTCCCGACGAGCGGTGTACCTCACAGGCATAAATATGACTCTGAGGTATATCGCTTACCACGGTGACCGTCCCGAGCTGTTGTCTTCCTGTCCACGATGGTCGTTTCGCTGCTGGCCCAACGCAATCTTTCGCGGCAGAATCCAGACCAAGGGGCGAGGTGTCTTACACGACGACAGCCAGGGAGATGACGTGGACGACTCCGGCAGCACGGTCCCGCGGAGGCAGCTCGGGAGATATCTGAGAGAGCTTCGCGAAAATGCCTATGTGACGGTTACCGCGGCAGCCAAGGAATTGGAATGGTCGGCACCGCGGATCTGGCGGTACGAGACCGGTCAGGTCCCCATGCACCCGAACGACGTGGCGGCCATGTGCCGCGTCTACGGCGCTTCGCCGGAGACGATCGAGACGATGCGGGCGCTGGCCCGGGAGACCAAGGCGCACGGCTGGTGGCACAGCTACGGCGAAGCGATCAAGGACTGGTTCAAGCTGTACGTCGGCCTAGAAGCCGCCGCCACGCGGATCCGTAAGTACGAAGCAGATCTCATTCCCGGGCTGTTGCAGACGGTCGAGTACATGACCGAGGTGATCGCCACCGACCACCCGCAGCTCGGCGAGGCGGAGCGCAAGGCCCGGATGGACATCCGGCTGCGTCGGCAGCGCTTGCTGGCCCGTGCGGTGCCCCGCGCCCCGCATCTCGACGTGATCCTGAACGAATCGGTGCTGCGCCGGCCGCTGCGCGATCGATCGGCAATGGTCCGGCAACTGGAGGCCCTGGTGGTGACGAGCGAGCGGCACAACATCAACCTGCGAGTGCTGCCGCTGGCCGCTGGGCTGTTCCGCTGGGCATCGTCTGGCACCTTCACCATGCTCGACTTCCCGACCGACGTGCGGGAGCCGGAGCCGACCACGATCTATATGGACGGTCCCTGCGGCGCGGTCTACCTTGACAAGGCGCACGAAATCGAGGTCTACGAGACCGTATGGCGCTCACTCGGGGAGCGGGCGTTGACCCCGATCGAGTCCCGCGAACTGATTGTGGCGATAGCGAAGGAGATGACCGATGGAGCGTGACGGGGTGTGGCGCAAGTCGTCCCGATCGGGTGGCGACGGCGACTGCGTCGAGGTGGCGGGCTTCGCCGAGTCGGTCGGTGTACGCGACAGCAAGGACCGGCACGGGCCCGTGCTGACCTTCACCCCCTCGGCCTGGACCGCCTTCGTCACGTTCGCGGCGGTGAGCCAGCCCGTGCAATGATCAACACTGGCTCGCTGGCGGGAGGGTGACAAACGAGGATGGGCGTCGTCACGACCGGGCTCTGCCTCGCCGTACCTGCTCTGCTCGTGCTCTGGTTGTGGGGTCGACCTCTGCTCACCGGCCGGTGGAAGACTCCGGGCTGGTTCGTCGCGACGGCCGGGCTCTCGATCGTCGCCACCGCTGTCACGTGGTTCCTCGGGGCGTTCGCGGGTCCCTTCATGAGCTCGGAGGAGTCCTGCCAACAGGCCGGCGTCAGCTACGACAGGGCCTACCGTGCCGCGCACTGGCGTGAGTCGTCGCGATGGTTTCCCCTCCACGATCGATGCAACGCCACCTACGATTTGGTGCCCGCCTGGGTCAACCCGGCCCTGGTGCTGCTGTCCCTGCTGGCCGTCACCTGCATCGGTGTGGCCGTCTGGCTGACCGTCGTGCGGCACCGCACCACGACGGTCACGGTGTGAGCCGGCGCTTGATCGCTCGATGGCCCTGCGACTGCCTGGGAACTGAATCTCATCATGAGCAGTAAGTCGGCGATGTCTCGCACAACTTTCTATCGACGTGGCATAGAGGTGGCGAATCCGTTTGGCTAATGAACCGTCTCGCTACGAGAGACTGCCTGTTGTGTTGGACGGAAAATTCCGACCGTGGCGATACAGTGTCAGCCACTCTGAGTTGGAGATCAGGGGCAATGTCGGTGGAGGTGCGGTAACGCGAGCGCTCTTCTGTGGAGTTCTCGGGGTGAAGTTGAAGTCCGTGTACTCTCCCCTGACGCTAAGTTCAGCGAGTGAGATTGAGCGGCGCAGAATCCTAAGCTTTTCGGGCGTCGATGACCGTGCAGGCAGGGTAATCGCAGTGTTGCTGTCATCCGATCCCGAAGAGGGCTTCGTTGCATGCCTCTCATTTGTTGTCAGGACGCATCACGGGGGCGAACCTGTCGATCCATGGGGAATTCCGGCTGGTGACAGTGAGCTCATCATCAGAAGTTAAGATCCATTCTTCGGGGGATGGTGGCTGATCAATGAGGTTAGATGGGTGGACGGCCAGCCAACTCGCATTGGCGGTATCCGCAATCGAATGGACCATCTGGCTACGCCCGGGGTTGCTGCTTCATCGACCGATCAGCGGCAGGAGTGCTGCTGGTATGGGTGGCAAACACGTCGGACTGGGTGTGCGATGACGCGTCGTGCGGGCTGCGGTGGCTAGGCTGACCTGAGCAGGATGGTCCGCTGAGGGGGTGAGCCCGGATGGCCCAGGCAGCGTTCGCGCCGGAGCCGGCGCCGCAGCACACCGAGCCGTCGTTCGACGTGCTTCGGTGGCACGACGAGCCGTGGACCGCGCAGCTCGCCCTCGACCTGTTGCCGGAGACCAACGGCCCCAAGGTTGAGGTCCTGAGCGGAAGCGTGATCGTGACACCACACGCGGGAATCGATCATCAGTCGGTCGAGCGGGAATTGCCGTACGTGCTGCACCGCGCTGCGCGGAAGGCTGGGTTCTGGGTCTACCCGGAGATCAACGTCTTGTCTGGGGACGATCTTTTCATCCCGGATATCGCCGTGCTGCGTAACTCGGGTGGCGGCCGCACTACGGTTCCCATCGCCGAGGCGGTGTTGCTGGGAGAGATTGTTTCGCCGGGTAATCGGCGCAAGGACGTGATCGACCGGCCAAGGGAGTACGCCGCCGCCGGAGTGCCGTTCTTCCTTCGTGTGGACTTGCGCAACCGGGTGCCGACCATCGCCCTGTTCGAGCTGGTCGACGCGGAGTACCGGCCGCTCGCCGCCGCAGCGGCCGGGAGCACCTTCGCGATGCGCGAGCCGTTCGAGTTCGCCATCGACCCGGCGGAGCTGCTGGACGAGGAGGCGCCAACAGAGCCGCAGGCCGACGGCGAGGGCTGAGGCTCCCAGCGGGCGTTCAGTGACGGTGGGGGAGAATAGCCGCGTGACTTCCCCCCGCGACCTCGTCCTGCTCGGGTCCACCGGTTCGATCGGCACGCAGGCCATTGGCATCGTCCGGCGCAATCCGGACCGGTTCCGGGTGGTCGCGGTGGGTGCGGGCGGTGGCAACGTCGAGCTGCTCGCCGCGCAGGCCCTGGAGTTGGGCGTCGAGGCGGTCGGGGTGGCCAAGGCGTCCGCCGCGCAGGATCTCCAGCTCGCGTTCTACGCGGAGGCGAGCCGGCGGGGCTGGGCCACCGGCGACTTCAAGCTTCCCAAGATCGTGGCCGGTCCGGACGCGATGACCGAGCTGGCCCAGTGGCCGTGCGACGTTGTGCTCAACGGTGTGGTCGGCTCGCTGGGCCTCGCTCCTACGCTGGCCGCGCTGGGTGCTGGTCGTACCCTCGCGTTGGCCAACAAGGAGTCGCTCGTGGCCGGCGGCCCGCTGGTCAAGGCTGCGGTGACGCGGCCGGGGCAGATCGTGCCGGTCGACTCGGAGCACTCGGCGCTGGCCCAGTGCCTGCGCTCCGGGACGCGCGGCGAGGTGCGTCGGCTGATCGTCACGGCCAGCGGCGGCCCGTTCCGGGGTCGGCAGCGCGACGAGTTGACGCAGGTCACACCCGAGCAGGCCCTCGCGCACCCGACCTGGAACATGGGGCCCGTCGTCACGATCAACTCGGCGACGATGGTCAACAAGGCCCTTGAGGTGATCGAGGCGCACGAGCTGTTCGACGTGCCGTACGCCGACATCACCGTCATGGTGCACCCGCAGTCGGTGATCCACTCGATGGTCGAGTTCGTCGACGGGTCGACGATCGCCCAGGCCAGCCCACCGGACATGCGGCTGCCGATCGCGTTGGGTATCGGCTGGCCGGACCGGGTGCCGGAGGCCGCCTCCGCCGTCGACTGGACGGCCGCGCACACCTGGGAGTTCGCGCCGCTCGACGACGAGGCGTTCCCGGCCGTCGCGCTGGCCAAGGCCGCCGGGGAGGCTGGGCGCTGCCGCCCGGCGATCTACAACGCGGCGAACGAGGAGTGTGTGGCGGCGTTCGTGGCGGGCCGGCTGCCGTTCCTCGGCATCGTCGACACCCTCGAACGAGTGTTGGAGGAGGCTCCAGACTTCGACGAACCAGGTACCGTCGAGGACGTGCTCGCGGCCGAGTCGTGGGCGCGTGCGCATGCGCAGGAGATCATCGCGGGTTCGGTGGAAGGAGCTTGATGTCGTACCTGCTCGGGGTGGTCCTCTTCGCCCTGGCCATCCTCATCTCGGTGAGCCTGCACGAGGCGGGTCACCTGCTGACCGCCAAGGCGTTCGGGATGAAGGTCACGAAGTACTTCGTCGGCTTCGGCCCCACCATCTGGTCCTTCAAGCGGGGTGAGACCGAGTACGGCCTCAAGGGAATCCCCCTCGGCGGCTTCTGCAAGATCGTCGGGATGACTCCGCAGGACGACGACGTCGAGCCGGGCGACGAGTCGCGGGTGATGTGGCGCTACCCGGTCTGGAAGCGAACGATCGTGATGGCCGCCGGGTCGATCACGCACTTCACGCTCGCCCTCGTCACGATCTGGATCCTCGCCGTCTCCGCCGGCCTGCCCAACCCGGACTTCCCGACGACCGACACGCAGGCCCGCGAGGAGCCCGCGGTCATCCAGCTCAGCCAGTGCGTGGTGCCGGAAAATGCCGTGCGCGCGTGCACGTCCGCCGACGCGGCCAGCCCGGCCGCCCAGGCGCAACTGCACAACGGTGACCGGATCACCTCGGTCAACGGCACCCCGATCGGCTCCTACGGCGACCTGCTCACCACGCTGCGCGCGCTCAAGCCGGGCGACACCGCGCAGATCGCGTACGTCCGCGACGGGCAGCCGGGCACCACCAGCACGGTGCTCGCGCAGACCCAGCGTCCGCCGCTGGACAACCCGACCGGCGCCGCCGCACCGGTGGCCGCCCTCGGCGTCGGCCTCGTGCCCACCACCCCCACCCGCGTGACGTACGGGCCGATCGGCGCCTTCGGCGCCACCGCCGACTTCACCGGTCAGCTGGCCGTCGGCACCGCCCAGGCGTTGCAGCGCCTCCCGCAGAAGGTCCCCGCCCTCTGGACCGCCCTCACCGGCGGCGAGCGGGACGTCGACACCCCGATCAGCGTGGTCGGCGCCAGCCGACTCGGCGGCGAGGCCGTGGAGAACAACGCCTGGCTGGTCTTCTTCATGCTCTTCGTGTCGCTGAACTTCTTCATCGGCGTGTTCAACCTGCTGCCGCTGCTCCCGGTGGACGGCGGCCACATCGCCATCGCCTGGTACGAACGGGCCCGCTCCTGGGTGTACGCGCGGATCGGCCGGGCCGACCCCGGCCGGGTGGACTACCTCAAACTGATGCCCTTCACGTACGTGGTGATCCTGATCGGTGGCGCGTTCACGTTGCTGACGATCGCCGCGGACGTCGTCAACCCCATCACGCTCTTCTCAAGGTGAGTGCCTGAAGTGACCGCTATCAGTCTCGGTATGCCCGCCGTGCCGCCCCCGCCGCTCGCTCCTCGTCGGGCCAGCCGCCAGATCATGGTTGGTTCGGTGCCGGTCGGTGGCGGTGCGCCGGTGTCCGTGCAGTCGATGACCACGACCCTCACCTCCGACGTCAACGCCACCCTTCAGCAGATCGCCGAGCTGACCGCGTCCGGCTGCCAGATCGTCCGGGTGGCCGTGCCGTCCCAGGACGACGTCGAGGCGCTGCCGGCGATCGCCAAGAAGTCGCAGATCCCGGTGATCGCGGACATCCACTTCCAGCCCAGGTACGTCTTCGCCGCGATCGACGCCGGCTGCGCGGCGGTCCGGGTCAACCCGGGCAACATCCGCCAGTTCGACGACAAGGTCAAGGAGATCGCGGCAGCGGCCTCCGCCACCGGTACGCCGATCCGGATCGGTGTCAACGCTGGCTCGCTGGACAAGCGGCTGCTGGCCAAGCACGGCAAGGCCACCGCCGAGGCGCTCGTCGAGTCGGCGCTGTGGGAGTGCTCGCTGTTCGAGGAGCACGGCTTCCGCGACATCAAAATTTCCGTCAAGCACAACGACCCGGTCGTGATGATCCGGGCGTACCGGCAGCTCGCCGAGCAGTGCGACTACCCGCTGCATCTCGGCGTCACCGAGGCCGGCCCGGCCTTCCAGGGCACCATCAAGTCGGCGGTCGCCTTCGGTGCCCTGCTCGCCGAGGGGATCGGCGACACCATCCGGGTGTCGCTGTCCGCCCCGCCGGTCGAGGAGATCAAGGTCGGCAACCAGATCCTGGAGTCGCTCGGCCTGCGCGAGCGGGGCCTGGAGATCGTCTCCTGCCCGTCCTGCGGGCGGGCCCAGGTAGACGTCTACAAGCTCGCCGAGGAGGTCACCGCCGGTCTGGAAGGGCTGCCGGTGCCGCTGCGTGTGGCCGTGATGGGCTGCGTCGTCAACGGTCCGGGCGAGGCCCGCGAGGCCGACCTCGGTGTCGCCTCCGGCAACGGCAAGGGCCAGATCTTCGTGAAGGGCAAGGTCGTCAAGACGGTGCCCGAGGCGCAGATCGTGGAGACGCTGATCGAGGAGGCACTGCGGATCGCCGACGAGATGGGCGCCGAGCTTCCCGAGGAGCTGCGCGGGCTGGTCACCGGCCCGACCGTCACCGTGCACTGATCCTGTTCCGTACGTGAAAGCGGCCGTTCCCCTACGGGAACGGCCGCTTTCGTTGTGTCCCGGCCCGCCGGTGCGGTGCGGCCTGGCGTCACTCGGATTCGGCGAGAATCGCGTACAGCTTGCGTCGGGTCTCGTCGAGCACCTGGGCGGCGCGCTCGCGCTGGTCGTCGGTGCCGTTCGTCATCACCTGGCGCAGGGCGTTCATCGCCTGGGCGCCGGAGTCGCGGATGCCGTGCCAGCTGCTCACCGTGCCCTGGGCGACGTCCGCCCAGGGCGGGGTCTGCGCGGCCTCGGTGGCCTCCGCCTGACCTGCCTCGGTGACCGTGAACCGCTTCCGCCCACCGCTGGACTCCTCCGTGCTGGCGACGATCACGCCCTCGTCCTCCAGTAGCTGGAGGGTGGGGTAGATCGAGCCCGGGCTCGGCCGCCACGCACCGCCGGTGCGGGAGTCGATCTCCTGGATCATCTCGTAGCCGTGCATCGGCCGCTCGGTGAGCAGGGCCAGCACGGCGCCCCGGACGTTGGGGCGTCGACCTCGACCGCGTCCACGGCCTCGGCCGCCCCAGGGGCCGCCGTGTCCGTGCTCGTGGCCATGGCCGCCATGGGGACCGGGCGGAACCGGCGGGAAGCCGAACCCACGCATCCGGGCCTCGTGCATCGGGTGGTGCTGTCGATGGAACCTCATCGGGTTCCTCCTCTCGCCGTACTGTCGCTGATGCATCGACGATATATCGGCAATGCATCGTCGACAACCCCCTTGTTTATAAACCGTACGTACGTCTTGCTAGGGTGTCGATCATGCGCCTGCTTCCTCCGCCGGGCCCGGCCCGGGTCCTCACCCTCGGCACCCTGGTCAAAACCGTCGGGCGTGGGCTGTGGCTCGTTGCCAGCGCGCTCTTCCTCACCCGATCGATCGGCCTGTCGGCGACCCAGGTGGGCATCGGGCTGACCATCTCGGCGCTGGTCGGTGTACTGGCCAGCACACCGAGCGGCTACCTGGCCGACCGCGTCGGCCCACGCGGCGTGCAGATCGGCGCGCTGTTCGCCGCCGGGATGTTGACCACCGGCCTGATCGCCGTCCGCTCGTTCCCCACGTTCGTGCTGGTGGGAGCCGCTACGGCACTCGCCGACGCGATCGAGCGCGGCGCCCGGGGCGCGCTGATCGCCGGAGCGATCCCGGCCGACCAGCGGGTACGCACCCGCGCCTACCTCCGGGCCACCACCAACGTCGGGATCTCCGTCGGCGCCGTCCTCGGCGGCTTCGCCATCGCCGCCGACACCCGCACCGGGTACGTCGCGCTGATCCTGGCCGCGGCGGCGGCGTCAATGGCCGCAGCGGCGATCTTCCTCCGACTGCCCACCGTCGCCCCGGTCGCCGCCCCGACGCACGGCCCCCGGCTGATCGCCCTGCGGGACCGCCCCTTCCTCGCTTTCACCCTGGTCGACGGGCTGATGTCCATGCACTTCAGCCTGCTCACCATCGCCCTGCCGCTGTGGATTGCCGGGCACACCCGGGCACCCGCCTGGATGATCTCCGCGTTGACGCTGGTCAACACCGTGCTGGTGGTGCTCCTCCAGGTACGCGCCGCGGGTAGCGCCGCCACCCTGCCCGGAGCCGCCCGCGCCGCCCGTCGAGCGGGCGTGGCCATCGCTCTGGCCTGCGTACTCTTCGCCGCCAGCGGCGCGCTGCCCACGGCCGGTGCCATCGGCCTGCTCGCCTGCGGGTCGCTCGCCCACGTGACCGGGGAGCTGTGGCACTCCGCCGCCGGCTGGGGGATCTCCTTCGGGCTGGCGCCAGCAAACGCCCAGGGGCAGTACCAGGGGGCGTACGGCATGGGCTACGAACTGGGCAAGATGCTCGCGCCGGTGCTGGTCACCAGCCTCGCGCTCGGCTGGGGCGTACCGGGCTGGCTTGTGCTCGGTGCCCTGTTTCTCCTGCTCGGGGCCCTGGTGCCCCCCGTCGTCCGGTGGGCCGGACGGACCCGGCCGATCAGCGAGCCCGCAGAGCCGGTGACCGTTTGAAAGCGGCCTCGTCACTCGACCGGCGGAGCGGGGGGTCGATCTGGCAGGCTGGTGGTCGTGCTGACGGTGCCGGTACGACAACTGGGGGAATCGGAGCGCCGCGCGGTCGAGCGACTGCTCGACCATGACCCGTTCGCGGGCGCGCAGGTCGCCGAGCGCATCGCCGCGCGCGGACTCTCCTGGTGGCGGGCCGAGGGCAGGATCCTGGGGTACGGCACTCGGCGCAATCTGGAATCGCTCTGCTGGCTCGGCGGCAACCTGACCCCGGTGCTGGCGACCGACGCCGCGGTGGCCGCCTTCGCCGACCTCCTCGCCGGCGAGGAACGGCTCTGCTCCTCCATCGTCGGCCGGGCAGATGCCGTCCTCGGGCTGTGGGACCGGCTCTCCGACACCTGGGGGCCAGCCCGAGACGTCCGCCCCAACCAGCCACTGCTCGCCGCCGACACCCTGCCGTCCGTACCGGCCGACCCGGAGGTCCGCCAGGTCCGCTCCGGCGAGGTCGATCGGCTCTTCCCAGCGGCGGTGGCCATGTACACCGAGGAGGTCGGCGTCTCCCCACTGGCCGAGGACGCCGGGCGCAGCTACCGCCGGCGGGTCAACGACCTGGTCCGAGCCGGTCGGGCGTACGCCCGCTTCGTCGACGGCAAGGTCGTGTTCAAGGCCGAGCTGGCCGTGGTGACCAAGCGGACGGCGCAGGTCCAGGGCGTCTGGGTGGCACCGGAGTGGCGGGGCCGAGGGATAGCCACCGCCGCCATGGCAGCCGTGGTCCGCGACGCGCTGCTGCGGGTCGCTCCCACGGTCAGCCTCTATGTCAACGACTTCAACCTCCCGGCCCGCAGGGTCTACGAACGCTGCGGTTTCCAGCCGATCGGCACCCTCGCCACGGTCCTCTTCTGACCGTTGCCTGCTGGCGTTGGCTGCGGGCCTTTGGCTGCTGACCTCTGGGGCGCTGGGCGAAGGCTGTTCGCTGCTGGGCGCGAGGTCTGCGTGCCGGTGGTCGTGGCGCAGTTGCCCCGCTGCCCCGCTGCCGCGTGCTGCCTGCCAGCGCTGAACCCGGCCGCTTCGCAGCGGACCTGCAGATCTTGGACACTTACCGTTCAGGGGTAACGGAAACTGTCCAAGGTCTTTACGATCTTCGTGACCGGACGCGGAAACGCCGCTGGCCGGCATCCCGGGTGGGGGTGCCGGCCAGCGGTCGGTGTCGTGCGGGTCGTGCGGTGGGTCAGCTGTTCCAGTGCTGGGCGACGAGGTCGGCGGCCTGCTGCTCCCACTGGGCGTAGGCGTCGGGGTAGGCGGAGACCTGGACGGTCTGCGCGGCCTTGGTCAGGGGCATGTCCTGCCACCCGTCAACCTGCTTCAGGCCCTTGAGGAACGCGGTGGTGGAGTACTCGGGGTCGGTGATCTGCTCCGGGGTACCCCAACCCGAGCTCGGGCGCTGCTGGAACAGGCCCAGCGAGTCGTGGTCGTTGCGGTCGCCGAGGTGGCCCAGGTTCTCCAGCTTCGACTCCTGGAAACTCGTCGCGATGGAGATGACCGCGGCGCGTTCGGGCAGACCGGCCTTCTTCGTGGCGGCGATGATCGCCTTGACGTTCGCGGTCTGCTCGTCGTTGAGGGGGATCCGGGACTGCTCACCCTGGGTGCCGTGCGGGATCAGCTTGCTGGTGTCGGGCTTGTCAGCCTGCACCGCGACGGCGGCGGGCTTGCCCTCGACCGGGTTGGCGGCGTGGGCGGCGATCGGGCCGGCGAAGACGCCACCGGCGAACGCGAGACCAGCAACAGACAACACGCTCTTACGAATGATCGTGTTCATGAGGGTTAGCTCCTTCGGGGGTAAGGACACCCGCTCACCGATGGGGGTCGGCGGTGCGGGTGTGAGCACCTCGTCCGGCGCTGCACATACAAGGGGGGAAAGTCTGCGGGGTGGGCGCCTACGGTTGCTCGGCGTCGGGGTCGGCGGCCTACGGGCGGGGGCTCGTGGGCGCCGGGTTCGTGTGTAACGACCGGGGGGCCGGGGGCATTCCGGGGGTGGCCCATCCATCGGCACCCTCATGGAGGCGGTGGCCGGGTGGTCGTTCGTGGGGACTGCAACGACCGGGCGGGGCCCGGCATTCCAACCCCGGGGGCCCCGGGGGGTGGGGTGGCGGGCCGGTGGTGCTGCGATCGTCAGGGTATGTAACGACCGCGGGCCGGCCATGATTCCGGCCCACGGGTGCGACCGGTCACAACCCAAAGGCGCCCTCGGCCGAACAAACCGCCCAGATAGCCCAACAAGCGTGCCCTCAGGCCACCCAATCCCCAATGATCCACTCGACGTCCTTGATGTCGGGGTGTTCGGGGCGGCGCGATACCCCGACATCACCGAAACCGAGTTGATCATCGAATGCCGATCATGGCGCTGAGTATCAAATGCGGACAAAAGACCAGTCAGGGGCCGGCGTGGGTGATGCATCGCGGCTTGGGCGATCGCCTTTCGGTCGGGCCGGGGGTGTCCCGGGGCGTGGGCGTGGGCGGAAGGCTGAGGGGGCGGGCTGACGGCGGGGGTGAGAGCCGTCCAACCCGATTGTTCGATCGAAGGTGCGTCAGGGGTTGCTCGGCAGTGGGCGGTCGGGCTGTCAGACTTGGCTGATGCCCTGCTCAGGGCCGGGAAAATCGGTTGAGCTGACGGGTCGGCGCCGGCAGGCTGGGGTCTCGGCCACCCCACGTCCGGAGGACTCTCCATGCGCCTGCTCCGAGATCTGTGGGGCACCTCGACACGTCGTATGACGATCGTGGCCGTCCTGATCGTGCTCGGCGCCGCCGGTCAGGCGGGCGCGTCGGCGCTGGCCGGCGCGGTGCTGGTGCACCGCTCGGCCGGGTTCTTCGCTGTGCTGGCGGCGGCGCTGGTCGCCGTGGTCCTCACCGACCTCGCGGTGAGCCTGCTGATGGCCGGTCTGACCGCTGACTGGTCCGCCGACGTGCGTCGCCGGCTCTGTCAGGTGGCTTTCGGGCAGGACCTGCCCACCCTGGAGACCACCCCGGTGGGCGAGCTGCTCGACCGTATCGACGGGGACGTCTACCAGGTGGCGTCGGCGGTCCGTAACCAGGGCACCCGGCTCGCCCAGGGCCTCTGCGTCGGCCTGTTGTCGATGGTCGTCGCGCTGGCCGTGTGGTGGCCGGCCGGGATCGCGATGCTGCTGCTCACGGTGGTGCTCGCGGCCGGGCTGCGCCGGCCCACGGCGCGGATTGCCCCGGCTCGGATGGCTGAGGAGGAGGCGTGGTCCGACCTGGCCGCGGTGATGGAGGAGGCGGTGCACGGCCAGGACGACGTACGGACCAGCCTGGCCCGGCCGTACGTGCTGCGGCTGTACGCCCGGCGGGCCGCCACCGTGTTGTCCCGGGGCAACCTGGTCTGGGTGATGTCCGCCCGGGTGGCCACGGCCGCCACCGCGACGATCCGGGCTGGCATTGGCGTGGTGGTGCTCGGCGGGGCCTGGGCGTTCACCACCGACCGGGTCGACGCCGCTCGGCTCACCGCCATCTGGCTGCTCGCCCTGGCCTTCGGGGCCACCGCGGAACACGTCAGCCGGATGGTGCCGGAGATCCAGGAGGCCCTCGGCGCGTGGGCCCGGGTGCAGTTGCTTCACCAGGCCCGGCAGGAGCCCGTTGGCGGGGCCAGCCCGCCCGAGGGTGACCTGCGCATCCGCGACCTGACGTTCGGCTACCAGGTGAGCGGCCCGGAGAGTGGCCGAGGGGCCGCACTGCGTGGGCTCAGCCTCACCTTCGCGCGCGGCCGCTCGTACGCGCTGATCGGGCGGACCGGTTCGGGCAAGTCCACTCTGGCGAAGGTGCTCACCAGGGCAGTCGACGTGCCGCCGGGAACGGTCTTCCTCGGCGGCACCGACCTGTGCGACCTCGACATCGAGCAGCTGCGCCGTTGGGTGGCGCTGGTGCCGCAGCGCACCGAGATCCTGGCCGGCACGCTCGCCGAGAACGTCGCGCTCTTTGACCCGGAGTTGCTCGACGCCGCAGCCCAGGCGCTGAACGAGCTGGGCCTGGCCGGCTGGATCGCCGAGCTGCCGGAGGGGTTGGCGACCCGGCTGGGGGAGGGCGGGCACGTGCTCTCCGCCGGTCAGGAGCAGCTGGTGGCGTTCGCCCGCATCCTGGTCCGTGACCCGCATGTGGTGATCCTCGACGAGGCCACCGCGCGGCTGGACCCGGTCACCGAGGCACGGGTGCAGCGGGCCACCGAACGACTGCTGCGCGACCGGATCGGCATCGTCATCGCGCACCGACTCTCCTCCGTGCGTCGCTGTGACGAGGTGGTGGTGCTGGCCGACGGCGCGGTGGTCGAGGCCGGCCCGCTGGAGACGTCGACGCGCTTCGCCGAACTTCTGGCGACAAGTCACGCCGCCGCGTACGCCGCGGCGGCGCCGGTTGGCCGCACCGGCGTCGGCACCGACCTGCTGGTCGGCCCCGACCCGGGCGACGCCTGGCCGAGCGAGCCGGCGCCCGCGCCGGTCGGGTCGGTCGCGCCGACCCGGGCCGACCCGCCGCCCCTGCCGCCCGTGCCGCCGGCCCGGACGCTGCGGGAGATCGTCCGACTCTGCACCAACGATCCCCGGTACGGGTTGGCCGCGGTCGGGCTGTTCCTCGGGCTCAGCCTGCTGGGTCTGGACGGGCCGGTGCTGCCCTGGCTCTGGGCCGACCTGGTCGACGGGACGGGTAATCCGTACCTGCCGGCGGTGGGGATCGTGGCCGGGCTGCTGGTGACCCTGCCGGTGCCGTACTACACCCACGTCTGGTTCCCCCAGTGGTGGGTGCGGCAGATGCTGCGGATCGGCCTGCGCCTGGTGCACGGCCAGACCGGGCCGCGCCGGGTCAGCTCGCACACCCCGGCCGAGGTGGTGGCGCAGGGCGGCGACACCGAGCGGGTGGTCCAGCTCGCCGACAACGTGCTGGACCAGGCCGTCGCGCTGGTCCTGGTGGTCGCCATGACGGCGGTCACCGGCAGCGTCGTACCGGGGCTGTTCTTCCTCGGCACGATGGTCGTCTCCGGGCTGGCCGCGACGATGTTCGGGCCGAAGCTCGAGCGTGCGGCCCGGGCGACCGTGACGGCGCGGGCCGCCTTCGCCACGGCGCTGGTCTCCGCGCTCTCCGCAGCGCGGACGGTGAAGCTTGCCGGCGCGACCACGGCGGTGCTACGCCACCTGGCCGACCTGGACGTGCTGCGCAGTGACCGGCAGCGGCGGGAGATCTCGGTGCAGGTGTGGTCGCGTTCCACGCCGTCGGTGGCCAGCGGGTTGTTGCCGATCGGCGCGTGGGCGCTCTACCTGAACGGCGGGATCTCCGCCGGGGCGGTGCTGGTGGCCGTCTCCACCCTGGGCGCGGCCCGCTGGTTCGCCTGGACAACGGCGTCGTTGATCTCCCAGCTGCCCTCGGCGCGGGTCTGGACCCGACGCACGGTGGCGATGACCGGGGTGAACGCGTACTCCGCGGGGGTTTCGGCGGTCGACCTGGCCGCCGGGACGGCGCCCGCGCCGACGCCACCGCCCCGGCATCCGCTGCGCCGGCTGGAGTTACGGGGCTTCGGGGTGTTGCACTCCGACGGTACGGTCGCCGTCCGGGATGTGGACCTGACCGTGCAACGTGGGCAGTTGGTGCTGGTTGTCGGGCCGGTGGGGTCGGGCAAGTCCTCGTTGCTGCGGGCGCTGGCCGGGATCGTGCACCACACCGGCCAGCTGGCCTGGAACGGCGACCCGGTCACCGAGCCGGAGCTGTTCCTGCGCCCCAATCAGGTCGGCTACGTCGGCCAGTTGCCTCGGGTGCTCTCCGGCACGGTGGCCGACAACATCGCACTCGGGCACCAGGTGGACGCGGCCGGGGCGGTCAGCACCGCTCAGCTCGACCATGATCTGGCCGCCGCTGGCGGTGGGCTGGGTCTGCTCATCGGGCACAAGGGCACCCGGCTCTCCGGCGGGCAGTTGCAGCGGTTGGCGTTGGCCCGGGCGCTGGCCCCGCGTACCGAATTGTTGGTCGCGGACGACGTGTCGTCGGCGCTGGACGTCACCACCGAGCTGGCGCTGTGGCAGGCGTTGCGTGGACATGGGGTGACCGTGGTCGGCTCGACCGCGAAACGCGCCGCGTTGGTCCGGGCCGACCACGTGGTGGTGCTGCTCGGTGGCACGGTGGCGGCCCAGGGCACCTGGCAGGACCTGGAGGGCGACTGGTCGCACCTGGCTGGTTGACGGTCGGACGGCGGGGTTGACGGTCGGACGGTTACGCGGTGCGGCAGCCGCCCGACCGGCCCGGGATCAGGCGCGGGCGTACTGGGCGGGCCCGGTGTATGCGACGCCGAGCTTGGCGGCGGCCCGGCGCGGCCAGTACGGGTCGCGCAGCAACTCCCGGCCGAGTAGCACCAGGTCGGCCTCGCCGCTGGCGATGATCTGCTCGGCGTGCTCGGGCTCGACGATCAGGCCCACCGCGCCGGTCGGTACGCCGGCCTCGCGGCGGATCTGGGCGGCCAGCGGCACCTGGTAGCCGGGGCCGAGCGGGACGCGCTGGTCCACGCTCACGCCACCGGAGGAAGCGTCGACCAGGTCGACGCCCACGCCGGCCAGCTCGCCGGCGAGCACCACGCTGTCCTCGATCGTCCAGCCGCCCTCGACCCAGTCGGTGGCGGAGATCCGGGTCAGCACCGGCACGTCCTCACCGACTGCGGCGCGCACCGCGCGGGCCACCTCCAGGGTGAGCCGCATCCGGGCGGCCCGGTCGCCGCCGTAGGAGTCGGTGCGGTGGTTGGTCAGCGGGGAGAGGAACTCGTTGAGCAGGTAACCGTGGGCGGCGTGGATCTCCACGGCGGCAAAGCCGGCGGCCAGCGCACGGTCGGCGGCGGCCGCGAACGCGTCGACGACACTGGCGATGCCGGCCTCGTCGAGGGCGCTCGGCGTCCGGTAGCCGGCGGTAAACGGCTCCGCACCGGGGGCGACGGGCGTCCAGCCACCGTTGGCGTCCGGCACACCGCCGCGTTCCGATGCCCACGGCCGATAGGTGGAGGCCTTGAACCCGGCGTGCGCGAGCTGCACGGCCGGCACCGCGCCGTGGGCGGCGAGCAACCCGGTCACCGGCCGCCACGCGTCGACGTGCGCGCCGGACCACAGCCCGGTGTCCTGCGGGCTGATCCGGCCCTCGGGCAGTACGGCGGTCGCCTCGGTCAGCACCAGACCGGCGCCGCCGACCGCGCGGGTGCCGAGGTGGATCAGATGCCAGTCGGTGGGCAGACCGTCCGGGCCGGCCGAGTACTGGCACATCGGCGCCATGGCGATCCGGTTGGGCAGGTTGACCGCGCGTAGGGCCAGCGGTGCGAACAGGGAGCTCATGTGGTCATCCTCTCGAAAACGGAGACGGACCCCTCGGGGGCAGGGGCCCGTCTCCGTCGGTGTCAACCTGGTCAGGCGGGAACAGGGCTCAGTTCGTCGTTCCGGTCCGGTCGGGTCTCCGCGATCGGGTCCGGGTCGGTCAGGTCGCGGCGACCGGCGGACTCGTAGGCGACCCGGTCGAGGGTGCCCTCGCGGGCAGCGACCACGGTCGGCACCAGGGCCTGCCCGGCAACGTTGGTGGCGGTGCGGATCATGTCCAGGATCGGGTCGATGGCCAGCAGCAGGCCGGCGCCGGCCAGCGGCAGGCCCAGCGTGCTGAGGGTCAGGGTGAGCATCACGATCGCGCCGGTCAGGCCGGCGGTGGCCGCCGAGCCGACCACCGAGACGAAGGCGATCAGCAGGTAGTCGGTGACGCCGAGCTGCACGCCGAACACCTGGGCCACGAAGATCGCGGCGAGGGCCGGGTAGATCGCGGCGCAACCGTCCATCTTCGTGGTGGCGCCGAAGGGCACCGCGAACGAGGCGTACTCGCGCGGCACGCCGAGCCGCTCGACGGAGCGCTGGGTCACGGGCATGGTGCCGACCGAGGAGCGGGACACGAAGGCCAGCTCGATCGCCGGCCAGGCGCCGGCGAAGAAGCGCAGCGGGTTGAGGCGGCCGGCGAGGACCAGCACCAGCGGGTAGACCACGAACAGCACGATGGCGCAGCCGACGTAGACGGCGGTGGTGAACGTGGCGAGGGGGGCCAGCAGGTCCCAGCCGTACGAGGCCACGGCGTTGCCGATCAGGCCGAGGGTGCCGATCGGGGCGAGGCGGATGACCCACCAGAGCGCCTTCTGGACGATCTCCAGCAGGGAGCGGTTCAGCGCCACGAAGGGCTCGGCGGCGTCGCCGACCAGCAGGGCCGCGGCACCGACCACGATGGCGAGGAAGACGATCTGAAGGACGTTGCCCTCGACGAAGGCGCCGACCGGGTTGGTGGGCACGATGCCGGTGAGGAAGTCGGTCCACGAGCCGGTGTTCTTCGGCGGCGCCGCGCCACCCAGGTCGAGGGTCACTCCCTTGCCCGGGTTGACGAGCAGGCCGAGGCCGATGCCGATGCTCACCGCGATCAGGGCGGTGATGCCGAACCAGATCAGGGTCTTGAGCGCGAGCCGGGCGGCGTTGGCCACACCGCGCAGGCTCACCACGCTGACCACGATGGCGGTGAAGACCAGCGGCGGCACGGCCAGCTTGAGCAGCTGGATGAAGAGGCCACCGACGGTGTGCAGGGTGCTGGTCAGCCAGCTCAGGTCGTTGGTGCGGGCCAGGAAGCCCAGCGCGACGCCGAGCACGAGGCCGAGCAGGATCTGCACGGAGAAGGGAATCTTGCGCAGGCTGAAGGGCATGAGAACGTGTCCAATTGTCCGGTCTGATCGGGGCAGGCGTAGGAACGCAGCTAGCCCGGACAGATGCCGCTGGCCTGCAGTCGGAGATCGACATACAGGCGGACGGTGAGGCCCCAGATGTTGGTCATCGCTGGGCCACGTTACGCCGGCCCTTCTCCGAGGTGAAAGGAATGCTGGTCGTGATGCTCCTTACAGCCCTAGCGGCGGGCCAGGGCCAGGGCGGTGGCGGTGGCCAGGCCCCACAACACGGCGAGCGCGAGGATCAGCCGCTCCAGCACACCCACCACCGTGCCCCGGCCGAGGAGGAGCATCCCCAGCCCCAACGCGGCAGCGAGCGGTAGGGCCAGCGCGACGGCCACGCCGGCCAGCCGACGCACCACCGGGCCCGCCGGCCCGGACACGGCGAGCGTGACCATGGCGAGGACCACCGTCGCGGTCGCCGCGATGCTCGCGCCGCCATGCACCAGATCCGCCGTCGTGGCTCGCTCGAACGGCGGCAGCGGGCAACCGGCGGAGCAGGTCACCGCCCCGGACACCGCGGTGAACACGGCACCGGTGGCGAGCAGCGCCGGGGCCGCCGCCCACACCCCGGGAGGCAGCGCCGCGCCGACCAGCAGCAACGCGCTGGCCAGGGCGAGGATCCCGATCCGGTACGTCGCGGCGTAGCCACTGCCGGCGATGCCCGACTCACTGACGTACCCGGTGAGCCCTGGACCGGGACCGGCGACCACGGCGACCGTCACCGCGACCGCACCGGCCAGCGTGCAGCCGACCGCGGCGGACCCGGCGACCCGGCGGGCGACGTCCGAGCCAGCCCTCGGCGCGGTCGTGGTGCCGGGCCGACCCGGCTCAGCCACGCCCGTGTGGCGTGCTCCAGCCGGACTCGTCAGGCCCGAGCGGCACGATGCCGCTCGGGTTGATCTCCCGGTGGGTGCCGTAGTAGTGCCGTTTGATGTGGTCGAAGTCCACCGTCTCGCCGAAGCCCGGGGTCTGGAACAGGTCCCGGGCGTACGCCCAGAGCACCGGCATCTCGGTCAGTTTGTTGCGGTTGCACTTGAAGTGCCCGTGGTACGCGGCGTCGAAGCGGACCAGCGTGGTGAACAGCCGCACGTCGGCCTCGGTGATAGCGTCACCCATCAGGTAACGCTGCCCGGCCAGCCGCTCGGAGAGCGCATCCAGCCGGGCGAAGAGTGCCCGGAACGCCTCGTCGTACGCCTCCTGGGAGGTCGCGAACCCGCACCGGTAGACGCCGTTGTTGACGTCGGTGTGGATCTCGGCCATCAGCGTGTCCATCTCGGGGCGCAGTTCGACCGGGTACAGATCCGGCGCGTCCGGAGCGTGCAGCCGCCGCCACTCGGTGGAGAAGTCGAGGGTGAGCTGCGGGTAGTCGTTGGTGACGACCTGGCCGGTCAGGCTGTCGACCAGCGCCGGCACGGTCACCCGGCCGGTGTAGTCCGGGTCGGTGGCCAGATATGCCTCGGAGAGGAAGCTGACGCCGAGGACCGGGTCGAAGCCGTCCGGGTCGAGGGCGAACGCCCAGCCCCGCTCGTCCCGGATCGGGTCGACGGTGCCCAGCGAGATGGCGTCGTCCAGCCCGAGCAGGCCGCGCACGATTCTCGCCCGGTGCGCCCACGGGCAGGCGCGGCACCAGATCAGCCGGTACCGGCCGGCCTCCAGCGGCCAGCGGCCCTGCTCGTCGGGGCCGCCGCCGGGCAGGGCGGTCGAGTCCGGGGTGACCCGGCCGGTGAACCGGTTGGGCTGGCGGACGAACGCACCACCACCGCTGGTCTCTGCGCTGAACTGTGCCCGGGTCATGCCGTCAACCTATCCGCTGCGCGCGCGGATATCCTGGCGCCCGGAAGCCCACCTGACCACGGTGGGATGCCCCACCCCCCGCCGTCTGCACCCCCTTAAGGACTCGCGATGACCGTGGCATACCTAGTGGCCGGTGTCCGTACCCCGATCGGCCGGTACGCGGGCGCGCTGGCCGGCGTCCGCCCCGACGACCTGGCCGCGCACGTGATCCGTGAGCTGGTCGCCCGCCACCCGTCGGTGGACTGGGCGCGGGTCGACGACGTGGTGCTCGGCTGCGCCAACCAGGCCGGCGAGGACAACCGCAACGTGGCCCGGATGGCGGCGCTGCTGGCCGGCCTGCCCGAGGAGGTGCCGGGCACCACGATCAACCGGCTCTGCGGCTCTGGGCTGGACGCCCTCGCCACCGCCGCCCGGTCCGTCGTGGCCGGGGACGCGGAGCTGGTGATCGCCGGCGGGGTGGAGAGCATGAGCAGGGCGCCGTTCGTCATGCCGAAGGCGACGTCGGCGTACTCCCGCTCGGCCGAGGTGTACGACACCACCCTGGGCTGGCGGCTGGTGAACCCGTTGATGCGGGACGGGTGGGGGGTCGACTCGATGCCCGAGACGGCGGAGAACGTGGCCGCCGAGTACGGCGTCAGCAGGGCCGAGCAGGACGCCTTCGCGTACCGCTCACAGCAGCGCGCGGCCAAGGCGCAGGCCGACGGCCGATTCGCCGAGGAGATCGTGGCGGTGTCCGTGCCGGCCGGTCGCCGCCAGACCCGACTTGTCGAGGTCGACGAGCACCCCCGGGAGACGTCGCTGGAGAAGCTGGCCGCGCTGCCCACCCCGTTCCGGGCGGGCGGCACGGTGACCGCCGGCAACTCCTCGGGCGTCAACGACGGCGCGGTCGCGCTGCTGGTGGCCAGCGAGGCGGCGGTGCAGCGGTACGGCCTGACCCCGCTGGCCCTGATCGGCGGTGCGGCGGCGGCCGGCGTGCCGCCCCGGATCATGGGGATCGGCCCGGTGCCGGCCACCCGCAAGTTGCTCGACCGGGTCGGCGTCGAGGTGGGCGCGGTCGACGTGGTGGAGCTGAACGAGGCGTTCGCCGCGCAGTCCGTGGCGGTGCTGCGTGAGCTGGGACTGCCCGTGGACGCCGAACACGTCAACCCGAACGGCGGTGCCATCGCGCTGGGGCACCCGCTCGGTGCCAGCGGCGCGCGGCTGGCGCTGACCGCCGCCCTGGAATTGCGCCGTCGCGGAGGCCGCAGGGCTCTGGCCACCATGTGCATCGGTGTCGGACAGGGCATCTCGTTGCTGCTGGAGTCGGCTGACTGAGCGCGGAAAGAGCCTGAACGAATCTCCCGACTCTGGAGTCCGCCGCTTAGAGTGGTCCACACCACCCGACCCCCGCGGGTCGACCGGTGCTCGCGCGTGCCCGGGTACGCCCCGGCGCCGGTGCCGTCCCGCGCCGCGGCGATGAACTGGGGAGCACGCTGATGCCGGACGGACTGCCGACCGAGATCGATCTGACCAGGCCGAGCGCGGCCCGGGTGTACGACTACTTCCTGGGCGGGGCGCACAACTTCGAGATCGACCGGCAGTTGGCTGAGCAGATCGCCAGCATGACCCCGAATCTCGCCGCCACCATGCGCTCCGGCCGTGAGTTCCTGCGTCGGGCCGTCCGGGTGCTGCTCGACGCCGGCGTCGAACAGTTCCTCGACATCGGCTCCGGAATTCCCACCGTGGGCAACGTCCACGAGGTGGCGCAAGGGCTGAACCCCAAGGCCCGGGTGGTGTACGTCGACATCGACCCGGTGGCGGTCGCGCACAGCCGGGAGTTGCTCGCCGGCAACGAGTTGACCGGGGTCATCCACGCTGACCTGCGCGAGCCGGCTCGGATCCTCGCCGAGACCCGGCAGCTCGGGCTGATCGACTTCAGTCGGCCGGTGGGCATCCTGCTGGCCGGGGTGGTGCATTTCATCCCGGACGGCGACCGGCCTGAGGAGATCCTGGCCACCCTGCGGGCCGCCGCCGCGCCGGGCAGCTTCCTGGTCGTCTCGCACTCCACCTTCGAGGACCAGCCACAGGAGATGCTGGATGCCCAGCGGCTCTCCGCACGGACGGACACCGAGATCACCCTGCGCTCCCGCGCGCAGGTCACCGGTTTTTTCGGCGATTGGACGGTCCTCGAACCGGGCGTGGTGCACATGCCGCTGTGGCGACCCGACTCGTCGTCGGATGTGGACGAGCACCCGGAGCGGTTCGGCGCCTTCGGGGGCGTCGCCCGGTACGACCAGCCCGCCGGCTGACCGGAGTGGCCGCCGTCCCGGATCCCGCCGGGGTCGACGCCGGCCGGGCCGACGCCCAGGGGTACGCCGCCGACTGGGCCCGCGCGGTACGCCGCCTCGGTTTCGTGCCGCTCAGCGCGGCCGAGACCGAGCGGCTGCTGCTGGTGCACACGATCCGGCTGGCGCAGGCGGTGCGGGCGGAGCCATTCACCGCCAGCCCTGCCGAGGAGGTCGGGCGGGCGTTGGTGGAGGCGCACCTCACCGAGCCGGAGGCCCTGGACTGGACGCTGCACGCCCTCGGTGCGGCGTTCCCGCGCCAGGTGCTGGGCGCCGGTGACCGGCCGCCGGACCTCGCCGACCGGATCGCGTCGGTTCAGGGCGGGCTGGCCGCCGGGTTCGCCCGCGCGCTGCGCGACCGCACCTTCAGCCAGCAGGAGCGGATCGCCCGATCCGCCTGGCAGGCGCGCGACGAGGTCGAACAGGCGCTGCGCAACAGCGAGGCCCGGTTCCGGGCGGTCTTCACCGGTGCCGCGATCGGGATCGGCATCGCCGGCGTGGACGGTCGGATCATCGATGTCAACCAGGCGTTCGCCGACATGCTCGGCTATTCGATCGAGGAGTTACGGGATACCAACGTGGCGGCGCTGTTCCACGCCGACGACGCCGCCGGGATGTGGGAGCTCTACCAGGAGCTGACCGACGGCAAGCAGGACACGGCCCGGGTGGAGAAGCGTTACCACCGCAAGGACGGCAGTGTGGTCTGGACGGATCTGGCCGTCTCGCTGATCCGACAGGACGGCCGGCCTCGATTCACCGTCGCGATGATCGAGGACATCACCCAGCGGTACGAACTCCAGCAGCGGCTGCGATTCCAGGCGCTGCACGACCCGCTGACCGGTCTGCCCAACCGGACGCTGTTCTTCGAGACGCTGGGCCGGGTCCTCGACACGGCGGGCGCCGGGCAGCGGGTCGGGGTGTGCTTCCTCGACCTGGACGGCTTCAAGGCGATCAACGACAGCCTCGGCCACGACCTCGGTGACCGGCTGCTGGTGGTGATCGCCCGGAGGCTGGCCGCCTGCGTGGCCGACCGAGGCCACCTGGTCGCCCGGATGGGCGGCGACGAGTTCGTGATCCTCGTCGACGGAGGGGACGACATCGACGACGCGGTGGTCGTCGCGGAGGCCGCGCTGGCCGCCGTCGCCGCCCCGGTGCATGTCGGCAACCACCAGTTGGCCGTCTCGGCCAGTGTGGGCATCGTGCAGTGCCCGGTTGCGGAGACCACCGCGTCCGAGCTGATGAAGGCCGCGGACACCACGCTGTACTGGGCCAAGGGGGCGGGCCGGGGCCGGTGGGCGGTGTACGACCCGGAGCGCAGCGCCCGGGACATCGCCCGGTCGGCGCTGGTCGCCGGGCTGCCGGCCGCACTGGACCGGGGCGAGTTCGTGCTGCACTACCAGCCGATCGTGTCGCTGCTGGAGGGCAGCATGCTCGCGGTGGAGGCGCTGGTCCGGTGGGAGCACCCGGAGCTGGGCCTGATCGGGCCGGACCGGTTCATCGGCCTGGCCGAGGAGACCGGTTTGATCGTCCAGCTCGGCGAGTGGGTGCTACGACGGGCCTGCCACGACGCCGAGCAGTGGCGGCGGGAGTTCCCCGAGGCCAAGCTGGTGGTCAGCGTCAACCTGGCCGCGCGGCAGGCCGACGATCCGGCAATCGTGGACACCGTGGCCGACGCACTGCACACGACCGGGCTGCCGGCGGAGCTGCTTCAGCTGGAGCTGACCGAGAGCGCCGTGATGGGCAGCGCCGGTGAGCCCCTGCGCAGCCTGCACCGACTCGCCGCGCTCGGCGTCCGGTTGGCCGTGGACGATTTCGGCACCGGGTATTCGAACCTGGCGTACCTGCGGCGGCTGCCGATCCACTCCCTGAAGCTCGCCGGCCCGTTCGTCGAGGGCATCCGCGCCGACGGGTCCGATGTCGAGGCCGACCATCGCGACGAACGAATCGTCGACGCGTTGGTCCGGTTGGCGCACGCGTTGGAGCTGTGGGTCACCGCCGAGGCGGTGGAGACCGGGGTGCAGGCGGAGCGGCTGCGGGCGCTGCGCTGCGACACGGGTCAGGGGCGCTATTTCGGCGCCCCCGCCCCGGCCGAGGCGATCACCGCGCGGCTGCGCGGCAGAGAGGTGACGCAGTGAGCGTGACGGACGCCTCCGCGGTGGTCACCGTGCTCGCCGGTTTGGCCATCCTGGCCGGACTGGCCGGAGTGATCGTGCCCGGCCTGCCGGCGCTGCCGTTGTGCTGGGGTGGGGTGCTGGTCTGGGCGATCTTCGGTGGCGCCGGCCCGGGTGGCTGGGCGGTGTTCGCTGCCGCGACGCTGGTCGCCGCCGCCGGCACCGTGATCAAGTACGCCTGGCCGGGCCGCAACCTCAAACGCACCGGCGTGCCGACGTCCACCCTGCTTGCCGGTGGGGTGCTCGGGATCGTCGGGTTCTTCGTGGTGCCGGTCGTGGGGCTGGTGCTCGGCTTCGTCGCCGGGGTGTGGGCGGCGGAGCGGCTGCGGCTGGGCAGCAACCAGTTGGCCTGGCCGTCCACAGTGCAGGCGGTCAAGGCCGCTGGTCTGTCGATGCTGGTCGAGTTCGCCGCCGGCGTGGTTATCGCCGCGCTCTGGCTGGCCGGCCTGCTGCTGACGTGACCCGCGGCCCGCGGCCTGGCACGGAACCCGACGCGGCGGTCGCCGCGGCACGGCGGGCGTACCGGGGTCCGGTCGGTGTGGCTCGACCGGGCCTGGTGGCCGACCTGCCCGCTTGACGTGCGGGCTCGTTGTGGGGGCGGCGACGCGGGGCGGGTGTCGGGGTACGGCGAAAGGGGCCGCACCGGTGAGAGAGGTGACGTGCCCCGCGCCGCCGCGGTGCCGGGCGGTCCGAGCGCCCGGTGGTGGGCCCGTCGGGATCGGGCCTGGTCACGGGTTCAAGGATGCGGCCGGGGTGGCCGTGGTGGCAACACAATTAGCCGCCACGGCGGTGAGATTCCCACCGACTACGTATTGACCGCCTTGATCGGCCGGGACGACACTTTGCGCACTCGCACGCGGAACCACCTCAGGGAGGTGTGCAGTGGCAACGACCCCCGTGCCAACCGCCGAGCAACCGATGGACGACGACGCCCGACGGCTCGCCGAACTCGGCTACAAACAGGAGTTGCGCCGCAAGTGGAGTGGCTTCTCCAACTTCGCCATCTCGTTCTCGATCATCTCGATCCTGGCCGGCTGCTTCACCACCTTCGGTCAGGCCTGGAACAACGGCGGGCCGGTCGCCATCTCCTGGGGCTGGCCGCTGATCTCGCTGTTCATCCTCATCATCGGCTTCTGCATGGCGGAGCTGGTGTCGGCGTACCCGACCGCGGGCGGGATCTACTGGTGGGCGGCCACCATGGGTCGCCCGGTGCACGGCTGGTTCACCGGCTGGTTGAACCTGATCGGTCTGGTGGCGGTCACAGCCTCGGTCGACTACGGCTGCGCGACGTTTCTCAACCTCACCCTGTCGGCGCTCTTCGACGGCTGGGCCGGGACGCTGCGTCAGGCGTTCTTCCTCTTCGTGATCATCCTGGTGCTGCACGGCCTGATCAACATCTTCGGGCACCGGATCATCGACGTACTCCAGAATGTCTCGGTCTGGTGGCACGTGGCCGGCGCGGCCGTCGTGGTGGCCATCCTGGTCTTCGTGCCCGACAACCACCAGAGCTTCCAGTTCGTGTTCACCGAGCGGTTCAACAACTCCGGCTTCGGTGACGGGGACATCGGCGGGCTGACGTTCTGGTTCTACGTGCTGCCTCTGGGTTTCCTGCTGACCCAGTACACGATCACCGGTTTCGACGCCTGTGCGCACGTCTCCGAGGAGACCCGGGGCGCCTCGACGGCCGCCGCGCGCGGGCTCTGGCAGTCGATCTTCTATTCGGCGGTCGGCGGCTGGATCCTGCTGCTGGCGTTCCTCTTCGCGGCCACCGACGTCGAGGCGGTCAACGCCGCGGGTGGCTTCTCCGGTGCCATCTTCGAATCCGCGCTCACCCCGGTCTTCTTCAAGATCGTCATCATCATCTCCACCATCGGCCAGTTCTTCTGCGGAATGAGCTGCGTGACGTCGATGAGCCGCATGGCGTACGCGTTCAGCCGCGACCGGGCGGTGCCGGGATGGCGGCTCTGGTCGAAGGTCGACCGCAACGGCACCCCGGCCAACGCGATCATCGGTGCCACCCTGGCGGGCCTGGTGCTGACCCTCCCGGCGCTCTACGAGAGCTCGGCCGGCATCCCGATCGCCTTCTACGCGGTGGTCTCGGTCGCGGTGCTCGGGCTCTACCTGTCCTTCCTCATCCCGATCGCCCTGCGGCTGCGGATGGGCGACAGGTTCGTGCCCGGCCCGTGGACGCTCGGCCGCAGGTACAAGCTGTTCGGCTGGATTGCGGTGATCGAGATCGCGGTCATCGCGGTCTACTTCGTGCTGCCGATCGTGCCCGCCGGGGTGCCCGGCAACGACGGGTTCACCTGGTCGGCGGTGAACTACGCGCCGCTCGCCGTCGGCGGGGTCCTGCTGGTGGTCGCCGTCTGGTGGTACGCCTCAGCCCGCACATGGTTCACCGGCCCGGTCCGTACCGTCGAGGAGCGTGCGCCGGTGGCCGACCCGGCGCCGGTCGACGGCCCGGCCTGACCCGCACCCGGCGGGACGGGCACCGCTGCCGTCCCGCCGGGTTTGGCACCCTCGCCGCCGGGGGCATTGACGGTGATCCGGTTTGCCAGTAGACCTTGTTGATGGAGGCCCGCACATGAGGCAAGCGCCGCTCACGCTGGAACAACTGCGGGTCGCCGTCGCCGATGGCGAGATCGACACGGTGGTGCTGGCCCTCGTCGACATGCAGGGCCGCTTGCAGGGCAAACGGTTCCACGCGCCCTACTTCCTCGACCAGGTGGTGGCCAACGGCAGCGAGGGCTGCAACTACCTGCTCGCCGTGGACGTCGACATGAACACCGTCGACGGGTACGCGATGTCGAGTTGGGAGCGCGGCTACGGCGACTTCGCGATGGTGCCGGATTTCGACACGTTGCGTCGGATGCCCTGGCAGCCGGGCTCCGCGTTGCTGCTGGCCGACCTGACCTGGCTCGACGGCTCGGGTGACGTGGTCGCCTCGCCCCGGCAGATCCTGCGCCGCCAGCTGGACCGACTGGCCGAGCACGGGCTGACCGCGTACGCCGGCACCGAGTTGGAGTTCGTGTTGTTCCGCGACTCGTACGAGGACGCCTGGCGGCGCGGCTACCGCGACCTCACCCCGGCCAACCAGTACAACGTGGACTACTCGCTGCTCGGCACCGCCCGGGTGGAGCCGTTGCTGCGCCGCATCCGCACCGAGATGGCCGGCGCCGGGCTCACACCGGAGAGCGCCAAGGGCGAGTGCAACCTCGGGCAGCACGAGATCGCCTTCCGCTACGACGAGGCGGTCGCCTGCGCCGACCACCACGTGATCTACAAGACCGGCGCCAAGGAGATCGCCGCCCAGGAAGGCGTGGCGATCACCTTCATGGCCAAGCCGAACGAGCGCGAGGGCAACTCCTGTCACATCCACTTCTCGCTGCGCGACAGCAGCGGTGGCTCGGCGATGCTCGGCGACGGGCCGGCGCACCTGTCGCAGACCGGGCAGCGGGTGCTCGCCGGGCTGCTGGCCACCATGCGGGAGTTCAGCCTGCTCTTCGCCCCGAACATCAACTCCTACAAGCGCTACCAGCCGGGATCGTTCGCCCCGACGGCGTTGCGCTGGGGAGTCGACAACCGCACCTGCGCGCTGCGGGTGGTCGGGCACGGGCAGGGCATGCGGGTGGAGAACCGGGTGCCCGGCGCCGACGTCAACCCGTACCTGGCGATCGCCGGGCTTGTCGCCGGGGCGCTGCACGGCATCGGCCGGGAGTTGGAGCTGGGCGTGGAGTGCAGCGGCAACGCGTACGACGACCCGGAGGCCGAGCGCGTCCCTGGCACCCTGCGCGACGCCCTGGCCCTCTGGGAGGAGTCCGAGGTGGCCCGGGATGCGTTCGGCCCCGAGGTGGTGGCCCACTACGCCAACCAGGCGAGAGTGGAGCTGAAGGCTTTCGACGCCGCGGTAACGGACTGGGAGCTGACCCGTGGCTTCGAACGCCTCTAACGACCCCTTGTCCCCCGCGATCTTGCACTTTGGGTCGTCGATCTGCGGTGAATCGTGGTCTTTGTCGGGGCAGCAAGTGCAAGATCGCGCAGGCGAGGGGGTGGGGTGTGACTGTTGTTGTGGATCCGGCGTCCGGGGTCGGGTTTCGGGAGGTTACGGGGGCCTCGGTGGGGGAGGTTGATGTTCTTGTCTCGCGTGCGGCGACGGCGTTTTTGACCTGGCGGAAGGTTGCTCCGGGGGATCGGGCTCGGTTGCTGCGGCGGTTCGCCGCGGTCGTGGACGCGCACCTGGAGGAGCTTGCCGCGCTGGAGGTCCGCAACTCCGGTCACACCATCGGCAACGCCCGGTGGGAGGCGGGCAACGTCCGGGATGTCCTGGACTACTACGCCGGGGCGCCCGAGCGGCTGACCGGACGGCAGATCCCCGTGCCCGGCGGCCTGGACGTCACCTTTCACGAACCGCTCGGCGTGGTCGGGGTGATCGTGCCGTGGAACTTCCCGATGCCGATCGCCGCCTGGGGGTTCGCCCCCGCCCTCGCCGCCGGCAACACCGTGGTGCTCAAACCCGCCGAGCTGACCCCGCTCACCGCGCTGCGCCTGGCCGAGCTGGCCCGCGAGGCCGGCCTGCCCGACGACGTGTTCACCGTCATCCCCGGTGCGGGCGGCGTGGTGGGGGAGCGGTTCGTCAGCCACCCGGCGGTCCGCAAGATCTGCTTCACCGGCTCCACGGAGGTCGGCACCCGGATCATGGCCGGCTGCGCCGCCCAGGTGAAGCGACTCACCCTGGAGTTGGGCGGCAAGAGCGCGAACATCGTGTTCGCCGACGCCGACCTGGAACGCGCCGCGGCGACCGCGCCGGGCGCGGTCTTCGACAACGCCGGCCAGGACTGCTGCGCACGGTCGCGGATCCTGGTCCAGCGTCCGGTGTACGACCGCTTCCTGGAACTGCTCGAACCAGCGGTACGCGCGGTGCGGGTCCAGGACCCGTCCCGGGACACCGCCGAGATGGGTCCCCTGATCTCCGCGGCTCAGCGGGACCGGGTCGCCGGCTACCTGACCGGGGCGAAGGTCGCCTTCACCGGTTCCTGCCCCGACGGCCCCGGGTTCTGGCACGCGCCCACGGTGCTGCTGGCCGACTCACCGGCCGACCGGCACTGGCGGGAGGAGATCTTCGGCCCGGTGGTGTCGGTGCTGCCGTTCGACGACGAGGCCGACGCGGTCCGGCTCGCCAACGACACGGAGTACGGCCTCTCCGGATCGATCTGGACCCGGGACGTGGGTCGCGCCCTCCGCCTGGCCCGCGCCGTCGAGGCGGGCAACCTCAGCGTCAACTCGCACTCCTCGGTGCGCTACTGGACCCCGTTCGGCGGGATGAAGCGTTCCGGGCTCGGCCGTGAGCTGGGCCCGGACGCGCTGCACTCCTTCACCGACGTCAAGAACGTGTTCATCGCGACAGAGGAGTGACACAGTGCAGAAACGGTTGCAGGACCGGGTGGCCGTGGTCACCGGAGCGGGCAGCGGCATCGGGTTGGCCACCGTTCGGCGGTTCGCCGCCGAGGGGGCCCGGGTGGTCTGCGTGGACATCGACGCGGCGACCGGCGCAAAGGCGGCCGAGGAGTGCGGAGGCGAGTTCGTGGCCACCGACGTGGCCGACGAGTCGGCGGTACGCGATCTGTTCGACGGGGTGGCGGACCGGCACGGCCGGGTGGACATCGCGTTCAACAACGCCGGCATCTCACCGCCGGACGACGACTCCATCCTGGACACGGGCCTCGACGCGTGGGAGCGGGTGCTGCGCGTCAACACCACGAGCATCTACCTCTGCTGCAAGTACGCCATTGGGCACATGCGTCGACAGGGCAAGGGGTCGATCATCAACACCGCCTCGTTCGTGGCGTTGATGGGTGCGGCGACGTCGCAGATCGCGTACACGGCGAGCAAGGGCGGTGTGCTGGCGATGACCCGGGAGCTGGGTGTGCAGTTCGCCCGCGAGGGCATCCGGGTCAACGCGCTGTGTCCCGGCCCGGTGGCCACCCCGTTGCTGCTGGAGCTGTTCGCCGCGGACCCGGAGCGGGCTGCCCGCCGGCTGGTGCATGTGCCGATGGGCCGCTTCGGGCAACCGGAGGAGATCGCGGCGGCGGTGGCGTTCCTGGCCAGCGACGACGCCTCGTTCATGACCGCCGCGCAGTTCGTGGTCGACGGCGGCATCACGGGCGCCTACGTCACCCCGCTATGAAAAGGCGGCGGCCGTTGATCGGGATCAGCGCGTACGTCGAGCCCGCCGACTGGGCGGCCTGGCGGGACGTGCGGGCCGTGCTGGTGCCGGAGGCGTACGCGCAGGCGGTGACGGCCGCGGGTGGCCGGGCGGTGGTCCTGCCGCCGGACGACGTGGACGGCGACGTGTCGGCCGTCCTCGACGGGCTGCTGCTGGCCGGTGGCGCGGACATCGGCCCGGGGCGGTACGGGCAGCCGCCCGATCCGCGCACCGAGGACCGGCCGGACCGGGACGCCGGCGAGCTGGTCCTGTTGGCCGCGGCGCTCGCCGCCGAGTTGCCGGTGCTGGGGGTGTGCCGGGGAATGCAGTTGCTGGCCGTCGCCTACGACGGCACCCTGCACCAGCACCTGCCCGACGTGGTCGGTCATGAGGCGCACCGCCCGGCGCTGGGCGTCTACGGGTCCCACGCGGTGCGCTTCGCGCCGGGAAGCCTGGCCGCGACGGTGTTGGCCGGGGTGGACCAGGTCAACTCGTACCACCACCAGGCGGTCGCCGATCCGGGCCGGCTCTCGGTCACCGGTTGGGCGGAGGACGGCGTGGTCGAGGCGGTCGAGGACCCGGTCCTGCCGTTCGTGCTCGGCGTGCAGTGGCATCCGGAGAATGAGCCGGATCCCCGCTCGATCGCCGCGCTGGTCCGGGCCGCCGGGCGGCGGGTCGACGGTGAGAGTGACGTAGGTCGCCCCCGACCGCTGACGTCGCCGGTGGGAGGATCCGCGCATGGGCAAGGTGTATCCGGAGATCGACGATCGACTGCGTGATTTCCTCGCGGCCCAGCCGATCTCGCCGTACCAGCGACGACCTGGTGGTCTACCGGGCCACCAGGAACGCGGCGAGCATCGACGGGCTGCCGGTCTTCTGACTCGTCGGGGGCTTCGGCAACCGTTGCTCGACGCCCTGCACCCGCGCTGTCCGGTGCCTGACGGCTCACGCGTACGTAACTCAGGCCGGGCTGAGCCAGCTCTGCTCGCTCAGGCCGGAGATCTCCAGCACCCGGCGGACCTGCCGGGACGGCAGGACGGTGAGCGTGCCCGAAAACTGCTGGGCGAGCCGGACCAGGGCGTGGATGGCGGCCGAGTCGAAGAACGTGACCGCGCTCAGATCGAGGGTGATCTGCGCGGCGGGCTCGCGCAGCGCGGTCTGGAGCATGATGTCCGCGGTCGCCATGTCGACCTCACCGGCCACCACCACGTGGAGGTGATCACCGTCGATCTCCGCGCTGGCGGAGAAGACGGGTGGTGCTGCCCCTTGATCCACGCCAGACACCATGGCACAGCCGACCAGGCAGGGCAACAACCGGCCCGGAGCAGCCGTGGCGCGGGTTACCAGCGCCTCCGGCGATAGGCTTGAGGTATGACCGTCCGTCCGCCGCTGACACCCGGCACGCTCTCCCCGCTGCGACCGGTGCCATCCCAGATCGCCCGACCGGAGTACGTGGGCAAGAAGCGCCCGCAGGAGTGGCGCGGCTCGCACGTGCAGACGCCGGAGACCATTGAGAAGATGCGGCTCGCGAGCCGGCTCGCCGCCCAGGCGACCCAGCTCGCAGGCGAGCACAGCAAGCCCGGTGTGACCACCGACGAGATCGACAAGGTGGTGCACGAGTTCCTCTGCGACCACGGCGCCTACCCGTCGACCCTGGGCTACAAGGGCTTCCCGAAGTCCTGCTGCACCAGCCTCAACGAGGTCATCTGCCACGGCATCCCGGACTCCACCGTGCTGCAGGACGGCGACATCATCAACGTCGACGTGACCGCGTACATCGGTGGGGTGCACGGTGACACCGATGCCACCTTCTGCGTCGGCGAGGTCAGCGAAGAGGCCCGGCTGCTGGTCGAGCGGACCCACGAGGCGATGATGCGCGGCATCCGCGCGGTCAAGCCGGGTCGCCAGATCAACGTGGTGGGCCGGGTCATCGAGTCGTACGCCAAGCGGTTCGGCTACGGCGTGGTCCGCGACTTCACCGGCCACGGCATCGGCGAGTCCTTCCACAGCGGGCTCTACGTGCCGCACTACGACAGCCCGCGCCCCACGGACATCATGGAGCCCGGGATGACGTTCACCATCGAGCCGATGATCACGCTCGGCACCTACCAGTACGACATGTGGGACGACGGGTGGACCGTGGTCACCAAGGACCGCAGGTGGACGGCCCAGTTCGAGCACACCATCGTCGTGACCGACGACGGCCACGAGATCCTGACCCTGCCGTGACCGACACCCCAGCAGCCCTGCGCGAGGCGCACCACGCGGACATCACCGGCGGCTGGCTGCGCCCGGCCGTCTTCGGCGCGATGGACGGTCTGGTCACCAACATCGCCCTGATCGCCGGTGTCGGCGGCGGCGGGGTGTCACCCCGCAGCATTGTGCTGACCGGCTCGGCCGGCCTGGTGGCCGGTGCGATCTCGATGGGGCTCGGCGAGTACACCAGCGTGCGCTCCGCCAACGAGCAGGTCGCCGCCGAGGTGGCCAAGGAGCGACGGGAGCTGGAACGGCACCCCGAGGCGGAGGCCCGGGAGTTGGCCGACGCGTGGGTGGCCCGTGGTCTTCCCCGGGATCTCGCCACCCAGGTCGCCGAAGCGGTACGCCGCGACCCCGAAGAGGCGCTGCGGGTGCACGTCCGCGAGGAGTTGGGCGTCGACCCCGACGACCAGCCCAGCCCGTGGACCGCCGCGATCACGTCCTTCCTGTTCTTCTCGGTCGGCGCGTTGGTCCCGCTGCTGCCATACCTGCTCGGCGCCACCGAGCTGGGGCTGGCACTCGCCGTCGGCGGGCTCGGGCTGTTCGTCGCCGGTGCGGTGGTGGCCCGCTTCACCAACCGGCCCTGGTGGGCCGGCGGGCTGCGCCAGTTGCTGCTGGGTGCCGCGGCCGCCGCCGCCACCTACCTGATCGGCTCGCTGATCGGCGTACAGGGCGGGCTGTGACGCCGGTCAGGCGGTGAGTAGCTCGTCGATCGTGCCGTCGACCGCACGACCACGAGCGGCCAGCTCTTCGGCCTGCCGGGCCAGCACCACACCCACCTCGGTCATGTCCGCGCCGGCCAACCCGGTACGTCGTACCGCGTCCCCCGGGTCACGGAAGTAGGTGCGGCTCAGCAAACCGGTCACCGTGGCCGCCGCCAGCCGGGCCTCGCCGAGCATCAGCAGGGCCTGATCGGTCTCGTACCACTCGGCGAGCCGGGCGGCCCGGGCGTGCGCCGCGCTGCCGCGGTACCAGGCCTGCCGGGCCGCGGTGCTGAACTCCGCCGGCCGGGCCCGGGCCAGCCGGCCGAGATGCTCGTCGCGCAGCGTCCGCAACCAGCCCGTCGGATCGTGTAACGCCTGGGTGGTGACATACCGGTCGGCGGTCAGCGGCCAGAGCGGGGAGAGCACCCGCGCCTGAGCCAGGTAGTCCTCGGCGGCGGCCACGGTCAGATCGACCAGCACCCCGTCCACACGCCGGGTCGCTGGCGGCGGGCCGGTGCCGGGCCGGTAGGTGACCACCAGCATTCCCGCCTCGCGGTCCCCACCGCCGTCGTCGTCGCCGTGGGCCAGGGGCCCGTGCACCGCGACCGTGAGCACGTCGGCCGGGAACCGCCGTCGGACCGCCTTGGCGACCCGCTGGGCGACCGTCCACCGTCGATCGTCGAGGCCCCGGTCGACACCGGCCTGTTCGCTGCTCGCGCTCACCCGGCCCCCACTGTTCGCGACTGCGGGGCTCGCAACCCCGGCGCGCTCCTCGCGCTCACGGGACCACCACGCCTCCGCTACCGAGCGTCAGCCTAGCCAGCCGGCGGCGGACCGGCCGGCTCGCCGCGCCCGGTCGGCACCAGCCGGAAGATGCGGATCTCCCGGCCGCCGGCCCGCTGCACGTACGTGCGGTACGCGGGCCACTCGGCGACCAGCAGCTGCCACAGCCGGTCCCGTTCGGCGCCGGTGGCCGGATCCGCGTGCACCGGAACCCGCAGACCCTTCACGTACACCTCCGCGCCAGGATCGGCGAGCAGGTTCAGCGCCCAACCGGGGTGCTGGGTCTGCCCCCAGTTGGAGCCGATCACCACGTACGCGTCGCCGTCCGGCACGTAGAGCAACGGATTGCTGCGTGGCTTGCCGGAGCGGCGGCCGGTCGTGGTGATCACCAGGGACGGGATCAGGCCGAGCGCGACCACCCGGCCCCGGGTGAGTCGACCGACCACCCGGTCGGCGGGGACCAGCAGGCGTGCGGCGGCGCCGAACCAGCGATGATGACCGACTCGACGGGTGAAAGTTCCCAGCACTGGCACGCGGATCAGTCTGCCGGCTGCCGGGTCCCGGCGGCACCTCCGTACGCGCCCGGATTGTCAACCGGCCGGCTCGCGCTGTGTGGCCAACGGCTGCCAGCCCGGTGGCTACGCCACCGGAGTCAGTCCAGCCGTCGTTCGATCGGCAGCCGGGCGCGGGTGAACAGGCCCGCCCCGAGCATCGCCACCACCGGCACCAGCACCAGGACCCCGAGGACGGGCCACGGCACCAGGAACGGGTACGGATCGGGTACCGGCCAGTCGGTGGCGTACTGCCGGTTGACCGAGAACAGCACGATCGCGGCGGTGCCGAGCCCGGCCACGATGCCGAGCACCGAGCCGAGACCGGCGATGACCCCGGCCTGGCAGATCGCCAGCACCCGGCGTAGCGCTGGTGCCGCGCCGACGGCCGCGAGGGTGGTCAGCTCGGCGCGTCCCTCGGCGGCGGCGAGCGCGGTGGCGATTCCGGCCGCCCCCACCGTGATCAGCCCGGCCGCCGCCGCGAGCAGCAGGAGCAGCGGTGAGACGTCGCGGGGTGCGCCGCCGTATTCCACGGTCAGCGAGATCGTCCCGAAGGGCCGCAGGGCGGCGGCGAACCGCTTCAGTTGCTCATCGTCGGGCGGGGTCGTGGTGCCGATCACCCAGCCGGACGGGGACGGGGACGGGTGCAGACCGAGCTGGCGGGCCGCCGACGCGGACAGCAGCAGGCGGGGCTGACCGGCCGCCGCGGGTAGCGCGTACCCGGGCAGGTCGCGGGTGGCGGGCGGCCGGTCCAGCCCGGCGTCCATCTGGTTGACGCGTACGGTCACCAGGCCGTCGTGCAGGTAGCGCGGGTCGGTCACCACCACGCCTCCGGCGTGCAGCACCGCCGTCGCGGCGGCGGTCGTCGCCGGGTCCACGCCGGTGAGGAGTGGCAACGCGGTCCCGTCGTCCACGTCGGTCTGCACGTAGCCGCCGAAGTAGTCCGCCTCACGGATCCCGCAGCGCGGGTCGGCCCGGGCCTGCCGGCGGTGCGATGCGGAGAGGCCGTCCTCCGGCAGCCAGGGGCAGACCCGCTCCGGCGGGAGCACCGGCGCGACGTCGCAGTAGTCGGTGCCCGCCGGCCCGCAGCCCACCGCGTACACCGGGGCGACCGCGCCGACGACACCCAGCTGGTCCCGGGCTGCGGTGGCGACCTGCGCCAGCGTGGGATGCCGGGTCGACTCGTTCGGGTCGACCAGCACGTGGCCGGTCGGCAGTGCCGGCCGGTAGGCGCGCATCTCGCGCGCGCCGTCACTGGCCAGGTACGCACCGAGCGCGACGCTGCTGGCGACAGCGGCCATCACGGCGCAGATGGCCGGCGCCGCGGCGGCCCGATTGCGGCTGGCATCGCGCAGCGCGATCCGCGGCGCCAGCGGCAACACCCGGCCAAGGCGGGCGAGCGCGCCGATCAGCGTGGGTGTGCAGCACACCAGGCCCAGTTCGCCCAGGATCAGACCGGTGAGGATCACCGCCGGGGAGGTCTGCGTGGCCCCGAACGCCGCCAGTCCCGCGCCGCCGGCCACCAACGCCAGCCCGAGGGCCAACCACCGGGCCCGGGTCGTGGGTGGGGTCCGTCGGCCGGCGAGCCCGGCGCTGACGTCCTGCCGGGCGGCGGTCCAGGCCGGTGCCAGCGCGGCGAGCACTCCGGCCAGCACCGCGACCCCACCGAGCAGCACCAGCGCGGTCGGCCAGCAGCGGTAGCCGCCGAAGCGGGCGCCGAAGACGTACTGCTCCACCAGCGGGCGACCGGCGAACGCCGCGCCGACGCCGACAAGCAGGCCGGCGGCGGCGCCCAGCACACCCAGCACCACGCCGTCGGCCAGCACGACCCGGCGAAGCTGAGCGGCGTCCCCGCCGGCCACCGCGACCAGCGCCAGATCCCGCCGTCGTCGACGGATGCCGACCGCGAAGGCCGGCCCGACCAGCAGCACGACCTCCAGAAGCCCGAGACCGGCGATCAGCACGCCGGTGCTCAGGTCGCCGCTCGGGCCGATCGAGCCGAGGTACATCCGCTTCCGTTCGGACGTCGAGTCGTCCGGAGAACGCGGGGCGACCACCACCACCCCCCGATCGTTGAGCCGGGACACCAGCGCGGCATCGACGGCGCCGGGCACGTCCGCCAGCCAGACGCTGTCCGACTCGGGACCGGTCGGTGGCACGGCCCCCGGGTGCAGCGCCACCACCGCGCCGAGATCGTCCGGGAACTCGACGACCCCCACCACGGTGTACGCCCTGCTCCCGTCCGCGACGGCCACGGCGTGGCCGAGGCGCAGGTCCAGGCGGCGCAGCGCCACCGGACTCACCGCGACCTCGCCGGGCTGCTGCGGCGCCCGGCCGGCCCGGAACCGCACCAGCCCGCGGGCCAACGGGTCGGTGAGGTCCAGCACCCGCCCATCCACGTCCTCGTCGCGATGTGGACCCCGCAGCGTCAGCGGGACGTGGGGGCGCACCTCGGTGACCCGACTGCCCGCCCCGAGCAGTGCGGTCACCTGTGCGGCGGTGACCCGGACAGCGGGGACGTGCTCGTCGCCCCGCGTGCTCCAGCCGTCACCCCACTCGTCCTGCACCACCGGGTTGTCGGCGACCCAGCGCAGCTCCGCGTCGGCCACGCCGAGCTGGCGTTCGACGCGTTCCTGCGGGGTCAGGTCGGCCATGTCGTAGCTCGCCGCCAGGAAGGCCAGCACAGCCACCGGCAGGGCGATCATCGCGAGCACCAGGGCGGTCCGTCGCCGGGCCCGGCGTGACTCCCGTCGGGCGATCCGCAGCGCCGTGCGCCAGGAGCCGGTCAGCTCGGCGAGCCGCCGCCGGCCGAGGTGGGTGGGTGACGCGACCGGCCGCGCCGGGGAGGTGTCGACCCGGCCAGGTGCCCGCAGGACACGGCGGATGATCACCGGTCGCTTCCGGACAGCAGCTGCTCGACGCTGCTCAGCGGTGCCGTCGTGTCGACCAGCACGCCGTCGCGGAGGAACACCACCCGGTCGGCCCAGCCGGCGTGCCGCGCCTCGTGGGTGACCAGCACCCCGGCGGCGCCCGCGTCGATCCGGCGGCGCAGCAGGTGCAGCACCGCCTCACCGGTCTGCGAGTCCAGTGCCCCGGTGGGCTCGTCGGCGAGCACCAGTCGGCGCTCGCCCACCAGCGCGCGGGCGATGGCCACCCGCTGCTGCTGCCCGCCGGAGAGCTGGTCGGGGAAGCGGTCGCCCAGCGCGGGCAGGCCCACCTCGGTGAGCGCGGCCATGGCCAGCGCCCGGGCCCGGCGTCCGCTGACACCGTCGAGTTCCAGCGGGAGCGCCACGTTCTCCAGTGCGCTGAGGCTGCCCAGCAGGTTGAGCTGCTGGAAGATGTAACCGATCCGGCGGCGGCGGAGCTGGGCCAGCCCGCGCCGGTCCAGTTCCCCGAGCGTCTGCCCCTCGACCCGTATCTCGCCGTCGGTCGGGCGGTCCAGCCCACCTGCGAGGGCCAGCAACGTCGACTTGCCAGAGCCGGACGGGCCCATGACGGCGACCAGCTCGCCGGGCCGAACGACCAGGCTGACGCCCCGCAGCGCGTGCACCGCCGCCGGTCCTGCGCCATGGGTGCGGCGGACGGCGCGGAGCTCCAGCACCGCGTCGTCCGACCCGCTCACCGTCGTGCCTCCTCGCCGGTCCATCGCACCGCGTCACGCGCGGCGGCGTCATCCGGTCGGGGTGCGGGAGGTGCCGGGCCGCTGGGCTGGTGCCGCACCAGACTGGTCTCGCAGTGGTCCAGCCAGCGCACCTCCGCCTCGGCCTGGAACACCATCGAGTCCAGCACGAGACGCCAGGGGAGGTCCTCCGATCCGTTGCTGCCGTACTTCAACCGGGTCAGCTCCTGCAGCGCCCGCATCGTCGCGCTGCGCTGGGCCTGCACCACCGAGCGGACGTCCACGCCGGGGGTGGTCAGCGCCAACGCCAGCTTGATCGCCAGCTCGTCGCGGGGCCGGTCGGTACGGCTGACCGGGGTGGCGAACCACAGCGCCAGGTCCGCCCGACCCGCGTCGGTGATCTCGTACGGGCGCTGTCCGGCCTCGCTCTCCGGCAGCGGGCGCACCAGACCGTCCCGTTCCAGCCGGGACAGCGTGGTGTAGACCTGCCCGATGTTCAGCGGCCAGGTCGAGCCGGTCGACTCCTCGAACGCGGCGCGTAGCTGGTAGCCGTACATCTGGCCGCGTTCGAGCAGGGCGAGCAACCCGTGACGGATGGACATGGCAAGGGAGTATGCATACCTGGTATGCGCACCGCAACCGGAGCGGACCGGTTCAGGCTGGTCGACCGGGAAACGGGACAGTCAGCGGGGTCAGCCCGCCCGTCTTTCGCCACCTGGTGGCCCGTACGGCGTACTCGACCAGGGCGGCCAGCGCCTGGTCCCGGTCGGCGCCGGTGGTGGACGCCAGAGCTGCCCGCCAGTGCGCGGCCGTGCGCTCCTCGACCTCGGCGGCGAGCCGCAGAGCGCTTGCCCGGTCGGTGACCGGGAACGGCAGCGCATACCCGGCGCGGTCCGGCGGCACGACACCGCCGGCGGTGCTGAGCTGCACCACCAGCGTGTCGCGCCGGCGACGATGCGCGGCCTCGGCCTGGTGTGCCGCGTCCCGTGCCGCCCCGGTGAGCTGGACACCGATCCGCCCGTAGGCGTAGATGGCCGCGTACTCGGCGGACAGGGCGGAGGCGAACGCCTCCCCGGCGGACGGCTGCCTCACTTCAGTGCCTCCTGGTGGGTGGCCCGGGCGGCGACGATCGACCCGAGCAGTGCGGCCCGTTCCGCGGGTGCCGCGGCGCAGGCGGCGGTGGCGGATTTCTGGGCGGTCTTTTCCAGGGCGCGCAGGGCGGCGAGCGCGCCGGCCGGGTCGGCCGCCGGCGTGGTGGTCGGAGTGGCGGCGACCGCCGAGGGCAGGGCGACGCCGATCACCCGGGCCAGCTCGGTGGCGTGTGCGGTGTGCGCCTCGGCGATCGGGTCGAGCCGGCCGGCCAGCTCCGGGTGCGCGGTCGCGTTCGTCCGGTACTCGGCGGCCAGCGCGAGTGACTCGTCCACCATCGGCCGCAGCGGGTCCGGCGGTGGCGCTGGCTGATCGTCGCGGTCGAAAAGATCACAGCCGGTCAGCGGCGCCGTGGTGCCGCCGAGCACCAGCAGCGCCCCGACGCTCAGGAGCTTTCGCCGCGAATGTCCGGATGATTGGTCGCGCTGTGTCGTTCTGCCGTTCCCCACCGGGCAAGTCAACACCATGCGCGCCGGTCCGGGGGCCACCGGCGTCGGTGCGCCGCCCGGTCCGCCGCCGGCCCGGCGCGTTACGCTCTGCACAGCCACCGGCGTGTCCGCTCCGGTGGCGTGCCGGCATGGCGGGACGACCGGTCACCGTCGACCAGGGAAAGGTGCGGAGATGACGCAGCGTGGCCGTGCCACCAGGCCGACGGGTCGACCCCGCGATGGCGCGGGTCCCCGTGGCGGTGACCTCGCCACGCGGCGTGCCCGCTTGCGGGCCGTGATCGAGCCCGTGGTCAACGACGCTGGCTACGACCTGGAGGACCTGTCGGTTTCCCGGGCCGGTCGCCGGCACGTGGTGCGGGTGATGGTGGACGCCGACGGCGGGATCGACCTGGACGCCGTCGCGGACGTCTCCCGCGCGGTCTCGACCGCGCTGGACGCCGCGGAGGAGGCCGGTGGCGACATCGTCGCCGGGGAGTACCAGCTGGAGGTCAGCTCGCCGGGCGTCGACCGGCCGCTCACCCTGCCCCGCCACTGGCGGCGCAACGTGGGCCGGCTGGTCAAGGTCACCGCCCGGGGCGCGGCCGCGCTGCCCGGCCAGCGTGGCGAGCAGCCCGCCGGTGACCGCCAGCTGACCGGCCGGGTGGTCGGGGCCGACGACGAGGGCGTGCAGCTGGAGACCGACGACGGCCGTGCCTCCTGGGCGTACGCCCAGCTGGGCCCGGGTCGCGTGCAGATCGAGTTCACCCGGCTCGCCGAGCTCGGTGAGCCGGACGAAGAGTTCGACGACGCGGACGATTCAGACGAGATCGACGATTCAGACGAGATCGACGACGAAGATGATGTGGAGGACGAGGAGAGGTGAACATCGACCTCGCGGCGCTGCGCGCACTCGAGCGTGAGCGGGAGATCCCGTTCGACACGATTCTCGCGGCGATCGAGACCGCGTTGCTGACCGCCTACCGGCACACCGATGGCGCCGAGCCGCACTCCCGGGTGGAGATCGACCGCAAGACGGGCGCCGCCCTGGTGTACGCGCAGGAGATGGACTCCGACGGCAGCCTGGTGCGGGAGTGGGACGACACCCCGCACGACTTTGGCCGGATCGCCGCCATGACGGCCAAGCAGGTGATCCTCCAGCGACTGCGGGAGGCCACCGACGAGGTGCACTTCGGTGAGTACGTGGGCCGCGAGGGTGACCTGGTCACCGGCGTGGTGCAGGCGCACGAGACGCGCACCGAGAAGGGCATCGTCAGCGTCGACCTGGGCAAGCTGGAGGGCGTGCTGCCGCAGTCCGAGCAGGTGCCCGGCGAGCGGTACGCCCACGGCGAGCGGATCCGCTGTGTCGTGGTGCACGTGGCCAAGGGCATGCGGGGGCCGCAGATCACCCTGTCCCGGTCGCACCCGGCGCTGGTCAAGAAGCTGTTCGCGCTGGAGGTCCCGGAGATCGCCGACGGCACGGTGGAGATCGGTGCGATCGCCCGTGAGGCAGGTCACCGTACGAAGATCGCCGTACGTTCCACCACCCCCGGGGTGAACCCCAAGGGCGCCTGCATCGGCCCGATGGGCCAGCGGGTGCGCGCCGTGATGAGCGAGCTGCACGGCGAGAAGATCGACATCATCGACTGGTCGGACGACCCGGCCACTTTCGTCGGCAACGCTCTGTCGCCGGCCAAGGCGCTGCGGGTCGAGGTTGTCGACCTGGCCGGCCGAGCCGCCCGGGTGACAGTTCCCGACTTTCAGCTCTCGCTCGCGATCGGCCGAGAGGGGCAGAATGCCCGGCTCGCGGCCCGATTGACCGGTTGGCGAATCGACATTCGCTCCGATGCGGAGCAAACCGCACCGGCCGCGCGGGGGGCAGCTGATCACGTGCGGGAGCCGGGCGGCGCGATCTCGGGCAGCTAGGGGTAGACTTCCTCCAGTGGTACGACGCGCGCAGCCGGAGCGCACCTGTGTGGGTTGCCGGAAACGTGCGCCGGCCAGCGAATTGCTGCGGATCGTCGCGGTCAGGGACGAGGCTGGTTACAGTCTCCGGCCTGATCCGCTCCGCAGGCTGCCGGGTCGGGGAGCGAACATGCACCCGGATCCGGCCTGCTTCGCGCTGGCGGTGCGGCGCCGCGCCTTCGGGCGTGCGCTGCGAATCACCGAGGTCCTTGACCACGGTGTGCTGGCGGAGCACGTCGATGCGCCAACCACTACGTCCGGTCATCCCGACCGGGCGAGGGTCGCTAGCAGGGTAGGACGACCGACATGAGCACACGATGAAGTCCCTGAAATGACCAGGCTTCAAGTGCACGAGTGAGGTCGCTGCGGGTGCTGCCCGCACGACCTCGGAGTGAGGAGTGCAGTGGCAGGCAAGGCCCGCGTACACGAGCTTGCAAAAGAGCTCGGGGTCGAGAGTAAGACCGTTCTCGCCAAGCTGAAGGAAATGGGCGAGTTCGTGAAGTCCGCGTCCAGCACCGTCGAGGCGCCCGTCGCCCGGCGGCTGCGTAACGCATTCGTCGCGTCCGCCGGTGCTCCGGCGCCGGCCGCCCCGTCGGCGCCCGCGTCGACGCCGGCTTCAACCACGACCCCGACGCCGTCCACGACCCCGGACGCGCCACGGGTTTCGGCCCGGCCGATGCCGCCTCGGCGGCCGACCGCTCCGGCACCTGGTCCGAAGCCGAAGGGTCCGGTGCCCGCTGCACCGCAGCCCGCGGCTCCGGTCGCCAAGCCGGCGAGTGCCCACGACATCGAGGTGGCGGCCGCGGAGGCGCGTGCCGCCGCGCTGAAGGCTGAGCAGGAGGCCGCGGTCAAGGCCGCGCAGGCCGCTCGTCAGCAGCAGCGGGACAACCCCGTTCGCCGGGAGCCTCCGGCAGACGGCGGTAACCGCCCCGGCCCTCGGCCGGGTCCGGCCGCGATGCCGCCCCGTCCCGGTTCGCCGGCAGCTCGTCCGAGCACGCCGGCTCCGGCTCCAGGTGCCCGGCCGGGCGGTCGCCCGCCGGCGCGCGGCGCCGGTAACAACCCGTTCGGTATCCAGGGTGGCCAGCAGCAGCGGCCGCCGGCTGCGGGCGCTGGTGGCCCCCGGCCCAACAGCCCGGCGGGCATGCCGCCGCGGCCGAGCCCGAACTCCATGCCGCCGCGGCCCAGCCCGGCGTCCATGCCGAGCCAGCGTCCGGCTGCCGGTCGTCCCGGTCCCGGTGGCGCTGGTCGTCCCGGTGGTGGCGGCGCTGGTCGTCCCGGTGGTGGCGGCGGTGGTGGCTTCCGTGGCGGTCCCGGCGGTGGCGCCGGCGCCGGTGGCGGTTACCGCGGCGGCCCTGGTGGCGGCGCGGGTGCCGGCGGTGGCGGTGGCTACCGTGGCGGTCCCGGTGGAGGCCCCGGCGGCGGTGCTCCCGGTGGCGGTTTCCGTCCGGGTGCTCCGTCCGGTGGCGGCGGTCGTCCGGGTGCGGGTGGTCGTGGCCGTGGCGGCGGCGCCGCGGGTGCCTTCGGGCGTCCGGGTGGCCGGCCGACGCGCGGTCGCAAGTCCAAGAAGCAGCGCAGACAGGAGTTCGACAACCTGTCGGCTCCGACCATGAGCTCGGGTGCTCCCCGAGGTCAGGGTCAGGTCGTCCGGTTGTCCCGTGGCGCCTCTCTGTCGGACTTCGCCGACAAGATCAACGCCAACCCGGGTTCGCTGGTCCAGGAGATGTTCAACCTGGGCGAGATGGTCACTGCGACCCAGTCCTGTTCTGACGACACCCTGCATCTGCTGGGTGAGCACCTGGGCTTCGACATCCAGATCGTCAGCCCGGAGGACGAGGACCGCGAGCTGCTCGCGCAGTTCAACATCGACCTCGACGCGGAGGTGGCCGAGGAGCGTCTGGTCAGCCGTGCGCCGGTGGTGACCGTCATGGGTCACGTCGACCACGGTAAGACCAAGCTGCTCGACGCGATCCGTAAGGCGAACGTCGTTGCCGGTGAGGCGGGTGGCATCACCCAGCACATCGGTGCCTACCAGGTGCACGTTCCACACGATGGCGTGGACCGCGCGGTGACCTTCATCGACACCCCGGGCCACGAGGCGTTCACCGCCATGCGTGCTCGTGGTGCCCAGGTGACGGACATCGTGATCCTGGTCGTCGCGGCCGACGACGGCGTGATGCCGCAGACCATTGAGGCGTTGAACCACGCCAAGGCGGCCGAGGTGCCGATCGTGGTCGCGGTCAACAAGGTCGACAAGCCGGAGGCCAACCCGGACAAGGTCCGCCAGCAGCTGACCGAGTACGGCCTGGTCGCCGAGGAATACGGCGGCGAGACCATGTTCGTCAACGTGGCGGCCAAGCCGGGCCTCGGCATCGAGGAGCTGCTCGAGGCTGTCCTGCTGACCGCTGACGCGTCGCTGGAGCTGACCGCTCCGATCGACGGGCCGGCCCAGGGTGTGGCCATCGAGGCGCACCTGGACAAGGGCCGCGGTGCGGTGGCGACGGTGCTGGTGCAGAAGGGCACCCTGAGGGCTGGCGACTCGATCGTCGCCGGTGGGGCGCACGGCCGGGTTCGGGCGATGCTCGACGAGAACGGCAACCAGCTCACCGAGGCCGGTCCGGCGCGTCCGGTCATGGTGCTGGGTCTGACCGCGCCTCCCGGTGCGGGCGACACGTTCCTCGCCGCGGCAGACGACCGCACGGTGCGGCAGATCGCCGAGCAGCGGCAGGCACGGCGGCGGGCGGCGTCCTTCGCCAACTCCCGCGGTCGGGCCACTCTTGAGACGCTCATGGAGCAGCTCAAGGAGGGCGAGAAGACGTCGCTCAACCTCATCCTCAAGGGCGATGTCTCCGGTTCGGTGGAGGCCCTCGAGGACGCGCTGTTCAACCTCGACATCCCCGAGGAGGTCCAGCTCAAGGTCCTCGACCGGGGCGTCGGCGCGATCACCGAGAGCAACATCATGCTCGCGAGCGCCTCGTCCGAGCCGGTCACGATCATCGGCTTCAACGTGCGGGCCTCGAACAAGGTCCGTGAGATGGCCGACCGCGAGGGCGTGGAGATCCGGTACTACACCGTCATCTACCAGGCCATCGAGGAGATCGAGGCGGCGCTCAAGGGCCTGCTCAAGCCGGAGTACGAGGAGGTCGAGCTGGGCAGCGCGGAGATCCGCGACGTCTTCCGCTCGTCCAAGATCGGCAACATCTCCGGTTGCATCGTCCGGTCGGGCATCCTCCGACGCAACGCGAAGGCGCGCCTGCTTCGGGACGGGGCGGTCGTGGCGGACAACCTCACGATCAGCTCGTTGAAGCGGTTCAAGGACGACGCCACGGAGGTCCGCGAGGGCTTCGAGTGTGGTCTGACCCTGGGTGGTTACAACAACGTCCAGGTTGGCGACGTCATCGAGACCTTCGAGATGCGGGAGAAGGTTCGCGCCTGATCCGGCAGTGACACGCTGATCAAGGGGTTTACGCCGACCGGCGTAAACCCCTTGATCATGCGGGGTGGCTTGGCGGTATCGTCCGGGGCGATGTTTACCGGAACCGCGGTCTTCGACCTGCTGCTGCCGGGCGACTCCCGGTCGCTCAAAGCCAAAAGATCATATGTACGGCCGATCGTGGCGGCGCTGCGCCGCTTCGAGGTGTCGGCCGCCGAGGTGGGAGCGCTCGACCTGCATGGTCGAGCGGAGATAGCGGTGGCCGTGGTGGCCGCCGAGACGGCGCACGTCCGCGAGGTGCTCGACTCCTGTGAGCGTCTGGTGGCCGGCCGCCCCGAGGTCGAGTTGCTGTCGGTCCGACGCCGGCTGTACGGCGTGGACGACGACTGACCGAGGTGCCGGCTGTGCCGGGCGACCGGTGCGGCCGCAAAGGTAGTGTTCGAGATGTTGGCCGGTCGGCCGGCGGCCCCCGGGTCGCCGGGTCTACCGGGAGCAGGACGCCGTGGAGGTGGCGAGATGTCTGATCCGGCCAAGGTACGCCGGCACGCGGAACGGGTGCGTGAGCTGGTCGCGTCGGTGGTGCGGAGCCAGATCAAGGACCCGCGGCTCGGGATGATCACCATCACCGATGCCCGGATCACCGCTGACCTGCGCGAGGCGACGGTCTTCTACACCGTGCTCGGCGACGCGGTGGCCCAGGCGGACACCGCGGCGGCGCTGGAGAGCGCCAAGGGGCTGCTGCGCAGCACGGTCGGAAAGGCGCTCGGGTTGCGGCACTCGCCGACCCTCACGTTCGTCCTCGACGACGTGCAGGACCAGGTCAAGCACATCGACGACCTGCTCGCCGCCGCCCGCAACGCGGACGCCGAGGTGCAGCGGCTCGCTGCCCAGGCGAAGTACGCGGGCGAAGCGCAGCCGTACCGGGTGGATGACGAGACGGACGAGACGGAGGAGGCCGACGAGGCCACCGACGTCAAGGAAACCCCGCGGGGTGGGGAAACGCGGTGACGAGCACCGCCAGCGCCCCGCTCGCCAGGGCGGCCGGGGTCGGCCCCGCCGAGGCGGACTGGGCTGCGGCCGAGGCGCTGGTGCGGGCTGTCCCGCCGAGCGGTCGGGTGCTGCTGATCTGCCACGTCAACCCGGACGGCGACGCGCTGGGCAGCATGCTCGGCTTCGGTCTGGGTCTGCGGCAGTTCGGCGTACGCGAGGTGCAGGCGACCTTTCCCGGGCCGCCGGAGGTGCCCGAGCCGTTCCGTGGGTTGCCCGGTCTGGACCTGCTGGTCCCGGCGGGCGCCGCGGATCTGGCACCCGATCTGGTGATCTGCTTTGACGCGGCGAGCGAGTCGCGCCTCGGCGAGTTGGCGGGGCGGTTGTCGTCCGCGGGGGCGGCGCTGGTGCTTGATCACCACGCCTCCAACCCCGGCTTCGGCACGGTCAATCTGGTCGACCCGGGTGCTGCGGCGACGTCGGTGGTGGCCGAGCAGTTGCTGGCCCGGCTCGGGGTTGTGGTGGATCCGGCCATCGCCGAGTGCCTCTACGTGGCGCTGACCACGGATACCGGCTCGTTCCGGTTCGAGGCGACCACCCCGGCGGTGCATCAGATGGCAGCCCGGTTGCTGGCCACCGGCATCTCGCCCGGTGACATCTCCCGGCGGGTCTTCGACACACGGCCCTTCGGCGCGGTCCGCCTCTTTGGTGAGGTGCTCGGCCGGGCCCGGCTGGAGCCGGCCGCTGCTGGCGGCCGAGGGTTGGTCTGGACCTCCGCCACCCTGGACGACCTGGCCCGGCACGACCAGCGGCCGTACGTGCTGGAGGCGCTTATCGACTCGGTGCGCTGCACCGCCGAGGCGGATGTGAGCTGTGTGTTGAAGCAGACCACGCCGGGCGAGTGGGCCGTGTCGATGCGCAGCAAGGGCGCGGTGGACGTCAGCCGGGTCGCGGTCGCGCTGGGCGGTGGTGGTCACCTGTTCGCGGCCGGGTTCATCGGTCGGGGCACCGTTGAGCAGGTGGTCGAGTCGATTCGTGGCCAACTGGACGCGGCGCTGATCCGCTCCGGCAGCTGACGCTGGCGATTCGCCTCCATCGATCTGCTGGTTCGGAAGATCAGGGTCAGCTCCGGGGAGTGTTGGTCTTCCCGCGCTCCGTGCGACCGGGAAGAATTGCGGGATGGAGCAGCCGCACGATCTCACCGTGGAGGCCCCCCGCGCCTGGGACCGGCCCGCCGTCTCCGTTCCCGTCCTCGTCTGCCTGTCGCTCGTCGGTGGCCGGTTCGCCTCGTTCTCCACCGAGGCGAATCTGTTCACCATCGGCACCGGAGGGGTGCTGATCTGGCTCGGTCTGAGCAATCGGGTGCCCCGTCGACCGGCGCCGCGGCGTCTGGGCGCGGGGGCGGCCTGGTGGGCGGTGCCGGTGGTGGTCTTCGGGGTCTTCGAGGGCGTCACCTTCGTGCTGGCGGCCGGCGATGACTTCCCCACCTTCTCCCGGCTGGCCGACCCTCTCCTGGAGGATCACCTGACCCGGTCGGCGGTCTGGTTCGCCTGGTTGGCCGCCTTCTGGGGGCTGGTGCGGCGATGATGCGAGCGCTCGCGATCGGCGGTTTCCTCACCGCGCTGGCCCTCTTCGCGGTGGTCGAGTGGATGGCCCGGCGGGAGGGTTCCCGGATCCCCACCCTGGGCGAGGTCTGCGCGTACGTGATGCGCTACGAGGTGGGCCCGGTGCCGGTGGGCCGGATCGGTCTGTTCGGGTTCTGGTGGTGGCTGGGCTGGCATTTCCTGGCTCGCTGAACCGGGGTCGCCAACTGTCCAGATGGCGGGAACCACGAGCAGCATATGGACCTGAACGATAGCTTGGGAGATGGCCGGTGTCGCCTTGCGGCGCAGGTCGTGGGCGGTGGTGCAACACCTCGCGCCGCTTCCCTCCAGGGTCGGACCGACCCGGGCTCACGCTGCCCAGCCGGCTGCTCCGGTAACCCCGGACCGCCGTGGGGCGCTCAGCACGACCGCCCGTGAGGGCCGCCGCGTGTCGGCGGCTCACGCCCTGGAAGGAGCGCCACCATGCCGAACAAGCCCAAGCCCGAGACCACCGACGACGCCCGCGAGCAGGCCCGCCGCGCGCTGCAGACGTCGATGGACACCCGTCAGTGACCCGACCCGTCCGGCAGTGATCCCCCGGGTCAATGCGCCCGCCGGAGGTGGGCGCTTCACGGCGTGCCTCTGGAGCTGAATCGTTTACGACATCGAGACGTGATTCGTCTACGACATCAGCTCCAAAGCCTCTGACCAGAGGCCCGCTCCCGGCCGGCCCGACTGCCCGACGGTAGGCGCTGCCCGGGGAACCGCGACGAGCCTGAGCGCCACCCACCGACGGAGTAAGCAGTCGGCGGGATTGCGATCCTTACCGCGCTCGTGCCAGGATCGGCGGCGATGAGTCAGACCGCCGCCACCATCCACCGATCCGCCTCGCCTCGGCGGATCGCCAGCCTCGCACTGCCGGCCCTCGTGGTGCTCGCCGCTGAGCCGCTCTACGTGCTGGTCGACACCGCCGTGGTCGGCCACCTCGGCCGGGTTCCGCTCGCCGCGCTCGCCGTCGGCGGCACCGTGATGACGCTCACCGCGTGGGTCGGCACCGTGGTCGCGTACGGCACCACCGGGCGCGCGGCCCGCCGCTTCGGCGCCGGTGACCGGGCAGCCGCCGTGGCCGAAGGTGTCCAGTCGTCCTGGCTGGCGTTCGGTGTCGGTCTGCTGATCGCGATCGGCATGCAGTTCGGCGGGGGCGCGCTCGCGCGTACCCTCGCCGGCGGTGGTGGCGAGGTGGCCGACGCCGCCGCGCACTGGCTGCGGATCGCGGCCCTCGGCGCCCCCGGCCTGCTGCTCGCCGCCGCCGGCAACGGCTGGCTGCGCGGTGTGCAGGACACTCGCCGCCCGTTGGTCTTCGTGCTCGGCCCCAACCTGCTCTCCGCGCTGCTCTGCCCGCTGCTGGTCTATCCCGGCGGGTTGGGCCTGATCGGCTCGGCGGTGGCCAACGTCGTCGCGCAGACGCTCTGCGGGGTGCTCTTCGCCGCTGCGCTGGTTGTCGAGCGGGTGTCGCTGCGGCCCCGGCCCCGAGTGATCCGCCAGCAGTTGGTGCTCAGCCGGGACCTGCTGATCCGTGGCCTGGCGTTCCAGGCCAGCTTCCTCTCCGCGACCGCCGTCGCCGCCCGCTTCGGCGCCGCCGCCGTCGGCGCCCACCAGATCGCCCTGCAACTCTGGTTCTTCACCGCGCTGGTGCTCGACGCCCTCGCCATCGCCGCGCAGTCCCTGGTCGGTGCCGCGCTCGGCGCCGGCGACGACGCGGGCGCGCGGGCGCTCGCCCGCCGGGTCGGGCTGCTCGGCGGCGTCTGCGGCGTCGGTTTCGCGCTGCTCGTCGCCGCCGGCGCCGGCGTCGTGCCGTCGTGGTTCAGCTCCGATCAAGGGGTACGCGAGCAGGCCATGGTGGCCTGGCCGTGGTTCGTCGTCATGCTGCCGCTGGCCGGGGTGGTGTTCGCCCTCGACGGCGTGCTGATCGGCGCCGGCGACGTGCGTTACCTGCGCAACCTCACGATCGTGGCGGCGCTCGGCGGCTTCCTGCCGGCCATCTGGCTGGCGTACGTGCTCGATCTCGGGCTGGGCGGCATCTGGGCCGGGCTCACCCTGTTCGTGGTGATCCGGCTGGTCGCCCTGCTGCTGCGACTGCGCAACGGCAGCTGGGCGGTGACCGGCGCGGTCCGCTGAGGGGCTCTGGCGCTGCCGGTCTGGCGCTGGTCGCTCGGGTCACGCCGGGCGTGCCCACGCACTCCGGGGTACGGGCCGTCTGGCAGGCTTGGCCGACGTGAGCATCGATGGTCTGATCGTGGTCGACAAGTCCGGCGGCATGACGTCGCACGACGTGGTGGCGCGGATCCGCCGGCTGGCGAAGACCCGGCGGGTCGGGCACGGCGGCACCCTCGACCCGATGGCCACCGGTGTGCTGGTGATCGGCGTGGGCCGGGCCACCCGCCTGCTGACCTATGTGATCGGCGCGGGCAAGAGCTACACCGGCACCATCCGGCTCGGCCAGGCCACCGTCACCGACGACGCCGAGGGCGACGTGATCGCCACCGTGCCGGCCGGTCAGGTCACCGACGAGGCGATCCGGTCGGCGCTGGGCGCGCTCAGCGGCGAGGTCGACCAGGTGCCGAGCGCGGTCAGCGCCATCAAGATCGACGGACAGCGCGCGTACAAGCGGGTCCGTGACGGGGAGAGCGTCGAGTTGCCCGCACGGCGGGTCACCATCTCCCGGTTGGAGGTGCTGGCGATCCGCCGCACCGAGCCGGACGTGGTGGACGTGGATGTGGACGTGACCTGCTCCTCCGGCACGTACATCCGGGCCATCGCCCGGGACGCGGGCCTGGCGCTCGGTGTCGGTGGGCACCTGACGGCGTTGCGGCGGACCGCGGTGGGTGGCTTCACCCTCGCCGAGGCGGCAACCCTCGACGAGTTGGAACAGCGCGCCCCGGACGTGGTGAACCTGCCGCTGGACGCGGCGGCCGACCGGTTCTTCCCGCGCCGGGAAGCCACGCCCGAGGAGGCGCGGGTGCTCGCCCACGGCGGGCCGCTGGACCCGGCCGGCCTCACCGGCCCGTACGCCGTCTTCGGGCCGGCGGGGGGCTTGATCGCTATCGTCAGCGAGCGGGACGGGCGGGCTCGCGCGGAGATCGTGCTCGCCCCGGCCTGACGGCGGGGCGCAGGTCCGTCGGCCGGTGGCCGGCGGTGTCGACCCGCCGGCCGGCGGGACAGCAGGAAGGAACGGCATGCAGCGGTGGCGGGGGTACGACGCGGCGCCCGGTGGGTGGGGACGCTCGGTCGTCACCATCGGCGTCTTCGACGGCGTGCACAGGGGGCACCAGGCGACCATCGGGCACGCCGTGGCCCGAGCCCGGGAGTTGGGCGTGCAGTCGGTGGTGGTCACCTTCGACCCGCACCCGGCCGAGGTGGTCCGCCCCGGTTCGCATCCTGCGGTGCTCACCGAGCCGGCCCGTAAGGCGGAGCTGATCGAGGCGCTCGGCGTGGACGTGCTCTGCGTGGTGCCCTTCACCCCGGAGTTCTCCCGACTGACGGCCGAGCAGTTCGTGCACGACGTGCTGGTCGAGCACCTGCACGCGGCGTTGGTGGTGGTCGGCGGCAACTTCCGCTTCGGGCACCGGGCGGCCGGCGACGTGGCGCTGTTGGAGCGGCTGGGTCAGACCTTCGGTTTCGGCGTGGAGGGCGGCCCGCTGGTCGCCGAGGACGGCACCGTCTTCTCCTCCACGTACATCCGTTCCTGCGTCGACGCGGGCGACGTGGGAGCGGCGGCCGCCGCGCTGGGTCGCCCACACCGGCTGGAGGGCGTGGTGGTCCGCGGCGACCAGCGGGGGCGGGAACTCGGCTTCCCCACCGCCAACCTGCTCTGCCACCGGTACGCGGCGGTGCCCGCCGACGGGGTGTACGCGGCCCGGCTGATCCGCCGCGGGCAGCGTGAGCCGCTGATGGCGGCGGTGTCGGTGGGCACCAATCCGACCTTCTCCGGCCGGGAGCGGCGGGTGGAGGCGTACGCGCTGGATTTCTCCGGCGACCTGTACGGCGAGCGCCTGGCCCTGGACTTCGTGGCGCACCTGCGCGGTCAGGTCCGGTACGACGCGATCGAGCCGTTGATCGCCCAGATCGAACAGGACGTGGCGCGCACCCGGCGCGCTCTGGCCTGATCGTCGTGGGGTGACCTGGCCCCCATCGAGGCCCTTCGCCGGGTGTTACCGGCGAGTGCTGGTAGTCTTGCGGGGACGTCGGGTGACCGGCGTGGGGCCTCGCGTGCCTGCTCGACGCCGCGGGTGCGAGGTACCGGTCCGTTCCCGGTCCACCGGAACGACGGACACCTACTTGATCAACCATCGAAACAGGGAGAACATGGCGCTCGACCAGGAAGCCAAGGCCAGCATCCGCGCGGAGTACGCAACCGCCGAGGGCGACACCGGTTCGCCGGAGGTTCAGGTCGCGGTCCTCACCAAGCGGATCGCCGAGCTGACCGAGCACCTGAAGGTGCACAAGCACGACCACCACAGCCGCCGTGGGCTGCTGCTGCTGGTCGGCCGGCGCCGCCGGTTGCTCAACTACGTCCAGAAGAAGGACATTGCGCGCTACCGGTCGCTCATCGAGCGGCTCGGCCTGCGCCGGTGACGTGACGGGGGAGTGGCCGACCGGCCGCTCCCCCGTACGGCGTCCCACCTGAAGAAACACGGGCCGCGCGACCACCCGAGAGGGAGCCGGTCAGCGTACCGGTCTCCGGTAGTGGCCCCCGGGAACCCGGCATCATGCCGGCCACCCGGGCGCTTCGATCGAAGACCGGCCGGCTGAGCAGCTCCCCGATGTCGTGGGCCCACGACGCGAAGGAGCACGACAACACATGACCGAGACCAAACTCGGCACCGAATCCCGCACCGCCGTGATCGACAACGGGTCCTTCGGCACCCGCGAGATCACCTTCTCCACCGGCCGGCTGGCTCGCCAGGCCGCCGGTTCCGTCATCGCCCAGCTGGGCGAGACGGTCGTTCTCTCCGCCACGACCGCCGGTAAGCACCCGAAGGAGCAGTTCGACTTCTTCCCGCTGACCGTCGATGTCGAGGAGCGGATGTACGCCGCGGGCCGCATTCCCGGCTCGTTCTTCCGCCGTGAGGGCCGGCCCAGCGAGGACGCGATCCTCACCTGCCGGCTGATCGACCGGCCGCTGCGCCCGTCCTTCGTCAAGGGCCTGCGCAACGAGGTCCAGGTCGTCGAGACCATCCTCGCGCTCGACCCGCAGCACCCGTACGACGTCGTGGCGATCAACGCCGCCTCGATGTCGACCAAGCTCTCCGGCCTGCCGTTCTCCGGCCCGATCGGTGCGACCCGGGTCGCCCACATCGACGGCCAGTGGGTTGCCTTCCCGACCCTGGAGGAGCTGGCCCGCGCCACCTTCGACATGGTCGTGGCCGGTCGCACGCTCGAGGACGGCGACGTCGCGATCATGATGGTCGAGGCTGAGGCCACGCCGAACGCCGTCGCCCTGATCTCGGCCGGGGCCACCGCCCCGACCGAGGAGATCGTGGCCAGCGGCCTGGAGGCCGCCAAGCCGGCGATCCGTGAGCTGTGCCGCGCACAGAGCGAGCTGGCCGAGGTCGCCGCCAAGCCGGTCACCGAGTTCCCGGTCTTCCTGGACTACCAGGACGACGTGTACCAGGCCGTCGCCGACCTGGCCCGCAGCGAGGTGGCCGAGGCGATCACCATCGCCGGCAAGGCCGACCGCGAGGAAGCCCTGGACCGGGTCAAGGCCCGCGTCGCCGAGGAGCTGGGTGGCCGGTTCGAGGGTCGGGAGAAGGAGCTCAGCGCTGCCTTCCGGTCGCTGACCAAGTCCGAGGTGCGCAACCGCGTGCTGCGCGAGCAGGTCCGCATGGACGGGCGTGGCCCGCGTGACATCCGGGCACTGACCGCCGAGGTTGGCGTGCTGCCCCGGGTGCACGGTTCGGCGTTGTTCGAGCGGGGCGAGACTCAGATCCTGGGCGTCACCACGCTGAACATGCTCCGCATGGAGCAGATGGTGGACACGCTGTCCCCCGAGAACCGCAAGCGCTACATGCACAACTACAACTTCCCGCCCTACTCGACCGGTGAGACCGGCCGGGTCGGCTCGCCGAAGCGTCGCGAGATCGGCCACGGTGCCCTCGCCGAGCGTGCGCTGATCCCGGTGCTGCCGTCGCGTGAGGAGTTCCCGTACGCCATCCGGCAGGTGTCGGAGGCGCTCAGCTCCAACGGCTCCACCTCGATGGGTTCGGTCTGCGCGTCGACGCTGGGTCTGCTCTCCGCGGGTGTCCCGCTGAAGGCACCGGTCGCCGGCATCGCGATGGGGCTCATCTCCGACGAGGTGGACGGCAAGACCCAGTACGTGACGCTGACCGACATCCTCGGTGCCGAGGACGCGTTCGGTGACATGGACTTCAAGGTCGCCGGTACCCCGGACTTCGTCACCGCGCTCCAGCTCGACACCAAGCTCAACGGCATTCCGTCGGACGTGCTGGCCGCCGCGCTGCAGCAGGCGAACGAGGCCCGGCAGGTCATCCTCGGGGTCATGAAGGCGGCGATCGAGGCTCCGGCCGAGATGTCCGACTACGCGCCTCGGGTCACCACCGTCAAGATCCCGGTGGACAAGATCGGCATGGTGATCGGCCCGAAGGGTCAGACCATCAACGCGATCCAGGACGAGACCGGCGCCGAGATCTCCATCGAGGACGACGGCACGATCTACGTCGGCGCCACCAACGGCCCGTCGGCCCAGGCGGCCGTCGACCGGATCAATGGGATCGCCAACCCGACGCTGCCGAAGCAGGGCGAGCGGTTCCTCGGCACGGTGGTCAAGACCGCCGCGTTCGGCGCGTTCGTCTCGCTCCTGCCGGGCCGTGACGGCCTGCTGCACATCTCCAAGGTGGGCGACGGCAAGCGGGTCGAGCGCGTTGAGGACTTCCTCAACGTCGGCGACCGGGTCGAGGTCGAGATCGCGGACATCGACGCCCGCGGCAAGATCTACCTGGACAAGGTCCGCCCGGAGGGCACCGAGGCGCCGGCCGCCGGTGAGGCCGCCGCTGGTGACCGGCCGGCTGGTCGGGACCGGGGCGACCGGGCTCCGCGTGACCGCGGCGACCGTGAGCGCGGCGGCGACCGGGGCGGGCGTGGCCCGGAGCGCGGCGGCGAGGGCGGCAACGGCGGCGGCGAGGGTGGTGGCGAGGGCGGCGAGCGTCCGCGCCGCCGGACCCGGCACAGCTGATCGTCGTACATCGCATCACCCACCCCTCGTCGAACCGGGAGCAGTACGTGAGTCGGGCCATCAGCGCGCCGTTTCCACCGGATCGACGGGGGGTGGCCGCGTCTCGGGACACCGGGGCGGGCCGCTCCGGCGGCACCGCCCGCGCGGTGACCCGAACGCTCAGCGACGACCCGCTGGGCGGCACGGTACGACGTACCGTGCTGCCCAGCGGCCTGCGCGTGCTCACCGAGGCGATTCCGGCGATGCGCAGCGTCTCGTTCGGCATCTGGGTGGCGGTCGGCTCGCGCGACGAGACCGGCCCGCAGGCCGGTGCCGCGCACTTCCTCGAGCACCTGCTCTTCAAGGGCACCCACAAGCGCACCGCACTGGAGATCTCCTCGCAGATCGAGGCGGTGGGTGGTGAGACCAACGCGTTCACCACGAAGGAATACACCTGCTACTACGCCCGGGTGCTGGACGAGGACCTGCCGCTGGCGATCGACGTGATGTGCGACCTGGTCGCCGACTCGCTGTTGGAGCCGGCCGACGTCGAGACCGAGCGCGGCGTGATCCTGGAAGAGATCGCCATGCACGACGACGAGCCCGGTGACGAGGTGCACGACCTCTTCGTCCAGGCCGTCTACGGCGACCACCCGCTGGGTCGGCTGATCTCCGGCACCGGGGAAACCGTCACGCCGATGACTCGGCGGCAGATCCAGAGCTTCTACCGGGGTCGCTACACCGCGCCGCAGATCGTCATCGCCGCCGCTGGCAACCTCGACCACGCCGCAGTGGTCAAGCTGGTCCGCCAAGCTCTGCGTGGCACCCCGCTGGACAGCGACCCCGCCACCCCGGCGCCGCACCGCGCGGCGACCCCGGCGGTACCGACCAGGTCGGCGACCACCCTGGTGGAGCCGAAGGAGACCGAGCAGGCGCACGTCATCCTCGGCTGCCCCGGCATCGACCGCCTCGACGAGCGGCGCTTCGCTCTCGGGGTGCTCAACAACGTGCTCGGCGGTGGCATGTCCAGCCGCCTGTTCCAGGAGATTCGCGAGCAGCGCGGCCTGGCGTACTCGGTCTACTCCTACGCCAGCCAGTACGCCGACAGCGGCCTGTTCGCCGTCTACGCCGGCTGCGCGCCGGGCAAGGTGGACGAGGTCCTGGCCCTGACCCGTGCCGAGCTGGCCCGGGTGGCTGCCGACGGGTTGACCGAGGCCGAGGTGGCCCGGGGCAAGGGGATGAGCAAGGGCTCGTTCGTGCTCGGCCTGGAGGACACCGGTTCCCGGATGAGCCGACTGGCCAAGGGTGAGCTGCTCTACGGTGACCTGATGCCCGTGGACGAGTTGCTCCGTCGGGTCGACGAGGTCACCGTGGAGGACGTGAACGTCCTCGCTGCCGAGCTGCTCAGCAGGCCGATGTCGCTGGCCGTGGTCGGCCCGTTCGGCGCGGGCGACTTCGCCGTCTGAGGGCTGCCGCCGCTGGTTGGGGGGATGTCCCGGCCAGAGGAGCACGTCCCGATTGGGATAGGTTGTGCCCCGTGACTGACGCACAGGAGAAGACCCCGGCCGAGCCGCTGCGGGTCGGCGTGTTCGGTGCCCGCGGCCGGATGGGTATCGAGGTCTGCAAGGCGGTCGCCGCCGCCGCCGACCTTGAGCTGGCGGCGTCGATCGACCAGGGCGACAGCCGTTCCGCCGTCTCCGGCGTCGAGGTGGTCGTCGACTTCACCACGCCGGACGTCGTCATGGACAACCTGGAGTGGTGCATCGACCAGGGCATCAGCGCGGTGGTCGGCACGACCGGCTTCACCGAGCAGCGGTTGGAGCAGGTGCGCGGTTGGCTGGCCCGCAAGCCCGGCGTGGGCGTGGTCATCGCCCCGAACTTCGGCATCGGCGCGGTGCTGATGATGCAGTTCGCCGCGCGGGCCGCCCGGCACTTCGAGTCCGTCGAAATCATCGAACAGCACCACCCGAGCAAGCTGGACGCCCCGAGCGGCACCGCCACCCACACCGCCCGGCAGATCGCCCAGGCCCGCGCCGAGGCCGGTCTCGGTCCGGTCCCGGACGCCACCAGGAACGAGGTGCTGGGCGCGCGCGGCGCCGAGATCGACGGGGTACGCGTCCACGCGGTGCGTGCCACCGGGCTCGTCGCCCACCAGGAGGTGCTCTTCGGCACCACCGGCGAGACGCTGACCATCCGCCACGACTCGTACGACCGGGTGTCGTTCATGCCGGGCGTGCTGCTGGCCGTCCGCGCGGTGCGCAACCGCCCCGGCCTCACGGTCGGCCTGGACGCCCTGCTCGACTGACAGTGCCGAGCCGGCGGGCGGGCCGGAAACCCGCTCGCTCCCGGGGCCGGGCCGATCCTAGGCTGCGGCCATGATCAATGGTGGACACCTGGACCGGGCCGGGCGGCTGGTCACCCTGCGCCCGGTGGACGACGACAACTGGCGGGCGGTGGCGGATGTCGCCCCGCGCGACGACCAGCGCCGCTTCGTGGCCGCGCTGGGTGCCCGCTACCTGCTGCTCAGCACCCGCTCCGAGGTGTGGACCTCACTCGCGGTGTACGCGGACGAGACCGTCGTCGGCCACGTCATGTGGGGTGTGGACGACGACGGTTCGCACTGGATCGGCGGGATGCTGATCGACGCCCCGGAGCAGAGCCGTGGCGTGGGCCGAGCCACGGTGCAGACCCTGGCCACCTGGCTGTCCGCAAGGGATGGCAATCCCCCGGTCCGTCTCTCCTACCACCCCGACAACACCCAGGCCGCCTCCCTCTACACGTCCCTCGGCTTCCACCCCACAGGCGCGCTAGACGAAGAAGAGCTGATAACCCAACAAACCCCCACCCCCACCCCTCGCGTTGATCATGAAGTTATTGCGCCGACACGCCGGGCCGACTGACAACAACTCCATGATCAACGCAAGGGGTGGCGGGGCGGCCCCGGGCCCGGGGCCGCCACACCGGTCACTCCGCTGGCACCTTCTCGGTCGGGACGCCCACGTGCAGGCGTACCTGTGGAACCAGCATGTCGTCGACGTCCAGCGCGCGGGCCGCGCCGTCGGGCTCCCAACCGGTGCTGGTGAGGAACGTCCGGGTCGCCTCGTCCCCCTCGAACGCCCAGGCCACCGCCCGACTCAGGCCGTCCTCACGCCACAGGTCGACGGCCGCGGCGAGCAGCCGGCTGCCGTGCCCGCGCCGGCCCCAGCGCGGCTCCACCAGCAGGTCGGTCACCGCCGCCACATCCGGGCCGAGCGCGTCGGCCGGCTCACCCGGGGCCAACGCCTCGCCGTCGGCCGGGCCGGAGGCGGCGAACCCCACCAGATACGATTGCTCGGCCTGTTCGACGGCGACCAGCACCCGGTGCGCGCCCGAGGGCGGCTCCAGCACCGCGGCGCTCCACCGCCGGGCGAGGAACGCCTCGTCCAGGTTGTCGAGCACATGCCGAGGAAGGATCCGGCGGTACGCGACCCGCCAGGTTGCGAGCTGGATGCGTGCGATCTCGCCGGCGTCCTCAGGACGCGCCGGGCGGACGTACCCGAGAGCCATGGGACGGAAGCCTACGCAGGGCGAGGGAGACGACGGTGGCGCAGGGTGCCAACAAGACGACCGCGCAGGTCGCCGGCGTGGTGGTGCTCGCCGCGGCGGTCACCGCGTTCCTCGCCGTTGCGGCCGTACGGCACGGCTTCTTCGACCTGAAGGTCTACTACGGCGCGTTGACCTGGTGGGTCCACGACGGCGGGGAGATCTACGACTACCTCAAGCCCGGCACCCAGTACGGCTTCACGTATCCGCCGTTCGCCGCGCTGGTGATGCTGCCGATGGCGTACCTGCCGTGGTCGGCCGCGATCGTGGTGAGCGTGCTCGCCAGCGTGGTCACCACCGCGGTGCTGATCTGGTGGCTGGTCGACCCGATCGCCCGCCGCGCCGGTTGGACCCCGTGGTTTGCGCTCGCCGTGGCGCTCTGCCTGGCCGCCGCGTTCGAGCCGATGCGGGAGACGGTCAACTTCGGCCAGGTCAACATGCTGATGCTCTTCCTGGTGGCGGTCGATCTGCTGCGGCTGCTGCCGGCCGGCAACCGGTGGGCCGGGGTGGGCATCGGGCTCGCCACCGCGATCAAACTGACCCCGGGCGTCTTCATCGTCTACCTGTTGGTGACCGGGCGGTGGCGGGCCGCTCTCACCGCCTGCGGCACGGCCGCCGGGGTGTCGCTGCTGGCCGGTGCGCTCTTCCCGGACGCGTCCCGGGAGTTCTGGACCGAGGCGCTGTGGAACACCGGCCGGGTGGGCGAGCTCTCCTTCGTCTCCAACCAGTCGCTGCGCGGGGTGGTCGCCCGGCTCGACCCCGAGCACCCGAGCACCGTGCTGTGGCTGCTGCTGGTGTTCGGCACCCTGGCGCTCTGGGCCTGGCGATCCCGGGCCGCCGTCGCGGCCGGTGACGAGGCCACCGGCCTGGCGCTGACCGGCGCGGTGATGTGCCTGGTCAGCCCGGTTACCTGGGTGCACCACCTGGTCTGGCTGCTGCCCGCGCTGATCCTGCTGGTCGACAACGCGATGGCCGCGCCGGCCGGCCGCCGACGGCGGGTCCTGCTGGTCGCCGCGACCATCGGGTACGTGCTGCTGATCAGCCGGACCGTCTGGTTCTGGGAAAAGGACTTCAGCGGCGTCGACGGCTTCCTGGGCAGCAACGCCTACGTGTGGATCAGCCTGGCGCTGCTGGCCTTCCTGCCGATCCGCCGGTGGCTGAGCCCGCGCGGGTCAGGTGTCGAGGCGTCCGGCGTACCGCAGCTCGACCAGACTGACCGGGGGCTGCCCACCGGCGAGCGGCACCTGGTAGGTCGACCGCGCGCCGTCCGCTGACAGCCCGGCCCGCTCGGAGAACCGGCGGGCCCGTCGGTTCTCCGACAGCACCCACGCCCGGTACCCGGTCCAGCCCCGCTCGGTGAGCCCGACCCGAGCGGCGGCCAGGAGCGCGGCGGCAGTCCCGTCACCCCAGTACGCCGGCTCCACGTAGAGCGCCACCACCTCGCCGACCGTCGGGTCCAGGTCGTCCCGGTCCTGATTGCGGCGGTACGGCCCGAAGGTGGTGAAGCCGACGACCAGCCCGTCCACCTCGCCGAGCAGGGTGGTGAACGGGTGCTCCGGATCGGCGGTGCCGACGTCGCGGCGGCGCTGCGCCCAGGCGAGCACGTTGAGCCGCTCCAGCACCTCGTCCGGCATGAAGCCGGCGTAGCCCGCCTGCCAGCCGTGCACGTGCACCCGGGCGACCGCCTCGGCGTCGTCCGGCTCCTCCCGACGGATGGTCAGCATTGCATCGTTCTATGCCCCGTTGGTCGTCGCGTCCAGCTTCCCGCACCGACGTCGTACCCATGAATTAAGGTCGCCGACGATGACCGCACCGGAATCCCTCTCGATTGCCCAGGCCCGGCGGGTGGCGCTCGCCGCCCAGGGCTTCGCCGACCCGGCGCCAGCCGGTGTGCCCACCCGCCGGCACCTGCGCCGGGTGCTCGACCGGGTCGGGTTGATCCAGATGGACTCGGTCAACGTGCTGCAACGCGCGCACTACCTACCGCTCTACAGCCGGCTCGGGCCCTACCCGACCACACTGCTCGACCAGGCCGCCTACCGTCGCCCGCGTGAGCTGTTCGAATACTGGGGCCACGAGGCGTCGCTGGTCCCGGTCGAGCTGCACCCGATGCTGCGCTGGCGGATGGCCCGGGCACACAGCGAATCCTGGGGCGGTATGCGGCGGATCGCCCAGGAGCAGCCGGAGCTGGTCGCCTGGGTCCGCGACGAGGTGGCCGCCCGAGGTCCGCTGACCGCTGCCGAGATCGAGCACGACGCGCCCCGGGAAACCGGCAACTGGGGATGGAACTGGTCGGCGGTCAAGCGGGCGTTGGAGTTCCTCTTCTGGGCCGGCGAGGTGGCCGCCGCGGAGCGCAGCACCTCCTTTGCCCGTCGCTACGACCTGCCCGAGCGGGTGCTGCCCGCCGCGGTGCTGGCCGCGCCCACCCCGACCGACGCCGAGGCGTACCGCACGTTGGTGGCCCTTGCCGCGCGGTCGCTCGGGGTGGCCGCCGAGCCGGAGCTGCGTGACTACTTCCGGCTGCCGCTGGCCGGTGCCCGGCAGGCCGTCGCGGAGCTGGCCGAGGCGGGTGAGCTGGTGCCGGTCACCGTGGCGGGCTGGCGCCAGCCGGCGTGGTTGCACGCGTCCGCCCGGTTGCCCCGGTGGATCCGGGGCAACACACTGGTCAGCCCCTTCGACCCGCTGGTCTGGGAACGTGCCCGGGCCGAGCGGCTGTTCGGCTTCAGCTACCGGATCGAGATCTACGTTCCGGCGCCGCAGCGGGTCTACGGCTACTACGTGCTGCCCTTTCTGCAGGGCGACCGGTTCACCGCCCGGGTCGACCTGAAGGCCGACCGCAGGGCCGGGGTGCTGCTGGTGCCGGCCGCCTGGGTCGAGCCCGGCGCCGACCCGGGGGAGACCGCGGTGGCGCTCGCCGCCGAGCTGTACCGGCTGGCCGGCTGGCTCGGCCTGGACGCGGTGGCACCGCCCGTGGCCGGCGACCTGGCCGGTCCGCTCACCGCCGCGTTGGCCAGCGTGTCCGGTGTACCGTGAGCGCGTGACGAGTGCTCCCGGTCCGGTCGACCAGCCGCAGCCCGCCCCCGGGGCGGTCCACACGGTGCCGGCCGACGCGGTCCACACGGTGCCGGACGGCTGGCCGCCGCCCCCGCCGGGTGGTTACCCAGCGCCCGAGCCGGACCGGCTCACCCGGTTCGTGCTGCGGCTCTACGAGCGTTCGCCGCGCTGGGCGGTGCCGCTGGCCGCAGTCGGCTGCGTCGCCGTCGGCATGGCCTACGCGCTGGTCAGCAATCCGACCCACGCCGACCCGGACGCCGCGCCCACCTGTCTGCTCAAGTTGACCACCGGGCTGGACTGCCCGGGCTGCGGCGGCACCCGCGCCCTCTGGTACGTGCTGCACGGCGACCTGCCGGCCGCCGCCCGGCACCACTTCCTGTTCATCTTCGCGCTGCCGTTCCTCGCGTACCTCTTCGTGGCCTGGGCGGGCCACCAGGCGTTCGGCTGGCGGCTGCCCGAGCTGCGGATCAGCTCGAAGGTCATCGGCGGTTTCCTGGCCGCGTGGCTGGCCTTCTCGGTGCTCCGCAACCTGCCCTGGGCGCCGTTCACCTCGCTCTACGTCTGACCCGCACTCCTGCGATTCGCCGATTCGCGGGGGCCGCCGCTCGGCCGGCATGTGTGTTCGGGCCCCTTTGGAGCTGAATCGTTTACGACATCACCCGCTTCCTCCGGCCGTCACCGCTCGAGGCCGCTCGGCCGCTCGAGGCCGCTCAAGGCAACGGCCGGGACGGCTGATGTCGCAGACGATTCAGCTCCAAAGGACGCCAGGGAACTGTCCCCAGCCCCGAGGTCGGGTATCCGAGCCTTGGCCCACGCCCCGGGCATGTTCGGCTCCGACACCGCCTGGGTGATCGACATTGCACAGGGCGCGCCCGAGTTGGGTCGGGAGGTGCCGCGCCACTACAGTCCCTGGAATGCCGGAGATGGTGCAGCCCCAGGTCAAGTTGATCGCGTGGACCCAGTTCGCGGCCCCGGACGACGTGCCGTGGTCGACCGACGCGGAGGGTGGCCAGGCGCTCGCCGAGTTCGCCGGCCGGGCCTGCTACCAGTCCTGGAAGAAGCCGAACCCGGCGACCGCCACCAATTCTGGCTACCTGGCGCACATCCTCGAGGTCGGGCACCTCTCGGTGCTGGAGCACGGGTCGGTCACCTTCTACTTCACCGGCGTGTCCCGCTCCTTCACCCACGAGCTGATCCGGCACCGGCACTTCTCGTACTCCCAGCTCTCCCAGCGGTACGTCCCGGAGCGGGACGCGGCCATGGTCGAGCCGGCGGTCATCGCCGACGACCCGGAGCTGCACAAAAAGTTCGTCGAGGCCGCCGAGGCGAGCGTTCGGGCGTACACCGAGTTGCTGGAGGGCCTCGAACAGCGCTTCTCCGACGAGCCGAACCCGACGCTGCGCCGCAAGCAGGCGCGGCAGGCGGCCCGGGCGGTGCTGCCCAACGCCACCGAGACCCGGATCGTGGTCACCGGCAACTACCGGGCCTGGCGGCACTTCATCGCGATGCGGGCGACCGAGCACGCCGATGTGGAGATCCGTGAGCTGGCCGTGGAGTGCCTGCGCCAGCTGCAGGGAGTCGCTCCGAACGTGTTCGCCGACTTCGTGATCTCCACGCTGCCGGACGGCAGCGAGGTGGCGGTCAGCCCGCACGAGGCGTCCTGAGCCCTTCCCCGGCGGGCCCCTGCTGGTCGTCCGCTAGGTTGGGGGTATGACGCACGACCACCCCGACGCCGCCGCCCGACCGGTGTCCCGCCCCTTCGGCCGGCTGCTCACCGCTATGGTGAGCCCGTTCGCCTCCGACGGCTCACTCGACCTCGACGGTGTCGCCCGGCTGGCGAGCTACCTGGTCGACGAGCAGGGCAACGATGCGCTGGTGGTCAACGGCACCACCGGCGAGTCGCCGACCACCACCGACGCGGAAAAGGAACAGCTGATCCGGGTCGTGGTGGAGGCCGTCGGCGACCGCGCCAAGGTCGTCGCCGGGGTCGGCACCAACGACACCCGGCACACCATCGAGCTGGCCGTCGCCGCCGAGAAGGCGGGCGCACACGGCCTGCTGGTGGTCACCCCGTACTACAACAAGCCGCCGCAGAGCGGATTGCTGCGGCACTTCACCGCGGTGGCCGACGCCACCGGCCTGCCGGTGATGCTGTACGACATCCCGCACCGCTCCGGCGTGCCGATCGACACCGAGACGCTGGTCCGGCTCGCCGAACACGGCCGGATCGTCGCGGTCAAGGACGCCAAGGGCGACCTGACCGCCACCAGCTGGGTGACCAGCCGGACCGCCCTCGCCTTCTACAGCGGCGAGGACGTACTCACCCTGCCGGCGCTGGCCGTCGGCAGCGTGGGCTTGGTCGGCACCTCGACGCACTTCACCGGGGCGCTGACCGCACAGATGATCGAGGCGTACGACGCGGGGGACATGCCGACCGCGCTTGCCCTGCACCGGCGGCTGCTGCCGCTGTTCACCGGCATCTTCCGCACCCAGGGCACCATTCTGGTGAAGGCGGGTCTGGCGGCGCTCGGCCTGCCGGCCGGCCCGGTGCGCCCCCCGCTGATGCACGCCACCAACGACGAGATTGCCCAGCTGCGCGCGGACTTCGCGGCAGTGGGCCTGGAGCTGCCCGAATGATCGAACGACACGATGGGCGCCGGGTTACGGCGTCGCAGAATGAGGTGGACGCGTGACCGAGGCGCACATCGAGGCGGAACTACCCCCGCCGCTGCCGGAAGGTGGCCTGCGGATCATCCCGCTCGGCGGGCTCGGCGCCATTGGTCGGAACATGACCGTCTTCGAGTTCGACGGCAAGTTGCTGATCGTCGACTGCGGAGTCCTGTTCCCCGACGTCGAGCAGCCGGGTGTGGACCTGATCCTGCCCGACTTCGGCCCGATCCTGGACCGGCTGGCCGACGTCCAGGCGATCGTGCTGACGCACGGCCATGAGGACCACATCGGGGCGGTGCCGTACCTGCTCGCCCACAAGCCCGACATACCGCTGGTCGGCTCACAGTTCACCCTCGCCCTGGTCGAGGCGAAGTTGGCCGAGCGGCGGATCCAGCCGTACACGCTGACCGTGCGGGAGGGCGGGCGCGAGCGGCTCGGCCCGTTCGAGTGTGAGTTCTTCGCGGTCAACCACTCGATCCCGGACGCCCTCGCGGTCGCCATCCGCACCCCCGCAGGTCTGGTGCTGCACACCGGCGACTTCAAGATGGACCAGCTCCCGCTGGACGGCCGGATCACCGACCTGGCCGGCTTCGCCCGGCTCGGCGCCGAAGGTGTCGACCTGCTGTTGTCCGACTCCACCAACGCGGAGATCCCCGGCTTCGTCACCCCGGAGCGGGAGATCGGGCCGGTGCTCGACTCGATCTTCGCGAAGGCCAAGGGCCGCATCATCGTCGCCTCGTTCGCCTCGCACGTGCACCGTGTGCAGCAGGTCTTCGACTCCGCCGGCGAGCACGGCCGCAAGGTCGCGCTGATCGGCCGGTCCATGGTCCGCAACATGGGCATCGCCCGGGACCTCGGCCTGCTCAACATCCCGGCCGGCCTGGTCATCGGGATCGAGGAGGCGACCACGTTGCCGCCGGAGCAGATCGTGCTGATGTCCACCGGTTCCCAGGGCGAGCCGATGAGCGCGCTGGGCCGGATGGCCAGCGGCGACCACCGGCACATCACCATCGCCCCCGGTGACACCGTCGTGCTGGCCTCCTCGCTGGTTCCCGGTAACGAGACCTCGGTCTACCGGGTGATCAACCGGCTCGCCCGGGCCGGCGCGGTGGTCGTGCACAAGGACGTGGCGAAGGTGCACGTCTCCGGGCACGCCCCCGCCGGGGAGCTGCTCTACCTGCTCAACGTGGTCCGGCCCAGCAACCTGATGCCGGTGCACGGCGAGTGGCGCCACCTGCGCGCCCACGCCCGGCTCGGCATCGAATCCGGGGTCGCCGCCGACCGGGTGGTGATCTGCGAGGACGGCGACGTGGTCGACCTGGTCGAGGGCCGCGCCAGCCTGGTCGGGCACGTGAAGAGCCGGTACGTCTACGTGGACGGCCTCGCCGTCGGTGACGTCAGCGAGTCGTTGCTCACCGAGCGGCGGATCCTCGGTGACGGCGGCTTCATCGCCACCACCGTGGTCGTCGACTCGGTCACCGGCAAGGTGGTCGCCGGCCCGACGCTGTCCGCGAAGGGCTTCTCCGAGGACCCGGAGGCGTTCAACCCGGTGGTTCCGCTGGTCACCGAGGCGCTCAACCGGGCCGCCGCGGACGGCATCACCGACCCGCACCAGCTCCAGCAGATCGTCCGGCGGACGGTGGGGCGGTGGGTCAACGACAAGTACCGTCGTCGACCGATGATCGTGCCCACCGTCGTCGAGGTCTGAGCAACTTCCGCTGACGCCGGTCCACCCTCAACGGGGTGGGCCGGCGTCGCCGCGTTCCAGGGATGTCAGGGCAGCGCGGCGGCTGCCTCGGCGTACGCGACGCCGGTGGTGATGGCGGCGTCCACCAGCACCATGAGCTGAGCCGGGGCCACCCCGTGTGCCAGGTCCGTGGCCACGTCGCCGGCCAGCACCAACTCCTCGCCGAGGTCGTGTGCGTACGCCTTGGGCAGCAGCCGGTCGTGGTTCCACGCGTTGCAGAAGGCGTACGCCTCGGCCCGGCGGGCCGCTGGTAGCCGGCGGGCGGCCATGGCGCGTGCGTGCAGCACCTCACCGCGCTCACCGGCCCGCCGGAACTGGATCACCGCGCCACCCCACCGGCCGACCACCGTGTCGCCCTCTTCCACCAGGTACCGGTCGCCGCGCCCGTCCAGGACTGCGGTGATCATGTCGAGGGTCAGCGCTGCCAGCTCCCGCTCGCCCGACCCGGCCTCATCGTCGGAGCGGTTGATGTCGGGCTCGTCGGGCTCGTCGGGTCTGTCGTCGGCGGGCAGCGGGACCGGCGCCGCGAGCGGGCGCTCGGCGAGCCAGGCGGCCATCCGACCGGAGTGGTGGCCGGTGCCGTTGCGGGCGTCGAAGCTGCCGGCCAGCTCGCTGGCCACCCCGAGCAGCAGGGCGCCGAGTGTGGACACGTCCAGCTCGGTGGCTGGCCGCTCGCCGTACGCCGGGCGTGGCATCGCCCGACCGCCCAGCCCGGCCTCCACGGCCAGCCCGCAGACCAGCGCCCCGGCGGCGGCGAACTCCATGGCGGCGAGGTCGTCGGTCGGGCGGTCCAACCGGGGCAGCTGCTCGGCCAGGATGGTCAGCCCGCGTTCCAGGTGCCCGCCCAGCGCGCAGAATCGCAGGTGCGCGGCGAGGTGCGGGAACGCCGCGCGCTCGCGCCGGTGCCGGCGGTACGCCCGCACGTGTGCCGCCGCGGCCCGCTCCGCCTCGTCGGCCCGGAGGGCGGGCAGCAGACCGGCGACCAGGTCCCGTTCGGGCTGGTCGGTACAGGCCGCCGGGTCATCGTCGGATTCCCGCAGCTCGCTGAGCGCGGCTCGCCACTCGCCCCAGCCGGCAAGCAGCTCGGCGCGTCGGGCCGCCGCGCAGCCCGGGCAGCCGCCGGCCGGGCCGGGCCGCTTCCCGGACCACCGCTCGTACCAGTGGCGGGCCGTGGGCTCGTCGCCCAGGTGGTCGGCGATCCGGCAGTGCAGCTCCGCGACCGTCGGGGCGTCCGGACCGTCCGCGTCGACCCGGTGGGCGAGGTCGTGCAGCAGGGACCGGGTCTGGTCCAGCCCGACCCGGGGGGTGCCGAGCAGCGCCTCCACCGCGTAGCGCTGGTAGCGCAGCAGCAGCCTGGCCTCGGCTTCGGTGAGCAGCTCGGGCCGGTGGTCGGCGGCGGCCCGGCAGCGCCGGACCGGCTCGACCAGACGCCACCGCTCCCCGTGCAGCAGGTACGCCTCGATCAGCGCGAACCGTGCGTCCATCCCGGACCGGACGTCCCCGGCCGCGTCGGCGCGCTCGGCGAGTCGTTCCAGCGCCACCTGCCGCGCCGGCCCGTCGGGCAGGTCCCGGGTGTCGGCGAGCACAGCCTCCAGGGCCGGCAGACGGCTCCCGGCGACCCGGCCGACGGGACCGGCGTGCGGCGCTCCGGGGTGGTCCGCCCGCTCGGTGCGGCTGCCCGTGAACTCGTCCCGGCCGGTCATGACGGCACCGCGCCGGGCAGCCGACGGACCGCCACAGCGAGCTGGCAGCCGGTGGAGATGCCACAGTCGAGCAGTTGGTCGAGCTGGTGCGGGGTCACGCCGCGTTCCAGGTCGGTGATCACCTCGCCGTAGACCCGGGCCCGACCGGCGTCGTCGACGTGCACGAACGCCTTGGGCCAGAGCCGATCGTGGTTCCACGAGTTGCAGAACGCGTACAGGGCGGGCACCTGCTCGATTCCGAAGGTGGGGGCGACCATGGTGCGAACCTGGAGCAGCTCGCCGTCCCCGCCGAGGCGGAGGAACCAGATCATGTTGTCGTCGAAGTGGCCCACCAGCTCGCCGTCCACGGTCAGGCCGACGGACCGGCCGCGGGCGGCGAGCACCGCGGCGACCAGTTCACCGGTCAGTGGCCGTAGTGCACCAGGGTGCCCGGCCAGCGGATCGTCCGGATCGCCCTCGATTTCCGGCGACGCCATGGGGCATCCCTTCTGAGGCGGATATCACGACCGGCGGCGGGGTTCGTGTTGCGACGCGCGGACACGATCCGGAAAGCGGGGATCTGCCCGGCCCCACCGTTACCGTGACTCTATGGCGGGCCGTACCCCTCAGGCGAGCCGGCGACGCGGCGCGTCGCCGCGCGGTGGCACCAACAGTCGTGTCCGTCAACCGGCGAAGAAGACCCGGGCACCGGTTCGTCGTCGCACCGCGCCGGCCCGGCCCGGCCCGGCTGTCTACGTGGGCCGTGCGGTCGGTGCACTGTGGATGGGCCTGGCACACGGCATGGGTTGGGCGGTCCGGGCCGCCGGTCGGCAGGCCGCCTCGGCCCGCGACCTCGACCCGGAGCACCGCCGTGACGGCGCCGGACTGCTGTTGTTCGGGCTCGCCCTGCTCACCGCCGTGGCGCTCTGGTTCTCCGGAGCGGGCCCGGTGGGCGCACGACTGGCCGACTCGATCCGGCTGTTCCTGGGCGCGATCTCGGTGGTCGTTCCGGTGCTGTTGATGATCGGGGCGTGGCGGCTGATGCGTCAGCCGGCCGATCCGGAACACCGGGGCCGCGGGTTGATCGGCTGGGGCTCGCTGCTCGTGTCGACCGCCGCGCTGCTCCAGATCGGTCAGGACCCGGCCAACCCGCTGCAGCGTGACTTCGCCGGCGGTCTGGTCGGCGCGGGCGTCGGCGGGCTGCTGGAGCGCGCGGTCACCGCCTGGGTGGCGGTGCCGCTGCTGATCCTGCTGCTGCTCTTCGGCCTGCTCGTGGTGACCGCGACACCGATCAACAAGATCCCCGAGCGGCTGGGTCTGCTCGCCGGTGGGCTGGTCACCCCGGCGGACGCCGCCACCGAGGAGGAGTCGGACGAGACGGTCATCCGACCGGCGCGCAAGCGACCGGCGAAGCGGATGCCTCCGCCGCTCGACCCGGACGACTTCGAGGACCTGGACGGCGCGGACCTCCAGGAGACCATGGTGCTGCCGCGCAAGTCGCCGGCGAAGGTGCCGGCGAGCCGCAAGCCGCCGATCGAGCCGCCGGAACACTCGCCCACGCCGACCCGGGCCGAGCAGCTCGCGTTGACCGGGCTGGCCGGGGACTACACCCTGCCGCCGGCCAACATGCTGAGCGCCGGGGCCGCCGCGAAGACCCGCAGCAAGGCCAACGACGAGGTGATCGCCGCCCTGACGGGCGTGTTCGATCAGTTCGATGTGGACGCCGCGGTCACCGGCTTCACCCGCGGCCCAACGGTCACCCGCTACGAGGTGGAGTTGGGGCACGGCGTCAAGGTCGAGCGGATCACTCAACTGTCCCGCAACATCGCGTACGCGGTGAAGTCACCGGACGTGCGGATCCTCAGCCCCATCCCGGGCAAGAGCGCGGTCGGCGTGGAGATCCCGAACACCGACCCGGAGAACGTCGCCCTCGGCGATGTGCTGCGCTCGCGGGCGGCGACCAGCGATCACCACCCGATGGTCGTGGCGCTCGGTAAGGACATCGAGGGCGGCTACGTGGTGGCCAACCTCGCCAAGATGCCCCACATTCTCATTGCCGGGGCCACCGGAGCCGGGAAATCGAGCTGCCTCAACACCCTGCTGGTTTCCGTCCTCACCCGGGCCACCCCGGACGAGGTGCGGTTGCTGCTGATCGACCCGAAGCGGGTCGAGATGACCGGCTACGAGGGCATCCCGCACCTGGTCACCCCGATCGTGACCAACGCCAAGAAGGCAGCCGAATCGCTGGACTGGGTGGTCCGCGAGATGGACATGCGCTACGACGACCTTGCCGCCAACGGGGTCCGGCACATCGACGACTTCAACCGCAAGGTCCGCAACGGCGAGATCAAGGCCCCGCCGGGCAGCGAACGGGAGATGCGCCCGTACCCGTACCTGCTGGTGATCGTGGACGAGCTGGCCGACCTGATGATGGTCGCGCCGCGCGATGTGGAGGACTCGGTCGTCCGGATCACCCAGCTGGCCCGTGCCGCCGGCATCCACCTGGTGCTGGCCACCCAGCGCCCCTCGGTCGACGTGGTGACCGGTCTGATCAAGGCGAACGTGCCGTCCCGGCTCGCGTTCGCCACCTCCTCGCTCGCGGACTCCCGGGTCATCCTCGATCAGCCGGGCGCGGAGAAGCTGCTCGGCCGCGGTGACGGGCTCTTCCTGCCAATGGGCGCCTCGAAGCCGGTACGCATCCAGGGCGCCTGGGTCACCGAGCGGGAAATCGCCGACGTGGTGAAGTTCTGCAAGGACCAGCGCGAGCCGGAGTTCCGCAAGGACGTGCTGGCCCCCGCACAGGAGAGCAAGAAGAAGATCGACGAGGACATCGGCGACGACCTGGACCTGTTGGTGCAGGCGGTGGAACTGGTGGTCACCTCGCAGTTCGGCTCGACCTCGATGCTCCAGCGCAAGCTGCGGGTCGGTTTCGCGAAGGCCGGCCGACTGATGGACCTGATGGAGACCCGTGGCGTGGTCGGGCCGTCCGAGGGGTCGAAGGCGCGCGACGTGCTGGTCAAGCCGGACGAACTGGAGGAGGTCCTGGTCGGCCTGCGCGGCGACGGGGACTGACCGAGGGGTACGGCCGAGCCCGGAGTGCGCGACGGGCCCACCGGTATCCGGCGGGCCCGCTACCCACTGTGGGCGCTGGCCACTCGTGCCGGTGCGGCACTTCAGTGGAAGATCTTCAGACCGATCACGCCCGCGACCACCAGCAGCAGGCAGAGGATTCGGGGCAGGCTCGCCGATTCGCCGAGCGCCAGCATTCCGATCAGTGCGGTGCCGACCGCGCCGATGCCGACCCAGACCGCGTACCCGGTGCCGACGGGAATCTCCCGGAGCGCGTACGCCAGCCCGGCCATGCTCAGGACCAGGGTCACCACGAACACCACTGACGGGGCCAGCCGGCTGAAGCCGATGCTGCGGTCCAGGGCGATCGCCCAGGCGGTCTCCAGCAGTCCCGAGATCACCAGTACGAGCCAGGCCATCGTCCACCTCACGGAGAGCGCCCGGGGCTGCCGCGCCGGGACGAGTCGAGTTTGCACGTCACGCGGGGCGTCTTGGCCTGACCGGGTACGCCCACCACTCGTCCGGAGCGGCCACGAGCACCCGGGGCCACCGACGCCGACGCTAGCACCGGCCCTGGCGGTGGGGCGGTGACTCTCGCCACGGCCCGTTGACCTCGACCTGACTTCAACTTGCAGTATGGCAATCATGACCATGCTCTACGCCGACCCCGAGGTCGCCGCCGTGCTGGACGCCGCCACCACGGTCGACGCCATGCGCGCCGCCCTTCTGGCCGCGTACGAGGGACGCCTCATCGCCCCGCCCCGGGCCGCCGCCCCACTGAGCGGTGGGCGGATGGTGCTCACCGCCGGGCACCTGGTCGGCGAGTGGTACGGCTTCCGCTCGTACGACACCTTCGGCCACCAGCAGGGCGAGCAGTTGGTGGTGCTGCACGACGCGCGGACCGGGGCGATCCGGGCGGTCGCGGTCGGCGCGGAGTTGGGCTCCCGGCGTACCGGAGGGTTGGGAGGTCTCGCGGTCGACGCGCTGGCCCGCTCGGACGCGGCCACCCTCGGGGTGATCGGCGCCGGCCGGCAGGCGTGGACCCAGGTCTGGGCCGTCGCCGAGGTCCGCCCGTTGCGCGAGGTGGTGGTGCACAGTCGCTCCGCCGCTGGTAGGGATGCCTTCGCCGCCCGCGTCCGCGCCGAGCTGGGCGTGCCGGCCCGCGCGGTGGCCGACCCAGGCTCGGCCGTGGCGGGGCGGGACCTGGTGATCCTCGCGACCACCAGCCCTACCCCGGTGCTCTGCGCCGCCGACCTCAGCCCCGGCACCCACGTCAACGCGGTCGGCTTCAAGCAGCGCGACCGTAGCGAGTTCGGCACCGACCTGCTGGACACCGCCGATCTGCTGGTCACCGATTCGCTGGCCCAGGCGGCGGACTACCAGCCGCCGATGCTCGCGGCCACACCCCCGTACGGCGAGCGGCTGCGCGACCTGGGCGGCATCCTGGCCGGCGCGGTCCCCGGCCGGACCACTGCGGACCAGGTCTCCGTCTTCTGCTCCACCGGCCTGGCCGGCACCGAGGTCTTCCTGCTCGACGCGCTGACCCGCGTGGGCGCGGCGGCGCGCTGACCGGCTTGAGGGACGCGGCCTACCGAAATGGTGTCGGCCCCGTCCCGCAGCCCGCGTGCGTGGGCTTCCCCGGTCGGCCCGGTACCCTCGGATGGTGTCTGCCACCTCTCCCTCTCCCTCTGACAGCGCCGAGGGCCGTCGCGTCGCTCTGCTCACCCTCGGCTGCGCCCGCAACGAGGTCGATTCGGAGGAGCTTGCCGCCCGGCTGCACGCCGACGGTTGGCAGGTGACCACCGACGGCGAGGGCGCCGACGTGGTGGTCGTCAACACCTGCGGTTTCGTGGAGAAGGCCAAGCAGGACTCCATCCAGACCCTGCTCGCCGCCGCGGGCACGGGCGCCAAGGTGGTCGCCGCGGGTTGCATGGCCGAGCGCTACGGCCGGGAGTTGGCCGACAGCCTGCCCGAGGCGCAGGCGGTGCTGAGCTTCGACGACTACCCGGACATCGCCGCCCGGTTGAACGCGGTCGTCGCCGGCGAGCAGGTCATCGCGCACACCCCTCGGGACCGACGTGAGTTGCTGCCGCTGACCCCGGTGAAGCGACGTGACACCGGGGTGTCGCTGCCCGGGCACGGCACCGTGGCCCGCACCGCCGTCGACACCGACGAGCACACCCCGGCGCACCTGCGCCAGGTGCTGCGCCGCCGGCTGGACACCGGCCCGGTGGCCTCGCTGAAGCTGGCCAGCGGCTGTGACCGACGCTGCGCGTTCTGTGCCATCCCCGCCTTCCGTGGGGCGTTCGTCTCGCGTACCCCTGACGAGCTGCTCGCCGAGGCGGAGTGGCTGGCCAAGACCGGCGTACGGGAGCTGGTGCTGGTCAGCGAGAACTCCACCTCGTACGGCAAGGACCTGGGCGACCCCCGTGCACTGGAGAAGCTCCTGCCGCAGCTCGCCGCGGTGAGCGGCATCGTCCGCGTACGGGCGAGCTACCTCCAGCCGGCCGAGACCCGGCCCGGGCTGGTCGAGGCGATTGCTGGCACGCCGGGGGTGGCCCCGTACTTCGACCTGTCGTTCCAGCACTCCAGTGAGCCGGTGCTGCGCCGGATGCGTCGGTTCGGCTCCACCGATCGGTTCCTGGAGCTGCTGGCCAGCGCCCGGGCGCTGGCCCCGGATGCCGGCGCGCGGAGCAACTTCATCGTCGGCTTCCCGGGCGAGACCCGCGCCGATGTCAACGAGCTGGTCCGGTTCCTGACCGAGGCCCGGCTCGACGCGATCGGCATGTTCGACTACAGCGACGAGGACGGCACCGAGGCCGCCGGCCTGCCCGGCAAGGTCTCCGCCGCGACGATCAAGCGACGCTACGACCGGCTCAGCGCGCTCGCCGACGAGCTCTGCTCGCAGCGGGCCGAGGACCGGCTCGGCTCGACCGTCGAGGTGTTGGTCGACTCGATCGCCGACGGCGTGGTGGAGGGCCGGGCAGCCCACCAGGCGCCGGAGGTGGACGGCTCCACCACCCTGGTCGCCCCGGCTGAGGGCGGGGTCGATTTGACCGCGCTGCGCCCGGGTGACCTGGTGCGCGCGACGGTGACCGGCACCGAAGGGGTGGACCTGCTCGCTGTGCCGGATGAGATGATCTCGGCGGCGCCCGGCGCGGCACGGTGACGGCGGGCCCGAGCGGAGCGGGGGAGCCAGGTGGTGCGGTGCCGGGAACACGGCGGCCCGAGCGGGGTGCGGCGGTGACTGGGGCGACGGAGTCGACGCCGGCCCGGGTCGTTGCCGTGGTGCCCGTCCTCAACGCGGCCAACGCGCTGACCGCCCTGCGGTTGGTGCTGGTGCCGGTCTTCGGCGCCTCGGTGATCATGTCCGGGATGACCCATTCCGGCTGGCGGATGGTGGCTTGCCTGATCTTCGCGGTGGCCTCGGCGACGGACCTGGTGGACGGCTGGATCGCCCGCCGGTTCGGCCTGGTCACCTCGGTCGGCAAGGTCGCCGACCCGATCGCCGACAAGGCGCTCACCGGCGCGGCCCTGGTGCTGCTCTCCTGGTACGACCAGCTGCCCTGGTGGGTGACCGTGCTGATCCTCGTCCGCGAGCTGGGGATCACCGTGCTGCGGTTCTGGGTGATCCGGCACGGCGTGATCGCCGCCAGCCGCGGCGGCAAGGTCAAGACCGCGCTCCAGATCCTCGCCATCGCCTGGTACCTCTGGCCGATGCCGGCCGCCCTCGCCGCCGTCGGCCCGTGGATCATGGCGGCTGCCGTCCTGGTGACGGTCGCCACCGGCTTCGACTACATAGCCCAGGCCCTCCGCCTCCGCCGCCTCCGCCGCCTCCGCTGACCCCACCCACCCCGCCCCACCGGGGCCGAGGCCGGGGCCGACGTCGCCGTTGATCATGAAGTTAGCGTCATGGGTGACGGCGTGTCGCGCCGCTAACTTCATGATCGACGTGATCGGGCCGGAAGGGTTGGGGGTCGGTGAGTGGGGAAGGACGGGTCTATGCAGCGGGACGCGGGTTTTCAGCGGCCGGCGGATGGCGTGGCGGACGATGCCGCGGCAGGCAGTGCGGCGGCGGGTGTGGTGCACCGGCTGGCGCAGCGGCACGAGACTTTGGCCACGGTCGAATCACTCACCGGTGGGCTGCTCGCCGCATCGATCGTGGACGTCGCCGGGGTGAGCGGGATCTACCGGGGCGGCCTGGTGGTCTATGCCACCGAGTTGAAGGGCACCCTGGCCGGCGTACCCGTCGACCTGCTGGCCGAGCGGGGGCCGGTGGACCCCGAGGTGGCGGCGGCCCTCGCCGAGGGTGGCCGCCAGCGCTGTGGCGCGGACTGGGGGCTCGCCACCACCGGCGTGGCCGGGCCTGAGCCGCAGGACGGCAAGCCCGTCGGCCTGGTCTACGTCGCGGTCGCCGGCCCGAACGGCGCTGAGGTCCGCCAGCTCGATCTGGGCGGCGGGCGGGACCACGTCCGCGCGGCGGCGGTGGTCGAGGCGCTGCGGCTGCTCGCCGAGCGGATCCACGCCGCAGAAACCGCCGACGCCGACGCCGACGCCGACGCCGACGCCGACGCCGCAGAGGCTGACTCGAGGAGCGCAGCCGGGGCGGCCCGGGGCGGGACGGGGTCGGGCGGCGCCGTACACCGGTGAGCCCCATCCCGGCAAGCTGACGGGCGGGGCGGGATGTCGCCCGGGCCCGCAACGGGTACGGTTGCGGGAAGGCTCCGACGTTCGGGGTCGGCGCGGTCCGCCGCGACCGGCTGCCCAGCGAGGTATCCCTCAAGGGGAGGTGCGATGATCCTGCTACGTCGGGTGATCGGTGACGCACTGCGGGCGCGCCGGCAGGGGCAGCAGCGCACGCTGCGTGAGGTGTCCACCGCCGCCAACGTCAGCCTCGGCTATCTCTCCGAGATCGAACGCGGGCACAAGGAGCCGTCCAGCGAGCTGCTGGCCGCGATCTGTGACGCCCTCGGTGCCCGGCTTTCCGAGCTCCTGCTCGAGGTGAGCGACACCGTGGCGCTCGCTGAGCAGATGCCCGAGGTGCTCGTCTCGATGCAGGACGAGCCGGCCGATGCCACGGCCGTGCCCAAGCGCACCAACCGGGGTGTCCGCCAGGTCACCTCCGATGGCAAGGTCGCCGTCTCGGTCCGCCAGGATTCGCCGCTCAGGGCCACGCTGCGCAGCTCCCGCGTCCGCCCGACCGAGCGCGACCGGGACGTGGTCTGCGCCGCCTGAGCCCGTCCCTTCTGCGGGGCCATGGGCGGGCTGGCACCGGCCGCGTAGGGTGGCCCGCAGGAGCTGCCGGTGCTGTCGACCGCCTGGTACGAACGCCTCGCTGGCGTTCGGCTGGGACGATGGAGTCCGGCCGGCAATGGTCGGTCGGTCCAGCCGGCCCGGCCGTGGTGGAGCGACGCTACTGAGGGGATACCGCGGAGATGGCGAACCCGTTCGTCAAGGGTTGGAATTACCTGATGGCGCTCTTCGGTGCGAAGATCGATGAGCACGCCGATCCCAAGGTGCAGATCCAGCAGGCCATCGAGGACGCCCAGCGGCAGCACCAGGCGCTGGTGCAGCAGGCTGCCGCGGTGATCGGCAACCAGCGTCAGCTGGAGATGAAGCTGTCCCGGCAGATGTCCGAGGTCGAGCGGTTGCAGGGCAACGCGCGGCAGGCTCTGGTGCTGTCCGACCAGGCCCGGGCCAAGGGTGACGAGGCCGAGGCAGCGCGGTTCGAGCAGTCGGCGCAGACCCTGGCCACCCAGTTGGTGTCCGCCGAGCAGGCCACCGAAGACCTGAAGACCCTGCACGACCAGGCGCTGGGCGCCGCCGCGCAGGCCCGCCGTGCGGTCGAGAACAACTCGATGATCCTCCAGCAGAAGCTCGCCGAGCGCACCAAGCTGCTCAGCCAGCTGGAGCAGGCCAAGATGCAGGAGACGGTGGCCCGATCGCTGGAGTCGATGTCGTCGCTGACCGCGCCGGGCAACACCCCGTCGCTGGACGAGGTGCGCGACCGCATCGAGCGGCGGTACGCCAACGCGATGGGTCGCGCCGAGTTGGCCGGCAACTCCGTCGAGGGCCGGATGTTGGAGATCCAAAAGGCGACAATCGACTCGGCCGGCTCCGCCCGGCTGGAGCAGATCCGGTCCAGCATGGCGGGGGAGCAGCTCGGGGGCGCGTCGCAACGACCGGGCGTGCCGCAGGCGGAGAAGGCCGGCCCGACCACCGACCCGACGGCCGCCGCCCGGCTGGACGAGCTCCGCGCCAGCATGGCGCGTGAGCGGGGCACCGGCGACCCGACCGCCGCCGGCTGAACGACTGGACCGAGGAGGTCAGGGTGGCAGACGAGCGGACGCGGTACTTCCGAAGGCTGAGTCGGCTTCGCCGGTCCGCCCGACGATGGAGCGTGCTGGCCGGTGGACTTGGCGGCGCGGCGGCGGTGCTGACCCCGTACGCCGGCCTCGGTCTGCCCGACGCGGCCTGGGCCGGCGCCGCGGGCAGTGCGGTGGCGCTCGCCGCCTGGCGCTGGATCGACGTGCGCGCCCTGGCCGCCCAGCCGGCACCCCCCGCGCTCGACCCGGCCGAGGCCGCGGCCCGGTCGCGGGCCCGGTTGATCGCCGCCGTCGAGCGGCTGCCGGTCGGCCCGGGTGTGCTGGCCGAGGTCCGCCGGGTCCGCTCCCGGATCGCGTTGCGCGGCACCAGCGCGGGCGAGCCGGGGGCCCGACTGGACCGGGCGGCACTCACCCTGGCCGGGATGGCCCCCCGGCTCACCGGGTTGGCCGAGCCAGCGGTGCTGGAGGCCGCTGCCGCCGACCGTTCCCTGCGCGACCTGGCCACACGGGTGGCCAGCGTCGAACGTGCGCTGCGGCTGGCCCCGGCCGACGCCCGGCCGCCGCTGGCCGAGGCACACGCCGTGCTGACCGCCCAGCTGAAGGACGGGGTCGCGGCCTACGAACGGCTGGTCGTCGCCGCCGCCGGCTATCTGGCCGAGGACGCCCGACCGGAGACCGCCCACCCGGCCGCCGACCGGCTCACCGAGGCAACGGACCTGCTGCACGGCGTTGCCGGGGCTCTGGCCGAGCTGCGCGCCGTCGGCACCCCGCTGCGCGCACCCACCCGCTGAGACGCCCACCCGCCGAGCAACGCACCCGCCCCGGCCGCTCACGGCGGTGTCGTGACCAGGACCAGGCCGGTGTACGGCGAGCTGCCCACGACGTTGAACGACCGGATCCGGTAGTGGTAGGTCACGCCCCGGGCCAGCCCCGTGTTGGTGAAGCCGCGACCGGTCACCGTGAAGGTGGCGACCTCCTGCTCGAACGTCGGGTCCAGAGCCCGCTGCACGATGAACCCGGACCCCGGGCCGGCGGGTGTGCTCGCCGCCCAGGCCAGGAGCACCGTCGCGGTGTCCGGCCCCGGGGCGCTGGCGGTGGCGCTCACCCCGCTCGGGGTGTCCGGCGCGGGTGGTGCGCTCACCGTGGCGACCGTCGACCAGGCCGAGGCGGCGCCCAGGTAGGTGGTCCGCACGCGGTAGTAGTACGTGGTGTCGGGCGCGACCGTGACGTCCAGGTGGTTGTCGCCGACGCCGATGGCCGTGGTGCCCGGGCCGCTGGTGAACGTCGGGTTGGTGGCCCGCTGCACGTCGATGCCGGTGGCGAACGACCGGTTCACCCAGCGCAGCGCCACGCGCAGCGGCGCGGCCGGCGGGAGTGCCGCGACCAGGCCGCTCGGCGCGGCCAGGTGCACCGAGGCGGGTACGCCGTTCGACCAGGACGAGTAGCTGACCGCGTTTTCCGCCCGGATCCGGTAGTGGTAGGTCACCCCGGGGGTGACGGTCGCGTCCGTGTACCGGGTGGCGGCGGCCGCGACGGTGATCGTGGTGACCTCGCCGCCGAAGGTGGCATCGGTGGCCCGTTGCAGCAGGTGGCTGGTGGCGGCTGGTCGGCCGCCGTTGCTGGTCCAGGCCAGCGCGATCGCGGGTAGCGCGGTGGCCGAGCCGGGCACCGGCGTGGCGGTCAGCCCGGTCGGTGCCTTCGGCGCCACCCGCACCACCAGTGGCCGGGTCATCCCGCCGTCGCGGTGGCCGGCGAGCTGGCTGTGCCAGCGATACTCCCAGCCTAGGTTGACGAGTTGGTTGACCACCGTTGCGGGTCGACCGTCCGCCGGGCTGAGGGGGGTCGACCCGGTCCGGGCCCCGGGCGGGCGACCCGGGTCGAGCAGCCGGACGCTGTCGCCCAGCTTGAACGGCAGCACCGGGGCGACCGGACGCAGCGCCACCACCACGTCCTCCCGGGGGTTGACCCGGACGATCTCCTTCCAGCCCAACTCCGTGCCGTGTGGCGGTCGCAACGTGCCGTCCCAGCCGACCCGGTTGACCACCTGCACGTCGCAGCCGCCGAAACGCAGCGGCTCGGTCAGCCGGACGTTGCCACTGATTCGCCAGAGCTGGGTGCCGTCGGTCGGCGCACCCACCGGCACGGCGGGGTCGGTGGCGAAGAGCACCTCGGTGACCGGATCGGTCGGACCGAGCGGCAGGGTCGTCGGGTTGAGCGGCCTGGCGTGCGGGTGTCCGACGCCGAGGCGGCCGGCCAACCGGCCGTGGTCGGGCTCGAAGACCTGCTCCGCGGCCTTGACCGTGATCGGCAGGGTCACCGGGCCGACGCCGGCCGCCGGGGTGAACGTCACCGAGGTGGCGTGCACCGGCACCGTCGTCTCCGCCGCGGTCCGGGTGCCGAACGCAGGGTCGTACGCCGGCTGCGGCACGATCGGCGGGCGTTGGCTCGCCGCGTACGCCATGGGCAGCCTCGCGCGCAGCCGGCTCAGGTCGTACGGCGGTGCGGGCGCCCCGCTGACCCGGAACTGGAGCAGGGTGCGGGTGTTCGGGCCGTACCCCGGCTCGGTGGCAGGTGGGCCGCCCTCGGCGGTCCGGTCCGGTGCGTCGGTGTGCTGGTCGTAGCGGGGGTCGAAGCCGGGCAGCGGGGCCGGGGCGTCGTTGTACAGGATCAGCGTGCTGCCCGGTGGCACGGCGGAGAAGTCGACCAGCACGTCGGCCCGCTCACCCGGGCCGAGCAGCATCGTGTGCCCGTCGACGTTCAGCACGGTCGGGTCGAGCCGGTCGTAGCGGTAGCCGATCGGTCGGTTCGGCAGCACCACCGGGGCGGGCAGCAGCCCGGCCTCGTTGCCGATCTGGATGAACTCCGGGCCGGCGGCGCGCGGGTCCGGCACACCGCCGTCGCGTCCGTCGGTCGGCCACCCGGTGGGCCGGTCGGCCGCCCGCACGGCGGGCACCATCGGCACCTCACCGGCGTCGGCGTCGGCGAGCGTGCCGTCGGCCGCCCACATTGCCGCGTCGGAGCAGGCGCGGTAGAGCTGGAGGTTGAGGCTGCGGTCCAGGCAGGCGTTGAGGATCCGGAACCGGTACGCGCGCGGTCGCACCTCCAGGTACGGGTAGGCGACGCCGTTGACGAGCGGGGTGTCGCCGTACGCCTCGGGGACCACGGACGGGTGCGGCACTCCGGGGCTCAGCGGCGGCTCGTCCGGCGCGCCGACCGGGTCGTGGTGCGGGTTCGGGACCCAACTGTCGGTGTGGGTGTCGTTTAAGGCTGGGTTGTGCGACCAGGGGCCGTAGTCCCACCGGCCGGTGGGGTTGCGTCCACCGGCCCGGTACGGGTTCTGCCGCGGCTGGTAGACGTGCGGGTGCCAGAGGCTTCCCCGGGCGCCCCAGCGTTCCCGATCCCAGGTCGGGTCCTCGGCGGCGAGTTGGGTGTCGTCGGGCACGAACGTCTTGTCCTCGATCACCAGCGGCAGCTGGTCCGCCGGCAGCACGTTGTCGGCGACGAGTTGGTCCTCGGCCGGGTCGGTGAGCAGGTAGAGCGCGAGCTGCCCGCCGTAGACGGTGAGCCGGGCCAGGCCGAGGGTGTTGTCGTGGAACCACATCAGCCGGCCGCTCTGCTCGTTCGGGTAGTAGAGCGTGGTCGCGCCGGCACCGGGCGGCGGCATGTCCGGCACGTGGGTCACGCCCACCCCGGTCGGGTACGGAGTGATCTCTGCGGCCGGGGTGATCCACTGCCCCGGGTTGCCGGCGCTGGTCCAGCCGGTCTGTGCCCCGGCCAGGTGCAGCACAGCCCGGTTCTGCGGGTACGGCGCCGGCCCGTCCAGCGGGCCGAGCCCGGCCCCCTGGATCGTGTCGTCGACCGGCAGGAACAACTCGCCGGCCCGGCCGGTGGGAAGTTGGTTGATGAATTTCACCCGGACCGGTCGGCCCCGACGGGCGAGGATCATCGGGCCGAGGTGCCAGGGCCGCTCGGGTGGTGCCACCAGGTTGTGGCCCGACGCGTCGGTGCCCAGGTTGAGCTGCCGGTAGCCGCGCAGCCGGGTGGCCGGCAGGTCCCGATGCAGCCGTTGCGCGTATTCCTGCAGGCCGATCTCGTAGTAGTCGCAGCCCGGATAGCTGATCGTGTCCGGCACTGCCACCGGCAGGTGGCCGCCGAGGTCGGTGCGGCTCTGCTGGCCCGGAGTGGGCAGCGGGTCGACGAACTTGCGCAGCCCGGTCCCGGGCGCCACCCGCCCGCTGGGGTCACGCGCTGGCCGAGGGCTGTGTGCGAAGTTCGGCACGGGGCCGAAGCAGCGGGGCACCACGGCCGGGTCCAGGCTCGGCGCCGGGACGGTCTCCTCGGCGGTACGCGCGGCCGGCACGGACGCCGCCAGGCCGAAGGTGTCGCGGGTGGTCCGCTCGAAGAAGGTGGTGCGGAGTCTGCGGAACATCGCCATGACTCTCCCCGGGTTCGGGGCACGAGGCCGGCCACTCCGGCGTGGCGGACCTCGGCACTCTGCTGACGGTCGGTGAGCACTCAACCGCAGCATGCGACTCCGGCGGCCGGATAGGAATTACCCAATCGTCCGTATCTGGGACGGCCTCGACCGGTGGGCGTCCTACTCAGCCCGGTGACGGTGGGTCCAGACGCTCGGGCTGGCAGACCGGGCACCAGTAGGTGACCCGGTCGCCCAGCTCCTCCTTGTGAATCGCGGTGCCGCAGCGGCGGCAGGGCTGGGCGCGACGGCCGTACACGTAGCTGGTCTGCCCCCGGTGCAACGAGCCGGTGCTGCTCTGCGTCCACCGGCCACGGTTGGCGGCGAGCAGCCGCTGCGCGAGGGTCACCATGCCGGGCAGGTCGGGCACCGCGCCGACCGGCGTCCACGGCGACACACCGCGCAGGAACAGCACCTCGCACTTGTAGAAGTTGCCCACGCCGGCCAGGTTGCGCTGGTCGAGCAGCGCCTCGCCGATGGCCTGCTCCGGGTGGTCGGCGAGCCGACGGATCGCCTCGGCCGGGTCCCAGTCGTTGCCGAGCAGGTCGGGGCCGAGGTGGCCGACCAGTTGGTCCTCCTCGGCGGTCGGCACCAGGGTCATCTCGTGCAGGTGGTAGCCGACCGCGACAGCGCCGGGGCTGCGCAGCACCACCCGGATCAGGTGCGTGGGCCGGCCGCTCCAGCGTTCCCCCGGCGCGTACGCCCGCCAGGCGCCGTCCATCCGCAGGTGCGAGTGCAAGGTCCAGTGCGCCTGGTTCGGGGCGCTGAGCCGCAGCAGCAGGTGCTTGCCCCGGCTGGCCGACTCGCGGACGGTCCAACCGGCGAGATCCGTGGTCGCCAACTGCGGCACCCGGAAATCACTGCTGGTGATCCGTGCGCCGGCCAGCGCGCGGTGCAGCACGCGCGCGGTGTTCCAGACGGTGTCGCCTTCGGGCACCCTGCCATCCTCCCTCTTTTGAGCGGGATTCGCATGTGTCGCTATTTGTACACCGGTTCCTCACGATCTTCTGACATGCGAGGGTCGGGAGGTTCTGAGGAGAATGTCCATGACACGACCTCGTTGTCGTATCCCATCCGTCGCCCTCGCCGCCACCCTCGTCCTCCTGCTCACCGCCGCGCTCCTGCCCGCCACCAGCCGAGTCTCGGCCACCCCCGGCGCCGGCAGCCCGATCACCCTCATCGCCGCGGCACCCGGCAGCGAACGGTGGGACGCCGACCTCTCGGTCGTCGACCGCGACGACGTCAACGTCCGACGCACCGCCGCCGGGCTACGACTGAGTGCGACCCGGGCCACCGGCCGCAGCGCTCGCAGCCCGCACAGCGCGGTCGCCGAGGGAATGTTCCTGACCGCCCCTCGCACCCTCGACCGACCGGCCACCAGGGTCCGCGCCGAGATCAACGCCTCGGTCCCGACCGGGGCAGGCGTGGAGGCGCAGGTCCGCGGCTGGCGGGCCGCCGGCTGGACGGAGTGGCGAGCCGCCACCGCCAGCGCGGTCTTCGACCGGCCGGTCACCCGGGTGCAGACCCGGGTGGTGCTCACCGCGCCCAATGGCGGTGCCACCGCGACGGTACGCGCCGTGCGGCTCACCGCCGACACGACCGCCGCCGTCTCCGCCGCCACGCCCGGGCGCACCTACCGGGTGTACGCCACACGCATCGGGCTGGTCGGCGAGCTGACCGCCAACGGCCGTACCGTGCAACCCCGGGATCACTTCGTGGCGCTACCGTCGGGGCGCGGCCTCTCCCCACTCAACACCGGCGACTACACCGTGCGGGTCTGCACGACCACTGACGTCCGCTGCGAGTACGCCCCGGTCTGGGATGTCGGGCCGTGGAACACCCGCGACGACTACTGGAACCCCTCATCGGTACGCGAAAACTGGAAGAACCTGCCGCAGGGCCGGCCCGAGGCGCAGGCCGCGTACGAGTCCGGCTACAACGGCGGGCGGGACCAGTTCGGGCGTACGGTGCTCAACCCGGCCGGTATCGACCTGGCAGACGGCACCTTCTGGGACGGCCTGCGGCTCACCACCAACGCCTGGGTGGACGTCGCCTACCTGTGGACCGGAGACGGGCCGCGCGGCGTGGTCGGTGACGGGCCGCTCAACATCCGCGCCGGAGCCAACACGTCATCCGCGATCCGTGGCCTCGCCGCCCGGCTGGCCCACGTGCCGATCCAGTGCTACGTCGTCGGACAGTCGGTGACCGGCCCCTACCGCACGACGAACCGCTGGAACCGCCTGGCCACCGGGCAGTACGTCAGCCACGCGTACATCTCCAGCGTCTACGGCGGCAGCGCGCCGGCCTGCTGAGCCGCACGCACCCCGTCGGGCGCCGGTCAGGGGCGCTCGTCGGGGCGGGCCGAGCGCACCATGTCCTGGTAGCGCGGGTGGCTGGCACCGTAGACGGCGTAGTTGAGTCGGGCGTGCGAGAGGCTCAGATCGCCGTTGGGGCCACCCCGGACCGCGTCGGCGTCGGCGTCGGTCTGGCCGTCGTCAGTCCAGAAACAGACCGGGCAGGTCCCCCCGCCGGTCCGGGATGCACAGCAGGGACAGCCCACGGGAACCACATGTTCACCCACCAGGGAAGCATTCCACAGTCGAATAACAGCCGGACACCCGCAGGAGGCCCTCCGGGAACACCCGAAGCCGGTCCACCGGTCGACCGGCGGGTGGCGAATACGGGACAGCGCAGTGACCGACCGGCCCCTCGCGCCGCCGGATGCCGTTGGGCAGACTACGGTGGTGACAATCCGGAGCCTGCCCGCCGTCGGGGCCCTGCTGGTCGCCGTTGCCCTCACCGCCGGTTGCGGTAGTGACGACGACGGCCAGCCGAACGCGGCACCATCCGCCTCGTCCGAGTCGGCCCCCACCGGCCTCCCGACCGCGCCGACGACCGGGGCTTCGCCCAGCGCCAGCGAGGCGGCCCCGCCGGCCCCGCCCTCCGCCACCGCGCAGGGGCCGACACAGCGACGGCCGGCGAGCCCGCCGCCGGTGGTGCTTCCCCAGCGTCCGGCCGGTGCGCCCGGCGCGCAGCAGGTCGTCAACGCGTTCAAGGCCGCCGGTCTGAAGGTCCTCCATCCAAAGGACCGCTCAGTCGACTGTGGACCGGACGGGCTCGGCCTGGGCTGTTCCGAGCTGATCGCCACCGACGCCGTCACGGTGTACGTGTTTCCGGACGAGATCAGCGCCAGTGACATCGCGGAGACCTGGGGCGGCCAGTCGTACCGGCGGGGCGCGGTGGTGCTCAACTACCTGGAGGCAAAGACCTCGGCCGCCGATCGCCCCCGCTACGAGAAGGTGCTCGACGGCCTGCGTTGAGCGCGAGCCGGAGCGTGGGCGCGGCGGGGACGCCATCACGCTCAATCGAGTGCCACTCGCCAGACGTCGGCTGCGGCTCAGAGGGCGGCTGCGGCGGGCAGGTCAGCCGCGTAGGCGCAGGCCGCGTGGGGTGGCCCGGAAGCCTGCGGCGGTCAGCGCGTCGCGCAGGGGCGAGGAGTGCACCGCCTCGCCGTCGGCCCGCTCCACCGACATCGCACCCAACGCCCCGGAGTGAACGGCGTCGGCCAGCGCCTTGCCGGCCGCAGCGAGGGTGTCGGTGTCGTCGGTGAACGAGAGCAGCGTCCGGCCACCGCGTTCCACGTAGAGGACGAGGTCGCCGCCGACCTGCACGACCAGCGCACCTGCCTTGCGGCCGGCCCGGTGCCCGGTCGCCGGGGCAGCCCCGTCGCCGGAGTCGACCACCCGTTCCGGCCAGGGCAGCGCCGCGCCGTACGGGTTGGCCGGGTCGGTGGCGGCGAGCACGGTGGCGGGCGTGCCCCGGCCCCGGGCGCCGTCGGTCGGCTCGGCCAGTGCGCGCAGCCGGTCCACCGCACCGGGCACCGCGAACTGCGCCGCCCCCAGCCCTTCGACGAAGTAACCCCGGCGGGCGGCGCCGCGCTCCTCCAGCGCGGACAGCACCGGGTAGACCGCCGAGAACCCGCCCACCACCTGCTCGGCCATCACCGCGCCGCGGGTGACCACGCCGTGCCGCTCCAGCAGCACGTCGGCCAGGGCGGCGGCCCGTCGCGTCGGGTCCACGTCCCGTTCCGGCAGGCGTGACCAGCGGCCGGCGACGGTCGGCGGGCCACCACGGGTGGGCAGCGCGACCCGACCGGGCCGCCGGTAACGGGTGCGCGGCGCGGACGGCCGCGAGCGGTGCGCGCCGCCGGCGCCGAGCACCGCGCGCAGCGGGGCGAGGGTGTCGTTGGTGAGGTGCCCGGCCCAGACCAGGTCCCAGATCACCCCGGTCAGGGCGGCGTCGTCGGTCGAGCCCACCCGGTCGGCCAGCGGTCGGAAGAACAGCGCCTGCCCGTCGTCGAGCGCGTCCAGCACCGCCTCGTGCAACGGGGTGCGGGTCAACGCCTCGTCGGGTGGCGGGAGCAGCAGCGGGGCGGCGTCCGCGTACGCCAGGGTGACCCAGCCGTCGCCCCCGGAGATCGCCCCCGCTCCCGCCCAGAGCACCTCCCCGCTGGCGCACAGTTCGTCGAGCTGGGCGGGGGAGTAGTCAGCGACCCGACCGGGCAGCACCAACCGCTCCAGGGCGGACGCCGGCACCGTCGCGCCCTGCAACTGCTCCACCGTCGCGGCCAGCGCCTCCACACCTCTGGCGGACGAGCCGACCTGCTGCCAGCGGGGCAGGAACGTGGCCAGCGCCCGGGGTGGCACCGGCTCGATCTCCCGGCGCAGCGCCGCGAGCGAGCGGCGGCGCAGCATCCGCAGCACCTCGGCGTCGCACCACTGGGCGCCGGCCGAATCCGGGGTGAACTCCCCGGAGACCACCCGCCCGGTGGCGCCGAGCCGACGCAGCGCCTGCTCGACGACGAACACACCGAGCCCGAAGCGGGCCGCGCAGCTGGCAGCGGCGAACGGCCCGCGGGTGCGGGCGTAACGGGCCACCAGGTCACCGAGCGGGTCGGCCACCGGGGCGAGGTACGCCTCGGCCACCCCGACCGGTAGCGCCACGCCGAGGGCGTCGCGCAGTCGGGCGGCGTCCTCGACGCCCACCCAGCGCTGCTCGCCGGCGATCCGGACCCGCAGCACCCGACGGGTGGCCTCCAGCTCGATCAGCCAGGCCTCCGGCACACCCCGCTCGGTCAACTCGGCGTCGCTCAGGTCACCGAGCACCCGCAGCAGCTCGACGACGTCTTCGGCGTCGCGGGGGCGGCGCTGCTCGGTCAGCCAGCGCAGCTGACGATCGGTCTCGGCGAGCACGGCAGGGTCGAGCAACTCACGCAGGTCGACCCGGCCGAGCAGCTCGCCGAGGAGCGTGGAATCCAGGGCGAGCGCGGCGGCGCGCCGTTCGGCGAGCGGCGCGTCACCCTCGTAGAGGAACGCGCCGACGTAGCCGAAGAGCAGCGACCGGGCGAACGGGGACGGCGCGCTGGTCTCCACCTCGACCAGTCGCACCTTCCGGGTGGCCAGGTCGCGCATCAGCCCGGCCAGCGCCGGCTGGTCGAAGACGTCCTGGAGGCACTCGCGGGCGGCCTCCAGGGTGACCGGGAAGTCCGCGTACTCGCGGGCGACGTCGAGGAGCTGCGCGGCGCGTTGCCGCTGCTGCCAGAGCGGCTGCCGGCGACGCGGGTCGCGGCGGGGCAGCAGCAGTGACCGGGCGGCGCACTCCCGGAAGCGGGCGGCGAAGAGGGCGGAGGTGCCGACCGACTCCTCCACGAGCTGGGTGATCTCGTCTGGCTCGAAGACCACCACGTCGGCGCCGGGTGGCTCGTCGGCGGTGTCCGGGAGTCGCACCACGATGCCGTCGTCGGAGGGCATCACCTGGGCGTCCATCCCGTACCGCTCGGCCAGCCGGCGGGCCACCGCGAGGGCCCACGGCCCGTTGACCCGAGCGCCGAGGACGCTGTGCACGGCCAGCCGCCAGTCGCCCAGCTCGTCGCGGAACCGCTCCACCACGATCGTTCGGTCGTCGGGCAGCGAGCGGGTCGCCTCCCGCTGCTCGCGCAGGTAGGCCATCAGGTTGCCGGCGGCCCACTCGTCCAGCCCGCCGTCACGCAGCGCGGCCAGCGCCGCCTCATCGCTCTGCCGCAGCAGGGTGCGCACCCGGGCGCCGATGGCCCGGCCCAGCTCCACCGGTCGGCCCAGCTGGTCGCCCTTCCAGAACGGCATGCGCGCGGCCTGCCCCGGGGCGGGCGAGACCAGCACCCGGTCGGGGGTGATCTCCTCGATGCGCCAGGAGGAGGAGCCGAGCAGGAAGACGTCGCCGACCCGCGACTCGTAGACCATCTCCTCGTCCAGCTCGCCGACCCGGGCGGCCCGCTCGGCCCCGGCCAGGAAGACCCCGAACAGGCCCCGGTCGGGGATGGTGCCGCCGCTGGTGACCGCGAGTCGCTGCGCGCCGGGACGGCCGGTGAGCAGGTCGGTGGCCCGGTCCCAGACCAGTCGGGGGCGCAGCTCGGCGAAGGCGGTGGACGGGTAGCGGCCGGAGAGCATGTCCAACACGGCGTGCAGCGCGGAGTCGGGCAGCTCGGCGAAGGGCGCGGCCCGCCGGACCAGCACGGCCAGGTCACCGAGCGGCCATGGCTCCAGTGCCACCATCGCGACGATCTGCTGGGCCAGCACGTCCAGCGGATTGCGCGGGTAGTGCAGCTCCTCGATCGCGCCGTCGGTCATCCGCTCGGCGACCACCGCGCAGGAGAGCAGATCCCCGCGGTGCTTGGGGAAGACCACCCCACGGGAGACGGCGCCCACCTGGTGCCCGGCCCGGCCGACCCGTTGCAGCCCGGAGGCCACGCTCGGCGGCGCCTCGATCTGCACCACCAGGTCGACCGCGCCCATGTCGATGCCCAGCTCCAGGCTGGAGGTGGCCACCACCGCCGGGAGCTGGCCGGATTTGAGCGCCTCCTCGATGTGCTTGCGCTCCTCCCGGGAGACGCTGCCGTGGTGGGCGCGGGCGATCACGGGTGCCGCGCCGGTGGCCGCGCCGGACTGGGCCATCACCTCGGCCGGTGGCCGGTTGCGCAACGGACCGGCGGGGTCACCCCACCGCTGCGCGCCGCCCGCCGGGCCGCCGTCGCCCGCCGGGTCGTCGCCCGCCGACAACCCCTCCGGTACGCCGACCGCGCCCTCGCCCGACGCGGATGCCACCTCTTCGGCGGCCAGTTCGTTGAGCCGGGCGCAGAGACGCTCGGCGCTGCGGCGGGAGTTGGTGAAGACGATGGTCGAGCGGTGCTGGCCGATGAGCGTGAAGACCCGCTCTTCCACGGCCGGCCAGATCGAGGCGCGGCGTGGCCCGGGGCCGCCGAGGTCGTCCTCCGGTGGCTGCTCCTGCTCGTCCAGGCGGGTCATGTCTTCCACCGGGACCTGCACGCTGACCTCGATGGTCTTCGAGGTGGCCGGCTGCACGACGTCGACCGGGCGGGCGCCGCCGAGGAACTGCGCGCAGGCGTCGATCGGCCGGACGGTGGCGGAGAGGCCGATGCGCTGCGCCGGGGCGGGCAGCAGCTCGTCGAGGCGTTCGAGGGAGAGGGCGAGGTGGGCGCCGCGTTTGCTGCCGGCCACCGCGTGCACCTCGTCGACGATCACCGTCTGGATGCCGCGCAGCGAATCGCGAGCCGCGGACGTGAGCAGCAGGAACAGCGACTCGGGCGTGGTGATGAGGATGTCCGGTGGGGTGCGGGCGAAGGCTCGTCGCTCGTCGGCTGGCGTGTCGCCGGTGCGCATGCCGACGGTGATGTCGGGCGGTGCGACGCCCAGCCGGGTCGCCGCCTGCCGGATGCCGGCCAGCGGGGCGCGCAGGTTGCGCTCGACGTCGACGGCCAGGGCCTTGAGGGGGCTGACGTAGAGCACCCGGCACCGCTGGCGGGCCTCGGCCGGCGCGGGCTCGCGCGCCAGTCGGTCGAGTGACCAGAGGAAGGCTGCGAGCGTCTTGCCGGAGCCGGTGGGCGCCACCACGAGGGCGTTGCGCCCGGCCGCGATCGATCGCCACGCGCCGGTCTGTGCGGCGGTGGGCGCGGCGAAGGCGGCGTCGAACCAGGCACGGGTGGCCGGACCGAACCCGGCGAGCACCGCGCCGGCGTCTGCGTCTGCCCCGGTCACCGGTCCATCGTGCTCCTCCGGTACGACAACCACGACCGACCTCGCGGCGGAATGTGCCGGACCAACAGCAAAAAACACGGAACACGTGCTTAATACGTTAAGTCGCACTTAACTGCTTGCTTCTAAGGGGCAACATAAAGTAACTTCACCCGCAACGCGAAACCGGGTGGGGGGATGTGATGGCCGGCGAGCAGCGCAGCGTCGCACCGGGCACCGACGTGCTGATTCGCAAGGTCGACAGCCACCTGGCCGCGCTGCGCGGTGGCCTGCACGGCCCCGAGCTCGAGCTCGCCGAATGCCTCGCCCGCTGCCTGCGGGAGCTGGTCCTCTGCACCGCCCAGGCCAGCGCCGCCGATCGGGGTCAGGTCCGTGTCGCCGTCCACTACTTCGTGCTGCGCCGGGAGAGCCGCGGCCGGTTGCTCTCGGTGCGGTCGCTGGCCGCCGCGGAGCGGGTGGTCGACCGGGTCGCACGCCAGCTCGGCCGCCCCGACCTGCTGACCGAGCTGTGCCGCGACCGCCCCGCGTCCGACGACGCGCTGCCTCTCGGCGACGCCCTGCTGCGCTGACCACGACGGTGCCGCGCCGTGCCCCCGGTAGCCGGTCCTTCAGCGGCCATGGGCCGGACCGCCGCCGTCGAGTACGGGACGAATTCCGGCAAAACCGCCCGACGGGCGACGAACTGACGTCTGATCGCTGCTAGGCGCCACCGCTGCACGGGCGTCGGCCACCTCGATCGGGAGTCCGGGTGCTGGTACTGCTCATCCTCCACCTCGTGACGGCCCTTGCCGCGCCCCTGCTCGTCCGATGGTGGGGTCCGCGCGCGTGCTACCCGCTGGCGCTGGCGCCGGCCGCCGCGTTCTGCTGGGCGGTGGCGCACACCCCCGCCGTCGGCGACGGCGGGGCGGTGGTCGAGACGTACCCGTGGATCGAGCAACTGGGCCTCGACATCGCGTTACGGCTCACCACGCTGTCCTGGCTGATGACGCTGCTGATCGGCGGCATCGGCGCGTTGGTGCTGGTCTACTGCGCCCGCTACTTCGGTGCCCGCGCACGCGGGCTGGCACAGTTCGCGGCGGTCCTGGTCGCCTTCGCCGGCGCGATGCTCGTCCTGGTCTTCGCCGACGATCTGCTGCTGCTCTACGTCGGCTGGGAGCTGACCACGATCTTCTCGTACCTGCTGATCGGGCACAGCACCGAACGGCATGCCAGCCGGTGGGCGGCGGCGCAGGCGTTGATCGTCACCACGCTGGGCGGGCTCGCCATGCTGGTCGGGTTCATCATGCTGGGCGAGCACGCCGGCACCTACCGTTGGTCGGAGATCACCGCCCAGTCGCTGCCTGGCGGCGGGTACCTGGTGGCCGCGGTGCTGCTGATCCTGGCCGGCGCGTTGTCCAAGTCGGCGGTGCTGCCGTTCAGCTCCTGGCTGCCGGTCGCGATGGCGGCACCCACGCCGGTCAGCGCGTACCTGCACGCCGCCGCCATGGTCAAGGCCGGCGTCTACCTGGTCGGGCTGCTCGCGCCGGTGCTCGCCACGGTCGGCCCGTGGCGGCCGGTGGTCCAGGTCGCCGGCGTGGCCACCATGCTGCTCGGCGGCTGGGCCGCGTTGCGGCAGACCGACCTCAAGCTGCTGCTGGCGTACGGGACGGTCAGTCAGCTCGGCCTGCTGGTCGCGGTGACCGGGTCGGGCACCCCGGACGCCGCCCTGGCCGGCACTGCGATGCTGCTGGCGCACGCCCTGTTCAAGGCGGCGCTGTTCCTGGTCGTCGGCATCATCGATCACGGCGCCGGCACCCGTGACGTGCGCGAGCTGTCCGGGCTGCGGCACTGGTCCCGGCCGCTGTTCGTGGTCGCGGTGCTGGCCGCGGCGTCGATGGCCGGTGTGCCGCCGTTGGTCGGCTTCGTGTCCAAGGAGGCGGTGTTCGGGGCGTTCACCGGTCAGCCGGTGCTCCTCACCGGTCTGGTCGCCGGGACGGTGCTCACCGTCGCGTACAGCGCCCGCTTCCTCTGGGGCGCGTTCGCCGACCGGCCGGGCGTGGCGCCGGCCCAACCGGGCCCGATCGCCGCGTCGTTGCTGGTCCCGCCGATGGTGCTCGCCGGTGTCGGCCTGCTCGCCGGGCCGGCCGCGAGCGTGTTGGACGGCCTGCTGCGCCCGTACGCCGATCTGTTCGGCGGGGTCGACGCGCACCTGGCGCTCTGGTCCGGACCGACCCCGGCGCTCGGCCTGTCCGTGCTGGCGCTCGCCGGCGGCGGCCTGCTCTTCGCCGTGCGCGGGCCGCTCGCCCCGGTGCTGGCCCGGCTGCGTTCGCCGGTGAGCGGCAACCAGGGGTACGAGTGGATCGTGGGCCGGTTCGACCGACTGGCCATCAAGGTCACCGGAGCGACTCAGCGGGGCTCCCTGCCGCAGTATCTCGGCACCATTCTGGTCACCCTGGTGCTGGTGCCCGGTGGGGCGATGCTCTCCGCCAGCCCGTGGCGGGCCCGGATTCTGCTCTGGGACAGCCCGCTGCAACCCATGGTCGTGTTGGTGATCGCGGTGGCCGCGGTGCTGGCGGTCGGCGCCCGCCGCCGCCTGACCGCGATGCTGCTCGTCGGGACGACCGGTTACGGCACCGCGATGCTGTTCGTCCTGCAGGGAGCACCCGACCTGGCGCTCACCCAGTTCCTGGTGGAGACCGCGACGATCGCGGTCTTCGTGCTGGTGCTGCGTCGCCTGCCGGAGCGGTTCTCGGCCCGCCCCCTGCGCCGCAGCCGGTGGCTCCGCCGCGCCATCGGGGTGGCGGTGGGTGTGGTGGCCGCCGGGCTGGCCCTCACCGCCGCCGGGGCCCGCCGCGCGCCGGACATCTCGGCCGCCTTCCCGGATCTGGCGGTGGCCCACGGGTACGGCCGCAACGTGGTCAACGTGACCCTGGTCGACATCCGGGCCTGGGACACCATGGGCGAGCTGGCGGTGCTGGTGGTGGCCGCGACCGGGGTGGCCAGCCTGATCTTCGAACGGTCCCGCACCGACCCGCGACCGCGCCGGCCGGAGTCGGGTCGGCGGGTGAGCGGACCGGGCCGACCGGTGTGGCTGCGCGGCGGCCCCACCCTCTACGAGGAGCGCCGCTCGATCGTGTTGGAGGTGGTCATCCGGCTGATCTTCCACACCGTGGTGCTGTTCTCCCTGTTCCTGCTCTTCTCCGGGCACAACGCGCCGGGCGGCGGCTTCGCCGGCGGTCTGGTGGCGGGTCTCGCCCTGGTGGTCCGCTATCTGGCCGGCGGCCGGTACGAGTTGACCGAGGCGGTCCCGATCGGCGCCGGTGCGATCCTCGGCGCCGGACTGGCCATGTCGGTGGGCAGCGGCCTGGTGGCGCTGCTGGTCGGTGGATCGGTGCTGGAGAGCGCCAAGGTCGACCGGCACCTGCCGCTGGTCGGCGACACCCACCTGGTCACGTCGCTCTTTTTCGACATCGGCGTGTACCTGGTCGTGATCGGCCTGGTGCTGGACATCCTGCGCAGCCTGGGGGCCGAGGTGGACCGGCACATCGAGGCCACCGGGACGGCGACGGGCGGCCTGGCCGTCAACAAGGGGGACCGCCCGTGAGCGCGAGGAGTGAGCCGGGTTTGCGAGCCCCGCAGTCGCGAACAGAGGTGGCGCAATGACGGCGAGCGGCTCTGCACCGACGTTGGTGCTGGTGCTGGCCGTCGCGGTGCTGGTTGGTTGCGGGGTGATCCTGCTGTTGGAGCGCAGCCTGACCCGGATCCTGCTCGGTGTGATCCTGCTCGGCAACGGGGTCAACCTGTTGATCCTGCTCGGCGGGCGGTCCGGTGAGGCGCCGATCGTCGGCACCGGCCCGGTGGAGCGGATGAGTGACCCGCTGCCGCAGGCGATGGTGTTGACCGCCATCGTGATCACCTTCGGGTTGACCGCGTTCCTGCTCGCGGTCGCGTACCGCAACTGGTATCTCACCGGCGACGACGAGGTGCCCGACGACCTGGAGGATCGGCAGATCATCCGGCGTGCCGGGCGTAACGAGGTGGGCACCGTCGACCTCGGTGGGGAGGGTCCGGACGGCGACCCGGAACAGGTCGATCCCGAGCCCGACCGCCGCCGGCTACGACGCGGGGACGAGGCGTGATGCGCGCGTTGGTGCCGCTGCCGGTGGTGGTGCCGCTTCTCGGTGCGGCGCTGACCCTGCTGCTGATCGGGAAGCCCCGACTCCAGCGCGCGATCAGCGTGCTCTGCCTGAGTGGCACCCTCACCGTGGCGGTGCTGCTGCTGGTGCAGGCGTACCGGCACGGGCCGGTGGTGGTGGCGGTCGGCGGGTGGCCGGCGCCGGTCGGCATCGTGCTGGTCGCCGATCAACTCGCCGCGCTGATGCTCGTGGTCTCCTCGGCGGTGACCCTCTGCGTGCTGCTGTACTCGATCGGCCAGGGTCGCAGCGAGATGAGCGAGGCCACGCCGGTGGCCATCTTCCACCCGACGTACCTGGTGCTCACCGCGGGCGTCACCAACGCGTTCCTGGCGGGTGATCTGTTCAACCTCTTCGTCGGTTTCGAGATCCTGCTCGCTGCGAGCTTCGTGCTGATCACCCTGGGCGGCACCAAGACCCGGATCCGGACCGGGTCGACGTACGTGCTGGTCAGCATCCTCTCCTCGATGATCTTCCTGGCGGCAGTGGGTCTGGTGTACGCGGCCACCGGCACGCTCAACCTCGCCCAACTCGCCGGGCGCCTCGACGACCTGCCCGACGACGTCCGACTGGCCCTGGAGTTGATGTTGCTGCTGGCCTTCGCGATCAAGGCGGCGGTCTTCCCGCTGTCGGCGTGGCTGCCGGACAGTTATCCCACCGCGCCGGCCCCGGTGACCGCGGTCTTCGCGGGGCTGCTCACCAAGGTGGGCGTCTACGCGATCATCCGTACCGAGACGTTGCTGTTTCCCGGTGGACGCGTCGACGTGCTGCTCATGGTCGTCGCCGGGCTGACCATGGTGATCGGCATCCTCGGCGCGGTGGCCCAGTCCGATCTGAAGCGGCTCCTCTCCTTCACCCTGGTCAGCCACATCGGCTACATGATCTTCGGCGTGGCGTTGAGCACCGCCGCCGGTCTCTCCGGCGCGATCTTCTACGTGGTGCACCACATCACCATCCAGACCACGCTGTTCCTCGTCGCCGGGCTGGTCGAGGAGCGTGCGGGCAGCACCGACCTGCGGCGCATCGGCGGGTTGGCCCGGATGGCGCCGCTGCTCGGTGTGCTGTTCTTCGTCCCGGTCATGAACCTCGCCGGCGTGCCGCCGTTCTCCGGTTTCCTCGGCAAGCTCGGCCTGCTCCAGGCCGGTGTGGCGACCGGCAGGCCGCTGCCCGGGGTGCTGGTCGCGGCCGGCACGCTGACCAGCCTGCTCACCCTGTACGTCGCGTCCCGGGTGTGGAACATCGCCTTCTGGCGTGCACCCCGGTTGGCCACCAGCCAGCCGGCCGTCCGGCTGCCGAAGTTGATGGTCGGGGCCACCGTGGCCCTGGTCGCCCTCGGGCTGGCGCTGACCGTGCTGGCCGGTCCGCTCTTCGACGTCACCGCCGACGCGGCCGCCGACCTGCGCCTGCGTACCCCGTACGTGCGTGCCGTGCTGCCGGACGACGTCCCGTGACCGGCCCACCCGGGACGGCACGCGACGCCGCCGGGCCGGCGGCGTCGGGGCGCGGCCGGCTCAGGCGCTGGCGGGACCAGGCGGTGGCGCTCGGCTGGCTGGTGGTGGTCTGGAACCTGCTCTGGGGCGACATCAACTGGGCCAACCTGGTTGGTGGCCTGCTGGCGGGCGGTGCGGTGCTGGTCTTCTTCCCGCTGCCGGCGGTCAGCTTCGGTGGCCGGCTGCGGCCCCGGGCGCTGCTGGTGTTCGCGGGCCACTTCGCTGCGGAGCTGGTCAGCGCGAGCCTGCACGTCGCCCGGATCGCCGTTCAGCCCGGCTACCGGCCGCGCGGGGCGATCATCGGGGTCCAGTTGCGGGTGCCCACCGACCTGAACCTGGCGCTCACCGCCGAGGCGGTCTCGTTGGTGCCGGGCACGCTGATCCTCGAGGTGGACCGGGACTCCGGAACGCTCTACCTGCACGTGCTGGACACCCACAGGCCGGCGGACCTGGACGTGGCCCGGGAACGCACCCGCATCCTCGAGCGGCGCATCGTCCGTGCGGTGGGCTCCACCGCCGAACTGCGCCGCCTCGAGACCGACTCAACCGAGAGGGAAACCCGCCCGTGACCACGTTCCTGGCCGTCGTTCTCACCGTTCTGCTGTCAGTGACCGCGCTTCTCGCGCTGGCCCGCCTCTACCGTGGCCCGTCGCTGGTGGACCGGGTGATCGCTGCGGACATGCTGATCGCCACCATGGTCGCCGCGGTGGGCGCCGAGGCGGCGGTCAACCGGCACGCCACCACGCTGCCCGTGTTGGTGGTGCTATCCCTGCTCGGCTTCGTGGGTTCGGTGTCGTTGGTCCGCTTCGCTGTCCGGGAGCGGCAGTGATCGCGACGATCGCGAACTGGCTCGGCGCCGGTTGTCTGGTGGCTGGCGCGCTGCTGGGTCTGGCCGCCGGGATCGGCGTGCTGCGTTTCCCGGATGCGCTGTCCCGGATGCACGCGGCCACCAAGCCGCAGGTGCTCGGCGTGCTCCTGTTGCTGCTGGGCATCGCGTTGCGGCTGCGGTCCCCGGCGGATCTGGGCATGATCCTGCTGGTGGCGGTCTTCCAGCTGGCGACCGCGCCGGTCGCGGCCCAGATGATCGGGCGGGCCGCGTATCGGTCGGGGCGGTTCGACCGGAGCCTGCTCGACGCCGATGAGCTGGCCGAACGGGGATCGGAAGGTGGGTCGGCGGGACCGGCGTGACGACCCAGGTGTCGCGGGTGAACCGGACGAAATGCTCCTTCGGCCCACCCCCAGCGGAGTCCCAGCCGACGCCGATAAAATGGAGGCATGATCGACTCTTCTGCCCAGGAGGGCAGCAGTAGCCAGCCGGGTCGTGCCCGGCATATCCCCGTACCGACGACCCCGGGAGCCCTGAGCAACCCGTGTTGATCGTCGTTGGTCTTCTTCTGATCATCGTGCTCACTGCCGCCACCGGATACTTCGTGGCGCAGGAGTTCGGCTACGTCGCCGTGGACCGGGGCAAGCTGCGCCAGCTCGCCGATGACGGCGATCCGGCCGCCGCCCGGGCCCTGACCGTCACCAGTCGGCTCTCCTTCATGCTCTCCGGCGCACAACTCGGCATCACCGTCACCGCACTGCTGGTCGGTTACGTCGCCGAGCCGTACCTGGGCGGTGGCCTCGCCGACCTGCTCGGCGTGGCCGGCGTCAGCGAGGCGGTCAGCCTGCCGCTGTCGGTGACGTTGGCCCTGGTCATCGCCACCGTCGTGCAGATGGTCCTCGGTGAGCTGGCCCCGAAGAACCTGGCCATCGCGCGGGCCGAGCAACTGGCCCGGGCACTGAGCCGCTCCACCCTGATCTACCTGGCTGTCGCCGGGCCGCTGATCCGGCTCTTCGACCGGGCCTCGATACGTCTGCTGCGCCGGTTCGGCATCGAACCGATCGAGGAGCTGCCCAGCGGCGCCACCCCGGCGGACCTGGAACAGATCATCGCCGAGTCCCGCGAGGAGGGCAGCCTCGACGCCGAGATGTCCACGCTGCTCGACCGGGGCCTGGACTTCCGCGAGCTCACCGCCGGCGAGGCCATGGTGCCCCGGGTCGACGTGCACACCGTACTGGCGCATGAACCGGTCAGCCGGGTGGTCGAGCTGCTCGACACCGGCCACTCCCGCTTTCCGGTGCGCGGCGCGGAGGGCGTCGACGACCTGCTCGGCATCGTCGGCATCGCCGACGTGCTCGGCGTACCCCCGGGGGAGCGGGCCACCACCCCGGTGAGTGCGGTGGCCGGGTCGCCGCTGCTCGTACCGGAGACGTTGCCCCTGCCCACGGTGCTCGACCGCCTGCGGTCCGGGCACCGGCAGATGGCCTGCGTGGTCGACGAGTACGGCGGCTTCGCCGGTGTGATCACGCTGGAGGACATCGCCGAGGAGCTGGTCGGCCCGATCCGGGACGAGGACGACCCGCCCGACCGGGCGCCGGCCCGGCAGGATGACGGGTCCTGGGTGGTGCCGGCTCGCTGGCGGATCGACGAGGTCGCCGACAGCACCGGCATCGCGCTGCCCGAGGCCCCGGAGTACGACACCCTGTCCGGGTTGGTGATGCGGGAGCTGGGCCGGGTGCCGGAGGTCGGTGACCGACTGGAGATCATCCTGCTGCCCGAGGGCGCCGATGGTGAGGACAACGAGGCGGAGCCCCGGGCGCTGGTCGAGGTGCTGGCCGTGGACCGGCACGTGGCCGATTCGGTGCGGCTGCAACTGACCAGACCGGGGGTGACCGCATGAGCCCCGGGATCGCGCTGTTCAGTTCGGTGATCCTGCTGGCGCTGAACGGGTTCTTCGTGGCCGCCGAGTTCGCCCTGCTGGCCAGCAAGCGGTACCGCCTGGAGCAGGCGGCGGCGAACGGCAGTCGGGCGGCACGCGCCGCGCTGGACGGCGTCCGCGAGCTGTCGCTGATGTTGGCCGGCGCGCAGCTTGGCATCACACTGTGCACCCTGGGTCTCGGCGCGCTCGCCGAACCGGCGCTCGAGCACCTGCTCAGCCCACTGCTGCACGCGGTGGGCCTGCCGGCCGCGGCCAGTCACATCGTCGCCCTGGTCTTCGCTCTCGCGGTGGTCACCTTCCTGCACCTGGTGGTGGGGGAGATGGCGCCGAAGTCGTGGGCGATCACCGACGCGGAGCGCTCTGCGACGCTGCTCGCGCTGCCGTTCCGCGCCTTCGCCCGGGTGTCCCGGCCGGTGCTCTTCGCGCTCAACGCCCTGGCCAACGCGATCCTGCGGCTGTTCGGGGTCAACCAGCAGGATCAGCTCGCCCAGGTGCACGGCCCGGACGAGCTGCGGATTCTGCTGGAGCAGTCCCGTGAGCACGGGCTGCTCGGCGCCGAGCAGCACCAGTTGCTGACCAGCATGCTGGAGTTGCAGGGCACGTCGGTGGCGCAGGTGATGGAACCTTTCGACACCATGGTCACCGTCCGTCGGGATGACCCGGCCGAGCGGATCGAAGAGGTCAGCCGGGACAGCGGTCGGTCCCGGCTGGCGGTGCTGGACGAGGCCGGCGACGTCTGCGGCCTGGTGCACGTCCGGGAGGCGGTGCGAGTGGTCACCACCGGCCGCGTCGCCACCGCCGGGGAGCTGATGACGCCCGCGTTCACCCTGCCCGCGATGTCCTCGGTCACCGAGGCGGTCGCGGCGATGCGGGCCCGGCAGTCGCAGCTCGCGTTGGTGCGCAACGGCGGTGGCCCGGCCCGACCGATCGGCTTCGTGGCCTTGGAGGACCTCCTGGAGGAGGTCATCGGCGAGTTCGACGACGAGACCGACATGGTGCCGCGCGGGCGGCGGTTGCGCTGAGTTGCCGACCCGGCCGCGCTGACGCGGTGGGGCCGGGTCGGCGCGGCAGCGCTGCTCGGTCGCGGCCTGGTCGGCGCGGCGGGCTTGAGGTCACCTCGACGGGGTAGGCGCGGCTGGTGTGGGGCCGGCGGGGTCCCGTCCCGGGAGGGGGCGCGCGGTGCGACTGACGGGGGTGTCCCGGGCGTCCGGCTGGACCGGGCTCACCGTGCAGACCACGCTCCCCAACCCGAGCACCCGGCCGGGCCTGCGCCTGCCGGGGCGGGTGACCCTCCTGGCCGGGCCGGAGGACGTGCTGGTTCGGCACATCCGGCTCGGCCTCGTCACCACTGTCGAGCCGGACGACCCGGCCGCCGCCCGGCGCCTCATGCAGTTTCACCACCTGCCGATCGCCGGCCGGTTCGTCGTACCGGCCGGCCGACGGCGGGCCGTCGACTTCGCGTTGCCGCTGCCGTGGGAGACGCCGGTGACGATCTTCGGTGGGGTGCCGCTGCTGAGCCTGCGGATGGGTCTGCGCACCGAGGTGTCCGTCGATCCCGATCTTGATCAGGGGGCGATGGTGCCGGTCTTCGTGCACCCGATCCCCACCCAGCAGCACGTGCTGGCGGCGCTGGACACCCTGGGTTTCATGATCCGCCAGGCCGGGTTGCAGGAGGGCGGGCTGCCCGGGGTGGAGCACACCCTGCCGCTGCACCAGCGCTGGGGCTACTGGGTGGGGCCGCTCTACGCCGGCCCGATCACCGAGCTGGAGGTGATCTTCGTGACCAACTCGGCGGGCCTGGAGGTGATCCTCTGGATGGATCGCCGGCTGGCACTGGCCGGGATCACCCATCAGAGCATCAGCCGGTTCCGGCTCTGGCACGCGCACGCCGACCGGCGGGACTGGGTCGCCACCGTGGACGGGTGGATCCGCCAGGCGATCAACCGGCACGCCGCCGCGGCCGCGCACGCCGACTGGTCCGCGCAGATCACCGGGTCCGCCCACGTCGGCCGCCACCCCGACGATCCGATTCGGCCCGGCTACGGCCTAGGCGGCACCGCCGGCAGCGCAGGAATCGGCGGCGGCGGCTCCGGCGGCGACGGCACCTAACCCGCCCCCAGGCACCCCCCGCCCCCGCCCTTCTCCGCGATCTTGCACTTTCTGTCGCGACAAGTTAGGCCGAAGCGGGCATCCCGACGACCGAAAGTGCAAGATCGCGCGCAGTAGGGGGGTGGGGGTCAGCCCGCGCTCGCGGTGGCTAGCTTGAGGCTGAAGGCCAGGAAGAGGGCGGCTATGGCGGTGGTGCCGCCGGCGGCCACGCGGCGGCGTTGGCGGAACTGCGTGGCCAGGAAGGTGCCCGCAAAGATCAACGCGGTCAGGTAGAGCGCGCTGGTCACCTGGGCGATCAGCCCGAGCAGCAGGAACGACAACGCCGGCCAGGCGTAGCCGGGGTCGACGAACTGGATGAAGAACGAGATGAAGAACAGGATCGCCTTCGGATTCAGCAGGCTGATCACCAACGCCTTGCGGAACGGGCTGCGCATCGCCGCCGGTTCCGCGGCGTCGATGAGCCGCGGCGTGCTCGGGTCGTTGCGGTCGCGCCAGCGCCGCCAGGCGCCGAGCAGCATGGTCACCCCGACATAACCGAGGTACGCGGCACCCGCGTACTTGATCACCATGAACAGCGGCGGGTACGCCTTGAGCAGCGACGCCACTCCGGCGGCGGAGAGGAACATCAGCACCCCGTCGCCGACGAACACCCCACCAGCGGCCCGGTAGCCGACCGCGACGCCCCGCTTGGCCGCGGTGGAGAGCACGAAGAGTGAGTTTGGCCCGGGCAGCAGGATGATGGCCACGGTGCCCAGCACGTACGTCCAGATGTCGGTGATTCCCAGCACGCCCGTCATCATCACGTCGCCGATGCCGTTCGGCGAAGTCTTTCCCGCAGCCTGGCCTGTGCGTTCGGCCACTCGTCGACGGTCATCGCATACTGGACGGTGTCCCGCCAGGAGCCGTCCGGTCGTTGTCGGTGCATCCGCAGCACCCCTTCCCGGGAAGCGCCGAGACGTTCGATGGATGCCTGCGAGCGCTCGTTGCGGATGTCGGTGTGCCAGGCCACCCGCACCGCGCCCAGCTCGTCGAAGGCCCGGCCGAGCAGCAGCAGCTTGGCCTCGGTGTTGATCCCGGTACGCCACCACGAGCGGCCGAGGAAGGTGTGCCCGATCGCCACCGACCGCCGCTCCGGGTCGATCTCGTAGTACGAGGTGGTGCCGACCACCGCCCCGGTGGCCGCGCAGCGCTGCACCCAGGGCGCCCGTTCGCCGCGGTGCTGTGCGGCCAGCGCGGCGGCGACCACCTCGGCGGTGCCGGCCGGTTCGGTTGGCTGGGCGACGCTGAGGTGCCGCCAGACCTCCTCGTCGTCGCACGCGGCGTGCAGTTCGTCGGCGTGGGCCAGGTCCAGTGGCTCCAACAGGACGTGCTCGCCGCGCAGCGGCACCGCGTCGTGCCACGGCGTACGGGCGGTCCGTAGCGGCGCCGGCAGCGGCACGGTGACCCCGGCGTCCGGCTCGGGCGGGCCGGCGGTCAGCCGCAACGGCAGCACCCCGGCCCAGTACGGCAGGTGCAGGTCGGCCTCGTCCTCGCGGACGCCACCGGTGCGGGACCGGACCGCCACCTCGCGCAGCGGCAGCGCCAGTACGGCGGTCTCGGCCATCTCCCGCCGGCTGGGCGGGCGGCTGTCCGTGCTGCGCCCGGCGGCCACCTTCTCGACCAGCGCGGTGAGCATGGCGGTCTTCTCCCGCTCGTCGGTGACCAGCCGGGCGGTGCCGTGCGCGACCACTGAGCGGTAGTTGGCGCTGTGGTGGAACTGGGAGCGGGCCAGGACCAGCCCGTCGAGCAGGGTCACCGCCACGCAGACCGCCAGTCCGTCGCCTCGGGCGGCGAGCAGCGGCCGACTGCCGGTCGAGCCGTGCAGGTAGAGCGTGTCGCCGATGCGGACGTGCAGGGTGGGTAGCACGCGCGGCTCGCCGTCGACGGTGAAGCCGAGCGCACAGGTGTACGCCTCGTCGAGCACGGCGTGCGCGGCGGCGGCGTCGTAGCTCATCCGTTCGCGGGAACGGTTGGGGATGGTCCGAGCGGTGGGTGGGTTCATGCTCGCCCCTTTGTTCTAGTACAATCTCTGATTTGTGTCAGCACGCTATCAGTTCACCGGTACGACGGCCGCCGAGATTTCGGCCAGCATCGAGTCGGGCATCCGTGCCGGCGCCCTGCCACCGGGTGCCGCCCTGCCGCCGGTGCGGGCACTCGCCGTCGAGCTGGGCGTCAGCCCCGCCACCGTCGCCCGCGCCTACCAGGAGCTGCGCCAACGCGGCCTGCTCGCCACCGCCGGGCGGCACGGCACCCGGGTACGCCCCCGCCCCCCGGTGGCCGCCCGCCGCTCCGCGCTGCGCCCCCCGCCGTTGCCCGGCGCCCGAGACCTGTCCCGGGGCGAACCCGATCCCCGACTGCTCCCGCCGCTCGGCCCGCACCTCGCGGCGCTCGCCACCGAGGCCGGCCCGTCGGTCGGCTACTCCGACGCCGGGGTGCTGCCCGAGCTGGCGGAGGCGGCCCGCGCCCGGCTGAGCGCCGACGGCGTACCGGCCGGGGAGCTTACCCTCACCGGCGGCGCGCTGGACGGCATCGAGCGGCTGCTCGGCGCCCACCTGCGTCCCGGCGACGCGGTCGCGGTGGAGGACCCGGGCTGGGCCAACCTGCTCGACCTGGTCGCCGCGCTGGGGCTGCGCCCGATCGGCGTACCGCTGGACGACGAGGGGCCGCTGGTGGCCGGGGTCGCCGCCGCGCTCGCCGCCGGAGCGCGGGCGCTGGTGGTCACCAGCCGGGCGCAGAACCCGACCGGCGCCGCCGTCTCCGCCGCCCGCGCCGAGGCTCTGCGGGCGCTGCTCGCCGGCCGACGGGACCTGCTGTTGATCGAGGACGACCACGCTGCGGAGCTGGCCCGCGTACCCCTGCACCCCCTGGCGGGCGCAACCGGAAGCTGGGCCTTCCTCCGCTCGGTGAGCAAGCCCTTCGGCCCGGACCTCCGGCTGGCGGTGCTGGTCGGCGACGAGACCACGGTGGCCCGGGTGACCGGCCGTACGCGGGTCGGCGCCGGCTGGGTCTCCACCGTGCTGCAACGGCTGGTCCTCGCCCTCTGGCGGGACCCGACGGTCGCCGAGCTGGTGCAGCGGGCGGCGCAGACCTACGAGCAGCGGCGCGAGGGGCTGCTGGCCGCGCTGGCCGAGCACGGCCTGACCGCACACGGCCGCAGCGGCATCAACGTCTGGCTGCCCGTGGCGGACGAAACCAGCGCGGTCACCGCGTTGCGCGACGCCGGCTGGGCGGTGGCCCCCGGCACCCTCTACCGGATCGCCGCGCCACCCGCCCTCCGCATCACCGTCGGCCCCCTGACCACCGGCGACCTGGCCCCCCTGGCTGCCGCCCTGGCCCATGCCGCGAACCCCACCCCGCCCCGAGGCTTCCCCATCTGACCCCGACCTCGGTGCTTCGGGTCGTGGACCTGCCCGTTGGTTCGGGCAGAAAGTGCAAGATCGCGATGATTCGGGGCAGATGGGATGGGTATGCGGGGCGCCGGAGGTGGGGGTCATGGCAACAGGTGGGTCGCGTAAGGGAGTCTGGATCGCGGTTGCGCTGGCGATCATCATCGTCATCATCGTGCTGATCGCGATCGCTTCCAGTCGGGGCGGCGGTGGTAACGGGTACTGACACGGCGCGGCGGGCGGGCCGGCACCGCGCCGGGGCGTACCCCGGCACCGAGCATCGAACAGGTATATAACAGTCGGCATGGCCGAGCAGACCGGGAGTGCCCCGGGCGCCCAGCGGTTCATCCCGCCCCACGCTGACACCATTGACGACCTGCGCACCGCAGCCGGCGGCTGTCGGGGCTGTGAGCTGTACCGGGACGCTTCGCAGACGGTCTTCGGCCGGGGCGACGAGAGCGCGCGGGTGGTGCTGGTCGGCGAGCAGCCCGGCGACCTGGAAGATCAAAAAGGGCTACCTTTCGTCGGCCCGGCCGGACGGCTGCTGCGGCGCGCGGTCGACGACGCCGGGCTGGACCCGGGTCAGCTCTATCTCACGAATGCCGTGAAGCACTTCCGGTTCGAGCTGCGCGGCAAGCGGCGGATCCACCAGACCCCGGACCAGGTGCACATCACCGCCTGCCGGCCCTGGTTGGTCGCCGAGTTCGCCCGGCTGCGCCCGGAGATCGTGGTGGTGCTCGGCGCGACCGCCGCCAAGGCGCTGCTCGGCCCGTCCTTCCGGGTCACCCGGCAGCGGGGCGACCTGCTGCCCTGGCCAGAGTCGGCCCAGCACCCGAAGGACTTCACCCGGGTGCCGATCGACAACGCCGGCGGGGTGGCCGACGCGCCGACGGCCCGGCTGCTGGCCACCATCCACCCGTCCGCCGTCCTGCGCGCCGACGACCAGGACAAGGCATACGAGGGCCTGGTCGCCGACCTCACCGTCGTCACCCGCGCCCTGCCCGACTGATGCCGGGACCTGTCCGCGCAACTTCGGGGAAAGCGCGACGTCGTGGCGCGCTGAGGCAGCAACTTCACCGACGTTGCGCGGATCTTGAAGTCGGCAGGCGGCAGGTCGGGGCGCGTTTCCGGGGTGCCGGTTCGGCCGTCGGCCAAACCCACTGCCGATGTTCGACGTGGGTGCGCGAGGATGGGTCACCCCCTTCCTGAGGAGCGCCGATGGCCACCGACCTGACCGCGCCGCGTACCGCCGCCGCACCCGAGGTCGCGTCGATCCAGCGGCGTACCCTGCGGCTGCTCTTCACCACCCAGATCATCGGTGGTGTCGGCGTGACCATCGGCATTGCCGTGGGCGCGCTGCTCGCCGCGCGGATCGCCGGCACCGCGGTGGCCGGTGTGGCGCAGAGCGCCGGGGTGGTCGGTGCGGCGCTGCTCGCCGTCCCGGTCACCCGGATCATGGCGCGGCACGGTCGGCGACCGGGCCTGGTGGTGGCGTACGCGCTCGGTGCCGTCGGCGGCGTGCTCGTGGTGTTGGCCGCGGCCACCCGCTGGGTGCCGCTGCTCTTCCTCGGCATGCTGCTCTTCGGCGGGGGAACCGCCGCGAACCTGCAGGCCCGCTACACCGCGGTGGACCTGGCCGAGCCAGCCCGACGAGGGCGGCAGCTCTCCCTGATCGTCTGGGCCACCACCATCGGTGCGGTGGCCGCGCCGAACTTCGCCGAGTTGACCGACCGGGCCACCACCGGCTGGGGGCTGCCCCCGCTGGCCGGCCCGTTCGCGTTCAGTTCGGTGGCGTTCGTGCTGGCTGCCGTCGTACTCCTCGGGTTGCTCCGGCCCGACCCGCTGCTCACCGCGCGGCGGCTCGCGGCGGCCGACGCGCCGGCTGCCGACCTGCCGTTGGTCGCCGACGAGTCGGCGACCGCCGTGGCGGCCGAGACGCCGGCGGACGGTGGCTCGACCGGCGGTGGTGCGGCGCCGGCCGCCGCGCCGGTCGGGGTGCGCGCGCCGCGCGGCGCCGGGATGCGGGCGGCCTGGTCGGTGGTACGCGGGCGGCCGGCAGCCCGGCTCGGCATCGCCGCCGTGGCGGTGGGTCACCTGGTGATGGTGGCGGTGATGGCGATGACCCCGGTCCGGCTCGGTGAGTCGCACGCCGACGCCGATGTGCTGCGGCTGGTCGGCATCGTGCTGAGTCTGCACATCGCCGGCATGTACGCGTTCTCCCCGGTGGTCGGCTGGCTCACCGACCGGCTCGGCCGGCGGGCGGTGATCCTCGGTGGGGTCGGGCTGCTGCTGGCCGCCTGCGCGGTCGCCGGCACCGCCGGGCAGCACACTCCCCGGCTCTCGGTGGGTCTGGTCCTGCTCGGGCTGGGCTGGTCGGGGACGATGGTGGCCGGCTCGACGCTGCTGTCCGAGTCGGTGCCGGCCGGTGTGCGGCCGAGCGTCCAGGGGCTGTCCGACCTGATCATGGGAGTGGCCGGGGCCGGCGCCGCCGTGGTCAGCGGGTTTGTCATGCAGTTCGCCGGATATCCCGTGCTCACCCTGCTCGCGGCGGTCGCGGCGATGCCCCTGGTGGCGCTAGCGTTGCGCCCGGTGCCGACCGGGGCGCCGGGCGAGGAGGGCTGATCACTGTGCGGCTGACCGACTTCTGGACGCGGTTGGATGAGGCGTTCGGGCCCGGCTACGCGGCCAGCATCGCCCGCGATCAGGTGCTGTCCCAGCTCGGCGGACGGACCATCGAGCAGGCACTGGCGTCGGGGGAGCAGACGCACGTGGTGTGGCGGGCGGTCTGTGCCGCGTACCCCGATCGAGTGCCCGCCCGACTACGCTGAGCAGCCTTTTTGCCGCTTCCGCGTGTCGCTTGTCGAGTCGTACACCTGTTCGGCTATTGTCCACAGCGGGGTGCTCGTCCACAGCTCGCGGCCCGTCGGCTGGTTTTCTGTCGGACCCAGCGCCTAGCGTGTCCGCGTGACGCGAAGCTCAGCAAAGACGCCGGCGAAGGCAGGGGTGGCAACCATGGCAGCAGGGCCTGACCGGGAGAAGGCACTCGACCTTGCTCTCGCTCAGATTGACAAGCAATTCGGCAAGGGCTCGGTGATGCGGCTGGGTGACCGGCCGGTCGTCCAGACCGCGATCATTCCGACCGGCTCCATCGCGCTCGACGTGGCGCTGGGCATCGGTGGTCTGCCGCGCGGCCGGGTGGTTGAGATCTACGGTCCCGAGTCCAGCGGTAAGACCACGGTGGCGCTGCACGCGGTGGCCAACGCCCAGCGCAACGGTGGCATCGCCGCCTTCATCGACGCCGAGCACGCGCTCGACCCGGAGTACGCGAAGGCCCTCGGCGTCGACACCGACGCGATGCTGGTCTCTCAGCCGGACACCGGCGAGCAGGCGCTGGAAATCGCGGACATGCTGATCCGCTCCGGCGCTCTGGACATCATCGTGATCGACTCGGTGGCGGCCCTGGTACCGCGCGCCGAGATCGAGGGCGAGATGGGCGACAGCCACGTGGGCCTCCAGGCCCGGCTGATGAGCCAGGCACTACGGAAGATCACCGGTGTGCTCAGCAACACCGGCACCACGGCGATCTTCATCAACCAGCTGCGGGAAAAGATCGGCGTCATGTTTGGCTGTGGATCTTGGGACACCAAGGTCACCCTAGCGGACGGCTCGCAGGAGCTGCTCGGCAAGATCGTCACTGAAAAAATGAATGTCGAGGTGCTTTCGTACGACGGCGAGCTTGGCACTCTCGCTCCCCGCCGGGTCGTCAATTGGTTCAACAATGGCGCGACTGAAGAGTTCCTGCGCTTCAAGGTTGAACGAGCTGGCGGCGGCGCGGGCCGTGGCCACGCAGTGATGTCGATGACCCAAAATCACTTGATCATGACTCCGGGTGGCTGGCGTGAGGCTGGTGAGTTGCTCCCAGGTGACCGCGTGATGCTCGCTCAGCCACATGTGTTGAGCCCGCAGCAGTGGCAGGTCGTGCTCGGTTCGCTGATGGGTGATGCTGCTCTCTCTGGGCCAGTCAATTCCGATGCCGAAAGCGGCCGTTTCCGGATGGGGCACGGCGCGAAGCAAGCGGAGTATCTCGACTGGAAGGTGAGTCTGCTCGGCAACATCCGTCACAGCCGGACGTCCAACGACAAGGGCGCGGTCTTTGCCGACTTCACTCCGCTCGCCGAACTCGGCGAGCTGCGCCAGGCGGTCTACCTCGGCGATGGCAAAAAGCACCTGAGCTGGGATTACCTCAAGGAGTTGACCCCGCTGGCGCTCGCCGTCTGGTACATGGACGACGGTTGCTTCACACTTCGGTCAAAAGGGATGCAGGAGCGGACCGAGGGTGGCAGTGGGCGCATCGAGGTGTGCGTCGAGGCGATGAGCGAGGGCAGCCGGCAGCGGCTGGTCGAATATTTGCGCGATACGTGGCACCTTGGGGTAAAGCTCACCAATCGCGGCCAACGTCAAATAAGTGTTCTGCAGTTCACCACGGCGGCATCAAAGCAGTTCCAGGAAATTGTTGCTCCCTACATTCCTCAATGCATGGAGTACAAGCTCCTGCCGGCATTCCGCGGCTTGTGTGAGATGACCCCACAGTTCGTGCAGCCCACGATGTACCCGTTGCCTGCCCGCATCCTTGAGATCGAGGCAAGACGCGACTACAGAAAAATGGATCGCTTCGATATCGAGATCGAGGGTTCTCACAACTACCTGGCTGACGGGATTCTGGTGCACAACAGCCCCGAGACCACGACCGGTGGTCGGGCGCTGAAGTTCTACGCCTCGGTCCGGCTCGACGTGCGACGCATCGAGAGCCTCAAGGACGGCACCGACGTGGTCGGTAACCGCACCCGGGTCAAGGTCGTGAAGAACAAGGTCGCCGCCCCGTTCAAGCAGGCCGAGTTCGACATCATGTACGGCAAGGGCATCTCGCGCGAGGGCTCGCTGATCGACGTCGGCGTGGAGCAGGCGATCATCCGTAAGGCCGGCGCCTGGTACACGTACGACGGTGATCAGCTCGGCCAGGGCAAGGAGAAGGCCCGGGAGTTCCTGAAGGAAAACCCGGACGTGGCCGCCGAGATCGAAAAGAAGATCCTGGAGAAGCTCGGCGTCGGAGTCGGCGCGAGTGACGCCGCCGGTGGCCCGGAGCTGCCGCCGGTCGACTTCTGACCGGTCGCTGACCCATGGCAGGACGACGCGCTCGTACGGGGCGGGGCTGGGATGCCAGCCCGCCTCGTACGGGCGACGCCAGCGACCCTCCCCACCCCCGGCGGGGCCGGTCCGAGGCGGCCGACGCCGTCGGGGCCCCGGCGCCACCCCGGGACGAGTCGGAGGTGGCCCGCGAGATCTGCCTGCGCCAGCTCGCCGTCCGGCCACGCACCCGGGCCGAGCTGGCCGGGGCGTTGGCCAAGCGGGGCATCTCCGAAGAGGTTTCGGCCGAGGTGCTCGACCGGTATGACGAGGTCGGCATCATCGACGACGCCGCGTTCGCCCGAGCCTGGGTGTCCAGCCGGCACGCCGGGCGCGGCCTGGCTCGCCGGGCGCTCGCCAACGAGTTGCGCCGGAAGGGCGTGGACGGCGAGGTGGCCACCGAGGCGCTGGGTGAGCTGGACGAGGAGACCGAGGCGGATACCGCCCGTGGCCTCGTGGAGCGCAAGTTGCGCACTGCCCGAGGTGAGCCGGACGCGGTCTTCCGCCGACTGGTGGGCATGCTGGCCCGCAAGGGCTACCCGCCGGGCGTGGCGATCCGGGCCGTGAAGGATGCGCTCGCCGCGCAGAGCGCCGAAGCGGCCGAGTTCGCCGAGCAGATCGACGCCGACGCGCTCGCCGACGCCGAGGGCGAGTTGGACCGCGACAACCGCTCGTCTGACTGATCGGGTGCAGGGCGTGTCGGGTGGCTGTCCGCAATTGGACGGATGGGTCACACCTGCCCATCGATCGGGCTCACGCCGGTCGAATGACGTCTGATGGCCGGTAGGCCCGTGTTGAGCAGGCGTGACTCGTTCAACGGGTCGAACGTCTCGTGGAGTTTGTCCCCTCGTGTCCGGCGCAACATCAGCACGCGGTGACGGTTCAACTTCGCTCCGTTCGGGGGGTTTGATCATGAGTCCTTGACCAGAGCACCCCTGGAGACCTAGCCTCGCCATACAGGCTCACATTGCCCGACCAACGCAGGCTAAGTCCACAACATAGATCGCGTAACAGAACAGCATCACTTTGGCCGATTCTGCGGCCTTTGGCGGCAGTTCCGGACAGGCCGGTCCGGAATACCGCGACAACTGCACCCGGTCGCCGACGTTGCCCGAGGGCACCGCCGGCGGAGAGAGCTACCCACGGCCAGCCGCTCCGGTCGGGCGTCCACAGCCGCAGGAGTGTGCCTTCGGCGCAGTCGCTGCGGTCTCGACGTTCAGGGGAGGCGGCCATGGCGGGGCGGCGGCACAGGTTCACCGGTAGACCCCACGGGGTCCCGGCATGAACACCTTCGACGTCGTGCTCCTCGCGGCGGTCCTCGTTCTCGCGGCGGTGGTGATCGGAGCCGTGCTGGTCGGCATCCGGACGCTGCGCCGGGTGGGCGCGGCACCAGCTCCGGAGGATCCCGCCTTCATCGCCGAGAAGGACCGCCAGGAGCAGTCGCTGGCTGCCCTGCGGACCGCGGCCAGCGAGGCGAACAGCACGATCGACGTGGCGAAGTCGGCCGCCGCTGCGGCCCGCACCGAGGCGGCGGCGGCGAAGGCCGAGGCGAAGGCGGCCCGCGCCGAGGCGCGACGCGTGCTCGACGACGCCCGCGCCGAGGCGGACACCGTTCTGGAGCGCGCCCACAATCAGGCCGAAGCGGACGCCGAACAGTTGCGGACGGCCGCCCGGCGCAGCGGCGAGCGGGAGGTCGCGGTGCTCGCCGCCACCACCCGGGAGCAGGCCGCCGAGGTGGAACGCCGGGCAGCTCGGATGGACGAGCGGGAGCGGATGCACACCGAGGAGGTGGAGCGGTTCGCCGAGCGGGAGCGGCAGCTCACCGCCGCGAAAGCCGCTCTCGCCGCCCGGGAGGCCGCGCTCGCCCAGCGGGAGACCGAGCTGACCGAGTCGGAGGAGGTGCGCCGCCGGGAGTTGGAGCGGATCGCCGGGCTCACCGCCGAGTCCGCCCGACTGGAGCTGGTCGACGCCATCGAGACGCAGGCCAAGCGGGAGGCGGCGCTGCTGGTGCGGGACATCGAGTCCGACGCGCGCAACACGGCCGAGCAGCGGGCCCGGCACATCGTGGTGGACGCGATCCAGCGGGTCGCCAGCGAGCAGACCGCGGAGAGCGTTGTCAGCGTCCTGCACCTGCCCGGTGACGAGATGAAGGGGCGGATCATCGGCCGCGAGGGGCGCAACATCCGCGCCTTCGAGTCGGTGACCGGCGTCAACCTGATCATCGACGACACCCCCGAGGCGGTGCTGCTCTCCTGCTTCGACCCGGTCCGCCGAGAGGTCGGTCGGCTGACCCTGGAAAAGCTGGTCCTGGACGGGCGGATCCACCCGCACCGGATCGAGGAGGTCTACGACCTGGCCCGGCAGGAGGTGGAGCAACTCTGCCTCCGAGCCGCCGAGGACGCCCTGGTCGAGGTCGGCATCACCGAGATCCACCCGGAGCTGGTGACCCTGCTAGGCCGCCTGCGCTACCGCACCTCGTACGGGCAGAACGTGCTCAAGCACCTGGTCGAGACCGCGCACATCGCCGGCATCATGGCCGCCGAGCTGCGGCTGGACGTGCCCACCATCAAACGGTCGGCGTTCCTGCACGACATCGGGAAGGCGCTCACCCACGAGGTGGAGGGCAGCCACGCCATCATCGGCGCGGACCTGGCCCGCAAGTACGGCGAGCACGAGGACGTGGTGCACGCCATCGAGGCCCACCACAACGAGGTGCCACCGCAGACCATCGAGGCCGTACTCACCCAGGCCTCCGACGCCTGCTCCGGTGGCCGGCCGGGCGCACGTCGGGAGAGCCTGGAGGCGTACGTCAAGCGCCTGGAGCGGATCGAGGAGATCGCGGCCAGCAAGATCGGTGTGGACAAGGTCTTCGCCATGCAGGCCGGCAGGGAGATCCGGGTGATGGTCAAGCCGGACGACGTGGACGACATCGGGGCCGCCGTGCTGGCCAGGGACGTGGCCAAGCAGATCGAGGAGGAGCTGACCTACCCGGGTCAGATCCGGGTCACCGTGGTCCGCGAGTCCCGGGTCACCGAGATCGCCCGCTAGTCTTTCGCCGCTGAGGTCGAGACAGTGGCCCGCTGACGGTGAAACGAGAGGGCCAGCCCGGAATCCGGGCTGGCCCCTCTGACTGCGAGCGGCGTGTCAGATACCCCCGCCGCCCGCCTCGACCTGGGACATCAGTGCCGCAGGCGGCGGGTTCTGGGCCGGGGTGCCGGCGGTCTTGCGGCCCTGGGCGAGCCGCCGCTGGACGTACTGGGCGAGCTTCGACAGGGAGTAGTTCACCACGATGAAGAGCACGGCGATCACGACGTAGACCTGGATGGGGTTGCCGAGATAGCCGATGATCTGCTTGCCGATGTTCAGGGTCTCCTCATAGCTGATGATGAAGCCGAGCGAGGTGTCCTTGAGCACCACCACGAGCTGACTGATCAGCGCCGGCAGCATGATCCGGAATGCCTGCGGCAGAAGGATCATCCGGGTCGACTGGAGCGGTGAGAGGCCGAGCGCGGCCGCGGCCTCGGCCTGCCCGCCGGGCAGACCCTCCATGCCTGAACGCAGGATCTCGCCGATCACCACGGAGTTGTAGATCGTGAGACCGATGACCAGATACCACAGCGTGTCGAAACTGATGCCGAACTCGGGAAAGCCCCGGGCCACGAAGAAGATGGTGATCACGACCGGCAGGCCGCGGAACACTTCGACGCAGACCCGGGTGATCGCTGAGAGCAGCGTGCTCAGCCCACGCAGCAGGTACGCCAGCGGCGTGGCGAGCCCGGTGAACTGGCGACGGGTCAGGCTCTTGAGCTGGATCCGCAGCATCGCCAGCAGCGTGCCGACCACCAGCGAGGCCACGATGGCCAGGGCCGCAGCGATCAGGGTGTTCTTGAAGCCGAGGCCGATCCGGCCCCACACCAGGGAGAAGTTCTCGTTGGAGGGGTCGATGAGCGGACCCCACAAATCCATCGAGAACTGGCCCTTCTCGTTCAGGGACCGGTAGATCAGGTAGTAGGCCCCGACGAGCACGGCCAGCCCGGCGACGAGGCTGCTGATCAGCGTGATCCGTCGCTGTCGGGGCCCGGGGACGTCGTAGAGGACGCTGGTCTGCTGACTCATCGGGCCACCGCCTGTCGCTTCTCGATCCGGTCCAGCAGGGCGCCGAGCGGCACGGTCATGATCAGGTAGCCGATCGAGATGCCGATGGCGACCGGGACGAAGGCGTAGCCCTCGGCCGAGGTGAGCTGGTCGGCGGTCTGCGACAGGTCACCTACCACCCCGAAGAAGCCGACCAGCGCCGAGTTCTTGATCATCGCGATGATCACCGAGCCGAGCGGCACCACCGAGGCCTGCCAGGACTGCGGCAGCACCACGTGGCGCAGGTTCTGCCCGAAAGTCAGGCCCAGCGACCGCGCAGCCTCCGCCTGACCGGCAGGCACCGCGTTCACCCCGGACCGCAGCGCCTCGCAGACGAACGCGGCGGTGTACAGCACGAGGGCGATCAGTGCGAACCGGAAGTACGGCAGGTCCGTGCCGAGCCGGGTGAACAACGAGTCGATCACCGGGATGCGGAGGAAGTCCGCGTTCGAGCCGAGCGCCGGCAGGCCGAACGCGGCGAAGAACATCATCACGGTCAGCGGCATGTTGCGGAAGATGTTCACGTAGCCGGTGCCGAGCGCGCGCAGAGGCGGCACCGGCGAGATGCGGAGCACCGCCACGACGGCACCCAGGATGAGGGCGCCGATCGCGGCGAGTACGCAGATCTGGAGGGTGAGCCAGAAACCACCCGCAAAGACGTCGAACTTGTCGATGAGCACGTTCACGGGTCGGGGTTCCTCCCACCCTCCAGATCGAAGGATCAGATCAGTAGCGGTTGACGGTGGGCGCAGAGCCCAGTTCCGCGCCGAACTTGCCGGCGGTGTCGTCCCAGGCCTTCTTCCAGCTACCGTCGCCGACAGCCTTGTCCAGCGTGTCGTTGATGAAGCTGCGGAAGTCGGTGTCTTCCTTCTTCACACCGATGCCGTACGGCTCCTTGGTGAAGTTGGGGCCGGCCAGCTTGAAGGACGCCTCGTCCTTGGCGATGTAGCCGAGCAGGATCACGTTGTCCGTGGTCACGGCGTCGACCTGGCCGCCCTTGAGGGCGTCCCGGCACTTGTCGTAGGTGTCGAAGAGCACCAGCTGGGAGCCCACGTCCTTGACGTGCTTCTTGATCTCCTCGGCCGGGGTGGAGCCGGTGACCGAGCAGACCTTCTTGGTGCCGTCCTTGAACGAGTCCGGGCCGGTGATCGTGGTGTCGTCCTTCTTCACCATGATGTTCTGGCCAGCCTCGTAGTACGGCCCGGCGAAGGCGATGCGCTCCTTGCGCTTGTCGTTGATCGTGTACGTCGCGGCGACCAGGTCGACCGTGCCGTTGACGATCACGTCCTCGCGGACCTTCGAGGGGGCCTCGACCCACTCGATCTTGTCCGCGGGGATGCCGAGCTCCTTGACGATGATCTTCGCGACCTCGACGTCGAAGCCCTCCGGCTTGCCCGACAGGCCCTTCTGGCCGAAGCCAGGCTGGTCGAACTTGGTGCCAATCTTGATCTTCTGGGCCTTGTTCAGCTTCTCCATGGTGCTGCCGGCGGCGAAGGACTTGCTGCCTGCGCCGGCGCCCTCCCCGTCGTCGTCGCCACCACAGGCGGTGAGGCCGAGCGCCAGAGCGGCAACCGCGGCGACTGCCGCAACGCGCGTGATACGCATACTCTTCTCCTTCTTCAACTTCAACGGAGCCCACCGGGGTGCGGCGCGCTCCACTACGGACGCCTAGTGCGTGAGGATCTTGGAGAGGAAGTCCCTGGCCCGCTCGCTGCGCGGGTTCGCGAAGAACTCCGCTGGCGGGGCGTCCTCGACCAGCTGCCCATCGGCCATGAAGATGACCCGGTTCGCGGCGTGCCGGGCGAAGCCCATCTCGTGGGTGACCACGACCATCGTCATGCCGTCGCTGGCCAGCGAGGTCATCACGTCGAGCACCTCGCCGACCATCTCCGGGTCCAGGGCGCTCGTCGGCTCGTCGAAGAGCATCGCCTTGGGCTGCATGGCCAGCGCCCGGGCGATGGCCACCCGCTGCTGCTGCCCGCCGGAGAGCTGGGCCGGAAACTTGTCCGCCTGGTTGGCGATGCCGACCCGGTCGAGCAGCGCCAGGCCGCGCTCGCGGGCGGCTGCCGGCTTCTCCTTGCGGACCTTGACCGGGCCGAGGGTGACGTTTTCCAGGATGGTCTTGTGGGCGAAGAGGTTGAAGGACTGGAAGACCATGCCCACCTCGCTGCGTAGCTTGGCGAGCGGCTTGCCCTCGGCCGGCAGCGGCTGGCCGTCGAAGGTGATGGTGCCGGAGCTGATCGGTTCCAGTCGGTTGATGGTGCGGCACAGCGTCGACTTGCCGGAGCCGGACGGGCCGATCACCACGACCACCTCGCCCCGACCCACCGACAGTGAGACGTCGTCCAGCACGTGCAGCGGCCCGAACCACTTGTTGACCGCGTCCAGCACGATGAGCGGTTCGCCCGTCGTCACGTCGTCCACCGTCCCTGTCGTCTCCCCGGATAGGGGTCGGTTGACCCCCGGTGCGGCCACTGTAGGCGGCCTGATGTGGCAGTACGCAACCCGGCGGGTCACGGAGCGGTAACACCGGTCACGATCGTTGTCGGACGTCCGATTCGGGTCATCGTGCGAGGCACAACGGTGGCGATCGTGGCGCGGTGTCGAGAGCATGGAGGAATGACCGAATCGGTACGGCTGACCAAGTATGCCCGCGGCGGTGGCTGCGCCTGCAAGATCCCCCCGGGGGAACTGGAGATCATGGTGGCCGGTCTCGGCCCGGCCACCGGGACCGCGGAACTGCTTGTCGGGTTGGACCACGGCGACGACGCGGCGGTGGTGCGCCTGGACGAGCGGACGGGCATCGTCAGCACCGCCGACTTCTTCACGCCGGTGGTCGACGACGCGTACGACTGGGGTCGGATCGCCGCGGCCAACGCGCTCTCCGACGTCTACGCGATGGGCGGCACCCCGTTGATCGCGCTCAACCTGCTCTGCTGGCCGCGCGACGTGCTACCGATGGAGTTGGCCGGTGAGGTTCTGCGCGGTGGTCAGGACGTGGCCCGGGAGGCCGGCTGTCACCTGGCCGGCGGGCACAGCGTGGACGACGACGGCCCGAAGTACGGCCTCGCGGTCACCGGCACGGTCCGACCGGAGGAGCTGATCACCCTCGACGCGGGGCGGGCCGGGGTGCCGTTGTCGCTGACGAAGCCACTCGGGGTGGGCGTGCTGAACACCCGGCACAAGACCACCGGCGAGAGCTTTCCGGAGGCGGTGGCAACGATGAGCGCGCTCAACCGGGACGCCGCTCGCGCGGCGGTTGCCGCCGGCATTCGTTGTGGCACCGACGTGACCGGGTTCGGTCTGCTCGGGCACGCCTCGAAGCTGGCCCGGGCCAGCCAGCTCACGGTGGCCATCGACACGGCCCGGGTTCCGTACCTGGCCGGTGCGTGGGAGGCGCTGCGCGACGGCTATGTCAGCGGCGGCAGCCGGCGCAACCTGGAGTGGGTCACCCCGTGGACCGATTTCGGCGCGGCGGGTGCGGACGAGCGGTTGCTGCTGGCCGACGCGCAGACCTCCGGTGGCCTGCTGGTCGCCGGCGAGGTGCCCGGCGTGCCCGTGGTGGGTGAGCTGCTGCCCCGCAGCGAGCACCTCGTCGTCCTGCGCTGACCTCTCGGCGGCCGTCGTCGGACCGGCAATCGCCGTCGTCGAACACGCGGTGGCGGTGGCGCCGGTCGCGGACCATACCCGATAAACTGTCACCTTCCCACTACTCCGAGCAATGCCGCTCAGGGAAATTTTGCCCGGAATGGTCACAGACCGGTAACTTGCCCCCGGCTGGGGTCAAATGCCCCCCACCATCGTGTGTAAGGCCCGATCCGGAGGCCGGTGGGACGAACGCAGCGAGGAGGCGGAATGACCGAGCTGTGGAACTGGAGAATCGACGGGGTGCGACCCGTGGAGGTCTACCCGGCGCTGGCCGAGGCGCTTGGTCGGGTGGTGATGCCACTGGCGGTGGCCGACCCGGCCCGGCTGCCGGCGTACGCGGTGGTGTGCGACGTCTGGCAGGCGCCGGGCGAATTCGCGACGGTCGTGGATTGCTACCGGGTGCCCGAGCGGCTGCCCGAGCACGCCAGCATCGCCGCACTCGCTCGACTGTTGGGCCGCAACTGTCTGTTGCGCGACGACACGCTCGACGCGGGCCGGCACCTGCTCGTCGCCCCGGACGGCACGGTCCGCCCGGTGCACTTCGACGTGCGGGACACCGAGGACGGTGAGGCGCTCAGCAGGCAGCGGCTCTGCACGGCGGGCGACCCGGGTTGTCGGGGCTGGTCGCAGTGCCACCGCTCGCGTTGGGCGCCCGACACGGTCGCCCCGGCGCTCGCCGCGGCGTGACCCGCCACGGGTCCCCCCGGCCGGCCGGGGGGCCGTGCTGGCGAGACGGTGATCAGCTGGAGGTGGCGGCCTGCCGGTCCGGGGTGCCCGTTGCGGCACCCCGCACCACCAGCTGGTCGAGCAGGGTGCGCGTCGCTTCGGCCACGGCGGCGACCGCGGCGTCGAACGCGGCGGCGTTGTGCGCGGCGGGCGCCCGGAAGCCAGAGATCTTCCGGACGTACTGCAACGCCGCCGCCTCGACGTCCGCATCGGTCACCTGCGGGGTGAACGGCTCACGCAGCGTCTTGATGCTCCGACACATGTGCGCTCCTCCTCTGTCGGCACCCGGATTGCACCCGCGGTGCCGGCGGTTGTACCGACGGTGACACTGGGTCGATATTTGTCTATCCTGGTCACGGACCAGAGCCTTTCGAGCCATTCTCGCCGCTCGCGCTCCCAGCGCCCGGGCCCCCGGAGACTCATTGTGGACCACGCCCCCACCAGCCCGTCCCGTCCCGTCCTAGTCGATCTCACCCGTAGCCTGCACATCCCGTTGGAGCGGATCGCCGTCGAGCACGCCGATCTGGTCGAGGCGGTCCGCAGGCGCGTCGTCGCGAATCAATCCGTGCCGTCCGGCAGCGTCCCCGTCGCCGCCTTCAACTCGTCCATCTGAGCGATGGCCTGCCGGTGCGGTCCACCCGGAGCGGGCGGATCCTGCCGGCGGATCAGCCAGTTCGTGCTGAAGGTGCACAGCCGGTGCGACCTCAGTTGCGACCACTGCTACATCTACCAGCACGCTGACCAGACCTGGCGTGGTCGACCGGTGCGGATGCCACCGGCCACGGTCCGGGCCGCCGCACGGCGCATCGCCGAGCACGCCCGCGAGCACGAGCTGTCGGTCGTGCACGTGGTGCTGCACGGGGGTGAGCCGCTGCTGCTGGGTGCTGCCGGGCTGCGCGAGGTGCTGGCCGAGCTGCGGGCGGCGATCACGCCGTGGACGCTGCTCGACCTCCGTATGCAGACCAACGGCGTGTTGCTTGACGAGGAGCTGTGCCGGCTGCTCGTCGACTACGCCGTGCAGGTCGGTGTGTCGTTCGACGGTGACCGTGCCGCCAACGACCGGCACCGGGTCTTCGCCCACGGCGGCAGCAGCCATGACCAGGTCCGGCGAGCCCTGTCCCTGCTCCGGCAGCCGGACCACCGCGTCAGCTACGCCGGCATCCTCTGCACGGTCGACGTTCGCAACGATCCCGATCGGGTGTACGAGGCACTGCTGGCCGAGAGCCCTCCCCGGGTCGACCTGCTGCTGCCACACGCCACCTGGGACAACCCCCCGGAACGCCCCGGCCCCGGGTCCACCCCGTACGCGGACTGGCTGGGACGGCTCCACCGGCGCTGGGTGGACGACGGGCGTCCCGTGTCGATCCGGCTGTTCGAGGCGTTGCGGCCCGGTGGCGGCGGCACCGAGGCGTTCGGCCTCGCGCCGGCCGATGTGCTGGTGATCGAGGCGGACGGCAGTTGGGAGCAGGTTGACTCGCTGAAGACCGCCTACCACGGCGCGGCCGGCACCGGGTTCGACGTGTTCGGCCATTCCGTGGACGAGGTCGCCCGGCACCCCGGGGTCGCGGTCCGACAGGACGGTGTGGACGGGCTCTGTGCGACCTGCCGGGCCTGCCCGGTGGTCGACCGGTGCGGCGGCGGCCTGTACGCCCACCGCTGGCGCACCGGTTCCGGCTTTGACAACCCCTCGGTGTACTGCGCCGACCTGCTTCACCTCATCAACCGCGTAGACGCGTACCCCGAGCCCGCTCCCGCCGCGCCGAGCGAGTGGTCCGCCGCGTCGCCGGTCGACGAACTGCTGGACGACCTGGCCACCGGGCACGGGTCGGCGGCGACGCTGGCACTGCTCACCGCCACCCAGCTCTCCATCACCCGGGCGCTGCTGGTGGCCTGCCGGGACCTGGCCGGCCCCACGGCCGCCTGGGAGCTGCTCGTCCACCTCGATCAGGTGGCGCCGGAGGCGGTCCGGGCGGTCCTGGAGCACCCCTTCGTTCGGCCCTGGCTGGTGCATCGCCTCGACTCGTCGGCCCGGTCCGGCGTCAGCGCGGCGCTCGACCCGCTGCCGGCGCTCGCCGTCGCCGCGGCTCTCCGGGCGGGCGTTCCGGCCGCGGTGCACGTCCCGGTACGGGCCGATGCGATCACGTTGCCCACGCTCGGCGGCCTGCTGCTGCCCGGCGTGGGGGAGAGCGCCGAGGTGACCGTCCGGCCGGGTGAACTCCGGGTCCGGGGTGGGACCGCCGAGCGGACCGTGCTCCTCGATCCGGTCGAGCTGTCGGCCGGCTGGCGACCGACCCGCGACGTGCCGGTTCCCGCTGGGCGGTTGCTCCTCGAAGACGGCGACCCGTACCGGGACTGCTACGGCCAACCGGTGGCGCCTCGCCTGGAGGCCCCGGCGGCGTGGGCGTTGGGCCGTACCCTGACCGAGGCCTGGCAGGTCGTGCACCGGGACGTGCCGGCGCACGCGGCGGCGCTCGACGGCGGTCTGCGCGCCGTCGTGCCGCTGGCACCCGACCCGGCGCGACCGTTGCGGAGCGCGACCGCCCGGCACGCGTTCGGCGCGGTCGCCGTCACCACCGATCCGGACCCGGAGACGATGGCGGTGCTGCTCGTGCACGAGTGGCAGCACGCGAAGCTCGGAGCCGTGCTCGACCTGTTCGATCTGGTCAAACCCGGGCAGGGCACCCGGATCCGGGTGCCCTGGCGCCCCGACCCGCGGCCACCCGAAGGCGTGCTGCAGGGGGTGTACGCACACCTGGCCGTCACCCAGGTGTGGCGGTCCCGGGCGGCCGCCGACGGCCCGGACGCGTCGGCGCACGCTGCCCGTTTCCTGGCCTGGACCCGGGATGGCGTCGACGCGCTGCTGGCCAGTCGGTCGCTCACCGCGGCGGGCGAGCGGTTCGTCGGGCAGCTGCGTCACGCCATTGAGGAGACCTGTGTCGGGTCCAGATGAGCGGGAGATGTCCACACTGGGCCGTCCTCGCCTCGCCGACGACCTGCGGGCGCTGGGCGTCCGCCCGGGTGTGTGCCTCCTGGTGCACTGCGGCCTCCGGCGGGTGGGCCCGCTGGAGCACGGCCCCGCGACGCTCGCCGGCGCCCTGCGGGACGTCCTCGGCCCGGCTGGCACGCTGCTCGTGCCCACCCAGACCGACGGCAACTCGACCACCTCCCGGGCCCACCTGGCGGCCACCGCCGGCATGGACCGGGCGCAGCGCGACAGGTACGAGGCGGCGCTGCCGGGCTGGGACCGCCAAACCACCCCCTCCCAGCGGATGGGTGCGCTCGCCGAGTACGTCCGGTGTGCCCCCGGTGCCGTACGCAGCGATCATCCGCAGACCTCGTTCGCCGCGCTCGGCCCTCGGGCCCGGCAGCTCACCGACGGCCACGACCTCACCTGCCATCTGGGGGAACGCTCACCGATCGGCGGTCTCTACGCGGCGGACGGGCAGATCCTGCTGCTCGGCCTCGGCTACGAGGTGTGCAGCGCCCTGCACCTGGCCGAGTACCGGCTTGCGGTGCCGGCGCCCGAGCGCGACTACCGCTGCTTCCGGCTCGTCGACGGGCGCCGGGTCCGCCTCGACTTCCGGGCTCTCGACCTGGACGACCGCGACTTCCCCGCGGTGGGCGCCGCGCTCGACGACGCGCCGTTCGTCCAGCACGGTCAGGTCGGTAGGGCGAGTGCCCGCCTGCTGCCGGCGCGCCCTGCGGTGGACTTCGCGGTCGGCTGGTTCGCCGCGAACCGCTTGGCGGCGCAACGTTGACGCGGGGATTACGCTGATGTTCCGGCCGCAGGGGGAGGGCGGAGGGGTAGCCTTGAGCACAGTGGACGCACCCTCCAGAACGCGCGCCCCGCTCTTTTTCCTCAGCTATTCCAGGGCGCCGGTCGGCCGCGCCACCGGCAAGCCCGCCGAGTATGTCTCCCGGTTCTTCGAGGACCTCTCCGTCCATGTCAGTGAGCTGGTCGGCCCGGTGACCGGGGTGGACGCCGGGTTCCTGGACAGCTCCATCGCGGGCGGGGAACGTTGGAGCCCGGAGCTCCTCCAGGCCGCCGGCACCTGCCAGGTCTTCGTTCCGCTGGTGTCCAGCGCGCTGCTCGGCAGCGACTGGTGTGGCCGCGAGTGGGACGCTTTCGCCCGCCGACAGATCGTCGCGCGGCACAGCTCCGCCTCCGCCCACGAAACGGCGATCGTGCCGGTCACCTGGTCGCCGACGAACGGCACAGCCTTGCCTCGGGTGCTCCGCGACATCCAACGGTTCTCCCCGACCGCCATGCCGGATCCCGACATCGCGGTGCACTACCAGCGGGATGGGGTCTACGGCTTGCTGACCATGCAGTGGGAGAACGCGTACCGGGCGGTGGTCTGGCGGCTCGCGCAGCGGATCGTGGCCATCCACCGGTCGTACCTGGTGGAGCCCTGGGTGCCGGCGAGCGTGGACGAGCTGTGCAACCGGTTCGCCGAGGAGCCGGGATGAGCCCGCCGGCGGACCGGCGCCGATCGGCGGCGCGAGGAACGTATTTCTTTCTCAGCTATGCCCACTCGCCGCCGGCGCCGGGCACCCGGGCCGACGCCGACGTCTGGGTCGGCCAGTTCTTCGCCGACCTGGCCGACGAGGTGCGGCGCCAGGCGCGACCGGTGGCCGGGATGCGGATCGGCTTCTTCGACCAGCAGATCCCGTTGGGCGCCGACTGGAAGGCGGCTCTCGCCGAGGCACTCGGTGACGCCGAGGTCTTCGTCCCGCTCTACTCGCCCGGCTACTTCAACCGCCCGTGGGCGTTGGGGGAGCGGGAGTCCTTCCGGGCCCGGCTGGCCGCCGCCGGGCCGGCCCGGGTCACTGCTGGCCATCTCACCCCGGTGCTGTGGATCCCGTTCCATCCGTGGGAGACCCATCCGGAGCTGGACGGCGCCCTGGACCTGGGCCGGGACGTCCCGGAGTACGCCGAGGACGGCCTGCGCGCGTTCTGCATGCTGGCCTCCTACCGGGCGCAGTACGAGCTGCTGCTGAGCCGGCTCGCCAGCCGGATCGTGCACACCGCCGAGCGGCGACCGCTGGGCCCGTCCCGGGCGCCCGGCCTCGACGAGGTCTTCCGCCCGGCGCCGACCGACCCGGACTTCGTCGTCGCCGTCCTGGCCCCGACCCAGGACCGTCTGCCGACCGACCGCGACCCCGCGGGCTACGCCGCCAAGAGCCGGCTCTGGCGGCCGTACGGGCGCCGGCAGGAGCTGCCCGTCGCCGAGTACGCGGCCAGCACCGCCGAGCGCCTCGGGCTGTCCGCCCGCACGGAGGACTTCACGCAGGCCGCCGGGCTGCTCGATCGCCGGCCGGCGGTGCTGCTGGTCGACCCGTGGATCGCGGCGGCGCCGGATGCGTCCGGAGTCCTCGCCCGGATGCTGCAGGGCCTGCGGGAGTGGGTCGTCCCGCTGGTGGTCACCGACGACGACGACAGCCAGGACGCCACCCGATGGGCGACCGAGGTGACGCAGCTTCTGCACGACGCCGGTCTGCCCCAGGTGAAGCGGGCGTGCAGCCTGCCGGAGTTCGTCGATCTGATGCCGGCGCTGGTCACCGAAGCTCGCCGCCAGTTCCTCAAGTACGGCCCGGTCGTCTCCTTCGAGCCACCGCCGGAGCCGGTGCCGAGCCTGCGCGACGGCCTGTCCGCCGCCGGCCCGACCGTTACGCCCGACCCCGCGTCCCCGCCTGATGATCCGGCCCCACCGCGTCCCCACGGAGAAAACCGATGAACAACGATCGCGAAGGCCAGGTCGTCACCTTCTACTCGTTCAAGGGTGGGACGGGCCGAACGATGGCGCTGGCCAACGTGGCCTGGATCCTCGCGGCCAGCGGTCGGCGGGTGCTTGTCGCTGACTGGGACCTCGAGTCACCCGGCCTGCACCGCTTCTTCCACCCGTTCCTCGATGCCGAGGCGATCCAGGGCACCAGCGGTGTGATCGACATGATCCGCGACTACGAGTGGGAGACCACCCGGGTCGACGACCGGCCGGATCGCTGGATGGAGCAGTACGCCCGGGTCGGGCGGCACGCGTTCTCGCTGCACTGGAACTTCCCGAACGGCGGCGGCCTCGATTTCCTCTCCGCGGGCCGGCAGAACAGCGACTACGCCGTCTCGGTGAGCGGGCTGGACTGGGACAACTTCTACAACCGGCTGGGCGGGGCGCAGTTCTTCGAGGCGCTGCGGGCCGACATGAAGCGCCAGTACGACTTCACCCTGATCGACAGCCGAACGGGGTTGAGCGACGTCGCCGACATCTGCACCCTGCACCTGCCGGACACGCTTGTCGACTGTTTCACGCTCAGCGACCAGGGCATCGACGGCGCGGCCCGGGTGGCGCACTCGGTGCGGGACCGGTACCGGCGGCGGGACATCCGGGTCCTGCCGGTGCCGATGCGGGTCGACCAGGCCGAGAAGGAGCGGGCTGAGGCGGGTCGCCTGCTGGCCATGCGCCGGTTCGCCGGGTTGCCGGCGGGCATGACCGAGGCGGAACGGCGGCGATACTGGGCCGCCGTCGAGGTCCCCTACCGGCCGTTCTACGCGTACGAGGAGACCCTGGCGACGTTCGGGGATCCGCCCGGCTCGCCGACGTCACTGCTGGCCGCGTTCGAGACGTTGACCGGGATCCTCACCGATGGCGCGGTGACCGCGCTGCCGGTGATGGATGAGTCGGTGCGGGAGCGGGGCAAGGCTCGCTTCCGCCGACGTACCGAGGCGGTCGACGACCAGATCGTGCTCCGTTGCGCGCCGGAGGACGCCATCTGGGCCGAGTGGCTGGAGCGGGTGCTCACTTCGGCCGGGCTGCGGGTGGTGGAGCCCACGGCAGCCGTCGGGTCGGCTGCCACGCCTGCCCCGCGCACGCTGACCGTGGTCTCGCCGGCGTACGTGGCAACGCCGTCCAGCGGTCTGCCTGACCGCGACACGAGCACCGGCTCCACGGCCCTTGCCGTGTACGTCGCCGACCTGCGCCCGCTGGCGGAGTTCCCTTCCCAGAGCTCCACCAACCTGGTCAATGTGAGCGCCGCGATCGCCGTGGAGCGGGTGTTGCGGTTGGTCGGTCGGCCGGTGCCGTCGTCGGCGGACGGTCCGGCGGGTGGGTCCGCCCGCTATCCCGGCGCCGAGCCGTTGATCTTCAACGCCCCGAACCGGAACGCCCGGTTCACCGGCCGGGAGGACGACCTGGCGCGGCTGCGCGGGCAGTTGCAGAGCGGGGGCAGCGCGGTGGTGCTGCCGGTCGCCCTGCAGGGCATGGGCGGCGTCGGTAAGACACAGGTGGCTCTGGAGTACGTGCACCGGTTCAAGGCCGCGTACGACGTGGTCTGGTGGATCGTGGCCGACCCGCCGCAGTTCGTCGACACCGCCCTCGCCGATCTCGCCAGCCGCCTCGGCATCCTCGCCGGGTCCACCCTGCCCGACACGGTCCGGTCGGTGCTGCAGGTGCTGAGCCGGGGAGAGCCGTACGAGCGGTGGCTGGTCGTGCTCGACAACGCGGAAGAGCTCGACCAGATCGAGCCCTTCCTGCCGCAGGGCCCCGGGCATGTCCTGCTGACCTCCCGCAACCGCGCGTGGGGTGACCGGGCGAACCCGATCCAGGTGGACGTCTTCGACCGCACCGAGAGCGTCGCGCACCTCGCCCAGCGGGTGCCCACGATCAGCGCCGAGGAAGCCGACCGCGTGGCCGAGGCGCTCGGCGACCTGCCGATCGCGGTGGCCGCGGCAGGTGCGTGGCTCGCCGACACCGGCACGTCGGTCGCCGACTACCTGCGGCAGATCGAGCGGCACGGCCCCAGCGCGCTCTCCGTGGAGGCCACCTGGGACCTGTCGCTGAACCGGCTGCTCGAGCAGGCCCCTGCCGCGTACCGGCTGTTGCAGCTCTGCTCGGTGCTGGCCCCGGAGATCGCCCTCGAACTCATCTACAGCGACGAGATGGCGGCGGCCCTCGTGCCGTTCGACCCGTCGGTGTCGGAGCGGCTCGTGCGCGGTGCCCTGGTCCAGCAGATCAACCGGCTGGCACTGCTCAAACTCGACGTCCAGGGCGGCCGGGTCCAGGTGCACCGGCTGTTGCAGGCGGTGGTCCGCGACCGGATGACCGAGGACGAGATCGTCGCCGCCCGACACCAGGTGCACCTCGTGCTGGCCGCGTCCCGGCCACGCGGCGACGTCGACGACCCGACCACCTGGGCCCGGCTGCGCATGCTCTGGCCGCACCTGGAGGTCTCCGAGGCGCTGACCTGCCCCGAGGAATCGGTGTGTCAGCTGCTGATCGACCGGGTCCGTTATCTGTGGCAGCGCGGCGGCCTAAGCCAGGCCGACGGGTTCAGCCAGGAGGTGGACGACACCTGGACCGCTCGGCTCAGCGATATGCAGGACGAGGTCGAGGCCGGGGCGCTGGGTCGACAGCTGCTGCACCTCCGGTTCAACCGGGCGAACATTCTGCGCAGCCTGGGCCGGTTCGACGAGGCCCGGGACCTGGACGAGGCGGTGCTGGCCGAGCAGCGGCGGCTGCTGGGCCCGCTGCACCCGCACAGCCTCATGACCGCCGGCAGCCTCGCCGGTGACCTGCGGGCGCTGGGCCGTTACTCCGAGGCGCTGGAACGGGACCGGTCCACCTACGCCTCCTGGCTCCAGGTGTTCGGCGAGGACCACCCGCGGACGTTGAGCGCGGCCAACAACCTCGCCGTCTCGTACCGGCTGGTCGGCGACTACCGGTCGGCCCGCCGGTGGGACGACGAGGTGCACCAGCGGCGGCGGCTGGTGCTCGGCCCCACCCACCCGTACACCCTGGTCTCCGCCGTCCGCCTGGGCAGCGACCTGCGGGAAGCCGGCGAGTACGAGAGGTCGGCGACCCTGCTGCGCACGGTGTACGACGCGTACTGCGAGGTGCTCGGGCCGGACGACGGTCAGAGTCTCGCCGCCCAGGTCAACCTGGCGGTGTCACTGCGCAGCACCGGTCGGGGAGGCGAGGCCGCGCCGATGTTCGAGACGGCCTACCGGAAGCTCGACGAACTCTTCGGGCCGGACAACCCGGACACGGTGGCGTGCCGGTCGAGCCGCGCGGCAAACCTGCTGGCCGTCGGCGACGCGGCCCGGGCGTTGACCGAGCTGGTCGCCGTCAACCAGGCGTACGAGGAGGATCTCCGGCTCGGCCCGGAGCACCCGCACACCCTGGCGACGTTGAGCAACATCTCCGCCGCCGAGCGCGCGCTCGGCCGTAGATCGGAAGCCCGCGTATCGGCTGCCCGGGCGGCCGGCGAGTTGCGCAAGGTGCTCGGCCCCGACCACCCGCACACCCTCGCGGCAGAGGTCAACCAGGCGGTGTGCCTCGCCGAGGAGGGTGACTGGGAGTCGGCGCGGGACCGACTGCGGGAAACCGCCGGCCGGCTGGCCACGGTGATCGGTGCGGACCACCCCGACACGCTGCGCTGCCTCGGTGACCTCGCCCTGGTGTCGAAGCGGGCCGGCGACGGCGCTCCCGCCGAGGACGTCAGCACCGTGGCGGACCGGCTGGCCGAGGTGATCGGCCCTGAGCATCCGACCGTGCAGACCCTGCGCGAACGGCGGTTCGTCGTCCGGGTGATCGACCCGCACACGATCTGACCGGCTCGGCGGGCGGTCGGGCAGGTGGCCCGCCCGCCGGCCTGGCCGTGCTGCCCCGCAGGCTCAGAGCCGTGGGCTGGTCGCGAGCTCCGGCGTGGCCAGCCAGATCAGGGTCTGCGGCAGGATCTCCACCGCCCCGAAGTGCGCGGCGCCGGGCTGCACCTGGACCTCGGCGCGCGAGATCTGCGAGGCGAGCCAATGGGAGTGTTGCACCGGGGAGAAGCGGTCCTGGTCGCCGTGCCAGAGCCGGACCTCCGCACGAATGGCGCCGAGGTCGAACCCCCAGCCCCGCCGTATCGCCAGCACGTCGTCGATCCAGCCTTCGGGGCCGTGCCGCAGCGCCTCGGAGTACATGTCGGTCAGCAGTCGGCGGATCGCGATGTCGTCGACGACCCGGATGTCCGCCTCGGGCAACTGCGGGCGCAGGAAATCCAGCAGCGTCATCGGGTCCCGCTGGGCCTCTTCGGCGCGGACCTTCAGGTTGAGCGTGAGCTCGTCCAGGTCCTCGTCGGCCTGCCCGTAGTCCTCCACGTTCGTCTCGGCCATCCCGGCGTACCAGTCCAGGTCGGGTGCGCCGGCTGGGGCGAGCCCCACCAGCACGGCGGCCCGGGTGACCCGGTCCGGCAGCAGTGCCGCACAGGCCAGGGCGTGTGGACCCCCACCGGACCGGCCCACCACCGCGAACCGCTCGATGCCGAGGTCGTCGGCGATCGCCGCCACGTCGGCTGCGGCGTCGGCCACCCGCCGACCCTCGTGCCGGTCGGAGTCGCCGTAACCGGGTCGGTCGTAGCAGACGAGGTGCACGCCGAGGCGGTAGACGACGATGCCCCGGGGCCGGGGGCCGCTGCGGCTACCCGGGGTGCCGTGCAGCAGGAAGACCACGGGCCCGTCCGGCGCGCCGGAGGTCTCCACCGCGAGGTGTCGCCCGTCCGGGGTGGTGACGGTGCGCTGAGCCGCATCTTGTCGCGTCACGGTTGGCCTCCCGCGGGTCGTCATGTGCTCCCCCGTGAACGGAGCCGCGCATCGTCGGCGCCGAGTGCAAAGCCCCCGAAATCGCCCAGAACACATTCTTGTTGTGCAGCGTACTGCCCGTCGTGGATGCCCGCCATGGGCCGCCGGGTCAATGCCGGTGGGTGGGGGCCGCCGCACGGGCCGCTACCCTGATAGCCCGAGGGGAAGGGGCACCAAGAGGGTGGCTAGGACCTACAACGTCGTGACGTACGGCTGCCAGATGAACGTGCACGACTCTGAGCGCATCTCCGGCCTGCTCGAACAGGCCGGCTACGTGCGCGCGGTGCCGGCCGACGACACCCCGGACATCGTCGTCTTCAACACCTGCGCGGTGCGCGAGAATGCGGACAACCGGCTCTACGGCAACCTCGGTCGTCTGCGCCCGGTGAAGGACAAGCACCCCGGGATGCAGATCGCGGTCGGTGGCTGCCTCGCCCAGAAGGACCGGGGCGAGATCGTCCGCAAGGCGCCCTGGGTGGACGTGGTCTTCGGCACCCACAACATCGGCGCGCTGCCGGTGCTGCTGGAGCGGGCCCGGCACAACGCCGCCGCCGAGGTGGAGATCCTGGAGTCCCTCGACGTCTTCCCCTCCACGCTGCCCACCCGCCGCGAGTCCACGTACGCCGGTTGGGTGTCGATCTCGGTGGGCTGCAACAACACCTGCACGTTCTGCATCGTGCCCGCGCTGCGCGGCAAGGAGAAGGACCGCCGTCCCGGCGACATCCTCTCCGAGGTGCGCGCCCTGGTCGACGAGGGCGTGCTGGAGGTGACCCTGCTCGGGCAGAACGTCAACTCCTACGGTGTGGAGTTCGGTGACCGGTACGCGTTTGGCAAGCTGCTGCGGGCCTGCGGTGACATCGACGGGTTGGAGCGGGTCCGGTTCACCAGCCCACACCCGAAGGACTTCACCGACGACGTGATCGCCGCGATGGCCGAGACATCGAACGTCTGCCACTCGCTGCACATGCCGTTGCAGTCCGGCTCGGACGACGTGCTCCGGGCGATGCGCCGGTCCTACCGCTCCGAGCGCTACCTGGGGATCATCGAGAAGGTCCGGGCGGCGATGCCGGACGCGGCGATCACCACCGACATCATCGTCGGCTTCCCCGGCGAAACCAAGGCCGACTTCCAGCGCACCCTGGACGTGGTCCGCGAGGCCCGGTTCTCCTCGGCCTTCACCTTCCAATACTCGAAGCGCCCCGGCACCCCCGCCGCGACGATGGACGACCAGCTGCCCAAGCAGGTCGTGCAGGAGCGCTACGAGCGGCTGATCGCATGCGTCGAGGAGATCTCCTGGGCGGAGAACAAGCGCCTGGTGGGGGAGACCGTCGAGGTGCTGGTCGCGCTCGGTGAGGGCCGCAAGGATGAGCGGACCGGCCGGATGTCCGGTCGGGCCCGCGACGGTCGACTGGTGCACTTCGCGACCGAGGCCCCTGGTACGCCGTCGCTGGCCGGCCAGATCCGGCCGGGCGACATCGTGCACACCACGATCACGTACGCGGCGCCGCATCACCTCAACGCTGACGGAGCGCCGGTGGCGCACCGGCGGACCCGGGCCGGCGACGCGGCCGAGGCGGGTCGCTCCCCGCGTACCCCTGGGGTGTTGCTCGGTCTGCCGACGATCGGCGCACCGCCGGTCGCACCCGCACCCACCGCTGGCTGCGCCACCCACTGATGTGCGGGGAAGGGCTCCCTGGACAAGGGGCCCTTCCCCGAACCGCCGCGCTCAGACGGTGATCCGGCCGGCGCCGGCGCCGCCCGTCACGATGGACTTGACGTTGCTCGCGGTGTCCAGTTGGTAGGAGTACGGGATGCCGGCCACGCTGCCGCCGGTCTGGCCCGTGGGCGAGTTGACGAAGTGGTTGTTGCGGGCGACCAGGCTGCCGGGCCCGGAGTCACCCTCACCGAGGTGGTACGGGTCGTCGACGTTCTCGAAGTAGTTGCCCTCGACGAGCACGCCGGCGTTTTCGGTGGAGGCCACACCGTAGCCACCGTTGGCCCGGTAGTAGTTGTTGTACACGTGCACCGGGTTGCCGAAGCGCACCCGGGGGTTGCGCTGGTTGCTGCCGTCGAACCAGTTGTGGTGGTAGCTCACCCGCAGGTGACCGACGTCCTGGCTGGCGTTGTCGTCGCTGTGGCCGAGCAGCATGGTCTTGTCGTGGTTGAAGACCCGGTTCCACGACACGGTGACGAAGTCCGAGCCGCGCTTGATGTCGACGGCGCCGTCATACCCGTTGCTGAAGCTGTTGTGGTCGATCCAGATGTTGGTGGCCGACTCCTGCACGTTGATCGCGTCGTCGTTCCAGTCCCGGAAGGTCAGGTTCCGGATGATCACGTTGCGGTCACCGCTGATGTTGAGCCCGCAGCCGGCGATGGTCGCGCCGGAGTTGCCGAGGATCGTCTTGTTGGATCGGACCCGCAGCATGCCCGAGCAGGAAATGGTCCCGGACACCCGGATCACCGCCGCGCCGGTCGCGTTCAGCGCGCTGGTCAGTGCCGAGGCGTTGGTGACGGTCGTGATCGCGGCGTTGCCGCCGCCGGTGGTGCCGCCGTTCTGGGTGGCCCATCCCACCAGACCCGTCTGCGGCGGGTTGCTGGGCGGGGGTGTGCTCGGCGGTGGCGGGGTGGTCGGCGGGGGTGTGCTCGGCGGTGGCGGGGTGGTCGGTGTGGTGCTGCCGGTGCAGGCGACGTTGTTCAGGGTGAAGCTGGTCGGAGCCGGGTTGCTGGAGTTGTTCCAGCTCGCGTTGAAGCCGAACGAGGTGCTGCCGTTGGTCGCCAGGTTGCCGTTGTAGTCGACGTTGGTCGCGGAGACCTGGCCGCCGCTCTGCGAGACGGTGGCGCCCCACGCCTGGCTGACCTGCTGGCCGGCTCCGTACGACCAGCGCAACGTCCATCCGGAGACCGGGTCGCCCAGGTTGGTGACGGTGACGTTGCCGGTGAACCCACCCGGCCACTGGCTGGCGACGGAGTAGGCGACCCGGCAGCCGGCGGCCGCCTGGGCGGACACCGAGGTCAGCAGACCGGCGGTGACGAGGGTGGCGGTGGCTGCGGCGGTGGTGGCGATCAGCGTCATTCGACGCCGTCCTGTGCGCATGCTGCTTCCTCTCGATGAGGCGGACGGATCATCGCGACGCCCATGCCCGTGGGCGGCGAATCTCGGCCGGGACCAGTGGTTGGTCCTCAGGCCCGCCAGTGCAGGTACGTGAAGGTAAGCGGCTCCCGCGCTCGCGCCGACCGATGCAGAGGCAAGCGCTTTCCCGATAAAAGCATAGAAGTATCTAGATGTAAATGACCGGGACGGCCGGTGCCAGGGCACCGGCCGTCCCGGCAGCTCAGCAGCTGGTGCCGTTGAGCTTCACCGTCGCCGGGGCGCTGGCGGTGCCGTTGGCGGTGAAGCCCACGGTGACCGACCCACCCGCCGGTAGTGAGGGGGCGTGCCCCGGGGCGGCGGCGGTGACCGTCGTGCCGGACTGCGTGACGGTGGCGTTCCAACCACTGCCCAGCGTCACCCCGGACGGCCAACTCCAGGTGGCCGACCACGGGTTCACCGCGGCCGAGCCGGTGTTCTTCACGGTCAGCTCGCCCTGGAAGCCACCCTGCCAGGCGTTGACCTGCCGGTAGGTGGCCGAGCAGGCGCCGGTGGGCGGGTTCGTCGGCCCGCCGGTCGGCGGCGGCGTCGTCGGACCGGTGCCGCCCGACGGCGCGATCAGGTACGGCTGGAGGATCGCCTGCTTGGTGGTGTTGATGGTGGTCCAGTCGTCCAGCGCGATGCCGCCGGTGTCACCCGAGTTCGGATTCCACGACCAGTAGGTAAAGGACATTCCGGTGACCCCGGTGCCGGTGTAGGCCATCAACTTCTCCAGCCACACCCGGTCCTTCGGGTCGGCCAGGGTGCTGCCGAACTCACCCATCATGATCGGGGCGATGTTCTGCTTGTAGAGGTAACCCCAGTACCTGTCCCAGATCGCCGGCATGTTCGCCGGGTAGTCCGGAGCGTCGAACCAACTCTGCCGGTAGACCGAGGTGGCGTACTCGTGCGGCGAGTAGACCAGCCGGTTGGCCACGTTCAGCCGTACCGGGTACTGGCCGGCCTTGGACAGGTTCCCGCCCCACCAACCGCAGTCCTCGTCGTTGCTCGGATCGTTGTCCCACACGTTGGAGAGGCCACCGCTGGGGCAGCTCACCCCCTCCACGAAGATCAACCAGTTGGGCTGGACGCCGAGGATCGCGTTCCCGGCCCGTTCGGCGGCGAGCCGCCAGTCCCGGGTGGTGTCGCCGCAGCCCCAGCACGCACCGGTGGCCGCCGGGTTGGTGCCCTCGGCGTGCGGCTCGTTGTGCAGGTCGGCGCCGATCACCGTTGGGTTGCCCGCGTACCGCTGCGCGAGCATCTTCCAGTCGTTGATCCACGTCGCCTCGGAGACGGTCGACGTGTACCACAGCGGTGACTGTCCGGCCGCCGTCGGCCGGTGCCGGTCCAGGATGATCCGCATCCCCTTGCTGCCGGCATAGGCGATCACCTTGTCGAGGATCTGCAATGGGGAGAGCCCGACCAGATCCGGGTTCACGAAGTCGTTGACCCCACTGGCGGTCGCGCCCGACTTCAGCGCGTCGTTCGAGTACGGCACACGCAGCGTGTTGTAACCCAGCCGGGCCATCGTGTCGAGCTGCCCCCGCCACGGATTGCTCGACCACAGCCCGTGGAAGGTCTTGTTGTCGGTCTCCATGCCGAACCAGTTGATGCCGGTCAGCCGGACCGTGGCGCCGGTGCTGTCCACGATCTGATTGCCGTTGGTGTGCAGGTAGCCGGTACCGGTGCCAGCGGCGACGGCCGGACTGGTGCTGACGGCGGCGGCGAGGAACACGCCGGCCGCGACGGTGGCGAGCGCGGTCAGCGCGCCGCCGAGAGCGGTGGGACGGAACATACGAGCTCCACTTCGGAAGTCCGGCGCCGCCCGATGACGGGGCCGGCGGACGGCCGTCCGCACGTCACGGTCCCTTGACGGGTACGCGGACAGTGCGCGACGGCCCATGTCACGCGGACATGGTCACTCGCGAAAGCTCACCGGCGACCCTCGACAGCGGTGTTCCGCCTTCGTCGCCCTCGTGCCGGTGGCCCTACCTGGCTCCGCCGCCCATTCTGATCAGCTCAGGTCGATGCGTCAACCGTCCCGGCCGCTGCCCCGCCCGCCGCTGCCTCGCCCGCCGCTGCCTCGCCCGCCGCTGCCTCGTCCGCCGCTGCCCCGGCTCCCACCGGGTGCTCACCCTCAAGATCCGCGCAACATCAGGCAAGTTGCTGCCTCCCGCGCGCCGAAAGCAGCAACTTGCGGGTAGTTGTGCAGATCAGGGCGCACGGCGCACGCCGACCCCGCACGATCGTGCTCGATCCTGGTTGTAGTGGTCTCGCTCGCCGCTGATGCCACTACTTCCCTGATCGAGCACGATCATGGGCGCGGGGCGCGGGGCGCGGGGCGCGGGGCGCGGGGCGCGGGGCGCGGGGCGCGGGGCGCGGGGCGCGGGGCGCGGGGCGCGGGGCGCGGGGCATGCGGGGCATGCGGGAGCCCCGATCCCGCAAGGGGGACCGGGGGCTCCCGGACGACGTCAGCTCAACCGGCCTGCTCGGCGAGCTGGAGGAACTGCCGCTTGGCGGCGAGTGCCTGCTCGGCCTCCTTGATCCGGCGTGCGTCCCCGGCGGTCTGCGCCCGGGCCAGCCGGTCCTCGGCTTCCGCCACCTGCGACCGCATCTGGGCGAGCAGCGGGTTGTCTTCCTTGGTGGTGCGGCGCCACGCCGAGTCCATCACGTCGCGGACCTTGTCGTCGATGACGCGCAGCCGGCGCTCCAGCCCGGCGGCCGCCTCGCGGGGCACCCGGCCGGCCTCGTGCCACTGTGCCTGGATCTCCCGCAGCTTGGCCTGGGCGCCCTTCGGGTCGGCGTCGATGTCCAACGCCTCGGCCTCGGCGAGCAGGGCCTGCTTGCGCTCCAGGTTGCCGCGCTGCTCGTTGTCCCTCGCGGAGAAAACCTCACTGCGCCGGCTGAAGAAGGCATCCTGCGCGCCCCGGAATCGTTCCCAGAGTTTCTGCTCGGCCTCCTTGGAAGCGCGCGGTGCGGCCTTCCACTGGGTCATCAGATCCTTGAGCTGGTTGGCGGTGGCGGCCCAGTCGGTGGATTCCTGGAGTTTCTCCGCTTCGGCGACCAGATCTTCCTTCGCGGTCTGCGCCTGCTTGCGCTGCGAGTCCAGCGAGGCGAAGTGGGCGCCCCGGCGCCGGGTGAAACCGTCCCGGGCAGCGGCGAACCGCTTCCACAGCTCACCGTCGGCCTTCTTGTCGACCCCGCGGATGGTCTTCCACTCGTCGAGGATCTCCTTGAGCCGGTCCCCGGCGGTCTTCCAACCGGTGGATTCGGCCGCGAGCTTCTCGGCCTCCTCGACCAGCGCGGTCTTGCGGGCCAGGGCTTCGCCGCGAGCGGCGTCCCGGGCCGCGCGAGCTTCTGCGGCCTTCTCCTCGGCGAGGGTCGCCAGCTTGTCCAGCCGAGCGGCCAGCGCGTCGATGTCGCCGACCACGTTGGCCTCGGGCAGCGTGGTGCGGATCCGCCGGATCGTGCTCAACGAGTGCCCGGCATCCGCCGCACCCGACTTGAGTCGTGCTTCGGTCAGGTCCACCTCGGTCACCAGGTCGGCGAAGCGGCGTGCGAAGTGTGCCAGGCCCTCCTCCGGCGCTCCCGCCTGCCAGGATCCGACCACCCGCTCTCCCTCGGTGGTCTTGACGTACACGGTGCCGTCCGCGTCCACCCGTCCGAAGGCAGTCCAGTCGCTCATGTGCCCATCCTCGTTCTCCCGGCGTCGAGGGAACCATCCCCCGTCGCCGCCACGGCGCAGTCAAGTTGCTTCCGGCATTGTCACAGGTCCGACCCGGTCCGCGTCGAGCGCCTATCGCCGACCGTGACCATACGGTGTCCTAGGGGCCGAACGACCGGATCGGCGCGGAGACGCACCGGGGATTCCCGCTACGGTGAACGGGTGCCACTGGTCGCCGCCGCAGTCTGCCCGCATCCGCCCCTGCTCGTGCCCGAGGTGGCCGGCTCCGCGGCCCCTGAGTTGGACGACCTACGGGCGGCCTGCGACGTCGCCGTACGCCGGTTGCTGGCCGCCGATCCGGACACTGTCGTGCTGCTCGGCAGCGGCCCGGTGACCGGCCCGATCAGCATCCCGGCCACCGGCTCCCTGCAGCCCTGGGGCGTCGACCTGGACGTGCCGTTGGTCCGCGGCCAGCCCGACCGGGGTGCGGTGCTGCCGTTGAGCCTGACCATCGGCGCGTGGTTGCTGGCCCGGCACGACCCGCGCCCGCCAGCGCCCGCCGCGCCGTTGACCGCCGCGCCGTTGACCGCCGCGCCGTTGACCGCCGCGCCGTTGACCGCCGCGCCGTTGCCCGTCGCGCCGACGGCCGTCATTCAGGTGGCCGCCGACGCCGGTCTGGCCGAGCTGGCCGCGGTCGCCGACACGGTCAACGCCGCGGGTGACCGGGTGGCGTTGCTGGTGCTCGGGGACGGGTCGGCCTGCCGGGGAGAGAAGGCCCCCGGGTACGACGACCCGCGCGCCCGCCCGTACGACCAGAGGGTCGCCGCGGCGCTGGCCGACGCGGACCTGGACGTCCTGCTCGACCTCGACCCGGTGTTGTCGGCGGAGCTGAAGGCCGCCGGCCGCGCGCCCTGGCAGGTCCTCGCTCGCGCGGCCCGTTCGGCCGGCGGCGGGTGGCGCGGTGAGCTGCTGCACGACGCGGCCCCGTACGGCGTCGCCTACTTCGTGGCGTCCTGGGAGCGGGTGTGACCAGCGACGGACCCGGCACGGTCGTCGCGGTGGTCGGCCCGACCGCGGCGGGTAAGTCGGCGCTGAGCATCGCGTTGGCGCACGCCCTCGACGGCGAGGTGGTCAACGCCGACTCGATGCAGCTCTACCGGGGCATGGACATCGGCACCGCCAAGCTGACCCCGGCCGAGCGGGACGGGGTGCCGCACCACCTGCTGGACATCTGGGAGGTCACCGAGCCGGCGAGCGTCGCGGAGTACCAGCGGCTGGCCCGCGCGGCGGTGGACGACATCCTGGCCCGGGGGAGGGTGCCGCTGCTGGTCGGTGGGTCCGGGCTGTACGTGCGGGCGGTGCTGGAGCGTTTCGAGTTCCCCGGCACCGACGCGGTGCTGCGGGAGCGGCTGGAACGGGAGCTGGCTGAGGTCGGCCCGGCGCCGCTGTACGCGCGGCTGCGTGCCGCTGACCCGGTCGCCGCCGAGGGCATCCTGCCCGGCAACGGCCGGCGGATCGTCCGGGCCCTGGAGGTGATCGAGCTCACCGGCGCACCGTTCACCGCGTCGCTGCCGCAGCCCACGCCGTACTACCCGTCGGTGCAGCTCGGGGTGGACCTGGACACCGGGCTGCTGGACGAGCGGATTGCGCTGCGGGTCGACCGGATGTGGGCCGACGGCCTGGTGCCGGAGACCCGCGAGTTGGTCGGGCGGGGGCTGCCCGAGGGGCGGACGGCGAGCCGGGCGCTCGGCTACCAGCAGGTGTTGCGCCTGCTCGCCGGTGAGTTGACCGAGTCGCAGGCGCACGACGAGACGGTCCGGGCCACCCGGCGCTTCGTCCGTCGGCAGCGGTCCTGGTTCCGGCGCGACCCGCGGATCCAGTGGTTGGACTCGGCGACGCCGGACCTGATCGGGGCCGCCCTGCGCCTGGTGCCAACCGCTGCGCGATGATGAGGGCGTGGAGTTCACCAAGGGCCACGGCACCGGCAATGACTTCGTCCTCCTTCCCGACCCGGACGGTCAGCTCGACCTGACTCCGGAGCTGGTCGCGGCGCTCTGCGACCGGCGGCGCGGCATCGGCGCGGACGGCGTACTGCGGGTGGTCCGCGCGGCCAAGCATCCGGAGGGTGCCGGGCAGGCCGGCGACGCCGAGTGGTTCATGGACTACTGGAATGCCGACGGTTCGTTCGCCGAGATGTGCGGCAACGGCGCCCGGGTCTTCGTGCGTTACCTGCTCGACACCGGGTTGGCGACGCCCGCCGGGGCGGCGCTGCCGGTGGCCACCCGGGCCGGCGTCGTGCGCGCGCTGGTCGAGGGCGGCACGGTGTCCGTCGAGGTGCGCCGCCCCCGGCTGTACGACGGCTCCACGGCCACCCTCGGCGGTCTGACCCTGCCCGGCACCGTCGTGGACGTCGGCAACCCGCACCTGGTCTGCGTCCTACCGGCGGGCGTGGAGCTGTCCGCGCTGGATTTGACGACCGCGCCCGGGTTCGACCCGACGGTGTTCCCGACCGGGGTGAACGTGGAGTTCATCGTCGCGGGCGAGCCGGTCGACGACACCGACGGGCACAGCCTGATGCGGGTGTACGAGCGCGGCAGCGCCGAGACCCTGTCCTGCGGCACCGGTGCCTGCGCGGTGGGCGCCGTGGCCCTGCGCGACGCCGGACGGGACACCGGAGTGATCGCCGTGGACGTCCCCGGTGGCCGCCTGACGGTTACGGTCACCGAGACCTCCTGCTGGCTGTCCGGCCCAGCCGTCCTGGTGGCGACGGGCGAGGTCAACCCCGCGACCCTGCCTGTGCGGGTCTGACGCTTCGGCCGCTCTGCTGACGCCCGCGGCCCGTGCCCGGCTGGGGTTGGTTGGTGCGCGGCCTTTGCTCTGCTTCAACCCACGCAACGAGGTGGGACCGCGACTGTTGCGCGGATTGAAGCAGAGCAGAGACGGGAAGCGACCGGCTGGCGCATTCGCGGCGGTGCCAGCCGCCCCGGCTCCGCGTCTGTCAGCCCGTCAGGGGGTCGCGCTGGCGTTGGCGGCGATTTCGGGAAGGTCGGCGGGCCCGGGGTCGGCGGCCGGTAGCGGGCTCGGGTTGCTTGCGGCGGCGCGGACGGCGGCGGCGACCGCCGGGGCGACCCGGGGGTCGAAGACGCTCGGCACGATCACCGTCGGGTTGATCTTCTCCTCGCCGACCACGTCGGCGATGGCCTGGGCGGCGGCGAGCGCCATCTCCTCGGTGAACGCCTCGGCGTGCGCGTCCAGCATGCCGCGGAACACCCCGGGGAAGGCGAGCACGTTGTTGATCTGGTTCGGCTGGTCCGAACGGCCGGTGGCGACCACGGCGGCGTGCTTGCGCGCCTCCCGCGGGTCGACCTCCGGGTCCGGGTTGGCCAGCGCGAAGACGATCGAGTCCTTGGCCATCTGAGCGATGTCGTCGCCGGTGAGCAGGTTCGGTGCGCTCACGCCGATGAACACGTCGGCACCCCGGACCGCACCCGGCAGGTCGCCCGAGTAGTTCTCCTTGTTGGTGTTCTCCGCCAGCCACTGCCAGGCCGAGTTGAGCCCGGTCAGCCCGCGGTGCAGGGCACCCTTCCGGTCGTACGCGATGATGTCGCCCACGCCCTGGCGCAGCAGCAGCTTCATGATCGCGGTGCCGGCCGCGCCGGCTCCGGAGACGACCACCCGGACGTCCTTGAGCTGCTTGCCCACCACCCGCAGCGCGTTGGTCAGCGCGGCCAGCACGCAGATCGCGGTGCCGTGCTGGTCGTCGTGGAAGACCGGGATGTCCAGCAGCTCACGCAGTCGGGCCTCGATCTCGAAGCAGCGCGGCGCGGCGATGTCCTCCAGGTTGATGCCGCCGTACGCCGGCGCGATCGCCTTCACGATCTGCACGATCTCGTCGGTGTCCTGGGTGTCCAGCACCACCGGCCAGGCGTCCACCCCGCCGAAGCGCTTGAACAGCGCCGCCTTGCCCTCCATCACGGGCAGCGACGCGGCGGGGCCCAGGTTGCCCAGGCCCAGCACCGCCGAACCGTCGCTGACCACCGCGACGGTGTTGCGCTTGATGGTCAGTCGCCGGGCGTCCGCCGGGTTCTCGGCGATCGCCATGCAGACCCGGGCAACCCCCGGGGTGTACGCCCGGGACAGCTCGTCGCGGTTGCGCAGCGCGACCTTCGAGGTCACCTCGATCTTGCCGCCGAGGTGCAGGAGGAACGTCCGGTCCGACACCTTGCGCACGTCGACGCCGTCCAGGGCGGTCAGCGCGTCGACCACCTGGTCGGCGTGGCCGGCGTCGGCGGTGTCGCAGGTCAGGTCGACGATCACGTTGGTCGAGTCCGAATCCACCACGTCCAGCGCCGTGACGATCGCCCCGGCCTCGCCGACGGAGGTGGTGAGCCGGCCGATCGAGGAGGCGTCCGCGGTCACGGCAATCCGGATAGTGATCGAAAATCCGGCGCTCGGCAGTCGGGTGATGGCCACGGGATCCCTCCGTCACGGCTGTGCGGCCGGTCGGCCGTCGCCCGCATGTCTACCGGGTTGTCGCGGCCGACCAGCATTCGCCCCCACTTTTGGCGACCTTCACCATGGGCATATAGCAGGTGCGTTCGGCGTTGTGTCATGTCAGGATTACGTTCTAATTATCAAAACGGACAGGAGAACCGCTTGCGAGACCAGGAGAGCTTTGTCCCCGTCGAGGACGAGCTCGACGACGTCACCACCGGCGAGATGGAGCTGTCGGAGCGACAGTCCCTCCGACGCGTCCCGGGCCTGTCGACCGAGCTCACCGACGTCACCGAGGTGGAATACCGCCAGCTGCGGCTGGAGCGGGTCGTCCTGGTGGGTGTCTGGACCGAGGGCACGGTGACCGACGCCGAAAATTCGTTGACCGAGCTTGCCGCGCTGGCCGAGACCGCTGGCTCGGAGGTGCTCGAAGGGCTCATCCAGCGCCGCACCCGACCCGACCCGGCCACGTACATTGGCCGCGGCAAGGTCGACGACCTCGGCGCGGTGGTGCTCGCCACCGGCGCCGACACGATCATCTGCGACGGTGAGCTGTCCCCGTCGCAGCTGCGCAACCTGGAGCAGCGCACCAAGGTCAAGGTTGTCGACCGGACGGCGCTGATCCTCGACATCTTCGCCCAGCACGCCAAGAGCAAGGAAGGTAAGGCGCAGGTCGAGCTGGCTCAGCTCGAATACCTGCTGCCCCGGCTGCGCGGTTGGGGTGAGACGCTCTCCCGGCAGACCGGTGGTTCCGGCCGGGGCGGCGGCGCCGGCGGCGGTGTGGGTGTTCGTGGTCCCGGTGAGACCAAGCTGGAGACCGACCGGCGGCGCATCCGCCACCGCATCTCCCGGCTACGTCGCGAGATCAAGAACATGAAGACGGTACGCGTGACCAAGCGCGCCCGGCGCTCCCGCAACGCCGTTCCCGCGGTCGCCATCGCCGGCTACACCAACGCCGGCAAGTCCAGCCTGCTCAACCGTCTGACCGGCGCGGGCGTGCTCGTGGAGAACGCGCTGTTCGCGACGTTGGACCCGACCACCCGTAAGGCCACCGCCTCGGACGGGCGGCTCTACACCCTGTCCGACACGGTCGGCTTCGTCCGGCACCTGCCGCACCAGATCGTCGAGGCGTTCCGCTCGACGCTGGAGGAGGTCGCGCAGGCGGATCTGGTGGTGCACGTCGTCGACGGAACCCACCCGGATCCGGAGGAGCAGGTCCGGGCGGTCCACGCGGTGCTCGCCGAGGTGAGCGCGGACCGGCTCCCCGAGTTGCTGGTGGTCAACAAGACCGACGCGGCCGACGAGGACACTCTGCTGCGGCTCAAGCGGCTCTGGCCGGACGCGGTCTTCGTGTCCGCGCACTCCGGGCGGGGCATCGACGGGCTGCGCGCGGCGATCGAGGAGCGGCTGCCGCGCCCGGCCGTCGAGGTCCGGGCCGTGCTGCCGTACGACCGGGGTGACCTGGTGGCCCGGGTGCACCGCACGGGCGAGGTGCTCAGCACGTCGCACCTGCCAGAGGGCACTCTGCTGCACGTCCGCGTCGGTGCGGAGCTCGCCGCGGAGCTGCTGCCGTTCGATGTCGAGCGGCAGGAGCAGGCGGCCGGCAGCCGGTCCTGAGCGGCCACGGCGTCATCCACCGGAAACGCGCGGCATGCGACACTGGCCGAATGCGCCGCGTTGTTTCCTCGGTCACGGTTGCCCTCGGCCTGCTTGGGGCAACCGTGGCGCTCGCCGGAGTCGCCGTGGCGGCTCCCGCTCCCGGGTTGTCCGGGCTGCCCGCCGTCACTTCCGGTCAGAAGCGGTGCACGATCACGGACGAGCGACTACGGGAGTTGTCCGGGCTGGTCGCGACCAAGAGCGGCTTCATCGTCATCAACGACAGCACCGATGTCCCGGCGCGCAAACGGATCTTCTTCCTCGACAGCAAGTGCAAGATCTCGAAGGAGCCGGTCCAGTACTCGGGGCAGGGCCCGTTCGACACCGAGGATCTCGCCCTCTCCAAGGACGGCAACACCCTCTGGATCGCCGACACCGGTGACAACACCACCTCGAAGCAGCGCCGCCCGCACGTCGCGCTCTGGTCGATGCCGGTCACCGGCGCCAAGCGGCCGACGCTGCACCGGCTCTCCTACCCCGAGGCCAAACCGCACGACGCCGAGGCGTTGCTCATCGGCGACGACGGAAAACCGCTGATCATCACCAAGGTGACCAGCGGCAAGGCCGAGATCTACACCCCGACGGCGGCCCTGAAGAACGGCGACACCGACCCGGTGCCGATGCGCAAGGTCGGCGACATCGCGCTGCCCCAGACGCAGACGGAGAACACACTCAACACATTCGGCCGGATCGCCATCACCGGTGCGTCCCGATCGCCGGATGGCTCCCGGGTGGTCCTGCGCACCTACGCGGACGCCTTCGAGTTCGACGTGACCGGCGGCGACATCGTCGGCGCACTCACCACCGGCAAGCCGCGGGTGACGGCGCTGGCCGACCCGTTCGGCGAGGCCATCAGCTACACCCCGGACGGGAAGACGTTCCTCACCGTCTCCGACGCGGGCCGGTTCACCGAAGACGAACCCCTCGACATCCTCAGCTACACGCCGTCGAGCACGACCGCGGTGCCACTGGCCCCAGACGCGGGCGCCAAGCCGGCCGCCGCGAAATCCTGGACCGACGGGTTGAGTCTCAACGACATCACGTACCTGGTCAGCGCGGTCGGGGTTCTCGGCCTGCTGCTGGTCGGCGCTGGCATCATCGGCATCGTCCGGGCCCGCCGCCGACCGCCGACCGCCGAGGCGTCCGACGCGTCGGACCCGGATGGCGAGCCGTTCGGCCCGCGCGCAGGTCGTGCCGTCGACGGTTCCTCAGCAACGGGTCACCGTGGAGATGGTGTCTACGGTGGCGGCGCGCCGGCGGGCGGCGCGGTCTACGGCGGTGGTGCGGGTCGCGGTGGCCCGGCCCCGGCGAGTGGTGCCGTGTACGGCGGCGGCGGTCGTCCGGCCGTCGCCGACGGTGGCTACGGTGCGGCACGGCCAGACGGTGGTGGCGTGTACGGCGGCGGACGGCCCCCGGCCGGTGGCGGTGGACGGCCCCCGGCCGGTGGCGGTGGACGGCCCCCGGCCGGTGGCGGTGGTCGTCCTCCGGTCGGTGGTGGTCGTCCCGAGGGCGGTGGTCGTCCGCAGGGCGGGGGCGGTCGTCCGGGCAGCGGCGTGTACGGCGGCGACGGTGGTCAGCCCGGCGCCGGTCGTGCGGAGCCGCCCCGGCGCGGTGGGCAGGAGCCTGACCCTCGAGGTCAGCGGCCCGGTCGTCGGCGTGACGACGACGCGCCCGTCGACCCGTACGGGCAGTATCCCGGGGGCGGTCGCGGCCATCGGGGCGACCGCTACTGACGGCTGCTGGGTGACTCACCCGCCCCTGACAACCGGTGCGGGTGAGCGCCCATGGGCACTCACCCGTCGACCGGTCAGATCCGGCGCAGCACCGCCACGACGCGGCCCATGATGGTGGCGTCGTCACCGGGGATCGGGTCGAAGGCCGGGTTCTGTGGCATCAGCCAGACGTGCCCGTCGCGCCGCCGGTAGGTCTTGACGGTCGCCTCGCCGTCGAGCATGGCGGCCACGATCTCGCCCGAGTCGGCGGTCGGCTGCTGCCGAACGACCACCCAGTCGCCGTCGCAGATCGCCGCGTCGAGCATCGAGTCGCCCTTGACCTGGAGCATGAAGACCTCGCCCTCGCCCACCAGTTCGCGGGGGAGCGGGAAGATGTCCTCCACGGCCTGCTCGGCGAGAATCGGCCCACCAGCGGCGATCCGGCCGAGCATCGGCACGTACGCCGGGGTCGGCCGTTGTGCACGGGAGAGCTCGTCGTCGATGGCCTCGCTGGGGGCGCGGACGTCCACCGCGCGCGGCCGGTTGGGGTCGCGGCGCAGGAAGCCCTTCTTCTCCAGCTCCTTGAGCTGGTAGGCGACGCTGGACGGCGACACGAGGCCGACGGCCTCGCCAATCTCCCGGACGCTCGGCGGGTAACCGTGCCGCTCCACCCAGGTGCGAATGAACTCCAGGATGCGACGCTGGCGGGCGGTCAGGTCGACCGTCGCCGGGTCGGGGAAGGCGCTGACCACCGGGGTGACCGGGCGCACGGCGGGCTGACCCGTCCGGCTGCGCGCGGCACTGCGGCGTCGGGTGGCTGGCGGGCCCGCGTCGGTGATCTGCTGCGGGCTCTTCGGCCGGCTGGCCCGGTCCTCGGTCACGTCCGTCCTCCCTGGTCGGCGCTGGGTGCCTCGTCGGCTCGTGGTGCGTGCGGTGGTGCCACGTTGTTCATGACCGTATAGGTGAGATCGGTCATTTTCAAACATCTGTACGACCTCTCACCCGCGTGTCGGTGCGAAAACCGCTCCGGTAGTACGGATGTTCTGATAAATGGTACGCCAAATAGCACGCACGTTCGATAACCCCACCCCGCCCCGCCCCCCCCGCCCCCCGCCCGCCCCGCCCGCCCCGCCCACCCCGCCCCACCCCGCCCACCCCGCCCCCGTTGATCTAGGTCAGATCGTCGTGATTGGAGATCCACTAGTGGCGATCTGCCCTAGATCGACGAGGTGGGGGGTTGGCGTGCGGGGAGCGCGGGGGGCGCGCGGGGGTTGGGGCGGTGGGGGTTGGCGGGTGGGGAGGCGGTAACTCGATGGCGGTCTCGGCGTTGGGTTTTCGGGCGTGGTTCTGGGGGTGGATGACCGGATGGTCCGTGACGCGCCGGACCCGCGCGCCAACTTGACCCGGCTTTCCCGGCGACATACGGTCAACCCCTAGATGTAGTAGTGACATGGGCGTAAGTTGCCTACAGGTTGGGTCCGACTACCGACCGCACTCCCGTAACGTTGATCACGGCGGGCGTCATCCGAGGGTGGCACCGTCGCGGTGAGTCGTGCCCGGGGGTGTCCGGTGCGGTTGCAGTTGATCATTATTAGGAGGTGGGCGATGCGGTGTCCGTACTGCCGGCACGCTGACTCCCGGGTGGTCGACTCGCGGGAGGCCGACGACGGCCAGCTCATCCGACGGCGGCGGTCCTGCCCGGAGTGCGGCAAGCGGTTCACCACCGTCGAGGAGGCGGTCCTCGCGGTCGTCAAGCGCAGCGGGGTGACCGAGCCGTTCAGTCGTACGAAGATCATCGGCGGGGTGCGCAAGGCGTGCCAGGGCCGGCCGGTCGACGAGGACTCGATCGCGTTGCTGGCCCAGAAGGTCGAGGAGACCGTGCGGGCCAAGGGTGCGGCCGAGATCCCCAGCCACGACGTGGGGCTGGCGATCCTGGGCCCTCTGCAGGGCCTGGACGAGGTGGCGTACCTGCGGTTCGCCAGCGTCTACCGGTCCTTCGACTCGCTCGCCGACTTCGAGCAGGAGATCGAGACATTGCGGGTCGCCGCCCGCGCCCGGGAGGGCGCGGCGGAGGCCGGGGCGGCGGGACCCGCCGGCCGTACCAATTGAGATTTGTGTTTGACGAGGGGGCGGATGAGATGTCGGGGGATGGTGTGACGACAAGCAGGTCACGTAGCAGGGCCAACGCGAGCGCTGGGCTGAAGATCGAACGGGTGTGGACGACCGAGGGGGTCCACCCGTACGACGAGGTCACCTGGGAGCGCCGCGACGTCGTGATGACGAACTGGCGGGACGGCTCGATCAACTTCGAGCAACGGGGGGTCGAGTTCCCGGAGTCGTGGAGTGTCAACGCGGCCAACATCGTCACCACGAAGTATTTCCGGGGCGCGGTGGGGACCCCGGAGCGGGAGTGGTCGCTCAAGCAGTTGATCGACCGGGTGGTCACCACCTACCGCACCGCGGGTGAGGAGTACGGCTACTTCGCCAGCCCGGCCGACGCCGAGATCTTCGGCCACGAGCTGACCTGGATGCTGCTGCACCAGGTGTTCAGCTTCAACTCGCCGGTCTGGTTCAACGTCGGCACGCCGTCGCCGCAGCAGGTCAGCGCCTGCTTCATCCTGGCCGTCGACGACTCGATGGACTCGATCCTCGACTGGTACAAGGAGGAGGGGCTGATCTTCAAGGGCGGCTCCGGCTCCGGGGTCAACCTGTCGCGGATCCGCTCGTCCCGTGAGCTGCTCTCCTCCGGTGGCACCGCCTCCGGCCCGGTCAGCTTCATGCGCGGCGCGGACGCCTCCGCCGGCACCATCAAGTCCGGCGGCGCGACCCGCCGGGCCGCCAAGATGGTCATCATCGACGTGGACCACCCGGACATCGAGGAGTTCGTGGTCACGAAGGCGCGCGAGGAGGACAAGATCCGCGCCCTGCGTGACGCCGGGTTCGACATGGACCTCGGCGGCTCCGACATCGTCAGCGTGCAGTACCAGAACGCCAACAACTCGGTCCGGGTCTCCGACGAGTTCATGTCGGCGGTCGAGAACGGCGGCGGCTTCGACCTGCGCGGCCGGCTGGACGGCTCGGTGATCGAGACCGTCGATGCCAAGAAGCTGTTCCGCACCATCTCCCAGGCCGCCTGGGAGTGCGCCGACCCGGGCCTGCAGTACGACGACACGATCAACGACTGGCACACCTGCCCGGAGACGGGGCGGATCACCGCGTCGAACCCGTGCTCGGAGTATCTGCACCTGGACAACTCCTCGTGCAACCTGGCCTCGCTCAACCTGATGAAGTTCCTCCGCGCCGACGGTGGCTTCGAGGTGGAGAAGTTCGTCAAGTCCGTCGAGTTCGTCATTACCGCGATGGATATCTCGATCTGCTTCGCGGACTTCCCGACCGAGAAGATCGGCGAGACCTCCCGCGCCTACCGGCAGCTCGGCATCGGCTACGCCAACCTCGGTGCCCTGCTGATGGCCACCGGCCTGCCGTACGACTCGGAGCAGGGCCGCTCGGTCGCCGCGTCGATCACGTCCCTGATGACCGCCACCGCCTACCGCCGCTCGGCCGAGATGGCTGGCGTCGTCGGCCCGTACGACGGCTACGCCCGCAACGCCGAGCCGCACAAGCGGGTCATGCGCAAGCACGCCGCAGCCAACGACGAGATCAAGCCGACCAGCCCGGTGGCCACCGCGATCGTCCGCGAGGCGACCAAGCAGTGGACCCAGGGCAACAAGATCGGCGACAAGTTCGGCTGGCGCAACGCGCAGGCGAGCGTGCTCGCCCCGACCGGCACGATCGGCTTCATGATGGACTGCGACACGACCGGCGTGGAGCCGGACCTGGCGCTGGTCAAGTTCAAGAAGTTGGTCGGCGGCGGCTCGATGCAGATCGTCAACCAGACGGTGCCGCGCGCCCTGCGCAGCCTCGGCTACCCCGAGGAGCAGGTCGAGGCGATCGTCGAGCACATCGCCGACCACGGCCACGTGGTCGACGCCCCTGGCCTGAAGCCGGAGCACTACCCGGTCTTCGACTGCGCCATGGGGGAGCGGACGATCGCCCCGATGGGCCACGTGCGGATGATGGCGGCCATCCAGCCGTTCGTCTCCGGCGCCATCTCCAAGACGGTCAACATGCCGGAGGCGGCCACCGTCGAGGACGTCGAGAAGATCTACTTCGAGGGCTGGAAGCTCGGCCTCAAGGCGCTGGCGATCTACCGGGACAACTGCAAGGTCGGCCAGCCGCTCTCCGTGGCCAAGTCCAACAAGGCCACCGAGCCGGCCGCCGTCGAGACCGCGTCGGCCGCGCCGGCCGCGGTGGAGAAGGTCATCGAGTACCGGCCGGTGCGTAAGCGCCTGCCGAAGAAGCGCCCGTCCGAGACGGTCAGCTTCTCCGTCGGCGGTGCCGAGGGCTACCTCACCGCGTCGTCCTACCCGGACGACGGCCTTGGCGAGGTCTTCCTCAAGATGTCCAAGCAGGGCTCGACCCTGGCCGGGGTGATGGACGCCTTCTCGGTGGCCATCAGCATCGGTCTTCAGTACGGCGTGCCGCTGGAGACGTTCGTCAGCAAGTTCACCAACATGCGCTTCGAGCCGGCCGGCATGACCGACGACCCGGACGTGCGGATGGCGGCCTCGGTGATGGACTACATCTTCCGTCGCCTGGCGTTGGATTTCCTGCCCTACGAGCGCCGCGCCGAGCTGGGCATCTTCACCGCTTCGGAGCGGGCCGCCCAGCTGCGGGCCGAGGCCGACGCGGAAGCCGCCGGGGTCACCGGAGCGGAGCTCACCGCGATGGCGTCCTCGGCGCCGGTGGAGAGCCCGCCAAAGCCGGAGGCCATCGCGCAGCCGGCCCAGGAGATGGCCGAGGTCGCCGCCGCCAAGCCGGCTCCGAACGTGGGTTCCAGCACCGAACTGCTGGAGGCCGTGATCGGCAAGGCCGCCGACGCACCGCTCTGCTTCACCTGCGGTACGAAGATGCGCCCCGCCGGTAGCTGCTACGTCTGCGAGGGCTGCGGCTCCACCAGCGGTTGCAGCTGACGTACGCATCAGCGCTGCCCCGGCCTCCCGCATCGGAGGTCGGGGCAGCGCCGTTTCCAGGTCCTCGCGGACTCTGGCGGAGGGCATGTTGCCGTTGGCCGTGATGCCTGTGAGTCATATTTATGCCTCACAGGCATCACGCTCGCCATGACGTTGCCCGCCGGGCCAAGCCGTGAACGAGATCTCCGTCTCCGTTCCGCCGGACGATTCGGCGATCGGCCGCTCGGCCTCGCTCATGCTGGCAAGGGACCCACGTGGCCGATGATGAGACGAGCCCGCAGGACAGGCGATGGCGCTGGGACGAACCCGTCCCGCTTCGCTGGTTGCTGGTTGATGAATAGACCACGGGTGATCCGGACGCAGCGGTTGCCGTGTGCGCCGATATCCTCGGATGCCGGCCCCATCCGCCGATACGCCGTGCCCTGGACGCACTGGCCGCTGGGTTCGACCAGATCCTCCAGCGGCTTGCCGAGGACCGGATTGACGTCGAGTTGCGGTGACCGACGGTCATACCGGTGTTGCCATGATCACGTGATGCTGAGTAGTTGCCGGAGGTTTCCCTGGCTTCTCAGCATCAAGTGATCTTCGAGGGCGAGCGTCGAGCGGTGCACCAGACCGGGTGCGGATTGCCGGGGGACGGCTGCGACGATCAGGGCATGACGACCGCTGAGGCGTATGCCAGGTTCGCTGGCCGCGAGGTGCGTGGGGTCTCGCCCGCGTACGAGCGGCTGTCCCTGGCGGTGTCCCGCGACGACGAGCTGCTCGCTCTGCTCGACGGGCTCCCGCCGGCCAAGCGGCAGCCGAACCTGCTGTTCGGCGTCGTCCGGTGGCTCGGCGGCCCGGTCGAGGACCCGGCCGCGTTCCACGACTACACCGTGGCGAACTGGCCCGCCATCGAGGCGCAGGTGCGGGCTCGGGCCACCCAGACGAACGAGGCGGGCCGGTGTGCGGTCCTGCTGCCGGTGCTCGCCGCGTTGCCGCAGCCGCTGGCCCTGCTGGAGGTCGGGGCGTCCGCCGGGCTCTGCCTCTATCCCGACCGGTACGCCTACCGCTATGGCGAGCACCGGGTCGGCTCCGGGGAGCCGGTCCTGGATTGCGCGGCCAGCGGGTTGGTGCCGCCGGCACGCGTACCCCAGGTGGTGTGGCGGGCCGGCCTGGACCTGAACCCGCTCGACGTGACCGACCCCGACGACGTGTCCTGGTTGGACGCCCTGATCTGGCCGGAGCACGCGCATCGGCGGGCCCGGCTGCGGGCCGCGGCGGCGGTCGCCGCGGCCGACCCGCCACTGCTGGTCCGTGGCGATCTGGTGGACGACCTGCCGGCGCTGGCCGCGCGGGCGCCGGCCGGCGCGACGCTGGTGGTCATCCACACCTCCGTGCTCTACCAGGTGCCCGTGCCGCGTCGGAAGGCGTTCGTCGGGCTGGTCCGTGGCCTGCCCGGACACTGGGTCGCGAACGAGGACCCGGAGGTGCTGCCGTACGAGGGGCTGCCGGAGTCGCCGGAGGAAGGGCTGTACAACGTCATGGCGCTGGACGGCACACCGCTGGCCTGGACGCGAGGCCACGGTCAGGCGATGACCTGGTTCGCCTGACGCCCCCGCCCGCTGGCCCGGCACGGCTGAGCCGCACGCCGAAGGGTGTCCCTAGACTGCTGCGGTGACCGGAGAGCGACGACCGTTGGCGGACCGGCCGCTCACCGAGCCGCACCCGTCCCGGCTGCCGCCCGAGCACCCCGACCGGCCCCGGATACTCGCCGCGCACAACGCCGCGCTGGCCGCCGGGGACGCCGGCTACGCTGACCCGGCGAGCGGGTTGTTCGTGCTCAGCGCCGGCTTCCTGGCCCGGCGCGGCACGTGCTGCGGGCGCGGCTGCCGGCACTGCCCGTACGTGGATGATCTACAGTCCGGATAAGCGCCGGCGGGCCGATGAGACGAGGGCTTCCGCCCGACACCGACACCCCGTACGGTGGCCGACGGACATCGGGCGGGCGCCTTCCGCCGTCGGTCGGCGAGAGGGTGGAAACGTGCGCGGGCGGATCGTGGTCGCCGGGCTGGCGGGGCTGCTGGTGAGCGGCTGCGCCGCCGAGGCCGAGCCGGTGGCGGTGCCGCCACCGGTGCCGATCGCGGTGGACGTGGCGGCGGCCTCCTCGGGGGGTGCCTGCCGGCTGCTGGATTTCACCGTGATCGAGCAGTTGGCCAAGGTGCGCTTCGACGTGGCGGCCTCCAGCGAGCAGGGCGATACGCACACCTGTGTGGTCCGGGCCGGTGGCGCGCCGCTGCCGGAGCTGACGCTCAGCGTGACCGAGACCACCATCGACAAGGCCACCTTCGCCGCAGACGTGATGCCCGACAAGGCGGCGAAGGTCACTGGGCTGGGCCAGCAGGCGTACAAGCGGACGACCGCTGCGGCGAGCGGGCGCGGGCCGGTCGCCGAGGTGGGCTGGCTGGCCAATGACGGGCGGCTGGCCACCTTGAGCTGGACCGGTGCTCGGGGCAGCGAGCGCACGGTGGCGGAGAAGCTGACCGGCGACCTGGCCGCACTGGCTAAGAAGGTGAACACCCGGGCGCTGTGACGCCCGGGTGCCCGTTGGTCAGTTGGCGGCGACGAAGACCCGCGAGGCGACCTCGCGGGGCAGCCGCACCCGGTCACCCGACCGGTCGATCGACACCCCGTCGCGCTCCTGCGCCACGGTCACCGTGGCACCCGGGTCGACACCTGCGGCGTGCAGCTGGCGCAGCACGTCGGCGTCCTTCTGCACGCTCTCGCAGATCCGGCGCACCACGACCGGCCCGGAAAGGCCGGGGAAGGCCAGGTTGCGCTCGCTCTCAACAACTTCGGGGGTTTCCACCGCCGGCGAGCCCAGCTCCTGTAGCCCCGGGATCGGGTTGCCGTACGGAGAGCGGGTCGGCCGGTTGAGCAGGTCGTAGACCCGTTTCTCCACCGCGTCGCTCATCACGTGCTCCCAGCGGCAGGCCTCCTCGTGGGCCTCCTCGTAGGGCATCCCGATGACGTTGACCAGCAGCAGCTCGGCGAGGCGGTGCTTGCGCATCACCGACACGGCGCGGCCACGACCCCGCGCGGTGAGCGTCAGGTGCCGGTCGCCCTCGACGGTGAGGAGGCCGTCGCGCTCCATCCGCGCGACGGTCTGGCTCACGGTGGGGCCGCTCTGCTGCAGCCGTTCGGCGATCCGGGCACGCAGCGGGGGCACCCCCTCCTCTTCCAGCTCAAGGATGGTGCGTAGGTACATTTCGGTCGTATCGACCAGGTCGTGAGACTTCATAACGTCAGCGGCCCTCCGGTGCACGATGCTACCTCGGGTGTTGGGCCGGCGGCCGCCACCGAACCGGGTGCTCCCGGCGTGAATGGTGTTGGATGGTCGCCATGTCCGGTATCCAGGAGCCGCTGGTCGAGGTCGATCGGCTCGCCGCCGAGCTCGACCACGCCGATCCGCCAACCCTGCTCGACGTCCGCTGGCGGCTCGTCGGCCCACCCGGCCGCGACGACTACCTCGCCGGCCACCTGCCCGGCGCGGTCTTCATCGACCTGGACACCGCGCTCTGCGGGACGCCCGGCGCCGGCGGTCGGCATCCACTGCCCGACCCGGCCGCGTTGCAGGCCGCGTTGCGGGCCGCCGGCGTCCGCGCCGGTCACCCCGTGGTGGTGTACGACGGCGGCGACGGCCTGGCCGCCGCGCGGGCCTGGTGGACGCTGCGCTGGGCGGGACACCGCCCGGCGCGACTGCTGCACGGTGGCTACCCGGCCTGGGTCGCCGCGGGCCGGCCCGTCTCCACGGACGCGCCCGCCCGGGCGTCCGGCGACGTCGTGGTACGCCCCGGTGATCTTCCGGTGCTCGACGCCGGGCAGGCCGCCGCGCTGGCCGCCGCGGACGACGCCGTGCTGCTCGACGTACGGGCGGCGCCCCGCTATCGGGGCGAGGTGGAGCCGATCGACCCCGTCGCCGGGCATGTGCCGGGAGCGGCGAACCTGCCCGCCGGGGAGTACGTCGGCCCGGACGGGCGCTTCCTGGCCACCGATCTGTTGAGCGAGCGGTTCGCCGCCGCCGGGGTGACCGGGGCGCGGGCCGTCGGGGCGTACTGCGGCTCGGGTGTGACCGCCGCGCAGGCGGTGCTCGCGCTGCACCTGGCTGGTCGTACGGACGCTGCTCTCTATGTTGGATCGTGGAGCAACTGGGTGGCGGACCCGGCCCGACCGGTCGCCTCCGGGCCGACATCTGGCCGCTGACCAGCGCGTGCGGTGGGCCGGCGACGGTCCTCGTGCGACGATGGGCTCATGTCCGACGACACGGTGGTGGTGTGGGACGAGTCGCTGCTCGCCTACGACATGGGTGACCATCCGCTCGACCCGGTCCGGGTGGAGCTGACCGTCGCGCTCGCTCGCGAGCTGGGCATCCTGGATCGGCCCGGGGTGCGCGTGGTCAAGCCGGAGCCCGCTGACGATGCCGTGCTCATCCGGGTGCACGACCCGGCCTACCTGGCCGCGGTGCGCGCCGCGCCGCGCGACCCGCTGTTCGCCGGGTACGGGCTGGGCACGTCCGACAACCCGGTCTTCGAGGGGATGCACGAGTCCAGCGCGCTGGTCGTCGGCGCGACGGTGGCTGCCGCCGAGGCGGTCTGGCGCGGCGATGCCCGGCGGGCGGTGAACGTGGCCGGCGGCCTGCACCACGCGATGCCGGCCCGGGCCTCTGGTTTCTGTGTCTACAACGACCCCGCGGTGGCCATCGCCCGCCTGCTCGACCTGGGCGCTGAGCGGATCGCGTACGTGGACGTCGACGTGCACCACGGCGACGGAGTGCAGGACATCTTCTGGGACGACCCCCGGGTGCTCACGGTCAGCCTGCACGAGACCCCGCTGGCGCTCTTCCCGGGCACCGGTTTCCCGGACGAGACGGGTGGGCCGGGCGCGCTGGGCACCGCGGTCAACATGCCGCTGCCGCCGGGTGTCGACGACACCGGCTGGCAGCGGGCGTTCCACGCGATCGTGCCGTCGGTGCTGCGCGCGTTCCGGCCGCAGGTGCTCGTCAGCCAGTGCGGTGCCGACGGGCACCGACTGGATCCGCTCGCGGACCTGAACCTGACGGTGGACGGGCAGCGGGCCACCTACCTGGCGTTGCGGGCACTCGCCGACGAGTTGTGCGACGGCCGTTGGGTGGCCACCGGCGGCGGCGGGTACGCGCTGGTCGAGGTGGTGCCCCGGGCGTGGACGCACCTCTTGGCCGTGGCCACCGGTGACCCGATCGACCCGGCCACGCTCACCCCACCGGCGTGGCGGGATCTGGTCGCCTCCCGTCGTCTGGGCCGGGAGGTGCCGCTGCGGATGACCGACGACGCGGACCCGTCGTACGAGCCGTGGCAGCCGACCGGTGAGCCGAACGCGGTGGACCGGGCGATCGCGGCCACCCGCAAGAAGGTCTTCCCGCTGTTCGGGCTCGACCCGTACGATCCACGGGACTGAGTCGGGCCGGGGGAGGGCCGCACCGGTGACGATCGTGGACCAGCCGGTGGACGTGCTGCTCAGCGACGGCAGCACCGTCCAGTTGCGACCGATCGACCCGGCCGACGCGCCGGGCATCGTGGCGATGCACAGCCGGTTCTCCGAGCGCACCCGCTACCTGCGGTACTTCTCGCCGTACCCGCGTATCCCGGAACGCGACCTGATCCGTTTCGTCACCGTCGACCACCACGACCGGGAGGCGTTCGTGGTGCTGGCCGCCGACCAGATCGTCGCGGTCGGCCGCTACGAGCGGCTCGGCCCGCAGGCCCCGGAGGCGGAGGTGGCCTTCGTGGTGGAGGACGCCTACCAGGGCCGGGGCATCGGCTCGGTGCTGATGGAGCACCTGGCCGACGCGGCCCGTCGTCACGACATCATGAGCTTCGTCGCCGAGGTGCTACCGGCCAACGGGACGATGCTGCGGGTCTTCGCCGACTTCGGCTACCAGGTTCAGCGCGAGTACGCCGACGGTGTGGTGCACCTGAGCTTCCCGATCGCCCCCACCGAAGCCACGCTGGAGGTGCAGCGCGGCCGGGAGCACCGCACCGAGGCCCGCTCGATCGCCCGGCTGCTCGCCCCGCGTGGCATCGTCGTCTACGGTGCCAGCGCCACCGGCCAGGGCGTCGGCGCGGCGGTGCTCGGGCACCTGCGTGACGGTGGTTTCACCGGGGCGGTGGTGCCGGTGCATCCGAGCGCGTCGACCGTGGCGGGCCTGCCCGCGTACCCGTCAGCGGTCGACGCCGGAATGCCGGTGGACCTGGCGGTGGTGGCGGTCCCACCGCAGGCGGCGACCGCGGTGGTCACCGACGCCGCCGCCGCGGGGGTGCACGGCCTGGTGGTCATCTCGGCCGGCTTCGCCGAGGCCGGCGCCGAAGGCGCGGCCACCCAGCGGGCGCTGGTCCGCGCGGCGCACGCCGCGGGGATGCGGGTCGTCGGCCCGAACTGTCTGGGCGTGGCCAACACCAACCCGGCGGTACGCCTCAACGCCACCCTCGCCCCGGCCCTGCCGCCCGCCGGTCGGGTCGGCATCTTCAGCCAGTCCGGTGCGTTCGGGGTGGCGCTGCTCGCCGAGGCGGACCGGCGTGGCCTCGGGCTGTCCAGCTTCGTCTCGGCCGGCAACCGGGCCGACGTCTCGGGCAACGACCTTCTTCAGTACTGGCAGGACGACCCCGGCACCGACGTGATCATGCTGTACCTGGAGACCTTCGGTAACCCGCGCAAGTTCGCCCGGCTGGCCCGGCGGATCGGCCGTGCCAAGCCGGTCGTCGCGCTGGCCTCGCCGGCCCGCCCGGTCGGGGTGGGTGACACCGCCGGTCCGGACGGGGTGGCGGTGGCCGCCCTCTTCGCCCAGTCCGGGGTGATCCGGGTGGATACGGTGCCGGAGCTGCTCGACGTGGGTGTGCTGCTCGCCAACCAGCCGTTGCCGGTCGGCGGCCGGGTCGGTGTGGTCGGCAACTCGTCGGCCCTGACCGGCCTTGCCGCCACCGCCTGCGTGGGGCAGGGCCTCACCGTCGCCGACGGCTATCCCCGCGATGTCGGGCCGAGCGCCGGTGCCGCCGAGTTCGCCGCCGCTCTCGCAAAGACGGCCGGCGACGACCAGGTGGACGCCCTGGTGGTGGTCTTCGCCCCGCCGCTGCCCGGCCAACTGACCGAGGTGGACGCCGACGTGACCGCCGCGCTGCCGGCCGCCCTCGCGCTGGGCAAGCCGACGGTGGCGACGTTCCTGGTCGGCCGGCTGCCGCCGGGGGTGCCCGCGTACGGCGGCGTGGAGGAGGCGGTGCGCGCTCTGGCCCGGGTGCACCGGTATGCCGAGTGGCTCCGCCGCCCGCCCGGGGTGACGCCTCAGCTGCCCGACATCGATCGAGCCGCCGCGCAGGCCGCGCTCCGCTCCGACGCCACCGATCCGGGTGCGCTGCTGGCCGCGTACGGCATCGATGTGGTGGCCTCGGTGCCCGTCGACTCGGTCGGCGCGGCGGTCGACGCGGCGGCGCGGCTGGGTTTCCCGGTGGCGCTCAAGGCGGCCGCCCCCGGGCTGCGGCACCGACTCGACCTCGGCGCGGTCCGGCTCGACCTGCCGGACGAGCCGGCCCTCCGTCGCGCGTACGCCGAGCTGGCGGCGGCCTTCGGCGCGGACGCGCTGGTCCAGCCGATGGTCCCGCCCGGGGTGGCCTGCGTGGTGGAGCTGGTGGAAGACCCGGCGTTCGGGCCGGTCGTCGGCTTCGGTCTCGGCGGGGTCGCCACCGAGTTGCTCGGCGATCGGGCCTGGCGGGCAGTGCCGCTGACCGACCGGGACGCCGCCGAGTTGGTCGACGAGCCCCGGGCGGCGCCGCTGCTGCGCGGGCACCGGGGTGCCGCACCGGTCGACCGGGCGGCCCTGGCCGACCTGCTGCTGCGGGTGGGTCAGCTCGCCGACGAGCAACCCCGGGTGCGGTCGCTGACCCTCAACCCGGTGCTCGCTCGCCCCGACGGCATCTCGGTCCTGCACGCTCAGGTGCGGGTCGGCGGTGTGGCCGCCCGACCGGACACCGGCCCCCGTCGCCTGTGAGTGCGTCGGGTCAGGCGCGGCTGGAGATCTGCTGTGTATCGCGGATCAGCGCCCCCGCCAAGCACCTCGACAACAGGGAAGGCCCCGGCGAACCGCCAGGGCCTTCCATGGGAACCGGGTGCGTCAGCTGGCGTACGCCTCCAGGCGCTGGGCCCGCTCCGGGGCGCGCAGCTTCAGCAGCGTCACCTTCTCGATCTGCCGAATCCGCTCCCGGGACAGGCCGAACTCACGGCCCACCTCGTCCAGGGTGCGCTGCCGGCCATCGTCCAGACCGAACCGGAGCCGGATGACCGCCTGCTCCCGCTGAGACAGGGTGGCCAGCACGATGCTGACCTCGTTGCGCAACTCGCCCTGGGCGGCGGCGTCGCCCGGTTCGGTGCGCGGGTCCACCGAGGCCACGAAGTCGCCGAGCGCGCTTTCGCCGTCGTCGCCCACGGCCTGATCCAGGCTGACCGGCTCCCGGTCGTAGGAGATCAGCTCGATGACCTGAATCTCGGGGATCTCCAGTGCGCGGGCCACCTCGGCGACCGTCGGTTCGCGGCCCAGCGTCACCGACAGCTCGCGGCGGGCCCGGACCATCCGGTTGACCTGCTCAACCATGTGCACCGGGATGCGGATGGTGCGGGCCTGGTCGGCCATCGCGCGGGTGATCGCCTGCCGGATCCACCAGGTGGCGTACGTGGAGAACTTGTAGCCCTTGGCGTAGTCGAACTTCTCCACCGCCCGGATCAGACCGAGGTTGCCCTCCTGGATCAGGTCGAGGAACGCCATGCCGCGTCCGGTGTAGCGCTTGGCGATGCTGACCACCAGCCGCAGGTTCGCCTCCAACAGGTGGTCCTTGGCCGCCCGGCCCTCCGCGACGATCAGCTCCAGGTCGGCCCGCAATTCCGGGGAGACCGGGGTGCAGGTGGCCAGCTTCTCGTCGGCGAACAGGCCGGCCTCGATCCGCCGGGCCAGATCGACCTCCTGTGCGGCGGTCAGCAGCTTTGTCCGGCCGATCCCGTTCAGGTACGCCCGGACCAGGTCGGTGGAGATGCCGCGCTCGTCGGTGGCGTCCAGGTCGGCGAGGACCTCGGAGGCCCCGTCGGTGTCCGTCGTGGTGGCCGGGCGCGTCCGGTGTTCCGTCATCTGCAGGACCATCTCTGTCTCCCCGTTTCCACGTCTGTGCCGTGTCTCCGGCCCAGTGGCGCCGGTGTGCACACAGCTTGGCGGGCGGGGCGTAAAACGGGAGTGAGGCGATCGGGCACCCGACAGGAATTGGGTCGGATCGCTGGTGCGGTGTGTCGTCCCGGTGTGTGGTTGCCTGCCACGGCTACGTTGCGGACGGTCGGCCACCTCTGGTCGTCGAGGACAGAAGTTGGAGGACGGTGTGGTCTTCAAACGGCTCATGAAGGCGATGGGGGTCGGCGGCCCGTCGGTGGAGACGGTGCTGGCCAACCCGAACTGCCGCCCGGGCGGTCAGCTGGAGGGCCGCATCCAGGTGCTCGGCGGTGACCACCAGGTCGACATCGACCACGTGACCCTCGGCCTGGTCACCCGGGTCGAGGTCGAGAGCGGCGACAACGACTACGACACCACTCAGGAATTCCACCGCCAGCAGGTCACCGGCGCGTTCCAGCTGGAACCAGGGCAGCGCTACGACATCCCGTTCCGCTTCGAGGTGCCGTGGGAGACACCGGTCACCGAGCTGTACGGGCAGCACCTGCATGGCATGACGATGGGCCTGCGTACGGAGCTGGAGGTCGCCCGCGCGGTCGACAAGGGCGACCTGGACGCGGTGTCGGTGCACCCGCTGCCGGCGCAGGAGCGGCTGCTGGACGCGTTGCTGCGGCTGGGCTTCCGGTTCGCGCGCGCCGATGTGGAGCGTGGTCACATCTATGGCGTACGGCAGTCGTTGCCGTTCTATCAGGAAATCGAGTTCAACCCGGCGCCGCAGTACGCCCGCTCGATCAACCAGTTGGAGGTCACCTTCATCGCCGATGCGCAGCAGATGCAGGTGGTGCTGGAGGTCGACAAGCGCGGCGGTGTCTTCACCGAGGGTCGGGACGCCTTCGGCCGTTTCACCGTCGACCACGCCACCGCCGACCGCACCGACTGGACCGCCGAACTCGACAACTGGCTCCGCCAGTCCCTGACCCGCCGAGGCCTCTTCTCCTAACTCGACCCACCCCCGCGGACGTTCTCTCGCGCGATCATGAAGTTGTTGCCCCGACACGCCGCTGCGGCGGGCAATAACTTCATGATCAACGGGGCGGGGCGGGGCGGGTGGTGGGTGGGTGGGTGGGGTTAGTCCTTGCTGCTTGGCTTCGCGAAGCGGCCCTGATCGGGAGGAAGTAGGTCTACTTCCGAGTTAGAGGTCTAGGAGGAGGGTTCGGGGGCCTACGTTGGTGCTCTCGACGAGCATGTGGGCGCGGAAGCGGCCGGTCTCGACCGGCGCGCCGCGCTGGCGTAGCGCATCGACGACTGCCGTCACCAACGGCTCGGCCACCTCGGCGGGGGCGGCGGCGGTCCAGCTCGGACGGCGGCCCTTGCGGGCGTCTCCGTAGAGGGTGAACTGGCTGACCACCAGGATCGGCGCGCCGGTATCGGCGGCCGATCGCTCGTCGTCCAGGATGCGCAGCTCGTGCACCTTGCGGGCCATCGTCTGAGCGGTCTCCGCGGTGTCGGTGTGGGTCACCCCGAGCAGCACCAGCAGGCCGTTCCCGATTGCGCCGACAACCTCGTCGTCCACGGTCACGCTCGCCCGTCCGACGGTCTGCACCACCGCACGCATCAGCAGACCACCGCCGCACAACCCGCCGCCGGTACGACCCGCATCAGGTGGTCACCGGCTCGATGAAGCCGCGCTCGACCAGGTGCGCCACGATCGGGCCGGCGGCCTCGGCCATCTCGTCGGGCTCGACGTTGTGCGCCGCGGCGAGCAGGGCGAGCTGATCGCGCAGCGGGAGCTGGCCGTCGGCGCCACCGACCAGTGCCAGCACCAGCGGGTCGATCTCCTCGGTCCAGCGCGGGCCGTGCGGCATCGCGAGGACCTGCCGGTCCACCGCCCAGCCCTCGTCGCCCATGGTGGCCTCCTGTCGCAGCTGGAGGCCCTCGGCGGCCCGGTAGCGCTCGGCGAGCAGCGCCTCGGTGTCGCGTACCGTGAGGAAGTTCTGGCGGTCAAACCAGGCGGCGATCTGGTCGCCCAGCGGCGGCTGCACCCGCTGGCGCAGGTCCTCCACGCGGACCACCGGGTCGGCGTGCCCACCCCGGCGCAGCGACACGATCCCGAAGCCGATGCCCTCCACCTTGTGCGCGTCGAACCAGTCCAGCCAGGCGGCCATCCGCTGCGGGTCGGCGGTCTCGCCGACGTCGGTGAGCCACAGGTCGACGTACGCCATCGGGTCGGCCACCTCGCGCTGGATCACCCAGGCGTCCAGGCCGGTCCCGGCGAACCAGCCGGCCACCCGCTCGTCCCACTCCTCGCCGGCGACGTGCACCCAGTTCGCCAGGTACTGCATGGTGCCGCCCTCGGTGAGCAGGCCGGGGGCGGCGGCGGCCAGCTCGGCGCCGATCGCGTCACCGACCCGGCCGGAGTCGCGGTAGACGTGCGTGGTGGTGCCCGGGCCGACCACGAACGGCGGGTTGCTCACCACCAGGTCGAAGCGCCGCCCGGCCACCGGCGCGACCATGTCGCCGCGCAGCAGCTCCCAGTCCTGGCCGTTGAGGGCGGCGGTGGTCGCGGCGAAGCGCAGCGCCCGCTCGGAGAGGTCGGTGGCGGTCACCGACCTGGCGTGGGTGGCCAGGTGCAGGGCCTGGACGCCGGAGCCGGTGCCCAGGTCCAGTGCGGTGTCGACCGGCCGGCGCATGGTCGCGCCGATCAGGGTGTGGGTGGCCCCGCCGATGCCGAGGACGTGCTCGGCGTGCAACGGTCGGCCCGGCCGGGCGCTGGCTGGCACGTCGGCGAGCACCCACCAGTCGTCCCCGTACGGCTCCAGGTCGACGCCGGCACGCAGGCCATCGCCGTACCGCTCGACCAGCCCGCCGGCCAGCGCCTCCGTTAGGCTCAGCGGCGCCAGCGCGGCGGCCACCGCCGCCTCCGGCTCGGTCTGGTCGCAGATGAACACCCGGGTCAGGGTGGCGAGCGGGTCGCCGTCCTCGGTGGCGCGCAGCGCGGCCCGGTAGTCGTTCCGGGCGACCGCGGCGGTTGCCTGCGCGCCCAGCCTCTCGGCGATGCCGTTGCCGGTGAACCCGGTCCGGCTCAGCGCGGTCCGCAGCGCGTCGACGCCGGCGGGGGAGAGCAGCATGTCGTGTTCGTCCACGCCGTCATCCTGCCTCCCGTTGCCTCCCGGCTCGTCGCCACCCGCCGGAAGACGTCGGAGCGTCGGGGTCCGCCCGGCCCGGTGAGCCAGGCAGGATGGTGGCCATGACGCTTGTGCTGCCCATCGACCCGGAGGCCAACCGGCTGCTGGAGCGCAGCCCCCTGGCCCTGCTCCTCGGCATGGTTCTCGATCAGCAGGTGCCGATGGAGAAGGCGTTCTCCTCGCCGTACGTGTTGGCGCAGCGGCTCGGGCATGACCTGGACGCGGCGGAGTTGGCCGGGTACGACCTGGAAGCCCTGGTCGCGCTCTTCGCCCAGCCGCCCGCGCTGCACCGGTTTCCGAAGGCGATGGCGGCCCGGGTGCAGGAGGTCTGCCAGGTCCTGATGGAGCGCTACGACGGCGACGCGGCGCTGCTCTGGTCTGACGTCGCCGACGGGCCGGAGCTGCTGCGCCGGGTTTCCGAGCTGCCCGGCTTCGGCAAGCAGAAGGCGCAGATCTTCGTGGCCCTGCTCGGCAAGCGGTTCGGGGTGACCCCGCAGGACTGGCGGGAGGCGGCCGGCGGGTACGGCGACCCTGGCGCGTACCGGTCCGTGGCCGACGTCACCGACGTCGATTCGCTGCGCCGGGTGCGGGAGTACAAGCAGCAGATGAAGGCGGCAGCCAAGGCGAAGGCCGCCGACGGCTGAGCCGGTCGCTCAGGCGGCGGTGGGGTGCGCCAGCGAGGCCAGCGCGCGCCGCACGTCGGCGAGTGAGACGGTCGCGGAGTCGTCCAGGTCGGCCAGGCCGGCGTCGATCCACTGGCGCATCAGCGTGGTGACCCCGATGCCCCGGGCGTCGGCGGCGGCCCGCACCCGCTCGTAGGTGTCCAGCGGCAGCCGGACTGACCGGCTCACCATCGGCACGTCGGTGTCGGGGGTGGGGAGATCCACCGCCGGGCTCTCATCGATCAGCTCGGCGATCCGGTCGTCGCCGCTGTGGAACTGCTTGGTCGCGTCGTTACGGTGCATCGTCACGGCCTCCTCATCGGCGCGATCTCCGCACGGCCTCGTCGTAGCGCTTGGACTCGACGTCGCTCAGCTCACGGGCGGAGAGGATGTCCCAGTCGTTGTCGGTGCCATCGGCCTCGGCGAGCAGCACCGCCAGTCGGCGGCCCCGGCGGGCGGCGGCGTAAACCACCATCACGTCGTCGCCCAGATGGCGGATGACCCGTCGGGCGCTGTGCAGCGCCTCCCAGACTTCCCCGGGCGTGACGTCGTAGACCATCAGGTTGGCCAACGCCTCGTCGGTGAAGCTGAACCTGCTGCCCACGTCGCGGAGCGTACCACGAACGTAACACGTAGCGGGATGATTCGAATTTCCCTGATCACGGTCGTGCGGTGACAGGATGAGGCGTAATCCCCTCGAGGAGGTCCATGGTGAAGCGTCAGGCGTACCAGCCGATTCTGATCACCGACGCCTCGCGCAGCCAGGACGATCAGCTCAACAGTCGTCAGCGCCGTTATGTCCTGATGATGGGCATCCGGGTGGTGTGCATCATCGCCGGCGCGGTCCTGGTCGGTGCGAACGCCCCACTGCTCTGGCTCTGGCTGCCGCTGTGCGGCCTCGGCATGGTGCTCATCCCCTGGCTGGCCGTGCTGCTGGCCAACGACCGGCCGCCGAAGGAGCAGCACCGGCTGGCCAACCGCTTCCACCCCCGCCATCAGGACGACACCCCGCCGATGAGCCTTACCGCGGAGGAACGCCCGCACAAAATCATCGACGCCGAACCCTGACCCGCGAGCGGGCCATGGGTCGACCGGCAACGGCTGTGGCCGTGCGCCGACGGTTACGGCTGTGGCCGTGCGCCGACGGTGGAGACGGCCAGCGCCCCCAGGTCGGTGGCGCGGCTCAGTGCCGCGGTCGGGGTGGCACCGGCGAGCCAGGCGGTGAGCAGGCCGGCCGCGAAGGCGTCGCCCGCCCCCGTGACGTCCACCACCGCCACCCGCCGGGCCGGCGCCACGCTGACAGCCGCGGTGCGGTCGACCCAGACCGCGCCGGCCGCGCCGCGCTTGACCACGACCCGCCGGGCCGTCGCCGACAGCGCCCGCCCCTGCGCCGCCGGGTCCAGTCCGCCGGCCAGCACCGTGGCCTCGTCCGCGTTGACCAGCAGCAGGTCGACGTCGCGTACCCAACTCAGGAACGCCGCCGCGCCCACCCGCCGCAGCGGCGCCGCGGAGGCCGCGTCGACGCTGGTGGTGAGCCCGCGCTCGCGGGCGGCGGCCAACGCCCGCAGCCCCGCGCCGCGCGACCCGGCGTCCAGGAGGGTGTACGCGGACAGGTGCAGATGCCCCGCGTCGGGCACCGCCGCGAGGGCCTGCTCGACGTGCGCGACGCTCAGCCGTAGGTTCGCGCCCCGCTGGCTGACCATGGTGCGCTCGCCGTCGGTGGCCAGCACGATCACCGTTCCGGTCGGGACGCCCTCGACCCGCTCGACCGCGCAGTCGACGCCCGCCCGGTCGAGTTCGGCCAGGCGGTCCCGCCCCGCGTCGTCGTCACCGATCGCGCCGACGAGCGTGACGTCCACCCCCTGCGCGGCGATCCAGGCGGCGGTGTTGGCCGCCTGGCCGCCCCCACCGATGCTGATCTCCGCTGACGTGTCCGATCCGGCCGCGACCGGCCCGGACAGCACCGCGACCACATCGGTGATCACATCGCCGACCACGACCACCCGCGGCCGGTGCGTCATGCCGAAACGGCGGTGGTGCGGGCGGCTGCGGCGACCGCGATCCGCGCGGCCAGGTCGGCGTTGCGCAGGATGATCCGGACGTTCACCGCCAGGCTGGCGCCCTCGGTGGCCGAGTGGAAGTGCGACAGCAGGTAGGGGGTGACCGCCTTGCCGGTCACGCCGTCCGCACCCAGCCGGGCCAGGCCGTCGGCGAGGGTCCGGTCGTGCAGCTCCGGGTCGAGCTGCTCGTCGACTGGCAGCGGGTTCGCGACGAGCAGACCGCCGGCGTGCACGGACTGCTGGTCGCGGGCGGCGAGGACGGCGGCGACCTGCTCCGGCGAGTCCACCGACCAGTCCAGGTCGAAGCCGCCGTCGGTGAGGTAGAAGCCCGGGAACCGGCGGGTCTGGTAACCGACCACGGCGACCCCGAGGGTCTCCAGCCGCTCCAGCGTCGCGCCCACGTCGAGGATCGACTTGACCCCGGCGCAGACCACCGCGATCGGGGTCCGGGCCAGGGTGATCAGGTCCGCCGACTCGTCGAAGGTCTGCGCGGCCTCCCGGTGGACCCCGCCCAGACCGCCGGTGGCGAACACTCCGATTCCGGCCGCGGCGGCCACCGCGCTGGTCGCGGCGACCGTGGTGGCGCCGTCCGCGCCGGTCGCCGCCGCCACCGCCAGGTCGCGGACGGAGAGCTTGGTCACCCCGTCGACGGTGGCCAGCCGGGTCAGCTGCGCATCGTCCAGACCGACCACCAGTTCGCCGCCGATCATGCCGATCGTCGCCGGCACCGCTCCGGCGTCCCGAACCGCCTGCTCGATCTCCCGGGCCACCTGGAGGTTCTGCGGCCGGGGGAGGCCGTGCGAGACGATGGTGCTCTCCAGGGCGACGACGGGCCGCCCGTCGTGCAGGGCGTTGGCCACGTCGGTGCCGTAGTTGATGCGAAAGTCAGTCACATTTGACAACGGTACGTGGTCGGCCCCCAGCCGGCCTCAAGTGGACCCAGCCGTGATGACCTGCCAAACTTGTCGGTCGGAGGTGCAGACGTGAGCACAGAGGTTCTCGAGCGTCCGGAGCTGAAGGACGCCGATACCGGTCCCGAGATGTTCCACTACGTCCGCAAGGAGAAGATCGCCGAAAGTGCCGTCATGGGCACCTACGTCGTCGCGCTCTGCGGTGAGACGTTCCCGGTCACCAAGGCCGCCAAGCCGGGTTCGCCGGTCTGCCCCAAGTGCAAGGAGATCTACGACTCGTACCGCGAGTGAACCTCGGCCGGTGTCCGGCCGGCGACGTAGCCTGCGGCGGTGACCACCTCCACCGCCCTGCTCCTCGCCGACCTGACCGGGGTTGCGGTGTTCGCCGCATCCGGGGCCTCGGCGGCGGTGGCCAAGCGGCTGGACCTGTTCGGAGTCGCGTTCGTCGGCTTCGTGGCCGCCCTCGGCGGTGGGATACTCCGGGACCTGGTCATCGATGAGGTGCCGCCGCTGGCCTTCGCCGACTGGCGGTACGCGGCCACCGCCGCGATCACCGCACTCGCCGTCTTCTGGCTGCATCCGCAACTGGTCCGACTGCGCACCACCGTCCTGGTGCTGGACGCGGCGGGCCTGGCGCTGTTCACCGTGACCGGCACGCTCAAGGCGCTCGACGCCCGGGTGCCGGCGGTCGGCGCCTGCCTGATCGGCATGCTCACCGCGATCGGCGGCGGTCTCGGCCGCGATCTGCTCACCGCCGAGATCCCCGTTGTGCTGCGCCGGGAGATCTACGCGCTGGCCGCGTTGGCCGGCGCGGTCATGGTGGTGCTGTTGTACGTCACCAGGCAGACCGGGCCCGTGCCGCTCACCGCCGCCGCCGTCCTGGTCTTCGGGCTGCGCCTGATCGCGCTGCGTCGGCGCTGGTCCGCCCCGGTGGCCACGCTGCGCCCGCCGCGTACCGGCGGGGCGGATCCCCGCACCGACCGGGAGTGGTGAAGCGGTCGACAGATGTGACCAGCGTGGCGTCGTCTGGGCCGTGTGCCCGGCGCTGGTTATGCTGAGTCGGCCTTCGCGGCAGCTTCTGCGCGGAGGCGTTTTCATGGGCGGCGGCACTCGTGGCCCTCGCCCGGGGTCCGCCGTCGTGCGGTCGGAGAGGAGCTTCGCGTGGCAGCCCGGACGCCGGTGCTTGAGACGTTCCCGGCACTACGCGCCTGGCAGCGCAAGGCGCTGGTGGAGTACCTGCGCCGGCGTGCCGACGACTTCACCGCGGTCGCCACGCCGGGTGCCGGCAAGACCACCTTCGCCCTGCGGATCGCGGCCGAGCTGCTCGGTGACGGCACCATCGAGGCGGTCACCGTGGTCGCCCCGACCGAGCACCTGAAGAACCAGTGGTCCGACGCCGCGGCCCGGGTGGGCATCCAACTCGACGCCGCCTTCCGCAACGCCGATCTGCACTCCGCAGCCGACTTCCACGGCGCGGTGGTCACCTATGCCCAGGTGGGGATGGCCCCGCAGGTGCACCGGCGGCGCACCATGACCCGACGCACCCTGGTCATCCTCGACGAGATCCACCACGCTGGCGACTCCCGGTCCTGGGGCGACGGGGTCAAGGCCGCCTTCGAGCCTGCCGTACGCCGGCTGATGCTCACCGGGACGCCGTTCCGCTCCGACGACAACCCGATCCCGTTCGTGAGCTACGAGCGGAGCGGAGACGGGCTGCTGCGCTCTCGCGCCGACTCGGTGTACGGCTACGCCGACGCGCTGCGCGACGGGGTGGTCCGGCCGGTGCTCTTCCTGGCGTACTCCGGGGAGACCCGCTGGCGGACCAATGCCGGGGAGGAACTGGCCGCCCGCCTCGGTGAGCCGATGACGCAGGACCTGGTGGCGCAGGCGTGGCGCACCGCCCTGGACCCGGCCGGGGACTGGATGCCACAGGTGCTGCGGGCCGCCGACGCCCGACTCACCGTGCTGCGCAACGCCGGTATGGCCGACGCCGGTGGTCTGATCATCGCCACCGACCAGCAGACCGCCCGCTCGTACGCCAAGCTGATCGAGCAGGTGACCGGCGAGAAGGCCACCGTGGTGCTCTCCGACGACCTGGGCGCGTCCGCCCGGATCGCGACGTTCGCGGCGTCCGACCAGCGGTGGCTGGTCGCGGTGCGGATGGTGTCCGAGGGGGTCGACATCCCGCGACTCGCGGTCGGGGTCTACGCCACCAGCGCCAGCACGCCGCTCTACTTCGCCCAGGCGATCGGCCGGTTCGTGCGGGCCCGCCGGCCCGGGGAGACCGCGTCGGTCTTCCTGCCCAGCGTGCCGCACCTGCTCGGGCTGGCCAGCGAGATGGAGACCGAGCGGGACCACGTGCTCGGTAAACCCAAGGAATCCGACGGGCTCGACGACGACCTGCTGGAACGGGCACAGCGCGACGACAAGGCCAGCGGGGAGTTGGAGAAGCGGTTCGCCGCGCTCTCGGCCACCGCCGAGTTGGACCAGGTGATCTTCGACGGTGCGTCGTTCGGCACTGCGGCTCAGGCCGGCACCCCCGAGGAAGAGGAATACCTCGGCCTGCCCGGCCTGCTCACCGCCGACCAGGTTTCCCTGCTGCTGACCAAGCGGCAGGCCGCCCAGCTCGCCGCCCAGCGTCGTCGTACCGCCGACGGGGCCGCTCAGCCGGCCGCTGCGCCCACTGCGGCGCCGCCGGCACCTATGAGTGCCGCCCAGCGTCGAGTGGCGCTCCGGCGCCAGCTGAACGCTCTGGTGGCCGCCCGACACCACCGCACCGGCCAACCACACGGCAAGATCCATGCCGAGTTGCGCCGACTCTGCGGCGGCCCTCCGAGCGCCCAGGCCACGATCGAGCAGCTGGAGGAACGCATCGCCACCGTGCAAACCCTCTGACCCGCCCCCTCGTTGGGCAAGATTCGCGGATCTTGGGTGTTGCGGGGAGACAGCGAAAAGCCGACCGGAGACATCCCTCGGGATGTCTCCGGTCGGCTATGTCGGTTTGCGGATCTAGTTCGCCATCAGATCGGCGCCACGCCAGCTGAAGTCGGGCTCCGTTGCGAACCGCTCGGTGATCTTCACGAGATCCTCCGCGTACTTGTTCGCGTGGTGCCCGCAGAACACCAGCTCACTCCCACCCGTCAGAGTGATCCGGAGCTTCCCGGCAGCATTGCAGCGGTCGCACCGTTCATCGGCGGCTGGGGACGCCACCGTCTCGGGCGGCGGCGTGAGGGTCGAGTTCATCGCCTTCCTCCTCTGGTCGTCACCGATGAACAATCTCTTCGGTCGTTGCTCACCTATCGTGCAACACCCTTGCTAGGCACTGCCTTCCCTGTGTGCCCGCGGGGGACCGAGGTCACACCTGGCAGGGACAGTGTGCCGTGCACCCAGGGTGCCACGTCAACGATCACATTCGTGCATCCGAACGATCTCCATCTGGTGTTGCACACCAGGTGGTCAAAACGACACGTTCGGTTGACGAAACCCGCTCAGTCCAGGTAATCCCGGAGGACCTGCGACCGGGACGGGTGACGCAGCTTGGACATCGTCTTGGACTCGATCTGTCGGATCCGCTCCCGGGTCACCCCGTAGACCTGGCCGATCTCGTCCAGCGTCCGCGGCTGGCCGTCGGTCAGGCCGAAGCGTAGGCGCACCACACCCGCCTCACGCTCGGAGAGCGTCTGCAGCACCTGCTGGAGCTGGTCCTGCAGGAGCGAGAACGATACCGCGTCGACCGCGACCACGGCCTCGGAGTCCTCGATGAAATCACCGAGCTGGCTGTCGCCCTCGTCGCCGATGGTCTGGTCCAGAGAAATGGGCTCCCGGGCGTACTGCTGGATCTCCAGCACCTTCTCCGGTGTGATGTCCATCTCCTTGGCCAGCTCTTCCGGAGTGGGCTCGCGGCCCAGATCCTGGAGCAGCTCGCGCTGTATGCGGCCGAGCTTGTTGATGACCTCGACCATGTGCACCGGAATCCGGATGGTGCGGGCCTGGTCGGCCATCGCGCGGGTGATCGCCTGCCGGATCCACCAGGTGGCGTACGTGGAGAACTTGTAGCCCTTGGTGTAGTCGAACTTCTCCACCGCGCGGATCAGGCCGAGGTTGCCCTCCTGGATCAGGTCGAGGAAGGCCATTCCGCGCCCCGTGTACCGCTTGGCCAGCGACACCACCAGTCGGAGGTTCGCCTCCAGGAGGTGGTTCTTGGCCCGCTCGCCGTCACGGGAGATCCAGCCCAGGTCACGGACCATCTCCCGGACGAGCTTCTCCTCGCCCTCGTCGGCCGCGCGCAGCCGCTCGGCGGCGTAGAGCCCGGCCTCGATCCGCTTGGCCAGCTCCACCTCCTGCTCGGCGTTGAGCAGCGGAACCTTGCCGATCTGCTTCAGGTACGCACGAACCGAGTCGGCGGAGGCGGTCAGCTCGGCGTCCCGCCGGGCCTGCTTGAGGGCCTCGGACTCCTCGTCGTCCCACTCGAAGTCGTTGTCGGTCGCCGAGGCGGCGGCGTCGGTCTCAGCAGCCTGGGCCAGCTCGGCCGGCTCCTCGACCACCACGTCCGCGATGACGGCGGCCAGCTCCTCCGGGTCGATCTCGCCCTCGGCGCCCTCGCCCTTGGCCTTGGTGCCGGCCTTGGCGCCAGCGGCGGCGACCGTCGCCTTGGTGGCCCGGGTCGACTTCGTGGCCTTCGCCGGCGTAGCGGCGCCCTCAGCAGGGCTGCCGGTGGCCTTGCGTGCGGCCACCTTGCGCGGTGCCGGTGCCGACGGCGCATCGTCGGAGGCGGGGGCCTGCTTCGGGGCCGGCGCGGCGGCCTTCTTGGTGGTCTTGGCGGTGGTGGCCCGGGACGCCGGCGTGGTCGAGCGGGCTGCGGCGACGCGGCGGCGGGTGCTCGCCGAGCCGTCCACCACCACGGTCACTCCCGCCTCGGAGAGCGCCCGCAGAATCTTCTTGGCCTGGGCCGGCGTCACCTCGGCGGACTCGACGGTGCGCGCGAGCTGGGCCGACGTGAGCTGGCCACCGGCGCTCTGGGCGTGGGCGATCAGGGTGTCGGTGAGCGAGCGAACGTCGGCGCCGGTCTGGCGGGGTTCTGTCACGAATGACCTTCCGGAGGCGAAGAGCGGGCACGGCGGGGTCGTCCGGCACATGCGTGGGTCAACCGGGCCGGGCGATGTGGTTGAGGAACCCTCGTGTCCCGGACCGGCGATGTTCGGCGGTCCGTGGCGCGTGGGCAGGGGTGAATTGTAACGCCGTCTGCCGCGATCTTCCTGCGCCGCACTGCGTAACGGCGGTGGGACCGCCGATTCGGCGCTGATGTGGACTTTGTAAGGATGGTACTCGCGCCTGAGCCGGAACACCCGGTCGTGCGGGGAAGGGGACGTTGGAATGGACCGTTCGGCATCGTCACCTCGGGAACTTCTGGCGACAGCGCTCGATGTCGCGCGGGATGCGGCGGCCACCGCGTACCGGATGCGGGTCGAAGGTGTTTCGGTGGCCGCGACCAAGAGTACGGTCACCGACGTGGTCACCGCCGCCGACCGGGCGGTCGAGCGGCAGGTGCTCGACGCGCTGAAGCAGTTGCGGCCGGACGACGCGGTGTTCGGCGAGGAATATGGCACGGGGGGCACCGGGCCGGCCACGCCGGGCGGGGTGCGCTGGATCGTCGACCCGATCGACGGCACCGTCAACTACCTCTACGGGCTGCCGTACAGCGCGGTGTCGCTGGCCGCCGAGGTGGACGGGGTGGTGGTCGCCGGTGTGGTGCGCAACGTGAGCACCGGCGAGGAGTGGACGGCCACGGTCGGGGGCGGTGCCTGGCGCGACGGGGTCCGGCTGCGCTGCTCCGGCGAGACCGACCTGGGGCAGGCGCTGGTCGGCACCGGCTTCGGCTACGACGCCGGGCGCCGCACGCACCAGGCCCAGGTGGTGGCCGGGCTGATCGCACACGTACGGGACATCCGCCGGCTCGGTGCCGCCGCGCTGGACCTCTGCCTGGTCGCGGAGGGCCGGCTCGACGCGTACTTCGAGAAGGGCCTCGAGGCCTGGGACCTGGCGGCCGGCGGACTGGTGGCCGCCGAGGCGGGTGTACGAGTCGCCGGCCTGGCCGGTCGGCCGCCGGGGCTGGACCTGGTGGTCGCGGCCCCGCCCGCGCTGTTTGCGCCGCTGCACGACCGACTGGCCGAGCTGGACGCCGCCGGCGGCCCCTGACCGACCGCCCCCCGTTGGGGCAGGTCGGTTACGCCGTCACCTGGCGACCGGGGACGGGCAGGAGCCCTTCGGTGCCTGCGGAGCGCCGATGTCACCGAGGGACTGGTTGACCTCGGTGGTGGTGGCGAGCTGCTGGAAGCGGTTGCCCAGCACCACGTCCACGACGTCGTCGGTGCGCTGCGGGTCGTAGCCCGGCTCGGCGTTGTTGAGGAAGTACGCCTGCAGCAGGTGCGCGGACCCGACACCCTTGGGGCCGTACCGCAGGATTGCCACGTCGTCGATCCCCTTGGGGGCGTTGCCGACCTTTTTGACCTGGAACTTGCGGTTGCGGAAGTCGTCCGCGACGCTGCCGGCCCGGCCGGGCTCGTCGGTCGCGTTCAAAACATTGATCTTGACGTCCTTGGGCTCGTGCAGAGTCACGTCGGCCAGCGGCCAGCCCTCCGGGCAGCTTTTGGCCGTGCCTGCCTTCCCCTGGCTGTCCCGGACGATCGCGGTGACCACGAACGCCAGGGCCAGCACCCCCAGTAGGCCGACGACGACGAGTGCTCGCACTCGCGCAAAACTCATCTGGGCACTCCCTGGGACCTCAGGTGGGTGGCGGCGGCCGGCACCGATCGGACTGGCCGTCGGCCGTCGAATACGCCGCTGAGGTTAACGGTTGTCCGGCCGTCGCGTGGAAACAGCCCGACATGCCGGCGCGCCGACCGTGAACCAGGTACTACTACCCCTATCTTCGTGTCGCCTGAATCACATCGGGAACAACTTCGCGTGCGGGGGCGTACATCCAGCCACAAGGGCGGTATACATGCCTCGCCCAATGGGGGGTAAGGTTCCGCGCTCGCAGGGGTGTTGCCTCAGCGAGCTCGACCCGTTCGGTCCTCGGGTCGGGTGCCCGACACAAGTGGTGGCCGGCCAACGGAACCGAAACAGCGTCGTCCGGCGTTACAACCGGAAGCGACAACATCGATATGGGAGAGTGAAACCGATGGCCACCGACTACGACGCCCCGCGTCGCGATGAGGTCGACCTCGGCGAGGACAGCCTGGAAGAGCTCAAGGCCCGGCGCGTCGACTCACAGTCGGGCGCGGTGGACGTCGACGAGGCCGAGGTGGCCGAGAGCTTTGAGCTGCCCGGTGCCGATCTGGCCGACGAGGAGCTCACGGTCAAGGTGCTTCCGATGCAGCAGGACGAGTTCCGGTGCGCCCGCTGCTTCCTGGTCCATCACCGTAGCCAGCTGGCGGTCGAGCGTAACGGCGAGTTGATCTGCCGCGAGTGCGTCTGACAACCGCGACACCGGCGGCGGCCTCCTGAACAGGGTCGCCGCTGCCGGTGTAGGCGTGCGGCGGCGGTGGGTACCTGCTTGACTCGTAGCGGGTAGCCACAGCACCGGGAGGTCCGATGAGCGATCGAGGCGGCACCACCGACGGCGGCGCGGACGACCTCGGCGCCACCGTCGCTGCGTTGACCGCGGACGACATCGAGCCAGCCCGGCGCCGTCAACTGCTGACCCGGCTGGTCGGGCAGGCCCGTGCCCGGGGTGTCGCCGACCTGTTCAAGCCCCGTGCCGCCATCCGCTGGATGGTCGACGCCGTCGCCGACGTCGCCCCGCACATACCGGTGCGGGACCTGGACGCTCTGCGCCGGCACTTCCCCGGTCTGGACGACGCCGCACTGGCCGACAGGCTCATCCGCAACGCGTCCCGGACCACCGCCGCGATCGGCGCGGCCGGTGGGGGAGTCGCCGCCGTCGAGTGGACGGTCGCACCGACTCTGCTCTCCGCCCCGGTGCTGCTCGCCGCCGAGACCGTGGCCGTGGTGGCCGTGGAGCTGAAACTGGTCGGTGAGCTGCACCAGATCCACGGGGTGGCGCTGCCGGCCGGCAGCAGCCAACGGGCGGTCGCGCTGGTGCACTCCTGGTCCACCCAGCGCGGGGTCAACCCGATGGTGCCCGGCGTGGGAGTGGGCGCGGTGCTCGGCACCGCCGTCCGCAAGGAACTGCGGGACATGCTGCTGCGGCGTTTCGGTCGTAACCTCACCACGCTCGGGCCGTTCCTGACCGGCGCGGCGGTGGCGAGCTTCCTCAACCGTCGGGCCACCCAGCAGATGGCCGACCAGCTTCAGGTGGACCTGCGTCGGCAGGGCATCGCCCGGCCCGCGCCACCGGCGGCCCTGCCGGGCCCGCCGACCGGCACCTGACGGGCGCGTACGACGTGGTTGGTCAGGCCGGCTCGTCGGCCGGGCGGTCGACGAGCCGGCGGGCGGCGTCTCGCGCGGTCAGCACCGCCTCGGCCAGCTCGACCGGGTGCCGCGTGCTCACCACCCAGAACGGGGTCGGATCGGCCGGATCGTCGAGCACCACCTGCACCGCGCCGCTGATCCACGGGCGCTGCACCACGAAGGCGAGCGGGTCCGCGCCAACCCCGAGCACCTCACGACGACCCGCGACGTCCAGCGGCACCACGTCGGCCACGAAGCGCACCGGCAGGCGGGCGTCGTCCACCCGCAGTTCGGCGTCGACGACACCGACCCGGATCCGGCCCAGCCACCACAACCCGGCCGCGGTGAGCGGCAGCAGCACGGCGAACGGCAGCCAGGCGCGGACGCCGGAGGCGCCCATCCAGATCTCGACGGCCAGCAGCGCGGCGGCCACCAGCCCGACCAGCCACAGCCACCAGGGCAGATCCAGCCGTTCGGCATACGCCGTGCGGACGGCGACCGGCGGCTGATCGGCGGACGGGGAGGGCGACATGCTCACTCCTGCGAGGGTACGGCGCACGGCGGCTCGACGAACCGGCAGGATGGCAGGGTCACCCCGAGAACCGGACCGAAGAGGGGACCTGTGACCGACGTCGTACCCGTGCCCGTGCAGCTGCTCGACTCCGAGCTGCCGCTGCCCACGTACTCCCATCCCGGCGATGCCGGGGCCGACCTGGTGGCGGCCGCGGACGTGGAGCTGCCGCCCGGCGGCCGCGCCCTGGTGCCCACGGGTGTGGCCATCGCGCTTCCGGCGGGGTATGTGGGCCTGGTCCATCCCCGTTCCGGTCTGGCGGCCAGGCTCGGCGTGACGGTGCTCAACGCGCCCGGTACGGTCGACGCCGGCTACCGGGGTGAGATCCTGGTCAACCTGATCAACCATGATCGGGATGTGCCGGCGAAGATCTCCCGCGGCGACCGGATCGCGCAGCTCGTGGTCCAGCAGGTCGCACGGGCGCGGTTCGAGCCGGTGGCTGAGCTGCCCGCGTCCCGGCGCGGGACCGGCGGGCACGGGTCCACCGGTGGGCACGCCGGGCTGGTGTCGTCGCCGGCGGGCCAGGACCGGGTCGAGCAGCGGCCGGACGACGCGGGCCGCGGGCAGACGGAAGAGGTGGCAGGGTGAGTGTGAACAGCGGAGGGCAGGCGCAGTGATCTTCTCCCGAAAGCGGGCCGATGCCGAGGGGCACACCCGTGACGAGCGGGCCACCGATCTCCCGGACCAGGGCGATGCGGCGCCGACGTTGGTGCGCGGCCCGTACGACATCTCCGAGAGTTACGACGACGTGCAGCGGCTCGACCTGGGCGGCCTGCACATCCCGGCGATCGCCGACGTCGAGGTGCGGGTGCAGGCCGACCCGCAGGGTGTGATCCAGCAGGTGGTGCTGGTGCATGGGGACAACGCGCTCCAGCTGGGCGTCTTCGCCGCCCCCCGGTCCGAGGGGATCTGGGACGAGGTGCGCGAGGAGATCCGCCAGTCGCTGCTGCGTGACGGCGCGAGCGCGCAGGAGATCGACGGCGAGTACGGCCCGGAGCTGCACGCCCAGGTGCGTACCCCGGACGGCCCGACCAATCTGCGGTTTGTCGGTATCGACGGGCCGCGCTGGATGGTCCGGGGCGTGTTCCAGGGCCCGGTGGCCACCGATCCGGCCGTGGCCGGGCCGCTCGTCGAGTGCCTGGACGGCCTGGTGGTCGACCGCGGCCAGGAGGCGAAGCCGGTCCGCGAGCCGCTGCCGCTGCGGCTGCCCCGGGAGATCGCCGACCAGGCCGACGACGAGGTGGGCGACGCCGCCGCCGAGCCGCGCCAGGTCTGACCCGCGCGCACCGGCCCGCCGGAACCAGCCCCGTCGGCGTACGCTGGCGGGACGGTTCCGGCGTCGCCGGGGCCGGCCGGGGTCGGCGAGCGTGGAGAGGGTGACGCGGAGGTCATGACGACCGACGAGAGCCGGGTGCGGCGCATCCTGCAACGGTTCACCGCCAGCGAGGCCGAGATCGACGCGCAGGAGCTGCGTCGGGAGAGCGCCGAGTGCGGCGGGATCCCGGCCCAGCAGTGCTCCCGGGGCCAGCTGGTCTCGGTCGCTGGTCGGCTGCGCACGGTGGTCTACACGCCGCGCACCAACCTGCCCACCCTCGAGGCCGACCTGTATGACGGCACCGACGTGGTCACCCTGGTCTGGTTGGGTCGACGGCACATCGCCGGGATCGAGCCGGGCCGGCACCTGACCGCGCGTGGCCGGGTGGCGGTGCGCGACGACAGCAAGGTCATTTACAACCCTTACTACGAGCTGGACTCGCCGAAGTGACGGCGCTGCGGACGGAAGGCCGGCGATGACGACGGGACAGCACCGGGCGGCACAGCCGGGGACGGGCCCTCAGGACGAGGAGCGACTGCCGACGATCGCCGAGCAGATGGCCGACCAGCTCGGCGGCTGGCGAGGGCTGGTCGAGTCCAGCATTCCGGTCGTGGTGTTCGTCATCGCCAACATCATCGGTGAGCTGCGGCCGGCGGTGATCGCCTCGGTGTCCATCGCTGTGCTGATCGCCGGGCTGCGGCTGGCTCAGCGCCGACCGATCCGGCACGCCATCAACGGGCTGTTCGGCGTCGGCGTCGGCGCGGCCATCGCCTGGCGCACCGGCGACGAGCGCGATTTCTACCTTCCCGGCATCCTCTACGGCATCGGCTACGGGATCGCCCTGCTGATCTCGGCGGTCATCCGGCAGCCGCTGGTGGGCTGGATCTGGTCGGTGCTGGTCGCCAAGGGCCGCTCGGAGTGGCGGGACGACCCGAAACTGGTGCGCGTCTTCACCCAGCTGACCGTGCTCTGGGGCGTGGTCTGGCTGGCCAAGGTGGGCGTGCAGGCCGGGCTCTACCTGGCCCACCAGGACACCGCGCTGGGCGTGGCCCGGCTGGCGCTGGGCTACCCGCCGTACGCGCTGCTGCTGCTGATCACGGTCTGGACGGTGCGCCGGATCACCCGGGAGCCGCAGCCGACCCCGCTGCCGGGCGCCTGAGCGGCGCCGGGCAGCCGGCAAGGGGTCAGCGTGAGCCGCGGGTCCGCTCGACGCTGTCCGCTCCGAGGATCACTGCGCGAACCTCGTCCTCCACCTCGGCGGTGCAGACGAAGATCAGTTCGTCGCCGGCCTCGATCGGGTCGTCCGGGCTGGGCACCAGCACCCGCTTGCCGCGCAGGATCGCCACCAGCGCGGAGTCGCGGGGCAGCGGCACGGCGTGAATCGGCTGACCGACGTAGGGTGCGGTCGGTGGCAGGGTGATCTCGACCAGGTTCGCCTCACCCTGCCGGAAGGTCATCAGCCGGACCAGGTCGCCGACGGTGACCGCCTCCTCGACCAGCGCGGCCATCACCCGCGGCTTGCTCACCGCGACGTCCACGCCCCACTGCTCGTTGAACAGCCACTCGTTCTCGGCCCGGTTGACCCGGGCGACCACGCGGGGCACCGCGAACTCGGTCTTGGCCAACAGCGACAGCACCAGGTTGGTCTTGTCGTCGCCGGTCGCCGCGACCACCACGTCGCACCCTGCGACGTTGGCCTCTTCCAGGCTGCTCAGCTCGCACGCGTCGGCCAGCACCCACTCGGCGGCCGGCACCCGGTCCGGACGCAGCATCTTGGGTTGGCGCTCGATCAGCATCACCTGGTGGCCGTTGTCGATCAGCTCCTGAGCGATCGAGCGGCCCACGTTGCCCGCACCCGCAATGGCGACCCGCATGGCTCAGCGCCCCCCTTCCGGCGGCGTCGCCGCCACCGACGTGACCGTCTCCACGATGTCGTCGCTGACGAGCATGAAGACCTGGTCACCCTCCTGCAGGACGCTGGAGGCGGTGGGCAGGGTGCCGATGCCGAAGCGGATCAGATAGGCCACCCGGGCCCCGGACGCCTCCTCCAGCGCGCGTACCGCCCGGCCGATCCAGTCCTTGTGCACCGGGACCTCGACGATCGACACGGTGCTCGTGGGGTCGCGGAAGACCTCCACGTTGCCCTCCGGCACCAGGTGCCGCAGCATCCGGTCGGCCGTCCACCGCACGGTCGCCACGGTGGGAATGCCCAGCCGCTCGTAGACCTGTGCCCGGCGCGGGTCGTAGATCCGTGCCGCGACCCGGGACACGCCGAACGTCTCCCGGGCCAGCCGCGCCGAGATGATGTTGGAGTTGTCGCCGCTGGAGACCGCCGCGAAGGCGTCCGCTCGCTCGATGCCAGCCTGGCGCAGCACGTCGCCGTCGAAGCCGGCGCCGGTCACGATGATTCCGGCGAAGTCGGGACCGAGCCGGCGGAAGGCGTCGGCGTCCTGGTCGATCACCGCCACCGAGTGCCCCCGGGACTCCAGGCTGTGGGCGAGGGTCGACCCGACCCGGCCACAGCCCATGATCACGACGTGCACGCTGTCCCTCCCAAGGTGCGTACCGCTCCCGTTGCCGATGGCCTCCGAGTGCGAGCCTGCCACGTCCCGGCGGACAGCGGGGACCGACCGTACCCCGCCGCTGCGAGCAGCGGTGATCGCCCACCCCCGCGCTCCCCGCGTGGTGGTCGTACTCTTGGCGCTCGTGGCCAGTCCCACGTCGCTCCTGAAGCGGCTTCTCCTCGGTCGACCGTTCCGGTCCGACCGGCTGCAGCACACCCTCCTGCCGAAGCGCATCGCGCTGCCCGTGTTCGCCTCCGACGCGCTGTCCAGCGTCGCGTACGCGCCCGACGAGATCCTGCTGACCCTCTCCATCGCCGGCGCCTCGGCGTTGCTGTTCTCCCCGTGGATCGCGCTGGCCGTGGTCGTGGTCATGCTCACCGTGGTCGCGAGCTACCGGCAGAACGTGCACGCCTACCCCTCCGGTGGTGGCGACTACGAGGTGGCCACGGTCAACCTGGGCCCGAAGTTCGGCGTCGGGGTGGCCAGTGCCCTGCTCGTCGACTACGTGCTCACGGTGGCGGTGTCGGTCTCCTCCGGGGTGGCCAACCTCGGCTCGGTGGTGCCGTTCGTGGCCACCCACAAGGTCATGATCGCGGTGATCGCGGTGGTGCTGCTGAGCGCGGTGAACCTGCGCGGCCTGCGCGAGTCGGGCACCGCCTTCGCCATCCCCACCTACGGCTTCGTGATCGTGATGGGCGCGATGCTGCTCACCGGGCTGGTCCGGGTCTTCATCCTCGGCGACGACCTGCGCGCGCCCAGCGCCGATCTGGTGATCCGGGCCGAGCACAGCGTGACCGGTTTCGCGCTGATCTTCCTGCTGCTGCGGGCGTTCAGCTCGGGCGCCGCCGCGCTCACCGGAGTCGAGGCGATCTCCAACGGGGTGCCGGCCTTCAAGGCGCCGAAGAGTCGCAATGCCGCCACCACGCTGCTGCTGCTCGGCACCATCTCGGTGAGCATGCTGGTCGGGATCATCTGGCTGGCCCGGCTGACCCACCTGAAGTTCGTCGAGGACCCGGCCCTCCAGATCGTCTCCGGTCCCGAGGGGTACGTGCAGAAGACCGTCACCACCCAGCTCGGCGAGACGGTCTTCGGCTCCGGGTCGATTCTGCTCTACGTGGTGGCCGGCGTGACCGCCCTGATCCTGTTCCTGGCCGCGAACACCGCATTCAACGGTTTCCCGGTGCTCGGCTCGATCCTCGCCCAGGACCGCTACCTGCCCCGGCAGTTTCACACCCGGGGCGACCGGCTGGCGTTCTCCAACGGCATCGTCTTCCTGGCCCTCTTCGCGATCGTGCTGATCGTCGGCTTCCAGGCCGAGGTGACCCGGCTCATCCAGCTCTACATCGTCGGGGTCTTCGTCTCGTTCACCGTCTCCCAGGCCGGCATGATCCGGCACTGGAACCGGCACCTGAGGACCGAGCGGGACCCGGAGGCACGCCGCCGGATGTACCGCTCCCGGGCGATCAACACGTTCGGCATGGGCCTGACCGGCGCGGTGCTGGTGATCGTCCTGATCACCAAGTTCCTGCTCGGCGCCTGGATCGCCATCGTCGCGATGGCGCTGATCTACCTGCTGATGCTGGCCATCCGCCGGCACTACGACCGGATCGCCGTCGAGCTGACCCCGCCGGACGAGGGCCGGGCCGTGCTGCCCGCCCGCAACCACGCGATCGTGCTGGTCAGCAAACTGCACCAGCCGACGCTACGGGCCATCGCCTACGCCCGGGCCACCCGGCCGGACACGCTGACCGCCGTGACCGTCAACGTGGACGAGAAGGACACCCGGGACCTGCAGGTCGACTGGGAGCGGCGGGAGATGGCCATCCCGCTCACCGTCATCGACTCGCCGTACCGGGAGATCACCCGGCCGATCCTGGACTTCGTCGCCTCCACCCGCCGCAAGTCACCCCGGGACGTGGTCACCGTCTTCATCCCGGAGTACGTGGTCGGCCGCTGGTGGGAAAACCTGCTACACAACCAGAGCGCCCTGCGCCTCAAGGGCCGGCTGCTCTTCGAACCGGGAGTGATGGTGGTCAGCGTGCCGTGGCAGCTCGCCTCGACAGCGAACAAGAACCTGGACCGGCTGGACGCCACGCTGTCCCGGACGCCGGCCCGGGGGCCGCGGCGTACGGTGCCGCCGCTGGTCGCCGCCCCGCCGGTGGTCGCACCGCCCGACGAGGGTGGCCCGGCGGACAGTGGCACGGTCGGGAACGACCGTGGCTGAGCCGGGCGGGCAGCGGACCGCGACCGCTCCGGCGTCGTCGGCACCCGAACGTGGCCTCGCCGAGGCGGACCGCGTCGAGCTGACCGTCGACGCGGTCGCCCCCGGCGGGCACTGCGTGGCACGGGTGGACGGACAGGTGGTCTTCGTCCGGCACGCGCTGCCCGGTGAACGGGTCATCGCCGAGGTCACCGAGGTGCACCGGGGGTTCGTCCGGGCCGACGCGGTGACGGTGCTGGAACCCTCACCGGACCGGGTCGAGCCGCCCTGCCCGTACGCGAAGCCAGGTGCCTGCGGTGGCTGCGACCTGCAGCACGTCGCCCCGGACGCGCAACTGGCCTGGAAGACCGCCGTGGTACGCGAACAGTTGGTCCGCCTCGGCGGGCTGACCGACGTCGAGCTGGACCGGCTGGGCGTCCGGGTCGAGGCGCTGCCCGGCGGGTTGCTGGGCTGGCGCTCCCGCGTCCGCTACGCGGTGGACGCCGCGGACCGGGCCGGCCTGCTCAAGCACCGTTCGCATGAGGTGGTGCCCATCGACCGCTGCCGGATCGCCCACCCGGCCATTCAGCAGCTGCCGGTGCTCCCCTCCACCGGTGCGAGCTGGCCGGCCGCCGAGGCGGTGGAGACCATCGCCAGCACCGGCGGGGACGTGACCGTCACGGAGGTCCGCGACGGGGTACCCAGCCCGGTCAGCGGCCCGACCGAGGTCCGCGAGGTGGCCGCCGGACGGGACTGGACGCTGCCCGCGTCCGCGTTCTGGCAGGTGCACCCGGCCGCGGCGGACACCCTGTCCACGGCGGTGCTGGAGCTGCTCGATCCACAGCCGGGTGAGATTGCCTGGGACCTCTACGGCGGCGCCGGGCTGTTCGCCGCCGGGCTGGCCGCCCGGGTCGGTGCGACCGGCCGGGTGACCCTGGTGGAGGCCGCGGCGCAGGGCGTCGCCGCCGCCCGGCAGAACCTTGCCGACCTGCCCTCCGTCGAGGTGGTGTCGGCCCGGGTGGAGACCGCGCTGGCCCGCCGACGGATCACCGGCCCGGTCGACGTGGTGGTGCTCGACCCGCCGCGCTCCGGCGCGGGCGCCCAGGTGGTCCGCGCGCTGGCCGCCGCCGGCCCTCGGGCGGTCGCGTACGTGGCCTGCGACCCGGCCGCCTTCGCCCGGGACGTGCGCACCTTCACCGAACTCGGTTGGCGGTTGGCAGCGCTGCGGGGCTTCGACCTGTTCCCGATGACGCAGCACGTCGAGCAGGTCGGGCTGCTGCTTCCGCCGGCCTGACTACCCTGGCCCGATGAAGATCGTCGGGTTGATGTCGGGGACGTCGTACGACGGGGTGGATGTCGTCGCGGCGGAGTTCGACGTCGAGGGGGACACCCTGTGGCTGCGGCCGCTGGGTCACCGTGGCCTGGACTACGACGAGCGGTTGCGTACCGAGATCACCGCGCTGCTGCCCCCGGCGGCCACCAGCATCGAGGCCGTCTGCCGGCTCGACAACCGTCTTGGCGAGGTCTTCGCCGAGGCGGCGGCGGTCGGCCTGGAGCTGGCCGGTGGGCGGGCCGACGCGGTGGTCTCGCCCGGTCAGACGGTCTTCCACTGGGTGGCCGACGGGGTGGCCCTGGGCACCCTGCAACTGGGCGCGGTGGCCCGGGTGGCCGCCCGGATCGGCGTACCGGTGCTCAGTGACCTGCGCTCGGCGGACATCGCCGTCGGTGGGCAGGGTGCGCCGCTGGTGCCGGTCTTCGACGCGTTGCTGCTCGACGGCGCCGCCGGGCCACGCGCGGCGCTGAACCTCGGCGGCATCGCCAACCTCACCGTGGTCGCGCCGGGAGCTCCGGTGCTCGGGTACGACGTGGGCCCGGCCAACGCCCTGCTGGACGCGGCTGCCCAGCGTTTCCTGGGCCGGCCGTGTGACCTGGACGGCGAGCGGGCGGCGGCCGGCCGGGTGCATCCCGGGCTGCTCGCCGGGCTGCTGGCCGAGCCGTACTACGCGGCGGCGCCCCCCAAGTCCACCGGCAAGGAGCTGTTCCACGCCGGCTACCTGGACCGGCATCTCGCCGCGCTCGGCGAGCCCGTGCCGGTGGATGACCTGCTGGCCACGCTCACCGAGCTGACCGCGCGGGTGGTGGCCGCCGAGTGCGACCAGCACGCCGTGGTCGAGGTGATCGCCGCCGGTGGTGGGGTGCGCAACCCCACCCTGCTGGGTCGGCTCGCCGCCCTGGGCGCCGGCCGGTGGCGGCTGCGCGGCGCCGACGAGTTGGGCGTCCCCGCGCAGGCCAAGGAGGCGTACGCCTTCGCGCTGCTCGGCTGGCTGTCCTGGCACGGGCTGCCCGGGTCGATCCCGTCGGTGACCGGCGCCACCCGGGGCGCTGTGCTCGGCTCGTGGACACCGGCCGGTCCGGCGTACCCGGGTATCCCGACCAACCCGCCGCGCCGGCTGCGCATCCGGGCCTGACCAGCTGCGCAGTCGGGCCTGATCAGGCGTGCCGCCGGTCGTCCGGGTGCCCTCCTGTCGCTGCCTGACCGGGTGCTCAGCCGCCGGACCCGGGCCCGGCCCGGACGCTCGGGGCTCGGGCCGGACTGCGGAGTACCGCACGGCCGATAGACTCTCCGGTCATGAGTGTTGAAGAGGACACGGCCAACCACGGCCGGCTGCTGGGGACGGTACGCGGTCCGCAGGACGTCAAGCGGATGTCCGTCGAGGAACTGGAGGTCCTCGCTGCCGAGATCCGGGATTTCCTGATCGCCAAGGTCTCCCGCACCGGCGGGCACGTGGGGCCCAACCTCGGTGTGGTCGAGCTGACGCTGGCCATGCACCGAGTCTTCGACTCGCCCCGGGACCGGCTCCTGTTCGACACCGGCCACCAGTCGTACGTGCACAAGATCCTCACCGGGCGTCAGGCCGGCTTCGACAAGCTCCGTCAGCGCGGTGGCCTCTCCGGCTACCCCAGCCAGGCGGAGAGCGAGCACGACCTCATCGAGAACTCGCACGCCTCCACCGCGCTCTCCTACGCCGATGGCCTGGCCAAGGCGTACGCCCTGCGGGGTGAGGCGCGCAGCGTCGTGGCCGTGGTCGGCGACGGCGCGCTCACCGGCGGCATGTGCTGGGAGGCGCTGAACAACATCGCCACCGCCGGCAACTCGCTCGTCATCGTGGTCAACGACAACGGGCGGTCCTACTCGCCGACCATCGGCGGCCTCGCCGACCACCTCTCCTCGCTGCGGCTCAACCCCGGCTACGAGAAGGTCCTCGACACGGTCAAGGACGCCCTGGGCTCCACGCCGCTGGTCGGCAAGCCGATGTACGAGGTGCTGCACGCGGTCAAGAAGGGCATCAAGGACGCGGTCGCCCCGCAGGCCATGTTCGAGGACCTCGGCATCAAGTACGTCGGCCCGGTGGACGGGCACGACGTGGTTGCGGTCGAGTCGGCGCTGCGCGCGGCGAAGAACTTCGGCGGTCCGGTGATCGTGCACGCCGTCACCCGCAAGGGCTACGGCTACCGCCCGGCCGAGGAGGACGAGGCCGACTGCCTGCACGGCCCCGGCGGCGCCTTCGACGTGGAGACCGGCGCGCTGCTGGCCGCCCCGGCGGTGAAGTGGACGCACGTCTTCGCCGACGAGCTGCTGGCCGTCGCCGACGAGCGCCCGGACGTGGTGGGCATCACCGCCGCCATGGCCGAGCCGACCGGCATCGCCAAGCTGGCCCGCAAGTACCCCGAGCGGGTGTACGACGTGGGCATCGCCGAGCAGCACGCCGCCACCTCAGCGGCCGGGTTGGCGCTGGGCGGCCTGCACCCGGTGGTCGCCGTCTACGCCACCTTCCTCAACCGCGCCTTCGACCAGGTCCTGCTGGACGTGGCGATGCACAAGCTGCCGGTGACCTTCGTGCTGGACCGTGCGGGCATCACCGGCCCGGACGGCCCCAGCCACTACGGCATCTGGGACATGTCGGTCTTCGGGGTGGTGCCCGGGCTGCGGATCGCCGCTCCCCGCGACGCCGCCACGCTGCGGGAGGAGCTGCGCGAGGCGGTGGCCGTCGACAACGGCCCGACCGTGGTGCGCTTCCCGACCGGTGCGGTCGCCGCAGACCTGCCGGCGCTGCGCCGGGTCGGTCCGGTCGACGTGCTGGCCGAGTCGGCGCGTACCGACGTGCTGCTCGTCGCCGTCGGCTCCTTCGGCCAGTTGGGCATGGAGGTGGCCGCCCGGGTCGCCGAGCAGGGCTACGGGGTCACCGTCGTCGACCCCCGCTGGGTGCGCCCGATCCCGCCGGAGCTGGTCGAGCTGGCCGCCGGCCACCGGCTCGTGGTCAGCGTCGAGGACGGCGTCCGGGTCGGCGGGGTGGGCGATGCGCTCGCCCAGGCGATGCGCGACGCCGACGTGCGGGTGCCGCTCAAGGACCTGGGCGTACCGGCCGACTGGCACCCGCACGGCACCCGCGCGCAGATCCTCGCCGACCTGGGCCTGACCGCGCAGGACGTGGCCCGCAACGTCACCGGCTGGATCTCCGGCCTGGACGCCACCCCGGACCGCCTCACCCCCAGCGACGCGGCCGCGCAGAACTGACGAGAACGAACGACGGCGGGCGCTCCCTCTCAGGGACGCCCGCCGCCGTCGTCGTCGTAAACCCCGGCCCGGCCCTGCCCCCGCCCCGCCCACTGCTGCGGCGATCTTGCACTTTCGGTCGCCCCGATGCGTGCTCTGCACTATTTGCCGAGGCAGAAAGTGCAAGATCGCGGGGGTGAGGGGTGGGGAGGGGTGGGGTGGGGTGGGGGTTAGTGCGGTGTTACGGAGCGGTAGTGGGTCTTGTCGGTGTTGGCGAGGCTGAACGTCACGGTGCGCTCGGGCGCCGGCACCACCGCGAGGCCCGGGCGCTCGACCAGCAGCGGGGTGCCCGGTGGGACGGAGAGGGAGCTGTCCCGGGTGGCCCGCCAGCTGAGCACCACCAGCGGCTGACCGGGCACCGGCAGTTGGTACGCCTGCAACGGGGTGGCCCGGTCGGCGGGCGAGACGACCGGCGCGCCCCCGTCGGCCGGCCGGTAGACCACCGCGGTCATCGCACCGGCGTCGGTGTCCCAGCTGAGCTGCTGCAACTCGGCTGGCTCGCCACCGCCGAGGGCGACCTCGCCGAGCGAGCGGATCGTGAGCTTCGCCATCGGCCAGGACGTCGGCACCGAGCGTGGGGCATCCCGGTCACCGATCCGGCGCGGGATGCTGCCGAACGGCCCCCGGTCGCCGGCCAGCACGCAGGTGTCCAGGCCGGTGAGTGCCCGTCGGCCGGTGCCCGACTCGTCACGGACCAGCGGGTAGCGCGGATCCACGGTGCCGGTGCCCAGGTCGAGCAGCCGGTCGGCGGCCCGCCCGCGGGGCAGCGACTCGGTGGTGCGCAGGGTCGCGGTCAACGCCACAGCCGTGCAGGAGGGCACGTCGACCGGCGCGCTGAGGCCGTCCGCGACGGTCAACGTCCGGTCCTGTGGCCCGACCAGCGTCTGCACCCGGGCGGAGACCAGGTAACGCCGACCGCCGGCGGTCTGCACCGGCAGCACGTCGGAGTAGACGAGGTAACCCGGGTCGGTGTACTCGGTGGCGCGGGTCACCGCGTACCGGTCGCCGTCGCGGGTGAGTTGCAGCAGCCAGGAGGCGCTCTCGCCGGGCACGTCGGCGGCCACGAGTGCCACCGGGGCGGCGTCGACCCGACCGGAGAAGAGGATGCCGGACGAGGGCAGGTGCGCGCGGTCATCGGCCGGGGAGCGCCAGTCACGGACCGCCCTGGTGACCGCCGCCGTGGCCGTGGCGTCGCCCGAGAGGTCGCCTCGGGGCGGCCACACTGTCAGCGTGCCATCCAGGCTGTCGTACCCGACTCGCAGGTCCGGTGCCTTCCGGTCGGCTACCGGACCGCAGGCCGTGGTGGTCAGCAGTGCGCTCAGCAGGACGGGAAGCGCCCTGCCGTACCGACGGCCTGGAGTCACCTGGCCCGCCCCCGATCGCCTCGCCGTCGCTGTGGGAAAGCGCCATAGTACGAGATGTCGGATGCGGGGCCTCAGGTGGCCGTCCCCGAACCCACCACATTGGACACCACCGGGGCTTTAGGGCGTTTTCATTGCTCCGGTAGACTCCGCCGACTGTGACGCCTGCCGAGTCCCGCGCCCTGCCCGCGCCGCACCCGGAGGCGGTAGCCGACTCCGACGAGATCGCGAGCTATCGCACACCGGTCGGCCTCCTCGCCGGCCCTGCCGCGCAGACCCGCTCCTCCACCGCACCGGCCCAGCCCGATGTGCGGGCCGAAGCCGATGTGCGGGCCGAGCCCGATGCGCGGGCCGAAGCCGACGTGCCAGGCGAGGATGTGGCGGCCGTGCCGACGCGGGCGTGGTGGCGTCGGTGGACTCGGCGGCGGCAGCACCTGGCGGTGGGCGGGCTGTTCCTCATCGCCGCGGTCTGGGTGACCGGCCGGATCTGGCTGGACCCGTCCGGCCGGGTGGCCTCGCTCTACACCGGTGACCCGGCCCAGGTGCAGTTCTTCCTCGCCCACTCGGTACGTGTGGTGCTGCACGGTGAGTACCCGTTCTACACCGAGCAGTTCAACTATCCCGACGGCGTGAACCTGATGGCCAACACGGCCGTGCTGGCGCTGGGCATCCCGATGGTCCCGGTGACACTGCTGTTCGGGCCGGCGGTCTCGTTCGTGGTGCTGGTGACGCTCGGCCTCGCCGGCACCGCCATGGCCTGGTACCTCATGCTCTCCCGCCACCTGGTGCGTACCCCGCTCGCGGCCGCGGTCGGCGGTTGGTTCTGCGGATTCTCGCCCGCCATGCTCTCGCACGCCAGTTGGCACCCGAACATCATCAGCCAGTTCCTGTTGCCGTTCATCGTCTGGCGGGTGCTGGCGCTCACCCGGTCCCGCCGGCCGGTTCGTGACGGGGCGCTACTCGCTCTGCTGGTTGCCACGCAGGCGTTCATCAACGAGGAGATTCTGCTGTTCACGGCGCTGGCGTGCGGCGTCTTCCTGGTGGCGGTGCTCGCTCAGGAGCCGGCCCGCTGGCGGGCGGCGTGGCGGCCCCTGGGTGTCGGCGTGGCGGTCTGCGCGCTGCTGGCCGGGGCGTTGCTGGCGTACCCGCTGTATGTGCAGTTCGCCGGGCCGATGGCCTACCACGGGCTCAGCGACGCGGTGCAGGACTACGGCAACGACGTCGCCGCCTTCTTCGCCCCCGGCTCGCCCACCCTCGGCGGCAACCAGCGGGCCAACATCAATCTGGCGCCGAACTACTCCGAGGAGAACGCCTTCTTCGGCTGGAGCCTGGCGCTGCTCGCCATCGGCATCGTGGTCTGGCTGCGCCGGGAGCTGATCGTTCGGGCCCTCGCGGTGACCGGTGTGTTCTTTGCCGTGCTCTCCCTCGGCGAGCGGGTCTCCTGGTGGGACCGGGAGCTGATCGGCGGGCCGTGGCAGTGGCTGGTCCACCTGCCGCTGCTGGACGCCGTGGTGCCGACCCGGTTCGGTCTGATCACCAGCGTGGTGATCGGTCTGCTGCTCGCCCTCGCCGTCGAGCGCGCCTGGGCGTTGCGCCCGGCCGACCGGCGCACCGTACGAGTGCTCACCGCTGCCGGCCTGGCGTTCGCGCTGCTGCCGATCGCCCCGATGCCGCTGCGGATGGTCTCCCGGCCGCCGGTGCCGGACTTCATCACCGCCGACCGCTGGCGGGCTTACGTCGGGCCGGACCAGACGCTGGTGCCGATCCCGGTGCCCAGCATGGGCAACACGCACGGCATGCGTTGGGCGGCGGCCACCAACCTGGACTTCAAGATTCCCGGTGGTTACTTCCTCGCACCCCGAAACGGCAACACCGGTGATGCGGGCCGGTTCGGCGGGCGACCCAGCGGGGTGGGCCAGATGCTGGAGGAGGTGGCGACCACCGGCCGTACGCCCAAGCTCGACGACCGGCAGCGCCGCCGGTTCACCGACGAGCTGCGGCACTGGCGGGCGGCGATCCTGGTGCTGCCGGTGCGGCAGCAGCACGCGGAGCCGCTGCGCCGTACGGTCGAGGAGCTGGTCGGCCCGGGTCGCCAGGAGTTGGATGTCTGGGTCTGGGACGTCCGGGTGCTCACCGACCGCTCGGTCTGATGACGACCGGGACGTCGTCCCCGGCGGAGTCCCCGGCGACGGCCAGCACGTCCCGGCCTGCCTGGCTTCGGGACGTGCTGGTGGTGGCCGGCTATCTGGGGCTCGCCGTGGTGCTGACCAGCGCCCAGTGGGGTCACCCGTGGCGGCTGTTCCACCAGGCGGGTGACCAGATCCTCTTCGAGTGGATGCTGGCCCACGCTGCCCACGCCGTAATCGAGGGGGAGAATCCGCTCTACAGTGCCGGGTTGAACGCGCCCGACGGGGTCAACCTGATGGCGAACACCTCGGTGCTCGGCTTGGGCGTCCCGCTGACCCCGGTCACCGTGCTCTTCGGCTCGCAGGTGGCGTTCTGCGTGGCGGTCGTCTGCTGCCTCGCCGGCACCGCCGCCGCCTGGTACGTGCTGCTGCGCCGCCGCCTGGTCGGCGCCCGGTCCGCAGCGGCGGTCGGCGGGCTGATCTGCGGCTTCGCCCCGGGCATGATCGCTCAGGCGGGCGCGCACCTGCACATCGCCGCACAGTTCCTGGTGCCCGCGATCCTCGCCCTGGTGTTCCGGCCCGCCTCGGCGGCGGCGCACGACAGTGTGTGGCGGCCCGGCGTCGGCCTCGGGCTGCTGCTCGCCTGGCAGGTCTTCATCGGCGAGGAGGTGCTGGTCTTCCTGGCGCTGGCGGCCGGGGTTTTCGCGCTGGGCTACGCGCTCGCCGATCGGGTGGCCGCCCGGCGGCTCGCGCCGGCCCTCTTCGGCCGGCTGGCGGTGGCGGCCGGGGTGGCGGTGGTGCCGCTGGCGTACCCGCTGTGGTTCCAGTTCCACGGCCCGCAGCACTACTCGGGCATGGCGTTCGCCACACACGGCTTCCAGTTGGACGCTGCGTCCTTCACCGCGTCGGCCCGGCAGACCGTGCTCGGTGACGACTGGCTGCCGGGGTTGCTCTCGCCGAATCCGACCGAGGAGAACTCGTTCTTCGGCCCGGGGCTGTTGGTGCTCGCCGTGGTGATCGTGAGCTGGCAGTGGCGACGACCACTGGTCCGGGCGCTGGGCGGCCTTGGCGTGGTCTTCGCCCTGCTGTCGCTCGGCAACGAGCTGCGGGTGGACGGCAACGCCACCGGCATCCCGGGACCGTATCGGCTGGTCGCCGAGCTGCCGCTGCTCGACCTCGCGGTGCCGGCCCGGTTCGCGCTGGTCTGCGTACCGGTGCTGGGTGTGCTGGTGGCGCTGTCCCTGGACCGGGTCCGGGCCGCGCACGGGCCGACGACTGCCCCGGGCCTGCCGGTGCGGCTGCTGTGGGCCGGCGCGGTCGCCGCCGCGTTGCTGCCCCTGGTTCCCACGCCGATCCGTGTGGTGCCGGTCGCGCCGGTGCCGGCGTTCGTCGCCGACGGTGGCTGGCGTCCGCTGGTGCCGCCCGGCCGGACGGTGGTCGCGGTGCCCCCGGTCACCGGTGCCGGGCGCAGCCCCGCGATGCTCTGGTCCGCCCGGACCGGTCTGGCGTTTCCCGCGCCGGGCGGCTATTTCATCGGCCCCAGCGGCCCGGACGACCCGACGGCCCGCTGGGGGGCGCCGGACCGGCCCACGTCGGTGCTGCTACGCCGGGTGGCCGAGACCGGCGCGGTGCCGGTGCTCACCGACGACAACCGCCGCCAGGCCGTCGAGGATCTGCGGCACTGGCGTGCCGCGGTGGTGGTGCTCGGCCGGCTGAAGCACGGTGACCCGGTGCGCCGAACCGTCGATGACCTGATCGGCCCAGGTCGACCGGTCGACGGCGGGTGGGTGTGGGACGTCCGGGACCGCGTCGGCTGAACCACACATCGGCTAACCCACCAGGGCGCGGACGTCCCAGACCCAGACGTCGTCGACCCGCTGCGGCGGCCCGAGCAGACCGGTGACCAGCTCGCGCAGCACCGCCTCGCGCGGGTGGGCTCCGAGCACCACCACCGACGCCCGCCAGAACCGCAGGTCCTCGACGGCCTGGCGGCGGTTCTCGTCGGTGAGCACCGCAACCGCGTCACGGTCCATCGTGGAGTAGATGAGGCTGCTGGTGGGCCGGTTCGGCGCGCCGAAGACGCCCTCGCCCAGCTCGTTCGGGCCGATGAAGTAGCCGCCGGGGACGGGGAACTCCTGCCCGGTCAGCGCGCTCCAGCGCAACGTCGGCAGGCCGTGCACGTTGCTCGGGATCGGCACCGGCACGAGGGTCCGGCCCGCCGGCACGTACGGCCGCCAGCCGCCCGCGCTGATGAAGTGCGGCGGCGGATCGATCTGCTGTGCGGGCAGTGGCCGGGGGAAGAGCGGCAGGACGGCGAGGGCGACCGCCGCGTACCCCACCGGGCGCAGCCACCGACGGCGCGCCGCGGCCGGCGCGGCCGGCTCGTCGGACGTCGCCGGGGCTGGTTCGCCCGTGCGCTGGGCCGGCACCCGCGGCCGGTCGGCCACCGGGCGCCCCTGGCGGTACGCGGCGTCCCAGGTCAACGCGAGCAGTACGCCCACCGCGGCGGCGACCACCAGCGTCAACCGGGTGGGCATCATCATCTCGACCAGCGGGAGGTCGTCCGGCACGTACGACCACGGGCCGCGCACACCGGTCTCCACACCGTTGAAGCGCACCCACGGCCCGATCGAAGCGACGGTGAACACCACGATGAGCACCGCGACGATCCGGGTGGCCAGCGACCGGCGCACGAGCAGCACCAGAGCCACCAGCGAGAGCAGCACCAGCGGCCAGCCGAACCAGGTATTCTGCTCGGTCAGCCCGATCGTCTTCTCCACCGCCGGGTCACCGGCCCAGGTGTCCCGGGCGAACGTGACGAAGGCGGCCAGGTCCTCGCCCCAGTTGTGGAAGACGCCACCCTGCAGCCCACGGTAGGACTGCGGGCCGTTGAACTGGAACCAGATCGGGTACGCCGAGAGCACCAGGGCCAGACCGCCGGCGACACCGAGCCCGGCCAGGAACGTGCCGGCGGCGGCCCGCGTGGCCCTCGGCCTCTGCACGGCGTACGCCAGCACGACGACCAGGCAGGCCAGCGCGGTGAGCAGCAACATCTCCTCGTTGATGAAGATCTGGTACGTCACCAGCGCCCCGAGCACGAGCCCGTTGCGCCGCCACCGGCCCGGCTCACTCAGGCGCAGCACCCGCACCACGATCAGCGGCAGCAGGAAGTTGGACACGAAGTTGGGCTGGCCGTTGGCGTGGTGGATGATTCCCGGCGCGAAACCGAGGAACGCGCCGCCGACGAAGGCCGCCGCCCGGGAGCGCACCAGGTGGCGGGAGAGCATCCAGTAGCCGGTGCCGGCGGTGGCCGCCAGCGCACCACCCAGATAGAGCGCGTACATCACCTGGGGGCCGAGCAGCATGGTCAGCGGGGCCAGCGGCAGGGTCACCCCGAGCAGCGAGGTGTTGGCCATCATGTTCACCCCGGCGGGGGCGTTCTGTTGGGCCGTGAACAGCGGGTTCTCCAGGTGCCGCACCGAGTACGCGCCATGCGCGAAGAGCCACTCGAACCAACTGTGGTCGGTGGGCAGGTGCGAGGAGACCCGGCCGGTGACGTCACCCCAGTAGTTGAGGCAGACGAAGATGCCCAGCAGCACATAGGCTCCGAGGGCCAACAGATCGGCTCGGGCCGGGCGGCGTCGAGGCCGCCGGGTCGGCTCGACCTCGGCCGGGTCGGCGTTGGTCACGAAATTCAGCGAAGGGTCTACCACCGGCACAGCCACGACGCGCCATCGTACAGGCGGGGGTGCGTCGCTTTTGCCGGGCCGGTGCGCCCACGGTCGGTTTGCCGGACGTCGACGCGTCGGCCAGCCGTACTCGGTGACGGAAGGACGATCGTTGTCGGTGATCGACCTTGGTGAGCTGCGGCACGGGCCGGATCCGGCCCCGCTGCCCCGCCCACCCCGCGCGCACGGTCGGCCGCTGCGCTGCGCGCTGGTCCTCCTGATCGTGCTGGCCACCCTCGCCTCCGCCACCGTGCCGCCGCCCCGGCGGGCCGTGGTGACATTGCCGGGCTCGGCGGGGGCTGAGGTCGTGGTCATCGATGACCTGCTCGTGGTCACCGAAACGACCAACGCGCAGGAGCCGCAGCGGCTGGCCGCGTTTCGGCTGCCCAGCGGCGACCCGGTCTGGCAGGCGTCGCTGCCAACGGTGGCCCGGTACTGGGGAGTCGCACCACTGGCCGGGATGCTGCTGGCCACCGGGTACGAGATCGGTCCGGAGGGTCAGGGCACCCTCACGGTGGCGCTGGACCGGGCGACCGGCGCGTACCGGTGGCAGCAGCCGGGCAGCGCCAGAAGGCTGGCCGACGGCAACCTGCTGCTGCAGTCCGGCGGCGATGACGAGCCGCAGAGCCTGCGCGCGGTCGATCCCTGCTGTGGCACCGTGCGCTGGCAACTACCCGACGCCGCCACCTACATCAACGTCCGGGACACCGGCCCCGGGGTGGACCGGGTGGTGCTCAACCAGGTGGACGGCCCGACCGAGGTACGCGACGCGACCACCGGTGCGGTGCTGGCCCGGGCCGACCTGCGCCCACCCGACGGCGGGACGCTCGGGTACGTGGAAGTGGTGAACGATCTCCTGCTGACCATCGGTGAGGACCCGGTCACGGTCACCGCCTACGGGCTGGACCGGCTGGACCGGCGCTGGAGCAGCACGTTCGGCCGAGTCGATTTCGTGGAGGACTGCGGCCCGGTCCTGTGTCTGCAGACCCGTTCCGCCGGGCTGCGGGCGGTCGACGTCGCGACCGGCGAGGTGCGGTGGCGCGGCCGCTGGGCGTGGGTGACTCCAATCGGCGGACGGCTGTTGACCAGCGTGTCGAACAACCCGGACACCGCTCTACGGGAGTTCGTCGTGCTCGATCCGATGACCGGTCGGGTGTTGGCCGAACTGGGCCGTTGGGAGCCTGCCCAGTTCGGCTTCGACGGCCCGCTGATCGGCGTGCGCCGGCACCCGGACGGTGGGCTGCTCGTCGCGGAGTTGGACGTCCCGGCCGGGACGGCGCGCATGCTGGACGTGCTGCCAGGTGCCACCGGGGAGTGTCAGGTGATCGTCGACCAACTGCAGTGCCGGCACGTGGACGGTTCGTTCAGACTGTGGCAGTTGCCCGACTGATCACCAGTTGGCCTGGGCGGGCGGTGGGGGCAGCGGCACCGACGGGGGGCGAAGCACGTACGCCACACCGCCGCTGCCGCGCTGCCAGACCGCCTCGAACCGTCCTCGGGGGACGGTACGACGGACCGAGTCGTCGTCCGGGGCGTACGGGTCGTTGAGCACCGGGTCGCCGTCGGTGGTGAAGCCGACCAGCACCATCAGGTGCCCCCCGGTGTCGTACGCGAGCCCCGGCACCTCGTCGGCTCGGAACGCGGCGGAGACGATCAAGGGGATACCGGCGGCGACGAACGCCTCCGCCTCGACCAGCGATCGCAGCCTCGTGACGAACGCGTCCATGCCGTGCAGACCGGCGTACGCGGTGTTGAACGGCCAGTTGCCGGCCCCGGCGTACGCGTGGTCGTAGCAGTGCCGGGCGGCGTGCACCACCACCGGACGCGGGCCGGACGGCTGCACCCAGGCGTAGCGCTCCGGCGCCGGCTCGGCACCCCAGTAGGCGAGCACCATCGAGGTGCAGGTGGGGCTGCACCAGGAGTCGCCACCACCACCCCACTGTGGGTACTGGCCGGCGTGCAGCCGCTGCGAGTAGCGGGGCACGTCCAGCACCCGCCCACGGGCGGCGGCCGAGTCCGCGCCGTGTTCCGGCCCGGTCGGCCCGGTCGGGGTGGGCCCGGTGGCGACCGCGCCGATGCTGCGCAGCACCGGGCTGGTCGGGGTGCCGGTCGGCCGGCACAAGGTCACCCGCGCCTGCCAACCGCTGACCGTCGCGCCGGTCACGATCAGGGTGTCGGTGTCGACTCGGGCATCGCCGTCGCGCTGCCCGGGGACCGAAGTGCGTCGCACCGCGTGGTCGTCGGCCGCCCAGCGGGCCAGCCGGTACCAGTCGGTGGCGGGAGCGTCACCGTGCCAGCCGCGCAGTTCGATCTCGATCCAGCAGCCGTCCGGGCTGTCGGCGGTCCAGGACGGCACCACCTCGGCGACCGGAAAGCCGACCCGCACCGGCGGAGACGTCCAGGTGCCCCGCTCGCCGGCACCGTCAAGGGCCAGCCCTCGATCGGTGGCGAGCAGGCCGTCGCCGCCGGCCGTCGTGTCGGCCGGCAGGTGAAAGCCTCGGTAGGCGATGTCCCGCCGGGTGGGTGGTGCCGCGATCGTCATGTCCGGTCCGTCCGTCGCTCGGTGCCGCCGGACAGCATCGCGTACGCCGCAATGGCCCGCAACGTCGACCGGCGCGGGCGGCGAGGGACGATGGTTGCCGGCCGGCACTAGGTTGGCGGTGGTCAGCAGCGAGGAGGCCGGGGATGCGGGTACTGGTGGTGGAGGACGAGCGCAACCTCGCCGACGCGATCGCGCGCGGGTTGCGCAAGCGGGGGATGGCGGTCGACGTGGCGTACGACGGCGACGCCGGCCACGAGGCGGCGTTCGTCACCCGGTACGACGTGGTGGTGCTGGACCGCGACCTGCCGGGCGTGCACGGTGACCAGATCTGCGCCGACCTGGCCGCCTCCGGCACGCTGACCCGGGTGCTGATGCTCACCGCGAGTGGCACGGTGGCCGACCGGGTGGAGGGGTTGCAGCTCGGCGCGGACGACTACCTGCCCAAACCGTTCGCCTTCGACGAGTTGGTCGCCCGGGTGCAGGCGCTGGGCCGGCGGGCCACCCCGGCCGCGCCGCCGGTGCTCGAACTGGCCGACCTGGTGCTCGACCCGGCCCGCCGGGCGGTCACCCGCGCCGGGGTGCCGGTCGACCTCACCAACAAGGAGTTCGGGGTGCTCAGTGAGCTGCTCAAGGCGCGCGGCGCGGTGGTCTCCAGCGAGGAGTTGCTGGAACGGGTCTGGGACGCGAACACCGACCCGTTCACCACCATCGTCCGGGTCACCGTGATGACGCTGCGCAAGAAGCTCGGTGACCCGCCGCTCATCGAGACGGTGGTCGGCGCGGGTTACCGCACCGCCGAGGTGGGCGCATGAGCCGCCGGTTGCGGCCCACCCTGCGGTTGCGGCTGACCCTGCTCAACGGGGTGCTGCTGATCGGCGCGGGAGCGATCCTCGTGCTGCTGGCCTGGCTGCTGGTCCGCGACGCGCTGCGACCCACCGACGAGTTGCTGCCCGGCACGATCGTGCTGCTCTCCGACGGTCGGCAGATGGACGCCGCCCAGTGGCAGCGGCAACTTGTCGACGCCGCCTCCGGGGAGCTGCTGGCCAAGGGCCTGGTCGCGCTGTTGGCGATCAGCGTGGTCGGGGTGGCCGGCGCGTACGCGGTGGCCGGTCGGGCGTTGCGCCCACTGCACCAGGTCACCGCGACCGCGCAGCGGCTCGGCGAGGCGACCCTGGATCAGCGGATCGGTTACTCGGGCGCCGACGACGAGGTGGCCGAGCTGGCCAAGACGTTCGACGCCATGCTGGACCGGATCGCGTCCGCGTTCGAGGCGCAGAAGCGCTTCGTGGCGAACGCCTCGCACGAGCTGCGTACCCCGCTCGCGGTGATGCGGACCGAGATCGACGTGACGCTCAGCGACGACGACGCGGACGCCGCCGAGTACCGCCGGATGGCGACCGTGGTCCGCGACGCGTCCGAGCGTGCCAACGGCCTGGTGGACGCGCTGCTGGTGCTGGCCCGCAGCGAGGCGCAGGCCGGGCGGCAGCTGGGCCGGCGTACCGAGTGTGACCTCGCGGCCGGCACCGCGAACGCGTTGTCGGCGATGCGCCGCGAGGTGGAGCGGATCGGGCTGCGGGTGCAGACGTCGCTGGAGTCCGCGCCGGTCGTCGGTGATCCGGGGTTGCTCGACCGGTTGGCCGGCAACCTCATCGAGAACGCGGTCCGCTACAACCACCTGCACGGCCGGCTCTGGGTGCGTACCGGCACCGACGGCGACCGGTCCTGGCTCGTGGTGGGCAACACCGGTTTCGAGGTGGACCAGGCCGACGTGCCGGGGCTGTTCGAACCGTTCCGGCGTGGCGGCCGGGAACGCACCGGCGCCCGCGGCTCGGGTCTGGGGCTGTCCATCGTCCGGGCGGTCTGCACAGCGCACGGCGGCACGGTACGGGTCATCGCGCAGCCTGGCGGTGGCCTGGAGGTGACGGTCACCCTGCCGTCGGCGGACGCCCCGGCGGTGCCCGGTCCGGTGCCCGCCATCGGCTGAACGGGGTTGCGGGCGGCCCTCAGCCGATGGCAAGATCACTCTGTCAGCTCGAGATTGAAGGGGGGTGCGTCGATGTCCACCAACACTGGCTCCGCGCCCCGGGTTTCTCTCGGCTGACCCCCGGAGGCGGAGCGTCCCCATCCAGCACGGAGGGAACACCCGTGTATCCACGGATCCGCAACATCAGTTTCGACTGTCACGACACGTACGCCCTGGCCGGTTTCTGGTCGGCGGTGCTCGGGTACGCCCGGCACTCCGAGGCCGTCCCGGGTGATCCGGAGGCGGCCCTGCTGCCGCAGGACGAGACCATCCCGAACCTGTTCTTCCAAGAGGTGCCGGAAGACAAGGTGACCAAGAACCGGCTGCACATCTGTGTGGAGCCGGTCGACCGGACCCGGGACGAGGAGGTCGAGCGGGTGCTCGGCCTCGGGGCCACGATGGTCGCCGACCGACGGCGCGCCGACGGGACGGGCTGGGCGGTGCTCGCCGACCCGGAGGGCAACGAGTTCTGCGTGGTCCGCAGCGCCGGCGAACGTGTCCCTACCACCACTGTGGAGGACCAGCTGTGAGTTCGATCATCCATAACATCAGCATCGACTGTCACGACACGTACGCACTGGCCGGCTTCTGGTCGCAGGTCTTCGACTGCCCTCGGCAGCCCGATGACTTCCCCGGCGACCCGGAGGCGATGCTCCTGCCGCCGGGCGGTCCGGAGGTGCTGTTCATCGCGGTGCCCGAGGGCAAGGCGGTGAAGAACCGGCTGCACCTGGACGTGCAACCCGCCGACCGGACCCGGGCCGAGGAGGTCGAGCGACTACTCGGCATCGGTGCGACGCTCGTCGCCGATCAGGTCAGCCCGACCGGCGGGGGTTGGGTGGTGCTCGCCGACCCGGAGGGCAACGAGTTCTGCGTGCTTGGCAACCCGGCCGAGCGGGCGGCGGCAGCGGCGGCGCGGGCCGCAGCGGGAGTTGCCGAACCGGCCTGACCGTCGGCGCACGGCACGGCAGCGGGCCTCGGCCGCCTTCGGGTGGCCGGGGCCTGCCGCCGCCCCGAAAGCCTGGGTCCGGAACCCTGCTTGACCCGGCACCTGGTCCATGATCGACAGGGGCGGCGGGGCGGGCCGCGGTGGTGTTAGATGAGCGGCCAGGGCAGCGGGCGAAAGGCGTGTGGGCAGATGGACACGACGGCGACAGAGCCGGTGCAGGCGTATCTCACCGCGACCGGTGAGCGGCTGCGGGCCGACGGCTGCGAGGTGAAAATCGAGGACTGGGGCGGCGTGCCGGTGCTGGTCGGCTACCGTGGCGACTTCAAGCTGCGGTGGATGGCGACCAAGCTGCACCTGTTCACGATCGCCGCGCCCGCGACGCTGGTCACGGCCGCCACCCTGGAGGCGTTCAGCACCTCGGCGATGGACTACGTGTTGGCCCGCAAGGGGCAACTGCGCGGCTTCCAGAACGGGGTGGCGGTGATCCCCGCACTGGTCGGCACCCAGATCGAGCCGGCGGCGTCGGCCTGGGCGCAGGAGAAGCAGCGGGTGAAGTTCGCCGCGCTCGCCCGGCCGGTGGCAGTGGACGCGGGCACCGGCGCGGCCGCCGCGTACCGCGGTAGCCCGGCCCTCGGCATCATCTACGCGGCCCACCTGCGCAGCAAGCTGAACGCGTACTTCCCGGTGGCCTGACGCGAAGCGGTCCGTGGCATACGGACCGGGGCCCCGACCACCCGAAGGTGGCCGGGGCCCCGGTCGCTGACGGTCAGGAGCGCTGCTCGACCTGACCCCGGATCGTGACGAACTCGGCCTTCGCCTGCTCGGCGGACTTGAAGTACATCACCACCATGCCCTCGCTGCCCCGGTCCGCCCAGACGCAGACGCCGAGCGCCAGGCCCTCGGCCTTGCCGTCGCCGCAGCGTGCCTCACCGCCGAGCGGGCCGGGCTCGACCGACGCCATGTTGGTCACCGCCAGCTCGGTGGAGAGCCCGGTCACGAAGGCGTCCAACTCCTTCTTGGGGTCGGAAAGCAGCCCGGACACGGCAGCGATCATGATGAGGTCCTGCTTGGCGGGGTCGCCGTAGAAGGCACCGACGGTGCTGCTCTCCCCCTGCACCGTCGACTTCATTTCGGTGACCATCAGGTCGGCGGCCGACTGCAGCTGCGGGTCGGTGTTCTTCGGCCGGCCGGCGAGGGTGGCCGGCGCGGTCACCCGGGTCTTGGTGGCGTCGACGACCTCGCCCACGTCGTCCTTGATCGTGAACCAGATGGCCGCCACGCCGCCGAGGCAGAGCACCAGCACCACGGACAGCACGATCAGCAGGATCTTGCCGACCTTCGACTTCTTCGCTGGCGGCGGGCCGGCGGGCAGGCTCGGGTCACCATAGGGCTGACCCGGCTGCGCGGGCGGGAAGCCCTGCTGCGGCGGCGTCCAGCCCACGCCCTGCTGCGGCTGGCCTGGCTGCTGCGGCGGGGTGGGGGAATCGTGCGGCGGGCCGTAGGGGGTGGCCGGCGGCTGGGACATTGTTCAGCCCCAAGTTGGGTGTGCAAAGCGCGTGATCTTAACCCGGTGAAGCTTCCGACGGTGTTCAGCGCAGGTCCCCTCCGACGGCCGGTTGATCACAAACGGACGCGGTGGCCGGTCCGCCCACGAGGGACGGTCCGACCACCGCGACGGTGGCGCGGCGATCTCCTCAGGCGGGCAGGCTCGCCGCCCCGCGCGGCAGGAACCGCTGGCCGGTGACCCGCTCGGAGGTGCCGGTCCGATCCAGGTACGGCGTGACGCCGCCCAGGTGGAACGGCCAACCAGCACCGAGGATCATGCACAGGTCGATGTCCTGCGCCTCGGCGACCACACCCTCGTCCAGCATCAGCCGGATCTCCTGCGCGAGCGCGTCGAGCGCGTTCTGCCGTACCTGCTCGGCGGTCAGCGGCTGGTCACCGACGACGAGCAGCTTGGCGACCTCGTCGTTGACCTGGTCGTCGACCACGATCGGCTGCCCCGAGTCGGCGATCCGCTTGAGGTTCTCGCTGACGCCGTACCGGTCCGGGTACGCCGCGTGCAGGGTGCCGCCCACGTGGTACGCGACAGCCGGGCCGACCAACTGGAGCAGGGCGAGCGGGCGCATCGGCAGGCCCAGCGGGTCCAGTGCGCTGTTCGCCACGTCCAGCGGGGTGCCCTGGTCGACGGCGGCGAAGACGGTGCCCAGGAAGCGGGTGAGCAGCCGGTTCACCACGAACGCCGGGGCGTCCTTGACCAGCACCGAGGACTTCTTGAGCTGTTTGCCGACCGCGAACGCGGTCGCGAGGGTGGCGTCGTCGGTGCGCTCGCCCCGGACGATCTCCAGCAGCGGCAGCACCGCCACCGGGTTGAAGAAGTGGAAGCCGACCACCCGCTCGGGGTGCTCCAGCTCGGCGGCCATCTCCGTGATCGACAGCGAACTGGTGTTGGTGGCCAGCACCGCCTCCGGGGAGACGATCTTCTCCAGCTCGGCCCAGACCTGCTTCTTGACGCCCAGGTCCTCGAAGACCGCCTCGATGACGAAGTCAGCATTGGCGAAGGCGCTCTTGTCGACCGTGCCGCTGACCAGGCCGTACAGCTTGGCGGCGGTGCCCTTGTCCATTCGGCCCTTGGTGACGGCTTTCTCGATCTGGGTGTGCACGTAGCCGACACCCTTGTCCACGCGGGACTGGTCCAGGTCGGTCATCACCACCGGCACCTGGAGACGGCGGGCGAACAGCAGCGCCAGTTGGCTGGCCATCAGGCCGGCGCCGACGATGCCGACCTTGGTGATCGTGCGGGCCAGTCCCTTGTCCGGAGCTCCGGCCGGCCGCTTGGCCCGCCGCTGCACCAGGTCGAAGGCGTACAGGCCGCTGCGTAGCTCCTCGGAGAAGACCAGGTCCGCGAGGGCCTCGTCCTCGGCGGCGGTGCCGGCGGCGAAGTCGCCGTCCTTCGCCGTCTCCAGCAGGTCCAGTGCCTTGTACGCGGACGGGACCGCGCCGTGCAGCCGCGCATCGAGGGTCTGCCGGGCGAAGTAGAGCACGCCCGCCCACATGTCCTTGTCGACCTCGGGCCGGGTCACGGTGACCTGACCCCGGACCACGCCGGCGGCCCACTCCAGGGATCGTTCCAGGAAGTCGGCCGGCTCCAGCAGGACGTCCGCGATGCCCAGCTCGGCAGCCTGCTTCGGCTTGAGCATCTTGTTCTGCATGAGCGGGTTCTGGATGATCACCTGGGTCGCGGCGGGGATGCCGATCAGGTTCGGCAGCAGCTGGGTGCCGCCCCAGCCGGGCACCAGACCGAGGGAGACCTCGGGCAGGGCCAGGGCCGCCGCGCCACCGGAGAGCGTCCGGTAGTGGCAGTGCAGCGCCAGCTCCAGGCCACCGCCCATCGCCGCGCCGTTGACGAACGCGAAGGTGGGGACGGTGCTGTCCTTGAGCCGGGCGAAGACCCGGTGACCGAGCCGGCCGATCTCCAACGCCTGCGCACGGTCGGCCAGCTGCGGCAGGCCGACGATGTCCGCGCCCACGCAGAAGATGTACGGCTTGCCGGTGACCGCGATGAACGCCGGGTCGGCGGCCAGCGCGGTGGTGATCGCCTCGTCCAGGCTGGCCAGCCCGCCGGGGCCGAAGGTGTTCGGCTTGGTGTGGTCGAAGCCGTTGTCCAGCGTGATCAGAGCGGCGGGTCGGTCCAGTCCTGGCACGTTCACCTGGCGCAGCAGCGCCCTGGTGACGACCTCGTTCGGTGCGGCGAGCGCGCTCACTTGTTGCCACCCTCCCAGTTCGGGTTCTCCCAGATGACCGTGCCGCCCATGCCGATGCCGATGCACATGGCGGTGAGGCCGTAGCGGACCTCGGGGTGCTCGGCGAACTGACGGGCCAGTTGGGTCATCAGCCGTACGCCGGAGGAGGCCAGTGGGTGGCCGATGGCGATCGCGCCGCCCCACGGGTTGACCCGCGCGTCGTCGTCGGCGATGCCGAAGTGGTCGAGGAAGGCGAGCACCTGCACGGCGAACGCCTCGTTCAACTCGAACAGACCGATGTCGTCGATGCTGAGCCCGCCGAGACGCAGGGCCTTCTCCGTCGACGGGATCGGGCCGATGCCCATCACCTCGGGCTCCACGCCCACGAACCCGAACGACACCAGCCGCATGGCCACGGGCAGGCCCAGCTCGCGCGCGGTGGCCTCGTCGGCGAGCAGGCTCGCGGTGGCGCCGTCGTTCAGGCCGGCCGCGTTGCCCGCGGTGACCTTGCCGTGCGGACGGAACGGGGTCTTCAGGGTGCCGAGCTTCTCCAACGACGTGTCCCGCGGAGCCTCGTCCACGGTGGCCAGGCCCCAGGCGCCCTCGGCGTCGCGGATGGACATCGACACCAGGTCGTCCTGGAGCTTGCCGTTGGCGTACGCCTTGGCGGTCTTCTGCTGCGAGGCGAGCGCGAACGCGTCGGTGCGCGCCTTGGTGATGTGCGGGACCAGGTCGTGCAGGTTCTCCGCGGTGGAGCCCATGACCAGCGCGGACGGGTCGACCAGCTTCTCCGCGATGATGCGCGGGTTGGGGTCGACGCCCTCACCCATCGGGTGGCGGCCCATGTGCTCGACGCCGCCGGCGATGGCGATGTCGTACGCGCCCATCGCGATGCCGCTGGCCACGGTGGTCACCGCGGTCATCGCGCCGGCGCACATCCGGTCGATGGCGAAGCCGGGCACGGTCTTGGGCAGACCGGCCAGCAGGGCGGCGGTACGGCCGATGGTGAGGCCCTGGTCGCCGATCTGGGTGGTGGCCGCGACGGCGACCTCCTCGACCCGCTCGGGGGGCAGCTGCGGGTTGCGACGCAGCAGCTCACGGATGCAGCGGATCAGCAGGTCGTCGGCGCGGGTGTTGGCGTACATGCCACCCGCCTTGCCGAACGGGGTACGGACGCCGTCGACGAAGACGACATCTCGAACTTCACGGGGCACTTGAGCCTCCTATTCGACCGTGATTCGGCCTTCGCGCCGGCAGGCGGCACTCGGATCGAATGAGGGTCGCCGACACGGGCACGTTCCCCCGAATGCTACTCGCCAGTAACCAACCTCGTCCCCACCCCCCGTTGTGGCCCACCCCACACCACCCTGCCCCGGCCCCTGCCGCACCCCCACCCCCTCGGTTGATCATGAAGTTGTTGTCACGACACGCCGGCCCGGACGGCAATAACTTCATGATCAACCGAGGCGGCGGCGGGGAGGAGGGGGTGGGAGGTGGAGGGGGCGGGGTGGTCAGGAGAGGGTGGGGGTGGGGGGTTCCGGGGACAGGGCCGGGGTCAGGTGCGGGAGGAGGAGGGCGATCTGCCATTCGCGGGCGTTGAGGCCGCGCAGCGTGTCCGCGACCGTCTCCTCGGTGAGCTTCTCCGGCGGGGTCCAGGCCAGCCGGCGGACCGAATCCGGGGTGATCAGGTTTTCCGGCGGCAGGTTGTGCTCACCGGCGATGCGGATCACCGCCTCCCGGCAGCGGGCCAGCCGACCGGCCGCCACCGGGTCCCGTTCGGCCCAGCGGTGCGGCGGGGGCGGCCCCTCCACAGCCGGGGTGACCGGCAGCGAGTCCTCCGGCAACTGCCGGGCGTCGTCGAGAGCGGCGAGCCAGGTGCGGGCCAACCGGCGGACCGACCGACCGCCGAAACCGGGCAGGGTCAGCAGGGTCTTCTCGTCCTTCGGATCCAACTCGGCCGCAGCGATGATCGCCGAGTCGGGCAACACCCGACCGGGCGCGGCGTCCCGCCGGGCCGCGATCTGGTCCCGGGCGTACCACATCGAGCGGACGCGGGCCTGCGCCCGCGCCCCCCGCAGCCGGTGGATGCCGGAGGTGCGCCGCCAGGGCTCCGCGCGGACCCGCGGCGGGCGTGCCCCGGTGCGGACCAGCGCGGCGAACTCTTCCGCGGCCCACTCCGACTTGCCCTGTCGGGCCAGTTCGGCGTCAAGTGCGTCACGCAGGTCGGTGAGCAGTTCCACGTCGAGAGCGGCGTACGTCAGCCATGACTCCGGCAGCGGTCGGCTCGACCAGTCGGCCGCCGAGTGGTGCTTTTCCAGGGTGAACCCGAGCAACTGCTCGGTCAGCGCCGCCAGCCCGACCCGCTCGAATCCAGCCAGCCGAGCGGCAAGTTCCGTGTCGAACAACCGGCGTGGGCGCAGCCCCACCTCGGCCAGGCAGGGCAGATCCTGGCTGGCCGCATGGAGCACCCACTCGGCCTCGCCGATCACCGCGTCCAATGCGCTGAGGTCCGGTAGGGGCAGTGGGTCGATCAGCGCCGTACCCGAGCCGGCCCGGCGCAGTTGCACCAGGTACGCGCGCTGGCTGTAGCGGTATCCGGAGGCTCGCTCGGCGTCCAGGGCGACTGGGCCGGTGCCTGCGGCGAAGCGGGCCACGACCTCGGCGAGCTCGGCCGGAGCGGTTACCGGATCAGGGGTGCCGTCACGCGGGGCGATCAGCGGAACGGGCCCACCGTTGGCCGGGTCGGCGCCCTCGCCCGCCGGCTGCGGCTGGGCCGACGGCGGGTGCTGGGGTGCGTTTCCCGGAAGTTCTTCGGCGGGCCGACGGCGCAGGGGTGGTTCGTCGGTCACCTGCCAACCCTAGTGCGCGCGGGGATCCGGCGGGTGCAGCCGGTCCGGCGTGTGTCGGTCAGGTGTCCGCGAGGTGTCCTTCCGGATCCCGGACATTGGGGGAGGCAAAGCCCGTCCGTGCAGGCGTCTGCGGTGATCAGATGAGGAAAAGTAGGTAAGAAATGCTCCGGGCAGCTTTTTCTCAGCACCTGGGCACGTCGTTCGGTGGGGTCAGGCTGCGCCGGCGGGGCGGCGGTCGGACAGGGCCGTGACCCCGGGTGGCGGCAGGCCGGCCGTGGAGGCGAGCAGTGCGCACCAGCCGAGCAGGTGGGGGGTCAGGTCATCGTCGACCGGTGTCCAGGAGGCGCGGATCTCGATGTCGCCGACGGTCGGTGGGCCGGCAAGGTCGCCGAACCGGGTCGACATGGTCTGCGTCACTGTCCCGCCGATCGCCCGGTGGCCGGCGTCCTGGGCGTCCAACGCGTCGGTCAGCCACGTCCAGCCGACACCGGGCAGTAACGGGTCGGCGGCCAGGTCGACCTCCAACTCGGCGGTCACGTAGGTGACCAACCGCAGGGTGCCCTGCCACGCCTCGTGGCCGGCCGGGTTGTGCAGCAGGATCAGCCGACCGCTCGCCACCTCGTCGCCGTCGCGCAGCACGGTCGCGGAGAGCGCGAACGCGTACGGGGCCAGCCGCTGGGGGGCGCCGACCTCCTCCAGGGTGATCTCCGGCCGGGGCGCCGCCGACTGCAGGCCGGCGACCGCGCGGGCGAACGTCTCCGGGAGCGCGATCGGGGGGGCCATGTCGGCAGCCTATGCCGACGCCCGGCCCCCGCTTCGGCGGCGCGCCGACGCTCACCGAGGGGCCCTGGCTGCGGTGCGGGCGTAAGGAACGGTGCCCTTCCTCTCACCCCCGCCCGGATGGGGGTGGCGGGCGTGGCACGATTGCGGCAATGACCACGGACACCACGGGCCCTGTCGCCCGAGACGGAGAACCTCGCCCCGGCGGACCGGCCGACTCGCCCCTCATCAGGGCCTGCCGACGCCGGCCCAGCCCGCACACCCCGGTCTGGTTCATGCGCCAGGCCGGCCGCTCCCTGCCGGAGTACCGGGAGATCCGAGCGAGCGTGCCGATGCTGGAGTCCTGCCGTCGCCCGGATCTGGTCACCGAGATCACCCTCCAGCCGGTCCGCCGGCACAAGGTGGACGCGGCGATCCTGTTCAGCGACATCGTGGTGCCAGTCGCCGCGGCCGGGGTCGATCTGGACATCGTGCCGGGCACCGGCCCGGTGGTCGCCGAGCCGATCCGCACCGCCGCCGACGTGGAGCGGATCCGCCCGATCACTCGCGACGACGTCTCGTACGTGGACGAGGCCGTCCGGCAGTTGGTGATCGAGCTGGGCGACACCCCGCTGATCGGTTTCGCCGGTGCGCCGTTCACCCTGGCCAGCTACCTGGTCGAGGGTGGGCCGTCGCGCACCCACGCGAAGACCAAGGCGCTGATGTACGGCGACCCGGAGCTGTGGCACGCGCTCTGCGGCCGGCTGGCCGACATGACGCTCACCTTCCTGCGGGTGCAGATCGAGGCCGGCGTGTCCGCCGTGCAGCTGTTCGACTCGTGGGCCGGCACGCTCTCCGAGGCCGACTACCGCCGTTTCGTGCTGCCGCACTCGACCGCCGTGCTGAGCGGGCTGGTCGACGCCGGGGTGCCGCGGATCCACTTCGGGGTGGGCACCGCTGAGCTGCTCGGCGCGATGGGCGAGGCCGGCGCGGACGTGGTCGGCGTCGACTGGCGTACCCCGCTGGACGTGGCCACCGGCCGGATCGGCCCGGACAAGGCGGTGCAGGGCAACCTGGACCCGTGCGTGCTGCTCGCGCCGTGGCCGGTGGTGGAGGCCGAGGTGCGCCGTATTCTGGAGCAGGGCAAGGCAGCCCCGGGACACGTGTTCAACCTCGGCCACGGTGTGCTGCCGGAGACCGACCCGGAGATGCTGACCCGGGTGGTCGCGCTGGTGCACGAGCTTTCCAGCCGCCGGGCCGACCAGGGCTGACCGGCGATGCGGCAGCCCTGGCGGGTGGCGGTGGTCGGCGGCGGGATCGCCGGGCTGGCCGCCGCGGTCCGCTTGCGCGACCGCGCACCGGCCGGCACCGAGATCACGGTGTACGAGCAGTCCGGTGCGCTGGGCGGGAAGCTGCGCACCGGGGAGTTGGCTGGCCAGCCGGTCGAGTTTGGCGCCGAGTCGTTCCTGCTGCGCGACCCGACCGGGGCCGAGAGCGGGGCGGTGGCGCTGGTCCGCCGGCTCGGGCTGGCCGATCGGATCGTGCACCCCACGGTCGGGCAGGCCGCGCTGGTCATCGACGGAGGGCTGCGCCCCATCCCGGGCGGCACCCTGGTGGGCGTACCCGGTGATCTGGAACGGGTGACCACGGTCGCCCGCCCGGTCGCGGACGCCGACACCGACGGTGGTCGGCCGCTGGTCGGGCCCGACGCGGACGTCTCGGTGGGTGCGCTGGTCCGGTCCCGCTTCGGTGACGAGGTGGTCGAGCGGCTGGTCGACCCGATGCTGGGCGGCGTGTACGCGGGCCGCGCCGACGATCTTTCGCTGGTCACGACGATGCCGGCGCTGGCCCGTGCGGCCCGGGTGGAGCACACCCTGACCGGCGCGGTCCGGGCCGCGCAGGCCGCCGCGCCGCGTGCGCCCGGCGCTGCGGTCTTCGGCACCCTTGTCGGTGGGCTCAGCACCCTGGTCGAGGCGGCGGTTACGGCCAGCGGCGCGACGGTACGCCGGGACGCCGCCGTCCGCGAGTTGACCCCGACCGACACGGGTTGGCGGCTCACCGTCGGCCCGACCCGTGACCCCGAGCAGGTCGACGTGGACGCCGTGGTGCTGGCGGTGCCGGCCCGACCGGCGGCCCGGCTGCTCGCTGGTCCGGCACCGGTTGCCGCGGCGGGTGTCGGCGAGTTGGACTACGCGAGCGTCGCGTTGGTGACCCTGGCGGTGCCGCAGCCGCAACTGCCCGAATTGTCCGGCTTTCTGGTGCCCAGCACCGAAGGGTTGCTGATCAAGGCCGCGACCTTCTTCACCACCAAGTGGGGGCACCTGCGCCGACCGGACGGGTTGGCGTTGGTGCGTGCCTCGGTCGGCCGGTACGGCGAGGAGGCGTATCTCCAGCGCCCGGACGCGGACCTGGCGGCCACCGTGCATCGAGAGCTCTCGGCGGTACTCGGCACCCCGCTGCCGGCCCCCGTCGACGGGCACGTGCAGCGCTGGGGCGGCGCGCTGCCCCAGTACGCCCCGGGGCACGCCGACCGGGTCGCCGCCGCGCGGACGGCGTTGCGGGCCGTGCACCCCACCCTGGTCCTCGCCGGCGCCGGCTACGACGGCGTCGGTATCCCGGTCTGCGTCCGCTCCGGCGAGACGGCGGCCGAAGAGATCATCACAGCACTGGGAGGATCGGCGAGATGACCGAGCAGACCAACGCGGCCCGGTTGCGGGAGCTGAACGACAGCATCCGCTACACGATGTGGTCGGTGTTCCGGGCCACCGCCCCGCTGCCGTCGCTGCGGGACAACGTCACCGGTGAGGTCGTGTCCCTCTTCGAGGAGCTGGCCGGCAAGGACGTGGTGGTCCGGGGCGTGTACGACGTCGCCGGTCTTCGCGCCGACGCGGACGTGATGATCTGGTGGCACTCCGCGTCCAGCGATGCGTTGCAGGACGCGTACCTGCGGTTCCGTCGCACCACGTTGGGTCGGGCGCTGACCCCGGTCTGGTCACAGATGGCGCTGCACCGGCCGGCGGAGTTCAACAAGAGCCACATCCCGGCGTTCCTGGCCGGCGAGGAGGCCCGCCCCTACATCTGCGTCTACCCGTTCGTCCGCTCCTACGAGTGGTACCTGCTGCCCGACGCCGAGCGCCGCGAGATGCTGGCCGAGCACGGGAAGTTGGCCCGCGGCTACCCGGACGTACGGGCCAACACGGTGGCCTCGTTCGCGCTGGGCGACTACGAGTGGATGCTCGCCTTCGAGGCCGACGGACTGCACCGCATCGTCGACCTGATGCGTGACCTGCGCGCCTCCGGCGCCCGCCGGCACGTCCGCGAAGAGGTCCCGTTCTACACGGGCCGCCGCCGCTCGGTAGCCGAGATCGTCAACTGCCTGGTCTGAGCGGACGCGCCCCGCGCCCCGCGCGGGCGGGGGCGCGGGGGTGGGGGTGGGGTCAGAGGGGGCGGAGCATGACCTGTTCGCGGCTCACGCCGTCGGGCAGGAGATCGCCCAGTTCGTTGGCGCGGCTGAAGCCGGCGCGCAGGTAGAGGGCCTTCGCCCGCGCATTGTCCGGCATGACGGTGAGGCGCAGCTGGTCCGCGCCGCGCCCCCGGGCCCAGTGCACCACCGCGTCGAGCAGGAGGTGGCCGACCTTGCGGCCGCGCGCCTCGGGATGCACCCACATCGAGATCAGCTCCACGACGAGCGGGTCTGGCGTCGGTACGCCGCTGGCCATCCCGACCGGACGCCCGTCCAGGACGGCCACCAGGTTGTGTGAGCCGGCGATGGCGAGCCGGTCGCGCCAGCGCTGCTCACGGTCGCCGTCGCCCTGCCAGTCGGCGAGCCGGGATCCGAACGCCTCCGGCGCCTCGGTGAGGGCGGCCAGCCGCAGTTCGCGCCAGGTCGGCCAGTCGTCGGGGGTGAGCACCCGCATTTCGATCATGCGGGAATGATGCCGGGAGTCGGCGCGGACCCACCACTGGATATCCCGCCGGCCGGTGCCGCACCCCCGCCCGGGTGCGGCACCGGACGGGGGTCAGCTGGTCGTCGTGCAGGAGACCAGCGGGACCGGGTTGCTGCCGTTCCACGAGCCGAGGAAACCGAACGTGGTGCTCGCTCCGGCGGCGAGGGTGCCGTTGTAGTTGACGTTGCGCGCGGTCACCAGCGTGCCGTTGGTGCTGACGGTGGCGTTCCACGACGAGGCGACCTGCTGGCCGTTGCCGTAGTTCCAGCTCACCGACCAGCCCCGGGTGGGTGAACCGCCGGCGGTCACCTTCACCTCAGCCTGGAAGCCGCCGGCCCACTGGCCGGTGACCTGGTACGTCGCCGTGCAGGCCCCGGCCGGCGGCGGGGTGGTCGGCGGGGGAGTGGTCGGCGGGGGAGTCGTGGGCGGCGGGGTGGTGGGCGGCGGCGTGGTCGGCGGCGGCGTGGTCGGTGGCGGGGTGCTCGTCCCGCCGAAGGTGACGTCGCTGCACAGGTAGTACGACTGGTCCAGGTGGCTGGCCTGCCAGACGGTGTAGACGATGTGCCGCCCCGTGCGTCCCGGCGCGCTGACCGGGATTTGGATCGAGACACCACCGGTGTCCGGATTCCACTGCGAGGCCGGGGTGTTGCCGATCTGGCCGGCCAACTCCAGGTCGTTCCAGCCGAGCGGCTGGGTGGCCGCGTCGAAGCCCTGCTTGGTCACGTACACCCGGATGTAGTCGGCGCCGTGACTGGCCTGGTCAAAGAAGCGGAGCCGGAAGTTGTTCGACACCGAGGTGGTCTTCCAGGCGCCGATGGTGTCCAGCGCGTTGTAGCGGGGGCTTTGGGTGCGTCCGCCGCTGCAGAGCTGGCCGTTGGGGACGGCGCCCTGGTGGTTGCCTGCCACGCCCTCGCGGAACAGGCCGTTCCAGTTCCACATGGCGGCCGGGTCGGCCTGCCAGGCCTGCCAGCACATCGGGTCCTCGGTGGCCATCCGGGGATTCTGGAAGTCGCTGCCCCAGCGTTGCCAGCAGCTGTAGTTGCGCGAGGCCGGGTCGACGACCGACCCGTGCGCGGAGGCGGGCTGGACCAGCATGGTGGTCAGCGCGGTCGTCAACAGGAGCGTGCTGGCCGCCGCGATGGCGAACAACCAGAGCACGCGTCGTGATCGGGCAAGAGTGGACATGAAGCCCCCGGGGGGATGAGGTCGGACGACGACACCCGGACTGCCGGGAGTTGCCCGCTCCCGTGCCTATTCGCTGGCTCCCGCGATGGCTCTACCCGGCACCATGCCAGTCCGATCGTCAAGCGTCAATGGCTGCGCGTCGCATGGGAGTGTGCGGGATGCCGTCCTCGACGTATTCCGGGCCGCTGAGGGCGAAGCCGTGCCGGGCGTAGAACGGGACTAGATGCGACTGGGCCTCCAGCACGCACGGCCGGTTGCCCACCACCTCCAACGCCGCGGTCATCAGCCGGCCGGCGTGCCCGCCGCCCCGCGCCGCCGGTGCCACCACCACCCGACCGATCCGGGCGCTGCCGTCCTGGTCGGCCAGGATCCGCAGGTACGCCAGCGGCGCGCCGCCGTCGGTCAGCCAGAGATGCCGCGTGCCCGGCTCCACGTCCCGCCCGTCGAGTTCCGGGTACGGGCAGTGCTGCTCCACCACGAACACGTCGATGCGCAGCTTGAGCAGGTCGTGAAAGGTGCGGGCGTTCAGGTCGGCAAAGGAGGCTGTCCGGATCTCAGTGGTCTGCTGGGGCACGGCACCGATGGTAGGTCGTGCGGCCGGGCGGGTTCGGGTGCGTCCCGCCCGGCCGCCGGTCTAGCGTGCGTCGGCGCGGGTGGGTGCCAGGTAGGTGGCCGCCACGGCGGTGAGCAGCAGTACGCCGCCGACGATCACCGGCAGTGGGAGCGGCTCGTGCAGCAGGGCCACCGCCAGCGCCGCGGCGGTGAGCGGTTCGAGCAGGGTCAGCACGGCGGCGACGCTGCCCGGGGTGGTGCGCAGCCCGGCGTAGAACAACGCGTACGCCACTGCGGTGGTGACCACGCCGAGATGCAGCAGCAGCGCCACGGTGTCGACGCGTACCGGCACGCCGACCCCGGCGACCAGGGCGAACGGCGCGAGCGCCAGCGCGCCGACCGTGGTGGAGATGGTGGTCAGCGTCATCGGCGCGGCGCGGCGCGACACCTGCCGGCTGATCAGGGTCGTCACCGCGTACCCGAGGCCGGAGCCGGCCGCCGCGAGCAGGCCGAGCAGCGGGGCGGGCGCTGCCGCGCTGGGGTCTGCCGTGGCGCCGGTGATCAGGGCGAGACCGCCCACGGCCGCGGCCAGCGTGCCGAGTCGCAGCGGGCCGGGGAGCCGTCGGGCGCGCACCGACTCCCAGATCGCGGCGAGCACCGGGGCCAGGCCCAGGCTGACCACGGTGGCCACGCCGACGCCGGCCCACGCCACGGCGACGAAGTAGAGCGCCTGGTAGAGGCCGAGGCCGACGCCGGTGAGCAGCAGCGGTACGGGCGCCGTGCGCAGGGCGGCCAGGATCGTGCCGAGCCGGCCGGCGGTGCACGCCAGCAGCACGAGCGCGGCGATCGCGAGGCGGTGGAACCCGATGCTCACCGGGCTGAGCCCGGTGCTCTCGCGCAGGAGTTGCACCGCCACACCGGTGGTGCCCCACAGCACGCCGGTGACGGTGATCTGGATCAGGCCGGTGCGGGCCTGGGTGACGGCCGGCGCCGGGGCAGCCGGCCGCGCGGTACGGGAGGTGGACACGGATGCGCTCCGAAGGGTGAGTCGTTGACGGGACGACGTCGACGGAGCGCGTACGGCAAAGTAGCCGAGCCGGGTCAGTTACCCGCTCGGCGGAAGGCGACGGCGCTCCGCTCAGGAGCGCGGCGGGGGCAGGACGCCCTGGAATGGCCGCATGGGGAGGACCGTACCGCAGAATCGCGGTCAGGCTGGGCGTGCGCCGACGGCGTCGCGGATCTCGGCGCCCACCGTGCCCTCGACGGCGCGAGCGCAGTGTCCGCAGCAGAAGAAGCGGCCGTTGACCTCGACGCCATGCCCGACGATCTTGACTTGGCAGTGCTCGCAGATCGGTGCCATTCGGTGGATCGCGCACTCGAACGAGTCGAAGGTGTGCACGTCACCGCTGACGGTGTGCACCTCGAACGCCATCCAGTAGTCGTTGCCGCAGACCTCGCACGCTGCCACGGAAAACCTCCAATATCAGGACAAGTGCCTACAGGATCGCTCAGTTCAGGATGGCGGCGGGGGGAAACGAGAAAACTCGCCACCATCGATGGATTTATCGATAGGGGTCTTTACTGTTAACAATGTTTAAATTACCTTGAGGGGCACCCACCGGACCTGGAGAAGGAGCTGCCCCGATGCGTCGAAGAATGACCGTCCCGCTGGTGGCGGCGGGTGCTGTCGCCGCCACCCTCACCGTCGCCGCCCCCGCGCAGGCGCACGGCTACGTCTCCGCCCCGCCCAGCCGGCAGGCGCTCTGCGCGCAGGGCCGGGTGCCCGACTGCGGGCAGATCAAGTACGAGCCGCAGAGCGTCGAGGGGCCCAAGGGCCTGCGCAGTTGCAACGCCGGAATCGCCCAGTTCGCCGTCCTCAACGACGACGGCCGGGGCTGGCCGGCCACCTCGGTCGGCAGTTCGCTGACCTTCACCTGGGTGAACACCGCCCGGCACGCCACCAGCAACTGGGAGTACTGGATCGGCAACACCCGGGTCGGCGTGGTCAACGGCAACGGCCAGCAGCCGGGCGCCACGGTCTCGCACAACGTCAACCTCGGCGGCTTCTCCGGCCGGCAGAAGATCCTCGCGGTGTGGAACATCGCCGACACGGCGAACGCCTTCTACTCCTGCATCGACGTGCAGATCGGCGGCGGAGGCGGGCCGACGCCAACCCCCACCCCGACCCCCACCGCCTCACCCACTCCACGGCCCACCCCGACCACCACGCCGACCACTCCCGCCCCGGGCGGCAGTTGGACGGCGGGCCGGGCGTACCAGGTCGGCGACCAGGTCACCTACGGCGGGCTGACGTACCGCTGCCGGCAGGCGCACACGGCGATCCCCGGGTGGGAGCCGCCGAACGTACCGGCGCTCTGGCTTCAGGTCTGACCGCACGGGTGCGGCCGCTGGCCGCACCCGTGTCGCCACCCTCGCGTGAACGGAGCACCCGGCATGCCCCGTCGTACCCCTGTGGTGTCCCTTGTCGTCGCTGTGCTGCTGACCAGCGCCTGCGCCGGGTCGCCCACGTCGAGCCCGTCAGTCGCGCCACAACCAGCTCCCGCCTCCCCGGCCGGGTCCACGGTGGCCCGGTCCACGGTGGCCGGATCCTCGGCCGACGGAGACGCGATGAGCGGAATCGACGTGGTGTTCCTGAGCACGATGGTCGGGCACAGCGAACGCACCCTGCAGATCGTCCGACTGGCCCGGGACCGGGTGCGCGACGACGGGCTGCGTACCCTGGCCGCCGCCATCGAGGCGACCGAGTCCGACGAACTGTCCGCGATGCGCGGCTGGTTGCCCACGGCCGGGCCGGGCGCCAGCGCGGCCGCACACCATCACGAAGGGCACGGTGACGACGCCGCGCTCGACCGGCTGCGGACCACGCCGGACGCGGACGTCGACCGGGTGCTGCGCGAGGTGCTCGCCGACCACCAGCGATCGGCGGCCGACCTGGCCCGAGCCCAGGTCGGCGTCGGCCGCAACGAGCGGGTCCGCGACCTGGCCCGACGAATCGAGCAGTCCCGGACCGCCGAGGTCGAGCTGCTCGCCGGGCCAGGCTGAGCCGGGGTACGCCGCCGGCGCGGCGGGGCCGGCTCAGGTCAGCGGGATTCCAGTCGGATGGAGACCGAGTTGACGCAGTGCCGGGTGTCCTTCGGGGTGAAGCCCTCGCCGTGGAAGACGTGCCCGAGGTGACTGTCGCAGCGCGCGCAGCGGATCTCCGTACGGGGCATGCCGAGGCTGCGGTCCTCGATTTCCTTGACCCGGCCCGGGATGGCGTCGTCAAAGCTCGGCCAGCCGCAGTGGGAGTCGAACTTCGTGTCGCTGGAGAAGAGCTCCAGCCCGCAGGCGCGACAGTGGTAGACCCCCTGGGTCTTCGTGTCCACGTACTCGCCGGTCCACGGGCGTTCGGTGCCGGCCTCCCGCAGGACGTGGAACTCCTCGGGGGTCAGGCGGACCCGCCACTCGTCTTCGGTCTGGGGCAGCTCGTTGTCGTCAAGACTCACCCGTCAACGGTACGTCGAACGTCGGGGGCGTGGCATAAGGTCGCGGGATGGGTGGCACCAAGGCAGCGGTCGCCGAGGTCGAGGTGGCCGGGCACATCGTACGGCTGAGCAGTCCGGACCGGGTGATCTTCCCCCTGCGGGGCTTCACCAAGGCGGACGTCTTCCACTACTACCTCGCGGTCGGCGACGGGATCATGCGCGCCCTGCGGGACCGGCCCACCACGCTGCAACGCTTCCCCGATGGCATCGAGGGTGAGGCGTTCTTCCAGAAGCGGGTGCCCACCCGGGGCGTGCCACCCTGGGTGACGACCGCGGAGATCACCTTCCCGAGCGGTCGGAGCGCGGCGGAGCTCTGCCCGGTCGATCTCGCGCACGTGGCCTGGGCGGCGCAGATGGGCACCATCGTGTTCCACCCGTGGCCGGTGCGCGCCGCCGACGTCGACCGGCCCGACGAGCTACGCATCGACCTGGACCCCCAGCCCGGCACCGACTTCGCCGACGCGGCGCGGGCCGCCGGGGAGGTCCGCGCCCTCCTCGACGAGCTGGGAGTGAGCGGTTGGCCGAAGACCTCCGGCGGCCGGGGCGTGCACGTCTACCTGCGTATCCAGCCCCGTTGGACGTTCACCGAGGTGCGCCGGGCCACCATCGCGCTCGCGCGGGAGGTGGAGCGCCGCCACCCCGACCTGGTCACCACCGCCTGGTGGAAGGAGGAGCGCGGCAGCCGGGTCTTCGTCGACTTCAACCAGATGGCCCGGGACCGCACGATCGCCTGCGCGTACTCGCTGCGGGCCAACGCGCGGGCCACCGTCTCGACCCCGGTCACCTGGGACGAGCTGCCCGACGTCGACCCGGACGACTTCGACCTGCGCACCGTCCCGGCCCGGCTGGCCGAGCGCGGCGACCCGCATGCGGGCATCGACGACGCCCCGTGGGACATCACCCCGCTGCTGGAGTGGGCCGAACGGGACGCCGCTGCCGGTCAGGGCGACCTGCCGTACCCGCCGGACCACCCGAAAATGCCCGGCGAGCCCAAACGGGTCCAGCCCAGCCGCGCCAAGCACGCCCCCGGCGACGACAGCGCCTGACCAGCCTCGCCTCAGGCAGGTGACTGGGCAGTCCACGCCAGGAACCTGCTGAACAGCTCCTGCGGGTCAGGTGCTGGATCGGGGTTCAGCCTGTGCAGGTCGGCCGTCGCGTCGAACAACTGACCCGCCATGTAGATCGATAACGCCACCCGGTCAGTCCCGTACTCCACCCGCAGCAACATCCGTGCGGTTGCGCACGGCCAGGTGGCGGCGCACACCCGGCAGAGCCAGAGCGGCCGGCGCGGCAGGTGCTGGTGCACCGGGTGCAGGTTGCTCAGTGGCTGATGGTCGTGGCTGGGGGAGGCCTTCGGCGTAGTCATCCGACAAGCGTGACGCCACTTGTTGTCTGCGTCAACAGTGTGCGTAGTTGTCGCAGTGTGGCGACTGTGCCGCTGTCATCGTCAATGGGTGGACCTGGTGGGCGTGTCGGAGATTCGGGAGATGCTGGGGAACGTGTCCCGGCAGCGTGCATCCGTGATTGCCAATCAGCGGAACTTCCCTGAGCCGGTTGCCGTGCTGGCGATGGGAAAGGTCTGGCGGAAGTCGGACGTGGTGGCCTGGATTCGGGAGCACCGTCCGGAGTTGGCCGAAGGCTGAGAAAGTCTCTGGGCGGGTGATCCGATGACCCCTGCGCGGCCGAGAAGTGTCGTACACCTGTTCTAGAATTTGCCTGTGATCGATGAGTTGGCGCGGGCGGAGAGTGCGGTGGCTGCCTGCGCCGACGCCGCCGCCTGGGCCCTCGCCGAGCATGATCTGATCGCGGCGCTCGATGCCACGCACCGGCTCCAGCAGCGGCTGGCGGCGGTGCAGTTGGCGGTCGTCCGGGAGTTGGACGGGCGGGGCACCGCGGTCGCGCAGGGCGCGTCGTCGACGGCCGGGTGGCTGCGCCACCGCCTGCGACTCGACGTCGCCGCCGCCCGTCGGCTGGTCAGCCTCGCCGCCTGCGTCGACGCCGCCCCGCATGGCGTGCGGGAAGCCCTGGCGAGCGGGGCGGTCAGTGTGGAGCAGGCCCGGGTCATCGCAGACACGGCCGCCGCCGTGTCGGCTTCGGCGGGCGTCGAGGTGGCCGACAAGGCCGTCGGCGTGCTGGTCGAGTGGGCCGCGCAGTTCGACCCGTCACTGCTGCGCCGGATGGGCACCCGGATTCTCGACCACGTCGCTCCCGACCTGGCAGACGCCGCCGCCTCGGCGGCCTTGGACGCCGAGGCCGCCCGGGCCGCCCGCGACCGGCACGTCACCATCTCCGAACAGGCCGGCGGGCGGCTACGCCTCAGCGGCACCCTCGATGCGGAGGCCGCCGCGCTGCTGCGCGCCGTCATCGACCCGCTCAGCGCCCCCTCCGGGCCTGATGACACCCGCTGCGCCGGCCAGCGCCGCCACGACGCCCTCGCCGACGTGTGCCGGCTCGCCCTGCGCACCGGTGAACTACCCGAGAACGGCGGCGACCCGGCCCAGCTCGTCGTCACCACCGGCTACGACGGGCTGGCCTCGCAGTTGGGCGCCGGCACCCTCGACATCGGCCTGCGCCTCACCCCCGCCACGGTGCGCCGGCTCGCCTGCGACGCCGCGATCCTGCCCGCCGTGCTCGGCGGTGCCGGCCAGGTTCTCGACGTGGGTCGACAGCGTCGGCTCATCACCGGTCCGCTGCGTCGGGCGCTGGTGCTCCGCGACGGCGGCTGCGCCTTCCCGGGGTGCGACCGCCCGCCCCGCTGGTGTGCCGCCCACCACATCCGCCACTGGGCCGACGGCGGCCCGACCAGCCTCGACAACGCGGTGCTGCTCTGCGGCCACCACCATCGACACGTCCACCAGAGCGACTGGGCTGTCCGGCTCGGCGACGCCGGCCACCCGGAGTTCGTGCCGCCGGCCTGGCTTGACCCCGACCAGCTCCCGCGCCGCAACCACTACCACCGACGGACGTAGGCCGATCAGCGCCCCTGAATCCTTGTCGAAAGCTGACTCACGGGCAGGCGAGCCGAGGATCGAGGCGCGGTGCCCACCTGCTGAAATCGTCGCAAAGCGCGTTGGTCGCGTCCCACGGCGGCCACCGGCGGTCAGGGTCGGCGGATAGCCTGCCGGCATGGCGAGCGCAGAGTTGGATGAGTTGATCGTCGCGGACGCTGACGCGCTGCGCGCATGGTTGTCGGCCAACCACGCCACGTCGTCCGGTGTCTGGCTCGCCCTGACCAAGAAGGGCGGCACGGTCACGACGCTGACCTGGCAGCAGGCGGTTGACGAGGCCCTGTGCTTCGGCTGGATCGACGGGCAGGCCCGTAAACGGGATCTGGAGACCTCGTGGATCCGGTTCACCCCGCGCCGGTCCCGCAGTTCGTGGTCGCAACGCAACGTCGCCCACGTGGCCCGGCTGGAGGCGCAGGGACGAATGCTGCCACCGGGCCGCGCCGCCGTGGAAGCCGCAAAGGCGGACGGGCGGTGGGCGGCCGCCTACGCCCCACCGTCGGAGGCTGAGGTGCCGGCCGACCTCCTCGCCGCCATCGCCGCCGACCCCGCCGCGCAGGCCATGTTCGACGTGCTCACCAAGACCAACCGGTTCGCTCTCATCTACCGCCTCAATGCCGTCAAACGGGCGCAGACCCGCGAGCGGAAGGTCGTCGACTTCGTGGCCATGCTGGCCCGTCACGAGACGATCTACCCGCAGAAAGCCAGGCCGGTGTCGGCGGGCGACGCGGCCACGCCCGGGAGCGGCGACCAGTGAACCGATTGACTTTCGATAGGTAGCGAGCGAAACTCGATGCATGGTCACGGAGCATCGAGCGGTTGCCGCTCTCAGAGTCTTCCTGGTGGTGCTGTTCGGGGTCCTGATCGTGTTCCAGACCCTCTCGCTGCCCGGGCAGTTCGCGTACATGGCCCAGGAGTCGCCCGAGGATGCCTACCTGCGCTGGCCGGCGACCGCCGTGACGGTGTTCTGGGTGCTGTGCGTCCAGGTGGTCATCGTCGCGACCTGGAAGTTGCTCAGCCTGGTCAAGAACGACCGCATCTTCACCGAGGCGTCCCTGAAGTGGGTGGACGCGATCGTGTGGGCCGTCGCCGCCGCCTGGGTGGTGCTCGTGGGTGTCTTCCTCTGGGTCGGGTTCAACGCGGATGACCCGGGAGTGCCACTCCTGCTGTTCCTGCTGACGGTGGGCGTCACCGTGCTGGGGCTCCTCATGGTGGTGATGCGTGCGCTGCTGCGGCAGGCAACCACGCTGCGGACCGACATGGAAGCGGTGATCTGATGCCCATCGTCGTCCGCATCGACGTCGAGTTGGCCAAGCGCAAGATGAGCGTCGGTGAGTTCGCCGAGCGCGTCGGGCTCACGCCGGCCAACGTGGCGGTGCTGAAGAACGGCCGCGCCAAGGCCGTCCGCTTCAGCACGCTGGAAGCCATGTGCCGGGTGCTCGACTGCCAGCCCGGGGACCTGCTCGAGTGGGTCGAGGAGGAGACCCCATGAGGTACGCCCTGACAGCCGTCGCGCTGACCCTCCCGTGATAACGATCAAGTAACGGGCGCGAACCTTTCCCGGTAGGTGACCTGTTTTGAAGGTCGTCGGCCCACCAGGGCCAGGGGAGGCGTCGGATGAAGCTGGTGTGGAGACGGGCCCGCGAGGCGCGTGGACTCTTGGTTGCGGCGGTGATCGCCGCCCTCGTCGCCGTCGCGCTGGTCACCGGGCTGTCCGACTACAACCGTCGGGCGGTGGACGCCGGGCAGCGGGCGCTGGTTGCCGCCTCGCCGGCCGAGGAGCGTGGCCTACTGGTCAGTGGCTCAGGCGGACGCGACGCGGCTGAGTTCGCGGCCCGGGACAAGGCGGTCCGAGCCGAGTTCGCCGACGGGCTCGCCGGCGCCCCGGTCAGCGTCGCCGCAGCCCGATACGGCACCGGCCGGGAGTTGACCGGCGACCTCGGGCAGGTCACCCGTCCGGACGACGAACCAGTCTTCGCGAACCTGGCCACGCTCGAAGACCTCGCTGGCCACGCGGAGCTGACCAGCGGAGCCTGGCCCCGCGCCGGGACGGACCCGATCCAGGTGAGCCTGCCGGAGCGGGTTGCCGGCGCGCTCGGCCTGAGCGTCGGCGAGCGTGTCCCGGTGCGCGACCGTGCCACCGAACGGCGCGGCGAACTGCTGCTCGCCGGCACCTGGCGGCCCCGCGACCCGGCGGACGCGTACTGGCTGCTGGCCCCCGGGGTGGGGGCGGGCAGCGTCGGCTCGGGCACCTCGTACGGGCCGTTCGTGCTCGACCCGGCCGACTTCGCGGCCACCTTCCCGGGTTCGGTGTCGGCGTCCTGGCTGGCCACACCGAACCTCAGCGGCGTCGACACCGCCGACCTGCCCGCCGTGCGGGAAGCCCTCACCGAGGCCGCCTCGGCGGTGCCCGAGGCCGCTCAACTGGGCAGCTCCGGGCAGTCGGTGACGAAAATGGAGCAGCTGCTGGACCGGATCGCCCGCGCCGACCTGGTGGGTCGCTCCTCGCTGGCCACCCCGCTGCTGCTCATCCTGGTGCTCGGTGGGTACGCGCTGGTCCTGGTCGCCGCACTGCTGCACGAGGACCGCCGCCCGCAGACCGCGCTGCTGCGTGCCCGCGGCGCTGCCCGCCGGCAGTTGGCCGGCCTGGCGGCCCGCGAGGCGACCCTGGTGGTCGCCCCGGCCGCCGTGCTCGGGCCGTTGATCGCCAGCGTGGTGCTGCGGTACATCCGACCTGGCGGGCCGGACGACCTCCCCAACGTCGGCGGCAACACCACCCTGGTCTGGGCGGCAGCCGCGGCTACCGCGGCCGGCTGCCTCGTCGCCATGGTCCTTCCGACGCTGCGCAACGCCGGCACGTACGTGGCCGACATGGCCGCCCGGTCCCGGCCGAACCGGGCGGCGAGCGTCCAGCGCGCCAGTATCGACCTGGTGCTCGTGGCGCTCGCCGTGCTCGCCTGGGTGCAGCTACGCCGGTACGCCTCCCCGCTGGCCGGCTCGGGCGGCCGGCTCGGGCTCGACCCGCTGCTGGTCGCCGCCCCGACGCTCGGTGTGCTGGCCGGCGCCGTGCTGGCGCTGCGGATTCTCCCGCCGCTCACCCGGTTCGCCGAGCGGTTCGTCGACCGACGTCCCTGGACGGCCACCATGTTCGGCATGTGGCAGGCCGGTCGGCGTCCCCACGCCGGCCCGGTGCTGCTGCTCGCCCTCGCCGTCGGTGGCAGCACCCTGGCCTGGTCCCTGATCAGCACCGGCGAGCGGTCCCAGGTCGAACAGGCCGGGCACACCGTCGGTGCCGACCTCCGGGTGACCGAACGAGCCGGGGTCGCCCCGCCAGACCGAGCGGCTCAACTCGCCGCGCTGCCAAGCGTGAACCGGGTGCTGCCGGCGTGGCGCGACGAGGTACGGGTCGGCCGGGAGGACCTGCCGGTGACGGTGATCGGTCTCGACCCGGCCAGCGCTCCCGGGGTCGTCCGACTCGCCGAGGGCCTGAGCGACGATCCTGCGACCGAACAGTACAAGCGGATGATCGCCGCGCGGGGAGCCCCCGGGGGTGTCGAGTTGGCCGCCGACGCGCGCGCGATCACCGGAATCGTCCGAACCCCGGTGACTGCAGCCAGCCGGCCTCTCCAGATCGCGGTGACGCTGCTGGTCACCAGCTCCGACGGGTACGCCCTGCGGCTGCCGGCCGCCAACGCCAGCAGCGACGGTCGGGCCACCCGGTTCACCGTGGAACTGCCCGACGTGGGCGGGGCCCGACTGCGGTTGGCCGGGTTCGAAGCCGACGGTGGGCTGGCCGCCGGCAACTCGTACCAGCTCCAGATGGACGAGTTGACGGTGGTCGGTGCCGACGGCAGGACCCGGCCCGCCGGGCTGAGCGGTGACTGGGTCGTGACGGCCCCCGGCAAGGAAGCCAAACCGGTGCGGACCACCCCCACGGGGTTCGCCGCGGCCCAAGCGGTGGACGTGTTTCCCGGCGGGGAGTTCGCGTACCAGCCGCCCACCGGGTTCGCCGTCGTGCCGGGCGGGGAGAGCCGGCCGGTACCCGTGCTGATGACCCCTCGGGTACGCGAGGCACTGAGCCTGCGCGTCGGCGACGACGTCGACCTGACGCTCTCCGGTGCGACGCTGCGGGTCCACCTGGTCGGTGAGCTGACCGCCGTGCCGGCGAGCACCGGAGAAGGCGTGCTGCTGGATCTGCCCGCGGCAGTCGACAAGCTGATTCGGGACAGGGGCGCGGTGCGACCCGTACCGGAGTGGTGGGTCGGCGCCAACGACGCGACGGCCGCGGCCCGAGCGGCCAGCGAGCTGCCGGGCGTCACCGTGCTCAACCGGGAAGCGGCGATCGAGTCGGCCGCCGACGACCCGTACTGGCGGGGCTCGCGTACCGGAATGCTCGCCGCCGCGCTCGGCGCGGTGCTGCTCGCCCTCGTCGGCCTGATGGTGGACGTGTGGGCCACCGCCCGGCACCGGCTCGGCGAGTTCGCGGTGCTGCACACCCTCGGCGCCACGCCCCGGCTGCTGGCCCGGGCGCTGTTGGCCGAACAGACCTTCCTCGCCGGCATCGGCGTGGGGGTCGGGCTGCTGCTCGGCGCCGCGGTCGGCGCGACCATGGCCCCACTGGTCATTCTCACCCCGGCCGCCGGCCGGCCGATTCCCCCGGCGACGTTCGTGTTGCCCTGGGTGCCGATCGGCCTGACCGCGGTCGGTCTGCTGCTGGCGGCGCTCGCCTTCAGCGCGTTCATCGCCACCGGCATCCGTCAGCGGGTGGCCGCGGTGCAGCTGCGAATCGGGGGAGAGCGATGAGCGTCGGCGCGGCCGTCCGGCGGGTCCGGACGTACGGCGGGCAGTTCCTGCTCCTGGCGGTGCTGACGTTGGTGGTCACGCTGCTGGTCAGCGGGGTACCCAGGCTCGTCAATCGGCTCGCCGAACAGGGCCTGCGGGCGCAGTTGACCAGCGAGCCGGCCGCGCGCCGGGACATCTCGTACACCTCCGGCGTGCTGACCACCCCGTCCACGCTTTCGGTCATGGGCAGCGCCCGAGGGCAGTTCGAGGCCATGGCCGAGAAGATGCCGCCGCCGGTGCGATCGGCGGTGGCCGAGCGGTGGTACAGCGTGGACGCCGCGCCAAGCCGAGTGGTCGGCCCCGACCTGGAGGCGCGCAACCTGCTGGTCAACCTGGGACTGCGTGCCATGCCCGGCGTCCGGGAGGCCGGCACCCTCGTCGAGGGGACGTGGCCGAACGAGACGTACTTCCCTGACCGGCCGACCGAGGTGGCGCTCGACGCCGACGTGGCCCGCAAGCTGAACCTGCGGGCCGGCAGCCAACTGCAGATCGGCAAACCCGCCAACACCGGTATCACCGACGGGGCCCCGGTGGTGGTGGTCGGGTTGTTCCGCCCCGCCGACCGCGCGGACGGCATCTGGGACGGACTGCCATCGCTGCTGCGGGTCATCGAACCGCTCTTGGACGGCGAGCCGTTGATCGCCGTGGGTGTGGTCGCCGAGGTGACCATCGACAAGCGGGCCGCGGCGGGTTGGCCGGTGCGTTCCGACTGGCGTTACCGCCTCGGCATCGACCGGATCGACGCGCGCCAGCTGGACCAGCTGATCGACGGCCTGCAACAGCTGCAACGCGACGCCAACCCGGAACTCACGCTGACCCAGGGCGTCGACGTTCCGCTGCGCGCGTTCGCCGCAGAGGTGAACGCCGCCCGGACCCTGCTGGCGGTGATCTCGGCCGGGGTGCTGGCCACCCTGGCCGGGCTCGTCGTACTCGCGGCCATCCTCGCCGCCCGGCGGCGCCGCGCCGAGTTCGCGCTTCTGCGCGCCCGCGGTGGCGCGGCCACCGCAGGTGCCCGGCGCAGCCTGGCCGAGTCACTGCTGGTGGTGCCGATCGCCGCTGTCCTTGGCTGGTGGCTGGGCACCCTGTTCCCCGGCGCCCCGGACCCGACCGCGCCGTACGCCATCGTGGCGACCGTGCTGGTCACCCTGGCACTGCCGCTGGCCACATTGACCGTGCCGGCCGGCGGGGCGGCCCGCAGCGACCTGATCCGGGTACGCCCCTCGGCCCGCCGGCTCACCGTCGAGGTCTTCCTGCTGCTGCTGGCCGGACTCGCCACGGTGCTGCTGCGTCGGCGTGGCCTCACCCTCGGCGAGGTGGACCCGTTCCTGGTGTCGGTGCCCGTGCTGTTCACGATCGCCGCGGCGGTGCTCGCGCTGCGCGCGTACCCCTGGCCGTTGTTGCTGGTCAGCCGGCTGGCCGCGCGGACCCGGGGCAGTGTGACCTTCCTCGGCACCGCGCGGGCCGGCCGGTCCGCCGTCGCCGCCCCACTGGTCGTGGTGGTGCTGGCGATCGGGACCGCGGCGTTCTGCGCGGTGGTCGCCGCCGGCGTCGACGCGAGCCGGGACCGGGCCGCCGAGCAGACGGTCCCGGCCGACGCGCTGATCCGGGGTGAACGGTTCGCCCCGGACACCATCGACGAGCTGGGCCGCCTGCCCGGGGTCCGGGCCGCCACCGGGGTGCTGAACGAGCCGGCTGACCGGCTCGCTACCGACGCGATCGGCACCGACGCCCGGATCGGGCAGGCGTCCGTGCTGTTGGTCGACGTCCCGGGGTTGGTCACGGTGACGCGGGAGTCCGGCGTGGACCTGCCGGTGTCGCCCGCGCTGCGCACCGCCCGGGCCGAACCGGGGCCGCTGCCCGCGATCGTCTCCCCGGCGGTCGCCGCCGACCTGGCCCGCGTCGGACTGGACGGCTCGGCCTTCGTGTCCGTGCAGGGCGAGCGGTACGAGTTCCGGGTGGCCGACACCGCGGAGAGCTTCCCGCTGCTGTCGGCGGACACCAGCCGGTTCGTCATCCTGCCCTGGCAGGCGCTGCCCGCGCGGAACACCACGCCCGTGCCGACCAGCGTGCTGGTCGCCGGGGACCGGCTGGACGCGGAGGTGCTGCGGCAGGCCGGTGACCAGGGGCAGCTGCGCTATCAGGAAACAGGTGCGGTGACCGGTCGGGAACGGCCGAGCGGGGTGACGGTCGCCACCCGGGCGGACGTTCGACGGGAGCTGGGTGACGGCGGCGCGAACGGGGTGCTGGCCTTCGGGTTCGTGGCCGGCGCCGTCGGTGGCACCGTGCTCGGGTTGCTGGCCATCGCGTTCACCGTGCTGGCCGGCGCACGAGCCCGGGGTCAGGTGTTGTCCCGGCTGCGGACCCTCGGCCTGTCCCGCCGGCAGTGGCGAGGGCTGCTGTTGGTCGAGTTGGCTCCGCTGGTCGCGGTGTCGGTGCTGACCGGTGCGCTGGTCGGTGCGGTGCTGCCCCTGCTGCTCAACCCGGTGCTCGGCCTGTCCGCGTTCACCAGTGGTGTGCCGGTCCGGGTGGCCTTCGAGCCCGGTCTGGTCGCTGCGGTGCTCGCCCTCGGGGCGGTCGCCCTCGGCTTCGCGGTCGCCGTCGAGGCCCTGAACAACCGCCGGTTGCGCCTCGGTGAGGTGCTCCGGCTCGGAGAGGAGAGCTGAGATGACCGCTACCGCCCAGACTCCACTGGTGCCTGACCTGGCCGCCCTGCAACAGCGGGCCGCGCAACGCGCCGCCGAGCGGGCCGGCGGGCAGGACCGCCTGCGCGGACACATCGTCTGCGACGGCCTGGTGCGCATCTTCAAGACCGAGGGGGTGGAGGTGGTCGCCCTGCAGGGGCTCGACCTGGTCATCGACCGGGGTGAGCTGGTGGCGATCGTGGGCGCCTCCGGCTCGGGCAAGTCGACGTTGCTCAACATCCTGTCCGGCCTGGACACGCCGACCGCCGGTATCGCCCGGGTGGCCGAGTACGACCTGCTCTCGCTGTCCGCCAAGCGACGGCTGAGCTACCGGCGGGAGCTGGTCGGTTTCGTCTGGCAGCAGACCGGCCGCAACCTACTGCCGTACCTCAGCGGGCTGGAGAACGTCGAGCTGCCGATGCAGTTGGCCGGCAAACGCGGCCGGAAGGCCCGCCGGCAGCGGGCCCGGGAACTGCTCGACCTGGTCGGCGTGGGCTACTGCGCCGACCGGCGGCCGGGGCAACTCAGCGGCGGCGAGCAGCAGCGGGTCGCGGTCGCGGTGGCGGTCGCCAACGACCCGGAGGTGCTCTTCGCCGACGAGCCGACCGGTGAACTGGACGAGGCGACCGGCGCGGACGTCTTCGCGGCGCTGCGCACCATCAACGCCGAGCTGGGCGTGACCATCGTGGTCGTCACCCACGACCACGCCGTGGCCACGCAGGTCCGCCGGACCGTCGCGATCCGTGACGGCCGGACCGCCTCCGAGGTACGCCGGACCGCTCGGATCGACGCGGACGGCAACACCGAGCTGATCAGCGAGGAGTACGCGGTGCTGGACCGCAACGGCCGGATGCAGCTACCGGCTGCGTTCGTCGACGCGCTCGCATTGAAGGAGCGGGTCCGGCTCGACCTGGAGCCGGACCACGTGCAGGTACGGCCCGGCGACCGGGCCTCAAACGAGCGGGGGGCACGGGCGTGAGCCGTCGGAACATGGTGGTGACCGGTGCGGCCGGGTCCGGCGGTGTGCCGGCGGCGCACCCGGCCGAGGTGGTCCGGGTCAGTGGCGTGAGCCGGACCTTCGGCCGGGGTGAGCACGCCGTGCACGCGGTGCAGGACGTCTCGTTCACGGCCGACAGCGGCGAGCTGGTCGCCATCCGGGGCCGGTCCGGGGCCGGCAAGACCACGCTGCTGAACCTGATCGGCGGGCTGGACCGGCCGGACAGCGGTCAGGTGACGGTGGCCGGACACGAGGTGACCTCGGCCGGCGAGGCCGAGCTGCTGAAGCTGCGCCGGGGCACCGTCGGTTTCGTGTTCCAGACCTTCGGGCTGGTGCCGATCCTCTCCGCCGCCGAGAACGTGGGCGTGCCGTTGCGGCTGGCGCGGGTGCCGGCCGCGGAGCGGGAGCAGCGGGTCGCGGTGCTGCTGGAACTGGTCGGCCTGGGCGGGCACGCGGCGCAGCGCCCGTACGAGCTCTCCGGTGGGCAGCAGCAGCGGGTCGCGGTGGCCCGGGCCCTGGCCAATGAGCCCGACCTGCTCATCGCCGACGAGCCCACCGGCCAGCTCGACTCGGAAACCGGACGGTCCATCATGGACCTGCTGCGCGCGGTGGTGCACGCCCAGGGCATGACGGCACTGGTGGCCACCCACGACCCGGCCCTGATCGACCTCGCCGATCGGGTGCTCTCCCTGCGCGACGGCCGCCTGGTCGACGCGTGACCCGACTGCGGGTTTGGGTTAACGCTTCTCGCCTCGCAGGGCACCTCGGCGGTCGTGCAGCACGAGCAGGATGATGGTCGCCATCAGCACCCCGAGGACGAGGCCAGCCTCGCTGGTCAGGACGCGAGTCAGCGGGTACTCCGGAACAGGCTGCGCATCAGAGCGAGTGGCGGACAGGCTGCTGTACAGGTTCTGAGAGAAGAGCACCCCTGACGAGGTCCATGCCGCCGCCATCGGCGCCAAGAACCTCGGCGCTCCGCGGCGGGTGGTCAAGACCAGCAGGCCCCAGGCTCCCACGAGTGCCCATACACCGGTACTCAAGGACAGCAGGTGCCACCACACGTCGCGGTGATCCAACATGCCCGAATCGATGCCGAGGGTGCCGCCGGTCGCCCAGTAGACCTTGGTGACGCCGAGCGGGATGCAGCCGGCCGCGGCGAGCCGGGCGAGGCTGATCTGTAGCTGCTGGGTGTGTCCCGGCCGATTCGTGAAGTCGAGGGGACCACTCAGCGCTTCCGGCCACCTCGCCTTGACGTAGCCCGCCAAGGCGAGCGGGAGGCCGATGCCGATTCCGACCAGCGACACCATGACCAGGATCTGCTCGAAAGCCCAGACGTCGGCGGCGCCTGCTTCCCTGTCCCGGGCGATGGCGGCGGGGCCCAGCACCGGCGCCAGCAAGACCGTGGGAACGAGCAGGCCGGTGCCCACCCAGACGGGCAAAGCCACCAGCCACGCGGGCAGCCGCTCACCCCACGGCCTGCAGAACGCCATCGCCAGCAGAATGGCGACCGCGGCGAGAGCCGCGGTCGCCGCATTGATCGCGCGCCAGCTGGCTTCACCCATCTGCTCGGTGGGAAGGAAGAGGCCGACAGCCCAGGCGATCTTGATCAGCAAATACGGCGTCACCGCGATGGCGACGCCGTAGCCGGAGAATCTGCGCAACTTCGTCAATTGTGACGTGGCCCCACTGGTGGTCAGGGCCGCGCCGTCCCAGGCGAGGTCGCTCGTGTCGGCATTCATGATGTCAGTCTGCCGATGGTGAGGCCGAATCAGATCCCGCCGTCGAGCCATTCGCCTCCCTCACAGGAGGGGGCCCATCGACGTATGGCCGGCTCCCCGCCCAGGTCGCACCGGGTCCTCCCAGGTCCCCCTGGGCGCGGGGACTGCCGGGGCGGGCGTCACGGGGGACACCGCTGGCGGGCGGTCAGAGCGCGAGCTTCATGCCTTCGTGGCTGGCCACGAAGCCGAGGCCCAGGTAGAAGCGGTGCGCGTCCTCGCGGGTCTTGTCCGTGGTGAGCTGCACCAGCGCGCAGCCGCGCTGCCGGGCCTGGTCGACCGCCCAGGTCATCAGGTCCCGGCCCAACCCCTGGCCGCGCAGGTCGGAGCGGACCCGGACCGACTCGATCAGAGACCGCTCCGCGCCGTGCCGACCGAGGCCCGGGATGTAGGTGATCTGCAGGCAGCCGACCAGTTCACCGCCCTGCTCGGCCACGATCAGCTGATTGCGCGGGTCGGCGCTGATGTCCGCGAACGCCCGCTCGTAGGCCTCGTCAATTTCGGTGAAATCGCGGGCCTTGCCCAGGACGTCGTCGGCCAGCAGGGCGATGACGGCGGGCAGGTCGGCCCGGACCGCCTCCCGGTAGATCACATCGGTCATGCCGGTGAGAATCCCACAGCGACGGGAATCGACCCCGCCCGACCGCATGCCGTGGTTGGCCAGGTTCCTGATCGCGTACGAAGCTCACCAGGCCCGCCGCTTGCGGTGGCGAGGGTCTCAGGGTCATCGAGGTGACGTGCGCATAGCCGGGGTAGGTAAGCGCCAACCATGGCAAGGCCTGGTTGTACGCCTGCTCCTACTTCTGCCGATTCTTATCCTTCGATCCACCGCACCGCACGGCTTCGCCCGTTACGGCCTGGCTTGCGGCGCGTCCCGGTAGCTACGCGGTGAGACCAGTTGATGGAACGTATCGATCGTTCTGGACTATGGCGTCGGCGTCGATCTCTCTGTAACTTGAGCCGAACGTTCGTTGATCACCTTGCCTCACGGGGGTTTGGCAGTGCCGTCAATTCGTTCTGCCTGGCTTGTATCCACAGTGTCCTCCGCCGTGTTGGCGTCCGTGCTTCAGGTGATGTGATCACCTGCCGCTGCCGCGCGGACGGATACCTGTCCCGCCGGGGTATCGCCGGCGGTGCGTGGCGGGAGATTGACACGAGGCTGGTCGTGGGAGCTGACGGGCTCGTGCGCCTGGTCGCGTCGACGGCCGACGTGGCGTTCTCGATGGACGGGGCGGGCGCGTTCGCCACCATGACGGGTGCCGGTGCCACCTTCTCGCTCGGCTGGCCGAGCCCACTTCCGTCGGGCGTCATCGACCGGGACATGATCACCTACCCCAATATCCTGCCCGACGTCGATCTGGTGGTCTGGGCCGAGAGGTGGGTTCTCCTACCTGCTCGTGGTCAAGACCGCGGGCGCGGCCAGGAACCCGGCGGTCCGGGAGACGCGGTACGTCGTGGGCGGCTCCGCTGACGTGGGACCGATCAGAACTGTCAAGGCGACCCGGGGTGAGGTCTTCAACGAGCGATTCAATCCGAGTAGGAAGAGGAGAAAGAACACGGAGGTCGGTGGTGGTAACCGGATCACGCTGCAATCCTCGACCAGAAATCCGGAGTGGCAGCGGCCATGGCACAGGAGATTGGAATGGATGATGTAGAACGCTTTTTCGTCGACCCATCGGGCGAGCTCGTGGGCCTGGGTGAGACTGTGCGCTCACACGACGAACTGATTGAGTTCGTGGTGGCGTTACGGAGCGACCTGGTGGAGCGGCGGGAGAAGTGGGAGAACCGGAATGTAGGGGACTATCTCGGGTCCATCGCGAGAGCTTTCCGAGACATGGTGGGAGATGAATATGATGATCCCGATCGTTGGGCCGACACAGCTGGCTGGCTGTGGGTCGGACGGAACTACGAGTAAAGGCGAACGGAGGTGATCAGGGCCTTGAGCGCTGATTCGCGAAAGTCAGGTATCGACCACTTCCTCGGGTCGACCGGGCAAGCTGCTGACGAGTTCGATCGGCTAAATGAGACGGTGACGTCCGACGCTGATTTCCTCGCATTCTTGGAGGCGCTCCTGCGAGATGACCACTTTACGGACTGGGAGGGGTCGATCGAGGGGTACCTGGACGGGCTCCTTTCCTGGTTGCGGTCGACGGAGGGTCGACGACGTATGGCCGCGTATTCGAACGAATTTCCGGCAATGGCGGCGGCGTTCTATGCCGGCATCGTCAAACGTGGATGATGGAACGTCGCCTTGTCATGTAGACACTGAAATCTTGTCTCGTGGGTGTTGTAAGGCGTTTCACTTTTGGGTTGGTCGGATGTGTTAAGGAGCGTTGTTGGCGGGTGGCGGGTTTGCCTCTGGAAGAAGCCAGGCATCGGTAGTTTGCGGCAGATGGGCCGGCGCTACTTGCTGGCGACGGGCAGAAGACGCTTGTCGACATCAGCATCGACGCAGACCGGGACGGCATGGCCGACGGTACGGTAACCGCGACCGATGGCCACCCGTTCTGGGTCGATGACAAGCAGGAGTGGCTGCGCGCTGACCATTTGAACCCGGGTGATCTGCTACTGAGCCCAGACGGTGCTCGGGTCAGCGTCATCGCGGTCGTCGCCTACGGCGCGGTCGCGACTGTCCACAACCTCACCGTCGACGACATCCACACCTACTACGTCCTGGTCGGCGACACCGACGTCCTCGTTCACAACCAGGGCGGTGCGGATGAGATTTGTGAACTGGACCCAAGTGCCATTCGATTTACGCAGGACAGTATCAAGAACGATTTCCAGGACGGTCGTGGGTCAGTGTTGGAACTTGCCGAGCAGTTGCGGCGAGGGGACGTGCGAGCGGATTCTATTCCACCAATCCGGATCTTCCGAGAGAATGGTAAGACTTTCACCCTCGATAATCAGCGTCCGGTTGCCTTCCAGATCGCCCAAAAGAAAGATCCGTGCTACCTGGGCGAAGGAGCGCGAGGTTTTCCGGGAGCGCCCTGACCCGAAGAATAAAAGGCCTAAGAACACAGAAAAAGACGGTGAAACATGATCAGGATTAGAGGGGTGAACAAGTGGTGGCATCGCCATTACGACTTCCGCGCTTAGAGGCATTCCTCCTAGGAAGTGATGGGGAGGTGCTGTCCCCGGCGGACAAAGTGCGGTCGTTGGATGACCTGATGGTCTTCGTCAGCGTGCTGCGAAGTGACCTGAATGAGCAGCCTGACGCCTGGGCAAACAGCCATGTCGCGGGCTATTTGGAATCGATCGCGGCGTCCTCTGAAGGATCCTTGAACAAAGGTGACCTGATCGTCCACGAGCAACGGTGGGCGGAGATTGCCGATGCGCTTTTCGCGGGACGAATATATGAGTGACGAGATTGAAGTCTGGTTATCCGACGACCCGAGGGGCCTGGAGCACTTTTTGGGCGCCGATCGGTCTGCCGACCACGAGTTCAGACGACTCGCCGAGTCGGTCACGTCGGATCGAGATCTTGCGGTCTTCTTATTTAAGCTCTCGGCGGAGGTCGATGGGGATGAAGATCGAGGGGGGCGGCTAGAAGACTACTTTGACAGAATGTCGTCATGGCTTGGGTCCCTGGCCGGGCGGCAGATGGTTCAGGGGCTGCCTAATCGGTATGCAGCCACGGCGGCCGTACTCTTCGCAGCAATCCGCAGCGAACCATCCAGATCCGGGACTGCGGCGGAGCGGGAGTGACGCCGTGGCGGCCAACCAAGCCTGTCGGTAAAGTCCGGCGGCCAGCGGGAGGCGATCTGACCGGCGCGCGGGAAGGCTAGCGGGCCGGGCAGCGCTTTCCCTCACTGGGGACGGTCAGGTCGAGCAGGTAGGCGTCGACCGCGTTGGTGATGCAGGAGGTCTGCGGGTAGGCGGTGTGGCCCTCGCCCTCCCAGGTGAGCACCCGACCGACGCCCAGCATCGAAGCGAGGCGCGGGGTCTGCTCGTACGGCGTCGCCGGGTCGCCGGTGGTGCCGACCACCACGATCGGCGGTGCGCCGTTCGCCTTCCCGGTCGGGTAGGGGTCACGCCCGCCCGGCCATTCGACGCAGCTCAGCATGCCGACCGCCAACGCCGGCCCGAACAGCGGGTATTTCCCGCGCCACTCGGACTGCAACTGCCGGATCTGCTGCCGGCTCGGTTTCTCCGTCTCGTCGGCGCAGTTGATGGCCAGGTTGGCGTCGAACAGGTTCGAGTAGTGCCCGTTGTCCTCCCGGCCGGCGTACGCGTCGGCGAGCCGGAACACGTCCTTCGGGTCGCCCTCGGCCAGCTTGTCGATCGCCTGGGCCAGCTCCTGCCAACCGGATTCCGTGTAGAGCGACGAGATGACCGCGTAGAACACCCAGCCGGCGGTGGCCTCCCGCCCGTCGGCGCCGCGGACCGGGGAGACCTTGGCCTTGTCGATGGCCGAGGTGACCGCGGCGCGGGCGTCCGGGGCGATCGGGCAGCGGCCGGCGTTCGCCGCGCACCAGCGGGTGAAGTTGGTGAAGGCCCGCTCGAAGCCGCGGGCCTGGCTCTCCGAACCCTCCACCAGCCGCTGCTGCGGGTCGACCGCGCCGTCGAGCACCAGCGCCCGCACCCGCTGCGGGTAGAGCTGGGCGTACGTGGCACCGAGCAGGGTGCCGTACGAGTAGCCCAGGTAGGTGAGCTTGTCGTCGCCAACGGCGGCGCGTACCGCGTCCATGTCGCGGGCGGCCTGTTCGGTGCCGTACAGCGGCAACTGGTCGCCGTAGCGGTCGCCGCAGCCGCGCCCGATCCGCTGGCTCAGGCCGACGAAGCCGTCGAATGCCGACTGGCTCGCCGGGTCCGGGTCGAAGCCGAAGCTGGCGTCCAGGTCGGCGTCGGAGATGCACTTCACCGGGCTGGACCGGGCGACCCCCCGCGGGTCGAAGCCAACGATGTCGAAACGCTCGGTGATCGAAGTGGGCAGCCCACCGAACTGGGTGCCGAAGGAGAGGTAGACGGCCGTGTCGACGCCGGAGCCGCCGGGGCCGCCCGGGTTGATCACCAGCGAGCCGACCCGGTCCCGTTGCTTGGTGGACCGGGCACGCAGCAGGGCGATCTCGAAGGTCTCCCCGGCGCCCGGGCCGGTGCTCGCCCCGCTGCCGGTGCCCCAGTCGCGGGGCACCGCGATCCGGGTGCACTCGTAGCGCATGCCCGGTGCGCCGCGCCCGACCAGATCGTCGGGCACCTCCGGGCAGGGCCGCCAGGTCGGCGAGCTGCCGGTTGGCGCTGCCGCACCCTCCACCTCGGTGCGCGGCGCGAAGGCCGGCAGCGTGCAACCGGCGGTGAGCAGCGCGGCCACGGCGAAGGCGGCCAGAGTGCGACGGACCCGGCGACTGGTCGCCATCCGAGGCTGGTCGGCGGTGCGGGTCACGTGGTCCTCCGAGGTCGGGTCGACGGCCAGGCTACGCGGAGCCGGCGGCGGCCCGGTCCACGGTGGCCGCCGGATCGCCGCGCAGCACCTGGTCCACATCGAAGCGGATCGGGCGGTCGAGCTGGTCGTAGCGGCAGGATCGGGGATCACGGTCCGGGCGCCAACGGACGAACTGGGCGGTGTGCCGGAACCGTTCGCCCTCCATCGCGTCGTAGCCCACCTCGACCACCAGTTCCGGGCGCACCGGCTCCCACTCCAGGTTCTTCGTGCCGGTCCACCGGCTCACCCCGCCCGGGATACGTTGGCCGCGCTCGTGATCGCCATGCACCCACGGGTGCTCGCCGTCGATGTCCCGGTAGGGCGCCAGCTCGTCGAGCAATTCGGCGCGGCGGGCCATGCTGAAGGACGCGCTCACCCCCACGTGGTGCAGGACCCCGGCGTCGTCGTACAGGCCGAGCAGCAGCGAACCCACCACCGGGCCGGACTTGTGCCAGCGGAAGCCGGCGACCACCGCGTCCGCGGTACGGGCGTGCTTGACCTTGAACATCAGCCGCTTGCCCGGCTCGTACGGCAGGTCGGCCGGCTTGACGATCAGGCCGTCCAACCCGGCGCCCTCGAAGACGTCGAACCACCGGCGCGCGGTGTCCGGATCGGTGGTGACCTGGGTGACGTGCACCGGCGGGCGCACCCCGGCCAGCGCCTCGACCAACCGCTCCCGGCGACGCGGGTAGGGCTGGTCGAGCAGCGCCTCGTCGCCGATGGCCAGCAGGTCGAACGCGACGAAGTCGGCCGGTGTGGTCTCGGCCAGCATCTTCACCCGGGACGCGGCCGGGTGGATGCGCTGGGCCAGCAGCTCGAAATCCAACCGGGGCTGGCCGCTCGGCCCGTCGCGCCGGATGACGATCAACTCACCGTCGACCGCGCACCGCTCGGGCAGCTGCCGGCGGGCCTGCTCGACCACCTCGGGGAAGTAGCGGGTCATCGACTTGCCGCCCCGGCTGGCCAGCTCGACCTCGTCGCCGTCGCGGAACACGATGCACCGGAACCCGTCCCACTTGGGTTCGTAGGTCACGCCGGGCGTGGTGGGCAACTTGGGAACGCTCTTGGCCAGCATCGGCTCGACCGGCGGGTTGATCGGCAGGTCCACGGCGACAAGTCAACCAGACGGTGCCGACAGTCGTGAGGCAGATCACCGTGGGCGGCGGGGCGGCGTGTCCGTCCGCGCGCCGCTCGTCCCAACCGGGCGAATCGGATAACCGCAGGTCAGAGCTACTTTCGCCAGGTGTCCGAGTGGGTCTGTGACTGCTGCGGGCGGTGGCGGGTGAGCGTCGAGCTGATCCGGGGCCGCTACCGCTACCGGCTGACCCGCCGCTACCCGGAGCGGTTCGGCGGCGGCCGGAACGTGCTCGGCGAGGTCGGCTCGGTGCCCGAGCTGGAGGAGCTGCTGCGTCGGCGTACCCCATTGAGCCTGGCCGACCTGCGCGAAGCCGCCTGATCCCGCTCGCCGGCGGGCCGCGGCCCGGCTGATGATCGGCCAACCGGCGGATGCCGGCATCACGATCCACCCGGCAGCCTCGTCTGCATGCGTGGCGGGCGCCGGACGGCGTCGCCGGGAAGGGGACGCGATGCGGTTCGAAGCCGCTACGGAGATCGCTGCCGACGTCGAGCAGGTGTGGGCGGTGCTGGTCGACGTGCAGCGCTGGCCGGAGTGGACGGCCTCGGTGTCCCGGGCCGAGCGGGGGGAGCCGGGCTCCCTCAGCGTCGGCGCGACTGCCCGGTTGACCCAGCCGAAGCTACGGCCGGCGGTGTGGCGGGTCACCGAGCTGACCGGGCAGCGCGAGTTCGTCTGGGTCTCCGACACCCCCGGTGTGCGGACCACGGCGGAGCACCGGCTGCTGCCGCTGCCCGACGGGCGTACCCGGGTCGAGCTGGCCGTGAGTCAGTCCGGGCCGCTGGCCGGCCTGATCGGCTGGCTGTACGGCGGGCTGCTGCGCCGCTACGTGCGGATGGAAGCCGACGGGCTCAGGCGTCGCTGCGAGCAGGGCTGACGGCCGACTTCTCCAGCACGGCCAACGGGTTGCCGTTCGGGTCGGGCCGGTGCGCCACGATCCGGTAGCCGTGCCGCTGGTACAGCTGTAGGTTGCGCGCGCTGCCCGCGCCGGTGAAGAGGGTGAACCGGGCCACCCGGCCGGAGCAGGCCTCCTCGATCGCGGCGAGCAGCCGCGCCCCGACGCCCCGCCCCTGCTGGTCCGGGGCGACCGAGAGGCGCCCGACGTGTGCGATGTCACCGTCCAGGTGAGCCCGCACCGAGCCGACCAGCCGGTGCCCCAACCGGGCGGCGAGCACGATGGTCGGGCCGGCCAGCACGGCCGCGACCTCGTCCAGTGTCTCGGTCAACGGTGGCAGGAACGGATCGCTGTAGTGCTGCGCCTCGCTCAGGTACGCGGCCCACTGCACGGTGAGGATCTCGCCGGCGTCCGCGACACCGGCCGGGACGATGCTCGCCTCGACGCTCATCGGGGCAGCACACCACAGCTGCCGTCGCCACCGACGGGCGGCCCGGCCGCGCCGGCCCGTACCCTGCCGGTGTCCGGTCGAGGTCGAGGGGGAGCGGTGGCCGAGCTGACGTACCCGGAGGTGGGGTCGACCCGGCACGGGCCGCTGCCCGGCGGGTACCACCACCTGCGCCACCGGTATCCGTTGCCGGACGGCTGCTTCGAGACCGCGGCCGAGGCGGTGCTGAGCTGGCGGCTGCACCGCGCCGCCGGCGTCCGGATGCGTACCGACGCCCCGCGAGCCACCGACGGTGTGTCGGTGACCGCCGGTCTCGGCGTCGGCCCGGCGCGCCTCTGGGGGCCGTGCCAGGTGGTCTGGAGTGCGGATTCGCCCACGCTCGCCGGCTTCGGCTACGGCACCCTGGCCGGGCACCCGGAGCGGGGCGAGGAGGCGTTCGAGGTCGTCCGCGACGACGCCGGCGCGGTTTGGTTCGAGGTGCGCGCGTTCAGCCTGCCGGACCGCTGGTTCACCCGCGCCGGGGGCCCGGTGGTCCGGGTCGTGCAGCACTCGTACGCGTGGTGGCTCGGCCGCACCCTGCGCCGGCTCTGCGCGGGCCGCTGACCTCCGCGCAGTGGTCAGAAGCGGGCGAACGAGCGGATCGGGGCGCGCGGGCCGTACTTCGGCGCTTGGAGGCCGGCGGCCTCCAGCAGCAGGCAGACCCGGCCCCGGTGGCCCCGGAACGGCTCCAGCAGGGCCAACATCCGGGCGTCGTCGCCCCTCGGCTCACCCGCGAGCGCCCAGGCCACCGTGTTCGGGATGTGGTAGTCGCCGACGCTGACCGCGTCCGGGTCCCCGTACGCGATCCGGACCACCTCGGCGGCCGTCCACGGCCCGATGCCGGGGATCGCGGTCAGCCGGCGGGTGGCCTCGGTGGCGTCGGCGCTGCGTTCCAGGCGGTCGGCGAGCGCTGCGGCGCGACGCAGCGTGTCGGCCCGGCGCTGCTCCACCCCGAACGGGTGGAACACCCAGTACGGAGTGGCGGCCACCGCGGCGGCCTCGGGCGGCAGGAGCAGCGGCTGCAACGGGCCGGGCGCCGGCTCCCGGAAGTGCCGCACGGTCGCCGCGTAGGCCCGGTACGCCTCCTTGCCGGTGACCTTCTGCTCGAAGACCGCGCGCAGCAGCCGGGGGAAGACCTGCCCGGTCGAGGGCATCCGCAGCCCCCGGTGCTCCCGGGCCAGCCGGGCGACCAGCGGGTGCGCCCCCGCCAGCTCGGCGAAACCGGTCAGGTCGTCGCGCAGCCCGGCGATCGCGTCGGCGCGGGCCAGGACATGTTCGGCGCCCGGCCCGTAACCCTCGGCGAGCAACTCGCCCCCGGCGGGCCGTAGCGCGAGAGTGGCCGGTCCGTCCGGGGTGCGGGTGGCCCACCAGAAGGTGCCGGCGGCGACGCGCGCGCACGGGTCGTACGGGCTGAAGGTGAGCGCGCGGACCGAAGCGGCCAGCCGGTAACCGACCGGCGGGTGCAGCACCCGGGTCGCGGCGGGCTCGGTTGTGGTCACCAGGCCACTGTGCCAGGCGTCGAGGCGGAGCCGGAGGCCGGTATACCGGCGCGCTGCCGGATCCGGCAGCAGCGTGAAGACACCTTCTGTCGACCTTTGTGCCGCATTCGTGCCCACCGAACGGCCAGAATTAAACGGGCTAAATGGTGCAAGACCGTTATATGTAACGATTGCCGGTGGGCCGGGTACCGATCGTGTGGTTGTTTGATGGCCAGTAGGTGAACATGCTGCCTCGGGCTCACCTGCGGTGGCCGCAACCGTCCGGAACGGGCAGGGCCGGGCCCGGGGCTGGGTGGTGATCGGGGATCCGCGGCAGTCGCAGCGTGCGCCTCAGCCATGCCCGGCTCGTCGCGCAGCGTCACGGGGAGCTGTGGAGAGGCATGCAGTGTTGGCTGCGCGAGTGAATGTCCGGTCAGAACGGCCTGCCGCATGATCGCCCTACGGATCTACCGCGCGCTGCCCCCACCCCTCCGGCGCCGACTGGTCAACCTGCTTCCCGCGCACCGGCGGATGGCGGTCGTGCGTACCCTCTCCCGACCGGGCGGTAGCGCCACCGTCCACGCGCTGGGTGCTCGGGTGACGGTGTCCGATGGCGGCGTCCGTATCCGCGCCGAGGTCGTCGCCGCGGCCACGCCGTTGGAGCTGTGGCACCGCAACCTGACGGCCGTCACGAGCGTGCTGGAGTCAGCCGGCATCGACTACCACTGCCTGCGCAATGACGACTACCTCCGCAGTTCGATCGCGGTTCTCGACGACCACCGTGCCGCCGTAACCCGGCTGATGCGTTCGGCACCCGCGCTCGAGGGCGCGCACGTCCGGACCGTCGAGGTGCTGCCGACCCGGGATCAGCCGGAGGCAGCGCCGGCCGAGGTGTTCCAGATCTGGTTCCCGGTGACCGACGCCCGGGCGGGAGTGGTCCTCGGCGCGCAGTTCGCCTGCGAGGTCGAGTTCTGGACGCGACACCACGACGTGGTCCGCGCACCTCGGCACAACGCGGTGATCGACGAGGCGCCCACCGAGGCGGAGCCGGTCCGGGTCGCCGCCGCGCTGCTCAGCCACTTCGTGCCGGAGGCCGACGACCACACGTACCGCACCCGACGCGATCTCACCGTTCGTGCCCCGGACCGGGTGGGTTTTCCGATCGACGCCGTCTACACCTGGGTGGACGGTTCGGACCCGGAGTGGTTGCGGCGGAAGATGGCCGCGCTCGGTACCCCCGATGGTCCGCTGCACGCGATCGCCGCGAACACGTCGCGTTACCACAACCGGGACGAGCTGCGATACTCGATGCGCTCGCTGCACAGCTTCGCGCCGTGGCTACGCCGGATCTTCCTGATCACCGACAGTCAGTTGCCCAACTGGCTCGACCCGGGCCACCCGATGGTCACCGTCGTGTCGCACGCCGAACTCTTCGCCGACCTCGGCGGTCAGTCGTCGTTCAATTCCCACGCCATCGAGTCCCGGCTGCATCGCATCGATGGTCTGGCAGAGCACTTCCTCTACCTCAACGACGACGTCTTCCTGGGGCGGCCACTGCTGCCGACGCACTTCTTCCACGCCAACGGGATCGCGAAGTTCTTCCTGTCACCGGCGCAGTTCGGGCTGGGCGAGGCGAAGCCGAGCGACCCGCCGGTGAAGGCTGCCGGCAAGAACAACCGCCGGCACATCCAGCGGCAATTCGGCGTCACGATCACCCAGAAGATGAAGCACACTCCGTTCGCACTCCGGCGCAGCATCATGCGGCAGATCGAGGTCACCCTGCAGGCGGACGTGACGGCCACCGCGCAGCACCGCTTCCGCCACCACGGTGACCTCTCGATCCCGTCGTCGCTGCACCAGTACTGGGCGTACCTGACGGCACAGGCGGTCCCGGGCGACATCGAGTACGAGTACGCCGACCTCGGTCATCCCTCGACGCCCGCTCGCCTCGCCGAGTTGCTTGCTCGACGGCACCGCGACGTCTTCTGCCTCAACGACACCGACTCGGACCCGAACGTGTTCGAGGAGCAGGAGAGCATGCTGGCCGACTTCCTGCCGCGCTATCTGCCCTTCCCGGCCCCGTTCGAGCTGCCCGACGACGTGATTACCGAACGCCGGAAACTCGGGGCCACCGACCGGTGGCGACAGGCTCGCGGTGCCGACCGGCGCGGCAGGCAACTGGACGCGCCGACGACCCCCGCGCTCCGGGTCGGCAGGCACGCGGACGCGGTGGTGCACAAACCCCGGGTCGGTCCCCGGCTGGACGCGCCCACTCTGCCCTCGGGCCGCATCGCTGCCGGTCGACCGGTCGACCACCAGACGGAGGCGCGCCGCCCGAGACCGGACCTTCCGCCGCGTTAGGGGTCGGTGTCGAGGCTCCGCTCAGCGGGCCCGGTTGCGGATGCTGGCCCGCTCGAACTGACTGGCCACGGGGAAGTAGCTCTCGAGGAAGGTCATGACGATCCGGCTCTGCTCCTCGGCGTCGAGCAGACCGTGGTGAGTGTCGTTGAGGCAGAACGTGTCGTAGCTCCGGGTCGTCATGATCTGAGTCAGCTGCGGGTGCTCCGAAGGCTCGCCGGTGTTGACGTAGCTCATCCGGATGCTTCCCGGCACGGACCGCCCGGTGAGGTAGCCGACGTAGTGGTGCAACGAGGACGCGACCGAGACGTCGGAGTGGGACCGCAGCTGGGACGCGGCCGTGAGCTTCACCTCGTCGGCGAACTGGCGATCCAGGTCCATTCCGACGCGGCGGGTCATCGCGTACGGCGCGTGCAGCAGGCCATGGGTCAGCGTACGACCGAACGCGTTCCGGATCAGCTGGCGGTTGTTCTTCGCGGCGCTGAAGTTGAAGTCGTCCTCAGCGTCGACGTCGAGCATGGGAATCGGCGTCGGCGAGAAGAAGAACTTCGCCAGTCCGGTCGGATCGAAGAACATCGTCGGCCGGACCGGGCGGCCCAGGAAGAAGTCGTCGTTGAAGTAGATGAAGTGCTCTGCGAGGCCGTCGATGTGGTGCAGTTGCGACTCGATGGCGTGTGAGTTGAACGTCGGCAGGGTGCCGCGCCCCCCGAACAGCTCGCGGTGATCCACGACGTGGATCCGAGGATGGTCGGTGTCGAGCCAGGTCGGGGTCTGCCCAGCCGTCACCACGTAGATGTTGCGCACCCAGGGGGCGTACATGTCGATGGAGCGCACCGAGTACCGCAGCTCGTCCCGGTCCCGGAAACGGGCCGACCCGTCCGCCGCTGCGAGCGGCTCCCGGCCCAGCTCCGCGAGGACCCGGTCCTTGGCCGCGCGCCACTGTGGGTCGTCCCCGTCCACCCAGGTGTAGACGACGTCGATCGGGAAGTCCAGGTCGGACATCAGCCGGTGGTTGAAGGGCTCGATGGTGGGGAACTGCCGCCCCCGCACGGTCAGCGTGGCCGGCGTCACGGCCGCCAGCGGGACGCTGGAGCCGAGCAGGGTGGCGCGGGTGGCGACCAGTGTGGACTCGTCCGGCGACAGATTCCAGAACTCCACGTCGCAGCCGAATGCGGGACCGTAACGGAGGCTCCGTGACGACGACACCACCGGCTGGAACACCCGCAGACCGGCGGCCTCGGCGGCCCGGCTCTCGGTGGTCAGGCACGCTGCCAGGGTCACGGCCGTGACCCTGGCACGCTGGGCGAGGGTCTCGGCGTAGACGGGTGCGGCGGCGAACTCCTCCGCGAGAACGTCGATGACCGCGCTGCGAAGCTCCGGGGCGACCACCACCCGATGCCGCACGCCGTGGTCGCGTGCCACCCAGTACGGGATGTTGCGCCGTTCAAGGAGATTGGTCACCGTCGCGAAGTTGGCGTACGCGACATCGGCGGGTGTCATGTCGTCCCGAACGATGCTCAAGCGACCGCCGCAGCGGACCAGCCCCGCGACCGTCTCCTGGATACGCGCCTCGATGGTCGCCACGTCGGGCCCGCTGGTGATCTGGCCGGCGCGGGAGGCCGCGGGAGCGAAGCCGGATCCGCCGGTGCGTCCGATCCACGCGGCGAGCCGGTCGGTGCCGGCCGCTCCGTTGTCATCGCGCGCCGCGATGAGTTCCGCGAAGAGTTCCTCCCAGCGCCGCATGATCGGCCCGATGCGGTAGTCCTCGGCGGCGCGCAGCGCGCTGGCCCCGAAGTCCTGCCGCAGCCGCTCATCCGCGATGAGTCTCATCATCGCCTCGGCCAGACCGTCCACGTCGCCGGAGTTGACCAGGAACCCGTTCTCGCCGTGGGTGATGATCTCGGCTGGACCGGTCACGATGTCGTACGCAACCGCGGGGACGCCGGCCGCGAACGCTTCCAGCAGCACCAGCGGGAGCGCCTCGCCGTCGCGCGAGGAGAGCAACGCGATGCTGGTCTTCGACCACTCCTCGACCATCCGGCTGGTCGGCCCGAGCACCTGCACGTTGTCGCTCAGACCGAGGTCGGCGGCGAGACCGCGCATCTCCCCGAGCAGCGGGCCGTCGCCGAAGACCCGCAGCGTCCAGTCCGGATAGTTGTCGGCGACCGTGCGGAAGGCGCGGATGGCGTGGTCGATGCGCTTCTCCGACACCATCCGACCCGCCACACTCACCACCGGGTTGCGGAGGCTGGACCGGGGCCGGAAGCCATCGGGGATGCTGTTCGGGATGACCTCGATCCGCGGACCGGACGCCGCGAAGGTGTCGACGAACCAGTCCCGGGTGCGATCGGTCAGCACCACCAGCGCGTCCAGTCGAGGCGCGAACTGGAACAGCGGCTCGCCGGTCCCGCCCCGCAACTGCGACGGCCGGTGCTCCTGGTGCACGGTGACCACGGACGGCGGTGCCAGCGTGACGGCCATGGCCATCAGCGCCGGCGAGGAGGAGACGAGCACGTCGGTCTCGAGCGACCGCAGTGCCCGGTCGATTTCCAGGTCAGCCAGGCGGCTGCCCTGCTTCTCCCAACGAGCCGGCATCAACAGGCTCCGGCTGCGGTACAGCGTCTCGTACGTCTCGTCGCTGACGCGCGACGGTCGGGTCGGTCGCGGCGTTGGGCCGGTCAGGTCGACGAGGTAGCGCATCCGTACCCGCTCGTCGGCCTGGAAGAAGCTCTCGTCGCTCGTGCGGTAGACGCTGATCACCTCGACCTCGTGACGCCGCGCGAGATGATCGGCCTGGGTGAGGATGGCGCGTTCCGTGCCGCCCATGGCGTCGGCGGTCAGCAGGAGGAATGTGATCTTCAACTCGGTGTCCCCGTGAAACGTGTGAAGCGGAGGCAGGCCACCGCCAGATTGCCGGCTGGGGTGTAGTACGGGCGGTAACCAGCGAACTCGTCGCCGTCGAGAGGCAGGACGGCCCGGCTGACGCGGAGGACCGTACGCGGGTCGGCAAGGTCGTGCAGGAACCGGCCGAGCCGGACCACGCGGGTGGCGGAGATCCGCACCCACGCTTCCCAGATGACCTCCTCACCCGGCTGGCCCAGTGCCAGGTCGGCGAGGGGTACCACGAACTCGAAGCCGTCGTCGACCGGTGCGATGGGCACGACGACGTCGGCGCCGTCGCCCCGCGGCGTGAAGATCACCGCCGGAGCGTCCTGCGGCCGTACGCCGACGAACCGGGCCCGGATCCGAGCCTCGGTGTGGCCGGTCGCGAGCTGGACCACCTCGGCCCGGGCGCGCGCCCCTCTGACCGTGAGCTGCGCGAGCCCGTCTCCGCTGAGCCCTGGCTGGTACAGCCACCCGGACACCGGGTGCGGCGGGTTGCCCACGGTCGGTCCGTCTCGTTCCGGGGTCTCGTCGACCGTCAGGGAGAAGTGACGTTCACCTGCGGTGCCCGCGTCCACCGCGAGCCCCAGCGACCAGGTGCCCTTGCTCAGCGGAATCTCGTCGGCGGCGTCACCGAGACGAGCCATCACCTCCACGGCGAGCCGATCGTGCTCCCAGCGGACCGTGGCCGGGCAGCGGAGCGTGTCGTCGTCGTGAACGAAGAAGATCTCAGCCTGGTCTGCCGGTTCGGTGCCGGCTGGCAGCACCGCGTGCACGTGCAGCGTGCGCCCGTCGAGCACGGCGAAGAAGTCGCAGTCGGCCGTAGGTAGGCCGGCTACCGGATCGTGCCGTAGTCGGGTGACCCGCTCGACGAGCCGGTCGGTGACCAGACCGGCGCGGCGGCGGGCACCGTACATCGCCTGCAACAGGCGGGGCTGTGTCGACCGGTTGGGCGGGGTCACCGGACCCACCCGGGTCGGTTGAACGCCGTGTCGACGCCGCCCGGCGCGGGGGCCTCGGGGAGGTACTTCGCCGCCCGCTGCGTCGCCGTCATCCTCGCCCGCTCCGCTTCGACCTCGGCCGGAAGCTCGAACGGCGCCCGGAACGGAAGGTACGCCGAAAGGAAGTCGGTCAGCATGGCGATCTGCTCGGAGAGGAGGACCTCGCCCGAGTCGGTGTCGTTGAGGCAGAACACGTCGCAGTGCCGCCGGGTCAGCAGATTGGCCAGCTTCACCGGGGTGGACGGGTGGGCCAGGTCGGCGTACGTGTACCGGATCGACCCGGGCACCGCCAGGCCGGAGAAGAACGACCAGTAGTGCTGCAACGAGGACGGGATCGAGAGATCGTTCGGGTGGCGGAACTGATGCGCGGCGGTGCCCACCACCTCGGCCGGCAGGTGGCGCTCGATGTCCTCCAGGACGCTCCTGCGCAGCGAGTACGGGACGTGCCGCATCTTCTGCGTGATGGTGCGCCCGAACCGTTCCTCGATGTGCCGGCGATTGTTCTTGCCGGCCGCCGTCACCGGTGCGTCGTAGACGGTCGCCGGGCCGACGTCCAACTGGGCCGGCGACGGAAAGAACTTCGCGATGCCGTTGGCGTGGAAGAACGTGGTCGGGAGCAGCGGGCGCCCGAAGAACATGTCGTCGTTGACGTAGATGAAGTGCTCGCTGAGGCCCGGGATGCGGTGCAGCCGGGACTCGATGGCGTGCGAGTTGAAGGTCGGAAGCAGGCCGGTGTCACCGAAGATCTCGCGGTGGCGCACCACCCGCACCATCGGGTGCTCGACGTCCAGCCACGGCGGGACCTGGTCGTCGGTCACCAGATAGATCTGCCGGACCCACGGCGCGAACGACACCACGGAGCGCAGTGAATACCGCAGCTCGTCGCGGCTGGCGTAGCGGGAGGCGTGCGCGCCGACCAGATTGATTTCGGCCTGACCGTGCTCGCGCAGGGCCGCGTTCTTCCGGGCCTGCCAGTCGCTGTCGTCACCGTCCACCCAGGTGTAGACGACGTCGATGGGGAAGGTGACGTGCTCGTGGCCGAGGCCAGCGAATTCGGCCCGGGTGCGGTAGGTGGCCGGCCCGCCGGCCGGCACGAAGCGGCTGAGCTGGGACGCCGGGACGCGGATCGTCTCGCCCGTCTCCGGCACGGCCGCCGCGACCTGGTTTCCGCGCGGGGCGACGAGAGCCGTCTCGGGCTTCTCCTGGGGCGAAACCGTGCTCCAGAATTCGACCTCACAGGCGTAAGCGCTGCCGAGGACGGTGTGCCCGAAGGGATCGGTGACCGCATGGAAGACCTGTGCGATCGCGTCGGGGTCGTTGGCGCTGGCCTCGCGGCGGCCGGGGTTGACGAGGCGCAGGGTGATCCCGTCGGTCGACGTGGCCCGGCCGAGCACCTTGAGCACCTTCGCCCTGTGCTTGTGCGACACGGCGATGGCGCTGCGCAGGTCGTCGGCGTGACGCACGTGGAAACCGTCGATCCCGGCCTCGTCGAGCGCCCGGGTCACCAGGTCGAGGTTGCGCTGCCGGAGGGCCAGCGGCGTCGCCTCCTCGACGACCCGAGCATCCACCCGGTTGCCGTCGACATCCCGGACCTGTCGCACCTCACCGGGCGCGGACCGGGACCGGCGGACGGCGACGCGGGTCAGCCGACGGACGAGCCAGAGCTGCCGCTCCGGCGGCACAAGCTGGATGAGTCGCTCCCGGTACGCCTTCGGCACCACACGGTGGGGACGCAGCATCATCCTCGACCGCCGTTCCGACGCGTCCGCGCGCTACCCGCGATCCGGTGGCACGGGCCGGCCGGGCCACTCCGTACCGACCGCGGAAGGGCAGCGATCACCCTGCTTCGCACCCCGTGCCCCCGTTCCCAGTTGTCAACCGCTGAGAGGTCGACGTCGTCCCATCGCCGGTGCGGGCATGCCGCACGGGCGGCCGGCTGAGCCACGCCGGTCGCGCAGCGGAAAGGTACCAGTGTGATCTCCGCCCGGACACCCTCTCCTCACCTCGGGGTAACTGTCCGTTCGGATCACATCGGGCAAATCGTGCATTTATGGTTCACGACGTTCCTGGACACGACGGCGGCCGGCCGCGCCCTCCCTGGCGACGACCGACCACCGTGTCCTCGTGGCGAACGGGCTCAGTACGAGTAGCCCGAGCTCCCGGCGTCGTTCGAGCCGCTGTCCGCCGGCGGTGCGACCGCCTTCGGCGTGGAGGTGGGCAGGCAGCTGAGGTTCTTCTTGCCGTCCGGCTGGACCACGAACCAGGTGCCGCCAACAGCCTGGCCCTTCCACTGGCCGGGCTTCTTGTCACCGATGTAGCGGTACACCGGCCAGCCGGCGATGGTGAGCTGACGGGTGCCGTCCTGGCGGGTCACGCTGCTGACCTTGTCGTCGGAGACGCCCTTGAGCTCCGGGTTGCCGTCGGTCAGCGCCGGAGGCCACACGTCGGCGCACTTGTCGACGCAGTTCGACGAGGGCGGGTCGGCGGTGTCCTTGTCGAAGCGGTACAGGATCCAGCCGTCCTGGTCGGTGACCACCTTGCCCATCCGGGCGACGCTCTTGCCGACCAACTTCTCGGTCAGGTCGACGTTCGCGGGCGGCGCGTCGGCGGCCGGCGCCTCCGCGGACGCCGAGGCCTCGGGTTCAACCGTCGCGGTGGGCTCGGCCGCGGCGACGGCGACCGGCTCAACCGCGCTCGAGTTCGCCCCGTCGTAACCTGCGGGAGCGCAGGCCGTTAGTGCGACCATCGCGCTCGCGACGATGACGGTCCGCTTCATCTTTGCCACGTGCCCTCCTCATTCTTGACAGTTCACCCATAGGTACGGCGGGCGGGCTGTCAAGGTTGAAGTAGTAACAGTGGTCAATTTCACTTCTGTTGATTGAACCGATCCGGGCGGCCATGCGTACGCCCGCGCACGGGGTGCCTCCCGTAACGACAGATCGGCACCGGTCATTGTGGCAATGACCGGCGCCGATGCGGTACGAGAGCCTACAGGGGCACCGTGACCAGCGGGCTCGCCACACCGTTGGCATCCACCGACTGCACCTGGAGCTGCTTGATGTCATCCACCAGAGCAGACGTCGAGGCACTCAACTCAAGGCCCTGCGGTCGGTTGTTGGTGCCATAGCCACTACTCGGCACCGACCAGGTCGAGATGACCTCGGTGCTGGCGTTCTTTCGCACCACCACCAGCCGGCAGGTGCGTGGGCCGGGCAGCTTCCGCAGACTGAAATTGATGCGCGTGCCATACTCCCGTTTCACCAGGAACATGGTGGTCTGCACACCGGTGGTCGGGTCGGTGGCCTCGACCTGGTCGCCCTCCTCCTCGGTGCCGCCGACGCCCGGGCCGCTCGGCGGAGCCGTCGGCCCGCCCGTCGCCGGGTCGTTCGGTGCGCTCGGCGTCGAATCGGCGAGCACCCCCGGCGGCGGATCGTTGCCGGTCACGCTGACGAAGCCATACCCGGTCAGACCGCCGAGGACCACCACCGCGGCGGCGGTCGCGAGCATCTGACGAAACCGGGTACGCCGCCGGTCGGCCCGGACCGCACCCAGCGTCCGGTCCAGCAGCGCCGGGTCGGTCGCGGTCTGCTCCAGCGCCATCATCGTCTCGCCGTCGATGTCGGACAGCAGCCCGACCACCGGCACCATCGTCTCCAACTCGGCCGCACACGCCCAACAGGTGGCGAGATGCTCCTCGAACCGCTCAGTGTCCTGCTCGTCGAGCACGCCGAGCGCGTACGCCGCGACGTCCATGTGGTCCGGCCGGCTCATTCTGTCACCCCCCGCTCCTGCAGAGCCGTGCGCAGCGCGCGCAGCGCGTAGTAGACCCTCGACTTGGCGGTGCCAAGCGGCAGCCCCAACTCCTCGGCGGCCTCCGGCACCGTCCGCCCCCGGAAATACGTCGAGATCAGGATTTCCCGGTGCGACTGGCTGAGCGTACGCAGCGCGTCCGCCACCGTCATGGTGCGCAGCACCCGGTCGGTGCTGTCCGCCTCGGCGAACGCGGTCAGGTCCCGGTCGTACGTCTCCGGCGGCCGGGCCTCCTGGCTGCGGTGCTCGTCGATGGCGATCCGGCGGGCCACCGTGACCAGCCACGGCCGCAACGAACCCTGCCCCTGTGTGCCCAGGCGGTGCGCGTTGCGCCAGGCCCGCAGCAGCGTCTCCTGGACGATGTCCTCCGCGCGCTGCCGGTCCCCCCCGGTAAGGCGCATGACGAACATCAGCAACGGACCGGCGTGCTCGGCATAGAGCAACCGGATCAGTTGGTCGGAGTGGCTCGCCTCGGTTGACGTCGCCTGATGGCGCCCGGGCGCCGGTCGCGGCGTCACCGGACCATTCTGGCGAGACGACGCGCGCGCGTCGACCCCCCGGGCAGACGAAGTCGGCCGCGACGAGGGCCGCGCCGACAACCAGTCCGGGCGGACCGCGTCGCCATGCCAACCGGCCGCCACCGCATGCATGCAGACCTCCGGGGTGTCCGTTACCAACGTCAGCCCACGAGGCGGGCCGCCCGGTGGTACGCAGCACCGCCCCGAACGGATCAACAAACGGCGAAAAAAGTTTGCGCGCCGCTGTCCCCGGTGGACGGTCAGCGGCGTACGGAGAACAGGCCCGGCGGTGGGGGATCGGAGCCGGTGGCGTCGGCATCCCGGACCACCTGCGCGCCGCTGGCGAAGCGGTCCAGCTCGTCGCCGGCCACCACCCGGCCGGGGAACCAGTCGCCGGCTGCGCGCCGGCTCAGCTCGGGCACCGGCGGTGTGGCCCGTCCGGCGACCAGCACCAGATTTCCGTACCGGCGACCCCGCAGCACCGCCGCGTCCCCCACAAGACAAGCCTGCGGCAACACCGCGCGGACCGTGGCGACCTGCCCACGGGCGTGCCGCAACGGCGGTCCGTCGGCCACATTCGCCAGATACCAGCCCGCGGGGCGGAGCACCCGGGCCACCTCGGCCACATACTCCACCGACGTGAGGTGGGCCGGGGTGCGGGCACCGGCGAACACGTCGGCGACCACCACGTCGTAGCTGGCGTCCCGGGAGGAGGCCAGCACGGCCCGCGCGTCCTGGACACGGACCCGCAGCCGGACGTCGGACGGCCACGGCAACGCTCGACGGACCAGCTCCACCAGAGCACCGTCCACCTCGGACACCCGCTGGGTCGAACCGGGCCGGGTGGCGGACACGTACCGGGGCAGGGTCAGGGCACCGCCGCCCAGATGCAGCACCCGCAGCGGCTCACCAGCCGGTGCGATCAGGTCCACCGCGGCGGCCAGCCGCCGCACGTACTCGAATTCCAGGTGGGTGGGGTCGGTCAGGTCGACGTGCGACTGCGGGGCGCCGTCCAGCAGCAGCGTCCACGAACCGGCCCGGTCCGGGTCCGGAACGAGCTCGGCCTGCCCGGTGTCCACCTGCTCGACCACCCGGTCACCCGCCCGTTTGCGTCCCATCGCAACCAGTATCCGCGTTCAGCGGGCGGCGCGGGCCGCAGCGGTCAACGCGCGGTGCAGCAGCCGGGAATCGCCGAGCAGAGCACGCAGTCGGCGCTCCAGGCCGGCGATCGGGATCAGATTCTGTGGGGCCCGCGGATCCTTGTACGGGGTGGAGGCGAAGCGGGGCAGGGTGACCAGCGACAGGTCGGCCAGCTCGATCGCCGCCTCGACGGGCAGGTCGGCCGAGCACTCCACCCGGACGATGCCCGCCCACGGCGCGCCGATCGCCACCGGCAGCCGTAAATACCACGACCAGCCACCCCAGGCGGTGCCGAGCCGGAACACCGGCGAGCGCTCGCCCGACGCCAGACCGGTCACCACCGCGGTCAGCCGAGCATCGAGGTACTGGCTGTGCTGGGTCTTGATGTACCCGAGTGTGCGCGGCAACTGCCGGCGACTGCGCAACGGGCCGTCCACCACCAGCAGGTCATCGTCGACCCGGGCGGCGTCGGACACCGCCACCTCCAGCGCGGTCAGCGGGCCCTGCACGGCGGCCGGCAGCTTCGCCAGCTCACCGGTGCCACCCACCCGGTGCACCGGGTAACGGATCTGGCCCGCCACCACGTCCTGCGCCGACGGGCTCGCCGTGAACAACCCCCGGCCAACCCGGGTGCCGGCCAGCTGCGCCGCACCCCGACCCAGGTCGCACCGCACCACCCCGGCCGCGTACGAGGCGGCCAACCCGGGGAACGACCCGCCGTCGGTCTCGGCCGTCCAGATGCTCGCGTCGATCCGGCGAACCCCGTCGACCATCAGCACCACGTCGGGCGCCCGCACCCCCGGGCGTACCCCGATCGCCCGCCAGTCCACGGCGGGCAACTCCACGTCCGCGTCGACCTGCGCGCTGCTCGGCGCGGCCGGCCCGGCGGCGGACGCCTCGAACGACGCCCCGTACGCCGGATCCCACGAGTCGACGAAGAACGTGGCGTCGCTCACCGGCCGGTCCGTTCGACCCGCGCCGACCGGGCATCCTTGCGCACCTCGAAGCGGACCGGGATCCGCTCGGCCAACGCCGGCACATGCGTGACCACGCCGACCATCCGGTCGCCCCGGGCGGCCAGGTTTTCCAGCGTGGCGGCCACCGTGTCCAGGGTGGCCGCGTCGAGCGTGCCGAAGCCCTCGTCCAGGACGATCGACTCCAGGCTCGCCGCCGTGGTCGACATCCCGGCCAACTGCTCCGAGAGCGCCAACGCCAGCGCCAGCGACGCCTGGAACGTCTCACCCCCGGAAAGGGTGCGTACGCCCCGGCGCAGCCCCGCGTCGTGGTGGTCGACCACGAAGAACTCGCCCTTGTCGTGCACCAGCTCGTACTGGCCGGAGGAGAGCTCCCGCAGGATCCCCGACGCGCCGTCGACCAGCAGGTCCAACGCCTCGGCCAGCAACCACCGCTCGAAGTTGTTGGCCCGCAGGTGCCCGGCGAGCGCCCGCGCCACCTGCGCCTCCCGCTCGTGGCCCGCGCGCTGCTCGCGTAGCGTCCCGGCCTGCTCGCGGCGCTCCCGCAACCGCCGCCGGTCGGCGTCGGCCCGCTCCACCGCCACCGTCGCGGCGTGCACCGGGTCGTCACCGACCGGTACGTCGGCGACAGCGAACAAACCGGTGATATCCCGCTGCACCGCGTCGGCCACCGACTCGGCCTCGGCAACGGCGACGGCTCGGCCGGCCCGGTCGGCACGCCGGCGATCCGCCTCGGTCGTCGCCCAGCCGGTCAGCGCGGCCCACGCGGCAGCCACGTCGTCCCGATCGGTCGCGGGTGGGCCGAACCGGGCCAGCCCGTCGCGGGAGGTGTCGAAGGCCCGCCACGTCGCCCGCAGCCGCTCCTCGGCGGCGTCCACCCCGGCCCGGGCCTGGCGAGCGGTCTCGCGGCCGGCCCGGACCGCGGTCGCCGCCTCCTCCAGTGCGCGCCGCAACCGGGCGTGCTCGGCCAACTCCCGGCGCAGGACGGCCGGCTCGGCCACGCCAGCGAGCTGCCCATCAAGCTCGGCGAGTCGGGCTTCCAACTGCTCCTGCCGGGCCCGCGCCTGCACCAGCAGCCGCTCCAGGTCACGCGCCGCCGCGTCCCGCTGCTGCACGGTCGCCTGCGCGGCCTTGGTCGCGGCCCGCGCCGCCTTGCCGGCCGCCGTGGCGGCGGCCACCGCCGAATCGGCCGGCACCGCCGGCACCTCGGCCACCGGCTGTTCGCAGACCGGGCAGGCCGCGCCGGCCTGCAGGTGCACCCGCAGGCTGACCGCCAGGTCGGTGGCCTTCGCCTCCTCGTGTGCCCGGAAGGCCGCCTCCAGCTCGGTGTCGGCCCGCTCGGCGTTCGCACGGGCGGCGCCCAGCGCGACCACCGCCGCGGCGTGCTCGTCGTTCGCCGCACTCACCGTCGCGCGGACCGTGTCGGCCTCGCCGGACAGCCGGTCCCGATCGTCGTACGCCCGCAGCAGCAGTCGCACCGCGCTCTCGTCGCCGGCGCCAGCCAGCTCACCGCGCAGCTTCTCCTCCCGCTCCTCGGCCAGCGACACTCCGGCCGCCGCCGCCTCGGCCTCGGCCCGGGCCGCGGTGATCGCGCGGGCCACCTCGGCCACCCCGCCCGGCGCGCGCACCCCGGTCAACACGGTCAGCTCGTCGTCGAGGGCCGTCAGCGCCACCGCCGCCTCCCGCGCGGTGGCCCGGGCCTTCGCCAGCTCCGGCACCGCGACGGTCACCGCGGCCGCCAGCTCGACCATCCGGTCGACCCGGGCGTCGGCCTCGGCCAGCGCCTCGTCGTCCACGCCGGTCAGCCCGGCGAGCAGCTGATCGACCGCGTCGAGTCGGGCGTCCGCCTGCGCGGCGCGTGCGGTCGCCCGCTTCTGCACGTCCTCGTAGACACCGAGGCCGAGCAGGTTGACCAGGATCTGCTGCCGCGTCGCCGGCTTGGCGTGCAGGAAGTCGGCGAACTGCCCCTGCGGCAGCACCACACAGCTGGTGAACTGCTCGTACGGCAGCCCGACCGCCTCCAGCACCGCCTGCTCCATCTCGGCGGGAGTGCCGGCCACCACCTCGCCGAGGTCGTCCGGGCTCAACCCGGTGTCCAGTTTGGTCACGTCGAAGCCGGCCGGCATCAGCTGCAACCCGGCGTTCGCGGTCTTCACGTTGCCCCGGCCGTCCCGGCGTACCACCCGGGTGGCCACGTAGCGGGCCCCGCCGGACTCGAAGACCAACCGCACCCGGGCCTCGGTCGCCGACGGCGCGAGCGCGTTCGCCAACCCTCGGGCGCCACCCCAGCGGGGCACCATGCCATAGAGGGCGAAGCAGATGGCGTCCAGCACGGTGGACTTACCCGAACCGGTCGGACCGATCAGCGCGAAGAAGTCAGCGTCGGTGAAATCGACGGTGGTCTCGTCCCGGAAGACCGTGAACCCGGCCATGTCCAACCGCATCGGACGCATCAGTGTTCGACCTCCTCGAAGAGCTCGTCGAAGAGCTCCCGGACGCCCTCGTCGGCATGGCCCCGGCTGTCGAGGTAGTCGGCGAACAACTCCCGGGGCGAACGCCCCGAGCGTTGCGCGATGCGGGCGCCGCTGCCGGATGCGGCCAGCAGCTCCGGGTCGATCCGGATCTCCAGCGCCCGGGGGAGCAGCTCCTGGATCTCCTCGCGCAGGCCGGCGCGAGGTTGCTCCCGCACGTACACCCGCAGCCAGGCGTCCGGCGCCTCGATCTCGGCGAGCTGGGCCAGGGTGCCGCGCACCGTCCGCAGCGCGCTCGCCGCGGTCACCGGCACCTCGCGCACCCGGGCGGCGGTGCTGGCGGTCACCTCGACCAGCGTCACCGAGGGGACGTTTTCCTGCTCACCGAAGTCGACCGCGAGCGGGCTGCCGCTGTAGCGCACCGGGCAGGGGCCGATGACCCGCTGCGCCCGGTGCAGGTGGCCCAGCGCCACATAGTGCGCGGTGGCCGGGAAGACGGTGGCCGGGACGGCGTAGCCCAGCACCGTGTGCGCGTCGCGCTCGCCGCCGCCGGTGGCCGCGCCGGTCACCGTCAGGTGCGCGGTGACCAGGTGCACCCGGTCCGGTTCGGTGAAACCCTCGGTCAGCCGCCCCAGCACCCGGCCCAGGTGGTCGGCGTACGTCTGGTTGGTCTCCGCGGCGGTCAGCTCGTACATCTCCAGCGCGCGCACCGCGTACCGCTGCGACAGGAACGGCAACGCGGCCAGCTGCCACCGCTCACCGCCGGCGGTGGTGCCATCGATCACGTGCTCGTCCGGATTTTCCCGCACCCCGCCGCGCAAGGTGATGCCGGCGGCATCAGCCCACGGCCGCAGCGCGTCCAGCGCCGGGCCGTTGTCGTGGTTGCCGCCGATCGCGACCACATCCGCGCCGGTGCGTCGCAGCGCGGTCAACGCCCGGGTGACCAGGCGGGTCGCCTCCGAGGTGGGCGCGGCGGTGTCGTAGAGGTCGCCGGCGACGATCACCAGATCCGGCTCTTCGGCGCGGGCGATGTCGATCACCCCGGCCAGGACGGCCTTGTGCTCCTCGGCCCGGGACTGCCCCTTGAGCACCTTGCCCACGTGCCAGTCGGAGGTGTGCAGGATCTTCATGGCTTGTGCCGGCCCCTACCTAGAACGGGATGTCGTCGTCGGTGCTGCCGCCACCGGAGCCCACCACGGCGAACGGGTCGGCGGACTGGGTGATCGAGCGCAGCGTCTCCGATGGTGCCCGGCCCGCCTCGGAGACCCGGGTGGCCCAGGCCGGGAACGGGAACTCCAGGCAGAGCGGCACCGGGATGTCCGGCTGGTTGACGAACATGGTGCCCGGCTTGGCCAGCAGCGCCCGCTGTCGCTGCGCGGGCGGGAGGAAACCGTATTCCGGGCGGGAGGCTTCGGCCGGGTCGAGTCGGCCGACCACCCGGATCGCCGAGTTGGTGACGATCCGCCGCTCCACCTCGCTCGCCGTCTGTTGCGCCCCGATCAGGATCACCCCGAGCGAGCGGCCCCGCTCGGCGATGTCCAGCAGGACCTCCTTGATCGGGGAGGAGCCCTCCCGGGGGGCGTACTTGTTGAGCTCGTCGAGGACGACGAAGAGCAGCGGCTTGGCGGTGCCGGACTTTTCCTTGCGCTCGAACTCGCTCTTGAGCGTCACGCCGACCACGAACCGCTGGGCGCGGTCCGGAAGGTTGTGCAGGTCGACCACGGTGACCTGCGCGGACTCGCTGGTGTTGATCGAGTGCGGACGGCGGGTGGCGAGGTCACCGCGGATCAGCCGGGCGAGGTCCTTCTTACTGCCGATCAACCGTCGGGCGAACGCGTTGACGGTGCCCAGACCGACGGCGCTGCCCGCCCAGTCGGAGCGGGTCTCGTCGTCGTTGAGCTGGTCGACGATGTGGTCGACGAGATCGCCGTAGGAGCCGAGCCGGACCCCGTCGATGCTCACCCCGCCGTCGGCGGGCTGGGCGTAGCGGGCCAGGTGCGCGGCCACCGAGTGGACCACCATCGTGTACTGCTGGCGCTCGTCGTCGGCGTCGGCGAAGACGTACGGCAGCAGCCGGTCGGCGCAGAACTCGCTAAGCGTCCAGTAGAACGAATCCACCCCGGTGAGCCGGCTGCTCACATCCGGTGTGCCGGCCGCGTCACCGACCCGGGGCGGGGCGTACACCCGGACGTCGGGGAAGGCTCCGGCGCTCAACCCGAGCTTCGCGTACGCCGCGCGGGTGGGCTCGTCGAGGCGGGTGTTGGGGTGGTCCAGGAAGAGCAGATCCTCACCCTTGACGTTGAAGATCAGCGCTTTGGCGTTGACCGCGTCGCCACCCAGCACCCCGGAGCGGAAGACCGAGTAGAGCAGGAAGGTGGCGAAGCTGGTCTTGGTGGCCACCCCGGAGATGCCGGAGATGGAGACGTGCGCGCCCCGGCTGCCGTCGAGGAAGTCGGCGTTGAGGTAGACCGGCACCCCGTCGCGACCCATCCCCATCGGAATGCGCCGCTCCATCCGGTCGAAGTGCAGCGCGCGCGCCCGGGCGTCGCCCTCGGCCCGGTGCACCACCGCACCCGGGGTCGGCGGCACGTAGAGCTCCGGATCGACCCGCGTCGTGGTGATCTCGGCCGCCTCCTGCACCTGCGCGGGCAGCGTGCCATCGGCGATGGCGAACACGTCGGAGTCGAACTGGGCGCCCTCGTGCCGAGCGCGGACCTGGGTGACCACCCCGGCGATCGTCACCGGCTCCCGGTTGGGCAGCTCGCGCCGGGTGACCACCACGTCGTCGAGCTGGAGGTAGCTGCCGGGTGCCACGGCCGTCCAGAACTGCAACGGAGTGGCGTCGGCGGTGCCCAGCACCCGCCCGACCGCCTCGCCAGGACTGTCGAGGTCGGCGTCGGTCATCGGGCGACTCGGGTCGGTCGGGCATCACGGTCGGCGCGCATGCCCTGCATCCTGCCCGAGGAGTACGACAGGTCGCCACGCGACGCGGCGGACGACACCATGGCCCGTCACGCGCATGACGCTGGGTGCCCGGCCGGGAACATCGTGTCGCTGTCTCGGCCATCACCGGTCAAGGACGAACCGGTGTCACGGAGCGTGAGCGGGTGCGGAACGGTGGCCGCCAGGAGGCTCCCCGGTCCGCTGTTCTTCGGGTACGACGATCACTGACCACTCAACCTCAAGGCCGGCGGTCGCGTTATCCAGACATGGAGCCCGCATGAATGACGACTTCGACGCCTTCGTCTCGACCAGTGGTCCCCGGCTCCTGCGTTTCGCCGTTCTGATCACTGGCCAACGAGCGGACGCCGAGGACCTGTTGCAGGAGGTCCTGGTGCAGGCGTATCCGCGCTGGCGGGTGGTGCGGGAAAGGCAGCCGGAGGCCTACCTGCGCCGAGCGATGACCAACCGTCTGATCAGCCGCTGGCGCTCGCCGTGGAGTCGTCGTCGGGTCGCCGAGTTGCCGGACGACCCCGCGCAGCCGGACGAATCGAGTCGGGTGGACGACCGCGAACTGCTGTTGGACGCGCTGCGTCAACTCCCGCCCAGGATGCGGACCGTCGTGGTGCTCCGGTACTGGCTCGGTTGCTCCGAAGCTGAGACGGCCGCCGAGTTGGGCTGCTCCGCCGGTTCGGTGAAGAGCCAGGCATCCCGTGGTCTGCACCGCCTTCGGGCCCGTCTGGAAGGCGGTGCGACCCCCATCGACGTCGCGGAGGAGAACCATGCGTGACCACGATGTTGCCCGACTGCTCGATCACGCCGTCGCGACCGTCGAGCTGCCACCCGGCTTCACCACACGGGTCATCGTCGGCAGTCGGGCCCGGCGACGGCGACGTCTCCTGCTCTCCGGCGTTGCGCTGGTTGTCGTGGTGGCGATGGGAACCCTGCTGTTTCCACCGACTGGACCGCCCAGCCGCAGCGGCGGTGATGGGATCAGCGTCGCGGGCCCGAGCGTCCAGCCCGACGTCCTGGCCGGGATCGTCGGCTCCGACGGTAGGCCGGCCACGGGTGAGCAGGTAGTCGCGGTGGGCCGGACCGGAACGGAGACGGTGGTGGTGCTGCGCCGTACCGCGCGCGCGGAGGAGACGGCGAGTGGGGGTCGCGCGGCCGAGGTGTGGATCGCGGCCGATGGAGATCACCCGCGCCGGTCGGTGGACTACCTCTCGTACGACCTGGGCTGCCCTGATGGTGACCAGGTCTGTGCGGACGTCCGGTCCACCGGCGGCGGGCTGGGGCTTGCGGTCGCCCGCCGGGTGGGCGGTCGGCTCTTCGTCCTGGCGCAGGCGCCCGAGGGTCGTGCGGTCGAGGTGGTCGCCAACGGCGTGCGACAACCGGTCGGTGCGGCGTCGTACGGTGCGGTGGTCGAAGTGGTCGCCGACGACCCGTACGACGAGGTGCAGGTGTGGGTGACCCTGGCAGACGGCAGGCGCTATCGGATCGTGTGGGCGCCCGGGTCCGTGCTCACCGACTGAGGCAGCTCCTTCAGGCATGGCTGCCCGGATCTGTCATCGCAACGATGTGGCATCTGGTCGCTGTATCAGCGGCCCAGAATCGGCAACGAACGAACCCGGACCGAATCCTCACCGAGAACGACAATGGCTCCCCGCTGAAGGTCATCCAGCACTGGCGGCAGGTTGGCGAGGATAATTGACACGACCTGGTCGGCACGACGGCTGCTGATGCGGCGAACCAGCAGGATCGACGGACCAGGTGCCCGGGACGCGGCGAGGAGAGTGCCGAAATCAGTGTCAGCCGAGATCAGGACGCTTCGGTCCGCGAGGGCCTTTGCCATCACTTTCTCGTCCGGGGCCGCACTCAGGCCGTGCTCGCGAACATGTGTGGCCTCGTGGCCCGCCCCCGTCAGCCCTGCCGCGACCTTCGGTGACAGGTTGTTGTCGACCAGGAACCTCATGCCGCATGTCGCAAGGGCAGTTCCCGTTCCCGCACCGCCTCAGCGGCGTACCGCAGGGCTTCCTCGACGTCGGCCGGGGTGAGATCCGGAAGGTCGGTGACGATCTCCTCGGTCGTCATACCGTCCGCGATCATCGTGACGACGGTCGCGACCGGAATCCGCAGCCCGCGGATGCAGGGCATACCGCCCATGACCGAGGCATCGATGGTAATTCGTTCGAACCTCATCCGACCATCGTAGTCGCGTTGCCTGCTTGCTCCAGTGTTATGGGCGGGCGTGGCGGAGCAGGAGGACGCCGTCCTCGGCGGCGAGCACGTGCCGTAGCGGCAGGTGCCGGGGCGGCACGTGCTCGCCGGCGGTGATCCGGCCCGGTCCGGGCCCCGCGAGCAGTGGTGAGACGGTGAGGCACAGCTCGTCCACCAGGTCGGCGGCGGTGAGGGCGCCGAACAGGTGTGGCCCGCCCTCGCAGAGCAGCTGGGTCACCCCGCGTCGGTGCAGCTCGGCGAGGCCAGCGGCCAGGTCGACCCGCTCGGTGCCGCAGCGCAGCAGGTCGGCGACGTCGGTCAGGCCGGGCGGCGGGTCGGCGTCGGCGTGGGTGAGCACGATCGGGCGGACCGGCGCGTCGGCGAAGGCCGCCTGCGCCGGGTCCAGGTCGAGCGAACGGGAGACGACCACCAGTGTCGGGTATTCCGCCAGCCCGTGGTCACGGCGCCAGGCGCGGCGCTTCTCGTTCAGCCGGATTGCCCGGTACCCCTCGTGGCGAAGCGTGCCGGCCGCCACCACCAGCGCGTCGCAGACCATCCGTAGCAGGCCGAACACCCGCTTGTCCGGCTCGCCGGAGAGCCCGGCGGAGTAGCCGTCCACGGTGACCGCGCCGTCCAGGCTGGTGACGAAGTTGACCCGTAGTCGAGGCCGGTCGGCGCGGCCGTAGAGGGCGGTCAGCGCGGCGTCGTCGAGCGGCTGCGTCGACGGCTCGGGCCAGAGCCGTCGGATCGGAATTCCGACGGTCATTCGCCGGCCGGACCGGTGACCGGAGGGGTCGGTTCGGCGGTACGGTGCTGGCAGTCGCACCAGTTCCGGCCCGGGCAGTCGTCGTGTCGCCGGGCCCGGCACGCTCGGCAGATCATGCTCGCAGCCTAAGCCGCGGGAGGACAGGACAGCATGCCGCGTCAGATCTTCCAGCTGAAGATGTCCCTTGCCGGTGTCCGTCCGCCGGTGTGGCGCCGGGTGCTCGTCCCGGCCGGCTACACGTTGGACCGGCTGCACCGGGTGGTGCAGCACGCGATGGGTTGGCGGGACTGCCACCTGCACTCGTTCGAGATCGACGCCATGCAGTACGGCGAGCCCGACCCGGACGGGGAGTTGGCGCTGCATGACGAGCTGGACGTGCGGTTGGACGCGGTGCTCGGCAAGGGCAGCCGGTTCTCCTACACGTACGACTTCGGCGACTGGTGGGAGCACGACCTGGTCGTGGAGGACGCGCTGACGGTCGACCCGGACGAGCGGTACCCGGTCTGCCTGGACGGCGAGCAGGCCTGCCCGCCGGAGGGTGTCGGCGGGCCGTCGGGCTATCAGGCGCTCCTGGTCGCGCTCGACGACCATGCCGGCCCGGCCGACCTCGCCAACCCGCGGCACGCGCTGCTGCTCGACTGGGCGGGCTCCACGTTCGACCCGTCCCGCTTCGACCCCGACCGCGCAACCACCCTGCTCCGCCGCTTCTGCTGACCCCACCCCATTCGGGGGTTGAGGGGCGGTAACGATCTGGGAACGCTCCCATCGTTCTATTGACACTCCTGGTACCCGCCGGCAATCTCATGGGAGCGCTCCCGGAGGTGGCATGGATCACTCACGCATCCCCGGCCTGGCGCGATGAGTACCCCCCACCACACCCATTCAGCCTCACCACCGGAAAGAGGGGTCAGCGCATGAGTGTCACCACGCGGCGTACCCGCCTGGCGGCCGCTGCCCTGGCTGCGATCACCGCAATCGGCGGTCTCGCGGCCTGCGGCAACGACGACGACAAGCCGGCTGCCGGCGAGAAGCCGGCCAAGCTGGTCGTCGACACCTTCGGCGAGATGGGCTACGACGAGCTCGTCAAGCAGTACGAGAAGGACACCGGCATCAAGGTCGAGCTGCGCAAGACCGCGCAGCTCGGTGAGTACCGGCCGAAGCTGGTCCGCTACCTGGCCACCGGCAAGGGCGCGGCGGACGTCACCGCCCTGGAAGAGGGCATCCTCAACGAGTTCAAGCCCAACGCGCGCAACTGGGCCGACCTCACGCCGCTGGTCGCCGACCACTCGAAGGAATACCTGCCCTGGAAGTGGGAGCTGGGCAAGGCGCCGGACGGCCGGCTGATCGGCCTGCCGACCGACGTCGGCAGCCTCGCCGTCTGCTACCGCAAGGACCTGTTCCAGGCGGCCGGCCTGCCCACCGAGCGCGACCAGGTGTCGGCGCTCTGGTCGGACTGGAAGGGCTTCCACGAGGCCGGCCTGAAGTACAAGCAGGGCAGCGGCGGCAAGGCGTTCATCGACTCGATCACCGCTGTCTCCAGCGGTGTGCTCTTCCAGGGCAACGGTGACCTGTTCTACGACAAGGAAGACAACATCATCGCGGACACCAGCCCCGCGGTGAAGAACGCCTGGGACACCGCCACCTCGATGGCGGACATCTCGGCCAAGGCGCAGACCTGGTCGCCGGAGTGGTCGGGTGGCTTCAAGCAGGGCACCTTCGCGGCCACCTTCTGCCCGTCCTGGATGCTCGGCATCGTCTCGGACAACTCCGGTCCGGCCAACAAGGGCAAGTGGGATGTCGCGGCCGTGCCGGGTGGCGGCGGTAACTGGGGCGGCTCGTGGCTTGCGGTTCCGGCGCAGAGCAAGTACCCGAAGGAGGCGGCGAAGCTCGCCGAGTACCTGACCAACGCGAAGAGCCAGGTGGAGGCCTTCAAGCTCAAGGGCCCGCTGCCCACCAACCTGGAGGCGCTGAAGAACGACGCGTTCCTCAGCTACACCAACGAGTACTTCAGCAACGCGCCGACCGGCAAGATCTTCGGCGAGAGCGTCGCCAAGATCCAGCCGGTCCACCTGGGCCCGAAGCACCAGGCGGTGAAGGAGAACGCGCTCGAGCCGGCCCTGCGGGCGTTCGAGAGCGGGCAGGCCGACAAGGCGAAGGCCTGGGAGCAGTTCACGAAGGACGCAAAGACTCAGGGTGCCTTCTGAGTGATTCCCTGCCGGTGGCGTTCGGGACTTCCCGGACGCCACCGGCCGGTCCCCTCCGCGGAGCGCCCTGCGCGAGGGCCCCCGGGCCTCGCCGGAAAAGGAAACTCGCATGAGCCTGTCGGCCACGACGGCACCGCCGTCGCCAGCAGCACCGCCTTCTCCCGATGTCTCTTCCCGACGTCGCCGGGAAAGGTTATTCAACCGCCTCGATGTCAAGTACTCGCCGTACCTCTACATCGCCCCGTTCTTCCTGATCTTCGGCGCTTTCGGGTTGTACCCGATGGTGCGCACCGCCTGGATGTCGCTGCACGACTGGGACATGATCGGCGACCGCTCGTTCATCGGCTTCGACAACTACACCCGGCTGGCGTCCGACGAGTACTTCTGGAACGCGCTGGTCAACACGTTCGGCATCTTCGCCCTGTCGACCATCCCGCAGCTGTTGCTCGCCCTCTTCCTGGCGAACCTGCTCAACCGGGCCTTCCTGCGCGCCAAGACCTTCTTCCGGATGGCCATCTTCATGCCGAACGTGGTGTCGGTGGCCGCGGTCGCGATCGTCTTCGGAATGCTGTTCCAGCGGGAGTTCGGCCTCTTCAACTGGCTGCTCAGCCTCGTCGGTGTCGACCCGGTCGACTGGGACGGGCAGCGGTGGAGTTCCTGGTTCGCCATCTCCTCGATGGTCAACTGGCGGTGGACCGGGTACAACACCCTGATCCTGCTCGCCGGCATGCAGGCGATTCCGAAGGACCTCTACGAGGCTGCGGCGATCGACGGCGCCAGCCAGTGGCGGCAGTTCTGGCAGATCACCCTGCCCATGCTCAAGCCCACCTTCATCTTCGTGGTCATCCTGTCCACGATCGGCGGCATGCAGCTCTTCACCGAGCCCCTGCTCTTCGGCAACGGCAGCATCATCGGCGGCAACCAGCGGGAGTTCCAGACGCTGGCCATGTACATGTACGAGATGGGCATCGTGAACCTGAACACCGCCGGCTACGGAGCGGCGGTCGCCTGGGCGATCTTCATGATCATCGTCGTGGTGTCGCTGTTCAACTTCCTACTCGTCCGCCGCTCGGCGAAGTGAGGAGAGATCGATGATCTCGGCTTCCCAGCGCCTGTGGCGCACCAGCCCGCTGACCTACGTGGCACTCGTCCTGGCGGCGCTGCTGTCGATCTACCCGTTCTACTACATGATGGTGATCGGCAGTCGCAGCCTGGACTCCATCAACGACGTGCCGCCGCCGCTGACCCCCGGTGGCGCGTTCGGTGACAACTTCGGGCGCGTGCTCGACAACGACGCCGCCAACTTCCTCACCGGCATGATGAACTCGATCATCGTCTCCTCGGTGGTCACCCTGTCGGTGGTGCTCACCGGCTCGCTGGCCGGGTTCGCCTTCGCCAAGCTGAAGTTCCGGGGCAGCAACGCTCTCCTGCTGGCGATCATCATCACCATGATGATCCCGACCCAGATGGGCCTCATCCCGCTCTGGGGCATGATGCAGGACCTGGGGTGGTACGACACCCTCTACGCGGTCACCGTGCCGTTCCTGGTCAGCGCCTTCGGCGTGTTCATGATGCGGCAGTACGCCAGCCAGGCGATCTCCGACGAGCTGATCGAGGCTGGCCGCGTCGACGGGGCGAGCACGTTCCGGATCTACTGGAGCATCGTGCTGCCCGCACTGCGCCCCGCCGCCGGTGTCCTCGGTCTGCTGACCTTCATGGAGACCTGGAACTCGTTCATCTGGCCGTACGCCATCCTCACCCCGGAGAACCCGACCCTGCAGGTCTCACTCTCCTTCCTCTCGTACGCCTACTACACCGACTACTCCCAGGTGTTCGCCGCCACGGCGATCGGCACCATCCCCCTGGTGCTCGTCTTTCTCGTGTTTGGCCGCCAGATCATCGGCGGGATCATGGAAGGTGCCGTCAAGTCGTGAGCAACCCCGCCAGCCCACTCGCCGTGGATGTCCTCGACGAGCGCCCCGGGCTGACCTTTCCACCCGGTTTCCTGTGGGGGGCCGCGACCGCGGCGTACCAGATCGAGGGGGCGGCGGCCGAGGACGGCCGCACCCCGTCGATCTGGGACACCTTCAGCCACACCGACGGTCGGATCGTCGCCGGGCACACCGGCGACGTGGCCTGCGACCACTACCACCGGCTCGGCGGCGATGTCGCGCTGATGGCCGAGCTGGGCCTGAAGTCGTACCGTTTCTCGGTCTCCTGGAGCCGCGTGCAGCCCGGCGGCACCGGCGCGGCCAACCCGCAGGGCCTGGATTTCTACCGGCGGCTGGTCGACGACCTGCTGGCCAACGGCATCGAGCCGTGGCTCACCCTCTACCACTGGGACCTGCCGCAGCCCCTGGAGGACGCCGGCGGCTGGCCGGCCCGGGACACCGCGGCCCGCTTCGCCGACTACACGACGCTGGTCGCCGACGCGCTCGGTGACCGGGTGCGCTACTGGACCACGCTGAACGAGCCGTGGTGTTCCGCGTTCCTCGGCTACGGCTCAGGCGTGCACGCCCCCGGTCGCACCAACGGGGCGGACGCGGTCCGCGCCGGGCACCATCTGATGCTCGGTCATGGCCTGTCCGTCCAGGCGCTGCGGGCCGCCCGGCCGACCGCCGAGGTGGGTGTGACGGTCAACCTCTACCCGGTCGACCCGGCCAGCGACGCCCCTGCCGACGTGGACGCGGCCCGGCGGATCGACGGGTTGGCCAACCGGTTCTTCCTCGACCCACTGCTACGCGGGTCGTACCCGGAGGATCTGGTGGCCGACCTGAGCGTGGTGACCGACTTCGACCACGTGCACGACGGCGATCTGGCGACCATCTCCGCACCGCTGGACCTGGTCGGGATCAATTACTACAGCCGGCACGTGGTCGCCGCCCCGACCGGTGGCAACGAGGCGGCGTCGGCCCCCTCGTGCTGGCCGGGCAGCGAGGACGTCCGGTTCGTGACCCGGGGCGTCCCGGTCACCGACATGGGCTGGGAGATCGACGCTCCGGGCCTGCTTGAGACGCTGCGCCGGGTGCACGACTACACCGATCTCCCCCTGTACGTCACCGAGAACGGCTCCGCGTTCGTCGACACGGTGGTCGACGGGCAGGTCGACGACGTCGACAGGTTGGCCTACTTCGACGCCCATCTGCGTGCCACCCACGAGGCGATCGACGCCGGGGTGCCCCTGCGGGGCTACTTCGCCTGGTCGCTGATGGATAATTTCGAATGGGCCTGGGGTTACACGAAGCGGTTCGGCATGATCCATGTCGACTACGACAGCCAGGTCCGCATCCCCAAATCCAGCGCCAAGTGGTACGCCTCGGTGATCCGGCGCAACGGTCTGGCCGCACAGTAGGCTCGGGCCAGCCATCAGGACGGCCCCGGCGTCCACCTCCCGCAGGTGGCGCCGGGTCCGCCCGCCGTCGGAGGAGCAGACGATGACAACGCAGCGCACCCGGTCGCTCGGGCGCCCGACCCTCGATGCGGTCGCGGCGCGCGCCGGCGTGGGGCGGGGCACGGTCTCCCGCGTGGTCAACGGCTCGCCCCAGGTCAGCCCGGAGGCCCGGGCCGCGGTCCAACAGGCCATCGCCGAGCTGGGGTACGTGCCGAACCGGGCCGCCCGTGCGCTCGTCACCCAGCGGACCGACTCCGTCGCGCTGGTGGTGTCCGAATCCGGCGAGCGGGTCTTCACCGAGCCGTTCTTCGCCGCGATCGTGCGGGGGATCAGCTCCGGGCTGCTGGAGACGCCGATGCAGCTCTGGCTGGCCATGGCACAGTCGCCGGTGGAGCGGGAGCGGGTCGAGCACCACCTCACCAACCAGCACGTCGACGGCGTACTGCTGCTGTCGTTGCACGACTCCGACCCGCTGCCGACGCTGCTGGAGGAGCGCGGCCTGCCCGCCGTGCTCGGCGGTCGGCCCGCCCGCATGCTGCAACCCGGCGCCCAACCGGCCTGGTTTGTCGACGTGGACAACGTTGGCGGAGCCCGGCAGGCGGTGGAGTATCTGGCGAGGCAGGGGCGGCGACGCATCGCCACCATCGCCGGAACGCAGGACATGGGCGTCGGCCTGGCCCGGTTGACCGGCTACACCGAGGCGATCAAGGCCACCGGAGCCGGCGTCGACCCCGACCTGATCGCGTACGGCGATTTCAGCGAGAGCAGCGGCGCGGCCTGCATGCGCAGGCTGCTGGACGTCTGCCCGGACCTGGACGCCGTCTTCGTCGCGTCCGACCTCATGGCGTTCGGCGCGCTGCGGACCCTGCGCGAGGCCGGCCGGCGCGTGCCCGAGGACGTCGCGGTGATCGGCTTCGACGACGCGACGATCGCCCAACAGGCCGAGCCGCCGCTGACCACGGTCTTCCAGCCGGTGGAGGAGATGGGCCGGCAGATGGCCCGCCTGCTGGTAGCCCGGATCCGCGGCGAGGACCTCCCGGCCCCACACATCCTCCTGGACACCCAGCTGGTCCACCGCGCCTCCGCCTGAACCCCACGCGGCCCTGGGCCCCTCGGCCGGCGGCGCCGGGATGATCAGTAGACCGGGAGGGTGATGGCGGTGGCCGCCTTGTGGATCGGCTCGATCATCTTCGCCATGAGGCGGTCCTTGCCCGGAAGCCGCGCCATCAGCGAGAGCAGTGCCATGGAGAGCCGCACCTGCCCCCGGGTGCGCATGACCATGCGTTTGACGTTGGCCGGTCCGAGCTTCTGGTTCCGCGCGACGAACGGCCGCATCCGCTGCTCGTAGCCGTCGAACCCCGCGTGGTGGTCTCCGTCGGCGGCGGCGAGCTCCCCGGCGAGGACGTACCCGCCGACGAGCGCGAGGCTGGTGCCCTGCCCGGATGCGGGCGACGCGCAGTAGGCGGCGTCACCGGTCAGCGCCACCCGCCCGGTCGACCACCGGTCCATGTGCACCTGGCTGAGGGAGTCGAAGTAGAAGTCGGGGGCGTTGTCCAGGCCGGCGAGCAGGCGGGGCACCTCCCAGCCCTCGCCTGCGTACGCCGCTCGCACCAGCCGCCGCTGTTCGGCGCGGTGCTGGCGGCCCTGCGGCTGTGACCCGGCGCTGAACAGGAACATCGCCTTGGCGGTGGCGTCCCGCGCGGTGCTGTAGATCAGGGCGGTCCGGCCCGGACCGACGTAGGTCAACTCCTCCCTGTCCAGTTTCAAATGGTTGGGGACGCTGAAGATCGAGATGTGGTAGCCGAGGTCGCGGACGAACTGGCTCTCGGGCCCGAAGGCGAGCGCCCGCGTGTGGGAGTGCAATCCGTCGGCGCCGACCACCAGGTCGTAGACGGCGCTGTCGCCGCTGTCGAACGTGACCGCCACGCCGTCGTCGGCGTGGGTCAACCGGGCGATGGAGTCGTTGAAGCGGTAAGCCACGTCGCCGGCGGTCACGCGGTAAAGGAGGCGGTTGAGGTCGCCGCGCAGGATCTCCGCGTCGCCGTGGACCCGTCCGCCGAAGGTGTCGCCATCCATGCTGGCGATCCGCTTGCCCGTCGCGTCGACCACCGAGCCCGCCCGCACGTCGGTGCGGAGCCGGCGGATCTCGTCCAGCACGCCCATCCGCTCGACGACGTCCAGCGCCGCGCCCCTGACGTCGACCTTGTATCCGCCGTCGCGGATCGCCGGTGCCTGCTCCACGACCGTCGGGGTGAAGCCGTGCCGGTGCAGCCAGTAGGCGAGCGTGAGGCCGGCGACGCCCGCACCGGAGATCAGAACGCTCTTGTTCTTCGTCATGCCCCGACGGTACAAGTGTTTTAGACGTTTGTGCAAGACGGATGTCTAAAACTTTGTGTAGGCTGCGGTCATGGGAAACCGAGAGGACCTGCTGGTCGCCGCGAAACGCTGCCTCTACGAGAAGGGGTACGCCCGGACAACCGCCCGCGACATCGCCACCGCCGCAGGGGTCAGCCTCGCCGCGATCGGCTATCACTACGGGTCCAAGGAGGCGCTGCTGAACGCGGCGTTGCAGCAGGCGATCGAGGAGTGGGGCGGCGACCTGGCGCGGCTGCTGACGTCCGAGGCCGAGGCCGGCCTGGCGGGGGACCGATTCGCCAGGACCTGGACGAAGGTGATCGACTCGTTCGCCGCCACCCGCCCCCTCTGGGAGGTCCAGTTCGAGCTGCTGGCGCACATCGAACGGACGCCCGAGCTGCGCAGTACGCTCGCTGACGCGCACCGGCAGGCCAGACTCGGTCTCGCCGAACTCTTCGGGTACGACGCCGCGTACGACGAGCGGAGAGCGCTGCGGATGGGAGCCTTCTACCAGGTCCTACTCGGCGGCCTGGCGGCCCAGTGGCTCGCCGACCCGGCCGGTGCACTCTCCGGCAGCGACCTGCTCGAGGCCATGCGCACCGTCCTGACCGAGAACGACAAGACCCTCTGAACGCGGGCCCAGCGACCCGGCCTGGCACGCCCCTATCGGGTCGGGGTGGACCAGCGGCGGAGTTCACGCTTGGCGAGCGAGTTGCGGTGGACCTCGTCGGGGCCGTCGGCCAGGCGCAGGGTGCGGGTCTGTGCCCAGAGGGCAGCCAGTGGGGTGTCCTGGCTGACGCCCGCGCCGCCGTACCCCTGAATGGCCTTGTCGATCACCCACTCCGCCATCGCCGGGGTGCCGATCTTGATGGCCTGGATCTCGGTGTGTGCGCCCTTGTTGCCGACGGTGTCCATCAGCCAGGCAGTCTTGAGCACCAGTAAGCGGGCCTGCTCGATGCGCACCCGCGACTCGGCGATCCACTCCCGGACCACGCCCTGCTCGGCCAGCGGCCGGCCGAACGCGATCCGCTCGTTGGCCCGGCGGCAGAGCAGTTCCAGTGCCCGTTCGGCCATCCCGATCAGCCGCATGCAGTGGTGGATCCGGCCCGGACCCAGCCGGGCCTGGGCGATGGCGAAACCGGTGCCCTCGGTGCCGATCAGGTTCTCCGCCGGCACCCGGACGTTGGTGAAGTCGATCTCGGCGTGCCCACCGTGTGAACCGTCGGTGTAGCCGAAGACGGTCATGCCCCGGCGTACGGCCACACCGGGGGTGTCCCGGGGGACCAGCACCATGCTCTGCTGGCGGTGCCGGTCGGCGCCCGGGTCGGTCTTGCCCATCACGATGAAGATCTCGCAGCGTGGGTCCATCGCACCCGAGGACCACCACTTGCGTCCGTTGATCACGTACTCGTCGCCGTCACGGGTGATCCGGGTGGCGATGTTGGTGGCGTCGGAGGAGGCGACGTCCGGCCGCGCCTGCGGGCCTTCGCTTTCAGCTCGGCCAGCACCGGGGTACGCGACCACGGGTCGCCGGCGGCCACCTGCTCGGCGTGCACGGCCTCGGCCGGAAAGACGTGCTCGGTCAGGAACCGGGTGAGCTCGTCGCGCAACTCCTCGGTCCGGGTGTCGTATGCGAAGTCCATCACCGCTTCCTGGCGGCGGTCAGCCCGTGCGCGACCAGCGGTGCCACCATCTCGCCGATCCGGTCGAAGCCCTCGCCGAGCGTCTGCCCGAGCGTGTGGCGGTAGTGGATGCCCTCGCAGATGACCGCGAGCTTGAAACAGCCCAGCGCCACGTGCCAGTGCAGCGGCCCGACGTCCACGTCGCTGCGCCCGGCATACCGGTCGATCAGCTCGGTGCCGGTGGGGAAGCCGGCGCGCGGGCCGAGCCCGTCGGCGACCGGGTTGCCTGCGGCGGTGTCGTCGCCGCCCAGCACATCCCAGTACGTCAGCAGCAGCCCCAGGTCGGCGAGCGGGTCGCCGAGGGTGGCCATCTCCCAGTCGAGCACCGCGTGCACGGCCACCGGGTCGGCCGAGGCGAGGAGGTTGTCCAGCCGGTAGTCGCCGTGCACGATCCGGCCGGCGTTCGCGCCCTCCGGGGCGGTCGCCGCGAGCAGGTCACGTAGCTCGTCGATGCCGGGCAGTTGGCGGCTGCGCGAGCGGTCGAGCTGCCCGGCCCAGCGGCGGACCTGTCGGGCCAGGTAGCCCTCCGGGCGGCCGAAGTCACTCAGCCCGACCGAGGCCGGCTCGACGGTGTGCAGCGCGGCGAGCGTGTCCATCATCGCCATTGCGAGGGCCCGGCGTTGCTCGTCGCCCAGCGGGTCGGTCTGTGCGCGGGTGCGGAACACCTCGCCGGGCATCCGCTCCATGAGGTAGAACGGCGCGCCGATCACTTCCGGGTCGGTGCAGAGCAGCAGCGCGCCCGGGACCGGCACCTCGGTCGACGCCAGCGCCGAGATCACCCGGAACTCGCGGGCCATGTCGTGCGCGGTCGCCAGCACATGCCCCAGCGGGGGGCGGCGCAGCACGACCTCGCGGTCGCCGAGGTGCAGCAGGTAGGTGAGGTTGGATTTGCCGCCCGCGATCAGGTGGGCACGCGGCGGCCCGACGGCCAGCTCGGGTCGGTGCTGGGCCAGATAGTCGGCGAGCCGGTCCAGGGCGAGCCCTGCGGGGGAGACTGGAACGGCCTCCGGCCGCGATGCATCGACGGCCGGATCGCTCATCCGACTAGTTGATGGCAGCTCGCTCACGGTGTCAAGGTCAGATTTTCCCCTCAGGACATGGCCCGGCAACAGGGACGAAATGGTCAACGACCAGGCTGGGTCCAGCCTGCCGGCCGCTTCTGCCGGCCCGCCGAGCGGAGGGACAGACATGTTGCTGCGAGTTCGGGTCACCCTGCCGGACCGTCCGGGCACGCTGGGTCAGGTCGCTCGTACGTTGGGCATCTCCGGCGCGGACATCGTCCAGGTGGTGGTCCTCGAACGACTCGGCGGGCGCGCCGTGGACGACTTCACGGTCGTCTGGCCGGGCGCGGCGCGGGTGGAGCGGCTGCTGGCTGGCCTCGCGGCGATTCCGGGCGTGCGGGTGGACGGTGTGTGGCGGGCGATCGGCGCGCCCACCACCACCGGCCAGGACGCGGAGCTGTTGGCCCAGGTCGCGGCCAACCCGGCCGACGGGCTGGCCACCCTGGTCGACGCGGTGCCCGGGCTGCTGGCAGCCGACTGGGCCGTCGTCGCCGTGGTGCCGGTCGACTGGGCCTCGCGGACCGGGGGTGGCGGGGCGACCGTGGGGCACGCGAGCTGGCGTACCCCCGCACCCCTGCGGTTGCCGGAGGTGACCCCGCTGCGCGGTCGGTCGACGACCACGCCCGACGGCACCCACCACGCGATCGCGCCGTTCGGCCGGGCGGGCCTGGTGCTGGTGGTGGCCCGCGAGCACAGCGAAACCCTCTCCGCGGCCGCGTTCCACAGCACCGAGGTGGACCGGCTCAGCCAGCTCGTCCGGGCCAGCGCGGTGATCCTCGGTGACCGGCTGGACCTGGTCGGCGCGCCTCCGGTGGTCGCCGGCCCCTGAGCGCCCGAGGAGTTCCCGGGCTGACACCGCTGGGCAACCGGGCGGCAACAGGCTGGGGTGAGGCTCTTGTCGGGGAAGGGCCCTTCCTGACGCCCGGGGCGTCAGGAAGGGCCCTCCCTGCGCCTCGGTCAGGTGGTGGGATAGCTGTTGTAGTCGGGGAAGTTGCCGTAGAGCCGACTGTCGCCACCGACGGTGACGGCATGCACGAGCAGGTCGCCGCCGACGAACGCGCCCTTCCAGGAGGCGCCCCGGCCGCCGAACGGCTCGTCCCGGTCGCCGCGCGAGCGCGGCTTGTTGATGCCCACCTTGAACGCCTGCAGGTCCACCGCGAGCTTGCCGGCCTCGTCGGTGTCATCGCAGGCCAGCGACGCCACCAGTGCGCCGTTGGAGGCGTTCATCGCGGCCAGCAGCTCGTCGCTGGTGTCCACCACGACGATCGTGTCGACCGGCCCGAACGGCTCGGCGTGCATCAGCCGGGACCGGCCGGGCGGGGCGAGCAGCACCGACGGCGCCACGTACGCCGAGGTGTCCTGCCCGGGCAGGAACGGCGCTCCGGTCAGCTTGCCCCGGTGCAGCGGCACCGCGCCGCCGCGGACCGCCTCGTCGACCTTACGGCGCAACTCGTCGGCCTTGGCGGCGCTGATCAGCGGCCCGAAGTCCAGCTCGGGCAGCGGGTCGCCAGCGGCCCAGTCGTCGCCGACGGCGAGCGGGTGGCCGAAGCGGACCGAGCGCACGACCGGCAGGTACATGTCGAGGAACTCGTCGACCAGGTCGCGTTGCACCACGAACCGGGGGTACGCGGTGCAGCGCTGCTTACCGTACTCGAAGCCCTTCTTGAGGTGCGTGGCGAGCAGGTCCCACTGGGAGAAGTTCCAGATGCCCCAGGCGTTGAGGCCCTCCTGCTCGATGAAGTGCCGCTTGTCGCTGTCGAGCAGCGCGGCGGCCACCTTGCCGCCGTTGGAGCGGCCGCCGACGAACGCGACCGCGCCGATCTCGGGCGCCCGGACGAGCACCTCGGACAACTCCTCGCCGCTGCCGGAGACGAGGGTGGCGGGAAGGCCGGCTCGGCGCATCAGCGCGTGCGCGACGGTCAGGCAGACCGCGCCGCCCTGGGACGGGGTCTTGGCGATGACCGCGTTGCCGGCCAGCAGTTGGACCAGCTCGGCGTGCACCAGGACGCTCATCGGGTAGTTCCAGGAAGCGATGTTGCTGACGGGACCGTCCAGTGGCTCGCGGCCGTCGGCGAGCATCCGGTCGATCTCGCCCGCGTACCAGCGGACGCCGTCGAGCGCCCGGTCCACGTCGGCGCAGGCCAGCCGCCACGGCTTGCCGATCTCCCAGACGAGCAGAAGCGCGAGCAGGTCACGGTGGGCGGTGAGGGCGTCCAGGGCGTCGCAGACCCGGGCCTTGCGGTCGCCCAGCGGGGTCTGGGCCCAGGCCCGGTGCGCGGCGGCGGCGTACGCGACCGCAGCGCGGGTGGAGTCGGCGTCGAGCCGGGGCAGGTTGATCACGACGGTGTTGTCCACCGGCGTGCGGACCGGGGTGGGCTGGCCGACCGCCCGCCAGTCGCCCTCGACCAGGTTGTGCAGGGTGGTGACGCCGTCCACTTCGGCGCCGAACGCCTCCGGGGTGGCGGCCACCGCGCGGGCCAGGACGTCGGACCAGGCGGTGCCGTCGGCGAGTCGTAGTGCCATCGCGTTCTCCTCAGGGTTGACCGGGGAGCGGCGGCGTCGACGGCACCGCTGATGGTCGGTACTGTCTCGCGCACGGTAGTCGGTCAGCAACCGTACGTTTGTCTGGCTGGATTCCGGTCGACCGAAGTCGCTCGATGGCCGACTCCGAGAGAAGGGTCATGACCAGCGAGTACGGCAGTCAACTCATCGGCCCACATGAATGATGTGACGTTGTTGGCTGGGTTACCCGCCAGTACGGAAGGCGGGTCGGGACGTGGGTCGGGGACGTCCGATGTGGAGGAGCGCGAGGTATGCGAAACGCCCACGACCGGCTCCCGGAGCGATGGCGCAACACGGGCTTCCCAATCGACGACGTGCACATTACATTGTCGTTTATCCATGGGAGCGCTTCCACGCCTGCCCGTGGTCACACCGCCACCCCGCTGTCGCCGGTGGCCGTGCCGCCCCCACGCCGTCCCGCGTCGGTGCGACCGCCGGCGGCGCCTCCGACAGGAGCCCTTCATGCGCCACCTGACCCGGCCGTCCACCGGCCACCCCGGCCGGTCGCCGGTTGCCGACCAGCCCTGGCCCCGGCGGTTGCTGGCCGCCGGCGTCGCCCTGCTCACCGGGCTGTCCCTCGCGGTCACCGCGCCGCCGGCCGGGCCCGCGTCCGCCGCGCCGGCCTACAACTACGCCGAGGCGTTGCAGAAGTCGCTGTTCTTCTACGAGGCGCAGCAGTCCGGTCGGCTGCCCGACTGGAACCGGGTCTCCTGGCGCGGCAACAGCGCTCTCACCGATGGCGCCGACGCCGGACTGGACCTCACCGGCGGCTGGTACGACGCCGGCGACCACGTCAAGTTCGGCTTCCCGATGGCGTTCAGCGCCACAATGCTCGCCTGGGGCGCGGTGGAATACCGCAGCGGTTACACCGCATCCGGGCAACTGCCACACCTGCTCAACAACCTGCGCTACGTCAACGACTACTTCATCAAGGCACACCCGTCGGCCAACGTCCTCTACGGGCAGGTCGGCAAGGGCGACGACGACCACAAGTGGTGGGGTCCGGCCGAGGTGATGGCGATGGCGCGGCCCGCGTACAAGATCGATGCGAGCTGTGGCGGCGCGGACCTGGCGGGGGAGACGGCCGCCGCGATGGCAGCCTCCTCGATGGTGTTCCGGCCGACCGACGCGGCCTACGCCGACCGGCTGCTCGGGCACGCCCGACAGCTCTACACCTTCGCCGACACGGTGCGGAAGTCCTACCACGAGTGCATCACCGACGCGACGAGCTTCTACCGGTCGTGGAGCGGCTGGCAGGACGAGCTGGTCTGGGCCGCGATCTGGCTGCACCGGGCCACCGGCGAGGCCAGCTACCTGGCCAAGGCCGAGAGTGAGTACGACAAGCTCGGCACCGAGAACCAGTCCACCACCCGCTCGTACAAGTGGACCATCGCCTGGGACAACAAGCAGTTCGGGGCGTACGTGCTGCTGGCGAACCTGACCGGCAAGCAGAAGTACGTCGACGACGCCAACCGCTGGCTGGACTACTGGACCGTCGGGGTGAACGGGCAGCGGGTGCCGTACTCGCCGGGCGGGATGGCGGTGCTCGACTCCTGGGGTGCGCTGCGCTACGCCGCCAACACCTCCTTCGCCGCGCTGGTCTACAGCGACAAGACCACCGACGCCACCCGCAAGGCGCGCTACCACGACTTCGCCGTCCGGCAGATCAACTACGCGCTCGGCGACAACCCGCGCAACTCCAGCTACGTCATCGGGTTCGGCGCCAACGCACCGAAGAACCCGCACCACCGCACCGCGCACGGGTCCTGGTGGGACAGCCAGACCGTGCCCGTCGAGACCCGGCACACTCTCTACGGCGCGCTGGTCGGCGGCCCGTCCTCGGCCAACGACGCGTACAGCGACAGCCGGTCGGACTATGTGATGAACGAGGTCGCCACCGACTACAACGCCGGCTTCACGTCCGCGCTGGTCCGGCTGACCTCCGAGTACGGTGGCACGCCGCTCGCCAACTTCCCGGTCGCCGAGACGCCGGACATCGACGAGCTGACCGTGGAGACCACGGTGATGCAGGCCGAGCCACGGGCCACCGGGCTCAAGGCGATCGTCTACAACAAGTCGGCGTTCCCGGCGCGCGCACTGACCGACGGCCGGTTCCGCTACTACTTCCGGCCCGACGGCACCGGCCCGGTGCAGGTCACCGCCGGCTACACCCAGGGCTGCCCGTCTCCGACCACCGCCAAGCAGTTCAGCGGCGACATCTGGTATGTCGAGGTGAACTGCACCGGCTACACCATCGCACCCGCCGGGCAGTCGCAGCACCGGATGGAGGTCCAGTTCAAGATCGGCGTGCCGGAGGGTGGCACCTGGGACCCGACCAACGACCCGTCGTACCAGGCCACCGCCGGGCCCAACCGGAAGGTGCCGCTCTACTCCGGCACCACCCGGGTCTGGGGCGACGAGCCGGGACCGACCGTGCCGGACACCACCGCGCCGACCGTGCCCGGCACCCCCGCCGCGTCCGGACTCACCGCCACCTCCGTCACGCTGACCTGGTCCCCCTCCACCGACGCCGGCGGCAGCGGCCTGGCCGGTTACGACGTCAGCCAGGAGACGGTCGGCAGCGACGCGGTGGTGTCGTACCCGACCAGCACCAACAGCCTGACCATCAGCTCGCTCGCGTCGGCCCGGACGTACCGGTTCCGGGTGAGCGCCCGCGACGGCGCCGGCAACCGGTCGGCGCCCTCGGCGGCGGTTCAGGTGACCACACCGGGCGGGGGTGGCTCGGACACCACCGCGCCGACCTCGCCCGGCATCCCGACCGCCTCGGCGGTCGGCCCGAACGGGTTCACCCTCACCTGGGGGCCGGCCACCGACAACGTCGGCGTCACCGGCTACCGGGTCTACCGGCAGACCTGGCCCGTCGACACCCTGGTGGCCACGGTCACCGGCACCACGTACGCCGCCACCGGGCTGACCCCCGCCACCACGTACGGGCACTACGTGGTCGCGGTGGACGCCGCCGGCAACGCCTCGGCCCCGTCGCCCACCGTCACGGTGACCACGGCGCCGGCCCAGCCCACCGCGCCGTGCAAGGTCGAGTACGCGACCAGCGACTGGAACACCGGGTTCACCGCGAACCTCACGCTCACCAACACCGGCACGACCGCTCTCAACGGCTGGTCCCTCGCCTTCACCTTCCCGAGCACCGGGCAGAAGGTGGGCCAGGGCTGGTCGGCCAACTACACCCAGACCGGCACGGCGGTCACCGCGACGAACCTGTCGTACAACGGGACGCTGGCGCCGGGGGCGTCGATTGGCTTCGGCTTCAACGGCACCCACACCGGCGCCAACCCGAAGCCCACGTCCTTCACCCTCAACGGCACCCCCTGCACCGTCTCCTGACGGCGCCCACCGGATCGTGGTCGGTCACCGTTCCGCACGGACGGTGACCGGCCACGAGTACGCCCCGAAGCCGCCGTTCGACGCCGGCTCACCGGCGACCCTGGCCCCTACCCGTTGAGGTAGGCGAGCACGGCGCGTACCCGGCGGTTGTCGCCGTCGGAGGGCGGCAGGTCGAGCTTGCTGAAGATGTTGGCGATGTGCTTGCCGACGGCGCCGTCGCCGATGACCAACCGTTGCGCGATGGCGGCGTTGGAGCGGCCTTCGGCCATCAGGGCGAGCACCTCGTGCTCCCGCCGGGTCAGCCGGGCCAGCGGCTCGTCCTTCGCGGTGCGGGCCAGCAGCCGGGAGATGACTGTCGGGTCCATCGCCGTGCCGCCGGCGGCGACCCGGCGCAGCACGTCGAGGAACTCGTCCGTGCTGGTGACCCGGTCCTTGAGCAGGTAGCCGATGCCACCGGCGTCGTCGGTCAGCAGCTCGCGGGCATAGAGCTGCTCGACGTACTGGGACAGCACCAGAATCGGCTGGCCGGGTATTCGACGGCGTGCCGTCAGGGCTGCCTGTAGTCCTTCGTCGGTGAACGACGGGGGCAGCCGCACGTCGACCACGGCCACCTCCGGTCGCTGCTCGGACAGCGCCTCAAGCAGCGCCGGACCGTTGTCGACGGCCGCGACGACGGTGATGCCGTGTGCCTGCAGCAGCCGGGTCAGTCCGTCGCGCAGGAGAGCGTGGTCTTCGGCGAGGACAACTCGCATGGCAGCTCCATGGTCACTGTCGTGGGTCCACCTGGTGGGCTGTTCAGGGTGAGGGTGCCATCGAAGGCGGCGAGCCGCCGCTGGATTCCGCGCAGCCCGGTGCCGCGCCCAATCTCCGCGCCGCCGCGCCCGTTGTCGGCGACGGTCACCCGGAGCATGCCGTCGCGGTGCCGGATGTCGATCGACACGCGCTCCGCGCCGGAGTGCTTGGCTGCGTTGGCCAGGACCTCGGAGATCGCGAAGTACGCGGCGGATTCCACCGCGGGCGCCAGCCGGCCGGGCAGCTCGGCCGAGACAGTCACCTTCTGGCTGCTGTCGAGTGCCACTGCCCGCACCGCGTCGGGCAGCCCACGATCGGCCAGCACGGGCGGGTGGATGCCCCGGACCAGGTCGCGCAGCTCGTTCAGCGCCTTTGTTGATGCCGTCCTGGCTTCGCCCACAAGCGCCCGCGCGGTCTGCAGGTCGTGATCCAGCAGTTGTTCGGCCGCGCTGAGGGTCATGCCCATGGCCACCAGCCGGGCCTGGGCGCCGTCGTGCAGGTCGCGTTCGATCCGGCGTAGCTCCGCAGCCTGGCTTTCCAGCGCATCCGTGCGGGTTTCGGTCAGGCGCCGCACTCGCAGGGCCAGGGCGGTGTGGGGTGTGGGTGCCAGCAGCCAGCGCGTGAAGCGGGCGTGGGTCAGCAGTGACCGGGGGCCGATGGCCAGGCCGAGCAGCACGATGGCCGCGCCCAGCGCCGCCGCCGACCATGCGGTGACCGGGCCGGTGACGTGGATCATGACGTACCAGTTGTTGCCGCCCGCGTCGACGATGGGTCGCCACACGATCGGCTGGGCGAGGCCGAACAGCCCGAACGCGAGGACCGCCGCCGGCAGGACCGCGACGGAGGCGCCGACGATCGGGGCGAGTAGCAGCCACAGCAGGTCCCGCCAGGTCGCCGGGTCGGTGAGGAGCCAGGCCCAGCGCTGCCACCACCCCTTTGCACCGGCGGCGATCGGCGGTCGCGGCCGGTACGGTACGGGGATCTCCACCCCGCTCCAGGTGTCGGCGAGACGTCGCGAGTGGTCGGCCAGCTTCCGGATGGCCATGATCGTCGCCGGGACCAGGAAGACGCCGGGAAAGAGGACGGTGCCGACGGCAACGGTCAACAGCACCGTGAGCAGGACCGCCTGCAGCGACAGTCCGAACAGGACCAGCCCTCGTCCGGCGGCAACCAGACCACGGCGGCCCCGTTCAGCGATCTGGTTGCGCATTGTCATCTCCCCGTCGGACGTTGTCTCGCCCAGTATTCAGGCGAGCCGGGCCCGACGCACGGGCCCTGGGACCCGGACCCGTGCGGGGGTTCAGCTCCACCACGGTTGCGGGGGCTGGCCGGATGGGCCCGACGACGTCATTTTCCTACCTTTCCGTCAGCGGCTCCTGCCGCCTGCCCTATCCGAGGAAGGTGAGGACAAAACGATGCGAGGATCGCGCTTGCCGCAACCGGCCGATCGGCTCGGCTACCTGTGGCTGGGGATCGGCACCGTCCTGTCGTTGTTCGCGGTGCACGGGCGCTGGGACGTGCCCGTGGCGGCGTGGCTGTACGGCGTCTTTCTGCTGCGTTACACCCGTACCCGCCGGCCGTTCGTCGGGTTCGTCGGCGTCTGGGCGGCATCGGCGGTCAGCGCCGCGTTCTGGCTGTACGAGTCGGGTGTGGACGTGCTCAGCCCGATCCTGTTGTTGTGCCTCGCGTTGAGCACCGTGCTGACGGTGCCGTACCTGGTCGACCGGCTGCTCGCGCCGCGGCTGGGCGTACCGGGCGCGTTGGTCGCCACGCTGGTGTTTCCACTGGCCCGGGTCTGCGCCGAGTACGTCAACGCCATGTTCAGCCCGGCCGGTAGCATCTTCGGGTCGCTCGCCGCCACCCAGCACGACAACCGGCCACTGCTGCAGGTCGCCGCGGTCACCGGCAGCTACGGCGTCAGCTTCCTGATCGCGTGGTTCGCGGCCGTCTGCGCCGGCGTCTGGGAGCGTCGGTTCTCCTGGCCGGCAATCCGCATCCCGGTTCTGGCGTACGGCGTGGTGCTGGGCATGGTCGTCATCGGCGGGGGTGTCCGGCTCGCGCTCTTTCCGCCCTCCGCCGGCACCGTCCGCGTTGCGGGGGTCAGCCCGACGCGTTCGGCCCTGGCCCACCGGACCGCGATGCTGGACAGTTTCGCCTCCCTGTCGCAGTTGGCCCAGGCTGACCCCGCGCTGCTCCGCCCGGTCTTCGCCACCGTCACCGACGACCTGCTCGCGGCCAGCGAACGCGAGGCCCGCGCCGGAGCACGGATCATCGTCTGGCCGGAGACCGGCGCGGGCGTCCTGACCGGCGACCGGGCCGAACTGATCACCCGGGTCGGGGTACTCGCCCGCGCCCACGGCGTGTATCTGGAGCTGGGTCTCGGGGTGCTGTCCCGCCAGCAGCCGTACGTGCGGAACCAGGCCGTCCTCATCGACCCACGCGGCCAGGTGGTCTGGACCTACGAGAAGGCGCACCCCGTCCCGGGCCTGGAGGAACTCACGCCAGGCGACGGTGTGGTCCCGACGGTCGACACACCGTACGGTCGGCTCGGGAACCTGATCTGTTTCGACGCCGACTTCCCCAGCCTGGCGCGGCAGGGCGGCAGCCAGGGGGTGGACCTGATGCTGGTGCCGTCCAACGACTGGCGGGAATTCGGCGAGGCGCACACGGAGAAGGCCACCCTCCGGGCGATCGAGAACGGCTACTCGCTGGTCCGGCAGGACACCAACGGGCTGGCGCAGACGGTCGACTACCAGGGCCGGGTCCTCGCTTCGTCCAACTACTTCACGAGCGACCAGCAGACCATGGTCGCGTACGTGCCGTCCAAGGGAGTACGCACGATCTACGCCGCGGTCGGTGACGTGTTCGCCTGGCTGTGCGTCGCGGCGCTGGCCGTGCTGGTCGGCGTAGCCGCCCGCCGCGCCGTGCGGTGGCCCGTGCGGCCCCTTGCCGGCCGACCCGCCGTAGCCAAACGAGCATCGGTGGGTTCTCCCTGAGCGATCCGGGGCAAGCTGACCTGGTGGAGCGGGTGTTGCTGACGGTGGGGCACGGGGCGGCCGACCAGGCGCGGCTGGGGGAGCTGCTGGCCGGCGCGGGGGTCGCGCTGGTGGTGGACGTGCGGCGGTACCCGGCCAGCCGGACCAACCCGGACGTGCGGCGGGAGGCCCTCGAGCGCTGGCTGCCGGGGCGGGGCATCGACTACCGCTGGGAGCCCCGCCTCGGCGGTCGCCGGCACGTCCGGGCCGGGGAACCGGAGCCGGACACCTGGTGGACGGTCGCCGCGTTCCGGGCGTACGCCGCGTACACCCGTACCCCCGACTTCACCGCGGCCCTGGACGCGGTGCTCGCCGACGCGGCCCGGCGGGCCACGGTGGTGATGTGCAGCGAGAGCGTCTGGTGGCGCTGCCACCGCCGGCTGATCGCCGACGTGGCGGTGCTCGGTCGCGGGGTCCCGGTGCGGCACCTCATGCCCGACGGCCGGCTCAGCCCGCACCGGCCGGCCGAGGGCGCCCGCCGTCTCCCCGACGGCCACCTGGTCTGGGACCGCTGACTCAGTCGGCCAGTTCGTCGGCGAGGAGGTCCATCAGCAGGCCGTCGTGCCAGCGACCGTCCGCGCCGCGTTCGTAGCGGCGCATGATGCCCACCGGGCGGAAGCCCACCTTCGCGTACGCGCGGATCGCCGCGGTGTTCGCCGCCGCCGGGTCGATGGTGAACCGGTTATGGCCATGCTCATCGATCAGGTGCCGGACCAGGGTGCGGATGGCGTCCCCGCCCAGGCCGGCGCCGCGTACCTCGGGGTCGAGGAAGAGGTCCAGGCTGGCGTGCCGGTAGTCCGGGTCGGTTTCGGCGGACCACTGGATCGCGCCGACCACCCGGCCGTCGTGCTCGATGGCGTAGACGGTCAGCTCGTCGTCGGCCAGGTCGGCGCGGATCTCCCCGGCCAGGTCGTCGCCGCCGCGCCACCAGCGTCGGACCTCCGGGGTGGCCCGGATCGCCGCGAGTGCGGGCACGTCCGCGTCCGTCGCCGGTCGCAACGTCACCGCCCGCCCCTTGAGCACGTCAGCCCCGAATCTCGCCGTGCTCGACGCAGACCGCCGACCAGCCGGTCGGCACCACCTGCACCTTCATCCGCCGCCGGCAGTGCGCGCAGTAGCGCGGCGGCTCCAATGCCCGGGCCGCCGCGCACGCCTCGTGCGCGCCGGCGTCGGCCGGCTCGCCGCAGCGGTCGCACCAGCGCTGCGCCGCCGCGGGCTCGACAAGCTCGGTCACCACAACCTCACAGGGTCGCCGACAGCGCCTTGACCGGCATCTTCAGCTCGTCCAGCAGCTTCAGGTCGTCGGTCGTGGACCGGCCCAGCGTGGTCAGGTAGTTGCCGACGATCACCGCGTTGATGCCGCCGAGCAGACCAGCGCGGGTGCCCAGGTCACCGAGGGTGATCTCCCGGCCGCCCGCGTACCGCAGGATGGTGCGCGGCATGGCCAGCCGGAACGCGGCGATGGCCCGCAGCGCGTCCTTGCCCTCCACCACCGGGAGGTCGCCGAGCGGAGTGCCGGGGCGCGGGTTGAGGAAGTTGAGTGGCACCTCGTGCGGGGCCAACTCGGCGAGCTGCGCGGCGAACTCGGCCCGCTGCTCGACGGTCTCACCGAGGCCGAGGATGCCACCGCAGCACACCTCCATGCCGGAGTCGCGAACCATCCGCAGCGTCTCCCAACGCTCCTCCCAGGTGTGCGTGGTGACCACGTTGGGGAAGTAGGACCGGCAGGTCTCCAGGTTGTGGTTGTAGCGGTGCACGCCCATGTCGACCAGGTCGTCGACCTGCTCCTGGGTGAGCATGCCCAGCGACGCGGCAACCTGGATGTCGACCTCCGCCTTGATGGCGGCGACGCCCTCGCGCATCTGCTTCATGAGCCGGGCGTCCGGGCCGCGCACCGCGGCGACGATGCAGAACTCGGTCGCCCCGGTCTTGGCGGTCTGCTTGGCCGCCTCGACCAGCGACGGGACGTCCAGCCAGACCGAGCGCACCGGGGAGGTGAACAGACCGGACTGGGAGCAGAAGTGGCAGTCTTCCGGGCAGCCGCCGGTCTTGAGCGAGACGATTCCCTCGACCTCGACCTCCGGGCCGCACCAGCGCATCCGCACGTCGTGGGCGAGCTGAAGGGCGGCGGGCAGGTGCTCGTCGGGCAGGTTCAGCACGGCGAGGATGCCGGCCTGATCGAGGCCGACACCGTCACCCAGGACCTGGGTCCGGGCCTGGTCGAGGATCTCTGGCATGGCTCGTACCCTACAAGGCCCCCCGATCAGCCGGAATGACCTGGCAGCCGTCGACCCTCGCACCGAGTGGATTCGGCGGGCCGATGGTGGCGGGTGGTAATTTCGCCCGGCGGGTGTCGGGCTGACCGGCGCGGACAGCGGCGAAGGGGTGACGGTGGCGGATTGGCTGGCGGCGCTCGACCGCCGCGCGGAATTGCGGGCAAAGGCCGGGCTGACCCGGCGACTGCACCCGCGTCCCGCCGACGATCAGATGACCGATCTGGCCGGCAACGACTACCTCGGCCTGGCCACCCACCCGGAGGTCACCGCCGCGGCCACGGCGGCACTGTCGGCGTACGGGCTGGGGGCGACCGGGTCGCGCCTGGTGCGTGGCTCCACGGACGCCCACCAGGTGCTGGAGGACGAGCTGGCGCAGTGGCTGGGCACCGACCGTGCCCTCGTCTTCTCCTCCGGCTACCTGGCCAACCTCGGCGCGCTGCGGGCACTCGTCCAACCTCGGACGTTGCTCGTCTCCGACGCGCACAACCACGCCTCCCTGATCGACGGCTGCCGCATCTCCGGCGCGGAGACGGTGGTCGCCCCGCACGGCGACGTGGACGCGGTCGCCACCGCACTCGTGGCCGCTCCGGGCCGTCCGGCGGTGGTGGTGACCGAGTCGGTCTTCTCGGTCGACGGTGACCTCGCCCCGCTGGCCCGGCTGCACGCGGTGGCCCGCCGGCACGGTGCGTTGCTGCTGGTCGACGACGCGCACGCGCTCGGCGTGACCGGTCCGGCCGGCGCGGGCGCGGTGGCCGCCGCCGGGCTGGCTGGCGAGCCGGACGTGGTGGTCACCGCCACCCTGTCCAAGGCGCTCGGTGGTGCCGGTGGAGTGGTCGCCGGCCCGGCTGAGTTCGTCCGGCATCTGGTCGAGACCGGGCGCACGTTCATCTTCGACACGGCGCTGCCACCGGCGGTCGCCGCCGGTGTGCTCGCCGCGCTGCGGCTGGCCCGGGTCGGCGACGACCTGCGTTCGGAGCTGTCCGACCGGGTGGGGTTGGCGGTCGGTCGACTGCGTGCGGCCGGGCTGACCGTCTCCGCGCCGGACGCGGCGGTGATCTCGGTGACCGCCCCCGGGCCGGAGGCGGCGACCGCCTGGGCCGCCGACTGCCGGGACCGGGGTGTCGCGGTGGGCTGTTTCCGGCCGCCCTCCACCCCGGACAGTCGCTCCCGCCTGCGGCTCACGGTAAGCGCCGGAGTGCCCCGGGCGGCCTTCGAGCGGGCCCTGGACGTCATCGTGGAATGTGCGCCGTGAGCGCGAGGAGTGAGCCGGGTTTGCGAGCCCCGCAGTCGCGAACAGAGGTGGCCCGGTGAGCGGGTGGGAGGGGCCGGTTCTGGTTACCGGGACCGACACCGAGGTCGGCAAGACGGTGGTGACCGCGGCGATCGCGGCCGCCGCGCAGGCTGCCGGGTTGCGGGTGGCCGTGGTCAAACCGGGCCAGACCGGCACGGCCGGCGGTGAGCCCGGCGACGTGGACGCGGTCAACCGGCTGGCTGCCCCGCTGACCGGCCGGACCCTGGCCAGTTATCCGGACCCGCTCGCCCCGCTGGCCGCCGCCCGGGTCGCCGACCTGCCGCCGCTGGAGTTGTACGCGGCGGTGGACGCCGTCCGTGACGAGGCGGACAAGCACGACCTGGTGTTGATCGAGGGCGCGGGTGGGCTGCTGGTGCCGATGGGGCTGCGTCCGTCGGGCGAGTTGTGGACGGTGGCCGACCTGGCGGTGTCGCTCGGTGCGCCCGCGGTGGTGGTCGCTCGGGCCGGGTTGGGCACGCTCAACCACACCGCGTTGACCCTGGAGGCACTCGACCGGCGTGCCGTGCCGGCGGGCGTGGTGATCGGCGCCTGGCCGGCCAGACCGGAGTTGGTGCACTGGACCAACCTCACCGACCTGGTGCCGAACCTGCTCGGCGCGGTGCCCGACGGCGCCGGCGCGATGGACCCCGGCGTGTTCCGGCGCTCCGCGCCGGGTTGGCTCACTCCGGCCCTGCACGGTGTGCTCGACGACTGGCGGGTCTGGGCCGAGGAGAGCGGCTGAACACCTGACTTTCGTCGGTGTCCGCGCAGGTCGCGCGTGGGTAGCCTGACCGCCGTGCGGATCCTCGACTCCTGGCCGCCAGGTTGGCTGCACCGGCGGCGTCGCCTGCTGCTGGACGCGCTGCTCTGGGCGGTGATCGCCGCCCCGGTCGGCTACGCCGAGGTCACCCCGCCCTATCCGCGGTACGCGTTGCCACTGCTGGTCGGCAAGCTGCTGCTGCTTGGCGCGGCGGTGGTGGCGAGTCGACGCCGACCGGTGGTCGCCCTCGTGCTGGCGGTGCTCGGGTCGGTTGTCGATGGCAACTTCGTGTTCGCCATTCCGGTCTTCAGCTATCTCGCTGGGCGGCGCAGCGCCACCGCGGGCCCGGCGGCCGTGGTCTTCGTGCTGATCGCGGCCGGCGGCACCGCGCTCAACCTGGGGCTGCTCGGCACCGGCGCGGCCACCTGGTTCCTGCTCGCCTCGGTGCTGCTCTTCGCCGCGGTGTTCCCCTGGTTGATCGGCCGGTACCGGCGCCAGCAGCAGGAGTTGGCCGACGCCGGTCGCCGGCACGTCGACGCGCTGACCCGCGAGGAGCGCGGTGCCGCCGAGCGGATCCGGCTGCGGGAACGGGCTCGGATCGCGGGGGAGATGCATGACTCGCTCGGTCACGACCTCAGCCTGATCGCGTTGCGCGCCGCCGCCCTGGAGGTCGCCGCCGACCTCGACGTGCGGCACCGGGCCGCGGCGGGGGAGTTGCGGGCCAGTGTCTCCGCCGCCACCGAGAGACTGCACGAGATCATCGGGGTGCTCCGCGAGGAGGGCGGCGCTTCGGTTCGTCCGAGCGGGGAGACCGTCGCCGACCTGGTCGAGGGTGCCCGGGAGGCCGGCATGGCGGTACGGCTGGACGCCGCCCCGGCCGTCGCGGAGCTACCGGCGATGACCGGCCACGCGGCCCACCGGATCGTCCGTGAGGCGCTGACCAACGCTGCCCGGTACGCACCGGGCGCTTCGGTCGATGTGCACCTCACCCGCGACGGTGACCGGATCGCGGTGGCCGTCGTCAACGGCGCTCCGCCGGCTGGGCCGCTGCCCGCTCCGTCATCGCAGGGCAGCGGGCTGCTCGCACTCGCCGAGCGGGTCCGCCTCGCCGGTGGGACGCTCGATGCCGGCCCCCGCGCCGACGGCGGTTTCGTCGTACGGGCGGCGTTGCCGGTCACCGCACCGCCGTTGGAGGTCCTAGAGTCGGCGGACCCTGGGGTGGGCCGAGCGTCACCCTCCGGCGATGGCGAGCCCGGTCCGGTGGAGCGGCCCGTGGACGCGGAGCGGCGGCTGCACGACGCCCGCCGACGAGTCCGGCGCAGTCTGCTCGTGGCGCTCGTGGCGCCGGTCGGCTTCGCCCTGGTGCTCTCCCTCGTCTACTACCCGGTGGTGACCGCCGGGACGGTGCTGGACCGGGCCACCTTCGACCAGATGCGCGTCGGCACGGCCCGGTCGGAGCTGACCGGGCTGCCTCGGCGGCAGTTGACACGTCCCATGGCGGCTGACCGGGCCGAATGCGAGTACTACACCGACGGGAACTTCCCGCTTGCGCAGCCGACCTGGCGGCTCTGCTTCACGGACGGCCGGCTGGCCAGCAAGGAATGGGTCGCGTGGTGAACACCGACAGGGGCGGGGCACCGCCGGTCCGGGTGGTCCTGGCCGACGACGAGGCGATGATCCGGGCCGGTGTCCGAGCGATCCTCGCCACCGATCCCGGCATCGAGGTGATCGCCGAGGCCGGTGATGGACGCGCGGCGGTGGAGCTGGTCCGTGCGCACCGGCCTCGGGTCGCGCTGCTGGACATCCGGATGCCGCGACTGGACGGGTTGGCTGCCGCCGCCGAGATCCGCCGGGTTGTGCCGGAGACCGCGACGATCATGCTGACCACGTTCGGCGAGGACGACCACGTGGCCCGGGCACTCGGGCACGGCGCCAGCGGGTTCCTGCTCAAGGCCGGCGACCCGCGTGAGTTGCTCGCCGGTGTGCACGCCGTCGCCGACGGCGGTGCGTACCTGTCGCCGAGGGTGGCCCGCCGGGTGATCGAGTTGGGCGCCGGGCGGTTGGCCCGCCGGCCTGCCGCGCGGGACCGTACGGCGGGGCTGACCGAGCGCGAACGGGAGGTGCTCGCCCTGGTCGGGGCGGGGCTGTCCAACGCCGAGATCGCCCGCCGACTGCACCTGGTGGAGGGCACCGTGAAGAGCTACCTGACCAGCATTTTCACCCGGCTGGACGTGCGCAACCGGGTGCAGGCGGCGATCCTCGCGTACGAGGCGGGGCTGGTCGACGGCTGAGCGGGGGCCTCCACGGCCCCCACTCAGCCCGCACGAATTACGCGTCGCGGCGACGCAGCGCGGCCCGGCCCAGCAGCAGCGCGGCGCCGGCCCACCCGGCGAGCAGGAGCAGTCCGACCAGGCTCGGGTACGGCTCGGTGTCGCCGGCCAGGAAATGCCCGCCGGCCACGCCGGGGAACACGTCGGCGATCCGGTTCAGCACCTCGATGTTGGGCTCCTGCAATGACAGCGGCACGATCATCAGGGTGGCGAGGAGCACGGTGATCGTGAGCACCGCACTACGCAGCGCGGCGCCGAGGCCCAGGGCGAGCACGCCGACCAGCGCCAGGTAGGTCGCCACCGCCACGATGTCGCCGATCGTGCCGGCGGCCGGGGCGCTGCCCCACTCGCCGAGCACCGGCCGGGCGACCAGGGCGCCGACGCCGCCGAGCAGTAGCCCGAGGGCGAAGGTGACCGTGCCGGCGACGACGGCCTTGGCCAGCAGCACACGACCGCGCGACGGGGTGCACTGCAGCGTGGTCCGGATGGTGCCACTGGTGAACTCGGCGGTGATCGCCAGCAGACCCAGCGCCAGGACCACGTACTGGGTCAGCTCGACCGAGTCGATCAGCACGCTGCCGACGGTGACGATCCCCCGGTCGTCGACCGGGTCGTCGTTGGTGTTGTCATTGGCGGCATAGATGGCCAGTTGGCCGGCGCTCGCGGCCATCACCAGCAGCCCGGCCAGCGCCGTCCACCAGGTGCTCCGCACCGAGGAGAGCTTGGTCCACTCGGCGGCCACTGCGCCACCACGATTGTTGGTGCTCATCGTGCCCCACCTTCGGTCGGGCCACCCGCGTACTCGACGCTGTCGGCGGTCAGCTCCATGAACGCCTGCTCCAGCGACGCGCCGTGCGGGCTCAGCTCGTGCAGTCGTACCCCCAGCTCGTACGCCAGGTCCCCGACCCGGTCCGCGGTGGCGCCGGTGACGGTCAGCTCGTTCCGGTCGGCCGCCTCGACGGTCGCCCCGGCGGCCGTGAGGCGCGCGGCGAGGGTGGCCAGCCCGTCCGGGTGGGGGCTGCGGACCCGAACCGCGACCGTGCTGCCGGCGATCACGTCGTCGACCGGCGCGTCGGCGAGCAGTCGTCCCCGGCCGATCACCACGAGCTGGTCGGCGGTGAGCTGCATCTCGCTCATCAGGTGGCTGGAGACGAAGACCGTCCGCCCCTGGTCGGCCAGTGAGCGCATCAGCTGCCGCACCCAGCGCACCCCGTCCGGATCGAGGCCGTTCACCGGTTCGTCGAACATCAGCACGGGCGGGTCGCCGAGCAGCGCGCCGGCGATGCCGAGCCGCTGGCCCATGCCGAGGGAGAGGGTCCGCCCCTCTTTGCTGGCGGCCCGCCCGTCCAGCCCGACGGTGTCCAGTACCTCGTCGACTCGCCTGGTGGGGATGCCGTTGCTGCGGGCCATGGCCAACAGGTGCGCCCGGCCGGACCGGGCCGGGTGGATGGCCCGGGCGTCGAGCAGCGCACCCACCTCGTGCAGCGGTCGGCGCAACTCCCGGTACGCGCGCCCGCCGACGAGGGCCTGCCCGGCGGTGGGGCGGTCCAGCCCGAGGATCATCCGCATGGTGGTGGACTTGCCGGCGCCGTTGGGGCCGAGAAAGCCGGTGACCCGGCCGGGCGCGATGTCGACGGTCAACGCGTCGACCGCAACGGTCGCCCCGAACCGTTTCGTCAACCCACGTAATGTGATCATGCGCTGACGCTAGGCGCGCGGACCGCTGCTCCACTGCGCCCGATCGGCACCACCCGACCCTGACTTTCGTCATGCCAGCGACAGGGCCGTCACCGTACGTAGTCCGTCAGGAGAGCCGGGGTGAGCCCGGCCCGGTGGATCGCCTTCAGCGCTGCGAGCAGGTCGTCCATCAGCGCCGGTCGGAAGTGCATCAGCAGAATGTCGCCGGGACGTACCACCTTCTCCGGGGTCTGGTAGCGAACCTTCCCCTCGTGGACCGTCTCGGTCCAGTGCAGCACCGCCTTGGCGCCGCAGTCGTGCGCGGCCTGCAAGGTGGTGGAGTCGTATTCGCCGAACGGGGGGCGGAACAGAGTCGATCGCGTGCCGAAGAGCGCCTCCAGCCTGTCCGCCGCACCGCAGATCTCCTGCTTCTGGTAGGCGTACGACCGGCCGGCCAGCGAGGTGTGGTTGATTGTGTGGTTCTCGACCATCCCGCCCGCCACCTGGATCTGCCGGAAGTAGTCGGTGTGCTCCACCGCTGCCGGTGAGTTCAGAAACATCGTGACCGGGATGCGCGCCGCCCAGATGAAGTCGATCGCCCCCGGCGGGCGGGCCAGCCCACCGTCGTCGATGGTGATGAAGGCGACCTTCTGGTCGGTCGGCAGGCGGTGCCAGAACGCCGCCGTGCCGGTGGTGGGCAGCGGCACCGGCTGCGGGATCGGCGCCTCGGGGAAGGTCGGCACCTGGGCGACGTACCAGGCCAGGCTCTTGAACGGGGGTTTCGCGGTCGCCGACGGCGAGGCCGACGGGGACGGGGCGGACGCGGTCGGCTGGGGCACGGTGATCCGTCGGGCGTGTGCCGGGTGGGCGGGACCGACTGTGCAGCCGGTCAACGCCAGCAGGGCCAGCAGTGGTACGACGGCAGGGATCCGACGAGTGGGGGTGGCTGACACGCCCGGAAACATACCGAGCGGACGTCAGGATCCGGTCAGCCCGGTGCCCCCGTAAAGCGGCGGACCACGAACGCGTCGGGCATCCGGAAGGTGAGATTGTCCGGGCACCAGGGCGGGCGGACCACGGTCACCGCGTCCAGCAGCGGCGCGGTCTCGGCCACCACCACGGCCGCCTCCATCCGGGCCAGCACGTCGCCGACGCAGCGGTGCGCGCCCGCCCCGAACGCCAGGTGCCGGCGCGATCCACGCTGACCCGGACGGAACTCGTCGGGCGACTCCACCACCTCCGGGTCCCGACCGGCGCGGCCCAGCCACAGCACGAGGCTGCTGCCCGCCGGCACCGCCGTCCCGCCCAGCGTGCTGTCCGTCGCCGCCACCCGCCGCCAGGTGACGATGGGCGGTTCCAGCCGCAGCCCCTCCTCCACCACGTCGGCCACGGCGACCTCGCCGGTGCGCAGGCCGGCCCGTACCGCCGGCTCGTCGGCCAACCGGTGCAGCAGTAGGGTGAGGAACTGCGAGGTGGTCTCCTGGCCGGCGACCAGCAGGAAGAAGAGCGCGCCGACCACCACCTCCGGCGGGTGTCCGGCCGCGCGCAGTTCGGCGGCCAACCCGCCGCCGGTCGCCGCGAAGTCGCGCAGTACGCGGTGGAACCGGCCCACCTCGGCGGCGAGTGCCAGCTGTCGGTCGGCGTCCAACGGTGCCCAGAACAACTCCAGCGCGGCGCGGGCGAACTCCTTGACCGCGCCGACCGGTGCGTCCGGCAGCTCGACCAGCCGGGCCAGCACCAGCAGCGGCAGGTCGGCGGCGAGGTCCGCGTACAGGTCGACCGGCTCACCGCTGTCGAGCGTGGCGCCGAGCCGGGCGACCCGGTCCCGAACCAGCGTGGTGAGCCAGGGCCGCTGCGCGGCGACCCGGGTGGGGTGCAACGCGTCCGCGACGACCGCCCGGATCTGCGGATGGCTGACGCCCGAGTTGTTCGCCAGGGTCGGCGGCAGCCGGAACCGGTGCTCGGCGAGCACCCGCAGTGCGGTCACCGGCATCGGTGTCACCGCGTCCAGCGCGTTGTCCGGCCGGTAGGTGACCGGGTCGGCGAGGACCTGACGAACCAGCGCGTGCCGGGTGATGACCAGGTGGGTGCCGCCGACGCGGTCCGGCACCCGGGCCACGTCCGGCCATGCGGGGTCGGCCACCTGCGCCCAGCTGTGGAACAGCACCCGGACACGCTAGCCGGAGGCCCCCGGCAGGCCGGCCCGCAACCGCCAGACGGTGGTGCGCTTCACCCGGACACTCTCCAGCGCCTCCGGCACCGGCACGTCGTACGCCGCCAACTCGTCGAAGCGGTCCCGGGGCAGGAACGCGCGGCCGGGGTCGCCAACCAGCGCCGGTGCGCCGGCCCGGGCGGCGCGGAGCAGGAACCGCAGCACCCGGCGGGCCAGCGCGTCGCTGTAGAAGACGTCGCCGGCGAGCACCACCTCGGCGTCCCCGGCGTCGCCGTCGAGGATGTCGCCGAACTCGGCGTCGACGCGTACCCCGTTGGCCTCGGCGTTGAGGGCGACCGCCGCCACCGCCAGCTCGTCCACCTCGACGGCCCGCACCGACGCCGCGCCGGCACGGGCGGCGGCGATGGCCACCAGGCCGGAGCCGGAGGCGAGGTCGAGCACCCGGCGGCCGGCGACCAGCTCCGGGTGGTCGGTCACGTAGCGGGCGAGCGCCTGCCCGCCAGCCCAGGCAAACGCCCAGAACGGCGGCGGCCGGTCGCTGGAGAACTCGCCCTCGGTCAGCTCCCACAGCCCGATCGGCTCGTCCGCCTGGTGCAGTCGCACCTCGGGGACGAAGGGGACCGGGGCCAGCCGGGCGTGCAGCCGGACGAACGTGCTGGAGAGCTCGGACACGACGCCAATTGTCCCAGCGGCCCGAATCGCGGCGTGTCGCGGGGGGCGGTGACCGGTTCACCACGGTCGGTGAAAAGCCGTGCTCTCCTTGCCGCCCGGTGCGAACACACCCGTCTGGTCGGGTCGACGCGCCACTCCTAGCGTTGCCCAGTGGAGGCAACCGAACGAAGGGCGGCGGTGGTGGTGACGGTGTGGCGGTATGCGCTGCGGGTAGGGGTGGTGCTGGCCTGTCTGAGCGGGGTGGAGCTGGCATTGGTCGCTCCGGCACAGGCGGCGTTCGCCACCGAGCTGAGTGGGCTGCCGGCCCAGTTCACCGCCGGCGAGCAGGTGCGCACGGTGTCCGCCGTCGTCTCGCGGACCGACCAGCGCGGCGGCTGCGTGAAGGTGCGCTGGTCGATGGTGCTCAGCGTCCAGGGCCTCCGACTCGACCAGGTGAAGATGGATCGGGTGGAGGACAACGGGGACTTCCCCCTGGAGATCCAGATCGACGGCGACGTGGCCCGGCTGACCGACCGGCAGCTCGACCCGGGCACGCTCTGCCGCGACCGCACGGTCACCGCCCGCTACCGGTTGGCCTTCGCCGAGGACGTCACCCAGGGACGGGTCACGCTCGCCGCTGAGGCGTACGACGCCAACGCGCGCCTGCTGGCCCGGCAGACGGCCACCCGTTCGGTGGTGGGTGCGGGTGGCACCCCGACCCGTACGCCGAAGCCGACCGCCACGCAGGCACGGCCCACTGCGACGGCGAGCGAGGCGGAGAGCACCGAGGCGGAGGAGCCGGTCGCGGGCCAGACGTATGACGCGGCGCCGCCTCCCGCAGCCGGTGCTGGACGCCCGGTCTCCCAGTCCGGTGGGTTCGGCGTGGTGCCGGCCGCGTTCCTGCTCGGTGGGCTGCTGCTCTCACTCGGGCTGGGGCTGCTGCTGCGGCTGCGCCACCTGACCCGGGCTGCGGCCGGCACGGCCGACGACCCACCGGTGGACCGGACCTGGGAGCGCCCGGCACCACCCGGCCGCTGGCACCCGGCCCGCCGCTGAGCGAGGGGCCGGCGGAGCTTGTCGGGCCGGCGGAGCTTGTCGGGCCGGTGGGGCCGGCGGCAGGTCCGCCGGCCCCACCGTTGTCACTTCGAGAACGCCTGGAACTCGGCGATTCTGACCTGGCCCCGAGCCGGGCTGGCGGTCGCGCAGTCCGTCGTCGTGGCCGGGTCGTCGTCCTGCTCGCCCGCGTACTGGGGGCCGCCGGTGCACTGGCTCGCCAGCACCTCAAGCGGCCCGGCACGCTGTGCGTGTTCAGCGGCCCGGAGCCCAGTCGGGGTCGCGGCCGAAGGCGGCCAGCAGGCGGTCCTGCTCGTCGACGTCGTCGGACACCTGCACCCCGGTCTGGACCAGGTTGTTGCGCTGGTAGCTCTCGATCTGGTCGGCGAACCATTGAGCGGCCGCGTGCACGGCGTCCGGGTCGAGCCGCGGCTGCGCTCCGATCGCCACCGCCACGTCCCAGCCGTGGATGAGGTGCTCGGCGAGGAGCTGTTGGAGGTATTCGGCGGCCGGGGCGTCGCCACTGGAAAGGTGCACGGTGCGGTCGATCGTCCCCGGATGGGTGGCCGCGATCTCAGCCTGTGCGGCCGCCTCCCGCGCCGCCGCGATCGGGTCTGCGCCGAGCAGGTCGCCGTCGAGCCGGTCGCCGACCTCGTCGACGGTTCGGCCGGCGAGCAGCGGGACGCTCCACCGGTCCTCATTCACCACGTGGTTGACCAGCGTGCGTACGTCCCAGTCCGGGCAGGGTGTCGGGTCGGACCACTGGCCGGCCTCGACCTGGTCCACCCGGTCGATGAATTCGGCCAGGCTCCGGCGGTATGCCTCCAGTAGATCCATGCTGCCGATTGTTCCGGTCGGCGGGGCGAGCGGAGCCGTTTTGCCCGGCCTGGTGCGGGGCGAAGGTTGGTGGGCTGCACGCTCAGTCCAGGTCGGCCACGTCCAGGCCGAGCTCCCGGGCGGTCACCAGCCGGACCCACTCGCCGAACTGGCGGCGGGAGATCACCCGGTCGTGTACGGCGAGTTGTACGGCAAGGCCGTCCATGACCGCGCTGATCCGCCAGGCGGCCCCGTCCGGGTCGGCGCACTGGAAGGTGCCGTCGGCCACCCCGGCGGAGATCACCGCGGCCAGGTCCTGCCGCCAGCGCAGGTCGAGCCGGCGGGAGACCTTTTCCAGCTCCGGGGTACGCAGCGATTCGGACCAGCCGTCGATCCACATCGACCAGGAGGTCGCCCGCCCGGCCGGGGTGTAGAGCTTGAGGATCCGGCGGAGCTTGGTCAGCGGTGGGGCCGAGGAGCGGATCACCGCGTCCAGCCGGGCCAGATCCTGCTCGACCGCGTACGCGAAAGCCTGCGCGAGCAACCGCTCCTTCGTGGCAAAGTGGTAGAAAACCAGCGCCTGACTTACGCCTGCGGCCTGCGCCACGTCCGCTGTTCGGGTGTTGGCCAGACCGCGCTCGACGATCACGTCGCAGGCGGTGCGCAGCAGGGCATCCAGGCGGATTTCGGCCGCACGTCTCGTCACGACCGTTACCGTAGCCCATCCGAGTGAACACGAACAGTTACCACCGCGGCTTGATCCGCGATGCGACAGTCGGAAGCCGGACACTTCCTCATGGTGCTGTCGGTCGTTCTGCTGAGAGCGTTCACCGAGGTCCGTCACCCCGGGCTGGCCTGCGCGGACGTCCGTCGGCCGCAGGGCGACGCGGTGCTGGTGGTCATCGGCCAGCGATGCCGGAGTGTGACGGCCGGCAACGAACCGGGACACCAGACCAGCCCCCTAGGAAGCCTGCGGACGGTGGTCCCGACCGTGCCTCCCGGACGGGGGTGGGACGCGCCGGGGCGACCCCGAGTTGGCAGTCGCTCACCGGCTCGGCTAAAGTTCTCATCCGTCACCCGGGAACGTCCGGGGGCGTGCGGACGTAGCGCAGCTGGTAGCGCATCACCTTGCCAAGGTGAGGGTCGCGGGTTCGAATCCCGTCGTCCGCTCGGAGCTGCCGCCACGTGTGACGGGGGCAACCTCGGTGGGGTGGCCGAGAGGCGAGGCAACGGCCTGCAAAGCCGTCTACGCGGGTTCAAATCCCGTCCCCACCTCGGCAACAAGCACGGGCGATTGGCGCAGTGGGAGCGCGCTTCCTTGACACGGAAGAGGTCACTGGTTCAAACCCAGTATCGCCCACCAGCAGGTAAACGGCTCGTTACCGGATTCCGGTAACGAGCCGCTCTGATTTGACGAGGGACACGTCGTCGACCACTGCTCTCCCTTGTGCTACCCGGTCGCGGAGAGCAGCGCCTCGGCGAGGTCGGTGCGGGCGCTGAGCAGCGTCCGGCCCCGCCGGTGGGTCACCACCAGGCCGGCCGCGCGTAATGCGGTGAGGTGTTGGGAGACCCCGGCGGGCGACATTTCGCTACGCCGGGCCAGCTCGGTGGTGCTGACCGGCGAGGTCAGTTCGGTGAGCAGTCGGGCCCGCCCGCGACCGATCACTGCGGCCAGCGCTTCCGGGACGCCGTTCGGGCGCTCCCAGAGGGTGCCGAGCCCACGGGCGGGATAGGCGAGCTGCGGCGCGGTCCCGGCGGACACGCTCGCCACCGACGGCCACACGAAGACGGACGGGACCAGCACCAGGCCCGGGCCGTCCGTGACGTCCGGAGCCAGGCAGTGCCGCTGCGCGACGCGCAGGGTGTCGTCCTCCCACCGGACCTGCCGGTGCAGGTCGTTGAGGAGCACCGCCACGCCGTCCTCGGCGAGGATGCGGGCGCGGGCGGTGATATCCGCGTCGAGCAGCAGCCGCAGCCGTGGCCAGTGCGGGGCCAGGGCGATCCGCCAGTACGCCGCGATCTCCTCGGTCAGCCGGCGCAGCCCGCCCGGAGGGTCGACGTACAGGCCTGCGAGCGCCGGCGTGCGGTCGCCCGGGTACAGGTCCAGATGCGTGCGGACGGTGTCGGCCGGGGTGGCGCGCAGTGCGGCCAGTTCGGCGGCCAGGTCCGGGATGAGACCGGCGGGCGGCGGGGTGAGGAAATCGGCCAGGTAGCCGGGCCGGGCCGGCACCAGCTGCCAGAGCAGCCCGCCGTCCGGGCCGACCAACCCCGCCTCGACCAGCGGTGGACGGACCCGGCGTACCCAGGGCAGGTGGACGGCATGGTCCCCGGGGTCGCGCAGCACCCGGACGCTCGCGGCGACCTCCCACAGGCAGGAGACGGCGAACCGAATGCGGGCGACCGCCCCCGCTGACAAGCTGATGGCGACCACGGCACCCCCCGGTGGATTCAGCTGGGACTGAAACATTACCGCCGGGGCCGGGGCCAGCCGAGACTCGCCGGGTGAGCGAACAACACACCCGAGCTGAACTGTTCCGATCCCTGCACACCCCCGGGTCGCCGCTGGTCCTGGTCAACGCCTGGGATGCCGCGAGCGCCCGCATCGTGGCGGCCGCCGGCGCCCGCGCGGTGGCCACCACCAGCGCCGGCGTCGCCTGGAGCCTGGGTGCGCCCGACGGCGACATCCTCGACCGCGACGCGGCCGTCGATCTGGTCGGCCGGATTACCGCCTCGGTGTCGCTGCCGGTCACCGCGGACATCGAGTCCGGGTACGGGGCGACACCGGCGGAGGTCGGCGTGACCACCCGCGCGGTGCTCGATGCCGGTGCCGTCGGCGTGAACGTCGAGGACGCCCGACGTGCGGCCGGCCCGCCGTTGCGCGACGTGGCCGACCAGTGCGCCCGGATCCGCGCGGTGCGGGGCGCGGCCGACGCGGCAGGTCTGCCGCTCTACGTCAACGCCCGGATCGACACGTTCCTCAGCGGTGTCGAGGACGTCGACGAGACCGTCGCCCGGGCCGCCGCCTATCTCGCGGCCGGCGCGGACGGCATCTTCGTACCCGGTGTGGTCGACCCGGTGGTGATCGGCGCGCTGGTGCAGGCGGTGCCGGCGCCGCTGAACGTGCTCGCCGGGCCGGGTGCGCCTTCGGTGGGGGAGCTGGCCCGGCTGGGGGTGGCCCGGGTGAGCCTCGGCTCGTCGGTCGCGGAGGCCGCGTACGCGGTTGCCCGCCGGGCGGCGGATGAGGCGTTCGGTGCGGGCACGTACGGCGCGCTGGCGAACGCCCTCGACTACGGCACGCTCAACGCGCTGATGCGGTGAGCGGTGCGGGTTGCGCCGCGCCCGGAGCCTCGTGCGGCGCGCAGGGGCGCGAGGGACCGGCCGCCTTGATCCGAGGTGGCCGGTCCGAGATCGCGTGACCTGCTGGCGGTGGACGGTGGTCGTGTCACAGCGGCGGGGCGATGTCCCGCCGCTCCTCGACCTGCCGGTATTCCACCGGCTGCTCGGTGGTGGTGACCACCTCGCGGCGGCGACTCCAGATCAGCGTGGTCATGATCAGGCCGAGCACGCCGGCACCCATCAGGATCCAGCCGACCACGTCGAGGTTGATGCCGCCGACGCTCGCGTCCAGCGCGAAGGTGAGGATCGCGCCGAGCGCGATCAGGAAAATGCTGGTGCCGATACCCACGACAGCCTCCTTAAGGGGGATGTGGTGTGCTGTCGAGGCGTTCAGTACCCCGCTGCGGACCAGCGCAACCGCCGCCGCCCAGGGTGCCGCGCCAAGCGATCTTGGCATCGGGTAGTGTTCACCTGTCGCCGACGCTTGCCGGGGACGTGCGGACGTAGCGCAGCTGGTAGCGCATCACCTTGCCAAGGTGAGGGTCGCGGGTTCGAATCCCGTCGTCCGCTCGCGATTCGCCCCAACGGGGCTTGGCCGCCGGTTCAGATGGTCACCACGGGCGATTGGCGCAGTGGGAGCGCGCTTCCCTGACACGGAAGAGGTCACTGGTTCAAACCCAGTATCGCCCACCAGAGCAGAACGGCTCGTTACCGGATACCCGGTGACGAGCCGTTTCCGTGCACAATCCGGTGTCGGTCCTCATCGGAGCTTGCGCGACTCTGACCTGTGCGAGAGCCGACGAGTTCAGGCGGGCACCACCGGCAGGTCCAGCACCTCCTCGACGCCCCGACGGGGGGTCGGGCGGCCCGGCTGGCCGTACCCGACCCGCAGCACCATCTGCGGCGTGCCGAACCGTCCCAGCGACAGTCGTAGCTGCTCGCGGGCGGCGGGCACCTCGATCGGCTGGGAGAGCATCGACACGCTGAGCCCGGCGTCGGTGGCGGTGAGCAGCAGCCGCTGCAGGGCCTGCCCGGCAATCACCTGATCCACGGCGGTGTTGCCGACCGAGCCGAGCACCCCCACCAGGGGCTCCGGCTCGAAGTCCCGGCCCGGGGCCCGGTCCCGCCCGCCGAAGCCACGCGTCGGCAGCAGATCCTGCGGCTCGCTCTGCGGCCCCCCGGCTGAGGTGGGCACGCCGTCCGGCGCGGGCTCCCGGCGCAGCCACTGCTCGCGCTCGATCCGGTACGCGGGGTCCCGATCCAGCACCCGGTGCGCGCTGCGGGCGATCTCGCCGAACGCGGCAACCGCGCTCACCCCGATCAGCAGCTCCAACCAGCACTGCTCGGCGCGGGCCGCGTCGCCGAGACGCCACCGGGCGTCGGCCGGCACCGGATCCGGCCAGAACGGCATGCGGTTGCTGAACCGGCGGGGGATGGCCGCGTACAGGCTCTGCTCGGCGGGGGAGGGTCGGCGCGGGATGTCCGGCACCAGCCGGGCCAGCAGGTCCGGCTCGGCCGGGTTGGGCCGCAGCCGCACCCGCGCCGGGATGCCGGCCACGGCCAGGGCCATCCGCAGGTTGAACAGCGCCCCGCCGCACGCGACCCGGACACCCCAGCCGCTCGGGTCGGTCGCCGGCAGCCGGCGGGTCGGGTCGGCCAGCACCTCGATGCCACCGTCGCGCAGCCGCAGCCGCCACGGCTGGGTGTTGTGCAACGACGGTGCCCGGACCGCGTCCACGGCGGCGGCCCGCAGGTGGTCCGCGGTGTAGCCGACGATGTCCATGGCGGTGCTCCCTTCCCGGTGGGCCGGCGGCGGGGAACGCCGCGATGGCTGGCCACCCCCTACACTCCGCCCGCCGGGTGGGTGCCCAGCAGGGCCGTACGTCCCGATCCGGCGGGCCCGACCGCCCTGGGCGGGGCCCGCCGTCGCGCCAGTCGAGCAGTCTCCCGACCCGAGCCTCGCCTGATCGGGACCTTTGGCCCGTGCACTTGACGCACGGTGCGGGTAGAAACGAGGGATGATCCGCGTGTTCCTCCTCGACGACCACGAAGTCGTCCGCCGTGGCCTGGCCGACCTGTTGCAGAGCAGCGGCGACATCGAGGTGGTCGGCGAGTCCGGCTCCGCGCAGGAGGCGGCTCGCCGCATCCCGGCGTTGCGGCCCGACGTGGCGATCCTCGACGCACGGCTGCCCGACGGCAACGGCATCGACGTGTGCCGCGACGTCCGCGCCGTCGACTCGTCCATCAAGGGCCTGATCCTCACGTCGTACGAGGACGACGAGGCATTGTTCGCGGCGATCATGGCGGGTGCCGCCGGGTACGTGCTCAAGCAGATCCGTGGCACCGACCTGGTCGACGCGGTGCGCCGGGTGGCGGCCGGGCAGTCCCTGCTCGATCCGGCGATCACCGCCCGGGTGCTGGAACGTATCCGCAACGGCGTCGAGCAGCCGCGTGAGCTGAAGTCGCTCACCGAGCAGGAACGGCGGATCCTGGAGTACGTGGCGGAGGGGCTGACCAACCGGGAGATCGCCGGGCGGATGTTCCTGGCGGAGAAGACGGTGAAGAACTACGTCTCCAGCGTGCTGGCCAAGCTGGGCCTGGAGCGCCGCACGCAGGCCGCTGTCCTGGCCACCCGACTGCTCGGCAAGACCCCCTGACCCGACCGGTCAGTCGCGCAGTGGCACTGCCCAGTGCAGCTCGGTGCCGTGCGGCTCGACCGCGCGGATCGCGCAGGTGCCGCCGAGGCGGTTGGCGCGTTCGCGCAGGTTGACCAGGCCGCCCCGGGCGGCAGCCGGGTCGCAGCCCACCCCGTTGTCGGTGACGGTCACGGTGACGTGGCCAGCGTCGAGGCGTACGGCGACGTCGACGCGGGTGCACTGCGCGTGGCGGACCACGTTCGACAGCGCCTCACGCAGCACGGCGGTGAGGTCCGGGCGGATGGTGTCCGGGACGGCGCTGTCCACCGGGCCGGTCAGCTCCAGGTGCGGCTTGAAGCCCAGGGACTCCGCGGCGACCTCGATCGCCTCACGGATCTCGGTGCGTAGCGCGGCGGTCATCGGCGTACGCAGCTCGAAGATGGTCCGGCGGATGTCGCGGATGGTGGCGTCCAGGTCGTCGACGGCCGCGTTGATTCGCTTGGTCACCTCCGGGCGGGTCGCCATCGGTGCGGCGCTCTGCAGTTGCAGGCCGGTGGCGAAGAGCCGCTGGATCACCACGTCGTGCAGGTCGCGGGCGATGCGCTCGCGGTCCTCCAGGACCACCAGCAACTCCCGTTCCTCCTGGCCGCGTGCCCGTTCCATGGCCAGCGCGGCCTGCCCGGCGAAGCTCCCCAGCAGGGCCAGGTCCTCCTCGCTGGCACCGCCACCGCGTTCCGGTCGGTGTGCCACGATCAGCACGCCGTGCAGGGTCGCGGCGGTGGTCAGTGGTGAGATCATCGCCGGGCCGGTGTGCAGCAGCGCCGGCCAGGGCGCGGCGTGCGCCAGATCGTTCACCTGGTCGTGCCGGCCCTCGGCGATTGCCGCGCCGAAGCTGGTGTCGGCGACCGGCAGGACCGTGCCGATCAGCGCCCGGGCCTGCTCGTCGGCGCCGTCGACCACCTCGACGGTGAACTGCGCGGCGTCGGTGTCGTAGAGCAGCACCAGCGCCAGCTCGGCCTCGGCGACCTCCCGGGCGCGGCGGGCGACCAACGCCAACGCGTCGGTACGGCGTACCTCGCCGAGCAGCACCGTGGTGATCTCGGCGGTGGCGGCGAGCCAGCGTTCCCGCCGGTGCGCCAGGGCGTACAGGCGGGCATTTTCGATGGCCACGCCCGCGGCGGCGGCGAGCGCGCCGACGATTTCCTCGTCGTCCTCGGTGAACTGCGCACCGCCCTGCTTCTCGGCCAGGTAGAGGTTGCCGAACACCTGGTCGCGGATGCGCACCGGCACGCCCAGGAAGCTGTGCATCGGCGGGTGGTTGGCCGGGAAGCCGTACGAGCGGGGGTGCTGGGTGATGTCCGGCATCCGCAGCGGCCGGGGCTCGTCGATGAGCAGGCCGAGAACCCCCCGCCCGTGGGGCAGGTCGCCGATCTGCGCGTGCTGCTCGGGGGTGATGCCGTGCACGATGAAGTCGTGCAGCAGTCGGTCCGGGCCGACCACACCCAGCGCGCCGTACCGGGCGCCGACCAGCTCGCAGGCCGCCTGCACGATGCGTTGCAGGGTGGTGCGCAGATCCAGGTTGGTGCCGATGCCGACCACCGCGTCGAGCAGGGCGCGCAGCCGCTCCCGGCTGGTGACCACCTCGCCGACCCGGACCAGCATTTCCTGCAGCAGTTCGTCGAGGCGCACCCGCGAGAGCGGGCTCAGCCCGAGCGACGGGGGCGCCGGCGATTCCCGACGGGGTTGCGGCGCGCTGTTGGTCACCGGGAGATGGTAGCGCCGGTGACCTTCCTGGCCGGACCCGTCAACCGTGCTCGCCCCGGACCGCGGAGGTGTCGACCACCTGGGCGGTGGCCAGCCGCGGCGTGTGCGGTGGGCCGGCGTGCGCCGGGTCCGCGATGCCCAACCGCAGCGCGATGTAGGGGAAGCCGATCCCGGAGAGCAGCTGACGCAGGGTTTGCCGGGTGCCCGGCACCTCGACCACCGCGCTGAGCGGCACCACGGACACGCCGAGCCGAGTGGCGGTCAGCCACCCGGCGGAGAGCGCTTCACCGGCGCGCAGCCAGCTGTCCCGCTCGTCCTCGTCGCCGTGCAGGATCGCGTACACCGCCATGCGGTCGTGGCCGGGGCCCACCGGCAAACTGCCGGGACGGCCGAAGTCGCGGCCCGGCACGGTGGTCTGCGCAGGCTGCTCGGGCAGCACCTCCGCCGGCAGGCCGGTGCCCTCGCCGGCACGGCTGGTCCAGTAGGCCAGCTCGGCGCGCAGCTCCGGGTCCTCGGCCTCGACCGTGTCGGCGTGCCCGGCGGTGGCGGCCAGCTCCAGCATCTGGTCGCGGTCGAGGATCTGCAACCGGCAACCCTCCGCGCTCACCGCCCGGGTGATCTCCTCGATTGCCGAGGGCGGCACCGGCTCGTCGCTGACCGGCCGCCGGTCGGTGTGCCGGACCTGCATGCACTGCACCATGTGCATGGCGTCCGGGTCTGCCGCGATCTGGCTCAGGTCGGTCAGCCGGGCCAGCAGCTCGCTGTCGCCCGGGTCGGGCAACCGCTGCACCACGGTACGCCACCCCTTTGCCGCCAGCGCGAGCCGCGCGTGGTGCAGGGCGGTGCCGCAGCTGATCGCGAGCAGTCGGCCCTCCGGGTCGGTGGCGGCGAGCTGCCGGTCGGCGACTGAGCGCAGCTCCAGCGCGTCGGGCAGCACCCGCCAACACCACGGCTGGGTGTTGTGCACCGAGGGGGCGTGGCCGGCGGTTGCGGCAGCCTCCGCCAGCGCGGTGGTCAGCTGGCTCTCCTGACTCATGGTCACGACCTTTCCGTCTCTGCTCATCGTGCCGCACGGCGCCCGCCGCTGTGCCGGGGTTGCCGCTCCATCCTGTGCAATCGGTGGTGCGCCCGCAGGGGCCGCAGGTCCCGACTCCGCTGGGACGTTACGCCCACCGAGCCAGGTTCGCCGCGCCGGTGCGACGTCCGTCCGCCGGGCGAATCGCCTGGTGTCCGGCCGGCGTTGGCCCACGGCCTGCGACGATGCGCAGGTGGGGGCCGAGCCGACCGAGTGTGTACCGGAGCAGCCGGCCCGCAGCCGCGTCCGACGGTGGTGGGCGTGGACGCCACTGCTCGGGCTCGGCATCGGTGTGCTGGCCGGCGTGGTGCTGCGAATTGTCGGCCACTCGGGCGTGGCGGACCTGGTCTGGGCGGCCGTCACGGTGGTCGCGCTGCTGCCCGCCGCCTGGTCGATGCTGCGCTCGTTGTGGCACCGGCACTTCGGCGTGGACGTGATTGCCGTGCTGGCCCTGGCCGGCGCGCTCGGCGTCGGGGAGTACCTGGCTGGGGCGGTCATCGCCGTGATGTTGGCGACCGGGCAGTCCTTGGAGTCGTACGCGCAGCGGCGGGCCACCCGTGACCTGCGGGCGCTGCTGGCACGCGCCCCGCGTACCGCCCGTCGGCGCGGACCCGACGGTGGGATCGAGGTGGTGCCGTTGGACCGGGTGGCGGTGGCGGACCGGCTGCTGGTCGGTCCCGGCGACGTGGTGCCGGTCGACGGAACGGTCGACGAGGCGGCCACCCTGGACGAGTCGGTGGTGACCGGGGAGTCGCGGCTGGCCCAGCGGGCGGCCGGGGAGGCGGTGGCCAGCGGCGTGGTCAATGCCGGCGCCGGGTTCGGCATGCGGGCGACGAAGACCGCCGGGCAGAGCACGTACGCCGGGATTGTCCGGCTGGCCCAGGAGGCGACCGCCCGCAAGGCCCCGATGGTTCGACTGGCCGACCGGTACGCCGCCGCGTTCGTGCCGTTCACGTTGGTCCTGGCCGGGCTGGGCTGGCTGCTCTCCGGCGACGTGGTCCGGGCGGTGGCGGTGCTGGTGGTGGCCACTCCCTGCCCGCTGCTGCTGGCCACCCCGATCGCGATCGTGTCCGGGCTGTCCCGGGTGGCCCGGCGTGGGGTGCTGGTCCGCGACGGCAGCGCGCTGGAGCTGCTCGGCCGGGCCCGCACCCTGCTGGTGGACAAGACCGGGACGCTGACCGTCGGCCGCCCGCGCGCCGCCGAGACGGTCGTCGCCCCGGGTGGCGATCGTGACGAGGTGCTGCGCCTCGCGGCCTCGGTCGAGCAGTTGTCCCCGCACGTCCTGGCCACCGCGCTGGTCCGGCAGGCCCGCGACCGGGGGCTGACGTTGACCGAGCCGACCGGCGTCACCGAGGAGCCGGGGCGGGGGGTCAGCGGCCGGGTCGGCGGGCGACTGGTCCGGGTCGGTCAGTTCACCGGAGAGCTACCGGAGTGGGCGGATCGGGCGCGGGTCCGCACCGAGTTGGCGGGCTGGTCCGCCGTGTGGGTCAGCGACGACGGCGGGCCGCTCGGCGCGGTCCTGCTGGAGGACCCGGTACGCCCCGACGCCCGCCGAACCGTGCGTCGGCTACGCGCGGCCGGCCTGGGGCGGATCGTGATGGTCACCGGCGACCAACCGGCCACCGCCGCGCAGGTCGCGGCGGCGGTCGGGGTGGACGACGTGCTCGCCCGCTGCACACCGCAGGAGAAGGTGGCCCGGGTCCGGGCGGAGGCCGACCGGGCGGTGACCGTGATGGTCGGCGACGGGGTGAACGACGCTCCGGCGCTGGCCGAGGCGCACGTGGGCGTGGCGATGGGTGCGACCGGCGCGAACGCCTCGGCGGACGTGGCCGACGCGGTGCTCACGGTGGACCGGCTGGACCGGCTCGCCGACGCGGTGGAGATCGCCCGGTACGCCCGGCGGATCGCGGTGCAGAGCGCCACCGTCGGGATGGGATTGGCCGTGCTGGCGATGCTCGTGGCGGCGGCCGGTCGGTTGCCCCCGGTCGCCGGCGCGTTCCTCCAGGAGGGCATCGACGTGCTGGTGATCCTCAACGCGTTGCGGGCACTCGGCGGAGGGCTGCGTCGCCGCGACGTGCCGCCGCCTACCCGGGAGTTGCTCGCCCGCTACGCCGGGGAGCACCAGGCGGTGCGGGACGTGCTGGCCGGGCTGCGGGACACCGCCGACCTGGTCGCCACCGACCCGGGATCGTCGCGGTGCCTGCCGGCGGTACGCGAGACGCACCACCGGTTGACCGAACAGGTGCTGCCGCACGAGGCTGCCGAGGAGCGACAGCTCTACCCCGAGCTGGCCTCCCCGCTGGGCAGTGGGGAGGCGACCTCGACGATGAGTCGGGCGCACGTGGAGATCCGCCGCCAGGTCGACCTGCTCGGTGCCCAGCTCGCGCAGACCGAGGACGGTCGGCTACGCCCGGACCAGTTGCCCGACCTGCTGGCCACCCTCTACGGGTTGGACGCCGTGCTCCGCCTGCACCTGGCTCAGGAGGAGGAGGAGTTCTTCTCCCTCGACCCGTCCGACTCGGCGCCCGCGCGGGGGTGACCCTGGCCGGGGGTGCCCTGCCCGCGGCGCCCCAGGTTGGCGGACGTCAGCGTTCCCGGACCACCGCCACCGGGCAGTTGGCGTGCTGGATGAGCTGCTGGCTGACCGAGCCGAGCAGCATCCCGGCCAGCCCGCCCCGGCCCCGGCTGCCGACCACCACCAGCCGCGCGTCGCGGCTCGCTTCGATCAGCATCGCCGCCGGGCTGGTCGGGACCAGGTCGACGGTGATGGCCAGGTCGGCGAACGTCCGCCGCCACGGTTCCAGCGCCTGCTCCACCGCAGCCCGCTCGTCGGGCACCCCGGCGGCCCCGCCGGGGCCCGGTGTCCAGGCGTGCAGGACGCGCAGTGGCACCTGCCGCTGCGCCGCCCGTTCGGCCGCGAAGCCGAGCGCCACGAGCGACGGTTCCGAGCCGTCCACGCCGACGGCCACCGGGCCGGCCGACGCGTCGGTCGGGGCGCTGCCGGCACCGTCGCGGACCACCACGACGGGGCAGTGTGCGTGCGCGGCGACCGAAACCGCCGTCGACCCGGCCAGCAGGCCACCGAATCCGCCGTGGCCTCGGCTGCCGAGCACCAGCATCCCGGCCTCGGCCGAGCGTTCCTGCAACACCAGGGCCGGCGGCCCGTCGTACACCTGGCCGGTGATTGTCAGCCCGGGGTGCGCGGCGTCCGTCACGGCCTTGCGGACCAGGTCCTCGACCTGCCGGCGGGCGGTGTCGTCCGGCCAGACCCCGGGCGCCACGCCCGGGCCGACCCAGCCGGCCACGGTCAGCCATTCGAAGACGTACGCCAGCCGCACCGGTTGGCCGCTGTGCCGAGCCTCCTCCAGCGCCCAGTCCAAGGCCACGGACGCATCGGTGGAGCCGTCGTAGCCGACCAGGATCTCCGCGTTGCGCACGTCGTCCTCCTCAGGGGTTGGTCGGGTCGGTTTCGCGGACCCAGCGCCATTCGGCGACCTGGGGGTCGTCCTCGCCGTACTGGCGGGTGTAGTCGCGGGCCGACTGCCGGGCGTCGACCATCCGCTGACGCAGGTGCGCGGCGCGGGCGGCCAGCCCGGGCACCCGGTCGATGACGTCGATGACCAGGTGGAAGCGGTCCAGGTCGTTGAGCATCACCATGTCGAACGGGGTGGTGGTGGTGCCCTCCTCCCGGTAACCGCGTACGTGCAGGTTCTCGTGGTTGGTGCGGCGGTAGGTGAGGCGGTGGATCAGCCAGGGGTAGCCGTGGTAGGCGAAGATGACCGTCCGGTCCGTGGTGAAGATGGTGTCGAACTCGTTGTCGGGCAGGCCGTGCGGGTGCTCGGTGTCCGGCTGGAGGCGCATCAGGTCGACCACGTTGACCAGTCGCACCTTCAGCTCCGGGAGGTGTTGGCGCAGCAGCTCGGCGGCGGCCAACGCCTCCAGGGTGGGCACGTCCCCGCAGCAGGCGAGCACCACGTCCGGCTCGCTGCCGCCGTCGTTGCTGGCCCACTCCCAGATCCCCAGGCCACGCCGGCTGTGCTGGATCGCCTCGGTCATCGTCAGCCAGCTGGGTGCCGACTGTTTACCGGCCACCACCACGTTGATGTAGTGCCGGCTGCGCAAACAGTGGTCCATCGTGGCGAGCAGGGTGTTGGCGTCCGGCGGCAGGTAGACCCGCACCACCTCGGCCTTCTTGTTGACCACGTGGTCGATGAAGCCCGGGTCCTGGTGGGAGAAGCCGTTGTGGTCCTGGCGCCAGACGTGGCTGGACAGCAGGTAGTTCAGCGAGGCGAGGGGCTGCCGCCAGGGGATGGCCCGGGTCACCTTCAGCCACTTGGCGTGCTGGTTGAGCATCGAGTCGACGATGTGGATGAACGCCTCGTAGCTGGTGAAGACACCGTGTCGGCCGGTCAGGAGATAGCCCTCCAACCAGCCCTGGCACAGATGCTCGGAGAGCACCTCCATGACCCGGCCGTCGGGGGAGAGGTGGTCGTCGTCGGGCACGGTGGCGGCCACCCACGCCCGGTCGGTCACCTCGAACGCGGCGCCCAGCCGGTTGGAGGCGACCTCGTCCGGGCCGAACAGCCGGAACGTCTGCGGGTTGGCGCTGATGACGTCGCGGATCCACGGGCCGAGCACCCCGGTCGCGCTGGCCATCGTCGTGCCCGGTTCGGGGACCTCCACGCCGTAGTCGGAAAAGTCGGGCAGGGCCAGGTCGCGCAGCACGACCCCGCCGTTGGTGACCGGGTTGGCGCTCATCCGTCGGTCGCCGCGCGGCGGCAGCGTCCGCAACTCGTCCACCGGCGCGCCGGTGGCGTCGAACAGCTCCTCCGGCCCGTAGCTACGCAGCCACTGCTCCAGCTCGGCCAGGTGCGCCGGGTTGTCGCGTACCCCCGACAGGGGCACCTGGTGGGCGCGGTAGGTGCCCTCGACCTGGGTGTCGTCGACCTCGCGCGGGCCGGTCCAGCCCTTCGGCGTCCGCAGAATGATCATCGGCCAGCGGGGACGCTCGACGACGCCCCCGGAGCGGGCTCGCCGCTGGATCTCGGCGATCTCGTCCAACGCGCGGTCCATCGTCGCGGCGAGGGTCCGATGTACCTGGGCGGGGTCGTCGCCGGCCACCACGTACGGCTGGTAGCCCGATCCGCGCATGAGGTCGAGCAGGTCGGTCTCGGGGATGCGGGACAGCACGGTCGGGTTGGCGATCTTGTAGCCGTTGAGGTGCAGGATGGGCAGCACCGCACCATCGCGCGCCGGGTTGAGGAACACGTTGGAGAGCCAGCTGCCGGCCAGCGGCCCGGTCTCCGCCTCGCCGTCGCCGATCACGCAGGCCACCACCAGGTCCGGGTGGTCGAACGCGGCGCCGTAGGCGTGGCTCAACGCGTACCCCAGCTCGCCGCCCTCGTGGATCGAACCCGGCACGTCCGCCGCGACGTGACTGGGGATACCGCCCGGGAAGGAGAACTGGCGAAAGAGCCTGGACATCCCGACCTCGTCGCGTGCCACGTCGTGGTAACGCTCCGACCAGGTGCCCTCCAGCCAGGTGTTGGCCACAATGGCCGGGCCTCCGTGCCCGGGGCCGGTGACCAGCATGGCGTTGAGATCGCGCGCCACGATCACCCGGTTGAGGTGGGCGTAGATCAGATTGAGCCCGGGACTGGTGCCCCAGTGCCCGAGCAGCCGAGGCTTGATGTCGTCGCGGGTCAGCGGCTCGCGCAGCAGCGGGTTGCCGAGCAGGTAGATCTGCCCGACGGTGAGGTAGTTCGCGGCACGCCAGTAGGCGTCCAGCCGGCGCAGCTCGTCATCGGTGAGGGCGCGGTGCACGTCGAGCGCGGTGTCCATAATGCTGAGCCTCTCGCAGATCGGGGAGTGGGGCATCCGACGTCCAGCCTCGCCGTCGCCTGCGCCCCGAGGTCAGGGCCGTTGGTCCCGGTTCGGGCGGGCGTCGGGCCCGGTGAGTGGGGCCTCGGCCAGCCCTCGGACGACGATCACGGGGGCCGGGGAGTGGTAGAGCATGGACTGGGCGACCGCCCCGAGCATCCCGCGGCCCGGTTCGCCGCCCCGGGCCGCGACCAGCACGACCTGCGCCGAGCGGGACACGTCGACGAGCACCTGGCCGGGATCGCCACGGATGACACGGCACTCGGCCGGCACGTCCGTCCGACGGGCGGAGAACCGGGCCACGACCTCGGCCAGCTGCTCGGTGTCGGTGTCGGTGTCCTGGTCGGGCTCCAACACCCGCAGCGCCACCAGCCGTGCGCAGCGCCGGGCCGCGCACTCGAAGGCCCATTCCAGAGCGAGGGTCGAGCTGGGCGATCCGTCCACCCCGACCAGCACCGGGCCCGGCGGCGGCGGCTGCTGGCGGACCACCAGCAGCGGGCAGCCGGCCCGCGCGGCCAGCTGCACGGCGGACGTGTCGGAAGGAATGCACCTGCCGCTGCCGGACATCCCGCTGTCGCCGACCGCGAGCAGGAAGGCCGCTTCCGATCGACGGATCAGGATGGGCAACATGCCGCCCTCGACGATCTCGCCGCGGACCGTCAGCTCCGGTTCGATCCCGTGGGCCAGCTGCGCGCCCCGCGTGATCAGATCCTCGGCGTGGTCCCGGGGTGCGGCGACGGTGTCCGCGGCGAAGGCCGCCTGCCAGTCGAAGGTGTGCAGCAGGTGCAGTGGCCGGCCGTGTCCGGCGGCCTCCTGCGCGGCCTGTTCGACCACCGGGAGGTCGTGATCCGACCCGAGGCCGACCAGCACCGCTGCGTCGGCGGGTGCGGCCATCCGATATCACCTCCCGGGCGTCGCGCCCGGCACGACCAAGCTGTCCCTGACCGAGGGTAGTCGGATGGGCGCGGCGGCGGGCCGGATCGGGCTGCTCACCGAGTCGGGGGTCGATCTCGACGATCCGCGCCGACGGGTGGAGCTCGCGCTACGGGCGGCGGCCTGACGGGTGCGACCGTGTTGAAACCTGTTTGTGGAACTTCCGACGCTGGCCGCTCGCCGGGTCGCTGAAGCCGTCGGACTGCTGCACACTGGCGCCGTGGATCCTGGACAGGACAGGCGGCCCGCGGGCGGCCACGGCGGGCTGCGTTCCGCCGTGGTGGTCAACCCGGTGAAGATCGACGATCTCGACGAACTGCGCCGCACCGTCGACGGCGCCCTGACCGCGGCCGGCTGGCCCGCGCCGCAGTGGTACGAGACGACCGTCGACGACCCGGGCCGTGGCCAGACCGAGCAGGCCGTCAAGGCCGGCGTGGACCTGGTCTTCGCCTGCGGCGGTGACGGCACCGTGATGTCCTGCGTCAGCGGGCTGGTCGGCACGGACGTGGCCCTCGCCGTGCTGCCACAGGGCACCGGCAACCTGCTCGCCGCCAACCTTGGTCTCTCGACCGACCTGGCCGCCGGTCTGCAGGTCGCCATCGAACGGGGTCGACGGCTGCTCGACGTCGGCGCCGTCGAGGACCAGCACTTCACCGTGATGGCCGGCATGGGCTTCGACGCCCAGATGCTCGCCGCCACCTCCGAGACCACCAAGGCCCGCATCGGCTGGCCGGCGTACGTGGTGGGTGCCGCCCGCCACCTGCGGGACCGGCCGATGCGGGTGCAGATCCGCATCGACGACCGCCCGCCGGTGCGTCGCCGAGCCCGCTCGGTCCTGATCGCCAACGTCGGCCGGCTCCAGGGCGGCGTACACCTGCTCACCGAGGCCAAACCGGACGACGGCTGGCTCGACGTCGCCGTGCTCACCCCACGCAACCTGCGGCACTGGCTCGCGCTCGGCTGGGCCGTGCTCCGCCGCGCCGGCCAGGTGCCACAGTTGGAGGTGTTCCGGGGCCGCCGCGTGGTGGTCACCAGCAACCGGGCTCAACCCCGGGAGCTGGACGGCGACCTCATCTCCCCGGGCCGCCAGTTGAAGGCGGAAGTCCGGCCTCAGGCGCTCTGGCTCTGCGTCCCCCAGCCCGAGGACGCCCCCGACCTGGCAGTCGATGCGCAAAGCGCCGGAGAGCGGGGCGAGCAGCTGATCGAGGAAGCGCTCCATGAGTAGCACTCGGATCGTGCCGGAGACCCGGCTGATGGCCGACGAGGAGCTGTCCGCCGACGACGCCTGGCACACACTGCGCCGGCAGGGCGGCTGGCACCTGCTGCGCGACGCCTTCATCCGCTTCCGCTACGGCGACGGGTTCAGCCACTCCCGCGCCTTCGGGCTGCAACTCTGCCTCGCCGTGGTGCCGTTCCTGATCGCCCTCACCGGCCTGATCAGCGAGCTGGGCGTCGAGGAGGGCGGCCAGGTGGTCGCCGACACCGTCCTGGCGCTCACCCCCGGGCAGAGCGCGCAGGTGGTCGGCGAGCTGCTCGGCGAGGGCGAACGCGTCGAGGACGCCGGGGAGCTGGCACTCACCCTCGGTCTGCTCACCGGCCTGTTCGCGCTGACCACCACGATGGCCCAGATCGAGCGGGGCGCCAACCGCATCTACGGTGTCGAGCGGGACCGCCCCGCACTGCAGAAATATGTTCGCGCCGCCGTGTTGGCCGTCACGGCCGGTGTGCCCGCGCTCGCCGGCTTCCTGATCCTGGTCGGTGGCGGCGCCATGGGCGACTCGGTACGCGAGCACTACGAGTGGGGTGCCCTCGCCAACGGCATCTGGGATGTGGTCCGCTTCCCACTGAGCCTCGGGCTGACCGTCGTCGCCGTCGCCGTGCTGTTCCGGCACGCGCCGCGCCGCAACCAGCCCGGCCTGTCCTGGCTGTTCCTCGGCGCCGGCATCGCCACCGCCCTGTGGTGGCTGGCCAGCCTGCTGCTCGCCGCGTACGTGCGGTTCAGTGACGGTTTCGGGCAGACCTACGGCGCGTTGACCGGCATGATGGCGCTGCTGCTCTGGGCCAACCTGACCGGGGTGGCGCTCTTCGGTGGGTTGGCCTTCGCCGCCCAACTGGAGGCGCTGCGCATCGGTGTGCAGGAGCCCGCCCAACCGGACCTGTGGGAGCCCGACACCGACCGCGCCGAGGTCCTCGACACCGGGGACATGACGGCGCTCTAGCGGCACCTTTGGTGTATGCGCGACGCGGATCGGGTAAAACGCCTCGCCAGACAGACAAGGGAGGTGCGGGGTGACCGCGGTCAAAGAGGTGGCACGGCGTCCGATCGGTCATTTCGCCGAGCGGAGCGGCGCTGGTCTGGTGGCGGTCACCGGCGCCGGGGTGGCGTTCGGGCTGCTGTTGCTGCTCGTCCGGGTGCGGTGGGGCCTCCTGGAGGACACCGACCACGCCGCCGCCGAGTGGTTCAACGGGCTCGTCGCCCCGCACCACGCATTCGTCACCGTCCTGGAGGCGGTGACCGACCTGGGCGGCCGGCCGATCCTCATCTGGTTGGTCACCATCGCCGTGGTCGGGTTGCTGATCCGGCGCCAGCCACGACTCGCCGTCTACCTGATCATCACCGGGGTTGGCGGCCTGATCCTCGACCCGTCACTGAAGACGCTGGTCGGCCGGCTCCGCCCGGTCGTGGACGTGCCGATCGCCAGCGCCCCGGGCAACAGCTTCCCCAGCGGGCACGCACTCGGCTCGTTCGTCGCGTACGGGGCTCTGCTGCTGGTGTTCCTGCCGGCGATGGCACCCCGCTGGCGCAAACCGGCGATCGTCGGCGTCGGCGTGCTGGTGGCGCTGATCGGCCTGACCCGGATCGCGCTGGGCGTGCACTACGTCTCGGACGTGCTGGCCGGCTGGCTGCTCGGCGCCGCCTGGCTGGGCGTCACCGCGTACGCCTTCCGCCTGTGGCGGCGCGAGCGGGGGCGCCCGGTGCCGCCGCTGACCGAGGGCCTGGAGCCGGAGGCCGGGCACGACATCGCTCCCGCCCCGGCCGAGGAGCACGTGTTGGCCCACCCCCGCTCGGCGGTGGCCGAGCTGCTGGTCGGCTGGGTGCTCGTGTTCGGGGCGCTGTACGGCTTCGGCATGTACGTCAGCTACCACGCCAAGGGCACCTTCTTCGACACCCTCGACACCGAGGTGCCGCGCTGGTTCGCCGACCGGCACACCGAGGCGCTGACCGAGGTGAGCTGGTGGTGGAGCAAGTTCGGTGACACCCACGCGATCCTGCTGATCGCACTGGTGTTCTGCCCGCTGGTGCTGGCGGTGTGGCGGCGCTGGCGTCCGGTGCTGTTCGTGGTGCTGGCGATGGTGGGCGAGCTGACCCTCTTCCTCGCCTCGGCCCGGGCAGTCGACCGGCCGCGCCCGGCGGTGGAGAATCTCGACGGGCAGATGCCCACCTCGTCGTTCCCGTCGGGGCACATCGCGGCCACGATCTGCGTGTGGCTGGCGATCACCGTCATCGTGTTTCCTCGTACCCACCGGTGGTGGCGTTGGATCTTCGTGGCGCTGGCCGTGATCATGCCGGTCGGGGTGGCCACCTCCCGGATGTACCGGGGGATGCACCACCCGACCGACTTCATGGGCGCGATCCTGCTCTCCGCGCTCTGGATCGGGCTGCTCTGCCTGGTCATCCGCCCGAACGCCGACCTGAAGGAAGGCAACCAGCCGGCCATCGAGTCGGCGGACGTGGACACCCTCGACGACGAGCTGGCGCGGGCCGGCCGAGCCGACTGAGCGCGCCGTGCTGCGGGTGATGAGCTGGAACATCCGCACCGGCGGTCGGGATCGCGGCGGTCCCGACCGGCTGGATCAGGTGCTCCAGGTCGTCAACGAGCAGGCGCCGGACGTGCTGGCCCTTCAGGAGCTGCGCGACTTCGACCGGGGCGGGCTCATGGCCGAGGTGGCGGGTCGGGTGGGGATGACTCCCCACCTGGCCCGGTCCTGCTTCGGGCAGCCGGTGGCGGTGCTGGTCCGGCCGCCGTGGCGGGTCATCGACGCGGGGACGCTGCGCCGGCCGTTCCACCACGCCGCCGCCCGCGTCGTGGTGGCCACCTCGGCCGGCCCGTTCACCGTGCTCGGCACCCACCTCCACCCGTACTCCGGGGGACGGCGGCGACTGGAGGTCGACTGGCTGGTCGCCGCGACGCGACGCGCCGAGGGGCCGCTCACGCTTGTCACCGGTGACCTCAACTCGCTCGATCCGACCGTCGACCACACCGCTCAACTGGCGGGCATGCCCGCTCTCTACCGGAGGCGGCACCTGCGCAGGGCCGGTGACGCCGTGGACACCCGCGCGATCGCCCGGTTGCTCGGCGCCGGCCTGGTCGACCTCTGGCCGTCGTTCAATGTCGGAGCACCGGAGGCCGACGGGCTCACCGTGCCCACCCGGCTCGGTGGGGCCGAGTTCGCCGGGATGCGGCTGGACTATTTGCTCGGCACCCCGGCGTTGGCCGAGCGGGTCCGGGACTGCCGGGTCATCCGAGGCGGGATGGCGGACATCGCCTCCGATCACTATCCGCTGCTGATGGACCTGGACCTGGCCTCCACTCCACGTTGAGTGCTCTCAGCGCACCACCACGTTGAGCAGGACGGTGAGCACCACCGAGGCGAGGATCGAAAAGAGGATCATGAGGAGGCAGCCGAGGCCGCCGCCGAGCGGGCGGATCTCCACTGTCGGCTCACAGCTCGCGCAGTTGGGGTAGTAGCTGCTCCTGCGCCCAGTCCAGGAACATCGGCTGGGTCTCGCCACCCACCTGCACGATCGCGACGTGGGTGAAGCCGGCGTCGACGAACTTGCGGAACGCCTCGACGTGCGCCTCGACGTCCGGGCCGCAGGAGATGCCCTCGGCGACGTCCTCCTCCCGGACGAACTGGGTGGCGGCGGCGAAGGACTCCGGGCTGGGCAGGTCGGCGTTGACCTTCCACCCCATCCCGAACCAGCGGAACTGGTCGTGCACGATTTTGCGGCATTCCGCCTCGTCTGGGCCGTAGCAGATGGCCACCTGCCCGTAGCGGGGCTGGCCGGTGCCCCCGGCGTCGTCGTACATCTCGATGATGCGCCGGTCGGGTTCGGTGGAGATGATGCCGTTGCCGTACTCGGCGGCCAGCGTCGCGGACTGTCGACCGGACGCGGCGACGGCCATCGGCACCGGCTGTTCCGGTCGGTCCCAGATGTAGGCGTCGGGCACGTCGAAGTGGTTGCCGGAGAAGGTCAACGTCTCCCCGTTGAGCAACGGCCGGATGATCTGCAACGCCTCCTCGAAGATCTCGTGCCGCTGCTGCACGTGCGGCCAACCGCCGACCACGTGCTCGTTCAGGTTCTCCCCGGCGCCCAGGCCGAGGGTGAACCGACCGTCCGAGAGCGCCCCGATCGTGCTGGCCTTCTGCGCGACCACGGCCGGGTGGTAGCGGCGGATCGGGCAGGTCACGAAGGACATCAGCTGCGTGTGGGAGGTGGCGTGGGCGACCGCGCCGAGCACGGACCAGGCGTACGGGGAGTGGCCCTGGGAGTCCAGCCAGGGGTAGTAGTGATCGGATATCACCAGCTGGTCGAAGCCGGCCGCCTCGGCCCGTACCGCATGGTCAACCAGCTGCTTGGGACCGGCCTGCTCGCTCAACAGGGTGTAGCCGACGCTGACCATCCTGGTATCCCCTTCCACTGACGGATCGTCTCGGGATACCCAGGTCGGCGGCGGTCAACCCTCCCGTCCGGTTCGGCCCCGGTGGTGCTTGACGGATGGCGGCGACCTGCCTACCGTCGCTCTTAACCGGTTAAGAGCCGGGTGTGGCGCACATCCTGTGGTGGGGATGATCGCCCCGTGACGGCCCGCGTCCTCGTGGGCCGTTGCGGCTGTCCGGAGCCCGGGCCTGCCAACTGAACCGGTTGCGAAGACCAATCCATCGCCCTACGCTGATGCCTGCGCGCCGGGAGTCGGGCGCGGCTGCCGGGCTGCAGTCGCCTTTCCTGTCACGTCCCACCCCTGTCGGGCACCGGGGGTCCTCCCTGAGGAAGGCCATGAAAACTCGACTCTCCGCCGCCGGCGCGACCCTGCTCGCGTTGCTCGTCGCCGTGCTGGCGTTCGGCCAGCCGGCGCACGCCGCGGCCGGTTTCTCCGTCGCGGGCGGCAAGTTGTACGACGCCAACGGCACCGAATTCATCATGCGCGGCGTCAACCACGCGCACACCTGGTACCCGCAGCAGACCAGCTCGTTCGCCGACGTCAAGGCACTCGGCGCGAACACCGTGCGGGTGGTCCTCTCCAGCGGCGACCGGTGGACCCGTAACACCAACGCCGACGTCGCCAACGTCATCTCGCTCTGCAAGGCCAACCGGCTGATCTGCGTGCTGGAGGTGCACGACACCACCGGGTACGGCGAGCAGAGCGGGGCGATCACCCTCGCCCGCGCCGTCGACTACTGGCTCAGCATCGCCGACGTCCTCGCCGGCCAGGAAAGATACGTCATCGTCAACATCGGCAACGAGCCGTACGGCAACCAGAACTACGCTTCCTGGGCCACCGACAACGCCAACGCGATCAAGCGCCTGCGCACCGGCGGGCTGACCCACACGATCATGGTGGACGCGCCGAACTGGGGGCAGGACTGGTCGTTCACCATGCGCGACAACGCCGCGTCGGTCTTCGCCGCCGACCCGGCCCGCAACACCGTCTTCTCCATTCACATGTACGGGGTCTTCGACACCGCCGCGGAGATCAGCGACTACCTGGGCCGGTTCCGCACCGCCGGGCTGCCCATCGTGGTTGGTGAGTTCGGCTTCAACCACTCCGACGGTAACCCGGACGAGGACACCATCCTCGCGTACAGCCAGGCGAACGGGATCGGCTGGCTGGGCTGGTCGTGGAGCGGCAACGGCGGTGGCGTGGAGTATCTCGACCTGGCCACCGCCTTCAACCCGGCCAACCTGACCACTTGGGGCCAGCGGCTCTTCAACGGCGCCAACGGCATCCGGCAGACCGCCCGGGAGGCCAGCGTGTTCGGCGGCACCCCTCCGCCGACGACTCCGCCGCCCACCACGCCCCCGCCCACCACGCCCCCGCCGACCACTCCGCCGCCCACCACGCCCCCGCCGACGACTCCGCCACCGGCCGGTGGCTGCACCGCGACGTACACGGTCACCAACCAGTGGCAGGGCGGCTTCCAGGGTGAGGTACGCGTGACCGCCGGCGCGACCGCGATCACCGGCTGGACCGCCCGGTGGACCTTCGCCAACGGCCAGAGCGTCAGCCAGGCCTGGAACACGACGCTGACCAGCAGCGGAGCAACGGTGACCGCGCGCAATGTGGACTACAACGGCCGGCTGGCCGCCGGCGCCAGCACGAGCTTCGGGTTCATCGGCGGCTGGAACGGGAGCAACGCCAAGCCGGCGGTGAGTTGCACCGCGAGCTGACGGCAGGACCGGTGGTCGGGTCCGCGACGGGCCCGGCCACCGGAACCTACCGTGGTCAATGCTCCCCGGCCAGGTTCACGATGACCACCCCGGCGATGATCAGGCCAACGCCGGCACCCGGCCCAGGCGTTGCTCGACATCCGCGAGCGCCAGCGTGCGGGCCTCATCGGTGCCGGAACGGGCGCCTGAGCCTCCCGGGCACGTGTAGCCCGGCCCCTTTGGAGCTGATGTCGTAAACGAATCAGATTGCCCCGCCCAGCCCCGCCTGCCTGGGTCGGATCCTTCGCGCTGGTCTCCCGATCAGGCTCGACCGGAGTTCGGCGGGTGATTCGTTTACGACATCAGCTCCAAAGGCACTCCGAGCACCTCCCTCGGCCCTCGGGCGGCGTTACCGACCGCGCCGACCCCGACCCGCGCCGACCGCGCCACTTTCTCTGTCAGGGTTCGGTTTCGGGGGTGATCGGTGCTGGTTCGGCGGCGAGCCGGGCGGCCCGCATGGTGAGGTAGCGCTGCTCAGGCAGGCTGCTCGTGCGCGCTGCGGCGGCCCGGTAGTCCGTGATCGCGCGCTCCCGGTCACCGGCCATCTCGTGCAGGTGTGCACGGGCGGCGGGCAGCCGGTGGTGCCCGGCCAGTCTGTAGGGTCCGCACATGGCAGCAGCCACCCGGCCGGTACCGTTGACCAGCGGAGGTGCGCCCGATTATGAACGCCCGGACCGTCAAGCCCGGCCGTCGCGCCGCCGGCCACCCGCTGCGCGCGTCAGACATGAGGCGCTGCGTCCGCTGGCGTTCTCTACGTCCGGAGCGATCTCGGCGCTTGTGCACGACGGTCCGCCGTTCACCAGCGCGATTCCATCGCGTCTGAGCGGCCTTGCTGGCCTTTATGGAGGCTGCGGAACGATGCGCCTGCCCGCTGTCAGCCTGCCCCAGCGAATAGGTATCAACGTTTCCGGCGGGTTCGTCGTCCGGGAAGAGATCACGAAAGATGCGCGCCGCCTTTTCACGCGCCAGAATTCCGGTGCGTGTATGGCGGGATGCTCGACCATGAGGAATGAGATTGCGCAGACCGTGAAGTTCAAAGGGTGAAGACATGCAGGGATTGATGTCGACCTGTAGCCGCACGGCCGGACCGGCTGTCGCGGCCCGCACCTCCGACGGGTTGACGCCGTTGATTGCGACAGCAAATTAGCGAAACTGGGACAATTCTGCTACGGTCAGGAGAAATCTGTCTGTCTGAACCGGTCGATACGTGCGGATTCTGGCGACCGGATGGCTCCGTCCTGCCCGTTAGGGTGGGTACGGGGCCGCATGGCGAAAGAAAAGGAACATACGTGACGAACGGAAAAAGAGTTGCGATTGTCGGTGCCGGCCCCTCGGGCATGGCTCAGCTGCGGGCCTTTGAGACCGCAGCGCGCGCGGGGGCGGACATCCCCGAGGTTGTCTGTTTCGAGAAACAGGCTGACTGGGGTGGCCAGTGGAACTTCACCTGGCGCACCGGACTCGACGAGTACGGCGAGTCCGTGCACTCGAGCATGTACCGCAATCTGTGGTCGAATGGGCCGAAGGAAGCGCTGGAGTTCGCTGATTACACCTTCGACGAGCACTTCGGTCGCGCCGTCTCCTCATACCCGCCGCGCCCGGTTCTGTGGGACTACATCGCCGCCCGGCTGAAGAAGACGAACGTGCGCGATTTCATCCGTTTCCAGACCGTCGTGCGCTGGACGGAATACGACGCCGAGCGTGAGGTCTTCACGCTCACGGCCGAGAATCTCCCCACCGGAGAAACGACGACCGAGGAGTTCGACCATGTGGTCGTCGCCAGCGGCCACTTCTCTTTCCCTCACGTGCCGCAATTCCCTGGCATCGAGACCTTCCCCGGGTACATCGCCCACGCGCACGACTTCCGCGGCGCGGAAGCCTTCAAGGGGCAGGACGTCCTCGTCGTCGGCTCCAGCTACTCGGCCGAGGACATCGGCAGCCAGGCGTTCAAGATGGGCGCACGCTCGGTGACGGCGAGCTATCGCTCCGCGCCGATGGGCTACGACTGGCCCGAGGGCTTCGAGGAACGCCCCGCCATCAGGCGCATCGAGGGCAACACGGTCCACTTCGCAGACGACTCCTCGAAGCACATCGACGCCATCATCCTGTGCACCGGCTACCTGCACAAGTACCCGTTCCTGCCCGACGAGCTCGCGCTGGCCTCCCCGAACAACGTGTACCCGGACGGCCTTTACCGCGGTGTCGTGTGGCAGGACAACCCGCGTCTGGCCTACCTCGGCGCGCAGGACCAGTGGTTCACCTTCAACATGTTCGACGCGCAGGCCTGGTACGTACGCGACCTCATCCTGGGCCGCGCCGAGCTGCCGTCGGAGGCCGAACGCTCGGCGTCCATCGCCGAGTGGCGGGAACGTTTCGAAAAGCTTTCCTCGGACGCCGAAGAGATCCGCTTCCAGGCCGACTACGTGCGTGATCTGCTGCGGCAGACGGACTACCCCGAGTTCGACCTCGACCGGGTCGTCGAGATCTTCCTCGCGTGGAAGCGCGACAAGAAGGCCGACATCATGGGCTACCGCGACCGTGTCTACCGCTCGGTCATGACGGGAACCCTGGCCGCCGAGCACCACACACCGTGGCTCGAAGAACTCGACGACTCGATCGAGCGCTACCTCGCCGAGGATCCCGCCAAGACCCCGCAGAACGCTGAGCTCCAGCGCAGCGGCGTAACTCCCCGAGGTCGAGGTCGGACCCCACTACGAGTCAGGGGCCCAGCAGCTCTCACTGCGGGCCCCTGACCCGTATCCAGGGGGTGGGTACAACTGGGGGATGTCGGTTGCCGGTTGCCGGGGGGAGTGGGCCGTGCCGGATGGCTTGTGTGTGAGTGGTGGGGATCGAGCCGCAGCCCTGCGAAGACCCTCCGCAATCGCCTCGTCCGTGAGATAGCTACAGAGGTTGAAAGGCCAAGGTTCGAGCTATCTCGGTGGTTCGGGTTCGAGGGTCATGCCGGTGCCCCAGCCGGAGCCCTTGCCGCAGACCTCGACCACCGGCGTGTGCCCGCGCCGGGCCCACGTCTTGGCCACCGGCGGTCGCATGACCTGGCCCGCCTCGTCCTGGAAGCAGATCCTGGCGCCCTGCGCCGCCGCTAACCTCTTACCGACGGCCACCGCCCGCGATGCCAGCCGGCGATCGCTTCCGGATCGCGTTCGATCGCCCGACGATTGGGAACCTGCTGGCTGTACCCGATGCGATGCAGCAGATAGGACACCCCGCGCAGCGTGTAGGAGACGCCGAAACGGCGCTCGATCACCGCACCTCGTCGGTGCTCTCACCCTGAGGTAGAAGCTGGCCCCGCCGTTCTCGACACCCCGGTCGAAGATTCTCCAGAATCTTGTCAGTCGACGGCGTCGACCTCCAGCACCAGGCTCTGCTCCGGGTGCAGCGCGGGCAGTTGCACACCCACCCGGGCCAGCGCCGCCCCGGTGAGGGTGACACCACCATCCGCCAGCCAGGTCGGCGCGGACAGGTCGATGGTCGCCGGGGCCGGTACGTCCGACACCTGTCGCACCCGGTACCGCCGGCCCGGGTCGAGGCCGGGCAGCCGCACCGCGCCGGGCACCTGCGTCACGGAGGTGGTCAGCCGTGCCACCGCGTACACCGCTCGGCTCTTGTCGCCCGCGACCACGCCGTGCGCCCAGATGGCCGGGTCCGGGTGATCGACCCGGACCACCCGGCCAGCGTGCAGCAGCGGGCGCAGCCGCTTGTGCAGCGCCACCCAGGCGGCCAGCTCGGTCTGCTCGACGTCGCTGATCGACGCGACGTCCCACTCGATGCCGTGGTGGCCGAAGAGCGCGCTCGCCGCCCGGAAACCCAGGTCGTGGACGCGGTTGGTGGTGTGCGAGCGGTGCGGGCCGATGTGCGTGCCGATCAGCTCCGGTGGCAGCAGCAGCCCCGTCCAGCGCTGGATGCTGAGCCGTTCCAGGGCGTCGTTGCAGTCGCTGGCCCAGACCCGGTCGGTACGCGCCAGGATGGCCAGGTCCACCCGGGCCCCGCCGGACGAGCAACTTTCGATCTCCACGCCCGGGTGACGACCGCGCAGCTCGTCGAGGAGCCGGTAGACCGCCAGGGTCTGCCCGTGCACCCCGGGGCGGCCGTGATGCCCCGCCTCGGTGAGGTCCCGGTTCTGGTCCCACTTGAGGTACCGGATGCCGGGGTGGTCGCTGAGCAGTGTGTCGAGGCGTTCCAGCACATAGTCGTACGCCTCGGGGCGGCCCAGGTCGAGCACCTGCTGGTGACGCCAGGACGGTGGCAGCCGCCCCGGCACGGCGAGCAGCCAGTCGGGGTGCGCGCGGCACAGGTCCGAGTCGGGGTTGACCATCTCCGGCTCGACCCAGAGGCCGAACTGGAGGCCCCGGCCGGTCACGTGGTCGATGAGAGGTTGCAGGCCGTCGGGCCAGACGCCCTCGTCGACGTACCAGTCGCCGAGCCCGACGGTGTCATCGCGTCGGCCGCGGAACCAGCCGTCGTCGAGCGCGAACCGCTCCACGCCGATCTGCGCGGCCCGGTCGGCGAGCGCCCGCAGCCGGTTCAGGTCGTGGTCGAAGTAGACCGCCTCCCAGACGTTGAGGGTCACCGGGCGGGGGGAGCGCGGGTGCCCGGGTCGGGCCCGTAGATGGGTGTGCAGCACGTCGCTGAGGCCGTCCAGCCCGGCGTCGGACCAGACCGCGTAGAGCAGCGGAGTCTCGTACGACTCGCCGGGGCCGAGCCGGACCTCCCCGGGGGCCAGCAGCTCGCCGCCACCGAGGGTCGACTCGCCGGTGGGCCGCCGCTCGGCGAACGTGACGTGGTCGCCGCTCCACGCGGTGTGCACCGCCCAGACCTCGCCGTGGCCGAAGCCGAACCCGGCGGTGCCGGCTATCAGCAGCAGCGTGGCGTCATGCCCGGTGCGCCCGTGCCGGCCCTCGCGGACCCAGGCGCCGTGCTGCCACGGGTGGCGCTGCGGGGATCGTTCCCGACACCACCGGCCGGTCAGGTCGAGCAGTTCGGTGGCGACCGCCGGCACCGGCAGCACCGGCGTCAGCTCCCGCAGCTCGTACCCGCTGTCGCCGTCGTTGCGCAGCCGGTGCCGGAGGGTCAGCAGGCCATACGGGTCGAGCGTGATCTCGGTGGTCAGGGCCAGCCCGGCGGCCGGGTCCGAGGCCCGGACGGTCACCCGGGCGGGGCCGAGGTCGCGCACGTCCACCCCGTCGAGGCGAAAGGAGGTGGACCAGTCGGTCCCGTCGCGGTGCCCGGCCAGCCCGGGCCGTCCGCTCCAGCCGGCGCTCGCCTCCGGCAGCAGGGACAGCACCGTCGGCTCGTCGAAGCTGCTCGGCACCACCGGCGGTACGGTCGCGTCGGTGAGCTGGCGCAGGCCATCGTCGTCGAGGTCGCCGACGTCGCCGCCCCAGTGCACGACCCGGGGCAGCCCCGGGCCGCGCGCGTCGAGCACCAGGCTGGTCCGCGCGCGGCGCAGGTGCAGGATGGTCATCCTTTGGAGGCTCCCAAGGTCAGGCCCCGAACGAAGTGCCGCTGGAGCATGAAGAAGATCACCAGGGTGGGGATCGCGACGAGCACGCTGCCCGCCGAGACCAGGTTGTTGTCGGTGAAGAACTCACCGCGCAGGTTGTTGAGTGAGCTGGTCACCGGGAACTTGTCGCCGGTACGCATGAGGACGGTGGCCCAGAAGAACTCGTTGTAGATCCAGGTCACCTCAAGCGTCGCCAGCGCGGCCAGGGCCGGGCGGCACAGCGGCATGGTGACCTGCCAGTACTGCCGCCAGATGCTCGCCCCGTCGACCATCGCCGCCTCGTACAGGTCGCGGGGCAGCGCCTTCATGTAGTTGCTGAGGACGAAGACGCAGAACCCGCACTGGAAGGCCACGTTGATCAGAATCAGACCCCAGTAGCTGTCGTAGAGCAGCTCCGAGTCGCTCATGAACTCCGGCAGCGGGACCTCGGTGAACAGCCGGAACAGGGGGATGAGCAGCGCCTGCTGGGGCAGCAGGTTGGCCGCGGTGAAGATCCCGAGCAGGACGAGGTTGAGCTTCCAACTGAACCGGGCGATGACGAATGCCACGCAGGAGGCGAGGAAGAGGGTGAGCAGCACCGCCGGCACGGTGATGTACACCGAGTTGAGGAAGTGCTTGCCGAAGTCCGCGGTCTGCCAGGCGGTGACGTAGTTGTCGAAGGTCCAGCCGCCGAACGAGACGTAGCCGTTCGCGGCGGTGTAGTCGTACGAGTGCAGCGAGGACAGAACCGCCCAGGCGATCGGGAAGAGCCAGGCCAGCGACACGGCGATGAGGAAGCCGTGCAGCAGCATCCGCAGCGGGGTCAGTCTGCGACGGCGAACCGGGGTGTCGACGCTCATTGCCGGTCCTCCCTCATCACGGTCGCCAGGTAGATGGTGATGAAGACCAGCGAGACGACCAACATGATCGTCGCCAGTGCCGAGCCGAACCCGATCCGGCTCGCCTCACCCACCACGTTCTGGGTGACCAGCGCGGAGATCAGCTCCAACCCGTTGCGGCCCTTGTTGACCACCCAGACCAGGTCGAACGCGCGCAGCGACTCGATCACGGTCACCACCAGCACGATGATGTTGATGGGTCGCATGACCGGGAACACGACCCGGAAGAACGTCCGGCTCTCCGAGGCGCCGTCGACCGCCGCGGCCTCGCGCAGCGACGGATCGACGCCCTTCAGGCCGGCCAGGTAGAGCAGCATGATGTAGCCGACGTGCCGCCATCCGGAGGCGATCATGACCGCCCAGATGTTGACGTTCGAGTCGCCGTACCAGTCGATGTTGGTGCCGAAGACGGCGTTGATCAGGCCCTGGTCCCGGGAGTAGAGCAGCTGCCAGACGAAGCCGATGAGCGCCAGCGAGAGCACCACCGGCAGGTAGAGCGCGGTCTGGTAGAAGCGGCTGCCGCGCAGCTCCTTGTCCAACAGCACGGCCAGGAACATGCCGAACGGGGTGGCGACCACGAAGAGCGCCGCCAGCCAGAGCAGGTTGTGCTGGATCGCCGGCACGAACGGCGGGTAGATGTTCACCACGTCGTGGTAGTTGCGCGCGCCGACGAACTCGATTTCGTTGAGGGGGCCGATGCCGTCCCAGTTGGTGCCGGAGAGCAGCACGGTGGCCGCCGCCGGCAACCAGACGAAGCCGGTGACGAGCAGCAGCGGGACGAGCACCATCAGCGTGATGACCACGCGATCGGTGCGGGACAGGAGCCGTAGCCGCCGGCGACGACCACCCGTGGAGGTGGTCGTTGCCGGCGGCGGCACGGCGCGATCCGCTTGGATCAGGGGCAGGTCGGACACGATGTCCTCCCCCTTCCGCCGTCAGTCAGTGAAGATCGACTTTTTCTGGTTCTCGATGGACGAGGTGAGCCCGTCGATGTCCTTGGGGTTCTTGATGAACTGCTGGATCGCCGGGATCATCACCGTGGAGGCGAAGTCCGGCCGGGTGTCCCGGTCGAGGAACTGGGCGATCTCGGTGGCCGACCCGACCAGTTCGGCGGCCTTCTTCTGCAGGGCGGTGTAGCCGCCGACCTCCGCGCCGCTGTTGGCGACGAGGACGGCCGGGTCGTTCTTGAGGTTGATGTCCGCAGCGGCCTTGCCACCGAAGTACTCCAGCAGCTTGCGCGCGTTGTCCTCGTTCTTGGGCTTGCGCGCCATCATGTAGCCGTCGATCGGGGCGTCCAGCGCCTTGGCGCCGATGGCCGGGTCGATCTCGGGGAAGGTGAAGAAGTCGAGATCGTCCTGCTCGTCGTTGCTGAACTGCTGACCGACGAAGAGGCCGAGCAGGTACATGCCGCTCTTCTTCTGCTGCAACGACTGCGCCGCCTCCTGCCAGGTGCGGCCGAGGCTGTCCGGCTGGTGCAGGGGGAGCAGGCCGGCCCAGGTGTCGAAGACCTTCTTGACCTTGTCGGAGGTCCAGGCTTCCTTGCCGGCCATCAGGTCGACGTGGAACTGGTAGCCGTTGATGCGCAGGTTGAGGATGTCGAAGGTGCCCATCGCCGGCCAGCCGTCCTTGTCGGCGAAGGCGATGGGGGTGAGGCCGTCCTTCTTCATCTGCGCGCCGAGCGCGGTGAACTGGTCCAGGGTGGTGGGCACCTGGTAGCCGTGCTGCTGCCAGACCGACTTGCGGTAGAAGACCGCCCACGGGTAATACGTCGCCGGTACGAAGTACTGTTTGCCGTCGTCGCCGGTGGATGCCTTCTTGAAGGCGTCGGAGTAGCCGGAGAGCTTGCTCCACACGTCGCTGATGTCGCTGGCCAGGCCCTTCTGGGCGAAGAAGCGCATCCGGTAGCCGGCGAACCAGGTGAACACGTCGTCCGGCTTGCCCTGTAGGTAGTTGTTGATGTTTTCCTGGAACGTGTTGTGGTCGACCGTATTCACCGCGACCTGCACCCCGGACGAGGTCTTGAAGCCGTCGGTGACCTTGGCGAGGACGTCCTTGGGCTTCGGGTCCGACTGGTTCGAGCCGAGCGACACGTCCTTGGTGGACCCGCCGGAGCCGGAGTCGTCGCCGCAGCCGGCGAGCAGGCCGGTGCCGAGCAGCGCGCCCGTGCCGGCCGCGCCGGCCAGCAACGACCGTCGGTTGATGCCGGCGACTGAGGGCGGTACGAGCCGAGCCAGGTACTCGGCTTGGGATTGGGGACGGGACATCTGTGCCTCCTGCGGATGAAGAGGTGCTACGTCCAAGGGCCATCAGGGTGGTGAAGGCAGGTCCGGCGCCGTGATCACACATTGAGATCCACCGAGAATCCACATTGGCGAACACGAACGGCCATTGGGGCCTCAAGTTACCCCTCAGTCGGGCGCTGTCAAGAGGGCTGTTCGCCGCTGATAACCCAGTCGTGACACGGTCGTTACCTGGTAAACGTTGGCAAGAAGCTCGATGTTGGAACCTGTTGACTTCCGTGGACCAGCGGGTGCACCCTCAGCTGTCATGCGGCGATGGCAGGGTGATGGCATCTATTTCGGCGGCGACTACAACCCCGAGCAGTGGCCCGAGGAGACCCGGTCGGAGGACGTCGACCTGATGCGTCGGGCCGGGGTCAACCTGGTGTCCGTCGGCATCTTCTCCTGGGCCCTGCTGGAGCCCAGCCCGGGACGTTTCGAGTTCGGCTGGCTGGATCGGGTGCTGGACCTGCTGCACGACGGCGGCATCCAGGTCGACCTGGCCACCGCCACCGCCAGCCCACCGCCGTGGCTGGCCCGCGCGCACCCGGAGACGCTGCCCCGCCGGGCCGACGGCGCGATCCTCTGGCCGGGCGGGCGGCAGGCGTACTGCCCCAGCTCCCCGGTGTTCCGCGAGCGGTCCCTGGAGCTGGTACGCGAGGTCGCCGGCCGGTACGCCGAGCATCCCGCCGTGGTCATGTGGCACATCTCCAACGAGCTGGGCTGCCACAACGTGCACTGCTACTGCGACGTCAGCGCCGAGGCGTTCCGCGGCTGGCTGCGTGAGCGCTACGGCGACCTGGACCGGCTCAACGACGCCTGGGGCACCGCGTTCTGGAGTCAGCGTTACGGCGACTGGGCCGAGATCAACCCACCGCGCACCGCGCCGACCTTCGCCAACCCCACGCAGCAGTTGGACTTCCTACGCTTCTCCTCGGACGAGCAGCGCGCCCAGCTACGCGCCGAGCGCGAGGTGCTGCGCACGTTGGTCCGGCAGCCGGTCACCACCAACTTCATGATCGGCTTGGGCGTCAAGCACATGGACTACCACTCCTGGGCCGCCGATGTGGACCTGGTCTCCAACGACCACTACCTGACCGCCGCCGACCCGCAGGCGCACCTCGGGCTGGCGCTCGCCGCCGATCACACTCGGGGCGTCGCCGGCGGCGACCCGTGGTTGCTGATGGAGCACTCCACCAGCGCGGTCAACTGGCAGCCGCGCAACGTGGCCAAGCTGCCCGGGCAGCTGCGCCGCAACAGTCTCGCGCACGTCGCCCGCGGTGCCGACGGGGTGCTCTTCTTCCAGTGGCGCGCGTCCCGGGCCGGCGCGGAGAAGTTCCACTCCGCGCTGGTGCCGCACGCCGGGCCGGACACCAAGGTGTTCCGCGAGGTCTGCCAGCTCGGCGCGGACCTGAAGGCGCTGGCCGAGGTACGCGGCAGCCGAGTGGACGCCGAGGTGGCGATCCTGTTCGACTGGGAGGCGTGGTGGGGTGTCGAGCTGGATTCGCACCCCAGCGTCGACGTCACCTACGCCGACCGTCTCAACGCCCTGTACGGCTCGCTGTGGCGGGCCGGCGTGACCGCCGACGTCGTCCACCCGTCGGCCGATCTCAGCGGCTACCGGCTGGTCCTGGTGCCGACCCTCTACCTGGTTCGGGACGCCGACGTCGACGCGCTGCACCGATTCGTCGAGGCCGGGGGCACGGCGGCGGTCACCTACTTCAGCGGCATCGTGGACGCCAACGACCACATCCGGCTGGGCGGCTACCCGGGCGCGTTCCGGGAGTTGCTCGGCGTCCGGACCGAGGAGTTCTTCCCGCTGCGCGAGGGGGAGCAGGTTCGCCTCGACGACGGCAGCACCGCCGATGTGTGGACCGAGTGGCTGCACCCCGAGGGCGCGCAGGTGCTCGCGTCGTACACCGATGGGCCCTTGCCGGGCGTGCCGGCGCTGACCCGGCGTCCGGTGGGCGACGGCGCCGCCTGGTATGTCGGCACCCGGTTGGACGAGCCGGCCACGGATCGGCTGGTCGCCCGGCTGCTCGCGGAGGCCGGTGTCCGCCCGGCGGCGGACGCGCCGTCCGGGGCGGAGGTGGTACGCCGACGCGACGGCGACCGGACCTGGCTGTTCGCGATCAACCACACCGACACCGAGGTACGCCTGCCGGCGCACGGCGTCGAGCTGTTGACCGGGGCACCATGTGCCGGTGAGCTGACGGTGCCCGCCGGTGAGGTGGCGGTCATCCGGGAGGATCGGGCCTGATCCGCATGACAGGCACGGCACGAAGGAGGTTCCCCAGATGCTCGCCCAGCAGCGGCAGACCGCCATCCTCGATCTGATCCGCCAACGTGGCGGGGTGCGGGTGAGTCACCTGGTCAGCCGGTTCGGCGTGTCCGACATGACGATCCGGCGGGACCTGGAGGTGTTGGCCGAACGTGGCCTGGTCGACAAGGTGCACGGCGGCGCGACGCTCGCCGGGCCGGGCTCCGCCGAGGAACCCGGTTTCGCGGCGAAGTCGATCCGCCAGCAGGCGGAGAAGCGGGCCATCGCCGAGCGGGCGGCGCGGATGGTGGAGCCGGGGATGGCCATCGCGCTCTCCGCCGGCACCACCACCGCCGCGCTGGCCACGCTGCTCTCCGACGTACGCGGGCTGACCGTGGTGACCAACTCGATCCCGGTGGCCGACGCGCTCTACCAGAACCCGCGCGCCGACCAGACCGTCGTGCTGACCGGCGGCATCCGCACCCCGTCGGACGCGTTGACCGGGCCGGTGGCCGAGGCGGCGATCAGCGCGCTCAACGTCGACCTGCTGTTCCTCGGGGTGCACGGCCTCAGCCCACGCACCGGGTTCACCACGCCCAACCTGTTGGAGGCCGGGGTCAACCGGTGCTTGATCAGCGCGGCCCGTCGGCTCGTGGTGCTCGCCGACCACACCAAGTGGGAGACGATCGGCATCGCCACCATCGCGCCGCTGGAGGCCGCCGACGTGCTGATCACCGACGTCGGATTGCCGGCCGAGGCGCGCACCACAATTGGCGAACAGGTTGGCGAGCTGATCGTCGTCGAGGCCGGTTAGCGGCCCGACACATCGCTGCGCCGCAGCGGGCGGCGGCCCCACACGGGTAGGGCGTTCAGCCGCCGGGGTCGCACGGGCCGTCGTGGTCGACCCGGCGGGCGCAGCGGCGGCGGTCCGGCAGGATCCGGTCGCAGAACACCCAGTGTCGTACGTGCTGGGCGTCCTCGGCGGAGATGGTGGTGCCGGCGGCCTCGACCCCAGGAATCAACGCCAGCGAACGGGCCAGCGTGTACGCGAAGCGCAGCGCCTCGGCCAGGTCGGCGACCGCCACGGGCAGGTGGACCACGTAGCGCGGGGCGCCATCCTTTCCGGCCAGGGCCTCGACGGCGGCCAGGGGCATCGGCGCGAAGACCGCGTCCGGGCCGGGCGCTGCCTCCGGGTTCACGACTGACGCCGGTTGGTTTGGGCGCTCTGCCAGCCACGCAGCGCCCGCTTGATCCGGATGTTCTCGTCGGTCAACCGCTCCACGTCCTTGTGCAGGGTGGCCAACTCCAGCGCGACCCGGTGCAGGAAGCGGCGTACCTCCTGGGGGTCGATGCCCCGACGGCCGAAGCCGGCGGTGGCGAACTGGTGGTCGCGGACCAGGCTCGGGTGCAGCCGGGATGACAAGCTGCCGCCGTAGATGGTGCCTCGGGTCATCGGTCGCCTCCTGTGCTTGTTGGATGGGGCGGCCCTGGCGGAGGGGAATTCCGGGCAGGGCCGCCCCGCCCGACGACCGCAGCCCTCATTCGGCGAGTACGGCCACCGGGCTGCCGGTGGATGGTGCTGATTTCGGGCAGGTCAGGGTCGCGAAGACTCCCGTCTCCGTGATAGGTATTCAGCAAGCCGGTCGGAGCCGGAATGCGTGCGTGACGCGCGGTTCCATGTGGAGACCCGACGAGATTCGGTATGCGGCTGCCACCCGCGAGGCCGTCTCTCGTCACCTTCTCGGCTGTTGGCACAGCCGCGGTTACTGCGCTTGCACCGGGCGTCCCCGGGGGCCGGTGATCACCTCACCCGAAGGCCACATTTCCAGTGGCCTCGGCATTGGTGCAACGACACCAACGGAATCCTTTTCCACGGGTAGCCGGAGAGGTGAGCATGGCGGCAAGAAGAGAAGCCTTCGTCCGAACGTTGCGTGCTCAGTGGCTTGGCCAGCAGATGCGCGAGCTACGGGAGCGGCGTGGCTTGACGCTCAAATACGTCGCACGCTTCCTGGAGCGGGACTTCTCGTCGCTGGCGCGATACGAGCGGGCCGAGTGGCCGTTCCGTCGTGACCTGGTCGTTGAGCTGTTGGACCTGTATGGCGTCTACGACGAGCGGGAGCGCGACCGCCTCATCCAACTCGCCCAGGACGCCTGGCGCGTCGATCGGTGGGACAACGACTTCGACAAGACGATCTACGACACGTCCTTCATCGACTTTCCTTGGCTGGAGTCGAGGGCCGAACAGATCTGCACCTATGCTTCGCTGCTGATCCCCGGGCTCCTTCAGACCAGGGACTACGCCGAGGCGGTCATCCGCAACGCCGAATCGAGTTCGACCAGCGAGGTCCAGATCCGCAAGTGGGTTCAGCTGCGGATGGACCGCCAGCGGCTGCTGGACGGGCCGTCGCCGACCAGGCTCGCGGTCATCATCGAGGAGGCTGCGGTGGGTCGCCCGGTGATGAGCAGGGGAGTGATGGCGAGCCAGCTCGCGCACCTCGTTGAGGCGGCGAGGAAATCGACGGTCGAGATTCGGGTCCTGCCCGCCGCTCTTGGACTGCACGCCGGCTTGGACGGGACGTTCTGGCTCTTCAAGATGCCGCCCCCCTACGCTGACGTGGCCCACGCTGAGACACTGGGCGGGCGGCTGTTCATGGAGTCGGACAAGGCTCTGCGTTACGTCCGAGCGTACGATCGCCTCCGAGAGGCCGCACTCAGCGCGAGCGAGTCGGCGAAGCTGATCTCAGCACTCGCGGAGGAGCTGTCATGAGCGAGACGCCTGACGTGGCGTGGCACATCAGCACCAGGAGCCCCGACAACGGGGGTAACTGCGTCGAGGCTGGGCCGTTTCTCGACGGGTCCGGCCGGGTGGCTGTCCGGCACAGCAAGGCCCGTGACGCAGCAACGATCATCTACACGGCCGATGAGTGGGCAGCGTTTGTCGGCGGCGTCAAGAACGGCAAGTTCCACTTGTCCTCAAACTGATCGCCCCTGCGGGGTGTTCGGGTGGTGGCACCCCAGGGGGTTCCACCACGATCACGAGATCAACTTCTCTGCCTCGCGCCAGAACTTGTCGAACGACGGGGAATTGACCAGGTCCATCGTGATCGACTCAGGTTCAGTGAAGTAGGGGTGTCCTGGTCGTGCGGACACCCCGGTTTTCTTGAACCCGAGTCGATCACGCGCGACGCGCCGACGTGGCGCTTCACAGCCATCTCACAGGGGTGCTGGATAGGGTGCCGGTCGAGTCAATGTCCGACTCCAACCTGGAGCGGTCGGCTGTCGCACAGGAGTTTCGATGGTTTTCAAGAAGATGTTGAGCGCGTTCGGCGTGGGCGGTCCCAGTGTGGACACTGTGCTGACCAACCCCAACACCCGCCCCGGCCTGACCCTCGACGGGCAGGTCAACCTCGTCGGCGGCGACGCCGAGGCAGCCATCGAGCAGGTGGTGATCGGCCTGGTCACCCGGGTCGAGGTCGAAGGGCACGACACCGAGTACGCGGGCACGATGGAGTTCCACCGGATGGTGGTCAGCGGCCGGCTCCAACTCGCCCCGAAGCAGCAGCTCTCGATCCCGTTCCAGCTGCCGGTGCCGTGGGAAACCCCGATCACCGACGTGTACGGCCAGCGCCTGCACGGCATGGCGATGGGCCTGCGCACCGAGCTGGCGATCGCCCGCGCGGTCGACAAGAGCGACCTGGACCAAGTGGCGGTGCACCCGCTGCCGGTGCACGAGCGGATCCTCGAGGCGTTCCAGCAGCTCGGTTTCCGGTTCAAGCACGCCGACCTGGAGCGTGGTCACATCCGGGGCGTCCAGCAGACGCTGCCGTTCTATCAGGAGATCGAGTTCTTCGCCTCGCCGCGATACTCGAACACGATCAGTGAGGTCGAGTTGACCTTCGTGACCAGCCAGCGCGGCGTCGAGGTCATCCTGGAGTGCGACAAGCGCGGTGGGTTCCTCAGCTCCGGGCACGACGCGTTCGGCCGCTACCAGGTGGCGCACACCGACGCTGACCGGGTGGACTGGGCGCAGGTCGTTGATGGCTGGCTGGGCGAGACCACGTCCCGCTACGGCAGCCTGCGCTCCCAGTACGGCCCGAGCCACGGGCATGGGCACGGGCACGGTCACAGCCGCGGGATGGGCATGGGCGGCATGGTGGCCGGTGCGGCGCTCGGCGTCGCCGGCGGCATGATCGCCGGCGAGCTGATCGAGGACGCGTTCGAGGGTGATTTCGGCGGCGATTTCGGCGGCGACGAGTAAGCAGTCCACACACGACGACAGTGGCCTCCGGGAGATCCTCCCGGAGGCCACGTTCACGCACGACGCGTCAGCGCCGTCGCATGTTCCGCTCCTTGCCGGACCGCCGCGCGGAGCCGGCCTTCGACAGACCACGGCTGACCAGGTAACCACCGGTCAGGATGGTCAGGTACCACCAGGCCTGGTTCGGGTTGTTGATGTTCAGCCCGTTGGTGGCGGAGCCCCGCCAGAACGCGGCGATCACCACGACTGCGACCGCGGCGGCGTAGATCCAGAATTCCGTCGTCAGGAACGCCTGCTTGGTCTCCGTGCCCGGCGACGGCATCGGTTCCCGATGCCCGTCGTGCATGGCCGGCATCTGCTGGGTCGGCGTATTCTGCATCGACGCCGGATTCTGCACGTCCGACATTGGCCGGTTCATCGGCCGGGTGGAAGCAGCCTGCGTGCTCATCTGGTCCTCCTCAGGATGCGATGAGTCGTACTCTGCGTTCCCTCGCCCCGCTACCGCGTTTCGGCCACGGCACGGTTCGCGTTCATGGCGAGGACACCCCCCGACTACCCGAGGCCCCGGAGCAGGTAACACCGACCGCCGGCCGGAAATCCGGCCGGCGGTCGGGTGGCCGGCGGGTCAGCGCAGGCCGTTGCGAATCGCCACGCTCACCAGCAGGTCCGGGTCGCCGGTGATCATGCCGTCCACGCCCAGGTCGATGACCCGCTGCATGACCTTCGCGTCATCGACGGTGTACGGGATCACCTTCAGGCCGTACCGCGTCTGCAGGGTGCGTACGTCCGGTCCGTGGAAGTACGCCGGGTTCTCCCGCAGGTACCAGTCGGCCGAGGCGACGGTGCCCTGGTGGGGGTCGTGTACCTGCAGGGTGTTCTCGGGCCGGGTCGCCCGACCGCCGCGGTGCGCCTGGATGTCGAACGGCGCCGCGTACGCCTTCGGCAACCGGTAGCCGCGCTGCGCCAACAGCCCGCGCAGCCGGTCCGGGTAGTCGGTGATGATGCCGCCGTGGGCCACCTCCCGGTCGGGCTGGGTTTGGCCGACCGGTGGCCGGGCACGCAGTCAGTTCCACAGCTTCTGCGAGGTGATGATCGTGCGTGAGGACGACATGCGGCAGGATGCCGCCCGCCAGGCCGAGGATCGGATCGCTGGCGGCGTGTACGGCAAGGGCGCCGTCGACGAGGTGACGGTGCCCCGCACCGACGTACAGAGCCAGATTCAGCGCGACGATCCGCTCGACCCGGCCCACGAACGGGTCGATCCGCAGGTGCTGCGCGACGGCGGCCCTGTCGGCGGGCAGGGCGCGGTGACGACCACCGGCGGCACCGCCGGTCCGGCGAGCGTGCGCCGGGTCGCCCGGCAGCCGGAGCGGCACCGGGGCAAGGTCGCCCCGACGACGACCGGCGACGCCACCACCGGCGGCCTGAGCACTCCGATGAGCGGTGGTACCAGCGACCAGTCCACGTCCGCGACTGGTCCGGGCAAGACCGTCCGGGACCGGTCCACCAGCGACTGACCCGCCGGGCGAGTTCGCCCCGCCGCCCCCGCCGAGCAACCACTCGGTGGGGGCGGCGCGGTTTGTCGGGGTGGCGGGTCAGTTGCTGGGGCGCAGGATGCCCAGGCGTTGGGTGGCGCGGGTGAGCGCGACGTACAGGTCGCTGCGCCCGCGCGGCGACTCGGCCACCATCCGGTCCGGGTCGACGACCAGCACCGAGTCGAACTCCAGCCCCTTGGCCTGCGCGACGGTCAGCACGACCACCCGGCTCTCCAGCTCCGGATGCTCGCCCACGGCGGCCTCCGGCAGGGCGGCGGTGACCGCCGTGCCCAACTCGCCGACCCGCCCGGCCGGCACGAGCACACCGAGCCGGCCCTCGGTCAGCCCGGTCGCCTCCCGGGTGGCTGCCGCGACAAGTTCCGTCGCCAGCTGCTCGTCGGGCACCGTCCGGTCCCACGGGGGTACGCCGCTCTCCCGCACCGAGCGCGGCGGTCGCAGCGCCGGGTCGATCTCGGCCAGCACGTCGGCGGCGACCGCCATGATCTCGGCGGGGGTGCGGTAGCTGACCGTGAGCTCGGCCAGCCGCCACCGCTGCGCGACGTACGGGGCGAGGGCGTCCGCCCAGGACGGCGTGCCGCTGAGCGCGCCGGTTTGTGCGACATCCCCGACGATCGTCATCGACCGGCTCGGGCAGCGGCGCATCAGCAGCCGCCAGGCCATCGGGGACAGTTCCTGCGCCTCGTCCACGATGACGTGGCCGAACGCCCAGGTCCGGTCGGCGGCGGCACGCTGCGCAGTGGTCAGCCGCTCGGCCTCCTCCTGCCGTTCCAGCAGCCGGTCCGCGTCGATCAGGTCGGTCACGCCGAGGATCTCGCCACCCTCGGCCTCGTCCTCGACGTCGATCGAGCGGGAACCCCGGGCGATTTCGAGGACACCCTCGGCGTACTCCCGTTCCATCATCCGGAGGCGATCCCGCCGGGCGGCGGCGGCCCGTTCGTCCTCGCCGAGCAGCTCGGCGGCCTCGTCCAGCAGCGGCACGTCGGCCGGCGTCCAGCCACCCGGCTCGCGGTGCAACAGCGCCCGCTCGCCGTCGGTGAGCATCGGCGCGGCGGCGGCGATCCGGTCCGGGTCGGCGTACAGGTCGGCGAGCAGGCGCTGCGGCGTGAGCACCGGCCACAGCCGGTCGAGGGCGGCCCGGATCTCCGGTTCGTCGCGCAGCTCCCGGCGGATCTCGGCCCGGTCGGCCTCGTCGAGCAGGTTCTCCCCACCCAGCGGGTCGGCGCCGATCCGTTCGGCCACCTGGTCGGCGAGCGCGTGCACGATCTCCACGTCGAACAGCGCGCGGGCCAGGTTGTGCGGCCGGTCGACCCGGCGGACCCGGTCTCGGGCGGTGCGCACGGTCTCCGGGTCGAGGTTCAGCGCCTCCCGCTCGACCTCGATCTCCAGCGGCTCGTCGGGCACCCACTGCCGGTCCCGGACGGCCAACGCCAGGACCTCGGCCAGCACCGCCCGGCCCTTGAGGGCGGCGGTCTCGGCCGGTTCGGTCCGCTGGGCGTTCACCCCGGGAAAAAGATCGCTCGGGGTACGCAGCAGCACGCCGGTCTCGGCCAGCGTCGGCAGCACCTGGGAGATGTAGCGCAGGAAGGTCGCGTTCGGGCCGACCAGCAGCACGCCCCGGCTGGAGAGTTCGCGGCGGTGCGTGTAGAGCAGGTACGCCGCCCGGTGCAGCGCGACTGCGGTCTTGCCGGTGCCGGGGCCGCCCTGGACCACCATGACGCCGGACAGTTCGGCGCGGATGATCTCGTCCTGTTCGGCCTGGATGGTCTCGACGATGTCGCGCATCCGGCCGGTACGGCCCGCGTTGAGCGCGGCGAGCAGCGACGCCTCACCGGTCAGCTCCTCGTGGGCGCCCGGGGAGGCCGAGTCGATGTCGAGCACCTCGTCGTTGAGGCCGGTCACCTTGCGCTGCCGGGTGCGCAGGTGCCGACGGCGGCGTACGCCCTGCGAGTTGGCGGCGGTGGCGAGGTAGAACGGGCGGGCGGCGGGGGCCCGCCAGTCCATCAGCAGCGGATCGTAGTCACCACTGGTGTCGAAGATGCCGATCCTGCCGATGTAGTGGCGGGAGTCGTCATCGCCGTCGAGACGGCCGAAGCAGAGCCCGTTCTCCACGGCGGAGAACTGCTCGACCTGATCGGCGTACATCGCTACCGAGCTGTCACGCTGCGAGCGGTCCTGCAGGGTGCCGCCGGTGTTGCGCAGCTCGGCGGTGAGCCGGTGGGCGGCCTGCTCGCGCAACCCGTCCAGCCGGTCGTAGAGCATCGAGACGTACTCCTGCTCGCGACCGATCTCGTCGTCGAGCGGCAATTCGCCGGAACCGCCGGAGTGCCTTGACAAGCCGTCTCCCTAAAGAATAGAATCGTTTGCAGGAACGGCTTTAAGGCCGTTCTTTTTTGTGCCCTCGAACTGTTGAAGATAGCGCCTTCCGCCGGTTCTCACCAAGCCGGGCAGGTCGGCGCGCCGGTGATCGCGAGGTGGCGGCGGATGATCCTGCGGACCGGGCAACGGGTGGTCTTTATCGGCGACAGCATCACCGATTGTGGTCGGCGCGACGACGCCGCGCCCTACGGCAGTGGCTACGTCAGCCTCGTACGCGCCCTGGTCGGCGCGCGGCACCCGGAGCTGGAGCTGGAGTGGGTCAACCGGGGTGTGAGCGGCGACACCGTGCGGGACCTGGCCGTCCGCTGGGATGACGACGCCATCGCCGAGCGCCCCGACTGGCTCTCCGTGCTGATCGGCATCAACGACATCTGGCGGCGCTACGGCGACCAGCCGGATCAGGCCGTCGCAATCGACGAATACGAGCGCACCCTGCGCGATTTGCTTCGTCGGGCGGTTGCCGCCACCGGCTGCCGGCTGATCCTCGGTGACCCGTTCCTGATCGAGGCGGACCGCAGCGAACCGCAACGCGCCGACACCGATCGGTACGCGGCCGTGGTGGCCGGGCTGGCCGCCGAGTTCGACGCGGTGCACGTGCCCAACCAGGCGGCTTTCGACCGGGTGCTGGCGGTCAGCCCGGCGAAGCGCTGGGCCGACGACCGCGTACATCCCCACCTGCCCGGCCACGCGGTCCTCGCCGACGCGTACCTCAGCGCCCTCGGCGTGACCGCCGCCCACTGACTGCGCCGCTGGCCGGAGAAGACGACGCGCCGGGCCGACCGTCAGGTCGACCCGGCGCGAACATCGGTGGATCAGCCGCGAGCGGCCTGGTAGAGCCGTTCCGGAGTCACCGCGCCGGCGAGCACCCGGCCGTCGTCGGTGAGCAGCACACTGAACAGCTTGCCGGTGAGCAGCCGACCGCTGCCCCAGTCGCCACTGACCGCGGTCAGCCCGCCGAGCAGCTTGGACACGTCCACGTTCGGCGGACCGCCAGCCGGTGGCACAGCCGGCTTGGCGCCAGTCGTCGGCACGGCCGGCTTCGCGTCGGCCGGCTTGCCGCCGAGGGCCCCGTCGAGGCGGGCGACCAGCACGGTGGTCCAGCCGGTGCCGACCGCGCGGACCTGCGGGTCACCCGCCGGCGCGACGTGGCCGGGCTTGCCCGCGGCCGGCCGCTCGGCCTTTTCCTCGGTGACGGTCACGCCGGGCGGCGGGTTGAAGGTGAACTGGTCGGCGTCGGGGCGGCGGTAGTCGACCTGGGTGAAGGCCACCTCGAACGCCGGCTGGTCGCTGCCCTTCGCGAGGACCTCGAAGCGCAGCGGCACGTGCTGCTTGGCGTCGATGGCGATCCGCAGCTGGTGCACCAGCGAAGCACCGTCGCGCGGTTCGAGCACCAGCTCGTACGCGTCCTGGCCGGCGACGGTGGCCGAACGGCCGACGCTGACCTCGGTGCTCGGGTCGATCGCGCCCAGTGCCAGGTCGGCGGCCTGCTGCGGTGTGGCCGGCATTTGCGGCCCCGCCTCGACAGCCGGCTTTTCGGCCCCGGCGGCACCGAGCGTGCGGTGGCTGGCGGTGTTGGTGCGGCTCTGCCAGGTCCACAGGTCCCGGCCGTTGCGGATGACGTCCTGCTCACCGAGGGTGTCCAGCAGTGCGACCCGCTGCCGCTCGGGGCCGGAATACCAGACCCGCAGGGTGTGCGTGCCGGTCAGCAGGGTGGTCAGCTCGTTGCCGGGGACCAGCCCGACGAGCGGCGGCAGGCCGAGGTCGGCGCGCTGCACGACGGTCCCGGACAGCCCTTCCAGCCGGGAGGTCTGTAGATCGACCAGGAGCTGGGCGGCGGTACGCGGCGGCAGGCTCGGCTCGGCCTCGGCGGCGAATGTGCCGATCGCCGCGCCTCCGCCGATGACGGCGACGGCGGCGGTGGCCGGAACGAGCCAACGAAGGACGGGACGACTTCTCAGGACGGACATGGTGGCACCTCCTGCCGCCATCCTGCCCCCTCGCCCCTGTGAACGCGCTGAGGACGCCGAACCGTCACGATTGACCCGGGTGGCACCCTTGAGCTGTGCGGTTGCTGGTGGTGGAGGACGAGGCCCGGTTGGCGGCCGCCCTGCAACGTGGTCTGCAGGCGGAGGGGTTCGCGGTGGATGTGACGGGGACCGGCCCGGCCGGCCTCGACGCGGCCCGGCACGGCGGGTACGACGCGATGATCCTCGACGTGATGCTGCCCGGCCTCTCCGGCTACGAGCTGGTCCGGCGGCTGCGAGCGGAGCAGCACTGGTTGCCGGTGCTGATGCTGTCCGCCAAGGACGGCGAGTACGACCAGGCCGACGGCCTCGACTGCGGCGCCGACGACTACCTGACCAAACCCTTCTCGTACGTGGTGTTGCTGGCCCGGCTGCGGGCGCTGCTGCGCCGGGGCGCGCCGGAACGCCCGACGGTGCTGGCGGTCGGTGACCTGCGGCTGGACCCGGCCCGCCGACGGGTGACCCGGGCCGACGCCGAGGTGGCGCTGACCGCGCGGGAGTTCGCGCTGCTGGACTACCTGATGCGCAGGCCCGGCCAGGTGATCTCCAAGGTCGAGTTGTTGGACCACGTCTGGGACGCGAGCCTGGAGACCGCGCCGAACGCCGTCGAGGTGTACGTCGGCTACCTGCGCCGCAAGCTCGGCCGGGACCGGCTGGAGACGGTCCGGGGTGCCGGCTACCGGCTGGCGACGTGACCGCCGACGGCCCGGCGCCCGCCCGCCGGACCTGGCGCGGGTGGATGCCGGTGCTCGGGCTGCGGGGGCGGCTCATGGCGATCGGAGTGTTCGGCCTCGCCGTCGGGCTGGCCGTGGGTGGTGTGGTGCTGCTCGGCGCTCTCGGCTTCGTGCTCCAGCGAACGGTCGACACCGAGGCGTTCCGGACCGCCGACGCGGTGGCCCTGCTCGCCGCCGAGGACGCGTTGCCCGACCCACTGCCCGTGGCCGGCGGACAGGTCCGCGTGCAGGTCGTCGACGCGCAGGGGCGAATCAGAGCCGCCTCGATCGACGCTGACCGGCTGGTGCCGATAGTTCGCCCGGAGCGGCTGGACCGCGACCGCCGGCAGCGGCTGGAGGTGCCGGCGGAACGGGTCGGGCTCGCCGGCCCGGTCCGCGTGGTCGCCGTACCCGCCGGCACCGCGGCCGACCCGCTCACCGTGCTGGTGGCCCGCTCGATGGCCGACGTGCGGCACAGCACCCACGTGGTCCGGGCCATTCTGCTGGTGGCGTTCCCACTGCTGGTGGCGGTGCTGGCCGGGGTGGCGTGGCGGGTGGTGGGCGCGACTCTGCGGCCGGTCGAGGCGCTCCGCCGGGGTGCTGAGGAGATCACCGGACGGGCCGGCACCGGCCGCCTGCCGGTGCCCGCATCGGCCGACGAGATCCACCGGTTGGCGGTCACCCTCAACGGCATGCTGGACCGGCTGGAATCCGCCCGGGTCCGCCAGCGGGCGTTCGTCTCCGACGCCGCACACGAGCTGCGCAGCCCGTTGACCAACATCCGGACCGAGCTGGAGGTGGCCGAGCGCCTCGCCGACCGGACGGACTGGACGGCGGTGACCGCCAACCTGCTCGCCGACACCGACCGGCTGAGCCGGTTGGTCGACGACCTCCTGCTGCTTGCCCGCCTGGACGAGGCTCCACCGGCGCGGGGGACCGGCCCGGTGGAGCTGGGCGCGCTGCTGGCCGAGGTCGCCGCCCGCTACCCGTCGCCGCCGGTGCGGGTGGCGCTGCCGCCGGGCCCGATCTGGACGACCGGCAACGTCGAGGAGCTGCGTCGCGTGCTGGCCAACCTGGTCGACAACGCGGTCCGGCACGCGTACGGCAGTGTCGTGCTCGCCGCCGAGGCGACGTCGACGGCGGGGCCGACGCTCGGGGCGTACCACCTGGTGACGGTGACCGACGACGGCCCGGGGATCCCGGCGGCGGACCGGGAGCGGGTCTTCGGCCGGTTCACCCGCCTGGATGACGGGCGCGCCCGCGACGACGGTGGCGCCGGCCTGGGGCTGGCCATCGTCCGGGAACTGGTCCGCCGCGCGGGCGGCAGCATCAGCCTGACTGACGCGGAGGAGCAGCAGGGGCTGCGGGTGTGCCTGCTGCTGCCGGCGTCGCCGGTCGAGGACGTCCGCCCTGAGCCGACAGTTGACGCGTCGTGATCGCGGCGGTGCCCACCTACCTGGTCGTGGCCTTTGCTCTGCTTCAACGGTAGGTGAGGCAGCCCGGCCTGCGCCGGTCGGCAGGTCAGCGTCTGTCCGGATCAGCGGCGGCGGGTGCAGACCTGCGGGGACCTGGCCACGGTGTCGGTGGACCAGGCGACGGCGACGGTGAAGCAGAAGTCGTTGGTGCGGTTGAGCGCGTAGATGACAAAGCTGGTGCTGCCGGCAGGCAGGGTCGCGAAGATGTTGTGGTTTTGCCCGGTGCGGCCACCCGCGATGATCACCGGGCCCTCGCTGCCGGCCGGGTAGGTCCAGTGCAGCGCGATGCTGTCCCGGGTGTCGCGCAGGGTTACCGCGCTGGGCGGGCTGCCGGGCGGCGCCGCGGCGCCGGCCGACGGGGGCGCGGCACCGCCCGAGGTGGGCGCGGTGGTGGCCGGTGCGCCGGCGGCGGGGGAGCCGCTTGCCGGCGGCGGGGTCGGCTCGTCGTCGTTGCCGACCCGGGCCACCCCGGCGATCACCGCCGCCGCGCCGAGCAGCACCACGACCACGCCGGCCACCAGCACCGGCACCAGCCGGTTGCGCTGCGTCGGCGGCGCCCGGTGCACGGGCACCGGCAGCAGCCGGGACGGCGTGTACGGCTCGAGCGGCGCGTACGAGCCAGGCGGCGTGTACGGCTCGGACGACGTGTACGGGTCGGGCGGTGCGGCGGGGCGGCGTAGCCGGTACACCCCGGACTGCTCATCCGTGCCGCCAACCAGCCCGACCACCGACGGGGGCACCGGGGTGTCGGTGGGGTGCGGCGCGGGCTCGTCGACCGGTTCGGGTGGCCACCTCGTGCCCGTCGACCCGACTGGTTCGTCGGCTGGCGTTCGAGGATTCGGAACCGCCCCGCCGGCCGCCACCGGCCCGGCGTGGTGTGGCGGAGACGTCGGCGGGTGGTAGCCGGACCGGGTCGGCCCATCGTCGTGCGGGGGGTTGCGAGCGGCCGGCACCACCGGCGCGTCTCGGGCCATGGGTGGGTTGTCGGCGCAGACGTGGTCGGGATTGGCCGCCGCCCGGGCCAGAGCTGCTACCTGCGCTGCCAGCGGGTCGTCAACGGGCAGGTGCTGCCGGCACAGCTCGCGGGCCAGGGCCAGGTTGTCGTGTGCCTCGGCGAACTGCCCGCAGTCCCGTTGCATCGCCCCGAGCCGCGCCAGCATCTTGATGCCGCTCGGGTGCCCGTCGCCGTACACCTCGCGGTGCAGCTCCCAGGCGTCCTGGAGCCGGTCCCGGGCCACCGTGCACTGGCCGCGGGCGTATTCCACGGTGGCCAGGTCGGCGTGGGCGGCGAGCACCCGCAGCGACTCCGGGCCGTCCTGCGCGGTCAGCTCGATGATGACTTCCTGGTAGAGCCGGGCGGCCCGGGAGCGGCTGCCGACCCGGTGCAGCACTGCGGCCAGGGTCGCCGCGGCGGCCACCGTGCGCGGGTCGGAGCGGCCGTGCAGTCGGGTGGTGGCCGCGTACGAGAAGGCGGCCCATCCCCGGGCCGAGTGCGGCTCACCGAGGGCGACGAGCACCCGCGCCTGGAGGCTGGCCGCCTCGGCCAGCTCGGGGGTGGCGTTGGCCGGGCGGGGGTCGGCGTCGGTGAGCGCGTCGGAGAGCAGCTGCTGCGCGCCGGCCAGATCGCCGGATGACACGAGGTGGTGCGCCTGATCAGTCAGTTCGCCGAAGCCGGAGGACACGCCCCATCGTGCTCATCTGACGACGGTAAGTACAAGACCCGCGCCGGTGTCGATTGGTCAGGATCCGGTCAGGTGGTCGGCCAATGTCTCGCTGATTCGGCGCAGTTGGTCGACCTGGGCCGGGCTCAACGCGTCGAACAGGTGCCGGCGTACCCCCTCGACGTGGCCGGGCGCGGCGGCCGCGAGGGTGGCGAAACCCTCGTCGGTGAGCAGCGCGACCTGCCCACGCCGGTCGGTGGGGCATTCCTCGCGGCGCACCCATCCGGCCGCCTCCAGCCGGGCGACCGCGTGCGAGAGCCGGCTGCGGGACGACCCGACGGCCTCGGCCAGGTCGCTCATCCGCAGGCGGTGGCCGGGGGACTCGGAGAGCCGGACCAGGAGCTCGTAGTAGGCGTGCGGCATGCCCGCGTCGCGTTGCAGCTCGCGGTCGAGCGTGTCCATCAGCGCCCGGGAGGCGGCGAGATACGCGCGCCAGGTGCGCTGCTCGTCGGAGTCGAGCCAGCGGGTCATGACCGTCATCGTACTCCCAGTAGTTGAGCGTTCAACTAAAACGCGCTAGTCTCGGGTCATGGGTATCCACCGGCTCAACCACGCGGTCCTCTATGTCAGTGACCTCGCTCGCAGCGTCGCGTTCTACCGGGACGTGCTGGGCTTCCGCCCGGTGGCGATGACCCCGGACGGCTTCCGGGGTGCCACCTTCCTCCAAGCCCCCGACTCCACCAACGACCACGACCTCGGCCTGTTCGAGATCGGTGCCGCTGCCGGGCGGTCGACCGCCGGCCGGGCCACCGTCGGCCTCTACCACCTCGCCTGGGAGGTGGACACCCTCGACGAGCTTGCCGCCACCGCCGAGCGCCTCACCGCCGCCGGCGCCCTGGTCGGCACCTCCGACCACGGCACGACCAAGAGCCTCTACGGGAAGGACCCGGACGGTCTGGAGTTCGAGGTGGTCTGGCTGATCCCCGCCGACCTGCTCGACGACGCCGCGCTGGCCGCCCGCAAGCAGATCGGTCGGCTTGACCTGGACGCCGAGCGGCAGCGCTATGGCGGGCAGACCCGGGGCGGGGTGGGGATCTCCGTCCCGGCCTGAGGAGGTCATACGGTAGAACGGACCGATGCCGACCGACCGGACCACTGATTTCCTCCGCGAGCTGCTGGTTCGCCAGTTGACGACCTGGCTGCCCGCGGCCCTGCACCGCTCCCGGCGGGCCACCGTCGCACTCGCGGGTGCCGGAGCGGGCAGCGCGGAGGCCGCGCTGCGGCTGGTCGCCGCGCACGGCGACCAGGTGCGCGGCCGGCAGGTGACGGTGCTGGTGCTGGCCGACGACGCCGCCGACCTGCCGGCCCGACTCGGCCCGATCGAGGCGGAGTTGCCCGCCGAGGTCACCGTGCACCTGCTGCCCGGTGCCCCTTACCGGCTTCCGGTCGCGGTGAAGGCCGCCGGGGCGGCCGGGGCCCCGCTGTTCTCCTTCGTGGACCTGCCCGGCGCGGTGACGCCGAAGCTGCTCACCGCCGCGACCAACGGCCGCACCGGAGAGCTGCTGCTGCACACCGGCGGCAGCGCCCGAGACGCGCTCATCTCCGCCGGTTTCCCCCTTGTCGCCGAGGTGGCGCCGGTGCTGCCCGACGGCGAGGCAGCCGGTGTGATCGCGTTCGGCAGCCGCTCCGACCGGAGTCTGGAGGCGGTCCGCGACGCGCTCTGGGCGGTCGGTGCGGACCTGGGCGTGCGCTACCGCGACCCGCTCGACCCGACGGGCACAACGGTCGACGTGGCCGGCGATCCCGACCTCGAACCACTGGCCCGCGAGCTGCTGGCCGAGCTGCGTGGGGGCGGGTCACGGCCGGTCACCGAGCTGCGCCGGCACACTCTCACCGCGACCGTCTACCGTGCCGCCGACGCCAACCAGGCGCTCGCCGACCTGCTCGACTCGGGTGACGTGCGGCGCGACCGCGAGTCCGGCAGGCTCGCCGGAGACGAGATCATCACACTGGTGCGCTGAGCGCCCCACCCACAGACGCCGAGCGGGGTGCCGGTGATTCACCGGCACCCCGCTCGACTCCCGGGAGGCTACGACCGGGACTTGTCCTGCTTCCAGGACAGTGGACCCGGCAGGTCGACCCGGTGCGCCCGCGCCTTGGAGTTCCAGGACCAGCGACCGATCTTGATGCTCCACGAGGAGAAGCCGTTCTCGGTGAAGTTCAGGATGATCGGACCGTACTTCTTGCGCTTGCGAAACATGAGGCCCATCGGAGGACTCCCCTCGTCACCGTTCCCTGCCGTGTCGAGATCGAACATGCCCGCACCGGCAACTGCCGAAACCCTCTCAGTGTCCGTTCTGGACGCTCTGCTCACCGCTACCGCCGGCTGCGGGGCCACCGCCGGGCGTCAGCGTGACTCCCACGCGTCGGGCAGCGCGGTGAGCTTGCGGACGTGGGCGGGCAGTCGACCGCTGATGATCTCGGCGAGGCTCACCTCGTCGACCACGCGTCGCACCGCCGCGCGCACCGCCACCCACAGGCCGGGCAGGTTCTCGGCCGAGCCCTCGTACCGGGTCTCCTCGGGGCGCAGGCCGCGTACCCCGGCCAGCGGGCCGTCCACGGCGCGCAGCACCGCGCCGACGGTCACCTCGCGCGGCGGGCGCGCCAACGTGTATCCACCCTCGGCGCCGCGCTGGGCGCGCACGACGCCGGCCCGGCGCAGATCCGCCAGGACCGCCTCCAGGAACTTGCGGGGCATGTCCTGCTCTTCGGCGATGGCCTGGGTGGACAGCAGCGAGGGGTACGCGGTGGCGAGGCTCAGAGCTGCCCGTACCGCGTAGTCGCCGCGCGCGGAGATCTGCACCCTGTCATCATGCCCGGCCGGTGCCGCCCGCAGGCCCGCCGGGCGACCCGGGTCGCCCGGCGTGGCCGTCGTTGGCTGGTTCGCCGGGGATCCCGGGGCGGAATCTGCCGCCGTTGGCGCCCGTCGGCTCGGCCGGCGGCCGGGGCCGGACCACTCGGGCGGCCGGTTGATCCCGTGCGGCCCGGAACGCGCCGGGGCTGACGCCGATCTCGCGGGTGAAGAAGCGGCCGAAGTTCGTGGGTTCGGAGAAGCCGAGGTGCCGGCCGATCTGGGCGATCGGCTGGTCGGTCGCGGCGAGTAGCCGGCCGGCCTGCAACGCGACCCGCTCGTCGATGACCTGCTTGGCACTGCGACCGGTGACGGCCAGGCAGGCCCGGGTCAGGGTCCGCACCGAGCAGCGGAGCCCGGCGGCGTAGTCCTCCACCCGACGGGTGTGCGGATAGCTGTGCTCCACGTCCCGGCGGAACCGGTGGAACGTCTCATCCTCGGGCCGGGACGTCGACCGGCCAGCAGTGGCCAGGGCCAGCCGCAGCACCAACACGGCCAGTTGGTGGCGGAGCAGCGCGCGGGCGGTGAGGCTGTCGGGGTGCCGCTGGCAGTCCACTGCCAACTGGCTCACCTCGGTGATCACCGCGTCTTCGTCCTCACCGGCCAGTTGCCGCCAGGTCACCGCCGTGTCCAGGTCGATGTCGAAGTCGCGCAGCGCCTCCGGCTCCCAGGCGACAACGGTGGCATCGAACTGCGGGCCGGCGCAGCGCAGCACCTGGCCGGCATGGACCCGCAGCAGCGTGCCGGGCCGGCACGGCAGCAGGTGAAAGTCGAGTTCCGCGTCGCCGTGCCCACGGGTGGTGAGGATCAGCAACTCACGGTCGACGATCACCGGCCGACGCCAGCCCGGAGCACCGGAAAGGTCGGCCAGCGCGAACGTGGCGATCTCGTCGGGCACGGAAGATGCCGTGCCGGTGGATGGCGCGGGGGAGTAATCGGTGGAGACCATCGCCTGCGACGGTAGCCCGAACCGCAGGTCATCGCATCCCGGTCGACGTGCGTAGCGGAATCTGTGCGCAGGCACAGGCTTGTCGCGATCCCGACGGCCGGGCTACGTTACCCGACGGTAGCGCCGTCTGGTCCGCGGTCCGCCCGGCGTCCCGCCGGCAGCCTCACCGGTCGGCGGCCTCGCCGACTCGCGATGGGATGGGCATGACGCAGCTGTTCTCGGTCGAAGGTAAGACGGTCCTGGTCACCGGCGGGTCGAGGGGGATCGGTCTGATGATCGCCCAGGGCTTCGTCCGGGCCGGGGCACACGTGATCATCTCGTCCCGCAAGGCCGACGTCTGCGAGGCGGTAGCCAAGGAACTCTCCGCCGAGGGTCGCTGCGAGGCCATCCCCGCCGACCTTGGCGACGACGCCGGCGCCGAGGCGCTGGCCGCTGCCGTGCGCGAGCGCTTTCTCCGCCTCGACGTGCTGGTCAACAACGCGGGCGCGACCTGGGGCGCACCGCTGGAGACCTACCCGGAGGCGGCGTTCGACAAGCTCTGGGCGGTCAACGTCAAGGCCGTCTTCCGGCTCACCACCGCGCTGCTGCCGGCGCTGCGCGCCGCCGCCAGCGCCGATGACCCGGCCCGTGTGATCAACATCGGGTCGATCGACGGCATCCGCGTGCCGTGGATGGAGGTGTACGCGTACTCGGCCACCAAGGCGGCCGTGCACATGCTCACCCGCAGTCTGGCCCACCAACTGGCCGGCGACCAGATCACCGTCAACGCGATCGCGCCCGGCCCGTTCGAGAGCAAGATGATGGCGTTCGCGCTGGACGACCCCGCGAGCCGGACCGCCATCGAGCAGCAGGTGCCGCTGGGCCGCATCGGGCGCCCGGAGGACATGGCCGGTACGGCCATCTACCTCTCGTCGCGCGCCGGCGCGTATCTCACCGGTGCGGTCATCCCCGTCGACGGCGGCATCACCACGCACGGCTGAGCACCGGTTGGCCCAGGGCGGGCGTGCCCGCGTACCCCAGGGTGTGCCGGGGCCGCGCGGACTCGGCAGATCCGCGCGGCCCCGGTTTGGCCGGTGTTGCCCGTTCGGGCGGTGGTCAGCGACCGGCGAGCAGCCGGTTCACCGCCGTGTCGACGTCCAGGTGCTCGGCCTCACGGCCGCGCGGGACGACGACGTAGGTCCGTCGAAGGAAACGCACCAGGACGCTGCGCGGCACCTCGAAGAGGGCGTTGCCGTCCGGTGACGAGAGGGCCAACGCGACGAAGTCGCCGCGCGGTGTGGCCCAGGGCCAGACCCGCACATCCCCGATGCCGGCCGGCTCGTCCAGGCCGGTGACCAGCAGCTCGCGGGCGAAAGACCAGCTCACCGCCTCGCCCCCGGCCGATTCGGCATGGAACAGGACATGGACCGCATACGGGTCAGCAGGGTCGTAACGCAGACTGGCACGCACCGGCAAGGCGGTGGCATCAGGTGCGACGAGCCTTAGCGACGTCTCGACCTCTACGGTCGTCGGTCGAATGACACTCATGGACGTTCTCCCCCCGGCACCGCTGCGGAACGCGCGTGTCCCGCTTTTCCCATACTCAGGTGCTACTCCTGGCTACGCTCCGCCATACGCTGACTTCACCCAGTGGTGGGAAGGGGGACGGAAAGGCCGCGTGAATGTGAGGATTCATGTAGGATTTCCGGTTCTGCCCAGTGCGTGATCCCGCCCGGCATCGGGTGGTTCAGTCGTCGACTTACTCCGGTAACGTCCAGTCGGCCGTTGCAGTGACGGGCCCGAGCGACACTGGGGGGTGAAATGGTGACGAAGCGATCCTCAATGGATCCGGCGGAGGCGCCCGGCCCGCCGAACGTCGCGGTCCGAGCAGCCGAAAAGCGGGGGTACGGAGTGCCGATGGAGCAGCCCGAACGGGCCGGTCGGCCGGCGTACGACGCCGGTCGGCCGGGCGGCGACCGCGCGGACCAGTCGATCGGCGGTCCGGGTGGCGACAGTGGCGCAGAGCGGTCGTTCGGTGGCCCTGGACGTGGCGGTGGCATCACTGTCGTGCAGGACCCCCCGCGCCGCCCGCGCTGGCGGCAGCGGATCTCGATGACCTTCGACCTCATCCGAGCCAACCCCACCGGCCGGATCGCCCTCAAGATCTTTATCGCGATCGCCGGGGCGCTCGTGGTGACCATCGGCATCGCCCTCATTCCACTGCCCGGACCGGGCTGGCTGCTGGTGATCGCCGGGCTGGGCATCTGGGCCGTCGAATACCACTGGGCGCGCCGGCTGCTCGGCTTCACCCGCCGACACGTTCACGGCTGGACGCAGTGGGTCACACGGCAGTCACTGCCAGTGCGAATCGTGCTCGGCTCCGTCGGCCTGGTCTTCGTGGCCACGGTGGCCTGGCTGTCGCTCAAATACAGCCTCGGCATCGACGTGGTGGCGAAGGCGATGCAGCACCTCGCGACGCACTGACCCCGGATTTCCGGTCCGGTTCCACGATCGGGTAGAGTCAGTGGCGCTGAGGGCGATTAGCTCAGTGGGAGAGCGCTTCGTTCACACCGAAGAGGTCGCTGGTTCGATACCAGCATCGCCCACTCTCAGTTTCTGCAGGTCAGAAGCCCGTTGCTGGAGTCATCGGTAACGGGCTTTGCCGTATGTGTGGCTTACATCGGAGCAGATTGGGAGCAGCGCGGCTGGTTCTCGGTTCGGACGGCCATGGACCTGCCCGGCTGAGTGACCTGATTTGCGGTCCCGAGCGGGCTTGCTGGCTGGCGCCCACATCACGAGAGGGTGCCCCCGCGCTGTGGCTCACGGGCTGACTGCTGGCCGTCGGTCCGGTGATCCGCCCACTCGCCGGTCCACATTGCGAGGTCGCGTACCCAGCGCTCGGTGTTCTGCCGGGACTTGGCCGCCCACTTCGTTGCGTTCTTTGACGCGAAGTCGTCCAAGACCTGTTGGTCAGTCGCGGTCCAGGCGGGAAGGTGCGCTATCCACTCTTCTGCCTGCTCGGCGCTGTGGCCGCTACCGATCAGCCATGGGACGAGCAACGCGAGTTCGACCCATGCGGCGGCCTTGGTTGCCCACGCCCAGTCCACGATGCGTAGGCCGAGTGGCGTCACGATCAGGTTCGCCGGATTGAGGTCCGAATGGATAAGTGTCCCGCCGTCCATCGCCGGGTGCGCGAACCCGAGCCGGGTCGCCGGGGTGAACCACGTCTCGCCGGGCGCCGGCGTCTCCTGAAGTGCTTTCAGTGCGGCTAGGAGCAGATTGAGATTCGTGCTGCCAGGAGACAGGTCGGGGTGGGGACCGGCAAGATGCTCGGTCCCCACCACCAGCCAGCCATCGGATTCGAACTGCCACAGGACTGCGGGCGGGTGCCGGTCGATGGCCCGGGTTACCGCCAGTTCGTAGCGCAGCGACCGAACGCTCAACTCGCCGGAGGCCGCCTTGACAAAGATCTGTCCGGCTGGTCCGGTCACCGTCGAGGCGATCTCAGCGTGGTCGCCACTGGAAGCCTGTGCGACGTCAAAGGTTCCGCCGACCCGTTCGGCGATCCCTGCCGTGACACTCTCCGGCAGAGCGGTCCAATCGCTACGCATCGGTTCTCTTCTCTGCTACTTGCCTGTCAATCCCCTGGAAGCGTGGAGGTTGTTTAAGCTGCCTGGGCCCGGCGGGCTTCGGCGATGAAGTGTTCGTAGTCGATGGGTGACATGCCGTCGCAGGCGCTGTGGCGGCGGCGGACGTTGTAGAAGTCGACGATCCAGGTGGCGATCTTGAGTCGGGCCTCGGCTCGGGTGCGGAACCGCTGCCGGTGGATGTACTCGACCTTGATGGTGGAGTTGAACGCCTCGGCGGCGGCGTTGTCCAGGGCGCAGCCGACCCGGCCCATCGATTGCAGGACGCCGAGGCGCTTGCAGGCTTTGGCGTAGTCGGCGGCGGTGTACTCGTCGACCCGCGGTCGCTGTGGAAGATCACTGCGTCGACGGTGCCGCCGCGGGTCGCGGCGGCCATGCTCAACGTGGCCTGGGTCAGGTCGGCGTCGTGATGCGCGCTCATCGCGTAGCCGAGCAGCCGGCGGGAGTACAGGTCGATCACCGTGGCCAGGTACAGCTTGCCCTCGTCGGTGACGACCTCGGTGATATCGCCGCACCACAACACGTCCGGCGCGACGGCGGTGAACTGCCTGCGGACCCGGTCCGGTGCCACCGGGCGTTTGCCCTGCCGGGTGAGGCTGCGTCGGCGCTTGGGGGTGCGTCCGGCCAGGCCGAGGGCGGCCATGCGGGCCGCGACGGTGTTGACCGACACCTGCCACCCGTCGGCGTGCAGGTCGAGGGTCACCCGCGGGGAGCCGTAAGTGCCGCCGGAGGCGTCGAACGCTGCCCGGATCGCCTCATCGAGGGCATCGCGGCGGGTCTGCCGCGCGGTGGGTTGCCGGTCACGCCACTTGTAGAACCACGACTGCGACAGCCCAAGCGCCCGACAGGTCACCGCGTGCGGCACAGCGTGCTCGGTCCTCTGGGCGGCGACGAACCCGGCCACGCTCACTTCGTCGCCTCCTTGACCCACAGGACCACGGATCGCTTGAGCACATCACGCTCCATCGCCAGCTCGGCGTTCTCCTTGCGCAGACGAGCCAGCTCGGCGCGTTCGTCCTCACCGAGCCCGCCGGCGGCGGCCTCACCCCGATCCCGTCGGTCCTGCGCCACCCAGTTCGCCAAGGTGCCGCTGTTGATACCCAGATCCCGAGCGACCTGCGCGATCGGCTTACCCGTCTCCCGCACGATCCGCACGGCGCCCTCACGGAACTCCCGGTCGAACCGTCTCCTCGTTTCAGCCATGACCATCTATCCCCTTAGGTCCGGCCTCCACGCTAACGGGGGAACCTCAGGTGTGGTTTCAGGCGCCATTGAAGAGAGTCGGCCACATCGATGTACCGCTCTGGGCCACTCGGCCTTGCCAACGCTCAACGCAACAGAGCCCTACGACTCGTTGCGATGGGCTTCGCCCGCCAGTGCTGCGGCAATGCCCCCGAGCTCGTCGACAGTTTGTTGCAGAGCCGGGACGATTTCGCGCACCCGGTCCTCGGTCAGGAGAATGCTCGGTCCGGCAATGCTCACCGCTCCGAGCGCCTCGCCGCTGTGCGCATCCACCAGCGGCATGGCCATCGCTGAGATCCCTCGTTCATTGCTCTCATGCACGCGCGCCCAGCCCTGCTCTCGCGCTTCGCGGATGCGGGCCGTCACGTCGGTGAGGCTGCGCGGCATGCCGGGCCCGACCGGGTGCCGTCGCGGCGGCTCCTGCCGGGCGACGAGCCGTAGGGCCCGGTCCTCGGGAAGCGCGGACAGCCAGGCGATCCCCGTCGCGGTCGAGTCGAGGGGAATCACGTGGCCGTGATCCACATCAGCGTCGTATCGGAGTCCGGACTTTGCGCCCTGCTCCTTGGCGACCCAGATCAACTGCTCCCTGTCGACCAGGCTTAGGCGGACGAGTTGGCCTGAGGTGCGAGCGAGGCGGACCAGGACAGGTTTGGCGAGCCCGGTGATGGTAGAGGTCGCCAGGTGTCGTAACCCCAGGCCGACGACACGGAGCGTAAGCGCGTAGTTGCCCGACGGTTTGAGTTGAAAGACGAAGCCTTCGTCCGTGAGTGTCGCGAGGATCCGATGGGTCGCGCTCCTGGGAAGTCCCAATTGGTCAGAGATGCGAGCCAGGGGTACGCCCTCGACCTCACCTACAAGGCAGGAGAGCACCGCCAAGCCACGTGACAGGGTCCCAGCAGCAACCATTATCCACCGCTTTCTATGGCACACGCCCGCCTCGGTCGTGGCGAGGTCGACGTAGCCCAATCTTCCACGTGCCCCTTGCGTTGTCGACACTACTGGAATACGGTTCCGATCAGCAATGGTGTTCCAGTGTTCAGGTTGGAGGGGCCTCATGATGGCGAACATGCGCACCCACCGCACGGTCCTGAGCCAGCGCACCTTCCTGTCGGTGTCGGTCGACGAGTTCGCCGATGCCGCCGCGTTCGCCGGTTGCGACGCCCTGGACGTCTGGCGACACGCCCCGGGCTTCGGGTCGGCGTCGGCCGTAGGCATGGCCGCGCTCCGTGCGGGCCTCTCGGTTCACGCCGTCTGTCGCGAGGGGTATCTCGTCGAGCCCGACCAACGGGCGGCGGACGACGCCAGCCTGCGATCTCTCGACGACGCCGCAGAGCTGGGCGCCGCTCATCTCGTCGTTGTCGGCCCGGTAGCGCACAGTGCAGGCGCGACGCTCGAGCGAGCCGCTCGGGCGTCGGAGGCGCTGCTGCCCGAAGCCGAAGACCGAGGGTGGTCCTTGCTCTTGAGCCCTTCCACCTCATGTTCGCAGCCGAGAAGTCCGCGCTCGTCACTCTTCGCGCGGCGCTCAGCATGATCGAGGCGTTCGACTCTCGCTGGGTCGGCATCGCGGCGGACTCCTACCACCTCTGGTGGGATCCGGATCTAGCGGTGCAGTTCGCGCACGCCGACGGCCGCATCTTCGCGGTGCACCTATCCGATTGGCTAGTGCCCACCGTCAACCTCGCCTGTGTGCGCGGAGTGCCAGGCGAAGGGGTCATCGATCTCGCAGCGTTCGTAAAGACCGCCCGACATGCGGGTTTCGCGGGACCGCTCGAGGTCGAAGTTCTCACGGACCGCTTCGACGGGCAGCCCGCGCGCTCCACCGCCCGGCTGCTCAGGTCATCGATCGAGTCGATCCTCGGGACAGACGCTGACCGCCCCTCCGGCGCTAGCCGGCTGAGCTGCTGATTCAAACGAAAGGCCCACGATGTCAATGCACACCGACTCCCCGACGACCGCCGGGGTTCCGAAGGCAGCCGCGGCGCCGGGGACCTCCGCGGCGACGACGTATCGGCCCCGCCGTATCCGCAAGCTCGCCTGGGACCTCATCCCGGTGGGGGTCTTCGCGGCCATCGTCGCGCTGTGGGCCGGCGCGGTGGAGGCGTTTGACATCCCCTCGTACCTGTTGCCCAGTCCGCAGGACACGTTCGCCCGCATCGTCAGCGACTTCCCGCTGTTATGGGAGAACACCGGCGTCACGGTGTCCGAGATTGTGGTCGGTCTTGGTATCACCATCGTGACGGCCATCCCACTCGGCCTGATGATCGCGCTCAGTCGCGTTGCCAGGCAGGTGGTGTACCCGCCGGTCGTCTTCATGCAGCTCGTGCCGAAGATCGCGATCGCCCCCCTCTTCGTGGTGTGGATCGGCTTCGGCATGGAGTCCAAGATCCTGCTCACCATGCTGATGACCTTTTTCCCGCTCCTGGTGGCGAGCATCAGCGGTTTCAGGATTCTGGACGACCGGATGCTCTATCTGACCAAGTCGATGGGTGCGTCGCGCTGGCAGACGTTCCGCTACCTGCGCTTCCCCTCCGCCCTGCCGGTGATCTTCTCAGGGTTGAAGACATCGGCGACGCTCGCCGCGACGGCAGCCCTCGTCGCCGAGTTCGTCGGAGCCAACACCGGGTTGGGCTATCTGTTGCTCCAGGGCACGAGCACCCTGGACACCACGCTGATCTTCGCGGTCCTCGTCGTGCTAACCGTCATTGGAATCGCCCTCAACTACCTCGTCGAACTTGTCGAGTGGCTGCTGACGCCCTGGCAGCGGGCGCGAGACAGCTGATCGGCCACCCCCTTCCCATCACCCACCACGTCACCAAACGGGATCGACGACGATCCCGGAAAGGAAAGACATGCGCCACACCCCTCGGCGAATCGCGTTGGTCGCGTCCGTGTTGGCCGCCTCCATGGCGCTCACCGCTTGCGGCAGCTCGGGCGACTCCTCGTCTGCCGGCGCCGCCGGCCCCAAGCCCTTCAGCCTCCAGCTCAACTTCACTGCGGGCGGATTCAACGCGGGCTTCGAGTACGCCGCCGTCCATGGCCTGTACAAGGAGGAGGGGCTGGACGTCGAGATCATTCCGGGCGCCGGCTCCAGCGTCACCGCCCAGATGGTCGCATCGGGTAAGGCTCAGATCGGATTCGCGGAGGCGCCCACCACGAGCGCCCTCGTCGCCAAGGGCGCCCCTATGAAGACCATCATGACGCTCTACCAGTCCAGCCCGAACCAGGTGACGACCCTGACGTCGAGCGGCATCAACGCGGTTCAGGATCTGAAGGGCCGCAGTGTGGGCGTGCCGACCGGCGGTTCGCAGACGGCGATGTTGCCCATCCTGCTGGAGAAGAACGGTCTGAAGCCCTCGGACATTAACCAGGTGGGCCTGCCCAAGGAGTCCCTGGTTCAGGCGCTGCTGCAGAAGCGTGTCGATGCCATCCTCGGTTCGACCGACTCGTACGGCGTACAGCTGGAGCAGCAGGGCGCGCAGACCAAGAACTGGACGTTTGCGGAGTACGGGGTCCCGACGGTCAGCACCAGCGTGTTCGCCAACGCGGAATACCTGAAGAGCAACGCCGACGACGTCAAGGCCTTCATCCGGGCCAGCCTCAAGGGGTGGGCGGCTGTCGCCGCCGATCCGCAGGCCGGCGCCGCGGCGGTCAAGAAGTATTTCCCCAACTCGAACGAGCAGCAGAGCCTCGCTGAGCTCAACGCAGTCCTTCCGCTGCTCTGCGCCGGCGGCGCCAAGGCCGTCGGCAAGGCGACCGACGAGAGCTGGACCCGCACCCAGGACCTGCTCTCCTCGATCGGGCTCCTGCCCGCCGGAACGGACGCCGCCACGTACTACTCGAACGACTTCCTTCCCGCCGAGGCGGAGATGCAGCAGTGCCAGGACGGCAAGCCGGTGCCGCTGGCCGCGAAGTGAGCCCGCAGCGAACACCTCTCACTGATCTGTGGAAAGGAGGGATCACGTGCCACACGACATTCCGCGGCAAGGACTGATCTACCAGGACCTGTACGTCGGACTTGCGTTCCGCAGCCCGGGACGGACCATCACTGACGCCGACGTTCTCGGGTTCGCCGCGCTGACCGGTGACTTCTCCGAGGTGCACACCAGCGACGTCTACGCGAAAGCCAGCCAATTCGGTCGACGGATCGCGCACGGCATGCTGGGCCTGGCCTACGCGCACGGCCTGATGTGGCCCCGCACCGAGATGCTGCGGGACACCGCCGTCGCATTTCTCGGAATCAAGGACTGGAGGTTCAAGGCCCCGATCTTCATCGGCGACACGATCTTCGTCGAGTACTCGGTTGCCGAGATGCGCGACAGTGCGTCCAAGCCGACTCAAGCGATCGTGACCTTCGATGTGCGCGTCGTCGACCAGGACGGCCGCGTCTGCCAGGAGGGGCAGAAGGTGGAGCTTCTGTCCAAGGTGCCCCTCGGCGGGGTCGATGCAAGTGGGAAGGCACAGTCATGATCGCACGCGCAACCGCGGCCGACGCTCGGACGAAAGCCTCGATCTCCATCGAGTCCGTCAGCAAGACCTTCGGACTGGACGGCCCGCACCCGTTCCAGGCGCTGAAGCCGATCGACATGAACATCAAGCCCGGCGAGTTCATCTCCATCGTCGGCCCCTCCGGATGTGGCAAAAGCACTCTCATGCTCATGGTCGCCGGACTGCTTGACCGCACGATCGGCGACATCCGCGTCGGGGGCGAACTGGTGAAGAGACCCATCACGGACGTGGGTATCGCGTTCCAGGATCACCTTCTCCTCGAGTTCCGTACCGCTCTCGACAACGTCATGCTGCAGGCGACGATCCGCGGGCTACCCGAGCGGGAGATCCGCAGTCGCGCAGAGCAGCTGTTCGAGCGACTGCGGCTAACCACGGCGATGAAGAAGTACCCCCGTCAGCTCTCCGGCGGGATGCGCCAGCGGGTGTCGCTGATCCGGACGCTCGTGCACGACCCGTCGGTTCTCATGCTCGATGAGCCCTTCGGTGCGCTCGACGCGCTGACCCGGTTGCAGGTTCGTACCGACCTCGAGGCGCTGTGGATGGAGCGGCGCCCCACGGTCCTGTTCATCACCCACAGCGTGGAGGAGGCCGTCGGGCTCTCCGATCGGATCTTCGTCATGAGCCCCAGCCCGGGAGAAATCGTCGATGAAATCGTCGTCGACCTGCCCCGTCCGCGGCCGATCGCGCTCGGGGAATCTCCTGCCTTCGGCAAGTACGCCGACCGGATCTACCAGCACTTCGAGCGGCTGGGCGTGCTCCACGGCATCGAACTGCCGAACGCGAAGTCATGACGGTCGGCAGCGCATTCCGGTTCGTGGATCGCCGCGCGCTGGTGACCGGAGCCGGCCAAGGGATCGGACGGGCCATCGCCGAGCGGCTCGCCGCGGAGGGCGCACATGTCGTCGTTGCTGATGTGAACGAGGACCTGGCGCGAGAAGCGGCGACCGTCCTGCGGGCCGCCGGCGGCTCCGCCGAGTCCGCGACGGTCGACGTCTCGGACTCAGCCTCGCTGGCCTCGCTCGGCGGCCTTTTAGGTCAGGTTGATGTCGTCGTCGCCAACGCCGGTATCCAGACCTTCGGACCGCTACTGGAGTTGAGCGTGGAGGATTGGGACCGCGTACTGGCCGTGAATGCTCGGGGTACGTTCCTGACCCTCCAACTCGCGGCGCGGCTCCTGTCGAACGGCGGCAGCGTCGTGACGGTGGCCTCGATCCAGGCTGTGTTGCCCAATGTGATGTCGGCGAACTATGCGGCGTCGAAGGCCGCGGTCATCAGCACGACCAAGACGTTCGCCGCTGAGCTGGCGCCACGGGGAATTCGGGTCAACGCGGTTGCTCCTGGCCGGATCGACACGCCGCTGGCCCAGCGGGCGAACGTCGAACTCGGCCGCATGGTCGACAAGGATCCGGCGCTGATGCTGGCCAACCGCGTTGCCACCATCCCGCTCGGCCGCACCGGCCAGGCCCAGGAGGTGGCGGCCGCTGTGGCGTTCCTCGCCTCTGACGACGCCTCCTATATCACGGGGGAGACGCTGAATGTTTGCGGCGGGGACGTGATGCTCTGATGGGCGGCACCGCGCCCTCGACGGTCCGGCTCGAGCGGTCCGGCCCCGTGTGGCTGGTGCGACTCGACAATCCGCCGCTACACCTGATGACGCTGGACATGCTTGCCGAGCTGGCCGAGGCCTTCCGGCGTGCAGCCGAATCCGACGCACGAGTCCTCATCCTGGGTGCAGCCGGTGGGCGAGCATTCTGCGCCGGCAGCGATATGCGTGAGTTCGCGGGGTTGGGCGAGCAAGCCGCTGAGCGCAAGATTCTCGTCGAGGACCGCATGTTGCGGATGCTCGCCAAGCTGCCGTTCCCCACCATCGCCGCCATCGACCAACCGGCGCTGGGCGGCGGCCTGGAGCTTGCCCTCGCGTGCGATCTGCGAGTGGTCCGACACGACGTCCGCCTGGGGCTACCGGAGGTCAAGATCGGCGCGCTCGCCGCGACCGGGAGTCAACGGCTCACGAGGCTCGTCGGACCGGCACGGGCCAAGCAGCTGCTCATGACCGGGGAAACCATCGACGCGGCAACGGCCCTGGGTTGGGGGCTGGCGACCGAGGTCGTCGACGGCTCCGCGTGGGAGCGCGCTGTCGAACTCGCCGACCTTCTCGTATCCCGCAGTGCGTTGTCGCTTCAGCTGGCAAAGCAGCTCGTCGATGAGGCGACCGACCTGCCGCTCAACGCGGGCCTGGTGCGTGCGTCAGATGCTCTGGAGCAGATCTTCGCAAGTAGTGAACTGAGCGAAGGCGTCACGAGATTCCTGACCAAAGAGGATTAGTCGGTACAAGATGCTTACCTTCAAGCCTGTTCCAGAAGATGGCCCTCCGCGCCCCGGGCTGGTGCTGACGCCTGAGGATGCGGTGGCGCTGGTCCCGTCGGGCGTCACTGTCGCCGTCGGCGGCAGCGGTTCTCTCCTGCAGGTGCCCGAGACGCTGCTCGCTGCCCTCGAACAGCGCTGGGGCAAGGAGCGGGCGCCCAACGACCTGACCGTCGTGCACGTCATGGGCCTCGGCGACCTCCAGGGCCGCGGGATCGACCACATCGCCATTCCCGGATTGGTGCGCAGGTTTGTCGGTTCGCATTTCGTGCTCTCGCCCCGCCAGCAGAAAACGATTGCCGGCAACCAGGTCGAGGCGGTCGGGTTGCCCGCCGGCACCATCTCGCTGCTGTACCGGGAGATCGCTGGCGGACGACCGGGGCTGTTCACGGATATCGGCTTGGGAACGTTCGTCGACCCCCGTCAGGAGTGGGGGCGGATGAACGACCGTACCCGTGAAGGTCTCAGCGAGCTGATCACCCTCGCGGGACGCGAGTGGCTCTTCTACCCCCGCTTCGACGTGCACTTCGGGCTGCTGCGCGCCACGGTGGCCGATGTCCACGGCAACCTCGCGATGGACGAGGAGGCCGCCTTCAGCGACAACCTCGCCATAGCCCAGGCCGTCCACAACAGCGGCGGCACGGTGGTCGCCGAGGTGAAACAGATCGTCGCCGCAGGGGAGCTCCCCGCCGGGCGGGTCAAGGTACCCGGAGCACTCGTGGATCACGTCGTGATCACCGACTGGCCGAATCAGACCCCCATCACCCGCAGCGACCCCCGGCGAACTGGCGTGGAGCCGAACCGGCCCACGGCCATCACCCCGCTGCCCTTCGACCACCGAAAGGTGGTGGCGCGTCGAGCCGCGCAGGAGATCCACGAAGACGATCTCGCCAATCTCGGTGTCGGGATGGCGAACGGCATCTCATACGTGGCACTCGAGGAGGGCTTCCTCGACCGGTTCACCCTCAGCATCGAGCAGGGTGTGTTCGGTGGCCTGCCGGGCGTGGGCCTGGATTCGGGAACGGCCATCAACCCGACGGCGATCGTGGACATGTCGAGCCAGTTTGACCTGTACGACGGCGGTGCCCTGGACTTTGCGGGTCTGGCGTTCGCTGAGATTGACGCCGAAGGCAACGTCAACGTGGCGGGCGTGGACGGAACGCCGATCGGTCCCGGTGGCTTCATCGACATCAGTCAGAAGGCCAAGACGGTCGTGTTCTGCGGCACCTTCCGCGGTGGCGACCTCGACGTGCGCGTCGGGGAGGGCCGCCTCGAGATCGTACGAGACGGCCGCTACGGCAAGCTGGTCGATCGGGTCCAGCGCATCGCCTTCGACGGCAGACGAGCGCGCCGTGCGGGGCAACGCGTGCTTTACGTCACCGAGCGGGCGGTATTCCGGCTCGGCGCTGACGGTGTCGAACTGATCGAGATCGCGCCCGGAGTCGAACTGCAGCGCCACGTCCTTTCACGCATGGGCTTCACCCCCATCATCCGCGAGCCACTTCGAGAAATGGACGGGCGACTGTTCCGTCCGGAGCCGGCGGGGCTGCGCTGCCTGCCTCCGCGCCGCCTCGGATGACCCGCCTTCCTTTCCCGGCCGCAGACACAGAAAGGTTGATCTCATCGTGACTGACGCGTTCGAGGCAATCCGCATCCTCGACTTCACCCAGCTCGAACAGGGCCCGTCCGCGACCCAGATGCTCGCCGACTTCGGGGCCGACGTCATCAAGATCGAGCGCATCGACGTGGGTGAGATCGGGCGCAGCCAGGTCCCGTTCATCGGTGATGGATACAGCCCGCACTGGTCCGCGACGAACCGGAACAAGCGGAGCATCAGCGTCGACGTGAAGTCGGCCGATGGCCGCAAGCTCATCCTGAACCTGGCCAAGGACGCCGACATCGTGGCGAGCAACTTCCGGCCGGGTGTCATGGACCGCCTCGGGCTGGGCTACGAGGCCCTGTCAGCTGTCAATCCACGCATCATCGTCGCGTATGCCTCGGGGTACGGCCTTAGCGGGCCGTATACCCACCGGCGCGGGCAGGACCTGGCGGCGCAGGCCATCAGTGGGCTGATGGCCCTGTCCGGCACCGAGGAAAGCGGCCCGATGCCGACCGGCACGTTCATGATCGACTACGTCGCCTCGATGCAGTTCGCCCTGGGCATGATGGCCGCGCTGGCGGCCAGGGAACGCACGGGCCGCGGGCAGGTCGTGGACTCGAACCTGATGAACGCCGCGATCACGACGCACCTGCAAGAGGGCACCACGTTCCTGAACACCGGCCAGCGCTATCCCCGCCCGCCGGCCAACATCGCCCACTCACGCAACACGGCGCTCTACGGCTACTACAAGGCCGCCGACGACCTGTGGTTCACGCTCATCGGCGAGTACTACGTCGACGAGCAGTGGCGAAGGGCCGCGCGCGCCTGCGGCCTGACCGCCGAGCAAATCGACGACCCCCGCTTCCAGAGCATCGAGGGGCTGACCAAACACGTCCACGAGACCCGCGACCTGCTGGCGGACGCGATCGCGCGCTTCCCACGTGACGAGATCATGGCTCGGTTCGAGGCGGAGGGCATCCTCGTAGCGCCCGTCCACGACTATGACGCCGTCTTCGACGACCCGCAGGTTCGGCACAACAACCTCGTGATCGAGGCGGAAGTCGCCGGAATCGGAGCAGTACGTTTCGTCGGCATGCCGATCTCGCTCTCCGAGACCCCGGCCCGCCTGCGCATGGTGCCCCCCAAGGTGGGCCAGCACAACGACGAAGTCCTCCGTGCGGCCGGCTTCAGCCCCGACGAGACCGCCAAGCTGAAGTCGGCCGGCGTCATCGGCTCTGAGTCGGATCGTGAGGCGGCGGGCGGGCGGCCCGCCTGGTCCTGACTGACGACCCAACTACCAAACGCTTCGTTCGAGGAGAATTCGTGGACACGCACACGACCGCCAAGCTCACCATTCCCACCGCTGACGGCGGAACCAAAGTGCACCTCATGCACGAACCAATCGACTACCCGCGCCACCCGGGGCCCTTCAGTTCCCGAACCGTGCTCGCCGCGGCACACGTCGTCGCGGACGCTCGTGCCGACTACAACCCGGGCGAGCAGACTCCCATCGACTGGGAGGCCACGATCGCGTTCCGCAAGCACCTGTTCAGCTACGGAGTGGGCATCGCCGAAGGCATGGACACCTCCGAGCGCGGTCCTGGTGGCCTCCAGTGGGGGCAGGCCAAGGAGTTGATCCGACTGGGCGTGGCCGCCGCGAGGGAGGAAGGCGCCGCGGTCGTGGCCGGCGTGGGCACCGACCAGATCACGTCCCGCGACCCCGGTCTGGGCGAGATCGTCGACGCGTATCTCGAGCAGCTCGACTGGGTCCAGGCCCAAGGGAGCGCCGCGGTGATCCGCGCCAGCCACGCCCTTGTCGCTGCCGCCCGCAACGAAGATGACTACCTCAAGGCCTACGGCCAGGTCCTCGCCCAGGTGGACAAGCCCGCCATCGTGCACTGGCTCGGAACCGGATTCGATCCTTCGCTCGCCGGATACTGGGGACACGCCGACCCCGTCGAGGCGATGAATGTCGTCGTCCGCATGGCTGAGGAGAACTCGGCGCGCCTCGACGGGATCAAGTTCAGCTTGCTGAACGAGGAGCTCGAAATGGAGTTCCGCCGGCGCCTGCCGGAAGGCGTGAAGGTCTACACCGGCGACGATTACGGGTACACCAACCTCCTGCTGGGGGATGGTGAGCACCACAGCCACGGGCTCCTCGGTGTGCTCGACCCCATCGCCCCTGTCGCGTCCTTGGGCTTCGCCGCGCTCGACCGGGGCGACGAGGCGGGCTTCGTCGAGGCCATGAATTCCTCGATCCCCATCGCGGTCAAGATGTTCGAGGCGCCGGCCGACCGCTACAAGGTCGGTACCGTTTTCATCGCCTGGCTGTCCGGGCACCAGAACCACTTCCGGATGGTCACCGGTCGGGAAGGATTCCGCTCGCTGCAGCACCTCACTGATCTCTTCGTGCTCGCTGACGAGATCGGCCTGTTCCCGGATCCCGCACTGGCGGCGCACCGCATGCGGCTGCTCCTGGCTGCGAGCGGCGTCGAATGACGGGGTCCGGCGATCAGCTCGTCGCCCCACGCGACGCGAACTGGGCCGAGGCGCTACCCCCGGCCCGCGGCGTCACCGCAGCCGAGATCCGCGCCCATCTCAGCGGGGCACGCCGGCTCGTCGTGCTCGATGACGACCCGACCGGCACGCAGACCGTCCGGGACGTCCCCGTGCTCACGCGATGGGACGTCGAGGACGTGCGGTGGGCGCTGCGCCAGGGAACACCTGGCTTCTACGTGCTCACCAACACCCGAAGTCTCTCCCCGGCCGCGGCGGCCGAACGCAACCGCGAAGTGGCCAAGGCGTGCCTGGAGGCAGCCCGACTCGAAGACGTGCGGCTCACCTTCGCCAGTCGGGGGGACTCCACGCTTCGCGGACACTTTCCCCTCGAAACGGATGTGCTGGCCGAGGTCCTCGCGGAACACGGCCAACACACGGACGCGGTGCTCCTCGCGCCGGCGTACATCGACGCCGGGCGTGTCACCGTGGATGGAGTCCACTGGGCGGCAGGGCCGGCCGGTCTCGCGCCCATCGCCGACGGCGAGTACGCGCGCGACGCAACGTTCGGATACCACTCATCGCGCCTCGCGGAGTGGGTAGAGGAGAAGAGCGGCGGTCGTCTCCGTGCTGCCCAGGTGGCCGAGGTTCACCTCCCGGACATCCGGGCTGCGGGCGGCGGGGCGTTGCGAGCTGCCCTGTCCGCAGCGCAGGACGGCCAGATCGTGGCGATCGACGCGGCCACCGATGACGATCTGCGCTCGGCGGTGTTGGACATCCTCGCGGCCGAACGCGCCGAAGTCGGCATCGTCCAACGGGTCGGGCCGTCGTTCGTACGCGCGCGACTCGGACAGGAGGACGGCTCACGCATCGACGACGAGCGCCTCGCCCAACTGGTCGATCCCGACGCCCACGGCTTGGTCGTCGTCGGTTCGCACGTGGGCCTGACCACGCGGCAGCTCGACGTGCTGCGACAGCGTCGTTCCCCCACCGAGCTCGAACTCGACGTCGCAACGGTGATGGATCCGGCGGACCGGGCCTGGCACGTCGAGCAGCTGGTGCGGCAGGCAGTAACAGCATTGGCGGACAACCTGGTGGTGCTGCGCACATCACGGCAACTCGTCACCGGGGTCGATGCCAACGGGAGCCTCGGCATCGCTCGGACGGTGAGCTCGGCGCTGGTGGACGCGACCGCCCGGATCGTCGGACAACGCCGCCCGTCCTTTGTCGTCGCCAAGGGGGGCATCACGTCCTCCGACGTGGCAACCCAGGCTCTTCGCATGGATCGGGCCTGGATCAGAGGGCCGATCCTCGACGGCATCGTGTCGCTGTGGGAGGCGGCCAGCGGCTTCGCCGCCGATCTGCCCTACGTGGTGTTCGCCGGCAACGTCGGCGATGACACCTCGCTGGCTGACGTCGTCGAGCGGTTGGAAAAGGCATCTAATAGATCGGAGAAACCGGCATGAGAGTGATGATCACGGGGGGATCGGGATTCCTCGGCACCCTGTTGGCGCGCCGCCTCCTCTGCGGGGAGGTCGGCGTCGGTGGCGCAGCACCGCGTGCAGTCAAGGAACTTCTGCTGGTCGATCTGGTAGCACCCCAACCGGACCTCCTCGCAGACCCGCGAGTGGTACCGATCACCGGCGAGCTGGAGGCGCAGTTGCCCGCCGTGGGCACAGCCGACCTCGTGTTCCACCTCGCCGGCGTCGTCAGCGGTGCCGCAGAGGCCGACTTCGACCTCGGCATGCGCACGAACGTGGACAGCACTCGCGCCCTCTTCGAATGGGCTCGCCGGCTTTCCGCGCCTCCGGTACTGGTCTTCTCGAGTTCGCTTGCAGTTTTCGGCACCAACCCCGCGGGCGAAGCAGTCGAGACCGTGCGGGACGACACCCTGCCGACACCGCAATCCAGCTACGGGGCGCAGAAGTTCATCGGCGAGCAACTCCTCGCCGACTACACCCGCAAAGGGTTCGTCCGCGGACGCAGTGTCCGCCTGATGACCGTTTCCGTGCGACCGGGCAAGCCGAACGCGGCAGCGTCGAGCTTCCTGTCCGGGATCATTCGAGAGCCGATCGCGGGGCAACGCGCCAACTGTCCGGTGCCACCCGACACCCCCATCGCCCTTTCCTCGCCAGGCCGCACGATCGACGGACTGATCCGGGCTGCTGAGGCCGACGACGTGACTTGGGGTAGCCGTACCGCGCTGAACCTCCCAGCGCTCACCACCACGCCCAGCAAGATGGTAGAAGCGTTGGAATGCGTGGTCGGTGCCGGCGCGAGCGACCTGATCGACTGGACCGAAGACCCCGCCGTCTTCGCCATCGTCGGCAGCTGGCCCGCGCGCTTCATCACGAAACGCGCGGAATCGCTAGGCCTGCTGCCCCCTCCCGACTTCGACGCGGTCATCCGCGAGTACCTCTCGACCATCGCTGGCAGTGACGCTGACCCGGCGCGGGTCGGTGGGCCTGGCGCCTGAACCTGACCCGACCCCAGGGCCCGGCGTTGTTCCTTGCTGTGCCGCCGTAGTTGAGGGCTGGCTAGTACGGCAGCCGCCGTTCGTAAGGTGACCTCGGATCCTGCGGGAACGAGGACGGCCACCGCATGATCGTCTGTGCGTTGTGGACACAACATCAGACCTTGCGGTGGCCGAGAGCCACAGCGTAGATGCTGCTCGGTGGCAGCAGATCAACGTCCTGGTGATCGACACGTTCGCGGCACGGTTTGCCCGCGGCGAGCAGCGGCGGGCAGCGGCCGATTTCGTCACCGGACTGTTGGCTGAGCTTGAGGTCAAGGGGGCTTGATTCCTAGCTCATACAACGCCAGCAGCCGCCCGGTCGAGTCCTCGCGAACGCCGTAACCGTTTGCTCGGCACGCGTACGGGTACCGATGTCAACGCCGCCCCAACCGTGACCACCGTGGTCCGGCTGAAACGGGACCACCTTGGGTTGGTTGATCTTTAGTCGTTCGTTTTGGTGGCCGGTGGGACCCGGCCAAGGTCGCGGTCTTTGAGTCGGTAGCTGTCGCCCTTCATGGAGATCACTTCGGCATGGTGGACGAGGCGGTCGATCATGGCTTCGGCGACGACGTCGTCGCCGAAGACTTCACGCCCAGCGACCGAAGGGCTTGTTGCTGGTGACGATCAGCGAGGCGCGTTCGTAGCGGTTGGAGACCAGTTGGAAGAACAGGTTCGCGGCCTCGGCTTCGAAGGGGATGTAGCCGACCTCGTCGACGATCAGCAGCGGGATCCGGCCGAGCTTGATCAACTCGTCTTGCAGTCGGCCGGCGTGGTGGGCATCAGCCAGGCGGGACACCCACTGGGCTGCGGTGGCGAACGCGACCCGGTGTCCGGCCTGACAGGCCCGGATCCCGAGGCCGATGGACAGGTGGGTCTTGCCCGTGCCTGGCGGGCCGAGGAACACCACGTTCTCCTTCGACGCCACGAAGTCCAGGGTGCCGAAATGCGCGATGGTCTCCCGTTTCAAGGAGCGTTGGTGTAGTCGAACTCCTCCAGGCTCTTGCGTGCCGGGAACCGGGCGGCGCGGATGCGCCCGTCACCGCCGTGTGCCTCCCGGGCGGCGACCTCACGTTGCAGGCAGGCGGCCAGGAACTCTTCATGCGTCCACGACTCGGCCCTGGCCCGTTCGGCGAGACGTTCCACGGAGGCGGCCAGGGAGGGCGCTTTCAGCGCGCGGGTGAGGAATGCGATCTCCGAGGTGACGTTGCGGTTGCTGGTCTTGGTGGCCATCAGGCTGCCACCTGGTCCAGGCCGAACATCCGGTCGTAGTCGCTGAGCCGCCGGTGCTCGACCTCAGCGGTGACCGCCGGCGCCGGTGCCTGCCGGGCAGCCGTGCGCAGGTCGGCGGCGGCCTGACGATGGGCCGGGTCAGTGATGCTCTGATGCTTGGCCCAACACCGCTCATGCGAGGCGACCTGGCGGCCATCACAGAACACCGGCACCCGATCGGCGTCAGCGACGATGTCCACCCGTCGGCCCACCACCGCCGGGTGCACCGAGTAGTCGTTGCTGTCCAGACGCACGTAATGATCACGCGGCAGGCGCGTGGTCTGTCGCCAGCCAACCACCGGCGCCACTGGCGGCAGTGACAACATCGCGGCCCGGTCGGCGTCCCACCGGTCCGTCGGGCGGCAGCCCAACATTCGGTGTTGGCCGTTGTTCGCCCGCACCACCCACTCGGCGAGCTGGGCGTTGAAATCGGTCGGTGAGCCGAACCGCCGCCCGGGCAGGAACGATGTCTCCAGATAGCCGTTGGCCCGCTCGACCAGACCCTTGGCCTCCGGGTCCGCCGGCCGGCACTGGATCACCCTGATGCCCAAGGTGCCACGGAAGGCGTTCAACGTCTCGGTCAACTGCGGCCGCCCGGCCCGCCACTGCCCGACCGCGGACTCGTTGTCCCACACCAACGCCTTCGGCACCCGATCCCACCCGGAGATCAACGTCCAGTGCCCACCCAGCAAATCCGGTGACTGCCGCGACGGGATCATCACCGCCGACAACCACCGCGAGTAGCCGCACACCATCACCAACACCGGAGGTCGGCCCACCTGCCCGAAACCCAACGGCACGTCCGCCGGCGGGAACCACAGATCACACTGCGTCAACTCACCCGGCAGATACTCCGTGCGCTGCGCCGGGTCGGGACGGCGGAACAACGGCCGTAACTGCTGCACCCGATCGCAGAACACCGTCTTCCCGCGAGTCCATCCGACCCGCTCCATGATCACCGTCGAGGGCATGTCCGGAAACTCCGCCAACAACACCCGGCTCCCCGGCTCCACCGCATCCACAATCGAACCCTTCGCCGCCCGCCGATACCGTGGCGGCTCGTCGCTGGCCAAGGCCTTCTTCACCGTGTTACGAGACATCCTCAATCGCCGTGCGGTGGCCTGGATCGCCATCCCCTCCGACCGCCGCAGCCGCCGGATCTCCGCCCAGTCCTCCACGCTCAGCACCTCCCGATGCTTCAGGAGGTGGTCCCGATTCAGCCGGAACCACATGGTCAGTTTTCAGGCGGAACCGACAACCGATGCGCGCTCATGCCGCCGACCGTGCGCGACGCCGCGCCTCGGCGCCCCGGTCGCGTTGACTAAACGTCGGCCTCGTGCTGCTCCATGAAGAAGACGTGCCAAAGCGAAGCCCTCAGGCGCCCGGGCGACACGGCCGCGTGCCCAGGATTGGGGGAGCAGGGTGGGAGCAGCCGGGTGTCCTGAACGGCGTTGAACTGCATCCAATAGCGCACAACGGCGCCAAACTGCACCTGCCCCCACCTGTGGCTTCTCGTTTCTGCAGGTCTGTGCAGCGTCCTGTTTCCCGAGGAGTGCTCCGCGGTTCTGCCGAGGAGTCGACAGGGCTCTATGTCGCCTGGCAATGGAGGGTGTGCAGGTCAACGCGGTAAGGAGCCGTTGGTTGGCTTGGCCTTGCAACTGGGAGCAGATCGGGTGCAGGTTGGCGAAGAGGTCACTGCGACCGAAGTGCTCACCGACGCCGGACAGAGACGAGGGGCTTTGACCTGCGGTGATGAGGTCGAGCGGTGCGGCGTGACCTCCCAGGCGAATCCGAAGTGGTCACGCTTCGCTGCTCCCCGTCTGGCTGGTGTCGGCTGTCGTCTCGAAGCCTGCTGGCGTCAGCCAACAGGGCTTCGCTGCATCGACGCATGGCGCTGGGTGGCGCTGTGGTGGCGTCGGCGTGGATCCCGGGAGCTGAGACTCGAATCCCGAGCCCGGCGAGTCGGTCTGGCCCACAGGCAAAGGCTGCGGCAACGGCGCAGCGGTAGCCTGCCGTCATGGGGAGCGCCGAACTGGATGAGTTGATCGTCGCGGACGCCGACGCGCTGCGGGCGTGGTTGTCGGCCAACCACACCGCGTCGCCCGGTGTCTGGCTCGCCCTGACCAGGAAGGGCGGCACAGTCACGGCGCTGACCTGGCAGCAGGCGGTCGACGAGGCCCTGTGTTTCGGCTGGATCGACGGGCAGGCCCGTAAACGGGATCAGGAAACCTCCTGGATCCGGTTCACCCCTCGCAGGCCCCGCAGTTCCTGGTCACAACGCAATGTCGCCCACGTGGCCCGGCTGGAAGCGCAGGGGCGAATGCTGCCCCCAGGTCGCGCCTCGGTAGAAGCCGCGTAGGCGGACGGACAGTGGGCGGCCGCCTACGCCCCGCCGTCGGAGGCCGAGGTGCCGGCCGACCTCCTCGCCGCCATCGCTGCCGAACCCGCCGCCCAGGCCATGTTCGACGTACTCACCAAGACCAACCGGTTCGCTCTCATCCACCGCGTCAATGCCGTCAAACGGGCGCAGACCCGCGAGCGGAAGATCGGCGAGTTCGTTGCCATGCTGGCCCGTCACGAGACGATTTACCCGCAGAAGGCCAAGCCTCCGAACTCGCCGTAATCGACATCTTCATGATCATGTGCACTCATCCGCCGACCGGGCCTACGGGCCGTGGCTGGCTACCCGATGTCGCAACGCTCGGTCCGCCGAGTTGGGTGGCCGTTTGAATGCGGGTGTTAGCCACAGCGCTCGTTGACGAACGATTCGCGTGACACCACCTTCGGTGACCGAGGCGCGGTGCGGCTGGTCGCCGGTCGTGTAGGGCTACCGGCCGCCAGTGTAGGAAGCCCGTCTGGGCGGAAGCATTGCCGGCGCGGGTGCCCCGGAGGCGGAAACCATGGCGGCGAACCGGTCACCGACGGCGATGAGTTGCGCCGGAGGGCCGTATTCGACCAGACGGCCGCCTTCGAGGACAAGGACCAGATCCGCGTCGATGACCGTGGAGAGCCGGTGGGCGATGACCACGCGGGTCATCGGTAGGGATCGTAGGTTTCGCTCGACGGTTGCCTCGGTCACGACGTCGAGGGCGCTGGTTGCCTCGTCGAGGATCAGCACGGCTGGTTCGTCCAGTAGTGCCCTGGCCAGGGCGAGCCGCTGACGCTGTCCACCGGAGAGGCCGGTGCCGCTGTCGCCGAGCTGTGTCTGGAGACCCATCGGTAGGGCGTACAGCTCATCGCGGAGGGCGGCCAGGGTGAGCGCGCGGTCGATCTGCTCAGCGGTGGCGTCCGGGCGGGCGAGGGTGAGTGCCTCCGCGATGGTGCCCGCTCCCACATAGGGGTCCTGCAGCACGACTCCCAGCTGGCGGCGCAGTGTCGGCAGGTCAAGGTCGGCCACGTCGTGCCCGTCGTAGCGGATCGTCCCTTCGGTGGCCGTGTGCAGACCGGTCAGCAGGGACACCAGGGTGCTCTTGCCGCTGCCGGAGCCGCCGACCACCGCGAGCTTCATGCCCGCCTCGATGGTCACCGTGATGTCCGTCAGGGCCTGCGGCGAGCGTCGGTCGTAGCGGAAGCTGACCCCCTCCAGGCTGATCTGGCCGGTCAGCCGTGGGGCTGAGGGCCGTTGACGGGGCTGCTCCGCCGGGGCCTGGGCGATGTCCGCCAGCCGTTCGAGGGTGGGCGCGAGTACCGCGAACGCCGGCAGCCGCGTGGCCAGCATCGCCGCCGGAGCGGTTGCGGCGCCGGCGAGCACGGCCAGTCCGACGGCGGTACCGGGTGAGGTGGTGGTGCGTGCGGCGACCAGCAGGATCAGTATCGGGCTGGCAATCTGCCAGGCGGAAAGCACCGCTGTGGACACGGCGTCCATCCGGCTCTTGCGGTACTGGGCGTCCAGGCCACGGTCGAAGGCCCGCGACCAACGTTGCAGGACGCGGTTTTCCGCGCCGACCGCCCGGATGGTCGCGATTCCGTGTAGCGCGTCGCTGAGCTTGCTGGCCTGCTCGCCGCTGGCGAGCAGCTCCTCCCGTTGCAGTCCGGCGATCCGATGGGACAGCCACGCCGCGACCACGAGTTGCACGACCATGCTGACCGCCGTGATCGCGGCGACGGCCGGGGCAAGGACCGCCACAACGATCAGGTAGCCGACTGCCAGCAGAGCGTCGATTCCGCTGGCTATTAACTGGGAGGCCAGCAGTTGAGGGATCCCGAGCGCTGACTGGACCCGGTCCACGAGGTCTCCGGCGAAGCGTCGTTCCAGGAACCGGTAACTGACGCGGAACAGATGCTCGACGGTATCCCGGCCCAGCTGTGCGCCGATGCGTCGCTGGAGCAGGGACACACACAGGCCGCGGGACAATGCCAGCGAGCCCGTGGCCAGTGCGAGTGCGGCGACGGCGACGAACCAGACACTCTGCGGTGCCTCGTGTCGGGTGAGGCTGTCGACGATCGTTTTGGTGGCCAGTGGCACGGCCAGGCCGAAGGCTGCCATGAGCGTTGAGACGGCGCCGAGGAGGGCGAGCAGTCGCCAATGGCGGCGTAACAGCGGCACGGCGAGCAGGCGGACGGCGCTGGCTGGCGGGGCCGACGGCACCGGTGCCGGGCCGTCGGGTGTGAACAGCAGGACGGCACCGGTGACACCGGAGGCGAACTCGTCGAGGGTGAGGTGACGCCTGCCGGCGGCCGGGTCGACCACCTCGACGTGGCGGCGCCGGGCTCGCACCACCACGATGTAGTGATCCCCACGCCAGTGGGCGATCAGCGGCAGTGCGAGCTCGCGAATGCGTTCTGGCCGGGTACGCATGGCGTGCAGCGCAATGGCCCGGCAGTGTAGGCCGTGGTCGATGGCTGCCGCTCGCAGGTCGCGCATGGGGAGGCCGTCGCGGCCGGCGTCGAGGGCGTCGCGGAGGTGCGCGACGGATACCGGTCGCCGGTGCGCCGCGAGGATCATGGCGAGGGCTGCGACGCCGCAGTCGGAGGCCGCGGTCTGCAGGATCACCGGTACCCGACGGCTCATCAGGGCGCTACTGCGGCGGTACGTTCGATGTCCAGCCAGAACCATTCGATGTCGGCACGTGCGCGGACATCGGCGAGCCACTGGTCGAACATCGCCCGCTCGGCATACCGGCGGGCATCGTCGTCGAGTTCGGCGGGCAGGCGTTCGAGTACGACGGCGCGGGCGGGCGTTCCGTGCACGGCCGTCGTGACGGGCTGGCCGACGGTGACTGAACGCAGCTCCTGGGGAGCCTCGCCGGCCGACATGTGCAGCACCCCCGCGGGTTGTCCGTGCTGGATCGCCTCCGCGACGACGGTCAGCGCGGCGGTCCGGTCAGCCGGCAGCGGCGCCGATCCGTCCGGGCCCGTCGCGGCGATCCAGGCGACGGTGAGGGTGGCCAGTTCGTCTCGGTGTTCGGCGAGCCACGACTCGATCCGGCCGGCGGTGACGCGTTGCCGGAGGGCAGCGGCCGTAGCCGCGTGTGTGACCAGTTTGACGAAGCCGTTCTGGTCCAGCCCGACGGCGTCGAGCCATCGAGTCGTCTGCTCGGCGGTGAGCAGACCCTTGGCCCGCCGGAACGCATCGGTGGCCTGTTGGATCTGGGTGTCGTCGAGGTGGATCGGTTCACGCTCGAGTTCGGCCTTGATGATGCAGGTGTCGATCAGCCGGCTCAGCACCCCAGCGTTGTCCCACAGGTAGTCCAACGCGCCCACGGCTTCGCCGACGCCGAGTTCGGTGGTCCCGACCCGGAGCAGCTTGTTCTCGGTGTAGTGCATCGCGCCGCGTAGCGGCCACGGTGCGGCGGGTGCGGGGCTGAACGCGACGGAGACGGTACCGGCGGAACCGCGGATCAGCAGGTCGTAGCTGACCGTGCCGTCCACTTCGCGGTCGTGGAGCAGGTCGAGTCGGACGTCGGACCACCGGAGGCGCAACCGGGCCATCGCCGAGGCGGCCTGGTCGCTGGCGCCGTTGTCATCGACCGTGGCTTGCGACAACTGAATCACCGTCTCGACGGCGTCGGCGAGCAGCGCCGCATCCGGTGATGCCGTCTGCTTCACCGGCGTCCTGTCGATGGTGCTGGTCACGACTTTTCTCCTGTCGGAATGGCCGCCGTCGACAGCAGCAGGTCGACGATCGCGGCCGTGATGGGCAGACCGGTGGCGTCCTCGACCCAGAGGTACTGGCCGCTCGGGTTGATCTCGAGGAACACGTATCGGTCGTCGGGGGTGAGGACGAGATCGATGGCGCCGTAGCACAGACCTAGTTGCCGGGTCAGCCGGACACATCGGTCGGCGACGTCCTCGGGCAGGGCCCAGGGCCACATCCGGGTGTTCTTGTCGTCATAGCGACGCCAGTCGTGGCGGGTGTGGTTGGCACGCTGTGAATCGATGGCGGCGGCGTAGACCCTCTCACCCACGACGGTGACGCGGAGCTCCAGCCGTTTAGGCACGTAGGACTGGATGATCAACGGGCACTGCCGGATGCCGTCGAGGTGCACCAGGTCCCGGCGGCGTACCGGGTCGGTGTAGCGCACCAGCCCGTCGCCCAGGCTGGTCAGCCCGACCCTTTTACTGATGAGATGCCCACCGTGGGCGTTGAACAGGTCGAGGACCGCATCGGGGACGTTACCCGCCACGGTCTCTGGCAGTTCGAAGCCGAGCTGACCCGCGAGCTGCAGCTGCCGTAGCTTGTACTGGGCACGTAGGACGACAGGCCGTGGCGCCGGCACGGCCAACGCTTCGAGCGTCTCCCATACGTCGCTCACGAAGGTGGCGCTTTCGTCGGCTACGAAGTCGGCCACGTGTCCGCCCAGATATGCGGGCGGCACCGGCCGGCCGGGCCGACGGAACCACACGGCGGCGACCTCGTCGAGGTTCACCTGCCCACCGTCGTGGTGCAACGTCCGCCGCACCCGCCCGTCGGTGATCCGGAAGGCGATGCTCGCCTTGGTGGGCACCAGAGCAGGGTTGAATCGAAGCCATCGGGCGTTGCGGCGGCCCAGTTCCGCCTCGGCCTCGTCCGCGTGCACGTCGTTGGCCTCGGTCAGGATCAGAATCATGGTTCTCCTGTGGTGCGGACGGGTTCGATGCGGGCCCGCCCGGGCATCATGAAAAGGGGCTGGAAGTTCTCGCCAGCGTCAACAGCCGATTCGGCGTAGCTGGGCCGGTAAGCGGGCCAGCCAGCCGGCGACCATGCTCGAAACGCGGAGCGCCGGCTGGCTGGACTCAACTCAATGACGAGATCAGAAGCCTTCGTCGACGTCGCAGTAGCCCTCGTCGAAGTTGAGGGTCTTCGACGGTCCGCGCTTCGGGAGGCCGCCGATCAGGTTGGCGAGGTCGTCCTCGGTGAGCTCGACCCCGTCAGCCGGAATGTCGTCGATGCGGATGATGGACTTGCCCATTTATTCCTCCTCAGTGTTCAGCGGCTCATCGCCGCCCTTGAAACGGCCCGGCGGCGCCGGGCCGCACAAATAGAACCTGCCGACAAGGTCAGCATCGGAAACGTCGTTGTCCGGGCACTCCGTAGTGGATCGCGCCGGCTTTCGGTCGATTCCTCATCGGTGCAGGTCGCACTCTGCACGTCCCGATATCCCAAGACCAAGGGCTCTCAGTCCTGAACGGTCGGGCGTTCTTGCCCGAATACCTAGGCGGGTGCGAGTGGTCTGGTCATTCATGGAGTTGTCCGTCGTACGGTCGTGCGTGATCGCTGTCGATATCAGCAGCGGTGTGCGTCAGGCGGCGGTGACTAGCCCTGCGCGGTCGTCCTGGCGTGCGGCGAGCAGGCCGGCCGCGAGCCCGCCGCAACCGGCAAGGAGCAGCAGGCCGGACAGGTACGTCGCCCACGGGCTGATGCCGCTGCCGACGAACTCCACCACGAGCCACACCCACAGCACCGGGCCGACCCATCGCGGATGCACGTGCGAACGGAAGTGGGCGATCGACAGCAGCAGGATGCCCACCACGGTGCCGACCACACCGATCACGAGGAACGGGACGATCAGGGCCGACTGCTCCTGTGCGGCGATCAGTTGGGAGTAGGCGTCACGATGGGCAGGCTCGTCGGCCATCACGAGCTGGGTGATCGTCCAACTGCCGGCGACGGTGTGGCCGAACGCGCCGAGCACCCCGAACACGCCACCGATGATCGTGAGCCGCGGGAACCTCGGCCGTAGCCACGCGACCAGCCCCACGATCGAGACCGCGAACGGCAGTTGGGACCAGAGGAACATCTGGGCGGCGGCCGACGCGCCCGCACGTGCGTCAGCGATCGTGGCGAGCCACTGCGCCCGGTCATCGGGCAGCTCGGGCTGCAAGGCCATGAAGCCGACGCTGAGCAGGGCAAACGCAAGGAGGCAGACCGCTACGAGAAGCCGAAGTTGTCGTGTCATGTGCGACAGTCAAGCCTGACCGACCCGTCGCTGTAGTCGGCCGAAAGTGGTCGGCACATGTCAACTCCGGACTGATGTCTTCGGCATTCCCGTCTCCTACGGTTGACCCCATGGACGTGTGGTGGCGCCGGACCGCTGTGGCTGGACCATGTGGACCAACATCTGGCGCACCGAGCGACGTCGGCTTCACTCATCGACCTGCGTTGGCCGGGATCGCGTGCGACTGCGCGGGACGGCCAAGAGGTTTCCGTGCGGTCAAGGCACCGAACGCCACCGCGAGCAGGGCGAACATCGGGATGCCACTGAGCTGTTCGGGCGTGACGAAGTCGAGGAACAGGGCGATCGCGATGGCCGCGCCGATCCAGGCGGGGGCACGACCAGTTCGCCAGAGGACGATGCCGGTGCCGATCATCCCGATGACGGTGGCCAGCATCATCGGTATGAGCAGCCCCAGGAACACCGGACCCGCGAAGATCTGGTCTGCGAGCTCGGCCATCTCGGCACGCGCAGTGGACGAGGCGAGCTCGGACATCACGGCGTTGACCGCGATCACCGCCGTGTGGAGCAACCACCCGACGGAGCCGAGGAACAGCAGCACGCTTGCCCGACGATGGCCACCACGGGCCAGCTCGCCTCCCAGCAGCGCGAAGCCGACCGCGAGCAGGATCGCCGAGACAAACGTCAGCGCCGACGCTGCGAGGAACCGCCCCGAGTGCGCCTCGATCACCTCGAGGTTCTCGACCTGGGAGCCGACCAGCCGGGGCATGAGGACGACGCCGGCGAGCCCGAGGGCGGCACCGGCGGTGAGACAGATCGCCGGGCGAGACGTGGAGCTGGACATCGAGACCTCCGTGAGCGGGGTGGAACGGACCTTCCGACCGTAGGGACCTGCCCACGGCTCGCGCGTCGCCCTCACGGCGTCAGGAACGCGCCGACGGGAGCGGGCCGCATACCCCTCGCGACGTAGGCTCATCCACCGTGAGGGCGACGTGTTCCCCGACCCCTCTGTCCTAGCCTTGCGATCGTGAGAGCGGACCGGCACGCCGTCGGCCAGGACGTGACACTGGCACTCGGCCTCCTTGCGCTCGGCGCCCTCCAGGTTGGCCTGCAGCGCAGCGGATGGGTCGCGCTGGTGGGAGTTGCGTGCGTGGCCCTTCCAGTCGTGGCGCGCCGGAGCCATCCGCTCCCTGCCGTGGCACTCGGTTGGGGTGTCCTGCTCGTGAGCGACGGCCTGGAGCACGACGTCACGAGTGAGGGCTATGCCGCGATCCTGGCCCTGGTCCTCACCGTCTACTCCGTCGCGAGGCACGGGCATCGATGGGAGCAACTCGCCGGCCTCGCCCTGGCGCTCGCCTTCACGTGGGTGGGCGTGCTCATCAACGATCCGACGGACGTGCCGAGCCTGCTGCTCACGACCGTTATCGTGGGGGCGCCATGGGCCGCGGGGTATACCGTCCGCGCCAGTCTCGAACGTCGCGACCATGTCGTTGCGGAAAACCTTCGGCTCATCAACGAACGCGAGCGACACACCCGCGACGCAATCGCCTCGAGCCGCACCGAGATCGCTCGGGATCTGCACGACGTGCTCGGTCACTCGCTCGCCGTCATGGTGATGCAGCTGGGCGCCGCGGACCACGCGTTCACCCGCGACCCGACCCGGGCACGTCTGGCCCTCCGGGCCGCGCGGTCGACGGGCAAGGAGGCCATGGACGAGTTGCGCACTCTCGTCACGCTGTTCCGCGAGGAACCCGGCACCCTCGGCACGGGACCGACACCACGCCTGGTGGACGTCGCCGGCCTCGTCGACGAGCTCACCTCGGCAGGACTGGACGTGCGTCTGGACGGAGACGACCAACTGCCAGCTCTCGGCCCCGCCGAGGATCTGGCCGCGTACCGCATCGTCCAGGAGTCCCTGACGAACGCCGTCCGTCACGGATCGGGAGACGTGCGGGTGCGGCTCGAGTCCAAGGCCGGCCTCGTGCACATCATCATCGACAACCGGGTGGACGACGCCGGGGCGAGTGACCGCCGCGAGCAGGGTTCGCATGATCTAGGATTCGGCCTCATCGGGATGGAAGAGCGGGCACGTTCATGTGGTGGGTGGTTGCGGACGACGCGGCCGCCGGGTCGCTTCCGCCTCGAAGCCGCAGTGCCCATCAAGGTGGCCGCATGAGCCACCCAACTGGCGGGCATGCAGGATCGGGCTCTGGGAACGGCAGGCCCGTGCGGGTGGTGATTGCCGACGACCAGTCCCTCAACGGGTGCAGCGGGCGTGCGTTCGCGATGCCCTGGTGTGGGCGGTGCCCGTTGTAGAACTGGTCGAACTCGCGCAGGGCGTGGAGCAGGTGCTGCTGCTTCCAGATCAAAGTACGGTCCAGGAGTTCTCGGCGGCAGGTCTGTACCCACCGTTCCATGATGGAATTCATTCGTGGCATCTGGGCGTCCTGAGGACGACGTCGATGCCCGCGTCCTTGAGAACGTCGAACTGTCAATCCCCTGGAAGCGTGGAGGGTTGTTTAAGCTGCTTCGGCCCGACGCGCGTCAGCGATAAAACGTTCGTAGTCGATGGGTGACATGCCGTCGCAGGCGCTGTGACGTCTGCGGGTGTTGTAGAAGTCGACGATCCAGGTGGCGATCTTGAGTCGTGCCTCGGCGCGGGTGCGGAATCGCTGCCGGTGGATGTATTCGACCTTGATGGTGGAGTTGAACGCCTCCGCGGCGGCGTTGTCCAGGGCGCAGCCGACGCGGCCCATGGACTGCAGGAGGCCCAGGCGCCGGCAGGCCTTGGCGTAGTCGGCGGCGGTGTACTCCCCGCCGCGGTCGCTGTGGAAGATCACTCCGTCGACGGTGCCGCCGCGGGTCGCCGCGGCCATGCTCAGGGTGGCCGTGGTCAGTTCGGCGTCGTGGTGGGCGCTCATGGCGTAGCCGAGCAGCCGGCGGGAGTACAGGTCGATCACCGTGGCGAGGTAGAGCTTGCCCTCGTCGGTGGTGACCTCGGTGATGTCGCCGCACCACAGCACGTCCGGCGCGACCGCGGTGAACTGCCGTCGCACCCGGTCCGGCGCCACGGGGCGTTTGCCCTGCTTGGTGAGGCTGCGTCGGCGTCGCGGGGTGCGTCCGGCCAGGCCGAGCGCGGCCATCCGCGCCGCGACGGTGTTGACCGATACCTGCCACCCGCCGGCGTGCAGGACCTGGATCACCCGGGGAGAGCCGTACGTGCCGCCGGAGGCGTCGAAGGAGGCCCGGATCGCCTCATCGAGTTCATCGCGGCGGGTCTGCCGTGCGGTGGGCTTACGGTCGCGCCACTTGTAGAACCACGACTCGGACAGACCCAGCGCCCGGCAGGTGACCGCGTGCGGCACGGCGTGCTCGGTCCTCTGAGCGGCGACGAAACGGGCCACACTCACTTCGTCGCCTCCTTGACCCACAGGACCACAGATCGCTTGAGCACTGTGAGGATGGACGGGTGCCGCCCGGCGGCGGGGTTTGACTCAGCTTGAGACTGGCCCTGCGGGTGCCTTCGTGACGACCCGTCGACCTCGCCGCGGGCGGCACCGACCCGGCCGGGCGTGGCTGTGTCCCGATAGGGGCCTCGCCGATGGGCACCGTCACAGTCCTGACCACCGCGTCCGGTCGACGTCACCGCCTTGGCCCCGCACCGAAGGAATCCCCGGTTTGTTCACCGTCACCTCGACCGATTCCGATACCGTGGATGAGGAGATCATCCTGGGCGTGGACACCCACAACGACACGCACGTCGCCGCGGTGATCACCGTGCTGGGCGCCCTGCTGGGCACCCGCGCCTTCCCCACCACCACCGCCGGCTACACCGACCTGCTGACCTGGGCCCGCGAGCACGGCCGACTGCACCGCGCCGGCGTCGAAGGCAGCAGCTCGCACGGCACCGCACTGACCCGCCACCTGCATCGCAACGGCGTGCAGGTCATCGAGGTCAACCGACCCGACCGGGCCGTGCGACGCCGGCGCGGCAAGACCGACGCGATCGACGCGGAGAACGCCGCCCGGGCGGTGCTGTCCGGTCAGGCCACCGGCCTGGCCAAGAGCGGCGACGGCGCCGTGGAGATGATCCGCATGTTCAAGATCGCCAAGGACTCGGCGGTCAAGGCCCGCACCCAGGCCATCAACCAGCTCAAGGCCGTGCTGGTGCGAGCCGACCCGACGCTGCGGGAGTCGCTCAGCGGCCTCGGCCGCGTCGCGCTGATCCGCGCCTCGCTACGGGTACGCCGCCGTCTCAGATGAGCCCGTGGGCGAGCATCGCCTCGGCGACGAGCCGGAAGCCGTCGATGTTGGCTCCAGCGACGTAGTTGCCCGGCATGCCGTACTCGTCGGCGGTGGCGTAGCAGCGGGCGTGGATGGTCCGCATGACCTCCCGCAGCCGCTGCTCAGAATGGTCGAAGGTCCACGAGTCGCGGCTGGCGTTTTGCTGCATTTCCAGCGCGCTTGCCGCGACTCCGCCGGCGTTGGCTGCCTTACCGGGTGCGAACCGCACCCCGGCCTCGGCGAAACCCCGCACCGCCTCCGGCGTGGTGGGCATGTTGGCCCCCTCCACCACGGTGGTGCAGCCACCCGCAATCAGGCTGAGCGCGTCGGCGGCCGTGAGTTCGTTCTGCGTCGCGCAGGGGATCGCCACCTGGCAGGGCACCTCCCAGACCGGGCGACCGGTGACGAACGTGGCGTGCGGACGGGCCGCGACGTATTCGTCGATCCGTGCCCGGCGGACCTCCTTGACCTGCTTGAGCACCTCGACGTTGATTCCCTTTTCGTCGTGGATATAGCCAGAGGAGTCCGAGCATGCCACTACGGTGCCACCGAGCTGATGCACCTTTTCGATCGCGTAGATTGCCACGTTGCCCGAGCCGGAGACCACCACCCGCTTTCCGTCGAGGCTGTCGCCGCCATCGGCGCGTAGCATCTCCTGGGCGAAGAACACCGCACCGTAGCCGGTAGCCTCCCGGCGCACCTGGGCACCGCCGTAACTGAGGCCTTTGCCGGTCAGCACCCCGGACTCGTACCGGTTGGTGATCCGCTTGTACTGCCCGAACAGGTAACCGATCTCTCGGCCACCGACTCCAATGTCGCCGGCTGGCACATCCGTGTACTCGCCGATGTGCCGGTACAGCTCGGTCATGAACGATTGACAGAACCGCATCACCTCCCGGTCGGAGCGGCCCTTGGGGTCGAAGTCCGACCCTCCCTTGCCGCCGCCGATCGGCATGCCAGTCAACGCGTTCTTGAACAGTTGTTCGAAACCGAGGAACTTCACGATCCCCAGATAGACCGACGGGTGGAAGCGAAGGCCTCCCTTGTACGGGCCCAGGGCGCTGTTGAACTCCACCCGGAAGCCGCGGTTGATGTGGACCTCACCGCGATCGTCCTCCCATGGCACCCGGAAGATGATCTGCCGCTCGGGCTCGCAGATCCGCTCAATGATCTTCGCTTCGGCGTACTCGGGATGCCTCTCCAGGACCGGCGCCACACTGTCGAGCACCTCCCGCACCGATTGGTGGAATTCGTCCTCGCCAGGGTTGCGCCGCACCACCGAAATGAAGATCGACTCAAGCTTGTCCTGTACCGACACGAATACTCCTCGGTGTGCAACCATGGCCGGTTTGCGTCGGCACCCCAGGCGACCCACGGGTCACCCACACCGTACGACCGCTTCAAGAGCAACGTTGCTGCAGGTAACGACTTGTCGTGGTACGGCTGCTTCGGCGTGTTGAGCGAGAAGCTTCGGCAGGACGAGGTCTTTTTCACGGGCCTTGTCCTTGCCGGCGCTTCGTCGTCGTTCAGTGTGACATTCCCAGCTGCTGGTCCGTTATCGGGTGTGTACAACTAACGGCTGATCGACCGATCAAGGGAGAGACGCCAGATGACGGCCGAGACCACTGTGGGACAGCCGGCCGCCGGGTCGGTGGCCGGGACCACGGATGAGCAGTTGATCGCGATGCTGGTCGATCGGGCTCGTGGTGACGGGTTGAAGCTGACCGGCGAGGGCGGGCTGTTGCAACAGCTGACCAAGCGGGTCCTCGAATCGGCCCTGGACGGGGAGATCACCGACCACGTCGGCTACGACAAGCACGACCCTGCGGGTCGGGGCGGCGGGAACACGCGTAACGGCAGCCGGACCGAGACGGTGCTCACGATGAACAGCGCGTAGTCGATGCCGACGCCGAGCCCCATCAGCGCACCGAGGACCGGGCCGAAATGTCCGATCGTGAACGCGTTGCTCAACAGACCGATGGACATCAGGCCCGCGGCGAGCGCGATTACTGCGGTCAGGATCGGCATCAGCATCGCGAACAGCGAGCCGAACGCGATGAACAGCACGACCGCGGCGGCCGCGATGCCGATGAACTCGGCGGTGTTGGGAGGTGGCTGCCCGGCCTGGGCGATCGCGTTGCCGCCGAGCTCCACCCGCAGGCCGTCGGTGCGGGCCAGCTGCGCGGTGTCGATCACCTGCTTGACGTCGCCGACGGGCACGTCCTGCGCCTGCCCGTCGAAGGCCAGCTGGGCATAGGCCGTGCGGCCGTCCTTGCTGATCTGGCCGGCGCCCTCCAGGACGTACGGGCCGGTGACCGAGGCGACGTGCGGCAGCTTGGCGACCTGGTCCAGCGCCGCGGTCATCCGCTGTTTCACGGCCGCGTCGCGCACGGAGCCGGAGGTGGTCTGCCAGACGATGGTGCCGGAGTCACCGGACTGGTCGGGCAGGTTCTCCTGCAGCAGTTCGAGTGCCTTGGCCGAGTCCGTGCCGGGCAGTGAGAGATCGTCGTCGTAGGCCGTGCCCGCCGCGCCGGTCGTCACCCCTAGACCTATGACGGCCGCCACCCACAGAAGGACGACGATGAGCCGGTGATTTAAACACCAGCGCGTGAGCGTGGACAAGGGAACCCCCATGCAGATTCATCGATCGGAACGTGTGGGCCGACCGGTCCGGGACGCCGGCCGGTCGGCATGGACAGGTCATCGCTCATCGACGATTTCCGCCTGTTCGACGGTGACGTCCCTGGTCAGCGAGAACGCCGCAGTCGCTTCGGGTCGGTCCGGCCCGACCTCGCGGGCCATCCGGATGCTCTCGGCGGACTCCCACCGCCAGATGCCGATCCACGTCTCGTCGTCTAGCTTCCCGAGCCGCGCCTCGGCGAGTCCGGGCACCGCCGACCTGATGGCGGAGACCAGTGGGGCGTGCCTGGCCCGCAACTCCTCGGCGTTGACGGGATCGATCTTGAATCGGGTGATCGTGACAACGGACATACCTAAAGTCGCTCTCTAAAGTCGTTCACTAGTGATCACCTCTAGAGGTACGTTATAACCATGACCGATGTCAAGCGAGTGAACAAGCGGACTCAGAAGGTTGCGGAGACGCGGCGACGCATCCTCGAGGCCGCTCGCAACCTGTTCGTCGGGGACGACGAGCCGGCCGCAACGATGAAACGACCCTGGTTTCGTGACGCCTTGGCGGCCGAGACCGAAAGGATGAAAACCATCATGTCGGTCCGGCCCGTCACCGGACTTGCGCTGCTGTCCACCGGCCTGCTCGCGGGCGCGTTCGGGTACGGCGCGGTAAACGTCCAGACCACCTTCAACGCGGTACCGCTCGACGTGCGCCTGACCTTCCACTCGGCCCTCATGCAGATGAACGGCCCCGTCATGCAAACCACGATGGCACTGGCCGCACTGAGCTCCCTGGCGCTGGCCGTGCTGACCCGACGAACGCCGCGATTCCTGGCAGGCGCGGCCGGTGCGCTGGCCGTGGCCTCGTTCCTGATCACCAGGTTCGGAAACGTCCCGATCAACGGCCAGATCAAGGTCTGGGCAGTCACCACCCCACCCGCCGACTACGCGGCCACCCTCCAGCGGTGGGAGATGTTCAACGTCGCCCGCACGCTCACCGCGCTCGCCGCGTTCGTGCTCATCATCACGCTCGCCCTCCGGACCACTCGTGTCCGGCAGGCCGGCCACCAGCCCGAACTGCCGGCACGGGCGTGAGGACACCTCTTCCACCGTCTCTGTCGGACAGTCACACGGTGTCGGGCAGGGCCGGGGTCGGGGGCGGCGGGTGAACCGGTCCGGGTGGGCCCGCCAGGCGGCGTCGAGGGTGCGTTGCCGCTGGTCGTGCACGTCGGCGGCGGTGCCGTAGTGCACCGAGGCGGGGGTGTGCAGACCGATCCCGGAGCGGCGGTGTTCGTGGTTTCGACGAGCCCCGGTCGGCGTGCAGGACCTCGGGTCGGACGCCCCGCGCCATGGTTTTCAGGCGGGTGATGTCCCATGACCACACCTACGACGGCCCGGTGGCGGCCAACTGCGGGATGGTGCGTGGCGGGTGGGCGGCCTGCCGTCGGCGTTCCCGGCTCTCGCCCGCCTCGCGCAGGATCGATCCGGCACATCGTGGACGGTGAGCACCAGTACGCACCCTGGTCGAGCTCAGGGGCCCACACCTGCGCCACGGACATCTCCGCGTACTCATCCCGATGCAACACACCCAGGACCGCGCGGCGTTCGGCCTCGCTCAGCGTCGACGGCGGGGGCGTCTTCGGCCGCAGCGGTCGCGACACCATGGCAGGTTGTTGGCGCCGGTAGTGCGTGGCGCGGGACCGGCCGGTCAACCGACACGCCCCAGCCACACCCAGCAGCGGCACCAGCTCGTCGAACGCCGTGTTCAGCGCCTCCTGCCCGGACGCGGCGTGTCGTCCGCGCTCTCGGACAGCGTCTCCAAGAGCGCCTCGGCGCTACGACGCCGGTTCTCACCCACCGGGCTCTTACGGGCATGATCACTCAATGTGACCGATGTCCTGAGACAGCGCGCACGGTCGGCGGCAGATCCGGTCGTCTCGCACGCGCTGTCGGCGGCAGATGCGTGTACGTGAACCGGGGCCGAAAGCACCGTTCACCGTGCTCGGGCCGGGCGCTCCTCCGTCTCGCCCGAGGTCGCGCGGGCGATTGTCGACCGGTCGTACGCCTACCCGGGAGCACGAGTTGATCGACACTGGCCCGCAGGTCTATCCATCGCCGTCCGGCGCCGCATCTACACTGGAGCCTGCCGCGAACTCGTAGGCGCGCTCGACACGCGCTACCTCAACACGGTAACTCGCGAGCCACCTCTGCCGGCCGAGCTGCTGTGCTACCACATGCTCAGGGTTCCGCTTCCAGGCGCGGATCGATTCGGCGTCAGCATAGTAAATGACGACGAGGTCCCTGCCGTCCGGCAGGACCGCTGACTCCCGGCCCAGGTAGCCAGGGTGAGTTTCGACCAGCTCCAACATCCGCTTGTTCATCTCGGCGTAGCCTTCGGGATCAATTCCGCTCGGCGTGATCGTGAAGACGGCGACATAGTACGGCGGCTCAGGCCGCGCCAAGTAAGGAGTGGTCACGGCTCATGGTACTTGCTCACCCGGCGAACTGATCATCCGCGATCGGGATGGTAGGTGGCGCTGGTGGTGTAGGTGCCGGCGAGGGCGCCTTGGGCGGCGGGGATGGTGACGGTGGTACCGGTTGGGCGTACTGATCGGTGTAGCCGGTGACCGTGTTGGTGTAGGCGTTGGAGCCGACGTGGCGGTCGTAGCACCAGGAACGCCATGGACAGTGAGTCGGTCAGCAAGGCGTGCTCGGCCGGCCCCGACCCGTCGGCGGGCACGACAACCGGCTCGGGCAGCCAGTCCCCACGTACGTCTCCCGCCGCACCCGCGCCCATCTCATCCGCTGACCCAGGCGCGGAATCCCTCCCGCCAGCTCATACCGTGACTCCCACTCCAGCGTTAGTCCGCAACGTCGATTTCCCCCTCGCGAGGGAGAACTCGGTTGCCGGGTGCGCGTTGACTGGCGGGCATGGCTTCCGTTGCTTTCGTAACCGATCGTCCCCAAGCCCCTGCGCGACCCGGCGCCGGCGTCACCGTGACAGGTGGTCTGGTGGTTCTGGCCTGCATCGGGTTTGCGGCGGTCAACGTCTTCTACGAGATGACCGACCACTTCGCCGACGGCCCCCATGCCGAGTCCGCTTCCGGGATCGCCGTGATGAACTTGCTCGTCGCCGGGCTGAAGGTGACAGGGGCGGCTGTGGCACTGCTGTCGATCGTCAAACGCCCGAGGTTTCTTCCTCCAGCGCTTCTGGGCGTGTCGCTGTGGGGAGCGTTTGCGATGCTCGGCGTGTACGCCGTCGGCAACGTGGCACAAGCGGTCGGCATGGCCTCGGGCCTGACGGGCACCGCCGACCAGATCGACATGGCCGGAATCGGTTACGTGCTCTTTTTCCTGTTGTATGCAGCCGGTTACGGTGTCCTGGCGGTCTCTTACTCGCGGCGCTTCGAGCTCCGGAAAGGCGTTGTCGTCCTCGGCGTGCTCGGCGCACCCGTGCTGCTGGGCGTGATCCTACTGGCCGTCCCGATGCTGCTGACCGCCCTCGGCCTCTTTCCCGCCTCCTGACCCCGGCGGGTGCCCAGGGCCCGGCGTTGTTCGCGTTCGACCGGCCCGGCGGGGCGTTCAGGACCGGGGCGGGGCTGATACCCCGCATCACGTCGACGGGATACCCGCTGACCGCCGCATCCACTTGTGCATCCTGGCGCAGTGCACCCGGCGTCGCGCCGGCACGCCTACTGCGGGGGGGACGTGGTCGGAGTGTTGACCGTTTCGTTGGCGATGACCAGTTCCAGAGTCCGCCGCAGCATGGCGACCTGGTCCCTGCCGAGAAGCCGAGACCATTGCTGCTCGACGTCGGCGAGGATCCGGGCGGCTGCGCCCTGAGCAGCCCTGCCTTGGTTGGTGAGTCGGATGATCTTCGCGCGGCGGTCGGCCTTGTCGGTGACCCGCTCGAGGTAGCCGCGATCCTCTAGTTCGCCGACAAGTTCGCTGATCGCCTGCTTGGTGAGTCCGGAGCGTTCGGCGAGCGTGGTCAGCCGCGCGCCTTCGGCGTCGATGTATCGGAAGATCGAGCCGTGGGCGAACCGGATCCCCTCGAACCCTTCGTCGGCCAACTGCTGGTGAAGTCCCTCGAGCGCAATGTCCCTGGCCTGCGTGAGCAGGGTGGGGAGTGGCAGCTTCGGCTTGTGTCGCCGCTCCGGCGTTCCTGAACGCGTTGTCATCGTCGTGCGTTCCTCCTCCCAGGCGAGTTCGTCAGGCCGCTTGACGGTACCAACCAGCATGGTAAGGTCACCTGACTGTCAGGGAGCTTGACTAACTTTGGAGGAACGGAAGTGCTCAACATTGCCGGTGTTGATCCGCAGCGGTTGGTGGTCGCGGGCGACTCGGCCGGCGCCGCCCTGGCTGTCGTCACCATGATGCGCGCCCGGGACGCGGGTCTGCCGATGCCGGCTGCGGCGGTCCTGTTCTCGCCGGCGGTCGATCTGACCCTCAGCGGCGCGAGCATGCGGTCCAAGGACGGGGTGGACCCGTTCTTCGCTCCGGCCGATCTCAAATGGCTCTTCGACCGGGACCTCGCTGGCGGCGACGGTGCGGCACCGGAGGCGAGCCCGGTCTTCGCCGATCTCACCGGGCTGCCGCCCCTGCTGATCCAGGTCGGCTCGAGCGAGCTCCTGCTGGACGACGCCGTACGGCTCGCCGGACGTGCCGGGGCCGACGAGGTCGAGGTGACGTTGGAGGTGGTTCCGCGTCAACCGCACGTGTTCCAGCTCGACGCCGAATCGGCCGAGTCGGCAGCGGCGCTGGAGCGTGCAGGCCTGTTCCTGGCCACCAGGCTCGGCGGCGACAAGGAGGAAGCATGAACCGGCTGGCCGATCAGGTGATGGGGCCGGTACTTGTGCCCCGCGACGAGGGATACGACGAGGAACGCGCCGGTTGGCAGACCGCCCGCCGGCATCGACCCGACCTGGTGGTGGGTGCCGCCGGGCCCGCCGACCTGCAGGCGGCGGTGACGTACGCGAGCGGTCGCGGGCTCCCGGTGGCGGTGCAGGGCACCGGGCATGCCTTGGCCGCCGTCGCCGCCGAGGGTGGAGTGCTGATCACCACCGCGCGGATGAGCGCCGTCCGGGTGGACGCCGATGCCGGCACCGCGTGGGTGGCCGCGGGAACACGCTGGGATCAGGTGATCCACAGGGCAGCAGCGGCCGGGCTGGCACCCCTGTCCGGCTCGGCCCCGCACGTGGGCGCGGTCTCCTACACCCTCGGCGGTGGCCTGGCCCTGCTGTCCCGGACCTTCGGTTACGCCGCTGACCACGTGCGCGGCCTCGACGTCGTCACGGCGGACGGCCGTCTGCGGCACGTCACCCGGGACTGCGAGCCGGACCTGTTCTGGGCTCTGCGCGGCGCCCGGGACAACTTCGGCGTGGTGACCGGAATGGAGATCGATCTGATGCCGGTCACCACGCTGTATGGCGGAGCACTGGTCTTTCCCGTTGAGAAGGCCGCCGATGTGTTCGGCACCTACCTGCAATGGGCCGCCACAGTGCCGGAGGCGATGAACTCCTCGATCGCGCTGATCTCCCTGCCGGACGTTCCAGCGATCCCGGAGCCGTTGCGCGGCCGTCGCACCATCCACATCCGGATCGCCTGCGCGGCCGGCGATCCCGGAACCGGCGAGCGCCTGGTGGCGCCACTGCGGGCGATCGGCCCGATGAGCGACACTCTCGGTAAGCTGGCCTACACAGAAGCTGGGTCGATCCACAACGACCCCGTCGCGCCGGGCGCGGTCGAGTCGGGCACGGCCATGCTCGGCGAACTCGACGCCACCGCCGTGCAAGCCATCCTCGACCTGGCCGGCCCCCATGCGCCGGTGCCGCACATCGTCGAACTGCGCCACCTCGGCGGCAGACTCGCCCACCCGCCCGCCGTGAACAATGCCGTCGGCAACCGCGATGCGCGATACCTGTTCAACGTGGTGTCCCGGCTGGAACGCGCCGACATCACCCAGATCCGGCTGGCGCACGCGCGCATGTTCGAGGCGATCGCGCCATGGAGCACCGGCGGCCAGTTCCTCAACTTCATGAACGGCGAGAACGCCGCCACGCAGGTCCGCTCCGCCTACAACGCCACGGACTACCGGCGGCTGACCGACCTCAAAGCCGTCTACGACCCAGAGAACATCTTCCGCCTCAACCACAACATCCCGCCCGCCCGAGGGCCAATCCAGGATTGAGGGAACACCTCATGCTCAGCAACATCGCCACCGTGCTCGCCGGACTGATCGGCGCGGCCGTCATCTTCATGGGCACCAGTTCTTTCTGGGCCCCGCAGGGCGCGGGCGGCTTCGGGATCCCCGACACGCCGACCGAAGACCGGGCCTTCCAAGCCTGGCTGTCCGTCAAGGGCGTCCGCGACATCGCCTCAGGGCTCTTCATCTTGATCGTGCTGATCGGCGGGACAACCCACCTGCTGGGCTGGATCCTGCTGGCCGCCACCGTCATACCCGTCGGCGACGCGGTGATCGTGCTGCGCAGCAACGGCCCCAAGGCGGCCGTCTACGGCATCCACGGCGCTACCGCAGCGGTGATGCTGGCGATCAGCGCGCTCCTGCTCATCGCGTAACCACTCATCAAGCCGCCTTGGCCGGGTATTCGGTCCGCTAACGGATCGGTGAGGTCCGGACGCCGCAGGCTGCCACCGCTGCCCGCGGCGCCGACCGCGCTTCTCCGCAGCCTCGCCGCGGCACGCGACACAGGCCAGGCAGCGCGCTAACCAACCCAGGTCCATCGCCGAACGAATCTGGGCGACCACGCTGGACGAAGGTCTGGCCGGGACGCCGCGTCGGTCCAAGCGACGAATCGCGTCGGGGGCGTCGATCGGATCAGGGCCGCGCTCTCCCGCTACGAGATCCCGTTAGGCAAGCCGGCGGACCGCCGGCCGGTGGTGCCGGTGGACCGGGCGCTGCGGGATGTGGAGTACGCGTGGACGACGTTCGAGTACGCCCGCTACCCGCAAGTGGTCGACCTGGTGCCGGACCTGCTCACCAATGCGCAGCGCCCACGCCCAGGCGCCACTTCGGACGATCAACAAGGCGTGGGAACCTCGGTGATCATTCGGGCCGTCATGCCCGCCCTGCTGCCACCGGCAAGGGCGCGTCTACACCAAACTGATCAAGCCGGGCACCCCCACGACTTTGCCGGGCCCTACCCAGCGCCCGGCGACGGGACCGTGCAGTCGGCCGGTGCTGCTGTTCACCCATTAGGTCGTCCACGTGCCGCTGCTGGCCGTGTAGTCGGATCGAGGTGCCCGCGAAGTCCTCGTCCGGTTACCACATCTCGTCGACACTCATCGCGCCGTTGTGCAGGTTGGTCGACCACGCGGACGCCGGTATGGAATATCCTCCTGCCGGCCGCCTCAGCGGCTCACGCAGGCGCTCGTTGTCGACCCGCCACGATCCGATGAGGAAGTCGAATCCCGCCGTGCGGCGTGGTAGCCCGTCGATGCTTCACGGCTCGATCATCGAGCCACCCTCTAGTGGGCTGGTGCGGCCACCGGCATCGGGTGGCTCGAAGTGGCCGTCGGCTGCAGGTGATTCACCTCGCTTGTCACCCCGACATCCGACAGGCGGTCGGTGAACCGGCGCCAGTCGAGGTCGTCATCGAGCCGGGCCGCTGCCCGGGACCACTGCTCCCCGTCTCCGAACACCGCCAGTGACACCACGAAGTGGCCGTCGCGCACCGGTAGCCGTGGGAACGTGTTCTCCGCCGGCTCGGTGCGCCACATGGCCACCGGTACGCCGAGAACCCGCTGGAGAACCGCGTGTCCGGCGGTGGCCAGCCACGCCTCCAGGTCGGCGTCGGCTGGCAGCGACCACACCTGGGCGACCGCCCAGGTCGGGGCAGCCGTCGGTCCCGGCTGCCCGGGGGTCACCGGCGCACCCGGGTGGTGCGCCGGCTCGGTCGAGCGCAGCAGGAGCACGTCATCGCTGTCGATCATTGTGGCGTTGGCCGCGTCGCGGTGCGCCTGCCACACCGGCCCGAAGTAGAAGGACTCCAGCGCCTCGCGACGCTGGTCCATAGAGGCGAAGCCTCGAAACCACACAAACCGGTCCGGGTCGTTCCGATCCCGGAACTGTCCGCCCAGCCGCATCCCGGCCTGCTCCTGGCCCGCGACGAACCACGGCTGGAAGGCCCGTTGCAGATCGTCGAAGTGCCCTGGTCGCAACGCGTAGCGCCGCATCTCCACTACGGCACAGCTGGTGAAGTCGGAAGGTTGCACGCGAGCCCCTATCTGTAACAGAACCTGTTACGTATTATCGTGGTGGGAACCAAAAGCGCAACCCCCTGAACGGAGACCTCATGGCCGGCAACAGTCGCCTCACCGTGGCCGTTCATGCCCTGTGCTGGCTCGCGCTGGCAGAACGGCACGGCCACACCGGGCTGACCAGCGACCAGATCGCCGCCAGCCTGGACAGCAATCCGGCCGCCGTCCGCCGCGCCCTCGGCCCATTGCGCGATGCCGGCCTGGTCACCACCGACGTCGGTCCCGGCGGCGGGTGGTCGCTGCGGGCGCCAGCCGCCGCCATCACCCTTGCCGACGTGTACGCCGTCGTCGAGTCGGGCTCAGTGTTCGTGCTGCACCCGCATCAGCCCCGCCAGGACTGCCCGGTCGGGTACGGCATCGCGCCCGTCCTGGACGGCATCTACGACCGCGTGGCCCAGGTCGTCGTCGGCGAGTTGTCCCGACACACGATCCGCGACGTGCTCGACACGTTGCTGCAGCGGCACCCCCTGCCCATTCCGTGGGCCGGTGTGCCGCTCCCCGCAGCGCCTGAGAGCTAACCTTGGTCTTCGCCAAGCGTTGATCAACTATGGCGAGCGACGCATTACACGCCGAGCGGCCGGAGGTCGCGGCGTTCGTCCTGCCCTCGCCCCTCTGACCCCAGCAGCGCTGCTGCCATCGAGCGCTCTCCGGGAGTTGATCTCCAATGCGTAGTTAGGGCTCGCCCTGGCCACAGGCTGTCCGGATCGATCCGCAAGCTGGCCGGTTCCGGTCTTCGGCAGGGCAGAAGCAGGTTGCACCCTGGATGGATGAACAGAGCGCTGTTGGTCATCGATGTGCAGGAGTCGTTTCGCCAGCTGCCCGACTGGGAGCTGGTCTCCGAGCCCGACATCGTCGGTCAGGTCAACCGGCTGGTGAGCCTGGCCAGGGCGCAGGACGACCTCGTCATTTGGGTTCTCGGGTCACGCGCTGGTTCGGGTACCGTCTTCGATCCCGCCCGAGGGTACGTCCGGTTGATGGACGGCCTGGACCGGGCAACCGACGAGCCGGTGCTGGTCAAGTCCGCGCACAACGCGTTCACCACCACCAACCTTCACCAGATGCTGACTCGGCGGGGTGTACGTGAACTGACGGTGTGTGGCATCAAGACCGAGCAGTGCTGCGAGACGACCACCCGCGTGGCCGCCGACCTAGGCTTCGACGTCACCTTCGCGATCGACGCGACGGCTACCTGCCCTATCCCGGACTTGGACGGCGGGTCTGCCTTGGGGGTACGGGACATCATCGAGCGCACCCGGTACGCGCTGTCCGGACGGTTCGCGACCATTAGGACGGTGGCTGAGCTGACAGGCACACCGCTACGCTGAACCTGCCATGCCGCGCGTCGTCTTCCTCCTCGTCCCCTCGGTGCACCTGCTGGAGGTGGCGGCACCGGCTCAGGTGTTCTCCATCGCCACCGATTTCGGCCACGACTACCGGCTCCACTACGTGTCAGACGAAGCTGAGGTGTGCAGCGTGCAGGGGCTGTCCCTGAACGTTGACGTCGATTGGCCACCCCTCACCGCCGACGACCTGGTCGTCGTACCGGGATGGCGCGGACCCGACCGGATGATCAGCGCCGCGAACGCCCGTCGGCTGCGTGAGCACCACGCAGCTGGCGGAACGGTGGTCAGCATCTGCGCCGGAGTCGATGCCCTTGGTCGGGCAGGTCTGCTCGAGGGGCGCCGCTGCACCACCCACCATGCGATACAGGAGGAACTCGCACGGACCTACCCGGGGACAGTGGTCGTGCGGGACGTCCTCTTCGTCTCGGACGACCGGGTCGTCACCTGCGCGGGGGTGGCGAGTGCGACGGACCTCGCCCTGCACCTGGTCAGCGTCCGGCACGGACCGGCCGTGGCCGCCAGCATCGCGCGGGCCATGGTCGTCCACGTCGGCCGCGAGGGCGGCGATCCGCAGCTGAGCTCGGTCCTGCGCCACCGGTCGCACGTCGACGAAGCGGTGCACCGCATCCAGGACCTGGTCGACAGCCGCTTTACCGAGCGGCTGCCGTTACGTCTGCTTGCTGAAGCCGCCGGATGCAGCGAGCGGACCGTCACGCGCCTGTTCCGGCGGGCGACCGGCACCACCCCCTTGGCGTACCAGCAGGTCCTGCGTCTGGAGAGAGCCGAGCACCTGATCGATCATGGCGCGACTGCGGATGCTGCGGCCCGTGCGGTCGGGTTTCAGGACGCGCGGATGCTGCGCACCCTACGAGCCAGGAAGCAGGCGGAGAGCGGCTGATCCGGCGATCCTTGTCGATCGGCCACCGCCGCACATCGACTGAAAGCGGTGCCGCTGGTTCGTCGAACCGGCTGACAGCAGGGGCGACGACAGCGCGGGCAGCCTGACGGCAGCAAGCCCGCCGATGTTGGCCGATTGGATGCATCAAGGGGATGGCAAGTGCCACGTGCGTACCGGCACTGCTTGCGACGGGCCAGCACGCGCTGATCCGACCGCCGAACCGCACCCTGCAGCATCTGCGCGGTGAACTCGACCAGCCGTGGACGCACCTACTCGATCTGCTCTGGAGTCACACCACGCGCCGGGCCATGCGCTGGTGTGGCGGTCCCTGTGAACCCCATGGACACCGGGATGTCTCTCCTGCCCGGGGAAAGCCCAGCCGGCCGCGCCGACCGGATGGCGGCACAGTTGCCGATCGGCCGCGTCGGCACCCTCGACGAGATCGACGCAGCGGTGCTGTACCTGGCCTCGCCCGACGCCGGCTTCGCCGTCGGCACCGACCTGGTGTTCGACGGGGGAGCCGCCGCGTAGTTTCACCCACCACCGCCCGCGCGGGTCGATCCTCGGCGTGCGCGGGCGGTGTGCTCGGCCGACCTTCCACGGGACACTCGACGAGTGGTCACTGGATGCGCTCGGCTGGCTGGGGAGCTTCCTCCCCGACCTGGGCGCCAGCACCTGTCAGCGGCCCTGCAGGCGCTTCACGTTGTCGCCGAAGGTCCACCCCTTCGACCCGTCCCAGTTCGCCGACCAGGTCATCAGGCCCTTGAGACCGGGCACGGAGTTCCAGGCCTGCGTGACCAACGCCGTCGACATGTAGCCACCGCCTGCCCCGTTCTGCGCGGGCAGGCCCGGGACCTGCTTGTCGTACGGCACGCGGATGGTGGTGCCCTGGATGGTGAGGCCGTTGTTCAGGCACTGCGTCTGCACCGTGAAGCCCTGCACGGTGCCCGCCGGGTACGAGTCGCCGGCGCAGCCGTACATGCTGCCGTTGTAGTACTGCATGTTCAGCCACCAGAGCCGGCCGTTGTCCACGTACTTCTTGATGATCGGCAGGTACGAACCCCAGATTGAGCCGTAGACCACACTGCCGCCGGTGACGTAGGCCGTCTCCGGTGCCATGGTCAGGCCGAAGTTCGACGGCATCCGGGCCAGCACTCCGTCGATGATCCGGATCAGGTTGGCCTGCGACGTCGACAGGGTGTTGATGTTGCCGCTGCCGGTCAGGCCGGTCTCGATGTCGATGTCGATGCCGTCGAAGTGGTAGGCCGTCAGGATCGGCACGATCGTCGCGATGAACCGGTCGGCGACCGCGCTGGAGCTCAGGTCGATGCCCGCAGCGGCCCCACCGATCGACATCAGGATGGTGGCGCCAGCCGCTTTGGCCTGGCACATCTCGGCCGGGGTGGCCACCTTCACGCCAGCGTCCATGCCGTTTTCCCAGAGCACCGTGCCGTCTGAGCGGATCACCGGGAACGCCGCGTTGATCACGTTGTAGCCGTGCTGGTTGAGCCGGCTGTCGGTGATCGGGATCCAGCCGAGTCCGGGGTGTACGCCGTTGGAGGCGCCGTCCCAGTTCTCCCAGTAGCCCTGCAATACCTTGCCGGCGGGCCGCGACTTCACCGCGCAGGTCCCACCGGTTGGCGGCGGCGTGGTGGGGGGAGGTGTGGTCGGGGGCGGCGTGGTGGGCGGCGGGGTCGTCGGTGGTGGCGTGGTGGGCGGCGGAGTGCTTCCCGAGCACGCGCCCAAGTCACGCCACAGCGACGGGGTCGCGGCGGGGTTCCATCCGGCTCCGGGGTACGCGGTGTGGGTGACCAGAGCCTGGTAGAGCCGGCCGCCGTAAGTGACCTGGGCGCCCGCCTGGTAGGTGGGGCCCTCGGCCCAGGCCGGGGCGGTGCAGGCGACCATCGGAACGGCGTTGGCCGACGACACGGCCGCCGTGCTGCTGGGGACGAAGGCGATGGTGGCCGTGACGGTCATCGCCGCCCCGGCTACCACTGCGAAAATCCGACGGCTTCTCATGGCTCACTCCCCAGGCTTCGGCGACCCGCGACCTCCACACATATTGACGTTCGTGAGGTTTAATATCAAGGGTTGTTTACAGATTCCGGAAAGTTGGGGGAGTGCGGAGGTCGGTAGCTGTAGACGTCGGATGGTGCAACCCAGCAAGATCAAAACGTTATCCCCAGATCAACACCGTTGCGTTCAGCGTTCGGCCGCTGGGCCAAGGAGGCACGGCGAACTCCCGAACCCAGGTTCGCCACTCCAGAGCGCCCCGCCGCAGCGCCCCGCCGCGCCGATCTTGCAGTTTCGGTCGCCGAGATGCGTGGATTGCCCCCTAAGTCGAGGCAGAAAGTGCAAGATCGCGACGTCCCGGCGGTGGATGGTCTCGTAGAGTCCATGGCCCGGACGAACCTGGGACGAACCCCGCCATGAATCCGGGATTGGCTCGGCCGGTGCTGACGGTGTCGGGCCCGCTCGCTTGACCCTGAGCGGCGGATCACCGACGACGGCGGGCCAACCACTGCCAGATGTGGGTGCCGTTGCGGCTCGGGTCGTTGCGGGCCACGTAGATCCAGGACCAGTGACCGGGGAACTGGTAGCCGTTCCAGACGACATGGTCGTACAGGGTGATCAGTGATCCCGGGATGAGGTCGTGGGCGTGGATGGTGTTGGTCTCGGGTGGCACGGTGTCGTCGTCGCGCGAGGTGACCAGCCAGGTCGGGGTGTGGATCCTCGCCAGCTCCGCGTCGGTGATCAGCGGCGGGCCCTCCTCGCCGAGCGGCTCGACGACGCCGCAGATCGGCACCGACGCGGCAAACAGGTCGGGATAGGCAACGGTCATCTCCAGGGACATGTAGCCGCCGTTGCTGCAACCGGCCACGTAGATCCGGTCGGGGTCGACACGCTTGCGGCGTACGAGGTCCTCGACGATCTCGCGGATCAGCGGGGCGAACCGGGGGCCGTCCTCCATCCAGTAGGACGTGCTCTGCGGAGCGACGACGTACGCGCCGGAGAAGATGCCTTGAGCCTCCGGGGTGGCGAAGCCCAGCGCGCCGCGGTTGGCGCGCAGCGTGGTCTCGTTGTCGTAGTAGCCGTCGGGCAGTGAGGCACCCTCGCCGCCGCCGTGCAGCCAGAGGATCAGCGGCAGCCGACCGTGGCGGGGCGAACGCTCCGGGGAGTACAACCGGTACTTCAGGACCGAGCCCGAGACGTGGTGGCTGAAGGCGTCCACCTCGGGGTTCGACAGCCGCCCCTGCACGAAGCGAGTGATGGTGAACGGCGAGCCGTTGCGCCGGACGAGCGGGGTGTTATGCCTGATGGTGTAGACGACGTCCAGCCGGACGTTGCGGCCCCTGCTAACGATGTAGCCGAGGGTGCCACCGCCGAGTTGACCTTCGGCGTAGCTCAGCTCCAGCACAATGTTTCCGTGCCGGTCGAGCCGGGCCGCGGTCACCGTGCGGTCCAGGTCGTACTCGCTGAAGATCAGATCGCCGGGAGCGATCGGGATCGGGCTGGTGGCCTTGGCATGCACGGTGAACGTGCCGGGGGTGAGCCCGGCGGCGTCGATCGGCCCGAGCCGGCCGGTGTCGAGAGTGACCGAGGTGACCTGCTCACCGCCGTCGAGCGTTCTCGCGTCGAGGGTGAAGGTCACGCTGGTGGGATGGTGGCCATCGGCGTGGGCGGCGGGGCCGGGCAGCGCTAGGCCGATGGCGGCACCGGCGCCACCGGCCAGGACGGTGCGGCGAGTGACAGACGTGGACATGCGGACTCCCGGTACCTTGCGAGGTAGACGTTCATCGATGAAATGTCAATCTAGCGGCCGCAGAGATCCGCTGGCAACCGGTGCCGCCACGGGTGATCAGGGCACCCGAGGTCGTTGGAGCTAACGGGAGGACGCCCCTGCCTGATCGCAGTCGCCGCGTTCATTCCGTTCTACTGGCTACCGGTCAACGGCGAAGTCGCCAGCATCAGGTGTACCCGCGTGCTGACCTCCGACGACGGTCCTTTATGAACCAGACCCTGTCGCAGTGCCGCCGCCCGGAGCGCGGGCCGGTGGTGCCCGAGGATGTCTACATCTTCTTCATTGGCGGAGCGGACGAGCCAGCCCTGTTGGCTGTCGCCTCTCGAGTCGCAAAGCTCCACGGGGTTCCACCCGGGGCCTTCGCTGTCGTCACGGATGATGAAGCGGACGAGTATGGCCAGGGGCTGCGAGTGGAGCTTGCGTCGTCCTGACGGCAGCTCCGGCTACCTATCCGCCTTGATAGGTGACTAACCGAGTGACGACCGAAGCGAACGAGGGGTGGACGTCCATGGACGGTGAAGGACGGGCCAGCCAGCTCATGCAGCACTTCCCCCCAGGTGAATCGCTGGTGATAGTTCTTTCGAGACGAGGAGGTCACAGACCGGATATGTGCTTCGATGTGCTCGTGATTCGCACAAGGTCGGCCAGGTGGGTGACCCCTGGAAGGACGGAGTGGGTTCTGCTTCTGATCGCCGGACTCGCTGGCGGGCTGGTGTGGAAAGCGGGTGCACCCAAGTGGGCGGGCCTGGTCCTGTCACTCGGCATCGCCCTGTTGATCCGATGGATGCGGCAACGAGGACACATCGAACGCGCTCTCGTCCGATGGCTCAACCGTCACGAGGAGCCATCCGCGTCTTGAGCGCCGGCGGCAGCCGCCAGCGGACGCAGCGCCCAGGGCCTTCTACGGGCCCACCCCCGAAGCCGGGTTTCCTTCGCTTGGCGTGCAATAGATGGCGAACGCGTTGATCGCGTGCGCCCACGCCGCGTCGAGGTCGGCGTTGGGTGGGAATCGGTTGGCCAGCTCAAGATCGACAAGGCCGTGTGCGACGCCCCAGATGGCACGCGCGGCTGCGATGTTGCCGCCGGTGACCTTCAACAGGGGCGCAGCCGCCGCAGCCTCGACGCCGGACTCGAGACGTGGACGATCCAGGGACTGGCGGGCACTGAACTCGTAGAGACGAGGGTGCTCAAGCGCCCATCGCCGGTAGGCGGCGACGAGCGTGGCCAGGTCGGCTCTGGCCCCGGCCAGCACAGCACCGAGCCTCTCCAGCGCGCGCTGTTGCAGTGCAGCTTCGATCTCGGTCTTGCCGGCTATGTGTTTGTACAGCGAGGGTGCCTGGATCCGTAGTTCGTCGGCGAGGCGCCGCATGGTTACCGCGTCTGGGCCTTCACGTTCCAGGATCCGCTCGGCCGCGTTGACCACCTCGGCGCGGCGGTTCACCAGCGCCTCGGGCAAGCCGGGATCGCTACCAGGGCTCTCATCCGGCGCGTTGGGCGGTGCCGCGACGGTCCGGGGACGACGTCCAACCGCGACTCAACACGTAGGCACCGATGAGGAGCGCCGAGACGGTGCCATCCCAACCGACGATCGTTGCGGTGTCGGCGATGCCGCCGTGGGCGGCGTAGAACAAGGCGGTCACCGTGAGCGCGACCTTGTGGAAGATCACCAGCTCCCACACGCCTCGGTAGCCGCGCGGTGCCAGCGAAAGCAGCAGGAACAGGCCAGCGAAGACGACGAGGCCGTAGGCTCGCCAGGTCTCGACGACTTTGGTCCCGCCATCGGCGTCCCAAACCGTGGCGGCCGCGGTGAGCGCGGCGCCGGCGGCGCCGACGGCGGCGAACCACAACATGATCCTTGCGATCCGATCGCGACCAGATCCTGGCGCCCGCGCGGCGCGGGTTGACAACGCGGAACTGCTGGTGATCATAACCCTCCTCCTGGCTAACGGCGTTAGCCTGACCGTAAGCTAACAGTGTTAGCCGCGTCAAGCGGTAGTCGTCCCCGGGGCAGCGCTGTCCGGTGCCACCCACGCCGCGGCATGCAGCATGGTGACCAGGGTGAGCGGCGCGTGATCCTGGATCCGTACCGACCACGGCGGGTCGAACACTGACCGCATCAGGAACGCACCGCGCGCTCTCGGCCCGTCCAGCAGCCATGCGAGGGCATCCATAGCCCCTGGGACCTGGACGGTTGAGACGTCGGAACATGGGGTCGAGAGCCTCGCCCATTCCCGGTGCCGTCGCCCCCGACTTGACTGGTGGCATGACAGAGAACGTGTATGAGCAGCCGATTCTGGGACTGGGCGGCACGGGCAAGACCGGCCGCCGGGTGCTGGACCGGCTCATCAAGCTCGACCGGCCGGTACGGGTCGGCTCCCGCTCCGGCGTGCCGCCGTTCGACCGGACCGACCAGCGCACTTGGGCACCCGTACTGGACGGCAACGCGCTCGGGCGGAAGATCCGCTACCGGTCGGTTCCGCCCGAGGAGTACGCCGCCGGGGTGGCCGGGTATGACGTACCAGCCGAGCTTGCGGCGGTGCTGACCGAGCTGTTCGACAAGGTTCTGGACGGCCGCAACGCCCAGCTCACCGATGGTGTGCAACGGGCGCTGGGGCGCAAGCCCCGCGGCTTCGCCGACTATGCCCGGGATGCCGCCGCCGCTGGCGCGTGGGACACCTCGCCTGGTGAAAAATGGGCGGACTGGGCATGACCGCCACCCTGGCTGCCTGGTCGGCGGCGGTGACCCTGGCGGTGACGGGTGCGATCACCGGTGTCTACTACGCCTTCTCGGTGTCGGTGATGCCCGGTCTCAACGCCGTCGACGCCGGCACCGCGATCCGGGCCATGACGAGCATCAACCAGAAGATCCAGAATCCGCTGTTCTTCGTCACGTTCCTCGGCCCGATCGTCGCCGCCACGGTGACCGGTGTGATGCTGTTGATCCTCGGTCGCCGGCCAGCGGGCGTGCTGTTCCTGGTGGCCGCGGGGGTGTACGTGGTGGGCGCGTTCATCCCGACGGTGGTCGTCAACGTCCCGATGAACGAGACGCTCGACGCCGCGGGCGTGCCGACCGACCCGGCGGAGGCGGTCCGGGTGTGGGCGGACTACTCGTCCGGCTGGACGTGGTGGAACTCGGTACGCGCCGGTGCGAGCCTGATCAGCCTGTTGCTGGCCGGTCTCGGTGTCTACCTCTGGGGCCCGTCCCGATGACGTCGCCTCCGGTGCCGGCGGGGGTGCCCAGTTCAGGACGGTCGGGGGGAATGCGCTACGGGGGTGTGCCGGGGCTGCCTCCAATTCACCGGGGCGACTCAGAGTTCCTTGGCGTGGTGGATCTGGTGGCCGCGTGTGATTTCCGGGCGCGGCGGGCGACGTGCGCCCGTGCCCGGTGGGCGATCTGGCGTATCGCCGCCGGGGTTCGCGCCATCCGGTCGGCACGCCAAGGGGACAGCATGCTGTCGCCGGAGATCGCCCGACGGCTCATCACCATGGTCGCCAACAGCACCAGCCACGACACCGACCAACTGGCGGCACGAGAACGCCTCCAACATCTCAGCGCTCGTGAGAGCCAGGTCGCCAAGGCCGTCGCCGACGGCAAGTCGAACGCCGACATCGCGGCCGCCCTCACCCTGACCGTCCCGACCGTGATGGGCTACCGGGTTGCGGGCCAGTGCTCCGCTCTTCAGGGCGGGGGTGGAGGCTCGCGGTGGGGGGCCGCTTGGCCTGAGTAGTGCTCTAGACCGGACGGTTTTGCTGCTCGATGTATTGGCGTACGACGCTGAGCGGTGCCCCGCCGACGGAGCCTGCGAAGTATGATCCCGACCAGAGCTTGTTGGCCTGGTAGTAGTGCCGCCGTAGGTCGGGAAACTCCTGCCGCATCCGTCGGCTGGACACGCCTTTGAGGGAGTTGACCAGTTTCGCTAGGGCGACTTTGGGCGGGAAGTTCACGAGTAGGTGGATGTGGTTGTTCTCGCCGTTGAATTCGACCAACTCGGTTTCGAAGTTGGTGCATACCGTCTGCAGGATCTCCTCTATCCGGGTGAGGTGCCGGTCGGCGAACACGTCGTGGCGGAACTTCGTTACGAAGACCAAATGAGCGTGTAGAGCGAAAACGCAGTGTCTGCCAGTGCGGATGTCTTCGATCTGGGTCATAGACCAATGGTGAGTTGTGTCTGTGTGGCTCCGTTACAACTACCGCGTTTACCCGACGCCGAGTCAGCGGCATTCGTTGGCTCGGGCGTTCGGGTGCGCGCGGGCGGTGTTCAACGACGGACTGCGCGCGCGGCAGGAAGCCCGCGACGCCGGACGGCGGTACGTCACCGACGGGGAGCTGTCCAGGCAGGTCATCACCCTGGCCAAAGCCACACCCGAACGGGCGTGGCTGGCCGAGGTGTCGTCGGTGGTGCTGCAGCAGGCCCTCGCGGACCTGAACACCGCGTATCGCAACTTTTTCGCCTCGGTCACCGGCAGACGCGAAGGTCGGAAGGTGGCTCCGCCGCGGTTCCGGTCCCGCAAGGACAACCGGCAGGCCATCCGGTTCACCAGGAACAGCCGGTTCAAGGTCTGTGCCAATGGCCGGCTGCGGTTGCCGAAGGTCGGTGACCTGAGCGTGCGCTGGTCGCGGGATTTGCCGGCCGAGCCCACCTCGGTCACGGTGATCCGGGACGCTGCGGGCCGGTACTTCGCCTCGTTCGTTGTGCAGACCACAGACGAGCCGTTGCCGCCGGTCGAGTCCGAGATGGGCATCGACCTCGGGTTGACCCACTTCGCCGTCCTTTCCGACGGCACGAAGGTGACCGCACCGAAGTTCCTGCGCCGCGCGGCCCGCAAGCTCAAGCGGTTGCAGCAGGACCTGTCCCGCAAGCAGCGAGGCAGTCAGAACCGCAAGGAAGCCGTCGTGAAAGTCGCCAGGGCGCACGCCCGGGTGGCCGACACCCGGCGGGACTGGCAGCACAAACTGTCCACGACGATCATCCGCGACAACCAAGCGGTATACGTCGAGGACCTGTGCGTGACCGGTCTCGGCCGAACCAGACTCGCGAAGCCCGTGCACGATGCGGGCTGGGCCAGCTTCACCGACATGTTGCAGTACAAAGCCGCCCGGTACGGGCGGACCTTCGGCCGGGTGGACCGGTTCTTTCCCTCCACCCGGATGTGCTCCGACTGCGGCCGGATCAACGACAAGATGACGCTCAACCTCCGATCGTGGACCTGCCCATGCGGATCGACCCACGACCGGGACGTCAACGCGGCCATCAACATACTCGCGGCGGGACGCGCCGAGAGCCTAAACGTCTGTGGAGCGCAGGTAAGACCGGCACCCGTGCCGGCACCGCGCCGCGAAGCAGGAATCCGCCCGGACGCCGCGTGTTCCACGCGCAGCGTGGAGGGAACCTCCGTCCTTTAGCGCGGAGAGATCGTCAACTCAGCACCATCCTCAGCAAGACCGCATTGGGGTCCCTGTCCGGAGAACCCGTGGCACCTCAGGTTCAGGCTGGCGTGTGGGTGGCCTGTCCGGCTGACTGGTTCCCGCCTGCGCCGGCCGGTACCGCCGCCGTGGGGATGGCGTTGTCGACGAGGACGGCTGCGATGGCGGCGGCGGTGGCCAAGGTCTCGGTGTTGAGGACTCGGCTGCGGGCCGAGGCGCCATCCAGGAGCAGCGCCAGTTGTTCGCCGAGTTGTCGACGGCCGCCGCGATGAACGGGCACAGGGGCGCGTGGATGTCGAAGACGGCGAGGAGTCGTTCGCGGGGTGTGAGGTCGCTGCGATCGAACACTTCGGATTGTCAGCGCCGCGCATGAGACCACGCGCCCGGGGCGGATACCCGGTGTGGCTCGACGGGAAGACGCCGGGCGCGCGGGGCACCGGACAAAGCCCCGCGCGCCCCCGACGTCAGCCGGCGACGGAGCGGAAGGCCGGGTAGTAGCCGCCGGACTGACCGGCTGCGGTCGGGTGGTAGGAGATGCCGAGGTTGGCGAAGTTCAGGGCGTGCAACCACTTCTCGCCGTAGCTGCACAGTTGGTGCCCGACGAACTGCGACCGGACGTCAGCGAAGGTGAAGCCGGCGGCCAGGGCGGCACTTCGGGTGATGTCATCCACCAGGTTGATGCCCTCGTTGATCTTCGCACGCGAGGTGGCACTGAGTCCGACACACGTGGTGCCCAGTTGGTAGAAGACCGGGTAGCCGACGACCACCACCCGGGCCGAGGGCGCTCGGGTGCGAATTCCGTTGTAAACGGTGCGCAGCAGGTTGGCGAGGTCGGCCCGGGCCTTGTCCTCGGCGGCCTGCACGGCGGCCACGCAGTCGGTGGTCCCGTAGAGCACGCAGGTGGTCATGATGTTGGCGAATCCGACATCGTTGCCGCCGACCGTGACGCTGACCAGGGTCGTGGTGGCACTGAGCGCGCCGAGCTGCGTGTTGGTCACACTCGCGGTGGTGGCACCGGAGCAGGCAACCGAGCGGTACGACGCGGGTCGCACGTTGGTGGCGTACAGCGCCGGGTAGGCGTTGGTGCTGCGCTGACAGGAACCGCTTTCGGCGGTGTAGCTGCCGGCACCAACCCCGGAAGAGTAGGAGTCGCCGAGGGCGACGTAATGGTCGCCGGGAGCCGCCTGGGCGGGCGCTGCCAGAGTGAGGGTGGCGCCCAGGGCCGTGACCAGGCTCAGGGCGAGGGTTGTCAGACGGGATCTCCGCACGTCGCGCTCCGGTGGGGGTAGGAGGTTCGGTGTGAGATAGATATCATTAAATATCGATGTTGAAAAGAGTCTTGCGAGTCCCGCGTATGCGACTCGGTCGACAGTGCTCGCCGCCCGGGTTTGCGCCTCGCCCGCACACAGGGCGCACGTGGCGAGGCTTGAACTGCGCCCAACGGAATCGAGCGGCCCTCAACTGCACCCACCCCGGCCTGCGGCGCCACGTCTGCCCAGGTCGGAGAGGGTGCGGCGTCCTGTTTCAGGAGCAGTGCTCAACGGCTTCGAACGGACTTCGGCTGCTGTCTAATCTGGCTGGTGGGGGAGTGTGGGCAGGTCAGGGCCGTAAGGACGTGGCGTGGTGGCCGGGCTTGCGGTGGGAGCGGACGGGGTGCCGGTCGGCGAAGCGGTCACCGCCGCGAAGAGCGTCGCGCCGTATCTGCGACGGGATCGTCAATCGGTCCGGGCGCGGAGGCTCCGCGCCAGGGTGGGGATCATCACCGTCGCAGGGACGAGGTGTAGCCCGAGGAGGGCGATGGTGGTGGCGGTGTTTGCCGCGGAGAGGAAGGGCGGGACCAACGAGATCGCGGTCAGCGACACTGTCGTCCACACGAATCGTTCGGCGGGGCGAGCGCTCCAACGAAGAAGAGCGACGGCAATGACGATGCCCACGACCGAGAAGAAGCCGGTCACCACGGCGAACCCGGCCAAGGGGATCGTCTCGCCACCATCGGGGACCTCGAAGTCGACGCCAACGGCCTGGGCAAGCGTAGCGGCGAGGGTGGTGGCCACCATCGCTGCGAGCGTGGCAATGAAGCCGGTGCCGGCGAGCCCGCGGAGTCGGTGGGTGTGGCTGGGCTGGCCCGACGCCGGACCTGCGGCGACCCCGGTGTCACTCATGCGGTTCATGTCGATTCTCCATCAGTCGGTGCCTGGCGTACGGGGTGTGTTGACTGGCCCGTGACGGTCCTGGCACCCGCCTGCGGGTGACGACGCCGAACGCGTCGCACCACTGGGCCGCGACCACGGCGACACGCACGCCACCGCGCAGCGCGAGCGTCCATACCGGGGCTACTGCGTCCCGTCCGCCGGCAGGCGCTCCGGCAGGCCGAGCCGCGGGAACTGGTCGTCGTGAAAGATGACGATCTCGGTGATGGCTCCGCTGGTGACGCGCAGGACGTCGATCGTCAACGGGAGGTACGCGTCCTCCTGCTCCTGCCAGAGGTAGAAGGCGACGGCGGGCTGCCGGTTCACGGAGGTGAGGACGGTGCGCAGGCCCTTCATGCCCACGAAGCCGCTCTCCACCCAGTCGTTCACCACCGCGTCGCGGCCGGCGTGCAGGCCCGGCGTGGGCGGCATCGAGCACCGGACGTCGTCCCGCAGCATTGCGGAGAGCCGGTCGATGTCCGTGGCCACGCTGGCGTCGGTGAAGCGGCGCACCAGCTCGCGCGTCGCGGCGTCCTCCTCGCCGCCGGTCCAGTCCTGCCGCTCGGCGGGCAGGTGCTCCCGCATGCCTGCGCGCGCCCGCTGCAGCGCGCTGTTGACGGAGTTGACGGAGTCCCCGAGAAGGTCCGCGACGTCCTTCGCCGGCCAGCCGACCACGTCCCGCAGGATGAGCACGGCCCGCGGGCGCGGCGCGAGGTGCTGGACCGCGATCAGGTATGCCAGCTCGATCGTCTCCCGCGCGACGGCGACGGTCTCCGGCTCGTCCGCATTGTCGGCGGGCAGTTCGTCGAGCAGCCGGTCCGGGTAGGGCTGCAGCCACAGCACCTCGCCGCCGGTCGCGGGCTCCGGGCGGCGCTTCGCGAGCAGGTCCAGGCAGGCGTTGGTGGCGATCCGGTACAGCCAGGCCCGGAACGTCGACCGCCCCTCGAAGGTCTCCCGCCGCCGCCAGGCACGAAGAAGCGTCTCCTGCACGGTGTCCTCGGCATCCTCGAACGAGCCGAGCATTCGGTAACAGTGCACGTGCAGCTCCCGCCGGTGCCGCTCCGCCAGCCCCGCGAACGCCGGCTCGTCGACCTCGCCCAGACCTGTCCCGCCCAGACCGCTCACGCCCAGCTTTTCCAGCCGCGTGTCCGCACTCATCACGCCATCCTTCCGTCTCGTCGTGTCCTGCCGTAGGTGTGACGGGTGCGGGCGCGACAACTCATCACTAGGGTTGCTCGGAACCGCGGGGGTCAGTTTTCACGCGGCGTCGACGCTTGCGCCTCGATTCTCGGGCCGCAACCGACGGGCCGTGCGCTCGGCAGTTGAAGGTCAGTCGGGCGGTTGGGACAGCCCTTCCGGTCAGCTCGCGGTCGCGTAGCTGCCACAGACGGTTGCCACCCTCACGCGGGCTACGGACCGTCGATCGGACGGGCTCGGCGTTGCGATACCGTCAAGGTGCCCATACCGGCGTCGAGTAGTCCGCGTCCGTCGGCGGTCGATGGTCCGCAGGGCACCCCACGAATCCAGGGAGAAACCGATGCCGGAGCCTGAGCCCGTTCAAGACGCCCATTTAGTGGATGCCGACACCGCACCCACGGCCGAGACCGACCTGCCTGCCGTTCACGCAAATCGGGCCGCCCGACGCGCGAAGGGCAAGGTCGCCTCGCCTCAACCGTATGGAAAGGGTCAGCACCTCGGCGGCCGGAGCTCGGTCCAGAGCCCGCGCCAGTGGGGTAACCGGCGAAGCGGCTGACCCGTTGGTGGAGCCCTTTGTCAGCACCACCACACCGACCGCGTACGTCAGGGCCACCATGCCGCCGGAGCCGGCGTAGACAGGTGCCGGGAGGCAGCATCCGGGTCGGTGAGGCGTCGGAGGCGCGGCGGCGGGGAGCTGGGTTGACCCCCGACCCACAGGGGTGGTTGGAGGGCCGGAGTCGGTGCGGATGATGCCAGCGCGGGTCACCGTGACCGACTGTCGGTCGCAAAACGGGGTTCGTGTGCTCGGCGCGTGGTCCCTTGGGCTGGGAGAGCAGGGGCCGGGCGACATGGGTGAACGTGGGGCCACCCCGTGTTACCTCAGGCAGGTGGACATCTCGAGACCTCTTCGGCCGACCCGAAGACGGCAGCACCCCAGCAGGACACCCTCCCGCGTACGCTGCCGTGGTGCAGATCGACTTGGTTGCCCTGATCGTCGACGAGTACGATCCCGCGATCGCGTTCTTCACCGACGTACTTGGCTTCGACCTCGTCGAGGACTCCCCATCGCTGACCAGTGACGGTCGACCGAAGCGGTGGGTGGTCGTCCGGCCGCCGGGAGCCCAGACCGGGATCCTGCTCGCTCGCGCCGACGGAGAACAGCAACGCGTCGCAATCGGTAACCAGGTAGCCGGCCGAGTCGGGTTCTTCTTCCGCGTCGACGACTTCGACGCCGCCTACCGGCGGATGACCGAAGCCGGTGTCATTTTCGTCCGGGAACCGCGGACCGAGCCCTATGGCCGGGTCGCGGTCTTCCTCGACATCGCCGGCAACCGGTGGGACCTGCTTGGGGCCGGCTGACGTCGCCGCACCTGCCAGCTGAGGCGCTAGGTCACCCATCCTGATCGGCCGCTGGTTGCGTGACTTTGCCGAGATGTGTGCACCTCACTGCGAGCCTTGACGCGGTGCCACATCTCTAGTAGATATATCTGTCAGATAGTCCCACCGAGTGTGAGGCAACGACGATGGCGCGTTCGAGTCAGACCGACATGGCCGTGCTCGGGGCGCTGAGCACCGAGCCAATGACTGGTTACGCGCTGCGGGAAGCGATCCGCGATGTTCTCGGGCACTTCTGGAGCGAGAGTTTCGGGCAGATCTACCCGGCGCTTGCCGAGCTGGAGCGCAACGGGTTTGTTAGGCGGAGCGGGTCGGCCAAGGCCGGCTCGTCAACATTCGCCATCACTCCGTCGGGGACCCGCCGCCTGCGCGAGCTGCTCGCCCAGCCGATCCAAGCGGTGCCGGCCCGCAACGGCCTGCTCCTGCGTTTGTTCTTTGGCCGCACCCTGGGTGTTGAGGTGTGCCGTGCCCTCATCGCCGAGGCCGAGGCCGAGGCACAACAGCGGCTGCTCCAGTTCGACGAGTTGGCCGTCCAAATTGCCGGAGAGCCGCAGTACGCCGACGACGCACCCTTCTGGCAACTCACGATCTCAGCAGGCCGCCACAGTGCCCACGCGGCGATTGCCTGGGCGCAGGAATGCCTCGCGGCGCTCGACGACATCGATCCCTCGCGACAGGAGAACACCGCATGACCGCGACAACGATGGGCTGGACTCTGGTAAAGGGTGCGCCGATGGCAGCCGCCGTCGGGTTGGTCGGCATCGCGCTGTTCCAGCTCGCCCTCGCTGTGGGGGCGCCGCTGGGGCGCGCCGCATGGGGCGGTATTCACGTGGGCCCGTTGCCCACCGGGTGGAGAGTCGCAAGCGGTGTGGCGGTCATCGTCTGGACGTTCGCCGCGCTGGTCGTGCTCCGTCGGGGCGGGATGGGACTGCTCGGGATGCCCGAGGCCGTGGCCCGCTGGGGCACGTGGATCCTCTTCGGACTCTTGCTCCTTGGCGCTCTGATGAATGTCGCGTCCTCAAGCGTCTGGGAGCGATACCTCTGGGGGCCGTACGCGCTGATCCTCGCCGGCCTGTGCTTCCTGGCAGCCCGCAGCGACGGGACCTGATCGCGGCGGCGGCAAAGGCGGCGACACAGGGGTGCCCACCCCTGCTCCGACACCACGCGCGTCCCTGCGTCCACGCGGCCGAGCTACCGCTCGGCGGATCACCTCGACCCCACAGGGCGTTGCCATGCCGACCACGTCCCCAACGCAACGGCGTTGTTTTGTTCACCCATCGACGATCATGCCGACAGGTAGGCGTCTGGGTGGTCGGTCGTCGCCGACTTGGGGTTCTTCCAACTTCCGGGCGATCTGTTCGATGGCGATGAGGTCTTCTGGGGCGAGCCGGTCGATGAAGTGGCGTCGTACCGACTCGACGTGAGCCGGTGCGGCGTTCTCGAGTGCTTCCAGACCCTGCGCGGTGAGTACGAGGAAGCAACCTCTGCCGTCGGCCGGGTCTGGTGTGCGGCTCAAGAGACCGCGCGCCTCCATCCGGGTTGCGTGCCGGGACAGCCGGCTGCGTGACCAGCCCATCTTGTCGGCCTGTTCCCCCAGGCTGCTGGTGTGGCCGGTCCGCTCCGACAGGGTGCTCAGCACCTCGTAGTCGGGTTCGGAGAGCCCGATCGCGGCCAGGTCGCGCGCCGTGCCGGTCTGGACGGCGACCACTACGCGCAGGAACGCCCGCCACGCCCGTTCCTCGTCAGGGTTCAACCAACGTGCGGTCCCCGTCGACGGTTTCGTTGACATGTAATCATTCTAGCACCTACACTTTGTTTCCATGTTAACGAAACCGGTCCGCGTCCTTGCCCTGGTGTGCAGCACCCGCCCAGGCGCCCTCGGCCCCCTGGTGGCACAGTGGCTGACCGAAACGATCGCCCCTCATGCCGCGGAGCTCGGCGTCGAGGTCGTACCGGTGGCCCTCGGCGATCTGAACCTGCCGTTCCTGGACGAAGAGGAACATCCGTCGTCGGGTGTCTACCAGCATGAGCACACACGTCGGTGGAGCGCGATCGTCGACGGGGCGGACGGGTTCATCGCGGTCACACCGGAATACAACTACGGGATGCCAGCGACCCTGAAGAACGCGCTGGACTACCTCAGCCGCGAATGGGCATGGAAGCCGATCGGCTTCGTCAGCTACGGCAACACGTCGGCGGGCACCCGGTCGGTTCAACACGCCAAGCAGGTGGTGACCACGCTGCGCCTGGTTCCGTTGGGCGCCACGGTCGCGATCCGCATCGGTGACGCAACGGAGAATGGGCGACTGCGGCCCGACGCCGCCCGCGACACGGCGGGTATCGGCCTGCTGGACGAACTGGTCCGGGTCGCCAACGCCCTACGGCCACTGCGCGAACGCGCACAAGCCGGGGCCCAGCCCGGCCCGCTGCCAGCGTCCTACGCGAGACGGCTGACCCCCGACGACGCGCCCCAGGTCACGGTACTGCAGCGGTGCTGCTGGGTGGACGAGGCCGTCGTCAACCACACCATGGACATTCCGGCCCTGCACGAGTCGCCGGAGGAGGTGCGCGAGTGGCTGGCGACCTGGCACACCACAGGCATCTGGCTGGACGGCCGACTACTGGGCATGGTTCGGACCCGTCGCATCGACACCGACTGGCACGTGGGTCGACTCGCCGTCGTGCCTGATCTGCGAGGCCAGGGGCTGGGCCGGTGGCTGCTGCGCACCGCCGAAGCCGCCGCCGGCCCCGATTGCCGTCGTATCCTGCTGGTCACCGGCGCCAAAAGCCTGCGAAACATCGACCTTTACCACAGCGAGGGATACCAGTCGGCGCCACTCGCCGGCCCTGACGGAACCACCTGCCTTACCAAAGACATATCCGTTGGGCAGCGCTGACGGTGCCGGTCTATTGAACCCGAGAAGGCCATCCCCGTCCAGATCACCTACACCGACGACGCACTCGGCACCCTCCTGCCCGCGGCATGGGCGGGGCGCAGGGGACCTGGTCAGGCGAGCCGGCCGTCGTGGGCGAGCAGGGCGATCTGGGTGCGGTTGTCGAGGTCCAGCTTGGTCAGGATGTGCGAGACGTGGGCCTTCACCGTGGTCACGCTCATCAGCAGCTCGGTGGCGATCTCGGCGTTGGAGCGTCCGTGCGCGATGGCCAGCACGACGTCGCGTTCCCTGGGCGTGAGCAGGGCCAGCCGGTTGCGCGCCTGCTCGTAGGACTCGGCCCCGGACGCCACCCGCTGCATGAGGCGGCGCGTCACGCCCGGCGACAGCATCGGGTGGCCGGCCGCGACGGCGCGGACCGCCTGGCTGATCTGCTCTGGCGGGGTGTCCTTGAGGAGGAAGCCGCTGGCGCCGGCCCGTAGGGCCCGCACCACGTGCTCGTCGGTGTCGAACGTGGTGAGCACGATGATCTCGGGTGGCCGGTGACGGCGGCGCAGGCGCTCGGTGGCGGTGATGCCGTTGACACCGGGCATCCGAATGTCCATCAGCACCACGTCGGGCATGTGCCGGTCCACCGCGGTTATCGCCGCACCGCCGTCGGCGGCCTCGCCCACGACGACGATCCCGTCGGCGCCGTCGAGCATCATCGTCAGCATTCCCCGTACGAGGGGATCGTCGTCGACGATGACGACCCGGACCGTGCCCGTCACGTCGGCCACGGCAGCCATGCGGTGAGGTGGAACCGACCCGAGGCGTCGATGTGGTGGGTGACGCGACCGCCGGTGAGGGCGGCCCGTTCGGCGAGACCGATCAGGCCGGCGCCGCCGTCCCCGGTGGCACCGCTGTCGGGCGTGGTCGGATTGCTTACCGCGATGCTCAGGCCGGAGCCGGGCGCGCCGTCGAAAACGAGCCGGACCGGCTGCCCGGCGGCGTGCTTGCGGGCGTTGGTCAGCGCCTCCTGCGCGATTCGGTAAGCGGTGCGGCCGACCGTCGGGGGGACCTCGACCGGCGGGCCGAGCGGGTCGTCGACCTCGATGTGCTGCCCGGCGGCCCGAGCCTCCTCGACCAGGCGCGGCAGGTCGGCGAGGGTCTGCCCGGGTGGTGCGTCCGCCGGCGACTCGGCGTCGTCGCTGCGCAGCAGCGTGATGACCTCGCGCAGCTCGTCGAGGGCGTGGTGTGCGCTGGCGCGGATCACCCCGGCGGCGGCGCTGAGCCGCTCGGGCGGCGCGTCCGGCCGGTACTCCATCGCGCCGGCGGCCGCTGCCAGCAGCGACAGCCGGTGGGCCAGCACGTCGTGCATCTCCCGCGCGATCCGGCTGCGCTCGGCGGCCCGCGCCTCGACGACCCGCCGTTCCTGCTCCTGCTCAGCCCGCCAGGCCCGGTCCCGCAGCGCCGCCAGCAGGGCGTGCCGGGCCTGCGCCCAGGTGCCCCAGCCCAGCAGGGCCGCGTACGCGGCCGTCATCAGCACCAGCCGCCACCCGTACGGCAGGCTGGGCACCGGCCGCCAGAGCGCCTGCACCGCCTCGCCCGCCACGCCGACCGCCGCCACCACTGCGGCCTGCCGGAACGGCCGGTTGCGGGCGGTGAACAGCACCGCGAAGCTCGCCACCGGAGTGGCCACCGGCGACAGCGCCACCAGCAGACCGGCCAGCACGCCACCGACCTCCGGGCGGCGGACGACCACCGGGACGAGGGCCAGGGCGGCCACCGCCAGCGCGACATCGGTGTGGACCAGGGCGGTCGACCCGGAGCGGGTGGCAGACCACAGTACGGTCGCGATGAGCACGCCCATCGCCACGGTCGCCACTCCCACCGGGACGGAACGCCACGCCCGCGGCGGGTCCACGTCGCACGTCGCCGCCTCCACCAGCGCAGGCTACTGGGCTCGCGGAGGGCCGGACCACCTCCTTTGGTAGTACGCGGTGCCGCCGACGGATGTACGCACCGCGGCGTCCGGACCGACGTGCCCGACCCGGGCCGGTCCACAGACTCAGGGCATGACGAACAACCTTCTCCTGCGCCGAGCCGCGGTGACGGCCGGGGCGATCCTGGTGGCGGCGGCCGAGTTCGCGACCCTGCGCTCGGCGGCCGGCGTCGACCTCGCGGCCAACTCCGGAAACTCGACCCGGCAGATTACGGTGGCCGCGGTCGTCGTGGCCGCCGCGGTCGCGGCACTGGCCGGTTGGGCGCTGCTCGCGGTGCTGGAACGCCTCACCAACCGGGCCCGCGTCTGGTGGACCTCGATCGCGGTCACGGTCCTGCTGCTGTCGCTCCTGGCCGGGCCACCGGGCGGCGTCGGCGGGGAAGCGAAGGCGACTCTCGCGCTGCTACACCTGAGCGTCGGCGTCGTCCTCATCCTCGGCCTGCCCCGGCCGCGCCCGGAAGGGCTGAACCGATGACCGCGCTGACCATACGCAAGCAGGACGGCGCCTTCGTCCTCGACTCCGGTGCCGGGCCTCGCGCCTCGCTGCGTACCACCGGCTGGACCTGGCGGTGCGGCGAGATCCGCACCGACGCGGGCCTCTGGACGGTCGAGCCGACCGACCACCGACGCATCGGGGCCACCGCCCAAGCCGAGCACGGCGCCGCGGTGCGGCTCGACCCGCGCCGGTCGCACGTGCCGGGGCCCGGCGGGGTGGCGCGCTGGGCGCCCGGTCGCCGCGGCGGTGAGTTGGTACGCGACGGGCATCGGCTCGCGGTGCACCTCCCCGGCCGGCCAGGCGGGCCGATCCGCGTTGACGTCACCGGCGAATGGGTCGAGGTGGAGCTGGTGGCGCTCACTGCCTGCTTCGCGCTGCTGAGTCGACGGCGGCAGCGCACCCTGATCATGATGGCGGTCGTCAGCACCGCCAGTCGCGGTCCCATGGGTTGACGCGAGCGTGTCCGGCAGCAGGTGATGACGAGGACGAGTGATCGCCGACGGGTACGCGACGGACCTTCTCGTCCTCGACCCCGCGCCGGTCGCCGACGGCGCCAGGCGGACGCAGGATCAGCAGTCGGGGGCGTCCCGGATGGCGAGTGCGGCTTGGATGAGCGCGGCGTGGGTCAGTGTCTGCGGGTAGTTGCCGAGGTGGGCCCCCGTCGCGGGGTCCAACTCTTCGGCGTAGAGGCCGAGTGGGCTGGCGTAGTCGAGCATGGACTGGAACAGCTCGACGGCCTCGATGCGGCGCCCGGTGCGTGCGAGGCCCTGAACGAGCCAGAATGAGCAGGGCAGGAACGCGCCTTCGGTGCCGGGTAGGCCGTCACGTCCCGGCGGGTAGCGGTAGAGGAGCGGACCGCCGGCGGAGAGCCTGTCCCGAATGGCGTCGATGGTGCCGCGTACCCGGGGCGACCCGATGTTGTCCATGCCGAGCAGCGGCAGGACGAGCAGGGCCGCGTCGAGATCCTGGGAGCCGTAGCTGCGGACGTAGCTGGCCGCCGTCGGGTCGAAGCCGCGCGTCCGAACCTCGGCGGCGATGGCATCACGGGATTTCTGCCAGCGTCGGCGCTGGCGGTCCGACAGGGGGTGAGTGTCGGCGATGGCCAGGGCGCGGTCCAGGGCGAGCCAGCCCATGAGCTTGGAATGGACGTGTTGGGCGGGTTCGCGGACCTCCCAGATACCGGCGTCGGGCTCCTGCCAACAGCGGGCGACCACGTCGGCGAAACCGCGCACCGTCCGCCACGTCTCGGTGTAGAGGCGGTGTCCGGCCTGAGCGAATGCCCAGGCGGCGTCGATCACCCAGCCGTAGCCGTCGAGCTGGTGTTGGCTGGCCGCGCCGTTGCCGATCCGTACCGGGGGGCTGTCGAGATAGCCGGGCCAGTTGGGTAGTTCCCGCTCCGCTGGCACGTGGCGGCCGTGCAGGGTGAGCAGTGCCGGCAGGCGTGGCCGCTGCAGCCGGCTGGCGTGCAACAGCCACGCGAGGAACCCGCGGGCCTCGTCTGTCTTGCCGAGGCTGAGGAAGGCGCTGACGCCGATGCTGGCGTCACGGGGCCAGACATAGCGGTAGTCCCAGTTCCGTCCCCCGCCGGGATCCTCGGGCAATGACGTGGTGGGTGCGGCAACCGGGGCTCGCGAGGGCGAATAGGTCAGCAGACGCAGGGTGAGCAGGCTTCGTACGACGTGTTCGCGGAAAGGCAGCTTCTCGTCGATCTCCGCAGCCCAGGCCCGCCATCGGGTCTCGTCCTCGCTGAGCAGTTCCCAGGCGGCTCCCGGCTCGACGTGGATGAGCGGTTCGCGGTGGGCCACGGCCAGTACGAGGGTGACGGGACGGCCTGGCCGGACCGTGATCGAGGTGGGCCGACCCGGTTCGATGCTGAGTTCGGGCGTGCTGCCCAGCGAAACCGCGAGCGGCCCCCACTCACACACGAGGGCCTGGCGCCGGTGGTGGACTCGGGGCCCGCGGTGCCGTGCGCCGAGGCGGGGGTCGAACTCCACGACGACGTCGACCGCCGCGTGCTCGGCCGACAAACGCCGCACGATCAGTGTCGTGGGCAGCAGGCGGCCGCTGACCTCGGCCACCATGGCCTCGGTGAGGCTGAGCCGGCTGCCGCCCACCGCCCAGGTGGTCTCCAGGGTGGCGGTGTGCTGCCGGTAACGTCGTTCGACGACCGCTGCCGGCCGGGATGGTCCGACCCGGAACGTTCCCGCCTGCGGGCCTCCGACCAGCCGGCCGAACAGGGGCTCGCCGTCGAAGCGGGGCACGCAGAGCCAGTCCATCCCGCCGTCACTCGCGACCAGGGCAGCGGTGCGGGTGTCACTCAGCAGGCCGTAGTCGCTGATCGGCGCCGAGGGCCGGGGAGACGTCGTGTCGGGCCCACCAGTCATAAAGATCGCTTCCCAACGAGTCGCGCTGGTGAACACAGCCCATCCGGCGGGGACACCAGCGGGGTACGGGTCACCTGCCTTGGAGGAGCAGTCCGAGAAAGACCCCGTAGATGACGTGGACGACAGCAGCGACCAGGGGGGTCTGGATGCCGTAGTTGAGGGCGAACAGGCCGGGCGGCTCCAACACGGCCGTGCTGGCCGGCCCCGCCCGCTGCGAGGCCATGCGCGGGTGGACACCTGGAAGCAGCGGCAGAATCACCGTCAGCGCAATCCCGACGTGCAGCATCCCGAGCAGCCCTCCGATCCACCAGGTGGCGCGGTGCAACAGGGCGAAGGTGGCCGCGTAGCCGAGGGCGAAACCCTGACCGGCGCAGAGGTGAAGGCAGAACCCGACGACTCGGGCCCGATCGGGATCCTCGGTGACGAGGGTCCCGAGCACCAGGGGAAGGTCGAGCCGAGTGAGGCCGGCCAGTTGAGCGGTTATCATCGCCGCGGTGAGCGCCGCGGTGGCGACCAACCCGAACAACGCCCATCCGGCCCAGTCCATCTCAGCAGTGGTTGACGTCGCGGGCGTTTTCAGTCGGTACGGCCGCGTGGGCGGCGCAAGCGCCATGGACGCCAGGTCTCCCGACGCCGGCCTCGGTCAGCCGCGCAAGTAGGCGGGTGTGAACCGCCCAACAGCGGCTCCCAGCCGTCGACGCCGAGGGGCTCTCGGCCATCGGTTCACCTCCGGCTGGACAACGTGAAGATCCTGCGGGTCTGGGCCGGACACCCGTCGCACACGACATACGACGACAGTGCCGCCCGGTTTCTCACCATAAGCCACCGGACCTGTCGCCTTGGCCTGCTCGCCGAGACATCCGCCCAAAAGGCAGGCGACGTCCGATCATGTCGAACCAGACAGGGCGTGCCCGCCTCATGGTCGTCGCCTACCCCTACGGCGCTACCTCTCGACGCCATGTCTCGGCGAGCAGACCGTACGTGTAGCCGTCCACCCAGCCCAGCTCGGCGTGCCAGGAATCACCGACGCCGTGCTGCTCACGGCGCATGCCGACCTTCTCGAGGATGCGCACCGAGGCGAGGTTGTCCGCGAAGCAGCCGGCGGTGATCCTTCGAATATTCAACCGGTCGAACGCGTGTGCCACCATCGCGGTGACCGCCTCAGTCGCGTAGCCATGGCCGCCGTAGGCTGGATCGAAGATGTAGCCGAGTTCGGCCTCCGTCCGCGGTGGCATGCCGGGCTGACCCATGCCGTCGACGACATCGAGTGAAACTGTTCCTATCACCACGCCGTCAAGCGTGGCCGCCACGCTGTGGTCGTCGAGGTCTGCGGCCGCGCGCCGCCACGCCGCCCGGTGGGACGCAGGGTCGACCTCCGTGCGTAGCAGCCAGCGCGTGACCTCTGGCAGATTGCGGTACTCCAGGATCCGGTCGACGTCCTCGTCACGCACCGGGCGAAGCACGAGGCGTCCGGTACGCAAGGTGGTGTTCTCCATGAGGCGGCACGTTAGCGGACGCACCACGGCGAGACGCCCGATTATCCGGCCCGTCCGGCCAGACACGGCTCGCCTGTGAGGCGCCGCCCGACCCGGCTCGACCCGACCCGTCGTACCGAACTAACACGGGACATGGAGAGCATCATGACCGTTACCTACACTTTGATGCCTTTTTGAGCCTCGATGGCTTTGGCGCGCACAGGGGCAACTGGGGCGGCTACCGGGGTAAGCAGGGCCACCTCATCACCAGGCTCACGAGGCGGATCGTGGTCCGAGGGAGGTCCCGCCGGCAGGCGTTGGCGTTAGTGCAGTCACGGCCTATGGTGGGAGGCATGCCCACGGTTACGTTCCGCTCTCCTGCCGTCACTGACGTGACGGTAATCGGGGCTGCCCGTGTGGCAACGGCGGCGCGCCTGATGGCCGGGATGCGAGTGTCGGTTGTCTGCGCGCTGCACATCGCGCACATGCACAAGCTGTCGAGCCTGCCGCGAGCCGGCCGAGGCCCTCCCGCGGAATCGTTGCATCCCGGAACGACCGCCAGGGCGAAGCTATCGAAGCTTCGGCCCTTTTCTTTTTATGCCCCTTGTGAAAGGTAGGACCATGAGCATCGATCACCGATCTGTCGATCAAGTTTGGCTGGCTGAGCTGCGAGCGTCCCTGGCGGACGACTTCGCCACGCAGACGGCGAGGCTGCGGGAACTGACCGAGCTCAACGCAGACACCGGCGACCCAGGCGAGGCCCACAACCGGGCCGCGCTGCTGGTGGCCACGCGCCGCAACATCGAGCAGATCACCGGTGCGCTGAGCCGGATCAGCGACGGCACCTACGGTGCCTGCGAGAAGTGCCGCCAGACCATCCCCGCCGAGCGTCTTGAAATTCTCCCGCACGCTCGCTTCTGCGTGTCGTGCCAGGAAAAGCACAACGGGTGACGCCCGGTGTGGCTGCCGTGCCGCGCTTGTGGCCCGGCACGGCAGCCGCACGTCGTTACGCGGGAGACGATTCCGCGTCGGTGACGACGTCCAAGACGTCGAGGGTGCCCAGGAGTCTGGCGAGGGCTACGGCCTCGGATCGGGTCAAGGCCAGACAGCAGGTGGCGTCGGGATCATCGTGGGACTCGTATACGAGATCTCGCCGCCCTCCGGGATAATGCGTGACCACGCCCACACGGCGGCCGTCAGCGGTGGTGAACATGCGGCGTTCCCCGATACCGGGCAGCGGGGTCAGTTCGACAATCATGATGACTCCAGCAGCGATGCGGCGGAATTTGCGCGGCGGCTCAGCAGCGACCGCACGGTCGACGTGCTCAGATCGAGATCGAGAGGACGCCGTACGCCCAAACGGACGTACGCGCCGGGGGTCAGCATGTGCACCGCCAGAGCGTTGGGTTGGCGGCACGCGTCGAGGGCGTAGACGGGCATGCGTAATGGCACGAAGTGGGCACGATGCTCCCAGGCGGAGACCGGCGCGAGCCGGGGCGAGTGGGTCAGGCGAAGGCGCGCGCGTGGTGCGGCGGAGCACGATCCGCCGACCAGGCAGGCACACAACCAGGGATCGCCCGCCGTGCGGAGCAGAACACGATGCACAGCCCGATCGACCGGGTGGCGGGGAGCACCATCACGACCACGGCAAGCACCAGCATCGTCGGCAGCGGCACACGCTCGCCGACGCGCCGAAGGGTGCGCGGATCGTGCATGCCGTAACCATAGCCATCGCCCAGAGTGTCGACCACATCCGCGTCAGGTGACTGCCACCTTCGCCAGCTGTGCGCAATGCTGCTGGACGCAGGAGCGGTCAGAGGTGGCCCGTGGAGACGGTGAATGAACCCGCCTCTATGGTGGTCCGATGGCGTCGGTCAAGCAGATCCAAGTCACCTTCGACTGCGCAGAACCTGAGCGCGTCGCTCGCTTCTGGTGTGAAGTCTTGGGGTACGTCGTGCCGCCGCCACCGGAGGGGTTTGCTACCTGGGACGATTTCAATCGCGCGCTGCCGCCTGAGCAGCAGGGTTCAGCGTTCGCATGCATTGATCCCTCAGGTGTGGGCCCGCGACTGTTCTTCCAGCGCGTTCCCGAAGGCAAGGTCGTCAAGAATCGGGTGCATCTTGACGTGCGGGTCGGCACCGGGCTCGTGGGTGAAGAGCGCCTGGCCGTGCTTGAGGCCGAATGCACACGACTGGTCGCGCTCGGCGCGGCACGCGTGCGACTACTGCTTGCCGATGAAGACAACGAGTCGTGCCTCGTGATGCAGGACATCGAGGGCAACGAGTTCTGTCTCGCCTGAGCCGCCGCGAACGTGACGGTGGATCGAGATCGTGTCCGTCATCGGCGCTGCCCCGAACGTGGTGTTCCACCTGGAACTTGATGTGGACGTTCACGACCGTTTGACCATCGCCGCCGGTGAGGCCGGGGTCCTGCATGTTGACGAAGAGCACCTTGCCGTCGGCGGTGAAGGTCGGCCCGCAGAACCGAGCCGTCGTCCATGATGATCTGCATCGGGGCGAGGACACCGGCGTTCGGTGCGAGGTGGGTGAGCACGCCGGGACCCAGCTTGACGCCGCGCGGCGCCGTCCAGCGGTAGAAGCGGCCGTTGGGCTCGTCGGCGTCCTCGGAGAGGTAGACCCGGTGGCGATCCTTGTCGACCGCCAGAGCCTCGTGGGAATAGCGGCCCAGGCACTTGATTGGCCTCGGGTCGGCGCTGCCATCGGCCCGCACCTCGAAGACGTAGCCGTGGTCCCTCTGGTAGACGCCGGAGTGGCCGTCCCATCCCACGTGTCGCCGGCCCGGTCCTCGGTCTCCTCGCAGGCGAGCCAGGTCCCCCAGGGGGTCGGCCCGCCGGCGCAGTTGGAGATGGTGCCCGGCGAGGGGGCGTACTCGTCTGCGCTGGCCACCCGCGTCGGGTGCCGGACGTGACGGGCCGCCACTCGGCTAGCCGCTCGCCGCATTGTGCTTCGCAACCAGGCTCGGAAGTTCGTCCAGCGAGTCGATGCGGAACAGGCACTGCTCGGACACGGCGGGCATGGACGGAATCGCCGGGACGACGCCCATGCTCAGACAGGTCGACGGGTGCATCTCCTACTCAACCCGAACGCCGCCGATCGCGTCTCACTCTGCATCCGCCCGTGAACGCGAGGCGGACGTGACCTGGAGGTGGCGTGAGCCGGTACGACGACGACGAACAGTTCCGGCTGTTCGTGCAAAGACAGTGGGGGTCGTTGCTCCGCACGGCCTACCTGCTAACCGGCGACCGGGGGACAGCCGAGGACCTGGCGCAGTCGGCGTTGGAGAAGACCCATCGGCGCTGGGGGCGGGTGCTGCGCAGGGACGCCCCTGAGGTCTACGTACGCCGGGTGATGGTCAACACGGCGATCTCCTGGCGGCGTCGGCGGCGGCCGCTGGAGGTGCCGCTGCTGACCTCCGACAGCGCGCCGACGTCGGACGCGTACGCGCAGGTGGAGGAGCGGCAACTGCTCCTCGCCGCGCTGCGGCGGTTACCGCCCCGGACCCAGGCGGTTCTGGTGCTGCGCTACTTCGAGGACCTCAGCGAGGCGGACGCCGCCCAGGTTCTCGGCTGCTCCATCGGCTCGGTGAAGAGCCAGGCGTCGCGCGGGTTGGCCCGGCTGCGGGCCGAGTTCGCCCCGACCGCCCCTCAGTCCCCGGTACGGCTCGAGGAGGAACTGGCATGACCGAGAGCTTCGCGCATTCGACACTCAGGCCTGCGCTGCGGCAGGCCGCGCATGGTGTCGACGTACCTGAGGACCCGTGGTCGGGGTTCGCCCGGCGCGAGCGACGGCACCGGCGGACGCGGCTGATCCGGGCGGCGATGGCCGCCGTGGTCGCGGTGACGCTCGTCGGGGTCCAGACCAACGTGGTGCCCCTGCCGGGGTGGGCGCCGGGCATTGCGGTCGCCGCCGCCCCGACTGCGTTGCTCGACGCGCCGCCCCGGGGCACGCTGGCCGGCGATCACGCCTGGCTGGACATGCTGCGGGCGAGGATCAGCACCGATCCGCCGGTGAGAATCGACACCCGCCTAGGTGGCTGGAAGGTCGGCGATCGCGACCGGATTCAGCTGATCTACGGCAGTGACCAGCCGGGCCACCGGGTCGCGCTGGTCGCGGTGCCGCTGCGGTTCGGCCTGCTGACCAAGGAGGCGTTGGTCTGGTACGTGGGTCCGGCCGGGGCCGGCGCCCAACAGATGCGTTACGGCGGGCACAGCGAGGGTATGGACAGCCCGGTGATGACCCTGATGCAGGCCGAGCCTGACCGGGGCGGATTCGCGGTCGTCGTCGGGCCGGCCGATTCGACCGTGATGATCAGTGGCGACCCGCGGTACACGCCGGGGGGCACCCTGGAGTACCAGGACCTTGCCAGAGCGGACGGCAGCGGGGTTGGGTTCGCCGTCCTGCCCCCCGCGCCGCTTCGGAACGAACCCGTCGTCCGGGTCAGCCGTGGCAACCAGGTGCTCTTCCTGGGCGGCCTCGGTGGCGGCCCGTACGCCGGGATCGATCCCACCGGGCCGGAGATGGACGCCCTGGTCACTGCCGCCCGCCGGGGTGCCCGAGGTACGCCGCTGGACGACGCCAACCTGCGCAACTTCGTCGAATCGGCACTCCTCGACAGTCACCTCTCTGCTGCCGGCACGACGGTCCGGGTGCGGTGGTCGGGCAGTGAGCGCGGCCAGGCCGCGGCGCTGCTCACCGTGCAGCCCGCCGGCGGCGGGGTGATCGCGTACGCCATGCACGGTGACGTGCGAACCGGCTGGTGGACCGACCTGGGACTGCTGCTGCCGGCCGAGGGCGTCGACCAGCGACCGATCGGCTGGCGGATCCGGGCCGACGACGGCCCCCGCACGCCGACGGACCAGGTGCGGGTGATCGCCCCTCCGGACGCGGCGCGCGTCACGGTCACGGTCGGCGGCGCACCCCCGGCCACCGTCACCCTCGACGCGTCGAACGCCGGCACCACCCGGACACCGCCGGACCGGCCGGCCACCCTCACCGCGTACTCCAAGGACGGCGGTGTCCTCGGAACCACCCCAGTGCCGCCGGTCGAAGCCGACATGGCGGGCTTGCCGGGTGACAGCCCGGCTACCCGGGTGACTCCCTGACGAACCGGAAGCGTGGCCGAGCCGTCCGACGACGGCTCGGCCACGCCGCGTCGTCTCAGCGCAGTGCCGCTGCGAGGTCGGCGGCGGTTTCGAACGTGGGCGCTGCCCGTTCGGTCTCGTCCGCGCTGAGCACGACACGATCGACGCGGCCCAGCATCTCCGTTGCAGTCTCTTGGTCGTGCAGGACCATGGCCAGTTCGGCGCGGTAGACGAGGACCTCCACCTGTGCGACCGGATCGTCGTCCGCCTGCGGCCGGGCCAGCGCGTTGTCGAGGATTCGGACGGCCTGTTGGACGTCACCCTTGGAGTCGCCCTGCACGACGGCGTTCGCCAGGGCTTTCGCGAGCCGCCCGGCAGACGTCGTCGCCGGCGTACGCGTGGTGGCGGCCTTCTGAACGACGCGGATCCAGTTGCCGCCTGGGTCGATGACGCTGAACCCGCCCACCCCGTCGTAGTTCTTTCGCGCCCGGGGCCGGGTCATCCGCGGCGTCCCGGACACCAGCACCTTGCCGTACGCGGTCCGCATGCCCGCAGCGAACGCCCGGTGCAGTGCCCCGATGTCCGAGGTGAGTACGAGGCAGGAGCCGTAGGACTGCTCCGGGTCGAATCCGGCGATCTCGAAGAAGTGCAGATGCAGATCCTCGCGTTGCAACGCCACGTACGGGTTGGGCTTGCGCTGCTTGTGCGTGGTGTTGAATCCGAGAACCTCGTAGAAGGTGACGATGTCGTCGATGGACGCGCAGGGCAGCAGGGGAACGGTCACCTCGTTGGTCATGGCTCCTTCCTAGGCGTCGCGGGGTACCCGGCGCACATGGAAAAAGCCGATCATCGCCTCCAGCCGTCCGATCGGCCAAGCACAGTCAGTTCCATGGGGTCGCAGCGAGCGTTGTGCCGCATCGATCAGGCGCAGCGGATGCCATTCGCTCATCGGCATGGCGCACCGCCCGTCCGCCGGCGACGTGCCGGTTCGGACGCGAGTGCGGCGGTTCAAGCTGCCAGACACGTTGGTAGGCGCCGACGCCGACATGACCTCCAGCGCTGACCCCCACCCACCAGTACATCAAGCGTCCGGGTGGTAGGCGAGGTTGACGGTGAGTGCGGCCAGAGCAAGTCCGAAGAAAAGTGCCCAGGCGCCGAGTCGGAAATTACCCGCCCGCATATGTGCGCCCAGCGCGCCGAGGAAGTACAAGACCAGACCGGCTGCCGCGAGCGTACCCACGACCGGCACGACGAACCCGGCCAGCAGGCCGAGCGCGCCCGCGCCCAGGAGCATTCCCAATGGTCGTACCCACGATCGGGGTATCCGATTGCGGTCCGCCTCCGTCTTTGGGTATTCGTGGCCGATCACGTTGGCGATGGCGGCCGAACCGTTGAGGGCTGAGGCGAGCAGGGTCACCGTGAGATAGATGGCGAACATCGACGTCTCCGTACGTGTGAGAGCGGTGGCTGACCAGTCGCTCACGGACGAGGTGGTGACTCCGATGTGTGACACGGTGTTGAGTGTTCTGGATCACAGCGCTGTGGCTGCCAGCTTCTGTGGGTTGCTGACGACGTGGATGGTCTGAACCAGACCCTCCACCATGTGCAGGGTCATAGCGAGCACCGGCGTTCCGTCACAGTGGACGACGACACCGGGGCCACCGTTGAGGTGGAGCACCCCGGCCGTCGAGCCCACCGGCTGTTGCCGGGTGAGGACGACGATGGCCCGGGCCACGAGGTCCGAACCGTGGATGGGCTTGCGTGGCGCACCGGTGACGCCGCCGCCGTCGCTGACCATCGTCACGTTCGGTGCCAGAACCTCGATCAGTGCGGTGATGTCACCACCGGAACAGGCGGCCAGGAATCGCTCGGTCACCTGTTGCCGGGTCACGGGGTCGCTGTCATATCGGCGCCGGCGGCTCTCAACCGCCTTTCGGGCCCGGTGCGCAAGCTGCCGTACCGCCGGCTCCCCACGTCCCAGGAACTGCGCGATCTCGGCGTACGGGTATCCGAACGCCTCGTTCAGCACGAACACCGCGCGTTCCAACGGAGACAGCGTCTCCAGGACGAGCAGCAGCGCGGTGGAGACGGAATCGGCAAGGATCACATCGTCGGCGATGTCCGGTCGGGTGAGGATGGGCTCAGGCAGCCACGGGCCGATGTACGACTCACGCCGCACACGGGCGCTGCGCAGCTGATCGATCGCCAGCCGGATGGTCACTCGAACCAGAAAGGCTTCGGCGTCCACGACGGTGGCCAGTTCGACGCGACTCCACCGCAGCCAGGCATCCTGCACTACGTCTTCGGCTTCCTTAACGCTGCCGAGCATCCGGTACGCGACCGCGTACAACAACCCACGGTGCTCTACGAAGGGCGGCTCATGCTGGTCACCTGAAATGTTCCCGGCCACGGGGGCATCCGCTCTGCCGCGATCCGAGCGGTCCGCGCTCACCTCGCCCCGTCCACTGCGATCGCCGCGATGGCGGCGTGCGGTCGATGAGTGCCGTCGCTGGGCCGTGGTAGGCGTTCGACCTCCAGGAAACCGGCCCGGCTGAGTCGCTCGGAGATCTCGTCGATGGGCCAGCGATAGGCGGTCACGACTTTGTGGTCGAAGGCGGCGACCTCGTCGGCGTCGAAGACGCCCAGCACCAACGTTCCGGCCGGGGCCATCACTCGCCGGAATTCGATGAGCACGCCGTCGAGTTCCTGCGGCGGCAGATGGATCAACGAGTACCAGGCCAGGATGCCGTCGACGGAGTTGTCGGCGACGTCCAGGCGTTCCAGCGACCCGAGGTGGAACTCGACGTTCGGGTGGGCCGCCCGCGCATGGGCGATGAACTCGGGAACCAGGTCGATCCCTGTGGCGTCGATGCCCAGCGAATGAAGATAGCCGGTGAGATGACCGGGTCCGCATCCTAGATCGAGCACCGTGCCGGGCCGACTCGCCAGGTGTCGTCTGATGAAGGCGAGGTCGTCGGCATTCACCTGCTGGGTGGTGCCGAACAGCCCGATGTAGAGCTCTGCCATGGACCCGTATGCCTGCCGGACCTTTTCCCCGTTCACCGCCAAACTATACGAGCTCACCAATCGTCGCTCGGGGATCCCGCCGACCAGTCAGCGGACGGGCCGACGGCGCGGTGTACCGGGTTAGCGAGGGTGTGGAGGAGGATCGTCATGGTGGGAACCCCGCAGATCTTGTTCATTCAGGGTGCCGGCGCCGGCACGCACGACGAGTGGGACAACAAGCTGGTTGACAGCTTGAGGCGGGGGCTCGGGAACGGGTACGAAATCCGTTACCCGCGCATGCCCGAGGAGGACGACCCGAGCTACGCCACGTGGAGCGCGGCCATCCGGCGGGAGATCGCGGCTCTGGCCGACGGGGCTGTCGTCGTGGGCCATTCAGTGGGCGCGACGATCCTCGTCCACGCGCTCGCCGAGCGGCCACCGGTGCGGGAGCTCACGGCCATCGTGCTGATCGCCGCCCCGTTCGTCGGTCCGGGCGGCTGGCCCGGCGACGAGTTCGAGCTGCCGTACGACCTCGGTGCGAGGCTGCCGCGAGGGGTGCCGGTCCACGTGTTCCATGGACTCCAGGACGAAACCGCTCCACCGTCGCACGCCGACCTGTACGCCAGAGTCATTCCGCAGGCACAACTGCACCGGCTGTCCGGGCGCGATCACCAACTGGACAATGACCTGAGCGAGGTCGCGACGGTGATCGGGCGCGACTAGCCGGTAGCGAGCTTGTCTGTGCGGCCTGCGCCGGGCGCACATCGGGAGCAGCGGCGAAGGCGTCGGTCCTTCAGGGGATCGTCGGTCGTGCCGGCTCCGCAGACCTCGCGGAGGCGGCACGACCGACCTGGTGCGGCGTGATCAGCTGCGGGTGGACCACTGCTGGTTCTGTTGTCCGTTGCAGGCCCAGAGGATGAGTTTTGTGCCGTTCGCGGTGGCGGCGCCGTTGGCGTCGAGGCAGAGCCCGGATTGGACGCCGGTGATGGTGCCGTTGGCGTTGAGGTTCCACTGTTGGTTGGTGCCGCCGTGGCAGTCCCAGATGATCGCCTGGGTGCCGTTGGTGGTGCCCTGACCGTTGGCGTCGAGGCACTTGTTGCCGTACACCTGGAGTTGTTTGGTGGCGGTGTAGGTCCAACGTTGGGGTGCGCCGCCGGTGCAGTCCCACAGCTGCACCTGGGTGCCGTTGGTGGTGGTGCCGTTCGGTACGTCGATGCAGCGGCCGGACTGTCCGCCCACGACCTGGACGTTCTGCTGCGGGTTGCCGCCCGCGGCGGGCGCGTACGCGGCGGCGTTGATGTTGGCCTGGACGGCGTTCTCGGTGGCCGCCGATGGGTAGCCGGAGGTCAGCACGCCCTCGAAGAAGGTGCCGCGGCCGGTGATGCTGTTGTCGCCGCCGATGCCCAGGAGGATGGCACCCTCCTTCTTCATCGGGTGGTAGCCGTTGGGGCGCGGCCCGTCGAAGTAGGTTGTCAGGCTGCCCGACTCTGCGTTTCCGCCTCGGATCGCCCAGTGGTTCGGCTCGCCCTTGACCATGGCCGTGACGAAGCGGTGGTTGATGGACGCGATGTTGTTGTAACCCGCGTTCACTCCGGAGAACAGCCCCCACTCCAGGTCGGCCATGATCCAGGGGCCGCTACCTGCCCCGTAGCCCCACTGCTTGTTGGCGCCGAAGTAGACGGTTTCCATGATTGCGCGCTCGTCGGCGAGGCTGTTCGTCTGGGCGTTGCCATAGTCGAAACAGCACCACTGGTTGTAGTGCGTGCCGTCGACGACCGCGTAGATTCCCTCGGGTTGGTCGCCGGTCGCGATGCCGTTGGTGTTGTTGTTGCGGTAGCCGGTGCCGGGGGCGATGTAGACGCCGTACGCCTTCTGACCGCCGATCGTGATCGGGGCCGCTTTCGCGTCGGCGAGGTTGTCGTATCCGCCGGGAGCGGGGCCGGAGAAGCCGCCGGGAGGCGCCTGGGTGAGGCGGTTGTTCCGACCGGACTGGTCGTAGATGACGGTGATGACGCAGCTCGTGTTGGCGCAGAACGAGTCCTGTGCGGCGGCGTTGGCGAGCCCTCCCGCGCTCAAGACACCAATGTCCTGGGTGGCGTTGTTGGACGAGCGCCGGACCTGGTAGAGCGGGCCGTTGTACGCGCCGTACAGCGCGCGGGTGGTGCTGTGCGCGGCTACGCAGGGCGTGCCACCCGAGGCGTAGATGTCACACGGGCCCGTGCCGGCGGCGTGGGCGACGCCCGGAGCGTCCGAGACCACGTAGATGCCAGCGCCGACGACGAGGACCAACAGGGTCCCCGCGGCGGCCAAGAGGCGGCTCAGCCTTTTCTTCACGTTCATCGAATCCTCTCCGGCGTGCGGTGGTGGTGGGGTGGTCAGAGCTGCTGTCAACGTCATACGTCGTACCAATGACATTAATGGCGATCCATGCCTCCGCGCTACCTGTTCCGCGTACGTAACGGCCGTGGAGCCATTACCGATCCAAGGGCCAGATTCAGGACGGATATGCTCGTCGGCGGGGCATGGCGCCTCCCCGTCGGGGCAACAATCGATTCGAGGCGGTCTATGAACATCGGGGAGATCGCCCGCCGGGCGGGGGTGTCACGCAGCACCGTGTCCTACGTGCTGAGTGGGAAGCGGGCCGTGTCCGAGGCGACCCGGCAGCGGATCCAGGCGGTCATTGACGAGCTGGACTATCGACCGAACGCCAGCGCCCGCGCTCTGAAGGAGGGACGCACCCGCACCCTCGGGCTGGTGATCCCTCCGGCCAGCCAGCGGTTGACCGACATGCAGTTGGGCTTCGTCGCCAGCGTTGTCGAGGCGGCCGCCCGCCATGACCTCGATGTGCTGCTCTCCCCGTCCGGCGGCGACCATGACCGGTCGTTCGAGCGGATCGTCACCGGGCGTCGGGTGGACGGTGTGGTTCTGATGGAGATCCGGTTGAAGGACGACCGGGTGACTCGGCTGACCAAGGCCGGCCTGCCGTTCGTCACGATCGGGCGGACCGCCGAGCCGCACGGGATGAGCTGGATCGACATCGACTACGCCGGGCTGATCGCCAGGTGCGTGCACCACCTGGCCGATCTGGGGCACCGGCACGTGGCACTCGTGAACCGCTCTGCGGAGTTGGTGGCCGCAGGTTACGGCCCCAGCCATCGAGCGCAGGCGGGTTTCCGGGCGGCGGCGGTGGAGCGGGGCGTGACCGGCGTGGAGGTCTGCTGCGGCGACGACACGGTCTCCGGCGAGGCGTGCGTGGAAGAGTTGCTGGCGACACATCCGGACATCACCGCGGTGGCCACCATCAACGAGGCCGCGCTGCCCGGAATGCAGCGCGCACTGACCAGTGCCGGGCTGTCCGTGCCGGGCGACTTCTCCGTCACCGGCGTCGCCGCCCAGCACTGGGCGGAGGATTTCCGCCCGCCGTTGACCGCTGCGGATGTTCCGATGGTCGAGATGGGCGCCGAGGCGGTGTCGTTGCTGCTGGAGATCATCGCCGCGCCCGGAGCTGTGCCCCGCCACCGGCTCTACAACCCGCCCATCTCGTTGCGCTCCAGCACCGGTCCGGTCCGGGGCCGCTGAGTGTGGCTACCCACCCGCGGCTCGCCGTTCCTCCTGGGCGGCAGCGAGGATGAGATAGCTGCTGGCAGTCCAGGTGTACGCGCGGTCCCTGAGCCCGGCGCCGGTTTCGGCGTCGAAGTTCTCCGCGAAGCCGGACTTCTCACACAGCGCGAGGAATCGTCGACTGATGTCGTCGGCGATCCTGGTCTGCCCGGCCCGGCGCAGGCCATCCTCGACCAGAACCGTGGAGGGCGCCCAGATCGGGCCACGCCAGTAGCCGTCGGCCAGGTAGTGGGCCGAGTCCGTCGGCTCGGTGGCCAGCCCGTGCGTGGTCAGGTGCGTTTCGGCGCCCCGGGCCAGTGCGGCGGCGACCGGGGTGGGCAGGTCGGCCCCGAGGGCGACGGGCATCAGGTCGAGCAGGCTGCGGCTCGCTCGCCGATGCCCGGTGCGAGGGTTGCGGGCGGTGAAACGTTCGCCGTCCCACAGGTCCCGGAGCATGGCGCCCTGGATCCGGTCGGCCTCCCGGGACCACTGGTCGGCGGGCTCGCCCAGCTCGGCGGCGAGGTCCGCCAGGCAGCGCAGCTGCGAGACCAGGAACGCGGCGAGGTCGGCCGTCTGGAGAACCCGGCCGCCGTCGAACGTGGTCGCGTTGTCCCAGCCGCTGTCGTTGCCGTGCTGGTAGTGGGGCAGGTCGTGGCCGGGGGCTCGGCGCGCGTCGAGCCAGAACCTGGTCCACCGGGCGAGCCGGTCGTACGTCTGCGCCAGCGCCGTCCGGTCCAGCGGCTGAGGAAGGCGTCGGCGCAGGTGGCGTAGCGCCCAGCCGTGAATGGGGGGCTTGACATAGTTGTGCAGGACCTCGGAGTGGGCGATCGAGTCGGGTAAAGCGCCGGACTCGTCCTGGTGGTCGAAGGGCAGGTGGAACTGGTGCCAGGCCAGCTCCGGCTCGCCGCTGGCCAGGGCGATCGCGTTGAAGCAGTGGTCCCAGCTCCACACCTTGTCCATCCAGTGCTTGGACATGAGGACGGCCGGGCGGGTGACGAAGCCTGCCGGAGCGACGGTGGCTGACCACAGGACGTACGCGGCCAGCTCGGCGGCCGGGGTGTCCGCGCCGCGCCACGGCGCGATCGCGTCGACGAACGCGGTGAACTCGACGATCCGGCCGCGGCACAACTGCTCGAAGGTGACGGATCCGGCGTACGGGCGGCGGGCGGTGGCGTACTCCTCGATCGCGATTTCCCAGGGTTGGTCGCCGGGGAGGTCCAGGGACCGGTCGGCGGTGCCGAGCGCCTCCGCGCCGGCGGTCCGCGCAAGAGCACCGGAGAGCACCGTGATCCGGTAGCGGCGACCGGTCTCGTACGAGGTGAACACGTGTGACCCGTCGACCGGGTCGACGTACAGGTAGGTGCCGCTGAACGGGGTGAGGGTGCTCGCGGCTGCGGTCACCCGCAGGCCGAGCCGTCGGCCCCGGATCCGTAGGGTGTCCGGCCCGTCGTAGACGGCCTCGATCCGGTCGGCGCCGCTGCGCCAGGTCAGCAGCGCGGGCGTGGCGACGACCGTGGTGCCGGCGACCGCGGGGGTGAGGCGCAGTACCGGATGCAGCCCGGTCTGGTGGGAGACCAGGTGCAGATCGTCGGCGTACGTCTTCTCGGCAACCACCGGAGAGATGTTGAACCAGGATCCGCGGTAGCTGAACGGGATGTCCTGGATGGGAAACTCCGGACCGGACGGGGAGACGGTCATGGGTGGCGGGTGCCTTCCTGTGGTGCGGGTGGTCAGTTGCTGACCGCGCGGGTGGTCAGTCCTTGACGGCGCCGGCGGTCACGCCCATCGAGACGTACCGCTGGGCCAGGATCAGCAGCACGGCGGCGGGGACGGAGGCGACGACAGCGGTGGCCATGATGGCGTTCCACTGCTGGTTGTTGTTGCCGATGTAGTGGTAGATGCCGAGGGTGATCGGCTGGTGGTCGCCGCCGCCGGCGAGGGTCGAGGCGAAGATGAAGTCCGACCAGGACCAGAGGAACGCGAACAGCGACACCGTGACGATCGAGTTGCGGCTGAGCGGCAGCACGACCGACAAGAAGGTCCGTAGCCGACCGGCGCCGTCGACCACGGCAGCCTGGAGCAGCTCGTCGGGAATTCCGGACATGAACGCCGTGAAGATCAACACGCCGAACGGCACCGCCAGTGTCGTGTCGGCCAGGATCAGGCCGGGCAGCGTGTTCAGGACGCCGAGATGGAGATAGCTGGCGTAGAAGCCCATCGCCATGATGATCCCCGGGATCATCTGCGCGATCAGCAGCACGAAGCTCAGCGCCGGGCCGCCGGGCGGCCGGAGCTTCGCCAGCGCGTATCCGGCGGGGGCCGCCAGCGCCACGGTCAGCGCCACCGTGCCGAGGCCGACCAGAAAGCTGGTGCCGAGGTACGGCAGTTGTTGGTCGAGCACCGCACGGTAGCCGTCCAACGTGCCGTTGGTCGGAATCAGGTGCGGGGGACTGGCCCGCATGTCCTGGTCCCGGGTGAACGACACGTTGACCATCCAATAGACGGGAAAGAGCATCAGCCCGGTCAGCACCAGGCCGATGCCGGTCTTCCACCAGGCCCGAGGCGTTGAGGTGGTCATCTCAGGTGCTGCCTTCGCTCGATCCGGATGTAGACGAGCCCGGCGATCAGGGCCATCACGATGAGCAGGTTGCCGATGGCCGCACCCGGGCCGAACTCGGGCAGCAGGTTGCCGAAGCCGAGCCGGTACGACCAGGTGGCGAGCGTTGCCGAGGAGCCGATCGGGCCACCCCTGGTCATGATCCAGATGATGTCGAAAACCTTCAGCGTGTAGATCAGCCCCAGCAGCAGCGTGATCGTGGAGACGGGGCGCAGCAACGGGAAGGTGATCGACCAGAACCGTTGCCATCCCGTCGCGCCGTCGAGCGCGGACGCCTCGTACATCTCGGCGGGGATCGCCTGCAGGCCGCTGTACAGCACGACCAGGTTGAACGGGATGCCGATCCAGACGTTCGCGATGATCACCGAGGTGAGCGACCAGCCCGGCGAGGTGAGCCAGTTGACCGGGCCGATCCCGACGACGCCGAGCGCCGCGTTGACCAGACCTGAGTCGCTGTTGAGCAGCCACGACCAGGTCGACGCCGACACGATCAACGGCAGCAGCCACGGTACGAGGATGAGCGCCCGCAGCGTGCGCGACAGCGGGAAGTGCTGATGGAAGAAGAGCGCCAGGGCCATGCCGATGCTGAACTGGAAGGCGAGCGACGCGGCGGTGAAGATCAGGGTGTGCGCCAGCGTTGGCCCGAAGGCCGGGTCGGTCAGGACCGTCCGGTAGTTGTCGAGGCCGGCGAAGGGCGCGTCGCCCTGCACGAACGAGCGAACGGTGTATTCGCGCAGGCTCAACTCGACGTTGCGGTAGAGCGGGTAGGCGTAGAAGGCCATCAGGTAGACGGTCACGGGTGCCAGGAAGCCCCACGTCAGCCATCGGCTGGGCCGGCGTACGCGGGACGGGGGAGGCCCGGGTGGGGCGGCCGCCGCCGCCCCACCCTGGTCTCGTGCGGTGGTGGAAGTCTGTGTCGTGGACGGCATGGTGGCGGTTGGGGCGTGCTTACCTGGTCGTCGCTGCGGCCTGCGCGGCGGTCAGCGCCTCGCGCGGTGACTTCCCACCGCTGAGGGCTGCCTGCACCGCGGTCCACAGGGACTCGGAGATCTTCGGGTACTTCGTGCCGAGGTTGTCGCCGGTGCGGCCCTTGGCTGCCCGGACCGCCTCCACCCAGACCTTGAGCTTGGGGTCCGCAGCCGCCTGCCGCTCCTGGACGGCGGCGACGGGTGCGACGTAGGACAGCGTGGTGTCGGTGGTGAGCAGGTTGTCGGCGTTGGTCAGACAGGCGACGAGCTTCTGCGACGTGTCGTACCGGCCGGTGTTCTTCTGCACGGGGATGGAGACGAACTCACCGCCGGTGGGCGCCGGCGCCGGGCCGCCTGCGCTGGCTGGGATCGCAATGGTGCCGTACGAGAAGCCGAGTTTCTCCGCGTTGGCCAGCTGCCAGGTGCCGTTCTCGGCGAACGCGTAGTCGCCCGTGGCGAACTCCTGCCAGCTTGTCGTCTGGGTGTTGTTGATGACGGAGTTCGGGGCGTGGCCCTGCTTGAGCCAGTCCGTCCAGAGCGTCAGCGCGGACACCGCCTGCGGCGAGTCCAGACTGGTCAGTTGGGCTCCCGATCCCCAGAACCAGGGCAGGAACTGGAAGCTGCCCTCCTCGGTGCCGATCGCGGAGAAGGTGATGCCCTTCTTCCCCGCGGCCTTGACCGTGGTCAACGCCGCGGTCAGGGAGGTCCAGTCCTTGATCGTGACCGGGTCGACGCCGGCCGCGGTCAGCAGATCCTTGTTGTAGTAGAGGGCGAGGGTGTTCGCCCCGATCGGCACCCCGTACGTCTTGCCCTCGCTCTGGCCAGCGCCGAGCAGGTTCTTCTCCATCGCCGAGACGTCCAGCTTGTTGTCGTCGGTGGTGGTGAGCGCGCCGGCCTCGGCCAGTGTCGAGATGACCGGGTTGTCCACGATCAGTACGTCGGGCGAGTTCCGCTGCTGCGCGGCGAGCAGCGCCTTGTTGGTCAGGTCGGTGGTGTCGTAACCGGTCCGCTCGACGGTCACCCCCGCGGAGGTGCCGCACTTTTTGAGCAGTGCGACCCATTCGGAGTCGTCGGCGAACTGCGGGTACGGGTCCCAGAGGAGGTAGGCGCCACCGCCGGTGGGGCCGTCGGCAGACGATGAGCAGGCACTGCCTGCGGCTGCGGCGAGCGCTATCACGGCGACGGCGGCCAGGCGTCGCCGACGACTGAGTCCTGTCATGTATTGCCTCACTTCAGTCGATCGTCAGGTGGGCATGTGCGGGTTGACCGTCGCGGGCCGGATGCGGTCCGATCATGAGGCGAATCGATTCGACGAAACGGTTCGCACGAAGATAGGTCTGTCCATGCCCACCGGTCAAGAGATCGTCGGTCAGGCTGACGGACCTGCTGGGAAACACGAGCTTCATCGTGTCGTCACTCCATTGACACAGGTGAGTTTCCGGTCCTACGATCCGTGCGAATCGATTCGCAAGCGCAGCCTCCGGAGAGCGTCCCCCCACGCCCCACCAAGGAGCCGCCCGTGAAAACCCCGTCCCGCGGCAGGTCAGGACGAGCCCGCCCGCTCGTCACCCGACTCATGGTCGGCCTGCTCGCCGCCGCTGTCGCCGTAACCGTCGCCGCGTCTCCGGCTCAGGCCGCCGACGAGTCGATCAGTGTCAACTTCTCCACGACCAGCGGTACGCCGACCTACCGCGCGTCCGGCTGGATCTACGGCATGACCGAGAACGCCAGCGGTCCGGCTGACCACTTCTACCGGGACGTCAAGTTCCAGTACATGCGCGCCGGCGGCGCGCAGCTCGCGGGGAGCGGCTGGGTCGGCGGAACCTACGACCGCCGCTGGAACTCCACCCTCGCCCAGGCGCGGCGGACCACTGCCCTCGGCGGGAAGTTCATCATCCTGCCGCATGACCTCTGGGGTGCCGACGGCGCCGGGATCTCCCGCTTCCCCGGTGACAACGGCAACTGGACCGACTACGACAACTTCCTGACCCGCCTGATCAACGACGTCCGGGCGTCCGGGCTGTCGGTGCAGTGGGACATCTGGAACGAGCCCAACATCACCATCTTCTGGAACCGGCCGATCTCCCAGTACCTCGAACTCTGGCGTCGGACCTACCAGCGCATCCGGGCGGAGTTCCCCAGCCAGCTCATCGTCGGGCCGAGCTGTGCCTGCGTACCGTCGACCACGCACACCTTCTGGAACCAGTACCTGGACTTCGTCCGCTCGACCAACACGGTGCCGGACATCATCAGCTGGCACTCGCTGCCCGGTGACCCGGTCGCGAACGTCAACGCCGCCAACGCCACCCTCGACCCGCGCGGCATCGCCCACCCCCGTCCATACCAGATCAACGAGTACGGCGCGCCCGACGAGCAGAACCCGGCCGACGGCGCCTGGTACATCGCTCGTCTGGAGCGGGCCCGGGCCGACGGCCTGCGGGCGAACTGGGCCAGCGGCGGCAGCCTGCACAACGACCTCGGCAACCTGTTGATCCGTAACTCGGCCGGCCAGCACCAGCCCAAGGGTGAGTGGTGGAACTACCGCTTCTACGCCTCCCAGGTCGGGGAGATCGCCGCGGTGACCCCCAGCCAGTCGTACGACGCGTTCGCCACGAAGACGGCCGGCACGGCGAAGGTCCTGGTCGGTGGCGGTCGTACCACCGGGAACCTGACCGTCAACCTGCAACGCCTGGACACGACCAGCGGCATCGTGCAGAACAACCAGGTCCGGGTCCTCACCCAACGCATCCCGCACAACGGTGGCGGCGCGGTGGCGGGGCCGATCACGGTCTCGAACAGCGTGGTCGGCGTGTCCAACAACAACGCCACCGTGACCCTGCCGTACACCAACCAGACCGACACCTACACCGTCACGCTGCTGCCTCCCTCGGACGGTGGCTTCCAGTCGGTGGCGGTGGCCCAGCACTCCCAGCAGTGCCTGAACAACCCCGGCCTGAGCACCGCCGACGGCAACGTCCAACAGCAGAACTACTGCGACGGCGGTGACCAGCAGCTCTGGAACTTCGTCCCGGTGGCCGGCGTGGCCAACACCTACACCGTGGTCAACCAGCAGAGCGGCAAGTGCCTCGACGTCAGCGGGGTGTCCACCGCCGACGGCGCGGCCGTGCACCAGTGGACCTGCCTGAACAGCCTCAACCAGCAGTTCACGCTGCGCAAGGTGACCTACTCGGGCAACGACTCGCACGACTACCAACTCGTCGCCCGGCACAGTGGCAAGTGTGTCGATGTCAACGCGGTCTCCACGGCGGCCGGCGCGCTGGTCCACCAGTGGACCTGCAAGGCGGTCAACCAGGGCAGCCCGTTGAACCAGACGTGGCGGATTCTGGGGCGGTAGACGTCCCGGGGGAGGTGCTGCGCTGGCCGTCCGCCCAACGGCCAGCGCATCGCCCCGGCACTCACATTCATTGACATGAATTAAACAAAGGTCATACGATTCGCTGCGAATCGATTCGCCATCGCCACCACCCCCCGTGGCGCGTCGACACCCCCGCGCTTCCACGACTTCGAGGAGCCACCTCGTGCGAAACCCGTCCCCCATCGGGCCAGGAACAGCCCGTGATCTCATCCCGAGACGTCATCGCGCCCGACGTCTGACCGCCCTGGCGAGTGCTCTGGTCGGCGTTCTCGTCGGCATCGGCGCCACCCCCGGTGCCCCGTCGCCAACCGCCGAGGCAGCCGCTGCCCCGATGGCGGCCGCCATCGAACCGGGGCAGAGCACCCGGATCATCGGTACCCCGTCCGGCCGCTGCCTCGAAGTGCCCAACTCCAGCACCACCAACGGCACCCAGACGCAACTCTGGGACTGCAACGGCAGTGCCGGCCAGACCTGGACGTGGACGTCGAGCAAGCAACTACAGGTGTACGGCAACAAGTGCCTGGACGCCTCCGGCCGAGGCACCACCAACGGCACCCAGGCGATCATCTGGGACTGCAACGGCCAGAACAACCAGCAGTGGAACGTCAACAGCAACGGCACCATCACCGGCGTTCAGTCCGGGCTCTGCCTCGACGCCAACGGCGCCGCCACCGCGAACGGCACCAAAATCATCCTGTGGGCCTGCAACGGCGGCGCCAACCAGCAGTGGGCCTCGCCGACCACCCCGCCGCCGACCACCCCGCCGCCGACCAATCCGCCGACCGGCGCGCGCCCGTGCGACATCTACGCCTCCGGTGGCACCCCGTGCATCGCGGCGCACAGCACGACGCGGGCGCTCTATGAGGCGTACGCCGGCAACCTCTACCAGGTCCGACGCTCGTCGGACAACACGACCCGCAACATCGGGCTCACGGGTACCGGCGGCACCGCCAACGCGGCCACGCAGGACTCGTTCTGCACCGGCACGACCTGCGTGATCACGGTCGTCTTCGACCAGTCCGGGCGCGGAAACGACCTCTGGTACCAGGGGTCGAGCGTGGTGCCGGGCTCCCCCCAGAGCAAGCCGGCGATCGCCACCTCGGAGTCGCTGACCGTGGGAGGCGCGAAGGCGTACTCGCTCTACATCAATCCCGGCAACAGCTACTGGCGCGACGGGCACCTCACCGGCGTGCCGACCGGCGCGGCGCCCGAGGGCATGTACATGGTGACCAGCGGGACCCACGTCAACAGCGGCTGCTGCTTCGACTACGGCAACAGCGAGACGACCAGGAAGGCCGACGCCGCCGGGGCGATGGACGCCATCAACTTCGGCAAGCAGTGCTGGTTCGGCGGCTGCTCCGGCAGCGGACCCTGGGTGCAGGCCGACCTCGAATGGGGTCTCTTCCCGGGCGGCAGCAGCTCCTGGAACCCGAACCAACGCGCGTTCACCAGCAAGTTCGTCACCGCGACGCTCAAGAACAACGGCACGTCCCGCTTCGCCATCAAGGGCAGCGACGCTCAGTCCGGCAGCCTCTACACGCTGTGGGACGGCTCGCTCCCGTCGGGCTACAGCCCGATGAAGAAGCAGGGCGCGATCATCCTGGGCAGTGGCGGTGACTGCTGCAAGCCCGACGGTGGCGCCAACCTGAGCGCCGGCACCTTCTACGAGGGGGCGATGGTCGCCGGCTACCCGTCCGACGCGACCGAGAGCGCCGTGCAGGCCAACGTGGTGACCGCCGGTTACCGCTGATCCGGGCGACGCCCGAACGAGTCGTGCGCCGGTCACCATGAGGTGGTGACCGGCGCACGCTCGCGTGGACGTCGACCCGGTGTCAGGCGACCGTGCAGGACGCGCCGTTGAGCGTGAACGAGGACGGTCGGGCGTTGTTACCGGTGTGGGTGGCCTGGAAGCCAAAGCTCACCGAGCCGTTGACGGGGATGCCGCCGTTGTAGGCGACGTTCCGGGCCGTCACCTGCCCCGAACTGGGCGAGTAGGTGGCGTTCCAGCCCGAGGTGATGGTCTGCCCGCTCGGCAGGGTGAAGACCAGGGACCAGCCGTTGACGGCGCTGGTGCCGGTGTTCGTGACGGTGATGTTCTCGGTCAGACCGGTGTTCCAGGCGTTGACGGCGACGGTCACCTGGCAGGCGCCGGAGGCCGGGGGCGGGGTGGTCGGGGGCGGCGTGGTCGGCGGCGGGGTGGTCGGGGGCGGCGTCGTGGGGTTGGTCAGTCCGAAGAACGCGATGGCGGACGCGGCCATGCCGCCGGAGGGCAGGCTGTGCCCAGCCCCCTGGATGCTGTACGCCTCGACCTGGACGGTGCCGCTGCTGTCGGCGTACCGACGCCGGTTCCAGTTGGCCTGCGGCGTGTCGGTGGAGGTGGGTGTCTGGCTCAGCCCGAACACGTTGGTCCACTGCTCGATCGCCTCCTGCAACAACGAGTACGGCACGAGCGTGTCGTTGGTGCCGTGCCAGAGCTGCACCCGCGGGCGGGGCCCGGAGTAGCCGGGGTACGCCTGACGGACCGCGTCGCCCCACTGCTGCGGGGTCCGGTTCATGTTTCCGCCGGTGCACTGGCTGCTGGTGGGCGGGTAGTCCGCCGCATTGGCGAAGCAGTTGAACGGCACGCCCATGAACGCGGCGCCGGCCTTGAACAGGTCGGGATAGAGGGCCAGCATGTGGTTGGTCATCATGCCCCCGGACGAGCTGCCGGTGGCGTAGACGCGGTCCGGGTCGGCCGAGTACTGCTGTTGCACGTACCGGATCATGGAGACGATCGAAACCGGGTCGCTGCCGCCGCCACGTCGTTTGGCGGCGTCCGACCAGACGTCGAAGCAGTTGCCGAACCCGGCCTGCTGGGTGGCGGACGGGTAGATCACGATGTATCCGTAGCGGTCGGCGAGGCTGGCGAACTCGCTCCCGGAGTAGAAGCCAGGGCCGGACCCGCCGCAGCCGTGCATGGCCACCACGACCGCCGGCCGGGCCGGGCGGTTGTCCGGCACGTAGACGTGCATGCGCATCCGGCCCGGGTTGTCGCCGAAGCTGGTCACCTCGGTCAGTGACGCCGCGTACGCGGGCCCGACCGTGGGGACCACAAGGCCGGTCGCCACCAGCGACGCGGCCAGGGCGAGTAGCAGTTTCCTTCTGATTTTCACCGCACGACTCCTTCGATTGCCTGTGCAGGCTGGATTGGCCGTGCGATCCGGTCGCGGGTCTGCCCGACTCCCGCGGTGATCGCACGATGCCCGCTACCTGTGGCTCGCCCAGCCCGGCTTCGGATGGCGTCGCGTGGCAATTAGTGTTCCCTCCGGACCAGCAAGTGTCAATCGAGGATCCTCTATTTGTAGCGAGTCGCGGCGGTCCGTCTACAGTCGTCGTACCCTCCCCGAGGAGCACGGAGCGCCTGTGGCAAGCCTCTTCGACATCGACGAGATCTATCCGGACGACGGAGACCACCCACTCCAGCTGCCCCGCCGGCAGGTCGGCAACTCGCCCCAGGGTGTCGCGGTGACCCTGTTGGCCGACTACACGCTGCGGACCCGTGTCGCCCTCCCGTCCGCCGCCATCGTCGCGCTGCTCGGGGAGACCGGCGTGACGACGGCCGGAGCGCGGACCGCGATCAGCCGGTTGGCCCGCCGTGGCGTCCTGGAGGGCAGTCGACTGGGGCGGCGCAGCTCCTACCGGCTCAGCCGCGCCGCCGCCGCCAACCTCTCCGCCGGAGGGCACTGGATTCTCGCCTCCACCACCTCGACGGCGCGGTGGGACGGGTGCTGGACGATCGTCGCGTTCTCGCTGCCGCAGGATCGCAGTACGCAGCGCCGAGCCCTGCGGGCGCAACTCCGGTGGCTCGGTTACGCGCCGCTGTACGACGGGTTGTGGATCTCGCCGCAGGAGCTGACTGCCGCCGCTCGGGCCGAGCTCGATCGGCTCACCCTCGGCGCCGTGACGGTGTTTCGCGGACGGCAGAGCGCGCTCGCCTCGACCATTCACCGTGCACCGATCGAGGCCTGGGACATCGAGGCGATCAGCCGGAGCTACGACGCGTTCCTCCGGCGTTGGACGCCGCTGTTGCCCGCGGTGGTGTCCGGGCAGGTCGACGGTGCCGCCGCGGTGCGGGCCCGCACCGAGGTCATGGACACCTTCCGGCGTTTCCCCGTCCTCGATCCGCAGTTGCCCGTGGAGCTCCTGCCACGGGAATGGCTCAGGCGTCCGGCGCGGGAGTTGTTCGCGGCCATCTACGACGGCCTCGCCGCACCCGCGGAGCGACACGTCCGGGCGGTCGTCGAGCGGTTCGCCGACGCCGCGCTGCCCGGCGTCGAGGCACACACCACCGCCGACCTGGTCGCCGGAATACGCGCCGACGTGAAAACGGCGCAGCCGTCTCCGAGTAGCTCGGTTACCGGGTGCTCGTGAACCGCGAGGAGCCTGCGGTCGCTGTCAGTCGACGACTGTGAGCGATAACAGGATTGCTGTTCGGCGCGACCCCCGCGGCGCGTTGGTACGACTCGTCGGCTGGTCGCGCGGCGACTGAGCACCGTTGCTCTGGGCGTTTGGTGCCGAGCGAACGTGGCGTTCTGGGAGATCGGCGTGAACGGCCCGCTACGTCTTGACGAACGGCATGTTATCGCTCACTCTCGATATAGAAGAGGATCGCTGTGTGGCTCACCGGGCGAGCCGCACGGGTCGTACCTCCGATCACGACGTCCCCATGGGCATGCGGACGTCACCTCGGGACCCGGCAGTTGCCGGCGACAGCCCTCTCGGACTGTGCGTGCTGATGCCGGGCGGCCAGGATGACCGGCCCGATCAGTTGCCCCGAGCGAAGTGGCACATCACCACCACCGATGCAACCACTGAAAAGGAACGCCATGAAACCCATGAAAACGATGCTGGCGGCGGCGACCATCGCCGTCGCCCTCACCACCGGTATGACGGTGGCGCTGACTCCCGCAGCCGGTGCCGGCACGACCTTGAAGGCGGCGGCTGCCGAGAAGGGCCGCTACTTCGGCGCCGCTGTCGCGACGGGCAAGCTCTCCACCGGCGCTTACACGACCATCCTGAACCGCGAGTTCAACAGTGTCGTGCCCGAGAACGAGATGAAGTGGGACGCCACCGAGCCGCAGCAGGGCCAGTTCAACTACAGCGGTGGTGACCGTCTGGTCAGTCACGCGCAGGCCAACGGCATGAGCGTGCGCGGTCATGCGTTGTTGTGGCACGCACAGCAGCCGGGTTGGGCGCAGGGTATGTCGGGTAGCGCGTTGCGTAACGCGGCGATCAACCACGTCACCCAGGTCGCCACGCACTTCCGAGGCAAGATCTATGCCTGGGATGTGGTGAACGAGGCGTTCGCCGACGGTGGCGGTGGCGGGCGGCGTGACTCGAACCTGCAGCGCACCGGTAACGACTGGATCGAGGCGGCGTTCCGGGCGGCGCGAGCGGCCGATCCGGGTGCGAAGTTGTGTTACAACGACTACAACACCGACGGGGTCAACGCGAAGTCGACGGGCATCTACAACATGGTGCGGGACTTCAAGTCTCGTGGCGTGCCGATCGATTGCGTGGGCTTCCAGTCGCACCTGGGCACTTCGCTGGCCGGTGACTACCAGGCCAACCTGCAGCGTTTCGCTGATCTCGGTGTGGATGTGCAGATCACCGAGCTGGACGTGATGACCGGTGGCAACCAGGCCAACATCTTCGGCTCGGTCACCCGCGCCTGTCTGGCCGTCTCGCGCTGCACCGGCATCACCACCTGGGGCGTGCGGGACTGTGACTCCTGGCGTGGGTCCGACAACGCTCTGCTGTTCGACTGCAACGGCAACAAGAAGGCCGCGTACACCGCCGTCCTGGACGCCCTCAACGGCGGCTCGACCCCGCCCACCACGCCCCCGCCGGGCTCCGGGGTGGACACCAGTGCCTGGTACGTGTTGCTGAACCGAAACAGCGGCAAGGCGCTGGACGTCTACGCCTCGGCCACCAACGACGGGGCGCGGATCAGCCAGTGGACGCGGAACAACGGCACCAACCAGCAGTGGCAGTTCGTCGACTCGGGGAGCGGCTACTACCGGGTGAAGTCCCGCAACTCCAGCAAGGTGCTCGACGTCAGCAACTTCTCGACCGCCGACGGCGGTGCGATCGTGCAGTGGGCCGACCTCAACGGCACGAACCAGCAGTTCCGGCTCGCGAGTTCGGCCGACGGCTACGTGCGCCTGATCAACCGCAACAGCAACAAGGCCGTCGAGGTGCAGGGCGCGTCCACCGCCGACGGCGGAAACGTCGTTCAGTACGCCGACTGGGGCGGCAACAACCAGCAGTGGCAACTGGTCCGGATCGGCTAGCGACCGCCACCGTCGACCTGGGGGAGAGGGGGCTGCCGGCCGATCGGGATCCGGCCGGCGCCCGCCCGGACGAGGTGTGATGAATGGTGGCCCGCCCCGTCCGGGGCGGGCCACCGTGACCGTCAGATTGCCGCTGCCGGGCGATCGCTTGGATCGATGCCAGTCGTTTGACGTATGACGTCTTTACCGCTAATTTTCACCCGCGGGCCACGCGGCTGCCGGAGGCCAGGACGTCGCACCGCGCGGTTGGGCGCGGGCCTGCTCCGAAGCCCGGATCGTGGCATCGCCATCGACGTGCGCCGCTGGCCGCAGGTTGCCCGCACAACACCCCAGACGTGCTGACGCCACCACCAGACGCCGGCACACACGCCAGGGCACGCGCGGGCGTTCTGCTCGTGGGTGACCCCGATCGAAGGAGTGGACCATGAAAACCCTCGGTGAGGCTCGTCCCGCCTCTCGACAGAGACGTCGCTGGCGGTCAGGGTTGGCCGCGGCGGCGGCCGCGATCATGGCAGCCAGCACACTCGTCGCGGTCAGCGCGGCGCCCGCGGCGGCAGCGACCGTGGACACCAACGCCTGGTACGTCCTGGTGAACCGGAACAGCGGCAAGGCGCTGGACCTGTACGCCTCGGCCACCAACGACGGCGCACGGATCAGCCAGTGGACGCGCAACAACGGCGCCAACCAGCAGTGGCAGTTCGTGGACTCGGGGGGTGGCTACTACCGGATCAAGTCGCGGCACTCGGGCAAGGTCCTCGACGTCAGCAACTTTTCGACCGCCGACGGTGGCGCGATCGTGCAGTGGGCCGACCTCAACGGAACAAACCAGCAGTTCCGGCTGGCCGACTCGGACGGCGGCCACGTCCGGCTGATCAGCCGACACAGCGGCAAGGTCGTGGAGGTGCAGGGAGCCTCCACCGCCGACGGCGGAAACATCGTGCAGTACTCCGACTGGAATGGCACCAACCAGCAGTGGCAGCTCGTCCGCACCGATGGCGGTAACCCGCCGCCGTCGGGTGGGAACGGGTGCGGCAAGGCGCCGACGCTGTCCAGCGGCACGCACACGATTCAGAGCAACGGCAAGAGCCGCTCCTTCATCCTGCGGGTGCCCGCCAACTACAACAACAACAACCCGTACCGGCTGATCTTCGCGTTCCACTGGCGAGGTGGCACCATGCAGGAGATCTCCTCCGGTGGCACCAGCGGGACCGCCTGGTCCTACTACGGGCAGCAGGAGCAGTCGAACAACAGTGCGATCCTGGTCGCGCCCCAGGGGTTCGGCAACGGGTGGGGCAATGCCGGCGGTGAGGACATCACCTTCGTCGATGACATGATCAGGCAGATCGAAGGCAGCCTTTGTGTCAACCCGGCGCAGCGGTTCGCCCTCGGCTTCAGCTGGGGCGGTGGCATGAGCTACGCCGTCGCCTGCGCGCGGGCCAACGTCTTCCGGGCCGTCGCGGTCATCTCCGGAGGGCAGATCAGCGGGTGCAGCGGTGGTACGCAGCCCATCGCGTACTTCGGCCTGCACGGCATCTCGGACAACGTCCTGAGCATCTCCCAGGGGCGGGCGTTGCGCGACACCTTCGTGCGGAACAACGGTTGCACCGCCCAGAACCCGCCCGAGCCGGGGGCGGGTAGCCGCGCGCACATCACGACCACCTACTCGGGCTGCCGGGCCGGGTACCCGGTGCAGTGGGCCGCGTACGACAACGGGCACATGCCCGGTCCGGTGGATGGCACCTATGCCGAGAGCGGCATCACGACCTGGACCAAGGGTGAGATCTGGAGGTTCTTCGCGCAGTTCTCCTGACCCCCGTCGCCGGCGCTGACGTCGGGCGGCAGCGCCTGCTCCAGTACCTGGGAGTGGGCGCTGCTGCCCGCTCGGCCGGTCGTGGTCTGGTCAGCGTTGCAGGCGTACCGGCTTGCCCGAGCCGCTGCGGCGGACCAGCCAGGCCTCGGTGATGTGGGTGAACATCGACTCGGCGGCGCCGTGGGAGTCATGGGCGGCGATGCGCTCGTAGATGCGCCGGTGGCCCTTGTTGGACGCCACGCACAGCGAGCGTTCGGTGCGGCCCATGTAGCGGGCGGTGTTGATGACCTGGCTCTCCAGCGCCCGTACGACGCCGCGGGCGATGCGGTTCCCGGACGCCTGCATGACCGCGTCGTGAAAGGCCCGGTCGTGCTCGTGGTAGGTGACGTGGTCGTCAACGAGTTCGTCCATCCGGTCGACCATGTCGCGCAGCCGGTCGATGGTCTCCGCGTCGGCGAGGCGGGCAGCGACGTTCGCCATGTCGGACTCCAGCACCCGCCGGGTGACGACGAGGTCGTCGAGGATGGCGAGGCTGTCGTCCTCGGCGATGGTGGCCCCGAGGACGAGCTCATCGAGCATGTCCCAATTCGATGGGGGGGTGACCATGGTGCCGGCACCCTGGCGGACCTGCACCAGCCCCTTCTCCTGAAGGATCTTCACTGCTTCTCGGACGACGGTCCGGCTCACGGAGAAGGTCTCGCAGAGGATCGGCTCGGGGGGCAGGGACGTCCCGGACGGGTGTACGCCACGGACGATGCGTTCCACCAGTTCGGCGGTGACCGCCCTGGCGAGGTTGGTCGGCCGCCGCACCCACTCCGGGGTGACCGGGTTGTTCAGGGCTGTCTCCTGCGATGGCGTCATGTCCCCCTCCGAAAGGCTCGCCGTGGCACGACGTCTGGCTCAGTGTACGGCCGACTATTGACGTCACACGTCATACGAGTTACGTTCCGACCAATATTGGCCAGACGGCATGTCCGTCGGCCACCCCACTTTCAGAGGTGACAACTGATGAGACAGCGCGCAATATGGTCGGCCGTCCTCGTTGTGAGCCTGGCCTTGGCCGGCTGTGGAAGTGCTAGCGATTCGGGTGCGACCACCAGTTCGGACGGCAAGCTGGTGGTGTGGGACTTCAAGTCCGGTGAGGCGTTCGCCAAATCCTATCTGGACAAGGCGAAGGCGGACTTCAAAAACAAGCATCCGGATGTCACGGTCGAGTTCGTCGCGCAGCCGTTCGACCAGTACTACACGTTGCTCGGCGCGGCCATCCAGTCCGGCAAGGGCCCGGACGTGATGATGTTCAACGGCGGCGGCCAGATCCGCGACCGGGTGGACGCGCTGGTGCCGATCACCGACTACGTGGCCGAGGACAAGCAGCGACTGGCCGGCTGGGACGCGTTCACCAAGGACGGGAAGATCTACGGCGGCCCGGTGACACTGCAGGGCTACCCCATCTACTACAACAAGGCGATCTACGAGAAGGCCGGTCTCGACCCGGCGAGCCCGGCGACCACGTGGGACAAGTTCGTCGCCGACTGCGCCACCATCGCCAAGGCCGGCGCCAAGTGCTTCGCCCTCGGCAACAAGGAGGGCGTCGGCATCCAGTTCTGGCTCTCCAGCCTGGGCTCGACCACCCTCACCGCCCAGGAGTACGACGCCTGGATCGCCGGCAAGCGCGACTGGAACTCAGCCAACGTCAAGCGGATCTTCCAGCTCTGGAAGGATGCCGGGGACAGGAAGATGAACAGCGACGGGGCCAACTCGACCGCGATGTTCAACGACTCCTTCGCGTTCTTCCAGTCCGGCAAGGCCGCCCACGTCATGGGCCTGATGTCGGATGTCGGGCACTGGCAGGACTTCAACGAGTTCCTGACCCCGGAGAAGCTCGGCGTCATGAAGGCACCGGTCGTCACCGCCGGCACCACCCCGAGCCTCCCGTACGACGGGGGCATCGGCTACGCGGTCGCCAAGTGGACGAAGGACCCGAAGGTGGCCGCCGACCTGGTGCGTTCCCTGACGTCGACCGAGGCGCTCAACGCCTTCTACTCCGGCGCGGGCGCGATCGTCGCCGACACCACCATCGACGTGTCGCAGGCCGGTCCGGCCGCCGCCACGATCGTCACCGAGCTCAAGAGCGGTAAGCCCGCTCTGCACGTGGCGCTCTCCTCGAAGACGATCGACCTGATGGGCCGGCTCTCCCAGCAACTGCTCAGCGGTTCGATCACCGTCGACGAGGTGGTGAAGCAGTTGGCCGCTTCCGACCAGGCGGGCTGAGCACGTGCCGATCGGAAACACGCAACCGTCGGTCCGCCCGGCTCCGGCCGGGCGGGCCGACGGGCCGGCGGCCGCCACCGCCGCCCATCGGATTGGCGCACGGCCCCGTCGCACCCGTGGCGGCCTGGGGGCCGAGCGCTACGCCCCCTACATCCTGGTCGCCCCGGCCGTCCTGATCATCGTCCTGCTGCGGCTCTATCCGCTGGTCCTCGGGGTCAACTTCTCCTTCACCGGCGACGGTGCGCAGAACGGAACGGCGGTCGGGTTCGGCAACTACCGGGAGCTGTTCGCGGACCCGCTGTTCCGGACCGCGCTGCGCAACGTCGGGCTGCTGGTGCTGCTGCTGCCGGTGGCGGTGGCGATCCCCGGCCTGCTCGCCACGTTCATCTACCTGCGAGTACCCGGGCACCGCTTCTACCGCAGCGTCTACTTCTTTCCCGCGGTGCTGTCCCCGGTCATCGTCGGCGCGATCTTCAACCTGTTGCTCGCCTTCGACGGCCCCCTCAACGCCGTCCTCGGGGCGGTCGGTGTCGGTCCGATCGACTGGCTCGGCGACCCGGGCATCGCGATGTTCATGGTGGTCGGTGTGCACATCTGGGCCACCTTCGGCATGGCCCTGGTGGTGTTCCTCGCCGGCTTCGCCACCCTGGACGCCGCGCTGCTCGACGCCGCCCGGGTGGATGGCGCGTCGTTGCCCCAGGTCGTCTGGCACGTGATCATCCCGAGCCTTTCGCGCACCATCCAGTTCGTCTTCGTGACCACGATGATCGGGATGCTGACCTCGATGTTCGGGCTGCTCTACGTCATGACCAGCGGCGGACCGGAGGGGGCGACGTACCTGCCGGAGTTCTACATCTGGAAGCAGCAGGGCCAGATGAACCGTCCGGCTCTCGCGTCGGCCGCGTCGACGATCCTCTTCATGATCATGCTCGTGGTGGGGCTGTTGCAGATCAAGCTGCTCGAACGATCCGGAAAGGAGGACTGATGTCCCACCTCCGCCTGGGACGGTGGCTGATCGCCATCCCCATGTCGCTGCTCGCCCTGGCGACGATCTACCCCCTGCTGTTCACCGCCAACGTCGCGATGAAGACCCGCCGGGACTACATCCTCGACCGGTTCTCCCTCACCAACACTCTGCGCTGGGAGAACATCAGCACGGCGTGGAACAGCGTCGGCATGGGCCGCTACTTCGTCAACTCGCTGCTCGTGGTGACGTCGTCGGTGGTCCTCCTGCTGCTGCTCGGGTCGATGGCCGGCTTCGCACTGAGCCAGCTGCGGTTCCGTGGCTCGTCGGCGTTGTTCCTGGGCTGCCTCGCGGGACTCTTCATCCCGTTTCAGGTGATCATGGTGCCGCTCGCCCGGATAATGGCCGACACCGCGCTCATCGACACGTACCCCGGCCTGGTCCTCGTCTATGTGGCCCAGTTCCTGCCCTTCACCGTCTTCCTGATGACGAGTTACTACCGGGGCATCCCGCCGGAGATCGTCGACGCCGCCCGGATCGACGGCAACAGCGTGTACGGCGTGTATCGCCGGATCATGCTGCCCCTGGGCACCCCGGCGCTGCTGTCGGTCGGCATCCTCAACGCCCTGTTCTGTTGGAACGACGTCCTCATGGCGCTGGTGATGATGCCCTCGGCCGATCACCGGACGCTCATGGTCGGTGTGACCTCGTTGCGAGGGCAGTACTCCGACAACATCCCCACCTTTGCCTCCGGGGTGCTGATCGCCGCGATACCCGTCCTGTTGGTCTACCTGTTCCTCCAGCGCCAAATTGCCGACGGCGTCGCCGCCGGTTCCACGAAGGGTTGACATGCGGATCACGGGATATCGGACGCTCACCACGGTCCAGGAATGGGGGCGCCCCGTCGGCGATGCCAACGGAGTGTTCGCCGACGGGGTGGTCCCGGTCTCGATCGTCATCGTCGACACCGACGAGGGCATCTCGGGAGTCGGCCTCGGGCCGCACGTCGAGATCGAGCGGATCTTCGCGGCCATCGAGGGCGAGGACCCTCGCGCCGTGACGACCCTGTACGACCGCATGTTGCGGCACACCTTCAAGGCGGGCCACGCGGGCCCGGTGTTCGGCACCATCGGCGCCCTCGACACCGCGCTCTGGGACATCAAGGCCCAGGCTGCCGGTGAGCCGCTGTGGCGGCTGCTGGGCGGACGGGACCGGCGGGTTTCCGCCTACGCCTCCGGCCTGGACATCGGGCTGACCGATGATGAGCTCGTCTCGGAGTACGAGGTCTACGCCAGCCACGGCCTGCGGGCCGCCAAGCTCAAGGGCGGCCTCGACATCGAGCGCGACCGGCACCGCCTCAGCCTGGTCAAGGAGGTCCTGACCGAGGCCGGGCACGGCCGGCGGCCGGGTCTGATGCTCGACGTGAACGAGGCATGGACCCGCAAGCAGGCCGTCCGGCACGTCTGCGAACTCGAACGCACCCTGGACCTCATCTGGATCGAGGAGCCCGTCCGGCGCTGGGATGCCGAGGGCCTTGCCGCCGTCAGCCGAGGAGTGAACGCGTCGGTCGCCACCGGGGAGAACCTCACCGGGCTCGAACAGTACCGTCCGCTGATCGCCGCCGGCGCGATCGACGTCGTCCAGATGGCTGCCGTCTGGGGGGTCACCCACTTCCTGCGGGCGTCCGCCCTTGCTCACGCCCACGACCTGCCGGTCAGCCCGATCGGCAACAGCCCGGTGGGGCTGTTGCACGCCGCGACCTCGGTGCCGAACCACCTGACCAGCGAGCTGCAGGACCTGCATCCACCGGTCGGTGTCTTTATCGACCTGCACGTCGAGGACGGCGCCTTCATCCTCGGCGACTCACCCGGGCTCGGTGTCCGGATCGACGAGGAGCGAATCCGGATGGCCAACCGCCGCCCGCAGGCGCAGACCGCCGAGAGCCCCAACGTCCGGCCGGAGCGGGCCGGACGGCGGCTGCTGGCCGGGGTCGACGGGGTCATCCCCGTCCGGCAGGTGCCCGTCGTGGCGCTGCACTCCCACAACGACGTGTCGCCCACCGCGCGGCACTGAGACAGCAGCGTGAGCTGACCGTCAGCACCCACGACCATGCCCGGTCGGCACGACCGATGTGCCGACCGTCGAGACGGAGGATCGATGAAGGCAGTCGTCTACCGAGGGGCACGACACCTCGGGATCGAGGAGCAGGACCCGGTGCCACCGGGTCCTGGCCAGGTGCGGATCGAGGTGGCCTACACCGGGATCTGCGGCACCGACCTGCACATCTACCACGGGGACATGGATGCCCGGGTCGGCGACTCGGCCATCATCGGGCACGAGATGTCCGGGCGGATCGCGGCCGTCGGCGAGGACGTCACCGGTTGGAGTGTCGGCCAGGCCGTCACCGTGCTGCCGACCCGAGCGTGCGGACAGTGCGCTGCCTGCCAGCGCGGGAACTCCCACATCTGCCATGCCATGAACTTCCTCGGCATCGACGCACCGGGCGCCATGCAGTCCTACTGGAACGTGCCGGCGGAACTGGTCCTGCCGCTCCCCGAGGAACTGCCGCTCGACCACGCGGCGCTCGTCGAGCCGGTCGCGGTCGCCGTACACGACGTCCGGCGAGGGAACGTGACCGCCGACGACCAGGTGGTCGTGGTCGGTGGTGGGCCGGTGGGCGTTCTCATCGCCATCGTCGCGCAGGGGCGCGGCGCGCGGGTCCTCCTCGTCGAGCCGGACCCGTTCCGACGCGAGGTGGCGGGCGGGATCGGGATCGACGTCGTCGACCCGGGATCAGCCGATGTCGTGGCGCTGGTCAACGACCGCACCGACGGTGCGGGCGCCGACATCGCCTTCGAGGTGTCCGGCTCCGCCGCCGGCGTCACCACGGCGGTCGACGTGCTCACCACCCGCGGCCGGCTGGTGATGGTGGCGATCCACCCCAAGCCCCGGGAGGTCAACCTGCACCGGTTCTTCTGGCGTGAGTTGGAACTCCTCGGCGCCCGGCTGTACCAGCGCGACGACATGGTCGAGGCGATCCGGTTGGTCGCCTCGGGTGCGATCCCGGCGCGACAGCTCATCTCCCGGGTCGAGCCGGTCGAGGCGGCCGCCGCCGCGTTCACGGCGCTCGAGGGCGGCGGCGTGATGAAGGTGCTGCTCGATCTGCGGGAGGGCAACCAGTGACGGCCCTGTTCGACCTGTCCGGACGCACCGCCGTCGTGACCGGGGCCCGGCGCGGTATCGGCCTCGCCATGGCCGAGGCCCTGGCCCTGGCCGGTGCCGACATCGTCGGCGTCTCCGCCCAGCTCGAACCGGATGGAAGCGAGGTCGAACGCCGGGTGCGGGCCGCCGGCCGCCGGTTCACCGGGCTGCGGGCCGATCTCGGCGACCGGGCCGCCGTGCGCCGGCTGGCCGGGGACCTCATCGCTCTCGGGCCGGTCGACATCCTGGTCAACAACGGCGGCACGATCGCCCGTACTCCGGCCGCTGAGCACCCGGACGAGATGTGGGACCACGTGATCGAGGTGAACCTCAGCAGCCAGTTCGTCCTGAGTCGCGAGATCGGCCGAACGATGGTCGAGCGTGGCCGAGGAAAGATCATCTTCACCGCGTCGCTGTTGAGTTTTCAGGGCGGCGTCACCGTTCCCGGCTACGCCGCGTCGAAATCGGGCGTGGCCGGGCTCACCAAGGCGCTGGCGAACGAGTGGGCGGCCCACGGGGTGAACGTCAACGCCATCGCCCCCGGTTACATCGCCACGGACAACACGCAGGCGCTGCGCGACGACCCCGACCGCAACCAGGCGATCCTTGCCCGGATCCCGGCTGGCCGGTGGGGCCGCGCCGACGATCTGGGGGGTGCCACGGTGTTCCTGGCGTCGGCCGCGTCGGACTACGTCAACGGAATCGTGCTGCCCGTCGACGGCGGCTGGCTGGGCCGATGACGGGCGAACAGGCGCCCGGGCGGGCCGGGATCGTCGACGCACACCACCACCTCTGGGTCCGCGCACGGCACCCACAGCCATGGATCGACCCCGTGACCATGGCGGCCATCGATGCGGACTTCGAACCAGCCGATCTCGCGCCGCTGGCCCGCGCGGCCGGGGTCAGCGCGACCGTGGTGGTGCAGTCCATCGCCTCCGAGGCGGAGACGGTGGACCTGCTGACCGTGGCGGCCGAGGACACCCTCGTCCGTGGGGTCGTCGGCTGGGTCGACCTGACCGCCGCCGACGTCGCCAACCGCATCGGACGCCTGCGGGCCGCGCGGGGCGGGGAACGCCTCGTCGGCATCCGCCACCTCGTGCAGGGCGAGACCGACCCGGCGTACCTGGACCGTTCGGACGTCCGTCGGGGGATCGCGGCGGTGGGAGCCGCCGGCCTGGTCTTCGATCTGTTGGTCCGCCAGCACCAGCTAGCCATGGCCGCGCGTCTGGCCCATGACCTTCCCGAGGTGAGTTTCGTTCTCGACCACCTCGGCAAGCCCGCGCTGGGCCGTCCGGAGATGGCGGAGTGGAGCCGGGACCTGCGAGCGTTGGCGGAATCGCCCAACACGACGGCGAAGCTCTCCGGACTGGTGACGGAGGTGCCGCGGTCGCACTGGACGCCGGGGGACCTCCGACCGGTTGTCGAGGAGGCGCTCGACGCGTTCGGGCCGGACCGACTGATGTTTGGCTCGGACTGGCCGGTCTGCCTGCTCGCCAGCTCATACCTGCGCTGGGTCGAGGCACTGGCGGAGTTGCTGGGGGACCACGACGGGGCCGACCGGGCGCCGGTCTGGGGCGACACGGCGCGCCGCGTCTACGGGCTGGAGGCGTCGTGAGGGCGCACGCGTTGCCGCATCGCCCGGAGGTACGCCTCACTGAGCTGGGCTTCGGCGCGGCCCAGGGCGGCAACCTCTACCGGACGACGACAGACGACGAGTTCGCGGCGGCGGTCGACGCGGCATGGGAGGCGGGCGTCCGGTACTACGACACCGCGCCGCACTACGGCCTCGGGCTGTCCGAGCGCCGCCTCGGCGCCGCGCTGCGACACCGGCCGCGCGACGAGTACGTCGTGTCGACGAAGGTCGGGCGACTCCTGATGCCCTCACCCCAGGACGCGCACCTGCGCGACTCCGACGGGTTCGATGTTCCCGCGAGCCACCGGCGGGTGTGGGACTTCAGTCGCGACGGCGTTCACCGCTCGATCGAGGCCAGCCTCGACCGGACGGGGCTGGACCGGATCGACGTCGTCTACCTGCACGACCCGGACGACCACTGGGAGCGGGCCGTACGCGAAGCCGTGCCCGCCCTGGTCGACCTGCGTGACCAGGGTGTCGTGGGTGCGATCGGCGCCGGCATGAACCAGTCGGCGATGCTGGCTCGGTTCGTGCGGGAAACCGACATCGACGTGGTCATGTGCGCTGGGCGGTACACCCTGCTCGAGCAGGGGGCGGCGGATGACCTGCTGCCCGTTGCCGAGAGCCGAGGAGTGGGCGTGGTCATCGCCGGCGTCTACAACTCGGGGCTGCTGTCGCGGGACCGACCACCGGCTGACGCGCTCTACGACTACCAGCAGGCACCACGGGAGTTGATCGAGCGGGCGCGGCGGGTCGCCGCGGTCTGCGAGACGTACGGCGTGACCCTGCCGCAGGCGGCACTCGCCTTCGTCCGGCGGCACTCGGCCGTGGTGTCGACGGTGGTCGGTGTCCGCAACGACTCGCAGGTGGCCGAGACGGTGCGACGGTCGGAGACCGCCGTACCGGAGGTCCTGTGGGACGCCCTGGTCGAGGCCGGGCTGCTCGCCGCGCCGGCCGAGGGCTCGACGGTCCGTCCGGGCTGACGTCGACGTCCCGGCCGGGACCGGCTCCGATCATCGGAAACCGGCCCCGACCGGGACGTCAGGTGTTACCGCGACAGCCCGCGGATCACACCGCGGTGAACCGCCACTGCTGGTTGGTCGCGCTGTGGCAGGTCCACTGCAACAGCCGGGCGCCGTCGGCGGTGGACGCGCCGTTGACGTCCACGCAGAGCCCGCTCAGCACGCTGCGCACCGTGTACACGCCGGAGGTTCCGGTCGCGGTCGCGGTGAACTTCTGCTGGTTGCCGTTGTTGCAGGTGGCCTGCTGGAGGAAGGCCCCCGCCGCGGTGGAGCTGCCCACCACCTCGACGCACTTGCCGCTGTGCAGCGCCTTGAGGTAAACCGCACCGCTGCCCGCGTCGACCGCCTGCCACTTCTGGTTGTTGCCGCCGGTGGCCGCCCACTGGGTGATCTGGGCACCGTCGGCGGTGGAGACCCCGCTGACGTCCATCAGCTTGCCGCTGTGCTGCGCGGTGACCGTGTAGGTCTTACCCGCCAGACCGCCACCGCCGGTGGAGGGCGTCCCGATGCCGTTGCCGCCGAAGGTGTGCGAGTCCAGATCGAACCAGTTGTTGCTGCTGCCCTTGAACACCATGTAGAGCGTGTGCGTGCCGCTGAGGGCGGCGACGCTGACCGGTGTCGTGGACTGGTAGTTGTCCCAGCCACCGGTGCTGGGCACCGTCGTGGTGGCCAGTAGCGTGCCGGTCGGCGAGTCGGCGCGCAGCTCGATCGAGCCGCCACCCGAGGGCGACGACAGCCGGTAACTGACTGTCGAGATGCCCGACAGGCTCATCGGGTTGAACGCGATCCAGTCGTTGTTGGAGATGTCACCGACGCGCTTGGTGCTCTCCGCCGCCGCCTGGTCGACGACCCGGATCCCGGACTGGCTGCTGAAGTACTCGGACTGCTTGTGCTTCGGTTGCAGGATCGCCTGCGCGGTGCCGGTGAGCGGGGACGCGCCGCCCGCACCCCCGCTGTCGGTGTACCGGGCGTTCAGCACGTAGAACAGGTTGGCGCCGTCGGGGTGCCCACCGAGCAGGTCGGTGGAGATGGTCCCCGAGCAGCCCGGGTACTCGGTGGTCTCGTGCGCGTGGTCGTCGTGACCCAGCGCCGGGTTGAGGAACACCTTCGAGCAGTCGACGGTTCCGCCGTCCGGGTCGGTCACCGTGATCTGGTACGGGACCCGGTCGCCGAAGGTGAGCATGCCTCCGTTGGGTGGGGTGGTGATGGTGAGCACCGGCGCGCTGTTGCCGACGGTGATCTGGACGTTGGCGAAGCCTGTCTTGCCGGTGTTGTCGGTGACCTTCAACTGCGCGGTGTAGTTGCCGTTGGCGGTGTACACCTTCGACGGGTTGGCCGCGGTGGAGGTGGTGCCGTCACCGAACGTCCACTGGTAGCTGAGCGTGTTGCCCGGGTCCGGGTCGACCGTGCCGGCGCTGCTGAACTGCACGTTGAGCGGTGCGCTACCACTGGTGGGCGTGCCGGTGGCCTTGGCGATCGGCGACCGACCGCCCTGGATGTAGTCGATCCGGTAGAGCCCGGAGTCGCTGTTGCCGCCACCGAAGTTGGTGCCCCACTCCAGCAGGTAGAGCGAGCCGTCCTTGCCGAACTCCATGTCCATCGGCTTGTTGAACCGGGTGTTGGGCAGGAACGGGTTGGTGCGGGTCACCGCCGAGGAGGAGTCGAAGTGCACCTCCTTGACGTAGTTACGCGCCCACTCGTAGAAGAAGTGCACGCCGTCGTAGTAGGGCGGGAACTTCGTCGCGGACGGATTCGCCGGGTCGTAGCGGTAGATCGGCCCACCCATCGGCGCGGAGCCGCCGGAGCCCAGCTCCGGGAAGGTCGGCGAGGTGCCGTAGCCGTACCACATGTTGGGCGCGACGACCGGCTTCAGGCTGGTCAGGCCGGTGTTGTTGGGCGAGTTGTTGACCGGTGCGTTGCAGTTGAACTTCGCGCCGACGACACCGGTGTCCGGGTTGTACGGCGCGTACGGCTGGTTGTCACCGTGGCAGAACGGCCAGCCGTAGTTGCCGGGCGTCTTGATCACGTTGAGCTCGACCAGGCCCTCGGGGCCCCGGTTTGTGGTGGGCGGGTTCCGGTCCGGCCCGTAGTCGGCCAGGTAGACCCAACCGTTGGCCGGGTCGATGGAGAAGCGGAACGGGTTGCGGAAGCCCATCGCGTAGATTTCCGGCTTGGTCTGCGCCGTGCCCTGCGGGTAGAGGTTGCCGCTCGGGATGGTGTAGCCGCCGCTGGCCGAGGGGCGAATGCGCAGCAGCTTGCCGCGCAGGTCGTTGGTGTTACCGGCGCTGCGGGCCGCGTCCAGGTTGGACTTGCCCGAGCGCCAGTCCAGCGGGGCGTAGCCCTGCCAGTTCGGGTCGAGGTTCGGCGGCGTGTCGTCGCCGGTGCCGATGAAGAGGTTGCCGTCCGGGCCGAACTCGATGTACCCGCCGGTGTGGCCGGGCTCCGGGAACGTGCGGTCCCGGTACGCCGGGATGTCGATGATCGTCACACCGCTGGACGTGTTCAGCGTGTCACCGCTGACCGTGTAGCGGGAGACCCGGTTGACGTCGGTGCTGCTGCTGGCCGGCGAGTGGTACAGGTAGATGTACCCGTTGCTGGCGAAGTTGGGGTCCAGCGCCATGCCGGTGAGGCCGTCCTCACCGCCGGTGTAGACACTGAGCGTGCCGGCGGTCACGGTGCTGTTGGTGGAGGGCTTGAAGATCTTCACCTGGCCGCCGCGCTGGACGTAGAAGACGCGGCCGTCCGGCGCCACCCCCATCGCCATCGGGTCGACGGTGTTGCTGTCGAGGGTGCGCTTCTCGAAGTTGCCCCAGACGGTGCCGCCACAGTCGCCGGCCACGTTGCCGGCCGCCCACCGCACGCCGCCGAGCACGTGGTTACGGAAGTTCGTCTCGCTGTAGGAGCCGATCGCGTGGCCCATCGCGGTGGCCCACACCCGCCCGCCGCCGGCGTTGCGGCACCAGGAGATCGGGTGGTCCGGGCCCATCGCCCGGGACCCCGGGTTGTAGGTGCGCTCGTCGGCGGTCACCAGCACGTGCACGTTGCCGCGCGGGTTGGCGTCGAAGTTGTACCACTCCTCGCTACGGTTCCACCGGTCCGGCAGGCCCGCCGTCGACGGGTGCTGCTTGTCGGCGACGATGGCGGTGCCGGGCAGCACACCGGGGGAGTGCTCGGGCATGTGCGCGCCGCCGTTGATGGTCTGGTCCCACCACGGGTACTCGCTCTCGATACCCATGTCGGTGGCGTTGTGGATGCCGACGATGCCCTTGCCGCTGGCGAGGTAGCCCTCCACGGCCTGGCGCTGGGCGGCCGAGGTCCAGACCATGCCGGAGGTCTGGAACATGATGATGACGTCGAAGGTCGCCAGGTTGCTGGCGGTGAAGACGCTGGAGTCCTCGGTCTGCACCAGTTCGAAGTTGTTGGCCGCCGCCTGTTGCTGGAACATCGCGATCCCGGCGGGGATCGAGTCGTGCCGGTAGCCGGCGGTTTTGGTGAACAACAGGGCCCGGAAGGCCGGGGCCGCTGACGCTGGTGGTGCGAGTCCGAGCGCCAGTAACAGGCCGGCGATCACCGCGATGATCAATGTGTTGCGACGCATGCCGTCTCCTAGGTTGGGCGGGCAGGGGGATTGCGACCACGGGCCCCACGGTGCGTCAGGTTGTGCCTGGACGCGTGCGTGGGCACGAGTGCGTTGGTCGGTCCTCGTGCCGTTCGCCGAAACGGCAGTCAACACCGCAAATCGTCACGCAGCGTGACGATGACCGTGGTTCTCGTCCCATGGTCCACGGGGTCAGGATGAGCTAGAGATCGATGACTGTCAATGAATGAAGGGTGCCGGGCGTTCGGCCAGGCTGGGGGTGGCCATGCCTGACTCCCTCGCTGCGGCGTCGCTGCCGATCGAGTGGCGAGCCTGGCAGTCGCCTCAGGTCGAGGATTGCGGACCCGCATCCAAACATCTATCTTCATACGTGTGATGTTTCGTCGATGTCAAGGGAATGTTCGCAACATAAAAACGTAAGCCTCCGCAGCCAGCTGCGAAAGTTCGTTGTCAGCACTCCGGACGGGCCGGGCTTCGATGGATGGATCTTGTCGGTGACTACTATCTGTGAGGGCACTCGGGATGTCAGACCCACGGCCGGCGCCGTTACTCACCCTTCGGGGCATCGGCAAGTCCTTCCTTGGCGTACGTGTTCTCGACGGTGTCGACCTCGATGTCGCGCCGGGCGAGGTGCATGCCGTCGTCGGTGAGAACGGCGCCGGAAAATCCACCCTCATGAAAATCGTCTCGGGCGCGTACGCCCCGGACGAGGGCACCGTCGAGTTCGCCGGTGAACCACGCGCGTTCCGTGGTCCGCGCGACGCGCAGCGGGCCGGCATCGGCATCATCCACCAGGAGTTCAACCTGCTCCCGGAGCGCACCGTCGCGGAAAACGTCTACCTGGGGCACGAGCCGGTCCGCCGTGGACTTGTCGACCGTCGGGGCATGCTCGACCGCACCGGGCGGCTGCTCGCCTCGATCGGGGAGACCACGTTGCCGGCCGATGCCCGGGTGGGGCAGCTCGGCGTCGCACAGCAGCAGGTCGTCGAGATCGCCAAGGCGCTCGCCCTGGACGCGCGGCTGCTCATCATGGACGAGCCGACCGCCGCGCTGGCCGACCATGAGGTCGAGCTGCTCTACGGGTTGGTGCGCCGACTTCAGGATCGCGGCATCGGCCTGCTGTACGTCTCACACCGGCTCGCGGAGGTCTTCGACCTGTCCGGCCGGATCACGGTCCTCAAGGACGGCCGTCGGGTCACCACCGTCGACACCGTGGACACGACCGCTGACGAGTTGGTGCGGCACATGGTCGGCCGGGAACTGTCCAGCTACTACCCGGACCGGGCCGCCCCCGAGGACCGCGGTCCGGTGCGACTCACCCTCCGCGACGCGGGAAACCGAAAGCTGCGGGACGTGAGCCTTCAGTTGCGTGCCGGCGAGGTGCTCGGCGTCGGCGGCCTACAGGGCTCCGGGCGCTCGGCGCTGGCCCGTGCGCTCTTCGGAGTGTCCCCGTTCACGACCGGCGACGTCACGCTCGACGACCGGCCGGTCCGGCTACGCTCGCCACGTACCGCGATGCGAGCCGGCATCGCGTACGTCACCGAGGACCGCAAGGGCGAGGGGATCGTTCCCCGACAGTCGGTGCTCGACAACGCGCTGCTTGCCAGCCGGGCCGTCTTCGCTGCTCGGTCCGGCCGCGCCGCCCGGACCGTTCGGGTGCGCGAGTTGCTCGCCGCTGTGGAGGTCCGCGGCGCAGGCGACGACCAGGAGATCCGCTTCCTGTCCGGCGGCAACCAGCAGAAGGTCGTGCTGGCCCGATGGCTCGCGCTCAACCCACGGATCCTGCTCTTCGACGAACCGACCCGGGGCATCGACGTGGGCGCGAAGTCAGCCATCCACGACCTCGTCCGCCGGCTCGCCCGCGACGGCGCGGCCGTGCTGATGATCTCGTCCGATCTGCCCGAGCTGTTGGGGATGAGCGACCGGATCGTCGTCCTGCGCGACGGCCGCATCGCGGGAGAGTTGCCCGCCGGCGCGACCGAGGAGGACGTCGTCGCCCTGGCGGTCGGGACCGTGCGGGAGGCCGCCCAGTGAGCGCCCTGTCGCTGCTGCCGGCCCGCCGACCCGTACCGGGCGTGTTCGTGGCCCTGGCCCTCACCCTGGCGATCGGCTGGCTGGTCGTCCTGGTCGACGGCGGTCAGCTCTTCAACCAGTCCACGACGGTGAGTCTGCTGCACGTCGCCGCCGGCCTCGGGCTCGTCGCCGTCGGCCAGACCCTGGTCATCCTGGGTGGCTCGCTCGACCTCTCCGTGGCGTACGTGATCAGCCTCAGCACTCTCGTCGCGGCCGAGACGATGAACGGCAGCGACGGCGCGCTGCTGCCGGCGATCGGCCTGGCGCTCGCCGTCAGCGCCGGCGTCGGTCTTCTCAACGGGCTCCTTGTCACCAAGCTCCGGGTCAACGCGTTCATCGCGACTCTCGGCGTCGGGCTGCTGCTCAAGGGATACCTCGACAACGGCTACGACGGCCCGGCCGGCACCACCGCACCCACGCTCGTGCAGTCTCTCGGCTACCAGCGCGTCGGCCCGGTGCCGCTGTCGTTCCTGCTGCTGGTCGCCGTGACCGCGGCGGCCTGGTTCGCGCTCACGCGAACCCGCTTCGGTCACCATCTTGTCGCCGTCGGCGGTGACCCGGAGGTGGCTCGGCTCTCCGGCGTCCGCAACGACCGGATCCTCGTCACCGCCCACGTGCTGTGCTCGATGTGCGCCGGGCTCGCCGGCATCTACCTCGCCAGCCGGCTCGGCTCGGGCGCACCCCGGGTGGGCACCGAGGGTCTCTACGACCTGGAGTCGATCGCTGCCGTGGTGATCGGGGGGACCGCCCTCGCCGGTGGGCGCGGCGGCGTCATCGGCACGGTCGGCGGGGTGCTGTTGCTCGCCAGCATCGACGCCATCTTCAACCAGCTCGAGGTCGACGCCTTCTTCAAGCAGGTGATCCGGGGCGTCATCATCATCGCCGCGGTCGCCGTGTACGCCCGCCGGGCCATGCGAAAGGCGGCTGCCTAGCCATGCAGACCGTTCAGCGCCGTACGCTGCCGCTGCGTCTCCCGCGGGTCCGTCCCGGTGGCGTCCTGCCGATTTTCGTGATTCTCGCGGTGCTGGTGGTGCTCGTCGGCGTTCGGCAGCCCGACTTCCTCGCCCCGCCGTCGCTGATGTCCTTCCTCGGCCGTTCGGCGCCGATCATCCTGCTCGCCGCCGGCCAGTACTTCGTGATCGTCTCCGGCGAGTTCGATCTCTCCGTCGGTTCTCTGGTCACCGCGCAGGTGGTCGTCGCCGCCCGGCTGATCGACGGCGACCCGACGCGCACCTGGCCGGTGGTGGTGCTCCTGCTCGCCTTCGGAGCGCTCGTCGGGCTGGTCAACGGGCTGATCACGACCCGCCTACGGGTGCCGTCGTTCATCACCACCCTCGGCATGTTCCTGATCCTCGTCGGCGCGGTCTACCTGTGGTCCGACGGCGCCCCGAAGGGTGGGCTCTCCGAGGAGTTCCGGCGGTTCGGCCGGCGGGCTTTCGAGGACGTGCCGCTGCTCGACCGCGTGCCGTACGCGCTGGTGGTCCTGGTGGTTCTGGCGGCGGTGGCCGTGCTGCTGATGCGGTCCGACTTCGGTCGGACGCTGGTCGCCGTCGGCGACAATCCGCGCACCGCCGAGATGAGCGGGGTGCGCGTGTGGCGTACCCGGACGGCCGCCTTCATCCTCAGCGGCCTCGCGGCGGCGGTGGCGGCGATCCTCCTGGGCGGCTACAGCGGCGTCTCGTTCCAGGCCGGCGCGGGCCTGGAGTTCGGTGCGATCACCGCGGTCGTCCTGGGTGGCGTCGCGCTGGGCGGGGGTCGCGGCTCGGTCGTCGGCGCGATGCTCGGTGCGCTGACCCTCGAACTGCTGTTCGCCCTCATGAATTTCTACGGCGTCTCCGGCGCCCTCAGGTCGGCCGTCCAGGGCGGGATCATCCTGCTCGCCGTGGCGGTCTCAGCAACGCGTTCTTCATCGAGATAAAGGGGAATCATAGTGCGACGTTTCATGGCGGCACTGGCCGCTGTCACCCTGCTGTCCCTCGCCGCCTGTGCCACCGATGATCCCGCAGCGAGCCCCTCGGGCAGTGCCCCCGCCGCTGGATCGGGCACCGGGGACCAGTCGAAGTTCTTTGTGCAGGCCGACTACGACGCCGAGCTCGCGCTGCTCGACGCCGCCCCGACGGGCCCGGCCGACAAGCCGTGGGAGCAGGTGCTCAACCCGACGATGGTGGACACCGCCACGTTCAAGAAGAGCGGTCCGCACAAGATCTGCTTCTCCAACGCGGCGCTGAACAACCCCTGGCGACAGGTCGGTTTCAAGACCATGCAGGCCGAGGTCGAGGCGCAGCGGAGTCGCATCAAGGAGTTCGTGCACGTCGACGCCGAAGGCAAGGACCAGAAGCAGATCGCGGACATCAACGACCTGCTCGGCAAGGGCTGTGACGCGCTCATCGTCTCGCCGAACACCACCGCCACGCTCACCCCGGCCGTCGAAGCGGCCTGTAAGGCGGGGCTGCCGGTCGTCGTCTTCGACCGTGGTGTCAACACGAAGTGCCCGGTGACGTTCATCAACCCCATCGGCGGTTACGGGTTCGGTCACGTCGGAGCCGAGTTCGTCAGCCAGAAGATGAAGCCCGGCGGTAAGGTCCTCGCCCTGCGGATCCTGCCCGGTGTCGACGTGCTGGAGACCCGCTGGTCGGCGGCGAAGGTGGCGTTCGACAAGGCGAAGGTCGACGTCGTGGGGGTCGAGTTCACCGACGGCGATCCGGCCAAGACCAAGAAGATCGTCGACGACTACATCCAGCGGTACGGCACGATCGACGGTGTCTGGATGGACGCCGGAGCGGTGGCCGTCGCGGCGGTGGAGGCGTTCCAGGACGCGGGCAAGCCCGTTCCGCCGATGAACGGCGAGGACCAGCTCGACTTCCTGAAGATCTGGAAGGACAAGAACCTCACCGCGATCGCGCCGACCTACCCGACCTACCAGTGGCGTACGCCGATCATCGCGGCGCTGCGGATCCTCGACGGCCAGCAGGTGTCCAACCCGTGGAAGCTGCCGCAGCCGACCGTCACCCAGGACAACCTGGACCGGTACCTCGATCCGGGCATGCCGCCGCTGCACTATGCGATGTGCGGCTGCACCGACCTGCCCGGTTATCCGCAGCGCTGGAAGTAGGCTCCGGTGTACGCCATCGGCGTGAACCCCTGGGTGTGGACCTCGCCAGTCGACGACGAGGCCCTGACCGAGCTGATCCCGCGGATCGCCTCGTTCGGCTTCGACGCGGTCGAACTGCCGATCGAGCAGCCCGGTGACTGGGACCCGGTCCGCACCCGGGACCTGCTGGCGGCACACGGCCTCGTCGCCGCCGGCGTCTGCGCGGTCACCCCGCCCGGACGGGACCTGGTGAACGCCGCACCGGCCGTCGTGGAGTCGACCGTCGCGTACCTCATGGGGTGTGTGGCGAGCGCGGCGGCCGTGGGCGCGCCGTGCGTCGGCGGTCCGGTGTACGCCTCGGTCGGCCGCACCTGGCGGATGTCACCGGCGGCTCGCGCGGCCTGCTACGCGGACTTCCGGCGGGCCTTGACGCCCGTGGCCGAGCAGGCGGGCGAGTGGGGCGTGAGCATCGGTGTCGAGGCGTTGAACCGCTATGAGACGAGTGTCGTCAACACGATCGAGCAGACGGTCGAGCTGATCGACGGTCTGCCTCCGAGCGTCGGCATCATGATCGACACATATCACATGAACATCGAGGAGGCCGACCCCTACGCGGCCCTCTCCGTCGCTGGCCGGCACATCAAGCACGTCCAGGTCAGCGGCACCAACCGGGGCGCTCCCGGTGCCGACCACTTCGACTGGCCCCGCTTCTTCACCTTCCTGCGGGACACCGGCTACCAGGGCGCGATCTGCATCGAGTCGTTTACCGCGGAGAACGAGACCATCGCCACCGCCGCGGCGATCTGGCGTCCGTTGGCCGCCTCGCAGGACCGTCTCGCCACGGACGGCCTGCGCTATCTCCGGGAGATCCTCGGGTGACAGCCGCGGGCAGCACCTCCGCCTCGTCGAGGCGTTCCGCTCACCCCCACCCCTCTCTCATGTGAGGAGCACCGTCCCGTGTCCGTCTCGTCCATTCCGCCGCTGCGGCGAATGCTGGCCGGCGCCGCCGCGACAGCGTTGACCGCTCTGGTCGCGGTGACCGCCTCGGCGTCCCCGGCCCTCGCGGCCACCACCACCCTCTACGCGTCGCCCTCCGGCACCGGCACCAGTTGCTCCGCCAGCCAACCGTGCTCCCTGACCGCCGCCCAGGCCGCGGTGCGGGCGAGCAACAGCGCGATGTCCGGTGACATCGTCGTGGAGCTGGCCGACGGCGTGTACCGCCTCTCGTCGCCGCTGCGACTGACTGCCGCCGACTCGGGAAACAACGGCTACCAGGTGATCTGGCGGGCGGCCGCCTCCGCCCGTCCGACGATCACCGGCGCCCGGACGGTCACCGGGTGGTCACTCGCCGACTCCGGGAAGAACATCTGGCGTGCCAACGTCGGAGCCGGGCTCGACAGTCGTCAGCTCTACGTCAACGGGGCCATCGCCACGCGGGCGCGCACCGCCGTGAACCGGGCCGACTTCACCTTCTCCACGACCGGCATGCGGTTCAGCAACAGCGCTCTGAACTACCTCAACAACCTCGGTAACCAGAATCGGGTCGAGGTGGAAAGCGTCGGCTCGTTCACCGACCGGTACTCCCCGGTGCAGAGCATCAGTGGGAACCTCCTCACGATGCAGCAGCCCGCGTGGAACAACAACACCTTCGGGTTCGACACGCTCTCCAGCCCCCACCGCGCGGGTCCCTTCTACCTGACCAACGCGTACGAGTTCCTGGACTCACCGGGGGAGTGGTACATCAACCCCGGCAACGGCCAGCTCAACTACATCCCGCTCGCGGGGCAGAACATGAGCACCGTCAGCGTGGAGTTGCCGCAGCTGCAGTCCCTGGTCAACGTCGGCGGCACCTACGACGCGCCCGCGCACCACATCTCGTTCAGCGGGATCACCTTCACGGGCACCAGTTGGCTCGGCCCCAGCAGCAGCAACGGCTTCGCCGACCAGCAGACCGGTGCCCACATCACCGGGACGTGGGCCCGTCCGGCTGACGCGCTGACCTCCTGCCAGGAGGGCTGCCCGCAGTTCGAGGCCACCCGGCCGAACTGGAACCAGATGCCCGCCGCCGTGCAGGTCTCCGCCGCCAACACCATCACCTTCAGCGACTCCCAGTTCGTCAACCTCGGACAGACGGCCATCGGCATCGGCAACGACGCCAACGCCCACGCCAGCGGCGTCGGCCTGGGCGCCAGCAACATCACCGTCACCCGCTCCGAGATCGCCCGCAACTCCGCCGGTGGCATCGTGGTCGGCGGCGTACGCGCCGACGCCCACCACCCCAGCGACCAGCGGATGGTCAACCGGAACATCACCGTGAGCAACAACCGGGTGCACGATCTCGGCCTGGAGTACCGGGGCGTCGTCTCGATCCTGGCCACCTACGTGAACACCGCACTGATCTCGCACAACGAGGTCTACAACATGCCGTACACCGGCCTGTCGGTCGGCTATGGCTGGGGCGCCAACGACGCCGGCGGCAGCACCCACTACGCGAACCGTGGCCTGTACAACTACCAGCCGCGGTACACGACGGCGACCACCGCGGCCAACAACCAGGTCATCGGCAACTACGTGCACGACGTCATGCAGCAGATGACCGACGGTGGGTGCATCTACACGCTGTCGGCGAACCCGGGCGGGACCATCAACGAGAACTACTGCCTGCGGACCAACGGCTGGTTCGGGCTCTACTTCGACGAGGGCTCCCGCTACTACACCGCCCGCAACAACGTGTTCTCCTCCACCGGCACCTGGGCCACCGCCAACTACTGGTTCGCGGAGAACATGGGCAACTTCACCGTCACCAACAACTGGTCGACCAACGGCAGCACGAACGTGACCAACGGCGATCGCGGCAACGTGGTCTCCGGCAATGTGACGGTCGCCGGTGGCAACTGGCCGTCGGGCGCGCAGACGATCATCAACGCCGCCGGCGTCCAGAGCGGCGGCAGCACCAACCCGCAGAACGTGCAGATCGTGGGTGTCCAGTCGGGTCGTTGTGCCGAGATCGGCGGTTCCAGCACGACCAACGGCACGCAGGCCCAGATCTGGGACTGCCTCGGTGCCACCAACCAGCGGTGGACCTCCACCTCCAGCCGGCAGCTCATGGTCTACGGCACCAAGTGCCTGGACGCCTCCGGCCAGGGCACCAGCAACGGCACCACGGTGGTGATCTGGGACTGCAACGGCCAGGCCAACCAGCAGTGGAACATCAACGCCAACGGCACCATCACGGGCGCGCAGTCGGGCCTCTGCCTCGACGCGTTCGGCGCCGGGACGGCGAACGGTACGAAGCTGATCCTCTGGTCCTGCAACGGCGGCACGAACCAGCAGTGGCAGCTGCGCAGCTGACCTGGGAGCTGGACACCGACAGGTCCGGGCCGGGGCGACACGCCTCAGCCCGGACCTGCGCGGTCACTGCTCCTCGGCCGTCCTCGCCGTGTCCACGATCAACCCGGTCGAGGCCTCGTAGCGGACGGGTATGGGATCGGTGAGTTCGCCGACGAACGTCTCGTCGACGTGGTCGAGGAAGCCGATGAGCGACCAGCCGTCAGCGGGTCCGGGGACCAGCCGGGGCGCGTACAGGTGTGGGTGCGTGAACGGCCGGGCGGACGCGATGTCCCAGGGGCCGAGGACGGTCTCGCCGGGCGCCACCCAGATCCGGTGGTCGTCGCGCCGGGCGCTGCCGGTGGCGTCGGTGGAGAACAGCAGCAGGGGCTGCCCGTCGATGACCGCGACCTGGGGCACCTCGAGGTGGCCGAACCCGACCGGTGTCGACAGCGGTGGCTGAACGGTCCAGGTGACGAGATCTGTGGACGTGGCGTGGCCGACGACGCCACGGGTGTTCGCCGGTCCCGTGTTGGCGCGCGCGGTGATGAGCATGTGCCAGCCCTCGCCGTCGGGATCGGGGAACACCCACGGATCACGCCAGGCCTGTTCGTACCACTGGTCCTTGTCGAGCAGTTCGTACCAGGTCGGATCGGCCTGGACGATCGGCTCGGTGCCGTGCCGATGCCAGGTGGTCAGGTCGTCGGAGACGGCGAGGCCGATGCGTTGGACGAGCCCGTCCTCGGCGCGGCCGACCCCGGTGTAGAACAGATACCACCGTCCGTCCGGCCCGCGGACGGTGCAGCCGGTCCAGGTCGCCAGGTCGTCCCAGCTGGGAGCGTCGGCGGGGACCACGGCGTCGGCGACCAGGCGCCACGAGTGCAGGTCCGTCGAGACGGCGTGGCCGATCGTGGCCCGGCGGTGGCGGCGGTGCGGGTCGTGCAGGGCGCGGGACGCGCGCAGGAAGAACACGTGCCAGAGGCCGTTTTCGTCCCGGGCGTACCAGCTGTCCCACACCCAGTGGTCGGGTAGGCGAAGCATGGCCGGAAACCTAGCACTAAACCGTTTTAGCGGTGGACAAGGCCGGCTCCCCGGGACGGCTCCTCAGCCCGTGGTCACCCGGCCGGAGGTGCCAGGGACCTGCGTCGGCGCAGGGGCATCGGCACGAGCGACGGCTCGGTGGCGCCGCCGTCCAGGAGCAGTTCGACGGCACGTCGTCCCATCTGCTCATGCGGCAGTGCCGTGGTGGCCAGACTGGGACGCAGCCAGGCGGCGATCGGGTCGTCGTCGAACGAGATCACCGAGATGTCCTCCGGGACGGTCAGCCCCGCCTCGCCGAGCGCCTGGTAGGCGCCGAACGCCAGCCGGTCGTTCATGCAGATGATCGCGCTGGGTCGCGTCGGCCGGTTCAGCAGACTGCGCATGGCGGCGTAGCCGTGCTCGGGCAACCACTCGGTGCAGAAGCACTCGGCCAGGAGGGTGACGTCAGCCTCGACCAGCGCCCGCTGGATGCCGTGCAGACGTGCCCGGGCGGCGAGGGAGACCTCCGGGTCGTCTTCCTTGAGCCGGTTACGGCCGATGAGCGCGATCGCGTCGCGGTGGCCAAGTTCGAGCAGGGCGCTGGCAACGGCGCTGCCGGCCCGGTCGTCGTCGGGCAGCACGCTGGGCAGGCCGTCGTCACTCGTGGCGTTGAGCAGCACCACCGGGCCGCCGAGGATGGCCGGGGGCACCATCAGCCGTCGGGTGGCCATCGCCGCGTAGATCACCCCGTCGACCTGCCGGTCGAGCACGGCCTCGATGGCGTACTGCTCGAAGGTGGCGTCGCCCTGCGTCTCGGTGATGAGGAGCACGTGGTCCCGTTCGCGGGCCGCGTCGAGGGCGCCACGAATGAGGTCGCCGGCGAACCGGGTGGTGGCGACGATGTCGGAGACGAACGCGATGGTGGCCGTCTTGCGGGTACGTAGGCTGCGCGCGGCGAGGTTGGGCCGGTAGCCGAGCTCTTCGGCGGCGGCGAACACGCGCTGGTGCGCCTCGGCCGAGAGCCGGGTGCCCTCCCTGCCGTTGAGCACCATCGAGGCGGCGGTCTTGGACAGCCCGGCTCTCAGCGCGACATCGGCCAGGGTTGCTCTGTTGCGGCCCATCAGTCCTCCGAATCAGGCGCGGTGCCACAGGCGCCGCTCCCGCCCATCATGATGCGTCGCCACCCGGAGTCCAGCGCCGGTCCGGCCGGGCGTGGTGTGAACCCGACGTTGCCGCACCGTTGCCAAGTTGTCCTTGACAGCTTCCCGCGCCACGCGCATGCTCTGCTAAATCAGTTTAGCGACCACTTCCGGTGCATCCAGCGGCGCCTTCGGTGGCCGTGCCGGGTTCGTTGTGTTGACGGTACGGGTGCTGCGCTCGGGCGAATGGTCACGACGTACGTGTCGTGGCTGTCACCCCCGCTGCGCTGGTTTCGGTGGAGTCGTCGCGCGACCATGGGTCGCGGGACGCGCGGAGATGTCAAGGAGTCATGAAATGGCAAAATTGCCGACAAAGTTCCCGCGCCGGAGAACGGTGATCCTCGCATCGCTGCTGGCGATCGGGATGACCGCGACAGCCTGCAGTGCGCCGGGGAAGGACCGGTCGTCCAACCCGGAGTCCGACGCCGCCGTCAAGACCGACCTCGGGACCGCTCCGGTCACGCTGGAGATGTACGCCGAGACCGGCTTCCCCCTGGCCAAGGCGTTGGCGGACGAGTTCTCCAAGCAGCACTCGAACGTCACGTTCAACATCCGTGAGGATCAGTTCACGGTGATCGTGGAGAACGCGCCGCGCGTGATGGCGTCGGACAATTCGCCCGACATCATCCGTCTCCCCACCATGGTCGACCTGGTCAAGGACGACCTGCTCAAGAACCTCGACCCGTACTTCACCGCGTACGGCTGGGACAAGTTCCCGGCCTCGCAGCTGATGCAGCTGCGCGTCGGTGACAACACCCGGGGCACCGGATCGCTCTACGGGATGGGGCTCGGCTACAGCGTCACCGGCGTGTTCTACAACAAGAAGCTGGCCACTCAGATCGGCATGACCCAGCCGCCGGCCACCGTCGCCGAGTTTGAGCAACTGCTGGCAAAGGCGAAGACCGCCGGCGTCCAGCCGATCATGCAGTTCAACAAGAACACCGCGGGCATCAACTTCCCGCACCAGGCGCTGCAGAACCAGTTCGGCGACCCGACCCAGGTCGCCGACTGGATCTTCCAGAAGCCGGGCGCCACGTTCGACACCCCGGCCGCTCTGAAGGCGACCCAGGCCATCCAGAAGTGGGCACAGGCCGGCTACTTCCCGAAGGACGCCAACGCGCTGGACTATGCGGGCATGGTGGGGGAGTTCCAGAAGGGCAACGGCCTGTTCATGTTCAACGGCGACTGGGAGTCGGCCAACCTCGACAAGGCGATGTCCGGCAATGTGGGCTTCTTCCTCTTCCCCACCGAGTCCGCCGGCGGCAAGCACGTGGCGATGTCCGCCCCCAACACCTTCGGCGTCTCCGCGAAGGCCAAGAACCCGGACGCCGCCGCCTTCTTCCTGAATTGGGTCCACACCAACGCCAAGGCGCGCGAGATCGCGGTCACGGTCGGGGGCTCCAGCCCGGGCGGCCCGAGTGACCTGCCGGTGCCGGCCGCCGCCCCGAACACCGTCCTGGCGGAGACCCTCAAGGCGTCGCAGCAGCTCGGGGCGGAGAACGGGGCGGTGGACTTCACCGCGAACGCGACCGGTGGCATCTTTGCCGCCGCGATCACGCCGGAACTGCAGAAGCTGGTCGCCGGCCAGCAGACGCCCGAGGGGTACGTGAAGGCGGTCCAGGCCGAGTACGCGAAGGAACTGTCCCGATGACGTCTGCCCTCGGCAGCGCACCAACCGGGCGCGACGATCGGGTGTCGTCAGCGGCTCGTCCCGCCCGTCCCACCCCCGCGCGGGCTCACCGACTTCGGTGGGCCCGCGCGGCCGGGACCGGCTGGTTGTACGTCCTGCCCGCCCTGGTGATGTATGCGGTGTTCGTCCTCCGCCCCCTCGCGTTGACCATTCAATACTCGTTCTATGACTGGAACGGGATCGGGTTGGCCCGCTGGGCGGGCCTGGACAACTACCTCACGGTGTTCACCGACAGCGACCTGCTGAAAATCATCGGCAACGCGGTCATCCTGATCATCTTCTTCAGCTTCATCCCCGTCGCGCTCGGTCTGTTGGTGGCGAGCATGGTTCGCCGGATCACCACCGGCGCGTTCGGGACCGTCGTCCGGACCATCCTGTTCCTGCCGCAGGTCATCCCTCTGGTGGCGGCCGGCATCGCGTGGAGCTGGTTGCTCTCGTCGAACGGCCTGATCAATCAGGTACTGCGCGCGGTGGGCCTGGGCGGCGTGGCCCGTGCGTGGCTCGGCGACTTCGACACGGCGCTGCCTGCCGTGGGTGTGATCGGGGCCTGGGTCCTGCTCGGCCTCTGCACGATCCTGCTGGTCACCGGTATGAGCAAGATCGATCCGGCGCTCTACGAGGCCGCTCGCCTGGACGGTGCCGGGCCGGTGCGCGAGTTCCTCGCCGTCACCCTGCCCAGCCTGCGCCAGGAGATCGGGGTCTGTCTCACCGTGACGATCATCGCCGCCCTGGCCAGCTTCGACATCGTCTACATCTCCACCAGCGGCGGCCCCGGCCTCCAGACCACCGTGCCCGGCCTGGAGATCTACCGACTGGCCTTCTCGCAGCGTCAGGTCGGGCTCGCCTCGGCGCTCGCCGTCGTGCTCATGCTGCTGGTGCTGGCCTGCGTGCTGCCGATCCAGCGACTCACCCGAGGGGAGAAGCCGTGAACCTGAGCCGACGTGAACAGGTGACCGGCCGGGTCTTCCTGATCGTCCTGATCCTCGTCACCCTGCTGCCGTTCGTGAGCATGCTCTCGGCGGCGTTGCAGCCCCGCGGCACCGTGCCCAGCGGCTTGGCCTGGCCGTCCGACCCGCAATGGGGAAACTTCGCCGACGCTTTCACGGCCGCCAACATGGGTGCGCTGCTGCGCTCCAGCCTGCTCATCGTGGCCGGTGTCGTGCCGGTGTCGGTGCTCATCGCCACCATGGCCGGGTTCGGGCTCGGTCAGCTGCGGGTGCCCGGCGGCCGACTCGTCTTCGGTCTTCTCCTGCTCGGGCTGACCCTGCCCTTCGAGGCCGTGGTCACCCCGCTCTACTACCAGATGCAGGATTTCGGCCTGCTCAACACCCGCTGGGCCATCATCCTGCCGCTGATCGGCCTGTACATGCCGTTCGCGGTGTTCTGGATGCGGGCGCACTTCACCAATGTGCCGGTTGAGTTGTCCGAGGCGGCCCGGGTGGACGGCAGCAGCACGTGGCAGCTGTTCTGGCGGGTCCAGGTGCCACTCGCCCGGCCGGCGATCGCCTCGCTGACGATTCTCATGTTCCTCTGGACATGGAACCAGTTCCTCCTCGCCATCGTCCTCGTCGACGACGCCACCAAACGCACCATGGCCGGGGCGCTCGGGGCATTCCAGGGCCAGTGGGGCACCGATCTGGTGCTGCTGTGCGCCGGGTCGCTGCTGATCCTCACCCCCACCCTCATCGTGTTCCTGATCTTCCAGCGACAGTTCATCAAGGCCCTGATCCAGGGATCAGTGAAGGGGTAGGCAGTGGTTACACAGCCGCAGATCCACGGCGACGTCGACGAACGCTACGGGCCCGTCGCCGACGTCTTCCGCGACAACTTCACCTCTGGGGGAGAGGTCGGCGCCGCGGTCACCGTCTACGTACGGGGCCGCAAGGTCGTCGACCTGTACGGCGGGGTCGCCGACACCCGCACCGGGCGGCCCTGGGACGCGCACACGTCGGTCGTCGTCTTCTCCTGCACCAAGGGAATCCTGGCGATCTGCGCCTACCTGCTGGTCCAGCAGGGCCGGCTCGACCTCGACGCTCCCGTGACGCGCTACTGGCCGGAGTTCGGACAGCACGGCAAGGCAGACATCCCCGTCCGCTGGCTGCTCACGCACCAGGCCGGCCTGCCCGCGCTGGACCGACCCCTGACCCTTGACGAGGTCCTGGCCTGGGACCCGGTCATCACAGCGATCGAGGCGCAGGCCCCGTTGTGGCAGCCGGGTACCGCGCACGGCTACCACTCAATGACCTACGGGTGGCTGGTCGGAGAGGTGATCCGCCGCATCACCGGCCAACTACCCGGCGCGTTCTTCCGCGACACCGTGGCGGACCCGCTCGGCCTGCACACCTGGCTCGGGCTCCCCGCCGCCGAGAGCGACACCGTCGCATGGGGCCTGGCGCCACCTCCGGACGCCGACCCGTTCGTGGACCCGGTCGCCGAACGAGGAATCACCATGGGTGGCGCCTTCGCCTTTCCCGCCGACAGCGATGGCCTGGTCAGTTTCAACGACCCCGCCATCCGGGCCGCCGGCGTCCCCGGCGCGGGCGCGGTGAGCACCGCGGAGGGCCTGGCCCGCCTCTATGCGGCCTGCGTGTCCGACATCCAGGGCGGGCCTCTGCTCACGGCCGCGTCGGTGGACGACGCGGTCGTCGTCCGTTCGCGGGGACAGCAGCGACATGGGCCGCCGGACACCGGGCAGCGCTGGGGCAGCGGCTTTCTGCTGCACTCGCCGCCGGCCCGGCCACTGCTCGGTGAGCGCAGCTTCGGCCACGATGGCGCCGGCGGGAACCTGGCCTTCGCTGACGCCCAGCATCAGGTGGGGTTCGGCTACGTGGTCAACCAGATGCGTGGAATGGGCGACGAGCGCTCCAATCGGCTCACTGCCGCCGTCGGCGCCTGCCTCGACGCCTGAGGCGGCCGGCCCCCGTCGATCGCACCGCGCTCGGCTCCCCGGTGTCGCCCTGGCGATACCGGGGAGCCTGCCGTGGTCGGGAGACCGCCCATCGTTGGCTCCCGACCACGCACTCGTGGCATGGCGTGACTGTCCACTGTGGTGTGCCGAAGGTGTTACGGGGACACTTCGGGCACGTTTCATCGATTGCCTTGACAGGCGTTGTTAGCGATAACACTATGGCCTTCACGCCGCTCTCGCGTTTGGAGCTCGCCTTGGTCGTGTCGGTCCGCTCGCGTGTTGTCAACCCTCGCCGCGCATTCGCTCTGAACAGCCTCAACGCAGTGACCCACCGCGTCGTCGGCACGATGTCGAGGATCGCCTCCACGATGCAGCCGCGTCGGTCCAATCCACTGTGCACGTTCGCATCGGTTGCCTTGCTGCTCGGCGCCAGCCTGGTCGCTACGCCCGCCGTCGCGCACGCCGCCGAGGCCTGGTCGCCCCGACCGTCATACACCTCGACCGACACCGGCGCCGGCACGTACTCGGTGCCGCTGCTCAACGCCGACGTGCCGGACATCAGCGTGGAGCGCGTACCGGCCGCCGAGAACGACGAGGGCCGGGACATCTACTACATGATCAGCACGACGATGCACCTGAGCCCGGGTGCGCCGATCATGAAGTCGTACGACCTCGTCAACTGGGAGATCGTCAACTACGTCTTCGACCGGGCGAGCATCGGCGACTCCTTCTCGCTGCGCAACGGCCAGAACTCGTACGGCCAGGGCCAGTGGGCATCGTCGCTGCGCTACCACGACGGCATGTTCTACGTCGCCTTCAACACCAACAACCTCAATGGCGCCTACCTCTACCGCACCGACGACATCGAGAACGGCACCTGGCAGCGCACGGCTCTCGGCCGTGGCCTGCACGATCCGTCGCTCTTCTTCGACGTCGACGGCACGCCGTACATCTTCTACGGCTCCGGCGGCACGAGCGCCGTCCGCCTCAACGCCGATCTGACCGCCATCGCGCAGGACTACCCGAACATCTTCACGGCGAGCAACTACGCCGGGCAGCCGTTCATCGGCGGTCTGTTCGAGGGCGCGCAGTTCTACCACATCGACGGCTGGTACTACGCCGTCATCATCACCTGGCCGTCCGGGCAGGGCCGCCAGGTCGTCATGCTGCGCTCCAAGGAGCTGCTCGGGCGTTACACCTCCGCCGGTGGGGTGAACACCTACGAGGCGCGCGGTGTGCTCAACTCGAACGGCTTCGCGCAGGGCAGCCTGGTGCCGATCAGCCGCGAGGACGGCCGGACCGACTGGCACGGCATGTTCTTCCGCGACACGTTCCCCATCGGGCGGGTCCCGGCGCTCATCCCCGCCGTCTGGCGGGACGGGTGGCCGACCTTCGGCACCAACGGGGTCGTGCCGGTCAACGGCCTGTTCGACAAGCCGATCCAGCTCAGCCCGGCCGAAGAGGTGTTCGAGCGCCAGAAGGGCATCGTCGCCTCGGACGACTTCGCCAACGACGCGCCGCACAAGGCCTACCAGGACGAGCAGTGGACGATCCCGGCGCCGCTCGACGAGGCCGAGATCGCCCCCAACGGGTCGCGGTTGGACCTGGCGTGGGAATGGAACCACGCCCCCGACAACCGGTACTGGTCACTCACCGACCGGGACGGATGGCTGCGGTTGACGGCCGGCAAGGTGGTCACCGGTCAGTACATCTACACGAAGCTGTCCAACCGGGCCGAGCTGGCCTGGTTCGAGGAGGCCCGCAACACGCTCTCGCAGCGGACGTTCGGGCCACGACAGTCGGTGGAGACCCGGATGGACATCTCCGCGATGAAGAACGGGGACGTCGCCGGCCTGGCCGCCTACAACCGCGGATTCTCGTACGTGGCGGTCAAGCGCGTCGGTGGTGTCAACACCGTGGGCGTGGTCAACCGGTCGCAGCCGTTCGCGGTCGACCTCGACCAGTCCACGCTGGAGACCTTCGTGGCGGGCACGACCGTGGCCCTGGGTGACGCGACCGAGGTGCACGTGAAGGCGGACCTCGACTTCTCCTCGCCGGTCGGCCAGTTGTGGACGACGTTCTACTACAGCCTGGACGGGTTGGCGTGGACCCGACTGGGCAACCGTGTCGGTCCGCAGTCGCTGGACGGCAGCCTCGCGCACTTCATGGGTCACCGGGTAGGCCTGTTCAACTACGCGACGCAGGAGACCGGCGGGCGGGTCGACTTCGACAACTACCTGCTCAGCGACACACTGACCGCACAGTCCCGCCCGCTGGACACCAGCGCCCTCGAAGCGGCCATCGCGTACGCCGGGACGCTCGACCCGCGCCACTACCCAGCCGACGCCTGGGCCGCGGCACAGTCCGCGCTCGCGGCGGCGACGTCGGCACGGGCCGGACAGTTCGGCACCCAGAACCAGATCGACGCACCGGAGCGGGCACTCAGCTACCAACTGGCCCGGCTCGGCGTGCTCGCGGCGTTACCCGGCACGGTCAGCGTTCAGACGCGGTGCCTGGGTGGCAAGGCGTACGTGGCGGTGCAGGCGCGCAACGACCATGACGCGCCGGTGGGTGTCACTCTTCAGACGCCGTACGGGGAGCGGTCGTTCGCGGCTGTCGCACCGGGCGCGAGTGCCTACCAGTCGTTCAACACGCGCGCCTCGTCTGTCCCGGCCGGTACGGCGACGGTCCGGGTGACCGGGTCGATCGGCGGCAGGGCCGTGATGACCGAACACACCGCGCAGCACCCCGCCGTCTCCTGCGGCGGATAACCCCACCACAAGTCCTCGGCTCACCGGTCGCCGCTGTCGGCGTCCGGTACGGGCGGCGTAGTACAGCGGACCTGTCCTGCGCCGCCGGCCGTGGTCGAGCCGGTGCAGGTGACCGACCCGACGTCAGCCTGCCCGAGGACGCACCTCCACTGATCCCCGCACACCGATGACCGCATGTCAGAGATGAAGGAGGATGTCTCGTGGAAGAACGAAGGCGACGGGTGACCCGAGGACGGGTCGTGGTGATCGCGACGGTCGGTCTGATGCTGGCCGCCGGGTTCGGAGCCGGGCCGGCACCCGCCCAGGCCGCCGACACGAATCTCATTGTCAACGGCGGGTTCGAGGAGGGCGTGGCCAACTGGTTCGTCAACAACGGTAACTCCGCCGACGGCGCCCAACTGTCGGCCACGTCGGACGCCTACGCCGGGTCGAGCGCCGCGCTCGTCACCAGCCGGACGACGACCGGATCCGGGCCGATGCAGGACCTCAGCGGCAAGGTGCAGGCCGGCCAGGCCTACACCCTCACGGCCCGCATCAAGTACGAGAACCCGAGCGGACCGGCCACGAAGCAGTTCTTCGCCACGATGCACTACGGCGGTAGCACCTACACCAACCTCGTCAGTGTGACCGCGACGAAGGGCCAGTGGGCGCGGTTCAACGGGACGTTCACGATCCCGGCGGGGCAGAGCGTGTCGACGGCGCGCCTGTTCTTCGAGACCCCGTGGACGAGCACGCCGTCCACCGACCCGGACCTGCACCTCATGGACTTCAAGCTCGACGAGGTGTCGGTGGTCGGCGCCGCGCCGCCCGCGCCGGCGTCGAAGACGATCGAGGTCGTCGGCAAGCTGCCCGGAGAGCACAACCCGTTGATCGGGCACAAGTTCGGCGCCGACGGCTTCGGCTTGGTGCACGACGGCCGGGTGTACATGTACATGACCAACGACACCCAGGGGTACGCCCCGGACCCCGTCACGGGTGTCTCGCCGGGCATCAACTACGGCAACATCAACCAGATCACGGTGATCTCCTCGGAGGACCTCGTGAACTGGACGGACCACGGCGAGATTCAGGTCGCCGGTCCCAACGGGGTGGCACCGTTCACCGGCAACTCGTGGGCGCCGGGCATCACCAAGAAGGTGGTGAACGGTGCGGAGAAGTTCTTCCTCTACTACGCCAACGGCGGCGGCTCCAGCAACGTGATCACGGGCGCGTCGCCGCTCGGTCCGTGGACCAGCGAGCGCACCAGCACGCTGATCGATGGCCGCACCCCCGGTGCCGAGGACGTCGCCTGGAAGTTCGACCCGGCACCGTTCGTGGACGACGACGGCCAGCCGTACCTCTACTTCGGTGGTGGTCCCGCGTCGACGAGCATGCCGCCGGCCGAGCGCTTCAACAACCCGAAGAACATCCGGGCGATCGAGCTCGGCGACAACATGGTCTCGACCGAGGGAACGGCCGCGGTGGTCGACGCCCCGGTCGCCTTCGAGGCGGGCCACGTCTTCAAGCGCGAGGGCAAGTACTACTTCTCGTACTCCTCGCACTTCGGCGGGAACGACTTCGGTGGCAACCAGCCGACGCTTCCCGGCTACCCCGGTGGTGGCCAGATCGGCTACATGATCTCCGACAGCCCGATGTCGTGGCCGAAGGAGACCTACGCCGGCGTGCTCTTCCCGAACCAGTCACAGTTCTTCGGCTCTGGCACCGGTGGCAACAACCACCAGTCGGTGTTCGAGTTCGAGGGCAAGCACTACTTCACCTACCACGCCCCGACGTTGAACAAGCGCATCAACGGGAACACGACCCAGGGTTACCGCAGCCCGCACATCCAGGAGATGGCCTTCAACCCGGACGGCACCGTCCAGCAGGTCGTCGGCACCTACGCCGGCGTGGACCAGGTCCGGAACTTCGATCCGTACCGCGTCTTCGAGGCCGAGACCTTCGGCTGGAGCAAGGGCGTCGCGACCGCGAAGGTCGACGGCAGCTCCCCCCAGTTCGGTGGTGCGGCGCCAAACCTGGTGGTACGTGACATCGACAATGGCGACTGGACGGCGTTGTCGTCGGTGAACTTCGGCGACAACGGCGCGCAGAGCGTGACGGCGAAGGTGCGGGCGCTCGCCGCCGGCGCGCAGATCCAGGTACGGCTGGACGACGTCGCCGGTCCCGTCGTCGGCACGATCCCGGTCGACACGCCGTCCGGCCAATGGGCTGAGGTGACCGCCGAGCTCGAAGGCGTCACCGGCGTGCACGACGTCTACTTCACCTTCACCGGCCCGACGGGTGCCGACCTCTTCGAGATCGACTCCTGGGCCTTCGCCGCAGCAACGGGCCAGCCTGAGCTGCCCGTCACGGTGACCGCGTCGACGCGCTGCCTCGGTGGCAAGGCGTACGTGGCGGTGCAGGCGCGCAACGACCACGACGCGCCGGTTGGCATCACGTTGCAGACGCCGTACGGCGAGCGGTCGTTCGCGGCTGTCGCGCCGGGCGCGAGTGCCTACCAGTCGTTCAACACGCGTGCGTCGTCTGCCCCGGCGGGGTCGGCGACGGTGCGGGTGACCGGGGCGATCGGCGGCACGGACGTGACGACCGTACGCACCGTCGAGTATCCCGCCAGCGCGTGCGGCGGATAACCCTTCATGGATGAGAACGGAGATCACATGAACAACGACAAACGGCGGCGGATGCTCGCGGCCTGCGCTGTCGGCGCGGTTCTGGTCGGGGCTGCGGTGCTGCCGTCGCCCGCCATGGCCGAGCCCGGCGACGACGCCAGCGTGCGGGTCACGGTCGACATCGACGAGATCAGGGAACCGGGCGTACTCGCCCTGTCGATCGCCGGCGACGCCGTCGCGCTGTCCGAGGACGGCTCGACCCTGCTGGTCCGCCAGTTCGTCGGTACGCTGCCGACGGTGACGGTCACCGACACCCGCGTCGCCGACGAGGTGCCCGACGGTGCCAGCTGGGCGGTGCTCGGCAGTGCGACCGACTTCGCGGGCAGCTCCGGCCAGGCGCCGATCACCGCCGACCACTTCGGCTGGAAGCCGCGCCTGATCGACGGCGGGGACACCGGCCTGGTCACCGAGGGCGAGGAGGTTGTGACCATTCTGGACGAGGAGACCTCCCCGGGCAACAACGTCGGTCTTGTCGACCAGGAGCTGTTGGTCTCGGCCTTCGACTCCAAAGCCGTCGTCAGCGACTCGTACTCTGTGAACGCTGACCTGTATCTGCGGACCCCGGCGGAGGTCGTCGCCGGCGAGTACAGCTCCACGCTCACGCTCTCACTGTTCGAGTAGTGGCTTGGCGGGGGCCTGGAGACAGGCCCCCGCCAGCCCAGTCCCGAAGGGCCGTCGTCATGACCGTCACCCCGCTGCGCCGGGCGCTCACCGTCCTCGCCGTCGCGGCCCTCACGGTGGCGACCGCGCCGACCGTGGCGGCGGCGGCGGAACCGGACCCGAAGGCCCTGACCTGGACGGTTCAGCCGGCCACCCCGAGCGGGCCGGACCAACGCCGGTGGATCAACGCCAGCCTCGACCCGGGGGCGGCCGTGACCGAGCACCTGGCGGTCCGAAACTTCAGCCGCAACGCTGTGGCCTTCTCCCTGAAGGCCGCCGATGGCTACCTCACCGACAAGGGCCGCTTCAACATGCTGTCGTCCGACCGTACCTCGGTCGACGGTGGCACCTGGATCGACGTGCAGGAGAGGGTCACCGTCGGCCCCAACGAGACGAGGGTTGTGCCGTTCACGATCACGGTGCCCAAGGGCGCCACGCCCGGCGACCACCCGGCCGGCATCGCCGCGACCGTCACCAGCACCGGAGGTACGGTCAGCGTCGAGAGCCGAGTGGGGTTCCGGGTCATGGTGCGGGTCAACGGAAGCGTTCAGGCGGCTCTGCCCGTCCGGGGCCTCACTGCGGCGTACACGCCGTCGTGGAATCCCTTCGCCAGTGGCACGGTTCGGGTCCGCTACACCGTCGAGAACGACGGCAACGTCTGGGTCAGCGGAACGAGCCGCGTGGCGGTGTCGGACCTCTTCGGGCGGACCAGCCACGACGCCACCAGCGCTGTCGAGGAACTGCTCCCGGGCGGCAGCCGGAAGGTGGAGACCCGTGCCGACGGCGTCTGGGCGTTGGGACGACTACGCACGACGGTCACCACGTCCCCGGCCCTGCTCGGCGACGGCCAGGCCGGGGCAGACCTCCGACCGGCCTCCGCCACCGTCACCACCTGGGTCGTGCCGTGGGCACAGCTCGCGCTGCTGGGTCTTCTCGCCGTACTGCTCATCGGCCTGCGGGCGGCGACCCGGCACCGCCGGCGTCGGCTGGCCGGGCTGCTCGCCCGCGCCCGGCAGGAGGGCCGGCAGGAGGGCGAGGAGTCCGTGCTCGTGGGGAGTGCGCCCGCCGGTGAGCCCGACTCGGGCGACGCTCGCCGGTGACCCGCCGGCGCGATGAGATCGCGCTGGCGGATCGTGGCGATGCGTCGCCCGGCCCCACACCGTGTGCCGCGGCGTCAGGGCTTCGTCTGGTTGAGCAGCCAGCGGAGGATGCTGCTGTCCTCGTAGGTCGGGCCGAACGCCGCGTGGTAGTCCGGCAACGAGAACGCTCCGTCGGCGTACTCGGTGTAGCGAACGAGGTCAGCGGCCTGCTCCGGGCTCTTGCCCCGGGCCTCGTACGCCTGCCGCAGCAGCGCCGTGGAGTTCCGCGCGCCCGAGACGTTGAGCAGGTGATCGTGCTCGCCGTGCGTGATCCAGACCGGCACCTCGGCCGTCGCGATGGCGGTTGCCTGCGTGGCGTTGACCGGGAAGCCGCCGGTCACCAGGCCACCGGCGAACAGGTCCGGCCGCTTGGCGAACGCCGCCCACAGCAGTTGGGAGCCGTACGACACCGTGGTCGCGTACACCCGGTCGGTGTCCACGGCGAACTGGCCGACGAACTGGTCGAGCAGCTTGATCAGCAGGTCGGCCTCGGCGGCCCCACCGACACGCTGGTGCTGGGGCGCCAGGACGATCACGTCCTCGGAGGTGCCGGTCCAGCGTGGTTGGAGCCATGCGGTCGCCGGAATGTCGGCGGCGAGTTGGACACCGAGATTGTCGCCGTCCCAGCCCATCCCGTGGCCGGGGAGAACGACCATGAGCGGGTACTTGCGGCCGGGTTGGTAGTTCTTCGGCAGGTGGTAGTGGTAGGGCAGCACCATCCCGCCGCTCAGGAATGAGCCGTAGGTGAACTCGTCGACCAGTTGGTTGACGGGCTTCTCGGTGACCGGACGGGACTCGCGCGGGGTGGCTCTGGCGAGCACCGGCCCCTTGCCGGACCCGTGGCCGGGCTGGCCGTGAACGTCCTTGCGTTGCACCACCCGGGTCGGCAGCTCGGGATTCACCTTGACGGTGCAGAGAAAGGTCGGGCACTTGGAGACCATGACCGTCGAGCCGCCCGTGTCGGCGGGGTCGAGCTCGACGATGACGTACCGGCCCGGTGCCGACCGATGGTCGGTACGCGTGCCCGGCACGCCGTTGGTGTAGGTGTGTGTGATCCGCCGGTCGGCGAGCTTCGGCAGATCCTCGATGGGGTTGAATCGGAAGTTGTAGATGGTGTCGGTCACCGAGAACGTGGCGGTGTCGAGGGTGCGGGGATTGACCGCCGCGCCGTACTCGATCGCCACCGCGGAGACCTTCTGACCGTACGTGTAGACGGTGGTGATCGGGGTGATGCTGCGGATGCTGTCCTCAGTGCCCCGGCTGCCGTTCGCGCTGCCGTAGGCCGTGCCGGAGGCGCCAGCCAGAACGAGGGCGGCGACGAGCGGAGCCAGACCTTTTCGCAGTCTCATGCGAGTCCTTTCTCGGGATGGTGCGCTCAGTCAGCGATCTCGGGGGAAGGGGCGAGGCGGTCGCTAAACTGATTTAGCAGAGCATCGATGGTGGGTCCGGCCGTGTCAATACCGAACCTGCGACAGGCCGGGAGCCGGGTGCGCGGGTCCTCGAACCGCCCTGCCCGGCTTCGGCGGGCTGCGCTGACTGTCCGGTGAGCACTGCAAAAAACCTGCAAGCGCTAACCCTTGCCTTCGGGGAAACCGCTTTCCTACGATTGCGTGGCATCGATGTTTCATTCATGAGCCGGGCGATCGCACATCGAGCAACGCCGCCGGGGACGCGCCGCTTGCGTGGCTCATCCCTGCGCTGACCAGGGCGAGAGAGATGCCGAGGGATCTTCAGCGATTGATTCCCGTCATTTCCTGAGTGGTCGAGAGCGTTTTCGACCGATCAGGCGTGCGGTCGCAAGGACCGCCACAGGCAAAGACCTTTCGAATGCGAAGGTGAGGCGAGATGAGACGACCAGTCGCGTTGCGACTTCAGGCAGCACTGGCCACGGCAGCCGTTGGGATCGCGATCGGGGTGGCCCTGCCGACCCCCCAGGCGTCGGCGGCGGCCGGCAGCGCCACCGGCTACGCCACCCAGAACGGCGGGACCACCGGCGGCGCGGGCGGGCAGACGGTACGGGCCACCACCGGAACCGCGATCCATGCGGCGCTGTGCGGTCGGGCCAGCAGCAGCACCCCGATCACCATCGAGGTCACCGGGACCATCAACCACGGCAACACCAGCAAGGTGTCGGGTTCGAGCTGCAACACCGCGGCGGGCGTGATCGAGCTCAAGCAGATCAGCAACGTCACCATCATCGGCGTCGGCAGCGGAGCCGTCTTCGACCAGCTCGGCATCCACCTCCGCGACTCCAGCAACATCATCATCCAGAACGTGGCCGTCCGAAACGTCAAGAAGTCGGGCTCGCCCATCTCCAACGGTGGGGACGCCATCGGCATGGAGAGCACGGTCCGCAACGTCTGGGTCGACCACGTCACCCTGGAGGCCTCGGGCGGGGAGTCGGAGGGGTATGACGGCCTCTTCGACATGAAGGACAACACCCAGTACGTGACGCTGTCCTACAGCATCCTGCGCAATTCCGGTCGCGGCGGCCTCGTCGGGTCCAGCGAGAGCGACCTCTCGAACGGCTTCATCACGTACCACCACAACCTCTACGAGAACATCGACTCCCGTACGCCGCTGTTGCGCGGCGGGACGGCCCACATCTACAACAACCACTACGTGAGCCTGCACGAGTCCGGCATCAACTCCCGGGCCGGGGCCAAGGCCAAGGTGGAGAACAACTACTTCCGCGACTCCAAGGACGTCCTCGGCACCTTCTACACCAACGAGCGCGGCTACTGGCAGGTCAGCGGCAATGTCTTTGACAACGTGACCTGGTCCACCGCCGGCAGTGAGAACTACCCCGCCGGCCCCAACCCGACGTCCAACACCACCGTCAGCATCCCGTACTCGTACACCCTCGACGGGGCGAGCTGCGTGCCGGACATCGTTCGTCAGACGGTGGGCGCCAACACGGGCCTGAAGGTGTCGAACGGCGGTTGCTCGCCGCAGACCCCACCGCCCACCACCCCGCCGCCCACCACGCCCCCGCCGCCCAGCGGGACCAACCTGAGTCTCGGCGCCGGTGCCGACGGCTCCAGCAAGGCCAGCGGGACGAGTTACGGCAACGTGAAGGACGGCAGCATCAGCACCTACTGGTCGCCGGACGGATCGACCGGCTCCATCTCGATCAAGTGGGGCTCCACCACCCGGGTGTCTCGAGTGATCATCCGTGAGCCGTCGGGAACCCAGGGTTCCATCGGGTCCTGGCAGCTCATCAACCACGACACCGGGGGCGTCCTGGCCTCCGGTAGCGGCGCGGGCTCCATCAGCTTCTCCGCGACGTCGCTGAGCAAAATCACCTTCAAAATCAACAGCTCCAGCGGTACGCCGCGAGTCGGTGAGTTCGAGACCTACGCCAGCTAGCAGCCGGCGCGGGCGGGGGCGGCAGACACTGTCGCTCCCGCCCGCGTGCGCGACGCCATGTCAGCTCTGCTTCGTCTCCCAGAAGATCTTCGAGATCTCCTCGATCTTCTGGAGAAGTCGCTCCGCGACCGCCGGGTCGGCGGCTCCCTTCGCGCCGCCGGCGCCGGCCAGCTTGGTGGCCTCGTTGAAGAGGCCGTGCAGCTGGGGGTACTTCTCGAAATGCGGCGCCTTGAAGTAGTCGGTCCACAGGACCCAGAGGTGGTGCTTGACCAGCTCGGCGCGCTGCTCCTTGATGAGCAGCGATCGGGTCCGGAACTCCGGATCGTTGCTGGCCTGGTACTTCTCAGAGATTGCCTTGATCGACTCGGCCTCGATGCGGGCCTGTGCCGGGTCGTAGACGCCGCAGGGGAGATCGCAGTGTGCGCTCACGACGGTGCGCGGGCGGAGAACGCGTGGCAGGTACATCAGAATCCTTCCGAGAACAGTGCTGAGGTGACGAACTTTTGGGCGTGACAGCGCGGCTGCCGGTCCGTCTCCCGAGCCGCTACTTGATCCACAACAACGCCGTTGCGTTGAGGGCGGGGGTCGGCATGGCAACGTCCTGTGGGGTTGAGATCGGCACCCACGGTGGATCGGCGTGTGTCGAGCGAGGTGTTCCGCGGAGCGGTAGCTCGGCCGCGTGGACGCAGGGACGCGTCTGGTGTCGGAGGAGGGGTAGGCATCCCCGTGTCGCGGCCTTTGCTCTGCTTCAACCCACGCAACACCAGGCGTCCGATATCCGGACACCGGGTGTTGCCTCCGTTGAAGCAGAGCAAAGGAACACCCGAACACCCTCGCCACCAGCCGACGACACACACGAACACCGACAGACCTCCCGCAAGAAGACCCAGAGGTCCCTTCTCACCGCACCAGGGTTGCCACGCCGACCCCCGCCCTTAACGCAACGCGTTGTGATCCACAACGGGACGCTAGGACCTGAACCGTACTTCATGTCAAGAGTCATGCCGTTTGTGAGTTCGCCGGTGGGCGCTGACTCTCGCTCATTCAGCGACTGCTCGCCCGAGCCAGTCGGGTCAGGAGTGTGTCCAGGGATAGGTCAGCAGCGCTGCGCAGCACAAGGTCCGCGGCCGTGAAGCGGGCGTGGTCCGCGTGGGGGTTCGGCACCGCGACGCAGCGAAGCCCAGCGGCCTGTGCCGCCGCCACGCCGTGCGCGGTGTCCTCGAACGCGACCGCCTGATCCGCAGGCAGCCCGAGCCGATTCAGCGCCAACAGGTAGACCGCCGGATCCGGCTTGTGCGCGGGCACTTCCTCGCCGGTGGCCAGCACCTCGAACCGCGCCCGCAGCCCCGCCTGGTCCAGCAGGGCGCCGACGTGTGTGATCGGGGAGCTGCTCGCCACCGCGAGCCGCAGCCCCAGCTCCGTGGCCCGGTCCAACCACCCGACAATGCCGGGCGCGGGCTTCAGTGCCGAGTTCAGTTCGGCGCGGTACGCCATCCGCAGCGCATGGCTGGACGGACGGTCGTAGGCCGGCCCGACGGCCGCTTGGAGCGCCGTGTACCGAGCCTCGTTTGCGTCGCCGCCATGGTCGGCGAAGAAACCTGTCGGGTCGAGCCGCAGGTCGTGCCGCCGCCACTCCCAATGCCAGCTCTGCAGCAGCGTGGTCTCCGTGTCCATCAGCAGACCGTCGAAGTCGAGGATCAGCGCCTTGGTCGTCACAGCGGCCAGTATCCGGTCCTGGCCGCCCCGTGTGCCAGCTGGTCGGGGCGGTCGGGGGCGGGCCTCAATCCCTTTTGGTGCGCTGATTGCGGATGAGAGTCAGCAGGGCGGCATGCGTCCGCTCGTCCGCGGCCACGACGAGTCCGTTCCCACCGGCGTGCAGCGGCTGGCCATCGATCCCGGTGACCACACAACCGGCCGCCTGGCAGAGGGCGATCCCGGCCGCGAAGTGGACGGTGTCGCGCAGGTGGTGGCCATCCGTGATGTAGGCGGCGCGACGACCGGCAGCGACCCAGGCCACGGCCAGGCTGGTGGAGACCACGCGTGGCCGAAACTGTTCGATGAAGCCGTCGTCAGCCAGCAGGTGGGCGGCCAGGAAGACGTTCCTGTTGGGAAACGGCGGGTCAAGATTGACGTCGACCAGCGTCGACCCGGCCGACGGGGCGAGTCGCTCGTCCTCCCCAGCACGCCGGACATACGCGGCGATGCCGTCGGTCCAGAACACCTCATTGCTGAACGGGTCCGCCGAGGCGGCCACGGTGACGTGTGTCCCGGTTCGCAGGGCGACGTTGACGGAGGCCAGCATGGTCCGCGCGGCGTAGTTCAATGTCCCGCACAGCGGGTCGACCAGCCACATCCGTCCGTTGCCGCCGGTGCCTGTCCGCCCGCTCTCCTCAGCCAGCACGACGTCGTCGGGACGCGCCGGGCGCAGGACGTCGAGGATGGCCTTCTCCGCCTCGACGTCGGCGGTGGTGGCGAAGTCGCCAGCGGTCTTCATGAAGCGGGTCAGCGATGATCCGTATTGAGAGCGGACGACTGCGGCTCCGGCTTCCGCCGCCTCGATGGCCAGCGCATGGTCTGCGATCGACATGCACGAACCATAGGAGCCCGTTCAGTAAACTGCAGCCTGCACCAGTTCGATGACCTTCTTCTCCACCGTGGGGCTCCATTTCTGCAGCGCGTACGCCACCGGCCACAGGTCCCCGTCGTCGAGGTTCGCCGCGTCCTGGAAGCCCAGGGTCGAATACCGGTAGTTGAATTTGCCGGAGTCCTGGAAGAACACGACGATCTTGCCGTCCGCGTTCGCGTAGGCGGGCATTCCGTACCAGGTCTTCGGCGACAGATCCGGGGCGGCAGCGGTCACCGCCACGTGGACGCGCTCAGCGAGCGCACGATCCTCCGGCTCCATCTGCGCGATCCTGTCGAGGATCGCCTGCAGCCCGTCGGCCTTCTTGGCACCCTTCCTGCCCTCGGCGCGTAGCTCGGTGGCGCGCTCCTTCATCGCGGCCCGCTCCTCGGGGCTGAAACCGTCGGACTCGGTCGTGGAGGTCTTCGCGGGCATTCTCGGGCTCCCTCTCGTTGTGCGGATCAGGTCCGGCGTGATGTCGGCTACCTGGGGAAAGGCTAGGCCGGACGACACCGTCGGGCTTCTTGATTCCTGATCGGTCCGGGTAGCCCGACGTGACGCGCACAAAACCTCCATGCCCGACCCCAGGCCCCGCGATCTTGCAGTTGCTGCCCCGACGTAGCGAGCATTCCACGCATCTCGACGACCGAAACTGCAAGATCGACGCGGCGCGACGCGGGGTCTACGCCGCCTCGTTCGTTGTCGAGGCTCGGGCAGCGGCGATCGTCCGTCCACGCTCGGACTCGGGAAAGCGGTCGAGCATGGCACGCACCTCGTCGGCGCTCACGTTGGCGCCGAACAACTCGCTGCCCGGTTCGAGCCGGATGCCCTCGGCGAGGAGGCCGGCGACGACCGGATCGAAGCCGAGCGCGTCCACCAGGGTCGCGACCGCGGTGAGATCAATGGCGCTGTCGCCAGCGATCGCGATGGCCTTGCGGCCCGGTGCTCCAGCTGGCCGCGCCTCGTCCTCAAGATCGTGGTAGCCCATGTGGTTGAACGCCTTGACGACGTGGGAGCCGGACAGGAACGCCTGGACGATCTCGCTCGACGAGGTACGCGGGTCGGTGAGGTCGTCACGGATGCCGTCGATCTCCCACCAGTAGTTCATGGCGTCGACGACGAGCTTGCCGTGCAACGCCTCAGCGGGAAGGCTGCGGTACTTGCCTAGCGGAAGGGCGAGGATGACGATGTCGGCGCCAGTGGCAGCGTCAACCGCGGTGGTTGCTGCTGCTCCTGGTGCGAGCACCTCGACGGTGAGGGCGATCTTCGCCGGGTCGCCGGAGCCGGCGACCAGCACCCGATAGCCGGCGGCGACGGCGAGCCGAGCGAGCACCGTGCCCACCTTGCCGGCCCCGAGGACACCGAGGGTCTGGGGCCGGCTCCGGTCGTTGTCGTTCATGACTTCCTTCCGGGACCAAGGGCGTCCGTTAGCGTTGTTCAGCTGGCGAGGATGTCACGGACCATGGGGATCACCTTGGAGCCGTACAGCTCTACCGCCCGCATCCGGGCGCTCACCGGCTGCGCTCCGGCCGAGTAGATGAGGTCGAATCGCCCGACGCCGAGACTGCGGATCGCGCGCGCCATCCGCCGGGCCACGGTTTCCGGTGAGCCGATGTAGAGGGATCCGTTCTCCACCTCGGAGTCGAACTCCTGGCGACGGATCGGCGGCCAACCCCGCAGTTTGCCGATCCGGTTCCGCATGACCCGATAGTGCGGCCAGAACACCTCTTTGGCCTCCTCATCGGTGTCGGCGATGAAGCCTGGCGAGTGCATCCCGACCGGGTGCGCGGTCGTACCGAGCTGATCGGCGGCCCTGCGATAGAGGTCCATGTAGGGCGCGAAGCGTTCGGGAGCACCGCCGATGATGGCGAGCATGAGCGGGAGGCCGTACTGGGCGGTACGCACGACCGACTGCGGCGAGCCTCCCACGCCGACCCAGGTGCTCAGGTGACCCGATTCGGTCTTCGGGAAGACGTCGGCGTTGTCCAGTGGGGCACGCAGGGTGCCGCTCCAGGTGACCGGCTTCTCGTCGAGCAACTTCACGAACAGCTCGATCTTCTCCTCGAACAGCGTGTCGTAGTCGCGCAGGTCGTAACCGAAGAGGGGGAACGACTCGGTGAACGAGCCGCGACCGAGGATGACCTCGGCCCGGCCGTGCGACAGCGCGTCCACGGTGGCGAAGCGCTGGAACACCCGGACCGGGTCGTCCGAACTCAGCACGGTCACCCCGGAGGCCAGCCGGATCCGCGAGGTGCGGGTGGCGATTCCCGCCAGCACCGTTTCCGGCGTCGACACCGAATACTCCGGACGGTGGTGCTCGCCCAGGGCGATGACGTCGACGCCGAGTTCGTCAGCGAGCACCGCCTCGTCGACGACCTGCCGGATCGCCGCAGCGTGAGAAACGAGCTTGCCGGCGTCGTCTTCCGGCACGTCGCCGAAGGTGTCGAGGCCGAACAAGAGGTCAGACATTGGTGGGCTCCTTCGCCAGCAGCTCCCGGACTCGCGGCGCGACCGCACTGCCCAGCAGTTCGATCGTGCGCGCGCGTGCCTCGCGGGGCAGGTGCATGATGTCGTACTTCAGATCGGAGCGGCTCAGCCGCAGGTCGCAGGCGACCGTGGCGATCTTCCGCGCCACCGTCTCGGGTGACCCGACGACGAGCCCCCATGGTCGATTTCGCCGGCCCCCATCCGCATGGTCTGCTCCTCGATGTTTGTAGCCGGCGCCCCACGGGAGCGGACCTGCCGGTTGACGTGTCAACGATGCTAACGTGTTGATTGACACGTCAATTCCAGGAGATGAGATGACGGAGGCCACACCCGGCCGGCGGGGAGGACGCCAACTCCCGACTGCGGAGGAGCTACGGATCTGGCGGACCTTCATCGAGACGACAGCAGCGCTCGGTTCCCGGCTCGAGTCCCACCTGCAGAGCGACTGCTCGCTGTCGACGGGGGACTACGCCGTACTGCTTGCTCTCAGCGAGGCGCAGGACCAGGCGATGCGTTCTTCCGAACTCGCGTCACACATCGGTTGGGAGCGGAGCCGGCTCTCCCACCACCTGGGGCGAATGGAGCGGCGCGGCCTGATCCGCCGCCAGGAGTGCGCAACTGTTCCCCGAGGGGCGGAGGTGCTGCTCACGCCGGCCGGGGCCGAAGCGTTCCGGGGAGCTACCGTTCCGCACCTGCGCGCCATTCGTGAGCTCTTCGTCGATGCCCTCACGCCCGAGCAGATCCTCGCGGCAGGCGAGATCGCCGCAGCGCTGCGAGCGCACCTCGACGCCCTGCGCGCCAGATGACCACCAGGGCCTCGCCGGTCATCTGGCGAGTTGCCGGAGCACGGTGGTGTCGGTGATCGTGTCGTCGGCGGCGAGCATGATTGCCTTGGACAGGATCGTCGACAGCATGGGGTCGTCGTCGAACGGCAGGTGAAGCCGGCCGGTGCGGTCGTGCGCCGTGACGATGCACAGGTACGCGTCGTTGGGCTCCATCATGATGTTGCCGGACCCGAGGTGGATCCGATAGGTGCGGATGTTTCCATGGACGTGCAGGTACCGGTCGGAGAGGTCCACCCGCTCGGCGATTTTCGTTCGCGGTAGCAGCCGAGCCAGCGCGTCCCGGCGTACTTCCGCTGACGGGGTCAGTGCCGCGCTGACCGTGCTGTGCCAGTAGGCCTGGAACCGATCCTCGCCGCGATCGGCCCACTGCGGGTCGGTGGCGATCGACGTGACGCCGACGAACAGGTCCACGTCACGCATGGCCTCACTGAAGACCAGCGGTGGCACGTCGACGGCCGCCGCCGGCTGCCAGTCCGCGCCATCGCGCCGGGCGAAGCGCACCTGGTCGGTGGAGCAGTATTCGACGTCGTAGGTGGATGGATCCGGGTTGTCGACCAGTTGGTGGTGGAAGGACGCCCGCCACGCACCGCCTCCGAGGAGCTTGGTGGCCTCGCTGTCGTAACCACCATCCCAGGTGCCGAGGTAGCCGGTCTGCCAACCCCGCGTGCGCATGAGGACGTTCGCCTGGCGGTAGCGCAGGATGTGGGCGGCGAACCGGTTGGAGTAGAGCTGTGTCCTCTCCTCGGCGGGCGTGACCAGGTAGACCTCACGGAAGGCCTGTTTGAACGGTTGCGTCAGTGCAGTGGCGAGCACGTGCTCACGCCACGCGAGGACCTCGTGCGTCGTCGCGCGGGCGGGATGCCACAGCCTGACCCGGTCGCCGGCAATGACCCGGCCGTCCCGATCGACAATCGTCCAACCGTCGTTGTCCTGTCGGGGCAGGCCCGCGGACCAGAGATGGCTGTCGGTGCTGGTCTCCCAGAGCAGCCGCCGCCCGTAGGTCCCGGTGATCGGGTGTTCGAGGTATCGGGACGACCAGTCCGCGTACGACCAGGTGCGCTCCTCGGACAGCAGCCCCTCCACCCGCTGGCGCTCGGCGGTCATCGTCGCGCCAACGCGTTTGACGAGGTCACGCAACTGCTTGAGCTCGTCGCCGTACGCCTGCTTGACCTGGGCCGGGACGCTCCTGAGCGGGGCAGTGTCACGAGTGAAGGTCAGTCGCGCCTTCTCGCCGACGACCTGGACCGTCGCCTCGTACGGCCCGACCTGGGTGTGCAGTCGCCCCTCGGGGCTGAGCCCGTGGTCGTCGATGGCGAGCTCCATCACCTCGCTGAGCGACCACCCGCGCAGCGCGCCGATGCGGGCCAGTGCGGTCTGGACGCGGCTCTGCACCGCCTTGTTCTTGACCGTCACGGCCAGTCTCGCCAGCGTCCGCACCGGCACCTCGCCGCTCCTGCCCGCGAGCAGTTGCACGGCCGCGACAGCCGTCCGTTGGGCATGGGGAAAGCCCGACGCCTGCCGCGGTGCCGCCGCCGCAGCGGCGGTGACCCGTGCCAACAGGTCGGTCGCCGACTCGTCGGGCTGCCGCGACAGCGCCCACACCAGCCCGCGCAGGAGCCGGTCCGAATCGTCGTGCAGGCGCCGCCCGTACGCGACGAATGTTTCCAGGACCGACCGGACGGCCTCAGCGCCGCCCGGTGTGGTGGCGAGAAACTCGTCGAGGCGCCGCTGCCATTTCACCGGTGCGGCCGGCTTCGCCAGCGAGACGCAGTGCGCCAGCAGCTCCGGCACGCCCGGCGCGGCGAGGACGCCACTCATCTCGGCACGGACGAGCGGCCCGAACCCGTCTCCACGGTGGAACAGCCAGGACGGCAAACGACGACCGGTGGCATGATCGAGGGCCGCGCCGAGCAGTGCGACGGCATGCCGTCGAGGCTCCGCCGCGATGAAATAGCCGCTGGTCAGTTCGCTGAGGAGGGCGTCGAGGGCCGGCACCAGGCCAGCCAGCTCGGTGGGCGCCAGGCGTGCGGCGATCACGGCCGGCAGCTCCAGGTGAGCACCGAGGTCATAGAAGTCTCCGCGCGCGACGACCTCCAGACACCACACGAGGTCCGCCCGCGTCCAGGGCAGGTCCCCGTCGGCCAGACTCCGCACCACATCGTTGAGCCCACCAGGATTCGAGCTGGCCACCGACTCGCGGTGCATGGCCAGCGCGGCGCTGCGGCGCTCCTCGGCCGGCCACGACCCGACGGCGGTCCACTCCGGCACGTTGGTTACCGAGAACCTCCAGTGGTACCTGCTCGCGATGTGCAGAACAGCTCTGATCCGCGCATCGGCCTCGGTAAGACCGGTCTCCACGTCTCGTCGGTCCGCATCGGTCAGGCCGGGGAGGAGTTCGGTCCAATCACCCATGTCAGCCACCTACCAGCGGGACGAGTCGCACGAAAGCTACATCCGGGTCGGCGAGCAGGTCGATCTCCTCGTCGAGGTCCTCGATCTGGCGGCTGCCGACCAGCAGCAGGAAGCCGTTGCGGGCGAAGGCGGCACAGGCCGCGTCCGCCTGCTGCTCCCAGTCGAGCCGCCGGCCCCGGGCGACCCGGTAGCCGTTCAACGTGGCCTCCGTGTCGGTCGGCTGCACCAGCCCGCGGAAGTGCTCAGACTGGTGGGAGTTGAACCGGGCGACCTCCTCGCGTACCCGCAACCGAACCAACTCTCGCGCTGAGATGCGGTCCGGCACGCCGGTCAACGGCCAGTGGTCGATGGCTTTCCCGGTCGCTGTCTCGTCCCGCACAATCGCCGTGGCCATGCCGCCATGCTCCTTGCCTTGAGGTGAGCGGCATCATGGCACGGGCATCCGACAGAAGGCTCGTCAGTGACGCAGCCAGAAAATATCCCGAAGGACTGTGTTGTTGGTCCGCCGGTCGGTGACCCAGGCGCCAACCCTGCGCTCGAAGGGGACGCCGGAGCGGTAGAAAAGCACCACCGCCGGCAGCAGTGTCGAGCACCCGACCGCCCAGGCCGCCAGGAAGACCGAGTCCGGCAGCGTGGGCACGCTCGGCACGGCGGAGGCGGCGCCCCAGGCGACAACCGGGAGTATTACGAGGTTGGCCACCCGGGCAAACCAGATCGCGGCCCGGTACGTCGAACTCTGTCGGATGCCCAGTAGTGCGTCATCGTCGATGGACGGCATGCGGCCGATCATAGGACCGGTGTGCCGCGTCGTGTTGCCTTACTGAGGGTGCTCGCCAACCCGCAAAGTGGGACCTGACGGCGTAGGCGGTGAATTAATGGGCCTTGGCCAGCAGGAACGCCTGATCGTCGCGCTCCGTGCCGCGAGGGCGCCGCACCAAGCGGCACTCTTCTCGCAGGCCCGCGGCCTCAATCTCGGCGGCAACCTGGTCCGCCGTGTAACGGTGGCGTTCAAGGTGGATCTCGTGCCCGAAGCGGCGGTACGCCGCACCCACGTCGCGCGAACCGTCACCTGCCTGAAATCCGACGAGCAGATGGCCGGATGGGCGGAGGACCCGGGCCGCCTCCGCGAAGATGCGCGCCTGCCCGGTGGGAGGTGTGTGGATGGTGGAGTACCACAGCAGCACACCGGCGAACTGGTCGTTACGGTAGGGGAGGGCGGCCAACGAGCCGACGGTGAACGTTAGGTCGGAGTGGTCGCGTCGGGCCATGGCGACCATGCCCGGAGACAGATCGACTCCCTGCACCAGACACCCGCGCTCGGTGAGGTACCTGCTCATCCGGCCGGGGCCGCACCCGGCGTCGAGGACGTGTGCGTCGCCTCCCGACGTCACCGCCTCCGCAAACGCGTCGATCATGGCGAGGTCGAGTGGAGCCTCGGCGCGCGTGTGCGGCAGATAGGCGGCGTAGTCTCTGGCCACCGTGTCGTAGGCACGTCGGACGCCGCGGAAGTCGAGCGGATCTGAGGGCGGGGAAGTCACGGGCGCATCATTGCACCGGCGAGGCACCACCCGGTCTGGGCTCCAGCACCACCACTGCGGTTTCCGACGGCCTCCGCGTCGCGTGGAGCGCGATGTTCGCGTCGACCTCGCACCAGCGTGCCCACAGTCGCGATAGCTCGCCGTCGGTGGCGGCGCGCCCGTGTACCAGTCGCCGCCCGTCGACCAGCTCGATGGACGCGCCCGGATGCGTCTGCAGGTTGAGCCACCAGGCGGGCTCACCCGCACCCCACCCGTTCATCGCCAGCGTGACGAGGTTCGGGCCATCCTCGAGGTATCCGATGATGACGCTGCGCTGTTGACCGCTGCGACGGCCCGTAGTGGTCAGCCGCAGCGTGCCCCAGCCGCTGGGGCGCGGACGCCACAGCCCGAACCGGCCGCCCGAGACCCGGTACAGGCCGCGATGCACCGACCAGGCCAGACGGATGAACCAACGGGGCGGAAGCTTCGGCATCTTCGTCCCTGGACCGTCCGACATGATGACCTCCTACACCTGTGACGTGATGCGGTCGTGGTGAGTCGCGGCTGCGGGCAGATGGATCGGGATCACAGTCTCCGCGTACGAGTGCAGAGCGCATCCTGTTGTCCATGATCCGACAAGGACTGGACCGTTCGACTGAGTCCGTGCGCCGAACGGCCACGCCACCTAATGGCGGGGTTGCCGCTGGTGCCCTCCCACCCCTGATCGTGGAACACCGTCACCGTGGTGTCGACGCGTGCCACGCGATCTGGCTGGACGCATTACCGCCAGTGCGTTCTCCGTTCAGGCCGGGCAGGGCCTGGCCCTTCACGGTGACGGGGTTTCCGGACTGGTCGTAGGAGGGGCATGCCTCCACGGCGGTGCGGAGACGCCCCATTTACCCCGAGGCGCCGTCGCCGTCGAAGGTGAAGATGGTTTGGTGGATCATCCTTTGCGGCACGTTGGTCGGCGGCTCGTCGGCCTTCTTGTAGGTGACGGTCATTGCCGCGCTCGCGGTGGCCTGTCGGCCTCCGGTGCTGAACTCGTTGCCACACAGCTTGGGCAGGGCATCCGCTGACCTGTTTCCTGCGACCGGCGGATCGAGCCGCCGGTCAGTCTCGCTGGTCGTCCTCGGTTCGCCCGCATCTCCCGCCTTTCAACGGCTCGCGTGACAGCGCGGGTCCGAGTGAGATCGGCGTACCCATGGATCTTGAAAGGTTGTTGTCCGACCGGCTGGCGCCGGCGTTCGCGGCGGGTGGCCGGCGGCCCGGTCGACCCGCTCGTGCGGCGGTCTCCGCGCGCGGACGTCCAGTCCGACGCGGCGCTGGCGCTAGCCCTGCATTCCGCACGTCGGTGATCGTGGGTGGGGTTCGGCGCGGCGGGTTGGTCGTGAGGGCGGCCGGTGGCAGCGTGCCGGGCTGTGAGAGAGCGTGCGCGGTACGGCGCGGTGCCGTCGGTGGAGAAGGCGTTGGGGTCGTTGCCGGTGGTCGCGGCGTTCGCTGCCCGGTTGCGGATCCGGGATGTCATCGATGGGTTGTGCCCGGTGGATGACCGGTCGGAGTTGACGCATGGGCAGGTGATCGAGGCCCTGGTAGCGAACCGGTTGACCTCGCCGGAACCGCTTGTGCGGGTCCAGGACTGGGCGGGCGGGTACGCGGTCGAAGAGGTCTTCGGCGTGCGGCCGCAGCAGCTCAACGATGACCGGGTCGGCCGGGCGCTGGATGCGATCGCGTCGCAGGTGGATTCGATCGTCGGGTCGGTCGGCGCGCAGGCGATCGAGGTGTTCGGGATCGATGTGTCCCGAATTCACTGGGATATGACGTCGTTCTCGGTGTATGGCGAGTACGAGCATGCCGAGCAGGAGTACGCCGTGCCGAAGTTCGGGCATCCGAAAGACCGACGGCCTGACTTGAAGCAGGTCCAGGCCGGGCTCGCGGTAGCCGCGGACGGCGGGGTTCCGGTGTTCCACCGGGCGTATGACGGCGGTGCGGGTGAGGTCGCCCAGGTGATCCCGATGATGAAAGCGTTGCAGGAGATCGCTACCACCCGCAGGTTGTTGATCGTCGGGGACACGAAGCTGGTCTCCTACAACAACCTGGCCGCGATGCACGCCGACAAGGTGACGTTCGTGGCGCCGGCGTCGAAGGTGTACGTCAGTGCCGAAACGTTGGCCGGCCTGGACCTGGACCTGGCCACCCCGGTCGACTACGTCGCTGCCCGTGACCAGGGCAAAGACCCCGCCACGCTGGGAACGTGGCACGTGTACGAGGACACCATGACCTTGGCCGGGCCCCGCAAGAAGGATCCCGTGCTCACCCTGCGCCGGGTGTTCGTGCACTCCAGCGCCCGAGCGCAGGCCGCGACGGTGGCCCGGGCCAAGAAACTCGACCGGGCCACCGACGACCTCGCCCGGCTGACCCGGGGCTTGGGCTCACGGCACTACCCGGATACCGCCGCGGTCGAAACCCGGCTGGCCGTGATCGCGAAGACCCGCCGGGTCGTCGCCTACCTGCGCACGACCACCGGCACCGATCCGGACACCGGCAAGCCCACCCTGAGCTGGCACTTCGACCAAGAAGCGATCGATGCCGAAGCAGCCGGCGACGGCTGGTACGCGCTGCTGACCAACCTGGAGGCCGACCAGGCCGACGCCGCCCAGGTCCTGCTGCACTACAAGGGCCAGGAAGCCGTCGAACGCCGCTACTCCGCGTTCAAGGGCACCCTCGCCGTCGCCGCGATCTACCTGAAGACCAACCGCCGGATCACCGCCATGATCACCGTGGTCTGCCTCGCGCTGCTCATCTTCAGCCTCATCGAACGCCAGGTCAGAGCAGCTCTACGCGCACAGGGCCGGACCACCGTCGCCGGCCTCTACGCCCGCCGGCCCGCCGTCCCCACCACCCGACTGATCTTCCAAGCCCTCGCCAGCATGAGACTCATCCCCGCGACCAGCGGCAACCCACACACCATCCCTCAACCCACACCCCTGCAACTCGAAATCCTCGACCTGCTCGACGTCAATCCGCTGGAATGGTGCTGACGATCGCCGACATGCGGAATGCAGGGCTAGCCGGGCTGACGGCACGGACACTGCGGCAGGGGCTGCACCTGCTCGGCATCCGAACCCTTGAGCGCATGTGACGTGCGGGTGATGTCGGGTCAGCCACCCCGCCTGATCAGCGGGCCTTCTTCGTCGCCCGCTTTCGGGGCGGCGTCAACAGGTCGGCGATCTGCGCGATCGCGGCGGGCACCAGGCGGTAGTACGCCCAGACGCCTCGCTTGTCGCGCTCGAGCAGGCCGGCCTCGGTGAGGATCCGAAGGTGATGACTCACGGTCGGCTGGGAGAGGTTGAGCGCCGCGGTGAGGTCACTGACGGACGCCTCACCCTCCGGCGCGGACTGGATCAGGCTCAGCAGTCGGAGTCGCGCTGGATCGGCGAATGCCTTCAGCACTCCGGCGAGCCGCTCGGCATCGGCCCGCTTGATTGGATCGCCGGTCAGCGGCGAAATCGCAGGCATGGCAGTTTTCGCAGTTCCCACGCCTGCCATAGTTACACCAACTGCATCGATATGCCGGTAGAACCGGCACCAGTAATCCGATGGCGTCCGTACGGCTGGGCGGGACGGCCGAACGTGAGTCGAACTTCGACGTCTGTGGTGGTAAACAGGCCGTGTGGGGCTTCGGGAAGCCCCACACGGCCGCACGGCTGTGTCCGCGCCGTCGGATCAGCCGAGCCTACGGGTCAGCGCCGGGGCCTGGGTGCGATGCGCGGCAGGACGTACGGCGGTCCAGCGAAGATCAGGTCAGACTTCAGCTCGTGGTACGCCCGCTTGGGTTGGTAGTTCTCGTCGTAGATGGTGGCCAGGCCCTCCGGCGGGTCGTTGAACCAGCCCGGCACCCAGGAATGATTGTCGCTGAAACCCCAGACCGTGTACGACAGGCAGCTTCGTACGGCGAGGCACGCCTTCATCAGCACGCTGAAGTTGGCTGCCGACGCCTGCAGCCGAGGGTTGATCTCCTCCGAGTTGCCGGCCTGGACGCCCGCCGTCATCTGGCTGCGGACGTCGACCTCGGTGAACGCGGTGGCGACGCCGAGCCCGCTGAACTTCTTCAGCGCGGCGGTCACCTGGAGGGTGTCGTAGTTGCCGTACTGGGTGCCCAGGTGCCCCTGGGACCCGACGCCGTCGATCGGGACGCCCTGGGCGAGCAGGCCCTTGGTCATGTCGTAGACGAACTGGGTCTTGTCGTCCGCCGGGTTGCCGGAGCCGAACGCCTCGATGTTGTAGTCGTTGTAGAACAGCAGGGCCTTGGGGTCGGCGGCCCGCGCCCAGCGGAACGCGTCGGCGATGTAGCCGGGCCCGAGGTTCTGTGCCCAGAAGCCCTTGTAGTGCAGGGTCGACGGGGTGTCCCACGGGTCGCTGACCGCCTCGTTGACGACGTCCCACTGCCAGATCTTGCCCTTGTAGTGGTTGACGACGGTGGTGATGTGCTTGCGCAGCAACTCGCGCAGCTCCTGCTTGCTGATGGAGCCGTCGGCGACGCCGGCGGTCAGCCAGCCGGGCAGCTGGTTGTGCCAGACCAGCACGTGACCGCGCACGCTCTGCCGGTTGCGCTTGGCGAACTCGATGAGCTGGTCGGCTGCCGCCCAGTCGTAGGTGCCGCGGGTGGGCTCCAGGCTCTCCCACTTCATCGCATTCTCGGCCGTGACCGAGGAGAACTCGGAGGAGGCCAGTTTGCGGTACTGCGGGTCACTGGCGTCGTTGAGCGCCTCACCGCTCACGGCGGTGCCGATCTGGAGGCCGTGGCGCTGGCCGAGGGTCGCGAGGCTCTGCGCCGTGGGGTCGTACGGCCGACTCGCGGTGGCCGGCACCGTGTTCAGCGCCGCGACGGTCGCGACGGCGACCACGCCGACGGTCGTCCACTGTCTCAGCTTCATTTGCCTTCCTTTCCACATCATCGATAGACAGTTGTCGATCAAGAAGTTGCGGGTCCGGCTGCTGCGGGTGGGGAACGCGTTCGGGCGCCCGGGGTTGGGGCTGATGGTGGGCGGGGCCGGTAGTTCCGGCCGGAAACCGGAAACTTGCTCGAAACGTTAAGGCTGTCGATGTCAGCACGTCAACGCTGAAAACTTCCGGAAATTGGTCAGATGAGCTGCGGAACCCCTCGCGCGCCGCCCGCGAAACTTTCGAAGGTCGATGGCGGCAGGCCGGTCGTTCCGTTCAGCGCAGACCGGCGAAGAGGTCGTCCTCGGGTGTCGGCGCGCCGGTCCGGTCACCGACCCGGACGAAGGTCTCCACACCCATCAGCTCGGTGAACCGCTCCCGGCCCAGTTGCAGGAAGAAGATGTTCTCGGTCTGACTGGCATGGGTGGCCAGCGCGTCGAACTTCTGTGCGCCGTAGCTGCTCGTGTCCACCCAGGTGGTGATCTCGTCGTCGGGCAGGCCGAGCTGCGGCGCCGGCTCCGCCGCCTCATCCGGCTCGGCCCAATCGACGCCGAGTTCCCGCATGATCCGGCCGAACTCCTCGAACGCCGTACGCGGCACAGTGGTCCAATACACCTTCGCCGGGCTGTCCGTCATCTCGACAGCGGCCATGGTGATCCGATGAGCCTGGATGTGGTCCGGGTGGCCGTAGAAACCGTTCTCGTCGTACGTGACGATCACGTCTGGTTCGTACTGCCGGATCAGCTCCGCGAGCCGGCCCGCCGCCTCCGCGACCGGCGTCGTCCAGAACGCGCCGGGCAGGTCGTTGGTCGGCCAGCCCATCATCCCGGAGTCGGCGTAACCAAGAATCTCCAGGTGGCTGACCTTCAACACCGCGCAGCTGGCCTCCAACTCGGCCTGGCGCATCGCCACGACAGCGGCCGGATCGTGCCCCGGGTCACCCGGCTTGACCCCACCAGGGCCGTCACCGCACCGCCCGTCGGTGCAGGTCACGAGCACCGTCGTGATCCCCTCGGCGGCATAGCGGGCAAGGACGCCACCGGTGCTCGTCGCCTCGTCGTCGGGGTGGGCGTGCACCGCCATCAGGGTCAGAGGTCGCTCAGCCATGCCATCACCCTACGGTCGTTTCTCGCCCAGGGTCGCGGTGGGCGGGGTGCGACCGTCACCCGGCGGCCCCACGACCTCCACCGGGAACGAGGCGGTCCTCGTCACACCGACCACTGAGTACGACACGATCACGGAGCACGCTCACGACCGGCCTCGCCCGCCGCGGTGGCCCCGCCGCTGCGGCCGTGCGGTGGACCCGAGCTCGGGCGTCTTGTAGGTGACCAGGGGAGTCGTGCTGACCACCGGCGTGGCCAACTGGTGCTCGACGAGGTCGGCGATCACCTGCTCGATGCGCTTGTACGCTGTGGGCGCCTCCTCGAAGAGCAGTTGGCGGTCGCCGCACACCACCAGCGAGCCCACCGGCGTGCGGCGTAGCTCCTCGACCGTGTGCTTGGCCCGGCCCCGCCGCAGGGCGTCGGCGCGTGACATCTTGCGGCCAGCGCCATGCGCCACGGAATAGTTGGCGCCCGAGCCGGCATGGGCGGCCACCAGGTAGGACGCCGTGCCCCGCGTACCGGCGACGAGGACGTCGCGGCCGTCACCCGGCGCGGCGCCCTTGCGGTGCAGGTAGACCCCGTCGCGCACCTCGACCAGGTTGTGGCACTCATCCACGATCGGTGCGGCGGGCTCGGCCCCCAGCGCGTACGCGACCCGGGCGGCCAGCACCCGGCGGTTGAGCGATCCCCAACGCACGGCGTCGTCGTGCATCGTCAGGTAGGCGGCGGGATCGGGGGCGGCACCGGCGCCGTGGACCTCGGTGTGCGCCCGCAGGATCCGCTCGCCCAGACCACGGGAACCGCTGTGGACGATGAGCACGAGATCGCCGGCGTCCAGCCCGAGTCGACTCGCATGGGTCGAGTCGATGATCGTGTCGACGCGTGCCAGCTCGACGAAGTGGTTGCCTCGGCCGACCGTCCCGAGGCCGTCCCAGTGACCGGCCGGAACGTCATCCTGGACGATGGACCAGGCCGGGTCGTCGGCGTCCTGCTCCGGGTCCAGGGCACGGTCGAGGTCGGGGAACCGGGAGGCGAGCCGCTCCGGTACGGCACGCTTGAGTTTGACGGGGAACACGGCGATGCCGCAGCCGATGTCGGAGCCCACCAGGAACGGGTACAACACCGTTGACGCCATGGCCGCACCGATGGGCGCGCCCTTGCCGGGGTGCAGGTCCGGCATCGCGGCAACGTGGACCATGCCGTCGAGGGCGGCTACCTGCTGACACTGCGCGAGCGCATCGGACTCGATCCAGCTCGCGGGCGAGGCGAACACCGTGACCGTGGCTGGGGTGGACTTGGGCAGGGGCTTACGAGGGGCGTGGTGCGGGGACAAGGTTGCTCGCTTCTCGCTGAGAACGCAGGAACGGACGGCGGCACGGCCCCGGGGAGGCGTCACTCGGGGGCGCGGAGCAGGGGTGGTGTCCGTCAGTACGTCATGGACGTCACTCTCGCGGAGCACGTCGGGAACGACAAGCGATTTTTCCTCACGACGTACGCTGCCGCGATGAGCGCACCGCGTCGCATCCTGGTCTACGGCGTGTACGGCTCCGGCAAGTCCACCCTCGCGGCGCGTTTGGCCGAACACCTCGGGCTGCCCTGGTATCCGGTGGACGATCTGCTCTGGCAGCCGGGCTGGGTCGAGGTGCCGGTCGCCCAGCAGCGCAGCCGGATCGAGGGGATCTGCCGACGGGACCGCTGGATCATCGACGGGGCGTACCACGGCTGGCGGGACGTACCGATGGCTCGTGCCGATCTCGTCGTCGGCCTCGACTATCCACGGTGGTGCTCCTACGGGCGGTTGCTACGGCGCACCGTCCGCCGGGTGGTGACGGGCGAGGAGATCTGCAACGGCAACCGCGAATCACTGAGCAGCGTGCTGTCCCGGGACTCGATCCTGGTGTGGCACATCACCGCGTTCGGCCGGGCTCGACGGCGGATGCGGGCCTGGCAGGCCGACCCGTCCGCGCCGACCGTGGTGTTACTGCGCTCCCCGGCAGACCTCGACGACTGGCTGGCCGCCCTGCCCGCCGCTGACGCCGCGTGAACCGTCGCAGATGAGGGTGGTTTTCGCGTCTTCGTTTCCCTATCGCAGGGCGGTCGGGGCTGGTCTGATCGCCCGTCCAAGAACGCAGGGCGAGGACGGGCTGTTGCTGGTGGCTGGGAAACGGAACCGGCGCAGTTCCTCGATCACGAACCCTTCCATCCCGATGGCGGCGACGGTGTCGCGGTTGGTGTGGCAGCCGGCAAAGAACTTCGGCCACAGTGTCGCGTCGAGAAGTCGTTGGGTTCGGTGCAGACTGCTGGGCTTCTCGGCGGCGACATGCTCGAAGAAACGTAGCTGGCCGCCGGGGCGCAGCACCCGGCTGACCTCGGCCAGCGCACCCGCCTGATCGGACACGGTGCACAACACCAACGCGACCACGGCCGCATCGAAGTCGCCGTCCCCGGCGGGCAGCGTCTCGGCCAGACCGTCGACGACCGTGACCGGAACCGGCGCGGTCGGCGCCACGCGCTCGGCAGCGGCACGTAGCCGTCGTTCCGGCTCGACCGCGACGACCTCGGTCACCCCCGGCGGGTAGTGGGAGAACATCCGCCCATTGCCCGCGCCGATCTCGATCACCCGGCCGGACAGGCCGGCGACCAGGTCCCGCCGGAACTCCGCGGTGCCGGCGCGGTCCATGGCGACGCTGAGCCGCTCGTAGACCCTGGCGAACACCGGGTGGGATACCGCGGCCACGTCGACCTCCTGGGGTTGGGGTGATCTCGTCGAACTGTTCTCCGGCGATTGTCCTGCATCAGCGCACGGATTCCGTCCTACGTGGGTTCCGACCGGCTTCGGGCGAACGCTCGCTCGTCCCGGCCGACGGCGCGCGCAGCGACGGTACGCGCCTCGACGACTGGCGTACGCGGGCGAGCCGCGGAAAGTGACCCCGCCCGCTACGTCGGTGTGACGGGCGGATCGGCTCGCCCACCGAGGCGCTGCACCAACTCCCGCACCATCGCGGTGAACGGCTCGTCGGATTCGTCCGGCCAGTGCCCGTGGATGGGCGGTGGGATGCTGTCGCTGGGGGGCGTCACGACGTCGCGGGGATCGCGCTGCCGGCGATCCACCGCGGCGGCCGGGTCGCTGGTGGTGGCCGGCGCGGGTGACCGGTGGGCGGAGAAGATCCAGCCGCCGATGGGGTCGGAGTCGCGCCACAGGTTCACCCAGCGCCAACCGACCCGGCGGCCGATCTCGTGCAGTGCGGCGTCGTCGACGTAGGCGGGGAAGAGCCGCGCGTAGAGCCGGCGCAGGGGTGACCCGTGGGTGAGCAGGGCGACCCGACTGGCGACCTGCGGCGGCAACTGGAGCACCGTGGCGGCGAGCAGGACCGAGCCGTGGCTGTGCCCGGTGAGCAGCACCGGATGGCCGCTCTCGACGAGGTAGGTGATTCGGCGGGCTAGCTCCGGCACGGCGCGTTCGGCGTAGCAGGGTGGTGCGAAGGGGTGGGCGGCCCGGGGCCAGAAGGTGCCAAGGTCCCAGAGGACGCCGACGTGCCGCCGGTACGGGACGGTCCGGTAGGCGAAGACACCACCGATGATCAGGCCCAGGATGATGGCCGCGATCACCCAACTGCCGGCCGAGATGCCGAAGATGACCGCGCCCGCCGACAGCCCGGCGTTCCGCTCGATGACGTCGCTCGGTAACTGCCCCAGGAGGCCGATGGTGGTGGTGGCCGTGCCGAGCCCGGCGAGGCAGCTGTAGAGCACGGCCAGCGGCACCAGTTTCTCGGTGAACCGAGCCCGCGCTATCGCGTCTCGGACCTGCCGCAGTCGGGGCCTGGCCTCCGCCGGTGGGTTCGGGTAGTCGCGCGCGACGATCGCCGCCGCAGCGCGGCGCCGACCGCGGCGGGAGATCAGGCTTACCAGGCCCGCGACGATCAGCGTGACGAGCACCGCGCGAAAGAAGCCGTAGATCGCCCAGGTGTATGCCCGGGGCGGACCGGTGGCGATGCCCTCCCCGGTTGGCACGTCGCGATCCAGGAAGTCCGCGACCCGGTAGATCAACTCGGCCGAGTACGCCACCCCCAGGCTGATCCCGGCGGCCGCGATCACGAGCGCGCCCAGCCCGAACAGCGGGGTAGTGCCTCGGTCCCGGCGCCAGAGCAGCACCACGCCCAGGGCGACCAACAGCGTCGTCTGGGCGACGAACAACCCGGCCAGGATCGCGTCGTAGCCGGGCAGCCCGTGCCCCTCGTGCCACGGCTGCGGGCTGGCCAGCAGGTAGGCCACGACGACGACGGTCAGGACGATGGCAGCGATCCGGAGCGTATGGGTGACCCCGTCGAGCCGTCGATCGTCAGCGGCCCGGTCGATCAGCGGGGGCGTGCAGAGCAGGCCCACACAGCTCGCCAATGTCACCCCGGTGGCCACCGTCAACGCGATCGTGGCCGCCGAGGCGCCGCCGGCGGCTCGGGCCAGGAGCAGAGTGAGGTCCAGTGTCGCGAACGCGGCGGCGACGTGAATGGAGCGCAACCGGCCCACCAGCGGGTTGGCGTTCCACTGACCGACCGTGCCGAGCCGAGACACGGAGCCGGACTGATCGGGCGCGCGAAACGCGTCCAACGTCCGCCCGGGGCTGTTGCTGATCCGCCAGATCAGGCCGATCGCGGCGGCCGGGACCAGCGCGAGCACCGCCAGGCGCGGTCCGACCGGCCGTTCATTCAGCCAGGCCAACCAGCTGCGCCCGGCCGGGCAGCGTGGCGAGGACAGGCACTTCCAGCCGATCAGATCCAGGGCGACACCGGCGACGGCGAGCACGTACAGCACCGTGAGCGTGAGCGCCAGCACCCGGCACAGAGATTTGACCGTGGCCGCGGAACCGGGATTCGCCGGGCGCATCCAGATCGCTACGTTGACCAGCATGAACGGCAGCAGGAAGACCACCGCGAGGGTGCGGGCCGCGGTGCCGGAGGGCAGGTCACCCCAGCGGTACGCCTCCAGCGTCACCCCAGGCGCGCCGATGGTCTCCGAACACCGGCGGCGTGGTCGGTAGAAGCCACCACTGCGGTCACCCGCGACCTGCGCAGTCTGCTGCAGGCCCAGCACCTCTCCGGCGCTCGCGCCGGAAACCCCGTGCACCCGCAGCTCCACGACCTCCCCGGAGGTGTCCGGCCCGCTCAACCGCGTTGATCCATCCGACGTCCCCCCGAGGCGTCTCGGCAGTCCTTGTCCCGCGATCTGCCCGAGGCCAGCCCCGCCATCAGGTGGCGGCGCCGTCACCCGACGGCGCGGTAGACCGCGGTTTACCCGAATCGGACGGGCTCAATCGCGTGACCTTTGGTGCCGCCATGAGCCATGAGGGTTGCGGTCTGAGCCAAAGTGGTGCCACCATGGTGCCATGGAGCTGAGGTCATACGTCGAGAACCTGCGTAACGAGTTCGCCGTGGCTGCGGAGGGCGTCGATCCGGAGGCCCGAATGCTGGCCGAACGGCTCTTCGCGCAGCTGGAGGCGGCAACCCGTCTCACGTTGCTCGAGGCGCTGTCCGACGCGGCTGACGAGATCACCCGTGAGCTCGCGCCGGGTTCGGTGCACGTCCGGTTGCGTGGGCGCGAGCCGGACTTCGTGGTGGCGCCGGCCAGCCCGTCGGTCAATGAGGGGGTGGGCGAGGCCAGCGGCCCGCCGACGCTGTCGGTGCCAGTGCTCGCGCCCGACGGTGACGACGGCGGCACCTCCCGGATCAACCTCCGGCTCCCCGACCACCTGAAGGCCAGCGTCGAGGAGGCCGCTGGTCGCGCCGGGCTCTCGGTCAACGCGTGGCTGGTGCGAGCTGTCGCCGGCGCCATCGGGGCAGGCGAAACGGAGCGGCGCCCGCCCCGCCGGGCAGAGCCGCGCTCCGGCCAGCACTTCACCGGCTGGGCCCGCTAACTCCCCGTACCCCCTCTTTCTTCGCGCCGCTGACCAGCGGCGACATTCGCCGACCACCTTCCGGGAGACCACCATGCCTATTTTCGAAACGCCAGAGCCCATTTCCGTCCAGGTCGAGCTGCCCGTCGGGGATGCCTGGATCAGCGCGACCGACCGCACCGACACGGTGGTGACGGTGCGGCCCCGCGACCCGTCGAGCAAGGCCGACGTGAGCGCCGCGGAGCAGACCACCGTCGAGTACGCCGCCGGGCAACTGGTGATCAGGGTGCCGAAGAGTTGGCGCCGTTACGGCTTCGGCCCCGGGCCGTCGGTCGATGTCCTGATCGAGCTGCCGAGCGGGTCGCGGGTGCACGCCGAGTCGTCGTGGGCGGCGTTCCGTTGCGAGGGTCGGCTCGGCGAATGCCGGATCAAGACCGGAAGTGGGATCCGGCTCGACGAGACCGGACCGTTGGACATCGACAGCAGCCACGGCGAGGTCGCGGTGGAGCGCGTCACGGGTTCCGCCCGGGTGAAGGTGTCGTCCGGCAAGGTGCGCATCGGTGCGGTCGACGGCCCCGCCGAGATCAAGAATTCCTCTGGCGACTGCTGGATCGGCCACAGCGGCGGAGACGTCCGGGTCAACACCGCGTACGGCGACATCACCGTCGGCGCGCCGATGGCCTCGGTGACGGCACGCACCGCGTACGGCAACGTCCGGCTGGGCGAGGTCGTCCGGGGGGCGATCGACCTGAGCACCTCGTACGGGGCCATCGAGGTCGGCATCCGTGGCGGGACCGCCGCCTGGCTCGACGTCAGTTCCAAGCACGGCCGCGTGCACAACGCCCTCGAGACGACCGACAGCCCGGCGCAGACCGACGAGATGGTCGAGGTCCGGGCGAACACCGCCTACGGCGACATCATGATCCGCCGCGCCTGATCTGCGACCACACAGACCACTGAGGAGGAGACCATGACCAGCCCCATGCAGCCCGCGATCGTCGCCACCAACCTCCGGAAGTCCTACGGTGACAAGGTCGTCCTGGACGGCATCGACCTCATGATCACCGAGGGAACGATCTTCGCCCTGCTCGGCCCCAACGGCGCCGACAAGGCCGCCGGCCGGCGACGGATCGCCGACCTGCTCGACCAGTTCGACCTGACCGAGGCGGCGGGCAAGCGGTGTCGACGTACTCCGGCGGCATGCGCCGGCGGCTCGATCTCGCGATGACCCTGGTCGGCGACCCCCGCGTCATCTTCCTCGACGAGCCGACCAACGGCCTCGACCCGCGCAGCCGCCGGGCCATGTGGCACATCATCCGCGCTCACGGCCAACCCGGTCGAGTGGCTCGCCGCCATTGGCGTCCTCGCCATGATCACCTTTGCGCTCACCTGGCTGTCGGTGGCCCTCGGCCTGGTGAGCGAGAGTGTCGAGACGGCCAGCAACCTACCCATGCCGCTGGTGCTCCTGCCGTTTCTCGGCAGCGGGTTCGTCCCCACCGACTCGATGCCGACCCCGGTTCGGTGGTTCGCCGACTACCAGCCCTTCACGCCCGTCATGGAGACCCTTCGCGGCCTGCTCCTCTGCACCGGGATCGGCGCCAACGGGATCATCGCGGTCGTCTGGTGCGTCGTCATCAGCGTGCTCTGCTTCCTTTGGGCCAAGGCCCTGTACAACCGCAATCGGGCCGCCTGATCCGACCGGCGCTCGACGTTCCGCCATCGCGACGACCGACGGCCCGGCCCCGGTGGGCCGGGCCGTCAGCTGTCCGTGTCCGTGGGCGTGGGCGCCGGCCAATTTGATCGCTCGGATTCCGTGAAGTCGGTCTGTCGCCGTGCCTCTGACACCACGACTTTCACGGATCACGAGTCGGTCAACCGGGGGCGCCCGGCGCGCGAGGCTCGCAGCCGCGCCGAGGCGACCCTTGAGACGTTGAATGTTATCGATAACACGGTCCTGGCGTCTGGCTGGGTGCGGCGCGTGCCGGCCCCCGGGCGGCTCAATCCTGAGCCCGGTGGTGGCCGACTGCCGTTCCGCTGATCCGATCATCCGGGTGGGGCAGCCCTGTTGATGTTATCGCTGACATTCTCGCCGGCCGACGAGCGGTCGTGATCGGACGGTGGCCCCACCGCCGCGTGGGATGCAGGGCCTGTCGCACGGCCTGCCGATGCGGTGCCGGGTCGGCGGCGGGACCGGATGGCGACTCATTCGGTCGCTGCACGTTGCGGTCGGTTCCGGAAATGGCACAGTTTGCACCGGTCCGATATCGACGCGCCCGAGTCGGCCCCGGCTTCTGCGTTCCGTTACGGAGCTGTTGCGGGTAGATGTCTTGACGAGGCTTGATGTGAGCGTTAACACTATCCCCGTTAACGGTGGAGGTGAACATGAACCGTGTGGATGGAGCTGACGACCGCTACGTCGTCGGTGTCGACTTCGGCACCCTGTCCGGGCGAGCTCTGGTGGTCCGTGTCGGCGATGGTGCCGAGTTGGGGACCGCGGTGCACGAGTACGGCGACGGCGTCATCAGCACGACGCTTCCGGGAGGCCGAGCGCTGCCCCCGGACTGGGCTCTGCAGAACCCGGAGGACTACCGCGACGTGCTGCGGTACGCCGTCCCGGCGGCACTGTCAGCCGCAGGGGTGGACCCCGCCGCGGTCGTCGGCATCGGCATCGACTTCACCGCCTGCACGGTGCTGCCGACCGACGCCGAGGGCACTCCACTGTGCGAGGATCCCGAGCTGCGCGACCGGCCGCACGCCTGGGTCAAGCTGTGGAAGCACCACGCCGCGCAGCCGCACGCCGACCGGATCAACTCGCTGGCCCACGAACGGGCAGAACCGTGGATCGGCCGGTACGGCGGCAAGATCTCCGCCGAGTGGCAGTTCGCCAAGGGACTCCAGATCCTGGAGGAGGACCCCGAGGTCTACCACCGGGCCGAGCGCTTCATCGAGGCAGCCGACTGGATTGTCTGGCAGCTCAGCGGCACCGAGACCCGCAACGTCTGCACAGCCGGTTACAAGGGCATCCTGCAGGACGGCCAGTACCCTTCCGAGGGCTTCCTGACCGCGCTCAACCCAGGCTTTGGCGATTTCGTGGCCAAGCTGGATGGTCCGTTGCTGTCCCTCGGTGCCCGGGCCGGCACGCTCACCGCGCGAGCCGCCGCCTGGACCGGCCTGCCGGAGGGGATCGCGGTGGCCGCCGGCAACGTCGACGCGCACGTCACCGCGGCGTCCGCGCAGGCCGTCGAGCCCGGTCGGCTCGTCGCGATCATGGGTACCTCGACCTGCCACGTGGTCAACGGCGCGCAGCTCGCCGAAGTGGCCGGGATGTGCGGTGTCGTGGACGGCGGAATCAGCCCCGGCGCATGGGGTTACGAGGCCGGGCAGAGCGGTGTCGGGGACATCTTCGGCTGGTTCGTCGAGCACGCCGCCCCGGCTGGCGTCGCCTCGCACGAACAGCTCACCGAGCTGGCCGCGAGCCAACCGGTCGGCGCGCACGGACTGATCGCGCTGGACTGGTGGAACGGCAACCGCTCGCTGCTGGTCAACCACGACCTCAGCGGGATGATCGTCGGAATGACCCTGGCCACCCGGCCACCGGACATCTACCGGGCGCTGCTGGAGTCCACCGCCTACGGCACGCGGATGATCATCGAGGCGTTCGTCGAGGCCGGAGTCGCGGTGAACGACCTGGTGATCGCCGGTGGTCTCACCAACAACGACCTGTTGATGCAGATCTACGCCGACGTGACCCAGCGGCCGCTGAACATCATCGCCTCCGCCCAGGGGCCCGCACTGGGCTCGGCGATCCATGCCGCCGTCGCCGCCGGTGAATATCCCTCGATCCAGGAAGCGTCGCAGGCGATGGGTCGGGTGCACGAGGCCGTCTACCGACCGGATCCCGACCGGGCGCGCGCCTACGACGCCCTGTACGCCGAGTACCGGACGCTGCACGACCACTTCGGTCGCGGCGGCAACGACGTCATGCTCCGCCTGCGGGCGATCCGGAACGCGGCGGCCGAGACCGTCACGGCCCCGCACGAGACCGCGCTGGAGGTGGTCGCATGAACGCCGAGGTGACCCGACAGATCGACGAGCTGCGCGAGACGGTCGCCCGCCTGCACGCCGAGCTCACCCGGTACCGCCTGGTCGCCTGGACGGCCGGCAACATCTCCGCGCGGGTTCCCGGCCAAAGCCTCATGGTGATCAAGCCGAGCGGCGTGGGCTACGACGATCTCACCGCGGAGACCATGGTCGTGTGTGACCTCGATGGTGTCCTCGTCGAGGGGGATCTCGCCCCGTCCAGCGACACCGCCGCCCACGCATACGTCTACCGGGCCATGCCCGAGGTCGGTGGGGTCGTGCACACGCACAGCTCGTACGCCACCGCCTGGGCCGCGCGAGGGGAGGCGATTCCCTGCCACCTCACCGCCCAGGCTGACGAGTTCGGCGGGGAGATTCCGGTGGGTCCGTTCGCCCTGATCGGCGGCGACGACATCGGCAAGGGCATCGTCGGCACGCTCGCCGGGCACCGCTCACCCGCGGTGCTGATGCGTAACCACGGCGTCTTCACCATCGGCCGGGACGCCCGCGCGGCAGTCAAGGCCGCGGTCATGTGTGAGGACGTTGCCCGTACGGCGCACCTGGCTCGCGCACTCGGGCAGCCGGTGCCGATGGCGCAGGCGGACATCGACGCTCTCTATGACCGTTACCAGAACGTCTACGGTCAACAACCAGTCCCACCGGCGGGTTCCTGACCGCTTGCCGGCCATGCCGGAAACCGTCGGTCTGCACCACGTAAGTAGCAGCACGCACCACCCGCGTATGCCGCTCCCTGCACCTCGGCGGTCTGGCGCGGTCACCCACCACACTGAGCCAAGGAGATCTGATGAGAAAGATGCGAACGCAGTCCGCTCCGTGGCGCGCTGCCGCGGTCCTCGCCAGCGTGCTGCTCGTCGGCAGCGTGGCGGCCTGCGGCAACAGCGACACCGGCGACGGCGGCACCAAGGACGACGGCAAGATCACGATGGGCTTCTCGCAGGTCGGCGCCGAGAGCGGCTGGCGTACCGCGAACACCACCTCGATCAAGGACGCCGCCACGGCGGCGGGGATCGAGCTGAAGTTCGACGACGCGCAGCAGAAGCAGGAAAACCAGATCAAGGCGATCCGCAACTACATCCAGCAGAAGGTCGACGTGATCGCCTTCTCGCCGGTGGTGGAATCCGGGTGGGACACCGTGCTCAAGGAGGCCAAGGACGCCGGGATCCCGGTCATCCTGACCGACCGCTCGGTCGACTCGGCCGACAAGAGCCTGTACAAGACCTTCCTCGGCTCGGACTTCGTCAAGGAGGGCCGGCTCGCGGGTGAGTGGCTGGTCGAGCAGAAGAAGACCGCCTCGGGTCCGGTGAACATCGTCGAGCTGCAGGGCACCACCGGCGCGGCGCCGGCCAACGACCGCAAGAAGGGCTTCGCCGAGGCGATCGCCACCAACCCGAACCTGAAGGTCATCGCCTCCCAGACGGGCGACTTCACCCGGGCCGGCGGTAAGCAGGTCATGGAGCAGTTCCTCAAGGCCAACCCGAAGATCGACGTGCTGTTCGCGCACAACGACGACATGGGCCTGGGCGCGCTCGAGGCGATCACCGCGGCCGGCAAGGTGCCCGGCAAGGACATCACCATCATCACGGTCGACGCGGTCAAGGACGGCATGCAGGCTCTCGCCGACGGGAAGTTCAACTTCATCGCGGAGTGCAGCCCGCTGCTCGGCCCGCAGCTGATGGACCTGGCGAAGAAGGTCCACGCGGGCGAGGAGGTGCCTGTTCGGATCGAGACCGAGGAGACCACCTTCACGTCTGAGCAGGCCAAGGAAGCTCTGCCCAACCGCAAGTACTGATCGACGCCGGGGGGGTCGCCGCGCTCGCGTGGCGGCCCCGCCGCGTCGCTTCCCTACCCGAAACGGACCGGGCTTGGCCCGCGGCGACCCCCGTACCACGCCCGCCCGAGCGACCCCCAGGGTCGACCGGGCGGGCGTCGCGGGAGCGTAGCGGCCCTTCCGTGTCGACAACCCAGAAGAGGTCTGATGGGATGACGGATAGCCGTCCGGTCCTGACGATGACCGGGATCAGCAAGTCCTTCCCCGGGGTGCGCGCACTCCACAACGTCAACTTTCAGCTTTTTCCTGGCGAGGTGCACGCCCTGATGGGCGAGAACGGCGCCGGCAAGTCGACCCTCATCAAGGTGCTGACCGGCGTCTACGACACCGACGAGGGCACGATCACCCTCGACGGCGAGCAGGCGTCCTTCACCGGGCCGATGCAGGCGAACGCCGCCGGGGTGAGCACCGTCTACCAGGAAGTCAACCTCTGCACCAACCTCTCGGTGGCGGAGAACATCTTCATCGGCCGTGAGCCCCGGTTGCTGGGTGCCGTCCGCTGGGGTGAGGTCCGCCGCCGCGCCCGAGCCCTGCTGGCCCGCCTCGACCTCGACCTCGACGTCAGCGCACCGCTCGGCTCGTACTCCCTGGCGATCCAGCAGATGGTCGCCATCGCCCGCGCGATCGACATTCAGGCCCGGGTGCTGATCCTGGACGAGCCGACGTCCAGTCTCGACGCCGGCGAGGTGGCGCAGTTGTTCCGCATCATGCGGCAACTGCGCGACGAGGGCATCGCCATCCTGTTCGTGACCCACTTCCTCGACCAGGTCTACGAGATCGCCGACCGCATCACCGTGCTGCGCAACGGCGGGCTCGTCGGCGAGTACCAGACCGCCGAGCTGCCCCAGCTCTCCCTGGTTGAGAAGATGATCGGCAAGGAACTCGACGTCCTGGAGGGCATCGAGGAGCACTCCCGCCGGGATCTGGCCGCGTTGGAGGAGGGCACCCCCCTGGTGGCGGTGTCGAAATTTGGCCGGGCGGGCGCGGTCGAGCCGTTCAGCCTCACCATCCACGCCGGCGAGGTGGTCGGCCTGGCCGGTCTGCTGGGCTCCGGGCGTACCGAGGTTGCGCGGTTGTTGTTCGGGGCCGACCGGACGGACGGCGGTCAGGTCGCGCTCGACGGCGCGGCGAGCAGCCTGCGCACCCCTGCACAGGCCATCGACCAGGGCTTCGGCTTCTGTTCGGAGAACCGCCGCGCGGAAGGCATCGTCGCCGACCTGTCGGTCCGCGAGAACATGATCCTGGCCATGCAGGCCGCGCGCGGCTGGCTGCGGCCCATCCCGCGTCGTCGCCAGGACGAACTGGTCGACAAGTACATCAAGGCACTCAACATCCGGCCCGCGGACCCGGAGGTGCCGGTACGCAACCTCTCCGGTGGCAACCAGCAGAAGGTGCTCCTGGCCCGGTGGCTGATCACTGAGCCACGACTGTTGATCCTCGACGAACCGACCCGGGGCATCGACATCGGCGCGAAGACCGAGATCCAGAAGCTCGTGACGCAGTTGTCCGACGGCGGCATGGCGGTGCTGTTCATCTCCGCCGAACTGGAGGAGGTGCTGCGCCTCAGTCACAAGGTGGCCGTGATGCGGGACCGGCAGATGGTCGCGCAGCTCGCCAACGACGAGAGCCTCGACGCCGACCGCATCATGCAGACCATCGCGAGTGGATCTCACCGGGAGGAGGCAGACCGATGAACGACACCATGGGCCGCTACCGGACGGTGGTCGGTCACCGGCTGTTCTGGCCCGCCGCCGTGCTGGTCGTCATGCTCGCCGCGAACACGATCTACCGGCCCGGGTTCCTGTCCATCGAGCTCAAGGACGGGCACCTGTACGGCTCGCCGATCGACATCCTGCGGCTGAGCGCGCCGCTGATCCTCGTCGCACTGGGCATGACCCTGGTCATCTCGACCGGTGGCATCGACCTGTCGGTCGGCTCGGTGTGCGCGATCAGCGGCGCGATCGCCTGCATGTACATCAGCAAGCAGACCGACCAGAACAGCCTTGCCGTGGTGCTGACCGCCCTCGCGATGGCGTTGGGGGTCGCGCTCGTGCTCGGCGCCTGGAACGGGGTGCTGGTGGCCGTGATCGGGATCCAACCGATCATCGCCACCCTGATCCTGATGGTGGCCGGCCGGGGCCTCGCCCAGCTGATCACCCAGGGTCAGATCATCACCATCAACTCCGAGCCGTTCCGGGCGATCGGGCTGGGCCACCTGCTGACCCTGCCGCTGGCCATCTTCATCGCCCTCGCCGCGGCACTGCTCGTCGCGGCGTTCACCCGCCGCACCGCACTCGGCATGATCGTCGAATCGGTGGGCGGTAACGCCGAGGCGAGCCGACTCGCCGGCATCCGCTCCGGCCGGGTCATTCTCCTCGCGTACGTCCTCAGCGCCGTCTGCGCCGCGGTCGCTGGTTTCATGATGACGGCCAACGTCTCCAGTGCCGACGGCAACGCCGTCGGCCTCTGGGTGGAATTGGACGCCATCCTCGCGGTCGTCATCGGCGGTACGTCCCTCGCCGGTGGCCGGTTCTTCCTCAGCGGCACCATCCTCGGCGCGCTGATCATCCAGACCCTGACCACCACGGTGTACGCCATGAACATCTCACCGCAGACCTCGCTGCTGTTCAAAGCGGTCGTCGTGATCGCCGTCTGCCTCATCCAGGCGCCGGCCTTCCGGGCCCGGTTCACCCGCCGTAGGCGTAACACCCCGCCGCCCGCCACCGTCGCCGACAAGCCGAAGGAGCAGGTGCCGGCATGACCACTGGATCGCTCACCGCTGGCCGTGTCAGGTCCCGGCTGCCGAGGCGGCAGATACCGGTCCTGGCCACGCTCGTCCTGCTGCTGGTCCTGTACGGCATCGGGGTGTCGCAGTACCAGGCGTTCTCCAACGTGCAGGTCATCTTCAACGTCTTCATCGACAACGGCTTCCTGCTCGTCGTCGCGGTGGGCATGACCTTCGTGATCCTCACCGGCGGCATCGACCTGTCGGTCGGGTCCGTCGTCGCCATGACGGCCATGGTGTCGGCCTGGCTGCTCCAGGAGGGGCTGCCGGCGGCACTGGTGCTCGTCATCGCCCTGCTCATCGGCCCGACGCTCGGCCTGCTGATGGGCTGCGCCATCCACTTCTTCGAGATCCAGCCGTTCATCGTCACGCTCGCCGGGATGTTCTTCGCCCGGGGTTTGTGTACGTTCATCTCCGGCTCGTCCATCCCGATCACCGACGGGTTCTGGACCAGGATGTCGCAGGAACGGATCGGTGACCCCAGGGGCAACTTCGTGTCGATCAGCGTGCTGATCGCCTTCGTCGTGGTCGCCGTCGCCGCGTACACGCTGGCCTACACCCGGCTGGGGCGCAACGTGTACGCCATCGGCGGCAACTCGCAGTCGGCACTGCTGATGGGTCTGCCGTTGGGGCGTACCCGGATCGCCGTCTACACGATCAGCGGCCTGTGCTCCGCGATCGGCGGGATCCTGCTGTCCTTCTACACCCTCTCCGGCGCGCCCCTGATCGCCGTGGGCATGGAGTTGGATGTCATCGCCGCCGTCGTCATCGGGGGCACCGTGCTCACCGGCGGCGCGGGTTACGTCTTCGGCACGGTGCTGGGCGTACTGGTCCTGGGCGTCATTCAGACCCTCATCACCTTCGATGGGAGCCTGAACTCCTGGTGGACGAAGATCGTGATCGGCGGTCTGCTCTTCGCGTTCATCCTCCTGCAGCGCCTCATCGGAATCCGTTACAAATGACCGCCCCTCTCGCGGAAGGCAACTCCATGGCACCACACACCGAACCCGAGATCTGGTTCCTCACCGGCAGCCAGGGCATGTACGGAGAGGAGACGCTCCGGCAGGTCGCCGAGCAGTCCCGCCAGATCGCGGCCGCGCTCGACGACTCGCCGCAGATCCCCGCCCGAGTGGTCTGGAAGCCTGTCCTGACCAACAGCAGTGAGATCCTGCAGGTCTGCCGGGACGCCGCCGCCCAGGGCGCCATCGGGGTCATCGCCTGGATGCACACGTTCTCTCCGGCGAAGATGTGGATCGCTGGTCTGGACGCGCTGCAGACGCCGCTGCTGCACCTGCACACCCAGGCCAACGTTCTGCTGCCGTGGAACGACATCGACATGGACTTCATGAACCTGAACCAGGCCGCTCACGGCGACCGCGAGTTCGGGTACATCCAGACCCGTCTCGGTGTGGCCCGCAAGACGGTGGCCGGGCACGTCAGCGACCCGCGGGTGACGACCCGGGTCGGGGCGTGGGCGCGCGCGGCGCTCGGCTGGTCGGCGATGCGGTCGCTGCGGCTGGCCCGCTTCGGCGACAACATGCGCGACGTGGCGGTGACCGAGGGTGACAAGGTCGAGGCGGAGTTGCGCTTCGGGGTGTCGGTCAACACCTACGGCGTCAACGACCTGGTCGAGGTGGTCGGCGAGGTCACCGACGCGCAGGTGGACGACCTGGTCAAGGAGTACGAGGACACCTACCGCATCGTCGGCGAGCTGCTGCCCGGGGGTGAGCAGCACGACTCGTTGCGGTACGCCGCGCGCCTGGAGCTCGGCATGCGCGCCTTCCTGGACGCTGGCGGGTTCCGGGCCTTCACCACGAACTTCGAGGACCTCGGCGGCCTGCGTCAGCTGCCGGGTATCGCCGTGCAGCGGCTGATGGCGGACGGGTACGGCTTCGGCGGCGAGGGCGACTGGAAGACCTCCGTCCTGGTCCACACCCTCAAGGCGATGTCGGTGGGCGTGAGCGGCGGCACGTCGTTCATGGAGGACTACACCTACGACCTCACCCCGGGCGAGGAGCTGGTGCTCGGTGCCCACATGCTCGAGGTCTGCCCGACCATCGCGTCCGACGTACCCAACGTGGAGATCCATCCGCTGAGCATCGGTGGTCGGGAGGATCCGGTCCGGCTCGTGTTCGACGCCGCGCCCGGTCCGGCGGTGGTGCTCGGCCTGGCCGACATGGGGGAGCGCTTCCGGCTCGTGGCCAACGAAATCGACGTGGTGTCTCCGCCGCAACCGCTGCGCCGGCTGCCGGTGGCGCGGGCCGTCTGGCGTCCGCGACCCGACCTGCCCGGTTCGGCCGAGGCGTGGATCACCGCTGGCGCGCCGCACCACACGGTGCTGTCGCAGGCGGTGGGTGTGGAGGAGTTGCACGATCTGGCGGAGATGAGCAAGACCGAACTCGTCGTCATCGACGCCAACACGGAGCCCCGCCGCTTTGCCGACGAGATCCGCTGGAACCAGGCCTACTACCGGCTGTCCCGCGGCTTCTGAGGCCCCAGCCGCCGCGGCCCCCCGGGCACAGCGAGGCGCCCGCCCCAGGCACAGGGGCGGGCGCCTCGCGCCTGTTTGTGGCGGCTCAGGCCCGCTCGCCGACCTGGGTGACAAGCGCACGCCACGTCGCCAAGCGCCTCGCGGCTCCAGCGGGTCCTTCGCTGTCTGCCTGATCAGCTCAACCGTTGAACCATGTTTCGTCTTGACTACGGTCATGTTATCGATAACAGTAAGCATCTAAACAACTCGATGCCTGTGCTACGACGGCTCTGATCCGCGCCACCCTGTCGAGGTCGAGTGATCGCCGCACCATGGCAGAAGCTGCTGTTAGCGATCACATTCATGGTCTGGCCAGTTGCGCCGACCGGCGATGCGGATGCCGGCCCAGAACGTCCGGCACCTCAGGCCAGCGAAGGAGGATCATGGTTGCCATCGGTCGGGTTCCCTGGAGAGCGCCATCCGCGCGGGGGCGTGGGTGGCTGTCGCGGGTCGTCGCCTCGGCGGTCGCGGTGGTGGTCGGCAGCGCTCTGGCGGCGGTCGCGCCGACGGCCGCGTCAGCGGCGACCGTGGACACCAACGCGTGGTACGTGTTGGTGAACCGCAACAGCGGCAAGGCGCTGGACGTGTACAACCAGGCGACGAATGACGGTGCGCGGATCACGCAGTGGGCGCGTAACGACGGTGCGTGGCAGCAGTGGCAGTTCGTGGACTCCGGTGGCGGCTACTACCGGTTGAAGTCGCGGCATTCGGGCAAGGTTCTCGACATCTACAACTTCTCCACCGCGAACGGGGCCGCGGTGGTGCAGTGGGCTGACGGCAACGGAACCAACCAGCAGTTCCGGTTGGCGGATTCGGCCGGTGGCTACGTGCGGCTGATCAACCGCAACAGCAACAAGGTGGTGGAGGTGCAGGGCGCCTCGACGGCCGATGGTGGCAACGTGGTGCAGTACGACGACTGGGGTGGCAACAACCAGCAGTGGCAGCTCGTCCCCGTCGGGGGCGGCGGCAACCCCGGCACGTCGTACTCGAATCCGACAGTGTGGCAGGACTTCGCCGACGTCGACATCATTCGGGTGGACAACGTCTACTACATGTCGGCGTCCACGATGCACTACTCACCGGGCGCTCCGGTGCTGCGCTCGTACGACCTGGTCAACTGGGAGTTCGCCGGTCATTCCGTGCCCCGGCTGGACTTCGGGTCGAAATACGACATGAGCGGCGGCCGGGCCTACGTCGACGGAATCTGGGCGTCGACGTTGAACTACCGGCCGAGCAACCGGACGTTCTACTGGGCGGGGTGCATCGACTTCGCGCAGACCCACATCTACACCGCGTCCGCCGTCGACGGCACCTGGAGCCGGCACACGACAATCCCCAACTGCTACTACGACGCCGGCATGTTGATCGACGACAACGACACCATGTACGTGGCGTACGGCAACGGGGCCATCAGCGTGGCACAGCTCTCCGCCGATGGGCGGTCCCAGGTTCGCGCCCAGCAGGTGTACACCACGCCGTCGAGCATCGGCACCCTGGAGGGGGCCCGGTTCTACAAGCGCAACGGCGCCTACTACATCTGGCTCACCCGCCCGGCCAACGGCCAGTACGTGCTGAAGTCGACAAACGGTCCCTTCGGCCCGTACGAGCAGCGTCAGGTGCTGCTCAACCTGCCCGGCCCGATCTCCGGCGGCGGTGTGCCGCACCAGGGTGGGCTGGTGCAGACCCAGAACGGCGACTGGTACTACATGGCCTTCGTCGACGCGTACCCCGGTGGTCGGATGCCGGCCATGGCGCCGATCACCTGGACCAGCGACGGCTGGCCCGTGCTGCAGACGGTCAACGGCGCGTGGGGCAGCTCGTACCCGAAGCCGAACCTGCCCGCGCCACCCCGGGCGGTGAAGCCGCTCACCGGCACCGACACGTTCGCCGGCACCACCCTCGGCCCGCAGTGGGAGTGGAACCACAACCCGGACAACAGTAGATGGTCGGTGAACAACGGGCTGAGCCTGCAGACCGCCACCGTCACCGGCGACCTGTACGGGGCGCGCAACACGCTGACGCACCGGATCCAGGGCCCCAGCTCCACGGCCACCATCGAGTTGGACTACTCCACCATGCGCGACGGTGATCGCACCGGCCTGGCGGTGCTGCGCAACTCGTCCGCCTGGATCGGGGTCCGGCGGGACAACGGGTCCACGCGTCTGGTCATGCAGAACGGCCTCACGATGGACGGCAACTGGAACACCACCAGCACCGGCAGCGAGGTGGCGGGCACCGCCGTCTCCGGTGGCCGGATCTGGTTGCGCGCCAACGCCGACATCAGACCCGGGTCCGGCCGGCAGGCCCGTTTCTCGTACAGCACGGACGGGGTCACCTTCACCTCGTTCGGCAACGCTCTGACCCTGGACAGCAATTGGCAGTTCTTCATGGGCTACCGATTCGCCATCTTCAACCACGCCACCCAGGCGCTCGGCGGCGCGGTGACGGTACGCCGATTCGATCTGACAGCACCGTGACGCCAGTCACACCGCGATCGGTCTGACCGGTGGCGCGGGCGAGCGCATGCCCACCCGGCACGTCGGCCCGCGCCACCGGGTCAAGTCCTCGCCGACCTGCTCCACGCTCAGTCCAGGAGTGTGGAGCAGGCCGGCGTGCCACCGGGGCCCGTGCCGCACGCCGACTTGGCCGCGTACGGTGGCGCGGGGAATGCGTCGTGTGGCATGGGCGCGTCCCACAGTCCCCCGCACAGGCATGCCATGTTCCCGGCGGTGGCTGGCGTAGACTGGCGGCGATCCAGCGCTGGTCACCGGGATTCAGCACCGGCGTGGTGGCTGAGCGAGGGGGATCGGGCCGGGCCGCTCCAGTCGACGTCGACGGGCCGCGGGCCGGAGACGTAGCGGGGGGAGTGCAATGGCCGTCCACGGTCCCGCGATGACAGACGTCGCCCGTCTGGCCGGTGTCTCCCATCAGACGGTGTCGCGGGTGCTCAACGGGCACCCCAACGTTCGTGAGCAGACCCGGCTGAGGGTGCGGGCGGCGATCGCCGAACTCGGCTACCGCCCGAACGGCGCGGCTCGCACTCTGGTGACCGGTCGATCGCAGGTCATCGGCGTGGTCGCGCAGAACACGACGCTCTACGGTCCGGCGTCATTGCTGGCCGCGTTGGAGCAGACCGCCGCGGCAGAGGGTTTCGCGGTCAGTGTCGGCAGCGTACGTAACCTGGACCACCGTTCCATCTCGGCCGCCGTTGAGCGGCACCTGTCGCACCGGGTCGCCGGCATCGTGGTCATCGCACCGGTGGAGTCGGCCGGTGAGGCTCTGGAACGCCTGCCCAAGGACGTCCCGCTGGTCACGGTCGACGGTGACCCGAGTGGGCCGGTTCCGTTGGTGACGGTCGACCAGGTGGCGGGCGCTCGGGCGGCGACCCAGCATCTGCTCGACGCGGGGCATCGCACCGTCTGGCATGTCTCGGGGCCGTCCGACTGGTTCGACAGCGTCGGCCGGATCGACGGTTGGCGCGAGGCACTGCTGGCGGCTGGGGTGGTTCCGCCGCCGCTGATGCCGGGGGACTGGTCCGCCGCCTCGGGTTACCGGTCCGGGCAGATGTTGGCGCGGATGCCAGAGGTCACCGCGGTCTTCACCGCCAACGACCATCTCGCGCTGGGCGTGCTGCGGGCGTTGCACGAGTTTGGCCGGCGGGTGCCGGACGACATCAGCGTGGTCGGTTTCGACGACGTGCCAGAGGCGGCGTACTTCATTCCGCCACTGACCACCGTCCGTCCGGACTTCGACGCGGTGGCGCGGGCAAGCCTGCAGATGCTCCTGACCCAGATCGAGTCGGGCACCGGCGGGGCACTGCGGCAGACCATCGCCCCAGCCCTGGTCGCCCGTGAGAGCGTCGCGCCACCACGTCACTGACAGCGGCACACCATCAGCCTGCGTCAATTTCTGGCCCATCCCGGCTGATCAGACGTCGCTGAATCGAGCCATGCGTCGCTGATCGATGTCAGGCAATGTCGAGACGGGAAGGTATTGAACCTCATGAAATGTCGTCGTAACATGATGGACGTCTCTGTTAACGCTAACAAAACTCGGCGTCCAGTTATCGGCCCAGCAACCAGATCGTAGTTCCGGGCGGGCGCCACCGACAAGGAGGCTCGATGAACCGCATCACTCGAGGTCGTCGCTGGGGAAGCGTACTGGCGGCCGGACTGCTGCTCGCCGCCGCTCTGGTTGGCCTCCGCGCCCCAGCGGCGCAGGCACTGGACAACGGGGTGGCCCGCACGCCACCCATGGGTTGGAATTCATGGAACTCATTTGGCTGCAACATCAACGAAGCGCTGATCCGGCAGTCCGCGGATGCGATCGTCAGCAGTGGGATGAAGGACCTGGGTTACCAGTACGTCGTGGTTGACGACTGCTGGTTCAACCCGAACCGGGACGGCTCCGGCAACATCCAGGGAGACCCGGGTCGGTTCCCCAGCGGGATGAAGGCGCTCGGCGACTACCTGCACGCCCGGGGCCTGAAGTTCGGCCTCTACCAGGTGCCGGTCGACAAGACCTGCGCGCAGTACTTCGGCTCCTACCCGGGAGCGACCGGCAGCCGAGGACACGAGGCGCAGGACGCCCGCCAGTTCGCCGCCTGGGGCGTCGACTTCCTCAAGTACGACTGGTGCTCTCCGGAAGGCAGCATCGACGAGCAGGTCACCACCTTCGCCCGCATGCGTGACGCGCTGGCCGCCACCGGTCGACCGATCGTCTACAGCATCAACTCGAACAGCATCCACGCCAAGACCGGCCCCCAGCGCAACTGGGGCGACGTGGCCAACATGTGGCGTACCACCGAGGACATCACCAACGCGTGGAACACCGGCCAGACCAACGGTTACCCGATGGGCATCCAGAACATCATCAACGTGACCGTTCCGCTGGCGTCGTACGCGCGGCCGGGCAGCTTCAACGACCCGGACATGATGGAGATCGGCCGGGGTGGCATGAACGACACGGAGATGCGCAGTCACTTCGCGATGTGGGCGATCATGGCGTCGCCACTGATCGCCGGCAACGACGTGCGCAACATGGATTCCGCCACCCAGACCATCCTCAAGAACGGCAACCTGATCGCGATCAATCAGGACTCGCTCGGATTGCAGGGAACGCAGGTCTCGTTCGACGGCACCCGTCGGGTGCTCGCCAAGCGGCTCGCCAACGGTGATGTCGCCGTCGCCCTGCTCAACCAGGGCGCGTCGACGACGACGATCTCGACCACGGCCGCTGCCGTCGGCAAGTCCGGGACCTCGTTCACGCTGGTCGACGCGTGGTCCGGTGCCACCAGCTCCACCGGCGGGGCCATCAGCGCCAGCGTGCCGGCGCACGGCACGGTGGTGTTCCGGGTCAGCGGCGGCGGGACGACTCCGCCGACGACCCCGCCGCCGACCACGTCGAGCGCGTTCGTCAGTGCCGCCTCCGGCCGCTGCCTCGACGTTCCGGCGAGCAACACCACCAACGGCACTCAGCCGGTGATCTGGGACTGCAGCGGTGCTGCCAACCAGCGCTGGACCATCAGTGGTCAGACCCTGCAGTCGCTGGGCAAGTGCCTGGACGCACCCCTCAACGCCACGGCCGGTGCCCGGGCGCAGATCTGGGACTGCAACGGTGGGGCCAACCAGCGGTGGACGATCAACTCCAACGGCACGATCAGCGGTGTGCAGTCCGGGCTCTGCCTCGACGTCAACAACAACGGCACCGCCAACGGCACCACGGTGCTCCTCTGGACCTGCACCGCGGCGGCGAACCAGCGGTGGTCGCAGCGGTAGCTGACCGGGTCCGCCGCCCGATGAGGTCGCGGCAGCCCACCTGATCAGGCCCGCCGTGCTGATGCCCGCGGACGACAACCGTCGCCCGCGGGCATCAGCCTGTGGGGCCTCCACCCACGACGGTGGAATCGCCGCGACCTTGCCGCTTCCGGAAAGATCGTCCTCTGGTTACGCTCGCCTGGTGCCTCCGTTACGAGACCGTGACACCGGTATTTCGGATCAGGTGTTGACGCATCGTATGTGAGCGCTAACACTACCCGAAAGGTGACAGTTGGCCCCGGCAGTCGGCGGGGGAGTCCAGAGAGGAGAAGCCCGTGGGCAGGAAATTCCTGGTTGCTCTCGGCGGCGCGGTGTTGGCGCTGAGTCTGGCGGCATGCAGTGGCGAGGGTGCGGGCAGCGGCGGCGACAAGAGCGGCGACAAGCCGGGCGACCTGACGATCGGTGTGTCGATGCCGACCCAGACCTCGGAGCGGTGGATCGCCGACGGCAACGCGGTGAAGTCGAAACTGGAGGCCAAGGGCTACAAGGTCGACCTCCAGTACGCCGGTGACGACATCCCCACGCAGTCCCAGCAGGTCGACCAGATGATCACCCGGGGCGCGGATGTCCTGGTCATCGCCGCGATCGACGGCACGGCGCTCAGCAGCCAACTGCAGGCTGCCGCCGACGCGAAGATCCCGGTCATCGCGTACGACCGGTTGATCCGGGGCAGCAAGAACGTCGACTTCTACGTCAGCTTCGACAACTACAAGGTTGGCGTCGCCCAGGCCACCGCGCTGCTTGTCGGCCTCGGCCTGCAGAACAAGGACGGCTCGAAGGGCACGGCCAAGGGCCCGTTGAACGTCGAACTCTTCGCGGGCTCGCTCGACGACAACAACACCCAGTACTTCTTCGGCGGCGCGATGGACACGTTGAAGCCGTTCGTCGACGACGGCACGCTGCGGGTCAAGTCCAAGCAGACCACCATCGAGCAGGTAGCCACCCTGCGGTGGCAGCAGGAGACCGCGCAGAAGCGGATGGAGAACCTGCTCACCTCCAGCTACAACGACGGCTCGAAGGTCGATGGTGTGCTGTCGCCATACGACGGCATTTCCCGAGGCATCATCACCGCCCTGCAGAACGCCGGCTACGGCACCGCGAGCAAGAAGATCCCGGTGGTGACTGGCCAGGACGCGGAGATCGCCTCGATCAAGCTGATCAATGACGGCGTGCAGAGCTCCACGGTCTTCAAGGACACCCGCCTGCTGGCCGACCAGGCCGTGAACGCCTCCGAGGCGTTCCTGCAGAAGAAGGAGCCGCAGGCCAACGACACGAAGACGTACAACAACGGTGTCAAGGTCGTCCCGGCGTACCTGCTGCCGATCGTCACGGTCTACAAGGACGACATCAAGGCCGCGCTGATCGACTCCGGCTACTGGACGGCGGAAGAGGTCGCCGCCGGTCAGGCCAAGAAGTAACCCACTCGTCGGGCCCGGCGGTCGCCGCCGGGCCCGACGCCTGGGCGTACCAGGTCCAGACCTGACGGAGGACAGTGACCATGGACGACACCATCCTCGAGATGCGTCGTATCACCAAGACGTTCCCCGGCGTGACCGCGCTGGAGGACGTCACCCTCGCGGTACGCCGCGGGGAGATCCACGCCATCTGCGGTGAGAACGGTGCCGGTAAGTCCACCCTGATGAAGGTGCTGTCCGGCGTCCACCCGTCCGGCTCGTACGACGGCGAGATCCTCTTCGACGGCAAGCCGATGCAGTTCCGGGGCATCCGGGACAGCGAGGCCAACGGCATCGTGATCATCCACCAGGAGCTTGCCCTGGTGCCGTACCTGTCGATCGCGGAGAACATCTTTCTCGGCAACGAGCGGCGTGGCCGCGGCGGGCTGATCGACTGGAACCTCGCCAACGCCGAAGCGGCTCAGCTGCTGGCGTCCGTCGGGCTGCACGAGAACCCCGTCACCCCGGTCATCCAGCTCGGCGTCGGCAAGCAGCAGCTGGTGGAGATCGCCAAGGCGCTGTCGAAGAAGGTGCGCCTGCTCATCCTGGACGAGCCGACCGCCGCCCTCAACGACATCGACTCGGCTCACCTGCTCGATCTGTTGCGGGCGCTCAAGGACCAGGGCATCACCTGCATCATGATCTCGCACAAGCTCAACGAGATCACCGCGATCGCCGACTCGACCACCGTCATCCGCGATGGGCGCACGGTCGAGACCCTCGACATGAAATCCGACGAGGTGACCCAGCAGCGGATCATCCGGGGCATGGTCGGGCGCGACCTGGACAGCTTCTACCCCGGCCGCGAGTCGTCCCCCGGCGAAGAGGTGCTCCGGATCGAGGACTGGACGGTGCGGCACCCGGTCCAGGACCGGATGGTCGTCGAGGCCGTCGGCCTGTCCGTACGCGCCGGTGAGGTCGTCGGCATCGCGGGTCTGATGGGGGCCGGGCGGACCGAGTTGGCCATGAGCGTGTTCGGTCGGTCCTACGGGCGCGACATCCGGGGCCGGCTCTTCGTGCACGGGCGTGAGGTGCACGCGCGCACTGTCGCCGAGGCGATCGACAACGGCATCGCCTACGTCACCGAGGACCGCAAGCGGTACGGCTTGAACCTCATCGACGACGTCCGGCGCAACGTCTCCGCCGCCGCCCTGGACCGGTTGTCCCGCCTGGGCTGGGTGAACGGCAACGAGGAGATCAAGGTCGCCGAGGCGAGCCGACGGGAGATGAACATCCGGACGCCCAGCGTCATGGCGGTGGTCGGCAAGCTCTCGGGCGGCAACCAGCAGAAGGTCGTGCTGTCGAAGTGGCTGTTCACCGACCCGGATGTCCTGATCCTGGACGAACCCACCCGGGGGATCGACGTCGGTGCAAAGTATGAGATCTACACGATCATCAATCGGTTGGTTGCCGCAGGCAAGGCGGTGATCGTGATCTCCTCCGAGTTGCCGGAGCTGCTGGGCATGTGCGATCGCATCTACACGCTCGCCGCCGGCCGGATCACCGGAGAGGTGCCGGTGGATGAGGCGACTCAGGAGAGCCTCATGGAGCTGATGACCAAGGACAAGGAGCTCGTCGCGTGACCAGCATCAAGACCCCCTCGACGGAGCGCCCGACGCCCCCGGACAGCGCGCCCGCCGCCGCCCTGCACAGCGGGACGAGCGACCTGCGGGCGCTGGTGTTGAACAACCTGCGGCAGAGCGGGATCTACGTCGCCCTGGTCGTCATCGTCGCGCTCTTCGCGCTCCTGACCGACGGGGTGTTGCTGAGCCCCGGCAACATCACCAACATCGTCCTTCAATACTCGTACATCCTGGTGCTCGCGATCGGGATGGTCATCCTGATCATCGGCGGGCACATCGACCTGTCGGTCGGATCGGTCGTCGCGCTGACCGGAGCGGTGTCCGCGGTGCTGGTGATCCAGCAGGGCTATCCCTGGTGGGTGGGCGTCCTGGCGGCCCTGGCCGTCGGCGTCGCGGTCGGCGCCTGGCACGGGTTCTGGGTGGCGTACGCGGGCATTCCCGCCTTCATCGTGACCCTGGCCGGCATGCTGCTGTTCCGGGGCCTCACCCTGCGGGTGCTCGACAACATCTCGCTGTCGCCGTTCCCGGCCGAATACCAGAAGGTCGCGGCGGGCTTCCTCAACGGGCTGCTCGGCGGGCAGGGTTTTGACGCCTTCACGGTGCTGATCGGTGCCCTCGCCGTGGCCGGGTACGCGGTGAGTGGCTTCCGCACCCGCGTGGCGCGCATCCGCTACCAGCAGCCCGTCGAGTCGTTCCCGCTGTTCGTCGCCCGGGTCGTGGTGGTCGGCGCGGTCCTCATGTATTTCGCGTGGCAGTTGGCGCACGCCCGAGGGCTGCCGATCGTGCTGATCATTCTGGCGGTCCTCGTGCTGGTGTACGGCCTGCTCACCCGGCGTACCGTGTTCGGTCGCCAGGTCTACGCGATCGGCGGCAACCTGTCGGCGGCGGCGCTGTCCGGGGTGAAGGTCCGCACCGTCAACTTCTGGATGTTCGTCAACATGGGCTTCCTGACCGCGGTGGCGGGGGTCATCTACTCCTCGCGGTCGAACGGCGCCCAGCCTGCCGCCGGCAACATGTTCGAGCTGGACGCCATCGCGGCGGCCTTCATCGGCGGCGCCGCGGTCACCGGTGGGGTGGGCACCGTGGTGGGCGCGATGGTCGGCGGTCTGATCATGGCGGTGATGAGCAACGGCATGCAGCTGATGGGCATCGACCAGTCGACCCAGTCGGTGGTGAAGGGCCTCGTCCTGCTCGTCGCGGTCGCCTTCGACGTCTACAACAAGCGCCGGGCCGGCACGGCCCGCTGACCTGTCGACGGTACGAACGTGCCCCTGCTCGCCTGGTGAGCAGGGGCACGCGCTTGTCCGCGGGATCGAGCGGTCAGTGGCAGTTGTCGGTGCCGCTGTCGTTGTAGGTCTGCCCCGCCACCGGCACGAACTGCCAGTCGTAGCTGTCGGAGTGCAGGGTGAACTTCAGCACCGTTACTGATTCCATAGTCGGGTATCAGCATTCCCAGCCTTTCGGCTGGGAAGGTCCGTAACGGTGTCACCGGAGCGCGAGTTGCGCTTCGGTGTCCTGATGACGGTCTCGCGTTTCCTGCTGCCGTTGGTGCGGCAGGGTTGCGCCACCTGCCCGCCCATCCGTGGCCTGGCGGCTGCGGGTGGTGGCGCGGGTCTTGCGGTCGGCTCCACGCGGGTTCGACGCTTGCGCGTCCTGGTCTCCGGCCACTGCGGTACCAGTTGTTACGGCCGCCGCGAGGGCGGCGAGGTTGCGGGCTGCGTTCTCGTCCCGGTCCATGACCAGGCCGCAGACGTCGCAGATGAAGACTCGGACGTGCAGCGGTAGTTTGGCTTTCACTGCGCCGCAGTTCGAGCAGGTTTTCGACGACGGGTACCAGCGGTTGGCGACGACGGTCGCGCCGCCGACCCAGCCGGTCTTGTAGGTGATCTGGCGGCGGATCTCACCGAACCCGGCGTCGGCGATTTTGCGGGCCAGGCGGCGGTTACGCAGCATCCCGCAGACGTTGAGGTCTTCGACCACCACCGTGGCGTACTCGGCGGTGATGGAGGTGGTGAGCTTGTGCAGGCCGTCCTGCCGCAGGTTCGCCACCCGGTGATGCACGCGGTTACGTTCGGCGTTGGCGATCGCCCACCGTTTCGACGGCTTGCGCCCGGTGCGCCGGTCGGGCCCCTGGCGGCGGGCCAGCCGCCGTGAGAGCCGTCTGAGCTGGTGGAGCGCGCCGTCGTAGTGCGCCGGGTTCGGCACGAACCGCACCTCGCCCTGGCTGTCGGCGATCACCGCAAGGCACGTCACGCCCAGGTCCACACCCGCGACCACATCCGGGCGCGCCGCAGCGCGGTCGGCGGCGCGTTGGGTCTCGACCTGGAAGGAGACGAACCACCGGCCCCGCTCGAACCTGACCGTGGCGGACAAGATGCGGGCGGTGCCGTTGGCGATGCGGCGTTCCAGCTTGCGGGTGGACTCGTGGGTGCGGATCACCCCGAGCCGTGGCAGCGTGACGTGCCGCCGGTCCGGCTCCACCCGGATGGTGCCAGTGGTGAACCGACAGGCGAGCCGCGCCTTGTGCTTGGACTTCTGCCGGGGCATGCCCACGCGCTTGCCTCTACGCTGCCCGCGCTTGGACCTGGCGTAGTTGTCGAACGCCGCCGCCGCGTTCGCCAGGCCCGTGCTGTACGCCTCCTTGGAGTTCTCCTGCCACCAGCCGGCGAAACGCGGGTCGGTCTTCTTGACCTCGTTGAACACCTTCCGCAACGCCAGCAACGACCACGGCCGCCACGGCGTCAACTCCTCCTCGGCGATGCCGTACGACCCTTCCGCCTTCCGCTGCCACCACGACGCCATCACCCACCAGACAGCCCAGTTATAGGCGGCGCGAGCCGCACCACAGTGCGACCGCAGCCGCTGCTCCTGCGTGACGTTCGGATCCAACGCGAAACGGAACGCCTGGACCACGAAACCGGGCCGCGGCTCGAACTTCTTCACACCAACGATTCCTCGCCGGTCGCGGCGACCAGAGCGCGAGCGGCACGGTTCTTCGCCGCCCGCTGCCCATACAGCCGGGCACACATCAACGTCAACACGTCGGCCATATCCTTGACCAGGTCGTTCGTGGATTCCTCCGCGTCCAGAACCACCAGGCGACGCCCGGTCGCAGCGAGCGCGGCTTGCAGGTACTCCACACCGAACCGGGCCAGCCGGTCCTTGTGCTCGACCACGATCACCGCCGCAGTCGGGTCGGCGAGGAGGCGATGCAGCTCGCGGCGCTTGCCGTTCAGGCCAGAGCCGATCTCAGTCACGATCTCCGCCACGGCGAGGCCCTGCGCGTTTGCCCCCTCCACAACCCGCACGGTCTGGCGGTCCAGGTCACCCTTCTGATCACTGGAGGACACGCGGCAGTAAGCGACCACGCGACCGGCTGCGCACCGCGCCTCTTCCACGATCCACGTACCCGACGGCGCCTGACGGACAGGGACGGGCATCTTGCCGTCCCTCACCCACCGCCAGGCGGTCTGATAGGTCACGCCCTGCTCGCGTGCCCAGTCTGAGAGCTTCACACCCCCACAATACATGTAAATGTCCGACTATAATTGCCCATAAAATCCGGAACTGTTGCCAACCCCGGTTGGCGTCGAAACCCCCGGCCGGGTTCATCGGCCCGAACCGCTCGTACACGTGGTTGTGCCCCCACACCACGACGTCGGCGTTGTAGTCGTAGAGCGCCTGGTACAGCGGCCGCGTCGACGTCGACGGCGCGTGGTTGGAGCTGGACGTGAACAGCGGGTGGTGCCAGTACGCGAGCGTGCACGGCTTGCTGTTGGCGGCCAGGTCCGCGCGCAGCCACGCCTCCTGGGTCGAGCCGGCCGACATGCTGATGTTCGAGTTCAGCGTTTGCGATCACGCGAGACGGCCGGAGTTACCGCAACCCGGACGTCAACTACTGGGGCGTCACCGTCACCGCCGACGACAACCGCTTCTACGCGACCATGTCGACCGAGAGCAAGAGGTACCTCGTCCGGGGCGACCTGGCCGCCCGCACGGTCGAGACACTGAAGGAGAACGTCGAGTGCCCGTCGCTGTCACCCGACGGCACCCGGCTCGCGTTCAAGGAGGCGATCGACGCCGATCCGGCCAAGGGCTGGCGGCTGTCGGTCCTCGACCTGGCGACCATGCGGGTCACCGCGACGGGCGAGACCGGCAGCGTGGACGACCAGGCCGCGTGGCTGGACAACGCGACGCTGGCCTACACGCTGCGCCAGGACGACGGCCAACCGGACGTCTGGAGTGTCCCGGCGGACGGGTCCGGTACGCCGAAGCTGACGATCCCCGGCGCCGAGTCCCCGTCGCCGCTCACCTGACGGCCAGGACACCTGAACGCCTTGGTGCGGACAGCATCCCGTCATGCCGGATTCCGCGCCGCACCCATCGCCGTTCATCGACGTTCCCGAGGCTGTTGACCATGACAAGGCTGAGTCGCTGCATCTTCGTCCTCAGCGGACTCGTGACCGCCGGCGTCGCGGTGACACCCCGCCAGGGTGCCCGCGCCGCGGTGCCGTACCCCTTTGAACTCGGTGTGGCGTCCGGTGACCCGGGACCGGGGGACGCGGCTCATCCGCTCATCCTGGTCGGTGCCTCCGCGCGTCCGGGGCCAACGCGCAGCTGCGACCCGATCAGCGAAAGAGCAGGTCGAGGTGGGCGTCCAGCGCGCCCAGCGCCTGTTCGGCGGTGTACTGCCCACCCAGCAGGTAGACGCCGAGCCCCTCCATCAGCGCCAGCAGACCGGCCGCGGCGGCGGCGCCATGGTCGTCGGGCAGGACGCTGGCGATGAACGCGTTGAACTGCGCGGTGTCCTCGTGCAGGCCGGGCGCGGCCGACGGTCGCACCGCCGTGTAGGCGAGGAAGGCGAGTGCCACCCGCCCGTCGTCGCGGGTGCGCTCGTCGAGCGGCAGCAGCGCGGCGAGCATCGTCCGCAGCAGAACCTGGGGCGCCGGGTTCTCGCCCAGCCGCGCCACCGCGTCGGTGACCCTGATCTGGCTGCGCTCACGCACCACGCTCAACGCGAACGCCATCATCTCGTCCTTGGTCCGGAAGTAGTGCTGAACCATGCCGGCGGACACTCCGGCCTCGGCGGCCACGTGACGGAGGCTGACCGCCTCCAGGCCCTGATCCGCGGCGACCCGCATCAACGCGTCCGCGATGAGGGTGCGTCGCTCGTGGTGATCGACCTTCTTGGGCATGGCCTCGATCGTTTCACAGTGGGTGACCCGGGCACCTCCGCCGGCGGCGGGTCACCGGCTGACGGTGTGGCTCGCGGGGGTGCCCCGCGCGCTGCGCAGCAGGCCGTCCGGGTCGTCGGCGTACAGGCGCAGCTCGTTCGTCGGCGCGGACCCGCCCTTCGGCAGGTCGAAGGTCAGCGGCCGGCGCAGCAGGACGTCGATGCTCGTCTGGCTGCCGACCGCGATGGACACCACCCGACGGTCGCCCTCCTGCTCGGCCTGCACCGATCTGCTCGACGGCAGCGAGCGGTAGCGCTTGCGCAGGGCCTCGATGTCGGTCCACGGGATCCAGGGGTCGATGCCCGAGCTGAGGCGTACCCGCAGGCCCCGGAGGTAGCCGAACGGCTCGTCGCCGGGCTCCAGCGGCAGTGGGCGGCGTCGCGCCCACACGTACAGGCTGCGCCACGTAGCGGCTTCGGCCTCGCCCGCACGGCGCAGTAGCGGGCCCACCCGCGCCCTGGTCGGTGCCTTCGTGTCGGTCATGGTCGTCCTTGTCGCCAGGGCCGGCGGTCAGTGGACGGTGACGGTTCCGGCGCCGCCATCCACGGTGACGAGCTGCCCGGTGGAGATGCTCCGGGTGGCGTCCGGCACGCAGATGACGGCGGGAATGCCGTACTCACGGGCCACCGTCGGGCCGTGCGCCATGATCGCGCCGGTCTCGGTCACCAGCGCCGACGCGGTGAGGAAAAACGGGGTCCAGCCGGGGTCCGTGGTCGCGGCGACCAGGACCTCGCCCGGTTCGACGTGCGCGGTGCCCGGGTCGTGGACGACCCGGGCGGGGCCGGTCACCCGGCCCGCCGACGCGCCGACGCCCGTGAGCGTCCCATCGGCGGCTGGCGCCCCCGGCAGCACGGTCTCGACATCCGTGCCGTCGGAGAGCAGCGCCACCGGCACGGTCCGACGCCGCAGCTCCCGGCGGTGCACCGCCCGTCGGGAGGTGACCGTCCCGCGCAGGTCGACACCTTGGTGTACGACGGTGTGCACCTCGTCGAGGGTCAGGAACATGATGTCGTCGGGCTGCTCCAGCAGCCCGGCGTCGTGCAGGTCGGCGCCGATGAGCAGCACTTGGCGGCGCGTCTCGCGCAGCGGGTACAGCCCGGCGAACTTGCCGGCCTCCCGCAGGCCGGCCAACGACCGCGCCCGGCGCAGCAGGAAACCGGCGAGAGTGCCCCGCACCGGCCGCCGACGGCGGGCTCGCGCGACCAGCTCCCGCAGCGCGTTCTCCGCTGCCGCGGCGGCCCGCTCGAAGCGTTGGTCGGGACCCTGCTGCGGATCGGTGACCCGCAGGTAGTTGGCGACCGCGGCGAAGACGGGTGTCGGGTCCTCCGCCCAGCGTGGCACGCCGAGGTCGACTTCGGCGGCGCCCCGGTGACCGTAGGTGTCCAGGAAGGCCGCCATGCCGATGTCGGGCAGCGTTCCGCGCAGGTAACGCGTGGCCAACTCGGTCGGTGGGGTGTCGAGGAGAAGCTGGCGGTGGTCGCCCACGCCCTGGGCGAGCCGCCACAGGGCCAGATCCATCTCGATGGTGACGTTGTGCGGCATGCCGCCCAGCACGGCGTGGATCTCGTCCGGGCCGGCGACACCCTTGAGCAGGGCGGTCGGCAGCGCGGCGGCGAGCATCCCCGCGACGATCGGCCACATGATCGCGTCGGCGTTGTCGTCGGCGTCGCGCGCTTGGAGGAAGCGCAGTCGGTCGGCGGCGGTCCGCAGGTCGGCGGGGGCGGCTGATCGTACTCTGATCTGCTCGATCGCCTCGAACATCCGGGCCCGCGCGGCCTCGGGATGGGCCAGCGCGCGCAGGATCCCCACCACCGCGCGGCCGGCCGTCCGCAGCGACGCGGCCCCCGGCGCCCCGCCGCGCGTCGCGCGGTTGCCGGTCGGGGCGAACCGGGGGTCCGCCAGCACGTGCTGCATCACCGCCTGGGCGCGCGGCCCGAAGTCGACCGCCAGGAGCTTCACCAGTCGTTTGCGGGACGACCTGTCCCGCGCCAGGTCGGTCAGGTCGCCGTAGAGGCGGCCGCCGATGTCGACGATCTCGACCCGTACGCCGAGCGTGGCGAGCATCGCGGCGATCTGCGCCCGCAGGGTCGACATGCCCATCGGGGTGACCGGCTGCAGCATGCCCTGGACGTGCCCGAACTCCAGGTAGACGCGGGGGAGAGGCTTGTCGGTCTCCGGTGGGAGGGGAAACAGGCTGGTGATCGGCCGGGACTGGAGCAGCCACCGGACGTCGTCCGCGTCGATCGCCCACTCGACGTCCTGCGGGCAGCCGAAGTGAGCCTGCAACCGCTCGCCGGTGGCCCGGAGGTCCGCCAGGTGTGCGGACGTCAGGCATCCGGAGTCGTGGCGCGTGACATCGTCGAGGACGTAGTGGTCGACGGCCGTCGCGCCATCCACCACTGTGGTGCCGAGGCCCGGAGCGGCGTCGACCGCCATCTCGTCACGGCGCCCGGTCAGCGGGTTCGCGGTGAACAGCACTCCCGCCACCACAGGTGTGATCATGCGTTGCACGACGACGGCCATCCGCACCGCCTGATGATCGATCTGGCGGGCGTCGCGGTAGGCGATCGCGCGGTCGGTGTGCAGCGAATCCCAGCACTTCTCGATGGCGGCGATCAGCTCGGTGGTGCCCGTGACGTCGAGGACGGTGTCCTGCTGCCCGGCGAAGCTCGCGTCGGGCAGATCCTCGGCGGTGGCGCTGGAACGCACCGCCACCGGGCCGGCCCCGAGTCGCTCGTACGCGGCGACGACCTCGGCCAGGGGGATGACGCCGAGCCGGTGCGCCTCGGTGGTGACGCAGAAGCCGTCGGGGACCCGTTCGCCGTGCCGGATCAGCTCGCCCAGCCCGGCCGCCTTGCCGCCGACCAGGTCGATCATGTCGGCGGCCACCTCGGACAACGCGATCACGTGCATGGGAGCCCACTCTCGTTGCAATACAACTGCATTGTATCTGACCGTACCCGTTTAACGATGCGACTGCAATGTCTCCTTGCTCGGGTGCGGCCCGGAGCCGGGCTGTTGCCGGGATCTGCCATGCTCGGGCCGGTGACGACCGGCCGCCCCACCAGAGCCCGTTCCCACCGCCGCCCGCGAAGCCGGACCCTCCGCCTCCTTCTCGCCCTCGTCGCGGTGGCGGCCCTCCTTGGCATCGCGATCGTCGCGGTTCCGATGCTGCGACCGGCCGGGCCGCGCCCGCTCTTCCAGCTGCCGGTGGCCTGTGGCGAGACGTGGCAGCTCAGCACCTACCCCGGCCACGACGACTACGACGTCGACCTCTTCCCGACCGAGGGCGAGGCGTGGGGGCGGCCGGTGCTCGCGTCGTACGCCGGCACGGTCACGGTGGCGGGCGTCAACGGGTCGCTGGGCGGGCGCACCCCGGAAAATCCGGAGGGCCCGCGCGGTCGCGGCGGCGGTTACTGGGTGAAGATCGATCACGGTGGCAAGTGGGAGACGCAGTACCTGCACATGCTCGAACCGCCGTTGGTCCAGGTCGGGCAGCGGGTCGCCCAGGGTGAGCAGATCGGGCGGCTCGGCAGCACCGGTAACTCCGGCGCGCCGCATCTGCACTACGAGCAGCGCCGCGGCTGGGAGAAGGTCGAGACCCACTTCGACGGGGAGCCGTCGGGTATCACCACCGACGATCGCGAACTCATCCTCAAGCGGGCGAGCAACAACTGCGCATCCGGGTGACCGCCCGCGCCGCCAACCGTCTCCTGAGGACGACATCGGCCACGTGCTCTGTCACCGAGCGGCCACCATCACACCCCTCACGTCATCAGCCGAATTCGTGGTCCTGCTGGTCGGGGAACCGGAGGGGCGCCGAGGGTGCCGTTCGTTGGGGGAGGGCGATGATGGCCGAGCGGAGACGGTCGAGGGCTTCGGCGCGGGCGCCGGCCAGCGACGGTTCCTCCGTCAGCCGTGCCGGGCGTACCTCGACATGGCGGGGCATCCGGGTGAAGGCCGTGGTGACGGCGTCGAGGATCGCCGGGTGGCTGCCCCAGGGGCCGCCGATGAGGACCAGTCGCGGATCGGTGAGCGCGACGATGGCGGCGAGCACGCCGCTGACGGCCTGCCCCAGCGCCTGACGATCGGCTCCGGCGAGCTGACGGACGCGATCGACGTCGATGGCCGTCGTGCCGGCGCGTCGCAGGTCGAGGTCGGCGAACACGTCGATGAACCGGGTTGCCTGGCCGCGGGGGCCGATGGTCACCAGATGCGCGATCTCGCCGGCGACTCCGGAGTGGCCGCGGCGTACCTCGCCGTCGCTGACGATCGCGCATCCCAGGCCTTCGCCGAGGAACACGTAGGCGAAGTCGCCCAGGCCCGTCGGATCGGTGTCGCGTTCGGCCTGCGCCGCCCAGTTGACGTCGTTGTCGACGACGACCGGGCCGGCGACCTGTGGCGTCAGCACCTCGACCGGGTCGAGGTCGCCGAGCAGGAACGGTGCGTCGGGCAGTCGGACCAGGCGGCCACTGGCGCGTTCCACCGGGTCGGCGGCGCTGACGACCGCCAGTCGGATGGCGTCACCGGTGCCCTCCCGCGCCTGCGCGACGGCGGTGCGCAAGGCGTCCGCCACCTGCTCGGCCCGGGCCGGTCGACTGATGTCGTGCCGGGTCCGTCCGAGGACGTCGCCGTGTGCACCGATCCGCTCGACCGCCACGCCGTCGGGAGCGATGCTGATGGCCAGGGCGGTGCCGACGGTGTCGGCGAGGGCGTAGTACGAGCCGACGCGACCCCGGCCGCGCCCGCCGGGTGTCCGTTCCCCGGTGTCCACGACCAGGCCGGCCTCGGTCAGCCGGCGCACGCTCTCGCCCACGGTGGGCTTGGACAGGCCACTGCGGGCCGCCAGGTCGGCGCGGGTCAGCCGCCGCGCCCGCATCAACTCCCGCAGTACGTGCTCGTCGGTCAGCGTGCGGAGCAGCTCCAGCGAGGGCTTGGCGATGGTCACCCCCCGATTCTAGGCAGGAGTCTTGCCTAGAAGGGTGCCCGACTCATACAATCTTTGTAAGAAGGAGCCCTAACTAGAAGGAGTCGCGCCATGAACGCCCAGCCTGCCCCGGCCGTCGCCCCGCTCCCACCCCTGCCGCACTGGGAGTCGACCCCGGACGACCTCCCCGCTGCCATCCGCGAGGTCAAGGCCGCGCTGCAGGAGCGGATCGAGGCCTCCGGCCGTACGGTCGAAGAGGTGTTCGCGGTCGTCGAACGGCGGGTCCAGACGAAGGTCGACGAGATCATCACCGCCAGGGATCGCGGCGAGACGATCTGGCCGGTCATCGATTACGCGGACATCGAGGCCGGCACCGTGCCGGCGGAGGCCCTGTCGAAACTGCGCCAGCGCGGCTGCCTCGTCGTCCGCGGCCACTTCGACCGCCAGCAGGCCCTCGACTGGGACCGCGACATCGTCGACTACGTGGACAGCAACGGGTTCACCGACGCCTACCGTGGCCCCGCCGACGACTTCTTCGGCAGCGTGGGATCCACGCCCGAGATCTACCCGATCTACTGGTCGCCCGCCCAGATGCAGGCCCGCCAGAGCGACCGGATGGCCCGGGTGCAGGCATTCCTCAACCGGCAGTGGAAGCACGAGTCCGAGGGCGTGCGGTGGTTCGACCCGAATCGCGACTCGCTCTACCCGGACCGGATCCGCCGCCGGCCGCCGGGCGCCGACTCCAACGGCCTGGGCACCCACCTCGATCCCGGCACCCTCGACCTGTGGATGACCGAGGCGTACCAGAAGGCCTTCCGCCACCTCTTCGACGGCACCGTCGAGCAGTACGACCCCTGGGATGCGGCCCACCGCACCGCCGGACCGCAGTACCCCGGCACCACCATGTGCTCGGCCTTCCGCACCTTCCAGGGCTGGACGGCCCTCTCCGACATGGACCACGACCAGGGGGTGCTGCACACCGTCCCGATCCCCGAGGCGATGGCCTACCTGATGCTCCGGCCGCTGCTCGCCGACGTGCCCGAGGACGACATGTGCGGCGTCACGGTCAACCAGGTCTTCCCCGCCAACGAGGCGTGGCACCCGCTGCTCATGCAGGCCATCGCCGGCATCCCCGACGTCAAGGCCGGTGACTCCGTCTGGTGGCACTGCGACATGATCCACGGCGTGGCACCGGTCCAGGGCCAACAGGGTTGGGGCAACGTCATGTACATCCCTGCCGCCCCGTGGTGCCCGCGCAACGAGCGGTACTCGGTATCCGTCCGGGAGGCGTTCCAGGCCGGGTCCAGCCCGACGGACTTCCCGGCGGAGCACTACGAGCGCAGTTGGCCCAACCGCTTCCAGCCCGGCGACCTCAACCCCACCGGGCGGCGCGGCCTGGGCCTCGACTGATCGCCGACCAGCCGACGCGGTCCCGTTCGCGGCGGGCCCGCCGTGCTCGGCATCGCACTGGTAGTGGTGCCGCTGCTGCGACCGGCGGGCCGCGCCCGCTCTTTCAGATGCCGGTCGGCTGCGGCGAGACGTGGCAACTCGGCACCTACCCGGGCCACGACGACTACGACGTCGATCTCTTCCCGACCGAGGGTGAGGCATGGGGGCGGCCGGTGCTCGCGTCGTACGCCGGCACGGTCACGGTGGCGGGCATCAACGGGTCGCTGGGTGGCCGTACCTCGGAGGACCCGGACGGCCCACGGGGGCGCGGCGGCGGTTACTGGGTGAAGATCGACCAGGTGGCAAGTGGGAGACGCAGTACCTGCACATGCTCGAACCGTCCCTGGTCAAGGTCGGTCAGAAGGTCGCCCAGGGTGACCAGATCGGGCGGCTCGGTAGCACCGGCAACTCCGGCGCGCCGCATCTGCACTACGAGCAGCGCCGCGGCTGGGACAAGGTCGAGACCCACTTCGACGGCGAGCCGTCGGGCATCACCACCGACGATCGCGAGTACACGGTCAAGCGGACGAGCGGCAACTGCCCGGTCGTCTCCTGAGGGCTGCGGTTTGTCCGGCCCGGCTCTGGGCACTGATTCGGGGGACAGTTCAGACGCAGGGAGGAGCCAGCCATGGCCAAGGGTGACGTCGACACGTACCACGAGGACGGGCAGTGGAAGAACAAGCCGGAGGGCCACCAGCGGGCCAGCAGCACGCATGACGTGAAGGCCGACGCGCAGGCCCAGGGCCGCGAGATGGCGGCCGACCGTGGCGTCGAACACGTGATCAAGAAGCAGGACGGCACGATCGGTGAGAAGAACACCTACCCCCGCAGTCGTGACCCCCGGGACATCGAGGGCTGACCGCCTCCGCTTCCGACGGACTGATCTCTTCGGCGACGCCGAGGGGGTCAGTCCGTTTTCGCGGGTCCGCCAGCCAGCCCAGCAGATTCAGGCCGGGACCACGTACGGGAACGCGGCGGCACGGGCGGCCTTCGTGACGTCCGAGGTGAGACCCGACGTCGTGCCGGTGTTGAGGACCAGCGAGAACATCACCTCGGGCGCGTTGTCGGCCATCGTGCGGCCATTGCGGACCGCGAAGCCGTAGTTCGCGGCCGTGCCGACCTTGTACGTCAACAGGTCGGGGTAGAGCTGCCGGGCGACGCTCCAGCCGTACGCCTGGGGGTCCGGTGCGGTGCCGTTCGCCGCGACGACACCGGCGACCGCGTGCGCGATCTCCTCGCCGCCTTCGGTGAGGTCGCTACCGGGGTGTCGGAAGTTGGCCGGATCCGAGAAGTCGGTGTCGTGCGGCCAGAAGATCGGCCACATCATCGGGTGGCCGGCGCGGTTGATCTGACGCCATCCGCCGGCGTCGGTGGCAAGCAGCGTGCGACACCACACACCGATCTCGGTGCCGTCGCGCAGCAGCGGCTCGTCGTGGGAGACCTCAAGGACGATCGACTCGACGGTCGTGCCGGCGAAGCTGTTCTTGGCCTGGTCGACCCGCCACGCTGAGCGGTCGACCCGTGAACCGTTCTTGACCGCGCCGTTGATGGTGGCGAGTTCGCCGAGGTCGACGAAGAAGGGGTCGGTGATCCGCCCGGCCCAGATCCGGACGTTGCCGCCGGTCGACACCTCACCGGTCCGCCCCTCGGCGATGGGAGTGCCCATCGCGGCGTCGTCGCGGGCGTCCGCTCCGGTGAGTTCGTACAACTGGAGGGTCTGCTTGGCGTCGCCGTCGGGCTCGCCGAAGGCGAATCGGTAGGTCAGATCCTCCATCTCGGCGCCGTTGATGTGAATCTTGAATTCGTAGCGCGCCTCGGCGTGGAAGCCGCGCTTGATGTCGGCCTTGGTCACCGAACTGTTGACGTCCATGACGAACACCGTGGCGCGGTCGCCGTTGAAGACGTACAGGTCGTCGATGTACAGCTGACCGCCCTGGGCGGCGAGGGGCGTGTCGAGATGGTGCGACATGTACTTACTCCCGGAACTGCCGGATTCTGGACTAATCCGAACATAGTGGGTGTAAGCCTGCTGTCTCCGTTCATTGGACTAATCGGGGCCTCAGCAGAGAGGGAGCGCACGGCGGTGGGCCGCCCGAAAGCTGTTCCCGGACGGCCCACGCACTCGTGCCCGCGTCGTCAGATGCGGGACCACTTCTGGTTCGCGGCGCCGATGCAGTCCCACAGGTGCAGCTTGCCGCCGTTGTTGGGGTTGGCTTCCCGCACGTCCACGCACTTGTTGGCGTTGAGGTTGACCAGGTCGCCGGCGGCGTTGAGGGTGAACCGTTGCGCCGTGTTGCCGTTGCAGCTGACCAGGTTGACCTCGGTGCCGTTGGCGGTGCCGGCCCAGGCGGGGTCCATGCACTTGCCCATCGCGCGGATGGTCCCGTCGGAGGCGAAGGTCCAGCTCTGGGCTGCCGTGGTGTTGCAGTCCCAGATCTGGAGCTTGGCGCCCTCGACCGGGTTGGCGCCGGGGATGTCGATGCAGCGACCGCTCTGCGCTCCCCTGATCCGGCTGGTGCCGGGAGCCGGGTCGCCCCCACCCGAGGTGTAGCTGGACACCCGGACGTAGTCGACGAGCATCTGCTGCGGGAACTGGGTGGAGCCGTCCGGGTAGCCGGGCCAGTTACCGCCGACCGCCACGTTGAGGATCATGAAGAAGGGGTGGTCGAACACCCAGCGGTTACCGCCGAGCCGGGCGGGGTCGACCCGGTGGTACTGCACCCCGTCCACGTACCAGGTGACCACGTTCGGCTCCCAGTCCACCCGGTAGGTGTGGAAGGCGTCGGCGAGCGGAGCGCCGAGGGTGCGGCTGCCCGTGATGCCGCCGCCGCCGGAGTAGCCGGGACCGTGCACGGTGCCGTAGACGGTGTTGGGTTCCCGGCCGATGTTCTCCATGATGTCGATCTCGCCAGCGTCGGGCCAACCGCCGCCGGTGCCGAGCATCCAGAAGGCCGGCCAGATGCCCTGACCACGCGGGATCTTGATCCGGGCTTCGAATCGCCCGTACGTCTGGGTGAAGGTGGCCGCCGTCAGCAGCCGCGCCGACGTGTACTCGCAGCGCCCGTAGTGGCACTGGTAGTTGGCGGGGTTGTCCCGGCGGGCGGTGATGACCAGGTTGCCCTGGCCGTCGTGGACGGCGTTGCTGGTGCTGTTCGTGTAGTACTGCCGCTCGTTGTTGCCCCAGCCCCCGCCGCCGATGTCGAACCGCCATTTGTTCTGGTCGACGGGCGTGCCAGCCGGGGAGTTGAACTCGTCCTGCCAGGTGATCGGGCCGATGGCGGCCTCGGCCCGGTCGGGATGCGCCGGGACGAGCGCCGACGCGGTCGCGACGAGGGCGACCGCCAGGAGTACGAGGGGGCGAAAGCGGAGGCTGGGTCGGGCTGTGAACACGGGAGGCTCCTCAGCGTGGAGGGTGGCGGTGGCTGCGTACGGGGGTCAGAGAGCGCTCTCTAAAGTGAAGCATGTCGATATGATGTCTTTTTGTCAAGAGTGTTGCCAATAGCGCGACCGTCCGTCACCGCCCGATGCCGGCCAGTGGGCAATGGTGTGCGTCGGCGTGGTGTCGATCGATGTTTCCGAGGTGGACGACGGTGCTGCATCGAAAAAGTCCGATCCGTCCGAGTGTTACTCGATAGCGGTCGAATCGACCCTTCCTATTGCCGTGGGGCGTCCACCCGGGACAGGATGGCGAGGCGTGCCGGAAACCTCCTCGTAACCTGCGCGCTGCTGGTCTCTGTCACAAGGAAGTGGGAGTCAGTCATGAGCGACGCGTCGACGGCACTGGGTGTGCGCCTCTACCCGGACCTGGTCGAGCGGGGTGGTCTGGCCCCCGCGCTCCTCGAAACCGCTACCCGCCACGGGCTCGACGTCGGTCGGGTGACCGCCCCCGAGCAGGGGCGGGCCCGGTTCACCTGTGCCGAGCTGCACTCCGACCAGGGCGTGGTCTGCGTGGGGCTGGGATCACAGGCCCGATACTTCATGATCGACCTTCGGATCGCGGGCGAGGTCCTCGCGCGGGGCGACGTCATGGACCTGGTGCAGGTCGCCCGGGTGGCGGCGGCCTGGCAGGCCGGGATGACGATCGCCGAGCTCCCCGTCCGGTTCCCGTTCATGGAGGAGATCAAGCACCGCTCGGTGCCGGTGGCCCAGGTCAGCTAGCGCCTCGATCGCGGAGGCGACCGCCTTCTACGGTTCTTCGTCCGGGACCCGAGCCGCCACGTCCTGAACATCCTCGCCCACCCGCAGGCGTGCCGGACGCACGACGACTGGGCAGGTCAGCAGCGCAGCCGGGGCGGCAGAGGTGCGTCGGTGCCGACGTCACGGTTCAGATAGGTCGACTGGACGAAGGCGACAAGGCGTTCCGCGTCGGTCGCCGTGGAGGCCAGTCCGAAGGACACGCGGACCGCACCACCCGTCGGCAGGCGCAGCGCAGCGAGGTACTGGTCGATCGTGTCGACCCGCGCCAGCAGTCGCCGTCGCATCGATGCCCGGCTGATCCCGAAGGCGCCCTCCGCCGCGCCCGGGTTACAGAAGCAGCCGGTACGCAGAGCGAAGCCCGCCGCCGCGGATTCCCGCGCGACGAGCCGCTCGTCGACCAGGGTGCCGTCCGGGTGGCGGAGGTTGAACGTCACCGTGCCGCCGCGCCCGGCGCCCGCCGTCGGCCCGTACACCTGGACCAGCGGTCGGCCGCTGTCGTGCCGAAGTGTGGTCAACCGCTCCAGCAGCCATTCGGTGAGCAGACCGACCCGGGAGTGGACGAGGTCCACGCCGATCGAGTCCAGCCAACGCAGTCCGAACTCCACGTCCGGGATGCTCAGGAAGTTGAGCGTGCCGTCCTCGAACGCCGACTCGTCGTCCATCGATCGGTGCCAGTCGCCCTGCACGCTGACCGCCCGGATCGTGCCGCCGGCGAACCACGGGCGGCGCAACCGGGCCAACGCGTCGCGGCGGGCCAGCAACGCGCCGACCCCGGTGGGGTAGCCGAAGAGCTTGTACCAGCTCAGGCACACGAACTCCGGCCGGACGACGCTGAGGTCAAACCGGTTCGTCGGCGCGAAGGCGGCAGCGTCGAGCAGCACATCGTAGCCATGCTGGTGGGCCAACTCCACCCAGTTCAGCGGGTGCTGCACCCCAGAGAAGTTGCTCTGCGCCGGGTAGGCGAACAGGCCGCGGCGACCCGTCCGACCCCACCGCCCCGTCAGCCCGCCCCGGCCGGCGTCGAGCACCGTGACCAGGTCCGACTCGGCGACCCGCAGCTCCGACCCACTCAGCGGTACGTAACGTGTGGACGCGCCGGACGCCCGGGCGTACTCGCGGATGCCGTTGACCGAGTTGTGGTTGTCCCAGGTCAGCACGAACGGCGAGGCCCGGCCGAAGTCGTACGCCTCGCCGACCAGTCGGCAGGCGCCGCTGGCGTTGGGGGTGAAGACAACCGTGTACTCGGCCGGGTCCGCGTGGAAGAAGTCGAGCACCGCGCGTCGGGCCGACTCCACCAGCGAGCCAGCCGCCGCACTGGTGGGGTTCTCCGAGTGTGGGTTGCTGTACAGGCCGGCGAGCAGCCGGTCGTGATGTTCGCGCACCTGGGCCTGTGCTGCGACCCCGGCCCCGGCGTAGTCGAGGTACACCTGCCCGTCCCGGTCCAGGTGTCGGTACTCGGTGGCGCGCAGGTCGTCGATCCGGGCGGTGGCGGTGTATCCCGGCAGCGCCGTGGGGGAGGTGTGCGGGGCCGGCTCAGGTCGCACCATGGGAGTCCCGTCGCACGAGCACCGCCCAGGTGGCGCCCAGGAAGAGCACCACGAAGCCGCCGAGCACCAGCCAGTTCACCCACACCGGCCGGGAGAAGGTGTCGCCGTACGTGGCCAGCAGCGGCGGGCCGAGCGGGGAATTACCATCGCGCCAGAGCCGCTCCACCCCTGCGGTGTGCCCCAGGCCCTCGAACGCCCATCGGTTCGACATCGCGTAGCTGAGCCACTGCCCGCCGACCGCCATGGCCGGCACCGGCAGGATCGCGCCGACGAACAGCACCTGCGGGAAGCAGAGCATCGGCAGCATGAGCGTCGCTTGGGCCGCGTCGGACACGGCCGCGGAACACAGCAGACCGAGAGCGAGCGCTGCCGCCGAGGAGAGCAGCAAGGTCGCGTACAGGGCGGCGAACTCGGGGCCGTCGACCGGAGGCAGCCTGTCGGTTCCGCGCAACACCCCGAGCAGGGCCAGGTCCACCAGGGCCAGCAGCGGCAGCAGCACCGTGACCTTCCCCATCAGGTACGGCACCAGCCGGACACCCGCCAGCCGCTCCCGACGCAGGATCGGTAGCTCGGTGCAGATCTGCAGTAACCCGTAGGTCAGCCCGAAGAAGAAGCCGCCGAACGCGATCCAGAACAGGATCATCACGGTCACCGTCGGGCTCGGCCGTGTCGGCTCGAACGCTCCTGGACGGAACAGCAGCGCGAACATGCCGAGCACCATCAGCGGCGAGCCGAGCAGGATCGCCAGGGTCAGCCGATTGCGGACGACGATCTCCGCGTTGCGCACGGTGAGGACGACCCACTGGCGCAGCCGCCTGACCTGCCTGGGCGCTGGCGCGGCGATGCCACCATCGTCGATCGTGCCGGCCGGCGGGCCGGCGTCGCGCTGCGCGGCGAAGCGATCGGGCCACTCGGCCGGATGCGTCGCCTCGTCCAGCCGCAGGTGCACCTCGACCAGGGACCGCAGGCCGAAGAACTCCCGGGCGGCGGCCGGCGTGCCGGTGAACGCCAGACGGCCCTGGCGGGTCAGCACGACGACCCGGTCGCAGCGGTCCACGTCGGTGATCTGATGGGTGGTGAGCACGACGGTGGTCCCCGCGTCGGCGAGCGTGCGCAGCACCCGCAGCAACTCCACCGCGATCGCCGGGTCCAGCCCGGAGGTGGGCTCGTCCAGGAAGAACACACCGGGCCGGGTGAGCAACTCGACGGCGATGCTGGCGCGTTTGCGCTCACCGCCGCTGAGCAGGCCCACCGGCACTGCGGCCCGTTCGGTGAGCCGCAGCTCGGCGAGCACCTCCGCGACCCGCTCGCTGACCTCGATCGACCCGGTCGTCAAGGGGAGGCGCAGTCGGGCGGCGTACCGCAGGGTGCGGGCCAGGGGCAGCTCCCGGTGGATGATGTCGTCCTGCGGGACGAAACCGATCGCGCCAGCTCCGGCGACGCCGTCGTATGTCACGGCGCCCGCCGTCGGTCGCCGTACCCTGGCGAGTATCTCCAGCAGGGTGGTCTTACCGGCGCCGCTGGCGCCGATGATCGCCACCAGTTCGCCCGGTGCGATGGCCAGCGAGATGGTGTCCAGGATCTGAAGACCGCCCCGGACACTCTGGCTCAGACCACCGGCAGCGATGCCGACGCCGGCACGTGAGGGAGACGTGGTCTGCTCGGTCGTCATGACGAAGTCCCGATCCGGTCGGTGAGTGGTCCGTCTGAATATCGTGCCTCGCCGATGTTACTGAACAACGGAACAGTGTGCCGTACGGTCCCGATCCGCACTTAAGGGACGTTAAGGCGCTGACCGTCTCCTGGTGTCTGGCGTGTCCACGTGCTCATCGTCGATCCACCCCGCCGGCAGAGGCGTGGGTCACACGAACCGGCGGCGCTCGTCGTGGCGTCCTGGCTGCGGCGCTGGGGCCGGGTGCCCAATCAAGATCATTCGATGGTGGCGGGGGCGCGGTTCGCTGCCGTTCGTCCGGCCCGTCGCGGGTTGTGCCTGGTGGGGGGCCCATCGGCAGCGACCCGAGCTGATCGACGTGTGGTCGCCGGTCGACAACGTTGCCACGGCCGGGCACAGGTTCCGGGAGGGGCTGCCGGGGCGACTGTGACGGGCGAGCACTGTACGGCGTCTATATTGCCGGATTGTTACATTTTCAACAGGCCCTCGCCTTGCAGATGAGCCGTCCGCCGCAATACGTTGCCGTCAACAACAAAACCGAGTGAAGGTCAAACCTTCCGGAGGCAACGATGACGTTGGCGAGGTGGTGCGAGCGATGAGCGACGTGCCCATCCTCCTTGAGATGCGTTCCATCACCAAGGAGTTCCCCGGAGTCAAGGCCCTCTCCGACGTCAACCTGGTGGTTCGCGCCGGCGAGATCCATGCCATCTGCGGCGAGAACGGCGCAGGCAAGTCCACCCTGATGAAGGTGCTCAGTGGGGTCTACCCGCACGGCACCTATGACGGCCAGATCGTCTATCAGGGGTCGGAGAGCAAGTTCTCCGACATCCGGGCGAGCGAGAGCGCCGGGATCGTGATCATCCACCAGGAGCTCGCGCTCATTCCGGGTATGTCGATCGCCGAGAACATCTTCCTCGGCAACGAACCGCGCAAGCGGGGCGCGATCGACTGGAAGGCCGCGAACCGGATGGCGCTGGACCTGATGGCCCGGGTCGGTCTGCAGGAGGACCCGGACACCCTGATCAAGGACATCGGGGTCGGCAAGCAGCAGCTCGTGGAAATCGCCAAGGCGTTCGCCAAGGACGTGAAGCTGCTCATTCTGGACGAGCCGACCGCGGCCCTGAACGAGGCCGACTCCCGGCACCTGCTGGACCTGCTGCGCGGCTTCCGCTCGCGGGGCATCACCTCGATCATGATCTCGCACAAGCTGAACGAGATCGAGGCGATCGCCGACCAGATCACCATCCTGCGCGACGGCCGGACCGTGGAGACCCTGGACGTCAAGGCGGACGGGGTCGACGAGGACCGGATCGTGCGGGGCATGGTCGGCCGTGAGCTGGGCAGCCGATTCCCGGACCACACTCCGAAGATCGGTGAGGTCTTCTTCGAGGTCCGCGACTGGAACGTCCGGCACCCGATCTCCGCCGACCGGCTGGTTTGCAAGAACGAGAGCTTCGTGGTGCGCCGCGGCGAAATCGTCGGCTTCGCCGGCCTGATGGGCGCGGGCCGCACCGAGCTGGCGATGAGTGTCTTCGGCCGCTCCTACGGGGTGTTCGAGTCAGGCACGATCATCAAGGACGGCAAGGAGATCGTTCTGAAGTCGGTCGCGGACGCGATCGACAACGGGCTCGCGTACGTCAGCGAGGACCGCAAGGCGATCGGCCTCAACCTGCTCGACGACATCAAGACGTCGACGGTGGCGGCCAAGCTGTCCAAGATTTCGCACCGCGGCGTCCTGAGCGAGGTCGAGGAATACCAGGCGGCTGAGGCGTACCGCAAGGAGTTGCGGACCAAGGCCCCGACGGTCGACGAGAGCGTCTCGAAGCTCTCCGGCGGCAACCAGCAGAAGGTCGTCCTGGCGAAGTGGATGTTCACCGACCCGGACCTGCTGATCCTCGACGAGCCGACGCGCGGCATCGACGTGGGTGCCAAGTACGAGATCTACGGCATCATCCAGCGGCTCGCCGACCAGGGGAAGGGCGTCGTCGTCATCTCCTCGGAGCTGCCTGAGCTGCTTGGGCTCTGCGACCGCATCTACACCGTGTTCGAAGGCGCCATCACGGGCGAGATCGCCCGGGCGGACGCCACCCCGGAAAACCTCATGAAGCAGATGACCTCGACGAAGAAGATGCTGACACGATGAGCCGATTGAAGGACCTTCAGAAGAACCTGTTCGGAGGCACCACCTCCAACGCTCGCCAGTTCGGGATGATCTTCACCTTGGTGGCGATCGTCGTCCTGTTCCAGATCCTGACCGACGGCCTGACCCTGCGGTCGGACAACCTGATCGCGCTGTTCCAGCAGAACTCGTACATTCTGATTCTGGCCATCGGCATGCTCATGGTGATCGTCGCCGGGCACATCGACCTCTCGGTCGGCTCAGTCGCCGCCTTCGCGGGCATCCTGGTGGCCAAGTCGATGGCCGACTGGTCGCTGCCCTGGCCCGTCGCCATCCTGTTCGGCCTCGGGGTCGGCGCGCTCATCGGCGCCTGGCAGGGCTTCTGGGTGGCCTACATCGGGGTCCCGGCGTTCATCGTCACCCTGGCCGGCATGCTGCTGTTCCGCGGTGGCAACCAGTACATCGGTAACGCCAACACGATCCCGGTGCCGGAGGGCTTCCGGGAGATCGGTTCCGGTTTCCTGCCCGAGTTCGGCCCGAACACCGGCTACAACAACGCCACGCTGCTGCTCGGCCTGGCCGCGGCGGTGGCAGTGGTGTGGCGCGAGATCCAGGCCCGCAAGACCCGGCGGGCGATGGACGCCGACCCGGCACCTATGTGGATCTCGATCCTGCGGATGGCCATCATGGTCGGGGTGATCGCCTTCGCGGCGCTGCGCTTCGCCAGCGGTCGCGTCGGTACCAGCTTCCCGATCTCCGGCATCATCCTGCTGGTCCTGGTGATCGCATACTCCTTCTACACCCGCAACACGGCCGGTGGCCGGCATATCTACGCGGTGGGCGGCAACTCCCGGGCGGCCGAGCTGTCTGGCGTGAAGCTCAAGCGGGTCAACTTCTTCGTCATGATGAACATGTCCGTCCTGGCCGCGCTGGCCGGCATGATCTTCGTGGCCCGTTCGGCGGCCTCCGGACCGCAGGACGGCAACGGCTGGGAGCTGGACGCCATCGCCGCGGTCTTCATCGGTGGCGCGGCCGTCTCCGGCGGTATCGGCACCATCAGCGGCTCGATCGTTGGTGGTCTCGTCATGGCCGTGCTCAACAACGGTCTGCAACTGATGGGCGTCGGCACCGACCGCGTCCAGATCATCAAGGGCCTGGTCCTGCTGCTGGCCGTCGCGATCGACGTCTACAACAAGAAGCAGGGGCGGTTCTCCATCATCGGGAGTCTGATGCGACCGTTCCGTCGCGAGGACTCCGCCTCACCGCCGAACGCGGAGCGCGAGCCCGCCAAGGCAGCGGTGTCCGGCTGACGGCCACCGACCTCTCCACCCGTTCCAACCTTAGAAAGGCAAGTCCTCACATGCGTAAATTCTTTGGCACGTCGGTGGTCGCCGTCAGCGCCGCCGCCATGCTGGCCCTCGCCGGCTGCGGCTCCGGCCGTGACGGCGACTCCGACACCAAGGGCGAGGCCGCCAAGGGCTTCGCGGCGAACTCGCTGATCGGCGTGGCCCTCCCGGCCAAGACCTCGGAAAACTGGGTCCTCGCCGGTGACCTGTTCACCAGCGGCCTCAAGGAGGCCGGCTTCCAGAGTGACGTGCAGTACGCCGGCGCGTCGACCACGGTCGCCGACCAGCAGGCCCAGATCACCGCCATGGTGACCAAGGGCGCCAAGGTCATCGTCATCGGCGCGACCGACGCCGCGCAGCTGTCGACCCAGGTCGCGGCGGCCCACACGGCCGGCGTGAAGGTCATCGCGTACGACCGGCTCATCACCAACACGCCGGACCTCGACTACTACGTCGCGTTCGACAACTTCAAGGTCGGCCAGCTCCAGGGCCAGGCCCTGCTGGACGGCATGAAGGCCAAGAAGCCGAACGGCCCGTACAACATCGAGCTGTTCTCCGGCTCGCCGGACGACAACAACGCCGGTGTCTTCTTCAACGGCGCGATGGACGTGCTCAAGCCGGAGATCGACAAGGGCAACGTCGTCGTCGCCTCGAAGCAGACCGACGTCAAGCAGACCGCCATCCAGGGCTGGAAGGCCGAGGGTGCGCAGGCCCGTATGGACCAGCTGCTCACCTCGACCTACGGCAACAAGGAGCTGGACGGCGTCCTCTCCCCGAACGACACGCTGGCCCGCGCCATCCTGACCTCGGTCAAGGGTGCTGGCAAGCCGACCCCGGTCGTCACCGGTCAGGACTCCGAGGTTGAGTCGGTCAAGTCGATCGTGGCTGGCGAGCAGTACATGACGATCAACAAGGACACCCGCAACCTGGTGAAGGAGACCATCAACATGGTCAAGGCTCTCCAGGCCGGTAACGCCCCGCAGGTGAACGACACCAAGTCCTACAACAACGGCAGCAAGGTCGTTGACACGTACCTGCTCCCGCCGGTCGCCGTCACCAAGGCGAACGCGGCTGAGGCGTACGCCAACGACCCGAAGCTCGCGCCGCTCACCAAGTAATCACCGCACGGTAGGCAGCAACGCCGATGGGTCCCGGATCTCCTGTTCCGGGACCCATCGTCGTCCTGGCACCCCTGGCACCGACCCGGAAGGAGGTCTGACCGTGGCGACACCCGTACGGTCCAGGTCAGCCGGCGTCGGCCGCAACCCCGAATCCCCGTTGCCGTCGGTCTCCGGCGCCAGCCAGGAGGAGATCCGACGGCAGAACCTCGGCGGCGTGCTGCGCTACGTCCACCTGCACGGGCCGACGTCCCGGGCCGAGTTGACCAGCCGGCTCGGCCTCAACCGCAGCACCATCGGCGCCCTCGCGGCCGACCTGGTGGCCTGTGGCCTCGTCACCGAGGAGGTGCCGACCACCGCCCGTCGCGCCGGCCGCCCCTCGCTCGTGGTCAGCCCTCGCTCCGACCGGGTCTACGCGCAGGCGCTGAGCATTGACGCGGACCGACTGCGCGCGGCCCGGGTCGGGCTCGGCGGGCGCATCCTCGATCTGCGCGAGGTCGCCCGCCCCAGCGGCATGTCGACGGTCGACGCCGTCGGGCCGCTCGCCGACCTCGTCCGCGACATGGAGCGCGGCGTGGCCGCCGACGCGCTGCTCGTCGGCGGAGCGGTCGCGGTCACCGACACCACCCGGGACGCGGACGACAGGATCCGGATCGTCGGCATCGACGGCACCCTCGGCGCCGCGCTCGATGCCGAACTCTCCGCCGGCCCGGGTTTCGTGGCCGGCGATCTGGCCGACATCGCCGGCCTGGCCGAGCACGTCCGTGGCGTGGCGGTGGGCGTCGACGATCTCATCTACCTGCACGGTGGCCTGGGCATCAGCGCCGGCATCATCATGGGTGGCCGACTGGTGATCGGGCACCGGGGCCACAGCGGCAAGGTCGGCCACATGGTGGTCAACCCGAACGGGCTGCCCTGCGGGTGCGGCTCACGCGGCTGCTGGGAGACCGAGATCAGTGAGACCGCGCTGCTGCGGCACGCCGGGCGGGAACCCGGCGACCGTGCAGCGGTGGCCGAGGTGCTGCGCGCGGCGGTGGACGGCGACCAGATTGCGCGAGAGGCGGTCGAGCGGGTCGCCGACTGGCTCGGCTTCGGCGTGGCCAACCTGGTCAACGTGGTCAACCCGGACGCCGTGGTGTTCGGCGGCTCGCTGCGCGACATCTTCACCGCCGGGGCGGCCACGGTCCGCAGCCGGTTGGACGCCATGCCGCTGGCGGTCTCCCGCGAGCACCTGCGCCTGGAGGCGGCGGTGCTCGGCCCGGACGCCGTCCTGATCGGCGCGGCCGAGCTGGCCTTCGACAAGCTGCTGGCCGACCCGCTGAACGTCGGCGTCGTCGGCCAGGTGCGGTCCGCCGACCCGGCGTAGCTGCTCCCGTGCGTGCTACCGTACGACGTACGATAGTGGTTGAACCGGGGCTTGTCGACCGTCGTAGGCCACGATTGTCGGGTCGGTGGGCGGCCGCCCACCGACGATCCATCAGGAGGCAGAGTGCCGTTCGTGGTCGTCTTCACCCCGGGCGACCCGCCACGGACCGGCGCGGTGCACGTCCACCATCCGAGCGGCGACGCGCTGCCTGAGGAGTTCGACGGGTTCGGCGAGGGCGGCGAACTTGGGCTGGTCCTCCCGCGCGACGGTCGGCCGGAGCTGTGCACCGTTGCGGTCAGGTCCATCGGCGTGGGCGACGCGGTCCGCCGGCTGGTGGCGTTGCGCAACACCGACCAGGTCGACCCGGCCGCCGCGTTCTGGTCGGCGGTCGCGGTCACCGGGCTCCACCTCGTCGCCCGAGGACGAATCCTGCCCGGAGTGTCCCCGCAGGGGTACGACGCCTGGCGGGCCGGCCCGTTCGACGTCGAGGACGTGCGCCGCATCCGGGCGTTGGCCTCCGCGATGCCCCCGACGGCGCGCGCGGTGCCGCTCGACCTCACGGCGCGACGGCTGGTCCTCCCCGACCCGGAGGAACTGGTCCGCGCCTTCCTCGACGCGGTGGCCGACACGCTGCCACGCACCCCGGCCGCGCCCTGGCTCACCGGCGACCCCCGATTCACCGCCCTGGCGCCCCAGCCGGCCGAGGAACTGCGCGACTGGGCCGGGCAGGTCTCCGCCGGGGTGGACACGGGCCTGCGGGTGGCGCTGCGAGTGGAGATGCGGGGGGACCTCGCCACCACCGCGCCCCGCGCCGTGGTCCGGCTGCGCAGTCTCGCCGACCCCACCCTGGTCAGCGACGCCGACGCCCTCTGGGCAGGCGACCAGCACGGTCTCGGCGACCGGGCCACCGTGGAGGCGATGCTCGCCGTACGACGCGCCGCCGCGCTGTGGCCGCCGCTGGAACGCCTCCTCGACGAGGCCGCGCCGGTCGAGCTGGAGCTGCTCGACGAGGACCTGGTCGACCTGTTCGACGGCGCCGAGGCGCGGCTGGTCGCGGCCGGCATCGACATCGAATGGCCGGCGCAGCTCTCCCGCGCGCTCACTGCCCGGGTGCTGGTCAGCTCCCCACCGGAGCAGCCCGCCGATCCGGCGGCCTTCTTCCGCTCCGCCGCACCGATGCCGCTGAGCTGGCAGCTGACCCTCGCCGGGGTTCCGCTGACCGACGCCGAGGCGGACCTGATCGCCGGCGCCCGGCCGATCGTCCGGCTGCGCGACGGGTGGGTTGCGGTTGCACCGGAGCTGGCCCGCCGGGCCGCCGAGCGCCGGCTCACCCCGCGCCCGGCGTACGAGGCCCTGGCGGCCACCCTGACCGGCAGCACCGAAGTGGTCGGCGAGCGGGTCGACGTGGTGGCCGACGGGTGGTTGAGCGCGCTGTGCGAACGGCTCGCCGACCCTGACGGTGGGCCGGAGCCGCTGACCCCGCCGGCCGCGCTCGGCACCAGCCTGCGCGGGTACCAGCTGCGTGGGCTGCGCTGGCTGGAGCGGATGACCTCGCTCGGGTTCGGCGGCTGCCTCGCCGACGACATGGGCCTGGGCAAGACGGTCACGGTCGTGGCCCTGCACCTGCGCCGCCAGCTCGACCGGGCCACCGCCGGCCCGACCCTGGTGGTCTGCCCGGCCTCGGTGCTCGGCACCTGGGAGCGGGAGATCCGGCGGTTCGCCCCTGGCACGCCCGTACGCCGCTTCCACGGCAGCAACCGGTCGCTCGCGGAGCTGGCCGACGGGATCGTGCTGACCAGCTACGGCACCATGCGCCTCGACGCCGACACCCTCGCCACCGCGCGCTGGGGGCTGGTGGTCGCCGACGAGGCGCAATATGTGAAGAATGGGCTCAGCGGCACCGCGAAGGCCCTGCGGACGATCCCCGCCCCGGCCCGGGTGGCGCTCACCGGCACCCCCGTGGAGAACAACCTCACCGACCTGTGGTCGATCCTCGACTGGACCACGCCCGGCCTGCTGGGCGTGGCGGGGAAGTTCCGCGCGACCTGGGCCCGGCCGATCGAGGTGGACCGGGACTCCGCGAGCGTCGGCCGGCTGTCCCGCCTGGTCCGCCCCTTCCTGCTGCGCCGCCGCAAGACGGACCCGGGCATCGCCCCGGAGTTGCCACCCAAGACGGTCACCGACCACCTGGTCCCGCTGACCGCCGAGCAGACCGCCCTCTACGAGAAGGTGGTCGACGAGGTGCTGGCCGAGATCCGGGCCAGCGGCACCGGCATCGCCCGGCGCGGCCTGGTGCTCAAACTGCTGGTCGGGCTGAAGCAGGTCTGCAACCACCCGGCGCACTACCTGAAGGAGACAAACGGTCCGCTGCGCGGCCGGTCGGAGAAGCTGCACCTCCTCGACGACCTGTTGGACACCATCCTCGCCGAGGGCGGCGGTGCGCTGGTCTTCACCCAGTACGTGCGGATGGCCCGGCTGCTGGCCCGGCACCTGACCGAGCGGGGCGTACCGGCGCAGCTGCTGCACGGCGGCACACCGGTGCCGCAGCGCGAGGAGTTGATCCGCCGGTTCCAGGCCGGCGAGGTGCCGGTCTTCCTGCTGTCGCTCAAGGCGGCCGGCACCGGCCTGACCCTGACCCGGGCCGACCATGTCATCCACTACGACCGTTGGTGGAACCCGGCCGTGGAGGAACAGGCCACCGACCGGGCCCACCGGATCGGGCAGACCAGGCCGGTGCAGGTGCACCGGCTGATCGCCCAGGGCACCCTGGAGGAGCGCATCGCCGCCCTGCTGGAGACCAAGCGAGCCCTGGCCGACGCCGTGCTCACCGGCGGCGAGACGGCCCTGACCGAGCTGTCCGACGCCGAGCTGCTCCGGCTCGTCCGGCTCGGCGACCAGGAATGAGGGGAGGAACGTGACCGGCGACGAGGATTTCGACGACCTGTGGGACGACGACGCCGAACCGGTGCGGGACGACGGACGGGCCCGCAGCTTCCCGGCCTTCGCACCGGACCGCCGGATCGGCCGGACGTTCGCCGCCACCTGGTGGGGCACCGCCTGGATCGACGCCCTGGAGCGGGCCGCGTTCGACCGTGGGCAGCTGAGCCGGGGTCGCCGGTATGCAACCGGCGGTCAGGTCGGCCCGATCACCGTGAGCCCGGGCCGGATCTCCGCCCCGGTCCACGACGGTGACCCGGACCTTCCGCACGACACCGTGGTGCGTATCGGCCCGCTCTCCGAGCGCCAGTGGGACCGGCTGCTCGACGCGCTCGCCGCGAAGGCCGGGCACATTGCCGCGCTGCTCGATCGGGAGATGCCGGCTGAGCTGGTCGACACCGCCGAGGACGCCGGGGTACGCCTGCTGCCCGACTACGGCGACCTGGAGTCGGAGTGCGACTGCCCGTCCTGGGACCAGCCCTGCCGGCACGCCGTGGCGCTGGCCTACCAGATGTCCTGGCTGCTGGATCGCGACCCGTTCGTGCTGCTGCTGATGCGTGGGCGGGCCGAGGCCGAACTGGTCGAGGAGCTGCGCAGCCGTAACGCCCGGCGGCAGATCGCGGTGGCGGACGACGCCCCGCCGGTCGGCACCCCGGCGGAGGAAGCCTGGGCCGCCGCCCCGGCCCCGCTACCGGCCCCACCCGCGCCGCTGCCCGGCGTACCGCTGGCGCTCGCCCCGATCCTCGCCGGACACTTTGCGCCCGGCGTAGATGCCGAGGCGCTCGGGCTGCTCGCCGCCGACGCCGCTTCCCGGGCCCGGCACCTGCTCGCCGCCACCCGCGCGGAGCTCCTCGTCCGGACGTGCGGCGCGCCCCGGTGACAGACCACCGGGGCGCGCCATCGGATCAGCCGGCCGGGCGCAGCACCCGGCCCGGGCCGGCGGCGTTGTCGGCCGCGGCCTGGCTGCGCTGCGTCCCGGTGACGCAGACATCGTCGCCGAGGAACGCCTCGCGCCACACGTAACCGGCGAGGCAGGTGTGCGGGCCGTACGGGCCGCTGACCCAGCGGCTCGCGGCGACCGCGTTGTCCGCGAGCACCTGGGATCGGGTCGTGCCGGTCACGCAGACATAGTCGGACTGGTCGGCGTCGCGCCAGACGTACCCGCTGACGCAACTGTTCGGGCCGGACACCAGTCGGGCCGGGTTGCGCCGGGACGCCGCGGCGGCGTTGTCCGCGGCGGCCTGGCTGCGTTGCGTGCCGGTGACGCAGACGTCGTCTCCGGCGTACGCCTCGCGCCACACGTAGCCGGCGACGCAGGTGTGCGGGCCGTACGGGCCGCTCACCCAGCGGCTCGCCGCGGCGGCGTTGTCCGCCCACACCTGGCTACGGGTGGCGCCGGTGACACAGACGAGGTCGCCGGGACGGGCCTCCCGCCAGACGTAGCCCTGCAGGCAGCGGTTGACCACGTCGGTGGTCACGGTCACCGACGCGGCGTCGCCGGAAACCCAGTTCACCCCGATCTGTACGCCGTTGGCGTTGAGCGACTGCGCGGGCCCGCCGCCGGGGCCGGTGCGCAACAGGGTGGGAGTGCCGTTGCGAACCTCGTGCAGCAGCACGGTGTCACCGGGGATTGCTGCGCTCCAGCCGGTCTTACGGCGGAACTCGACGGTGTAGTAGTGGAACAGGTCGGCCGGGTCGAACGGGATGCGGACCAGCTGCGGGCCGCTCGCGGCGGGCACCTCCAGCGGCGCCAGGGTGAGTGCGCGCGAGCCGACCCCGTCGGCGGCCATGGTGAAGACCCGGTTCTTTGGCAGCCAGCCCAACTCGTCGCGGTTAGGCCCGTTGAGCCCGACCGCGCTGGTGCTGTAGTTCGCGGTGTTGAACGCGTAAATGTGCATGGCGCTCATCTCGTCCCACGGGTCGTCGTACTCGCCCGGCTGGGACCAGGGCGCGTTCTGGTACGTGGTGTCGTTGGAGAACGAGTGGCCCAGGTTGTAGCCGTGCAGCATCTCGTGCGCGGCGAAGCCGACGTTCCAGGCGCCCGGGTCGAGCAGCACCCGGCCGCCGGCCGCGCCGGAATCCACCCAGTCGTTGAGCATGACCGCGATCCGGTTGCCGGCGGGCACCCCGTAGCCGGCGGCCGCCGCGGTGTCCACGCAGCGCTGGGTCCGGGTCCACCGGTCGGTCGTCTGGAACTGCGCCAGCGTGTACGGCATCGTGTACCAGCCCCGGACCACCGAGCCGGCCAGCGACACCCGCCCGCCGGACTGGTCGGCCAGGTAGTCCGCCACCCCGCCGGTGCCGGTGCCGGCCGCCGTGAGGAAGTTGGCGAAGTGCGATGGCGGTTGTGGCTCCGCCGGCTTGTCACTGAACTTGCACAGCAGCACCGACCACGCGGTCGCGTTGCGGATCGGGCTGGCGGCCGCCGGGGCGGCAGGCAGTGCCACCGCGCCCAGTACGGCGCAGGCGAGCGCCACGGTCGACGCGGCGACCCGACGGAAAATCTTGACCTTCACGCGTGCGCTCCCATCCCTGTGGCCCGCCCGGCGCGAGCCCTGCGGTCCACATCGGAGCACCCATGGTGTTCGGGTGGGCGCTTTCGGTCGCGTTGGCGACGGGCCGGGAATCCGACTCGGCTGGTCGGCGCCCTGTCGGTGGTGACCGTTAGGCTCGCGGCGTGGTTACCCACCAACTCGATCGGGTGCAGGCACGACGGATCGCCGTGCGGGCCCAGTTGCTGGGCGATTCGCGACCGACCGACCTGCTCACAGTGGTGCGTCAGCTGACGCTGGTGCAGATCGACCCGACAGCCGCCGTCGCGCCCAGCGCGGATCTGGTCTGCTGGAGCCGGCTCGGCTCGTCGTACCAGCCGTCGCAGTTGCGGCAGGCGCTTGAGCAGGATCGGACGCTCTTCGAGCACCAGGCGATGCTGCGACCGATGGACGATCTGGGGCTCTATCTCGCGGCGATGGCGGTGTGGCCCAGTTACGAGCGGCAGCGCGAGTGGCTGCGCGCCAATGACGCGTTCCGGCGTGACGTGCTCCGCCTGCTCGGCAGCTCCGGTCCACTGCTCTCCCGCGACATCCCGGACACGTGCCCGGTGCCCTGGCCATCGTCGGGCTGGACCAACAACCGCAACGTCACGCAGATGCTGGAGTTCTTGGTCCTACGCGGCGAGGTCGCTGTCGCCGGTCGGCAGGGCCGACAGCGGTTGTGGGACGTGGCCGAGCGGGTCTATCCGGCGGGCACGCCGGTGGTCCCTTTGGAGCAGGCGCATCGGGTCCGCAACGAGCGCCGGTTGCGCGCGCTGGGCATTGCCCGGGCGAAGGCGGCGGCCGTGCCCGGCGAGCCGGCGGAGGTCGGTGACGCTGGTGAGCAGGCGGTGGTCGAGGGCGTCCCAGGCGTCTGGCGAGTGGACCCGGCCGCGCTCGGGCAGCCCTTCACCGGGCGTACGGCGCTGTTGTCGCCGTTCGACCGGCTGGTGCACGACCGGGCCCGCCTCGCAGAGCTTTTCGAGTACGAGTACGTGCTGGAGATGTACAAACCGAAAGCGAGTCGGCGGTGGGGCTACTTCGCGTTGCCGATCCTGCACGGCGACCGGTTGGTCGGGAAGGTCGACGCCACGGCCGACCGCCGGCGCGGCTCGCTCGTGGTGCACGCCATCCATGAGGACGTGCCCTTCACTCCGCAGCTGACCCGGGCCGTGCACGACGAGCTGCGCGACCTCGCGGCCTGGCTCGAACTGAGCGCCGAGGGCCTGCGCTGACGGGTGCTCGCCGAGGCCCCGTGCCTCGACGAGCACCCGTCGCCCGGCTAGGCGATCCGGCGGACCCGACGCACAGCGAGGTAGAGCAGGAGCAGGGCGAGGGCGACGAAAATGCCCGTCTCGATGCCCTGGAACAGCCAGAACCGGTCCGCTGGCTGGTACAGCTCCCAGTTGTACGCGCCCGGCTGAAGGCCCAGTTCGGCGCCGCAGACCCGGCCGTCCGGGCCCTTGCCACCCGGTGGGCACTGGATCCGGGTGTCCTCGGCCACCATCGTCCCGTCGGGGTTTCGGATGCCCATGGAGAGGACCCAGTCACCCCGGTTTCCCTCCGGGATCCCGGCCCCCTCGATCGGGAAGGTCTGGGTGCGGGCGGGCTGGTAGTGCGGTCGGGCCAGGAGCTCGACCGCCGCCCGTACGCCGATGAACCCGACCAGGGTGATGCCCATGGCGGGCAGCACTCGCTTCCAGACGGTGCCGGCGAAGATGCCGAGCGCCACGGCGAAGAGGGTGTAGCCGATCGGAGCGATGCCCTGCAGGTCGAAGACGATCGCGCCGAGTCGGCCCTCTTGTGCGGCCTGGGTCAGCGGTGTGACCCACCAGGACATGCCGAGGCCGTAGCAGACCGCGAGGAGCACCGTGGCCACGCCGACCAGCCCGAACTTCACCAGTGCCCAGCGGTTCCGGCCGACGCCCTGGGTCCAGGCGAACCGGTGCGTGCCCTGTTCCACCTCGCGGGCGACCAGCGGCGCGCCCCAGAACAGGCCGACCAGCACCGGCAGGGTGATCAGTAGCACCGCTACCAGGTTCAGGCTGCCGTACTGATTGGAGAAGCGGTGGAAGCTCGCGTTGCAGGTCTCCGCGGCTGCCTCGCTGATGGCGACCGGCCGGATGCACTCCGCCAGCCCCAGGTCGGCGAAGGTGTGCCGCATCGACAGGCCGATGGGCACCATCAGGGCGGCGAGCGCCGCGAATCCGAGCAGGGTGTAGAACGCCTGCTTGCGGTGTTGCCGCCAGGTCAGCCAGATCATGCCGGCACTCCCCACTCGCTGTGACTGGTCTGCGTGTTGCCGTCGGCCAGGTAGGCCAGGACGACGTCCTCCAGGCTGACCTCGCGCACCGTCCAGCCGGGATCGGTGATCGGGCCGTCGGTGCGGACCAGCAGTGTGGACTGCCGGTCGGTGTGGCTGGCCCGGATCACGGCGGCGACGCCCCCGATAGCGCCGCCGTCGTGCCGTGGGCCGACCAGTTGGCGGTGCTCGGCGACCAGGTCGTCGACCGCGCCGGTGAGCTGCACCTGGGAGGCGTTGAGCACGATCAGGTGGTCGCAGACCCGTTCCAGGTCAGCCAGCAGGTGCGAGGAGAGCAGGACGGTGGTGCCGGAGTCCGCGACGCTGCCCATCAGCGACTGGAGGAACTCCCGTCGCGCGAGGGGGTCGAGGCTGGCGACCGGTTCGTCGAGCAGCAGCAGCCGGGGTTGCTTGGCCAGCGCCAGCGCGAGCGCAACCTGGGCCCGTTGCCCGCCGGACAGCTTGCCGACCGGCCGGTCCGGCGGTATCCCGAGCTGCGCCAGCCGGGTACGGGCCAGCGCCGCGTCCCACCGCCGGTTGAGCTTGCCGCCGGCGATGACCAGCTCGGCTGCGGTGAAATCCCGGTACAGCGGGGTGTCCTGGGCGACGAAACCGATGTCCGCCAGACCCTCCGTGTCGCCGTACGGTGACCTGCCGAACACCCGGACCGCGCCCGCGTCGGGCTTGAGCAGCCCGACGGCCAGGTGCAGGAGTGTGCTCTTGCCCGCGCCGTTCGGCCCGACCAGCGCGGCGATCCGGCCGGCCGGCAGGTGCAGCGAGCAGTCCCGCAGCGCCCAGGCGCTGCCGTACCGCTTGCCCAGCCGGTCTGCCTCTAAGGCCATGTCCATCCTCTGTCCTCTCGTTCCGCTCACGCGGGCTCTTTCTGTGGGGTGTCGTCGGCGAGGGTGGCGCGCAGCGTGGTCTCCACCAGGGCGATGACGTCCTCGGCCGTGAGGCCTGCGGCCTCTGCCCGGTGCAGCCAGGCGACCAGGTCGTCGCGCAGCTCGGCCTGGTTGGGGAGGGACGCGCCGGCCAGCGTGCGCTGGACGAACGTGCCCACCCCGGGTCGGCCACCGACCAGACCCTCGATCTCCAGCTCCCGGTACGCCTTCAACACCGTGTTCGGGTTGATCGCCAGGGACTGCGCGACGTCCCGGACCTTTGGCAACTGGTCGCCCGGCACCAGCAGGCCCACCCGCAGAGCCTGTTTCACCTGCTGCACGAGCTGCATGTAGGTGTTCACCTTCGACCGGCTGTCCAGCACGAACTCGATCACTCGAGATGATCCTTCCTGTTGTCCTACGACAGTAGGACTAATAGACAGCTTGGTTGGGCGACCCGGCTGCTGTCAAGGGACGCACAGCGTGTTGCTGGCCGCCGGCCGCTGCTGCGCCGGCTGGTCGGTGTCGCCGGCTGAGCCGGCCGACTAGGTGCGGACGTCCGCACGAGCGTGATGCCGGTGAGTCATTTTGATGACTCACCGGCATCACGCTCGTTGAGGAACGTGTCGAGCCGGACCCGGCGTGGGTGGCCGGAGTGGGTCTGGGTCAGGTCCGGCGACCCTCGTCGCGGCTCGGGATCTCCTGGCGTTGCTCGAGAGCGTCCGCCGGGTTGGCGTCGGCCGGCAGCGTCGTGACCTCCTCAAGCGTCCCCGCTGGCAGGGCGCCCTGTTCGGCCAGATCCGCCTCGGATGCTTCGGGGTCGACGTCACCCGACACTCGGTCCGGCGGCCCGTAGTCGACCGCGTTCTGCCGTTGCTCGAGGGCATCCGCCTCCGGAGGGGGGAACGTGTCGCCCTGCTCGTCCCGGTACGTGCTCATCGGAGCCTCCTACCCGGCGGGTGTCGACATGCCGCCGGGCCGCTGCCTACCCGCCGCCGTCGCACTCACGCGTTATATGGTCCGGCGGAAGGAGTTGATCTCAACCTGAGTTCCGAGCTGCCCTCGGCCGGTGCCATGACCTACGTCATGACCCGCAGGGGCGACGACTGGCGCATTGCCCTGGCGCAGACGACACCGATCCGCTGAACGCCCGGTCCGGTGCGGTATAGATAGATCATCGATGCATGGGCAAGGATGGGGTCGCGTCCGCGTCAACGGCCACCGGCGGTGGCCGGGATCGGCCAGGATGGGCGAGGCGGCCGGGCAACGGCCGCGATGAGGAAGGCGGGCGATGCGGGTACGCGAGTGGGTCACCGGGGTGCGGCGCGTCCGTGCCGGAGCTGCGCTGGCCGCCCTGCTCACCGGCGCGGTGGCGCTGGCGCCGGGTACGGCGGTGGCCGGCGCGCCGGGGGCCGGGACGCCGGTGTGCCAGGTGCGGGACGACCGGCTCAAGGAGCTGTCCGGGATGGTCGCGACGGACACCGGGTACGTGGTGGTCAACGACGGCTCCGACGACGAGGCCCGTCGCCGGATCTTCTTCCTCGACCAACGCTGCGCGGTGGTCCGGACGGTTGCCTACCCGTCGCGGCCCCGCGACACCGAGGACCTGGCCATCGGCCGGGACGGCACCATCTGGGTCGCCGACATCGGCGACAACGACCGTTCCCGACCGACGGTCGCCATCTGGCGGCTCGCACCCGGGAGGGACAAGCCGGTGCTGTACCGGCTGGCGTACCCGGACCGCCCGCACGACGCGGAGGCGTTGCTGCTCGACGCGGACGACCGGCCCCTGATCATCACCAAGGGCGGCAGCGGCACCGTCTTCCTGTACGCGCCGACCGCTGCGCTGCGGCCGACCGCGACGACGGCGCTGGCCTCGGTCGGCCAGGTGACCCTACCGACGACCAGCACCAGCAACCCGTTCTCGTTCCTCGGTCGGGGTGTGATCACCGGTGCGGCGAGCGCACCGGACGGCCGTCGGGTGGTGCTGCGCAGCTATGCCGACGCTTTCGAGTACGACGTGCCCGACGGCGATGTGGTCGCCGCATTGACCTCCGGCACCCCGCGGATCACCCCGTTGCCGGACGAACCCCAGGGCGAGTCGATCACCTACAGTCGCGACGGCCGGTCGTTGCTCACCGTCTCCGAATCCGCCAACCAACCACCGGGCACCCGACCGGCGATCCTGCGCTACCCGGCCACGGCCGCGACGGCCACCGCCGTACGCCCGACGGATTCCGTTGACGCGGTGGCGCCCACGGCAGCACGTCCGGCCGCCGAGAAGGTCGGCGGAGCGGGCGACCTGACCTGGCCGCTGGCCGCCGGTGCCGGGGCGCTGCTGGCCCTGTTCGGGCTGGCCGGTGTGTTGCGCTGGAGGCACACCGCGCGCCGGTGAGCGAACGGGGACGCGTCGGTCGCGAACCTGTGGGCAACCGGCCCGGGCGGGACAGGCCGGGCGGGGAACCCGTTAGAGTCTCGCCGTGATCGAGATCGGTGCGCAGGTCGACCTGTCCCACCCGCCCGACCGGGTCTGGCTCGCATTGACCGATCGGAAGGTGCTCGGCCGGTGGTTCGCCGAGGCCGAGCTGGTGGAGGGCGTACCGGACCGGCTGCTGCTGCACTCGGCCGGGCTGCCCGGCTTCGAGGCCAACGTCGAGGTCGAGGTGACCGAGCGGCAGGCGCGGGAACTCCTCGTGCTGGCCTGCGACGAGGCCGGCCGGCTCAGCGAGCTGACCTGCACGGTCACGGCCACGAAGCAGGGCTGCCGGCTGGAGGTGCGGGAGGTCACCAGGCACGGGGCGTGGTCCGCCGAGCAGCACGAACCACGTGAGCAGCAACTCCGGCAGGCGCTGACCGTGCGACTGCCGGCCATTCTGGACTGGCTCGCCTTCCAGCAGGTCGACCTGCACCGCGGCGATGGCGGGATGACCGCCGAACTGCCGCTGATCAGCGTGTTCGGCAACGGGCCCGCCCGCGCGCGTCGGCGTCGCCGCCGGATGGCCGCGGTGCTGGCCGGAGTGGTGGTCATTGGAGGACTGGCCGCGTGGGTAGCGTTCCCGGTCGACTCGAACCAGAGCGCCGCACCACCCACGTCGCCATCGCCCTCCGTGACGGCCGCCGCGCCTACCGACACGCCGCTGGCGACGACCTCGACGCGCCCCTCGCGCACCCCCACGTCGGCGACCGCCCGACCGAGCCGGAGCCCGTCGGCGAAGCCGACGCGCACCCCCGCGTCGGCGCCCCCGCCTCCGCCTCCGTTGACCGCCAGCTACGACACCGACTCCAGCCGGCTGTTCGGCTACACCGGCAAAGTGGTGGTCGGCAACCCCACTGGCACACCGGTGGGGGACTGGGTCGTGGTGGTCAACCTCGCCGAAGGCAGCACCGTCGACGACGTCGACGGCGCGGACTGGCGACAGAACGGGCAGTCCGTGACCTTCACCGGGGCGGCCGTGCCGGCCGGAGGGTCGCAGACGTTCCGCTTCGACGTCCGCGACAACCGGCCGAAGGCCAGGGGACCGGAGACCTGCACCGTGGGCGGTAACCCCTGTACCGGCCTCTGACCTAGGCTGCCGTCATGGCACTGCTGCACCGCGCGACCTTGCACCCCACGAAGCTCGACCTGCTGGCAGCCTGGCTGCCCGGCCGACCCTGGTTCGCCAGGCCGACCGGCGTCTCCGCAGAGCCGGCCGGCGTCGATGTGGTGAGCCGGGGCGCTTACCGCTTCGACGACCCGGCCGGCGAGGTCGGTATCGAGACGATGCTGGTCGGCGTCGCGGACGGGCCGGTCCATCAGGTTCCGCTCACCTACCGCGCCGCGCCCCTCGACGGTGCCGACGACTGGCTGGTCGGCACCACCGAGCATTCGGTGCTCGGCCCGCGCTGGGTGTACGACGGTTGCGTCGACCCGGTGTACGTCGCCGCGCTCGCCCACGCGATCCTCACCGGCAGTGGCCAGGCCGAGCAGTACTTCGAGGTCGACGGCCGGCGGGAAGTGCGTGAGCCGACGGTGACGATCCTCGTCAGCGGCGCCGGCGACCTCAACGTGCCCCCGGTCGGCGCCGTGCGACGGGTGGTCGACGAGGACCGCACGCTCATCGACACCGATTCCGTCGAGCTGGTCGTCGTCCGTCGGCCCGGCGCCGGGGCCGCCGGGGCAGCCGGGGTCACCCTGAGCGGCAGGTGGGACGGTCAGCCCACGACCGTGCCGCTGGCGTACGCCAAAAGGCTCTGACCTGCGCGTGCCTTGAGTGTGCGGTGGGCGGCCCGAAGGTTCGGGCCGCCCACCGCGTTCACCACTGCGCCGGAGGCGGGGGCGGCGACACGGGTGGCCGGTCGTCGCAGGTGATGGTGTTGGGCAGCAGCCACGGAGCGAGCCATCCGCCGTCGTTACCGCCCAGGTCGGTCAGGGTGAACTCCGAACCGGCCGGGGTGAAGTGGAACGAACCGCAGTTGTTGACCCCGACCGCGCCCACGTTGCGGGCGTCCACGTTGGCGAACGAGGCGGACCCCGCCGAGCGGGCGCTGACCACCGAGGTGCCGGTGCCGTCGACCCGGATGTCCCGGAACCGCACATTGTGGATCGAGTAGAGGTCCTTCACCGGCCAGTCGCTGACCAGCATGATCGCGTTGTACGTGCTGTCGAGGTACGCGTCGCCGGTCACCTGAATGCTCGCGTCGATGCTCCGGTCCAGGGCGAAGATCCAGATCGCGCCCAGCCCGATGTTCCAGTTCAGCTCGTACGTGCCGGCGCGGGCCGTGGTGTTGTTGGTGATCTGCAGGTGCCCGGTGAACGGCTCTGCGCCGAAGCGGGAACCGGCGTGGATGCCGCTGCCCTCGCGAACCGGATCGGCGATGAGGTTGTGCGAGACGGTGGTGTCCGTGCCGCCGTAGATGGCGATGCCGTTGGCCAGGGTCGGTGACTGCACGGTGTTGTGGGTGAAGGTGTTCCGCGCATTGGCCGTCTTCTCCGACCACATGGCCAGGCCGTCGTCACCGGTGTTGCGGACGAAGTTGTGCGCCACGACGGAGTCGGTCACACCGGTGTGGAAGTTGAGCGCATCAGCGATCTGGTCGACGATGATGTTGTTGGTGACCCGGACGTTCCGCATTGGCCCGTCGAACCACAGACCCGCCTTGGTGTGCTGCACGTAGAGCCCGTCGATGGTCGAGTCGCTCATCGCACCACCGACCGCGTTGACCTGGTCGGTGTCGATGCGCTCCCGGACGTCTCCCGCGATGGTGAAGCCGGAGAGGTGGACGTTGCGGCTGCCGCCGTCGGCGGCGTCCCGGCCGTAGAACCCGACGCCGGTGTGCAGCGAGCCGTCCGGCGCGGGCGTCGGCAGGGCAACCTCGCGGCCCTTGATGATGGTGTGCCAGTTGCCGGCGCCCTCGATGGTCACGTCGTCGACGATGATGTGCCGGTTGACCTGGTAGCTGCCCGGCGGGATGTACACCTTCAGGTGGGTGCGCCGGGCGAAGGCGATGGCCCGGTCCAGTGCGTCGGCGGAGTCCCGCCGGCCGGTGGGGTCGGCGCCGAAGGCCAGCACGTTTGCCGCGAGCAGCCGGATGCGCGGCGGCGCGACCAGCTCGGAGTCGAGCAGGTCGATGACGGTCCAGGCGGCGGCGCTGCCGGGCGGCGCGGTGAGCCGGATCTTGTCACCGGCCCGGTAGGTGCGTCCGAGCAGGAGTCGCTGCTCGTCGTAGAAGTGGGTGGGCCGGAACGGCGTGCTGATGCTCGGGTACGGCGTGGTGGCCGACGGCACGCACTGGCACTCGGTGATCCACCAGTCCGGGTGCAGCAGCCCGGCCTGGGGGTCGTTCGAGAACGGGTACTGGTTGTAGAGCCACGAGTGCTGCGACGTCAGCGTCATGGTGTGCACGTGCTTGCCGTTGGCCGCGACCCCCAGCGGCGCGGTGATCCCACCGCCCTGCGGCGCGTCCGGGATGCTGTACCGCACGGTGATCCCGTTCGCCGCGCTGGGCAGGACGAACTCGACGTACTCGCCGGGGGTGAGCCGGACCGCCCGGCGGCCGGAAGCCTCCGCGGGCAGTGTGTAGGCGGACCGGTCGGGCCCAATGATCTCGCCGTTGGTGCTGGCGTTTTCCGCCTCCTGCTCGACGAAGTCGACGTCCGCGCCGCGTCCGGCGACCAGTGCCGGGTCGAGAGCGGCACGGGTGACCACCGGCGCCGCGCCGGAGGACGCGGGTGGGCCGGCGACGGCCACGGCGGGGCCGATGACCAGCAGGGTAAGGCCGGCCGCGAGCGCAACTGTGATGGCGGACGGCCGGCCTGGGTGTCCCCGCGCCGGCATGATGGTCCGAAACATCGGTGACCCTCCTCGGTGGGTGGTGGTGGGAGGTCCGCCCGGCGCCCCTGACGCCTGACATTGATCGTCATGATGCCAGCACCGAACACTGCGTTGCAAGACAACAATCGAACTCCGAAAAGAAGCGACAATCAGGCCGCAAGAAATGGACGGTTGTCGAGTTGAGGTGGCGCGCGTCGCCTGCCCCCAGCAGCTCACGGCCGGCGTAGGCTGTTCCGCGTGGATCAAGAAGACCGGATCGCCCTTTTCCTCGACTACGAGAACCTCGCGCTGGGAGCCCGCGACCACCGTGGCGGCGCGGACTTCGACTTCCGGCCCATCGCCGACGCGCTGGCCGAACGAGGTCGGGTGGTGGTCCGTCGGGCGTACGCCGACTGGTCGTACTTCGACGAGGATCGACGGATGCTCACCCGTTCCCACGTCGAGCTGATCGAGATCCCGCAGAAGATGGGCGCCTCCCGCAAGAACGCGGCCGACATCAAGATGGCCGTGGACGCGATCGAGTTGGCCTTCGAGCGCGACTACATCTCGACCTTCGTGATCTGCAGCGGCGACAGCGACTTCACCCCGCTGGTGCACAAGCTTCGTGAGCTGAACAAGCGGGTCATCGGTGTCGGGGTCGAGGGGTCGACCTCGGGGCTGCTGCCGCCGGCGTGCGACGAGTTCCTCTACTACGACCGCCTGGAGGGTGTGGACATCCCGCCGACCCGCGCCCGGCGCGGCCGCCCGGCACGGGAGCAGCCCGGCCCGGACCAGCGGCTGCCCGAGCCGGAGCAGGAGCGCGAGCAGGAGGAGGAGCGGCGGCCGACGGGGGAGGAGCCCGGCCGTGACGTGGACGCCCTCGCCGTGCTGGTCGCCCAGACAGTGGCAGGGCTGCAGGGCAGCGCCAACGGCGAGGTCACCGCGTCCCGGCTCAAGCGCACCCTGCTCCGCAAGGACCCGACGTTCAGCGAGTCCGACTACGGTTTCCGTACCTTCGGCGAGCTGCTGCGGCACCTCGCCGTGCACACCGTGATCGAGCTGGCCGAAGGCCCCGCAAAGGGTGACCCCGAGGTCTCACTGCCCGAGCACGGCGACCGGGAGGTGGCCTTCGGCCTGCTCCGTGGCGTGGTGGCGGATCTCGGCAGCAGCGGCAACCCGGTGGCGCTGTCCGGGTTGAAGAACCAGCTGCGCCGGGCCCGGCCCGACTTCAGCGAGAAGAAGCTCGGCTACCGCAGCTTCCTCCAGTTTTGCAAGGCCGCCGCCACGGGTGGAGTGGTCGACCTCCGATGGAGCCCCGAAGCCGACGACTACCTGCTCACCACGCAGGGGTGAGCGCGGCCCTCGGTGACCCCTCGCGGCCGGACGCGTTGGCCACCCTCGCCGGTGTGCTCAACGGCAGGAATTGCACCCTGATTCGTTACTCAGGACGGGAAGGAGTCGCCGTCGCGGTTCCTCCCCGTCAACGCATAGGTCGAAGTGCGCCTGAATTGCGGCTATCGCCCTGGTATACACCTAGCTGCGCCGTACCCTCGACGCAAAAATTGCTATACGGTCGGCGAATGAAGGTCGAGGAGCATTGGTGGAACGGAGACACGACTCCGCGCGGACGCCGGGACGTGTACATCCGTACTGACGGGCAGGGTTGGGAGGTCCGCGCCCAGATCGGTGGGGCGTCGGGTCGTGAGCGGGTGCAGCAGTGCCCCAGCCGGGCCTCGGCGGCCATTCTCGCCGACGCGTGGCGCGGCACTCACCCTTCCTGGCGCGAGCTGAAGCAGCGCTGATCCGGCACCGGGCCGGGCCGGCAACGCTCCTGGGCTCCAGCCCGGTGCGCTCCCCGGCCGGCCCGGCGCTCGGTTTTCACCTCGCCGCAGACATCACCTGCCAACGCTCGTAGGTCACCGCTTCTGAAACATGACCGAGGCGGCATCTGCCACAACTGCCGACGCCCCAATCAAGCTGCGAGCAGTTGTCGCGGCCCTTGCACTCCATGCATCCGCCTGCTCGCCATGGAGTATCGATAGCCCGACTCCAGTGTGCGTCGAGTACTCGTTCGGCCGTGAACAACTCGGTCGCCTTGGATACAGGCTCGTCGATCGGCATGTCCGCACCTTTCCGCGAGGTCTTGAGTGGTCCCGCCCAGAGGGGCTGGGCCTGTCCGCTGTGCCCCTCTGGGCGAAGGTTCGTGGCGCGGGCAGCCGCTTGCCGAACGAAGGAACCTTCACATGCCCATACCTACCAGCGGATATCGCGAGGTGGCCGAGGATCTCGCCGCTCGCATCAAGAGCGGCGAATACGCGCCAGGGGAACGCCTGCCGACCTACAACGAACTCGCTGACCTCTACAAGGTCAGCGTGACCACTGTTCAAAGGGCAATCATCGTGCTTCAGACCCGTGGTCTGGTGGTGGGTCTTCAGGGTCGGGGCCTGTGGGTTACTGAAGACCCACCGACCTGATCAATGCTCGGTCCGGAGGCCCCTCGCCCTGGCTCTGCCTGGTGTTGACCTGATCACTGCATGCGTCTCGTGTTTCCGGCGTCAGTCGGGGTAAGCCTAGGGGACGCTCGATGGAGGTCGCTCATGTCGCAGGGTCCCGACGAGGAGAACCCGAGGATCGACGAGGAGGTCCGGGAAGCCGAGCGTCAGCTCGGCAACCTCACCGGCCAATCCGACGACGCGCTGACCGACGAGGACGCCCGGGCCCCGGACGACGCCCCCTCCGAGCAGGACGCCGGGCAGGCTTCCGGGCAGGACGCAGACCAGAGCAGGACTGTCCGAGTAAGGGGTGACCGGCAGAGCTGACCGCCGTTACCGCAGTGCGGGCAGTCGAGATCAACCTTGCGGTGATCCAGCTGGTAGACGACCTCGGCGCTGGTCTCCTCCGACAGCCGTCGGGCCAGAATCGTGCCCTGTTCGCCCCACGACCTCGCAGCGGTCAGGCGGTCGGGACCGGAAGCACGACGCCCTCGACCGCTGACCGGTGCGCCAACTCGATCAACTCGACCGTGGCGACCGAGTCGCGCGGGTCAACGGGCATCGGCACGCCGTCGCGCAAGGCCGTCGCCACCTGCGCGTAGAAGCTCTGGTACGCGCCGGGCTCGGTCGGCACCGGCCGCAGCTCACCGTCGACGCCGAGCATGCCGTACCGCTCCGGCGGGACCTCGCCCCAGCCCGGCTGGTCCGGACGGCCGCCGTCGTGCAGCGCCGCCTCCTGCACGTCCAGCCCGTACGTCGTGTAGCCGGCCCGGTCGCCCAGCACCCGCAGCCGGGGCCCGAGTTGTGCGGTCACAGCGCCCATCCACAGGTGGGAGTGCACCCCGTTGGCATGGGTCAACGCCACGAAGGCGTCGTCGTCGACAGCCGCACCCGCGCGGCGACGGTCCACCTCCGCGTAGACGCGATCGACCCGGCCGAACAGCTGCACGGCCTGGTCAACGAGGTGTGCGCCGAGGTCGAAGAGGGCACCGCCGGCCTCCTCGGGACCAGCAAGCTCCCGCCAGCCCGGCTTGATCGTCGGACGGAAACGTTCGAACCGGGACTCGAAGCGCAGCACCTTCCCCAACTCGCCCTGCTCCACCAGGCGGCGGACGGTCAGGAAGTCACCATCCCAGCGTCGGTTCTGGAACACCGTCAACGGCACCCCACGCTCGGTCGCCTCGTCGATCAGCGCGTGGCCCTCGGCCGCCGTCGCGGCCAGCGGCTTGTCGACGACGACCGGCAGGCCGGCAGCGAGCGCCGCCCGGGCCATCGGCACGTGCTGCCGGTTCGGCGTCGCCACCACCACCAGGTCCAACGCGTCCGGCGTACGCCACAACTCGTCGGCGTCGTCGACCAGGCGGGCGTCGGGGTGGTGCTGCCGGGCCTGTTCGCGCCGCTGCGGATCGCGGGTCACGATGGCGTCGAGCCGCAGCCCGGGGGTCGCAGCGATCAGCGGTGCGTGGAACACCCGGCCCGCCAACCCGTACCCCAGCAGACCGACCCGCAGCGCCTCCGCCATGCCGTACCCCTGTTCTCCCGGTCCGCGCCCTGAGTGACGGCGGTACCGCTGAGGGGAATCTACGCCCTCGGCGGCCCCGCCCGACCTCGGCCCGGCGCTGGTCAGCCCACCGGGTCGGCCCGTAGGTAGGTGAGCACCGCGAGCACCCGACGGTTGGTGTCGTCGCTGGGCGGCAGGTCGAGCTTCAGCAGGATGTTGCCGACGTGCTTGCCGACCGCCGCCTCGCTGACGCAGAGGCGGGCGGCGATCGACGCGTTGGACCGGCCCTCCGCCAGCAGCGCCAGCACCTCGCGTTCCCGAGTGGAGAGCGCGGCGAGCGGGTCGCGTGGCCGGTGCAGCAGTTGCCGGACCACGTCCGGGTCGATGGCGGTGCCGCCGGCGGTGACCCGGCGCAGCGTGTCGACGAACTCGGTGACCTCCGCCACCCGGTCCTTGAGCAGGTAGCCCACCCGCTGGCCGTCGCCGCTGTCCAACAGTGCCGCCGCGTACCCGGTCTGCACGTACTGGCTGAGCACCACGACCGGCAGGTGGGGTCGCTCGGCGCGTAACGCGACCGCCGCGCGCAGCCCGTCGTCGCGGCGGCCCGGCGGCATCCGGATGTCGGTCAGCACCAGGTCCGGTTGGTGTTCGCGAGCCGCGTCCAGCAGCTCGGGAGCGGTGCCGACGGCGGCGCACACCGCGAACTCGAAGCGGGTCAGCAGGGCCACCAGGCCCTCGCGCAGCAGCACCTCGTCCTCCGCGAGCACCACCCGGGTCACCGACGGCACGGAAGCTCCACCCGGACCAGGGTAGGCCCGCCGGGCGGGCTGGCGAGCAACAGCCGGCCGTCTGCGGCGGCGACCCGGTCGGCGAGGCCGGTCAGCCCGGTGCCCCGGGCCGGGTCGGCACCGCCGTGTCCGTCGTCGGACACCTCGATGACGAGGTCCCCGCCGGCCCGGGTGAGGCGTACCTCGGCGCGGGTCGCCTCGGCGTGCCGGGCGACGTTGCCCAGCGCCTCGGACACCACGAAGTAGGCGGTGGTCTCGACGAACTCCGGCAACTCGCCGTGAAGGTCGGTGTGCACGGTGACCGGAGTGGTGGCCGCGTCGGCCAGTTCGCGTACGGCGCCGGTCAGGCCGAGATCGGTGAGGCTCTGCGGCCGGATGCCGTGCACCAACTGCCGCAGCATCACCATCAGGCCCCGGGCCTGGTCGTGCGCGACGGCGAGAGGTCGGGCGGCGGGGGAGTCCTCGGGTACGTCCAGCCGGGCCAGGCCCAACTGGACGGTGAGGCTGGTCAGCCGGGGTTGTGCGCCGTCGTGCAGGTCACGCTCGATCCGGCGCCGTTCTGCCTCGTACGCGCCAACCAGCCGGCTCCGGGACCGGGCGACCTCGCGCAGCGCCGCCGCGTCCACCGGTCGGGCCAACACCCATCGAGCCACGGCGGCCTGGATGGCGGCGAGGAGCCCGGCCGCATACCAGAGCACCGGGATGAGCAGCACGCCCACGATCGCGTATGGAACGGCTTCACCGGGGGTGTGCACCGTCCGCCAGATCACGACGGGCTGGTTGGCGTCTCCGGCCAGCCAGGGGCTGGTGACCATGCCGAGGTCGAGCAGCACGAGCAGCAGGAAGACCCAGTACGCGACCGGCGCGAACCCGCCCAGCCAGAACAGGTACGCCACCTCCCGCCAGGTCGCGGCGGCACGGTAGCGGGCTGCCAGGCCCGGCCACGGTGACGCGGGCAGTGGGCGGCCGTCCACGAGCCTGAGTCGCCACCGTTCGATGGCGGCCACCGGGAAGCTCGCGATCGGGGCCAGCGCCAGCAGGATGAGGCTGCCGGCTGCCAGGAACAGCAGCAGCGCGATGCTCGGCGGTCGGCTGTGCTGCCAAGACGCGTTGGCGGCGGCCAGCATGGGTGCGCCGATGACGAGCAGCCCGACGGTGAGCATGCCGGCGATTGGCACGGTGCTGATCAGGTAGGCCAGTGCCCGCCAGGGCCAGGCGGAAATCAACCAGTCGCGGCGGCGCAGCGCCTCAGCCAGGTGAGGAGGGTGTTCCGAGGTCATGTCGCAGACGCTAGTCAGGACAACCGGGCTGCCCCAGCCGTCCAGATCCACTTCCGGGGTATGCCCAGCCCTACCGTCGCCGCTCACGGCGGTCCGGGCGAACGAAGGCGGTGCGGCCGGAATGGGGAAGAACGGCCACGCTCGGCGCGTGGCGTACCGCGTACGCCCGCGTTGTTAGGATGGCCGCACCATGGCGAGTGAGCGCAAGGCGACCGCGGACCCGGCCCGCAGCCTGGCCATTCTCTGGCGCACCCGGGAGCCGACCAGCCGCAGCGCCGGGCCCGGGCTCAGTGTCGACCGGATCGTCCGAGCCGCGATCGACGTCGCCGACACCGAGGGTCTAGACGCGCTGACCATGCGCCGGGTCGGCGAGGCGCTGGGTGTCGGCACCATGTCGGTCTACACCTACGTGCCGGGCAAGACCGAACTCGTCGACGTCATGCTTGACACCGCGTACGGCGAGATGCCGCGCCCGGCCGTCGAGGGCGGCTGGCGGGCCCGGCTGGAGCGGATCGCCCGCGACAACATGGCGCTCTACCAGCGGCATCCCTGGATGCTGCGTGCCGAGACGACCAGACCGGTGCTCGGCCCGCAGTTGGTGGCCAAGTACGACTACGAGCTCGGGGCGGTCGTCGACATCGGGCTCACCGACGTCGAGATGGACGCGGTGCTCACGCTCGTCCTGGGCCACGTGAAGAGTGCCGCCCGGGCCGCCTCCGAAATGGTCGACCTGGAGCGCGAGACCGGCATGACCGACGGCCAGTGGTGGCAGTCGCACGCGCCGTGGCTGGAGAGGTTCATGACGGCCGGCAACTACCCGACCGCCTCCCGGGTCGGCACCGCGGCCGGCCAGCAGCACGGTGCCGCGTACGGCCCGGAGTACGCCTTCGAGTTCGGCCTGCAACGCGTCCTTGACGGGATCTCGGTGGTGGTGGCCGAGCGGGCGACCGCCGGCTAGCCCCGCGCTGGTCAGGGTTCCTCGGATGTGCGGTCGGTCTCCACCACTGTCGCTCGGACCTTACGCAGGGTCGCGTCGGGCGCGTGGATCGCGGCACGCCAATGGTCCAGCGTCCGGTTGAGCACCCGGACCACGAACTGCAACTGGTTGACCTGCTCGCGGAGCACACCCAGCTCGGATCGTGCGTTGCGCGCCTCGCCCTCCAACTGGGTGATCCGTGTCTGCAACGGCTGCACCAGGGTGAGAGCGGCCTCGGTGAGGGTGTCGGCCGCGTCGGCCTTGAACTTGCCCCGCTGCACCACCACGGTCGCGATCGCGGCCAGGCCGGTGCCTCCGCCGAGAATGCCGAGCAGACTGAGCGCCACCTGCAGCCAGGCCGGCGCGGGGGGCGCGGTGGAGGTATTCACGTGACACCTGCCGGTAGCTGTTTGTAGTTCACACATGCACAGGCTCGGGCCAGGCGGTGCAGGTCGACGGCGATCTGCGCGGCCCGCCAGAGCGACCCGACCGTCACTGCGACGACCAACGGCACCTCGGCGACGGATTGTCGGACCGACACGGTCACGGCGTACTTGCTGGTGATCGTGCCGAGCATCAGGACCGACGCCTCGTACGGCTGGCGCTGGGACCGGAAACGTAGGTGCCCCACGGCTAACTCCTTGGTCGAGGACCGTCATCCAGCAGCAGCCGGTGGGCCGTTGCCGTTCAGTGGGTCGCGACCGTGGTGCGGCGGTCCGTGCGGCGAAGCCCGGTGGTGCGGTGCGGGGTGGACGTCTGGTTGAGGAGGTGAAGCGACTCGCCGTCGTTGGCTGGCCGATAGCTGACTGTGTAGCACCGATTACCGGTTGTCGTCCACCTGGTGTGGCGTCGCATTACCGCAGCTCAGAGCCCATCAGGAGCGGCCGGCGTGGGCAATGTCGGGCGCAGCGCGGCGACCCGGTCGCACCGACACCTCAGTTACAGCGAGTGTCAGATATCTTCTGAGGTGGCATCGATGCGATCGGGCCGCCGATCGGTCAACGGGCGAGCAGGGCGCGCAGCGCCCGGACCACCTCGGCCGGTGCCTCCTCCGCCATGAAGTGCCCACAGGTGACGGTCCGGTGCTCCAGGTCCGGAGCCCAGGCCCGCCAGACCGCGGCTGCGTCGTAGCCCAGCGCCGCGCCCCAGTCCTGCTGGAGCACGGTCACCGGCATGCGCAGGCGATTGCCGGCAGCCCGGTCCGCGGTGTCGTGGGCGACGTCGATCCCGGCCGACGCCCGATAGTCGGCGACGATCGAGGTGACCGCGTTCCGGGACGCGCGCAGGTATACCGCCCGCACGTCCGCCGGCAGGGCCTCCGGATCACGCGTCCAGATGTCCAGGAAGTGACCGAAGAAGGCGTCCGGGCTGGCGCCGATCAGCTCTTCGGGCAGGCCGGGCGGCTGCGCCATCAGGTACAGGTGAAACGCGACCGCGGCGGTGGTGCCGTGCAGCACGTCCCACATGTCCAGGGTGGGCAGCACGTCGAGCAGGGCGAGCTGGCTGATCGCCGCCGGATGGTCGAGTCCGGCCCGGAACGCGACCAGGGCACCCCGGTCGTGCCCGGCGAGCGCGAACCGTTCGTGGCCGAGCGCGCCGGCCAGCGCCACGATGTCGGCGGCCATGGTGCGCTTGGCGTACCCGCCGCCATCGGTGTCGAGGGGCTTGTCGCTGTCGCCGTAGCCGCGCAGGTCCGGGCAGATGACCGTGTGGTCCGCAGCGAGGTCGGCCGCGACGTGCCGCCACATGAGGTGGGTCTGCGGAAAACCGTGCAGCAGCACGATCGCCGGCCCGGAGCCACCCACGGCGGCGTTGAGGGTCACACCGTCGGCGACGGTCACGCGCCGGTAGTCGAATCCGTTGATCATCAGGTCCACGGGGAACCTTCCTGGTGAGCAGTGCCGGCTGGGCAGTTGCCGTCGCCGTCGTACGTCGTCGAGCCTGCCCGGAGGTGATCAGCAGGTGGTTAGCGTCGAATCAGTGCGGGCCGACCGACCCGCCTAGATTGGTGCCATGACCAGGCAGCCGACGGCACCTGTCACGGTGACCTTCGGCGTACTCGGGCCGGTGATCGCCGCGACCGAGCGTGGCCCGGTCCCGCTCCGGGGGCACCGGCAGCGCCTGGTGCTGGCCCGGCTGTTGATCGCGCACGGTCGGGTGGTGCCGGTGGATCGTCTCGTCGACGACCTGTGGGAGGCCCCACCGGACGGCGCGGTGGGCGCGATCCGGACCTTCGTCGCCGACCTGCGCCGGGCACTGGAGCCCGATCGACCACCCCGGCAGCCACCCCGGGTCCTGGTCACCGAGCCACCCGGGTACGTGTTGCGGGCCGTCCCGGACACGGTGGACGCCGGACAGTTCGAGGCGGCCGTCGGTGCGGCAGGCCAGCTGTTGGCGGCGGGACGTCCCGCGCCGGCCCTGGCCGCGCTGGACGGGGCACTCGGGCTCTGGCGCGGGCCCGCGTACGCCGACTGTGTCAACGAGGCCTGGGCGGTCGCGGAGAGCAATCGATTGGACGAGCTGCGGATGCTCGCCGTCGAGCGGCGGGCGGAGGCGCTCTTGGCGTTGGGTCGGCCGGCCGAGGCCGCAGCCGACCTGCCGGCCCACCTGGCCAGCTATCCGCTGCGCGAGGACGCCTGGCGGCTCCTCGCGGTGGCCCGGTACCGCGCCGGCCGGCAGGGCGACGCGCTGGCCGCGCTGCGTGCGGCCCGGGACGTCCTGGTGACCGAGCTGGGCGTGGACCCGGGGCCTGAGCTGCGGCGGCTGGAAGCCGACATCCTGGCCCAGGCGCCGCACCTCAGCCCACCCCTCGAAGGCGCCGCCACCCCGAGCCTCGCGGGACCTGTGCGACCCGCCGGGCCGGGTTCGACGGGGCGGCGTCCGTTCGTCGGCCGCGACGCGGAGCTGGACCGGCTGCGGCGGGCCGTCGAGGCCGCGTCCCGACGCCAGCAGCCCACCCTCGCCCTGCTCAGCGGTGACCCGGGCGCCGGCAAGACCGCGCTGGCCGAGACCCTCACTCAGCAGCTCGCCGCCGATGGCTGGACCACGGCGTGGGGACGCAGCCCGGAGTACGAGGGCGCCCCGGCTGCCTGGCCGTGGACTCAGGTCACCGACGGCCTCGCCGGGCCGGCGGACGCCGTGGAGGCCGTCGGGCCGACCGACGGCTCGGCTGACCCCGCCGGGGCACGGTTCCGCCGGCACCGCGCGGTGGCGTCGCTGATCTCGGCGGTCGCCGACCGGGCGCCGGTGCTACTGGTCCTCGACGACCTGCACCGCGCCGATGGTGACACCCTGGACCTGCTGACCGCCCTGCTCACCGGCCCGCAGCCGGCCACCGGTCCGGTGCTGATCCTCGGCACCTACCGGGCCACCGAGATCAGCCCGGAGCTGACCGCCGCCCTGGCACGCGCGGCCGGGTTGGAGCCGATCCGGGAGTATCTCGCCGGCCTGTCCGCGCCAGCGACCGGCGAGTTGGCCCGCGCCGTCGCCGGGGCGGACCTGGACCCGGGCACCGCCCAGTTGATCCACCACCGCAGCGGCGGCAACCCGTTCTTCGTCCGCGAGCTGGCCCAGTTGTACGCAAGTGAGGGGGAGGCGGCACTGGCCGCGGTGCCGCCCGGGGTGCGCGACGTGATCCGGCACCGGTTGGCACAGCTGCCCGCGCCGACCCGTACCGTGCTGCGGCAGGCGGCCGTGCTCGGGCGGGACCTCGACCCGGAGGTGCTCAGCGCGCTGGCCGGTGACCCGTCGGCTGTGCTGGACGCCGTGGACCGCGCACTGCAGGCCGGGTTCCTCACCGAGCGGGAGACCGACGGGCGGCTGCACTTCACCCACATCCTGGTCCGCGACACGCTCTACGCCGACCTGTCCGCGCCGCGCCGCGCCGCCTGGCACGCGGCCGTCGCCGAGGTGCTGCGACACCGCGAACCCATCGATCCCGCCGCCCTCGCGCACCACCTGCTGCGCGCAGGTGGGCCGGTCGCCGCCGGTCGCGCTGCGGCGTACGCCCGCACGGCCGCCGAGCGCGCCGAACGGGGCGGCAACCCGCACGAGGCGGCCCGCCTGTGGGGGCAGGCGATCGACGCGTACGACCGTGCTGGTGGGGTCGAGCAGCGCGAGCGGTTGACCGCGTTGCTGGGCCTGGGGCGCGCGCTGGCGGTGACGGGCCGGCTGGCCGAGGCGCGGCGGCGGCGGGCCGAGGCGATCGCCGCCGCCGAGTCCGTCGGCGATCCCCTGCTGATCGAGGAGGTGCTGGCGGGCTTCGACGTGCCCGCCATCTGGACGCGCAACGACGACGATCTGCTCTCCGGGCACATCGTCCGAGCCGCCGAGCATGCCCTGACCGCTCTCGGCTCGACCGGCTCGGCGCAGCGCAGCCGGCTGCTGAGCACCCTCGCGCTGGAGCTGCGCGGCACCACCACCGACCGTGGCCGAGACGCGGCGAACGAGGCCGAGACGATCGCCCGGACCGTCGACGACCCCGGACTGCTGGCGTTCGCGCTCAACGCCCGCTTCATGCACGCCTTCCAACGCGTCGGTCTGGCCGGTGCACGGGCCCGGATCGGCGCCGAACTCGTCGACCTGGCCGCCCGGCACCAGCTGGTGACCTTCGAGGTGCTCGGCCACCTCATCCTGGTCCAGGCCAACTGTGCGTTGGTCGACCGGCCCGGCGCCGACGCGCACGCCCGCGCCGCCGATCGCCTCGCCGAACGGTACGAGCTGCCGTTGGTTGGCGTCTTCACCCGGTGGTACGCCGCACTGCGCCTGGCACTGGACGGCAAGTCGGCCGCGGCGGCGGACGCGTACCGGGCGGCTGCCGAGCGGCTGACCGTCGACGCCATGCCGGGCCTGACCCGCGGGCTGCTCCCGCTCGCCCTGCTCGGCCTGCGTCTGGCCGAAACCGCCGGCGGTGCCGACCAGCCCGTGCCCGGGCCGGACGGTGCGGACTGGGCGGGCCTGGACTGGGGTCCGCACGAGCCGTGGGTACGGCCGCTGCTGCTGCTCGCCGCCGGCGACCGGGACGCGGCCGCAGCCGCCCTGCGGACTGTGCCGGACGGGCCGCACGATCTGCTGCGGGAGGTGCGGCTCTGCCTTGTCGGCCGGGCGGCGCGCGCCCTCGGCGACCGGGTCACCATGGAACGGGTCTACGTCGATCTGCTGCCGGCCGCCGACGAACTGGCCGCCGGCAGCGGGGTGCTCACCGTCGGCCCGGTGGCCGCGCACCTCGCCGACCTGGCCAGCGCGCTGGGCCGCGACGAGGAGGCGGCCGGGCACCGTCGTACGGCTCGCGCCGCCACCTCCTCGCCCTGACCGCCGCCCACTGCCCGCGGCGACTTGCCGATATTCGTCGGAACCAGCGGGTGGGTGCGGTCAGATGGAGCCACCGGCGCATCCACCGCCGGCCACGGTTCGAGGGGGTACGCGTGGAGGTGCTCGTCCTGATCGTGGTGCTGGGCGTCACCGTCCTGGTCGGCACCACCCTCGGCGGTCGGTACCGGGTCGCCCCGCCGATCCTGCTCATCGCGTTGGGGGTGCTGCTCGGGCTCACGCCGCCGCTGTCCGGGCTGACCCTGCAACCGGACCTGGTGCTGCTGATCTTCCTGCCGGCGATCCTGTACCGGGAGAGCTTCAGCATCAGCCTGCGGGAGATCCGGGCCAATCTTCCGGTGATCGGGCTGCTCGCCGTGGTGTTGGTGGTGCTCACCATGGTCACGGTGTCGTTCACCGCGCAGGCGTTCGGGGTGAACCCCGCCGCTGCCTGGGTGCTCGGCGCGGTCCTCGCGCCCACCGACGCGGCTGCGGTCAGCGGGCTCGCCAAACGGTTGCCCCGGAAGCTCCTCACCACCCTGCACGCGGAGAGTTTGATCAACGACGGCACCGCCCTGGTGATCTTCGCGGTGGCCGTGGGCCTGCTCAGCGGGGCCGGGGAACCGGGCGCGCTGGGCATCAGCGAGGAGTTCGTCGGGGCCAGTGCCGGTGGCGTGCTCGCCGGTCTGCTGGTGGGGGCCGCCGTGGTGCTGATCCGCAAGCGGCTCGACGATCCGCTGCGCGAGGGTGCGCTGAGTGTGCTGACGCCGTTCGCCGCGTTCCTGCTCGCCGACTCGGTGCACGCCAGCGGTGTGCTGGCGGTGGTGGTCGCCGGCCTGGTGCTGTCCTACGCCGGCCCACGGGTGATCCGCGCCCGGTCCCGGGTGCTGGCGTACGCGTTCTGGGACCTGTCCACATTCCTGATCAACGGCGGGCTGTTCGTCCTGCTCGGCACCCAGATACCCCGGGCGGTGAAGGGCGTCTCCAGCATCTCGCCGGGGCGTGCTCTGGTGATCGTGCTGGTGGTCACCCTGGTCGTCCTCGCCACCCGACTGCTTTTCATCTACCTCACCGCGGAATCGGCGCGGCTGCGGCGCCGCCGGATGGTGGACGACGGCCAAGGTTCCGCAGGCTGGCGGGTGGGGATCGTCGCCGGCTGGTCCGGTTTCCGGGGCGCCGTGTCACTGGCCGCAGCCCTGGCCGTCCCGACGGTGACCGTCGCCGGCCGACCGGTGGTCGAACGCGATCTGATCATCTTCGTCACCGCGCTGGTGATCGTGCTGATCATGCTCGTCCAGGGCACCACCCTGCCGCTGGTGGTGCGCTGGGCGGGGCTGGTCGGCGACCCTGAACGCGTCGACGAGGCCCGCAATGCCCGCCGACGGGCCACCGAGGTGGGCCTGGCCGCTCTGCCCGAGGTCGCCGCCGAGGTCGGTGCCCGGGAGGACTCGGTACGCCGGCTGCGAGCCGAATACCAACGGCACCTGGAGGACGGCAACGAGAGCGGCGGAAGCACCGCCGAGGAGTGGCGACTGGAACGCCGGCTGCGCCTCGGGGTCCTCGCCCACAAGCGGCGGGAGGTCACCCGGCTGCGGGACAACCGGGAGATCGACGATCTCGTGCTGCAAGAGCTCCAGGCCGCACTGGACAACGAGGAGATCCGGCTGCTGGGACGTGGGCCCAACGAGTGAACGCCCGCGCGGCTCAGAGCACCTGGTCGAGGAACCGGCGAAGCCGGGGATGTTCGGCCCGCTCGAAGATCGCCTCCGGGGGGCCAGCTTCCAGCACCACGCCCCGGTCCATGAAGGCGACGGTGTCGGCGACCTGCCGGGCGAAGCCCATCTCGTGGGTGACCACCACCATGGTCATACCCGCGGCGGACAGGTCGGCCATCACCCCGAGCACGCCCTTGACCAGCTCCGGATCGAGCGCCGAGGTGGCCTCGTCGAAGAGCATCACCTCGGGCCGCAGCGCCAGCGCCCGGGCGATCGCCACCCGCTGCTGCTGGCCGCCGGAGAGCTGCGCCGGCCGCGCGTCGGCCTTGGCGGCCAACCCCACCAGCTCCAGTTGGGCCCGGGCGACGGCCTCCGCCTCGTCCTCGCCGAGCTTGCGGAGCCGGCGCAGCGCGAGGGTGATGTTGCGCAGCACGCTCATGTGCGGGAAGAGGTTGAACTGCTGGAAGACCATCCCGACCCGCTGCCGCAGCGCGTCCGGGTCGTCGCCCAGCACGCTGCGCCCGTCCAGCAACACATCGCCGTGGTCCGGCTCGATCAGCCGGTTGATGGTGCGCAGCAGGGTGGACTTGCCCGACCCGGACGGGCCGATCACGCAGGCCGTCGCGCCGCGCGGCACCGTGAGATCGACGCCGCGCAGCACCCGGTTCGGCCCGAAGGCGAGGTGCACGTCGCGGACGTCGAGGCTGACCGAGGTGGTCGTGGCAGTGGTCATCGCCGGTCTCCTTCCGTCGCGGCGGGCAGCGCCGACGCGAAGTCGTCGTCGTCCTCGTCCGTCGGCGCGGTGGCCGGCCGACCGTTGCGCAGCCGCCGGTCGATCCAGTTGACGAGGTGCGTCAGCGGGACGGTCAGCGCCAGGTAGAAGAGGCCGGCCAGCAGCAGTGCGGACTCGTTGCCGGTGGTGGCCGCGTAGTCCTGCCCAATCCGGAACAGCTCCCGCTGGCTGGCCACCAGGCCGAGGAAATAGACCAGGCTGGAGTCCTTGATCAGCGCGATGAGCTGGTTCACCCAGGCCGGCAGCACCCGCCGGATGCCCTGCGGAATGATCACCAAGCGCATCGCGTCGGCCCAGGAGAAGCCGAGAGCACGGGCGCCCTCCAGTTGGGCGGCCTCCACCGACTGGATGCCGGAGCGGAAGATCTCCCCGATGTACGCCGCCCCGATGAGCGACAGCGCCAGAATCCCCAACGGGTAGGGGTCCGGTCCCCAGACCTGCATGCCCAACGGGGCCAGCCCGACGCCGATCAGCAGGATCGTCGCTGCGGCCGGCAGCCCCCGGAACACGTCGGTGTAGACCCGCGCCGGCCAGCGCAGCCACCGGCTGCGGGAGATCCCGGCGACGGCCAGCAGCAGGCCCAGCACCGAGCCGAGCAGGGCGGCGGAGACCGCCAGGATCAGCGTGTTCGGCAACCCGACGGTCAGCATCTCGGGCAGCGCCTCGCGCATCGCGTCCCAGTCGAAGAACGTCTCCCACAGGGTGCTCAACGGATCCATTGGTCGCCTCTCCTACCGCACTGCTCGCTCGTCACCCGTTCAGGACACGGCCGACGCGGACGCCGACGGCGTCACCGTTCCGCTGCCCGGCTTGAAGTCCGCCGGGATCGGCCGGCCCGGGTAGTACTGCGCCTGCAACCGGCTCCAGGTGCCGTCCGCGATGACCTCGTCGAGGCCCTTGTTCAGCGCCTCGCGCAGCTTGTCGCTGCCCTTGGCGACCGCGTACGCGGTCGGTGTCGGGCTGAGCTGCTTGGCAGCCACGGTGATCTTGCCGTTGCTGTCGGCGGCCGACTTGTCGCCGATCTCCGCCGGAGCGATCCACGCGTCGGCCGTGCCGGCCTTGAGCTGGTTGATCGCGCCGTTGTAGTCCGGCACCCGCACCGGGTCGAGCTGCTTGCCGGTGGCGTAGTCGTCCTGGACGGTGCCCTGCACGACCACGACCCGCTTGCCGGTGAGCTGGTCGAAACCGGTGATGGGCGAACCGGCCGGGACGTCCAGGCCGAAGTAGCCGAAGTCGTAGCCGTTGCCGAAGTCGACCGTCTTCTTCCGCGCCTCGGTGATGGTGATCGAGGAGCTGCCAACGTCGAACTTGCGGTTGTTGACCTGGGAGAGCAGCGCGGAGAAGTCGGTGCCGACGAACTCCACCTTCAGGTCGAGCTTGCTGGCCACCGCGGTCAGCAGGTCGTTGTCGAAGCCGGTGAACTTGCCGTCCTTGAGGTAAATGTTCGGCGGCGCGTCGGTCAGCGTGCCGACGCGCAGCACGCCCGGCTGCGCCAGACCGTACGGATTGCCGGCGGCGTCGGACGAGGTGTCGTCGCCGCAGGCGGTGAGAGCGGTGGCGGCCAGGATGGTGGCCGCGCCGAGGGCCGCGGCACGGGTCAGGGCAGGAAGGAATCGCACAGGTGTCTCCGAAGGGTTGCGCAGCGGCGGGCACAGATGTGCGCCGCTGGCGGTGCGCCCGGTGGGGCGTACCGCTGGGATGGGGTCGGGAAGGGGTGCGCTAGTGCGCGGCGCGGCCGGGACAGGCGGCGCTGCACACCCGCATCATGTCCACGTGCCGCCGCCGGGTCAGTGCCGGTGGTGGCCAGCCGGTGCGGGAATCCGCGGCGTCGACCGATGGAATGGTGTTGCTGAGAATGCGCATGGTTCTCCCGGGTCTGTGCTGACCTGGGTGCCAGGCCACGCTTGCACCGACTCGTGCCGGTGCCTGGTCTTCACCCGGGGCACCCCACCGCGGAGGAGGGTTGCCGGCCAGCGAGCCGGGGCTTCGCGCTGGCGCTCATGACCTGTGCCGAGGCTAGCAGCAGGACCGGGTGGGTCGTCCAGTCCTTATGACCACGCTCACCGTCCGCGACAAAGTGCCCGGCGCGCAGGTCAGCCGGCATGCACGTGCGGCCGGCGGCGCCACAGCGGGTTTCGGGTCGACGACAGAGGGGAAGCAGCGCCCCGCGGTTGGCGGAAGAGCGCCGGACCGGACGTCACCGGGGGAGGGGACAGGGCATGGTCGGTGGCCGCCGCTCCCGCCCGGGTGATGGCTTCGGTCGCCAACTCGACGAGTACGAGACAAGGGTTGGCGTGCCGCCGTCCACGGAGCCGCCCACTCCGCCCGCCAGTGGCCTGGTGGACAGCGCGGTCTACATCCGAGGGCACCGGTTCGCCTCGCCGTCCGGCCTCGCCGAGACGTACCGCTGCCTGCAGGAGCAGGACGGCGCGATGGCCTGGATCGGGTTGTACCGGCCCGACATCGACCAGATCACCTCGTTGGCCCGGGAGTTTCGGCTGCACGATCTGGCGGTCGAGGACGCGATCAACGCCCACCAGCGACCCAAGCTGGAACGGTACGGGCACACGCTGTTCGTGGTGCTGCGCGCCGCCCGCTACGACGACCTGCGGGAGGAGGTCGAGTTCTCCGAACTGCACCTGTTCATCGGGCCGGGTTTCGTGGTCACCGTCCGGCACGGCGAGGCACCGGATCTGGCCGCGGTGCGGCGGCGGATGGAGACCGAGGCGCAGATGCTCGCCCAGGGCCCGGAGGCGGTCCTGTACGCGATCCTCGACCAGGTCGTCGACGGGTACGCGCCGGTGGTGGCCGGTCTGGAGAACGACATCGACGAGATCGAGACCCAGGTGTTCGGCGGTGACCCGAACGCGAGCCGGCGCATCTACGGCCTCAGCCGCGAGGTCATCCAGTTTCAGCGGGCCGCCCGCCCACTGCTCGCCGTGCTCAACGCGCTGGCCGAGGGCGCGGGCACCGCCAGCGGAGACGAGGAACTGCGCCGCTACCTGCGCGATGTGAGCGATCACCTGACCCAGGTGGTGGAGCGGGTGGACGGTTTCCGGCACCTGTTGCAGAGCATCCTGACCGTCAACGCCACCCTCGTCTCACAGCAGCAGAACGAGGAGATGCGCAGCCTCACCGCGGCCAGCTACGCGCAGAACGAGGAGCTGAAGAAGGTCTCGTCCTGGGCGGCGATCCTGTTCGCTCCGACGCTCATCGGCACGGTGTACGGGATGAACTTCGTCCACATGCCGGAGTTGCACTGGCGCTTCGGCTATCTGTTCGCGCTGCTGTTGATGCTGCTGGTCTGCGGCACCCTCTATGTGATCTTCAAGCGGCGCGGCTGGCTGTGAGCCGCGCGGCCGGGAATCACTCGATGCCGCGCAGGATGTGCCGTTCGTCCTCGACGTCGTCGTCGCCGGCACCGATCCGGCCGAGCAGAACGGCGGCGGCCCAGATCGTCAGTGGCGTGGCCGCCCCGGTCATGCCGCCGCCGGTCCGGTCGTCCCGGGTCTGGCTCCGCTCCGTGCGTGATGGCCTGCGCTGAGCCTGCATGGGCCCTGCCTCTCCTCGTCGAAGCCGCCGTGGGCGGCGCGACATACGCCCGCGCCGCCGGCCGGGCGAACCGCACGGGAGCGGGTCGCCACCGGTACGACAGCCACCTCGAACCTTCCCACGCCTGGCCGCCTCCGCACCGCTTGTTTTCGGGTTTCCGACTGTCGCCTGCCAAACCGGACATCCCGCCTCCCGCATCCCGCGGCGGCGCCCGGACGGGTCGCCGCGGACCGGACGCCGCCGGGTCGTCGAGGGCTGCGGGTGGTCAGGGCAGCGGGTGGGCGATGCCGCGTGCGTGGTCGGTGAGGGCCGCGCCGACCACGGTCGCGACCAGCGGCAACACCTCGAGGCAGCGCCGCACCGCGGCGGCCATCAGCGCGTTCGGCACTCGCATGGAGAGCGTGCAGTGCGGCACCCAACGGCCCGGCTGATAGTGCTCGTCCAGGGGAATGTCGGCGGCGGCGAGCCGGTCGTACACCAGCCGTTGGTGGGTCAGCAGCTCCGGTGTGGGTGCCGGGCCGAGCCAGAGCACCCGGCCGACGAACTGCCCGGCGTGCTGGAAGTCGAGTCGCAGCGGGGCGGCCACGACCGTCCCGCGCAGCGCCTCGGCGACCTGTTCGGGGTTGAAGCGGGGCGCCACCGCGAGCGAGACGTGTGGCCGGTGGCGCTGCTCCCACAGCGACCGCATGCTCTGCACGCCCTCGGCCTCCAGCGCGTCCCAGAGCACCCGGATCCGCCGGGTGGCGTCCGGGTCCAGATACAGCTCCAACGCGGCGACCACGTGATCACCGTAGTGGCCGAGGTTTTGATCGCCCGCATCGGCGGTACCTGACCGGAAACCAACCAGGAGGCGTGACCATGGACGTGAGCGACCTGCTGACCGAGACGTACGACCGGCTGCCCGACCTCGTTCGCGCGGCGGTCGACGGCCTCACCCCGCAGCAGCTGCGCTGGCAGCCCGGCCCGGGCGCCAATTCGATCGGCTGGCTGGTGTGGCACCTGACCCGGGTCCAGGACCATCACGTCGCCGACCTGCTCGACGCCGAGCAGGTCTGGGTCAGCGGCGACTGGGCGGGGCGGTTCGGGCTCACCGCAGACCCGGACGACACCGGCTACGGCCACTCACCGGCGCAGGTCGCGGCAGTACGGCCGGAGAGCGCGCAGGCGCTGATCGACTACTACGAGGCGGTCGCGTCGCGTACCGGAACGTTGCTGGCGGGGTTGGGCCCGGCGGGCCTGGACCGCGTGGTCGACGAGGCGTGGGACCCCCCGGTCACCCTCGGTGTGCGGCTGGTCAGCATCGTCGAGGACGACCAGCAGCACGTCGGCCAGGCCGCCTACGTCCGCGGCCTTGTCGAGGCCGACTGACCGGCGGCGTCCGCCGGGCTCACGGCACGATCACGGCCCGGCCCTCCAGCGTCCCGTCGCGCATCTGGCGGTACGCGTCGAGGGCGTCGTCGAGCGCGAAGGTGGTGGTCTTCGGCCGGACCAGACCCCGGGCACCCAGCTCCAGCACCTCGACCAGCTCCGGACGGCTGCCCCAGTAGGTGGTCGCGATGCTCACCTCGTACGGCACGGAGAAGTACGAGACCCCCACGGTGCCCCCGCCGATGCCCACGATCGCCAGGTCACCCACGGTGCGGGCCACCGCCACGCCGAGCGCCAGGGTGGCGTCCACGCCCACGAAGTCGAGCACCACGTCGGCACCCCGGCCGCCGGTGGCCTCCCGGATCTCCTCGGCGGCGGTGGGGCCTGAGGTGACGGTCTGGTCGGCGCCGCACTCCTGCGCCAGCCGCAGCGCCTCGGCGCGCGTGTCCACCGCGATGATGCGGGCGGCCGTGGTGGCCTTGAGGATCTGGATGCCCACATGCCCCAGCCCGCCGACCCCGATCACCACGGCCGTGCTGCCGGGCGGCAGCTTCGGCCAGGATCGCCGGATCGCGTGGTACGGGGTGAGGCCGGCGTCGGTCAGCGGCGCGGCATTCACCGGATCCAACCCGTCCGGCAACGGCACGATGTGTCGCGCGTCCGGGACCAGTTCGAATTCAGCCATGCCGCCGTCCAGGCCGAGCCCGCCGCCCCCACCCGGCACCGGAGCGCCGGCCAGGTTCTCGCAGTACGGGTCGACGCCGACGCGGCAGCGGGCGCAGGTGCCGCAGCCCCACGGCCCGAAGACGGCGACGGGCTGGCCGATTGTCAGGCCGGTGACGCCGTCGCCGAGCGCGTGCACCCAGCCCGCGTTCTCGTGGCCGAGGGTGAACGGCGGGTTCCAGGGCATGGTGCCCGGCTCGAACTCGTCCATCAGGTGCAGGTCGGAGTGGCAGGCGCCGGCACCGCCGATCCGGACCACCACCTGGCCCGGCCCGGGAGTCGGCTCAGGGACCTCAACCAATTCCGGTTCTGACTTCCACTCCCGCAATCGCAGCGCGCGCATCCGGTTCTCCCATCCTTCTTGGCTTGACCGAGGGCTCCCCGCCTCCCCGCCGAGCAAACGCCCGCGCGTGGACGTGCGCCGCCACCGCCTCCGCTGAAACCCAGCGGCAGCCGCCGCCAGCGGTTGCCGATCCGCGCCGGTAGCGGTCCACTGAATGACATGGGTGTGATCAAGGTGGGCACGTCGTCCTGGGCGGACCAGTCGCTGCTGCGCTCCGGGTGGTACCCGCGCTCGGCCAACACACCCGCCGGCCGGCTGGGTTTCTACGCCGGCCGGTTCCCGCTGGTCGAGGTGGACACGTCCTACTACGCCATCCCCGTACCGGAAACCACGCAGGCCTGGGTGGACGCCACACCGGACGATTTCACCTTCGACGTCAAGGCGTTCAGTCTCTTCACCGGCCATCCGACGCCGGTCGCCGCGCTGCCTCGGGACCTGCGTCCGACCGGCGGCCCCAGCCGGATCCGCCGTCGCGACCTGCCGGAACGGGCGTACGACGAGTTGTGGGCCCGGTTCCGCGCGGCCCTCGACCCGATCGCGGCGGCCAACCGGCTGGGTGTCGTGATGGTGCAGTTCCCGCCGTGGCTGGCACGCGGCGCCGCTGCCGAACGCCGGATCGTCGAGCTGGCGCAGCGCTGCCGGCCGTGGCGGGTCGGTGTGGAGCTGCGGAACGGGTCCTGGTTCGACGGCCCGGCCGCGCCGGACACGCTGGACCTGCTGCGGGCGCACGACCTGTCACTGGTCTGCGTCGACATGCCGCAGGGGCATCCGTCGTCGGTGCCACCGATCCTGATCAGGACGGCGGAGCCGGCGATCGTCCGGTTCCACGGCCACAGCGACGCCTGGCGCGACGGCGACAAGCAGGACAAGTTCCGGTACGCGTACGCCGAGGACGAGCTTCGGCACTGGGCCGGACTGCTGGCCGAGCTCTCCGGCCCGGCCGACGACCTGCACGTGCTGTTCAACAACTGCTGTGCCGGTCAGGCACAACGCGACGCCACCCGGCTGGCGCAACTGCTCGCCGAGAGGATGCTCGTCGAGCAGGCTGTGCCGGCCCCGGCGACGTCAACCCGTTGACGGTCCTGCCCGGGGCACGGCAGCCGTGGGTGGTGTCAGGAGCGCCGGCCCCGGGTGCGCAACGCGTCCTGCGACGATTCGCCGACGTCCGCGTCGTCCGGGAAGGTTCGCCCGCTGGGCGCCGGGTCGGGTGGGGCGCCCGGTCCGGCCATTGTCGTACGGGTCGGCTCGACCGAGCCGAAGCCGTGTCGCCCCGCCTGCTCTGACCGGCCCGTCGGGGCACCCCCGCGCTGCTCACCGCGTCGTCCCTCGGGCACTGCGGTCTCCTCACTGCCCTCGTCCATCGGGGAGTCCTCACCCGTGCCCCAGGGCGCGTCGGCGTCGAAGCCGTCGCCGGTGCCCCACGGCTTGGTCGCCTCCGGCTCCAGCCGGTCGTTGTCGCCGTTGCGTCCCTCGTGTGCCGTCATGGCCACCCCGCTCGTCGGTCCGCCGCTGGTGGCGGACGATGTGCCGTCCTCGGGCCGGGTCTGCCCGCCCGACGTCGCCGCACGCCGTGCGTTGTCACGTCGGTGGGCGCGTAGGGCCGGCCAGCGCCCCGCCGTCGAGGTGGCGGCGGGACGCCGGCCGGCCCGACGTTCAGCGCCCGGCCATCGCCATCGACCGCTTGCCGTTGCTCATTCCCGGCATCTTGATCATGCTCCTCGAGGCGCTCTTCATCCCGCCGCTCCGGCCGAGAATCCCCTTGAACATCTGGCCGGGCTTCTGCTGCTCACTCATGTACGCGGTGACCACGACCAGGGTCCCGGTCAGCGCGGGGATGGCCCACTGGAGCAGCTTCATCTGCCGCTGCGATGAGGCCACGCTCGCCGGGGTCTGGTGGTTCGGCTCGGTAATGCCGCTGACCGGCGAGGCACCAGCCTTTTCCAGGCGCATGCCGATCAACCGGCTGTAGCCGGTCACGGCGAGCGCGCTGATCGTCAACGCCGTCTTGATGGCGCTGGTGCGGCCGACCCCGGCCTGAGCCACCATGCGTGGGCTCTCCGTCACCAGTTCGCCGACCGCCCCGGCCAGGTGCGCGCCGATGGCGGCGGCGTTGACCGGGGTCCACCTGGACCATCCGGCCGACGCGACCGGGAGTCGCTGGGTCGAGTCGCTGATTTTTCCCGCTGCGCCGTTGACGCCGAAGGCCCCCATGAGGGAGCCGCCGAACCAGGCCGCCAAGCCCAGATCGTGCATCGAGCGCAGTGCGGTATGCCGTTCGGACATCTGATCCCCTTCCGCCGTGTTGGGCGGTGCGGCTTACCCGCCGGTCGGGCGGCTAACCCCGCCCCCTGCGGGTCGATGCACGTCGTATCGGGCACCTGGGACGTCCATGCCGTCGGCGACCGGTCGGTACGGCTCAGCGGGGCGGCAGGTCGGCGGCGAAACCGGCGATCAGCCGCGCCACCGGGGCACCCGCGCGGACCCAGGTGAAGTGGTCCAGCGCCGCACCGGCCTGAGCCACTGTGTACCGTTCCCGGGTCACCGGCGCGGCAGTGAGTTTCGCGCAGAGGTGGTCCATGATCTCGTGCGGCGTGTACTGGTCGTCGTCCACGCTGATCGCCAGCACCGGGTGGCGCACCGCGCGTACGGCCGCCTCGGTGTCCGTACCGTTCAGCCGGGGGAAACGGCCGGTCCGTGCGGTGTACGCCCAGTCGCGGATCACGCCGCGCGCCTGCCGGCCGCCGAAACCCCACCCGGGCCAGACCCCGAGCAGCGCCGCGGTGGCGGCGATCCCCTGGGTGGACGGCAGCACGCCGAGCCCGCGTCGGCCCGGGTAGCTCCGCCAGTAGGGGATGCCGACCGCGATCAGCGCCAACCCGTCGACCGCGTCGCCGCCGTCCAGGGCGAGGTGCAGCAGCGCGGCCTGCCCGCCGAGTGAATGGCCGAGCAGCAGTCGGGTACGGCCGTCCAGGCGGGGCTTGAGCGCGGCCAGGACGGCGCCGACGTCGTCGGCCAGTTCGGGGTAGCCGTGCCGGTCTGCCCGGCTCGGCGCGGGGGTGCTCGTCCCGGTGCCACGCAGGTCGGCGACGACCACGGCCAGCCCGACGGCGCGCAGCGCGGCGGCGAACGGCCGGTAGTAGCGGGCTCGGACCCCCATCGCCGGCCAGATCACCACCACGGGCGCACCCGTCACTCCGGCCGGTTCCGGATAGATCTGCACACCCAGCCGGGCGCCGTCGACGTCGACGAACTCCTGCGCGTACTCCGGGTCCCCGTTCACCGGCCCAGCCTACGGCCCGACATTACCGACGGGTAGCCGCGGGTGGTCGGACGCGTCGGAGGCCCCGCCGCCCGGCGGGGCCTCCGACGACGAGTCCGGTCAGGAGACGGAGATCGTCCCGTTGCCCGCGCGAACGCAGGACACCGCTCGGGCGGCGGTGGCGGCGGCGCCCGCGAGGCACTGGCCGAGCACCTGGTGCCCGGTGGCGTTCGGGTGCCACGACTCCTGGCAGGTCTGGAAGTAGCTCACGCAGGTGTTCGCGATCCGCTGGATGTCGATCTTGTCCTTGCCGGCGAGGCTGGTGACGAAGGTGCCGTTCGCCCCGTCCTGGAGGCGGATCGGGGTGGCCAGCGAGCCGGTCGGGCTGGTCGTCGACTCGCAGAGCCGGGCGCCGTCGAAGGCCCGCTGCACGTTGAGATAGACCAGATCGTCGGCGGGAAACTCGGCGGCCAGCGTGTCCCGGGTGGTCTTCACGATGGTGCCCAGACCCTGCGAGAAGCGGTGCCCGGGCGCGAGGCTGGCCCGGTGGATCGGGCAGCCGGCCGCGTACCGCTCGGCACCCAGGTCGCGGAACTTGTCCCGGGTGTCGTCCCGGCTGTCCTCCTCGTGGAACTGCGGGTTCAGGTCCAGCGGCAGCGGGTTGGTGTAGTCCTGGAACACCACCCGGTGCTGCCCGTCCGCGTCCACCTGGTCGAGGGTGGTCAGCAGCTGGCGTACGGCGGCGATGGTCTCCGCGGTGGCGGCGCTGACCTGCGCGGGGGTGGCCAGGTCCGCGTCGCTGCACGGCTTCTGCTCCACCGGGCCGCCCAGATACGCCCAGAACTCCCACCAGCCGGTCCAGGCGTCGGCGATGAACCGGTTGGCGCACTTCTCCGCGACACTGCCAAAGGTGAACGAGCTGTTGTTGGACCCGAGGCCGATCAGCACCAGGTCGATGTCCTGGGTCTGTGCGACGACGCGGAGCTGGTCGAGCTGCGCGGCCACCGTGCGGCCCTTCTCCCGGGCGGCGGAGGCGGTGGCGATGTCGCGTGGCTGGCCGCCGGAGCAGGCCAGGTTGAACCGGTTCTGGATGCCCGGCAGGTTGGCCTTGTTCAGCGAGGCGTTCGCGGATCGGTGGCAGAAGAACGCGTTGCTGTTCGCCGCCGTCCAGCCGGGGAAGCCCTGGGCGACCCCGTTGACGTCGACCACCGAGGTGTACGCCCCAGCCCCCTCGCCGCTGATGAAGCTGTCGCCAAGTGCCACCGCTGCGGTGGGCAGCGCCGCGGTGGCGGGTGCGGGCAGCGCGACGGCGGTCGACAGCGCGGCCATGGCAATCGTGAGTGCCGCGGCGAGCGCGGTACGCCGGAACTTGGGCATGGGGCTCCCCTCCATCGAAAGATGAAAGATTCTCTGAGAGCGCGATCAGATCACCTTGGTGCGACGGGCGTCAATGGCCCGTAACTTCATCGATCGATGAACGACACGTCGGCCGGCCGGTGCGACGAGCCAGCGTGGACGACTTCAAACGCCCCGGGGACTACCGGATCCAGGTGGACGTGCGCGCGGAGTTGTCGGTGCGGCGCGGGGTAGCCCGCGACGGGGACCGGGAAGGCGCCGCCGCGGCCGAGGCACTGCACCGGGACCGCTACCTCGCCGCGCAGCGCGTCTATCTGGCCGAGGCGGACCTGCCGTCGCGGGTCGACGTGATCGTCGACAACGCCGACGTCACCCAACCTCGGCTGCTGCCGGGTTGAGCCACCTACCGGCCGGGCTGCCGACGACGTCGCAGCGCGGCCGCGCCCATTGTGTTCAGACCGACACCCCAGATCAGCAGCACGCAGAGCCACTGCACCCACCGCAGCACGCTCATCTCACCCGAGAGCAGGTGCCGCACGCTGCCGAGCGGGGTGAGCCACGCCTGCGCGGGACGCAGAGCGTCGACGCCGCCGAGCAGTGCGAACAGGCCCAACGGCAGGACGATCGTGGCGACGAACGCGACGACCGGCGAGCGAATCAGCAGGCCCAGCCCGGTGCCCACCAGGCCGGCGACGACCTGCACCAGCACGCTGCCCACCGCCACGGTCCCGGCGTGCCGCCACGGGTCATCCGCGATCTCCGTAGGTGCGACGGCGAGCGTCACGGCGCACATCAGCACCCCGACAACGCCGATGACGACGGCCGGCACCGCCACCGCGAACACCGTCCGGGTGACCCCGGCTGCACCGGGCGCCCGCCGCAGGTCGCGCACCAGCAGGACGCCGAAGAGCGGCGTCAGCACCGACATGAGGCTCTGCACCGTGTCCGAGAGCGCGGCGAACGTGCGGTCGGCGGGAGCCGCCGCAGCCGTCAACGCCACGGCGGCGAGCAGACCCAGCAGCAGGGTGATCGCGAGCAGCCAACGGCGGCCAGGCGTACCGATGGCGCGGCGGAGAGGGTCACGACCCGTCCCGTCGACCACGACGGCCTCCGGACGGGCGGTGGTGCCCGCCTCGTCCGACTGTCCCGGCGCGGTCACCAGGCTGCCGCTCGGCGGAATTCGGCACGCCGGCGGCGTACCTCGATCTGGTGCTGGATCTTGAGGTGAAGCACCGCGACCCCCGCTCCCGCGCCGCCGCTCTGGCCGGGCGCGATCACGGGTCAGCGTAACGACCGAGCGGCACGCTCGTGGTCCCGCAACGGCCGCCGGACCACCCGATCCGTGCCGGCGGCGGCCTGTTGTCCCGCTCACGTCCGCCGGGCCACCGCCCGGCGGGTCGTGCGGGGCCTACGGATGATGTCTCAGGCTCGGGCTAGGCTCGCTGCGGCGCGCCACGCCGGCTGATGTCGCCGGTGACCGGCTGCACACCGCCGAGACCGGGGAGTACGACCAGTTGACCGCAGAGCCTGACACCCTGTACGGGGCCGATGACCTCACCCACCTTGAGGGGCTGGACGCTGTCCGTAAGCGGCCCGGCATGTACATCGGTTCCACCGACAGCCGTGGCGTGGGTCACCTCGTCAACGAGATCCTCGACAACTCCACCGATGAGGGTGTCGCCGGTCATGCCGGCAACGTCGAGGTGACGGTGCACGCCGACGGCTCGGTGCGGGTCGACGACGACGGCCGGGGCATCCCCACCGACGTGCACGCCAAATCCGGCATCTCCGGCGTCGAGCTGGTGCTCACCCGACTGCACGCCGGCGGCAAGTTCGGCGGCTCCGGCTACAAGACCTCCGGCGGCCTGCACGGCGTCGGCGCCTCGGCGGTCAACGCGCTGTCCCGCCGGTTCGACGTGACCGTCCGCCGGGCTGGCAAGATCCACGCGATGTCTTTCCGACACGGCGTCCCGGGCATCTTCGACGGCGACGGGCCGGAAGCGCCCTTCACCGCCGGCCCCGGGCTCCAGGTCGTCGGCGCGATGAAGCGCGGCCAGCGCACCGGCACCTCGATCCGCTGGTGGCACGACGCCCGCTACTTCGAGACGGGCGCCGCGCTCGACGTCGACGCGGTCCGTACGAAGCTGCGCAACACCGCCTTCCTGGTCCCCGGCGTGACCTACCTGCTGCGGGACCTGACCGGCGAGGCACCCGTCGAGGAGGGGTTCCACTACCCCAACGGGCTCAGCGACATGGTGGAGTTCCTTGCGCCGGCCGGCGACCGGCCGGTCTCCGGCACCCTGCTGGTCAACGGCGAGGGGACCTACCGGGAGAACGCCGCCGACGCCAACGGTGTCATGCAGTCCAACGTGCAACGGCGCGCCGAGGTCGAGGTGGCGTTCCGGTGGGGCACCGGCTACGAGCGCACCCTCGAGTGCTTCACCAACACCATCCGCAACGCGCACGGCGGCACCCACCGTAAGGGCTTCGAGCGGGCCCTCGTCCGCGCCCTCGCCGACGCGGTCCGCAGCACCCGCGGTCTGCTCAAGGCCAAGGAAGAGCCGCCCACCCTGGACGACGTCCTGGAGGGGATGACGGCGGTGGTGCACGTGCGGATCCCCGAGCCGCAGTTCACCTCGCAGACCAAGGACGAGCTCTCCACCACCGGCATCACCAAGGTCATCCAGACCCTGGTTGACGCGCACGTGAAGGCGTGGCTGGAGGACAAGCGCACCAAGGCCGAGGCCCGCGTCGTCCTGCAGAAGGTCGTCGACGCGGCCCGGGTGCGACTCACCCAGAAGCAGCAGAAGGACGCTGCCCGGCGCAAGACCGCCCTGGAGGGCGCGTCCATGCCGCCGAAGCTTGTCGACTGCCGAGCTACCGGCATCGACCGTAGTGAGATTTTTATCGTGGAGGGCGACAGCGCCCTCGGGACGAGCCGCATGGCTCGCTCTTCCGAATACCAGGCGCTGCTGCCGATCCGAGGCAAGATCCTCAACGTGCAGAAGGCCAACCTCCAGCAGGTCCTGGACAATGCCGAGTGCGCGGCCATCGTGCAGGTTCTCGGCGCCGGCTCGGGCCGTACGTTCGACCTCTCCTCGCTGCGCTACGGCCGCGTGCTGATCATGGCCGACGCCGACGTGGACGGCGCGCACATCCGGACGCTGCTGATCACCCTCTTCGCCCGGTACATGCGCCCGTTGATCGAGGCCGGTCGGCTCTACGCCGCGATGCCGCCCCTGCACAAGATCACTACCAAGGGGCGTAACCCGCAGACGGTCTACACCTACACCCAGGCCGAGATGGAGGCGACGGTCCGCAAGCTGGAGAAGTCCGGCAAGCAGATCGTCACGCCCATCCCACGGTTCAAGGGTCTCGGTGAGATGGACGCCGACGAGTTGTGGGACACCACGATGAACCCGGCCACCCGTGCCGTCCGCCGGATCACCCTCGACGACGTCGATGCCGCCGAGCGGATCCTCGAACTGCTGATGGGCGAGAAGGTCGAGCCGCGCCGCAACTGGCTCATCGACTCCGCCGACCGCGTCGACCGGGATGCGATCGATGCATGAGCGAGCGGGTTTTCGATACATCGCGATGGCGCCTCGTGCCGTTGCGAAGCGACGGCATGAGCGCCCGTTCCGTTCCGATGGAGAGCTGAGTCATGGCACGCCGTAAGGAAAACAAGGTCGACCTCTCCTCGTTCGACCAGGCCGGCGCGCGGGTCTTCGACAACCCGCTGGTCACCGAGGTTTCCGACTCCTATCTGGAGTACGCGTTCTCGGTCATCCACTCCCGCGCCCTGCCCGACGCCCGCGACGGTCTCAAGCCCGTGCACCGGCGCATCCTCTGGTCGATGTACGAGCAGGGCTACCGCCCCGACCGTGGGCACGTGAAGTCTGCCCGAATTGTCGGGGATACAATGGGAAAGTACCATCCACACGGCGACACGGCGATCTACGACGCGATGGTCCGCCTCGCGCAGGACTTCTCCCTCAACGTGCCCCTCATCGACGGGCATGGCAACTTCGGGTCTCCGGACGATGGCCCGGCCGCGTCGAGATACTGCGTTACCGGAGACACCCGCATTCGACTTGCTGACGGCACCAGCCCTCGAATTGCTGACCTGGTGAACCTTCCATCGGACAGCGAAGCCGATGTCGACTTCGAGGTGCTCGACAAGGACGGTAAAGCTGTCCAGGTCGACAAGGTGTTCAATTCAGGCGTTCATCCGACGGTCCGGATCGGCACGGAGGCCGGTTTCTCGCTTCGAGGCAGCGAGAATCACCTGGTGCTCTGTCTTGAGTCACCCATGGGCGTTCCCCTCTTCCAGTGGCGACGGCTCGACGAGCTCGCGGTCGGCTCGATCGTCTGTGTGGCACGGAACGCCTGGTCACAGGTCATTCCGACCGCTCGTGAGTACTCGCTGGGCGTCCTCGGCGGCGCATGGGCGTCCGAGGGCTTCGCGAGTGAGTCCAGGGCCGGGTTCAACAACACCGACGAGCACTTCTTCGGTGAGGTCCTGCACGCGTACGATCAGGTGGTCGGTGGTCGGCGTTACGTCAGTGACAGGCAGACCCGTCGTGACCGTAAGCGCATCCAGGAAATCGATGTTCAGATCCATGCCGGCGGTATGGACGCTTTCCGGGCAAGTCCAATGGTGGAGTTCATCGGGCATCAGGCCCGGGACAAGTTCGTCCCGCAATTCGTCTGGAACGGTGGCTGGGGCGTCAAGCGTGCCTTCCTCATGGCCCTTTTCGAAGGGGACGGCGGGGTGCGGGTCGCCAAGGACAGCTTCACCATCCAGTACACGAGTTACAGCGAGCGGCTCAGCAGGGAGGTCCAGGAGCTGCTCACCGAATTCGGCGTTTTTGCCTGCTGGCGCCGTTACACACGTCCCAGCGGCTCGGTCGAGCACCGCTTGGTGATCTCCGGTCTGCGAAACATCAAGGCATTCGCCAATCGGGTGGGCTTCCTCCGCACCAAGCAGGCAAAGCTGGACAAGGTTCTGCGACACGCACCGCTGCGTCCGCACCGGCTGAGCAAGGACCACGTTCCCTTCATTGCCACATACGTGCGCGACGCCTTGGACTTCGACCGGCGCGGTAGCGGACGCAAGTGGTTGACGACGCACAACTTCGATCGCGTCGAACGGTGGGAGACCGAACGCCTTCGCATTATCGATCGCATCAAAGAACCGGAACTCCTGGCGACCATCCTTCCGATCATGGACTCTGGGTACCGGTTCGAGCGCGTCACCGAGGTGACGTCCTGCGAGCCGGCGGAGGTCTATTCGGTCCGGGTCAACTCCGAGGACCATTCCTTCCTCGCCGGCGGTTTCGTCAACCACAACACGGAAGCCCGGATGTCGCGCGAGGCCATGCTGCTCGTCGGTGAGCTGGGCGAAGACACCGTCGATGTCGAGCCCAACTACGACGGGTCACTGACCCAGCCGACCGTGCTGCCGGCGGCCTTCCCCAACCTGCTGGTCAACGGCGCGTCCGGGATCGCGGTCGGAATGGCCACCAACATGATCCCGCACAACCTGGCCGAGGTGGTCTCCGCCGCCCGCTGGCTGATCAACCACCCGGACGCCACGTTGGACCGGCTCATGGAGTTCGTTCCCGGCCCCGACCTGCCCACCGGCGGCGTGTTGCTCGGCTTGGACGAGGTGCGTCGGGCGTATGAGACCGGCCGCGGCGTGGTGCGGATGCGCGGCAAGGTGGAGATCGGCCCGATCGAGGGCAGTCGGGGTCGCCAGGCGATCACCGTGGTCGAGCTGCCCTACGGCGTCGGCGCGGAGAAGGTCATCGCGGCGATCACCAACGAGGTCACCAAGACCAAGCGGCTGACCGGCATCGCCGACGTCAAGGACCTTACCGACCGGGAGAGCGGCACCCGACTCGTCGTCGAGTGCAAGGTGGGGGTCAACCCGCAGGCGTTGCTCGCCGACCTCTACCGGTTGACCCCGCTGGAGCAGTCGTTCGGCGTCAACAACCTGGTCCTGGTCGACGGGCAGCCGCGCACGCTGGGGCTGAAGGCGCTGCTGGAGGTCTTCCTGGCCCACCGGTACGAGGTGGTCACCCGACGCACCTCGTACCGTCGGCGCAAGCGTCAGGAGCGGCTGCACCTGGTCGACGGTCTGTTGATCGCTCTGCTGAACATCGACGACGTGGTCCGGCTGATCCGGGGCAGCGACGACGTGCAGGCCGCGAAGGACGGGCTGATGAGCCGGTTTGGTCTCTCCGACATTCAGGCCACCTACATTCTGGACACTCCGCTGCGCCGGTTGACCAAGTTCGACCGGATCGAGCTGGAGACCGAGCAGGAGCGGCTGCGCGCCGAGATCGCCGAGCTGAGCGCGATCCTCGACGACGAGCGGGTGCTCAAGAAGCTGGTCTCGGACGAGCTGGCGGCCGTGGTGAAACAGTTCAGCACCGAACGGCGTACGACGCTTGTCGACGGGGACCTCAAGGAGGTGCTGGCTGCGTCCGCGCCGGCCGGCCCGCTGGAGGTCGCCGACGACCCGTGCCAGGTGATCCTCTCCGCGACCGGGCTGGTCGCCCGGACCGCAGCCGAGTCGGAGGAGAGCGCCGAGGGGCGCCGGCGCAACGGCCGGGTCAAGCACGACACCGTACGCGCGATCGCGCATTCCACCGCCCGTGGTCGGGTGCTGTTGCTGACCAGTGCCGGCCGGGCCTTCAAGGTTGACGTCCTGCCGCTGCCGGTGCTGCCCGAGCAGGCCGGCACGGTGTCGCTGCGGGGTGGTATGTCCGCGGCCGAGCTGGTGCCATTGGAGGCGGGGGAGACCGTCGTCGGCCTGGCCCCGCTGGGCGGGCAGGCGGAGGGCTCACCGGGGCTGGCACTGGGCACCCGGCAGGGCGCGGTGAAGATCTGCGCTCCGGAGTGGCCGGTCCGCTCCGACGAGTTCGAGGTGATCGGTCTGCGTGACGGCGACGAGGTGGTCGGGGCGACCTGGCTGACCGACGGCGACGAGACGCTGACCTTCGTCACCTCGGAGGCGTCGCTGTTGCGCTTTCCCGCGAATCTGGTTCGTCCGCAGGGCCTCAAGGGCGGCGGTATGGCCGGCATCAACCTGCCGGCCGGAGCGCGGGTGGCGTTCTTCGGGGCGGTGCGCACCGACGACCCGGGGCATGGCGAGCCGATGGTGGTCACCTCCACCGGCGCGACGGTGAAGGTGACGCCGTTCAAGGCGTACCCGCCGAAGGGCCGGGCGACCGGCGGCGTGCGCGCACACCGCTTCCTCAAGGGTGAGACGGACGTGGCCGTTGCCTGGGTTGGTCCGCGCCCGGTCGGCGCGACCGGCACCGGTGACCCGGTGGAGTTGCCCGCGGCGGATCCACGCCGTGACGGCTCCGGCTTCGCGGTCATGCTCGGCCCAACGGTGGTAGGCCACCTGATCGAACGCGGCTAACTCGGAAGTAGACCTACTTCCTCCCGATTAGGGCCGCTTCGCGAAGCGAAGCAGCAAGGACTAACCCCCCGCCCCCGCCCCCGCCCCGGTCCCACCCGGCCACCCCTGTTGATCATGAAGTTATTGCCGTGACACGCCGGCGTTTCCGGCAATAACTTCATGATCAACCTGGCTGGGCCGTGGCGCGCGGCAACACGTTGCCCTCCTCTGGCCCCCCGATCGCCGATCTTGCGTTTACTGCCTCGGCAATCCACGCGAAAGGGGCATTTCAGGGTCCGAAAGTGCAAGATCGGCGGGGACGTCGGGTCGGGGCGGGAGCGGGGGCGGGGAATTAGGCGACGTTTATGGGGCGGAACTGGACGCTTACTCGGGGGCCCACTGGGCGGGTGGTTTTCGGGATGGCGTGTTCCCAGGTGCGTTGGCACGAGCCGCCCATGACGATCAGGTCGCCGTGGCCTACCGGAAAGCGCAGGCTGTCGCCGCCGCCGCGTGGGCGCAGCAGCAGCGGTCGGGGTGCTCCGAAGGAGACGATCGCGACCATGGTGTCGCTGTGTGCGGAGCGGCCGATGGTGTCACCGTGCCAGGCGACGCTGTCCCGACCGGTTCGGTAGAGACACAGGCCGGCGGTGACGAAGGGCTCGCCCAACTCGGGCGTGTAGTGCCGGGTCAGCGCGGCCCGGGCGGCGGTGAGCACGGGATGGGGGAGTTGCCTGTCGCCGTCATACCAGCAGAGCAGGCGGGGCACGTCGACCTCGGTGTCGAACATGGTGCGCCGCTCGGCACGCCAGGGCACCTCGGTGAGCAGGGTGTCGAGGACGGAGTCGGAGCCCCGCACCCAGCCGGGAAGGTGGTCGACCCAGGCGCCCCGGCTGAGCTGGTGTCGCCGGATCTGGCCGGGCAGTGGTCCCAGGGTCGGCCCGGCGTCGGCCAGGTCGAGCATCGACGGCTGGTAGGCGGCCTGCGTCATGCGGTCACCCTAACAGCACTTTCGTACACCCGTGCCAATGGGCGATCAGCCGGTGACGGCGGCGGGCCGTACGGAGTCGAACACCGCGTCCACGACTCGTGCCCGGCCCTGCCCGTCGACGGTGGACCAGGCCTGTGCGGCGAGCGTTGCGCGCCGCTGCGGCGAGCTGAGCAGCCCGTGCAGGGTCCGCGCGGCCGTCGCGCGGGCGGTTCGTCCGGGCACCCCGGCGGCGTTCAGCTCCGGCAACTCGCCGAGGCCGGCGGCCAGTCCGTGGCGCACCACCCGGGTGTACGACTCGCGTTGGTTGTCGACCACGCAGACCAGCGCGGCGGGTGCGCCGAGGCAGCAGAGTTCCCAGGTGGACGTGCCGGCGGCGCTGACCACCAGGTCGGCTTCGGTGATCAGTTTCGGTAGCAAGGTGGTGGGCGGGACCGGCCGGATGATCTGCCCACGACCGGGCTCGACGTCCTCGACCTCGGCCTCGATCTCGGGCCTGCCGACGATGACCGTGAGGTCCATCGGGTGGCCGGTGGCCACCAGCACCCGGGTCAGGACCGGGGCCGCGCCGACCGCGTCGGTGCCGCCGAAGAAGGCCAGCACCCGGGGTCGGCTGACCGCCGTGGCGGGCGGGGGGACCGGTGGTCGGGCGGTGATCACGGAGTCGCGCAGCAGGGCGTACCCGCTGCCGGCGAGCAGGCGACCGGGCAGCCCCGGGAGCTCCGCGCCGAAGTTCTGGTCGAGGTAGAGGTCGGCGACCTGGCCCCGGCTGTCCCCGTCGATCACGGCGAGGGTGAACACGCCGGCGTCGCGCAGGGCGCCCGCCCCGGCCGGGTCCAGCTCGTAGGAGTCGAGGACCAGCACGTCAAGCTCGTGGCGGCGGGCTGTCTCGACCAGTTCAGCCGGCGAATCCGGGCCTGGGCGCAGGGGGATGCTCCGCGCGGCAAGCTCCGCGGTGGCCCAGTCGAGCCGTTCGACGGTGCCGAACACCGTGACGTCGGCGCCACGGGCCAGGAACTCCTCGGCGAGCGCCAGGCAGCGGACGAGGTGGCCGACGCCGCGCTGCGGCCCGGCGTCGCAGCGCACCCCGACCCGGAGGGTGCTCAGGACTCCTCCAGTTGCTTCTGTCGCACGTCGGCGTTGAGCGCGCGCAGCTGGGGCTGCCCGTGGAGCCAGTCGGCGAGCTTGGCCAGCGGCACGCTGACGTCTCCGAAGTGGTCGATGACCGCGCTGACCAGCGCCCAGTCCTGCTCGGTGTCGAGGGTCAGCCGCAGCGCGGAGCGGTCCGGGGTGAGCGTCACGCCGAGCACCCGGAACAGCTCCGGGTGGGTGTACGCGTACGAGGTCACATGCACCCGGTGGTGATCGGTGGCGAGCCGGCCCAGGGTGCGCAGCGTCTCCGCTCGAATGATCTCGACGTCCAGCCCTCGGGGCAGGGTGCGGGCGATCGACGTGCTCGCGTAGTCCAGCCCGGGGACCGCGCGGTACACCGACGCGACCAGGGTGATGATCTCCGGGTCGAGCAGCGGGCAGTCGGCGGTGAATCGCATGACCGCGTCCCCCGGGTGCGCCGCGAGAGCGCCCACGAATCGACCCAGCACGTCGTCGACCGGCCCGCGGTGGCACGGCACGCCCAGCCGCTCGCACTCGGTCACCACCGCGTCGTCGACCGCGTCCGTGCTGGTGGCGACCACCAGATCGGCCAGGACGCCGCTGTCGCGGGCGGCGCGCACCACCCGGCCCAGTACGGAACGCCCGGCGAGCGGGCGGAGCACCTTGCCGGGCAGCCGGGACGAACCCATCCGAGCCTGCACGATGCCGACGATGCGTGGCCCCGCGTCGTCCGTCGGGGCCAGCCCGGGCTCCGGTACGCCGGTCACTGCTGTTCCTCCTGCTTCGGGGCGAGCACGGCGGTGGCCCGGCGCTTTGCGGCGCGGGCACCCCGCTTGGCGAGCCGGGCCGGGGTGATGGCGAGCCGGCCGACACGGTAGCTGAGCGACCCGCTGAGCAGGCCGATCGTCGTCTCGGCGCGGCGCAGCGCCCGTTCCCGCGAGGTGAGCAGTTCCTCGGTCCACGCGGTCAGTGCCGCCAGCCGGGTGAGTTCCTCGCGTTGGCGCAGCCACGCCTCGCGCAGCTGCTGGTAGCTCTGCGCACCCCCGACCGGCGGGTCGGTCGGTGCGACGGCGTGCAGCTCGGTGGCGAGGTTGACCCTGCCGTCGGCGTCCAGCCCGTGCAGCGCGGCGGCGATGGCCGCCTCGGCCTGCACCGCCTCGGCGACGGTTGCGCGGTCGAGGTCGTTGCCGGCGAGGCCGCCGAGCACGACGGTCAGGCCCGCGACGTCGAGGGTGGATGACCACGGGTGGGCGTACCCGCCGGTGAGCAGGCCCGCCGCGAAGCGCCACAGCCCCCGGGCAAGCACCACGTCGGCGGGCAGCGCGACGGTGGCCCGCCAGCTCGGGTCGAGCACCGCGTAGCGCTCGCCGTCGAGCACCACGTTGTCGGTACCGGCCAACGCTGCCGCGCCGGCGATCCGGCCGTCGCTGTCGGCCTGGTCGGCGAGCCAGACCGCGTACCCGTGCAGCAGCGTGCGCAGGGTCGCCAGGTCGCGGCGGAGGGCCGCGTCGAGCAGCAGGGTACGCAGCAGCCGGCCGGACGGCACCGGCCCGGCCAGCGCGTCCGCGTCCCGGTACGCGGCCTCGCGGCTGGCGAACGGCGCGGCGCCCGGCCTGTTCGTGCCGGTGGACGCGGTGAGCCCCCAGCGCCACCCCGACGGGCCGTGCAGCACCTCCAGCACGCCGATCCCGGGACGCCCGGTCTGCATGAGAGCTACCGGCAGGTCCCGGTCGGTGGCCGGTGCGGTCGGGTCCGCAGGGCCGGCGGGCCGCTGGGCGAGCATCAGCCAGCCGGGTGCGAGGTCGGCGGCGCGTCCGGCGTGCAGTGCGTCCACCGCCAGCCGGGCCGGGTCCTGAAGCACGGTGGCGCTGGTGAAACCTCCGGCGCAGGCGCCGTGCAGCACCGCGTCGAAGAGGCCGGAGCCGGTGTCCCGGTCGAGGTGGTCGGCGTCGAGCAGCGCCGTCGGGGTGCTGATGTCGGGGTACGCGGCCCAGCACGCGGCCGGCCGCAGCCCCGCTGCGGTGAGCCGCTCGCGCAGTTGGTCCCGGTTGGCCGGGTGGGCGCGGTCCAGCACGCCGCCGATCATCCAGGCGGCATCGTCGCGGCCGGCGTACCAGGGGGTGGTGTCGACCAGCCGGTGCAGGCCGAGCGGGTTGTCCAGGCGCAGCAGCAACGCGCCACCGGGTCGCACCGCGTCGACGAGTCGGGCCAGCACACCGTCCCAGCCGAGCCGGGTGCCCTCCACCGACTCCACCGGGTCCAGCCCGGCACCGGCGATCACCAGGTCGTACGTCTCGTCAGCGGGAAGCCCGGTTGGGCCACCCACCACCACGTGGGCGGCCCGCTCGGCCAGCGCCACCGCGTCCGGATGGCTGCGCAGCAGGCACGTCACCTCGGCGTGGGCCAGCTGGTCGAGCAGCGCCGGGTCGTGCGGACCGGCCACCAGGACCCGGGCGCCCGGCGACACCAGCCGTGCGGCCAGCGCGGCGAGGGGCCCACCGTCGGACAACCGTTCCTGCGGCAGGTCCGACCAGGCCAGCATCTCGCCGCCCGGCAGGGTGATCCGGCCGGCGGGTGCCGTCTTAGTCGTCACGGTCTTCCTCTTCCTCCTGGAGGTGCGCCCAACCGAGCAGCTCGCGCAGCTCGGCCGGGGTGCAGCGGTCGTCGGTGCCGAGCTCGGCGCGGGCGATCTGGACCGCGGTGGGCAGGTCGACCGCGGCGCCGTGCAGCTGCGGCCACTGCCGCCGGATGCGGGCGGTGCCGCCGAACGTCGGGTCCTCGTTGGACAGGATCATCGGGTCGCCGTAGACCGCCGGTTCGCACCCCGCCGCGATGCCGTAGAAGATCGCGCTGGTCAGCCGGTTGGATGCTACCCGGCGGTGGCGGCGCAGCTCGGTGAGCTGTTTGTCGAGGAACTCCGGGTCGGTGTCCTTCCACCAGTGCCCCCGGTAGCCGTGGCAGATCACCCGGAACCCGGCGCGCTCGTAGAGCCGTCGAACGTTGCGCATCCGGTATTCGTGCCAGTAGAGGCACACCGTGACCGGGCCGGGCTCGGTGTCCTGGATGAGGGCGATCAGTTTGCGGTGGTCGCCCTTGACGTGCTGGCCCTCCCAGCCGTGGAACGGGTACCAGATGGTGCCCTCCCGCTCCTCGGCCGGTGGTTCCTCGGGGCGCATGGCCAGCAGGTAGACGAACGGCGCTCCGATCACGACCACGTTGCGCCGCCCCACCGACCAGGCCCGACGACGGGTCTGTTCCGACCAGAGCAGGCTCGGGGTGCGCTCGGCGTACGGGTGGCCGGGGGCGAGGCCGTCCCCGATGTTCCAGCCGTGCTGCACGTACCCGTTGATCCGCGGGGGGTGCCGGTCGCCGAGGCCGGCGTAGCGGGCCAGCACGTGGGCGTGGCCGTAGAAGTGGTTGGCGTGGTGCATCAGGTTCCCATCAGGCGGCGGAACGCACCGTGCCGACCCGGAGGGCCGCGGCGAGCGCGTCGATGACGCGGTCCTGGTCGGCGTCGCTGAGTCCCGGGTAGAGCGGCAGCGACAGCTGCTGAGCGTAGAACGACTCGGCCACCGGGCAGGATCCGCGCCGGTAGCCCAGGTCGGCGAAGGCCGGGTGCCAGTGCGCGGGGATGTAGTTGACCTGGACACCGATGCCGGCGGCGCGCATCCGGTCGTACACCTCGCGGCGTCGCCCGTCGAGCACCCGGATCGGGTACAGGTGCCAGGCCGGGTCGGCCCACGACTTGCGGGCCGGCAGCAGTACGCCGTCCAGGTCGGCGAGGGCGTCGTTGTACCGGGCCACCAGCGCGCTCCGGCGGGCGACGAAGTCGCCGAGTCGGCGCAGCTGGCTGCGGCCCAGGGCGCAGAGCACGTCGGGGAGGCGGTAGTTCAGCCCGAACTCGTGCACCTCGTGGTACCAGCCGCCCTCGTTCGGGAAGCGCAGTTCGTCGCGATCGCGGACCACGCCGACGCTGCGGAACCGGCGGGCCCGCTCCAGGACCCGCGGGTCCAGTGCGGCGACCGCGCCGCCCTCGGCGGTGGTCAGGTTCTTCGTGGGGAAGAACGAGAACGTGGTCAGGTCGGCCAGCGAACCGACCGGTCGGCCGTGGGACGTCCCGCCGATCGAGTGCGCCGCGTCGGCCAGCAACAGCGCGTCGCTGCCGTCGACCGACGTGCGCAGGGCGTCGTAGTCGGCCGGGTGGCCGGCGTAGTCGACCGCGGCGACGACCTTGGTCCGCGAGGTGACCGCCGCAGCGGCGGCCGCCGGGTCGAGGCAGAAGGTCTCGTCCTCGACGTCGGCGAACACGATCGTCGCGCCCAGGGCGACCGCGCTGCTGGCGGTCGCCACGAACGTCATCGGCGGTACGACCACCTCGTCACCCGGGCCCACCCCGGCAGCCGCGTACGCCACGTGCAGTGCCGCGGTGCCATTGGAGACGGTGGTGACGCCGACCCCGCCGGTCCACCTGGCGAGATCGGCTTCGAAGGCGTCCACCTGCGGACCGGTGGTGAGCCAGTCGCTGTGCAGCGTGTCGACCACCGCGGCGACGTCCTCGTCGGTGACGGACTGCCGCCCGTACGGGAGCATCGCGGTCACGCGCCGGTGATACCGAGCATGTCGCGCAGCTGCTCGACGGTGAGCCACTCGTCGTTGGTGTCGGACTGGTAGGCGAAGCCGTCCGGCACCGGGTCGCAGTCGACCGGCGGCTGGTAGCCCCAGGTGGCGATGGTCGGCTGAACGATGAACCGGCCGTCGGCGCGCAGCGTCCGCCGGCTGTCGTCGGGCGCGATCATTTCCTCGTGCAACTTCTCGCCCGGCCGGATCCCGATCTCGTGGGTGGTGGCGTCCGGGGCCACGGCCTCGACCAGGTCGAGGATGCGCATGCTCGGGATGCGCGGCACGAACAGCTCGCCACCCTGCATCTGGTCGAACGAGTCCATGACGAACTGCACGGCCTGGTCGAGCGTGATCCAGAAGCGGGTCATCCGCTTGTCGGTGATCGGCAGGCTCTTGCCCTCGGCGGCCAGCCGGCGGAACAGCGGGACCACCGAGCCGCGGCTGCCCACCACGTTGCCGTAGCGGACGACGGAGAACCGGGTCGGGTGCTGGGCGGCGTAGTGGTTGGCCGAGACGAACAGCTTGTCGCCGACCAGCTTCGTCGCGCCGTACAGGTTGATCGGGCTGGACGCCTTGTCGGTGGAGAGCGCGATGACCTTCTTGACACCGGCCTCGATCGCCGCGTCCACCACGTGCTGGGAACCGGTGATGTTGGTGGCGATGAACTCGGAGGGGTTGTATTCCGCGGTGTCCACCTGCTTGAGCGCGGCGGCGTGCACCACGTGGTCCACACCGTGCATGGCCCGGGTGAGGCGGTGCCGGTCCCGGATGTCACCGATGAACCACCGCAGCCGTGGGTCGTCACCGAGTTGCTGGCGCAGCTCGTACTGCTTGAGTTCGTCGCGGGAGAACACCACCACGCGGGCCGGGTCGGCCTCGTTGAGGATGTGCCGGAGGAACGTCCTGCCGAAGGAACCCGTTCCCCCGGTGATCAGAATGGACGATCCATTCAACTCACTCAATTTGATGCTCCCGTGTTCGTGGATGAACGAGCGGCCCTGGGCCGGCTGACCGGGGTGACACGCTAGCCATGGCCGGTTAACTCCTCGACGCTCGCGGGTTAATCACGACCCCTGCTCCTGTGAATGCCAGGCACCGCGTAGGCAAACACTCTCGGCCAGCCCGTAACCGGTCTGACCTGGCCCGATTAGACCGTTACAGTGACCGCGCGAGCGACCCGGCGACCCTGCGCGCACCGGTCTCCGCGTCCACCCGACATCCGCACCGGCTCGGTGCGAGCGGGTCACCCCGAGCGTCACCGACGCGGGTTCACGTGCCGTCGGTCCGCGCGGGCCCGGTGCGGCCAGCAATTCTGGAGGCGTTGATGGCATCCGGTAGCGACGTGATCGAACGGCCGGCCGTGGTGGCCGGGACGCCGGGCTCCGCACCCGCGCGACGTTGGCTGGTGCCGCTGCTGCTGGTCGTCGGTTGGGTGCTCAGCGTGGCCTGGCGGATGTGGCTGTCCCGGCACATCGTGCTGCCGATCGCGCACACCGACGAGGACAGCTACCTGAACACCGCCCGCGCGCTCGCCGGTGGCCCGGGCGGCTTCAGTAGTGAGAACGACCTGCTGCGCCGGGTCGGCTACCCGATGCTGATCTCGCCGGCGTTCCTCGGGGACCGGGACTTCGCCGACAGCTACCGCATCGTCCAACTGATCAACGCGATGGCGAACTCGACGCTGCTGCCGCTGGCGTACCTGCTCGGTCGCCACCTGCTCCGACTGCGCCGGTCGTACGCGCTGCTCGGTGCGGTCGCGGCGGCGACCCTGCCAGCCACCGTCTTCTACGCGGGCATCGCGATGATCGACACGGTGATGGCGCCGCTGGTGGTCGCCTGGCTGCTCGCCGTGCACCGCTGGATCGCTCGGCCCGGCCCGCTCGCCGCCGCCACCGTCGGCCTGCTGGTCGGCGGGTTCCACCTGCTGCACTCCCGCGGCCTGGTGATCGTGGCGGTGCACGCCGGGTTGGTTCTGCTGCTGTTCATCCGCCGCCGGATCAGCCCGCTCGCGGTGCTCGCGGCGCTGCTGCCGGTGCTCGCCATGGCGCTCGTCAACGAGGCCGCCATCCGCTACCTCGGCAACAAGGTCTACCTGCTCGGCAGCACCCCTGATGGCAGCACGTTCGAGGCGGTCGCCTCCGCGCAGGGTGTGGGTCGCGCCAGCGCGGCCATCGCCACCCAACTCTGGTACCTCGTGGTGATCACGTTCGGGATGGCGGGGGTGGCCTGGGCCGCCGCCGTCCGCGAGCTGTGGCGCCCACGGCACGGCGACGCCGCCCGGTGGACGATGGGCGTCGCGCTGGTGGTGACCGTCGGGGTGGCCGGCGGCGCGTCGGTGATCCTGGCCGGCATCACCGGCAAGCCGCTGGACGCGATCTACGGCCGCTACGTGCAGATGCTGGCGCCGTTCTGGCTGCTGGTCGGGCTCGGGGTGGTCCTCACCTCCGGGCGCCGGGTGGTGCTGCGCCGAGCGGCCGTCGCGGTGGCCCTGCTGGTCGGCGGCGGTGCGCTGATCGCCGTCCGACTCGCGTACGCGGCCAGCCAGGGCCACCGGTTGCGCTACGGCGGCTTCAGCGCCCCGGACCTGGCGGCATTGACCGGGAGCTGGCGGGAGATGCGGCCGGTGATCGGGTCGCTGGTCGGCGTCGCCGGCTGTCTGCTGCTCGTCGCCGCCGTCCTGGTGCCCCGACTGCGGCTGCCGATGCTCGGCGTTCTCGTCGTGGTCAACCTCGTCACCATGCAGGTGATCGACCAGCGGATCGTGCGGCCGGCCGTCGCGACCGCCGCCCCGACGCCCCGGGTGGCCGACGTCGGCGTACGCCCCGGCGAGCGGGTGTGGGCCTCGACGGGTGTGCACTACGTCCTGCGGTTCAACCTCAGCCACCAGGTGGCCTGGGCCGACGTTCGATGGTTCGGCGACCAGCAGCCGCCGGCCGCGGCTCAGGTGGTGTTCGCCCGCTGGGCACCCGGCCAGGCCGACGACTGGGACGGCACGGCGTACGGCTTCGTCCGACTTGGCGGCAACCCGCAGCAGCACTGGGCGGCCTGGCGGCGGGCCTGACCCGCCACGCCCCGGTTGACACCGCTATTCGTGAACGGCGGATGTCCACCGGGAACACGGTCGGTTAATGATTGTCGTCCACGGCGGAAATGCGTTGGGCAATCAGCGCTGACGGCGGTCTGCCCGAGCCAGGGAAATCGGGATGACGGTGATTTCCCGACCGTCGGACAGCTCCTGTCGTGGGGTGCCCTCCACGAATCGGAAACGTTGGTTCATCTGTCGTACGACGGTATTGTGGCCGAGCACCTCGCCGTCGAGGCGGTCCAGGTGCAGCCCGTCGAAGGCGTACTCGACGGCCTCCCGCATGACCCCCAGCCAGGCGGGCAGCGTCTCGCCCCGCGCGTCCAGCCCGTCGGCATCCAGATAGAAGCCCCACGCGCCGGTGCGCGGGCCGTCCAGCCGCAGGTCGAAGAAGGTGACCACACCGCAGGGCAGGTCGTCGCGGACGTACACCAGCACCCGCCGGGACGGGTCGACACGGACCGTCGACCACCACCGGGCGTGCTCCTCGGCGGTGATCTCGTGACTGGTTTTGCTGACCTGGCGGTTGGTCTCCTGATTACGCCAGGACAACATCAGATGAACGTCGTCCGCCGTCGCTTCGCGCAGCACGTGCGTCTCGCTTTCTTATCTGTTCACGTCGGGTCCCGGCACCTTACCCGGGCCTACCGGGAAATCAGATATCCATTCGTGGGGCTGTAGACTGCGGCGCATGAACGAATTGAGTCGCGCGCAGATCCGCGACCTCATGGCTCAGGTGCTGAAGAACCAGGACAAGGAGCTGCCCGCGGACGACGCGGCGCAGTTGCGGGAGATCGGGTTCCGGTCGCTCGACTTCTCCGAGTTGGCCCTGCGGGTGGAGGACGAGACGGGGGAGGAGCTCAACTTCGACGCACCCGGCCTGCGCCGCATCGCCACCGTCGGGGACGTCCTCGACTTCCTCGTCGAGCTCCAGCACCAGTGACCGTCGTGACGTCGCGCCACCCCGCCGCCGCGCACCCGGAGCCGGCTGGTGCCGACAACCGGCTCGTCGTCGGTGGCGCCACGCTGACCTGGCGCTCGCTGCCGACGCCGGCGCTGCCCGACCCCGCAGCGGTGCTCGCCCACTCCGCCGTGCACGCGCTCACCGCCGCTCGGCAGCACGCCGTGCACGGCACCGAGCTGCTGCTCAGCAGCGCGAGTCGGGTCGACACGGCGATGCGTACGGAGCTGCTGGAGGCCGGGTTCACCGTCAGCGTCCTCGACGACGACGGAGTGCAGCCGAGCGTCCCGGCCCAGCCGCGAGCCGCCGAGCCCGGCCGGCTCTGGCTGCTGACCTCGGGCTCGACGGGGCGTCCCAAGCGGGTCGGGCACACCTTCGACACGCTGACCACCGTCCGGGCCGACCAGCCCGATCGGACCTGGCTCTGTCCGTACGCCCCCGGCACGTACGCCTGGTGGCAGGTGGTCACCCTGTCACTGACCCAGCCCGGCCAGCACCTGGTGGTGGTCGAGCCCGACGAGCTGGACGACTGGCCCAGGGTCGCCGCCGCCTGCGGGGTCGACGCCGCCTCCGGCACCCCGACCTTCTGGCGTCGCACCCTCTACCGCGATGCCGTCGCGCTGGCCCGGGTGCCGTTGCGCCAGATCACCCTCGGCGGAGAGCCGGTGGACCAGGCGATCCTGGACCAGCTGCGGGCGGTCTTCCCCACGGCCCGGATCTCCTGGATCTACGCGTCCTCCGAGGTGGGCGCGTCCATTGTGGTGCACGACGGGCGGGCCGGGTTCCCGGTCGACTGGCTGGACCGGGAAACTCCCGGTCGGCCGACGCTCTCCGTCCGCGATGACGAGCTGGTGGTCACCTCTCCATACCACGGGGCCGGTCTGGCTGGCCCGATCCGCACCGGCGACCGGGTGCAGATGCTCGACGACCGGGTCCTGATCACCGGCCGGCTGGATTCCGACGAGATCAACGTCGGTGGCAGCAAGGTCTCCGCCGGCGTGGTCCGCAATGTGCTGGCCGGGCATCCGGCGGTTGCCTGGGCCCGCGTGACCGGCCGCCGCGCCCCGGTGCTCGGCCGGATGGTGGTCGCCGAGGTGGTCCTCGCTCCCGCCAACCCGTCCGATCCGGCCGACCGCCCGGACACCGACGAGGCCGCGCTGGTCCGCTGGTGCGCCGACCGGCTTCCCGAGCACGCCGTGCCACGCCGGATCCGCGTGCTGACCGAGATTCCCGTCAAGGAGACCCTGAAGAGCGATGTCTGACCCCGCCGACACCCAACTCGTCCCGCCCAGCTCCGTGGTTCTCGTCTCCGGTGGCTCCCGAGGGCTGGGCCTGGCTATCGTCACCGACCTGCTCGACGCGGGCGTCACGGTGGCCGCGTTCGCTCGCACCATCACCCCGGAGCTGGAGAAGCTCGCCGCCGAGCACCCCGACCGGGTGCACGTCGGCTCGGTGGACGTCACCGACCTGCGCGCCGCGCAGAGCTTCGTCCGCGAGGTGGAGCAGCGCCTCGGCCCGATCGACGGCATCGTCAACAACGCCGCGATGGGGCAGGACTCGCTGCACGCGCACACCGCCACCGAGGACATCGCCCGGATCATCGAAACCAACCTGACCGCCCCGCTGCAGCTGACCCGGCTGGTGATCCGCCGGATGCTCGCCAAGGGGCTGCGCGGGCGAATCGTCAACATCACCTCGATCTGCGGGCAGCGCGGTTTCCCGGGCCTGGTCGCGTACTCGGCGACCAAGGGCGGCATGGACGCCGCCACGCGCTCGCTCGCCCGGGAGTTGGGCGGTCGGATGCTGGTCAACTCGGTCGCCCCCGGCTTCTTTGCCTCGGAGATGTCCGCCGTGCTCGGCCCGACTCAACTCGACCAGATCGTGCGCCGCACCCCGACCGGTCACCTGACCGAGCCGGTGGAGGTCACGCCGGTGGTGCGGATGCTGCTGCGGGAGCACACCAACATCAACGGCCAGGTCATCGTGGTGGACGGTGCCGCCGCCATCTGACCTGGCCCGGCAGCCCCGGCCCCGTCCGGTGCCGGGGCTGCTCGCCGCCGCCGAGCGGCATCTGCGTATCGGCGTCCCCGCCGACCTGGCCGACGCGGTGACCCGCAGTCACCTCGACGACGGACGCTGCGTCGGCTGGTACGGCCCGCCGACACCCGGGTGGCGGGTGGCCATCGACGCGGAACGCGCGGACGCTCCGGTGCCCCCGGTGCTGGCCCGCCGGTTCGGCGTGGAGGACTTCTGGGCGCGGTGGACCCGCGCCGAGTGCTGCTGCAAGCTGACCGACGTGCCGGTGGCGGCCTGGTGGCGTCGCCACGGGCTCAGTGCGCCGGCCGACGGATCGGCGCTCTGGCGAACCCTGCGCGTAACCGACCTGGTGATCACCGTCGGCTTCGCCCCGACGTGCCCTCCCCGCGATCTTGCACTTTCTGACTCCGAATCACGGCTTACACGCCTTTGATCCCGACAGCAACTGCAAGATCGCCGCCAGGGCTCCTTGATCGACGGGTCAGGTGGGCCGGGCCGGGGGTTAGCAACAGCTCCGGATTTTATGGGCAATTATAGTCGGACATTTACATGTATTGTGGGGGTGTGAAGCTCTCAGACTGGGCACGCGAGCAGGGCGTGACCTATCAGACCGCCTGGCGGTGGGTGAGGGACGGCAAGATGCCCGTCCCTGTCCGTCAGGCGCCGTCGGGTACGTGGATCGTGGAAGAGGCGCGGTGCGCAGCCGGTCGCGTGGTCGCTTACTGCCGCGTGTCCTCCAGTGATCAGAAGGGTGACCTGGACCGCCAGACCGTGCGGGTTGTGGAGGGGGCAAACGCGCAGGGCCTCGCCGTGGCGGAGATCGTGACTGAGATCGGCTCTGGCCTGAACGGCAAGCGCCGCGAGCTGCATCGCCTCCTCGCCGACCCGACTGCGGCGGTGATCGTGGTCGAGCACAAGGACCGGCTGGCCCGGTTCGGTGTGGAGTACCTGCAAGCCGCGCTCGCTGCGACCGGGCGTCGCCTGGTGGTTCTGGACGCGGAGGAATCCACGAACGACCTGGTCAAGGATATGGCCGACGTGTTGACGTTGATGTGTGCCCGGCTGTATGGGCAGCGGGCGGCGAAGAACCGTGCCGCTCGCGCTCTGGTCGCCGCGACCGGCGAGGAATCGTTGGTGTGAAGAAGTTCGAGCCGCGGCCCGGTTTCGTGGTCCAGGCGTTCCGTTTCGCGTTGGATCCGAACGTCACGCAGGAGCAGCGGCTGCGGTCGCACTGTGGTGCGGCTCGCGCCGCCTATAACTGGGCTGTCTGGTGGGTGATGGCGTCGTGGTGGCAGCGGAAGGCGGAAGGGTCGTACGGCATCGCCGAGGAGGAGTTGACGCCGTGGCGGCCGTGGTCGTTGCTGGCGTTGCGGAAGGTGTTCAACGAGGTCAAGAAGACCGACCCGCGTTTCGCCGGCTGGTGGCAGGAGAACTCCAAGGAGGCGTACAGCACGGGCCTGGCGAACGCGGCGGCGGCGTTCGACAACTACGCCAGGTCCAAGCGCGGGCAGCGTAGAGGCAAGCGCGTGGGCATGCCCCGGCAGAAGTCCAAGCACAAGGCGCGGCTCGCCTGTCGGTTCACCACTGGCACCATCCGGGTGGAGCCGGACCGGCGGCACGTCACGCTGCCACGGCTCGGGGTGATCCGCACCCACGAGTCCACCCGCAAGCTGGAACGCCGCATCGCCAACGGCACCGCCCGCATCTTGTCCGCCACGGTCAGGTTCGAGCGGGGCCGGTGGTTCGTCTCCTTCCAGGTCGAGACCCAACGCGCCGCCGACCGCGCTGCGGCGCGCCCGGATGTGGTCGCGGGTGTGGACCTGGGCGTGACGTGCCTTGCGGTGATCGCCGACAGCCAGGGCGAGGTGCGGTTCGTGCCGAACCCGGCGCACTACGACGGCGCGCTCAAGCAACTCAAACGGCTGTCCCGGCGGGTCTCCCGCCGCCAGGGGCCGGACCGGCGCACCGGGCAGCGGCCGTCCAGGCGGTGGCTCGCCGCGAACACCGAACGCAACCGCGTGCACCATCGGGTGGCGAATCTACGCGCCGACGCCCTACACAAGCTCACCACCGACATCACCGCCGAGTACGGCACCGTCGTGGTCGAAGACCTCAACGTGGCCGGCATGCTCCGCAACCGACGCCTCGCCCGCAAGATCGCCGACGCCGGCTTCGCGGAAATCCGCCGGCAGGTGGAGTACAAAACCGCATGGAACGGCGGTCGGCGGTTAGTAGCCGACCGCTGGTATCCCTCCAGCAAGACCTGCTCGGCCTGCGGCGCCGTGAAAGCCAAGCTGCCGCTGCACGTCCGAGTGTTCACCTGCGATGCCTGCGACCTGGTTATCGACCGGGGCGCCAACGCAGCCCGCAACCTCGCCGCCCTCGCCGCGGCAGAGACAACGGGTACCGGAGTGGCCGGAGACCCGGGCGTGCAAGCGCCGAAACCGCGTGGAGCCGACCAGAAGACCCGCACCACCACCCGCAGCCGCAAGGCCGCGGGTGGGCGGGCAGGTGGCGAAACCCTGCCACACCAACGGCAGCAGGAAACGCGAGACCGTCATCAGGACACCGAAACGCAACCCGCGCTCCGGTGACACCGTTACGGACCTTTCCAGCCGAAAGGCTGGGATTGCTGACATCCGACTACGGAATCAGCAACGGTCAGATCAGGTCCCAGCTCAGCGGGGTGCCGCGCGGGACGTCGGTGGCGAAGGCGCGGCCCAGCACCCGGTCGATGTCCACCGGGGCCAGCCCGCCGGCTGGCCGGATCGAGCGAACGTTCTGCGCGGTCACCGGGTCGCCCGCGCGGACGTCCTCGACCACGAAGAGCGAACGGCGGAACCGCAGCCCCTCCCGCTCGGCCGGGGTCGGGCCGATCGCGGTGCCGCCCAGCGCCGCGTACGCGCGGCCCGACTCGGCGACCAGGGCCGTCAGCTCCGCCGGGTTCAGGGAGAAGTCCGAATCCACGCCGCCGTCGGCCCGGTCCAGCGTGACGTGCTTCTCGATGAAGCAGGCGCCGAGCGCCACCGAGGCGACCGCCACCCCGATGCCGGGCGTGTGGTCGGAGAGCCCGACCGGCACGTCGAACGCGTCGGCCAGCACCGGCAGTCGGCGCAGGTTGCTGTCGGCCGGCGGCGCCGGGTAGGACGCGGTGCAGGCCAGCAGGACGATGCCCGCCGCGCCACCGTCACGGGCGGTTCGCACCGCGGCGTCGATCTCGGCGACCGTCGCCATTCCCGTGGAGATCACCATCGGCTTGCCGGTGCTGGCCACGAGCCGGATCAGCGGCAGGTCGACCAGCTCCGACGAGGCGATCTTGTACGCGGGTGCGTCCAGCGACTCCAGCAGCGCCACGGCGGTCGCGTCGAACGGTGACGAGAAGACGGTCAGGCCACGCGCACGGGCCCGCTCGAAGATCGGGGCGTGCCACTCGTACGGGGTGTGGGCGCGCTCGTAGAGGCGGTACAGGTTCTCCCCGCCCCACAGTTCGTGCCCGCTGGAGATCCGGAACGCCGGGGTGTCGACGTCGATCGTGATCGTGTCCGGTCGGTACGTCTGGAGCTTCAGCGCGTGCGCCCCGCTCTCGGCCACCGCGTCGACGATGGCCAGCGCCCGGTTCAGATCGCCGTTGTGGTTGCCGGACATCTCGGCGACCACGAACGGTCGCTCCCCGGCACCGATCGCGTGCGGTCCGATCTTGATTGTCGCCGTCATTCCGACCTCTGCTCAGGTACGTCTCCGCACCGGGGTGCGGTGGTGCTGTCGTCGTCCACCCGGCGGGGGACGACCTGGAAAACCAGGGCGCCGGAGCCGACCTGGCTCCCGGCGCGGGTGGTCACGGCAGGCGTACCCCGACCAGCGCGTTGGGCCGGTCCGTCGTGGCGTCGTCGACGGCGTGCCCGGCATCCGACCCGCCGGCGGCGTCCGCCGGTCGGCCCGGGTCCTCGTCGGCCCGGGCCGAGCCGCTGCTCTCGTCGGTGCCACCCGCCGGGCCCGACCGGCGCAGCCGACCCGCGACCCGGTGCGCCTGGCGCAGCGCCGAGTACGCCAACCAGTCACCACGCCCGACCAGTCGATGCTTGAGCCCGACCGCACCCGAGGGCATCGGGTAGCCACCGGTGGGCAGGTAGCGGCGGTAGTGCTCGGCGACCCGGTGGAAGAAGGCCCGCCGCAGGTGCGGGTGCAGCCGGTCGTCGTTGCCCACCACCACCAGGTAGTGGTTGATCATCAGCTGGAACAGTTCGGCCTGCAAATGCTCGTCCGGGTGCTTGCGGGCGACCCAGTCCAACAGCCGCTCGTACTGGGCGAATGCGTCGAAGTGCCGGCCGCTGCGGGTGGAGGTGATCGCGCCCTGCCGGCCCTGCCGGTACAGGTAGCAGATCCGGTCCAGCACGGAGATCTTCTCCGCCCCGATCAGCAGCGGGTGGCTGAACGGGATGTCCTCGTACCAGCCGGGGAAGAACCGCAGCTCCAGCTCGTCCAGGAAGTCGCGGCGGACCACCTTGTTCCAGGCGGTGTGCTGCACCCGCAGCAGCTGCGGTTGGTCGGCCAGCCGGGTGACGCCGGGGATTCCGCGCAGCAGGTGACTGCTCGCGTCGACCTCCCGCCGGCCGTCCTCCTGCACCCGCAGGTGGTCCAGCATGAGCACGTCGGGCTGGTGCTGGCGCAGCCGGTCCAGCACCGCCGCGATCGTGCCCGGCGGCAACCAGTCGTCGCTGTCGATGAACCAGACGTACCGGCCGGTGGCCACGTCGAGTCCGGCGTTGCGGGCCAGGCCCAGACCCACGTTGCTGCGCAGGTGCACGACGTGGACGCCGTCGCGGCTGACGGCGTACGAGCGGAGCATGTCGCCGCAGCCGTCCGGAGAGGCGTCGTCGACGGCGATCAGCTCGACCGTTTTCGACTCGCCTGCCGGGACGTCGGCCCGGATCGACTCGAGGCACTGGTACAGGTACGCCTCGACGCCGTACACGGGCACGACGATGCTCAGCAGCGGTGCGTGCGTCGGCTCATTGACCACGCCCGCCACCTTCGACGACCCGGGTGGCCGACCACGGAACCTGACGTGGCCACCGATGGTGGAGTCGCTGAACTCCCGCCCAGCGGAAGGTTAACGCCAGTCGGCGGGGGTCCCAGAGTCTGGGAGACCCGAAGACCGGTCCGGTGGGCAGAGGCTGGGTCGCCAGCCTGTTTTTGGGACACCCACGGCAGACGGGGCTGCGCGGAAGGTCGGCATCGAGCGAAGATCGTCGACACCTGTCCCGATCAATGGAGGTTTCATGAAGAGGTTGACGGCAGTGTTCCAGGCCACGGGGGGAGCCGGTCACACCAGAGGCGGTCGCATCGCACGCGCCGCCGTTCTGCTCGCCGCACTGTTGGTCACCGCCCCGCTTGTCGCCCCCGGGTCGGCCGCCGCGGCGCCCGCGCCGATCATCGGGGGTGAGACCCAGACCGACGCCGACGGGCTCGCAGCAGTGCTCATCGACGGTCAGTACAACTGCTCCGGCTCGATCGTCGACAACTACTGGGTGCTCACCGCGCGGCATTGCATCTATTCGGGCAGCACCCGGATCGCCGACAGCCGGATCAGCGTCCGGGTCAAGAGCATCTACTACTACACCGGTGGTGGCGTGGTGAACGTCGCCGACTCCCGGGTGCGGACCAACCACGACATCGCGATGCTCAAGCTCAACCGGTCCGCGAACGCCCAGCCAGTCCGGCTGCCCACGGCGACCACCAAGGTCGGCGCCACCACCTACGCCTTCGGTTGGGGTCGGACGTGCGCGACGTGCGCTCCGTCCGCGATTCTGCGCCGAGCGACGCAGAACGTCACCTCCATCAACGACACCGACTACCACGGTGGCCGGGCCATTCGCACCACCGGGATGAACGGCGACTCCTGCTTCGGTGACTCCGGTGGTCCGCTGTTCAAGCTCGTCGACGGCCTGCGTTACCAGGTGGGCGTGTTGTCCATGGTCAGCTCCGGCTGCACCGGCACCGCCTACTGGGGGACAGTGCCGGAGAGCCGGGACTGGATCATGGACGTGATGGCCACCGTCTAGGACGACGTCGACCAATGAGCGGGCCGGCCCGATCCTGGGCCGGCCCGCTTCGCGCTCAGTGCGCGTGGGACGCGTCCGGTTTACCCGGTAGTGGCCCCGGTAGGGTGCCCCGGGTGCGGCCCTGCCGGGCCGTCGTGGGCGTCGCCGTCGCGTCGTCCGACGCCGCGCCGAGGAGGATACGAACGTGCTGGTGACCCTGCCGAGCTTCGGGATCCCGGCATGACGAGCGCCGCCGCCGTGCCGGCTGCCCAGCCGGCCCCCGCACCAGCCCGGCTGCCCTCGCTGACCGGGCTGCGCTGGATCGCCGCGTTGCTGGTTTTCGGATTCCACGCGGGCACCATGCGGATCATCGCCGAGCCGGACTACAAGGCCGTCGTCGATACGCTGTTCACCCTCGGCCTGTCCGGGGTGCAGTTCTTCTTCATCCTCAGCGGCTTCGTGCTGGTCTGGTCGGCCCGCGCGGGTGACTCCCGGCGCAACTTCTGGCGACGACGGGTCGCCAAGATATACCCGAACCACCTGGTGCTGTGGGGGGCGGCGCTGCTGGTCGCCTGGTGGTTCGCCGACCCGGTCCTCCCGGCGGCCGCGCTGGAGAACCTGTTGCTGTTGCAGGCCTGGGACCCCCGGCCGGGCTGGTTCTACAGCATCAACACCGTGAGCTGGTCGCTCTCCTGCGAGTTCTTCTTCTATCTGTGTCTGCCGCTGGCGCTGCCCCTGCTGCGTCGGGCCCGGCCGAAGCTGCTGTGGGTGCTGATCGTCGCGCTGCCGCTGCTGATCCTCGCGCTCTGGCCGGCCCAGCAGTTGGTGCCGGAAGTGAGCCGATGGTGGTTCACCCAGGTCTTCCCACCCGTGCGGTCGCTGGAGTTCTGGTTGGGCGCGGTGGCGGCCGAGTTGATGCGCCGTGGCCTCTGGCGCGGCCCGGGGCTGACCGTGGCCAGCGGGATTTTCCTGGCCACCTGGGTGGCGGCTGCGGAGTTTATCCGCGCCGAACTGTGGACCACTCTGCTCGCGGTCGCGTACCTGCTGGTGATCACCGCTGCCGCGGACGCGGACGTGCGGGGTAGGCGCTCGCCGTGGCGGTCGCGGCCGTTGGTCTGGCTCGGCGAGGTTTCCTTCGCCTTCTACCTGGTTCATGTGCTGGTTATGACGAGCGTGCTGCGCTGGAGCGGGGACTGGGGGACCGGCTTCGAGGGCTGGCGTGGCCCGGCCGTGGTGCTCGGCTTCCTGGTGGTGAACCTGGTCCTCGCCGGGTTGCTGCACCGCTTCGTCGAGACCCCGATGATGCGCCGACTCGCGCCGCGTCGTCCGGCCCGACCGGCGTCCGTCCCCGGACCGGCGTCCGTCCCCCGACCGCGCACGGCCAGCACCGAGGCCCCCAGCACCGAGGCCCCCAACACCGCTGGCGTCGGGCCTCAAGCCGGGGCCGGCGGGGCCGACCCGGCCGACAGCCGATCAACGTACGTGGATTCGCGCTGACACCATCCACCCTGGTCGGTGGGATCGGCGCGGCGTGCGCCGACACGCCCGTGGTCGGTGCGTCCGGGCCGGCACGCCGGTAGCGTGGGGAGGTGCTTCCGGTCGCGCTCACCTGTCCGCTGTGGTGGGTGGCGCGCTGGGCGACACGGGTGCTGACCAGCCTCGCCGTCGTCGCGGCCCTGGCGCTTGGCGCGGGCCCGGCCACGGCCGTCGCACCAACGCTGAGCGCCGCGCCGAGCGCAGTGCCAATCCCGTTCGCCGCCGGATCGCCGGCGACGTCGTGCCGGCCCACCGTGGCGCAGGGGCCCGCTCAAACGGCCAAGGCGGTCCCTGATCGGGCCGCCGAGAAGTCCCCGACCTGGTCGGTCGACTCGCTGCCCGGCGGCCAGGTCACCGTCGTGGCCGGCGTGCTGCCGGTGTGCGCCCCCGGGTCCGACCGGCTGCCCCTCGTCGGCGGTCCGAGCAGCCGGGCGCCCCGGGCCCCACCCGGGCGCTGAGCCACCGGGATGAGCGTCCCGTCGCCGCGCCCTGTCGACCCACCAGCTCCGCCCCCGCCGATCCGTGGCCCGCCGTGGCCAGGTTGCCGGTCGGGCTCCACCGCATTGCTCTCTCCCCGAGGTGCCGACCATGGAGACCGTTGTCTTCTACCAGTTCGTGACCGAGGTTCCGCAGGCCGCCGCCATCTGGTCGGCCCTGTTCCTGCTGACACTGGGCGTACTCGCCGTGCTGGTCGCCCGACCCGAGCGGGACCGGCCCACGGACGACCCGCTCCCGGCGGCACCCACCGCTCGGGAGGTGGCCGAGGCCGAGGCCGTCGACCTGCGCCGGTACGCCGAGGAGGTGGCCGTCGCGGCGGCCGGCGCGGCCACGACCGCGCGGCGGCGACGCGCGGCCTGGCTGACCGCTCAGGAGGAGATGGAGCGGGCCTGGAACGGGTACGACGAGGCGGACATCGCGGCCCGTCGCTTCGCGGGTGCCGGGGCGCTGCCCACCCCGCATACCCCCCGCACCCCCGCCGAGTACGCCCTCCGGGAGCGCTACCTGCTCCGCGCGGCGACCGCGGCGCACTGGCGGGGCGACCTGACCATGGCGCAGCTGGGCGACGTGTTCGGGCACCGGCGCGGTTGGGATCCCCGGCGGCACCCGGTCGAGCAGGAGGTGGTGCTCAGTCGGGCGATCCGGGACGCGAGACGGGCCGACTACGAGGCCGCCGCCGCCCGGGAGCGGGCCGCGTGGCGGGATGCGGAACTGGCCGCCGACGCGGCTCGCACCCTCGCCGACGAGGCGTACGCGGCAGTGGCCCGGCTGCGGCCGAACCTGGTACCCGCTCGCCGGGCGGCGAACGGGACGTGCCGTCCCGCCGTCGTGGCACGCTGGCGTCCGGCCCGAGCAGGTTGAGCCCGATCCGTGATGTGAGCCCGGTCACGTAACTGGGAAATCGGGCGTCCGGCGCGATCGGCTCGATTTTTCCGGTGATTGTGACCGTATTATCGGCGGCCTGTCCGGTTGTCGCCCGCAGGCGTCACCATAACCGCTTGTCCCATCGAGTCACATCATCGGCAATACGCGCAGAAATTGTCGCGCCGATCGGGGTTTACGCAGGTGAACCTGGCTTGGCAGGGTGCGGACCGGCCAGTAGTGTCGTCTCGTCCGGTGCGGTAACCGATCGCAAGAGGCGACGCCGCGCCGACCCGCTCAATCGTGAAAACGAACCGGGGACCCACCAGTAAGTCCGGGGTGAATCCGCGAGCCATGGCCCGCGGTAGGGCGATCTTCCCGCCCGAATCCGTCAGCTAACCCGGTAGGCGGTGTCGGAAGGAGTTCCATCCTCGTGCAGCACCTTTCCACCCCTCGGTTGTTCCCTCGCCTCCACGGCGCAGCGGTGCCCCCGCTCATTCGTCCAGTGACGGTGAGCTGACCCCCCCGGGTCATCGCCTATCCCGCCCGGCAGCGCCGGGCGTTCCCCTGAGCGGTTCACCATCCGCGGACCACGGTCCGCGCGCTGGCGCCTGCCCGGATATACCGGTCCGGCCCCGGTGTGCCGCTCTCCCCCCGGATCCGTGGAGGACCCCGTGAAGCACACCCTGCAGCGTCAGCTCCGCCGTTTCGCCACCGAGCGCCCATACCAGATCGTTGCCGCCTCCGCCGCGGCCCTCGCGATCGCCACCACCACCGGTGGGCTGGTCGCCGTCGCCGACGACGACCCGGCCAGCCAGCGCACCGCGACCACGGTCGCCGAGATGCGCAGCGACACCGCCGCCTCCCGCGGTGAGGCGCGCGACGCGTCCCCCTCGGCCAGCGCCGCGCCGACCACCGCCCCGGCTACCACCGCCGCGTCACCCGCGGCCAACGCCAGCAGCAACCCGGACCTGAGCCTTAAGCCGGCCCCGCCGAAGCCGCCCGCGACGAAGATGCTCGACTACGACTACGAGGCGCAGAACACGTACTACAACTGCGGCCCGGCAGCCACCCGTAACGCGCTCAGCGCCGCCGGCATCGACCGCACCCAGAACGAGCTCGGTGCCAAACTGGGCACCACCGAGATGGGCACCAACTCGGCCCAGGACACCACCCGGGTGCTCAACGCCGAGGTGAAGGGTTCCCCGTACCGGACCCGGATGTTCGCCGGCGCGCCCAGCCCGGCGCAGATGGACCGGCTCCAGGCCGACGTCGTCAAGGCCATCACCGACGGCCGCGGCGTGGTGGCCAACGTCGTCGGCGACGCCACCGACACCAACGGCGGTTGGCGCTCCTACGGCGGCGGGCACTACGTCGCCGTGGTGGGTTACAAGGACAACGGCCGGACCGTGCGGATCGCCGACTCGGCGAACGCGGCCGACCCGTCGTACTGGATGACCACGATCGATCTGGCCAACTGGATCGCCAACCGGGGTTACTCCGCCTGACCTGGGCGCAGCCGACGCGGGCGCCGTCCCCCACAAGGGGCCGGCGCCCGCGTCGTCTTTGTCGGTGCGGTCAGTAGGTGATGAAGCCGTACAGCGCGAGGTGGTTCGACTTCGTTCCGCTGACCGTGTGGCCGATGCTGGACGGCTGGACGGTCCCCTTCACGAAGAGGTAGTCGATCTTGCTGGAGCCGTTGGTGGCCGCCGACCCGTAGCCGGTCATGCCGTAGCCGCTCAGCGTGCCGGGTGCGATGCCCGTACGGTTCGCGTCGATCCCCACGACGCGGACCGTGGAGGCGTTCAGCAGGCTGGTCGCGTCCGCGCCGAGGTGGATGCCGCTGTTGGCGATGCCCCGGTCGCCGTCGCCGGCGCAGGCGTTCTGCCGGTTTTCCTGCGGCAGGTGCATGGTCGCGGCGAACACGCTCGTGCCGGTCGCCTTGATGGTGAACCGGGCCGCGATGGCGCTGGTCCGCTTCCACTTGTGGTAGTCGGTGCTGTCCGGATCGCTGTTCGGCGGCTTGTACAGCGTGCATCCGGCACCGTTGGCGTACGCCGTGCCCGGCTTGAGCCAGCCAGCACTCCAGTATTTCGAGATGTCGCCAGCGGCGAGGTTGAGCGTCTGCTTGTTCCAGATGATGCCGTTGGTCTGCTTCTTCTTGAGGTCGCCGAGCGACTGCGAGCTGCACTTGTGCGTGCCACCCCAGGGCTCCGGGTCACTCCACGCCACGATCGCCCCGTAGGTGCCCGCCGGGTAGCCGAACTTCGCCGACAGTTGGTCGGCGTACGCCTCGGCCTGGCCGGTGCCGCGCACCTGCTGCACGATCAGGATGTCGGGCGCCACCACGGCGCTGGTGCCGGTGCGACCGGCGTCGTCGACCAGGATCGAGGTCAGGTGGTCCGGCCCGGAGATTCGGGTGCAGCTCCCGTCGGAGTTGTTCACCACCAGGTTCTCGATGTTGTTGTTGTAGACCCGTAGGACCCGGTCGGCTGCCGCGACCGCCTCGACACCCGACCCGCCGTCGCCGGTGGAGACGTCCATGGGTGTGCCGAGCGCGGGGTGGGTCGGCGGCGCGCCGAGCGCGACGGCCGCCAGGGTCGCGGCCAGTGCTGATCCGAGCATCCTGAACACTGTGGGCTCCTCTGCGCGAGGGGATCGACACGTGACGCTCCCCGTCCAGGCACCGCACTCTACAATGGACCTTGCTTGGCCGGTGTCCCGCGAGTGACGCCGATGACGACCCTCGTACCCGGCCGTGAACCGTGGGAGACTGCGGCCGTGGTGGATGAATCGGGTGGTCACTCTCATCGAAGGCCGGTCCTGCTGCTGCTGCACGGCATGGGGGCGACGGGTGACGTGTGGTTGCCCTCGGCGCCGTATCTTGAGCAGCGCTGGCCCGGGCGGTGGCTGGCACCGGACCTCGCCGGTCACGGCTGGGCGGCGCCGCTGTCGTCGTACTCCTTTGCGGGTTTCGCCGGCCGGATCGCCCACGGCCTCGCCGCCGACGACCGGCTCGTCGTGCTCGGGCACTCGCTGGGTGGGGTGGTCGGCCTCGCGTTGGCCGCCCGCACCGCCGGGCTGCCGGTGGACGCGGTGGTCGGTCTGGGCATCAAGGCATCGTGGTCACCCGCCGAGCTGACCCGCGCCGCCGAGCTGGCCGCGCGCCCGGTGAGCTGGTTCGCCAGCCGCGCCGAGGCGGCTCGCCGCTACCTGCGGGTCTCCGGCCTGGTCGGCCTGGTCTCGCCGGATGACCCGGTCGTGGCCGCCGGGCTGCGTCAGGTCGACGGCCGGTGGCGCCTCGCCATGGACCCGACCACCTTCGCGGTCGGTGAGCCCGACCTGGCCGCTCTGCTGGCGGCGACCGACGTGCCGGTGGTGCTGGCGCGCGGGGAACACGACCCGATGGTCACCGACGAACAGCTCAAGGAGTACGGCGTGCCGGTCGCCACGCTGCCCGGTCTCGGCCACAACGCGCACGTGGAGGACCCGGCGGCCGTGCTGGCGCTGCTGGACCCGTACCGCTGACCGGCTACACCGCTGCGGACGCGGTCAGTTCCTTCGTGGGCGCCAGCTCCCGGCGGGCCGCGGTCAGGAACGCCTCGGCGTACGAGTCGGCCGGGAAGTCACCCAGGTAGCGGCGGCGGGTGGCCCAGCGGGCCTCGGCGAGCGGGTCGGTGTCCAGTAGTGCGTTCAGCACCTCGTCCATGTTGGACATGTCCCGGCGCAGCACGTAACCCGACCCGGCCAACGGGAAACGCTCCACGAACCGGTCACCCTCGTCGCCCATGTCAGTGAGCGCGTACGGCTTGCCGGAGTAGAGGTAGTCGGAGATCACCCCGGACACGTCGGACACCAGCGCGTCCGATGAGTTGACGCATTCGGTCAGGCTCAGCTCCCGAGCCGCCGCACCGACCACGTGCTGACGACCGGTGCGGGCCCGATCGGCGAGGAGCAACTCGGTCAGGCGGCCCAGTTGGCGTGCCGACGCCGGGTTCTGCGCGGTGTACGGGTGGGCTCGCAGGATCACGGTCGCGCCGCGCTCCAGCAGCCGGTGCAGGAGACCCTCGACCACCGGCAGCGAGCAGTAGTCGGCGTCGGCGTGGTGCCCGGTCCAGGTCGGGGTGTACAGCACGGTCGGGTGCGCCAACCCGTGCGCCGGCTCCGGGCGTACCTCGATCGACTCGACCTGCGGGCGGCCCACCACCACGAACTTGTCCGCCGGGATCTGCACCCCGGCGCGGGCGTACCGGTCGATGGCCGCCGGACCGGCCACGAAGATCCGGTCGAAGATCCCCGACACCGGATTGGCGCTCGGTGCCTTGTCGCTGTCGCCGTGGTGCAGCTGGACGTGGGTGAGCTGGGTGAAGCGGATGCAGTGGCTGTTCTTCGCCCCGTGGTTGACGTAGAACGCGGCCCGCAGACTCGGCACCAGCGCCTCGTCCATCGCCCGCAGGGTGGGGCAGTAGACCACGGGCGCGTCGGTGGCCGCGGCGATCGGGGCCAGGAACTCCGGCTCGCGCAGCACGACCATGAACGGCCGGCCGATCCGTTCCAGGTAGGGCAGCCACATGGTGACCTGGTATTCCGACCCGGGAGGTGCCGAGAAGTAGAGCAGGAACTCCGGCTGGTGCCGGCGCAGCGCGCGGGCCACTGGCCCGCCACCAGCCGTCGGCCGGAACCGCCGCCGGGCCAGGTCCAGTGCGACCGCACCGGCGCCCGCGCCGACCAGCAGACTGGCGGCCAGCGCCACGCCGGCCGGCAGGGCGAGCGCGGCAGCGAGCGCCACGGCGGCGAGCAGCCCGAGCAGGGCGGTGCCGAGCCGATCGGCGACCAGCGGCGTCCAGGCGCGTACCGGCAGGTTGGCGGCCCGGATCTCCAGGTTGCCGGCGGCCCGCAGGGGCCCCACCAGCAGCACCAACCCCAGCAGGACCAGTGCGGTGGCGACCAGCGCCAGGTTGAGCCCGTCGTCCAGCCGCCGGGAGTAACCGACCAGGAGCGCGGCGGCGATCAGCGTCGTCTCCGCGACGAGGTCAGCGCTGGGCCGGACCCGTTGCTCGGCGGCTGAGGCGGCCAGCGCGGCGACGGCCAGCGCCAGCCCCCACCCGGTGGCGCCGGTGAGCGCCAGCACGACGAAGGCCAGCACGGCCAACCCGATGCTCAGGCACCGGGCGGCCAGCTTTCGGACCAGGTCGCCGCGCATGTCGCTCCGTTCGTGGTTCCGCAGCCGTCGTCGTCAGTTCGCGGTCGAGGCGCCGGCCGGCGCCTCCACCCGAGCCGGCCCGGACTGGGCCGGCACGGACTGGGCCGGCCCGGTCGGTGTGGGCCCGTCACCGGGTGCCCGGCGTACGTCGATGACCTGGCCGGTCAGATCGGAGATCAGCACGTCCAGCGACGACTGGGCGACAGCCTCCGCGGCGAGCAGGGTGTGCTCCGGCTCCTCGCCGAAGGCCCGCGTCCGCATCGGGGTGGCGGTCCGCTCCGGGTTGATGCAGTTGACGCGTACGCCGACGTCGGCCCACTCGTCGGCGAGCGCCTGGGTGAGGTTGACCAGGGCGGCCTTGGTGGCTGAGTAGAGCGCGTAGCGGGCCCGCCCCCGGGTGTAGGAGCTGGAGGTGTAGAGCAGCAGTTGACCCTTGGTCTGCTGGAGATATGGAAGAGCCTGGCGGGCGATGGTCACCGGGCCGACGAAGTTGACCTGGAGCACCCGGTCCATGGTCTCCTCGTCCATCTCGGCGAGGGCGCCCTTCTCCAGGATTCCGGCGGTGACCACCACGTGGTCGATGCGGCCGGTGGCCTCGAAGGCGGTCGTCAGCGCGGCCTCGACGTCCCCGGCCCGCTCCACGTGGGTGCCGGTGCTGGAGCGGCTGAACGGGAAGACCTGGGCGCCGTAGCGGTGGGCCAGCTCGGTCAGCTCGTGGCCGATGCCGTAGCTGCCGCCGAACACCACGATGGTGCGGCCGGTCAGCTCCTCGCTGTAGCTGCGGTGGTCGGTCAGCCGGGGCGCCTGCGCCGCGGCGAGCTGGAAGAGCTTGTCCGCCAGGTGCACGTCGACCGGGTGGGTGACCTTGATGTTCTCGTCCGAACCGTCGATCACCTTGATCGGGGTGCCGGGCAGGTAGCGCAGCACCACACCGCAGTCGTCGGTGGCGGCGAAGTTCGAGTCATCCTGGGCGATCCGGTACGCCTCGCGGATGGTGGGGGAGCGGAACGCCTGCGGGGTCTGCCCACGGCGCAGCCGGGACCGCACCGGAATGTCGGTGATGCAGTCGTTGTCGTCCACCTGGATGATCGTGTCCGCGGACGGGATGGCCACGTCCACGGCGTCGTAGGTCCAGAGCGCGTTCACGCACTCGCGCACGATCCGGCCGCTGAGCAGTGGGCGTACCGCGTCGTGGAAGAGGATGTTGCAGTCCGCCGGGCCGACCGCGTCCAGCGCGATCCGGGTGGTGGCGTTGCGGGTGTCGCCGCCCTCGATCACCTTGGTGACCTTGCGCAGGCCGGCCTTCTCGACGATCTGCTTGGCGTCGTCGACGTGGCCGGTGGCCATCAGCACGATGATCTCGTCGATCTCCGGCGCCGTCTCGAAGACCGCCAGGGTGTGCTCGATGATCGGCTTGCCGGCGATCTTCAGCAGTTGTTTCGGAATGCCGAGACCCAGCCGGGTGCCGGTGCCCCCGGCCAGAACCACGGCCACTGTCCGCGAGGGCCGCCACGGCGCCGGGTTCTCCGCAGCGGCGTCCGGGCCAGTGGTCTGGTCCTGCGTCATTGCCGGATCCTCACTCTCAGGGATGCGTTAACGGAAGGTTCCGCCCGAGCGGCGACGGAATGAACCTTAACGCGCGAACCGCGTCGCCCCAACGCGGGCGACGCGGTCCATGGCGTTGTGCCGATGCCGGATGTGCGCCGGTGTGCTACTTGCTGTTCGCGTACGCCTCATAGGCCCGAATGACCTCGTCGGTGGGCCCGTCCATCCGCAGGACACCCGATTCCAGCCAGATCGTCCGTTCGCAGGTGTCCCGCACGGAGGAGAGCTGGTGGCTGACCAGGAACACCGTGCCGGCGCCCTCCCGCAGCTCCCGTACGCGCTGCTCGCTGCGCTTGCGGAAGCCCTTGTCGCCGGTGGCGAGCGCCTCGTCGATGAGCAGCACGTCGTGCTTCTTGGCGGCGGCGATGGAGAACCGCAGCCGGGCAGCCATGCCGGACGAGTATGTGCGCATCGGCAGGCTCGCGAAGTCGCCCCGCTCGTTGATCCCGGAGAAGTCGATGATCCCCGCGGCCTGTTTGGCCACATCGTCAGGGTGCATCCCCATGGCCAGGCAACCGAGGACGACGTTGCGCTCCCCCGAGAGGTCGTTGAGCAGGGCGGCGTTCACGCCCAGCAGCGACGGCTGGCCCTGGGTGTGGATGGCGCCCCGGTTGACCGGCAGCAGACCGGCGATGGCCCGCAGGATGGTGGACTTTCCGGAGCCGTTGCTGCCGATCAGCCCGATCGCCTCGCCCCGGTACGCGGTGAAGGACACGCCCTTGACCGCGTGCACCTCCCGCACATTCGGCGCGTTGGTGCGCTTGACCAGCCGGCGCAGCGCGGCCACCGGCGTGGTGCCACCGCCGGCGCCCTGGTGCACCCGGTAGATGAGGTGCACGTCGTCCACGACCACGGTCGGGATGCGCTCCTGCGTCCGGGTCATCGTCGCGTTCGCCTCGACGGGAGCGTCGAATTGCTCAACCACGGCCGTACTCCTGTTCGCCGCGCCAGAAGTAGATGAAACCGCCGATCCCGGCCACCAGCGCCCAACCGGCGCCAACCAGCCAGAGCTGGGTCAGCGACTCATTGAGCAGCGGTGCCTCTTCGAGCAGCGTGTACCGGGCCAGCTCGATGTAGACCAGCAGCGGGTTGTACTGCACCAGCGTCGTCGCCCAGCTGGGCAGCCGCTCGAACAGGCTGACGCTGTAGAGGACGCCGGAGCCGTACATCCAGGTGCGCATGATGAACGGCATGACCTGCTTCAGGTCGCTCGCCTTCGAGCCCAACCGGGCCACGATCAGCACCACGCCGGCGTTGAACACCGCCTGCAGCAGCAGGGCCGGCAGCAGCAGCAACCACTCCAGGGTGAGCGGCTCGCCGGTGGCCAGAACGATGCCGATCAGCACCACCATCGAGGCCAGCAGTTGCTGGAACTGCGTGATCGTGGTGGACAGCGGCAGGCTGGCCCGGGGGAAGTGCAGCGCCCGGATCAGCCCCAGGTTGCTGCTGATCGACTGGGTGCCGGCCAGGACCGCGCTCTGGGTGAAGTTGAAGATGAACAGCCCGGTGGTCAGGTAGGCGATGAAGTTCGGGATCTTGTCGTTCTGCGCCAGCACCACCCCGAAGATCAGGTAGTAGACCGCCGCGTTGGTCAACGGGGTGAGCACCTGCCAGAGCTGACCCAGCTTGGCATTGCTGTACGAGGCGACAAGCTTGGCGTTGGCGTATGCGGCGATGAAGTGCCGGTAGGCCCATAGTCGGCGGCTGTACTCGGCGAGGCTGGGTCGCTCACCGGCGATCCGTAGACCGTGCCGAGCGGCCAGCTGCGCCTGGGTCAGGCCCGTTTCGGGGTCGACCAGCGCGGTGGTGGCCATGGAAATGGCGCTCCGATCTTTCGTGCAGACGGGTTGCTCGCGACGATGGGATCCTAGTGGGAAGTGTGTGCGGGGCGCCGCCTCGTCGCTGGGTGGACAGTAGTCCGAAACACGTCGGGACGCAACCGTATCGTCGTTGCGCTACTCTGGTCGCCGTGACCTGCGATAAGAGCCCTCGATGACGACCGAAAAGAGGCGGGCCCCGGCCGGAGCGGCGGTGCTTCGTGGCGAGATCACCACGGCGATCCGGCGCGCGCTGATGCAGGAGCTCGCCGCGGTCGGCTACGGCCGGCTCTCCATCGAGGCGGTGGCCCGGCGGGCCGGCGTCAGCAAGACCGCCATCTACCGGCGGTGGAACTCGAAGCTCGACCTGGTGCTGGAGATCGTCGCCGCGGCGGCGCAGGGAAAGCTGCCCGCGCTGGACACCGGCACCCTGCGCGGCGACCTCGCGCTGCTGTTCCAGGCGGTGGCGCACGCGCTGCGCCACCCACTGGCGTCGCAGATCATCCCGGACCTGCTGGCCGAGGCCGCTCGCAACCCCAGCATCGACGCGACCCTGCGTCAGGTGCTGCACGCCCGACAGCAGGAGATCGGCGGTCGCCTGGTAGCCCGTGCGGTGCAACGCGGCGAACTGCCGGCCGACATCGACCCGGACGCCGCGATCGACCTCATCGTCGGCCCGCTCTACTGGCGGCTCGCCATCGCCCGACTCCCGCTCACCGACGGTTACCTCGACAATCTGGTCGAATCCGTGGCCGCCGGGCTCGGCGCCGACAGTGCCGTACCCCGTCCCCGGGCGGCCCCGATGTCGGGCTGAACAGGCACCCGACACCCGCCGCCGCAGGAGCGGTCCTCCGGCCCAATTCCGCTACGCTGCCACCTTGACACCCGGCCGTCACCGCGCCGAAATCCCTCAACCACCTGACGAGTAAGGACGCACGTGGCCAACGTCGACAGCATCGCCGTAGCGCCCGATTCGGATCCGACGTCCCGGGCTGAGCAGGCAACCCGGCCCGCCGACCGTCGCGCCGCGGGGTCCCGGGTACGCGCGTTGGTGGCCGTCGCCCCGGCGGTGCTCACCGATGGTGCTGTGCTCGCGTTCGCGCTCTTCACCGTGATCTACCACGTGGCCTTCCTGGGGGACCTGCGTCCGTCGGTGACCTTCCGGATCTGGCTGGTCGTCTGCGTGGTGCTCGCGGTCGTGGCCCTGCTGCGCGCCCGCCGCCGGCTCGCCGACACCCGGGGAGTTGGCGCCGACACCCCGGCCGACAGCGAGCGGGCGGCAACCGTCGAGCCGGCCGGCCCGCAGCCCGCCGTCGACCGCCGCCTCCTGATCGGGGTGCTGGTCGCCGCGGCCGTGGCCGCCGTCACCGCCGGTGCGGCCGGGACCGGAGTCGACGTCTCGTGGTGGATCCCGGCGGTGGCCGGCCTGCTCGCGGCGATCGGCGGGATCCTGCTGGTGCGCCGGGTCTGGCTGAGCGGCATGGTCTCCACCCAGGCCGTCCCGGCGCCCACCGCGGTGCAGTCGGCGTACGCGCTGGCCGTCTCGGTGCTGGTCGCGATCTCCTCGCTGTTCATGGCCCGCAACACCCCGGACGACGTCTACTACGTCGGCAAGTCGGTCTGGATCGCCGAGCGTGACCTGATTCCGCTCAACGACTTCCTGTTCTCCGAGAACGTGCTGCCGCCCATGGGCTCGCAGCCGCCGATCCCGTCGTTCGAGGTCTTCGTCGGCGCGTTCGCCAACGTCGTCGGCATCCACGCCGGCTCGGCGCTCTGGTTCGTGCTGCTGCCGATCATGGCGGTGTTCGCGGTGCTGGCACTCTGGCGGCTGACGCACCGGTGGGCCCCGCGCCGTCCGATGCTCGCCTTCACCGTGGCGGTCGTGTACCTGTACCTCGTCGCCGGCGATGACGCCGCACTGGGCACGTTCCACCTCATCCGGCTCCACGAGGGCAAGGGCATGTTCGTCTCGGCGGTCATCCCGCTGATGTGGCTCTACCTGACCGAGTGGTTCGACAGCCGGTCGCGGCGCAGCCTGCTGCTCATCGTGGCGCTCTCGATCACCGCGATCGGCCTCACCAACACCGCGGCGATCATCCTGCCGATGCTGGTCGGCGCCGCCAGCTTCGCCATGCTGCTGGTCGGCCGGTGGAAGGCCGCCATCGTCGCCGCCGTCGCCGCCCTCGCGTACCCGATCGGCTCGCTGGTGGGCTCCCGCCTGCTCCTCGGCGGGATGACCGCAACCGGCGCGGACGACGAATTCTTCGACGCGGCGTCCACCTACCGGCGGACCCTGCTGTTCGGTGTGGTCGGGGTGATCAGCGGTCTCGCGCTGTGGTGCGGTCCACTGCTCGCCCGTCGGCGTACGCCCGCGCTGCTCGCAGCCGGTGCCACCCTGGCGATGAGCGTGCTGTTCATGCCCGGCGTGCTGGAGGTGCTGAGCGCGTTGAGTGGCATCTCGGTGGTGCTCTGGCGCGTGCCGTGGCTGCTCGCCCTACCGACGCTGATCGGTCTGCTCTGCACCGTGCGCCTGCCGGCACCGACACCGGCGCTGCGCCGCGCCGCGGCCGGCGGGATCGCGGTGCTGCTGGTCGCCTCGTTCGCGCTGTTCGCCACTCCGATGTGGTCGTCGAAGAGCTGGGTCGACGTGCACGACCGCCCCACCTGGAAGCTTCCGCAGCAGCGTCAGGCGATCGCGTTCTGGATCAAGGGGCTGGACCGCCCGGAGGGCATGCTGCTCGCCCCGAAGACGATCATGCGAACCTCGCTGATTGTCACCAGCGAGGTCCGGGTCGTCCTGCCCCGCGACTTCTACCTCCTCGAGTACGACCTCAAGTCCCAGTTCTCCAAGGACCGGCTGTTGCTCGCCGGCTTCGCCGACGGCGCCACCACCCCGGCGCCGGCCGAGCTGGCGCCGGCACTGGACCGCCTGGACGTGGGCACCATCTGCGTCTACAACGGCAACAAATACGCCCGCGACACCGCGCCGCAGCTCGGCTACCAGGAGTTCGCGACGCGCCCGGCGCCCGGGGCGATGACCTGCCTGCGGCGGGTCGCCTGAGCGCTTTTCCCGCCGAGCAGCCCGACCTCGGTGGCGGGGCCTGGTGCACCGAGGCGCGGAGCTTTGACCGAAATGGTGCCGGATACCCGAGCGACACCGAGCTGTCCTCTCGCGTTAAAGTCGCAGTCACACGCAGCCGGCCGCGGTCGACCGCTGCGCGACGGTGAGTGACGTCGATTCAGCACGGGCACAGCCCGCAACGAAATCTTGTAGGGAGCGAACTCGTTTGTTCGGCACGTTGACAGGTCGTCTCGGAGTGGCCGCCCACAGTGCGCTGCTGGTGCTGGCCTACCTGGTCATGCTCGTCAGTGGCGTATTCGGCTGGGTCGGCCTGTTCGCCGTCGCCGGGCTGGCCGCCATCATCGGCGAGTTCGCCATCGCCCGCTGGTCACCGCCGTCACAGCTGTTGTTGGAGAAGGTGGGTCTGCACTGGTCGTACCGGCAGTTGGCCCGGGACCTCGCGGCCGTGCTGCTCGTCGCCGCCGAGGTGCGGCTCAGCGGCGGTGAGCTGACCCTGCTGCTGGTGCTGCCCGCCGCGGTGTGGGTCGTGTCGGTCTTCGCCGGGGCGTTCTCCACCATGATCGAGCGTCGCAATCCGCTCTCCGCCATGGTGCGCAACATCGAGCTGGGTCCGCTGTCCGCCGCCCCCCAGCCGCCGGCCTGGGCGGCGGCTGTTGCCGGTGACCGGATGCCCCTGCTCAATCTGCTGCTGGTGCCGGCCGCCGTGGCAGCCGCGGTGCAGCACGATCCGACGCCGTTCTTCGTCGCCGCTGCCGTGGCGGTCGTGGCCACCGGTGTGGTGGGCGCCATCATCGCGCTGACCTGGCTCCGGGGTCGGGGCGCGGGGCAGGACCCGCTGCTGCCCGCCGTCCAGCGTTGGCTGGACACGAACCGGCCCGAGGTGGCGCTCTACTTCGCCGGCCCGGCCAAGGACGTCTACCAGGCGAACATGTGGCTCGCCCCGACCGAGGCGCTTCAGCAGCGCGCGGTGGTGCTGATGCGGAGCCGGGACGCGTTCCTGGAACTGGCCGACACCCGGCTGCCGGTGATCTGCGTACCGACCGGGGTCGACTTCATGAACCTCGAACTCAGCGGCATCCGCGCGGCGCTCTACTCCGCGAACGTCGGTGCGAACATCCACATGCTCCGTGAGCCGAGCACGAAGCACGTCTTCATCGGGCACGGCGACAGTGACAAGCAGGCCAGCGTCAACCCGTACAGCAAGGTGTACGACGAGGTCTGGGTCGCCGGCCTGGCCGGCCGGGAGCGCTACGCCCGGGCCGGTGTGGGGGTGCTCGACTCGGACATCGTCGAGATCGGTCGACCGCAGTTGGCCGGGGTGCACACCTTCGGCGCCGAGTCGGTGGACCGGACGTTCACCGTGCTCTACGCCCCCACCTGGGAGGGCTGGCTCGACGACGACCCGTACCACACCTCGCTGGTGCTGATGGGTGAGAGGATCGTCAAGGGGCTGCTGGCCACGGAACCTCGGCTGCGCCTGATCTACAAGCCGCACCCGCTCACCGGGTCGCGGTCCGGGGCCGCCAGGGCCGTGCACGAGCGGGTCGTCGCGGCCATCCGCGCCGCCGGCGGCAACCCGAACGCGTCCTCCCTGGACGGCACCGCGCACCTGGTGGTCACCGGCCGTACGCCCGGGCTGTTCGACTGTTTCAACCAGACCGACCTGCTGATCAGTGACGTGTCCAGTGTGGTCTCCGACTTCGTGCAGAGCCAGCGGCCGTACGTGGTGGCCAACCCGGCCGGCCTGCCGGAGGACGACTTCCGCCGGGAGTACCCGACGGCTCGGGCCGCGTACCTGCTCTCCAAGGACTGCGGTGAGCTGGAGAAGATCGTGGCGGTGACCCGGGCCGGCGACGACCCGATGACCGAGGCCCGCCGGGAGCTGAAGACCTACCTGCTCGGCCCCGCCGAGGCGAACCCGATGGACCGGTTCCAGGAGGAGATCGACCGCCTCTGCCGCTGAGCCTCGCGCACGGCGTTCCGCGCCCGGTCCGACACCTCTCGGGCCGGGCGTATCCCTGTCAGCCCAGCAGGGCGGCCACCGTGTCGGCGGCCGACGTGTCCGCCGGTAGTGCCACCACCGCCGTGACCGGCAGCGGGCCGTACACGTGCGGGAAGAGCTGCCCGCCGCGCGGTGCTGCCGCCGCCCTCGCCCGGGTTTCGCCGGTACCGCCGCGCCCGTCGCCCCCCGCCGGGCATGCTCAGGTCAACGGCCGCGGAGGGATGGGCGATGCAGAGCTACGACGACGACTGGACCGACAGTCAGCGCGCGCTGTACGACGAGTGCTACCGGGCTGGCGGCGAGTGGGCCGAGGACCCGGACACTCCGTCCGATGGCGTCCAGCATGTGATCAACCTGGCCGAGGCGGACGATGGTGCCTTCTCCGACGCTGAGATCGACTATCCGCCCCTCGTCGACGCGGTCACCCAGGCCAGCGGGGTCACCGTCACCAGCGTGCCGGCCAGCCACGAGGACCCGGGTTTCCGCGGCTTTACCGACGGCGTCCGGGACGCCACCGCCGACGACGTCTTCGGTCTTTGACATCCTCGCCGTCCTAAAGGACGGAGATTCCCTCCACGCTGCGCGTGGAACACGCGGCGTCCGGGTGGGTTACCGCTTCGCCGCGCGGTGCCAGCACGGATGCTGGTCTTACCTGCGCTCCACGGTCGTTGAAGTCCGCCTGTCCGGCGGCCTTGACATTCTTCGCGGCGTTGACGTCCCGGTCGTGGGCTGCGCCGCACGGGCAGTCCCACGCTCGGACGTTCAGCGTTAACTTGTCGTTGACCCGGCCACAGTCGGAGCACATCCGGGTCGACGGGAAGAACCTGTCCACCCGGGCGAACGTGCGCCCGTACCGGGCAGCCTTGTACTCCAGCATGCCGGTGAAACTGGCCCACCCCGCATCGTGCACGGACTTCGCGAGCCGGGTCCTGCCGAGACCAACCACGCACAGGTCCTCGACGTACACCGCTTGGTTGTCGCGGATGATCGATGTCGAGAGCTTGTGCTGCCAGTCCCGTCGGGTGTCGGCCACCCGCGCATGAGCGCGGGCGACCTTGACCACGGCCTTCTTGCGGCGGTTGCTGCCCTTGGTCTTGCGGGACAGGTCTTGCTGCAACCGCTTGAGCTTGCGGGCCGCGCGGCGCAGGAACTTCGGTGCGGTCACCTTCGTGCCGTCGGACATGACCGCGAAGTGGGTCAGGCCCAGGTCGATACCGATCTCGGAGTCCGTCTCCGGGAGCGGCGCGTCGGTGGTGTGGACGACGAACGAGGCGAAGTACCGCCCGGCCGCGTCCCGGATCACCGTGACCGAGCTGGCCTCGGACGGCAGGCCGCGCGACCACCGAACCGGCACATCGCCGATCTTTGGCAGCCGAAGTCGGCCGTTGTCGAGGACCTTGAACCGGCTGTTCCTGGTGAACCGGATTGCTTGCCGGTTGTCCTTGCGGGACCGGAACCGCGGCGGTGCCACCTTGCGGCCCTTGCGCTTGCCGGTGACCGAGGAGAAAAAGTTACGGTACGCCACGTTCAGATCCGCGAGTGCCTGCTGCAAGACCACGGCGGACACCTGACCCAACCACGCCCGTTCCAGGGTGTCCTTGGCCTGGGTGATGACCCGCTTGGACAGGTCGGCGTCCGAGACGTACTCCTCGCCAGCCTCGCGTGCCTGCTGACGCAGACGCAGCCCGTCGTTGAACACCACCCGGGCACACCCGAACGCTCTCGCCAACGCGGTGCGCTGAACGGCGTCCGGATAGACCCGGAAGTTGTAACGAAGCTGCACGAGACCGAGTGTCCCATGTTGGTCTATGGCAGACATTGATGGCATCCGCACTGGTAGGCACTGTGTTTTTGCTTTACATGCTCACTTGGTCTTCGTGACGAAGTTCCGGCACAGAGTGTTCGGTGACCGGCACCTCGCCCGGATGGAAGAGATCATGCGGGCGGTGTGCGCCGACTTCGAGACCGAACTGGTCGAGTTCAACGGGGAGAACAACCACATCCACCTGCTCGTCAACTTCCCGCCCAAGGTGGCCCTGGCGAAGCTGGTCAACTCCCTCAAGGGCGTGTCGAGTCGGCGGATGCGCCAGGAGTTCCCCGACCTCGCGCGTCACTACTACCGGGCCAACAAGCTCTGGTCAGGCTCGTACTTCGCGGGCTCCATGGGCGGAGCACCGCTGAGCGTCGTGCGTCAGTACATCGAGCAGCAGAACCGCCCGACTTAAGGCACTACTCGGGCATTGGCGGCCCTCCCAGCACGGGCCTTCACCCCCGCCCTGAAAGGCGGAGCACTGGCCCGCGACCCGGTAGCCGGCCCGTCGCGGCAGGCGGCCTCCCGCTGGGCGCAGACTTCTGCCACCATTCGCAGAACGGCGCGGCGACGGAGGGGGGCACGGGTGCGGATCCTGCTGGTGGAGGACGACCGCCGGGTGGCCGCTGCGCTCTCCTCCGCCCTCACCCGCCGTGGGTACGAGGTCGAGCACGCGGCCACCGTCGCCGCCGCGCTCTCCGCTGCCCCGTGCGACCTGGTGCTGCTCGACCTGACCCTGCCCGACGGTGACGGCACCGACCTGTGCCGGGAGCTGCGCCGGCGGAGCAGCCAACTCGGTATCATCGCGGTGACCGCGCGGGGCGAGGAGCGCGATCGGGTGCTGGGCCTGCGTCTCGGCGCGGATGACTACGTCGTCAAGCCGTTCTCGATGGTGGAGTTGCAGGCCCGGATCGAGGCGGTGCTGCGCCGGGCCGCGAACGCCGCGCCGGAGCGGCACCTCATCGAGGCCGGTGCGGTGCGCATCGACGTGGCCGCGCGGACGGTGACCGTGGACGGCCGGGCCGTCACGTTGACCCGCAAGGAGTTCGACGTGCTGCTCTCGCTGGCCCGCCAGCCGGGGGTGGCGGTGCCCCGTGATCGCATCCTGCTCGACGCCTGGGGCACCACCTGGACCGACCGGCACACGGTCGAGGTGCACGTCGGGTCGCTGCGCGGCAAGCTCGGCGACGCCCGCCTGGTGGAGACCGTACGCGGCATCGGCTACCGGCTGCGCGACTCGTGAGGAGCTGACGTGCGCCGGCGACTGGTGATCAGCTATCTGCTGCTGATGGTGCTCGTCCTCATCGCGTTGGAGACACCGTTGGCCGCCACCATGGCCAGCCGCGAAACCGACCGGATCCGTGCCGACCGGCTCGCTGACGCCACCCGGTTCGCCTCGCTGGCCGGGCCGGCGTTACGCGACGGCGGGCCGGGCCCGATCGAGTCGGAGCTGACCAGCTACGACAACCTGTACGGGATCGGCGCGGCGGTCGTCGACCGGGACCGGAGCACCCCGGTCGCGTCGCCGAGGTGGCAGCCCGGCCCGGGGACCGCAACGGTTCTGGACATCGCGCTGTCCGGGCAGCAGACCAGCGACCCCGAGTCGGTCTGGCCCTGGACGACCAGCCCGGTGGTGGTGGCGGTGCCGATCAACGACGGTGGTGAGGTGCTCGGCGCGGTGGTGATCGTGACCCCGGCCGGCCCGATCCGCCGAGCTGTCATCGCGTGGTGGCTGCTTCTCGCCCTGGCTGGTCTGCTCGCCGTGCTGGCCTGCGTGCTCACCGCGTTCGGGCTGGCCGGTTGGGTGCTGCGCCCGGTCACCGAACTGGACGCGGTGACTCACGAGATCGCCGAGGGCGACCGGGGTGCCCGGGTGCAGCACCGCCTGGGCCCGCCGGAGCTGCGCCGGCTCGCGGCCAGCTTCAACCACATGGCCGACGTGGTCTCCGACGTGATGGACCGGCAGCGCGCCTTCGTCGCGCACGCCAGCCACCAGTTGCGTAACCCGCTCACCGCGCTGCGGCTGCGGGTGGAGGAGTTGGGCCCCAGCCTCACCGACCCGGACGGCCGATCCGAGCACCGGTTGGCACTGGAGGAGACCGACCGGTTGGCGTTGGTGCTCGACGCGCTGCTCACCCTCGCCCGGGCCGAACGGGAGGAGAACGAGCGGGTCACCGTGGACGCCGCTGCGGTGGCCGCGTCCCGGGTGGCCGCGTGGGCGCCGCTGGCCCGGCACCATTCGATCGCGTTGCGACTGGCCGCGACCGACGCCCCGGCGTACGCCCAGACTGTGCCGACCGCCGTCGACCAGGCGCTGGACGCTCTGATCGACAACGCGGTGAAGTTCAGTGGGGCTGGCGGAGCGGTGACGGTGACGGTGGCCCGCCGCGACAACGGGGTGTCCCTGGAGGTGCGCGACTCCGGGCCGGGCATGACCGAGAGTCAGCTCGGGCAGGCGACCGAGCGGTTCTGGCGGGCGCCGGACGCGCAGAACGTCGACGGCGCGGGGCTCGGCCTGACCATCGCCGCCGTGCTGGTGGACGCGTCCGACGGGCGGCTCACCATGCGTCCGGGGGAGCCGTGCGGGCTGATCGCCGCCCTGTGGTTCCCGGCGCCCGAGCTTGACCCGTCACCGGAGCCTGCGGACGAGGAGGTGGCCGCCGACCTGCGGCCCACCCCGGCGCGGTAGAACCCGGCCTGCTCAGGGTTTGGCGGCGCGGTACCAGGAGGCAGCCCCGGGGTGCAGCGACAGCGGCGCGGTGACGATCGCCGAGCGAGGGCTCATCCGCCCCGCCGCCGGGTGCGCGGCGGCCAGTTCGGCCCGGCGCTCCATCAGCAGCCGGGTCACCTGCCGGACCAACCGCTCCGGCAGGTTGGCCCGGACGATCAGGTAGTTCGGGTTGGCCACCGTGGTCACCGCGTCCACCCCGTACACCGAGCGGGGGATGTCCCGGGAGACGTAGACCTGGCCGTAGCGGGCGCGCAACGGCTCGGTCCAGTCGCTGAGGTCCACGATCCGGGTGGCGCTGCGCCCGGCCAGCTCCTTGATGCCCCGCACCGGCAACCCGCCGGAGAAGAAGAACGCGTCGATCCGCCCGGAACGGAGCGCGGCCAACGAGTCGTCCAGCCCGAGCCGCTCCCGGCGCACCTCGTCGCCGCCGAGGCTGGCCACCTCCAACAGCCGGGTCGCGGTGATCTCGGTGCCTGATCCGGGTGCGCCGACGGAGACCCGCCGGCCCTGCAGGTCGGCGACCGTGCGGACCGGACCGCCGCCCGTGGTGACCAGGTGCAGTTGGTCGTCGTACACCCGGGCGACAGCGTCGACCGAGGGGTTTCCCGCCGTGGTGGTGGGCAGCACGTCGGCCTGGGTGAAGCCCAGCTCGGCGCCGCCGGAGCCGACCAGCTGGACGTTCTCCGCCGAGGCGGCGGTGATCACCACACTGGCCCGCACGCCGGGCAGTTCCCGGTTGAGGATGGCCGCCAGGGACTGCCCGAACGCGTAGTAGACGGCGGTGGGGCTGCCGGTGGCGATCCGGATCGACATCGGCTCGGTCGGGGCGTCCCGGCAGCCGGCGGCGCTCAGGCTCGCGACCAGCAGCACCGTCAACAGGGCTGCCGTCCCCGCGCGGTGGCGACCGGGCGGGCCGGACGAGGTACGACTCACGCGGTGCACTGTGCGCCGTCGGGCCGGTGCGCGCAACCCCCTTGGAGGTGGTGTGCCGGGCGGGTGCGCCCCGAGCACCGATCAGCAGGCCGGGCGACGCGCGGGCGCCACGACCACGCCGCGCGCCGACGGCAGGGCCGCGCCCCGCGCCGTCGCCGCCGCGCGCGCCGGCTCCAGCGCCGCGCTGCTCATGATTCGCGCCCGGTCCGGGCCGTCGGCCACGCTGACCAGGAAGCAGCCGGTGCCCGGGCGGAGTCGGGCCGGCACGTCGAGCACGGCAGCGCTGCGGATCAGCACCGCGGCCAGCTCCCGGTCGGTGAGTCGCACGCCGAGGATGTGCCGGCGAACGTGCCGCCCGGCGGCCAGCAGCGCCGAACGCCAGGCCGCCGCCGCGAGCCGGGTCACCAACCGTCGGCGCGCAGGCGAGGCCCCGGGCAGCGGCCCGCCGAGCAGCTCACGCCGCCCCTGCCACCAGCCCGCGTCCAACATTCGGGTGTACGCGCCCTGGTGCTCCCGGGGCACCCAGAGCCGGTGCAGCTCGTAGCGGCGGCGCAGGCCCCCGACCGCCACCTCGTGAGTGACCGGGATGTCCAGCCGGGCGAGCAGCTGCCGCATCCGCTGCGCGGCGTCCTCCCGGTTGAACTCCACCACCCCGGGTGCGTGCGCGGGAAATGCGGCGCTCGGGCGCGCGGCGGTCGGCGGCGGCGTGCAGCGCCGCAGGCAGGCGGCCTCGAACGCGTCGCCCAGGGTCAGCCAGTCCAGCGGGGATGGCGGCGCCGGGGAGCGGGGCCGGTCGAGCAGGGCAGGTTCGCGGGTCAACGAAGGCTTCCTTGTCGGAGTTTGGGTTGTCCAACCGTGGCCCCTGCGTCGCCGTTACGGAACGGGTCCGGCCCAGCCTTGAGCAAATCTTGCGGCTGCCCCCTCGCTAGAGGTCGGTGACCACCAGATCCACCAGCCGTACCCGGCCGGACGCGGTGGCCTGCTCCACGACGGTGTGCTTCAACTCCCGCAGTGTGCCGATCAGCTCCGCGGCGGTTCGCGGCCGGGCACCGGCGACGAGCAGGTCACGGACCAGCCGCCCCTTGGTCGCCTTGTTGAAGTGGCTGACCACCGAGCGTACCGGCACACCGTCGACCTCCCGCTCGTGCAGCACCCGTACGGTGACGGTCCGCTCGGCCAGCTCCCCGCGCGGCGTCCAGGTGGCCGCGTACGCGGCGGAGCGCAGGTCCAGTACCGGACCCCTGCCGGCGGCGTCGTCCAACACCGGCGCCAGCTCCGTGCGCCAGTACGCCGACAACGCCCCGACGTCCGGCAGACGAGCGCCGATCGGGCAGCGGTACGGGGGGATCCGGTCGGCCAGTCGGACCGCGCCCCACAGCCCGGAGCTGATCAGGATCGACCGGCGGGCCGCCCGCTGCGCGGCAGGTGGCAACGAGGCCAGATCCAGCGCCTCGTAGAGCACCCCGGTATAGAGCCGCTCGGCCGGCGCGGTGGCCGCCTCCCGCAGTCGGGCATTGCGGCGCAGCTCGCCCCGCTGGCCCTCGCTGAGGCCGAGCGCCGCCCGCGCCGTCGCCTCGTCCGGCCCGGCGCTCAGCGTCACCAGAGCGTTCAGCACCCGCTCGCGGGCCGGGTTCAGCGCGGGCAGCGAGAGCCGGTCCGGAGCCCAGCGTCGCCCGGTGCCGGCGTCGGCCTTTCCCTCCGAGGGCGGCAGCAGGATGAGCATTGGTCTCCTCGACGCGCGGAACGGCGGCGCCCCGCGCGCCGGCCCGGCCAGCGTACGACCCGCCGTTACCGCCAGGGCCGCACCGGGGTGTCGGGGTGGTACACGCGATAGCCGCCGACCTCCCGCACCAGTGCGGCGTCGGCCCGGTCGGCGAGCAGTCTGCGCAGCCGCCGCTCCATCGGCGAGCCGATCTCCACCACGTAGCCCGGCCGCTCGGCCCGCCCTACCTGCCGCCAGTACGGCCGGTAGCGGTTCTGCCCGGGGGACAGGTCGCCGTCGAGCACGCCGCAGACCACCTCCTCGTCCGTGTTGAAGATCAACCGGTTGCAGGTCCAGTAGCCCCCGTACACCTCGCGGGGGCCGTCGGCGCGCAACGCGGCGGCCAGCTCCCGGGCCTGGCGCTCCTCGGTCCGTGCCGCCGCGGCGCCGGTGACCGCGAAGAGCACGGTGACCACCAGCGTGATCGCGGTCAGCGCCGCCAGCACCGCGGTGGACAGCGCGCCGGTGAGCCGGCCGAGCGCACCGACCCTGCCCCGCCAGCACGCCACCGCCGCCACCCAGAGCGGCCAGAGCGCCGCCGGCAGGGACAGTTGCAGCACCGACAGGTAACGGGCGTTGCCCAGCGGGCTGGTCGCAGCGAGCGGGCTGCGCACGTACGACAGCAGGGTCAACGCCGCACCGGCGACCAGCGCGAGCTGCACCACCGGCCCGACCCGCTCCCCGCGCGGCGCCCCGGCCGCGCGGCGGTACGCGAGCACCGCGAGCACCGCACCGGCCAGCAGCAGCACCGGGTACAGGAGGCCGAACCACTGTTGCCAGCGTCCGCAGCCGTTGACCGGGCAGAGCCCGTGCGCCAACGGCACCCCTTCCAGCAGGCCGCCCCGGACCCGGTCGGACCAGGGCGGGAGCGGCCCGGCCTTGGTGCTGATCTCCCGGAACACCGACAGTGAGTCCTCGCCGGGCGGGGCCCGGAGGTTGTCGACGATCATCGGTGCCACCCCGACGACGAACCCCGCCACCAGCAGCAGGCCGGACCAGCCGAGCAGTTCCCGCCGCACCGCCCACACCAGGGCAAGCCCGGCCACCGCCAGGTACGGCAGGATCAGCCAGTCCGACCAGACGGCCAGCCCGGCGAGCAGGCCGAACAGGGCGGCCGCGAGCCGTCGGCGGTGGACCGTGCGAGCGGCCAGGCCCACGGTGATCAGCAGCATCAACAGCACCGCGGGCTTCACCTCGGGCCGACCACCCACCACGGTGAGTTGGTCGCGCACCACCCGCTCTCCTCCGAGCGCGAGCAGGCCCACGACGAAGGTCGCGAACCAGGGTGTGCAGAGCCGGCGGGTCAGCCGGTGGATCAGATAGATGAAGGCCGCGTACAACGCGAGCATCGGCAGCCGCAGCACCGGCCAGCTCGGCCCGGCCACCGCCACCAGGGGAGCGGCCAGGTACGACTCCAGCATCCCCATGTAGTGCTGGCCGTAGAGGAAGATTGGGCGTTCCCGGTCCTGCCCGATGTGCAGCGCGGCGAGGCCGAAGGTCGCCTCGTCGCTGTTCGACACCGGCACCGTGTACAGCGTCAGGACCAGCCGATACCCGACGCCGGCGAGCCCGAACAGCAGCGCGACGAGCGCCGGCCGGTCGAGTCGCGGACGCCATCGCCCACGGTGCTGCTCTGGATGTGACACGACCACGCCCCCGTCGTCGTCCCGACGGAGTGTTTCACGTTTGGCGGGGCCGCCGAGGTGGATTGGCTCAGCCGGCCGGCTCGCGTGGCCGTGTCCGTCTGCGTGTGGCAGGGTTGGCGCGTGCCACCCACTCCCGCTGGCCAGCTGGCCGTTCCGAACCTGCACCGGGCTGCGCGGATCGAGGACGCCGTGCACCAGCTCGTCCAGCGTCGGCTGCGGCGCACCGGCTGGCGGGTCAACATCGTCGCGTACACCGGCTATGGCGCCCCGGGCTGGGTGCGGGTGATGTGCCGGGTGCTGCTGGGCCGACCGGACACCCGCCAGCGGGGCCGGCTGGACAAGGTCCGCGGCTGGCGCAGCTTCGCCACCCTGCCCAACAAACACGTCACCGTGACCATTGAGGCCGGCGGGGTGCGACACGAGACGCAGGCCGACCGCAGCGGCTTCGTCGACACGCTCGTCGAGGCAGACCTGCCACCCGGGTGGGGCACGGTCCGGCTCAGCGTCCCGGACGCCGAGCCGGTCGACGCACCGGTGCGCATCCTCGACCCGGAGGTGAAGCTCGGCATCATCTCCGACATCGACGACACGGTCATGGTGACCGCGCTGCCCCGGCCGCTGCTCGCCGCGTGGAACACGTTCGTGCTCGACGAACACGCCCGCAACGCCGTGCCCGGCATGGCGGTCCTCTACGAGCGGCTGGTCACCGCGCACCCCGGTGCGCCGGTCTTCTACCTCTCCACCGGCGCGTGGAACGTGGCGCCCACGTTGACCCGCTTCCTGTCGCGGCACCTCTACCCCGCCGGGCCGCTGCTGCTCACCGACTGGGGCCCGACCGCCGACCGCTGGTTCCGCAGCGGAATGGAACACAAGCGCAGCACCCTGGCCCGGCTGGCCAAGGAGTTCCCGGACGTGCGCTGGCTGCTGGTCGGCGACGACGGCCAACACGACCAGGAGATCTACCGGGAGTTCGCCGCCGCCCACCCGGAGAACGTCGCCGGGGTGGCGATCCGCCGGCTCTCCCCAACCCAGTCGGTGCTGGCCGGTAGCCTGCCCGCCCCGGCCGGCCTGCCGTCATCGGGGCCGGTGGGGCAGAAGTGGCTGTCCGCGCCCGACGGCGCCGGCCTGTGGCAACTGCTCCGCGAAGCCGGCCTGGTCTGACCGGGATACCCGAGGCACTACGCCGGTCAGAAATCAACCGAACCTGGGGTGTCCCAGGATGAGCGGATCAGCTCTCGCTCGGTGGCGGCGAGGTGGGCAGTCGTGGCGAGCCAGGCCCAGGCGTACCGGTCCGGGTCGGGATCGGTACGCCGACCGAACGCATCCCGCCCGCGCCGGTCGGACTCGTCGGCGAGCGCGGCGGCCACCGTGGCGGCGGTCGTGAAGCCGGCGCGGCGCAGCGGACCGGTCAGCCCGGTGCCCTCGCCGCGGGCCGCCTCGACGACGGCGCGGCGACCGCCGGAGACGGACAGCTCCACCAGCCGGCGAACCCGCCACAGCGGGGACTCCGCGACCGCGTCGACGCCGACGGCGAGGACCGGTTCGGTCATCGCGGCCGGGTCAGGCGGCGGCAGGTGACCGCCCTGGATCTCGTCGTAGCCGAGGTCCGCCCGGCCGTGCCAGTCCGCCGGCAGCCGGAGCGTCGTGGCGGCACCGGGCACCGGGCCGACCGCGAGCGGGCGCAGCGTGCTGGCCCGGTCCGGGTCCAGCCGGCCGACCACCCGGATCCGCAGGCCCGGCCGGGAGGCGAGCCGCCGCAGGTTGGCCACGTGGGCCAGCATCGGGTGGGAATTGACCGGTGCCAGCCGGATCACCGGCCCGTCCGGCACCGGCACCCGCTCAGGTCCGGCGTCGGTGGCGGGGGCCAGCTCGCGGGCCAGCACCTGGTCGCCGACGGCACCCAGGACCATCAGGTCACCGCCGACCAGCGCGGTGCCGGCCCGGATCGGGTCGTCCGGGTCGTCGGCAGCGAGTTGGGCGGTCACCACCTCGGCGAGTGGGCGGGCGAACAGTTCCGCCAGCGGTCCGGTGGCCCAGTCGGTCTCGGTGAGCGGGCTGGCGCGGACCCCCTTGCCGGCGCCGAGCCGGCCGTCCGGGGAAACGGTGGTGCCGGTGATCCGCAGGCCGCCGCGGGCCAGCACCGCGTGGTTGACCGCGACGGCGCCCATCTCGGTGACCGCCCGGGCGCAGTCCCGCGCCCGCTCCGGGCCGCCCGGTTTCACGTCGCCGAAGGAGAGCTGGCGCCCGTCGGCGGCGACCAGGTGGGTGACCACCCCGGCGTATCCGTTCGCGCTGATCACCGGCTCCCGGCAGACGCCGTACACCTCCAGCGTTCCGTCCGGCTGGTAGGCCCGCCGGAGGATGCCGACCAGCGCCGGGTCGGGATCGCCGGCGGCCAGCCGGCCGACCACGTACAGCAGGTCGTGCAGCACCTCGACCAGCTCGGCCAGCCGGTGGCCGGCCTGTCGTTCCCGGTGGGCGCGCAGGCCACGGACCGTGCGCAGCGCGGCGCTCTCGGCCCGCGGCAGGCCGGCCAGCCGGGCGCTGTGGGCGGCCCGCAGCAGTTCGGCCTGGGGAACCGCACCGGCGGCCGGCACGCCGGCCGCGAGCACTGCGGCGGCGGCCCGCCACAGCGCACCGGCGGCGGCCCGTTGCGCCTTCGTCGGTGCCGTGTTCTGGCCGGCACGACCGGCGGCCGATCTCGCGGTTCGCCCGGTCCGGCCGGTTTTCGCGCCATGGCTGTCCGGAGCGGACGACGCGCCGGCGGACGCCGGGTCGGGATGGGTGGCCGGATCGGCGACCGGGCAGGCGACCAGGACCGCGGTCCGGTGCAGACAGCGGGGTGCCAGCAGGCAGCTGCACCGCGCCTGGTGCCCTTCGGTGACCGCGCCGGTCGGCCCGGGCGTGAGGGTGACCAGGGCCTCGGCGCCGCAGTCGACCGATACGCCGCCGTCGACCCGGTCGACCGGTACCCCGGCCAGCCGTCCGACGGTGGCGTCCAGCCGCTTGTGCAGCCGGGGTGGCAGGGCGGCCACCGCCGCAGCGGCGACCTCTGGCAGCACCGACGGCAACAGGTCGGTGGGTGTGCGGTCCGTCAACGTGATCCTCCGCGGATGCGATCGCCCACCCAGCGGGCGAGTTCGAGCGGGCTGAGAGCGGCGACCGGCATCCCGGCCGCGACGAGCTGCTCGGCGACCGGTACCGAATAGCAGGGCGCGCCCCGGTCGTTCAGTGCGGCGCAGCCGAGCAGATGCACACCGGAAGTGGCCAGGGTGCGGACCTCGCCGAGCAGCCCAGCCAGCGGGTAGCCCTCCTCGAAGTCGCTGACCACCGCGACGATGGTGCGGCTCGGCACGGTCACCAGCGAGCGGGCGTGGGCCAGCCCGGCGGCGATGTGCGTACCGCCGCCGACGCGCACCTCCAGCAGCAGCGACAGCGGGTCGTCGACCCGGTCGGTCAGGTCGACCACCTCGGTGGAGAAGGCGAGGAAGTGGGTGGACAGGGTCGGCACCCCGCCCAGCACGGCGGCCGTCAACGCCGACCACACCACCGACGCCTCCATCGAGCCGGACACGTCGACCACCAGCACCAGCCGCCAGTCGGCTTCCTTGCGGGTCCGGGTGTTGAAGACCGGGCGTTCCGGCACCACGACCGTCCGGCCGTCGTCGAGCCGCTGGGTGTGCTGCAGGTTCGCCCGTAGGGTACGGGCGAGGTTGATCCGGCCGCCGGGACGGCGGGACGGACGCGGGTTGGTCAGCCCGGTCAGCGCCGGACGCACCTGGGTGGCCAACTGCTTGGTCAGTTCCTCGACCAGCCGCCGGACCAGTGGCCGCAGCTTGGCCAGGTGCCCCTCGGGCAGTCCGCCGGCCAGTGACAGCACCGAGGTCAGCAGCTCCATCGAGGGGCGTACCGCGGCCGGGTCGAGCTCGGTGAGCACGTCGGTACGGCCGTTCTCGGCCGCCCGGGCGATGACCTCCTCGCGTACCGAGGTGCCGAAGAGCGCCTCGAGTTCGTCGGCCCACTCGCGTGCGGTCGGGAAGGAGGCTTCCTGGCCACCACCGCCGGCCGCCTGGCCGAAGTCGGTGGCGCCCTCGCCCTGGCCCGCCCCGTACAGCTCGTCCAGGGCGCGGGCGTAGCGGCGGGCGTCAGCCGGCAACCGGTCGGGTTGGCGGCCGAGCAGCAGCCGCCACCGGTCGGTGGGGGTGAGCTGGACGGCCGGCGTGTCCGGGCTGGATTCGGCGTCGGTGGAGCCGCTCGGCGTGTCCGGCCAGGGTTCGGTGTCGGCGGAGCCGCTCGGCGTGCCCGGGATCGGTATGTGGCGGGCGATCAGGGCGGCCCGACCGGCAAGGTCGGCGGCGGCCCAGCGGGCCAGCATCTCGGGCGGGACGGACAGTGCCACATCGAGCCGATCGCCGAGCCGGTCGGCCACGGTGTGCAGCAGCCGGTCCCGGGCCGCGGGGGTGAGCACGTCGAATCCGCCCCGCAGCGCCGGCAGCCGGTCCAGGAACTCGGTGTCGGTGAGCCGCTCGATCCGCTCCAGCAGCGGGTCCAGCGCGGCCGGGGCAGACTGCAGCAGCGGATGCGCCGCAGTGAGCAGACCCCCGAGCAGCCGGTGCAGCTGCCGCCGGGTGTCCGGTCCGGTCGCCGCGTCGATCCAGCCGGCCACCCGGTTGCCCAGGACCTCCAGGCTGGTCAGGTCGAGCAGCGCCCGGGCGGCCAGTGCGGCGCCCTGGATCAGCGGCGAACCGGCCCGGGCCAGGTGGCCGAGGGCCTCGTCCAGGCGCAGGCCGATCCGATCCTCGCCGGCGCGGACCGCGAGGTCGACCAGCGCGGCGGCGTCGGTGGTGGCGTCGCTGCCGGCCAGGCCCGGCAGCCCGCGGACCGCCGCGTCCAGCAGCACGACGGCCAGCTCGGCAGCCCGGGCCCGGCCGTCGGCGGTGGTGCCGGGCAGATGCTCGCGGCGGAGGGCCTCCAGCAGGTCCAGGGCGGCCAGCAGCTCGGGCAGCGTGCCGGTGCCAGGCAGCACCACGGTGGCCAGCTCGAGCCGGTCGGTGACCAGCTCCGGCAGGTCGCAACGGGCGGCGTCGCGCAGCCCGGTGAGCAACTGCGCGGCGGTGGGGCCGCCGTCGGCGGCCCCCCGGCGGAACCGGTCCCGCAGGGTGCCGGTCGCGGCCAGCGCCGCGGTCACCCCGCGTACGCCGACCAGGTCCAGCCGGGCCGCCACGGACGGCGTCCAGGCCAGTTGCCAACGGGTGGTCAGGGCTGCGCCGTCACCGGTGCCGGAGACCGTGATCGGCTCGCCGTAGCCGACGCCGCAGATCTGCAGGCGTTGCAGCAGAATCTCCCGCCGCCCGTCCAGCTCGGTGCGCAGCGGATCCAGCCGGACCTCGCGGGACTTCGGGCTGTCCGGGTTGGGCAGCCGCAGCGTGGTGAGTTCCGCCTCGACGGCGGGACCGAGGCCGGACCGCGGCGTACCGGGGGCGATCCGGCCGCGCTCGGCGCCGACCAGCACGATCTCCAGCGCCTTGGCCAGCGCCCGGCCGCGCCCGAGCAGTTCACCCTGACCGAGCACGGTGGTCACCGCCTCCAGCACCTCGCCCCGGCCGGGGGCGGGCAGGTTCCGCAGCCGGGCCAGGTCGCCGGCCAGCCGTACCGTCTCGGCGGCCTCGCCGGTACCGGCGGTGTGACCGGCCGAGCGGAGTTCCCGGCACAGGTCGGTGACCGCCCGGGCGGCGGCGGCCCGGACGTGTTCTGGGTCGCCGGCAGCGGTGAAGACGGACTGCTGCCAGCGCGGGTCACGGATCCCCGCCGGGTAGCCGGAGCGGGAGTCGAGCAGGTCGAACGCGTACGGCACCAGCGAGGTGATCGCCGTGCCGCCGCCCTTGGTGGCCGGCCCGGGCCGGGTCGTCACGGACCGGACCGGACCGGCCTGGGTGGCGCCGCCGGCCGTGCTGGCCGTCGGGGCGGGGCCGACGGTCGACGGGGTGGCGAGCAGGGCCGGGGCGTGGAAGGCGCCGATGACGGCGGCGACCCGCCGGCCGTCCGCGCCGGCCTCGGCCAGCACCCGGCGCATGTGTCGCTCGCGGGCCAGATCCCGGGCCGGTATGCCGTCGCCGCTGGCGCTGTCGGTACGCATCGCCCAGCCGACGCCGAGGGCGGCCCGACGGACCGCCTCCGGCGGGCAGCCCGGGGCGCGCACCTCGACCACCCGGTCCCATAGGTCGTCGCCGTCGCGGCCGGTGCCGCTGGCGCTGAGGGCGGCGGCGTAGCCGGACCGGCGCGGGCCGCGCACCGGCTCACCGGCGTCCGGGTCACCACCGGCGTCCGGCTCGGACCCGGCGCTCGAGTCGGAGTCGGTGGCCGGGTCGATGGTGTCGGCGCTCCAGCCGGGGTCGGTCAGCGGCAGGTCGCAGCAGACCACCTCGACGCCACGCTGTCGGGCCCAGCGGATCGCGGCCAGTTCCGGGGAGAAATCGGCGAACGGGTAGAAGCCCGTCGGCCCGTCCTCGCCGTGGCTGCCGACCAGGGCCAGCGGGGCCCGGGCGGCCGGGTCGGAAAGGTACGGCAGCCAGCGCTGGAAGTCGGCCGGCAGCTCGATGCAGACCACCTCGGCCGCGGCGGCGTCAAGCAGCGCCGGGAGCACCGCAGCCAGAGCCGGGCTGTGATGCCGCACCCCGATCAGGTACGGCCGGATGCAACCGGCGAGCGCGTCGACCACGGCCCGTGGGTCGGCCGACGTCGAATCGACCGTCGACGGGCCGGCCGCCACCGGGTCGACGGTCGGCGGAGCCCCACCGGGCGACGTGCGGGACACGGTCGTCACCGCAGGTTCTCCCGCAGATCCCAGAGCCGGCGCCACATCGCCGAGCCGTCCTCGGCGCGGCGGCGGACCGGGCCGTCCCAGTAGCCGAGCAGCCGAGCGTGGTCGTTCTGGTCGTCCTTGCGGACCACGCCGAGCAGGTGCCCGGGGACCAGGTCGAGCGCGTCCCCGCCGGGCAGGTACGCGGCGGCCAACCCGAGCGACGCCGCCACCTGCACCGCCTCGGCGGTGGACATCACCGTGCCGGGCCGTTCCACGTCCCAGCCCTCGCCCGACCGGCCGGAACGCAGGTCGCGGAACACGGTGACCAGGGCATCCAGCACCGCGTCGTCCACGGTGTACGCCGCGCCGGCGCGCTGCACGGCGGCGGTGGCCTGCCGGCGTACCAGGTCGGTTTCGGTGTCCACGTCCGAGATCGGGTGGATGGTCTCGAAGTTGAACCGGCGCTTGAGGGCCGAGGACATCTCCGACACGCCCCGGTCCCGCAGGTTGGCGGTGGCGATCACGGTGAACCCGGGTGCCGCGCGGATCAGGCCGTCCTCGGTGCCGCTCAGCTCCGGCACGTTCATCCGCCGGTCGGACAGGAGGGACACCAGCGCGTCCTGCACCTCGGGCAGGCAGCGGGTGATCTCCTCGATCCGGACGACCCGGCCGGTGCGCATCGCGGTCAGCACCGGCGAGTCGACCAGCGCCTGCGGAGTCGGGCCCTGGGCGAGCAGCAGGGCGTAGTTCCAGCCGTACCGGAAGGCGTCCTCGGTGGTGCCGGCGGTGCCCTGCACGGTCAGCGCGCTGGTGCCGCAGACCGCGGCGGCCAGCAGCTCGGACAGCATGGACTTGGCGGTACCGGGCTCGCCGACCAGCAGCAGGCCCCGCTCGCCGGCCAGAGTGACCACGCACCGCTCGACCAGGCTCCGCTCACCGACGAACTTCGCCGGGATGGTCATGCTGGCCGGCAGTTCGGTGTCGGCCGGGCCGGTGCGCCGGTCGGCGGGCAGCTTCAGCGCCTCGCCGTCGCTGCCCCGGATGAAGGTGACCACGGCGCGCGGGGTCAACGCCCAGCCCGGCGGCCGGGCCCCGTCGTCGTACGCGGCCAGGAAGGCCAACTCGTCGGCGTACCGCTGTTCGGCGGAGAGGACCTGGGCGGCGGTCCCCGGCACGACGGTGGGGCGGACGTGTTCCGTCACGGTCACTGATGTTCCTCGATCTCTCTGTGGTTCGGGCGAGGGTCAGCGGCGGGTGCCGCGGGTGGGCAGGTTGTCGAATCGGGGCCGGTCGCCGTCGCGGAGGCGTTGCCAGGCCCGCCGGTAGAGGTCGGCGGCAGGCTCGAACGGGACGGTCACGCCGAGCCCGGCCGTACCGTCTGGTGCGAGGCCGAACAGGGTGGTCTTCCAGCCCTCGATCGGTTTCTGCCCGCGTCCGCGCTCCAGCCACGGGCCGGGCAGGAACAGCGACCGGCCGGCCCGGGACCGGCTGCCCTCGACGACCAGTTCGGTGCCGGCCAGTTCGGCGCGGGCCGCCTTCAGCCGGGCCGGCTTCCAGCCGGTCCACTTCGTCGTGTCGCGGTCGGTCGGGTCCGGCATGGCCAGCAGCATCAGGTACACCGCCGCCGCGTCGACGCCCAGGCCGTGTTCCCCGGCTGCCTCGGCGACCAGGTCGGGCACCGACCGGGTCGGATCCTGCGGCCACCAGGTCCCGTCCGCCGCCCGCGCGCCGCCGCCCGGCTCCCCCGAATCGCCGAGCAGCGCCGCGAAGCGTGGGTCGCGGACCAGCCGCAGCGCCACCTCCATCGGGTACGGCTTGGTTGCGTCTGCCCGCAGCGCAGGCAGGTACGGGTCCGCCCCGTCGACGTCGAGCAGGTCCGGCCGCAGCGCGGGCGAGGGCTGGGTGTCGGCGGTGGCCAGGACGATGGCGCCGTAGCGTTCCCAGCCCGAGCCGGTCGCCGACGGGGTGCCGGCCACCTGGCGGAACGCGGGCAGGGAGACGTACTCGTTGAGGTCGAGCAGCAGGTCGGGGTTGGCCAGCCGGTCCCGGATCACGGCCAGCGCGGCCGGCAGCGCGGCCCGGCACGGGTCGCCGGCTGGCGTGTGGTGGGCGACCCAGGCCGCCAGGGTGACCGTGGAGAGCAGCACCCAACCGGTGAAGCCCGTTGCCTGGCCGTCGACCGGCTGGGCCCGGTCGCCCCTGATCTCGAAGGCCAGATCGGTGCCCAGCTCGGCCGAACGGGCGGGGCCGAGCAGCGCCGGCAACGCCTTCGCGGGTCCCCAGTCGGTGCGGATCGCGCGCACCGCCTCGGCGAGCAACTGTTCGGGCACCGCCACCCGGCGTCCCAGGGCCGCGTTCCAGACCGCCGCAGCGGCGGCCACGTCCGGGCCGTCGGTCCACAGCCGGGCCGGGTCGTCCGGCAGCAGCGCCGAGACCACCGCCCGCCGGAGCTTCCTGTTGGCCTCGTGCAGCATCCCGAAGGCCAGCTTGACCTCGCCGACCTGCTTGACTCCGAGCGCCTTGCGCAGCTCGGGCGGCAGGGTGTTCGCCGAGTCCGCGTACGGCAGGCCGGCCAGCACCAGCTTCGCGGCGGTGGGGGTGACGCCGGTCAGCTCGGCGAACTGCTCGGCCGCTTCCGACCGCCAGGGCAGTGGGCCGCGCGCGGTCCACTCGGTGAGGAAACCGGCCAGCCAGCCGGCCGGCCGTTCGTCACCGACCGGTGCCGAGGAGCGCACCGTGTACGGCTCGGGCACGGCGAACACGCCGGCCGGGTCGTGGTACAGCGCGTCGAAGAGGTGACCGCCGGCGGTGCCGAAGTGGTGGAGCACGGCGATGAACGCCCCGTCGGGCAACGGCAGGATGCCCGGCCGGGGGGATCGGCGTGCGCCGTCGAGGTTGGTGAGGTCGTCGTCCGGCAGGTACAGCGAGAATCGACGCCAGCGGGCTGGTTCGGCCCTCGCGCTCAAGTCGAGCCGGTCCAGCTCGATGAGCAGGGCGCGCAGCGTCTCCCGGTGTTCGTCCGGGGTGACCGCCACGACTGCCCGGTAGGCGACGGCTGCGACAGCGCCAAGCAGGTCCCACCAGTCTAGAGTGAGCGGCAGCGACGGCCCGTCGAGGTGCGGCCGGACGGCGGCTTCGCTCCCGGTGGCGGCGGATCGCTGGGCGGCGATCACCTGGAACTGGGTGAAGGCGTGGGTCGAGCTGCTCGCCCTGGCGGCCGAGTGCAGACCGTTCAGCGCCAGCTTGAGCTGCTCGTCGGTTGGCCCGCTCACGGTGGCCGCCGGTGCCACCGCCTTCGGGGCGGACAGCGCCGTGGTGAGCCGCTCGCCTACCGCCTCCAGGTCGGTGCGCACCTGGGCGGCCAGCCGCAGCACGCCGGCCACGCCGGCCAGCAGCGCGTCATGGCTGATTGTCGGCAACGTCGAGCGGACCAGTTCGACCAACGCATCCTTCTCGTCTTCACCAGCGGTGGCGCTGGCGGTGCCGGCCGGTGCGCCGACCACGGACCCCTGGAGGGCGATGGGAAGGCCGGTGATGGCCTGCGTGGCCGCGGTCAACCCGGACCGGGTCGCCGCCTTGGCTGCGGCCCGCGCGGCCGATTCGGCCAGGGCGGCGCGGCGTTCGTCGAGGGCAGCCTTGAACAGCGTGGCGGCGGTGTCCTGGTCCACCCGGCGCAGGGCCGCGGAGCCGGCCGGATCCCGGTGCCGCATGTTGCCGAGGAACTCCCGCCTCGGCAGCGGGACCACCCTGGCGGTGTAGGGCCGGCCGGACGACCCTCCGGCGGTGGCTGACACCACACCGTCCGGGTCGACCAGGACGAAACCCTCGAGGACGGCCCGTGGCCGGTCGTCGCCGGGCAGCATCAGCGCCGCGATCGGTTCCTGTCCCGGGGCCACGGTGACGGTACGGCCAGCCAGGTCCTCGCCGCGCACCGTGCCGCCCGGCAGGGTGACCACCCGCCAGCCGAGTAGACCGTCCACCGGAGCGGCGGCCGGGGTGACCCGCTCGGACAGGGCCGGCCGCAGCCAGCTGGCCGACTCCTGGAGGCGGCTTCCGCTCACCGGCAGCTCGGCCAGGAACCGGGGCAGGCTGCGCCGGCCATGGGTGTTGCTGGCCGGGTCGTACTCGCGCCAGCCGTAGTCGCTGTTCTCGTCGTCGGAGCGGTAGACCCAGTGGGAGGTGCCGTCGGTGATGACCGGCAGCTCCACCGGGACGGCGGTGTCACGGGGGTGCAGCACGCCGTCACCGGTGGTCCGCCCGCCGCCGGCCAGCGGCAGGGTGATCTCGTTCCGGCGCCCCTGGCCGCGGAGAGTGCCGTTGATGGCCTGCAACTCGTCGGGTGACGAGTGCCAGTAGCCGCGCAGATCGTAGTTGAACGACTGGGAATGCCAGAAGACCAGCAGTTGGCCGTCGACGTAGTGGTAACCGGGCTGGCGCCACATGTCGCCGGCCGGGATGCGCAGGTCGTGGCGGAGCACGATGCCCTCGGCGCCGAGCACGCGCACCGTGGTCGGCCCGCCCATGATCACGTACGGCCAGGCGTCCTGCTGGGTCACCTCGACCCGGCGGTCGCCGCCGGTCACCTCCTGCCAGGCCTGCTCCCAGTCCGGCCAGCCCAGCTCGTCGAGGAGCCCGCCGCGCAGGCTGCGGGCGACGTGCTCGGCGAGGTCGACGTCGAGGGCCTGCCTGAGCTCGCCGCCCGCAGCCTGCGCGGCGGGCCCGTCGAGGTCGTCGAGGACCAGGCGCAACGCCTCGACCGGGAGGTTGCCCAGCCACTTCACCGCCTTTGGAAGGTATGGCAGCCCGGTGGTGAACCGGTCGCGGATCCGGGCCCGCAGCCAGTCGGTCAGCAACGGGCGGACGCCCCGCGTCCCGGCCAGCCGGCGCTGGGCCTGCTGCTGGTCGTCGACCTGGTCGAGGCCTCGGCGCAGAGCCCCGGTGAACCGGTCGTCGCCGGCCAGGGCGAGCAGTTCCCGTTCCCCCTTGGCATTCACCCAACGCGCCAGGTCCAGGGTGTCGCATTCCTTCGGCGGTGCCACCGGCAGATCGAGGGCGAGCAGCAGGTCGAGCAGGTCCAGGTCGCCGGCGACGGCGAGGGACTCGCCGCTGTCGGCCAGCTCGGCGCGCAGCCGGGCGGCCATCCGCTCGACGAGTGGGTACAGCTCCCGCACTGGCTGGTAGCGGTCCAGGTTGGCCCGACTCACGAAGCGGCGCAGCCAGCCGACGGAGCCGTCCTGCGGACGGGCCGCGGCCGGCACCTCCGGGTCGGAGAGCCCGGCGAGCGCACCGGTGTCGGCCAACAGGGCCAGCCACCCGACCAGGTTGTTCCGGTCGGCGGGCAGCACATCGAGCAGGCGGCCACGGATCGCCGGGTCGCTTCCGGCCAGCGCCGTCACCGCCGGCAGGTGCGCCTTCCACCAGCCGGCCGGCGCTTCGGCGGCCACCGGAAGCCGCAGCAGCTCGGCCAGGTAGGCCGCCTCGCGGTCGGCGACGGCGGCGGCGCCCCCCGCGCCAGCGGCCTTGGTGGCAGCCCGGACCAGCCGTTGCACCGCGTTGGCCGACTGCGCGGAGGGAACCACGCCGGCGGCCGCTGCCCGCAGCGCCAGCCGACAGAACCGCTCCAGCGCCTCGTCGGCCGGCAACTGGGCGGACAACTCCTTCGCGTGGCCGGCCAGCGCGGTCGCGGAGACCACCTTGGCCGCCGCGAACTCCACGTAGACCTCGTCCAACCGGTTCAGGTCGACCGGCAGGCCGTGCTGCGCCTCCGCCTTGCGCGCCTTGTTGAACAACTGCGTCGCGTAGGTGTCCTGCCCGGCGGCCAGGAACACCCGCGCCGCCTGCTCGAAGAACGTCGGCAGGAAGTGCGGCAGTGTACGGGCGAGGCGGTCGGCGAGGCTCTGGTGCCCGTCCAGGGCGGCCTTCGGCCGTGACCGGACCTGCTTGGCCACCTTCTGCAGCTCCGGCACCACCGCCAACGCGTGCCGGCCGTCCGCCGGGTGGTGCACCAGCACCCACTCGGGGAAGGCCAGCGGGCGGCGCGGGCCCAGCCCGACGACGGCCGGCTCGGCGCCCGGCGTCAGACCGAGGAACCCGACGGCCATGTCCTCGCCCTCGCCGAGGGCCGCGTCGATCAGGCGGACCACCGGCCGGTCGTCGAGGGCCGGGTGCCGGTAGGTGCGGGCGGTGAGGGGCACCGCCTGGTCGCCGACGCCGGTGGTGCCGGTCGGCAGCACCGCGCCAGCGGCCAGCAGGCTCTGCGCCAATTCCCCGTCCGACCTGGTCGTCATCCCGGTCACGCCTTTTCCCCCGTTCGGGTCAGGGCGCCGGACAGGGCCGTCGCCATCCGTATTCCTTCCGACCAGGCCACCGGCCCGACCTCGGTCAACCGCAGCGTCGGCCCGTCCACGACCGACCAGGAGAGGCTGCCGAGGGTCGCCTCGGAGTCCCAGTAGTCCTCGTTGAACCACATGGCGGCCTCGACCGTGCGGCCGGCCTCCCAGACCCGGCACTTGACCTGGGAGCCGGAGACCCGGAAGCCGAGCGTGGCGGCCCGGGCGGCCAGCCGGTTGGGGACCGTGGTGCCGTGGAAGTCGTTGATCGTGGTATCCCGGTCCTTCAGGTGGGCCGGCCTGCCCCAGGTGGCCCGGTGCAATTGCTCGACCCGCTGGGTGACGTCCAGTTCGTCGGCGAACTCGCGCAGGTCCGCCAGATCGGGCACGCGCACCGGGTGGGGCAGCGTGGCGCTGGCCGGCGAGAGCCGGATGGTGTCCCCGTCGAGGTTGACCACCCGCAGGTCACCGGCGTCGGTGACGTCCCGCAGGAAGCCCGGCTCGGCCGGGTCGTCCCCGAGCACCACCAGGTCGCGCAGCGCGCCCTGCCAGGCCGGGTCCGGCCAGACCCGGGCCAGCAGCCCGGTGGGCACCGGCAGCGAGGACACCACCCAGGCGTCGACCCGCGTCAGGCAGTCGGCGGTGTGCCGATCCAGCCACTGGCCGAGCTGACGCAACCGGTCCACCTCGGGGTCGTCGCGCAGCGCCTTCGGCAGTGTCTTCAGTGGACGACCGCTGGCCCGTGAGCCGGTGGATCGGGCCGCCACCTTTCCGTCCACGAGAGTGACCTCATAGGAGTCTCCGACCGCTAGCCAGCCCATCAGGAACACCCTCCACAGTGGTAGGCCGGCCGGATTTCATGGCGATTTGGCCGAGACTGATCAACGAGGGGGGACGCTAACCTCGGCCCTTCGTTAAGGGTTGTCCAAGGAGTGGGCCGGAAACGCAGAAGTGCCTTCTGATCAGGGAAAATAGGGCTTGTCGAGAGTCCTGTTAACCCGTCACGGAAGGCACTTGCTGGGTGAAGGCTACCGCAACACGTCCGAAGATCACGGTGACCGGGGACGGGCGGGGCGTGGTCGGTCACGCCGGTGCCCGGCTGATCGCCGATCTCGCTGACGCGACTGGTTTGACCAGCGCATTCAGCCAAGCGTTGGCCGGGCTACGGCAGCGGCAGCGGCAGCGCGGGCACGACCCGGGCCGGATCGCGGTCGACCTCGCCGTGGTGCTCGCTGACGGGGGCGAGGCCATCGCCGATCTGGCGGTACTGCGTGACCAGGCGGCCCTGTTCGGGCCGATCGCGTCCGACCCGACCGCGTGGCGACTGTTATCGCAGCTCGACGCCACGATGCTGGCCGAGCTGCGGGCCGCCCGAGCTCATGCCCGCGAGATCGCCTGGGCCCAGCACGCCGACACCCGCGGCGACCTGCCACAACCGACAGTCGCCGGCCAACCGGTCGACGGCCTGGTCCTCGACATCGACGCGACCATCGTGATCTGCCACTCCGACAAGGAATCGGCCACCCGCACGTGGAAGAAGACCTTCGGCTTCCATCCGCTGCTGTGTTTCCTGGACAACACCGGCGAAGCCCTCGCCGGCCTGCTGCGCGAGGGCCGGGCCGGCTCGAACACCACCACCGACCACATCACCGTCCTCGACCAAGCCCTCGCCCAGATCCCCGACGCTCAGCGGCACGGCACCCCGATCCTGCTCCGCGCCGATTCGGCCGGCTCCAGTCACGGCTTCCTCGCCCACATCAGGTCCTTACGCGAACACCACCTCGACATCCGATTCAGTGTCGGTGCCGCGATCACCGAACCAGTCAGGGCTGCGATCCGGGCCGCGACCGGCTGGGTCCCCGCCGTTGATACCAGTGGTGACCTGCGTGAACATGCCGAGGTCTGCGAGATCACCGGCCTGTTCGACGCCGCAGGCTGGCCTGAAGGCACCCGGTTCCTGGTCCGCCGGGAACGCCCGCACCCCGGCGCCCAACTGAGCTTGTTCGACACCATCGAAGGCTGGCGGCACCAGGTCGTGGCCACCGACACCCCGCCCGGCACCGGGAGTATCCAGCACCTGGAGGCCCGGCATCGGGCACACGCCCGCGTCGAAGACCGCATCCGCACCGGCAAGAACACCGGCTTCGGCCGGTTCCCGTCCCGGATCTTCGCGATCAACCAGGCCTGGCTCCAACTCGCGCTGACCGGCATCGACCTGCTCGCCTGGACCCAGGCTCTGCTACTGGACGGCGATCTGGCCACCGCCGAACCGAAGAAGCTGCGCTACCGGCTGCTGCACGTCGCTGCCCGGATCACCCGCACCGCTCGGCGGACCCGGGTCGCTATCGCCGCGAACTGGCCCTGGACCGATGCCCTGACCAGCGCATTCAGCAAGCTTATGGCGTTGCCCCGGCCCACCGGCTGACCCTTACAACTCACGCCTCGACCAGCAGCACGGAGGAACCCGGCCTCGCGCCGGACTCTTGGCATACCAACAAAACGCCATCAACCACGCGAATCGAACTCATCGAATCCCGGCTATCGGCTGACGTCCAAGTGAAAGACCGAGGCTAACAGCAGTGACCGACACGCCAGGAACCCGTTGGCCGGGCGGCGGTGGGGGACCGGGGCTGAGGTTCCCCCGATAGCGTGGAGGCCGGACCTAAGGGGATAGATGGTCATGGCTGAGACGAGGCGGCGGTTCGACCGGGAGTTCCGAGAGGGCGCCGTGCGGATCGTGCGGGAGACGGGCAAGCCGATCGCGCAGGTCGCTCGGGACCTGGGGATCAACGATGGCACCTTGGCCAACTGGGTGGCGCAGGACCGGCGGGCTCGGGGTGAGGCCGCCGCTGGCGGTCTCGGTGAGGACGAACGCGCCGAGCTGGCTCGTCTGCGCAAGGAGAACGCCAAGCTGGCGATGGAGCGCGATGTGCTCAAGCAATCCGCGGTCCGCTTTGGGAACACAAATCGGCGGCGACGGCGGCTGGTGGATGCCGCCTGGAAGAGGATTGAATCAGGGAGGCGTAGTAATGTGGCGAGCGGTAATTAGCGTCATGTTGGGCCTGCTCTTCGTTGCAATAGGGCCAGTCCTCGCGCTGGATTATCGAGGAATTGCGACGAAGCACATTGCGCTTGCCATGAGTGTCGTGCGTCCTCTGACGTCGTCCAAAAAGATGGAGTGGCAGGACGAGCGACTCGTTAGACGTCGAAAGTGGTTTGTCCTGTTGGACAGATTTATTGGAATATTGATAGTTCCAGTGGGATTCGTGATGCTGGTTGCCGGTGGGCAGCACCTGTTGAGTGATTAGCATGAGGGAAAGGTTCTATTTCCTGAGCAGCCAGAGCACGCCGAGCGCCGCCTTCCCTGCTCTGAGCTACGCTTCCGCTCGAACCAAGCAGGTGGTAAGCAACTGTGATCTTGGTGCTAGCATGACTGGCCTGTCTGCCAACGCCAGTATGTGAGCCGGAGCGAACGGTGCGGACATCTGGTGAGGAACTGAGACACGTATGAGAAATAAGCTGAACTGGCTGGGCGGCTTCCTGCTTTGGCTGCTGTTCGGTTTCATGATGCTCATGTTCAGCCTGAATTCAGCGAACGGGCGGGGCGGACTTATTGCTGTCGCCAGCTTCTTCGCGGTAATCTGCTACTTGATCTCATTGACAACGATGTTCTCGTTCGTTAAACCGACACGTGAATCGCTCCAGATAGTCAACCCTGGAGCGAGGGTAATCGTGCCATGGGGTCGGGTTAAGGGCGTTGACGCAGAGAACGGGTTAGTGGTCAGCGCGATAGGTCATCGAGATGTGGCCTGTTACGCCTTCCAGGGCTCACTGTTGGGAAAGCTGTGGGGCAGTCGGAGGAATGCTGGTGCAGCTGAGGCTATCGAGGCGTGGAGAAAGAAAAATGCCGACCGGGTATCTGGTGGCGAAATTCACTCGGAGGTGCCTTGGGTTCGCCATCTGCTCTGGTTCGCCGTCGGTTGGTCCGTGCTTGCTGGAGGGATCCCGGTTCTAGCTCGCCTGCTTCAGCCGTGAGGTAATCAAGAAGCTCCCTGCAGTGTTCCCGCCATCACTCAATAAGACAGAGTTGCAGCGGGTAGTTCGCGTTGCGATTCGCCTGGGTCGAAGTGTGCGGGCTTTGCGTTGACAAAGTGCCCGCTGTCGCCGGCAGGACCAAACGTCGGTCCTGCCGGCGACAGTCGGTCGAGCCGTACACGCTTAAGTAAGAAGGCTAGTGCGCAGGATCCAAATAAGAGTGAATCCTGAAGTGCCCTTCTCAGTTTTTGCGGAGCCAGATGACGCCCAGCGGCGGCACCTGGAGCGCCGCCGACGCCACCATCCCGTGCCATGGCACGTCCTCGGCGCGTACCTCGCCCAGGTTGCCGACCCCTGACCCGCCGTAGTGGTGCGCGTCGGTGTTGAGCACCTCGGTCCAGGTGCCGCCGGCCGGCAACCCGATCCGGTAGTCGTGCAGCGGCTGGGCGGAGAAGTTCGCCACGCAGACCAGCGTCGAGCCGTCCGGGGCGATCCGGATGAACGACACGGTGTTGTTGGCGACGTCGTCGCCGGCGATCCAGCGGAACCCGGCCGGTTCGGTGTCCTGTGCCCAGAGCGCCGGGGTGTCCCGGTAGACCCGGTTCAGGTCGCCGACGAGCCGTTGCACCCCCGCTCGGGCGGGGTCGTGGAGCAGGTACCAGTCGAGGCCGCGCTCCTCGCTCCACTCCCGGTCGTCGGCCAGTTCGGAGCCCATGAAGAGCAACTGCTTGCCCGGGTGCGCCCACATGTACGCCAGCAGCGCCCGCACGTTGGCCAGTCGCTGCCAGGTGTCGCCGGGCATCTTGCCGGCCAGTGAGCCCTTGCCGTGCACCACCTCGTCGTGGCTGATCGGCAGCACGTAGTTCTCGCTCCAGGCGTACGCCAGGGAGAAGGTGAGCTGGTGGTGGTGGTGCTGGCGGTAGATCGGGTCCTTCGAGGTGTAGAGCAGGGTGTCGTGCATCCAGCCCATGTTCCATTTGAAGCCGAAGCCCAGCCCGCCGTCGGCGGTGGGGCGGGTGACACCCGGCCAGGCGGTGGACTCCTCGGCGATCATGACAACGCCGGCGTGGTGCTTGTAGACGGTCGCGTTGACCTCCTGCAGGAGCGCGAGGGCCTCCAGGTTTTCCCGGCCGCCGTACTTGTTCGGGGCCCACTGCCCGTGCTCGCGGGAGTAGTCCAGGTAGAGCATCGAGGCGACCGCGTCGACCCGCAGCCCGTCGACGTGGAACTGGTCGCACCAGTAGAGCGCGTTGGCGACCAGAAAGTTGCGCACCTCGTTGCGGCCGAAGTCGAACACGTACGTGCCCCAGTCGGGGTGTTCGCCGCGCCGCGGGTCGGGGTGCTCGTAGAGCGGGGTGCCGTCGAAGCGGGCGAGGGCCCATTCGTCCTTGGGGAAGTGCGCGGGGACCCAGTCCAGGAGTACGCCGATGCCGGCGGCGTGCAGCTGGTCGACGAGGTATCGGAAGTCGTCCGGGTCGCCGAACCGGGAGGTCGGCGCGTAGTAGCCGGTGACCTGGTAGCCCCAGGAACCGCCGAACGGGTGCTCCATCACCGGCAGGAACTCCACGTGGGTGAAGCCCAGCTCGGTGACGTACGCGGTGAGCTGCTCGGCCAACTCGCGGTAGCCCAGGCCGGGCCGCCACGAGCCGAGGTGCACCTCGTAGACGCTCATGGGTTCCTGGTGCGGTTGCCGCTCGGCCCGTCGGGCCAGCCAGTCCGCGTCGTTCCACCGGTACGTCGAGTGGTGCACCACCGAGGCGGTGGCCGGCGGCACCTCGGCGTACGCGGCCAGGGGGTCGGCCTTGTCCCGCCACTGCCCGTCGGCGCCGAGCACCCGGTACTTGTAGCGGGCCCCGACCCGGGCGTTGGGGACGAACAGCTCCCACACCCCGCTGGATCCGAGTGACCGCATCGGCCAGCCGTCGTCGGGCCCCCAGCCGGTGAAGTCGCCGACCACCCGCACTCCACGGGCGTTGGGCGCCCAGACGCTGAACGCCACGCCCTCGTCGAAGACCCGGGCGCCGAGCGCCTCCCACAGTCGCTCGTGCCGTCCCTCGCGGATCAGGTGCAGGTCCAGCTCACCGAGGGTCGGCGGATAGCGGTACGGGTCGTCGTGCGCGGTGCCGTCGACCTCCACCCGGTAGTCGAGCACGGTGCCGTCGACCTGCGCCTCGAAGACGCCCACGTCGTGCACCCGCTTCATCGGGTGCCGCTCGTCGCCGAGGAGGAGCACCACATCGCCGGCGCCCCGGCGCATGGTGCGGATCGTCGTCGAGGAGTCGGCGGGGTGCGCGCCGAGCAGCGCGTGCGGGTCGTGCGTCGCGCCGGTGATCAGCTCGTCCATCTGGCGTCCTTCGGGGCGGCGTCGGTCGGTGCGGTATCGGTGCGGGCGGCGTCGCCCGGTGCTCCGGTGAGCCTGCGGGACGCGGGCGTGCGGGAGCCGGACCGGCGGGGCGGGGTCGGGACGGGGGTGGACCGACGAGGCGCGGTCGGCGCGGGCGCGGTCGGCACGGGCGTAGTCGGCGCGGGCGCGGTCGGCGCGGTGCCGCCGGAGAGGTCGTCGGGGATGTCCGCGACGGCCAGCTCTGCCGCGACGGTTGCGGCGGGCGCCGGTGCGGCGGGTGGGGTCGGGCGGCGCACGGTCAACACGTGCGCTGGTTGCAGGTACGGGTCGAGCCGGACCGCGTTGCGCTGACCCCAGTCGTAGCTGGTGCCGGTCAGCTCGTCGTACACGGTGAACCGCTCGTGCCAGTCGAAGCCGAGCGCCGGCATGTCGAGGGTGGTGTTGCCCCACTGCACGACGCGCGGGTCGAACGAGCAGATCACGATGACCGTGTTGCCGGTCTCCGGGTCGTGCTTCGACCAGCAGAGCAGCGCCGGGTTGTCGATCTCGTGGAAGCGCAGGTTGCGCAGCTGGTGCAGGGCCGGGTTGTCCCGGCGTACCCGGTTGAGGGTGGCCAGGAACGGCGCCAGCGACCGGCCCTGCGCCTCGGCGCCGGCCCAGTCCCGGGGCCGCAGCTCGTACTTCTCGTTGTCCAGGTATTCCTCCGCGCCCGGCCGGGCCACGTGCTCGAACAGCTCGTAGCCCGCGTAGAGACCCCAGGAGGGGGAGAGCAGCGCGGCAAGCACCGCCCGGATCTTGAACATCGGCGGGCCGCCGTGCTGCAACGACTCATGCAGGATGTCCGGCGTGTTCGGCCAGAAGTTCGGCCGCATGTAGTCGGCCGCCTCGATCAGCTCCTCGCAGTACGCCCGCATCTCGGCGGCCGTCGTGCGCCAGGTGAAATAGGTGTACGACTGGGTGAAGCCGATTTTGCCGAGGCCGTGCATGATGGCCGGCCGGGTGAACGCCTCGGCCAGGAACAGCACGTCCGGGTCGACCGCCTTCACCTCGGCGATCAGCCAGTGCCAGAAGTCGAACGGCTTGGTGTGCGGGTTGTCCACCCGGAAGATCCGGATGCCCTCGCCGACCCAGTGCAGCACCACCCGCAGCACCTCGGCCCGGATGCCCTCAGGGTCGTTGTCGAAGTTGACCGGGTAGATGTCCTGGTATTTCTTCGGCGGGTTCTCCGCGTACGCGATGCTGCCGTCGGCCCGGGTGGTGAACCACTCCGGGTGCTCGGTGACCCACGGGTGGTCCGGCGCGCACTGCAACGCCAGGTCCATCGCCACTTCCAGGCCCTGTGTCGCCGCCGCGTCGATGAACGCCCGGAAGTCTGCCGGCGTACCCAGGTCGGGGTGGATCGTGTCGTGGCCGCCCTCGGCGGCGCCGATCGCCCACGGCGAGCCCACGTCGGTCGGCCCGGCGGTGAGCGCGTTGTTGCGACCCTTGCGGTTGACCCGGCCGATCGGGTGGATCGGCGGCAGGTAGAGCACGTCGAAGCCCATCGCGGCCACGCCGGGCAGTCGCTCGGTGGCCGTGGCGAAGGTCCCGGATCGATCACCCACCGCCCCTTCGGAGCGGGGGAAGAACTCGTACCAGGCCGAGTAGAGCGCCCGCTTGCGGTCAACCCAGAGGGAGTACGCGTCACCGACGGTGACCATTTCCCGCACCGGGTGCTCCCAGAGCAGGTCGGCCAGGGCCAGCGCCGGGTCGACCCGCTCCGGCAGCGGCAGGTCGGTGTCGACAAGCGCGGTGAGGGCGTCGGCGACCCGGGGCCGGTCGGCGGACGGGACGAGGTCCCGGGCGGCGGCGAGCACCCGCGCGCCCTCGGCCAGGTCGTTGGCCAGGTCCTCCGGCCCCTGCCCGGCGGCGATCTTCTTGGTCATCGCGTTCTGCCAGGTCAGATACGGGTCCTGGAACGCCTCGACGGCAAAGGTCCAGGAGCCGACGGCGTCCGGTGCGATGGTGGCGTGCCAGCGGTCCTGGCCGGGCTCGCCGGGGCGCATCCGGGTGAACGGCTGCTGCGCGTCGTCCGGGCCGGCCCACACCACGTTGCAGCCCAGCGCGTCGTGCCCCTCCCGGTAGACGCGCGCCGACACCGGAATCGGTTCGTCGACCACCGCCTTGGCCGGGTATCGCCCGCACGAGACGACGGGGGAGACGTCTTCGATCGGGAACCGTCCAGTCACCCCGCCAACCTACTGCGCGAGATCCGTTCGCGCGCGGCCAAGCACGCCAGGTGCTGCTCCCCGCGGTCACATAACTCGGACCGCGTATCGAGAGGTGTCGCGTATCGTTGGTATTACGTGACGGAGGGTCAGAGCATGCGGTTGAACAGCAAAGGCCAGGTGACCATCCCGGCGGCGCTGCGGGCTCGGTACAACCTGCATGAGGGCGACGAGGTCGATGTGGTCGAGGAGGGCGGTGCTCTGCGCATCATCCGCGTGCACGGTGCCGCAACCCGCGGCCAGCGCCTCGTGGGTCATATGCGGGGTCGGGGCAGCGCCAAGGAGACCGAGCACATGTCCACCGAGGAGCTGATGGAGTTGCTGCGTGGCGAGTGACCAGCTCCGCGCAGTGCCGCCGCGTCCATCCGACGCGGTGACGACCCTGGTCGACACCAACGTGCTGCTGGACATCCTCACCGATGACCCCAAGTGGGGGGAGTGGTCCGGGGCCGCCCTCGCCGAGGCCCGCGACGCGGGCAATCTCGTGATCAACCCCATCGTGTACGCCGAGGTGTCCGTCCGCTTCGCCCGTATCGAAGAGCTGGACGAGGCGCTGCCTGCCGGGGACTTCCTCCGCGAGGAGTTGCCCTACCTGGCGGGCTTCCTCGCGGGTAAGGCTTATGCGCGGTACCGGAAACTGGGCGGCGCGAAGCGGTCGCCGGTGGCCGACTTCTACATCGGCGCGCACGCGGCGGTCTGTCGATACAACCTGCTGACCCGTGATGGGGCGCGCTACCGCACGTATTTCCCGACCCTGACGCTGATCACGCCACCCGATTGACCGTCGCTGGGCCCGTCGTCCGGCCGAACCTCAAGATCCACACGCGTTCAGTGAAACCGCGGTATCGATGCGCCAGGATGCAGCGGTTTCCTGGAAGTCGTGTGGATCTTCGCGGTGCGGGCGGCCTCGGCAGGTTCAGGCCGGCGGTTGCGGTGCCACGAACGAGCCCTTGCCCTGGTGCACCTCGATCCAGCCCCGCTCGTCGAGGATCCGCAGGGCCAGCCTGATCGGCGTGGCGCTGGCTCGGTACTGCTCGCCGAGTTCCGCGATGGACGGCAACTTGTCGCCGGGCTGAAGTGTGCCGGACTGGATCGAGCGGATCACATCATCGATGACCTGCTCGTATACGGGTTGTCTCGGCATGGCAGGGCCACCTCTCGTCAGCCCTCTGAGCATGCCACCGAACATGACACTCTGTGCATCCTGTGTTGACTCTCTGCGGAGGCCGCGCCCCGGGGACGGGATGCGCGGGCGGCAGCGGCCCGTCCGGCAAACGCTCGTCCAACTCTGTGCCTCCTCGCGGCGAAAGGACATGCAGGTCAGGGGCGGGGTGGCACGGGGGAACCACCCCGCCCCGGATGGAGGTACTCCGCTGCTGACGAGAGAACCTTCAAATCCAACCTAGAGTGCAGTGAGTACCCGGACGGGGACCGGGTGCCCGGTCCGCCCCAGCCGACGCGGGCGCCGCTCACCCGGCGGCAGTATGCCTACGGACTCGTGATCGCGGTGGTCGTACTCGTGCTGTTTGTGGTTGGGGTCCTGCGGTGAGCGCGACGGGCCGGCGGTGAACGAGCTGCCGGTGGGTCGCCGGGTCGCCCAGTGGCGGGTGCGGCGGAACATGACGCAGCAGCAGTTCGCCGACCGTCTCGGCAAGTCGAAGAGCTGGGTCGACAAGGTCGAGCGTGGGGTACGCCGGTTGGAGCGGGTGTCCAACCTCCGGGAGGTCGCCGAGACGCTCCGCATCGACGTGGAGGTCCTGCTGGTGGCCCGGCCGGTGCGGCCGACCCCGGTTGCCGCCGGGGTGGACGGGATCCGGACGGCGCTGGCCCGCTACCACCTACCGGGCGCGGACCGACCGCCGCTGGTGGAGGAGTTGGCTGCCCGGCTGGAGCATGCCGAGCAGAGCTATCGGCACGCCCGCTACCCGGCGTTGCTGGCGCTGCTGCCCGGCCTGCTCGACGCCACCCGCGAAGCGCAGGCCGCTCGCCCCGGTGCGACGGACGCGCTGCTGGTGTCGGTGTACGCGCTCATCGCGCTGGTGCTGGTCAAGGTCGATCAGGGGGAGTTGGCCTGGCTGGCCGCCGACCGTGGCATGACCGTCGCCCTGGCGACCCACGACCCGCAGGTGGCCGGCATTGCCACCGTGTCATTGAGTCAGGCCCTGCGGTCGCGTGGTCGACGGCGGTCCGCTCTGGATGCCGCGCTCGTCGCCGCTGACCGCATCGGTGCGCTCCAGGCCGGCGATGGCTCTCCGGTCGGTTCATCGCTTCGGGGCACGCTACTGATCCAGGCTGCGCTCGCCGCTGCGGGCGGCAAAGACCAACCCCGCACCCGCCGGGCGCTCGACCAGGCCACGGAGATCGTTCGGGAGTTCGGTGCGGACGGCAACAGGCCTGACGGCGGTACCGGTGACGCGGGCGCTCCCGGCGCGGGCTTGGGCGGCGGGGGTTTCGGCCGGGCGGTGGTCGAGGCCGCCCGGGTGGTGGCCGAGGCGGCTCTTGGCGACGTCACCACGGCCACGGCTCGGCACGAGCGGCTGGTGGCCGGAGAGGAGTGGCGGTGGTTGCCGCCCGAGCACCGCGCCGCGTATCTCCTCGATGTGGCCCGCGCATACGCCCTGACCGGCGACCTGCTCCGGGCCGGCCGGACGCTGCTCGACGCGGAACGCACCGCCCACAGCGAGGTGCACGACCGCCCGGCGGTACGAAAGCTGGTCACCGTCGTGTGGCGGTCTGCCGACGCGCCCGCCGGCATCGGCCAGCTCGCCGCCAACCTCCGCGTCACCTGACGGACGTCACCGTCGTGGGTATCAGCTGACCTCGATCCGGGAAGCGCTGTCTGCGCCGGTGATAGTGGTTGCGCCGCCGGCACGTCGAGGACTCAGTCGGCTGCTTCGCGCCAGGGGTTGACGAGGGCGATGCCGGTGTCGGTGAAGTCCTTGGTGTTGCGGGTGGCGAGGGTGGCCCCCTGGGACCGGCAGATGGCGGCGATCTGGGCATCGAAACCATCGATCGGGTTGCCGATGGTCTCGCGGCCGGTGACGACATCGGCGTAGGTATTGGCTGCGGCAAGGTCGAACGGAAGAACCTGACGGGGAAAGGCGGCGAAGATCTCATCGGCGGCCTTCTGCAGAGACTCCCGGCGGCGGCCGTCGGGCAGACGGGCGATGCCGTATCGGATCTCGGCGATGGTGACCGTGGTGGTGTGCAGACCGCCGCCAGAACGCTGCTGTAGCCACGCGAGCACGGCAGGTGCTGGCTCGGCGCGCATGAGTTCGGAGACGACGTTGGTGTCCAGGATGATCATTCTGGCAGGTCCGCCGCGCGGGGTCGGGTGGCTCGGGCGGGGAGGTTCAGGTCAATGCCACCGAGCTGGGTGAACCGTTCGGTCAGCGCGCTGAAGAGGTCGGTCTGGGGTGACTCGTCGGCAACGGCGGAGGTCAGGATGGCACGGACTTCGGCCTCCATCGATCGACCGTGCCGGGCGGCACGGATGCGGATCTTCTCCTTCACACCATCGTCCAAGTCTCGGATGCTGAGAGCCGCCATGTCCTCTCCTCCTGTTGCCTGCCCGATGATAGCAATGCTAGCGCGATCATCGGGCGAGTCAGGCCGCGCCGACCGAGCGGTACACGTCGATCGTCTGCTGGGCGATGGACTCCCAGGAGAAGTGCTGCACCGCGCGCCGCCGGCCGGCCAGGCCGAACCGCTCGGTGCGCGCCGGGTCGGCGAGCAGCGTGTTGATCGCCGCCGCCAGGTCGGCGACGAACGTCTCCGGGGCCAGCGGCGTGCCGGAGCCGTCGGTGGCCTGCTCGATGGGCACCAGCAGACCGGTCTCGCCGTCGGCCACCACCTCGGGGATGCCGCCGGTCGCGGTCGCCACCACCGCCGTTTCGCAGGCCATCGCCTCCAGGTTGACGATGCCCATCGGCTCGTACACCGACGGGCAGGCGAAGACGGTGGCGTGCGTGAGCACCTGGATCACCTCGGGCTTGGGCAGCATCTCCGCCACCCAGACCACGCCGGAGCGGTTGGCCCGCAGCTCGGCCACCAGCTCCTCCACCTCGGCGGCGATCTCGGCGGTGTCCGGCGCACCGGCGAGCAGCACGAGCTGGGTGTCCGCCGGCAGCTCCCGGGCGGCCCGCAGCAGGTACGGCAGCCCCTTCTGCCGGGTGATCCTTCCCACGTACACCACGCTGGGCCGGGCCGGGTCGATGCCGAGGCGGTCGAGCACGTCGGTGCCCTGGTCCGGCGCGTACTGGATGGTGTCGATGCCGTTGTAGACCACCCGGACCCGGGCCGGGTCGATCTGCGGGTAGGCGGCGAGCACGTCGTTGCGCATCCCCCCGCTGACCGCGATCACGGCGTCGGCGGCCTCCATCGCGGTGCGCTCGATCCAGGAAGAGAGCGCGTAGCCGCCGCCGAGCTGCTCGGCCTTCCACGGCCGCAGCGGCTCCAGGCTGTGCGCGGTCACCACGTGCGGCACCCCGTGCAGCAGCTTCGCGGTGTGCCCGGCCAGGTTCGCGTACCAGGTGTGGCTGTGCACCACGTCGGTGCCGGCCGTGCCCGCGGCCATCTCCAGGTCCACGCCCATCGTGCGCAGCGCGGCGTTCGCGCCGGTCAGGCCGGGCGGTTCGGCGTACGCGGTGACGCCCGGCTCGGTGCGCGGCAGACCGAAGCAGTGCACCCGTACGTCGGTGCGGCGGCGCAACTCCCGGGCCAGGTACTCGACGTGCACGCCGGCGCCGCCGTAGACCTCCGGCGGGTACTCGCGGGTGAGCAGATCGACGCGCAGCGGGGTTGGTTCCGTCATGACCCCGCACCCTAGTGCAGAAGAGTCCCCGTACGAGTGGTGAAGTCCGACGCGGGTGGATAGCGTCGGGGCATGGCTGCCAAGGTGCTCGCGATCGTCCTGGCGGGTGGGGAGGGCAAGCGCCTGATGCCACTCACCACAGACCGGGCCAAGCCGGCCGTCCCGTTCGGCGGGATGTACCGCATGGTCGACTTCGTCCTCTCCAACCTGGCCAACGCCGGCTATCTCAAGATCGTCGTGCTGACCCAGTACAAGTCCCACTCCCTCGACCGACACATCACCAAAACCTGGCGGATGTCCACGCTGCTCGGCAACTACGTCACCCCGGTGCCCGCGCAGCAGCGTCGTGGCCCGTGGTGGTTCGCCGGATCGGCCGACGCCATCTACCAGAGCTTCAACCTGATCAACGACGAGCAGCCCGACTACGTGATCGTCTTCGGCGCCGACCACATCTACCGGATGGACCCGCGGCAGATGGTGGAGGACCACATCGCCTCCGGCGCCGCGGTGACCGTCGCCGGCATCCGCCAGCCGCTGTCGACCGCCGACCAGTTCGGCGTCATCGAGGTCGGCGAGGACGGCAAGCGGATCCGGGCGTTCCGCGAGAAGCCCACCGACGCGGTCGGCCTGCCCGACGCACCGGACGAGATCTACGCCTCGATGGGCAACTACGTCTTCACCACTCGGGCGCTCTGCGAAGCGGTCGAACGAGACGCGGAAGACAAGACCAGCAAGCACGACATGGGCGGCAGCATCATCCCGATGCTCGTCGAACGGGGCGAGGCGAACGTCTACGACTTCCGTGACAACGAGGTGCCGGGCAGCACCGACCGGGACCGGGGCTACTGGCGCGACGTCGGGACGCTCGACTCGTTCTACGACGCGCACATGGATCTGATCAACGTGCACCCCGTGTTCAACATGTACAACTTCGACTGGCCGATCTACACCGAGCAGCCGCCGTGGCCGCCGGCGAAATTCGTCCACCAGTGGGGTGAGCGGGTCGGCCGGGCGGTCGGGTCGATGATCTCCCCGGGTGTGGTGATCTCCGGATCGCTGGTGGAAAACTCGATCGTCTCGCCGAAGGTGCGGGTGCACTCCTGGGCGCACGTCGAGGGCTCGGTGCTGATGGAGGGTGTCGAGATCGGCCGGCACGCGGTGATCCGGCGGGCCATCCTGGACAAGAACGTGTTCGTCCCGGAGGGCGCCGAGATCGGCGTCGACCTGGAAAAGGACCGGCAGCGCTACACCGTCTCCGACAATGGCATCGTGGTGATCGGCAAGGGCCAGAAGGTCGAGCTGTGACCGACCCGCACTTCTTGAGGAGGATCCCGCAGTGACCCACCCCCGTGCCGGCCAGCCCGCACAGCCCGCCGACCTGGTCGACGTGCCGCGCCTGGTGACCGCCTACTACGCCGAGCATCCAGATCCCGCGGACCCGGCGCAGCAGGTCTCCTTCGGCACCTCCGGTCACCGCGGCTCCAGCCTGCGCAACGCGTTCAACTCCGACCACATCCTCGCGGTCACCCAGGCGCTCTGCGACTACCGGCGCGAGCAGGGGCTGGACGGTCCGCTCTTCCTCGCCCGGGACACCCACGCGCTCTCCGCGCCGGCCGCCGTGGACGCCCTGGAGGTGCTCGCCGCCAACGGGGTCACCGTCCTGGTCGACAGCCGTGACGGTTACACCCCCACCCCGGCGCTGTCGCACGCGATCCTCACCCACAACCGGGGGCGCACCAGCGGGCTCGCCGACGGCATCGTCATCACCCCGTCGCACAATCCGCCCGACGACGGCGGTTTCAAGTACAACCCCACCAACGGCGGGCCGGCCGACACCGACGTGACCCGGTGGATCCAGGACCGGGCCAACGCCATCCTCGCCGCCGGGCTCAAGGAGGTCCGTCGGATCACCTACGCGCGGGCCCGGGCCGCCGACACCACCGGGGAGTACGACTTCCTCGCCAACTACGTCGACGACCTGCCCGCGGCGATCGACATCGACGCCATCCGCGACGCCGGGGTCCGGATCGGCGCGGACCCCCTCGGTGGGGCGAGCGTGGCGTACTGGGGGGAGATCGCCGAGCGGCACCGGCTGGACCTGACCGTGGTCAACCCGACGGTCGACCCGACCTGGCGGTTCATGACGCTCGACGGCGACGGCAAGATCCGGATGGACTGTTCCTCGCCGAACGCGATGGCGTCGCTGATCGCCGCCCGCGCCGACTACCAGATCTCCACCGGCAACGACGCGGACGCCGACCGGCACGGCATCGTCACCCCGGACGCCGGCCTGATGAACCCCAACCACTACCTGACGGTGGCCATCGACCACCTGTTCCGCACCCGCACCGAGTGGGGTCCGGCCGCCGCGGTGGGCAAGACCCTGGTCTCCTCGTCGATGATCGACCGGGTGGCCGCCGACCTGGGCCGGCCGCTGCTGGAGGTGCCGGTCGGGTTCAAGTGGTTCGTGCCGGGGCTGCTGGACGGAACGGTCGGTTTCGGCGGTGAGGAGAGCGCCGGGGCGTCGTTCCTGCGCCGTGACGGCTCCACCTGGACCACCGACAAGGACGGCCTGCTGCTCTGCCTGCTCGCCGCCGAGATCCTGGCCACCACCGGTCGCAGCCCGAGCGAGCACTGGGCGGGGCTGGCCGACCGGTTCGGCGCACCCGCGTACGCCCGGATCGACGCCCCGGCCAGCCGGGAGCAGAAGGCCGTGCTCGCCAAGCTCTCCCCGGAGCAGGTCACCGCCACCGAGTTGGCCGGTGAGCCGATCACCGCGACGCTGACCACCGCGCCCGGCAACGGTGCGCCCATCGGCGGCCTCAAGGTCAGCACCGAGTCCGGCTGGTTCGCCGCGAGACCCTCCGGCACAGAGGACGTCTACAAGATCTACGCCGAGTCCTTCCAGGGCCCCGACCACCTGAAGCAAATCCAACAGGAGGCGAAGGCCCTGGTCGACGGAGTGCTCGGCCAGGCCTGAGCGCTGACCCCGGCCCTCCTCGTTGATTGGGCTCGGTCAGCAGGGCGGCGGCAGCTCCCGCTGGCGCCGTCGCAGCTCATCGGGGAGTAGCTCACTGAGCTGCTCGGGCAGGAACGGCAGGTCGAGCAGGCTCATCTTCAACTGGTTGCGTTCCTGGTAGCGCAACGGGTCGAAGCGGACCACCAGGCCCGCGTTGCGGCGGTAACTGATCTCCACGGCCCCCTCGGTCGCCCCGTCCCGGAACACCAACCCGTCCATCTCCACCACGACCGCCGACGAGTTGGGCTCCAGCTCCAGCCGGATCTTCTCGTCCGGCGAGAGCACCACCGACCGGGCGATGCCGGCCATCGGCGCCGACGGCGTCACCACCACCGCGTCCGCCGCAGGGGAGATCAGCGGGCCGCCCGCGGCGTAGCTGTACGCCGTGGAACCGGTCGGCGTGCTGACCACCACGGCATCGGCGCGGTAGTAGCCGTACTGCTGGCCGTCGACCGCGAGGGTTGCGGTGACGAAGCCGTAGCCGGGCTGGCGGACCAGCGCGATGTCGTTGAACGCCACGGTGTCGTCGCCGCAGACGTCGCAGGCGAGGCACGCGTGCGACTCGATGGTGAAGTCTTTCGACAGCAGTCGGCTCAAGGCTTCGGGCAGGCCCGGTGGCTCGATCTCGACGAGGAAGCCGAGTCGGCCCAGGTGGACGCCGAGCACCGGCTTCGGGTCGAGGACGGCGGAGCGCAGCGCACCCAGCATGGTGCCGTCACCGCCGATGCTGATCAATGCGTCGGAGCGGGTGGCCAGTTCGTTGCCCGGCACGGGCTCCACACTGGCCGGCACGCGGTGCTTGTCCTCCGCCCGCACCATGAGTGACTTGTGGTGGCGCGTCGCCCACCTTTCGATGATCCCGACCACCTCGGTGACATCCCGGGTGGGGTGCAACACCAGTCCCAGCCCCGACACCCGTACAGCTCACCACATCGGCATCGGACGCGTCCGGCGTACCGCCGAAGGTGCGCGCCGGCGGTCCGGAAGACCGCCGGCGCACACTGCCGGTCAGCGGCGGGGCCGGCCGAGGAGGTGGGTCAGCGAGCGGGCGACCAGATCGTCGCGGGCCGCCGGGGCCAGGCCCTCCAACCCGAATCCCAGATACACCGTGTCTCCGGTGACCACCACTGAGCCCTCCTCGAACGCCTGCTGGCTGCGCGACCAGTCGTTGGCGTTGCCGCCGGAGCCGGCCGGCGGCCCGGCCACCGTCCAACCGCCCAGGTCGGCCGACTCGAACGAGGTCTCCGCCACGGTGGCCCCGTCGACCAGCACCCGGGTGTCGTCCAGGAAGACTCCGAGACCCTGGGTGCCCCAGTCCGAGGCGTACGAGATCGACAGCTCGACCTGCTTACCGGCGTACGCCGACAGGTCGACCACGAACTCCTTCCAGCCGCTTGACGTCCCGGTCGCCGCGTTCCAGCTGCCGGTGCTCCCGGTGGGGGAGCAGTCCGCGCCCTGGTAGTGGGCGAGGAACGGGTGCAACTGCGCCACCCAACCCTCGACGCAGCTGTCCCCGGTGACCGTGCTGGTCTTGCCGTTGACGTCGGGCAGGGTCGTCCAGTCGTCGCTGCCCACCTCGTGCGCCTCGACGAAGAGGAAGTCCCAGTTCTGCTCGATCTCGTACGAGGTGAAGAAGCGCAACTCTGCGCTGGTCGCCCCGGTGAGGTCCACCGTGCGGCTGAGCCGCTTGTAGGACTCGTCGGTCTGCCCGCTGTGCAGGTACCACTCACCCGTACGCGGATCGAACGGCGCGGCACCCGGTCGGGTCCAGCCCACCGGCGCGGAGCTGGCGAACTGCGGGAACTCGTCCGGTGGCAGGAAGCTCGACGTGGTCAGGAACGACACGGTGTGCGCCTGGTTCTGCGCCGACCCGGGCGCGTTGAGCTGCCCGCTGAAGCCGGTGAACGCCGCGTCGGTCCCGGCGACCGGGAACGGCTCTCCCTCCGGGGCGGTTCCGCCGTCGCTGACGTAGGTGTGTGCGCCCAGCCAGTACTGCTGGAAGTCGTTCAACAGCGGCAGACAACTCGGGTCCTCGGCGTCGGTGCACTCTGGCGGTGCGTCCGGGTGATAGACGTACGAGCCGTTGGCGCCCTGCGCGAACAACGCGTACTGGCCGCTGACCAGCAGCTTGCCGCCCTCGTTCAGGTAGTCACGGACCGCCAGCTCGGTGTCCAGTGCCGCCCTGGCCGCCGTGCCGGGCACCTGGCCGGGCGAGCGCAGGATCACGTCGTCGCCGGTCTCCCAGACCACCGCCTGGTAATGCGACAGCACGCCGAGCGGGTGCGGCGCCTTGCGGCCCATGGCGTCGAAGTCGTAGACGTCGCTGCTGCGCCCAGCGGCGGTCAGCGACGCCGCGATCTCGTCGGCGTACTTCGCGGTGGTGCCGGTCTGCGCCGGGCTGAGGCCGGTGACGTCCTCCACCGCGAGGACCAGCACGTCACCGCCGACATCGCTGTGCACCTTGTAGGTGAAGTGTTCGCTCGCCACCACCCCGGCACGGGGCTTGTTCCCGGTGAACCAGACCTCCACCCGGTCACCGGGCTTCGTGCCGGTGACCGTGCCGCGCAACTCGGCGTAGTAGTCGTCGTTCGTGTTGCCGTACCGCTCACCGCCGCGCCACTCGCGGACCGCGACCGTCTTCGGCCGGCCGCCGTTGACGACGTAGTGCATCCGCACGTTCTTCAACGCCCGACGGGTGATCGAGGCGACCTGCTGGGTGCGCCCGTACGAGGTGTCGAAGGCGTCCACCACGAAGTCCGGGGTGCTCCGGCCGACCACTGAGACCGGGTCGTCGGGATCCGCGGCAGACCGCGCCACGGCCAGCGCGAACGGCAGGTTCTTGCTCACCTCGCCGGCGATCAGCGCCTCGTCGTCGGGGAAGATGAAGCCGCTGACGCAGTCCTCCGGACGCCACTCGTCGTCCGGGTCGACGGCCGAGGCGGCCTCGCAGGTGGACATCTCCGGGGTGAAGCCCAACGCGCCGTACCGGACGGTGGCGTGGCTGTCGGTGTCACCGTTGGTGGTGTACAGCTCGGCGGAGATGTCCGGGTCGTAGCCGGGCACCGCCGGGTGCGCGTCGTCGCCAGCCATCGCCTCGTAGATCACGTCGTCCGGGCTGGGGGTGCTCACCTGCCAGCCGATGCCGTAGAGCAGCAGTTCGGCAGCCGAGTGGTAGTTGACGAAAAACTCGAACCCGACGCGCTTGAAGAGCCGGTCCAGGGCTGTGGTCTCCGGCTCGGAGTTGGGACCCGGGCCCCGGTAGGTCTCGCTGTTCGGCTCCGGCGACGAGCCCTCGTTGTCGTACCCCCACTTGTAGGCGAAGTTGCGGTTGAGGTCGACGCCGTCGCCGGAGGTGATCTGCCCGTCGCCGTTGTTGTCCCGCAGGTTCTTGCGCCACAGACGGTTGCCGGGGGTGAAGGTGTAGTCGTAGCCGTCGGGGTTGGCCACCGGCAGGAACCACAGCTCGGTCGTATCCAGGAGTTGGGTGATCTCCCTGTTGGTGCCGTAGCTGTCCAGCACGTGGTGCATCAGTCGGCGGGTCATCTCCGGCGTGATCCACTCGCGGGCGTGCTGTGCCCCGGCGTAGAGCACCGCCGGCCGCTGGCCGTCCGTGACGGTCCGCGCGTTCTTGGTGACCTTCACGGCGAGGATCGGCTGGCCCTGCTGGCTGCGGCCGATCGTCTCCACCTTGGTCAGCTTGGGGTATCGGGCGGCGGTGGCGTTCAGCTCGTCCCTCAGGCCGCCCGGCTCACCGTAGGGGCGAAACGCCGTCCAGCCGGCCGCGGCCTGTTCCCGCAGTGCCTGCGACGCGTCCTTGCCGCGCACCTTCTTCACCGACAGCGGGACGCCCTTGTCGGTCAGCCGCTTCGCCTGCCGGCGGCTGAGCACCGTCTCGACCTCCGTGCGGCCGGTCGAGTCCGTCTTCGCGTCGTGGCCGAGATCGACCCCCGCCGCGCGCAGCTGATCCCGCTGTTTCGCGTCGACCGTGCCGACGTAGACCTCCAGGCTGTCACGGGCGTCCGGTTCGGACGGTGGCCGCGCGTTGGCCGGTGGGGCCAGTGCCAGTGCGCCGAGTAGGGTGACCACGCTGGCGATCGCCAGTCGTCTTGGTCTCATCGCGCCTCCTTGGGTGAAGGACCTGTAGGCGCGAGCCTTCGGCGTGGCGTGATTGATGTCAATACTTCGGTGGGTGCAAGGTGGCTGACCGTGTCGGCGTCGCTGCCTGGTGTGCTGGCCGGGGCAGGTGTCGTGCTGGTTGCCATCCTCTGTCCGGCATTTCGGCGATTGCGGCAATGCTGGTGAGTAGGTCGAATTACACTTCGGACCGCGCGATCAATCCCACCCACAGCGAGAACCGGGGGACAGCGTTGCTCAGCATGGTGCGCGGCATGGCAAAAGCCCTGCGAGACCGGCGGGCCGCCGCCCGGGACCCGGAGGGATTCGCCCGGTCCCTCGGCGTCGACCTGCGGGGCCGGGTCCGGTTCTACGGCATCGACCGGGCGATGTTCGGCTCCGAGCCGTGGCTCGTCTCCCTCGGCGACAACGTCTACATCACCGCCGGGGTCCAGTTCATCACCCACGACGGTGGCACGCTGATCCTCCGCAAGGAGGTGCCCGATCTGGAGTGGACCGCACCGATCACCATCGGGGACGACGTCTATCTCGGCGTGCGAACGACCATTCTGCCCGGAGTGACGATCGGCAACCGCTGCATCGTCGGCGCCGGCTCGGTGGTGACCCGGGACATCCCGGACAACAGCGTCGCGGCCGGCGTTCCGGCCCGGGTGATCCGCAGCGTCGACGAGTATCTCGACCGGATGCGCGCCCGATCGCTGGGGTGCGGGCACCTGCCGGCGGCCGAGAAGGCTGCGGTGATCCGCCAGATCTACGGGGTGCCCGAGCAGGCCGGTGCCGGCCGGGCGGGTTTCTGATGCGAGTGGCTGCCGGCCGGCCCGGCGCCCTCCTCGGCCCGGTGGCCGTGGCGCTGGATCGTCTCCTGTGCACCGGTGCCCGGGCCCGTCGGGCCGTCCGGGGCCACGCCCTGGCCGGCCGGTTCGCCGCCCGTGGGGACAACTTCACCTTCGACCCCGACGGCGTCTACACCTGCGAGACGATCGAGGTCGGGCACAACGTGGACCTGGGGCACCGGCCGATCCTGATGGCGGCTCGGGCGCGGATCCGGATCGGCGACAACGTCATGTTCGGCCCCGAGGTGACCGTCCGGGGTGGCAACCACCGCATCGACCAGGTCGGCGTACCGATGATCGCGGTCGGCAAGGAACCCGACGACGTGACCCACGACCGGGGAGTGATCATCGGGGACGACGTCTGGGTGGGCACCCGGGCGGTGATCCTGCACGGTGTGATCATCGGTCGGGGCGCGGTGATCGGCGCCGGCGCGGTCGTCACCCGGTCGGTGCCGCCGTACGCGGTGGCAGCCGGCAACCCGGCCCGGGTGATCCGACTGCGGTGGCCGCTGGAGACCATTCACGACCATGAGCGGCAGCTCTACCCTCCGGAGCGCCGACTGACCTCCGCCGAACTGGCCGGTCTGGCCGGTCTGCCGGTGCCCGAGCCACGGCCGGCACCGGTGACGAAGTCGCTGACCACCGGTCGCCAGGCCCGGTAGTCGAAGCAGTGCGCCCGCTCGCGGGCCGCCCGGCTCATCGCCCCCCACCCCGGATCGTCGAGCAGCAGCGCCCGCTCCAGCCCACGCCGGACGTCGTCCACCCCGGCTCCGTCGAGCACGATGCCCTCGCGGCCGTCCACGATGTACCTGCGGAGATCGCTGGTGTGGTTGAGCAGCACGGGGCAGCCAGCGGCCAGACTCTCCGGCACCTTGGACGGGAAGCCCGCCTGCGCATAACCAGCCGGTGGGCGGACCAGCACCGAGAAGTGCGCCCGGCGCAGCTCGGCGAGCACCCGGTCGCGGGGCACCCAACCGAGGAAGCTCACATGGTCGTCGAGGTCGCCGGAGCTGGCCTCGTCCAGGTCGGAGAGGCTGCCGGCCTGCTTACGGCTGATTCCAGCGATCACCAGGCGCACCCGGGCCCGGTCCTCGGAGGCAAGGCTGCGGATGCCCTCCAGGACCACGGCCAGCTGGTCCTTGGCGCCGGCCGAGCCCGCGTAGAGCACCCGGAGCCCGTCGTCGAGCGAGGGCGGGGCGGGGTCGTCGTAGCCGGCGCAGTCCACCTGTGGCGGCACCACCAGCGTCGGTCGGCCCAGGCCGACGAAGTGCCGCTCCAGCATCTCGGAGATGGCGATGACCCGGTCGGCGAGCCGGCCGGCCAGGAAGAACGCCCATCGGTGTCGGAGGAAGTACGGCGTGAGCCAGCCCCGGGGGAACTGCGCCCGGTCGTGCCGTTCGAGCACGTCCACGGTCACCGGGCAGCGCACCGCCGTGCGCAGCACCACCCAGGTGAGCAGGTTCCACAGACCCAGTGGCAGGTACACGCCGGCCAGCCCACCCGGGCGGATGCCCGCGCGGCGCAGTGCGGCGAGCACCCGCAGCGGGCGGAGGCGCTGGTGCAGCAAGCGGCCCAGGACACCACCGCCGATGCGGCGGCGGGGCAACGTGATCAGCCGCACGTCCGGTGGCAGGTCCGGGGCGCTGGGCGGGCGCGACCCGTCGTCGGGCCAGTCGTTGACCACCACGGTCACCCCACCCGCCGGAGTGGCGGACCGGGCCAGTTGCAGCAGGCGGTTGGACATCGCGTCACCGTGCGGGAACCGGTACGCGGCCAGCGCCAGCACCTGTGGCGTCGCGGTGGACCGGAGCGGGGTGAGGTGCGCGGTGGTGGTGGGCTGGCCCACGAGCTGCTCCCTGGGAATCGGGCTGCTGGCGTTTTGAGCGCTTAGTCTAGTTTGTCCCCCCTGGTCCTACGCTGCGTATCCGTCGTGTCGCGTCAGCCACTCTTCGTCACCGCGTGCTGGTGACCGTCGTTGTAGGAATGACTTGTCGACGGGGGCGTGGAGGCGGCACCACATGCGACGACCGATCACCGCAAGGGCGTGCGTCGCCGTCCGCCGACGGCACAACGCGATCGATGAGCCGGCGAGGCTCTGCCGGTCAGCGCCCCGGCGGGTCTGATGCCGGCCCGTCACGGGGCTGTCGAAGAGACCGAGCCGACATCGACCATCGGGCGGCATCGGGCGGTCACTGGCACGCCGCGGTCGCACCGCGCCGGTCCGGCCAGGCGACGATCATCCCGGGCCTTCCCGCCCGGGGCGCGGAAGTCCCGGAGCCGGGTGCTCGCCAGCGGAATCGTGTCCTCTCTGGCCGGCAAGACGGTCGGGTTGGCCGCGCCCCTACTGATCACCCCGCTGGCGTTTCACAACCTGGGGGCCGAGCGGTACGGCCTCTGGATGGCGGTCACCTCGCTCACCGGCATGGCGCTCTTCGCGGACTTCGGGCTCGGCAACGGGCTGCTGACCCGACTGGCCAGGCTGCGCGGCACCGGCGAACGGCGGGCGGCTGCCCGGGAGGTCTCCAGCGCCTACGCACTGCTCGGCGCGGTGTCCGTACTGCTGCTCGTCCTTCTGGCGACGACCCTGCCGCGGGTGCCGTGGCCGGCGCTGCTGAACGCGGCGGACCCGGCCGTCGTCCGCGATGCCCGCCCGGTGGTGCTGCTCTGCTTCGGCGCGTTTCTGGCCAACATCCCCCTCGCCCTGATCCAGCGCGTCCAGTACGCCCAGCAGCAGGTGGCCCAGAGCAACCTCTGGCAGGCCGGCGGCAGTCTGGTCTCGGTCGCCCTGGTCTACGTGGCGGTCACCGCCCGGGCCGACCCGTTGCTGGTCATTGCCGCCGCCGTGCTCGCGGTTCCGGCGGTCAACCTCGCCAACGCCGTCTGCTACTTCGGTTGGCAGGAACGGGAGCTGCGGCCCCGCCTCCGGCACGTACGGGTGGCGGTGGCCCGGGGGCTGCTCTGGCTGGGCGCCCGGTTCTTCCTGCTCTCGGTGCTCTCCTCTGTGGTGCTCAACCTCGACGGCTTTCTGATCAGCCGGGTTCTCGGCCTACCCGCAGCGGCGACCTACGCGGTCGTCCTGCGACTGTTCGCCCTGCTGACGCTCTTCATCACACTGGTGAACCTGCCGCTGTGGCCAGCCAACGGCGAGGCGTTGGCGCGTGGTGATCTGGCCTGGGTGCAGCGCACGACGCCCCGGATGGTCTACCTGTCCGCCGCCGTGGTCGCCCTGCCGGGGGCTGCGCTCGTGCTCGTCGGCAACGACGTGCTGCGACTCTGGGTGCGCTCAACCGATCTTGCGCCGGTGCCCCGCACCCTGCTCGCCGCGCTCGCCGTCTGGTCGGTGCTGCTGGCCGTCGCGGCGCCGTTGTTCATGGTGCAGAACAGCATCGGTCTGCTCGGCCCCCAGTTCGTCGGTTGGGCGGCCTGCCTGCTGCTGGCCGTACCCCTGAAGATCGTGCTGGCCGCTCGGGTGGGTCTGTCCGGCGTGGCGTTGGTCTCGGCTGGTACGTACGCGCTGACGGTGTTGCCGGCCGCCGTCTTCGGCTACCGACGCGCGGTGGCCGGAGCAAAATCGGCGTCCGGCCGACACGCTGGGATCGCGGCCGCCGTGGGCACGTGAGCGCGCAACCCTGCGGCGTCGCGTCACCTCGCCGCTGATGCCGCAGTTAGCAACCGTGGTGCCGGTCGGTGCACCCGGATCGGCTCGTCGCCAAGCTGCCGTTGGAATGAGGGGTCATGCAGCCTTTCACCGTGCGCGACAGCCCGCGCCGCCCGGAGTCGGTCGGAGTCGCGCGGTGACCCGGCCGGTGGTGGTGCAGCACTCCGCTGGCACCCCCGGCGCCAACGGCCCGTTGACCGCCGTGCAGCGGGTGCTCGCCTCGTCCCTGGCCGACCGGTACGAGTTCGTCCGAATGCACCAGAGCGCGGGCAACGGAAGCCTGAACGTGCCGCTGCTGCGGGAGTGGGTGCGCATGCTTCGGCGGGTCCGACCCGCCCTGGTGCACGTACGGGGATTGCAGAACGAGGGCCTGCACGGTGTGCTCGCGGCCCGCCTCGCCGGCTGCCCCCGGGTCCTGGTGACCGTGCACGGCACGGTACGCGACCTGCGTCAGCCCGGCCGACCGTGGCGGCACCGGCTGCTCGTGCACGGTGCCGAGCCCGCGACGCTGCGGCTGGCCAGCCACGTCGGCACCGTCTGCGAGTACGCCGCCGGCCGGAGTTTCCTCAGCGGCCTGGGCGGGAGGTTCGTCGGGGTGATCCCCAACGGGGTGCCGCTGCCGGCGCATCCCCGCGCGTCCCGGGATCGGGTCCGCGCCGAGCTGCGCCTGCGCCCCGACGACGTGGCCATGATCGCGGTGTCCCGGCTGACCTGGGAGAAGGGCTACGGCGTCCTCGCCGACGCGCTGCGCCGGCTGCCACCGTCCACCGTCCGCCGGGTGCTGCTGGTCGCCGGTGAGGGACCCGACCGGGACGCGGTCGCGGCGGTCCTGGCCGGGGTCGACGGGGTCGAGGTGCGTCTGCTCGGCAACCGACTCGACGTGCCCGACCTGCTCGCCGCGGCGGACGTCTTCGTCTTTCCGACCCTGCACGAGAACCTCTCCAACGCGCTGCTGGAGGCGATGGCACACGGGCTGCCGGTCGTCGCGTCGGCGGTGGGCGGCAACGTCGAGGTGCTGCGTTCGGGCGGCGGTCGGCTGGTGCCGGGGGGTGATCCGGACGCCCTGGCCCGGGCGCTCTCGCCGCTGCTGAACGATCCCGCCGAACGGCGCCACCTGGGCGAGTTGGGCCGCAAGGTGGTAGCTGAGGGCTACAGCCTCGATGTCATGCTCGGCGCCCTCGACCGGGTCTACCAGCGCATCATCAACGAGTGAGGGTGACGCAGCTACCCGCCGCCTGGCGCAGGTGTCGCGGCGCGACGGCCGTCTCGCGTGACGTGCGGGACCGGCGCTCGTTGTCCCACTGGTGGCCGCTGGGCGGTCGCTGTCACCGTGCCGTCGGGCGGGCATTCGCGCCGCCCGCCCGCTCGGAGGCCGGACCGAGCAGGGAGACACGTTGAAGGTAGTGGTGACCGGGGGTGCCGGTTTCATCGGCGCCAATCTGGTGCGGGCGCTGGACGCGGCCCCACGGGTGAGCGAGATCGTGGTCGTCGACGACCTCTCCACCGGCCTGTTGGACAACCTGCACGGCCAGCCGGTCCGGCTGCACCAGGGCACCGTGCTCGACCCGGACCTGCTGGACGAGGCGTTTGCCGGTGCGGCCAGCGTGGTGCACCTGGCTGCCCTCGGTTCGGTGCCGCGCTCCATCGACCGACCGCTGCCCAGCCACCACGCCAACGCCACCGGGACGCTGATGGTGCTGGAGGCGGCCCGCAGGCACGGCGTCCAGCAGGTGCTTCTCTCGTCGTCCTCGTCGGTCTACGGCGCCAATCCGGTGCTGCCCCGGCAGGAGGCGTTGCGCCCCGTCCCGGTCTCCCCGTACGCGGTCTCCAAGCTGGCCGCCGAGGCGTACGCGGTCGCCTACGCCTCCTGCTACGACCTGGCCGTGTTGCCGTTCCGCTTCTTCAACGTCTTCGGGCCCCGGCAGGCGGCGCACCACGCGTACGCCGCGGTGTTGCCCCGGTTCATCACCGCCGCGCTCACCGGTGAGCCGCTGCGGGTGCACGGCGACGGCCGGCAGACCCGTGACTTCACCTTCGTCGGCAGCGTCACGTCGGTGCTCGTCGACGCCATCGTCCGCCGGGTGTCCACCACCGACGTGGTCAACCTGGCCTTCGGCGCGCGGATCTCGCTGCTCGACCTGATCGCCGAGCTGGAGGACATCCTGGGCCGGCCGTTGCCCGTGGTGCACGAGCCGCCACGCCCCGGCGACGTGCGGGACTCGCAGGCCGACTGCGCCCGGCTACGGGAGCTGTTTCCCTCGGTGTGGCCGGTGCCGCTGCGCACCGGTCTCGAGCAGACCGTGTCCTGGATGTCCGGTCACGTGCTCGCCGGCCACTAGGGCCTGTGCGGTGGGCCGCGGCACCGTTGTCCGGCCGCTGTGAGTTGTCGGAGGCCGTAACGCCACGGGCGCGACGGACACGAGCGCGAGGGCCACGAAGCACACCGGTGAGACCTCCCAGTGGCCGGTCAGCCAGATCGGTGTCTGGCTGACCAGCAAGACTCCCGCCACGCGGGAGCAGACGGGAGAGGCATGCCGGAAGGGGCCGGCCAGCGCGAACGTGAGCATCCCGGCGTAGAGAACGACCCCGACCAGCCCCAGGTCGTTGCCCAAGCTCAACAGGAGATCGTGCGCTCCCACCCCGAGATCGCCCGTGGCGGTCAGCATGCCGGGACCGATGCCGAGCAGTGGTGACTCGGCCCAGGACGACAACGCGTACGGCCAGATGTACAGCCTCCCGGACAGGTCCCCGGTTTCCCGGCCGGCAAAGGCGCCGTCGAGCCAGAGCATCTCGGAGGAGAGCACCCGGTAGAAGCCGAGCGGCACCGCGATGAGGACGATGGGCACGATGACGACAGCCAACGCCCGCGCCAACCGCACCGCCACCGTGCTCAGCAGCAGGTAGGTGGCGCCGACCAGTATCGCGATCAGCGCTCCCCTCGTCCCGGTGAGGAGCACTCCCCAGAACAGGACGGCAGCCGCCGCGATGATGCACAGCCGCTCGACCTTCGTCGAGGGACCCAGCAGGATCAGCACACCGGCGAGTGCGACGCCAGCCGCGAGACTGTACGCCGTGTAGTTGTAGTTGACCCCCTCGACGCCGTAGCGGATCGAAAAGTCCATCACGGAGTCGCGAGCCTTCAGCGAGTTGGGGATGGGGTTGTTGATCAGCTTGAGGGCTGTGCAGACGCAGCCGGCCAGGAAGGCGTAGCCGACGGCGAAGAACGCGGCTCGGGTGCGGACGACGTGACGGACGGCGATGAACATGGCACAGGCCGCCCCGTACAGATAGGCCATGCGGATCGCGGCGTCGAGGTCCGCCGCCCAGAGCAGCGTGACGCAGACCCACACCCCCGTGGCGGCGGCCAGCAGATCGGGTGCACGGAGTCGAGGAGCCCGGCAACTCACCAGGATGGCCACCAGCGCGGCCGCCGCACCATAGCGGTTCGTGGTGCTGGTGGCCCATTGCGTGCAGAAGGCGATCGCGCAGACGAGCGCGAGCCCGGGAACGTGGCGTGCCGACAGGGATCGGTCCCTGGGCGCGGGCGCCGCCCCGCCCGCATGGAGTCTGGCGGTCCGGGCCCCAGCCAAGGAGGGCGTGAGAGCGTGGCGCCCTGGCCGATCGGGCAGGACCGCGGTCACCTGAGCCGTCCCGGGGCGGTCGCAAGCGTCGCCACGGTCCTCGTCCTGTCCAGCATTCGTCGCCCTTCCTGGCGGCTGCAGTCAAACCACCATAAGGCCTGCAACCCGTCAAAATGGAAAAGGTCTGACATTCCTGATTGGCCCAACGGTCTCGCCTGCATAACCATCGGGCGTCGCCGAGGGTTATTGCTGCGAGGCGGTCGACGCACCGCCGGACCCCGGGGGAGTGACGCCATGTCCGACGATCGGATCCTGCGGGTCGCGCTGCTCGGTTTCACCCTGCCCGATGACGTGCTGAGCCGGGTGATGACCGGCGACGCCACCCACGCCACACAGACCCACACCTTCGCGTGGGCCGTGGTCAACGGCCTGCGCGACGCCGGTTGCACCGTACGCCTGCTCTCCGCCGCGCCGGTGTCGAACTACCCGCGCAATCGTCGGATCCGGTTCCGCGCCGACCGTTTCCACCACGACGGGATAGACGGCCAGCAACTGGGCTTCCTGAACGTCCTGGGCATCAAGCACCTCAGCCGGTTTTTTTCTGCCTGGTGGCACGGTGGCCGATCGACCCGACGGGACCCGATCGACGTCCTCCTGGTCCACGGCGTGCACACGCCTTTCCTCTGGTGTGGGTGGGCACTGGCCCGCCGGCGCAAGATCCCGGTGGTGCCGATCCTGACGGACCCCCCAGGAGTGGGACGGCCGGGTGAGGGACGTGCGATGCGGCTGCTGCGGGGGCTCGACGTGGCGCTGGTCCGGGCGGCTCTCCGGCGCTGCTCAGGGGTGATTGCCCTGACGCGCCCGCTCGCCGAGGACTTCGCCCCCGGCCGTCCGAGTCTCATCATGGAGGGCATCTGCACCCCACCACAGGTCGTCGGCACGCCGGCCCGCGGCCGTACCCGGGAGATCATCTATGCCGGTGGGCTGAGCCGCTCCTACGGTGTCGACCGCCTGGTGGAGGCATTCCGTGGGCTGTCTGACCCCGACCTGCGGCTGTCCATCTTCGGCCGCGGTGAACTCGAGCCGTGGCTCCGGGACCAGGCGATGGCCGACCCCCGGATCGCCCCACCGGACCTGATCGACCGGTCCCGGCTCGGCCAACGCCTGGCGGGCGCGGCGGTGCTGGTCAATCCCCGCCCCGTCGACCAGTACTTCGTCCCCTACTCGTTCCCATCAAAGATCATCGAATACCTGGCGATCGGCGTGCCGGTCGTGACGACGAGTTTGCCGAGCATCCCAGCCGATTACCGGCCGTACCTCGTCCAGGCGGCGACAGATACGGCCGAGGGGCTGCGCGCGGCGATCGAGCGGGTGCTCGACATGCCGGCGGGCGAGGCTGCGGCTCTCGGGGCGGCGGGACGTGACTTCGTCGTCGCGACCCGCAACCGCGCCGTGCAGGGCCAACGGATGCGGGACTTCCTGGGCGGGCTCACCGACAGGTCCGCCGATCCCGGGTCGACAACGCGGCAGGCCGTGACCGGCCGCGACTCCCGGTCTCGCGCCACCGCCGGCAGTTCCGATCGTGGCTGATTGTCCGAAATGCAAAATTTCCCACGACCCCTTGGGTTGATTGCTCGTTGACCCGAACGAGTGTGTCCGGCCACCTCACTGCCGGGCTTGTCATAAATGAACGGAGTGCTTGTGAGCGCTGTACCTGCCGGTTGCCGGGTCTTGATCACCGGCGGTACCGGATCCTTCGGTCGGACGATGGCCCGTCGCCTGCTCGACGGCGACGTCGGCGAGGTTCGGGTGTTGAGCCGGGACGAGGCCAAGCAGGACGCCATGCGGCGGCAGCTCGGCGACGATCGGGTGCGCTACCTGGTCGGCGACACCCGGGACGCCGACTCGGTGCTTCGAGCCACCCGCGACGTCGACTACGTCTTCCACGCCGCCGCCCTGAAGCAGGTGCCTTCCTGCGAGTTCTTCCCGCTGGAAGCGGTGCGCACCAACATCCTGGGCAGCAGCAACGTCATCGAGGCGGCCGAGCGCAACGGGGTCGGCTCGGTCGTGGTGCTCAGCACGGACAAGGCCGTGCACCCGATCAACGCGATGGGGATGAGTAAGGCGCTGATGGAGAAGGTGGCCCAGGCGTACGCCCGGAACAACCCGCGCAGCCGCACCGTCGTCTCCTGCGTCCGGTACGGCAACGTGATGTACTCCCGCGGCTCGGTGATCCCGCTCTTCGTGGAGCAGATCAAGGCCGGGCGCGCCCCGACGGTGACCGACCCGACGATGACCCGGTTCCTCATGTCCCTGGTCGACTCCGTCGACCTGGTCGAGCACGCGTTCCAGCACGCCCGGCCCGGGGACATCTTCATCCGCAAGGCCGCGGCGAGCACCGTCGGGGACCTCGCCACGGCGGTGTGCGAACTCTTCGACGCGCCGTCGAAGATCGAGACCATCGGCGTGCGGCATGGTGAGAAGCACCACGAGACCCTCGCGAGCCGCGAGGAGTTGACGCAGGCCGAGGACTTCGGCGAGTTCTACCGGGTGCCGGTCGACGCCCGGGACCTCAACTACGCGCTCTACGTCTCCGAGGGAGGGCTGGGCGAGGCGCCGGCTGAGGAGTTCAACTCCGCCAACGCGCGGCGTCTGGACGTACCGCAGGTCGTGGAGCTGCTGCAGACGCTGCCCGAGATCCGGGCCGAGCTGGCCCTGCGCGATCCGGTGCTGTCGTGCTGAGGATCGCGGTCACCGGCGCCGGGGGTTTCCTCGGTTGGCACGTGCGCGTCCTGGCCCGGGCACTCGGTTGGCCCGAGCCGGTGGTGATCAGCCGAGGGGATCTGGTCGACGAGACGGCGCTCGCCGCCCGGCTGGACGGCGTCGACCGGGTGTTGCACCTGGCCGGGGTCAACCGGGGTGATCCGGTCGAGGTGGCCACCGCGAACGTCGACGTCGCCGCCGCATTGGCCCGCGGGCTGCGCCGGTGCGTCACACCGCCGGGCGCGGTCGTCTTCGCCAACTCGGTGCAGGCGGGCAACGGCACCCCGTACGGCGATGCGAAGGCTGTCGCCGCGGCCACCCTCGCGGCGGCCCGGCCCGACCTGATCGACGTACTGCTGCCGAACCTGTACGGCGAGCATGGTCGGCCGCACTACAACTCGGTGGTGGCCACGTTCTGCCGGCTGCTCGCCGAGGGGCGGACCCCGCAGGTGCACGAGGACCGGCAGATGGAGCTGGTGAACGTCACCGACGCCGCTGCCCGGCTGCTCGGGATCCCGGCGGACGGCTCGTGGGACCCGTCGATGCCGATGCTGCGGATCGGCGTACGCGAACTCGCCAACCGGTTGACCGGCTTCGCCGACATCTACCGCAACGGCGAGATCCCGCAACTGGTCGACCGACACGACGTGCGCCTGTTCAACACCTACCGTTCGCAGTGCTTCCCGGCGCACTACCCGCTACCGCTGCCCAGGCACGCCGATGCACGCGGTGAGCTGGTCGAGGCGGTACGGGCGCACGGAACGGCCGGGCAGACGTTCTGTTCCACCACCCGTCCCGGCATCGCCCGGGGTGAACACTTCCACCTGGCAAAGGTGGAGCGGTTCGTGGTGCTGCGTGGCAGCGCCGAGATCAGCCTGCGTCGGGTCAGCGAGGACACGGTGGTGCGGTTCCAGGTCAGCGGGGATGAACCCGTGGTGGTGGACATGCCGACCATGTGGGCGCACAAGATCGTCAACACCGGGTCGGACGAACTTTTCACGCTCTTCTGGGTCAACGAGCTGTTCGACCCCGACCGCCCCGACACCTATGCGGAGCGGGTAACGGCGGAGCAGTCGGTCCCGGCGGTGGTGGCGTGACGGAGGAGCTGACATGACCAGGGTGATGACGGTGGTCGGCACCCGGCCGGAGATCATCCGGCTGGCCCGGGTGCTGGACCGCCTCGACCGGACCGTGGACCACGTCCTCGTCCACACCGGCCAGAACTGGGACCGGTCGCTGTCGGACGTCTTCTTCACCGAGCTGCGGCTGCGCCAACCGGACCGTTTCCTCCATGTGGACACCTCCTCACTCGGCCGGGTGCTCGGCGGAGTGCTCATCGGCATGGAGCAGGCGATCGAGGAGCTGCGCCCGGACGCCCTGCTGGTGCTCGGCGACACCAACAGCTGCATCGCCGCGCTGATGGCCCGCCGCATGCGGGTGCCGGTCTACCACATGGAGGCTGGCAACCGCTGCTTCGACCTCAATGTGCCTGAGGAGACCAACCGGCGGATGGTCGACCACGTCGCCGACTTCAATCTGGTCTACACCGAGCATGCCCGGCGCAATCTGCTGGCCGAAGGGCTGCATCCGCGTCGGATCCTGCACACCGGCTCCCCGATGCGGGAGGTGCTGGAGCACTACCGGGAAGGCGTCGAACGGTCGACGATCCTCGACCAGCTCGGGCTCACCGCCGGCGACTACTTTGTCGTCAGCGCCCACCGGGAGGAGAACGTCGACCGACCAGACCGGCTGCGCCGGATGCTGGACTGCCTGCGGGCGGTCCGGGACACCTGGGGGCTACCGGTGCTGGTGTCGACACACCCCCGCACGCGAAAGCGGCTGGAGGCGCTGGCCGACGACGCGCTCGCACTCGACGGCATCACCTTCCACGAGCCGTTCGGGCTGCTCGACTACGTGCGGCTGCAGACCCGGGCCCGGTGCACCCTCTCCGACAGCGGCACCATCAGCGAGGAGTCGGCCATCCTCGGGTTCCCGGCGGTGACCCTGCGCGACTCGATCGAACGCCCGGAGGCGCTGGACGCCGGCGGCATCGTGATGACCGGGCTGGACCCGGACGGCGTACTGGAGGCGATCCGGGTGGTGGTCGACCAGGTCGCGGCGGATGGCGTTCCATGCCCGGCCGACTACCAGGTCCCCGACACCTCACGCCGGGTGGTCGACTTCATCCTCTCCACCGTGCGCCGGCATCACGACTGGGCCGGCATCCGGCACTGATCCGCCGGTGCCTCCGCAGACACCCGTGCCGGGTTCGGTCGCCACGACCGAACCCGGCCGTTTGCGGCGGTGCCGAAATGATCGGTACGACGGACGCCTCGGACGTGGCCGCATCCCCTGCCGGGCTGCTGGCTTGCCCGCTGGTCAGCCGCGGAACACGCCCGGCCCTGATGAGGTGCTGATCTTCCCCGGCGGGGCCGGCTCCGATGCGGGAACCGCGGGCAGACCTCCGCCAGCCGGCCCCAGGAACACGGCGGACAGCCGGCCCTGCCGGCGTAGCAGGGCCAGGCCGAGTACCGCACCGGTGAGCACCTCGGCGGCGAGGGTCGCGCTGGCCGCTCCGGTCGCACCTGCCAGTGGCACTGCCGCGAGAGCCACCGGGGTGATCAGCGCGGCGTTCAGCACCATGATCCGGGTCGCCTGTCGGTAACTCGCGTCTCCGATCTGATTCAGCGTCACCGCCCGGACAATCGTCATGAAGGGAAGGGCGGCGGCCAGGAGGATCAGCCACAACGCCGGGCCGTCCGGGGGAAGCCGGAGCAGGTCGTCGACGATCCACGGGGCGGCGAGGATGCTCACCACCGTGATCGTCACCGCACCGGCGATGGCAACCACTTCTCCCTGCCGACCGTTGCCGGCGTCCCCGAGGCCCTGCCGGTGCCGTACCCGTCCGACCAACGACACCCGCAGCGCGGCGGTCAGCACGCTGGCCTGCGCCTGGTACACGCTGAGCACCGCGCCGAACGCCCCCATCACCTGTGGGGTGACCAGCAGCGACAGCAGGACCGCCGTCATCCGGGCACCCCAGTATTCGGCGATGCTGTACGTGAACAGATGGCGGTTCATCCGAAACGCAGAGAAGGCGTGCCGTGGCGACAACTCGGCCAGGAAACGGGGGCGCAGCCAGGATCGTCTGCCGAGGAACGCTTCGGCGGCCAGGAACTGGATGACCGCCGCGGTCAGCAGTGCGCTGCTGAGTTGCCCCCCGAGGGCGACCATCACCAGAGCCGGGACCTTGCACCCGCAGGCGGCCACCGCGATGCTGACGAACCGCAGCTCGCGCGCCAGATCCGCGAGCTGGAAGTTGGCGTGGTGGTTGCCAATGGCCACCAACGCGATCGACAGCATGGCCGGCCACCCGTAGCCGGAACGGCTGTAAAAGGATCCGATGGCGACAGTGCCGAGCATCATGCACGGCACTGTCACGAAGACCCACTGGCTCCGCACCGCCCGGCGTTGCTCGGCATCCCCGCTGATGTAGAGCAGAGGTGAGCCACCGGCCACGGCGATGGCCACCAGGGCCAGGGCCGCCGAGACAGCGACGTACGTCGCGATCTCGTCCGTCTGGCCGTGATGTGCGCTGAACGCGAGCAGTGCGGCGTTCAACAGCCCGTTCAGCAGGTTTGTGCAGGAGGCGACCAGCGAGTCCCGGGTCGACGACCGCCTCGGACCATCACGGTCTCCTGTTCCCACGCGCGTTCCTGCCCCGTCGGGCCGCCTGGGTCAGCAGATCGGCGAGGAGCGGGGCATTGCTCGCCTCACTCATGTGGGTCAGGTAATACTGGCGTCCCGCCTCGCCCATGGCCCGAAGTCGGTGCCGTGGCGTGGCCCTGGCTGACCGGATGACCGCGGCCAGGGCCTCGGCGTCGCCCGGCGGGGCGGCGAAGCCGGCCTCGGCGTCGCGCGCGATGCGCCCCACGTCACCGGGCGCGAAGGCGAGCATGGGCTGACCGCAGGCGAGGATGGACTGGGTCTTGCTGGGCAGGGTGATCCGGAACAGCGGCTCGTCCGCCAGGGAGATCAGATTGAGGTCGGCGGCGGCCATGCGGGCAGCCATGCGATCGGGCGGGACTGCGTCGAGAAAGTGGACGTTGCCCAGCCGATTGCGCTCCGCCCGGGTGACCAAGCTGTCCTTCTCCACACCGTCGCCGGCCAGGACGAGATGGACGTCCGGCAGGTCCTGCAGCCGCGCCATCGCGTCGACCACGACGTCGAGTCGCTGTGCCGCGCCCAGGTTGCCCCCGTACATCAGCAGGAAGTCGTCGTTTGTCAGACCCAGGCGGCTCCGCAGGCCAAGCTCCGGCTCGGTCGGCTGCATGATCTTCTCGTCGGCCCAGAGGTAGACCAGTGACACCTTCTCGGCCGGCACTCCCCGGTCGATGACGATGTCCCGTAGCCCTGGCGTAGGAACCGTCACATGATCGGCCCACCGGTAGGTCCGGTCGGTGAAGCGGTTGAGCACCGCCTCGGCGACACGCCGGGTTGGCCCCTCGGTGAGGAAGCCGGTCGCGAACACGTTGTCCGGCCACAGGTCGATCACCATCGTCACGTACGGCGTCCGCCAGCGCAGTTTCGCCATCATCGCCGCCGAGGTGGCGGTCACCGGCGAGGAATACACCAGAGCCACGTCCGCGTCCCGCAGTGCGCTGGCGCCGAGCAGCGAGGAGGATGCTGCCCAACTCGCGTAGTTCACGGTCCGGCCGAACGCCGACCGGTCGTGGCTCGGGTAGAGCGGTGTGCGGAGAACACGCATCCCGTCGTGCACCTCGACGCTGCGGCGCCGCGCCGAGTAGCCGTCGTACACGGTGCCCCTCGGGTAGTTCGGCACGCCGGTGAGCACATCGGTGACGAAACCCTGCTGGCGCAGCGACGTGGTCAGGCGTTGGGCGAGGGCTGCGGGCTCGGGAGGGAACCACTGGCTCACCAGCGTGACCCGGTCAGGCCGGTCCCACTTCACCCCGGAGGCCGACCCCTGCGGCCGTCGGGCGGGACCAGATGCCGCGCTTTCCGGCGCCTGATCGCCTTGATCGAGGTCACTCATCACGTTCCTCCTGTCGACCGGTGCCCCGGCAGCACGCCAGGACAAGGCCCGCGTACGGCTGCGCCTTTCTGGCCGACAGGGCGGGCCACCGATCCCGGTCCTCTGTGCTCACGAGTGTTGGTGCAGAAAGCTGTGAATGTCGCCGGTGATCCGGTCGATCTGCGTATCGTCGAGTGACGATCCGCTGGGCAGGGTCAGTCCTCGGGCGAAGAGCCGATCCGCGGCGCCGGTGAGGCGTGCCTCGGCAGCGGCGAACAAGGGTTGCCGGTGCATCGGCTTCCAGGCCGGCCGGGTCTCGATGTCGGCCTGAGCGAGGTGATGGGCCAGGTCTGCGGCCTGCCACCCGCTGAGCTTCGGGTCCACCGTGATGACGGTGAGCCAGCAGTTGCTACCCGGGTCACTCTCGGCCAGCACCTCGACGCCGTCGACCGAGGCGAACAGCTTCGAATAGTGCTCCCGAATTCGACGCCGGCGGGCGGTCATCTCGTCCAGCCGACTCAGTTGGGCCCGACCGAACGCGGCCAGGACGTTGCTCAACCGGTAGTTGAAGCCCATCTCGTCGTGCTCGTGGTGCTGGGCCGGAATGCGGGCCTGGTTGGCGCGGTGGCGAGCCCGGGTGATCACCTGCTCGTCATGGGAGAGCAGCATTCCACCGCCCGAGGTCGTGATCATCTTGTTGTGGCTGAAGGAGAGCACGCCGGCGTCTCCGAAGGAGCCCGCGCAGCGCCCCCGGTACGTCGACCCCAGCGCCTCCGCCGAATCCTCGACAAGGTGCAGCTCCGCCTCCCGGCAGAGGTCCAGCAGCGGGTCGTAGTCGACGCAGGAACCGAACATGTCGACCGGCATCACCGCGCCGATCCGTCGTCCAGCCCGGCGCAGGTCGGCGACCACCTCACTCAGCAGGCCGACGTCCACATTGCCGGTGGCCGGGTCGCAGTCGACGAAGACCGGGGTGGCGCCGGTGTAGAGCACGGCGTTGGCGGTCGCCACGAACGTCACGGTCGGCACCAGCACGATCTGTCCCGGACCAACGCCGCAGGAGAGCAGGCCGAGGTGCAGGGCAGCGGTGCCCGAGTTGAGGGCCAGGGCGTACGGCACCCCGACCCGCTGGGCGACCTCCTGCTCGAAGGCGTCCACCTCCGGACCGAACGGCGTCGCCCAGCCGCTGCGCAGCGCGCGCAGGACAGCAGCCTCCTCGGCCGGTCCCACATCGGGAGGGGACAGGTAGATGGGCGCACGCATGGGCATGAGGAACTCCTCGCAGCAGGTCGGTCGCCTACGCACCGCTCAACGATTCAATCTGCGGAGAGTTTCGACATCTTCGCTAGCAAAGGGTGCTTTTGTCGGTATTGAAGCGCCTTCCGGCGTGTCTCTTGGCGAGGCTACGGCTGGCCCAGACGCGGTGGTGCCGGGAGCTCACACTGCATTCTGACGAATCGTGCCAGTTCCGGGCCGGTGTCTGCCGGACGCCCATCGGTAAGAGTCGCTGCGGAGAAGCAGCGGTCAATCTTGATCAGCGGACCGATGGCGGTGGCGAGGGCCGCGGCGGTGGGCGCGCCCGGGACACGGAGGGCCGTGCCGATCACCCTCACGTTGATCTCCTCGATGGCGGTGCGGACGGTGAGGTCACCGAAGCCGTACGCGGTGTGGTGCGCGGCGAAGGTCGGCCAGTTCACAAGCCGGAGGGAGACCGGAGTCGAAGCCCTCGGGCCGACGACGTCGCACCACCTGGAGTGGGTCAGCTCCGTGAAGCCGTGGCGCAGGTACAGCCGGTGAGCGGCCGGGTTGTCGAGGGACACGTCGAGCAGCAGTCCCGGGCAGCCCAGCCGTACGGCCAGCTCACGTCCGTCACGGAGCAGGCGGCTGCCCAGGCCCTGCCCGCGCTCGTCACCGCGCACCGCGATCCCGTTGAGGAGCAGGTGCCCGGGCAGCAGTCGCCAGTCGGCCACGGCCCGCAGGCCGGTTGGACCGCGCACGGCGCGTAGAATCACCGTGCGAGCGTCCGCCGCAGGCGTCAGCGCCGCGGCCAGGAACGACCTGTAGCCGCCGGCGTGATACGCGACCAGTCCGCGACATGCTTCGGGAACGGACGACGCCAGCAGGTCGGTCGCCTCGACGAGGGCCGGATCGTCGGGGTTGTCGAGCGTGTCGACGGCGACGGCGGTCAGGACGGGAGCCACATCAGCGCTCGTTCCTTGTCCAGGTCGAGCATTTCGGCACTGGGGTCGACCGCCACGCCCCTTCCGGAGAGAACCATGGCGACCGTCGCGACGAGAATTCGCAGATCCATCCACAGGCTCCACTGTTCGACGTACTGCACATCGAGTGCCAGGCGTTCGTCCCAGGCGACGCTGTTGCGTCCATGGACCTGCGCGAGCCCCGTGAGCCCCGGACGCATGTCGAAGCGTCGCCGTTCCCGATCGGTGTACCAGGCGTCGTACCGAGAAAGGAGCGGTCGTGGACCTGCCAGGCTGAGATCGCCCCTGAGGACGTTGACCAACTGGGGCAGCTCATCGATGCTCAGGCGACGTAGCAGACGACCGACCGGGCCACACCGGAGCCCGTCAGGCAGCAGATTGCCAGCAGCGTCACGTTCGTCGGACATCGTGCGTATCTTGAAGATCCAAACGGGTTTCTGCCAGCGTCCACTGCGTTCCTGTACGAACAGGACTGGCGCGCCCAGTTGGATCCGGACCAGCAGCATGGCGGTCGCCAGCACCGGTAGAGACAGGATCAGGATCAGCAGGGCGAGCACTATGTCCAGCAAGCGCTTTACCCGGTGTTGCGCACTTATCGACATGCCTTCGCCTTAGCCATCGTCGTTGCTTTCGTACGTGTCAGGTCAGAGCGGTGGCACCGTTTCGGTGTCGTCCTCGGTTGAGGCGTAGCGGTAGGCCGGAAACCAACCAGAGGCGTGCAGGGTTGATGCGGCCCGCCCCCGTCGGCCAGCCGCCTTTTCCACCAGCAGCTCATATGCGCCTTCGTCGATGACGAGGGAGGCCGTCCAAAAGGGCGCTCTGCTGCCGCCGAACGAGCGTTTGAACATCAGCAGCCTGTCGTCGTCTCGGGCGCTAATGCCGCCGCCGAGGTGAACCCGCTGGCATCCGTTCTCGGCGGACCAGCGGAGAATCGACCAGACCAGGAGATTGTTTGCGCCTCGTCGGCCAGCCTCGGCAGTGGACCCGGCAAGGTGATAATGGGCCAGCTCCAGGTGTCGCATGACCAACGCCGACGCGATCGGCGCTCCGATCTCGTCTCGCACCTCGGCCACGAGCAAATTCTTGCCGAGGCCGTCGAGCAGCGCCTGATAATAGGCATCGGTGAAGAAGTATCTTGTGTCGCTGCCAATTCGTGTCATGGTCTGCTCATACAGTCGACGAAAGCTGCTGCGGGGGGCCAGGTCGGCGGGGTCGACATAGCGGACCTCAGCGGTCAAGCCCGTCCGCTCAGCCTTCCGAATAGCGGTTCGAGCGCGCCCGTCGAGCTGCTTCCAGACGGCATCGGGACCGTGGTGCACGGGCACGATGACACTTTCACCCTGCCATGAGAAGTTCAGCCCTGGCAGCTCTTTGGTGAACTCTGCCGAGCGAGTGTCGAGCGGTGAGAATCGAAGAAAGAGCGAGACGAGGCCGGCCGCACGCCAACAATCGACGAACTGCGACCAAGCTCTTTCCACGTCGTGCCGGCTGCACGACGGCCCGACATGGATGCCGGCATATCCGTATGGACTGATCCCGTCGGACCACTGCTCGTCGATGCGTCGCTGAAGGAAGGGGGCCAGGACGACGTCCCCGCAGTGCGTCATGCGCCAGGTGGCATTCTCCGCCTTGGCGGCTGCCGCACCGTAGCCTCGCGTGAAGTAGACATCGGGGCAGCGGTCATCGGGTGGTGAGTGGGCATCGGTCAAGCCCGAGATCCTCGCTTGACTGCTCATTGCTCCCCCCGGATCTGCCCAATGGCTGCCGCCTCCCGACGGCTCGGCGTCGGCGGTGTCGCCTCCGCCTGTCCCCGGGAGGCTCAACGAAGCAGAATGACGACGGGTTCGCCTTTGTCGGGACTAAAGCCCCCCCTTTGCCGTGCTTTGACCGCTCCGAAATGATCCGGGGTCGGGGTGCTCATCTCGGTGACCACGGTGCCGGCCGCGGCGAACGTGGCCGTGGCCGCTGCCTACGGAGTGTGGGACGAGGCGGGCGGCTCGGCACTCCAGCTCGTGATCAACCTGTGTGCGATCGTCCTCGCCGGGCTGCTCACGCTCCTGGTGCAGCAGGCCTGGTGGTGGAACCTGGCTCGCCGGACCCGTCGTCCAGCAGCCGGGTGAGCAGAGTGCGCAACGGGATGGACTCGCCGTCGCGGCCACCCGCCCCGACGACCAGCGGTGCCGGGCTGGCCTGCGGGTCGACGCCGAACAGTCGGGCTCGCAGGCCGCCCGGCACGGTCAGCAGATGGAACCGGCCGTCCACGTCCACTGCCCGCGTCTCGGCCCGGTCGACGTACCAGCCGTTCAACCGGGTGCGGTAGCGCCCGCGCCCGTCGTAGCCCCGCGCGACCAGCCGGGTGGTGCGCAGCCCGCGCCGGGTCGCCTCGGCCACGAACCAGGCCACCAGGTCCGCCGCCTCGGCGTGCTCGGCGGCCCGCCGCCGCGCGTCCTCGGCGGCGTGTGCCCGCACCGCCTGCCGCTGCTGGTCCCGCCACTCCCGGCCGTCCTGCTCAATCACGACGCCGACGGTACGCGAACAGGTTCACTCAAGTACGGCCCGCAGCGTGTACCGCGCGGTTCGCCTGTCGGCGCTGTCACGCTGCGCCTGTCGGGGCTGTCACGCAGCGCGCTCCGCCAGAATCGGCCATGCACCAGCGCGTCACCACGTTCGCGACCGCAGATCTTGGACAGTTTCCGTTATCCGTGTACGGAAACTGTCCAAGATCTGAACGGTGGTGACGATCACGCGGCCTCATGGCCCGGTGGTCGAGCCCTCAGCCCGGCGCTGCAACCGCATAGGTGGTGTTGCGCCCGGCGAAGCAGAGCAAAGGGCGTCAGACCGATGCGGGCGTGCGGTCCCCCCGGCGAGGTTTGCGGCGTGCATGGCCCCAGGGGCGGGGCAGCTCGACAGTGCCCGTGGACCACCCGGCCAGGCGGTCAGGCCAGTCCGGCGCGGCGTAGGGCGTCCGCCATCGCGTCGTTGGCCGGTGGCGGCGGGCTCTGCCGCTGCTGGCCGCCACCACGACCGCCCTGTCCGCCGCGACCGCCCTCCTGTCCGCCCCGACCGCGCTGCCCGCCGCGACCGCTCTGCCCACTGCCGCGATCAGCCGGTCCGCCGCGACCGCCCTGCGGTCCGCGCTGCGCCGGGCCGCCGCGCCCCTCCTGGCCGGTCCGGCCGGCGTCGCCAGCGGCCGGCTCGTCCTCCAGGCGCAGGGTCAGTGAGATGCGCTTACGGGGTACGTCCACGTCGAGCACCCGGACCTTGACCACGTCACCGGACTTCACCACCTCGCGGGGGTCCTTGACGAAGGTGCGGGACATCGCCGAGACGTGCACCAGACCGTCCTGGTGCACCCCGACGTCCACGAACGCGCCGAACGCGGCCACGTTGGTGACCACACCCTCCAGCACCATGCCGGGCGTCAGGTCACCGATCTTCTCCACGCCCTCGACGAAGGTGGCGGTGCGGAACTCCGGCCGGGGGTCACGGCCCGGCTTCTCCAACTCGGCGAGGATGTCGGTGACGGTGGGCAGACCGAACCGGTCGTCGACGAAGTCGGTGGCCCGCAGCCCGCGCAGGATTCCGCTCTTACCGATCACCGAGCGCAGGTCCTGCCCGGTGCTGGAGAGGATGCGGCGCACCACCGGGTACGCCTCGGGGTGCACGCTGGAGGAGTCCAGCGGGTCGTCGCCGTCGGGGATCCGCAGGAAGCCGGCGCACTGCTCGAACGCCTTGGGGCCGAGCCGAGCCACCTTCTTCAGCTCGGTACGCGACCGGAACGGCCCGTTGGCGTCCCGGTGCAGCACGATGTTCTCGGCCAGCCCGGCACCGATCCCGGAAACCCGGGTCAGCAGCGGCGCCGAGGCGGTGTTGACGTCCACCCCGACCGCGTTGACGCAGTCCTCCACGACCGCGTCCAGCGACCGGGACAGCTTCACCTCGGACAGGTCGTGCTGGTACTGGCCGACCCCGATCGACCGCGGGTCGATCTTGACCAGCTCGGCGAGCGGGTCCTGGAGCCGCCGGGCGATGGAGACCGCGCCGCGCAGCGACACATCCATCCCGGGCAACTCCTGCGAGGCGTACGCGGAGGCGGAGTAGACCGACGCGCCGGCCTCGGAGACCATCACCTTGGTCAGGTTGAGCTGCGGATGCCGCGTGATCAGGTCGCCGGCCAGTTTGTCGGTCTCCCGCGAGGCGGTGCCGTTGCCGATCGCGATCAGCTCCACCCCGTGTGCCCTGGCCAGCCGGGCGAGGGTCTCGACCGACGCGTCCCACTGCCGACGCGGCTCGTGCGGATAGATGGTGTCGGTGGCGAGCACCTTGCCGGTGGCGTCCACCACGGCCACCTTCACGCCGGTCCGCAAGCCCGGGTCCAAGCCCATCGTGGGCCGGGTGCCGGCCGGCGCGGCCAGTAGCAGGTCACGCAGGTTGGTGGCGAAGACCCGCATCGCCTCCTCCTCGGCCGCCTGCCACAACCGCATCCGCAGGTCCGCGCCGAGGTGGATGAGGATCCGGGTACGCCACGCCCAACGGACCGTGTCCGCCAGCCACCGGTCGGCCGGACGGCCGGCGTCCGAAACCCCGAACCGGCCGGCGATGGCCGCCTCGTACAGGCTCGGGCCGGTCGGGACGGCGTCCGCCGGACCAGCCTCCTCCGACTCCATGGTCAGGTCGAGCATGCCCTCCTTCTCGCCCCGGAACATGGCCAGGATCCGGTGCGAGGGCAGCTTCGGGTACGGCTCGGAGAAGTCGAAGTAGTCGGCGAACTTGGCGCCGGCAGTTTCCTGACCCTCGCGTACCCGGGAAGCCAGGCGCCCCCGCGACCACATCTGCTCGCGCAGCGTGCCGATCAGGTCGGCGTCCTCCGCGAAGGTCTCGATGAGGATCGCCCGTGCGCCCTCCAGCGCCGCGGCGGCGTCGGCGACGCCCTTCTCCGCGTCGACGAACCCGGCGGCGGTGGTCCGGGGGTCCTGGCTGGGATCGGCCAGCAGCGTCTCGGCCAGCGGCGCCAGTCCGGCCTCGCGGGCGATCTGCGCCCGGGTCCGTCGCTTCGGCTTGTACGGGAGGTAGATGTCCTCCAGCCGGGACTTCGAGTCGGCGGCCATGATCTGGGCCTCGAGGGCCTCGTCGAGCTTGCCCTGCCCGCGGATCGACTCCAGCACCGCGGCCCGCCGTTCGTCCAGCTCGCGCAGGTAGCGCAGCCGCTCCTCAAGGGTGCGCAGCTGCGTGTCGTCGAGCAGGCCGGTGGCCTCCTTGCGGTAACGGGCGATGAACGGCACGGTGGCACCGCCGTCGAGCAGGTCCACGGCCGCCCGCACCTGACGCTCGGCCACGCCGAGCTCGTCGGCGATCCGCTGATGAACAGACTGGGTCACGATCTCGATCCGCCTTCGACTCGATCCGCCTTCAAAGAGCGGGTACGCCTGCATTCTGCCGGTCGGCCCCAGCCGTTGTCGCCGCGCCCGGCCGGGTTGATCCGTCACGGCCGGCGGCGTTGACTGGCGGCGGTCCCGTCGGGCCTGCGCTAGCGTGGCGATCATGGAAACTGCTGCGGAGCCGCGCGCCCGGCGGCTCTTCGGCGGCAGCGCCCGGGCCCTCGGCGATCTCACGGCCAACCCGTTCCGCGCCGACCGGGACCGGATCGTCGGCTCGCCGTTCTTCGCCCGCCTCGGCGGTGTCACCCAGGTGATCAGCCCGGTCGGCTCCGGGCTGCTGGTGCACAACCGACTCACCCACAGTCTCAAGGTCGCCCAGGTGGCCCGAGCGGTCGCCGAGCGGCTGAGCGTCGACGAGCCCTCGCGGGGCCTGCTGGACAAACTCGGCGGCTGCGACCCCGACGTGGTGGAGGCCGCAGCGCTCGCCCACGACCTCGGCCACCCGCCGTTCGGGCACCTGGGGGAGCGGGTGCTGGACCGGCTGGCCCGTCAGCGCCTCGGCCTCGCCGACGGTTTCGAGGGCAACGCGCAGTCGTACCGGATCGTCACCAGCACCGAGATCCGCGGCGCGGCCACCACCGGGTTGGACCTGACCGCCGCGGTCCGCGCGGCGATGCTGAAATACCCGTGGACCCGGCTGGACCACCCCGACCCGCACCCACGCACGATGGACCCACCGCCGCGGGGAGCCACCCCGCCACCGGACGACCCGGAGAGCGGCTCGTCGAAGTTCGGCGCGTACCGGACCGAGCTCGACGACCTGCGGCAGGCCCGGGAGCCGTTCGCCGGCCGCATCCCGGACTGGCAGCAGACCGTGGAGGCGTCGGTGATGGACACCGCCGACGACATCGCGTACGCCATCCACGACGTGGAGGACTTCTACCGGGTCGGCGTGCTCCAACAGGGTTCGGTCTCCGCGGAGTTGATGGCCTGGCAGCGCGAGAGCGGGCACCTCCGGGCGATCACCGACGCGGCGCTGGCCACGGCGGCCCGGCGCCCGGGGGCGGCGATCGAGCGGCTGCGTCGGCAACTGCACCGCAAGGACGCCTGGGTCGCCGACGACGACGCGTTCGCCGCCGCCGTCGAGCACGTCCGCGAGGAGTTGGTCGACGGGCTGCTGGCGATGCCGTTCGACGGCTCGATCGAGGCCGAGCAGTACGTGGCGCGGTTCTCCGCCCGCTGGTCCACCCGGTTCGTCGAGGCGATCACGGTGACCGACCAACCGTCGGTGCGCACCGGGCATGTGCTGCTGGGCTGCGCGCAGTGGCACGAGGTGCAGGTGCTCAAGTTCGTGCACCACCGGTTCGTGCTGGCCCGCCCGGATCTCGCCCTGCACCAGCGCGGCCAGGCCCGGCTGCTGGGCACCCTGGTCGAGGCGCTCTGGGAGTGGCTGCTCGACCCGGAGGAGGAGTCCCGACTGCCACGTCGGCTGCACGACCTGGTCGAGTTGGCCGAGGCGGAGCTGCACCCGCGTACCCCGGACCGGATCGGTCGAGCCCGGGGGCGGGCCATCGTGGACTTCGTCGCGCAGCTCACCGACGGTCAGGCGGTGGCCATGCTGGACGTGCTCTCCGGCCGGTCCGGTGCCCTCTGGACCGACGCGTTCGTGCTCTGACCTGACTCAGGCGATGGCCTGCCACCAACCGTCGACGGCGGGCGGCTCGTCGACCACCACCCGCTCGCCGGGGCGGGGCACGGCGAGCCGCACGTCGCGGGCCTTCGCCTCGGCCCACAGCCGGTTGACCGGCTCGGACCAGTCGTGCAGGGCCAGGTTGAACGTCGCCCAGTGCACCGGGAAGAACAGCCCGCCGCGCAGGTCGAGGTGGGCGTCGACCGCCTCCTCGGGGAACATGTGGATCGTCGGCCAGGCCCGGTCGTACGCGCCGATCTGCATCAGCGTCACGTCGAACGGCCCGTGCTCGGCGCCGATCGCCGCGTACCCGTCGAAGTAACCGGAGTCGCCGGTGTAGAAGACCTTGCGTCGGGCCCCGGCCACCACCCACGAGCTCCAGAGCGTGCCGTCGCGCCGCAGCCCCCGGCCGGAGAAGTGCTGGGCGGCGGTGGCGGTGATCTCCAGCCCGGCGACCTGGTGCGACTCGGACCAGTCCAGCTCGATGATGCGCTCGGCGGGTACGCCCCAGCGGTCCAGGTGCGCGCCCACCCCGAGCGGCACCAGGAACGGTGCGGACTGCCCGACGAGCAGCTCCCGCACGGTGGCCATGTCCAGGTGGTCGTAGTGGTCGTGCGAGATCAGGATGGCGTCCAGCGGGGGCAGTTCGTCGAGGCGTACCGGCGGCTCGTGCAACCGGCGGGGGCCGACCAGGCCCGAGGGGGAGCACCGCTCGCTCCACACCGGGTCGAGCAGCACCCGCCGGCCCTCGATCTCGATCAGCGTCGAGGCGTGGCCGTACCAGACGATGTTGAGCTCGTCGGTGTCGGCGGCCTGCGGTGCGCTGGGGCGCAGCAACGGCACGGGTGCGCTCGGGTGCCGCTTCTGCTTGCCGAAGATCAGCTCGCGGAGCAGGTTGCGGCCCGGGTCGGCGACCATCGTGCGGGTGCCGGCCTGGTTGTGGAAGGTGCCCTCGCGGAACTGGGGCGACCGGGCCGCCCGTTCGGCCCGGGCCCCGCTGAGCCGGCCACCGAGCGCCGCGGGGACGTCCCGGGCGACCCAGGCCAGGCCCACCAGCGCGGCCAGCCCAGCCGCGCCGCGCATCCGCCGTCCGAGTGACCGTTTGACGTCCGTGCTCTGCACTCGTGCCATTGCCGTCCCTCCGCCGTGTCCGCTCTACACGGTAGTCACCCGGGCCGGCCTGTGCCTCGCTGGTCGGCACGCCGGGTCGGTCGCCGGCAGCGGCGACCGACCCGGGACGGTTCGAGGCGCGGCCTAGCCGCCGTTGCTGGGGCGCCGGGCGGTGATCCGGAACGTCTTGCCCACGCCCGCGATCCGGTCCACCGCGGCGAGGAACCGGGGGCCCATGGCGGCCCGTGCCTGCACCGCCGGGTGGGTGGCGCCGAAGTCCTCCGGGTTGGCCTGCCCGTCGGCGAAGAGCGCGTAGGTGAGCACCGCCGCGCCCGAGCGGTCGAAGATCACGCCGGCCTCGTGCCGGGCGTCGGCGTACCAGCCGGCCTTGGTGGCGATCCGCGCCCGATCGTCGGAGGACATGGTGCGCCGGATGCCGTCGGTGAACGCCACCGGGGAACGCAGGATGCCCAGCAGGTACGTCGTCGAGGCGGGGGAGAGTAGGGTGCCGCCGACCAGGGCGCGCAGCAGGTCGTGCGTCTCGCGCGCGGTGCTGGTGCCGAGGAAGAACCGGTTGGGGTTGGCCACCGGCTGGACCTGGGTGTTCGGGAAGCCCTTGGCGACCAGGATGGAGTTGATCTCGGCGGCCGGGCAGACCAGCCCGGACAGCCGAACCGCCGTGTCGTCCGAGACGGTCAGCAGGTTGGCCAGCACGTGTCCGATGGTCACTGCGCTCGGATACGCGCCGTCCAGGCTGAAGATGCCGTCACCGCCCGGTACGACGATCGCCGCGCTCACCTCGACCTGCTGGTCCAGGGTGAGCAGCCCCCGGTCGACCTTGTCGAGCACCGCCGTGGCGACCGCGATCTTGTTGACGCTGTACGCCTCGATCCGCCGGTCCGCGTCGGCCTCCACCGCGACCGCCGGCGGGCCGGCCGGATCGGCCACGCTGACGTACGCCTGCCAGTTACCGCCGGCCTCGGTGCTGTGCTTGCTGAAGAGGGCGGCGACCCGGCGGGCGGCCCGGGCGGGGGTGGTCGGGGCGGCCTCGGTGCTCTCGGCGGCGCTCGCCGGGGCAGCGGCACCCAGCACTACACCGGCGGTGGCCACCGTCCCCAACCCGAGTGCGTTCCTGCGGTTCAGTCGCATGGTCAATCGTCTCCCCCATAGTGGTGCGCCGGAGCGCTTGCCGGCCCACCACACTAGACGAGTTGATCGATGCACGATGCCCCCGAATAGTCCCGAACAGTCCCGAACAGTTCAGCCGAGCCGTCGGCGCAGAGCGGCACCCACCGCACCTAACACGAGTTACCGCCGATCGCGGTCGGCTCCCTCGATTCGGGGGTCCGGCACCTCCTCGACCCGTACGTCCCGCTTGCCCTGCCGGGTCAACGCCTTCATGTCCGTCTTCTCTCCCTCGGTCGCTGCCTGACTGCTACCCGGGGGAGGGGCGTTGAACCGGTTGCGCTTGACGGCGGTCTCTGGGCTTGTCGGTGGCCGCCATCCGCGCGTCACCGTGAGTTGGATCAGGTGCTGGTGCAGCTCAGCGTTGGTGGGGAACCGGGTGAGCCGTTCGCGATGAACCCGAAGGTGGTGCGGGCACCGGGTGCGAGTGAGCCGTTGTAGCTCGCGTTGGTCACGGTGGCCGTGCTGCCGCTGGTGGTCAGGGTCCCGTTCCAGGCCTGGCTGATGCTCTGGCCGCTGGGCAGCGTCCAGCTCACCCGCCAGCCGCTGGTGGTGCTGGCCCCGGTGTTGGCCACGCTGACGTCAGCCTGGAAGCCGCCCTGCCAGCTGTTGGTGACCTGGTAGGTGGCGGCACACCCGCTCCCGCCGGGCGGCGGGGTGGTCGGCGGCGGCGTGGTCGGGGGCGGCGTGGTCGGCGGCGGGGTGGTCGGCGGTGGCGTCGTGTCGCCGGTGATCCGGTAGGTCACCATCGACCGGGCCGGCACCGTGGCGTTGAACGCTCCGTTGCTGATCCCGACGGCCGACTGTGGGGTCATGCCGTTGGAGTTGTTGGTCAGGTATCCGGTGGCGCTTCCGCCCGTCACGCTGTTGCGCAGCGTGAACGCGGTCGACTGCGCGCTGTTGCCGGCGTTGAGTGCGACGACCACCACCGAGCCGTCGGTGTTGCGGTACGCCGAGAGGCGCAGGTTGCTGTCCGGGGAGCTGGCGCCGATCCGGGTGGCGCCGGGGCGGATGTAGCGGCTGTATCCGGCCATCGCCCAGAGCCGCTTGGACACGGTGTAGTTGCTGCCGTTGCCCTGGATGAAGGCCCGGGTGTTGTTGGTGGACACCCCGTACCAGTAGACGTATCCGTTGACGTTGCCCGCGGTGAGGGCGGTGTGCAGGGAGTTGGCGACGGTGAACCCGTCGATGCCGCTGCCGTCGTCCCAGTTGGTGTTCCACGAGCTGGAGCTGCCGCCGGGGGACCACTCGGACATCCAGGTGCGCTTCCCGCCCACGGAGAGCGGCGAGGTGGGCGCGCTGCTGTAGTGGTGGCCGGTGTGGGTGGTGACCCAGCGGTTCGCCTCCGAGTCAGCCATGATCGCCGAGGCGTAGGAGCGTTGGTCGTTCCAGCCCACCGGGTCGCAGCAGGCTAGCTTCAGGCCCGCCGCGCCGGCGAGCGGCCCGATGATCTTGGTGAACTCGGCGGCCTGCGCCGGAGTGAACCGCATCGACGAGTAGTCGGTGGTGTAGTTGGGCTCGTTGGTGAACCCCAGGTCGGTGATCGGGATGCCCTCCTGGGCGTAGTACCTGGTGTACTGGATCAGGTAGTTCGCGTATGCCCGGCGCCAGTCACCGCTGCCGCAGGATGCGCCCTGTAGGCCGCACAGCGAGCCGCCGTTGGCCTCGTCGTTGTTGGTCTTCATGTAGCCCGGGGCGCTCCACGCGTTGGCGTAGAAGCGGTCCACGCCGTACTCCTGGGCCTTTTTGGACAGCCACACCTGGCCGTCGTCGTCGCCGTTCCAGACGTAGCGCGGGGTGGCGTTCGGGCCGCCCGGGTTTGTCGGCTGGATGGAGCTGCCGGTGGAGCTGATCCCGTTGCGCAGGATGCTCAGGCCCGCGCCGGTGCTACGGCTGAACAGCAGATCGAGCACCTGCTGCTGGTTGGTCGTGGACATGGACCGGATGACGCTGGTCCGGCCGAACGCCTCCGAGATGCCGAAGCCGTCGATCGGTTGGTAGCTGGTGGTGCCGTCGATGGTGGCGGTCGTGGCGGCGTACGCCTGGGGTTGGTGCAGCACGACGGCGGCGCCGGCGCAGATCAGGGGCACCGCCGCGGCGGCGAGCCAGCGTCTGGGAATACGGAGCATGGTGGTGGGTGCCTTCCCGTGCGCGGGGTGCCCGACCGGGGCCGGGGCACCCGCTGGGTGGTGGGTGCGGCCTTGCCGGCGACGGACGGCGGGGGCGGACGGGGTGTCATGTCGCCAGACGGCAGGATCCCGTCAGTGTTATCGATAACATTTCCCTTCGTCAATCGATGTGCGGCGATTTCTGGAAGCGCTCCCACCACTGCTGCGGGTTGGACGCGCAAACGCCGAGACCGCCGCACTCCCGATGGGGGTACGGCGGCCTCGGCGCGGATCGTGGCGGGGACCCCGCCGTCGGCTCAGGAGCCCGGGGTGTCGCCGCGGATGGCGGTCGCCTTGAGGTAGTCGCGGTTGAGTCGACCAATGGTGTTCAGCGGGATGCCCTTCGGGCAGACCACCGTGCACTCACCGGCGTTGGTGCAGCCGCCGAAGCCGGCCTCGTCGTGCGCGTCGACCATGCCGATCACCCGCGTGTAGCGCTCCGGCTGGCCCTGCGGCAGCAGCGAGAGCTGGGTGAGCTTGGCGGCGGTGAAGAGCATGCCGGAGCCGTTCGGGCAGGCCGCCACGCACGCACCGCAGCCGATGCAGGCCGCCGACTCGAAAGCGGCGTCCGCGTTGGCCTTGGCCACCGGGGTCGAGTGCGCCTCGGGCGCGCTGCCGGTCGGCGCGGTGACGTAACCACCGGCGGCGATGATCCTGTCGAAGGCGTTCCGGTTGACCACCAGGTCCTTGACGACCGGGAAGGCGCTGGCCCGCCACGGCTCGATGTCGATCGTCTCGCCGTCGGAGAACTGCCGCATGTGCAGCTGGCACGCCGTGGTGCCGCGCTGCGGCCCGTGCGCGTCACCGTTGATCATCAGGCCGCACATGCCGCAGATGCCCTCGCGGCAGTCGTGGTCGAACGCCACCGGGTCCTCGCCGGCGAGGATCAGCCGCTCGTTGAGCACGTCGAGCATCTCCAGGAACGACATGTCCGGCGATACGTCGTCGACCGGGTAGGTCACCATCCGACCCTTGTCCTCAGGGCCCTTCTGGCGCCAGATGCGCAGGGTCAGGTTCACTTGTAACTCCGCTGCGTGGGGTGGACGTACTCGAACTTCAGGTCTTCCTTGTGCAGCACCGAGGGCTTGCCCTCGGCGGTGAACTCCCAGGCCGCCACGTACGCGAACCGGTCGTCGTCGCGCTGCGCCTCACCGTCGGGGGTCTGGTGCTCGGCCCGGAAGTGGCCGCCGCAGGACTCCTCGCGGTGCAGGGCGTCGATGCACATCAGCTCGGCCAGTTCGAAGAAGTCGGCAACCCGGCCAGCCTTCTCCAGCGACTGGTTGAGTTCCTCGCCGGTGCCGGACACCTTGACCCGCTGCCAGAACGCCTCGCGCAGGGCGCGAATCTCGTCGATCGCCTTGCGCAGCCCGGCCTCGCTGCGTTCCATGCCGCAGTGCTCCCACATGATCTGGCCCAGCTCCCGGTGGAACGAGTCCACGGTCCGGTCGCCGTCGATTGCGAGCAGCCGCTGGACGCGGTTCTCGACGTCGGTGCGTGCCTCGACGGCCGCCGGGTGGCTGGCGTCGACCTTCTTTAACGGGCCCGAGGCCAGGTAGTTGGCGATGGTGGTGGGCAGCACGAAGTAGCCGTCGGCGAGGCCCTGCATCAGCGCCGAGGCGCCGAGCCGGTTCGCGCCGTGGTCGGAGAAGTTTGCCTCACCGATCACGAACAGGCCGGGGATGCTCGACTGGAGGTCGTAGTCGACCCACAGGCCGCCCATCGTGTAGTGCACGGCGGGGTAGATCCGCATCGGCACCTCGTACGGGTCCTCGCCGGTGATCCGCTCGTACATCTCGAAGAGGTTGCCGTACTTGGCCTCGATGGCCTTGCGGCCCAGCCGGTTGATCGCGTCGGCGAAGTCGAGGTAGACGCCGAGCTTGGTCGGCCCGACGCCCCGGCCCTCGTCGCAGACGTTCTTCGCGGCCCGGGAGGCGATGTCCCGGGGGACCAGGTTGCCGAAGGACGGGTAGATCCGCTCCAGGTAGTAGTCCCGCTCGTTCTCCGGAATGTCGCGGGGGTTGCGGTCGTCGCCCTTGGTCTTCGGCACCCACACCCGGCCGTCGTTGCGCAGCGACTCGCTCATCAGGGTCAGCTTCGACTGGTGGTCGCCGGAGACCGGGATGCAGGTCGGGTGGATCTGCGTGTAGCAGGGGTTGGCGAAGTACGCGCCCTTGCGGTGCGCCCGCCAGGTGGCGGTGACGTTGCAGCCCTTGGCGTTGGTGGAGAGGTAGAAGACGTTGCCGTAGCCGCCGGAGGCGAGCACCACGGCGTCGGCCATCTCGGTGCTGATCTCGCCGGTGACCAGGTCCCGGACGACGATGCCCCGGGCCTTGCCGTCCACGAGGACGAGCTCGAGCATCTCGTGCCGGGTGTTCATCTCCACGTTGCCCAGGCCGATCTGCCGCTCCAGCGCCTGGTACGCGCCGAGCAGCAGCTGCTGGCCCGTCTGGCCCCGGGCGTAGAAGGTGCGCTGCACCTGGGCGCCACCGAAGGAGCGGGTGTCCAGCAGTCCGCCGTACTCACGGGCGAACGGCACACCCTGGGCGACGCACTGGTCGATGATGTTGACCGAGACCTCGGCGAGCCGGTGCACGTTCGACTCCCGGGAGCGGAAGTCGCCGCCCTTGACGGTGTCGTAGAACAGCCGGTGTACGGAGTCGCCGTCGTTGCGGTAGTTCTTCGCCGCGTTGATGCCGCCCTGTGCCGCGATGGAGTGCGCCCGGCGCGGGCTGTCCTGGTAGCAGTAGGACCTGACGTGGTAGCCCTGCTCAGCCAGGGTCGCCGCGGCCGAGCCGCCGGCCAGGCCGGTGCCGACCACGAGCACCGTCATCTTGCGGCGGTTGGCGGGGTTGACCAGCTTGGCCTCGAAGCGCCGGGTCTCCCAACGCTTCTCGACCGGGCCGGCGGGAGCCCTGGTGTCGGCGATCGGGTCGCCCTCGGTGAAGAGTTCCATGTCAGGACACCAATCCGGTGAGTACGGCGAACGGGACCGCCAGGTACCCGGCGCTGAGCACCACGGCGAAGATCAGCGCTGCGGCGCGCGCTCGGCGCTCGCCGCGCGGCGTCTGCTGGCCGAGGCTGCGGAACGCGCTGAACGCGCCGTGCCGCAGGTGGAAACCCACCGCGAGGATGGCGAGCGTGTAGAAGAGCGTGACGTACCAGCGCTCCGGCGCGAAGTCGGCGACGACGTTGCCGTACGGCTTGCTGGCGTCGCCGACCGGGTTCAGCGTGCCGGTGGTCAGGTCCAGGATGTGGTAGATCACGAAGAGCAGGATGATCACTCCACCCCAGCGCATCGTGCGGGCCGCGTAGCTGCCGTTGACCTTCGTGCGGTGGGCGTACCTGACCGGGCGGGCGGCACGGGCACGCATGGCCAGCACGGTGGCGGCCACGATGTGGGCGACGACGGCCACCACCAGCATGGTGCGCAGGATCCACAGGAACCAGACGCCGGGCAGCAGCGGCTTGCCGATGTCGCGCAGCCAGTGCGCGTAGTGGTCGAACGAGGTCTCCCCCGTGAACACCTTCAGGTTTCCGAGCATGTGGGCGATCAGGAACAGCGCCAGCAGGATGCCCGTCACCGCCATGACGGCTTTGAGGCCGACGTTCGAGCGGATGGGCGACCGAGTTTTCGTGATTACCACGAGACCGACGCTAGGAGCACTCTGATTAGTCGTCCAATGCATCAAACCCGTAGTGTTGATAGCCGTAGGCTATTTAGATGCAGCTCCATCAGCTCCGGTACTTCGTTGCGGTGGCCGAAGTACGACATTTCACCCAGGCCGCCGACATCGTTGGCATAACTCAGCCGTCTCTCAGTAAGCAAATTCACGCTCTGGAGGCCGACCTCGGGGCGCCGTTGTTCGAGCGGCTAAGGGGCAACATCGCGCTCACCGCGGCGGGTGAGGTGCTGCTGCCGTTGGCCACCCGGATCCTCGCCGACGTGGAGACCGCGACCCGGGAGGTCCAGGAGTTGGTCGGGCTGCGCCGGGGCCGGATCCGGCTCGGCGCCACCCCGAGTCTGGCCACCTCGCTCGCCCCGCCGGTGCTGCGCCGGTTTCGGGACGCGCACCCCACCATCGACCTTCGCGTCGAGGAGAGCGGATCCCAGGACCTGGTGCGCGACCTGCTCCGCGGCGACCTCGACCTGGCCCTGATCATCATGCCGGCCCAGGGTGCCGACCCGGGTCTGCGCGTTGAGGAGATCCTGCGCGAGAGCCTGGTGGTGGCCTCGGTGGGGGAGGTTCCGACCGCGTCGGCAACCGGGGAGCTGCGCATCACCGACCTGCGGGACCAGCCGATGGTGATGTTCCGCGAGGGCTACGACCTGCGCGACGCCACCATCCAGGCGTGTCGGGAGGCGGGCTTCGAGCCAACCTTCGCGGTGGACGGCGGCGAGATGGACGCGGTGCTCAGCTTCGTCGAGGCGGGGCTCGGCATCGCGCTGGTGCCGGGCATCGTGGTGGCCCGCCGGCCGGGCGTGCGGATCACCCCCCTCGCGCCGCCCGGGGTGCGGCGGACCATCGCGGTGGCACGCCGACGTGACGTCGTGCCCACCCACGCCGGCCGGGAGCTGCGGCGGATCCTGCTCGACTACATCCAGTCGGCGATCGACCGGGGTGAGCTTCCGCCCGGTGTCGAGCCTCGTTAGACCGGCGGGTGTCGGCCCGTCACCCGCCGATCGCTGGGTGTGCGTCGGCCGGGCAGTCCGTATCGATTGACCGACCAGTCGCCCTGATCGTCCCGTTCGTCCTTGCTGGGTTAATTCGACCTTAAGCTTGCAACATCGGCCTCAATGTCCGGTCCGGTCACCTAGGGTGGAGTCTTGCATAGGGCAAAACACTCATTCATCTTGTAACGGCTCACCGGCGGGCGTTTCGCCGGCAGGGAGGCTAGACATGAGGATCCTGGTTACCGGTGGTGCTGGCTTCATCGGATCGCATTTCGCGCGCAGTCTGCTCGGCGGGTGCTACGCCGGGTTCGAGCACTGCGACGTCACGGTGATCGACAAGCTGACGTACGCCAGTGATCGGGCCAACCTGCCGGCCACGCACCCCCGCCTGACGTTCGTCCGCGGGGACATCTGCGACCGACAGCTGCTCGCCGACGTGGTACCAGGGCACGACGCCGTGGTGCACTTCGCCGCCGAGTCCCACGTCGACCGGTCCATCGACGATCCGTCGCCGTTCTTCGAGACCAACGTGATGGGCTCGCATCACCTGATGGCGGCGTGTGCCCGCAGCGGCGTCGGCCGAGTCGTGCACGTCTCCACCGACGAGGTGTACGGCTCGATCAGTGAGGGTTCCTGGAACGAGAGCTGCGTGTTGGAGCCCAACTCCCCGTACGCGGCGTCCAAGGCCGCCAGCGACCACGTGGTCCGCTCCTACTGGCGTACCTACGACGTGGACGTGTCGATCACCCGCTGCGCCAACAACTACGGGCCGTACCAGCACGTGGAAAAGGTCATCCCGCGCTTCGTCACGAGCCTGCTCACCGGCCAGGACATCACCTTGCACGGCGACGGCAGCGCGGTCCGTGAGTGGTTGCACGTGGACGACCACTGCCGGGCCATCGCGCTGGTGCTGGCCAAGGGTCGCGCTGGCGAGGTCTACAACATCGGCGGCGACATCGAGCTCACCAACCGCGACCTCGCCGAGCAGATCCTCCGGCTGGCGGGTGCCGATTGGGACCGGGTCCGGCACGTGCCGGACCGTAAGGTGCAGGACAAGCGTTACTCGCTGGACTACCGCAAGATCTCCGACGAGCTCGGCTTCGAGCCGCAGATCCGGTTCGAGGACGGGCTGAGCGAGGTCTTCCACTGGTACCGGGAGAACCGAGCCTGGTGGGCGTTCACCGCCGCGGAGCCCCGCAGCGCGCCGTTGGCCACCGCCGTCCGCGGTGTCCCGGCCGCCAGGGTGTACTCCGTCCAGGCTCGCTGACCGTCCCGGCTCCGGCCGCTGACCCGGCCCGGCCGGGTCAGCGGCCCTCGACGTCGTCCATCGCCCGGTAGATCCGCTGCTCCGAGACGGGGTACGGGGTGCCCAGCGCCTGGGCGAAGACGTTCACCCGCAACTCCTCGATCATCCAGCGGATCTGCCGGACGGCCGTCTCCTGCCGACGCGCCGGCGGCAGGGCGGCGAGCAGGTCGGCGTACTCCTTCTGCACCACCGCGACCCGGTCCTGCTGCTGGCGGTCCCGCTGCGGGTTGCCGCCGAGGCGGTCCAACCGGCGCTCGATGGCGGTGAGGTAGCGCAGCAGGTCGGGCAGCCGCGAGTATCCGGTCTCGGTGATGAACCCGGCGTGCACCAGCCCGGCGAGCTGGTTACGGATGTCGGCCAGCGCGGCCACCACGGCGAGGTTGCGGGTGGCGCCGAGCCGCTGCTCGACGGCGTACCCGGCGGCGAGCACCTTGCGCACCCGGTCCATCACCTCGACCACGGTGTCGACCAGGTCGACCCGGACCTTCTCGCGTAGCGCCGCGAACCCCTCGGCGTCCCACGCCGGCCCACCGGCGGCACCGATCAGACGATCGATGGCCGCGCCCGCCGCGTCCTCGATCAGCTCCTGCACGCCGCCGTGCGGGTTGCGGCTCAGCGCCAGCTTCGCCTCGTTGTTCAGCCGCCCCTGCAGGAACCGCGCCGGGGACGGCACGGTGAGCCGCAGCAGTCGGCGGGTGCCGGCCCAGTGCGCCGCCTCCGCCTCGGCAGGGGAGTCGAACACCTTCACCCCGACCGCGGCGCCCTCGTCGACCAGCGCCGGGTACGCGGTCACCGCGTAGCCCGCGCGAACCTGCTCGATGGTCCGCGGCAGGGTGCCGATGCTCCACTCGCGCAGCCCGGTCCGGGCCACCTCCGGCGCGGCGGCCGCCACGACCTGGCGTACCTCCTGGCGGAGCTGGCGTTGCAGGGCCGGCAGGTCCTTGCCCTCGGCGACCGGCTTGTCCTCGTCGTCGAGGACCCGGAAGGTGACCCGCAGGTGGGCCGGGAGTTTGGCCGGCTCCCACGCGTCTCGGGGGACGGTGACGCCGGTCATCCGGCGCAGCTGCCGGGTGAGCGCGTCCAGCAACGGCTCCTCGCCGGGGGTGATCGCCGCCAGGGCGGCCCGGGCGAAGTCCGGCACCGGGACGAAGTTGCGGCGCACCGCCTTGGGCAGCGAGCGGATCAGCGCGATCACCGTCTCCTCGCGCAGCCCCGGCACCTGCCAGTCGAAGCTCTCCGCCGGCACCTGGTTGAGCAGCGGCAGCGGGATGTCCACGGTGACGCCGTCGGTCGGCGTGCCCGGCTCGAACCGGTACGTCAGTGGCAGAGTCACCCCCTGGGTCTGCCACTCGTCCGGGTAGTCGTCCTCGTCGACCCCCGGCCGGCCGTCGTTGACCAGCACGTCACGGGTGAAGGTGAGCAGGTCGGGCCGCTCCCGGCGGGTCGTTTTCCACCAGCTGTCGAAGTGCCGGCCGGAGGACACGTCGGCCGGGATCCGCTGATCGTAGAAGCCGAAGATGGTCTCGTCGTCGACCAGGATGTCCCGACGTCGGGCCCGGCTCTCCAATTCCTCGATCTCGGCGAGCAGCCGCTTGTTGTCCGCCCAGAACTGGTGATGGGTCTGCCAGTCGCCCTCGACAAGGGCGTGCCGGATGAACAACTCCCGGCTCAGCGTCGGGTCGATCCGCCCGAAGTTGACCTTGCGGGAGGTGACCAGCGGGACGCCGTACAGGGTGACCTTCTCGTAGGCCATCACCGCGGCCTGCTTCTTCTCCCAGTGCGGCTCGCTGTAGCTGCGCTTGACCAGGTGCTGTGCGAGCGGTTCGACCCACTCCGGCTCGACCCGGCCGGCGATGCGGCCCCAGAGCCGGGAGGTCTCCACCAACTCGGCGGCCATCACCCAGCGCGGCGGCTTCTTGAACAGCGCCGAGCCGGGGAACAGCCCGAACTTCGCGCCCCGCGCGCCCAGGTACTCGTGCTTCTGGGCATCCTTCAGGCCCACGTGTGACAACAGGCCGGGTAGCAGCGACTGGTGCACCTTCGGGGTGTCGATCTCCTCCGGCAGGTCGGCACCGCCGCGGCGACTCGCACCTCCGCCCGCGTCCGCGTCGCCCGGGGTGTCGCGCGCCGGCCGTCCGCCACGCCGGTCACCCTCCTGCGGGGTACGTAGCACCTGGCGCAGTTGGCTGACGATGTCCTGCCACTCGCGGATCCGCAGGTAATTCAGGTATTCCGCCTTGCACATCCGGCGGAACGCGCTGGAGGACAGCTCCCGCTGCTGCTCCCGCACATAGCGCCAGAGGTTGAGGAAGGCGACGAAGTCCGACTCCTTGTCGGCGAACCGGGCGTGCGCCTGGTCTGCCTGGGCCTGCTTCTCCGCCGGCCGCTCGCGCGGATCCTGGATGGAGAGCGCGGCGGCGATCACCAGCACCTCGGTGGCGCAGCCGTTGCGCTCGCCCTCGACCACCATCCGGGCCAGTCGCGGATCGACCGGCAGTTGCGCCAGGCGACGGCCCAGCGCGGTGAGCCGCTTCGCCGGGTCCGCCTCGGTCGGGTCCAACGCGCCCAACTCGTGCAGCAGGTTGACGCCGTCGGTGATGTTGCGCTTGTCCGGCGGGTCGATGAACGGGAACGCGGCGAGGTCGCCGAGCCCGATCGCGGTCATCTGGAGGATGACCGACGCCAGGTTGGTGCGGAGGATCTCCGGATCGGTGAACTCGGGCCGGGATCCGAAGTCCTGCTCGTCGTAGAGGCGAATGCAGATGCCGTCCGACGTCCGGCCGCAGCGGCCCTTGCGCTGGTTGGCAGACGCCTGGGAGATCGGCTCGATCGGCAGCCGCTGCACCTTGAGCCGACTGGAGTAGCGGGAGATGCGCGCGGTGCCCGGGTCCACCACGTACTTGATGCCGGGCACGGTCAGCGAGGTCTCCGCGACGTTGGTGGCGAGCACCACCCGGCGTGAGCTGTGCGCGGCGAAGACCCGGTGCTGTTCGGCGCTGGACAGCCGGGCGTACAGCGGCAGGATCTCGGTGCCGAGCAGCGAGCGTTTCGTCTGCACCAGCTTGCCGAGCGCGTCGGCGGTGTCCCGAATCTCCCGCTCACCGCTGAGGAAGACCAGGATGTCGCCAGGGCCCTCGGCGGCCAACTCCGCGACGGCGTCACCGATCGCCTGGACCTGGTCGCGGATGGTCTCCTCGTCACCGTCGCTGTCCTCCTCGTCCTCGGCGAGCTCGACGAGCGGCCGGTAGCGCACCTCCACCGGGTAGGTGCGGCCCGAGACCTCGACCACCGGCGCCGCTACGCCCTCCGGCTCGTCGGCGGTCGGTGGCCCGGCGAAGTGTCGGGCGAACCGGTCGGTCTCGATGGTCGCCGAGGTGATGATCACCTTGAGGTCGGGCCGTCGGGGCAGCAGCTCCCGCAGGTAACCGAGGATGAAGTCGATGTTGAGGCTGCGTTCGTGTGCCTCGTCGATGATCAGGGTGTCGTACTGGCGCAGCATCCGGTCGGTCTGCACCTCGGCCAGCAGGATGCCGTCGGTCATCAGCTTGACCAGGCTGCGCTCGCTGACCTGATCGCTGAAGCGCACCTTGTAGCCGACCACGTCACCCAACTCGGTGCCCAACTCGTCGGCGATCCGGTCGGCCACCGTCCGGGCGGCCAACCGTCGGGGCTGGGTGTGCCCGATCAGGCCGTGCACCCCGCGCCCCAACTCCAGGCAGATCTTGGGCAGTTGGGTGGTCTTGCCGGAGCCGGTCTCGCCCGCCACGATCACCACCTGGTGATCACGGATGGCGGCGGCGATGTCGTCCTTGCGCTCACTGACCGGCAACCCCGGCGGGTACGTGATCACGGGCACCGCCGCCCGGCGGGTGGCGAGCCGCTGCTCGGCCCGGACCAGCTCGGCGGTGATCTCGGTCAGTGCCGCCTCCCGGCGCTGCGGGTCGCGCAGCTTGCGGGCACCGTCGAGGCGCCGCTGGAGCCGGCGCTGGTCGCGGAACATCAGAGGGGTGAGGCGGCTGTGCAGCTCGCGAACCGTGTCGGTCGCGGCGGATGCGGCTGGATTCTGCATGTCGTACGCAAGGATAGGCAGCCCGACGTCGTACCGCCCGCGGGTTACCGCCCGGCCGGTCCTTCGACGGCCGCGGGACCTAGAGTTGGCGGCCGACGTCGAGCGCTGGGGGGCCGGGATGGAGCTGCGGGACACCGACCGGGCGTTGGTGCAGGCCGCCACGGCGGTTTCCAAACTGCGCTGCCGCAGCCAGCACCACACCGTCGCGTCGGCGGCCCGGACCGCCGACGGGCGGGTCTTCACGGGCGTGAACGTCCACCACGTCACCGGGGGATCCTGCGCGGAACTGGTCGTGATCGGCACGGCCGCGACGCAGGGCGTGACCGGGCTGGAGACGATCGTCACGGTCGCTGACCGGGGACGCGAGGTCGTCCCGCCGTGTGACCGGTGCCAGCAGGTGCTGCGGGACTACTTCCCGTCACTGCGCGTGATCGTCGGCGAGATGGACGCCCTGCGGGTGGTCCCGATCGGAGAGCTGCCCCCGAGCCCCGCAGCCAGCTGACCGGACCGGCCCGCTCGGCCCGCTCGGCCCGGCCGGTCGGCCGGCGACTGACCGGATCGGCCCGCTCGGCCCGGCCGGTCAGTCGCCGGCCGCCGCCTCCAGCATCGACCGGGGGATCGGCACACCCTCGAACCGCACGTTGCCCTCCGGGACCAGCCAGCTCATCACGGACACGGACAGGCGGCCGGCCCGCACGGCCGGGTCGTTGGCGTAGAGCGTGCGAGCCTCGTCCGGGGCGATGGACAGCACGATGAAGCCCCGCAGCCGGTCGTCGTCGGGGTGCAGGAACGGCCCGGTCGCGAGCACCAGCCCTTGCTCCACGAGCCCCGCCTGGTGGGCCAGGTGCGCGTCCTGCAAGCGGTCGATCGCGTCCTGCGGCAGCTCCGGCGGATCCGACGGTCGAACCAGGAGGACGACCGTGTGCTGGTCGAATCGCATGTCGACACCCTATGGCCCTACTGAATCAGTATGTCCCTCCTATGGGCATGATTCACCTTCTGTCGCCCTTGCTGCCGTCCGCGTCATGCGGCTCGGCCGAGCGACGTTCGGGCAGGCCGCCCTCTTGGAACACGAGGACAACGAGATGATGCGGCCGCTGAACGTACTGCCGCGCGGCGGTGCGGTGGCCGGGGACGGCGGCTCGTTGGGCGTGCCCGAAACCGGGACGGCATCGACCGACGCCGGTTAGGTCACTTTCCGCAGGTCGGCTAAGGTTAGGCGAACCTAAGCCCGATCGTGCAGGAGATTCGTGACCACCCTCGCCAGCCGGCCGACCCGGAGTCTGGCCAGCACTCGCACCGGGCGTCGGGTGACCGTCACCGTCGGGGCTGCGCTGGTGCTGCTGCTCGCCGTGCTGGCCAGCTTCGCGCTCGGCAGCCGGCAACTCGGCGTCGACCAGGTCTGGCACGCTCTCGTCGCGCCGGACGGCAGCGACGCCAGCACCATCGTTCGTGAGCTGCGGATGCCGCGTACCGCCCTCGGCCTCGCCGTCGGGCTCGCGCTCGCCGTGGCTGGCGTGTTGTTCCAGGCACTCACCCGCAACCCTCTCGCCGAGCCCCGCATCCTCGGCATCAGCGCGGGAGCGTCGTTCGGCGTGGTGCTCGCCATCTCCGTCTTCGGCATCGGCACGCTCGCCGGGTACGTCTGGTTCGGCATCGCCGGTGCGCTGATCGCCGGGCTGCTGGTCTTCGCCATCGCCACCCGAGCCCGCGAGGGCGCCAGCCCGGTCACCCTCGCGCTGGTCGGCGCGGCCCTCGACGCCAGCCTCGCCTCCGGGGTGTACGCGCTGCTCAGCATCGACGCCCGCACCTTCGAGGAGTACCGGTTCTGGGTGGTCGGCGGGCTGGCCGGTCGGGACCTGTCGGTCGTCGCGCAGGTGCTGCCCTTCGTCCTCGTCGGGTTGGTGCTGGCCGCCCTGGTGGCCCGAGGTCTGGACGCGCTGGCCCTCGGCGACGACGTGGCCCGCGGTCTCGGCCACCGGATCGGCCTGGTCCGCCTCGGTGGCGGCCTCGCCGCCGTGCTGCTGACCGGGGCTGCGGTGGCGGCGGCCGGGCCGGTCGCCTTCGTCGGGTTGGCCGTGCCGCACCTCGCCCGCGCCCTGGTCGGCGCGGACCACCGCTGGACCCTCGCCGTCTCCGCCCTGCTCGGGCCTGCGCTGCTGCTCGGCGCCGACATCATCGGCCGGCTCGTCGCCCCGCCCGGCGAGATCCCGGCCGGGATCGTCACCGCGCTGATCGGTGCGCCGCTGCTGGCCGTGCTGGTCCGCCGGGCCCGGGTGGTGACCGCGTGACGGCCACCCACCGTCCGTCCGGCCCTTCTGACCGGTCCGGCCCTTCTGACCCCGGCCCCTCTGACCCGCCCGGCCCTTCCGGCTTGCCTGGCTCGCCCGGCCTCTCTGGCTTGTCGGCCATCGCGGCCGCCGTTTCGCCTGGGGCCGACCACGCCCGGCTGCCCGGGCGGTCGCAGCTGCGCATCGGTCCGGTCAGCCTGCTGATCCGCCGCCGCGCAGTGCTGGTGGCCGCCGTGCTGACCGGGTTGCTCCTGCTGGCTGTCGTGCTCAGCCTCTCGCTGGGCACCCCGTACGTCGCCCCGGCCGACGTGCTGCGCGCCCTCTCCGGTGCCAGCACCCCGTACGACCTGGTTGTCCTTCACCTTCGGCTGCCGCGGGTCGTGCTGGCCGCGGTGGCCGGCGCGGCCTTCGGCGTGGCTGGCACGCTGATCCAGAGCGTGGCCCGCAACCCGCTCGCCAGCCCGGACGTCATCGGCATCACCCAGGGCGCCGGTCTCGCCGCGACCGTGGCCCTGACCAGCGGAATGGCCGCGGTGCTGGTGGCGCCCACCGCGCTGGTGGGCGGGCTGCTCGCGGCGGTGCTGCTGTTCGCCCTCGGTGCCCGGCACGGGCTGGCCGCGCAGCGGTTCGTGCTCGCCGGGGTGGCGGTCGCCTTCGGCTTCCGGGCGCTCACCGAGGTGGTCATGCTCACCGCCGACCCGATCGACGGGCTGCGCGCCCAGATCTGGCTGATCGGCACCCTGGCCGGCAAAGGCTGGACCGAGGCCGCCTGGATCGGTGGCACGCTGCTGGTGCTGCTGCCGGTGCTGGCCTGGGCCGGCTGGGCGCTGAACAGCACCGCCCTGGACGACGACACCGCCCGGGGCGTCGGGCTGCGCCCGGCGGCCCGCCGGATCGGCCTTGCCGGCACCGGTGTGCTCGTCGCCGCGATGGTCACCGCCCAGGTCGGCGCCGTGGACTTCGTGGCGCTGGTCGCCCCGCAGGTCGCCCGCCGGCTGGTCCGCGCCGAACGGCCACCACTGGTCTGCGCGGCGCTGCTCGGCGCGTTGTTGCTGGTGCTGGCCGATCTGGCCGGCCGCCGGCTGTTCGCACCCACCCAACTGCCCGCCGGTGTGCTGACCGCCGCGATCGGTGGCCCGTACCTGATCTTCCTGCTGCTGCGCGGCCGACGGCGGTCGTCGTGACGCCTCTAAGGAGTCGTGTGATGCTCTCCACCCGCGACCTGGTCGCCGGCTACGACGAGCGGACCGTGCTCGACGGGCTCGACCTGAACCTGCCGACCGACGCGTTCACCGTGATCGTCGGACCGAACGCGTGCGGCAAGTCCACCCTGCTGCGCACGATGGCCCGGCTGCTCACTCCGCGCCGGGGAACGGTGCTGCTGGACGGCACCGCGATCCGCGACCTGCCGACCCGGGACGTCGCCCGGCGGCTCGGCGTCCTGCCGCAGAGCCCGCTGGTGCCCGAGGGCGTCACCGTGACAGACCTGGTCGGGCGCGGCCGGCAGCCCTACCAACGCTGGTGGCGGCAGTGGTCGTCGGAGGACGGCGCGGCGGTGGAGCAGGCGATGGCCCTGGCTGACGTGACCGACCTGGCCGACCGGCCGGTGGACAGCCTCTCCGGCGGCCAGCGGCAGCGGGTGTGGATCGCCATGACGCTCGCCCAGGACACCGACGCCCTGCTGCTGGACGAGCCGACCACCTTCCTCGACCTGGCACACCAGGTGGAGGTGCTGGACCTCCTGCACCGGCTGCGCGTCGAGCGGGGCCGGACCGTGGTCGCCGTGCTGCACGACCTGAACCAGGCCGCCCGCTACGCCGACCATCTGGTCGCGATGCGCGACGGTGCCGTGGTGGCCGCCGGACCGCCCCGGGAGATCCTCACCGCCGACCTGGTCCGCGATGTCTTCGGGCTGGCCTGCGTGGTCGTGCCCTGTCCGGTGACCGGCGCGCCGCTGGTGGTGCCCGCGTACAACGGGGGCCCCTCCGCCCCGGTCACCCCGTCCGCCGACGCTGCCGTCCCGGCTGTCGCCTCTGGTGACGCAGATGGCCCGGTCGTCGCGTCTGCCGACGCGGGTGGCCCCGATTCGTCGACGGCGTCCGTGCCGGACGCCCGACCCGCCAGCGGCGATGCGGCCACCCTGCTCGCCGGCTCCTACCCCTCGAAAGGACTCTGATGCGTCGTCTCGTCGCCGCTCTCGCCGCGGCCGCCGCCCTCGGCGTCGGACTCACCGCCTGCGGTGAGAGCGACCCGGTCGCCGGCTCCACCACCGGGGAGACCCGGGAGATCACCCACGCCATGGGCACCACCAAGGTCCCGGCCGAGCCCAAGCGTGTCGTCGTGCTCGACACCGACAAGATCGACACGGCGCTTTCGCTGGGCATCACGCCCGTTGGCGCCGCGACCGCCGGTGAGGCCAAGAGCTGGCCGACGTACTTCGGCGCGGACAAGCTCGCCGGCATCAAGGAGGTCGGGGTGCTCACCGAGCCCGACCTGGAGGCGATCAACGCACTGAAGCCGGACCTCATCCTCGGCAGCAAGTTCCGCCAGGAGAAGTTCTACGACGAGCTGGCCGCCATCGCGCCGACCGTGTTCACCGACAAGGTGGGCATCACCTGGAAGGACAACCTCCTTCTCGACGGTAAGGCGCTCGGCCGCGAGCAGCAGGCCAAGGACCTGCTCGGCGCGTACGAGAAGCGGGCCAAGGACTTCGGCGCCACCCTCGGCGACGCCGCCGCGCTCAAGGTGTCGATCGTGCGGTTCCTGCCCGGCAACATCCGGGTGTACGGCCCGGACTCGTTCTCCGGCATCGTCATCGGCGACACCGGTCTGGGCCGTCCCGAGCGACAGTTGCTCGCCAACAAGGAGGACAAGCGCTTCGACCTGGTCAGCCCCGAGCGGATCAACGAGGTCGACGGTGACGTCATCTTCGTGACCGCGTACGGCGACAAGGCCGCTGCCGAGCAGACCAAGGTGGCCGGCGGGACCCTCTGGAAGGGCCTCAACGCCGTCAAGGCCGGCAAGGCGTACCCCGTCTCCGACGAGGTCTGGATGACCGGCATCGGCGTCGGCGCCGCCAACAAGATCCTCGAAGACCTGACCAAGTACCTCCCCGCCGCCTGACCTCTCAGCGCTCCGTGCCACCCACACGGAGCCTCCGCGCACCCCGCGCCGGCCGTGCCGGCGCCGGGTCGGCGCGTGATCGCGCTCGATCCAGGAAGTAGTGGCCTCCACCGATTGGGAGGCCACTACTTCTGTGTTCGAGCGCGATCATTGTGCCCAGGGCGAGCGGGAGCGCGTTCGCAGGGCAGCCCTGACCTCGGCGAGGAATCCGTCGAAGTCATCCCGGAGGCGCCTGGCAGTCACGTGCAGCACGATCCAGTTGCCGCCGAGAAGTCGGTTGAGCCGTCGGCGGTCCCGATGGAGCTGCTCGGGATCGTTGTGCCAGAGCCCGTCATACTCCACCGCGACCTTGAACTGTGGCCAGGCCAGGTCGAGCCGGGCCACGAACCGGCCCTGGTTGGCTACGACCCACTGCGTCTGAGGCCTGGGCAGGCCGGCGAGCACCAACCGCACCCGTGTGCGGGATTCCTGGGGTGACTCCGCGCCAGCGTCGGCCAGATCGACCGCACGCAGCAGCGACCGCCAGCCACGCCGACCGGCCCGACTGAGCGCATACTCGCGCAGGGCTGGCACGTCGGTAAGCCGGCTGGCCAGCATGGTGTCGATGACGACCACCGCCTCGACCACATCAAGCCAACGGGCGAGATCCCAGCAGGTCCGCGTGGGGCTGGTCACCCTGAGCCCTGCCCGGTTCGTCGTGTCGCCGGGATCGATCTGCCCATGGTGGACCCGCAGGCCGGTAGTCGCCCCGATTCGGGCTTCGCTGGGAACCAGCACGTCGACTGGCTCGCTCGGAGTCGGTGCCGCGCAGCCGTACAAGGCCGCTGCAGAGCGCCCCGCAATGGCCGCTCCGGGTGGGATCAGCCAGCGCCCGACGGCGGCGCGCCTGACCCTGTGTGTGACTTTGACCTGGGAATCGGCATAGACGTCTCGGAAGAGTGGCCGCCACGCTGAGCTACGCAGGTCGTTTCGGGTCAGCAGACCGCGCGAGACCGCGACTGAGCCGCGGAAGACCCGACCACGCAACTGCGGCGGCCGTCAAGGAGCTTTCGGCATGGCTCCAGGCTGGTCGATGACCCGCACGCGACGCTGCCCCTGTGGATAACCATGGATCCCACCTCGCGTCGGTGCACGCCGCTGTCCCCATGATCACGCTCGAACGTGGATGTAGTGGCCTCCCGAGAACGCGAGGCCACTACATCCCTGGATCGAGCGTGATCATGCCCGGCGCCCCGGCGGGCAGGCGTCCCGCCGTCCCGGCGGGCAGGCGGGCAGGTGGGTTGGCGCGGGGCTGGCGGGTGGTGGTTAGGCGGCGGTGGACCAGATGGCGCGGAAGGCGGCGGCTTCGCCGGACAGCCAACGTTCGATCTGGTCGGGCTTGGCGTCGCTGGGCATGCGGTGGGCCAGGCCGCGGCGCACGTCGACCAGGACGGGCTCAGCGTGCGGGAGCACCGCGTCCATGTGTCGGGCCATCAGATGCAGGGTGGCGAGCACCGACTCCTCGCTCGGTGGGGTCTCGTCGAAGTGCAGGCGGACCGCTTCGGCGCGGCCGTCGGCGTGGCGTACCCCGAAGTGGGGGTTGATCTTGACGGGCAGGTCACCCAGCATGGCCAGGGCGTCGCGGGTCTGGGCGAGGTCGACGGCGGCCGGCTCGCCGAGGGAGTGCAGCCAGGTCGTGGCGCCGGGAACGAGCGCCTGGTAGAGCGGACGCCACCGTGGCTTGACCACGTCGACCACCCCGGTCAGGTGCGTGCCGCCGGTGTGGAAGGCGATGTCGGCCTTGAGCGCCTTGACGAACTGGCCGTGCGGGTTGAAGCCGGACCGGCTGGCGCGCTGCTTGCGCAGCCCGCCCACGAAAATCGCCTTGGTGGGGCCGGTGCGGTCGACGTAGCGGGTGAAACCGAGCAGTGTGGCGTAGGGGGTGAGGGGCGTGGAGGCGGGCGCAGTCATGGGCGTCCTCCCAGGTCAGGATCTTGATTAGTACATACATTCTAATCGACGGGTCTGACATTGCCCAGCGAAGTCGAGGGGGCGGGCCGCATCCGGATGACCGGACGATTCGCCCTGTGGGGCGGGTGTCACGGGGCCACCGCAGGCACGTCGCCGCCGACAGCAGCTGCCCCAGGCCCACCGGCCGTTTCTGCCTCCGAGTGACGCGGCGGCAGGCACCCGTGATCGCCATCAGGGCGTCGCGCCGGCAGAGTCGACTCACTCCGGCTCACCTCAGCGCAGGAGCGCCCATGATCAAGATCCGATCGTGGCGACGGCGATCACCAACTGCCCTCGGCGCGGGTCTGCTGCTGGTCGTGGGTGCGACCCTGTTCGTCCTGGCCCCAGGCGATCCGCTGGATTGCCCGGCACCGCTCGGCCCAAGGCCGGTCGGCATCGGACGGGCGCACAAGGGCAGGCACGTCAGAGCTGGCCGACATCGGTGATCCGCACGACCGCCGCGCCGACCTCGTCCGAGGCGACCAGGTCGATCTCGGCGCTGATGCCCCAGTCGTTGTCGCCGTCCGGGTCGTCGAAGATCTGTCGGACCGTCCACCGCTCCCGGCCCTGCTCGATCATGAGCAGCGCGGGCCCCCGGGCGTCCGGCCCGACGCCGATCGAGTCGTACGCCTCGAAGTACGGCCGCAGTGCGTCGGCCCACGCGTCGTAGTCCCAGCCGTCGCCGGCGTCCAGCTCGGCGAGCAGATCCCAACGGCGTAGCGCAGCCAGCTCGACGCGGCGGAACAGCGCATTGCGCACCAGCACCCGGAACGCCCGCGCGTTGCGGGTCACCGCCGGTGGCCGATCGGTCAGGGCGGCGTGCGCCTGTGCCACCTCGGCCACGTCGGACGGGTTGCGCAGCCGCTCCCACTCGTCGATGAGGCTGGAGTCGACCTGGCGGACCAGCTCGCCCAGCCACTCGATGAGGTCGATCAGCTCCTCGGTCTTGGCGTCCTCGGGCACAGTCTGCCGCAGCGTCTTGTACGCGTCGGCAAGGTAGCGCAGGACGAGGCCCTCCGAGCGGGTCAGCCCGTAGAACTGCACGTACTCCGTGAAGGTCATCGCCCGCTCGTACATGTCGCGGACCACGGCCTTGGGGGAGAGCTCATGGTCGGCGACCCACGGCTGGCTCTGCCGGTACATCTCGTACGCGGCCTCCAGCAGCTCCGCGAGGGGCTTCGGGTGGGTCACCTCGTCGAGCAGTTCGAGGCGGGCCTCGTACTCGATGCCCTCGGCCTTCATCGCGGCCACCGCCTCGCCGCGCGCCTTGAACTGCTGCGCGGAGAGGATCTGCCGGGGGTCGTCGAGGATCGACTCGATCACCGAGAGGACGTCCAGGGCGTACGACGGGGACTCGGCGTCGAGCAGCTCGATGGTGGCCAGGGCGAGGGGGGAGAGCGGCTGGTTGAGGGCGAAGTCGAGCTGGAGGTCGACGGTGAGCCGGACCCGCCGGCCGGTCTCGTCCGGCTCAGGTAGTTCCTCGACCACCTCGCCTGCGCGCAGCGCGCGGTAGATGGCGATCGCCCGGCGGATGTGCCGACGCTGCGCGGCGGCATCCTCGTGGTTGTCGGTGAGCAGGTGCCGCATCGCGGCGAACGCGTCCCCGGGGCGGCTGATCACGTTGAGCAGCATCGAGTGGCTGACCTGGAAGCTGGAGGTCAGCGGCTCCGGCTCGGCGTCGACCAGTCGGTCGAAGGTGGGCCGACCCCAGCCGATCGAGCCCTCCGGCGGCTTCTTGCGGACCACCTTGCGGCGCTTCTTCGGGTCGTCGCCGGCCTTGGCGAGGGCCTTCTCGTTGTCGATGACGTGCTCGGGAGCCTGCACCACGACTCGGCCGATGGTGTCGTAACCGGCCCGGCCGGCCCGCCCGGCGATCTGGTGGAACTCCCGGTTCTTGAGCAGCCGGGTACGCACCCCGTCGTACTTGGACAGGCCGGTGAACAGCACGGTGCGGATGGGCACGTTGATGCCGACACCGAGGGTGTCGGTGCCGCAAATGACCTTGAGTAGGCCGGCCTGGGCGAGGGTTTCCACCAGACGGCGGTACTTGGGCAGCATGCCGGCGTGGTGCACGCCGATGCCGTGCCGGACCAGCCGGGACAGCGTCTTGCCGAAGCCGGAGGTGAACCGGAAGCCGCCGATCGCCTCGGCGATCATGTCCTTCTCGGCGCGGGAGCAGACGTTGACGCTCATCAGAGCCTGGGCGCGTTCCAGCGCGGCGGCCTGGGTGAAGTGGACCACGTACACCGGGGCCTGCTTGGTCTCCAGCAGTTCCTCAAGCGTCTCGTGCAGCGGCGTCATCGCGTACGAGAAGATGAGCGGGACCGGCCGCTCGGCCGAGCGCACGACGGCGGTCGGCCGCCCGGTACGCCGGGTCAGGTCGTCGACGAAGCGGGTGGTGTCCCCCAGGGTGGCGGACATCAGGACGAACTGGGCCTGCGGCAGCTCGATGATCGGCACCTGCCAGGCCCAACCCCGGTCGGGCTCGGCGTAGAAGTGGAACTCATCCATGATCACCTGGCCGACGTCGGCCTTCGCGCCCTCGCGCAGCGCCAGGTTGGCCAGGATCTCCGCCGTGCAGCAGATGATCGGGGCATCGGCGTTGACGCTGGCGTCGCCGGTGAGCATGCCGACGTTCTCGGCGCCGAAGACCTCGCACAGGGCGAAGAACTTCTCCGACACCAGCGCCTTGATCGGCGCGGTGTAGAAGGTCGTCCGGCTGTCCGCGAGGGCCGCGAAGTGCGCGGCGACCGCCACCAGGCTCTTACCCGAGCCGGTGGGCGTGTTCATGATCAGGTTGGCGCCGGAGACGATCTCGATGACCGCCTCCTCCTGATGGGGGTAGAGGTCGAGGCCGCGCTCCTTCGCCCAACCGGCGAACGCGTCGAAGAGGGTGTCGGGGTCTGCGCTTGGCGGCAGCGCGGCGGTGAGCGTCATAGCCTGTCCATGGTGCCTGGATCATGCCCTCGGGCGCCAACCCGGCCCCCGCCGGACCCCCGTCCGGGCGTCCCGAACGCCTCTCTGGACCGGCTGCCGGCCGTTGCGGACCCCCCGGCGGTCACCGTCGGCGGTAGAGCAGGTCGGCGACCGCCCGGCCGGCCGTGATCGCCCGCCGCTCGAACTTCGTCACCGGGCGGTGCGCCGGACGCGGCGCGAAGCCGCCGTACGCGTCCACCAGCCCCGGGTCCGCCTCCAGGGTCTCCCGCATCGCCTCGGCGTACTCGGCCCAGTCGGTCGCGCAGTGCAGCGTGCCGCCGGGCCGCAGCCGGGACCGCAGCAGCGCCACGTGCGCCGGCTGGATGATCCGCCGCTTGTGGTGGCGGGCCTTCGGCCACGGGTCCGGAAAGAAGATGTGTACGGCGTCCAGCACACCCTCGGGCAAGCCGTTGACCAGGGACAACGCGTCGCCCTGCGCCACCCGTACGTTGCTCAGGCCGCCGCGGTCCACCAGGTCGAGCAGGTTGGCGATTCCCGGCGTGTGCACCTCGACCGCCAGATAATCTCGATCCGGGTCGGCGGCAGCCATCGCAGCGGTGCTGTCGCCCATGCCCGAACCGATCTCCAGCACCACCGGCGCCCGGCGACCGAACAGGTCGGCCAGGTCGACGGGCACGACCGGTCCGTCCGGCACATCCAGGCCGTACGCGGGCCACAGCCGGACCAGCGCGTCGGTCTGCCGGTCGCTCATCCGACCCCGGCGGGGGTGGAACGTGCGAATCGTCCGGCTCGCGGGCGGGACGGCGGGGTCATGGTCGGTGGCGGTCACAGCGACCCGAGCGTACGCGACGCCGCCGTCGGATCGGATGTGATGTGCGACCGGAAATGAGAGGATCCAACTGGTACGGCAGGTCGGGTGCCCCACTGCCCGACACGGCCGCACGGCGTCGAGAGGGGGCATCGTGACAGTGACCCGTGGCGGCGTGACCCTGTCCGTGGTGACCGTGCTCGTCGGCCCCCTGCTGGCCGCTGCCCCCGCACTTGCCGCGCCTCAGCCTGCCGCCGCGTCGACCTCTTCGGCCGCGATCGTGGCCGCGTTCTCTCCGGCCGTGACCGTCTCCGCCGTCCAGCCCGCGGGCCTGGTGCGCCCGGCGCCCGCCGCCGTCCAACCCGAGGGCCTCGTGCGCCCGGCGCTCGGCGCCGTCCAGCCCGCCGCTGTCGCACCCGCTCTACAGCCCGAAGGCCCGCCGGGGGGCGCGCCCCAGCCGCCCCCGGCGGTGGACATCTTCGTCGAGGTGAGTCCCAGCACGGTGCAGCCCGGCTACCTGGTCGGCATCCGCGCCAGTTGCCGGGACAACTCGGCGGGGGCCACCGTTGTCTCCGACGCCTTCGGCGCGGTCGGCGTGCAGCCGCAGGGCGGGGTGCTCACCGCCGCGCCGATGGTGCGCGAGCGCACCCGACCCGGCAACTACCGGGTCAAGCTGGAGTGCCGTGACGGCGAGACCGCGTCGACCATGCTCCAGGTGGTCAAGAAGATTCCGGTGCAGCCCAGTCGCGGTCCGGCCACCGGCTTCGGTGGGGGTGCCGGCGGGGTGGCCAGCGGCTTGCTGCTGCCCGGCGGCGCGGCGCTGACCATCACCGGGTTGATCCTCGGCGTGGTGGCGCTGCGGCGGCCGCGTCCCGTCCGTGGCACTGCGCGCCGCTGAACCTGCCATGGAGATCTTTCACCCCCCGCCGCCCCCCGGTTCCCGCCGGCCAGCTGCTTCCGGGTCCCCGCCTCCGGCTGGTGCCCGCTCACCGCTCGACGGCCGCTCACCGCTCGACCGCCCGCTGGACGAGGGCCTGGACGACGGCTGGCCGCTGGACGACGAGGGCCGGGACGACGACCGCCCGCTGACCTCCGGTCGTCCGGCGGTGGCCGCTCGCCCCCCGACCGCCGTCGCGCCTCGGCGTAGCCGTCCACCCGGGCGTTTTTCCGACCGTAGCCGTTGGTCGGTGCCGTTGGCTGTGGTGCTGGTGCTGGCCGGGGTCTTCGCGACCGGGGCGGGCCTCGGCCGGTCGGTCGGCCCGTTCGACCTGGCCCCGACCGGTGGTGACCGGCCGGCCCGCAGCGAGTCGGTCGCGATGTCGGCCAGTCGCCCGGTGCGCCTCTCGGTACCGGCGATCAAGGTCGCTGCGCCGGTGGCACCCGTCGGGCAGGCACGGGACGGCTCGATCGCCGTACCGCCGTTGGAGCGGCACAACGAGACCGGCTGGTACGACCGCGGGCCCACACCCGGCGAGCCTGGCCCGGCGGTGATCGTCGGGCACGTCGACACCAAGACCGGCCCGTCGGTCTTCTACGACCTTGGCAAGCTGCACCCCGGCGACCTGATCGAGGTGGCCCGGGCGGACGAATCGGTGGTGGTGTTCCGGGTCGACACCGTCGAGCACTTTCCAAAGGACCAGCTGCCCGGCGAACGGATCTACGGCCACGGCGGGCCACCCGGGTTGCGGCTGATCACCTGCGGCGGGCAGTTCATCGGCGGACGCACCGGCTACGCCGACAACGTCATCGCCTTCGCCACCCTGCAGTCCTCCCGCAAGCCCTGATCCCACCCCGCCCGACCGCCGCCGACCTGCAAGATCGACACGGGATCCTTGATGCCGGGTTGTCCCACGGGCTCGGACACCCCGATTTCCCCAATACCGAGTGGATCAAGCGCTGCGAGGGCGCTGGCAAGGGTCGCGAGGGCTGGCTAGGGCTGCGGGACGTGCAGGGCGACCTCGAACTCCAGGAGGCTGGCGCCGGTGGCGACCGGCGGGCGCGGCTTTTCGCCGGGGGCGGTGGCGTGGGCGGCGCGTGACGGGCCGGCGGCCCAGGCCTGATAGGCCTCCTCGGTCTCCCAGCGGGTGTACACGAAGTAGCGGGTCTCGCCGGCGACCGGCCGGAGCAGCTCGAAGCCGAGGAAGCCGGGGGAGTTTTCCACCGCGCCGGCTCGGGCGGCGAACCGCTTCTCCAACTCCGCGCCGCCACCGGGCGGGACCTCGATTGCGTTGATCTTCACGACTGCCATCTGCCCACCCTAGCCACCACCCGCGGCGCCAGAAGCCAAGCCACCACCCGTGGCACCGGAACGGGACGGAACAGCGGCTCAGAACGCCTCGACCACCGGCACCAGGTCCACGTCGACCACGATGGGCGCGTGGTCGGAGGGGCCCTTGCCCTTGCGGGCCTCCCGGTCCACGTACGCCGAGCGAACCGCCCTAGCGAACGGCGCGGACGCGTACACCAGGTCGATTCGCATGCCCTTGTTCTGGTGGAACATCCCGGCCCGGTAGTCCCAGTAGGTGTAGGGGTGTGGCCCCTTCATCGGGGTGGGTACGACGTCGGTGAGGCCCAGGTCGCGCAGCGCGGCGAGGGCCGCCCGCTCGGCGGGGGTGACATGCGTGGAGTGGGTGAAGACCGCCGGGTCCCAGACGTCGGCGTCGGTCGGGGCGACGTTGAAGTCGCCGCTGACGGCCAGCGGGAGCCCGCTGGCCAACTCCGCCTCCAGCGCGTCGCGCAGCGCCGCGAACCAGGCCAACTTGTACGCGTAGTGCGGGTCGTCCGGCGTCCGGCCGTTGGGCACGTACACCGACCAGAGCCGCACCCCGTCGCAGGTGGCGGAGATGGCACGGGCCTCCGGGTCGGGAAAGCCGGGGTCACCGGCGAACCCAACCCGGACGTCGTCCAGCCCGACCCGGGACAGGATGGCGACCCCGTTCCACCGGCCGTCGCTGTGGCTGGCCACGGTGTAGCCCAGCTCGCCCACCTCGGTCACCGGGAAGGCGCCGTCGGGGCACTTGGTCTCCTGCAGGCAGACGACGTCCGGCCCGGTGTCGGCCAGCCACTCCAGCAGCCGAGGTAGGCGGGCCTTCACCGAGTTGACGTTCCAGGTCGCCAGGCGCATGCCCCCAGCCTGCCGCATCCGCCCCCGGGACGCCGGGTCAGTCAGCTGCCCGGGGTGTCGCCAGGACGGGTCTGTTCGGCCAGGAACCGTTCGAGTTCCGCGCCGAGTTCGTCGGCCGTGGGCAGTGGCCCGGCATCCGGGGCGAGCAGGTTCTTTTCGCCCCGACCTCGGGCGAACGCGTCGTACTGCTCCTCCAGGGCCTGGACCAGGGCGGCGGCGTCCTCGGTCTGGGCGACCTGCCGGTCGATCTCCACCCGAACCACCTCGGCGGCCGAGCGCAGTCCGTCGCCGGGCAGCAGCAGCCCGGTGCTGCGCGACACCGAGGCGAGCAGCACCTCGGCGGCGGCCGGGTACTCGGTCTGCGCCACGTAGTGCGGCACGTGGGCGGCGAAGCCCAGCGCGTCGCGGCCCTGCTTGCCGAGGCGGAACTCCAGCAGGTGACCGACGCTGCCGGGCACCTGGACGCGTTGCAGCCAGGGCTCGTACCCGCTGATCAGCTCGGGGCGGGTGGCGTGCGCGGTCACGCCGGCCGGCCGGGTGTGCGGCACCGCCATCGGGATCGAATTGAGCCCCACGGTGAGCCGGACGTCCAGTCGGGCGGCGAGCCCGGCCACGGCGGCCACGAAACGCTCCCACTGCAGGTCCGGCTCGGGGCCGGTGAGCAGCAGGAATGGGGTTTCGTCGTCGTCGTGCAGCAGCTGCAGCTCCAGCATGGGCGCGTCGACGCTCTCCCAGTGGTCCTCGACGAAGGTCATCACCGGTCGTCGCGACCGATAGTCGAAGAGTTGGTCGACGTCGAAGGTGGCGATCGGCCGGCCCCCCAGCGAGGTGAGCAACTGCTCGCGCGCCAGCCGGCTGGCGTTGCCGGCGTCCACGAACCCGGTGAGGGCCTGGATCAGGACCGGTTGCCCGAGGTCGGGCAGATCGTCGGTGAGCTGGTAGAGCTCATGTGGGTCGAGCACCGGTGCGGACCTCCCTGAAATGTGCCTGCGGGATGCCGACACGATGGAGGGCACCCGTTCGGGCAAACTACCCGCCATCCTGGTGCATTCCTGCGCGGGGCGATCGGTCGCCCGGGCGATGGGCATGACCGGACGAATCATCTGATTACGCCGCCAGGCTGGTCCCGTCGACCGATCGGCCGAGGGCTGGTTCGGCTCAAAGGCCGAGTTTGTCGATCATGTCAGGCCGGGTGGCCCGATGTCCGGGCCTGTCACCCGCCGTGTCCGCCTGCGTGCGCCGCCAGCTTCATCCGGTACGCGAGGTACGTTCCCCGGGCGCGTCGACCCGTCCCGGTCGTCCACCAGTACCGGCCCGATCTGTGGCGAGCACCACATGATCACCGTGCGTGTTCAGGGTTTCCGCCTGCCTAGCCTCGGTTGATGCGTGACGACGGCACTCTCGACGACCCGTACGCCCCGAGCAGCCCCACTGCCGATACGGAGGATGGCACCTCAGCCGAACGGACAAACGCCGCGAGTCGGTTCCGGGCGTACGCCCGGAACCTGAGCGGCCGACGCCGGGCGCAGGTGGCGCTGGCGACCGGTGTGGTCTGCTGCCTCGGCCTGGCCGCTGTCGCGCAGGTCCGCGACGAGACCGGCGCGGCGGGTAACCCGCTCCCCAGCTCGGAGCTGGCGCAGCGCGCCGAACAGCAGCCCGCCTCCCGTGGTCTCGACCGCGCAGTTGCCCCGACCAGCCCGGCCGCTGCCCCGTCCGCGGTGGCGACCCCCGTCGACCCGGACACCACCGCGCCGGCCCCGAAGGTCGCCTCGGCCAGCCCGACCGACCCGGCGCCCGTCGCCGGGCTGGACGAGGACCAGATGGAGAACGCCGAGGCGATCGTCCGCACCGGCCGCGAGATGGGGGTCCCCCGCCGAGGTCTGGTGATCGCGGTGGCCACCGCCATGCAGGAGAGCAACCTCTACAACGTGGCCAGCGGTGTGCTGCCCGAGTCACAGGACTACCCGCACCAGGGCATCGGCTGGGACCACGACTCGGTCGGGTTGTTCCAGCAGCGTTCCAGCAGCGGCTGGGGCCCGGTTGGTCAGCTGATGGACCCCGAGTTCGCCACCCGGCAGTTCCTCGCCGCGCTGGAGCAGGTGCCGGGCTGGCAGCGGATGCGGCTCACCGATGCGGCCCAGGCGGTGCAGATCTCCGCGTACCCCGAGCACTACCAGCAGCACGAATGGCGGGCCACCCGGGTCGTCGACGCCATCGTGCCGGCGGGGCGGTAACCTTCCGCCCACTATGGACGGTCAGGGTTGCGGCTGTCGCGTCCCGGGTACATGTGTTGTGGGGTCGGGGTACACATGACAGAGGGATCACCGACAGGAGGACGCCATGTCACTGGTGCAGCGGATCACCACGTTCCTGAAATCGCCGAAGGGGCAGCAGTTGATCGAGCGAGGCCGTCGGGAGATGGCCAAGCCCGGCAACCAGCAGAAGCTCAAGGGTCTGGCCGCCCGGCTGTCCAACCGCCGCCGCTGACCGCTGCATCGGCCGCCCTGTCCGCCGTTCCCACCCCAGGGGAGACCCGGTGACCGACACCCCGCCCGTCGGCGGCCAGCCCGCCGCCCCCACTCCTGCGCCGTCCGTCGGCCTGCCGACCGGGCCGGTGGACGCCCCCGAGGGTCCGCCGGCCCCTCTCTGGGACCGGATGCGCGGCGACCCGCAGTACGCCCCCGAGCACCTTGCCCTCGAGGCGGTGCGCCGGCTCGGGCCGGAAGCCGTGCAGTGGGCCGGCCGGGCCCGGACCGAGCAGCCGGGGGTGTCAGCCGACGTCCTGGCCGACCAGGCGGCCCGCAAGTTCGTCAACCTGGCCCGTCTGTCCGGCGCGGTCTCCGGAGCTGCCGGGCTGCCCGGCGCCGTGATCGATGTGGGCGTGCTGGCCTGGACCCAGGCGCGGATGGTGCTGCACATCGCCGCCGCGTACGACGTCGACCCGGTGCACAGCGACCGGGCCACCGAGCTGCTCGTGCTGCAACGCGTGCACAAGGTCGCCGAGAGCGCCCGGCTGGCGCTCGGAGTGGCCGCCGGCCGGGAACGCGCCGACGCGCTCTTTGGTTTGGGCGGGCAGCGCCCGTTCGGTCGGGTCATGTTGCAACTCGGTATCCGGCTGGCCCAGATGGCCGGCGTCCGGGCCGCCAAGCGGATGGTCGCCAAGATCGTCCCCGGTGCGGCCATCGTGCTCGGCACCTGGGCCAACTCGTCGGCCACGAAGGACCTCGCGCAGCGTTCCCGCGCCGTCTACCGCTCACGGGGCACCTCCGTCCCGGAGCCCCGCCACCCCTGACAGGCTTTTCCGGTTGGTCAGTCGGCCATGCCGGAGGCGCGCCAGGTCACCTCGGCGAGCCGGCCCTGGCCGGTGGCGTTGGGGTGGAACCAGTCCAGCGGGTTGAGCAGATCCAGGGTGAACCGGACCTTGTGCGCCGCGCCGCCGTCGTGGCGGCAGCGTGAGCCGTACGCCCGGCAGGCCGCCACCAACTGGGCGTTGTACGCGTCGATCCGGTCCCGGACGGCGGCCCGGCGCGCCCGGTCGGCGGGCGCCGTCGAGGTCGCCTCGGCCAGCAGGGCCGGGCAGATGCCCCGCCGCCACGCGCGTGCCGCCCGGGGGTCGTCGTGCCCGACCTCCCAGAGCCGGTAGAGGTCGGGGATGCTCACCACCAACACCCGGGCCTTCGGCCGGCCGGTCCGCAGCACCCGTAGGCCCCGGTCGACGTCCGCCCGGAACTGCGCGACCGGCGTCATCGCGTCCACCCCGCCCCGGCACACGTCGTTGGCGCCGATCAGCACGGTGACGTAGTCGGCGTGGTCGCGTACCGCTGCCTGGGCCTGGCCTTCGAGGGCGTCCGCGCGGGCGCCGGGACGGGCGTGGTTGTACGTCCGGTCGCGGATCGCCGAATTCTGGTCGAGCAGCCGCCGGTAGTGGCTCCGCACGCGCAGGCCGTCCCCGGTCGACCAGGAGTTGCGCTCGCAGGAGGTGAGCACCAGGCAGGAGGCGAAGCCGGTGCTGATCGAGTCGCCGAGCGCGGCGATGCCACCCGGCCCGCTCGACGACGGGGTGCTCGCGGTGGGGCGGGGTGCCGCGGAGGTGCCGCCCTCGCAGGCCAGCGCGACGAGCGCCGCGAGACAGGCCAGGGCGGCGACCCAGCGTCGAGGCATGGCATTCCCCGTTCCCGCAGCAGAGAGCGACAGCGCGGTAACTCTATGCGTAGAACAGGGCTTTCCGGGAAGTTGCTGTCGGGTATGCGGCAGAGCGCCGACGCTGGCGGCGGCGGGGTGTTATAAGCCCCGCCAGGGCGCCGGCTGGCCGTGCAACCACCAGTGCAGTGCCCGGGTGATCCGGGGCAGCACCAGGTAGGTCATCAGCGGGGTCAGGCAGATCGTCATCAGCAGCACCCGCGCCGCCAGCGGCACAGCGTCGAGGAAGCGGCTGGTCAGCAGGGTGGCGGTGAGGCTCAGCGGAAAGAACGCCAGCCAGATGGTCACCGCCTGCTTCCACCTCGGCGGCGACGCGGGCGGGATCGGCTCCACCGGGTCCACCGAATGCGCCAGTGGCGGGTCGAACCAGCCCTCGATCCCGGTACGCCGCTCGACCCGGGTGTGCTCGACGATGCCCTGCGCCGAGCTGAGCCACCAGTGCCGCTGCGGCGACTCCTCCCACCGGTGCAGCGTCTCGGCGTCGGCGAAGCGGTAGAGCATGTGCCACTCCGGCGAACCGGGGCCGGTCTGCACCCAGCCGGTGCCGAGAAACCCGGGGAACGCCTCGGCCAGCGCGGTGCCGGCCCGCATCCAGGCCACCATCTCGCTGGCCCGGGCCGGATCGACACGGCGGGCGATGGCGACGGTCACCGGCACGGCGAGGGTCATTGACATACGCCCATCCTGCGGCCGGCGGGGCCGCGGCGCGAACGGATGTGCCGGAGCACACCGCGCCGAAGGGTGTGGGAGCGCGCGGCGCCGGTTAACCCGGCCGATCGGGGGTAGGTCGGGGAGTATGACGAGATCGCAGCCCCGGCGCGCCCGTGGCACGGTCGGCCACGCGAACAGTGCGCTGAACCTCCGGCTCACCCTGGCCAGCTTCGGGTTGGTGACCATGGTGCTCTTCGCGGTGCTGGCGTTCTGGGCCGGCCTCGCCTGGCTTGGCGTACTCTGCGCGATCTTCGCCGTGGTCGCCGTGGTCGACCTGGTCGTGATCCAGCGCCGTCGGGCCGCCCGCCATCGCGAGGAGCCGGGCGTCAAGCACTCGTTGTTCGAGTGACAGGAGGACGAGATGCCCCACATCGCCACCACGAACCCCGCCACCGGAAAGGTGCTCAAGACCTATGAGGCGATGTCCACCGAGCAACTCGACGGTGCCATCGAGCGCACCGACCTCGCGTACCAGCAGCTGCGGGAGACCACCGTGGACCAGCGTGCCCGGTGGATGAACGCCGCGGCCGACCTGCTGGACGCCGAGCGGGACGAGATCGCCCGGATCATGACCACGGAGATGGGCAAGACCTACGTCGCCGCGCAGGCCGAGGTGACCAAGTGCGCCGCGGCCGCTCGCTTCTACGCGGACAGGGCACCGGCGTTCCTCGCCGACGAGCCGGCCGACGCGGCCGCCGTGAAGGCGATCCAGGCGTTCATCCGCTACCAGCCGATCGGCGTCGTGCTCGCGGTGATGCCGTGGAACTTCCCGCTCTGGCAGGTGATGCGCTTCGCCGCACCGGCGCTGATGGCCGGCAACACCGGTCTGCTCAAGCACGCCTCGAACGTGCCGCAGACCGCGTTGCTGCTGGAGGACGTGTTCCGCCGCGCCGGCTTCCCCGAGGGGGCCTTCACCGCCGTGCTGGTCGGCTCGGACGCCGTCGAGCGGATCCTCAGCGACCCCCGCGTGCGCGCTGCCACGCTCACCGGCAGTGAGCCCGCCGGTCGCTCCATCGCCCAGATCGCCGGGCGGGAGCTGAAGAAGACCGTCCTCGAACTCGGCGGCAGCGATCCCTTCGTGGTGATGCCGTCGGCCGACGTGGACCGGGCCGCCGAGGTGGCCACCACCGCCCGCTGTCAGAACAACGGCCAGTCCTGCATCGCCGCGAAGCGGTTCATCGTGCACACCGACGTGTTCGACGCCTTCGCCGAGAAGTTCGCCGCGAACATGGCCGCGCTGCGGGTCGGTGACCCGATGGACCCGAACACCGACGTGGGGCCGCTGGCCAGTGAGCGTGGCCGCGACGAGGTGCACGCCCAGGTCCGCGACGCGGCGGACAGCGGCGCGACCGTGCTGTGCGGCGGCGAGCTGCCGGCCGGTGACGGGTGGTTCTACCCGCCGACCGTGGTCACCGACCTCAACCCGCAGATGCGGATGTGGTCCGAGGAGGTCTTCGGGCCGGTGGCCGGCCTGTTCCGGGTGTCGTCGTACGAGGAGGCGATCGAGGTCGCCAACGGCACCAGCTTCGGGCTCGGCTCGAACGCCTGGACGCGGGACCCGGCCGAGCAGGAGCGCTTCGCCACCGACCTGGACGCGGGCAACGTCTTCATCAACGGGATGACCACGTCCTACCCGGAGCTGCCGTTCGGCGGTGTGAAGAACTCCGGTTACGGGCGGGAGTTGTCCGCGCTGGGCATGCGGGAGTTCTGCAACACCAAGACGGTCTGGATGGGCGAAGGCGCCGCCTCGGCCGGCGCGGCCGCGCACGCCGAGTAACGCACGCCGGGTCAGCTCGCGCCGGGGCAGGCATCAGCGGGAGCGGCCGTGGGTAGGAAGTGCGGGCATGACGCTGTTCGGTTTTCACTCCTCGCACGAGCAGATCGGTCCGCGCGCCCTGTTGGAGGCGGTGATACACGCCGAGCGGGCCGGCTTCGACGCCGCCATGTGCTCCGACCACTTCTCCCCGTGGAGCGCCCGGCAGGGCGAGTCCGGCTTCGCCTGGTCCTGGCTGGGTTCCGCGCTGCAGGCCACCGGCATGCCGTTCGGCGTGGTCAACGCACCCGGCCAGCGGTATCATCCGGCGATCATCGCGCAGGCGATCGGCACCCTCGGCGCGATGTACCCAGGCCGGTTCTGGGCGGCGCTGGGCACCGGCGAGGCCAGCAACGAGCACATCACCGGCGACCCGTGGCCACGCAAGGACGTACGCGCCGCCCGGCTACGGGAGTGCGTGGACGTGATCCGGGCGCTCCTGGCCGGCGAGGAGGTCAGCCACGACGGCCTGGTACGCGTGGATCGCGCCCGGCTGTGGACCCGCCCCGAGCAGCCGCCCGCGCTGGTCGGCGCCGCCGTCAGCGTGGCCACCGCCCGTTGGTGCGCCGAATGGGCGGACGGCCTGATCACTGTGAACGCCCCGGTGGAGCACCTGCGCGAGATGATCGACGCGTACCGGGACGCCGGCGGGCGCGGGCCGCTGCACCTGCAGGTGCACGTCTCCTGGGCGCCGGAGCAGGCGCAGGCCGAGGCACTCGCGTACGACCAGTGGCGCAGCAACGTCTTCGCCCCGCCGGTCTGCTGGGATCTGGACACCGTCGAGCACTTCGACGTGGTCTCGGCCGACGTTCCGAAGCAGCGGGTCGCCGAGGTGGTGAACATCTCGGCCGACCTGGGCCGGCAGGTCGGCTGGCTGGAGGAATACGTGCAGCTCGGCTTCGACCAGATCGCCCTGCACCACGTCGGGCAGGAGCAGCGCGGGTTCATCGACGCGTTCGGCGCGGAGGTGCTGCCGAAGCTGCGCCCGGCTGGCTGATCGAGGTTCGGGCCGGCGGGCCCCTAGGCTCGTACCCCATGGAAAGCCTGTTTCCGGTCGTCGTCTTCCTGGCGATCGCCACCCGGCATCCTGCCGCCGCTGCTGTACGTCGCCGCGCTGGAAACCTTGGTGCCGGCGTTCAAGAACAACATCCGGCCGATCCTGCTGCTCCCCGTCGGCCTGGTGCTGTTCACCGCGTTCGTGGTCGGGTTCGTGCTGCACCTGCTGCTGCCGCAGCTGCCGTTCGCGATCTGCCTGGCCCTCGGCGCCACCCTGCCGCTGGTCGCCCGCCGGTTGAAACTGGCGCAGGACGACCCGGTGCAGGACGCGCTGTCGGCCGCCGGGGTGCAGCAACAGGCCAGCCGGGCCGCCCAGGACCGCCTCGACGAGTTGGCCGAGAGCGCCCCTGCGGCCGCAGTGGACCGGCTGCGCCGAGCGGTCCCCGAGGAGGTGTTGGTACGGGCCTATCGTGACCTGGACCTGGAGGAGTCGTTGCTGCGGGAGGTCGAGAAGTGAGCTGTCAGCACCTGACCGAGGCGGACGCGGTGGAGCCGCGCACCACCGAGGAATGCCCCGACTGCGTCGCCATCGGCAACGCCGACTGGGTGCACCTGCGGGCCTGCCTCAGCTGCGGGCACATCGGTTGCTGCGACTCGTCGCCGTACCAGCACGCCACGAAGCACTTCGAGTCCACCGGCCACCCGGTGATCCGTTCAGTGCAGCCGGGCGAGACCTGGCGTTGGTGTTACGTCGACGAGGAGATCGGCTGATCGCTGACCGTCCCTCGCGGTGAACGGTCGGCGGCACGGCCGGCCAGAGCCCGTCGGGTGAGCGGCGGCACGGCCAGACCGGTGGCGGCGAGCAGCCCGGCCAGGGCCAGCCAGCCGATCGGGCCTCCGTCGAGGATCAGCCAGGTCAGCAGCGCCGGCCCCGCCGCACGGGCCAGCCCGGCGAGCAGAGCATCCACCCCCTGGTAGGCGCCGATGGCATCCGGGGCGGCGAGGTCGTACGCCAGCGCCGCCCCGGCTCCGGCATGCCACAGGTCGCCGAGGGTGTAAACCACGGCTGCGCCCAGCAGCAGGCCGATCGCCACCGCGGTAGGTACGGCGCCGGTCACGGCCCAGAGCAGCATCCCGGCCGCGAGCACCAGCCCGGCCCGGCGCATCGCCGCCGCCGCCGGCAGCGCGTGCCGGGCACCCCGGCTCAGTCGTACCGCGAGCAGCACGGTGAGCAGCGTGTTGACCAGCAGCACGGCGGACACCGTCACCAGCGGCGCATCAGTGTGGGCCACCACCCACAGCGGCAGCACCACCGTCAGCGCCACCGAGTGCAGGGAGAGCACCGCCGAGGCTCCGGCCACCGCGAGGAACGGCCCGTCGCGCAACGCCCGGCCAGGTCCCGGCCGGAGGGGCCGCCGGGCCGGCGGATACGACGGAAGTCGCATGATCAGCGCCGCCGAGACCAGATAGGTCACGACGTTGCCGAGCACCAGCAGCCGGTACGCCCACCCGGTGTCCGCCACCAGCGCGAACGCGGCCAGCCCAGCGCCGAACGCCACGCCCAGGTTGGCAACCGCGCGCAGAGTGGCGAACGCGTGCACCCGGCCGTCCGGGCCGCCGACCGCGGCGACCAGCGCGGCCCGGACCGCCAGGTTGCCGGAGATCAGCAGCGCGTCCAGTGTGGCCACCAGCAGAAAGACCGGAAACGAGCCCACCAGCAAGTACGCGGCGGCGACGGCGGTCTGCGCCAGTTGGAGGACCGCCCGGAGGGTCCGTGGATCACGCCGGTCGGCGAGCCCGCCGAGCGGCACACTGGCGGTCAGCCCGACCAGGCCGGCGATGCTGAGCCCGAGCCCCACCTGCGTCGGGCTCAGCCCGACGGCGCGGGTGAGGTAGAGCGCCACGCCGGTCACCCACAGCCCGGTGCCGACGGTGTTGGCGAGGGTGGCCAGCGACAGGGTGCGCAGTCGACCGGGCGGCGGCAGCGGCGACAATCGGCCGCGAATCTTCGCCTCGGTACGCATGCCTCGACGCTAGATCCGAGGCGCGCATACCGGTGCCCCGTGCGGTGCGCCGCACAGGTGGGAGCCCGTCTATGTGCCGGACGAGCACTCAGCGGAGCCGGCGGATGAGGAGTTGCCCGGGCCACGGGTCGCGTCCCGGGCGCACGATGCTGAACGAGTGGGTGGTGGTGAAGCCACAGCCCTCGTAGAAGCGGACCGAGGAGTGGACGTCAATTCCGCCGTGCACCTTGCCGCGGGTGCCGTAGTCATGCCCGTGTGTGGGTCGTGGTCACGTCCGTCGGTGGTAATGGTTGTGGCGGGGTAGTTGGTCGGGGTCTAGCCAGGCTGGCGGGATGAACTCGGGGTGGCCGTCGCCGCCGAGTTGGACGGCCCAGTCGCTGTGGTGGATGTGTCGGTGGTGGTGGCCGCAGAGCAGGACGGCGTTCGCAAGGCTGGTGGGGCCGCCGTCGGTCCAGTGGTGGATGTGGTGGGCGTCGCACCAGCGGGGTGGTCGGTCGCAGCCGGGGAAGGCGCAGCCGCGGTCGCGCAGGACGAGGGCGCGTCGGAGTGGTCCGGTGATGAGTCGGCGTTGTCGGCCGACGTCGAGGACCTGACCGGCGCCGTTGAGGATGGCGGGCAGGATGTTGGCGTCGCAAGCCAGCCGGCGCACGGCCTCGGGTGTGAGGTGCGGGCCGATGTCGAGAGCGCCGCTGCCCAACTGCCGCGTCAATCCGTCGTAGGTGGTGGTGACGACGACCTGAGCGAGGTCGCCGCCGTTCTCGGGTAGCTGACCGGTGCGCAGCGCGAGCCGGCACACATCGGCGACGGCATCGTGGCGGCGTTGCCCCGGGGTGCGGGTGTCGTCGGGCCCGGTGGGCGTGGTGAGTGGGTCGATGGCGGCGCCTAGCAGGGCGGCGGCTTCGGTGTCGAGGATGCCGGTGAGGCGCAGCCGGCCGTCGGTCTGCTCGCTGATGGTGACGTGCCGGTCGCGGGCGGCGCGTGCCTCCTGCGCCCGCAACGCCGCCTGCGCGGCGGCGTCGGCGACCTCTGGGGCGACGTGGTCGAGGATGCGGGTGCCGAGCCTGCGTAACAGGGTGGCGTCGAATTGCGCCGCCCAGTCGACGAGGACGCCGACGGCCTTGTCGGCGGCCTCTGCCCCGGCGGCGGTGTGGACGGTTTCAACCGTGTCGGCGATGACCCGGACCTGCTCCACGTCGACCGCTCCACCGGCCAACGCGTCCCGCACACCGGCTGGGGCGGCATCGAGCGTCGCCGCCAGCTCGACCAGACGACGGGCGGCACCAACCCCGAGCCGCAGTCGGTTCCGCAACCACACGGTAGTCGAGGACGCGCCCTGCGCGGTCGCGGTGCCTCGACCGTCAAGCTCCCGGACGAGAGTCAGCTTGACCGCGGCCAGACGTTGCTCAAGCCGGTGAGCGGCGTCGAGTGCCGCGATGAGATCTTGCTCCGGAAGAGCCCACGCCGACGCGTCGAGGCAGTCGGCGACTGCCGCCTCCGCCTGCGTCAACTCCTGCAACATGGACCGACGATAGAACAGGTGTACGACAGTTTCGGGCTCGCTCGGCGGGCCAGGTTCGGCTGCTTCGGACGGCGGCAACGAGTGACACTCGCAAGGTGAACAAGGTTTTGGCTGAGCCGGACTCAGCGGCTGATGCTGTCCACCAGACGTTCGGTGGCGAGGCAGGAGACGAGGCACCGTTCCTTGGCGTCGCCGCTAAGCCGGGCGGTCCAGTCGGTGAGGCCGCCGTCGCCGATTTCCAGGCTGCCGCCCAGGACGGTGATCCGCAGGGCACACCCCGTGTAGTAGCCGCGACCACGAGACCGCTCCGGTTCGTCCATTAGCGGCACCACATCGCCGGCGAGCGCTGGTCGGACGGTGTCGACCAGCCGCTCCCGGACCACCCGGTCGTCGAAGGTGGTGACGTGCAGCCGAGGCCCGGCCGTCGGTGCCAACTCGGCGAGCACGGCCCGCCAGTAGGTGAGGTGCCGGACCAGCAGCCGGGCCTGCGTGCCGCCCGAGCCAGTGTCCCGGGCGCTGGACACCAGGGCGAAGAGCCGGAAGTGCGCCGACGCGCCGCTGCCGAAATCCTGCGCCCTCAGCACCCGATGGGCGGCGGCCAGGTGCACCTCGCTCTTTCGGCGACGACGCACGGCCGCCTCGATGGCGAGGGCGTTGGTGGGGTCGCTCAGCACCTCGCTGGCGCGCATCGTGGTGACGATCCTGTTCTGGCTGACTGGTCCGACCGCCGAGCAGGTGCCGACCGGTACGACCGGCGACAGCTCCACTCCGGCGACGTCGGCGGGCAGCAGTTGCCACATCCGGGCCTCCACCCGGGCGAGCACGCGTGGGTCGGCGCGGGCCGGGCGGACGAAGCGGTCCTCGCGCCACCGTCGTACCACCTCGGGTGGACGCACGGCGGCCGCCCGGTCGTGGGCCACGCTCAACAGCAGACTGCGCAGGTCCGCGCCGGACAGCCCGGCCAACGCGGTTCGCGTCCCGGCCGGCATCGCCGCCCACACCCGACGCTCCGCGCCAGCCAGTTCGTCGCCATCCATGGCGTCACCATGGCTCACTCGGCGCGACCGATCCATCGTTTTTACGGCGTGCCCGGTGATTCGTTCACGTCATCAGCTCGACAGCGTCACCCGCCAGGCACCCCGCCCCGCTCGCCCCGAACGGTCCTGCGGAGCGGCACACCGCCGCGCGCCGTAGATGATCATGGGAGCCTGTGGCGTTCGTGCACCCGTCTATGCTTCACCGACGGTGCGAGCGTCAACGGGGGATGGACATGATTGACACGGTCATCTTCGATGTTGGTGGGACCATTCTCGACGAGTCTCACGAGTTCGCTGCCTGGGCCGACTGGCTCGGTGTGCCCCGGCACACGTTCTCGGCCGTCTTCGGCGCGGTGATCGCCCGGGGTCTGGACTATCAGGAGACGTTCCGGGTCTTCCGCCCCGATTTCGATCTCACGACCGAGCTGGAGCGCCGGGCGGCTGCCGGCCAGCCGGAGTCGTTCGCCGAGGAGGACCTGTACCCGGACGCGCGAGGCTGCCTGAAGTCCTTGAAGGACCAGGGCCTGTTCGTGGGCCTGGCCGGCAACCAGCCAGCTCATGCGGAGGTCATCCTGCGCGCTCTCGACCTCCCGGTGGACATGATCGGCACGTCGCACGGGTGGGGCGTCGCGAAGCCGGCACCGGCGTTCTTCGAGCGGGTCGTCGCCGCGGGCGGTGGTGTCGCGTCGTCGATCCTGTACGTCGGCGACCGGCCCGACAACGACGTGCGCCCGGCCCTGGAGGCGGGCATGAAGACGTGCCTGATCCGGCGCGGCCCGTGGGGGCACATCCTCGACCCCACCACGGTGGCCGAGGGGTGCCTGTTCCGGCTCGACTCGCTGGACGCACTTCCCGGCCTGGTCGCGAAGCACAACACGGCCGGCGGTTGACCCGCCGGCCGCGTGATGGTGCGGTCCTGGTGACCGCCTTCCCCGGGCGGCCACCAGGACCGGGCTCAGCTCAACGAGCAGGCAGCTCCGTTGACGGTCACCAGGCCGGGACTCGGGTTGGCGCCGCCGGTGGTCGTCGCGTTGAAGCCGAACATCACCGTGCCGCCGGGCGCGATCTTGGCGTTGTACGACTCGTTGCGCGCGGTCACCGTCGCGCCGGCCTGGGTGACCTTGGCCGTCCACGCCTCACGGACGCGCTGGTCGCCGGTGAACGCGAACCGCACGCTCCAGCCGTTGACGGCCGTGGCACCCGTGTTCTGGATGGTCAGCTGCGCGGTGAACCCGGTGCCGCCCTGCCAGGCGCCGTAGTTGTCGTAGCGCACCGAGCAGGTGGTGGCCGGCACCGCACCGGCGTCACCCTGGTCGGCCAGGAACGAGGAGATCCACGCCAGCGACGAGTTCCAGTTGATCGCCACCTCGTTGGTCGCGTACGAGTTGATGTCGTCGACGTAGCAGAACATCGGCGCGCAGCCGGCGAGCAACTTCGCCGCGAACGGGTCCTGGAGGGCGGCGTTCGCGCCACCGGCGAGGGATCCGGCGGGCGGTCGGGGCAAGGTCGGGTCGAGCTGGTGGCCGAAGATCCGGCTGTGCTGGTTCTGCGCCGCGTGCTCGCCCCAGCCCGTGACGTAGGAAATGTTGAGCGCGTTGCGGCCGAGCAGGTAGTCCATCGCCTGCACGGCGCCATCGCGGTAGGTGGCGCCGCGGGTCAGGTCGAAGGCGGTGGCCAGCACGACGGCGTTGTTGATGACGTTGCTGTTGCCACCCCAGAAGTAGCTGCCGGCGTCCCCGGGCATCGGCAGCCCGTACGCCTGCCGGCGCAGCTCGGCGAGGTACGCGTCGGCGGCGGCGGTTACCGAGGCGCGGACCCGGGTGAGATCGGCGGCGGGCAACCCGTTCGGCACGGTGGCCAGGTCGAGGCGGCCCAGCGCGGCGACGCCCTGCCAGCCGAAGCCCCGCGAGTCGAACACGTTGCCGGTGTGGTGCGGCGAGGCGGTGAGGTCGGTCAGGTAGTTCTGCGCACCGGTGGTCAGGTACAGCTCGACCGCCGCCCAGTAGAACTCGTCGGTGACGTTGCTGTCGTCGTACGCGCCGCCGCCGGTGCCGTCGGTCGGGCTGGCGTACACCGCTGGGTGTGCCTTGGCCGCGGCATACGCCGTTTTCGCCGCGGTGGCGCAGCGGGCCGCGAACGCCGCGTCGTAGGGGGCGTAGAGCCGCGCGCACTGGGCGGCGGTGGCGGCCAGGTTGAGGGTGGCCGCGGTCGACGGCGGGTGCAGCTCGCGCGGCTGCGCGTCGTCGTGCGGGGCGAGCGGCAGACCCGTCCAGTTCTGGTCGTGGATCTTGTGGTGGACCATGCCGGCGAGCGGCTTGCCGGCCGGCACCTGCATACGCAGCAGGAACTCCAGCTCCCACCGGGCTTCGTCGAGGATGTCCGGCACGCCGTTGTTGCGCTCTGGCACCCGCAGGGTGCCGTCGGCCAGGCCGGCGCCGCCCTTCGCAGTGGCCGCCGTCTTGGTCCGCTCGAAGGTGTTCAGCAGTTGGTAGGTGGCGATGCCGCCGTTGACCACGTACTTGCCGTGGTCGCCGGCGTCGTACCAGCCGCCGCGCACGTCCAGCGAGTAGTCGCAGACTCCCGGCTGACAGGGCACGCTGGTGTCGCCCTGGTTGGGTGCCACGCCGAGGTGCCCGGCGGGTCGGGCGTATTCGTCGCCGATGAGGCTGCCGTCGATGGCGATGCCGCTGCGCTGGGCGTAGAAGAACTGCAACGAGTCGGAGCGCAGCCGGTCGTAGAGGACGCCGGAGATGTCGAACGGGTGGCTGGTCTCACCGTCGACGGTGAGCGTCAGCCCGCTGCCCGGAGTGCGGTAGCTGGAGAAGTCGACCGTCTGCACGGTCTGCCCGGAGGCGGCGTCGACGCCGCGCGTGGTGGTGGTGCCCCTCGCCACGACGGCGCCGGTGGACGAGCGCAGCTGCCAGGGCAGCGGTGCGGTGGTCGTGGTGACGACGGTGGCGTTCTTCGGGCCGCCGGGCAGGTAGCCGACCTGGTTGACGCGCACCCGTGGCCCGGTGTCCGGCACGTACGGCTCGGGTGGCTCGCCGCCGCGCAGCGAGACGTCGTCCAGGCAGATGGTCTGCGTCTGGGCGGCGCCGCCGACCTGGAAGATCAGTTGGGCGTTGGGGTTGTCGTCCGGGACGGTGAAGGTCTGCTCGACCCGCTGGACGGTGCCGGTCGCGGTGGCGTCCACGGCCGCGTACGTGGTGTACGGGGCACTGCCGAGCTGCAGCACGGCCTTGACCGCGGCGCCGGGGGTGGCGGAGACGGCGAAGCCGAGGGTGTATTCGGCGCCGGCGATCAGCGGTACGCCGTCCTGGCCGATACCGGCGTCCCACGGGTTGGCGAGCCCGCCCGCGACGGTGGTACAGAGCCGGCCGTCGGTGACCGCGAGCGGGCCGGTGCCGAAGGAGAACCAGGGGCTCACTCCGGCGTTGAAGTCGCCGTTGTCGATCTGCTCGGGGGCGTCCGGTGGTGGGTCGGCGTGGGCCGCGCCGGCGCCCGCGCCGGTAAGGGCCAGGCTGGTCGCCGCGGCCAAAAGGAGGCGGCGTCGAGATGGCGTCACGGGGAGTCCTTCCGGGACGGAAAGGGGACGGTGGTGGTGCCCGTTAGCTGGGAGCGCTCCCAGGTAACGGGCTCGATGCTTCCAGTGCCGGTACGTCCTGTCAATTGATCTGGTTGGATGGGTTGTGACATCCGCCGAGGGCGGCCGGCCCGGCGGGTGCGCTGCGACGCGCCGACACGTGAACGTGAGATTGGCCGCGCCACGCGCCATCGCCGTGATCTCCTAGAGACAACTGCGCCCTCCGCCTGGCAGGCTGCCTCCCATGACCCTGAAGCTGCGTTCCGTGGGAACGAGCGACCGTGGGCTGATCCGCAGCGGAAACCAGGACGCCCTGCACGCCGGCACCTGGCTCGTCGCAGTCGCCGACGGCATGGGCGGGATGGCCGCCGGCGACCTGGCCAGCGCCCTCACCATCGACGCGTTCGCCCCGCTGGACGTGGAGACCCCCGAGGACGTCCTGGTGGCCGCGCTCGAGGGTGGCATCGCGCTGGCCACCGCCCGGATCCGTCAGGCGGTCGCCGAGGATCCCGAGCGCCAGGGGATGGGCACCACGCTGACCGCCCTGCTCTTCGCCCGCACCGGCAGCTGCCTGGCCCTCGCGCACGTCGGCGACTCCCGGGCCTACCTGTTCCGCGAGGGCGTGCTGAAGCAGGTCACCCGGGACGACACGTTCGTCCAGATGTTGGTGGACCAGGGTGTGATCACCGCGGACCAGGCCAGCAGCCACCCGCGCCGCGCGGTGGTCACCCAGGCGTTGCAGGGCGAGGAGGTCTCCCCGTCGTACGCGACGATGGTGCCCCGGGCCGGCGACCGGTGGCTGCTGTGCAGCGACGGCCTGTCCAACGTTGTCCGCCCGGACACCCTCACCGAGGTGCTCACCGGTTATCCGGACCGGGCCGCCTGCGTCGGCAAGCTGATCGATCTGGCACTGCACGCCGGCGCACCGGACAACGTCACCGTGGTGGTGGCCGACGTCGTGCAGGAGTAGGCCGGCGCTCAGCGCCGGCGTGGCGTGGCATGCCGGGTGGGCGGCGCCGTTTTCGGATCTTCCGGCCACGGGTGCCGGGGATAGCGCCCGCGCAACTCGGAGCGGACCTGCGGGTAGCCGGTACGCCAGAACGACGCCAGATCGGCGGTGACCGCCACCGGCCGGCCGGCGGGGGAGAGCAGGTGCAGCAACACCGGCACCCGCCCGTCGCCGACGCGTGGGGCCGCCGCCCAGCCGAACGTCTCCTGAAGTTTCACCGCGAGCACCGGCGCCCCCGGATCGGTGTAGTCCACCCGGATCCGAGAGCCACTCGGCACCTCGATCCGCTCCGGGGCCAGCTCGTCCAGGCGGGCGGCCTGCGCCCAGGGCAGCAGCCGGCGCAGCGCCGACGTCACGTCCACCCGCGCCAGGTCGGCCCGGCGCCGGGCGGCGGCCAGCTCCGGGCCCAGCCAGCTCGGCGCGGCGTCGAGCAACGCCTCGTCGCTCACATCCGGCCACGGGGCGTCCAGGTGGTGCCGGAGGAACGCGAGCCGCTCGCGCAGTGCCCGCGTCGCCGGAGTCCAGGGCAGCAGCTGCAACCCTTCCTGGCGCAGACCGGTCAGCAACGCCGCGGCCACTTCCGCCCGGTCCGGCCGGTCCAGTCGCCGCTGGATCAGCTCGATCGCACCCAGCCGGGTCACCTCCCGTGCCACCACGTCCCCGTCGGACCAGCCGACCTCGCGGCTCGTGCGCAGCAGCGGGCCGGCCGCCTCCCGGGCCGTCGCCTCGTCCAGCGGCGAGGCCCGGCGGATCCGGGCCGACGGCGCGCCGGGGGTGCGGTCCGCGACAGCCACCGCCAGCCAGTCGGACCCGGCCAGCCCCGACCCGGCCGCCAGCTCCGCGGCGGTCCCGCCAGTCATGAGGTACGCCGAGCCGCCCGGCCGCCGCACCCGCGCCAACCGTTCCGGGTACGCCAGACCGACGAGCAGCCCGGCGGCGAGATCGTCGCTCAACCCAGCAGCGTCGGCCCGCCCTGTGGAGTCGGCCCGTCCGCCGGTTCCCGGTCCGGCCGTTCGGCCGCCCTGGCCGGATCTGGTGCGGCCCCCGTGCGGGGCGTCGACCGGCAGTGCGGCACGCAGCCGGCGTACCTCGGTGCGCCAGCGGGCGGTCGCGCCCGCGTCGACGCCGGTGCGCAGCCGACGCCAGCCGGCGACCAGATCGTCGCCCGGGCCGGCCGTGCTCTCCTCGGCGAGCAGGGCCACCACCTCGGCCGCCCGGTCGGCGCCGACCCGACCGGCGCCGTCGAGCAGCGCCCGGGCCAGCCGGGGGTGCGCCCCGGCGGCGGCGATCGCCCGCCCCCGTGCGGTGATCCGGCCGTCGGCGTCGACCGCGCCCAGGGTTTGCAGGGTGTCCCGGGCCACCGTCATCGCGGCGGCCGGTGGCGCGTCAGGCAGCGCGAGCCCGACGCCGTCCGGCCGACCCCAGGCGGCCAGCTCCAGCGCGAAGCCGGTCAGGTCGGCGGTGGCGATCTCCGGCTCGGCTCGGGTGGGCAGCCGCGCGTGGGTCGCCGCCGACCAGCAGCGATAGACGTACCCGGGGGCCTCCCGACCAGCCCGACCAGCCCGCTGGGTGGCGGCGGCACGGGAGACCGGCACGGTGACCAGCGCACCCAGTCCGCGGGCCAGATCGATGCGGGGCACCCGGGACAGCCCGGCGTCCACCACGACCCGGACGCCCGGGACGGTCAGGCTGGTCTCGGCCAGCGCGGTGGCCAGCACGACCCGGCGTCGATCGGCGGGACGCAGGGCGGCGTCCTGCTCGGCGCCACGTTGACGGCCGTGCAGCGGTAACAGCGCGACGGTGTCCCGCAGATCGGTCAGCCGGCCGGTGACCGCCGCGATCTCGCCCGCGCCGGGCAGGAAGACCAGCACGTCGCCGTCGTGCTCGCGCAGCGCCCGCCGGACGGTGGCGGCCACGTGGTCGAGCAGGGCCCGGTCCACCGGTCCGGCCCCGGGCGGGGCGATCGGGCGCGCTGGCGGCGCCCAGATCCGCTGAACCGGGTGCAGCGCCGAATCGGCCCGTACCACCGGGGCCGGGGCGGACCCGCCGAGCAGCGCGGCGAACCGGTCGGTGTCCGGGGTCGCGGACATCGCCAGCAGCCACAGGTCCGGTCGGAGGGTGGCCCGCGCCTCCACGGTGAAGGCCAGCGCGAGGTCGGCGTCGAGTTGCCGTTCGTGGCACTCGTCGAGCAGCACGGCCCCGGTGCCGGGCAGCTCCGGGTCGTGGTGCAGCCGCCGGACCAGCAGGCCGGTGGTGACCACCTCGATGCGGGTGGCCGGGCCGACCCGGCGCTCGCCGCGGACCGCGTAGCCGACGCGCTCGCCAACCCGCTCGCCGAGCAGCTCGGCCATTCGCCGGGCGGCGGCGCGGGCCGCCACCCGGCGAGGTTGGGCGATCACCACCCGACCGGTCACCCGGTCGGCCACGGCCAGCGGCGCGAGGGTGGTCTTGCCGGTGCCCGGCGGGGCCACCAGGACGCCGGCGCCGGCCGCGTCGAGTGCCGCGACCAGCGCCGGCAGCACCGGGCGTACCGGCAGGTCCAGGGTTACGTCGGAGAGCACGGCCCAGTCTCGCACCGGCGCGGGTGCCTCAGTGGCGACGGACCTCGCCGACGCCGAGCACGAAGGACCGCCACGCCGCCGGGCCGAAGGCGAGCACCGGGCCGGAGCGGTCCTTGCTGTCCCGGACGGCGACCTGACCGGCGGCTGTCGCGACCTCCACGCAGTTGCCGTTGCCGCTGCTGCGCGTGCTGGTGCGCCAGTCCGCTCGGGTCAGGTCGAACGCCGTCATCCGGGGTCCCTCTCGTCTGCGTCGGCGTGCCGCCGAAGCGGTCACGCAAAGTAACGAGAAGCATGCTCAAGACGGGTCACCGACGCCGTCGGATCGAGCGCCATCCGGCACAGCTCCTCGTGCAGAAGGCTATACCCGAGCACCTGATCGACTTCTTCCAGAGCCAGTCCCATCGTGAGGTTATCCAGGTAAACCACGGACGCGTCGGCAGCATCGGCGAAGTTGAGGATCACGTACGGGGTGCTCATCGCCGGATGCCCGCCGGCCGCGAATGGAAGTACCTGAATTGTCACGTTGGGTAACTGCGCGATCCTGCTCATATGGATCAACTGTTCGGCCATCACCGCGGTGCCGCCAACCGGGCGCAGCAGCACCGCCTCATTGAGCACCACCGATAACTGGACCGGGTTGTCGCGGCGCAGCACCTCCTGTCGGTGCAGTCGGGCGGCAATCTTGCGCTCCAGGCCGTCCTCGCCCGCGGTGCGCCGAAAGATCTCCCGGGCGTACGCCTCGGTCTGCAGCAGCCCGGGCACCGACTCGGCCTCGTACGTGCGCAGCGCCGCCGCTTCGGCCTCCAATCCGACGTAGAACTCGAACCACTCGGGCAGCACGTCGCTGTAGTTCTGCCACCAGCCGCGCTGCTGTGCCCCTCGGGCGATCTCGATCAGCGCCTCGGCGTCCGAACCGGTGACCTCGTACAGGGCGAGCGCCGCCCGGACGTCGCGGGGTTTGATGCCGATCTGCGCGGTCTCGATCCGGGAGAGATTGCTCTTCGACATGTCGAGTTGGCGGGCGGCCACGTCGAGGGTCATACCCGCGCGTTCCCGGAGTTGGCGGAGCTCCCTGGCGATGCGTCGACGGCGCACGGTCGGGCTGGCGGCGGGTCGGATGGCGGGGGTGGCGGTCACCGTCCGAGTCTGCCACGACAAGATCCGCAGGTCGGGCCTGTACAGAGTGCAACTTTCAAATCTGGGAGTTGCGTTGCAGTAGCTGTCGGTGCATCCTTTCCCGGTCGTGATCACTATGGACGCAGCTGTGTGGGAGGACCTGTTGCTCATCGCCGACGAGTTCTTCCTGATGGCGCACAACGACAGTCGTGGCAAGGCCAAACTGCATCCGGCGGCGACCGGGCTCGGGCTGGCCAGCGGGCTGCTCGGCGAGTTGCTCCTCTATGGACACATCACCGTGTCGGCGGGGCAGGTCACCGTCATGGACCGGCGCCCCCCGGCTGACGCGCTGGCGCACACCGTGCTCGACCAGTTGATCGGCGAGTCCCAGCACCGGGAGCTGCGCACCTGGCTCAGCTTCCTGGCGCAGAGTGCGACGACCTCGGTGGGGGAGCGGCTGGCCCGCGCCGGCGTGCTGCGCCGCCAGGAGAGCCGTCGGCTGCTGCGTACCTCCGTCAGCTACCTGCCGATCGACCTCAACGCGGTGGCCTGGCCGGCCACCCGGCTGCGGGCACTACTGGACCGGCCGGACCCTCCGAGCGTGCCGGACGCCCTGCTGCTCGGCCTGGTCGTGGCCGCGGGGCTGACCCGCGAGGTGCTGTGGAGCGCCGGCCCCCGCGCCCACCACCGGCTGAACGTCCTCATCCCCGCGCTGCCGGCACCCCTGAAGGAACTCGTCGGGCACACCGAGGCTGCCGTCGGCGCCGCCGTGCTCCGCGGCATTCCCTGATCCCCCAGGTAACTCCCAACCCTCCCCCTCGATCGGAGTAGTCGTATGCGCCCGACATCGACAGTCGACAGACCCAGCAACGTCTCCGAAGCCCTGGCCCGAGGCCGCCTCGGCATCCCCTCGGTGATCTTCTTCGTACTCTCCGCCGCCGCGCCGCTGACCGTGGTGGCCGGCGTCGTCACCACCGGCTACGGCGTCGTCGGGGTGACCGGCATCCCGCTGGCCTTCCTGCTGGTCGCCGCCGTGCTCGCCCTGTTCTCGGTGGGCTACGTCGCGATGTCCCGCCGGGTGGAGAACGCCGGCGCCTTCTACGCCTACATCTCCCGCGGTCTGGGTCGACCGGCCGGCGTGGGCGCCGCCTGGGTCGCGCTGATCGCGTACAACGCGCTGCAGGTCGGGCTGTACGGCACCATCGGTGTGGCGGCCGAGCCGGTGCTCGACCGGATCTTCGGCGGACACCCGCACTGGGCCATCGTGGCCCTGGTGGCGTGGGCGCTGGTCGGCCTGCTCGGCCTGCTCCGGGTGGACCTCAACGGTAAGGTCCTGGCCGCACTGCTGGTCGCCGAGATCGTGGTGATCCTCATCTTCGACCTGGGACAGATCGGCAACCCGGCCGACGGTCAGGTCAGCTTCGCCGCGTTCTCGCCGGACAACCTCTTCGTGCCGGGCGTCGGCGCGGTGCTGGTGCTGGCCATCCTCGGCTTCGTCGGCTTCGAGTCCGCGGTGGTCTTCAGCGAGGAGAGCAAGGACCCGAAGCGGACGGTGCCGCTGGCCACGTACCTCTCGGTGGCGATCATCGCCGGGTTGTACGCGCTGTCGTCCTGGACCATGACGGTCGCCGTCGGGCCCGACAAGATCGTCGCCGCGGCCGGCGAGCAGAGCGTCGGGCTGATCTTCAACCTGGCCGCCGCGCACCTCGGAGACACCGCGGTCACCATCGGGCAGGCGCTCTTCCTGACCTCGGTGCTCGCCGCGATGATCTCGTTCCACAACACCACGGCCCGCTACACGTTCGCGCTCGGTCGCGAGCGGGTGCTGCCGGCGGTGTTCGGGCAGACCTCGGCCCGTACCGGGGCGCCGCGGGCCGCCTCGGTGGCGCAGAGCGTCCTCGGTCTGGTGGTCATCCTGCTGTACGCGGTCAACGGCTGGGACCCGGTCGTCCAACTGTTCTTCTGGGGCGGCACCACCGGCGGGTTCGGCGTGCTCCTGCTGATCGCCACCACCTCGGTGGCGGTGCTCGCCTACTTCGCCCGTTCTCACGGCGACAGCGGCGAGAACCTCTGGCGGCGGGCGATCGCACCGGGCCTGGCCACCATCGCGCTCTTCGTGATCATCTGGTTGGCCGTGTCGAACTTCGCCAACCTGCTCGGCGTCGAGCCGGACTCCACCCTGCGCTGGGCGCTGCCCGCCGTGTACCCGGTGGCAGCCGCGCTGGGCATCGCCTGGGCGCTGGTGCTGCGCAGCAACCGCCCGACCACGTACGCCCGGATCGGTCTCGGCGCGGCGAGCGCCGCTGCTGCCGTCCAACCGGAGGTGCCGGCCGATGCGACGGTGACCCGATGAGTGTGGTCATCGAGCAACTCGGGCCGGAGGAGACCACCCTCGTGGCTGCCCGGATCGCTGAGGCGTTCACCGTTCTGGAGGTGACGCGATGGCTGGTGCCCGACGCGAGCAAGCGGGAGGCCGTGCTGACCGGAGACTTCGAGATTCTGGTCGGGCACGCGATGCGGCACGGCATCGTCCACGCCACCGCGGACCGGGCCTCGGTCGCGGTCTGGTTCCCGTCGGTCGGCGAGCCGGCTCCGCCGCCGCCGGAGTACGACGCCCGGCTGGCTGCCGCCTGCGGCGAGTGGACCGACCGGTTCCAGTATCTGGATGAGCTGTTCGCGGCGAACCACCCTCATCCGGATCACCACCACCTGGCCTTCCTGGCGACCCAGCCGGACCGGCAGGGTCAGGGGTTGGGCTCCGCGCTCATGCGGCACCACCACGCCTGGCTGGACGCCAACGGGATGCCGGCGTACCTGGAGGCGAGCAGCCCGCTGGGCCGGGATCTGTACGCGAAGCACGGTTACCGGGCCGGCGAGCCGTTCCGGGTGCCCGACGGCACGCCGTTCTGGCCGATGTGGCGGGAGCCGGTCGGCCGCTGACCGGGCTGGCCGGGTCGAAGCGCCCAGCCGGTACGTCCTGGCGGACCGCGCTGTCGCACTGACGTGACAGTGCGGACACGAAAGAAGACCGGGTCGGCCGACCCGGTCTTCTTTCGTCAACTACTTAGTACGTGCCGTCGAGCTGGCCGCGCAGCTTGCTGAGCGCCCGGGTCAGTAGCCGCGAGACGTGCATCTGCGAGACGCCGATCTGGTCGGCGATCTGCGACTGGGTCAGGTTGCCGTAGAAGCGCAGCGTGAGGATCTTCTGCTCGCGCTCGTCGAGGGTGGCCAGTGCCGGGCCGAGGGCGACCCGCAGCTCGGCCAGCTCGAACTCGCTGTCCTCGCCGCCGAGCATGTCGCCCAGCTCGGTGGCGCGTTCGCCGTCACCGGTCGGGGTGGACAGCGACACGGCGTTGTACGCGCGTGCGCCCTCCAGGCCCTCCAGCACCTCTTCCTCGGTGAGCTTGAGATGGGCGGCGATGTCGGCGACCGTCGGCGAGCGCCCGAGCGTCTGCAGAAGCGAGCTGTTGGCGTCGGAGATGGCCAGCCGCAGCTCCTGGAGCCGGCGGGGCACCCGGATGTCCCAGGTGCGGTCACGGAAGTGCCGCTTGAGCTCACCGATGATGGTGGGGATCGCGTATCCCGCGAAGTCGACACCGCGGGACGGGTCGAACTTGTCTATGGCCTTGATCAGGCCGACTGCGGCGGTCTGGGCCAGGTCATCGGTCGGCTCGCCGCGCCCGCTGTAGCGGTGGGCCAGGTGGTTGGCCAGCGGCAGCCAGGCCTCGATCGCCCGGTCCCGCAGGGCGGCGCGCGAGGGGTGGCTGGCGGGCAGTGCGGCCATGGCGTTGAGCAGGTCGGCTGCGCTGTTGGTGAGAGCGCGCGGGTCGAGCTTGGTGGTCGCCTTGGCAGCGGTGCTCGGCTGTTCCGTGATCGTTGGCGCGGTCATGGGTGGTCCTCCCTACACCTCGTCCGCGGACAAAAGACGTGACGCTTTGGTTTCGCCTCCAATAGGCCGTTCGGAAGTCACCTTAACCTGATGGTCTCCCCGAAATCTAGCCGAAAGGCTGATGGATCTAAGGTGTACACCATCATGAAGGGCGCAAATGGGGCGGAATTTAAGGTGGCTGTGAGGATCCATGCCTGTCTTCCGGTCATGGCCTCGCCACCCGGTCATCCATCCGTCCCGGCCGGTCGGCCCCCGCCGTGCGCCGAGCGGTCAACATGAAATCCGACATCTGGGCAGCAGTGTCGACTATCCGTCGTTGTCCCGCTGGCGGGACCGGCCGTAGCGTCGCTTGTACATATCCGGTTCGGAGGCACCGTGCTCGATCCAGCTGCTCCCCAGCTCGTCGTGAACAGTCGTACCCTCTACTTCAGCTGGTTGCCGGCGGATCCCGACGCGGTCGCCGCGCTGGTCCCACCCGGGCTGTTCCCCCGCCCCGACCACCAGGTGTTCCTCAACCAGTACATCGTCGACGACGAGACGCAGACCTCCGGCTTCGGCGCGTACTCACTGACCTACCTCGGCGTCTCGTTGCTGGGCGTCGACGCGCCCGGCGGCCTCAACCCGGGCGGCTGGTGGACCCACTACGTCGCCTCCAGCCGGCGGGTTCGTGAGTACGCGGTCGCCCGTGGTGCCCCGGTGCTCGCCGGCCGGACCCGGATCGAGGTCAGCGGTGAGGCCCTGGCCTCCGAGACGGAGATCGACAGGGTGCCGTTGATCCGGGCGCAATGTCGAGTGGGGGACACCGGGCACGTGATCAGCAGCGGGCACCACCGCTACATCACCCGCCGCGACGGCCAGTTGCTCAGCTCGGTCTACCCGTTCGTCGCCGAGCCGGTAGCCCCGTTCGAGATCGAGTCGGTGGAGTTCCTCCAGCCCGGGCATCCGATCTACGCGCTCCGCCCGGCCAACCCGCTGACCATCGGCTTCGGCTACTACTCGCCGCGCTCCTCGTTCGCCTACCCCGGCGGGCTGAGCGTGCACCCGGTCGTCGTCGAGCCGGAGCCGGCCCGATCGATTCACCAGGTGCCGGCCAGCCTCGCTCGCAGTGGCCTTCCGTCCGGGTCGTAGACCAGCCGGTACACCGGCAGCGCCCAGGCGCGGGTATACCACGGCAGCCGCTCCGGGCGGTGCGGGCGCAGCCGTCCGGGCGGACGCTCGCCCACCTGGCCGTCGTCGTACCACTGTTGCAGCGCGTCGGCGGCGGCCGTGACGGCCGCGATCGCGTCCGCCGGGTCGAGCAGGTCGGCGTCATCCGCGCCGCCCGGGTCACGGTCCAGGTGCTCACGCCAGAGCCGGAGTCGCAGGTCTCGGGCGAAGGCCCGCGCACCGTCGCCCTGGCCTGCCGGGTCGGTGGGCTCCCGCAGGTCGCGGGTGTCGTCGAGCACCGCGCAGGACAACTCGCTGTCGTGCGTCCAGGATCGGCGGTTCAGGTTGTCGCTGCCCACGCTGGCCCAGACGTCGTCGACCACGGACACCTTCGCGTGCACGTAGACCGGGTCGCCGGCGTGGTTCTCCACGTCGAACACGTGCACCCGGTCCGGCGCGGCCCGCTCACACAGCGACAGCGCCTGCTCGCGCCCGACCACGTTCGGCGGCAGCGCCAGCTTGCCGTCCACGTCGGGGTGCCGGGGCACCACGGCGATCAGGCGCAGCTGCGGGTTGTCCCGCAGCGCGCGCGCGAACAGGTCCGCCACCTCCGCCGACCAGAGGTACTGGTCCTCCAGGTAGATGAATCGGCGAGCGCGGCGTACGGCCTTGGTGTAACCCCGGGCCACGGTCCGCTCTCCGTCGGGTGCGAACGAGTACCGCGGGCGGACGGCGGGATAGGTGCGCAGCACCTGAACCTGGTGCGGGCCGCAGGGCGGCGGATCGGCCGGTTGCTCGGGCAGCGGGTCGGGGCGCAGGTCCGCGCCGCGCAGCCGATCCCGCAGGTAGGCCATCGGGTTCTCCGAGTCCAGTGGCATCGGGTCCGTCCAGCGCTCCCGGAACAGGGTGTCCAACGCGCCGACCGCCGGACCACGCACCGCGAGTTGCACGTCGTGCCAGGACGGGTTGGGCCCGTACCGGGGGGACATCTGCACCGGCTGCGGGTCGCCGTGGTGGGCGGCGTCATCGCGACGGCTGTGGCACAGGTCGATCCCGCCGGCGAACGCGATGTCCCGTTCCGGTGCGTCCGGGTGCCGCAACACCACGAGCTTCTGGTGGTGCGAGCCGCCGCGCCGGACCCGCTGGTCGAGCAGCACCTCGCCGCCGGCCGCTGAGATCGTTTCGCTGAGGTCGCGGTTCTCCGCCTCGCTGTAGGCCAGCACGTCGAGGTGGGAACGCCAGATCAACCCCTTGACCACCACGCCGCGTTGGGCGGCCTGGGCGAAGAGTTGGGCCACGGTGGGGCCGTCCGGGCGCAGCCGCTGGTCCGGGTCACCGCGCCAGTCGGTGAAGAACAGGTGGTCGCCGGCCCCAAGGGCCTCCACCTCGTCGACCAGCCGGTCGAAGTACGCGGAACCGTGAATCAACGGCTCGGCGAGGTTTCCCGTGGTCCAAACGGGTAACCCAGACACCGGGTTGGCGCGTTCCTGCGCGGTGAGGAACCAGTCCTGCAACGGCACGGTCCAGCCCCCTTGAGGTCGGCAACGTCCTCACGGTAGGACCCCGGACGCGGGTCCGCACGCCAGGCCGGCAGACCCGTGACCTGGCCAACGCCATCGGAAGCGACGCGACAACAGCCGAGGAGGCCACACCATGCCCCGCGACACGACGAATCCCGTGACCGAGTACCGCGAGCCGGCGGTGGAGAGCGAGCGGGGTGCGCTGGTAGCGGTGTTGGTGATGGTGATTCTGGGGGTCGCGGGCATCTTTGCGGTCTCCTGAGGCGACGCCGGCGCCCCCGGGGTGAACCGGAGGCGTCGGCGCCGATCTCAGTGGTCGAGCGTGGTCAGGGCCGGGCGCCCTGGCCGCCGGTGTGCGGCAGCCGCTCGGTGGGGATCACTCCGAGGCGGCCGGCCTGGAAGTCCTCGAATGCCTGGACCAGCTCGTCCCGGGTGTTCATCACGAACGGGCCGTACTGTGCCACGGGCTCCCGGATCGGCTTGCCACCCATGATGTAGAGGTCCAGCGCTGGGGTGTTGCTGTCCTGCTCGCTGTCGGCGCTGAACCGCAGCGCGTCACCAGGACCGTGCACCGCGAGCTGGCCGGTGCCCACCGGCCGCCGGTCGGCGCCGACGGTGCCGCGACCGCCGAGCACGTACACCAGGGCGTTGAAGTCGGGCTGCCAGGGCAGGTCGACCTGCGCCCCCGGCTGCACGGTGACGTGCGTGATGGTGATCGGGGTGAAGGTCGAACCCGGGCCGCGGTGCCCGGCGATCTCACCGGCGATGACCCGGATGAGCGCGCCGCCGTCGGGCGTGGTGAGCAGTGCCGACTCCCCACCCCGGATGTCCTGGTAGCGGGGCGGGTTCATCTTGGCCGAGCGGGGCAGGTTGACCCAGAGCTGAGTGCCGTGGAAGAGCCCGCCGCTCACCACCAGGTGCTCCGGCGGCGCTTCGATGTGCAACAGCCCACTGCCGGCCGTCATCCATTGGGTGTCGCCGTCGGTGATGGTGCCGCCACCGCCGTTCGAGTCATGGTGGTCGAAGATGCCGTCAATGATGTACGTGACCGTCTCGAAGCCGCGGTGCGGATGCCACGGGGTGCCCTTCGGCTCGCCCGGCGCATAGTCGACCTCGCCCATCTGGTCGAGGTGGATGAACGGGTCCAGGTCGGTGGTCGACACCCCGGCGAAGGCTCGACGGACCGGGAAGCCCTCACCCTCGAAGCCGGTGGGTGCGGTGGTCACCGTGCGGACCGGGCGGAACGTGGTGGACTCGTCCACCCGGGGCAGGCGGGGAAGGACGAGAACGTTGTCAACGGTGATCGCGGGCATCGAAGGCTCCTAGCTCGTGGCGTGGGTGGTCGAGCCGGCCCGGGATGCCCGCAGGCGGTCACCGATCCGGTCGAAAACCCGGGTGAGGCAGGCGACCTCGGCATCGTCGAGGTCGTCCATCAGGTGGGTACGCACCGACGCAAGATGGTGCGGTGCGGCTTCCCGTAGGGCGAGCAGCCCGGCGGCGGTGAGCACCGCTTCGCTGCCGCGTCGGTCGTCCGGGCAGGGCTCCTTGCTGACCATGCCGCGACGCTGCATCGAGGAGATCTGGTACGTGAGTCGGCTGGGCGAGAAGATGAGTCGGGTGGACAGCTCGCCCATCCGCAGCCGCTGCCCCGGCGCCTCGGAGAGCAGGACCAGCACGTGGTAGTCGGCGAAGCTGAGACTGCTGTCGGCGCGCAGGTCCTCTTCGAGCTGGGTGAAGAGACGCTGGCTGGCCTCGATGTAGGCGCGCCAGGCGGCCTCTCGGGTGCTGTCCAGGCTCTCGGTCATGTCCACGACGGTACCACTAGTTCAAAATTTAACTAGTGGCGATGAGCGTTGCCTGGGTCACTTCTTCGCCGCCGTTCGTGCAGCTTTGAAGGAACGCGGCGCCAATCCAGAGGCGAAGTGGCGACACGATGTGCCAGACTCCGGCCTCGTGGAACACGTGGAACTCGCCGCCGCCGACCTGTTGCTGCGCCCCTGGCGGGACGAGGACGCCCCAGCGGTGCGCGACGCCCTACGCGATCCGGCGATCGCCCAGTGGAACCCGCAGGGTGGCGGCCCGATCGACGACGAGGTCGCGTTGCTCTGGGTTCGCCGCCGGGCCGACTGGTCCGCTGGCAGTCACGCGTCGATGGCGGTGACCTCGGCGGTCGATGGCGAACTGCTGGGCTCGGTGTCGCTGCACGGCATCCACGGCGGCGACGCCTCCATCGGCTACTGGACGGTGCCCGCGGCACGCGGGCGCGGGGTGGCGGTGCGCGCCGTCGTCCGGCTCACCGAATGGGCGTTCGCCGACCTCCGGCTGCACCGGGTGGAGTTGTGTCACGCGGTGGCCAACCCGGCCTCCTGTCGCGTGGCCGACCGGGCCGGTTTCCTCGCCGAGGGGACGCTGCGCGAGTCGTACCAGTACGGCGACGGCCGGCGCTACGACGAGCACCTGCACGCCCGCCTGGCCGCCGACCGCTAGGTTGAGCACCTTTCTGGCCATGATCAACACCGGATTGGTGATGTCGGGGTGTCCCTGCGCGCAGTGGCCCCGACATCACCGATACCGAGTGGATCAACGGGTCACTCGGTGACCTTGCGGAGGAACGCCGCGAGGGTCGTCGTGGTTCGGTCGATTTTCTCCGCCAGGGTCAGCGTTTCGTGCATGCGTGGCCCCGCGTGCTTCTTGCCGCGCAGGTAGAGCGAGCAGGCCAGGTTGGAGCACATGTACGCGCCCACGGAGTTGCCCTGTCGTCCATCCCGCCCGGCCCTGCGGGCTGTCATCAGTGCGACGCCGTCGCCGGTGTGGGTGGTCAGGCAGAACGAGCACATGCTGCGTCGGACGCGTCCGGTCTGCTGCGGCGCGGCCCGCAGCGCCACCCCGATGAGCCTGTCGTCGGATTCGGCGACCAGGTAGGCCCGCTGCGGCGCTGCGGGGTCCCGCCAGCCCAGGAAGTCGAGGTCGTCCCAGGGGCGCATCTCAAGATCGTGCGGCACGGCCAGCCGCTTCGCCTCACCCTGCGTGCAGTTGACGAAGGACGCGCGGATGACGGACTCAGTTACGACTAACATAGGTTGTAGCCTAGTCATCCTAGGCAAAAAGCTAGGGGAGTGTGCTGCGTGGCACGTGCAGGGGTGACCGCCCAGCGCCTGACGCTGGCCGCGGCCGAGCTGGCCGACGAGGTGGGCGTGGAGAACGTGACCGTCGCCGCGCTCGCGCGCCACTTCGGTGTCAAGGACGCGAGCCTGTACTTCCACATCAGGAACGCGCAGGACCTACGTGTCAGGATCGCGCTGCTGGCTCTGGCGGAGCTGGCCGACAGGGTCGCCGCCGCGCTGGCCGGCCGCGCCGGCAAGGACGCGTTGGTGGCCTTCGCCAACGCGTACCGCGACTACGCGCGGCAGCACCCGGGTCGGTACGCCGCCATGCAGATCGACCTCGACCCGGAGACGGCCGCCGCGAGCGCCGGCGTCCGGCACGCCGAGATGACCCGGGCGATCCTGCGCGGCTACCGGCTCTCCGAGCCCGACCAGACCGACGCCGTACGGATGATGCACAGCACGTTCCACGGGTTCGTGAGCCTGGAGAAGACCGGCGGCTTCCGCCACACCCCGCGCGCCACCGACGACTCGTGGTCCCGCACCCTGGACGCCCTCGACGCCATCCTGACCAACTGGCCGCCACGCTGAGCTGCCACACACCGCGACGGCATAGGCTCGGTGGCGTGGATGATCTGGAGCTGGCCGACTGGCGGGAGCGGACGGCCCGGCTGTACCTGTCCGACGTCGACCTGACCGGGTTCCGGGCGGGCCGCGACGAGCTCTTCTCCACCCACCCGCAGAGTCCGATCCCCCCGACGGAGCGGGCGGGCTTCTCCGGAGTGCGCTACTTCCCCGCCAACCCGGACGCCGTGGTGGAGGCGCCACTGCGATCGGCCAGCGGTGAGCTGCGGATCGACACGGGCGGCCCCGACGGGGTGGTCGCGTACCGCCGGGTCGCGGTGGCCGAGACCCCGTGGGGGCCGCCGACCCTGTGGTGGATCGAGGCGTACGGGGGTGGGCTGTTCGTACCGCTGCGCGACGGCACCTGCGGGCGGGAGACCTACGGGGGAGGCCGGTATCTCACCGACACCGTGAAGGGCACCTTCGGCCGGGGAGTCGCGCTGCTGCCCGGCGACCGGGTCCGGCTGGACGCCAACTATCTCTACAACCCGAGCTGCGCGTACGACGACCGCTGGGCCTGCCCGCTGGCGCCGCCGGAGAACCGGGTGGACGTGCCGCTGCGGGCCGGCGAACTGGCGTACGCACCATAGCGCCACTGATCAGCTGTCGGCGGGACTACATCCGGGGTCTGGCGGTCCACGCCAGGAACCTGTCGAACAGCTCCCCCGGATCGGGTCCCGGGTCAGGGTTGAGCGCGCACAGATCCGCCGTCGCGTCGAACAGTTGACTGGCCATGTAGATCGACAGCGCGACCTGATCCGCCTCGTACTCGACTCGCAACAGCATTCGAGCGAACGCGCACGGCCAGCGGGCAGAGCAGACCCGGCAAAGCCAGAGGGGGCGGCGCGGTAGGTGCTGATGCACCGGGTGGAGGTTGCTCAGCGGCTGGTGATCAGCAATGGGCGGGGTGTCTGGCGTGGTCATCCATCAATCGTGTTGGCAGGCTAACCTCTAGTCAATACCCTAGTAGGTGGTTGCCCAACTAGGGTATTGACTAGTAGGGCAGTGTCTAGCGTCGTATCCATGGGCCGGCATTTGATGGGGGCGCACGAGATCCGTACGCGGCTGGGTGTGAGCCGTCAGCGGGTGGAGCAGCTCATGAAGCGCCCTGACTGGCCCGTGCCGTATGAAACCCTGGCCACCGGCCGCATCTGGCGGACCGAGGACATTGAAGCCTGGATTCGGCTTCATCGGCCAAACTTGGACGACGGCGAAGCCTGAAGCCGTTACGCCACAACCGGCACCACTGAACGGCCGCCCCGGCGTGCTGCCGGGACGGCCGGTCGATCGTTGCTCAGCGGGCGTTCGTGGCCGAGCTGGGCATCTGCATCCGAGCCAGCAGCTGTCGGGCCTGGTCGGCGAGCTGCGCGTCGACGGTCACCGCGTACTGGCCGGCACGCAGTGAGCTGGCCGAGGTGAAGTCACGCTGCCCACCCGTCATGGCGTGTGCGACCGCGCCGAAAACGGCACCCCAGATCGCACCGATGACCAGCCCGACGAGGATCACCGCCAGCCAGTTGCCGACGGTGAAGATGCCGAACAGCAGGCCGATGAAGAGCCCGAACCAGGCACCGGTCCCGGCGCCGAGCAGGGCAGCTCGACCGGTGGTCATCCGCCCGAGCACCGTCTCCACCAGGGTGAGGTTGGTGCCGACGATGGCGGTGTGCTCCACCGGGAAGCGGTTGTCGGCCAGGTAGTCGACCACCCGCTGCGCGGCCGGATAGTCCGGATACGAGCCGATCGCCACGGTGGGCGGGCCGGTTTCCGGCCCGTGGCCGTCACCGGCCGGTGTCGACAGGCGGCCGGCCGGACCGGATGGAAGCAGGCCGCCATCCTGTGTGCCGGACCGCCACGCGGCGGCCGGCCCCGAAGCTGACGTCATGAGCATCCTCCCTCGTCAGCTCCCGGGGTTCCCGCTCACGCCGACCGGTAACGCCAGCCAACACGCTGAGTGTCATCCCCGCCTGGGGAATGGGCGCCGGACGGGCGAAGTCCGGCCGTCCGCGCCGACTACCAGGCCACCCCCACCCACCCCACCCCCCACCCCACCCCACCCTCACGATCTTGCACTTGCTGTCGATGGCTTGCGCCTTGTATGTGCTTTTGTCGGGACCGGAAGTGCAAGATCGCGGGGGTGGGGACAGACGCCACCTACGATCATCGGGTGAATGTGGACCGGTCGAGTGTGGTGGTGGTCGGGGCGGGAATCGCCGGGGTGGCGTGTGCGGTCGAGCTGACCAGGTCCGGGGTGCCGGTGCAGGTGCGGGAGCGGGGGCACGTCTGCGGTGGTCGGATGGCCAGCAAGCGCTTCGAGGGGCGGCCCGCGGACATCGGCGCCGCCTACTTCACCGCCACCGACCCGGACTTCACCGCCGTGGTCGAGCAGTGGAGCGCCGCCGGCCTGGTCCGCGAATGGACCGACACCTTCCAGGCATACGACCGGACCGGGCGCCACGACGTGCCCGGGCCGATGCGCTTCGCCGCTCCGCGCGGGCTGCGCTCGTTGGTCGAGCACCTGGCCGGTGCGGTGCCGGTGACCGTCGACCGACTGGTGCTCATGGTGGAGCCCGGGCCGACCGTGGACGGTGAGCCGTGCGCGGCGGTCGCCCTGGCCATGCCGGGCCCGCAGGCCGCGCTGCTGCTCGACCCGGCCCTGACCGACGCCACCAGGGTGGTGCAGGCGCAGCACTGGTCTCCGTCACTGGCGGCGGTGCTGCGCTTCCCGACCCGCCGCTGGCCGGACTTCCGTGGCGCGTTCGTCAACGACCACCCGGTCCTCAATCTCGTCTGCGACGACGGCGACCGGCGCGGTGACGGCGCGCCGGTGCTTGTCGCGCACACCGTGCCGGAGTTCGCCGCCGGGCACCTGGCCCAGCCCACCGGGGCCGGCCCGGCGATCGAGCAGGCCGTCCGGGACCTGCTGGGGTTGCCCGAGCAGGCCGTCGACGTGCGCGTGCACCGCTGGACGTACGCGAAGCCCACCAGCGGTGCCGCCGACGCCACCCACCACCTGGACGCCGACGGGATCGGCCTGGCCGGCGACGCGTTCGGCAAGCCCCGGGTGCAGAGCGCCTGGCGCTCCGGTCGGGACCTCGGCCGTGCCCTGGCGGCCCGCCTGGCCTGATCGGCTCGTCTGACATGCCGGTCGGGCGTTCAGGCGTGTCCGGCTGCGGCCACGGGCCGGGCGTCGGTGTCACGTTCGGTCGGGTCGGAGGTCCGCTCGCCCGCCCGGTCGAGCAGTTGCATGACCGGGGTCGCCGTGACGCCGTGCAGCACCACGGAGACGAGCACCACCAGCCCCACGGTCGCCCAGAGCAGCTCGGCCTGCGGAAAGTCGCCCTTCGTGGTGGCGTACGCGAGGTAGTAGAACGAGCCGACGCCGCGGATGCCGAAGAACGAGATGACCCAGTGCTCGGCCGGCCGTCCCGGTGCGCCGCGCAGTGACAACCAGCCGGTCAGCGGCCGGACCACCAGCACCAGCGCCAGCCCGACGGCCGCCGCCGACCAGGTCAGCGGAACCAGCAGGCCACCCACTATCGCGCCGCCGAGCAGCAGCAACAGCACCAGGGTGAGCAGCCGTTCGACCTGCTCGGAGAAGTCGTGCAGCACCGAGTGGAACTCGCTCGGCCGCTCCGCCGCCCGGATCGCCCGGGCAGCCACGAACACCGCCAGGAAGCCGTACCCGCCGACCACCTCGACCAGCCCGTACGCCAGGAACGTGGCGGCCAGCGCCAGGAAGCCCTCGGCGTGCCGGGCCAGCCGCAGCTCGCTGGGCGCGCGGAAGAACAACTTGCCGAGCAGCCAGCCGATGAGCAGGCCACCGCCGACGCCGACGATCACCTTCCAGAGCACGTCCACGGCGAACCACTCGGCCAGCCAGTCGCTCGGGGCGAGGCTGGTCGAGGCGATGGCGATGGCGGCGTAGACGAACGGAAACGCCAGCCCGTCGTTGAGGCCGGCCTCGGAGGTCAACGCGAAGCGGACCTCGTCCTCGGAGTCTTCGACGTCCGTCGGTTCGCCGACCTGCACGTCGGCGGCGAGCACCGGATCGGTCGGTGCCAGCGCGGCACCCAACAACAGCGCGGCGGCCGGCACCAGCCCCGCCCACCACCACCCGAGCAGGGCCACCGCCGCGATGCACAGTGGCATCGCGACCGCCAGCAGTCGCCAGGTGGACGACCACCCCCGCCAGCTCAACGGCCGGTCGATCTTGAGGCCGGCGCCCATCAGCGCGACGATCACCCCGATCTCGGTGAAATGGGTGGTCAGCTCCGGGTGCGCCAGCGGGTCCGGTGTCGGCAGCCCGACCGGCAGCAGGAATACCAGCATGCCGAGAGCGAGGAAGGCGATCGGCATGGACAGTGGGCGCTGCTCCAGCACCCGCGGCAGGATGCCCGCGAGCAGAGCGCCCACGCCCACCAGCGCGAACGCCACGTCTACCGGCTCCACGGCTCCACCTTTCAGCCGCACCCGCGAGGCGCGGGGGCAGGTGGTGTCAGACCATGCCCCGCAGGGCGACCGGCTATGCGCGTACGGGCCGGCGAACCGTAGTGAGCCTCACCTTGGCCGGGTGAGCGGCGAGTCCGCCCATTCGCCCAGCAGCGCGGCCGGGTCGTCGTACACCGCCACCGCGCCAGCGCCGGCGAGCTCGCCGCGGCTGGTGCCGCCGCAGGTCAACCCCACACACGGGATGTTCAACGCGCCGGCCGCGACGACGTCCCAGACCGAGTCTCCGACGAAAACCACCCGCTCGGCGGGCAACCCGGACTGCTCCAGCGCGGCGACCAGGATGTCCGGTGCCGGCTTGCTCTGCTTGGCGTCCGCCGAGGAGGTGATTGTGTCGATCACGTCATCGGCGGCCAGCGCTCGACGCAGCGCGCCCACCTCGGGTTTGGAGGCGGAGGTGGCGAGCACCACCCGCAGCCCGCGCTCGGCACAGGCGCGCAGCAGGTCCGCCGCCCGGGGCAGCGGCGTGAGCCGTTCCCAGTACTCGGCGTACAGGGTGTCGTGCGCGTCGAGCAGTTTCGTGTCGGCGTCGCGGTCCCGCTCAGGGCCGAGCAGGTGGTCGAGGAGCTTGTCCGAACCCATCCCGATCGAGCGGTGCACCATCGCCATCGGCACCGGCTGGTCGGTCTGCCGCAACGCCTCCCACCAACTCACGGTGTGCAGGTAGGTGGTATCGACCAGGGTGCCGTCGACGTCGAAGAGGATTCCGGCGGGCCCGTCGGTACGCAATGGACGCCTTCCTGCCCGTTCGGGTGGTCTCAGGGACGCGAGGCCGGCGGTGTGAGGATCTCGAACCAGACCGTGGAGCCCCGGACTGACGGGTCGGTGCCCCAGGCGTCGCTGAGCTCCTCGATCAGGCCGAGACCGCGCCCACGACTGCTCAACGTGTCGGTGCGGGTCCGGGTCACGGTGCCCCGGGTGCCGGAATCGGCGACCGAGACCAGCAGCCGCTCGGGGCTGAGGTCGATCTCCACCCGGGCGGCAGTGCCGGCGTGCAGCAACGCGTTGGTGGTCAGCTCGCTGGTGCACAGCACCGCCGCCCCGATCACCGACTCCGGCACCTGCCACTCGGTGAGCTGGCCGGTCATCCAGTGCCGGACCCGGCTGGGCGCGGTCGGCTCCGCGGGCACCTGCATGCTGGCCGAGCGACTCGGCTTGAGCGCGTGCTCGACCGCCAGCACGGCCACGTCGTCCTCGGTGCCGCCCGGTACCGCTGCGGTGGCCACCGCGCAGAGCGCGCGAGGGTCGCCACTGCCGGCTTTGGCGACGGCGTCGCCGAGGGTGGCCAGCCCGGCGGAGAGGCTCTGCCGGCGACGCTCCACCACCCCGTCGCTGAACAGCAGCAGGGTGTCGCCGGGACGGAACGCGACCGTGGTGGTGCCCGGCCGGCCGCCCAGACCCAGCGGGGGACCAGCCGGCACGTCGACGTACTCGGCGTGCGAGCGGCCCTCCGGGCCGCCGCGGCGGATCAGCGGAGCGGGGTGACCGGCGCTGGCCAGGGTCAGCTCCCGCCGCTCCGCGTCGATCACCCCGAACGCCACGGTGACGAAGAGTTCGTGGGTGCCGGCCTCCGCTCCCAGGCTCGTCACCAGCCGGTCCAGCCCGGCCAGCACCGCGTCGGGCGCCGGGTCGGCCAGGGCCAGCGCGCGCAGCGCGGCCCGGACCTGCCCCATCCGGGCGGCGGCCTGCACGTCGTGCCCGGCGACGTCGCCGAGCACCACGCCGAGCGCGCCGCTGGGCAGCAGGAACGCGTCGTAGAAGTCGCCACCGGCGGCGTTGCCGTCCACCCCCGGGTCGTAGCGGGCCGCGATCCGCAACCAGGGCAGGTCCGGCAGGTGCTCCGGCAACATGCTGCGTTGCAACAGTTGGGCCGTGCCGTGCTGGGTCTCGAACCGGCGGGCCCGCTCTGCGGCCTGGCCGATCAGCTCGGCCGAGGCGGCCAACAGGGCCCGCTCGGCGGGCGACCAGGTGTGCGGAATCTGGTAGCCGACCGCCAGCCCGCCGCGGACCACCGAGGTGCCCAGGGGCAGGGCGGCCATCGCGCGGATCTTCTGGTCGTGGCGATCCACCGCGGTCTCCCGCAGCGGCTGCCCGTCGTGGGTGAACGACGGGCCACCGGAGCGCGCCGCCTGCACCACCGGGGCCGACCAGTCCGCCGGCGCGCGCCGCCAGAGCGGGGGAAGCCGCTCGTCGGCCGCGTCCAGCAACTCGCCGCGGACCCGGCGCACCATGCGCCACCCGCCGCCGCCCTCGTCGACCGCGAACGAAACCTGGTCGAGGTCGAACGTGGTGATCGCGTACCGCAACGCCACCCGGGCCACATCGTCGAGGGTGAGCGTGCCGGCGAGCGCCGCGGCCACCTCGCTGAGGCTCTGCAACTGCTCGGTGACGTAGGTGGTCTCGGCCGCGACCGTCAGAATGCCGACGATCTGCCCGGCGCTGTCGCGCACCGCCGAGTAGCCCCGGGTGAAGACCGCCTGCTCCACCGTCGCGGAGTGCCCACGGACCAGCGGCAGCGTGGACTCCTTTTCCAGGAACGGCACGCCCTGCCGGTAGACGCGCTCAATCACCTCACCGACACCGGGCAGCGCCCAGATCTCCGCGAACACCTCGGCGGCCGGGCGTCCGAGGGCGCTCGGGTGTTTGGTGCCCAGCAACTCGGCGTAACCGGCGTTGTAGAGCAGGACGAGATCGTCGCCGTACGCCAGGGCCATCGGCATCGGCGAGGCGAGGATCAGCTCGACCACGGCCCGGATCGCGACGTCCCAGCCCTCGCGTGGCCCCAGCGAGGTGCCGGCCCAGTCGTGGGCGAGCACGGCGGCAGCCGCACCGGGCTCGGTGGATGCGCCTGGGCCGGGAGTTGCTGGCGTGGGGACTCGCCCGACCGTTCCTGGCATGTTCGCAGCCTAGTCGGCCGACCGGGAAAGGCATCCGATCATGGCCGCGGGCCGTCACCACCCCTTTTCGTGGTGGCCCGTTCAGGCAGTTCACGGCCCCGGTCCGGCGGCTCGTGGCGAAAAACGCCGCGCGTTGCCCGGACTGCCCGACCAGTTGGCGGGTATGCGCTCGGCGCAGTCCATGCGACAGGAGGGACATCATGCTGAAAACCCTCGCGGTCCGTCAGGCGGACCTCGGCGATGCCATCGCCGACACCTGGAGGTCGGTGCTGCTCTTCATCCCGAAGGCAGTGGCCTTCATCGTCATCCTCGTGGTCGGCTGGCTCATCGCCAAGGCCGTCCTCAAGATCGTGGATACGGTGCTGGAACGGGTGCGTTTCGACCAAGCGGTCGAACGCGGCGGCATCAAACGGGCGCTGGAGAGAACGAAGTACGACGCCAGCGACATTCTGGCCAGACTGGCGTACTACGCCGTACTGCTGTTCACCCTGCAGTTCGCTTTCGGAGTCTGGGGGCCCAACGCGATCAGTGACCTGATCAGAGGCGTGGTGTCCTGGCTGCCACGTGCGTTCATCGCGATCATCATCGTGGTGGTGGCGGCCGCGATCGCCAACGCCGTCCGGGATCTGGTCACCGGGGCGCTGGGAGGACTCTCCTACGGCAAGGTGCTGGCCGACCTGACGGCGATCTTCATCATCGCGCTCGGCGTGATCGCCGCGCTGAACCAGGTGGGTATCGCCACCACGGTGACCACTCCGGTGCTGATCGCGGTGCTCGCCACGGTGGCCGGCATCCTGATCATCGGTGTCGGTGGTGGTCTCGTGAAGCCGATGCAGAACCGCTGGGACGGCTGGCTGGACCGGGCCGCCCGAGAGGCCCGGGCGGTGCAGGAGCAGCGGCAGGCCACGGCGGCTGGGCGTAGCGACGTGGAGCGGCAGATGGCCGACCGCGGGGGTGAGCACACCCAGGCCATGCCCCAGGTGGACGAGGCCCAGCAATACCGCTCGTAGCGGGCGCTACGGCACTGCGGGTGGGGAGGGTGTTCCGCGTACGACGCGGGGTGCCCTCCCCGCGCGTCAGGCCCGGTCGAGCGAGCGGGCCAGCGCGCAGACCGCGAGCAGTCGGGTGAGCAGCCACTCCGGGCGGCTCCAGTCCACCGGCCCGTCCGGCGGCGCCCAGCCGTGCTCCAGGGCGGCCGCGCGGACCCCCTCGGCGTAGCCGGCGAGCGCCGCGGCGGTCAGCGGTTTGCGGTCCCCGTCGAGGCTCTCCCGTACCGCTGCCGCGTGCTGGTCGACAAGGGCCAGCAGCTCCGGGCGCGCGGCGGCGGCGGCGAGCCCGAGAGTGCCGACGGAGACGGTGAGGGCGGCCAGGGTGGACCGCGCCGAGTCGACGGCGGTACGGGAGGCGACACGGTTGAACGACACACGCATGGTGACCGAGGCTAACCGACCGGTAACGGCGTCGGCCTCGGCCGCTCGGCGGATGTCGGCTGGGCAACTGGGGCGACCAGGGCTGACCGCGGGGGTTGATCCGGCACAGACGGGGCAGTAGGACAACCACCCGTAGCTGGCGGGACACGGCACGGAGGCGCGGATGGGACAGCAGGCGGACGGACCAGACGAGCAGCACCGGCGGCCGGCCGGCGTCAGTGACGAGACGGTCGCGGCACTCGGCAAGCTCAGCGAGGCGCTGGAGTGCGTGGAGCGGGCCCGGGGGCATCTGTACTCACTGCACCAGTTGATCGGGCACGCCGACCTCATGCTCGACGATGCGGTGGAGCAGTTTCGCGCCGCCGGGCATCCGCAGCTCGCCGACCGGATCGACGCGGAGTTGCTGGGCCGCAACGTCATCGCCGGGCGGTGGACGTTCCAGATCGTTGAGGACTTCGACGACGGTTACCACGCGCTGTTCCGGAGGTTGGACCAGCAGGCCCGCGACGAGCTGGTGGGCGGGCGGCGCCACCTCTACGAGGCGGAAATGAAGGAACGCCGCCGCAGCCGGGGCCGTCCGGGGCACGAAGCCCGGCCCGGCAGCGGAGATTAGTCGCCGGTCGCGCCGGCTGGGCGTCGCCGCGCTGCGTCGTCGGCGATGATCACGGTCGCCACCATCAGCGCGACGCAGAGGCTGAACAGCCACGACTCGTCGGCGACGAGCGATGCCGACACGGGCGCCTGCAGCGCGGCGAGCAGGAAGCCGAGCCAGGCGAGCCGGCGCTGACGCGTGGAGAGGATTCCGGAGCCTTGATGCATTCCGAAATTCTTACGCGAACCAGCCGGCTTGCCGTCCTCCGATCGGCCGATTCTGGATGAGCTGTCCGTTTTCTCGACTGTTCGGACACGACTTCTTTGCGCCGCGAGCGAGCGGGTGCCTACGGCGCTAGGGTGCCCCTGCGGCAGGATGGTGTCTCGTGTCCACCGCGTCCCCGCGTCCCCGCGCCTCGCTGCTCCTGCTGGCCTACCTCGCGTTCGTCAGCCTCGGCCTGCCCGACGGCCTGCTCGGCGTCGGCTGGCCCTCGATCCGGGGCGACTTCGGCGTACCGACCGAGGCGGTCGGGTGGGTGCTCACCGCGGGCACCATCGGCTATCTCACCTCCAGCGTGCTGGCCGGGTTCACGCTGGCTCGCGTTGGCGTGGGTGCGCTGCTCGCCGGCAGCACCCTGCTGGCCAGCCTGGCGCTGACCGGCTATTCCGTGAGCCCTGTGCTGGCCGTGCTGGTGGGATGTGCACTGCTGCTCGGGCTCGGTTCCGGCGCGGTCGACTCCGGGCTCAACGCGTACGCCGCCGGGGCCTTCGGGCCGCGTCACATGAACTGGCTGCACGCCTTTTTCGGCCTGGGTGTGGCGATCGGCCCGCTGATCATGACCGGGGTGCTGAGCGCCGGCCTGGCCTGGCGCTGGGGGTACGGCATCGTCGCCGCCGCCCAGCTCGTTCTCGCCATCGCGTTCGCCCTCACCGTGCGGGCCTGGCAACGCGTCCCGGCCGCCACCGAGGCGGGCGCCGTCGTCGAAACGGGATCCACCGAGGTGGGCGCCGCCGTCGGGACCGCACCCGCTGCCGCGGGTGGCGGGACGTCGCCGGTGGTCCGGGTGCCGGTCCGGGCGACGCTGCGGCTGCCGGCGGTCTGGTCGGGGACGCTCGCCTTCGCCCTGTACGTCGCCATCGAGGTGTCCGCCGGCCTGTGGGCGTTCCTGCTGCTGACCGAGGGGCGTGGGCTGAGCGCGGCGGTGGCCGGCGGCTGCGTCTCCGCGTACTGGGGCAGCCTGTTCGTCGGCCGGGTCGTGCAGGGTGTGGTGGCCGAGCGGCTGGGTGCCGGGCTGGTGCTGCGCGTCAGTCTGGTCGGAATGGCCGTGGGCGCGGCGCTGATCGCCGTCCCCGGGCCGGCCGCGCTGGCGGTGCTCGGCCTGGTCGTGGTCGGTTTCGCCGCCGCGCCGGTGTTCCCGCTGCTCACCCTCACCACCGCCGACCGGGTCGGCGCGGCGCACGCGGACCGGGCCATCGGGCTCCAGATCGGTGCCTCCGGCGTCGGCGCGGCGCTCGTCCCGGCCGGGCTCGGCGTGCTGATCGGCCACACGTCGGTGCAGGTGCTGGGCTCGGCCCTGGTGGTGCTCGCGCTGGCGTTGATCGTGCTGTACGAGTGGGGCGCGCGCCGATCGACCGGCCGGCCCACCGCAGAGCTGGCCGGGCCGCCGGTGCCCGCTCAGCCTGACGGGGAGGGTCAGACGTCCGGCCCGGTCCGGCCGGTGGTGGACGGGCGGTAGGCACGCTCCGGGTCGGTGGGCTCACGGCCGCCGCCCTGGGCCTGCCCGCCCCGGTCCGCCGCTGCCGGCCCGTGCCCGAACGCAGCCTCTTCACCGGCGTCGTTGCCGGTCACGTCGTCGGCCTGCCCGTCGAGGCTGGAGCCTGAGACGGCGCGCTCCAGCTCTTCCAACGAAAGCCGTTCCTCGTTGCGCCACACCCTGTTGTCGTCGGTCATGCCATCAGCCGTACCCGGGCGTGATGATCGCAAACGGCGGCGCGCGACCAGGCTCAGCGACGGCGATGGCCGCCGGGAGAGTCCGGCGGCCATCTGATGTCGCTGCTCAGGATCACGGCTGCGGGCGATTCACCGATCCGCGCCAGGCGCCGGTCTCCTGACCGCGCCGCTCGATGTAGGTCTTGAACCGCTCCAGGTCGCCCTTGGCGCGCCGATCGACGATGCCGAGCTTGTCGCCGGCCTGCTCGACCACCCCGTGCGGCTCGAACTCGAGCTGCAGGGTGACCCGGGTCTTGTCCGGGTCAAGCCGATGGAAGGTCACCACGCCGGCCTGCTGGGTGCCGTCGGTCGAGCGCCACGCGACCCGCTCGTCGGGAAGCTGCTCGGTGATCTCCGCGTCGAACTCGCGCTTCACCCCGGCGATGTCCACCGTCCAGTGGGTCATCGTCTCGGAGAGCTGCCGGACCTCCTGCACGCCCTCCATGAACTCGGGGAACTCCTCGAACTGCGTCCACTGGTCGTACGCGGTGCGTACGGGCACGGAAACGTCGACATGTTCGGTAACACCACTCATTGGGAACCTCCTTCAGCCGCTGGTGGTCTCCCGGATCGGGGGCGACCCGGTCACCAGCGAGTTGTCTCGTTCCTGTTGCCGAGCGCGGCCCACACCTCGGAAACCGTCTGGTAGAGGGTGCCCTCGGGCAGTCGTTCCAGCGCCGCCACGATGTCGTCCGGCGCCTCGTTCTCGCGGGCGCTGGCGATGAGCACCAGGCGGTCGCCCGGCAGCGCGCTCATCGAGATGAACCGGCCGAGCCGGCTGCGCTGCTCGACGTCCGTGGAACTCATTCCCTGTGGGGTGCCGGTGCGCAGGTCGCCGGCCGGGGCGGTGGTCGTCTCCGGCTGGTCCTCGCCAGCCGGTTCCGGCACCCGCGACTCATCGACCCGAGAGCCACCGGTCCCCGGCCCCTGCACGAGGCCGCTGACCTCCTGACTCATCTGCTCGTCGATCCTCGGTCCGTGCTTGCTGTTGCCACGCTCCATGCCATCTGCGCTACCCGGCACCCCGCCCGGTAAACCGGCACCGGGCCATGAACCGGCCCATGGCCCGGCTCCGGACCGGACATCCGAGGCCGAACCGGGGCTCAGTCGTCGGCGGGCTTCCGCGGTGGCAGCACCGGATCCTCCGGGTCCGGGTCGCCGGCCTGCAACTGCCGCCCGCGCTGCACCTCGGCGTTGATCTGCACGCCCAGCATCAGCGCCGAGTTGGACAGGTAGAGCCAGACCAGGAACGCGATCGCAGCCCCCAGGCTGCCGTAGGTGGTGTCGTACGAGCCGAAGTTGGCCACGTAGAGGCCGAAGCCGAAGGAGGCCACCGCCCAGACGAGCAGGGCCACCCCGCCGCCGGGGGTGAGCCAGCGGAACCGGGGCTGCCGGACGTTCGGGGCGATCCAGAACAGCAGCGACAGCAGCACCATCATGATCATGACGAGCGCGGGCCACTTCGCCACGCTCCACACCGTGCGGGCCAGACCACCGGCATTGATCAGGTCGCCGACCGCGTCGGTGACCGGACCACTGACGATCAACGCGAGGGCGACCACCGCGAGCAGCACCAGCGTGATCGCCGCCAGACCGATCTGCAGCGGCCGGAGCTTCCAGACCGGCCGGCCCTCGCTCACCCCGTAGACGGCGTTGGAGGCCCGGGTGAACGCGCCGATGAAGCCCGACGCGGACCACAGCGCCCCGAGCAGGCCGAAACTCAGCAGCAGCTTGGGGTTGCTCTGCTCAAGCACCACGGACCGGATCACCGCGACCACGCCGCCCTCGTCGTCGGTCAGCACCGACCCGGCACCCACCTGGTTGGCAAGGTCGACGACCGTGTCGACGGTCTGTTCGCCCGTGGAGACCAGACCAACCAGAGCCACCACCACGATGGCGGACGGGAAGAGTGCCAGAACTCCGTAGTAGGTCAGCGCGGCGGCCCAGTCGGAGCAGTTGTCGTTGACGAAGCCCTGCACGCTGCGGACCAGCACGCCACGCCAGGTCCGCCAGCTCAGCTGCCGCATCCGAGGAACTCCGGTGCCATGTGCGCCGCCGATCGTCGTACCGGGCTCCGTGGTCGTCATGCCCGCTCCCTGCGCCCCGGCCACCGGATGACCGGTCGTCCGGTCAGGCCTGGCCCGCCAGTACCCGGATCGCGAAATCGACAAACCAGCCCAGCGCGTGCGGGTGCCGCGGATGGTTTGCCGCCGCGGCACAGGGGAACGGTCGTGGTGACCCTGTCGACGCGGAGGAGGACGAGATGCCCGGGCGCGAGGACCTGCCCAGCACGCTGCGGCGCTCTCCGGATAAGGCGCAGCGCACCTGGGAGAAGACGCACGACTCGGCAGTCGAGACCTACGGCGAGGGGGAGCGGTCGCACCGCACCGCCTTCGCCGCCGTGAAGCATCAGTTCGAGAAGGTGGGCGACCACTGGGAGCCGAAGGGCCGCAAGGGCCCGAGCGACCAACAGGCCGCCGGTGGCGGGCCGGCACGACGAGCACCCACCGCCGGTGGAGTTGACGCCAACGCCACCAAGGACCACCTGATGTCGGTGGCCCGCAAACTGGACGTGCCCGGCCGGTCCAGCATGACCAAGCCGGAGCTGGTCACGGCGATCGAGAAGGCCAACGACCGGGCCACCCGCAAGGCTCGCGGCGACTGATCGCCGCGGCACCGGAGCACACCGACGTGGTACGGGCGGACGCACCACCTGCGTCCGCCCGTACTGTTCACCAGTGCCCGCCGCCCGGCGCCTCGATGTGCACCGCCTTCGTGGCGGTGAACTCGTCCAGCAGTTCCGGGCCGAACCCGAAGCCCTGCCCACTGGCCCCGCGCGGATGCGCGGCGCCACCGGGCGCACCCCCGAACACCGCGTTGACCTTGACGGTGCCCACCGGCAGCTCCCGCCAGGCCCGCTGAGCGTGACTCATCGACGTGGTCAACACGGTGGCGGCCAACCCGTACGGAGAGTCCGCAGCGCAGCGCAGCGCCTCGTCGAACGAGTCGACGACCACCACCGGGGCGACCGGCCCGAACGTTTCCTCCCGCACCAACGGCATGTCATGCCGGCAGTCAGTGACCACGGTGGCCGGGTAGAACGCCCCCGGCCCGTCCGGCACCTCGCCGCCAACCCGCACCCGCGCGCCGGCCGCCGCTGCCGCCGCCACCTGCCCGTGCACGTGGTCCCGGTGCCTCCGGTCGACCAACGGGCCCAGCTCGGTGCCCGGGTCCCGGCCCGGCCCGACCCGCAGCGCTTCGGCGCGCCGCACCAGCGCGGCCACGAAGTCCTCGGCCACCTCCCGGTGCACGTAGATCCGCTCCACCGCCACGCAGATCTGCCCGGCGTTGGCGAACGCACCGAGCGCGGCCTGACCGGACGCCCACTCCGGGTCGACGCCCGCGTCGACGATCAACGGGTCGCTGCCCCCGTTCTCCAGGAGCACCTTCGCGCCGGTGCGGGCCGCGGCGGCGGCGATCGCCCGCCCGGTCGCGGTGGAGCCCACGTGGGCCACCACGTCGACCTCCTGCGCCGCCAGCGCCGCACCGACCTCCGGGCCGCCGGTGAGCAGCGACAACACACCGGCCGGCAGCGCCTCATCCAGCGCCCGGGCCAACAGCCAACCCGTCGCGGGTGTCCGTTCGCTCGGCTTGTAGAGCACCACGTTGCCGGTGACCACGGCCGCGCCGAGCAGCCCGCAGGAGACCGCGACCGGGTCGTTCCAGGGGGTGATGGCGGCCACCACACCGCGCGGCTGCGGGGTCAGGAAGTCCAGCGCGTCCGCTGGGCCGTTCAGCGTCCGCCCGCCGCGCAGCGGGGCCAGCTCCGCGTACTGCCGCAGGGTCCCGATGCCGGCCTCGACGCCGCCGCGGGCATCCGCCAACGGCTTGCCCATCTCCGCGGTGACCGCCGCGGCCAGGTCCTCGGTGGCCGCCGCCACCGCGTCCGCGGCCCGGTGCAGCGCCGCGGCCCGCTCGGCCGGCGCGGTCGCCGCCCACCGGGCCGCCGCATTGCGTGCCGCCTGTGTCGCCTTGCCAACCTCGTCCGCCGTGGCCACCGGCACCGTGCTGACCGGCGAGCCGTCCGCCGGATCATGCACGACCAGTTCGCCGCCGTCGCCGCCCGCGCCCCACACCCCGCCCACCAACTGCGCAACCGTGTACATGCGGCGCTGGATGCCCCGACCCTGGCGAGGCAAACGCGTTTCGCCCGGTTGCACGCCGGGTAGGCGGATCGGATGACCACCACCGCCACGTCGAGCGTGGACGCCGTCATCGTCGGGGCCGGTCACAACGGTCTCGTGGCGGCCAACCTGCTGGCGGACGCCGGCTGGGAGGTGGTGGTGCTGGAGGCGACCGCGGCACCCGGCGGCGCGGTCCGCTCCGCCGAGGTGACCGCGCCCGGCTATCTGAGTGACCTCTACAGCTCGTTCTACCCCCTGGGCTACGCCTCACCCGTGCTGGGCGGCCTCGACCTGGGCCGGTACGGGTTGTCCTGGCGGCATTCGCCGGACGTGCTGGCGCACCTGCTGCCGGACGGTCGGGCCGCCGTGATCAACCGGAACCCGGACGTCACGGCCGCCTCGCTGGAGCAGTTCGCTCCCGGTGACGGCAAGCGCTGGATCAACGCGTACACCGACTGGCTCGAGGTGTCCGAGCCGATGTTGGCGACCATCACCACGCCGTTCCCGCCGGTACGCGGAGGGCTGGCTCTGCTGCGTCGACTGCACGTCGCCGGCGCGTTGCGCCTGGCCCGGCGCCTGGTGGTGCCGGTCCGCAAGCTTGGCGACGAACTCTTCGACGGCCCGGGCGGGCCGGCTCTGCTGGCCGGCTGCGCCCTGCACACCGACCTGTCCCCGGAGGAGGCCGGCTCCGGAGTGTACGGCTGGCTTTTGGCCATGCTCGGCCAGCAGGTCGGCTGGCCGGTGCCCGACGGCGGCGCCCAGCAGATCACCAACGCGTTGGTGACCCGGCTGCAGGAGCGCGGCGGGACGATCCTCTACGGCGCCCGCGTCGAGGGGGTGCTCACCGCCCGGGGCCGGGCGATGGGGGTACGCACGGAGGGCGGCACGCTGTGGCGGGCCCGCCGCGCCGTGCTCGCCGACGTGCCGGCGCCAGCGCTCTACCTCGATCTGGTCGGCGCGGCCGCGCTGCCGTCGCGGCTGGTGGAGGACCTGGCGCACTTCCGGTGGGACGGTTCGACGCTGAAGGTGGACTGGGCGCTCTCCGCGCCGGTGCCATGGACGAACCGGGAACTGGCCGGCGCCGGCACCGTGCACCTCGGCGCGGACCTGAACGGCCTGACCCGGTACGCGGGCGAGCTGGCCCGTGGCGAGTTGCCCCGAAACCCGTTCCTGCTGCTCGGGCAGATGTCCGTGGCCGACCCGAGCCACTCTCCGCCGGGCACCGAGTCGCTCTGGTCGTACACCCACCTGCCGTTCCGTCGGGACTGGCGGGCCGAGGACGTCGCCGGGCACGTGCAGCGGATGGAGGACGTGCTGGAGGAGGCGGCCCCGGGTTTCCGGCAACTGGTCGTCGGCCGACACGTGGCCGGGCCGGCCGACCTGGAGAAGGGCAACCCGAGCCTGGTCGGCGGCACGCTCGGCGGCGGCACCGCCGCCGCGTACCAGCAGCTGTTCCTGCGCCCGATCCCTGGCCTGGGCCGCGCGGACACCCCGGTGGACCGGCTCTTCCTGGCCAGCGCGTCAGCGCATCCCGGCGGCGGGGTGCACGGCGCTCCCGGCGCGAACGCCGCCCGCGCGGCGCTGGCCCGTGACCGCGCACTCACCGGGCGCGCCTACGCCGCAGCCATCGCCACCGCCCACCGCGCGATCTACTCCAACTAAACCCGCCGCCAGCCCGTGGTGATCAAGGCGAACCTCTTGATCAGGGTGCGGGGGTGGGGCTGGAGCGGGTGATGTTGCGGTGCTTGCTTTTCAGGCGGAAGGGCATCAGCGCGCTTTCCACCTTGGTCGCGGTGGTCATTTTGGAGACCCCGTCGCGCCGCTCCTCGAAGCGGATCGGCACCTCCAGGATCGTGTGCCCCAGCTTGGTGGCGAGGTAGTGCATCTCCACCTGGAAGCTGTAGCCGTTGGACTGCACCCGCTCCAGGTCGATGTCGCGCAGCGCGTCAGCGCGCCAGATCTTGAAGCCGGCGGTAAGGTCCCGGATCCGCACCCGCAGCAGAGTGTGCACGTAGAGGTTCGCCCAGCCGCTGAGCACCCGGCGGTACAGCGGCCAGTTCTCGTCCAGCTCGCCGCCGGGCACGTAGCGGGAACCGATCACCACACTGGCCTGGGTGGAGAGCAGCGCGCCCAGCATCCCCGGCAGCGCCTCCGGCGGGTGCGAGAGGTCGGCGTCCATCTGCGCCACGTACTCGGCGCCGCCCTCGATCGCCCGGCTCATCCCGTCCACGTACGCCCGGCCGAGGCCCTCCTTGCCGGCGCGGTGCACGACCTCGATCCGGTCGGGGTGTTCGATCGCCAGCTTGTCGGCCACCTCCCCGGTGCCGTCGGGGGAGTTGTCGTCGGCGACGAGGATGCGCAACCCCGGCAGCGGCATCGCGAGCAGCCGCTCGACCAGCGCAGGGAGGTTGCCCGCCTCGTTGTAGGTGGGCACGACGACGGTCAGGCGTGCGTCCCGCCACGGCGACGGCAGCTGCACGGGCTTGATCATGTCGGACATCCTCGGTTTGCGGACAAGGGCTCCTGGAAGGGTATCCAGTTGATGCCTCTGGTTTGAAGGAGGCACCCCTCCGGAGCGTCACAGACCGCCGTGTTCTGCGACATTCGGGCTACTTGTGCTGGTCACGGGCGGCGCCGGTCGGCGTCACCCGGCTCGGTGGTGCAGTTGGCTGCCCACCCGGGGCCAGGCGTCGTCGTCGATCACTTGCTCCACAATCGCCACTGAGCTGCCCTACCCGCACCGCCGTGGGGCTAACAGCCGGCGGGTTAGCTTCTCCGGTGCGGCGGGTATGACCGACCCGGGGCACCGCTGGCGGCGCTGGCCCACCGCCTCCCCGCCGACGTTTACTCCTCGGGGCGCAGGGAACCCGCCGGCTGTGCGACAGGACCAGGAGGATCCGTATCAGCGCAGGTCAGTCCGGGTGTACGCCGCTGCTGACCGCGCCGGTTCCGGGCCCGTCGGGAGCCCCCGCCCCGTCCTGTACGACGCGGTGTTGCTGGACCGCGACGGCACCCTGATCGAGGACGTGCCCTACAACGGCGACCCGGAGAAGGTGCGACCGGTGCCGGGAGCGCGGGCGGCGCTGGACCGGTTGCGGGCGGCCGGGCTACGGCTGGCGGTCGTGACGAACCAGTCGGGCCTGGCCCGGGGCTACTTCACCGGTGAGCAGATGCGGGCGGTGCACGCCCGCGTCGAGGAGCTGCTGGGCCGGTTCGACGCGTGGCTGATCTGCCCGCACGACGATGCCGACGGTTGTGGCTGCCGCAAGCCCGCGCCCGGCCTGGTCTACGCCGCAGCCCGGGAGTTGGGCACGACCGCGTCCAGGTGCGCGATGGTGGGCGACATCGGCCGGGACGTTGCCGCCGCGCTGGCCGCGGGGGCTGCGGGAGTGCTGGTGCCCACCCCGGTGACCCGCCCGGAGGAGATCGCCGCCGCCGGTTGGGTGGCCACCGATCTGCCGGCGGCGGTGGACGAGATTCTGCGCCGCCAACAAGCTGTGCAACCCTCGACCCGGCCCGGCGGCCCGGTGCGGACAGCGCTGGTGGTCCGGTCCGATTCGGCGGGGGATTTGCTGGTCACCGGGCCGGCGATCCGCGCCGTCGCGGCCGGGGCGCAGCGGGTGGTGCTGTTGTGCGGGCCGCGTGGCCGTGCCGCGGCCGACCTGCTGCCCGGCGTCGACGAGATCATCGAGCATCCGCTGCCGTGGATCGACCCCATGCCGGCGCCGATCCACCCGGAGGCCATGAGGAGCCTGACCGCGCGCCTCGGCGCGGTCGGTGCGGACCAGGCGGTGGTGTTCACCTCGTTCCACCAGTCGGCCCTGCCGCTGGCGCTGCTGCTGCGGATGGCGGGGATCGGCCGGATCGCGGCGATCAGCGACGACTACCCGGGCTCGCTGCTGGACGTCCGGCACCGGGTGCCGGTGGGCGTCCCCGAACCCGAACGTGCCCTCTCCCTCGCCGCCGCCGCAGGCCACCGGCTGCCCGACGGCGACGAACCCGTGCTCCGGCTCCGCCGCGACGCGGTGGTGCCGCGCCCGGCCGCTCTCGGCGACCCGGGGTACGTGGTGTTGCACCCCGGGTCGGCCGCGTCGAGCCGGGCCTGCCCGCCCGAGTTGGCGACCCGGATCGCCGGGGCGTTGACCGCCGCCGGGCACCGGGTGCTGGTCACCGGCGGCTCCGACGAGCGTGGGATCACCGCCCGGGTCGCCGCGGCCGGTGGCACCGACCTGGGTGGCCGAACCGACCTGGCCGGGCTGGCCGGGATCGTGGCGGACGCCGGCGCGGTCGTGGTCGGCAACACCGGACCCGCGCACCTGGCCGCCGCAGCCGGTGTGCCGGTGGTGAGTCTCTTCGCGCCCACTGTGCCGTTCGGCCAGTGGGGGCCCTACCGGGTGCCCACCGTCCGGCTCGGCGATGCCGCCGCACCCTGCCGGGACACCCGGGCAGCCAGCTGCCCGGTCCCCGGGCATCCCTGCCTCAGCGGCATCGACCCGGACGAGGTGGTCGACGCGCTACGGACTCTCGCCGTCAGCGGTGGTGGCCGATGAACATCCTGCTCTGGCACGTGCACGGCTCCTGGACCACGTCGTTCGTGCACGGCAGCCATCGCTACCTGATCCCGACCACACCCGACCGCGGCCCGTACGGCCTCGGCCGGGCCCGCACCTACCCGTGGCCCGACAACGCGGTCGAAATCACCCCGGAGGACCTGCCGGGCACCGACCTCGACCTGGTCATCCTGCAACGCCCCGAGGAGATCGACCGGGCCGAGGAGTGGCTGCGCCGCCGCCCTGGCCGCGACGTTCCCGCCATCTACGTCGAACACAACACCCCCAAGGGCGACGTGCCCAACACCCGCCACCCGATGGCCGACCGCGACGACCTGCTCATCGCCCACGTCACCGGGTTCAATCAGATCTTCTGGGACACCGGCGCCACCCGCACCACGGTGGTCGACCACGGCATCGTCGCCCCCTCTGCGTCCTACACCGGTGAACTGGACCGGTTCGCCGTGGTGATCAACGAGCCGGTGCGGCGGGGACGGGTCACCGGCACCGACCTGCTGCCGCAGTTCGCCGAGATCGCGCCACTGGACGTGTTCGGCATGGGCGTCGCCGGCCTCGCCGACCACCTGGGGCTGCCCGCCGACCGGCTCACGAGCCACGACGACGTACCCCAGGACCGGATGCACGCCGAGCTGGCTCGCCGTCGCGCGTACCTGCACCTGTGCCGTTGGACCTCGCTCGGGCTCAGCCTCATCGAGGCGATGGCGATCGGCATGCCGGTCGTCGCGCTCGCCACCACCGAGGCGGTGACGGCGGTGCCTCCGGAGGCGGGTGCCCTCGCGACCCGGACGGACACCCTGCTCGACGCCGCCCGCCGGTTCATCGCCGAACCGGCTACCGCGCGTCAGGCCGGCGCGGCGGCGCGAGCCGCCGCCCGCGACAAGTACGGCCTCGACCGTTTCCTCGCTGACTGGGACCGGCTGCTGGAGGAGGAAGTATGCGGATCGCGATGATCTCGGAGCACGCCAGCCCGCTCGCCGTCCTCGGAGGGGAGGACGCCGGCGGCCAGAACACGCACGTCGCGGAGCTGTCCGCCGCGCTCGTCGCCGCCGGGCACGAGGTGCGGGTCTACACCCGCCGGGACGCTCTCGACCTGCCGGTGACCGTGCGCAGCGCGGACGGGTACGACGTGGTGCACGTGCCCGCCGGCCCGGCCGAGCCGGTGGCCAAGGACACGCTGCTGCCACACATGCGCGAGTTCAGCCGCTGGCTGATCGAGCGCTGGCGGGGCGGGGAGTGGGTGCCCGAGGTGATCCACGCGCACTTCTGGATGAGTGGCCTGGCGGCGCTGACAGCCGGACGGCAGACCGGGGTGCCGGTGGTGCAGACGTACCACGCGTTGGGCACGGTGAAACGCCGCTACCAGGGCGTGCAGGACACCAGCCCGGCCCGGCGGGTGTCCTACGAGCGGGAGCTGGGCCGCTCGGTGGATCGGATCATCGCGCAGTGCCGCGACGAGGTGGGCGAACTGGTCCGGATGGGTGTGCCCCGGTCCCGGATGACCGTCGTGCCCTCCGGGGTCAACCTCGCCACGTTCGCCCCCCTCGGGCCGGCCGCCGACCGCGAGCCGGGTCGGGCCCGGATTCTGACCGTGGGCCGGCTGGTCGAACGCAAGGGCTTCCAGACCGTGATCCGCGCGATGGCGTTGGTCCCGAACGCCGAGTGCGTGGTGGTCGGCGGTCCGCCCGAGGGCCTGCTGGAGACCGACCCGTACGCCCGGCGGCTGCGGGCGCTGGCCGAGTCGTGCGGGGTGGCTGACCGGGTGCACCTGGTCGGCGCGGTACCCCGGGAGGAGATGGGCCGCTGGTACCGCTCGGCGGACCTGCTGGTCGCCGCACCCTGGTACGAGCCGTTCGGGTTGACTCCGCTGGAGGCGATGGCCTGCGGGGTGCCGGTCGTCGGCACCGCCGTCGGCGGCATCCGGGACACCGTGGTCGACGGGACGACCGGTGATCTCGTGCCGGCGCGGGACCCGCATGCCCTGGCCACCGCGATCCAGGGATTGCTCGACGACCGGATCAGACGTTTCGCGTACGCGGCGGCGGCGCGCGAGCGGGCCCGGGCGCGGTACTCGTGGGCGGCCACCGCCGAGCGGCTGGTCGAGGTCTACAGCGAGGTGGCCGCCGTGCGCCGGCCGGCCCGGGTGGTGGCCTGATGCCGGCGGGCAGCCTGCTCGACACCCACCTGACGAATCTCGTTGCGGCGCTGGTGCCGTACCGGCGCTGCGAGCCGCAGTTGGCCCGCTGGGGTGCGGACCTGGCCCACCGGCTGGCCGCCGGGGGCCGCCTGTTGGTCGCCGGCAACGGCGGCAGCGCCGCCGAAGCCCAGCACCTCACCGCCGAGCTGGTCGGCAAGCTCCATCACGACCGTCAGCCGCTGTCCGCGATCGCGCTGCACGCCGAGACGAGCGCGCTCACCGCCATCGCCAACGACTACGGCTACACCGACGTGTACGCCCGCCAGGTGCGCGCCCACGGCCGCCCCGGTGACGTCCTGCTGCTGCTCAGCACCAGCGGCACCAGCCCCAACCTGGTCACCGCCGCGCAGGCCGCCCGTGCCGTCGGTCTGACCACCTGGGCGCTCACCGGGGCCGCCCCCAATCCCCTCGCCGACGCCTGCGACGACGTGCTGGTCGTCGCGTCCCCCGACACCCAGGTCGTCCAGGAACTGCACCTCGTGACCAGTCACCTGCTCTGCGAGTACCTCGAACAGGAACTGCCCGCCGCACTGGCCGCCGCCAGCGACCCAGCGGTTGTCGAGCGCGTACCGGAGGAGCCCGCACCGGCCGGTCGGCTCCCGTCCGGGCCGGTGCGGACCGGGGTCGAAGTGGTGCTCGACGGTGGGACCGGACAGCAGGTCGACGCGTGAGGATGGGGAGGCAAGCGTGAGGGGACCTGTGGTGGTGCTTGGGGACGCCCTGCTCGACCGGGACGTGGAAGGGGTGGTGAGCCGGCTCTGCCCGGACTCCCCGGTGCCCGTTCTCGACGAGACCTCGGCCACCGACCGACCCGGTGGTGCCGGTCTGGCGGCGGTGTTCGCCGCCGCGCAGGGCGCCGAGGTGGTGCTGGTGACCGCGCTCGCCGACGACGCCGGCGGGGCCCGACTGAGCGCGCTGCTCGCCGCCGCCGGCGTGCAGGTGTACCCACTGGCCCTGTCCGGGGCGACGCCGGAGAAGATTCGGCTGCGGGCCCGGGGCCGGGTGTTGCTGCGCCACGACCGGGGCGGCACGTCCGGGGAGCCGGGTCAGCCCTCCGACGAGGTGCTCCGGGTGATCGGCGCGGCGTCGGCCGTCCTGGTCAGCGACTACGGCCGGGGGGTGGCCCGGCAGCCCGCGCTGCGCGACGCGTTGGCCGCCACCCGCGCGCCGGTGGTGTGGGACCCGCACCCGCGCGGCCCGGCGGCGGTGCCCGGCATCCATCTGGCCACCCCGAACGAGTCGGAGGTGCGCGAGCTGGTCCCCGCACTGCCCGGCGCCTCCCGGCTGGCCACCGCCTCCCGTGGTGCGCAGGGGCTGCGGCGGCGCTGGCGGGCCGGTGCGGTCGCGGTGACGCTGGGCGGTGACGGCGCGCTGCTCTGTCACGCCGGGTCGACGCCGCTGGTCGTGCCGACCCCGGGCAGCGCCGAGGGGGACACCTGCGGGGCGGGCGACCGGTTCGCCGCCGCCGCCAGCCTCGCGTTGGCCCAGGGCGCGCTGGTGTCCGAGGCGGTGCAGGCGGCGGTCGCCGAGGCGTCCGCGTACGTGGCCGGTGGGGGAGTCGCGGCGGCGCTACCTCCGCCGGTCCCTCCCATGACCGCCGGTGTGGTCGGCCGGGGTGGTGACCGGGTGGGAGTCGCGGCGGCCGCCACGCTCCTTGGTGAGGTACGTGCCGCAGGCGGCACGGTGGTGGCGACCGGCGGTTGCTTCGACCTGGTGCACGCCGGGCACGTGGCCACCCTGCAGGCCGCCCGGCAGCTCGGCGACTGCCTGATCGTCTGCCTGAATTCCGACGTCAGCGTGGCCGGGTTGAAGGGGCCGGACCGACCGGTGATGTCCGAGGGTGACCGCAGCCGGTTGCTGGCCGCCTTGAGCTGCGTCGACGCGGTCCTCGTCTTCGACGAGCCGACCCCGGACGCGGCGCTGTCCTGGGTACGACCGGACATCTGGGTCAAGGGCGGCGACTACGCCACCGGTGGCGGGGACGCCGCCGCCACCCTGCCGGAGGCGGAGGTCCTGCGCCGGTGGGGCGGGAACACGGTGGTGGTGCCCTACCTGGACGGTCGTTCCACCACCGACATGATCGTTCGCTCCATCGGGGAGCGGACCCGATGACCGCCACGCGGCCCGGCGCCGGGCCCACGGTCCTGGTCACCGGCGGCGCCAGCGGGCTCGGCGCCGCGGTGGTCGCGGCAGTGGCCGCCTCCGGTGGTCGACCGCTCGTGCTGGATCGGCAGCCGCCGGTGGACGGGGTGTCCTGGACCGAGTGCGACCTGGCCGACACCCGGGTCGCCGAGGTGGCCACCCAGCACCTCGCCGAGCAGGCCGGCGGCCTGGACGCGGTGGTCACCGCCGCCGGGACGGACGTACCGGGTCGACTCGCCGACGTGCCGGGGGAGACCTGGGACCGGATCGTCACCGTCGACCTGCTGGCCACCGCGGCGGTGATCCGGGCCGCGCTGCCGTTCCTGTTGACGTCTCGGGGCCGCATCGTCACGGTCGCCTCCACCCTGGGCGTCAAGGCGGTCAGCGACGCCACCGCGTACTGCGCGGCGAAGTTCGGCGTGGTCGGCTTCACCCGCGCCCTTGCCGCTGAGCTCGCCGGTCAGGTCGGCGTCACCCTGCTCATCCCGGGCGGGATGCGTACCTCGTTCTTCGACGAACGCGACCCGCAGTACAAGCCGGGGCCGGACGCGGTCCTCAACGATCCCGCCGACACCGCTGCGGCGATCATGTTCGCGCTCAGCCAGCCGGCTGGCTGCGCGATCCGTGAGATGGTGGTCTGCGCCGAGCAGGAGACGTCGTACCCGTGATCCTCGTGCTGCGCGCCCTCGGCGTCGGCGACCTGGTCACCGCGGTGCCAGCGCTGCGGGCGCTGCGGGCCGCGTACCCCGGTCGGGAGCTGGCGCTCGCCGCGCCCGCCTGGTTGGCCCCGCTGGTCGATCTGGTCGGCGGCATCGACCGGCTGGTGGACACCGCCGGGCTGGATCGGCCCATCCGGGTCGGGTCGGCCCCGCAGGTCGCCGTCAACCTGCACGGGCGCGGCCCGCAGTCGCACCGGTTGCTCGCGGCCACCCGGCCCGGCCGGCTGCTCGCCTTCGCGAACCTGGACGCCGGCTTCGTCGACGGCCCGCGGTGGGCCGTCGACGAGCACGAGGTGGACCGGTGGTGCCGGCTGCTGTCCTGGTACGACATTCCGGCCGACCGCACCGACCTCGGCCTGCGCCGGCCCGGGTCGGCGGGGTCGCCCACCGGAGTCACCGTGCTGCATCCCGGCAGCAAGATCCCCGCCAAGCGGTGGCCCGCCGAGCGGTTCGCCGCGCTGGCCCGGGCACTCACCGACCAGGGACATCGGGTGCTGCTCACCGGCTCGGCCGACGAACGGGCGCTGGCGGCCCGGGTGGCCGAGGCGGCCGGCCTGGCACCCGACTCCGTGCTGGCGGGCCGGACCGACCTCGGTGCGCTTGCCGCGCTGGTGGCCTACGCCCGGCTGGTGATCAGCGCAGACACCGGGGTGGCGCACCTGGCCACCGGGTACGGCACCGCGTCGGTCGTCCTCTTCGGGCCGGTGCCGCCGGCTCACTGGGGGCCGCCACCGGACCGGCCCCGGCACCGGGTGCTCTGGGCCGGCGAGGGGGATTGGCCCAGGTGGGACGGGGTCGGAAGCCACCCGACGATGGCTGCTCTGCGCCTCGACGAGGTGCTGGCCGCCGTGGCTGAGGTGGAAAGAGTGGTGCGGGTCTCCGGTGCGGTTGCGGCGTAGCGACCCGGGTCGACCGGGGTACGGACGGCGCCGGCGTGGGCGGGGCTGGCTCTTCGTCGACCCGACCGGCGCTCCGGTCCGGGATCCGGATGTCCTGGCCCGGCTGCGGGAGCTGGTCATCCCTCCGGCCTGGCAGGACGTCTGGATCTCACCGCACCCGAACGGGCACATTCAGGCGATCGGGATCGACGCGGCCGGGCGCAAGCAGTACGTCTACCACCCGCTGTGGCGGGAGAAGCAGGACGAGGCGAAGTTCGACCACATGCTGGAGGTGGCCCGGCGGTTGCCGGTGCTGCGGGAGCGGGTGGGGCGTGACCTGGACGGCCGAGGGCTGGGCCGGGACCGGGTGCTGGCGACGGTGGTCCGACTGTTGGACATGGGGATGTTCCGGGTCGGCAGCGACCAGTACGCGGCCGGCGACGACCCGACGTACGGGGTGTCCACCCTGCGCCCCGAGCATGCCCGGTCCCGGGGTGGCTGCGTGGTCTTCGTGTTTCCCGCGAAGGGTGGCATTGAGCAGGTACGCCGGATCGAGGACCCGGAGTTGTGCCAGGTGCTGATCAATCTGCGCCGGCGCCGCAGGCAGGCGGACCGGCTGTTCGGTTACTGGGACGGCCGGGAGTGGCGCGACGTGCGTAGCGACGAGGTCAACGGCTACCTGCGCGACGCCAGCGGTGGGGAGATGACCGCGAAGGACTTCCGCACCTGGCACGCCACCGTGCTCGCCGCCACCGAGCTGGCCACCGCAGGCCCGGCCCGATCGGTCACCGCCCGGCGCAAGGCGGTGGTCGCCGTGATGCGCGAGGTGGCCGAGCTGCTGGGCAACACTCCGACGGTGGCCCGGGCGTCCTACGTGGATCCTCGGGTCGTCGACCTCTACCACGACGGGGTGGTGGCGTCGGTGGACCCGCAGGCGCCACGCGAGGAGGCTGAGAGGGTCGTCCGGGAGCTGCTGGAGGAAACCTGACCGGCCCCGCCGAGGGTCCTGGGGGGACAGCGGCGGAGCCGGGGCATCAGGTGTGACCGGGGCCCACCGGGCGGCCGCCCGCCGCGAGCGCGGCGGGCGCCTCGCCACGGCCCCCGTTGGCGGGCCGCCGTGGGCCCGCTGTGCGGGCGACGGTCGGCCACGTTGGGGTCAGTCTGCCCCCAACGAGTTGACCATGGACGCCGCGCGGTTGACGATCCGCGTCGGATCCGAGCCGCCGTCGCGATGCTCCTGTGGGCTCATCCCGTACGCCGCCCGGAACACCCGGCTGAAATGGGCCTTGTCGGGAAACCCCCAGCGCGCCGCGATGGCCTGCACGGGCTGGTTGCGCAGCGCCGGGTCGGACAGGTCGCGCCGGCATCGGGTCAGCCGCAGCTCCCTGATGTAGGACGCTGCCGTGGTGTCCTCGTCCTCGAACAACCGGTGCAGCGACCGCACCGAGATGTGGTGGGCGTCGGCGAGGACCTGTGGGCTGAGCGTCGCCTCGCCGAGGTGCCGGTGGACGTACGCCTGCACCTGTGTGAGCAGTGCCCGTCGGCGGACCTCGGTGGGCACCGCGTCCTCGGCGACCAGGTGCCGGCCGAGCATGGTGGTGGCCAGGTCGAGTCCCACGGAGCCGAGCCGGCTGGCGTCGGCGGCGTGGTACTGCTCGGGGTGCCCGGTCACCTGTGTCAGGAACTGCGCCAACAGCGCGCCGACCCCCTCGCTGCCGGACAGTCGGCCGCCGTAGAGCGTGGCCATCCGCTGTGGCGGCAGTGGCAGTGCGGCGTGCGGGATCATCGTGATGATCGAGGTGGCCTGGACCCGCTCCGGATCGGTCGCCTGGTGGCCGACGTTGTGCGGCCGGGACGCGTCGTAGAAGGTGAACTCGCCGGAGCGGATCTCGCTGCATCGGCCGTCCTGGCTGGACGTGCCGACGCCGCCGGTGGTGAGGGCGAGCACGTACAGCTCCGGGTCCGACTGGCGGATCAGCTTGGCGGTCCGGGTGGCATCCAGCGACGGGTAGTGGTAATTGGCCAGCTGGATTGGGCCGAGGTCGAGGAAGCCGGCCCGGGCGGCGAAGTCGTCGGCGTGCGCGGACTGGATCCGCATCGGCGCCGAGGTGCGCGCGACAAGGTCCAGCCACATCCCGAACCGCTCCCGGGGTGGCAGGATGGTGGTGTCGATGGTGTCCTTCGGCAGCATCCGGCTCCCTCAACCCGCTCGGCGCTGGATCAGGGCCTCGATGCCGTCGAGGATCCGGTCCAGGCCGAAGGTGAACTCGTCGTCGGGGTCGTCGTCCTGGCTGAGCACTCCGGAGGTCAGCACCCGGTGCAGCGCCGGGAAACGGGCCGGGTCGATCAACCGGGCCACCATCCGACCGTACGCCGGCATCATCTCACCCGGCGCGACGCCGGCCGCCCGGCTGGCCTCGACGACCTGTGACGTGAGGGTGGCCTCGTTGCGGGTGTAGCCGGTGATCAGCAGCAGCACTGACATCTTCTCGCCCTCGGCGAGCGCGGTGCCGTCGAGGCAGCGCAGCCCGTCCTCCATCCAGCCGAGCTGCTGCGGGGTGATGGGCGGGCCGGTGATCGGCATGTGCAGTAGCCAGGATCGTTGCCGCAGCACGTCGTGCTGGGCCCAGGCCCACCGGCTCAGCCCGGCGCGCCAGTCGTCCTCTGGCGGGGGCGGACCGGGCGACGGGCCGTACCCGGTGTCCACCATGAGCATCAGCAGCTCGTCCTTCGAGCCGACGTAGCGGTAGAGGGCCATGGTGGCGGCGCCCAGTTCCTTGGCCACCCGGCTCATCGAGACGGCCGCCAGCCCGTCGGCGTCGGCCACTCGGACGGCCGCGTCCACGATGGTCTGCACGCTCATCCCCGGCCGCGGGCCCTTGGGTGGCCGTTCCCGCAGCCCCCAGGCGCTCTCGATGGCCGGCGGGAGCACGGGCCCGCTGTCGTCTGTCTTCGCCGCCACTTTTCCTCCTTGCTTCGTCATCCTAGTTCTGCGTATGGTCTACGCATAACAGCGTACGTCATACGCAGAAAGGAAATGATCATGACGACGATGACCACCACACCGGTGCCACGGGCGGGCCGACGGGAGTGGATCGGGTTCACGGTGCTGATGCTGCCGCTGCTCCTGGTCTCGATGGACGTGTCGGTGCTCTACTTCGCCGTCCCGTTCATCAGTGCGGAACTGCGCCCCACCGGTGCCCAGCAACTCTGGATCTTCGACATCTACGGCTTCGTGCTGGCCGGGCTGCTCATCACCATGGGCGCTCTGGGCGACCGGATCGGCCGACGCCGGCTCCTGCTGATCGGCGCCACCGCGTTCGGGGCGGCGTCCCTGCTGGCCGCGTACGCCGACAGCGCACCGACGCTGATCGCCGCACGCGCCGTGCTCGGCGTCGGTGGGGCCACCCTGATGCCGTCCACCCTTGCCCTGGTGCGCAACATGTTCCACGACGCCAAGCAGCGCGGCACCGCGATCGGCATCTGGACCGCCACGCTCACCGGCGGCATCGCGATCGGCCCGGTGCTCAGCGGCATCCTGCTGGAGCACTTCTGGTGGGGCTCGATCTTCCTGATCAACATCCCGGCGATGCTCATGCTGCTCCTGCTCGCGCCGATCCTGGTGCCCGAGTTCCGCAACCCGGCGACCGGGCGGTTCGACCTGATCAGCGCGGCGCTGTCCCTCGGCGCGCTGCTGCCGGTGATCTACGGCATCAAGGAGATGGCCCGCGACGGTCTCAGCCCGGTGCGGCTGCTCGCCATCGTCGCCGGCCTGCTGGTGGGCGCGCTGTTCCTGCTCCGGCAGCGGACCCGGGCGTACCCGATGATCGATCTTGGGTTGTTCCGTCGCCCCGGCTTCGCCGGGTCGCTCGCGGTCAACCTGCTGGCGATGTTCGCGCTGGTCGGCTTCGCCATCTTCACCACCCAGCACCTCCAGTTGGTGCTCGGTCTGAGCCCGCTGCGGGCGGCACTGTGGAGCCTCGTGCCGTCGCTGGCGGTGGGCGGCATCGCGCCGGCCGCCGCCGCGCTCGCCCAGCGCGTCGAACGGGCGTACCTGATCGGCGCGGGTTTCGGGATCGCCGTGCTCGGCTTCGCGGTCCTGACCCGGGTCACACCGGAGACGCCGCTGTGGCTGCTGCTCGTCGGCGCCAGCGTCTACGCGGGTGGCCTGGTAATGGTGATGTCACTCGTCACCGAGTTGGTCCTCGGCGCGGCGCCGCCCGAGCAGGCCGGTGTCGCCTCGGCGCTGGCCGAGTCCAGCAGCGAACTGGGCGGCGCGCTGGGGATGGCGATCCTCGGCAGCGTGGGCGCGGCGATCTACCGCCGCGAGATCCTCGACGGCCTGCCGGCCGGGTTGCCCGCGGACACCGGCGACGCGGCCCGGGAGACCCTGGGGGGTGCGCTCGCGGTGGCGCAGGGGCTGCCGGCGGATCTGGCCGACGCGGTGCTGCACGCCGCCCGGGTCGCGTTCACCGACGGGCTGCACCTCGCCGCGATCGCCGCCATGGTGGCGATGCTGCTGGGCGCGGTAACCGCGCTGGTCACGCTACGCGGCGTCCGGCCGGCCGATTCGGCGGCGCTGGCTGCCGAACCGACCGGTCCGGCCGGTACGTCGTTGTCGTCCGTCAGTCGATGAGCACGTGCGCGAGGCGGTCGCGGAAGCGCCGCTCGGAGTCGCTGACGGACTCGCCGCCGATGCCCAGCAGCCCACCGCTGGACGCGGCGCCCACCACCTGCTCGGCGATCTTCACGAGCCAGTGCTTGTACGCGCCGGCCTCGCCCTCGTCGACCCGCGCGGCCAGCAACGCGGCGGCCTCGCCGGCCCGCAGCAGCACGTCGTCGATGTACGCCCGGGGGTCGGCGGGCGCGATGGCCGGCAGCTCCTCGCCGGTGTCCGGGTCACCGACCCGGGTCACGATCTCGCCGGCCACGGCGGCGACCAGCGGGCTGGCCGACTCCCGGCCGGCGCCGATGGTTTCCAACCCGGCTGCGGTCTCCGCCATGGTCCGGCGGGTGCCGTCGGACTCGGCGGCGCTCGCCGCGGTCAGAACCGACTGCGGCAGGCCGACCAGCAGCCCCCACTCCCCATCGGAGAAACCGAATCCGGTGTACGCCGGCTGCTCGATCACGGCAATGCCCCTTCCGCCCTGCTCTGCTTGGTCAATCGGTGCCCTGCTCGGTCGATCCACCGGGACCCACGCCGGCGCCCGGGTCAGGCTAGTCCAGGGTCAGCAGGCCCTGTTCGGACACCACGCGCACCGACAACGTCTTGTACCCGACCTCATCGAAGAGAACCGTCATCTTGTCCTCCTCGTACCCCAGCACCATGCCGTGCCCCCACTCCGGGTGCCGCACCTGGCTGTGCACCGGGAACGGCCCGACGGCGCCCTGGTCGGCGACGCTGGTGCCGGCGTGGCAGCTGTCGCAGTGCCCGCAGACCTCGGTCATCTGCTCGCCGAAGTAGGCCAGCAGGGTCTGCCCCCGGCAGGCGTGGGTCTCGGCGAAGGCCCGCATCATGTCGGTGCGGGACCGGGTCACCGTCTGCTGCCGCTCCGCCTCGGCCAGCGCCGCCGCAGCGGCGTCCACCGGCGTGGGGGAGTAGCGGGGAGCGCCGATGCGCTGCCGGGCGCGCGGCTCGGCGGCGCCGGTCTGCTCCAGCAGGGAGAGGTACTGACCCAGCTTGCGCGGCCCGAGGCCGGTGGTCTCCCGCAGTTCGGTCCTGGTGGCCGGCTTGCGGCGCAGCAGCGCCGCCAGGTCACGCAGCTCGTCGGAGTCCGGCAGGCCGCCGCTGAAGAACCGTTGCAGGCCCACGTCCTCGGCCCGCCAGAGCAGCAGCACCCGGGCCGGCTGCCCGTCACGCCCGGCCCGGCCGATCTCCTGGAAGTAGCTGTCCGGCGAGTCGGGCAGCGCCATGTGCACCACCCAGGCGATGTTCGGCTTGTCGATGCCCATGCCGAACGCCGAGGTCGCGACCATGATGGGGACCTGGTCGGCGAGGAACGCCTCGTGCAGCTCGGCGCGGGCGCCGGCCGGCATTCCGCCGTGGTAGAACTGCGCCGGGAGGCCGGCGTCGGTCAACCTCGTGGCCAGCTCCTCGGCGGCGCGGCGGGTCGGCACGTAGATGATCCCCGGCTGCCCCTCGTCGCGCAGCAGCGTCATCAGGCGCCGCCACCGGTAGTCCTCGTCGGGGCAGTGCGCCACCTCGAGGAACAGGTTGCTCCGGTCCAGCCCGGAGACCACCACCTCCGGCTCGTGCAGGCGCAGTCGGGCGATGATGTCATCGCGTACCGGCGGGGACGCGGTGGCGGTCAGCGCCACCACCGGCGGCCGGCCGATGCCCTCGATCAGGTGCCCGAGCGCCAGGTAGTCGGGGCGGAAGTCGTGCCCCCAGGCCGAGATGCAGTGCGCCTCGTCGATCGCCACCAGCGCCGGCTTCAGCGCGGCGACCTCCGCCATCCGGTCGGGGTTGGCCAGCTGCTCCGGGGTGATGAACAGGAACTCCGCCCGGCCCTCGCGGATCTCGGTGATCGCCTCGGCCTGTTGGGTGGGCGACTCGTTCGAGCTGATCCGCACCGCCCGCAGCTCGGGGCGCTGGCGTTCGTTGAGGGCCGCGATCTGGTCCTGCTGAAGGGCCAGCAGTGGGGAGATCACCACGGTGGGGCCGGGGATCAGGCTGGCCGGAATCTGGTAGATGGCCGACTTGCCGGCACCGGTGGGCAGCACCACCAGGGCGTCACGTCGCTTCATCACCGCGCGCATGGCGGCCAGTTGGTTGGGCCGCAGCGCCTTCCAGCCGAAGAGGCTAAGGGCCGCGCGGCGCAACGTCATCGAATGCGTGGACAGTTTCATCGAGAGCCGGGGGTACCCGAGCCCATGACCGCCGAAACTCATTCGGACGATCACCCCCGGGTGGCTGGTCAGCGCCGACCGAACATCGCCCGGATCGCGGCGAGCAGCAGCAGGGCGCCGACCACCAGGCCGAGCAGGCGTACGCCGGGGATGTCGGCCGGGCTCGTCGCGTCGGCCAGCAGGGCGGGGTCCATCCCCGCACTCTCCCGGGATGCGGGCCGCCGGGCAACTGTAAGGTTTATTGACTATTGAATCTCCCGGTGTGACCATGGCAGGACCGCCTGCCGGTGGCGGTGCGCCGAGGGCGCGCGAGAGATGGGGGTACGGGGGCCGCATGAGCGAGCGCAACCAGCGGGTTGACAGCGGGCACCTTCCGGCGCTCGCCGCCGCCGTCCTGCAACCCGGGTTCGTCGGCACCACGCCGCCACCGTGGGTGTGCCGTTGGCTCGGCGAGGGCCTCGGCTCGGTGGTGCTCTTCGCCCGCAACGTCGTCGACTCCGCGCAGGTGGCGGCGCTCACCGCGACGCTGCGCGCCGAGCGGCCGGACGTCATCGTGGCGATCGACGAGGAGGCCGGAGACGTCACCCGGCTCGAGTCGGTCCACGGCAGCTCCCGGCCCGGCAACCTCGCCCTCGGCGCGGTCGACGACCCGGAGCTGACCGAGGCGGTCGCCCGAGACCTCGGTGTCGAGCTGGCCGCGGCGGGGGTGACCCTCAACTACGCCCCGGACGCCGACGTCAACTCCAACGCGGACAACCCGGTGATCGGCGTCCGCTCGTTCGGTGCCGACCCGGCGCTGGTCGCGAGGCACACCGCCGCCTGGGTCCGCGGGCTCCAGGCCGGCGGCGTCGCGGCCTGCGCCAAGCACTTCCCCGGGCACGGCGACACCCGCGTCGACTCACACCACGACCTGCCCCGGATCACCGCCGACCGGGACCGGCTGGACGCCTGCGAGCTGGCTCCGTTCCGGGCCGCCGTGGCCGCCGGGGTGCAGGCCGTGATGACCGGCCACCTGCTGGTGCCCGCGCTCGACCCGCAGCTGCCGGCCACGCTGAGCCAGCGCATCCTGGGTGGGCTGCTCCGCGACGAGATGGGCTTCTCCGGCGTGGTGGTGACCGACGCGGTGGAGATGCGCGCGGTCGCCGACCGGTACGGCTTCGCCGGGGCGGCGGTCCGCGCCCTCGCCGCCGGAGCCGACGCGATCTGCATCGGCGGGGAACGAGCCGACGAGCAGGCGGCCCGCGAGCTGCGCGACGCCATCGTGGCCGCCGTCGTCTCCGGTGAGCTGCCCGAGGAACGCCTCGCCGAAGCGGCCAAGCGCGTCGGTCAACTCGCCGCCTGGACGGTGGCCGCCCGCACCGCCGGGTCGGCCGGAACGCGCGGTGCCGCCGATGTCGGGCTGGTCGCCGCCCGCCGGGCCGTTCGGGTCACCGCCGCCGGGACCGCGACGGTCGCGCTGCCGCTGACCCGCGCGGCGCACGTCGTCGAGTTCGAGCCGCTGCGCAACATCGCCATCGGCGCGGAAACCCCGTGGGGCATCGGCGCGCCACTAGGGGAGCTGCTGCCCGGCACGAGCACGGTCCGCTACGCCGAACCCGACGTGCCGGCCGACCCGGGCGTTGGGGCGGGCGCCCGCCCACTGGTCCTGGTGGTCCGTGACCTGCACCGGCACGACTGGATGCGCGCCGCCGTGCAACGCGCGTTGGTCGCCCGGCCGGACGCGGTCGTGGTCGAGCTGGGCGTGCCCGAACTGGTCACCGGAGCGGTGCACCTGGCCACCCACGGCGCCACCCGGGCCAGTGGGTGGGCCGCCGCCGAGGTGCTGACCGGCGTCCGTTGAGCTGAGCTGACGGGCCGGCGCTGTTCGACCGGCCGGCGCTGTTCGACCGGCCGGCGTTACGGGAGGTGGGCGACCAGGTCGGCGTACTCGGGGTGCTTGTCGATGAACGCGGCCATGAAGGGGCACTGCGGCACCACCTTCGTGCCACGGGCGCGGACCTGGTCCAGGGTGCCCCGAATCAGCGTGCCGCCCACGCCCTTGCCCTGAAATCCCCGGTCCACCTCGGTGTGGGTGAAGACCAGGATCTCCCCGCGCACCAGGTACGCGGTGAAACCGGCCAGCGCGTCGTCGACCAGGATCTCGAAGCGGTGCTTCGCCGGGTTGTCCTCGACCAGGTTGCTCATCCGGCCATTCTCCCCGCGGCGTCGGTCAGCGCGTCCAGTTCGCCGAGCAACCGGTCCACCTCGTCGGCGGTGTTGTAGTGGTAGATGCTGGCCCGCACCGCGCCGCCGCTGTCGCGCAGACCCATCATCTGGAAGTACTCGTAGGCGTAGTAGTCGCCGACGGAGAGGCAGAACCCGGCAGCGCCCAACGCCTCCTGGGTGGCCGCCGGTGACATCCCGGCGACCCGGAACGACACCGTCGGGCAGCGCCGGGCCGGCGAGCCGTAGACGGTGATCGCGGACCGCTCCGCGAACCCGGCGAGCAGCCGGTCCAAAAGTGCCTCCTCGTGCGCCTGGGCGGCGGCCAGCCCCGCGCGCAACCGCGCCTGCCGGTCCCCTACCGCGTCCGGGTCCAGCCCCGCCAGGTGATCCACCGCGGCGGTCACACCGGCCAGCAGTGGGAAGCTCGGGGTGCCGTACTCGAACCGCTCCGGCACCCCGTCGGAGGACGGCACCAGCTTCGCCGGGCGCAGCGCCGCCCACCGGGCCGGGTCGGCCACCATCGCCGCCAGGTGCGGCCCGGACCACTTGTACGCGCTGGTGACCAGGACGTCGGCGCCCAGCGAGGCCAGGTCGGTCGGCCCGTGCGGCACCGAGTGCACGCCGTCGACGCAGACCAGAGCGCCGACGGCGTGCGCGGTCTTGGCGATCGCCGGCACGTCCGGCATGGTGCCGATGGCGTTGCTGCCGGCGGTCACCGCGACCAGCCGGGTCCGCTCACCGACCAGGTCCGCGTACTGGGCTGCGGGCAGCTCACCGGTGTGCCGGTCCACCTCGGCCCAGCGCACCGTCGCGCCGGCCGCCTCGGCCGCCTGCACCCATGGCCGCACGTTCGCGTCGTGGTCGAGCCGGGAGACCACCACCTCGTCACCCGGACGCCAGCTCGCGCCGAGCGTGCGGGCCAGGGTGTACGTCAGCGCGGTCGCGCTCGGCCCCAGCACCACCCCGGCCGGGTCGGCGCCGAGCAGGTCGGCCACCGCCGAGCGGGCCTCGGCCACCAGCTCCAACGACCGGCGACCCGGTACGAAGGCGGCGCTGCGGTTGCCGACCGCCGTACGCATGGCATCGGTGACCGCGTCGATCACACCGGCCGCGGTCTGGGTGCCCCCGGCCCCGTCGAAGTGGACGAAGCCCTCGGCCAGGGCGGGATAGGCGGCCCGGGTGCGGGCGACGTCGAACGGCATGTCGCCGACCCTAGCCGGTGCTCCTCGTGCCCTGGTCGGCAGCCAGTGGATCACCGTTTGGCCGGACCGTCGCCGACGTCTCTATTCTTGGCGAGGTGACGAACCGACCCGCCACCATGCCCATTCCGCCCATTCGTCGCGCCGCCGGTCTGTTCGCCGGTCTGGCGCTCGGCCTCGCCGTGCTCGCCGGTTGCAGTTCGCAGGGCGCCTCCACCGACTGCGGGCTGGACGCCTGCACGGTCACCTTCGAGCGGGGTGTCGAAGCGAGCGCCACCATCCTGGGCGTCGAGGCCAAGCTGGTCGGCGCGGAGGGTGACCAGGTGACCATCGAGGTCGCCGGTGAGCAGCTCAGCCTCACCACCGGCCAGGAGGCCGCCGAGGCCGGGGGCTTCGCGGTCACCCTGGACAGCGTGACCGACCAGCAGGTCAAGATCCGCGTATCGCGCAACCCGGGTAGCTGACCTGGGCGGGGCGGCGGTGGCCGACGTTTGGGAATCTTCCGAATCGGAGATTGTGACGCCATGTCACTCACCCGTAGCGCCGAAGCCACCGCCTCCCGAACGGCGGACAGCCGATGGCTGGAACTCCTCGCCCGGGCCGGCTTCATCGGCTACGGCATCGTCCACCTTCTCTTCGCCTGGTTGGCGTTGCAGATCGCGTTCGGCACGTCGTCCGACGACGGCGACCAGTCCGGCGCGCTGCGTACCCTCTCCGAACAGCCCCTGGGTAAGTTCCTGGTCATCGCCACCGCGGTCGGTCTGCTCGCGATGGCGATCTGGCAGGCGCTGGAGGCGGCGGTCGGGCACCGCGCCGAACGGGGCAAGGAGCGGGTCACCGAGCGGCTCGCCTCGGCCGGCCGGACTGTCGTCTACCTCTACTTCGCCTGGACCGCCTTCAAGGTCTTCAAGGACGTCGGGTCGAACAGCGCTGACCAGCAGGAGGCGTTGACCGGCAAGCTGATGAACTCCAGCGGGGGTCGCTGGCTGGTCGGCCTGGCCGGGCTGGTGCTCGCCGCGATCGGCGTCGGCCTGGTCATCTACGGCATCCTCAAGAAGTTCGAGAAGCACCTGAAGACCGGCGAGATGAGCCCGAAGACCCACAAGCTGGCCCGCCGCCTCGGCATCGCCGGATACACCGCCAAGGGCGTCGCGTACGGCATCACCGGTCTGCTGGTCATCGTGGCGGCCGTGAACTACGACCCGAAGAAGGCCCGTGGTCTGGACGCCGCGCTGCACACGCTGCGCGAGCAGTCGTACGGCACGTTCCTGCTGACCCTGGTCGCCCTCGGCATCGCCGCCTTCGGCGTCTACTGCTTCCTCCAGTCCCGGTACCGCAAGGTCTGAGCTGGTCGGTTCCGGGGACGTCGGGCACTCTTGGGCTTTTGCCCGGAGTGCCCGACGTGTGGTCGAAGGGAAGCATCGAAGCCGTGCAGAGTTACCTCGAAACGGCTGTCGTCGCGCTCGTCGCGGCGGCGGTCGCCCTGTTCCTGGTCGAGGTCGTCCACCGGCTGACCCGGCGGTTCGGCCGCCGGTCGACGCTGATGACCGAGCTGACCGATCACGCGCACCGGCCGCTCCAGGTCGCCGGCACGGTCGTCGCCGTGCAGTTCGCCGTCCGCTTCAACACCGGGTACGCGGTCGGTGAGAGCTGGCGGCAGCAGTTTCTGCACCTGCTCGTCCTCGGCGTCATCGCCACCACCGCCTGGCTGGTCGCCTCCCTGTTGGTCGTCGTGGAGGACACCGCGCTGGCCCGGTTCCGGGTCGACGTGCCGGACAATCGGCACGCCCGGCGGGTACGGACCCAGGTGGTGATGCTGCGCCGACTGACCATCGCGGTGATCGTCATCCTGACCGTCGGGGTGATGCTGATGACGTTCCCGAGCGTGCGTGGCATCGGCGCCGGGGTGCTGACCTCGGCCGGTGTGGTCGGTGTGGTGGCCGCGCTCGCCGCGCAGAGCCTGCTCGGCAACGTCTTCGCCGGCCTCCAACTCGCCTTCAGCGACGCCGTCCGGCTCGACGACGTGGTCGTCGTCGAGGGGGAGTGGGGTCGGATCGAGGAGCTGACCCTCAGCTACGTCGTCGTGCAGATCTGGGACGACCGGCGGTTGATCCTGCCCACCTCGTACTTCACCAGCAAACCGTTCCAGAACTGGACCCGGACCGAGGCGGCAGTGCTCGGTACCGCCGAGTTCGACGTGGACTGGGCGGTGCCGGTGCAGACCATGCGCGAGGAGCTGCGCCGCCTCGTCGAGGGCACCGAGCTGTGGGACGGGCGGGTCTGCGTCCTGCAGGTCACCGACGCCACCGGCGGGACGGTCCGGATGCGCGCGCTGGTCAGCGCCGCCGACGCGGGCAGTCTGTGGGACCTGCGCTGCCTCGTCCGGGAGCACCTGGTCGCCTGGATCCGGGACAACCGCCCGACCGCGATGCCCCGGATGCGTACCGAGCTGGGCGACGCCAGCAGCAACCTGCCCTGGCAGTGGGTGCAGCCGAGGCGGCCGACGCGCCGCGCAACCGACACGGAGGCCGCCGACGGCGCGCGCGTCTTCGGCGGCAGCGACGACGGCGACGCCCGCAGCGAAGCCTTCGTAGGCCCCGAAGAACCCCGCCCCTAACCACCCCCCTGCCCCCTCCCCTGCCCCACCCCCCGCCCCCTCCCCCTCCCCCCACCCCCTTTCCTCGTCGATCTAGGGCATATCGTCGCGATTGGAGATCCATTAGCAGCGATATGCCCTAGATCGACGAGGACAGGGTCGACGAGGACAGGGTCGGCGAGGACAGGGTCGGCGAGGACAGGGTCGGCGAGGGGAGGGTCGGCGAGGGAAGGGGGTGGGGGCAGAGGGGGAGGGGTGGACGAGGGGAGCAGGGGGCGGCGGGGCGCGGGGGCGGACGGGGGTTTGGTTGGGAGGTTTGGTCGGGCTTGGGTGGGGGATGTGCTGCCGGACATCTCTGGCGTGATCGGGGCGCCGGCGGCGCGGCGTCCGGTCAACGGGGACGGTGAGCTGCTCGGCGCGTCTTAGGATTGACGGGCGGCGACTCCGGGCATACAGCGCGGTGATGAGGAAAGGAGGACAGCATGGCTGACGTGGCGAACGCCCGCACATCCCAGAACGGGAGCGAGCCCTCCACCGCCGAGCTGGTGCAGCGAGCCACCGAGCAGGTCTCCCGCCTCGTACGGGACGAACTGGCGCTGGCCCGGGCGGAGTTGACCCAGAAGGGCAAGCACGCCGGCATCGGGATCGGCCTGTTCGGCGGCGGCGGGGCACTGGCGTTCTACGGCCTGGGAGCGCTGGTCGTCACGGCTATCCTGCTGCTCGACCTGGTGCTGCCCGCCTGGGCCGCCGCGCTGATCGTGGCGGTGGCGCTCTTCCTGGTGGCCGGCGTCCTCGCCCTGGTGGGCAAGAAGCAGGTCAGCCGTGCGGTCCCACCGGTGCCGGCGGCCACGGTCCGGAGCCTCCGGGCCGACGTGGACACCGTCACCGCCGCGGTGAAGGACAGGGGACGGTCATGACGGGCAACGGGACCGGCGACATGGAGGCGCTCCGCGAGGAGATCCGTCGCACCCGCGTCGAGTTGGGCGAGACGGTGGAGGCGTTGGCCGCCAAGGCCGACGTCAAGGCGCGCCTGAAGGTGTCCGCCGGGCAGGCGAAGGAGCGGATGCGCGAGCAGGCGGCGCAGACCGTCGCCCGGGTCCGCGGGCAGGCCGCGCGTGGCGCCGAAATGGCGCGGGCGCAGGCGCACGAAAAGGGCGAGCTGGTGCGGGCGCAGGCGCACGAGAAGGGCGAGTTGGTGCGCGCGCAGGCGCACGACAAGAGCGAGTTGATGCGACGCAACCCGGTGCCGTGGGCGACGATCGCCGCGGGTGCGGTGGCCGCCGTGGTGGTGCTGATGATCGTTCGGGGGAGGCGTAGGTGAGCAAGAGCATCGGCAGGGTCGCGTACCGGCCGGTCGGCGTGTTGTTGGGTATCGCCGCAGGCGCGGTGGCTGGCGCGATCTTCCGGCAGGTCTGGAAGGTCACCGCAGGCGACGGTGAGGCGCCCAGCGCGGTCGACGAGGATCGCCGCTGGGGCGAGATCCTGGCCGCCGCGGCGTTGCAGGGGGCGATCTTCGCGGTCGTCCGGGCTGCCGTGGACCGGGGCAGCGCGGTCGGCGTCCGCCGGATGACCGGCCGCTGGCCGGACTGACCACACAGCGACTTCAGCCCCCTTCCCGCATCGATGGGAAGGGGGCTTTCGCGTGGCATCGGACGCCGCCCAGTGGGCCAGAGGCATCCGTCAGGTCACATGTCGGAGAAATTCGTCGGAGAGGTCGTGACAGACTTTTTGCGTCCGTGATTTGCTGGTCCCCGCTGTTGCGAGATGGCGTGGGTTGAGAGAAGTCTCCTTCGTGGGGCCGCCTCAGGCACCGCTGCTCGAAAACGGCCAATCGGCCGCACGGCGTGCACGGCCACCAGTTTTTAGAGGGAGATACACATGGCTCAGGGAACCGTGAAGTGGTTCAACGCTGACAAGGGCTTCGGCTTCATCACCGTCGATGGTGGGGGTGCTGACGTGTTCGTCCACTTCTCGGCCATCCAGACCAGCGGCTACCGCTCGCTGGAGGAGAACCAGCGGGTGGAGTTCGAGATCGCTCAGGGTCAGAAGGGCCCGCAGGCTGAGCAGGTCCGTCCCATCTGAGCACGATGGCCGGCCCCCGCCGGCCAGTGGGACGATCCGGCCAGGGTCGTTGTGAAGCCCCGCATCCCTTGAAGGGATGCGGGGCTTTCTACAGGTCCGGGCCGGCTCGGGACCCACGGCGGGCCGACTGGTCAGCGTCGGCGGCGTGAACGCAGGCCGAGCCCGAGCACCACCAGCCCGGCCAGCGCCACGAGCGGACCGAGCACCGCCCAGATCTTCTCGTCGGTCATCACGCTGCCGCTGACGTAGCCGAGGCCCTGGACCGTCCACACCGCACCGATCACGACGGCCAACAGGCCGAGGGTGAGCGAAAGCCAACCCCTCATCGCGTCCCCTTTCCGCCGCCCGGGGCGGCGCGTCGCCCTTCAGCATCGTCGGCTGGGCAGCGCCACGCGAGCACCCCGGGTGCGCGGGTCACCATCGGTCGTGCACCTGCGGGCGGATCAGCTCGTCGTAGATCTCGCGTACGGCGGCCAACTGGCCGTCGCTGAGCGGCGACAGGGCCGCTGTGGCGGCGTTGCGCCGGGCCTGGTCGGCGTCGCGGGCGCCGGGGATGACGACGGTGACGCCCGACTGGTCCAGCACCCAGCGCAGCGCGAACTGCGCCATCGTGCGGTCCTCGTCGACCAGCGGAGCCAACCGGCGTACGGCGGCCAGGCCCCGCTCGAAGTCGACCCCGGAGAACGTCTCCCCGACGTCGAAGGACGCGCCGTGCCGGTTGAAGTTGCGGTGGTCGTCGGCGGGGAACTCGGTGTGCTCGTCGTACCGGCCGGAGAGCAGGCCGCTGGCCAGCGGCACCCGGGCGATGATGCCGACACCGGCCGCCGCGGCGGCCGGCAGGACACGCTCCAGCGGCTTGTGGCGGACCGCGTTGAGGATGATCTGGACGCTCGCCACCCCCGGTCGGGTGATCGCGGTGAGGGCCTGGTCGCAGGTCTCGACGCTGACGCCGTACCCGGCGATGGCCTTCTCGGCGACGAGGGTGTCGAGGCCGTCGAAGACCTCGTCGGAGGAGAAGACGGCGGTGGGCGGGCAGTGCAGCTGGACCAGGTCCAGGGTGTCCATTCCCAGGTTGGCCCGGGACCTGTCGGTCCACTGCCGGAAGTTGGCCAGGGTGTACGCCTCCGGCTGCTGCTCGACGCGGCGGCCCATCTTGGTGGCGACGGTCAGCCCGGCGTCGGGTCGGGAGCGCCGGAAGCGGCCGATGAGTTGCTCGCTGCGGCCGTCGCCGTACACGTCGGCGGTGTCGAGGAAGGTGACCCCGGAGTCCACGGCGGCGGCGAGCACCGCCATCGCGTCGGCCTCGCTGACGGTGCCCCAGTCCGCGCCGAGTTGCCAGGCGCCCAGGCCGACCGCGCCGACGGTCCGGCCGAGCCGGTTGAAGCTGCGCTGTTCCATGCCCCGAGCCTAGTGATCGGGTTGTCACCCGGCCAGGCGAGCCGTACCTTGAACAAGACGGACGTACGGTTTAGGAGGCGGCGATGTGGGATCCGACGACCTACCTGCGCTTCGGTGACGAGCGATCCCGACCGTTTTACGACCTGGTCGCGCGGATCCCGGCCGAGCGGCCCCGGGCCGTGGTCGACCTCGGCTGCGGCCCCGGTCAGCTCACCGCCACCCTCGCCGAGCGCTGGCCGATGAGCCGGGTGCTCGGCCTGGACTCCTCGCCCGAGATGATCGACCGGGCCGCAGCCCTGGGGGCTCCCGTCGACTTCGCGGTCACCGACCTGCGCGACTGGCGCCCGGCCGGCGACGAGGACGTGGTGGTCAGCAACGCGGCGCTGCAGTGGGTTCCCGGCCACCAGGAGCTGCTGCGCCGCTGGGCCGCCGAGCTGCCCGCTGGCGCCTGGCTCGGCATGCAGGTCCCCGGCAACTTCGCCGCCCCGTCGCATCGCGCCCTGCGCGAGGTCGCCGGCCGGCCCGCCTGGCGCGCCGAGGTCGCCCCACTGCTGCGCGCGGACCCGGTCGACGACCCGGCCGACTACGCGGCGCTGCTGACCGCCGCCGGCTGCGCGGTGGACGCCTGGGAGACTACCTACGTGCACCTGCTGCCGGCTCGGCCGGCCGCCGAGCACCCGGTGCTGGCCTGGATGGAGGGCACGGCGCTGCGCCCGGTCCGGGCCGCGCTGGACGCCGCCGGCTGGTCCGCCTTCCGATCCGAGCTGGGGGTACGCCTCGCCGCCGAGTACCCGGTGCGGCAGGGTCAGGTGTACTTCCCGTTCCGCCGCGTTTTCGTCGTCGCCCGCACCGGCGACCGTGCCCAGGAGAACCCGTGACCGACCTGCCCACCTTCATCGCCGGCCTGCCCAAGGTGGAGCTGCACGTGCACCACGTCGGCTCCGCCTCGCCTCGGATCGTCGCCGAGCTGGCCGCCCGGCACGAGGGACGCACCCCCGTGCCGGCCGACCCGGAGGCGCTCGCCACCTACTTCGAGTTCCGCGACTTCGCGCACTTCATCGAGGTCTACCTGAGCGTGGTGGACCTCATCCGCGACCCGGAGGACGTCTGGATCCTCACCCACGAGGTGGCCCGGGAGCTGGCTCGCCAACAGGTCCGGTATGCGGAACTGACCATCACCCCGTACTCGCACGTACGGCGCGGCATCCCCGCACCGGCGTTCTGCGAGGCGATCGAGGACGCCCGCAAGCGCGCCCTGGCCGACTTCGGCATCGAACTGCGCTGGTGCTTCGACATCCCCGGTGAGGCGGGCCTGCCGGCAGCCGAGGAGACGCTGCGCATCGCCGTGGAGGAGCGCCCGGACGGGTTGATCAGCTTCGGTCTGGGCGGCCCGGAGATCGGCGTACCCCGGCCGCAGTTCCGGCCCTACTTCGACCAGGCCCGCGCCGCCGGGCTGCGCTCGGCGCCGCACGCGGGGGAAACCACCGGGCCGCAGACGATCTGGGACGCGCTGAACGAGTTGGGCGCCGAGCGGATCGGGCACGGCATCTCCGCTGCGCAGGACCCGGAGCTGCTCGCGTACCTGGCCGAGCGGCAGATCGGAATGGAGATCTGCCCGACGTCGAACGTGCGGACCCGGGCGGTGGCCACCATCGACGAGCACCCGCTGCCCCGACTGGTCGAGGCCGGGCTGCTGGTCACCATCAACTCCGACGACCCGCCGATGTTCGGCACGACCCTCAATGACGAGTACGCGGTGGCGGCCCGTCTGCTCGGGGCCGGTCCCGAGGGCCTGGCCGGGTTGGCCCGCAACGCGGTGACCGCGTCCTTCCTCGACCCCGCCGGAAAGCAGCGGATCACGGCCGAGATCAACGCCTACCTCGCCACCACCGCCGGCTGAGCTGATCGGCCGCTCGGGACGCGGCTGAGCTGGTCGGTGAGCAGGGCGCGCGGCGGGAGCGTGGGTGTGGGGGGACCTGAGACTCCCGCCGCGCGCGCGGCTCCACCAGCCGTGGATGCGTGGTGCGCTCGACCGGTGGAACTGGTGGGTTCGTGCTCTGATCCTGTCAGTCCGCAGCCGATCCAACGCGATCGTTAATCGCGATCTAAGGAAGACTTGCGCCGGCGCACAGCCCGGGGTCGGCCCGGGTCAGTCGTCGGTGGGGCGCTGGCGCGGCCAGCGACGTCCGCTGGCCTTCGTGTCCCGTGCGTCGCGTGCCATCCGGCCGACCAGACCGAAGCGGCTGACCTGCCGGGGTGTCGCCTCCGGGTCGGCGAGCAGCATCACCACGCTGGCCCCGCCCAGCCGGGCGCGGTCGATGCTCACCGAGCCGTTGGCCTGCAACGCCACCCGCTTGGCGATGTCCAGGCCGAGCCCCGTCGAACCCTGGTCGCTGGTCCCCCGACGCAGGGCCCGGTCGGGGTTGGCGATGCCGGGGCCGGCGTCGTCGATCCGGATCGCCACGTAACCGTCCCGCCGGGACACGGCGACCTCGAACGCGGTGCCCTGCGGGGTGTAGCGGAAGACGTTGCCGATCACCGCGTCCAGCGCGGCGGCCAACTCGGCCCGCGGCACCGGCACCGGGATGCGCAGCTGGGCGCCGTTCACCCGGTGCGGCCGGTTCTGGTCGCCGGCCAGCGCGGCCCAGAACACCATCCGGTCGCGGACCACCTCGCTGACGTCGCACATGGCCGGCCCGGCCTCGTGGGCCACCGACTTGCGGGTGGTCTTGATGAGCACGTCGATCTCACCCTCCAGGGTGACGATCGCCTGCCGGATCCGCCGGATGCCGCGGAGCCGGTCCAGCTCGGCCGGGCTGAACGAACCCACGCTGGTGTCGTCGGACTCCAACGCCTCCGCGTCCAACCGCAGCACCGTCAACGGGGTACGCAGACGATGCGACAGGTCGGCCACCAGCTCCCGCTCGTCGGTGCGGGCCGCGTCCAGCCGGTCGGCCATCCGGTTGAAGGCGTACCCGGCCTCGGCCAGCTCGCGGGGGCCGGTCGGCTCGATGCGTACGCCCAGGTCGCCGTCGCCGATGGAGAGCGCGGCCTTGACCAGACCCCGGGTCGAGTCCACCGCGCGGGCGGCGACCCGGTCGACCACCAGCACCGCCGCACCGGCCATCGCCGCGCCGACCGCGAACAGCAGCAGCCACGTGCCGCCAGCACCCTCGCCCAGCGTCGAATCCGGAAGGAACACCTCGACCACGGCCGTCCGGTCACCGAGGACGACCGGGTCGAGTCGAACCACTCCGCCGTCGACGTCGACGACGTGCGACCGTCGGTCGGCACGAGCCCGGTCCAGGTCGCTGCCGCTGGCCCGACCGACGGATTCGTCCAGCCCCAGCCCGTGCACCACCGGTCGGGTCGGTGCACCCTCGGCGCTGGCGACCACGGCACGCTCGACGACCACCGGGTCGGTGCTCACCGCCAGCGCGCCGGTCACCAGCGCGCTGCGCCTGGCCGCGTCGGCGATCGCCTCGTCCCGGCTCTGCTCACGCAGGCTGAGCCCGAGCGGTATCAGGAACGCGAGCGCGACGAGACTGCACATGCCGGCCGTGAGCAGGGCCAGCGCCGTCCTCAGTCCGGTGCCACCAGCCGGAACCCGACCCCCCGCACGGTGCGCAGGTAGCGCGGCTTCGCCGCGGACTCGCCCATCTTTCTGCGGAGCCAGTACAGGTGAACGTCGATGGTCTGATCCTCGCCGACCGATGGTTGCCGCCATACCTCCTCCAAAAGTTCCCGGCGGGACACTACCCGCCCGGGTCGCGCGGCGAGATACGCCAGCAGATCGAATTCCTTGCGGGTCAGCGCCAGCGGCTCCCCGTCGAGCTGGGCGCTGCGCTCGCCCACGTCCACCCGTAGCCCGCCGACGCTGTGCACCGCCGGCTGCACCGTCCGGCTGGCCCGGCCGGCCCGACGCAGCACGGTGGTGATCCGCGCGTCCAGGTGCGCCCCGGTGAACGGCTTGACCATGTAGTCGTCGGCGCCCGCGCGCAGCAGCTTGACCACCGACTGTTCGTCGTCCCGGGCGGTGGCGATGATGATCGGGACATCGGTGATGCCGCGCAGCATCCGCAGCGCGTCCGAGCCGTCCAGGTCGGGCAGACCGAGGTCAAGGACCACCAGGTCGGGTGTCTCCGCGGCGACCCGACGCAGGGCATCCAACGCCGTGCCCACGGCGTGCACGGCATGCCCCCGGTCGGTGAGGGACCGCAGCATCGCGCCGCGTACGACGTGATCGTCTTCGACCAGGAGCACGGAGGCCACGACAAGACCGTACTTGGCCTGGCAAGTTGATCGCGTTGCGACGTGCGTGGCAAGCGGGCAAGCTAGTACGACGATGTCGTTCACCCTGTTCGCCGATGCCCGCCTGGCGCTCGCCCGGGACAGCCTCGCCGGTCTCTCCACCGGCGACGCGCTCGGCGCGCAGTATTTTCTGTCCGGATCGGCACCCGCGGAGCTCGACGTGGACGCACTGCCACCGGCGCCCTGGGAGTGGACCGACGACACCGAGATGGCCTGCTCGGTCCTCGCCGAGCTGGCCGACTCCGGCGGCATCGACCGGGACCGGCTGGCCCTGGCCTTCGCCGAGCGTTGCGCCCCGCGACGGGGGTATGGCGCCGGCGCGATGCTGATCCTGCGGCTGATCCGCACGGGCACCCCGTGGCCGCTGGCCGCCGCGTCCGCCTTTGACGGTCAGGGCTCCTGCGGCAATGGCGCGGCGATGCGGGTCGGCCCGTTGGGTGCGTACTTCGCCGACTCGACCGCGCGTGCCGCGGCCCAGGCCCACGCCTCAGCCGAGGTGACGCATGCGCACCCGGAGGGGATCGCGGGTGCTGTCGCGGTGGCTGTTGCCGCCGCGATGGCCGCCCGGGCCCGCCTCGACGGGCACCGGCCGGCCCCGGAGCGGTTGCTCGCCGGGATCGCCGCCGCGCTCGACCCGGGCACCGAGGTACACCGAAGCGTGAGCCGGGCGGCCGGGCTGCTCGGTCGGCCGTTGCCCCGGGTGGTGGCGGCGCTCGGCAACGGCTCCCGGGTGACCGCCCAGGACACCGTCGGGTTCACCCTCTGGGTGGCAGCGACCCACCTCGACGACTATCCGGCGGCGATCCGGACGTGCGTGCGGGCTGGCGGGGACGTGGACACCACGGCCGCCATCGCCGGGGCGGTGGTCGCGGCGTACACCGGCGTCGGCACTCCCGGCGGGGTGCCCGAGCCGTGGCTGTCCGCCCGCGAGCCGCTACCCGACTGGACGCCCTGATCACCTGCTGCGGCCTCGCCGGGCCAGCCTCCGCTGGGCCGCCGCGTGGGAGACCCCTGGCGGTGGGACCAGGCGGTGTTGGTGTGGGGGCGTGGGGGCGGCTCAGCCGGTGCGGGCCGGGGCGGCGACCGCGACCGGCTCCGCGTCGGCGGGCGCTGGCCTGACCGGGCTCCCCGTCGTCGGTCCGGCTTCCGTCGGTTCGTCCGCATCGCCGGTCACCTCGGAGAGCGCCGTGGCCTCGGCTGGGTCGCGCCGGCGCCAGCGGCTGACCAGCCAGCCGATCGCCGCGCCGCCGCCCAACCCGGCCAGCAGCCCGGCGGCCAGCATCCCGTCGGCGCTGCCGGACTTCTCGTCGGCGCCGCCCGCCGCCACGCCGTCGGCATTGGTGTCCGGAGCGGCTGGCGCCCCGGCAGCCGGGGCGCCGTGGCCGACGTGCCCGACCGGTCCCGCCGCGCCAGCGGCCGCCGGGAGCAGGGTGAGCACCGGGGCCCGGTGCGCGCCGTCGGCGTCCGCCCAGCGGATCACCGTGCCGTCGGCGTACGTCTGGACGACCTCGAAGGCGAGTCGCTCCGCCTGCGGCAGTGGGCCCATGGACAGCGCCAGCCGGGCCGGGCCGGGCGGGCTCTCGCCGACCCGGACCCAGGTCACCGCGGTGGTCACCGTGCTCACCCCGGTGGAGTGGATGCCGGCCATCGGACGATCCAGCGTACGAGAGCTGATCTTGGGTGCCCAGCCGTCGACCGACATCGGGTAGACCTCGGCGATCGGCGCGTTGGCCGGCAACTTGACCTCGATCTGGCGGGTCTTTGTGCCGGCACGCTCCTCCGGCACGGTGAACTCCAGGCGTACGGCGTCGCCCTGCCGAGCCTCGGTCGGGGTCATCGGCACGTCCGCCGCGTACGCCGAACCGGGCCAGAGCAGCAGCCCGGCGGCGGTCAGCGCGGTCACCGCCGCGATCCGCCTCCGGCGCCCACCGCCGTGCGTGCTCGCCATCTTGTGCCCCCATCCGTGTCGACGCGACCGGCACCGGTTCCGGCCACACCTGGTAGTTCGGCTCCGGGGCGCGAAAGGTTCAACGTCGGCCGTCAGGAAGGTGCCCTTCCCGACCGTGGGTGGGTGGACCGATAGCATCGGCAGGAGCCGAGGATCGGCATCGTTTCGTACTGCTTGGAGGAGTCACCGTGTCAGCACCCCGTACCCCTGCCGTGGCCGACCCCGTCGTCGTCGCCGCCGGGACCACGGCGGCCGACGCGGTGGTCGCGGCCGGACTGCCCGCGAACGGCCCCAAGGCGATCGTGGTGGTCCGCGACCCGTCAGGTCAGCTGCGCGACCTGGACTGGGCGCCGGCCGAGGAGACCGTCGTCGAGCCGGTCAGTTTGGACTCGCCCGACGGGCTCAACGTGCTGCGCCACTCCACCGCGCACGTGCTCGCCCAGGCCGTGCAGGACGTCTTTCCCGAGGCCAAGCTGGGCATCGGCCCGCCGATCGAGAACGGCTTCTACTACGACTTCGACGTCGACAAGCCGTTTCAGCCCGATGACCTCAGCAAGCTCGAGAAGCGCATGCAGGAGATCATCAAGTCCGGGCAGCGGTTCCGCCGCCGCCGCTTCGGCAGCCTCGACGAGGCGCGCTCCGAGCTGGCCGACGAGCCGTTCAAGCTGGAGTTGATCGAGGTCAAGGGTGAGGGCCTGGACACCAACGAGGTGATGGAGGTGGGCGGCGGCGAGCTGACCATCTACGACAACCTCGACGCCAAGGAGGACAAGGTCTGCTGGTCGGACCTGTGCCGGGGGCCGCACCTGCCGACCACCCGGCTGATCGGCGCGTTCAAGCTGATGCGCTCGGCCGCCGCGTACTGGCGGGGGTCGGAGAAGAACCCGCAGCTCCAGCGGGTGTACGGCACGGCGTGGCCGACCCGCGATGAACTCAAGGCGTACCTGAAGCTGTTGGAGGAGGCCGCCCGGCGCGACCACCGCAAGCTCGGCGCGGACCTGGACCTGTTCAGCTTTCCCGACGAGATCGGCTCCGGCCTGGCGGTCTTCCACCCCAAGGGCGGCATCATCCGCCGGGAGATGGAGGACTACTCGCGGCGCCGGCACGAGGAAGCGGGGTACGAGTTCGTCAACACCCCGCACATCAGCAAGGCGCAGCTCTTCCACACCTCCGGGCACCTGCCGTACTACGCGGACACCATGTTCCCGCCGATGCAGCTCGAAGGCGCGGAGTACTACCTCAAGGCCATGAACTGCCCGATGCACAACCTGATCTTCAGGTCGCGCGGGCGGTCCTACCGGGAGCTGCCGCTGCGGATGTTCGAGTTCGGCACGGTCTACCGCTACGAGAAGTCCGGCGTGGTGCACGGCCTGACCCGGGTTCGCGGTCTGACCCAGGACGACTCGCACATCTACTGCACCCGGGAGCAGATGGCCGGCGAGCTGTCCACGCTGCTCAGCTTCGTGCTGGACCTGCTGCGCGACTACGGGCTGGACGACTTCTACCTGGAGCTGTCGACCCGGGACGACTCGCCCAAGTTCATCGGCGCCGACGAGGACTGGGCGGAGGCGACCGAGGCGCTGCGGACCGCTGCCGCGACCTCCGGGCTGGAGCTCGTGCCCGACCCGGGGGGCGCGGCGTTCTACGGGCCGAAGATCTCCGTGCAGGCCCGCGACGCGATCGGCCGGACCTGGCAGATGTCCACCATCCAGGTCGACTTCAACCAGCCGGCACGGTTCGGGCTGGAGTACCAGGCTGCCGACGGCACCCGGCAGCAGCCCGTGATGATCCACCGGGCGTTGTTCGGGTCGATCGAGCGGTTCTTCGGGGTGCTCACCGAGCACTACGCGGGCGCGTTCCCGGCGTGGCTGGCCCCGGTACAGGTGGTGGGCATCCCGATTCGCGAGGACCACACCGACTATCTGCACGGTTTCGTCGCGGCGCTGCGCGCCGAGGGGATCCGGGCCCAGGTGGACGCGGGTGACGACCGGATGCAGAAGAAGATCCGTACGGCTCAGCAGCAGAAGATCCCGTTCATGGTGATCGCCGGTGACGATGACGTGGCGGCCGGCACGGTCTCCTTCCGCTACCGCGACGGCTCCCAGCGCAACGGGGTGCCGATCGCCGAGGCGGTGACCCACATCCTGGACGTGGTCAGCTCGCGGACCAACATCGGCCCCTCGGCCGCCGTGGAGTAGCGGCGACGCGCGGCACGCGTGCGCGGTCCGCTTGCAGCATGATCGGGCTCGATCCAGGAAGTAGTGGCCTCCAGGATGTCGGAGGCCACTACTTCCATGTTCGAGCGCGATCTTCGCCGAAGGCGGCGCGCCCAGCGGCGGCGTCTGCTGTCAGACGCCGCAGGTAGGCGCGGACCAGCCTCCGGTCGACGCTACGTGGGTGTGGTCGTTGTGGTCCGGGTAGCCGGGGCCGAGGATCTGCCCGAAGCCGTGGTTGCGGGCCTGCTGGGCCAGTCGGCACAACGACGGGGACCCGACCAGGTCCACCGCGTCGCCGTACAGGTGCCGGCTGTTTGACGCCCCGCCAACCGCGCTGTTGCAGGCGTAGCTGCGGAAGCTGCTGCTGATCGAGATGGACACGTCCCCGAGGGCATGCCGCATGGCCTGGAGTTTCCACATCGAGACGAGCGCGTTGAACCGCGCGGTGCTCGCCGAGACCGCACCGCCGGACCAGTCGCTGTTGCACTTGTTCAGCTCGGGGTAGCTGAAGTTGGCCGGTGTGCAGTCGTCGTCCTGGAGGGCGTAGAGCCGGTTGAACGTCTGCGGCCCGGCGACGCCGTCCGCGGGCAGCCCGTACGCCTGCTGGAAGCGGATCACCGCCGAGCGGGTGGCCGGGCCGTACGCGCCGTCGAGGGTGAGCACGGCACCGTAGCCGGGGTAGCCGGCGACTCGGATCTGGAGTTGCCGGACGTCCTCGCCGGACGTCCCCTGGGACAGGGTGCGACCCCAGGTGTAGCAGCCGTCCGCCTGTGCGGCGCCGGCGGTGAGGGTGATGCCGGCCACTGTGGTGGCGGCAGCCAGCGCAAGTGCCGCGAGGAACCTGCCGAGCCGTCGGTTCATGTAACACTCCATCAATAAATGGAAGTTCCTGGATGATTGGAATTTTCATGTTCCGGTATTGATCCGTCAAGAACTTTCAGCACGGAGTTTTCCCGGCGACAGGTGTCGCGGCCCGCCCGCGCGGCTCCGTAGGATCGGCACGTGACTGGGGCGGAACGGGACGCGGGCATCGGCGGCATGGCGGACGGCCTGGAGCGGCTCTGGACGCCGCACCGGATGACCTACATCTCCGGCGAGGACCGCCCGGCCGAGGGCTACGAGAAGCCGACCGGCTGCCCCTTCTGCCGGGGGCCCAAGCTGCCGCCGGAGGAGAGCCTGGTGGTAGCCCGTGGTGAGCACGTCTTCGTGGTGCTCAACCTCTACCCGTACAACCCCGGGCACCTGCTGGTCTGCCCCTACCGACACGTCGCCGACTACACCGAGCTGGACGTGCCGGAGACCACCGAGCTGGCGTCGTACACCCAGAACGCGATGCGGGTGATCCGCAAGGTGAGCAACGCGCACGGCTTCAACCTGGGCATGAACCAGGGCGGGGTGGCCGGCGCCGGCATCGCCGCACACCTGCACCAGCACGTGGTGCCGCGCTGGGGCGGCGACGCGAACTTCATGCCGGTCATCGGCCGTACCAAGGTCCTGCCGCAGTTGCTCGGCGACACCCGCGACCTGCTCGCCCGCGCCTGGCCGTCCTGACCGCCGCCGGTGCGCGGCGTCGGGCTGCACGGCGTCCGCGCCGGTCCGGCTAGTCGGCGCGCAGCAGCGGGGTCAGCTCCGGCCAGCTCTCCACCCGGTGTACGCGGGCAAGCAGCGCGGCGTGTGCGGCGACCTCCGCCGGACGGGGCCGGAACAGGAAGCGGTGCGGCACCGAGTCGAGGTAGCCGAGCACCTCCAGCTTGTCGTCCACGAAGTGGGTCAGCCCGAGCCGCCGGGCGATCGGCGCCTTGTCCGGTCGGGTGCGGCAGAAGTGCACCCGCTCCATGGCGATGCCGGTGCGCGCCGGAAAGTCGTGGTGGGCCAACCACTCCCGGGTGCGCCGCGCGGTGGACTCCCCGCACTTGGACACCAGGTGCACCTCGTCGAACGCCGGGCCGAGCGCCGCGAGCGCGTCGAACGCCCCGTCGACGCGGGGAGTACGCAGGTAGTGCGCGCCGAAGAACGACGTGTCGGCGTCCCCGTCGGCCGGCTCGATGATCACTCCGCCGATGTCCACACCCAGCCTCCGCATGCGGACGATCCTGCCGCACCGGACCCGTCGTCGCGATCCACGATCCCGCACCGGGATCTGCTACGCCCCGACCCGGCGGAGGTGGCACGATCGGCCGATGGCAGTCACGAAACGGACGTTGGGGCGCAGCGGCATCGAAGTCAGCGCCCTCGGCATGGGGTGCTGGGCGATCGGCGGGCCCTGGACGGAGGGCACCCAGCCGCTGGGATGGGGCGCGGTCGACGACGACGAGTCGGTGCGGGCGGTACGTTGTGCGCTCGAGGAGGGCATCACCCTCTTCGACACCGCCGACACGTACGGCGCCGGGCACGGCGAGCGGGTGCTCGGCCGGGCGCTCGCCGGCCGGCGGGACGACGCCGTGATCGCCACCAAGTGGGGCTACACGTTCGACGAGGTGAGCCGACAGGCCACCGGGGAGGACGCGTCACCCGCGTACCTGCGACGGGCCGTGACCGAATCGCTACGCCGGCTGGGCACCGACCGGATCGACCTCTACCAGCTGCACCTGGCCGACCTGTCGGTGCCCCGGGCGGAGGCCCTGATCGGCACCTGCGAGGACCTGGTCGCCGAGGGCCTCATCCGGGCGTACGGGTGGAGTACCGACCGCCCCGACCGGGCCACCGCGTTCGGGCACGCCGCCGCCAATGCCACCGCCGTGCAGCACACCCTGTCGGTGCTGCGGGACGCCCCCGAGCTGCTCGCGGTCTGCGACAAGTACGACCTGGCAAGCATCAACCGGGGCCCGCTGGGAATGGGGCTGCTCACCGGCAAGTACTCGGCCGGATCGACACTGCCCCGCGACGACGTACGCGGGTTGGCCCCGGGCTGGTTGGAGTGGTTCCGTGGTGGCCGGCCGGCACCGGAGTGGCTGCGCCGGGTCGGCGTGGTCCGCGCCGCGCTCACCGCCGACGGGCGCACCCTCGCTCAGGGGTCGCTGGGCTGGATCTGGGCGCGCAGCGGTCGCACCATCCCGATTCCGGGCTGCCGTACGGTCGCCCAGGTCGAGGAGAACGCCGCCGCGCTGCACCGGGGCCCTCTGCCGCCGGACCAGTTCGCCGAGGTGGAGCGCCAGCTTGCCGCCCTACGCACGGCAGCCCTCCGCGACGCCGAGCGGCCCCACTGGCCCCGCCCCACAACCCGCCCCTGACCCAACCGCAGCGCGATCCCCACCCCACCCCACCCCACCCTCGCCGTCGATCTTGCACTTTCGGCCCCGCGTATCTGCCGCAAAAGCGACATTTGAGCGACACAAAGTGCAAGATCGCGGGGGGTCGGGGGTTACGGGGTGTGTTCTTTGCGGGCCTGGTCGGCCAGGTGGGTGGGCATGGGGTCGTGGCGGACGAAGTGGCGGCGGAAGGTGCCGGTGCCAGCCGTCATCGAGCGCAGCTCGACGGCGTAGCGGAGCAACTCGGTGGCCGGCACCTCGGCGTGGACGAGGGTGCGGCCCTCGGCCTCCGGGTCCGGTTCGGTCCCGAGCACTCGGCCGCGTCGGCCGGACAGGTCGCCCAGCACCGTGCCCACCGAGCCGTCCGGCACCCGGATGGTGACCTCGTCGATGGGCTCCAGTAGCGTCGGCTGGCCCCGGTCGGCGGCGTCGCGCAGGGCCAGCGCGCCAGCGGTCTGGAAGGCCGCGTCGGACGAGTCGACGCTGTGCGCCTTTCCGTCGACCAGGGTCACCCGCAGGTCCACCACCGGGTGTCCGCCGACCAGACCGCGCGCGAGTTGGGCGCGGACGCCCTTCTCCACTGACGGGATGTAGTTGTGCGGCACCGCGCCGCCGACGACCCGGTCGACGAACTCGAAGCCACTGCCCGGGGGCAGGGGCTCGACCTCGATGTCGCAGACCGCGTACTGGCCGTGGCCGCCGGACTGCTTGACGTGCCGGCCGTGCCCCGTCGTGGGCACGGTCAGCGTCTCGCGCAGCGACACCTTGACCGGCTCGGTGTCCACCTCGACACCGCCGGCGCGGAGCCGGTCGAGCACCACGTCCGCGTGTGCCTCGCCCATGCACCAGAGCACCAGCTGGTGGGTCTCCGGGTTGCGCTCCAGCCGCAGCGTGGGGTCGCCGGCGACCAGACGGGCAAGGTTGCGGGCCAGCGCGTCCTCGTCGGCGCGGCTGTGGGCGACGATGGCCACCGGCAGCAGCGGCTCCGGCATCTCCCAGGGTGCGATCAGCAGCGGGTCGTCCTTGGCGGAGATGGTGTCGCCGGTCTCGGCGCTGCCCGACTTGGTGATCGCACAGATGTCGCCGGCCACGCAGAGGCGCACCTCACGCAGGGTGGCGCCCAGCGGGGTGTAGATGTGCCCGACCCGCTCGTCGGCGTCGTGGTCGGGGTGCCCGCGTTCGGCCATGCCGTGCCCGGAGACGTGCACGATCTGGTCGGGGCGCAGCGTGCCGGAGAAGACCCGGACCAGCGACACCCGCCCGACGTGGCGGTCGACGGTGGTCTTGACGACCTCGGCGACCAACGGTCCGTCCGGGTCGCAGGTCAGCGGCGGACGCGGTGAGCCGTCCACGCCCGTCACCGCCGGCAACTCGTGCTCCAGCGGCGACGGGAACGCGGCGGTCAGCACCTCCAGCAGCACGTCCAGCCCGACACCGGTCGCCGCGCAGACCGGCACCACCGGGTAGAAGTGGCCCCGGGCGACGGCCTTCTCCAGGTCGTCGATGAGCACCTCGGTGCTGATCTCCTCGCCGTCGAGGTAGCGGTCCATGAGGGTCTCGTCCTCGCTCTCGGCGATGATCCCCTCGATCAGTTCGTTGCGGGACTCGTCGATGGCCGGCTGGTGCTCCGGGTCCGGGTCGCGTACGTCGGCCGGGAGCCCGGCGGTGTAGTCGAAGACCCGGCGGGTGATCAGGCCGAGCAGTCCGTCGGTGGAAACCCCGTCGTCGCCGAGCATCGGCAGGTAGAGGGGCATCACGTTGTCGCCGAAAAGGCGTTGGCAGAGCGCCACCGTCTCGTCGACGTCGGCGCGGGGCTGGTCCAGTCGGGCCACCGCGACCGCGCGGGGCATGTCGACGGCCGCGCACTCTTCCCACAGTGCGACGGTGGCGGCGTCCATGCCGCCCGCCGCGGAGACGACGAAGAGCGCGGCGTCGGCGGCCCGCAGCCCGGCGCGCAGCTCGCCGACGAAGTCGGCGTACCCGGGGGTGTCCAGCAGGTTGACCTTGATGCCGTTGTGCAGCAGCGGCGCGCAGGTCAGGCTGACCGAGCGCTGTTGGCGTACGGCCGCGGGGTCGTGGTCGCCGACCGTGGTGCCGTCGACCACGGTGCCGGCCCGGCCGATCGTGCCGGTCGCCGCGAGCAGGGCCTCGACCAGGGTGGTCTTGCCCGCGCCGGAGTGCCCGACGAGCACCACGTTGCGAACCCGCTCGGGCTCGGTCACCACCGGCGTACCGCCGGTGGAACCCTTCTCATGATTTTTCTGCGCCATGGGGCGCACCTCCCTCAGCCGGTGGTGGGTGGCGATCGCCGCGCGACGGAGAGCGGCCCGGGGCGAGTGCGCGGCGATATCCTCCGGTGGTCTGCTGCACAGCGGAAACGGGACGGGCGGACGGGTGAGCTGGCTCACCTCCCGGCTCGATCTCACACCCGTTGTCGGCAAGGCACAAGCTTCTCCTGGGCGGGTCGGCGGGACCGGCCGTATCGCCGGAGCTGGGCGGACCGTTATCGTGGGGACCGCCATGGCGAAGATCTTCCAAGTGTCGGCCCGCGCGGGGATGACCCGCGTCGTCGAGCCGATTGCCCGCGCCCTTCTGCGCGCGGGCGTCACCCCCAATGCCGTCACCGTTGCGGGCACCGTTGGTGTGCTCGTCGGTGCGCTCGGCTTCGGTGCGCGCGGCCACCTGGTCGCGGGCGCGTTGATCGTGACCCTGTTCGCGCTCACCGACCTGCTCGACGGGACGATGGCCCGGATGAGCGGTGGCTCCACCAGGTTCGGGGCGTTCCTCGACTCAAGCATGGACCGGGTCGCCGACAGCGCCGTCTTCGGTGCGGTCGCATACTGGCTGGCCACGCAGGGCAGCCACTCCGGGGTGGCCGCCGCGTTGGTCTGCCTGGCCGCCGGCGGCCTGGTCTCCTACGTGAAGGCCCGCGCCGAAGGGCTCGGCATGACCTGCAACGTGGGCATCGCGGAGCGCACCGAGCGGCTGCTGATCGTCGGGGTCGGTGGGATCCTCACCGGCGTCGGTGTGAAGCCGGCGCTGGAGATCGCGCTGTGGCTGCTCGCCGCGGTGTCGATCTTCACGGTGGGGCAGCGGATGACGCACGTCTACCGCCAGGCCCAGCAGCTCCAACCGGACGGCCAGGCGTGATCGGCGCGTCGGCGACCCGGCGCCGGACGACCGGCGGCCGGGCCGCATGAACCTCACCGAGCTTGGCTACGTCGCCGGCTGGCGGGTGGCCCGCGCGCTACCCCGGCCGTTGGTGGCGGCGGCGTTCCAGGCGGGCGCGGACCGCGCCCACCGCCGCCCCGGCGGGGGTACGGCCCGACTGCGCGCGAACCTGCGCCGGGTGGTCGGCCCGGAGCTGCCCGAGGCCGAGCTGGACGATCTCGTCAAGCGCGGGCTCCGCTCGTACGCCCGGTACTGGATGGAGGCGTTCCGGTTGCCCGCGTTGAGCCGGGCGCAGATCCTGTCCAGCTTCCGGCTCGATGGCGCCGAGCTGCTCGCCGCCGACGTGGCCGCCGGTCGGGGCGCGGTGGTGGCGCTGCCCCACGCCGGTAACTGGGACGCCGCGGGCGCCTGGGTGGCGGCCACCGGTTGGCCGATCACCACCGTCGCGGAGCGGCTCAAGCCGGAGGGCGTGTACGAGCGTTTCGTGGCCTTCCGGGAGGGCCTGGGGATGGAGATCCTGCCGACCCACGGCGGGCCACGTCCGGCGTTCGACGTGCTGCTGGACCGCGTACGTGCCGGCGCGGTGGTGCCGCTGCTGGCCGACCGGGACCTCTCCGCTCGCGGGGTGGAGGTGGACTTCTTCGGCGGGAAGACCCGGATGCCGGCCGGGCCGGCGCTGCTCGCGCTGCACACCGGTGCGCCGCTCTACGTGGCCTCGTTGTGGTACGAACCGGACACGGCGCGCGCGTCGCTCTCCGGCCCGCTGCCGGTGCCGGGGCCCGAGGTGGGGCCTTTGGACCAGCGGGTCCGGTCGCTGACCCAGCTGATCGCCGACCGTCTGGCGGCGGGTATCGCCCGGCATCCGGAAGACTGGCACATGCTGCAGCGGATGTGGCTGGACCAGCGGGGGGCGGGGGACGGCGCGGCGCTGCCCCGGGCGGCCTCCGGTCAGGTCTGAGGGGGTGGTGGGCACGGTGGGATGGTGTCCCGTAGTCGTGGACAGGGGGCGCTGACGCATGCGGATCGGCATCGTGTGCCCGTACTCCTTCGACGTCCCCGGTGGGGTGCAGAACCACGTCATGGACCTCGCCGAGGCGCTGATCGTGCTCGGCCACGAGGTCAGCGTGCTCGCCCCGGCTGACGAGGACTCGCCGTTGCCGGAGTACGTGGTGTCCGCCGGTCGTGCCGTGCCGCTGCCGTACAACGGCTCGGTGGCCCGGATCGCGTTCGGCCCGGTCTCGACCGCCCGGGTGCGGCGGTGGATCATCAACGGCGACTTCGATGTGCTGCACGTGCACGAGCCGCTCACGCTGAGCGTGTCGTTGCTGGCCGTGCTCTCCGCCCGTGGCCCGGTGGTGGCCACGTTCCACACCGCGATGACCCGTTCGCGGGTGCTCGCGGCCGCGCAGGGTGTGCTCCAGATCGTGTTGGAGCGGATCACCGCCCGGATCGCGGTCAGCGCGCTGGCCCGCAAGGTGCAGGTCGAGCACATGGACGGCGGCGCGGTGGAGGTCCCCAACGGGGTGGCGGTGGCCAAGTTCGCCGACGCCGAGCCGTTGCCGGGCTGGCCGGGGGAGTGCGCCCCAGGCACCGGTGGCACGCTGGGCTTCCTGGGCCGGTTCACCGAGTCGCGCAAGGGCTTCCCGGTGCTGCGCGACGCGTTCGTGGCGTTGGCCGCCACCCGGCCCGGGCTGCGGTTGCTCGTCGCCGGCCCGGGTGACCCCGACGACCTGTACGACCAGTTCCCTGCCGAGTTGCATGAGCGGGTCACGTTCCTCGGCCTGGTCACCGAACCGGACAAGGCGCGGATGCTGCGCAGTGTGCACCTCTATGTGGCACCGAACACCGGCGGCGAGTCGTTCGGCATGATCCTCACCGAGGCGTTGGCGGCGGGGACCACCGTGGTCGCCAGCGATCTGGACGCGTTCCGGCGGGTGCTCGACGGTGGGCGCGCCGGTCGGCTTTTCCCCACGGGTGACCCGGTGGGGCTGCGCGACGCGGTGACCGAGCTGTTGGACGACCCGGCCGGGCGGGCCACGCTGAGCGCCAGCGGCGATCAGGTGGTGGCGAATTTCGACTGGCCGGTGGTTGCTCGCCGCGTTGTGGAGGTATACGCAGCGGCGATCGAGGCAACCGACGGGCGGGTCATCGACCAGGAATGGGTGGGGCTGGGCTGAACCGATGTGACGGATGGTGCGGTGGTGACCGGGCGACCGGCGTGGCCGCGCCCAAACGGAGTCGAAACGGAGCAGCACTAGATGCCGCACATGTGGTGGGTGGTGGCCGCGAGCGTGGTCGTGGGGCTCGTCGCGGCGTACCTCATCTGGACCGCCGGCCGGGTGGAGCGGCTGCAGGGCCGCGCGGAGCTGGCGGCCCGGGCTCTTGACGCCCACCTCCTGCGCCGGGCGGCGGCAGCCGCCGTGCTGGCCGAGCGGCGCTTCGGCGTCGAGCTGTACGCGGCGGCGCGGATCGCACTGGATGCCAGCCCCGATGAGCGGGAGGCGGCGGAGAACGACCTCACCCGGCAGTTGCGTGCCGTCCAGCTGGATGCGGGCGATCCGGACTGCGGGGCGGTGATCGCCGCCAGTCGTCGGCTCGCGCTGTCCCGGCAGGTGCACACCGACCTGGTTCGGGACGCCCGCTCGGCGCGCAGCCGGCCGTTGGTGCGGTTGTTGCGGATGGGGCGGGGCCGGGAGTGGCCGCGCTACTTCGACATCGACGATCCGACCCTCACCGTCCCGGCGGACGTCCCAGCCGCCTGACCCACCAGGTCACGGGCGGGCCGGTGACCAGGGCCACAGTGCAGGCCACCGGGGGTCTGATTGGCTGTCGGTACGGCGTTGACCCGGGCGTAGCATTTTCGCTGCCACCCCCAGAGCACGTTCAAGGAGCGATGTCCCGTGCCTGAAAACACCGCCTCGAACACCGGTACCGCCCCCGTCGTCGGCACCGCCCGCGTGAAGCGTGGCATGGCCGAGATGCTCAAGGGTGGCGTGATCATGGATGTGGTCAACGCCGAGCAGGCCAAGATCGCTGAGGACGCCGGCGCCGTCGCGGTGATGGCCCTGGAGCGGGTGCCCGCTGACATCCGTGCGCAGGGCGGGGTGTCCCGGATGAGCGACCCCGACATGATCGATGGGATCATCGAGGCGGTCTCCATCCCGGTGATGGCCAAGGCCCGCATCGGCCACTTCGTGGAGGCGCGGATCCTCCAGTCGCTCGGGGTGGACTACGTCGACGAGTCCGAGGTGCTGACCCCGGCCGACTACGCGAACCACATCGACAAGTGGGCCTTCACGGTGCCCTTCGTGTGTGGCGCGACCAACCTGGGCGAGGCGCTGCGCCGGATCACCGAGGGTGCCGCCATGATCCGCTCCAAGGGGGAGGCGGGCACCGGTGACGTCTCCAACGCCACCACCCACATGCGCAAGATCCGCCAGGAGATCCGTCGGCTGTCCTCGCTGCCGACCGACGAGCTGTACGTCGCGGCCAAGGAGCTGCAGGCCCCGTACGAGCTGGTCAAGGAGGTCGCCGAGAGTGGCAAGCTGCCGGTGGTGCTGTTCACCGCCGGCGGGATCGCCACCCCGGCCGACGCGGCGATGATGATGCAGCTCGGCGCCGAGGGTGTCTTCGTCGGCTCCGGCATCTTCAAGGCGGGCAACCCGGCTCAGCGGGCTGCCGCGATCGTCAAGGCCACCACCTTCCACGACGACCCGGACGTGCTGGCGAAGGTCTCCCGCGGTCTCGGCGAGGCCATGGTCGGCATCAACGTCGACGAGATCCCGCAGCCGCACCGCCTGGCCGAGCGCGGCTGGTGAGCAACGCACCCGTGATCGGTGTGCTCGCGCTCCAGGGCGACGTCCGCGAGCACGTGGCGGCGTTGGCCGCGGCGGGCGCGGACGCCCGTCCGGTCCGCCGTCCGGCCGAGCTGGACGCGGTCGACGGCCTGGTCATCCCCGGCGGCGAGTCCACCACGATCAGCAAGCTCGCCGACATCTTCGAGATGCGTGAGCCGATCGACAAGCGGATCGCCGACGGCATGCCGGTGTACGGATCCTGCGCGGGCATGATCATGCTGGCGACCGAGGTGCTCGACGGCCGACCCGACCAGCGGGGTTTCGCCGGCATCGAGATGACCGTGCGGCGCAACGCGTTCGGCCGGCAGGTCGACTCGTTCGAGGCGCCGGTGGAGATCGCCGGGGTGCCGGGCGAGCCGTTCCACGCGGTGTTCATCCGTGCGCCGTGGGTCGAGCGGGTCGGTGCCGGCGTCCAGGTGATCGGGGCGGTGACCGGTGGCTCGGCCGCCGACCGCATCGTGGCGGTCCGGCAGGGCAACCTGCTGGCCACCTCGTTCCACCCCGAGTTGACCGGCGACCTGCGCGTGCACGCGTACTTTGTGGACCTGGTGCGGGCCGCTCGTTGACGGTGTGAATCGGCAGGTCAACCGGCGATTGCGCACGGGCTCGCTCGTCGGTCAGCACATACCAGGTCAGGTTCGGTCGCGTTCCGTCGAGCAGGTCGAACGGGCGGGCCGGCAGGTCGAACGGCTCGTTCCGGGCCAGCACGTCGCCGGGCGTTGCCCGGGTCGTAGTCGTCCCAGGATTCGGTACTGTCCGCCCCGGTCCGGGCGGACGGTGCGATGCCGCCGCGCGCGGTGCATGACAGCGACCCGGGGGACGTCGGTAGGATTGCGGAGATTCGGCAGGGCCATCTGCCCGCCACAGCTTCCACCAGAGCTGACCGGCACCTCCGCGTGCGCCGGCGGGAGCGAGGCGTGAGCGGTGCGGTCGATGCAGACGGCGGGTAGCAACGGAGGTAGAAGATGTCCGGCCACTCAAAGTGGGCGACGACCAAGCACAAGAAGGCCGTCATCGACGCCAAGCGCGGCAAGATGTTCGCCAAGCTGATCAAGAATGTCGAGGTGGCCGCGCGGACCGGCGGCGGTGACCCCTCTGGTAACCCGACGCTCTTCGACGCCATCCAGAAGGCGAAGAAGAGTTCGGTGCCGAACGACAACATCGACCGCGCCGTCAAGCGCGGCTCGGGCCTGGAAGCCGGCGGCGCCGACTGGCAGACGATCATGTACGAGGGGTACGGCCCGAACGGCGTGGCCATGCTCATCGAGTGCCTCACCGACAACCGCAATCGGGCGGCGACCGAGGTGCGTACCGCGCTGACCCGCAACGGCGGCTCGCTCGCCGACGCCGGCTCGGTGTCGTACATGTTTTCCCGCAAGGGCGTGGTGATCGTGCCCAAGGAGGGCACCAGCGAGGACGACGTGATGCTGGCTGTCCTCGACGCCGGTGCCGAGGAGGTCAACGATCTCGGTGAGGCGTACGAGGTGGTCTCCGAGCCAACCGACCTGATCCCGGTGCGCACGGCGTTGCAGGACGCGGGCATCGAGTATGAGTCGGCCGAGTCCTCCCTCATCCCCAGCATGAACATCCCGCTGGACGAAGAGGGTGCTCGCAAGATCTTCAAGCTGATCGACGTCCTCGAGGACTGCGACGACGTGCAGAACGTCTACGCCAACTTCGACGTCTCCGATGACGTGCTGGCGGCAGTCGACGCCTGAGGGCCAGTGGCCCGCTTGATCGACTCGGTTTCGCTGATGTCGGGTGTTCCACGCGTGGGGATGCCGCGATTTCCGTGAAACGGAGTCGATCGAGGAGGTGTGCGAAGTGGTGGCCGCCCGCCGAGGAGCCGTCAGCGCCCCGGCAGTTCGTCGACAAGGAACACCTGGTCCGCGCCGTTGGTGCACGGCTCGACAAACGCCTCGGCCGACACCTCGATGTCATCGTCGCGGAGACCGACACACAGGTCCGTGCGGGCCGGCCGGATGCGGTACGAGGCCGGCGCGGATCCGGTCGGCTCGAAGCGGAACAGCTGGGACCAGTTGGTCTTGAGGCAGCCGGTGACGGGTTCGAGCAGATTCCGGCCGGGATCGTCCCCGCGGATTGTGAGGCAGCCCGTTCCGTGCACCGGGTGGTGCCACTTGATGAAGTACAGCCCGTCGGCCGCCGGCTCCAGGTAGGTGTCCGGTGGGGTGGCGTCCGCGCAGGGACGCTGGACCGCGATCTCCGTCGGGTACTGGCCGGTGCGGTCACGCCCTTCAGTGACACAGAGTTGCGGGCTGCGGGCGAGGCGGATCTGACTCAGGCGTGCGCGCGGGCCGATCGACGGGTTGGCGCTGCCGGCCGGCGTGGTCGAGGGCCCGACACCTGTCGCTGCGGTCGGGCCGGTGAGTTGGGCCGCTCGCTGCTCGTCGTCGGGTCGCTGCATCCAGACGCCCACGCCGAGCGCGGCCAGCAGGGCGCCGACGACGAGCAGTGCCAGCGGCGCGGGTCGCGCGAACCAGCGCGGCCGGGCTGCGGTCGAGCGCCCCGCCACCGGCGCCAGGCTCGGCGCGGTGTTCTCGGCCGGCTGGTGGTCCGGCGCGGTGCCGCCGGCCGGCGCGTCGCCCGGCGCGGACGACATCGACGCGTACGGACCCGCCGCGAGACGGTGCCGCGCCCGCAACCATGCCTCGACCTGATCCTCCGCCCCGCAGGCCCGGACGAACGCGGCCACCACCTCGGGTCGCGGCAGGGTGGACCGGCGGACGACGTCGGCGGCGGTGCTACGGGCCAGCACGTCACCGGCCGCCGCCGCGCGTTGCTCCAGTTGGCGGTATGTGAGCCGCGACCGGTCCTTGAGCTGGCGCAGCATGTCGACGAACTCGGCCGGCTCGGCCGCCTCGTCCGGTCGTAGCTCCCCCAAGGTCATCGCCAGATTCTGCATACCCCGGGGGCGCGGGGCAAGCTGGCGCCAAGCGACTGTCCGAGATGGTCGGACAAGACCCGGACAGACGGCCCGGAGCTGCGTGGATATTCCACCGCAGCGGCCAGGGCATTGTTCTCGCCCACCGGCTTATCTAGCGTCATTTCTCGATGGCCACGCCGCTGACGGTTACGGCCGACGGGCTCGGACCGGCACCGGTCCGGGCCTGACGACATCAACGACCTGGGAGATTTGATGGATGACGCTGCCCGGGATCCGGTGCCGCAGGCGGCCACGGCGGGGGAGTACGTCGCGCTGCTCCGGGACGCGCGTCGGTGCTCCGGCCTGACCTACCGGGAAATCTCCCGCCGGGCCTCGGCGACCGGACACTGGCTGCCGCCGAGCACTCTCGCCAGCATGCTGGGGCGGAGCACCCTGCCCCGGGAACGCACCGTCGTGGCGTTGCTGGCGGCCTGCGGTACGACGGCAGGTGAGGTCGAGCGGTGGTTGGGGATGCGGCGTGACATTGAGGCCCGCCTCAGCGAGCGGGACCGATGGGAGACTCAGGGGACGCGGACCGCCACGGCACCCGCCGCCGACCCGCCCCCGCCTGTCGACCCGCCCCCGTCCGCCGACCCAGCCCCGCCTGTCGACCCGGCCCCAGCGGTCGGCCCGGTTCCGCCGGAGCTGTCGCGACCCGACGTGCCCCGGTCGGCGCGTCGTCGCCTTCGGCTGGCGGCGCTCGCGCTGCTCGGCGTGCTGACGGTCGGCGTGGCCGGGACGCTGCTACCGCGCGCCGCCCCCACAGTGGACGGCTCGCCGACCGACGGCTGCCCGCTGGTCCTGCGCCAAGGCATGTACGGCCCATGTGTGCTGGACCTTCAGGAGCGGTTGGTGGCGGGCGGACTCGGTGTGCCGGTGGACGGCTGGTTCGGCCAGGACACCACCAGCCGATTGATCGCCTTCCAGGCGCTCGGTGGCCTGCCGGTCAGCGGCACTGCGGACGCGCGGGTCCTCGATGCGCTGTCGGGCGATCCGAGGGTGCCGACCACCTGGCCGGAGGACCGGATCGGCAAGTACCTGCGCGGGATGTTCCCGGAGGATCCGGCCGGGGCGGTGCAGGTGGCGCGGTGCCTGTCCGGGCTGGACCCGTACCGGGTGGAGGTCGTCGCGGACGGGTCGCGGCGCTGGGGGCTGTTCCAGTTCAGCGACATGGAGTTGTCCCGGTTCGGCGTCGACCGCCGGACCGCGCTGGACCCGGTGTGGAACATCCAGGCGGCGCGGGACGTCTGGTCGCGTACCGGCGGCTTCGGCCACTGGCACTGCGTTCCGTCGCCGTGACAGGTGATGCTCCCCGTCCGGTCCGTGGACCCGGCGGGGAGCATCCCCCCGTTCAATCGGCCGACGCGGGCACGTAGGTCGAGAAAGCTCGTGTTTACGGCACGCCGTCGCGGTGCGGTCATCGAGAGCCTTCCGGTTCGGGACCAGCGACGAGCAGGTCATTGCCGTGGTGGGGATGGACTCTCACCGTAGGGGCGTTCGCCCTGTTCGCAGCCGCCGAACAGCGTTCGGACCGGTGCCGTACAGGCGGTGGACGGCAGCGGGCGTCGGCGTCCGATCAGGACACCGACGCCCGCGCGGGCGAACCGTCGACTCAGCCGATCGTCTCCCGCTCCCGCCAGGCGGTGCGCAGGGAGGTCCGGCCGTTGGTGCGTAGCAGCGACCCCTCGTACACCCGGGACCCGGCGACCACGAACGCACCGGCGGCGAGCAGCAGGATGGCCAGCGAGACGAACGGCTCCCAGGCGGCCGCGTCACCGGTGAACAGCCGCAGCGGCATGGCCGTGGGCGACGAGAACGGCAGGTAGGACAACACCCGCATCGCGGTGTCGTTGTCGTTCAGGAAGATCACCGCGAAGAACGGCAGCATGACGGCGAGCTGCACCGGGGTCGATACGGCAGCGATGTCCTCCTGCCGGTTGGCCAGGGCGCCGGCCGCCGCCCACATCGCCGCGAGCAGCACGAAACCGAGCAGGAAGAACGGCGCGAACCAGCCGATCGCCGGGGCGAGCAGGGTGAGCAGGCCGCCACTGTCGCCGATCTGCATGCCGATCACCGCCACCACCGCGATCAGCGCGATCTGTGCGAACGCCAGGATGCCGCCGGCCACCACCTTGCCGGCCAGCAGCGCTCGGACCGGCACGGCGGCGACCAGAATCTCCACGATGCGGGTCTGCTTCTCCTCGATGACGCTCTGCGCGATCTGCACACCGAACGTCTGCGAGGTGAGGAAGAAGACGAACGCGAAGACGAACGGCACCAGGAACGCCACCACCGGGTCGACCGCGTCCGGATCGAGCAGGCGTACGGTCGGCTGGCTGCTCAGCGCCTTCACCACGTCGTCGGGGGCCTCCTCCATGGCCAGGACGGCTGGCCCGGCGACTACCGCGGCGTCCACGTCGTCGTCGCGGACGGCCCGCTCGGCGGCCCGGTCGTCGGGGACCACCCGGACCTCCAGGCCGGCCGCGCGCAGCGGACCGGCCGCGCTCTCGGTCACGGCGACGGTGGACGGCCCGCCGGAGAGCAGCGGCGGCAGGATGGTGCCTGCCGCGGCGATCAGCAGGAAGAAGAGCGTGCCGAACAGAAAGGTACGGTCGCGGAGCTTGACCCGGATCTCACGTTCGGCAACCAGCCGGGTGGCCTGGGTGATGTTCACTGGGTGACCTCTCGGAAGATCTCGGTGAGCGAGGGGCGGACCGGGCGGAAGGCGCGGACCGGGCCACGGGCCAGGGCCGCCTGCAGCACGGGCTGTTCGTCGGCGTCGGCCGGCAGGTCGAAGACCACTCGCGCGCCGTCCAGCTCGACCAGGGTCACCCCGGGGTGGTCGCGCACCCAGCCGGCGTCGCTCGCCACCACCAGCTCGTAGCGGGGCACGGTGTACGAGTCGCGCAGCTGCTGCCTGCTGCCGGCGGCCCGGATCACCCCGTCGCCAATGATCACCAGGTCGTCGCAGAGGCGCTCCACGACGTCGAGCTGGTGACTGGAGAAGAGCACCGGTGCTCCGGCCGAGGCCCGTTCCCGCAGCACGGTGACGACGGTGTCCACGGCCAGCGGGTCGAGGCCGGAGAACGGCTCGTCGAGCACCAGCACCTCGGGGTCGTGCACCAGCGCCGCTGCGATCTGGGCGCGTTGCTGGTTGCCCAGCGACAGCGTCTCCAGCAGGTCGTCGCCGCGTTCGCCGAGCCCGACCCGTTCCAGCAGCGTGTCGGTGGCACGCCGGGCCGCGGGGGCGTCCAGGCCGTGCAGCCGGCCCAGGTAGGTCACCTGCTCCCGGGTGGTCATCTTGGGGTAGAGGCCCCGCTCCTCCGGCATGTAGCCGAAGCGCCGGCGGTCCTGCCGGGTCAGCGTCGTGCCGCCCCAGCTCACCTCGCCGGCGTCGGGGGCGAGCACACCCAGGATGATCCGCATGGTGGTGGTCTTGCCGGCGCCGTTGGCGCCCACGAAGCCGGTCATCCGGCCGGCGGCCACCTCGAAGGACACGTTGTTGAGCACCTGCCGGTCGCCGAAACTGCGGTCGACGCCGTCGAGTCGAAGCGTTTTGGTCACACGCCCACGCTAGATCGAACACGGTGCCCCGCCGTCCGCCCGGCGGTTGAGCGGGTGGGTCCACCTCGCGACGGACGCCGGTCACCCGCCGGGTCGGACCACCCCGTTCTCGTACGCGAACACCACCGCCTGCACCCGATCGCGCAGGCCGAGTTTGGCCAGCACCCGGCTCACGTGCGTCTTCACCGTCGCCTCGCCCAGGTGGATGGTCGCGGCGATCTCCGCGTTGCTCGAACCGCTGGCCAGCAGCACCAGCACCTCCCGTTCACGCGGGGTCAGCTCACCCAGCGCGGCGTCGGCGTCCGGCCTGCGGTGGGCGGTGCCCGTCGGGTCACCGGGTCGGGCGAACGTGGAGATCACTCGGCGGGTGATCTCCGGCGCGAGCAGACCGTCGCCCCTGGCCAGCACCCGGATCGCCTCGATCAGCTCCTCGGGCGTGCCGTTCTTGAGCAGGAAACCGCTCGCCCCGGCCCGCAGCGCGGCGAACAGGTAGTCGTCGCGGTCGAACGTCGTGAGGATCAGCACCGCGGGCGCACCGGGCCCGTCGGCGGTGATCTGCCGGGTGGCCTCCAGACCATCCATCCCGGGCATCTCCACGTCCATGAGTACGACGTCGGGGCGGGTGGCGCGGGTCATGGCCACGGCGCGTGCGCCGTCGGCGGCTTCGCCGACCACCTCGATGTCGTCCTCCACCTCGAGGATGACCCGGAAGCCGGTGCGGACGAGGTGCTGGTCGTCGGCGAGCAGCACCCGGACCCGCTGAGCCTCGCCCGGTGCGTCGTGGGCTGGTGTGGCGCTCATGCCGAGCGCTCCGCGCCGGCTACCACCTGTTGTCCGTCACCCGGTTGACGCTGCGCGCCGACCGGAGGGTTCGGCGACGCCGCGAGCGGGAAGCGCGCGCGTACCCGCCAACCGCCGCCGGCACGCGGCCCGGCCTCCAGCTCGCCGTCGTGCGCGGTGACCCGTTCGCGCATCCCGATCAGACCCAGCCCGACGGCGTCGGCCTGGCCACCGGCCCGGCCGTCGTCGGTCACGTCGACCTCCACCTCACGGGCCAGGTACCGGACCCGCACGTCCAGCAGATCCGCCCCGGCGTGCTTCAGCGTGTTGGTCACCGCTTCCTGCGTCACCCGGTAGGCCGCCTGGGAGACCGATTCGGGCAAGGCGACCGGGTCGCCGTACACCCCCAGGGTAGCCGTCAGTCCCGCGGCCCGGGCCCGCTCGACCAGCTCGTTGATCCGTTCGACGCCGCCGGCCGCTGGCGGCTCGGCGTCGGCCCCGGCGGAGGTCCGCAGCACCCCGAGCATCCGGCGCAGCTCGTCGACGGCGGTGCGGGCGCTCTGCTCGATGGCGGTGAGGGCCGTGCGGGCCTTGCCCGGGTCGCGGTCGAACACCCGGCGGCAGGCGGACGCCTGCACGCCCATCACCGACACGTGGTGGGCGACCACGTCGTGCAGCTCGCGGGCGATGCGGACCCGTTCGCCGAGCACCGCCCGCTCGCGGGCCTCGACCTGCGACCGCCGCAGCTCCTCGGCCTGGGCCCGCAGCTCGTGTTCGCGCCGCGCGGCCACCCAGGAGGTCTCCCCGAAGAAGTACGCGAAGCCGAAGTACAAGCCGTTGATCAGGACGCCGGTGACCATCGCAGCGAGCACCGGCGGCACCGGCCCGACCGCGTCGGCGAAGGTGCCGCGCGGGATGTGCTCGATGCTGACCGCGTAGTAGACGCCCACCCAGGCGAACATCGTGGCGATCACACCGATCCGCAGCCGGCGGGCCAACTGATGATCCTGCCCCCAGGCGCCGACGGTGTAGAGGGCGCTGAACAGCGCCCACGAGGATAGCTGGGTCTCCGGGGCCGACCGCACCTGCGCCCCGATGAACGCCGCTGAGACGATCAGCAGGGTGGCGGCCGGCCAGCGCCGCCGCCAGACCAGCGGCAGGGTCACCGCGACCGTCCAGAACAGCTGCTCCGGCCCGGACGGCGGCGGGCCCAGCAGGAACGCCCCGGTGCTGCGGGCCAGGGTGAGGCTGACCAGTGCCAGCAGGGTCACCACCAGCCCGATCCAGAGGTCGATCCGGCGCTGCTCCGGTGTCGGACCCGGGCGGCGCCACCCGTCACGCTGTGTCACGCTCATCAGCGAACGATGCCACGCCAGCCGCCGCGTCCGCTAACCGGACAAGCAGGCGACGGCCTACTTGCGCCCACGGGAGGCGGCCCGGCGCGGGGTACGCGCCGGGCCGCCGTGCGGGGGTGTCGCTCACGCCGTCTGACGGCGCGTCTTCAGGGCGGTGTCGATCACGTCCCAGACGACGACGATGGCCGTACCCACCGCGATGACCGCCCCGAGGACGTTGCGGTTGTCCACCTCCGCCAGCCAGCTCAGGCGCTCGGTCAGGGCCGGGTTGAGCAGTCGGTCGGAGAGTGCCAACCCCACCAGCGGCACCGCGAACGCCAGGTTGAGCAGCACCTTGATGCCGAACAGGGTCCAGGTCCAGCGCCCGATCCGGTACTTGACGACCTCGAAGATCACGCTGGCGACGAGCACCCCGATCAGCGCCGGCAGCCAGAACGACCACAGAGCCGGGTCGAGGATCGGAATGTTCTCGCCGTCGGTGCCGTTCACCCAGGACCGGTAGTGCTGGATGGTCAGGTACGCGATGGTCAGCACCAGCATGATCACCGACGCGACGGTGTCGGCGAGGGGGATGCCCCGGCGTACTGGTGCGTCGGGCAGTTGGTCGACCGTCCAGCCCGGCAGGCCCCCCGCCGGTTGGAACCGCTCGATGACGGCGAAGGTCACGGTGAGCCAGAATGCGATCTGCACGGCCACCTGCAGGGCCGTGGTGATGCCGGTCCCGATGGCTCCGAAGCCCTTGCCGTCGGCGGCGTCGACGATGGCGACCACCGTCCCGACGAGCGCCGGGACGAAGCTGAGCAGCAGCTTCAGCAGTCGCAACCAGACCAGGTAGTAGGTCGGGCCGATGAGCTGCAACCGGCGGTCGGCGTACCGGGCGGCCAGTTGGTCGGGGTTGCCCAGCTCGGTGAGCACCTCCCGCTCGGCCGTGGTCGGGTCCTGGCCGCCGCTGGTGCGGCCTTCGATCATGTCGTCGATGGAGGCGCGCAGTTCGGTGGCGATCTCGTCGCGGCGCGGAGCGGGCACCGAGCGCAAGGTGGCGGCGAGGTAGCGGTCGGTCAGGGTGTTCATCGGTCTTCTCCTTGAATCAGCCCGGTGATGGAGGTCTGCACGGCTGCGAGGTCGTCGAGGAGTCGGCTCAGCATCGACTCGCCCTCGTCGCTGGTCCGGTAGAACTTGCGCGGCCGGCTCTCCTCGGTGTTCCACTCGCTGGTCAGCAGGCCCTGGTCCTCCAGGCGGCGCAGCAACGGGTAGAGCGTGTTGGCGTCGACCGGGAAGCCGTGGTCGGTGAGCCGTTGCAGCAGTGCGTAGCCGTAGTCCGGTCGGCGCAGCGCGACCAGGCTGGCCACCACGACGGTGCCTCGACGCAGCTCCTGTAGGTGCGTCCGTAGAACGTCCTCGCTAGCCATGTGTCACACCATACTGTGTGACACACAGCGTTGTCTACGCCAATAACATTGCGTCTGCTCGGCAGGTTCGCGGTGAAGGGCGCGACGTCCTCGCGCGCGCGACAGCGGCCCGGGCGCCAGGAGGGCACCGGGAGCGGTGACTGATTGGTGACGTCTGCGTCGACGCGCTGATCGCGTCGGGCGCGCTACTCGAAGCGCGACACGTCCCCGGCACCCTGGCGCAGGATCTCCGGCTCGGGCCCGGACAGGTCGATCACGGTCGTCGGCTCCTTGCCGCAGTCGCCGGCGTCGAGCACCGCGTCGAGCTGGTGGTCGAGTCGTTCCTTGATCTCCCAGCCCTGGGTCATCGGCTCGTCGTCGCCGGGCAGGACCAGGGTGCTCGACACCAGCGGCTCGCCCAGCTCGGCCAGCAGCGCCTGGGTGACGGTGTGCCGGGGTACGCGGACGCCGACGGTGCGCTTTTTCGGGTGCAGCATCCGGCGTGGCACCTCGCGGGTGGCCGGCAGGATGAAGGTGTAGCTGCCCGGAGTGGATGCCTTCACCAGGCGGAAGACCGCATTGCTGATCTGGACGAACTGGCCGAGCTGCGCGAAGTCCCGGCAGGCCAGCGTGAAGTGGTGCCGATCGTCGAGGTGGCGGATCTGGCGGATCCGGTCCAGCCCGTCCTGGTTGCCCAGCTGGATGCCGAGCGCGTAGCAGGAGTCCGTCGGGTAGGCGACCAGCCCACCACCGCGGATCAGGTCGGCGACCTGGCCGATGATCCGGGGCTGGGGGTTCTCCGGGTGCACGTCGTAGTACCTCGCCATCCTCCGAGACTAGGCGCATCGCCCGGCGATCAGGAGACGAGGGCCACGGCCGTCGGCGCGGGCGGTGGAGCCTCCGAGATCACCTCGGTAGGGTAGGTCCCGGTCGGCTCCGACCATCAAGATCCACACCGCCGGGGGGCGCCACGCATGGCCGATTCGTTCGCGCATCTGCACGTGCACACCGAGTATTCGATGCTCGACGGAGCGGCCCGCCTCAAGGACCTGTTCGTCGAGGCCAAGCGGCTCGGCATGTCCGCCGTGGCGATCACCGACCACGGCAACATGCACGGCGCGAACGACTTCTACAACCAGGCGATGGCCGCCGGGATCACCCCGATCCTGGGCGTCGAGGCGTACGTGGCACCGGAGTCGCGCTATCACAAGGCGCGGGTCAAGTGGGGTCGGCCGGAGCAGAAGAGCGACGACATCTCCGGTAACGGCGCGATCACCCACAAGACCATGTGGGCGAAGAACGCGCAGGGCCTGAAGAACCTGTTCACCCTCAACTCGCGCGCGTCCATGGAGGGGCACTACGTCAAGTGGCCCCGGATGGACATGGAGCTGATCGCCGAGCACGCCGAGGGCATCATGGCCACCACCGGCTGCCCGTCCGGTGCGGTGCAGACCCGGCTGCGGCTGGGCCAGTTCGACGAGGCCCTCAAGGTCGCCGCCAGCTACCAGGACATCTTCGGCAAGGACAACTACTTCCTGGAGATCATGGATCACGGCCTCTCCATCGAGAGCCGGGTCCGCGAGGGGCTCACCGAGATCGCCCGCAAGCTGGACATTCCGCCGGTGGTCACCAACGACTCGCACTACACCCACGAGGCGCAGGCCACCGCCCACGACGTGCTGCTCTGCGTGCAGACCGGCAGCAACATCGACGACCCCAACCGGTTCCGGTTCGAGGGCGGCGGCTACTTCATCAAGAGCGCCGACCAGATGCGCGCGGTGGACTCGTCGGAGCTGTGGCAGGAGGGTTGCCGCAACACCCTGCTGGTCGCCGAGAAGGTCGACCCGACCGGCATGTTCCAGTTCCACAACCTGATGCCGCGCTTCCCGGTGCCCGAGGGCGAGACCGAGGAGTCCTGGTTCCGCAAGGAGACCTTCGTCGGCCTGGCCCGCCGCTACCCGGGCGGTATCCCGGAGGGGCACGTCGTCCAGGCGGAATACGAGCTGGGCGTCATCAACCAGATGGGCTTCCCGTCGTACTTCCTCGTGGTTGCCGACTTCATCCAGTGGGCGAAGAACCAGGGCATCGCGGTGGGTCCGGGCCGTGGCTCGGCCGCCGGCTCCCTCGTCGCGTACGCGCTGGGCATCACCGACCTGGACCCGATCCAGCACGGCCTGATCTTCGAGCGGTTCCTCAACCCCGAGCGGGTCTCGATGCCGGATGTCGACATCGACTTCGACGAGCGCCGGCGCGGTGAGGTGATCAAGTACGTCACCGACAAGTGGGGTGAGGACAAGGTCGCCCAGATCGCCACCTTCGGCACGATCAAGGCGAAGGCCGCGATCAAGGACTCGGCCCGGGTCCTCGGTTTCCCGTACGCGGTCGGCGACCGGATCACCAAGGCGATGCCGCCGGCCGTGATGGGCAAGGACATCCCGCTCACCGGCATCTTCGACACCAAGCACCCCCGCTACGCCGAGGCCGGCGAGATCCGCGGCCTGTACGACTCCGACCCGGACGTCCGCAAGGTGATCGACACCGCCAAGGGCATCGAGGGGCTGATTCGGCAGACCGGTGTGCACGCCGCCGGCGTCATCATGTCCGCCGAGCCGATCATCGAGCACATCCCGTTGTCGCGCCGCGACGCCGACGGGGCGATCATCACGCAGTTCGACTACCCGACCTGCGAGTCGCTCGGGCTGCTGAAGATGGACTTCCTCGGCCTGCGCAACCTGACGATCATCGACGACGCGGTCAAGAACATCGAGCTCAACCACGACAAGAAGCTTGACCTGTTGGCCCTGCCGCTGGACGACCCGGCCGCGTACGAGCTGCTGGCCCGCGGTGACACCCTGGGCGTGTTCCAGCTCGACGGTGGGCCGATGCGGTCGTTGCTGCGGTTGATGAAGCCGGACAACTTCGAGGACATCTCAGCCGTCCTGGCCCTGTACCGGCCCGGCCCGATGGGCGTCGACTCGCACACCAACTACGCGCTGCGCAAGAACGGCCTCCAGGAGATCACGCCGATCCACCCGGAGCTGGAGGAGCCGCTGCGGGAGATCCTGGCGCCCACCCACGGCCTGATCGTCTATCAGGAGCAGGTGCAGCGCGCCGCGCAGATCCTCGCCGGCTACACCCTCGGTCAGGCGGACCTGCTGCGCCGGGCGATGGGTAAGAAGAAGAAGGAAATCCTCGACAAGGAGTTCATCCCGTTCCGGGACGGCTGCCGCGAGCGCGGCTACTCCGACGAGGCGATCCAGGCGGTCTGGGACGTCCTGGTGCCGTTCGCCGGGTACGCCTTCAACAAGGCGCACTCCGCCGCGTACGGCCTGGTCTCCTACTGGACCGCGTACCTGAAGGCGCACTACCCGGCCGAGTACATGGCCGGGCTGCTGACCTCCGTCGGTGACGACAAGGACAAGATGGCTCTCTATCTGTCCGAGTGTCGCCGGATGCGCATCCAGGTGCTGCCACCGGACGTGAACACCTCCGCCGGGCCGTTCACCCCGGTCGGCACGGACATTCGCTTCGGCCTGGCGGCGGTGCGCAACGTCGGTGCGAACGTGGTCGCCTCGATCATGCGGTGCCGAAACGAGAAGGGCGACTACGCCGACTTCTACGACTTCCTGTCCAAGGTGGACGCGGTGGTCTGCAACAAGAAGACGATTGAATCGCTGATCAAGGCGGGCGCGTTCGACTCGCTGGACCATCCCCGCAAGGGCCTGCTCGCGGTGCACGCCGACGCCATCGACGCGTACGCCGATGTGAAGCGTAAGGAGGCGGTCGGCCAGTACGACCTCTTCGGTGCCGGCTTCGGCGACGCCGACACCGGCAGCACGACGGTGATGCCGGTCATCGCGAGCAGCGAGTGGGACAAGCGCGACAAGCTGGCCTTCGAGCGCGAGATGCTCGGCCTGTACGTCTCCGACCACCCGCTGTTCGGTCTGGAGCACATCCTCGGCGCGGCGGCCGACACCACCATCGCCTCCCTGGCCGAGGACGGCGCGGTGCCCGACGGGGCGGTCGTCACCCTCGCCGGCATCCTCTCCGGGGTGCAGCGCCGGGTCACCAAACAGGGCCGCGCCTGGGCATCGGCCACCCTGGAGGACCTGGCCGGTGGGGTGGAGACGCTGTTCTTCCCCAACACCTACGAGGTGATCGGGCAGTACATCGCCGAGGACGCCATCGTCGTGGTCAAGGGTCGGGTCGACCGCCGCGACGACACCCCAAGGATCATGGCGATGGACATGTCCATGCCGGACGTCAGCACCAGCGCCACCAACAAGCCGGTCACCCTCACCATCCCGGTGCACCGGTGCACGCCACCGCTGATGGAGAAGCTCAAGGAAACCCTGGTGCTGCACCCCGGCGACACCGAGGTGCACGTCAAACTGCAGAACGGCGGGCGTACCACCACCCTGCGGCTGGGCCCGTTCCGAGTGGCGGCGACGACCGCGCTGATGGGTGACCTGAAGAGCGTCCTCGGCCCGGCCAACGTGAGCTGACCTGGTTGGCCGTGGGGAATCACCAACATCGGGGAAAATGTCCCTTATTGTCATAAGGTGTCGTGTCGTCGCCTGCGGGCCGTGGTCCCCGCCCTGGCACTAGTGGCCGGCCTCGTGTCCTGCACCGACCGGGGGCCCACCGACAAAGCCGATGCCGGGTCGACCGCGGCTGGGCCGACCTCAGCCGGGGCGACTGCGGCCGGGCCGGCACCGACCGCCTTCGGCCCGCTGGCACCGGGAATGCCGGCCTATCCGGCGGCCGGCAACGTCTACGCTGCCGCCGGCCCCGACCAGCTGACCGAGGCGGTACGCGGCGACCGCTCGATGGTGTACGTGCCAAACACCAAGAGCAACGATGTCTGGTTGATCGACCCCGGGACGTACCAGGTGGTGGGGAAGTTCCCCGGCGGCCCGGAGCCCCAACACGTCGTCCCCTCCTACGACCTGCGGACGCTCTACGTGGCGTCCAGTCAGATCCCCCGGGGTGGCCTGATCCCGATCGACGCCCGGACCGGTGAGCCGGGCGAGTTCCGCAACCTCGAGGACGTCTACAACCTCTACTTCACCCCCGACGGCAAGCAGGCGATCGTGGTCGCCGAGGCGTACCAGCGACTGGACTTCTACGACCTGGCCAGCTGGCAGCGGGTGCGCTCGGTGCGGTTTCCCGAGTGCGGCGGCATCAACCACATGGACTACTCCGCCGACGGCCGGACGATGCTGTTCAGTTGCGAGTTCGCCAACCGGATGCTGGTGCTGGACACTGCCTCCCTGCGCAAGGTGCGCGAGTTTCGCCTCACCCGGACGCCCGGCGGGATGCCGCAGGACACCCGGCTGACTCCGGACGGCCAGCACTTCCTCGTCGCCGACATGCGCGCCAACGGGGTGTACGTCTTCGATGGCCTGGCCACCCGGCAGACCGCGTTCATCCCCACCGGCAGGGGTGCGCACGGCATCTACTTCAGCCGGGACGCCCGGCAGGCGTACGTCACCAACCGCGAGGAGGGCACGGTGACCGTGCTCGACCTGGCGAACCTGAAGCGCACCGCGACCTGGCGGATCCCGAACGGCAGCCCCGACATGGGCGGCCTGTCCGCCGACGGCAAGGTGCTGTGGCTCTCCGGGCGCTTCACCGACGAGGTGTACGCGCTGGACACCTCGACCGGCGAACTGCTGGCCCGGATCCCGGTCGGCAAGGGCCCGCACGGCCTCACCGTTTGGCCTCAGCCCGGTCGCTACTCCCTGGGCCACACCAGCAACATCCGCTAGCGGCCCGGTCGACGTTTGCCTGGCCGGGCCGCGAAGCCGGGTCAGCTCTGGTCGGGTGCCGCGATTTCGCGCAACTGGCCGTCGGCCAGTCGCAGCCAGCGCTGCACACCGATCTCGGCGAGAAACCGCTCGTCGTGGCTGACCACCACAAACGCCCCCTGGTACGCGGTCAGCGCGCTCTCCAGTTGGGCGACGCTGACCAGGTCCAGGTTGTTGGTCGGCTCGTCGAGCAGCAGCAGTTGTGGTGCCGGGTCGGCGCAGAGCACACAGGCGAGGGTGGCGCGCAGCCGCTCCCCGCCGGAGAGCACCCCGACCGGCAGGTTCACCCGCGAGCCCCGGAACAGGAAACGGGCCAGCAGGTTCATCCGCCTGGCGTCCGGCAGGCTCGGCGCGTACGCGGCGAAGTTCTCCGCGACCGTGCGGTCGAGGTCCAGCAGGTCCAGCCGCTGCGACAGGTACGCGATCCGCCCGTCGGCTCGTTTGATCTCGCCGCCGGCCGGTTCGAGGTCACCGTTGACGAGGCGCAGCAGGGTCGACTTGCCGACGCCGTTCGCCCCGGTGAGCGCGATCCGCTCCGGCCCCCGGATCACCAGGTCGGCGCCGTCACCGCCGAACAGCTCCCGGTCGTCGAAGCGGGCCCGCATCCCCGTACCGGTGAAGACCGTCCGTCCACCCGGGACGGTGGTGTCCGGCAGGTCGACGGTGATCTTGTCCTCCTCGCGTACCGCCCGGCCGGCCTCGTCGAGCCGGGCCTGGGCCGAACCGACGCGGTTGGAGTGCGTCTCCTGCGCCCGGCCCGCCGACTCCTGCGCGCTGCGCTTGAGCCCACCCGCCACGATCCGGGCCAGCCCGGCGTTCTTCAGGTTCTTGGAGGCGTTGCTGGCCCGCCGGTCAGCCCGCTCGCGGGCCTGCTGCATTTCCCGCTTCTCCCGCTTGACGTCCTGTTCGGCGTTGCGCAGGTTGCTTTCGGCCACCTCACGCGCCGCCTGCACCGCCTCGGTGTACGCGGTGAAGTTGCCCCCGTACCAACGGATCTCGCCCCGGTCCAGCTCGGCGATGCGGTCCATCCGGTCCAGCAGCTCCCGGTCGTGGCTCACCAGCAGAAGGCACCCGGACCACTCGGTCAGGACGTCGTAGAGCTTGTGCCGGGCTTCCAGGTCCAGGTTGTTGGTCGGCTCGTCGAGCAGCAGCACGTCCGGGCGTCGGAGCAGCTGCGCGGCCAGGCCGAGGGAGACCACCTGGCCACCGCTGAGGGTGTGCAACCGCCGGTCGAGGGACAGCTCACCCAGGCCGAGCCGGTCCAACTCCGCGCGGGTGCGCTCCTCGATGTCCCAGTCGTCGCCGATGGTGGCGAAGTGCTCCTCGCTGGCGTCACCGGCCTCGATGGCGTGCAGCGCCGCGATCCGCTCGGCGACGCCCAGCACCTCGGCCACGGTCAACTCACCGGCCAGCGGCAGCGTCTGCGGAAGGTAGCCGAGCAGGCCGTCGACGGTGACACTGCCGCCGCTGGGCCGCAACTCTCCGGCGATCAGCCGCAGCAGGGTGCTCTTGCCGGCGCCGTTGGGCGCGACCAGGCCGGTGCGACCACCGGGAACGGTGAAGGACAGCTCCGCGAAGACCGGGGTGTCGTCGGGCCAGGAGAAGGACAGGTTCGAGCAGACGATGAACGCATCAGACATGCGAGTGACCTCAAGGGGTGGAGTGGGCGCGACGAAGCCGCCCGACGAGACGGGGGACCGGGTGGAACGACGGCATGGCCACAACGGCTGCGCGGACGCGCGCCGAACGGTGGCCCGAAACATCCGGTATCACCCGGAGATGTCGTCGTCACCCGCCATGTCTGGTCTCCTCGTCATACCGCTAACCCAACTCGGCCGAGTCTAACAACGGATCGGATCAGACCCGCTCGCCTGAGGACGTCATGTATAGCTTGAGCTATAGTTTCCGTATGTCTCATGAGCCGCCACGTCGCTGGGCGATCAGGACGACAACGGATGTCCGTGACTGGTTGCGATCCCTGCGCCAGGCGGACCCCGCGACCTACCGGTCGGTCAACGTAGCGATCGACATGCTTGCCGAAACCGGTCCGGGCCTGGGGCGGCCCCTGGTCGACACGCTCAGAGGTTCGAGCATCAGCAACCTCAAGGAACTCCGACCGAGATCTGGAAGGGACGTCGCCGTTCGGGTGCTGTTCGTCTTCGATCCCTGGTCCCAGGCGGTGCTGTTGGTGGCGGGCAACAAGGCAGGGGATTGGAATCGATGGTACGAGAAAGCGATTCCGGTCGCTGAGATTGCGTACGAGGGCTGGCTTGCCTTTGAAAGGAAACGGAGGGATGGCTGATGAGCGACTTCCATGACTGGGACGACATCCGGGCTGAGCTGCACGACGGAGACGATGAAGCGCTCGACGCAGAACGTGCCCGCACCGAGGCATGGATCAGCGCGTTCCATCTTGCCGAAGAGCGGAAGCGGCTGGGCCTGACCCAGCGGCAGGTGGCCGAGCTGATGGGTGTCACGCCTGGTCGAGTGAGCCAGATCGAGAATGGTGATCTGGAGGCCAACGAGGTCGCGACGCTGAGCCGATATGCACGAGCGCTCGGTGCCCGGATGCGGATCATCTTCGACTACGGCGACGACCTCCGCCAGATCGCCTGACCCTGCCCGTCTGCCTCTGCTCGCCGGGAGCCGTAGGTCGGCGAGCGCCTGCGCGCGGTAGTCGGCGTACCGCTCCAGCTTGTCGCGGAACGCGGCGAACGTGAACGGCTTGAGCCGGTAGTGGGTCACACCGAGGGACACCGCGGTGCGCACCACAGCCAGGTCCCGCGCGGACGTCACGGCGAGCACGTCGACGCTGCTCCCGGCCGCCCGCAGCGCCCGGCAGACGTCCAGGCCGCGCCGGTCGGGCAGCCGAAAATTCAGGAGTACGAGGTCGACGTCGCCGCCGTCGTTGGCGCGCAGCGCCGCCATCGCCGCCCTGCTGGTGGGGACCTGGACCGGGGGAGTTCGACCGGGACCGCGCGGTCGGGGTGCTAAGCGGCGACGACCTGTTCAACGAGGCCACGATGCTCTTAGCGACGGACGTCGGCACGCGCAGCAGTGATCCACTCCGTTTCCCGAAAATCCGGGCATCCGGGCGGCCCGGACACCGCGATATCCCTTGAAACCGAGTCGATCTTCGGGCAGCGGCCGGTACGTCGATGTATTGCTGCGGCCGGTCCCGTGTCAGGAGTGGGGGCGAGCCCGCTTCATCCGGGCCACCCTGGTAGGTAGCGTGGGAGCCGACGGCGGCCATCGGGCCGGTGACGCATCCCGCGCGATGAGGAGGTCCGTGATGGACCCCATGCCGGAGCTGACCTTTGGGCAGCGTCTCAAGGTCTACCGCGAGCGATCAGGTAAGACGCGTGCCGTGCTCGGTGGGCTGGTTGGGCGCAGCGCCGAGTGGGTGAAGGCGGTGGAGACGGACCGCATTCTGCCGCCGCGCGTACACATGCTGGACCGGATCGCCCGTGCGCTCAGGGTGGACGTGTCCTCGCTGGTCGGGGAGCTGAGCGACCGGTCGGCCGCCGTGAACGGGCCGGAGCATCCGGCGCTGGCCTCCGTCCGCGATGCCGTGAACCGGTTTACGCCGTCCGGCGATGCGGCTCCCGAGCCGTTGAGCCGTCTGAGAGATCGACTCTCGGGGGCGTGGCGGGCGCGACACCAGGCGCCGGACCATCGCACGGTGCTGAGCGGGTTGTTGCCGGATCTGCTGCGCGACGCGCAGGCTGCCGCGTTGACGTACGAGGGTGCCGAACGTCGGCAGGCGCAGGCTCTGTTGGCGGAGACGCTGGGGCTGACGCAGATGTTTCTCGCCTACCAGCCGGCCGCAGAGCTGCTGTGGCGCGTCGCGGACCGCGCGATGGTGGCCGCGCAGGAGTCCGGTGACCCCGAGGCGCTGGCCGGTGCCGGGTGGTTCCTGTGCCAGGTGCATCGGGATGCCGGAGACTGGGACACCGCCATGGCGGTGACGCGCGACATCGTCTCGGCCTTGGAGGCGCGAGTTGGCGATGCGAACGCGAACCTTCTCGCCCTCTGGGGTGCGTTGCACTTCGAGGCCGCCTACACCGCTGCCCGCGCCGGTGAGGAGGGCCGCGCTTGGCGGTACTGGGACCGCGCGGATGAGGTCGCGCGGCGTCTGCCGCCGGGGTTCTACCAGCCGCAGACGTCGTTTTCCCAGGTCGTCATGGGTGCTCACGCGGTGACGGTGGCCGTGGAGTTGCAGAAGTCCGGCGAGGCGGTGCGGCAGGCGCGTCGCCACGAGGCGGCGGCCATCCCGTCGCGGCCGCGCCGCGCGCGCCATCTCATCGAGGTCGCTCGTGCTCACTACGGCAAGACCGACAAGGGAGCCGCCGTGGCGACTCTCCGGCGGGCGTACGAGTCGGCGCCGGAGACAATCCGCTTCAACGGCTACGCCCGGCAGATCACCTTGGACCTGCTAAACGGGCCGCGTGCCACCCGGGATGACGCCCGTGACCTGGCGCTGAAGGTCGGCCTCGTCTCCTGATCCAGGGGTACGAACATTACCTGTTCCGCCCGGGATCGTCCGTAGTTTCCTCGTCACGGGATGCGGCGGGCGGTGCGGGACCGCCCGGTCGCCGCGTCCCTCTCATCCGGGGCGGCCAAACCGTCCTCGTTGTCGACGAGGGAGGGCGCATGCGGCGCGTCTCGTACGAGGAATACCTCGTTGCTGCCGCCCTGACACTCGCCCGCCGACACCGGCCGGTCTGGTCGTGGCGTCGGTGGCGATGGGCCTGCCGGTGTGGCGCGGACCTTCCCTGTCAGGTCCGGCACCGCATCCCGATGAGCCGTGGCCACTGGCCGACGGAGGAGGAGCAGTGACCGGCGACGAGAAGTTCCACCAAGCGGTGAGCGGAGGTGGTTAGCGCCTTCAGCAGGTACGACACGTCCTTCAGCGTCGGCGTGCCCGCCACATCGTGTGCTCTCTCGATATCGCCGTCTCCGTGTCACTCACGAACTGCGACAGTTGAGCTTCCGAGCTGACCCGTGTGGCGAGCGAGCCCATGGCGGCAAGCTCCTGACTCGCCAGGGCGTACGCGGTCGCTACCGCACCGTGTTGCCGTGTCTGCGTCCATGCCGCACCGGCCGCGATTGCCGCTGCGGCTACTCCGAGCAGGTCGACATCAGTCAGCCCAGCAGCCCTCGACACGGCCAGGGCCACCGCCAGTAGCTCCAGTACGAGCAGGCTGACCGACCAGCGTGTCGCCCGCGCACGGTTGGACAGTGACCGCTCGGCGTACCAGGCCCTCTGGGCCTCAAGGCGGCCGGTCAGGTACGCGGCTCGGCGGTCCTCAAGGGAGGCGGCGCGCAATGTCCGCATTCCTTCGGTGATTTGTTGCCCAGAAACCGCAGGGGCGGCCAGCCCGGCAGACGACATGTCGGTGGTCAGGCCCAACAGTCGGCCGGTGAATTCCTCGACAGATTCCGAGTCGTCTCGCGACCGGGGAAAGGGATCTGCAGCTGTCGCGAATCGCCACGTCAGCGACTTGATGGATTCGGAGAGGGCTCTCCCGACATACCACCGCTCGTTCGGGCGATTGGTGAGCAGGAAGACCTCGACGATCGAGGTGGCGGCGAAAGCACCCGCCGCAAGCGCCGGACCCAGCGCGAAATCGTCAAGCTTCCAGGTGGCGATTCCCGCGACTGCGCCCAGCAGGAGCAGCGACAGCCGCAGCGCGATCAGGGCCGAGAACACCCGCTGCCCGCGCTGCGACTCGTAGGACACGGCCCGCTGAAACGGCGGAAAGTCCTCGGCGTTCAGCATGTCGTTGACCTCTCGAGAGAACGGCCACCGTGCCGGCGGACGGCTCCCCGGCGCGGGTGAGCCAGTCGGTACGCAGGCTGTAGACAGTAGACGTTGCTGTCCACCAGGACCGCCCTCTCCCACCGACCGGCACCGGGCGGGCGCGGATCCTCGTGAGCGTGATGCCGGTGAGTCATATTGATGCCGCAAAGTCATCAGGCTCGTCCTGAGATGGCCGCCCGGGTTCTTCCCTCGATCTGACCGATCCGGTGCTCCACTGGTCAGCACCGGTGGGAGCCCACCGGGGCCACGGGAGCGCGCTGACCACCCTGCCCATCCGCGACCAGGCCGCCGGTCGCCGATTGGCCGTGCCCGTTCGATGCCGCCCCGCCTAGCGTCGATGACATGGAGATCGAGCAGGCACAGAAGCTGTGGCAGCCGGAGCCCGGTTGGTTGAACACCGCCACCTACGGGTTGCCGCCCGAGCCGGCGTGGACGGCGCTGCAGGAGGCCCTCACCGAATGGCAGGTCGGCCGTACGTCGTGGGAGGTCTGGAGCGAGTCCGTAAACCGGGCCCGCACCGCCTTCGCCGGCCTCGTCGGGGTGCCGGTCGGTGACGTGGCGGTCGGTGCGGCCGTGTCCCAGATGCTGGCTCCGGTCGCGGCGGCGCTGCCGGCCGGGGCCACCGTGGTTGTTCCCGAGGTCGAGTTCACCTCGAACCTGTTTCCCTGGCTGGTCCAGGAGGAGCGCGGGGTCACAGTCCGTACGGTGCCGCTGGAGTCGCTGGTCGACGCGATCGACGCCGACACCGATCTGGTCGCGTTCAGCCTGGTCCAGTCGGCGGACGGCTCCGTCGCGGCGTACGACGAGATCGTGACCGCGGCCCGCGCGCACGACGCGTTGGTGGTGGTGGACGCCACCCAGGCGTGCGGCTGGCTGCCGTTCGACGGGAGCCGGGCCGACGTGGTGACGGTGGGTGGCTACAAGTGGCTGATGAACCCGCGCGGCACCGCGTACACCTATCTGGCCCCGGCGTTGCGTGACCGGCTGCGCCCCGACGCCGCCGGCTGGTACGCGGGCCGTGACCCGCACGCCTCCTACTACGGCCCGCCGCTGCGGCTGGCCGACGACGCCCGCCGGTTCGACATCTCACCGGCCTGGTTCAGCTGGGTCGGTGCGGCGCCCGCCCTGGAGTTGGTCGCCGAGATCGGCGTGCCGGCGATCCGGGCGCACGACGTGGCGCTGGCCAACCGGTTCCTGACCGGGTTGGGTCGGCCGCCGGGGGACAGCGCCATCGTCAGCGTGGACGTGCCCGACGCGCAGCAGCGGCTGGCGGCGGCCGGCATCCGGGCGGCCGTGCGCGCCGGACGGGTCCGCGCCTCCTTCCACATCTACTCCACCGAGGCCGATGTGGACGCCGCCCTGGAGGCGCTGACCGCCTGAGCCCGGCTCAGGCGAGGTGACCGCCGATCTTCGTGTATCCACGCAGCAGATCGCGGGAGATGATCAGCCGCTGCATCTCGTCGGTGCCCTCGAAGATCCGGTAGAGCCGGACCTGCCGATACCAGCGTTCGATGGGCAGCTCACGGGTGTAGCCCATGCCGCCGTGGATCTGGAGCACCCGGTCGACCACCCGGTTGACCATGCCGGCGCCGTAGAGCTTGCCCATTGACGAGGCGTGCCGGGGGTCCAGGCCCTGATCGACCGTCCAGGCCGAGCGCAGCACCAGCCAGCGGGCCGCCTCCAGCTCCGTCTCCGAGTCGGCGATCATCCACTGGATGGCCTGGTTGGTGCCGATCTTCGCGCCGAAGGTCTCCCGGGTGTTGGCATACTCGATGGCCATCTGCAGCACCCGCTCGGCGATGCCGATGGCGTGCGACGGGATGGTGTAGCGACCCTTGCCGATCCACTCCATGCCCAGCGTGAAGCCCTGCCCGATCTCGCCGAGGATGTTGCGGTGCGGCACGCGTACGCCGTCGAAGATGAGCGACGCGGGCCCGCCCTCGCCCATGGTCTGGATGAACTCCGAGCGCCAGCCCATCGCCCGGTCCACCAGGAACGCGGTGGCCCCGCCGTTGCGGGCGCCCTTCTCCCGGTCGGTCACCGCGACCACGATGGCGAAGTCGGCGTCGTGGCCGCCGGTGATGAAGGTCTTCTCGCCGTCGAGGACCCAGTCGTCGCCGTCTCGGCGGGCCGAGAGCCGGATGTTCGCGGCGTCCGAGCCGGCGCCCGGCTCGGTGATCGCGAAACAGGAGCGCCGCTCGCCCTCAATGGTCGGGATGAGGAACTCCCGCTTCTGCTCCTCGGTGGCGTGGAACAGGATGTTGTCCGCCTCGCCGCCGAAGCGGAACGGCACGAACGTGCGGCCCAGCTCGGTCCAGACCAGCGACTGGAGCACCGCCGGCAGGTTCATCCCGCCGTACTCTTCGGGGGTGGCCAGGCCCCAGAAGCCGAACTTGCGCGCCTTGAGCTGCAGTTCGCGTACCTCGGAGTGGTCGAGGCCCGGCTGGTGCGCCCGTTCCCGGCGGAGCACCTCCGCCTCCAGGGGCATCACCTCGCGGCTGATGAACGATCGGACGGTGTCCCGCACCGCCCGCTCTTCGTCGGTCAGTGAAAAGTCCACGGTGGTCCTCCTGGCGTCGACGCTGCCGGTCACCTTTAAACTAGCGGTGCAAGTTTTGCCGCGTCCAGACCTGACGGCCGAGACCCGCGAGGAGCGCAGTGCCCCGACCACGCCAGCCCCGGCTCACCCGGCAGCTGATCGTCGAGACAGCCACCGCGCTCATCGACGCCGAGGGCCTGCCCGCCTTCTCCACCCGCCGGCTCGCCGCCGAGCTGGGCGTACGCGGGCCGTCGCTCTACAACCACTTCGCCACAAAGGACGAGATCCTCGACGCGGTCGCCGACACCGTCACCGCCGCCGTCGACACCAGCGGCTTCGCCAGCCGGGACTGGGCCACCGCCCTGCGTGACTGGGCCTGGTCCTACCGGCGGGCGCTCACCGCCCACCCGAACATCGTGCCGTACCTGGCCCAGGGGCCGGGCCGTCGGGCGGCTGCGCTGGCCATGGCCGACGCGGTCTACGGCGGGTTGGTACGCGCCGGCTGGCCGCCCGCCCGCGCCACCCACATCGGCGCGGCGCTGCGCTACTTCGTGGCCGGGTCGGCGCTCGGCTCGTTCGCCCGCGGTTTCGTCGAGGACCCGGAGCTGTACGCCGCGCACTACCCGCACCTGCGTCAGGCGCACCGGCTCGCCGAGCACCAGCAGAGCGTGGACGAGGGCGCCTTCGCCCTCGGCCTGGACGCGCTGCTGCACGGCCTCGCCGCCGAGTACGCCCGCACCGTCGGCCCCCTCGACCCGGTGGAGTCCGCCCGGCCCAGCGGGTAGCGTCGAAACTCCCAGCGCTAGTTTCAGCGCCCATCGCCCACCCCCCGAAGGGACGACATGGACCTCGCCGCCCCGCCAGCGCAGCTCCCCGACGCCCTGCGCCTCCGGCGCCACCTGCACCTCGCCGGCGAATGGGCGTCTCCCGCCGACGCCGATCTGATCGACGTGGAGAATCCGAGCACCGGAAAGCTGATCGGGCAGGTGCCGGCCGGTACCCCGGCCGATGTGGACCGCGCCGTGGCCGCGGCCCGTGTGGCCTTCCCCGGTTGGTCGACCACCGCCCCCGCCGAGCGCTCCGCCCACCTCGACCGGCTGCACACCGCGCTCGCCGCGCGTGCCGACGACCTCGCCCACACCATCGCGGTCGAGCTGGGCGCGCCGCTCAAGCTCGCCACCCGGGTGCAGGTCGCGCTGCCGCTGACCGTGCTGCGCGACCACGTCGCGCTCGCCGGCCGGCCCCCGGTCGAGGAGACCATCGGCAACTCGCTGGTCGTCCGCGAGCCGATCGGCGTGGTCGGCGCGATCACCCCGTGGAACTACCCGCTGCACCAGGTGATGGCGAAGCTGGCGCCCGCTCTGGCCGCCGGCTGCACGGTGGTGCTCAAGCCCAGCGAGCTGACTCCGCTGACCGCGTACCTGCTCTTCGACGCGGTCGCCGAGGCCGGGCTGCCGCCGGGCGTGCTCAACCTGGTCCCCGGCACCGGGCCGGTGGTCGGCGAGGCGCTCGCCGGGCACCCCGACGTCGACGTGGTCTCGTTCACCGGATCCACCGTGACCGGCGCGCGGATCATGCGGCTCGCCGCCGACCGGATCGCCCGGGTCGCGCTGGAGCTGGGCGGCAAGTCCGCCAACGTGATCCTCCCCGACGCCGACCTGGCCACCGCGGTCAAGGTGGGCGTCGGCAACGCCCTGCTCAACTCCGGCCAGACCTGCACCGCGTGGACCCGGATGCTGGTGCACCGCGACCGGTACGACGAAGCGCTCGACCTGATCGCCACGGCGGTGGCCGGCTACCGGCTCGGCGACCCGTTCGACCCGGCCACCCGGCTCGGCCCACTGGTCTCCGCCGCCCAGGCCGAGCGGGTGCGCGGTCACATCGACCGGGCACTGGCCGACGGTGCCCGACTGGTCGCCGGTGGCCCGGACGCCCCGGTGCCGACACAGGGGCATTTCGTCGCCCCGACCGTCTTCGCCGACGTGCACCCGGACAGCGCGCTCGCCCAGGAGGAGGTCTTCGGCCCGGTGCTCGCCGTCATCCCGTTCGCCGACACTGACGAGGCGGTCGACATCGCCAACAACTCATCGTACGGGCTGGCCGGCGCGGTCTGGTCCGCCGACACCGACGCCGCGCTCGCGGTGGCCCGGCGGCTGCGCACCGGCGCGGTCGACATCAACGGCGCCCCGTTCAACCCGCTCGCCCCGTTCGGCGGCTACAAGCAGTCGGGCCTGGGCCGGGAGTTGGGCGTGCACGGGCTCGCCGAGTTCTGCGAGCTGAAGGCGATCCAGCGATGACCGGCCCCGAGCTGTCCCCGACCGCGCCGGCCCTGGCGGGCCAGACCGAGCCGGGCTCGCCAGCCTCGGCGGGAGCGCCGGTCACCGTGCGAGCGCTTGTCGCGCGCGGGTCCGGCGCCGAGTTGCGGGTCGAGCAGGTCCGCCTGCCCCCGCCCGGCCCCGGCGAGCTGCGGGTGACGATCCGCGCGGCCGGCATCTGCCACTCCGACCTGTCCATGGTGAACGGCACCCTCGCCGCGAGGTTCCCGCTGGTGCTCGGGCACGAGGCGACCGGGGTGGTGGCCGAGGCCGGGCCGGGCAGCCGGCTGGCGGTCGGCACCCCGGTGGTGCTCAACTGGGCGCCGGCCTGCCGGGCCTGCTGGTGGTGTCAGCACGACGAGCCGTGGCTCTGCGCCAACACCACGGCCCCGACCGTGCCGCGCGGCGAGACCGACGACGGCGTCCCGCTGCACCTCACCCTGGGCCTCGGCGCGCTCGCCGAGGCGGTGGTGGTGCCCGAGAACGCCGTCATCCCGATCCCCGCCGGGCTGCCCCCGGAGCGGGCCGCGTTGCTCGGCTGCGCGGTGCTCACCGGTGTCGGCGCGGTCCACAACACCGCTCGGGTGGCTGCCGGCGAGTCGGTCGCGGTGATCGGGCTCGGTGGGGTCGGCCTCGCCGTGCTCACCGCTGCCCGCCGGGCCGGCGCCACGACGATCCTCGCTATCGACGTCGCCGAGGCCAAGCGGGACCTGGCGTTCGCCGCCGGGGCGACCGACTTCCTGCTCTCCGACGACCGGCTCTCCAAGGAGGTGCGAACGCGTACCGAGGGTCGGGGCGTCGATCATGCCTTCGAGTGCGTCGGCCGTGCCGCCACCATCCGCGCTGCCTGGCGGCTCACCCGGCGCGGGGGAGCGGTGACCGTTGTCGGTATGGGTGCCAAGGACGACATGGTCAGCCTCGGCGCGCTGGACATCTTCCACTCCGCCCGTACGCTGCGCTCCTCGGTGTACGGCTCGTCCGACCCGGACCGCGAGGTGCCGGTGCTGGCCGCCGAGCTGGCCGACGGCGCACTCGATCTGCGCCTGCTGGTCAGCGGCACGATTCCGCTGGACGAGGCGCCCGCGGCGTTCGACCGGCTGGCCCGGGGTGAGGGCGCCCGCTGGGTGGTCACCCTGGACTGAACCGAGGCTGGTCAGGTGCCCAGTTCCCGGCCACGCGGTACGCCTTCAACCGGTTGCGCGCCCACCTCAGTTCCGTGCACCCGCCAGGCCGGCAGCGCCGGCATGATCCGTGCACGCGGTGCTGCGTGATGGTCTGCCGGGCCAGCATCGGCACCCACACCGACCGGGGTAGCTCCCGCTCGATCACCTGCGGTGCGCCTTGAGCGTGTCCCGCGCCCAGGTCAGCATCTCGCACCGGCCGTCCTGGCACTGCGCGCAGCGGCCCGTGACCCGGTGCTCGCTCGGTGACTCCTGGTGCTGCCTGATTACTCGTTGCGCAGTCCAGATGACCAGTGCTGGCGTCACGGGCCCGTCGTCCATGGCCACGGTTCCACCTCCAGGGGATGGGCAGGTCCGGCCACCGATCCCTGATCAAGTGGCCGGACCGCTAACCGAAAGGCCCTGGTCGGTTGCAGTTCGTGTGGGCCCTACGGGGGACCTTGCCCTGTCGTACCCGACAGTGTCAAGTCTGACAGCTATCACATATGACACTGACGGGTGCGCATAGCGTCCGGCCCATGGTCCGCAGGCTGTACGGAAGCGCCGAGCTACAGGAACGCCTCCAGGTGTCCCGCGCCCGCGTCGTGCAGATCACCAGCCGACCAGACTTCCCAGAGCCGTTCGATCGGTTGGCCGGGGGAGCGGTGTGGTTGGTGGAAGACGTGGAAGCGTGGATCACCGAGCACCGGCCCCACCAGGCGCGAGACGCGGACCCGGACGCACGCTGAAACAGCAGCGCCGAACAGGTGGGCAATGTCGCCCCCGGTGGTGATCCCCGCGATCAGCGCCATCGCGGTGATGTTGCGCAAGCGGTCTACCCGGAGCCGGCGTCGGCGCGAGCGAGGCCGGCGCGAAAGGCAGCCGGCCCACCCGCTGCGGGTGGGCCGGCTCCTTCTCACTTGCCGGTAACGATGCCCGGGTTGATGCAGAGCCCCGGGTTGGCACCGTTCTTCTCCGCGATCTCCAGACAGCGGGTCACCTTGTCGACCTTCGCGTTCGTCTCGGTGATCTGCTTGGAGATCTCGGCGTTCTTGCGGTCCTGCTCCAGGTTGCGGGTCTGCGCCAGCTTGTCCTGGAACGCCTTGATGTTGCCCTCGGTCTTGTCGTCGTGGTTCACCCGGGTGATGGTCACCGAGAGGATGTCCACGTCGGTGGCGAGCCGGGTCTCCCCGCTGGTCTTGATGTTCGCGGCGAACGGCTTCAGGTCGACGTTCAGGTCGCCGGTCTGGGCGTCGATCTTCTCCAGCGGGTTGTACGCGGCGAAGGCGTCGTTGACCGCGCTGTCGAGCTGCACACCCACCCGCTGGCCCCGGAAGCTGACGAAGTCCCCCTTGTAGTCCATGAACTGCTTCGGCGCGTTCTCCGGCTTGACCTGCCACTCGATGAGCACCTCGACGCAGGCGTCGGCGAGCGTGCCGGTGCGGACCCGTACGCAGTTGTTGCCGCCGATGTGGTCGTACTTCTGCCGACCCGCGTCCCACTCGCCGACCTTCTGCCAGGGCGCCACCCACTTCAGGCCGGAGCCGGTCACCTCGCCGGTGGGCTTACCGAAGCTGGTGACGATGCCGACCGAGCGGATGGGCACCGAGTGGGCGCTGGAGGCGACACCGACCAGCAGCGTGAGGGCGAGGAAGCCGAGCGCGGCGAGGGAGGCCGTCCGCTTCAGCGAGCCCTTGGGGGCGACGAGAGCCAGGACGGCGCAGACCGCCAGGACGACGGCGAAGACGATCGCCATGGTAAAGCCGACAGGCATGGGGTGGGGGCCTTTCGTGGGGCTGTGTGGATCATCAACCTAGGGGGTCCGGTCAAGCCGACAGCAGGGGGGAGTGGTGTCTGCGCACGTCCGCTGCCAGCCGAATATGGATGTCATCGACATGGTTCGACGTGCGCGGCCCGCCGTAGGTTTCGTCCACGCGACGGACCTGTGACCACAGTCACCGAAACGACCGTCGCCGCGACCGTGCGGAGGATGAGGCGATGGCCGGGCAAGCGCTCCTGTCGGCCCGTGGGCTGACCCGCGACTTCCGGGGCTTCCGGGCGGTCGACGACGTCGACCTCGACGTCGCGCCGGACTGTGTGCACGCGCTGGTCGGCCCGAACGGCGCGGGCAAGACCACCCTGTTCAACCTGCTCACCGGCTTCCTCCGCCCCAGCGGCGGGCGGATCGAGCTGGCCGGGCGGGACGTCACCGGGCTGCCCCCGGAGCAGGTGGCACGGCTCGGCGTGGCCCGCTCGTTCCAGATCACCAGCCTCTTTCCGCAGCTGACCGCCCGGGAGCACGTCGCGTTGGCCCTGCAGTCGTCGGGTGGGCTGGGCTGGCGGTTCTGGCGCTCGGCGAAGCTGATGGGCCGCTACACCGAGCGGGCCGACGAGTTGCTGGCCATGGTCGGGCTGTCCGAGCTGGCGGACGCCCCCTCCGACGCGTTGGCGTACGGCCGCAAGCGTGCCCTGGAGTTGGCCATCGCCCTGGCACTGGACCCGAAGGTGCTGCTGCTCGACGAGCCGACCGCCGGGATGGGCCTCGAAGATGTCGACCGCACCGTCGAGCTGATCAGCCGGGTCCGCGAGGGCCGGACCGTGGTGATGGTCGAGCACAACATGAGCGTGGTCGGCCGACTCGCCGACACCGTCACCGTGTTGCAGGCCGGCAAGGTCCTCGTCGAAGGCCCGTACGAGCAGGTCCGCGCGGACGAACGCGTGATCACCGCCTACCTGGGAGCCGCTGATGCTGCGCATTGAGAACCTCTCCGCCGCCTACGGCGAGGCGCAGGTGCTGCGGGACGTCAGCCTCCGGGTCGACGCCGGCGAGGTGGTCACCCTGGTCGGGCGCAACGGCGCCGGCAAGTCCACCCTGCTGCGCTGCGTGATGGGGCTGCACCCCGGCCAGCGCGGCACGGTCGAGCTGGACGGGCGTGACATCGGGCGGCTGCCCGCGCACAAGCGGGCCCGCCTCGGGCTGGGCTGGGTGCCCGACGACCGGGGCAGCTACGCCACGCTGACCGTCACCGAGAACCTCACCCTGCCGCCCACGGTCGGCCCCGACCCGTGGTCGCTGGAGCGGGTGTACGACGCGTTCCCCGCCCTCTACACCCGGCGCGACTCGGCGGCCACCATGCTCTCCGGCGGCGAGCAGCAGATGCTCGCGCTGGCCCGGGTGCTGCGGATGGGCGCCCGGCTGCTGCTCTGCGACGAGCCCACCGAGGGGCTCTCTCCACTGTTGGTGCAGCAGGTCGGTGACCTGCTGCGGGAAGCCAAGCGGCACGGGGTGACCGTGCTGCTGGTCGAGCAGAACCTGCACTTCGCCACCGGCGTCGCCGACCGGCATTACCTGCTGGCCGAGGGACGCGTCGCCGAGGCGATGGACAACTCCGAGGTGCGCTCGCGGGAACGCGAACTGCTCGCGTACCTCGGGATCTGAATTTTCAACGACGACCCGCGCGACGATGCACGGGATGGATGGAGTGGGTATGCGCAGGACGGTGGGTGTGGCGGCGGCGTCGGCCGCGGTGGTGCTGGTCGCCGGTTGCGGCGGCGGTGGTCCCCAGTCGGGCGGCGACCAGAAGCTGACCGGCGACAAGATCGTGCTGGGCGTGCTCAACGACCAGTCCGGGGCGTACTCGGAGTTGTCCGGGAAGAACTCGGTGGCGGCGGTGGAGATGGCCATCGCCGACTTCACCGCGAAGTACGGCGACAAGGCGGTGACCAGGGACATCACCGTGGAGACCGCCGACCACCAGAACAAGCCGGACGTGGCCAACTCGAAGGCCCAGGAGATGTACGACCGCAAGGGCGTCGACCTGATCCTGGACGTGCCCACCTCGTCGGCGGCGCTGAAGGTTGCCGACGTGGCGAAGGAGAAGAAGAAGCTCTATTTCAACATCGGTGCGGCGACCACCGATCTGACCGGCAAGAGCTGCAACAAGTACACCTTCCACTACGCCTACGACACGTACATGTTGGCCAACGGCACCGGAAAGACCACCACCGAGCAGATCGGCAAGAACTGGTACATCCTGTACCCGAACTACGCCTTCGGTCAGGACATGGAGAAGAGCTTCTCCACCGCGATCACGGCGGCCGGCGGCACGGTGGTGGGCAAGGACGGCGCGCCGTTCCCGAACACCAGCGGCGACTTCTCCACCTTCCTGCTCAAGGCGCCGAACCTGAACCCGAAGCCGGACGTGCTGGGCACCATGCAGGCCGGCGCGGAGCTGGTCAACGTGGTGAAGCAGTACAACGAGTTCAAGCTGCGCGACAAGGGCGTCGGCCTCGCGGTGGGGCTGATGTTCCTCACCGACATCCACTCGCTCACCCCGGCCGCGCTGGCCGGCACCACGTACACCGACGCCTGGTACTGGAACTTCGACGCGAAGAACCGGGAGTTCGCCGACCGCTTCCAGCAGAAGGCCGGCACCCGGCCCACCTTCGCGCACGCGGCCAACTACTCCGCCGCACTGCAGTACCTGGAGGCCGTGCAGGCCGCCGGCACCGACGACGCGGACGCCGTCGTCAAGGGCCTGGAGGGCAAGACGGTCGAGGACGTCTTCCTGCGCAACGGCAAGATCCGCGCCGAGGACCACCGGGTGGTGCACGACGCGTACCTGGCCCAGGTGAAGCCGCAGTCCGAGGTCACCGAGCCGTGGGACTACGTCAACGTGCTCAAGACGATCCCGGCCGCGGAGGCGTTCCGCGCGCCTTCCGCGGACTGCAAGCTATGAGCGGATTCGCGCAGAACACGTTCAACGGGTTGGTGAGCGGGGCGTTCTACGCCCTGCTCGCCCTCGGGCTCGCGGTCATCTTCGGCATGCTGCGGGTGGTCAACTTCGCCCACGGCGCGTTCTACATGCTCGGCGCGTTCGGCGCGTACGTGCTGCTCACCGAGGCGGGCGTGCCGTTCTGGGCAGCGCTGGTGATCATACCGGTGGGGCTCGGCCTGCTCGGGATGGCGCTGGAGCGGGCGGTGATCCACCGGCTGACCAAGCTCGATCCGCTCTACAACTTCCTGCTCACCTTCGGCCTGACGCTGATCCTGCAGGACCTGGTGAAGTTGCGCTACGGCGTGCAGTCCAGCCCGTACGCCACCCCGTCGCTCCTGAGCGGGACGGTGAACTTCGGGCTCTTCGACTTCCCGACGTACCGGGTGTTCATCCTCGGCTTCGCGGTGCTGCTCTGCGTCGCGGTGTGGTGGGTGCTCACCCGCACCCGGATCGGCATGGTGGTCCGTGCGGCCACCGAGCGGCCCGACCTGACCCGGGCATTCGGTATCGACGTCGGACGCTGGGTGACGCCGGTCTTCGGCTTCGGCATCGGGTTGGCCGGTCTGGCGGGCGTGCTGGCCGCGCCGATGCGCGCGGTCAACCCGCTGATGGGGGCCGACCTGATCATCGTGGTGTTCGCGGTGGTCGTGATCGGTGGGCTGGGCTCCATCTTCGGTTCGGTCGCCGCCGGCTTCGGCATCGGCCTGGTCCAGGCGTGGGGTGAGGCGTACCTGTCCAACTTTCCGATCGTGTCGCAGACGATCGTCTTCATCGTGATGGCCGTCGTGCTGCTCTGGCGCCCGGCCGGTCTGTTCGGTCGTGAGGAGGCTCCCGCATGACCAGCACCGTGGACACTCCCGCCGACGCGTCCCGCTCGACGCCACCGTCCGGGTTGATCGCCGTGGCTCAGGCACCCGGCTGGGTGCGGTACGCGCTGCTCGCCGTCGGGCTGGCCGTCGCGGCATGGCTGCCCAACAGCCTCTACCCGGCGGTCGCGGTGGACATCCTCTGCTGGGCGCTGTTCGCCGTGGCGGTGGACCTGCTGCTCGGCTTCACCGGGCTGATGTCCTTCGGGCACGCCGCGTTCTGGGGCACCTCGGCGTACGTCACCGGGTTGGTCGCCATCCACGCGGGCCTGCCGTTCCCGCTGGCCGTGCTGGCCGGGGCGCTCGCCGCTGCCGTGCTGGCGGTGCCGATCGGCTACCTGGCGGTCAAACGGACCGGCATCTACTTCGCCATGGTGACCCTGGCCTTCGCGCAGATGGTCTACTACGTGGCCAACGAGTGGCGCTCGGTGACCCAGGGCGAGAACGGCCTCCAGGGCGTACCTCGCGAGCTGTTCGGTTGGGACCTCACCGACGACTACTTCTTCTACTATGCGATTCTGCCGATCGTGCTGCTCGGACTGGCCGCCGCCTGGCGGATCGTGCACTCACCGTTCGGTCGGGTGCTGGTCGGCATCCGGGACAACCCGGCCCGGGCTCGGGCGCTGGGCTACCCGGTGCACCGCTACAAGCTCACCGCGTTCGTGCTCTCCGGGTTCATCGCCGGCCTCGGCGGTGGACTGTTCGCGGTCGGCCACCGGTTCGTCTCGCTGGACGTGCTGCACTGGACCACCTCCGGCAAGGCGGTCATCGTGGTGGTGCTCGGCGGGATCGGCACCCTCTGGGGCGGCGTGCTCGGCGCCGGCATCGTGGTCCGGCTGGAGGACTGGCTGTCGTTCTCCGGGTTCGAGGCGATCGGCCTGGTGACCGGCGGCATCTTCGTCCTCGTCGTGGTGCTGTTCCGGCGCGGCATCTGGGGCAGCGTCGCCGCACTGGCCCACCGGCTGGCGGCCCGCCGCCGGTAATCCCGCGACGGCGCATCCGCCGTTTCAGCGAACCCCCGGGTAGGAACGTCTACCCGGGGGTACGTCTGGTGCTGACTGATCCGACGCCGGCGGAGGCCGCGGTGTACCGCGCCCGTCCGCACACCGTCGTGCTCTGGTCGCCGACGCCGCGCAACAGTCGCGGTCCCAGATAGTCGTGTGGGTTGAAGCGTCGTGTGGGTTGAAGCAGAGCAAAGGCTGCGGAGGTTGGCCCTCGATGGCCGCCACGAAACGTGATGTGGGCCACTTACGATACGGATCCGTACCGTATCGTTAATGGCGGCCTTAAGCTCTCCGCAGTTACGAGTCTGGCTCGTATCGTATTGCGTGACGGGTGCAACCGGGGGAGAACGGGCATGGAGCTGCACGACAACACTGGACACCCGAGGAGGTGGGCGATCCTGGGGGTGCTGGTGATCAGCCTCCTCGTGGTCGTCCTCGACAACACGATTCTCAACGTCGCCCTGCGCACCCTGGCCGACCCGGTGCACGGCCTCGGTGCCAGCCAGGGCGAGCTGGAGTGGTCCATCAACTCCTACACGCTGGTCTTCGCCGGGCTGCTGTTCACCTTCGGGGTGCTCGGCGACCGCTCCGGCCGCAAGCGTTTCCTGATGATCGGTCTGGTGCTGTTCGGCCTGGCGTCGCTGCTCTCCGCGTACGCCCAGAGCCCGGCCCAGCTGATCGCGGCCCGTGCCCTGATGGGCGTCGGCGGCGCGGCCATCATGCCGGTGACGCTGTCGATCATCTCGAACGTCTTCGACCCGCGCGAGCGCGGCCGGGCCATCGGTGTCTGGGCCGGCGCGGTCGGCCTCGCTGTCGCGATCGGCCCGATCCTCGGCGGCGCCCTGCTGGAGCACTTCTGGTGGGGCTCGGTCTTCCTGATCAACGTGCCGGTGGTCGCCGCCGGCGTGGTCCTGGTCGCACTGCTGGTCCCCGAGTCGCGTGACCCGCGGCCGGGTCGGGTCGACGTGCTCGGCGTCCTGCTCTCCGTGGTCGGCCTGGTCGCCCTGTCCTACGGCATCATCGACGGCGGCGAGCACGGCTTCGGCCGCCCGCTGGCCTGGGGGTCGATCCTGGTCGGCGTCGCGGTGCTGGCCTGGTTCGTGCAGCATGAGCGGCGCACCGACCACCCGTCGCTGGACGTCCGGCTCTTCAAGGTGCCCCGGTTCGCCGCGCCGGTGGCCATCGTCGGCCTGGTGTTCTTCGCCGCGATGGGCGTGATGTTCTTCAGCTCGTTCTACCTGCAACTGGTGCGTGGCTACAGCCCGCTGCAGACCGGTCTGCTCTTCCTGCCCTTCGCCGCCGCCCAACTGGTCTTTGCGCCGCGCAGCGCAGCGATGGTCCGCCGCTACGGCGGTCGGGCAGTCGCCACCGTCGGGCTGGCGCTGACCGTGGTGGCGCTCGCCGCCTTCGCCTTCGTCGGTGCGTCCACCCCGATCTGGATCGTGCTGGTGGTCTTCTTCATCCAGGGCGTCGGGATGGCCAACATCATGCCGCCGGCCACTGAGTCGATCATGTCGGCGCTGCCCCGGGAGAAGGCCGGCGTCGGCTCCGCGGTGAGCAACACCGTCCGCCAGGTGGCCGGCGCGCTCGGCGTGGCCATCCTCGGCTCGGTGCTCTCCGCGGTCTACCGCAGCGACATGGGCGACGCGTTGACCGGCCTGCCCGCGCAGGCCCGCGACGCGGCCAACGAGTCGATCTCCGGGGCGTACGCCGCAGCCGGGCAGCTCGGCCCGGCGGCGCCGGCGCTGATCTCGGCGGCCAACGACGCCTTCGTCACCGCCATGCACTGGGCGGCGGGCCTCTCGGCGGTGATCGCGGCGCTCGGCATGCTGGTGGTGCTGCGCTGGATGCCCGGTCGGGACGCCGTTACCGAGGCCCCGGCGGCACCCGTCGCCGAGCCCGAGTTGGCCGGCACGGCCTAGGTTCGGGGACAATGTCGGACATGATGTCCACTGCCGATGCTCCGCGGTCGCCCGGGCGACCGCGGAGCATCCGCGCCGACGAAGCGATCATCGAGGCCACCCTGGACCTGCTCGCCGAGGGCAGCACCATCGAGGCGCTCTCGATCGAGGCGATCGCCACCCGCGCCGGGGTCGGCAAGGCCACCATCTACCGCCGCTGGGCCAACAAGGACGCGCTGCTGCTGGATGCCCTGCGCCGACTCAAGGGCATCATGGCGCAGCCTGCGGGCCATTCCGTCCGCGACGACCTGGTGCTGCTGGTCGGTGCGATCGGTAAGAACGTCGACCCGCGAGCGGCGAAGATCATGCCTTGCCTGGTGCCCGCCGTGAACCGCAGCCCGGACCAGTTCCAGCTCTACCAGAACATCATCTCGCCCCGGCGGCAGCTGATGCGCGAGGTGCTGCGGCGCGGCATCGACGAGGGGGTGCTCCGAGCCGACATCGACGTGGAGGTGACGATGGCTCTCCTCACCGGGCCGATGCTGATTCAGCAGGTGCTGCGATGGAATCCGGACCTGGACGAGCACACCCTGCCCGAGCAGGTCGTCGACGCCGTGCTGCAGGGCATCCAGACCCGCTGACCCACCCCACCCCGCCCCGCCCGCGCCGCGCCGCGCCGCGGCGCGCCGCGCCGCGCCGCCCGCGCGCCGCCCGCGCGCCCCCCGCCCCGCCGATCTAGGGAATATCGCTGCTGTTGGAGATCAACCAGCGATGATCTGCCCTAGATCGACGCGTCTCAGCTGGCCGGAGCGCGTAGGCGGTGCAGGCGCAGCGCGAGCTGCACCTCCAGCGCCCGCTCGGGTCGCTGCCAGTCGGCGCCGAGCAGTTGCCCGACCCGCTCCAGCCGCTGGGTCACCGTGTTGACGTGCACGTGCAGCTGCTCGGAGGCCCGGGCCAGGCTGCCACCCACCCCGAAGTACGCCTCCAACGTCTTGACCAGAGCCGTCCCCCGCCGGGCGTCGTAGTCGACCACCGGCCCGACCGTGGCGCTGAGGAACTGGGTCACGTCCGTTTCGCCCCGGTCGCCGACCGTGCCCAGCAGCAGCCCGACGAACCCCAGCTCCGCGGAGCTCGCCCCCTGACCGGCCCGGCCCAGCGCGCCCAGCGCGGTGAGGCACCGGTCCGCCTCGTGGAACGTCCCGGCCAGCGCCGCCGGCGTGTTCGACGGACCACTCGCCCCGGCCGTCACCGGTCGGCCGGTCACCCGGGACAGGTCCCGGGCAACCGCACGGGCGCTGCCACCGGCGTCCAACCCCGGCAGCATCAGCACCACCCGGCCGTCGCGCGCCGCGGCCAGCCCGCCCCGCGCCGAGGCGTAGGTGGTGGCCCAGGAGAGCACCCGCTGCCGGGCCGAGCCGGTCGCGGCGATCGCGTCGTCGCCCACCGCCACCAACACGTGCGGCGCGTCCAGGTCCACCCCGAGCCGGCGAGCCCGGCTGCGCAGCGCGTCGGTGTCGCGCAGCGGGCGGGCGATCAGATCGTCCAGCAGCTCGCCGCGAACCCGCCCCTCCGCCTCGGCGACCGTCCGGCGGAACAGCAGCAGCAGCGCGGTCACCAGCGCGGCCCGCTCCAGGATCCGCTGGTCGGCGTCGACCAACTCGTCGTCCGGGCGCAGCACCAGGGCACCCAGGTTCTCCGCGCCCGCCACCACGGCGGCGTACCAGAGCGGACTGCGGCGCACGCTGCGCCCCTCGGTCCGGGACGCGGCCACCGCCTCGACGATGTCCGCCCGGTCCGGCTCGTCGATCTCACCCACCCGGGCCAGCAGGCGGCCTTCGGCGTCCAGCGCCAGCAGCGCGCCGCCCAGCACCTCGGTCACCGCGGCCGCCACGTCCTCCACACCGCCGCCGCGCAGCACCAGCGCGGTCATCCGGTCGTGTGCCGCCGCGGCCCGCTCCACCGAGCTGCTGTGCGCCCGGATGGTGGTGTTCGCCGCCGACAACTCGGCCAGCGCCGAGCGGGTCTCGGTCAGCAGTCGGGCGGTGTCGATCGCCACCGCGGCGTGCGCGGCGAGGGACACCAGCAGCGTCACCTCCTCCCGGACGAACGGTCGGGCCGAACGGTTGGCCGCGTAGAGCACCCCGATCGAGGTGGAGCCGAGTCGCAGCGGCACCCCGAGGATCGCGACCAGACCCTCCTCCCCGACCCCGGCGTCGATCTCACCGGTGTGGTGGAAGCGCGCGTCCTCGCCGTAGTTGGCGGTGACGTACGGGGCGCCGGACTGGGCTACCAGGCCACCGAGGCCGGCGCCCATCGGCAGGCGCAGCTGCTGGAAGCGGGCCGAGACCGACCCGTCGGTCACCCGCATGTAGGTGTCGCCGCGCTCGTCGTCGTTGAGCGTCATGTAGGCCACGTCCGCGCCGAGCAGGTTGCGGGCCCGGTGCACGATCGCCCGCAGCACGTCGTCCAGGTCGCGCAACCCGGCCAGGTCACTGACCGTGTCGTACAGGCCGGACAGCTCGGTCTCACGGCGGCGGCGCCGCTCCAGCAGCGCGCGGACCCGCAACGCCACCGACTTTGCCTGCTCCAGCTCGGCCAGCCGGTCGGGCGGCAGGCCGGCGGCCCGCGCGGCCACCAGAGGTCCCTCGAACTCGACCGCTGCGGCCTCACGGGCGAGCAGTTCCAGGAACTCCACCGGCGATGACATGGTCGACATTGTGCTCGGGCCCACTAGTTCGCCGTCCAGCCCCCGTCGAGGGCGATCGACGCGCCGGTGATGAACGCCGCCGGCGACGAGCAGAGGTACGCCAGCAGTTCGGCGACCTCCTCCGGTTCGATCAGTCGCTTGATCGCGGCCCGGGCCAGCATGATCTTCTCGATCACCTCGGCCTCCGGGATGTCGTGGCTGGCCGCCTGGTTGGCGATCTGGCTCTCCACCAGGGCGGTGCGCACGTACGCCGGGTTGATGCAGTTGGCGGTGACCCCGTGCGCGGCGCCCTCCAGGGCGACCACCTTCGACAACCCTTCGAGGGCGTGCTTGGCCGAGACGTAGGCCGCCTTGTACGGCGAGGCCCGCAGCCCGTGCACCGAGGAGATGTTGACGATCCGGCCCCAGCCCCGGGCATACATGTGCGGGAGCGCGCGGCGGATGATCAGGAACGGCGCCTCGACCATCACCCGTTGGATGTACTCGAAGCGCTCGACGGGGAAGTCCTGCAGCGGCGCCACGTGCTGGAGCCCGGCGTTGTTCACCACGATGTCCACGTCCACGTCGAGGCGGTCCACCGCCGTGGCGTCGGACAGGTCGACGCCCTCGGCCCGGCCGCCGGTCTCGGCGGCCACCGCCTTGGCCGCCTCCAGGTTGCGGTCCACCACGAGCACCTTGGCGCCGGCCGCGCCCAGCCGCAGGGCGCACGCCCGCCCGATGCCGCTTCCGCCCCCGGTGACCAGGGCGGTCCGACCGGCGAGGTCGACCTGTACGACGTGGGGGACCGCCACGGGTTCTGCCGTCATGGCGCAAGAAGTTACGAGCTGTGTGGCCTCCGGCACATGGGCCAGCGACACATACTCCGGGGCAAAGCTGTGTGGCACCCCCGGCAGCAGGCGAGCCGGCGCGGGCCCTGATGTTTGGGCCTGGGATGGCCGGGCGGCGCAAGCACTGCGTACGCGCTCAGACGCCGCAACGAATGCGAGGGCGTGTCCCGTGGGGCCCGTGGGAAGGCCGACGGTTAGGGTGTCGAACACACGTACTGCTGACGGCTGGGGAGGGGGCGGCGTGCGGGTGCTGGGCGTTGACCCGGGGTTGACCCGGTGTGGGGTGGGCGTGGTCGAGGGTGTGCCCGGCCGACCCTGCACTCTCATCGCCTACTACGTGGTCTACACCGACCCGGCCGACGACCTGGCGCTGCGCCTGCTGCACCTGGACCGGTCACTGACCGAGCTGGTCGCCAAACACCAGCCCGAGAGCGTTGCCGTCGAGCGGGTGTTCAGCCAGCACAACGTGCGTACGGTGATGGGCACCGCGCAGGCCAGCGGCATCGCCGTGCTGGCCGGTGCGCGGGCCGGGCTGCCGGTGCAGACGTACACCCCGAGCGAGGTGAAGGCGGCCGTGACCGGGTCCGGTCAGGCCGACAAGGCGCAGATGACCGCCATGGTGACCCGCCTATTGCGGCTGGCCGAGCCGCCGAAGCCGGCCGACGCCGCCGATGCGCTCGCCCTGGCCATCTGCCACGTGTGGCGCGGCGGGACCCGCTCCAAGCTGGCCGCGGCCGCCGACCGGGCACGACGAGGAGGAGCACGATGATCGCCAGCGTGCGCGGCACGGTGACCGCGACGGGCCCGGATCAGGCCGTGATCGAGGTTGGCGGTGTCGGCCTCGCCGTGCACTGCGCCCCCGGGACCCTCGCGGAGCTGCGGGTCGGCCAGGTCGCCCGGCTCGCCACCAGCCTGATCGTGCGGGAAGATTCGCTGACTCTCTACGGCTTCGCCGACGACGACGCCAAGTCGCTGTTCGAGCTGCTCCAGACCGCCAGCGGGGTCGGCCCGCGACTGGCCCAGGCGGTGCTGGCCGTGCACACTCCGGACGCGGTGCGCAAGGCGATCGCCAACGCCGACACCGCGGCGCTGACCCGGGTGCCCGGGATCGGCAAGAAGGGCGCCGAACGCCTGGTGCTGGAGCTGCGCGACCGGATCGGCCCGGTGCCGATCGGCGTCGACGGCGTGGCCGGGGTGACTGGCGGCAGCTGGCCCGACCAGGTCCGGCAGGCGCTGGTCGGGCTGGGCTGGACGGCCGGTCAGGCCGACCAGGCCGTGGCCGCTGTCGCGGAGACGATCGTGGGCGAGACGCCGCCGGTGCCGGTCCTGCTCAAGCAGGCCATCCGCCTGCTCGGTCGTACCCGATGAGTGCCCGGCCGCGACGGGAGGCGGCGCGGTGAGCGAGACCGACGGGCTTGCCTCGGCGTACGTCAGTGATGCCGAGCGGGACGCGGAGGCCACGGTACGGCCGAGGCGGCTGGCCGAGTTCATCGCCCAGGACCGGGTGCGCGACCAGCTCGACCTGTTATTGCAGGGCGCGATGCGGCGGGGGTCGCCACCGGATCACATCCTGCTCTCCGGCCCGCCCGGGCTGGGCAAGACGAGCCTGGCCAACATCGTCGCCGCCGAGCTGGGCGCGGGCATCCGCGTGACCAGCGGCCCGGCGATCGAGCGTTCCGGTGACCTGGCGGCGATCCTGACCAGCCTCGCCGAGGGCGACGTGTTTTTCATCGACGAGATCCACCGCATCGCGCGGCCGGCCGAGGAACTGCTCTACAGCGCCATGGAGGACTTCCGGGTCGACGTGGTGGTCGGCAAGGGGCCGGGGGCGACCGCGATCCCGCTGGACGTCGAGCCGTTCACCCTGGTCGGCGCGACGACCCGCTCGGGCCTGTTGACCGGGCCGATGCGGGACCGGTTCGGCTTCGTCGCGCACCTCGACTTCTACGCTCCGGCGGATCTGGAGACGCTGCTGCACCGCTCGGCGCGGATTCTCGGTGTGCCGATCACACCCGAAGGAGCGACCGAGATCGCCAGCCGGTCCCGGGGCACCCCGCGGATCGCCAACCGGCTGTTGCGCCGGGTCCGCGATTATGCGGAGGTGCGGGCCGACGGCGTGGTCGATCTCGCCACCGCCCGTGCCGCGTTGATCGTGTACGACGTGGACGCGCTCGGCCTGGACCGGCTGGACCGGGCGGTGCTGACCGCGCTGGTCGACTCGTTCCGGGGTGGCCCGGTGGGCCTGTCCACCCTTGCCGTGGCGGTGGGGGAGCAGCCGGACACGGTGGAGGAGGTCTGCGAGCCGTTCCTGGTCCGCGCTGGTCTGTTGGCCCGTACGCCCCGCGGGCGGGTGGCCACCGAGGGTGCCTGGCGGCATCTGGGACGCACCCCGCCAAATGGTACATTTGGCATGGATGGTCCGGCGGTGCCCGATCTGTTCTCGTTGGAGACCGATCAGCCGTGATGTGAACGTGATCTGTGCCGCATTCGGTGTTCTCAGGTGCAGGGTTTAGACTTCGCCGCGGTCTGTACAGGACGTGAGAATCCGCCTCCGCTCCGGCACCCCAGGTGCCGGGCAGGTGGCCAATGGGAAGGTTCAGTAACCGTGCATTACGCAGCAGCGGGTGGCGGGGCCGGCAGTTTCACGCCGATCCTGATGATCGCCCTGCTCTTCGGTGTCATGTATTTCATGATGATCCGGCCCCAGCAGAAGCGCCGCCGCGAGGCGGAGTCGATGCAGTCCAACCTCGGCCCCGGCGACGAGGTCGTGACCATCGGCGGGCTCTACGGCACGGTCACCGGCATCGAGGACGACACCGTCCTGATCGAGGTCGCTCCGGGTGTCCAGACCCGCTACGCCCGCCCGGCCATCGCTCGGGTGGTCACCCGTGCGGAGCTGCCGAGCGAGCCGGTCACCGAGGACGCGGACGCCGTCAAGGACTGACGCCTTCCCTCCGGGGGTGGTGAGCCCGGCGTACGGCCGGTCGACCGGCTTCCGGGCCGCCGAGCCCCGCCGGGGCAGCGGACGAGACGTGAAAACTGGATAGTTGGGTCGACGCCGGGCGTCGGCACGTTCCCGTGACCGTCGGCGTCCCACGCCGGTGTGTCCGGCCCTCGTGTCGGCACCTCGTCGGCTCAGGTGAGACCCGTCGGCCGGGACCCCCGGCCGGACACCGCCGCCGCTGCGCGCAGCGGCGCGACCGTACAGGGAGACAGGACAGCCGTGGCACCACCTCAGGGACAGATGCGCCCCGGGCGGCAGCTCGCCGTGCTCGGGTTCATCTTCGTGGTCCTCTATCTTTTGGTGTTCTTCTCGGGCGGCGCCAGCGGCAGCTTGAAGGACCGGCTCGAGCCTCGGCTCGGCCTGGACCTCATCGGCGGCACCCGGGTGACGCTGGAGGCGACCAACAGCGTCGACGGCAAGCCTCCGACCGCGGAGAACCTCGAGGAGGCCCGGCAGATCATCGAGAGCCGGGTCAACGCGTTCGGCGTGGCCGAGGCCGAGGTGGTCACCGAGGGCAACCGGAACATCGTCATCTCCCTGCCCGGTGAAAACCGGGACCTCACCGACGTGGGCAGCGCCGCCGAGCTGCGCTTCCGCAAGGTGCTCAAGGCCGCCGACGGCAGCGGAACGGCCGCGGTGCCCCCGCCGGCCGCCACGCCCATCCCGTCCGACAGTGCGTTGCCGACTCCGTCCGGCAGCGCGTCGCCGAAGGTGACCCCGTCGGGCAGTGGCGCGCCGAAGGTGAGCTCGTCGCCCAGCGGTGGCCAGGGCGGAATGGCTCCGGCCTCGCCCACGCCGACCCCCTCGGCGTCCGCGTCCGCCTCGCCGAGTGCCGCCGCGCCGACGCCGAGCGCCAGCGCGGAGCCGGTGCCGGCCAGCGTCGAGGAGCAGCGCAAGGCCGTCGAGCAGAAGGTCGGCGCTCCCGCCTGGCAGGCCGCCAGCGCGTTGCAGGCCCCGGCCGACCTGGCCACCGACCCGTCGTTGGCCGACAAGCTCACGCCGTTCGGCACGCTGTCGCCGCAAGAGGTGGCCGTGCTGCCGGCGCAGATGCAGTTCAACGTGCCGACGATCGGCTGCGCGCAGCTCGACAAGCGTCCGCCGGCGTCGATCTCGGACCCGAAGCAGCAGGTCGTCGCCTGCGAGGACGGCGTTTCGAAGTACCTGCTCGACCAGGCCAAGGTGCTGGGCACCGACGTGAACGACGCCGACGCGGTGCTCGACCAGACCAACGCCTGGGTGGTCAGCCTCGACTTCACCAGCAAAGGCCAGGGGAAGTGGACCGATCTGACCCGTGAGTCGTTCCAGAACACGGGCCAGGCCTGCGACGCGATCGCGCTGGGTCAGGACGGCAAGTGCCGGGTGGCCGTCGTGCTGGACAACGAGATCGTCTCCTCCCCGGAGATCCAGGGCGTGCTGACCGGTAACTCCCAGATCACCGGTAACTTCAACCAGAAGGACGCCAGCACTCTCGCCGGCCAGCTCCGCTACGGCGCGCTGCCGGTGACCTTCGAGCAGCAGGAGGCGCAGAACGTCACCGCCACGCTGGGTGCCAGCCACCTGCGCGCCGGTCTGCTCGCGGCCGGCATCGGCATGCTGCTGGTCATCATCTACGCCTTCTTCTACTACCGGCTGCTCGGCTCGGTGATCTTCCTGAGCCTGATCCTCTCCGCGTTGCTGGTCTTCGGCGCGCTGGTGGTGCTCGGCCGGCAGATCGGTTTCACGCTCACCCTCGCCGGCATCGCCGGCATGATCGTCTCGCTCGGTGTGGCGGCGGACTCGTTCGTCATCTACTTCGAACGGTTGAAGGACGAGATCCGGGAGGGTCGCAGCCCGCGTAGCGCGGTGCCCCGCGCCTGGATCCGGGCCCGCCGGACGATCATCTCGGCCAACGCGATCACCCTGCTCTCGGCGGTGGTGCTCTACGTGGTCTCGGTTGGCACGGTCAAGGGCTTCGCGTTCGCCCTCGGCCTGGCCACCGTGCTGGACCTGGTCGTGGTCTTCCTCTTCCGGCACCCGATCATGACGATGTTCGCCCGGACCCGGGCGTTCCTGTCCCCGCGGGTCAGCGGTCTGGGCCGGGCGCTTCCGGCCCGCACCCAGCAGACTCAGCCCCGCAACCCGCGCGCCAAGGAGGCCTGAGATGGCTGGAAACGGTCTGGCGAGCCGCCTCTACAACGGCGAGGCCGGTCTCAACATCGTCGGCCGGCGCAAGCTCTGGTTCGGCGTCGCCGGGGCCCTGATCCTGATCGCGTTCCTCAGCTTCGGGTTGCGCGGCTTCAGCCTCGGCATCGAGTTCGCCGGCGGTAACTCGTTCCAGGTGCCGGCCAGCGTCGGCACCCTGGACGACGCCGAGCGGGAGGTCAACTCGGCCCTCGCCGCCGAGAACACCGGCATCGAGGTCGCCACCGCGCAGAAGGTGGGCGGTCCCGGTGGCGACTCCTACGAGCTGCGCACCGGGCAGCTCAGCGCCGAGCAGACCGTCGCGGTCAAGGCCAAGATTGCCCAGGATCTCGGCATCGACGAGGGGCAGATCAGCGGCAACCAGGTCAGCGAGGCGTGGGGCAGCCAGGTCACCGAGCGGGCCATCCTCGGCCTGGTCATCTTCCTCGCGCTGGTGATGGTCTACCTGATCCTGCGCTTCGAGTGGCGGATGGCCGTCGCCGCGGTCGCCTCGCTGATCACGAACCTGATCCTCACCGCCGGCATCTACTCGCTGGTCGGCTTCGAGGTCACCCCGTCAACGATCATCGGCTTCCTCACGATCCTGGGCTTCGCGCTCTACGACGTGGTGGTGGTCTTCGACAAGGTCCAGGAGAACACCCGGGGCATCACCGCCAACAACAACCAGACGTACAGCGAGGCCTCCAACCTCGCCGTCAACCAGAGCCTGATGCGGTCGCTGAACACCTCGGTGGTCGCCCTGCTGCCGGTCGGCGGTCTGCTCTTCATCGGTGCCGGCCTGCTCGGCGCCGGCACGTTGAAGGACCTCGGCCTGGTGTTGTTCGTCGGTATGGCGGTGGCGTTCCTGACCTCCATCCTGGTGGCCACCCCGCTGCTGGCGCTGCTGAAGAACTACGACCCGCGGATCCAGGCGCACAACAAGCGCATCCTGACCCGCCGGGGCGGCCTCGCCCGCGGCGAGGTCACCGGTAAGGGTGTCGTGAGCCCGGACCAGGCCGATGCGACCGAAGAGCCGCTCGACGCGGACGCTGCCGCGCTGGCTGGTGCCGCCCCCAAGGTGGGCGCTCGGCCGGCGGGCAAGCGGCCCACCACCGGTGCCCGGGGCGGTCGCCCGGGTGGCGGCGGCAACCGGCCGGGTGGCGCCAAGCGGCGCTGACCCGGCAGGAAACACCCGAACGGCGTCCGGCATGCTGTGCGAGCAGCGAGGGGCTTTGACACAGCCCCTAGCCGGACGCCGTTGTCGTTGAAGGGAAGCGGAACAGCCGTGACGGAGACCCACAGCACCGAGGCGCGCGGAGACAGCGGCCCGGAGGCCGCCCGACTAGTCGCCGGCCGGGTGCTGGACGTGCCCGACTTCCCCAAGCCCGGCGTCATGTTCAAGGACCTCATGCCGCTGTTCGCCGACGGGAAGGTTTTCCGCGAGGTGATCGATGGGATCGTCGCCCACCACGGACGGGACGCCTTCGACGTGGTGGTCGGCATCGAGGCGCGCGGGTTCGTCGTCGCGGCGGCCATCGCGTACGCGACCGGGGTGGGCGTGGTGCCAGTGCGCAAGGCCGGCAAGCTGCCCCGTCCGGCGCACTCGGTCTCCTACGCCCTGGAGTACGGCGAGGCCACCCTTGAGGTGCACGAGGACGCCTTCACCACGGGGCGCCGGGTGCTGGTGGTCGACGACGTGCTGGCCACGGGCGGCACCGCCGAGGCGACGCTGGACCTGGTCGAGCGGGCCGGTGGGACCGTCACCGGCTTCACCGTGCTGCTGGAGCTCGGTTTCCTGGGCGGGCGGGAGCGGCTGGCACCCCGTACCGTTCATGCCCTGCTGACCGTTTGAGCCGGCCGACGCCCTGCCGACCGGTTGATCCCAGACCCATCGGGCGGAGGCGGCGCCGACCATCCGGCGGAGCGGCAGGGGGCCGTCCGTGCGGGTAGCATTGCCCTTTGCTGACGCCGGCGGTACGCCGTCCGGCGGCGCGAGACCAGGCCGGCCGATGTTCGGCCGGTGTGTTTCCGGCGAGCGGTGAGGAGGCCGGTGTCCCACGATGTCGTCCCTCCGGCGGAGGGCACGGTGCACCCGACAGGCGACGCTGACGGCTCGGTGACTGACCGGACAGGCGACGCGCCAGCCCGGGTGACGGGCACCGGCAACGGCTCCTCCGGCAGGGCTCCGGGCGAGAGCGCGGTGCGTCCGACCAGCGGCCCGCCCAGCGCCGAGGCGTCCCCCGGCGCCGATGGGGTGGTGGTGCCGTTCCCGAGTGACGCCGGTGTCGACCCGTCGCCGAGCGGTGGCTTCGGGCTGTCCAACGCGCCCACCGGCCGGCGGGTCCGGGCCCGGCTGGCCCGGTTCAACGCGCCCTGGCAGACCTCGCAGGTCAGCGAGGTGCTCGAGCCGCTCATCGCGAGCCACCGGGACAACCACCCCAAGGCCGACGCCCGCCTGCTTCAGCGTGCCTTCGACACGGCCGCGCGGTGGCACTCGGGGCAGTACCGCAAGTCCGGTGACCCCTACATCACCCACCCGCTCGCGGTGGCGACCATCCTCGGCAACCTGGGGATGGACACCACCACGTTGGTGGCCGCGCTGCTGCACGACACCATCGAGGACACCGAATACAGCCTCGACCAGATGCGCGCCGACTTCGGTGGCGAGGTCGCCCTGCTGGTCGACGGTGTCACGAAGCTCGACAAGGTCAAGCTGGGCGACGCGGCCAAGGCCGAGACGATCCGCAAGATGGTCGTGGCGATGGCCAAGGACCCGCGGGTGCTGGTGATCAAGCTGGCTGACCGGCTGCACAACATGCGCACCCTGACGTTCCTGCCCCGGCCCAAGCAGGAGCAGAAGGCCAAGGAGACGCTGGAGATCCTGGCGCCCCTCGCGCACCGGCTCGGTATGAACACGATCAAGTGGGAGTTGGAGGATCTCTCCTTCGGCACGTTGTTCCCGAAGCGCTACGAGGAGATCAACCGGCTGATCGGGGAGCACCAGCCGCAGCGCGAGGCGCTGCTGCGGCAGGTGACACAGAAGGTGCAGGTCGACCTGAAGGCTGCCAAGATCAAGGCGGAGACCACCGGGCGGCCGAAGCACCTCTACTCGATCTACCAGAAGATGATCGTGCGGGGTCGTGACTTCAACGACATCTACGACCTGGTCGGGGTGCGGATCCTGGTCGACACGGTCCGGGACTGCTACGCGGCGCTGGGTGTGATCCACGCCAACTGGCAGCCGGTGCCGGGCCGCTTCAAGGACTACATCGCGATGCCCAAGTTCAACATGTACCAGTCGTTGCACACGACGGTCATCGGGCCCACCGGCAAGCCGGTGGAGATGCAGATCCGCACGTACGCGATGCACCGCACCGCGGAGTTCGGCATCGCCGCGCACTGGAAGTACAAGGAGCACAAGGGCACCCAGATCGTCGGCCCGCCCGCGCACATCGACGAGATGACCTGGCTGCGGCAGCTGCTGGACTGGCAGCGGGAGGCGGCCGACCCGAGCGAGTTCCTGGACGCGCTGCGCTTTGACCTGTCCAGCCAGGAGGTGTACGTCTTCACCCCGAAGGGTGACGTCATCCCGCTGCCGACCGGGTCGACGCCGGTGGACTTCGCGTACGCGGTGCACACCGAGGTGGGGCACAAGTGCATCGGGGCGCGGGTCAACGGGAAGTTGGTGCCGTTGGAGTCGACGCTGTCCAACGGCGACGTGATCGAAATCTTCACCTCGAAGTCCGAGACCGCCGGCCCGACACAGGACTGGCTGGGCTTCGTCAAGAGCCCCCGCGCGCGGACGAAGATCCGGCAGTACTTCAACAAGGAGCGGCGCGAGGAGGCGATCGAGGCCGGCAAGGACGCGATCGTCAAGGCGATGCGCAAGCAGGGCATGCCGTTGCAGCGGATGCTCACCTCCGACGCGCTGATGTCGATCGCGCGCGACCTGCACCTGGCCGACGTGGCCTCGCTCTACGCGGCGGTCGGCGACAGCCAGGTCTCCGCGCAGTCGGTGGTGCAGAAGCTGATGGCCGCGTATGGGGGCGAGGAGGGCGCGGCGGAGGACATCGCCGAGACCGCCGTCGCCACCCGGCCGCCGCGCAGCCGCCAGAGCAGCAGCGACCCCGGTGTCGTGGTCCGAGGCGTCAGCGACGTCTGGATCAAGCTGGCCCGGTGCTGCACCCCGGTCCCACCGGACTCGGTGTTCGGGTTCGTCACCCGCTCCGGCGGAGTGAGCGTGCACCGCGACGACTGCGCCAACGCCGAAGACCTGCGGGCGCAGAGCGAGCGGGTGGTCGAGGTCAGTTGGAAGCTCACCTCAGCCTCGACGTTCCTGGTCGCCATCCAGGTCGAGGCACTGGACCGGCACAAGCTGCTGGCCGACGTCACCCGGGTGCTCTCCGACGAACGGGTCAACATCCTCTCCGCCACCGTCACCACCACCCGCGACCGGGTGGCGGTGAGCCGGTTCAGCTTCGAGATGGCCGACCCGAAGCACCTGGGCCACCTGCTGGCCACGGTTCGCAAGGTGGACGGCGTCTTCGACGCGTACCGGGTCACCTCCGGCGCCTGACCCGCCGCACACCGCGTACCTCGGACCCGGAAGCGCCCGCCGGCTCAGCCGGCGGGCGCTTCGTCGTGTCTGCGGGGTGTCAGCCCTGCGGCGGGCTCATCACGAGGTCCTTGATGACGACCTCCTTCTTCGGGTGGCCACCGCCGGCCTGCTGGGCGAACGCCCCGTCGTCGCCGGCCTTGGCCACGTCCTTGACGATGTCCAGGCCACCGGTGATGGTGCCCAGCACCGTGTACGCCGGGTCCAGCGGCGAGTCGCCGTAGACGATGAAGAACTGGCTGCCGGTGCTGCCCGGCTGGCCGGAGTTGGCCATCGCGATGACACCCTCCGGGTACGGCGGGCGCTTGTCGGTCGGCAGGTTCTCCTCGGGCAGACGGTAGCTCGGGCCTCCGGTGCCGTCGGTCTCCCGCCAGCCGTTGCCGGTGGCGCTGGGATCACCGCACTGCAACACCTTGATGCCCTCGGTCACAAGCCGGTGGCACTTGGTGTTGTCGAAGAAGTTCTTCTCCGCGAGGTAGCTGAAGCTGCCCGCCGTGCACGGCACCAGCGACCGGTCGACCTTGGCGGTGATCGGGCCCAGGTTGGTGTCGATCGTCATGGTCTGCACGCCGGTGGCGGACTGCTCGTTGCTCGGCAGCCCCACGTCCTTGATCTGCGCGGGCCGCTGCTCCGTGGGCAGTGCGTTGAACGCGCACTCGGACGCGCCGGGCGCCTGAGCGGCGGTGTCGGGCTTGTCGTCGTCGCCGCCGAGGGTCATCGCCAGCCAGACGGTGCCGGCGACCACGAGCACCAGCGCGGCACCCGCGCTGACGATCGCCTGCGTCTGCCGGCGCTTGCGGGCCTTGGCCGAGCGCTCGGCCATATCCTTCTCGAGCCGGGCGCGTGCCGCCGCGCGCTGGCGCTCTCTGGTGGACGTCACGCCTGGATCCTCCTGGCTGTCTGCTGCTGAGTGCCGCTTGAGTGGGTGGGGGCGACCGGTCAGCCGGCGCTCGGGCTGCTCGCCGGGGCGCCGGAGGCCGACGGCGCCGGTGCCGCACCGGTGACCGGTTCACCGACGGTGAGGCTCTGGATCGTCACGTCGGCGCTGGGCTTGACCTTTGCCCCGGTCCCATTGTCCACGGTCGGGAGGGCGCCGATCTTTTCCACGACGTCCAGCCCGCCGGTCACCCGGCCGATCACCGGGTACTTCGGGTCGGTGGTGGTGAAGTCCTTGAAGAAGATCAGGAACTGGCTGCCGTTGTTGCCCGGCGGGTTGGCGATCATCGCCACGGTGCCCTTCGGGTAGGTCGGCGGTTGGCCGGGGGCCGGGCTGGCCGACGGTGACGCCGACGGCACGGTCGGCAGTTCCTCGTCGTAGAACGAGTAGGTCGGCCCACCGAGGCCGGTGCCGCTGGGGTCGCCGCAGCGCAGCGCGCCGTCGGCGATGATCTCGTGGCACGTGGTGTTGTCGTAGAACGACCGGCTCGCCAGGTGGGCGATGCTCGCCGCCGCGCACGGGGAGTTGGCCAGGCTCAGCTCCGCGGTGATCGGCGCGCCCTGGTTGGTGGTCACGGTCATCGCCCGGGTGCCGTCGGTGGGCAGACCCTTGGTCTCCGGCGTGCCGACATCCTTGAGGTTGGTGTTGGCCGTCGCGTCCTGCGGCGTCCAGAGGCAGGTGTCCTCCGTGGCCGTGTTCTGCTTCGGGTCGGAGTCGAACGCCCCGAGCGCCCAGGCCGAGCCGGCCACGACCAACACGAGGATCAGGGCGGCGCCAACACCGGCCTGGATCTGCCGACGGCGCCGTGTGGCGGCGGCCCGGCGAGCCAACTGCCGGTCGAGCTTGGCACGCGCCAGTTTGCGCTGCCGGTCCCTGCTGGAAGCCACCCGTGCTCCCCTTTCCTCTGCCTGGTCGTCGCCGGCGGCCGGGCGTCCCGGCCCGTCCGGGCGTCACGTGTGCCGCGCCACACGCCCGCCAGAGTGTACGGCTAGCGACTGGGAATGTGGTGTACGAGGTCCACCCCATCCCGAGCAGCGCTTATCGGGCGTTGTCACTGTGCCCCACGGGGTGCGAGGGACAGACGCGGCGAACTCGCTCGGCCCGCCCGTTAGGCTGCTGGGCAGGACGACAGCTGCTCGACGGAAAGGACAGCGCCCGTGCTCGTGGCCGGCTTTCCCGCAGACGCCTTCGGCACCAACTGTTACGTGGTTGCCACCGCGCCGGGGGAGCAGTGCGTGGTGGTCGATCCCGGCATCGGGGTGCTCGACCAGCTCGACGCGCTGCTCGCCGAGCACCGCCTGCATCCGGCCGCCGTGCTGCTCACCCACGGCCACCTCGACCACACCTTCTCGGCCGCGCCGGTCTGCGGTGCACGCGGCATCACCGCCTACGTGCACCCGGGTGACCGGGAGATGCTGGCCGACCCGTCCAAGGGCCTCTCGGCCGACCTGACGGCGCTCTTCGGCGGCCGGCTGAGCTACACCGAGCCGGAGGACGTGGCCGAGCTGACCGACGGCGCCACCCTCACGCTCGCCGGCCTGGAGATCGCGGTCGACCATGCCCCGGGCCATACCGGCGGGTCGGTGCTGTTCCGACTGCCGGGCGCCGGGTCGGGCTGGGAGGCTGACGAGCTGTGCCTCTCCGGTGACGTCCTCTTCGCCGGGTCGATCGGCCGCACCGACCTGCCGGGCGGGAGCATGCCGGCCATGCTCACCAGCCTGCGCGACAAGATCCTCCCGCTGGCCGACGACACCGTCGTGCTGCCCGGCCACGGCCCCATCACCACCATCGGCCGCGAGCGCGCCAGCAACCCGTACCTCATCGAGGTGGCACAGGTCGGCGGCGGCCGACCTGCGCCCACCCGGGGCCTCTAGACCTTCTCCGCGCCGCGCGCGGACCCACGACACCACCGCGCCGCGGGCGCGGAACCGCAAGGAGTACGCCGATGAGCAAGCCCACGCCCATCTCCGGTTTCCCGGAGTGGACCCCCGGCCAGCGGATGATCGAGCAGTTCGTGCTCGACAAGATCCGGGCCACCTTCGAGCTGTACGGCTTCGCGCCGCTGGAGACCCGCGCCGTGGAGCCGCTGGACCAGCTGCTGCGCAAGGGCGAGACCTCGAAGGAGGTCTACGTGATCCGGCGGCTGCACGCCGACGCCGAGGGGTCGGGCGGTGACGACCAGCTCGGCCTGCACTTCGACCTGACCGTGCCGTTCGCCCGGTACGTGCTGGAGAACGCCGGCAAGTTGGCGTTCCCGTTCCGCCGCTACCAGATCCAGAAGGTGTGGCGGGGTGAACGGCCGCAGGAGGGCCGCTACCGGGAGTTCGTCCAGGCCGACATCGACATCGTCGACCGGGACACCCTGGCTCCGCACCACGAGGCGGAGATGCCCCTCGTCATCGGGGACGCGCTGCGCTCGCTGCCGATCCCGCCGGTGACGATCCAGGTCAACAACCGCAAGATCTGCGAGGGCTTCTACCGGGGCATCGGGCTGACCGACCCGGAGGCGGCGCTGCGCGCCGTGGACAAGCTCGACAAGATCGGCCCGGTGAAGGTGGCCGAGCTGCTGGCTCAGACCACCGGAGCGAGCGAGGCGCAGGCGAAGGCGTGCCTCGCGTTGGCGGAGATCTCCGCTCCGGACGCCTCGTTCGCCGACGCCGTGCGGGCGCTCGGGGTGAGCGACCCGCTGCTCGACGAGGGCATCGAGGAGCTGGTCCGGGTGGTGGAGACCGCCGCCGAGCACTCGCCCGGACTCTGCGTGGCGGACCTGCGGATCGCCCGCGGCCTCGATTACTACACCGGCACCGTCTACGAGACCCAGCTGCGCGGCTACGAGAAGTTCGGCTCGATCTGCTCCGGCGGCCGGTACGACAACCTGGCCACCGCCGGCGCTGCCTCGTACCCGGGGGTGGGCATCTCGATCGGGGTGACCCGGCTGCTCGGGCTGCTCTTCGGCGCGGGGGAGCTGTCGGTCTCCCGCGAGGTGCCGACAGCCGTGCTCGTCGCGGTGACCAGCGAGGAGCAGCGCACGGCCAGCAACCGGGTGGCCGAGGCGCTGCGGCGGCGCGCGGTGCCGACCGAGGTGTCGCCGAGCGCGGCGAAGTTCGGCAAGCAGATCCGCTATGCCGAGCGCCGCGGCATCCCGTACGTCTGGTTCCCGGGTGCCGACGGAGCGCCGGACGAGGTGAAGGACATCCGCTCGGGTGAGCAGGTCACGGCCGTTGCGGGGGAGTGGATGCCACCTCTGGAGGACCTCAAGCCGACGGTCGGTTGAGCGTTACGACTGGCGCGTACGGCCTCGGGGACCTACGGTTGCGTAAGTTACGCCACCGTAGGGAGTTTCTCGTGACCATGAGCACCACACTGAGCCAGACCGCACTCCTCGTCGAGTTGGAGCCGGTGGTTGCCCGCAACCTCGACCGCCACCTCACGCTGGCCAAGGAGTGGTTCCCGCACGAGTACGTGCCGTGGAGCGAGGGGCGCACCTTCGACGGGCCGCTCGGTGGCGAGGCGTGGTCTCCGACCGACTCCACCATCCCCGACGTGGCCCGCACCGCGCTGATCGTGAACCTGCTGACCGAGGACAACCTGCCCTCGTACCACCACGAGATCGCCACCCTGTTCGGGCGGGACGGCGCGTGGGGCACCTGGGTGCACCGGTGGACCGCGGAGGAGGGCCGGCACGGTGTCGCGATCCGCGACTACCTGACCGTCAGCCGGGCGGTCGACCCGGTGGCGTTGGAGCGGGCCCGGATGACGCACATGTCGGAGGGCTACACCAACGCCCACGGCGACGAGGTGCTGCACTCACTGGCGTACGTCTCGTTCCAGGAGCTGGCCACCCGGATCTCGCACCGCAACACCGGCAAGGCCACCGGCGACCCCGCGTGCGAGGCGCTGCTGGCCCGGGTGGCCGCCGACGAGAACCTGCACATGGTCTTCTACCGCAACCTGCTCGCCGCCGCGTTCGAGCTGGCCCCGAGCCAGGCCATGCGGGCGGTCGCCGACGTGGTGGCCGACTTCCAGATGCCGGGCAGCGGCATCGACGGTTTCGCCCGCAAGTCGGTGGCGATCGCCCTGGCCGGCATCTACGACCTGCGCCAGCACCGCGACGAGGTGCTGCAGCCGGTGCTGCGCCAGTGGGACGTCTTCAACGTGAACGGCCTCAACGCCGACGGCGAAGCCGCCCGCGAGGAGCTGGCCGCTCAGCTGGAAAACCTGGAGCACGCCGCAAGCCGCTTCGAAGAGAAGCGCGACGCCCGAGCCGCCCGCCTAGCCCTCCGCTAAGCCCACCCCTGCCGCCCCATCCCCACCCCCGCCCCGCCCCGCCCCCGTTGATCATGAAGTTATTGCCACTCGCACCGGCGTGTCGGAGCAATAACTTCATGATCAACGGGGGTGATGGCGGGGGGATGCGGGCTTCGCTCGGCCAGGGCCGTACGCCGGCCGCGTTGCAGTACCGTGCCCTCGCAGCGCAGCGTGCCGCTGTCGATCGTGCAGCGTGGTGTGCACGGCGCACCCCGCGGCGGTGTCCAGCAGCGTCGGGAGGACGCCACCGTGGACGCTGCCGAGGGGGTTGTAGTGGAACTCCTGCGGGGTCAGCTCGACGACGACCCGACCCTCGTCGGCCTCCATCCGGGTCATGTCGATGAGGTGCATCAACCGGCGGCGCGGCCAGCTCGCCGGCGATCGTCGCCCGGAGCATGTCGATGCCGCTGCGTCGACCGACCTCGGCGGCGTTGGCCGCCGGATCTGCCCAGGTGAAGGTACGGGTGCGTGCCGGTTCCTGCGTCTGGGTCATGGACGCAGCCTGGCAGCAGGTTGCTGAGTCGTGAGCCGTACCGGGAGCCCGGCAGTCGGCTGCGCCACGGGTACCGGCTGACGGACAAGGGCCTGGACCTGTGGCTGGTGCTGGTCGCCGTGCTCGGCTGGGGCGCGACCGGTGCCTCGCCGATCCGGAGGGTTCGCCGCTGACCAATCACCCACCGTGACTGCGGCGCTCCGGTAGGCGTCGAACTGCGATGTGCCGACGGGCACGACGTGGGTCAGGTGCGCGATGTGGTGCCCCGCCCGGTTCCCGGCGCCCGTCGCCGTACCCCCTGACGCGCGGCACCCTCGCCATCCAGCGCCTTCGAGGCATCGGTGACCGTGCTCATGCGAAACGGATTCGATGTGACGGTGGTTGTTCGCCAGCGGGTCAGGGGTGTTGCGGCGATGCGGCCGGGCCAAGATCGGCAAATCCGGGCGAAACCAAGCCTTGTCAATGATCTCAAGTATGTAGATACTTCACTTCATTCGGCCGGTTTCCCCAGATCGGTCGGGTTGCCCTCGGGTCTGCCGCCCCCCGGCGAGACCCGTTCCCCCGCCCAGGAGGTTTGTTACATGCGACCCACGAGGTCATCACTCCGCGTCGCGGCCACCGTCGCCGTGACCGGAAGCTTGGTCGTCGGCACGCTCATCGGCGCACCCGCCCAGGCCGCCCCCGCCGCCTCGCCCGATGCCGCCGCCGCCCTCTCCGCTCAGCTCGGCGACCGCTCCGCCGGCTCGTACATCGACGCCAGTGGCAAGTCCGTCGTCACGGTGACCGACGCGGCTGCCGCCAGCAAGGCGAGCAAGGCCGGTGCCGTCGTTCGCTACGTCACCCGTGGTGCCGCCGAGCTCAACCGGGCCACCGCCGAGCTGGAGCGCTCCGCCAAGATCCCAGGCACCGCCTGGTGGAGCGACCCGGTCACCAACCAGGTCGTCGTCTCCGTGGACAGCACCGTCACCGGAGCGAAGCTGGAGCGGGTCAAGGCCGCCGCCGCGCGCGCCAACGGCGCGGTCCGGGTCGAGGCCGAGGCCGGCGTGCTGAGCACCCGGATCTCCGGTGGCCAGGCCATCTACGCCGGTGGTGGCGGGCGTTGCTCGCTCGGCTTCAACGTGCGCAGCGGCAGCACCTATTACTTCGTGACCGCCGGGCACTGCACCAACATCTCGTCGAGCTGGTACTCGAACTCCGGCCAGACCTCGCTGATCGGCACCCGGGCCGGCACCAGCTTCCCGGGCAACGACTACGGCATCGTGCGGCACAGCAACTCCGCCAACGCCGCCGGCAACGTCTACCTCTACAACGGCAGCTACCGCGACATCACCGGCGCCGGCAACGCGTCGGTCGGCCAGTCGGTGCAGCGCTCCGGCAGCACCACCGGCCTGCGCAGCGGCTCGGTGAACGCCACCAACGCCACGGTGAACTACGCCGAGGGTTCGGTCTCCGGCCTGATCCGCACCAACGTCTGCGCCGAGCCGGGCGACAGCGGCGGCTCGCTGTTCAGCGGCAGCACCGCCCTGGGCATGACCTCCGGCGGCAGCGGCAACTGCAGCAGCGGCGGCACGACCTACTTCCAGCCCGTCACCGAGGCCCTGAGCGTCTACGGCGTCAGCGTCTTCTGATCCAGTCACCGCTCGCGGGCCGCCGGAACTCTCCGGCGGCCCGTTCGCTGTGCTGGCACCCGAACCCCGCGATGCTCGGCAACCCCGTGCGCGACGGGACCGGCGCAGGCGTATCCCGGCGATCCGGTGCCGTGCGAGTCCGGTGTCCGCGACGGCGGTCAGCGGGGCCCGGACGGTTCCAGCCGCCGCCGCTGACAGGCCAGCGCGGTGAGCACGGCGGCCAGTGGCACGGCCGCCTCGACGGCCGCCAACAACCGCTCCGTCAGCCCGATCCGTGCTCCGTCGGCGAAGAACTCGACGGCGAACCAGCCGAGCAGCCCGAGCAGGACCGCCGCCACCGCGAGCGGTGCCCAGCGTGCGGGACCGCGCGGAGCCGACCTGTCCGGCGGATGGCGGTCGTCCTGGCCGAGGGGCAGCGCCGCTCGACGGGGCACGGCCAGCGCCGGCCAGACAGCCAACGCCCCGAACGCCACACCAGCGGCGACGACGTGTGTCGTCGAACCGCCTGGGCGCTGCGGGAACGCGACCAGCACCAGGGTGGCCAGCCCGCCCAGCGCGAGCAGCCCTCGGCCCGCCGGCGCGGCGGTGACCAGGCCGAGCGCCGTCATCAGGTGACAGAGGCCCAGGCCGGCCAGCCCGACGGTCATGATCCAGCGATGGTCCGCGCCCGTTGCGGCAAGGGCGCTGATGGTCTGCCGGACCGGGTCGGACCCGTCAGGTTGGGCGGCCTGCGCCAGCGTCCAGCCTCCGATGAGAAACAGCGGTGCGCCACCAGCCGGCAGCAGGGCCCAGCGGGGAACAACAGACATCGGGCGATCGTAGCGATGTGACCGGAGGAACTGTCCGGGCCGACGCCTCGCGCTCGGGCGGATGGGCCGACGTCCCGCCGCCGGACCAGGTCGGGCGACGATTCACGGCAGTCGATCAGGCCGTCGAGGAGCGGGCCCGCGACCTGGTTCAAGCGGATCCGGGCCTACGACGCCAACTGTCGGTAGGTCCGGGCCGATGCGCACGACGCCGCCGGCGGCCCAGGTGAGGTGCGCCCGCCGGGCGGAGAGGACCGCCAGCAGTGGCCAGAGTGAGATCGCCACCGCCGTGACCCGCTCGGCCAGCCCGGTCCGGGACCCGCTGGTCACCTCGAACGCGCACCAGCCGAAGAGAGCGAGCAGCACCACCGTGGCGCTCAGCCCCACCGCCCGGCGGAACGCCCACGGCGGCTCCGGCCGGGTCGGGTGCCCGGTGTCGCGGCCGCGCGGGAGCCACAGCGCCGACCCGGCCGGCCACAGCGCCAGGGCGAGGACGGCCACGGTCGCCGCGATGCCGTGGCTGAGCGAGCCGCCCACCGTCGGCCGGGGAAACGCGACCAGCGCGATGGTCGCCGCCCCGCCGACGGCGAGCAGGAAACGGCTGGGCAGACCGGCGGCGTGCAGCACGGCGGCGACCGCCAGGTAGCAGCAGCCCAGCAGCACCAGGGACGTGACCATGATCCAGGCGTCGGCGGCGTCGTGCCCGGCCAGCTGGCTGATGGTGTCCCGGATCGGGTCGTACCCGGCGGGCTGCCGGGACTCCGCGACCGCCCAGCCGGCCACCAGCAACACGGGCGCCGCCGCCGCCGTGGCGACGGCCCAGTTCGGTACGGCGCGCATTTCGCCACGTTAACCGGCATGGCTGCTGGCCGAGTCGGGTTCGCGAGACCGCCCCACCAGCGAATCGCACCGGCCTGCCGGGTGCCGCAGAGGCAGGGCGGCCACCCCTGACAGAATGCCGGTGAGGACTGTTCCACGATGAGGAGTTGCCAGCTGTGATCCGTACCCACAATGCCGGAAGCCTGCGCGCCGCGGACGCCGGCTCGACGGTGACGCTCGCCGGGTGGGTGGCCCGCCGGCGCGACCACGGCGGCGTCATCTTCGTCGACCTGCGCGACGGCTCCGGCGTTGTCCAGGTGGTGTTCCGCGAAGAGGACGCGCACGCGCTGCGCAACGAGTTCTGCGTGAAGGTCGTCGGCGAGGTGACCCGCCGGCCGGCCGGCAACGAGAACCCGGAGCTGCCCACCGGTGCGGTCGAGGTGACCGTCACCGAGCTGGAGGTGCTCTCCGAGGCGGCGCCGCTGCCGCTGCCGGTGGACGACCAGATCGAGGCCGGTGACGACATCCGGCTCAAGTACCGCTACCTGGACCTGCGCCGCAGCGGCCCGGCGAACGCGCTGCGGCTGCGCTCGCGCGCCAGTCACCTCGCTCGGGGCGTGCTGCACGAGCGGGACTTCCTGGAGATCGAGACGCCGACGCTGACCCGCTCGACGCCGGAGGGCGCCCGCGACTTCCTGGTGCCGGTGCGACTCCAGCCCGGCAGTTGGTACGCGCTGCCACAGTCGCCCCAGCTGTTCAAGCAACTGCTGATGGTCGGCGGCATGGAGCGGTATTACCAGATCGCCCGCTGCTACCGCGACGAGGACTTCCGCGCCGACCGGCAACCCGAGTTCACCCAGCTCGACATCGAGATGTCGTTCGTCACCGAGGACGACGTGATCGACCTGGGCGAGGCGATCGTCTCGGCGCTCTGGAAGGACCTGGCCGGGCACGAGATCGCCACGCCGATCCCGCGGATCACCTGGCACGACGCGATGGCCCGGTACGGCTCCGACAAGCCGGACCTGCGCTACGGCGTCGAGCTGACCGAGCTGACCGACTACCTGCGCGGCACCGAGTTCCGGGTCTTCGCCGGGGCGATCGACGCGGGCGGCTACGTCGGCGCGGTCGTGATGCCGGGCGGCGCGGCGCAGAGCCGTAAGGAGCTGGACGGCTGGCAGGACTGGGCCAAGGCGCGCGGTGCGCGTGGCCTCGCGTACGTGGTGCTGGACGCCGAGACCGGCGAGGCGCGCGGCCCGGTGGCCAAGAACCTCTCCGCCGAGCACCTGGGTGGGCTCGCCGACGCGGTCGGCGCGAAGCCGGGCGACGCGGTGTTCTTCGCCGCGAGCGGCACCACCCGGGAGGCGCAGGAGCTGCTCGGTGCCGCCCGCATCGAGATCGCCAAGCGGTCCGGCCTGATCGACGAGAGCGCCTGGGCGTTCTGCTGGGTGGTCGACGCGCCGATGTTCGAGCGCACGGACGAGGGCGGTTGGACGGCGGTGCACCACCCGTTCACCTCGCCCAACTCGGAGTGGGTCGACCGGTTCGAGGAGGCCCCGGACCGGGCCCTGGCGTACGCGTACGACATCGTCTGCAACGGCAACGAGATCGGCGGCGGTTCGATCCGTATCCACCGGGGCGACGTGCAGAAGCGGGTCTTCGACCTGCTCGGCATCACCCCCGAGGAGGCGCAGGACAAGTTCGGCTTCCTGCTGGAGGCGTTCAAGTACGGCGCCCCGCCGCACGGCGGTATCGCCTTCGGCTGGGACCGGGTCTGCATGCTGCTCGCCGGCGCGGACTCGATCCGTGAGGTCATCGCCTTCCCGAAGACCCGGGGTGGCTTTGACCCGCTGACCGGCGCGCCGACCCCGATCACCGGCCAGCAGCGCACCGAGGCCGGCATCGACGCCAAGCCCAAGCCCTCAGCCACCACCCACACCGGCACCGCCGGCCCGGCAGCCCCGGTGGCCGACCCGGTGTAACCACCGCACCTGCTTGGTCGCTCAAGAGGTTTGCGTCATCATCGCCCCGGCGAGCTGACGCAAACCTCTTGGCCGTTGATACGGGAGTGCCGGGACGTGCTCGCCGGCCGGGCCACCCTGTTCACCGACGAGTTGCGCTGCCCGGTCGACGTCACCGATCTGGCCGACGCGGTGCTGGAGTTGGTCGCCTCCTCGTACGCGGGTCTGCTCAACGTGGCCGGCCCCGATGCCGTCAGTCGCGCCGACCTGGGTTTGCTGGTCGCGGAGCGGTTCGGCCTGGACGCGACCGGGCTCACGACCACCACCGGCGCGGCCACCGGCCTGTCGCGTCCCCTTGACGTACGCCTCGACTCCACCCGCGCCGCCGGCCTGCTGCGGACCCGGCTGCGGGGGGTGCGCGAACTGCTGGCGCGCTGAGACCAATATCTCTGCACACTTTCTATGCACAACTCTTGTGCATAGAAAGTGTGCAGAGATATTGTGCACTCATGGGGAATGAGGAATCGACGCCGCGACCCGCGCCGCGCGAGGTGCGAATCGACAAACAGCAGGTCCGGGTGCTGGCGCACCCGCTGCGGATGCGGCTGGTCGGGGCCCTGCGCGTGAACGGACCCGCCACCGCCACCACACTGGCGGAGCTGCTCGGCACCAACACCGGCGCGACCAGCTACCACCTGCGTCAACTCGCCGAGGTTGGGCTCGTCACCGAGGATCCCGACCGGGGCAGCGGACGGCAGCGCTGGTGGCAGGCGGCGCACGACGTCACCAGCTGGGAACCGACCGACTTCGACGACGACCCAGACGCCCGGGCCGCGATCGAGTGGATCCAGGGCGACCAGGTGCGTCTCCTCGCCGAGCACGCCGAGCGGTGGTTCGCCACCCAGCACGAGTGGTCCCCCGCCTGGCGGGACGCCCTCGGCATGGGCGACACCTTCCTGACCATCCCGCCGGCCCGGCTGAAGGCGCTCCAGGCGGAGGTGTGGCAGGTGCTGGAGCGATACCGCCGCGAGGCCGAACCGGTCGACTCCACTCACGCCGCCGACCCGCAGGCCCGCCCGGTGCAGGTCTTCCTGGCCGCCTACCCGTTGCTGGAGGGCCCCCGATGAACGCGCTGACCGTACGCCAGGTTCGGGCTCGCTACCTCACGCTCTACGGCCTGCGCTGGCTGCCCACCGGACTGATGATCCCGGTGATGATTCTGCTCATGCAGGAGCGTGGCCTGTCGCTGCCGCAGATCGGCCTGGTCGGCACCGCGCAGGGGCTGCTGGTGTTGGCGCTGGAGCTGCCCACCGGTGGCCTCGCCGACGCCCTCGGCAGCCGACCCGTGCTGCTGACCGCCGGAGCGCTCAACCTCGCCTCGCTGGCGCTGTTCGCGGTGGCCGACTCGTTCTGGATGTTCTTCCTGGTCTGGGCGTTGCAGGGGGTCTACCGGGCGTTGGACAGCGGTCCGCTGGAGTCCTGGTACGTCGATGCCACCCTGGCCGCCGACCCGGATGCCGAGTATGAACGGGGCCTCGGGTACGCCGGCACCGTCATCGGCGGCGCCATCGGCGCTGGGGCGCTGCTCAGTGGTGGCCTGGTCGCACTCGGCCCGATCGGGCCGGTCAGCGCGCTCACGGCGCCCGTGCTGGTCGCCATCCTCGCGCAGGCGGCGGCGCTTGCCGCGTTGCTCGTCCTGCTGGTCGAGCAGCGGCCGGCCACCGGGGCCGCGGCACTACGGGCCTCGGTGGTCCAGGCGCCCCGGATGATCGGCCAGGCGATCGGGCTGCTGCGCCGGTCCCGGGTGCTGCTTGCCCTGGTGGCCGTGGAGCTGTTCTGGGGCTTCGGCATGGTCACCTTCGAGTCACTGTTGCCGGTGCGCCTCGCCGAGGTGATCGGCAACCCGGAGGACGCGGCCGCGCTGCTCGGGCCGGCCAACTCGGCCGCCTGGCTCGCCTCGGCGGCCGGCGCGGCACTGACCCCGCTGCTGTTGCGCTGGCTGGGTGCCGCGCCGGGCGCGGCCCTGCTGCGCATCCTGCAGGGTGTCACGGTGGTCGGGATGGGGCTGTTCGCCGGGCCGGTCGGAGTGCTCGTGGCCTACCTGGCCTGCTACGCCGTGCACGGCGCGTCCAACCCGCTGCACAGTGGGCTACTGCACCGGCAGGTCGACGGCCCCTACCGAACCAGCGTGCTCTCCCTGAACTCGATGATGGCGCAGCCGGCCGGCGCGCTCGGCGGGGTGGTGCTGACCGCGCTCGCCGCCGCCACCAGCGTCGGCACCGCGATGGTGGTCGGCGCGGTGGTGCTGGCCGTCGCCGCCCCGCTCTACCTGCCCGCCTGGCTGGCCAGCCGTCGACCTGCCACCGTCACCGAGCCGACCGCGGTCCCCGTACCGGCCAGCAACCGTTGAGCAGGTGCCCCTTGTCAACACCAAGGGGCACCTCCTCGCATCTCACCCCCCGAGGCGGAACGAGCTGAGGGGGAGCGTGTCGGTGAAACCGAGCCGACGGTAGAGCCGCACCGCACCGACATTGCTCGGATAGACGCCGAGCCCAACGGTGCCGTGGCGCGCCAGCAGGGCCCGGGTCATCCCGGCGGTCAGGGACGCGCCCAGACCTCGACCCCGTTGATCGGGTGCGACGGTCAGGCCGGCGAGGAAGCCGATGTCACCCTGGCTGCAGTCCGCACCGCACGCCACCAGCCGGTCGCCGGCCCGGATGCCGTACCAGTCCACCACCCGTGGGTCGCCCGGGCGGGAGGTGGTGCTGGGGAACGCCTCGTCGATCAGCGTCTCCAACGCCGGATGGTCGGCCTCGGTGAGTCGTACCACCCGCTGCTCGTCCGCCTGCGCCGGTGGTGGCGTGTCGGTCCAGTGAAAGTCCCAGTCAGCGTGGCCGGTCACCGTCAGTCGGCCCGCGAGCAGGGCGGGATCGTGCCGGGGTAGGTGCAGCCGCTGCTCCGGGCGCAACACCCCGTCCGCGACCAACGCGACACAGACCTCGATCGCCGGCCCGGCCGGGCCGATCGCACAGCCGGCCGGCCCATGCTCGTCCGGCACCACCCACAGCACGGCGCCGTCGCGCCGGTAGCCGCGCACCGGCGGGCGGCTACCGAGTGCGTGCCGGGCGAACGGGTGGTGGCCGACGGCGGCCAGGACAGCGGTCCGGTCCTCAAGCACCTGGTCGTCGGTGATCATGCTGGTCAGCCTAGGAGCCGGGGGTGCACCGTCGGCGCCCGGTCACGATTGGACGGCCGAATCCACCGTGGAGATTGGCGAGCCGACCGATTGGGTACATCACGCGCCGACCTACTGGGAACCCCCACCGGAGGACCGACATGCTCGCCATTCTCGCGGCCATCGTCTTTGGCTTCGCACTGCTGCTCGACCTGCTCAACACCGACTTCGGAGCACCGGACCTGTTCAACTGGAACACCCTCGTGCTCATCGGGCTGCTCCTGCTCTCGCTCTACCTGGCCGGCGTGGGCAACGGCCCGCGCGGCGGTGGCGGCGGCCGCTGGTACCGGGGCCGGCGCCCCGGTCGCGGCTGACCGGAACCGATCACCGGTGGCGAGCCCGCGGCGCGATTCCGGCGCCGTGGGCCCGGCCCGGTACTGTCTTCGTGATGGAGTCCGACGCCCTCTTCTCCCTCGGTGAACCCGCCGGGTCGCGCAGCGCGCCCGACGGTCCCGCCGGTGTCGACGGCTTCACTGCGGTGGCCGACGATTCGCCCCTGCCCGTCCGGATGCGCCCGGTGACCCTCGACGAGTTGGTCGGGCAGGGACACCTGCTCGCCCCCGGCGCCCCGCTGCGACAGCTGGTCTCCGGCGGCGCCCCGATGTCGGTGATCCTCTGGGGCCCGCCGGGCAGTGGTAAGACCACCATCGCGCACCTGGTGGCCGGGGCGACCGACCGCCGCTTCGTCGCCATGTCAGCGCTCTCCGCCGGCGTCAAGGACGTACGGGCGGTGATCGAGGCGGCTCGCCGCCAGCGCCGCTCCGGCGGCCCGCAGACGGTGCTCTTCATCGATGAGGTGCACCGGTTCAGTAAGACCCAACAGGATTCGTTGCTCGCCGCAGTCGAGGACCGGACGGTCACCCTGCTGGCGGCGACCACCGAGAACCCGTACTTCTCGGTCATCTCCCCGCTGCTGTCGCGGTGCGTGCTGCTCACCCTGCAACCGTTGGACGACGAGGCGGTGCGGGGTCTGCTGCGCCGCGCGGTCGCCGACAAGCGTGGCCTGGACGGCGCGCTCGCCCTGACCGCCGAGGCCGAGGACCACCTGGTCCGGCTCGCCGCCGGTGACGTCCGCAAGGCACTCACCGCACTGGAGGCGGCGGCGGCGTCCGCCACGGCGCTCGGCACCGGGCGGATCGACCTCGCGACCGCCGAGCAGGCGGTCGACGTGGCGGCGGTGCGCTACGACCGCGACGGCGACGCCCACTACGACGTGGTCAGCGCCTTCATCAAGAGCATGCGCGGCTCGGACGTGGACGCCGCGGTGCACTGGCTGGCCCGCATGCTGGTCGCCGGTGAGGACGCCCGGTTCATCGCCCGCCGCCTGGTCATCTTCGCCAGCGAGGATGTCGGCATGGCCGACCCCGGGGCCTTGAGCGTCGCCACCGCCGCCGCGCACGCGGTCGAGTTCGTCGGGTTGCCCGAAGCGCAACTCACCCTGGCCCAGGCCGTGATCCACCTGGCCACCGCGCCCAAGTCGAATTCGGCCACCACCGCCATCGGCGCCGCGATCGCCGACGTCCGGGCCGGTCGCGGTGGTCCGGTGCCGCGCGGGCTGCGCGACGCGCACTACGCCGGCGCCCGGGGGCTGGGCCACGGGACCGGCTACCGCTACCCGCACGACGACCAGCGCGGGGTGGTCACCCAGCAGTACGTCCCGGACGACCTGGTGGGCACGGACTACTACCAGCCCAGCCCGCACGGCGCGGAACGGTCGGTGGCCACTCGGCTGCCGCTGCTGCGCCGGATCGTGCGTGGCCTGCCGGCCCCGGCCACCCGTCCGGAAACTCCGACCGCCGAGCCGCCGGTAACGGCGCCGAGCACGTCGGCGCTTCCCGGGGAGACCGGTCGCCCGACGACGGGCACGGGCGCCGCCGGCACGATGCAGGACAGCGGCACCGACGCCGCAGGAGAGGGTCAACAGTGAGATCGCGTGGTGGGGACCGCCCGGACGAGGGCCCGGACGAGCGGCGCGATCCCCGCGCCAAGACGCGTCGCTGGGGCCGAGGGCGGCCGGCCGAGGCTGAGCCGGAGGAGCCGGTCGCCGGCGAGGAGTTCGGCTGGATCGACGACCTGCGCTCGGCCAAGCAGCAACGCACCGAGCTGGGCCCGGATGGCGCCCCGGCAGAGTCGAACGCCCCGCGTGGGGGTGCGCCGGCAGAAGCCGCCGGGCACCGTACGGGTGCGCCGGCAGCGCCGGCCGGTGCGCGTGGAGGTGGGCCGGTGCCGCCGGAGGTCTCGGCGCCGCCCGCTGGCGCCGCGCGTCGACCGGTCGACGGTCCCTGGCCGGGGGAGGCCCCACCAGCGGGCCGCCGCCCGGATGACCGGTCACCCGCCGCCAGCCCCGGTGCACCGGCACCGGGCCAACCAGCACGTCGTGGGGTGCAACCGGCGCCCGGCGCCCGCGCCGCCGTACCGTCGTCGCCACCGACCTCGGGCCCCCCGACCGATCGTCGTCCGGAGGCCGCCGTTCCGGCGGGCCGCCGTCCGGGCGCTCCCGCACTCGGGGGTCATCCGGATGCGATGCCGCCGCTGCGCCGTCCGGACGCCGGCCCGCAGGGCCGCCGACCCGGCCCGGAGCCCACCGAGCCCGGCCGTCCACTGCCGCCTGCCGACGGCACGCCCGCCGGTCGACGCGCCGCCGGACCGGCGCCCGATCCGGCGCGGCCCGCCGGGTCACCCGTCACCTCCGGCCCGGCCCGGTTCGACGGCGCCCCGGCTGGCGCTGTGCCGCCGGTCACGGACGGCCTGCGGCCCGACCCCGCCATCGACCGTGACCCGCGTACCGCCCGGCGTCACCCAGGCCCGGTCGACCCCGGGGCACCAGAGCCCGCCGGCCGCCGGCCCGCCGAGCGCTCCCGTCCGGCAGCCGGTGGCCGCCGCCGTGCCGCGGAGCCCGACGGGCCGGCGGTGCCCCGCTCGGGCAACGCGCCATCGGTGCCCGAGGCCGCCGGCGGTCACAGCGGCGCCACGCCCACCGTCGGCCCGGCCGACAGCACCGGTCGTCGCCGGGCCGTCCCCGACGATCCGGAGCGACGTACGCCGGCCGGCGGCGAACCCCGGGCGGACCGCCCGGAGCGGCCCGCCGACTGGCTGCGTCAGGCCGGCCGCCTGCCGCACACCGACCCCGGCCTGCCGGTGGTCAACCGCCGTGGCGGCACCCCGCCCGCCGCAGGGCGCCGTCCGGCGCCGACCGCCGGCACGGGTGAGCTCGCCGACCACGCGTCCGGTCGGCTGGCCGTGCCCGATCCGGCCGCCGAGCGCCCCGCCGGCCGCCGGCCCGCGGGGCCGCCGGTTGACCCGGGCGCGGAGGCACCGACCGGTCGTCGGGTCGTCCAGCCTGACGCGCCGGGAACCACGGGAGAACAGGCCCTGCCCTATCCGCCGGCATCCCGGGAGCGGCCCAACCGTGACCGGGGCGCTGCAGCACCCCCGACGGACCCCACCGGCCGGCGCGGCCGTGCGGCGGCTGGGTCCAGCCCGGACCGAACGCCCACCCCGGACCCGACCGGTCGACGACGCCCACCGGCCGAGCCTGGCCCTGACGGCTCGGCCGGACCGGGTCGACCCGGGCCCGCGAGCGACCGTGGCGACGACCCGTACGCCGGTGGCCGACCCGCGCCGGGTGCCGGTCCCGCCGCACCGGCTCGGGGCGCCGCCCGCTCCACGCCGCCCGGCCGGGCCCGGCCCATCCCGGGTGACGCACCGGTCCCGGGTGCCGGGCGCCGTGGCCCCGGCGGCCCATCCCGCCCCGGCGCGGGTGCCGAGGCGGCACCCCGGGACGCAGCCCGTCCGGACGGTCCTGCTCGCGCCGCCGTACCGCCAGGTGCGGACGGCCCGCCGCGACCGCGTCCGGACGGTCCCACTCGCGCCGCCGCTGTGCCGGGTGTGGACGGTCCGCCGCGTGCCCGCCCGGACGGTCCTGCCCGTGCCGCCGTCCGACCACCCGGCGGCGTGCAGCCGCCTGGCGGCGACGATCGGGCGAACGGTGAGCCGGGTGCCGGTCCCGGGTCCCCCACGCCGACTCGTGGTGGTGCCCCAGCCGGTCGACCCGCGCAGGCCGCCGGGCGTGCCCTGCCTCCACATCGGGAGCCCGGCCGTCCCGAGCCGAGCGGCGTCGCCCCGGTGCCACCGCCCGGCCGCTCCGGCGAGCCCGTCGGCGCGGCCCGTGCCGCCGCCGTGGTGCCTTCCCCGTCCGGCCCGGTGGACCGGCTCACCCCGGAGCCGTCCGACGGGCCCGCGCTGCGCTCGGCCGGTCAGGCCGCCCCTGACGACGACGCCGCACCGGGTGCCCGGTCCGAGTTGCGCCGGCAGTCGCGTGAACGGCGCCGCCTGCGTGCGGCGGTGCTGGTGCTGGTCAGCGTCGTGCTGCTCGGTGCGGTGCCGCTCTTCTTCGGCATCCGGACGCTGAGCCGTGACCCGGTCTTCGACAACCTGGACCAGCTCAACGTGCCCGGCTGGGCCGCGACGAAGACGGTCGACGACGTCAGCGGCAGCCGCTGGTGCCTGCTCGACTGCCGGCTGCGTGAGCGCACCGTGACCTCGGAGAAGTCGCCGAAGGACACGGCGCAGGTCTACGAGGACGCGCTGCGCCAGGACGGTTGGCAGCCGTGGAAGGTGAGCCGATGCCCGGAGCAGCAGACGAAGGGCAGCTACACCTGCTGGCGCCGCGACGAGTTGACGCTCGACCTGTGGGTCCGCGAGCCGACCTGCGTGCCGCCGCCGGTCGACGACAAGCCGGCCATCGTGCCGTCTGGAGATCCGTCGGCCGCTGCGACGGAGTGCACCGGCTCGTTGGTGTCGGTGAAGGTACGCAACGCGATCGACGACGAGCGGACCAGACCGCAGCCGACCACGGACCCGTCACTGACCGGAGAGGATCCGTTCCCGACGGTCAGTGGGGATCCGCTTGGTGAGCTGACACCCTCACCGTCGTGAGCCGGTCTCCATCACGGACGGTAGGGTCTGGGGCTGGCGGGCACGCCCACTACCGGTGACCGCCGACGGCTTGGCGTCCGGTACGGGTACCACGGTTGTGCGTTCCGGGGACGTCGGGTCCTGCGGAACACTGCTTCTTGAGGAGGACAGGCGTGGGCGACATTGGAGAGGTCGCGGCGCTGATCGCGGCGTGCGCGTTCGCGGTGCTGGTGCTCATCCTGACGCTGCCGATCCTGCGGCTGCGGCACACCGTTGACGCCACCACCCGGATGATCAACGACCTCAACGATCGGACCGCACCGCTGCTCGGCGACGTGAACACCACGGTGAGGAACGTCAACACCGCGCTGGAGCAGGTGCAGACCTCGCTCGACGGCGTGAACCTCCAGCTGGCGAAGGTCGACACCATGACCAGCCACGCGCAGAACATCACCGCCAACATCGCCAACCTGGCCACCGTCGTCTCCGCCGCGGCCGCCAACCCGCTGGTCAAGGTGGCCGCGTTCGGCTACGGCGTGCGCAAGGCCGCCGCCGGCCGCCGGCACGCCGAGACCGAGCGCGAGGTGCGCGAGACCATCAAGCAGCAGCGACGGGCCGCGCGGCGCGGCAACCAGTGACCGGCCCGCGCACCAGGAGGTAGCGAGACATGAGGCGTTTGTTCTGGCTCGGTATCGGGGTGGCCGTCGGTGTGATCGTGGTCCGCAAGGCGACCCGGACCGCCCAGGCGTACACGCCGGCCGGCATCGCCAGCACGGTGACGCAATCCGCTGGCGGGCTCGTCGAGTCGCTGCGTAGTTTCGTGGAGGACGTCCGCATCGGGATGGCCGAACGCGAGCAGGAGATCCACCAGGCTTTCGCCCAGGGCGAGGCGTTCGACGATCAGTTCGCCGACCTGCGGGAAGACCCGCGGATCGGCGATCGAGACATTTTTCCGGAGGAACACCAGCGATGAAGACGGCGGAGATCAAGCGGCGGTACCTCGCGCACTTCGAGGCGAATGGCCACACCGTGGTGCCGTCCGCTCCGCTGCCCGCCATCAGCGACCCGAATCTGCTGTTCGTCAATGCCGGCATGGTGCAGTTCGTGCCGTATTTCCTGGGTCAGCAGACTCCCGCGTACCAGCGGGCGGTGAGTGTGCAGAAGTGCATCCGCACGCCGGACATCGACGAGGTCGGTAAGACCAGCCGGCACGGCACGTTCTTCCAGATGAACGGCAACTTCTCCTTCGGTGACTACTTCAAGGCCGGCGCGATTCCCCTGGCGTGGGACCTGGTCACCAGGTCGCAGGCCGATGGTGGGTTCGGGTTGGACCCGGAGCGTGTCTGGCCGACGGTGTACCTCGACGACGACGAGGCGTACGAGATCTGGCGGTCGGTGGGGGTGCCGCCCGAGCGGATCGTCCGCCGGGGCAAGGCGGACAACTTCTGGTCGATGGGCATCCCGGGGCCGTGCGGTCCGTGCTCCGAACTGTTCTACGACCGGGGCCCGGAGTACGGCGCCGAGGGCGGCCCGGCGGTCGACGAGGACCGCTACATGGAGTTCTGGAACCTCGTCTTCATGCAGTTCGAGCGGGGCCCGGGCACGACCAAGGACGACTACCCGATCCTGGGTGACCTGCCGGCGAAGAACATCGACACCGGCATGGGCCTGGAGCGGATGGCCTCGATTCTGCAGGGTGTGGACAACCTTTACGAGATCGACGAGGTCCGGCCGATCCTGGCGCGGGCGGCCGAGCTGACCGGGAAGCGGTACGGCGCGCACTCCGGGCATGTGGCGAGTGAGTCGCACCCGGACGACGTGCGGCTGCGGGTGATCGCGGATCACGTGCGGACGGCGTTGATGCTGATCGGCGACGGGGTGACTCCGTCGAATGAGGGTCGCGGGTACGTGCTGCGTCGGATCATGCGCCGGGCGATCCGGTCGATCCGGCTGCTGGGCTGGCAGGATCGGGCGCTGCCCGAGTTGCTGCCGGTGGCCCGGGACTGCATGGCCCCGTCGTACCCGGAGCTGGCGAGCGACTTCGACCGGATCGCGGATTACGCGTACGCGGAGGAGGAGGCGTTCCTGTCCACCCTGCGTGCCGGCACCACGATCCTGGACACGGCGATCGCCGAGACCCGCACGGCGGGTGGCTCCGCGTTGTCCGGGGCGAAGGCGTTCCAGCTGCACGACACGTACGGCTTTCCGATCGACCTGACCCTGGAGATCGCCGCCGAGCAGGGCCTCGCGGTCGACGACGAGGGTTTCCGCCGACTGATGGCCGACCAGCGCACCCGGGCGAAGGCCGACGCGCAGGCCCGTAAGACGGGGCACGTCGACCTGTCGGCGTACCGGTCGGTGCTCGACGCGGGTGGCCCGGTGACGTTCACCGGGTACAGCGAGGTGGCCCGCGAGTCGACGGTGCGGGCGTTGCTCGGCGCCGACGGCCCGCGTCAGGCGGCGACCGAGGGCGACACCATCGAGCTGGTGCTCGACACGACCCCGTTCTACGCCGAGGGCGGCGGCCAGCAGCCCGACCAGGGCATGATCACCGTGGGTGGCGGGCAGGTCGAGGTGCTCGACGTGCAGCAGCCGGTGCCCGGCCTGATTGTGCACCGGGCCCGGGTGATCCGGGGCGAGGTGCGGGCGGGCGAGACCGGGTACGCGGAGATCGACGCGACCCGGCGCCGGGCCATCTCCCGGTCGCACACCGCGACCCACCTGGTGCACCAGACCATGCGGAACTTCCTCGGCGAGTCGGCCACGCAGGCGGGCTCGCTGAACGCGCCCGGCCGGCTCCGGTTTGACTTCAACACTCCGACCGGGGTGTCGCCGAGTGTGCTGCGCGACGTTGAGCAGCAGGTCAACGAGGTGCTCCTGGCCGACCTGGAGGTGCACGCCTTCATCACCTCGCTGGACGAGGCGCGGCGGATCGGGGCGATGGCGCTCTTCGGCGAGAAGTACGGCGAGGAGGTGCGGGTCGTCGAGGTGGGCGACTACGCCCGGGAGTTGTGCGGCGGCACGCACGTGGCCCGCTCGGCCCAGCTCGGCCTCGTGAAGATCCTCTCCGAGTCGTCGATCGGCTCTGGCGTCCGCCGGGTCGAGGCGCTGGTCGGCATGGACGCCTTCGGCTTCCTGGCCCGCGAGCACCTGCTGGTCTCGCGGCTGGCCGAGCTGTACCGGGTGCCCAACGACCAGGTCGCCGACCGGGTGGAGCAGACCGTCACCCAGCTCCGGGACGCGGAGAAGGAGCTGGAGAAGCTGCGCGCCCAGCTGGTGCTGGGCGGGGCGGCGGCGCTCGCGGCGCAGGCCAAGGAAGTGCGCGGCGTCGCGTACGTGGGCACCGAGGCGCCGGAGGGTGCGGCCGGCAACGATGTGCGGACGCTGGCCCAGGAGATCCGCGGCAAGATCGATCAGACGCGGCCGGCGGTGGTCGCGGTGGCGGCCCGGTCGAATGGCAAGGCGTCCCTGGTGGTGGCGGTCAACGCGGCCGCGCGCAACCGGGGCCTGGCCGCGTCGGATCTGGTGAAGGCGGCGTTCTCCGGGCGCGGCGGTGGCAGCCCCGACCTGGCCCAGGGTGGCGGCCTGCCCGCGGCCGAGGCGCCGAACCTGCTGATCACCGTTGAGAAGGCGATCACTGAGGCGTGATGGACGATCGCTGTCAGCCAGGGCGGACCGATCGGTCCGCCCTGGTTCGTATGGTCCCCACGGTGACCGTCGGTGAGTAAACTGACGCGCGGGGTGCGGATTGGCGTGGATGTCGGTCAGGTTCGGGTGGGGATCTCCCGCTCGGATCCGGACGGGATCCTGGCCACGCCGCTGGTCACCCTGGCCCGTGATCTCACGGCGGCGCCGGACGCGGTGCCGAGCGACCTTGCCGAGCTTGCGGCGTTGGTGGTCGAGCATGAGGCCGTCGGGGTTGTCGTCGGTCTTCCGGTCAATCTTGCCGGCAAGCACGGTCCTGCCGCCCTCCATGTGAAGGCGTACGCTGCCCGACTGGTCGATGTGATAACGCCCATCCCGGTAACGCTCACCGACGAGAGGATGTCGACCGTGGTCGCTTCTCGTAGGCTTGCCGAGCGTGGCGTCCGAGGTAAACGTCAACGTGCGGTTGTCGACCAGGCGGCCGCGGTGGAGATCCTGCAGAGCTGGCTGGATGCGCAGCGGAGGCGGACGTAATGATCGACGATCTGGACCTTGGGTTCGACGAAGCGGAGCGGGGGGAGAAGGGCCGGCACCGGCGCGGCTTCCGCAAGCGCAACGGCGGGTCCGGCGGCGGCCGGGGCAAGACATTCCTGGCACTGCTGATGGCCCTGGTCCTGTTGGGCGCCATCGGCGGCGGCGCGTTCTACGGCTTCGACCGCATCCAGAACTACTTCGTCACCCCCGACTACGAGGGCGCCGGGGCGGGTGAGATCACCGTCGAGATCAAGAACGGGGCGCTGCTCGCCGACATGGCCGACGCCCTGGTCGAGGCCGATGTGGTGAAGAGCCAGAAGGCGTTCGTCGAGGCGGCCGAGGCCAACTCGCGCAGCAAGAACATCCAGCCGGGCACGTACAAGCTGCGTAAGCAGATGAGCGCCGCGAGCGCCGTCACCGCGATGCTCGACCTGAAGAACAAGATCGTCAACGGGCTCACCATCCCCGAGGGTCGCACCAGTTTCAACATCTACAAGCTGCTCTCCGAGAAGACCAAGATCCCGGTCAAGGACTTTCAGACCGCCGCGAAGGACCCGGAGGCGCTCGGCGTCCCGGAGTGGTGGTTCAAGCGCGAGGACGGCAAGAAGGTCGTCAAGTCCGTTGAGGGCTTCCTCTACCCGGACACGTACGAGATCCCGCCGAAGGCCACCGCGGAGAGCATCCTCAAGCTGATGGTTGACAACTTCCTCTCGGTGACCGGTGGGATGAAGTTCGCCGACCGGGTGCAGAAGGAACGGGGTGGCGTCAGCCCGTACGAGGCGCTGATCGTGGCCTCGCTCGCTCAGGCGGAGGCGGGCAACAAGGACGACCTGGGAAAGGTCGCCCGGGTGGCCTACAACCGGGTGTACGGCGAGTTCTACTGCAACTGCCTGGAGATGGATGTCACGGTCAACTACTACCTGGAGTCGATCGGCAAACCAACCAAATCGTCCAAGCAGATGACACAGTCCGAGCTGGACGACCAGAAGAACCCGTACAACCGCAAACTGCGGGGCATGATCCCCACCCCGATCAACAACCCCGGCAAGGAAGCCCTGGAAGGGGCAATGGACCCGCCGGTCGGCAAGTGGTTCTTCTTCGTGGCGATCGACAAGCAGGGCCACTCCGCTTTCGCCGAGACACCCGAGCAGCACGAGCGAAACAAGGGCAAGGCCCGGGAGGCTGGCATCATCTGAGGGCCCGCGCCCACGACATGAAGGCTCCCTTTCCCGACATCGCCGCAGCCCGATTCGGTGGTGCCGCAGGCGGCGTGCTGGGTAGGGTCGCTCCGACACGTACGGGAGAGCGGGGGAATGATGCGGATCTGGACCGGCCCTTCGGCTGTGACCGGTTGTGATCGTGTCGACCCGTAGGGCTGCGGTGCTGGGCAAGCCCATCGCACACTCCCTCTCCCCGGTGATCCACACCGCCGGGTATGCCGCCGCCGGGTTGACCGGCTGGTCGTACACCCGGATCGAGTGCGCGGCGGCGGAGCTGCCGGATCTGGTCGCCGGCCTGGGCCCGGAGTGGGCCGGGTTGTCGGTGACCATGCCGGGCAAGGAGGCGGCGCTCGCGGTGGCCGCGGAGGCCTCGCCGGTCGCCGCCGCCGTCGGTGCCGCCAACACGTTGGTACGCCGTCCGGACGGCTCCTGGTACGCGGACAACACCGATGTCGCCGGCATGGTGCAGGTGCTGACCGATGCCGGGGTGACCGCCGGCGCTGCCGTGACGGTGCTGGGTGCGGGCGGAACGGCCCGCGCTGCGCTCGCCGCAGCCGCCCGGCTCGGTGCGACCTCGGTGACCGTGGTGGCCCGGCGGGCGGTGGCGGTCGACGAGCTGCGACCGGTGGCGGCGGCGGTCGGGGTGGAGCTGACGGGAATGGCCTGGGAACACGCGGCCGCGCGGGCCGGCGCCGACGTCGTGGTCTCGACCGTGCCGAAGGGGGTCGCCGACCCGCTCGTCAGGACGGTTCACTGGCGACCGTCCACCGTGCTCTTCGAGGCGCTCTACGATCCGTGGCCGACACCGCTGGCCGCGTCGGCGCTCGCCGCCGGCTGCCCGGTGGTGTCCGGGCTGGACCTGCTGCTCGCTCAGGCGGTTGGCCAGTTCGAGCAGTTCACCGGGGTGCCCGCGCCGGTCGAGGCGATGCGTGCGGCGCTCGCCGCAGCCCGGCGCTGAGGTGTGCGGCGCCACCGTCCGGGTCCGCCGTCGAGGTGGGCGTAACCGAGGGCCCGTCAGGTCGTTTGCCGGCCCTGAGTGCCTGTGCGCGACCTCTCTTATGCTTTGGTTAAGTCGTGTCGTAGGTTCGGTTTCCTGCGCACCACGAGTGTCGCCGGTCGATACGCTGCTGCTGGTAATCGCCGCCTAGACAGGGAGTGTTCCTTGAGCAGGCACGAAATCCACCACGCCGCACCGGGTGTAGGAATGCGACGCAAGGCTGTCGTCCTCAGTGTCCTGAGTGCGGGCGTGGTCGCCGGTGTGGTGGCCACGATGATGCCGCTGACGGCGGCGGAGGTGTCACCGATCGTGCTGACCGCGGCGGCGGACACCACCGCCACGCAGGTCCCGCAGGACGGCGACAACGGCGTCAAGACGACGCTGGCCAGCTGCCCGCGACTCTGCGACGGCAACCGCAACGGCCAGCGCGACGCGCTGCTGGAGTTTGCGGTGCGCGGCCTGCCCGCCGACGCCGTGAATGTCCGGGCCACCCTGCGGGTGTACGCCTGGCAGCAGTTCGCCTCGCGGGTGCGGGCGCACCCGGCGCAGGGCAGCGCCGCAGGGGCGGGTGCCTGGGACCAGCGGCCCCCGATCGGCGCGCCGCTGGCCACCGCCGATCAGATCCGGCAGGGCTGGAACGAGTTTGATGTGTCCCGCTCGGTGACCGGCAACGGCTCGGTCTCTTTCGCGCTGATTCAGGAGAATTGGAACAGGCGCATCTACTACGCGTCGCGGGAGAACAGCCGGGCAGCCATCCGGCCGCAGCTGATGCTGACCTACGAGCGAAGCGGGAAACCGTCGGCGCGGCCCTCTCACCCGCCGCCCCCGCCGACCACCACTCCGCCCGCGCCGTCGCCGAGCCGTACCGCCTCGCCGACCCCGACCGTCACCACGGCCCCGCCGACCACCACCCCGCCCGCCCCCTCGCCGACGTCGACGGTGCCGCCCGGCACGCAGGTCCCGGGTTGGCGGCTGGTCTGGGCGGACGAGTTCGACGGACCGTCGGTCGACCTGTCCCGGTGGAACCTGCGCGACAACGAGGGCCGCAGCATCGACCGCGGCTGCAACGTCGACGACGCGGACAACACCTTAGTCTCCGGCGGCGTGCTCACCCTGCGCGCCCAACGTGAGACCGCGGTGTGCAGCTCGCAGACCCGGCAGTACACGCAGAGCTACCTCGACACCATCGGGAAGAAGTCGTTCCAGTACGGCCGCTTCGAGATGCGGGCCCAGTCGCCCAACGGGCCGACCGACTCGCGAGGGTTGTGGCCGGCGTTCTGGCTGCGCCCCGACGACGGCGGCAAGGGTGAGATCGACGTGGTGGAGCTGCCCGGCGGTAGCCAGTACTACCACGCGGCCACCCAGGCAATCTTCTACGACTACACGCCGGTGAAGCAGGACCAGCGCTGGGACCTACCGACCGGCTACCCCGGAGACGGCTTCCACACGTACACCACGGAGTGGGAGCCCGGCGTGATCCGCTGGTACATCGACGGGCGGCAGGTCTGGCAGCGCGACCGGAGTACCACGCCCTGGTTCGACGAGGCGTTCAACAAGCCGTACAACCTGCGACTGAATTTCCAGGTCGGCGGCTGGTTGGGTGACCCTGACGCGGCCACCCGATTCCCGGCCGACTTCCGGGTCGACTACGTCCGCGTCTGGCAGCGCTGACTCGGCCCAGCGACGGCGAACCGCCCGGCGGGCCTCGGCCCGCCGGGCGGTTCCTTGCCCGCTGCCCCTATCGTGTCCGCCAGCGCGCGCGGGCGAATGGGGGCGGTATGACGGTGGCGGATCCACGGGAACGCCAGGACGGGCTGGGCTGGGTGAGCCGGGCGATCTTCGCCGACCCTCGGCTGTGGTTGCACGTCGGCGCCGGGCCCGCCGCAGTGCCCCGGGGTCACCGTCCCGCCGCCCGGTACGCCGTGGTGCCCTCGGTGAAGCGGGCGAAGTTCCTGCTGCCGTTGGCGTCGCGCCGGGTGGGCGCCGCGTCAACGCTGGCGTACAACGCCCTGCGCCCGCCCCGGGTGCGGGCCAACCGGCTCGCCGTCGGCCTGCTGGCCGGTCTCGGCGCCACCGGCCGGGTCCGGATGCCGGTGCTGACCGTCGCCGTGCCGGACGGTGTCGAGCCGGAGGAACTGCTCCTCGCCGAGCACCTCGGACGGGTCGAGGGGCGCCGGCTGCACGCCGCGATTGGCATCCGCCCGCCGGACCCGCACCACAAGCCGACGTTGCAGCTCTTCGACGACCGGGGCCTCGCCCGGGCATACGCGAAGATCGGGTGGAACGACGCGACCCGGGCGATGGTCGCGGCGGAGGCCGACGCGCTGCGGGAGCTGCCCCGCGACGGCGGCGACTTCCCCGACGTGCCGCGGCTGCTGCGCCAGCTGCGCTGGGGTGACCTGGCGGTGACGCTGGTCGAGCCGATGCCGGCCCGGGTGCGCCGGCTGCCCCGGCCGGAACGGCCGCGGGCGGCGGCGATGCTGGCGGTGGCTCGCCGGGCCGGGCCGGCTCGGCCGCTGCGCCCACTGGCCGGTTCGCCCTTCCTGGCCGACCTGACCGCCCGGGCCGAGCGGGCCGGCGGCCCGGTGGCCGCGGCGGTGGCGGCGCTGGCCGCGCGGGACGGCGCCACAGCGTTGGAATTCGGCCACTGGCACGGCGATTGGGTGCCGTGGAACCTGGGCACCCATCGGGGCCGGCTGGTCGCCTGGGACTGGGAGAACAGCGGCGCTGATCGCCCGGTCGGGTTCGACCTCGCCCACCAGGGCTTCCAGTGCGCGCTGTCGCTGGCTGGCCAGCCAGCGGCGGAGGCGACCGCGGCGATGGACGACCTGCTCGCGCGACACGGCGACGCGTTCGGTCTCGACCCGGCTCGTCGCCGGCTCGTCGCCGACGCCTATCTCGTCGAGCTGTGGTTGCGCACGGCGGAACTGGCCGCCGGCGGGGGTGGCTGGAGCGGCAAGCTGCATCCCGTGCTGCTGCACCTGCTCGCCGCCCGGTTGTCGGTGCCGGCGCCCGGCCCGGCCGGCTGACCCCGGTCGCGCGTTCCGGCGGGCGGTACGACTGTCGGCCTCCCGACCGGCAAACCCGGGGAAAAGCCACCGGATCCCGCTCGCCGCTACCACTGCGGCTGGCTCTTGCTCTAAAGTGTCACCACTCGATCACCACCTGCCGGCGACGGCGTGGTCGATCCGGTCCGGAACGGCGTGGGGCTCAACCGGACCGCAGGGTGTGGGCAGTCCGGCGGTCGGCCGGCGCGTCAGGGGGATCGATGGGATCAGTGTTCGTGCCGCGACGACGGCTGGCCGGGCGGGCATCCGTCGCCGCGCCCGCCATGGGATTTGCCGGCGGCACCGGCCGATGACCCTCATCTACACGGTCGGCGCGTTGTCCGTGCTGCTCCCGGTGCTGCTCGTCCCGCTCGTCGTCGTCCGCTGGGTGCCGCGCCTCCGGGCCGGCCGGGCCGCCGAGCGGCTGCGGGCGACCGTCGCCGGCCTCACCGCCGCGCTGGGCCGCCCCGGCGCCGCTGCTGTCCTGCTGCTCGCCGGGTCGGCGGCCGTCGTCACGATCTGCTGGCCGCTGGGCGAGGCGCTGTCCCGCCTCGAACCGCACGTAGACCACCCGGTCTTCGACTATGTGCACGCCCGCCGGGTGGCCGGTTGGGCGGAGATCACCTCGTTCATCACCCCGATGGGCGACCGCTACCCGCTCAAGTGGGTGACCGCGGTCGCCGCGATCGGGTTCGCCATCGCCTGGCGGCGCCGGCGCTGGTGGGTCCCGCTGACCGCGATGCCCCTGCAGTTCGTACTGGAGCAGTACACCCAGGAGATCCTGGCCAAGGTGGTCGACCGCGGCCACCCGCCCACCGACCTCGGCACCTACCCGTCCGGCGGGTGCGCCCGGGTGCTGCTCACCTTCGGTACCATCGCGGTGCTCGCCGCGCTCACCTGGCGGATCCCGCGCGGTGGCCGGATCGCCCTGGCCACGGTCGTTGCCCTGTTGGCCGCGGTCGAGGGCTATACCCGCATCTACGCCGAGAAGCACTGGCTGACGGACGTGATCGGTGGGTGGATCTTCGGCCCGCTGCTGCTCGGCGTGATGGCGCTGGCGTTGCTCGTCGTGGAGGGCCGGCTGCGCCCGCCCGCCGCGCGGCCCGAGGCGACCCGCGCGGATGCCCTGACCGGTAGTTGACCCGCTGGTTCCCGGCGCGTGCGACCCTCGCTCCCTGCGCCGCCTGGAGCCTCCCCGGCCACCCCACGACACGGAAGGCGGGCAACGACGTGACCACCCTTCTCGTCGCCTCCACCGGCGGACACCTCGCCGAGCTGCACGACCTGGCTCCCCGGCTCGGTGTGCAGGACGACTGCGTCTGGGTCACCTTCGACTCGCCGCAGAGCCGCTCGCTGCTCGACGGCCAGGAGGTCATCCACGTCCCGCCGGCCACCACCCGCGACGCGGTCGGCGCGCTGCGCGACCTGGTGGCGGCCCGGCGGGTGCTGCGCGGCGGCCGGTTTACCCAGGTGATCAGTACCGGTGCCAGCGTGGCGATGTCGTTCATCCTGCCCGCCGCGCTGCGCGGACTGGCCTGCCACTACATCGAGAGCGCCACCCGCACTGAGGGGCCGTCGCTCACCGGCCGGCTGGTCGCCCGGGTGCCGTTCACCCGGCTCTACACCCAGTACCCGGGCTGGGCCGACGGCCGGTGGCGCTATGGCGGGTCCATCTTCGACGGATACCGGGCCACCCCAGCGCCGGCGGCCCGGCCGGTCTCCCGGATCGTCGTCGCGGTCGGCACCCATGAGACCTTCGGCTTCCCCCGGCTGCTGGACCGGCTGGTCGACGTCCTGCCGCCGGAGGCAGAGGTGTTCTGGCAGATCGGTTCGACCCGGATCGCCCGGATGCCCTCCGGCGCCCGCCGGCAGGTGCCGTTCGCGGAGATGCAGCAGGCCATGCGGGAGGCCGACGTGGTGGTGACGCACGCCGGGGTCGGCTCCGCGCTCGCCGCGATGCGGGCCGGCCGGCGGGCGATCTACGTGCCGCGCCGCCGCCGGCACGGCGAGCACGTCGACGACCATCAGGTGGAGATGGCCCGGGAGCTGAACCGCCGTGGGCTGGTCCTGGCTCGGGAGGCCGACGCGATCACCGCCGAGGACCTGATCGAGGCGGCATCGTGGACGATCGCGGCTACCGGTACGGTCACCCCGTTCCGGTGGGCGTCGTGACGCCGGCCGGGGCGGCTCAATCGGCCGGGTGGTCTACCGGGCGGTGTCCGGTTCTCGTCCGGCGTGGGCCGTCCGGCCGCGACCCGTACGGCCCGACCGGACCGAGGCGCCGACCGGGCGGACCGGTCGGTTGATGGTGCGAAATCTCCGCGCACCGCAAGCTACGCAGGATCTCACTTCGTCATTGGGGGCGCCCGTGCTGCTCAGATCGTCGTCTCGACCGGTGCGGGGGCGGTGGCTCGTCGCCCTCGTCGCGCCGGTGCTCGCCGTGGGGCTGGTCGCCGCGCCCGCCCGCGCGGACGGCCTCCAGCCGGTGACCAGCACCCTGACCTCCGCGAACCCGGCGGACAACATCCCGCACGCGCAGAACGGCGACACCAAGGCGTTCGCGGAGATCGGCAACACCGTCTACGTGGGTGGCTCCTTCACCTCGGTGAAGGCCGCTGCCGACGCGAGCTGGACCGCGCGCAGCTACCTCTTCGCATACGACAAGACCAGCGGCGCGTTGAAGACCGGCTTCACCCCCGTCGTCGACGGGGCGGTGCACGCCCTCGCGGTCAGCCCGGACGGCAAGCTCATCGTCGGTGGCGCCTTCGCCAACGTGAACGGGGTGAGCCGCAAGAACCTGGTGCAGCTCGAACCGACCACCGGCGCGACGGTTGCCGGCTGGGTCGGCCGCAGCGACGGCGGCCTGGTCCGGCGGACCGTCGTGGTCGGCAACAAGCTCTACATCGCGGGAGCCTTCCACTGGGTCAACGGCACCCAGCACTCCCTGCTCGCCCGCCTCGACGCCACCACCGGTGCCATCGACCCGACCTTCCAGATCGACGCCAGCGTCGCGCGGGCCAGCTCCGAGCTGGTCTGGGGCTTGGCCGTGTCGCCGGACGGCAACACCCTGGTCGCGGTCGGCAACTTCACCGAGGTCAACGGCCAGCCTCGCAACCAGGTGGTGGTCGTCGAGCTCGCCGGCACGCCGACGGTCGCCGACTGGAGCACCCAGCGCTACGTGGCACCCTGCTACAACTGGTCGTTCCCGTTCTACGCCCGTGACGTGGACTTCTCCGACGACGGCAGCTACTTCGTCATCATCGCCGACGGAGGCCGGGGCGACGGCGCGTACTGCGACGCCATCGCCCGGTTCGAGACCGCCACCCGGGGTGCCGCGCTCGACGCCACCTGGGTCAACTACACCGGCACCGACTCGGTGACCTCGGTGGAGGTGGCCGACAACGTGGTCTACGTCGGCGGGCACTTCCGCTGGCTGAGTAACGCCAACGGCAACGACAGCGCCGGGGCCGGGGCGATCAACCGGTTCGGCCTGGGCGCGCTCGACCCGATCAACGGGCTGCCGCTGGTGTGGAACCCGACTCGCTCCGGCGCGCCGGCGGGCACCACCGACTGGGGCCCGATCATGTGGGAGCTGTGGCGGGGCAGCACCGGCCTGTACGCCGGCTTCGACTCCGACGGCCTGGGCAACGAGTACCACGGCCGGCTCGGTCTGTTCCCGCTGGCCGGTGGGCGGACGGTGCCGGCGGTGAACGCGCCGACGGCGGCGTCGGGCTACCTCTACCTCGGCACCGCCGACGGGCAGGCCACCAAGGTGTCCTTCAACGGCACCACGGTGGGCGCCCCGGTCGCCTCCAGCCAGCCCAGCCTCACCGCGGCCGGCGCGGCCTTCTCGATCGGCAACAAGCTCTACTGGTCGAAGACGGACGCGAGCGCGCCGAGCGGCAGCTACCTGGACGTGTCGATCTTCACCGGCGGCTCGGTCGGCGCGCCCTGGGTCAGCAGCGGCTACAACAACTGGTTCAACGCCGCCTCGATGAGTGGAGCGTTCTACCTCGACGGCCGGATGTACTACACCAAGGCCGGCACCAACAAGCTGTTCTACCGCTACCTGGAGCCGGATGGCTACATCGTCGGCTGCACCGAGTTCACGCTGCCCAGCCAGGGCCTGGCCTGGGGCACCGTACGGGGCATGGCCTGGGTCGCCGGCAAGATCGTGTATGGCAACACGGACGGCTCGCTGCGCGCGGTGCCGTTCGACGAGACGGCCGTCGACGGCGCCGCCTCGGTCGAGATCGCGGCGGCCGGCGCCGGCGTGAACTGGTCCGGCAAGACCCTGTGGTTCGCCACCTCCTGAGCCACGAACCGGCCCGGGCGGTCCACTGGTGTCCCCGCGACACCGGCGGACCGCCCGTCCGCCAAGGACCGGACGGCTGTCGACCGGACGGTGAACGGTCGGCGACAATGGGATGACGACCGGTCCCCGGCGTCGCGGTCGTCCGACCCGCGCCGACCCGCCACTCGCATTGCAAGAGGACCTGACTGATGGACCTGACCGACGTCGCTCCCGCCCGGCAACGCCCGGTCGGCCTGGTCGAGCTGGCGCGCATCCCATTGCGCCGGTGGCGGACGGTGGCCGGCAGCGCCGCGCTGGTGCTGCTAGCGGTGGCGGGCTATCTCGCGCTCATCCCCGCCACGTACACCGCGACGACGGCCGTGGTGGTCCGCGCCGTGGTCACCGACCCGTTCTCGGTGCCCTCCGGTGGCGCCGACCGGGCGGTCAACATGACCGCCGAGAGCGGCATCGCGATCAGCAACGACGTCATCGACAAGGTCGCCGCGATCACCGGCCGGAACACTGAGGACGTTGCCGACGCTCTCGAGGTGGAGACGCCGGTCGGTGGTCAGCTGATGCGCTTCGGCTACGCCGGGCACAGCGAGGGCGAGGCGGTCGACGGCGCGAACGGCGCCGCGCAGGCGTACCTCGACCTGCGGCGCGGGATCTACGAGAACCAGCGGGCCGCGGTGCTCAAGTCGTACGACGACACCATCGCCCTGGTCACCACCCAGCGCGCGACGACCCAGAAGTCGCTTCCGACCAACGAGAGCTCGACCAACCCGTCCCCGCGCACCAGCGCCCTGCTGGACCAGTTGCGGGCGCTCAACGACCAGCTCGCGACCCTCGCCGAGCAGCGCTCCAAGGTCGCCTCGGCCGACCTGAGCCCAGGCGCGATCACCAGCGCTGCCCGTACCCCGGTGCCCTCCAGCCGCGACGCCGCGCCGCTGCTGCTGGCCGCAGGGCTGCTCGGCGGCCTGCTGCTCGGCGGCCTGGTGGCCTTCGTCCGGGAGTCGATGGACCGGCGGGTGCGAACCTCCGGCGAGGCCGCCGCCGTGGTCGGCGCGCCCCTGCTCGGCACGGTGCGCCGGCTGCGTGGCGGTCGACCGGACGACGCCGACCTGCGCTACCTGGCCCTGGCCCTGGGCCGGTGGGTGGACGGGCCCCAGCGCACCCCGCTGGTGCTGCTCTCCGCCAGCACGAATGAGGGACGCGAACAGATCAGCGTCGGGCTGGCTGCGGCGCTGGCGCAGAACGGCCACGACGTGCGGCTCGGTGTAACGCCGGAGATGCGGGACCGGATCCAGGCACTGCTGCTGGAGGCGCAGCGGCGCAACCCGGCGGTCGAGCCGGTCCGCCCCCGGCCCCGGCCGGTGGCCACCCCGGCGCCCGCAGCCACCCCCGCAGCCACCCCTGCCGCCCCGGCGGCCGGCCGGCCGGCCAGCGGGGGCCCGGAGGACACCATGGTGATCCCGGCGGTCCGCAAGCCCCGGCCGTTCCCCACCTCGGACGCGAAGAACGGCGGGGTCTACCGCTCCACCACCACGGCGGACAAGACCGAGGTGATCCCGGTGGCCCGGCCGTCCGGGGAGGGCGCCGCGACCGACGGGTCGGAGCTGCGGATCGGCACCGGATCGGTGCGCCTGGTCGACCTGACCGCCCCGGTGGCCGAGGGGCTCACCGTGCTCGACGCGCCACCCGCCCTGCACGACGAACGGGGCGTACGGGCCGCCAGGGAAGGGCGGGCGATGCTGGTCGCGGCCCGGGACCGGACCCGGACCGCCCAACTCGGCCAACTGGTCGAGCGGCTGCGCGCCGTCGGCGCCGAGCCGATCGGGTTCGTGGTGACGGGAGAGGGACGTGACTGACCGCGACCGCCCGGCGGCCCGCGCCGGATACCCGCCGGTCACTGTGGTGGTCGCCACCAGGGACCGGCCCGGCCTGCTGGAGCGGGCCGTACGGGCCGTGCTCGACCAGGACTATCCCGGCCCGGTGGAGTGCGTGGTGGTCTACGACCACATCGACATCCGCCCGCTCGACCTCGACGTGCCAGCCGGCCGCTCGCTGCGGTACGCCGTCAACACCCACGCCAAGGGGCTGCCCGGCGGCCGCAACACCGGCGCCGACGAAGCGACCGGTGAGCTGATCGCGTTCTGCGACGACGACGACTTCTGGCTGCCGGCCAAGCTGCGCCGCCAGGTCGAGCTGCTGGCGAGCCGGCCCGACGCCGCCGCCGCGAGCTGCGGCATCCGGCTGGAGGGCCCGGGGATCGCCAAGGACCGGCAGCTCGACCGGGCCGAGGTGCGGCTGCCCGACTTCGTGGAGGACCGGGTGATGGAGGTGCATTCCAGCACCGTCTTGGTCCGCCGCGCCACCTGGGACGCGGTCGGGCCGGTCGACGAGGAGCTGCCCGGCGGGTACGGCGAGGACTACGAGTGGCTGCTGCGGGTGGCCGCGTACGGTCCGGTGGTGATCGTGCCCGAGGTGCTGGTGGTGGTCGACTGGCACGGCGGGTCGTTCTTCTTCGGCCGCTGGGCGGTGATCGTCGAGGCCACCCGCTACCTGCTCGACAAGCATCCCGAGCTGGCGGGCAGCCGGACCGGCTTGGCCCGGCTGCACGGCCAGATCGCCTTCGCGCTGGCCGCTGGCCGGCGCCGCCGGGAGGCGGTTCGGGAACTCGGCCGGGTGCTCCGGCTCAATCCACGGGAGAAGCGGGTGTTGGTCACCGTGCCGGTGGTGCTCGGCCTGCTCTCCGGCGAGCGGGTGCTGCGGCTGGCCCAGCGGACGGGGCGGGGTGTCTGACCGAGGGCCCGGCGCCGCCGCGCGGACGGGGTCGGGAAGCAGCAAAGCGCGGCCGGGGCATGCGGCCCGTCCACCCTCGGGTTCGCTGCCGCTGCCCGTCTGGCCGCTGACGGCGATGTTCGGCCTGATGCCGCTCTGGTGGGCGCTGGGTGGCTTCTATCTCGGCTGGTCGGTGTTCGGGCTGGCCCTGCTCGCCCTGCTGGTGGCCCGGGGCCGGGTGCCGCTGCCCGCCGGCACCGCCTGCTGGCTGGTCTTCCTGGTGCTGGTGCTGCTCAGCGCGACCCGGCTGGACCGGGCCACCGCCTACCTCACCTTCGGCCTGCGGTTCGGTTTCCTGGTCACCGCGCTGGTGGTCTGCATCTACGTCTACACCTTGGTCCGAGAGGGCACGCCCTGGGAACGGGTGCTGCGCCCGCTGGGCTGGTACTGGTTGGGCGTCGTGGCGCTGGGCTGGCTGGCCGTGCTGATGCCCACCTTCGCTCTGACCACCCCGGTGGAGTTGGCGCTGCCCGGTGGGATCTCCGGCGAGCGGTTCATCCAGGCACTCACCCACGTACGGGCCAACGAGTTCAATCCGGTGTCGCGCGCGCCGATCTACCGCACCGCCGCGCCGTATCCGTACACCAACAACTGGGGCACCGCCTACGCCCTGCTGGTGCCGTGCGTGCTGGCGTACCTGACCTCGGTGCGGACCGGGCGGTTCCGGGTGGCACTCTGGGTGTCGCTGCCGCTGTCGGTGGTGCCGGCGTTCATGACCCTCAACCGGGGGATGTTCCTCGGCCTCGGCGCCGGCATGGTCTATTTGGGGCTGCGCGCGCTGATCCGGGGCAACGCGCGGCTGATCATCTCGATCGCCGGGCTGGTGGTGCTGGTCTGGGTGGTCAGCCTGGTCGTGCCGGTCCAGGAGATGATCGATGCCCGGGTGAGCAGCACCGACACCAACGTTGACCGGGTGGACCTGTACGTGCGGACCTGGCAGGCGGTGGAGCGGTCCCCACTGCTGGGCTACGGCGCGCCGAAGAGCGTGGACACCACCCTCGCCGAGGAGCCGCTGGGCACCCAAGGGCTGATCTGGCAGATCCTCTACAGCCACGGCATCCCCGCCCTGCTGGTCTTCCTCGCCTGGCTGGTGCTGGTCGCCCGGAGGCTGGCCGCGGCGGTCTCGCCGGCCGGGTACTGGCTGAGCACAGTGCCGGTGATCGCGCTGGTGGTCATCCCGGTCTACGCCTACATCGACCCCAACCTGTCGGTGATCTTCTTCGCCGTCGGCGTCGGGCTGGCTGCGGTGAGCGGGCCAGTCAACCGGGTCGCGGTCGGCCCGTCCACCATGTCGCAGCCTGCGCCGCTGGCGCCCTGGCGTACACGGGGGGTGGGCCGGGCGCCGGTGCCGCCCGCCGGGCCGCCGAGCGCGGTCGGCACCGGCGTCGCGTCGGTCCCATTGCGCACCGCACCGCCGACCGACGGAGCCGCGGCGCGGCAACCGTCCACCGGGACGCCGCAGCGGCTGATCGAACCGTCGGGTCGGGGAGGGGCGGCATGACCGGCCCAGCCGCGCCGGTCGCGGCGGCCGACCCGTCGGCCGGGGAGCGGGAGGTACGCCGGAGCGCCCGCAACGGGCTGGTCGGGCTTGCCGGAGCCGGGGTCAACGGCGTGCTGGGCTTCGTGCTGACCGTGGTGATCGTTCGGGGGTTCGGTGCCGCCGGCTCGGGCGTGCTCTTTGCCGCGATCGGAGTGATCTCGATTCTCGGTGCGGTTTGCTGTCTCGGGGCCGACACCGCGCTGGTCTGGGCGCTGCCCCGGCGCCGTAACGGCGCCGGGGGTGACGCGGCCCGGCTGCTGCCGGTGGCGCTGCTGCCCGCCCTGCTGCTCAGCGTCGTTGTAGCTGCGGCTGGTGCGTTGGCTGCCGAGTGGCTCGCGCCGGTCCTGCTCGATTCAGCCGACGGGCCGGCGCTGCTTCGCCTGGCCTTTCTCGCCCTGCCGGTGACGGTCGCGATGACCGTACTGCTGGCCGCCGTCCGGGCGCTGCGGCCGATGTGGGCGGTCGTCGGCATCCAGTACGTCCTGATGCCGCTGGCCCGGCCCGTGCTATTGCTGGCGGCCGTGGCGGCCGGTGCCGGCGTGGTGGTCGGCTTCGGCGGGTGGCTGCTGCCCGTCGCCATCGCGGTGGTCGCCGCCGCCGTGCTGCTGATTCGTCCGCTTGGCCTGGCGGCAGGGGCGAGACTGCGGCCGACCGGCGAGGACTGGCGTGTGCTCTGGGGGTTCGCGCTGCCCCGGGCGGCCTCGGCGGCGATCGATGCCAGCAGCATGTGGGTCGGGGTGCTGCTCTGCTCGGCGCTCGCCGGGGCGACGCAGTCCGGGATCTTCGCCGCGGCGGGCCGGTACGCCCTGGCCGGGCTGCTGATCATGCAGGGCCTCCGGGTGGCGGTGGCCCCGCAGCTGTCCCGGCTGCTCGGGCAGGGGCGTACCGGGGACGCGGTGCTGGTCTACCGGCGGGTCACCATCGTGATCATCATCCTGTCCTGGCCGGCGTACCTGCTGCTGGCCGTCTTCGCACCGGGATTCCTGAGCCTCTTCGGCGGCGGGTTCGCGGGCGGAGCGGCCCCGTTGGCCGTACTGGCGGGGGCGATGATGGTCAACTCCGGGGTCGGCATCGTCCAGACCATGCTGCTCATGAGCGGCAACAGCCGCCGCCATCTCTTGGCTACCCTCGTCGGGCTGGCGCTCACCCTCGGGCTCGGCGCGTTGCTGATCCCCGCCCACGGCGCTCTCGGTGCCGCGTACGCCTGGACCGCCGGCATAGTCGCGGAGAACGTGCTGGCCGCGGTGGCGGCCCGGGTCGCGGTCGGGGAGCCGCTGCTGAATCGGTCGATGGGGCTGGCCGCGGCCGGGGCTGGTGGGGGCACCGCGGTGGTCGCGGTGCTGTGCGCGGTACTGGCTGGGCGGGGTGTCGCCGGTCTCGTCCTGGCCCTGGTGGTGTTGGTGCTGGCTGTCGCCGGGCTACTACTGGACCGCCGGGTGCGGGGGCTGGTCCGTTCCGCCGTGACCATGATCAGGCCGAGACCGGCGTGACGAGAGGAAGAGCATGACGATCCGCGACCGGCTCAAGGCGGCGGTGCCGCACCAGGTCACCACCCAGGTCCGCAGCTCCCTCACCCGGTACGGGGAGCGGACCAGCGACCGGCGGCCGCTGCCCGATTTCCTGATCACCGGCACCAAGCGCGGGGGCACCACGTCGCTCTGGCGGTACCTGCTGGAGCACCCCCTGGTGCCGAGACTCTTCCCGGCCTGGAACACCAAGACCTCCCACTACTTCGAGGAGAACTGGGGCCGGGGCGAAGCCTGGTACCGCTCGCACTTCCCGACGGAGCGGCACCGGCGAGCGCTGGAACGGCGGCACGGTGGACCGGTCCGGGTCGGCGAGGCGGCCCCGCTCTACATGTTCCATCCCCTCGTCCCGCAGCGGGTGGCCGACCTGCTGCCCGACGTACGGCTGGTCTTCCTGCTCCGCGACCCGGTGGAGCGGGCGTACTCGCACTGGAAGGAGCGCCGGACCGAGGGAAAGGAGCCGCTGGACTTCGCCGTGGCGCTGGACCGGGAGGAGGAGCGCACGGCGGGGGAGCGGGAGAGGCTGATCGCCGATCCGACCTACTTCAGCGAGGCGTACGACTGGTACACCTACCGTGCCCGTGGCCGCTATCTTGAGCACCTGGAGCCGTGGCTGGAGAGCTTCGATCCGGCGCAGCTGCTCATCCTGCCCAGCGAGACGCTGTATGCGGAGCCTGCTGCCAGCCATGCCCGCGTGCTGGAGTTTCTGGGACTTCCGCCGCATCGGCTGGCGGCGTACGAGGCCCACAACCACCGGCGTAGCGGATCGATGGACCCTGGCGTTCGCGCCGAGCTGTGCGCCTACTTCGCCCCGCACAACGCGGCCCTGGCCGAACGCCTCCGAATGCGATTCGACTGGTCCTGACGACTGCCGCACCACAGCTCAGGGACATGTGCGAGTGGTCGATCGGTTCGTCACCGAGGGTGACTGCCAGTCCGTTTGCGACCACGTTTCATCTGGTGTAGGCCGCTCCTCCGGGCCCTGGGTCGTCGCCCAAAGTCCTTATTGACCACTGTCATCGTCGACCGTAGTGTCCGGCTCACCTTTCAGCCTGAGACACGGGGGACCGCAGTGGCATGTGCGCGCGCACACAGGGATTTCTTTGGTCAACTGGGGAAGATTCGCTAGGTGACTGGTGTTAAACGCGGGTTGATCGGTGGTCCGGTCAACCCGTGTGTTTGACGGCTCGTTGGCTGGCGTGAAGGGGGTAGTCGCTGGGCTGGCTGGTCGGTGGTTCGGCGGGCGGCTGTGGGGCTCAGTGGCTGTTGCCGGGCTGGATAACGCTTGGTCGGGGTCCTTGCTGGTGGTCAGGCGGGGGCCCGGCCGAGCTGGCTGCTGCCGGTGAGGCCGAGGGTGGCGAGCCGGGCCAGGTTGGTGGCGGCGGCCAGGAGTTTGAAGTCGGCGGCGACGCGGAGCAGGCCGCGCATGCGGGCGCGGCGGCCGCCGTGGCGGCGGCCGTGGCGGCGGCGCATGAGGTGGGCGATCTTGCGTTCGACTTTGGGGCGGGTGGCGCGGTAGTCGGCCCGCCAGGCCGGGTCGGTCTGCCGGGTCCGGGCGGCAGTGAGGTGGGTTTCCCAGCGGCTGATGGTGATCTGCCGGCCGGCCTTCGACTCGGTGCACTGCGTGCGGAGCGGGCAGTCGGTGCAGGCCCGGCCGAAGTCGGCTTTCCCGGCGTGACGGTCGTGACCGGTGATCGGGCGGATCGCGATCGTGACCTGGTTCGGGCAGGTGACCGTGCCGGCGGCGAGGTCGATGGTGAACCGGTCCTTGGTGAACTTGCCACCCGGCGCGACCGGTGGCTGGACCTTGGTCTTGGCGTCGATCCCGGCAGTATGCAGGCATTCGAGTACTTCACCGGCGCCGTAGGCCGAATTGCCGTAGACCGCCGCGTCGGCTCCGGGCGTGTCCTGATCGCTGGCCCGGGTGGTGAGGTCGGCGATCAGGTCGGCGGCCGGGCCGGCGTCGCCGGTGTTACCGGCAGTGACCTCGGTGGCGGTGATGATCTCGCTGTCCGGATCGACGGCGATATGCCCTTTGTAGCCGTCGAAGCCGCGGTGGCTGGTCTTGTGCCCGTGCCGGGCCTGCGGGTCGACGGTGGAGATCACTCGGTCCGCGGCGACTTTGCGAGCGATCCGCAGCACCCCGTCGTCGCCGGTTTCCAGGTCCTGGCCCAGCACCGTGGCCAGCAGCCGCATCGCCTCGGTGACCGCCTCGGGCAGCTTCTTGCGGCCGTCGAGGGCGGCGAGCAGGGCATACCCGTCCCGGGCCCTTGAGTCGATCAATGCTTCCCGGGCGGTCTTGTCGTCCCAGTCCACGACCGGCTTCGCCGTGCTGGCGTAGTCGTCGCCGCTGGTCAACACGGCCCGCAGTTCGATGGCCAGGTCGCGGCCGGCCGCGGTGAGCAGCCCGCGGACCGCCGAGCGGATCAGCGTGATCGTGTCCCATCGTGGCGACCGCGTCATACAAAGGGGTCGAGTCAAGCACCCGGCGCCGCCCCAGCAGCCCGGCCTCTCGCGCCGCCGCGAGAGCAACCTCGAAAATCCGGTCCGGGTTCGCCGAGCGGCGCAGCCGTTCGCGCATGTCAACCAGGACCGTGTGCGCGAACCCGGCCCGCGAAGCACCGTCCCAGCCACCGGCCCCGGCCGCGTACCGCCAGCGGACATCGAACGCGAACCGGTCGACGGCCTCGCGGTCCGACAGCCCTTCCCAACGCTGCAGCACCATCACCGTCGCTACCACCGACGGCGGCACCGACCGCCGCCCCACCTGCGCGAACAGATCAGCGAACAAGCTGTCCGGGAACAACCGGTCGCGGTGATCATGCAGGAACGCGTAGATCGAGTTCGCCGGAAGGGCCTCAGCGCAGAACCGGCTGACCGGATCGAGAAGGTCCAGCTGCTGCGGCGCTCTGCCCAACGTCATCCCAGCAAACTACCTGAAATAGATGCAGAACGATGGCCGCCACGCCGATGGCAACCATCGTTTAACACCAGTCACCTAGCGGCGGTGGCAAGGCAGCAGGAGGACGGCCCGAAATAGACCAATGCCTGTCCCTGGACGTCAAAAGGCGTCGGCCGGCGCCACGTCCGCCTGGGCTGGTGCCCTCCGTAACCGCCGGCAACCTGTCTGCGCACCCTGGACGGAGGACCATGCCCCCAATCTGCGTTTGAGGTCATGGGAGGGCGGGACCTGTCCAGCCGTGGCGGTCATGGTCGGACGTAGCGGACGGTCGGCCGCCTCTGACCCGAGCCTTGTAGTTGCCAGCAGACGCTACGACTCGTGCCGGAAGCGCCTTGTACTCCAGCAGGGTCAGCAGTTCGAAGAGAACGCGGTGCTCCCGGACCAGACCGGTGAAGCGGTCCTCCAGGAGTTCGCCGATCCGCCGGCGCAGGGCGATGTCGAGCCGGTCGTACTCCAGCACCACGGCTTCGCTGCGCCGGCCGACGAACCGTTCGATCTGCTCGCGCAGCGACGGGACCTGTTGCAACCTGGTCGCCACCAGACGTCGCAGATAGGTGCTGGACCGGCCGGTGAACGGGCTGAACGCGTCCCAGCTCACGGTCTCCGTACTTGCCGCGTCGTGCGTCCCCCGAAGCCCACCAGGTTCTGACGCAACCGCGCGGCCATCTCCCGTGTCCGTTGCTCGACTCAATACAACGATCGCCAGTACCTGAGCAGCGACCAAATGAAGCAAGTTCGACAAAAGGTCCATTGTGTCGACCTGAACTATGACACCAAGGTGCACAATGTGGACATTAAGACCCTAGATTGCAGAAAGTTACGATTGACCTTGACGTCGCTCAGCCGTACCTTTCCCCTCACTCAAATGTTCCAACAACGGGGGGAGGGCCGTTCGTGGCTCCCGCGCGTCTAAAAACCGGCCAATTCGTCGGTTACCAGAGATACCTTCGATCCTGGCCCGGGCATCTCCTAACCACCAGCCTGGCAACGGTAATCGCCTTTACGGGCACGCAGGAAATCCCCAGCCGGCCAGCTCATGCCTCACTGCCTAAAGTCGTGGCTAAGGCACTAGAGCGACCGGACCAAATGGCCGCGCTAATTACTGCCCGAATGACCGGCCGGAAAGTCCTAATTACCGGTCTAACAAGCGAATCTGCTGAGTACACAGCCCTTCCCAATGGCCAGGTCGAAGCGAGAGTCCATGCCGGACCAGTTAGGATGCTTACCGGCAGCAAGTGGATTCCAATCGACTTAACGCTTCGAAACTCGCCGGACGGCTCTATTCGTTCTGCAGCGCACCCTCTCGATCTGAAAATCTCCGGTGCCCGTGGCGTCGGCGGGGAGTTGGCCGCGGTCGGAGCCGGCGACAATCGTCTCTCGATGGGTTGGCAAGGTGCGTTACCTGCGCCGATTCTCTCCGGCAACCGAGCGACGTACCCAGATGTCGCGCCAGGAATTGACTTAGTAGTTGAGGCCACCCGAACGGGATTCGCGCAATTTGTCACGGTCAAGAACCGCGAGGCGGTCGATAATCTGCCGGACTTGGCCTTGCCACTGGCGGCTAAGAGTTTGTCGTCGTTCAGTCAGGGCAGTAACGGCGAACTGACGCTAAAGAACTCGCAGGGGCTTCCGATTGCAGCCGTACCAGCGCCTGAGATGTGGGACGCTCAACGGGCGCCTGGTTCGGGCGAGCCAACCCGGCGAAGAGTGGTCGTGGCCAAGTCCGAGCGGACAGCAAAGCGGACTGGCACCCCCGCCGATAGCATCACGATGCGACTTCAGCCGGACATTAACTGGCTGAAGAATCCTGCGACACAATTCCCGGTTACTATTGACCCGCAAATCAACCCTCTTTACACATCCTTCGACACTTACGTAAAGGAGGGTGACAGTGTTGGCCGCAGTGGTGCGACTGACCTGCAAATCGGGCTTCTTGCCGGCTCCCCAGCCGCGAAGTCAAGAGCTTTTCTGAATTGGCCCGTAGCGGGGCTAGCGGGCAAGCAAGTCACTGTCGCAAACGTCTATTTCTGGAATTTTTGGTCTAACACGTGTGCCTCCAATTCGTGGGAAATCTGGACAACCGAAGAGGCTTCCTCGGCCACTCGCTGGGGAACGCAACCCACCTGGGTCCAAAAAGAAGCTACCTCGACCCAGACTAAGGGTTTCTCCTCAACCTGTGACGACGGATGGGTCAGCATCAGCGGAACGAATTTCTTCCAGCGAGCTGCCACCGCTGGAAAGTCGACCGCCTACATGGGCGTGCGAGGCACCGATGAAACCAACGGCAACAGCTTTAAGCAACTGCGGTCCCGCAACGCGGTCGACTCCAGCCAGGTCCCTTACGCCGTAGTGACCTACAATTCGTACCCATCGGTTGGCGTCCGTTCGACAACTCCGAACTCGGACTGCGTCACCGGCAGCAACCGCCCGCTGATCAATAGCCTAACGCCGCAGCTGAAGTCAGTCGTCACGGACGGGGAGGCTTCACCTGTAAGGGCCGAGTTCGAATGGTGGACCCTTACCGGAACCACCAAACTTGGCAGCGTAGTCACCGCAACTGGGCCCTCAGGCAATAATTTCGTCGGTACCGTTCCAGCGGGTGCCTTCTCCAACGGCGCGACGTATAGATGGCGGGTGCGCGGCAACGACGGCTCAATTGACGGCGCCTGGTCCTCATTTTGTGAGTTCTCCATCGACACCGCTTTCGTGAACTCGCCGAGCATTAGTTCAACGAAGTATCCGATGAACGAGTGGGGGGGAGAAGCCGCTGTCGCCGGTGACTTCACCTTCGACCCAAATGGAAGCGCCGATGTCGCTGCTTACGTTTATAGCCTTGATGTTCAGCCTCCGAACAAGGTCGTTAATGCCTCCGCTCCGGGGGCTCCTGCCACCGTCGCGCTGACGCCCTCTACGGCGGGCTGGCATACGGTGTTCGCGCAAAGCCGTGATGCAGCTGGCAACCTATCTGCTCTGCGGTCGTACCCGTTCAAGGTCGGATCCGCAGCGGTCACTTCTCCCAAGGGCGGTGACATCACCGGCGCGAAAGTTGCCATCAACTCCACTGCATCGTCAAGTATCACCGAGGTGCGGTATCAGTGGCGACGCTCTGGTGCAGACGCTTGGACGACAATCCCGCTCTCCGACGTTACTTATGCGGTCGGGGGTGGCCCAGTTGCCGCTTGGCCCATCACTGTTTCGAATGGTATTGTCCCCAAATTGAGCTGGGACGTGGCGGCGACTCTGGCAGCCGCCGACTCACTGGGCATCCCTAGAGATGGCCCTCTAGAGATCCGCGGGCAGTTCAACAACGCCGGGGAGCGAACCAACCGCATCACCTTCGACCGCGACCTTGCCTCAGCAGACACCGAAATGGTAGGTCCGGGCGCGGTAAACCCGATCACAGGAAACTACAAGATTGGTGAAACGGATGTCGCCGTCCCTGGCCTGGCGATCTCGCGTACAACCAATAGTCGGAAGCCCGGTGGTGCCGATCCGCTGTTCGGACCCGGATGGGTATCCGGGCTCATTATCTCTCAGGCAGACGCGCCCTACACTAGATTGGCGCTCTATGGGAACCTCGCGCAGGTAAAGCTGCCGGACGACTCGACAATCGGATTTACCAAGCTAACTAGCGCTGGGACTGATTATCAACCCCAGGTAGGCGCCGAGCTTTACAAACTGAAATTCAACTCGGCAAACAACGCGTTCACCCTAACCGATGGTGAGGGCAATGTAGTTACGTTCACCCGAAACTCAACGGACCCAGTCGGCGTTTATAGCCCAACCGCAGCGATCGTGCCTGGCTCAGGAGACACCGCCACCTATTCCTGGGAGAAAGCCTCGGTCGGCGCTACGGAAGTTATGCGCCCCACTCGCATGCTTGCCCCGGTTCCCACGGGAGTCACCTGTACCACCTTGGTGAGGGGATGCCGCGCACTCACCTTCAGCTATGCCACTACCACCACCGCAACGGGGACGGCCGACGGCTCGTGGGGCAATTACGCTGGCCGGGTATCAGGAATCTCTTACACTGCATGGGACCCGGACCTGGCAACGCCGGCAATGCGAACCATCGCCGTGGCCCGCTATTCCTACGACAGCACCGGCCGACTGCGGACTTTCTCTGATCCGCGTCTGGACTATACAGACGGCACCGGGCCTCGTACCATTCGATCGGTCTACTACTACAACGGTGACGGCGTCATCACATCGATGACTCCACCCGGACAGCAGCCATGGCAGTTCGCGTACACGACCCTCCCCGACGATCCTGGTAAGGGGCGCCTGCATAAGGTAACTCGGTCGGCGTTGAGTGCCGGAACCGCCGTGGAAACCGTGGTATACCGGATCCCTCTCACCGGTTCCGGCGCACCCTACGACCTCTCAGGCAGCCAAACCGCGAGGTGGGCGCAGGCTGAACCTCCGACCGACTCGACCGCAATTTTCCCCCCGAACCAGGTTCCAACGGGCGATCCATCGGCCGGTGTCCTGCCAGGTTCCTACGAACGCTCCACACTCCTCTACCTGGACGCCAACGCACGAACAGTCAACGTTGCTCAACCCGGCGGACACATCTCCGCGACGTCATACGACAACTATGGAAACGTCCTCAGTGAGTTGAGCCCCGACAACCGCAAGCGGGCCTTGGAGGCTTCCGGCACCGATAATGCGTCGGCGGAAGCGCAAATTGCGGAAAAGCTGGCTAACTCAGCCGTCTTCTCGCCCGACGGACAGAAGTTGCTGGAGACTTTCGGACCCGAACACGACATTGTTTTGTCAAGTGGATCGGTAGTTCGGGGCCGGAGCCATACCCGTTACAGTTACGACGAAGGTGCTCCTACGGCCGCCGCAGAGCCCTTCAACCTCGCTACGACTGAGCGAACCTCAGTCAGTTACGTCAACGCCGGCCAGACAATCGACGCGGATACACGCACGACAACCACGAAGTACGACTGGACGCTTAAGCAGCCTACCGAGGTCACGATCGACCCCGAAGGCGCAAACCTCACCACCAGAACCGCCTACGATTCATCCGGTGCGATCACCTCCATCACTGCACCGGGCGGTGGTGAGACCGCAACAACGCCAGCAACTCGTTCGACCGTTTACTACTCGACTGCCTCAAACTCGACTTTCCCTGAGTGTGGCAGTAGACCAGAATGGGCGGATGCCGTTTGCCGCACTCAGCCTGCAGGGCAGCCAGAGGTTGGGCAGCCTTTGGTTTCGACAGTCACGACCTATGATATCTATGGCCAACAGCGGACGTCAGTCGAGAAAAACAGTGCGGGTATACAACGGACCTCTACGCTAATGTACGACAATGCCGGACGTCAGCTTGAAACCACTGTGTTCGGGCCTGCTGGGGTGGGGCAGCCGTTGGAGAAACGGCGCAACGTGTATGAGCCGTCAACTGGGCAGCCGATCCGGACAGAGACGATCAATGGCTCCGGTGTAGTGACCTCTCAAGTGTCCCGTGTCTTTGACACTCTCGGTAGGATTACGAGCTACACGGACGCAGATGGCAATGTCTCTACGACGTCCTACGACCTGCTTTCCCGAGAGTCAGTCGTGACTGATGGGAAAGGCACGCAAACTTTCTCGTACGACGGAGGATCTGAGCGACGTGGTCTCCCCACGCAGGTTCTGGACAGCCAGACCGGAAACTTCGTGGGCAGTTACAACGCGGATGGCAGCCTCCTGACGCAGGAATGGCCCAATGGTTTAGTCAGCACCGTTACTCTGAATGAAGTCAGCATCCCGGTCGGAATCAACTACTCCAAGCCTGGGTGCGGACAGGGTGACTGTACCGTCTATGCCGATAGCATCTTGTTGAACGCCCACGATGAGCGCTCTTCTCGAACCTCAAGCCTGTCTGGTCAGGCTTTTAGTTACGATGCGGCCGCCCGTTTGACAAGCGTCCGAGATACTGTTTCCGGCGAGTGCACGACCCGAAGCTATGGCTATGACCAGTCCACGAACAGGACGGACTTGTCGACCTACGCGCCGAACGTTGGCGGGGCATGTCAGCAGGGCACCGTGCAAACGACGAGGAACTGGACGTACGACGCCGCGGACCGCGTCGCTGACGAGGGTTATCAATATGACCCGCTTGGCCGTACGCTGACTCAGCCAGCCGCAGATTCCGCCTCGGGAGCCAGCGGAGCTCAAATTGGCTACTACGTTAATGACATGACGCGATCAATTCAGCAAGGAACGCGCGTGTCGACCTACACTTTGGATGTTATTTCTAACCGTTTCCGGTCCTGGGACGACTCGGCCAATAATGTAACGAAGCGTAACCACTACCGCGACGACAGCGATCAACCCGCCTGGACTGATGAAGGGAACGGGAATAGCTCTCGACCCGTTGTTGGCCTAGCTGGGATCGCGGGCATCTTCACTAACATAAGCGGCACGTCTTGGGTGATCACGAACTTGCATGGCGACTTCGTCGCGGGCATTGCAGAGTCCGGGACGGGGTTGGCGTACACGAGTGAATACACGGAGTACGGAAAACCGCGGAACAGCGGCGATTCTGGCACACGCCGTTACGGCTGGCTCGGCACAACTCAGCGCGCCGCCGATGCTCCTGCTGGTTTGGTGCTGATGGGCGTCCGACTATTCAATCCCGAAACCGGGCGGTTCTTGTCATCGGATCCGGTATATGGCGGCAACGCCAACGCCTACGAGTACTGCAGAGGCGACGCTATCAACTGCGTCGACACCTCAGGGGCGGTTAGTTGCAAATTCAGCAAAAAGAAGTTCTGGTGGACTTGGTGGCCGTACGGCCTCAACTTCGACATATCAGTCCGTTGTACTATAAAGAACTGGGAAGTGCGCGCGGCTCAGACTATAGGGGGGGCTGCTGCTGCAGCAGCCGGGGCTGTCGGCACGATCTTAACGTTGCCGAGCGTGGGACTTTCCCTACTACTGGTCGTATACAGCATCGTTCTTTTGGGTGTGCTTGGATTCGCGACTGTGATCTACAGTGATCGTTGTGAAGCCAGTGGCATCTGGTATAAGGTGGGTGTCCGCAAGAAGGCGGGAAAAAGGACAAAATACAGCTTCAGTGCCGACTGTAATAAGAAAAAGAAGAGGTAGGTAATGTTTAGGTCGTGGTGGGGCGAGGGCGTGCGCGTGGAAATCAAGCTGAGGCATCTTGAGTTGCTGACGTGGCCTGCCCCCGCCCCCCACGACCAATCCTCGCGGACGATGATGCCCGCAGAGCTGATCGATCCACTCCTGCCGCTTCGGAGCCGGGTATCCCTGAATCCATTGCAAATCGAAATGATTCAGCAGACATCCAGGCTGGAAAGAATTCGGCGGTCAACTATCCCGGTTGTGCTCGTCCTGCAAGTAGCGTTTCTTGCGATCACAATTTCCGAGGCGTCGACGTGGCACATACTTCTTGGCGCCGCCGCCTTCCTCTCGGCTGCATTCCTCATGCTTCTCTACCCTGTTGCGATATTAATTTTCAGACGGCGCGGTATGCCGTTCGTGCAGGGTGACATCCTTGTGATGTGCGCCATTAGCAGAGATTTTGGGGAGCGCCTTGTGAATATTAATCGGCCCGGCGCTGTAACAATCAAAGTTGATAGAAGAATCTAACCTCGGCCCTTGGTTAAGGGCTGCGTGGCGGTTGTCCCGGGGACGCGAAAGTGCCTTCTGATCTGGAACGATGTGACTTGTCTAGGGTCTCATCCATCGAGCCTTTTTCATCCTGCGTAGGCCGGGTTCTCGACGTGGTGTAGGACCAGGATGGCCTGCACGATTGGGGTCGCCTGGTGTGGGCTGCAGCGCAGCCTGTTCAGGATTTTCCAGGTTTTGAGGGTGGCGTTGGCGCGTTCGCCGATGGCGCGGATGCGGGCGTGGGCGCGGTTGACCTTCTTCTGCGAAGCGGTGAGATTCGGCCGGTAGCGGTGGCGTTTGAACGGGGTCCGGATGCTGCCGCGGGTGCCTTGGTAGGCCTTGTCGGCGAACGTCACCACCTTTTCCCTGTTCAGGGCGTCGATCAGGGCTATTGCGTAGTCGGTTGAAGGGTGTTTGAGCTGGGGTTTGATGTGGGACCGGTCGAGGGTGGGTCCATGTAGGACGGGTACCCGTTGGTGATCATGGTGTTTGCGAAGACCACATGACCCAGAAGAAGGACCGCACCCGCCGATGTCATCATCACCCACCGAGATCCTGCTCCCGCACCGACCCACCGGCACACTCCCCGCCGTGGTCACTGAAGGTGATCGTCAGGGCTTGTTCGAGGTGTTGTCCACGATCCCTGACCCGCGTGATCCGCGTGGCTGCCGTTACTCGCTGGTGAGCATCCTGGCGGTGGCGGTCTGCGCGGTGCTGGCCGGGGCGTGCACGTTCGCGTCGGTGACCGATTGGGTGCGTAATCAGGACCAGGAGGTCTGGGATCGGCTCGGTTTCAGCGACCGGGTACCGGCGGCCACGACGGTGTGGCGGCTGCTGATCCGCATCGACGCCGATGTGCTCTCACGGGTGCTGGCCCGGTGGCTGTTGGCCCGAACAGCGCCGGTCACCATGGCCGGGCGGCGGTGGCGGCTCGTGATCGCCGTCGACGGCAAGGTCGAACGGGGCGCCCGGCTCGCTGACGGGCGGCAAGTTCATCTGCTGTCGGCGTACGACACCTCCACTGGTGTCGTGCTCGCCCAGGTGCGGATCGACGCGAAGTCCAATGAGATCCCGGCGTTCACTCCGCTGATGCGTCTGGTCGCCGCCCAGTTGGGATCGTTGCAAGACGTCCTGGTCGTCGCGGACGCGCTGCACGCCCAGACCGGGCACGCGGAACTCCTCGCAGCCGACGGCGAGCACCTGATGGTTACGGTCAAGGGGAACCAGCCGACCCTGCACAACCAGCTCAAATCCCTTCCGTGGGCGCAGATCCCGATCGGTTCCCAGACCCGCGAGACCGGCCACGGCCGCAAGGAAACCCGCACCGTCAAAGCCGTCGCCGTGGCCACTCCCGGCGGGATGGCGTTTCCCCACGCGCAGCAGGCCGTCCGAATCACCCGGACCCGCACGATCAAGGGCAAGACCAGCCGCGAAGCGGCATACCTGACCGTGTCCCTGCCCGCCGAGCAGGCTCAACCCGCCGACCTCGGCACCTGGGCGCGGTCTGAATGGCACATCGAGAACCGCCTGCATTACGTCAGAGATGTGACACTACGTGAAGACGCTCACCAAGCCCGGACGGGCAACGGCCCCACCGTCTTCGCGACACTCCGTAACACCTCGATCGGTTACCACCGCACAAACGGCGCCACGAACATCGCCGAAGCCACCCGACGCGCCAACCACCGCCCACACGACCTGATCGACGCCGTGACCACCAGCAATCCTACCTTGACCAGGGGCAACCCCACTACGCAATAGCCCTGGGGCGTCGATGATGTGATGGGTGCGGGCCGCGGTCAGGTCATGGACGGCTCCGGGCAGGGCTGTTGATGTCCAGATGAGCCGGCCTGCCGGGTCGGCGATGACCTGTTCACGCCGTGTCGGCGATGCTTGCCTGAGTAGTAGGGCTTCTGCTCGGCGACCCGGTCGATCGGGATCAGGGTGCCGTCGAGGATCGCGTACGCGAGCAGCCGGACCCTGTTCATCGCCGTGGCCAAGTCGTCGGCGGTCTTGGCGAGCAGGTCAATGGCCTCTTGGACGTATCGCCAGGCCGTTGTGACGCCGATCTCGAAGCCGGCGGCCAGCCGGGTCGGGGTGTCGCCGTTACGCAGGTGGGCCAGGGCGAGCAGAGCTTGCCGGCCCGGGTCGAGACGCCGCCATCGGGATCGTCGCTGCTCACGGTGGGCTCGGATGAGGCCGCTGAGGTGGTTCAGGTTGCGGGTGGACAACGGAATCGCGGCAGGGTAAGACAGCACAGCGAGGCTCCCGGTTGGGGCATCGGATCTTGGTCGACTGCTGTCTTACCGGGACCGCCTCGTCTCATGTGGACATCAGGATCGACCACTACCGTGACCTGCGCCGTCACGATGAAAATGGCTCATCCATCACGGAAGGGCACTTTCAAGGTGCAGCGTACCGGTATGCGTCCCAAGCTTGTGGTCTCTGGTGGGGGTCGGGGCGTGGTCGGTCACGCCGGTGCCCGGCTGCTGGCCCAGATGCTGCCGCGCGTCTACGTGCGGTCCGATTTTCGAGTTAGGGGCCAGGCAGTTGCGTTCACCCGAGCAGCCGTACAAGGTCGGGCTCCTGCTCGTTCTCGCCGTCGCCTCTACCGCGTCGGCAGTGATGGCTGAGGACGCACTGGAAAGGTCGCTGGGGGTCGGGGCGGCCATGGTTCTCGCGCTGCTGGCGTGGCGGGCGGCCGTCGTCAGGGTTTCCATCACCGACTCCTCGGTCACCGATGTCCGGCTCTTCGCGCGGCGCACGTGCGAGCGAACGGAGGTGGCCGAGGTGCATCTCGGCCAGCCTGGTGGCTTCCTTGACGGTCACTGTCTGGTCCTGACGCTCCGGGACGGACGGGAGGCGCCGCTGACCGCGTCCCGCGTGTACTCGTGGTTTCCCGTCGCGGCGCACGTGGTTCGGCTGCGAGAACTGCTGGCCGACGTACGGCGTTGGCAGGAACAGGCGCGGTCCCGGTGACCGCCCTGCGGACGTCCGAGTCCGCAGGGCGGGACGCGGCGGGCAGCGCGCCGCGTCGGTGGCCCGCCGTGACAGACTGACCGCTGTGTTGCGCTGGTTGACTGCAGGTGAATCGCACGGCCCCGCCCTCGTCGCGATGCTGGAGGGGGTGCCGGCCGGCATCGAGGTGACCACCACCGAGATCGCCGACGACCTGGCCCGCCGACGGCTGGGCTACGGCCGTGGTGCCCGGATGGCGTTCGAGCGGGACGAGGTCGAGGTGCTCGGCGGCCTGCGGCACGGCGTCACCCTGGGCAGCCCGGTGGCGATCCGGGTGGGCAACTCCGAGTGGCCGAAGTGGCAGACGGTGATGGCCGCTGACCCGGTCGACCCCGACGAGCTGGCCCGGCAGGCCCGTAACGCCCCGCTGACCCGGCCCCGGCCGGGCCACGCCGACCTGGCCGGCATGCAGAAGTACGGCCACACCGACGCCCGGCCGATCCTGGAGCGCGCCAGCGCACGGGAGACCGCCGCCCGGGTCGCGGTCGGCGCGGTCGCCAAGGCGCTGATCCGTCAGGCGCTCGGTATCGAGATCGTCTCGCACGTCGTCGAGCTGGGGCCGGTGGCCGCGAAGCCCGGGCTGCGCCCCACCCCGTCCGACGCCGCCCAGATCGACGCGGACCCGCTGCGCTGCCTCGACCCGGAGGCCAGCGCCCTGATGGTCGCCGAGGTCGACGCCGCGAAGAAGGCCGCCGACACCCTCGGGGGCGTGGTCGAGGTGCTGGCGTACGGGGTGCCGCCGGGGCTGGGCAGTCACGTGCAGTGGGATCGTAAGCTCGACGCCCGACTGGCCACCGCGCTGATGTCCATTCAGGCGATCAAGGGCGTGGAGATCGGCGACGGCTGGCAGCAGGCCCGTTCCCGCGGCTCGGAGGCGCACGACGAGATCATTCCGTCGGCCACCGGCGTTCGCCGGGTCACCGACCGGGCCGGCGGGCTGGAGGGTGGCATCACCACCGGTGAGCCGCTGCGGGTCCGCGCCGCGATGAAGCCGATCTCCTCGCTGAACCGGGCGCTGGCCACCGTGGACGTCACCACCGGCGAGCCGGCCACCGCGATCAACCAGCGTTCCGACGTCTGCGCGGTGCCCGCCGCGGCGGTGGTCGCCGAGGCGATGGTGGCGCTGGTGCTCGCCGAGGCGGCCACCGAGAAGTTCGGCGGAGACTCGATCGCCGAGATCCGCCGCAACCTGGCCGGTTACCTCGACGCGCTGGTCATCCGCTGATGGCACCGGTCGTCGTGCTGGTCGGCGCGCCCGGCTGCGGCAAGACCACGGTCGGACGGGCGCTCGCCGCCACCCTCGGGGTGGAGTTCCGCGACACCGACGCCGACATCGAACAGATGGCCGGCAAGCCGATCCCGGAGATCTTCATCGACGAGGGTGAGGCGCACTTCCGTACCTTGGAGCGGGCCGCGGTGGCCGCGGCGCTGGCTGCCGGCACGGGCGTGCTCGCCCTCGGCGGCGGCGCGATCCTGGCGGAGGAGACCCGGGCCGCGCTGGTCGGGCACCGGGTGGTGCACCTTTCGGTCGAGCTGCCCGACGCGGTGAAACGGGTCGGGCTCGGCGCCGGCCGGCCGTTGCTGGCGATCAACCCGCGGGCCACCCTGAAGCACCTGATGGACCAGCGCCGGCCGCTCTACACCGAGGTGGCCACCGAGACGGTGGTCACCGACGGCCGGACCCCGGCGGCGATCACCGCCGAGATCGCCGCCCTGCTACCCCGCTGACGTTGGCCTGTTGCCCGTTCCCGGGGTGTCCCCTCAGCCTCGGGCGGCGGCGTCGAGGACGGCAGCCAGAGCTTTCGGCTCGCTGAGCATCGGCCAGTGCCCGGTGGGCAGCTCGAACAGCTGACCACCGGCCAGCGCCGTGAAGTACGGGTGCCCCTCGCCGATCATCTGCTCCACCATTGCCAGCGGGAACGTGCTGGCGACCAGCGCGGTCGGCACCGGGCGACCGCCGGTACGCCGCACCGGGTCGGTGGCGGCCCGCAGCGGCTGCGGGGTGGCCCGGGCACGCAGCAGGGCCAGCGTCGGCTCGTCCAGCCCGGCCAGGTTGGTCGGGTCGGCGGCCGGATCCCACGCTGGCGGCGGCAGCAGGTGCCCGGTGCCGATCGCGGCGCGCAGCCGCTGCTGCTCTTCCGGCGGCACCGTGTCGAACTGCGCCGTGCCGTCCGGCAAGGGGCCACTCTCCACGTAGACCACCCGGGCGATCCGGTCCGGAATGCGGTCCGCCGCCTGGGCGACCGGCATCCCTCCGCCGGAGTGCCCGACCAGCAGCACGTCGCGGAGGGCCTCGACCTCGATCAGCCGGACGATGTCGGTGGTGTGCGTGTCCAGGCCCACCTCCGGTCCGGCGAGATGGTCGCGCTCGGCCAGCCCGGTCAGCGTCATCGGGTACACGTCGTGACCCTGAGCACGCAGGGTCGCGGTCACCTCACGCCATGCCCAGGCACCCAACCAGAACCCCGGTACCAGCACGAACGTCGCCATCTGTCGCTCCTTCTCTCGGTTACCGACAGACCGTAGGATCGAATCCGGACAGGATCCGCCCGGTTTGAAGGAGTGTCCCGTGTCACATCCTGCTGGTCGGGTGCTGGCCCTGCTGGAGTTGCTTCAGGCCCGGCACCGCGCGACTGCCGCCGAGTTGGCCGGCCGGCTCGGCGTCGACGAACGGACCGTGCGCCGGTACGCGGCCACCCTGGTCGAGCTGGGCATCCCGGTAACCGCCGACCGTGGCCGCTACGGCGGGTACCGACTGCACCCCGGCTTCAGATTGCCGCCGCTTATGCTCACCGACGACGAGGCGGTGGCCGTGCTGCTCGGCCTGGTCGTCGCCGAGCGGGTCGGGCTGGCCACCGAGCAGCCGGCCACGGCCACGGCACTCGCGAAGATCCGTCGGGTGTTGCCGGCGGCGCTCGCCGACCGGCTCGCGGCCGTGCAGGAACACCTCGGCTTCACTCTGCGACGCCCCGAGGCGGAGTTGCGGCCGGCGTCGGGCACTCTGCTCACCCTGGCCGCGGCGGCCCGGCACCGGCAGCGGGTGGCACTGGACTACCGATCCTGGCGGGGCGAGCAGTCACAGCGGGAGCTCGACCCGTACGGCCTGGTCTTCCACGCCGGCCGCTGGTACGTCACCGGCCACGACCACCGGCGCGGGGAGATCCGCACGTTCCGGCTGGACCGCATCGGCGCCGTGACGCCGGGCGTGGCGACGTTCACCGTGCCGGAGGGCTTCGACCCGGTGGCCCGGGTGACCCGGTCACTGGCCGGCGTGCCGTACACGCACGAGGTCGAGGTGTTGCTGGAGACCGACCTGGTCGCCGCCCGGCGCCGCATCCCGCCCAGCGTGGCCGAGTTGACCGCCACCACCGACGGGGTGCTGCTGCGGGCCCGGGCGGAGAGCCTGCCCGGTATGGCCGCGCTGCTTGCCGGTCTGGGCTGCCCGTTCACCGTGCGACACCCGGACGCGCTGCGTGCCGCGGTGGCCGAGCACGCCCGCCTGCTCGCCGAGTGGGCGGCCCGGCCAGCAGGTGGGCAGCCGCCCGCACCACGCCGCCCGCTCGACTAGGCTGCCGGCGATGGACGAGGTGACCCGGATTCCGGTCGGCGGCGAGCGGCCGTACGACGTCTTGGTGGGACGTGACCTGCTGGGCGCGCTGCCTGGCCTGCTGCCCGGCGCGACGCGGGCGGCGGTGCTGCACGCGCCCCCGCTCAAGGCTCTGGCGGACGCGCTTGGCGAACGGCTGCGCGCCGCCGGCGTCGAGCCGCTGCCGATCGAGGTGCCCGACGCCGAGTCGGGCAAACAGATCGACGTGGCCGCCGCCTGCTGGGACCGACTCGGAGCGGCGGGCTTCACCCGCACCGACGCGGTGGTCGGGGTGGGCGGCGGCGCGGTGACCGACCTGGCCGGCTTCGTCGCGGCCTGCTGGTTGCGCGGGGTGCGCTGGGTGCCGGTGGCAACCTCGCTGCTGGGCATGGTGGACGCCGCGGTGGGCGGCAAGACGGGCATCAACACGGCCGCCGGCAAGAACCTGGTGGGCGCGTTCCATCCGCCGGTCGGTGTGCTGGCCGACCTGGCCACCCTGGACAGCCTGCCCGCGGTCGACCTGGCGGCCGGGTTGGCCGAGGTGGTCAAGTGCGGTTTCATCGCCGACCCGATGATCCTGGATCTCATCGAAAATGACCCGGAGGCTGCCACCGATCCCCGTGGGCCGGTGAGCCGGGAGCTGATCGAGCGGGCGATCCGGGTCAAGGCCGACGTGGTCTCCGGTGACCTGCGCGAGTCGGGCGTGCGGGAAGTGCTCAACTACGGGCACACCCTCGCCCACGCGATCGAGCAGAACGAGGGCTACCGCTGGCGGCACGGCCATGCCGTCGCCGTCGGTCTGGTGTACGCCGCCGCGCTGGCCCGGCTCGCCGGGCGGCTGGACGCCCCGACCGCCGACCGGCATCGGGTCACCCTGACCGCGCTCGGCCTGCCGGTGAGCTACCCCGCCGACGCCTGGCCGCAACTGTTGGCTGCGATGCGGGTGGACAAGAAGGCCCGGGGCAGTCGGCTGCGTTTCGTGGTGCTCGACGGGCTGGCCCGCCCGGCGATGCTGGAGGGCCCGGACGACGCGTTGCTGGAGGCCGCCTACCAGGAGGTGGCCGCGGCGTGAGGGTCTACGTCCTCAACGGGCCGAATCTGGGCCGGCTGGGCACCCGCGAGCCCGACGTGTACGGCGCGACCACCTACGCCGACCTGGTGGCGCTCTGCGAGTCCACGGGCGAGCAGTTGGGGCTGGACGTGACGGTCCGGCAGACCGACGCCGAGCACGAACTGCTCGGCTGGCTGCACACTGCCGCTGACGAGGGTGCCGCGGTGGTGCTCAACCCGGCTGCCTGGTCGCACTACTCGTACGCCGTGCGGGATGCCTGCGCCATGCTGCGGGGGCCGCTGGTGGAGGTGCACCTCTCCAACATCCACGCCCGCGAGGAGTTCCGGCACCACTCGGTGGTCTCCGCGGTGGCGACCGGGGTGATCTGCGGTCTCGGTGTCAACGGTTATCGCCTCGCCCTGCACCACCTGGCCACTTTGACCGGCTGAGCAGCAGGGCATTCCGCCTCTCGTGTCGCCCTGCGCCCCAGCAAATTGACGTTACTCAGCGTGACGGTGGCCCTCATTGCTGACCGCCACCGTCGGCCGTCATGACGAGGGCATCCCAAAGGGGGCAGACCACTCCTGCACGGGTCCTTTGCTCTGCTTTAACGCACGCGACACTGGTAGTGAGCTGCGGATATGTGATGTGCGTCAGAGGTGGAGGGCTTCGTGCGCAGAGTACGGAGCGTGGCTGTTGCGCCGGTTGAAGCAGAACAAAGGGCTGGGGTGGGGGTCGCTTAGTGGGCAGAACGTGACTTTCTGTCACCGTTGTCAGGCCGGGAATGCCCGTCGTGGACCGGCACCCGAACCGCGGCGGGAAACGCACCGCGACGCAGCTAGTAGACTCTCAAGGTCTGTCCGCCAATTGATGATCAAGGCAGGAAATGGCCTCCACCAACGACCTCAAGAACGGCCTGGTACTCAACCTGGACGGCGAGCTCTGGGCCGTCGTCGAGTTCCAGCACGTCAAGCCCGGTAAGGGTGGTGCCTTCGTGCGCACCACGCTGAAGAACGTGCTGTCCGGGAAGGTGGTCGACAAGACCTTCAACGCGGGCACCAAGGTCGACACCGCGACCGTGGACAAGCGCACGATGCAATACCTGTACGCCGACGGCGAGGACTTCGTCTTCATGGATCTGGAGACCTACGACCAGATCACCGTGCCCGGCGGCACCGTCGGCGAGGCAGCCAACTACCTGTTGCCCGAGGCGGAGGCGACCGTCGCCCAGCACGAGGGTGTGCCGCTCTACATCGAGCTGCCCACCAGCGTCGTGCTGGAAATCACCTACACCGAGCCGGGCCTGCAGGGCGACCGCTCGACCGGCGGCACCAAGCCGGCGACCGTGGAGACCGGCGCCACCGTGCCGGTGCCGCTGTTCATCACCACCGGCGAGAAGATCAAGGTCGACACCCGCGACGGCCGTTACCTCGGCCGCGCCTGATGGCTGAGGGTTCCAAGCAGCAGATGCCGGCACGCCGCAAGGCGCGCAAGCGGGCGCTGGACGTGCTCTACGAGGCCGACCTGCGGGACAAGCCTCCGGTGGAGGTGCTGGCCGGCTACGTGCAGCGGATCGAGCAGCCCCGACCGGAGCACCTGGGTTACGCGGTGGGCCTGGTCGAGGGCGTTGCCGAGCACCTCAACCGGATCGACGAGCTGATCGCCAGCTACGCCGAGGGTTGGACGCTGGAGCGGATGCCGGTCGTCGACCGTAATCTGGCCCGGATCGCCGTCTACGAGTTGCTCTACGTCGACGAGATCGACGACGCGGTCGCGATCAGCGAGGCCGTGGAGCTGGCCCGGCAGATGTCGACCGACGATTCGCCGCGCTTCCTCAACGGGGTGCTCGGCCGGATCGCCGAGTACGCCACCCGCTGAGTTCACGCTCCTGCACACGAAAAGGGCCCGTGCCGGATGGCACGGGCCCTTTCGGTGGAGCGACAGTTCAGGAGGCGAAGAACGCCCGGGGGTCGGCCACCAGCACACCGTGCTCGGTGAGCCGCTCGATCAGGCCCGACGGTGAGGCGTCGTACACGATCGCGAGCGCCCGCAGGTCGTCGGCGCGGATGGAGAGCACCCGGCCGTTGTAGTCGCCGCGCTGCTGCTGGATGGCGCGGGCGTAGCGGGCGACGTAGGCCAGATCCTCGGAGGCCTCGTCGTAGAGCCGCTCCAGGTCCAGGACGATCTTGCTGGTGGGCTCGTGACGGACACCACTGCCGTCGGGCAGCAGCTCCGAGACGGGGACGCGGTAGAACTCGGCCAACTCGGCCAGACGGGACACCGTCACGGCCCGGTCGCCGCGCTCGTACGAGCCGACCACCACGGCCTTCCACCGCCCGTTCGACTTCTCCTCCACACCCTGCAGGGAAAGACCCTGCTGCTGGCGGATGGAGCGCAGGCGGGCGCCCAGCGACTTGGCGTATTCAGAGGGCATTCGGACACTCCCAGTGCTGCTCGGGGTTCTCCCGTCGATCGCTACGGAGCGTGACGGTACGGGGAATGCGACACCTGGTCAAGTGGTCGTGACACTACCGTTGAGGAGCGTCCGGGAAGTTGTCCCTATTTCGTGGGCCTGATCCGGTGGTCAGCGGCCGCCGTCCATCGGCCCCGGTGACCACTGGTAACGTGGCGTAAAGCCCCGGCCCAGGTCCGCTGCGCGGTCCGGCCGGAGGTGCCCGACATCCTTTAACGACCCGTCCCGTGAGGCGGGGAAGGAGGTCCGCCGTGGCATACCCACCGGCTGCCCGCTCGTCACCACCGCGACAACCCTCGGTGAAGGTGATCCTCGCCAGCGCCGACGTGCAACGCGTGGTCGATCGCATCGCTCACCAGATCCTGGAGAAGACCCAGGGCGCCGCCGACACGGTGCTTCTTGGGATTCCCACCCGTGGCACCCCCCTCGCTCGGCGACTCGCCGACCGGATCAGCACCTTCGAGGACGTCGCCGTTCCGGTCGGTGTGCTCGACATCACTCTGTACCGCGACGACCTTCGCCGGCAGGCCACCCGCGCGGTGGGCCCGACCGAGCTGCCGTCCGGCGGCATCGACGGCAAGCGGGTCATCCTGGTCGACGACGTCCTCTTCTCCGGCCGCACCGTCCGGGCCGCGCTCGACGCGCTCAACGACGTGGGCCGCCCGGCCTCCGTGCAACTCGCCGTCCTGGTCGACCGCGGCCACCGGGAGCTGCCGATCCGCGCCGACTACGTCGGCAAGAACATCCCGACCTCGCTCGTTGAGAGCGTGAAGGTGACGCTCGCCGAGACCGACGGCGCCGACGAGGTCAGGCTGTACGGAGGGACCACCGCATGATCAAGCACCTGCTCTCCGGTGCGGACCTGGACGCCGCCACCGCCACCGAGATCCTGGACACCGCCGCCGAGATGGCCACGGTCGCCGGCCGGGAGATCAAGAAGCTGCCCGCGCTGCGCGGCCGGACCGTGGTGAACCTCTTCTACGAGGACTCCACCCGCACCCGGATCTCCTTCGAGGCGGCGGCGAAGCGGCTCAGCGCCGACGTGATCAACTTTTCCGCGAAGGGGTCCAGCGTCACCAAGGGCGAGAGCCTGAAGGACACCGCGTTGACCCTGCAGGCCATGGGCGCCGACGCCGTCGTCGTTCGGCACCCCGCCTCCGGCGCGCCGCACCGGCTGGCCAACTGGGTCGACGGGTCGGTCGTCAACGCCGGCGACGGCACCCACGAGCACCCCACCCAGGCGCTGCTGGACGCGTACACCATGCGGGCCCGGCTGGGCCGGCTCGCCGGCCTGTCGGTCGCGGTGGTCGGGGACGTGCTGCACTCCCGGGTCGCCCGCTCCAACGTGCTGCTGCTCTCCACCCTCGGCGCCAAGGTCACCCTGGTCGGCCCCCCGACCCTCATCCCGGTCGACATCGCGGGAGCGTTGGCGCCGGCCACCGACGTCTCCTACGACCTCGACTCGGTGCTGCCCAACGTCGACGTCGTGATGATGCTGCGGGTGCAGCGGGAGCGGATGAACGACTCCTACTTCCCCTCCGCGCGCGAGTACGCCCGCCGCTACGGGCTGGACGGCCCGCGGATGCGCCGGCTGCCCGAGCACGCGATCGTCATGCACCCCGGCCCGATGAACCGGGGGATGGAGATCACCCCCGAGGTCGCCGACTCACCCCGCTCCACCATCGTCGAACAGGTCACCAACGGGGTTTCCGTGCGGATGGCCGTCCTGTACCTGCTGCTCGGAGGGAACAACCGGTGACCGCGTACCTCATCACCAGCGTGAGTGTCGTCGGCGGCCCGCCGACCGACCTGCTGATCCGCGACGGCGTGGTCGCCGGGGTGGGCCCCGGCCTGTCCGCGCCGGACGCCACCCTGATCGACGGCACCGGGCTGGTCGCCCTGCCCGGCCTCGTCGACCTGCACACCCACCTGCGCGAGCCCGGTCGGGAGGACGCCGAGACCGTCGAGTCGGGTTCCCGCGCGGCGGCACTGGGTGGCTACACGGCGGTCTGCGCGATGGCCAACACCTCCCCGGTCGCGGACACCGCCGGTGTGGTGGAGCAGGTCTGGCGGCTCGGCCGGGAGGCCGGCCTGGTCGACGTGCAGCCGATCGGCGCGGTCACCGTCGGGCTGGCCGGCGAGCGGCTGGCCGAGCTGGGCGCGATGGCCGACTCCGCGGCCCGGGTGCGGATCTTCTCCGACGACGGGCACTGCGTCGCCGACCCGAAGCTGATGCGCCGGGCCCTGGAGTACGTCAAGGCATTCGACGGGATCATCGCCCAGCACGCCGAGGAACCCCGGCTCACCGAGGGCGCCCAGATGCACGAGGGTGAGGTCTCCACCCGGCTCGGCCTGATCGGCTGGCCGGCCGTCGCCGAGGAGGCGATCATCGCCCGGGACGTGCTGCTCGCCGAGCACGTGGGCAGCCGACTGCACGTCTGCCACGTCTCCACCGCCGGCAGCGTCGAGGTGCTGCGTCAGGCAAAGGCGCGCGGCGTACGGGTCACCGCCGAGGTCACCCCGCACCACCTGCTGCTCACCGACGAGCGGGCGGAAACCTACGACCCGGTCTTCAAGGTCAACCCGCCGCTGCGGACGGCCGCGGACATCGCCGCGCTGCGGGCCGCCCTCGCCGACGGTGTGGTCGACGTGATCGCCACCGACCACGCCCCGCACGCCGTCGAGGACAAGGAGTGCGAGTGGGCGTACGCCCGGCCGGGGATGCTCGGCCTGGAAACGGCCCTCTCCATCGCGCTGGACGTGCTCGGTCCCGAGTGGGACCTGATCGCCGAGCGGATGTCCCGCACCCCGGCCCGGATCGCCGGGCTCACCGGGCACGGCGTCGACCCGGCGCCCGGTGTGCCGGCCAACCTGACCCTGATCGACCCGGCCGCCCGCCGCACCATCGAGCCGGCGGAGCTGGCCAGCCGCAGTCGCAACACCCCGTACGCCCGCATGACGCTGCCCGGTCGCATCGTGGCGACCTTCCTGCGCGGCGAGCCGACGGTCCTGGACGGAAAGGCTGTCAAGTAATGGTCAAGCGCAGACCCGCAATCCTTGTGCTCGAGGACGGGCGCACGTTCCCCGGTGAGGCGTACGGCAGCGTCGGGGAAACCTTCGGCGAAGCGGTCTTCAACACCGGCATGACCGGCTACCAGGAGACCCTCACCGACCCGTCCTACCACCGACAGGTGGTGGTGCAGACCGCGCCGCACATCGGCAACACCGGCGTCAACGACGAGGACGACGAGTCCGGCCGGATCTGGGTGGCGGGCTACGTCGTGCGCGACCCGGCCCGGATCGGCTCGAACTGGCGGGCCACCGGCGGTCTCGAGGACCGCCTCGCCACCGAGGGTGTGGTGGGCATCAGCGGGGTGGACACCCGGGCGTTGACCCGGCACCTGCGTGAGCGCGGGGCCATGCGGGTCGGCATCTCCAGCGTCGACAACGACCCGCAGAGCCTGCTGGCCCGGGTCCGCCAGGCGCCGCAGATGACCGGCGCGGACCTGTCCGCCGAGGTGACCACCGCCGAGCCGTACGTCGTCGAGGCCCTCGGCGAGCACCGGTTCACGGTGGCCGCCCTGGACCTGGGCATCAAGCGCAACGTTCCCCGTCGGCTCGCCACGCGCGGGGTGACCACCCACGTGCTGCCGGCCTCATCGAGCATCGATCAGCTGCTCGCCACCGGTGCCGACGCGATCTTCCTGTCGCCCGGCCCCGGTGACCCGGCCACCGCCGACGCTCCGGTGGCGCTGGCCCGGGAGGCGCTGCGGCGGCAGGTGCCGCTGTTCGGCATCTGCTTCGGCAGCCAGATCCTCGGTCGGGCGCTCGGCTTCGGCACCTACAAGCTGGGTTACGGCCACCGGGGGATCAACCAGCCGGTGCTCGACCGGGCCACCGGCAAGGTGGAGGTGACCAGCCACAACCATGGCTTCGCGGTCGACGTGTCGAGCCGCGAACGGCGGCTCGGCGCGGTGCAGGTGCCCGGTGCGGGTGGCGGCGCGGTGGTCCCCGACCAGGTGATCGACACCGACTTCGGTGGCGTTCGGGTGTCGCACGTCTGCCTCAATGACAACGTGGTCGAGGGGCTGCGGGCCGTGGACGTGCCCGCATTCACGGTTCAGTACCACCCGGAGGCGGCGGCCGGCCCGCACGACGCCGACTACCTCTTCGACCGATTCGCCGATCTGATCGAAGGCCGGACCCACAGCAAGGGGCGCAGCAATGCCTAAGCGGACCGATCTCAAGCACATCCTGGTGATCGGCTCCGGGCCGATCGTCATCGGGCAGGCCTGCGAGTTCGACTACTCCGGCACCCAGGCCTGCCGGGTGCTGCGCAGTGAGGGGATCCGGGTCAGCCTGGTCAACTCCAACCCGGCGACGATCATGACGGACCCGGAGTTCGCCGACGCGACCTACGTCGAGCCGATCACACCGGAGTTCGTGGAGCTGGTCATCGCCAAGGAGCGTCCGGACGCAATCCTGGCGACCCTCGGCGGACAGACCGCGCTGAACACCGCGGTCGCCCTGCATCAGAACGGCGTCCTGGAGAAGTACGGCGTGGAGTTGATCGGCGCGAACATCGACGCGATCAACCGGGGCGAGGACCGCCAGCTGTTCAAGGACATCGTCGCGAAGGCCGGCGTACGCCTGGGTGTCGACGACCCGACCGGCCTGGTGCCCCGCTCCCGGGTCTGCCACTCGATGGACGAGGTCGAGGCGACAGCCGTCGAGCTGGGCCTGCCGGTGGTGATCCGGCCGTCGTTCACCATGGGCGGCCTGGGCTCCGGCATGGCGCACACCCCGGAGGACCTGGCCCGCATCGCCGGCGACGGCCTGTCCGCCAGCCCCGTGCACGAGGTGCTCATCGAGGAGAGCGTGCTCGGCTGGAAGGAGTACGAGCTTGAGCTGATGCGCGACCGGAACGACAACGTGGTGGTGGTCTGCTCGATCGAGAACATCGACCCCATGGGCGTGCACACCGGCGACAGCGTCACCGTGGCCCCGGCCATGACGCTCACCGACCGGGAGTACCAGCGCCTGCGTGACCTGGGCATCGCGGTGCTGCGCGAGGTCGGGGTGGACACTGGCGGCTGCAACATCCAGTTCGCGGTCAACCCGGCCGACGGCCGGATCGTCGTGATCGAGATGAACCCCCGGGTGTCCCGCTCCTCGGCGCTGGCCTCCAAGGCGACCGGTTTCCCGATCGCGAAGATCGCCGCGAAGCTGGCCATCGGCTACACCCTCGACGAGATCCCCAACGACATCACGTTGAAGACCCCGGCGGCGTTCGAGCCGAGTCTGGACTACGTCGTGGTGAAGATTCCCCGGTTCGCGTTCGAGAAGTTCCCCGGCGCGGACCCGGAGCTGACCACCACGATGAAGTCGGTGGGCGAGGCGATGAGCCTCGGGCGCAACTTCACCGAGGCGCTGAACAAGGCGATGCGCTCGATGGAAACCAAGTCAGCCGGTTTCTGGAGTGTGCCGGACCCGGCGGGCGCCACCCTCGCGGACACTCTCGCCGCGTTGCGGATCCCGCACGACGGCCGGCTGTACACCGTCGAGCGGGCGCTGCGCCTCGGCGCGTCGATCGCCGAGGTCGCCGAGGCCTCCGGCGGGATCGACCCGTGGTTCCTGGACCAGATCGCCGCGCTGATCGAGCTGCGCGCGGAGATCGTGGACGCGCCGGTGCTCGACGCCGACCTGCTGCGCCGCGCCAAGCGGGCCGGCCTGTCCGACCGGCAGCTCGCCGCGCTGCGCCCCGAGCTGGCCGCCGAGGACGGCGTACGGACCCTGCGGCACCGCCTCGACGTGCGCCCGGTCTACAAGACCGTGGACACCTGCGCGGCCGAGTTCGAGGCGACGACGCCGTACCACTACTCGACGTACGACCTGGAGACCGAGGTTGTGCCGTCGGACCGGCCGAAGGTGCTGATCCTGGGCTCCGGCCCGAACCGCATCGGGCAGGGCATCGAGTTCGACTATTCCTGCGTGCACGCGGTGCAGGCGTTGCGGGCGGCCGGTTACGAGACGGTCATGGTCAACTGCAACCCGGAGACGGTCTCCACCGACTACGACACCGCCGACCGGCTCTACTTCGAGCCGCTGACCTTCGAGGACGTCCTGGAGGTCTGGCACGCCGAGGACTCGTCCGGCCGGGCGGCCGGCGGGCCGGGCGTGGTCGGAGTGGTCGTGCAACTCGGCGGGCAGACCCCGCTCGGGTTGGCGCAGCGGCTCAAGAACGCCGGTGTGCCGGTGGTCGGCACCTCCCCGGAGTCGATCCACCTGGCCGAGGAGCGGGGGGCGTTCGGCGCGGTGCTGGCCCGGGCCGGGCTGCGCGCGCCGGCGCACGGCATGGCCACCTCGTACGACGAGGCCAAGGCGATCGCCGACGAGATCGGCTACCCGGTGCTGGTCCGGCCGTCGTACGTGCTGGGCGGGCGAGGCATGGAGATCGTCTACGACGACCCGACGCTGCGCGACTACATCGGGCGGGCCACCGACATCTCCCCGAATCACCCCGTGCTGGTGGACCGGTTCCTCGACGACGCCATCGAGATCGACGTGGACGCGCTGTGCGACGCCGACGGCGAGGTCTACATCGGCGGCGTGATGGAGCACATCGAGGAGGCCGGCATCCACTCCGGCGACTCGTCCTGCGCCCTGCCCCCGATCACCCTCGCGGGCTCGCACCTGGCCGAGGTCCGCCGCTACACCGAGGCCATCGCCCGGGGCGTCGGCGTCCGCGGTCTGCTCAACGTGCAGTACGCGCTCAAGGACGACGTGCTCTACGTCCTGGAGGCCAACCCTCGGGCGTCGCGGACCGTTCCGTTCGTCTCCAAGGCCACGGCGGTGCCGCTGGCCAAGGCGGCGGCCCGGATCGCGCTCGGGGCGAAAATCGCCGAGTTGCGCGCCGAGGGCCTGCTGCCGCCGACGGGGGACGGGGGGACAATGCCCGCCGACGCGCCGATCGCGGTCAAGGAGGCGGTGCTGCCGTTCAAGCGCTTCCGGACCCGCGCCGGCAAGGGGATCGACTCGCTGCTCGGGCCGGAGATGAAGTCGACCGGTGAGGTGATGGGCATCGACACCAACTTCGGGCACGCCTTCGCCAAGAGCCAGTCGGCGGCGTACGGCTCGCTGCCGACCGCCGGGAAGATCTTCGTGTCGGTGGCCAACCGGGACAAGCGCGGCATGATTTTCCCGATCAAGCGTCTGGCCGATCTGGGCTTCGAGATCGTGGCGACCACCGGTACGGCCGAGGTGCTGCGCCGGCACGGCATCGCCTGCGAGCAGGTCCGCAAGCACTACCAGGCTGGTGAGGGGGACGACGCGGTGTCGCTGATCGGCGGCGGCCACGTGGCCCTGGTGATCAACACGCCGCAGGGTTCGGGTGCCAGCGCCCGCTCCGACGGCTACGAGATCCGCAGCGCGGCCGTCACCGCGGACATCCCCTGCATCACCACGGTCCCCGGCGCCGCCGCGGCCGTGATGGGCATCGAGGCGCGGATCCGCGGCGACATGCAGGTACGCCCCCTGCAGGACCTGCACGCCACCCTCCGGGCCGCCCAGTGACCCTGTTCGAGCAGGCGGTGCGGCCGTGGCTGTTCCGGCTCGGCGGCGGGGACGCCGAGGCGGCGCACGAGTGGACACTGCGGCGGTTGAGCGCCGTTTCGCGGCAGCCGGCCGCGCTGGCGGCGCTGCGGGCCCGGTACGCGGTCAGCGCGCCGCGCACGGTGTTCGGTGTGCGGTTCCCCAACCCGGTCGGTCTTGCGGCGGGGATGGACAAGGACGGCGTGGCGCTGCCGGCCTGGCCGGCGCTCGGCTTCGGTTTCGTCGAGGTCGGCACGGTCACCGCGCACGCCCAGCCGGGCAACCCCCGGCCGCGGCTGTTCCGCCTGCCGGCCAGCGAGGCCGTGGTCAACCGGATGGGCTTCAACAACGCCGGGGCCGCCGCGCTGGCCGTCCGGCTGACGGCGCTGCCGCGCCCGCTCGGGGTGCCGCTGGGCATCTCGCTGGGCAAATCCAAGGTGACCCCGCTCGACGACGCGGTCGAGGACTATCTCGCCTCGTACCGGGCGCTGCGCGGGCATGGCGACTACTTCGCGGTGAACGTGTCCTCACCGAACACCGCGGGGCTGCGCTCGTTGCAGGACCGCGCCCACCTGGACGCGCTGCTCGCCGCGCTGGTGGGGGAGAAACCGGTGCTGGTCAAGATCGCGCCGGATCTGACCGAGGCGGCGATCGCCGAGCTGCTGGAGGTCTGTCTGGCCCGAGGCGCTGCCGGGGTGATCGCCACCAACACCACGCTGGCCCGTACCGGGCTGGCCACGGTGGACGCCGAGCGCGGTGCCCAGGCCGGTGGTCTCTCCGGTCGGCCGCTCACCGAGCGGGCCCGGGAGGTGGTGTCCTTCGTGCACCGGGAAACCAACGGCCGGCTGCCCATCATCGGCGTAGGCGGCGTGCTGAACCCGGACGACGCAGCGCGGATGTTCGACGCCGGCGCCGCCCTGGTCCAGCTCTACACCGGCTTCATCTACCGGGGCCCCGCCCTGGTCCGCGCCGCCGCCGGCCGCGCCGCGTCGACCCCTCCCGCGTCGATCTAGGGCAGATCGTCGTGATTGGAGATCCAGTAGCGACAAGATGCCCTAGATCGACGCGGAGAGGGACGACGCACGCGTGACACCCGAGGAGATCCTGGCTGCAGACGGGGCGCATGTTTGGCATCCGTACGCGGCGATGCCGTTGGCGCACCCGCCGTACGTGGTGGAGAGCGCCGAGGGGGTGCGGCTGCGGCTGGCCGACGGGCGGGAGTTGGTGGACGGGATGTCGTCCTGGTGGGCGGCGATCCACGGGTACCGACACCCCGTGCTGGACGCCGCGGTGACCGATCAGCTCGGCCGGATGAGCCACGTGATGTTCGGCGGGCTCACCCACGAGCCCGCCGTGCAGCTCGCCCGGACCCTGGTCGAGTTGACCCCGGACGGCCTGGAGCACGTGTTTCTGGCCGACTCCGGCTCGGTCAGCGTCGAGGTGGCGGTGAAGATGTGCCTGCAGTACCAGCGGGCCATCGGTCGGCCTCAGCGGCGCCGGCTGGCGACCTGGCGGGGCGGCTACCACGGCGACACGTTCCACCCGATGAGCGTCTGCGATCCGGAGGGCGGGATGCACCACCTCTGGGGTGACGTGCTGCCCCGGCAGGTGTTCGCCCCGGTCCCACCGGGAGGCTTCACCGACCCACCCGACGACGCGTACGTGGCGGCGTTGGTGGACACGGTGCAGCGCCACGCCGACGAACTGGCCGCCGTGATCGTCGAGCCCGTCGTCCAGGGCGCCGGTGGGATGCGTTTCCACCACCCGGGTTACCTACGGGTGCTGCGCGAGGTGACCCGCGCGCACGGGGTGCTGCTGATCTTCGACGAGATCGCCACCGGGTTCGGCCGCACCGGTGCGATGTTCGCCGCCGAGCACGCCGGGGTGACGCCGGACGTGCTGTGCGTGGGCAAGGCGCTCACCGGCGGCTACCTGACGCTCGCGGCGGCGCTCTGCACCCCGGAGGTCGCCCGGGGCATCTCCGCCGGCGGCGTACTGGCGCACGGGCCCACGTTCATGGGCAACCCGTTGGCCTGTGCGGTGGCCAACGCCTCCATCGGGCTGCTGCGGGCCGGGGACTGGTCGGCACAGGTGTCCAGGGTCGGCGCCGGTCTGCGCGCCGGCCTGGAGCCCCTGCGCGGTACGCCCGGTGTGGCCGACGTGCGGGTCCTCGGCGCGATCGGGGTGGTCCAGCTCGATCACGAGGTCGACCTCGGCGCGGCCACCTCGGCCGCGGTCGACCAGGGGGTGTGGCTGCGCCCGTTCCGCGACCTGATCTACACGATGCCGCCGTACGTCACCGACGACGTCGACCTGGCCCGGATCGCGGCCGGGGTGGCGGCGGCGGTGGCGGCCGGCTGAGTCGGCCCGGTCACCGGGTCGACGGTTACCCGGGCGGGGCTGCCGTCCGGACGAGGAGAGGGGAACACTCCGATGGAAAGCTTCGGTACTCGGCTGCACCGGGCGATCACCGAGCGGGGGCCACTCTGTGTGGGCATCGACCCGCATCCCGGTCTGTTGGCCCGTTGGGGCCTCGCGGACGACGTTCAGGGACTTGACCGGTTTACCCGGACCGTCGTGGAAGCGCTCGGTGACCGGGTTGCGGTGGTCAAGCCTCAGTCGGCCTTTTTCGAGCGTTTCGGGTCCCGAGGTGTGGCGCTTCTTGAGTCAACTATCCGACAGTTGCGGGATGCTGGCTCGCTCGTTCTGCTTGACGTCAAGCGTGGCGATATCGGCTCGACGGTGAGCGCGTACGCCTCCGCGTATCTCGATCCATCCAGCCCGCTGTATGTCGACGCGGTCACCGCGAGCCCCTACCTCGGGGTCGGTTCGCTGACGCCGATGTTCGAACTGGCCGCCAAGCACGGCGGCGGCGTGTTCGTGCTGGCCCTCACCTCCAACCCCGAGGGCGCGGCCGTGCAGCAGGCCCGCACGGCCGACGGCCGCACCGTGGCGCAGACCGTGATCGACGAGATTTCGCAGCTCAACAGTGGTGCGACTCCGCTCGGGAGCTTCGGTCTGGTGGTGGGCGCGACCATTGGCGACACCGGTCACGACCTCTCCGGTGTGGGGGGTCCGCTGCTCGCACCGGGGCTCGGCGCGCAAGGTGCTGGGGCAGCCGATCTGCGTACCGTCTTCGGTTCGAGCCTCGCCTCGGTGCTCCCGTCGTACTCCCGGGAGGTGCTCTCGGCAGGCCCCGATGTCGCCGCCCTGCGGGCCGCCGCGGACCGCGTGTTGGTCGACTGCCGGGCCGTCCTGCCTGCCCGGTGACTGACTGACGGCTCGGTCACTCTACGGTGATCATGCGGCCCCACGTTGCCGAAAGCTCCGTTGGCCGCTAGTTTTCCCCGCGCTGGGAACCATGTACCCCTTGGTTCACAGCGACACCACGTTTCACAGCTGCGGTGGTGCGTCCCGCCCGCCGCGATAGGGACCTGAGGAGAACTGGTGCCGCTCCCGTCACTAACCCCCGAACAACGCGCTGCCGCGCTCGAGAAGGCCGCGGAGATCCGCAAGGCCCGTGCTCAGCTGAAGGAGCAGCTCAAGCAGGGCAAGACCACCCTCGGTGCCGTCCTCGAGCGCGCCGAGGGCGACGACGTCGTTGGCAAGCTCAAGGTTTCGGCCGTCCTGCAGGCCATGCCGGGCATCGGCAAGATCCGGGCTACCCAGATCATGGAGAAGCTCAAGATCGCCGACAGCCGTCGCCTGCGCGGCCTTGGTGAGCAGCAGCGCAAGGCACTGCTTGGAGAGTTCGCCGCCAACTGAACCTGGCAGCGTGTAGAAACAAGCAGTGAGCACGGATGACGAGGCGCGCCCGGCGGCTCGGCTCACTGTCCTGGCTGGACCTTCGGGTTCCGGCAGGGAGAGTGTCGTCGAGCTCGTCCGGGCGCGTTTTCCGTCCGTGTGGATCCCGGTGCCGGCGATCACCAGGCCGCGGCGGGAGTCGGAGATCGACGGGGTCGACCGCGTCTTCCTCGCCCCCGCCGAGTTCGATCGCCGGCTCGCGGCCGGCGAGCTGTTGGAGTGGTCCCGGATCGGCTCGTACCGCCGGGGCACTCCATACCCACCGCTGCGTGCCCGGCTCACCGCCGGGCAGCCGGTGCTGCTCCCGCTCGACCTGCGCGGCGCTCGGCTGGTCCGTGCGCGACTGCCCGATTGCCGGCTGGTGCTGCTGAGCCCACCTGGGTATCAACCCGACGCCAGCGTGGCGGCCGCCGTCGAGCGCACGCTGACCCACGACCTCACCGAGCGGGTGGTCGACGAGCTGGTAGGCTTACTCGGTTCTTCTTATCCGGATCCGGCCTGGTCGCGCGTACGCGGCTGACGGCTGGCCGCCGTTGAGACTCAGCACCGCGTCCGCGCGGCTCGAAAGACGCAGAGGTTAATTCGTGGGATCCATCGCCAACCCCGAAGGCATCACCAACCCGCCGATCGACGAGCTCCTCGAGAAGACGACGTCGAAGTACGCGCTGGTCATCTTCGCCGCCAAGCGCGCGCGCCAGGTGAACGCCTACTACAGCCAGCTCGGTGAGGGCCTTCTGGAGTACGTCGGCCCGCTCGTCGAGACCACCCCGCAGGAGAAGCCCCTCTCCATCGCGATGCGCGAGATCAACGCGGGCCTGCTCACCGCCGAGCCGACCGACCAGCCGTAAGCCCTCGCTGGCCGATGTCCACCTCGATCGTCCTCGGGGTCGGCGGCGGCATCGCCGCCTACAAGGCGTGCGAGCTGCTGCGACTCTTCACCGAATCGGGTCACCGGGTTCGGGTCGTGCCGACCGCGTCGGCGCTCCGGTTCGTCGGGGCGCCGACCTGGGCGGCGCTCTCCGGTCAGCCGGTGGCCGACGACGTCTGGACCGACGTCCACGAGGTGCCGCACGTCCGGCTCGGTAAGCAGGCCGATCTGGTGGTGGTCGCGCCGACCACCACCGACCTGCTCGCCAAGGCCGCGCACGGGCTCGCCGACGACCTGTTGACCAACACCCTGCTGACCGCCCGCTGTCCGGTGTTGCTGGCCCCGGCCATGCACACCGAGATGTGGGAGCACCCGGCCACCGTGGCCAACGTCGCCACGCTGCGGGCCCGGGGTGTCCTGGTCATCGAGCCCGCCGTCGGCCGGCTCACCGGCGTGGACACCGGCAAGGGGCGGCTGCCCGACCCGGCCGAGATCTTCGCCGTCGCCCGTCGGGTCCTGGCCCGGGGTGGCTCCGCCCCCACCGACCTGGCCGGCCGCCGGGTGGTCGTCACCGCAGGTGGCACCCGGGAGCCGTTGGACCCGGTCCGCTTCCTGGGTAACCGCTCCTCGGGCAAGCAGGGTTACGCGTTCGCCCGCGCGGCGGTCGCCCGGGGCGCCCGGGTCACCCTGATCGCGGCCAACGTCTCCCTCTCCGACCCCGCCGGCGTCGACCTGATCCGGGTGGGCACCACCGCCGAGCTGCGGGAGGCGACGCTGAAGGCCGCCGTCGAGGCCGACGCGGTGGTGATGGCGGCGGCTCCGGCCGATTTCCGGCCGGCGACGTACGCGCCTGGCAAAATCAAGAAGTCGGACGATGGCGTCGCGCCCACCATCGAGCTCGTCACGAACCCGGACATCGCGGCTGAGCTCGGCCAGCGCAAACGACCGGAGCAGCTGCTGGTGGTGTTCGCCGCCGAGACCGGCGACGCCGAGGCCAACGGCCGAGCGAAACTCGCCCGGAAGCGGGCCGACCTCATCGTGATCAACGAGGTCGGTCAGGACCTGGTCTTCGGGGCCGACACCAACACGGTGACGGTCATCGGCGCGGACGGCTCGGTCAGCCGATTGCCCGAGCAGGCCAAGGAGGCGGTGGCCGACACCGTCTGGGATCTCGTCGTGGCGCGGCTGACCGGCGTCTCCTGACGGGTGGTAAAGGTCGCGACCGATCCCGACACCGACCGCAGTGGTGATTACACTGCCGCGGAACGACCTCAAATGCTTAGGAGTGCCGTGACACGCCGCCTCTTCACGTCCGAATCGGTCACGGAAGGCCACCCGGACAAGATCGCCGACCAGATCAGCGATGGCATCCTCGACGCGTTGCTGACTGAGGACCCCCACAGCCGCGTGGCGGTGGAGACCATGATCACCACCGGCCAGGTGCACATCGCCGGTGAGGTGACCACCAAGGCGTACGCCGACATCCCGACGATCGTCCGTCGGACCATCCTCGACATCGGCTACGACTCGTCGAAGAAGGGCTTCGACGGCGCCTCCTGCGGGGTCAGCGTCTCCATCGGTGCACAGTCCGAGGACATCGCGCAGGGCGTGGACAATGCCTTCGAGCTGCGTACCGGGGCGTCGGAGAGCGCGCTGGACGCGCAGGGCGCCGGCGACCAGGGCATGATGTTCGGCTTCGCCTGCTCGGAGACGCCCGAGCTGATGCCGCTGCCGATCGCCCTCGCCCACCGGCTGGCCCGCCGCCTCGCCGGGGCGCGCAAGGACGGCACGATTCCCTACCTGCGGCCGGATGGCAAGACCCAGGTGACCATCGAGTACGAGGGGCTGCGCCCGGTCCGGCTGAACACCGTGGTCGTGTCCAGCCAGCACGCCGCGGACATCTCGCTCGACTCGCTGCTCACCCCGGACGTGCGCGACCACGTGATCTCCCCGGAACTGGAGAGCCTCGGTCTGGACACCGACGGCTACCGGCTGCTGGTCAACCCGACCGGCCGGTTCGAGATCGGTGGCCCGATGGGTGACGCCGGGCTGACCGGCCGCAAGATCATCGTCGACACCTACGGCGGGTACGCCCGGCACGGTGGTGGCGCGTTCTCCGGCAAGGACCCGTCCAAGGTGGACCGTTCGGCCGCGTACGCGATGCGTTGGGTGGCCAAGAACGTGGTCGCCGCCGGTCTGGCCGAGCGGTGCGAGGCGCAGGTCGCGTACGCCATCGGCAAGGCCCACCCGGTGAGCCTGTTCATCGAGACGTTCGGCACCGAGACCGTGCCGGTCGCCTCGATCGAGAAGGCCGTCGCCGAGGTGTTCGACCTGCGTCCGGCCGCGATCATCCGGGACCTCAACCTGCTCCGCCCGATCTACCAGCAGACCGCCGCGTACGGCCACTTCGGCCGGGAGCTGCCGGACCTGACCTGGGAGAGCACCGACCGGGCCGCCGACCTCAAGTCGGCCGCGGGAGCCTGACCGCCACCAGGCGTAGCGACCGGCGACCCGCTGAGGGGTCGCCGGTCGCGCGCGTCTGCGTGGATGTCCCGCTGGCACACCTGGACCGGCCGTTCGACTACCTGGTGCCGGCGGAGCTGGACGAGGTGGCGGTGCCCGGAACCCGGGTGAAGGTGCGCTTCGCCGGTCAGCTCGTCGGCGGGTGGTTGCTGTCCCGCGCCGACGACTCGGGGCACACCGGCCGCCTCGCGTACCTGGAGAAGGTGGTCTCGCCGGAGCCGGTGCTGGCACCCGAGGTCGCCCGGTTGGCCCGGGCGGTCGCCGACCGGTACGCGGGCAGCCTCGCCGACGTGCTCCGGCTCGCCGTGCCGCCCCGGCACGCGCGGGTGGAGAAGGAACCCCGCGAGGACCAGCCCAGCCCAGCGGCCGCCGCCGAGGCCGAGGCGGTCGACCCGCGCGGGTGGCGGGACTACCCGACCGGCCCGGCGCTGCTGCGCGCGCTCACCGACGGTCGGGCCCCCCGCGCGGTCTGGTCGGCGCTGCCCGGCGAGGACTGGGCGGCCCGCTACGCCGACGCGGTGGCCGCCACCGTCGCCGGCGGGCGCGGCGCGGTGGTCGTGGTGCCCGACGCTCGAGACCTCGACCGGCTGGACGCCGCGCTCACCGCCGTGCTCGGGTCGGGGCGGCATGTCAGCCTCTCCGCCGCGCTCGGGCCGGCCCGCCGCTACCGGGCGTTCCTCGCCGCCCGCCGTGGGCAGGTGCCGGTGGTGATCGGCACCCGGGCGGCGATGTTCGCCCCGGTGGACCGGCTCGGCCTGGTCGCCGTCTGGGACGACGGCGACGACCTGCACTCCGAGCCCCGGGCTCCCTACCCGCACGCCCGCGACGTGCTGCTCACCCGGGTGCAGCTCGCCGAGGCGGGCGCGCTGGTCGGCGGGTACGCCCGTACCGCCGAGGCGCAGCTGCTGCTGGAGACCGGCTGGGCTCGGGAGGTGGTGGCCGACCGGGCGACCGTGCGGGCTCGAATCCCGGCCATCGCGCCGACCGGCGACGACCCACAACTGGCCCGCGACCCCGGGGCGGCCACCGCCCGGCTGCCCAGCCTGGCCTGGACGGCTGCCCGCGACGCCATCCGGCAGGACCTGCCGGTGCTGGTGCAGGTGCCCCGACGCGGCTACCTGCCGTCGATCTCCTGCGACCAGTGCCGCACCCCGGCACGGTGCGAGCACTGCGCGGGCCCGCTCGCGCTGCCCTCGGCCGGCGGCACCCCGGCCTGCCGGTGGTGCGCTCGGGTGGCCGCCGCGTACGCCTGCCCGCAGTGCGGTGGGCGGCGCCTGCGGGCCGCGGTGACCGGCGCCCGGCGGACCGCCGAGGAGTTGGGCCGAGCGTTCCCCGGCGTGCCGGTGCGCACCTCGGGGCGTGAGGAGGTGCTGACCGACGTGCCCGGCGGTGCGGCCCTGGTGGTGGCCACGCCCGGTGCCGAGCCGGTCGCCGAGGGCGGTTACGGCGCGGTGCTGCTGCTCGACTCGTGGGCTCTGCTGACCCGGGCGGACCTGCGTGCCGGCGAGGAGGCGCTGCGCCGCTGGCTGGCGGCGGCGGCCCTGGCCCGTCCGGCACCGGCCGGTCGGGTGGTGGTGGTCGCCGACGGCGCGCTCGCTCCGGTGCAGGCGCTGCTGCGGTGGGACGCCGCCTGGTTCGCCGGCCGGGAGTTGGCCGAGCGCCGGGAGCTGGGCTTCCCGCCGGCCGTACGGATGGCGAGCCTCACCGGCCCGGCCGCAGCGGTGGCGGATCTGCTCGCCGCGGCCCGGCTGCCCGACGACGCCGAGGTGCTGGGGCCGGTGCCGGCTGAGGAGGGGCGGGAGCGGATGCTGGTCCGGGTGCCCCGGGCCCGGGCTGCCGCGCTCGCCGAGGCGCTGCACTCGGCCGCTGGCGCTCGCGCCGCCCGTAAGGCCGCGGACCCGGTCCGTCTCCAGGTCGATCCGTTGAGCCTGTTCTGACTGTTTCGGCTGGTGCCGACACCCGGCAACCCTGGCCCGCGGCGGTGACCTCGCACACCGCGTCCGACAGAACGCTGGCGCCAGGGTGGTAGCATCGCCCGTCATGCTCGGGCGTACGACGGACTCAGGTCACGGCACCGCGTCAGACGGGCGGGCCGAGCTGAAGTCGCCGCAGGATGGCGCGACGGTGGCGGGAACGTGGCGGTCGGACGCGATGTCGATGATGTCAAACAGCCGGTTATCAGGGGTGGACCAGTCGTGACCGTTCGACAATCGATCGTCTTCAACGGCGACCTCGGCAGCGGCAAGAGCACCGTGTCGGTGGAGATCGCCAAGCGGCTCGGGATGCGCCGGGTCAGTGTGGGCGATCTCTACCGGGAGATGGCTCAGCAGCGGCAGATGACCGCTCTGCAGCTCAACCTGCACGCCGAGCTCGACCAGGCCGTCGACGGTTACGTCGACCAGCTCCAGCGGGACATCGCCGCCTCCGGTGAGCCCCTGATCATGGACTCCCGGCTGGCCTGGCACTTCTTCACCGACGCGCTGAAGGTTCACATGATCACCGAGCCGGGCGAGGCGGCCCGCCGGGTGCTCGCCCGACCCTCCGGGCCGGCGGAGAGCTATGCCTCCCTGGAGGAGGCCAAGGACAAGCTCCGTGAGCGCAGCGCGAGCGAGCGCAGCCGATTCATCATCCGCTACGGGGTGGACAAGGCCCGACTGCGCAACTACGACCTGATCTGCGACACCACCCGAGCCCCGGCCGCCGAGGTGATCGAGCAGATCATCGCCGCGTACGAGGGCACGCTCGGCGCCGAGGTGTTGCGCGATGGCCCGCCGTTGCTGCTGCTGGACCCGGCCCGGGTCTACCCGACCGAGGACATCGCCACCCTGCGCGGTCTGTGGGACACCGATTTCGCCGGCGGCGTGGCCGAGGCCGGCGTCGAGGCGCTGGAGCCGCTGAAGATCGGGTTCACCGGCGAGTATTTCTTCGTCGTCGACGGTCACCGGCGGCTCAGCGCCGCCCTGCAGAGCGGATTCTCCCTGGTCACCGCCCAACTGGTCGCCGAGGTCGACGAGCCGGTGGTGGGTGGGATGACCGCGATCGACTACTTCGCCGCCCAGGTGCGCCCCGGCCTGGTCTACGACTGGGAGGCGGCCCACAAGATCCGCCTGCCGCTGCCCGAGCCCGCACTGCTCCGCGGCGACGCGGTGCTCGCCGGCGACCCGAGCGCCAGCGCCTGACGGGTTCGTTAGCCGTCCGGTGACGCTGGGCACACCGGCGGCGGCCGATCGAGGTACGCCGGCCGGCGCGCAACCGGGCACTCCGTAGACTGGTACGGCACCGCTCGTCCCACCTGTAGAAGGAGCCGTCCCGCGTGACCGTCCAGCCCATCCGTCTTTTTGGGGATCCGGTGCTGCGCACGCCGGCCGATCCGGTGGTCAACTTCGACGCCGAGCTGCGTCGGCTCGTCGCCGACCTCACCGACACGATGCGTGAGCAGAACGGCGCCGGCCTGGCCGCGCCGCAACTCGGTGTGAGCCTGCGGGTGTTCACCTTCGACGTCGACGACGTGCTCGGGCACCTGATCAACCCGGTGCTCGAGTTTCCCGACGAGGAGGAGCAGGACGGCCCGGAGGGCTGCCTGTCGATCCCTGGGCTCTACTTCGACACCAAGCGTCGGCAGAACGTCATCGCCAAGGGCTTCAGCTCGTTCGGCGATCCGATGCAGATCGTCGGCACCGGCCTGATGGCGCGCTGCGTGCAGCACGAGACCGACCACCTCGACGGGGTGCTCTTCCTGGACCGGTTGGATCCGGAGGGGCGCAAGGAAGCCATGAAGGCGATCCGCCAGGCCGAGTGGTACGACGGGGCGGCCCCGCCGACGGTCAAGCTCAGCCCGCACATCAGCGACCCCTTCGGTCTGGGGCGGTGACCCGGATGCGCGTGATCTTCGCCGGTACGCCGGCTGTCGCCGTTCCCGCCCTGGCCGCCGTCGCCGCCTCCCGGCACGAGTTGGCCGCCGTGGTCACCCGGCCCGACGCACCCGCCGGGCGCGGGCGCGGTCTGTCCCGCTCCCCGGTCGGCGAGTGGGCCGACGAGCACGGTGTCGAGGTGCTCACGCCGGCCCGCCCCCGCGACCCCGAGTTCCTCGACCGGCTGCGCGAGCTCGCACCGGACTGCGTGCCGGTGGTCGCCTACGGCGCGCTGGTGCCGCCGGCTGCCCTGGAGATCCCCCGGTACGGCTGGGTCAACCTGCACTTCTCGCTGCTGCCCGCGTGGCGCGGCGCCGCGCCCGTGCAGCACGCCGTGCTGCACGGTGACGAGCTGACCGGGGCCAGCGTCTTCCACCTGGAGGAGGGCCTGGACACCGGCCCGGTCTTCGGCACGCTGACCGACGAGATCCGCGCCGCCGACACCTCCGGTGACCTGCTGGGGCGGCTCGCCGAATCCGGTGCGGGGTTGCTGGTGGCGGTGCTCGACGCGATCGCCGACGGCACCGCCAGGGCCGAGCCGCAGCCCGCCGACGGGGTGTCGCTGGCGCCGAAGCTGACCGTGGACGACGCCCGGGTGCGCTGGAATGATCCGGCCTTCGCCGTGGACCGCCGGATCCGCGCCTGCACCCCGGCGCCGGGCAGCTGGACCACGTTCCGGGGCGAGCGGGTGAAGCTCGGCCCGGTCGTGCCGGCGCCCGACGGCCCAGAGTTGAAACCGGGGGAGTTGCTGGTGGAGAAGTCCCGGGTGCTGGCCGGCACGGCGACCATGCCGGTGCGCCTCGGCGAGGTCCGCGCCGCGGGCAAGCGGGCCATGGGCGCGACCGACTGGGCCCGCGGCGTTCGCGTCGGCACCGGCGAGGACTTCGCGTGACGGCCCCGGAGGGTACGCGCCCGACGCGCTCCGGCTCGTGGACCGATCGTGGCGGGGACCGTCGGCCGGTCCGGCCACCGATGGACCGACCGCGCCGCGCGGCGTACGAGGCGGTGGCCGCGGTGCACCGCGACGACGCGTTCGCCAACCTGGTGCTGCCCATCATCCTGCGGGAGGAGGGGCTGTTCGGCCGGGACGCCGCCTTCGCCACCGAGCTGACCTACGGCACCCTGCGTCACCTGGGCACGTTGGACGCGATCCTGACTGATGCGGCCGGCCGGGACGTGGCCCGGATCGACCCGCCGGTACGTGACGCGCTGCGGCTCGGGGCGTACCAGTTGCTGCACACCCGGGTGCCGGCGCACGCCGCGGTCTCGTCGACGGTGGACCTGGTCCGCTCGGTCGCGCCGGGCGCCACCGGCTTCGCCAACGCGGTGCTGCGCGAGGTGTCCAGCCGTGACTCGGACGCCTGGGTGGCGAAGCTCGCCCCACCGATGGAGACCGACCCGGTCGGGCACCTTTCCCTGGCGTACAGCCATCCGCAGTGGATCGTGCGGGCCTTCTCCGAGGCGCTCAACGGCGACCTGGGTGAGACGGCCCGCCTCCTGATCGAGGACAACGAGCGCCCGCCGGTGCACCTGTGCGCCCGGCCCGGGCTGATCGACCCGATCGAGCTGGCCGACCAGGTCGGTGGGGCGCCCGGTGCCTTCTCGCCGTACGCCGTCTATCTGCCCGGCGGCGCGCCGGGCGACATCCCGGCGGTGGTTGACGGCCGTGCCCATGTGCAGGACGAGGGCTCCCAGTTGGTGGCCTCCGCACTCGCCGACGCGCCGTTGGACGGCCCGGACGGGCGTTGGCTGGACCTGTGCGCCGGCCCGGGTGGCAAGGCCGGGTTGCTCGGCGCGCTGGCCGCGCAGCGTGGTGCCCGGGTGACCGCGGTGGAGGTGGCCGAGCACCGGGCCCGGTTGGTCTCACTGGCGACCCGGGGCCTGCCGGTGGCCGTGCTGACGATGGACGGCCGTGAGGTCGGCGCCGACCCGAAGCTGCCGGAGCAGCATTTCGACCGGGTGCTGGTGGACGCCCCGTGCACGGGGCTGGGCTCGCTGCGGCGCCGGCCGGAGTCGCGTTGGCGCCGCCAACCGTCCGACCTGCCGCCGCTGACCCGGCTGCAACGGGAGCTGCTCGGCGCGGCGCTGCGGGCGGTTCGCCCGGGTGGCCTGGTCGCCTATGTCACCTGCTCGCCGCACACCGTCGAGACGCACGTGACGGTGACCGAGGCGGCCCGCCGTAGCGGTGTTCCGGTGGATTTCGTGGACGCCCGTCCGCTGCTGCCGGCCGGCATGCCCGGTCTGGGTGACGGGCCGACCGTTCAGCTCTGGCCACACCGGCACGGCACCGACGCGATGTTCCTCGCCGTTCTGCGCCGAGGCTGATGGGCCCCGCATCCGGCCGGTCATGCGGCCGGCCGGATGCGGAGGCGGTCAGGTGACCGGGAGGCCCTTGGTGCCGGCGTTCTTCATCGAACGGGTCAGGTTCCGATCGGAGATCCAGAGGAAGCACTGCACACCACGGTTGCCGTTCTTCCACTCTTCCTCGTACGGCTGGTAGTAGATCGTCCCGGCGCGGAAGTCGAGCTGGGAGTTGTCCGGCACCTTGGCGTATTTGGCGATCATCGTCTGGCAGGCCCGGTGGGTCCGCTTGACGGTGCGGGAGAACTCGTCGTAACTGACGTCCGGAGCCTGCCAGACCCCGACGAACTCGGCGTGGTGCTTGGTGGTGCAGGCGACCGGCACCATCTCGTCGATCTTGTCCTTGACCAGCTTCGGGTTGAAGCAGCGGTACGCCAGCGGTGACGCGCCGGTCAGCGCACCCCGGAGGCTGCCGGTGCGCAGGTCGACCGCCGTGTCGTCGATGCTGGCGATCTCGGTGACGTCGCAGCGGTACCAGCGGGCCCCGCCCGCCCAGGCCTGCGGCGACGGCAGTACGACGGTCAGGCCGAGCCGCCCGGACCGCCAGTCGGCGCCCACCGCCTTGCTGACCTCCGAGTCGCACGCGGTCTGAGCGGCCCGCATGCCCACCGAGCCGGGCTGCGGGGGTGTGCCGCCCTCGGCGCCCGGGCCGGTGAGCGTGCCGACGTGCATCGTCTCCACCCGGTGCGCCTCGGCGCACGTCATCGGGTTGTAGCCGCTCAGGAAACCGACCTGCTGGGAGGAGTGGTGGCAGACGTCGGCGGCGGGGACGAACTGCTGCGCCGCGACGGGCGCCGGCCAGTCGTCGATGAGGTCACGGTCGAGTCCGGCGGGTGCGCCGCACCCGGCCAGCGCCAGGGCCAGAGCCGCACCCCCGGCGAACGCCGCCAACCACCGTCGCATCCCCGACCTCCCGCCGCTGGTGGCCTCCAGCCGGACCCCGCCGGTCGGTATGGCCACGGCGCAGCAGCATACGGCACCGATGTTCAGATCGCGGGTAGTCCCTCCGGGCCGGCGCCGCGCATCGAGCGGGTCAGCTTGCGGTCGTCGCTCCACAGGAAACAGCGCACTCCACGGTCACCCTCCTCCCACTCCCGTTGCGACGGCGGGTAGTAGATGGACCCGGCCCGGTACTGCAGGTCGCTGTTGTTCGGCACGGCCGCGTACTCGGCGATCAACGCCATGCAGCGTTTGTGCGCCTGCTCGGTCGAGTTGCTGAACGCCGCCCAGCTCAGGTCGCTTTCCGCGTAGACGCCCACGAACTCGGCGCGGTGCGGCTCGGTGCAGAGCACCGGCGCCATGTAGTTGAGGTTGTCGCCGATCAGCTTGGGGTCGAAGCAGCGGTGGGTCAGTGGGTTGTCGCCGATCAACGCGCCGCGCAGGCTGCCGGTGCGGTTCACCGGGCGCGTGTTGTCGATGCTGCCGGTCTCGCTGAGGTCGCAGCGGAACCAGCGCGCGCCGCCGGCCCAGGCGGGTGCGGAGGGCAGCGCGAGGGACAGGGTGAGTCGGGCCGTGTGCCAGTCACCGCCCAGCACCTCCCGGGCCCGTTGGTCGCACTCGGCGCGGGCCGTGCGCAGCGCCGACTCGCCGGCCCCGGGCCGGGTCTCGGTCAGCGCGTCAGGCCCGACGAAGGTGCCGACGTGGATGGTCTCGGCCAGGTGGTTGCGCGCGCAGTCCACCGTTTCGTATGTGCCGGCCTGCACGACCGAGGTGATCCGGGGCAGGCAGGTGTCGGTGGCCGGGGTGAACGGCTTCGGGACCCGCAGCGCCGGCCAGTCGTCGGTGAGATCACCGTCCGCGCCGCGCGCCGGCGTGCAGCCGGCCAGCAGCACCGTCGTGACGCCGGCCAGCACCAGCGCTGGAAGCCACCGTCGCATCGTCCGCCCTTTCGGGAGCTGGCGGCCGGTCACCGCGTCCCGCGGCGAGAACCCGGCGGGCGTGCAGCCTATGACACCGTCCCGCTTGGAGTGTCGTCGCGTTTCGGTCGATCGGCCAGCTACTGATGTCTGTTCGTCCGGATTGAGGGGCCCGGACCGGCCAATTCTGCACCATTGGTCACTGCTGGTTCACAGCGCGTCCCCGTTGGTGCCGCGGTGCTGGTGGCGGGTGGCCACGTTCGTACACTGGCCCCGTGACCGTACCGCCGCCGATCGTCGCGCCGAGCATCCTGGCCGCCGATTTCGCCCGCCTCGCCGAAGAGGTCCGTGCCGTCGAGGACGCCGCGGACTGGTTGCACGTCGATGTGATGGACAACCATTTCGTGCCGAACCTGACCATTGGGCTGCCCGTGGTGCAGAGCCTGCGGGCTGTCACCGCGATGCCGTTCGACGTGCACCTGATGATCGAGGATCCGCGTCGGTGGGCCCCCGGTTACGCCGACGCCGGGGCGTACAACGTCACCTTCCACGCGGAGGCGTCCGACGACCCGGTGGCGCTGGCCAAGGACCTGCGCTCGGCCGGTGCGAAGGCTGGCCTGGCCATCGACCGGGACACCCCGATCGAGCCGTACCTGGACCTGCTGCCCAGCTTCGACACTCTGCTGATCATGACGATCAAGGCCGGGTTCGGTGGGCAGCGGTTCGTCCCGCAGTTGCTGGACAAGGTGCGCACTGCCCGCCGGCACGTCTCGGCCGGGCACCTGGAGTTGCGTATCGAGGTGGACGGCGGGATCGCCGCCGACACCATCGAGCAGGCGGCCGCTGCGGGCGCCGACGCGTTCGTGGCCGGCACCGCCGTGTACGGTGCCGCCGACCCGGCGGAGGCGGTACGGCACCTGCGGGCGCTGGCGGAACGCGCGGCGCCTGAGGCCTGAGGTGGACCCCGACGGCGACCGTAAGGACATCATCCTCGTCGTCGACGACGACGAGGACATCGCCCGTTTCGTCGAGTTCAACCTGCGCCTGCGCGGCTTCGAGGTGATCCACGCCAGCGACGGCCAGGAGGCACTGGAGGTCATCGAGCGGCAGCGGCCGGACCTCGCGGTGGTCGATCTCATGATGCCCCGGATCGATGGTCTGGAGCTGACCCGGCGGCTGCGCGCCGACCCGATGACCTCCGCCCTGCCAGTGATCATGCTGACCGCCAAGGGAATGACCGTCGACAAGGTGCACGGGCTCAGCGCCGGTGCCGACGACTACCTGGTGAAACCGTTCGACACCGCCGAGCTGGTGGCCCGGGTCTCGTCCACTCTGCGCCGGAACAAGGAGTTCCGGGAGGTCTCCCCGCTGACCGGGCTGCCCGGCAACAGCCGGATCCGCCGGGAGATCAGCGACCGGGTCCGGCAGGGCGTGGACTACGCGGTCGGCTACGTCGACATCGACCGGTTCAAGAGCGTCAACGACCGGTACGGCTTCGTCCGCGGCGACGACTTCATCTCCGCGCTGGCCCGCAGCCTGCACCGGGCGGTGGTGGCGGTGGGGCTGCCGCCGGCCTTCCTCGGCCACGTCGGCGGCGACGACTTCGTCATCGTCTGTGCCCCGGACCAGGTCCGCTCACTGACGTCCCGAGCGGTGGTGGACTTCGAGAAGGCCGCCGACACGCTCTACGACGCGACCGACCGGGAGCGCGGCTTCGTCGAGCTGAAGGACCGGCGCGGCAACATCCGTCGCGCCGCCCTGGTCACACTCTCCATCGGGGTGTCCCTCTCCGACGAAGGCAAGCGGTTCACCGACCCCCTTGAGGTGATCGCGGTGGCCTCGGAGATGAAGACGGTGGCCAAGAGTCAACCGGGCTCGTATGTGGCCGTGGACCGGCGTCGCGGCGTCACCTGAGCGTGATAACGCTGTGAAGTAGCTCGCCTAGGTGGCGGTGCACCCGGATCGGCGTGTAAGACTGCCGGTATACCCACCACGCGCTGGCGGGACTCGGTGAAATTCCGAACCGGCGGTGATCCACGGTCCAACCGTGGTCAGCCCGCGACCCGGACGGCTCTGCCGCCCGGTGGACCTGGTGAAAATCCGGGGCCGACGGTTGGGGGCGGTTCGTCCGCGCCCAGACAGTCCGGATGGGAGACAGCGCGCGGGACGGACGGGTCCGAGCCGGCCGCTGTCTTCGGCGCGCCGTGTCGAGCCGCCCGGGGCGGCTGTGCCGTTCCCGGGATCCGCCTCCGCCTGCCCGTGGCCCCATGGCCGCAGCCTCCCTGACCGCCCGCGCGCGGACCGGCGAGTGAGAGGCAGGGGCAGGGCGATGGCCAGCGTCTCCGTCGATGAGGCGATGCGGCGTGCGATCGAGTTGGCGGCGCGCGGGCTCGGCACCACCAGCCCCAACCCGGTGGTCGGTTGCGTGCTGCTCGACGAGGACGGCCAGGTCGTCGGTGAGGGCTTCCACGCGTACGCCGGCGGGCCGCACGCCGAGATCGTCGCCCTGGCGCAGGCCGGACAACGGGCCAAGGGCGGCACCGCGGTCGTCACTCTGGAACCGTGCAATCACATTGGTCGCACCGGCCCCTGCAGTTCCGCGCTCGTCCAGGCCGGGGTGGACCGGGTGGTCATTGCCGTACCCGATCCCAACCCGGTCGCTTCCGGCGGCGCCGCCACCTTGCGCGCCGCCGGGGTCCGGGTCGACCTGGGGGTACGCGGCGAGGAGGCCGAGGCCGGCAACGTCGCCTGGCTGACCTCGATGCGCCGGGGCTGGCCGTACGTGATCTGGAAGTACGCCGCCACGCTCGACGGGCGCTCCGCCGCGGCGGACGGCACCAGCATGTGGATCACCTCGGAGGCGGCCCGGATCGACGTGCACGCGTTGCGCGGCACGGTCGACGCGGTGCTCGCCGGGGTGGGCACCGTGCTCGCCGACGACCCCCGGCTGACCGCCCGCAACCTGCGCGACGGCAGCCTGGCCATCCGGCAGCCGCTGCGGGTGGTGGTGGACAGCTCGGGGCGTACCCCGGCCGACGCCCAGGTCCGCGACGGCGCCGCACCGACGTGGATCGCGACCGCCGACGAGGTCGGTGCCGGCCCGGACGGCCGGGTCGACCTTCCGGCGTTGCTCGCGGCGCTGCGCCAGCGCGGGGTCCGCGCGGTGCTGCTGGAGGGCGGCCCTCGGCTGGCCGGCGCGTTCCTGGAAGCCGGTCTGGTCGACAAGATCGTCGGGTACGTCGCGCCCCGGTTGCTCGGCGCCGGCCCGGCCGCCCTGGTCGACGCGGGAGTGACCACCATCGCTGAGGCCATCGATCTGGAGTTCGTCGACGTTACGCAGATCGGTCCGGACTTCCGGATCACCGCTCTGCCCCGCAAAAGGGAGGGCTGACATGTTCACCGGCATTATCGAGGAGTTGGGCGAGATCGTCCGGGTTACGGCGACGGCAGGCGATTCGGCGCTGCTCGGCGTACGCGGTCCGCTGGTCACGTCCGACGCCCGGCACGGCGACTCCATCGCGGTCAACGGCGTCTGCCTGACCGTCGTGGAGGTGGCCGACGGGGTCTTCACCGCCGACGTGATGGGGGAGACACTGCGCCGCTCCGCGCTGGGCGCGCTGCGCCCCGGTGACCCGGTCAACCTGGAGCGGGCCGCCGCGCTCGGCAGCCGCCTCGGCGGGCACCTGGTGCAGGGCCACGTGGACGGGGTCGGCGAGCTGATCTCCCGAGAGCCGGCCGAGCAGTGGGAGACCGTCCGGTTCCGGCTGCCCGCCGCCCTGTCCCGGTACGTGGTGGAGAAGGGCTCGATCACCATCGACGGTGTGTCGCTGACCGTGGCCGAGGTGGGCGCGGACGAGTTCGCCGTCGGGCTGATCCCGACCACGCTCAAGCTGACCACGCTCGGTGCGAAGGGTGTCGGCGACCCGGTCAACCTGGAGGTCGACGTCGTGGCGAAGTACGTCGAGCGGCTGCTCGGCGCCCGGCTCACCGACACCGACGGTCACGGGGTGGCCTCGAGCACGGGCGGGATGGCCTGATGGGCCCACTCAGCTGGCTGCTGGACGCCCAGGTGCACGTGGCCGGCTCGCCGGTCCTGGCCCGGGAGATCGTCGGCAACGTGTTCGGGCTGGGCTCCGCGCTGCTCGGATTGCGCCGACTGGTCTGGGCATGGCCGGTCGGCATGATCGGTAACGCGTTGCTCCTCACCGTCTTCCTCGGCGGGGTGTTCGCCACCCCGCAGGAGCACGACCTGTACGGGCAGGCCGGCCGGCAGGCGTTCTTCTTCGCGGTCAGCGTCTACGGCTGGTGGCGCTGGCAGCGCAACCGTCGTGCTGACGCCGGGCAGGCGGCGGTCGTCCCGCGCTGGGCCACCGGTCGGGAGCGACTGGTGATCCTGCTGGCCGCCGTGGTCGGCACCGCTGCGGCGTACCCGGTGCTCGCGGCACTGGGGTCGTGGGGTCCCCTCCCCGACGCCTGGATCCTCACCGGCAGCCTGCTGGCCACGTATGGCATGGCTCGCGGCTGGGTGGAGTTCTGGCTGCTCTGGATCGCGGTGGACGCGGTCGGCGTACCGCTGCTGCTGCGCGGCGGGTTCTACCCGTCGGCGGTCATGTACCTGATCTACGGCGCCTTCTGCGCCTGGGGCTTCGCCGCCTGGTGGCGCACGTCGCGCGCCACCAGGCCGGCCCCCCAAACTGCCATCTACACGGAGGCCGTCGCGTGAGCGAGCGCAGCGAGCGAATCATCAGGTCCAGCGCCATGGTGCCTCATGACGTCACGGAGCAGAGTGGAGTGGCGGCATGAGCAGCTTTGCGAGTATCGAGCAGGCGGTCGCGGAGATCGCGGCCGGTCGGCCGGTCGTCGTGGTCGACGACGCGGACCGGGAGAACGAGGGCGACCTGATCTTCGCGGCCGAGTTGGCCACCCCGGAACTGCTGGCGTTCATGGTCCGCTACACCTCCGGATACGTCTGCGTGCCGTTGACCGAGAGTGAGGCCGACCGGCTCGACCTGCCGCCGATGCACCACACCAACCAGGACCGGCGTGGCACCGCGTACACGGTGACCGTGGACGCCCGGGAGGGGATCAGCACCGGCATCTCCGCGGCCGACCGCGCCCACACCATCCGGTTGCTCGCGGGCGCCGATACCGACCCGACCGACCTGGCGCGTCCCGGGCACGTGGTGCCGCTGCGCGCTCGGGAGGGCGGGGTGCTGCGCCGACCGGGGCACACCGAGGCGTCGGTGGACCTGACCCGGCTGGCCGGGTTGCGCCCGGCGGGCGTGCTCTGCGAGCTGATTAACGACGACGGCACCATGATGCGGTTGCCGGACCTGGAGAAGTTCTGCGCCGAGCACGGCCTCACGCTGATCACCATCGCCGACCTGATCGCCTACCGGCGGCGTACCGAGAAGCAGGTCGAGCTGGTCGCCGACGCCCGGATGCCGACGCGGCACGGGGTGTTCCGGGCGCTGGGCTACCGCGCCGAGCACGACCCCGCCGAACACATCGCGATGGTGCTGGGCGACCTTGGCGACGGCCAGGACGTGCTGGTCCGGGTGCACTCCGAGTGCCTGACCGGGGACGTGTTCGGCTCCCTGCGCTGCGACTGTGGACCGCAGTTGGACGCCGCGCTGGCCCGGGTCGCGAAGGAGGGCCGGGGCGTCGTGCTCTACGTACGCGGACACGAGGGCCGCGGCATCGGGCTGCTGCACAAGCTCCAGGCGTACCAGTTGCAGGACCTGGGCCGCGACACCGTCGACGCCAACCTCGACCTGGGCCTGCCGGCCGACGCCCGCGACTACGGCACCGGCGCGCAGATCCTCTACGACCTGGGCGTGCGCTCGATGCGGCTGCTGACCAACAACCCGGCCAAGCGGGCCGGGCTGGAGGGGTACGGGTTGACCATCACCGGCCGGGAGGGGTTGCCGGCCGGCGCGCACCCGGAGAACCTGCGTTACCTGCGCACCAAGCGGGACCGGATGGGTCACCTGCTGGACGAGCTGGACGAGGTGTCCGAGGCGCCGTCGGGGCGTCCGGTCGCCAACAACGAGATCGGAGCATGACGATGGCGGGTTTCGGGGAGCCGGGAGTCGACGCGGTGGACGCCGCGGGGCTGACCGTCGGGGTGGTCGCCGCCCGGTGGCACGGTGAGTTGACCGACCACATGCTGGAGCGTGCGGTGGCGGCCGCCGAGGCGTGCGGGGCTCGCTCCGTGGTCGCCCGGGTCGCCGGCTCGGTTGAGCTGCCGGTGGTCGCCCAGGCCCTCGCGCGCCGCTGCGACGTGGTGGTCGCCCTCGGCGTGGTGGTCCGCGGTGCCACCGCCCACTTCGACTACGTCTGCCGCTCGGTCACCGACGGGCTGACCCGGGTGGCGCTGGACGAGGGCAAGCCGGTCGCGCACGGGGTGCTCACCGTGGAGACCATCGAGCAGGCCCGCGACCGGGCCGGTCTGCCCGGCTCGGCGGAGGACAAGGGCTGGTCGGCCACCGTCGCCGCGCTCGACGCCGCGCTGGCCGTCCGACGTGTGGCCGCCGGCAACGTCCAGCGGGTCGGCTTCGGCGGCTGACCCTTCTTCATAGGCGACCGGCCTCGATGATCCGGTGCAGGAACTGCCGGGTGCGCGGCTGGGTCGGCTCGCCGAGCACCTGCTCCGGCGGGCCGCTCTCGATGACCCGCCCCGCGTCGAGGAAGCAGACCTCGTCGGCGACCTCCCGGGCGAAGCCCATCTCGTGGGTGGCCAGCACCATGGTCATGCCGTCGGCCTTCAGGTCCCGGATCATCGTCAGCACCTCACCGACGAGTTCCGGGTCCAGCGCAGAGGTCACCTCGTCCAGCAGCATCAGTCGAGGCGAGTTCGCCAGCGCCCGGACGATCGCCACCCGCTGCTGCTGCCCGCCGGAGAGCCGGTCCGGGTAGGCGTCCGCCTTGGCGCCGAGCCCCACCCGGTCGAGCAGGTCCCGGGCCTGGGCCTCGGCCTGGGCCCGGGCCCGCCGGTGTACGCGGCGCGGCGCGAGGGTGATGTTCTCCAACACGCTCAGGTGCGGGAAGAGGTTGTACGCCTGGAACACCATGCCGATCCGCCGACGGACCCGGTCCGGGTCCGCGCGGGGATCGGAGATGTCCTCCCCGTCCAACTCGATGGTGCCGTCGTCGAGTTCCTCCAGCAGGTTCACACACCGCAGCAGGGTGGACTTGCCGGACCCGGACGCACCGATCAGCGCCACCACCCGGTGTTCGGCGACGGTCAGATCGAGTTGGTCGAGCACGACGTGGCCGGCGAACTCCTTGCGCAGGCCCCGGCAGCGCAGCAGTGCCATGCTCAGCCTCCCGACTGTCGACGGGCCGCGCGCAGCGTCACCCAGTCGGTGACCGCGATCAGCGGGATCGCGAGCAGCACGAAGAGCACCCCCGCCACGATGTACGGCGTGTAGTTGAACGACTGGGCGGTGGCGATCTGGGCGGCGCGGACCGCGTCGATCGGCCCGGCGAGCGAGACCAGCCCCACGTCCTTCTGCAAGGCCACCACGTCGTTGAGCAGGGGTGGCGCCACCCGGCGGACGGCCTGAGGCAGCACCACGTGCCGCATCGTCTGCCGGTAGGTCAGGCCCAGCGAGCGGGCCGCGGCGAGCTGACTGGGATGCACCGACTCAATGCCGGCCCGGAACACCTCGGCGAGGTAGCCGCCGTAGGTGAGGACCAACGCGAGCCCACCGAGCACCAGCACCGGCGGCATGCCCTGCAGACGCAGCCCGGGCACGCCGAGGGTGAGCAGGTAGAGCACGATGATCAGCGGCAGGCCGCGGAAGGTGTAGGTGTAGCCGGCAGCCAGCGCCCGGACCGGGAAGAAGATCGGGCCGCGCAGCGTCCGCAGCACCGCGACCACCAGCCCGAGCACCAGCGCGCCGGCCGCACAGCAGACCAGCAGCCGTACGTTGAGCCAGAGCCCACTCAGCACCGCCGGCAGCGCGTCCCGGGCGATCGCCGGGTCCAGGAACGACTGCCGGACCCGGTCCCAGCCCGGCGCACCGGTCACCGCGACGACCAGCAGCGTGCCGAGTGCCGCCGTCGAGACGGCCGCGACCAGCACGCTGTAGACGGTCTGCCGACGCCGGTACGCGGACCGTCGCAGCTGCGCCTCGGAAGGAACGTGAGCCAGAAGGGTCACCGCAGCTCGGCCGCCCCCGCCACCTGCGCGAGCCACTTCTGCTCCAGCTGCTGCAGCGTGCCCGCCTCACTGAGCTGACCGACCGCACCGGTCACGCAGGAGGTCAGCGGTGAGTTCTTGTCCAGCAGCAACCCGAACGCCTCGGGCGTGCCGACCTGCGGCACCTGCCCGACGATCGTCGCGTCGGTGATCTCCGCTCCGGTGATGTAGAACGCGGTCGGCAGGTCCACCACGAGACCGTCCAACTGCCTGTTCTGCAGCGCCTTCTTGGCGTCGTCATTGCTGTTGTAGACCTGCGGCTTGGCGGTTGGCTTGATCACGTCGGTGATCGCCTGGTAGCTGGTGGTGCCGACCTGGGCGCCGAGCCGGGCGTCGCGAAGGTCGGCCAACGACGTCCTGCCAGCGATCTTCGAGGACTTCAACGCGATGACGGTCTGCCGTACCAGGTAGTACGGCGCGGAGAAGTCAACCGCCTGCTTGCGCTCCTCGGTGATGGAGAACTGGTTGATGTCGAAGTCGAAGGTCTTCGGCCCGGGTGCGATCGCGGTGTCGAACTTGACCCGAGCCCAGGTGACGTCTGCGCGGGCATAGCCGAGCTTCTCGGCCACCGCGTACGCGACGGCGGATTCGAAGCCCTCGCCGTTGTCCGGCTTGTCCTTGGAGAACCACGGCTCGTACGCGGGCTGATCGGTGGCGATGGTGAGTTTGCCCGGCGTACGAGTAGGCAGGCTGTCCTTGGCGCAGGACGGCGATGCGGTGACAGTGGGGGTCGGTCCCTTTTCCTCCGGCGCGCATCCGGCGGTGGCTACGACGACGGCACCGGCGAGGGTGAGCGCGAGAAGACGTGAGCTGCTGGCCATGGCGGACAGCGTAGAGCTCCATGGGCATCGATCGACAATTGTCCCACCATCTCGATAGGGAATTGCCGCGTCGATGTCCGCTGGGTGGGTACCGGCGGACCCGGACGCGGGGCGTCGGTCGGCCGGCTGGAAGAATCGTCTTCCGTGAAGACGTTCGAGGAGTTGTTCGCCGAGCTGCAGGCCAAGGCCGCCGCCGGCACCCCGGGCTCGGGCACCGTCGCCGCCCTGGACAAGGGGGTGCACTTCATCGGCAAGAAGGTCGTCGAGGAGGCGGCCGAGTCGTGGATGGCCGCCGAGCACGAGGGGCCGGAGCGCACCGCCGAGGAGATCTCCCAGCTGCTCTACCAGGTCCAGGTGCTGATGCTCGCCAGCGGTCTCGAGCTCAAGGACGTCTACCGACATTTGTGAGTGCCCCACCCGTTGATCGCCATCCGGATCGAAGGAGCACTCCGTCATGCTGCGTGTCGCCATTCCCAACAAGGGCACTCTGGCCGAGCCGGCCGCCCAGATGCTGCGCGAGGCGGGCTACCGCCAGCGCACCGACCCCAAGGACCTCGTCTGCCGGGACGAGGCCAACGACGTCGAATTCTTCTACCTGCGCCCCAAGGACATCGCCACCTACGTCGGCTCCGGTGACCTCGACCTCGGGATCACCGGCCGGGACCTGCTGATCGACTCGGCTGCGCCGGCCGAGGAGGTCGTCGACCTCGCCTTCGGTCAGGCCACCTTCCGCTTCGCCGCAAGCCCCGACGACATCGCCTCCGTGCAGGACCTGGGCGGGCACCGGATCGCCACCGCGTACCCGGGGCTGGTCGAGCGGCACCTCGGTGAGGTGGGCGTCAAGGCCGACGTCATCCGCCTCGACGGCGCGGTGGAGAACGCCGTACGCCTCGGCGTCGCCGACGTGATCGCGGACGTGGTGGAGACCGGCGCGACCCTGCGCCAGGCGGGCCTGGTGGTCTTCGGCGAGCCGCTGCTGCGCTCGTCGGCGGTACTGGTCCGGCGCGCCAGCGCGCCCGCACACCCGCAGGCCGAGCAGTTACTGCGCCGCCTGCACGGTGTGCTGGTGGCCCGCCGCTACGTGATGCTCGCCTATGACGTGCCGGCCGGTCTGCTGGACCGGGCCAGCGGCCTCACCCCGGGCATCGAATCGCCCACCGTGTCGCCGCTGCACCGCGAGGGCTGGGTGGCGGTGCAGGCGATGGTGCTCCGCGACGACGTCCACCGCATCATGGACGAGCTGTACGAGTTGGGCGCCCGCGCCATCCTCGTCACCAACATCCACGCCTGCCGGCTCTAACCGCAAATCCCACCCGCACCCCGCTGGCAGCTCGTGCTCGTGCCCGCTGTGGGCCGGCACCCGCGCCCGCTGGCGGCTCGTCCGTGGCGGGTCTGACCGCTTGATCAACTCGGGATTGCCGAGGTGGGGGTGTCCGCTCGCAAGGACACCCCCACCTCGTTGATCTGGAGTGGATCTACCGTCTGCTGGGCCTGGCCGCGCAGGCAGCGCGCCTGACGATCCCGGATGTCAACACCGTTGCGTTTAGCGTTCGGTTGCTGGGCCAGCGGGGCACGGTGAACTCCGGACACCCAGGTTCGCCACTCCAGAGCGCCCCGCCGCGGGCGATCTTGCAGTTTCGATCGCCGAGATGCGTGGAATGCCCCCTAAGTCGAGGCAGAAAGTGCAAGATCGCGAGAAAGGGGCAGCCCGGACCCGTCGATCATGGAGTTGTGGCGCCTGGTCTTGGCCTTTAACGGTGTCGCCCACCACAACTCCATGATCGACGAGGCGGTACGGGTTGACGGACAGCCGCTCCGCCTAACTCGGAAGTAGACCTACTTCCTCCCGATTAGGGCCGCTTCGCGGAGCGAAGCAGCAAGGACTAACCCAACGGCATTGACATGGAAGTAGGGGCCTCCAGGTGCGGCCGAGGCCACTAGATCCCGGAACAAGCACGATCTTGCGGGTTGGACGGGCGTCGGCGTGGTGTGGCTCGGCTCGCCGGGTGGGCGGTGGCTCGGCGGGTGGTGCGTTCGACGGGCGGGTGCGGGTGGCAGACTGGTGGGGTGAGTGAAACCGAGCTGATCCGCCTGAAGCCCCGCCGCATCCGGCTGGTCTGCTGGTCGGCGGCGATCGCGCTGGTGGTGGTGTTCGGTCTGGTCGCCACCTCGTTGAGTGGGCCGACCGGCGACGGCTACGGCAGCTTCCAGCGCGGTGACCAGATCGCCATGATCGGCCTGGGCATCTTCGGTGCACTGGGCTTCCTGATGTTCACCCGCCCACGGGTCGAGGCCGACGCGCGTGGCATTCGCGTGCGTAACGTGATCAGCTCCTACGAGCTGCCCTGGGAGGTCGTCCGGGGCGTCCGCTTCGACCGGGGCGCGCCGTGGGCCAGCCTGGAGCTGCACGACGACGACCTGCTGCCGATGATCGCCCTGCAGGCCGCGGACAAGGAACTGGCCGTCGAAGGGGTCCGCGCGCTGCGGCGACTGCACGAGGCACACCAGGCCCGCCTCGCCGAGCGCGCCGTCGGCCGCTAACCCGTCCCCGCACCTGCTTACCCGCGCGCCGCGCCCGGGCCCGCGCCCCGCGCGCGCCGCCGCGCCCCAGCCCCGCGCGCCACGCCGCCCCGCGCCCCAGCCCCCGCGCGCCACGCCGCCCCAGCCCCCGCGCGCCACGCCGCCCCAGCCCCCGCGCGCCACGCCGCCCCGCGCCCCAGCCCCGCGCGCCACGCCAAGATCCGGACACCCTCCCCGAATCTGTTGCCTCAGCGCGCCCGGAGGCAGCAGATTCGGGGAAAGTATGCGGATCTTGCGGGGTGACGGCGCGACTCGGGGAAGGTGCGCGGATCTTGGCGGGGTGACGGCGCGACGGTGACCCGGGAGGCCCGTGCCTCAGCCCCTGGTCGTGCCCGGTTTGAGGGCGGCCGAGGCACCGGTGTACTGTTGTCGAGTCGACCAGGCTGTCTCCGCGTGCGAGCAGGCAGCCTTGTAAAGCGGAGCGCCTGCTCCCACCCGAGTCGCCGCTACGGCGTCCGGGTCCGGTCACTGGTTCCGGGCATGTCCCGGCGCTGGATGCGCGATCCTGTGATCGTGCCGACCGGTCGAGCGGGCCCTGGCATGCGCCGGGGCCTTCTGCTTTTCGGGGTCGGTTCCCGCCCGGGGGCCGCAGGGGTCGGCAACAGAGCAGAAGCGACTCGAGGAGGCCCCATCAGCGTCGAACCACGCGTGAACGAGCAGATCCGGGCACGTGAGGTCCGACTGGTCGGCCCAGAGGGTGAGCAGGTGGGCATCGTCCCGCTGGAGCGCGCTCTTCAGCTGGCCGCGGACGTCGATCTGGACCTGGTCGAGGTTGCGCCGATGGCGCGCCCGCCGGTGTGCAAGCTCATGGACTTCGGCAAGTTCAAGTATGAGAGCGCACTGAAGGCGCGCGAAGCGCGGCGTAACCAGCAGCAGACCGTCATCAAGGAAATGAAGCTTCGGCCGAAGATCGACCCGCACGACTACGAGACCAAAAAAGGTCACGTGGTGCGGTTCCTCAAGGCGGGCGACAAGGTCAAGGTGACGATCATGTTCCGCGGTCGCGAGCAGAGCCGCCCGGAGCTGGGTTACCGGCTCCTGCGCCGGCTCGAATCCGAGATCACGGAACTGGGATACGTCGAGGCCGCTCCGAAGCAGGACGGCCGAAACATGATCATGGTTCTCGCTCCGCATCGGGCCGTCAAGGCCTCCGCGGTCGCCGCTACGGCGTCCCGCGGTGCACCTCGGGACCGGGCAGCGGACGAGTCCGACGCTCCGGAAGCCGATGAGACCGCGGCGGTCGGCGAGACCGCAGCAGCCGGTGACACCGGCCTCGCCGCCGATACCAGCGGCGAGTAACAGGGGAGAGACGTTCCACATGCCGAAGATGAAGAGCCACACGGGTATGGGTAAGCGGGTCAAGGTGACCGGCAAGGGCAAGATCGTTGCCCAGCAGGCCGGCCTCCGCCACAACCTGGAGAAGAAGCCCTCCACCCAGACCCGCCGGCTGACCGGCACGGTCGTGCTGGCCAAGGCCGACGTCAAGCGCATCAAGAAGCTGCTCGGCCGCTGACGCGCGCCACCTTTACACGTAATTAGGAGTTGAGATGGCACGCGTCAAGCGGGCTGTAAACGCCCACAAGAAGCGTCGTACCCTGCTGGAGTCCGCGAGTGGTTACCGCGGTCAGCGCTCCCGGCTGTACCGCAAGGCCAAGGAGCAGGTGCTGCACTCGATGCAGTACGCCTACCGGGACCGTCGCGACCGCAAGGGCGACTTCCGGCAGCTGTGGATTCAGCGGATCAACGCGGGCGCCCGGGCGAACGGGATGACCTACAACCGCCTGATCCAGGGCATGCGTCTGGCCGGCATCGAGGTCGACCGCAAGATCCTGGCCGACATGGCTGTCAACGACGCCGCTTCTTTCGCGGCGATCGTCGAGCTGGCCCGGGCCGCGGTCACGGCCGAGGGCACCGGTGGCGCGGCGGCTCAGGCCGCCTGATCCCCACGCACCAGAGCGAGGCGTCTCCCGTGTCGGCACCGCCGTCCGGGGGGCGCCTCAATCGTGTCGGAGGACCACCCATCATGGCTTTCACCCCGCGTACCCCCAGGGTTGTCGCCGCCCGCCGGTTGCAGCGCCGCCGGGACCGCGAGGCCACCGGCCTGTTCCTGGCCGAGGGCCCGCAGGCGGTCCGCGAGGCCCTCGCACGGCCGGGGGTGGTCACCGAGCTTTTCGGTACGCCCACCGCCCTCGACCGACACCCGGAGTTGCCCGCCGCGGCGGCGCACGCCGACGTGCCGGTCTCCGAGGTGACCGACGACGGGTTGGCCGCGTTGGCCGAGACCGTCGCCCCGCAGGGGCTGGTCGCGGTCTGCCGGCACGTGGACGTGCCGCTGGAGCAGGCCCTGGCGAATGGGCCGCGCCTGGTGGCGGTGCTCGCCGAGATCCGCGACCCGGGTAATGCCGGCACGGTGCTGCGCACCGCCGACGCGGCCGGGGCGGGTGCGGTGGTCTTCGCCGGCGACGCCGTCGACCCGTACAACGGAAAGTGTGTGCGGGCCTCGGCCGGCAGCCTCTTCCACGTCGATGTGGTCCGCGCCCCCGACCCGGTCCAGGCGGTCGAAGCGCTCCGTGCCGCCGGGCTGACGATCTTCGCCACCACGGGGTACGGCGACAGCGACCTCGACGACCTCGCCGACGCCGGACGGCTCGCCCAGCCCACGGCGTGGTTGTTCGGCTCTGAGGCGCACGGGTTGCCTGAGGAGCTGACCGCCGCGGCCGACGCCCAGGTGCGGGTGCCGTTGCACGGGCGCGCGGAGAGCCTCAACCTGGCTGCTGCCGCCGCCGTCTGCCTGTACGCTTCAGCGAGAGCACAGCGCTGAGGGTGACCGCACCCGGCGCGACTGACAGCAGGGGAGAGCGTCCGTCCATGAACGCGCCACGGCGTTCGTTTAGCCAGCCCGCCGGTGTCGGCGGGCGGCGGGCCTGACCTGCTCCCTGCACAACTCCTACCGGCGGGCTGCGGCGCAGCCGCGCGTCCGTAGACTCGCTTAGCCGCCCCGCTGAGGGCTGGCGCCGCCGTGAGGGAGTGCCCGTACGCCATGAGCTACCGCAACGATCCGTACGACCCGAAGCAGGTCGCCCTGCTCGACCCCGCCGCCCTGGACGAGGCTGTCGCGGACGCCACGAAGGCGTTCACGGCGGCCACCGACCCGGACGCGCTGACCGCGCTGCGCTCGGTGCATCTCGGTGACCGGTCACCGGTTTCGCTGGCCCGCCGGGAGATCGGCGCGTTGCCGCCGGCCGCGAAGTCCGACGCCGGTAAGCGGGTCAACGAGGCCCGCCGGGCGATCGAGACCGCGTACGCCGACCGCGCCGAGGTGGTGGAGCGGGAGCAGGCCGAGCGGGTGCTGGTCGAGGAGCGGGTGGACGTCACCCTGCCCTACGATCGGCGTCCGCGTGGTGCCCGGCACCCGCTGAGCACCCTGATGGAGTCGATCAGCGACCTCTTCGTCGGGATGGGCTACGAGGTGGCCGAGGGGCCAGAGGTCGACCTGGAGTGGGTCAACTTCGACGCGCTGAACATTCCCGCCGACCACCCGGCGCGCGGGTTGATGGACACCTTCCACATCGCATCCGCCGATGGCTCCGCGGGCTCGGGCCTTGTTCTCCGCACGCACACCTCGACGGTGCAGACCCGCACGATGCTCAGCCGCAAGCCGCCGATCTACGTGATCGTGCCCGGCCGCGTCTACCGCACCGACGAGATCGACGCCACCCACAGCCCGGTGTTCCACCAGGCCGAGGGCCTGGTGGTCGACAAGGGCATCACGATGGCGCACCTGCGGGGCACGCTCGACCACTTCGCCCGGGCGATGTTCGGCCCGGAGGCGAAGACCCGGTGGCGGCCGCACTACTTCCCGTTCACCGAGCCGTCGGCCGAGTTCGACGTGTGGTTCCCGGAGCACCGCGACGGCCCGCAGTGGGTCGAGTGGGGCGGCTGCGGGATGGTCAACCCGCGGGTGCTGCGCGCCTGCGGCGTCGACCCGGAGGTCTACTCCGGATTCGCCTTCGGCATGGGCATCGACCGGACCCTGATGGTCCGGCACGGGGTCAGCGACATCCGCCATCTCTTCGAGGGCGACGTGCGGTTCAGCCGGGCGCTCGGGACCGGGGCGTAGGCGATGCGGGTACGAGACACGGGAACGGTGGTCTGAAGTCATGCGAGTTTCTGTCAGTTGGCTGCGGGAGTACGTCGACCTGCCCGCCGACCTGCCCACCGGTGACCTGGAGCAGGCCCTGGTCGACCTCGGTATCGAGGTCGAGTCGGTGGTGGACCTGGCCGAGACCGTCACCGGCCAACTCGTCGTCGGTGAGGTGCGTGAGATCGAGGAGCTCACCGGCTTCAAGAAGCCGATCCGGTTCTGCCGGGTCGACGTGGGTGCCGCCAACGGCACCGGTGAGCCGCAGGAGATCGTCTGCGGGGCGCGCAACTTCGCCCCGGGGGACCGGGTGGTGGTGATCCTGCCCGGTGGTGTGCTGCCCGGCGGCTTCGCCATCGGCGCCCGCAAGACGTACGGGCACAACTCCGCGGGCATGATCTGCTCGGCGAAGGAGCTGGGCCTGGGCGACGACCATTCCGGCATCATCGTGCTGGGGCCGGACGTGACGGCCAAGCCGGGCGACGACGCGCGCCCGGTGGTCGGCCTCGACGATGTCCTGCTCGAGCTGGAGATCACCCCCGACCGGGGGTACGCGCTGAGCCTGCGGGGCCTGGCCCGGGAGCTGTCGCACGCGTTCGACGTGCCGCTGCGCGACCCGGCCCTGGTGCCCGCACCGGGCGGCACCGAGTCGCCGGCGTACCCGGTGGAGGTCCGTGACACGGTCGGCTGCGACCGGTTCACCGCCCGCCTCGTCCGCGGGGTCGACCCGAGCGCGCCCACGCCGTCCTGGATGCAGCAGCGGCTCGTCGCCGCCGGCATCCGCAGCATCTCGCTGCCGGTCGACATCACCAACTACGTGATGGTGGAGCTGGGTCAGCCGATGCACGCCTTCGACGCCGACCGGATCGCCGGGGCGCTGGTCGTCCGTCGCGCCGAGGTGGGGGAGAAGCTGACCACCCTCGACGGGGTCAACCGGGTGCTCACCGCCGACGACATGGTCATCTGCGACGCCACCGGGCCGATCTCGCTGGCCGCGGTGATGGGCGGCGAGACCAGCGAGGTCGTCGCCGACACCACCAACGTGCTCTTCGAGGCGGCGCACTGGGACCCGGCGATGGTCGGGCGCACGGCCCGCCGGCACAAGCTGTTCAGCGAGGCCGCGAAGCGCTGGGAGCGGGGCGTCGACCCGGCCGTGGCGCTGGTCGCGTTGGAGCGTGCCGTGCGGCTGCTCACCGAGCACGGCGGGGGTACCCCGAGCGCGGAGATCCTGGACATCGACCACGTCCGGCCGCGTACCCCGATCAGCCTTCCGGCGGACCTGCCGACCCGGCGGGTCGGGGTCGAGTACCCGCCGGCGCGGGTGGTCGCCCTGCTGGAGCGGGTCGGCTGCACGGTCGCGCAGGGCACGGACCGGTTGTCCGAGGACCCGGGCGCGGTCGGCGTGGCCAGCGGCGCCGGGGCGGTGCTGAGTGTCACCCCGCCGAGCTGGCGGCCCGACCTGACCGATCCGGCCGACCTGGTCGAGGAGGTGGTCCGCCTCGACGGGTACGACCGGGTGCCGTCGGTGCTGCCGACCGCGCCCCCCGGCCGTGGCCTCACCCCGCGGCAGCGTCGGCGCCGGGCGGTCGCCGTCTCGCTGGCGGAGCGGGGGTACGTGGAGGTGCTCGCGCACCCGTTCGTGTCGCCGGAGTTGGCCGACCTGCTCGGCCTGCCGGGCGACGACCCGCGTCGGTCGGCGGTGCGGCTGGCCAACCCGCTGTCCGAGGAGGAGCCGTTGCTGCGCACCACGCTGCTCGGCCCGCTGCTCGGCATCCTCAAGCGCAACCTCGGCCGGGGTCACCGCGACCTCGCCCTCTACGAGATCGGCGCGGTCTTCCACCCGCGCATCGGTGCCGGCAGCCCGCCGGCGATGGGCGTGGACCGGCGCCCCACCGACGCGGAGTTCGCGGCCGCCGACGCGGTGGTGCCGGCGCAGCCGGTGCACGTCGCGGTGGTGCTGTCCGGCGACCTCGACCCCGCCGGATGGTGGGGGCCGGGTCGAGCGGCCGGCTGGGCGGACGCGATCGAGGCGGTGCGTGACGTGCTGGACGCCGCCGGTGTCTCGGGCGAGCGGGTCGAGGTGCGGGCGGCCGAGTACGCCCCGTGGCACCCGGGCCGCTGTGCTGAGCTGCGGGTCGACGGCTCGGTCGTCGGGCATGCGGGTGAACTGCACCCGGTGGTGGTCGCGGCGTTGGAGCTGCCCCGCCGTACCTGCGCGATGGAGCTGGACCTGGACGCGCTGCCGGCGGCTCCGGTGACGCCCGCCCCGGCGGTCTCCGGCTTCCCGCCGGCGCTGATCGACGTGGCCCTGGTGGTGGACGACTCGGTGCCGGCGGAGCAGGTGCGCCGGGCGCTGGAGGCGGGCGCCGGTGAGCTGCTGGAGGACGTGCGGCTGTTCGACGTGTACGCGGGCGCGCAGCTCGGCGCCGGCCGCCGGTCACTGGCGTACAAGTTCACCTTCCGGGCACCGGACCGGACGCTCACCGTCGAGGAGGCGGTTGCGGCACGGGACGCGGCGGTCGCCGTCGCGGCGGAGCGTGTCGGCGCGACCCTGCGCGGCGCCTGAGGCTTACCGGGGCCGCCCCACCCCCGCGATCTTGCAGTTCGTGTCGCCGATATGCACCTTTTATCGGCCATGCGAGGACAGTAAGTGCAAGATCGCGGGGGCTGGCGCGGGTGCTCATCACCATGCAGCGCTCTGTATGAACTTGCAGTGATCCGGCCGCCGCTGCTAGCCTTCGCTGCATAGTCATGCGGAGGTGAGTATGGGGATCCGAGTCGCGGTCGCCGGTGCGAGCGGTTATGCGGGGGGCGAGCTGCTGCGCCTGGTCGCCGGGCACCCGGAGTTCGATCTGGTCGCCGCCACCGCGCACAGCCAGGCCGGGCACCGCGTCGATGTGGTGCACCCGCAGCTCACCGGGCTCGACCTGGTGCTCGGCGAGACCGATCCGACGACCCTGGCCGACGCGGACCTGGTCTTCCTGGCCCTGCCGCACGGCCAGTCGGCGGCCCTCGCGGCCCAACTCCCGGCCGAGGTGCGAATCGTCGACTTGGGCGCTGACCACCGGCTGGCCGACCCGTACGCCTGGGCGCAGTACTACGGCGGCACGCACGCCGGGCAGTGGACCTACGGCCTGCCCGAGCTGCCCGGTCAGCGGGAGTTGATCGCCGGCTCCACCCGGGTGGCGAACACCGGCTGTTACGCCGCCGCGATCACCCTGGCGCTCGCGCCGCTGATCGCCGACGGCGCGGCCAGCCCCGCCGACGTCGTGGTGGTCGCCGCCTCCGGCACCTCCGGCGCGGGGCGGGCGTTGAAGCCGCACCTGCTGGCCAGCGAGGTGCTGGGGGACCTGTCGCCGTACCGGGTGGGCACCCACCAGCACGTACCCGAGATCAAGCAGGCCACCGGCGCGACCGGCCTGTCGTTCACGCCGGTCCTGGCCCCGATGCCGCGCGGCATCCTGGCCACGGTCACCGCGGTGCCGGCGCGCGGCGTCGACCCGCAGCAGGTGCTGGCGCAGGCGTACGCGGACACGCCGTTCGTGCATGTGCTGCCGGAGGGCCGCTGGCCGCACACCGCCGCCACCCTGGGCTCGAATTCCTGCCACCTGCAGGCCACCGTCGACGTCGACTCGGGTCGTCTGATCGTGCTCAGCGCCGTGGACAACCTGGGCAAGGGCGCAGCCGGTCAGGCCGTCCAGAACGCCAACCTGATGCTCGGCCTGCGCGAGACGACGGGCCTGTCGATCTGGGGAGTCAGCCCATGAGTGTGACCACCCCACGGGGGTTCCGGGCGGCCGGAGTCGCCGCCGGCCTCAAGGCCGGCGGTGGGGCGGACGTCGCTCTGGTGGTCAACGACGGCCCGGACGCCGGTGTGGCCGGTGTCTTCACCACCAACCGGGTCAAGGCCGCGCCGGTGCGCTGGACCCAGCAGGTCGTGCAGGGCGGTGTGGTCCGCGCCGTGGTGCTCAACTCCGGTGGCGCCAACGCCTGCACCGGCCCGGCCGGCTTCCAGGACACCCACGCCACCGCCGAGCACACCGCCGCCGCGCTGACCTCGGTCAGCCCACGGCTGATCCTCGGCGCCGGTGAGGTCGCGGTCTGCTCCACCGGGTTGATCGGTGAGCGGCTGCCGATGCCGAAGCTGCTTCCGGGCGTCCGCTCGGCGATCCGGAGGCTGTCCCGTGACGGCGGCCCGGCTGCCGCCGAGGCGATCATGACCACGGACACCCGGCCGAAGACCACGGTGGCCCGGGGCAGCGGCTGGACGGTCGGCGGCATGGCCAAGGGCGCCGGGATGCTCGCGCCGGGGATGGCCACCATGCTCTGCGTGCTGACCACCGACGCGGTGGCCGGGCCGGCGACGCTGGACGAGGCGCTGCGCGCGGCCACCCGGGTCAGCTTCGACCGGGTCGACTCCGACGGCTGCATGTCCACCAACGACACCGTGTTGCTGCTGGCCAGCGGTGCGAGCGGCATCGAGCCGACTCCGGCCGAGCTGGCCGCTGCCGTCACCGCGGCGTGTCACGACCTGGCCCAGCAGTTGGTGGCCGACGCCGAGGGCGCCACCAAGCAGATCGCCATCGACGTGGTCGGCGCCGCGGTCGAGGACGCCGCGGTCGAGGTGGGCCGCTCGGTGGCCCGCAACAACCTGGTCAAGACCGCGCTGTTCGGCAACGACCCCAACTGGGGTCGGATCCTCGCCGCCGTCGGCACCACCGCCGCCGCGTTCGAGCCGGACGAGGTGGACGTGGCGGTCAACGGGGTGTGGGTGTGCCGGCGCGGCGCCGCCGCCGAGGACCGCTCGAAGGTCGACCTGACCGGGCGGGACGTGACCATCCGGATCGACCTGCACGCCGGTACGTCGGCCGCGACGATCTGGACCAACGACCTGTCCCACGCGTACGTGCACGAGAACTCGGCGTACTCCTCATGAGCCTCAGCTCCGACCTCACCCGCGCCCAGGTCAAGGCGGAGACGCTGATCGAGGCGCTGCCCTGGCTGGCGCGTTTCTCCGGCTCCACGGTGGTGGTCAAGTACGGCGGCAACGCCATGACCGATCCCGAATTGCAGCGGGCGTTCGCCGCGGACATGGTCTTTCTGCGGTACGCCGGCCTCAAGCCCGTGGTGGTGCACGGCGGCGGCCCGCAGATCTCCGCCATGCTGGGCCGGCTCGGTATCGCCAGCGAGTTCCGGGGTGGCCTGCGGGTGACCACCGCCGAGGCGATGGACGTGGTCCGGATGGTGCTGGTCGGGCAGGTGGGCCGCGAGCTGGTCGGGCTGATCAATTCGCACGGTCCGTACGCCGTCGGCCTCTCCGGCGAGGACGCCCGACTGTTCACCGCGGTGCGCCGCCCGGCGTACGTGGACGGGCTGCCGGTCGACGTGGGCCAGGTCGGGGATGTCGAGTCGGTCGACGTGTCCGCGGTGACCGACCTGATCGAGGCCGGCCGGATTCCGGTGATCTCCACGGTGGCGCCGGACGTCGACGGGGTGTTGCACAACCTCAACGCGGACACCGCCGCCGCCGCGCTGGCTGTCGCGTTACGGGCCCGCAAGCTGGTCGTGCTCACCGACGTGGCCGGCCTGTACGCCGACTGGCCGGACACCACCAGCCTGATCTCCGAGATCACCACCGACGACCTGGCGAAGCTGCTGCCCAGCCTCGAGTCGGGGATGGTGCCGAAGATGGAGGCCTGCCTGCGGGCGGTGGGCGGGGGCGTGCCCGCCGCGCACGTCGTCGATGGTCGGGTGGCGCACTCCACGTTGCTTGAGGTCTTCACCTCGGAAGGGTTCGGAACGATGGTGGTGCCGGGAGACGGGACGGTCGGGGCATGAGCACTCTGGTGCAGCGCTGGAACCAGTCCATGATGGACAACTACGGCACGCCGCCGCTGGCGCTGGTCTCCGGCGCCGGTGCGGTGGTGGTCGACGACGCCGGCCGGGAGTACCTCGACCTGGTGGGTGGCATCGCGGTGAACGCCCTCGGCCACGCCCATCCGGCCGTGGTGGCCGCGGTGTCGAAGCAGGTCGCGACCCTCGGGCACGTCTCCAACCTCTACGTCGCCGAGCCGCCGGTCGCCCTGGCCGAGCTGCTGTTGGCGCTCGCCGGCCGGCCCGGCCGGGTCTTCTTCGCCAACTCCGGCGCGGAGGCGAACGAGACGGCGTTCAAGCTCTCCCGGCGCACCGGCCGCAGCCACGTGGTGGCCACCAACGGCGGCTTCCACGGCCGCACCATGGGTGCCCTCGCGCTGACCGGCCAGCCGGCGAAGGCCGACCCGTTCCGGCCGCTGCCCGGCGAGGTGACCCACGTCGACTACGGCGATGTCGCCGCCCTGGAGGCGGCCGTGTCCGACGCCACCGCCATGGTGATCCTGGAGCCGATCCAGGGTGAGAACGGCGTGCTCGTGCCGCCGGCCGGCTACCTCGCCGCGGCCCGGCGGATCACCGCCCGGCACGGCGCGCTGCTGGTCCTCGACGAGGTGCAGACCGGCATCGGTCGCACCGGGCACTGGTTCGCGCACCAGGCCGAGGGCGTGGAGCCGGACGTGATCACCCTGGCCAAGGGGCTGGGTGGTGGGCTGCCCATCGGGGCCACGCTGGCCTTCGGCCGCGCCGCGGACCTGCTCACCCCCGGCTCGCACGGCACCACGTTCGGCGGCAACCCGGTCAGCTGCGCGGCGGCGCTCGCCGTGGTGGCGACAATCGCCAACGAGGGCCTGCTCGACAACGTCACGCGGGTCGGTGAGCGGCTGCGGCACGGCATCGAGGCGCTGGGCCACCCGCTGATCGCCGGGGTCCGCGGCGCCGGTCTGCTGCTCGGCGTGGCGCTCACCGCGCCGGTGGCGTCGGTGCTCGCCGAGGCCCTGCGGGAGACCGGCTTCCTCGTCAACCCGGTGCAGTCGGGTGTCGTGCGGCTGGCCCCGCCACTGATCCTCACCGCCGCCCAGGCGGATGCCTTCCTCGCGGCGCTGCCCGCCGCCCTGGACGCGACGGCCCCCGCAGCCGCCGGCGCGGAGCTCGAATCACCCAGGCTGCCCACCACGACGGGGACGACGCCATGACCCGGCATTTCCTGCGCGACGACGACCTCTCGCCCGCCGAGCAGTCCACGGTCCTCGACCTGGCGGCGCGGATGAAGGAGGATCGGTTCGGCCACCGGCCGCTGGTCGGCCCCCGCTCGGTGGCGGTGCTCTTCGACAAGCAGAGCCTGCGGACCAGGATCTCGTTCGACGCCGGCATCGCCGAGCTGGGCGGACATCCCCTGGTCGTGGACACGCAGGTCACCCACTTCGGCCGCGGCGAGTCGCTGGCCGACGCGGGGCGCGTGCTGTCCCGCTACGTCGCGGCCATCGTGCTGCGTACCCACGGCGACGACCGGATCGCCGAGGTGGCGGCGGGTGCCAGCGTGCCGGTGATCAACGCGCTCACCGACGGGTTCCACCCGTGCCAACTGCTGGCCGACCTGCTGACCGTGCGCGAGCGGTGCGGCGGCACGGCCGGGCGCACCCTGGCGTACGTGGGAGACGGCGCGAACAACATGGCGCAGTCGTACCTGCTGGCCGGGGCGCTGGCCGGGATGCACGTCCGGATCGCCGGGCCGGCCGGTTTCGCACCGGATGCGGCCGTGGTGGCCCGGGCGGCCCAGATCGCCGCCGACACCGGCGGGTCGGTGCGGGTGCTGACCGACCCGGCCCAGGCGGTACGTGACGCCGACGTGCTGGCCACCGACACCTGGACGTCGATGGGTCAGGAGTCCGACGGGCTGGACCGGATCACCCCGTTCCTGCCGTACCAGGTCAACAAGGAACTGCTCGGCCAGGCCGCACCGGACGCGATCGTGCTGCACTGCCTGCCCGCGCACCGTGGCGAGGAGATCACCGACGAGGTGCTCGACGGCCCGCAGAGCGCGGTCTTCGACCAGGCGGAGAACCGGCTGCACGTGCAGAAGGCGCTGCTGACGTTCCTGCTGGGCACCGGGATCGGGGAGTCCCGATGACCGCGCAGCTGACCCGCGCGGCCCGGCACGCCCGGATCGTGGAGCTGATCCGCGACAAGGCGATCCGGTCGCAGACCGAGCTGGCCGACCTGCTCGCCTCCGACGGCGTCGGCGTCACCCAGGCCACCCTCTCGCGGGACCTGGAGGAGTTGGGCGCGGTCAAGGTACGCGGCGGCGACGGCCCGGCCGTCTACCTGATCCCCGAGGACGGCCAACGGCCGTTGCGCGACGCCGAGGCCGCGCCGGCCCGGCTGGTGCGGCTGCTGCACGAGCTGCTCAACGGGGTCGACTCCAGCGGCAACATCGCCGTGCTGCGTACCCCGCCGGGCGCAGCCCAGTACCTGGCCAGTGCGTTGGACCGAGCGGGCCTGCCCGAGATCGTCGGCACCATTGCAGGCGACGACACCATCCTCGTCGTGGCCCGCGAGGCCGTCGGCGGGGCTGCGCTCGGCGAGAAGCTCGCCGGCTGGGCCCGCCGGGAAGACACCGTTGAAGGGAACACCACGTCATGACCGAACGGGTCGTGCTTGCGTACTCCGGGGGGTTGGACACCTCCGTCGCCATTCCGTATCTGGCCGAGCAGACCGGCGCCGAGGTGATCGCGGTGGCGGTCGACGTCGGGCAGGGCGGCGAGGACCTGGACGCGATCCGGCAGCGCGCCCTGGACTGTGGCGCCGCCGAGTCCGAGGTGGTCGACGCGCGCGACGAGTTCGCCGCCGACTACTGTCTGCCGGCCATCCGGGCCAACGCCCTCTACATGGACCGCTACCCGCTGGTGTCGGCGCTGTCCCGGCCGCTGATCGTCAAGCACCTGGTGACCGCGGCGCGCAAGCACGGTGGCACGATCGTGTCGCACGGCTGCACCGGCAAGGGCAACGACCAGGTCCGGTTCGAGGTGGGCCTGAACGCGCTCGCCCCCGACCTGAAGATCATCGCGCCGGCCCGGGACTTCGCCTGGACCCGGGACAAGGCGATCGCCTTCGCCGAGGAGAAGGGGCTGCCGATCGACGTGTCGGCCAGGTCGCCCTATTCGATCGACCAGAACCTGTGGGGTCGGGCGGTGGAGACCGGCTTCCTGGAGGACATCTGGAACGCCCCCATCGAGGACCTCTACTCGTACACTGCCGATCCGGCGCAGGACCGCGACGCCGACGAGGTCGTGATCACCTTCGACTGCGGCGTGCCGGTGGCGATCGACGGTGAGACGGTGACCCCGTACCAGGCGATCCTGGAGCTGAACCGGCGCGCCGGCGCGCAGGGCATCGGCCGGCTCGACATGGTCGAGGACCGGCTCGTCGGCATCAAGAGCCGCGAGGTGTACGAGGCTCCCGGCGCGATCGCGCTGATCACCGCCCACCAGGAGCTGGAGGCGGTGACCGTGGAGCGCGACCTGGCCCGGTTCAAGAGGAGCGTCGACCAGCGCTGGGGTGAGCTGGTCTATGACGGCCTGTGGTTCTCGCCGTTGAAGGACTCGCTGGACGCGTTCATCGACGACGCGCAGCGGCACGTGAGCGGTGAGGTGCGGCTGATTCTGCACGGCGGCCGGGCCACCGTCACCGGCCGGCGCTCTGAGGCGAGCCTCTACGACTTCGGGATGGCAACCTACGACACCGGCGACACCTTCGACCAGTCCCTGGCGAAGGGCTTCGTGCAGTTGTGGGGGCTTCCGAGTCGGATGGCCGCCGCTCGGGACGCCCGGCTCGGCGGTTCCGCGCAGTGACCCCCACAATGGGCGGCGTGGACGACAAGAGCCTGACCGAGAACAGTGCCGCCACCAACCGTACGAGCCTGTGGGGTGGCCGCTTCGCCGGCGGCCCCGCCGAGGCGCTCGCCCGCCTGTCGGTGAGCGTGCAGTTCGACTGGCGCCTGGCCCCGTACGACATCGCTGGCTCCCGGGCGCACGCCCGGGTCCTCGCCGGTGCTGGCCTGCTCGACCCCGAGGAGCTGGGCCGGATCCTGGCCGCGTTGGACGACCTGGAGGCCGCCTGCGCCTCCGGGGCGTTCCGCCCGACCATCGACGACGAGGATGTGCACACCGCGCTGGAGCGCGGTCTGCTGGAGCGCCTCGGCAGCCTCGGTGGCAAGCTGCGTGCCGGCAGGTCCCGCAACGACCAGGTCGCCACCGACCTGCGGCTCTACCTGCGCGACCACGCCCGGGGCGTGGCCAGCCGGCTGGTGGAGCTGGCCGATGCGCTGGTCGAGCAGGCCGAGCGGCACATCGACACCGCCGCGCCCGGCATGACCCACCTCCAGCACGCCCAGCCGGTCACCTTCGGGCACTGGTTGCTCGCGCACGTGCAGCCGTTGCTGCGTGACCTGGAGCGGCTGCGTGACTGGGACCACCGGGCGGCGATCAGCCCGCTCGGCGCGGGCGCGCTGGCCGGCTCCGGGCTGCCGTTAGACCCGCTGGCCGTGGCGAAGGAGCTGGGTTTCCGTACGTCGTTCGCCAACTCGATGGACGCCGTCGCCGACCGGGATTTCGTCGCCGAGTTCCTCTTCACCACCGCCCTGATCGGGGTGCACCTGTCCCGGCTCGGCGAGGAGGTGGTGCTCTGGACCTCGCACGAGTTCGGTTGGGTGGAGCTCGACGACTCCTTCGCGACCGGGTCGTCGATCATGCCGCAGAAGAAGAACGCGGACATCGCCGAGTTGGCGCGCGGCAAGTCCGGCCGCCTGGTCGGCGGCCTGATGACCGTGCTCACCATGCTCAAGGGTCTGCCGATGGCCTACGACCGGGACATGCAGGAGGACAAGGAGCCGGCCTTCGACGCGGTCGACACCCTGGAGCTGCTGCTGCCGGCCCTCGCGGGAATGATCTCCACGATGACGGTTCGGGTGGACCGGCTCGTCGCCGCCGCCCCGGTCGGGTTCTCCCTCGCCACCGAGGTTGCCGACTGGCTGGTGCGGCGCCACGTGCCGTTCCGTGACGCGCACGAGATCACCGGCCGGCTGGTGGCGCTCTGCGCGGCTCGGGAGTGCGAGCTGGAGGACGTCTCCGACGACGACCTGGCCGCGGTCAGCGGTCACCTCGACCCGTCGGTGCGCGACGTGCTCTCGGTCCGTTCGGCCCTCGCAGCCCGGACCACCCCCGGCTCCACCGGCCCTGGCCCGGTCGCCGACCAGCTCGCCGCTGCGGCGGACCGGTTGGCCGCCTGGCGGGAGTGGGCCATCGAGCGGGTCGTCCCGCGCTGACCTCACCGTGGCGTCGGCGCATGCCGCCGGCGCCACGGCCGGTTCAGACCGTCGGGCGCTCCCGCTTCGGGAGCTTCGCCACCACCATGTCGTACGACGCGTCGACCGCCTCGGTCAGCTCCTCGTCGTCGATTGCGCCGTCCAGGCGCAGCGTGTTCCACCCGGACCGGCCGATGTAGGCCATCACCCGGGCGTCGTCGGGGTGCCGGTGCAGCCACTCGTCGGCCACCTCCCGGGTCGGCCCGCACTTGATGCCGACCGTCGGCTTCCCCCCGCCGTTGCCGAGGAACGCGAAGATCCGGCTGCCCACCTTCACCACCTCGTCGCCCTCCCACGGCCGGTCCAGCCACGCTCCCGGCTTGGCCAGGCAGTACGCCAGCATCTCCGCGCGCTCCATGGTGCCTCCTCGTCGTGCGCACAGTGTGCCCGGACAACCGCCCGCCGGCACGCGGCGTGCCGGTCCGCTTGGCAGGACCACCGAGCCACCGCCCCCCGCCGCGCCGCCCGCCCCTGGCCGCACCCCCGTCACGCCGCGCGACGCCCCGCAAGATCGTGCTCGATCCAGGATCTAGTGGCCTTGGCCCCGCGTGAGGCCCCTACTTCCATGTTCGAGCACGATCTTCCATGTACGAGCGGGGGCGTGCCGGTCAGTCGGTTGGCCCGGCCGAGCGGGCGGCGACCCGCTCGTAGCGCTGCCGGGCCGCCTGCGCGCTGCCCAGGCCCAGCCCGTACGCGATGGCCTGCCAGGTCAGCCCCCGGTCGCGGGCCAGTGTCAGCAGCCCGGCCTCCAGCGCATCCAGTTCGGCGCGGACGTGCGGCAGCAGGGTCAGCGCGGCGGTGAGGTCGGCGGCGTCGACCGGTTCCTCGGCCGGCTCCCGCTCGGCTCCGCCCGCGGCCAGCGCGGTGACCAGCGCCACCGCCTCCCAGGGATCCAGCACGTACGGGTGGGCCCAGCGCCCGCGTCGGGTGTCGGTGCCGGCGTGCCGCTGACTGATGCGCTGCAGTGCCTCGTGGGTGCGGTGGGCGCGGGCGCGGGCCGGGTGGGGCGCCGTGAACGGATCGTCCGTCGTCATGCCCCGAGCACACCTCATCAACGATTGATTGTCAACACAATGTTGAAGGATGGGGGTGCCCGCACGTGGGGTTCGCGAATTGCCTGGGTACCGTCGGGTCATGGACCTGTTGCCCGGTGACCGCCCCACCGACGCCGGCCTGGCGGAGCTGGCGGACCTGCTCGCCGGGCCGCTGCTGCCGGCCGCGCGCGGCCTGCTGGGCTGCCAACTGCACGCGGGCGGCGTCACTGTCCGGATCACCGAGGTCGAGGCGTACGCCGGCACGGCCGGTGACCCGGCCTCGCACGCGCACCGGGGGCGCACCCTGCGCAACGCGGTGATGTTCGGGCCGGCCGGGCACACCTACGTCTACTTCACCTACGGGATGCACTGGTGCATGAACGTGGTCACCGGGGTGGAGGGTGAGGCTGCCGCGGTGCTGGTGCGCGCCGGGGAAGTGGTGGACGGCCTGGCCGCGGCTCGGGAGCGCCGACCGGCCGTACGCCGGGATGTGGATCTGGCCCGCGGCCCGGCCCGGCTCTGTGCCACGCTCGGCATCGACCGTTCGGCGTACGGCGGGTACCTGCTGGGCGACGGGCCGGTCCGGTTGTGCCCGCCGACGCGGCCGGTGCCGCCGGAGGCGGTGGTCGCCGGTCCACGGGTCGGCGTGACCGGCGCTCTCGACCTGCCGTGGCGGTTCTGGCTCGACGGCGACCCGACGGTCAGCGCGTACCGGCGACACGTGCCCCGCATCCGGCCCTGACCCTCCGGGCGTGTGTTCTGCGAACGTGTCGGGGGGTGTGGCCATAATCGCCGCACCTGCTCACCGACGATTCGGAGGACGTCATGGCAACACTGCTCGCGATCGGCACGGCGAAGGGGTTGTTTCTCGCCACCAGCGGCGATGACCGGCGCAGCTGGGAGATCACCGGTCCGCACTTCCCGATGACCGGTGTCTACGCGATCGCGGTCGACACCCGGCGCCCCACCCCGCGGCTGCTCGCCGGGGTGACCAGCTCACACTTTGGGCCCAGCGTCGCCACCAGCGACGACCTCGGCGCCTCGTGGGACGAGCCCGACGAGGCCCCGGTCGCCTTCCCGGCCGACACGGGCGCGACCCTCGGGCGGGTCTGGCAGTTGATGCCGGCCGGTCCCGACGAGCCGGACGTGGTCTGGGCCGGCACCGAGCCGTCGGCGCTGTTCCGGTCCACCGACGGCGGCCGCAGCTTCGAGCTGGTTCGGTCCCTGTGGGACCACCCGCACCGCCCCGAGTGGGGGGCCGGGTTCGGTGGCCAGGCCGTGCACACCGTGCTGCCCCACCCGCGTGACCCGGCCCGGCTGCTGGTCGCCATGTCCACCGGCGGGGTCTACCGCTCGGAGGACGCCGGGGCGAGCTGGGCGCCGGGCAACACCGGCATCCGTGCCTACTTCATGCCCGACGAGTGGCCGGAGTTCGGCCAGTGCGTGCACAAGGTCGCCCGGGACGCCGGCAACCCCGAGCGGCTCTACGCGCAGAACCACCACGGCGTCTACCGCTCCGACGACGACGGCTGCACCTGGTCCTCGATCGCCGACGGGCTGCCGAGCGACTTCGGCTTCGCGATGGTGTCCCACCCCGGGCGCGGCGGCACGGTCTGGACGTTCCCGCTGGTGGCCGACAGCGAGCGGTTCCCCACCGACCACCGCTGTCGGGTCTTTCGCTCGACGGACGCCGGCGGCAAGTGGGAGCCGCTGTCGGTGGGGCTGCCCGAGGGCCCGTTCTACCCGGCGGTGCTGCGCGACGCGATGTGCGCCGACGACGCCACCCCGGGCGGGGTCTACTTCGGCACCCGCTCCGGCGAGGTCTACGCAAGCCGCGACGAGGGCGACTCCTGGTCCTTGGTGGCGGCGCACCTGCCCGACGTGCTCTGCGTTCGGGCTGCGGCGGTCTGAGCGTGGTCACCGTGCTGCTGCCCGGCCCGCTGCGCGGCGAGGCCGGCGGTGCCAGTCGGCTGAGCGTCACCGCCGCCGCTGGGACGCTGCGGGCGGTCCTCGACGAGCTGGCCGCCAGTCATCCGCGGTTGTCCCGGCGGATCCGCGACGAACGCGGAGAGCTGCGCCGTTACGTCAACGTCTTCGTCGACGGGGAGGATTGCCGGCACTCCGGCGGTCTGGCCACCCCGGTCGGCGACGGCGCTGAGGTGCAGGTGCTGCCGTCGGTCGCGGGCGGCTGAGCGAGACCGGACACCGACCGAACGCGGCGTGCTGAGGGGTGATCGACGCCACTGCGAGGCGTATCGCTGACGGAATAGTTGACTCGTCAAATAAGTTGAGAGGTGCATCCGGGGTATCACGGAAGACCCGGTTTGACACGCGAGGAGCTGGTCATGCAGTTCGGAGTCTTTACCGTCGGCGACGTCACGGTCGACCCGACCACCGGTCGGGAGCCGACCGAGCATGAGCGGATCAAGGCGATGGTCGCCATCGCGCTCAAGGCCGAAGAGGTCGGCCTGGACGTCTTCGCCACTGGCGAGCACCACAACCCGCCGTTCGTGCCCTCGTCGCCGACCACCATGCTCGGCCACATCGCGGCGCGCACCGAGCGGCTGCTGCTGTCCACCGCGACCACGCTGATCACCACCAACGACCCGGTGAAGATCGCCGAGGACTACGCGATGCTCCAGCACCTCTCCGACGGCCGGGTGGACCTGATGATGGGCCGCGGCAACACCGGCCCGGTCTACCCGTGGTTCGGCAAGGACATCCGCGCCGGCATTCCCCTCGCGATCGAGAACTACGACCTGTTGCGTCGGCTGTGGCGTGAGGACGTGGTCGACTGGAAGGGCAAGTACCGCACGCCGCTGCAGTCGTTCACCTCGACGCCCCGCCCGCTCGACGGGGTGCCCCCGTTCGTCTGGCACGGCTCGATCCGCAGCCCGGAGATCGCCGAGCAGGCCGCCTACTACGGCGACGGCTTCTTCGCCAACCACATCTTCTGGCCCAAGGAGCACACCCAGCGGATGGTCGGGCTCTACCGCGAGCGGTACGCGCACTATGGCCACGGCTCGGCCGACCAGGCCATCGTCGGCCTCGGCGGGCAGGTGTTCATGCGGCGCAACTCGCAGGACGCGGTCCGGGAGTTCCGGCCGTACTTCGATAACGCCCCGGTCTACGGCCACGGGCCGTCGATGGAGGAGTTCACCCGGGAGACCCCACTGACCGTGGGCAGCCCGCAGCAGGTCATCGACCGCACGCTGGGCTTCCGGGAGTACGTCGGTGACTACCAGCGACAGTTGTTCCTGCTGGACCACGCGGGCCTGCCCCTGAAGACGGTCCTGGAGCAGCTCGACCTGCTCGGCGAGGAGGTCGTGCCGGTGCTGCGCAAGGAGTTCGCCGGGCTGCGTCCGGCGCACGTGCCGGAGGCGCCCACGCACGCCTCGCTGGTCGCCGCAGCGGGCGGCGCCAAGGACAGCACCGTGCACGCCGTCGACGACGTCACGGGCAAGGCGCCGGAGGTGGCCCGATGACCCACCGCACCCTGGCCGTGGTCTCCGCAGGGCTGAGTCAGCCCTCGTCGACCCGGCTGCTCGCCGACCAGCTCGCCGCGGCTACCCGCGACGAGTTGGTCCGGCGCGGCTCCGAGGTGGAGCTGCGCGTCGTCGACCTGCGGGAGTACGCCCACGACGTGGTGAACAACATGCTCACCGGGTTCCCGCCGGCCGCGCTGCGCGGCGCCATCGACGCGGTGACCGGGGCGGACGGGATCATCGCCGTCACCCCGATCTTCAGCGCCTCGTACAACGGGCTGTTCAAGTCCTTTTTCGACGTGCTGGACGCCGAGTCGCTGGTCGACCGGCCGGTGCTGATCGGGGCCACCGGCGGCACCGCCCGGCACTCGTTGGCACTGGAGCACGCCGTCCGTCCGATGTTCAGCTACCTGCGGGCCGTGGTGGTCCCCACCTCGGTCTTCGCCGCCCCGGAGGACTGGTCCGATGGCACCGCGGATGGCGCGTTGCGGGCCCGGATCCGGCGTGCGGCAGGGGAGTTGGCCGATCAGGTCGAGCGTCGGCCGCCGGCCAGCGGCCCCGCCGATCCGTTCGCCCTCACCACCGACTTCCTGCAGATGCTCGGTCGGGGTGACGGTCCGGTCAACTGACCGGGTACGGGTGGGCGACCAGCACCGGGCAGTGCGCGTGCTGGATCGCCGCCTGACTGACCGAGCCGAGCAGCATCCCAATGAATCCGGCCCGGCCCCGGGTGCCCACGACCAGCAGCGACGCCGTGCCGCTGGCCTCGATGAGCCCCTGGGCCGCGCCGGCCGCCCGGACCGGATGCTCCCGCACCACCAGGTCGGGGTGCGCGGAGCGAACCGCGGCGGAGGCGTCGGCCAGCAGCCGCACCGCCTCGGCCTGGTACGCGGCCCGCGACTCCTCGATCTCCTCCGGCATCGTCCGGTCGCCGTCGGGTGGACCAATGTGCGCCAGCACCAGCGGCACGTCCCGCAGCGCTGCCTCGTCGGCGCCGTAGCCTGCGGCGAGCTGGGACGACTCGGAGCCGTCGACGCCGACCAGCACCGGGGCGTCCACCGGGATCGGCTGCTCCTCCGGGCGGACCACCAGCACCGGGCAGTGCGCGTGCGCGGCCACCTGCGCGCCGACCGAGCCGAGCAGGAGCCCGGCGAATCCGCCCAGCCCTCGACTGCCCACCACGACCAGCTCCGCCCGGCGGGACTCCTCGATCATGGTGATGCCGGGACCGCCGGCGACCTGGCGCACCTCGACGACCAGACCGGGCCAGCGGCCGGCCAGGTCGGCCGCGGTGCGTTCCAACATCTTCAGCGCCTCATCGGAGGGCACCGGCACCCCGACGTCGTACGGGTTGAGCGGCACGCCGTAGCCGAGCGGATGCAGGTAGCCGTGCACCAGGAGCAGCGGCCGGGACCGGAGCAGTGCGGCGCGGGCCGCGTGCTCCGCGGCGACGAGGCTGGATGGCGATCCGTCCACTCCCACCACGACAGGTCGGTTCATCGGCACTCCCTGGGTCGGTTTGCTGCCTCAGAGTCATCTTGCTGCCTCTGAGGCATCAGTCTCGTCGCGGATCGACCAATGGGCTGCCAATAGATTTTGCACGGAAGTACGTACATTCGTATTATCGACGTGTGAGCACCGTAGAAGAGCGGCTGGCCGCGCTGGAGACACAGGTCGCCGCGTTGAGCGAGCGCCCGACGGCGGCACCGCCAGCACCGCCCGCGTCCGAGGGCACCTTCTGGGCTCTCGACGGCCTCAAGCAGCGACTGCCGCCCGACGGCACGGGCGCGGTCCTCTACACCGGCACCGTCCGCGTCGCCGACCAGCACTACGACTGGCAGTACGGCCGTACCGTGGACGACCTGCTCGCCGTCGACTGGACGGAGCTGGCCAGCACGCTCTCCGCGCTGGCACACCCGGTCCGGCTGCGGCTGCTGCGGGAGGTCCTCGGCGGTCGGCAGAGCACCAGCGAGCTCGCCGAGATCGAGGAGCTGGGCACCACCGGTCAACTCCATCACCACCTGCGCCAGATCACCTCCGCCGGTTGGCTGCGCAGCGTCGGCCGAGGTCGGTACGCGGTCCCGGCCGAACGCGTGGTGCCGCTGCTGGCCATCCTCACCGCCGCTGGCCGCTGACCCACACCCCGCGGCTCAGCCGCGCATCCGACGACCCCCCACGGAGGAGCCACCATGCGCCGGACGACCGTCACCGCCCTCGTCGTCGCGCTGATCGCCGGCCTGGTCGGGGTGGCGCTGATGCCCCGGGTGCCCCGACTCGGCGCGCAGACCACCGGCGATCGCGACCTGGCCGCTGCCGCACGGTCGGCCACGCCCGATCCGTCGGGGCACCGCGGGCTCGCCGTCGCCCTGGTCGAGGACGGCCGGATCCGCACCGCCGGCCTGGGCGACCGGGACCTCGCCGGTCGACCCGTCGAGCCCGGCACCCCGTTCGAGATCGGCTCGGTCACCAAGGCGCTCACCGGCATGCTCCTCGCCGACCAGGTCGCCGCCGGTGTCGTCGGCCCCGACGACCGGCTCGGCACCACCTGGCCCGAGGTCACCGGCCCGGCCGGCGACAGCACGCTTGCCGAGTTGGCCAGCCACCGCGCCGGACTGCCCCGCCTCGCCCCGGCCTCCGTACTGGGCTGGGCACGCATCCTCTGGGCCAACGTCTCCGGCGGCAACCCGTACGCCGGGCAGGGCGTCGACACCATTCGCAGCGCCGCCGACCGGGTCAGCCCCGACGACGGGCGCGGCGCGGTCCACTACTCCAACCTCGGGCCGTCCGTGCTCGGCCACGCGCTCGCCGCGAAGGCCGGCGTTCCGTACCCCGAGCTGCTGCACGCGCGGCTGCTCCGGCCGCTCGGCATGACCGCCACCGTCGTCGCCACCCGCGACGACGACCTGCCGGCCGGTCGCGCCCAGGGCAGCCGGGCCAGCGGCCGGCCGCTCGACCCCTGGATGGGAGCCGGGTACGCCCCGGCCGGCGTCGGCCCCTGGTCGACGGCGGAGGACCTGGGCAGGTTGCTCGCCGCGACCCTCGCCGGCACCGCGCCCGGCGCCGACGCCGCCACCGCCCGCTTCCGCGAGGACGACGACACCCGCATCGGGTACGGCTGGTTCACCACCCGACACGGCGACCGCGAGGTGGTCTGGCACAACGGCGCGACCAGCGGATTTCGGTCCTACATCGGCTTCGAACGGGCCACCGGCAGGGCGGTGGTGGTGCTCGGCAACACCGACCGGGGCGTCGAGCCGATCGGTCTGCGCCTGCTCGGGTTGCCGGAGAAGGAGGCGGCCGGAGCGGTGGCGCCGGTGGCGCCGGTGTGGACCGGCGCCGGCCTCGCACTGGCCTTCACCTTCCTCGGCGGCCTGTCGCTGCTCGGCACCGCCCGGCGCCGCGAACTGGACCGGGTGACGCTGCTGGCGGCGGCGGTGTGGGCGTTCGCCTATCTCGGCTTGGCGCACCGCATGGGGGACTGGTCGGTGGTGCCGGCCTGGCTGTGGCCGCTCGGGGCCGGGCTCTTTGCGGCGGGGGTGGCCCTGGCGGCGACCCGGTGGCGTGCCCTGCCGGTGGTCGACGCGCGGGTGCCGTGGCGTCGACTGCTGTCGGTGGCGAGTTCCCTGGTCGCCGCCGTGCTGGCGGTCGCGGCCGTCGCCGGCTGAGTCCGCCTCCCCCTTTTTTGACACCCCCGTTGCGTACCCTCGCCCGATGACTTCTGATCTGCGGCTGCGTCCGGTCCTGGAGGACGACCTCGTCGAGTTCTTTCTGCACCAGCAGGACCCGGAGGCCAACCGGATGGCCGCGTTCGGCCCCAAGGACCCGTCCGACCACCGGGAGTTCGCCCGGCACTGGGCCCGGGTGCTCACCGACCCGGCGAACGTGGTCCGCACCGTCGAGGTCGACGGCGACGTGGTCGGCTACGTGAGCGCCTTTCCGGTCGACGACCAGACCGAGGTCAGTTACTGGATCGACCCGGCCCGCTGGGGTCGGGGTCACGCCACGGCGGCCCTGGACGCCCTGCTGCGCGAGCTGCCCCGACCGGTGCACGCCCGCGTCGCCAAGGACAACGCCGCCTCCCTCGCGGTGCTCCGCAAGTGCGGCTTCGTGGTGGTCGGTGAAGACTCGGGGTACGCCAACGGCCGCGGCGAGGACGTCGAGGAGTGGTTGCTGGAACTGCCCGCCGACGGTCCTGGCCTGGCCGGGCACTAGTCTCGCGGAGTGAATTGGTTGGATCTGGTCGGCTGGGCCGGCTCCGCGGTGCTGGTCTGGTCGCTGCTGCAGTCGCGCATCCTGCGGCTGCGCGCGCTCAATCTCGTCGGCTGCCTCGTGTTGATCGGCTACAACGCCGCGATCGAGGTCTGGCCCATGGTCGGGCTCAACATCGTGCTTACGGTGATCAACCTCTGGTACCTGCGGGGGATGCTCGCCACCCGGCACGACGAGAAGACCTACCAGGTGGTGGAGGTCGGCGTCGGCGACCAGTTCCTCGCGCACACGCTGCGGGTGCACGCGGCCGACATCGCCCGGTTCAACCCCGACTTCCACTGGGACCCGGACGCGTCGGGACGTTCCGCGTTCCTGGTGGTCACGGCTGATGAGCTGGTCGGGGTGGTGCTGTCGCACGCCGAGGCGCGCGGAGTCGCCCAGATCGACCTGGACTACGTGACCCCGAAGTTCCGTGACTTCACCCCGGGCGAGTTCGTCTACCGGCGCAGCCACCTGTTCACCGAACGGGGCTTCCACCGGGTGGTCAGCCCGCCCCGAATGGTCGCCCCCTACTACCACCGGCTCGGCTTCCGCCCGGAGGGTGACTCGTACATCCTCGACCTGCCGACATCACCGGTCGTCGATCCGGTGTAGCGTCACCGGCGACCGATCCGGCGTAGCGTCGTGGGGCAGGATTCGGCCGGCGCCGGACGGGGCAAAGACACGCCTACGCCGGGCGGGCTCGCCGACCGGCGGGCGCCGGGCACACCGGCTGGTGCCACCACCACGAGGGAGCGAACCGGGCGTGCAGAGCTACGGGAGCCAACTGGCCCTGGTCGGAATCCTGGTCGTGATCAATGCGCTCTTCGCCGGCAGCGAGATGGCGTTGGTGTCACTGCGGGACAGCCAGATCCAGCGGTTGGAGCGCACCAGCCGGGCCGGGCGGGTCCTGGCCCGGCTCGCCAAGGACCCGAACCGTTTCCTGGCCACCATCCAGATCGGCATCACCCTCGCCGGCTTCCTGGCCTCCGCCGCCGCGGCGGTCTCCCTGGCCAAGCCCCTCGTACCGCTGCTCGGGATGTTCGGCAGCGCCGCCGAGACAGTGGCGATCGTGGTGGTCACCCTCGCGCTGACCTTCGTCACCCTGGTCTTCGGCGAGCTGGCGCCCAAGCGGATCGCCATGCAGTCCGCCGAGCGGTGGGCGCTGCTGGTGGCCCGCCCACTCGACCTGCTCGCCATGTTCACCCGGCCGGCCGTCTGGGCGCTCGGCGCCACCAGCGACCTGGTGGTCCGCCTCGTCGGGCTGAACCCCAAGCACCAGCCGGAGGAGATCAGCCCGGACGAGCTGCGCGACATCGTCGCCGGCAACCACGGCTTCACCAAAGAGCAGCGCGTCATCATCGCGGGCGCGGTGGAGATCGCCGACCGGCGGTTGCGGGCGGTCCTCGTACCCCGGTTGCAGGTCTTCACGCTCGACAGCGGGACCACCGCGGAGGCCGCGCGGCTCGTGCTGGCCGCCACCGGGCACTCCCGCGCTCCGGTGGTGCGCCACGGCGGTCTGGACGACACGGTCGGCGTGATCCACCTGCGCGACCTGGTGGGGGTGCCCGACGACCGCCCGGTCGACGAGATCGGCCGGCCCCCCATGCTCCTGCCCGACTCGCTGCCCGTGGTGGACGCGCTGCGACAGTTCAAGGCCGAGCGCCAGCACATCGCGCTCGTCGTGGACGAGCGCGGCGCCGTCGACGGCATCGTGACGCTGGAGGACATCCTGGAGGAGATCGTCGGAGAGATCTACGACGAGACCGACCGGGACGTGTCTTCGGTGCGCCACGACCCCGACGGCGCCCTGCTGCTACCGGGCACCTTCCCGGTGCACGACCTTCCGGACATCGGCGTCGAGCTGCCGTCGCGCCCGACCGGTGACTACACCACCGTCGCCGGGCTGGTGCTGGCCCGACTCGGGCACATCCCCACCGTCGCCGGTGAGGACGTCACGCTGGACGGCTGGGCGCTGGTCGTGGCCGGCATCGACCACCGGGCGATCACCGAGGTACGGCTCAGCCGCGTACCCGATGCATCCGACACCGACGCCGATCAGGCCGCGGAGCCGGTGCTGGACGAAGCCCGCAGCTGAGCCGTCCGGACCGCGCGCCACTCAGTCGCGCGAGAGGTTCTGCAGCCGGACCTGACCGCGGGCAACCAGCCGCTCGTCGGCGTCGGTGATCTCCACCTGCCAGAGCTGCTGACTGCGGCCCCGGTGCACCGGCGTGCCGACCGCGGTCAGCTCGCCGTCCCGAACGGCCCGCAGGAAGTCGGTCTGGTTCGACACCCCGACCACCGTGCCCCGGTCGGCCAGCCAGAGCGAACCACCCACGCTGGCCGCGGTCTCCACGACGGAGCAGTGCACCCCGCCGTGCTGGATGCCGAACGGCTGGTGCAACTCCGGTCGGACGTGCCAGCTGATGACCACCCGGTCGGCGGTCGCCTCCTCGAACTTCAGGCCGAGCAGGGTGACGAAACCACCCGTCAGGTCCGGCATCTCCACAGCAAACCCCTCCTCGATCAACGGGGCGCAAGCCTAACCGGGGCGGGTTGCGCCAAACCCGGTACGGGTCCGTGCCGGCGATGGGGGAGAATCGGTGACCGTGACCGACAGCAGCCTCCCGCCGACCCGGCGGGACTCCCTGACCGACGACCTGCTCTGGCGTGGCCTAATCCAGGACTCGACCGGCCTCGACGAGCTGCGCGAGCTGCTCGACGGTGGGAGTGCCGCCACCTACTACGTGGGTTTCGACCCCACCGCGCCGAGCCTGCACGTCGGCTCGCTCATGCAGGTCACCATGGCCCGCCGGCTGCAACTCGCCGGCCACCGCCCGTTGCTGCTGGTCGGCGGGGCGACCGGGCAGATCGGTGACCCGAAGGAGAACGCCGAGCGGACACTCAACCCGCCCGACGTGATCGCCGGCTGGGTCGAGCGCATCCGCGACCAGTTGGCGCCGTTCGTGTCGTACACCGGCGAGAACGCGGCACAGCTGGTCAACAACCTGGACTGGACCGGCGAGATGTCGGTGGTCGAGTTCCTCCGCGACGTGGGCAAGCACTTCCCGGTCAACAAGATGCTCGCGCGGGAGGTGGTGCGGGTGCGGTTGGAGACGGGCATCAGCTTCACCGAGTTCAGCTACCAACTGCTGCAGGCCAACGACTTCTTCGAGCTGCACCGCCGGCACGGCTGCCAACTTCAGTTTGGCGGGTCCGACCAGTGGGGCAACATCACCGCCGGCGTCGACTACGTACGCCGACGGGGTGCGGGGCCGGTGCAGGCGTTCACCACACCGCTCGTCACCAAGTCCGACGGCACGAAGTTCGGCAAGACCGAGGGTGGCGCCGTCTGGCTCGACCCGACGATGACCAGCCCGTACGCGTTCTACCAGTTCTGGCTCAACGTCGACGACCGAGAGGTCGACCGGTACCTGCGCTACTTCAGCTTCCGTACGCGTGACGACCTGGAGGAACTGGCGAGGGCGACCGCCGAGCGGCCTGCGGCCCGTCTGGCACAGCGGGCGCTCGCCGAGGAGCTGACCACCCTGGTGCACGGCCCCGAGGAGACCCGACAGGCGATCGCCGCCAGTCAGGCGCTCTTCGGCCGTGGATCGTTGGACGACCTGGCCCCGGAGACGCTGCGCGCGGCGCTGGCCGAGGCCGGTCTGGTGCGCCTCGCCGGCGAATTGCCGGATGTGGCGGGCCTGCTGCGGGACTCCGGGCTCGTGAGTGGTCTCAAGGAGGCTCGCCGGGTGATCGCCGAGGGCGGTGCCTACGTCAACAACAATCGGGTGACCGAGGTGGACGCCGGGGTCTCGCCGGCCGATCTGCTCCATGGACGATACCTGGTGCTGCGTCGCGGAAAACGTTCGTTCGCTGGCGTTGAGCTGGGGGAATAGCCGCCTGTCGACGATGTGACGGGGGACGCGTCCGGTGGATTTGACGATCATCCCGCCGGACGCGTAACTTTCTCTCTGCCAGCGCGGGACGGACGAAACAGGCGAAAGCCTGAAATGGCCGGAGCGCAGGCCAACGGCCTCGGGGTCAGGCGGGCATGCCCACCGGATCCCGGACCGGGAGGTGCCGCCAGAAACGCCGCGAGGCGGATTTGGTGCGGCGAAACCGACCGGGTAGGGTTAGCAACCGGCAGGGCACCGGACGGGTCGCGGAAAGTCGCGACGGCCGGCCTGCCTAATCCGTGACGAGAGCGGCGCAAGCCGGTCGAGACATGGTGCCTGCATTATCGGGTGAAGCATGACGAACCGCGAAACATCGGTTTGACACGGCGGAAACGAGCGGGTAACGTAGTAAAAGTGCCTGGCGCTGGAAAGCGCCGGGGGCACAGCGCGGAAGGCCCCGGGATGGGGTTCCACTGTGGTGGGGCTTCTGATCGGTGTGTGGTTGTTCTTTGAGAACTCAACAGGGTGCTTTAAAAGCCAGTGCCAATTATGATTTATACCCCGGACTGGTTGGGCCTTCGGGTCTGGCTGGTTGGGATTCCTTTGGCAACATTTGTTTGTTGTCAGGATGCTGTTCAACTAATTTTTTGTTGGAGAGTTTGATCCTGGCTCAGGACGAACGCTGGCGGCGTGCTTAACACATGCAAGTCGAGCGGAAAGGCCCTTCGGGGTACTCGAGCGGCGAACGGGTGAGTAACACGTGAGCAACCTGCCCTAGGCTTTGGGATAACCCTCGGAAACGGGGGCTAATACCGAATATTACTTGGTCTCGCATGAGGTTGGGTGGAAAGTTTTTCGGCCTAGGATGGGCTCGCGGCCTATCAGCTTGTTGGTGGGGTAATGGCCTACCAAGGCGACGACGGGTAGCCGGCCTGAGAGGGCGACCGGCCACACTGGGACTGAGACACGGCCCAGACTCCTACGGGAGGCAGCAGTGGGGAATATTGCACAATGGGCGGAAGCCTGATGCAGCGACGCCGCGTGAGGGATGACGGCCTTCGGGTTGTAAACCTCTTTCAGCAGGGACGAAGCGAGAGTGACGGTACCTGCAGAAGAAGCACCGGCCAACTACGTGCCAGCAGCCGCGGTAAGACGTAGGGTGCGAGCGTTGTCCGGATTTATTGGGCGTAAAGAGCTCGTAGGCGGCTTGTCGCGTCGACCGTGAAAACTTGGGGCTCAACTCCAAGCCTGCGGGCGATACGGGCAGGCTAGAGTTCGGTAGGGGAGACTGGAATTCCTGGTGTAGCGGTGAAATGCGCAGATATCAGGAGGAACACCGGTGGCGAAGGCGGGTCTCTGGGCCGAAACTGACGCTGAGGAGCGAAAGCGTGGGGAGCGAACAGGATTAGATACCCTGGTAGTCCACGCTGTAAACGTTGGGCGCTAGGTGTGGGGGGCCTCTCCGGTTTCCTGTGCCGCAGCTAACGCATTAAGCGCCCCGCCTGGGGAGTACGGCCGCAAGGCTAAAACTCAAAGGAATTGACGGGGGCCCGCACAAGCGGCGGAGCATGCGGATTAATTCGATGCAACGCGAAGAACCTTACCTGGGTTTGACATGGCCGCAAAACTCGCAGAGATGTGAGGTCCTTCGGGGGCGGTCACAGGTGGTGCATGGCTGTCGTCAGCTCGTGTCGTGAGATGTTGGGTTAAGTCCCGCAACGAGCGCAACCCTCGTTCGATGTTGCCAGCGCGTTATGGCGGGGACTCATCGAAGACTGCCGGGGTCAACTCGGAGGAAGGTGGGGATGACGTCAAGTCATCATGCCCCTTATGTCCAGGGCTTCACGCATGCTACAATGGCCGGTACAATGGGCTGCGATACCGTGAGGTGGAGCGAATCCCAAAAAGCCGGTCTCAGTTCGGATCGGGGTCTGCAACTCGACCCCGTGAAGTCGGAGTCGCTAGTAATCGCAGATCAGCAACGCTGCGGTGAATACGTTCCCGGGCCTTGTACACACCGCCCGTCACGTCACGAAAGTCGGCAACACCCGAAGCCGGTGGCCCAACCCTTGTGGAGGGAGCCGTCGAAGGTGGGGCTGGCGATTGGGACGAAGTCGTAACAAGGTAGCCGTACCGGAAGGTGCGGCTGGATCACCTCCTTTCTAAGGAGCACCATCCGGTGAAAGCCGGTATGGAGCCCGCGGCCCACATAGTGTTGGGTTGGGGTGCTCAGATGGCGGAGACACTGGCAAGTTTTTCCTCGGCAACGGCTGAGACTTCCTAGTACAGCCACTCTTTGGGGTGGTGGGAACGGGTTGGTCTTGGTGCGGCTGGGTGGAGGCGCTAAGCACCCTGTTGGGTCCTGAAGGAACAACCGTTGTGTTGTTGTTTCAGAGCCTTGAGTGAAGCGTAATAGCTTTGCGAGGTTGCCAGGCATGGCCTGGCCTCATATACCGCCGGCGGTTGGCCGGGTCTTGGTGTGGGGCGGATCGGGTTGTGGGTTGGTCGTTTGTTGAGAATTGCACAGTGGACGCGAGCATCTTTGTGGTCAAGTTGTCAAGGGCGAACGGTGAATGCCTTGGCACCAGGAGCCGATGAAGGACGTGGGAGGCCGCGATAGGCCTGGGGGAGCTGTCAACCAAGCTGTGATCCCAGGGTGTCCGAATGGGGAAACCTGGCACCAGTCATGTGGTGTCACCCACACCTGAACACATAGGGTGTGTGGAGGGAACGCGGGGAAGTGAAACATCTCAGTACCCGCAGGAAGAGAAAACAATTTAGTGATTCCGTGAGTAGTGGCGAGCGAAAGCGGATCGAGGCTAAACCGGCTGCGTGTGATACCTGTCAGGGGTTGCGTGGTCGGGGTTGTGGGACCCTGCTGAACAAGCTGACACTTGTTCGAGAAGTTACAAAGTTAGTGGCTAGTCGAACAGTCTGGAATGGCTGACCGTAGACGGTGAAAGTCCGGTAGGTGAAAGTTGCTGACCTTCTGTGGGTGTTCCCGAGTAGCGGCGGACCCCTGAAATCTGCCGTGAATCTGCCAGGACCACCTGGTAAGCCTAAATACTTCCTGGTGACCGATAGCGGACAAGTACCGTGAGGGAATGGTGAAAAGTACCCCGGGAGGGGAGTGAAATAGTACCTGAAACCGTTCGCCTACAATCCGTCGGAGCCTTACGGGGTGACGGCGTGCCTTTTGAAGAATGAGCCTGCGAGTTAGTGGCATGTGGCGAGGTTAACCCGTGTGGGGGAGCCGTAGCGAAAGCGAGTCTGAATAGGGCGATTCAGTCGCGTGTCCTAGACCCGAAGCGGAGTGATCTAGCCATGGGCAGGCTGAAGCGCGGGTAAGACCGCGTGGAGGGCCGAACCCACCAACGTTGAAAAGTTGGGGGATGACCTGTGGTTAGGGGTGAAAGGCCAATCAAACTCCGTGATAGCTGGTTCTCCCCGAAATGCATTTAGGTGCAGCGTCGCGTGTTTCTTGCCGGAGGTAGAGCACTGGATGGTCTAGGGGGCCCACAAGCTTACCGAAATCAGCCAAACTCCGAATGCCGGTAAGTGAGAGCGCGGCAGTGAGACTGCGGGGGATAAGCTTCGTAGTCGAGAGGGAAACAGCCCAGATCACCAGCTAAGGCCCCTAAGCGTGTGCTAAGTGGAAAAGGATGTGGGGTCGCACAGACAACCAGGAGGTTGGCTTAGAAGCAGCCATCCTTTAAAGAGTGCGTAATAGCTCACTGGTCAAGTGGTTCCGCGCCGACAATGTAGCGGGGCTCAAGCACACCGCCGAAGCTGTGGCATTCACATTTTAACCTTGCTTGGACTTGATTCCTTGTGCAGGTGTGTGGATGGGTAGGGGAGCGTCGTGCCGCGAGTGAAGCAGCGGGGTGACCCAGTTGTGGACGCGGCACGAGTGAGAATGCAGGCATGAGTAGCGAAAGAAGGGTGAGAAACCCTTCCGCCGGATGACCAAGGGTTCCAGGGCCAGGCTAATCCGCCCTGGGTGAGTCGGGACCTAAGGCGAGGCCGAGAGGCGTAGTCGATGGACAACGGGTTGATATTCCCGTACCCGCGAAAGAGCGTCCCTGATGAACCTCGTTGTGCTAACCACCCGAGCTGCTTGATGTCTTCGGACTGATGGTGGGGAGCGTGGGAACCTGATGGGTAGTAGTCAAGCGATGGGGTGACGCAGGAAGGTAGCTGAGCCCGGCCGGTGGTTGTGCCGGGGTAAGCGTGTAGGCCGTGTTGTAGGCAAATCCGCAACACATGTTGGCTGAGACGTGATGCCGAGCCGATTCAGGTGAAGTCAGTGATCCTATGCTGCCGAGAAAAGCCTCTAGCGAGTTCTTAGCGGCCCGTACCCCAAACCGACACAGGTGGTCAGGTAGAGAATACCGAGGCGATCGGGCGAACTGTGGTTAAGGAACTCGGCAAATTGCCCCCGTAACTTAGGGAGAAGGGGGGCCGGAGACGTGAAGCCCCGCGCGGGTGGAGCGTTGTATGGCCGCAGAGAGCAGGGGGAAGCGACTGTTTACTAAAAACACAGGTCCATGCGAAGAAGTAATTCGATGTATATGGACTGACGCCTGCCCGGTGCTGGAACGTTAAGGGGACCTGTTAGCTCTTTCGGGGGCGAAGCGGAGAACTTAAGCGCCAGTAAACGGCGGTGGTAACTATAACCATCCTAAGGTAGCGAAATTCCTTGTCGGGTAAGTTCCGACCTGCACGAATGGCGTAACGACTTCCCCACTGTCTCAACCACAGGCCCGGCGAAATTGCAGTACGAGTAAAGATGCTCGTTACGCGCGGCAGGACGGAAAGACCCCGGGACCTTTACTATAGCTTGACATTGGTACTCGAATTAGCTTGTGTAGGATAGGTGGGAGCCGGTGAAGTCCATACGCCAGTATGGGTGGAGGCAATCTTGAAATACCACTCTGGTTGATTTGGGTATCTAACTTCGGACCGTTATCCGGTTCAGGGACAGTGTCTGGTGGGTAGTTTAACTGGGGCGGTTGCCTCCTAAAAGGTAACGGAGGCGCCCAAAGGTTCCCTCAGCCTGGTTGGCAATCAGGTGTTGAGTGCAAGTACACAAGGGAGCTTGACTGTGAGACTGACAGGTCGAGCAGGGACGAAAGTCGGGACTAGTGATCCGGCACTTGCGAGTGGAAGCGGTGTCGCTCAACGGATAAAAGGTACCCCGGGGATAACAGGCTGATCTTCCCCAAGAGTCCATATCGACGGGATGGTTTGGCACCTCGATGTCGGCTCGTCGCATCCTGGGGCTGTAGCAGGTCCCAAGGGTTGGGCTGTTCGCCCATTAAAGCGGCACGCGAGCTGGGTTTAGAACGTCGTGAGACAGTTCGGTCCCTATCCGCCGCGCGCGTAGGATACTTGAGAAGGGCTGTCCCTAGTACGAGAGGACCGGGACGGACGAACCTCTGGTGTGCCAGTTGTCCTGCCAAGGGCACGGCTGGTTAGCTACGTTCGGAAGGGATAACCGCTGAAAGCATCTAAGCGGGAAGCCTGCTTCAAGATGAGGTATCCCACCCACCTTGGTGGGGTAAGGCCCCCAGCTAGACGACTGGGTTGATAGGCCGGAAATGTAAGCCCGGTAACGGGTTCAGTTGACCGGTACTAATAGGCCGAGGACTTGACTACTAAGCTGCTACGCGTCCACTGTGCAACTCTCGATAAACGAACAACAGACCACGTGTGTGGTGTTGTTTGATATGTCGATAGAGTTACGGCGGTCATGGCGGAGGGGAAACGCCCGGTCACATTCCGAACCCGGAAGCTAAGCCCTCCAGCGCCGATGGTACTGCACTCGTGAGGGTGTGGGAGAGTAGGACGCCGCCGGACAATCTTTCCAGTCGAGGGCCGCCCCATCCGGGTCGGCCCTCGACTGCGTAGCGCCATTGGTGGCGCAATCAGGAAGGATGTACCTGTGAGTTCAGGACCGCAGGGCGGAGACCGTCCCCGTCGCTACGAAGACCGTACTGACGGCGCGGGCGGACGCGACGGCGGCCCGCGCCGCGATGACCGAGACCGGCCCCCGTACCGGGGAGACCGTGACAGCGGTGGCGGTGCCCGTGGCGGCTACGCCGGCGGCCGCGACTCTGGTTCCCGTGGTGGTGACCGGGACCGTTCGAGCGCTCCGCGTGAGGGCGGCGGCTTCCGCGGTGGTGACCGGGACCGTTCGAGCGCTCCGCGTGAGGGCGGCGGCTTCCGTGGTGGTGACCGGGACCGTTCCAGCGCTCCGCGCGACGGTGGTTTCCGTGGTGGTGACCGGGACCGTTCCAGCGCTCCGCGTGAGGGCGGCGGCTTCCGTGGTGGCGACCGGGACCGTTCCAGCGCTCCGCGCGACGGTGGTTTCCGTGGTGGTGACCGGGACCGTTCCAGCGCTCCGCGTGAGGGCGGTGGTTTCCGTGGTGGTGACCGGGACCGTTCCAGCGCTCCGCGCGACGGTGGTTTCCGCGGCGGTGACCGTCGTGAGGGTGGTTTCCGTGGTGGTGACCGGGACCGTTCGAGCGCTCCGCGTGAGGGTGGTTTCCGCGGTGGTGACCGGGACCGTTCCAGCGCTCCGCGCGAGGGTGGCTTCGGCGATCGTCGTGAGGGCGGTTTCCGCGGTGGTGACCGGGACCGTTCGAGCGCTCCGCGCGAGGGTGGCTTCGGCGATCGTCGTGAGGGTGGCTTCCGCGGTGGTGACCGGGACCGTTCCAGCGCTCCGCGTGAGGGCGGCGGCTTCCGTGGTGGTGACCGGGACCGTTCCAGCGCTCCGCGTGAGGGTGGCTTCCGCGGTGGCGACCGGGACCGTTCCAGCGCTCCGCGTGAGGGTGGCTTCCGCGGTGGCGACCGGGACCGTTCCAGCGCTCCGCGTGAGGGTGGCTTCCGCGGTGGCGACCGGGACCGTTCCAGCGCTCCGCGTGAGGGCGGTTTCCGCGGTGGCGACCGGGACCGTTCCAGCGCTCCGCGTGAGGGCGGTTTCCGCGGTGGCGACCGGGACCGTTCCAGCGCTCCGCGTGAGGGCGGTTTCCGCGGTGGTGACCGGGACCGTTCCAGCGCTCCGCGTGAGGGCGGTTTCCGCGGTGGCGACCGGGACCGTTCCAGCGCTCCGCGTGAGGGCGGTTTCCGCGGTGGCGACCGGGACCGTTCCAGCGCTCCGCGTGAGGGCGGTTTCCGCGGTGGTGACCGGGACCGTTCCAGCGCTCCGCGCGAGGGCGGTTTCGGCGATCGTCGTGAGGGTGGCTTCCGTGGCGGTGACCGCGAGGGTGGCTTCCGTGGCGGCGATCGTCGTGAAGGTGGCTTCCGCGACGGATCTCGGCCTGGTGCGCCCCGCGAGGGCGGCGGCTTCCGCGGCGGTGACCGTGACGGCTCGCGCTCAAGCGCTCCGCGTGAGGGTGGCTTCCGCGGCGGTGACCGCGACGGCAGTTACCGCGGTGGTGACCGTCGTGAGGGTGGCTTCCGTGGCGGTGACCGGGACCGTTCCAGCGCTCCGCGTGAGGGTGGTTTCCGTGGTGGGGACCGCGAGGGCGGCTTCCGTGGCGGCGACCGAGGCAGCTCCCGGCCGAGTGGGCCGCGTGAGAGCGGTGGCTACCGTGGCGGTGACCGCGACGGTGGCTACCGCGGTGGCGACCGTGCGGGTGCGCCCCGGGCCGACGAGCGGCCGCGTCGCGAGGGAGAGTTCCGCCGCGACGACCGCGCTGGCGGCTCAGAGTCGTTCGAGGGCGGGCGTAGCTCGGCCCCGGCGCTGCCGGACGACATCGTCGCGACCGACCTGGACAAGGACGTTCGCGCTGAGCTGCTCTCGCTGAACAAGCCGGTCGCCGAGACGGTGGCCCGGCACCTGGTTGCCACCGGTCAGCTGATCGACGAGGACCCAGCCGAGGCGTTGGCGCACGCGCTGGCCGCCCGGCGGCTCGCTTCGCGTATCTCCGCCGTCCGTGAGGCGGTCGGCCTGGCCGCCTACCACGCGGGTGAGTGGCAGTCGGCGATCGCGGAGCTGCGCACGTACCACCGGATGAGCGGGCTGCAGAGCCACCTGGCCGTACTCGCGGACTGCGAGCGGGCTCTCGGGCGGCCGGAGCGGGCCATCGACCTGTTCCGCGGCGCTGACCGGGAGAAGTTGGACCAGGCCGTGGCGATCGAGCTGCTGATCGTCGCCGCCGGCGCCCGGGGTGACCTCGGTCAGAAGGACGCGGCGGTCGCGATGCTCCAGGTCCCGGACCTCACGAGCGAGGCCACGGTGCCGTGGACGGCCCGGCTGCGTTACGCGTACGCCGACGCACTGCTCGCCGTGGGCCGGCGCGAGGAGGCTCGTGAGTGGTTCTCCCGCGCTGCTGACGTGGACACCGAGGGCGAGACCGACGCCGCCGAGCGGCTGCTGGAACTCGACGGCGTGGTCATCGAAGGCGACGACGAGGACGAAGCCGCCGAGGAGATCGCCGCAGGCCCGGGCGCTCCCGGCGCGGTGCCGGCCCAACCTGACGCCGACCTGGCCGCCGACGACGAAGACGACGACGAAGACGACGAAGACGACGACGACGACGAAGACGACGACGACGAAGACGACGACGACGAAGACGACGACGACGACGAAGACGACGACGAAGACGACGACGAAGACGAAGACGACGACGAAGACGAAGACGACGACGAAGACGACGACGACGACGACGACGAAGACGAAGACGACGACGAAGACGAAGACGAGGACCGTCGCCCGGACGAGGGCGGCAACGCCGGCGCTGACACCGCTGCCGACAGCAGCGTGACGTCCGACGACGCGGTGAACGCCGACGGGACCGCTCAGTCCCGGAACGACGAGTCGGGGTCGACGCAGCGGTGAACGCGGGCGCGGGGGAGCGGCTGGTCGACGGGTACACCCTGGTGGTCTTCGACCTGGACGGGGTGATCTACCTGATCGATCGGCCGATCCCCGGCGCCGTCGAGGCGGTGGCCCGGCTGCACGCCGAGGGACGGACGGTGGCGTACGCCACCAACAACGCGTCCCGCCGGTCCAGCGACGTGGCCGACCTGCTGACCGGGATGGGCGTGCCGGCCCGACCGGAGGAGGTGCTCACCTCCGCCGCCGCCTCGGCCGAGCTGCTTCGTGACCGACTGCCCGCCGGCGCGCCGGTGCTGGTGGTCGGGGCGGAGGCGCTGCGCGCGGAGCTGCGCGCGGTCGGATTGACCCCGGTGACCCGAGCCGACGAGAACCCGGCCGCGGTGGTGCAGGGGTACGGCCCGCAGGTCGGTTGGGCCGAGCTGGCCGAAGCCTCAATCGCGGTGCGGGCCGGTGCGCTCTGGATCGCCACCAACACCGACCGGACCCTGCCCAGCGGGCGGGGACCGTTGCCAGGCAACGGTTCGCTGGTCGCTGTGCTGCGTACGGCGCTGGAGCGGGACCCCGACGTGGTGGTCGGCAAGCCCGAGTCGGCGCTGTTCGAGACTGCCGCTCGGCGCAGTGGCGGTGGCCGGAGCCTTGTCGTGGGCGACCGGCTGGACACCGACATCGAGGGCGCCCGCCGGGCCGGGCTGGACAGCCTGCTCGTGCTCACCGGCGTCAGCGGCGTACCGGATCTGCTGGCTGCCGAAGCGCGGCGTCGTCCCACGTACGTCGCGAGGGACCTGGCGGGGCTCTTCGACCCGGCTGCGGCCGTGCGGGTCCCGGGCACGGCGGCAACCGGCGGCTGGTCCGTGACCGACCGCGACGGCACGCTGGAGCTGGCCGGGTCAGGTCGGCCACTGGACGCGCTGGCCGCGCTCTGCGCGGCGGCCTGGTCGGCGCCGGCGCCGGCGCTGCCGAAGATTCGCCCGATCGGCCCGGATGCGGCCCACGCGTTGGAAAGCTTCGGTCTGACTGCCGCTGCGTGACCCGGACCACCTGACCGACGTTCGTCAGAGCAGCTTGCGTAACTTCAGCAGGTCGAACGGGGTGGCCTTGATCGACACTCGGCGGGACGTCACCGCGCCGGTGACGTCCAGGTCGCCGCGGACCAGGGCGAGCAGATCGTCGCTGGACGTGCTCAGCGCGATCTTCGCCTTGGGGTCGTCGCCGTCGGTCAGCTCGACCAGGCGGCCACCGGTGATCCGGCCGTGGAACGCGGTGTCCAGATCGGTGATCCGGCAGGCCAGCGTGCGGTCCAGGTCGATCCGTTCGCGCACCGTCTCGGCGTTGCGATCCAGCCGGGCGGCCAGCTCCTGTAGCGCCTGCCGGCACTCGTCCACGCTGGCCACATCTCCCCCTCGCTGATCGCCACGCCGTCCTCGGCACCGTACCGCACGGGATGGTCCGGGGTGCCCGGTAGCGTGACACCTACACACCTCGCCCCCGTGGAAGGACTCAGGCATGCAGGACGCGTGGCGCGCCTACCTCGAGCTGGCCATGGGCCTTGCGGAGGCGCCCCGAAAGAAGGCCCAGGACGTGGCCCGTCGCCTCGTCGGCTCCGGCGGCGCGACCGCCGCCCAACTCCAAGCCCTCGGCGAGGAGCTGATCACCACCGGCGCCGCCAACCGGGAAGCGCTGACCAAGTTGGTTCGCTTCGAGGTCGATCGGGCCCTCGGCGCGGTCGGCCTGGCCACCTCTGACGAGGTGGCCGAGCTGACCCGACGGGTGCACGACCTGGAACGGCAGCTACGCGAGGCGCGCGCCGCCGAGCCGGCGAACGCGCCGACCGCCGGGCCTACGGAGCAACCCGACCCGACCCTCGCCGCGCAGCCCGGAGCTGGTCTCGTGCCGTCGGACGCCTCGGCGGCTGCCCCGGTCTCCGCGCCGGTGGCGAAGAAGGCCGTCGCGAAGAAGGCCGTCGCCAAGAAGGCGATCGTGAAGAAGCCGCCGGCGACGATCAGCCGGACCGCCGACGATGCCCCGACCCCAGCGGCCATGCCCGCCAAGAAGGCGGTCCGCAAGCAGCCGCCGGACGGCGCCGAATGAGCCGGCCCGGTCCGCCGGCCGGCGGGTCGTTCCCGGGCCGGCCCGGTCCTCCGCTGGGTGTCCGCCCCGACCCACTGCCGGACGTCGGGGCCGACGAGGCGCGGCACCCGGCGGTGGACGCCGCCGTGCAGGCCATGGCCAACGCGGCGACGCTCGCCCCGGCCGACCAGATCGCGCAGTACGAGGCGGCCTACGAGACGCTGCGGGAAACCCTCGCCACCATTGACCAGACCTGAGCGGCACGACCAGGCCTGAGCAGACCGGAGAACCCCCCATGGCACGTCGCAACCGGCTGGACGCCGAACTCGTCCGCCGCGGTCTGGCCCGCTCCCGGGAGCAGGCCGCCGCGTTGGTGGAGGCCGGCCGGGTCCAGCTGCGCGGGGTGGTCGCGCGCAAGGCCGCCGCGATGGTCGACCCCGCCGATCCGCTGCTGGTCACCGGCGAAAACCCGACCGAGGAGTACGTCTCCCGGGGCGGGCACAAGCTCGCGGGCGCGCTGGCCGCGTTCGGCCCCGGTGGGCTGCACGTCGCCGGGCGGCGCTGCCTGGACGCCGGCGCGTCGACCGGTGGCTTCACCGACGTGCTGCTGCGCGCCGACGCCGCAGAGGTGGTGGCCGTGGACGTCGGCTATGGGCAGCTCGCCTGGTCGCTGCGCACCGACGAGCGGGTCCGCGTTCTGGAACGCACCAATGTCCGTACCCTCGATCCTGATGCGATCGATGGGCCGGTCGACCTCACGGTGGCCGACCTGTCGTTCATCTCGCTGCGGTTGGTGCTGCCGGCGTTGGCGGGCTGCACCCGCGACGACGGTGACCTGGCGTTGATGGTGAAGCCGCAGTTCGAGGTCGGCAAGGACCGGGTCGGTGCCGGCGGCGTGGTCCGCGATCCGGAGCTGCGCGCCGAAGCGGTGCTGGACGTTGCCGCGGCGGCCGCGCGGCTCGGCCTTGGCCTTGCCGACGTGGCGGCCAGCCCGCTGCCCGGGCCGAGCGGCAACGTGGAGTTCTTCGTATGGTTGCGCCGGGGCGCACCACCGGCCGACCCGCAGCGGGTGCGGGCCGTGGTGGCGGCCGGGCCGGACGGCCCGACGACGGCCGGCGACGTGCCGGACGTGGCGGCGGCGGAGGAGATCGCAGGGTGAACGCGTGCAGCGAGGGCACCGGAACGACACGCGGTTGTAGCGGGGCGACGGTGGGACAACGCCGCCCGGTCCCGGACGAGCGGGCGGCCCGATGAGTCGGACCGCGCTGCTGGTGACCCACACCGGCCGTCGGCGCAGCACGGAGCACGCGCGGTCGGTCGCCGCCGACCTGATCGCCGCGGGTTTCGAGGTACGGGTGGTCGCCGACGAGGCCGAGGACCTGGACCTGCCCGGGGTGGTGCCGGTTGCCGGCCTGCAGGCCGCCGAGGGCACCGAGATCGTCTTCGCGCTCGGTGGGGACGGCACCTTCCTGCGCGCCGCCGAGCTGGCCCGGCCGGCGAAGGCGCCGCTGCTCGGCATCAACCTCGGCAAGGTGGGCTTCCTGGCCGAGGCGGAGATCGACGACCTGGACACCGCGGTCCGTGACGTCGTCGGTCGTCATTACACCGTGGATGAGCGGCTCACCCTGGACGTCACCGCCGAGTTCGACGGCGGGCCGACCATCGAGTCCTGGGCGCTCAACGAGATCAGCATCGAGAAGGGCGAGCGGGCGCAGATGCTCGAGCTGCTCGTCGACGTGGACGGGCGACCGCTGTCCCGCTACGGCTGCGACGGTGTCGTCTGCGCCACCCCCACCGGCTCCACCGCGTACGCGTTCTCCGGTGGGGGCCCCGTGGTCTGGCCGGAGGTGGAGGCGTTGCTGCTGGTGCCGATCAGCGCGCATGCGTTGTTCAGCCGCCCGTTGGTCACGGCCCCGACGTCCACCTTCGTGATCACTGTGGACCCGTTCACCACCCTCGCCGTGCTCTCCTGCGACGGGCGGCGGGTCTACGACCTTCCACCCGGCGCTCGGGTGACGGTGCGTCGGGGTGCTCTGCCGGTGCGCATCGTGCGGCTGCGGCCCCGCCCGTTCACCGACCGGCTGGTCGCCAAGTTCGACCTTCCCGTGCATGGTTGGCGCGGCAGCCGCCGGTGACCGTGGCGCACACCGTCGGTGGACGTCGGTTGTCCACCTGACGACATGTCGCCGCTGCGGCGGCTGGCGACTAGTGACCTGGTGACAGGCTCCGTCGCAGACTCCGATCGGCCCTCATCCACGGATGGCGGGCCTGGAGGAGTAGAGGAGCACATCGCATGCACTGGTCCCCACGCTGGCTCGCCGTCGGCGCGGTCGGCGCGTTGGTGGTCGGCCTCGCCGCACCGGCGTCCGCCGACCCGCCCGCCCGGCCTACCGGCCCGAAATCGGGCACGCCCGCCCCGGGCGCCGCGCCCGTTCGCATCACCCTGATCACCGGCGACCAGGTCGACCTGGTGCAGGCTGCGCCCGGCCGGGTCACCGCCACCGTCCGCCCCGGCCCTGGCCGGAACCGGATCACCTTCCAGACCGTCGAGGTCGACGGCGGGGTGCTGGTGCTGCCGAGCGACGTCGTGCCGTACCTCTCCGCGGGGGTGCTCGACCCCGACCTGTTCGACGTGCAGGAGCTGGCCGCTGACGGGTACGGCGACGGTGCGCAGGGCGCGTTGCCGCTGATCGTCCGCTATCAGGAGCCGGCCGCCGGGCGGGTCAGGGCGCTTGCCGGCGCAACCGACACGCGACCGTTGGAGAGCATCAACGGCGCCGCGCTACGGGTCGGCAAGGGTGACCTCGGTGGTCTGTGGACGTCGCTGCGGGGCACGCCTGGGCAGCGTGTGGCCGCCGGCTCGTCGGCCACGCTCGGCGCCGGTGTCGCCCGGATCTGGCTGGACGGGAAGGTCCGCCCGACGCTGGAGCACAGCGTGCCGCACATCGGTGCCCCGATCGCCTGGGCGGCCGGTCGGGACGGTACCGGCGTGAAGGTTGCGGTGCTCGACACCGGCGTCGACGCCACCCACTCCGACCTGGCCGGCCGGATCGCCGAGGCGCAGGACTTCTCCAGCAGCGGCAGCGCCCGCGACGGGCATGGCCACGGCACCCACGTGGCGGCGACCATCGCCGGCAGCGGCGCCGCGTCCAACGGGCTGCGTAAGGGAGTCGCCCCGGGCGCGCAGTTGCTGATCGGCAAGGTGCTCGACGACGGTGGCTCCGGCTACAGCTCGTCCATCATCGAGGGCATGGAGTGGGCCGCCCGCGCCGGCGCGAAGGTGGTCAGCATGAGCCTCGGTGGCTCCGCGACCGACGGCACCGATCCGATGAGCCTGGCGGTCAACGAACTGACCGCCGAGACCGGCGCCCTCTTCGTGGTCGCCGCCGGCAACGAGGGCGCGGCGCGTACCGTCGGTGCACCGGGCGCGGCTGCCGCCGCGCTCACCGTCGGCGCGGTGGACCGCAACGACAACCTGGCGGAGTTCTCCAGCCGGGGCCCGCGCCTCGGCGACAACGGACTGAAGCCGGAAATCACCGCGCCGGGCGTCGGCATCGTCGCCGCGCGGGCCGCGGGCACCACCATGGGTACGCCGGTGGGCGACGCCTACACGACCGCGTCCGGCACGTCGATGGCCACCCCGCACGTGGCCGGCGCGGCGGCGATCCTCGCCCAGGAACACCCGGACTGGGCCGCCGGGAAGCTCAAAAACGCGCTGGTCAGCACAACGAAGGCGAACCCGGCCCTGACCGTCTTCGAACAGGGCGCTGGCCGGGTCGACGTGGCCCGGGCACTTGGCCAGCGGGTGTACGGGTCGGGCACCGCCGACTTCGGCCGGCTCAGCGCCGGTGCGGCGACGGCCGAGCGAACCGTGACGTACACCAACGGCACTTCGGCCTCGCAGACCCTGCGGCTGGCCCTGGAGCTGCGCAACCTGGACACCCGCAGGGCCGAGACCGACGGGGTCTCGGTGGGCGGCGCGGAGGTGACCGTGCCGGCCGGCGGCAGCGTCGCCGTTCCGCTACGTGCGGACCCGGCGAAGTTGGACCGCGGCCTGCACAGCGGGTGGTTGGTGGCCACCGGCGCGGACGGTGTCGCGGTGCGCACCGCGGTCGCGCTCACCCTCAGCGGCCCGCTGCACACCGTGACCGTGCGGGCGCTGGACATGCAGGGGCAGCCGGGTGTCGCGTCGGTGCTCACCCTCTTCGGCGAGCAGCCCGAGTCCGACTGGCTCGGCTGGGTCGCCGGCGAGGTTCACGTGCAGGTCGAGGAGGGCCCGTACCTGGTCCAGGCGTTGATCGAGCACGGCGCTCCGCTGGACGAGCAGATCACCCTGGTCACCGACCCGGAGCTGATGGTCGACCGGGACGTCACCGTGGTGCTCGACCCGCGCAAGGGCACCCCGGTGCGGATCGAGACGCCGAAGCCCTCCGAGCAGCGGTCGACGATCAGTTTCTACGAGCACCGGGTCTTCGGAAACGGCCGACAGGTCGACCACGGCGTGATGACCTACAGCACTGTTCAGCAGGTCAACGTCACGCCGACCCGACCGGTGCGTCAGGGCGAGTTCGAATTCGCCTCGCGTTGGCAGCTCGTCGCACCCATGGTGGACGCGAAGATCAGCGGAGTGTCCGGTTCGCTGGACATCAACCTGATGGGCACGTCGCCGGCGCCGACCGGTCGGCGGAAGCTGCCGCTGGTCTGGGCCGGCACCGGGACCCCCGCCGAGCTGACCCGGGTGCGGGACGCCGCCGCGCTGCTGACCGCCGACCCGGACCGCTCGGAGGACGAGCAGGTCGCCGCCGCCGCGGCCGCTGGCGCCGCCGAGGTGCTGATCGTCCGGCCGGCGGACTTCAGCGCGTGGACGGTGTGGCGCCCGACCGGAGACCGGCTTCCGATCCCGTCGATGGTGGTCGCGTACGACGACGGGCAGCGGTTGATCGCAGCGGCCAGGAAGGGCCGGGCGACGTTGGACCTGACGTTGACCGTGGACAGCCCCTACCTCTACGACGTGTGGCAGGTGTCGAAGGGACGGGTGCCGGAACGCGTCGTGCACACCGTGACCGCGAAGAACACCGCCGAGGTGACCGCGAGCTACGGTGACACGGGCGCCGGCTGGGCCACCGAGCAGCGGTTCGGCTGGCGTCCGTGGCAGGAGTACTCCTGGAACGACGACCAGCGGTTGGTCCGCAACGGCACCACCCGTCAGGAGCTCGTCAGCGCCGGGGACAACTGGTGGCAGCACCGGGTGTTGCACAAGTCGACGTTCAAGCAGTGGGGGCAGCTGACCGGCGGCCTGATCCAGGAGCCCCGGCGGTACGCCGCCGACGACCGGGAGACCGAGACCTGGCACGCGCCGGTGGTCCGCCCGGCCGTGCCGGCCAGCGGGGCGTCGGTGCCCACGCGGACTGGTGACGAGCTGGACCTGCGGGTGCCCGAGTTCGTGGACGCCGACGGCCACTACAGCGTGCGCGGCGACAGTGAGGAGTCGGACACCGTCGAGGCTCGGGTCAGTCGGAACGGGAAGCAGATCGCCGACCTGTCCAGCGGGTGGGCGCCGGTGCCGAGCATCCCGGGGTCGGCCCGGTACCGGCTGGACCTGACCACGCAGCGATCCTCGGCCGAGTGGCGCTACGCCACCCGTACCGACACGGCCTGGGAGTTCACCTCGGCCCGACCGGCGGGCGACGCCGCCGAGCCGTTGTCGCTGTTGCAGGTGGACTACCGGGTGCCGGTCGACCTGCTCGGCACGGTACGCGGCAACCACCCGCACCAGCTGGGGCTGACCCTGCGTCAGCCGGCCGGCGTGTCCGCGCCGACCGGCACCAGCGTCCGCGTGCAGGTCTCCTTCGACGGAGGCGTGACCTGGCGCAACGCGCAGACCTCGGGGTCGGGCACCCGGTACACCGCGACCGTGCCCGCCGGGCGCGGAACGGTATCGCTGCGGGTGCACGCCGCCGACCGGGCCGGGAACACCATCGACCAGACGGTGCTCCAGGCGTACGGGCTGCGCTGACCTGGGCAGGCGGGGCGGCCAGGCCGTCCCGCCCGCCCCGGTAGGGTCCCCCGTCGGCCGACGGGGGACCTTTCGGCGTCAGAGCCAGCCGCGTCGGGCGACCTGGAACGCCAGCCCGGGCCGGGTGTCCACGCCCGCGACGTCCATCAGGTCGGCGATCCGCCGTTGCACGGTCCGCCGGCTCACGCCGAACTGAGAGGCGATGGACTTGTCCGGTACGCCCGCCACGAACAGCGACAGCAGCCGCGCCTCGTCGGCGTCCGGCTGGTAACCGTCGCCCGGATGGCCCTCGGGGTCCGGCCGCCGGCCCTCGGCCGCCGCAACGACGCCGGCGTCGTCGAGTCGCAGCCGGGTGGCCACCCGCCAGTGACTTTCGAAGAGGGCGAGCAGCGCGTCGAGCAGTTGACTGCGGCCGATCACGGCGGCGCTCGGTTCACCGCCGTCGCGGTCCGCCACCAACGGGCAGATGGCGGTGCGGGCGTCCACGATGGCCAGTCGGACCGGCAGCCGGTCCAGGACCCGGGCCTGCTCGCCTGCGGCGACCCCCTTGGCCAGGTCGGCCAGGGCGCCTGGTTCCAGCAGCAGGTCACGCTCGTAGATGGCCCGGTAGCTCACCCCGCGGGCCAGAGCGTCGAACTCCTCGACGTTCTCCGGGCCGGCCATGGCGAGGGGGTTCGCCCGGCAGAACCAGAGCACCTCGGTACGCGCCGCATTCTGCAGATCGCGGAGGCGGTCCCGGAGCACCCGGGCGCCGGTGATCACCTCGACGAGGTGGTCGACGTGCTGCCTTCGCAGCCCGGACCGATACTCCTCGGCCAGTTGGGTGACCCGTCGGCGGGCCGCCTCCAGGTCCTCCTGCCGACGCAGCAGCGTCCCGCCGAGGGCGACGTCCGGGGCGGTCGGGCGCAGCGGCGCGTCCGGGTCGGTGTCGGTGGGCTGCACTAGGCCCTTGCTACGCAGCGCCTCGACCTGGGCGACGACCTGCTCGCGAGGCCGGTGCAGACGACGGACCAACTCGTCGATGCGGGCCGTGGTGAGCTGGAGCAGGCAGCGGTAGAGCTCCTCCTCAGCCGAGGTCAGGCCGATCACGTCCAACACGGGGCAGAACTGTACGTCGGCCGGGTGCCGGACGCACCCGGGCCCGTCGGCTGGTCAACTGTCGGGCCTCGCGTCTACTGTCGGTGGCTGTGCTGGAAGAGCTGCGCATCACCGGACTGGGCGTCATCGACGACACCACGCTGCCGTTGACCGGCGGGATGAACGTCATCACCGGCGAGACCGGTGCCGGCAAGACGATGGTGGTCACCGGCCTCGGCCTGCTCTTCGGCGGCCGGGCCGACGCCGGGAGGGTCCGCGCCCAACCCGGCCGGGCGGTGGTGGAGGGGCGGCTGCGCCTGTCCGGGCGGGTCGCCGACGCGGTGCACGCCCGGATCACCGAGGCCGGTGGCGAGCCCGACGAGGACGGCACGGTGCTGCTGAGCCGCACGGTGACGGTGGAGGGGCGGTCACGCGCCCACGTCGGCGGCCGGAGCATGCCGGTGTCGATGCTCGGTGAGGTCGGCGAGCAGGCGGTCGCCGTGCACGGCCAGTCCGACCAGCTGCGGCTGCTGCGTCCGGCCGAGCAGCGGGCCGCACTCGACCGGTTCGCCGGCCCGGCCCACGAGAAGCTGCTCGACGCGCTTCGTGAGGCGTACACCGGGTGGCGGCGGGTGGTCGACGACCTGGCGGACCGGCGGCGCAACGCCCGCGAACGCAGCCAGGAGGCCGACCTGCTGCGGCTCGGCCTCGACGAGATCACCCGGGTCGATCCGCAGCCCGGTGAGGACGACGAGCTGAAGACCGAGGCGCAGCGGCTGGAACACGCCGAGGGCCTGCGTACGGCCGCGCAGATCGCCCAGCAGTGCGTGGCGGGCGGCGCGGAGGCCGCCGACGAGGCGCCCGACGCCGCGGTGCTGCTCGGCACCGCCCGTCGGACACTGGAGGCGCAGGCCGGCACCGATCCGGCGCTGGGTGAGCTGGCGGCCCGCCTGGAGGAGGCGGCCACGCTGGTCACCGACGTGTCGGCGGAGCTGTCGTCGTATCTGGCGGGGCTCGACGCGGACCCGGCCCGGTTGCAGCATGTCTACGAGCGGCGGGCGGCGCTGCGCGCCCTGACCCGCAAGTACGCCGACGACGTCGACGGGGTGATCGCCTGGGCCGATCGGGCTCGCACCCGACTGTCGGACCTGGACATGTCCGACGATCTGCTCGACGAGTTGGAGCGGGAGGGCCAGCGGCTCGCCGTCGAGGTGGCCGACCTGGCCGGGCGGGTGTCCGCCTCCCGGCAGGAGGCGGCGATCCGGTTCGCCGACCAGGTCACCGTCGAGCTGGCCGGGTTGGCCATGCCACACGCGCGGATCGAGGTGGCGGTGCTGCCCCGCCCGGCCGGGCGCGCCGAGCCGACGCTGTCGGTCAACGGCGTCGAGGTGGGCGTCACCCCCGACGGTGGTGACGAGGTGGAGCTGCGGTTGCTGGCCCACCCGGGCGCGCCGTCGTTGCCGTTGCAACGCGGCGCCTCCGGTGGTGAGTTGTCCCGGGTGATGCTCGCCATCGAGGTGGTCTTCGCCGGCTCGGGCGGCCCGCCCACGTTGGTTTTCGACGAGGTCGACGCGGGGGTCGGCGGTCAGGCGGCGGTGGAGATCGGCCGGCGGTTGGCTCGGCTGGCCCGCAGCCACCAGGTGCTGGTCGTCACACACCTGCCGCAGGTGGCCGCGTTCGCCGACCGGCATCTGGTGGTGGCGAAGGACACTGGTGGCGCGGTGACGACCAGCGGGGTGCGGGTCGTGGAGGACACCGAGCGGGCCCGGGAGTTGGCCCGGATGCTGGCAGGTTTGCCCGATTCGGATCTGGGTATCGCCCACGCCGAGGAGCTTCTGGCAGTGGCCGCCAAGGAAAGGCGGTTGTGACGCCGCGTATTGTGAGCGCAAGCACATCGGCTTGTGCCGACGTGTGCTTCCCTGGGTAGGCGGCCCTGCTCAGGCATGTCGCGACAGAAAAGCCTGCCTCACATGCCAGGATGGTCACGATGCGTCTACCCACGTTGCGCCGGAATCGAAACTCCGAACCGGGCAGAGTCCTCGGCACCGCGCGCCTTGATCGCCGGACAAAACGCCTGGTCGGTCGGCTGCGCCCTGGTGACATCGCGGTCATCGACCACGTCGACCTGGACCGGGTGGCGGCCGACTCGCTGGTCGCTGTCGGTGTCGCGGCCGTGCTCAATGCCAAGCCGTCGGTCTCCGGCCGTTACCCGAACCTCGGCCCGGAGGTGTTGATCGCCGCCGGCATTCCGCTCCTCGACGACCTGGGGGAGGGCGTCTTCGAGCAGCTCCGCGAGGGCGACCGTGTGCGCATCGAGGGCAACACGGTCTTCGCCGGTGACGAGCCGGTGGCCCACGGCAGCCTGCAGGACGCCGAGTCGGTCGCCAAGGCGATGGCCGACGCCCGGGAGGGTCTGTCGGTGCAGTTGGAGGCGTTCGCCGCCAACACGATGGACTACCTCCGTCAAGAGCGCGACCTGCTGCTCGACGGTGTGGGCGTGCCGGACATCGAGACCCAGATGCAGGGTCGGCACTGCCTGATCGTGGTGCGCGGCTACGACTACAAGGCCGACCTGGACGTGCTGCGCCCGTACATCCGGGAGTTCAAGCCGGTGCTCATCGGCGTCGACGGCGGCGCGGACGCGCTGGTCGAGGCCGGGTACACCCCTGACCTGATCATCGGTGACATGGATTCGGTCACCGACGACGTGCTGCGCTGCGGCGCTGAGGTGATCGTGCACGCATACCCGGACGGGCGGGCGCCCGGTTTGCCCCGGGTCAACGGCCTCGGTGTGCCGGCGGTTCTCTTCCCGGCCGCGGCGACCAGCGAGGATCTGGCCATGCTGCTCGCCGACGAAAAGGGCGCCTCGCTGCTGGTCGCGGTCGGCACCCACGCCACGCTGGTCGAGTTCCTCGACAAGGGCCGCGGCGGGATGGCCTCGACGTTCCTGACCCGCCTGAAGGTCGGCGGCAAGCTGGTTGATGCCAAGGGTGTGAGCCGGCTCTACCGGCAGAGCATCTCCGGTTCGTCGCTGTTGTTGCTGGTGTTGTCGGCGATCGCGGCGATGGCGTCCGCGGTGGCCGTTTCGACCGTCGGGAAGGCGTACCTGGGCGTGGTCGCCGAATGGTGGGACAATTTCGTGTTCCAGCTGTACCGGCTCTTCTAGTTCCCGACCGATCAAGAGGCTGCAAGCGTGATCAACTTCCGCTACCACGTGGTGTCCCTCACCGCGGTCTTCCTGGCTCTGGCGATCGGCCTGGTGGTCGGCACAGCCGCCCTCAACGGCCCGGTCGCCGACTCGCTTCAGGGGCAGGTCACCGGGCTGCGCAAGGACAACCAGAATTGGCGCCAGCAGGTCAGCAACATGGAGAAGCAACTCGCGCTGGAAGAGGAATTCGCCGAGGCGACCTCCCAGCTCCTCCTGCCCAACACCCTCACCGGGCGCCGTGTGCTGGTGCTCAGCCTGCCCAACGGGCGCGACCACACCGAGGGCGTGCTCAAGAAGCTCCAGCGCGCCGGGGCGACCATCACCGGCCGGGTCGAGCTGCAGGACAAGTTCATCAACCCGGACAACAACTCCAACCTGCTGGAGTTGGCCGTCACCGCCGCCCGCCCGACGGCGCAGACCACCGGCCTGCCGGGCAACGGGCACGGCGTGGAGACCTCCAGTGCCATGCTGGCCAGCGTCCTGCTGGACCGGGCCCAGGGCACCGAGCCGGTCAGCGACGCCGATCGGCGGGCGGTGCTCGCCGCGTACAACAACGCCGGCTACCTGACCACCGACAACAACAAGGTCACCGGCTCGGCTGAGGCGATCGTCGTGGTCAGCGGTCAGCCGTACGTCGACAAGGACTCCGAGAAGCGGGACGAGTCGGTCGTCAAGATCGCCGAGCAGTTCGACCGCACCGCAGCGATCGTGGTGGCCGGCAACGGCTCCGTCGGTGGCAACCTGGTGTCCGTGGTCCGCGGTGACCCGGTGCTCGCCCAGACCATCTCCACGGTCGACAACGCCAACACCGTGCAGGGCCAGCTGGTCGCCACCCTCGCCCTGGTGCAGCAGCTCACCGAGAAGAAGGCCGGTCAATACGGCGTCGGCGACAACGCCGCCTCCGGCCTGTTGCCTAGACTGCCCCAGTGAGCGAACGACGTACTCCCGTGTCCGGATCCAACAAGGCGGCGCGTGAGCGAGCGCAGCGAACGAACCTGAGGCACAGCGAGGTGGCGGCGTGAGGGCGCTGAGCCGGCTGCTGATCGCGGGCGCCGGTGCCGCAGCCGCCCGGTACGCGCTGCGTGAGGCTCGTACCTCCCCTGCCGGTCCGGCGCTGGAGCGCACCAACTTCCGTGGCCGGACGGTGACCCTGGCCGCCGGGCCGGCGCTCGCCGTCGGTGCGAGTGCGGCCGGCGCGTTCGGTGCCACCAGTGCCGCCTCCGGTGGCGCGGCCCTGGTCGCCGGCCTCGGCGCTGGCGGCGTCGGGCTGTACGACGACGTGGTCGGCGCTCGGCCGGAGCAGAAGACGGCCAAGGGCTTCGCCGGCCACCTCGCCGCGCTGCGCGAAGGGCGGGTCACCGCCGGCCTGGTCAAGGTCGTCGGGGTGGGCGCCGCCGGGCTGGGCGCCGCCGCGCTGCTCGCCGCCGATCCCCGGGTCGCCGCGCACCCGCGCCGCCAGCGGCACGGCGTGTTCGGCCGTGGCGTCGACGTGCTGCTCGGCGCCGGGGTGATCGCCGGCACGGCCAACCTGATCAACCTGCTCGACCTGCGGCCCGGCCGGGCCATCAAGGCTGGCCTGCTGATGGGCGCGCCGCTGACCGGCGGCCCGCACGGCGGGATCGCCGCCGGTGCGGCCGGCGCCGCCGCCGGCCTGCTCCGCGACGACCTGTCCGAGGACGTGATGCTCGGCGACAGCGGCGCGAACGCGCTCGGGGCGCTGCTCGGCGTCGCGCTCGCCGCCCGGACCGGCCCGCTCGGCCGGGCCGGTCTGCTCGCGGTGCTCGCCGGCCTCACCGCCGCCAGCGAGAAGGTCAGCTTCACCTCCGTGATCCAGCGGACCCCGGGGCTACGGGAGCTTGACGCACTGGGCCGGCGCGCCGACTGACGTGACCAGACCGGCACCCCTCGCCGGCGCCGGCCGGCTGGCCGGGGCAGCCGCGCTCATCGCCGTCCTCACCGTGGCCAGCCGCCTCGCCGGTTTCGGCCGTACCGCCGTGTTCACCTGGAGCCTGGCACCCACCGACCTCGGCGGCGCCTACGTGGTGGCCAACGCGGTGCCGAACTTCATTTTCGAGATCGTCGCCGGGGGAGCGCTGGCCAGCCTCGTCGTACCGCTGCTGGCCGGTGCGGTCGCGGCCGGCGACCGGGCGGCCGTCGCCCGGACCACCGGCGCCCTGCTGACCTGGACGCTGGCCCTACTGGTCCCGCTCGCGCTGCTCGTGGTGCTGTTCGCGGGGCCGGTGGTCGAGTCGCTGGGCTACCACCTGACCACCGCCCAGCAGCAGAGCGGCGTCCGAATGCTGCGGGTCTTCGCGCCGCAACTACCGCTGTACGGGGTCGGCATCGTGCTCACCGGGGTGCTCCAGGCGCACCGCCGCTTCGCCTGGCCGGTGCTCGCCCCGTTGCTGTCCAGTCTCACCGTCATCGTCGTCTACCTCGGCTTCACCGCCACGCAGGGTCGGTACGCCACCGTCGGCGGGGTCAGCCCCGGCGGCGAGTTGCTGCTCTCCGCCGGCACCACCCTCGGCGTGGTGGTGCTGTCGTTGTCGTTACTGATCCCGGTCCGCCAGCTGCGCCTGGGGTTGCGGCCCGGGTTCGGATTCCCCGCCGACGCGCGGGCCCGGGTCGGCGGGTTGGCGGTGGCCGGCGCGGTCACCGTCACCACCCAGCAGATCGCCCTGATCGTCAGCCTGAACCAGGTCACCGCCGGTGCGCGGAGCAACCCGGGCGTCTACAACCTGGCGCAGAGCATCTACCTGCTGCCGTGGGCGGTGCTGGCGGTGCCGTTGGCCATCGCGGCCTACCCGACCCTGGCGGCGGCCCGGGCCGCCGCCGACGAGGACACCTACCGGGCGACCCTGGCACCGGCCGTTCGCGGGGTGCTCCTGTTCAGTTGCCTCGGCACAGCCGCGTTGATCGGGACGGCGGGCCCGGTGGGGCACTTCTTCTTCCCCGCGTCCACGGCCTCGACCGCCGCCGCCGCGATCATCGGATACGCCCCGGGTCTGGTCGGCTACGGCCTCTTCGCGCTGCTCACCCGTGCCCTCTATGCCCGGGGCGAGACCCGGGCGGCGACGGCCGCCACCGCCGTCGGCTTCCTGGTGGTGCCAGCCGTCGTCCTGCTGTTCGGTGCGCTGCTGCCGTTGCGGGACCGGGTGCTCGCGGTAACGTCCGCCAACTCGGTGGGGATGCTGGTGCTCGGGGCGTTGCTGCTCCTGGCGGTGCTGCGCAGCGCCGGCCGTCCCGCACTGGCCGGCGCGGCACGGGCCGGGGCGGCCGGTGGCCTCGCCGGTGTGCTCGCCGCGCTCGCCGGGTTGGGCCTCACCCGATGGCTTGACACGCCGGGCGGCGGCACCCCGACGATGGCGGCGGCACTCGGTCAGGGCATGCTGTCCGGGGTTCTGGTCGGGGTTGTGTTCCTCGCCGTGGTCTGGTTCGTCGACCGGCGGGACGTACAGCCACTGCTCGCCGGGGTGCTGCGGCGTCTGGGCCGGCGGGGGCCACGGGGCCCCGGTGGTGCGTCGACGCCGGACGCGGTTCCGCCAGAGCGGGGCGACGGGAAGGAGACGGCAACCCGATGAGTGAGCCAGCTCTGCCTGCCGGCTGGTCGGGCACCGTCGCGTTGGTGCTCGCGTCCAGCACCGGCGGGGTCGGCCAGCACGTCCGCTCGGTGGCACGTGGCCTCGTCGCGGGCGGCGCCACCGTCCTGGTCTGCGGGCCCGCGGCGACCCAGGAACAGTTCGACTTCACCGGTGTCGGTGCGCGTTTCGAGCCGGTGGAGATCCCGGCCAGCCCGACCCCGGCCGACGCCCGGGCGGTGCTCGCCCTGCGGCGGGTGCTCACCGCCGCCCGGGTCGATGTGGTGCACGCCCACGGCCTGCGTGCCGGGTTGGTCGCCGTGTTGGCCCGTCCCGCCGCCCCGCTGATCGTCACCTGGCACAACGCGGTGCTCGCGGGCGGGTTGCGCGGCGGGGTGTCCCGACTCGTCGAACGGATGGTGGCCCGGGGTGCCCGGGTGGCCCTCGGCGCCTCCACGGACCTGGTGCAACGGGCCGCCGCGTTGGGTGCCGCCGACGCCCGGCTCGCCCCGGTCGCCGCACCGACGCTGCCCACGCCGCGTCGACGCCCGGCAGCGGTACGCGCCGAGTTCGGGGTCCGCCCGGACCAGCCGTTGATCGTCTCGGTTGGTCGGCTGCACCCGCAGAAGCGGTACGACGTGCTGATCGACGCGGCGGCCCGCTGGCGTACGCGTACCCCGCCGCCGGTCGTGGTGATCGCGGGCAGCGGGCCGGCCTATCTGCCGCTGGCTGCCCGGACCTCCGCGGCCCGCGCGCCGGTGACCCTGCTGGGGCACCGCACCGACGTGGCCGACCTGCTCGCCGGCGCCGACCTCGCGGTGGTGACCAGCGACTGGGAGGCCCGGCAGCTGTTCGCCCAGGAGGCGCTGCGCGCTGGCGTACCGCTTGTCGCCACCGCGGTCGGCGGGCTGCCGGAGCTGGTCGGCGACGCTGCCACGCTGGTCCCCGCCGGTGATGTGGACGCGGTCGACACGGCGGTGCGCGCGCTGCTGGACGACCCGGTGGCTCGGGCCGAGTTGGGCCGGCGCGGTGCCGAACGGGCGGCGACGTGGCCGACCGAGACGGACACCGTCGCCGCGCTGGTCGCCCTTTACGCCGAGCTGGCCGCGGACCCCACCGGTCCGGCGGCCGGCCCAGGCTCCGACGCCCCGAGAACGGGACACCGGTGATGCTGCGCCGAATCGCTCCGGCCCTGTTGACCGTGCTCGTGGTGGCGCTGGGCGTCACCGCGCTCGCCGCCCGCCCACCCCAGGGCATCCCGCAACGCACCGCCGACTTCGTGGTGCTCGCCGGGGTCGCCGGGCTGCGGTGGGAGGACGTGGGTCCGCAGAGCACCCCGACGTTGTGGCGGATGGCCCAGGAGGGGTCGATCGGCTCGCTGTCGGTGCGCTCCGCGCACCGACCCACCTGCCCGGTGGACGGCTGGCTGACCCTGGGGGCGGGCAGCTTCGCCGCGTGGAACGGCAGCCGGGCGGCCGGTGGCTGTCCAGCGACCGGGGTGGCCGTGGAGCAACCGGACGGCATCGGCGCGAACCTGCCCGACCAGGAGAGCGTGGTCCAGTACAACCAGCAGCGCCTGCCCTGGGGTGCCGTGCCCGGATCGCTGTCGGAGTCGGTGCGTTGCTCCGTCGCCGTGGGCCCGGGTGCGGCGGTGGCCGCCGCCCGACCGTTCGGCCGCGTCGACCGGTACGCCTCGGCGTTGCCGGCTGATCCCCGGGTGCTGCTCGGCTCGTGCGTGCTGAGCATCGTCGACCTCGGAACGGTCGCGGGGACAGATCCGGCGACCCGCGCCGAGGAGGCCCGAGCGGCGGACGCCCAGCTGGCCCGGGTGCTGGCCGCCCGGCCACCTCGGTCGTTGGTGCTGGTCGCGGGGATCTCCGACACCGACCAGACGTCGCGGCTGCACGTGGCGGTGGCCGACGGGCCGGGCTGGGAGCGGGGGTGGCTCACCTCGGCCAGCACCGGCCGGGACGGATACCTGCAACTCGTCGACCTGGCGCCGACCGCGCTGGCGGCACTGGGCCGGCCGATGCCGGAGCGACTCTTCCTCGGGCGTCCGGCGATCAGCAGCGGCGGCCGTCCGGCCGACCTGGTCAACGCGATCAACGTCCCGGCGGACGCCGATCGGGAGGCGGCCGCCCAGCGGAACGTCTCCGGCCGGTTCTTCACGCTGCTCGCCGGTGTGCAGGTGCTGCTGGCGCTCGCCATGCTGCCGCTGCTGCGCCGGGCCCGCCCGCACGCCGGGCCCAGCGGCCCGACCCCCGTCTCCGGGCGGATCGTGGCAGTGGTGGAGCTGCTGCTGGTCGCCGCGGCGCTGACGGTGCCGGCGGCGCTGCTGGCCGACGCGGTGCCCTGGTGGCGCGGCGAGCACCCTGGGTGGATCTTCGCCGGGATCACCGCGCTGCTGGTGGCCGCCGGCACCACGGCGGTGCGGTTCGCCCCCGGGTACGCGGGCAGCCTCGGCCCGGTCGGCGCGGTGGCCGGTCTCACCACACTTGTCGTCGGGCTGGACGTGCTCACCGGGGCCAGCCTCCAGCTCAACGGCGTGGTCGGCTACTCCGCGTTGCAGGGTGGCCGATACGCCGGGCTGAGCACGGTGGGGCTGGGAGTGTTCCTCGCCGGCGCGTTGCTCACCGGGGGCTGGCTCGCGCAACGGGTGCACCGTGGCTGGCGGCCGGCGGTGATGGTGGCCGTGGGTGGCCTCGCCGTGGTGGTGGTCGGCAGCCCGTATCTGGGTGCCGACCAGGTCGGCGCGATCGCGCTCACCGCCGGGGTGAGCGTCGCCGCCGTGATCAGCGCCGGCGGCTGGTTGACGATCACCCGGCTGGCCTGGGCCACCATGGCCGCTCTGGCGGTCGGCATCGGCTTCGCCGTGGTGGACCTGCGCCGTCCGCCGGTGGAGCGGGGCAGCCTGGGTCGGTTCCTCTCCGCGCTCGGCGACGGCACCGGCGGGTTCACGGTGCACCGATCCAGCACGGAGAATTTCGAGACGTTGGTCAACAGCCCGCTGACCGTGCTGGCGCTGGCCGGTGGGTTGCTGGTGTGGTTCGCCCTGTTGCAGCCGTGGGGCGGGCTGATGCGGCTGTTCGGCATCTACCCGGCGGTCCGGGCCGCGTTGGCCGGCACCGTGGTCGCCGCGGTGATCGGTGGTGTGCTCGACGGCGCGGCGCTGGACGTGCTGGGTGCTGCCGCCGCGCTGGTGGTGCCGCTGGCCGCCCTGGCGTCGCTGCGGGTGCTCGGGCACGCCGCCGACCGGACCCGCCCGGTCCCGGGCCGCTTCCGCGCGGACGGCGCCGACGACGACTCGGGGTCCGGCGGGATCGGCCCGGCCGGTGGGGGTGGCGGCCCGACCGGCGGTGGTGGGCCTCTGGGGGCGGTCCATCCGCGTCCGATCAGTGGTCCGCCCGCGAGCGCACCCGCGCCGGTCGCGCCGCCCGCGGACCCCTCCGCTGGCGCCGACGACCCGGCGGAGCCGACCGCGAGCGGGTCGACGCCCGATGCCGCGCCGACGGTGGTCGTACCGCCCCGGCAGGTCACCCGGTCATCGACCGAGGTTGCCGCGTCCTGAGCGCCGGGCCTCGTCCGGATGACCCGGAGGTGCCGCAGGCGGGGTGCGGCCTGCGGGTACCCACCCGGGAGGTGTTACCGTCGAATCCCGTGGATCGCGTGATCACTTAGCTGATCAAGCACGGCGGTCTGCATGACCGCCGACAGACGACACGGGAGCAGGCCTTGGCCCCATCAGCACGGACGACCAGGCACATTTTCGTCACCGGGGGCGTTGCCTCCTCGCTGGGTAAGGGCCTCACCGCCTCCAGCCTCGGCAACCTGCTGACCGCGCGCGGGTTGCGCGTGGTGATGCAGAAGCTCGACCCCTACCTGAACGTCGACCCGGGGACGATGAACCCGTTCCAGCACGGTGAGGTCTTCGTCACCGAGGATGGCGCCGAGACCGACCTCGACGTCGGGCACTACGAGCGTTTCCTGGACCGGGCGCTGTCCGGGAAGGCGAACGTCACCACCGGCCAGATCTACTCCGACGTGATCGCCAAGGAGCGGCGCGGCGAGTACCTGGGCGACACCGTTCAGGTCATCCCGCACATCACCAACGAGATCAAGTCCCGGATCCTGGCGATGGCCGACCCGGACGAGGACGGCCAGCTTCCCGACGTGGTGATCACCGAGGTCGGCGGCACGGTCGGCGACATCGAGTCGTTGCCGTTCCTGGAGGCGATCCGCCAGGTCCGCCACGACCTCGGTCGGGACAACTGCTTCTACCTGCACGTCTCGCTGGTGCCGTACCTGGCGCCGTCGGGTGAGCTGAAGACCAAGCCGACCCAGCACTCGGTGGCGCAACTGCGCAACATCGGTATCCAGCCGGACGCCATCGTGCTGCGCAGCGACCGGGAGATCCCGGTGAAGCTCAAGGAGAAGCTGTCGCTCTACTGCGACGTGGACACCGAGGCGGTCGTCGCCGCGCCGGACGCGCCGAGCATCTACGACATCCCGAAGGTGCTGCACCGTGAGGGGCTCGACGCGTACGTGGTGCGTCGGCTCGGGCTCTCCTTCCGGGACGTGGACTGGGCCAGCTGGGACGACCTGCTGGAGCGGGTGCACCGGCCCCGGCACACGGTCACCGTCGCGGTGGTCGGCAAGTACGTCGACCTGCCCGACGCGTACCTGTCGGTGAGTGAGGCGATCCGGGCGGCAGGTTTCGGCCACCGGGCCCGGGTGCAGCTGCGCTGGGTGCCCAGCGACGAGTGCGTCACCCCGGCCGGTGCCGTTGCTGCCCTGGCCGGTGTGGACGGCATCCTCATCCCCGGCGGCTTCGGCGTCCGCGGCATCGAGGGCAAGATCGGCACCGCCCGGTACGCCCGGGAGAACGGCATCCCGCTGCTCGGCCTCTGCCTCGGTCTGCAGTGCATGACCATCGAGGTGGCCCGGCATCTGGCCGGCCTGGACGGCGCCAACTCGTTGGAGTTCGACGAGCAGGCCGCGCACCCGGTCATCGCCACGATGGCCGACCAGGAGGACATCGTCGCCGGCAAGGGCGACCTGGGCGGCACCATGCGGCTCGGGGCGTACCCGGCGACGCTGACCGAGGGCTCGATCGTCGCCGAGGCGTACGGCAGCACCGACATCAGCGAGCGGCACCGGCACCGTTACGAGGTGAACAACGCCTACCGGGACGCGCTGACCCAGGCGGGTCTGCGCTTCTCCGGCACCTCGCCGGACGGCCGGCTCGTCGAGTTCATCGAGCTGGACCGGAGCCTGCACCCGTTCTTCGTGGCCACCCAGGCGCACCCGGAGCTGAAGAGCCGCCCCACGCGCCCGCACCCGCTGTTCGCCTCGTTCGTCAAGGCCGCGGTGGCGTACTCGCAGGCCGACCAGCTGCCCGTCGACCTGGACGCGGCGACGGAGGCCCCGACGACGCACAAGGCCGCCCGCAACGGCGCCGCGACGAAGGCGGCGTCCGCGTCGTGACCGAGGTCGAGCACCGCTACGAGGTGCGTTCCCGCGAGGAGCGCTACCGGGGGCGGATCTTCGACGTGGTCACCGAGGAGGTGACCATGCCGGGCGGCGGGACCGCGCGGCGGGACCTCGTCCGGCACGTCGGGGCGGTGGCCGTGGTGGCGCTCGACGACGCCGGCCAGGTGGTGCTGATCCGGCAGTACCGGCACCCGGTCGGGCGGCACCTGTGGGAGCTGCCGGCCGGGCTGACGGACGTCTCCGGTGAGGAGTTGCCGGCCGCCGCGTTGCGGGAGCTGGCCGAGGAGGCTGATCTCACCGCCGGCCGCATCGACGTGTTGGTCGACCTGCACAGCTCGCCCGGGTTCACCAACGAGCTGGTCCGGGTCTACCTGGCCCGGGAGTTGGCCGACGTGCCGGCCGACGAGCGCCACGAGCGCAGCGACGAGGAGGCCGACCTCCAGATCGTCCGGATCGACCTGGACGAGGCGGTCGGCATGGTCCTGACCGGCGAGATCACCAACGCCTCCGCGGTGGCCGGGCTGCTGGCCGCGGCCCGCGCCCGGGACACCGGCTGGTCGGCGCTGCGCCACGCGGACGTGCCGCTGCCGCGCTGAGAGTCGCCGCCGGGGCCGCACAGGTGGCATCGACGAGGAGTACGCGCAAAAGGGCCACGCGGCATGCCGCGTGGCCCCTTGCTGTTGGTCCGGTCAGGTCAGTCGCGCAGCGGCCGGCCCTGGGCGTCGGTGCCGCCGTTCACCAGGATCAAAATGCCGTCGATGATGCCCCAGAGCGCGCCGACACCACAGGTCACGAGGCTCACCACGAGCTGAAGCACAGCGATCTTGGTGTGTCCGGTGTAGAACCGACCGGCGCCGAAGGTGCCGAGCAGGATGCCGAGGATGCCCGCGACGACCTTGCTCTTGTCGGAGTAACCGGGGGCGTACCCCGGCTGGTAAGGAGGAGTGGTCATGGGCGGACACGCTAGTGATCCACTCGTCTTTTGTCCGCACCGGCATCCGCCAGATGGGACGATAATGGGCTAACACTGTCCTGTCGGCTGAGGTTGCCTCCCACCGTCGGGCCCGGTCGGTCGCCCTGACATTCCGTCAGGACACCCGGCTACCGGATGCCACTGTGCTGGCTCGCGGCGGCACCGGGCGCGCCTAGACTGCCGCCGGGGGGACCGGCGGACCGTGGTGGCACTGGGGCCATCGCGGCACCGACAGTCGGGGGAGAGCAGCCCCGAAGAGAGGTGTCTGCATCGTGAAGGTCGGAATCCCCCGCGAGGTCAAGAACCACGAATACCGCGTGGCGATCACGCCAGCGGGCGTCAACGAGTTCACCTGCGGCGGCCACGAGGTCTTCATCGAGTCCGGCGCCGGGCTCGGCTCCAGCATCACCGACGAGGAGTTCGCCGTCGCCGGCGCGAAGATCCTGACCACCGCCGACGAGGTGTGGGAGACCGCCGAGCTGGTGCTCAAGGTCAAGGAGCCGGTCGCCGAGGAGCACCACCGGATGCGCGAAGGCCAGGTGCTCTTCACGTACCTGCACCTGGCTGCCTCCAGGGAATGCACCGACGCGCTGATCAACCGCAAGGTCACCGGCATCGCGTACGAGACCGTCGAGCTGCCCGACCGGTCGTTGCCGCTGCTCGCCCCGATGTCCGAGGTGGCTGGTCGGCTCGCCCCGCAGGTCGGCGCCTTCTACATGATGCGTACCGGCGGTGGGCGCGGCGTGCTCCCGGGCGGTGTTTCCGGGGTGTACGCGGCCAAGACCGTGGTCATCGGCGCCGGGGTCTCCGGCCTGAACGCCGCCGCGATCGCGTTGGGCCTGCAGTCCGAGGTGCTGCTGCTGGACAAGAACGTCGCCCGGCTGCGCTCGGCCGACGCCATCTACCGCGGCCACCTGCAGACCGTCGCCTCCAACGCGTACGAGGTCGAACGGGCCGTGCTCGACGCCGACCTGGTCATCGGCGCGGTGCTGGTGCCCGGCGCCAAGGCACCGAAGCTGATCTCCAACGAGTTGGTCTCCCGGATGAAGCCGGGCAGCGTGCTCGTCGACATCGCCATCGACCAGGGCGGCTGCTTCGAGGACTCGCGCCCCACCACGCACGCCGACCCGGTGTACAAGGTGCACGAGTCGATCTTCTACTGCGTCGCGAACATGCCCGGCGCGGTGCCGAACACCAGCACGCACGCCCTGACCAACGTCACCCTGCCGTACGCCCTGGAGTTGGCCAACCACGGCTGGCGTGAGGCACTGCGCCGCGACCCGGCGCTGGGGCTGGGCCTGAACACCCACGACGGCCACGTCACCTACGGCCCGGTCGCCGAGGCGCACGGCATGGACGTGCTCCCGCTGGCCGAGGCGCTGGCCTGAGCGGTGGCGGGCTGACCGGCGATCCGGACTCCGCCGGCGGGGGCGAACAGCCCACGCCGGCCCTGCGCCGTGCCGTCCGCGGCTACCTCGACCACCTCACCGTCGAACGTGGTCTGTCCGCGAACACGCTGGCCTCGTACCGTCGGGATCTGGACCGCTATCTCGCGACCCTGGCCGAGGCTGGTGTCGCCGACCTCGCGTCGGTCGGCGCCGGCCTCGTCGAATCGCACCTGGCGCGGCTGCGCGCGGGCGACGACGCACACCCGCCGCTGGCGGTCTCCTCCGCCGCCCGCGCGGCCAGCGCGGTACGCGGCCTGCACCGCTTCGCCCTGCGCGAAGGGCTGGCCGGCGCCGACCCCAGCCGCGACGTCCGCCCGCCCACCCCGCCACGCCGGCTGCCCCGGGCGTTACCGGTCGACGACGTGGTCCGGCTGCTGGAGACCGCCGGCCCGATCACCGCGACCGGCGACGACGCGCCCCTCGCGCTGCGGGACCGGGCGCTGCTGGAGTTTCTGTACGGCACCGGCGCGCGGATCTCCGAAGCGGTCGGCGCCGCCGTGGACGACCTCGACACCGACGAGGGCACCGTGCTGCTGCGTGGCAAGGGCGGCCGGGTGCGGCTGGTGCCGATCGGTGGGTACGCCGTCGACGCGGTCCGCGCCTACCTGGTCCGGGCCCGCCCCGGGCTGGCCGCCGCCGGGCGAGGCACCCCGGCGGTCTTCCTCAACGCCCGCGGCGGCGCGCTGTCCCGCCAGGGCGCCTGGGGCATCCTGCGCCGTGGCGCGGGCCGGGCCGGGCTGCCCGTCGACGGGCCCGCCGCCGTTTCCCCGCACACCCTGCGCCACTCGTACGCCACCCATCTGCTCGACGGCGGCGCCGATGTGCGGGTGGTGCAGGAACTGCTCGGCCACGCGTCGGTGACCACCACGCAGGTCTATACCCTGGTCACCGTCGAGCGGCTGCGCGAGGTGTACGCCACCGCCCACCCGCGCGCCCGGGGCTGAACCGGTCACGGTCGGTGCCGACACGCCGGGCCGGTGCCGAACCCCCTGCTGGTCGGTGGCGTACAGTCGGCATCGGCGCGGACCTCCTGGGGCGACACGACTGGGGTGCGCAGCGGCGCCGCGAAGGACGTCGGACGGCTCCGACGCCGGGTGGGTCGTCGGGAGGGGGCAACGAGCACATGGCTGGCAACGGTGACCGTGCCGAGACCTGGACGTCGGAGCTCCGCGAGCAGCAGGCCACGCTTGGCGCGGACCTCGGTCCTGCGGACCCGGCTGCCTACACGATGCGCAAGCCTATCCCCGAGCCGATGCCCACCGATCGGCACGGCCCGGCGCGCATCATCGCGATGGCCAACCAGAAGGGCGGCGTCGGCAAGACCACCACCACCATCAACCTGGGCGCGGCCCTTGCTGAGTACGGTCGCAAGGTGCTGCTGGTCGACTTCGACCCGCAGGGCGCGCTCTCGGTGGGTCTGGGAGTCAACCCGCACAACCTCGACCTGTCCATCTACAACCTGCTCATGCAGGACGACATCCTCGCCGAGGACGTCGTCATCAAGACCGACGTCGCGGGGCTGCACCTGCTGCCGGCCAACATCGACCTCTCCGCCGCCGAGATCCAGCTCGTCAACGAGGTGGCCCGGGAGATGGCCCTGGCCCGGGTGCTGCGCACGGTCCGCAAGGAGTACGACTACATCCTGATCGACTGCCAGCCGTCGCTCGGCCTGCTGGCGATCAACGCGCTGACCGTCGCGCACGGTGTGCTCATCCCACTCGAGTGCGAGTTCTTCAGCCTGCGTGGCGTGGCGCTGCTGCTGGACACCATCGACAAGGTGCGTGAGCGGCTCAACTTCGACCTGGAGCTTGAGGGCATCCTCGCCACCATGTACGACAGCCGCACCACACACTGTCGGCAGGTGCTCCAGCGGGTCGTCGAGGCGTTCGGTGACAAGGTCTACCAGACGGTCATCACCAAGACGGTGAAGTTCCCCGAGTCCACCGTGGCCGGTGCCCCGATCACGACGATGGACCCGGCGTCCTCCGGGGCACGCAACTACCGTCAGCTGGCCCGCGAGGTGATCGCCGCCCAGTCGGAGCGGTAGCCGGACCGCCCGGTGCCCGCCTCGTGGACTACGGTCGTCCGGTGACCGCGCCACCCCTCGACCCGCCCGAGGCCGCTGCTCCGGCCGTGGTCGATGGCGTGCAGCCAGCTGGTTTCACGGTGCGGCTGGCAAACTTCACCGGCCCGTTCGATCTGCTGCTGCAACTGATCGGCAAGCACAAACTCGACGTCACCGAGGTGGCCCTGCACACGGTCACCGACGAGTTCATCGCCTACATCCGGGCCATGGGCGACAACTGGGACCTGGACGAGGCCAGCGAGTTCTTGCTCATCGCCGCAACCCTGCTCGACCTGAAGGCGGCCCGGCTGCTGCCCTCCGCCGAGGTCGAGGACGAGGCGGACCTCGCCCTGCTGGAGGCACGGGACCTGCTCTTCGCCCGGCTGCTCCAATACAAGGCGTACAAGGAAGCGGCGGCGCACATCGCCGAGCTGGAGGCCGTCGGCGGCCGGCGGTATCCGCGGGCGGTCAGCCTCGAACCCCGGTACGCCGAAGCGCTGCCCGACCTGGTGCTCGGCATCGGCCCCCAACGGCTGCTGAAGCTGGCCGTGAAGGCGATGACCCCGAAGCCGGTGCCGGAGGTCTCGATCGCCCACGTGCACATGGTCCGGGTCAGCGTCCGAGAACATGCGGCGATCCTCACCGCCCGGCTGCGCCGGGCCGGCACGGCCACGTTCTCCCTGCTCTGCGCCGACTGCGAGGCGACGCTGGAGGTGGTGGCGCGCTTCCTCGCGCTGCTGGAGCTGTATCGGGAGGGCCTGGTGTCGTTCGTGCAGGAGCAGGCCCTGGAGGAGCTGACCGTGCGCTGGACGGGCCCGGTCGACGGCGACACCGAGTTGCACGTCGACGAGTACGCCGGCACCCCGGCCGACGAAGAGCCCACCAGCGAGGCCGAGCCGGTGGTGGTGGCTGAGTCTTTGGTGGCTGAGTCGGAGGTGGGCGGCGTGTCGGTGGGGGAGGCCGGGGGATCGGTCGCGATGGGAACGACGGAGGGTGCTCAGGATGAGTGACGAGGAACGCCGGGACTCCGGGGATTCCCTGGCCGATCAGGCCGCCGCCTGGATCCCCCCGTGGGAGCGTCCCCGCCGGCCCGCTTCCACCGCCGCCGAAGCCAACGACGACAGCGGCGCCGAAGTGCCGCCGGACCCGTCCGTCACGGACCCGCCCGTTACCGCCACGCCCGCTACCGCCGCGCCCGCCGTTGGGGCAGATCTCGGGGGGAAGCCGCCCCTGCAGGGGCCGGAATCTTCGGACGAGCCGGGTGAACCGACTGAAGCGGTCGAGTCGCTTGAGGCGGACGAGCTCGTTGAGCTGGGCGGTGCCGGTGGGGACCCGGCCGGCAGCGCTGTGGAGGCGGCGGGCGCTCAGGCCGTACCCCGTCGACAGCCGGCGGTCCGGCGGCGGGTGCCCGTCGTGCCGGAGCCCGCGCCCGAGCTTTCCGACGCCGAGTTGCGCGGCGCCCTGGAGGCGATCCTGCTGGTGGTCGACGAGCCGGTCAGCGAGTTGGTTCTGGCTCAGGTGCTGGAGCAGCCAGCCGAACGGGTCGGGCCGATGCTCGACGAGATCGCCGCCGGCTACACCTCGGCCGGGCACGGGTTCGAGTTGCGTCGGGCGGCCGGCGGGTGGCGGCTGTACACCCGGCCGGAATACGCTACGTACGTTGAGCGGTTCGTGTTGGACGGGCAGTCCGTACGGCTGACCCAGGCGGCGTTGGAGACGCTCGCCGTGGTCGCCTACAAGCAGCCGGTGACCCGTTCGCGAATCTCAGCCATCCGGGGTGTGAACTGCGACGGCGTCATCCGTACGCTGGTCACCCGCGGCCTCGTCGAGGAGTGCGGCACCGAAACGGACAGCGGGGCGTTCCTGTACCGGACCACCACGTTGTTCCTGGAGAAGCTCGGGCTGAACACCGTTGACGAGCTGCCGCCCCTCGCACCCTTCCTGCCCGACGACGTAGAAGAGCTTGCTGATGCGACCCGATAATCGTTCCCCCAAACCCGACGCCCCTGTCTACGAGGGGGCTGAGCGCCTGCAGAAGGTGCTCGCCGCCGCCGGCGTGGGCTCCCGGCGCGCCTGCGAGGACCTGATCTTCCGTCGCCGGGTCACGGTGGACGGGCGCGTCGCCAAGCTCGGCGACAAGGTCGACCCGGCCACCGCCGTGATCCACGTGGACGGCGAGCGCCTCCAGGTCGACACTCGCCTGGTCTACGTGGCGATGAACAAGCCGCGCGGGGTGGTTACCACCATGGCGGACGATAAGGGACGCAACGAGCTGGCCGAATTCATCGGCAACCGGGTGGAGCAGCGGGTCTATCACGTGGGGCGGCTCGACGCGGACAGCGAGGGCCTGCTGCTGCTCACCAACGACGGCACCCTCGCGCACAAGCTCATGCACCCGTCATACGAGGTGCTGAAGACCTACCTCGCCGAGGTGGTCGGGCCGATCCCGCGCAACCTGAGCAAGCGGCTGCTGGCCGGCGTCGAGCTGGAGGACGGGCCGGTCAAGGTCGACTCGTTCAAGGTGGTGGACACCCTGGGCAAGAGCGCCCAGGTGGAGCTGAGCCTGCACGAGGGGCGCAAACACATCGTCCGGCGTCTGATGGACGAGGTCGGTCACCCGGTCACCCGGCTGGTGCGTACCTCGATCGGGCCCATCCGGCTGGGCGAGCTGCGGACCGGACGGATCCGGCGGTTGACCAACGCCGAGGTCGCCGCCCTGTTCGAAGCGGTGAGTGACTGAGCCCACGGGTTCGGGGTACGGCTGCCGGTAGGCTCCGTGACGGCCGAGACGCGGCCGCTGGAGGTGGCGTGGGTCGCCTCCGGCGGTGTCGCGCGCGGGTCCAGCAGAGGACCCGGGCATGATTGATGACGATGGACAACCGCTTGCGGCGCCAGATCACCGGGCGATCCGCGAGGTACGGGCTGAGGAGGACACGGTGGAGGAAAACGTACGGGCCGGGCGATGTGTGGTCGCTGTGGACGGGCCGTCCGGTTCGGGTAAGTCCACCGTGTCGCGGCGGCTCGCCGCCGGCATCGGTGCGCGTTACCTGGACACCGGGGCGATGTACCGGGCGATCACGTGGGCCGTGCTGCGCTCCGGCGTGGATCTCGCCGACGCCGCGTCGGTGGCCAAGGTCGCCAGCGAGGCCGACCTGCGCATCGGCACCGACCCGCAGGGGTACGGCGTGACCGTCGACGGCGTGGGCGTGGACGCGGAGATCCGTGGCACAGAGGTGACCGGGGCGGTCTCCGCCGTCGCCGCGGTGCCGGCGGTCCGCGAGCTGCTGGTCGCCCGCCAGCGCGAGATGATCGTCAACGCCGGTCGGATGGTGGTCGAGGGGCGTGACATCGGCGCGGTCGTGGCGCCGGACGCCGACCTGAAGGTCTTCCTGACCGCCTCCGAGGCGGCCCGTGCGGCCCGGCGCAGCGCCGAGGACGCCGCCGATGTGGCGGCCACCGCCGCTGACCTGGCGCGGCGAGACCGTCTCGACTCGACCCGCAAGGTCAATCCGCTGGCGCAGGCGCCCGACGCGGTGGTGCTGGACACCACCGAGCTGGGCATCGACGAGGTCGTGGCGCGGCTGCGCGACCTGCTCACCGAGCGGGGTGTCGCATGAGTAGCGAGGGTGCCGGGTGGATCGAGTTGCGTGAGCCCGACGTCGCCGTCGAGGAGCCGACCGGCCCGCAGCCGGTGGTGGCCGTGGTCGGCCGCCCCAACGTGGGCAAGTCCACCCTGGTCAACCGGATCATCGGCCGCCGGCAGGCGGTCGTCGAGGACGTACCCGGTGTGACCCGGGACCGGGTGCCGTACGACGCGCAGTGGAACGGCCGGGCGTTCACCGTGGTGGACACCGGCGGCTGGGAGCCGGACGCCAAGGACCGGGCCGCGGCCATCGCGGCGCAGGCCGAGACGGCGGTCGTCACCGCCGACGTGGTTCTCTTCGTGGTCGACGCGATGGTCGGCTCCACCGACGTGGACGAAGCCGCGGTGAAGATGCTGCGGCGCAGCGCCAAGCCGGTGATCCTGGTGGCGAACAAGGCCGACAACACCTCCATCGAGATGGAGGCGACCTCGCTCTGGTCGCTCGGTCTCGGGGAGCCTTTCCCGGTCTCCGCGCTGCACGGGCGGGGCTCCGGCGACCTGCTGGACGCCATCCTCGCCGGGCTGCCGGAAGCGCCGACGATCGTGGAGAACCGGCCGCGCGGACCGCGTCGGGTGGCGCTGGTCGGGCGGCCGAACGTGGGCAAGTCCAGCCTGCTCAACCGGTTCTCCGGTGAGGAGCGGGCGGTCGTCGACTCGGTGGCCGGCACCACTGTGGACCCGGTGGACAGCCTGGTCGACATCGGCGGTCAGACCTGGCAGTTGGTGGACACGGCCGGGTTGCGCAAGCGGGTCGGTAAGGCCAGCGGCACCGAGTACTACGCCAGCCTGCGTACCGCCGGCGCGATCGAGGCCGCCGAGGTGGCCGTGGTGCTGCTGGACTCCAGCGAGCCGATCAGCGAGCAGGACCAGCGGATCCTGTCGATGGTGACCGAGTCGGGTCGGGCGCTGGTCATCGCGTTCAACAAGTGGGACCTGGTCGACGCCGACCGCCGGTACTACCTGGACAAGGAGATCGACCGGGAGTTGCGCCGCATCCCCTGGGCGATCCGCTTGAACCTGTCGGCGATGACCGGGCGTGCGGTGGACAAGCTGGCTCCGGCGCTGAACAAGGCCCTGGCCAGCTGGGAAACCCGGGTGCCCACCGCGCATCTCAACCAGTGGCTGACCGCGCTGGTGCAGGCCACCCCCCACCCCGTGCGTGGTGGGCGCGCGCCGCGGATCCTGTTCGCGACGCAGGCCGGGGTGGCGCCGCCCCGGTTCGTGCTCTTCACCACCGGCCCGCTCGACGCCGGCTACCAGCGCTTCGTCGAGCGCAAGCTCCGCGAGGAATTCGGGTACGAGGGCAGCCCCATCGAGATCTCAGTCCGTCCCCGCAAGAAGGTCGGCCCTGGCGGTCGAGGCAAGGCGCACGGCTGACCCGTACGTCGGAAAATGCCGGATGGGCCCTCGCGCCCATCCGGCATTTCCTACCCCACTCTCCTAGGATGCTGTAGGGGTTGTGCGGTGGTTCGGGCGACTCTCGATCCGGGTGGGGCCTGTGCGGACGACCTGGGGCTGCTGCGCTAAGCTGTAGCGGTTGTCGCGGGGGAAACCGCGCGAGGGCGGGACGTGGCGCAGCTTGGTAGCGCACTTGACTGGGGGTCAAGGGGTCGTCGGTTCGAATCCGGCCGTCCCGACAGTAAAAAAGCATGTCAGGGCCTTGATTCACTTCGGTGGGTCGAGGCCTTCTTGCTGTTCCGTCTCACAATTCATCACGTACGCGCGTACTGCTAAGTTTCGTGTCACGGGAGTCAGCCGAACAGGCCCGATTCGAGGTGCTCGGCCGCCACCTTCAGGTGGCTGCTGTCCGGGTGGACGTAGACCCGCTTGGCCAGCGTGCCGCCGTCCGCGTGACCGGCCCAGGCCGCCAGCACGACGTCCGGTACTCCGGCGCCAGCGAGGTAGGTCAGGCAGGCGTGCCGGGCGTCGTACGGCCGGACCTTGCGGACCCCGACCTTTGCCATCAGCTCGTACACCCGGCGGCGGAGCCAGTCGGTACGTTGCGGCTGACCGAGTTCGTTGACCAAGACGTAGCCGCTGTCGACGTAGACGTCGCCCGCCTTCAGGCGCTCCTTCTTCTGCAAGGTCTGGAACGACTTCAGCGCCTTGGTGACCGTCGCCGGCATTGGTAGCCCGCGCTTGCCGGCTGCGGACTTGGCCGCCTTCTCCTCGATCTCGCCGTCGACGAGCGTCCGCGTGTTCTCCCCGGCCGCGATCGTGCCGGCCTCGAAGTCGACATCGGACCAGCGCAGGCCACATACTTCAGCGGGTCGCAGGCCCATCAGTGACAGCAGGCAGGGTGCGTACAGGCGTTCGCCGGTGATGCCGGTTAGGAACGCCTTCACCTCCTCCTGGGTCCAGGGCTTGCGCTCCGCCCGTGCCTCAGTAGCAGCCTTCGCCGCTGCCCTCGGGATAGCCACGAACGCTGCGACGTTCCGCACCACGAGCTGGCGGCGAACCGCGACGTTCAGTGCCGTTCGGAGCCGACCGAGAGTCAGGCGCACCGATCGGACACCCAGCCCGGTTCCCGGCTTGCCGCCGCGGCGCCGCCCCTCCGTCAGCATCCAGTCGATCAGCGCCTCGATGTCGGCCTCGGTGACGTCCTGGAGCGGCTTACTGCCGAGACGGGCTCGAACCGGGAGGAGCGCGTCGCGGTAGTTCGCTGCGGTGGCCTTCTCGACATCGCGGGTGGCGGACGTCAACCACTCGTCGAGAAACTCGTCAACGGTGATCTTGCCGGGCTTGACGTACGTGCCGCGGTCGGTCTCGTGCTTGATCCTCGCGTACTCCGCCTTGGCCTTCTTCCTGGTGTCGAAGGTGTAGGTCCGCTGGTCTCGTCGTCCGTCCGGCTTGCGCCCGACGTCAACGACGAACCGGTAACGGGTCTTGCCGCTGCGAAGAGTGACCTTCTTGATCGGGTCCGAGGTGCTCACGTCGGTCTTGTTCCTTTCTCTGGGCTGGGGCTGGCGCCCTGCCTTCAGTGTTTGAGGCGACAGCGAGCTTGATGCAATGGTACCTAAAAGCGGTACCAAATAGCGGGCCTGAGATAGCACGCGCGTTGGCGGTTGGTGATAGGCGATGTGAGATGTGGGAACCTCAACTCGTCATCCAGCCGTTTGTGCTCGCCGAGGAGTTGAGGCATGCCGCGACAGCGTCCTGTCGCCGAGAACCTGCCGCCGTTGCCGGCGCGCGAGAAGCGGGATCAGCAGGTCAAGATCCGGCTCACACCTTCCGAGATGGAAAGGCTGGCGGTGATGCGGCCTGACCTCACGCCGTCCGGGATTGTCGCGCTGCTCGTCGACGACGTGCTCGCCGGGCGGTACCGGCCGGCGTGGGCGGCCGCTGCGCCCGACGAGGCGGGCCGTCAGCGAGAGACGTAGTCAGGTGTCCGTCCGGGCTGGAGGGTCCTCGCGGCCGGGCTGCTGCCGTTCGATGCCGACGAGCCTGAGCAGGTCCGCCGTGCGTACGCGGTAGGTGGTTCCGATCCGTAGCACCGGGCAGGGGAAGGCGCCGCTCTTCGCCAGTTCGTATGCCTTCGTGCGGCCGACGCCGAGAGCGCGAGCGGCGGTCGCGAGATCGACCATCGCGGGTAGTTGGAGTAGCTCGTCCCGGTGTTGAGAGTGCTGACGGTCATCACCCTGCTCCTTAGGTCGAGGGGAGCGGACGCCGGGGCGTCCGGCTGGAGAGTTACGGTCTGGCATGCCTCGACACGACCATCCGGTCTGCGTGTTGCTTGTGGCGCTACCTCTCCTCGGCTCGTAGGCCAGAGCGCTGGTAGCGCCTCGTCATCCGGCAACCGTCACTACCGAGAGCATTGACGGCAGCGCAACCGGCTTGGCCGCAGATTCACGGGATGGCAGCTCGGCAGCTTGATTGCGCCAGGTCGGGTGATGTGGCGGTCGGCGAGGATCACCTACTCTCGCGATCTCGCCGAGCGACACGATCTCCCCCGCGAGGGTGAGGTTGTTGGCTCCGCCTGAAACTGACCCCGTGGTTCCGGGCTGAATTTTGACCCCTTCCGGTCGAGCCCTTCTGGCAAAGGTGCTCGGCCGACCGGGGAGACCGAGTGCTGCGACAGCGAGAGCGAGGAAGAGCGGACATGGTCGAGCACTTCGAGGGCACCGACATGGTGGAGGACGACGAGGGGTGGTGCCACCTGGTCGACGCCGTGTTCGTCGCCCCTGAGGACTGGGTTGAATACACACGGATTGCGTTCGAGGGCGACGACGCCATGTACTTCGTTTGCGAGGGGCTTTCTGCTGCCGCCGACGAGAGCGGCCAGCTGCTCTACTTCCGGCCGGACGTGTGGTACGAGCATCACCTGTCCGGGGTCATGCGCACCGAGGAAGACCCTCAGAGCTGGTCGTTAAAGTTCGACCGGTTTGTTTCGACAGTGGTTTCCGGATCGATGGATCGGCTGTTCTTCACCGGTTGGTTAGCGCAGAGCGGCAACGACAGCAAGCGGACGGTGAACTGGCGGCTCACCATCCCGCCTAGTTGAGGCTCCGCGGCCGCCGGTCGCGCGGCGACTCTAGGGATGCCGATCGATGTCTTCCTGGCCGGCGTAATGCCCATCCACGGCTCGGGCTGGACGACGTTCCGGCCGCCATCCGATCTTTGGATCGGCGGCACCGCGCCGTGGACGCCCGGTGTATGGACGCCATGTCGTACGAGCCCGGCGAACTCCGCGATGACCTGCGCAAGCGCCGGATCTGGAGGGTCGAGTTGCGCGTCGACGACCGGACGAGTTGATCGTTCTGCTGGTGTGGCGTTGTGGCAGGCCCGGCGGGAGGACCGGTTCGGGCTGGACCAGGTGATGAAGTTCGGCGCCGGTCCAGGCCTCGATCGGGATCCGTTCGAAGAATGGGTTCGAGGACCGGTTAGGGCTGTGTCGCGCGGGATCAGGATTGGGAGACGGTGTAGTCGCTATAGAGCTCGGTGAAGTCAATGGTGACCTCGCCGTCTGGGTCGTCCGTGAACCGGAGGTCCCAGACGAGGGAAAGGATGAAGGTGCAGTCTTCGACGGCCCAGGCGTCAAGTTGTATCAGGCTGTCGCCCCACTGGTCGCTTTGGACGGCGGTCGCAGTGAAATCGGCGGACAGGGTCCCGGTGAGGTCCACGTGGAAGAGATGGCCGTCACGGGCGTGGTCGGTGAGTTCGAGAGAGACCGTGAGCCGGTCTGTGGTGGCGGGCATCCAGTCGGCGTCCTCCGACCCTCTCTGGTGGAACCGTTGGGTCACCTTGTCGGTGAGCTCGTCCAGCAACTGATTCATGCCGGTGGACACGGCGTGGGCCAGATTGCCGCCGCAGAGCGACGCAATGATGGCCTCGGCGGCGCGGCCACGGGCGTCGAGGGAGAGCGGCACAGTCGTGTCGTTGATGTCGAAGCTCCGGTCAACCAGGTAGTCGGCGGCTTTGTCCTCATCAAGCAGGGCCAGGGTCTGCACGATCGCTGGAGCGTGGTCCAGGAACTCCTGCCGGGCCTGCGGCCTCGTCAGGTCCGCGGTCGCGGCTTCGGTGAGAGCGCGACCGACGGCGACGGTCGTAGTGTGGTCCTGCACCCGGCGGACCACTAGGGGAGCGCACCGTCGCGCCTTCTCGAGGTACCTGGACACGGCAGGCACTTCGAGGTAGTCATCGTCGCGCTTCTCGTTGTTGCAGGAGGCGCAGATCGGCGCGAGGTTCTCGGGCGTGTGCAGGTCGAAGCCGGCGGGCAGATTGTGAAGGCCGATCAGCTCCGCGAGACGAGCTGGACTCACGGTGCGCGCGATGATGTGGTCGATCTGGGCGGTGGTGACAGTGAGTGGCTCGTTCCGCCAGTAGCAGCGCCAACCCCACTCCTGCAGCAACGCCAGCCTGAGCAGGCGGTCGTCGCCGCCGCCGTAGCGGACACGCGGGGCGCGGCGGCGGGCGGTCATTAGGCGGTTATCCGGCCCGGACCGCGGCCGGCATCGGCGACCGGCCCGTTTCCCTGAGCGTGCACCAGCTCGGCGAAGAGTGCCTGGATGCCCGCTGGAACGGCTCGCTGGTGAGGGCGTCCCGCAGCAGGCCGGCGTAGCTAACCGCCACGGTGTCGTCGGAAGTCCGGGTGTCGTTCAGCCAACCGGGAACGCGCATGCGGAGCATGATAGCCAAAGCCGAGCGCCTGCTCTGCGGTATCGCTGAGCGCGCCGACCGGCTCACAACGCTGCAGGTCGCCGGCGCGACTAACAAGCCGCGGAGACCGCAGCCGTCCCATGCTGAACTGAACATGCGTACGACGGCGTCTGTTCATCCGGTGAAACTCGCCGTGGTTGGAGCAAGATATGGCCATTGCTTATCGATCTGCGACCGGGCGCGGTCGCAGATCGGCAATGGAGGCGAGGCCGTGCCCGCGTCGGCGTACGGGAGCACGTGACCAGGTAGGTACGGATGAACGAGGCCACCTGAGCCTCAGCCTGGTGCACGTCGCTGCCGTGAAGGCAGCCGGACAACCCCTACTACCGCGCCGCTTCCGCTCCTCGCCGCTGCGCGGCTGCGGTGCGGGTCGGCTTGGTCCCGAATCACTACCGGGGCGCTCGCCGAGAACCGCATCGACGCCGGCAGGTCGTGCGAGCGCCAGCTTGGCCTCCAGGGCCACGACGCCAGGCCCCGCACCACTGATCCACGTCGAGGTCTTCTTGATTTGGGGGGCGTGGGCGGGCACGGCGGATTGAGGGCCGTCCAGTCGTACGGGGTTGGGCATGCGACCCGTACGTCAACAGTCCGGCAGGTGCCGGTAGCCCCGGATGCTCACGTCGCCGGCAACGCCCAGGGTGCACTGTGGCGGCAATGGACAGCGATCAGCCCGCCTGGCCCCGGAAGGCGCGGCACCGTGCGCACAATCGGCCGGCCCGCCCGCATGCGGTGCTGCTCCGGCTCTCCGACGAAGAGAAGGCCTCGATCGAGGCGGCGGCAGCGGCTGCACAGCTGACTCCAACGGGCTACGCGGCGAAGGCCGCCGTCGCCGCCGCGTCTGCCGGCCAGGCGCCCGGCGGTGTGAACAGTGACCTGCGCGACCTGCAACACGAGCTGTTCGCCTGTACGGTGCCAAAACTAGATTCCGGCTGCTGACCAGCGGTTTTAAGGATTCGTTCAGGCGGCTCGGCGGTACTCGTTGATGATTCCTCCCAGCCGCCGTCGGCGTCGGACGACGCCGTCGATTGGCACGACGACGTCCGGGTCATGGTTGGGTGGCATCTGTCCGTGGCCTTGGTGCGGCCGGTGATCATTGAAGTGTCGGACGTACTCGGTCAGTACCGTCCTGGCGTGCCGTTCGCTGTAGATGAGGAGGTGGTCTGTGCACTCCTCGCGCATGCTGCGGCCCCAGCGCTCCACGAAGCAGTTCGCCCTCGGTGTGCGCGGCGGCGTCTTCACCACCCGTATGCCGTCTGCGGTCAGGACCGCGTCGAAGCTCCGCCCGTACTTGGTGTCGCGGTCGCGGATTAGGAACCGGAAGTCGCTGGTGCGCTCTCCGAGGTCCATGAGCAGGTTGCGGGCCTGCTGGATCACCCATGCCTGGGTCGGGTGCTCGGTCACGCCGAGCAGGTGTACCCGGCGGGTGGCGATCTCCATGACGACCAGCACGTACAGCCGGCGCAGCCACACGGTATCGACGTGGAAGAAGTCGGTGGCCAGCAGGCCGGTGGCCTGGGCGCGCAGGAACGTTCGCCAGGAGGTGTCGGTCTGGCGGGGTGCGGGGCCGAGGCGGCCACGTGCCAGGATTCGGCGGATGGTGCCGAGGCCGACGCGGTGGCCCAGTCCGAGCAGCTCGCCCTGAATTCTCTTGTGGCCCCAGCGGGGATTGTCCCGGGCCATCCGGCGGATGAGCTCGCGGATCTCGTCGCTGACGGGTGGTCGGCCGCCGCGGTGGGGGTAGGTCCAGCGGCGTTGGACCAGCCGGCGGTGCCAGGCCAGCAGGGTCGCCGGGGTCACGATCCGGTGGATGCGGACCGCGCGGGGCAGGCGGCGGGTAAGCGCGGACAGGATCGCCCGGTCTGGCCAGGACAGTCGTGGTCGGCCGTGGATCTGACGGCGCAGCACCGCGACCTCGTGGCGCAGGGCCAGCAGCTCCGCGAGCACCGCGCGGTCGCTGCGAGCCGCGAGGAGCAGAGCGTCGAACAGGCGGATCGCGACCAGATAGATCAGTTGGAAGACCATGACCACGAAGGTGCCTCATTCCCGCGAAGCCCCAGCTCACAGCAGGTGCGACAGGTATTGGCACCGTACACGCCTTCAACGTCCGGAGCGTCCGCTGCGGGTGGCTCGTCAATCACCGGATTTCCTTCCCCACATCACCAGCCCGCCGCCCAGGCTCATCCGGCGTACGGTCACGTCCTCGGCCCCGGCCGCTTTCCAGGCCGCGACCGTCCACTCGACGGGGTAGCGGCGATAGTGCTCGCTGATCGAAGGCCCGAGGAAACGGCCCACCTCGGCCCACTCGCGCCCACCCGTGACGAAGCCCGCGACGGGCAGCACGGCGCGGGTGTACCCGATCCAGCCGGCCTTCCACACCGGATTGCTGGGGACAAGAAACTCCAGGCTGGCGACTGCCCCGCCGGGCCGCACCACGCGGAACAGCTCCTGCAACGTGGCGGCCGGGTCGGCGACATACCGCAGCAGGTAGGTGAAGGTCAGGGCGTCGAAGCTGTCATCCGGGAACGGCAGTTGCTCGGCCCTTCCCAGCACGAGACGGATCCGGTTGTCCCGCTCGCGCCGGCTGACGCGGCGTTGACCGCGGAGCAGCATCTCCGCGCTGACATCGATGCCGGTCGTCGTCACATCGCTGCGGTCGGTGAGCATCAGCGAGACGCCGGCGGTACCGGCGGCGACGTCCAGCACCCGCCCCGAGGAGCCGTTCATCCGCAGCACGGCGTCGACCATCGCACGTTGCCAGCGATGGTTCTGCCCGAACGAGAGCACCTCGGCGAGCAGGTCGTATCGGGCAGGCAGTCCCTGGAAGAGTTCCCTCGCGAACACGTTCGGCTCGGTGCGGGATCGCTGTAGGCTGTCCATACCGCCTCCTCCCTCACGGGGGTATGACTCACTGTATGCGACGTCACGACGCCATAGTGGTCGGCGCGGGCCCAGCCGGTAGCATCGTCGCGCTCGTCCTGGCCCGCGCTGGGGCGAGGTCGCGCTGGTCGACCGGCGGGTGTTTCCTCGGGAAAAAGCCTGCGGCGACCTGGTCGGCCCCCGCGGCGTCCACCTGCTCAACGAGTTGGGCGTCTCGATTCCGGGCGCGCGGCCGCTCGGGGACATGATCGTCGTTGCGCCGAACAACCAGCGGGTGCTGCTGCCCGCCCTGCCTGGAAGCAACTACGCCGACCACGCCATGGCCGTGACGCGCGAAGTGTTCGATGCGTGCCTGTTCGACATGGCGATCGCGGCTGGCGCCCACGCCGTGCACAAGCGCGTCACCGGGCTCCTGTACGAGCAGGATGTGGTCGACGGCGTGCAGTTGAGCGGCGGCGCTGCAATCCGGGGGGACGTGGTCGTGGGCGCGGACGGCGCCACCAGTTCGGTCGCACAGCAGGCGGGGCTGGTCGACTCCGCGAAGGCGCTGTGGGGGTTCGCGCTGCGCGGCTACCTGGACGCGGAGGTGGACCTGCCGCACATCGTGCTGTGGGAGCCTCGACCCTGGCGCCTCTTCCCCGGCTACGGCTGGGTCTTTCCGACGTCGGGCAACGGGGCAAACGTGGGCCTCGGCCTGGCGTTCGGGAACGATCGCGGGGCGAGCCGGCGTGCCGGCGAGCAGTTGGATGACTTCCTCGCCCATCTCACGCGCCAAGGGCTGGTACCCCGGTCCGACGTGCGCTCCCGTACCGGCGGCTGGCTGAAGATGGGTGTGCTGGGCACGGTACCGGCCGGTCGGGGAGTACTTCTCGTCGGTGACGCGGCCGGTCTCATCAACCCGTTGCAGGGAGAGGGAATCGCTCAGGCCATGGCCAGCGGGTGCGCCGCCGCGAACGCCATCCTGGCGGCCGGACCGCGCGACGCCAGCCGCCACTACCTCACCTACCTCGACAACGCCGTGCGCCACCATCGCGCGAACGCGCCGGTGCACGCTGGCATGGTCAAGCATCCGCTCGCGGTGTCGGTCACATCGCGGGTACTGTCGGTGCCGGGAATTGACCGGGTGGTCGCCGGTGCGTGGGGGTTGTACTGGAACGACCTAGCCACGGACGCGCTACCCAGCCGACACCGGCGGCTCGCGATGGCATCCACGCGCGCCATCAGTGCGGCTGTCCGGCGCAGTGCGGCGGCGAACTGGTTCGCGACTCAGTTCACGCCGGCCGAACCGACGCCCTTCGCAGCTCAGCGCAGCCTGAGCTAGCACGTGTACCATGCCGGCCGACGTGATCGCCACGTCGCGCCGATGCTGGGAGCGCGGCGATCTTCTGACCCGGCTTGCCGCCGACGCGCTGCCCATGGCATTGCCGATCCGGGGCCCGTCGGTCAGCGAGATCGCCGTCGGCCCCCATCGTCGGTGACTGGACTTACCGGTGGTTAAGCGCCGCGACAATGAGGGCGTTCCGGGTCATGGTGTGGAGGCCAGCCGCCGCAGCCGGCGGCTCCACCACGCGGGACGGGTGTGGGCCTGCCTCCGCAATCGCCGGTGCTCCCAATGCTGGAACGCGATGAGTACCGGCACGAGTCCGAGCATTGCCATCGGTATGTGCACGCGCGCGGTGCGGTTCTCACGGACGATGGCGAGCAGGCCCGTCGCGCCGGAAAAGTAGAGGATCGGGTTGTAGAAGGGCATCAGCTCGGGCCCCAGGCCCTCGCAATCCTCCAACCAGGGCAGACCTGCCTTTGTGCCACGAGTCGGCCAGCCGAGCAGGTGAGCCGAGTTCGCGGCCAGCCCGAAGCCGTTCGCCGCCGCCAACAGTTTGTCAGCGGACGCATCGCGACCGCTCGCTACCCAGACGCCGCCGGTAACGAGTGTCCAGAAACCCGTGGCGGCGTATGGACCGAATACCGAGGCGAGCGGCAGACCGACGCCAGCTCCCAGCTCGAAGACGACGTGTGCCGCCAGGCTGGCGACGGTCAGCCGCGTCAGGGGGCGGCGCCCCGCGGGCTCTGTGGTGCTTCGATTGCGACGACCGCGCCGCGAACGACCTCCGGTCATCGCCGGCGGTCGTCTCCGACGCAATATGTACCGGGCAGGAGAGCCTGTCATGTCGCTCCACTCCTCATGACGATGCCCGCCGGGCTCTGCGTGATCGTGCTGACCGGTGCTGTCACGGCCGCCCGCGCTCTTCAAAGCCGGCGCCGGTTGGCGGCGAGACTTGGTAGAGCGTGCGGACAGGCACGTCGCGATGCAGTCGATCGGTCGCGAGGTGCAATGTCCGTGTTGTTCATCAGCAAGAGCTCCGGTACGTCCCGCGGCCTGATCTCACCCAGCACGGTGTGCACAGTGGCAAGTGGGATCAGTGCGTCCGGCGCCGCGGCGTCGACCAGTTCGTGCGGAAGGTGACGCACGAAAGCGATGGTGTCGGTCAAGGTAGCGGCCATGTCATCGAGCCTCAGCCGACGGACCGCAGGGGCGAGGGTGGCGACATAGGCGCTGGGGTCCGGCCGGTGTCGGTTCTGCAGGATGGCAGCTACGACGGCAACAACTGTCGGTGTCTGCCAGCCGCCGCAGTTCGGTCAACAACAGCTCGCTGCACACGCCGCTGTCACCAGCGCCATTGTCCGCCCTGACGGCGACGAGCACTGCCCTTGGCCAGTCAGTGATGCCGTCGGCCAAGGATCCCGTCAGCCACCATCCCGCCATCATGCCCCCTTGCCCCAGTTGATCGGATCTACCCCGTTTGCGGCCAGGCATTCGCCAAGAGCCACGATTCGGCGGATGGATGATCGTCGGCTCGTTCCGGTGGGCCCCCTTATCGAAATGATCGTGGAGGCTGGTCTGACCATCCGCCCCGGAAAGCGACTGTCGGTACTCGTCGACACCATCGGCGCCGAAGCCCGCTGCGTCCCGTCACGCTGGCCGCAGCGGCTTTCGATGGCAGACCGAACGGCGGAGTCTGGCCTATGACCTGTATGGGGGAGGGGATTGGGTGAGGTTCCCCCTGCGGACCGGACACCCTGAGCCCAGACAGTGGTCTGGGGAAGGATGGCCTGGTGCCACGTCCATCGAAGTACCCTGAGCAGTTCCGTAGGGACGCTGTTGAGCTGGTCCGCTCGTCGGGTCGATCGCTGCGTGAGGTCGGTCAGGAACTCGGCGTCAATCATGAGACGCTGCGGAATTGGGTGAACGCCGCGAAGACCGCCGAGGCCGGCGGTCGCGGTCGCGGCGAGGTGCCGGTGAGCGCCGACGAGCGTGAGGAGCTGCGTCGGCTGCGTAAGCAGGTCGCCGAGTTGCAGGTCGAGAAGGAGATCCTGCGCAAGGCGGCCGCCTATTTTGCCAAGGAGATGGGTCGATGACCCTCCGCTACCGGTTCATCTCCGAGCACCGCGCCGACTACGGCGTGCAGCGGCTGTGCCGCGTCCTGGCGGTACGACGTCCCGGCTTCTACGAGTGGCTGACCGCCCTGCCGGCCCGTGAGCAGCGTGCCGCGGCCGAGGACCAGCTCGCCGCCGAGATCGCCGCCATCCACGGCGGGCACCGTGGCGCCTACGGCTCCCCGGGAGTGGCCGTCGAGCTGCGCCGCCGTGGCCGGCGGGTCAACCGCAAACGGGTCGAGCGGATCATGCGCGAGCGGGGCATCGTCGGGATCACCCGCCGCCGACGCCGCTCGCTGACCCGGCAGGACCAGACGGCAGCGCCGGCGCCGGACCTGATCGGGCGGGACTTCACCGCCGACGCCCCCGGGCAACGCCTCGTCGGGGACATCACCTACCTACCCACCGCTGAGGGCTGGCTCTACCTGGCCACCACCATCGACCTGCACACCCGCGAAGTCATCGGCCACGCCATGGCCGCACACATGCGCGCGGACCTCGTCGCCGACGCCGTCACCCTCGCCCACCAACGCGGCCTGGTCGACCCGAAAGCGATCTTCCACTCCGACCGCGGATCCCCCAGTACACCTCTACCGAGTTCCGCACCACCCTGACCAGGCTGAACTTGCGGCCGTCGATGGGACGGGTCGGCTCCTGCTACGACAACGCCGTCGCCGAATCGTTCTTCGCCACCCTCAAAGCCGAGATCGGCACCCGCGTCTGGGCCACCCGAGCCGACGCCCGACGAGACGTCTTCGCCTACCTCACCTACTACAACCACAACCGTCTACACTCGACACCCAACCACCACACGCCCCACGAGACGCGCGCCTGCTACCGTCAAACCCACGCCCTCGCGGCATGAAACCCTGGTGTCCGGTCCCGGGGTGGAACCTCAGGGCTAGCGCTATCAGTCTTCGACACGTCCCGCAATGACAATCCGGCTTGAAGACCTCCGGTCCCCTTGCGCACGCTCGTCGGCACGTACGCGCGTCGCCACTCGCCACGCGGCTGCGATCATGATGCACGGCCTGCGGCTACTTGAGTGCGCGTCCTCGCGTTACTGAACCAAGCGCCGAACCTCGGTCCGGGCGCCGGGTACTTCGTCGCTCCGAACGGTGCGCTTGGTCGCGTCGAGATGATCGACGCGGTGGTCTGCCGCTTGGGCTGGCCCGGCCCATTCTCGGCGCCCGAAGACGCCCTCCATCGCATCCAGCGTCGGCTTGATCAGGTTGTCGAGGTCCCACACCTCGTTGGCGTTGCGCGCTTCAGGCGTACGAAACTCGACGAGAACCGAGAAGCGTTCCGCCCACGGACCCAGGCCAGTCCTGGTGAATGCCTCGCGGACCGCGGCCTTCCACGCAGCCTCGGCTGCCGACGAGTAGCTCGCCGGTCGGCCCACCACGTCCACGATGACGAGCGTCTCGAACCTCATGAGAGACCATGATGGCCACCGCAGCCCCTGCAACGAAAGGCTCCCGCCCTCGTCGCGGCAAATCCGGACGTTCACAGTCCCTCGACTGCGAGTGGGCCGCTCTTGAGTCGTACGAGCGCAGTCCATTCCCGGGCTATCGCGGACGAGGGGTCGAGGCCCCCGTCTGATCGTGCGCAGAACGGCAGCCACTGCCAATCTTCGGCTCCCGGACAGGCCAGGGGGATCCAGCGGATGAGCAAGTCCTCGAAGGAGGTGGCCATGGTCCGGCCGTGGCCTTCACCGTCGTCGTGGCTGAGGTAGACGACTCGGCCGTGCGCGTCATCGTCCAAGTCCAGCGCTAGGTAGTCGCCGTTGCCGACCTCCATAAACGGCAACTTGTGATGCCAGACCCTGTCGTAGGAGTCACTCGGGTCCGGGAACACGTCGTCAACCCATCCTCGGACTGCTGTCATCAGATCGGGCAGACCGTTGAGTGACCAACACAGGTTTCCGGAAAAGATCTCGCGGAACGGACCGGGGAAGGTGTGCTCAGCCGGCGCGAACCAGGCGAACTCCACCCGGCTGGCGACGGTCGTCAGGCAGTGGCGCAACGACGTCGGCAGCTTGCACCCCAGTTGGCCCTCTACCGCATCGACCTCGCCCGGCGAAGCCGGCGAATCGACCACCAGCGGTCGGGTGTCGAAGCCCTGCGCCGCGAGAGAATCCAGGATCTCCGAGAGCCGGCCGACTGCCACCGTCGCGTTCACGAGCGAAGTGTGCCACTGTTGCCGACTCCCGACACCGGTCCCCGGACCAGCGCGCGACTTGCGGCAGATCCGGATGCGGCCTGACTCACGCAGAGTACCCTTCGCGATCGGTACCGATCTTGGTAGCGTTCGGCCGTGACTGATGACCGCACGGTCGTTCGCTGTTTCGAGCCCTACGCCGATCATCTGGCCTTTGTCATTTCGGACGCGGAGGCGACCGAGGACATCTTTGACGGAGACACCTGGGACAAGGCCGATGACACCTGGCGCATCTCTGTAGAGCGTCACTCCATCGTGGTCGGAACGGCCCGCTATGACTACGTACCGGTGAGGCTGGTACTGCTGGATACGCCTCCCGAGGATGAATCTCTCGACGCCTTCGACCACGTCGTCGAAGCAGACATTCTGGTGCCCTCGGGGAAGATGGCAGTGACCGGTGCCACGGAGCTTCCGAGCGAGGTTGAACCTATGCCGCTGCCGGCAGGTCGATACCGGGTTCGGGTCGCCTACGCGCAGACAGACCGCCGGCCAGCCAGGTTTGATCTGGAAGGTGTGGGTGACCATCTGGAGTACCAAATCACTATGTGGCCGACCGATGCAGACCGCCGCGTGTACGTCTTGAAGCAAGGCCCCTCGCCTTGGGCGTACTGACGAGTACGCACGAAAGGCGCCGCACGCGTAACGACGGACTGTGGCACCCGGGGATAACAGCTGGCGAGGCTGGCAGCTTGTGAGTCGTGGTTGCGCGGTGACCAAGTCCAGTGGGTACGGGTGCGGTGGAGCGGCGCGGCATGGGGCGCTCAGCACGCCTCTGGTCGGCGGCTTCAGAACCAAGTCCACGGGCGGGCGAGTCGCCACAGCCGTCCACGCCAGCGCGCACGCTGAGGGTGCAAGAAGAGTTCGATGTCCTCCAAGGCGTCGGTGGCAGTACCCTTAACATGAGGGCGGACACGCCGTTCACGCAAGGCGGCGACGACCAGCCCTTCGTCAAGTCGACCGTAGACCCTGGCCAGGTGTCCGAGGCAGGTGGCGGCGAGCGTCTGCACCTGGTGGTCATTGTGATCCAGCAGGGCCAGGTAGAGATCCTGCGACTCTTTCCAATCGCCGTCGCCGTATAACGCGCACCCCACCATGGCATTCAGGGCAGCGCTGATGTCTTCGCGATCGAGAGCAGTCCGCACATCGGCTGGCGTAGCCGACGGAGGATTGTGAAAGGTGTGATGCTGGTGGCTCATGCCTCATATCTTCGATCACCGCTGCTGCGAGCCTTCGCCATGGGCAAGCGCCAGTGGCATGCTCTTCCGGTGTTGAGGCAGTTGGACGACGGAGTCGAGATCACCGCCGAGGCCGGGCTTGGGTCGGTCCGTCTTCGTTGCGCCGGGCGACCGTGGGACGACGAGGTACTTGACCTGCGGTGCGAGTTGGCCGATGACGGCGTCAATGCTCTGGCCCGGGTTCGGACGCTCAATGGTGACGGGATCTTGTCGTGGGCAGCCGAGCTCGCTGAGTCGTACGCGGGGTGGGACGACGTGCGAGCGTGGGAGTCACTAGCCTCGGCCCTTCGTTAAGGGTTGTCCAAGGAGTGGGCCGGAAACGCAGAAGTGCCTTCTGATCAGGGAAAATAGGGCTTGTCGAGAGTCCTGTTAACCCGTCACGGAAGGCACTTGCTGGGTGAAGGCTACCGCAACACGTCCGAAGATCACGGTGACCGGGGACGGGCGGGGCGTGGTCGGTCACGCCGGTGCCCGGCTGATCGCCGATCTCGCTGACGCGACTGGTTTGACCAGCGCATTCAGCCAAGCGTTGGCCGGGCTACGGCAGCGGCAGCGGCAGCGCGGGCACGACCCGGGCCGGATCGCGGTCGACCTCGCCGTGGTGCTCGCTGACGGGGGCGAGGCCATCGCCGATCTGGCGGTACTGCGTGACCAGGCGGCCCTGTTCGGGCCGATCGCGTCCGACCCGACCGCGTGGCGACTGTTATCGCAGCTCGACGCCACGATGCTGGCCGAGCTGCGGGCCGCCCGAGCTCATGCCCGCGAGATCGCCTGGGCCCAGCACGCCGACACCCGCGGCGACCTGCCACAACCGACAGTCGCCGGCCAACCGGTCGACGGCCTGGTCCTCGACATCGACGCGACCATCGTGATCTGCCACTCCGACAAGGAATCGGCCACCCGCACGTGGAAGAAGACCTTCGGCTTCCATCCGCTGCTGTGTTTCCTGGACAACACCGGCGAAGCCCTCGCCGGCCTGCTGCGCGAGGGCCGGGCCGGCTCGAACACCACCACCGACCACATCACCGTCCTCGACCAAGCCCTCGCCCAGATCCCCGACGCTCAGCGGCACGGCACCCCGATCCTGCTCCGCGCCGATTCGGCCGGCTCCAGTCACGGCTTCCTCGCCCACATCAGGTCCTTACGCGAACACCACCTCGACATCCGATTCAGTGTCGGTGCCGCGATCACCGAACCAGTCAGGGCTGCGATCCGGGCCGCGACCGGCTGGGTCCCCGCCGTTGATACCAGTGGTGACCTGCGTGAACATGCCGAGGTCTGCGAGATCACCGGCCTGTTCGACGCCGCAGGCTGGCCTGAAGGCACCCGGTTCCTGGTCCGCCGGGAACGCCCGCACCCCGGCGCCCAACTGAGCTTGTTCGACACCATCGAAGGCTGGCGGCACCAGGTCGTGGCCACCGACACCCCGCCCGGCACCGGGAGTATCCAGCACCTGGAGGCCCGGCATCGGGCACACGCCCGCGTCGAAGACCGCATCCGCACCGGCAAGAACACCGGCTTCGGCCGGTTCCCGTCCCGGATCTTCGCGATCAACCAGGCCTGGCTCCAACTCGCGCTGACCGGCATCGACCTGCTCGCCTGGACCCAGGCTCTGCTACTGGACGGCGATCTGGCCACCGCCGAACCGAAGAAGCTGCGCTACCGGCTGCTGCACGTCGCTGCCCGGATCACCCGCACCGCTCGGCGGACCCGGGTCGCTATCGCCGCGAACTGGCCCTGGACCGATGCCCTGACCAGCGCATTCAGCAAGCTTATGGCGTTGCCCCGGCCCACCGGCTGACCCTTACAACTCACGCCTCGACCAGCAGCACGGAGGAACCCGGCCTCGCGCCGGACTCTTGGCGTACCAACAAAACGCCATCAACCACGCGAATCGAACTCATCGAATCCCGGCTATCGGCTGACGTCCAAGTGAAAGACCGAGGCTAGTCATGGACTGGCAGAAGCACCGAGCCGAACTGAATCAGCAAGATCCCCTCGCCGCACCGCCGCCGCCAGACCTCATGGGCACTTCTGAGAGGCTTGCGACCGTAGTGCTCGTCGAAATGCAAACCGCGGCCGCAGCCGGCGAAGAACCAACGGTGGCATTAGACGAAAACCTAATGGCCGCCGTTAAGGTGATCAGCCAGTCTCGACTTCTGCGCCTACAAACCGACACGGAATCGATCAGGGACTAGGGGCCGCAAAGGCGGCCGGCGCTCGGTGGAGCGGCCGACGGCCGCATCACCCCGATCGAGGTTGACGAGAACGGGCTCCTTCCGCAGGTCATCATCCTGCCGCAGAGCGGCGCCTATCTCGGTGCCCGCGTGCACCCCTGCCCACTCGTGCAGTAGCGCTATGTTCGTTGTGACGGCAAGGACGACCCGCCAACCTTCCAGTACGACGGGTCGCTCCCAGGGCTATTGCGTAGTGGGGTTGCCCCTGGTCAAGGCAGGATTGCTGGTGGTCACGGCGTCGATCAGGTCGTGTGGGCGGTGGTTGGCGCGTCGGGTGGCTTCGGCGATGTTCGTGGCGCCGTTTGTGCGGTGGTAACCGATCGAGGTGTTACGGAGTGTCGCGAAGACGGCGGGGCCGTTGCCCGTCCGGGCTTGGTGAGCGTCTTCACGTAGTGTCACATCTCTGACGTAATGCAGGCGGTTCTCGATGTGCCATTCAGACCGCGCCCAGGTGCCGAGGTCGGCGGGTTGAGCCTGCTCGGCGGGCAGGGACACGGTCAGGTATGCCGCTTCGCGGCTGGTGTTGCCCTTGATCGTGCGGGTCCGGGTGATTCGGACGGCCTGCTGCGCGTGGGGAAACGCCATCTCGCCGGGAGTGGCCACGGTGACGGTTTTGACGGTGCGGGTTTCCTTGCGGCCGTGGCCGGTCTCGAGGGTCTGGGAACCGATCGGGATCTGCGCCCACGGAAGGGATTTGAGCTGGTTGTGCAGGGTCGGCTGGTTCCCCTTGACCGTGACCATCAGGTGCCCGCCGTCGGCTGCGAGGAGTTCCGCGTGCCCGGTCTGGGCGTGCAGCGCGTCCGCGACGACCAGGACGTCTTGCAACGATCCCAACTGGGCGGCGACCAGACGCATCAGCGGAGTGAACGCCGGGATCTCATTGGACTTCGCGTCGATCCGCACCTGGGCGAGCACGACACCAGTGGAGGTGTCGTACGCCGACAGCAGATGAACTTGCCGCCCGTCAGCGAGCCGGGCGCCCCGTTCGACCTTGCCGTCGACGGCGATCACGAGCCGCCACCGCCGCCCGGCCATGGTGACCGGCGCTGTTCGGGCCAACAGCCACCGGGCCAGCACCCGTGAGAGCACATCGGCGTCGATGCGGATCAGCAGCCGCCACACCGTCGTGGCCGCCGGTACCCGGTCGCTGAAACCGAGCCGATCCCAGACCTCCTGGTCCTGATTACGCACCCAATCGGTCACCGACGCGAACGTGCACGCCCCGGCCAGCACCGCGCAGACCGCCACCGCCAGGATGCTCACCAGCGAGTAACGGCAGCCACGCGGATCACGCGGGTCAGGGATCGTGGACAACACCTCGAACAAGCCCTGACGATCACCTTCAGTGACCACGGCGGGGAGTGTGCCGGTGGGTCGGTGCGGGAGCAGGATCTCGGTGGGTGATGATGACATCGGCGGGTGCGGTCCTTCTTCTGGGTCATGTGGTCTTCGCAAACACCATGATCACCAACGGGCCGTACCCGTCCTACATGGACCCACCCTCGACCGGTCCCACATCAAACCCCAGCTCAAACACCCTTCAACCGACTACGCAATAGCCCTGGGGCTACCTACAACGAGGCCGAGCGACGCTGAGGCCGTGACGACCGCGTGGTCGGCGCCGTCGGGTCTGGTGCGATCGCCGCTATGCCGTGCTCGCCGCTGGAGTAGCTGGTCCAGGCGCGCGGTGAATCGGCACCATGGCAAGCGGCCGGTGAAGCCGTGGCAACGGCGGTTGCAGGACGGTGTTCAGCTCGTGGGGGATAGCCGGCCTGTCTCGGAGCCGTGGGCGTTCAGAAGCACGAGGACTTTTCCGTCGAACCCAGCTCGTCTGGCCGTCGTGACCCATTGTTCGATCGGCACGCTGTCGGCGCAGAACGCGAGCGTGGCTGCTCTTGCGGTGGCGAGCAGGGTGCCGCCGGCAGCGGTGATCCACCGACCGCTGTGGTCGTTACAGCCGTCGGATCCGTGCCACTCGCCGTCGGCCGTGAACTCCAGGTAGGCCGCCTTGTGTCCGCTCTTGGGCGCCCAACGGCCTATCAACTGGCGCTCATCGGCGGGGACGAGCGTCGCCGGTAGTGCGACGGCCGGTGTCAGGGCCCGTCGCGCTTCGTCGGTGACCATCGGCGGCTCCAGCACGGAGTCGGCCTTGTCGGGCTCGGGGGTAGGTGTCGCCCCGGGGATCAGCCGGGCGACCGCTTGCCCTCGTCCGTCCAGGAGTACGGGCAATCCCGCCCCGTCGAACTGGTATGCGGTCCGGAATTTGTCAAGTCAAACTGAGACGGTTTGTGCCTCGGTTGTTGGCTGGTTGATCCAGGCTTTCTCGGGGAGCTGGGGTGCGCGGGGCCGGCGGGTGAACCGGTCAGGGTGCTGCGTGTAGGCGGCGTTCAGGGTGGTCTGGCGGTGCCGGCGGATCTGGTCGGCGGTGCCGTAGTGCACCGACGCGGGCGTGTGCCAGCCGATCCCGGAGTGGCGGTGCTCGTGATTGTAGGCGGTGAAGAATGCGTCGCAGAACGTGCGGGCGTCGGTGAGGGATCCGAACCGGGCGGGGAAGTCGGGCATGTACTTCATCGTTTTGAACTGGGCTTCGGAGTACGGGTTGTCGTTTGACGTGCGTGGCCGGGAATGCGAGCGCAGGACACCGAGGTCGACGAGCATTTCCGACACCGGTTTCGAGGTCATGGCGCCGCCGCGATCGGCGTGGATGGTGTGCGGCTCGATCCCGTTGGCGGTGACCGCGTCAGCCAAGAAATCGCGGGCCACGATCGCGTCCTCGGCGGCCGCGACGAGCCAGCCGGTCACATACCGGGAGTAAATATCAATGATGACGTGGCATTTGAACCAGACGCCTTTGACGGGTCCTTTCAACGCGGTGGCGCATCCGGGAGACCTTCCTTTTCTGCGGGTGCGTTCACGGTGCGCTGACGACTGTCAGCAGCACGGCGGTGTCCTCGACGGCGAGCAGTTCATGGCGTTCGCGGGGGATGATGACGTGGTCTCCCGCTTGGCCCGTCCATTGCTGTGTGGGCGTGGTCAACTGGGCTCGACCCCGCAGTACCTGCAAGGTGGCTTCGCCGGGGCTGTTGTGTTCGGCGAGGCGTTGACCGGCGATCAGCGCGATGACGGTTTGGCGGAGCTTGTGCTCGTGGCGGCCGAACAGGGTGTGAGCGCTGCGGCCGCTGTGCGCGCCGCGCGCTGCGGCGAGAAGCTCGTTTGCGAGTGTGTCGAGGTGGGCCGATTGCATGGGGTACGCCTTCCTCCGTCTTTCAGCAGGTGAGCAGTAGCACGCCGGCTGACAGTAGCGTCGTGACCTTGACCAGTCCGCTGTAGCCTTGGACGGTACTGAGGCGGCGAAACCTGCCCTTCGGGCAACTCGAGGCTGCGCAGTGCGACACCGACGAATCCGTTCTGTCGCTGCGTACCGACACGTCCGCCATGCCGGCTGCCCAACCGCGGTCCGTACTGTTGACAAGGCGTTGACAGTCGGGGAAACCGCAAGCTCATACCGCGTCGTCGTCGGGGATTGGGCCGAATGTTGCGGACGCCTTGCGGAGCGTGTCTGATTCCAGTGTTCCACTCGCCGTCAGCTCCTGGATCACGCGTAGCGCGATTGAAGGCCCATCGATACGGAAGTGGCGGCGCAGCGCCTCGCGGGTGTCGGACATGCCGAAGCCGTCGGTGCCCAGCGACGCCCACCGGTCGGGGACGAACCGAGCGATCTGATCCGGCACCGCGCGCATCCAGTCGGATACGGCCACCACGGGGGCGGGGTGTTCCTGGAGGCGACGGGACAGGTAAGGGACACGGATCGGTTCGTCGGGATGCAGGAGGTTCCATTGGTCGGTGTCCAGGGCGTCGCGGCGTAGCTCGGTCCAGGACGTGACTGACCAGACGTCGGTGTGGATGTCCCACTCGTCGTGGAGTAAGCGTTGTGCTGCCAGCGCTGCCGAAACGGTGATGCCTGAAGCCAGGATATGCGCCGTCGGGCCATCGGCGTCGTCGGCGCCGCAGATGCGATGCATTCCGGCCAAGATCCCTTCTACGTCGACGTTCTCCGGTTCGGCCGGTTGCAGGATCGGCTCGTTGTAGAGGGTGAGGTAGTAGAAGACGTTTTCCTGCGGCTCGCCGTACATGCGGCGCAGGCCGTCGCGGACGATGTGGCCGAGTTCGTACGCGTAGGCCGCGTCGTAGGCCAGGCAGGCCGGGTTGGTGGAGGCGATCAGCAGTGAGTGGCCGTCCTGGTGTTGCAGGCCCTCACCGTTGAGCGTGGTCCGGCCGGCGGTGGCGCCGAGCAGGAAGCCGCGGGTCATCTGGTCGGCGGCCGCCCAGAAGCCGTCGCCGGTGCGCTGAAACCCGAACATCGAATAGAAAATGTACAGCGGGATCATTGGTTCGCCGTGGGTCGCGTAGGACGTGCCGACGGCTGTCCACGACGCGGTGGAACCGGCTTCGGTGATCCCCTCATGCAGGAGTACGCCGCTGCGGGACTCGCGGTAGCTCAGCAGCAGATCCCTGTCCACCGACGCGTACGTCTGCCCGTGCGGTGAGTAGATCTTCTTGGTCGGGAACAGAGCGTCCAGTCCGAACGTACGAGCCTCGTCCGGGATGATCGGCACGAATCGGTGGCCGATCTCAGGGTCTTTCATCAGGTCCTTGAGCAGCCGGACCAGTGCCATGGTCGTGGCTACCGGCTGGTTGCCTGATCCGCGTTTCACGCTCGCGTAGGCGGCCCCACCGGGCATGCTGAGCGGTCGACTTGTCACCGTGCGGGTGGGAACGAAGCCGCCCAGCGCACGGCGCCGCTCCATCATGTACTGCCACTCGCCGGACCTCTCGCCCGGGTGAAAGTATGGCGGAAGGTTCGGGTTCTCCTTCAGTTGCTTGTCGCTGATCTCAAGGTGCAGCCGGTCCCGGAAGCCCTTCAGGTCGTCCAGGGTCAGCTTCTTCATCTGGTGCGCGGCGTTGCGGGCCTCGAAGTGCGAGCCCAGCGTCCAGCCCTTGATGGTCTTGGCCAGGATCACCGTCGGCTGGCCGGTGTGCTCGGTCGCTGCCTTGTACGCCGCGTACAGCTTCTTGTAGTCGTGCCCGCCGCGCTTGAGGTTCCACACCTCGTCGTCGGTCATGTTCTCGACCAGCTTGCGAGTGCGCTGGTCACGGCCGAAGAAGTTCTCCCGCACGTACGCGCCGGACTCGCCCTTGTACGTCTGGTAGTCGCCGTCGGTGGTGGTGTTCATGAGGTTGACCAGCGCGCCGTCGGTGTCCGCGGCGAGCAGCGGGTCCCACTCGCGGCCCCAGACGACCTTGATGACGTTCCAGCCGGCGCCGCGGAAGAACGCCTCCAGCTCCTGGATGACCTTGCCGTTGCCGCGGACCGGACCGTCGAGGCGCTGCAGGTTGCAGTTGACCACAAAGGTCAGATTGTCGAGCTCTTCGCGGGCCGCCACCCCGATCGCGCCGAGCGACTCAACCTCGTCCATCTCACCGTCGCCCAGGAACGCCCAGACGTGCTGCTGGCTGGTGTCCTTGATGCCGCGGTTGTGCAGGTAGCGGTTGTAGCGCGCCTGGTAGATCGCGTTCAGCGGGCCGAGACCCATGCTGACCGTCGGGAACTCCCAGAAGTTCGGCATGAGCCGGGGGTGCGGGTACGACGGCAGGGCGCCACCCGGGTGCGAGAGCTCCTGGCGGAAGCCGTCCAGGTCGTTCTCGCCGAGCCGGCCCTCCAGGTACGCGCGGGCGTACATGCCCGGGGACGCGTGGCCCTGGAAGAAGATGTGGTCGCCGCCGCCCGGGTGGTCCTTGCCGCGGAAAAAGTGGTTCATGCCGACCTCGTAGAGGCTTGCCGACGACGCGTACGTGGAGATGTGCCCGCCGACACCGATCTCCGGGCGCTGCGCGCGGTGCACCAGCATCGCGGCGTTCCACCGGATGTACGCCCGGATCCGCCGCTCGACGAACTCGTCACCGGGGAACCAGGGCTCCTGCTCCGGCGAGATCGTGTTGATGTAATCCGTCGACGTCAGCGGCGGCACCCCGACCCGTCGCTCCCGGGCCCGTTCGAGCAGGCGCAACATTACGTAGCGGGCGCGCTTGGCGCCACCTTCGTCGATGACTCCGTCGAGCGACTCGACCCACTCGCGGGTTTCCTCGGGGTCGATGTCCGGAAGTTGGCTCGGCAGGCCGTCGCTGATCACCGGGCGCCGTTTCGGCGTGTGGTTCATCGTCATCCTGTTCTAGACGTCGGCCGGGCTCATCTGCACGCGACCCGCTCGATCGGCTCTGGTGGATCAGAAAGTGCTGTTGCGGTGGGGCGTCACGCCGTCCAGGGGACTGCGTCGATGAGCTGAGCGGCCGGGAGGCGAGGCGTACGCGGCGGCGTACCGGACTGCGGTTCGGCAATGCCGAGCCGCAATGCCAGATAGGGATGGTCGAAGGTCCGCAGCATGCGTCGCAGGGCTTCCCGGGTGGCAGGCACCGAGACGACATCGCTGAGCGGCAGCACCGACACATTCAGCGCGGTGGCGGTGAGCCACACCGTCGACAGGGCTTCACCGGCCTCCAGCCAGCGCTCGGCATCATCTTCGTCGCCGTAGAGCAACGCGTAGGTCGCCGCGCGGTCATGCCCTGACCCGGTGGGTAGCGTCCCTAGGTGACCGAAGCGACAGCCTGGCACCGTCGTCTGCGGACAGTGGTCTGGCAGTACAGCAGCGGGTAATCCTGAGCCCTCGGGCATCGTTCTGCTGGTCCAGTACTCCAGTTCGGCGCGCGCGAATGCGTCCTTCGCTGCCGCGGTGACGGCCCTTGAGGCGGCCGCCGACAGGTCAAACACCTGATCGGGGGATAGCACGTGCAGTCGTACGCGCTCACCGGCCGATGCGGCGACGGCGCGGATGACAGCTGGGGAGAGGGGTTGTTCGCTGACGGGCCGCCGGTCGGTGTACCGCCTGCGCATGGCGTGCGCCTGATGTTGCGCCTTTGGAGTGATCTCGACGCGATCGAAGGATGTCAGCGTGGCGAGCAGTTCAGGCGTCGATGTACTCGACGTTCGACGGACGTGCGATACCCAGCCCTGAGCAGCGAGGGAGACGCGGACGTGATCAAGGACCACTCCGCAACTGAGCATCAGCAGCCTGCCGTCCGGGTCCATGGCGCTCAGTTGACGGCTGCGATCGGCGAACAGTTCCAACCGTGCAGGATGCACGCGCCAGCGCCATGGCTGCGTGTTGAGCACGGACGGCGCATGGCGGACGGCCTGAATCGCCGCGTCGACAAGTGCATCGGTCAGTTGCTCGGTGTACGAGGTCGAGGAGTTCATCTCTTGTCCTTCGTGGTGGCGTCATCTCCAGCGGTCGATGCCCTGGGGCAGGGGCGGGCTCGGCTAGAGCGTCATTCCTTCGGCCGGATGCGCAGCTGCCCTGCCCGGTTTGTCGGCGTGGGCGCTCGCCGCAAGCACGCCTGGTGTCGCCGGCACGATCAGCACCGGGCATGGGGCGTGTTGTAGGCATTCGTGACTTACCGAGCCCCGTACCAACCCCGCGATCCTTCCGTGGGTGGGTCCGCCCAGAACGAGCAGCTGAGCTGAGCCGGCAGCATGCAGGAGTTCCGCGACCGGACGACCTTGCAGTACGCGCGGCTTTATCGGTGCCGATCGTCCGCGCTCGTCGGTGACCTCCACGAGGGTGTCCATCAGCACTGTGTCCGCGGCGGCGGCCAGATCCTCGCCGGCGGCGGCCATCGATGCGCACTCGTAGCCGTAGTAGAACGCTGCCTCCGGTGCCCACACGATGACCGTCTCAACGGTGGCCGTCGTTCGTTCCGCCTGGTCCAAGGCCCATCGCAGAGCGGCTTTCGAACCTGGTGAACCGTCAACGCCGACGACGATCGGTCGTTGTTCCGGCTGCTGCGGACTGCGGTTGTGGATCATCATGCGCCTCCTGTCCTGGGGGCCGGTGTCCGGCTGCCATGCCTGGCGCGTTAGGAACGGAGCGTGCTGTTTTGGCGCACGCTCTTTGATCTATCGCGCTGCTTGAGGCAGATGGCCCAAGCCCACGAGCGCCCACGACCACCTTGGCCTCGGGTTCCTCGGCCGATCCTCGAATTCAGCATCCGCGTCCCCCGGATCGGTGGGTAGAGCCACCGATGACCAATACGGGTAGACGAATCTGCCGAGGATCGGCAAAGTCGATCCGGTCAGCACGGGCAGTCGACTCGCCTTCGAGGCGTTGCATCGGTGACCAGGGATTCTTGCCGGGCGTCGGCAGCGAGCGGCGTTGTCCTGAAACTACTGACGGTAGCGGCGGACGACTTTGCCTGCTGTCGCTGGCGACGGTCGGTGCCGACCGCGCCCCTGCCTCTTCAACGAGGCCGCCACCTGGCTCGCGGCCTTCCACCTGGACAAGCTCGTGGACGCCGGCCTGCGCACCGCCCGCTACCGGGTCCCGGCCGGCCGCGCGGACGCGGACGAGCCAGCCGGGCGAGAGCATCTCCGACGTGCGCGATCACCTCGGCTTCGCGCCCCACATCAGCGCAGAGAGCACGCACCTGCTCAACTGTCCGATTCACGCTCTGGCCGGCCGGCACACCGTGCTGGTCTGCGACCTCAATATCGCAGCATCGCGGCGGCTGACGTGACATCAGGCATCCGTGATCGTGAAACCATATATACCGCACCGCCGTGGCGAAGTGTCGCCACGGCGGCGAGATCGAGACGCTCTTCGTGGAACGAAGCCGAGGTGAGTCGGACCGACGGTCCTGCGGGGAACGAGGTACCGCCGCCGGCCCTGTCGGCGCAGAGAAACAACGTCTCGATGCGTCCCTGCTCTGCGAAGGCGAGAATTTCGGCCGGTTCGGTACGGGTGCGGTCGCTGCCGAGCAATGCCCGGTACGCCGCCACGGCAGCAACCTCACCGCTGCGTAACGTCGGCTCCACGAGCGGCCAGGCACGTCGGTGTAGCTGCGCGGCGCTGAAGTCCCAGGGGCTTGCGTCGATTCCCGTGTCCAGGAGCCGGGGATGGGTGTTGACCTGCCGGTAAAGCTGTTGCGTGGATCGTACGCCCGCCAGCACGAGGGGAGCGTCCTCGTCGGCGAGCACTTCCGCCAGAGCTCGATCAACGCGGCGAAAATGTTCGATTATCAACGGCGCCGATTCGGCGTCATTGCCGTGGAACCCTGCGTGTGGGCCGCCGCGATCGACAAGGAACCCGTGGGCCCTTATCGGCTGACGGCGCGGCATGGTCAGCCACATGGCCAACGGCAGACCGTCGAGCGTCACCTCGTCAACGTCGAAGCGTGACCCACGGAAGAGGCGGATCTCTTCTTGATTCAGGGCCAGGATGTAGAAGTGGCCGCCGGCTGTGAGTAGGGATAGCAGCGGTCGTACGGCGAACCGGTCACCGACCGTAACCAATTCCGGTAGCCGGATCGGAACCCTGACAGGCTGAAGCGAGCCGGCGCTGAGGAACAACGCAAGTCCGTCGCTCGGCCGCTGCCACAACCACATGCGGTGCAGGAGGTCGCGTGCCGGTGCAAGGATCGCGTCGACCTCGGTGCTGGGTGTACCTTCGTGGCGAAGCACCTGCTGGGCGTGGCGCACCAGATTCTTAAGCCGGATGCGGTTGCGGTCGCTCTGTGGCCCGCCGCGATGGGTCGGCAGGAACATCGAGACCCGTACGCCACCGCTGTCGTCCGCCAGCCTCAGCAGATCCGCCCTCTTGAAAAGATCCATCCCAGCCTCTCATCAGGTCGTGCACCGGTACGAAGAGAGTCCGGGACGTGCCCCGGCGGTGGGCGGCTGCCGGACTCTGTGCGTTCGCCCATCGTCACCGGTGGTCCGGACGGGAAACAGGCGTGTGACGGCCAGATAAAGCAGACCTACACTGCCGACCCTAGGAAATCTTTGATCGACACAGACGCTGCAACATCGATCTAGTTCGTTATAGGGTCTCCTTCCGTCATGCTCTTCGTTGCTGAAGGTCGGCAACCTGAACAGTCGCTCGTCGCCGTCGACCGCTCTGACAGAGACCTGACGCCGCGCGGCAAGGTGGAGTCCGACGACATCGCTGGAGGTGGACTGCGAGCTCAGGAATTCGCTTCGGTGGGAGGCAGCGAGCCTGCCGGTCGCGCGTCACCGGCCCGTCGGGTATGCGCGTTCGAGGAGCTTGCTATGACGGTGCGACTGCTTACCGTCGGACACGGCACGGTAACCGAGGAGGAGTGGACGGGCCTGCTGGTCGATGCCGGTGTGCGGCGGCTGGTCGATGTTCGCCGGTGGCAGGTGGCGACATCTCGTGCGTATGCCGAACATACGTGCAGCGGTGAGTTCATTGCCCGGGTCGATGACCTGGTTGTTGATGTGAGCGAAGCCTGACAGACGCTCGAGAAAGTGCGGAATGTGATGGCATCTGGATTTCGGAACAGCGCATCGGCAGCCTCGGTGGCCGAATCGGACGACCACTGGCTCCGCGAGGTCGCAGCAGGGGCGAGCCAAGACGCGGGAGGTGTCTCGGTGGAACTGCTCGGCGATTATCTCGGCCTGTTGGCAGATGCGGCGATAACGGGGCGGAGACCGAAGCGGTCTGAACTGGATGCTGTGGAGGTCTTGGGACGCAGGGCTGCGGAGCAGGGCGTTTCGGCTGGGCGGGTGGTTCAGCTCTATCTGTCGGCGGCACGTCGGCTGTGGCAGGATTTGCCGATTGTCGTGCGTAGCCGCGACCGTGAAGCGGTCCGGGCGGCTGCGGCCGCCGTGCTGTACGTCATCGACGATGCGGTGGCGACTCTTGCCGAGGGCTATGCGACGGCTCGCCGGGACCTCGTCCGTCGCGAAGAGACCCTTCGTCGCGAGCTGATCGACGACCTACTTCGCGGCGACCCCGACCTGGGTGCGCTGGTCGATCGGGCTGAACCGTTCGGTCTCGACCTGGCTCGCGTCCATCAAGTGGCATTGGCCGCACCAAGTCGCCGGCTTCCCGACACCGACGCCGCTATCACGGCGCTCGAGTCGGTCATCTTCGACCGGCTGGGTGATCGTGACGTGCTTGTCGCCACCAAGAATGGCCTCCTGGTGGTCTTGGCTCCCGCGGACGCCATCGATGCGGTGCGGATGCCGTCGGGTCGGGATGCGACCACGGAGCTCGGCCGTTTGATGCACGACCAACTGCGCCGTCTGCCGCGCGGCCAGCCGTGGCAGGTAGCCGTCGGCCGTCCGCATCCAGGGCTGTACGGCATCGCTCGTTCCTACGAGGAGGCTCGTGAGGCCTTGACCATGGCGGCGCGACTGCGGGTGGGCAGCCCGGTTGTCAGTGCACGAGACCTGCTCATCTATCGGGTGTTACTGCGCGATCAGCCGGCAATCGTTGAATTGGTGCATGCGGTGCTCAGCCCTCTCACACAAGCACGAGGCGCGGGAGAGTCACTACTGGCAACACTGGAGGCGTATTTCGATACGGGCGGCGTGGCGACGGAGTCGGCAAAACGCATACACGTGTCGGTGCGTACGGTGACGTATCGTCTCCAACGTATCAAAATGCTCACCGGATACAACCCGTTCGACCCGGCCCACCGCTTTACTTTGCAGGCAGCCCTGCTCGGGGCACGTGCCCTCAACTGGCCGCAACAAGAGCTACCGACGCCGGGCTAGCTAGAGCTGGAACGAGAACGTTGCGTACCGCAGCTACGGGGGCTCACCAGTTCGACGGCGGATCGCTTGCTGGAAAGGAATCCTTACCCCACACGTCGACGACGTCGTCGACTGAATCTTGGGAGAATGTATCGGTCCGCGCGGGACGCGGACAAGCCTCGAACGCGTGGTCACCGATCAAGAAGGTCTGATGTTCCTCGTCGTGTCCAAACGTTAGTGGCATTGTCGCGCTCCTTCTGTTCCGTTGCAGATTACTTCGAAAATTATACTTCTTTGTATGACTGACGGCGATCGGTTATGGCCAACTTTATGGCACTGACGCGTTCCTTGTGCGACCGCTGTCCTCGAAGGCGCATGGGCTCGTAGCGACCACCTGAGTGTGCTTTAGTTGCCGGTCGTCCGCAACGTGCAACTTGTGCGTAGGTCGGAGTTCGTTCGCGATGATCATAAAATTCTCGATGCGTTCAAGGACGCGCCGAGAGCCGCCGAATTCTGAGTCGCCAGGAGTCATTGAGCCGCAGACCGGCACCAATAACGGCGATGGCCGCTGCCAAGGCGGCCACCCATGCGTTGATCATCAACACGGCGAGGCACATGATCAGCGCACTCATGATAAGCCAGCCGCGCCCAGTCATGCCGCACCGCCTCAACCGCCACCGACTCCGATCACTGAAGCTCCTCACGAAGAGGGGATCCTCGGTCTGCAGGTTCAACTCGATTTCGGTCAGCTTTCGCTGCTCGGCGTCGCTCAGCATGATGTCGCCCTGCCTTTCCCCACTGGGTGACCGCGTGCGGCGTAAGCGGTGGTTGCCCGTCGCCGACCGCGCACGCGTCTATGTCTCCTACGCGTTCAGCATCACGAGGTGGCGCTGGACACAAGCCCATCGGTCACGAGTCGTCGTTGTCTAACGGCAGTTTTCACGCTGCGAGCTCTGGTGAACAGTCGATGGGACGGTCAATCCGATGGTCGTAATTTGCCGAGCTCCGGTAAGGCGGTCCGAGGGCTTTCGCCGACCAGCCTGTCCGCACCGGCACTGTTTGAACCAAGCGCGACGACCTCGGTGAGCATTGTGAACAGACCACCGCGGTGATCGTCACTGCCGGGCGCTGCGGGGCGGCTTCTCGGATACGAACGCGACCAGCGCGCCGGGCCCTGGGCTGCTCGAGCAACTGGCCGGCCACGTCCTGGGGTACCGCACCACACAAGGTGCCCGGGACGACGACCTGCGGTTCGGATAGCCATCCCAGGTGTCTGCGGCATCGACAGGCAGGCCGTGACCACGGCCGCAACAACCACTGCTCCCCAGCTTGCCCTGACAGTTGGTTGCCGGCCGCCAGCAGGAAGCGAGCCCGCAGGTTCGCCGGTGCCTACCCTGTCGGCTCGCCTGCGCGCCTGGAGATGGTGGATGTGGCCTAACGCAGAGATGAGGAACGGCATGCCATCCGCATATCAAGGGCACGTTCCTACGGACGACGTTGCCGTCATCGGGGCGGGGATGGTGGGCCTGTCCACCGCCTGGTTCCTGCAGGGGGCCGGCGCGGGCGTCACCGGCTACGAGCGGGACCAGGGACGGCGACCGGGTCATCTGGCCTGAAGCCCCGATGCTGGCCGGCATCACCATGCAGGTGCTTCGGCTGGGCCTGCGAAGGCTCGGCATTCCCGACGAGACACGGCGCTTGACGCGCGAATCACTGAACGGCATGAGAGCCGCTGCCGCGACCAACTCGCACTGCTCAGCGCAGCCGATCGCTGCCGTGGACGAGACAGCGTTCCCCGGCGACGAAGCACTTACCAGTCTGCTGCAGCGCGCCTGGCAGGAGGCTCTCTGGGAGCCGGTCCGCATAGCTCAGTAGGAGCCGTTGTCCCAGGTGTGGAGATGCGCTGTCATCGACATGAGCGTGCACGTGATCGGGTTGCTGAGGCGCATCCGGCTGAGAGGCTCACGTGCCAAGACGGGTCCGGATGGCTGGGCTCGGGCCCCGTCAAGGCTGGCTGACGGTCAACCGAGCGGGATGGCGCCGACGAGGGGCAATCGGCATTTGGCAGAGATTCATGTCGACCGATCGACATCGTCCCCCAATGCCTGCTGTAGGCGGGTCACGATAGGTAGGAAGACGTCGCTCTCGTCCGGACGAGAGGTTCCGATGGCGGGCGAGTGGGCGCGGTGGACCGGGTGACGTCCTGTCAGCCTCCCCCCGTTTACCCCCCCGAAAACCCCTGCCCGAGGTTGACAATCAGTGACAAGAAGCGATCGATGCTTGAGCGTGTCTGTGCAGCTCAGCGCCTACTTCTGGCAGTCAATGACAAGGTCGGGATGGCTACGTTTGGTAACAAGGGGTCGTCGGTTCGAATCCGGCCGTCCCGACGCAGGTCAGAGGCCATTCGGAATCTTCCGGATGGCCATTTCTGATCTTGTACAGCAGCGAAGTACAGCAACGGCTCATTGATCGAGGCTTTCGCCGAGCCTCCGCAGAGCCTCACGGGTCGTCTTGGACGAGACCTGGCTGTAGATCTCCATCGTGATCGAGAAGTCCGCGTGCCGCAGGATCGCCATCGCGACCCGGGGGTGCACGTCCAGGTCGACGAGCAGCGAACCGCAGGTGCGGCGGGCGTCGTGAACGGTGATCTTTGGGATTCCGGTGCGGGCGATGCGGCTGTCGTAGGAGCGGTTGAAGTTGCGGGGTTCGACCGGCAGTCCGTAGCGGGTCGTGAAGATCATGCCGGTGTCGTGCCAGGGCCCCGGCAAAGTCGCGGGGGTGCCCGGCTTGATGTGGTTGGTGTAGACGCGCCCTTGCTGGTGGTAGCAGGGCGGGCATGACCGGTTCAGATGATCATCGAGGTTCCTACGCCTTATTGATCGTCCGAAGTGAGTCATGCCCGCTCTGCCATCATCGCTGATCTCGTCTGTGTCCGACGCACCGGCTGTCACCGTGCACGAAGCCGCTGCTGGGCTGCCCGCGGCGTTGACGGGTCTGCCGGATCCTCGCGCCCGTCGCGGTGTCCGGCACCGGTTGACCGTGGTGGTGACCGCAGCGGTCTGTGCCGTGGTGGCCGGCTACCGCTCCTACACCGCGATCGCCGAGTGGATCGCTGACGTCCCCGCTGCGACCGTCGTCGCGTTAGGTATCGCCCCGGACCGGCGCCCGTCGGAGGCGATGATCCGCCGGTTGTTGCAGGCCCTGGACCCGGACCTGCTCACCGCGGCCGTCAGCGGGTGGCTGTCCACCCGGGCCATGGCGACATCGCCAGCCGAGCGGCGGGCGATCGCCGTGGACGGCAAGACACTCCGCGGCTCCCGCACGTCCGACACCGCCGCCCAGCATGTCCTCGCGGCCTGCGACCAGGCTACCGGCGTGGTCCTGGCCAGCACCGACGTGGACGGCAAGACCAACGAGATCACCCGATTCCAGCCGCTGCTCGACCAGATCAGCGACCTCCGCGACACCGTGATCACCGCCGACGCCCTGCACTGCCAACGTGAGCACGTCGCCTACCTCGCCGAACGCGGCGCCCACTGGATCCTGACCGTCAAGGCCAACCAGCCCAGCCTGCACGCCCAACTCGCCGGCCTGCCCTGGCGGGCCGTCCCGGACGCCGCACGCGACACCGACCGCGGACACGGCCGCCGCGAGATCCGCACCTGCAAGATCCTCACCGTCTCCACCGGGATCGACTTCCCGCATGCCGCCCAGGCCCTGCAGATCCGCCGCCGCAGACGCCGCCTCGACCAGCCGAAACGGTTCACCACCGAGACCGTCTACGCGATCACCGACCTCCGCGTCCACCAGGCCAGGCCGGCGCAACTCGCGAGCTGGGTCCGCGGTCACTGGTCGATTGAGAACAAGGTCCACTGGGTCCGCGACGTCACCTACGACGAGGATCGTTCCCAGATCCGCACCGGCACCGGACCCCAAGTCATGGCCGCCCTACGCAACGCCGCCATCGGCGCACTCCGCAGCACCGGCGTCACCAACATCGCCGCCGCCAACCGGCATCACGCCCGCGACAGCACCCGCCCGCTGGCCCTACTCGGCATCACCTGACGACTTTGCCGGGGCCCTGGGTGTCGTGCCAGGCGTCGCCCGCCTTCTGTCGTGCGGCCTGCTGTTGGTGGTGGCGGTGCCGCAGTGCGGCGATGCAGATGGCCGGTAGCGGTAGGGGAGCGTCGGATTCCTCGGTCTTGGTGGCCCGGTGTAGCAGTTGGCCGCGTACTCGCTGGAGTTGCTTGTCGATGACGAGGCTGATGTCGTGGTTGTCGCGGCAGTGCTCGCAGAACGTCTCGCCGTGGGTGGTGCATGGCTTCTGCCAGCCATCCCAGTTGATGTGCTCCCAGGTGAGACCGAGGACCTCGCCCTTTCGTAAGCCGAGCACGAGGACCAGGACGTAGGCGGCGTAGAGGTAATCGTCGTCGTCGCGGGAGGCTTCCAGGAACGCCCGAGCTTCCTCACTGCTCCACGATTTGCCCTTGCGGCTACGGATCGGTGGGAGCTTCACAAGGCAGCGACGTTCTTTGCGACCAGTTCCTCTACTTCGGCTTGAGAGAGCGCCGAGCGGAGGACGGCGCGGATTCCCTTGACGGTGCGAGCCGCGGGGAGGTCCTGGCAGCATCGGCCGACCGCGCAGCACTTGCGGGTCTTCGGCGGCCGGCGTTCGTCTTTCCCCTGCGCGCAGCACTGGCAGGTCTTTGCGACCTTGTTGAGCCAGGTCTGAACGTCTCGTACTGACAGCCGCCCGTCGAGTCGCTTGGCGCCGATGCCGGGAACGATGTACAGCCGGCTCAGCGTCTGGGATGGCGGCACCATCCCGACAACCTCCGTCCGGGCAAAGCCGAGCAGGTGTGGCCTGCCCGGTCAAGGTCGTTCAGACAGTGGGGTGCTCCACCTTGACCGGGCAGGCCACACCTGCTCCACGATGTGCGGACGAAGGCCGACGGGATGGCTAAAGAGTCACGGGAAACGGGCAGGCCGCATGTCGGTTGGAAGACAGTGGATCTACACCAGTGGCTGTAGCTATCTGTCGTACACCGATGACAAGGTGTCACGATGACTACCACACCCAAGCCGCGCGCCGAGGGCGCTGGCGAGCGCAAAGATCTTCCTCCGGCAATGTTGGCCGCCCTTTGGACTGTCAGCAACGGGCAGTGCTACGCCCCGAACTGCCCTATGCCGGTAGTGCTAGAGGTTCGTCCGGGCGTGTATCAGAAAAACTCGCAAGTAGCTCACATCTACGGCGTTCGGCCGAATGCCGCTAGGTTCCAGGGCGAAATGCCGGCAGGGGAACGCGACACCTTCGCCAACCTGCTCCTGCTCTGCCTTGCCCATCACAAGGAGGTGGATGGCGACGAGACCCGTTACACGCCCGAGGTGTTGAAGTCCTGGAAGGCTCGCCACGAAGGCGAGGCCGGCGCGGTGCTCGCCAGGCTGCGTGTGCCTGACGCTGAAACGCTCGGCAAGATGTTGACGGGACTCGCCGAACCTCCGTTGCAGCGGCTTGAGGCGGTAACCAAACGGTTGGAGGAGACCGGCACTGCTAACTCCGAGACCGTTGCCGAACTCAGAGGAATCATCGCGACCTTGTCAGTCGGGGACGGAGTCAGCGGGCAGACCGCTCGGGCCTTGGCCTATGCGGCTGAGGTGTTTGGCGCGAGTGCCTTCGATCAGAGCGCTAGCGCTGCGGCCTACGCTGCCGAGGTCTTCCAGTCGCAAAGTTTCGACCGCAGCGTCACCACGGCCGCCGAGGTCTTGCCACGCCTAGTGGAACGCTTGGAGCGGGCGACTCAGCAGCTAAGCCAGTTCCACTGACCCCAGGGGCCGTGTCGGTTGGAGCGGCCAGCGGGGTCGCCGGGGGACCGGCAGCAACCTGCCCCGGCCGAGGCTGGCGGTCCAGGCGCGGACTGCTGACCGCTCCAACAAGATCATCGGGCACAGATTCGGCGCAACCGGGATCCCATCCATGTCGGGCATAGCAGCAGCTCAAACCCGCGGTCGTCCGGTTTGGTCGACTGCATCCATCGGCTCGATCAATACCGCTGGAAGTGGAATGACTGTCGGATCGGCGACGAGGGCAAGATCTTCACGTTCCGCGTTCATGTCGGTACTCTTTGCGCCCATGGCGTCGCGTAGCAAGTCGAAGCTGTGGCAGTACTGGGGCTATGGCGTTCTGGCAGTGCTCCTACTGTCGCTTGGTAGCGCGAGGTTTGGTCCCGCTGTCTACCTGGTGCTGCTGGGTCTGCTACTCGTCTTCGTTCTCTTTACGGCTCCGGTCTATTGCGGAGCGATCAACCGTAGACGAGGCAGCCTGGTCGAGTTCTGCCGGAACAACTCGACCGGACTGATCTTGGGATGCCACCTACGCCAGCACAAGTGGCAGAAGTTTGGGCGCGACTGGTGGTCTCTCGGCTGGCGCCAGAAGAGCGAAGGGCTTTGGACGGGGGGCCAGGCCAAGCTGGCCACGCTCAGCTTCGTTGTCGGGACCGTTGTGAGTGTCGTCGGGCTCTTCAAGTAGGCGCCAGCCGGGAAGTGCGCCAGTACAGCAGGGGAGTACAGCAACCGACGGCACCTGACGAGACCGCACAAGGTGTCTCTATGCCGTCGGCGAGCGCAGCGGATCGAACGAGACCGCATTGCCGAGGTCTGGGGGTCAAGGGGTCGTCGGTTCGAATCCGGCCGTCCCGACAAGGTGAAACAGCAGGTCAGGGGGCTGGTCCGAGACATCGGGTCGGCCATTCTGGCTTCCCGGGGACCACGCCGGTCAAGTGCGTCGTCCGGTAGCGCTCCTTGACCGCCGGTCAAGCTTCAGCGGCCAGTGCGGCCAGTGCGGCCAGTGTGGTTGATTGCCGAATTCTTCTCTTGCTGTATCAAGGCGGCCCGCAAGCGGGCCGCGCCGGCCCGGCCCCGGCCTGCTGGCTACCTCCGGCCGGCATCGGCCGGGCCGACCGGCCACAGTTGACGGAACACCAAGAGCACCGAGGCTGAGGCGGGCCGATCGCGGTCGGGGCTGCTCGCCATCGAGGTTGGGGCGATCGCTGCCGCGCAGCGGAGCTGCTTGCCTCCGAGTTTCCTGTGGACTGCCCGCGGTTCGATGGCGACGAGGACCAGGGCGCGCCCATCCCCCGGGTGCCCGATCCTCTACGTTACCCGCTCGGCGTCAAGGGCGCTGCGCGTCGGCACGCCGATGGCCTACGGCCACCCTTGACCCCGAGCGGGCGCCGCAGTCTTTAGCACCTATCCGGGGGATGGAGGCAGAGTGGCGTTTGCGGCCCAGTGTTTGACTCATCCAGCGAATCCCGGGTCCGCAGTGGTGAACCGAACTCCGCTCCGAACGGAGTAGCGCCTTCGCCGCTGATGTTCCAGACGTGCCCTCGATGCGGCCCGGTGACCGTCCGGGGAGGCTGGACGGTCTATGACTGCTGACGAGGAGAGCCGCACAGCCCCTTAGGACGCAATGGTCCCGGTCCGCGCCCGGCTCGACGGGCGGTCCACGGCCGGCTAGCCACCCCTGCTGGCATTTGGGCTACTTCCCCGCGCGGTAGGCCTCGCGTCGGTGGCGGGGATGGTCGGGTTCTGTCGCCTCGCGAGAACGATCAATCCCACCAGAAGGAGCACAAGCCACAGCGGCACCAGTAGGGGAGCGAGTGACTGCCAGATGGGCCACACCGGCTCGGTGAGCCTGTTCGCGGCCAGGTCCGTCCAGGTGAGGGCGACGCCCGGGAGTAGGGCGACCGTCACCAGCGTGCCGACCAGCCGGGGTACGGGCGGACGTCGCCGCGCCAGCAGCCAGAACAGCGCCGCACCGGCGGCGGCGCTGAGGAGGGTGCCAGTGACCGTGGCGGCGAGAAACCCGTCGGGCGCGGCCGGTGCGATGCTCAGCCTCGACCCGTACGCCCGGTGGGTGAGCGTAACCGTCAGCCCGTCTCTCTCGGCCCGCCAGCCGTCGCACGGGGCACCCGGCACGCGACGGAGCTCCTGCCACCCCCGCGTCGCGGCGGTGCGCCGCAGCTGCTCCGAGAGCGTGCAGTCGGCACCTTTGCCGTACTGGAAGTCCAGGTGACTCCCGCCGAAGTCGTCGGTAGCCAGAAAGACGCCGTACCGATAGCCGCGCACGATCACCGAGCCGGTTGGCTCGGCCTCAGGGAGCAGCTCTTCCGCCACGCTCTCAGGTCGGTCGGGGCTGAGCGGCATGGTGCCCCGGCCGCCGTACCAGGAGCCGACGCCCAGGCCGGCCGTGCCCAGCAGCACCGCGCCGAGCAGCAACATCGCGACGTGCCGCAGCCGATGTCCCACCGGCCCACCCCCTGTCACAGTGCGGCACAGCGTAGCCTGCGCGATCCATCCCTAGTGCCCAGCGTGAGGACATCAGGGGCCAGCCGAGGCCACGGGAGACTGCCGAGATCAGGCCGCCGAGCCGGTGGCCTGCCGGAGATCCGCAATTCCCAAGCTGACAGTCGCCCATACAAGCCGGTGGCCGTGACGGGCCATCCATGGGCCAGTAATGGTGGCGCGCAGCGGTCATGAGGGGGCATGAGAGGTAGCAACCTCCGCCGCCGGCCGCAGGCGTTTCGGGCATCACGACCGCTTGAGCGCGTTCTTCCAAACTGAGCGTGCGGGCGGCTCGGGACGGGCCAGTAGTGCTCGAGCGTGGATGGCCCAGCGGCGACGGCAGAGCTCCAGCGGCGAGTTGTTGGCCGAAGCCTGGAGGCTGTTACCGAGGCCCGCTACTGGCACGAGGGTGTGAGGGACGGCGACGCCGAGAGTCTGCTTCACTTCTGGCTGCACTTCGAAGGCAACCCGCCGCTGATGATGCACGGGGTGGGTGAGCACCTGTCATTGAGTTTCAGCGAGCCGTACGGGTCGTACGACATGGAGGACCAGGGGGAGACGCGAATCGGGCCCCCGGCAGCGCCGGACGTGCTGGCCGATCTGCCGGGACGACGACTGCTCAACGCCGCGCTGATCCAGGGGTACACGCCGATGCCTTCGGTGGGCGGTGTCCTGATGAGATTTGAGCGCCTTGACCTGGTCGTCGCCTCGCTCGGCGATGAGTGGGTTCTGGCACAGGGCGCCATCCCGCCGTCGTTGACTTCGTACTTGAGGTTGGGCGATTGGGTCAGCCAAGCCAACTGACGAACGACGCAGTGACAGCAACGAGTGACAGCAACGGAGTTGGACGGGGTCGACGCAGCACCGGACAAGTGAAGAGGAGATCAGCCGCAGATCCCCTCGCCGGGCACCACAAGGGCTACCGACCTCCCCGGACGGGGACAAGGTGGAGCGCCCGACCGGACGAGTCTCAATGGCGGCTGTCAAGCGGACTGTGCGGCTGTGCGGGCGCTGACAGCTGGGCGGGTCTCCTCGGTCGGGCAGGCGTGTTCCCGACCGGGGTTCTCGGGCAGCCCTTGTGGTGTCCGGGCGAGGAGACCCGTTGCCGTCTCCGAGGGAGGGTGGGGGTGCGGGGCAGCGCCCCGCTGAGGGTGGGTGGAGGGATGATCCTTTCGTGAAGAGTCTTACGGAACTCGCTCTAGATCTCTGTCTTGACCCTCAATATCCGGAGCGACCGGGCAGTCACCTCAACGAGGCCACTCGGGACTTCATCGAGGTGCTGACCTTCGCAGACGCTGACGCGATCATGGCGATGATCGACGAGACGATCCCGGACCTCACCGGGGATCTTCCGGTCTGGGCGCGGAACCTCGCCTATCGTCTGGCATGCCTTCAGCGACCCCACGACGCGGAACTGCTCCGCGCGGCCGGCGTGGACCTCTACTCTCACGGGCCGGACTGGGACGATCACGCCGAAGAACTCAGGCGTCGAGCCGACGAGATGGACAGCTCGTCCCCGGGCTGACCTTCGCCGACCACATCGGTGTCCGGTCTGGGGAACGTGCGCGGGCTCAGCTGGGGGCCGCAACTGGCGGTTGGAGTTGGAAGCAGCGGTTGTCGCGCAGCAGGGCCCACAGCACGTTCACGCGTCGGCGGGCGAGAGCGATCAACGCCTGCTGGTGTTTTCGTCCCTCGGCGCGTTTGCGCTGGTAGTAGTCCCGGTTAGGCCCGTTCATCCGCAGGGTGCTCAGCGATGACATGTAGAACACATGGCGCAGCCGTCGGTTGTAGCGCTGCGGCCGGCGTAGGTTGGCGACGCGCTTGCCGGAGTCACGGGCCACCGGCGCCAGGCCCGCGTAGGCGGCCAGGTGATCAGGGCTGGCGAAGGTCGACAGGTCCCCGACCGCGACGATGAACTCCGCCGCCGCCAACGCCCCCATTCCGGGCAGGCTACGGATGATGACAGCCTGCGGGTGGCTGCTGAAGGCCGCCTCGATCGCTTTGTCGGTGTCCCGCATCCGTCGGTGCAGTTGCAGCAGGTGAGCGGCCAACTCACCGGCGAGCTCAGCAGCGGTGTCCTGTCCCGGCAGGGTGAGATCCTGCTCAGCCGCGGCGGCCAACGCCTGGTCGGCGACCTTGACGGCGTTCACTGCCCGATGCCGGCGCAGATGAGCGACGAGCTGGTCGCGACCGGCGGCACGGATCTGCTCCGGCCTCTGATAAGCGCTGATCAAAATCAGCGTCGCGACGTTGGTGAAAGTCAACGCACGTTCCAACACCGGGGAGATTCCGAGCATCAGGCGGCGCAGCCGATTCACGGTGCGGACCCAGTCCTCGACCAGGTCGGCACGGTGCGCCACCAGCAGCGCCAGCTTCGCGATCAGTTCCGTCGGTGCCTCGACCGGCAGGAAGTCATGCCGCATCCGCGCGGTGTTCGCGATGACCACCGCGTCACGCGCGTCGGTCTTGGCCTCGCCGGCGAACCCAGCGGACATCGTCTTGACCGTGCGGCCCGGGATATAAACCGCCTGTTGCCCCGCCAGCGCCAACATCGCCCGCAGCAGCGCTGTCTCGCAGCCGACCAGGTCGACCGCCCACACCACCTCGTCATCCGCGCTGACCCGGCCGACCAAATCCGCAATCGCCTGCTGATCGTTGGCCACCCGCGTCGACCACAGCACCCGGCCGGACACATCCACCGCCGCGGCGTGGTGAGCCTGCTTGCCCGCGTCGACGCCTACCCATACCTGCGCCAAGTCATCCTCCCAATGCAACCCAGGTCCAGGTCACCTCGGACCACCCCGCCGGCAGTTCCTTAGCAAGCGACGACTCGCAGATCTCAATCAGCGGTCAAGGCGCCCTGGGCTGGCTGGGCGGCCGCTCGTCCATGGCCACCTGACGGCAAACGACCTTGAGCCACACCCAACCAACCCGGCGGCCCGGAACACCATCCAGACGCAGAAACCCTAAGGAACGACCTTGGCCCCGTCCGGGGAGGCTGGACGGTCTACGACTGCCCGACGAGGAGATCCGCTTTAGGCCGCAATCACCCTGCCACCTCCCAGGGCGGTTTCCGGCCTTCGCCGGTCAGTCGGAGACGTAGCCCTTTGGAGAGTGGACAAACAAGCGGAAGCCCATCGGCACCCGCTGGTGGCGAGGCAGGCCGAGCACGTCGTAGTCGACCGCGATGTCATCGAAGAACAGCCCTCCTCCGGGAGACTGCTCTACGTCCGGGATCGTGATCGTTACGAAGACCGGCAGTTCCATGCCCGCTCCCACCCTGATCGACCGGAACGGTGCCGCCGTAGCCGGGTAAAACACGACGGCAGTGGAGTCGTCGACGGCATGGTTTGCCGCCAAGCGCGCGACCTTGAACACGTGCTGATCGGCAGGACCGTCATCGACCGCGATGCCGGTGATCGTGACCGGCGACGGACCGGGATTGCGGATGGACGCGCCGAACGTGATCTGCCCTCCCGGATTGAACGAGAACCGCACCTCCGTCCTCGGCCCTTCCGTGCGGGACTCCGCGTCAGCCCCGTGCCACCACGAGCTGCCGTGATCGAGGCGATGGCCGAGGGTGGCCGACAGATACCCAGCGCACAGTGCGACTGCTAGCGTCGCGGCGACCAGGAGCCGCCAACGGCCCCTCGCAGGGGGCGTCTGCGGGAGACGAGCATCGGGCATGGCAAGTCGGCGGCCGCCTCCCCTTCTGGTAGCACCCGTACTGGCGACTGGAGGATCGGCGACGGCCGGCACGGTGGGCCGGAGCGGCAACGTCATGACGCGCACGGTACGGCGCACATTCGCCCGGTACTGTCCGCCCCAAACCGGTACTGCTAACGCTTCGATCGTCGTGCCCGATGGTGCCCGTAGGCACGGGACCC